>OZ244829.1:0-4800000 GCA_965220415.1 Candidatus Poribacteria bacterium
TATTGATGCCATTCACCGGACAATTTGGCACGCTGTTGGGAACAGCCATCCTAATCGGATTTGGAAACGGTATCGGATCGGGAATAATGATGACACTTGGAGCCGATTTCGCTCCAAGGGAGGGGACTGGCGAATTCCTCGGTATGTGGCGATTGCTGGGGGACTTCGGTGGGGCTGCGGGGCATCTGGTTGTGGGAAATGTCGCCGATTTGTGGGGGTTAGGCGCCTCTAGTTTCGTTTTAGCGGGAATCGGCTATTTCGCGGTACTGCTCTTTCTTCGTGTAGTGCCCGAAACCTTGAATGCTGAACGGCGAACTAGATAGCAAGATTCCCAGCCCCGTGAGAGTTGACTCAACAACTATCGGCAAGACAGTCGACGCTCAAGGCGTCTAACTGCGAATGCCGGGAAGGGGATTTGAACCCCTACGGGCAAAAATGCCCACTAGATCCTGAATCTAGCTCGTCTACCATTTCCGACATCCCGGCACACAGAAACCCCATCCTCAAGACGCATAAGAGTGTACCCCATCTTTCTTATTTCCGTCAAGCGAATTTCACTTGTAAGGTGGGCACCGTCCACCATTTCCTGCAGGGTGCGATCAACCGAGTGAATAGGGAGTGCGATAGAGATCCTAGTGCGAGTCGTCGCACCTCCAAGTTTCAACACTTTCCCGTTTTCACCTCGTCGTGTTTTCTCGCTCCGCCCTCGTGCACATCCCATTCAAACCAGGACAGCGAACACCCCCATAACCCAAATGCAGGCGTCATCCCCCAAACATGCTCTGAAGAATGGTTTGAAACTACACTGTAACGTCTGGTAAAATACCGCTTGTCAGTTTTTGCCGGAGGAACGCAACCATCAAATATTGCGCGCCAATCTCCTGTCAAGACCAACTTCATTCCTCAATCGTCGAAAACACAATCTAACGCATCTATCCAACCTTAAACTCATGAAAACCTTTCTGGAACGACTCAAAGAGTCAAAGCCGATGATTTTTGACGGCGGCTTCGGTTCTCAACTATTCGCCAAAGGCATAGAACTGGCAAACAGTGCGTTAGCCAACGAACTGTACCCGGAGGCAGTCGCTGACGTCCATCTGTCCTACATTAACGCTGGGGCAGACGCGATTGGCACAAACACCTTTGTCGTGTCACCCCTGCATCTGGAAATGGCGGGAAAAAGCGCTGCTGAAGCCGAAGACCTTGTAACGGCTGCCGTCAAACACGCCCAAACCGCGGTTGAAGAAAGCGGCAGACCTGTATATGTTGCAGGGACCGTGGGGCCCTCTCCCGGCGCCATCGAAGCCGACAGCGGTGACACCGATTTCGGAATCCCAAATCAGGATGTCAGGGACGCCCACGAAAGGGTTATCTACGCATTGGCGGAAGGCGGGGTGGATTTTTTCTGCATTGAGACGATGTTCTCTGCGAAAGAGGCGGCAATCGCGGTCGACGTGGCTAGAAAGGTAGGTATCCCGATAGCCGTAAATCTGACCTACAAATACACCAAGGATCGACGCTCCGGTGAAATCATCTACAAGACGGACTGGGGGCACTCCGCTACCGACCTACTCAAGATTCTGTCGAGCGGCGAATTTTCTGACGGAAGGAATCTTCTTGATGATATTCACCTGATTGGATTGAATTGCGGGGCGGAAACGAGGCGAAACGAACATTCCGGGATGCCGTATGCCATCAACGGCGTAAGGCAAACGCGAATCGCTATGGAAGGGAATGGATCGGAGCCAAAACACATAATGGCGTATCCGAATGCAGGAATGCCGCAGTTGGATGAAAACCACCGCACATACTATTCACAAGCGCCGGAGGAGATGGTAAGCCACGTACCGGAGTTAATTGACGAGGGCGCTTATCTCATTGGCGGGTGCTGCGGAACGACACCGACGCATATCAAAGCGTTTCGTCATGCCGTGGACAGCCATTCTTCATAGAAGACTCTTGTAGGGATCAAGCGAACGAATAGTGAGTGATCAAGTGAGTGGACAGCGAACGCGATAGCCAACCCTGATAGAAATCCCCTACCCAACATTGAGATTCGCCAAAAACCGCGCGGATCCTCTGACCTCAATCTGCCCAAACACTGTGCGCCAGAAAATCTTCGTATTTCTGTCGCGCCGCATCGTACGCCTTTTGCGCGGCTGTGACCTCCTCCTCCGTCGCTTGATCCAACTTGCGGTCTTGTAAATTATGTTGCAGGGGTCGTAGGATGGGTTGAACGGAATTCGTTAATGATCGCTAATCTTTAGAGGAGTTTTCGAGTGCACACTCTGCCTGAACCTGCCAAAACTTGAGTTAATCCCAACACTAATCGTACATTCTACCGCCATGGGACATCCTCTATAATAAGATACGTTTTCCGTTGCCTGACAATGCGAAAACCTTGAATATTGCTGCGAAAAAATGTATAATACGCACTGAATGCTGTCGAATCTCCACTTCACCAGAATCAGTAATGGGCTTGGTTTCCACGCGTGACAGGATAATCAGAAGCGATACATTTCTTCACTTTGAAAGAAGGTTATTGAATGAACCAAATTAGACCCATTCCCGTTAGTTCAATTGATCCTCGGAGCGATATCAACGTTCGCAGACTAGGCATTGATGAAAATGTTGAAAAAGTCAAGACGTCTATCGCTCAACATGGATATTGGCCAGAATTTCCAATCACTGTTCGACCGCATCCTAACCCCGCATCTCAATACGAATTTCAGCATGTTAGCGGGCAGTGTAGGCTCAAGGCGTGTTTGGAACTCGGATTGGAAGAAATTCCCTCTGTCGTACTCGAATTAAGCGATGATGAGGCTATTCAGCGTTCATGGTCTGAAAATGAGGCGCGAGGAGAGTTGTCGTTTTCCGACAAAGCCTACTGGACAAACAGAATATATAAGCGTTATACCGGTGATGGTCACACAGGGCAAGATGCACTTCAACTTGCAGCTAATTACCTTGGCGTGAAAATCAATACAGTTATAGAGTATTTCAGGTTATCCGCGCTGCCCGACGATGTTTTGGAAATGCTAAATCGAGCCCTCATCACTTCTAAACAGGCACAGGCGATTGTGACGAATACCTTTGACATCTCTCACTTCGAAGAATCACAACAGAAGATGAAAGAACGAGCGGCTTGGCTTCAGAAATACGACAATGAAGGCAGACGATTTGCCATTGAGGCTTTGAACAAGTTGAGGCATAAAGCCACCATTGAAGAGTTAATGACATTTGTGAAAAAAAGAATTAATGCATCCAAGTTTGAGATCGGAGCTACGATTCCTGAAGGGGCGTATGATGATCTATTAAAATGGGGCAGGGACCGCGGTTTAGAAGACATATCTATCATCATCTCGCATATGATAACGGAAACTCTCCGAATGGAACGGAATAATGGATAAAGATGTCGCGCGCGAGTTCTTAACTACTCCGAAAGGTAAAAATCCGTCGGAAATTGGCGAAGCTGTCGCGGTTTTGTATGGCGAATATCATTCCTACAAAAAGATGGCACTCGACTTGAGATTAAAGGTGTCCGATAAATTTCTGTCATTGAGGCATCGTATTTTTCAGCTTCCAAATGGCATTCGATGGAAAGTCGATAATGGGCAAATCACACTCAGTAAGGGCTACGAAATATCCCGACTAAAAAATGAGGAAGATCAATGGTTACTAGCTTTCGCAATTGTTGACGCACAACTAGAGCAGGAAGTATGTACCAATGTCGTTAACCGCGTTTTGGAGCACAATGATTCGATACGAACTGCCCTCAGTGCTGCGGCAGGTGTTCGATGCGACTCGGTCGACCCGCTGTTACTCCCTCTCGGATTTGACATCCGATTCGCTATATCGCAGCAAGCGTGGAACCAAGGTAAAGAGTGGCAAGATTACTGTTATGACCAAATTCATCAAGGCATTAGAGTCAGCCTGCCTGAATGTGTAAGCGATTTGCGCCAGTTGCTATCCAAATTGGAGAATGCCATGTCCTAACCGCGTGATTATTAACCATCCCTAGACAGCCTATACCGCGTCACACAACGCACAATCCGCTAAATGAATTCTTCACATCTCCTTCAACTCAATCTGCCCAAACACTGTGCGCCAGAAAATCTTCGTATTTCTGTCGCGCCGCATCGTACGCCTTTTGCGCGGCTATGACGTCCTCCTCTGTCGCTTCGCTCAACTTTTGTGATTGCGAAGTTTGATGCACCGCCACCTTTTGAACTTGGAAGCTCTGTTTCAATTGATACCCCTCAATAATCGTCAGGTGATTCCAATACCCGGTGTAAAACCCTTCGCCCGAGGTCAACTCCTCCGTAGTGATGGTGGTATCAATCATCTCAGGGAGCCTCTCTGCTAGATACTCCATCGCGCGTTGATAGGCTTCAAGCGTAATGTCCGCATCCCGTACCCGAAGATCCGGCGGGAATTCGTGTATGCCGCAATCCCAGTCTTTGCCCGTAATATCCCGTAATGCATCCGCGGCAGCGCGCTGAATCGCCCAGTCCTTTTCGTTATCACCGCGCAGCTTCGCAGTCAGCGGTTCGATCGCTTCCTCGGACCTCAGCCATCCCAATCCCCGTATCGCCGCTTCCACGACGTTCGGCGATTCGTCATTCAATGCATCAAGAAGAAATTTGCCCGCTTCGTTGTAACCAAGCTGGCCCAAACTTGACGCCGCCGTTGCACGCACCTCTTCATGGCTGTCGTGCTTGAGCACATCCGAAATCGGTGCTATCGTCTCCACCTTCTTATAGTTCGTGAGTTGATTTACCGCGAGGCTCCTAACGTCCGCGTCGGAATCATTTAGTGCTTCAAGAAACACTGGAAATAACCTTTCATCGCGGATAGCGTCCAATCTGTAATAGGCTATCTCATCGCCCTTCTTGTAACGGACAAGATCATCTCTCGCCTGCTCTGCAATGTCATTGCCGGTTAGCCCGTTTCCATGAAGTGAAGATACGATCGCAAAAATTGCCAAGCAGATACTACTAAAGAACGTCGTCTGTTTTCTCATTTTGGTTTCCTCCAATCTGTGACGCTTGCGTTGTGTATAACGCTTTTACGCCGAGTTGGCAGATTGGTCGAAGTCAGAGAGAGGTCAACAATCAGCGGCAAGTGGTCAGAGCCGACATCGTTCCCTGTTCTCATATCGACCACGGTTATATCAGGACTGACGAGACAATGATCGATTGGAATATACATGGGGGGAAAATACGTTGGCCATGTCGGAAGAATCCCGAATCCACGGCGTGCATTCTTAAGTCCCGAATCGCGTACGAAGCGCGTGTAATTCCGCGACCACATCGTTGTATTTAAGTCTCCGATGATTAATTTCGGAGTTTGAATCTCTCGAAAGTATGATGCGGCAGCTTGAAGCTGTTCATTTCTGATCGCGGCCGCTTGCTCGCTAACTGGTGGGGGCGGATGCAATGCTAGTATAGTAACCCGTTCACCGCCAATCTCCACGACTGCGAGGATGCTGGGATACAGCTTACCGAAGTGAATTACCTCGGACATATGAATGGGAATGCGACTAAATATGCCTATTCCGAAGCTGTCGTCCCGAGGCACTAAATGCCTATTTGGGAATGAAAGTCCATCGGTTTCAAACGACCGCACCCAATGGCTACTTATCTCCTGTAGTATAAGCACATCGGGCTGCTCAGTCTCAACAAGCTCAATTAGCTTTTCGGGTTGCTGATTGAGTACATGCACATTTGAGAATAATACCCGCAGTTCCGGATTCGGTGATGCAGATAGATGTGATTGATCTGGCGCGTACCATGGATATACTGCAATTCCATTGATGCAGATTCCGAACAACGCGACTACAAACCACGGCCACCGACGTGTAATTGCTACCGCGATCGCGCAGAAACACAACACGGCAAGGTACTGCACTTTGAAATGCACCATTAACCCGAAATACCAGGAGATTCCAGCAAGGTAGCCTCCAAGGCCTAACAAAAGACAGCATATGATTGCGACGTTAAGTAACCCGAACACGATTCGGAGACGCGAGGCTGTCCCAATATCAAGATGGCTTTTCTTATCGTACATTATTGTACTACTTTGATGCTCCCACCCGATGCCACCGATGACTTCGACGGATCGTACATGGCTTCAGCCGTGACAGGCGGCAGTATGAACTCGCCCTGTGTCACTGCTCTCAGAGCGTAGTAGAACTTCTGTTCCTTCCTTCGTGGAAATTTACCGAAGAAAATCAGACGATCATCACGAATATCGGTGTAATCGGGTTTGAAACGCTTTTTGGATAGCCATGGGATACCTGCGCGAGATTCCAAGCGCGGATTCTCAATCTCGAATCCCGCCGGAAGCATATCCACAACCACCACATTTTCCAAATCGGCTGTCAACGCTTTTACCGAAATCTCTGCAACAATCATATCCCCGTGCTTGAAAACGCTATCCGCAATTGGGTCGCCATTCTCTGAAAGATATCGGCGCCTAACCTGTAACTCGCTGTCGAATTCCTCTACAGACGAACCTGTCTCCACGCCAAAAGACTTCCATTGGTAGTAGCTATTCCCAGTCCCCTCAAGGCTCAAACGCACACGTTTCCCGCTCCATTCCTTGCTCGAATGCCGCTGATCTGCCGGTCCGAACTCTGCAAGACGTTCCCCGTCAATGGTGATGGTGCCAGTATACTGCGCATCAATATCTTGCTTTAGTATCTTGCCGATTGCTAGGAACGCGAAAGCGTTTTCCTGAGTCGTCTGCCACCGACCCGTGACCGACGCAGCGTCGGTCAGATTCTTGACCAACCGGGACACCGATGGATGGTCTGGGTGCACTTCTGCCAATACATCGAGCATGATAGCTTGAGCCCGCACGGGCGAGTTGAAATTCCCGCCAGACTCACGCACCCCATCACTCGTCGGAGCAACGTTTCCCGGGAGCATCGACAACGCGGTGTCAAGATCGCCGGACAGTGCGAACGCCCCAGCCAGTTGAAACTCGCTGTAATCGTTGAGGTCATTCAATCGGTTGTTCTTTAAGTAGAGCATGGTGCTCTTCTCCGGCTGACCCGCCGCTGCCAAGACGTAGACTGCGTACGCAATCCGCTGGAGTTGATGGCTCCCCCGTGCTTCACGCTTGGCTTCGCGTTGCAGCGCCTCCAGCATCATCTTATAAATACGGTCGGAAACCTGATAGCCGACTTTCCGCGCTTCAACCAAGAAGTGTGCAGCAAATATGCTGCTCCAGTAATTCGTGAAGCTACCGCCTGGCCAATAAGCGAAATTGTTGTCCGGCATCATCATGCTCTCCAACTTTGCAATACCTTCGACGATAAAGTAATCCGCGCTGCCTGTTGGAAAAAGATCCGGATTAACGGTTTGTGCGATGTTCTCAAATGCGAGCAGCGGGAAGACCCCCGCTGTGACTTGCTCAACTCACCCGTAAGGATACCGCAGAAGGTACGAGATTCCACCGGCAAATCTTACGGCTGGAAACGAAGATAGCGTCAAATCAAACTCGCTAGTTCCCGGAATGTAATTAGACGGAAAGGTGAATTCCGCTTCACGCCCAGCGTTTACTACGCCGTAGCCCGTTTGTGTGATCGGTGGTGCCGCTGGCCGAAGAGGAAGGCTTGTTTCCATCTGCGTGCTCTCGCGGTTTCCTTCCGCAGAGAGGTTGAACGTGAGTTTACCCATGGCATCTTGAGCCGCAAGCTCAAAAAACACTTGTCGTTCCTCACCGGTGTTGAGACGAATCCAATGCGTACTGTCCCCCAGAATCTCGACAGCCCCTTCCCGATTCAATGTCACCTCAAAGTCGCCGTCCTCCACTGTTCCGTTGAACACGCTCACGGGAACTTTGAACTGGTCGCCGCTCGATACGAATCTCGGAAAAGTAGGCGTCAGGACAATCGGATCGCGAACAATGACCGATTCGTGAGCCTTTCCAAATCGGTCGCCCGCGAACGCAACCGCCATCAAACGTAGTGTGCCGTTGAACTGCGGTACGCTGAATCGGACCACGCCGTTGCCCATGTCATCGGTCGCCACCAGTCCTGACCAAAGCGACACAGGCTTCACCCGCGTCACGCTGACGGTGCTCAATCGCTTTTTGCGCCCAGCATCGACGCCGTCGCCGCCGCCAGTGCTGAATGAGCCTGTTGCTGATTCGACTTCGGGCAGAACTGCCGAATAGAGATCCAAAGTGTCGGTATCCAAACCCCGTTGTCGAAAGAAAAAGCCGTGAGCGTCCGGGGTTTGGAAGTTGGTTAACTGAAGAATGCCCTCGTCAACTGCCGCAACCGTAAGCTGGTACGTTCCTCTTCCGGACGAAGACGGCGCCTCAACACGAACGAGCACCTCAAGTTCCTGATTTGGACGGGATGTATTCACCGCCTCAATTTCGACTGCCAACTGATTCGCATCGTCGTTCAACTTGACAGGAACGACACCGAAGGCGCGGGCAGGAGCATGCCTCTCTAGCGAAGTGGTTGAGCGAATAAGACTGGCGGACAGGTAAACGTTGGGCTTGTACCCATCCAGAATCGGCACGTCAATGACGGCGGTGTTCTCCTGCATTGTCACTGTTCGGTAGCTCAATATATTTTCCCGCTCTACCGTCAAGATGAGTTTGCCGGCAAATGGGGCTTTAATCTGTGCCTTCGCGATTTCACCGGGTTTATAACTTTCTTTATCCAAGTCAATCTCAAGTCGGTCTGGATTTTCCATCGCCCAAGGTGTGTAGCCCCAACCGGCGGTGTAAAATTCCGTTGAGGCGGACGCCCCCGAGTCTAAATCCCGAACCTCTATCCGGTATCGACCATATTCCGCAGGCGCGAACGCATACCTTCCAACTCCCTCCTCCGAACGGAGCGGAACCGACTGAAGTATTTCTGCTTGCTTCTCCGACACATACCGGTAGTTTCCATTGCTATCTTGACGTAGAATGGAATTCCAACGGATTTTGTACGTCGTCAATTTTAGGTTCCGCCCGGCAGTTGGAATGCCCTCCTTGTCGACGGAGATGTATTCCAGTGTCATCTCCTCATTGAGCTTCGCATAACCCTCTGGCGACCGACGAATTCCAACATAGTGGGTATAGGGATGAATGGTCACGCCTCTGTAGGCGCTGACTGCCCGTCCACCGGGTTCGCTCACAGTGGCGACAAATACCCCCTTCAACGCCGATTGCGGTTTCAATTCCGAGGGTATCGAAAGGTGATAAACCGCCTTTCCATGCTCATTCGTGCGTGACTCGCCAAGATTGATATGACGCTTCTTGAACTTTAACGCCGCATTGGAAAACGTGAACGAATCCCACTTTTTGAGGGCGAACTCGCTCGATTCGATATCACAACTCGCTAACACCTTTCGATTGATTGCTGGCGGTCCAAAAAGGTTCACCGCATCAACATCGATTGAAATGTTGTCGCCCACCGAATAAACCGGCTTGTCCGTCGTGAGGGTGACCTTAATCCGGTCCGGCATGAACTCCTCGACTTGAAAGCTGCCACGCCCGATTTCCCCGCCTGCAACATCAATCTTGGCGGTGTACCGTCCCGTCTTCGCATAGTCGGGGAGCTTCACACTCAACTCGAATGCGCCCTCCTCCCCGGTTTGCGAACGGAATTCTCGAAAGATACGTTTGTCGGGTGCCAACACCTGTACCAGCACCGGAACTGACGGTGGGGTCAGATTGCCCTTTCCACGCACAATACTCACCAGGTTCGCGGTCTCGCCAGGTCGATAAACGCCGCGATCAGTATACACAAAAGCTTCATAACCGCTTTCCAAGAATGGTGCTCCGGTGGTATCAAAGTTCGTAGTGGACAGTTTACGGCGATTTAGCTCAATAAAGGAAAGATCTTCCCCCTCTGCGGCTGTAATCATGAATGGGACGAATCCCTCCAATTTTTCAGATATCGAAGAAAACTTTACAACACCGTCGGAATTCGTTGTGCCGCTCAATAAAGTTTGATTATTGTCGCTGACGACTTTGACATTCGCGCCGCTAATTCCTTTCAACGTGGACAGCGAATTGACCCACACCAATAGCTCGTCAGCAGTCCTCTTTGCCATAATGCCGAGGTCGGTAACCATGACCCACTGAGTTGTGTAACGCCACCGTCTCTGCGAATCGCGGGCAGTCACTTTGAAGATGCCGATTCGGTCGCCCGCGAGATAGTCTGCCAGGGAAACGGGCGTCGTGACCTCCTCATTTAACACCGACTCAATCCTAATCTCTTCGCTGTGCAGAGACTTCCCGAGATTTTTCGTCCACCGCGACCAACGCTGTGAACTCGCTAGAAATACAATATTGTTGGCATACACCTTTTCAATGTCGACCCGCACGCTACTGATGTTGACCGTGGCTAAACCGAGATTTAGATGTCCGTCCTTGGGAAGATATAACCCGCCGCCAACAAATCTCAGGTTCGGTTCAAGATTCGGAATGGCGAGCGTCCTTGAAAAATTCCGTTTTAAGGTTGTCCCGTCCTGTGCGGATAAACCTCGTCCAATTTTTACGGTGCGTCGGTCGCCTGGCTCAAAATCGCCTTCAATTCGCAGATAACGTCGGCGAGAAACCAGTTGATATTCGCCCTCCGGCTCAACGGTCAGGAACAGTTGTGCTTGGTCGGGGGCGACCCGTGAGTTGAAACGAACCTCCAAATAATGACCCCCGCCGCTGTCGCGCACACTCGCATTTTCGACAATCAAGTGACCGCGTCCTTTCAGCGCCGTTTTGTTGAGATAATCGCTCTTGAGACCGACGCCTCCGTTGACACACGTGAATTCTTTCGGAAGCCTTAATACAAAGCGTTGTTTATCCGCGCTGCGCTCAATCTCGACAGTTTCCAAATCGATTATATCTGATGGATTCTCGGTCACAGGTACATACGAAATCGCCTTTCCGTCCTCATACGAAATCGTGAGCTTCTCCTTCAGTGCAGCGGGATCGACGGGATAGTTGAATTCAATCGTTGCACGAATCTTCGCCCGGCTTTTTCTTCCCGCGCCGCGCTCAAACGACAGATTTGACGCTTTGATCTTGAAACGTTCGGTAGCGAAGGACAGCATCCGATTGCCGCTCAGAACTCGATCTGGCGAGTGACTGACGCTTGGAAACACTTTCGCGGTGTAAACCGTGGACGGCGCAAACGTGACTTCCGGAAAAAAACGAAGCCTGTCCGAGTCTACCCATCGAAATTTACCCGGAATTTCAGGCGTGAACTCAATCGGAGAATAGTCCAGGTCCTTATTGAGTAAGCGCTCCTCGACAACCGGATCGGAGAACGCGAACGTAAGGTTCTCCCGTTGCGAGATCGTGCCTTCGGGCAAGATAGATTCTACCGTAAAGCGAGTCGTGTCCTTCACATTCCGAATAGCAATGTGAACGGCGCCCGCCACAATTATTACACAGAGAATGGCGATAATAATCAGCAGATGGCTCGTGTTAAGTTTCATGATAGATTCCTCCGTCGTTCAATATTTCTCTTTGATGAACCGTGAATGATTTAATAATCATAATTACAAATTGGAGATTCGATTCGCTGGCTGGAAGGCACACGTCAGAATCCGTCAGCGTCGGATTCATGCCTCTCAAATCGGTTTCTAGATAAGGTTCAGCAATTACAATGCCAATCGAAAACGAAGACGTATAATTACCAGATATGAGGCGGGATGTGACCGGAATCGCAACGCTGACTAGAAAAGAAGATCTCTATCCGAGTACCCACACTGCGTGCGCATAACCACAGCGACTGTCTCGACGTAGCCACATTATGCTTGCTGAGAGGAGGAAAACTTTGTCCGACAGTTGAGGAAGGAACCTTTCCGTTTCGAGAAGGTTTTCGTCGGGGCAGGGAATGGAACAATTAAAACTTCAATACACGAATCGTTGGATGCCGATTACAAATATCCGGCATCTTATGAATAAACATTTCGTAGTTTGTAGGGTGGGCACTGCCCACCATTTCCTATTGGGATCAAACGACCGATTAGGGAGTGCGGTAGAAATCTTGCCTCGCCCGACGCGTTGAGTGAATGCAAATCTTTGCGAATCCCTCATTTTTCAAACCAACTCGGTCTCCATCGGTTCATCGTAATCAACACCATCCACCTCAAAACCGAACAAATTTCGGAAACCACGCTTAAATCCGGCGTAATCGGACAAATTCAGGAAATTCGTCGTGTTCACTTTCTCCCAACGCCACGCTACCTCCGCCACGATATCGGAGCGAAGCTCGAAATCATCAAGTCTCAGCCGTCGATCAGCATCCAACGTAGGTATCAAACCTGGGCCAAGATGTTCACTGAACAACCTCCCCATCTGACCAATCGGATCCTCGTTCGTTTCCAGTTCATCCATGATATCATAAAGCACGCTTATATAAAGTGGAACAACCGGAATCGCCGATGACGCTTGCGTAATCACGGCTTTGTTGACCGAGAGATACGCATGCCCACCCAACGTGGACGACAGTTTCGCATCCAGGGCATTTATGCGCGCCTCAAGGTCCTCCTTGGCTTTCCCTATCGTGCCGTCGCGATATATTGGCCATGTGAGTTCATGCCCGATGTAGGTATAGGTTACAACCGTTGACTCCGCCGCCAACAAATCCTCCGCCAACAGCGCCTCCACCCACATCTCCAAATCCTCGCCTCCCATGACAGCGACCGTGTCCTCCACCTCTGCCTTCGTTGCCGGTTCAATGAGAACATCCGTGACGACTTCGCGGTTGAGATCGATTGTCTTGCCCCTGTACGGCTCGCCAATCGGTTTCAACACGGACTGATGCTCTGCGCCTGTTCGCGGATGATTGCGGCGCGGAGACGCCAAGCTGTACACCAACACATCTACCTTTCCCAATTCCCGTTTTATCCGATTTATTGTCTCTCGCTTCAGGTCATCGGAAAACGCATCTCCATTCAAATCCCTCGCAAAAAATCCGTCGTTCTGCGCCAGTTTCCGCAAAGCGTACGAGTTGTAATGACCAGCCGTAGCCGTCCGTTTCCCGTCAGGCGGTCGTTCATAGTAAACGCCGATCGACTTTGTGCCGTAGAGCCACGTCAACGCGATGCGCGACGCCAGTCCGTACCCCGTCGACGCGCCGATAACAAGCGCGTTGAGATTGGTGGATTCCGGCGTCATTGTTTTGATATAGTCAATCTGTTCCTGCACATTTTTCTGACAACCAACGGGATGCGCATTCGTGCAGATGAAACCCCGGATACGCGGTTTTACGACTTGAACCGACATGACAATCCTCCCTCGGTGACGCTACCCATCAATCTCAACCACCATCTCAACCTCAACCGGGATCCCCCCGGGCAATTGCGACATTCCGACTGCTGAGCGCGTGTGCTTGCCCTTATCGCCAAACACCTCCACAAAAAGGTCGGATGCCCCGTTAACGACAGCAGGCTGATCTGTGAACGTCGGCGCGGAATTGACAAACCCGACCACCTTCACAATCCGTCGAATCCGATCCAAATCTCCAAGGGCTTGCTTAAGCGTGCCGATCAGACCAATTGCCACCTGTCGTGCCGACTGATACCCATCCTCAATCTCTGCGTCGGTACCAAGCTGACTCTTATAAATCTTTCCCTCGCCGGTGCCCGGACCATGCCCCGAGGTAAACACCAGATTCCCCGTTTGAGCCGTTGTCACGTAATTCGCCACAGGTGTTGCCGCCTGCGGCAGTGTAATTCCAAGTTCCTCAAGTCGTTTCTCTATCTGCATGTCTCGCTCCTTCCCAAAATAAAGTGATAAATTTTATACCTTAAGGTATGTTAGCACACTCCCTCTCCCTCGTCAATGCAACTTTTCGTCTCGTCTTCGGCTACACTCTTTGCGTAGGTTGGGTTGAAGAAATCCACCAGAAACCACTGTAGGAGCGATCAAGCGAGTGGATAGCGAGTGCGATAGAGGTCCTCTCCAGGTCGCGACTTCCTTATAGAATCAACAACCAAATCTGGTATGACCAACCTGCCTTCCAAGCATTTTGCGCTTGATTCTCACACCTAGAATATGCTAAAATATACCAACTTCAGCCGGAGTGGTGAAATCGGTAGACGCACTGGACTCAAAATCCAGCGGGCCCTAGGTCCATGTCGGTTCGAGTCCGACCTCCGGCATCCGCAAGCCATATAGAACTGACACTATATGGCTTTTTTTATGTGTGCGTAGTAAGCACCACGAGGCGACAACCTTTACAGAAGAACTGCGGGACAGGACACTGAATCGCACGCTCCATAAGGCTGAACAATTGAAAGAAACGCATTCCTCAGTTCGTCACTATTTCATTGATGAAGCCGGTGATAGCACTCTTTTCTCAGCAAAAGGCAAAGTGCTGATTGGCACGGAGGGTTGCTCCCGCTTTTTCATACTCGGCTTGTTGGACGTGCCCAAGCCGATGGAATTGCAGCGTAGCTTTGATGACCTGCGGGGGCGGTTGATTAACGATCCGTATTTCAGAGATGTGCCCTCCATTCAAGAAAAAGCGCGAAAAACAGCGAATGCCTTTCATGCCAAAGATGATGTCCCCGAAGTGCGGCGGGAAGTCTATCGACTTTTGCGGAATATGGAAGGACTCCGTTTTTCGGCTGATGTTACTGACAAACGGCGAGTTTTGGAATATGTCCGCCATCGAAACGAAAGCAATCCTGACTATCGCTATCACCCAAACGAACTTTATGACTATCTGATACCACGCTTGTTCAAAGAAAGATTACATCAAAGCAATAGATATCATATCATTTTCTCAAAACTTGGCAAATCCAACCGTACCGCAGCCTTACGTCAAGAACTCGAAAAAACCCGAGACAGTTCTGCCAAACAACAAAACATAACGAGGGCTGTCTCGCTGAAAGTATCCGTAGCAACACCGAAGCAACATGCTGGCTTACAAGCTGTGGATTACTTTGTCTGGGCGTTGCAACGGCTATATGAGCGAGGCGAAGACCGCTATGTGAAGTATCTGTGGAGGTCGTTTCGACTGGTGCAGGATATCGACGATAGACGCACGGCGGGATACGGCGTGTATTACACACAAAAAAAGCCGCTCGACGCGGCGGCTTTGGAATGGCGGGTTAAAAATAATGAGCTAGGGATATAGAATTGTGCGAACCGCAGCCCGACAATTACACGGATGGACCCGAATTTTGTCCCTAGCAACGTTTGTAATTATAAGCATACATCAAGTAAATGTCAAGCGAAAATCAGGGAATCACCTCCACTTCTACGATGTGAAACCTATAAGGTCAAAAAGCCGCCACGGTTACTTTCATCACGAGCCAATCAAAAGATTCTGGACACGACTTCCCTGATTAAGAGAATTGACCCATGAGCAACCAAGACATCCGCTGGATTCAAAGAGCCAAAAACTTTGACAAGGCATTTTCCCAACTGAAAGAAGCTGTCGAACTGGCACGCCGGCGCCAACTCTCAAAGCTGGAAGCGCAGGGATTAATACAAGGCTTTGAATACACACACGAATTAGGGTGGAACACACTAAAAGATTTCCTTGAAGAGCAAGGAACACAAAACTTATACGGATCCAGGGATACAACGCGTGCCGCATTCAGAGCGGGTTTGATTGAAAACGGCGAGACATGGATGGCAATGATTCAAAGTCGAAACCTGACCACACACACCTACAACGAGTCCACCGCCGCCCAGATCGTTGAGGCAATTCTTGACGTGTATTATGCAGAATTTGAGGCGCTCCAAGCCAAACTCCAAACGCCTGAAAAGGGAGCAATCCTCATGAGCGCCCACCCCCTACGCCAATCCGACTGCGGTTTGTCAGAACCAGTCGTCCGGACAATCTGCGATGTCTTCAAACGCTACCCACAAGTGGAGAAAACGGTTTTCTACGGGTCACGCGCCAGAGCGGTACACAAAACCGGCTCCGATATCGACCTGACCCTCCACGGCGGGACAGATCTAACGCTGAACGTCCTGCTCCGCATCGCGGACGACTTGGACGACCTGTTTCTGCCCTATACCTTCGACCTCTCCATCTTCCGTGACATCATCGACCCCGACGTAACGGAGCATATTCGGCGCGTTGGTTTAACAATGTATGAAAAGATTCTGCCGTCGGCGCTAGAGCGGGAATCATCCTGAGAAGCCAGTTTCCTGCTTCTATGAAAATCGTATAGATTTTGCGACAGAAAAAGGAGAAAGCAAAATGTCAGACATTACGGAAATTCAGCAAGCAATTCTTGCGCTCCCTGAAGCTGATTACCTTCAATTTAGACGATGGTTCAACGAATTGGACTGGGCAAAGTGGGATCGACAAATTGAAGCCGATTCAGAAAACGGAAAATTGGATTTCTTGGTTGATGACGCTCGTGAAGCAAAAGAAGTGGAAAACTGTAGCTAGTGCAGAGCGATCAGCAAAAAAGCAGGGAGTTTGTGTTATAATATCAAGCAAGAAAAGACGAAGCTTGTTCCTCAGACATTTTTTGTTTCAATGAAAGGAGCGTCGCTAGATGATACGAAAGCTTGAAGTAAAGGGACTGAACAACCGACTTGATGTGACCATGGAATTCAACAAAGACCTGAACATCATTACCGGAAGGAACGGTTCAGGCAAAACAACGCTCCTGAAGCTGATTTGGTACTTGCTCAGCGGCAATCTCAAGCAGGCCATTTCTGAAATTCCATTTCAATATGTCTCGATTAAAACCGATTTGTTTTCTTTGTCTATGGATCGAGTAGATGGCGACAAGGACAATATGGTCTGCCAGTTTGTCAGTGTTGTTGGTAAAGATAATACGCCTCAGAATTTTGTAGTGCCATTGCGAGGCGTCGATAATGGAACGATAGAAGGGTTTGATACACCCTTCGAGGTAGTGATCACTAGTAGCCTATTTTTTCCATCGTTTAGAAGAATTGAAGGCGGTTTTGCCCGATTTTCCGGATATACTTCAACTGATGATTCGAGAAGGAATCAACTACAGCAGCCTAGGAAAACACCTGCGGATGAAGCAGCAGAAATGCTTCAACAAGCGATGTTGCAACTCTCCGCTAGGGTATCGGTCTATAACCATAAGTTCATCGCTTCAATTTCAACACATGATATCGTTGAACTACTAACAGAGAAATTCGCTAATATTTCAGAAAAGACGAACGAGCTCTACGCGAAACTCTCGAAAGAGATTACAAAGAAAATTTCTGAAACGAAACTGCTTGACGATACGAGTCCCGGGTTGGATGCCATTCAAGAACGCATCAATCAGGTTAACCAAGAGCAACACGCGTTACTTAGACCGATTTCAGTGTTGCGTGAACAGATTGGTGACATTTTCAAATCCAAGGGTATTTGTGTCACAGCCGAAATTACCCTTGGAGAGGTAAATGATGCTATCGCATCTGACAAACTCTCTGCAGGGGAGAAACAGATGCTCAGTTTTCTGTGCTACAACACATTTAGCAAACACGCGGCGATTTTCATTGATGAGCCGGAGTTGAGTCTGCATGTAGACTGGCAAAGGCGCCTATTACCCACCCTGCTTGAACAGGAGACAGGCAACCAGTTTTTCGTGGCAACACATTCGCCTTTCATCTATTCCAAGTATCCTGACAAAGAGATTCTTTTGAGTGAAGATCGAGGAGACAGCTAATGCCGAGGAGGCATCCAACAGCAGATGAGTTAGTGGCGACTCTCCAACGATCTCAACTACCAACGGTAATTGTTGAAGGTAAAGATGACATTCATATCTATCGGTGGGTAGAAACGCGCATACGTAACCGAGACGCGGATGTATTGTCTACGGGCGGCAGAGAAGCTCTACTTGAAGTTTACCGACGAAGAAACGAATTTCCCAATTTGCCTGTTGCCTTCGTCGCAGACAGGGATTTGTGGTTGTTCTCAGGAATTCCAGCAAATCATGATGGCGTTATTTGGACACAAGGCTATAGCATTGAGAATGACCTGTACGCCGGGTCGAAATTGGAAGACATGCTTGACGCCGATGAAGCTAGTGAACATGCACAAGTATTACATTCAATCATTCAATGGTTTGCATTTGAAGTTGAAGAACACTTGGCAGGACGGCAAGCCGAAGTCGCTCGTCACTGTAACGAAATCGTTCATCTTGGCACAACGGAGATAAATCAAGAATTTCGTGCGCGTCGAGGATTTCGTTTCCCGAATGCTCAAATCATTCAACAGATAAGAGAAACGTATCAACTTCAATTGAGAGGAAAATTGCTGTTTCAGTTATTAGCTCGTTTTCTGAGTGCATCTGACCGCCGTGTCAAGCATAGCATCTTAGGACTGCACGAAATAGCACTCAAGACAACAAACCCTCATCCATTGATGAGTCGACTGATAGCTGAGATAGAAAGACAATTGTAAGATAGGTATCTCCCTAACTAGGCGTCAAGAGCGGTCCAATGCATGCCACACCAGTCCACTCGGCGCAGAAAAGCCATCAATAGGTTTGCATTATAGTAGTACCTTGAAGGACTCCACCATGCCAACAAACTTCCACCAAAAACTAATTGACCTCCTCAAAGAAGACGACCGCCTCCGAGACGAAGATGGCGAACTTATCACCGCCGCCATCCACCGCCGCGCCAGACAACTCGACCACGACCTCATACGGCGGCTACTCTCGGACGATGAAGTCAAAGCCAAATTCTTTGAAGAAATAGACGGTCACTGGATCCTCAACGCCAACGCCTTCACCCACTACCTGTCCAGCAAAAATTTCCTCGCCAACTCCTACACCCGCTTCCGCAACAAAATCGGCTTGAACATTGGAGACAAATTCCTGCGCGAACGCGGCGAGGTCTCCCTCGTTTGGCCCTACAAGGATTGCGTCCTGGAAGGCGGACAGACAAGGGAGGAAGAGAAACGCAAAGAGATATTCTTCAATGAAATTCTGGCGCAAGATGACATTAATCGCCTCTTCGACACGAAAGTGCTGACAAACTGGAAACGTTACACGATGGAAGGTGAGGAGAATCCGACCGAGATTAAACGCGACGAGAACGGGGTAATCAGCGAAAACCTGATTATCAAAGGTAACAACCTCATTGCGCTACACTCGCTGAAAAGCCAATTCCGCGGGAAGGTCAAGCTGATCTATATTGACCCACCCTACAACACAGGCAGTGACAGCTTTGGTTACAACGACAACTTCAATCATTCCAGTTGGCTGACCTTCATGAAAAATCGATTAACCACCGCTCATGAATTACTCAGCAATGACGGGTCAATATACATACAATTGGATTACAACGAAGTACACTACTGTAAAGTCCTAATGGACGAGATATTTGGCCGCGAAAACTTTCAACGGGAGGTTATTTGGGATATCTCCGTGCTGTCAGGATATAAAACAAAAACGAATAATTGGATTCGCGGGCACGAATCACTTTTGTTCTACTCAAAGACTCCAGATTTCTACTTCAACAAACTGACAACAGCCCATGATGAGAAGTATCTTGCTCGATTTAACAAAGTTGATGAGAATGGCGAGAAATACTTTGACGGAAGGGGAGAAAGAAGATACTTGCGAGACGTTATAGCAAAGGGCAAGGCGATTGGCGATGTGTGGTCAGATATCATGTCCTTTCAGCAACTACCGACATCCAAGGAGAAATTAGACTTCGATACTCAGAAAACGGAATCTTTACTGGAACGAATAATCAGCTCAGCAACTCAAGAGGGAGACATAGTCTTGGATTTCTTTTCTGGCAGTGGTACCACTGCTTCCGTGGCACATAAACTCAAGCGTCAGTGGATCGCAATCGAGCAACTTGAAAGCCAAGTCGATATTCTTTCGAAACGTGTCATTAGCGCAATCGGCGGCGATCAGAGCGGCATCTCCGAATCCGTCAACTGGCAGGGCGGCGGCGATTTCATCTACTGTGAACTTATGCAGTACAACGAAGCCTACATGGATAAAATCCAAGCTGCTGAGTCACCTGAGGAACTCGTCGCACTTTGGGAAGACATCGCAGTAAACTCTTTCCTGAACTACTACGTCAATCCTGAAACACCAGAAGATGCTGTGGAGGACTTCAAAGCATTAGGCAATACCGAAAACGGTTTGGACAAACAGAAGAAACTCATGGCAGAGCTACTCGACAAAAACCAACTCTACGTCCACCTTTCTGAGATTGACGACGAAGACTTTTCAGTCAGTCGAGAGGACAAGTTACTTAACAAACTATTCTATGGAGAATGACAATGCTAACAATTAACAATCAGGTTGTCTCCGAGCCGCTGCGACTGTCACCTCAACAGCAGCGAGTGCTGGAAGCTTTAAAAGACAGAGAAACAGAGAAATACGCACTGAGTCAGTGGTATCTTGGTGCACTCTACACTTTACATAACGAGCAGAACCCGGACCGCATCGCGCAAGCCGCGCACTCTTTGCGAGAACTTATCGAAAAACTCCCGCGAGTCGTTGAGGGAAGCGATGTACAAGGATCGTCCCCTAACTTTCATGAGATGCGGTCCAAAATTTACAAACGCATTTCAAAAGACAAAGAAAATTACTCGGATGGCTGGGAAAATAAGACGATTGATAAACATCTGGACCAAACACTCAAGGAGGTTGAGAAGTATCTTGAGTCTAACCAGCAACCAACTCGGCGGGAACGGATGCAGACGGCCGTAACGACCATTGATCCGATGGCTAATCGATTCAACGGACAGATTCGAGAAGGAAAGCGCGATAGACTGTATGAACTATGGGACAAGCTGGAAGGAATTGCTCACCACCGGAGAAAACAAAAAATCGAGGACTTGGAAAACTGCCTGAACAAACTCGAACACACCGTTATTGATCTCCTTTCTCCCATTACCGCCGAAAATCAAAAGGAAATTCAAACCATTTTGGAGAATCCCGATAGGTCTGAAGCCGACGTAGAGAATATGTTTTCACTTATTGAGCGCAGGGGTGCAAACTATGTTTTCTTCTTTAAGCAGGCTTCCGAAACAGCGGATACTGCATGGTTGGCGCTTCTCAAGGCAAGAGATTATTTCGCTAATCCGCCAAATGCAGAACCAATCGGCGAGGGTCTTGCTAATTATCCCTTTTGGTGGCCCATGCGTTACCTGACAAAAATTGCACCACATGCGCGAGGCGATGTTATTAAAATTGTGTTACAACTTCCCGAGATTAATAATCCGCGCATTTATAATGAGATTTTGGAAATTGCACTTCAACTTCCTGGGATCAATTCCGCGAAGTTAGAACCAAAGATACTTGAATATGCAAATCTGGAATACCACTTCTTGGCGTACCGATTTGCCGATCTGTTAGCCTATTGGACGGCAGAGGACCAAACAAGCGCTGCATTAAAACTTACAAATGCGCTTGTTAAGTTCATGCCCGACCCCGAAGATGAGGACAAGCGTAAACGCCGGGAAGAAAAACCAACCGATCTAGATGCACAGCTAGCTACGTTAGCGGATACGTATCTTGAGCCCGGACCTCGCTTTGACGATATGGAATATCGCATGATAATGTCCAAGGGCGTCCGGCCACTTGCCGAAAAAGAACCCTATAGAGTCGCTTGCATCCTTATTGATGCTACCGCCAACATGATTGGTCTGCGCACGCATCGGGAGGATGTTGGCAAAGATATCGATTACTCCCAGTATTGGTTTGAACGCCTCATTGAATCCGAAAGTGATTACGAAAACGATGAAAGATCGCTTGTTCATACGCTTACTTTTACTTGTCAGCAGGTATACGAAAAAAGACCAGATTTAGTTGGCAACCTTGACTCCGCATTGCAATCCCAGCCATGGCGGATATTCAAACGCTTGCGCCAGCATCTCCTTGCCCGATATCCTACTGAGACGACTAAACCTTGGATTCAGGTGCTAGTTCGGGATTACGATAGTTACGATCAGTGGGAGTACAATTATGAATTGCAACAAATGATACGAAGCGCTTGTGAGAAATTCGGTAAAGAATTTCTCACGAAGCACGAACTCAAACGAATTTTCGATTGTATTCGTAGCGGTCCATCGAAATACGACCTTTCCGATGAAGAATTTCGGCAACACCAGCGCCGTTTTCATCGGAAACAACTTAAGCCATTTGCACCTGTGTTGTTTGATGAATATAAATCCTATTTTCAAGAATTGGAAGACGAAGCCAACGCTCCAATTTCCGATGAGGACTACCCTCCACATAAGACAAGAGGCGGACACGTTTTTAAGCGAAGCCCACGATCCCCAGAGGACCTCGCAAACCTCACAGATGGCGAATTACTTGCTTTCATCAACGAATGGGACAAAAAACAAAACATTTTCGAGGGTAACAACCTGTTAGAGGTTGATATTCAAGGTCTTTCCAGAGCGTTTCAAACCGCTTTTACGGAAGAAATCATCTCAGACTCGGAGAGATACAGATTCTGGATGCAGAATTACCACAAGATAGAGCGACCTATTTTTGTGGAAAGAATGATTAATGTGATGCGAGAGTGCGTGGAAGCGAATAATTTTGACAACTTTGATGAATGGCTGACGTTCAGCGAGTGGGTGCTCTCCCATCCCGATGACAGCGAGGACATGATATACGATAGGCATGCTGGCGAATCCCGAGATAATTCCAACTGGTCCAATACTCGGTGGGCTATGGGTGACTTCATCGTGTCATGTTTCCGACAGAACATAAACCCGCCCGTGTCTGCACGCGCCCAACTGGCTAAACTTCTGGACACGTTCTGCACACAATTCGATTGGAGACTCGATCGACATTTCACCGGAAGCGAACCGATTGATGAGGGCTTGAATTACCCGCGGTGCCGCGCGCTAGAGGCGCTAGTTAATTTTGGTCTATGGTTGCGAAGGAACAACTCAACCGTTGATATTCCTGAGGTCACCGCGATTCTCGAAAAACGCTTGGCGCCCGAGGCAGAGTATCCTCTGACGCTACCGGAATATGCCGTTCTGGGAAAAAATTACTGGTGGCTTCTTTACCTCCATGAGGACTGGGTGACTGGACACAAATCAGATCTGTTCCCACAGAGAGACTTTTCAAAATGGTTGGCGGCATTGAACGGTTTTCTGAGCCATAACGGTCCCTCCGGACCTACTTCCGAGATTATTCAAGACGACTATGTCTTTGCGCTGCATAATCTGAAGCGACTCAAGAAGCAACACAGCCGAGCAGACCAGTTGATTTTTCTCCTTGGAAAACACCTATTTATCGTCTATCTGTTGGAAAAATATCCTCTCACAGGAAATGAAAGTTTGCTTGAAGAATTCTACATAGTTACAGGTGACAATCCTGAACACTGGGCGAGATTGTTTGAGGACATCGGTCGGTTCTTGTGCGATTCAACCGACCAATTGAAAACAAACCAACGAAACAGAATCATCGAGTTTTTCAATTGGCGTTTGACTGCTAAAGAACCCAGGGAACTCCGAGAGTTTACCTTCTGGTTGAAATCCCAACGCCTTGATGTCCGCTGGCGATTAGAGGCTTACTCCAAGATTCTGGACATCTGCAAGGCGGAAGATATGTCGGTTGCAATTCAGATTGACGCTTTGTGCGAAATGCTTCCGGATTATACTGCGGAGGTAGTTGCGTGCTTTGCCAAGCTGACCGATGGAATCAGAAGTGAGGGCATTGACATCTACGCTAAAGGAGCAAAAACTATCCTGAAATCTGGAATCGAAAGCCGCGACGAAAATGTGCGTCGGGATGCCGCCCGCGCCCATGAAAACCTCCTCCGCACGGGCAGACTTGATTTAAAGACTTTGGCAGATGAATTGTCAGACAAGTTCATGGAATTTGCTGGCCCCGACTGTCCGCCATTATCGGATTACGCAGTTAGCCGTGAAGGAATCTACGAGGACGATATATAGTCGTGATTTATCTGGTTGATACGAATGTTCTCCTACGGTTTCTGCATACGACGGATCCATATTATCCAATTGTACAATCCGCTGTGGATAAACTGAGAGCAAACAACGACGAATTAAAAGCCACCTCACAGAATTTTGCGGAATTTTGGAACGTTTCAACCCGCCCTTTAAATAAAAACGGTTTCGACTTGGGCATTTCCGAGGCGAACCAACTCTTGCAGACCGCGGAAGAGGATTTCCCTTTACTCCCCGACTCACCGAGTACCTATGACGAATGGCGACGACTCGTTGTGACCTATGGTGTATCAGGTATTCAGGTACACGATGCCCGATTGGTCGCGACGATGATCGTACATGGGGTGACGCGCATAATGACCTTCGACATTGACGACTTTACGCGTTACAAACCCGAAGGAATTGTCGCTGTTAATCCAACGGACGTTTCAGCACTTTAGAGATAGCGACGATTGAATCATCGATTGCTCCTCTCTCAAGTAACACTTTTTCAAAGGGAGTGTTGAAAAGCGTTTTCGACAATTCGATTTCACCTCAATTTCGTTGATGGGAAAACCGATTTAAGCTGCTTGTGCAATCAGATGAAATCCTAATTGTTTGGCTTTACGTTCCAGGTTCTTGACCGCCCTTTGGCGAGCCTGTTCTTCATAGTAGCCGGAAGCAGGTTCACGGTAGGATGTCCGATTTTTCAGCATGGCATAGATAATACGTGCGAGTTTGTGAGCAATTGCCGTGATGGCCTGAGCAGGACCGAGCCTCGCTCGCTGACGACGATAATAACCGCCGAGAGCACCTTTGCTTGTCGATATGCCTTGCGCCGCCAGCCTCAGAGCGCGTGCCGCACGATTGTTGTTTTTCTGTGTTTGACGGTGCATCACTTTGCCACCCGTGATTTGGTTATTCGGACATAAACCCAGCCAGGAGGCGAAATGTTTGACCGTAGGCCATTTGCTCATATCGGTGCCGATTTCACTCAATATCGCTTGTGCATTGAGCACATTGACTCCCTCAATCTGAGTGAGATCTACCCCGCTTAGTTGATACAGATGTTGACGCAAATTAAAACAGGGCTCATTCCCCTTTGGACGCCGCCGCTTTCTTTGACTCTCCGGCAATGGGTGCGCTTTGATGTCAATCTGGGGTTCAATCGTCTGATAAAACTTTTCGATTTCTACATCACAATCGCTGATTTGCTCCTGATAAAAATCGTAGGCTTGCAACGCTTGCTTGAGGGCGAACAGATGTTCGGGCTTGTAATTGCCCTCAAGAGATTTGCGAATTTCTTTTTCACTCTTGGCACATCGTTCGTCACGATGTGCTGCCAATTGGTCGGCATCGTGTTGACCCTTGACGATGTCTCTGATGATACGCATGCCTGTCAGACCGGTGATGTCTGAGATGACGTTGGTCAGCTTGAGATTCATCAGTTGCAATGCCTTCTGCATATGCTGCACTTGTGTCGAGCACATAGCGATTAGATTGGCTCGATGCCTCACCAATGAACGCAGGGCGCAAATCTCTTCAGGCGGACGGAATGAAGCCGAAAGCAGCCCATAGGTATGCAATTGCTGTATCCATTGACAATCTTCAATGTCAGTCTTCTTACCGCTAACGTTTTTAATATGACGCGCATTCACCAGATACACTTCAAAGCCGCGTGCCTCAAGCATTTCATAGATTGGAAGCCAGTAGATACCTGTTGATTCCATCGCCACCGTGGTCACGCAACAATGCTGTAACCAATCTGCTAAGAGATGGAGGTCTTCGGTAAAAGTCTTAAAGACTCGCACACAGTTTTTATCTCGTCCTTCAGGTACAGCGGCATAAATCTCAGCGTCTCCGATGTCGAGACCTGCCGCGTTATAATTGATTTGTTCAAGAGCGTTCGCGTCTTGAATCTCTTGGGTAGCAGGACGTTCTTTGAATCGTCCTTTTCTCGAAATGCCGGTTTTACGCCGTTTTTTCATCGCGAGTTCTCCTTGCCGAGATAGGATTCGGAAACATACAAGGTGGGTTTCAAAACTGGTTCAGGCGGAGTTATGCTTAGAATCGCTAGTCTCTCAAACGGGGTACCAATGCAATAAATCCCATCACAGGGAATCTTGCTTGTGTCCACCAGTGAACAAATCATGCATAACTCGGACGACGCTACCAAGCGGGTTTACAAACACCAAGAAAATTTCCGTCTTTTGCATGCCTGAACCAACCCTATTGTAGCATAGGTGTTACTTGATGAATGAATCATTCCGACAGGAATGATGGGACGCTACCAAGTAACACTCGACATTGCACTCCTCTGGAGTGCAGACGCGAGGAGGAATCGTGTTCTATTGACATCTCACTCCGCTGGAGTGAAAACCAGACCACGAAGAAACACTTTTCATGGCTAGTCATTGAGCGAAAAACTAGTGTTGCTTGCTGAAAGAATTATTCCGACAGGGATAATGGCGTGCTATTACGCCTAAAAATAAACAATGCCTAGCGACTTCTTGTACAGACACCTGGATTCTGCTTCCCAGCTTGGATTTCTCAATCGAGAAACCCCGGATTGGCTCAAGGAGAATCTAAACCCCAAATTCAAACTGCGACCCTACCAAGACGAGGCATTCGCCCGGTTCTTTCACTGTCTGGACAACGATTTTCCCGGCAAAGAGCGTCCGTTGCACCTGCTTTTCAACATGGCAACCGGCAGCGGCAAAACCCTCATCATGGCGGGTCTCATTCTCTACCTCTACGAAAAGGGCTATCGCAACTTCCTCTTCTTCGTCAATTCCACCAACATCATCGAAAAGACAAAGGACAACTTTCTCAATCCCTCGTCATCCAAATATCTTTTCAACGACCCCATCCGCTTCGGCAGCCATCAAGTCTCTGTGACGCAAGTCGCCAACTTTGAAGGTGCTAACGAAAACGACATCAATATCTGTTTTACCACCATCCAGAAACTCCACTCCGACCTTACCACCGAAAGGGAGAACGCCATCACCTTCGAAGACTTCCGTAAGCACAGTGTCGTCCTGATAGCCGACGAAGCCCATCACATGAATGTTAGCACAAGGAGTAGTGCATCCGATCGAGAACTATTTGAGAGCTGGGAGAACACCGTCGAGCGTATCTTTCACCAGAATCCGGTCAACCTGCTGCTGGAATTCACCGCCACCCACGATTACGAGACACCTGCAATGGTGGAAAAGTACAGGAACAAGGTTATCAACCGTTACGACCTGCTTCAATTCCGCAACGACGGATTTTCGAAAGATGTCGTCATCGTCCAATCCGATTTCGTTTTGAACCAGCGCATCCTGCAAGCCCTAATTCTCAGTCAATACAAACACGAGGTGGCGGCAAAGGACGAATATCGGATTAACCTCAAACCGGTAATCCTCTTCAAAGCGCACCGTACCATTGCACAATCAATAGAGAACAAAGTTAACTTTCATCGTCTGATTGATGAACTCACAGCGGAACAAGTGGCGGTTATCCGTCGCTCAAACATTCCTGCCGTTCAACGGGCGTTTCAATTCTTCGACGCGGAGAACACCGGCGACGACGAGTTGGCAACGATTCTGAAACGGGAATTTCAAGAGGATTACTGCCTTTCCGTCAACGATGAAAAAGAGAAGGAAAACTATCAAATTCTGGTCAACACCCTCGAAGATCCAAGCAACCTATCCGCGCCATCTTTGCCGTCCAGAAACTCAACGAAGGCTGGGATGTGCTAAACCTGTTTGATATCGTCCGCTGCTATGAAGCACGCGATTCGGGAAGGAACAGAATCGGAAAAACAACAATATCCGAAGCCCAACTCATTGGGCGCGGTGCTCGCTATTTCCCCTTTGTCCTCTCGAACAATAACGGACGTTACTGTCGAAAATTTGATGAAGACCTTGACCACGAGTTGCGCGTCATTGAAGAGCTGCACTACCACAGCATCAACGATTCCCGTTATATCTCCGAACTTCGTACCGCACTGATTGAAGAAGGAATAGTGGACAGCCGGGAGGTTACTCGTGAGTTGAAACTCAAGCAACCGTTCAAGAGCACCGATTTCTACAAATACGGCGTAATTTGGCTCAACCACCGCCTCTCCAAAGATTACCGGGGCGTGCATTCGTTTGGCGATCTGGGTGTGACGAGAAGGAACTACAGCCACAGAATCGCCACCGGTCGAGGCGGCGCACACGCAGTTTTTGAAACCAACGGTCAAACCCCCGTGGTGCACGACGAAAATCGCAGAGATGTGAAGATAGCAAATCTTGGGCGAAATATAGTCCCAGCCGCAATTGCTCGCAATCCGTTTTTCACCTACGCGTCACTCAAACGCTATTTTCCCCATCTCACCTCGATCCGCGAGTTCATCACCTCCGAAGACTATCTCGGCGGCTTGGAAATCACCTTTGAAGGGAACCTGTACGGATTAGACGAGAACCCCGACGAAAAACTGGCTGCGGTGTCGGGCTTGCTAGGTGAAATTGAATCGGAAGTGCGCGATCAGATAACGGATTACGAAGGCAGTGTGGAGTTTCAACGAAAATGGGTGCGCGAGGTATTCAAAGACAAAGTCCTGAAATTTGACGGGGATAATCCCCGTGCCGGAGACGATCTGCAATTCGAGCACTTCGTGTCTTCCCGCGATTGGTTCGCCGCCAACACCCTCTACGGCACAAGTGAAGAAAAAGCCTTCGTGCGCACGTTTGATAGGTTTATGTTACAGCTAGAGGTCGAGTACGACGAAATCTACCTCCTCCGCAACGAGGGACATTTCGCCATCTATAATTTCTCCGATGGAAGCGCCTTCCAACCCGATTTCGCCCTCTTCCTACGCGAGAAAAACGGAGAGATGGCCGTCTATCAACTCTTCATCGAACCCAAAGGAGCGCATATTCGAGAGCACGATAAATGGAAGGAGGCGTTCCTTGCCGAAATCACCTCCCGGTTTGAGGGCGATCGACTGGAGTTCAATAACAAGAAATACCGCTTAATCGGCGTGCCGTTCTACAACAACGAAGATGAAAACGAGTTCAGGGAAGTCCTCGAATCCGTATTGTCACTGGGAGATAGCACTTGATTTTATAATCCGCACTGTCAGAAATTGCGTCTTCTGTAGGAGCGATCTCCAGGTCGCGACCCCTGTACGAGGGAACTCCGATTCCCGACCTGCTGGTGCTACGTAAGTCCTATTAGAAACAGTTATTTCTGGAAAAGAAAGCGCAATAATACCCAATGCAAAGTATAAGTGGTTTTCTCGCCAAGAACATATGGTGTCATTTGATTGTAGGAGCGATTTCCGAATCGCGGCCTGCTGATTGCCCATATATTAATAGCCCCAGAAGGGATCAAGCGACTGAAAAAGGAGCGCGATAGAACTCCAATAGCTAATCCTGATAGAGATCGCATTTGCTGTCCCTCACACGGTTGCATGGCTTTCACTAACCACTAGCCACTAAACACTAACCACTTGCATTAAACCCTTGACCAAAAACCTCCTTTCCTGCTAAACTTCCGCGCTACCGCCGAAGACGGGGTGAGACCATAAACCTAACATGTTCAAGAATTTATGCCCGCCAGCCATCGGCATCCAGACCGGTATGCGGGAAAGCCTGAAACTCGCGAAGTCCGCCGGCTTTGACGGTCTCGACCTCGACATAGGGGAGGCAAGCAGCCTAACGAAGGAATATTCGATTGATTACGTCAGAGACCTATGGCGGGAATCCGGATTGAAAACGGGCGGATGGGGATTCCCCATTGATTGGAAAAGGGGCAATGCGGAATTTCAGGAAGACTTGAAAAGATTCCCGGCGCTGGCGAAACTTGCCGGGGAACTTGGATGTCACCGCACAACAACGCAGGTCTTCAACTGGAGCAACGCGCCGTATAACGAAAACTGGGATTTTCACATCAGACGCCTGAAACCCGCCGCGGAGATTCTAAAAGACTACGGTCATTCACTCGGATTGGAATTTATAGGTCCCTCGGCAAGCCGCAGGATGCACCGGTTCTCGTTTGCCTACGACATGAATGTTGTCTTAGACCTCGCGGCAGCCATTGGGACAGGCAACGTCGGACTTCTTTTCGACACCTGGCACTGGTACACGTGCCGTTTAACGCTGGACGACGTGCGGAAGCTATCAAAGAATGAGGTAATTTACGTTGAGGTCAACGACGCTCCAGTAGGGGTTAATCCCGAGGACCAACTTGACGCTGAACGTTGCTTGCCAGGCGAAACGGGAGTAATTCCGGCGGCAGAAATACTTGAAATTCTGAATAAAATTGGCTACGATGGTCCCGTGACGCCCGAACCGTGTAACGATAAAATTGAAGTGATGGCGCCGAGCGCCGCTGCGAAAGTCAGCCTTGAATCGTTGAACAAAATATGGGAGCAAGCAGAAATCTAAATTCGCCGTTACCTATCAATGCCATTTCTGAACGGTAAATATATCTCCGCCGCTAACCGGTGATAATGCATAACACCTCTTCAAACCGCCTCAAAGTCGTGGTTCCGGGCGACAACCCGCCGCAGATTCAAGGCTCACCCCATCTCAAGCGCTTAAACCCCTATGCCGACGTTGTGCTATACGCCGACCATTGCACATCCGCCGAAGAGAAACTCAAGCGCGCAGGTGACGCGGACATCATCATCAACTCACGGGGAATGGTAACATGGCACGCAGAGATTCTATGTCAGTTGCCGAAATTACGCCTGATTTCAACCTGCTCCATCGGAACAGACATGATAGATCTGGAGGCGGCAAAAGAACGTGGCATTACTGTCAGCAATCAACCGGGGCGCACCGCGCCCGTTGTCGCTGAACACGCATTTGGCTTGATGTTCGCTATTGCCAAAAGAGCGGCGTTTTTCACGGAATCCATGCGTGCCGGTCGGTGGCTACGGATGGACCACATTTATCTGCGCGGCAAAACCTTGGGGATTATCGGCACGGGAAACATTGGCGCCGAAATGGCGCGCCTCGGTAGTGCGATTGGCATGAACGTCATCGCGTGGACTTATCACCCTTCCCCGGAGCGGGCAGAGGAACTCGGCGTTACATTCGTAGACTTGGATGAACTACTCCGCACGTCGGACGTGGTCAGCATACACGCTAAACTCACCGGCGACAGTCGAGGTCTAATCGGAAAGTCACAGTTTGAGTTGATGAAACCGAATACGCTGCTGGTCAATGTAGCACGTGGTCCCATCGTTGATACGAATGCCCTCGTTGATGCTCTGAATAGCGGGCGCCTCGGCGGCGCGGCGATCGACGTTTTCGATCAAGAGCCGATACCTCCCGACCATCCGCTCCTCGGATGCGAGCAGGTCGTGCTCACTCCCCACTGCGCGGACATGACCCCCGAAGGAGTCGATCTCCTCAACGAGGGGGCGGTGGACAACGTCATTGCCTTCCTGCAAGGACAACCGCGCAATGTAGTTACATAACCCAAGTTGCCACCTTTGTTCGACGTGCACACGCGAGATTGACGAAAATCACGCCAAATTGCCTATAATTAAGCGAACGTGAACCAAAAACTCGGTTTTCCTGTTATAGGTAACAGCTCGCGTTACATAATAGACATCTTTCCAAAATAGCTTGTTGTAGGTACGGTAATCTTGCTGACTAGAATAGCTATACTATTTGATACCTTGTCGAGGAATGCCCCGGGTAAGCAATTTTCAAAAATACACTTTTGGGTGTCAACTTTCGGTTGAATTGCTTCATTCCTTGAGTCAAGGGCTTGCTCTGATATTCCTTGATGGGCGTCAAACTAGGGACATACAGTTTGGCTATGCCCTGATAAACACTGTCAGCCAACTTTTCTTCCCTCCAGCAACTCGCCAATGTTAGATTGACAACTTAACATGTACATGGTATATTGTAACGGGCCATCTGCCATGGCGACGGATCTTTTTTTCTGTTAGCATTTGTTAGCATAACGATTCCTGAGAACCCGCTCCGGCAAAGGATTTCTCCGTTTCATAAAATGCTAACACGCTGCATTAATCAAGGCTCCGAAAATCGGAGATCTAAGCGTTCATTGAAGCAAGAGATGACCGGATGTGGAGACGTATTGAGTACAGCAAATTCATAGACGCATCATGACTTTCTAACCCGCTATCTAGGTATTCCTCAAAAAAGTGGGGTGAAATATGTGCGCGGACTTTAGCGGACTTTAGCGGAGTGTGTCGCAGACGGCTTCAAGCCACGCCCGGCAAGGCTTCAAGCGCAATTTCAGAGCTAGTTTAAAAAATCCGCTCTCATCTCGACAACTTCACTGTACCGGCACCCGAATTTTGCTCGCCATCGCGTGCTCCGTCAATCCCATTGATGGCTTTTAAGCATATTATCAAGCGAACGATCAACTGAGTGAATAGCGAAGGCGATAGAGATCCCTCAAGCGAATGAATAATGAGCGATCAAGTGAGTGGACAACGAACGCGATAGCTAATCCTTATAGCAAATCCCCTGCGATAGAGTTCCCACAGATAGCAATTTGCGTTAATTAAATCACGGAGATACAGAGGATCAGAACAGGAAGGTAAACAGACAAGCGGGTAAACAGGTATACAGGCACATCTCCTTAATCTCTTGACTGTGCATTCGATCCTTTGGTCAATCAACACTGTGAAGAAGCCCGAAACAACCGACATTATTTTGGAAAGATGTCTAATCAGAAAAAAGCAAAAATCGCAACTGTTTAGTGCATCGTTTGATTCGTAGTAATACAATTCATTGCACGTCCGTTTTGGGCAAGCAAGCCCCCGATTCGTCCGAATTAGTATTGTACTTCAGTAGTCGGCGCGTTTTCTGCCCGCTCGGTCTGGATTGGCAAATCCAGACCGGTGAACTAAACAGTTACCAAATATCAAAGAAGATTATCCGACAAGATAGATGGAACAGTTACAGAACCAAACGCTCCTCAAGCAACTGAAGGCGTTCTGTGCACAAGAACGCACGCGCATAGAGAATCGCCATCGGTTCGGAATTGGGGGGACGGAGATAGTCGAAGAATATACCCGCCTCGCGGACAATGTGATTCAACGAATCTACCAAGCCGGTATACAAGGCGGGATTGTCTCGAAAGAAATGCCGCTCGCCATTCTCGCTGTTGGCGGGTACGGCAGAGCGGCGCTCAACCCCTATTCAGATATCGACGTGATGCTGGTTTACGACAATTCCAAACTCTCAACGTCGCAAATTGAACCGTTTGCCAATCAGTTCATTGCCCTGCTTTGGGATGTCGGATTTGACGTGGGACACAGTTGTAGATCCATCAAAGAATGCATCAAAGCAACGTATCAAGACCTGTTCTCAAAAACCTCTATGATTGAGGCGCGTTACATCACCGGCGCCAAAACGGTGCACCAACAGTTCCAAAATCAAACATCGAAACATTTCTACAAGCGGCAAATCAACAAATTCATCGCTCAGACAATCCGCGAGTGGAATGAACGCCACCAGTCATACGGTTCAACCATCTATCTGCAAGAACCTGATATCAAGGAAAGCGTTGGCGGACTTAGGGATTTTCACACTGCCATCTGGGTCGCCGCCGTACGATACGGAATTAAAGAGTTGGCTGACCTCGCGAAACGCAAGATTGTGCCTTCACAAGTCGCGCAAGCCTGCGAGGAATCGCTTGATTTTCTCTGGCGACTCCGTAACGAACTTCACTACGTAACCGGACGCCGAAGCGACCAACTCGCCTTTGAAGTGCAACAAACCATGGCTAACAACCTTGGGTACACCGACGAGAGATATGTCTTGGCAGAGGAAGCCATGATGCGCGACTACTATCTGCACGCCGAACATCTATTCGAATTTGCCAAACTCATCATCGACCTTGTGAAATATAAAACATGGCCCGGCAGTCGAGCGCTGAACCGGCTACGTTCCGAAAGACTGGCCGATGGCTTCCTCCTCAGTCGGAAAGAGATTTGCTTTCAACCCGGACACTCCGGTTTTTCAACCGATCCGACCCGAATCATGAAACTGTTTGTTCATAGGCAAAGGCTTGGTTTTCGTGTTGGTGCCGATGTAAGATATCAAATTGCCGCGAACCTGTCGCTTATCGATGAGGATTTTCGACGCACCCGTGAGAACGCAAGAATTTTTCTTTCAATATTGGGGAATCCGACACGAGTTGCCGAGACGCTGCGTCGAATGCACCGTTGGCAGGTATTGGACCGCTACCTACCCGAATTTGGCAAGATTCGATCGTTAGTCCGGTATGACCGCCCGCACCAATACACCGTTGATGAGCATACAATGTACGCGATAGAAAACTTGGAGGAGAAAACGCTAGCCGGAATGAAGGATGGCAAGCATTTCATTGAGATGCTGAACTCGTTGCAAAAGCCGGAGTTGTTGCGGCTGGCAGTTCTATTCCACGATGTAGGTAAAGGAATAGAAGGTCCCGGAGACCATGACGAGCGAAGCGTGAAAGCGGCAAAGGCGATGTTGGACCGCTTAGGCTTGCCGGAGGTAGATTGCGAAACTGTTCTATTCCTGATTGAGCGGCACCTTGACATGCATTATATTGCTCGACAGCGAGATCTCGACGATCCGACAACCATTGAACAATTTGCCAATTTAGTTGGAAACGAACAGAACGCCATGATGCTATATCTACTGACATTCGCGGATATCCGGGCAGTTAGTCCTAGCATCTGGACGGACTGGAGCGCAGTTCTACTGCGAGAGCTCTACCAACGCACCGTGAAATTCCTCCGCGGCGAGTCCTATCGTCTGAAGTTGAACGAGCTGCGGAAAGAGGTCACCGCACTCATCGGTGAGTCCGTCGGAGAAAACCTGATTCAGCAGCATTTTGAGATGATGCCCAATCAGGAATTAGCGGGGAATTCACCCGGATTCATCAGCAAACAGATTCAGCTCGTTCACCAGCTTGGAGATAAACCTATCACGATTTCCTGTTTTAAGGAAGTCGAAACCCACACACAGATTGGAATCTGTACTCGGGATAAGCGTGGTACATTCCGTCAGATTACCGGCGTCCTAGCTTCGGAAAACGCCAATATCATGAGCGCGGAAATCGAAACTCGTGACGACGGGCTTGTTATTGATGCAGTGAATCTTACGGACGAAACTAGCCGAAAAAGCCTGAGCCTTGAACAGCGCGAACGAATCAGCCAGGCACTTGAGGGAGTTTGGAGTGGAAAAGTCGACTTTGAAGCCGCCATTAAGAAGCAGGAAGAAGCACATCCACAACGCACGAGACGGCGCAGTCTGCCGCCAAAGATTGTGGTCGATAACAACGGCTCATCTCTAGCAACAATTATCGACATCCGTACACAAGATCAAGTCGGTTTACTTTACGCAATCTCGGATACATTCTACAATTTGAAACTTGACATCCGAATTGCCAAGATTACCACGGAAGGCTTCACTGCCATGGATTCATTCTATGTCACCGAGGAGAACGGTCGCAAGATTACAGATGCACAGCGGGTAGGCGAGATTAAGAAGTCGCTGATGGATCGTCTGTCCTCGGCGAGATGAGTTGCCGCAGCACTCTCTAAGGCGATGTCGGAAGTTCCGTCGGTGTATGTAAAATCGTCGTCGTAGTTCCAACATCCGATATCCAATATCTTCGGTCAGCACAACAAATATAGAGTAATACCATTTCGCTTGAATAATAGTGGCAATTTTTCTAAGGATTGTAGGTTGGGTTGAACGAAATTCGTTAATGATCGCTAATCTTAGAGGCGTTTCCGAGTTCCCACTTTGCATGAACATGCCAAAAATATGAGTGAAACCCAACATTAATCGTAAATTCTACCGCCATGAGACATCCTCCAAATTAGATGCGTTTCCCCTGAGTAAGTCCGTTTTTTGTATTGACAGAATCTTTCTGGTCAACTAGAATCTAAGCGTATAGTGTCAGCGACTAAGAATCTGGTAGCAGTTGGTCTCCTAACAAACCGAGTATATAACTATGCTGCTGCCCTATTCATGCCGGTAAGTCCGGTATTAGCGCCACCCTTGTGCCACAAACTTGAGCGGAATTGCTTACAATCTGTAGCGACATCTATCCGGATTCGAGAATGGGTTGGACCGTTGCGTACCCACCTATTTACTCATGATGTATTAATGAAGGGAGGCTTTATGCGATGCTAGAAACGATGTTCGATAAGATGCTAGAGGGCGTGAGTGTACCTACAAATTTCACTGAATTTCTGATCTGGCTATTCGATCTCGGTTTCGACGTTATCGGAGTGTTCGTCATCGTCTGGCTGCTCGTCTTTTTCATTCCGAGACGCGACACACTGTATCTAAATACGATGAAAGAGGATATGGAAGACAGACGTGAGACGATAAAGGTGTTGCATCAGGAAGTAGAGTCGTCGCGAGATATCATGATCGGACACATGTCGGAACACAGCAAAACGCAGACGAAATTGCTAAGTGACTGTGTTACGCTCATGCAAAACCTCGTTGAGAAAACTCAACAGCAAAATAACCAAACAAACGCGCTCTCAGGGCACATGACCAAACACGACACAACGCAGACTATGCTGCTGAAGGAGTGCGTTGACCTTATGGCTAATCTCGCTGCAAAGACGCAGAAAAAGTCTGAGACTGTTTCGCGTTAGAATCTGCACAGTAGTGGTTGTTTCCGTTAATTCGCCTCCGCGTCGAGTGCATCGGATACGGAATGCAACCTCTAATGTAGGAGCGATCTCCAGGTCGCGATTTACTGTTGGCGTGTAAGATCTGGACTGAACTAAACAATTACTCGTTATGTATTGACGAGACCTTTTTTGGTCTACAAAAATATCGGCGTTTAATGTTAGTTCACTAAGAATCTGACAGCATTTTGCCACCTACTCAACTAAGTTCACAGTCATGCCGCCGTCCTGATCGTCGCTGTCAAGTCTGGTATCCGTTCTAGCCTTCGGCGGGAAACTTGGTGGCTACTGCCTACAATCTGTAAATGGTCTTTATCTAATTCTCAGGATGAGTAGACCGACAGCAACTCATCCTATTCACTCATGATGTACTAAGAGCAAAGAAAGGCTTTGAAGGTCCAATGGAGAGTACCGGTTTTCTTAAATTAGTATTCTGGTTCCTTGATTACGGATTCGACATAATCGGCGTGCTTGTGATCATCTGGCTACTCGTCTATTTCATTCCGCGGCGAGATGCCCTCTATCTTGATACGATGAAAGAGGACATGGAGGACAGCCGTGAGACGATGAAGGTTTTGCATCGAGAAGTGGTGTCATCGCGCGTCCTGATGACCGAACGCATGACGGAACACAACAAGATGCAGACGCAACTGCTAAGTGATTGTGTTAAACTGATGGAAAATCTAGTTGCGCAAACCCAACAGCAAGATGACCACGCACAGGAGTTTACCGAACACATGACCAATCACGACACAGCGCAAACCGTTCTGGTGAAGGAATGCGTGGACATCATCGCTAACCTCACTGCAATGATTGGAGAGGAACCCGATGCGGCTGAGGGGCACAGACCGAACGGACTCACACAATCTAGCTAACACAAGTTGCTACTTATACATAGAAACCGAGTTTTTGGTTCGCGTTCGCTAATAGGTAAATTAGTCTGATTTTCGCCATTCTCGTGTCTGCACGTTGGAAAAAACTCGGTTTCTCTCCCCTGTCGAAAAAAGGTGGCAACTTGGTAATTAAGAACAAAGATAGTTCTCTCACTCCTCTACCTGACGTGTCAATATTAGTTGTGTGATGTTGTTTTGAATTCGACATATGGCTAGAGCCCACTAGCCAGGGCGAACCATATATCAAGTCACACACGAGGTGCTCCGCGAATATTGACGACAGCAGTTAAAATCACCTGCTATCAGAATGGAGTTCGCGTGAGTCTTAATCTAGCAGTTTATAGCCGGAAATTGGACGAGAACGCTGAATTGAGCGTTTTCATCCAGGTGCAGTGAGAAGTCACTGACCGACGTACATTGAACCGCGTACAGTGAGAAATGGAGGTTGCCAGATGCAGCAATCGGAAACCCAATCGCTCGTTGCACAACTCAAAGCGTTGTCGGTTGATGGGCGGGACCGGATCGAAAAGTGCCACCGATTCGGGCTCGGCGGAATTGAAATCGTCGAAGAATACACGCGCCTTGCCGATAATGTGGTTCAACAAGTTTACGAGGATGGAATACGGCGCGAGATGCTGCCTGAAGATGCGCCGCTCGCCATTCTGGCTTTGGGAGGGTACGGTCGTGCAGAACTCAATCCGTATTCGGATATTGATGTGATGATAGTGTACGACGACTCCAAAATCTCAATCGGCGAATTGGAAACCTTCGCTAATCATCTTGTTTCTGTGCTATGGGATGTCGGCTACGAGGTGGGACATAGTTGCAGATCTATAAAGGAGTGCATTCAGGCGACCTATGACGATTTTGTCTCGAAGACATCCATGATTGAGTCTCGTTACATTGTTGGCACCAAAGAAGTACATAAACAGTTGCTGCGGCAAATAGCGAAACACGTCTACAGACGACAGATTAAAAAATTTACCGAGCAGGCGATTGAGGAATGGAAAGAACGTCATACGTCGCACGGTTCAACCATCTATTTACAGGAACCGGATATAAAAGAGAGCGTTGGAGGACTAAGAGATTTTCACACTGCTATATGGATCACCGCCGTCAAGTACGGGATTAAAGATCTCCATCTTCTGTCCAAACGCAACATTATCTCTTCAAGTGTCGCTGAGGCAAGTAGGGCGTCGCTAGATTTCTTATGGTGGCTACGTAATGAATTGCATTACGTAACGAAGCGAAAAACCGACAAGCTCATTTTTGAAGTACAGCAGACTATCGCCAAGAATCTTGGGTACTCCGACGAAGGGAGTATCTTGGCGGAGGAAGCGATGATGAGAGATTACTATCTGCGCGCCGAACATCTGTCGGAATTCACCAGCCTTATCATCGACCTCGCGAGAGACAAAGAGTGGACCGGCAGTCGAGTAATCAAGCTCATGCGCTCTATTAAACTCTCTGATGGTTTTTCGGTCACTGATAGGGAAATCTCCTTCCAGACAGGGCAGTCAGACTTCTCGACGTATCCGACGCGAATAATGAGGTTGTTTGTGCACACACAAGAACTTGGCTATAGCATCAGCAGCAAGGTGAAACATGTAGTCATCGCCAATCTCCATCTGATTGATGACGAGTTTCAAAACACTCGCGCAAATGCCGAGGCATTTCTCTCCATTCTAGGAAATTCAATCCGAGTTGCCGAAACGCTTCGAGAGATGCACCGCTTGGAAGTGCTAGATTGCTATCTGCCCGAATTTAGTAAAATTCGATCTCTCGTCCGTTACGATCGGCCGCATCAATATACTGTTGATGAGCATACGATGTACGCAATCGAGAACTTGGAAGAGCAAACGTTGGCAGAGGTAAAAGATGGACAAGTATTCATTGAGATGCTAAATTCGCTAGAAAAACCTGAATTATTACGTCTCGCGGTACTGTATCACGACGTGGGAAAAGGAATTGAGGGTCCCGGCGACCATGACCAACGAAGCGTTGAAGCAGCAAAGACCATGTTGGATCGTCTATCACTCTCGAAGGAAGACCGGGAAATCGTGCTGTTCCTGATTTCCAAACACCTTGATATGTCCCATACGGCGCAACATCGAGATTTGGACGATCCAAAGACAATCGAACAATTCGCAAGACTGGTTGGAAACGAAGAAAACGCCAAGATGCTTTACTTGATGACATTCGCGGACATCCGCGCCGTTAGTACAAACATCTGGACGGAATGGAGCGCAACATTATTGCGTTCCTTGTACGAAAGGACCATCAAATTCTTGCGCGGTGAAACCTATCGGATAGAATTGGACAACTTACACGCCCAGGTCAGCGACCTAATCGGGGAAACCGTTGGGGACGTCGCAATCCAGCAGCATTTTAGCGCAATGTCAGATCAGCAGTTGGTAGGCAATTCCCCGGCGTTCATCTGCAAACAAATCGAATTGGTCGATCAACTTGGAGATAAACCCATCGCGGTCGCCTGTTTCCAAGATTCCCAATTTCATACACAGATTGGAATCTGTACGCGAGATAATCGCGGTGCCTTCCGTAAAATCACAGGCGTGATTGCCGCAGAAAAAGCCAATGTTTTGAGTGCAGACATAGAGACACGCGACGACGGAATTGTAATTGACACCATAAGTTTATCAGATGAAACCACCCGGCGCGGTTTGGGCGCTGACCATCGCGATCGAGTTATTCATGCTCTAAACAGCATTTGGGAAAACGGCACCGACTTTGACTCTGTTCTGAAGCAGCAGGAGGAAGCGAGTTCATCGGCCAGGGGTAGACGCAGCCTACCTCTTGAGGTGGTAGTCGATAATGACGGATCGGAGTTGGCAACCATCGTCGATATCCGATCCCAAAATCGAATTGGTCTGCTTCACTCCATCGCAAATGTGTTCCATGATTTGAAGATCGATGTCCGTATTGCCAAAATCACCACGGAGGGCTTTACGGCGATGGATTCATTCTATGCCGCTGAATCGGATGAGAGAAGAGCTGCGAAGACAAACCCCATTGAAGAAATCAAAAATACCTTCTATGTTACAGAGGAGGGCGGCGCCAAGGTTACAAATCCAAACCGCATTGAAGGAATCCAAACTGCGTTGACGAATTGCCTAGGCGCTGAGTAGCAGCTTAGTTGACGTGCCGCACATGCTATACGATTGTCATATACTTCGGTTGATTTTCAATACATTGGCATCTTCGGATCGCCACGTTAGATAGACGCTGTCGCCGATCTGCCAACGGTTTTCCTTCCCGCCGCCGGGATTCTGCTGGTGGATAATAATTGACCTTCCGCCAAATGCCTCCGCGGTATACTGCGTTCCTGTGCCTAGGTACATCTCGCCACGGATAGTCCCCTTTATCCAATTAAGAGAATCTTCTGTGGTTTGAGTCGTCATGCGGATATGTTCAGGGCGAATTGCCACCGTGACGGCTTCACCTTCTTGCAAATCTTGGCTGTTTCTACCGAAGAATTCAACCGCGGCGCAATTGCGCAATTGCACCCTTGCCCTTTCCCCTTCAACGGCAATCAGCTTTCCGTCAAAGAAATTTGATGTCCCGGTAAAATCTGCGACAAACCGGCTATTTGGTTCATCGTAGATTTCAGCCGCACTTCCAACTTGGCACACCACGCCTTCGTTCATAATAGCGATGCGGTCGGACAATGCAAAGGCTTCGCCTTGGTCGTGAGTAACGTACACGAAAGTAATCCCCACTTCGCGCTGCAACTCCTTAAGCTCCAATTGCATCTGTTTCCGCAACTTTAAATCGAGAGCGGCCAAAGGCTCGTCCAACAACAGGATTGATGGACGATTGATGAGCGCACGCGCCAGCGCCACGCGTTGCATCTCGCCGCCGGAAAGTTCACCAGGCTTTCGATTTCCATATCCCGGCAAGCGCACCAGTTCCAGAAATTCGTCGACTTGTGCTCCTATCTGACTCTTGGGGACGTTTCTCATCTGTAATCCGAACCCTATATTTTGCGACACAGTCTTGTGCGGAAACAGCGCATAATTCTGAAATACCGTGTTGACATCCAATTGGTATGGCGGCGTGCGTCCGATGGCTGTGTCGTTGATAAAAATCGCCCCGGACGTGGGATGATCGAACCCGCCAATCATCCGTAGTGTCGTCGTTTTACCACAGCCGCTTGGCCCAAGTAACGAGAAGAATTCACCGCCGCTGATGTCAAGCGAAATGTCATTAACGGCAACGGTGTCGCCGAAGTATTTTGTAACATTCTTGAGAGTGACGTTCCCTTTTGACATTGTTCCAAGTTGCGGGACAACTAATATTCTAGCTGTTTCTATACTCCGCGCTGTCAGAAATTGCGTCTTCTGTAGGATCAAACGAGCGGATAGCGAGTGCGATAGAGATCCCGCGATCTCCGAATCGCAACCTAATTAAATCTTGGTAGCCCCAGAGGGGATCAAGCGAATGAATAATGTGCGCGATAAAGATCCCACAGGTGGAAACTGCGGACGTTACCCCATTCAATATTCGTTCGCTTGGTGCTGTCTCTACAAATCGGCAAAGCAAGCCTTAAATCTTGAAAAGCGCAATTTTTGACAGCGCACGGTATAGATAGGATTTGAATGTGGTGAGTCCGATCTTTTCGTGATATAATGGCGGCGTCTTAGCTCGACTTTGTACATTTGAGCGATACAACAAATGGTGTCGCTCAAACGCTGAAGAACACCGGGGGAGATTTTAGCCATCTGGCCTATTTGGTAGACCATTGAAAAAGTCTCAGCGATTTCTAGTGCCATCGCAGCGGGGCAAGATGCACCGCCTACGGGGTTGGTTTTGCGCGGCTTTCCGTACGATCTAATCGTTGTACTTTTGTACAAAGTCGAGCTTAGAGCCTGTTTGAAAAATACATTTGTAGGGTGCGCACTGCGCACCAGCCTTTAAAAGCACCAACGGGGCGATAGGTAATAACACTCCAAACCTCCAAAAATGATTTTCCATTGACTTTTCAAACAAGTTCTAATTGAAGAATCCATAGTACACTATTTTATCAGTGATTGAGTATTTGTTCAATCCGATTATCAGCCCCCGATCGTGAGGATGTATTCACACGAATCAACCCGTTCGACTATGGCGGCTCTGTAACCTTTTAGCCGCTCTGCTTTGCTAAACTTCTCAAAAAACCGTGCCAGTTTTCTATGCAAATCCTAACCGAATTTTCGAAGGAGATAGATCCTAATGCCTGAACAAAACCGACAATTCATCTTTGCCTCAAGGCCGGTCGGTTATCCAAAAGAATCCGATTTCAACATTGTGTCTTCGCCCATTCCCGCACCGGGAGAGGGAGAGGTCCTGATACACACCTGCTACATTTCCGTTGACCCTTATATGCGCGGACGAATGAGAAAAGCAAAATCCTATGCCGCCTCACTGGAGATTGGCGATGTCGTGCTCGGCGGCACCGTCGGGCAGATCGCCGAGTCAAAGCATCCCGACTTTCAAGAGGGTGATATTGTCAAGGCGTACCTAGGCTGGCAGGAGTACGGAATAGCAGGCGGGGAGGCTATTCAGAAGGTAGATCCCTCACTCGCGCCGATATCAACAGCGCTTGGGGTGCTCGGTATGCCGGGACTGACGGCGTATTTCGGTCTGCTTGAAACAGGACAACTAAAAGATGGCGAGCATGTGCTTGTCTCGGGAGCGGCAGGGGCTGTCGGTTCAACTGCGGGCCAAATCGCAAAGATTAAAGGTTGTCGTGTAATCGGTGTCGCCGGTACCGACGAAAAAGTCAACCATGTCGTAAACGACCTCGGTTTCGACGACGCATTCAACTACAATTCAGTCACGGATTATGACACAAAGTTGCAGGAGGCCTGTCCGGATGGAATCGATGTCTATTTTGACAACACCGGAGGCCCTGTTACCGATGCGGTCTTTCTAAATATCAACGTGAGAGGACGTATGGCAATTTGCGGCCAGATTTCCCAGTATAACCTGCAAGAGCCCGACCTGGGCCCGAGGCTCCTCTGGCAACTGATTGCCAAGCGTGCCCGGGTGGAAGGACTGTTGGTCGGCGATTTTGCGGATCGACACGAAGATGGCCTCCACCAAATGGCGGCATGGGTTCAAGATGGTAAGCTAAAATATAGGGAGACTATCACTGAAGGATTTGAAAACGCGGCAGAGGCATTTATCAGCATGTTGAAAGGCGGCAACATCGGTAAGCAACTAGTCAAGGTGTCCGAACCGGAATAAGTTGTGATATCTTAATCTTGTGGAAAAGACGATGCACCGATGAATAATTCTCCCGGCACTCGAAGACCAGTAATCCATTCCCGCTAGGAAAATTCAGACGAAAACTGAGACATGCACGAAAAACGTCCGAATAGAGACTGAACCAACTCGCTGGGAAAATTCGTGATGAAGCGCGGCACGACACGTGTTCCCCTTGTCTGCCTAACAAATCTTGCCTTCATCAGGCTTGCATCCGAAGTAGATGGGCTACCCGTAACGAGTCGCGAGTTTCTCTGGAGGAACAACAAGAAGGTAAGAGACGCATTGTATTGGATGCGACGCTGTACGGATGATGTTGTACGAACCAGACACAGTTAGTCTCCTAGACATTGAGTCGGCTCGACAGAAAGTCGAACTCCAACTGCTCGAAAAATCCAAATCCTACGTGTTGGGAAATGTTCTTGGCTCTGCTCTAGGAATTTGGCACATCCTCCGCTCCATGGGGGAGGGCTAGAGCGAGAAACTCACCTCTCCCGAAAACAAATCTATTGCCTGTCGATGAAGGATTTTCGATGGAATTAATGCGTATCTCCTTCTGACTGTAGGTGGTTACATTGCGGCATCTATCTTAATCACGTGGCAGCATTTTCAGTTTATAGGCCCAGCCATCAGATTAGGAAACAATCCCATGTTGAAACCTGAGTCTATCCCCGCCGCTCTGTCAACCGGTCCCAAACACCACTTCTTCGGTTACTACGGAATCAACCCGTGGAACCGTTCCATGCAATACCACCTCGCCCTTGAGACCGATTTTCATGAGCATCGTCCCAGTTTAAACGACATCGCGTCAGTTGGTCTCGTTGATCGAAAAACTAACACCTTTACAAAGTACGCCGAGACCTCCGCTTTCAACCTGCAACAGGGCAGCATGATGCACTGGATTGATGTCGGTTTCGGCGAGGAGTTCACGTTCAACGATTGGGAAAACGAAAAACTCGTCTCTCGCGCAGTTCACCTTGAAACAGGAGACCTCCGCACAATCGAAGGAGCAATTGCCGCCGCCTCCCCGATCGAACCTTTAGCCATCGGTCTGAATTTCGCGAGGATGGCACACTGCCGGGCAGTCGTCGGGTACGCAAACGACTCGGTCGCACTAAATCTTGACCCTACTCCCAATGATGATGGTCTCTTTCTACTAAACCTCCAAAGCGGCGAATCGCGGCTTGTCATCTCCATAGCCGAAGTTTGCGCTAGGAGTAACGACAAACAGTGTGCAAGCAAACGCACATGGTTCAACCACGTTCTGTTCAATACGGACGGATCACGTGTCCTCTTCTTCTGTCGCTATAAGGATGATGAGGGAATGCACACGTCTCTTTGGACGGTCAATCCTGACGGCACTAACCTCGAATGCCAAATCCCGTTTGGCAACCGCATCTCCCATTTCGCTTGGCGTGATCCGCGCCGAATTCTCATCTCTTCCGATTGTTTCGGGGAGATGCAATTTTTGGAATTTACCGACCGCCAACGCGATTTCGCCTCCTTCGGCGCAGGTCAGTTGCCTCGCGACGGGCACGCGTGTTACTCTCCCGACAGTAACTGGCTGGTGTGCGACACTTATCCTCAAGGATCGGAACGGCTCGCTGCGTTGATGCTTTACAATGTCAACCACAAGAGAATCATCTATATTGGTCGGTATTATTCGGAAAAACGGTTCACGGGTGACGTTCGTTGTGACCTTCATCCGCGGTGGTCATCCGACGGCCGGTTCATTACCTTTGATTCAGTCCACGAGGGAACGCGACAGATATACCTCGTAGACGTAACAAAGTTTGTCCATTGAAAAGAACCTGAATATAATCTGACTGAACGATTGGAGCAAACGTGATTACTTTGGTAAACGTCAAAAAAAAAAACGAATCCCATCTGATCATTTGCCTCTGATGTGCATCATGTATAGTGAAAGGCAAAAACAGTGATGTGAATCCCGCATTTTATCCATGCAACGTCGGGAGGGATAACCATGGCGCACAGCGATTCCGAATTGATTAAACGCACGTTAGACGGTGATGAAACCGCCTTCGGATTTCTGGTCGATAAATACAAAGGCGCCGTCCACGCCCTCGCCTACCGCAAAGTCGGGGATTTCCACACCGCTGAAGAGATTACCCAAGACACCTTCCTTCAAGCCTACCAAAAGCTGTCCACGCTCAAAGATTGGCGGCACTTTCCGGGCTGGCTCTACACCATCGCCTCGCGATTCTGCTTAATGTGGCATCGAAAAAACCGCCTGCCGATGCAGTCGATTGATGCCGTTGAGAAGAATCACGTTGACGCTTTGGCGCAGGTGAAGTACGCCAACGAGCAAACTCGTCAAACAGTGCATGAGGCACTTGAAGAACTACCGGAAAGCCAACGTACCGTCTTGACGCTCCACTATCTCGGCGGAATGACGTGCAGGGAGATTGCAAGGTTCATGGGCACATCACGCGGCGCGATTCTCGACCGACTCTATCGCGCCCGATTACAATTAAAGAAGGAGTTGATACCGATGATGCGGCAAACCTTGGGAGCATTTCAATTACCTCCGGAATTCACGACACAGATGATGAATCGAATCGACCAGTTTCGACCGACAGCCACGCCAGTTGGCAAGCCGCTAATGCCGTGGGTGGCTGCCGTGGCAACGCTTATCGTTGCGATATTCATCGGTTTAGGGCAGCAGTCAATGACGCGATCGCAGCGACCGTATAGTCTCGACGCACCCGATTCAAGGATGCGAGTTGAACTCATTGACGCGCCGGCGCTGTACCGTGCCGAGACAAAATTGGCACTCACTAGTCGCTCCGGGCGATTGAACCCAAGTAATGAAAAAAATGGTGTACAGCCGGAGGGTACAGCCCTTACTGGTACATCACCAGCCGCTAAGGAAAAGGATTTTAATGGCACCGAATGGGGCCAGACGAACGGTCCACCTGGCGGAGAAGTCACAAACCTTTTCCGGGCATCGGATGGCACGCTTTACGCAGCAACAGACAGCCCGGGAGTTTTTCGATCGGATACGAATGGCGACACTTGGGTGACACTAAAACATGGTTTGGAGGTTTACACGCAACAAACCAATAGTAAACTGCCTTTTGTACATGCCATAACAGAGTCGAAAGGTGTAATCTATCTCAAAGACTACGAAAGTTTTTTCTATTCAAATACTCGCGGTGAATCTTGGGACAGGGTAAAATTCCCTGATCATATCAAGACAGGCGCTGCATTCGCCGTAATTGATGGGCGAATTTATATCAATCAAGACAAAAAGAGAATCGTTTATTCGGATGATAATGGCGAATCATGGACGCCCCTTCCAAAAGGTTTTCCGATGGATTTGCCGGATAAACTCATGACGGTTGGAACAACCCCCATTGCCAAGAGCCTGTCCATTGAACCGCCGCAAGAATTTTTTACTGTCGGGCCAACCCTCTTGGCCAGGCGCGGCGATAATCTTTATCGGCTCAAGTCTGGTGAAGAATCCTGGACGAAGGTAACGAGTCTCAAAGACCTCCGCTTTTTCACCGTAGCCCAAGGGGCACTGATCATTGGAAACCAAACAGATTTGCGACGGTCCACAGATGAAGGGGACAACTGGGATCCGATGTCAGGAAAGATCCGCATGTGGTCATGGGAGAATAGGGATGTCAAAGTAGACATTCCGTGGTCACGGGTGCCGATAGAATTGGAGTTTCGATCTCTGAGTATCCTAGGCATTGCGGGGTTCGAAAACACTATTTGCATTCTCCTCAGTGATGGCAGCTTACTTCGCTCTAATGTAAACGGAAGATGGAGCGCTACGGAAGCTAGTTTATCTGGCTTGGAGACGTGGGACATGAACAAAATGGTCGCGCTGTCGGCACGTGCCGTCTGTATCGCGACAAGCGCTGGCGTGTTTCGATGGACAGATGATGAAAATTCTTGGAAAGGAATCAGCGAAGGAATGATAAACACGTATGTGGAGGATCTGGTGCCATTCAAGAACGCGCTCTATGCGACAACGGGTCACGCCATTCTAAAATCAGCAGACGGCGGAAAACGATGGATGCCAATTCATCAAGGTTTGCCAGTGACAGAGGCTTGGGCATTCGCCTTGGCGGACGGTGAACTCTATCTCGGCCTGCATGAGACGAATTATGGAAGGAGAGATAAACCATTTACCGCCGGAATTTACAGACTAGCCGATGACCAGAATTCCTGGATTCCCGTGCAAACGGAGATGCGCACGAACGATCATGGCCATCAGGGATATCATCGACTTTATGGCGTTGACGAATTGGTGATTTCTGGCAATACTTTCTATGCTATCGCCCAGATGGGTCAAGGACACGGGGTGTATCGATGGCGGAAAGGCGATCAATACTGGACTAACATCAGTCCTGATGTCGAGCGGACTCTCGACAGTTATTGGCAGGGCCTCTCAGTCGCAGGTAAAACCATCTATTTCAATGCCCACGGAAATCTAATGCGCTCGAATGATGAAGGAAAGACTTGGTCAAGAATTGACACTTACCTTGGACACGACGATCCTAACAAATTGATTAGGGGGCCGATAGCGCTAGAAAACGCTGTTTACATTGCTGTTACTGAACTGGGAGTGTTTCGATCAGCGGACCGTGGCAAGACGTGGGAATCGGTCAACGAAGGACTACCGCACGGGCTGATTTCGGGACTTCATTCGGTCGAAAATATGCTTTATGCGGTGAGTTTTGATGGCATTTTCCGACTCAGGGCTGATCGACATTCTTGGGAATTCGTAGTACCAGGCTTATTACCGAGGGCAAATGCGTTGGTAGCTGGAGACAATTTGTTATACGCCGCCACACATGGACGGGGGGTATATCGAATCGATTTAACAAAGGCTAGTAGCGACTAAACCGCCGACTGCAGAGCAACAAAGAACACGTGACGAAAAGATGATTCATCACAGCATGTGTGCACGTTGAAAACCATCCATAATCGTCTTCGGAAAACCGAGACATTTTGGACAATATGAGCAAACCAAAAAAGGAGGAAATTCATCATGATGCATTTCACTGAGGCATTCAACGAAAACTCCTGGTTGAGATTTCTTCTTAACGATACAATGACGAACCTAGTGATTTTCTCAATTGCCGGGGTATTGGCATTTCTTATACTCGTGTGGTTTGCGGCACGTCGGATGCGGGCGGAAACGAAGCAGGCATACGATGACTATGTCCATAAAGCAGCGTATCAATCGACCGATTACGCGCAACACGAGGTCAATAATGCGCGAATCGTAAAGATAACCGACTCGGTTTCGCAAGGGGCTGTCGCAATGGCGCTTTCGTCAAGAATTGTAGGGCGAATCCGAATGATTCTCGCCGAAAACCTGAACCGGCGTCCGCTGACGAAGGTCGCTGTTGTTGTCGGTTATTGCGTCGTGGTCTTTTTTGCCGGATTGATAGGGGCAGCGCGTTTGGCAGAGGCAGTCGACGAAGAGGCGGCGTTGCTTCAAAAAATTCAGACGGCGTCCAATTTCCGACTTTACCCGTTGCCGGAAAACGCGACAGAGGTAGAGCAAACGACTCGTTTGGAACAGGCCCGGCAAATATGGGAGAACGGTCTTCAACTATGCGATTAGTTTCTCAGGGCGTATCCCGAGAGTGAACAGTACGATGGAGTATTCTACAAGAAACTCCGCCACATGCGTAGTCTGAACCGTGCTGCCGAACTTGATGCCGACGTTGAGAAATTTCTTTTGGAACGTCCATCATCGGAATACGCCAACGAAATCCATAGTCTCCGAGCGTATTACTTGGAAAGTCAGTTCAGATACGACGAAGCCTTGGCGGAATGGAATAAAATCGATGATCCGGCTATGCTACACAGGGTGTACGATCGAAAAGGACAGATTTACGGTCGGATGAATAATTGGGAGAAACGAACGGAATACGACTTACTCTGTCTTGAACTGATTCTAGGCAAATCCGCTCCCGAATTTTCGCACATGAGCGTGTATGGCGCTCCAGTCTCACTAGGCGCTTTACGCGGCAAAGTCCTGGTGCTTTATCATTGGTCAACGAGAGATGGACGCACGGTGCAGGACGACGAAACTGGTGGTGAAATCACGAAACTCAAACGCCTGTATGCGGCGCACAAAGACAATCCAAATTTTGTCTTAATCTGCGTGTGTACGCGCAGCAGTGAATCGAAACTTAAAGAATATGTTAATACCCACGCGATGCCGGGCACCCACCTGCTTCTCAAACACGAGGAGGTACCATATCAATTCGGCATGACTGGTTGGCCCTATTACGTCGTACTCGATAAAGCCGGTATTCTCCGAGAGAGCGTGCACGGTTTCGAGCTGTTTCATTTGGAAATTGAACAGCTAGTTGTAGCACTGTTAGCGGAAGATATAAACCCCATTGGCGACCGTATCATTCCCCGAATCAGTAAGCTACGTGCCGAGGTTTACTGGAGCCAACACCGAGACGACAAAGCAATCGCCGAATATGAGAAACTCCTCGATTTAATCCCAAACAATCTGGACGCCATGTTGTATACTCTCTACAAACAGCGAGAGCCAACTGTTGAAACAGCAGAGTTGATGGATCGGGCATACCACCGGATTGTTGAACTGAGTCGGTTATCTCCAAATCTCAAACTCGATATCGATATCGACTCCATTGATTTAGCGCGCCTCTTTTCTCGGCAAGGTGACCGAGAAAAGACTTGGAAGTTATTCAAAATTGCGGTTGAGCATAGTGACGAGGACTTTTACTCTGCCACCGTATTTGCAAAACAGTACCCGGAGGGTTTCGCGATACTCCAGGACATGCCCGAATTTCAGAAACTGCTCGCCGACGCAAAACAAACTGTAGGGGAAAAGGGAGCGATTGAGGCGAACCACAAGCGGGCGATGTATGCAGAGGAGTTTTCTGCCGCATACAAATCGTTCACGGCAGTGCAAGCAGACGATGAGATTTTCACGGGCGTTATCCTCACTCAAGACGGCAATATTCTCGTGCCGGCGATTGCAGCCGAGGCGGAAGTCATTCGTGTAAAGATTGGCGATTATCATCCTGCCACGGTCGTCGCCGTGGACACGGCAAGCGGGTTGGCGGTAGTGCACGTGGACGTCCAGCAATCTCTTCGACCTGTTGTCCTCGGAACTGTGGACGACTTACGAGAGTATGCCCTAGTTCCGCTATCCGACCCAACCAAGGGTTACTCCTATCCGGGTATATCGGTAATTACCGCACGCGGCTATTCTGACCTTCCCGATTTACCATTGGAGATTCCCCGGCAGGAAGTTGGAACCCCTATAGAACGAGATGCCAGCGTCATGCAACTCGATATTGAAGATGACGGGAAGGTTGCGGCGCTGAAAGTTGTAAAAGTTATCTCCGGGCGTCCAGGCGAGATAATCAGAGGCGATGCGACTGTCTACTACGATGGACGACTGCTCGCGGTCTCACCCGAAAATGAGGTAAAATACGCTAACTGGGGTCCAAGCACCGACCCAATACCGATAGACCAGATCCGCGCCGCGCTTGAACGAATGAACATGATTGAGTTGATGAGTAGAGACGTTAAAAAAGAGGCGGAAACCTTTGAGTAGGCAGCTTAGTTCGACTTTGTACATTAGGTAATACCAGTTGCCAAGATGATTCAGCCACAGCATGTGTGTGCTTTGAAAACCATCCACAATCGTCTTCGGAAAATCGAGACTATATGGGCAATCACGGGCAGCTTTGGTTTCGCCCTTCAGGGGTTGGAGCTCGAAGTCAACGATATCGACCTCCACACCGATGCCGCCGGCGCTTATGAAATCGAGAAGGTTTTTGCAGAAAATATCATCAGGAAAGTGAGATTTTCCAGATCGGATAAAATTGCCTCGCACTGGGCAGAGTTGAATATCGACGGAGTGAAGGTCGAGATTATGGGAGCGTTACAGAAGAAGCTCCCGGACGGTACCTGGAAATCTCCTGTTGATGTCAAGAGACATCGTGAGTTCATCTCGTTTGAAAGGATTTCCTTGCCCGTGCTATCCTTGGCTTATGAGGAGTAGGCTTATCGAACACTTGGCAGAATAGAGACAGCAGATCGAATTAAAGAGTGCCTGAACCTCGGCTGATGGCTCTACGCTTTGGAGATTAATTCCGACTGTCCTCTCCTCACGATGTTTACTTGTCTCCTAAAGCTGTCTCTTCCGGCACGTAATTCTCTCCATCCCAAACATACGCTTGTTGGTCAACCAACAAATCATCAGGCTTGATTCTGCCAGCCAAGAGCGCCTCTGCGTTACGACTTCGCTCATGATACTTGGCGAGGGCTTGCGCCGCTTCATCCTTAACAGCCTCATCGGAGCTCAACACCCACTCCGCCAAGACCTTTGATGATTCCGGCGTGTCATTTTCATCTAGCGTCGGGATCGCCGCGAGACGCGTTTCGTTATCCTCGATCTCCGAAATCGGAGTAGTCCAACGATGTAAGTGGGGGTAATGGCGTGCGAGCCCCTCTATCGCAGTAAGCAAAAAGATTTTGTTGCTGTGACTAGCATGCCAAAGTCTTTCTAAGTGCTTACGCATTCGCGGGGTATCGCAAAGCACCATCGCCAAAATCAGGCTAGCATCAACCCCGCGGAAGGCGTACTTCGGCGGCGAGTTTGGCACTGTCTCGTCGGAATTCGCCTTCGCAGATTTGGCGTGATACGCCTCAATCAGGAAGAGATCTAACGACGGATTTGGGTGGCGCTTGAGCTCTTCGACAACCACCATTTCGTGCTGCGGCGTTTCTTGGATGATTTTCCGAATGTTGCGGTAAGTGAGGTGTGAATCTAATCGAGCTAGGAATCGTAACCTTTGTCGATCGGAGAGCGGTGCCGTGTTCGCCAACCATTCGACCAGTGAATCTGTCTCACTCTTAGTACGAGAACGATTTAGTCGCGTCTCGATAAACTCAAGCAGGCGCTTCTCCCAGCCTTGTTTGTCCCTTTCTACGTGCCATAGCATAAAACGCCGCAGTTCCGGCTCACGCAGTGGATTCTGCAACTGAGTAGCAAAACGCACTGCTTTCAGAATACTCGCATCTGTAAGATATTGACGCGTAAGTCGGGATGACTCGTGTCCGGAATAGCTTGCGACCATACTCACAAACGGCTCTCCGCGCCTGGACTCATAAACAAGGCGATTCAAGAGCGCTAATGGCTGGCACTTCGACACCACGTATTTGAATGGTAAGAAATCTACGGACCTACTGTAGATGGGCGAATGATATAGACCAAGAGAAAAAATTTCCTTTGTTCTATAAGGCCGGTTTAGCAAGCTGAAAAAACGGCTTTCAATCAGTTCCATATTATGTTGCATTATTAGGTCCAATGCCATGGATTCTGGGGACGGCGTGTGAAAAGCCTGCTGTTTTTTTACTCGCAACATAATTTCGTCCATCACTGCTTCCCACTCGGCCGGGGGCATTTCCGGCGTGATGTCAAATTCTGTTTGAATCGCCAACTCAAGCGCTTTCATCACCCGCAAATCTCCCTGTCCTCTTCTATACAGTGGTCGAAACAGGAGAGCCGAAGAGCTGGCTACACGCCTCCGCCATGCCAAGGAAGGTTTATAGTTTGAGCGCCTTAAATCATGCATCAGATGTTTCAGATACGGTTGGAGCGCAGGATACTTCAAATGCGGAGCAGACCAGATCGTAAGTTGGCCTGCATATGAAGAATCATCCAATTCCATATCTTGAATCAGCGTAAAGCCTTTACATCCGCTTTTTTCAAAGCTCCACCAGTAACCCGATCTTACTGCATTGTAGAAATTACCGAACCTCGTTTTTCGATCCCAATTGATCATGTGATACTTAAAACGACGATGGTGCGGTATGTAGAAATAATTGTACGGTATGTAGGACCATTGCAATTCCGTGCCTTTTAGCCAATAGCGTTGTTTCTCGATAGTGTCAATGTACTCTTCCCCTAGGAACATCATCTGGTGGGGAGGGGTGTCCCGAGGCTTTACTAATTGATGGAATTCTGCCTCAGAGATTGTTAGCGGTGAGTCACCCAAATACACATCGTTACAAAACACTCTTATACCTCGGGTATTCGGGTGTATGACGAGTTGGCGTCCTCCAGTCTGTCCAACATTCTCTAGTATTGCGACAGTCGCTTGGATGGAACAATAGCAGAGGAAAAGCGCGAGAACTGCCATGCGCAAACGGCCTCTCTGGAGTATCAAAACAAGGCTCGCAATTAAAGAGAAGAACACCACAATAAGAGCTAGTACGCCAAACAGATCTGTCGAAAACCCCCGTTTCAACAACAACGGAATCAATTCCGGCTTGAAGCCTTGTATCAGGATTAGAAGCCACAAGAATATCGGTAACAGTATTGCGAATGTAGCTAGATTGAGTAACCGCCGATTCGCCTGATTGTGATTTCTATCATTTCTCCACTTTCTCTTGTTAATGATCATACTCATCCCTCACGTGCTCAGGCCTCGATTTCCCGATGTTGAAAACAGTGAAAAGAAGCAAATGTTCCTACTATGGTCGCGAGAATCAAATACACGATGGTCAAATAATTCGGTATGCTTCGCACCATGTCTGCGTACCACCATAACATGACGTACACGGCGAACGCGGTTCCGATAACGTCACGCCATGTTGGCGGCCGCACACTTACGATATTCCAGCGAAGTTTAAGGAACATGACAATTTCGTAACCCACAATTGAAAACAGGGCAACCGATCCCAGAACCGATAGTTCATACCACTTTACGGTCGGCTGGTAGGGAGATTGTGTCAGATTCTGTATACCGTTCCTTAGCCCAGATCCGATAGTAAACAACGCCGCAACAATCGTAAGCAAGTGAAGCGATATCCCGACGCACCACCGGGACACGAACAACCGCAATCGAGACAATGGTCGTGAAAAGATAAACCCTTCAGTATTACCGGAATCGTGGAAAAGACGCCATGCGACGACGATGCCCTGTGCGAAAGCTAGGCAGTTCAACTCCCAGTCTTCGGTCGACAAAGGCTTCTGCTGACAACTCACTAATCCAACCGTTAATAGCAGAAAAGGAGCATAGTACGGCCAAACTTTTCGCAAGTCGACTTTCATCATTTCAATTGACATATTTTCTCCTTTAGGGACTGTTTAAAATCTCTTTGCGGTACTCGGCGAGCGTCGTTCGGCAATCTTGGGAAATTTCATACTCTTCATGCAAATTTGGGATTTCCGAAAGAAACAGACAGGTGGGAAAACCCGTGCTATGACTGGCGTTCCCGCAGTTTAGAGGTCGAAGTCATCGGAGGCTGTTATGAAATTTTGGTATGAAACCGTGACTGCAACACAAAACAATTTGACACCTCTGACTAGTATAATTTTCGATGGGAGACAATGACTCTTCAAACAGTCCTTTTAGCCTAACCTACCGGAATGTACGGCAATTTCGGTCAAACTACTTCCTTCTCCGACGAGCTTCACAAAGAGGTCCTCAAGGTTGAAACCGTGGACTTGTGCAATATCGCTCAATCCGTGTTGACGGCATAGTGCTCGAAAACGTGTTTCATCAAAGTCACGAACGATGAAGGTAGTCTGTTGTTTGAGTGCTTCGTATCGCAAGACCTTGAAGTGAGATTCAAGCGATTCGCGAGATACAGCTTCCGGGATATGGATTTCGCGGACCTCCGTCTTGAGATCATCGAGTGCTCCTGACAGATGCACGCGACCATGATGAAGAATCGCCAATCGGTCGATGATTCGCTCGAGATCGCTTAGCAGGTGCGACGACAGAAATACGGTGCGGTTCCCATCATACACTTGCTCAAGGATAAGATTCAGGAATTTGTGCCGCGCGACCACATCAAGTCCGGAGGCAGGCTCGTCGAGAATCAACACATCGGCGTTCTGGCAAATCGCAAGCAGCAGGCAGAGCCGACGTTTTTCGCCTCTTGAGAGAGACTGGTACTTTTTTGAGCGGTGCAGGTCGAGTTCGTTAAGTAAATATCTTGCTAGCGTACCGTCCCACTGTGGATACAACGAAGCGTTAAGCCTTATCGCATGCTCCGGGGTCATCCAGCCCGGCAGGTGCATGTTGTCCGAGACATACGCCACGCGGCGCCGATCCGCCTCGGTATGCTTCCACGGATTCTTACCGAGCAGCATGACCTCTCCGTCGGTGGGATGCAGATGGCCCATAATCATTCGAACTGTTGTCGTTTTTCCTGCTCCGTTGACGCCCAAGAAGCCAAAAACCGATCCCTGCGGTACGGTCAAATTGAGTGCATCCACTGCCTTTTCGCGCTCAAAAACCTTGGTCAGGTTTTGTGTTTGAATGACGTTCTCGCTCATCGCTCACCTTGCTGGATACTTTGATATTCCTGATCGATAATGATGTCGATTTCGTCTCGGGTTAATCCCAATCGCAGCCCTTCAACCAACATTTTTCGGGCGTGCGCCGCCACAATTCGGTGAATCTCCTCACTCGCAACAGAGACCACTTTTGGAGCAACGAATGCTCCTTGACCTTGACGCAGTATCAGCACACCCTCGTGCGCCAACTCGTTGTAAATTCGCGCCGCGGTGGTTGGATTAATCCTCAGCGTTTTTGCCAACTCACGGATAGAGGGCATCCGGTCTCCGGGATTTAGTCCCCCGTTGACGACAGTGAGTTTTATTTGCTCGATAACCTGCCGATAGATTGGTTGACTGCTGTTGTAGTCAATGTGAAAAAGCATCGACACCTCATCTGTATGTACTGTATGATATATTACCATACAGTTATTCCATGTGTCAATGAAAAAATGAATAATTATTTTCGGTTCTATATTAGCCGCTTCTGTGATACACTACTCGAGTTGCCACTTTTGTCGGGCAGGGCACAGAAACCGAGTTTTTTTCTGACGTAGAAACACGAGATTGACGAAAAATCAGACCAATTTACCTATATTTTAGCGGACGTGAATCAAAAACTCGGTTTCCCTGTTATAGAACCTGTTTGAATAGTCGGCAGCAGAGCCATATTCAGTCATTTGGAGACAGATTTTTTCATGTTTTTGTATTGCCCGCTATAGACCTGTGGGATCTCTATCGCGTTCCTTATTCACTCACTTGATCCCTCTGGGGCTTTTAGAGGCTGGTGCGCAGTGCGCACCCTACAAATTGTACTTTTCAAGCAGGCTCTATAGGTAGCAACTTGAGTTATACTACAATCGTAATTGTTTAGTCCATCGGTCTGGATTTGCCAATCCGGACCGAGCGGGGGTAGGGAACGCGCCGAATAGGGAAGTACAATACTAATTTCGGCTAATCGGGGGCATACATGCCCAGACCGGACGTGCGACGAACTGTAATACTACGAACCAAACGATGCACTAAACAGTGACCTACAATCTATCAATCTATCGGTCCTTCCAATGTCCTTCTTCCGGAGGGTGTTCGTCTAAAAACCGCGTACTCGCAAATTATACTTTGCGCTGGGTATTATTGCGCTTTCTTTTCCAGTGATATTTGTTTCTAATAGGATTTACGTAGCACCAGCAGGTCGGGAATCGGAGTTCCCTCGTACAAGGGTCGCGACCTGGAGATCGCTCCTACAGAAGGCTCAATTTCTGACAGCGCGGAGTATAGATACATTTTGCTAAACCTTGGTGCAGGAGGTGTGAACGGTGTTGGTTGAGCATCTACTTGATATCGTATTTCTTGTTCTGTTTCTCGCGCTTCTGGTGGCGTTACCTTGGTATCTGTTTCGGAAACAGCGGATCATGGGAAGCGTGCTGTTTCATCTTCCTACGCCGAGGTCCCACAAAGTGTCTCTATGCTTATTCCTTGTCATTTGGATTACTGTCGTGCTTTTTCATATCGTGTACGCGATAAATAGCGGATGGCAGTCCTCATCGAAATTGTGGCCATTGCTAGGAATAACACTCCCTCTGTTCTCCGCAACCTCCGTGAATCGGTTTGAGATTCGAGCGGCCGGAGTTAACTCCCAAGGTAAGTTTACGAAATGGAAAGACCTCAACGCCTTCCAGTGGAAAGAGGAAGGCGATTACAAACTTGGCTTTGGGAAAGAGGCATACATACTCGGTCTGGTCAAGCCGGGTGACAAGTTTCCTTTATGGCTCGAGTGGGATAAGTTTCAACCAAACCATCGAGAATGCGCGGATAAGCTTTTGTCCGAATACGTGTCGAAAGTGCCTCAAGAAAATCTATAGTGAATGCAGCGGACGCATCGGCGCGAATGATGTGAATTCGCCGTTTTTGCCGAGAAGCGTCTTTTTTTTGCTCTTGATGCGAAAATTTTAACATTTCTCTTGACGTTTGTTTTTTCTTGTGCTAAAATATTCGCATCATATCGAAAGGGGTGACAAAATGGAAGACTATCGTATCGTGAGGCTCAGTCGCCGCGAGCGGCAGATAATGAATATCATCTACGAACGCGGAAGCGCTTCTGTCGCCGACGTGCTCGCAGACTTGCCGGACGCGCCCAGTTATTCCACGGTTCGTACGCTTTTACGAATTTTGGAGGAAAAGGGGCATCTTTCCCACGAAAAGGACGGTCCACGCTATATCTATCGCTCCACACAACCGCGCCATCAGGCGGGGCACTTCGCACTTAAACAGATTGTCCAAACTTTCTTCGATAGATCGGTTGAAAAAACGGTCGCAGCATTGGTTTCCGATGATGACATCTCGGATGACGACCTTGATCGCTTAAGCCAACTCATTGAACAAGCCAAAAAAGGAGGGAACTCACCATGATACAATTCATTGACGCGCTCAACTCCAACCCCTGGTCGGGATTTCTACTCAACGCCACGATGAAGAGTCTCGTAATTTTCGCGGTTGCCGGGGTGTTGGCATTCCTCCTGCGCGGCAAATCAGCCGCATTGCGGGGTTTGGTTTGGTACATGGCAATCCTGGGGTGCCTCATGGTTTCAGTATTTTTCCTCACGCACACGCCGTATGAGATCAGCGTCCTACCGAGAAAGTCGGTTGGGTTTGAAACGGACATGCCGTTAGAGAACAATCAACCCTCTTCCCCACCGGTACCGGCTGCACCACGTCCGTTGCCGACCACCGCGGCATCATCACCTCATGCCATACCACCGCCGGTTGCACCGGAACCCGAGGCCGGCGAGAGCGAAGCCCCTCAATCTAACATGCCGGGATCTGCCTTCGTCTCGCTTCATTGGACCAATTGGATAGCGTTAATCTGGGCGGCGGTCGGACTGTTTCTATTCGCCCGTTTGGTTGTTGGGGTCGGCACCGTTTGGCGCATCACTGCCCGCAGCGACGAGTTCAGCGGTTCAATTCGGGACTTGCGACTCGGCTCGCGAGTTGGTAGTTGGAGGCGACCGGTGAGGGTACGTCGAAGCGGTGGAGTTACTACGCCGATAATGTGGGGGCTATTCCGCCCAACGATTTTGTTGCCGGCTGATGCGGATAACTGGGGAGAGGACCGGCTGCGCGCTGTTCTACTTCACGAACTGGCGCACATTAAGCGGAATGACTGGGAGTCGAAACTCATGGCACAGATAATGTGCGCGGTCTATTGGTTTAATCCACTTGTGTGGTTTGCGGCGCGTCGGATGCGGGTGGAAGCGGAACGGGCATGTGATGACTATGTGCTTAGCTCAGGATATCAATCGACCGATTACGCGCAACATCTGGTCGATATTGTGCGAACCGTGAAGAATGCCGACTCGGTTTCGCGGGCGGCAGTGGCGATTGCGCGTTCATCAAAGATTGAAGAGCGAATCCGAATGATTCTCGCCGAAAACATGAATCGGCGTCCGCTGACGAAGATCGCCCTTGTCGCCGGTTACTGCGTCATGTTCTTTTTTGCCGGATTGATAGGGGCGGCGCGTTTGGCGGAGGCAGTCGATCAAGAAAATGCCCTGTATCAGGAATTTCAGTCGGTTTCCAACAGTCATCCGGAGCCGCTCGCAAAGGGCGCGACGGAGGCAGAGAAGGAGGCTTGGCAGGAGGAGAGCCTACGGAATAAGGAACGCGTGATTGAGTTGTGCGATCAGTTCCTCAACGCCTTCCCTGAAAGTGATCGGTACGATGAGATGTGGTACGAGAAACTGATTTACCTCCGCCTCCTTAGACGCAATGACGAATTTGATGTCGGTGTCGCAACCTTTCTGTCAGAACGTCCATCCTCAAAATACGCCGACGAACTCCATAGTCTCCGGGCATATCGCCTCGAGAGTGAATTCAAATTCCCAGAAGCCCTTGCGGAGTGGGACAAAATCGATGATCCGGCTATGCTCTACAAAGTATACGATCGGAAAGGGCAGATTCACGGTCGGATGAATAATTGGGAGAAAAGAGCGGAATTTGACTTGCTCCGCGTCGAGCTGATTCTCGGCAAACCTGCTCCAGAATATTCGCACACGAGCGTGAATGGTGCTCTCGTCTCGCTAAGCGCTTTACGCGGCAAAGTTGTGGTGCTCTATCATTGGTCAACGTGGGATGGGAGAACGGCGCGGGACGACGAAGCAGGAGGCGAAATCACGAAGCTCAAACGGTTCTACGCAGCGTACAGGGATAACCCAAATCTGGTATTAATCTGCGTGTGCACTGACAGCAATGAGTCAAAACTCAAGGAATTCGTCAATACACACGCTATGCCGGGACTCCAGCTGCTTCTCAAACATGAAGATGTGCCTTACCAATTTGGTGTAATTGGCTTGCCTTACTACGTGGTGGTAGATAAAGCCGGGATTCTGCGCGAGAGCGCACACGCCTATGAACTAGAACAATTGGAAATTGAAGGGTTAGTCGCGGCATTATTGGAAGAAGATTCTAGCGCTCCAAGCGGGCGTGTCATACCTCGAATCAGCAAAATACGCGCTGAGGGCTACAGCTTCCAAGGCCAAGAAAAGAAAGCGATAACTGAATATGAGAAAATTCTCGCTTTCATGCCAGATACTCCTTATCTGATTTCAGAGATTCGCTATCGTAAATTCAACCTCCTGTTGGAGGAGATTCATCGCAAACGAGAACGAATAGACGCTATGACAGCGTTGATGAATCAAGCGTACAATCAGATTGTTGAGCCGAGTCTGTCACCAACAGCCCGAGATGTAGATCAAGCTCTTCAGTTGGCGACTCTCTTCTCGCAACAGGGTGACCAAGAAAAAACATGGAGGCTGTTTAAACTTGCCGTCATGCACAATGATGGCAACTATAATTCCGTTATCAATTATGCAAAACAGAAACCGGAACGATTTGCGGCAATTCGGAACATGCCCGAATTTCAGAAACTTCTTGCTGACACGCCGCAAACTGAAGCGGAGAAACGAGTTGTCGAAGAGGACCGTAAACGGGAGATGTATGCAGAAACGCTTTCTACCGCATACAAATCATTTACGGCAGTGGAAGCGGATGGCGTTATCTTTACTGGGGTTATCCTAACCCGAGTCGGCCATATTCTCGTTCCGGCCACCGCCACAAAAGCCAAGGTTCTTCGAGCAAAAATTGTCGATTTTCAGCCCGTCAAAATTGTTGCCGTTGACACGGAAAGCGATTTGGCGGTTATAAAGGCGGATGGGCAGAGAAACCTTCGACCCGTTGCTCTCGGAAGTACAGACGATTTGCTGGAGTATAGCTTAATTCCACTACCCAATCCATCTGAAGGTTACTCATACGCACAAATATTGGTAATCTCCACACGCGGTTTCCCCAATGTCCCCAATCTATCGCCTGAGATTCATCAGCAGGCTCTTGGACGGGCTCTAGCGCGGCATGCCACCGTGATGCGACTCGATATTGATGATGAGGGGAAGGTTGCAGCGCTGAAAATTGCAGCCTACGGACGTCCAGGCGAAATCACCAGAGGCGATGCGACTGTCTACTACGATGGACGACTGCTCGCGGTCTCACCCGAAAATGAGGTAAAATACGCCAACTGGGGTCCAAGCACCGACCCAATACCGATAGACCAGATCCGCGCCGCGCTTAAACGAATGGGCATGATCCAGTTGATGAATAGGGACAGCGGGTAATCATCGGAATATTTTTGTAGATGATGAGGCGGAGAATCTAACTCGCTTGCACCGGTCGCGATTCGGAAATCGCTCCTACAGTAGCTGCAAAATAAAGTCATTTTATTGGGTGTAAGAACCTTCAGCCCTAAAATGTCCGATAACGGACATTATCGGACAAGATTGCCACACTGCACGACGAATTCGTCGAAGAGATGTTTCGTAGAGTAGGATCATAATAAGACGTGCTCCCGCGCTCAAGATTGATATAAGGTGAAAAGATGAGCTTGACAATTACGGATGAACAGTTGCGTCATGGAGATGAGTTAAAACTCTGCCCGTCACATGACTTTAAGGTCCTCACTGACCACTAATCACTAGCCAGCAACGGAGCGGTTAGCGACGGCGGTAGAGATTCACTGGCCACTTTCCTGTATCGTCACCTTTTCGCCACATGTCTGTTGGCTTTATCCACCACCTCCGCTCGTGAGTGCCAACTGCTCCGCTGTCATACCAGAAGCTGACAAGCCCGCCCAATCTTGGCATTATAATTGCTCAAGCAGTTGCACCTGAACATGGTAGGAAGCAATTGACTGTCGATCCGGAACGATGTTGTCACTTCGGTGTTAATTGACCTACCGGTTCATGAGTGATAGAACGCCGGCATGTCAGCGTGATCTGTTGACGTTTTATCTTCCTTCAGGACAATGGGACATACCAATTCAGGAGGTGTAGAAATGTCAACTCGTGTTGCAAAAAGAAACGGCGTGGTCATTTTGAAACCTAACGGCAAGCTGATTGGAAACGCCGTTAATGAACTGAGTCAAACCATTTACGGAGAGTTGCCCAAGAGTGGTGATAATCCAAAGCTGTTGATTGATTTTGACAATGTTTCACTGATGGATAGCTCCGGGCTTGGGATGTTGATGGGTGTCCACCTGGATATGCAGAAAAGAGGAGGGCGAGTCGGCGTGTGTCATGTTGGCTCGAATATCAAAAGCCTTATTGTCAGGAGTAAGTTAATTGGTACGTTTGAACATTTCAACGGTGAACATCAGGCGGTTACGGGGTTGACTGCCCAAGGAACGTGAAAGGTCCCATCGATTGAGCGATGTTCACTCTATTTTACGCCCGCAGGTCTTAATGGCTTGCGGGCTTTTTTTGTGCCATACGTGAAGATTCAGAGCGTGGACTCGAAATAGGGAAGGAGTTCGTGGTGTAATACCATTTCGCTCGAATAATGGTACGTATAATATTCCCCAATTATACTATTATGAAAAGGTCGATACCAACCATATCCCGCACACCAAGCTCGTAGGCGGGGCATCTTGCCCCGCACTGACAAGATTTGATTCACCCGACTAATGCACTGCAAATATAGAGAAATGGTATTAATAGGCAAGGGGGTGCCCTTCTTCCAAAAGATGTTTTTTATTCTAGCCGATTGATGCGGAGAAATCAAGGGGGTTGGTATGTCTCGGTTTTCCTTGTTGACATGGGAAAAACATAGTACTATTTTGCTGCGAGAATAGTACCTAACGCAAGTTGCCACTTACAAGATTTTGGACATGTACCATCGTTTTTTATTGAAAATGGCCCATTAATCGCTGAGATTTCGTAGCGCAAACTGTCAGTTTGCGCACCAGTTACGCACCAAAGGCACAATCTAACAGATCGTGCTACAAAGGTGGCAACTTGGGTTACCTAACAATTATTCGTTGTTCATCGCGCCAATCGCGGAAAGGAAATAGACCAATGAAACGCTTTTGTCTCGCTCTACTCACGCTGCTGATGTTCAGTTCGCCGGCATTCGCCGATGTTGTTCACCTCAAGAACGGTACAAAAATCGAGGGGTTGATTATCGAGTATTGGGAAACATTCGAGGTTGACGGCAGCGACAATATCACTGTCAACGCGCCGGAAGCCAAGAGGTTGAGGGAAACGTTTGAGGTTCAAACGGAAGACGGAGAGGTGCATACCGTGCGCAGAGAAGATGTTGAAAAAATCGTGCGGGTTGCGCGGAATATTTCGCAAGAGATTTTGGACGATATAGGTCGGCGTCACCCGTCGCCGTTGGAAGAGGAGCTGAACGAAGAATCTATATATTATGTAGGTGACCTATTGGGTTCTGAAGTGGCGTTTAAGGCTGTCAGTCGGAAAAATCCCGGGTTGGCGCTAGGTCTCTCGCTGCTCATCCCCGGAACGGGGCAACTCTACACCGGTGATTACGTTGATAGCTCCGTCCACCTGTTTGCGGCTACATTTGGGTGGGACAATTATAGCAGGACAAAGTCCAAAGCCACACTGATCGGTTGTGTGGGCATTCACATTATCTCCGCAGGTAAAGCCATGCTCAAAGCACGTCGATTCAATAAGAACCTTATCCAACTCGGCCATCTGATAGAGATTCCGAAAGACCGGTACACCGTGGGTATCGATCCCATCAACTCGCACGGCAAACTGGGCACGAGGGTCGCGCTTCGGTTCTAATCCAGCCAATCTCACCTAGCAACTGTAATGGTGGATAGTCAAATGAATAGCTGACTACGCAAATTGTCAGCGCTTGCCGAGTCAGAAAACTTAACACACATTTATCTATACCAAAATCATGTTTCGAATCTCTGGTCCCTGTTGAAATTGAAGAACCTCAAAAAGGTCCATGCCACCAACAATCCGTTATCCGATGAGACATACACGCACCACATTCCAGCGTTGGTGGCAAAAGGCGTCAAAGTCTCATCAGGATACAGTATACGTATTGTACCTGACCACAGTAGATAACCCAAGTTGCCACCTTTGTCCGACGAGGCGCAGAAATCGAGTTTTTTCCAACGTGGAACACGAAATTGACGAAAATCAGCCCAATTTGCCTATGATTTAGCAAACACGAACCAAAAACTCAGTTTCTCTATCATGGTAGCAACCTAGGTTAGATGATTTATTTTCAAAGCGAGATCGAAATGAGGTCGACGCGGCGAAAATCAGCCATGAGCGCACAGCAGAACAGGGGTTACTCCGGCTGCACGTCGCCCCTATCCACGATCTTATCCCCAACTACGGCTATGAGTACACGCTGCACAACTTTGGGCATACAGTAAGCGTCGATAGACGCATCTGGGGCAACAATTGGAAATATAAGCAACTTCCAAGAAAAAACTTACATGTCAATCTAGGCCCCAACCGCTCCTGCTGGATTGGCAAATCCAGCAGGTTCTTGTGCATCCATTGAGCTCCGAGTCTTTCGTATCGGAGGATTGAGAATGGCGTGAAAAGATATCCTCCAACCTTCCCCTCTTCCATCTTTCCAATCCTACTCTCCCCAGTCAATGTGGTGTGTGTTGGCATGTTACTTGCGCTTTTCTCATTAATTACCGTCAAACTCGCGCTAAAACTCGGGTTCGTCATAGGATTATGGGGAACCACCGGCGTATCCGGAAGCAGGGATACGACATCAAGACGCGCGTGGCAGAGGCGCGGGGCTGAAAAACAAAGTTGATCGCCGTTATTTGGCTTTCAATGGAGGAGATGCAACCATGTGGACTCGGAGTTTCATGCGAACCGCTTTCATTTTCCTAGTAATGATGACCGTACTCGTGCATCAACCTGCGGGGAATGCCGGAACATGGGTAAAACTTAATGACGGGGTAAACAAGGGTTCTATAAGCGTGCTCGCAGCGGGAGAGAATCGACTCTACGCGGGGACGGAATACGGAATCTTCGTCTCAGACGACGAGGGACTTACTTGGAGGCAGACAGACTTTAAACATTCCCCGTCCAGTGTGGCGGTTGATGGAAATTCGGTATATGTCGGAACATCTTCAAACGGTATATTTCGGTCTGATGACGCCGGTGAGACCTGGACGCCAAAATCGGACGGATTGCGTACTTTTAGAGACCCCTTGACACATATTAAGCGAATCTATTGGCCAAACATTTCGCAAATCCTTGTGACTTTTGACAAGGTTATCGCTGTAACGCACGGTCCCACCAACAGTGGCACCAACAACACCTACCTATCGACCAATCGGGGCGACACGTGGCGCAACGTGACCGGCATCTGGGCTTGGTGGGCACAGGGTATCCAGTCAGTGGTACAGTTTGACGGTTATCTGTGGTGCCCAGTTTTGGATTTCTCTTCGGTTATGGCCCGTTCATCGGATAATGGGAGAACGTGGGAATGGATTCCTAGGCATAGGGCGCTTGCAATTGACTGGGTAGTGCTTCATCATCGACTGTACGGCGTTTATGAACTAGGATGTGGGCGATGGAACGAGCAAACACGAGATTGGGAGTACCTCCCAGTGGAAGGGCTTCCGATGCTCTCATATGGTTATATTAGGACGACAATAACCAGTAGTACGGTTCACGATGACCGTCTATATGTCGGCGTGTCTGAATTTGACTCTAACGCCGGGGAAGGGAGTGGCGTTTACGTCTTCGATCCCAACACAGAAACGTGGTCATCTGCCGGCTTAGCAGGGGTTTGGATCACAGATCTTCTGTCGCACGACTCCGTACTGTATGCAGGCACTTTAAGGAACGGTATTTACGCTTCCACTCGGCAACGGGTGCACCCACATGCGAAGACGGTCACGACGTGGGGGCGCGTGAAACAAGGTGCCCTTGCGAAAGATTGATTCAACGTTGCGGGGGTACTCGGCGTAGAGATAGCCGCCACGCTGTGCTTTGAACACATCGGGGGGTATGCCCTCCGGTACGGCAAAGCCGTGATGAACTATAACCAGCCAGCAGACGAGTGATACGTGCATGTCCTTCATGGTGACACCTTCTAGCGTTTTAGGCTGCCCCTGGTAGTCGCCAGTTTACCGCGTGAATCAACGGCGAGCGAACCGCCGGGGAACAGGTGATATCCGTTGCCGGACGAATCTCGATAAATGCGTGAACCAGGCCCCTCATCGAAGTGCCACAACGCTATCGTCTGCTCATCTCGTCGAAACCGCACCCACGGACGGATTTTTCTCCTTGCCGCCTCGCCCCCTCGCCGTAACGGAACCCCTTGGAAACCCGAACTTCGTCAATGTAGCCCTTCATGGATCCGTGTCTGCTTTCCCATCCCCACGACTCATTTCGATTAGTGCCGCCAATTAGCAGCGGTGCATCAGTGCGGCTCATCGCGCTGCTAAAGGTAGAACCTCTCCAGTTGCCATCATAATACCATATGTCTTTCGTACGATTTCCTTTCACAGAAATCTGATAGACAATATGCACCCAACGCTTCAACGGGAAATCGTGGGGTGGAATCACACGTCCCGAAATCCCCGTGGCCATGCCGCTGTCTGTCAACGCTTGAACTCCAAAATGGAGGTATGCAGTACCTTATGGCGCTATAGGGTTGCTTAATTCTCTCCCGTTGGTGGTCATGAAATAGCTGACGTGCTTGACAAAGATAATCCACCGTCCCTCGTGAGAATTCGCAGCGAAATTCCAATCTTTCGGTTTATCGGTCAAATAAATCCACGCTTCAACCGTGATGCCCTCGCCTTCTGCGTCATCGAATACGCCGGGGTATTCGGCGTAGACATACCCGTCCGGGCGCAGTTTCAACACGTCGCGGGGAACCTTCTCAGGTAAAGCAACTACTTTTGCCGCGACAAATAACAATGCAATCTGGATCAGAGCGCAGAATGAATATACTGTCCTGAATCTCATGATTCCCGCCGATTGAGTGTTTGCTAGTGTAATCCTCTGCATTTCGATTCTCCCCATTTTAGGTTTCGTGTAGGTGTGCCGAGCGATCTAACTTCATAGGATGTGTCGCCAGAAGCCGATTTTCCTAACGAGGGACAAACATCTTGCCAATCCCTAACCGTACAAGCGCATAAGCCAAAAACCAAGATTTCAGTACAGGCAACGACTTGAATTTATGAGTTAGCCAAGACAGAGCGTAAATCTGCGGCATGGGAGTAGGGCTAAATTGCGATACAACCTATCCTGACGCTGAGCAACGTCAGAATAACCTACAATTTCCTAACCGAAGAGAGGTCATAAGGTATGTCAGCACAGGTGCCCTACCAGCTTTGTTGAACGCAGGCACTGTGGGAGAACTGCCAAGACTCCTCTTGCACAGAAAATGGACAATGGTGTTTCCATTTTGGGCATACAGTAAGCGTCGATAGACCCATCTGTCTGGGGCAACAATTGGGGATATAATCTTGGGCATTGAGAACGTCAATGACCGAACCAAATAATTCAGCCCAATAACCGATGCCCAGTGGCAGCGATACCTCGTCCGCAGCTCCGCTTGAGGTGTTAGTTAAAGGTGGGTGATGGTGTGTTGGCATGTTACTTGCGCCTGTCTTGCTCATTATTGCCGTCAAACTCACGCCAAAACTCGGTTTCGAGTTCGTTATAGGATCATGGGGAACCACCGCCGTATCCGGAAGGATTCGATATTGAGAGGCGCCTCATAGACTAACGGAGGTTGAAAAACAAAGTTGAGCACAGATGTTTGTCTTCCAAGGGAGGAGGTACAACGATGTGGACTCGGAATTTCATGCGAACCGGTGTCATATTCCTAGTAACGATGACCGCACTCGCGCAGCAACCTGCGGGGAATGCCGCACAGTGGATCCAACTTCATGACGGGGCGGATATGGGTTGGATAACAGTGATGGCGGCGGGAGAAAGTCGCCTTTATGCAGGGACAACGAACGGAATCTCCGTCTCCGACGACCAGGGTCTCACCTGGCGGTATGTAACAATAGGGTTCAGACATTCCCCGACCAGTATGGCGGTTGATGGAAATACGGTATATGTCGGAACAGCTTCAGAAGGTATATTTCGGTCTGATGACGCCGGTGAAACCTGGACGCCAACATCGGACGGATTGCGTACTGTTAGACACCACTTGACACATATTGAGAAAGTCTTTTGGCCAAACATTTCGCAAATCCTTGTGACTTTTGACGAGGTTATCGCTGTAACGCGCGGTCCCGGTAACAGCCCTGACAACAACACCTACCTATCGACCGATCTGGGCGATACGTGGCACAACGTGACCGGCATCTGGGCTTGGTGGGCACAGAGTATCCGGTCAGTGGTACAGTTTGACGGTTATCTGTGGTGCTCAGTTCCGGAAATCTCTTCGGGTATGGCCCGTTCATCGGATAACGGGAGAACGTGGGAATGGATTCCAAAGTACAAGTATGGGGGGTTTCCTGACTGGGTAGTGCTTCATCATCGACTGTACGCCGTCGGGGAATTAGGATTTGGGCGATGGAACGAGCAAATGCGAGATTGGGAGTACCTGCCGGTGGAAGGGCTTCCGATGCTCTCCACATGGCTTATAAACACGACGATAACTAGTGGTGCGGTTCATGATGACCTTCTTTATGTCGGCGTGTCTGCATCTGACGCCGGGGAACAGAGTGGCGTTTACGTCTTCGATTCTAATACAGAAACGTGGTCATCTGCCGGCTTGGCAGGAGTTTGGATCACAAATCTTCTGTCGCGCGACTCCATACTGTACGCAGGCACTTCGTTGAATGGCATTTACGCTTCCACTCCGCAGCGGGTGCACCCACATGCGAAGGCGGTCACGACGTGGGGGCGCGTGAAACAAGGTGCCCTTGCGAAAGATTGAATTGTGATAGTGGAATAAAAATGAAAAATTCCCTTTTAGTATTGGCAATGTTTGGGTTAATGATTGGTTGTTCAACTGATGAAGCCGACGATTTATATCTGGCTCAGCAGTTGGACGGCAGTTACTCACTAACCGTATTGGCTAAAAGTTGGACGGAAGATGTTGGCAGACCGGAGGAACGATTCATTCCAGTCGAGCACACTATGGTTTTTTCGTACCTGTATGTGTCTGGAGAAATGACATTGGAATTAGGGGAATTGTCTGCATTCATTCTTAACACATGGCTCGACGAAGTTGTACTAGACCTAGAAGCGTCTTACGAAATAATGCAGCAGTGGCAATGGGGATCTCACGTCCCTCCTTTAGAATTTAATGAGGCAAACGCAGGCATTATGGACATCACTTATAGCACATAGTCTGCACAACATTTTAATTCTCTATCTATTATCTGGGACGGGGACACACTCACAACTGACTGATTAAGGAAGGCGATAGAGATCCCATTCATTGCACGTTTTGAGTTTTGCTAGCCACTAGCCACTAAACACTTACACATCTTTTATTGGTTGAAAGAGTAGAACATGGTGTGGACTCGGAATTTCATGCGAACCGGTGTCATATTCCTAGTAACGATGACCGCACTCGCGCAGCAACCTGCGGGGAATGCCCGAACATGGGTCAAACTTCATGACAGGGTAAACAAAGAGGTAAACGAAGATTGGATAAGCGTGCTCGCAGCCGGAGAGAATCGACTCTACGCGGGGACGGAATACGGAATCTTGGTCTCCGACGACCAGGGTCTCACTTGGCGGTATGTAACACTAGGGTTCAAACATTCCCCGTCCAGTATGGCGGTTGATGGAAATACGGTATATGTCGGAACATTTGGCGGCGGTATGTTTCGGTCAGATGATTCCGGTGAGACGTGGAAACCGATTCGGAACGGGTTGATTACTTATAAAATCGACGAGGGTGATGAGCCTTACTGGGGAATGATGCGACGAATTCTAGTGCGCTTTAACGAAGTCATCGCTGTGGCTTACCACTCCGGCACTTACGTATCAACCGATAAAGGTGAAACATGGCAAAACATGGAAGAATGGACTTGGATTGGAGGCGGTATTTGGTCTATGACAGAGTTCGAGGGCAATCTGTGGTGCATGTATTCGGGTAATCCAGTGTTTCGTTCATTTGATGATGGAAAGACGTGGGAAGGGCTTCCTCGGCTCGAATTTGGACGTGTAACTGATTGGGCAGCACTTTATAATCGTTTGTATGTCTCTGCCGAAGTAGGCATCGGAAGATGGAACGAACTAACTCGTGGATGGGAGTACCCGATGAACGGACTTCCCGACGCCGCTAGACCAAACCGCCTCGCTGTGCTTGACGGGCATCTCTATGCCGGAATGTCTACCTTAGACGAAAGTAGGGGTGGTGTTTACATCTTTGATCCTGACACGGAAAAGTGGTCGCCTGTCGGACTGGACGGGTTTTCGATCAATGCACTACTATCGCGCGAATCTATACTGTACGCAGGCACTTCGAGTAATGGCATTTACGCTTCTACACCGCAGCGGGTGCACCCACATGCGAAACTCGGCACGACGTGGGGGCGCGTGAAACAAGGTGCCCTTGCGAAAGATTGACTCAACGTTGCGAGTGAGTTCACAGGACGATCGACTGCACCTCCAACCGGGCGTCCGCAACATTCCGACCGAAGGGGTGTAAGTTTAGTATACAATCAATGTCGAGCATTCTATAGCATGGGAACTAAATGGTTCATTCGCTAAGTGTTTAATCCTTAATGAAACCATCAAGCGAATGGATAATGAGTGAACAACTGAACGATCAACTGAGCGGATAGCGAAGGCGATAGAGGATCCCATAGTGAAGGAGCAACTGACCGATAGGGAAGGCGGTAGAGATCCCATAGAAGATCCTGATAGAGATCTTTTTTTCTTCAAAACTCGGTTTCTTCCCGGAGTCAAAGTGGCTTCAAGGTAATGGTTGAATCCACTCATCACTGGCAACTACGGATTGATAATCATGGCAATCATTTCATCACATAAATCACAGTTCAGACAATGCGATCTACCGGCACCCAACACTAATCATATTTTCTTGGAAAATAAACCACTTAGGCAATGAAAGGGAGATTTACTCATGTTTTCTGAAAATGTTGCAAAGACACTCGTCGTATTGCTGACCCCCTTAATGCTATCTGCAACTCCGCCACCGGAGCATGTTGAGGAGAACTTTGAAAAGGCTCAATTTGAACATGCCAAGGTGACGACAATGTTTCATCCGGGCGATCTACCTATTGAGGTGACATCGCCCGAAACAGTGCTGCCGGCACATCTTGAGGTGGTTTTAGAAAAGGCTCGCGTGAAACTTATCGAAAAATGGGGGGATATCCCGAAGATTGACCGGTATATGGAACTCACCCGAAAATTGAAACTAAACGTGGACGACGGCGGGTTCTTGTCACGGGACGAAACTGTTGAACGCGCCAAGCTGGGCAACCAACTTTATCCGGACGGGTTGCCTTTGTTCGAAGGGATGCTGTACGACGCAGAGGGTAGCTCCATCTCTTCCGGCAGCCTAACATCGCTTGAATCGTACTTGGACGAACTGGGAGACAGTGCCGAGATTAAAGCCTATGCCGAGTTTCTGCGTAAAGTACGGGAGGGAGAACTCTCGTATCCCAAAGGTTTTTACTACGGGCGTGTGGACATCTTATACGATCCCACTTTGGGCTCTGAGCAGTCTGAATACTTGGGCGGGTTACATAAGATGTTATAACTTACCCCCATCCTTTAGACAGTAAATAACGAGATTTAAGTAATGAAATCCGACTAATTCTGGTCAAATTTGAACGCCTGATGTTAGTGGAAATACACCTCATATGGTGTACGGTAATCGACCGATTGATGAAACCGCTCTCGGTTATAATAGTTGAAATAATCTCTCAATCGACGCTGAGCCATGTTCATTGAGTCATAGTCGTTGACGTAAACCTCTTCATACTTGACACTGCGCCAGAGCCGCTCAATGAAGATGTTGTCGAAGTAGCTGCCTCTGCCGTTCCAACTGATGGCGATGTTAGAGGCTTCAAGTCTACCAGTAAACGCCTCGGAAGTAAACTGACTTCCTTGGTCGTTGTTGAATATCAAGGGACTCGCTTGGCTAAGCGCTCGTTCCAGAGCCGATAGGCAAAAGAATACATCTAGGGAGTTGGAAAGTTCCCATGACAATACATAACGAGAATACCAATCCATAATGGCTACCAGATAAACGAAGCCATCGTTCAAACGAATATAGGTTATGTCAGTTGCCCAGACCTGGTTCGGTCTGGTGATACTCAATCCTTTCAGCAGATAAGGATACACTTTCGACGGTTTGCCCATAGCAGATGTCTTGGGCTTGGGATAGATGGCGGATAATCCCATCTTCCGCATTAACCTTGCTATCCGTTTTCGATTGACGACATATCCTCGACGACGAAGCCACTCCGTTAACTTAGGCACCCCGTGGTGCGGTCTCTTGGTGTACTGCTCATCTAACAGACGCATGTAGAGCAAGTTTTGTGGTGACTCCCCTACAGGACTGTAATAGAACGATGCTCTAGGCAAGCCTAGAAGTTCGCACTGTCTTGCAATTGACAATGAACGGCACTCCGGTTCAACAAGCTGCCGCTTCTGTTCAACCGAGGTGAGAAGTTTTTTTTTGAAGCCAGTCGAGTTCTACCTTCAACTGACCAATCTGGCGATAGAGTTCAGCCACGAGTTGGTCGTTGTCTGAGGCGGCTTTTGAGCGTCCTTTGGTAAACAGTTGAGGTAATCCCTCGAGAACCTGTTTTTTCCATGGGCTAACTTGAGCCGGGTTAACACCGTATTCACTAGCAATCTGATTGATAGGCTGCTGATTCTTAATAGCTTCAATAGCTACTTGTGCTTTGAATCGGCCATCGCGCGGTTTTCTATGGGACATGGTGGAGAAACTCCTTTCTTTTTCGTGGCGTTTCTGAGCCTTATTTTCGCCCAGATGATGACCGTTTTGCCAGTCGGAATGATCTCTTATTCAACTGTCTAGTTTTTGGGGGTAATTACAGTTCGACAGCTTGGTGGGAGCGCGTATCCTGTCGCTCAAGGTCCAACCTGAGTTGGTAGACGACCGATTCCACGTTCGATTTACGGCCGAATATATTTCGTCCGCTCCACCGTCCACTGAGGCGCAAGAGTAGCAAGTAACGTTCCTATATCCATACGCTCACAGGTCTTTTGAGTTGTGGGCGTTTTTTCATCCCCATTTCAGCAGATATACCTTTCATACCACCACCCTCTTTTATACGTCACGCTACCGGAAGTTGCGTTTTTCCGAGCATTTGGAAAATAGCAGCCACGATCAAGTGAGATCATAGATTTCCGTACCACAATCTGTTAGATTGTGATCGCCTCTGTACGACCGTAGAGATTCCATCCCCGAATCGCGACACACTTGTGCTGCGGAAACAAGCGCAATATTACCCAACGCAAGGTATTGCGTCACGCTGTGCCGTTCTACGCTTTCCACGACCGCCTTAGCCGCCTGTTCCCCCGACTGCTATGATTTTCCATTGACAACTTTACACATGTATAGTATGATATGGGCGAACAAATAAGCGGCGAAATGGATGCGCTACTCCCCAAATCGCCGATTTTCCGTGTGCCAACGGGTTAGCGCTTTGACTCCTCATGTACCTAAAATTGACCTTGGTGACGACAATCTTTTTTTCCTGTTAACATTTTGTTCACATTTGCCCGCGTATAAATCCGCGCTATCAAAGGAAAGTATTGAATCAGACCATGTGAACACCCCCTCGAAATCAAGTTTCTGTTCACATATTTGTTCCTATTTTTTGGGGTATTTTTACAAAAAAATAGGAACAAGTTCAGCCAAAACCGCCCAAAAAGGGTAGCAGATCAACATTTCGTTCACATTTTCGGACAATCAACTGAGATCAACGGAATGAATAATGAACGCGATAGAAAACCCCATGCGATAGAGTTCCCATAGAGATCCACTAATCACTAGCCAGCAACGGAGCGGATAGCGACGGCGGTAGAGATCCACTAAACACTTACAAGCGAAGAAACACGGATATCCGTCAGTAATGGGACTCCAACACGCCTAACGGGCGTCACTATCTCCAGTAAAAACGGATTCTTAGCGCTGCAATAGAAGAACAATTGCTTGGCTACTATTCCGGCAACTCTATGCTGAAATATTCGGTTGAGCAACTTTCAAAAATAAACTTACGTTCTGTTCTGGGTCCAAACCGCTCCTGCTGGATTGACAAATCCAGCAGGTTCTAATGCATCCATTGAGTTCCGAGTCTTTCGTATCGGAGGATTGAGAATGGCGTGAAAAGAAATCTTCCAACCTTCCCCTCTTCCATCCTTCCAATCCTACTCTTCCCAGTCAATGCCGAAGATAAGCTTGTTTATTAAATCTTGCTTACGTTGCCCTCGGCGTCTCACCTGTTTTTCTTGCGGATTGGGTATGGATTCGTTATAATGTATTTCATTCTAGAGGTTTCTGCGGTAGGACCAGATGCAAGCACACCGGTTAAGCAATAATCCTGAAGCTGTCTCTGAAGGAACAGTCAACCGTCTCTCCCTGTATTCACGACTCCTCGCAGTGCTGGAGGCAGAAGGTTTAACCGTTATCTCTTCGAAAGAATTGTCGGACCGAATGCAGTTTACCGCGACCCAAATTCGGAGAGACCTCGCTTGTTTCGGCCAATTCGGCAAACGCGGAATCGGTTATCAAATCTCCGACCTAAAACGAGCCATCAATAAGATTCTCGGTGTCCATCTTCGTCGCAAGGTTGTTCTTGTCGGAGTCGGAAATTTAGGGAGTGCATTGCTCGGTTATCGGGTGTTGCGCGACCACAATTTTGAAATCGTCGCAGCGGTTGATAGCGACCCGCAGAAATGGTTTCAAGAGATTAATGGTGTCCGGATTCAGAAACCTGACCAACTTCCGGAAGCTGTGCGGTCACAACAGATAGAAATTGGAATCATTGCGGTACCTCTTGAGGGTGCGCAGAAAGCATTGAATCTACTTGTTTCGTCCGGTATCCGCGCCATACTTAATTTCGCCCCTGCTAGACTTGCCACCCCTCGCAATGTGCAACTACGAAACGTTGATTTGTCGATAGAGCTTGAAGGGCTTTCCTATTTTCTGGAACAAGATAGCTAGGCATATTGCACATGGGAAGTTGTACCTTAACTTGAACATCGCCGAACTCTGCCGGATACGTAGCGTTCGACAGTGCAAGTTTCAAACGGATAGCTAATCCGTACTTAGGAGTGCCATGAGTTATTTCCCCATTTCTCGTCCCAGACGCCTCCGCGCCGGTGAAAATCTACGCCGGCTTGTTCGGGAAACGGCGATTTCAACGGACGACTTGATTTATCCGATGTTCGTCGTTCACGGACACAATGTCGCAACTGAAATTTCATCGATGCCCGGTTGTTATCAGTATTCGGTGGATCGCCTCGTCACAGCCGCGAAGGATTTGGTGGCGCTCGGCATACCGGGGACAATTCTATTTGGCATTCCAGAATTTAAGGACGCTGTCGGATCGGACGCGTATGCGGACGATGGAATAATTCAACAAGCAGTCAGAGCGCTCAAGGACGCTGTTCCCGAATTGCTCGTTATTACCGACGTGTGTTTGTGCGAGTATACGGATCACGGACATTGCGGGTTGATTCAGGACGGAGAGGTACTAAACGATCAAACCTTGGAATTACTCGCCAAAGAAAGCCTATCTCATGCGCGTGCGGGTGCGGATGTCATTGCGCCTTCCGACATGATGGACGGACGTGTCGGCGCAATTCGAGGCGCTCTGGACGAAAACGGCTACGAGAACATACCCATCTTGGCGTACTCCGCAAAATACGCCTCCGCTTTCTACGGACCGTTTCGGGAAGCCGCGGAATCGACGCCGCAATTCGGCGATCGCCGCTCGTACCAGATGGATCCACCTAACGCGGAAGAAGCGTTGCGCGAGGTTGCCTTGGATATTGAGGAAGGCGCCGATATGGTTATGGTCAAACCTGCGCTCTCATATCTTGACATAATTCGACGTGTGAAGGAAAGGTTTGAGATGCCGCTCGCAGCCTACAATGTCAGCGGCGAATATGCGATGATTAAAGCGGCTGCCCAACACGGGTGGATTGACGAGAAACGCGTTGCGCTGGAGGTACTCACGAGCATTAAGCGCGCGGGAGCGGATATGATTCTAACATATTTCGCAAAATCGGTTGCAACATGGCTCGACGAATCATAAATAGTACCATTTCGCTCGAATAATATAGCGCATAAGATGTTTTAACTATATCGTTCTCCGTAGGCGGGGCATCTTGCCCCGCCGGTTTTGCGGGGAGACAAGGCTTCTTACTCCGCTCCACTCAAATTTCTTCACTTGGTCCACAGAATCAATACACGTGTATTTTAGAGAAATGGTATAACCCGATATTACGGAAACGAGTTTCGCGACATCTACTAGATTAGTTGAGGGGAGAAGTTTTGAACAACGCCAAGTCACTAGAAGCATGGGGTAAATCGCAGCACTTCATTCCGGGCGGAGTGAATAGTCCGGTACGCAACTTCAGCAAGGTCGGCGGCAACCCCCGTTTTATTCGGCGCGGGGCAGGCTCAAGGGTCTACGATATTGACGGGAATCGGTATATCGACTATGTCGCATCGTGGGGGCCTCTTATCTTAGGTCATGCAGACTCGCGTGTGATAGAAGCCATTAAAGGAACGATGGTCAACGGTACCAGTTTTGGCGCTCCGACGACGCAAGAGACGGAACTGGCGGAAATCATCGTCAATGCCGTTCCGTCAATTGAGAAGGTGCGAATGGTCAGCTCCGGTACAGAGGCGACGATGAGCGCCATTCGACTGGCGCGGGGATATACGGGACGCGACAAGGTAATTAAAATCGAGGGATGTTATCATGGTCACGTTGATTCACTCCTCGCCGAAGCCGGGTCGGGTGTCGCAACGTTTGGTCTACCCGAATGTGAGGGGATTCCATCGGACTTCACAAGACATACCCTCGTTGTTCCGTTTAATGATGTAGATGCAGTGCGCCGAACCATTGAAGCGCACCCGGATCAGATTGCGTGCCTGATTCTTGAACCCATAATGGGGAATATGGGAATTATTCCACCGCGAGATGGATACTTGAGCGAACTCCGCGAGATAACATCCGAACACGGTGTCGTGCTTATATTCGACGAAGTGATTACCGGTTTCCGCGTTGCCTACGGCGGCGCCCAGTCACTATACGGCGTTACCCCCGATATGACGTGTTTGGGCAAAATCATCGGGGGTGGAATGCCTGTCGGCGCGTATGGTGGAAAAGAGGAGATCATGCGGCACATCGCGCCGGAAGGCGATGTCTACCAAGCTGGCACTTTATCTGGAAATCCACTGGCGATGTCGGCTGGGATTGCGGCTCTGAATGCCCTCGCCGAACCTGGCGTCTACGAACAACTCGAAAGCAGGGCAAGCCAACTGGCAGACGGACTTCAAGATGCCACGAAACGCCACGGTATCGACGCTTTCCACAGTCGCGTCGGTTCCATGTTAATGTTATTCTTTACTGACGCGGAAGTTGGCGATGCTCAAGGCGCGAGGACATCGGATACAGAGCGGTATAGTCGCTATTTTGGCGAGTTACTGGAACGAGGGGTTTACGTTGCCCCGTCCCAGTTTGAGGCGGGTTTCGTGTCGTTGGCCCATTCCGAGGCAGACGTAGATGCAACCGTGCGTGCCGCGAATGAAGCGTTATCCGCTCTGTAGCCGAAGAGCCAATAAATGATAGAATTTACTCTCCTTACCTATTTTTCGGGTTTACAGAATTTATTGGTAGCACCCTATTATCCCTAGCGGAATAATTTTTTCCGCAAGTAACTCGCTCCATAGGAGCGCAATGTCAATAGAATGCGACATGTCCAGATTCCCGCGCTCCAGAGGAGCGCAATGTGGATGTTACACCACTATTCCTAGCGGTAGAATTCTTTTGTCAATAAACCCTCGTTTTTCGCCCTATAACCAGCTTTTGGCGGGTGTTACTTGATGGGCGATGTTCATATCAGTCTTGCATTGTAATTTCAATATATAGTACGTTATATTCAATTAGAATATAGTAGATGCTATCACCATTAAGCGCTGGAACGATACAAAAAAATACCCAAATTAGCACTTATTAGGTGCAGAGTGTAGGATAGAAGAATCCGGTGTTTGAATTCCACAGCAGGACAGGTCACTACCCCCAAGACAGGAAGGAAGTTGATGTCAGCGCCTAGCCTTGATAGTATTTGTGAACCCATTTCCGCTGACCTCGCGGCTGTCGAGAAAAAACTGAGCGAAAAAACCGCGAGTGAATACGATTTTGTGGATAGTGCTGTTCAACACGTTGTGCAAGGAGGCGGCAAACGGTTACGTCCAATCCTGCTTTTGCTTTCTGCCAAAGCCTGCGGGTACAAAGGTGAGGATGCTCATACACTCGCAGCGGTTGTTGAATTGATTCATGTTGCCTCCCTTGTGCATGATGATGTTCTAGATGAGGCACCCCGCCGCCGTGGACGAGAAACGCTGCACTCCAAATGGGGAAACAAAGTCGCCGTCCTTGTCGGAGATTACCTGCACGCTCGTGTCCTTTCAATGTTGGTTGACCGACACGCCGAAGATCCCGCCATGGCAATCCTTGCTCGGACAACGCAAGCCATGTGCGAAGGCGAAGTCATCCACGCGTACAAAAGCGGGGATTTCGACATCTCGACGGACGACTACTTAAAAATTATAAACCTGAAGACAGGGGAACTGATTACGGCGTCGTGCGCTATGGGAGCGATTATAGGAACGCGCGAGGAAAAGATTATCCAAGGTGTGACAGAATACGGAAAAGCTGTCGGCGCGGCGTTTCAGATTATTGATGATCTGCTCGACTTTGAGGCGGACGAGGAAAAACTGGGGAAGGAACCCTTTAACGATCTTCGTGAGGGCAAATTGACGTTTCCCATGATCCACCTACGAGGCATGTGCACTACGGAGGAGAGTAGAAAGTTAGAACAGGTTTTCAGTTCGGAAAGCGACGAGGATAGGGCAATTGAATGGATTGAGTCTTTGCTTCTTCGGTATGAAATACAATCTCACTGTCGTTGCATTGCGCAGGAATACGCGAATCGCGCGAAATCTGCGCTGGTAGCGTTACCTAAGACCTCCGCCAAGGAGGCACTGCTGCAACTCGCGGATTATGGAGCGTCTAGGGAGTGGTGAAGCGCCAAGCCTGATTCGTAATAAGCGAAGCTGGAAACTCCTTATTTCTTGTGTCGTTTTACTGTTGTTGAATTTTCTAACTCATCGCACCTTACCTGCCGCGTGTCACGCCATGTTCTACCCCGCCCATTTCAACCTTCACAATCGAAAATGCCTAGTTGTTGGAGGTGGGACGGTCGCCGAGCGCAAGGTGGTCTCTCTATTGTTGAGCGGTGGCGTTGTAACGCTGATAAGTCCTCAGACGACAGCGGTTCTAAAATCTCTAGCGCGGTTAGGTCAAATTGATTGGCATCGCCGCCAATTTCGAACGGGTGACACCGATGGGATGTTTCTCGTATGCGCCGCGACAGATGTGCCCGAAATTAATTCGGCAGTGTTTAAGGATGCACACGAGAGAAATGGCATCCGCCTAGTAAATGTCGTAGACGTAATTCCCGAGTGCACGTTTGCCGCCGCGTCCGTGGTTATATGCGGGAATGTGAGCATCAGTATTTCTACGAGTGGAAAAAGCCCCGCCATGTCGAGGCGGATTCGGGAGTACCTTGAATCAAGATTCGACGCATCGTCACTGTATACCGAAGAATCCGATACGAAACAACCGGTTCCAATCGAAAATCGGCAACTACCGTATCCGGTCTATCTGTTATTGAAGGGGCGGGAGTGTGCTCTGATATATGCTACCGCGCAGACGACTCCGGAGATGAAGCGCCGCGTGTCACTGTTGGAGCAATCCGGTGCTTCTATCGTGCAGTTTACGTCGTCGCAAGTCAGTCTACAGAGAATATCAGATGCGTTTCTCGTTTTGATTGAGTCGGGGTGTGACCATACGGTTTTCGCTGAAGATGCGTCACAGCCACGCGAATACCTCGGTAACCCGCAAGCCGGAGAGTTCGTTACACCGCAACTGGTAATGGATGAGAGCTTAATTATTAGTGTTTCGACACACGACGAAAACCCGAGAGAGCAAAACAGTGCCCGGAAAATCCACGCTGAACTTGCAGGTCAATTTGAAGACGCCGGATACGGAGCATTCGTCGAATTTCTCGGTTCTCTACGATCACTCGTACTTGATGCAATTCCAACACAGCGCGGGCGGCAGAGGTTTTTCGACACGTTAATCGACCGTATCCTTCATGATAAATCAAACACGGTACCGGAGGAGTGGCCGAAGTGTTGTCTCGGATTCACGGACCCCGGCTGTTCGAAAGAATGTGTCTTCAACATGGTTCGCCACGGCCAGATTGAATCTGCTCAGCGATACGCGCTTGAACAAATTGAAATCGAGAAATCACATGATTCATCGGTAACGGATGCGCCCGTGGGATATGACGGGTAAACCAACACGCATCATGAATTAGGCATAACCTCGCGATGGACTTTCTATTTTTATTGGCTCTTTTGATATACTTGGCGGCGAGCATACTGCACGCTCTGTTTCTCACCACGGGAATTGACAGAATTTCCCGTGGTGCCTTTTGGGCGACCATAACAGGATTTGCACTGCACACGATACTGATCTCCCTCCGCTGGATCGGTCAAGGGCAGTTCCCAATGGCACGTTGGCTTGACTCCATCTCCTTCTTGGCTTGGGCAATAATCCTTATCTATCTGGGTATAACCTATCTGACGCGTATGCGCGCACTGGGCGTTTTTGTAGTTCCAGCCGCTTTCGCCGCGCTTTTGATTGCTTATGCACTTCCGCAAGACACACCTGGACTCCCGGTATATTTGCAGAACTACTGGCTGCTCGCCCATACCACGTTAATTTTCCTGTCCTACGCTGCGTTCATCGCTGCTTTCGGTTTTGGCGTCATGTATCTGATTGAGGAGAAGAAGATTCGACGGAAAGAGCAAACCCTAATCCATGACAGATTCCCGTCACTCGGCTCGTCGGACGAAGTTGGGCATCGCTGCATGGTGGTGGGAGTCACTCTTCTGACAATGGGGATTATCATCGGCGCCATTTGGACGAAATACGCACAAGAACTTACATGGCGATGGCTCGACTCGAAAATCATATTCACCCTTGCCACGTGGTTAATATATGTCATACAAATAGGCATCCGTCAGGCTTTGGGGTGGCGCGGTCGCAAAGCCGCTTATTCGGCAATTATCGGTTTTGCTGCAATTTTGTGCACGTACGCCGGAGTCAATCTGTTTCTGCCTAGTATACACGCTTTTTGAGCGAATCTTGAACAATACGCCAAATGAATCATATTCACATTGTTGGCACCAGTCATCATACGGCACCGCTTGACTTCAGAGAAAGGCTTGCGTTCTCCGAGCCCCAGATTTTGCAAGCATTTCCACTTTTGAAGGACCAATATCACTTCCAAGAGGCGGTAATTCTTTCCACGTGCAATCGTGTTGAGATTTATGCGGCAGCCCATACCACGGATGGATGCCCTCAGCTTTCCGATTTCCTGTCCACCTACCGCCACATAGATTCACAGTCGCTTAAAAAATTTACCTATACACATCAAGACGCGGAGGCAGTTCGACATTTATTCGATGTTTCTGCAAGCCTTGACTCGATGGTCGTTGGCGAACCCCAAATCCTCGGTCAGGTGAAGGAAGCTTATGACACTGCGTTAGCCGCCGGAGCCAGCGGGCAAACATTGAATCGGCTTTTTGCGAAAGCGCTGAACGTCGGCAAGCGCGTGCGCACTGAAACCAATATTGCCGCCGGAGCGGTTTCCATCGGTTACGCGGCGGTCGAACTCGCGAAGAAAATCTTCCAATCTCTTGAGAATAAGACCGTTGCTATCCTCGGAGCTGGAGAAATGAGCGAGTTGACCGCTCAACACCTCGTCGAAAACGGTGCATCCCAAGTGATAGTTGCAAATCGGACGTATGAGCGCGCCGAGAAAATCGCGGAGAAATTTGATGGTGTTCCGCTTGCGTATGATGCGAGTTTGAATTTCCTCGTGGACGCCGACATCGTAATTAGTTCGACCGATGCGCCTGAATATCTCATCCAGCGTAAACCGCTTGCGGAAGTAATGAAAAAGCGGAAACATCGCCACATGTTTCTGATTGACATCGCCGTGCCGCGGGATATTGATCCGGAAGCCAGCAAGATAGAGAATGCCTTTCTGTATAACATTGATGACCTTGAAGCAGTTGTAGCATCCAACATCAAGGATCGCCACCGTGAGGCGGAGATTGCAGGACGTATTGTTGAGGAGGAAGCCAATGGATTCTACTCACAATTGCAACTCCTCAAAGTTACACCGACTATCAAGGCGCTAAACCAACAGTTTCAGGGGGTTGTCGAAAAAGAGTTGCAAGCCTGCTTCAAGAAGGCGGAGTTGTCACCGGAGCAGCAGGCGCTTGTTCAATCGATGACCCAAGCAATTGTGAAGAAACTGCTGCATCAACCGACCACGAATCTGCGCCGGAAGACTAACGATGTCGATAGCGAGCACGTCCAATACATACGAGCATTGCAAGAGCTATTTGCACTGGAAGACATGGAAAATGGGACGGAGACAGAAGATTAGCTGTGATTGTCCCTAATTTTGAGCTCGCCAAATCAGGACTAGTCAAGAAGATTTACTCTAATGACGTATTTTCGTGAGGATACATGACGCAAACCATCACCATCGGGACGCGCGGAAGTCAGCTCGCACTTTGGCAAGCGGAGTATATCAAAAAGAGCTTGAACTCACACTTTCCCGAGATAGACGTTTCACTCCAAATCATCAAAACCACGGGCGACAGAATCCAAAACCGTCCGCTGGTTGGACTTGGCAAAGGAGTTTTTACGAGAGAAATTGAATTTGCACTGCTGGATGGGACAATCGATCTTGCTGTCCACAGTATGAAGGATTTACCAACCAAACTCCCCGCTGGCTTATGTATCGGTGCGATCCCGGCTCGTGAAGACCCACGTGACGTGCTTGTTACCACATCAGAGCTGTCTCTCGGAGAATTACCAGAGAACGCGAAGATAGGGACAACTAGCCCACGCCGTCGTGCTCAACTCAACTTTTTGCGTCCGGAATTGACTGTAGTTGATGTTCGCGGCAATCTCGACACACGCCTTCGTAAACTTCGAGAGACGAAGGTTGACGGGCTGATCCTTGCTGCAGCGGGGATCAAGAGACTGTTGAGTGAGGAGGTTATCACCGAATATTTTGAGATTGACAGGATGGTGCCCGCGCCCGGACAGGGAGCGTTGGGAATTGAGATTCGTGAAGATGACGACACAATGCGCCAATTCCTCTCCCCAATTAACGACCTTAACGCCGAACTTGCGGTCACGGCGGAAAGAGCTGTACTGAGTAGATTGGGAGGCGGATGCCAAGTTCCCATCGGTGTACATGCGTCAATCAAGGGTAGCGAGTTAGGGATAGTTGGAATGGTTGCAGATCAGAACGGAGAACGGCGGGTTGTTGCACAAGATGTCGGAGCTTCCAAACAAGCCGTTCGTATTGCGGAACGTTTGGCAACAAGCCTCTTGTCACAGGGAGCTCGCGAACTCTTGAGCGAAGAAGATGATGAATGAAAAGCGGACAGGAACGGTCTACCTTGTCGGCGCGGGACCCGGGGATCCCAAGCTCATAACGCTCAAGGGGGTAGAGTACCTCGAATGCGCCGATGTTGTCATCTACGACCTGCTTATCAACGACGCGCTGTTGGAGCACTGTCCTCCGCACGCGGAGAAGATTTACGGTGGAAAGCGCCCGGGCGAGCAGCGAAAACGACAGGATGAGATCAATTCTCTTATGATTGAGGGCGCAAGAGCGGGCAAAACCGTTGTTCGGCTCAAAGGCGGTGACCCTTTCATTTTCGGACGCGGCGGCGAGGAGGTACTCGCTCTTGTCGAGGCAGGAATTGACTTTGAGATTGTGCCCGGGGTTACCTCGGCAATTGCCGCACCGGCATATGCAGGCATCCCTCTCACCCATCGGGATTATGCCTCGTCCGTCGCATTTGTTACCGGACATTCGGCATCGTTCGCGCCTGACTCGCCAATCGGGTGGGAGCAGTTGGCGACGGCTGTGGATACACTCGTGGTATACATGGGCATCGGACATCTCCGGCAGATTGCCGAGCAGTTGACGAAGCATGGACGCTCCCCCGAAACCCCCGTAACACTCGTTCATTGGGGGACGACACCGCAACAGAAAACCCTTGAAGGGACGCTCGCCAACATCTCTGATAGGGCAAAGGCCGCCGACTTTCGGAATCCGGCAGTTATCGTCATCGGTGCTGTAAACCGGCTGCGCGAACGGTTACGCTGGTACGATTCGAAACCGTTATTCGGAAAGCGCATCGTCGTTACTCGCGCGCGCGCTCAAGCTTCCGGATTCGCGGAACTCATTGAATCCTACGGCGCGCACACCATTCAGTTTCCCACCATCGAAATCCTGCCGATTTTGGATAACCCTGCTCTAGACGAAGCTATTACACATCTAGGCGATTACGATTGGGTCATATTCACCAGCGTGAACGCCGTCGAAATCTTCTATTCTCGATTGCGAGAAAGCGGCGCGGATGTCCGATCTTTCGGGAAGGCGCAGATTTGCGCGGTGGGACCCAAGACGGTCGAAGCATTGAACACGATCGGTCTATGCGCGGATTTTGTCCCATCCCAATCGCGAGGATTGGGAATCGCGGACGAGATGGAAAACTTGGCGGGGAAGCGCGTTCTGTTGCCGTGTGCCAAAATTGCGCCCAAAGACCTTCCGACGGCTTTACATGGAAAATGTGCGGTTGTCCACACCGTTCCGATTTACGATACTGTCAAATCAGAGGGTAAAGGGCGCGAGGAGCTTGAGAAGAGAATCACTAACGGCGAGATTGACATGGTTACGTTCACGAGCTCATCAACAGTTACCAACTTCGTCGGAATGTTTGAGTCGAGTCCTACGAAGTTATTGCTGAGCAAGGTGAGAATCGCCGCAATTGGACCATCAACCGCCGAGACCGTGAAACAATATGGTCTAGCTGTTGATGTGATGCCAAACGAGGCATCGGTAGAAGCGCTTGCCCAAGAGATTGTCAGATTTTACGACAAAAGTGTGTGAACTCAATCCCTAAAGGCTCGGAGATTAGTTGCCGTTTGCATGGTAGGTAATCCAGCACCGACTTCCGTCTGTTCTCAGTTTGATTGCCCCGAGCTCGTCGGTGCGTAGCACCTCACATCCGAAATTACGGTAGCGCCTGAGAATCTGTCTGGGCGGGAACTTGTAGGGATTGCGCGCGCTGAGTGAGAAAATGCCATATTCTGGACGGACTAGGGATAAGAATTCGGGGCTGCTAGAGGTCTTACTCCCGTGATGCGGCACCTTGAGAATTTCTGCCTTGAGGTCCATGCCCGACTCAACCAACCTCATCTCGGCGCGTCGCTCAATGTCACCAGTGAAAAGGATATCCACCTCTCCGTAGGAAAGTTTGAGAACGAGGGAATCATCGTTTACGTCGCGATCTCTCAAGTTTGTCGATGCCTCGTCAATCGGGTGTAACAGTTCAAGTTCCGTGGTTGATGTCAGATCGATTTCGCCCGCGTAGCCGAGTTCATGCGGTATTCCTTTCTCGTCAATGAGTTCGTGCAGTACCCTGTGGGTCATCGGCGGCAAATCCAAATGCGGTACTCCAAGTACACGATCCGCGCCAAATTCGTGCAAGATATGGTAAAGTCCTCCGCCGTGGTCGTTGTCGGGATGGCTCAAAACTATAAGATCTAGTTTGCCGACACCTTCGTAACTCAAGAATGGCGAAAGGATGCGTTCACCGGTGTCGAAACCGAGAAACTTCACATCTTTGCTGTCTCTGGGTTCGATGCGATAGTTTCCGCGGTAAGCAAATAGCAGGCTGCGTCCCCCATCGATTAACATGGTTTTCCTATCGGGGAATTTGACAAATGCCGCGTCGCCCTGTCGAACATCAAGGAATGTAACCTCCAGCAGGTTTCCGTCTTCCCGCCATGCGGCATCCCAAACCCATATCACTACGACAGTCATCCCAATTAACACTGCCTTTTTTCGCTCCAGCCATACCCACCGCCAGTGAACAATCGCCAAGCAGCCAGCGACGAAGAAGACAATCCACCCAAGAGTAGGCGGCGCGGTTTTGATTACACTCCACTCTTGGCTCCCGAAAAACTCTATAATTTGAAGCAGTACGAAAATAATGATGTGGTTAACATAAGCGAGCGGTATTGCGAGTGGAAGCCAGATTGCACCGAGAATTACCGTGATGAGCGCGAGGCTGACGATAGGGGTTGCAAGAACTACGACAAATGGTCCTGCAATGATGCCCAGTGGATAGAGTCGGTAGAAGGAGCCTGCAATGAAAAGTACTGTGCCAAGTTGCGCGGCGAGTGTAACCCCGAATCCTAGAAGCAGCCACTGGAGCCCTTTTCCTGCGGCGTAATGAAAGCGGGAGATATCTTCCTGTATTCTGGGTTGGTCAATCCAATCCGGCAGCATATCTCTGATGAAGTTCTCCCATTTGGGCATGAAGTACAGGATTGATGCCACTGCGGCGAATGAGAGTTGGAATCCGACATCCCACAGTTGTGCAGGGTTAATCAGCAAAAGAATGAGAGCGGCGACCGCAAGGAGGTTAAACCGGTGGACATCTCGGTCGATGATTGACCCAAACAGAAAAAGAATCACCATCGTTGAAGCCCGAAATACCGACGGACGGAATCCGACGATGCAGGCGTAAAGAATAACGGCGAGAATCGTTAGAGTGCAGGTTATTTTTGCGGGAAGGCGTGAGAAGCAAAGAAAGAAAACACCGGCAATCAACCCGACGTGCAATCCCGATACGGCGAGGATGTGCAGCGATCCGCTGTTGCGGAAAGCGGCGATGGTCGACTCCTCGATTCCGCCTCTTTTGCCAAGCAGCATACCCTTGAGGATTTCGACGTGATCCGGGTGTTTTTGGTATGCCGTATCAACTACTCCTTCTACGCGCCGCCGCAAGCTTTCGGTCCACCGAAGGAGTGGGAAACCGGATTGACCGGTTCGGCCAATCTCAAGCCCTCGATCCGGATAGAGTATTCCAAAAACTTGTCGTCGCGCAAGATAGGAGCGATAGTCAAATCCGCCCGGATTCCGCTGTCCTTGGGGACGACGCAGAGTGCCTCGCAGTTCTAGGTGGTCTCCGTAGTGCAGAGGCACCGGTTCACGAAAATAAACTAGTAATTTCGCCTGCACGACACGGTCGGAAGATTCCAACAGGTGAATCTGTCCCTCAACGAAGCCAGAATCCCATGATTCACCGCGTTCCGGCTGATACAGCGTCTTCCCCGAGAAACTGACACCCCGGTCATAGAACTCATGCGGGATTGGGGAAGTCAGCCGAACCTCTGAATACAGTGTACCGCAGCCAAAAATCGCTAACTGCAGCAAGATATATCGGTAGGTGATGGGCGGCAGGGGTCGGATTGAAAAGTTGTATTTCTTTCCGTTTCTCAGAACAAAACTCGCGGCAAGACAAGCAAGAGCAGTAAGCCAAATCCAAAATATGGGAACGGAAACAAGCCCGCTAACTACAATACCGAGCGCGTAAGGTATAAGGGCATGGAGGGCTGGGCGCAACATAGAAGGGGTCGGAAGTGCATCGATTTAACTCAAGATGTCGCTAATTGTGTCAACGACGGTGTGAATGTCTTGTACCGTTAGGTCAAGATGCAGCGGCAAACTCACGACGCGCTCAAATGCAGCCTCCGCACAGGGAAACTCGCCTTCACGGTAACCGTACCGCTTCTGGTAGTACGGAAAGAGGTGCAGGGGGATATAGTGCACACTGCACTCGATATTGGCATCGCGCATGGCTTCGACGAATTCATCACGAGAGATTTTGAGCTCATCCGTCCTCAATTGGATGATATACAGATGCCACGAATGGCAGTAGTGCGTTTCTCCGGGAGGCGTCACGATTTCCGGAATCTTCCCCAGCCTTTCCTGATAAATCTGAATATACTTGCGGCGAACCTCAATCTGCTTGTTCAATTTCATCAGTTGACACAAGCCCATTGCGGCTTGAGTATCTGCCATGTTGTATTTGTATCCCTGAGACTCGACCTGATAGTACCAGACGCTCCGATTGGACTGGCGTGCCCACGAGTCTTTATTTAGCCCGTGCAAACGCATCGGCTTTATTATCTTGGCGTAGTCGTCGCAGTTGGTCGTGATCATGCCGCCCTCTGCGGTTGTCAGGTTTTTGTTCGCGTAAAAGCTGAACACCGATAAATCCCCAATGGATCCGATGCGACGGCCCTTGTAGTCCGTTGGAATTGCATGTGCGGCATCGTCGATTAGAACGAGATTTCGCGCCTCGCAGATGTCGATGAGTGCATCCATGTCGCAGGGCGCCCCCGCGATATGTACGGGAAGGATTGCTTTGGTGCGCGGCGTGAGTTTCTCGGAAATCTTGTCCACATCTATGTTTAGAGTCGCTGGGTCGATGTCAACGAACATCGGCTTTGCACCGGTGTAACCGATGGCTTCCGAAGTCGCGGTGAAGGTGTAAGGCGTGGTAATCACTTCGTCGCCTTCGCCAATCCCGGCAGCCACGAGCGAGAGATGCAATGCGGCGGTACAGGAACTTACGGCTAGGGCATGTTTTGCTCCGACGTATTCGGCGAATCGGCGCTCGAACTCCGCCGTTTTTGGTCCCGTACTAATCCACTTGGACGCCAAAACTTCACTAACGGCGTTTATTTCGTCATCGCCAATCCAAGGGCGCGCAAACGGTATGAAGTGATTCTGCGTCATAAAAATGTCCTTTGATGATGAAAACTACCTGCCAAGTGGTTCAAACTTGATTCTTCAACTGCGTCGAATACAAAGGCGACGTTTGCATTCCTTTCAATTACTCCACCGGGTTCTCTTTCAACGTTCGAACCATTGCTTCGAGGGCGAGATCGTAACTGAAGGCGCCGAAACCGCTGATTACACCGATAGCAACGGGAGAGACGTAGGAGTGGTGTCGAAAAGCGTCGCGCGCGTAGATATTGGAAAGATGAATCTCAATCACGGGAAGATTGACCGCGGACAATGCGTCCTGAATCGCTATGCTGGTGTGTGTGTAGGCGCCGGGGTTGATTAAAATGCCGTCTGCCCAATTGATATTGTCTCCAATTTCAGAGACAATCGCGCCTTCGTAGTTGGACTGGAAGGTCTTAAGTTCGACGCCTTTACCTAAAGCGATTTCACGAAGGTGGGAATTGATATCCTCTAGTGTCTGATGACCGTAAATCTCGGGTTGTCGTTTGCCCAAGAGTTGAAGATTAGGTCCGTGGATGAGGAGGATTTTGATGAGTGATTCGGTTTGTGTCATCTAGGCAATTTCCTTGTCATGCGTCCTCAGTATACACCGACTGTGGAGGTTTGTAAAGCATCTTTCGAGTTACGAAGTTGCGATGTTACCATCATAGTGTAACTGTTTAGTGCATCGTTTGGTTCGTAGTATTACAGTTCGGCGCACGTCCGGTCTGGGCATGCAAGCCCCCGATTAGCCAGAATTAACATTGTACTTCCCTTCTCGGCGCATTCCCTGCCCCCGCTCGGTCTGGCTTGCCAAATCCAGACCGATGGACTAAACAATTACATCATAGTCATTGGTGACATCACCAGTCAGACTCCTTCAACTGTTTTCTTCGTAGTATTCGCGCGTCTTTTCGTTGAGCACCCCGTAGAACGCCCGGACGTCGGCATCCGAATGATCGCGCCAGAAACTCGCCGGTATCAATGAATCGTTGCTCAGGAACTCTCGATGCGGGTGTCCGTAGTACGTTTGCACCGACTTTCTCTCCTCCCGTGTCTGACGCACAGTCGCCGTATGCAGGACGGAGATGTTGAATAGGATTGCCGTGCCGGCTTCGCCGAATAAATCATGTATGCCGCCCCGTTCTAACTGGGCTTCAGTCTCCAAGATTTCCTGACTCGCCGATTCCGGTGAGATGGAAAAACAGTGCGTCGTTTCGTCGACATCCGTCAGATACACAACAGCTTGCGCGTAGCCGATTCGTAAGGGATGCTCTGTCCAGTGCGGTCGATCTCGGTGCCAGGATCGTTTCAACTCAGGCGACTCGTAGGCTGCCATGTGCCGGATGCATATCTCCGAGAAGCAAATCTTTTCACCCATTAGGACGTGCAACGGCGGGATTATCTTTGGATGGCGGATGAGACCATCAATCTCCGGGGAGCTGACGAGGGCATCGCAGTTTATCGTTTGGTGGTTGGGCGCCGAATACCAGCGCTCTCGTGCCTCCGCCCAATCACGGTCAAAGACAGCGGTGTAGTACGCTACCTCCTCAGCCGTCAGGATTTTACCGAGTGGCAGGTATCCGTGTTCTCGGAAGAATCTGTAATCTTCCTGTTTCATATCTCGCCAATCCCATCAAAAATTGATTGTCCTTCCCTACCCGGCGTGTTCTCTGACCGATGGGGCACACATCTCTTAACCAACTCACTTATTTTGACGCGCTTAAAAACCTCCACACCGTTTCATACCATGGCATAGAGACCGTTGGCGGCGGTTCGGTGAGAATATTGCCGTTTTCATCAATATAAACAATATCGTAACCATCGGGAGATTTTCCATAGTATGCGAGTTCCCGCTCTTGGCGCTCTGAGAGTTTCGGTCCATAGAGCGCATAACTGGTTTCAGATCTTTCGACGTAAATGCGTCCCTCAGTGTACGGTAGGAAGGTGCGGCCTCCCGGACCCATAAACAGCCCACTCCATACGCTTGGGTCGGTTTGCTTCGCCTCATAGATTTGTTGGTACTCCCAAACCGTCCTATTTATATATGCCTCCTTGAACGTTCCCCGATCATTGGTAGGCGGTATCCCATCTTGGCCCAACGCCCACGTCCGAGGTTCATTTTCGAGATGCACCAGATTGGAACGCAGGTTCATATATAGAGAATAATCGGAGTAATCGCCAACGCGGAGCCCTTTATCAAGAAGTAGGGCGAGCCATTCCTCGCGCGGATACTTCGCTTCGGCTAAGGCATTGGTATAGCCTCTACCATACTTAGCATCGAACGCCTCCATCAGGGCGGAAACTGTCTGAGCACCGGTATATTTTTCCGGTTCGCTAATTCTAGATGTAACTGTGACACTGACTAACCTAGTTCCTTCTCCATTCGCCTCCATCTCTGCTGGAGAAGCGTATTTTGCCTTCATCTCTGCCGCGAAATTTTCAAGGTCCATGCGATGTCGTGCGCGTATATTGGTGAGCTTGTTTTCATCTATCGAATCGCGTGGAATTGCTTTCTTGTGTGCGGCAACGGTCATCTCGGTCCTGATTTCTGTTCTGTCGTCAATCCAAGCATCCCACGAGTTCGCAACTCTGTCTTGGGTTTGCCAGTAAAATCGCAGGAGGACAACAACACTGAAACCAAGAGCCGCTAAAAGACAGATTCCACGGGTCATCCTTGTTAATTTCAATTGAGGACACCTCCTATCAGTCGTTATGTTCGATTGCTCATTGGTTGAGCCTGCCACGGATTTTCGAGTCGTTGCGCCCCGAGCTGGATAAGCGGTCGGTTTGCTTTTGTGTCAAAGGTGAATAGGGGTTTGCCCCATTCGGAAATCATCTTTGCCAATTCCAACGTTCTACTTCCTTCTGCGGCATGTGGGACAAGGATTCTGTCCGCAAGCGCCGCAACAAATTCATTGCGTTGCGTCGCCAATTGTACAGTAGATCTCCGAAATTGGCTAGCAAACATTGATAGGAGCAGTAGACGATTGTCTGACATCCCCTGTTTCCATTCCGGTTTTAGCCGCATATTTTCGATGCTCCGCGCAGGACAGATAATAATCGGTTGCGTGCCTCGCAGCAATACGCGGAGGCATTCCTTTTCAACCGGTGTATGAAACCCGCCTATGGTCGATTTGCCCAATCTTCTGAATCGCTGGGCTAGGTCGTGGGCTTTCAAGATAATTTCACCGGGACATCTGTTGGAGCAGAAGATCGCCCAAAGTTCTCCGTTTTGGCGGGAGTCGCGACTTGTCAGCAGGTTAATGTTTCCCCGACTCCAAACGGTTTCCGGGGCATCGGTCTTCAAGTATTTTTTCAGTTGCTCCGGGTAGTTTGGGGATGTCCGAGTAATCGGTTCAATTTGCACGTGTCAGTGAGTACGGTTTTGGGGCGATCTTAAATTGTTGCCGTTGCTCCCCGAAAATCAGATAGTTAAATGAGATGAGTTGCTATTGGCAGAGAGTCTTCACCCGAGCGGTTATGTGATTCGGATATGTTACTACGAGAACGGTTCTGTTTCAAGCAGGTTCAGGCGTTTCAGTAGGATAATCGTGTCTGATTTGGTGTACAGGGTTGTTCTTACAGCAGTGGTATATGCGATGATGTGTTGGGCTTCATTCAAATTTCGGTACCAAGTAACAAACCACATTGCGCACCTCTGGAGCGCGGAAATTTGGACATATCGTATTCTATTGACATTTCGATCCTCTGGATCGAGGAAAGGGACTCTAACTAGTAAGTGTTACTTGCGGAAAGAATTATTCCGACAGGGATAATGGTCTGCTATCAAGCGAAATGAAAACTCGAACTTCCTCCTTCAGTGTTGGATCTCTCAAGGATTGTCGTTTAACCCAACCTACGAACTGCCGGATTGTGTGCGAAAGAGACCGTATTTTCAAGAAATAACTTTGCGACAACGTGAACAAGGCTGTTGGTCGAGAGCATTTATCGCTTCAGTCCGCGATGTTCTGTTCACGTTTCGGGTGCATTTACAGGGCGAAAATATGAACAACAATGTGAACAATTTGCGGATTCTGAGTGCATGTTCACATTTTGTGAGCGGGCATTTTCCTTTGATAGCGCGGGTTTGCGGGCGCCCGAATGTGAACAAAATGTTAACATAAAAAAAGATCGACATATTAAGGTTTTCTCTGCTTCCACGGATTCTCCCGTTCTCGCCAAAGGATTTCGGCAAAGTCCTCGTCGGTATCTACCCGACTGTCCTCCACGTTGCGGCGAGCCATGGCCATAATCTCGTCCCATAGTTTTCGTTTGGCAAGCGCTAAGGGTTCCCATCCGAGATGCCTGCCAGCGTCATCCCATTTTTTTATCGTGTTCTCAATACCCTCGAGTGACAGTGGGGGAGATTGGTTGAGACACATGTCTTGGGCGATGTGTTTCTCGATAATCGATGACCGGTGGTCGTCGTATTCGAGATCGTGATTACGGTGAGACAGGCGCCGTGCCTCCGCACGTTTTAGGCGGAGGTGGTCGGCGGAGAGGTCGTCCCGTTCTACGGTTAATTTGGCTTCCGCCACAAATTGGTCGGCGCCCTCCGTATTAGCCCACGTTTCGTTCAACGTGAAAGCTTTGTCGTATTCTGCCATCGGGGCTTCCATCCGCGGATTTCGGACATGCCATTCCCTATATTCTAAGCTGTCCAGCACAGTAGAATGAACGGCCATGAAGGTTGATTCATAAACCGCAATCTCCAGAAGGAATGTTCCGGTCAATTGAATCACGGTTTTATTGTCTTGATGACTGCGATTTAGAAATCCCAGCCAGCCGCCAAGGAGGCCGAGCGATACGTCGTAGTGTTCCGAGATTGACCGCAGATGATGAAAGTGGCTTCGCTTAGCTCGTTCTTTCGATTGCCGCGTGGCATAGAGGGTTTTGAACAGCCGAGAGCCAAGTTCCGATTCATTCGCGGTGTACCATTGAAAGAACGCCTCTCTACCGTCGCGGTTGCGTCGTCGATTTACTTCCCCATAGAGTTGCGCGAAACGCTGCGGGGACAACGGAACAATGCTTCGCATGTTCCGGGGGTATCGTATATGGTGGAATTCAGGTCGCTCTCTCTTCATCGTGGGTACGGTCGGATAGGATACCGGTCAATTCCATTAACCACAAACGTGATTCTCTATAGGTTAGAGCAAGTTGGCGCAGCTCTTTACAGTCAGCCTCATCACCGTCTTTGGTTAGTTTCTTGAGGCGCGTTACGCAGAGGTTCTGAAGATCGAGCGCTATGGACATGTCGTTGTCGATAAACTTGGTTATTTCGTCCCGGCGCTGCTGTGCCAGTTTGGCAAATGCGGCGTGAGCGATGTGGGCGTCATTCGCCTCAACGCGCGTTTGCCAGTGAAACTGGCTTGACCATCTTCCAATTTGTGCAATGGAGCGTTTCTTGCAGCTAATTTCGATCTCGCAGAGGTTGCGCAGATTTCGCTCGGGACCGGCGTCACGGTACATTTGGAAGTAGGCGTACGCGAGAGCGGATTCGCCAGGGATTGGGGACTCGAAGTTGAGTTCGGGTACAAGAATAGGTTCTTTGTTGTTCATTTGTAGTAAACCGATTAGTGTGAGTTAAGCTATCGGCAACCTCCTGTGTGATTTAGTGGTTCGCGGTGCAACGGTTGAAGCAGCGACGAACAGTTCAAAATAAAAAAAGCCCATTAACGATTGTCTTGACCTTGGTCTTAAGACAGCCACTAATGGGCTAATTTGAATCTTGAATTCGATTCTCAAGTACTGCGATCTGATGTCCAGTCAGCAAGAAAGAGATACGTGAATGGAATGATAGTGGTTAGAAACTTCCTCTATTGGGCTTGTTTCGTTCCACGACCTTACAGAGCGCGGTAATGAGCGTGCAGCACTATATACACCGTCAAAGCGTTATAGTTTCGTTAACGGGTGTATATTTTAGGTCTTTCCGGTGAAAGCGAAAATCTCGACGGAGAGACTATTTCATCTTTTTACAAGCGAGAGCGCTTTCATCAATTGCCCGGTTACGGTGCTCCAGACGAGGCGTATTTCCAATAACTTGAGGCATTGAAAATTGTCCAGAATTAGTCGGGTTTTTTTACTTAAATCTCGTTAGTGTCAGTCTAAAGGATGGGGGTAGGTTCAATTTTACCTGTGGGGTTTTGACTAACTATGGTAGGCTATGGATGGCGGGATTGCATGGGCTGCAATTTGTAGAGAAAACGGACAGATGAACCTAGCCCGCTCTTGGGTACCTATTACCCTCCTTGCCGTCAATAGGTAGTTTTGTTTAGCTTGCAGAAAGGAGACTTTTATAATGAGCAAAGAAACCACGGGAATTACTAAAAAAGAGGCGGAGGAGGCGATACAGACTATTATCGAATCCGCCCACGTACTATTAGGGTATCATAACACATTCGCCTTTGATACAGTTAGCCGTAAATTGCGTCTACTAAAGGAAAGTGGCAAGGATATTGATGGATTGCTTGGTGGGGATATTGTAGAATTGCTAGGTGAGGATTGCAATATCACTGAAGAAAGGAAAAAAGAATTAAAAGACCAATTAGAAAACCATTTAAAGCAAATCAGTTCATTTATTGATATTAGATCAACTCTTGTAGAAATAATCGAAAGGGCAGAAATTATTCAGAAGTCACAAGAAGGGGTAACCTATCTTAAGCCAGACCAATAATGACACTACTCAAGACAACCCCGACTAAACGTCCCGAACCTATCGGGGTCATGCATCTCATTATGCTTGGTAACACGCTTCGGCTACCTATAGGTGAATCCACTTCTTTATGTAATGATGGCGCGCCCCGTACAACGCCCGTTTAACCGCTGTCCAGACTCCTTCCATAGTGTTTGTACGGGTTGCCCCGTCATCTATCTACCACGTAGTTCTTTCTAGGGGCCACTACGACCGTATCCTGCTTACCATCTAAGGCATCCTGCGAGATATGTTCATTGATCGTGAATAGACTCGTTGGGTTTGATACGGTTGAGTATGAACTTCTTGGGGTTGTTGCCTTGCAACCACTCCATATACTTGGGCTTCACTTTACCGCTCGGTACCGCCTATTCAGGTTCCATGACTTTCACTACGCCTGCGAGTAAAACATCGTCTTTCCTATCCATCTCTTTAAGGATTCTCCGCGACGGATATCAGGGGGCGTTCTGAATCATATCTAAATCGTTAGCTAACTGCTGAGTTGAGATACTTCTCTTGGAATTAGCTTTCATGAAGATAGCCAAAAACCACTTAAACAGAGGGACTTTGGTACCTCAAATCATTGTCTTCTATAACACGGCTCGGTGTCGAGAGAGAGACCGTTTAAACTTTTAAAGCTAAGAGCGGTTTCATCAATCGCTCGATTACCGCGGTCCAAACGAGGTGTATTTCCAATAACTTGAGGCGTTGAAACGTCACCGGATTGGATAGCTTTTTCACCTTAAATTGCGTTCATGAAAGTCTAAACAATGGAGGTAAGTTAAAATTAGGCGACTAGTAGTTTGCCGATTTTTGCTTGTCAAGATAAGATTTATATGATATACTCACCTGCAATTGCCTAAAATGACTTGGAGATTTTATAATGAGTGAGATGCGTAAACACAAGAGAAAGCCCAATTGTTATTATATCTACTTCTCTAACAGTTTTTTGCATTCGGTTCCGAAGATGGAAAAGTTGCGACATTCCTATCGAGTGTTCATAAACCGTCCAGGTATGGTAGAATCCATCAAACGTGCTGATGATGATATAAAACACGGGCGTGTCCACAGGTGGGAAGATGTCAAAGCAGAATTACGAGGTAACATTGAGCGACGACGCCAGAAAAGATTGTCGCGAAGTAATATTGAATCAACGGCAATTTGAGGAACTAATGGACGAATTGTTCGATATGATGATTGATCCTCAAAGGGGTTCTTACCCAGCACCTATTGGGCGTTATCGTAGCACAGGCAAACATGAGATTCTGTTTGTTATTTCTGATTTGAAATGTACCATTAAACGTATCTATTGGAAAGAAAGGATGTATTGAAGGTTGGAGGTTTATTATGAATGAAGAAGTGCAAGTTCAATTGGACAAGTTAAAAGACACCTCTCTGTTTGAGGATAAAGGGGTGGCGGTTGCTGAGGCCATTGTAACAGTATTTAAGAAATTGAATCATGCAAAAGTAATTGGTGGGGTCAATATTCACCTTAGAGAGGATGACCAGTCTAAGGTTGAGTTAATCCAATTCTACTTTGAGAATTAAGGGTTTCAATCTTAAATCTTTCAAGGGCACTTTCGGGTGCCCTTTTTTTATGTGCATTTTCTTTAATTTTTCTCATTAAATTCTCTAAAAACAAGGGGGGCTTCGACGTATAAAATGTCCGTAGTAGCCTTTCAAGGGGCATCACTATGGACATTATACAGTTAGTTGATAGTTTGCTACTCAAGAAGATTGCCTATTATTCCTTGAGGAGATACGTTGGGGGAAATACGCTAACCGTATTCACTGTGGTTCTATTAAAGTTGGAAGAAATTAACTTACCCCCCATCCTTTAGACAGCAGATTGGGCGATTTAAGTAATAGGATTCAACCAAACCTAGGCAAATTTAAACGCCTGACGTTATTGGAAATACACCTCGTATGGCGTGCGGTAATCGAGCGATTGATGAAACCGTCCTCAGTTATTAAGGTCAAAAGAAACTCTCAATCGACGCTGAACCGTGTCCATTAGGTCGTAGTCGTTAAGATATACCTCCTCCTTACTTGGCACTGCGCTAAAGCCGATTTCAACTCTCGTCAGTGCGGCTGTTTCAGAGTAATCTCCCGAATTCATTCCGGTATACTCTGAGTAATTCAGTCACGCCAAGCGTTGTATCCGTTTCCACACGCCCCTCGTTTTTCGAGTCTACTCTGAAAACTCTGAAAACACACGAGGGACAAATTCTCCGATTAATTCCTGTCTGAATAAGCGATTGTGAAAGATTAATCCTCCGATGCGGATGCCAAAACTAAAACCGGATCTAGCGCCCGGAGTATGAGTGATTCCGACAGTCCTGACGACTAATCTTCGTCCATCCGTAATCGAAAGAACGGAATTAGCACCATTTTCTTGAACATGCGCTAAACTCTCACATTTGACCGTCGTAATATAGAACGCAGCTACTAGTACATGGCACATATTTGCTGACAAATGACGCCATCTTGCTCATAGACGTAATGGCTCTGGTGGTTCGTGATTGTCCGCAAAATCCGCCAAACGTACCACCGCGAGAGCTGGATTGGCAACCGATGCCCGCGGCGCGCGAAAAAAATTGACACCCCAAAATGTGTTAACTTTTGTAAACTTTTGTAAACCTATTCACCTTCTGAATTCACACCTTTAATCCCTATTTGGAATTCTCGCCGCACTGGAAACAGTCGGCAATGTTACACGCTGTAAGTTGCACCTCCGGATTCCAGCAGCCGGCACTGCTAATTACATGGGAGGGTGGGTAAGCATTCGTACTCGAAGTGCTGCCCGATCACTTTGACAAATTGACGGTGAAATCTGTCAATTTTCGTCAACTTTCGTCAAGGAGGTTACATTCCCATGGCTACCAAGAAAGAACTACGGAAACGTCAAGCAATCCCTCTCTTTCTCCTCGGTAAAACGGATACCGAAGTCGCCGAAGAGATCGGCGTGTCGCGTCAGACGATTTGGAAATGGAGACGCTACGAAGATTTCGATTACGACATTGTCGAAGCAGGCAAAGAACTGCTTGCGCATCACACCGTCGCCATATCGGAACTCGTGAAAAAAAGCATCTCCTCAATGTCCGAGTTGCTTGAGTGTTCCGATGACAACCTCAAGTTCAAAGCAGCGCTGACCGTCTTAAACACGGCGAATGAATGGGGGCGCCCGGAAGCCCCCGGCCACATCGCCGCCGAAGATCGGCTCCGCAAGGAACAACTTGACGCCACTATGCAAATCGATGGCTGGCAAAAGCAATACGTTGCGCAGGGAGGCAAATCGGAGGATTTGTTGGTAGCGATGGCAACTGCCAAATTCGATCCTCATGCCGAGTTGCGAGCTAAAATGGAGGAAATGAAAAGTAACGGTAAACCTGACTCCGATCCCAAGCCGGACAAACCCGAGGAGAAACAGTAATTCCTCAACGGCCGTTGGCGGAAACCGGGCTCCCGCAATTAAGCTCGGTTTCCTTCCGAACAAACCCGGCGGAATTCGAAAACGGCTATTCTTACGCACGGTACGGGCGTTGAATTGCCCTACCTCTAAACCGAAAATGCGTTGGGTTTCAATTGAATTTGGGCGGTAGGGAGGAAGATGGAAGGACGAGGCTGGATTTTCGAGTGTAGTTTCGCAGGGATTTTCGTTCAACCCAACCGACGCAGTGTTGCGCTTGTCCAAGTACAGAGTAAATGATGTGCTTTGAAAATCACAGGTTAAGAAAAGCTATTTCGTTTTCTTCGGTCTTCTGATAGTCTGGACAACGACTTTATCCGTCTGGTTTTTAGCATGCTTACGACTTACGAATCTGCCTGTTTTAGCATCGCGTCCTACCGTAATGGTAGTCGCGCGGTTTGACTTCTTCGCCGTTGGACTAGCATCCTTACCATGAAAAACTTCCCATACTGCCCGCTTCATCTCGCTTCTCTTGAGTTTTCCGCGTTTGGGCGGGTATTTGATGGTTCTTCCTCTAGCCACTTAAGTCACCGTCCTGGTACAGTTTAGCCAGTAATGTGCCGTAATTTTCAACCTATAATAAACTCCAAGAATTGAATATTTGGATGAGATAGGTTTCTACTGGTAAAACTGTCCGCATCTTGGAAGAGCGTAGATTCAGTCAAAGTCATCTGAACGCAGGAATATCGGTAGGTAATCCAACACGCATGAAAATGCGAGCAAATGCCTGAGAAAGGTGTTCTCGGTAGGGCGGTAATAACCGAATACGGTTTGGGGATTATTCCGCCCATGGGTCTTCAATGGGAATCGGTTTACTTCGTCCCGTGTGTTTTAGCTTGACTCGGAACGTGCCTGATGGGCGCGGCGGGGGTGTCCCAATGGCAGCATCCCAGTTCAGGATATCTTCTGCCTCATACGAAGGAAAGGGGAGCCCGAACCTTTGTGCGTACGCAAATTGTTGAGTAATTGCAGAGCCGGTTTCTTCGTCAAAGCGCGATTTGAGCAATGTATGGTATGTCCCAGGCACAGAGCAGGCAATTAAGGTAGTATTTGGTTTAAGAAAAGGATACATGCCAGCCGAGGTTGCCACTTCGATTTGATGATTTAAGATAGCTCCAACGGGAGCAGTGTGTACGATGATGTGTTGGGTTTCACTTGAGTTTCGGTCCTTGGAAGGGAGATGGAAGGACGGAACGCCTGCTACTGTGTGTGATTTCTCAGGGATTTCCGTTCAATCCAACCTACGTAATAAGAAACTATTGATAAGGTATTTTTATTGAAATGATTGTGATTCTTCAGGGTAATCCTTCGGAGACTTCAGAAATGTCTTCATCAACAAGATTATGTCTCAATAAAACGACTCGTTGAGTAATTACTTGTGCAAACTGCCGGTGTGCGTTATCATTCCTCCTTGTCTAATCTTTAGCAATAGACATTGAGAGACCTAATGAATACCGTTATGAATGTCGTCGACGGCTATGCAATTAAATCGGCAATAATGGTAAAACCGAGATTGTTAGGCTTTGAAGTTCCCAATGTTTCTTTGAGCGTTATAGCAGCTTCTTGTCCATTAGTAACGCCCCGCCTCTAGCCTATTACGTTCAATTACTCCACCCTAACGGGCACCTAAATCCTTATTAGAACTTACTTTTTGATCGGGATTCTCCGCGGAATGTCGGCAGCATATCCAAGATACGGGCGCCATCCATGACTTTGGAAATTCAACTACGACAGGAATAAAAGGTGATAGAAAATGAACATGACTCGAACATTTGCTGTAAGTGCTTTCATCACGATGTATTGGATTTGCTGTGTCTCAATTGCTGCTGTTGAGCCAAACGCTGATACATCAACTAAACCTGTTGTTGAGGCAGCCACGCAAGGCAAATTCCACGCGAGTGACGAAAAGTCTTTACTGAAGGATCTATTGTCGTGGTACGACGATACAGTCGAAAGCCTAAGGGAAAGATTTAAAGCAGAACCTGATAGCGAGCCAACGAATAAACCTTCATTTGACTTCTCCTTCGTCGGTGACCGAGCGTCACGGAGTGTCAACCTAATTACTACACTTCCCATCGATTCTCTAGATGGTTACGCTCGTGGTCAGGTCAATTATTTGCGTATTTCGAGCCAAAGTGATGTAAATTCTGCGACCCGAACATCTTTCTCCTACTTGCTCCAACTTGAAGGGATTATATTTCCGACCATCGGTAATGTCATTACGCCACGTGGACACTTTGAGGTTGAAAATGACCCGACAATTACCACAGATCCTCACTTACATATAAGTGTCTTCGACGAATTTCAGCTAAAAAAGACTTGGTTGAAAGGCGGTTTTGGGTTCTGGGCAGAGTTCAAACATTTATATCACGATTCTGAATCGACTGACATTGATTCAAATTTGAATGACTATGGCTTGCGTGCACATGTAGACCTAGAGTTTGAACGAAAATGGATCGGATTCACAATGGAAGTCGAAATACTCCCACAAATTGGTTTCGATAAATTCAGCATCCGCACATCGCCGGAGGTGAAAATCAAGTTCAGCGAAAACTTGTCGTTCCGAATTATCAGCGAAATCGACTACTATTCAGATAGAGATCGCGTCATTATCGAGCAGTTTTTCGACCTATTCAAACCTCTTGATACAAGCATGACACATCTTTGGTGTATACAGTTTTAGAGGAACTTCATAAATGAATTGAGGGCATCTTGCGGTTATGTGTAAAACAGATTCTCCACGAACGCATTTAAGATTCAGTAAAGTTATTGTTTGCGTTTTTGGAGAGATAATAAGATTCAGCGGTCTACTAGAGCACAGTATTAATCTCTCAAGTAACACTATCTAGCAATACACCACATGGCGCTCCGCTGGAGCGCGGAACTCTGGACATGTCGCATTCTATTGACATTTCGATCCTCTGGATCGAGGAAAGAGACTCCGACCAGAAAGTGTTACTGGCTGAATGAATTATCCCGCCAGGGATAATGGCATGCTCTCAAGTAACACTTTCACAAACGGGTCCAGGCGGAGTTATGCTTAGAATCTCTAGTCCACCAATGAACAAAACATGCATAACTCGGATGATGCTATCAAGCGGGTTTACAAACACCAAGAAAATTTCCGTCTTTGAACGCCTGGACCAACCTTATTGTATCAAAGGTGTTACTTGCTGAAAGAATTATTCCGCCAGGGATAATGGGGTGCTATCAAGTAACACTCGACATTGCACTCCTCTGGAGTGCGGGACTCTGGACATGTCGCATTCTATTGACATTTCGATCTTCTGGATCGAGGAAAGGGACTCCGACCAGAAAGTGGTACTTGCTGAAAGAATTATTCCGACAGAGATAATGGAGTGCTCTCAAGGTACAAGGCTTTTTGGAGCATTAAAACTACGTGCAGTATCAAGATTGCTGCGGGAACGCTATTGCGCTCAATATCAATTCGGTCAATCACAGTTCACCGCTTATTTGTTCGCGGCAAAGCATCGCTGGACTAAACAGTTACAGATGGATTTCCTCTTTTTCAATGACACCCAGGGGTTTAGCGTCTCATTTGAAACACCGATTCTTCTTCAAATTTCGTAAAATGAATCTTGTTTCCGAAGTATTCAAGTGATTAGCATAATCTCTACACACGTAAGCAAATCTGCCTTCGGCGGATACTGCCAATATAATCAGTTTTACCATTGAATAATCGATTCCCATTAATGTTTCCAACTCCGCCTCGAAAACGTTCATGTTACAATCGTTCCCCGCCTCAATGTCTCTATCATACCTATCTAATACATCTTCGATGGAACGCCAATCATCATTGTTCCAATTATTAGATACTATGATGTTGCTAGAAGGGCTACGAGTGTAATCTGAGTCTTCCAAGTGGAGTTCAATACTTTCTATTTGCCTATTAAGAAGTTCAATATGTTCTCTGTTTAGGGTTTCTTGATTTTTCATAATAATTCTCTCTGGTAAGTGAGTTGTTATGAATTTAGTCAATGGTTGCTGGTAATGAAATCCGACTAAACCTAGTCAAAGATAAACGCCTGACGCTATTGCTAATACACCTGGTAGGGATTTCTATCGCGCTCAATATCAATTCGGTCGATCACAGTTAACCGCTTAATTGTTCGCGGCAAAGCATCGCTGGACTAAACAGTTGCAGATGGATTTCCTCTTGGCAAGGATACCGTCGTTGGCGCGCGTATTTCATCTAAGCATAATACTACAAATGCGTCAATGTTTCAAGTAGGTTCAGTCAGATGATGTGTTGGGTTTCACTTGAGTTTCGGTGCTTGGAAGGGAGATGAAAACTCGAAACGCCTGCTTCTGTGAGTAATTTCTCAGGGATTTCCGTTCAACCCAACCTACGGATCTTTAGAGAAATTGCCACAAACTCAGTCTGATTTTCTTTTTTGCCAAGCAAAAAATTTAGATGCGTTTCCTCTGTGGTGTCAATTTATTGGGGTTGACAATCCGAATATCGTGTGCTACAATCCCTTTGCATATTTTCCGCGTTGACCGCAAGATATACCCGGTCTCATTAATTAAAATTAAGCACCAGAATCGGCTGTTACCATCGGCTGGCTCGCAACCTTACGAAGGAGTTTATAGTAAAGTGGAACTACTTGGAGCAATCATACTAGCAATTGTGAGTCGCATTTCTATTGATATGACCTACCGTTTCGGAAAAGAAATCATAACACGTTGGTCTCTACATATGAACCCTGATGCGACGATTGAGCCTGATCATCCTAGCATCAGCGAGTCAGAGATGCTGGAGAAAAGTCAAATGATTTGGCGGCTGGAATGGAAGTTAATGGCGCAGAAACGATTTGAGCGGAAACGAGTAGAACATGACCTTGCAGAACGTCAACTGTTGGAACACAGAATAAAAAGCCTAGAAAATGCACTCGCGAAAGAACGTCAAAAGACACCACTGTTGGGTTGGCAACGCCCGCGGATAAATGAGGTTGTTTCGGCAAGACAGGATAAAACGCTTGGTCCTGTGTTGGGTGATATGTAGGGTGAAAAACGACTTTCCAAGTTATTATAAAACACAGATTGACGACAACCGGCGGAGTGGGTGTGTCCCATCACTCCAAACGCTGACCTTAACGTCTCCAACCGATTTTGGCTAAACCGATGATAATACCGCCACCATGATTCAGCCACATAAAGCGCCATGAACTGCGCTTTGTACTTGTGGTGTTGTCTGTACCACGCCGCCCGTTTTTGTCAAGTTCCAGAACCCTTCGAGCGTGTTGGTATGGATTCCGAAATCGGTATAGCATTAATTGTGTCGAATCACTTTGTGTCAACTGAGGCTGTCCGAGGCGCTGTACGTTTGAGATTCCTAGGTTATCAGCTTCAGGTAGTCGAGCATTACGCGTCCAGCCACACACTGGGGCACTTCGCTGTCCAATATCCGCAACCGCGCTTGGAGCGTCCGTTCAACCACACCTAAGATTGACAACTTGCGGGTACGTCTACCCCGTATAGAAGCTATGGAATGCTCAGCGTCATTATCGCTCCGGCGCTGGTGTTATCGGGCTCTGCCTCCGAAAAAACACTCGTCCATCGACCCCCGTAACAAACCCACATTCTTTCGTGACACCTCTTTCTGGCTGCGTCGTTGTAGATGTCAAGTGTGCCAATACCCCTAGTCAGAAGGCAACGGGCCTGGTGGCTTCTGGATAGATATCCGAAATTCCGTCTATGGGTGCGGTCTCCCCGTCCAACATTAGTTCTAACAGCTAGACAGCAAATAAACAGATTTGGGAAATGAAGGCCGACGAAACTTGGTCAAATTCAAGCGCTGAATGTCAGGGGGAATACACATGTTATGAAACTCTATCAAGATCTTCTATCGCCTTCCTGAGCCGGCGTGTTGACAACTCCCTTACCGCTCGAAAGGTTATGCGCGGCACAGCATCGGTGGACTAAACAGTTACAGATGGATTTCCTCTTGGCAAGGATGTCCTCGGTGGTGTGCACACTTCATCTAAGCTAAGTACTATGAATGCACCAATTTTTCAATTACTTTCAGTCAGAAGATGTGTTGGGTTTCACTTGAGTTCCGGTGCTTGAAAGGGAGATAAAACCACGAAACGCTTATTTCTGCGTGCGATTTCTTAGGGACTTTCATTCAACCAACCTACGGACTGTTTACAAAGGGAATACCTCATCACTACTAGGCTGTGTGCCCCAGCGTATATGCTCCAAAAACTTGTGCAATCGGTCCGTGTTCTAAACATATCAGAAAGATTAAGTACATCCACAGCGGTCGCCCTAAAGAGAGGTATTACTGGGAGTTTTGTAGGTTCGTGGTTTTATTCAACATAATGCATGACAAATGGTTTGAAGGATGAAAGTAGAATTACGGAGACACTGAAACGCCTCCGCCATGGCAAACTCGTGAAGATTCTAATCAGAAAAATCATTATTAACTTCTGATCAATTGAGGAGACATAGTTAATTCGCCTTTTTTGTGGTATTTCACTAACCATTCATGATAACCTATAGCAATTGCTATAGAAACGGTTTGATTAAAAAATCATTAACAAATATAACAAAAGGTTAAGGTCAGGATGTCTAAGCGGAAGCGTCAACAACGACCACCGAGATATGTCAACTCACTATTCGATCAAATTGTAAAAGGAAATGAATACTCCAGCATTGCTGGATTAACTCCTAATCCCAATGTAAATTTGCTCGATGACATTGAGAAAGGGATAAGGGAAATTGAAACTATCAGAAAACGTCCGTGTGTATCATACCTTGGAAATATATTATCATCTAGGACGGAATCAGCTATTGATGCCTCCGATGATATGATTTTTAGAGAGACTATAAATAACATCGATGATGAATCTAATGAGATTGATATTGTATTATCTACAAATGGGGGTAATGCCGGTCAAGTTGCTAAGTTTGTTGATACACTAAGAGAAAGATTTAAGTCAGTAACGTTCTTAATACCTTCAACGTGTATGAGTGCTGGTACACTTTGGGCTTTATCTGGAAATGAGATTTATATGACAACTACCGCTCGTTTTGGTCCAATTGACCCACAAGTGACCACTAAAGATGGGGCATATGTTCCAGCCCAATCTATTTGGCGATTGCTTCACTACATAGCAGGTGAGGGGCAAAATTGTATAGATAATGGACATGAAATTCGTTGGGAACTACTTGCTATATTGGATGGTATTGATAAAACAGCCATGGGGTATAGCTTGTCTCAAACTGAATATTCTATAACTCTCGCAACAGAATTTTTAACCAAATATAACTCACATATTGATGGCGATGATGAAAGGGCTGTCAGTATTGCGGCGGACTTGGCCGATCACGAAATTTGGTTGAGCCATTCACATCTTATTGATTCTAAAACGCTAAATGAAATAGGATTGGAGGTGAAAACTCCCGACGAACAACTAGATTTTGCATTAACGAAATTATGGGCAGTATGTATTTGGATATTTGACAAAACCAACATAGTCAAGATAATTGAATCTAAATCTTCAAAATATTGTAAATTTGTAGCCGATATCCAATCGGAATACGGAGGTCAATCCTAATGATGACTGAAAATCAACTTAAGGAATTAGGTTGGTCAAAAGAGTTGATAGATTCTATCCTTTCAATGAGGAAGAAAATAGGAGCAAGAAAGTTTAGCCAACCTGCTACAGAACCCCGACCCGAGAAATTAACTGGGTCAACAGATGATATCACAATTGAGGATTGCATTGAAGGTGAACCTCCATCGTTGATTATTTATGAATAATCTTAATGAAGATTAGAACAATGAAAAAAGGCTGAGTGATGTTTCCACTCAGCCTTTTTTCATTTTAGGTGAACCAATTCGCCATTAGTTCAATATCGTCCATTTCCCTACCCCTCTTCCACCGCCCCCCCATAATCTTGTAATCACTGATAAAAATACACGTCACAATATACATGATAGTTATATCATTGTCTCGAAAGCTAGTCACTACTAGTCGCATTTTATTCTCGCACGTGCTAGTGGATTAACACTTACCAATCGGACTAGCTTCGTAGCGAACGATTTTTGGGACAAGAACTCAATCATTGCCCAAGCCCATGCGATATTTAATGTCGTAGTTGATGATAAAATCTAATTCGTCGTTGGTGAAACCGTAGTGTTGGGCGAGGATACAATCAATCTTGTCAATAATCAGTTTACACGGGGCAACGGAAAATTGTTCTACCTCAGCTTCTCCATATATAATGCGAATTGAATTATTCCGATATGCGATCATTAGTTGTTCTTCAAGGGAGGAAAGTTCGTCCAGTAGGTGTTGAGGAAATGGCAAGGTGACTGGCAGCATTGCGATATCTGAAGGGTAGACGTGACGTGCATCAGTGAGACTCTTCCAAAAAAAATAAAACAAGCTGCTGTTCAGGAGGCACAAATAAGTCGTAGCCAAATCTCTTGATGGCAAATGCAACTCAGAAATAGTTGTGTGCTTCTTTTCGGGATTAGCAAGTGAACGATAATAAGGTCGAAAATTAAACGTCTTTATCCAGTAGCCCCCTGCATTGTGATAAAAAACAGTGAAATTACCCCGGAACTCCCGATATGAGCGCCAATGTTTTCTGGTCGACAGGATCTTTGATAGTGCAGATTTAGAAACAAGCGTATTCACTTTTGGTAGGCTATAATCCAGGACTATATTGGCTAAAGAAGTGTATTTTAACAAATGAAACAACGTAGAGCGTTCCCCCGAATACCAAGTCGTATAATCTGATGTGTATGCAGATCGTGCGGTTCCATTGCACATCAAACATATAGTCAAACGTTGCATGACTCCTTGGAAGAGGGCTGCTGGTCTCAATGCAAAATTACTGAAGTATATCACCTCTGCTTTCCTCAGCAACATTCTTTGTAATGATTTCATTCTTTGAGCCGCTGTTATTGAAATCGGGACAATCAAGCCCATCCGAGCATATGATTTTAGAATGGTACTTGATCGCTCCATTACAAAGGAATATAAATTCCCACAATCTTCAGTGACATAATCGGCGATAGTATACACATTTTTTACTTTGCTGTATTCGACATACGGGGGATTGCCAATAATCACATCAAAACCGCCGTTTTTGAGAATGGCGTAAAACTGTATGAACCAATGGAACGGTTTGTGCGAATTTAACCAGTTAGTGTAAATTGATTCGGTGTCTGGATTTACTCCATATTGCCCGGCAAGATGTCGGTTGAGTTCGTTTTCTAACGACTCAAGCTTTACTTGCAAATTCTGTTTGTCAGTAGGAGTCACATCTCCATCTAAAGCGGTCTGTTGCTCACGAAACCTCTCGAATAACTGTTCAACATCCTCAACCTCTTCTTTTATACGATTCATTGCGATATTCACATCAATTCGACTACTGAATGCCTCCTCTACTTCGGCATATGTCGTATAGCCAATGAGTGTATTTCCTGCCTGGATGTTAAAGTCAATGTCTGGGAGCGGTTCAATTTCGTTAACATCTTCAATCTGTGCCACCATCTTGAGAAAAAGGCGCAGCTTGCAGATTTCGATTGCCTCCTCCATGATGTCCACGCCGTAGAGGTTGTTGATGATGATGGACTTGAGGATAAAGTATTTGGGATTCGGGTGTTTCTTGATACGGTCAAGGTCGGCGCGGAAGTCGCCGTATTTGTTGGGGTGCGGCGTATCGGGGGCATAGCGCAACTCATCAACGAAGCCACCCATCCGGTCAAGGCAAGCTTCGTAGAGGGGTTCAAGAATGTTGAGAGCGGCGAACAGGAAGGCGCCGGAGCCGCAGGTCGGATCGAGGATTGTCACTGCTTTGATGGCTTTCCAGAGGGCGCGAAGCAGTTCGGGACCTTCGCAGTTTTCGATGATGTCTTGGACAAACTGGCGGATGTTCAGGTTATAGGTGATGAGGTCATCCACATGGTGGATTTCGCCGTTGGACAGTTTGGCGTGCACTTCCTTGTACCGTTCCCGCCGTGCGACAACCTCGCGCCAGATTTCAGTCGGTAGCGCATATTCGGCAGGCGCGGGAGTGTTCCATCGCGTGCGGGCTGACACATCGTCGATTCCGGCTGCGATTTCGGGCGGCAGTTCGTGTTCCGTTCCGTGTTTAACAGCATCGTAAATGTAGCGGTCCGGTTGTTTACAAAGGAGTTGCCATACGGTGGCGGAGTTCGAGTCTGTCGGGGGTTCAAATGCGATTTTACAGTTCTTTCGCGCCGTATCCAGGAGGAAGGGAATAATGGTGTTTTTGCTGATGTATTCCGTAATGTCCTCTTTGGTGTAGTAGGCGCCCATCTGTTTTTGGTTGATGTATTTTTCGAAGATATAACCGAGCACATCGGGATTGATTTCATTATCGTTTCTCAGCGGGCGATCGTCGAGGTGCCACTGGTAGCGCTCGAAGAACGTGAAGAGCCGTTCAAAGGCGGCGTCGGGAATTTGAATCCTTTCGCCATGATGTTCCTCAATCTGGTGTTTCTGGAAGATGCCACCGTTGAGGTAGGGCACTCTTCCGAGCAGAGTCCTCATATCTGGCGATCGGTCGGTTGTCGGTTTGGCGAAGCCTTCAAAGAATAGCGGGCAGAGAAAGGCTTTGTAGTATCGGTCCGCCCCGGCTTCTCGACTACACGACAGTTTTGTCCGCAGATAGTTCGTGTCGTCATCCAAGAAACCTTTCTTCTGGATGAAATAGATAAACATCAGGCGGTTGAGAATTACGGAAATGTACCAGCGCTGCATCCCTTCATCGGGAATCCCATCCAGAAATTGCAGGAATGCGTCGTGTTCCTTTTTGAAGTGGTCGTAAAACCGCTTGGTGACCTTCTCAACGTCAAAGGCGGCGCGGACGCGGCTTGTCACATCTACAATGCCTAAGCCCTCCTCCTCATCAAGGCTGAAAGCGGTGGCGTCCAGGCTCTGAATTAACGCTTCGCCCTCTTGGCGAGTCGGATGATAGGACAGTTCTCGGCATTGTTCGGGTCTGCCCGGCTCGCGTTTGACCCACTGCCAAATTTGCAACGTGTTAGAACGGTCGGCGTAGATGATAAGGTGTTCGCGCACGAACCTGGCGACTTGGCGCTCAATCCTGCGCCGCATTGCGTGGTCAGGAATAGCGTCCACGGATGGAGCGGCATAGTAAAAAGCGACCATGCCGCGTTTTTCGGTGCAGGCGGTCAAGGTGTACTCGGCTTCGTTTATTTGAATCGGTAGGGTTTGTGTATGGTGATCCCAGCCGAGTACTTGGGTGAAGAGGGTTTCCAAGTCAAATTCATTCAATAATTGGCGAGCGCGTTCTTTGTCTATGGTCATTTGGATGGTCTTTTGTGCTTAGGTTAAGTTTGGCTGTTGTGACCGGGAGAAGGATCCCTGTCGCTTCGTTTGATCTCTGGAACGAGGAATTCGCGATTCGGAGATCGCTCCTACAGATTCGATGGCAATCTAACAAATGGTGGTATAGAGTCGATCACAATCTAACAGATCGTGGTACAGAGGTGATTTCTATCGCAGCCACTGTCGCGACCGGGAGGTCGCTCCTACAGGAAAGTGGCGTAAATGTGTAATTTTTGAATGGAAGAAACCAAGTTTTTAGGAAAAAACTCGGTTTCAAGGCGTCGGAACGGAAAGACCGAGGGAGCAGATGATTTGGGGTTCTCGCGTTTCTCTTTCGCCTTCGACAATACAAAGGTTATCGTCGTCTCGCAGCGCAATCACCAGTTCGGCGAGGGATTGGTCGGAAATACTGCCCCGCAGTTGGCGGTTGAGGGCATCAGTCGCGGCTTGGCGCAACGGGAAACGATAGATTTCGTCAATTGCTCTATTCAGTTCTGGTGTGTTGAACAACTCGTCTTCCACTTGTTGGGCATAAGCCATCAGTCGTTCATAGGTGCGACGGCGCGCACCGGATGGACTGCCCAATCCTCCGCCAACCGACGGCGCCTCGGCAATCATCATTTCTGCTCCACGTTGCACGAGTCGATGGTGTTCCGGTAGGGGCGGCAGCGCCTCGGTATCTGGAGCGCAGGCGGCAGTGCGAAGAATCGCAAACTGGGATTCGGTGACGCTATCGCCGTTTCGGTCCATCCACGCCAAGGCATCGATTCCGTCGCCGGTGCGCATGTAAATCAGCGCGCCTATTGGTGCCGCAACGGTTGAGAGATGCGGCTTGGTGGAATAAACGACTGCGGGCAGTTTGGAAATCTCACCTTCAAGATTCGGATCTTGGGTAACCGCGTTTTTCCAAATCTGGTAGGCGTAAGAAGCGAGATCGACATCGTCATCTGGCGGATCATCGAGCAATCCCGCCTGTTCGTCGTAGAGACCAACAATTGTGTTGGGTTGGTCATCATCTTCAAAGAACGCCTCATCGGTACCGACGACTTCGGCGTTTTGAAAAAGACGCGCCCGTACGCGGGCACGCAGAGCAATCAGTCGTTCGACGCCTTCCGCGGGGAGGAAGGAGTAACACAAAATCTGCTCGGCTTCTTGACCGATGCGGTCTACCCGCCCGGCGCGTTGCACGAGGCGGATAATCGCCCACGGTAGGTCGTAGTTCACGACGATAGCACAATCTTGCAGATTTTGCCCTTCACTCAGTATATCGGTGCTGATTAGGACGCGCAACTCATGAGCCGAGGCGATTCTATCACGCCTATTGTTGCTGACCGGACTGAATCTGTGCGCCAGCGCGGTGGGGTTTGGCGAGTCGCCGGTCACCTCCTCAATCCGGGACACGCCCCGCTCCGAGAGTTCGGTTTTGAGATAGCGGACGGTATCGGCGAATTGTGTGAAAACGAGGACTTTTTCACTCGGGTGGCTTTGGGTGAGAAGGTTTTCTAGCGCGTTCAGTTTTTCATCGGCGGCGGCATCCCAGGTACCGTAGGATTGCAAGATGTCGATTAAGAGGCGCGCATCTGATGCGAGATCGTCAGCAAGCGCAGCGGCAAAGAGGTCTGGTCGTATCCATTTGAACCGGCGTCGGTATTCCGCTGTGTAGCGGTCGTAGATTTCTGCGGCTCGCGCTCTGAAGTTGTCAGTTGTGTTCAAACCGTGTTGTGCGGTCGTTTCGTCTGTTGGCGCATTGTCTTCGTCAAAAGGATTGTAAATGATATTCTGCGCATCGGCGTCTTCGTCGTAGAGGCGCGAATCAAGCATCTCGGCGTCTTGGGGGCCGATGGGCAAGGGTTTCCCGTTTTCGATGGCGTGTAGAAAGACGTGGTTTCGCAGGACATGGCGTTCCACGGATTGAATAAACGCCATCCCGCTGCTTTCGAGGCGCTTGTAGAGGTTGGTTCGACAGAAACCAATGAGGCGTTTTCCTCCGCGGGAAAGGTCCTCTAATTGTCGTTGTTCGACAGCGGTCGGGGGTTGTGACGGCGATTCGTTGATGTAGTTTGCCAAACCATATCGGGGGAGTTTCAAGTCGCTGATAGTATTCACGACGGGTTCGGAATACAACTGGGCGTATTGGTCTCGGGGGTTGTCCTCGTCAATAGCGAATCTAGCGGTTTTCGGGATTCGCACCGGAAAGTAGGAACGGCTTCCGTCGGGGAAGGTGAGGAACCTCCGCCCGCTTTCAGTGTCTGTTTCGGCGTAGTTGTCCGAGATGAAGCTGCGAGTGCGGCGGACGAGGAAGAGGCGCATCAGCTCCCGCCAGTCGTCGATGTATTCACTTTGCTCAAATGCCGGAAGCGAGCGGGGACGGCTTTGATGTCTGCGAATAAACTCGGCTTCGCCGCCCAAAGATCTGAAATATTGGTTGGGGCGGATTCCCAAATCTCTATCCTCCTCCACAAACAGGCGCAACTGGTTGGAGAGATCGACGTAATTTTTGTTGTAAGGGGTGGCGGAGAGGAGGATGACCTTGCTGTCGTTTTGTTGGATGTACTCCTGAATGGCGCGGTAGCGTACCCCCTCGCGGTTTCTGAGGTTGTGGCTTTCGTCAATCAGGACAAGCCTATAACGCCGAAGCTCCGGCAATCTATCGGTTACCCGGCTCAGGGAAAGCACGGTGCCGCGCAATCCGTAGTTTTGGCGATACTCCTCCCACATCAGGACGAGATTCTTGGGGCAGATGATAAGCGTCTCCATGCCGTAGTCGTCCTCGAGGATTCTCGCGAGCGCGGTGCCCATCAGAGTTTTGCCCAAGCCGACGACATCGCCGATCATGACGCCGCCGCGCCGGTTGACATGATGGGCGGCGATTTTGACGGCGGCGGTTTGGAACTCGAACAGTTTTCCCTCGAAAATGCGTGGGATCCGAAACTCGTTCAATCCGGCGCGCGCTTCGTGCGACAGGTGGTACGCCATCTTGATGTAGATGTGATAAGGAGGAATGCGTTCTTCACGCGCCCAACTTTCCTCAATAATCTCCGTCAGTTCTTTGGAGATGTCCATACACCAGCGGTCTTTCCAGCGATCTTCAAACCAGGCTTGCAACTTTTGGCAGGCGTCGGAATCGAGGACATCAATGTTGAGTTCTCCCTGCTTGGACAGTCCCGCCAAGGTCAGGTTGCTGCTGCCGAGGTAGCCGACGATTGGAATGATTGGGTCGGATCGGTACATCAGGTAGAGTTTCGCATGGAGCGGATGCCTTAGAAAGAGTTTGACTTTGACCTTTTCGTCTCGAAGTTGATGGGCGAGTTGGCGCAAACCGTCTTCGTCTTCGCGCGTGGGGTAGCCGATGGTTAATTGTTCGCGAAACTTCTCGGCTAATTCCTTTTTCAGACGCAGCGCGGTCTGGTTGTCCATTCCGTCGTCACTTTTGTCGATGCGCATGGCTCGGCGCAGTTCCTCTTCGGGTAACCGGTGCATTCCGACGAGCAGACGGCAGCATTCGCCTTCCCCGCCGTGCCAGTTTTCGATCTGGGATGCGATTGCCTTCCAACCGCGAAGGTTCAAGTAGCCGACGCAGAAGTCGGCGTGGTTGGCGAGATCGAGGGTTTCTTTTAGTGCGGGGAGAAGTTGCTGGTCTATGTTGTCGAAGATTCGGGGCATAAAGCAGTGGTTAGTGGCTAGTGGTCAGTGAGTCGTGATGTGTGATTGGTATGGGAATATATACATTGCGTTGGGTATTATTACGCTTTCTTTCCCAGTGATAGTTGTTTCCAATAGGACTTACGTAGCACCATCAGGTCGGGAATCGGAGTTCCCTCGTACAAGAGTCGCGACCTAGAGACCGCGGGATCTCTATCGCACTCGTTATCCACTCGTTTGATCCTACAGAAGACGCAATTTCTGACAACGCGGAGTATAGCGAGCAATAGTTGTGAATTTCGTGCGGCAGTATCCCCTTGCGTGGAAGTTTATAACCTGTTTGAAGAATAGAAGTCAAGGATATTTTGGTAAATTGAGTTCAGAGTTGGTGGGCAGGGGATTTGCTATGGGATCTCTATCGTCCTCGTTATTCACTCGGTTGATCGCACGGGATTCGCTATCGCCCTCATTATCCGTTCGGTTGATCGTTATCCACTCGCTTGAGGGATCTTCTATCGCGCTCGTTATCCACTCGCTTGATCCCACGCTGTGGCTCTCAAAGGCTGGTGTGCGGTGCGCACCCTACAGACTTCAGTTTTGTACAAAGTCGAGCTTAGAGGTGGACGGCATACGGAGTATGCCTACTACCTTTTTGCCGCTTGCATAAATTGAACTAAACTGCTACGATAATGAGAATGGCGGATGAACAGTCTGACCTCGCGGCGTCGTTCTAAACTTTGCGGCAGTATGCATAACGGCACATTTCCGGTAACGCAGTCAGGGGGAGGGGTTAAGATGAAGACACACGTCGCAGTAACTCTTGTTTTGGTGATACTGGTAACACTAATCTGGCAGACACGTACAGTGCTGGGACGAAAGAGAGCTGTCAGTGAAGGATTGGTTAGCTACTGGTCTTTCGATCAGGACACGGTAGTAGGCAAAACCGTGAAGGACGTTTGGGGGACGAATGACGGGGAAATAGAGGGCGAGCCCAAGGTGGTAGAGGGTAAAGTGGCTGAGGGCATGGAATTTAACGGGAGTAATCAATCTGTGAATGTCGGGGATCCCAGGGATGGCAGTTTGGATTTCGGCGCAAGAACGGATTTTACGATTGAGGCTTGGGCATTGCCGAGAAACAGCGGGTCATCCATGCGAATTATTGATAAGAAGGATGGCGGCGATGTAGGATACATGCTTGAGCATAACATCAAGGATGGGTTTCAACCGTACGCGAATGACGGACAGGGCAACCCGAGCCGCGTCCTTGAAGGGGTGACGCACTTCAATCAGTGGGTGCACGTTGTCGGCGTCTTTGAACGGAAGGGGGATGTCGCGTTGTTTGTGGATGGCGAGTTGGTGCGCAGCGTTCCGTCCGATTTCCAAGGGAAGGAAAATATAGATACCAAGAGTCCGTTTTATATCGGGCGACGGCCCGGCGGGGAACGGTGGAAGGGAATCCTGGACGAAATCCGGGTCTACAATCGCGCGCTACGCGAGGAGGAAATCGAGCAGAACTTTGAAGCGCGAGGTGGATTGGCGCACGCGGTTGAACGTGCTGGCAAGCTGGCTATCACTTGGGGCAGGATTAAGGATTCGAGATAGCATATGCTGAACCCGATTGGTAATTGGAAAGTGTTTAGTGGCTAGTGATTAGTGGTTAGTAAGAACCTTAAGGTCTTAAGACGGGCAATGAATGAGATCTCTATCAGGATTTACTATGGGAGTTCTATCGCATTCGCTATTCGCTCATTTGATCCTTCACTATTCGTTCATTTGATCGCTCGCTATCCACTCGCTTGATCCTACTACAAACAGGGAATATGGGCATCCGCATCGGGTACGCCAAAAAAAGCAAAAAAGACCGTCTAAATTCATAGCACTCGACCCCAGAAATCAATGGACTACACAGTCTTGGTAATTGTTTAGTTCAGCGCGGAACTTACGCGCCAACAGGAAATCGCGACCTGGAGATCGCTCCTACATTCGCACTCATTATCCATTCGCTTGAGGGATCTCTATCGCGTTCCCTATTCGGTCACTTGATCGCATCTACCGTATGGGATGCTATAGAGATTTTCTTCCCGCCCAGGGGGGGAATGAGTTAAGGGTTTTGCGACCACTAACCCGCCAATACTAGACAGACTCCCTTAACTCGATTCCCACGGGGTCAACGATTGTTGACCTCTACACTCAAGGTATCTTCCAAGGGTTTCCCATTTTCAGGTGAATGGATTCCGGGCGTTCCGTTGGTCAGTCCGAGCCGGACGGAGGCTTCATCAGGCGGTATCGCCTCGACAGTTTGCAGTTGACGCTCCATTTCCTTCGTGCGGGATTGCGTCTGATCAATTGTTCTGGAGGCTGTGTAGAGTTGCTGTTTCAGTTTCGCCATAACATCACCAAACTTACCGAACTCTGTTTTTACGGCGGCGAGGACTTCCCAGACCTCGGTTGAACGCTTCTGAATTGCGAGACTTCTGAATCCGAGCCGGAGGCTGCTCAAAATAGCGGCAAGCGTCGTAGGTCCGGCAACGACAATTCGGTGCTGGTGAAGCAGATGCGCGGAACTCCCCGGCGCTCGCAGCACCTCGGCGTACAGTCCTTCAGTGGGGAGGAACATAATTGCGAAGTCTGTGGTGTTGGGCGGCACAATGTACTTATCGCAGATATTTTTCGCTTGCCGCTCTACGGCTGCGAGAAAGGTTGCGACCACTCTGTCCACTTCGTCTTTGTCAGCCTCTTCCGCTGCCTCAATCAACTTTTCGTAGTCCTCGAGAGGAAACGTGGAATCGATTGGCAGCCAGACGCAGGAATTGGAATCATTGTCATTTCCGGGCAGCCTTACGGCATACTCGACAATGTGGGGCGATCCCTGCTTAAGCTGTACACCGGCGCTGTATTGGTCCGGCGCAAGGATTTCCTCAAGGAGCGCGCCGAGTTGAACTTCGCCCCATGTTCCTCTAGACTTTACGTTGGTGAGGACGCGTTTGAGGTCGCCTACGCCGGTAGATAGACGCTGCATTTCTCCGAGGCCGCGATGGACTTCTTCAAGTCGTTGGGTCACTTTACTAAAGGACTCGCCCAGTCGTTGTTCGAGGGTTGATTGGAGTTTTTCGTCGACTGTGTCACGCATCCGGTCAAGCTTTTCCTCGTTGCTTGTCTGTATGGTTTGCAGACGCATATCGACGGCACTCCTGACATGTTCCATGCTTGTTTCGTTGGAGTGCATCAAGTCGGTAATCGCTTTGGCGCCGCTGCTAAGCTGGTTGGCGACTGCATCGCGTATCTTGTCGAGCCTAGCTTCGGTACTTTGCTGGAGGTCTTGGAATCTCATCCCCACGGCTGATCTCATTCCTTCGGATTGTGAGGTGAGAAGCTTGCCAAATTCACCTATATTTGCCGTCATGGTTTTGGTGGTTGACTGATGCGCCTTCTGTATATCCTCTTGAATCTCGCGTTGAGACTTGGCTAGTTCCTTTTTGAACGAATTCAAGTCATCTTGACCTGGCATGAGGCCGATTTTGCCGCGGGTAAACAGCGTTTGTTTCAATACCAGGAGCATTACCACAAGATTCAGCGCTAACAGGGCTGCGACACACCATAGTAATATTTCAGACATTTCCATTGTCTCCGATCATGGTTTTAGGGTTTGTATGAACAATATGGGACTCACGCAGTTTACCTTTGGAGCCTTGTATTTAGACGATTTGATAATCGCCGATGCCGAAGAACCGTGCAACGACAAGGTGGATAGCGCCGCAGTTAAGTGCAATCGGCGCCAAATCGGTTTCTAGGCATAGGAAACAACGTAAATATAGGAGGCATCGTTACAGAAACGAGACGAGCAAAGTGGATTTATCTCGCGCATCCCGTGGCAGAGGAGCGTTTCATCGTCACGTCGCCGCGTTGATGAATTCGATGATCGGAGTTTCCAGGCGCTCGCAGCACATCGGCTTGAAGTCCGTCAGTCGGCATCAAGTAGGCATCTTTCCAAAATAACGCTTTGTAGGGGCGCTAATCTTCCTGATTAGAGGTGCTATACTATACGCTACTGGAAATTGCGTGTTTCTAAGCATCTGGTAGGTAGGTGCGATAGCCAATCCTGCACGACAGAAATCCTCCCGGTCCCGATACTATACTCCGCACTGTCAGAAATCGCGTCTTCTGTAGGAGCGATCTCCAGGTCGCGACCCTTGTACGAGGGAACTCCGATTCCCGACCTGCTGGTGCCGCGTAAATCGTATTAGAAACTATAATTGTCGAGAAAACAAACTCAATTTTACTCAACAGAAGGATCAAGCGACTCGATAAGGAGTGATCAACTAAGTGAATAACGAAGGCGATAGAGCTCCCATAGAGACACCGTAATCCGCGTAATCCGTTTAATCAGTGAAAATCTGTGATTCAGACAATCACCAAAACACCCCATAAACGACAGGATCAACCGACTGACAGTGGAACTGTTTGAATAATGGTAGGCGGTATATTTTAGACTGGCGTTTGGCAATGGTGGGCAGTGCCCACCCTACAAATACAGGAGCAGTTTCGAGCCAAGTGTAGGTTTATTCGTCAATTTCCTCCAAAATGGGGGCAACAATCGCTGACTCCTACCGTCAACGTATCATTCCAAGAGTTCATCGGTGTCGGTTGTGTGAATTTCGGCGACGCCGTCAGCAAGTCCGAGCCGCGCGGTTGCTTCGTCCGGGGGTAGTTCCTCAACCGTGCGAAGTGTACGTTCCATCGCCCGGGTTCGAGTGCCGGTTTCATCAACGGTCTTGGATGCCGTGTTCAACTGTCTTTTTAATTTGTCCATCACATCACCAAACTTGCCGAACTCGGTCTTCACGGCTGCAAGGATTTCCCAGACTTCGCTCGATCGTTTTTCAATGGCTAACGTTCGAAATCCCATTCTGAGGCTACTCAAGATGGCGGCGAGCGTGGTCGGTCCGGCGACGACAATTCGGTAGCGATGCAGGAGATCAGCCACTTCGCCCGGCGACCGCAATACTTCTGCGTATAGCCCTTCCGTCGGAAGAAACATGACCGCGAAATCCGTCGTTTGGGGAGGAGCGATATACTTCTCGCTAATGGTCTTGGCTTCGTTACGCACGGTCGCCAAGAAGGTGCCAGTCGCTTTTTCTATCTCGTCTTTGTCAGCCGCTTCGGATGTCTGCACGAGCCGTTCGTAATCCGCGAGCGGAAACTTGGAGTCGATTGGCAACCACACACGGGAGTTGGGCTCGTCGTCATTGCCGGGAAGTCTAATGGCAAACTCAACCTGCTCCTGAGAATTCTCCAAAATGCGCACATTTGAATCATATTGGTCCGGTGTGAGAATTTCCTCAAGGAGCGCGCCAAGTTGGACTTCGCCCCACGTGCCCCTAGTTTTGACGTTTGTCAGCACTTTTTTTAAATCGCCGACACCGGTGGCAAGTTCCTGCATTTCGCCAAGACCGCGCTGCACCTCTTCAAGACGCTTGCTTACCTGATTGAACGATTCGCCAAGTCGTTTTTCGAGTGTTGATTGGAGTTTTTCATCGACCGTTTTTCGCATTTGGTCTAGCTTGTCCTCGTTGCTAGACTGCATGGATTGGAGGCGTTTATCGACTGTTGTTCTAACCTCGTCAAGACGCTTTTCATTGGATTGAGTCAGTGACGTTATTGCCTCCGTTCCGCTCCTGATTTGGCGCGCCTGTGTTTCCCCGAGTTCTCCGATAGTCTTTACTAGGGTGTTTGCTGTGGTTACTTGACTGGTTCTAATCTCATTTCTGATTTCCCGGTCCGACCTAGCTACGTCATCACGGAGGGAGCGTAATTCGTCCTGAATCGTCTGATCATCTTTGTCTTTTCTGCTATCCGCTATTCGCTTCAGCGCAAGAATGATGAGCACAAGGTTCAACAGTGACAGTGCCCCTACGCACCATATTCCGATTAGAATCATTTCTGTTTACCTCCCTCTACGATGTAGCCCAAGTTGCTAACCAATGAAGCAGGAAAAAGTCGTAGACACGATCGACTGAGTGAATAGCGAGGCGATAGGCGATCTCGATAGAAGTCCTATAGAGATCCCTCCACTGTGCCGTAGTCCACACAAGGTGTACCGGAGTATGCCTACTACCGTCAACTTACATCATTAGATCGCCGCCGTTTATGTCGATCGAGGCGCCGGTGATGTATTGCGAATCGGTAACGAGAAATAAGACGAGTTGCGCAACCTCCTCGGGCGTTCCAAGCCTTGAGATTGGAAAACTCTCCTCGTAGCCCTTGATTCGCTCAGGCGTACACTCTGTCCGTACCATTTCGGTGTCTATCAGTCCCGGGCAGATGGCGTTGACCGTGATTCCGAATGGAGCCACCTCCTTCGCCATCGCTCTCGTGAAGCCAAGTACTCCGGCTTTCGCGGCGGTGTAATGCACGCCCCCGAGTGTGCTTACACTTCTGCCTGCGGATGAGGACATATTCACAATTCTGCCGTACTCTTTCTCTTTCATGGTTGGGAGCACCGCCTTTGAACAGAGGAACGTCCCGTTCAGGTTAACGTCAAGCACCTGATCCCATTCCGCCTTGGTGACATGATCAATTCGGGTGGGGTAGAGAATGCCGGCGTTGTTGACAAGGATGCTCACGCTACCGTAGTTGTCGATTGCCCGCTCGACCATAGAGGCGACTTCATCTTCATTGGTAACGTCGGTTTTCACGGGCGTTGCTCTGCCTCCGGAGCTATTGATTTCTTCGGCGACGCCGGCTGCCTTACTCTCGTCGATGTCGCTAACGATGACGACGGCACCCTCATGTGCAAGACAATTCGCCGTTGCGGCGCCCATTCCTTGGCCCGCTCCGGTTACAATGGCTACTTGATTGGAAAGTTTTATTTCCGGGTGTTCCATATTCGAGACTCCTGAAAAATTGCAGTGTTACTATGGTCTAGATGATTGTTGATGGATTTTGTGTTTATTTGGCGATTTGAGTCCAGTGCTGGGGTATCAAAGGCTGGTAGGATCTCTATCAGGATCTGCTATCGCCTGGGATTTTCTATCGCGCTCATTATTCATTCGCTTGATCCTCGCCCCTACAGTTCGATGTTTCTCGGCGAATGATAGACTCGTCTTCAGACAAATGTCAAAAAAACCTAGTACGTCATTTTAGCAAAAATTGGGAGTGCATTCAATGTGAAAACCAGGGGAAACGCATCTGATTTTTATTGACAACTTTACACATGTATAGTATAATAGTGCGCCGACAGATAAGTGGCGGAGTGAACGCGCTGCACCCCAAATCGCCGATTTTCCGTGTTCCAACGGGGTAGCGCTTGGGCTTCTCATGTACCTAAAATTGACCTAAGTTACGACAATCTTTTTTTTCTGTTAACATTTTGTTCACATTTGTCTGCGTATGAAGCCGCGCTATCAAAGGAAAGTATTGAATAAAACCATGTGAACACTTCTTCGAAATTAAGCCTCTGTTCACATTCTTGTACCTATTTTTTCGCGGCTATTTTTACAAACAAATAGGTACAAGTTCAGCCAAAACCGCCCAAAAAGGGGCGCGGATCAACATATTGTTCACGTTTTCGGACTCTCAAGTGACTGAAAAAGGTGCGATCAAAGGAATGAGAGCATCTACTAATCTTATACACCTTGCGCTCCGATGATACTGTAGAGTGAAGAACCTATGAAGCAGAAAAAAGCTGCTATGTTTAGTTTCAACCCGAGAGCGATTAAGTAATTATAGATGCGTTTCCCCTGATGTGAAAACGGGAATCTTTTTTGTGATGATCTCGACTGAATCGTGCTATAATAGGTCGAGTTTGTCGAAAGGATGGAACGCCGACAGTGAAATACGACACAATCATCGTTGGTTCCGGCGCTGCCGGGGGGATACTCGCGGCGCGGCTAACCGAGGATGCGCATAGATCTGTGCTGTTGTTAGAGGCGGGCCCCGATTTCCCCACGTTTGAACAGCTTCCCGATGAGATTCGGTTTGCCTACGGTCACGATCCCAATCTGTGGGCGCGTGCGTTCGGACACGAGACAAAATTCGGTTGGGGCTACACCGCGAAAGCTACCGAGCAGCATCCCGATATGCTCGTTCCGCGAGGTAAGTTAGTTGGCGGATCGAGTGCGGTGAATGCGCAGATATTTCTTCGAGGAGTTCCCGAAGACTATGATAGCTGGGCTGAAATGGGCAACGATAAGTGGAGTTACCGGGAATTGATTCCTTACTTTCGCAGGAATGAGGCGGATCCCGATTTTCATGATGATTTTCACGGCGCCGATGGCCCTATCCGGGTTCGTCGGTTTCGAGAAGACGAATTTCTGCCTGAACAGCAGGCTTTCTACCATGCGTGTCGCGACCGGGGTTACCCCGACTGTCCCGACAACAACGCTCCAGACTCAACGGGAGTTGGCGCTTTGGCGCTGAATAACGTTGACGGCGTTCGATGGAGCACGGCAATAGGCTATCTGAACCCGGCGCGCCATCGGGTGAACCTGACAATAAAGGGTAATTGCACTGCCCACCGCGTGCTTTTTGAAGGGCATCGAGCAGTCGGAGTTTCCGTCGAGAGCGGCGGAGAGATGTTCCGCGTCGATGGCGGCGAGATTATCGTGTGTGCCGGGGCAATCGGCTCCCCCCACCTTCTTATGCTCTCCGGGATTGGACCTGCCGAACACCTGCGAAAGATCGGTATTCCGGTCGTGCACGACATCCCGGGTGTCGGACAGAACCTGAGAGACCATCCGCAAGTCACTGTCGCGCTAAAAGCGAACGAGGCGTTTCTCACCAATGGAACCGAACCTCGCCTGCAGATGGGGCTTCGTTACACTGCGCACGGATCGGATCTCCGTAACGACATGTTTATCCTTCCCGCTTCATACGCGACCAAAGAGGGCTATTACCGCATATCCAATTCAAAAACATTCGGATTCTATATTACCGTATGCATCTATTTAGCGGTAGGCGCGGGGAAAATCACGCTTGCCTCGTCCGATCCTCACGAGCAACCTGTGCTTGATTATAACTATCTGGCGGAATCCTTTGACCGTGATCGGCTGCGCGAGGCCGTTCGGATGGCGGTCGATTTCACGGAGCATGAGGCATACGAGGAGATTGTCTCCAGGCGCGTAGCGCCAACGAACGAGTCCCTGATGACCGATGCGGCATTGGACGAATGGCTGATGCGGGAAGTGACCACTAGCCATCACAGTTCGTCAACCTGCAAAATGGGACCGGAATCGGATCCGATGGCGGTTGTTGATCAGTACGGAAAAGTGCACGGGATCGAGGGTTTGCGAGTGGCCGATGCTTCTATCATGCCCGATTGTATTCGCGCCAATACGAATGTGACGACGATGGTGATTGGGGAACGGGTGGCAGATTTTGTTCGGTAAAAGTCTGTGAATCTCAACATAGCTGCGGAGGATGGGTAGATGCTTTTGACAGGTCAACAACGGAACACATACAGAGAATCGGGCTATCTTCTCGTAACGGGACTGTTTGATAACAAGACCTCGGAGCGGATGATTGACCACTATATGAAAATGCGCGCCGAGGGGCCAAAACCTGGGGATTCCGGAGGAACACCGGATGAACCCGATGATCCGACCCATAAATATCCCCGAATGATTAACATGCACAGATGGGATGAGACCACCGAAGGTTGGGCGCAGCAGGCAGATATGCTGGCTATCGTGAACCAACTGATTGACGACACTCCTGTCTTGCAGCAGACAATGCTTTACTTCAAACCGCCGGGAGGGCGAGGACAGGGACTGCACCAAGACCAGCAATACATTACGACAGAACCGCTTATCGGTGTGTGGATAGCCCTTGACGAATCAGACAAAGCCGTCGGGCAGATGACTGTTATTCCCGGTTCGCACAAGTTCGGACATTTGCCGGTGCAAGCGGCTGACACGTCTGTATCGTTTACGCCGGTGCAATCGGTGATACCGGCGGAGGCATCGAAGGAGGGCATCAACATGAAACCGGGTGATGCACTATTCTTTGATGGTAAAACGCTTCACGGTTCGTACCGGAACACGACCACAGATCGCTGGCGGCGCAGCTTCATTTGTCATTACATCGGCGAACACGCGGTGAATTTTGAACCGGAGCAGGGAACACATGTATCGCATTTGCGTTCTTCGTAGATGCTCTCGAATTGTGGCACGTTTCCTAACGGATACCGCTGTAGTTGGTCTGTATAGATGACAGGCTGCTTCGGTTGGTCGCTAATCGTTCTCTTTTAGGTAGCGTGATCCCAGCCTACCGTTATCGGGCGAGGGGACCTCGCCCCTACGGACGATCGACTTGAGTTTGAGCAGCAGGATTTCTATCGCACTCATACTTCATTCGCTTGATCGCTTGCTTTTCGGTCAATCATCGGCTATACTTAGCAATTGGCTGGATGTGTGAGTGTGACACGACCTTGACGTTCGGTTTAGGGAGTTTCTATGCGTGCCATCATTACCAGACTGAAATCTGATGGAACTCGTGAGAAAGTGTTAATAGATGATTGGCAAGATCCCGGGGCTCCGGCTGAAAACGAGGTTAGGACTCGCACACTATATTCGGGAATCACAAACGGAACCGAACGAAATGATCTCATCGGTGGGAATTACGCCCATGAAGATGGCAAGTTGCCCGCAGTGGGCGGGTACCAAAATGTAGGCGAAGTGATTGAAGTGGGTTCCGGTGTTCAGGACTTGGAGTTCGGCGATCTTCTTTACATGAGCCAACGTCATCTTGAGTTCTGTCTCGAGCCTGAAGACCGGTTACACATCAAATTACCCCCTGAAATCAAGTTGGAAGAGGCTGCACTCTTCGGAGTCGCCGGGGTTGCCATGCGATGCTGTCGAAACGCCAATCTGCGAATCGGCGATCGGATGCTAGTGGTTGGTGCGGGAATCGTAGGTCAATTGGTTGCCCAGATTGCGGCGTCTGTCGGTGCGCGCGTAACCTTGTGCGATGTAAATGCGCATCGTCTAGAGATTGCCGAGGCAATTGGGGCGGCAGATGAAATTATTGATGTCGATGCGACGGTTGGGACAAACACATCCCTGATGGTGGATTCGATGTTGTGCTCGATGCGGCAGGCGTTTTGGGCATGGAGGATAAGCTCATCTCGGCAGCAAAGAGACATGGAACCGTCATGTTCATTGCGGGTCGATTCCGTGTGGAGTTCACGTTCAACCGGGGACAGCGGCGAGAAATCACAATAAAACAGAACAGCCACTTTGATAACTCCGACCTTCACCACATGTGCCGCTTCGTGTCAAAGGGTATGATTCAGATTGGTCCCTTAGTCCAAGATGTGCTCCCTGTTGCCGAAGCAAACGGGATTTATGACACGCTCAGGGATGAGCCGTACAAGTTGCTCGGCACCGTTTTCGATTGGAGGTAAATTGGATGGAGACTGCACCTGTAACTACCGCCGTTGTCACGGGAGGGCATAGCTATGACGTCATTAATTTTCGGCGGCTCTTCAGCGGTTTGGACGGCATTGACGCACACGTGCAGCACATGGATGATTTCGCGACTTCGTCGGAGGAGGTGCGGGATTCATATGACGCTGTTGTTTTCTATCACATGTTGATGGATGGACCCCGAGACAAGGGCTTGCCGGGGTATGTGGGGAAACCCAAAACAGTTTTGGAACATCTCGGTGAAACAAAGCAAGGCGTTTTTGTTCTCCATCATGCACTCTTGGCTTATCCGCGATGGCATGTTTGGGACGAAATAGTGGGGATGGACGACCGTTCTTTTGGCGCTCATGCCGGCAAATCTCTTCATGTCGAGATTGCCGATACGACTCACCCGATTACCCGCGATCTGTCAAACTGGGACATGCTTGACGAGACGTATACAATGGCTGAACCCGCATCAGACAACGACGTTCTACTCACGGTCAAGCACCCGCAAAGCATGGAGGCTATCGCATGGAGTCGGGAGTACAAAAATAGTCGGGTATTCTGTTTTCAGTCGGGCCATGATAACCAGACGTGGGCAGACTCCGGATTTCAAGAGATTCTTCGCCGCGGCATTTTGTGGTGCGGCGGGAGGCTATAGGTACGGTTCCAATACTGTTTAAGCAGTTTACGATTCATAAATGTGAAAATATGATACAAATGATGATAGAGTTGATCAAACAACCGAGCAAGAGGAAGACTTCTCTTTTCGTAGTAAGGAAGTTGACCTTTAGTCTTGAGATGCTAAACAATCCGTAAAGGAGAGATAGAGGCGTGAATCGAAGAAAACCAAGTAACTCGCGCTCGCGCGGGCAGCAGTACGGGACAGCAGGAAAGTCGCCGAGAGCGGGTGCAAGGAGAAAGAAAAAGAAAGCTAAAGAACGGTTGGCTAGGGAAGGTGTGGACACCCAGGACAGTCAAGAGTCTGGTGACACAAGTCGCGATCGCGCTGAATCGAAAGGTGACAAAATCGTGGTTGAAGGAACGGTCACCGAGACGTTGCCAAACGCCATGTTTCGCGTTGCCTTGGACGAGGCTAGCGCCGATCATCAAATCCTTGCCCACATCTCCGGCAGAATGAGAAAGTTTTTTATCAAGATCTTGCCGGGCGACAAGGTCACTGTCGAATTGTCCCCGTACGACTTAACACGCGGGCGGATTACTTACCGGAAAAAATAACCCCCGCCACCGGTCGGCAAGCTGTGGATAGAGTAGAAGTTGTTTGCGTCAATCTATGAATACGACTATTTGGCGCTCCGTCGGCGATGGGCACTGAAGTTTCCATTGATTGACAAAGGAGTGCGTCGCCGGTTAAGCGTTAGCTGTGTATGAACCCCTACCTGATAATAATCCTCACTGCTTTGATTGGCGAGTTTCTGCTCCGCAGCATTGCTCGATATCTCAATCTTAAAGCCCTCTCGCCAAACCTTCCCGCCGAGTTCGTTGGATTTTACGACGAAGACAAATACCGCCAATCACAGGAGTACACGAAAGTAAACGCCACGTTCGCGTATGTTTCATCAGCGTTTGATTTGGCCGTTCTGGTTGGATTCATTTTGATGGGCGGGTTCAACTACATCGATGATTTGGCTCGTAGTTGGACTTCCATGCCGATTCTCAGAGGGCTTGCTTTCTTTGGGCTGCTTTATGTTATTAGAGATGTTTTGTCCACACCGTTCGCGCTGTATGAAACCTTCGTGATTGAGGAAAAGTTTGGATTCAACAAAACAACGGTGAAGACTTTTCTGCTTGATAAGGTCAAAGGTTATATTCTAGTGGCGGTTCTAGGCGCTGTGTTGCTGGGCGGGATACTTTACTTCTTTGGGGAGACGGGTGATTGGGGTTGGATTTACGCATGGGGGCTGGTATCTCTTTTTATCATTGTGGCACCGTCACTATTTGTAACAGTCATCGCGCCGTTGTTCAACAAATTTACGCCGCTATCGGATGGAGCACTCAAGGATGCGATTGAAAAGTACAGCGAAAGCGTAAAATTCCCGTTGACGGAAGTATCCGTGATGGATGGGTCGAAACGCTCTGGGCATTCCAATGCCTATTTTAGCGGATTCGGCAAGAAAAAGCGAATAGTGCTTTTCGATACGCTAATAGAGAAGCATTCGGTTGAGGAACTTGTCGCAATCCTCGCTCATGAAGTTGGACACTACAAGAAGAAACATATATTAAAGGGCGTGTTGGTTTCAATCGCGCACGCCGGAGTCCTGTTCTTCCTACTCTCGCTATTCATTGAGAATCGAGGACTATTTGATGCATTTCGGATGGAACAAATATCGGTCTACGCAGGATTGGTGTTTTTCAGTATTTTGTATTCTCCGATTGAATTGGTGCTTTCGATTGTTATGAACGTCGTTTCACGGAAGCATGAATATGAAGCAGACGCCTTCGCAGCAGACACAGTCGGTTCGGCAGAACCGCTAGTCAGCGGTTTGAAAACCTTGTCGGTTTCCAATCTAGGGAATCTAACCCCCGACGATTTGACGGTAATCTTGAATTACAGCCATCCACCAATTCTTCAGCGGATTGCGGCACTCCGTGGGCAAGAAATAGGGGCGCAGCAGGCGTGATGCAGCGAGTCTTGAAAATCAAGCGATAGTAATCTCTTATGGTGAGTGGTAAGAGAAGGGGGCAATCGGAGTTTGAGAATTCCTTGAGGAAATCTCTATCATCCCCCACACGATAGGTGCGGTTTCCAACCGCACCGGCACCTACGGAAACCAGCGCCATGAGTCATCTTTTGTGGCGCGCCCATCGGTGAATGAACTGGTATTCCCTCGCTCACGTCTACATGGAGATTAACAGTTCAAGACATTGAAGCCGCGTGACTTGCACCCTAAAACGCTTAACTTGATCCCTATGTTGGTGCGCTGGGGATCTCTATGGGATTTCTATCGCAGTCACTGTTCGTTCCCTTGATCCTTCCTTAATCAGTCGGTTGATCGCACGCTACAACGGTAGGGTAATCGGGTAGGATGATGCTTCTTAAGGTATGCGTTTCTCAAACGCTTATTCGCTAAACCGCGCCGAAACGACTTTCGATACTCCTGCTTGCTCCATCGTTACGCCGTACATTACATCGGCGATTTCCATTGTCCGCTTGTTGTGCGTGATAATGACGAATTGCGTGTGCCGCGCATAATTGTGAATGAGCTTGGTGAATCGAAGAACGTTGGCTTCATCAAGCGCGGCGTCTACTTCATCCAGAATACAGAATGGGCTGGGCTTGAGTTTGAAAATTGCGAACAGTAACGCAATGGCAACCAGTGACCGTTCGCCTCCCGAAAGTTGCGTGATGCTCTGCGGACGTTTCCCCGGCGGACAAGCGATGATGTCAATCCCCGATTCCAAAATGTCTGATTCATCGGTCAGGGCGAGTTCGGCTTCCCCACCCTCGAAGAGTTCCGTGAAGACTTCTCGGAAATTTGCGCGAATCTGCTCAAAGGCTTGCTGAAATGCCTCGCGCGAGGTTTGATCAATTTTCTGAATCCCTTTGTAGGTGGAGTCAAGAGACGTTTCCAAGTCCTCGCGTTGACGGACGAGGAATTCCTCACGCTTTCTATGCGTCTCATACTCTTCAATCGCTTTCATGTTAACGGCGCCGATGTCTGCGATTTGTGCCTTAAGTGATTCGACCTGGTCGAGAAGTTCGATTTCGTTTATCGCTTCTTCGGTTACTTGGACCTGCTCGATTGACACTTGGTATTTTTCCGTGATTCCGGCGGAAATAGCCTTTTGCTGCATTTCTAGCTGAGTGACAGTAACTTCCCTTTGATGGCGCAATTTGTTGTGCCTTTCACCCTGCCTTCTCGCGGTACGCATCAACTTCTGCAACTCTGCGTCACGCTCTCTTAGTGTGTCGCGATTTTCCACCAGCAGGTTTACTCTTTCTTCTGCTTCGGCTTTTTCCTGTTCCACCAGGAGAAACTGCTGCTGGGCTTCATCAATCTTTTTCGAGAGGTTCTGCCGCATTTCATCATCGGAGTCGATTATTTTCTGATGGTCACTCATGTTCTCGCGGACTCGCGCTTGACTTTTCTCAGACGCATCAAGTCTAGCTTCAATCCCTGACAATTGTTCGCGCTTGCTAGCGAGTGCAATCTCCAGTTCCTGGCAGGAAACCATCACTTCGTCGTGCTTGTTGCTTTCGCTTTGAACCTGCTCAGAGAGGCGTTTGATGCGATTTTGTAACTTGTTACGCGTTTTCTGGATCTCGCCCAATTCGGTTTGGCTGTTTTCGGAGCTCGCTTTCGCTTTGTCGGCTTCCTCCTGAAAACGGGAACTCTCCGATTGTACTCCCTCTAATTCCTTCCTAAATTGCATTATGTTCCGATTGTGTTGATCCAAGTCTTTCACAAGACCGGCATACTCAATCTCATTTTCCTGTTGTTGACTGGCAAGTGAATCGTACTTCCGTTCAAGTTCAGCCAATTTTGTGACGTGCTCTTTTTGATTCGTCTCCTTTTCCTTGATGGTGGCCTTCAGAGTATCAATCTTTGTCTGTAAATCCTCAAGTTCCCGTGGTCGGCTCAGAAACCCGGTCGTCTGATTGACGCTGGATCCACCGGTAACCGCTCCGAATGTGTTTATAATCTCCCCCTCTACAGTGACAAGACGGGAATTCGGGCGAAATTTTTGCGACAGTTGAATTGCGGTGTCGAGGTCTTCAATGACAACGGTATTTCCTAGCAACTGTCGAATTGCAATGTCATATTTCGGTGCATATTCCACGAGATCGGAAGCCAAACCGATTACGCCTGTCTGATTGAGAAGCGCTTCATCACGGAATGACCTGGCACGCAGCATATCCAACGGCAAAAATGTCACTCGTCCCCCGCGGGTATCTTTAAGAAATTTAATTCCTTTTTTCGCGTCTACGGCGGTTTCTGTGACGACGTTTTGGATTGCGCTGCCCAACGCCACCTCAACAGCCAACTCGTAATCGGAGTCCGTGCGGATCAGTTCTGCAACGACACCGCACACCCCTCCAAACTGTTCCGGATTGTCTTCTTTGGCTATCATGATAGCCCGAACGCCAGTGTAGAAACCCTCGTACGTAGACTGCAATTCTTTCAGCGATTTCAATCGCGAGGCATTCATACCGAAGGAGTCCCGCAGCCCCCGCATCTCCGATTCAAGCTTCCGGAGCAAGTCCCTTCGTTCCTGGCGTTCTTCCTCAATTCGTCGCTTCTCGGTGTCCAACTGCACTAGCGTCGCTTTGAGTTGCTTTTCGCGTTTCTGAACCTCGGACTGAGCCTCTTCCACGGATTTGAGCTTTCCTCGAAGCTCTTCGACATCTCCAAGAACTCGATCGAGATTATCCGTGGCGAATTCGAGTTTGCTGTTGAGCGTTGCAACTTCAGATTCAAGTCGGGATGCCTGATTTGCCTTTTCGGACAGTTCCGATTCGGTTTGACTGATTGTCCCTCCGGTTTCGGCTATACGAGTTGCGAAATCATTCAGCACTCGCTGCCGTGCTGTCAGACGGCTTGCCTCCAGCTTAAGTGTCGCGTCGAGTTGGGTTCGTTCTTGTTCAAATTCGCGTTTCTCGGCATCAAGCTCGGCAAGTTGTTTTTCGTACGATTGAATCGCCAGAATTGCTCGTTGGCGTTGCTCATGGAGGTTCAACTGACTCTGCTTGTGGAGAGCAATTTCGCGCTCGATCTGTTCAATCTTGCTTGAGAATTGTGCTGTAAATTTGTTGCCTTCCTCAATCTCCGTGTCAAGCTGTGCCCTTCGCTCGATTAACTCCTCGCTTTCCTGTTCCGCCGACTGGATGGTGCTGCTCACTTCAGCAATCTCTGTCAGAAGATCATCCAAACTGCCCTGTTCTTCGATTAGCTCTCTAACAATCCGCTCGTATTCTCGACGTTTCTGATTTAGTTCAAGACTCCTGAGTTCTTCGTGCAGTTCTTGGTGACGGCGGGCTTGAGCTGCTTGACGTTGCAAATTCTCGGTTTCCCGTTGAGCTTCGTGAATCACATCGTTGATGCGCACGAGATTTTGCTCTGTGTCTCCGAGTTTTTTGAGAGCGGTTTTCTTTCGATGCTTGTATTTGGTTATACCCGCAACCTCGTCAAAGAGGAATCGACGCTCTTCTGCCCGCGTATTCAGTATGAGATCGATTTTGCTCTGCTCCATAATGGAGTATGCGGACACGCCAATACCGGTGTCCATAAAGAGCTCGGTAATGTCGCGAAGCAGACAGGGGGTATTGTTAATCAGGTAGCGGCTTTCACCTTCCCGTGTCAACTGGCGGCTGATTTCAATCTCGGGGGATTCGAGCGCTAACCGGCCATCGGTGTTCGTGAACTGAAGGGACACTTTTGCCCTTTGGGCAGGTTTGAAGTCTGCCCCACCGTTGAAGAGCAAGTCCTGCATGCTGGCACAACGGAGTGCGCGTGCACTCTGTTCGCCGAGCACCCAACGAATTGCATCCGACACATTGCTCTTGCCGCAACCGTTTGGCCCAACGACCGTGGTAATTCCCTGTTCCAGTATCAGATCGATGTCTTCCGCGAAACTCTTGAAGCCGTTGATTTTGATATGATTGAGGTGCAAGGTAGATCCCCTTATCGTAAGAAATGCGCAATTCCCATGCTAACTAACGTTAATATAGCGAGCCTCGTTTCAAGATTGCGGTTTGAAATCAGGTCTTCTGGAAAAGGGTGGAGTGAAGGTAGGCGTTATCTAGGATATCTCATCGAGGGGATTTGATTTTCGGGTGTGTTTGATTTTGCTCCGATGGCGTTTCGATTTCAAACGGCGTTCGTTAGACGCCTGAGTGGGGACAGTCGGCTTGCGGGCCTTGGGCGGGACGGCGGCTCTGCGAATCAGCGCCGCGAGTCTATCAAATGCGTCTTGGCGATTCCGGTCTTGCGTACGGAAACGACTTGCAGTGATGAGGAGTTCGCCTTGCTCCGTCATTTTCTTGCCTGCCAGATTTATGAGACGATTACGCAGACTGTCGGGCAAAGCGGCATTTTTTACATCAAATCGAAGCTGAGCGGCAGTTGACACTTTGTTGACGTTTTGTCCGCCCGGTCCGGTGGAACGGACGAATTTTACATGGATATCGCTTTCGCTAATGGCAATGTCCTCGGTTATCTGAATCATGACACAGATTCCTTGAGTTATTGTCAATTTCGAACTTCAGAGACTTCCTGGAGTTTTACGTCCCAACCTGTCCTCAATCGCGAGATTTGGTCACAAGACGTGGTCAGCCATCTCTGACATTCGACCATGTCATCGGGTGACATTTTATCTGGAGTAACAATCGGCTTTTCGTTATAATGTCCGCAGGAAAGTATAAGAGTCATGTGTCGTTGACGCAACTAAATCTCAACTTTCAGGCAGAACTAATGAAATCAGGCGATTCGACGGGCATCAAAAGAGGATTGACGAATTACGGCGATCCGGAGTTTAGCGTCTATATACGCAGAGCATTCGCCAAAGCGATGGGTTACGCGGACCATGAGCTTGAACGACCCATTATCGGTATCATCGACACATCAAGCGGTTTCAACAGTTGTCATCACAACTTTCCGGATCTGATTGAAGCCGTGAAAAGGGGAGTTCTGTCCCAAGGCGGACTCCCGATGGTGTTCCCGACCATATCGCTCGGAGAGATGTTCACTGCACCAACAACCATGATGTTCCGAAACCTGATGGCAATGGACACCGAGGAGATGATCCGTGCCCAACCGATGGATGGTGTCGTGCTGCTTGGAGGATGCGACAAAACGGTTCCCGCACAGTTGATGGGTGCTGTGAGCGCCGATCTCCCTGCCATTTCCTTGGTGGCTGGTCCGATGGTAACCGGTGACTATCAGGGTGAGCGCCTCGGCGCCTGCACCGATTGCCGCCGCTTTTGGCGCGACTATCGCGCCGGGGTTTTGGATGACGGTGAAATAAGCGCTGTCGAAGATCGACTCTGTGCCAGTACCGGCACCTGCATGGTGATGGGAACTGCGAGCACGATGGCGGCGTTGGCAGAGGCTCTGGGAATTATGCTACCCGGTGGCGCAACGCCTCCGGCGGTGATGGCAGATCGGCGCCGCCAAGCCGAAGCGACAGGCCGGACGATTGTGTCAATGATTCAGAAGAATCTTCGTCCCTCGCGAATTTTGACACCGAACGCCTTTGAAAATGCAATCCGCGTCCTCATGGCGATCGGCGGCTCGACCAATGCGGTTATTCATCTAACGGCGATAGCAAGGCGTCTGGGAATCTCACTCGGACTGAAGCACTTCAACAAATTCAGCGATGAGACACCACTGCTAGTTAACGTCAAGCCGAGCGGTGAATACTATATGGAGGACCTTTGGAAGGCTGGCGGAATCCCGGTGGTCATGAAAGAGCTGGAAGACTTACTCCACGGTGACGCGATGACCGTTTCGGGGACTACCGTTACCGACAATCTCGCGAATACACAGCATCCTCCCGAGTGGCAGGAGGTGATTAGGACTCGTGAGCGTCCGCTTCTGGAAAATGGCGGACTCGCTTGTTTGTTCGGGAACTTGGCTCCGGATGGCGCGGTAATCAAACGCTCTGCCGCTTCACCTCATTTGCTGGAGCACCACGGAAAAGCCGTCGTTTTCAAATCTCTTGACGACCTGCATAACCGCATTGACGCTCCCAATCTTCCGGTCACGGAAGAAAGTGTAATTGTTCTTCAGAACGCTGGTCCAATTGGGGGGCCGGGAATGCCGGAAGCGGGATATCTTCCCATTCCCAAAAAACTGCTGCAATCGGGTGTGAAGGACATGGTGCGAATTTCCGACGCTCGAATGAGTGGGACAGCGTTTGGCACAATCGTGCTCCATATCGCCCCGGAAGCCGCAGTTGGAGGCACACTGGCGCTGGTGCAGGAAGGTGACATGATTGAACTTGACGTACCCCGTAACCGGATCGAGTTGTTGGTGGATGAGTCGACTCTTGCCAGGCGTCGATCGAATCTGGTTCTTCCTGAACCGCACTTTCAGAGGGGATACGGCAAGCTCTACATTGATCGGGTGCAGCAGGCGGATCTCGGGTGCGACTTTGACTTTCTATAGGGGACAATTGGGCGTGATTGAAACCGGGTATTCCCTGCTTGACATTCACCGATCCCTGGGTTATACTATCGGTATAAATGAGGTATAAGCAATGGCTTACGTGAAAACCGCTATCTCACTTGAAGAATCCTTGTTCAGAGAGGCAGAATCTCTTGCGGAAAACATGCAAGTTTCGAGGAGCAAATTGTTTGCCACCGCAGTCTCGGAATTCATTTCCAAGTATAAGAATCAACAACTACTTGCCGAAATCAACGCCGCGTATGCGGATGCGCCAGACAAACAGGAGAAAAACAATCTGGAATCAATGCGAGTTAAACAACGTCAACTCTTGCAGGATGAGCCATGGTAATTTCTCAAGGTGACGTGTTCTGGATTGATTTAGGCGCACTCTCCGGTTCTGAACTTGGTTTTCTACGACCACATGTTGTCATACAGAATAACCTCTTTAATCAAAGCCGTATCAGTACGGTTGTGGTCTGTGCTCTGACATCGAATCTCAAACACGCCTCTGCGCCCGGAAATGTACAACTCTTTACTGGTGAGGCTAATCTGCCAAAGCCTAGCGTTGTGAATGTTTCTCAACTATTCACTGCGAATAAGTCCGATCTTGTTGAGAAGATTGGGAAACTTTCGCTGTCGCGAATGCGACAAGTCCTTGACGAAATCGATATCGTGCTTCAACCGCGCGAGGTCAACTAAATGATGGAAGGGCTCTGCCAGCTTCGTAGAAGGAAGACGGGAAAACGGGGCAACAGGGTTGTATGATTCGAAGGAACTGAGAGGCTATCACTGGTTCAATCATTGTCCGATTTGCAATCTTCACTAACCCCTCCCTTGAAAAAACTTCGGCTTGTCCACTACCTAATTGTGATTGGGGTATTAGCTATCCTCGCGGCGGTTTTCCTCATGTATCACCAAACCTCCCTCGCGGAACCTGTGGAAAGTCTTTCCACACTTTTCCCTGAAACTCGACTTTGTACATTTTAGCAGTATAGTAGACGGTGTCAATCAAGCGTTCCAGAAAAGCGGCTGAGATTTTAGCCATCTGTTTTTTTTTGTTGACCTTTGAAAAAGTCGCTGGTGGATTCCATTACCATCACGGCGGGGCAAGATGCCCCGCCTACGGGTTTGGTGTTGTACGGCTTTCCGTACAGCCGATCCGTTGTACTTTTGTACAGTTTCGAGCTTAGGCTGTTGCACTTAGTTGTCCATGGTTCAAGTTAATAGTCCAACGTCTAACTCGCAAACAATACCTGCACATACTCATCCGGTTTGTTGTCAATAAACTCATCCCACACCTGCACCAAATCGTTGAGCGGGAAGCGATGACTAATCAGTTCTTTCGCCTTCAGCTTACCCTGAACCATTAGATTCATCAGGTACGTATAATCCTCGCTTAAGGGGTCGTTTAGTTTGGGAGGCATGCCCCGTCGTCTACCATCTCCCCTCATGCCCCTCGTCTGCAGTCGGCGGCGTCCGATTCGCCAGTCGCCAATCTGTCCCGAATGACACACGACCAGCTCAAGCCCTTTGGGCGTGAAGGCGTCTGACATATTGAACTGACAAGCATCCAGAATCCAACCGATGACGACAATCTTAGCTCCGCCTGCGGCTGCGGCGCAGCCTTGGAGAAACGCTTGCGGCGAACCTGAGGACTCGACCACCACATCGGCGCCTCTTCCATCGGTAAATTCCTCAATGCGTCCGAGCACGTCGTCCGTGCGGGGGTTCAGTATCAGATCAGCCCCCATCTGTCGGGCGATCTCCAGCCTCATGTCACAGATGTCGGTGACGATGACCTGATAAGCACCGGCGAGTTTACACAGTTGTGCGGCAAAACTTCCAATAGGACCTTGCCCGGTGACGAGTACAATATCTCCAAGGATGATGTCCGCTCCCCGTGCTCCCTTCAGTCCAACCTCGGCTTGCAGGAGCATCGTAGCAGATTCCGGGTCTAATCCTTCGGGGAGCGGAATTAGATCCGATGGTGTCAACACCGAGAGCTCCGCCGTGAGTTTCTGACTGTACACCAGTTGGCCAACCTCGAGTTCCCGAACGTTTGCTCCCGCCTCTTCAATCCTACCGACGCCGTAGGCAAAGCCCTGTAGCCAAGGATAAGGGAATGGACCCCCGCTCTCGTTGCGACTGAAGGCTGCCACGCCAATCTCCTCTCCTCGATAACGATGAATAGCTGTACCTTGGCTGGGTGCGGTACACACATGTCTTACCAGAACGGTCTCGGGGGTCAGCCGGATCTCCTGTTCACGATACTCGATTGTGCCGGGTGCGACTAACCATGGACGCATGACTTTCATAGTCACGATGCCTCCTCAATGTTGGCCACCTTTTGCAATTTGCCAGATATTACTCAACCGCCACATCCAGAAATACAATCTCGGATAATTCGCCTTCAACCAGCGTAATTTCAATTGTATTGATTCCGTCTTTTAGAACATCCACAGGCACGGTCCAGGCGCGAAGTTCATCGAGTTTTCCCAACATCGGCGGATATGGATTCGGATAAGGTTCTGAAACATCGCCCGTCGGGTTCAAATCTACGCCAGTAAAGCGGGCACGCCATCGGCTGTCTCCAAGAGATTGCCGGCTCTGGATGCGAAGCCGTGCGTCCTTCTTCCAGCTATCCGCGGGCGGCGCCATGTCTATGGTAAATGAGACGGTCTCCCCCGGTTCAAACTTCTTTGGCAATTGGCGGTTGACGTAGCCGCGGCCGCTGAGAAAATAATGCTGCGGCTGGCGGGCAAGCCATTGGGCGTCACCGATGTGCTTGAAAATGTGAAATGGCGGCTCGTTGAATGGCCCGCGGCCAGGTGTCCCGTGCTCGCGGTAGTATACGAAATTAAAGGCGCTGACGCCATCGGCGCCCCGCGCATAAGCCAGATGCGCAGCTGTATAGAACTGCTCATCGGTGGTACGACGAAACAGGGTGTTGTCGCCTCCGCTTTTCGTCAAACGCGCCCCGGTTGCGGTAGCGTGCGTCATCTCAAGGTAAATCGCAGCATCAGGAGCCAGTTTTCGGATGGTGGCGAGATCTGTCTGTTGTTCGGTGAAGTAGAAGATTGACAGATTCAGCATGTCCACGCCGGCGTCAACGAACGAAGGCAGATTGATGCCGAGGGCATCATATTCCGAAAGATAGGCGGGTATTCGGGCGCATAGCCAGCGGTGTTGTCCCGGCTGTGCAGTTCGATTGAGTAATTCCCGCACCTGTCTCACGAATCCGGTTATGATCTGGACACGCTGTTCGCTCGTAGTCTCGTTGAGGTCGAAGAACATTGGGTGACGCATGAAGTCTAGCTCAAACCCATTGATGTCGTAATTATGGCAGATCTCCGATATGAGCGCGAACTTGTAATCCCGCACCTCGGGAATTGCCCAGTTCTGCACGCCACGACTTCCAGTCTTGGGATCAAGCCGGTATTCGGGATAATCGGCATAGAAACGGCAGATTGCGTGGATACCCCGCGTATTTTTCGGCGTGTTGACGTGGCTCAAGTGGTGAGCATCGTTAAGCCGCAGCGAGATAAATGGCGCCAACCCTCGTTCTCGGCAGCGTTTAACGAAGACACTAAGCACATCCCCGCCATTTAGCAGGTAGTTGTGGACACTCATGTCCGGTGCTACACCGTAATGATCTTTCCACCATTTGTGGTGTTCTTCGACGGAATATACTTTGCTTTGCCACCACGGCACCCATCCATGCGCCGGCTGTAACATGTGCACTTCAATACCGATTCCGGCGGTTTCGTCCACTGTGGCCTTGAGAGTCTTTTCCCGGAACGGTTCCCCTTTCTTGTGATACGGACTGACACATGTCAAGGTGTTTGTTGTATCGTTGCTGAATAGCACATGAAAGGGGGCTTTTGCTCTCTTCACTTTCTCCTCCTTGATTGGCTCATCAGTGTATCCGACGATGGATAACAGAATCGGTGCCATAAAGATTAGCCGTCTAATCATCATACATGAGCGTCTGTCGCGCATTCCAACTGTTGAAAACCGGGTGAAAAGCTTTCATAGAGAGTTGTGGCGAAAAGTGAAGTGCAAGTGTATGCTGAGTTCATCTGAATCAATTGCCTTACGCCTTTATTTCGTAAAGCTCCACGTCACGCTCAACGGCAACGCACCTCAACCGAACCCATTCTTTCAGTGGCCTCAAGATTCACAATGGCAAAAAAACGGGGAACATCCAATCCCGCTGGACATTCCCCATTGTGACTACTGATTGGCAACTCAAGGGCTACTTTTCGCCGGTCTTCAAGTCTCCCCATGTCGTTGTCAACTTCCCTTGCGCCTCAACGGATGTCCCTACGCCGAAATCGCTGGCAATATCTGCTGCAGACAAGGCTTCATCATAGAGTTTTACCTCATCAATGGAGCCCGGGAACTTCTGCCCAATCCGGAATACGCCTTTCCGCTCTCCGATTGCGCCAGTCGCCTCCACTCTGCCGGTTTCGACGCCATCCTCATACAGGGCAAACTCACTTTCATCATAGGTACAAGCCAGATGATACCACTCGCCCTCATTCCATGTATCTTGCTTGGTGAAAAGGGTGCCCTTGGGGATGTCGCCGAGTGTATCGACCCAGACCCGGATTGTATTCGGCGCCCCCAGAGGTTCATCTGCTACAGGTGTTTTGTTGAAGGCAAACATCGGTCCCAAACCATAGTAAACAATATTTGCTCTCTCATCATCAAGACCGAGGTCTTTTGACGGTCTCATCCAGAACGTACAACTCATCGGCGAAGGTGCCAAACTTGGGTCGTTTCCGGCATCAATCCAGCCGGTATCGCCATCAAATTCAAGCGACTCGCCGACGACACCGTCAACCCATTGCGCCTCGCCGTTGAGGATTCCGTCGTTACCGTTTCCTGTCACGTCATCCGTATTCCCATCAAGGGGCCAATGCGCCACCAGACCTGCGTCAGCGGGATTGACAACGCTAAATGAGAATGCCAGTGAAACGGACAATGAAACCACTAAAAGCACTATCCAATTGCTACGACACATGATCGGACCTCCTTGTAATGTTGATAGTGATGGGCACGTCCTTCGTTTGGATGTGCCCAGTTGGTGAGAAACGGCACCACTGACCAATCAGCGCTGCCGGTTGATGGAAGAAGGTTACCCACTTGACAATCCATCTCATTGGTACATGACCGTTCAACCACCACAAACAGTCTTGGTTTGTCGTTTACCGTAAAGGTGTGATCGCCGTTCCCCAATCTGCGATGGGAAATTTCGGTTCAAACCTCACCTTACGACACAGCAACATCTCCAAAACGTTTGCAGTTGACGAAGTGTTATTTTTTTCCGGTTTTAATCGAACCCCATGCGGTTGTGATTTTTCCATGCGGCTCAACGGCTAACCCGCCCAAAGCAGCAATTTCCTTCGCGCTCAACGCGCGGTCATAGAGTCTCACCTCATCAATCGAGCCGGCGAAGGGTTTGGCAATCCGAAATTCGCTTCCTCGTGCTCCAATGGCACCAGTCGCTTTGACTCGGCCGGTTTCTTTCCCATCCTCATACAATACCAGCTCTTTTTCATCATAGGTACATGCGAGATGGTACCATACCCCCGCATTCCATTTATCTCGCTTCGTGAAAAGAGTGCCCTTGGGGATGTTGCCGACGGTATCTACCCAACATCGAATTGTGTTTTTTGGACCTGTCGGCTCGTTGGCGACGGGCTGCTTGTTGAAAGCAAACATCGGCCCCTTCGCCTGGTAGACGATGTTGAATCTCGGATCTCTAGCTCCCAGATCGTGTGAAGGCCTCATCCAGAAGGTACAACTCATCGGCGAGACTTCCAAGCTACGTTTTCGCCCACCGTTTATCCAAGCGGCTCCGCCATCAAATTCTGCCGATTTTCCGACGACACCATCAACAAACTTGGCGCCCTGAACGATACCATCGTGCCCATTGCCGGAAGCATCTTTGGCATTTCCGTCCATAGCCCAATAGGCGACCAGACCCTTCTCCACCGCATCCGCGAAGTTCAGGGACAATAACGAGATGGATAAGCATAGCAAGATTTGCCGACCCATGACTATACCTCAAGGTACCCGTTCGGGTGAATGATTCGGATTAGTGAGACACCACGGCGCATCCCAGATTCAAGATGTGAATATACATCCTATTTCATCTTTCCCCCCTTGTCAAGCAAAAAACACCGGTAATTATGGGGATCGGTTTACTAGTATTGAGCGGCAAGACGCGGCGTAAGTTTCTAACCCGTGCTTCCGGCAATCGCAGATGTCGTAGATCGGGTTGAAATTTATTACCACAGGAACTTGTACATCGGCTTTCCAAGGGCTATTCCCAACAGACTCCAGAAACTCCCGGCGGTGAATTCGCCGAGTATGATTCCCAGAAAGAAAGGGATGGCTTTTCGATGCGTTTTCAATCCTCCGGATTTGAGAATGATTGACTTAGCCAACCAACTGATAAAGATTGAAAACCAAAACCCTCGCACGGAGTAACTGGCTGCGACCGCATAACCCGCAGGATGGAAGGGCCAAAACAGGAAGCGCATTCGCATAATCATCAAGAAAAGTGAGAACAGGAAACCGGTGCCCATCGCAGCGATCGCCCCATAGTCCGCTTGTGAAGGATAATAGAGCCAACTTTTCAGGCGATTAAAAGCATGAATCCCGCGCCCTCTTGTATTGAGTCCAACAAACTGATACTGGGCGTCGAGATAGGACCAAAAAAACGCCAATGCGCCAATCACGGCTGCCAGCACCATAGCAAGGAATATCCCGGAGTTGCTGATTTTTGATCGCTCTGCAATTTTGAAACCCTCAAGCTGATGAGGCATCGGATGGGGTCGGTACGCCCTGTTGAAAAACCGAAAAAAAGAAAACATCGTCAAGTTATGAGCGCCAAAACGGTGTGTGCCTATCGTCCCGGATATCATCTCAGGGAGACCGGAATCATGAAAATCGTTTACGGGAGATCCCAGTTCAGCTCTCATCCGAGTGATGCCGATGGACATGGCGAAATACAACGTGAAGAAAAGAAGAATTGCCCCAATCGACATTCCTGCTCTCAAACAAAAGAACGTGATGAAACTCATCCCCAAAACTATTCCTGTAAAGGCGGACTTGTATCTTACGGGCTCGGTTGAGTCATCAAGCGGTGAACGGCTTGAGAATGTGGTGAAAATTACCTTCTTCAGGTGAGTTCTGCTCACCCAAAGGGCAATGGCGCATAGTGCGATGAGTCCGCCGAATGCCTGTTCGCCCGTATAGGGAAACCGAGGCATGTCTCCGAGTCCGAGGACACTTGCGAAAACAGCCTGCAACTTCCAAAAGAGAAAGAAGAACCAGAAGGAAAATGAAAGATCCAAGGGGATAAAAAAAGCAAGTCCGATGATTGAGGGAAGCACCATCACGGGCATCGAACCGATCGCACTCCACGGTTTTTCGGTAAAGAGCTTTCCGAGGTCCAACCCACGCCCTGTCTTCTCATAGAGTTCGCCGCCTAAGCTAGGCACGACGGGAAAGAGAAAGTGCAATCCATTAACGATATTTACTAGAAATGCAATCCCAAAACCTAACCACATGAGTCGATTAACGAAAAACCCCGATTTCGCACGTGTCATCTCGAAAGGCAATTGAATTATCGGATAGGTGAGTTTTTCCCTCTCGACCCATTGTTTCCTAACTACGACATTGATGCAAAGCATGACAAACAGCAGCGCGACCAGAAAAGCGGACCAAGCAAGCGCTGGAAACACCCAAGCCCTGATGTGACTAGCGGCATATAGTGAAGAACCCCCATCGTAAAGATTATCTAAGACGCCGGTCTCTTCAACAGAGAGCCATCTCGGAATAAATCGCCAAAAGAGATTCGCCCATTCATTTTCTGGAGTTGCGAACCTAAATGGGGTGCTCATAATGCCGACGAGGCTCTGTATGATATCGAGACCGGCCAACGAAGAAGCGATGGATAGCATCACATAGACAACGAGGAGTTCACCCTGGCTGAGCGCTGAGGTCGGCAGGAATCTCCTCAGCGGAAGGTTCAACAACGTCAAAAGGAACAAGCTGAAGATTACGTTGAAGTAGAGTGAGATGTTGGTCGTATATGACTGATCGGTCGCCCGTCCCATGGCTATCCAATAACAGTTGGCGATGATGAGCAAGATGCCAATTGTTAGTGCAGGAAGTAGAGAAGGGAAAGTCTGCCTTCGGGTCTGTTTCATACCGTCTACCCCGACAAAAAGCACGGCATGTGGCGTGGCACTGTCCACAAGATCAGGAGAGTTGATGCTTTAAGATACGCTCTTGAATTCATGCCTCTGTGCGGGCGGTGCTCAAGGTCTTCCATGAGAACTCCGCCGCAAGCCACGGGTCGTAGTTCGGCTTGCTGAAGATCATGCCGCTAATCTCAACCGTTATACATCCACGCCAATCCGCTTTGGCCATTGCCTGCAAATAGGCCGTATAATCGAAGTTTCCTTCTCCCGGCAAAAGCCACTGCACTTTGCCAGCAACCATGCGTCCATCTTTCACATGTGTGTGAATCGCCAGTGGTGCTAGTTTTGCGACCGTATCGTCCAAGGGATAGCCCGCTACGGCAAAGTGGCTGATGTCGAAATTGAGTCGTACCGAAGGTGAGTTGATTCGCTGGATCAGCCAGACGGCGTGATCGGGATGCTCCAGAATACTGCCTACATGAGGTTCCACGGCAAAGCGAGTTCCCGCCTTTGCTATTAATTCGCCCACTTCCGCGACACGATCCGCAAGCGCTTCTCGGTCCTTCTTCCAGGTCATGGTCCCGCCGCCCAGCGTGGTTGTTAACACGGGGATCTTATTGTTCACAGCCAGGTCGTTAGCCAGTTCAGCAGCCGCGCGGAATGCGTCAAGCTGCTGCTGATATTCCCGAGGGTCAGCGGTCAACACCCGGCTCAAAAGCATTAGTGAAGGAATCTCCAGATCAAGATCGGAAACTATGGTGCGCATTTCAGAGCGCTTTTCTTTCGAGAGTTTTTGGGGGGCTGTCGGGTATGCTTCTCCCACACAAATCTCTAGCCCCTCATAGCCGATTTTTGAAAGACGTGGTATCGCCGCCCGAATCTCCTCATCGGGCATCCCGTACGTTCCATAAGCAATCTTCAAATTTCTTCTCTGGTTTGCGTTCACAACTGAACTCCTCTGTTATGCTACCTTCGTTTGCCGTTGGCTTCCGCTACTTGCATAGTTTGTTCCGCCGATCGCGTCTTTAACACCGAATTGGCAGTTGACGACGATGGGGGCATATCGAACCGAATGCTCTCCATTGGCATTGATCTCTATCCATATCCTATTGCCGCCGATGAAACAAAAAAGCACCGACATAAATCATGATCGGTGCTCTTTGGATTGGAGGTGTTCCTATCAAATAACACTCCACATTGCACAGGATCTCTATCGCACTCGCTATTCACTCGCTTGATCCTCTGGAGTGCAGACGCGAGGAGGGATCGTATTCTATTGACATTTCGATCCTCTGGATCGAGGAAAGAGACTCCAACTAGAACGTGTTGCTTGCTGAAAGAATTATTCCGACAGGGATAATGGCGCGCTCTTAAGCGATAAGGTCACAAGGTTTTAAGTTTACCCCACGTGAGACTCAACTTTCCGGCGCGATCGACGGCTTTCGGACGTTCGCTTCGACCATCCGCGTCCCAGATCTCCACCTCATCATACACGGGAGTTGCCCCACCCCGTCCCCAGGCTTCCATGGCTTTTCCGACCAACCCGGCAGGCCCCGCGGGCCGATTCTGCTTGACAACGGTTCCGTCTTTTTTCTTCCATTGTTTGACGCTTCCGATCGGTTTGAGCGGCTCTTCTTCTCCATCAAGCCAAGCCTTGGCAATCAACTCTTGTTTTGCTGTGACGGTCAACTGAACCCAGACCCACTGGTCAAGTTGGGGACGCACGGGTTTATTCAGATTGACCCACTGTACTCCTTCATTTAACAATTTGACATCACTGGGGCCATTTTCTCCTGTCGTCAAGCAGTATCCAAGATGTCCTGTTGGTTTGCCATCCTGCGCTTCGGCGTTGTTGAGTCTTGGCGTCAATCGTACCGCAGTGCCCATTCGGGTCCACGGAGCACCGATGATTTTCCCTTTGGCCTGGATGGTAATCTGTTTGGAACGGAATTCAGCCGGAATTTCGGGAATCGCATAGTTAAATTTCACATTCGATTCGACACAAGCGAGATGCCCATCTGTTTCATCCCAAACACCGGTGAAGTCCCATTTCTTATCAATAACACCATCTTCAAAGTCATCGAAAAACAGCGTTTTCGCCATTGCCCCGCCACAGCAGAGCATTAGAACAACCCCGATCAACGGTGAAATGAGTCTCATTTTTTTCTCCTTCAGTTTGTCTACGAATGCTTTTGACGTTGAATTGACCAAACTCGAACCGATTGATCCACACTCCGCGCTGACGGTTCATTTACTGCCAAAGTTTGGTTGACATTTTGTGTGACACGAAATCTAATGTGAGGGAAGTGGGGAAGGAAGGAACGTTCTCCCTGTTTTCCTTCTTGGCTATTTTGCCGCTATTGATCTGGTGTATAGTCGCCGTTTGATTATGAGTGAGCCTTAAGTGATTGTGAGTCTGGCGGTTGGCTATACCTATGGAGGTACACTGGCTTCATCGAACACGACACAAGCCGTACCTGCTGCAACGAAAACGTTACTACCAAATTCTGGAAAATGGTTGTACGAATACCGACAGAATCTGATTGGACCTTCTCTGTCTGACCGTGTACCTTGGGGCGAGTAACTATTATAGCAAAAATGCTTAAAAAGTCAACACAGAAGCATGTATTCATAGGGCGATTCAGTTTTCGAAAAATGATAGTTTCCATTAGACCGTGTCAACGATGACCGCAAGTTGGTCGCCCTCATTGGCGTTGCCTAGTAAGCTAGCAGGACTCTAGAGGAACCGGTGGTTTATCTTTCTAGAGTGAACATGGCAGGGGAAACGCATCTAATTTAGAGGATGTCTCATGGCGGTAGAATTTACGATTAATGTTGGGTTTCACTCATTTTTTTGACATGTTCATGCAAAGTGGGGACTCGGAAACGCCTCTAAAGATTAACAATCATTAACGAATTTCGTTCAACCCAACCTACGATCTTTAGAAAAATTACCACAAACTTAGCCGGATTTTCTTTTTTGCCGAGCAGAAAATTTAGATGCGTTTCCCCTAGTAAACATGGTGAATGTGGTAGACAAAACCATAAGATGTGTTATAATATACTATGGGTATATGTATTTAAACTAAATGAGGCAATAAGAGTAGAACTACTCCCAAAAACTAGACGGGGGAATAAGCGATGTTTCCGAGTTGAATGAGTCATCAAAGGAGCAAATAGCGAATATGATTGCAATCCCATAGAGATCCCTTGCGCAACTCAAATCTCTTTCATTACCGTCTAAAAGATAGGGATAGGATCAGCTAAATTCGAGGCTCTGTCGCACATCGTTCAATTTATTGTCGGATTTCACTGGATGGTGTGTAACGTCTAGGTGCAGAAGTGGCATGGGAGAGCTTGGAGAAATCCAACTTATGCCGAACCTTGGTATTCTGCATTAGCTAAGACTGAATACGAATACCGAAAATTCTAAAATGACACGTTGCTGTCCTGCTCATTGGTTCAAGAGTTGGGCAGAGCAAGACCGGAAGCAAGGATCTAGAATGTCTGCTGCCGAGTGATTCTTCTTACACATGACGTTACGGCAGCGGAAGCGCTATTTAACCTAACCCAATTAGGAGGAATTAATCGTGAAATCTGCTACGATCGTCAGCGTATTCACTGTGTTCCTAAGTTATTGCGTATTTCTGCCGCTTGCTTACGCCGAAGTCGTGGGTGCTTGGACCTTTGACAGAGGCGAACTAAATCAGGAAGCACACGGAAGGATTGAGGATGTTTCCGGAAACGGGCATCACGGTAAAATTGTTGGCAGGGTGAAGTGGAAAAACGGAAAGCGTGGAACTGCATTGGAGTTTTTTGAAGCAGAGGGCGAGGCAGGAACTGAGTGGCCTGGCTGGGTCGAAATCCCGCACCACGACGATTTCAATCTGTTAGAGTTTTCTCTGTCGGGCTGGGTCAGGATTCCAGAGCTCGCAGGTCAACCTCTTAACGATGGCTTTTGTAATAATGCCTGCGGCGATGTAACGGACCTATCTGCCAATCAGATGCTTTTTGGCAAAACGTCCCACTTGGCTCGATGCAATTATGCGATGTGGGTTTCGGATGCTGGAAAAGGCGGAGAACAGAGGCGTGGCGAGCAGGGGCACGTAACGTTCGGATTTACGGCTCAACAGCCGCGAGTATCCCGTGTTTATGTCGACGAAACAAAGAAACGTGCCGCCGTCGTTGACGGGAAATGGCATCATGTCGTCGGCACGTATTCGGAGCCTAACCTTGTCCTCTATGTCGATGGGCAGGTGGTGGGACGTCGGGAAAACGAAAAATTAGCCGATTTAGCAAAGAAGAACAAGATTGTGCCGCCACCCGGCTTCGCTGCACTTGGAGGCGGGAAGTTCGCCCCGTTCATGATCGGCTGTCAGATCATCGGACGTTCGACTAAAGGCCAGAGGCCAAGTTACGGAACGGCTGGGGTCATAGATGAGGTTGCCGTCTTTAATCACGCATTGACCGAGGACGAAGTTAGAACGCTCTGGAGGCAGGGATTGCTGCAGTATTTGGCGGTCGAAGCGCGAGGAAAACTCGCGACAACATGGGGCAACATCAAAAGGCCAAGGTAATTATTGGATTGGCTGTGTTCTTCACTATGGATGGCACAAGTGCATCATCTCGTATGTGCGTGTCTCCAAATGGCCTTCGCTCGTTTCCATCATTCCGACACCCATTGGAATTTATGGGAGCTCGGTCGCGATGGGCGTAAGACATATTTCTCCACGGGATCGAATTAATGCATTGCGCATCGATGCCTGTAGATTCGTCCTCCTTCCGCGCTCGCTTGATCTGTCTTCATGGGTTAAATCCGAGTAAATCTAAGAACACCTTCGGTTCCATTTCAGCCCAATTGGTGCTATAGTCATCTTCATTCAAATTTACACAAACCCTGATTGTGTGTTAAAGAACTGTGACGATGTGTTAGGCCGCTTACAAAATCGCACGCAATCCCGTAGCGCAAACTGTTAGTTTGCGCATACCACAATCTAACAGATCGAACGAGCGAATAGATTAAGAGTGTGAATAACGACCGCGATAGAGATCCCTTGTGGTACGAAAGAGCGTCATTACCCGCGGGCATGTGTAATCATCGGTTGCAATGACAATGATCACCGAGGTTTGTCCTAGACCGTATCATGGGGTAACCTCGTTCTGTTGTGATAACCGTTCATTATGCCGTGAGTATATCTGCTTGATAAAGTTCCTAATGTCATTCCGCCTGTTCTAAACGGACGTTACCACCAAGAATTAACCGCTCCTTTATTCCACCTCTGATCAATTTGCAATCTTCACTAACCCCTCCCTTGAAAAAACTTCGGCTTGTCCACTACCTAATTGTGATTGGGGTATTAGCTGTCGTCGTGACCGTTTTCCTCATTTATCGGCAAACCTCCCGCCGAGAGCCTGCCGAAAGCCTTTTCACACTTCTCCCTGAAAAACCGATTTGCTTTGTTGGCGCAAAAAACCTCACGGACGCGGTAGAGACGTTCAGACTCAGCCAATTTGGTCAGCGTGCTGCACAAATGCCGATTCTCGCCGAAATCCAAAGGCAGAGGTGGTGGCGACAGATTCTTTATCAGAAGCAACTGTGGGAACATGAGATGGGCGCCGAGTTCAACTTCAATAAACTCAAGGGCTACTTTGGAAAGGAGGCAATCTTGGCTCTATACCGCAGGAAGGGCAAAATTTCATTCCTTCTTATAAGCGCGGTTGGAGCAAAGGAAAAGTTGGAGATCGCGGCAGTCACAGCGGCTGATCCGCTTAATCCAAGCTTCAAGCGACTTCAAAACGATTACGACGGATTTACAATCAACACCATTACCGGTTATCCTCGTGAGTTTAGCTATGCGTTCCTCGGCAAGATTGGGCTGTTGACGCTTGACCGATCTCTCATAATAGAAACGCTTGACATTTATGGCGAACAGAGACAAGGATTCAGCGATCTTCACCCGATGCGTGAATCCCTACAGAATCGATACAACTCAGACGCTAGCACAATCTTTGTTGATTTTCCTAGAGTTTCGGATGCGTTTGACGCTATTGGACGACTTGTTCCTTTCGCTAAGGAGATAGAAACCTGGACGATAAGTCATAGTTATCAGAATGGGGCGATTCGGTTGCTCCACCGGATTCAGTGGGGGGCGAAACAGGAACGACGCCTACCCGCACCCGCAACAATTGATCCGAAACTACTATCAATCCTGCCCGGGAAATGCGCCGTATCGTTCATCGATCCAAGCATCAATCCTTCGCAACTCTGGAATCTCTTCAAGGCTAACTTATCAATCCAGCATCAACTGCGTGAGGTAAACCTCGCGCGTCATCTTGGAGGCGGAGTCGCGGTTGCACAAATTGACCTGGCTTCAAATTCCTCATTTCAGATGCCATCAATCATTATGGCGATTCCTGTTACAGATCGAAAGAGTTTTGAAGCAGATTTGGAGAAACTTCGAGAACATCAAGTCGTCATAAACGGAAAACAACTTCAATTCTCCGAGCCGAGGAGTTATCGTGATGTGGTTTTTCAACCGGTTCAACTGCCCTTGGGATTACTGTTCTCGGTCAAAGGCGCACATGCACTGATAGATAATTATTGGATTATTAGCACGACTGTGTCCGGTTTGAAATCCGTGATTGATACCTCTACTGGCGAGAGGACGGCTTTAACGCAGATACAGTTTCCTGAAGGAGTTGATTATCCGAGAGATTCTCACCTTCTTATCCAGCCTCGCCTCCTGTTTTCGGAACTGAGACGTCTTAGGCCGGTTATTAGTTTGATGGCGCCCATGATGGGTAGTAGATTTGACTTTCGCTTGATGCAGCAGGTTATTGTCAACCTTTCGCCACTTGAAACCCTCGGACCAACATCCGCCGGGATTGACTTCGATAGTGAGGGAATGAATGTAGAAGTTCAGGTGGTTGTCCCAATAGGCGATAAATCCTAGTGGCAATTCCAGGCTTTACCCAAGATAGTATTTTTCAACTCGTGCCTTTCTCCCGCCATGCAATAATTTGTTCCGCGACCGTCACCACAGGTGCCGTCCAAATCTCCGCACGACGCTCCGCCAAATACGTGCAAAGCTCACGAAAGCAGTCCGACGGCAATGAATTACCGTGAAAGAGCGGTGTCAGGAGCCCCTCCCGATTCGGTTCCGTTTGCAATCCATGCAGAGTCAGGATGAGCCACCGTCCGCCATCGGTGCCTTTATCGACCAAGCTGCACAAATCCGAACCCGACATCCAACCGGCGACAACAGACGAAGTAAGGTAGTGCAGTTCCGTCAGTAAAGGATGATTCGCCGTCTCGCCCAAGCCGCGTGCGGCAGGGAAGTGCTTGGCGATTATTGGTACGTAGCTCTGCCGGTTTATTCCTTCACCGACATAGCTTTGATAGCAGGGATAACAGAAGGTGCGAGTCTGTTGCTCGGGGATAAGCGCGTTCAGCCGTCTTTCCGCCTCTAATACGTCCGCTTCAATCTCTTCCAAGCTAAGCGTCTCAAGGCATTTGTCGGTATCCCAGCCGAAATTACGGGCGCAAATATGTTGAATCGTGTGATTCCCAATCTCGTGTCCAGCCAGCGCCGCATTTCGCCATGGTAAATGCCGTTGATCCCAATCATCGCCACGCGGGTTGATATAAAATGTGCCTTGTAGATCGTATTCTGCAAGGATTGGTATGGCTATATCCAGATGGGATGCGCTGCCATCGTCAAACGTCAATGAAACGGCAGTTTGATGATTATCCGGCCAGGGTGAACTGTTGGAGTTGGACATCTTATTCCCCTTCAAATCTTGATAGTGTTTAATGATATGGATTTTTCAGCAGTTTGTCCTGGATTGCGGAGGTTTCGCAGGTGATTTGAACTCGGTTCAACGGTGCTATGGTAACATGGGGCATTCCGTTTGACAATGCGATTCAGGTGTTAAAATCTCCCAGTTTGCGCGCGAGAAAATATATAGACAACATCCGACGATTTTGTTAGAATACCCTGCATTCGTGGGGATTATCTCAGCAGGGAGTTTTCCAGTTTATACTCCGCGTTGTCAGAAATTGCGTTCACTGTAGGAGCGATCTGCAGGTCGCGACCTGCATTCCCCGTAGGTGCGGTTTCCAACCGCACCTACCGCCAGACGCTTGAAAATACGCAATTTTCAGCAGCGTGAAGTATAGATGGGTTTCTGTGTTCAAGGCGTTTGGTTTTAACCGCTTCGTCGGGCAGTCAAAAAAATGGATAAGGGTGAGTTAAAATGAGTGACACGCTAGTGCCGGTTGATGACTTAACTGCAATACAGATTGCTTCCATCTGTGATCATTCCATCTTGGAAACTTACACATCATTTCGGGGGAAAGGCGAAGATCCTAGAGCATTAAGGGAGCAGAATTTGCTCGATTTTTTGGACGCGACGATACAGAGCGAACGTGTCCCGTATGCAATCTGCGTACTTCCCGAATGCGTCTCGATAGTCGTTAAGTTCCTTGACGAACAGAACCGAAATGAAATCAAAGTATGTTCGGCGATATACTTCCCCTACGGTTCCGTTGCCACGGCGCTTAAAGTGAGTGAAACAGGAGCAGTCACCGCTAACGGGGCGACAGAAATCGATGTTGTCCTTAACTACGAGGCGTTTACGGCTGGAGACATTGACACGGCGCGAGACGATGCGAAGGCAGTGACGGATGCGGCGCACGAGAACGGAGCGCTCGCGAAACTTATTATTGAGACATGCGTGCTCAGCCACGATCAGATCAAGGCAGCATGCGATTTGGCTGAGGAAGCCGGCGCCGATTTTGTGAAGACATCTACCGGAGCGTGGTCTTACGGCGCCACCATCGCGGACATGAGCCTCATTAGGAAGCACTTCTCGGGTGGCGTCAAGATCTCTGGCGCTGGCGTGGGACCTAAGAATATTCGGGATTTACTGCGAGCGTCATCGGGTAGGGCAGACGGTTACATCGATCTGGATCCGGCGAGAATCAGGATTGGCGAAGGTGGATTGATACATAGTTTATGATCATCACTGGCGTGTGTCTGCTTTGTACTAAATACTAGGGACGAAGGTGTCACGAAATGGGCGGAAAATTCGACGGTAAAGTTGCACTTGTGACTGGCGGCGGTTCGGGTCTCGGCCGGTCAAGCGCATTGGCGTTTGCGCGAGAAGGAGCCAGGGTAGTTGTCTCCGATGTCAACATGGAAATCGGTGGAGAGACTGTGCACATGATTCAGGAGGCGAATGGGGAGTGCATCCTTCTGCAAGCCGATATGTTGGAGTCAGCCGAAATAAAAGAGATGATTAGCACAGCCATTGATGCCTATGGACAGCTCGATTACGCCTTTAATAGCGCGGGTGTTGGCCCAGCAAAGTCTGCTCGAATTGATGAGAGTTCGATTGAGGATTGGGATCGGGTTGTCAACATCAATCTTAGAAGCGTATTCCTGTGTATGAAATATGAACTGCGTCAGATGCTCAAACAGGGTAGTGGCGTGATTGTCAATGTGGCTTCGATTTACGGGCTAGTCGGCCACGGCGGCGGTGGACCATCTTACGTTGCGAGTAAACACGCCGTCGTAGGCTTGACCAGATCCGCGGCTCTAGAATATGCGAAAGAGGGGATTCGGGTGAACGCCGTGTGCCCCGGCTATACTCGTACACCGCTCATTCAAGGTTTGCTCGACAATCCGGAGAAGACGGCGGAGGTGGAGTCGTGGCATCCCATGGGGCGTCTCGGATTGCCGGAAGAAATCTCCGAGGTTGTGGTGTGGTTGTGCTCGGATGCCGCTTCGTTTGTCACGGGACACGCCATGGCGGTGGATGGCGGGTTTGTTGCCCAGTAAACGTAATTTCTTTTCGCCAAGTGAATTCGCATGATTATTGAGTTTCAACCTGTCTAAGTGGTTCATTCGCCAAGTGTATATGACATCACCCGATTCTCTACAATGACCCCGGTAGGTGCGATCAAGTGACTGAATAAGGAACGCGATAGAGATCCCTTTCTAGCCGCACCGATTCCAAAAACACAAGGCCTATACACAATTTTTTAGCGAAAGAACCACTAAGCAACTTCCAAGAAGAAACTTACATGTCAATCTAGGCCCCCAACCGCTTCTGCTGGATTGGCAAATCCAGCAGGTTCCTATGCATCCATTAAGTTCCGAGTCTTTCGTATCCGCGGATTGAGAATGGTGTGAAAAGAAATCTTCCAACCTTCCCCACTTCCATCCTTCCAATCCTACTCTTCCCAGTTGATGCGGAAGATAAATTCTTATATTAAAACTTGCTTAGGAAGGAACCACCTAAATGAAGAAGCCCAATGTCCTCCTGCTCATGTCAGACCAACAACGCTGGGACAGCCTAGGATGTAACGGCAACACGTTTGTTTCATCGCCCCACATCGATCGGTTGGCAGCGGAAGGGGTACGCTGCGAGAATAGCTTTACCCCGTGGCCCGTATGTACACCCGCAAGAGCGACGATGTGGACGGGTGTCTATCCACACCAGCACAAGTTGAAGTTCAACACCTACCAGATGAGAAACCTGTTTGAGGATGTCTCGTACGAGCGGAGGACGGTATTCGACGCATTGAAGGAGGCAGACTACACAACCGCATATTTTGGCAAATGGCATCTGGGAGATGATGCGCCGTCCATGTTCGATGTATGGGAGGGGTTTAACTCGTTTGGAGGGCATTGGGTTGATGGACGAAAGGATGGTGTCTACAAACCGGACTTACAAACGAATCAACTCATCAAATTCTTGGAGGGGCAGGCAAACGCGGACAAACCGTTCATAGCGGTAAATGGATTCTATCCCCCGCACGATCCGTATACGGCACCGAAGCGGTTATATGAGCGTTACCGCGGCAAGGGGGTTCCATTTGCCGGGTACTATGCCGCGGTGAGTGCGCTCGACCACAACGTTGGGCGGACTATGGAGGCATTGGACAGACTCGGATTAAGGGACGATACCATAGTCGTTTATTTCTCGGATCACGGGGACACTTTTCGCTACCGCGAAGGTTGGATGTACAAGTTTGTCTGCCATGAGGACGCTATTAAGGTACCGTTTATTGTGAACTGTCCGGCGAGAATACAGGGCGGAGCGACACTTGATTCCATGATAGGATTACAGGACTTGATGCCTACCATTTTGGATTGGGCAGGGATGGATATACCCGACCACCTGCACGGTCAGAGTCTGGTACCGCTTCTCACAGGAGAATCCGTCCCGTGGCGTGAGGCTTACTATGTACAGAATATCTTGTTCCATAACAACATAGAACAGCGGTGCATTCGCACAAAGGAGTGGAAACTGATTCTCAGCGATAGGCCCCGAACGGTTACTGACTACTCTTCTCCAAACCATTTGTTCGACTTGGTAAATGATCCGGAGGAGGAGTTGAATCTCTATGACGCCCCGTACGAAGACCAACACGATCAGTTTGCGCATTATCCGCCCTTTACAGATGTAATTGTTGAGTTAGCGCAGTTATTAAGGAAGTACGCGCAGGAGATCGGAGATACGTTTGGGTGTGACGTGGCTGACAACTGTGTGGTTGAGATGAAGCATCGGACGTAGCGCAATGAATAAGCTAGCGGGATTTTTGATGGCTGGTGGGCAGTAGATCCCTATCGCAGGGGATCTTCTTTCACCCTCCCTAATCAATAGGTTGATCCCTATGAGATGCGCTATTGCCTTCGCTATCCACTCAGTTGATCTCCTGTGAAGAGATCTCTATCGCACGGGATCTACTATCGCGTTCCCTATTCAGTCACTTGATCGCTATTCGCTCGTTTGATCCCACCCTACGGTGCTCTCACAATGTTATCATTCGGATTAAGAGGCGTACGTTAATGGCAGCAATTTTTCGAGTTGAAGCAGATAGACTCAGGAGTTTTAGCAGGCGTCTATGCGAAGCTGTCGGCACGCCGCGTGATATTGCGGAAGTTGAAGCGGAAATGCTTGTCAATGCCGACCTGAGAGGCCACACATCGCACGGGGTTTACCAATTTCCAAACTACTTCAGGGCTGTGGAAGACAACTTCCTCATTCCCGACGCCGTTCCCGAGATTGTAAACGAAACACCATCTGCCGCGCTCGTGGATGCGCATAGCGGCTGGGGGCACTATTCCGCGCAGTGGGCAATGCAACTCGCAATGGACAAGGCAGAGGAAACGGGAGTTGGTGCGATAAGTCTGGCGAGCGCGAACCATATTGGCAGGTTAGGCGAATATTGCGAACAAGCCGCTGCCGCCGGATTCATAAGTTTCGTAACTTTCGGCGTCAGTGGGCGGGAAGATGGCATTGCGACGCCGTTTGGCGGTACCGAGGCGGTTCTTAGCAGTAATCCCATCGCTTTCGGCGTGCCTGCCGCGGATGGCAGACACCTCATCGCGGATTTCGCGACCACAATGTTCGCCAATGCCAAGATAAACATCTATCGGATTAAGGGGCAGGAACTTCCACCGGGTTGTATTGTGGACAAAGACGGAAGGCCGAGCACTGATCCGAATGATTTCAATACCGGCGGCATGAGTTTGGTTTTCGGCGGTTACAAGGGATACGCGTTTTCTCTATTGACGTGCCTACTGGCTGGACTAAACGGTGGTTTCGAGCCGAACAAATGCGAGTTGGCGGGCAGTTTCTTTATTGCCATAAAGGTAGGGGCATTTATGCCCTCCGATGCATATGGTCAAACTGCCGCGAGTTTTCTTGATTTCATGCGCGGTGTCGCGCCCGCGCCGGGATTTTCCGAGGTGCTTGTGGCTGGCGACATGGAGCGCCGTAAGACGGAAGAACAGTTAGCTGAAGGAATAGAGCTTCCGGAAGAGGTGATGAACAATCTCCGAGCCTATGGCGCGAAATATGGTATTAGCGAGAACCTGTGAACAGAGTATTTCGATTCGTATCAAGGAGATAAATCATGCAAACCGCACAGGAAATTCAGGTGGCTGTTTCTCAACTGTCGGCGGATGAATTAGCCCGTTTTAGGGAATGGTTCAGCAGATTTGATGCCGAAATATGGGACAGACAATTTGAAGAAGATGTGAAATCCGGGAAGTTAAATCGGCATGGTGAGAAGGCGATTGCAGATTTTTGGGGCGCGAAATGTAAGCAATTGTAAATCACGACTGTAATCCGCGAGGTGTCTGACAAATGAAGGACGAACCCAAAAAGCCTATACTCGATAACTTCCTTTCTCAGCATGAGAGTGTCCGCATAGGCCAAATGTTTGGCTATCCCGCATATTATGTAGGTCGGTCCATGTTTGCTTGTTTATACGAGGGAAAGGTGGGATTGAAGGTCCCAGAGGAAACGGCAAACAAGGCTAGGACGAGGGACGGAATATCGGATTTTCAGCCATACGGAAAACCGAAAATGCGGGAATGGATTCAGTTTGATTTTGATTCGGAGGAGGAACTGAATCGGTACAGTGACCTAATAGACACCGCAATAGGGTATGTGGAAACGAGGAAAAGGGAGAAGTGAGGGACTTCTTATGAGGAAATTTTGCTTGGCTGTTGTGGCATCGGGTGCCTGGATGAATCTTTCAGAGTTTGTCCGCAACGAGTTCGTGATTAAGCATGTGCGGAGCAAAGGATTTGAGAAAATCGATTAGTTTTTCGCGAAGACGTTTTGGTATTGCGCTAGCTTTTATATTTTTCTCCGTTTGATGTGAGTTTAACAACTTCAAGAACTCTTTGAAGTCGAGTGGTAGTTGGATCGTAGCCATAGTTAATCTGCCGCATCAATTCAACGGCTTGCAAGCGTTCCTGTGGTGTTTTGGCATGCCAATATTCCTTGTCATCCGATTCTTCCGAAGTTGATGCCACTGAAAGGCTACTCTTATCCATCTTCAATGTATCTAGTGCACTCAAGTGTTTTTCCCTTACTTTCTCAGAACCCTAGCCCGGTCACGACGGTGCATTTCCAAATGCAATCCGACGCTTCTCCAAGTTTCCTGGTGGGTATAAAATCTTAGTAACTATTTAGCCTATCAATCTGTTTTGGAAATGCTGGTTCGTCGTGCTGCAGTTAAGTCCCCGTTCCTGCACCATGAGCGTAATGTAGGAGCGATCTCGAGGTCGCGATTTCCTGTTGGTGCGTAAGTTCTGGACTAAACTAAACAATTACGAATTCTCAATCCAGTCGTTTGATCGTAATGTGTGAAAAAATCAATCACGCATGATGAATTACCATTTAGAGAGGCGATGAGGCGTTCGACTATTGTTGAGAAATGACATTCGCCGTCTCTCTAGCGACTATAATTTCCTCATTGGTCGGAACGACAAGGATCTTTACACGGCTATCGTCGGTAGAGATTTCTCCTTCGCCGAGGTGATGCTCATTTTTGCCCGGATCGATTTGGATGCCGCACCATTCCAATCCATCACAGATAGCGGAGCGAGCGGTAACGCTTTTTTCACCTATTCCTCCCGCGAAAGCGATAACATCAACTCCTCCGAGCGCTGCGATGTAAGCACCAATATATTTCTTGACGCCGTAAAAATAGGTGTCCATCGCGAGTCGCGCATCGGCGTTGCCGGCGTTGGCTGCGGTTTCCACATCGCGCAGATCGCCGCTGACTCCGGAGATTCCGAACAGTCCGGATTCTTGGATTAACTGGCGGCGAATTTCGTCGGTGCCCCACCCTTCCTTATCCATCACATATAGGACAGCAAACGGATCGAGATCGCCGCTCCGCGTTGACTGGAGCACGCCATACTGTGTTGAAACACCCAAAGTCGTATCGATTGATTTTCCACCGCGGATGGCACACAAGGACGAACTTCCACCGAGGTGGCATGAGATTATGCGTAACTCGGGATTTCCCGGCTCCTCAAGTAATTGGGGCACTCGTTCAGAGACGTAACGATGTGACGCACCGTGAAATCCGAAGCGTCTAATTTCATGGTTTTCAGTCCAGGCGCGGGGCACCCCGAACTCGTAGGCATAGTCGGGAATTGTCTGGTGGAACCAGGTTTCAAATACGGCAACTAGCGGAGTGTGAGGGAGACGTTCTTGAAAACTCCGGATTGACGCGATGTACGCAGGGTTATGCGTCGGTGCGAGGGGAATATACGCTTGAAGTGCTCTAATCACATCGTCGGAAATTAGCGCTGAACGCCATATATCCTTACCAACTATAGTTTTGAAACCTACTCCCGCCAACTCTCTGAAATCTGTTATCACCCGTGTCTCATCATCAGTAATCAGATTTATCGCGTGCGCGATAGCGTCATTATGGTTTTCCGCTTCGATTTCTCCCCGAAGCTCAGGTTTTCCCGGAACGGAATGGTTGAACAATGATGGTGGGTTGCCGATCCGTTCTACCATCCCTTTGACGAGAGAGCGTGATGTTTCAACATCGATAATCTGGTATTTGAACGAGGTGCTTCCAACGTTAGCGCAGAGAATTAGCATATGGTTTCTTTGCTGAAAAGCTTAAAATCAAACAAGAAAAAAGCGATGCGCCCTGGCATCGCTTTACTTTATCATCGGCTAAACAAGTTTCAGTATCAAAATCTATTTAACGTTGAGATTTTGCTGGATTGTGAAAGGGGGAAACCGAATTTTCATCAAGAAACAACTCGGTTCCAAACTCACAAGAGTCGCGTCATTCGTCTGACTTTGATGGAATATCGACTCACTTGAGCACGACGGAATTTAATCAAATCAGGACGCTCCTCGAACCAAGGTGCCCTTCACACCATTCTTCAGATAATCTCTGAACTCTATTCCGCTCTAATTTGTTGCGGTCTTATTCTTCGAGGCTTCCTGCGTTGTGATCTTTCTTGATTTTCTCGCTCCGGAATCATTCTCGGCTGGCGGTTCAAGCGTTTCAGCAAACGTTCGACTTCCTCCTCGTAGGTTTGAAATGGGTCCTCCATTTCAAACGGTTCCTCGTGAGTAAAATAGATTTGATGCCAATCAACAATGCACGGCATATTATTTTGAAAAAGGTAGCGCATGACAGCGGAGCGTGCTTTCGCGCGTGTGGTATCCGGGGCATTACGAATCGCGGCGTCAGTTTTCTCCGGTGTTACAAGCTGTACCATTTGCCCTTGGTTTTCCAATTCGTAATAAAGACTCCGGTCCGGATGAAGATGGTGATATTCCAAGTCGAGGCTTTCGAGCCAGGGATCGTTCCAACTTAGCCCTTCGTCTTCCATAAAAGTCTCTAGCAGCCATTTCTTTGCCGCCCAATCAACGCGATCGCGCACACTTCGCCAATCTTGTTCAAGGTCGTTTAATACAGATTCCCAACTTGCCAACACCCAATCCGTGTCATCGTCTTGTCCCTTCAAAATCTTTTGTGCAAGTTCAAGATATTTTCGCTGGAGATCAATCGCCGAGATTGTTTCACCGGTCTCAAGTTCGACAATCCACCGCAGGCTTTGATCTCGCGAGATGTCTTTCAAGGCACCCACCGGATCCGCTAAAGCAATATTACTCGGTTGGTGTCCTCTTTCAATAAGGTCAAGCACCAGCGACGTGGTTCCAACCTTCAGCGCTGTAGCGTATTCGGACATGTTTGTGTCCCCAACGAGCAGATGGAGACGTCGATATTTCGTGTAGTCCGATAGTGGCTCATCACGTGTGTTAATGATTGCCCTACTAAACTGGATCCATTCATAGATTTCGGTGACGATATGATCCGCGCGCTGCGATATTTGAAAACCGTGAAAAGCATCAGAGCCAGGTTGAACATCCTCGAAATCAAGAATTTCCTCATATCCTCCAACCCTGCCCGCTCCCGCATATATTTGCCTAGTGACGAAAAACGGCATCAGTGCCGGAATGACAACCTTGTAGAATGGGATGTCACGCCGGAGTTGGTAGTTTTCATGACATCCGAAAGTTGCCCCCGTGAAATGGTCGATGTTATTTTTGAAGAACGAAACTGCCTCATTTAGCCCCAACTCACCCGTGACATGCGTTATCAAGCGCTCAATTGCTTTGTCGTAGGCGACGACCGACAAAAGATCGACGCACTCGGGGGTAGCATACTCAAGGTGCCCCATGTCTATATAAAGTCGACCCCCATTGAAGAGAAAGCCGCCGTTACCCGGTGGTTCGCCGTAGTCACGATAGTGTATGTCAGAAATACCCAGTTGTAGCTGGTGGAAGACGTGGTCTCTGACCACTGAGGCGACTCCTTCGGATGACATACTCAGTTGATTCGCTTCGATCATACATCCGAATTCTGTTTCAATTCCAAAAATGCGCTTGCTCAAAATCTTCCTCGGATGTTTCGGTGTTAGTCATTAAGAATCGTCTCACAACCAATTGGCAGTTAGGTTTTCAATTTCCTCCGACTGGAGTATGCGGAATTTGCTGTTGCCTCGGCGCGTGCTATCCAAAACTGCGGCTTCAATCTGCCCCTCTTTCAACTCTTCCTTCAAGACATCGTGCACCTGCACCCTGTCTACGGGTGGCTCTTCAGATTCATCCGATTCTTCATCCTCCTGTAAACTTAGATCTCGTCCTACCGCCCAAATTTCCAAAGCGGTGCGTGCGGTAGAGATGAGTGTTCCGTCGCTCGAATTAGAATCAGCCAAATATCGGCGCATCGCATTCTCAATGGCATCGGTACCTCCGATCAATTGAGCATGGCTATCGGTCGCGACGGCGCCATCGTAGTTTATGGAACTAAACTGATTTTCCCTACCGAGTGTCCCCAATTCAGCCAATAGCATCTTGATGATGGGAGCGGCTCCAAAAATGGTCTCAAATGTCTGTTTTATCGCGGGGCCAAGAACAAAGTTTGCTAGTCGGTGTAGGGTTACATCGTCCACCGAGTTTTGAAATCCTTGTACGGAGGCAGTATCCGTCGCCAACATACGCAACTGCTCTATGTAAGCGGGGTGTCCGATTGCGCACAGTGCGGTTCGGTTGTGTACTTCAAAGATTTTACGCTGACCACTTCCGACCGTCAGAAGCAACAACCCATCGTTATAGTTTAACCCAACGACGGGACTTCCCGGGCGAAGCTGGTCCTCGATGTAATCCCTACGATCATTAATCGCCTCAATCCAGCGATATGGTTCATCTAACATAGTCTACGTCAACAAATTCGGTATAGATTTCGCCTAGCTGTCCCTCGGACAGGTCGTGAATACCCTCCCGTGTGATTGTCTTGGCTGTCGGGAAGATGTGCGATTTTGGGTTATATCCACTGGTTGCGACATCGTATTCAGATGCTGTGTCAAGCAGTCTCAGCACCGTGCGAGTCGCCTGCTGTTCGTCCATTTCGGCGAGTGGTCCGCCTTCCCAGCGATCCAAGTAGCGCAGGATGCCTCGAATCCAGACCGATCCGGAGCCAGACACGGCAAAAGCAGCGTTTTCAAAGTGTGCGCCGAGGGCGTCATAGAAATAAATTTTTCCGCCGTTTTCATCTTCTTGCTGATTCAGGTCGTAGAGTGCGAAGATAGGAATCACTCCGCCAATCCCCTGTAATGCCATTGGCAAGTTTTCGCGAATCAAGCGTGAGAGCATCCTCAACTTTCCTTCTACGCTTAACTCTTGAAGTTGACTTCGACGGAAATACTGAAATGAATGTTCAAGGACTCTCGCCATTTCATAGGCAATAGCCGGGGATCCCGAGATAGCCAGGACGGAATATTCATCTATTGGCAATACTTTTTCCGCTCGGTCGTACATGACGGATGTTCCAGCCGTTGCTCGCCGATCTCCGGCAATCAGAATACCCTCCCGATAACGCACCGCAATAACAGTTGTGCCCTCTGCTACCTCCAAATGATGCCCAACAACGCTTCCGGCTGATCCAGCAGGCATGTTTTGGGGAGTCAAGTCGTCAGCACCGAGTTGGATGTGGCAGTTCCGTGATTTCAAGAGACTGAGGAAGTCCCCTTTGTGGTTCATTACCTATTCCCCTGTCCTCTGGCGATAGTTGCGTGACTGGTTTTTCTTGACACGACGCATGCGGTTGAGTAATTCCTTCCTGTCCGGACTATTCGTGTCCGGGCGTTTTGGCCCCTCATCATCGCCGCCATCGCCTGGTCCAAAAGGCTTCGCGGGTCGCTGTTGTCGGTCTCTCAGGTGCATAAGCACATCTGTTGTCATGATAATTGCCTCCTGTCAATAAAGACAAAACTGCGTTTTTAGTTCTGTGACATCTAGAAACCACCGGGCAACTAGAGTTGGGATACGGGGGGTTCGATTTTTCGTAACTGTTTAGTGCATCGTTTGGTTCGTAGTATTACAGTTCGTCGCACGTCCGCTCTGGGCATGTAATACCATTTCTATAAAATGGAAGTGCATTGATTACGTGGATTAAGCAAAGAAACTTGCCGGAGCGGAACAACAAGCTTCGTCTCTGCGCAAAGTCCGCGGGGCAAGATGCCCCGCCTACGGAAAAAGTGGACGATACCATTCAAACATCATATGCACTATTATTCAAGCGAAATGGTATAAGCCCCCAATTAGCCGGAATTAGCATTGTACTTCCATACCCGGTGCGTTCCCTGCCCCCGGTCGGTCTGGATCGGCAAATCCAGACCGATGGACTAAACAATTACGATTTTCGCTTCCGGAGTATCACGCTGCCATTTGCATCACGAGAGGATTAGGCGCGCTAATTCCGAATACCTAAATTGTCTACCAAGGATTCTACCGTTGATGAATTATTCAGGATGCGGTTGTATTCCGCTGCCAGACTTGGATCCGCAAGTTGTTTCATGCAAACGGAAACGGGTCTTCCCTTTACATTGAACGTGATGGTATCCCACTGAACAGATCTAACATCGGCACTAAATTTATTGAGCGACTGTCCACGAAAATACGCCCGGGTATCCGACGGGGGATGGTGAATGGCGTGTTCAATCTGCCGCTCGGTGACGACACGGCGCATCAAGCCCTGTGATTGGAGTCCGTAATATAACCCTTTGTCCTGATTGATATTGTGATATTCCAAATCCAGACTTTGTAACCACGGATCGTCCCAACTAATCCCCTCTTCGTCAATGAATGTCTCTAGCAACCATTTCTTTGCAACCCAATCCAAGCTATCTGTCAAACTCATCGGATCTCTTTCGAGACGATTGAGCACCAACTCCCATTCATTCAACACCCAGTCGGTATCGGAATCTTGACCTGCAAAATGCCGCCGGGCTAAATCCAAGTATTTTCGTTGCAAATCAACTGCGGAGATTGTAGCGCCGTTGCTCAACCTTAATGTCCATTCGTAAGTTTGATCCCGCGAAATCTCCTTGATTGTCTCAATCGGGTTATCAATGGCAAAGCTACCAGGCACCCGCCGTTGTTCGATCAGACTAATCACCAACGCGGTTGTACCGAGTTTGAGTGCGGTCGAATACTCCGACATGTTGGCATCACCCACAATACCGTGAAGTCGGCGATACTTAGCGGCATCCGCATGCGGTTCGTCGCGTGTGTTCACAATCGGGCGGTTGTGCATCGTATCTACGCTAATTTCTACATGAAAGAAATCTGATCGTTGCGCCAGTTGGAAGAATCCGGCGGAACTAATGCCCGACTCGGTTTCGATGCCGACTTTGCCCGCCCCGGCAAAAATCTGCCGCGTCACAAAGAACGGCATGATACTTTCTTTCAGGTAATCGAACTCAATCTCCCGCTTCATCAGATAGTTGTCGTGGCAGCCGTAACTGTGTCCATGAAAATCGGTATTGTTTTTATAGAGCAACACCTCGCGCTTCAGTTTTTCGCTACGACGCACAGCGCATTGAAACAAGATCCGCTCGCCAGCTTTATCGTGTGCTATTAACTCAAACAAACTTTGACATTCAGGCGTGGAATATTCCGGATGAGCGTGATCGTTGTATAGACGAGCGCCGTTCACAAGAATCATATCGCTCTTGATTTCGTTGAAGGGAAGGTTGCGTCGACTATCCTGTTCTTGATACTGGCGCTCATCCGGGTGTTCTTGTAACTCACTAGCGCGGAATCCACGATCGTCGCGAAACGGATCCTCTCCGTTATAATCCCACATCGGACGAAAGTCGCCCGGTCGATAACTCTTGATGAGTTCAATTGATAATTGAACCGGATCAACATTTTTCTTGCCTTCAAGCGTAATGCCGTATTCCGTTTCAATTCCAAACAGTCTTTGCATATTTGATTGTACTAGACGGGATTATGTGTTGCCGGTCTATCTTGCGTACTTACCGTGCCGGGGAAAACTCTCATGTCCTGCTCAATCCCTCGTGCCTAATAATGATTGGACGAATTGATTCGTGTTTACGGTCTGAGGGGTACCTCACAGGCTTTGCGGCATAACCTACCCAAGGCACAATTGGGAGAAATGTAGCCCTCTAACGATACGTATTACATGGTGAAGGTTGGTGGGTTGAAATACGTATACTGAGTGTACGATGCGTCGCGCATTGGGCTAAATCACATGCCCGGCAGCCTTTCTCGAATGCGATTTTTCCGGTCGGATTGGAGAAACTTTGACAACGTTTTCCGCGTCGTAGTCGAGCAACTTTAGCCAGTCCTCAACACTGTCCGTTGAAGGGAAAATATCGCTTTCGCTATACTCCGCGCCAAGCGCATCCATCAAATCCAGCGCCCCGATACCTGTTTCTTGGTTCAGATTATTGATTGCACGTTTAATTGCTGATTCCTTTGCGCGCTGTACAATGGATTCGATGATAGCACCACTGCATAAATTACCGCGATAGAGGATATCCCGCCGTCCATTTCGCAACCCAACTTCCAAAAACTTATTCTCTTCAGTTGGCTGAAACATTTCGTCGGAGACTCGATCTATCAAATTATTGACAGCCGCTTCGAGATTACCGTCATGAGTTTTAACAATTTCGGGATCAATAGGGAGTTCCGGCGTCAAGTAGATGCGGAAAATGTCGTTTGCAGCCTCCCTATCGGGGCGCGTCACTTTGATTTTTCGATCGATGCGACCGGGGCGCAGGATGGCCGGATCAATAAGGTCGGGTCGGTTAGTTGCGAGAATGATGACAACATCTTGAAGTGACTCAATACCATCCATCTCAGCGCAAAACATCGGCACAACGGTGTTCGCTATGTTGTGAGATCTATAAGATCGACGCGTTCCCAAGATTGACTCGGCTTCGTCAATAAACACGAATGACAGATAACCATCCTTGCGTTTTTCTCGAGCAATCTGAAAGATTTCACGAACCTTCCGTTCGGATTCTCCCAACCACATATTCAAGATTTCGGGACCCTTAATGTGGAGGAAACAGCCTTCAACATCGCTTGCGGTTTCCGTTTTTAACCTTTGCGTCAGGTTATGTGCTGTAGCTTTGCCGATTAGTGTTTTGCCACAGCCCGGGGGACCGTGTAGGAGGAAGCCCTTGGGTGCGCTATATTGAAAACTCTCAAATATCTCCGGATGCAGAATCGGGAGTTCAATGGTATCTTTAATAAGGTTTATGGTGTCGTTTAATCCACCAACCTTCTCCCAAGGTATCTCGGGAACTTCCTCCAAGTAGTAGTCTTTTACCTCTTGAGTCTCCAATCGTTCGAGCGCAACTTTGAAGTTTGGGTCGATACGGACTTCGTCGCCCACTTTCAATTTTTTGTTGGCAAGATCTGTAGATCGTTCCAAAATCACGGCCTGTGTCGCAGGCTCCTGTCCAACGCGCAATCTACCATCCGGCAAGATGTCGCCAATTTTCCCTATGGGGCCGGCATCGCTATATCCCAGTTCGCCCACTATGACATAAGCCTCGTTGAGGAGAACGCTGAAGCCGATTTTGAAGGAGTATGGATCCAACCGGGAGTCAATGTTCGCGAGGTACTCCGAACCACCGACAATTACTCGCGCAATGCCTTTCTTAGGGAATCCCAAGAGTGTGCCTATTCGGTTCGCAGGAGCGGTTAGTTTGTCAACTGTTTCCTGCATGTCGACAATCGCTTGCCGCGCTTCCTGAAACGTGACTTCGTCTTCAATAATGGCACGTCGCAGTTCGTACAGAAGTGAACGTCGGCGATCGTTCTCGTGCATTGTGTAAAGAAGTTGATCCACGAGCATCAAAGAACGCGGTGTACCTACATCTTCTTCAATTTCATCGGATTCTTCAGCAAAATCGTCATCATATACATCAAGGCCCTCACCAGATCGCCTTTCAGATTGAGTCCGATTTTTGTTGTCGCGCATCAAACTTCTCCTGACACAATGTAAATTGAGCAACGAGATTAAGGAAATCTGTCCTCTGGGGTGTGCGACTCGCCAATCAAATCGAATCCTGCTTGATTAGAGGATTAACGCTAAAGTCTCACAGAGTTTAGCCGTTTTGTTTCTTCTTCGTGCAATCCACTTGGTTCGTTTAAATAACTCGTAGTACTTTCGTTTCAACGTCGCGATAAAATTTCCGGCTATTTCCAATTTCCCAAAACTTGAATATTAAGGTTGTTCGCCTTCTATACTCCGCGCTGTCAGAAATTGAGCCTTCTGTAGGAGCGATCTCCAGGTCGCGACCCTTGTACGAGCGAACTACGATTCCCGACCTGCTGGTGCTACGTAAATCCTATTAGAAACAAATATCACTGGAAAAGAAAGCACAATAAACACCCAGCGCAAAGTATAAAACTGGTTTCAGGTTAGTCGGAATCCTAAATTGCTTACTGATTAATCCTAGGATTAAAACTAAGCTCACCGCTTCGAGAGATTCTCTTGATTCAGCCGGGCGAAAAACTGTCCGCAAATCATTGAGTCATGGCAATCTGACGATAGATGGGGTAGAGAAAACGGAGATTTTCATTTGGCAGATGTCACGCTATTCTATCACACTATTTCGGGAATCTCAACGCAAAAAAGTGAAATTTGGTCCCTGGGGCGGAAAGCAGATTGACACCAAACCTCAATGTGTCCCCATCTCGTCCTGGTCTCCAGCATCCGACTGTTTCCAATCTAGCTCGCTTTCATTCCATTCAAATACCTGCAAGGGGCCAAACTGCAAATTAACGGTTAAACTCTTTGGCGTCGGTGAGCTATCAAATCGATTGAAGTCGCGAATTACGACATAGGTGTGTTGACCATCAGAAATTTCCTTGCAAGAGGCGATGAAATCATTAAGATTATGGATCGCCCTGCCGTTGATTTCCTGAATGACTACCTTTGAATTACCGCTCCGCTCGCGTATACCAACCCGTGAGAAGCTACTTCCTGCATCGGCATGCGTGAGATAAACACCTTCCGCTTTGAAGTAGAGCATGCGTCGCAAATCCGGAGTGACATCGTGAAATATTGAACCGGCAAAGCGAACAAATCGGCGAACCTTTTTGAGTTCAAGGTCTGCGACCGGTATTTTGACAGTCATCTGTTCGCCATTGCGGTAAATCTCCAACACTACATCTGATCCGACGCTGTCGTTGAGCATCGCGTCAAAGGTATAAAGATCGTCGCGGATGAGATTGTCATTAATCCGATAAATAATATCCGACGCGCGGAGGAGGTTCTCGCCCGTGGTACGAGGGATAATTGACTCAATCTGGATGACTTTCGGTGTACCTGATTCAGACGGTCCGATTTCCACACGCGACGATTCCGGCAATCTAAAATGCTTAATTGCCTCGCCAATCGAGATAAGTTCCAGGTCTACACCAATCTCGCCGCGATGGATTGAGGTCTTATTCTGAATGTGAGATAATGCATCAATCAAATACTCGATGGGAAGTTCGAAACTAGAGGTGTCGGTTCCTCTAGCGTGAATGGCAATCACTTCTCCTTTCGTGTTCCACACCGGACTTCCGCTCGAGCCGCCTGTTCGATCAAAGGTCGTGTGTATGTAACTCGAATGCCTATTTCCTTTGTTCACATTAAGGTTGGCGACTTTCCCCTCTTTGATTGAGTATTCCTCTTTATCGTTGTTACCGATTAACAACAGTTCATCGCCTAAGGCAAGATCGCGCCATGCTCCAAGTTGAACCGCTTCCAGAGAAAACTCGACTTCGCTAGGGTCTATCTGGTAGAAACCGAAATCGTGTGTCGGGTCGTAATAGAAGACCTTTGCCTCCGTAAAACTTCCATCGTAAAAATTAATCTTAACATAAGCCGGACTGCTTCCTGTGACGTGACGGTTAGTAGCTATAATCCCACGTTCCGCATCTACAATGAATCCGGTAGCGAAACTGGTTCCCTTTGCTTCGGTCTCAAAGACAACTTCGGATGAAGTTTCCACATTTACAACCATGGGCTTAAATGCGGCAATCTGATCTGTCCAGTTATGGGCGGCATGACTTCTCAGTGCAATACCGTGCAATGACAGGAAAATTGCGATACACCAAATGGAAATCGTTTTAGTCCGTCCGCATTGAAAAAAAGTCGTGGCGATGAGCATTGGTGCCTCCAAAATGTTGAAGTAAGCTAACTTAGGTGGCTGAAGAGACTGCCTCGGTAATTAGCCTATTGATGGATTTAGATTAAGAACGTTTGTAGACCGAAGCTGAAATCCGAATACCGTTAGAATTATCAGGGCGAATTATAGAATAACACAACCACTCGGAAATTGGAAAAGTATTTTGGAGGGTATACGATGCTGGTTTCAATACGACCGAAAAACAGAGAATTTACCGAATTTCTCGGCGTTACTCCGGAACAATCTCACGCCTAAAGACTGGGTAAGGAACACGTATGCAAATCCAATTGGAATGGAGCGAGCAGGGACGTTACAGAGGAAAGAATTGATTGAATGGAAGGAACCGATACCAATAAATCTTACGAGAAAAAGCGATTACTATTTGATATGACTCACTGCTTTTTCCGACTATCTTTTGCGTCGTCTGTAGGCACGTTTTTCGCAGTTGCCGACTTTTTCTGTGATTCGGCAAGATATTCAAACAGATTGGGGCCATCGGGATCGTCTTCAATGTCAGCAGTTTGACGTGCTGTATCATCCGACACCGTGACGGGCTGTTTCGGTGTCGATTCGGGCATGTTTTGGGGAGGACGTTGGGCGGTCGTGGCTTGTGCGGCGCCAATTCCGGCGGGTTGTTGGCCGTGTGTTTCAAGTTGTTCTATTCGCTCCAATACTTGGTGCAGCGTTTTTCGCACCATCATAAGTTGGTCCTGGAGGGTTTCCACACGGGCGGTTAACTGAGAGACCGAGTCCGTGACATCTTCTTGGCGGCTTTCGGGTGCGGTGTGCGAAAATACTTGTTTATCAGTATTACTCGCGACATTCGGACTCGGCGGGACAGCCGGAGTTTGAGAGCTTGGGCTGGATTCTCGGGTTGAACCCTTGGTCGGCGTATCTTCGTGGGAAACATCAAGCAATTTGATTTCATAGATGCCAGAGCCGATTCCTTTAGTTGAAAAGTATGAAACCCTGACCCTTACTTCTTGGCCAATCTCCATCTTACCCAAGCGAAGGCTCAGATTCCAGATTACTGCGTCGTTATGCCAAGCAAGTTCCCAACCTGGCCGGCGATTCAATCCGCGCAGATAAGCGGTAACCAAACTCGTATCGGAAATCTCTTGTACCATCGGCTCGGTGGTTAAGGTTCCCGAAGTTTCGACTGGCTGAAAATGTGCGTCAACCTCCGTGCGCGGCTGTACAATCGACATGGGGATTTCCCCCTGCTCCGCCTTCATGGTGGTCATCCACACAGCGTCGCTTATTCGCTTACACCCGATATTATAATGATATTGAACTGCCATTGCCCATGTCCCAGCCGAGATTGTTAACGGCAGATTAAAATTGACTCTCGAACTTGTTTTTATCTATTCCATCCGGTTTGGGTTCAAGCGATTTCGGATTGAATCTAACGTTGGAATGTTTGCTGTATACCGACCTTCCACTGCGAATGATGCGGCACAGTGTGCAAAATTCAATGCCTCCTGTGGTAATTGTGTTTCATAATATTTTATTAGAAATGCCGCGGCAAATACGTCGCCAGCCCCCGTAGGGTCAATTTCGTTCGCGGGATAAGCGTTTGAGTCCAGAACCCGACCATTTTCATAAAGGGTAGCCCCTTCCTTTCCCTTTGTCAATACCACAATCTTCGTCAGTTCAATATATTTTTCAAGTTCGTCGGGATATGTGCTCAAATCTTCATCACTCAGAATTAGCACATCGGCGTGCGGTAAAATTAACGTGGCGGAACTCCAACGCTTGGCAATGGCTCGGGAATCACTGTTTCGATGCCGCATCCAACCTTGCGGGGTGACGCCAATTAGCGAACCGCTGAAACTATGGATACAATCGGGATCCACTTCGTCAGCAATCGGACACAAATACGCAATTTGGGCTTCACAACAATCGCCCGTGACATGTTGCGGCTTCAATTTTGTCCCTAGCGCCAGGATCGATTGTTGGCGTTGACCATTCTCGCGATAACGGTTGTCAAAAATTGTAGTGTTGGAAGATTCTTGGTAAGTGATTTCGATACCATCCAACAACAGATTGCGTCGATCAAAGTCATCCCCCACTGCGGTAATGACACGGGCCTTGAAACCTAAGTTGCGGGCGGTAATTGCCGAATACGCCGCCGATCCGCCAAGCACATACCCGTTGGGGGTAACATCATAGCAAAAATGTCCGATGGCGAGAAAGGTTGCAGTCATTCTCCATGCCGGAATGAACCAATGTGCGCAAAGCGAAGCATTTTGTAACGATTTTACAGATGAATCCAAGAAAAGTCAAGAAGATTTTGCACGGTTGAAGGCGGTTATACTCCGCGCTGTCAGAAATTGCGTCTTCTGTAGGAGCGATCTCCAGGTCGCGACCTGCGTTCCCGGTAGGTGCGGTTTCCAACCGCACCTACCGCCAGACGCTTGAAAACACGCAATTTTCAGCAGCGTGAAGTATATTTCTGTTGGCGCCTTCCATTCGTCTTGAGCGCGGAGGAGAAGATTGGTGATTGGGTTAGAAGACTCCATCGCGCTGGGATCTCTATCGCGCGGAATTGTGTTTGATTCTCAGAATCAGATGGGGTTGTCCTGGAGATTCGTCATTTCCCGTTGACGGAAGCCAGCGTCTGGTGATATAGTGGCGATGCTTTGAACTCGGCGATTTGACCGCATGTCTCAACGGAATCAGGTTTTGAACGAAAGATGGGACGAAAGACAAATCCACCCTATGTACTTTCTATCGATCAAGGTACAACCGGTTCCACAGTCTTATTGGTTGATTCGCACGGGGAGATTGTCGCGCGTAGCTATCAAGAGTTGAGGCAACACTATCCACGTCCGGGATGGATCGAACAAAATCCGGTCGAGATTTGGGAGAAGACGCTCTACGCCATCCATGAAGTGGTTGGCAATTGCGAAATCTCTGCAAACGTCATCGCCGCAATCGGAATAACTAATCAACGCGAGACCACCATCCTCTGGGAGCGGGATACGGGTAAACCCATTTACCCGGCAATTGTTTGGCAATGCCGACGCACCATGGACGAATGCAATGAACTGAAGGACTTGGGACTGGAAGATGGTATTCGTACAAAAACAGGTTTGGTGCTCGATCCGTACTTCTCCGCGACAAAGATTGCATGGATTCTAAACCGTGTGGATGGCGCCCGCGAACAGGCTAAGTCCGGGAATATAGCGTTCGGAACGGTGGACACATGGTTACTCTGGAACCTAACTAGCGGTGTGGTTCACGCTACCGATTACACCAACGCGTCGCGCACATTGCTGTACAACATCGAAAGGCTTGCATGGGATGATGAACTACTAGATATTTTCCGCATTCCTAAGGAGATTCTGCCGGAAGTAGGTCGGTCAACGCGCGTGTTCGGCGCCGTGAACGATGTTCATCCCGCTCTGAACGGCATTCCAATAGCGGCGATTGCCGGCGACCAACAGGCGGCACTGTTCGGGCAACTCTGTACAGAGCCGGGCATGGCGAAAAACACGTATGGCACAGGCTGTTTTCTCATGCTCAATACCGGCGAAGAGCGCGTTCACTCCGACGCAGGTTTACTGACGACACTGGCGTGCAGCCTTGATGATCAGCCTGTCTACGCGCTCGAAGGAAGTGTGTTTGTCGCGGGAGCAGCCGTGCAATGGCTCCGGGATGGCATTGAGATTGTCGGTTCAGCGGCCGAAACCGAAGCGATTGCGACTAGCGTCGAGGACACAGCGGGCGTTGTCGTTGTTCCTGCGTTTACCGGTTTGGGGGCGCCGTATTGGAACGCCAATGCAAAAGGGGCGATTACCGGTCTCACGCGCGGGACAACTCGCTCGCATATTGTTCGAGCAACGCTTGAGTCGATTGCATTTCAAACCGCCGATCTGGTCGACGCCATGACAAGAGAATTTGGTACGGCGCATTCTCGGCTGCGAGTAGACGGAGGGGCTGCCGAAAATAATTTCCTAATGCAGTTTCAAGCCGATATTCTCGGAATGGATGTTGAGCGACCACAGCAGATTGAAAGCACAGGACTCGGAGCTGCTTTTCTCGCGGGATTAACGTGCGGCGTGTGGGTGCGTGTTGAAGAACTTCAATTGAGTCGGAAGGTCGATCGTGTCTTTTCTTCAAACATGGGCGATCCAGAGCGCCGCGAAAAGTTAGCGGTCTGGAAAGACGCCGTCCGAAGGGTGATGATTTGAATGCATCTGCAATGGAAATACGCACTCGTCGTAAATCTGGCTGTATTAATTGTGTTGGCGGTGTTCTACATCGTAGATGATTTTAGAGCGCAACGAGAATTAAACAGTCTTTACAACACCGGTCTGGAAAGCGGTGCGGATTTTAAGGCGATTACAGAGAAAACAATACGCCCTGCAGTTGTCGATGAAATTGTAAGGTGGCAGTCGTTCAAAAGGGAAGAAATTGAGAGGGTTCTTCAGGAGAAAAAAGATGAGCACGGCGATTTGAGTGGCGTCGAAGATATTAATGTGACGCATGGTAATTCTACCGCGATTCAGGCAGCACTTACACCCCGGAAGAACGAAGAGGCGTTCCATATTAACCTCACTCCCGAGGATGAATTTGACATCGAGCGATTTGGTGCGAAACTCTATCCGATAGAAGGAAAGTACGAGACCGCGGTAATTGTCCCTTATCAAGCGGATTTGATTGCACAAACAAGTGACAGGCTTATCTTCAGAGTGGAACTCGCGCACCAGAACGATTTGGATCGAGGTCAGATGTCCGAAAATCTTAGGCAAGAGTTCGTAAATGAGCAAGTTTTTGATTCCAATTTTCAGGAGATAGAGGTTGAGGTAAAAGAAAAGGGACGGAGATGGCTAGTAACTGATACGAGTAATGCGCAAAGGTATTTGATTTGGCGAAACGAAGACGCACTTGCTGTTCATGTAGACAATCCAGTCGGAATCGAGAAAGAAAGCCTCATTGAAGGATATATTCAAGTAATCTTCCGCATTCCCGAGATCCCCAGGATGATTCATAACTCTCGTTTGATGCATCTTGCGCTGCTTGTTGTCATGAGTAGCCTGCTATTCATCATCGTCAATATTACGACGACCCGCCTTATTATGCGTCCGCTTGAGCAAATGATGCAGATAATAAGGGGTGCGGAGGCGGGAGATCCGGATTCGCTCCAGCAGTCCTATTCATCGGGTGAAATTGGACGGGTGACCTATAGCCTTGTACGAATGCTTAGACAGTTGAAGGGCGCGCACTCAAAACGGATAGCGGCTCTGGAACAGTTCGCTGGTGGAGTTGCCCACGAGATTCGGAATCCACTCAATTCAATCGGCATGACTGCCCAGTACCTAAAATCTATCTTCTCACAATCCAACGTGAGGGAGGAAGATATTGAGGAAGCGAGGGAGCTGTTGGGCATAGTCAATGATGAAATCGGGCAGTTGAAGGATATCACCGAACAGTTCTTGACGTTAAATCGTCCGAAGCATCTCAATTTGGAACCGACGCAACTCGATGACCTGATAGATCGGGTGTTGGCAGAATTTGCACTCAGTATAAAAGAGCCGAAGATTCATGTCGTGAAAAATTATGACGTTAAGCTTCCCGCCATCAATCTCGATCCGGCATTGATACGACAGACGTTTTTCAATTTCGTGCAAAACAGCATTCAAGCCATGTCCAAGGGTGGGAGCATCTATATTAGTACGCGAATGGACGAGAAAGGCGCTGGTCAACGCGTAATCGTGGAAATTCGGGATACGGGCATTGGCATCCCGGAGGAAATTCAGGAGCGAATCTTTGACGCTTATTTCACTACGAAGGAAAATGAGGGTGGAATTGGACTTGGACTTGCGCTTGCGCACCAAATAATAACCGCGCACCATGGAGAGGTTGAAATGAAAAGCAAGGTTGGAATGGGAACAGCGTTTACAATTGCTTTTCCTGTCCAGATTAAGACTTGAGAAGCGGCGTCGGTTGCGAGTCACCGATTAACAGTATATTTTATAAGTGAAATCAATTCACCATTACAGACTTAGCGGTTCATTCGCTAAGCGTTTAATGCTTACGAGACTGGCAAAATAAACCCGTTCTACCACCCCGGTAGGTGCGGTTTCTAACCGCACCGGCACCCAACACTAACCATATTATTTTGGAAAATAAACCATTAAGTGAGTAAGTTCATACCCTTCAACCAAAATCTTGGAGGATTGGAAAATGTCATCAATTCTGATTGTAGACGATGAACACGCACAGCGGACCATATTGCGAAGCGTTCTGAAGCGAGAGGGTTATGAGGTTGAAACGGCAAAGAACCGTTCCGACGCGCTTGAAAAAATGGGAAAAAGATTGTTTGATGTGGTTCTCAGTGATATGCGCATGACATCACAAATGGAGGGACGCGATCTGCTCAAAGAGATAAAACAGCAAGATCCCGACATACCCGTGCTCATCATGACAGCTTATGCGGAAATAGGCGACGCCGTGGACCTCGTTGCACGAGAAGGCGCTTTCTACTACCTCGAGAAGCCGATTGACATTGATGTGCTCAAAAAAGAACTCAAACGTGCGGTGGACTTAAGGGGTGTTCCACCAGTCCGGGATGAAGATGGCAATCAGGCAGTTCCCGATATAGAATTTGAGACGGTTGTAGGACAAAGTTCACAGATGAAACAGTTATTCAGGATTATGTGTCGTATTATCCATCGCGGCGTAAATCAAGTATTGATTACCGGAGAGACCGGTACGGGTAAAGAGGTGGTTGCAAAAGCGATTCACGGATATGGGAAGCGCCAGGATAAGCCGTTTGTCCCGATAAACTGCAATGCCATCCCCGAACTACTTATAGAGAGTGAATTGTTTGGACATGAAAAGGGATCGTTCACGGGCGCTGACCATCAGAAGATAGGACAGTTTGAGCTTGGGAATGGAGGAACGGTTTTCCTTGATGAAATTGGTGATGTTCCGCTGAACATGCAGAGTAAACTCCTTCGAGTTTTGCAGGAGCGCGAGGTTTCACGTGTAGGCGGTACTAAACCGATTGAGGTTGATGTCTGCGTCATCGCGGCAACGAACAAAGACCTGAAAGCACTCTGCGAGACAGGTGAGTTTCGAGACGATCTCTACTTTCGACTAAACGTTATCCCGCTTCATGTTCCTTCGTTAAGGGATCGAAGAGGCGACATCCCCATCTTGGTCAATCATTTCCTGAATAAATTCAGTAAAGAGTATCTTGATGCAGAACAAAAATCCGTGACTCCACGGGCGATATCCGCGCTTCGACGATACGATTGGCCCGGGAATGTTCGTCAACTGGAGAACTATCTACATAGAATATTTGTACTTTCCGAAAACGAGGCAATCGATCTTGATGACCTTCCTCCCGACATCTCGGATGGCGTCCCGCCGCCAGCGGATTTCCAAGTTGAGATTCCGGAGCAGGGCGTGTCCCTTGAGGACATTATGAAGGAATATATACAGGTGGCGCTTTCCAAGACGAATGGCAACCAGACAAAAGCGGCGGAACTATTGGGAATCTCGCGACGCCGACTTCAGAATCGGATTCAGAACTACGGTATCGATAGCCAAGAGTTCAAGAACGGCTAAAACTGCGCAATCGCTGATAATCTTGGAATGGGGAGATTTTGGATGAACTCACATCAACTTACGCGATTGTTGTTTTTGATTGCGTTTATGGTGTTGATTGCGGGCATTTCCGCATGCGATCAAGTGGTTTCGGTTTTGTCTAGAGACGCTTTATCGGAGGCGGATGGTGCAACGGGCGAGATTTCTATCGGTGTTGTTCTATCTCTGACGGGTCCACCCGCCGCTGCGTATGGGCTACCCATGCAACGTGGATTCGAGTTGGCTCTTGATGGGATTAACGGTTCACAACTTGGCGCCGAAAGGATAAAACTTATCCCTATAGACGACGGTGGAAGCGTCGAGGGCGCGGTAAAAGCGTATAATGACCTAATTAATATCCACGGTGTTCACGTTATTTTGGGCCCCGGTTATTCAAACCAAGTGCAAGCAACTTTTCCCATTGCGCAACAAAATGAAGTTGTGGCTATAAGTTCTCTATCTTCTGCCACAGGTTTGGGGTCGATAGGCGATTTTTGCTTCCGCTCCGGCCTTACGAATGATGTACTGATTCCCGGTAGCGTCGAGGCGACTCGGGCAAAACTGGGCTACCGGAAAGTGGCAACACTTCATGATGAAATCGATTTCTATTCAACCGATAGTAACCGAGTGGTGCGGGAATCACTTAACGCAAATGGTGTAACGATTCTTGCCATCGAAGCCTTCCAAACCAGCGATGCAGACTTTTCCGTGCAGTTGAATCGGATCCTGGAGTTAAGTCCTGACGCCATTTTTATTTCCGCTTTGGCACCGGATATTCCCGAGATAATAATTCAGGGGCGCGGCATCGGCATACCCTATTCCGTGCCGTTTATCGTTCCATACATGACCAAGGACGAAGTGGAAGCGGCTGGGCTTGCTGCCGAGGGTTCGATTTCGTTTACCAGTTGGACCAGCGCCGCAAACACGCCCGGAAATCAGGATTTTGTTCGGAACTATCAGTCGAGGTACGGAATCGAACCTGAGACGTGGGCGGCGCAGACATATGCCACGCTCTACATTGTGGTCGAAGCGATGATGAATGCTCAATCGACTAGTTCAACAGCAATCCGTGATGCCTTAATGAACATTGCCGATTTTGACACGGTGTTGGGGCAGTTCTCGTTTAACGAAAATGGGGATGCTGCTTATGCACCAAAGGTGCTGATTGTCCGCGACGGGGAGCTTGTAGACCTTGACGATGGTGAATTACATTTCGAGTGACGGCATGTAGCAAAAATCTGAACGACTTAAGCGTGAAGATTCCCCTGTTCAGCCCGCGTTGCTAACTTATTGATACGACATTCCTTCCTTTTTGGACACCAAATCTCGACACACCATCTTGATCCGGTTATCAACGCTAATTTAACGGACAAATGGGAGGTCAGTGCCCATGTTTATTTGCCTGCCAAGCGGTCAATTCTTTTCCTTGAACCCTGCTTTCACAGACTGTACAGGGACACCAAAACAACCTGCTTTACCACATCAATAGTCTTGGGAACAACAAAAGTTTAACTATTATCCAGATTATGAAGGACAGAGGAAAACAATGGCTATTTTTAGATTAGAGGGTGACGACATGTCCAAAGCGGCACTCATTATTGCGAAAGAAACAAACCTTGAACTTGAACGCTATCTGGAGGACTGGCTCGAAAACAGTCCGCGGGTGCTTTCACACGAACCAATTCTCTGGATTGGCAGGCAAACGAGTGCTACAGATGAAGGCGGAACCGTCTATTCTGATTTACTTGGGGTGGATATTGGCGGGAACCTCGTCATCGCTGAACTGAAAAAGGGGCGTACGCCGCGCGAAATAATAGCACAACTGCTTGATTACGCGGCATGGGCAGATGAACTTTCAGAATCCCAGATTCATGAGATTGCTGAAGCTTACTTTGAAACTCGCGATAAATTCAAAGCCAAAAGTTTCCCGGATGCCTTCAGAGAAGTTTTTGACATACCTGAAACCGATGAACTTCCCCCACTCAATCGGAACTTGCGTCTGTTCATAGTTGCAGAAGAATTTCCTCCGCGGGTCGCGCGAGTTTGCCGATTTCTTCGAACTTCACACGGTATGGATGTCAGTTGTATAGATATTTCCACCTTTAAGACGGAGTCTGGCGAGGTGCTCGTCAGTACAGAAACAAAGGTCGGAGATGAAGGATTCACTGCTCCTAGTGCCCAGCAACGACATCCTTCACCTCCTTCGCGATGGTCGGGCGATAAACCTGTAAAAGAAGTGGTGTGGGAAGCGGTACGGGAATTCACACAAGACAAAACGGATGAAGAGTTCACAATCAGGGATATTACAGCGATTATTTTGAAGAAAGATCTTGATTTCAAGAAAGAAACAGTAAATGGACAGATAACTGCGGATACTGTCAATCACCCTTCGCGCCGTTATCATTCCGCCACTGAGGATAGGTACTGGAGAATAGCAACTGGAAGGTACCGTTTGTATAATCCTGAAACGGACAAGTTGGAAGAAGACTCGGCAGAAACCATAACCACTGACGAGATTTCATAGTCGGGATTTCTGATATTGTACAACCTGTGAAATCTCTATCGATCAACTGAACGGATAGTGAAGGCGATAGGAAATCCTACTCACTATCTGTTCCTTTGATCGCCGCTGGGGCTCTGATGTGAACGACTCGCTGGGGCTATACACCTGTCGCGCCGCTGGCGCTTTCAATGCCTAGTGCACCCTACAGACTTTGGTTTTGCAAAAATCGATCTAAGACTCTATGCTGACGCAAGGCGAAGAAGGCAGTATGTGGAAGGGATACGAGAATCTTGATTGGAAGGTAAAACGCTGAGATCCTGTCGGTCCTCCAACCCTGTAGGACGAATTAGACGCTTGCGGGAATTTCAATATCGCGGAAGGCTGGGAGCAATCTCGGATGCCCACCGGTCAATACCGCCAACGAGACTTCTAACTCGTTTGAACCCTAGTTGTTGCAGAAGATAAGTTGCGTCCAGACTTCGCATTCCACGATGGCAGTAAATCACAATCTCTACATACGGATTTAACTCACGAATACGTCTCGGTAGTTCTGCCAAAGGAATCCATAACGCCCTATCAAGATGTACTGTCCGGTATTCCCATTCATCTCGAACATCAAGCAAAACTAGTGTTTTCTTCTGATCCATCATGCGTTTCAGGGTACGGGGTTCGATGGAGTTTTCCGCGGGATTGAAGGGAAGGATGGCTTCCTCGGTGCTGGGGACTGCGCGAGGTAGACGTTTCTTGGATGGGAAATTGATATATGTGTCGAAAAATTCTTGAAATGTCTCTTTAATTCCCTTCAGCATCCGTTGTTACTCCCTGATAAGGACAATATTTTTAATTGCCTTAAAGGTTTCCATGCGTGAAGATCCAATTATAATCGAAAATCTTAAAGAATGTCAAGGGGCTGATTTCAGCTAGAATCTCACGCTTACTCCCACAGTTGGAAGAATTGGAAAGAACGGTTCTTCGCTTACATCACAGTCAAGCAAAACATTTGTGAGGTCATCACGCTCTTCGATGAAAACGTATTCGTGAACGTTAGATCTGTTGTACAGGTTTAGTACCTGTAGATACCAAGAAAGTTGCCAGCTATTGTGTGGGCTTGTCTTTGTCAATCGGAAGTCAAGACTATGAAATGCCGGTAAACGCTCCGTATTATAATCTCCGAAGTTACGTTCGCAGACGGATTGACCCTCAAGGAGCTTTACAACTGAATGTGTAAGATTTGTGGTTGGGTTACCGGTATGAAAACGCCACGCGAAATGCAGTTGCCATTCCCGCGAGAGACGATAGTTGCCGTTAAGCGCCACGGTATGCCTTTGGTCGAACTCTCGAAAATATTCCGTGCCAAATACTGATGGAAATACTGATGTCGAATCTTCCCTAGCTTTTGCTACCGAAAACGCGTATCCGAGACTCCCAGTCAATCTATCGGATATTACGCCGTTCACGAAAAGGTCAATGCCTTTCGCGCTACCCGAATGCGCCGGAGCTATGATTCGCGTTTGCCTACCGTAGTCGGGAATGTGCCCAATCAGATTCGACAAATTTTTATAGTAGGCTTCGGCGCGTAGGAGGAATTTATTCGGCAAAACATAATCGCCTCCGATGATATAGTGTATCGCTTGTTCTGCACGACCAATGTCATCAACACCATCCTCAACGGGAATTGTAATTAAGTCTGTGGGCTGATGGTAAAAGCCCCAAGCGGTGCGCAGGACAAGATTCTCAATTGGCCTGTATGCCAAAGCAATCCGCGGGCTTAGTTCATGTTTTTGAACGTTCGCCTGACGGTAATTCTGAAATAGGTAACGTGTACCTATGTTTACTCCCAACTTTGGATGAAGTTGCCATTGCTCTTGCAGAAAACCTTTCACGGAGGAGCCGTGGGCGTCAACTTTCGCCCACGTTTTTCGTTTGAGGTTGCACAGCGAACACCGACTCCGGATGAACTGCGCGGTCGTCTGTCCGTATGTTGGCACGGAATAGTTGTAATCCGCAACGGACCAGCGCCATTCAAGCCCGGCTCGTAATGTGTGCACACTGAGGAATTGTGCGTTAATCTCCGTTTTTGCACCTAAGAAACCGAAATCTCGGGTATCAATTCCATTTACACCCTCTTGTCGGTCCCGGGTCGCTAGACCGTTGAACAGAAAGAGATCGGACCATACGTCTCGGTTGAAGTGATGACGCCACTTTGTCCACACCAAAGCGTTTTGATACCGAGAGTTGAGATCGTTTTCATCGTCCTCTTCATTGATTCGATTTTTGTCCCAAGCGTACAAACCGTTGAGGGTTAATGTGTCTTGGGCTGTCAGGTCGTAAGTGATTTTGCCGTACAAATCTGCATATTGCGGCTTCAATTCCTCGTCGGCACCCATCAAAGCAAGGATAACGTCGACGTAACCGCGCCGTGCCGAGAGCAGCCATGAGCCGCTTTGGGACAGGGGCCCTTCCAAAAGCGCGTGCGCATTTATCAAATCAATGCCAAGATTTGCGGTGAATTCCTCTCGATTGCCCTCTTTAACATTGATATCAAATACTCCTGACAGCTTGTCACCGTATTCGGCGGGGAAACCTCCCATTAATAGATCCGCCCGACGTACCAGTCCAAGGTCAATTATTGAAACAGCACCTCCATAATCCTGCAAGTGGTATGGGTCGTACAACTCCATTCCGTCCAGTCTGACCAGGATTTCGTCCTTTTCGCCTCCGCGTAGGTTAAAGCGAGCGCTGAACTCGTTGGACACGACACCCGGAATAATATGTGCAGCACGCGCTATATCGTTGTCAATTAAAGGAAGTGATTCGATGTCTCGCTTAGTGAGAGAAACAACTGACGCTGTCTCTCCGAGAATCGTAAATTTCCCCGGGGTAACAATGATAGGTGAGAGTTTGACAGGTTCTGTCGTCTCTTCGGCGAAAACGAGACCATGCACGGCGAAGAAAGCGAGAAGAACAAGGATGGCGGCGCGAGAATAAATGGAATTTGGCGAGGGCGTTGATGAGGAAGCCATAGTGTTCTCCGGTGATTCAGTCGTTGACGATTATAGCACGCCCAATCTCTCTCGTCAAACGGGAAGGGCAGTCCGGTCAGATTACGCACTTTCCGCAGAAACAGCCGTTTTTGTTCATTGTTGTCGCTCTCGTGTCAAGTGGAGACGGGACGTTGGGGACTATATGGAGCGTAAGGCAACCGATAGAACGGATACCACGGTAACGCACGGGGAATCTCGCACGAGCGTGACTAAGCTACGGTGGGTCAACCCGGACACTCCAGAGATTTCACCTCCGCTGGGCTCGGACCTGAGCCGAAGGCAAATTTGGCTGTCCCGATTGCCCTTTAATCTCCACGAGTTATGCGCGAGACGTGTGTTTCACGATGATAATTCTGCACCGGAATCTTTCTTGAAACAGCGGGGTGGATGTGTTCGATAGAAGACGGGAAATCACAGTTTGCTTGTTGTGCCTAGGCGCAGTCTCAGAATCCCCGCGGCTAACGGATTGACGTTTTGACTTGACGATTCGCAGGGGGTTATGTAGAATATGACCGAAGATGTGGAGATGAAGATGCTAACCTATTGCTCCCCCGTATGTTTCTTAGTCTCTTTCGTGGTTGTCCTTTCAGGTTGTGGGATATCCTCCGATAAAGTCTCGGTAAATCAATATAATGACTTCGGGATTCGATCCGCCGAATCCAAGCTTTGGAACGAGGCAATCTTCCGTTGGAATCAGGTTCTTAATATCGATCCGCGGAGTGCCAAGGCACATAATAATCTCGGTGTCGCCTTTGAGGCCTTGGGACGGATTGATGAGGCGCTCGAATCTTATAAGCGTGCGACAGAGTTGGATTCAAACAGCAAGTATTATCGATTTAACTATCGGAAGTGTCGCCTGCAGGTGGAACGCAATAAGAAAGATTCGAGTGTCGAGAACGATGAAAAAGAGGAACGAACAGAGTAGGGTTATATCCTTTTCGACGTGGAGCCATGTGTACGTGTACAGGATTCGTAATCCCGAGATGAGGGCAAAATGGGTAGTCGCGCTACCTTAATAGTGGTGCTTTTGCTAATCTTTAGTAGTTGTGGAAGGTCGATTTCACGAGTAACGATACCCATCCAAGTTGATTCTGAAATTGACACCGATCAGTTTTCAAACTTCGCAGTTTTACCGTTTGTGAAGGACACAACCAAAGATGAGTCTGACAACGTGGATATAGGGGAGGAGATCGCGGCTACCATGCGGCGTAGGATTGGAAGACATAAAAACTACAACGTTGTAGGTAGTCAAGAGACAGATCGACTAATGATAGGTGAAACCATTGATTCCGAGTTCCTAGCCGATATGGATGAGCTTACACGGTTGGGCGGTTATTTCGAGGTAGACGGGCTAATCGCAGGTAGCTACAAATATTATACAGTCAACCAACCAAGAACCTATTACGGAGAACATTATTCCCCGACGCGAAGACAGTACGTAATGGCTCATCAAGATTATATACAGCGGATATACATATTGGCGTTGCGGGTGATAATTGTAGATGTCGATTCGGAGAAGATTGTCTGGGATGAAAAATATGAACGTACCGCAGTCGAAAATCATGTGTTAGGATCTTTTCTTGTTTCGCAGATTACGCCGCGGGACACTATCTTGAAATCACTAACCAAGCAAGCCGTCACGGAATTTATCCGTCGGATAGCACCACATTATGAGACCGAAGTAAGGTTTCTGGTCAAGTAACCAACTCGAATCTGCTGAAGAGGAATACTTGGAACGTCCTGTATACGGAGCCAGTACGATGAAGAGATTATCGGCAGGAATGCAGCAACGGTCTGGTCACCGGATAGGCAATCGGTGGGCAGCCCTGACTCTCATCCTTCTCTGCATTGTCTGTTTGGGATTTAATCTTCTCGTTTTGCGTGAAGGATGGGCACAAGGCTTCGGCAAGAATAAAGTCACCGATCAAGATTTCGATTGGTTAATCCATCGGACGGAACACTTTGACATATACTATTACCCTGCGGAAGCAAAGCTTGTACCGATCATGGCAGAAATTGCCGAAGAGGCATACGAGAAACATAGTGAGGACTTTGAACACGAAATTGCCGATCGAACGCCGCTTATTCTCTATCAATCGCACAAAGATTTTCAGGAAACGAACATCATTCTCCAGGAACTCCATGAAGGCATTGGCGGATTCGCAGAGATTTTCAAGCGGCGAGTGGTGATTCCATTTACGGGATCCATGGAAGCGTTTCGCGAGGTAATTTTTCACGAGCTGGTTCACATCTTTCAATATGACATTATCTACCAGAAACCAGCCGCTCGCATTTATAGCGGGGAATTTCTATATTCCGCACCGATATGGTTTATAGAGGGCAGCGCGGACTATTTCGCCGAGGACAACGATGCTATCGGCGAGATGGTTTTGCGAGACGCGAGCGTTCACAATCGAATAGTACCTTTGGTGCACTTACACGACTTTCGAATCCTTGGGACGCAAGTTTTTCTCGGCTATAAGATGGGGCAACTAGCGATAAAACACTTGGCTGATACTTACGGTCGCGAGAAGGTTGGCGAGATTATGCAGGAGTTGCGACAGAGCCGAACCAAAGATTTGAATGAAGCGTTTCAAAATGTGCTGGAGATAAGTCTTGAGGAATTTGACGAGGAATGGCGCCGGACGGTGAAAAAGAAATATTGGCCAATGATTGAGCACCGAGACTTGCCTGACGCCGTGTCCAAGAATTTAACTGCAAAATCACGCTACTCGCATAACATAAAGCCGGTTTGGTCTCCGAGCGGCGAGCTTATCGCGTATGTTACCGGGAACGAAGGATTTAGCGAAATTGTTCTGATGTCGGTGAAGACGGGCGAGAGAATCGATAGAATTAGCAAGCGATTCTTCGGAAGCAGATATGAAGAGATTCGCAGCGATGGACGAGCGCTTGCGTGGTCGTCGGACGGGGATCGTATCGCATTCATCGGCAAGCATCGCGGTTCCGAGTACTTTCTTGAGATAAACATCCTAAACAAACGGTTAACTCGCCGCATCAAGCTGGACTTTGACGCAGTTTCTTCACCGTCCTATGACGGTAGCGGCGAGCGAGTCGTTTTTTCAGGCATGAAGGACACACAGACAGATCTCTATATCCTTGAGTGCGCTTCGGGAGAAATAACCCCCCTGACCAATGATCGCTTTAACGATACGCATCCGGCTTGGAATCCAGCGCGTGAAGAGATTATCTATTCGTCTGAACGGGAAGGGAAGTCCAAGCTAATCGTCATTGATGTTCTCCAGCGAACGCAACGGCAATTAACCCATGATACTTATAGCTCTGTGAGTCCAAATTGGTCGGCAAGCGGTGAGGAGGTCATCTTCTGTACCGACATGCGAGGAGTTTATGACATTTATTCGATAAAATCTGACGGTACTGAGTTTTCTAGATTAACTAACATCATGACGGGATGTTTCAATCCCAGTTTCTCGCCGGACCGCAAAAGTATCGTGTTCGCGGCATATCAGAATGGCAAACAGGATGTCTGTCTCATGGAGACAGAGAAGGCAATCAATGAGAAGGTAGATATGCCTCCGATGGAATTGCGTCCTACCGCGTTGGAAGCCAATGAGGAGCGCGAGCATCGGATTGCCAGAAGAAAATACGGTCCCAAAGTTGCTCTGGATGCGATTTTTACAGATTTTAACTTGGGCGCAGACGGCCTTCTGCGTAATACCACGGAGCTTATTGCCAGTGACATGATGGGAAATCATCGCCTAGGCTTAAGCGTGGCAAATCAATCGGGTTACATCGCTCCCGATTTCATTGCGCGCTACGGATATCTTTCACGCCGTGCCGATACTGGAGCGGCAATATTCAATTACCACCAATATCATGTCTTGGGCTCAACCCGTAATCGATATGGATTTCTGCAGCGAACTACCGGGGCGTTGGGTTATTTCAGCTACCCGTTCAATCGCTATAGGCGTATTGATTTTCAGACTTTGTTCTATTCGACGCCGTTCACCTATAACTTCGAAACCGAACGTACTTTCGACAGTGGTCGCGGGATGCTAATGCTTGGCACGGTCTCCTTCGTGAACGACACCACAAGGTGGAGAGAGTTTGGCCCGCATACCGGCACGCGTTATCGGTTCGCGGTAGAAAAATCATTTCGAAACTTGGGGAGCGACCTAAGTCTTGTCAATATCATTTTCGATGGTCGACGGTATCTCAAACTGGGTAGGCGATCGACATTGGCAACACGCCTATTTTTGGGCGGCAGTTTTGGTGAGGACAAATCTCTGTTCTACCTTGGCGGTATTGATACTCTCCGGGGTTACCGATATGAAGAGCTTGCTGGCACGCGCATGGGACTACTCAATTTTGAGGTGCGCATCCCGTTCATTGACGAACTTCGTTTCGGATGGCCATTTGCATGGGCAATTGGCGGCATTCGAGGAATCATTTTTGCGGATTTTGGTAGTGTTTGGTCGGATACCAAATTCAATTCCGAGAATAGATATCACCTTTTACGGCGTGAAGGAAATTGGTTCCGTCTGGAAGATGTGAATGGCACGATTGGCATTGGACTACGTCTGCAACTGGGACTATTTTCACTGGATCTCGCCGCGGCACGGCGTACAGACTTGGCAAGTGTAGATCCGGATGTTAGGTACCACTTCGGATTGGGCCGAGCGTTTTAAGGCTTAAAGATTGAACAGCTTGTTTCAATCTTCAGCTCATGAAAGGAAAAATATGGATTCACGTTTCAAGCGATTGGTTGTTCTCATCGCCATACTTGCGGTGATTGGTGGGGTTATCACTATCCTTGTGAGGATCTACCCGGACCTACTATGGTTTGGTGTTGTCGGCTACGGCTCCGTATACAAGAAGATTTTGCTTACAAAAGTGTTCTTAGGGATTGGTGTTGGCAGTTTCTTTCTTGTTGTTACTTTGCTTAACGTCTATCTGTTGTATCGTTTCACTCCTAGTCGGCTTAGCCCGACGGTTATGGAGAGCATCCCGATAAGAGGAGAGGCTGATTTTGACCTGCGTCGACTAATCTATGGTGTACTAACACTCTTGGCGATAGGGTTTAGCGCGTTGATGGGTTATGCGGCGACGGACCGGTGGGAGCCTTTTTTACGGTATTCAAATGCCGAAGGGCTCGCGTTTCAGAATGCTACACCTCTCTTAGAGCCAGCAAGCCGTGATGCAACCGAGTTTTACATTTCTGAGCAAGAACTAATGGCTAAAGGCATGAAAGTCGAGGACTCGGTTGTGATCCAAGACGCGGGCGGAAGGATGAGTGCAACCATCCAATCCGTTCAGGTTCAAGGCGACGGTGTCGCAAGAATCCAATTGGATAAACCCTTGGGATTTGATGTGACGACGAATGCGGCACTGATGGCGGCGGCACGCGATCCGATTTTTCAGCAGGATGTCAGCTATTATGTCTTCAAGATGCCGATCGAACGCTTCATCATTGGCAATCTGTTTGGACTGTTCATGTTGTTGACCTTCTTTTCTGTCGCCATTTACTTCTTTCACGGTTTACTCATTGGTGATAACAATCGTCTTTCCCCGCCGCCCCGCGTGAAAAATCATCTCTTGACACTTGGTGCGTTGACTCTGATATTCCGCGGCTGGAACTATCGTTTTGCAATGTATGATTTACTTTACACAACGAATGATGTTGTCCGCGGCGGCGGTGGCTACGCCGCAATACACGCTCGTCTACCCTTATTGAAAATCCTCTTGGTACTCTCGCTCATTTGCGCCGCGGCTTTCCTCGTTAGCATTTTTCTAAAGCGACTCAGATATGCCCTCGGAGCATTTGGAATCTTTCTGATTGTTGGTCTGTTTGGGCAAGTCTATCCGGCCGTTGTGCAGAAATGGCGTGTAGAACCGAACAAACAGGAACTTGAGACAGAATACATAAACTACAATATCAAGGCAACGCTACATAGCTACGATCTGGAAGAGAACACGGTTACGGAAGAGGAATATCCCTTGACTGGTGAACTCTCGTACGATGGCGTTAGAAACGAGGAAAATGCAGCAGTAATGAACAGCATTCGACTATGGGATGAACGCCCCATTCAGCGGACTTTCCGACAATTGCAGGAGTTACGATCGCAGTACGATTTTCATGGTGTAGACATCGATCGGTACGTAGTGGACGGTTCGCCGCGTCAAGTGATGTTATCCGTACGAGAATTAAATATAAACGAACTTCCGCACGCCGTTCGGAACGATTGGTTTAAGCGCACCTATGTTTATACCCATGGGTACGGGGCTGTGATGAGTCCCGTTAACGAGATTCTTGATGGAAAACCGAAAATGTACGTTCGGGATATCGATCCGGTTGATTATGAACCCGAGTGGGATTTTCGATTCGGCGAAAACCCGGGACCTCGAATCTACTACGGAGAACGCACAAATCATTATGTCATCGTGCATCCGGAGCGTACGGAGGAACTGGAATTTGATTACCCGACATCATTTGGTGAAGATTTTGCCAAATACGCGTATCAAGGAAAGGGAGGTGTTAAACTCTCCACCTTCTGGCGCAGGTTTGTGTACATGCTGAGGTTTGGTAATGAGTTCAAGTTCGTTCTTCCGGGTGCAATCGAGTCTAGCAGTCGAGTGCTCTATCATCGCAACATCAAGGAACGCGTCAACAAGGTAGCTCCCTTCCTCCGATACGATGGGGATCCATACGCAATTATTCATGACGGCAGGTTGGTGTGGATGCTTGACGCTTATACGACCACACATCGATATCCGTATGCCGCGCCGATGCAACATGCGCTGCGCGCCGAAATTGCCGCACAACGCGGCAGACGGGTTGCCGGTCGAATTCAGGGCGGCGAGAAACCGTGGGGGAATTACATTCGCAATGCGGTAAAAGTTGTAGTCGATGCTTATGACGGAAGCATAGATTTTTATGTCATTGAGCGGGAAAAAGATCCGATTGTCGAGTGCTATCGCAGTATTTTTCCCGATTTATTCAAGCCCTTTGACACGATGCCTGAAGCACTCAAAAAGCATATCCGCTACCCGACCACAATGTTTCTCATTCAGGCGCGGATGTATCAGGATTATCACATGACAGATCCGGTTACATTCTATGCAAGCGAAGATCAGTGGGAAATTGGGAAGGAACTTTATGACAATACTGAACGTCAGCGCTCCCAACAGGCAACGCCGGTGCCAACATCTCCGTTTGCGCAGCGTCAGGCGAGCCTGCCTGAAACTGTCACAAACGTCCAAGAGGTCGCGCCCTATTATGTAATCATTAAAATGCCGGGAGAGGAACGGGCCGAATTTATGCTCATGTTGCCGTTTACACCCAAGAACAAGCCAAACCTTACCGCTTGGTTTGCCGCCCGATGCGACCTTCCACAGTATGGCCAATTGCTAGTTTATCGGTTTCCGAAGGGGAAGCTCGCACCCGGACCGATGCAGATGGAAAACTTTATCAGCCAAGAGCCTGAAATCTCCCAGCAGATTTCGTTGTGGGATAGTCAGGGTTCGCGTGTGCTAAGAGGTAATCTGTTGATTATTCCGATGAATGAATCCATCTTATATGTAGAGCCCATCTATATTCAGTCGGAGGATGCAAAAACTGCAATTCCCGAATTGCGGCGGGTGGTCATCGGATATAAAGAGAACGTAGCGTGGGGCAAAAGCCTTGATGAAGCGCTGATTAACATGTTCGGAAAGAGTGTTGCGTCCGCTACGGGCGGTCTCGCCAGAGTTGAGGTCGGTTCCAACATCATACGTGCAGACGCGCCAACGGCCGATAAAACCTCCGTTCGTGATTTGGCGAGCTTGGCGACTCAACACTTTCAATCAGCGCAGAAGGCTCAACGCGGCGGAAATTGGTCGGACTACGGCAGACATCTTAATCTATTGGAACAAACTTTGAAGCAATTGGAAGCCAATACACGGAAAGGAGGTGAATAGAATGGGATTGGATTGGAAACCGCGCCATCGGGATACGCTTATCGGGGACATTCCTTGGTTGGCACGAATTACCGATAAGGCTAACGCAAAGTTGGCAGGCACAATCGGCGATTACATCTACCCGTGACCGCAAGACAAAAAGTTCCTGGAGGAACATAAGGTCAGTGCTGAAGAATTCGTTGCAATGGTGAAAAAAAATCCTTCGGACGATGAGATGATTGCAGCGATGAAGTCGCTCAACAAGCCATCGAAGAAGCGCAAGTCAAAGAGCCGTAAATCCTGATGGGACAGTCGTAATGCGTGAAAGTTCACAATGGGGGTTCAAAGAAGAAGATTAAGTCGTTTATCATTCACTCGACTAATCCATTTTCGTGTTTTGTCTCTCGTACTTCACGCATTACGTCTCTCCTATTCTATGGGAGATTCTATCATTGGAATTAGAAGATCTTCGAGATCAGTTGGACGAGATTGACAATCGGATATTGCTACTGCTGCACAGCCGTGCCGAGGTGGTAAGGGAAGTTGGGCAAATCAAAGCGAAAGCGGGCGTAGAAAACGTCTATGCTCCTCAGCGAGAGACAGAGATCCTTGCTCGGTTGCGGGCAAAGAATAGCAACTTATTTCCTGCAGATGCATTGGACACAATCTTTTCCGAGATAATTTCCGCATGTCGATCTTTGGAGAAACGTTTACGTGTAGCTTTTCTAGGTCCCGCGGGGAGTTTCGGTCATGAGGCAGCACTTCGACATTTTGGTTCGTCGGTTGAATTCACTCCAATAATGGATCAGATCGATGTATTTGCGGAGGTTGAATCGGGCGGAGCGGATTACGGCGTCGTTGCCATAGAGAACTCATCAAGGGGGACTGTCCGCGACGTTCTAGAGATGTTTGAAGTTACGACGTTGCAAATCTGCGCAGAGGTTTTTTTGCCGATTGACCAGAATCTACTTTCAAGTGTCCCAAGGGAGAAAATCATTAAAGTTTATTCGCATCCACAGTCGTTTGCCCAATGCCGAGAGTGGTTGCGCCAAAATCTGAGGGGTATGCGGCAGTTTGAAGTCGCAAGCACATCGGAAGCCGCACACTTAGCGGCGGAAGAGGAGGGGACTGCGGCTATAGCCAGCAAACTCGCGGCTGAAATCTACGGATTACAGATTGTCGATGAGTCTATCATGGACAGTTCGAATAATATAACCCGCTTCCTAGTGATTGGACGTCATATTGCGAAGAGAAGCGGCCGAGATCGGACATCAATTTTTATTGCCATCCAAGACAAAGTTGGCGCTCTTTACGAAGTTCTCACGGTTCTACAGCAACACCAAATCAACATGAGCAAGATCGAATCAATGCCAGCCCAGACGAAGCCGTGGGAGTACGTGTTTTACGTTGATTTGGATGGACATATCGAAGACGCTAACGTGCAGGCAGCGCTGCCAGAGCTTGAGGAGTTATGCATGCATGTCAAGATGCTAGGTTCCTATGTCCGAGGGGCATCGCCGCAGGAAAAATCAGTCTAGCCTCATTGAGAGCATGCCATTACCCCTGTCGGAATAATTCTTTCAGCAAGTAACACTTATTTTTCGCTCTGTGACAGGTGCTGGAAAGCCCTCCTCCGTAGAATGGTTTCACTCCAAAGTAGTGAGATATCAATAGAACACGATTCCTTCCTGCGTCTGCACTCCGGAGGAGTGCAATGTCAATAGAAACGTCGATGCATCAAATCTCCGCACTCCGGAGGAGTGCCATATGGTGTGTTACTTGAGAGCACGCCATTGGCCCTGTCGGAATAATTCTTTCAGCAAGCAACACGTTCTAGTAGGAGTCCCTTTCCTCGATCCAGAGGATCGAAATGTTAATAGAACGCGACATGTTCAGATGCCCGCGCTCCAGCGGAGCGCAATGTGTATAGCGCATCATCATATTACGCTCATTTTTCGCTCTGCGACTGGCTTTGAAAAAGTGTTACTTGAGAGCACGCCATTATCCCTGTCGGAATAATTCATTCAGCAAGTAACACTGTCTAGTCGGAGTCTCTTTCCTCGATCCAGAGGATCGAAATGTTAATAGAATGCGACATGTCCAGATTTCCGCGCTCCAGCGGAGATCAAGCGAATGGATAATGAGCGCGATAGAGATCCTCCATGTGATGTATTGCTAGATAGTGTTACTTGGTAGAAAATCTCTACCTACACTAACGACAGAAATGCCAGATTCTTGAGCGCCGAAAGACTGCACAACCTCCAACGTAGCCGCGATGTAACAGCTCAATTATCCCTGCCGTTTATCAAATTTTAGCCCAACAGATTCTATCCTTGTCCTAGATCATTCCTATGCTCACGCATTGTAAAACCAAGCGGCAAGCGCAATTGTGTTTACCAAGCTGTGGGTGATTATTGAGGGGATTAGCGAGCGTGTATGAAAAAACAGTAGTGAGACAGTTACGCCAAACACAAACGATGGTATGAATTGGATTGCACCTGCGTGGAATACGGCATAAAAAAGTGCACTCAGTAGGATACCTTTAGAATGACCGAATCGACTGGCGAAAGCGAGGTATCCAATACCTCTGAAGAATACCTCATAGGCAAATGGCACAAGAACTATTGATACGAAAACGATAAGAATTATCGAAGCGTCGAAACTTTCGGGGAAATAAGCGGATTCCTGTTTGCGTTCCCATTGCAGGAGGTTTTCTACGGCAGCAAAGGAGGTCCAACGACTAACTTGTGATATGACGTGGACGGTAGATTCCGAGAAGAGAAATAACAGTGGAGCAAGCACCAGTGGAAGGGCGATTTGGCGAAAACTGAACGTGAATCGAAGACCAATCGACCTGAGGTGCCCGAAATATCGGGCAGTGACACAGTGGAAACACAACCAAATGAGCGCATTTGCCGCAATGAGCTCAATGGTCCATAGTTGAAAAGGTGAGAGCGTTGTGATATCAACTACTTCACTAAGTAAGGCAGAACCGTCTCTAATCAGAAATATGAGATAGAGAGTGAACCTATGAACCAGGAGGGTAGTCAAAGAAATAACCACGGCATCCGACGGTTCAGGATATCCATGCAACCGTAATAAAGTTTCCTCTCTGGTATAAAGTCGTTCGCAATGTCCGCATCTGCGAGACAAATCGGCATTTTCGCGGTTACATGACGGGCAGTACCAGATCAATTTGGGTTCAATTCGCCAGAAGTATATCGGGAAGAACGCCTCTGGCATAAGAACCGTTCCGAGAACCCAAAATAGTGACTGTCCCCGTCGCTTTACATCATTGTACACCCAAAATGCCGCACCAATGTGAATCACGCCGAGCAGGACAAATAGGTATATCTGTTGTGCTGGCAAGCAGCGCCCCCTTCCGATTCAGTCTTCATTCGATTCTTAACTCGCCAAGAGTTGGGTAATCCCGTCTTGGATTCGTCCTTCTTTAAAACAGGTTCTAAGATCGTTGGCGGCATACAGGGTCATTTTAACGATTTTACATTTTTAGGTCAATAAAAATGCATCGGGAGTTAGTCGCGCTAGCGTCGAGTTTGTACTTGCAATCGTCTCTACAAGTGTGATAGTATTTTTGCAGGAAATCCACTAAATCCATAATCCGTCGATTGCCCTCCTTTCAACGAAATGTCCGATGGACAGCCGCCAATTTATCTCTGTTCGAGAAAATCTGCAGAGCGTTCAGGATCGAATTGCATCAACTGCACAACGTGTCGGGCGGAATCCAGGTTCGATAAAGCTCATAGCCATTTCCAAAACCAAACCTGTGAACCTGATTGTGGAAGCCATTGACGCGGGGGTTACCGATATAGGCGAGAATCGTGTACAAGAGGCAAAGGGCAAGCGTTCTCAGGTTGATCGCCCTGTAAACTGGCATCTCGTCGGACATCTGCAAACCAACAAGGTTAAACAGGCGTTGCAGATATTTGATTTGATTCATTCCGTAGACAGCTTTCGACTTCTCGCCGAAATTGAGCGCCAGTCTTGTCGGTTGAATCGTCGGACAGACACATTGATTGAAGTCAACACCTCCGGTGAAGAAAGTAAGTACGGTCTGCAACCCAATGAAGTGCTGAGTTTCATGGAATCCGCTCTGGAGTTTTCGCATGTTCGAATAAGGGGACTTATGACCGTCGGAGAATTTGTGCCCGACCCGGAGGAGGTTCGTCCGTCGTTTACGTTGCTTAGAAGTCTCAAGGAAAAAATCGACAGCCAGGGATATCCAAATGTCGCGATGGAATATCTTTCGATGGGAATGACCAACGACTTTGAGGTTGCGATTGAAGAAGGGGCAAACATGGTCAGAATCGGTTCCGCCATCTTTGGCGAGCGCACCTAGATGCGCGGGAGAGTAGGCATTGAACAGAGACTTTCGATTGGGAATCATTGGCGTCGGGGGCATGGGAGAGGCGATTCTTCGCGGAATCGCCGATGATTTGCTCGGTAGCGATCAGATTTGGGTCAGCGACATCATAGAGGAAAGGGTTGATTCTCTGTGCGCCGAGTTGCATGTCAACAAATCGGAGAGTATTTCGAATCTCGTGGAAAATGTCAACTGCGTGCTTTACGCGGCGAAACCGGGCAATGTGTCGACAATTCTGCCTGAAATTGCTACTGTTCTCCAACCTTCGTCACAATGGTTACTTTCGATTGCCGCGGGCGTGCCGACCACAACGTTTGAATCCTATTTTTCTTCGCCCACCTCTGTTATACGTGTAATGCCGAATCTAGCGGTTGCCGCCAAGTCGGCAATTAGTGTAATCGCGAGAGGCGGCACGGCTTCAGATGAGCACGTTTCGATCACTGAAACGCTGTTCAATGCGCTGGGAAGTTCAATGGTGCGTGAGGAAAAAATCCTTGATGCCGTAACAGCGCTCAGCGGCAGTGGTCCCGCTTTTGTATTTCTGTTTATTGAAGCATTCGCCGATGCCGGAGTCCATATAGGGCTGACACGCGAGGATGCTTATCAGCTTGCCGTGCACACCGTTTTCGGTGCTAGCAAAGTGTTGGACGAATCAGGCGCACACCCCGCTGTTCTCAAGAACCTTGTAACAACTCCGGCCGGGACAACTGCGGCTGGATTGCATGAGCTGGAACGTGGAGGTCTACGTGCGGCGATGACCGAGGCGATAATGGCTGCACGGCGCCGCGCCGAAGAACTTGCAAATTCATGAGGAACACAACCAGACTCTAAGGATGGGGAATATGCTGATTCCGATTGTCCTCTTAGCAATCCGCATTTACATCGGGATTGTCTTAGTGAATGCGGTGCTGTCATGGTTTATCGGTGGAATTCGAAACATGACAGTGCGAAGGATTTATTGGACAACCAATACGCTCGTAGATCCGTTATTAGCACCTTTACGCAGTATATTGGCGCCAATGACCCGGAATTTCGGAATCGATATCTCCCCCATAATTTTGATTGTTTTTCTGAACATCCTTTCGGGATTGTTGCGAAGAGTATTGGAATAGCGGAAGGTACGAAGAATTTGTCCCAAAGAACAGTTCGACAACCGCAGGTGATTCCACACGAAGCACTAGGCTTCAGAAGTGTTCAGTCCGGTAACGAATTCGCGCTGTCCCGGCGAAGTAAATCTTTCATTTATTTGTTGTCTATTTTTGTGCGATGGAAAGACGGAAACCTCAATGCTACCACCTAAGTTTCGGTCACTTTTCCCTCTTATCCTAGTAGCGGTGCCTAGTTTTGCGCTCGATCAGCTGACAAAGTGGATTGTTGAGCAAAACATCAGACGAGGGAGTTGGTACGTCATTATTGATGGAATATTTAATCTGAGGCATGATAGAAACAGTGGCGCCGCTTTTGGAATAATGCCGGGGCAGAATGCACTGCTAATCGTAATTACAATTGTCGCTATTGGTTTCATTTTCTTTTACTACCGCCAGTTTCAGACCAATCTTTGGATGAGAATTGCGCTCGGGTTTCTTCTGGGTGGAGCGTTAGGAAATTTCGTTGATCGACTTCGCCTCGGCGAGGTTGTCGATTTCATACAAATAGGAATTCAAAAGGCGGGGCTATGGTGGCCAACGTTTAACGTCGCGGATATTTGCATTTGCGTTGGGGCAGGCATGTTGATAATCCACCTACTCCGAACTCGAGGGGATGATGACACTTCGAAACAGAGTAACGATTAATCTGGCGTGCGGCTTCCTCATGTGTTGCTTTATAATACCGATGAGCGTCGTCGCCCAGTACCGCGGATCTTCGGAAGGCAAGCGACCCGTCCAACGGGGAAAGCATGAGGAACATTACCACGAGAGTGCACTACGCCGATTTGAGATTATTACCCTTGTCTCGCTACCGTTTACCGCCATCCATAGTTTTCTTGTGGTCCGAGGTGTTGAGATGGTCCGACAGAATGAGATTGCGCCTGAACTCTCAAGCACGCATTTTGGGGTTATAGGTGCTTCTGCAGCTTCCTTCGCACTCTTCATTGGCTTTTGGGATTGGCTGCATACTCGTCATACAGACTCGTCAGAGCAGTTAATTCCATCTGGTCCCACTCCTGAACTGCCGCAACGAAAGGTTGGTAATGCCGGATGGAATGTTGAAGAGACATCAAGTTTTGTATTCCCCGTTGTTCAGATTCGGTTTTGATTGGGTGAATGGCAAGCCCATTAGGGCTTGTTTGAAAAGTACATTTGTAGGGTGCGCACTGCGCACCAGCCTCTAACAGCCCCAGCGGGGATCAAGCGAACGGATAGTGAGTGCGATAGAGATCCCACACGTATGTAGCAGTCAACACTAAATACATCACGAAACTTCCCACAAATGACTAAAAATGACTTTGCTACCGATTATTCAAGCAGGCTCTTAGCGTAGACGTTCTGTAACGATTTGTCCGATTATTTTCTCCTGAAGAAGCTTTGATAGGATGATGTTAACTTTCTAGTAGCAGATTTACGATTGATACATGGCGGTATTAGAGATTAAAACCGGTGACATCCCTATACTTCGACAAAAAGCCGAGCCGGTTACGTACGTTGATGACAATATACTGCGACTCATTGAGGATATGTTTGAAACAATGGCTGCCGCCTGCGGAATCGGTCTCGCCGCACCGCAGATTGGGGTGCTCAAGCAGATAATTGTTGCCGACATTTCTCCGCATTTTCCGGACTATCCACCAGTTGCGTTGATAAACCCTTTGATAACGGAGGCGAATGGGGAGGAACTAGCCGAGGAAGGGTGTTTAAGTTTACCCGGACTTCGAGGTATAGTTCGACGCGCCGGTTCGGTGACCGTCCACGCTATGCTTCCTAACGGGGAAGAGACAGAATTGAGCGGAAACCATTTGATGGCTAGGGTTCTGCAACACGAAATTGACCATCTTAATGGAATACTCTTTATCGATCTACTGAAGCCGGAAGATCAGATACTGCTTGAGGAAGAGGAGGCAAAAGAAGCGAGCAAATGAATCCATGCAGTTGAAAAGGGCTTCATTTGCTTGACAGTATCGTTTAATGCGAATTGTTTTTATGGGCACGAGCGAGTTTTCAGTTCCCAGTCTTCAAGCGCTGATAGCGCAGAATTTCGACATCATGGGCGTGGTCACACAGCCTGACCGACCATCTGGTAGAGGCAAAAAGTTGGTACCGTCACCCGTTAAGATCGCAGCTTCACGGTATAACCTGCAGGTCTACCAACCTGAAAGGGTAAGGAAACCCGACTTCATTCGTACGCTTAGAGAACTCCAGCCGGAGGCAATCGTGGTGGTCGCCTTTGGCCAGATAATTCCCAAGACGGTGTTAGATTTGCCTCCTTGCGGTTGTATAAATGTCCATCCCTCTTTGTTGCCCAAGTATCGTGGTGCAGCTCCAATTCAGTGGGCTTTAATCAATGGCGAAGAGGAAACCGGCGTTACAATCATGCTTCTTGACGAGACTGAGGACACGGGCGATATCATCCTTCAACGGCGTGTCAGCGTTGCCCCGGAGGATAACGCCGCGACGCTCTCCGACCGATTAGCATCTACTGCGGCAACCTTGTTGGTTGAGGTACTGGAAGCAAGTCCTAAAAACGCCCCGCCGCCGCACACTCCACAGAATCACGACCAAGCCACACATGCCCCCAAACTAACCAAAGAAAGCGGGCAAATCGATTGGGAAGTCTCAGCGATTCAGATTTGCAATCTGGTACGCGGTACTGCGATTTGGCCCGGAGCGTATACATTTTTAAATGGAGAACTCCGTCTGAAGATTCTGGAGTGTCATGTAGTGGTCGATGCCCCAAAAAGAAATGTGCCGCCGGGCTACATTGCTGTTACACCACAACGCGAATTGGCTGTCGGGACGAGCACGGGGATTGTGCGAGTAACGAGAGTACAGCCCGCCAACAAGCAGATTATGGATGCCAACGAATTCATTAACGGGTATCGAGTGAAAACAGGTGCGCGCTTTGTGTAACAATTTTAGAACAGTTAACTGTTTAGTGGTTCATTCGCTTAAGTGTATATGGCATCACTTGATCCTCTACAATAACCCCGGTAGGTGCGATCAACTGAGTGAATAACGAACGATCAAACGACTGAACAAGGAGTGCGATAGTAATTCCTGATAGAGATCCCTTTCTAACCGCACTGATTCCAAAAACGCAAGGCCTGCGCATAAATTTTTGGCGAAAGAACCATTTAGTGCATCGTTTGGTTCGTAGTATTACAGTTCGTCGCACGTCCGGTCTGGGCATGTAAGCCCCCGATTAGCCGGAATTAGCATTGTACTTCCCTACTCAGCACATTCCCTGCCCCGCTTGGTCTGGATTGGCAAATCCAGACCGATGGACTAAACAATTACGAGAACAGTTAACTTGGCACTGACAAACCAACCATGAACTCTACTTTAGCTGCCATAATCAGATTTGCTGTTCTGTATTTGGCTACAATCGCGATTGTTGGACTGGCGGTGGTGTTCCTAGTTATTCCTTGGTCCGTGCGTTCAGAGGATGTTGAAGTTCCAGATATGGTAGGTGAGAGCTACGATCAAGCGGTTACATTACTGTATAACGCGGGTTTACTGGTAGCTGATGACATTGAGACAAAGGCTAGCTCTGACATTCCGAAGGGTTTTGTCCTCGAACAATCACCTCCGGCAGACTTCAAAGTCAAGCGAAACAAGCCGGTACAGCTTACGCTGAGTATCGGCGATCAGATGGTGGAGGTGCCAGACACGACGGGTAAATCGTTAAATGCGGTAGAAAAGATATTGCGGGAAGCCGGGCTTCGTCGTGGTCGTGTTGCAGAAGTGCACTCCGATGAATATGCAGTGGCGGGCGCGGTAATTGCTCAAACCCCCTTAAGCGGGACCATGCACCAACAGGGGGCGGCGGTTCACCTGTTGTTAAGCCTTGGAAAACGATCCAGAGTGTTATTGATGCCGGATTTGCGTGGAGAACCGATTGACGAAGTGCGGTCCATGTTAAAGTCTGGAGGATTGGAGATTGGGGACGAAAGCTATAAGTCCGCGCCCGAAATACCGCAAGGTTCAATAATTAGTCATTTTCCGGTCGCCGGAGAGCTGGTGCATGTTGGTCAGGTCGTATCGCTTGAAATCAGCGGTTCCGTAAAGACTCAAACCGATAGAGGCCGTCTCATTTCGATTCGATATCGTGTTTCAAAGGACCGTGGGCCGCCGAGGCATGTGCGACTTGTTGTCGAAGACGAACGTAATATTCTTACCGTTGTTGATAGTCATTATGAGCCGGGGGCGTTAATCGAGCGACCACCACTCCGCGTTTTTGGCGAAGCGACGATGACTGTCTACGAGGACGGCGTAGAGGTTCAGAAGAAGGAGTTTTAGTGTTGGGTCGGGAAGTTAAAATTGCGCCATCGGTCCTTGCGTCTGATTTTGGTCGTCTTGCCGATGAAGTCTGTCGCGTTGTGGAAGCCGGGGCAGATCTCATCCACTTTGACGTGATGGATGGTCATTTTGTGCCTAACCTAACCATGGGGCCCCAGTTAATAAAATCAATCAAGCGCTATACGGATTGTCCTTTCGATGTGCATCTTATGATTGCCCATCCCCAGCACTATATTAACGATTTTGCGGACGCCGGCGCGGATTTTATTACTTTTCACATTGAAATTGAAGACTCGGCCGAAGATGCAATAGATTTAATTAAGGCTCGGGGAATCAAAGCCGGAATTGCCCTCAGACCAAAGACTCCAATTTCGGCTCTATTTCCGTACCTTGCAGATGTGGATCTTGTATTGCCAATGAGTGTAGAACCCGGGTTTGGAGGGCAAAAGTTCATCATGAGCACTCTGGATAAGATTGATAATTTGCGCGAGAAAATTTTAGAATCGGATAATGATGTCTTGATTGAGGTGGACGGGGGCATAAATTTAGAAACAGCGCCACTGGTCGTAGATCGCGGCGCAACGGTTTTGGTTGCAGGCACGGCCATTTTCAATAGTGAGAATCCAAGAGAGACGATTCGGGAATTGCGAGGAGCGGTACGCTAGAGCACGCCTGACAATATCCGGGATGCTCGGAATATAGCGTACGAACTTTCGTGTAGACTTGGATTAGGATGTTTGTAGAGTGGAAGATCGGAATAGGGGCGGTCCACTCTATTCCATAACATTTCGGCGGGATTATGGAGGTAAAATGACACAGTTATATGATGAGTTGAAAGCATCACCTCGCGTGCTTCTTGGACCCGGTCCGAGCGATGCAAATTCGCGGGTACTGAAAGCAATGACCACTCCCATGTTGGGATACCTTGATGGGGAATTCATCCAAATATTGGATGAAACCGTTAATCTTCTTCGTCAGGTGTTTGGCACCGAGAACAAACTCACACTGCCGGTTTCCGGGACTGGTACCGCCGGGATGGAAGCCGCGCTCTGCAACGTGATTGAACCGGGCGACTCGGTTGTGGTAGGCATTAACGGTTATTTTGGTGGGCGGATAGCAGACATTGTTCAACGGTGTGGTGGCGTAGTGACCGCTGTAGAAGCGCCTTGGGGTTCGGCTATTTCGGCGGGAGACGTGGCTGACGCGGTAGAAAGCGCCAATCCGAAGTTAGTTGCCATCATCCACGCAGAGACGTCCACCGGGGTTCTTCAACCGCTTGATGACATCAGTCAAGTCGTAAGTGATAGCGGCGCGTTGTTCCTCACGGATTGCGTTACCTCCTTGGGTGGACAACCGGTGGATTTGGACCGTCGCGGGATTGATATTGCATACAGCGGGACTCAGAAGTGCCTTGGGGGGCCACCGGGACTTGCACCCATCAGCTTTAGCGATAGAGCGGTTGAGGCGATTCACAATCGAGCCAGTAAGGTGCAGAGTTTCTATCTCGATATGACATTGCTTGAAGCCTACTGGAGCGGCGAAGTGAGAAATTATCACCACACAGTTTCCATGTCTATGATTTATGCGTTACATGAGTCGCTCCGCGTAGTGCTAGAGGAAGGTCTGGAAGTACGATACAAACGTCACGAGCGTAACGCCGCGGCGCTCATCGCCGGGGCAACGGCGATAGGTCTCAAACCCATTGTACAAGAGGGCGTTCGGGCTCCCATGCTAACGACCATCAATATCCCTGACGGCATTGATGATTTGGGAATTCGAAATCGCTTGATTGAAGAATTCGGTATCGAAATTGGCGGCGGTTTAGGAATATTCAAAGGCAAAGCGTGGAGAATCGGCTTAATGGGCGAGTCTTCGACGCAAAGGAACGTTTTACTGGTCTTGAGCGCTTTGGAGAAACTCCTTGCTGAGGCAGGTCATGACCTCGAAGCTGGCGCCGGCGCGCGTGCGGCATCAGAGGTTTATGCCCAAGCGTAGAGATGAAATAGACGTCTTTCCAAAATAGCTCTTTGAATGTTATATTCCGCGCTGTCAGAAATTGCATCTTCTGTAGGAGCGATCTCCAGGTCGCGACCCTTGTATGAGGGAACTCCGATTCCCGACTGCTGGTGCTACGTAAGTCCTATTAGAACCAATTATCACTGGAAAAGAAAGCGCAATAATACCCAACGCAAAGTGTAGATTGACAACTTAATGTGTGTGTGGTATATTGTAACAGACCCGCCGTCATGACGGCGGAACTTTTTTCTGTTAGCATTTTGTTAGCATTACGATTCCTGAGAACCCGCTCCGGCAAAGGAATTCTCCATTTCAGAAAATGCTAACAAGCCGCTTAAATCAACGCTCCGAAAAACGGGAATCCAAGCTAGGGGAAACGCATCTAAATTTTCCACTCGACAAAAAAGAGAATCAGGTTAAATTTGTGATGATTTTCATAGGGTTCGTAGGTTGGGTTGAACGGGATTCTGTTAATAATCGCTGATCCTAGAGGAGTTTTCAAGTATCCACTTTGCCTGAACGTGCCAAGATTAGAGTGAAACTCAACATTAATCGTACATTCTTCCACCATGAGACATCATGTATAATTAGATGCGTTTCCCTTGGGATCCAAGCATTCATTGAGACAAGAGATGACCGGATGTGGAAACATATTGAGCGCGGCAAATTTATAGACGCATCATTACTTTCTAACCCGCTATCCAAGCCTACTCAAAAAATGGGGTGAAATATGTGCGCGGACTTTAGCGGACTTTAGCGAAGTGTGTCGCACACGGCTTCAAGCCACGCCCGGTAAGGCTTCAAGCGCAATTTCAGAGCTAGTTGAAAAAATCCGCTCTAATTTCGACGGCGTCACTGTAAACGAGACCCGGGGTCTGCTTGCCGTCACGCGCTCCGTCAATCCCATTCACGGCTTTTGAGCATATCATCAAGCGAATGGATAATGAGCAATCAACTGAACGATCAACCTAGTGAATAACGAGGACGATAGAGATCTCATGGCAAATCCCCCGCGATAGGGATCTCCAAGTGAAGGCGATAGTAAATCCCGATAGAGAGTCCATCGGAGAGTTAGGAGGTTCCTAAGATGGAGGCTTGGACACTTAAAAACGCAATTTCTAGCGACGTGAAATATAACTCAATGTGAAACACAGAACTCGGGTACCATCGGAGTTCTGACCATTAATGTCATTTCCGAGTCAATTAGAACAAACGCAGATGCCATTGGGTTCCCGGACTTTTTTGGAAAGATGTCTAATGTTGACTACATCAGTTCGCGGACGGCGTTTGGTAATCCCGTCCCGGCGTCTGAATTGTGCCATGTAGGAGCGCGTTTTATTCAATATTAAGAGTATCCCACACTGTCTACCTTCAGCCCAAGCAAGCTGGAGCGTGTCTTCTAAACCTCACTTTTCCAGTTGCGTCTAAATGATGTGATCCCAAGTGAACGAATAATAGCTGCATTTCAGATTCGCCAGTTCCGAGGAGATACGGAAATTGGAAACCACTCCCGATATAGCATTAATAGAGATGATGCTTGATGGTCAACTCATTTCTAAAACTGATCATCAACGGATTCTAGAGGATATTCGTTCGGCCGGCCTTTCCGCAGAAGAAGCGCTCTTAAACCATGTTGCGCCGGATACAGTTGCGTTCGCCAAAAAGGGAATGGAATGCGGCGTGTCATGTGTTCGTTTAGAGAACATCGAACCAGATCTTGAGACGACGCGGAAGATGCCTGCCGGATTCGCGTACAAAAACAGGATTGTTCCGATTCATTTTGATGGCAAGACGCTCACCGTGGCGATGGCAGATGTGCTAGATGTCATGCTGATTGACGAGATTCGCCTCGTGACCGAGTGTGAGATTGAGCCGGTGCTGGCCGGGGAAGATGATGTGGAAGCTGCCATCATCCGCATTTATGGGAAAACGGCGGGGGCCATACTTAGCGAGGGAATCAGAGGTCCTGTCGGCGCGGTTTCAACTCTTCAGCGTGAAACAATTGATGATTTCGGCATTGATGAGAAGGATCTCAGCCAAGATCCGACCGTTGTACATGCAGTCGATCAGATGATAATTGATGCCGTGCGATTGAACGCGAGCGATATCCACATTGAGCCGTTTCCCGGTGAATTAAAGATTCGTTTTCGAATCGACGGTGTTCTGGAAGACCAGCCACAGCCTCCTCCACACCTACAATCGGCGATTACTTCGCGTGTCAAGATTATGGCTGGAATGAACGTTGCGGAGCGGCGTCGACCGCAGGATGGGAAAATTGGAGTCACGGTCGGAAGTGTGGGAAACCGACAGATAGATTTGCGTGTTTCGACGGTGCCAACGGTTGCCACGTCGCAGGGGGAAAGCCTTGTCTTACGGATTTTAGACCGACAATCGATTTCATTCGGACTGGAAGAACTTGGGTTAGCCGCGGATAATCTGTCGCATTTTGAACGGTTAATTCGAAAGCCGCACGGCATCATTCTAGCGACGGGACCAACCGGTAGCGGCAAAACGACAACGCTGTACGCCTGTCTGAAGAAAATAAATACGCCGGAAGTGAAGATTATCACTATCGAAGAACCGGTTGAATATGAACTTGAAGGTATCAATCAAATTCAGGTCAACCCGGATATTGACGTGACGTTTGCGGCGGGATTGAGACATATCCTACGACAAGATCCGGACAAGGTCTTAGTCGGCGAGATTCGCGACTATGAAACTGCCGAGATGGCAATTCATACATCATTGACTGGCCATTTGGTCTTCAGCACACTGCACACAAATGACGCACCAGGCGCTATAACACGACTTATCGATATGCAGGTTGAACCGTATTTGGTGGCTTCGACCATAGAGGGGGTAATAGCACAGCGCCTCGCTCGAAGAGTCTGCCAGAACTGTTGTGAGATGTATCATCCCGCAGAGCAGCAATTAAAGGAATTCTTCGGTGCTCACGCCCACGAGATTGATTCAAATCTTTTAATTCCACAAGCCGTAGGTTGCAGGGAGTGCCGAGAAAGGGGATATAGGGGGCGCATCGGCATATTTGAAGTTCTGGTCATGAGTGAGGAGCTTCGAACGATGACATTGCAACACACGTCAACGAGTCAACTTCGTCGTACTGCAATTAAAGATGGAATGAAAACCCTTCGCGAGGACGGGTGGAGAAAGGTTGTTGCCGGACATACCACCATAGATGAAATAATTCGGCTTACGCAGGAGGACGAATCTAGCGAATCCGGTGTTGGACAAATTGTATAATATCCACAGCTATGCTTCTATGACTCTTCGTGTACTCGCAATCGCATGTGAACGTAGATTCAGGAACTGAAACACTCGCCGAGAAATCATAGGTTTGTTGATTTCTTCAATAACCACGTTAAGCCTAAAACATTTAGGGACAAAACCTAACGATGCCCAGATTTCGCTACGAAGCTCTTACAAACACCGGCGGGACAGTCAAGAGCGTACAAGATGCGAGTTCCAGAGCGGAGCTTGTGTATCAACTAAAATCGATGGGCTATTGGCCTCTGAACATCGTCGAAGACAGTATTGACGAGACAGAGGTTGAACGGTTTCGGATTCCCCTGTTTGCCTCTCGTGTGAAATCAAAGGATGTGGAATTTTTCACCTATCAGATGGCAACACTGATCAATGCCCACATCACTCTTCCGCGCGCTTTGGCGGTTACGCTCGAACAGATTGAACATCCGGGATTTCGACAGATTGTCGACCAGATTAAATACGACATTGAACACGGTTCTACATTTCATGACGCCCTAAGTCAACACCCGAAGGTTTTTCCGGAGTTGTATGTCAATATGGTTAGGGCCGGTGAGTCAGGGGCAGTGCTCGGTGTGGTACTAGAGCGGCTCGCAAAATTCTCGGAACGACAGCGGCTGCTTAAGGCTGAGGTAATCTCCGCTCTTTTGTATCCGGCAATTCTTTTCACCTTTAGTCTAGGCGTAATAGTTTTCATGGTGTCGGTTGTCATTCCGAGATTTGCCGATATGTTCGCTGATCTAGGTGTTGATTTACCCTTGCCAACACAATTTCTGATAGGTTCCGTTGATTTTGTAAAGAGCTATTGGTGGGGGCTGGCAATTGGGGGAACTGCCACTATTTTCGGGGTTCTACAATATTCCCGCACCGAAGGCGGAAAACTTATTTTCGACATCGTGAAACTTAAGCTTCCGCTATTGAGAGGCGTTTTCAGCAACTTTGCGCTCGTGCGCTTCACGCGAACGATGTCAACGTTACTTGAGAACGGCGTGCTGCTACTACCCGCGCTCCGAGTAGTCAAGGGCACGATTGGGAATATGGTCTATAGCAACGCGATTGCCCAGGCGGAAACGGAGATTGAGCAGGGATCGACTTTGGCGAGAGAACTGCAGGAAAGCGCTGTTTTTCCGCCGTTAGTCGTTCATATGGTCGGAATCGGAGACGAGTCGGGTAATCCGGAGCAAATGTTAGCTAAGCTTGCTGATTACTATGACTTGGAGGTACAACAAACTTTACAGCGGTTAACGAGCGCAATCGTACCGCTTGTGATTTTGATTATGGGAGTAATTGTCGGACTAATCGCGGTAGCAATAATACTTCCGGTGTTTAGGGCAAGTACATCGCTAGCCGGGTGAAAATGGTCGAAAACGGTTCAATAAGGAGAGACAAATGACGATGCAGATAAAAATGGGCGAATCGGGGATGACGCTCATTGAACTTACGATTGTGATGGTGATAATAGGGCTCTTGGCGGCGCTTGTTATTCCGCAGTTTCGCGGTGTTGTTGATGACGCGAAACTAAAAACTGCCCAGAGCGAGATTCAAGTGTTTGAAGGTGCACTACAACGCTATTCAATTGATGTAGGGGATTATCCGACCTCGGAGCAGGGCTTACGTGCGCTATGGCAAGACTCCAGTCTCGTATCGGGAAGTTGGAGGGGACCGTATGTATCAAAACCCAAGTTCCAGGACCCCTGGGGAAACGAATACATCTACCGGTATCCCGGTAATCATCAGGGATACGATTACGACTTATATTCCTTGGGCAAGGATGGCAAAGAGGGGGGCGACCCGCCTTTCAACGCTGATATCACAAATTGGATTGAGCTAGCCGAGTAAATTAAAGATAATTTCGATTTTCTCTTTATGCACTCATGAACCCGACCAGACGCTTGAAGCATTTTAATTTGGAGACAGGATTCACTCTCATTGAAGTCATGCTAGTTCTCACGTTGATTGTGATACTGTCTTCGGCTACGATGCCATCTCTTCGAGGATTCGCCGGTTCTACCCGGTTAAAATCTTCCGCTTCAGCGATCCGAGACATGCTACACTTTGCGCGGGACATTGCAATCACGGAAGGAACTACCTACCTCGTTGTCTTCGATCTCGATCAAAACCGCTATTGGTTGGCTTCAAGTGAAACTTTCGTCGTGTCGGATCTTGCCGCGTCGCTAGGTGCAAACGGATCAAACGCTATCAATCAAACTGAGGTCCGATCGTCCGAATTGAGCCAGCCCGCCGTTTCGCGCACAAGTATGATTCTTGGTATTCCTCAGAAACCGAATCACAACATCAGCTTGTCACAAATGGTTATCAATCACAATTCCCAAACAAGGCATATTCATTCCGGCATTGATTATATCTATTTTTCGCCAACAGGTTCTTCCGAGGAATTAATTTTGTACATTCAGGACCAAGACGCAAATGTTGTATCTATCAGTGTCGAAGCAGCCAGCGCCCGTGTGCGTATTCAGGATGTCGGCGCCGAAGAAAGCGAGGCGTTAGGCGTGTTAAGCCCAAGCAATTAAGGCATGAATTGAAGGGTATGCCCATGCAGTTGCGATCTCCGACTAGAGTTTCATCAAAACCTCGCCAAAACACGGCGCGCGAAGATGGTTTCACGCTCGTGGAAATCTTGGTGACCTTAACTGTCTTGTCGATAGCCTTGCCGGTGCTGATGTATTCCTTTAGGAATGCCGCCCACGGGCAGGCTCTGTCGGAGAATCAGACTACGGCGGTGTACCTGCTTAAATTTCGCATGGCGGAAATTGAGTTGGGTGGTTACCCGGATATTGGAGAGAGCGATGGGGAGTTTGGAGAAAATTCGCGTTTTCGTTGGCACTCTAGCGTTCAAGACGTAACGTCAGATGAAATTCAGAATTTACGGCGCATTACCGTTACCATCACGTGGCAGGAACAAGGGAAAGAGAAGTCGATATCCATGAGTACCTATATGGCGGATCGGACAAATCAGGCACAGGGACAGAGCGGGGGGCCACAGGCTTAGAGAAGAGAGAATGAGCACACGGAAAACGGTAACAGGAAAGCTGGCTAACCCGCATATCGGTGCAAGACTCAACACGGCGGAACGCGGGTTCACGCTTATAGAACTGTTGATAGGTGTAACCGTTCTAGTCATTGTGGGCGGGGTTGCCTACAAGGTGTTCGATGCTTCGGTAGATGTTTACCGCAATTCCGAAACTCGGATGGTTATGGCGCAAAAATGTCGGGTCGCATTGGATTTTCTGAGTAAGGATTTGAGTAATATCTATGCGGTGCAACAGGATGATTCACTCGTTCTCATTTCGCAGGATAATCGGGACGAATCAGGCGATAGAGACATCATTAGCTTTGTCACGCTTCTGCACACCGATCCGGATCCTTTCCTCGAGCAACTGAACCAGGGATTGGAAACTGGTCAGAGCGAGGAATCAGTGCCGATAAGTGATGTACAGCGTGTCGCTTACTATGTTGGTCCCGATTTGGCGCAATCAGAAGCCGAATCTGCGAGCCAGCGGACCGATTTGACCATCGGAGAGGGCAGTGATAATCTTGTTCTCTCGCGGGTTGCAACGAACTCTATTGACCCGGAGACGGTTGTCGCTTCTCTTTTCAATTCTGGAACAATTCCCACAGAGGACGAAAACGGGGACCCTATTCATGTCGAGATTGTCCAAATAATAGATCGCATTTCATCATTCGATCTCAAATACTCGGATGGCGAAGATTGGTACGAGTCGTGGGAAGACACCAATGCCATTCCAAAAGCTGTTCAGATTCTAATCGCGGTGCTGGCGGAGAACAATAGTCGGGTAGGTCAGAATCCGGGACATAACACGATGACTCAGTCGACAATGATTTATCTACCTATGAGCGCCAATTTCGGAGGGCAAGGTGCCGGCGGACAGCCCGGAGGAACATCAAGCGGTTGAAGCAATACCGCGGAAGACAGGTTACGTGCCATGCTTTGCCTTTCCCGTCCCACTCCAAGCATGTTAAGGAAGATGCGCCGTTCATCAAATGAACGCGGTCTTTCTCTCGTCGCCACGCTCTGGATTTTGACGATTCTTTCCGTGTTGGCAACACAGTTGCTCCACTCCATTTATCTTGAACGTCGTGTTCAGGCCAACTTTACAGATCGAACGAAATACAACTTTGCCGCGAAGGCGGGATTCGAGCATACGATTGCGGTGCTTCGTGGGGATAGAACACCGTTTGATTCGCTTGGAGAAGACTGGGCGTCTACCGTGGAGGGTAGCATTGAAGATGGTATAACTGACGGGGCTTTGCTCACCTATCAGGTGAATATTATCGACGAAAGTTCGAAGATGAATGTCAATACTGTCGAGGTAGACACAATTCAGAGACTCTTGGATTCAATCGGTTATGAGAATGTTCAATCTCCCAATCAATCGCTTGCCGATTCAATCGTCGCTAGCCGCCCTTTCCGAACTGTGCGCGACCTCGCGAAGGTCCCGGGGATGACCACAACGCTTCTCTACGGCAGGCAACAGCCAAGTGTTGGAGGTCTAACTATTGAGGAATCTGAAACACAGAATATTCCGGGACTGATTGAGATTACAACGGTCCATTCGGTTGATACGAACACAGATGCGAGCGGCCAAACACGCCTCAATATCAAGAACGCTGAATCGCAGCAACTGGTGCAACTTCGAGGGAATAACAATCAACCTGTCTTCAGTCAAGGTGAGGCAGATTCTCTCATCCAACAACGTGATTCGATTGGGAATATCGGCGATGTTCTCAATCTTAAAGCTATCACGGAACAAACCTTCAACAGCATTCGAGACAGGATTCGCACTGATGGCGGCGAGGATAGTGAAGGAATGGTGAACATAAACACTGCCGATGCGAATGAATTGCAAACGCTTGATGGCATTGATGAGGGTATTGCCAATCGGATTATCGATCACCGCAACACTCAGGGTAACTTCCAGAATGTCGATGCGATCAAGGATGTGAATCTTGTCACCGCAAATGAGTTCAAAAGTATCGTTGACAAAATCTCCACAACCGACGACGAGTTATTAAACGGTCTAATTAACGTCAATACCGCCTCATTAGAGATTCTGCAGCTCTTGCCCGGGATGGATGAGTCCAAAGCCCAGGCGATAATCACCCGCAGAGAGTCCGAACCCGAAAATAACCAGCAGACTCAAGCGCAATCGCAGGATGAAATTGAAGGCAATCCCTTTACAGATGTTGGTCAGCTCCTCGATGTGGAGGGTATCGACCCAAACACATTTCAGCAGATAGCGGGACTCGTTACGTATCGGTCACATGGATTTCTAGTCGAAGCAGCCGGGATTGACGCTCGAGGGCGAGCAATCGCGTCATGTACTGGAGTAGTCGATCGGACCGGACAAGCAGTCACAGTTAAGTATTGGCGACAGAATTAGCCCTGGTACCAAGCAGGTCAAGATGGCGAAAAATCTAGTCATAGCTGTAGATATCGGTACAAACACAGTCAAGGTAGTACAGTTTGCCCTAAGCTCGTCGGAGATACGGCTTATCAGAACGAGTGTTGCCAGCTATCCACGTGAGAGTGCCGCCGGAGATGTAGATGCAGAAACGATATCACGCACTTTTGAAGAACTGTGGCAAGAGGTCAAAGGAGGGAAGCACACGGTCTTATTGTCGATTCCCAGACTGTTGGTAACAACCCGTCGATTGTCGGACTTTCCAGCGGCGGCAAGCGACGAGCAGTTGTCCAATTTAGTATCCATGCAGGGTGAAACCGAGATTCCCTTTAGCGCAGATAACGCCATTTTCGACTACCATGATGTTCGCCGCAGGGAAAATGGAATTTCCGTAGAGCTAGTTGCCGCAAAACGCGAAAGCGTGCAGGGATACATTGATTATCTACAATCAATTGACGTGGTACCGACGGGAATCATTCCGTCAGCGATGGCAACCGCTGCGTTAGCACGGCCTCTCCTTGGTGGGAATGCGCCTGAGCAGACTACGATGATTGTCGATATTGGGGCGGGCAACACGGATATATGTTTGTTTCAAGGGCAGACGCTTGGCTTTTCTCGAAGTTTTTCGATCGGCGGCAACGATTTAACACTTCGCTATCACGATGAAGTTGGCGGTGATTTTGAGTTTGCCGAGCAGATAAAGCTGGGACGTTGCGGGCTAGACCAAGAATCGGCAGATCGAATCCCTACCTACCAATGGGCCGAACAGTTGCTAACACAAGTTCAACAATCAATCGGGGCGGCACGACGAGAATTAGAGTCCTCCTCGTCGGTCAACGTGGACGAAATCTGGATTTGTGGCGGTGGAGCGCAAGTTGCCGGATTGCCAGATTACTTCGCAAACCGGCTTGGAATTGCTACGAAGAACTGGAATCCGCTAGATGCTTTCAGCAAACAGGGCGGGAAGATCGACACGGCGCCTATTGGCAGTGTTGGCAGCACACTTGCTGTTGCGCTGGGGCTGGGCATGAATGCGGCTACGGACGCAATTACTCTAGATTTGTTGCCCCGAGAAGAAAAGGTCAAGTTGACGCAGAGCGAACAGAGGAGACGTTTGATATACAGCTTTGCCGCAGGCGCAGTTCTATTAGCGGGCATTGGGCTTGGCGCGGTGACGTTTAGCAGATCGCAGCGGATGGAAAACGCAGTTTTAGACGAACAGATACAGTACGTCGCACAATCGGAATCGCGAGCGAAACAGAGGCTCGCCAAAAACTTGGCGACTGCCGACCTTCTGACACCCCGCGTGTCGGTGCTGGACATTCTGCGCGTATTGAGCCTACGATTTTCTGATCGTACGAAGGTTGCTTGGACCAACTTCCAAATCAGTCGCTTGGATGAACTTGACACGGCGAAGATTACGTTCAATATTGAAGCCAGATCTCACGGCGATGTAAGCGAAATGATTCGAGTGATGGGACAATCGGGACTGTTCACCAACATAAAATCAGGGGACGTTACAAGCGTTAAGCGTGAAAGAGAGGTGTTTTTTCAAACTCAAGTCGTATGTAATCTGTCCCCGGATGCTCCGCAGTTGTTCGCACAGACTCGTTTCCCCGGCACAGTAGCCGGAATGCAAGACCATGCAGAAGACAAGCTAGTACAATCGGCCAAGAAAACGACTGTAGAACGTCCACAGTCACCAAACGCGGAAGCTAGGTTGTTGGTAGAATCTCAAGATGAACCCAACGTTAGTGGCAGTAGATGAAATGGCGGTCTTTGAATGCTTTGGTGTTGAACGTCACACGCGGGTATATTGAGACATTAACCAAATGTGGGCACGATGAGAGAGTTAACGAGACGTGAAAAAACGCTGTTAGGTATAGTTGGACTGGTTGGCCTCATAGTCATCCTTCTGAGGGTTCTTCCTACGGTTCTGCAAGGGTTGACAGGGAGCACGATCGCCGAAAAGCGTGAGCGACTTCAAACGGCGGAGAAATTGGTCTTGTTGGATAAACAGGCGAACCGAACTGACGAGAGTCTACGTGAACTGGTGGGCTTGCGAGGGCGGTTGATTTCGGACTCTTTGTATGACGAAATCTCGCAAGTGCATAACATACAAACTCTCAACCGAACCCGTCAGGTTGGGGATTTGATAGCGATACATCCTGCCTTGGAAGGTAAAGCGGCGACGCTTTTCGCGTATAAGAACCAGCGCGGCAGTTTTGCCACGCTGGAAGAATTGAAAACGATTCAAGGATCAATTTTTGAGGGCGAGCAGCCGCGGGTAGTGATTTCACAACGAATTTCACAACTGGCAAGAAGATCCGGTCTCAAACCGGATTATCAGCTCAACATCAAACCCTCACCCGGCAAAAAGACTGAAAAAATCTCTCGTCAGGCAAAACGGAATTTCATTTTGTTCAGCTACATGGACGGACTGGAAGATGAACTTAGGCGTCTCAAGGAACAAGCAGAACAAAAAGCGGAGCCGCCGCAGGGGCAGCTAGATGAAGAGAGTGAGTTGGAGCGTGCGATGTTCGAAGGATGGTTGGGAGATTATGACTCCGCTAAGTCGGGCAACAGTGACAGTAAGGATGAGATGTCACAAGAATCCGAACCGGCGAAGAACGAAGCTGCTGTCAGCGCCGATTCTAATAGCAATTCCTCCTCGGAAAGTGTTCCGCCCAAGGACCGAGATTTGTCGAAGGCTGAAAATCAATTAATAAAGGATACTCTAAGTTTCGCGCAGCTACCGGCGATTATTCCGATGGAATTGAGGGTACAACTGATCGAATTTATTCTCTCGTTTATCACCTCGGAGCTAAATGGGGCAACTGAATTCAAACACGGTTTCTTCTCAGATCAGATTTCCCGAGTCGACGAAGGCTCATCGCGCAAGTTTCTGGAGTTTGGACAGAAAACCCCCGGTGTCCAAGTTAGGCTTAGAGAGAATAGCGCTCTGCTTGCGAAATTTGAAGATTTAATTAGTCGTTACGAAGTAACTCAGACGAATGATTCGGGTGAATCAACTGAAGGTATTCTTGACTACGAAGAACAGATAATGGCTTTAACCGAATATGTCGATGATACCGAGCTCCAGATTAAAGAGCTTGAAAACTGGCTTACCGGCGTTTCTTTGACATACCAACCGGAATTGTACGGTGTTGATATGAAATTCATAAGCGGGGTAGGCACAGTGGTAAAGCTAATGGAATTGATTGATGTTTCTACGAAATGGCTGTATGTCAGAAACCTTAAGATTGTCAACGATAAATCGGAGAAAAAAGAGGAGGAAGGAGGAACCAGGGTCAGTGTAGAGTTAACAATGATGGCACGAATCCTATAATAAATCTCGAGTAGGTTGGGAGCAACCGAGTTCTCTTTGCGGAGAACAAGTTGCTTAGATTCAATGACTACCCCAAAGTTTTGGATAGAGGTGTGATAACCAATAATGAATACATATTGTTATAAAATTGGCAGGCGGCAACCTAGTTATTCTGCCCTCTTACTTCTTATTGTGCTGGCTGCGAATTTGGCGATTGTCGGAAGGAACACGTTTGCGCAGGATGATGAAAAGGCTATGCGTGTATCGGAGCGCGACGAGGCGGGGAAAGCAATACGGTTTGATTTCAACTTCATTAGCAAGGACCTCAGAGATCTAATTAGATTTTTGAGCCAAGAAACCGACTTGACATTTGTTGCCTCCGAAAATGAAATCAAGGACAAGAAGTTTGCATTGACGAACCTCAAAAGTGTCACCATGGAAGAGATGTTAGAGGAGGTCAAAACCGTCTTGTCAACCTATAATCTGACAACAATTCGCGACGGAAACACGGTGCTTATCACAACCTTCGAAAAAGCGGTGCAGATGAAGGTGCCGGTCAAGCGAATTACTGCGGACGCGAGCCTTGTCGAAATGAGTGATGAGATTCAGACCTATATCATCCAGTTGGAAAATGCTGCGGCGTCGGAGTTGGTGGGTGTTCTCAAACCACTCTTGAACAAAGCGGCGAATATATTCGCTGATTCGAATAGCAATTCCTTGGTAATTACAGACGTCGCTTCCAACGTGCGCCGAATTACAACTATCTTACAGGTTGCCGATGAGGCGCCGGAAATGCCGCTCAAGGTGGAAATTGTCCATCTAGAGAATGCTTCCGCATCCTCGCTTGCAGCAACCTTAAATCAAGTGTTCCAAGATGAGACGCAGATCGCAAATGTGCTCAAAACTATGGGATCTTCCAAGCAGCCTGAAGACATGCACAAGATGCTTGAGAAGGCGAAGGAGGACGGTGTAGGCATCGACATGCTCCGGGGACGAATTTACATTGCTGCCGACGAGAGTTCGAATTCGTTAGTTATCAAGGCTTCCGAATCCAATCTGGTAGCATTGAAAGACGTCATCCGTCAGCTTGACACAGCGCCCAGTATTCAGACGGAAATAAGGGTATTCCGATTGAACCTCGCAATAGCCGAAGATGTCGCACAGACGCTTGAGGAGGTAATTACCGGACAGAGCGCGGGCAGGCGGCCTGGTGGCGGGGCGCAATGGTGGCAACAGCGCGAATGGGATCGACGCAAGCGAGAGGTACAGCGAGAACGACGTGGACAGGAATATCAAGGCATTATCGGAACTGTAAACATCTCATCCAATGACCGCCTAAATGCCGTGGTTGTTTCTACGGACCCGCGGAATATTCCGTTGATAGAAAAACTCATAAAGGAACTCGATCAAGCCGACCCACAAGAGGAGGTCCGGATCTTTTTCCTGAAGTTCGCGGATGCTCAGACGCTTTCCGATAATCTGGTAGATTTGTTTGAAGGGGGAACTTCCGGCAGAGACCGGAATAGACCGTGGTGGGATCGACGGGAACAGCGCCAATCACAGGATAGTAACGTCGGTGTTCAGGGTGAAGTACACCTCGTGCCGGACTCTCGGTTAAACGCACTTTTGGTTTCGACCGCCTCACAGAATTTTACGACCATTGAAAATCTTGTGAATCGGCTGGATGTAAACATGCCGGATCAGGAATGGGGTACAAAGGTCTATTCGTTGAAATACGCGGATGCCGAAAATGTGTCCAACATAATCAACAATGTCTACCAAGGCGCGAATAATAGTGGTTTCTTTTTTTTCCTGCCCCAGCGAAATCGGAGCGAAGGTTCGCTGGCGGGAAACGTGACAGCGGAACCTTACATCACTCTAAACGCGGTGGTTGTCACGACTGCTACGCAACGCAACTTTGAATTGATTACGGAGTTTATTCAGGAACTTGATGTGCCGACCCCTGAAGGACAGAGAGAGATAACACGATTGATTCGGTTGGAGTACGCCAGTGCAGAGGAGACCGCGGACCTGCTGGAGAGCATTTGGGGTGAAGGAGAAGATGGCGGATCGGACTTCAGCTTTAGACGTTTCTTTGCGTCGGGCGGACGCCTTGAGCAGAAAGATATCAATTCACTACGCGGTCAGGTCGAAATAGGAGCGGACATTCAGACCAATTCGCTCCTTGTGAGAACGGCGCAGCGGTATATGCCGCAGGTTCAAGCCATGATTGAGCAACTCGATTTTGTACGCGGGCAGGTGTGGATTGACATTCAGATTCTTGAGGTAACACTAGATGAAAGCACAAAACTCGGCATTGAGTTAACGGCACAGGAGAACAAGCTTTTTGGTGAGCAGCTCCGCAGTGGAAATCCCTTGGTTGGGAGCGTGGACACACAGTTAGGATTGGATCAGGAGATTAGCGGATTCACGTACAGCATTGCAACGAAGGAGTACATGGGGTTGCTTCACACGCTTATGCGTGAGAACAAAGTGAAGACATTGTCAACTCCTTCGCTGCTGACTCGCGATAACCAGCAAGCCACGTGGAGTCGTGGACGTACGATTCCATACTTGCAGAGCGTGGATACGACCAGCCTTCTCGGGGAGGGCGTGAATCAACCTTTATTCAACTACGACTTCATTACTCCGCCTGTTGGCATAAACATTACGATTACGCCGCACATTGCGAGATCACGAGAGGGATCCGACGGCAAACGTACCATCGGTCTTGATATTGAACAGATTCAGGCAAGCAATTTCATCGAGTTCACCGATTTTAACGCGCCTATTACCGAAGACAGTTCAATCAGCGCATACATTGATGTCGAAGATGGACAGCAGATTGTAGTGGGGGGGATGATTAAGTCCAAACAACAGGAAATCGAGAGCAAGGTGCCGATTCTTGGAGATATTCCGTTCATCGGGCGTATTTTCAAGAGCACAGAAAAGGTTTCGGAAAACTCCGAAATCGTTATTATCATCACGCCGCATATCGTCGATATCAAAAATCCCGCGGATTTGGAGAAGTTGCGAAAGGAAGCTGACAATTGGCGTTCAAATAATAATCAAGGTGGGGCATCACAAGAACAGTAAGCGCATTACGATCATAAGTCCAAGGGATTTTCGTAACTGTTTAGTGCATCGTTTGGTTCGTAGTATTACAGCTCGTCGCACGTCCGGTCTGGGCATCTAAACCCCCGATTAGCCGGAATTAGCATTGTACTTCCCTACTCGGCACGTTCCCCGCCCCCGCTCGGTCTAGATTGGCAAATCCAGACCGATGGACTAAACGACACTATGGATATTCAAAACTTTGGACGTACACCGGTTAAATGCGCTCAACTTCGCTGCGGGAGGAGATGACTCTTATACTTTTCCTGTTAATTTTGCGCCAATCCACGCCATCGGGACGTAGGCTCCGACTAAGTCCACGACGATAAACCAGACGGGAGACGGCAACATGAATGCAACGGAAAGACCACCCAATAGGAATAGAACGCCAATCACCAATCCCACCATCAGCTTGTAACTGGCGGATATAATTACGGCGACGTAGGCGCCTACCAAGGTTCCTAGGGCATGTGCCAAGAACGGAACGATGAAGTGTTTGAGTTCATAGAGATGAATGGAGGCTTTGATGGATTCCATATCGTTCACATCAACGCCCGCTGGCGGTGGGATAATATGGGGACTTGCCATGACTAGCCCCATATTTACGGCGCTGCCTGCTATGAAACCTGCGATGACAGCAAGTACGTTTCTGATTCTTGGATTCACAACTCACCTCCCGGCTTTAGTCGTATAGGATGTGCTTCCCTGTGTCAATTCTAAGAACGTTAGGCTAAGTGGTTTATTTTCCAAAAACATATGGTTAGTGTTGGGTGCCGGTGCGGTTAGAAACCGCACCTACCGGGGTGGTAGAACGGTTTCTTGTGCCGGTCCCGTAAGCATTAAATACTTAGAGAATAAACCACTAAGAAATTCATTGCTTTAATCTTAACTGTTTAGTCTATTGATTTCAAGGGCGAGTGCAGGGAAGTCCCTTTTGGATTTAGCCAATCTTTCACCAAATTTTTGTAGGGTTACCCCTTGTGGAAGTCATTGCTAGCCGTTAACCACTGCTTTAAGGTTCATAGTAGGAATCAAGCGAGTGGACAACGAGGGCGATAAAGTCCCATAATAAATTCCGAGCGATAGAGATTCGATTCATTGCCCGTTTTATGACTCTTACTGACCACTAATCACTAGCCACTAAACACTTTCCTTTAATCTCAGGTCGGATTTAGCATCGACTGAAATGCGTGTAGTTTTACCCCCGCTTCTGAGATAAACGGAAGCCATTTTAACCAGTTCTCGCCATGCAGTCAACAAAAACCGTGTTTTTTCTGTCTTTTTTACGCCACACTCCAATCCATCCGTAAAATGCGGAGTTCATTTTCCACAACTGCTTCGCATAGACACAAACCAAAATTGGCTCTTACGATAGTCTTAGCTGCTTCAATCTGTGCCTTGCTTTCAATTGCCGCCAAAGGTTCACGTTAGCACTAAACAAGAAACCGAATCCAATCAATCCTCCGGTTAGACCGGCAAGTACATACTCAGTCAACGCGACTCCGTACCCCGCCCCGCCGATAAGCACTGCGGCAATGACAAAATCTTGTATGGAGTGCCTTTGCGCACGCCCTCTCACGATGCGCAGGTTTTTCAGTCTCTGTTGTCTGATATACTTCAAGATTAACCCTAGCGAAACTTGGGGCGCAAGACGCTGTATTTCCTCTGGGGCTGGATCCTTTGCACAACGAAATCCGATGTTTTTCGCTGCATAGTCTTGAGGTGCGTGGAGTCGGTTGGCACATCGGAAATATTGTTCTGCGGTATGATCTCGAACTTCAAGCCACGAGCCGCCTCGTAAAACCTTTTGCTTTGCACCATACTCGCGTTCGTGGTGTCGGTTTTCGTTGTATGGTCTGTACCAATCTGCTGTCCATTCCCATACATTACCTGCCATGTCGTCAGTACCGTAGGGACTTGACACGCTCGGTCGACTGCCGACAGGCGTGAGGTGGTCTGTGAGCAATTGTGCGATGAGACCGCTGTTTGTGTTTTCTGTCACGCCGTGCGTCCCGTTTGCCGAGTTTGACGGTTCAAAATTATCCCCCCATGGGTAAATGCGACCATCGACACCTCTAGCGGCTTTTTCCCACTCCGCCTCGGTAGGCAGTCGTTTTCCCGCCCACTGCGCATAAGCGGTGGCATCATGCCAATTGACGCCCACGACCGGCAGATTTGCCTCTTCATGCCGTAACCTTGCGCCCTGCCAATGAGCAGGAGGAGGATAATCGGTCGATTGAATGAAGCGCTCGTATTCCACATTCGTCACAGGAAAGCGATCAATATAGTATGGTGGGAGATTTACAGCATGGATTGGAGATTCGTTCAGTTTGGCATGTTTCGATCGCTCAAGCGCAGAGCCGTAAAATGGTTCAATGTCTGTGCCCATTATAAACGCCCCCGGCGGGATGAAGATTGCCTCGGTAGAGCGGGTGGAAGAATCGTCATGCGTCCGGCTCATCGTCGATACGTCCATTCAGATGTGGAATACTTGGATTGTGCCAAGGATTTAACCGCTTCAAATTCCGCGGTCGAGAGGACGGTAGTGTCCAATTGAGTACCCGGCACGTCTTTGAAACCAGTGATAACGGCGTCTTCAATTTCTCCACGATTCTTAGGGCAGAGTCGCCTAAGGTTAATGGAAGTTGATTTTTCGGATAGAGTTTCTTGATGGTCGGGGAATTTCGACGCGAGCGACAGAATCTCGGCAGGGGGCATATTGAGAGCGATGTAGCCTTGATAAACAGCGCCAACTCGGTTACGGCGCTGCGATACCCCGGCAATTTTCTTTCCGTCAAGCATGACATCATGCATCGCCGGATTGGCGAGGCAGGTGTTTGGTCCAACCTCCAATGTCTGAAACTTGCTGCCCTGTAGTGTGGCGGGTACACCAGTCCGATGAAACCCATTGAGCAGACGGTTAGCTATCCAACAGTAAGATGCGGAGATATCGCCGGGAATCACCCCATTACCATGTGGAACTACAATTGAATAGGTCACATCCCATCCGTGAACAACCATGCCACCGCCGGTCATCCGGCGAACAAGTTCGACACCGTGGGCTTCGCATCGTTTTACGTCAATTTCAGTCGAAATCTTTTGAAAATATCCGAAACTGAATGCGGGTTGCGACCAGTCATAGAGTCGCAACGTTGGCTGAGGATAATCTTCTTGTCTTAGCAAAATTACCTCGTCAATCGCCATGTTTGTAGCAGCATCATGCTTCCCTGTTTTGAGCAGTCGCCAATTGGCATTCATATCGTGTTCGACTCCCACAACGTCGTAATTCATACATATCCGAAGGATTCCGATTCTCAATTGTATGATTCGTCAAAGTGTCTGTCAAGCGATTGTTCACAGAACGAACCTTGATTTTTTGGCTTTATTCCAGATTTTCATTGTTGTACAATACGAAAATAGCAGTCATCTAATGGAACACGAGAAATACTGAATTCATCGGTGTGGTTAAACTTTGAAGTGCCGCATCCTGCAAACTGAATGATGAAGTGGATTGCCAATTCTTCAACCGCCCGGCTCCATAGCCACGGATAGACAATGTCAAGGGGAAAAAATGAATGTCGAGCAACTAAAAGGAAAAACTGTTGGCGCAGCTGTTTCGGGTGGACTTGATAGCTGCACGATTACGAGATGGTTAGTCGATCATGGTGTTAACGTAGTGTGTTTTACCGCTGATCTTTGCCAACCGGATGAAAAGAACGTTAACGAAATACGTGAGCGGATGCTGGCATCCGGCGCACAAGAATCTGTAATAGTCGATGCCAAGGATGCGCTGGCAATGGCTGGAGTGAAGGTCATCCAGTGCCAAGCCATGTACGAGGGCGGCTATTGGAATACAACCGGAATTGCGCGCCATATCACGGTGAAAACCTTACTACCGGAGATGCGCAAACGCAGCATAACTATTCTCGGGCATGGATGCACCGGCAGAGGCAACGATCAGGTACGATTTCAACTCGCGGCGAACATGCTCGATCCTGAAGTTTCGGTGTATGCGCCTTGGCGAGATCCGGCTTTCTTGGATGAATTTGGCGGTAGGAAGGAGATGATTGATTTCTGCAATGCACGGGGGCTTCCCGTTACTGCTACGCACGAAAAACCCTATTCTACCGATGCGAATCTACTTGGCTTAACGCACGAAGCTGGAATGTTGGAATCGCTTAAAACGCCTGCCAAGTTTATCACACCCGGAATGGGAATTCACCCCGAAGATGCGCCAGACGAAGTTGAGTATTTTACCGTAGCTTTTTCTGGAGGGATTCCTGTGGAGATTAACGGGAGTCCAACCACGCCGCTTCAGGCTATACTGGAAGCAAACCGAATCGGGGGCAGGAACGGGATAGGTGTTGGCATCCACACGGTCGAGAATCGATTTGTGGGGATAAAGAGCCGAGGGGTTTATGAGTCGCCGGGGATGGAATTGCTCGGAAAGTGTTACGAATATCTGCTTCAACTTATTTTGGATAGACGCGCGCGACGCGTGTTTAATCAGGTATCGGATACAGTTGCGGAGCAGATTTATCAAGGCTATTGGTTTGACCCCGCTACGCAATCGTTGCTTGGATCAATTGAACCGTTCACCCGGTTGGCTCAAGGAACCATTACGGTTGGACTGTATAAAGGCAATGTTTCATTCCACGCGGCGGGCGGAGTTCCACACTCAATCTACTCCGAGGAGACGGCTTCAATGGAGGCGGTTGGCGATTTCGATCACACCGACTCTGAAGGATTTGTGTCGGTGCTGGGCGTTGGCGCCAGAGCCTTGGCTGTAGGAGGGCAAATTAAGTAGAATAGGATGTACGAATTCGGTTTGTAGTAGGCACGCTTCACCGCAGTGAAACTGCAAGATGGTTTCGGATTATGGAGTGCGCCTACAACTTTCCTCGACTACCATTGATTGGCGAGTTCAAACTAGGTCCGGATCGGCGATGATTTCAACCACGCTTGGACCGTCGTGAGAAAGTGCGTCCGATAGGGCACAGTCTAGGTCGCCTTGGTTCGTAACGCGAATGCCTAGCGCACCGCAAATGTTGGCATATTCCGCAAAGTTCGGATTGTGCAGCGAAGTCTGCCACACGTCCCAATGTCCTGCGCGCTGCTCTTTCGTAATTTTACCGAGCTGGTTGTTGTTCAGCAATATATGAGTAATGTTCATGCCGTATTTAACCGCGGTGGTAAGTTCAGCCATGTATTGTCCGAACCCGCCATCCCCGGAAACCGCAATCACGGGCCGACCATTGTAGCACGGGTCGTCCTCTTGCGTTGCCGCAAACGCCCCCATTGCCGCAGGATACGCGAAACCGATAGAACCCAAGTACCCGGACATCAGGATTGATTGCTGCGTGCATTCGAAATACCGACCAAATGAGTAGGTGTTATTTCCTACGTCCACTGCGATAATAGCATCCTCGGGTATTTGCCTGTTCATGGCTGCAAAGACAGACGCGGAGTTGATCCCTTTTCCGCGGGTTTCAAGCAGCCGTCGTTCTTTCTCGGTTCTCCAAATATTCCAACGCTCGGCAATTTCCGGACGTTGGTTAATCGTATCAATCTTTCCGTCGAAAGCGTTGGAAAGTAATCCTGTCGTAACGCCGATCTCTCCCCAAACAGGTACATCTACGGCGTGAAACTTCCCTAACATCATTGCGTCAAAGTCAACTTGAATAGTCGGCTTTTTGTCCGTGATGCCGGTATGGTTACTGAAGCTGGCGCCGAGTACGAGCAAGCAATCGGATTCGTTCATAAACCAACTCGCGATTGGCGTGCCGCTGCGACCAAGAACACCGCAACCGAGTGGATGTTTATCAGAGATTAGCCCCTTGCCTTTGAAGGTGGTGATAATTGGGCAATTAAGCATTTCTGCGAAGGCAGTTATTTCGGGCATATTGAAGCGAGCGCCGTGGCCCACTATGACGGCAGGTCTTTTTGAATTTCGGAGTAGGTCAACCGCTTCCTGAAGTGAGTCCTCCGGAGGAGAGATTGCGCGTGGTGTAACTCTCCCCTCGGGGGAACCGGCTTCAGCATCTTCCAATGCGGATAGAGTCTGAACTTCATCTGGAAAGATTAGGTGTGAGACTCCGCGATTGAGTATGGCACTTTTGCATGCGAGGGTCATGAGTTCGGCATGTTTGCTGGTATGCAACACGGATTGCGTCCACTGGGCAACTTTGCCGTATGCCGCCCCCAAATCAATCTCTTGAAAAGCGCCGGGACCGAGGACTTGGGTGTCAACTTGTCCGGTCAGCGCTAAGATTGGCGCCCGATCGACATTGGCGTCCCAAAGCCCCGTGAGCAAGTTTGTCGCTCCAGGCCCAGCGATTCCGAGGCAGGCAGCCGGTCGTCCCGTCAGTTTGCCGTATGCTGATGCAGCAAACGATGCGGCGCCTTCGTGGCGAATTCCGATATAAGTCAGTTTTCCAGCTTCTTCCTGTTCTCGCAATGCGTCAGCCAAGCCGAGATTGGAGTGACCTACCATACCGAACACGTGGCGTACTCCCCAATTCACCATCGTTTCTACTATTACATCGGATACTGTACGAATTCGTGGTTGTTCCGCCGCTAATCCGACATAAATGCCGTCCGGTTTTTCTTGCACCGGATAAGTTTCGACTCCATCATCATAACCGCCGGGAGGTTTACCCGTAAGCGGGTGAAAATCCCATCCATGCCACGGACATCGCAGCCATCCTTGCTCTATCGAGCCTTCGCCAAGTGGACCGCCTTGATGCGGGCATTTGTTGTCAAGTGCCGCGTATTTTCCTTCGAATCGTGTCATGCAGAGCGTCTTGTGCGCGCACGTAACCGGTTTGACCCGCCCCTCGGGTAACTCATTGACGTCGAGCGCTTTGTACCAGATCTGCCCGGCTTCCTCATTGTCCACGTCTGCTCTCGTTTCTTCTCTTTTTTCGTTTTCCATGATTCTACTCCTCTCCACTATCCGATCTCCGAATTCAGATCGCCACGGGCGCAACTCACCCTATGCCTAAAACATTGAAAACCATAGATGTTCGATGGCGCGAGTCCTACTCTCAATATCCCAGTTGCTTTGATGTTTCTTCAATGGCATCTCCCAGCACATTTACTACAACAGACACTTCATCCTCATTTATCGTAAAGGGTGGGCTGATAGCGATGTGGTCGCCACTGACGCCGTTAACCAAACCCGGTGCGCCGGGCATAACCAATACTCCGTTTTCAAAGGCAGCACTGACAATCATTGACGTTACATCTTTTGAGACATCAAACGGCGTATTCTTATTCTTGTCGGCGACGAATTCCATTCCAATGAGTAGCCCCTTTCCACGCACCTCTCCGACAATTGGCAACTCTTGCAAATCACGGAGTTTATCAAGCATCAACTCGCCCATCTCTGCACACCGTGACACAAGGTTGTGTTCCTGAATGTAGTTTTGTACGGCAAGTGCAACCGCACAGGAGAGCGGATTTCCTCCATAGGTATGACCGTGCGTAAACGATGTTGACTTCGAGTAAATTGCGTCATATATCCTCTCATGTGCGATAGTAGCGGCGATAGGCGTGTATCCGCTGCTTAACCCCTTTCCCGTAGCCATAATGTCGGGAGTCACCTTCCAGTGTTCAATACCAAAGTTGAGACCTGTGCGCCCAAATCCGGTCACAACCTCGTCGATAATCAGCAGAACATTATGTCGATCACATATCTCTCGAATTGCGGGATAGTAATCAGGCGGCGGTGCAACGCCGGCAGCGGACGTACCGAGGATTGGCTCGGCGATGAATGCGGAGATATACTCGCTTCCCTCTTGAGTGATTACCCGTTCAAGTTCGTCGGCACAACTGAGGTGGCATTCGGGATAAGTTTGTCCGTAGGGACAACGGTAGCAGAACGGCGGCGGAATATGTGGGAAGTCGAGAAGGTATGGAACATAATCCTCGCGCCACGGGGTGCGTCCGGACATCGAAAGCGCGCCGATCGTGTTTCCGTGCCAACCCTGCCATCGGGCTATCACCTTATATTTTTTGGGATTTCCAGTTTCAATGTGGTACTTCCGTGCGATTTTCATCGCGGCTTCCGTGGCTTCCGAGCCACCTGAAACATAAAATACTCTGGATAATCCCTCTGGCGCGAGTTCAGTGATTTTCTCGGCGAGATCGACTTGGGATTGAGTAAGGAAACGGCCATACGTGAAACAGACTTTGCTTGCCTGTTCTGCCATCGCGCCCACTATTTCTTTCACGCCGTGACCGATGCTCACAACATGAACGCCCGCGGCGGCATCAAGATAGCGCTTTCCTTCGGTATCAAAAAGATAGATGCCATCGCCGTGCGTAATGTATTGCCACTCTTTTTTGAGTGTCCTGTGAAAAATCCGATCTCCGTCCGTGATTTCTATCATATATGTTGCCTCAATGATTAGACATCATTTGATGGCTTGCACATCGGCTAACGTAACGTTGTCCTCATTTATCCAACTATCGACTTTAGTGTTGCAGTATCGATATTGGCACCACTCATTACCATCACGACGTTCCTGTTCTTTAGCTCAGTCTTCAGCTTGCACGCAGCCGCGATTGGAGCAACAGCGGCCGGTTCCGCCAAGTTGTGCGTATATCGTAACGCCATTCGAACGGCTTCTCGAATTTCGTCTTCGCTCACCAATACGATTTGGTGAATTCCTTTCTTGAGAATTGACAGCGGCAGGTCGAATGGTACTCGAGTAGCTAGTCCATCCGCAATGGTTTCGCATGACTCGGTTTGAATTGACTTTCCCGCCTTCCATGAGAGGTATATAGCCGGCGCGTTCTCCGCTTGGACGCCGATTATTTTCGCCCCTGGATGGATTGCGCGTGCCGCGGTAATCGTGCCGCACGATCCACTACCTCCTCCGATTGGTACGATAATTACGTCCAGATTCGGTAGTTCTTCGAAGATTTCGAGGGAATATGTCCCCACGCCATGATATAGAGCGGGTTCAACAAGCGGATTCAGATAGTAATATCCTCGCTCGGCTTGCAATCGTTCGCACAACTCACGTGCCTCATCAAAGTCAGCTCCATGTTCGATGAGTTCCGCACCGTAAGCGCGCATCGCGCTATTCTTTTCCGGATTGTTTCCGTACGGTACAACGATAGTGGTGTGAACTCCAAATTCCCTTCCGGCAAGGGCTATCGACTGACCGTGATTCCCTCTCGTGACCGTGACGACTCCGCACCCTTTTTGTTCATCTGAAAGTTGTGCCATGAAGTTCAAACCGCCGCGAATCTTGAAACTCCCGGTTGGCAGATGATTTTCATGCTTGATGTAGGCGTTAAAACCGAAGAAGCTAGACAACTCGGGATATGGAATAAGCGGGGTGGGTTTTATAAAGCGGTAGACGGGGTGGCGTGCTGCTAGAATGCCTTGAAATGTAACCGAACTCAAAGGAATCTCCCTTGTAAATTGACCTAATATTTGGTACAATAATAGCAACGATTGAGAGTGCTGTCAACCCAATACCTTTGGTGCAAGACAAGTAGTTGAACAGCCAGATACACGATGAATCGGATTACTATAAATTGATGGTCGCAATTCGGAGATCGCTCCTACTGAAGGCGCATAGTCTAGGCGGATTACATCGTGCATTCAATGATTCAAGATCGCTCGTACGATCCGAAATAATAATCTCCAAATTGTTTGAAATTCTATTACCTGTGGCGGTTAAGATAACGTAAATGACAGAATCACAATGGCAATCGGATCTGATTGAAGTGAGAGACGAAACGGATCCGATAGAAGTCACTTATCAGAACGGTTGGACAGATGGATTGCCGGTTGTTCCACCAACGCCCGAGCGCGTAAAACACATGCTTACGGGTACGAAACGTCCGACAGATGAGATGATCGCGCCAATTCCGCCCAAGTGGGGACGCGCCACGGTTGAAAAAGTCGCCATCAATGCGGTTATGGCGGGCTGCAAGCCGGAATACATGCCTGTCATCATTGCAGCGATTGAAGCGATGACAACCGATGTATTCAGTTTGCATGGCGTTCAGGTAACCACTTCTCTTGTATCACCGCTGTTAATTGTTAATGGTCCCATACGAAAAGAATTGGAAATAAACGATGGTTTCAATGTCTTTGGCCAAGGTTGGCGGAGCAATGCCACTATTGGCAGGGCGGTTCGCCTCATCTGCACCAACATCGGCGGTGCATTGCCCGGGGAATTGGATCGCGCGACGTTTGGACATTCGGGGAAGTTCACGTATTGCGTTGGAGAAAAAGAAGAGGTCAGCCCATGGTCGCCGCTGCACGTCGATCGTGGATTTGCAGCGTCTCAAAGCGCCGTAACTGTCTTTGCAGGCGCTTCGCCGCGGGTCATTGATGACCACGGTAGCAATACGGCGGAGGGAATACTCAACACAATTTGCCTTAATCTCGCCGTGCCGGGAATCGCCGACGGAGAAATAGTCATAGTAATGAGTCCAGAGCACTCAAAGACCATTGGCGACGATGGTTTAACCAAACGTGAAGTTCAAGAATACGTGCACGAGCACACTAAGATTGACACTTCCAAAACGGGATTAATCTCTCCTCACAAACCTGACGAGGTAATTGTTATGGTGGCAGGTGGGCCGGCCGGGCGAAGTACGATGGCAGTTTCAGGTTGGGGAAGTTCAACCCAATCCGTAACTGTGCCAATAGATGCCTGATGCGATAGCACCGGAGGCTACAGTTACCACAAATAAACACCGCATTTTGATTCGCAGGCCAGGCTGTAGACACTGCTATGTCCTTGGATTTGACACGATATGTACGGAATGAAATTTCACTTTGAATGCCGGATCAGAAATTTGAACACACATTTAATCCTTCATCTAATCCTACATCAATTTTTGCGGAAACGAAACGTGTCTATTGTCGTTTTCTGTGAAAGGAGCCAATAATGGATGCGCACACGTTGTCTCTGCCAATAAGCACCCTAAATCCGAATCAACCTTGTTCAGTGGAAGTTGGTACGTTGGTTAGTGAAGCTATCCAATTGATGCAGGATGGCAGATTTGGATGCGTGTTGGTTGTTGACGCCGACGCAAGGCTTGTCGGCATCGTCACCGAGAGGGACCTACTCGTAGAGATTACTGGCACAGGCGCCGTACCAGAGGACGTGGTTGTCGATGACATCATGACACCTGAACCGGAATCACTGCGTGCAAGCGATCCGATTGCTTTTGCATTAAATCTCATGCATCTGGGACATTACCGCCACGTACCTCTGGTTTTGTTCGATGATGAGACTCAAAGCGACGAAGGTGGTTATCCGGTCGGTGTAATCTCAAGCAAGGACATTACTCACCACGTCGCCGCCTTCTTGGAAGAAAGTAACGGAGAGGAGTCGATAGATGCTATATGAGGAAATCGTTGATGAAGAACTGGCGATTATGGATGAATCGCCCGATGAACCTTCAAAAACGTTGAGTGCGCACGAAATCCAGGTTCCACTAAATTCTCTGATGACTCCTCCGGTTACAATTGAAATGGGCGCGAGTGCCCAAGATGCTATCAATTTAATGATTGATAGCCATGTCGGGCATGTGTTGATTGTATCCGCCGGAATTCTGAAAGGGATTTTCAGCGAGCGTGATGTGTTAGTGAAGATTCTAAACAAGCAGGTAGGGAATCTAAGGCAGACACCGGTCGAACATTTTATGAAAGCCGATCCACAAACCGCCAACGTGAAAGATTCTCTCGACACAGCAATCTTGTATATGGCGAAAGGCGGCTATAGACATGTTCCAATAGTAGATGAGGAGAATCGGCCTGTTGGGACAGTTTCGGTGCGCGATATTATTTCCCACTTGGTCGAACATTTCCCGCAAGATGTGCTAACACTTCCTCCCAAACCGATTCGCCGCGCGATGAAATCCCGTGAGGGTGCGTAAACGTAGATACACGGACAAAGATTTGGGTGCATAAAAACAGTAAGAACATGGCAGTTTGAGAAGAGTATGAGTCGACGCCGTCGAACAGCAGGGTAATGTGGAATGACGCTACATGGGAAGGATAGAGAAGTGCGATGAATAAGAAAATGCAGACCATTGAGGAGGCTACGATTCTGTTTGCTGGGGACTCCGGCGATGGTTCGCAGATAATCGGTACACAGATGACCGAAGCTTCTGCAATTGTAGGGAATGATGTTGCGACGCTCCCTGATTATCCGGCGGAAATTCGTGCGCCCGCAGGTTCATTGGCTGGTATATCCGGCTTTCAGTTGCATTTTTCGAGTGAGAACATTCACACACCGGGGGATGCGTGCGATGTGCTTGTTGCAATGAATCCGGCAGCGCTGAAGGTCAACATTGACAACCTCAAACCGAATGGTTTACTCATCGTAAATTCAAACAATTTTGCCTCGCGAAATCTTAAGTTGGCAGGATATGACAGCAATCCCTTGGAAGATGGTTCGCTAGAAAAATTTCAGGTTTATCCGGTAGAATTGACCCGGCTAACGCGGGAGGCTCTCAAAGGCACAGACTTAAGTCAGCGCGAGGTCGATCGGTGTAAGAATTTCTTTGCGGTCGGGATGGTTTTTTGGTTGTACAATCGCCCGATGGAGAACACGCTCAGTTTCATAAAAGAGAGATATGCAAAAAAACCTCAGTATGTCGAAGCAAATACCTTGGCACTTAAAGCGGGTAACGTTTACTGCGAGGCGACAGAGCAATTTGCTACGTCCTACGTAGTTGAACCCGCAGAATTCCCGTCGGGCAAATACCGGAATGTTGAAGGGAATATGGCAACGGCGTTTGGGCTCGTTGCCGCTTCCCAGAAGTCGGGCTTGCAATTGGTTTACGGTAGTTATCCGATTACCCCCGCGAGCAGCATTCTTCACGCTCTGGCGAATCACAAGGAATTCGGCGTTGTTACGATGCAGATGGAAGATGAGATTGCCGCCATTGGAGTCGCCATAGGCGCGGCGTTCAGCGGGGCATTGGGAGTAACCGGAAGCAGCGGACCGGGGCTTGCCCTAAAGTCCGAAGCGTTAAATCTCGCCATGATTGCGGAGTTACCGATTGTTGTGTGCAACATTCAACGCGCGGGACCATCGACGGGTATGCCTACAAAGACAGAACAGGCAGATTTACTGCAAATGTATTACGGGCGGAACGGCGAGTCCCCTGTACCGATAATAGCCGCGTCGCGACCATCGGATTGTTTTGATGCAATCTATGAAGCCTGTCGCATTGCCGTCAAGTTTATGACACCTGTCATTTTTCTGTCAGACCTTTATGTCGCGTTTGGCGCGGAACCGTGGAGGATCCCTGAAGTTTCGGATTTGGCGGCTATTGACGTGAATTTCCGAACCGAAGTGGACGAATTCAATCCTTATCTTCGAGATGAGACGACACTCGCGCGTCCGTGGGTGAAACCGGGAACGCCTGGTCTAGAGCATCGAGTCGGCGGATTGGAGAAGGCAGACATTACGGGGAACGTCAGTTATGATCCGGAGAATCATGAGTATATGACGCATATCCGGGCAGAAAAGGTCGCACGCATTGCCGATGATATACCGCCTACGGAGGTTTTCGGCCCGCAAAAGGGAAATCTCCTCGTTTTGAGCTGGGGAGGAACATTCGGAGCTATCCGAACGGCAGTCGAGCGCAAACAGGGGAACGGTGCGTCTGTCGCACATACGCATTTGCGATACCTCAACCCCTTACCCAAGGATTTGGGCGGAATTCTTGAGCGGTTCAATCGAGTTCTCGTACCCGAACTCAACCTTGGTCAGCTAAAGCAGTTAATCCGCGCCGAATTTTTGATACCAGCGGAAGGTCTCAATAAAGTACAAGGTCAGCCCTTTCACGTGTTTGAAGTCGAATCCAAAATTGATGAGTTACTAGAAGGTGAAGTATGAGACAAGAAACGTCCAGCCAAGTTCCCGGAGCCGCGCCCACATTAACCAAAAGAGATTTTGAATCGGATCAGGATGTTAGATGGTGTCCGGGGTGCGGCGATTACTCGATTCTCGCACAAACACAGCGAATTCTCCCGGAATTGGGGATTCCAAAAGAAGATTTGGTTTTCATCTCCGGAATAGGTTGTTCCAGCCGATTTCCATATTATATGGATACCTACGGTTTCCACACTATACATGGGAGAGCACCGACGATAGCGGCGGGCGTTAAAATCGCCAACCCTGAACTTTCGGTATGGGTAATCACGGGCGATGGTGATGCGTTGTCAATTGGGGGGAACCACTTCATCCATTTGATGCGACGTAACCTTGATATCAATGTCTTATTGTTCAACAATCGCATATACGGTTTGACGAAGGGGCAGTATTCACCGACCTCCGAACAGGGAAAAGTGACTTACTCAACCCCGATGGGGTCCATTGAAAATCCATTCAACACAATTAGCCTCGCGTTAGCGTCTAGAGTATCATTTGTTGCCAGATCTCTTGATAGGGATCCCGATCACCTGCGCCGTATTATCAAGGCAGCGTTTGAACATAAGGGAACTTCATTCGTTGAGATTTATCAAAACTGCAATGTGTTCAATGATGGCGCCTTCTTTCAATATACTGAGAAAGAGACAAAAGCCGAGAACACGGTATTCCTAGAGCACGGTGAACCGCTGGTTTTTGGAAAGGACGGCGATAAAGGGATTCGACTCAATGAACTCCGGCCAGAAGTAGTGTCACTTACAAATGATCAATATACGGTAGATGATCTCATGGTGCATGATCAGTTCGCAGATGGTCCGACACTAGCACACTTCTTTGCTCGAATGACAGATTTGCCAAACGTGCCAACGCCTGTCGGCATTTTTCGTTCTTTCAATAGGCCGTGTTATGAAGATTTCATGACTCAACAGATCGATGCCGCGAGACGGGCAAAAGGACAGGGCGATTTGGAAGGACTGCTGAATGCGGGTGACACATGGGAGATTGAGTGATTTCATGGGATGCTAACCGCTTCCGGCACCTCCGTCATTACGGAATGCAGCCATTGAGTATGTTTTCGTGAGTTCAATTCTGAGGCTATTAGATTGTCTTGAGAAATCTATCCTCGCTTCTGTAATGGCGGGCATTGACTTTGCATAGTCGCATTTTTATCAGTTCACCAGTTGCCTAAATTACAGGTTGAGTGTTTCCTTCCCTACTTTATCTTACCTTAAGCGGGGGCAAACTCCGTTCCGTTGCTCTTTTGGCACTTGAAAGCTTCTCTCCTCTTTTCCGTGTATTCCCTATTGCCATTCTTTCCCAATCGTCCGTCCAGTTGACAACCCGACCTCCCTGATAGACTACAACTTGGGCTCTTCAAATGCTTGATTGAGCATGCCCGCAAGATTTGGAGAAAGAATTGTAGAACCGACATCCCCCCAACCATGGTCCGATTTTGGTCGACAGAGGTGTGTAATGGCCGCTTAATGCTAATACCGCGAGTGTACCGGATAACCGAGAGAGCCGTTGTTGAAAGGAGCGCATACCAATTTTTTTGACTTGGGCGCGAGTCAACATTATGATATTATCTGCCCGAGTTGCGTTAAACAATATGTTAAACCATGACTGAAAAAACCTTATAATACCATTTCGCTTGAATAACTGTGCGCACAGGATTTCGCAATCATACTATTATGACATGCCCAATACCAACCGTTACCCTTCACACCAAACCCGTAGGCGGGGATCAAATGAGCGAATAGCGAATGCGATAGAGATCCCCGTGCCCCGCATCGAAAAGGCTCAATCGTCGCTGTTAATGGAAGTGCATTGATTACGTTGATTAAATAAAGAAATTTGAGTGGTGTGGAGTAAGAAGCCGGGTCTCCGCGCAAAGCCGGCGGGGCAAGGGGATTGCTATCGCGCTCGCTATTCACTCGCTTGATGGAGCTCTATCGCGCTCATTATCCATTCGCTTGATTCCCGCCTACGGAGAACTATATAGTTAAGACATCTAATGCACTATCATTCAAGCGAAATGGTATAACTTGATCTCGGTTAAAGGAATTCACTTCTCCAATTGCCTCGCATTCATTCAACGTCGTGTCAACCAAATTGATGGTGTTTTGCAAGTGAATGTCCGTATAGCGGAAAAAAACCGAGTGAATTGAATATGTTTCATATTATGTCAAGCGGGGCCAAATCGAAAAGCTAGTTGAACAATTGGGTTATAGCATGGCGGCTGAGAGTGTATGTTCGCGGTACAAAGAAAATCGCGAACTAGCGTTTAGTCTATTATGTGGGTTGTGCCTTCTTATTGGGTGGACCGGAGAACGTTTCTTTGGATTTCCATTTCCCTTTGAAGCAATTTATCACATAAGCGCCGTAAGTCTATTCTTTTATTTTGCAGCTTATGTGTTTGGCGGATTCGATATAGTCCGCCACGCCATCAACGCGATAAGGGAACGGCACTTCGATATAGATCTGTTGATGGTGGTGGCGGCGATTGGTGCGGCATTTTTGGGTGAGTTTAGCGAAGGAGCGTTGTTGCTATTTCTATTTGGCTTAGGGCATGCATTGGAGGAGCGAACACTTGATAAAGCTCGTAACGCGATTCATAGCTTGGCAGAACTTACGCCAAAAACGGCTATAGTGAAAGATGAGAATGGGGAATCACAACAGGATGTTGATGACCTGAAAATCGGGGCAGTGGTAATCGTGAAGCCTGGCATGCGCATTCCCGTTGATGGCGAAGTGATCGCTGGCAGCACTACCGTCGATGAGTCCACTATCACGGGAGAATCTGTACCGGTGGATAAAGAACCGGGGTCGCAAATGTTCACAGGAGGGATTAATGGAGATGGGAGCGTGGAAGTGCGAGTAACACGTCTTTCGGATGACACAATGCTGGCTCGCGTGGTGGCAATGGTCGCGGAAGCGCAAGCCCAAGAATCAAATTCACAGCGAATTACTCAGAAGTTTTCACGAGTTTTCGTCCCACTGGTTCTCATTGGCGACATTTTCATGATTCTGCTCCTTCTTTTTTTAGGCTTTCCGTTTAGCGATTCCTTCCTACGGGGCATGGTACTACTGGTAGCGGCTTCTCCCTGCGCGCTTGCACTCGGTCCGCCTTCTGCAATTCTTGCCGGGATTGCACAGGCAGCTCGAAACGGCGTACTCATTAAAGGAGGTATTCACTTAGAGAATTTAGGAGATGTGAAAGCGGTTGCGTTCGACAAAACCGGCACCTTGACCAAAGGCAAACCGGAAGTTACGGACCTAATCTCGGTTGGCGAACTGGAGCTGAACCATTGGTTAAGCATGGCTGCAGCGGTAGAGAATCGGTCTGCCCACCCGATTGCACAGGCTGTTGTGGATGTTGCCGTGGAGAGGGACCTCAAGTTGCTGGAAGTGACGGAAGTCGAATCAATGACCGGACGCGGAATCAAAGCGAAAGTATCGGGAACAACTATTTGTATCGGCAACCTGAAATTGTATCATGAATCAGACGTAGAAATAAAAGCATCGGTGCAAGCGCATATCACCAAACTCGAAGAACAGGGAAAAACTACGATGCTGGTCGCTGTTGATCGACAGCTTGTGGGTGCAATTGCAGTTGCAGATGTATTGCGTCCAGAAGTAAAAGGCGTGCTAGGACAATTGAAACAGATGAAGATTAGACATACCGTCATGTTGACGGGTGACAACGAACGTGTGGCATCTTATATCGCTCAAAAGGTAACCGTCACCGCATTTCAAGCGAATCTGCTCCCCGAAGATAAAGTGACCGCCATCCGTAAACTCGTGGGTTCATATCGTAACGTAACAATGGTTGGAGACGGGGTTAATGATGCACCTGCACTTGCCAACGCAACAACAGGCATCGCGATCGGTGGCGCTGGAACGGATGTTGCTCTTGAGACGGCTGACGCTGCACTAATGGCTAACGATCTATCGAAACTCCCGTTTGCAATAGGGCTTGGTCGTGCTACACGGAGGATTATCTCGCAGAATCTTTTCATCGCCCTGGTAGTTATTGGCGGGCTCATTGTTTCTTCGGTTTTTGGTTTAGCAACTATCGGCATTGCCATCATATTTCACGAAGGCAGTACGATTCTCGTCGTCCTAAACTCATTACGCCTGTTACAAGTCCGACACAAATTGAACAACTGAACACCGCATTCCGATTATGATTCTTTTACCACGTGCCATAATGAAGATTGATAAACTTGTCTTCTACATGCTGTTATTAATAACTCTAACGGGGTGTGGTGTTGAAAGCAAATCTCCACCGTCAACATCAGGCCTAGCCGTCGTTATCATGCTGACCATGTTTGTAGCGTCCTTGGTGGCTGGAGCTGTTCCACTGCTAGGTATACGTACCCACACTAACCTTTTACGCTGGGCAACGAGCCTCGCCGCGGGGTTCTTAATCTCGTCCGCGTTATTGGTTGCCTTGCCGGAAGGATTTCACCTTGTATCCAGAGACGGGACGGAGACGCACATATCGCATGCGAATGAAAGTGAAACACACGGAAATAACCAGAACGACACCGAAGCGCATGAACATAACGGGAGACATACCTTCCATCGTTTATTTGGTTTCGGCGCTTACCAAACCGCAGGTCTTGCGCTGCTGGTGGGATTTTTGTTGATGCTAGCGATTGAATCTTTAGGGTTCGGTCACGCCTTGCACGAAGAACATCATCACGAAGACTCGAGTGAAGATCATATACACCATCCGTCTAGTGGTTCTTCGCGTGGAAAGGGACTGGCAACCTCAATTGTAGTTGGTCTGAGTATCCATGCAATCACTGACGGACTGGCGGTGGGAGCCGCGTTGACGACAAACTCTATATCACTGACGTTGCCGCTTATGCTCGGGATAGTTATGCACAAGATGCCTGCCGCATTCAGCCTTTCCGCATTTAGCCAACATTCCCATGGCAATGTACGGCGTTCATGGAAAGAGTTGATTGTCTTTAGTCTGGCGACGCCGGTAGCTTTATTCATCGCTTGGCGTATTTTGGGAGGGTTGGAAGTGTACTGGCTGGGACTTGCGGTATTGGCATCGGCGGGCACTTTACTCTATGTTGCAACTGTCGATGTGCTGCCCAACGTCATTCATGGTGCGAATCGAAAGATGGTGTTTCTACAGGTAGCTATCGGTACGACAGTTATTCTCGTTTTGTTATTGGTTCTTGAATCGCTCGGATTAGGAGCACATCCCCATTAAATTTGCGGCAACCAAGCGATCCATTGACGATAAGGTCGCGGCTAATACCATTTCGCTTGAATAATAGTGCATATACAGTTTTTCATTATACTATTATGACCACAGTACCCACTGTTGCCCTTCATACCAATCCTCGTAGGCGGGGCATCTTGCCCCGCATTGGCAAGATTTCATTAACGCCATTAATGCACTGTCAATATATAGAAATGGTATAACCATAGTTTCAAGGTGCGTTGGATGTACGCTAATATCGTGCTTTCATCGATCGTTCGAAAAAGCACATGCAATTTTAGGGCATTCATGATCCACTAAAATACCTCAGGGAGAAAGTTAATGAAAATAGATTGTATAGATGTTTACTATGTCAGTTTACCGTTGATATATCCTTGGCGAACCGCTTATGGCGAGGATCCGAGCATTCATTCCGTTCTCGTGCGAATGGAATCGGACGGACATGAGGGCTGGGGCGAAACAACGCCGTTGAAAGCCCCTGCATATACCCCGGAATCGGCGATGTCGGTATATCATAACATTGTCGAATATATTGCTCCAGCCCTGGTGGGCAAGTCGTTTGAGACGGCGGAAGACCTATTGGGTGCTTACAGTTGGATGAAAGGCAACCCGTTCGCGAAGGCGGGACCGGAGATCGCGTGGTGGATGCTGCAAGCAAATAGCCAAAACAAACCCTTGCACGAACTAATCGGTGGAGAGTTTAGAAAAGTTGAAGCGGGTGCCGACTTCGGGGTACAGGATTCAATCGACATGTTGTTGGAAAAGATTCAAGGCGCGGTGGATGACGGCTTCAAACGGGTCAAACTCAAAGTACGCCCCAACTGGGATTTGGATATGTTGCAGGTAGTCTGTTCGACTTTCCCCCAACAAACTTTCCACATTGATTGTAATTCGGGATATTCGCTTGATGACATTGACTTTTTTAAACAGGTTGACAAACTGGGCTTGGCGATGATTGAACAGCCGTTGTTTCACACAGATTTGTTAGACCATGCCGAATTACAGAGGCAAATTGGGACCCCTGTGTGTTTGGACGAATCCATTACATCCGTCCGTACCTTTGAATGGGCATTGAGGTTGAAGTCCTGTCAGATTCTAAATCTAAAAACCGGTCGCGTAGGCGGCTTGTCGGTAACAGTCAAACTACACGACATGGCACGGGATGCGGGTATACCCTGTTGGGTGGGGAGTATGTTGGAAAGCGGCATCGGTGCGGGCATTTTGGTTGAATTGGGGACGCTCGGCAATTTCACGTATCCGGGCGACTTGTTTCCGAGTCAGTTTTTCTACCGCCAAGATTTGACGGAGCAAGAGTTGGTTCTGAACGATGACTGCACGTTCACGCCGTCACGAGTGCCCGGAACTCCCTACAAACCGGTATTGGAGCGCGTGAAGAAGGCGGCATTGCACAGCCATACGATAGTGACCAAGTGAACGAGGATAGTCATGACGACAAGATTCTGGCAAACGTTTGAATGAGCGGGAACGATTTGGTAGTTATACCATTTCTCTAAAATGCTTGTGCATTGATCGCGAGAATCAGGTCAAGAAATTTGCATGGAGCGGAACAAGAAGTCTCGTCTCCATGCAAAGCCGGCGGGGCAAGTGGATCTCTATCGCATTCGCTATTCGCTCACTTGATCCCCGCCTACGGTGTACGTGGGCGATATATTTACGACATCATATGCACTGTTATTCACGAGAAATGGTATTATTTGGCAACATCAATTCTAGTCGTGCGAGTCGTCACTGTGGCAAATTGACGGCGCATTTCTCCCCACAGCTCTGATGTGTCGTGATTATGTCGATTATACGCGGCATCCGGGGATTGATTAACGGCTTAGAACTTGGGCGGTCTCCGGCGCTGTAGTAGGCAAACGACGATTCGCCAATGTGTCCGGAGGAATATAGTTCTTATGATCGGAGATGCTGCAGTGCGTTAGTGCGAAGACTACGACATTTGTCATGAACCGATAGACGCCGGGAGAGTAGTGTACTGATCGAGTGGGCAGGCTGACGGCCTCCATGGCACACATATAATCGCGCCTAACGACTATCACGGACAGTTTATCTCCAATCGATATCCCTTCAAGGAAATTTCGTCTCTGCGGCCTCGTTCCCCACCAGAATATATCGAACCCGACGGGCGGCCCGCCCATTTCATAGTAGTTGCTGTAGATTTCGTGGTCGTTAGGAATGCGTTCAATCTGATACTCGGGCATTACGTACCGCATTTAAGCCAGAAACAGACGTACCATTGCCTGCGCCGGGGCGTTTACGCCGCAGTCGTCAAATACCATGAGACCACCACTCTCAATCAGATATCGACGTAACCCCGCCGCCTCAGTTGATGAGAATCGATTGTCCAATCTCCCGCCACCGTACTGACTACCGAGTAGATTGTGAGAGCGCACAATCGAAGGATCGTGTCCTGTCATGAAGACAAGCGGACTCTTGTGTAGATTAGCATCAGTCAACCTTATTGCCCCTCCCTCTACGTTCATGTCCGCTTTGATTTTCGTGCGTTCGTTCAACCATTTCGTCAGGGCATTGAGCGACGACGAGTCAGCCCACCAGTCGGAAAGATTGTGGCGAATTCTAGTGAAACGAAGAACTCCGCGAATATCCCTTCCTGCACCGATAATCTCACCGCCCGGTTCCCCTCTAGGTAACGGCGGGACTTCAACATTGCCAAGTCGGATTTTTCCGGTAACATCAGCCAGAAGTTCTGACTCGCGCGCAGCGCCGACATTCTCGACCATCGAGAGTCCGGGGATTCGAGGCGAGCCTACCGTGTACTGCACGCTAACTCCCGCGATACCGCGACTCGTCGTCCCAAGGGTTGTGCGGAGGCCGCTTTCGACCGGAGCGGAAAATTCTAGCGCCTCGGGAGCGTCGGAAATCAACGACTCTACCTGTGCGACCGGCCGTGGCACCTGCGCGTTGGCTGTTGCCACCGTAGGGACTTTTGGTTGGATCGGAGCCGCGATTTTAATGACTTGGTGGGTAATCTCTTGTGTAGCTTGCGATTGCACACCGGGACGCAGCGGAGAGGTTATTATATCTCTCTTTGCAGCGGGAACCAGGTCCTCAGTTACCGGGCTGTGTTCTCGCACGGTAGGTTGAATTGGCGGTTTGACCATATGCGGCGGCCTAGGCGGTGTTGGTGGTTTGCTCGGTTGGAGAATGTCCACTCCTATTAAATTTTTAAATTCTTGGGTCTGGCTCAGTAAGTACAAACCTGCGGCCAATGCGATTATTATGTGAATAACCACTGATGTCATAAACGCGCTAGAAGTTCTCTTGGTACTCATGGCATGTCTCCTCACTTTGTTGGCTCAATCGTCGGAATGCGGGAATTTGTGGCACACTCACCCACCTTCACCTCCTGAGCGAATATCAGGCGGTGAGTTCATGGGTGCAAGATACCGGACTCGTTGAGTCTAGGAACACCCGTTGGAATTTGCCGGAAATAGGCAGCAGCCAAGATATGTCATTTCGCGCGATAGACATTTATTCTGCAAATGCGGTATTAAGCAATTTATGTGCCACGCCCTGTGAATCCTTTAATCGTGGGATTTTTAAGCCGACATCATTATAGTACATCAACGCGCCGTGCCCAGAATCGGGTGGCCTTTCTACACCTTGCTGTACCAGATGGTGCAATTATTATACTCCGCACTGTCAAAAATTGCGTCTTCTGTAGGAGCGATCTCCAGGTCGCGACCCTTGTACGAGGCAACTCCGATTCCCGACCTAATGGTGCTACGTAAGTCCCATTAGAAACAATTATCACTGGAAAATAAAGCGCAATAATACCCAACGCAAAGTATAGGAGCGTCCTTAACATCCGGAAACTCCTTCTCAATAGCAGTCCTATATCTCACTTGTACCCCGCATTGCCGATTCTCACGCGTATCTAGTATTTCAGTATGGCAAAACAACACTCTCTTTACCCTATTTCAAAGCGAACGGTACTCATTGGCTGCCTGTTGATTGTCATCAACACCTACTGGCTTGCATATGCAGAGATGCTTTGGCACACGGCGCATCTCACGACGGTTGCGTTATCGATTAATGTGCTATTTACGCTGTTGATTATTACATGGTTGAACATGATTATTCGGCGGATTCTACCGCGAGCCGAACTCAGTCAGCAGGAGATGCTCGTAATTTTTTCGATGGTCGCCGTTGGGAGTGCTTTCACGGGCCATGACAACATACCGCGCTTGATGGGACTGATGCCTTATGCGCATCGATTTGCAACCCCCGAAAATGACTGGAGAGCGCTATTCTTCCATCATCTACCCGACTGGCTTATTATCTCCGATTCGCGGACCGTTCAGAACTTCTATGAGGGGAACCGTAATTTTTTCACAGATGGCTATTTGACGCATTGGATTACTCCGATTTTTTCTTGGTCAGTTATGGTATTTCTCCTAATGGTAATTTTCCTATGTTTAACCACAATCATCCGAAGACAGTGGGTCGAGAACGAAAAACTTGCCTATCCGATAATCCAAATTCCGTACGAGATTACAGCTCGGTCGGGCGGGGTGTTTGGGAAGCGTTTGTCAGTTGCCGGTTTTGCGATACCGGTGATAATTGGGCTAATCAATGGGCTGCACGGTGTCATACCAAATCTACCACAAATAATCACCGACTATGACCTCAATGTATACTTCACGCAGAAGCCGTGGAACGCTCTGGGAAGTCTACCGATTCGCTTTAATGCGCTGATGATTGGGATAGCGTTTCTTCTACCCTTGGATCTTCTCTTTTCCTGCGTGTTTTTCTACTTTGTCAATAAAGCACAACTTTTAATCGGCAGTGCAGCCGGCCTTCAAAACGTCCCCGGGTATCCATTTTTTGGAGAACAGGGCGCGGGTGCTCTGTTTGCCCTGTTGGTAGTTGCATGTTGGATTGGGAGGAAGCACATTTCTCACGTGTTTAGTCAAACCGTTCGGTCAGAACGGAGACAAGACGCCACCGAACCGATTCCCTATAGATGGTCGGTAATTACACTGTGTGTCTGTCTTTTATTGTTGATGGGTTTTTGCGTAAGGGGTGGGATGTCGATTTGGGCGTGCGCCGTTTTTGTGGGTGTGTATCTATCAATTGTTCTTGGACTAGCGCGGATGCGAGCCGAGTTAGGACCACCAGTGCACGGAATCGGTTATGTGACGCCGCAATATCTGATAGTATCATTGTTCGGCACACGACACCTGAGAACGCCAAATCTGACGATGCTGTCACTATTAAATTGGTTGAGCGGTGCAAGTTACGCTTCTTTTCGTACACATCCGATGCCAGACCAACTAGAGGCATTCAAACTCGCGAACCGGGCGGGAATCCGGAATCGAACGATGTTTGTTGTATTACTTATAGCCAGCATCGTCGGCATTGAATCTAGTCTCTTGATTTATCCTTACACCATATATAAAACCGGAGTGGCGGCGAATGCGGAACAGATTCACGCGGGTGGGTTGGAGACCTATACGTTCCTTTCTTCTTGGCTGATTAATCCCCGGACCACGAATTGGTTGGCGGTGGTTGTTCTTGCTGCCGCATTCGTTTTCAACCTTGGCGTGATGTTCATTCGTACTCGGTATATTTGGTGCCCACTTCATCCTGCGGGGTACGTTATCGGATTGGCACCGAATACGCCTGAACTCATTTGGTTTCCGCTTCTAGTTGCCATGGTCGCGAGGTGGTTGATACTTAAGCACGGCGGTATTAAGGGATATCGGCGCGCGATTCCATTTTTCGTGGGGCTGGCAATTGGAGAAACGTTGATGAGTTGCATCTGGGCTATACGTAGCGTTGTCTTCCACACTACCTAACCAAAAGGCTCCTGGCAACATTTCTATTGACATTAACCTTGAAAGAAGTATAATTTCCTCTCGGCGCCTCGTGTAAAGATAGCACGGAAATTAGGCAATGAGACGACGTTTCGTTGAACCAGAAAGTAGCGTTGAGAAATATCCGGATAGCGTGAAGAATGAACCCTATGTGGCTGAAGTGAAAGCTGATGGCGCCGTGTTTGTTGGTGAAATGGTAGCCCGCACTGATGGTCCGAACATGATGCCACGCCCTCGTCGCGCTTGTGCCATGCTACTCATGTCGAAAGACGCGACCTATAGTAGACATCGGAGCGGACTCCCCGACGAATTGGCCGAAAATCTGAGGGTCGGTGATGTAATTCCCCATCACGAGCCGTTGCCGTTGCTTTTCTCATACGGTAGTAACATCCCAACTTTGCGAGCGTAATGAAGTGCGAAACACCCTTGCCGAACGTAAGACATATCTAGGAAGGTTGAAGGACAACTCTATGATAGCTTTCAGAGCTTTTAGGAAAACATGAGGGACCATTCTAAAGAAATCAACCTTGTCGTTGACACTCTCGTAGCTGAACCGGGGCAGAGATTGGAGGAACATTTATATGTAGGTACGATGGCGGACGGGACACCAATTCGACTGCCTATCGTGTTGATAAACGGCAGCCAGCCCGGAAAGACACTCTACATTCAATCTATCAGTGATGGCGATGAACTGAACGGTATCGCCGTCATTCAGGCACTGTTACGTGAAATCCAACCCGACAGTCTGAGCGGCAAAATAATTGCCGTGCCCATCGTGAATTTTCACGCCTTCCATGCCAGGCAGGCTTTTAGTCCGGTTGACAACATGAAAATGAACCGATGTTTCCCTGGCAATAAGCTTGGCACGTCGAGCGAAAGAATTGCACATCGTCTCTTTAGCGCTGCCATCTCTCAGTCAGACTATTGCATCGACCTGCATCAGGGCGGAATTCATCCGATGATTGATGAGGTCCGGGTTCGCGTGGGCAACAAACATTCGCAATACAGGGATTGTCTTGAATTAGCACGTGTTTTTGGTATCGGACATATTCTTGATCAGAAGGGACCTGAAGGGCAACTCGCGCAAGCTGCCCCGCATAAAGGCATTCCAACAATTAATCCGGAACTGGGGGGCTGCATGGGTTGGGACGCTGGTAGTATTGCGAAGGGGATACGTGGTGTTCGCAATGTCCTGAGACACTACGGTTTCACGGAGGGCGATCTCGAGTTATCGGAAAGACAGATCGTTGTGAATAGATTGATATCGGTGCTGAGTGACAAGGGCGGTTTCATTGATTATAAGGTAAATCTTTACGATCATGTTGAATTACATCAACCTGTTGCCGAAGTCCGAGATGTGTTCGGCAATCTACGAGACGAAATTTGTGCGCCGGAGACCGGAATATTCTGGTCACACCCGGCATATCCGACGGCTGTGACCGGAGGCATCATTGGCAAAATCGGAATTCCAGTTGACTATGTTTGAAATTTCTATTTTGAGTTTTTCTCGATTCATGATTCTCATGTATGGTTGTTGTATTTGGTCGGGTGGCTAGTTTCTGGCTCACACTTCGATGGAATAATAAGTCAGAACATACATTTGCCCGTGAGCAGGTTCTGTAGTAAACTTGATTGGAATTTCAGCGTCTTTAATTACGATGTCACAACATTCTCGGAACGGGGGAAAAAGAATTCGGATGCGACAGTTTTGTAGAGTTAAACTTGTGATACTTTGCTTAGTCCTTACTTCAACGCCAAATCTCACTGAATTGGATGCTGATTGGCCCGCTTGGCGGGGACCGACCCAAGACGGCGCTTCCTCGGAGGCGGGTTTAGTTTCCACATGGTCGCAGGATGGCGAAAACCTGATATGGAAAGCGGATTTCATTGGTAGGTCTACGCCTATCGTTCTCAACAAACGTGTGTATGTCATTGGTCGCGTTGGGGAAGATATTACGGAGCAGGAGAGGGTTGCCTGTTTCGACGCTGGAACGGGGGAACTGTTGTGGGAACACCGATTCAACGTCTTTCATAGCACGATTCCGTTTAACCGACTTGGCTGGACAAGCCTGGCTGGTGACCCTGAAACAGGGAATGTATACGCTCATACCATTAGCGGAATATTTACCTGTTTCGACAGTAACGGCGAGATTATCTGGTCGCGTTCCTTAACGGAGGAGTTTGGTCGTTTTACAGGTTACGGCGGACGTGTTGTCACACCAGTAGTGGACAGAGACCTCGTGATTCTGAGTTTTCTCAATACGAGTTGGGGTAGCCAAGCCCCAATGCGTCACCGCTATTTTGCTTTTGACAAGCGAACTGGTGATGTAATGTGGACGGCCACCCCCGGAGGGCGACCAAAAGACACAACCTATCCCGTGGCTGTGGTTGCCGATATTTTGGGACGCCGCTTGCTGATTGACGGTAATTCGGATGGTCACGTGTATGCAATGGACGTGGCAACGGGTGAAAGAGTGTGGGGGTTCGAGGTTAGTCAAGGACCGCTCAACGCTTCGGTGGTGGTAGATGGGACGCGAATCTACGCAAGTCACAATCGGGAGAACACGGACACGACGGTCATGGGGCGCGTCGTATGCATTGACGGGACGGGTATGGGCGATGTTACCAAATCACATGAAATCTGGCGCGTCGACGGTATTGAGGCGGGTTACAGTTCACCGGCATTTCACGATGGACGTCTCTACGTTGTAGATAGCGCGGCAAACCTGCATTGTCTGAACGGCGACACCGGTCAAACCCATTGGACACACAGTCTAGGAACGGTTGGCAAGGGGTCTCCTGTCGTGGCAGACGGAAAGATATATGTCACCGAAGTCAATGGCCATTTCCACATTCTACAACCCGGTGCGAACGAATGTACGTCGCTTGATACGGAACGGATTGAAAGGAACTCCGGTCGTTACGCGGAGATTTACGGTTCGCCGGCTATAGCCTATGGCCGGACTTTCTTTGCCACCGAAAACGGTATTTACTGCTTGGGAGACAAAGAGTCTAGCTGGGCAACCCTTTCGACTTCCGAAGTGCCGGGAGCGACAGCACATCTGCCAAGCAAACCCGATAGTGCCACACCCGCCACGGTCAGAATCGTTCCCGCAGAGGTCTTGAGCCACCCTGGGAGTACAGTTCAATTTGTCGCCCGCATCTTCGATGAAAAAGGTAACTTTTTGGAGGCGGGAGGCGGAACGTGGACGCTCGACGGGTTGATGGGTCTGATTGATAGCAGTGGGAGGTTAACACTGGATGCGGGTAACGTGGGACAAGCGGGTACGGTGTCTGTCCAAATTGGTGAGATGCTAGGTTCTGCACGTGTACGTGTCGTTCCCGACTTGCCGTGGCATGAGGATTTTGAATCAACTGCTGAAGACAAACATCCCCCGCATTGGATTCGAGCAACGAACCGATACGCTGTCCGAGAAATAAGCGGGAACAAAGTTCTTGTAAAACCGCCTGCGCGTCGCGGGTTACACAGATCTAATGTATATATCGGTTCTCCAAACATGAGCGATTACACGGTGCAGGTTGATTTGATGGGAACTAAGCCCAAGCGGAATCTTCCTGACATGGGACTTATAGCGAATCGCTATACGTTAGAGATGCAAGGCAACCATCAGCGGCTTCAAGTCCTTTCTTGGCGCTCAGACTTGCGTATGGCGAAATGGATTGATTTCAAATGGGAAGCCAATATTTGGTACACCATGAAAATGACAGTCGAACTCGCTAACGATAAAGCGATTGTCAAAGGGAAGGTTTGGCAAAAAGACACACCCGAACCCGACGAATGGACGATTACAGTCGAAGATCCGCTGCCGAACCGTGAAGGAAGTGCGGGCATTTATGGTTATTCACCTGCCGAGATATATTATGATAACCTGAGAGTTTGGGAGAACTGACGACACGCTCACTGCCCGAATCTGAAAGGTTCTGTAAGATTTTAGATAGTTGTTTTTCACGATAAAGGAATGATAAATGCTTAAGATACAAAACTCAATTGCCGGAACTGTCGCGCTTATCTTCGTAAGTGCACTTGTGTTTCCGATCACGGTGTCCTCTGAGCGTACGGAAGATACAGCCATGTGGGGATTTACGCCGTCGCGCAATCTAGTTTCCGACGAGACCGATCTGCCCGATAAATGGGATCCGAAGAGCGGGGAGAACATAAAGTGGAAGGCGGAGCTAGGATCACAAACCTATGCGGGACCCGTTATCATAGACGGCAAAGTATTTGTAGGAACTAATAATCAAGCACTGCGCAATCCCAAACTCACTGGAGATCGCGGTGTCATTATGGCGTTCAACGAGGTTGATGGCGCATTTCTGTGGCAATCAACCCACACCAAACTACCGGCAGGTCGAGTCAACGATTGGCCGCAACAGGGTATCTGCTCGACACCGTTCATTGAAGGCGATCGTCTGTACTACATTTCAAACCGTTGCGAGGTAGTTTGCATTGATACGGAAGGGTTTACGGATGGCGAGAATGACGGTCCGTTTACAGATGAAACCGACGCGACCGAGATCGATGGCGATATTGTATGGAAATACGATATGATAGAGGAACTTGATGTTTTTCCTCACAATCTTGCCACGTGCTCCCCAGTTGGCGCCGGAGATTTACTTTTCGTCATCACGGCTAATGGCGTTGACGAAGGTCATATCCACATTCCGTCACCGTTTGCCCCGAGCTTCATTGCAGTCAATAAAGACACGGGACAACTTGTTTGGGAAAGCGACTTGCCCGGGGAAAACATCCTCCATGGTCAATGGTCTAATCCAGCGTACGCAGAGATTAACGGAGTGCCTCAGGTCATACTTCCCGGTGGTGACGGTTGGGTGTATTCACTTGAGCCCGAGACCGGAAATCTCATCTGGAAGTTTGACGGCAATCCCAAAGATTCCGTGTGGGAGTTAGGTGGGAGAGGAACCCGAAACGCTATAATTGCTACTCCTGTAATCTACAACAATAGGGTTTATATCGGTGTCGGTCAAGACCCGGAACATGGCGAGGGAGTCGGACACCTTTGGGCGATTGATGCAACAGGCAGCGGGGATGTCACGACAACAGGCGCCGTTTGGCATTTTGGGGACAAAGATTATCATCGTACAATATCCACAGTGGCGATTCACGACGGCTTACTCTACGCGGCGGACTTGACAGGTTTTGTTTACTGTCTTGATGCCGACACCGGCGAACACTATTGGACATACGACACGTATGCGGCGATATGGGGCTCACCTTTCGTGGCGGACGGAAAGGTATACATCGGCGACGAAGACGGAGATGTTGCTGTGTTTAGGACCGGTAAACAGATGGAACTGCTCTACGAGGTGAATATGGGTAGTGCGGTTTACACGACGCCGGTGGCGAAAAACAAAGTTTTGTACATTGCAAGCCGGAATACGCTATTTGCAATTGCGGAGGAGTGAGGAAAAGTTGACATCAAACACGCCTTCGTTTAAGACACCGAACCCCCTAAAGAGTTTCTTGAGGATGAGGACTATCTAGCAATCATTGGATTTAGCCGCAGTTTTAAATTTTCGCTGCGAATGCCTCTGTATCAACACGGGTGAGGTTGATAGACTGATTGGAATGGGAAATGCTTGAGAAATAACCTTCAGATCCCACAAATTCAAGTATGAATGCACCGAACACAAATGGTGACGATGCCCCAATCAGTTAGATATAGAACCTATTTTGATGAAGCGTGGAAAAAGGTAATTGAGCGATTCTTTCCACAGTTTCTCCTTTTCTTTGCTCCGAAACTGTACGAAGACGTGGATTTCTCAAAGCCATTTACCTTTTTAGATAAAGAGATGCAGCAACTTTCTAAAAAGGGGTTGAAAAGATCTAAGTTTGTCGATAAATTAGTGAAAATCTTCCTTAAAAATGGGAACGAACAGTGGTTATTGATTCATATTGAAGTACAAGGCGACGAAGACGCCGGCTTTTCTCTAAGGATGTTTCGCTACTTCTATCGAATCTTTGACCGGTACGGTAAACCAATAGTGAGTATGGCGGTTGTCACCGGTCCGGCAAATTGGAAGCCGTCACGAAAATATGAGTTCAAGTTTTATGATAGCGGGGTTGAATTTCAGTATCTGATGTCAACGCTCATGGATTATGAGCGAGACAAACTTTTGGCAAATGACAACCCGATGGCAATTGTGGTTTTAGCAGCCCAAGACAGTGAGCGACTCAGACGACGGTATCGAGCACGATATGATGTCAAATGGCATCTGATACGAATGTTGTATCAACGAAATTATGCCCGCCAAGAGATTATTGACCTGTTTGATTTTATTGATTGGGTTTTGCAATTGAGTGATAAAGATGAAGAGCGTCTGTGCGAAGAAATCAACAAGTTGGAGGAAGCGAACCAAATGCCATACATTACGAGCGTAGAGCGAATTGGAATTCAGAAAGGGTTGCAACAAGGAGCTTTGGAGGAAAGTCAACAACTGATTATTGAAACACTTGATGAACGGTTTGGCGCTGTCCCGCCTTTCGTTTCTGATGCCATCCTACAGATTAAAGATCATAACCAACTCCGAGCCCTGCACCGCCGGGCAATCCGAAGCGCATCAATTGAAGAATTCCGGCAGAAACTGAATAATAATTGAACATGCCGGATTACACCCTGTGTTTTAGGCGATATCAAGCCCTGCTACTGTATGGAGATTTTGAGTCTAGCTCTTCTTAACAGAATCGAAGAGGCACGTTGCCAACTGGATGCTCATGTCCGCGAAATAGTTAATTGGCACTTTAGCCCAGAGACGGGATGTCCGTTTTGGCTAGAGTTCGCGGGTAAACTTGAGTTTGACCCACGGAAAGAGATTGGAGGTTACGACGATTTAAAAATCCTTGGCCATTTTCAGGACGAGTGGTTACGCGGCGGACCAGTCCGGCGTTGGGTGCCGAAAGCGTATGCAGATGAGCCGATTTATGTGTTTGAAACGGGAGGGTCTACCGGGATTCCGAAATCTCGTATCAGCGTACGTGATTTTCAGATTGACTACGAAATCTACAGTGAAACACTTTCCGACTCGAGTTTTCCTCATGGAAGTGATTGGCTGATGCTTGGACCTACGGGACCAAGGCGGTTGCGCCTTGCTGTCGAGCATCTGGCACAGCATCGAGGGGGGATCTGTTTTCTCGTAGATTTGGATCCGCGCTGGGTGAACAAACTCATCAAGTACGGGAAACATCAGGAATTAGACACATACAAAAGCCACGTCATCGATCAAGCGCTAAACATCTTACGAGCGCATGAGACAATCCAGTGTCTTTTCACGACGCCAAAACTGCTTGAGGCGCTCTGTGAAAAAATCTCGTTAAAGAAGGTGGGTATACGGGGCATTTTTTGCGGTGGAACTGAAATGAACGCTCAATTTCACCGCTTCGCGCGAGAGGAATTGGTTCCCGGTATAGATTTTATTCCCACCTATGGAAATACACTAATGGGGTTGGCGTGCTGTAAACCGTTCGATCTCGCGGACAACTACGCAATTATCTATTATCCACCCCAACCGCGCGCTGTCATTGAGTTGGTCAACCCGGAAAACACGGAAGAAACCGTTGACTACGGCGATACAGGCAGAGTCATGTTAACCACGCTAACCAAGGAATTTTTTATGCCGCGCTTCCTCGAAAGAGACGAGGCGGAACGAGCAAAGCCAATCGAAAATTATCCTTGGGATGGTGTCGAGAATCTAAGACTGTTTTCTGAGCTACAAGAATCGGTTGTCGTAGGTGTGTACTAGCAAGCCACAGTCGCTAGGCATCAGCAGCGCCGAAGGCTTACACGGTTTGATTGGAAAGTTGTCGTCAAGCGAGGTCACAAAAAGCGGAAAATGGTCATGTTGAGAGGACAAGGAGGGACAGATGGCTAAGAAAATAGAGAAATTGTTCCGGGCGCCCTACTCTATGCCGAATGGATTGCAGATGACCGACGATGGTCTCTGGGTTGTTGATCAGATATCCGATAGGGTAGCTCTGCTTGAGATGGAAGACACGTCTGAATACGGTGTGCCACGAGTCGTTTCAGAGATTGCGTCCGAGTCGTCCAACACTAGCGGAATGACTCATGGCGGGGGTTCGCTTTGGCTGGCGGCGAACGGTGAAGGGAGCCGCTGGCGACCCGTCCGACCAACGGACGCGAAAGCAGGCGAATCGGACATACTTAGAATTAATCCGGATACTGGCAACACTGAGGAGCGATATCCTATTCCGGGCGGAGGCGGCACGCATGGGGTTGAATACGACCACTGCGAAGAAGGCTATCTATGGGTCCAAACCCTAAAAGATCAAGTTCTGCACAAGGTGGAAATTTCGGACTGGTCTGTGCAGCACACGATTCCTTTGCCGTACACTCGCGGCCATGGTATGGTGCGATCAGATGATGGGATCTGGGTCGTGCACACGTCTGACCGAGTCATCGTCAAGCTAGACGTGAACGATGGTCGAGAATTGGATCGAATCGACGTGCCGGAGCCGCACCCCGAGCCGCATGGACTGTCGGTCTTCAACGGGGGTTTCGTCTATTGCGATGCGACTACCGGTTGGGTGACGAAGATTTCATTATAAAGGGTGGAATGTGGCCTTACATCCCCACCAATGTTAAGAGTATCGACCTATGATACACATTCCGATTCTGCGAGCTGGGCGTTCGTACAGAAGTTTAAACACGGTTCCGGTGCCTCATGTCAAGACGGGTGAACCGGTTGCCAGAGTGAGTCAAGCCAACCAAGGATTGATTGCCAAGGATTTGCATGAGGTAGACGAGAGTAGGCGGGCACTGGAGGCATTTTCCGTTTCTGAGTTGTTGGCAATCTGTAAAGAGGCGGCACAACTTTTTGCAGAATCGGAACTGCCGGTAGATGGTACACCGCAATCTCCGGATGAATACATTCGTTGCCTATCTGCAACCACAGGGATGCCAGAATCGCTTTGCTGGAAAAACGTGGCAAAGATTCGGTTGATGCTTGAAGAACTTGAGACTGTTCTTGGGGGGTTGACACGTGGCTTGGATCTCTCCGTTCTTGATGCAGGTTGGGGCGTTCAAGAGGGGCGACACCTGAGTTATGTGCCACAAACCGATGCGTTGGGTGCCGTACTGCCAAATAATTCCCCGGGAGTGCATGCACTCTGGATTCCGGCGATTCCGCTTAAAACTCCGCTCGTACTCAAACCTGGAAGCCTGGAACCATGGACGCCTTTTCGAATATCGCAAGCGCTCATTGAGGCAGGTTGTCCTCCGGAAGGGGTTGGGTTTTATCCAACGGACTATTCGGGAAGTAGCGAGATTCTGTTGCGATGTGGTCGATCGATGCTATTTGGCGGAGATGCTACGGTTGCCCCATGGAAAACAGACCCTGGCGTTCAGATTCATGGTCCCGGTCAGAGTAAGATTGTTCTTGACGAGGATACTATCTCGCACTGGGAAGATTACGTAGATTTGATGGTTACCTCCGTTGCAGAGAATGGGGGTAGGTCATGTATTAACGCGTCGGGAGTGTGGGTTCCATCAGATGGACGGAATGTAGCAGAGGCATTAGCATCACGTTTGTCGCGAATTGAGGCTAAACCACTCAATGATCCGCAGGCTGGAATCGCCGCTTTTCCAAATCCTGAAGTCGCCCGTCAGATTTCAAATCTTATTGACAATCACCTAAAAGTGCCTGGCGCAACGGATTTTACGGCGAGGATTCGAGGGTCGGAGAGGGTGGCTGAGGTCGAAGGATGCACGTTTCTCCTTCCGACGGTCATCTGGTGCGAAGACGCTCGCCACCCGCTGGCAAACACTGAATACCTATTCCCGTTCGTGAGCGTTGTCGAGATGCCGCAAAGAGCTATGCTAGAACACATTGGCCCCACGTTAGTTGTGACTGCCATCACAGAGGATAAAGCATTTGAGCGCGACTTGCTTACCTCACCGACGGTGGATCGTTTGAATTTGGGACCCATTCCCACAAATCAGATTTCTTGGGATCAACCTCACGAGGGAAATCTATTTGATTTTCTGTACCAACAGCGGGCGTTACAGATTTCAGACGCACCATGAGTCAAGCGGATACCGGGTATAGTAATGCACTCCTTCGACTTCCAACCCACGACCCACGTTGTCTTTGGAGAGCAGGCGTTAAGTAAACTGGGGCATTTGGCGAAGACAATGGGAGCGCACAACGTCCTAGTTGTTACCGATCCCGGCGTCGCCAGAGCTGGCATCGTTGAAAAAGCGCTTCATTTTCTCAAACGGGAATCTATCAGCGTTAGCGTGTTTGAGGATGTCGAAGAGAATCCGACAACGAGGCATGTTGCTAACGGCGCGCAGTTTGCCAAAGATTTTGGACGACTAGATTTCATCGTTGCGATTGGTGGCGGGAGCGCGATGGATTGTGCCAAAGGGATAAACTTTATCCATACAAACGGTGGAGAGATGGAGGACTACTGGGGCATGGATAAAGCCACCAAACCCATGCTGCCGTCAATCGGGATTCCAACGACCGCCGGGACAGGCAGCGAAGCTCAGTCCTTTGCGTTGATTGCTCAAGAAAAAAGCCATGTTAAGATGGCGTGCGGCGACAAGAAAGCTCGTTTTCGAACGGTAATACTGGATCCCATGTTACCCGTTAGCGCTCCCGAAGGAGTGAAGGCAAGTGCAGGCATTGATGCTATCTCTCATGCCGTGGAAAGTCACGTTACAACACGCAGGAATCCGGTTTCACAGCTTTTTTCGAGGGAAGCGTGGCGTTTGCTTGAAGCCGGTTTTGAAGTTGCGATTACCGATCCGGCGAACCTTGAGGCTCAGAGCAAGATGCTGTTAGGTGCGCATTTTGCTGGCATTGCAATCGAAAATTCAATGCTGGGCGCCGCACACGCCTGCGCCAATCCATTGACGGCAAAATACGGCATTATTCATGGGGTGGCGGTTGGACTGATGCTTCCGCACGTCATCAAATTCAATTCCCAAATCGTCGGCAAACTTTACCGAGAGTTATTTCCCTCATCGCTTTCTGAACGTATATGTAAATTAAAAGCCACGGCACATTTGCCTAGTATGCTTCGTGATTTTGAAATTGAGAAGGATGATTTGCCTGAATTGGCAAAGGAGGCCGCAAATCAATGGACAGGACAATTTAATCCGCGGCCTGTTGGTGAAACCGAGTTGCTTCAGCTTTATGAGTCTGCCTACTGAATCCCATCGCGTATCTCGCATTGTGAAATGCGTTTTTTTCGGTTGTGTTTTGCTCCATTCGATTGAGCGGAGTGCGGTTCCCTCGGAAGATTGGCGTAGCTTCCGAGGTAATTCGGCGCTAACAGGAGTTGCTACCGGCAAATTACCCGACAATTTGGATCTCTTATGGACTTATCAAGCCGAGGAAGGGATTGAGTCAACCGCAGCTATAGCAGGCAATACCGCCTATGTTGGTTCATGGGACGAGCATTTGTATGCGGTTAACCTCTTTACGGGAGAACTTGAGTGGAAGTACAAAGCCTCGAACGAGATTAAATCGTCTCCGTCGGTGTTTGGAGAAACAGTTTATTTCGGTGATGAAACAGGTGATTTTCATGCGGTCAATGCAAAGAGCGGCACAAAACTGTGGATTTTCCGTACCGAGGCAGGTATTATTTCATCGGCAAATTTCGCTAGTGGTCGCGTTATCTTCGGCTCCTATGATCAGTATCTTTATTGTTTATCCATTGCGGACGGTTCTCTGATTTGGAAGTTTCAAACCGAAGGCTACGTGCATGGCTCGCCTGCAGTTTCGGATGGAGTCGCGGTTGTCACCGGATGTGATAGTTATCTTCGCCTTATCAATCTGGAAAACGGTCGGGAAGAAAAGAGTATAGAACTGGGCGACTACGTCGCCGCCAGCCCGGCAACGCTGAATCATCGTGCCTATGCCGGAACGTTTGGCAATCGCGTTTTGGGTATTGACTTGTCAAACGCGAAAGTACTCTGGCGTTACGAAAATCCGGAAAAGCAGTTTCCGTTCTACGCTTCGGCTGCCATTACCGACGATGTACTTATTGTCGGCGGCAGAGACAAGATGATTCATGCTCTCAAGCCGGAGACCGGTGATCTGTTATGGACCTACCCCTCCAAGTCGCGAGTGGATTCGTCCCCAGTGATCGTTGGCGAACGAGTGTTTTTTGGAACCACGGGTGGAGTCCTATACGGGTTGAACATTCATACCGGTGAGCAAATTTGGGAATTTGTTACCGGGGCTTCGATTATGGCATCACCAAGTGTTGGAGGTGGCAAGCTGGTGATAGGTACGGACGATGGCGTTTTATACTGTTTCGGCGAAAAGGCAAACGATGGGTAATCAAAACAAAATAGTGAAATCAGAACCCGCGACAACACGGCTCGATTCCGATCACACAGAAGTCGGAAGCGTTTTTGTCTCGAACTACCCGCCGTATTCCTTTTGGAGCAAAGAAGCTGTATCTGATGCGATGACGGCAATGGAGTCACCTTCTGTGCTAGGAGCACAATTAGGACTCTATTTGCATATTCCGTTTTGCCGGAAACGGTGTAAATTTTGCTATTTTCGGGTTTATACCGACAAGAACAGTTCGGAAATCGAGACTTATCTTGATGCACTCGCGCGAGAGGTTGAGATTTACAGTACTTTGCCGGCTATTGAGGACAGACCCTTGTCATTTGTCTACTTTGGCGGAGGTACGCCTTCATACATTAGTGCCAAGCATTTGAAGGCGCTAGTGGGTCGGCTGAAAAAGGCGATTCCTTGGGATGGCGCGGACGAGATCGCATTTGAGTGCGAACCCGGCACTTTAACTCAAACCAAGTTAGAAGCTATCAGGGAAATTGGAGTGACTCGGCTGAGTCTCGGTGTCGAAAATCTTAACGACGAAATCTTGGAAGAAAATGGGAGAGCGCATCTTTCCAAGGAAGTATATCGCGTGACGCCGTGGATTGAATCGCTGAATTTTGATCAGGTGAATATTGACCTGATCGCGGGTATGGTTGGCGAGACGTGGGAGAGTTGGCGTGATACGGTCAAGCGGACCATTGATTTGAATCCCGATAGTATTACCGTATATCAGATGGAACTTCCGTTTAACGCTACCTATTCACGGGACATTCTTGGCGGTAAAGCGTTGCCCGTAGCAAATTGGAAAACCAAGCGCGAATGGCACAACTACGCATTTGAGCAGTTTGAAATGGCTGGATACGGCAACTCTAGCGCATACACCATGGTCAGGAAAGACAAACCGTGCAGGTTCGTCTACCGCAATGCAGTCTGGCAGGGAAGCGACATGATGGGTACGGGAGTTGCTTCCTTTTCGCACCTCAACGGCACACATTATCAGAATGCTACGGGTTGGAAGGACTACATCGGTTTGCTTGAAGCTGACCGACTGCCGTTGAGTCGCGCGTTTGTCACCACCTCATCGGAACGTCTGACGCGAGAAATGATACTGCAATTGAAACTGGGAAGAATAGAGGCAGCCTATTTCCGTGATAAGTTCAATACCGACATTGTGGACGAATTTGGTTCAATCTACAAAAAACTGCAAGACGAGGGTATGTTGACATTCGACAAAGATGCAATAGAATTGACGCGAAAAGGCTTACTTCAGGTGGATGGGTTGTTGCCGGAGTTTTACGCCCTCAACTATCGAAACGCTCGATATACATGAGATTTGATTGAAGATTGCGGCATTTGTCCGCAGATTTTCGTTCTGCTCTGTGTGATAATATCTACTCAATATGGAAAAATCCAACGAAACTGTTCCCATTTATACTATCGGCTACGGCAGCCGTTCGGTCGATGAATTCATTCAAGTGCTGCAAGAGCACGATATTGCGTACCTGATTGACGTGCGGTCCGCTCCCTATTCGCGCTATAAACCCGAATTTTCCAGAGAACCGCTGGATGCGGAATTGGAACGACACGGAATTCGGTATGTTTTCATGGGTGACACACTAGGAGGACACCCCGACGACGAAGAATGCTATGATGTAAGCGGGAAGGTTGACTACGAAATGATGAAGAAGACCGAACGCTACCAGATCGGAATTAAACGCCTTCAAACTGCTGTCGCACAAAAGCAATGCGTTGCTCTCATGTGTAGTGAGGGAAAACCGGAGGACTGTCATCGGAGCAAGCTTATCGGAGAGTCACTCGAAAAGCGAAATATACGGATAAGTCATATTGATGAAAACAATGAACTACAGTCACAAATGCATATCATCAATCGCCTTACCGGGGGACAGATACCGTTGTTCGGTGAAGATGCGTTCCAATCGCGCAAGCGGTACCAGTGATTAGCCATGAAACCCAAGATTGTTACCATCGGGGTTTATGGATTTGATGAGTCTAGTTTCTTTAAGGCTTTGTGTGAAGCAGGTGTTGATACTTTCTGTGATATTCGTTCCCGACGGGGGTTGCGCGGGTCAACTTATGCGTTTGCCAATAGTCAGCGCTTGCAGGACAGACTTGCAGAGCTAGGCATTCGTTATATTCATCGCAAAGACCTTGCGCCAACGAAATCAATTCGAGATATGCAGGCAGAAGCGGACAAAGCGACGAAAACCGCCAAACGCAAACGTGCTGTATTGGATGGGGCGTTCATTGATGCCTATCGTGCCGAATGCCTAGCGACGTTTGACCCGGCTAGTCTACTGGCTGATTTTCAGCCGGATACACAGGTTGTAGCGCTATTTTGTGTTGAAAGGGAACCTGAGGCGTGTCATCGATCGCTGGTCGCGGAAAAACTGGTGCAAGCGCTAAACTTGGAAGTTGAGAATATTTTGCCATGAGAGTGCTAATAGTTGCGAAAACCCGAATGGGCAATGGTGCGTGTATCGGAGGGATTACGCAGCAAGGAGAGAGCGTGCGCCTCATTCCCTACGATGCCGATCCACATGATGGAGCGAATCACGAATACAACGTCGGAGACATTTGGGAGATTGGTTCCACGTCTGCTGTTAATTTAACTCCGCCACATACGGAAGACATCACGGTTAAGGAAAAACACCGACTCGGCACCGCAAATAACCTGATTGATGCTATTGAACAGTTCATGCCGCCGCAAGTCGGAGGACCGAATGTCCTATATGAAGGATTATTGCAATCGGCGGAGAGCGGTGCACTGTACGTTGCCGAAAAGAGCGGAATACCCCCATACAGCACAACCTTCTGGCGCCCCGATAAGCCGCTTGAGCGCGATACGCAGGGAAGGCGTGTACGGTACCGTTATCCAGCCGAAAATGGCGATTACATACTTACTTTTGTGGGATTCGAGGAACCGCTAGAGACAATCCCCCAAGGCACACTCCTCCGTATTTCCTTAGCCCATCCGTGGCGTCCGAAAGACAAACCAAATGAAGAATTGCGTTGCCATGCACAGATATCCGGCTGGTTCCTCATAGAGACAGATCGCGAAGAACCTGTACCTTCCATTGATGCTGCCCCTCCTCTATTTCAGACGATATCTCCATCGCCCTTAGAGATTCTCAAAAACGTATTTGGGCATGCACAGTTCCGTTCGTTGCAGGAAGAAATTATCAACCATATTCTAAACGGCCGTGATACGCTCATTGTCCTACCAACTGGCGGCGGAAAGTCGCTCTGCTATCAATTGCCTGCACTTATCTTTAATGGCGTAACTGTTGTCATTTCTCCGCTCATTTCGCTAATGGAGGACCAAGTGATGCAGTTACAACAGCGGAATGTAAGCGCAACTTATCTTAACCACACGGTTGAGTATTCGGAATACGTTGCTACGATGAAGCGCGTCAAACGGGGCGAAGTCAAGCTGCTCTACATGGCTCCTGAAACACTGATGCGCCCCGAAATACTATTGATGCTAGATGAATCGAATGTGTCATGCCTTGCTATTGATGAAGCCCACTGTATCTCACAGTGGGGGCACGACTTTCGTCCGGAGTATCGAGAATTAGTCACTGTCCGAGAACGGTTCCCCAACGCCGTTTGCCTCGCCCTCACAGCCACTGCCACACCGCGAGTTCGAGACGATGTTGGACAATTGCTCGGAATTCCCGATGCAGCCCAATTCGTCGCTAGTTTTGACAGAGAGAATCTCTTCATCTCCGTACAATTAAAGGACAGTGTTCGCCTACAGGTGCTTGAGTTTCTGAATGCGCATCCCGGTCAATCCGGCATAATTTATTGTCGGACCAAGAAACAGGTAGAATCATTGTATCAAGAGTTGGCGGCAAGACAGATTCCGGCTCTCCCTTATCACGCGGATCTTGATGGCGCTACCCGCAGACGGAATCAAGAGTCATTCATCAACGATGACATCCAAGTGATGGTTGCAACCATAGCCTTTGGGATGGGGATTGACAAAGAAGGTGTTCGCTTTGTGTTGCATGCAGGATTGCCGGATGCGCCGGAATCCTATTTTCAGGAGATTGGACGTGCTGGACGAGATGGGAATCAGGCGAAATGTCACTTACTATTCGGCTATGACGATACAATTGTCATCAACCATTTCATTCAACAAGGCGCGTCAACCGAGCGCGAAGGCAGGTTGCAACGCTTAAATGTGTTGGTTGATTGGGCAACTTCGATCGAGTGCCGTCGCAAAGGTTTATTGGCTTATTTTGGCGAACGTTACGAAAATGAAAGTTGTGGAATGTGTGACAATTGTCTGAGTGCGCAAATAGATCAAGTGGACTTGACGGCACAAGCTCAAAAATTCCTCTCATGTGTTGTTCAAACAGGGGAAATTTTCGGCGAAGTGCACATTATCAATGTCCTACGTGGTTCAAAATCACGGAAAGTTATCAATAACGGGCATGATGAACTCCCAACTTACGGTATTGGTTCAGGGCATAATAAAGAGGAATGGAAGCATTTAGCACTACAACTCGTCCAACATGGACTGTTAAACCGAGATGCGCAACACGGTAGTCTCCGAACGACTGAGAAGGGAAGTGCCGTGATAAAAGGCAAAATGCAGTTTTTAGGTTTGCCATATCAGTCAACAAATCAGGAGAGTGAGAATCGCCGCGAGTTGGAGATGGACCATGGGCACGGCACACAGCCTACCGTTCTACGCACAATGACAGATATCTTCAAGTTATACGACGTTCCCGCTGAGATAGAAGAAACTCTCTTTATACCTGAAGGTGAGGATTTTGAAAGTTCACAATTCGAGAATCTTAACCTGACATTTGATGAAAAGATTCACAACTGCGCTGCCTACATAAAAAACATTCGCGTTCAGCAGAAGGCCTTGGAGGCACACATCCAAATTCTTCAAGCAGAAGCCCGTGAACTTCAGCGAAAACGAGAAGAATTGGAGAATAACCGAAAAGGCATTGCACTGTACATAAAAAGCTTTCTTGAATCTCTCGGGCTTGAGAAAGCCGGTAACTCTATTCATCGCGTGCGTATCGCCCGTTCTCCACTTACCGTTGAAGTAGACATGGAGAAACTTGAATCCACGTGGATTAAGCGAACAGAGAATGTGTACGCTGACAAGCGCGGAATCATTGAACACATCAAGAAAACAGACGAAACTCCCAATGGAGTCAGGCGCATCGAAAATACTCACCTCCGTGTAAGTTAAGATGGGATAATGTTGCCATGCATGAGAGCCGACAATTGAATTGGCCAATTGCATTTTGGGGTTTGATCTTGGTCTAATGTGGTTTTGCTGTGATAAAATGAAATAGGATTTCAATAGAAAGGGTTACTGATGAAGAATATTATAGCGTTCTTAATCATATGCTTGTTGCTTTATGGCGTCGTCTCAATCGTCGGTGCTACGGATTGGCCACAGTGGCGCGGTCCCAATCGCGATGGAATCTCCGAGGAAATGGGATTTCTGAAAGAATGGCCCGACAGCGGTCCACAAGTCCTCTGGAGAGTCTCGCTTGGTGAGGGTTTTTCCGGGATTTCTGCCGTGGGCGGACATGTCTATACGATGTTCTCGGAAGGGGATGACGAATTTGTCGTTTGTCTCAATGCGGCAAATGGGGAAGAAATCTGGCGGTTTCGATCAGATATCAACTACATCGAGTCTATGGGCGGCAATGGACCTCGCGCAACGCCGATGATTGATGGAGAACTCCTGTTCACCGTTACCGCGCAGGGCAAATTGTACGCTTTGAATACCGAAAATGGTGAGAAGGTGTGGTCACACGATTTGCAAGGCGAGTTCGGAAGCAAAATACCTAGATGGGGGACCTGCACGTCGCCGCTGGTAGAAGGCAAAATGCTTCTGGTTGAGGTTGGTGGCAGCGATGGAAAATCTATCGTCGCCTTTGATAAAAAAAATGGTGATATCATCTGGAATTCTCACACCGACATACTCGGATACTCGTCGCCTATAGCGGCTACAATAAGTGGGATTCGACAGTTCATTGTCTTCACGGGAACTCAGTTGGTTTCCGTTTCACCCGAAAACGGACAACTTTATTGGAAATATCCTTGGCAAACGCAGTATGATGTTAACGCCGCCACTCCCGTTTTTATTCCGCCGGACAAAATCTTCATCTCATCGGGGTATGGCAAAGGAGCCGCAGTGGTGCAAGTCAGAGTTGCAGTTTCTCCTAAATCTAGCGCTCAGGAGAATGAAGGAGAGACAACTCGTGTTGAAATAGAGGTTGAAGAGATCTGGAAAAATGAGGACATGAAAAACCATTTTGCCACTTCGGTTTTGCACGGCGATTACCTTTATGGTTTTGACAATGCCATCTTGAAATGCATTGACGCAAACACCGGCCGGGAAAAATGGAAAACACGGGGATACGGTAAAGGAACGCTCATGCTTGCAGACGACCATCTGATTATTCTCAGTGACCGAGGCAAGTTGGGATTAGCCGAGGCGACACCCTCCGCATATAATGAGGTTGCGAGTGCGGAAATACTGAGTGGACTGTGTTGGACGGTGCCGACACTAGCCAACGGTAAACTCTATGCCCGAAATGAGAAGGAGATGGTCTGTTTAGACATGACGGGGCAAAATTAGGGCAAATAGGACTTACGAAAAAACAGAGATGATGATTTTCTGTTCAAGTAGCAGGATCAAATGAGTGAATAACGAGCGATAAAACGACCAAACAAGGAGTGCGATAGAAAATCTTGATAGAGTTCCATAAATCTCTCTCTCGGAATCGCGACCTCCTTGCTTGCACTAAACACTTACCGAGAGAACTACTCAGCGAGACTTGGCCAAAAGTTTGCGTTTTCATGTTGTAGAAAATACGGTATACGCGATTGCTGATTGCAACTGTGAATCTTAATCTGATACAGTTTCACTACTAAAAAATGGGAAGAGTTAATAATTGAAGAAAATCACGGAGGCCTTAATCCTAGGCTTGTTGCTTTATGGTGGCGTGCCAGTCGCCGAAGCCGCTGATTGGCCGCAGTGGCGGGGTCCCAATCGCGATGGAATCTCCGAGGAAGTGGGGCTTCTCAAAGAATGGTCCGACGGCGGTCCCCAAGTCCGTTGGAGAGTTTCACTCGGTGAGGGCTTTTCCGGGATTTCCGTCGCTGATGGACGTGTCTATACGATGTTCGCGGAAGGGGATGATGAGTTTGTCATATGTCTTGATGCCTCGAATGGGGAAGAAATCTGGCGGTTTCGATCAGACAGCACATACTATGAGGCGGAAGGAGGCAATGGGCCACGTGCGACACCGACAGTTGATGGGGAGTTCCTCTTCACGGTGTCCGCGCAGGGTAAATTTTATGCGTTGAGTAGTGCGAATGGAGAGAAGGTCTGGTCTTACGATCTGATCAGAGACTTCAGCAGCTATATGCCTAGGTGGGGGTTTAGTTCTTCACCGTTGGTGGAAGGCAAGCTGCTTTTTGTTGAGGTCGGTGGTAACAATGGAAAGTTTATCGTGGCTTTTGATAAGACGAATGGTGATGTCCTCTGGAGTTCCCACACAGACAAACTTGGATATGCATCGCCTATTGCTGTTACAATTGGTGGAATACGACAACTCATTGTCTTCGCGGGGCTTCGGCTGCTCTCTGTATCGACTGATAACGGAGAACTGCTCTGGAGCTACCCGTGGCGAACGGGACGGTTTGATGTTCACGCTGCTACTCCCATTTTCATTGCGCCGGACAAGATTTTCATCTCATCGGCGTACGGAAAGGGAGCCGCAGTCGTACAGGTCAAGGTAATGGATTCCCCTGAATCTAACGCTCAGAACAATGGAGGAGAGAAAAACCGCACCCAGATAGAGGTCGAGGAGATTTGGAAGCATGAGAGGATGCAGAACCGGTTGGCTACGTCAGTTTTGCATGACAATCACATTTACGGCTTTCACCGGACTATTTTGAAATGCATTGATGCAAATACTGGCATGGAAAATGGAAAGCTCGCGGATTCGGGGAAGGCACACTCATGCTTGCGGACGGGCACCTGATTATTCTAGGTGACCGCGGCAAGTTGGGTCTAGCAGAGGCGACACCCTCCGCTTATCATGAGGTGGCGAGCGCAGAGGTGCTGAGCGGGCTGTGTTGGACGGTGCCCACCCTTGCCAACGGTAAACTCTATGCGCGAAATGAGAAGGAGATGGTCTGTTTAGACATGACGGGCCAGAATTAACGTAAATTATGAAGACCACGAAGCCAATGTTCGACCAAACCCGACACGCGACGCGAAAACGTGCACGCATAGACTTCCTTGCCTATGTCCTACTCGTGATTAGCCTCGCCAGTTGTGACAAGGTACTCTTGATAATGTCCGATGACGAAGACACTCACATGATCACTGAAGATATTCCCATCGGCGTTGTCGTAGCACTGACAGGGAAACATGCCGAACCGTATGGTTTCCCTATGCAACGCGGTTTTGAATTGGCACGCGAGGAGATTAACAACCTCGGTGATGTAAATCTCACGTTTATCACTGTGGATGATCAGAGCAGTGTGGACGGGGCGAAGGAAGCTGTACGGCACTTGGTAGACCAAGACGTATCTGCCATCGTCGGGCTTGCTATCTCGACGCACCTTAAAGAGGCTGCTCCGATCGCGCAGCAGAATAGAATTATCGCTTTTAGCTCGGTCTCCTCCGCTGCCGGTTTGAGTGCCATCGGTGATTTTATTTTCCGCACCAGTCTCGCCACAAATATAAGCATTCCCAGTGGTTTGACCGCAACTCAGCAGAATCTAGGCTATAAAAAAGTGGCACTGATATATGATGAAATCGATGTCTACTCCAAAAATAGCAATAAAGTGTTAAGAAGAGCGCTTGAAGCAATCGGCGTTGAGGTTCTCATCATGGAAACCTTCCGAACCGGCGATACCGATTTGTCTCGGCAATTAACCAATATAGTAGCGGCAAAACCTGACGCACTCTTTATCTCCGCGCTTTCACAAGAAATAGCACAGATTATCGCGCAAACTTCCGAGGTAGGTGTCCCTGACAGTATTGACATCATTGTTCCCGATCTAACCATGAATGAAGTGCAAAAGGCGGGCGATGCCGCTGAAGGCGCAATAGGTTTTATCGGATGGTCTGCCACGTCTGATGCCCCAGGAAACCAATCCTTCGTTCAGAATTATCGGGCGAAATATGGTATTCAACCCGAACCCTGGGCGGCGCAGTCGTATGCAACTCTCTATGTGCTCGCCAACGCAATTAAAACGGCACAATCGACGGATGCGGCCGCCATTCGGGACACACTTGCACAAACACAGGATTTCCCCACTATTTTGGGTAAGTCAGGCGCGTTCTCTTTCAATCCTGACGGAGACGCACTGTATGACCAAATTATAATGGTCGTCAAGGACGGAGAACTTCAGTTCTTTGAATGATCGATACAAAGACTCATCTTCCGCATAGCGAACTTGTGTAACATTGAATTTTCACATATTAGATTTTGAGACATATCTCCGTGATTGAGCAAAAATCACCTAAGATACTGCTGCGGGGCCGATTGACTGACCGATATTGCCCTTCCATCATCAGCTTCACTTTTGTCAATTATAATGCGAGATACAGGTGCCCGATAATGCGAAAGATAGGTTATAGTAAAATCAATAGTTATTTTTACACTGTGGCTGGTTCGGTTTTCTAACCGAACCAGTAGTTATTCAATCTCGTAGGTGCGATTTCCAACCGCACCTACGAAAATATGTATAGATTTGAATAGAATTGACTATACGCAAAATGCAGAGATGATGATTTTCTGCGGTTGGCTCATGTTGTGGGCTGTTGTAAAGCAGGGAATAGCGATCCCTCATTATTCCCTGCCGGAGATATTCACATAACGCTGTGGAGAGAATGATTATGAACCGATGCTGTGCTTTGATTGTTGCATTTACAGTAAGTCTGATTGCGTTAGCTCCTTCGATGGGCTTTGCGCAGATGGAACAGTGGAATCCAAAAGCGGATATGATGGGGCCGCGGTTGTTTTTCTCCGCTAGCGCGGTAGACGAGCACGTTTATGTGATGGGCGGAATGCTTGCACAAGTTCTTCCGAGCATACACGCCTACAACCCGTCGGCGGATGAATGGGGCGTACGGGCAGACATGCCGACAGCGCGAGCCGGAATGTCCAGTGCCACAGTCGATGGTAAGATCTATGTCATTGGAGGTTGGACCGATGTGGAACCTGCGGTTTCGACCGTTGAAGAATACGACCCCGCAACGGATACTTGGACGCGGCGTGCCGACATGCCGACGGCAAGAGCGCTGTTTTCGACGGCTACGGTTAACGGAAAGATTTACGCTATTGGCGGCATTGCGACAAATCTCGGACCCGTTTTGGGAGCGGTTGAGGAGTACGATCCTATCTCTGATATCTGGACACAGAAAACAGATATGCCGAATCCGAGGTCGGGCATGGCGGCTGCAGCGGTGGATGGGAAGATTTACGTCATCGGCGGCGCGCCCGCAGTTCAGGGGCCGGTCTTGTCAATAGTTGAAGAATACGACCCTGCAAATGACTCATGGACGCCGAAAACAGACATGCCGACGGGAAGAACCGGTTTTACGGCTGAAGTTGTGAATGATAGAATTTATGCCATCGGCGGAACGACATTCGTTCAGGGGCCCGGCCTGCAAACGGTAGAGGAATTTCACCCGGCGACAGATCAATGGATGACAAAACTGGATATGCCTACAGGTCGCGTCTTTTTGCAGTCAGGTGTGGTGAGTGGAAAGATTTATGCTTTGGGTGGTGTTGTGGCAAACATCGGTCCCGATCTCCTCATGACTGTTGAAGAATATGATGCCGGCGTTGTGTCAACTGCTGTTGCACCACTGTACAAACTTGCTTCACTCTGGGGGAGTATCAAGACAGATTGACATGATTAAGGCTGTTATTTTCGATTTCGATGGGCTTATCCTTGACACGGAAAGCCCAGTCTACCAATCTTGGCAGGAAATTTATCGGTTCTACAATTGTTCGTTGCCCATATCGGAGTGGTTAAAGTGCGTTGGTACGGCAGATGCCTTTGATCCATATGACTATCTTGAAGCACAGCTCGGTCAACCTATCGATCGAGCCGAACTCCATAAGAAACGAAATGCGCTGAAGAGCAGTCTGATAGATTTGGAATCGGCCATGCCCGGCGTAGAAGATCGAATCGCCGAGGCCCAAACGCTGGGACTAAGACTCGGAGTCGCTTCCAGTTCACCGAGGAGTTGGGTTGTCGACAACTTGACCAGATTGAAACTCGAGCATCACTTCAGTACGATCCGATGTTCCGAGGACGTAGAGCGCGTGAAGCCGGATCCCGCTCTGTATGTGGGCGCTTTGCAAGCACTAAACGTGAAAGCTAACGAAGTTGTAGTATTTGAAGATTCGCTGAACGGTGTGACGGCTGCCAAACGTGCCGGTATATTTTGCGTGGCGGTTCCGAATGCAATTACTAGACATTCGTCCTTTGAATTGGCGGATTTGCAGTTGTCCTCTTTGGCAGATATGTCGCTTGAGGAGGTTATAAGTGCTGCAAACGGTAAGGTGCCCAAGAGGTGAAGCCATCACGTACATGAACAAGGCAGACGGGGCATCACATACTGTTAAACCGATTGATCGAACTAGACTCACGACTAATCAGCTTGGAAAGTTGCAACGCCTGATTTCTGCTGTGCTGAAAGGAAATCCATTCTATCGGCGAAAATTGAAGACAGCAGGAATCTGTGAAGAAACGCGGTTTGGCTCTCTTGACGAATATCGGCGCTTGCCGTTTACTACAAAAGAGGAATTGTCTGCCGATCAAACGTCCAATCCTCCGTACGGCACAAATCACACCTTCTCCCATGACCAATATGTCCGAATCCATCAGACATCCGGAACTACCGGTGCACCGCTACGTTGGCTGGATACCGAGGACAGTTGGAGTTGGTGGGGGCTGTGTTGGAAAACAGTGTATGATGCCGCGGGCGTGACATCTGTTGACCGCATCTTTTTTGCGTTTTCGTTCGGCCCCTTCATCGGTTTTTGGAGCGCATATGAAGGGGCGGCACAAATTGGGGCTTTGTCAATTCCCGGCGGGGGGATGACATCGCTGCAGCGATTGTCGGCAATTCTGTTTAACGACATTTCTGTTCTTGTTTGTACGCCGACCTACGCGCTCCATCTTGCCGAAGTTGCAAAGTTAGAAGGGATAGACATCGCCAACTCTAGCGTCCGTACCACGATTCACGCGGGGGAGCCGGGAGCGAGCATACCGTCCACGAAGCGCCGCATTGAAAGCGCATGGGGCGCCAAGTGTTACGACCACGTTGGAGCGACGGAGGTCGGCGCTTGGGGTTTTGAATGTCAAGCGCAAGACGGCGTTCATCTGAACGAGAGCGAGTTCATTTTTGAGGTCGTTGACCCGACCACTGGCAACTGCGCCAATGAAGGCGAGTTAGTTATCACAAATCTTGGGCGATTATGTATGCCCGTTATTCGGTACCGAACCGGCGACCGTGTGAAGTTGCACGATGAGGACTGCGAATGTGGACTATCATATAGACGTTTGGATGGCGGGGTAATTGGACGGTTGGACGACGCATTGATAGTTCGTGGGGTAAACGTCTATCCGAGTGCGATTGAGAACATCGTGCGCGACTTTCCTGAAGTCGGGGAGTTTGCGGTGGACGTATACCGTCGTGGAGCGCTTGATGAGATGGAGATTCGATTGGAATCTAACATGCCTAAATGCTCTTCTCTTGGGGATGAGGTTGGTAAATCAATTCAAAAAGCCTTGGGACTGCGCGTAATCACGAAGTTGGTCGATCACGGGTCACTGCCACGATTTGAGTTAAAAGCGCGCCGATTCACTGATCGTCGTCAAGACACCCCCGTATGAACGATGAATTGGAATATTGCCGAATGAAACGGCGCGATTTTCTTAAGCTCATCCCAATTGGAATTTCTGCCCACTGGTTCTCCGGTTGTTCCGGAATTGGCTCTCTGCTGGAAGATTCCGCTGATGATGGCAAGTTTGCCTTGGCTGGCTTTCAGGCTGAAACGCTTATGTCAGGGCTAGATATTCCGTGGGAACTTGCGTGGGGACCTGACGACATGATTTGGGTGACGGAGCGTGAAGGGAGAATTCTCCGCCTCGATCCCGTCAGTGGTCATGCGACAGAAGTTGAGAAGATTCGGGTGACGACGGTTGGCGAAAGCGGCTTGCTGGGCATGACGTTTCACCCCGACTTCGATGCGCAGCCATTTGTATACCTCGTTCACTCGTTTCATATCGGCAACGACATACGAAATCGACTGGTCAGAATGCGCTTCAACGGGGTTTCGCTTGAAGCCACCAAGGTATTGCTAGACAATATTCCCGGTGACGGCATTCACAATGGATCACGCCTTGCCATCGGGCGAGATCGATTCCTCTATATGACGACTGGAGATGCCAACCGACCGCACCTTTCTCAGGATCTGGACTCCGTTGCCGGAAAAGTACTCCGCTTCACATTGGACGGTCAACCCGCCCCGGGAAACCCGTTTGGCACGACAATATACTCTTACGGACATCGTAATGCACAAGGATTGGTCTTTCATCCCGAGACGGACGACCTTTACTTAACGGAACACGGCCCAGCCGATAACGATGAAGTCAACCGCGTCGAGATTGGGCGGAATTATGGGTGGCCTAACGTTCACGGTTTTTGCGACAACGACGTTCGGCTGGAAGATGATTTCTGCAAACGAAATAGTGTAGCCGAGCCGGTGGCAACCTGGACGCCGACTGTAGCTCCTTGCGGTGCAGATTTCTACAACGCCGATCTTATTCCCGGATGGAAGGGTAGTTTTCTCTTCACGACCCTCAGAGGGGAATCTCTCGTAAGGTTGACTCTCTCTACAGACGGTAGCCGGGCGGTTGAAGAGGAGTCACTATTTGAGGGTGAATTTGGACGATTACGTGATGTACTGGTGGGGCCTAACGGGCAGATTTACCTTGCGACAAGTAATCGAGACGGACGAGGGACACCAGCCCCGGAAGACGATCGAATCCTGCGTATTGAACCGGAATTGGTTGTAGCTAATAGCATCTAATCGGGAAATTGGCATCAGGTTATAGTTCAAGGGATCCAAGCACGTCAATGAAAGTGAACACTACTCTACGGGAACAGTCTTACGACGTGATTGTCATTGGTGGGGGACCGGCTGGAAGCACGGTTGCAACCTTGGTCGCCCAGCAAGGGTATCGCGTATTACTCCTGGAGCGCGATCCGGATCCGCGTTTCAAGGTTGGTGAATCTCTCATTCCTGCCAGTTATTGGACGTTTGAACGGCTGGGAATGTTGGAAAAACTGAAAGCCAGTCATTTTCCGAAAAAATACAGCGTTCAGTTCTATTCGCAGTCCGGCAAAGCCTCGGCACCGTTCTATTTCTACGAAAATGATCCGCACGAGAGTTCCATGACTTGGCAGGTTCTCCGTAGCGAATTTGACGAAATGCTGCTCGAAAACGCTCGGGAAAAGGGCGTAGAGGTTCGACGTGCCGTCGGTGTTCACAGTGTGTTATTCGAGAAAGATCGAGCAGTTGGCGTTCGGACAAAATCTCCAATTGAGGGCAGCTTGGATTTGCCTGCAAAAGTAATCGCGGATTCAACGGGTCAGAGCGCGTTGATTTCGAGACGGTTGAAAATCAACGACACAGAGCCTCAACTCAAAAAAGCGTCAATATACACTCACTTTGAAGGAGGGATTCGCGACGAAGGGATTGATGAGGGAGCCACGTTAATCTTACATACCGAGAACAAAGATTCGTGGTTTTGGTATATTCCGCTTCCGTACGACCGTGTAAGCGTAGGTGTCGTCGGATCAATCGATTATCTGCTGCAAGACCGCCGGTCAGATGGTGCGCAACTAGACGCAGAAGCTATCTTTCAGGCGGAGCTAGAGAAATGTCCGGCGTTGAAGTGGCGAATAGAGAACGCAAAGCAGCTATTTCCGGTCAAAACAACAAAGGATTTTTCTTACCGCGCTCAACAGATTGCCGGAAATGGATGGGTGCTTGTTGGAGACGCGTTCGGATTCTTGGATCCGGTTTATTCTACAGGGCTATTTTTGGCACTGAAGTCTGGGGAGATGGCGGCTGATGCAATCATTGACGCGCTTGACAGCGGAGACTTGTCAAGGGAGCGGTTAGGTCAGTTTGGCATAGAGTTCGTGAAAGGAATGGAGTCTTTTCGAAAGTTGGTGTACGCCTTCTATACGAAGGAGTTTAGTTTTGCTAAATTCTTAAAACATTTTCCCGAGTGTCAACAAGGGATTATTGATATCTTGAGCGGGAATGTGTTTACCAAAGATGTCGACAAAATCTTTACTCCGATGGCGCAGATGTGCCCTCTACCCAAAGAGATTAGGTTATAAGGAGAGTTGCTCGGAAAACCGAGCATCCAAGAAAGGTGCATTGACAACGGTTCGTCTTGAATCGTACCGTGAAAAGAGTGAAGACCTCGTTTGATTGGATATTCTTTGACTGCTTTAATACGTTGATTGACGACTTCACTACCGACGGAGATGAATCGGGTTTGGGGTCTGTGCTGGATCTTCCGGAGAATGCCGGATTCTATACCACCGGAACCGAGTTTAAGATAGATTACGATAGATGGAAGCGGGACACGTGGGATGGTACCGACTGGAGGGAGGTCGAGCTGACGCATCGGCTTAAGGATATTCTGACCAAGAAGAATGGGAGCCGTACAGATGAAGTCGATACGTTCGTAGATCGGATGATCGAGCAGTTTGAGTCGGGATATCAGGCAACGCTGAGACTTACACCGGGCGTACACGAGATGCTTCAGAGGTGGCGTCATAAGGTAAGAATGGGCGTCATTTCAAATTTCTATCAGCCGAATTGGCCGCAACGAATGCTCAGGAAGTTCGGCTTGGATGGTTTTTTTGATTTCATCATTGACAGCGCCTCGTTCGGGTTCAAAAAACCCGGGCATCCGATTTACATCGGAGCGCTTCAACAAGCAGGGCTTTCCATCAAACAAGCGAGCCGTGTGCTCTTTATTGGAGACAACCTCACGAACGATGTTCTGGCGCCAATGGAGTTGGGTATGAAGGCAATCTATTTGGACCGTTCAGACGATCGACCATTATCAGAGCCGGTTCCTGAGAGCATACCATCAATCAAGCACTGGGATAAATTCAAACCTGAGAATTTTCAGACTTTTTAGCATGAGATCCGACTATCGATTATTCTTTCAACCAAGGAGCGATTTAATGAATTTCGCAGGACGTTACCAACACGAAAGACGTATTGTAATCTTAATACTTGCCACTTTTCTGTGCTGTAATTTTTTGACCGCAACAGATGCCTTGGCGGAGAAAAAGGGCAAACGCCAGTTTTTCAGCGTAGGTACGGCTCCGCCTGGCGGAGCGTTTTTTGTGGTAGGGGGCGCCATTGCCCAAGTCGTCAGCGACAACGTGGGCGATTTAAACTGGGAGGTCGCCGCGGAGGCAACGAAAGGCACGCAAGAAAACATCCGGCGTCTTGCAAGGGGTGAGTTGGAGTTTGCCCTCGCGAATGCCGCCATCTCCTATTTTGCGGTTCGAGGTGAAGGTGCATGGAAGCGAAAACAACCCATTCGCGCGGTGATGACGCTGGCTCCAAACGTTGCCCTCTTTATCACGCAAAAATCGTCGGAAGTAAAGCGACTCGTGGATTTGAAAGGAAAACGGGTAGTCGTCGGTCCCGCCGGTGCTGGGTTTGAATACTTCCTAAAACCGATTTTAGACGCGCACGGCGTAACCTATGCGGATTTTACGCCGCTAAACAATACGCAGGCAGGCGCAGTGAATATGTTGGCGGATGGCTCTGCGGTCGCAGCGTTCCTGGGCGGCGCGGTACCGACAGCTTCAATCACTCAAGCCGCCTCTTCCCAAGATATTCTGTTCATTCCCTTTGATTCGAAGGTGAAAGAGCGATTGATCAACGATTATCCGTTTTTTGAATCTGCGACTATTCCTGCGGAGACCTATCGGAACCAAGATGAACCCTTCGACGGGATGAATGTTGGCGCGATGCATCTAATCACGTCAAACGATTTAGCTGAAGAAGATGTCTATCGATTCACCAAAATTCTCTACGAACACCGAGCTGAAGTTGTAAAGAAGCACCCGGCAGGCAAAGCTATCAACCCGAAGAATATCGTAAAGGATACGGGCACAACCTTTCATCCTGGTGCTGTTCGTTACTACAAAGAGATTGGAATTTGGCCGAAATAACTGCATGTACCATTTTGTCTGAATAATGGGACGTATAGTGTTTTTCATTATACCATTATGAAACGACCCGTACTAATCACTAACCTGCACACCAACTCCGGTAGGCGGCAGGGAAAACGCATCTAAATTTTCTGCCTGACAAAATAGCAAATCAGGCTAAGTTTGTGATAATTTTTTTAGGAGTCGTAGGTTGGGTTGAACGGAATTCGTTAGTAATCGCTAATCTTAGAGGAGTTTTCGAGTGTCCACTTTACCTGAACCTGCCAAAATTTGAGTGAAACCCAACATTAATCATACATTCTACCGCCATGAGACATCATCTATAATTAGATGCGTTTCCCCTGCGGTAGGCGGGGCATCTTGCCCCGCATTGGAAAGGCTTAATTGATGCCAATACACTGCAGATACGCAGAAATGGTATAACCCTCAATCTGGAAGGAGACCTCACTTTGGCACAAGCAGAAAAACCTAAAATTGGTTACGATGACACTCCGTTTATTCCCAATTCGGAGTGGAGAGTTCATGATGGAAGGCGACCACAACCGAGGGTTGTTACGCCCGGCACAGAAAGTACGCCGGTGGCAGCGGGAAGTCCCCCATCGGACGCGGTGGTGCTTTTTGATGGCACGGATTTGAGTCAGTGGGTCGGGCGCGATGGTTCCGCTCAATGGAAGGTTGAAAATGGTTACATGGAAGTAAATAAGACCGGAGACATTGAAACCGTTGAGCATTTTGGACATTGCCAATTGCATGTGGAATGGGCGACTCCCTCAAAAGTGGAGGGAGATAGTCAGGGACGCGGTAACAGCGGTGTTTTCCTGCTGAACGCGTATGAGATTCAGGTGCTGGATAGCTATGACAATCCGACTTATGCGGATGGCGGAGCAGGCGCTATCTATGGACAATGGCCCCCTCTCGTCAATGCCTCTCGGAAGCCCGGCGAATGGCAAACATACGATATCTTCTTTGTTCCCGCTCAATTCGATGGGGATAAGCTACAAACGCCCTCCTACGCTACGGTCGTACACAACGGCGTTTTGGTTCAGCACCATCAGGAGATTCTGGGACCGACGGGCCACGGCGGATCTCCCTCCTATAATGAGCCGCACTCACCTGAAGGACCAATCAAGCTTCAAGACCACGGCAATCCTATGCGCTTCCGAAACATCTGGGTACGTAGGCTTGAAAGCCGAGACTAGGAATGCATTCCCTCCAACGCCTCCGCCAAAGGCTCTTTAAGGCATTAGCCGTTATTTTGAGTTTGTTTGTTCTCGCGGAGGTCAATTATCCCCAACTCATGCCCCAGTCCCAAGTGGCGCTTTTTGCCATGTTGGGACTGGTTCTCGTCTTTCTAAAATACCCCCTTCATTCCAAACTTCAAGCAGGAATCTTCGGTCAAGGACTGGATCTCATCCTAGTTGTCTGTGCCGTTGCCTGTTTCGGTTATATTGTGGTGCAAACGGAACCTGTGTTCCAACGGTTCTGGATAGAGAGCCAACCCCTTGGAAACCGCGCCGGCGTGGAACAATACATTGATTACTCGATTGGTTTTATTGGGTTAGTTCTGGTTCTGGAAGCCACGCGGCGTGCGATTGGTTTAACTCTTCCACTGCTCTCCATTGTTTTTCTGTTGTATGCAGGCTTTGGACAGTCCATGCCGGGGTGGCTCTTTCATCGCGGATATTCTTGGGAACGTATTGTCAGCCAGACGTTTTTACACAGTCAGGGTGTATTTGGAATCGCACTGAAGGTGATGTTTACGTATGTGTTTCTCTTTGTACTGTTCGGCACACTGCTGGAAAAGACGGGCGCAACGCGGTACATCATCAATCTCGCAAGACGCCTGTTTCGTTCAAGTGCAGGCGGTCCTGCCAAGGTTGCTGTTATTAGTAGCGGTATGATGGGATCACTATCCGGCAGCGCCGTTGCCAACACGGCCACTACCGGGACGTTTACCATCCCGATGATGCGAAGCTCTGGGTTTCAGCCGACAACTGCCGCGGGCATCGAAGCAGCGGCGAGTTCGGGCGGTGCACTGGTGCCGCCCATCATGGGAGCGGGCGCCTATATGATGCTAGAGATTGTGTCACCCCCTGTGACCTATCTGCAGATAATCAAAGCGGCCCTTATTCCCGCTATCCTCTACTATGGGGCGCTCCTCCTCATCGTACATTTCCGCGCTAAGCTTGTTGGCGCAACCGCTGAAATGCCAAACCAACAACTTAATGAAAAACCCTCTAATGCACAAGGACTCGTGTTTTGTGCGGGATTCTGCGTACTCATTCTGTTCTTGGTTCTCGGTTACACGCCATTTCGCGCGGTGACGTGGGGTTTAATTGTCGTATTTGCTGTGAGTGCATTTAGCCGCCACACGCGAATAGGGATTCGCGAGATATGCGACGCCATGGCGAAAGCTGCTCACGGCGGGGTTTCGCTGATTGCGGCGGCATCATGCGTCGGATTAATCCTTGGTGTCGTATTGTTGACAGGCATCGGCACAAAGTTGCCCGGATTGCTTGTTCCACTCGCCCAAAACAATCTAATCTTGGCGTTGTTACTCTTAATGGTCTCGACCATTGTGCTCGGGATGGGGCTGCCTTCGTCAGTATGTTATCTCCTGATGGCGACTTTGGTAGGATCTATTCTCACCGACTTGGGATTGGTTCCGCTTGCCGCGCATCTCTTCATTTTTTATTTTGGTATGATGTCGATGGTAACGCCACCGGTTGCCTTGGCAGCCTACACGGCGGGAGCAATTGCGAATGCCAACATCATGAGGACGGGAGTCGCTGCATTCCGATTTGCGTTGGTTGGTTTCGCGCTGCCGTACGCATTCGTACTGCGCCCTGAATTATTGACCTTATCATCGGATGGAGGAACGGCAGGCGTGTGGTCGATTGTGGGAAGTCTGGGAATGACCGCGCTTGGCATAGTGCCGTTGGCTTCAAGCGTTGCCGGTTATCTCTTGGCGCCTTTAAGCCTTTGGATGCGGTTGGTATTCCTTGTTTCCGGGATGGGTTTCATACTCATTCGCTCCGCGTTTTGGCTGCACCTTCCCGCATTAATCATCGTGTTAGCCATTGGGTTCCTAAACTGGCGCTCAAGCATCTCAATGAATACGGACCAACAAAATCAGGAATGTGGGCCATGAAAGTTTCGCGGCAGGTTTGATACTATACTACACACCGCTGGAAATTGCGTATTTTCAAGCGTCTGTCGGTAGTTGTAGGGTGGGATCAAACGACTCGATAAGGAGTGCGATAGAAATCCACTGCCCACCATCAACGCGGTCACGTTGCGCGCCAAGGGAGCCAACCATTTATCCCAAACTGATTGGAATGGTGGGCAGTGCCCACCCTACAATCACTATTACAAACAGTAATACCGGGCAAGAAAGCGCAATAATACCCAGCGCAAAGTATAACTCGCAATCTATGAGTTACAAAAGCCTTGGGTTCGTAGTAGTGCAATTCATTGAGGACTTCTACCGATCAAGCGAATGGATAATGAGTGCGATAGAAAATCCTACTCACTATTCGTTCGTTTGATCGTCTCAAATCGACTGTAATATTTAGAATTTGAAATCGTATGAAGCGAAACTTGGACATTGCCTTGAGGACCATCTGAAAGGATTGACGAACTTCGATACGCTACGCTCGACCATACACTGGTATAGCGGCACCGTTGATAACGGCAGCATCATCGGAAGTCAAAAAGAGGATGACTTTTGCAATGTCGGCAGGAGCGACCCAAACGGAGTGATCTTCGTCCGGCATCGCCTTGCGATTTGCATCGGTATCAATAATGCTTGGCATGACGGCGTTGACGTTAATTCCTAAATCCTGTACCTCTTCGGCAATCGACTCCGAGAGGAGGCGCACACCGCCTTTGGAAACACAGTAGGCGCTCAAACCGGCTACTCCACTTAAACCGGCGCGCGCCGACACGTTGACAATCTTTCCGAACCTGCGTGCCTTCATGTGCGGCAAAACAGCTCTGCAGCAAAGAAACGCCGACTTCAGATTGAGATTCATCATTGCATCCCAATCCCCTACCTTCAATTCGGAGACCGGAATCCCTCCCTTGAAGCCTCCGACGACATTCACCAAGATGTCAATGTGGTCGTACTTATCCAAAACGGTATGAAAGAAGGAATCGATCTCCGCCTCGGCAGTAACACTTGCGCGGATAAGCGTTACCCGCGATTTTAGGTCTCCAATAGCGTTTTCAAAGCCTTTAATCTCGTCATCGAATATAAAGGGAATAGCAACGTGGCACCCCTGTTTCAGGTAAGCCTCGCACACAGCGGTGCCTAATGCGCCTGTTCCTCCGGTAATGGCAACGCAACGATCCCGTAATTGCATCTGATGTCCTTTCTTTCAAGATTCAAGAGGTTTTATACTCAGCATCGGTTAATTTTGCGCAATTGTGCACCGAGGGTCTTTAGGAGCGATCTCCGAATCGCGAAGGTCGGGAATCGGAAGGGATTTCTATCGCACTCGCTTTCCACTCGCTTGATCCCTCCTACCATCCGCAAGACTCTCGCCCCATCTCTTGACTCTTAAAATACGCATCTTCCAACAGCGTAGAGTATGAATCAATCGGCTACTCTTTGGATTGCGCCGATGCCCGGCCGGTTTGGAAGCACTAGCTTGCCATTTTTCAGCGTGACGCCGATGTAGGGATCGTTGGAAATCAACAGGTGGCTGTCGAGATCGACGTAATCGACGAGAGGGGTCAAGTGTGCTGCCGCCGTAATGCCGAGTGAACTTTCGATCATACAACCCATCATGATCCGCAGCTTATGCGCACGTGCAACACTTATCATACGCATGGCTTCAAGCAGACCTCCGCACTTTACCAACTTGATATTGATGCCGTCCACGCAATCGGCTAGCGCAGGAATGTCGGCTGCACGTTTGACGCTCTCGTCGGCAATTATTGGGATATCGGCGTGTTCGCGAATGAACTTCAATCCTTCTAAATCGTGCGCCGCTGTCGGTTGTTCAACGAGTTCAACGTCTAGAGAAGTAAGCTCGCGAATTTTTCGGACCGCTTCTTTCGGTGACCAGGCGGTGTTGGCATCCACATAGATTGGTTTATCCGTAACCTCGCGGAGCGCGCGAATAATCTGAACGTCCTGATGCGTTCCAAGCTTCACCTTCAGAATTGCGTTGTCCCCCGCCTCACGAACTTTCTGTTGCATCACCTCCGGTTCGTCCAGCCCAATGGTGTATGACGTCGGCGGCACCGCGTTCCGATCTAATCCCCACAGTCTATACAAAGGTACTCCCAATGCTTTGCCGAGTCTATCGTGGAGCGCCATATCAATCGCGGACTTGGCAGCATAGTTGCCGCCCAGCACGGACTCAAGTTCCACCATCACGCTCTGAATAGCGTCCAAATCTCCGTCAAGACCTGAATCCAAAATCTCCAGGGCAACACCCACTGTTTCGACTGTCTCTCCATAGAAACGAGCGGGCGGCGCCTCTCCCATTCCACGGTCGATTTCGACTGAAACGACTTGACGATATTCGTCAACGGCTCGACGCGCAATCTTGAAGGGATGAACCAGTTTGAGGTTTACTACGCTATGGTGGATACGCATTGCATTGATAGGCGGGAGATTACTCTACGATGGAATGTTGAAAACTGTGAGGCGTACCTCTAACTCAAAACCGAATCAACTCCACTACCACGGTTTAGTTGAGCGCTGCTTCTTCGGCGTATCGTTGGGCAACTGCTTCCAAGGAGATCGGCTCATAATCCACCCTATTCCCGACTTCCCCAAAACTCAGCATCCGAGATCTGATTATCTCTTTCATGGCATCGCGAGCCGGCGTCAAATAACTGCGTGGATCGAATTCTTCCGGATTCTCCGTGAGGAACTTACGAATTGCACCTGTAATCGCTAGGCGGCTATCGGTGTCCACATTGATTTTGCGAACTCCGTTCTTAATTCCAAGTTGGATTTCCTCGACCGGCACGCCCCAAGTGGGTCGAATCTCGCCGCCATTGTTGTTGATAATGTCCTGCAAGTCCTTGGGAACGCTTGACGACCCGTGCATCACGAGATGAGTATTCGGAAGCAATTTATGAATCTCAATGATTCTATCCATAGCGAGCACGTCGCCATCGGGTTTTCGGGTAAATTTGTACGCACCGTGGCTTGTCCCGATCGCCACTGCGAGCGCATCAACGCCTGTTCGCTCAACAAATTCCACTGCCTGTACCGGATCCGTGAGAAGTTGGTCGTGCGACAAAACGCCTTCCGCGCCGTGCCCGTCCTCTTTTTCACCCTCACCCGTCTCAAGGGAACCAAGACAACCGAGTTCGCCTTCGACAGTAACGCCGCGCGCATGCGCCATCTCCACAACGTGCCGCGTGACCTGAACGTTGTATTCAAAATCTGCGGGTGTTTTCCCATCCTCCATCAGTGAGCCGTCCATCATTACGCTGGTAAAGCCCATCTCGATCGCCGACTTACACGTTTCCGGACTATTTCCGTGATCTTGATGGAGCGCGATCGTCACGTCCGGATATAGTTCGATGGCTGCCATCATCAGATGATACAGGAATCGATCGTTGGTGTACTTCCGCGCGCCTCGACTCGCCTGAATGATTAACGGAAACCCTGTTTCGCGTGCAGCTTCCATGATGGATTGAATCTGCTCCATGTTATTGACATTAAATGCGCCAACTCCATAGCCGCCTGCCGCGGCTTCATCTAGGATTTGTCGCATGGATACTAATGGCATGTCTTCTCCTCGTCTAAGATTAGTTGATTGATCTTGCAAGTCTTTCGGTGGCTATGATATACTTCCTTCTCCCGATAGTATAGATTATCTTCCTAAACACCCATTCATTAGCAACACACACAATATAAGCTTTGCGGAAAAATCGCAACTGCTTGAAATCGCTTACTTGAAACTAACTGCTACCGTCCCATTTTGGTCAGTGATTCCGGTCAATGACAAAATTGACTAGCGACACAAAGAGATTCTTTGCCCGGTTATCAGGGATATGGGCAAATCGCTGCGCGAATTGGGCACATGCTTCCTCTACCAGCGCTTTGGCACGTTTCTGTGCATACGCAATTGATTGATACTTTTCCATGAGTGACAATACCTCATTGATATCGGCTAAACTTTTGCTGCTTCGATTTTTAGCCATGATTTTGACGACGCGGTCCGCCTCGTCATGCGTGCACGAATTGAATAAATGAATCAATACTAATGTGCGTTTGCCCTCGCTGATATCTCCAGCGATTTCTTTGCCGTATTGGCTTTCTTGTCCGATGAGATTCAGAACATCATCTTGAATTTGAAAAGCGACGCCCAAGTTCTTGCCAATATCAAGGAAGTGATCTACATCAGTCTCTGCGGCTCCTGCCGTAATCGCGCCCAAGCGACAAGGTGCGATGGACGTGTACCAAGCGGTCTTTTTCACGCACATCGCCCAGTAGTCATCTTCGGTGAGATTCCACTGATTGTTATCGACCCAGCTTAGTTCAATGTGTTGCCCTTCGACAACCTGATTGCACAGACGCGTGAATTCGGTGAGTACCTGAAATGCGACCTCGTGCCCGAGAATCTCGGCGTTTCGGTGAAGCAGCTCCCACATTCGGCAGTGAAGCGCGTCTCCCGCGTTGAGCGCTAACGGAATGCCGTACTTCTGATTCAGACACGGTTCACCGCGGCGAAGATCGGATCCGTCTTCGATATCGTCATGGATCAGCAACCAATTCTGTAACACTTCAAGCGCTGCCGCGGTATTGAATGCTATTTTGGGATTACCGCCAAATGCCTCGCAAATGAGCAAACACAACGCCGGGCGTAGTCGTTTGCCGGATCTCTGAGGATAATCCCGCATCATGTCGTAGAGGCATTGTACCTCGTCTCGACTATGTTCGGACGGAAGAAAATCAAGAATGTACGCGTCAATCTCCGTTTTGACTTCGCCGAGAAATTCTTTCAATACGTTAGCATCTGCCATAACCTTGGATTAGACCTTCCGTTGTAGGATTTCTGGCAAAGATAATAGTTCCGGATATTGACCATCCATTCTTAATATTCCTTGTCGCGTCTACTTATACCATTTCGATTGAACAAGACCGTGTATTCTGTGTCCGGTTATATTATAATGGAAAAACCGATAACGGCTATTTCCCTGCGCGCCAATGTCGGTAGGCGGGCCATCTTGCCCCGCATTGGAAAGACTTGATTCACGCTATTAATTGGTTCATTCGTTAAGTGTTTAATGATTACGAGACTGTCACAAGAAACTGTTCTACCACGCCGGTAGGTGAGATCGAACGAGTGGATAACGAGGGATCAATAGAACGAATAGTGACTGCGATAGAGATCCCTGAGCGTAATGTAGGAGCGATCAAGCGACTGAATAAGGAGTGCGATAGAAAATCCCTCTCCAGGTCGCGATTTCCTGTTGGCGCGTAAGTTCTGGACTGAACTAAACAATTACTTTTGCAAAATAAACCGGCAATGGACTGCGAATATAGAAAAAAAACGCGAAACCGCGGCTATTGGTTGCTTTGGCAAGGTCGAACACAGTATTGTTACACCCGCCTACCGTCTACGCATCTCCATCCGGGTGCATCAGAATCTTCAGAGAAGGTTCTGGACCGCGGGTCAGGTCAAGCGCCTCAGGAAATTGAGCGAGTGGGAAATGATGGCTGATAATCTCCGCGAGGTTTACTCTCCCTGATTTGGCAAACTCAACAGCCCGTTCGAACTTGTCGCCAAAGGCGTGTACGCCTACAATCCTCAACTCGCGGAAGAAGATGTCATAAGGTTTGACGGTCATTGTTGCGTCGGGTGCCGCAACGCCGAAGAGCAGGAATCTGCCTCCGGATTGGGTAAAGTCAAGCATCTGTTCCTGAGCAATAGGATTGCCAGTTGCATCAATCGTCAAATGGAACCCGTTGGGGTGCGCCTCCAAGAGTTGTTCCTTAAGGTTATGGTTTGCATCAAAGACTTCGTCCGCCCCCAATTCTTTCGCCTTGGTCAGTTTTTCCACTGCGATATCCGCGACCGCAACCGATCGAGCGCCCGCGAGTTTGGCAACCTGCATGAGAAGCAACCCGATGGGACCGCCACCGACGACCAAGACTTCGTCGCCGAGATTTACGCCAACGGTGTCGATTCCGTTGATAGCGCAGGCTAAAGGTTCAATAAGCGCTCCCTCGTCGTAAGTGAGATTGCCAATCTTGAAGGCGTTCTCTTCCCGCACTTTCGCGTAATCCTCGAAACCGCCGGGTTCCCATACGCCGTATCCCGCCCCAGGATGAACCGCTACACGATCTCCCGGCACCAACCGAGTGACATTTTTTCCTACCTCAATAACCTCACCCGAAAATTCGTGCCCGGGAATAACAGGAAAATATCCGCCGTACTCCCCCTTCAGAATGTGGAGATCGGTGCCGCAAATACCTGCCGAGCGAACTTTGAGTAGAACTTCGTCGTCATCGTGTTCGGGTATTTCAGTTGTTCCGACGCGCAGCGTGTCGATTGCATCAAAGAATACTGCTTGCATATCGGTTTTCCGCTCCTGTTGACGATAAACCTAATTGGAAGGTAAACCAAAAACCCGACGATTCTTAAATCTTCTATTAGTCCAAGCCGGAATAAAAGTCGGGAATCCTGGTGGAATTGCCCTCAGACATGTGAATCCCCAATTGGTTCACGACTGGGTGGTGTGTTCGAGCGCACTGTACCCGACACCCGACATCATTTCTTAAGGACTATGAAGCCTGAGGATGCATTACGATTTTGAGCGACGGCTCTGGTCCGCGCGTTGTTTCTATGGCTTTAGCGAATTCGGGAAGGGGGAAATGATGGCTGATGAGGTCCACGAGCTTTACGCGCTTCGCTTTGGCAAGTGCCAATGACCTCTCGAACTTATTGCCGAGCGAGTACGCCCCGATAATCTTTAGTTCACGCCGGAAAATATCATAAGGCTCGACTCCCATGATGGCGCCAGGCGAAGCGAATCCAAATACTAATACCGTACCTCGCTCGGCGGTGAAACCCAGGAGCTGCTCTTGGGCTTTGGGATTCCCCGTGGCGTCAATGGTCAAATGAAATCCGTCGGGATGCGTGGCAAGGAGCTGGTCCTTGAGATCTTTGTCTACGATAATGGTCTCGTCCGCGCCAAGTTCTTTGGCTTTGGCGAGTTTTTCCTCCACGACATCCGTCACGGTAACCGAGAGTGCTCCAGATAGTTTTGCCACTTGTAGCATTAACAAACCGATGGGTCCCGCCCCGGCTACAAGTACCTCATCGCCCAAAGTAACCCTTGCGCTGTCGATAGCGTGGACGATACAGCCAAGAGTTTCTATCAGCGCACCTTCATCGTAGGAAAGATCGCCCAAGGGGTGAGCCCGTGATGCGAGAACTGCAACGTAATCTTCAAATCCGCCGGCGGTTAGTGTCCCATATCCAACTCCCGACGGATTGATCGTCACACGGTCGCCCGGGCTGTGAGTGGTGACATTCTTCCCGATTTCAACGACATCTCCGCAGAATTCATGACCGGGAATGACCGGAAGCACACCGAATTCCCCTTTGAGGATGTGAATATCGCTCCCACAGATTCCAGCCGATCGAACCTTTAGCAAGATTTCATCGTCACGGGGTTTGGGGATTTCTCTGGTCCCGACTCGTATAGTCTCAATATCGTCAATGTAAACGGCTTGCATCCTGTCACCTTTTATGTGCGACTGCCACGGGTGATTAGTCAAAAGAAAAATACTGCTTTTTGGAATGTTCTGCGATCAACCGAGTGAATAACGAGGGCGATAGAAATCCTATTCATTGCCCGTCCTAGGCTCCAGGGGTTTTACTTGCCACTGACCACGAGTCACTAGCCACTCACGATTTTTGTAACTGTTTAGTCTATTAATCTGTTTTGGGAATGTTGGTTCGACGTGCTATAGTTTAATCCCTGTTTCTAAACCAAGAGCGTAATGTAGGAGCGATCTCCAAGTCGCGAATTCCTGTTGGCGCGTAAGTTCTGGACTGAACTAAACAATTACCGATTTTTATTTAAACTCGATTAGGTAATTGAGCAAAATGCCTTGCTACTTTGCCAAGCCTACGTGTTGAACATTGTTCGGTCAATCAGCATGCAGAATACGCGAAAATGAGAGTATTGTCAAGATATTTCATCTTGTATTCCACTCAAAGTCGTGTATAATAAAATTGAAGGCCTAAGGGGTATTTACCAGACCTTGAGGCGAAATATCGTTCGTTCATTGTAGGAAAAGAGGGGCACTATGAATAGTTGGCGAGGCTTGAAGATAGAGGTTGAGGGAACGGGAATTACAACGCCTTTGAGCGAGCAGGTGCATCTATTGGGATTACTGCTTGGTCACGCCATCCGGCAGCAAGCAGGGGACGAAATCTTGGGATTAGCCGAGCAGTTGCGCATCCTTTGCAAGAATGCGGCAATTTCAGGTGAAGAGGAACTTCGCGACCAAGCAGCGAAAATCATCCAATCTCTGTCGCGGGAACAGATTGTTTGGTTGCTTCGTGCCTACACCGGTTTTTTCTATCTCGTCAACAAAGCGGAACAGCGTGAAATCGTACGTATCAACCGCGAGCGGCAGAATAACGCGACAACCGAGACTCCACGGGTGGAATCCATCGCCGAAGCTATCCACTACCTCAAACAGGAGGGTGTCCCGTTCGAGGATGTACTGATGTGGATTGGACGTTTGGATATCCAACCGACGTTCACGGCGCATCCCACCGAAGTCCGCCGACGAAGTATCGCGCAAAAGCAGCAGCAGGTTGCCGAGCAGCTTAAAAGGCTCCAGACACAGGTTCTTCTTCCTTCAGAGCGCGATATTGTCATCAGGGATATCTATTCTCAGATTGCACTGTTGCTCGCAACTGACGAGATTCGGATTGAACGTCCCTCTGTGATTGATGAAGTGGAGCATGCTCTCCATTTCTTGAGTACCTGTGTCTGGCAGACCGTACCTCAGTTGTACAGCGATTTGCGGGAGGCACTCAAGTTATATTATGAGCGAGATGTGGAATTACCCACATTTCTGCGCTTCCGTTCATGGGTTGGCGGGGATCGCGATGGCAACCCCAATGTAACCGCGGAAATCACTCGTGCCGCACTTCGACTCAACCGGGAAACCGTTATCGACCTTTACCTAGACGAATTACGCCTCCTATGGCATGACTTGAGCATCTCCAGCCACATTAATCCTGTACCGGACGAGCTTCTAGCGTCCTTGCAGGAGGATGCGAATAGCGGATTATTAACGGAAGATGAGATTCATCCATTTTCAAATGAACCGTACCGAATTAAGGTCAGTTATATCATGGCGCAACTAAGAAAGATGCGCGATGGGACAACTCTAGCAACCGAAAATAAATACGACCACGCCAGTTTCGTTAGTGATCTCGAATTGATTCAACGCTGCTTAAAGGATGGTAATATGTCAGAACTTGCCGAAACGGGTCATCTCGCGGACTTGGTTGTCCGTGCACGGACGTTTGGATTCCATCTAACGGCGCTTGACATTCGCCAACACAGCAAGATTCACGAGGAAGCGGTTGGTCAATTGCTGGCTATTGGAGGGGTATGTACGAACTATTCTTCTCTTGCCGAAGAGGACCGCCTTCAAATCCTCGAACGTGAACTGAAAAACAGACGACCATTGTTGCCTCCCAAAACGGAAACCACGGGCGCAGCGCAATTGATGCTTGAGGTAATGGAATTGGTTGTGGAGGCTGTGGAATATGACAGTGACTCGATCGGCAGCTACATCATTAGCATGACAGACGCCGTTAGCGATCTCCTTGAGGTGCTGCTTTTGCTTAAAGAAGTTGGATTGTGGCACTACGATGAAGGAACGGTACATAGCGTTATTGATGTGGTCCCGCTCCTGGAGACCATTGACGATCTTGAGCGAGCGGAATCTCTAATGGTGTCTCTATTTACGAATCCCGTTTACCGCCTTCAGCTCAAAGCACGTAACGACTTTCAAGAGATCATGCTGGGCTATTCCGACAGCAACAAAGACGGCGGCTACTGGATGGCAAACTGGTCGCTGCACAAGGCACAAGCGGTGTTAGGTCGCGTTTGTCAGCAGTTTCAGGTTGAGATGCGACTGTTTCACGGACGCGGCGGAACCATAGGACGCGGCGGCGGTAGAGCGAATCGCGCAATTTTCGCCATGGCACAGGAGACTTATAACGGGCGTATCCGGTTTACCGAGCAAGGCGAAGTGATTTCTTTCCGGTACTCTCTGCCGGGTATCGCCCATAGGCATTTGGAACAGATTATCAACGCCATGCTGAAAACAATGCGCCCTGAATCCTCAAGTTTGGGACAAGACTCGAACCCGATGATGGAATTCCTTGCTAGCGAATCTATGAAAGCTTATCGTGACCTAATCGATGACGAGGAATTCTGGCCTTGGTACGTGAAAGTAACACCAATTGAACAGATTAGTCATCTTCCGATTGCCTCACGTCCGGCGTCGCGTAAAGCTGGCAGCGAAGTCGACTTTGAGGATTTGCGAGCAATCCCTTGGAATTTTTCGTGGATTCAAACGCGTTACAATGTGCCGGGATGGTATGGAATGGGTAGTGCGCTGAATAAGTATATGGATGAGCATGAAAGCGGGCCCGATGATTTACAAGAATACTATCGCAACTGGCCCTTTTTCCGCGCTGTCGTCGACAATGCCCAAGCGGAAATGGCTAGGGCACGTCTTGATATGGCTAAGCGGTATGCTTCTCTGTCGGATGGTACATTCCACGAACGGATAAGGCACGATTTTGAACTCGCACAACGTGCCATTCTGCATATCACGGGCCAGTCAGAGCTATTGGACAACAACCCCGTCATCCAAAAATCGATCAGACTTCGTAATCCTTACACCGACGTATTGAACTTGCTCCAAACCGAGCTGCTCCGGCGCTGGAGAGAGTTGCCCGAGGACAACTCGGAACTGCGTCAATCCATGTTCTTGGCAATCAATGGCATTGCCGCGGCGATGCACAGTACAGGATAATCATCGAAAAAAGAGTATTTTCGTAGATTGAGAGGAGACACAAATGATCGAGAAGAGACAATACCAAGAAACGTATCGCCCCCAGTTTCACTTTACAGCGAAAAAGAACTGGCTGAACGATCCCAACGGTCTGATTTATTACAACGGTGAATATCATCTCTTCTTCCAGCACAATCCTTCGGGAATCGACTGGGGAAATATGACATGGGGGCACGCTGTTAGCCCGGACATGGTGCACTGGGAACAGTTGCCTCATGCTATTGAGCCTGATGAGCTAGGGACAATTTTTTCCGGTTCGGGGATCGTCGATTGGGACAATACATCGGGATTTCAGACGGGCGAAGAAAGTGTATTGGTCGTTATCTACACGTCCGCGGGAGAGTTCGCCCCAAAGGAAACAGTTTATACACAAAGTATTGCCTACAGCAACGATAGCGGAAGAACATGGACGAAGTACGAAAACAACCCGGTGCTTTCCAATCTCACCAAGGGCAACCGGGATCCAAAGGTCATCTGGCATAATCCTACCAAGAAATGGGTGATGGCGCTCTATTTAGAAAACAACGACTTCGCGCTCTTTGGATCATCGAATCTAAAATCTTGGGCGAAACTGTCCGATGTTCATCTGCCCGATGCCAGCGAATGCCCGGATCTCTTTGAACTGCCGGTGGATGGGAACCCCGACCACACAAAATGGGTGTTCTGGGGAGCAAACGGACGGCATTTCATCGGAACGTTTGACGGCGAACATTTTACCGCGGAAAGCGATGTTCTGCGTACCGAACATGGCGCAAACTGTTACGCCGCGCAAACTTGGAGTGACATACCTTCGACGGATAATCGACGATTGCAGATAGCTTGGATGAGTGGAGGGAAGTACCCCGATATGCCATTCAACCAACAGATGACTTTTCCTTGCGAATTGACGTTGCGAACCACCGATAATGGTATAAGAATGTTTCTTAAGCCGGTGAGGGAGATTGAAACCATTCACAAGCAGCGGTATTCATGGAATAATCAACCGTTGGCATCTACAAAAAACTTGCTTAATAATATCGAAGACGAACTGTTCGATATTCGCGCGGAGATTAAACTTGGAGATGCGAGCGCGGTGGGGTTTACCGTACGAGGAGAGGACATTCATTACGTTATTGACACACAGACGTTGACCTGCCTCGAAAAGTCTGCGTCACTCCAACCCATTGACGGGCGGATTGAGTTACAAATCCTGGTGGATCGGTCTTCGATTGAAGTGTTCGCGAACGACGGTCGATTGTCGATGTGTTCCTGTTTTCTTCCCGACACGACGAACAGAAGTCTGCGAATCTTTTCCTCCGGCGGAGAAGCACGAATCACCTCTTTGGATGTCTACGAACTCCGATCGGCCTGGTCTGCAGGAAGCCCTAAAAATAGTTGACGAATCTTCATAACCTATGCATCGAATATCAACATATCCTGTCGGAATCGCCCATGTCAATCGTTCCTCCAACCAAAACATTGGAATCAATCTAAGAGGCGAACATGAATAGCGAGTGTTTAATTCACGCATCGCGAGGTTCGTGCGCGGGATAGCAGTAAGGTTTCGCATTTGAAGGAGTGTTCCGACCCGATTCGCAGGCAGTTGCTCGACGCAAAGACCGACGGGATAGAGACGTCACGCACGCGTAAAGGGGATGTGCTGCTGAAGATTTCGGTGGTGGAACACTTCGGTGGAAGATCTGTTGCAGACTGGTACGCGAGCATCGTGGGCGCTCGGTGGTTTCTTTGGGACGCAACCATTCTGAGCTACGACGATCTCATCCCAATGATTGAAACCTGCTCATCAATGACACCATCCTACGAATAAACCGTAAGCACCAACTTTCGTTTGCCGCCGTGATTTCTGAATTCGCACAGATAGATTCCTTGCCAGATTCCCAGATTCAACCGATGGTCGGTAATCGGTATGCTGACCGAAGATCCGACAAGTGCCGACTTTATATGCGCAGGCATATCGTCGCTGCCCTCTACCGTGTGAACGTAATGGTCGGCATCTTCGGGAACTAACTGGTTGAAGCTAGTTTCAAAATCCTCCCTTACCGTGGAATCCGCGTTTTCGTTGATGGTCAATCCAGCCGACGTGTGCTTGATGAAAACGTGGAGGATTCCACTTTCCGGCAGCGGATCCAACGGCTTAAGAATTTCCTGTGTAATTAAATGGAAACCGCGGGAATACTCGTTCAGAGTAACTTCGATTTGGTGGGCCATACCACGATGGAAACGATGTGTTGCAGCGAGTGATGACCGCGAAGATTAGAGCAATGCGGCCATCACCAGCGGTAATTGCGGACTGTTAGCTAACGACAGTGTTTTGCAAGATACCAATGCCTTCGATTTCTACCTCAACCGTATCCCCTGCCGCCAACGCTTTCGTCGTTCCCGGCGTACCGGTGAATATGGCATCGCCCGGCTCGAGTGTCATCACCTGCGAGACGAAGCTTACAATGGTTGGCACGGGAAAGATGAGGTCGGCAGTCGTCTGCGATTGGACTGCGGTTCCGTTGATTCGCGTCTCCAATTGAAGATCGCCGTAATCCACATCGGTGGCAATGGCTGGTCCCATCGGACCGAACGTGTCACAGGCTTTACCGCGCCACCATTGCATATCACTATGCTGCCATGTACGGGCGCTTACATCGTTGCCGCAAGTGACACCTAGGATACTGTCAACCGCTTCCTCCGGCGTCACATTTCTCGTGCGGCTCTTGATGACGACAACCAACTCACCCTCGGCATGGACATCATCGTCGCCAACCGGCAACACAATCTCGCCATTTGGATGGTTAATGCACGAGGGAGTTTTGATGAACATCTCCGGATTAGCGGGTTCCGGCTCGTCTCCCAAATGGCTGCGATAATTTAACCCCACAGCCAAAATTTTTGACGGGACTGTCGGCGCGAGCAGTTGCACGTCCGCGAGTGCGACGGTCTTACCGCTTTCTTCGAACGCTCCGAAGATGTCACCGCTAAACTCTGAGATTGAATCGCCGGAAAGGATTCCGTAAGAAGCACTACCATTCACTTCATACCGAACATATTTCATATTTCAAATATCCTCCTAATGTTGAAAATACTATCGTTGTAGATTTTTCTTCCGCTTAATTCTCTCGTTGATATGTTCTTGGGTAACTTATTTCGCAAAATTAATGAACATGATTTTGTGGAGCGTCCTTACCTTCAGCACGTACATGGTAAAACCTACGATGAATTTATTCTAGTTGTTGTCCTTATCCCGGTTTGTAGGGCTTCTGCGCTCGCAAACACGAACGCAGAAGCAACACCGCTAGAATCGTGAAGAAAGGTCGCAGGTTACATTGCCTATTCGCTGGAATTGGAACGTAACAAGTGGACACCTAACGCGCCGTTCAGCAACGGGAGTATGGCATCAAAGATTATCCATACCATTGTTCGAGGATCGCTGCCCACCGCTGTAAAGTCCGACCCGACATTGCTGATGCCAAACCAATTCCACAAGAAGATTATTGCTACAAACATGAATCCGTAAAACTGTGTATTCGCTGCCAAGAACTCCTGAACACTCGAATCCGCGCCAGCATGACTCATGCGAATGTAGCCGAATATCAACCCTAGGATTATCGAAATGACAGAGATCCAGTTGATCCAGTCCCACGCTGCGCTGTACGGGCTATCTTCGGTGGAAGTGTGATAAAGCGGCTCGATTACAGTGTGAATTGCGACTATCGCCGCAACGATGATTAGAACAACTCCAATGATACGCTTAAGGGCATCCATGAAAATGTTCTCCTTTTCCTTTAGGGTAGGGTTCAATTCCCGTCCAAGAGCAAATTGAGTCTATGCGCTCGGCAAGGTTCGAGGAATCAGCGATGATATTGTGCGAAACCAACACCATATCAGTGGAATTTTTGGTAGGCGATTCTTGAGGTCGTGAGATGCGGTGAATCCTTGCATCCACTCCGTGGTCCCACGCCTCTACAGATGTCGTCAGAAACGCCCCATCACTCTAGCACAAAGTCATGGAGTTGTCAAGCCGATATTTTTCTGATTGATAGGGCGTACCGTGTGACAATTCGAAAAAGCAAAATCGGTTAGTGCGTACGGAGACTGAGGCAACTCATCGTATCACCGCTAACTTTCCTAGCTCGTGCACATACTGTCCATCCCGAAGAGCGGAGATAACATAAAGATACATTCCTGTTGCAATCGAGCGATTCTGGCTAGGTTCAAGATCCCAAACGAAACGACCAGTTCCAATGACATCGTGCCGTAGATCCGTGTGCACCAAATCGCCAGCAGGGGTGAGCACGTCTAATTCTATTTCATCAACAAGTTGAAAATCGGGGATTGTGAAATCGAAGGTTATTCGCGTTTCTCCACGGGGAAGAGGGTTTGGGTAGACGCGGATCCGGTCAATTTGCAGTTCGCCGGACGCTATCTTGCCTTCGCGAACGGTCAGATGATAGGAGTCTAGGGCGTTGAAACCGGCGCGCGATTCGACAAGAATGAACAACGGTTCGGGTTTTACGGGACGAAACACAATGTGCTGATTGGTCAGTTCCGTGGTCACTCCGTCAATAATTTTTCGCCCAGACGCGTCGAGCAGGGACAGCCCATATTCGACATCATGAGGTATATCGGTCAGGGCAATAATTATGGTGTCCCCGATAACCGCGTCAAAGCGGTAGTAATCGCGCCTATCGTCCGCATTGAAAACGAAGGACTCGTACCTTTGGTTGAGTTCGATAGGATAGGCGATTTCAGGATTGTCGTTAGGTTCGTACGTGTCGCCAAAAGACACCAATAGCGGGATTAACGCACCCTCTATTCCGATGTTGGTTATTGATATTCCCGATGGCGTTCCATCATTCGCGTTGCTGTTTGGACGGCTTGCCGGCGTGAAAGAAATTTGGTTGTCATTTGCCGAGTATGCAGCCCCATCGGTAATAAATCGGAGATCAATCTGATCAGAGTTATTTGGATTTACGCCGCGGTGTTTCGGGTCGTTCGGATCTTCCAGCCAGATTTGCCCGGCTGCGTCAAAGTGGCCTGTTGGTGGGCGGAATACGGTCTCGTCTATGTGCCAGATGAGTATACCGGATTCGGGCAGGTGGGTGTCAAACGTGGCGCCCGATTCTCGATGTCGGTTCTCGATCAGAAAAAATTCGGTGCTTGCTCCCGATCTGTCCACCTTCCCGGGAATGTCGATTTTGAATAGCACGTTATGGGCTGGCGGCAATTCAAAACTCGGAATGGACAATTGCGCCCCAGTTTCCTCAACCTCCACCGGTTCGATCCAACCGCGCCGCCCGTTTTCCGGACGAGCGTCGAAGTCCCATTTGAGATAACCGATAATGTGACTGGGATTCAACCCGTTTCCAATACCGTCGGTCAAATCGCCCTGATAGGGGCCCGCGAAGCCCATTAATCCCCATTTGTGATCATTGGCATCGGTGAAAGGTGTACCGTATACATCGGGCGCGCCGAAATCGTGGAAGAATTCGTGAAAATATATTCCGAGATGAGGTTTGGCGAAACTCGGTTCTTCTGCTACGATGGCGGCGCTTTCAATTCGTACGCCATCAAGAACGGTGTCCACACCTCGCACGAGAATTGACCAGATGTCCCCCGGCTTCAAGGTCGAGGCTTCATCGTCTCCGGAGTGAATGATGAAAATATGATCCACAACGCCGTCCTTATCCCGGTCATATTGCGAGAAATCGACGATAGCATCCACCGCAATGCACGCTTCACGTGTAAGCTCACGGCACTGCAGCTCGCTTATTCGTCCCTCTCCGTAATACGTCATCGGCTTTGCCGCCCGAACCCATCTGTCACCTCTCGGAATGACTCCGCCTGCGGGTCCAGGCTGAATGTTCATCTGTCCGTAGGAGACTTCGTTGTAATAGGTTTTCAGGGAAACCTCTTCCTCGCCAAAGAGGAAGCCGCTTATCTCGGCGCCGCTGCGACTTCCCGGCTGATCAGAGAAATCTACCTTTATGCCGAGAACGTACTCGACACCGTCGGCTTGCGGCGCTGCACGTTCACGAACAAAGCAGCAGCCGTCAAGCGCACGGCGAAACTCTCCCTCGCTTTCCGGCAGTTTGGATCTAAACTCGCCGGTAACGGGGTTCATATCGAAAAAGAGATGCGGGTTGGGCGGGGCGGCATGACAGATGGCAATGAGACCTAAAGAGAGCGATATGTACAGGAAGAACGAAAAGGGCAAATAAATGGTGAGCGTTCGCCAACACATCCACGATTGGCTCTTGGGTAGTCCTGCGTGTGCACCTTTCAATATGCTTATGCTCCAGCCTTCCAGGAATTTACTCCTTTTATAGGGTAGGTTTTGATTAGGACGTGCATCAGTAAGTTTCAACGTATCTTCGGAGTTCCATGATGACAGTTTAAATTGCGCAACTTTCCGCCGTGCGATCGGTACGGGGGCCGAGTATTTCGGTTCATTCTAATCAGTTACCGGTTCTATGTCAATATGATTGTTCTCGCCAAGTGTAACTGTTTAGTTTATCAATCTGTTCTGGGAATGTTGGTTCGTCGTGCTGCAGTTTAATCCCGTTCCTACACGATGAACGTAATGTAGGAGCGATCAAGCGACTGAATAAGGAGTGCGATAGAAAATCCCTCTCCAGGTCGCGATTTCCTGCTGGCGCGTAAGTTTTGGACTGAACTAGACAATTACCGTCAAGTAGTGTACCTGAACGTAAGCCTTGAGAGGATGCAATCGTTTCAGTTTTACCAACGCGCAAGTGGCAATACGCTCTCATTTTTGCTTGCATTCACGTCTCGCATTCTGCAATAATTACGCGACTTTCGTACAATAACACAATAGCACTCATGTTGAAACCGGTCTGTTGAAAGGTTGCCTCTCCGAAAAAGTAGATCATGTTCACTTACGACTATCACATTCATACCAGACTTTCCCCGCACACGGATAAGCATCTTAGCATTGACAAGATTATCCAGATTCAACAAAACCGCGGGATGGAAGAAATTGGGATTACCGACCACGACTTCAGCTACGGCTCACGAACCAAGAACATTGATAGAGCGCGAAAAACAATTGATGAATGTGAGTCGTCAATTTCTGTGCGATTGGGTGCGGAATCTCACATGCTCGAATACCGGGTGCCGTCAATCGATATTCGCTTCGCGGCGTACTTCGATTATATCTTGATGGCGCCAAACCACTATCACTTTCGAGGTGTGGCGCGTCCGACTCGACTGCTGGATCCAAAGAATGTAGCCGTGCACGAGTTATATATGTTTGAAGCGGCGATTGCGTGTCCGATAACCGATGTCGTGGTACACCCGTTTGTCCTGTCGCCCGAGGTTTTCGGCTTTTCCAAAGAGGAATTTTCAGCCTTCGGGAGCGAAATGATGGAGCAAATCGAGCAGAAGCGACTGATAAACGTGCTTGATATGGCATCACAGCGCGGGATTGGTATTGAGATGAGCCCGAGGTTCATCAAATACAATCAGCGGCATCTCATTGAATTTTACCATTTGTGTTTGGAACGGGAAGTGAAATTGATGATTGGCAGCGACGCGCACAACGCCGAGCAGTTAGAAGAGTTGGCTTTGCTTGAACCCGTGCTTGAGGCGTTGGGGGTTGTGGAGGAGCACCTGTGGCGGCCACGGGAGTGGCAGTGGTAGGTGTAACAGGTTTACACTAAATCTAACGACCAAATGGGAGCATGCTTGGTCAGTTCAAAAAACTACATCTGTTATAGGTTAGGTCCTACATTATCTACCCACCCTAAGATTCAAGTACGAGACTTCGCAGTTTTGAGCATCTAATGATCGTCTGTCAGATACTTGATATTTCGATTTGAAATATTATCTTGTCATAGATCCATCCAAACTTTAGGAACAGAGCAAAGTTTGAACAAGCTGTTCCTTCACTCCGAAAATCCAAAGTTGAAAAAATAATCGCTTGCTGAATCACAATGCTCTTGGCAAAACCGGTCAAGTTCCTCAACGAACTTTTCAGGTTCATTTGTAACCACGCAGAAATGTTTAAAGTTCACCGTTATTTTTTCATCCGCTATTTGCTCCACTGGTATCGACTGCGTTTCTTCTATCTTCTTCATTCTTTTCTCCAGTTTTAGGCTAGGAATTTCGATTTTAATTCGTAATGTTCAACGGAGCTGAAGTACAGTTGCGTTACTTCTTCAAAAGAACGAAATCCGAATCTGTTTCTGACAGTAACAAAGGGTTCTTTACCCAATCGGCTTGAATACACGCCTTTTTTTGATTCTGATGCGACAAGAAAAAATCTGGCGTCAAAATCTATCATTTGGTACATTTTGAACATTGAGTTGGTAAAATTAGTGGTTGATTCAACTTCAAATATCACTTTTGGAAATGCAAGTTTTGCTTTGTTGAACCAAATAATATCTGACTTGGAAACAACATTTTTCAATTCCGTGTATGTGAAATCGGGAATTTCTGTGAGTCCGCACAGTTCCCCTAATCTCTTGCTATCAAAGCTTTTATTCAAATCACTCGTGTAAGTCGTATATTCCATCAAATTTCCGATTTCAATCAGCATCCCTTCAATGGTACTGTGGTAATCAGTTACATTCGCTAGGTACTCATTAACCGATCTGTTGCTCAGAGCAGATGCGTATGCAGAATTTTCTGAATCCTGATACGACGATAAAGCGTACACTCCCAACCCGATTTTCTTAAACCGTCCTCTATTCACCTCCCTGTACAACACACCTCTCAGAGTTTTTCTCCAGTCTCCACTAGGCAGATTCCTATAGTTAGCTGCCCGATCATATAAGAAACTAAGGGAAGCTGTCCCGTTGTTGTTCGTCATTATTGACTCAATAAGATCATTCCACTTCATTGTCAATTAATTCACTTTGCTTGATATTTCCGAGTCGCGCGTCTGGTTTATTGAGTGCGGTTAATGTTTCCATTGTTCGAGTTCATAACGTCTACGGCCTGAGATTGACAGGTGCAAGGTGATTCAAACACTCTGGATAATTGGGACACTGACCGGAAATCTCAATCAGCTATTGGTAATTCTGTAGCGCAGTTTGTTGCCGTCTAAGGTTTACTTTCCAAAATACCTAGCTGGCACGAACTTGATGATGTAGTGGCTTGCGTGCAGGTGACATTCATCAATAAAAGTTGACGCAAAGAGCCGTATCATGCTATGCTCAGAAGCAAGAATGCGGACCTCATTATATGATACATTATATGTGTTTTCTAAGTCGATGTCAAACATTACTTAACGCATCCATAGTAAAATGTTGCAGGTATCCTACCGCCTCTCAGGGGTTAACTTGCTTAATTTCTCGGAATCTCTGTGGATAGTTGGGTGTGGAAAGCCTAGCAGAAGATTCTATGAAAAGGAGCGAAAGAACCATGAAATACCATAGCCAACACAACACTATATTCAGCTATGTGCTCATCTTAGTTGTTCTGAGCATGTGTACACTTTTTCTCTCGTGTGATGAGAAAGTCACATTAGACTTTGTAGATCCGGTGCCTCCGGACGAAACCGTGGACGAGTCGGGTGATGGAATGATGCCGTCGGAACCGGTTGCTCTGATGCCGGGGCTTCCAGCCGACATCGCCGGGTACAATCAATGGTTGAAGCTGAATGCCGCCCCGATTCCGCCGGTAGCGGGAGGCGATCCGCACCGTGGCACCAAGGATGTGTACGTGAACCAAGAGCGTGGCGTGATTGCTCCGGGCGGACGACAGCAGTTTCCATACCCGGACGGGAGCATTGTCGTGAAGGAGTCTCGCACTGACGAGGGTTTTATCCGGCTTGTTGCCATCATGCGAAAGAAGGCGGGTTCCAATCCGGCGGGAAATGATTGGGAGTATGAGGAGTACATACGCCGCGACGCGGATTCCCCATTCCCCAATCCGCTAACGGGTGCATTCTGCGGCGGTTGTCACGCGCGCGCAGCCGACCGGGATTATGTGTTCACCGTGCTTGAATAGGTCGGAACCTCGAACTCCGTTTAGGAGCATATCGCGAAGTTCTCGGGATGGCGTGCAAATCCACATGTACGCCCACTAACTCGAAGGAGCATCGAATACATGGCAGATGCGCTCCGGCTTGTACCCCAGCGAGACCTAGGGAGTCGAGTGCAAGCAATGCACCGGGATGGCTATGTGTATTTCCCCTCGGTCATAAACCCTGCCGAAGTGGCTGAACTCCGCTCGACGATGGATCGCTTGGAAGAGATTCCCGAATACATGGATAAGGTACACGAGTCTTGGTCAAGGCACTTCAACAACGCTTTCAATCGTGACGAAGTCTTCGTTCGGTACCTTGATAAACCGGGAATCATTGAGTTGGCGGAGGAGATTCACGGTGAAGAGTGTCACGTCATCGGCATGACCGCGTGGATCACGGGACCGGGGCGTCCGGAACAAAAGCTGCATGTCGATTATCTGCCGATTAGTTTGCCCGAGGATATCTTGGACGATCCCCGGGTGAACGTCCCTATTTTCATTACCACCGCTCACTACTATCTTGACGACATGTATGAAGAGCTAGGTCCGACGAAATTTGTCCCCGGCAGTCACATCTCGGGGCGTGGACCAACGGGTGATGCCGAGTGGAAGGGGGTTGGGGAACACAGCATCCTGTGTAACGCGGGTGATGTTGTGATGTTCCGCAGCGAAGTGTGGCACCGCGGGTCTGCGAATACCAGCAATCACGATCGATATTTACTCCAGGTTCATTATGCTCAGCGCATGATTACGCAGAAGTTTCCGCCGTATCTTAACAAGTTTCAGTTTGACGAGGTCATTTTAGCACGGCTGACTCCACGGCAGCGGCGTTTACTGGGCGAACACCGCTCAAGCAATTATGATTGAGAAAAAACTAATGCGTGATTCGTAATGCGTAATTGCCGGACGTACCGCGCAAGGTCTGTTCAAGAGGACAGATACAAAGAGTGATGCAACCGGCGAATTAACGATGGCTAATGTCATTCTACGATAATGTGCGCTATAGAAACCGAGTTTTGGGGAAAAACTCGGTTTCATTGTATTGGTTCCTGATGAAATCTTGACATGACCAACCACGGGTATCCCCTTTCTCGATTTACCGTACTGGATTTGACGCGCGTTCGAGCAGGACCCACAGCCGTGCGCCAACTCGCCGATTGGGGAGCAAACGTCATCAAAATCGAACTGCCCGCCCCGCCTGAGAAGCTTGATGATGCCAATCGCGGACGCTACGACTCCGACTTTCAGAATCTCCAACGAAATAAACGCAGTATGACGCTAAACCTGAAGGAGGAGCTAGGACGCGCTGCCTTCATGCGGATGGTTAGGCGTGCGGATGTGGTCGTGGAAAACTTTCGCCCGAATGTCAAGACGCGGCTCAAGGTTGATTACGAAGCGTGTAAAGCGGTGAATCCGCACATCGTCTACGCAAGCGTTTCGGGCTATGGACAGGACGGCCCCTATGGGGATCGTCCGTGCTACGATCAGATTGCTCAGGGAATGGGCGGCTTGATGTGGATTACCGGTTTTGAAGGTCAGGGACCTCTGCGAGTGGGTGTGCCCATTGCCGACCTTGCTTCCGGCATGTATGCCGCACTCGGGATATTGACCGCGCTGCTTCAGCGGGAGGAAACCGGTGAGGGAGAGTGGGTGCATACTTCGTTGCTTGAAGCCCAGATTGCCATGCTCGATTTTCAAGGCGCGCGATGGCTCATCGGGAATGAGGTGCCGCCGCAAGCGGGAAATAATCATCCGACAGGCATCCCTACCGGTACGTTCGAGACTACGGACGGCTACATTAACATCGCCGCCGCCGGAAACGAGATGTGGGGACGACTTTGTGATGCCCTTTCGGCGGAGGAACTTCGAGATAACCCGGATTATTCGGATGATGCCTCGCGGTCACGAAACCGAGATGCGCTGAACGAGGAACTACAAGACTATTTCTCCACCAAGAGCAGTGATGAATGGATTGACCTGCTCAACGGCGCCGGTGTCCCGTGCGGTCCAATCTACCACATGGACGAGATGTGGAGTGACCCACAAGTGGAGCATCTTGAGATGTCTCGCCCCGTAGATCATCCGGTGCTTGGCAGGATGAACGTGATGCGCCACGCGACGAGCCTGAGCGGTACACCAAAGATGCCGTATCGCCCAGCCCCGGAGTTGGGTGAACACACCGATGAAATCCTGCGCGAGTTTGAGTTCTCAGAAGATGAAATCGAAGACTTGCGAAGAGGGGGCGCGGTATGAGCGCAGGAAGTAGCCAGGTAACGGAAATCACGAAAAAGCTCATAGTCAAAAAGAACGATGGCGTTGGCTATCTCAGCCTGAACCAGCCTGAAAAACACAACGCCATTTCGTATGAGATGTGGTTGGGAATTGCTCAAGCGATTGCCGATTTCGAGGCGGACGACGATATCCGCGTTATTGTACTGTCCGGCGAAGGGGGATCGGCTTTTTCGTCCGGCGCCGACATATCGCAGTTCGAGCGTCAGCGCCAATCCGCCGAGAACATCAAGGTCTACGATGGCGCAGCAGGACGCGCACAGGACAGCTTGACCAAGATATCCAAACCGACAATTGCCAAGATAGCCGGGTATTGTATCGGTGGCGGCCTCGCGACTGTGCTCTGCTGCGACCTGCGTTTCGCCAGCGTCGATTCAAAATTCGGAATTCCCGCAGCCAAACTGGGACTTGGATACGGATACGATGGCTTGAAAGCGTTGGTGCAACTGGTTGGACCAATTCGCGCCAAAGAAATCATGTTCACCGCCAGACAGTTCGACGCGATGGAAGCCTACGATATGGGGTTGGTCAACCGAGTTCTGAATCGGGATGAGTTGGACAATTTCGTGAATGAGTACACTCAAATTATAAGCGAGAACGCGCCACTCACGATTAAAGCCTGCAAGCGTATCATTGATGAAATAGGCAGGGATCCGGATGACCGAGATCTTGATCTTTGCAAGCGTCTTGTCGATGACTGTTTCGCCAGCGAGGATTATAAGGAGGGCAGGCGGGCGTTCATGGAAAAGCGAAAACCGAGGTTCCGCGGGCGATAACTAATTTTGATTAAAAAATTGATGTAGAACCTGTACATTGCGCCTTGTAGGGGACGCAGATCTGCGTCCCCATTGGGATTAAGTTAAGCGTTTTGCGGCGCAGGTGTTGCGTGGTTTTGATGTCTTAATCTGTTGAGTTCCAAGTAAACTTGGACGAAGGAATCACTTTTAATTTATCAATCGGGCCGCCTAAGAAGATGCTTTATAGCGACCGTTTTCGTAGGGACGGGGTTTCCCCCCCCGGTAGGGACAAAGTTAGGAACGTTAAGACAGAAGATCCCAGCAATCTAGGCGAAATCTCTTAAATTGATGCTTATGGGGGACGCAGATCTGCGTCCCCTACATTTCGGATTATGATGTGAACACGGCGTAAAGACACTTCATATCTGGGATTAAAACCCACTGGTGACTACGTGCTGCGCGTGACGAGTCAAAAAATGCAGGGCATTCACATATTCGTCTGCGTATGACTGAAGCATGACCGAAAATCAAGGATATGTCCGTCAACGAATTATTAAAACGCTTGGATGACCACACGGGATGGGCGATATGTTTTTTTGCGGTGCTGCCGCTACTTGCTCTGTGCTTTGCATTTTTGTACAAGCGAGCAGCGAAGAGCGCCTTCATCGAATCTGTGTTTTCGGCAATCATATATCTGTCGGCAATTCCGGGTGTTTTCGCGTGTATTCTAATTTTCTATTTGCTGTTCTTTACCGGAACAAACCTCTTGAACGTTGACATCGTATTTTCGTTCCTGCCAATCGTTTCTATGGGTTTGGTGTTCGGCATTATCGGAAAGAACGCAAGTTTTGACGACCTACCAGGGTTTGGGCGACTAACGGGATTGATGTTGTTGATTGCCATCGTTTCCGGTGTGACCTTGGCAATCTACAAGCTTCGAATATTTGTGGGATTCTTCGCATCTATAGAGGCTCTGGTTGGGATAGCGGTAGCCGTTTTCGTGCTGTTCAAGATTGGACTGGCAAAGCTCGGCGGCAAATCTAAAAGAGGTGCGTATTAGTGCTCCCGAGTTTCCGCCTATAGCACACCCGCAAACTGGACGGGTGTGAACTAAATTGAGTTAATCACCGCGCTGTTAGAAATTGCGTCTTCTGTAGGATCAAACGAGCGGATAGCGAGTGCGATAGAGATTCCGCAATCTCCAGGGCGCGACTCTTGTTCGAGGAAACTCCGATTCCCGACCTGATGGTGCTACGTGAGTCCTATTAGAAACAACTATCACTTGAAAAGAATGCGCAATAATACCCAACGCAAGGTATAATCACCACTCGCAGTGGATTGCCAAATCCACTGCATGCTTGTGAGTATGGCTTGGATATGTCTATCCAAGCCGAGCGTGACTAATAAATAAAGCGCAACCCGGGAACTAAGTAACATACGGAGGATATGTTCGTCGGTAAGCGCCGTACTCCATTTTGAATCTCAATCCATTGGGTAAAGGCTGCACCCTCCGTCAACAAGAAGGACTGATCCCGTCATGTAGTCCGCCGCGGGACTACATAGAAATAGAAAGGCGTTTGCCACGGAATCGGGAGGCTGTATCTCACCGAGCGGGATTGCCTTTTGCGCGCGTGCGCGATAACTCGGATCAGTATCCCATTGATGTTTGGCTAAGCCTACGCTGACGATTCCGGGGGCGACAGCATTGGCACGAATCCCCTTGTCCGCCAACTCCCGCGCGAATGAACGCATGAGCTGCTTCATCGCGGCTTTGCTCGCGTTGTAGGGACCAATCTCGGGCCACGGTACATCCGCAACCCAGGATATCGTGAAAATTAGATGCCCGGCAATTCCGTCTTCAAGCATGGATCGCGTGGATGCCTTTCCCAGCAGAAACGCCGTTTTGACGTTCACTTGCATCGTCTGCGTCCATTCGTCGTCGGAGAATTCGAGCAGCGGCTTTGGAACCACCATTCCGACGTGGCAAAGCGCTGTGTGGATTGGACCAAACCTGCACCGGGCCTTCGCAATCAGCTTCTCTACGTCTTTCGTTCTGGTCAAATCCGCTTGCACGTAAACCGTTTTGTCAAGGTCAACGCCGGCATCTCGCAGGCGTGTGTCGGCGGTCTTCGAGTCTATAATATCGTTGACGGTGACGCTTGCTCCGTGTTCCGTCAGCTTCCTGACGACTCCTAATCCGATGGCGCCGCAACCGCCGGAAATGACGATGTGACGTTCAGCGAGCGCGTCTTCGCGGAAACACATACGCTAACCCCCTCATAACGGTACGTCTTCAGAACTCGCCAAGCATCAGGGCAAAATTCCGTCCGCCCTCATTTCCTCAAAAGCGTTTCCTCGCAGTTCCATTGGCAGATCAATTCTTGAACGCGAACGACTGGATTCATAGATTGCAAGCAGAATCTCCAACGTGTCACGTCCTTTTCGTGCGGAGCATCGGTGTTCAGCACCCCCTTCTATCCAAGAAAGAAGATCTTCGAAGATGTCGGGGTGTTCGTAGCCGGGTACGGGAGTCCATTTTCCGTTAGTGTCTTCGCTGCGATAGTGAGCATCAGGCCCTACCCGAATTTCTCCCTTTTCTCCAATGAGCATCACCATGTTTTCTACCGGTGGTGACTTGTACTGCCCGGCTTCGATGATGCCGAAGATGCCGTTTTCAAATTGCACGAAACCCAATGCCTGCATCTCCAACTCGATATTCTCCGAAAGGAAGGAACCTGATCGGTGAATCTGACCAAGCACCCATTCAGCGGGAGAATCGTCCGCATAGTATCTCATTAGGTCTGTCTGGTGTGTGTGATGGGTCAGCAGGGGCCAACCGCGGCGCGCTCGAATATACTCCACTTGTCCAATAGCCCCTTCCACCACAAGGTTCTTGACATCTGCCCATCCCGAAATGTATCGGAGTTGATGACCCACAACGAAGCGCACGTCTCCCTCTTCTGCCTTTCGTAGTAGTTCATCCGCCTGCCACAACTGCGTCGCCATCGGTTTTTCAAGATACAGGGCAGTCATCGGGAAGTCCAATACCCGTTTAGCGACATCGTAGTGCGTGCCGACCGGAGTCGCCACAATTGCTATGTCTACGGATTCGACCTCAAGCATCCTCTCGAAGTCCTTGTAAACGGCAATACCGTCGGATTTTAATGTTTCAAAGTTTGTCTCAAAAAGATCGGCGACTGCGACAACGGAGATTCGCTCGGGTTGGTTCGCTTCAGTGCGTAAACCCATGCCACGGGAGCCTGAACCGATGAGGGCAGCACGATATGTCTTTGTTTTCAATGGTATGTTGTCCTCCTTAGGATGCCAACAAACGGTCGTCCGTTGGATGAATGGAAGACCGAGAGGCTGAGAAAAGCCTTAAGGGTCTATTTGAAAAATACAGTTTGTAGGGTGCGATCAACCGAGTGAATAACGAGGGCGATAGAGTTCCTCTGCGCACCAGCCTAAAAGCCCCGGAGGGGATCAAGCGAACGAATAGTGAGTGCGATAGAGATTTTGAAGGTTTATAGAAACGGCAAAATCGTGCTTACTCAAGCCCCAGCGGGGCGACAGGTGTATGGAAAACGGTAGCAGAAACTCAAAAATGCTATCTCTCTAATTACCAGCAGAGGCCTTTCCCGTATTTTCAAACAAGCACTAAATGCTTTTTCTTCGAAGCGGCGTTCGACCTATGAGTTAGGTGTTCATGGTTGTAAGGTTGGCTTCGCGGAGCGAAAACGCGTCTCTCAATCGCCGGGAATACTTCCAATCATTCCACTTTCCAACATGGTTATTAATGCGGAGTCATCGACATCCACCGGTAAGTTTATCTTCGCGCGTCGGCGGCTTGACTCGTACGTCGCAAAAATCAGCTCTGTGGCTTGAAGCGCCTTCCATCCAATCAATTCGGGTTCACGGTCATTTTTGACGGCGTCAATGAGGTCTAGGACGGATAATACCGTCTCATTTCCCTGTGCTTCCAGGTCGCTAAGATCGGGAATAGTCCAGCCTTGGGATTTAGTACTGAGAACCCTCATCGGCTTAGCTTTGTCCCGTCCAATCTCTATGATCCCGTCAGTGCCGATTAGACGATTGAAAATGTCTTTTTCAGCGGCTCCACCGGTTGCCAACAAGCCTTCGACGCCGTTATTCCATCCAATCCATGAGACGCCGGAAGACTCCACCGGCACGCCAAAAACCTCTTGGGGTTCTGAGGCATCAATTTGACCGATTACCCACTTTGCCGGCGCGTCATTATTGTAAAAGAAGAACATGTCGAACCAGTGTGTTCCCCAGTCGAATAGGTTCGGACAGGTGCCCTCAACACGGACGAGTTGACCGATGGTGCCATCATTTGCCAGTTGTTTCGCTTTCACGTACGGTGCGGAAAATCGTCGCTGGTGGGAAAAGGTAAGCACCACGTCGTTATCCACACAGACTTGATTCATCTGTTTGGCTTCTCCCCACGAAGGCGCCATCGGCTTCTCGCTGTGAATAGCCTTGACACCGCTATGGGCTGCTGCTATCGTAATCTCTTTATGTAGTGTAGTCCACGTAGTGACACTTACAATATCCGGTTTCTCTTTATCCAACATCTGCCTGTAGTCCGAATATGTCCTTGAGACACCATATTTTTCCGCGAACGCCGCACGCGCGCCCTCAACCGGATCCGCACACGCGACGAGGTCTACGTCAGGTGAAGTGTGATAGCCTCGGGCTTGACTTTGGCCGCGCCCGCCGCAACCGATCACACCGGCTTTCAGCATTGCCATAATGGTTCTCCTATCGGGCGAGGTTGGAGGTCAAAATTCTCGCCACGTGCATCCTCGATGAACACTTCATCTGATTTCTCCGACATTGGCTCGGGTTGCCAGATGATTCCAGCCGCGCAGAACAAGCCGAACATCTGTGTGCATGTTACCCTCTTCAATTTCGTCATCACCGGCATACATCTGCACCAAAACGCTTTTCCTGACTTTAGAGGACCGATTGGGCATCGAACCGTGCAGCGTAAAGTAACTGAAAAAGAGGACATCCCCGGGTTCGGCTTCCAACACGGTTCCTTCATCAAGCGGATATCTGTTGGTAATCTCCGTGTTTTGTCCATTGCCCATGGTGCCGCGGCTACGCCCCAATTTATGGGAGCCGGGGTGAACACGAATACAACCCATCTCGTCCGTAGCTTCGGACACATAAATCACGGCGGCGATCATTGTGTCCTTGACCGATGGAAAGTATTGCCAATCTTGATGCATTGGGAAGGGCGATCCTTTCTCCGGCGGTTTACAAAACAGCTTGGAGTGATGGAGGATGATGTCCGGTCCAAGCACCGCTTCCGTGATGTCGAGAAACTTCGGCTTCATGAAGGCGTTCAACCAGACTGCGGAAAAACTCTGAATGTTATGAGTATGGTAAAGTACCGAATTACCTTCGTCAAGTTGTTCCATCAATTCACCGCCCCAGCGGGCATTTAGCTCTTTTTCGGAATTGAGAAGTTGTACCACTGTTTGATCGAAATCCTTCTCCATACATCGAATCTCGCCCGCTGAAAAAACAGACTTGGCGAAGTAGTAACCGTTTTCCTTAAAAAACGATTTGATTTCTGAAGAATTTAAATCTGACATGGGTACTCATCTTTCATCAACGGTGTTTTGAAGCGTTCCACCGGAGAGTGAATTAGGAAAAAACCGGAAATGCTTGACCTCATAGAGTAAGTGTGTATAATTTTGGGGTAATTGTTTTAGTCTATCATCCGGTTTGGGAATGTCGGTTCGTCGTGTTGCAGTTTAATCCTTGTTCCCACACCTCGAGCGTAATGTAGGAGCGATCTCCAGGTCGCGATTTCCTGTTAGCGCGTAAGTTCTGGACTGAACTAAACAATTACATTTTGGGAATTTCTATGGGCTTTTGTTAAACAGACGAATGATGGTTTCATATCCGTAGGGGTTGGGTTTCCCAACCCATTGGTCAAGGGACGGGAATCGCTATCAAGATTTTCTATCTCACTCGCTAACCACTCGCCTGATCTTTTCTTATCCAGTCAGTTAATCTCTACCCCTACGATTGGGTATTCAGCGGCGAATTGGGGAATCAATCCAGCTAATTTTTCACATACCATAATGGCTAATGCTTAGGAGGATATTGTGAAACTAACTCAGGATCAGCTTGACACGTTTCATCGTGACGGCTATATCATGGTAGAGGATGTATTCAATCCGGACGAGATGTCAGCCGCCTTAAGAGATATGGAGAAAATATTCTACGGCAATTCTTTCGCCGAATTTCTCGCAGAATTCGACAGCACAGGCAAGGCAGACTCGGTCGAACCGTCGGCAACCCATTCGGTTACACATTATGGCGACACTCCGTATGGACGCACCCAGTTTCCTACGGGTTATGACGCGTTGGATCGATTGATTGAAAACGAAGACTATCTGGACATTTACGCCGAATGTCTTGGTACAGACGACATCAGCTACTGTAATGCTCATCTGTTCATGCGGGCGGGCCCCAGCGATCAGCGTCACTCCGAGCATCTTTGGCAGGGCTACCACGCCGACCACGGAACGAACACCTTTCTGCCGCCGAGCTACGCGGTAGGTTCGTTCGACTACGTAAATAGCGGCGTGTATCTCCACGATGTGGATGAAGACGGTGCGCCCATGCATGTGATTCCCGGTTCGCATCGACAAGCGGCCGACGTTCTTGTCCGCCTAGGCGGGGGAATCAACGACATTCGAGACGTTCCCGAATTTACCAAGCCGGTACCGACGACCGGCAAAGCGGGCAGCGTCCTATTGTCATCCTCATACCTGATTCACGCCGCCGTACCGTTCACGAACAAACGGAAACAGCGTGCGTTTTGGACGTTGTCATTGGCTCGCGGGGACACCAGCCGCTGGACGAAACTGGCAAATCCATGGCTTGGTCCCGAACAGCAATTCTTCCAACCGTTTTGGGAAAAGACGACACCGCGCGTCCGCACGCTCTTCGGTTGGCCCCAACCCGGCCACGCTTATTACACCGATATAACGCTGAAGGGCATAGCGCAGCGGTTCCCCAATATGGATTTGACGCCTTATCGGTCACAAACTGCGTAGACGACACGGGTGTTTACCCCGGCTGCTACGCATTGACACGTGCGTGGTCAGGAAATAATTGGTCATGAACTTCGGCGCACTGTGTCAGATGAATCATTCGGTTGTCGTTGGCGGTGTCGAGCATCAATGGCCAGTACATTCCCGCCCCGGTTTTATTATTGTATCCGCCCGGCGAATGAATGCTTAGATACTGATTCAGCACTTCACGATCGGCTTCTGTTTTAGCCCGTCGCGTGCAGTTCATGGTAAACATCCGCCGGCGCGTTCCTCCTCCGAATGCGGCGTGGTAGGTGTCGTGATTAAAAATTACGAGGTCGCCCGGATTGGTTTCAAGCGGGACGTTGGTGGGAAAGTCTTTCGGGGCTACGCCGAACAGTTCCTGTGACCGATTGACGTCAATTTTCTCTTTCCGCACGAAATGGTCCGGATGGTGGCTGCCGGGTATGACTCGTAGACAACCGGTATCGCGGGTCAACGGATCGAGGTAGAATGCCAGTTTCGCCGAAAATAGCTGCCCCCAGCTTCCATCCGGGTGCCAGCCGGTATCTCCGGTATAGTAATTTCCATCGCCGTTGGCGTAGTTAAAATCCTCGCCGAGGATACCTCCGAGGATACCCAAGACGCGTGGATCGTCGAGTAAGGCGCAGAGCCGAGAGCGGTGTTCAATGGGACCGCCGAACATTGTCCGCGACGTGCCGTCATGATTCTTGCCGCCTCCAACATCCTGGATAGATCGCTCAAATTCTTCGGTTATCCACGCAATTTCACTAGGCGAGAAGACCGCCGGGCACCCAAGATAGCCGAAAGTGTGGAAAAAATTGAGTTGTTGCTCTGTAAGTTTCATTTCGTTCCTCCTTCCAATAGATCGACTGGTGACAAACCTGAGCTATGCGTTGTTAGTCACTCCAATCCCGGAATGGACTCAGGCATTACAACGCTTTATAGAACCAAGGAATAGGTAGACCGACGCAGACACTTGTGGTAATTCCACGCTCGCCGCCGGGAAATTCGTCATCGCTCTTTTCAGAGTCAATGATGTAAAATGCTCGTTCGCGGCACATGAAACTGATGATTGCCGTGTCCTTCCAAAAAGACAGAAATGGATATGTGCCTTCGAGATCATTTGGAGGCAACCGCGGGGCATGTTCCAAGGCTCTATAGGGTTGAATCGGGGGCGGTTCAATCTTTTCGGTGTCGCCATCTTTGAGGAAGATTGAGAAGACATGTCCGGTATGTCTCCATGTGGCTCCGCCATCCCTGCTAATCGCCGACGACAGTCGGTGCCGTTGCATTCCGCGTTGAATCTCATCAGCCGACGCTTGATTCCAGATAATCAGTAGGTCATCGCTACCGGGGATTTTCCCCAAAGCTGCGGGCGCGAGCGCGGAGGCGAGAGCAGTCGGCTCCGGACGGGACCAACTCGTTCCATTATCGGCGGACCACGATTGGTAGAATCGACCGAGCGGGGTTCGCAGAATCATCAGTAGGTGGTTTGGGCTAACTTCAGCCACCACCGGCTCGTTACAGCGGTAGTGTCCGCCCGCACTGTAATCAAGCGTTACGAACAGTTCGGCGCCCGCACCCCAGACGCCTGTCCCTTTATTGGCAGCCCAAGTCTTTCCCTCATCGTCCGAGTAGTAAGCCCAGCAGTACGTAAAAAAGTGTTCGTAACCGTGGTGACCAACCAGTGCGATGTCATCGCCAAACAACGCCCGACCCTTCTCCCAAACGGTCTTTCCGAGTAGTTTGTAAACCGACACGACGATGCGGCCGCTACTGGTGACGGTAGCGCCGTGCATGACTGCGTTGTTGAACGGCTCACCGACCCGAACGGGCTCCGACCATGTTTTTCCCTCATCATCAGACTTCACGAACCAAGGACTGAGACCGTACGGTTTGTCCACCTCAGATTTGTCGTAAAAACCGCCGATGCCACCGGACTTCAACCGCAAAAGATGACTCAGCGCGCGATTCATTGAATTCCCGTGGACATCGGTCACGGGTTCAGACGTACTCCAAGTTACGCCTCCATCTTTGGAGATTGAACGACTGCCTGACGAAATGCTCAGCAGGTTCCCATCCGTTAACTCAAGCAGTCCTGCGCCGTGCGGGATGAATCCGATGTGCAAAAAACGCGCTTCATCGGGGATGCATGAGCCTACCTGAGTCAAAAACTGGGAATTGAGCTTATTGTCATTCATGGGAATATGAGGTGTGTGCCTGGGAAAAGCCTGTAGATTTTAATCTCCCGAATATTTTCCTGTCACCTGTGCCAAACCGTCACCAACGTTCACCTGAGGAAGACGGCGTAGGAATATGATAACTCCATCCCGATCAGCCGTGACCTCCTGGACAATTTCACCAAAGAAGTTTTCGATAAATCCCAGTCGCTGTCCTTCGCAGACTTCATCAAGCAACGCCACCCGGGGACGAAAAGATCCCGCCACTGCGGCTGAAATCACAACATCCAAATTACCGTCCCCAATCAAATGATGAGCATTCGGATGGGGTTGAGGTTCACCGGGAATCATATCCAAATGCTTCATGACATTCAGCACGCCTTTGATATAACACGCTACGTCATCAGAGCCCGCTCGACCGCCGCCGGGGGATTCGGTATAGAGCCAAGGAACCCCGTATTCCGTGGCGGCGCTGATGCTCCTTCCCACCGTGACGGGTGGAGGATGTCCCCACATTACCGGGGCACCAAATGCACGAGCCGCGGCTCGCGCTCTTTTACCGAATTCATCATCACTGTGCAAGTAGCCAATCATGGTCGGAATGTTGGTCTCGGCACTCGCGCTGTGTAGATCAATAAAGAGGTCCGCATGCTTGATGAGTTTATGGGTTAACCAATAGGCGATGCGTTGAGTGATAGTACCGTGGGGGTCGCCGGGGAAAACACGTGCGAGATTCAGACCGTCGATAGGACTGTTCCGAGTTCCAGCCTCGTATGCGGGCATGTTGCATACGGTAACCATCACTAAGGTGCCGTGCAATGTTTCGGGTTTCACCTGCTCATAGATGCGAGGTATGGCTTCCACACCCTCATATTCATTGCCGTGGACCGCACCCGTGACAACGAGGATAGCACCGTCCGAGGCGCCGCGAACATGGAGTAAAGGCAAACTCCATGCACCGCCATCTGCACGGGGAGCGACCTCAAGCCAATCCGTTCCCTTTTCTCCGGCAGGGATTCGAGTGATATCAAATGCTTGAAACTCCATGGTTCTCCTCTGGAAATTCGTTTCTCATGGCAATTAGATTCCAAGTTGCGTGGCAAGATCGTGAAAATCCTGTGCAATAATGTCAAATTCGTCGTCCCTGGCTGTGTCTGCCCCGCCTCCCGGTCCCCATTCAAGCGGACGAGAAATAAAGGCTGTCCTGAATCCAACGGCTCTAGCTCCCTCAAGGTCATGGTTGTGCGCTGCAACCATCAGGATTGACGGCGGATCCAAGCTGAGAAGATGAGCTGCTGTCTCGTAAACTTCTTTGTCAGTCTTATAATGACGTGCGAGTTCCGCTGACAAGATGCAGTCCCACGGGATACCGGCGTGTTTCGCCATGTTGGTCAGTAGCGACACGTTACCGTTGGATAGCGCCGCCACAATGTATTTGGACTTCAACCGTAACATGCCGCCCGCAACATCGGGCCAGGTATCCAGTCTGTGCCAAACGCGATTGACATGCTCTCTCTCCTCTTCTGACAACTCCAGAGTCGGGAAGTCGCTCATAATGTCATCAAGAATCATCCGGTGGAGCGTGTCCATTTTCGTCCAAGGCAATTCACCTCTGCGTACGCGCCCCATAGCAGGTTCGTAGCCGCTTCGCCAAGCCTTAGCGAACCGTCCCCAGTCTATGCAGATCTGTCTTTGAGAGCCTATTCGCTCGCCTTCTCTTATTATGGTAGAGTGCCAATCGGTGACTGTTCCAAACACATCAACGGTCAGTGCCTTAATGGATGTTTTCCAGGATTGCATACTTTATTTGTAAAATTTGTTAATTGCTGATCGTAGTGATTAACAGCAATAGGAAATTTCTTTCTTATACTGTGTTTAACGCGGTATCCAGAAAATCCAAAGCTACATTGCGGTCCAAGTATGGGTGTGCAAACTGGTTACGATAACTGCGTAAGCAACCATAACAACTCGAATCGCAGCCACATTTTCCTTGTACGCGTTCTTTAGCTTTACTGAGTGTCTTGTAAAAAACGTCGGCTCGTCCCAATTGCGCTACCAAACCAGCTCCGCCTGGAACGTTGTCGTAAAGTACAATTGCGGCCTCATGTGTTGTTTCGCCGCCGGTGATGGTAACATTCAAGTCCGTGGCGGGCACGTCCATTGTTTCCGCGGCACCCAACAGGAGGGAAAAAGCAAGTGAGTAAGTGTCCCACTGGTCGGTAACGCCCGGAAACTGCACAAGCATTACGTCAGTGACCAATTCGTGACCGAGGGAGAATTGTCCGAGGGTTCCAGAGCATTCGAGTCCTGACGGTGTCTTGTGCGATTCCTCCCGTTTAGGCATGTGCCTGCCACAATTCGGGCATATGAAAAACCCTTCTCTATTGTGTCCCTCGCATAGAATTACCAAGCTACCTGGCCGAGCCTCCGTCACTACAACACCGTGTAGTGCTTTTGCCTCAGGCCGTCCCTCACGTCCAAAGCCCGGAAAGAATGGTCGTGTCGTATACAAACGCCGTGTTCTTCCACGCGGTTCCTTGGGTCTCTCAAACATTAGAGTGACGAACCCAAAATCTGGGGACAGATATCGACGAACTCTCGACTCGGACGGTGCTTCATCTACGGGCCATTGCTGGAATTTACGGGCATCTTTGTAATGATATGCCTTTATCTCGAATTGTTTGCCGGGTATTGTTTTAACGCCACATGATTTCCATTCTTTCTTATTGGCAACGACTTTACCGCCTGGAGCGTATTCAGCAATTGCCTGAGACAGGTCCCGTTGTAGCGAAACACCTGTTGAATAGCTATCTTCGGAGTGAGTGTCAAGTTCTACCACATCCACCGGAAAACCATACTTAGGTATGATGGCTTTGCGAGACAGAAAGTCCAGAGTTTTTTCATCGGCGATAGTATTCATTCGCCTTTTAATTCGACCGATACGTTGGTCCAACCCGATGTCAAAGTAATGCTGTCTGAGTCCTTGCAAGTGTTGGTAATCTGTACACACTTCCACTTCTGCTTTGGAGAGGCGACTATTTTCCCCAAAAATCTCGTCTATCCAGGCATCGCTAAGCAGTCCGATGTCTTGATGCATGCCCTCTGGTACAAGGTGGCGTAGTGAATCTTCTAATTTTGTGTTGTTTCCACAAAATTGCTTCAAATCCAGAGCTGCCCGCGGTGAAGACCAGTTGCGAACGAACATTTCTACATTTGTGAAGCGCGCGCGATTCTCGGCATATTTGAAGAAGGAAGCCAAGACAACTGCCGTTATATGCCGAGAAACAATTTTCTTGTTTGTCATTTGCAGGCGCGGTGGCTGCACTTCACCCCTGATTACCCGGTCTTCTGGATTCTCATAGTGATATAAATCATGTGGATTGCGGCGACAGTATGTCACCGCTAATCCCGGTTTTTCGCGACGACCTGCTCTACCGACCCGCTGCGTATAGTTGAAGGGTTCAGGAGGAACGTTACGCAGAAACACAGCTTCTAGACTTCCTAAATCAACGCCGACCTCAAATGTAGTTGACGAACTGAGTAGGTTTATCCTTCCGTTCTTGAAGTCGTCTTGCCGCTTGCGTGCCTCATCGCTCTCTATCTGTGCGGTGTGTTCCTCCGAGCGCAGAATAGGCGGCAGATTCGTGCTTTCGTACAGTACGCGATAATGATTGTCCTTGATACGGTCTTCGTCTACGGGGATTAATAGACCTGGACACCTGTTACGCGGACAGACATTACGTATGTTGTGAGGGGCGAGGCTGGCACAGGTATCACACTCCCAAAGTTCATCATGGTTGGCCAGTTTAATACGCAGCCATTCAGAGCCGAGCTGGAAAGTTGATTTGTCTTTTACCCGCACGAGCAATCTGTCAGTGTCTTGGGCTAACCTGTCGTAGTTGCGCATTGTCTCCCAAACTTCCTTCATCAGTTTCACGGCTGTGGCAGATTTTTCTGTTGGAGACAATCCACTAATCACAAGCAATCGACAAAGAAAGTGTTTAACGATGGCGGACTGCACACCTCCCCATTCTCGCGCGTTTTTTTGCCGTCCGCGCGGTGCCTCTCCACTATACGCACGCTGGGGGCGCCAAGGAGACACCTCATCCCACACGGGTACGCCACTGCCATCTGGTAAAGCCAGAGCTCGTTGCAAGCGAAATTCGTCCAGAAGATATCTTAGTACATTTCGCGCTTCGTCATTCGTGAAGCCCCATGGGGCTTTCTGGATTGACTCGGGTGGCTTGAGATTGTGCGGAATTTTGACAAACCATCGAACCAATCCAACTCCAGCTAAAGAAATTCTCCTTTCGTCTGTTAAGGCCTCACCCAGAATTATCTTTAATACAACTCGGTGTCTCTCTTCCTTGGTCATGGCCGCCGGAAACAATCCCGCACTCTCCAATTGCTTGAGTAAACGAATTTGAAAGTCGCTAATAGATAGGCCTTCGGAATTGATTTCGCCTTCTAGCAGTGCTCGTAGCATCAGATTGCGATCGCGCAGCTTTTGGAAAGAATCTTGCGCATACCAAGCGAAGAATGCTGCCTCCTGTCTGCTGTCAGCAAAGGCGAGCACTTTACGTTCGTTCTCTGGCAGTAATTCATGCAGAGCTGTTGCTATAACGGCATTCGGCCCATCGGATCCGTGTACAATCTCTTGCACCGGGTCGCCGATGCCTCCGCGTCGGTATTCACAACTTTCGCATCGTCTCAGCTGATCTGGATGATCGTCATGGGAGTCACATTTCTTAACAGAAATCGCTGCATTACAACCACACGTCAGAGTGCTCGCAGAGAGATTACCACAACGACGACAAAGGATGTGCGACGCGTCGTGGTTATCGGATTCTAGTGGAAGATAATACTCCACGCCAAAATCGGATTGACTCGGTTCTCGAATAGCCTCCAACAGTTTGCCACCCCTCTCCCTGCCTACATAGTAGTGTTGACCACATTCACGGCAAAGTGCTATTTCCAACGGTGTGGCATCTACGCCCCCATCCGTTTCTCCTTTTCGATTGAGAATTACGTTGTCTTGACCGTCTCTGTGGAGAAGGAATGCTCCTTCTAGGGCACGCAAAAACGCGTGATAACGGCGCGGCGCATTGTCCTTAGAGGGCAGTTCTGACTCGTAATTGGCGAAAATTGTGCCGGATGGACAAAACGGTTCACCAAAGAGTTCGCAAGCGAATTCGGCGATGGCGCGTTTGTCTTCTTCACTTTGGCCTGACGCAATAGTAGCACTAGTGGCGATGCAACGGAATGACCCCACGCGACCTCCGTCTCGCAGCCTCTGTTTAAGTCGCCGGATAAGCATGCCCATTTCCATTCCTTTCGCGCCCCTGTACTGATGTGCCTCATCAAGTACGAGAAACTGCCAGTGTTGTCCTCGATTGCCATCAAACAGAGGACTATCATCAGGGCGAATGAGCAAATATTCCAGCATAGAATAATTGGTCAGTAAGATATGTGGTGGATTGGCGCGCATCTCCTCGCGGAAAACTAACTCACCAGGGAGACGATTTTCATTGCGTGTTTCGGCATTACGCCGTCTATCGGCGAGGTCTTCAGGCGTTTGGCCAATGTATTGCCCGAACGTAAGTGCAAAACTAGAATCCGCCTTTTGCAAGTTCCTACAAATCTCACCGAGACGATCCCGCTGATCATTGGCAAGTGCGTTCATCGGGTACAAAATCATGGCCCGCACACCTGGCTCCGTCAGGATTCCTTCAACACGTTGACGGTACAACTCGAATAGAATCGGGTAGAGAAAACATTCCGTTTTGCCACTTGCAGTTCCTGTAGCGACGACGATATTCTGCGGTTGCGTATTCACGCCATAAGCGTGGCAAATGGCGCGTTCTTGATGAACGTACAACGTGTCTTCAAGTAATGCAGGAAGCAAATCGCTACCGTTTTCAGGGAAACAATGCAATGCTAATTGTCTCGGAGTTAACCCGCGTTGAAAGTGGCGTGTTTCTTCTGAAAAGGGCCCCTTCAGAAGACTGTCACCCTTCAACGCAGATTGAAATGATGTGCGGAGACTAGCGTCCCTAAAGTAAAAGGAGGTTTTTAGGTAGTTTTCGTAGCGTTGGTGAATCCTCTCCAACCAATCGCCTATTTCTTGAGTTTCAGGCATCGTTCTTAACCTCTAGTAGTGTCTGTATGTTTTCTTGGTGCGCACTACGGCGGCGCTTGTCAACACGAAGATTCAAACGGGCAGCAGCGGCGGAAGATAAACCAACACGTTGCAGTTCACAAAGACTGAACCCCCTACCAGCGCGACAGCCTCCGCCTGCACGTTTCACGAGTGCGACAAATCTGCAAGGTAGATTGCTCGTTACCCGAATTAATTTCAAAATTGTATTTCCATCACATCGAACTTTCAGAAAAACATCTTTCACGAAGTGCCCATCAATTGCCTCATAATCCAAGAATGCTCTAAGTGGAATGCCAATGATACCATGCACGACATAGAAGGTCTGATCTAGATCGCCTTCAAATCCGGCTTTTACACTTCGGATGCACGAAGGTAAACGCAACTGCATTTCAGCTCCTTTAGTCGCATGTTGACGAAATTCGTCGAAAGTCATAACGAAAGACGTGTCGCTCCATGGTCCCGGCTCATTCTCGAACTCACTAAGTCGCCACCAAATGCGTGGCAATTCAATTTGGACCTCCAAGCTACCTGATTCAGATTCCAAAATGCAGGTAATTGCGTTGCTACGAGTATCAGGAGGTACCGTTACAACTCCATCATGTAACACTGTTACGGTTGGATTGTCTCCCGGTAATACGGGAATGATGGTGGTTCCGTCAGCAGAAACTAACCGCAGTGAATTCGAAGCGTGCCCATACGGTGAGGGTGGCAGCAGCAAGTCTGGCTTATATGGTTCACCATTAACTTGAATCTCATCTAAGTCCGCGAAGTAACGGAATTCTCCACTATCTACTAAGGTTGTCATATCGCCGTAGATCCGCAGAAAAAACCTTCCTTGACGTCCATTGAGTACATCTTCTAGCTTTTCGGTAGGTCTGAAGTTTTTGCCCCATCCGTCCGTCTTTTCTTCACCTACTCGTACCCAGGTAACTCCGCGGTCGAGCTTCAACATCGGTGGGCTACCAACAAACAACCTACCATCATCAGAGTTGTCAAAGACGAAATTTCCTGATAGTTGAAAACCGGTGCCGGTCAGATTGATAGCACGGCCTTCAAAACCACCCACGTCCTCCGAAGAGTCTGAAGCAGCTTTGAAGAAATAGTGTGCTCGAAAGCCTGGGTCTTCACAGCCTTCGCTTTCAAATGGTATGCGTCCTGTACGATTCCAGTTTCTGGGAGTGATGACGATGAAATGTCCTTGAGTCATTGCTCTAATTTTTCTGCCATCGCCTTCCCAGTGGTTTCGGAGTTTGAAAATCAGAGGTGACGCATTGTCAAACAAAGCAAAACCGTCCACTGTGCCATCGCTGGTATAAGTGACTGACACATTGCCCGAAAAACTTGGCAAACGATATTCTCTGTTTTCGAGATGTAGCTGTGTGTCATTCTGCCGCACTTCAGCAATATTACACTCTTTGGGCACAGTGAGAAAAATCGCCCACTCCAATGAATTTGATATTCGCCGACAGATTAACTCTGGACGAGGACTAAATGATGTTGAAGATTTAGAATCGTTACTAATTTGGTCCTTGTTCTTACCATTCCGTCTACCGCCTATGTTACGTGGAGTTCTTGTGCCTAAACGCGCGTTGGCCTCCGTTGTGTTAGAAGATACATTAGAGGTATCATTCTGATTAGTGTCAGCGGAGTTCGAGTAGTGTGGTTCGGAAGGAGAATCTTCCTGCCCGTCATGTCCTAGCGGGCCGCGTTGTTCACCACTGTCGATAAACTTTTCGTCACTACAGGATTCGTCACCTTCACCCCCTCCCGCGTCCACTGAATCTGTTGCCTCTGTTTCATCCGTTTGATCGATGCCAGAGGAACTGGTAGTATCTGAATCTGTTTCGGTCTCCGTTGAAGTATCTTCCTGTTTGTCCTCCCCCGAGGACGAGTGTTGTCCATTACCTTCGATAGGCTCTTCATCACTACCGGAGTCGTCACCTTCACTTCCTCCTGTGTCCGTTGAATCCATCGCCTCCGTGTTTTCCATTTGGTCGGTGCCAGAAGGGGTGGACGCGTCAGGTTTTCCCTGGCTTTCCGTTGAGGTATCTTCCTGTTCGTCATGCCCCGGAGGCGCGCCTTGTTCTTCATCTTCGATAAAATCTTCGTCACTACGAAGGTTGTCGCCTTCGCTCCCTCCTGTGTCCGTTGAATCCATCGCCTCCGTGTTTTCCGTTTGGTCATTGCCAGAAGGGGTGGACGTGTCAGGTTCTGCCTCGCTTTCCGTTGAGGTATCTTCCTGTTCGTCATGCCCCGGAGGCGCGCCTTGTTCTTCATCTTCGCTAGACTCTTCGTCACTACCAGAGTCGTCACCTTCGCTCCCTCCTGTGTCTGCTGAGTCAATCGCCTTTGTGTCATCCGTTTGATCGATGCCAGAAGAAGTGGAAGTATTTGGATCGGTCTCAGTTTCTGTTGAGGCATCTTCCTGTTTCTCATTCCCCGAGGACGAGCGTTGTTCATCACTTTCGCTAGACTCTTCGTCACTACCGGAGTCGTCATCTTCACTTGCTCCCGTGCTCGCTGAATCTATCGCCTTCGTGTTTTCCGTTTGGTCGGTGCCAGAATAAGCGGAGGTGTCAGGATCAGTCTTGGTTTCTGTTAAGGCATCTTCCTGTTTTTCATTCCCCGAGGACAAGCATTGTTCATCACTTTCGCTAGACTCTCCGTGACTACTAGAGTCGCCACCTTCACTCCCTCCCGTGTGCTTTGAATCTATCGTCTCTGTGCCAGCTTTCCCGTCAGTAGGAAGAGAAGCACCACTGCCTACTGAGTCATTATTGCCCTCCTTCCGTTCTATGTCATTGGAATCTAAAGACGCCCCTTGCTCAGACCGCGAATCAATGAGGCTACCAATCCATCTAAAGAACCTTTCAAGAAATTTGGACATTAGGAGTGCTCCTGTCTCGGAGATGCTTGCAGTACGGTTTTCTTAGGTTACAAATTGACTCTACGGTATTGTTCATTCCCAAACGGTTCACAGGTTGAAGAAATTTTACCACCCGTCGCAAAAACAGATGCAAGCCATATTACTGATTTTTCCTCTTTGGGTCAACAAGAATCTCTCGGTTTTGAAGTAATCCGCAAGCTAAATTCTCGGGGGATATCGTGTGGAGTTGGCACATGATGGGTTCATCCACGTACTTTGAGCATTGCCATCGTAGAACGGGAACATGGCGAACTGACGTGGACGGGACATACCTAGGAATGGTGGGCAGTGCCCACCCTACAGAACATACGTGGATTTGATGCGAAGCGTCTTACTTCAGCCGAATGATATCGCGTTGTGCTTCCGACAGACCATCCATGACGCGTTCGCTGAAATGCAATCCTTGTCCGCCCCAGTCGCGCATATAACCGATGCTGTAACAGTAATAGAGCGTTCGGCGGGGACGATTGGAGGTGTTTACGGTCGAACCGTGGGTTAGCGCTTCGGTGAAGATAATCGCATCGCCGGCTTCGGCGGGAATAGGCGTCAATGGCGGATTCTCATCGGGATGGTTGCCCCACGGTTTCAGGTAGTTGCTTTTATGTGCGCCGGGGATAACGGCAAAGCACCCGTCCTCGACATCGCAATCGAGCATGGGAAATACCACTTTGGTTAGTGTCGAGACCATTTCCCCATTTCGGCAGTGGTATTGACATGTGGAAATGATGGGTGTGCCGTGTTGGTGAAGACCGGTGTATCCGCCGCCCCAACGGTAGATCGTATAGGTATGGTTTAGACGGTAGGGACCGCCCGTAACCCGTGCGATTATGGGGAGCACCTCCGGCAGGTCGATCAGCGGAACGAAGGCAGGATCCGCCTCCAGAATATTGGAGATGTACAGCTCCTGATCTGTCTTTTGCGTCCCCAAGCACAGCGGCGGCGGAAAGGTCTCCGGTGGAACGTTCTCAAATCTGTCGAGTGCGTTGTTGCACGCCGCAACCACGTGTTTGGGAACAACTCCTTTGAGAACTACGTAGCCCTGAAGGTCGAACAGGTATGTCTGTTCCTCGGTCATCAAGATCTCCTTTTCGCACAGGTATTGAAGGTGTGACACTGTGAAGACGAAAACAGTTCATCAATTTTGCGATTTTCAGGCTGTTGCTCGCAACAATCAAAGTAAATGCCCTTTCGAAAACTTACGTGAGAGATCGAAGCATCGGTGAACTGCTAGTACGGATTCCGATTACCACCACTGAGTAAAATTAAACGTCGGTTTCTTGATTATGATCCCGAGAATAGACCAGAAGCTGCCAACGGCAAAATCCCCAAGAATCAAACCGAAGAATAGAGGAATTACTTTGCGATACATTTTTAGTCCTCCAACCGACAAGATAATCCGCTTAATAAGCCACGTTAAAAAAAACATAGACCACCAGTCACGCATGGAATACGTGCTGGACACCGCGTAGCCAACCGGGTGCAGGGGCCACCAAAGGAACTGCGTTCGCATAAACATCAAGAAAATGCCGAACAACAGCCCATACGCAAAGAGTCCGGTTCCGGTCATGTCCGGCGGGATAGAGTAGGTCAGCCAATTCTGGAGGCGATTAAATGACTCCTGCCCAAATCCTGCCGAGCGATACCTGTAGCCGGTGTGCAAGAGCACCCAAAAACCAACCAAAGTTCCGACGATAGTGGCTACAAGAATAGCCGAAACCACGCCGCTCCCCTTGATTCTCGCTCTATCGCCCAGATTAATGCCTTCAAGCTGATGCGGCATCGGGTCGCTGTAGTGGGCGCGTGTCAGGAACCAAAAGAAGGGGATAATTGACAGCGTTTTAGGTCCAATCTTTCGCACACCTGTAACATCGATCATGATTGTTTCGGGACCCGAAAAGTGTAAATCGTGGATGGGCGATCCGACTTCCGCTCGCATCCGAGTCACACTTATTGCAGTCATCAAGTACAGAACGAAAAACACGCATGCTGCCCACATCAGCATACCTGCTTTCCAGCAGAAAAGCAATATCAATACGAAACCGATTACGAGCCCAAGCACGGCGGTTCGGTACCGCATCGGCTCGGTCTTGTCATCGATTCTGTCTTCAGCCTTGGCTAGATTGAAGATAGACTTTAGGACGCGCGTAAAATGATGTCTGCCCACCCATAAAGCGATGAAGAATACCGACAGGTATGCCCCGGCAGCCAACGCGGGATTTCCGATCTCGGGTAAATCCGTACCGCGTCGATAACCCATCATGCTGCCGATTATCAACAGGGATTTCCAAAGTATGAAGAAAAACCAGCACGAAAAGTTGATGTCAAGCGGGACGAGAAAGAGCATGCCTATACAATAGGGGCGCAACGTGATAGGAGTGTATCCCAATGCGTCCCACGGTTGGGTGGTGAATACCTCCCCGAGATTGTACACTTTGACGCGAAGATAGGGAATAGCAGGAAAAAAGAAGTGCAAGCCGTTGATAACGTTAATCAACCCGACGATTGTGAAACTCGTCCACATTAGCTTGTTTCTGAATAGTCCCGATGCCCTGTTTGTCATTTCATACGGCAGCTGCGCGACGGGGTATGTGAGCCTTTCTCTTTCAGTCCACTGTTTGCGAATGATGACATCGATGCATATCATCACAAACATGAGAACAATGATGAAGCCAGACCATGCGATAACTGGTACAATCCACGCGCTGAGGTACCCGGGTGTATATAGGCTGGCAGTTTCTCTAAATCCGACTACGAATCCTTCCAAAGCTCGTTCGTCGGTCACAATGAGCCAGCTAGGCATGTATCGCCAAAAGAGATCTTGCCATTCGTTCTCCGGCGTCGCAAGTCCCACTGGAGCCGCTATAGTGGGCACAAGGATCTGCAGCATGCTGTGTCCAACGAGCGCAGACGCTTGGCATACCATAATGTAGACGGTGAGGAGTTCGCCCTGTTTCAAAGCGAATTTACGAGATAACTTCTTTAGAGGAGCATTGAGGCCAATTAGAAGCAGCAGCGTGAAGATAGGATTGAAAAAGAATCCGATCGTGGTGGAATGAGCGGAGTAGTAGACGGTCTCTATTAGGACAAGCCAGTAGGCATTGATAGGAATCAGGATAAGACCTAACAGTACCGCTCTCCATGTTATACTCTTCATTTGCTCTGCATTTTGGGGCGCTAAAGAGGGCGTACTTGGTGGGAACGACTGCGTAGAGTCCTTTTCACATTTGCTTGATGGGACTGATTTTCGTATGAATATAATTATCCACTAAATCGGAGGCGCACTCGTAGCGCAAACTCTTAGTCTGCGCATGCCACAATCTAAATGAAGTTTAAAAAATTAAATCGGCAATTGCTCGGCGAAACTCGGCGCGGTTAGAAACCGCGCCTACCGGGCCCGGTGAAGATTAGAATTACCGATTTAAAAAATTAATCTTCATATAGATTATGGTACAGTAGAATGTAATCACCTGCAAGGATGTGTAACTATTAGTTGCAATGATTAAACTCCAATCTTTTTGGATACTGTTATTGTTCCGTCAATATTTCCACGGGTCTACCCAACTCCGCACTGTCAATAGCTCCGAAGACCATTGCCAAACTCTTAATGTTGTCGGAGCAGACAGTTTCGGGAATCCTACCCGTCTGAACACAATCGACAAATTCATGAATTATCCCTGCATGACCGCCCAATCCGGTTATAGGTTCGTGAGCCGACCGCCCCAAGCCTTGCCATTCGGAATGGGATTCACCATCTTTCACCTTGTCTCGTCCACGGTATTCATCTTCACCGTCCCACTTAATGCTTCCGTTTGTGCCGACGATATGCCAATCACTGTTCCAACTCGTCTTGAGACCTTCGGAACACCAACTTCCCCGATACGTATAGACGACGCCGCCGGTCATTTCAAACACGGCAATAGCGGAGGCGCCGTGGTCGTACCATGAACCCGGCGGATTCCATTCTTTGCAATAGACGGAGACCGGATCTTTGCCTGTGATAAATCGAGCAGCATCGAAGGTGTGAATCGCCATATCTAGCAGAAGGGAATGTTCCATCCGGTCTCGAAATCCGCCAAAATGCGGTCCCATGTAGTAATCACTGTTGACGGTCGTGATCCGTCCGATAGCATCTGAGGTCAAGAAGTGGCGCAAGTGCCGAATCTGCGCGTCATAGCGGCGATTCTGAATGACGGCATAGAGTTTGCCGGAACGCTGCGCTGCCACAAGCATTTTGCGCGCGTTTTGCATGCTGTCTGCCATCGGCTTTTCGCCGAGTACATGGCAGCCGTGCTCCAATGCTTCAAGCGTGATGTGAACATGCGCTTCGGGCACAGTGCAGTCGAAAACTATGTCCGGGGGAGTTTGCTTCAAGACCTCTCCGATCTCAGCCCCAATAAACGCATTCTCCAGTCCGAACTCTTGTGCACGGTGCACGGCGGACTGTTTGCGAACGTCAACGAGCCCGACAATCTCGATGGATTCCATCTCGGCAGCAACACCAAACCATGTACGGCTCATGCTGCCGCACCCTGCGAGAACTACCTTGAGTTTCACTTCCATTTTCGACTTTGGTTCTGTGACTTTGGGGAACGCTCTATCAATCGAGCAAAAGAATGCTAATCGTCGCTCGATTACATGTCTCGAATGAGGCTCTTCACGTTAACGTGCCGAATCCGCTTATGAAGTCTTTGTATACCGCACCACAGCAGCGCCGGGTTGCTCCGGAATCTTAATTGTTAAACCCTTGTCCATCAGGTCGCACCCAGTCATTGTGGTTGTCTCGGGAGCATCGAAATCCGTCAACTCATAGCGTGCGTCAGGTTCCAATCCGCCTAAATTATATCGGGCTTCTCCGGTTGGGCTAAGGGGACGCCGGAAACCTTGCACAATCCCCTCGCCGAGATCGGGCCGGTCAAATTGCCAAGCCATCCAAGTGTCTTCCGCCAAGTCGTAGGGAGTGAGTGGGTAGAAATCACCGTCAAAGCAGTGGCGCACCGAAAGATATTCATTGAGCAATTTGTGGGCTAGCTCGTATTCAAATTCATCCTTTCCGGGAGGCCAAGGCGCTGATGGTATTGCCATCGGCGTCCAAGCGAGTTGCATTCCCGGACTGTAGGCGCTTCGGTAAGCGTAGGGTTCAACTATTCGATTACACGAGCCGCTCAACGGAACCCAGAACGAAAGCCCGTAGGTCTGCCCCTGCATTCCGATCGGATCGAAAGACTCTTCCAAATTGCGCTCTCCTGCACACTGGAAATCGCTTCGCCACAGAGGGACACTCCGCTGAATGGTTTCAAGGTCGATTTGCCTGCCGCCGCCCCAGCAATTGTCAATGATGAGATTGGGCGATTGACTGAGCAATCCATCCCAGAATTCGTAAAAGCCTTCGCATGCTCTTGCCCAATTTACCCCCACGCGATTTTCATCTGTGTCGGGAGGCGTCTCGGCCCGCGCATCTTGACGGAAAATATCAATCCCCCAATCGGCTACGAGCTTGGAGTAATATTCGATCATCCATGCATTAATCATTGGATTCCCGCCATCCACGCCGGTGTACTCTTCCGACAGCAGATCCGGCCGATACTTCTTGACTCGATCCAACTCGGCGTAGAGCCTACCTCCGCCGAACCACAGCAAATATTTTATACCGTGCTTGCGGGCTTCGTCAGAGATAACGCGGATGCCGTTAGGAATCTTCTCCTCGTCAACGACGACGTTGCTCAGATATTCCGATTCTTCCCCTTCCGTGGGTGGGCGTTCCCAACCGATATCCATCCAGTGGTATTCTATCGGGAAACCGTTGTCCACGAACCAGTTGATAATGGCGATGTTCTGTTCCTCGGTGTGATTCTCATTGCCTGCACCGGTGGGCACTCTTAACCTTTCGCCACCCGGTTGAGGGCTGTAATGGTCGAGCAGTAGCCGCCGCCACTGATTGTGCCCCAGAATGCGGTCGTCATTCCAGAACATGACCAGTATGCGCGGCATTCGAATGCGCTCGCCGGGATGCAGGAGCAGGTGCGATTTGCTCATTCCCGCCTTTACGGAAATCGATTGGTCGGCATCTCTAACAAACTCTGCGTTCCAAGGGCCTGTCCAACCGATGCCGCCAATGATTCCACCGCCGTGCCATTCCACGTTGAAGAAAGGCAAATACGGATGGGAGGAGTCACTATCCAAAATCAGCGGTTGATTTGATTGCAGCGCCCCTTTCAAAGGCGAAAAAGCGTCAATGTGGTGATACCCGCCTTGAGAATGATGGAGGATGAATTCTCCGGGTTGTTCCGAAATGAACGCTGTGTCCAAAGCCTGTATATTCTCCAGAATCGCGGTATCCCGGTCACCGACGTTTTGGAAGTATACTACCCAGTCAATCGCCGGGTAATCGGAGTAATTTATGGCTTCACATGTCACTTCGAGTCCCGTACTTCGGTCCGTGTATCGCAAGGTGTGTTGCGTCCGTCCCTCCTCAAGCTTCTTCTCGTCTCGATCGAATGCCCACATGCCGAGGAGTTCGTCGGACGGTTTTCCGTCGTAGATGAACGAGAACGGCGGCTCCGGCGATGTTGCTTCAAACCGCTGCTCTATCCATTGGCGGGCATTCTCCGTTGCCTTGGCGATCGCAGTGTCAGTCATCGACCAGTTCCTCCTATTTCTGTATTCTTACTTTCAACGAATTCAAGGCGGTGATCCGTCTGTTTCGGAACACTATGCCTGACGCGAATGAGACACCCCGATTTCTCGATAACTTTCAGATCGCTTAGCTAACCCAGGTTACTACCAGAAAGTTTTAGGCATGTAGGGGATTGTTAATATTGAGTCTTTATTTTGCCCCAGCTGATAGCAATTTTGTCCATTGGGGAAACTGCCAACTGAGCTAACCCCGACTTCATAATCCGTTGAATTTCATCTTCATTCAGGGCTTCACTAAAGAGTGCGACCTCGTCAACCATGCCGTTTAGCCAGCCACGATCTGCGGGGTTTCCCCAGCGTCCTATTATTTTTTCCTCTTTCCTTCTATCAACAATTCCTTTCGCGCCATTTACTCTGACATCCTCCTCACCATTTACGTATGACATCCAATTGTTACCGGATCTGACATACGCCGCATGCGACCATTTGTTGAGCTCAACCGATGCTTTGCCTATGCCGTTACCGCCGGGATCCGAATGGATGATGTCCCAAAATTTGCCTGTCGAACTCGCCCAGATGTCAATATTTCTTGTTCCTTGGTAATGAAACATGATGCCCGCCCAATAATCCGTTGCGCTGGTAATCAGTGCGGTCTTACGCTGCGAACGCGGGAAAAACCAAAGCATGATTGTAAAATCACCGGAACCCAAATCCCAATCCGGCGACTCACCAATGCTCACGTAATCGTTTTTTCCGTCAAAGCTCAAGCCCGATCCGAACTTGCCGTCAGCCCATTGAGTGCCGTCTTGAAGCGTCGCCTTATGACCATTACCCGACAAATCTCTGGCTGCCTCGCCCTGTCCCTCGTCGAACAGCCAGACTGCGATGGCAGATTCTATATTAAGGGCATAACTTTCTCCTGTCAGCATTACACCTGTTATCACGAAACCGAGGCATGTTAGTGTAAGTCTTTTTCTCATTATGTGCTCCTTCCACATCTTCAAAATTCAAGCCGTAAACAGTTCTTGTCCGCGTGCGGAATCCGCAGATAGAAACGCCGCCGATTCCGGGTGGGTAGTTCCTGATTATAAACAATCCGTTTCGTCAGGTCAACGCTGTAGCGAGGCTGTCCATTCCTTCAGAGGAGTTACGAGAAAATCGACATATAGCTCCTAGTTTGGAGGTTTGTATTACACAGTCATCAAAATGAGTTAGAGTGCGAAAGAATGGGAAGCGCTCCGATACCCTCTTTCATTTCACTCGTGATTGGGCTGTGATACAGCGGAATGTTTTTGGTTGGAAAGTGAAGTCATACACGAGTTTTATCTCGGTATGCGATTGATTGGAAACATGAAATATCCGTCAAAGGTTCTTTCATAGCACAAGGAGGGATGGCTTCAGATAGTCAAGCAATTGAAGATCGCCGTCATTCCGAACTGGGCACGCCGTGAGAAGTCTAACCCATTTGCAGGATGGGGAACTTTCATACATTATGGATGGTAGGACCTTCATGGTCATAACGCTCAACTAGCTGAGGATAGGTTTATCGGATTCGTCCGAAGCTCTTACCAATTCTTCAGGGCGCAAACTCATTGTGTCTGTGATTGGGCGACAGAATAGTTGGGGCTATAGGCATAGGATTTTACCCGAAGCCCCAATTCCAACACATAATTTCTACATGAGACATTTCAGAATCAATGTGAACTGGAAGGAGGAAGTCGACGGTTTATGATTCCAATCTACTTTGCTGATTTTAGCCATCCCCAGCTTAGAGCAATCTTTCCAGCCGAGTCCACTGCCACCCTTTGCGTAGCTGCTTCCAATCCCGAATCCATAACGGCGCCAATATCGTCTTTACTCAGGGCGCTACCGAAGACTGCGACCTCGTCAATGATGCCGTCAAACCATCCACGATCATTGGGGTTGCCCCAGCGTCCAATTATTTTCTCCTCATTGGTTCTATCTACCAAAGGACCGTCGGCGGTGACTCTGACATCTTCCACTCCGTTCACGTATGACGTCCATTGGTCACCTGATCTGACGTACGCCGCATGCGACCATTCGTTGAGCGGTACCGATACATTGCCTATACCGCTGCCGCCGGGGTCCGAATGGATGATGTCCCAGAATTTGCCTCCCGAACTGGCCCAAATACAGATATTTCGTGTCCCTCCGTTATGGAACATGAGACCAGCCCAATAATCCGTTGCGCTGGTAATCAGTGCGGTCTTTCGCTCCGCCCGCGGAAAAAACCATAGCATAATCGTAAAATCGTCGGAACCAATATCCCAATCCGGCGATTCGCCAATGGCCACAAAATCATCACTTCCATCAAAACTCAATCCTGCCCCAAATTTGCCATCAACCCATTGAGTGCCGTTTATCAACGCCGCCGTGTGTCTATTTCCCGATAGGTCGGTGGCTTCTTCACCTTGACCTTCGTCGAACAGCCAAACTGCGATGGCAGAACCATTTAACTGGGCATTACATTGAAAAGCAAACATCACGGTAGTGGCGGTTAAGCACAGACAGAAACGGGTCGCTTTCGCTATTGCGGTATTCATTTTTAACCTCCTACTGCATTATGATGCTGGTTAGCGATGCATGTCTCAATGTCAATAGACCATTAGAAGGGACTGAAAACTCACGCTGGTGCGTACGAGTAAACACGAAGGGGATTATTCCCGCGTTCTGAACCCGATCTTTTAGCGGAACCCTTGGGGTTTGATTCAATGTTAACTTTGGTGGTTATCACCGCGTTGCTGTTCTGGTCTGCTTCTTTGAACCACACACGGTGAATAGAAGGAAAAGCCGCGCACTGCCGATAGTCTTGGTCTGTGTGCTGTCAGCTGCCTACGTAGTTGCTGTGAACTGGGCCCGCGTCTTCGGAGTGTGGATGCAGGCGAATTGGTTGGCTGTTTAGTTAAACAGTTGGCTCTGTTGAGACACCTAATCCACGTATTAAACCACACTCCATCGGAATTGTCCAGCATGAAAGTTTTGTCCGTACATCAAATCTGATAGAGCGTGATATATGGCGGTAATCATCCTTCGCATAAACAATCTCTTTGGCTACCTGTATGGAAGGCGAGATTTGCGGCTGTCAAACCGGGACTGTTCCTGTAAGTGAGTCAATTCCTCGGGCGAGAGACCTATTTGGTGCAATCCAACAAGAAAAGTAAGATACCGTCACAATCTGTTCGGCAGAACCAGCCGATGGTAACGGGTATCTCATCATCTTCATCTAAGGCCCATGTCATGCAAAGTTGTATTGAAATTGTCAGGCAGTGGTGCAGGCGGTTGTTTCAGCCTCGCGGAGGCGTAGTTGAGCATGTTCCTCAGCAACCTTTCCGCTGCGGGAACTTCGCCTAACTTCTCTCGAATCCGCAGCGTATTCAGGATGAACCGTCCTGCGCCAAACTCATGAACGGAGATCAGCAATCCGGAACTATATCCGAACGAGGTGAATATGCTCCCCGCAACCGCTTCAGCCGGTGATTGTTGTTCGTACCAAACTTCATCAGGAATCAAATCTCGGTAAATCGTATAATCCATAAGCCCACCGCACTGCAAGCCATCAAAGATCGGGTGTTTCTTGCACCAGTCATCTGCCATATACGGTCCTAGTCCTTGGGGCGCGCCACGAGAGATCTGATCTATTTTTCCCTTGTTCTTTAGCGGAACCCAACGCGTGGATTCGCCTTCGCTGGCAAAGACTGCGGGTGACAGAAAGACGACTGATGATCCCCGGGCAATGCGAGTCGCCAAATCACGAAATGCTTCGGCGCCGCCGGGCGCTTGCGGGGCACGTGAAACAAGAATCAACTCCCGTTGGTCGATGGCGGCGAGTTCAAATCGTCGGGAAGCAATTTGGTTTGCCTTGAGCCACTCTTCCAAGTCGGCGTCCTCACCCCAAAGGACGACCTCGGCATTCACAGTCGGCATGCGTTGAGAGTCGGTGACGTGAAATTCCACGTCACCGCCGAAAGCGGCACCTCCCCTTTCAAAGCGTGCCACGAAACGATACTGTCCGCCGGGACCGTCTATCTTCAGATCGTCATTGAAGATTGGGTGTGCCAAGGGAGGCTCTTTCCCGTTCACCACCGTCGGCAACTCAACTTCAATCGTCCGATCAAATGCTCGGAAGTTACCGGGACCCATAATTTGTAGTCTAAGTGGATACGTTCCGGGTTTCAATACATCCTCATTCGCCAGCACTACTTCAAGATTGACGGAAGAACCGGAATATAGATTTGCAGGTTCGACAAACAAACAAAGACGCAAGGGCGCCAGGCTATCGAACAACGCATCAATTGTGCCCGGTTTTAGTTCGCGAAAAATGGTTGTCAGACCTTCGGCATTAACGGAATCTCCGTCTACAGTGCCGGTCATGCTGTGTCCCGCCATATTCGGATTAGCGCGTATGGCGTTCCAACCCAGTTTTCGTTGAGCCGCCATGTGCGCTAGGGATTGATAGAAAAGATCGTCAGGGTCAATAAAGGCGTGGTCCAGTTTCCAACGGTCCCAGTCGTCCAAAAACCGGTCCAAGTACCCCCGAATCAATCCGTAAGCTTCACCGTCCGTTGCGTTGTGCTGTTGATACAAGCGCACCATACGTGACAAGTTCTGACCTGACCCCACGCCGTATTCGGACACAAAATAGTGTTTTTCCGCCGTGCCGACGTTTCGCAGCGTATTGATTTCCTTGGCGGTATGCGGCACCCTTTGATACTGGTGCCGATCATCCAATGCATCTTCCCAAACATGAGATTCGGGGTTACTCAGACTGCCAATTTCATTGTCATTGTCGAATCGACCACTATTGAGAAGTACCATCCGCGTCATATCCAACGATCGAACCAATTTCAAAGCCTCTACCGCATGGCGAAATAGTTTGCCGTCACCCGTTTCGTTTAACAATCCCCAAATGACCAAACTCGGATGGTTTCGGTCACGCCGTATCATCTCGGATAGCGAAAGATTGTACCGATAGGTCATCTTGTCCGAATCTGCCATCCACCAGGCTGACCAAGGCTCTTCATAAACCAACATCCCGATTTCGTCGCAGTAATCCAAATTACTCTTGAAAGCCGTCCCCGAAATATGTCGAATCGCGTTGAATCCCATCATTTTGCAGTTTAACACGTCACGGTTGAACAGATCGGGCGTGTGTTGTCGGTGGATGTGAATCGGATGAGCGCTCCCGGTGTGAGAACACTTCAGAAAAATCCGCCGACCATTCAAACGAAACCAGCCGTCTTCAAATCGAAAATCGCGAAACCCAATACGACGAGAAGATGCGTCAAATGAGTCTGCTTCGTTCTCTTTAACCCGTGCTGTGGCGAGATAGAGAAAGGGATCGTCAATATCCCAAAGACGGGGATTATCCACCTTCACTTGAATGGCACGAACCGTCTCACCGGGTGCAAGCTGATGAGTCTCCTGTTTCACAGCCATCAATTCGCCACTTCTAGCAATTGATATTGAAATCTGTAAGTCGGATTCAATGCTTCTGTTCCGGGAATTTCTGATCGTCGTTTCTAGTTTTACGGCTCCTGTCTGAGGATCCGGGGCCGCGTACAGATCAGAAATATACACTGCCGGAACTATCGAGAGATAAACGGAATCCGCAATCCCACCGTAATTCGGAATCAATCCTACTTTCAGCGGATACCCTTTGATTCGATGCGGTGTTTCGTTCAGCGAAATCCCATCAATCGGTTCATAGGTAGGATTTAACACTCGCACCGCTAGCCGATTTTCCTCAGCTGGTTTCATTGCCTCCGTTATGTCCAGAACGAAAGCGCCATCGGCGGTTTCATGACTTCCCGCATGAAGGCCGTTTATCCAAACATCCGCTTTGTAATCTACCATCTCAAATCGGATGAGATAACGCCCTTCGCTATGTGGATTCGCGGCAGGGACAAAATCTTTCCAATACCACACAACCCCATGGTATCGTGGAAACACCTCTTGGATGATGTTAGGAATCGTTACAGGCTTCGCTCCCGCTTGAGGTGCATTGTACCAATTTTGATTCCTGCCCACGTTATGAGGGTCGGTAGCCAACAACCAGCCATCTCCATCAAGAATTGTGGTTGAACGGGACAGAACTTGAGAGCATGTCGTCATTGTCGGATGTCCTCTTTTCTCCTCATCTGCCGCAAAGTCGTAGAATACAGATCCTTTACGACGGGCTGGTTAGATGATATTCTACACTGTGGTCTATGCGACTCTTCCTAGCGATATCCTGCGCGATATTTGTTATTGCCTCTTTAGAGTTTAGCGGTTTCTACCGGTAGCGGAGATCATGGCGAACTCATGCATGCTACAAGACAGATCAACGGAAAGTTCAACATTTCTTGGGATTTTGGTGGGACACATCAACATGTGAGAGATGATCGCTGTTAACTGTAAAAACAAGCCGAAGACAGCGCGAAGGAACTCTAGATACGGTTTAAGTTAATGTATACTCTTTGGCTCGCTTCAAAAAGCAAGTTTAAACCAATACGGTACTGCTAATTCTGTGCAAAATCGGAGATTTTCCCCATTCTGCAATCATCTTCAATCGCCCATCCAACGCCCCAAATACGTCTCACACCTCGCGTTACGATCCTCGCTATAAGCCCATCTCCGCAAGTTGGGCATCGAAATTGGGTGGCAACTCCGCGGAGGGCTTTGAGACATCGCGCGCGCAGTAGAGGAGCATGTTACGCAGCAGACGCTCCGCTACCGGGTTTTGACCCAAGGTTTCTCGGATTCGTAGTGTATTCAGAATAAATTTGCCGGCTCCCAAAACATTAACCGAAACTAGCAGCCCGGAGGCATAGCTTCCCTGCCCGGCATTAATAGCCCCTACGACCACCTCGGCAGGAACGTCTTGTCCGGTGAATCCTATGTCTGGAATGATGTCGCGGTAGTACAGGTGGTCCATCAGCCCTCCGCAAGGGAGCGAATCAAAGATGGGATGGTTCTTTACCCACTCGTCCTTTGGAAAAACAGCCGGAGCGTTTGCGATGTTGGATAACTCTCCTTTGTTCTTGAGTGGTAGCCAGCCAAGCGGCTGATCGGGACGCTGATACCAATCCGCCGGTTTATGAAAAACTTCAGGTGAAAGAAACACGACTGCCGAACCACGGCCAATCCGGCGTGCCAACTCTTGAAAAATTTCCCTTCCGCCTTGGGCGTGGGGTTTCTGGGAAACCAATATCAATTCGCGTTCACGCGCAACGTCAGAATCAAATGCACGCGTGCGAATCCCGTGTTCCGCCAGCCAACTCGCCAGTTCATTGTCTTCGCCCCACAAAACTACGTCTGTTTTCACGGGAGGCATGGTCACCGGATCCGCCACATGAAACGCCGTCTCACCACCAGTCGCCGCGGCGCCCTTCTCAAACGCTGCCATAAACCGGTACTCTCCTTCGGGTGCATCAATCACCACATCTTCAGACAAAACGGGAATTACGAAGGGAGTTTCCAGCTCGTTCCCTTGAGAAGGAACCGTGACCGTCATCTTACGCTCAAAAACACGGGTTTGGCTGGGTCCATTTACTTGAAAGCGCACGGGATATTCACCGGGTTGCAGGACATCTTCGTTAGCAAGCATTGCCTCCAATCGCACGGTTGAATTCCGATAGACGCTAACCGGCTCGACAAACAAGCACCATCTTAACGGGGCGTTTATGTCGGACAACGCATCAACCGTGCCCGGCTTGAGTTCACGAAACACAGTGTTCAGCCCTGTGCCGCGTCCATAATCATTCAATCCGGACAACAGATAACCAACGACATTTGGATTGGCTCTAATAGCATTGAAGCCAACTAGGCGCTGGCCAGCAAGCTTAGCCATGGAGCGCCTAAAGTAATCTTCCGGGCTCGCGAACGTATCCCCCATGTTCCATCTATTCCAGTCGGCCATGAATCCAGCAAGTTGGTGGCCGTAACTCCCTATTGCGAATTCCGCCGAATGCAGTTCATACTGACGCGTGAGAACTGCGAGATTCTGTGCCGTGCCGTTACCAAATTCAGACATAAAATAGGCCCGCTCGCCGACAGTTCGCAGGAATTCGATGACATCGGCGCCGTGGGGCACGCCCCGGTACGGATGGCCTTCGTCAAGTACATCTTCCCACACGGTTGAACCGGGATTGGAGATAGAACCAAGACCGGTTTGATGGTCGGAACGTCCGCTGTTCAAAATCACCACGCGATTACTGTCAAGCGTGCGAACCAACTCGAGTGACTTTACCGCATAACGCAGCATCTCCCCTCCAAAATTTTCATTCAGGAGTCCCCACATCACTACGCTCGGATGGTTTCTATCTCGCTTAATCATGCCAATGATCGAATTATCAAATCGCTCCGGCATCTTCGGTGAGTCTCCCCATTCCCAACTCGCAAAACTTTCCTCATAGACCATGAGGCCAATCTCGTCGGCAAGATCGAGTTGAAACCGTCTAGGCACACCTGAAAAGAAGCGAACTGTGTTGAATCCCATCACTTTGAGTTGAAGCAGATCGAGCCGGAGCAGGTGCGGATCGTATGGCACGCGTCCGCTAATTGGAGTGACGGGCATGGCGAGTGCCCCGCGCACGAGAATACGGCGGTCATTGAGACGAAAATAGCCGTTCTCGAATCGAAAGTCCCTGAACCCGCAGCGGGTGGATTGTTCATCAAACGAGTTTGACCCTTCTAATCGAGCTCGGACCGTCACTCTGTAGAGAAATGGGGAATTGAGTTCCCACAGCCGATGGTTTCTGACGTTCAGTGTGATGTCAATCCGTGTATCGCCCGGAGGGATGTCATGCGTGCTTCGTGCGACGTGAAGTGTTTCTCCGCTAGTTGCCTGTGCAACGGTTACTTCAAGATTAACCTTTTCCAGTTCGTTAGAATCGCTTTTTACCCCCGCATCTTGACCGGCAATTCTTGCGCTGCGCGCGTTGACTCGAACGTGAATGTCTCCCGTTTTCGGATCAGGCTGGACATACAGATTCTCGATTCGGACTGCTGGCGCGATCAACAGTTCGACTGAATCAAGAATTCCGCTCTCAAGTCCCATCTGAGGTATTTCGCCGCGCACGATTCCATCAATCGGTTTTTCGGTAGGATTAAGAACGCGCACGGCGATCCGATTCATCTCCTTCGGCTTTATAGCGTTCGTAATATCCAGGATGAACATGTCCTCTCCGCCTTCATGTTCACCAACAAAGATGCCATTCACCCAAACGTCCGATTTGTAAGAGACTGTCCAGAATCGCAGCAGGTACCTTCCACCTTCGTGAGGATTAGTCGGTGCCTGGAAGTCCCGCCAGTACCACGCCACGCCGCCGAAATAACCGGGAAACGCTTCCTGGACAATCCACGGCACCTTGGTCCGCTTGGATTCCGACACGGGACCGGCATGCCAATCCTGCTCGCGTCCGATAGTATCCGGATCGATGGCAAGCAGCCATTCGCCATCCAGCGATACAATTTGCGTAGATTGTAAGTTTTTTTCTGATGTCATCTCTGATAAACTCATAGGGGCATTCACATTCGTCTGCTGATGTATCCCGCTAGATTCCAATGCGGAATCAAAGTTTCCAGCCATCTGTTCCAGTAAATTTGACCGCCTGACGTTACTAACATCCTTCAACACATCATCGGCTTTGCTGTAATGATCCTCGTTCATGAACCGCACCGCATCCGCAGCATCTGAATTGGCGGCACAATTTGCTCCGGCGAGAATTACGCATGCCACTACTAGATTGAGGGCAGTGAGTCTGAATTTCTTTTTCAATCACGTGCTCCGTGAAAATCGTTGAAATTTAGTTATGCGGCGGATGTTGTACGCCCCGGCTACGCGTCGAAATCGTCTTAAGTTTAAAACTGATGAATTACGATTATAATCCATAGCTCTCTTCAAGTCAAAGGCTGTGGATTTCGCCGGTACTTGAAAGATTGCTTGCCTCAGAAATCGCACAGATAGAGTAGCAGCCGACGACGTATCACTTCTTTAGGCGTTGTGCCTTCTTTGACCTCGTGCTACAATGCAACTTTGTGATTTTAATCCGGATAATGCATCAATCCAAGTGATGAAAGTTTGCGTTTTAAGTTACTCGCGTTTACGATTGCAACTTAGCAAGAGAGACCCAACGGAGGCAATTAGATGAGGAAACTTCGCGTCGGTTTTATTGGCTCGGGCGGCATCACCGAGCTGCACTATCCTGCTTACAAAGACAACCCCAAAGCAGAGCTATACGCTATCTGCGACGCTGACGAGGATCGATTGAATGAGCGAGCCGCCGAGTGGGGAATCGAAAGGACATATACCGACTACCGGGAGCTCCTCGACAACCCCGATATTGACGCAGTCGAAATCATCACTCCCCACCATCTGCATTGTGAAATGGGTATAGCCGCGCTCGAGGCTGGCAAGCATGTCTCAATGCAGAAGCCTCCTGCGATTAACGTCGCCGAATGCGACACATTGATCGAAGCCGCGAGTCGTTCGGACAAAGTGTTTCGAGTCTTCGAGAACTTTCAGTATTATCCTCCGATGGCGAAAGCCAAGGAACTTCTTGATTCGGGCGCCATTGGCGAGCCGCTGTCCATCCGGATAAAGTGTGTACAGGGCAAAACCGGAAAAGGTGGAGAGATTCCCTACCGTCGATGGGCGTGGCGGTTCGATCCGGCGCAGAGCGGCGGCGGGCGGGTCATTTTTGACTACGGTTACCACCTCTTCTCCATCGCAAGGTGGTATCTGGGAGAAATCGAAAAGGTATTTTCGTGGATTACTTACCGTCCAATCCAATACGGGTGGATTCTCGACAGCCCCGCAGTTGCAATCTGGAAATACAAAGACGCCGAGAAATACGGTTCCTACGAGGTGATTTCCTCCGACGACATGTTGGTGCAATCCAAGACGCTAGTGAAAGGAAGAAAAGGACGCGCGGAGGATGAGTGGGTGGAACTCAGCGGATCTCGAGGATTCCTGTGGATTACCCGTTGTACCACCAACCTTCTGGATCGCCCTCCGTTGATCATGTATCGCGACGGGGTGACTACCGAGTTTTCAAATATGCCGGCGGATTGGGGATCAAGTTTCATTGTTGGTATCAACGACTTTATCGATGGCATACTTGAAGGACGGAAAGTGAGTCAGTCAGGTGAGGAGGGCAAGTTGGTTCTGCAAATCTGCCGCGCGATTCAACTCTCCGCGAAAGAGGGGCGCGAAGTGCGCCCGGAGGAGATAGTGTAGAGTGGAAGTCGTCGTAAATTTTATATGAAGAACCCCCGAGGCTATCGCTGATTTCAACAGCCTCGGGAGGAACGTCCAACACTGAGATTTTCGCAGGTTGTTACCAGTTTACCAGACCCGATTTCTGCGCTTCCCAACCGCCGTCAGATGGAAATACGGTTTTCATCGTTACCTTCTGGAGTTCGCCATCGAACATCGGCTTGACAATGGATATCCACTTCTTGAAGTGTGGAGCTTCCAGGTGAGCCTGAAAAGCTTCCTCCTCATCACGGTACACTTCGTAGAGATAGAAGCGCGTGGGAACTTCTGCATCCTGGTTTATGTCAAAGCGAAAGCATCCTGGCTCGTCGCGGCATGCGCCTTCCGCGTCACCGAAGCTTGCCTGAGTGAATTCTTCTAGATGTTCCTCTTTGACGTTAATCGTTACGAAAATTGCGTACATAATGCCTCCTATTGTAAGTTAGCCGCTTACAGACCGGCTCTTGAAATATTTGCTGAAAAGGTTTTAAGTTATACGGTTTCAAGATTGCATGTTGCTTTTGATCCGACACGCGCTCTATAAAGGATGTCCATCGCACTGGAATCGTGATAAATGGAGCAACTCCAATCAGGCTCTTAAACTGCCGATTCATTTCTGCATTTTTATCTGTCCCCAAGCCGTAGTGAGTTTTCCCGTTGGCGTAACCGCCAGCACGGTCTGCAGTCCGTCCGTCATGATTTCGTTGATGGTTTCTTCACTCAATGCTTCATTGAAGATTCCAACTTCGTCGAGTATGCCGTTGAAGTATCGAGGGCCAAAAGCCCATCTTCCTATCTCAAGATCCGCTTTCACGGTGTCAATCCTGTATTTTCTCAAGCCGTCCAAAACTCGTTTGTGCACATTGACTCCGTCCCTATACAAGTTATATTCTCTCGTCACGGAATCGTACGTTCCCGCGACGTGGTGCCAATCGGTGTCCCTCCAAGCCTTTCTGTCGGAGAAATGCCAGCGTTCATCCACGTGAACACCGAAATGGAATCTCCCAAGTCTAACGGAAAGTGCATACGCTCCCGGTTCTTCCTTACTACCCTTCATCACGGCTCTCTCATGGTCGTCGTTGCTTGTGGTGTGTCTTTTCGCCCACATTACGATTGTAATTGCTTCGGTGATATTGAGGCTGGGGCTGTCGGGTACATCGACATAATCTTCTTCCCCATCAAAATCCAGCGCCGTACCAAACTTTCCGCCCACCCATGCAGCTTCGCTTTTCAATCTGCCATGGTTTTCGTACGTCGTGCCATCTCTCACGTCTTGCCCTTCGCCTTCGTCGAAAAGCCAGATTCCCACAGCTTTATTTATTAAGGGTTTGCTCAAGACACTCGTCGATGAACCGATTAAGACTAGACCGATCAGAATTAACTCTCTTTTCATTTATACCTCCACCTTCTCGTAGGTGAATAGTGCGGCACCCGGCTGCTCGGAGATAGTCATCGAAAGTCCGTCGCTCATGAGTTCTCTTCCAGTCATCTGCCTCGTTTTATTCGTGTCTTGGTCAGACACAATGTATATCGCATCTGGTTCCAGCGATTTCAACTTGAATTGTGCAGAGACGTAAGGACAATCGGGACGCCGAAACGCCTGAATCATGCCAGTGGAGTGGTCGAGACGACTGAACTGCCAAGCCATCCAGACATCTTTGGTAATACTGTAGGCGCTTAACGGCCAGAAGTCACCGAAGAAATGCTCGGCAGCATTTCGCCATTGAGCGAGGCTCTTTTGGGCAGCCTCGACATCAAAATCATCGTTCCGGACATCCCAGTTGCACTGCATAAACGGTGCGATGCTGCTGCGGAAGTAATAGTCATCGAATCGTTCATAGTTCGTGTGATCGAAGAACGGAAGCCATAACCCGAATCCGTAGGTGCAACACTGGTACGCCTCGGCGTCGTTTTCGACATCCGTGGGTAGGATGGGTACGGCACGCCGCATGGTTTCCAAATCATTCCGGCGTCCACCGCTCGCGCAGGAATCAATCAACATTCCGGGATAGCGGCGGCGCAACTCGTCCCAGTAACCGAGATACCCTTCAATGTAGCGAATCTCGGTAATGCCTTGACGGTCCTCGGCATCGTTTGCCCTCCAGAAAGGTAACGGGTCAATATTGAAGTCCGATCGATATAGATCGATGCCGGATTCGGAGATTATGCCGTCCACGCGCTCAATGACCCATTTTACTACTTCGGGCTCATCAAGTTTAAGTAGACCGCCCTCCGTTCCGCCGTGAATCCATTCGGGGTGATTATGGGTTAACCATGTGTCCGCAGACACCCGCTCCATCTCGAACCAGACCATGAGTTCAACATCATCGGAATGGCATCGGTCGCCGATTGGCTTTAAGCCATTCGGAAAACGCTCGGGGTCAGCTTGCCAAGTGCCAACTTTGCCCCAACTAGCGTCTCCATTGTCGTACCAGCCGGCATCCATCCACCAATAGCTGAGTTTTATCCCGGCATCGCGAAATCGGTCAAGGAATTCGATGTCGCCGTCCTCGGTACAATTGAATCCGTAAAATTGAACACTCCCCGCTCCCAATTTTGGCGACAACGGCTTGCCGTGGTCTTTGGGAAAGTTGTGATTCAACATCCAGCGCCGCCAAATGTTCTGGGCTCGCAGCCAGTCACCTCTGTAGAATTGCAAGGCGATTAACGGTGTGCGTATCTCTTCACCGGGATGGAGTGTCAAGTGCGTCAATTCTTGACCGGCGGTGATACGAAGTCCCACACCATCGTCACGGACCAATTGAGATTTCCATTGCCCCGGCCAGCCAATCGCTATGATGACGCCTTTTCCCTCATCCGGACACTCTAGGTTGTAGTATGGCCACTCACCGTTGCTGGGACGACCGCCATCGGGGATGAAGGTCTTGGAGGCTCCCGGACCAAGCTCTGTTTCAATCGGGGCAAAACTATCAATAGTGCATTTGTCCCCGATGTGATGATGCAGTAAAAACTCATCGTCGGTGCTGCGTACAAATCCAGTGTCTATTGCCTGAATCGAGGAGAGAACCGGTGTATTCGCGCTACCAATGTTTTTGAAGTATACCGTCCATTCAACGTTTGGATAGTTTTTCCATATCACCATCACACACCGCACCTGGAGGCCTGTTGTGGAGTCGGTGTAGGTAAGCGTCCGCTGCGTACGGTGCTCGTCTAGTTCCTCCTCAGCACGTTCCACGTCCCATGTCTTAAGGATATCGCTGGAGAGTTTGCCGTCGTAAATAAACGAGAAGAGTGGTTCCGAACTCTCTATATTGGATTTCTCTGACGCCCATTCTTGGGCTTCGTCGATCTCCTCGGTAGTCGGGGAACTCGCATATATCTGCGGCACCAACGCGGTTAAAATATCTATCATATTTCAGATACTCCGGATATTGCGGTAGATGTAGGCTTTCACACTACGCAATTCACTAACCCAATTTGGTCAACGAGGTTCGAATGATGAACACTCCCGGTCCACCGGATTGCTCCGCATCCAAATCGTAAAAGACTGTCCCAAGCGTTTCGCTGTCAATCTGCACGGTACGCGGCCAACCGCGTCCCATAATTCGCCGACCGGGGTTATGGACTTCATAAGCGGAATCAAACTCCCACGTTTTGCCATCATCACGGGATAGGGCAATCTCGTAACTGAATTCGCCGTCAACGCCAACTCCGTATACGATGTAAGTCAAAATCGTCCAACCGTTAGACAACAGGGTGAGATCGTACCCCGCGACCCCAAAATGAGGAAAGCAGTTCAATGCAGTCCACGTTTGGCCATCGTCGGTGGATCGAAGTCCTCTCACCATATTTCCCGGCACTCCGACAGGGACAGGGGCAACCGTCTGCGGCGCACCGCTGATAAGTGTCCCTTGAGATGTTCTTACAATTGGCACCATTCCGTGATTTCGTCCATCACCGAAAGGAGCAATCTTGTCCGTCTGCGCGTTGTAAAGAACGGTACGATCGTAGAAGGGACATAGCCACTCATCTTGTCCCCGTTCGAGCACCGCATGGCGCATACAGGTATAGTTGTTGCAGTCAGAGATGGGATAATCGTGTGGCTCGGACCATGTTTCGCCATCATCATCGCTGATTGAAAACTGCGGTTGCCGCCAGAGGTCATCGCCCGATTCACGATAGCAGGACCAATTAAGCAAGATTTGTCCGTCGCTGAATGTGGTTAGCGACCCGGGATAGATGGAGCAGTTTCGGATTACCGGGATGGGTTTTGAAGCTGACCACGTTCTTCCACCATCCTTGGAGCGACTCAGGAGAAGTTCCTTCCCGCCGCCTCCCTCCCTATTATAGACAACTAGAAGATCGCCACGCTTTGTAGTGCAGACTGCCGGATGGACATGTCCGCCGATGACATCGGCAATACGAATCGGTTGGCTGGCGTTACTTTGAGTGACAGTCGCCATGTTCTTCTATCCTCGCCCGTAATTTAACAACCGCTATTTTAGCATGTTTTTAATTTTTGGCAAAGAGGATATTCACTCGTGTTCCCCCTTCATTAAGCGGTTGAGATTCATAGTCATTGGCATCCATACTCGCTCATATTTTGATTGCATCTTAATCAACGTTGGCATTATATGAACCAGCCCCGAAATCGGACGCACCGTCGTAGCGCAAGGGATCTGTATCGCCTTCGCTATTCGCTCTGTTAGTTTGCGCCGCCCACAATCTAACAGATTGTGGTACAAATGAACCTAATTGCGCACAAGTAGGTGTAATTATTAGTTGCGACGACTGCGATGTTATCTAGCAACGGAAAAGCGAGGCAAAGGGGCTCGCCAGAGGATTTTATTTCGGGTGAATAGCGTACAAATGGACTTCATAGGGCGCAAAGTCGTCCACCCACGCGCCTTCTTCAACTTGAATCTCTCGATTTTCAAATTGGACATTTACCCTTCCGATGTGAGATTCCGTGGGAGACTGAATCTTGAACGTCGCGGCATTGATGTCGTGGTTCTCATAATTTACGGCAATTACATAGTGAACGCCTTCGTGCGAATACAATCTCGCATCAACGCTATCGCCGGCATCGACTTTAAGAAGTGGGTCTGATGGTGGGCTTGAAAGAAGGATTGGCGCGAGCGATCGGATTTCACCGGCGAGTTCCTTGAGATCCTCCCATGTCTGTGGATCTCTTTCTGCCATCGGACCGCCGTGATGGTATGAAAAGTATAGAATACCGGATACCCCGCGGAGGATGCTATGGTAGGTCATGCATCGAAGCTCCGCCCGGTTCGGCATCCGCCCTCCGTTATCTTCATAGAAGGTCTGTAGAACCGCAAGAACGGGTTTGCCGCGCATGTCTTCGACAGCTTTTCCCATGGCTTCACCTACCCGCCCGACGCGGCCGCCGGGAAAACCGGGGTATATATCCGGTCCCAGCATGTCTGTCGCGCTATGATATGCAGGGAAAAGGTGGGGAGTAAAGATAACGGTAAAACTTGGATGATACGGATCTTCCTCGTGAACGATGTTGTGCAAGCCCTTTACCAACGGATACATCAATTCGTTAGGTTCATCGCGAGTATACCAAGCAAGTATGTTTTCCGGCACCTGAGATGAGATCATCTTGACAGCCTTCCGTGCTTTCGGGAATCTTCCTTCACGCATTCCCTTCCAAGAATAATCGCGTACGGAATCGTATCCGTGAACCTCACTCATATTCTGAATGCCAACTATGGGCACGAGTCCAAAGGGTTTCATATCGCGTGCCATTGAAACATAGGAGCTTGCGTTCATCCATTCCATCACAAAGGTATTAAACCCTGCGCCGGCGTACTCTTCTCGAAATTTACCATTAAGACTGTTCGTGACATAGTACATTCCGAACGGAAAAAACGGTTCGCCGTCGCGCAGCAGTATGCCCCTATTGGTATACTGCACGCTGCCTGCCCGCAGCGGCAATTTGCGTAGAAGAGTCACAAAAGGATTTTGGTCATAACCGTCCACAGTGATAGTCACAGGATAAGAACCGGGAGGAAGATTCTCTATATTAAAAGTTGCACGAGCTATGTTTTCGTCGTCAAGTATAACCGTGTGATTTTGCAGAATCTCGGTTTCTCCTGTTCTGCGCAATTCGTAACGAACCGCCGTATGGGACCCGGACGCCGGGAGGCAGTGAATTGTCAACTCGGCAGTCTTTTCATCCATGTAAAATGAGCGGTCCCACACCGCTAATCCGGCATCGACTACGTCAAGTAGTACGGGACGATGTGCTACGACCTGCCCGGTTTCTAAATCTTGGACGGACAAGAGCAAAACATGATCGCCTGGTGAATACAGTGGAATCGACAGACTCCCGTGCGCCCAATGAATACCTTCCGGTGCTACCTCCCAAATCCCTTCCTGAGGAGCAAATATGTCCTCGGCTTCCGTATCCTCATGAGAGACTGCCGAGGCAATGACTTTGACCTTACGATGAACGCCGGTGTGGTTGCTCATCGTGAGGGCAATGGGAACCTCGCCTACAATCTTGGGACCGATTCCGATCAGGTACGCCCACCGGTGCGGATTCGGATCCACGTCAATAACGGTGGCAGTGCCGTAAGCCAGGCAGTAGCCGGATTCTATTGCTTTGGGGTTATTTCTAGTGGGTGAGGTAGTTTCGCCCTGCGGGTCCAAGTTTGGTACCCAGACAGTATCGTCAATCGCAAAATTGACCCCCCAAGTGGATTCCCAACCGGGTTGCAAACCGCTTCTGTCCGTCGGTTCAAAGAACGCGAGAGACGCAAAGGGAATCGCCAGCTCCGCGCTCCAGAAACTGTCCCCAATGTGAGTTGCGCTCTGCCAAGGAACTTTCCACCACGAGATTCCCAGTAGGTCCGAATACCGACCATTAAAGAGGTTAACCGCAAATCGGAAAATCTTTGGACCGGGATGCGTGTAAAACAGAGCGTCCGGGTCTTCGGCAAGCCCGACTTCGCGCCGGTGGTCCAACAGCGGATCCAGGAATACCTGTGCGGTGTTCCCAGCGAACATCTGATTCGGCTCGAGACTCTTGGCGCTAGTTACTGATTGCGGATCGGACAATGGGCATCTGAATCCAACATAAAGATTTTCATCGTCGTAGGCAAGCTGAACGGAGGCGGAGGGTTCGACACGGGAGGTGCCGTCGGAGCGCCAGAAACCGGCCGCAACTTGGGCTTCTCGCCAACAATCATCCGTCAAAATTCCATCGATCACCGGTGGAGCCGTCACACGATACGCCGCAATGCAGGGCGCAGTCTCAATCGATTGGGAGTCGTTTTCCGGTCCGACGCAAAAACTGAGTGCCGAGAATGCCAGAACCGAACCTAATATATACATAGTATAACGTGTCGTCGAGTTTTGTGAGATACAGAATCTTGAACCTGATTCGTGCTAGCTAATATCCCATCGCGCTGAGTTGTTCCTCAAAATCTTCAGGAAGAGGAACGGGCGGCAGATTGACGTGGCGTGCAGCATGGTTCAGCATATTCCGCAACAGACGCTCTGCTACCGGGTCGGTCCCAAGGTTATCACGAATACGCAGACTGTTAAGCGTAAACTTCCCCGCGCCGAGGTCATAGACTGCCACTGTGAGACCGGAACTATATCCGAGGCACGTATTTATCGCCCCGGCAACTACCTCGGATGGAACATCCTGGCCCGCAAATGCCGTTCCACTGAGCATTTCGCGATAAAACGTGTGTTCCAGCACGCGTCCCGCGGGCAACCCTTCGAAAATCGGATGGTTTTTTGCCCAGTCATCCTTGTGGTATAACATCACGGTCAATCCGACGATATTTCCTTTATTGGCTAACGGCAGCCAATGAGCTGGGTCCTCCCCTTCAGCGAAGACATCCGGCGACAGGAACACCGCGTGCGAACCGCGGGCGATCTGTTTGGCAAGTTCTCGGAACGCTTCCGCTTTCGCGGCGGGAGGAGCAGCGCCTACGAGAATGACACTTCGCGAACTATTTTTGCTCGGGTCAAATTCTCGAGTCGTGATCCCGTTCGCATCCAGCCAGTCCGCAGCCGCGGGGTCATCCCCCCAAAGCACAACCTCGGTCTCGACTTCGGGCATTTCCCCCGCGTCTGCGGCGTAGAACTCCACATCTCCGCCACCCGCCGCCGCATTCTTCTGGAAAGTTGCGAAAAATCGATATTTCCCGGGCGGCCCATCAATCACCACCTGTTCGTCAAGCACGGGTAGAGCGAAACTTGGCTCCGGAGTGGTCGTCGTTTCGGCGATTGTGACCATTTCCGTTCGGTCAAAGACAGATATATTTTGGGGCCCTACAATTTGGAACCGGACCGGGTAATCCCCCGGGGCGAGCACATCTTCATTCGCCAATACGGCTTCCACCCGTACCGGCCCCCCGCAGAAAATCTGAACCGGTTCGACAAACAAGCACCACCGCAACGGGGCAAAAGCGTCGAACATGGCGTCTATCACTCCGGGCTTAAGCTCCCGAAACGTACTGGATAGCATGCCTTCGCCTGTTGTGCTGGGGTCAACCAGTCCCGTTATATTATGGGCAATCAAGTTCGGATTGGCGCGAAGTGCATTGGCAGCCAACTTTCGTAATTCCGCCATCCAAGCGATGCACTGGTGGAAGTAATCTTCGGGATTGGCAAACGTATCGCCGAGATTCCAGCGATCCCAATCGGCGGTGAACTGCTCCAAAGAGCGGCGCACCACGGCGGCGTCCTCGCAGGAGGTGCTTTCCAACTGCTCGTAATGGCGCGTGAGCCGCACGACATCTATAGCGCTGCCGATTCCTCCCTCCGAGTGAAAGATGGGTTTTCCGTCTTTATCCAGCGTACGGAGTTCCTGGATCACATCCGCGCGATGCGGCACCGTCTTGTAAGGGTGAACGTCGAGGAGTGTCTCCTCCCACTCTTCCAGCTTTGAATCGGCGATGGTTTTTCCGGTATCGGCAAAGTCGCCGCTATTGAGCAGGACAACGCGCGTATCGTCGAGGTCACGAACATACGGCAAACCTGCCAAGGCTTGGTTGTAAACCGCACCCTTGTGCGTTTCGTTGAGCATTCCCCAAATGACGATGCTTGGGTGGTTTCGATCACGTCTTACCATGGCTTGCACGGATCTGCGGAACCGGTCGGGCAACTGCGGCGACGGTGCCATCCGCCACGCGGCGGCATGCTCCTGATACACCAGTAATCCGATTTCATCGCAGAGTTCTATTTGATAGCGCGGTGTTTGGCCTCCGAAGGAACGGATCATGTTGTGCCGTGTGGCTTTGCAGTGAATCAAATCTTGCCGAGGCAGATCGGGGTCGTGTGCCACAAGGTGGCCTATCGGGGCTCTGGCGTCGGTCTGAGCGCACTTCACGAAGATGCGCCGCCCATTGAGGCGGAAATAACCATCCTCGAATCGAAAATCTCGGAATCCACAGCGCGTTGAGTGCTCGTCTATTGACCCCGATTGGTTTTCACTGGCACTAACGCTAACGCGGTACATATAAGGATCGTTGAGTTCCCAAAGATGCGGAGTTCCGACCGTCAACTCGGACTCGACATGTGTCTCTCCGGGCGAAACCTCACATTCTAGTTGCACCGAATTCAATGTACTCCCTGCGGTGGCTGGCGCGATGGAGAAGATGAGTCGTGCCGAAACCGTCCGATTTCTCGCGTTGTGCAGACTCACACTCACGTCCACGTTTCCGGTCTTCCAGTCTGGCTTGACATACAGGTCGGTAACCCGAGCCGCAGGCACAGTGTGTAGTTCCACAGAGTCCGTGATCCCACCATAATTGAGGGCGAGGCCCGGAGTACAGGGGATTCCCCTAGCCCAAACGGGAGACTCCGCTAGGGAGATACCGTCAATCGGTTCATTCTTCGGGTTGAGGACTCGCACGGCAACCAGATTCGAGGCATTCGGCGCAATGGATTCCGTCACGTCGAGTGTAAACGGATCTCCCGTGCCTTCGTGCTGTCCGATGTACGTTCCGTTGACCCAAACATCGGCGAGGTAGTCCACCTGCCAGAACTTCAGTAAATACCGCCCATCTTCATGAGGATTGTCCGGCGAGGTAAACTCGCGCCAGTACCATACGACGCCGTGGTAGGTTGGGAAGGTTTCTTGGATGATTCCTGGGACGCGAGTGGATTTCGCTTCACCCGTCACCTCGTTATACCATCGTTGATTTTTGCCAACGTTTTCGGGGTCCGTGCTCAAGAGCCAACTATCCCCGTCGAGGTTCAACGTCGAGCTAGAATTCATGTAAAATTTCCTCCGCTGGGCGGAACTCATTGATTCGCATGATTTGAAATGTAAGAAACGATTTAGTCGTATGATTACTAATAGATAGGGATTGTGGGGCGATGTCGTGATTGTCTGAATCACGGATTTTCACGGAATAAACGGATTTCACGGATTAACAGCAACGTGCATGTTAGCGGCTAGTGATGATTTGTACCACAATCTTTATGAAGTTTAATTTTTTAAATCGATAATTCCAATTGTTCCCAGGCCCGGTAGGTGCGGTTTCTAACCGCACCGGGCTTCGCCAAAAAATTACCGAATTAATTTTTAAACTTCATTTAGATTGTGATTCTCGCTGACTAACAGTACATTTGTAGGGTGGGGATTTTCCACCATTTCTTAGAGGGATCAGGCAATGCCATATATTCTTGGCGAAAGAACTAATTAGTCGTCTGTTCGCTAGAAGATTGATGTATCGGTCTGGTGTTTTTTGGTATCGGTGCGGTTAGAAAGAGATCTCTATCGCGTTCCCTATTCGGTCACTTGATCGCACCTACCGGTGTTGTGCAATCCGTCTCGTGCTTGATTGTTCGCTTAATCGAAAGGTTTACATCGGAGATTCGCGACCTGCGGATTGCTTAAACCTTGTTCGCCCTAGAAATAAGTGGAAGCCGGCTTAATTGGCATTGAGTTGCTCCTCATACGGCGTAAGATCTATTCCCGGATACCAAGAGGCAAGAAGAGAAAGCGTTTCACTCGTATAATACGGGTGCCCGGGCATGGGCCAACCGAACAGTGATCGGACACGGGGTGTGGTCTTCGCCCAGAAGGCGTGCGTGAACTTGGTTTCCAGCCCGCGCTCACCGATGTGGCGTGTCATCCAGTCGCTTGATGCCGCCGAACAGACGGTGAAACCCCACGTTGCCCGTCGATTGCGTTTATTCCGAAAGGGAATAGCGGCGTGCACACCGTATGAAGATCGCAGCAGCACGCTGCCCGCCTTACCTTTTGCGGGGACTGGCGGAGCGAATTCCGGAACCTCTCGAATGTCTCTAATCGCGCACCAATGGCTAAAGATTCCCTCCTCTATGAGTCGCGGTATCAATCCGGGAATCTGCTTATGCGAACCCGGGATGAGTTGCATGGGAACGTTATCATCGTCAATATCGTGAAGAAACGCACCCGCAATCAAATAGGCGTTGAAATGTGAATCCTGTGTGTGCGGCAGATAGCAGGCTGTATGGTGGTCGGTGTGGTAGCCCTGCCAAGGGTGTTCGATACCGAACCCTCCCGGAACGGTGTCGGTTGGACCTGATCGGAGGAACAATCCGCCAAAAAGGAATCGTATTTGGTCTGTACCTAGGATTGCTTCCATCAAGTCGAGCAGGTAGTCATTTTCAATTAAGCCGTCAAGAGGATCTTTGCCGCACGGAAACTGATGTCCGTAAGCCGTCTCTAGGGGTGCGTACTCACCCTCCGTGTCCGACTTTGCCAGATATTCCTCGAAACTCATTCCGTAGAACAAGCTCTCCATCTCCCGACAGGCGGACGCGGCGCGCTCGGGATCAAAAACATCTGGTACGACGACATAGCCGTCACGATTGTAAGAATCAAGATAAGTTTGAATTGAAGCCATCGGTTCCTCCTCCGGATTAGAATCTGTTGGTGTTCGGGTTGTCCATCACTACACCGGTTTCACGCCGCTCAGACGCCTCCTCCTGCACCTGTCGGCTCCATACCTCGAATTCCGGCGTCATGGCGCTGTCATGGAGCGTTGATCGAATACTGTAAGGAACATAGTTTCCTATGTGCCACATCGAACTTCGATAGAGGGCAAAATCGCCTGCTTCAAGATGCAACTGGAGGCAACCGGGCATACTTCGACAGTATTCCAAGCAGATTTTCTCGCGTTCCTCTACAATCTTGTTCTCCACATTTGGACCGCAGATTGGGCGATCAGGAAACCGTTCCACTTCGCATGCAAGGTCGTGTCGTACGTGGCTACCCGGTACAATCCACGTACAGCTATCGTTGTACAGCGCACAGTTAATTTGATTGAAGAGGTTCATATCTTGGAATCGCTCATTCCATCTCTCTAGTTTTAAGCCTGGTAGGTTGTCCCGCCAATCACGGTGCCACGGTGTACAGTAGGGTACTTCCGCAGGCTCGATAAGGATTCCGAGATGGTTTCTGTTGCCGTGTTGATGGCGCGGGGATAGAAGCTTGGTTATTGCCTTCACAAGATCCGGTTGTTCAGCATAGTCGATGAAGGGTTGTTGATCGATGTCGAAGCTGCCGACCGGCTGCAATCGTTGCGCTTGCGGTCCCAGTCGTTCGCGCGCGATTTTTCTCGCGGACTGGCTCACTTGGCGGAGATCTCGAATCAGGGATGGTGGAAGAATCTTACGAAATACCGTATATCCCAACACATGATAGTCTTCAATGTGCTGGTCAGTGAGTTGGAATCCCATATTTCGCGCTAGTCGTTGCCTCATGTTCTATTTTCGCGAGTTTTTTGACGGTTGTGCACAGCCTAACCGCCCGAATACACGGCTTGAGACAATCCCTTCTGGACATCAATCCCGTCGATTGTGTGCAGTTGTATGGATTTAATCTGATGCGCTTCGGGATCCCAGTTAAGTTGCTCTTCTTGGTGTCCCATACGGCGCAGCCACGCCCAAAGCTCCGGATTAATCTGAGCAAAATCCGCATCCCAGTAGGCAAAGTATTCGACGCCGGCTTCAACCGCGGCTGACAACCAGTGTCCCCTTCTTTCTTCGCCAAGCCGGTGCATGTATTCGCCATCAGCAAGGATAAACGTGCAGTTTTGCGTTTTACCGAGCGATATGTAATCGCTGTCGATGCCGTATACCCCGTGTTCTGGATCACGTCCGCGAGAGACAACGCTATCCAATAATCCTGCCTTTATCCACGCTCGAATATCGAGCCCTTCGTCGATAGGGTGTTCTCCGAGCCAAACGGGTTGATCATGCGGCCAAGCCCAGATTGAGAGTTCCAGTCGTTTGCCCTTCTCGGCGCCGACCTCGTCAAGCGTCTGACGTACCTTATACATAAAGTCCGTCATGATTCCGGCGCGGATTTCCAGCAAGCGCGGATCCGTGGGATCTACGGCACGGGCATCCTCGCCATACTTGTTAGCAAAGGCGTCCAGTATCGGCTGTTCATACGAGAGAAAGCGGGGACCGCGGGTATAGCAGAGGTTAATCCCATCGGCGTCAATCAGCGTTGTCGCCTCTCGAATGAGATCTAGCATCAGTCGCTGTACCTCTGGAAAGGCGTAGCTGGCTTTTTCAATCACGGTGCCGTCACGATGTACTTGGCGATATTCGGGATGCTGCGACACGAAATCGCCCCTGTCGGGCTGCCGTGGCACATTTCCGAGGATGCCCATGCGAAACATCAAATCGAACTTAATGCCCGCACCCATGCTGTGAACGTGGTCGGCAGCCAACTGCTGGGGAATGATTCCACGATCAGTCAAAGTTCTGAGCGTGTTCAGCGTCTGTTTTTCGCCGCGGTGCCTTGACGTGATGCCTCGGTCGCGATCGTGATATGCCTGATCAATAAGGTTTGGCCATGCGCCTTCTACCCGAAATTGCGCTCCCTTCACCGAAGTGGGATAGTTGGTGAGAGCGCCGTAGCAGACTGCCCAGAAGATTCTCCCCACATCGGAATTGCGATAAGGTTCGACAAGAGAGAGTATGTCGTTGGGGGTGCTGAACTCGCACAGGTGAAGGTAACTCGCTCCATCAATGCTGACCGCCAGCTTTCGCGTACTTGTGTCAGCGCGATCTTTGACGACTCGGTCAACCTCCTCGGCGCTCATTGGGACCAACTTGACATAAGCAAAGAACATCTGCTTTCCCAAGATTCCGTTTGACTTGCCAATGACGAGGTTTCGACCGGTAAGCTCCGCGTAGTCAAAAAATGCTTCGCGCAGATAAGTAGAATCCTGTCTATCGGCGCTCACATCTTCATGATAGATGCGAAAAGCCGGTTGGTCGCTTAACTTGACCTTTATGATTGGGTCGTTCTCGTATAGGTGAGAGGGATTCCAGTAGCCTATGTAGATCTTGTGCCAACCGGTGGCGTCCAGCGGTATGGTCAGGTCGGGAGCATTGATGAGGGATAGCGCCCCGACCATTGTACCTTGAAGTTCTCCCGTTTCGTAGGTTATCAGTTGCCACTTTCCCTGTCCCATTCTATCGGACAGGGCATGTTGTGGCTGACACGTGTCCATCCGGGTGACGTAGCGCGCATTTGGTGTGTCAATTGAGTCTACAGCCATGGCACGGTTTTCCTCCGTTCCCATAATTAGACTTGATAGCAGGAACAAGCTGGCTATGATTACAACCCGAAAAGCACCATTCTTTACGGGGGCTCCGCGATTCTGATTCTCATGCGAGTCCGGTAAAATTCCGGTTTGCGGATTGAGACTGTCTTCACGTCGACGAATGTAAGGAGAATCGACATCTGCTGGACAAATACCTCTTGCGATAATTCTGCCGATTCCAATGCGCATTGATATCTCTATTCGTAGTTGGTATTGTCCGAGGCAGTTGCCGAAAGCGTCGTCCCTTTCTTAGGTGTATCATTGAAGCGGTGCGCGGGTTGTATAGTGCTGAAATTATAGAGAGGAGCCTGACGGCTGTCAACAGCATTCTCGCCATCGTGAAGCCTAAGTGAAAGTTCAAATCAGGGCAAGCGGACGAAAACAGCCGTAACTTCGAAGCGCATCGGGCAAAAAGACAAAGGCGAACCCACCGTAATAGAATTGGCCACCGACAAGCCGATTAGCACGTACCGCGAAGCGTTCTTCAAGCCAAATCCAAGAGAATCCTCTGTCCGTTGCGAGATCGTCCTTTCGAGGCATGTGCGTGTAAATCTGGGGAATGACGTTCATCTCAATTGCGCGCTCCAATCGAATTTGGGAACACCCAAATCCAAGGAACGCAGCCACAGCAGGCCGGATATCAGATTCCCATTCATCAATCGAGACATCAAAGCGTGAAGATTGAAGACCGTAATAGTTTTCAGAAATCCTCTTTTCTAGGCGTAGTCTCTCCATAATCGGACCAAGGAAAAGATGGTCGTCCGCCCACATCTGCTTGTCCTCGTTATGGGTCGGTTTTAACCGAGTGTCCACAAGAACACTGATGCCTTCCAATGCAAAGGCGTTGTCGTCGACATGGAGCTCGCCGTCGGGTTGTTGGCGAAGAATCTTGCCTTCGTTGACTTTAAGATAAAACCACTCTTCGGGCTTAACCTTCCAACCGGGAAACTCAGCCTCCCGGCTCATTGTAATCTCGGGTAAGAAGTGGGGTTCTAGACCTAGGGCGTTCCAAACCCTGACTTTTTCCTCTCCATAGTGTTGAAGCGTGTCGCCAAACTCAGTTAAGTCAAACTCTTTCCCAAAGAAATCTCGGTGAAGTTTCGCTTCGTTCTCGAGGACTCTTTCTATCGACATGTCAGAAACCTTAGTCTTAAGGCGATTCGGTTAAATCGCGCTCTACAATCGATCCGTACCATCTCCATTTCGTAACCGCTTGTTATACCATTTCGCTTGAATGATAGTGCATATGATATCGTAAATATATCGTCCACTTACACCGTAGGCGGGACATCTTGCCCCGCCGGCTTCGCGCGGAGACTAGACTTCTTGTTCCGCTCCACGTAAATGTCTTAATCTGATTCAAGCGATTAATGCACTAGCATTTTAGAGAAATGGTATTAGTATGTCGCAAGCACGGTCAATTTGCCAGTGACGTTCGAGAGCACAATCGATTCCAACTCTGTACTGAAATGCGGCCACGATTTACCGTTAACCGTAACGCGTTTGATGGGTAGAGATTTCGGATGGCGCAATCTCAAATATACGCACTTAGGAAATTTTCGCGATGGCAGTTCGACCGTAGCGGTAATTTTGCCGCTATCCACGTCGGAGACGATCTCAAAACCAACATCGCCGAAATGGGTCGGCGCGTTCTTCACGGAGATTCTTTTGCCTTGTTCCAGCCATACTCTAGGTGTCCCCCGTGCGAGCCAGAGCGATTCGTCTATCTCCATCACCAGCATATTTCGGAAGTTTGACAGAAACGCAGCGTTGCCATGCGATTTGTCGCATTCTACATGTATGGTGTGTTCATTGAAAGTCCAGTTTTTCATGTTTAGGTCCACGGCGCATCGATTCAGCCAAGCACGGAGGAAATTCGGTATGTCATCTTTGATGAGGTAGTAATCCGGTACCCTTTCCCAACCGCTCTGATATCCAAACGATGCGTGGCTAAACCATCCCTCGTCCACCGTGCCGCCCCTAGCTATCGTGCGGTTACGCCACTCACGCCCCCAAGGGTTGTCCAGCAGGAAGACATCCTCCAACACGTCGAAGTGACCGTCGATTCGCGAGTCTTCGATAGAGAGCATCCCGGCTCTCAACCACGCCTCGATGGACGATGAGGTCACGGTAATGTCGCCTGACAACGGACCGCAGTGGGAAAAGACATTCACGCCTTCGGGCAGTGTTCGGGCGCGGGGCCCTCGGTCTTGAAACCCTTGAGGTAGGAACGATTGATACGTACCGTTTTGGGTTTTGATAACCGGCGAAAGAACGAACGTCTCGTCTAGGACGGAAAGTAGATCTTGGGCGTAGTTTTCGGCTTCCGCCGACAAGGCGGCGCCGGTCTGCGAATCAATTTCCGAGAGCGCATCTGCCAAGAGTTTTAGGGAACAGTAGGCGAACGCGTCTGCCGGAAAGAAATATACTGAACCCCTAGCGTCGGAATCGCCCATTGAGGCAGGGGGTTGCAGTCCATAAGGCGACCACGTGCCGTCTTCAATCCCTAAAGCTTCTTCAGGCGAAAGTGACTCTTTCATCGTGCACCGGCGTCGCTCGATTATCCAATTCGCCACAGCTCTCAACTTGGGTGCCTGCTGCTCTAGCCACGTCTTGTCTCCCGTTAACAGCGCATGTTCCACGAGGACCCACGGAAGTTGCAGCGCGCCTTGCCGATGTGCCGCTTCTATTCCCGAATTGACGAATAGCGCTCCGTTGGGTTGCTGGTTTTCTAACCAGATGGATGTGCCGTCCCGTGCCACATCGTGCATTCCCATGTGGTCGAGCGCCAACAGGATACGCTCGGTTTCACAACTCAGGGGAGGAAATGGATGGTTACGCACAACATATATGCCTTGGGGATCATCCGGATCCTCAACTCTCCTGCAACTACCGACATCGCCGGTTCTGCCGACGAGGTGAATGTCATCACGGTGAATCCTCGGACAATTCTTGATGAGTTGCCAAGCACCAATACGCCAGAGCGCGGACAGATTCTCGTCAGGCACTTCCACACTCATGCGCGGATAGTATGGCGGTGTGGGTAAACCGGAGTACTCTATTTTCCCTTGAAGGGCGCTTATAGCCCCTTCCCATGTCTGTTCCGAGTGCTCACGAACCATTTGGCGAATCGATTTCAGGTTCTTTGATGCCAGATCGACTTGGAATGCCGCCGCGGTTAAGTTCGATGGGTTATCCGCTACGAAAAACCCATGTGCCGGAGCCAAAATTGGTCCGTCGCCGAGGTCGACGGGAAGAAAGGAGAAACTTCCCGAGCATGTCCGCACCGTTAGTATGGCTCTGCCGGGACCACGGACTGTGTCCGCATATAACACGCAAACGACAATCCCACGCCGTGTACCTCCGCCTCGAGGCGATTTCCAAGCGTGTTCGGCGGTCATTTCAGTCGTGTTATCTCCAGGTAAGGGTTTGACCCTGCCTATTTTGCCGAGGTGATGAGTGGATTGAATGTTCCCGTCGAATGCTTGGTTCTCGGTTTCCTTCTCAAACCCCCACTCAATCACGAGTTCCCGGTATCGCCACCGAAGCGGCTCCGCGGATTCACCTCTGTCACCCAGAATCTGCGGATCGACCTCCACGATGTGGCCATCCAAGGCGCGGAGATCATTGACGGAATGAGACATGTCCGTTGGGCGGGTTGATCCAGTATTTGCGAAAGCTAGTAAAGCCATTCTCAGTAACATTGCGCCTGATTGATGAATCGCGTGTTTCAATCACTTTGATGAGGATAGTTGGCTTATTAAGTTGAACAGACAGCTTTGGCGGTGTGCGGCGATATCGTTGAATGTGTTACCCGAGACTCAGTGCTTAATCAATCCTTTTGTGTTTCTCTGGAATCGCAGCGGGCGAGGCGTCTTTAGTCGTTGGTTGAATCATTGGTTGTTATCTCCTAATCATTAATTTCGACGGTTAAATCTACAGCCAAATCCGCTGCTAGTTTGTCAAGTCTTCTCTTTTTTGTCTGCCTACTACCCCACGTGAAGACATAATACTTGCCCCGCTTTTTCCAACTAGACTTATTAGGGTCATTTGGGCGAGGTGGTGAACTAGATACGAGTTTGGGGCGGATCTCGGAAATCCGTTTCAAACCGAGTATTGCAATGACATCCGCGAGCGTATCTGCTTGGGTAGAGCGAGCAATGCGTGTTATTCCATCCCCCAACGTCACCACGAGAGGCGCGGTCTCGACTACAGAACTTTCTAGATCGTCCATTAACATTGATTTTTTGCCTAAATGCTCAGCAATCTGGCTGAGCAACTCATCTGTATTCTCAATTCTAACTTGCAATGTGATGCTATCTGGCTTCATTGAATATTTCCTTATTGGTAGGGTGAGACATCAGCAAATTGAGAAGAATGTTGTAGGCACGTGATGTCCTCTGTAGCAAGCGAGATTTCCTACCAAGTATCGCTTGACATTGCGCCCCGCTGGAGCGAGTTACTTGCGGTAAGAATTATTGTTCCAGAGGTAATGGAGTGCAACCAATTTATTCATGATGTCCGTTCCAGACCGCTGCTCGTAAGTGCCTTTGATTCTCCGTTCTTGCCGAGCACGGCAATAATCCTGTCGTGCTCATAGGCTAACATCTGCACCGCGCGTGTTCCGTTTGCGCCCACCACTTCTAACTCCGTGCAGGTTATCTTGGCGAACTTGCCATCCGACTGAAATTGTGTCCCCAGTGACGTGAACGAACACACCACCAGCGTTAGAATTGCCCCGACACAACCACCTACACCACACACAACCACTTTCCATCGCTCATCATGAATCTCCTTTAGCTTCTTGAGATAAAAATCAAACAGGGGTTACATTCGACAAATCTGCATAGATAATTTGTAACTGTTTAGTCCCTTGATTTCTGGAGTCGACCACTGTGAATCTAGACTGCTTTTTCCCCGTTTTCTAGGCTGATCTCGTGTGGATGCTCATTTTTCCGGTTTGTAGTAGGGCAATTCATTGCCCGTTCTATGGCTCTGGGGGGTTTACTGACCACTAATCAGTAGCCACTAAACACTTACGATAATTTTTGACGGACAGGCTGTGCACTGTTGTACTGTGCGACTGGGCGAAACTTACTTACCGGGCAAAGGTCGGACATAGTCCAAAGTGTAACAACTGCCTGCAACATAGCAGTGGTACTTCGGCCGAACGCTGAACAGCCCCCCATCCGCTGTTTCCCCCGGCTTCAACCGGGTTACTTTCGGTAAGGTGTAAACGGTAAAGATTGTACCGTCGGCAAGTTCAACCGAAGGGGGACCGCACGGCGAAATCCAGGGACCGGGAATCACGTCGTCTCTCAAGATTTTTTCATTTTCAATATCGTACGTTTCCCCCTCATCGTAACTCAGACAGGCTCGGATTCCGGCGGGAAATGAACGATGGCAGTAGGTGCAAAGTATCCCGCCATCCCGCAGTTTGAGCAATAGGAGCGGTTGGCCTCGTATGGGCGTGCGTTTAGCCGAACTCCACGTCAAGCCGCCATCATCGGAATTGGTCGAGTAGATAAAGCCGTCGCCGCCAACGTCGCATCTCATCATCATGTGCACTCTACCGCTAGGGAAAGCCACGGTTGATATTTCAGTGAGCGATAGCTCCGGATCGGCAGGTATTTTGGCCGTCTTCCAGTTGACCCCGCCGTCGGTTGAACGCAGCACGTAAACCGACCGCATCTGCTCATGAAGTTCGCATCCGTAAAAGAATTCAAGTCTGGTACCGTCGGACAACTCGAGGCTACCGTTAGGGACGGGTCCATGTCCGAACACCGGCAAATCTTGGATGTTCGCGTCTTCCCACGTCGCCCCACGGTCTGTAGAATACCGCCCCTTGATCGCTCGGGCGTAAACTGCCGCTTGCCCTTCGGGGATAGTCGGATGCTCGTCGAAAACGGAATATCCCTTTGCCTTGAGTTCGGCTGCCATCGAGTCGGGATAGATGAGCCAACCCGACGGTCCGCTGCCGAGGGTTGTGCCGTATAAATGCCCAAGTCCGGCATCCTCCAGTCGCCGTTTTCTCTCCCGATCCTCCTCATCGGTGAGGGCGGAGTATGCGGAGACATCGACCATTATGTCATCAGAGGAGTCCGTCGGTTCACCGGTAAATCGTTCGTTGGAAGTCTCTTTCCAAGTTAACCCGCCATCCGCCGAAGATAGCGTAAAGGTTTCACTAACTTCCGCATACCAGTCATCGTAGTAGATATCTTCAGGATGTGAAACGCACTGGATGAGAATCTCATCGCCGACCAGCTTGGGACCGCCGATCCACGGCGTTGACCAGTCGGGGCGATCGTAGATTGTCACATCCCATTTCCAGCCCCCGGTTACATTGGCTGTGGTCGGTGCTCTGTTGGAAGTTTCAACCGAGGTTTGGGGTGATTTTGGTTCAGGAGTATTGGCTTGTAGTAAGGTCTGTGTCAGAAAAAGTATGGCTCCAATCATGGTGAGTCGACCTCCACTAAATTTGTGGGATTTACCCAAGCCGCCCCGATTTGTAGCAAAACATGGGGGCGAGTAGCACGTATTACGCATCATGAATCGTCATCACGGCACATTGCGGTCAATCCCTATTGCCCTCTATATCAGACACTGTGTTTGACCGCGCCCCACACTAAATTGGGACTTCGGTCATTCCGGGGAAGATTGGACCGGTATATGGATGCTGTGCCGCGACTTCCTCATCCAACTCAACCCCCAAACCGGGTCTGTCAGGGGGAATAATGTAGCCATCTTCCCACCTGATCGGCTGCTTGAGAAGTTCGGCGTGAAATCCGCCGAACGTTTCAATGCTTTCCTGAATGAGAAAGTTGGGGCTGCATGTACCGAGTTGAATGTTGGCGGCGGCTTCAATGGGTCCGCAGTACAAGTGTGGGGCAATCTGAGCGTAGTGCGCTTCCGCCATACCCGCAATCTTCTTCGCTTCCAGTATTCCCCCAACTCTGGCAAGGGCCGGTTGAAGAATTGCCGCAGCCTGCCTTTGAAGTAACTCGACGAATTCATACTTTGTAGTTAAACGTTCGCCGGTAGCCACCGGAATGCTGGTAGATTGGGCGACGCGTGCCATTTCAGACCGGTTTTCGGGCGGTACCGGTTCTTCGAACCAAAGCGGGTCGAACGGCTCAAGGCGCTTGGCGAGACGAATCGCGCTGGAGGTGGTCATTTGTCCGTGAGTGCCGATGAGGAGGTCGCACTTGTTACCAACAGCGTCTCGAATATTCTTTGTGACGAGCGCGGCGTTGTCCAGTACCTCTAGGGAAAGTTGCCGCGGGTCAAAAGCGGACATTCCCCAGACAGGGTCGAACTTGACGGCGGTGAAACCGTGCTCCGCATATGCGGCAGCTCGTTCCGCTGAAAGGTGCGGATCGCTGTGCAAATTGACAGGTATCCTGCGGTCATGGGCGGTATCGGTTGGAGGAGGCACGTCGGATTCGGCGTACAGATAGGTATAGGAGCGGAGTTTCTCGTGAACTTGCCCGCCGAGCAGGTTATAAATGGGTTGGTTGAGCGCTTTGCCGATGATATCCCAACAGGCAATTTCGATTCCGCTCAGCACGCCTACCAGGGTCAGGTCGGGGTGTTGTGTGTAACCTCTGGAGTAAACTATCCGCCACAGTTTTTCGATCTTGAACGGATCCCACCCTATAACATGCCGCTCTACAACGTCCTCAATGAGTTGAGTGACTTTGGAGGGTCCGAACGGCACGCCGTACACCTCTCCGAAACCGTGGACATTGTCATCGGTGGTCAGTTTCAAAAAGACAAAATAGGGTCCGCCGCGGTGGGGAGGAGGATTGGCAACTACGTGAGTCTTGAGATCGGTTATTTTCATAGTGATAACTCTCGCGGGTTGCGATTAAGTGGAATGCTTCTGTCCAGTATTGGACTGATTTCTCAACCTAAATACGGTAAGGTCTCTATTCCTACATGTAGCGTGAAGATAGACGACATCCGATGCTATGGCTATGCGTTCACGGGAATCGAGAAGGCCGGTGCTGAATACGGGTAGCGTTAATTCGAGGATTTAATCTTGCCCCAGACAGTCGCCATTTTTCCCTTTGCGTCAACGTGTTGTCCTTCGACGATACCATCGTTCATGATCCTGACGATTTCTTCCTGATTTAGGGCTCTCTCGAAAATAAAGGTCTCATCAAGTATGCCTCGCCAGCGTCGCGCATCGTCGAATACGGCTGTACCTATGCGGAAATTCTTCCTTGCACGTGCAAGCCTTTTTTCCGAGCCCAGGTCAATGTGAAATCCGTTCCTCATTGGACGGTCGGGTTCACCGTTCAAATACCAAGTACCATTCCTACCCTTCCGGACGAACACAAGATGGTTCCATTCGTCTGTTGTGAGTCGGACGCCGTGCCGCGGATTGCCCAGACCCTGCCAAGCGAAAACTCCCCCGATGGCTATTCTATAGCGGTTAACATGATTTTCATACTGTAGGAGGGAGATACCGGTGTGTGAATCTTCTTCATCCCGACCGGCGAGTAAATTTGCCCACGTGCGCTGTGGTTTTCCGGGTTTCATCCAGCATCCAATGCTAAAATCAACCGAGTCCATAGCCACGGGTTTTTCAATGTCCGCCCACGCCATGCCATCTACACCGTGAAACTGTAGTGCAGTGCCGAATTTTCCCTCGACCCAGTCGGGTTTCCCGGTAAGGAACACACCATCATGGCCCTTTCGAGCATAATCGTTGATTTTCTTGCCGTTGCCCTCGTCAAAAAGCCAAATGGCAACCACGTCTTTCATGAACTGCGCGTGACCGACATTAGGAAGCATTACATTTGCAATGTAAAGACTGATGCAGAACAGCATGAATCTAAGAGTCATCATCTTCATATTTTACCCCGTAGTAGGCTTGTCTTTTAAGAGCAACGTTCCTCTATAGATGTTACACTCTGTCCTCAATGAATGCGTAGCAGAGGACGTGAGTCATGACAAAGAAACAATCTTCGAGGTGACCCATGTGCGATGACTGGACGAGGAGTGGGATGCGAGCAAGATCCTTGAGTTTTCCGCCGTTCGCGGTCGTGCAAGCGATGGTAATGACGTTGCAATCGTTGGCGTACTCAACGGCGTTCAACACATTTTGGCTGTTGCCGCTGCCGCTAATGGCGATGAGAACGTCGCCCGGAGTTGCCCAGTTTTTGAGTTGCTCCACAAAAACCGAATCGTAACTCACATCGTTTGCGTAGGCAGTTATCGTAGCAATACTATCCGTGAGTCCAATCATCTTGATGCGAGGCGTCTTCTTTCCGTAGGAGCCGCCTTTCACGATATCAACAACCATCTGCGAAGCGATACTCGCGCTTCCGCCGTTACCGCACGAGTATATGGTGCTTCCTCGATCACGTGCGACTCGCAAAGTTTCAACCGCGTGCTGGACTTGAGAGGCATCGATTGTCCGCAGCACACCTGAAAGGGAATCAAGGTATTGGGAAGCAAATGACGGTTTATCCATGCTATTATTCCTTCTGTTGCTGGAGCCAAAGATTTAGTCGATCCGGTAACTCGGCCGGGCGCGCGATGCCCGTTGTGGCGAGTTGTTGGATGGTAATCGATGCGACGAGGTGGGCGACAACCGTGGCTTCGGAGAGAGAAGCGCCTGCGGCAAGCGCAAGCGCCGCTCCCGCGTCAAAACTGTCACCAGCCCCGGTGGCATCAATCTCGCCGTCTATTTTTACAGAAGCCACCCACATCCATTCGGGATCGCTGATTAAGACGCCCTTGTCGCCGCACGTGACAACCACCGGTGCGCCGTTTTTCTGCCTGAGCTTTCGCGCTTCATCATGTACCTGATTCAAATCAACCGTTGTTCCCGGCGGAGGCTGTTTCATGCCGAGGACTTCGTATTCATTTGATTTGAGCGTCATGTGTCGAAAGTCGTGAACCCGTTCCCGGCTATCGACCCAAAAGACGACTCCCGGAAAGCGTTGAGCGCGCTCAATGGCGGCATCGCGGATGGCGGGAGAAAGCACACCCCCCACGGCTTCCTCAACTTGGTCCAATATGATGACGGCGTCAAGTTGCGGTAGAAGCACGTCCAGTGCCTCGACAAGCCGTGCCTCTAGCTCAGTAGACATGGCGCCCCGATTTTTCGTGTCGTAGCGGCAAATCTCTCCGGCTAGCCCCGGAATCGAGTTGTTTCTTGGTTTGAGGTATGTCGGTGTGTTGTGCGAAGACGATCGGATTAGATGGTCAGTCGTGCAGTTGCGTGCAGCCAATCCCCTTCGCAATTCAAAACCCTCGCCGTCATCACCGGTGATGCCGACAGCGTGCAGTACCCCCGGCTTCAGCGCTGCTAGGTTATTGACAACCGTTCCGGCGGCGCCCGGACTGCAACGGATGCGAACGACTTGATGAGCTTCTTTGCCGGTTTCAACGCTAGTTTCGACAAGCGCCGGGTCAGTATCCAAGTATTTGTCTAGGAAGAAATCGCCGAGCACGGCGATGCGGCAGCTTGAAAAGCGTTCAATAAGTTGATGAAGTCGATCTTGAGATAGTAATACCATTCGCTTGAATAATAGCTCTAGTGAAGTTCAATTATATCATCCATTTTCTCCGTGGGTGGGGCATCTTGCCCCGCCAACTTTGCGCGAAGTCTAGCTTGTTACTTCACTGGAGTTTTTCATTTTATTCGCGTCATCAATACACATGAGTTTTAGGGAAATGATATAATGCGACGCTCATGTCTTTGCCTCCGAAGTCAACTGTCGTAACAGAGCAAGCAGGAAGTCGCGATTATCCGCTTGAAGATACCGCATTGTCCCGCCCATTCTGCTAAATGTCTTGTTATATCGCAAATAGTAAGCGGGATTCTCTTCCGGAGGTTCACCTTGAGACCAATCCCAATTTGACTCGGCGAGATCGTTCACAAAAATGAAATGGTCATCTATATGCCCACCGTCTTGAATAGCCAGATTCTGCGCCATGGATAGCGATTTCTCGAATATCATCGGACTCATAATCGCCGATCCGATAGAAATGTAGACGCCGCCATCCAAGCGGCTCACACTTTCGGCAAATGTAAGAAAATCGCGTTGAGCGGCTCTTCCGAGACTAGCACAACAGTTCATCGGGTGGTTATAAATGATGTCGTGGCCTATCATAGGGTGTCCGGTGAATGGAATACCGTGGCGGTAGGCGCCAGCCTGAATGCTGAACTTTTTCCACGGATGAGAAACGTCCAGTGTACCGCTTGAAAGGTCAAATTTCTGCAATACTCCAAGCAGATCAGCGGCACCGGCTGCCGCATCGGGTTGTTTGGCGGTTCGATCCCGGACAAAGTGCTCCAATTCGTCAGCCGACGGAATGGCCAGCCCTTCGTTCTGAATAAGGGCGCCAATTGACTCACCGTATCCTTTGCCCTCGTAAGCACCAACGTTAAGCGCAAGGTTGATATAGAATCCGGTTTCTTCCCAATTCCCAAACCGCCCCTGCTCTACCATCAACGCGACATCCTCGCAACTCTTGCCTTGAAATGCAAACTCCCAGTCGTGGATAATCCCCGCGCCGTTTGTCGCCAAATGGGTGACCCACCCATCCTCAATCAGACGCAAAAAAACGGGTGCAAGCCCGTTCTTGATAGCATGGGCACCGAAGGCAATAATCACCGGACAGTCATGCTGTCTGGCTTTTCTCACCCGCTCTCCGCATTCGCCAATCAACGCTTGTGCCGTCGTACTCAACTGCTTCGGTTCGGCATCGGGAGAGACATGATGGCAAGCGATATCCGTCTTGTTTACCCTTGCTGAGAGCGGCTGCATGCGTAGGGCAAAGCGATCCAATTGAGGAAATGGCATGTGGGGAAACAGTGGTCAGTGGTTAGTGGCTAGTGAATATCAGCGCTCAGGTTTTTCAATCGTGAATCATAGGTTTTGATTAGGATACGTTGCGAGTTGTGCTATTAAAAGCCAGTCAGTCGAAAACAATTACAGAGCGCGCGACCCTTCCTTGGTTCATGTCATCAAACGCCTCGTTGAGTTCGTCCAATGGTCGATAACGCGAAATTAACTCGTCAAGTTTAATTTTCCCCTGGTTGTAAAGGTCGAGCAGCCAAAGAAAGTCGACTCGAGCCGTCGCGGCGCCGTGCCAGCCACCAATCAAGGCTCGGTCATGCAATAGATCCCAACCATCAACGTAAATATCCTCGCCGGTCGGCTGCACGCCAACGACTACGGCGGTCCCGGTTGGACGAACCGAATCGATCGCCTGCCGAACCAAGACCGGAAAACCGACGACTTCAAACGCGTAGTCCGCCCCGCCGCCCGTAATCTCCTTGATTCTTTGCACGGGATCCTCCTTATCCGCGTTCACTAGATGGGTAGCACCAAATTGTTCAGCCAATTCCAGCTTATACGGAACTTTGTCGACGGCAATGATTTTGCCCGCCGATGCCAAGACGCCGCCCTGGATGGCATTGAGCCCAACTCCGCCGCATCCGAACACTGCCATCGTGGCGCCCGTTTTGACTTTCGCCCTGTTAACGACCGCGCCGATACCGGTAATTACTGCACAACTGATCAGACACGCTTTCTCTAGCGGCGTCTCGCGTGGAACTTTGACGCAGGCATCTGCCAGAGCTATGGTCTGTTCCACAAACGTCGGTCGGACATGGTAAAACGGCTGACCATTCTTCTGCATGCGGCTAACTGGCAAGTCCGGATGTGTTTCGCAGAGTGCGGGACTTCCTTGACTACACGTTCGACAATAGCCGCACATCGCGTCAAGAGAAAGGATAACCTTGTCTCCGGGGGTGAGGTTGGTGACACCGGGGCCCGTTTCTACCACGACGCCCGCGCCTTCGTGTCCCATGACCCATGGCGTCACTTCACGTTTGATATGGCCATCCACAAAGTGGTAATCGCTGTGACAAACCCCCGCGCCCACGATGTCAAGCAGGACTTCGCCCTCCCGAGGCGCTTCGATTTCGAGCTCCTCAATAGACACAGGCACATTCGTTTGGTAAAACACTGCTGCTTTCATGGCTTTCTCCGAGTTGTGTATTCGTGTACGCTCCAATCAACCAGATGGCCAGAGGTATTCAACCAATTCTCCATGGTGGCGAAAGTCCGGTACGATTACATCGGCTCCAACCCCGATGAGTCGCTCACGTTTCCAAATATCGGGTCTACCGCTGCGTCCGGCTTCGTCGCTTGCGACACCAACTGCCGTGCCGCCCGCCTCTTTCACATTCAAGATTTCGACGTAGCCGTCGCCGAAACCTACAAGCTTGGCTGGCACGACTTGCCCACTATTGAGTATGTTGCGAATAACTTGCGCTTTTGAAAATGACTTATAATCGTCAATGGCGCCATAGATATGTTTTCCGAAATAAAAGTCGATTTCCAACAACGCTGCCTCCTCGCGCACGTACTGCTCGTCGGTTCCGCTTGCGAGATACATCTGCACGCCCCTCTGTTCGAGAGCATTTAGTAGCTCAATGCATCCGGGAACAAGCATATCAGCCGGTTTTTTTCGGCCCGTACGAAGCCCTTCACGCCGTGAAGTTATGCGCTCCATTAGACGGTTGTGATACTCATGCTTGTACTCAAGCGGATCCGCCGGATTCCCTCCGCGAAGTGCCACCTCCTCCTTCAACCGCATCATTTGATAAATTGTTTGCTTACCCGTAAGCTCGGTTACGAAGTCATACACAAGGCTGTGCAACTGGTCGCGTGATTCACCGGTTCCCGTATCAAGCAGAATCTCGACCATCATCGGAATCATCACGTCCATCCACCCCTCGCGAATGAGGCTGAGCGTGCCATCGAAGTCGAACAGGGCATATTCGGGAGGATTGGTAGACTCAATCGGGCGGATTATCTCAATCGGGCTTCCGGCAAGAAACCGGGTTGGCTCGGTATCTGCGATGATTCGCGTGTAGTCGGCTTCTATATTGTCATTGATGTTATCGCGTTGGGTCATTACGGGAATAACGGGCTAGCTGAGGAACGTTCGGACCATGGATGTCAACCGCGGGAAGGTTCGTCCATCTTGGCTCGTGCCTGACGCGACAATTCGGCAAGGTGCCCATCGTTTGCCATCACTTGTTCAAGATGTCGCATACGCTCGGCCCCGGCTGTGTTCACCATTTTTTCTCCAAAGGCGCGTTCTACCCAGAAACGGGCACCGCCGCTAATGTAGTTTCGCAAATCTTCTAGTCGGTCCTCGGGGTAGCGCTGACAGAGATTCATAGTGAACATGCGCCGACGAGCACTGCCGCCGAATGCCGAGTGTTTGCAATTGTGGTTGAACAGCACAACATCGCCCGGTTGGGTGTTAAAGATAGTTGCGGGTACATCACGCCCATGAATTCCCCATAGGTCTGGACTCCGCCCGATTTGGCCGCTAAGCGATTCCGCATAATGATCTCCCAATCGATGACTTCCCGGGATAACGCGTAACGAACCCGTGTCTCCGGTCAGCTCGTCGAGGTAGAATGCAATTTTGATGTGCATCGGGTCGTTTGGTCCATGTCCACCGTCGGAGTGCCAGCCGGTATCACCCACATAAAAGTTTCCATCGCTTCCCATGTAATTGAAATCGTCGCCGAGCAATGTTTTGGCGATGGCAAGAATGCGGTGGTCGTCAAGCAGTGTACAGAGCACTTCACTTTGGTCGATGAAGGGTACAATACATGAACGGGCTTTGCCTTCATGCGGCTTGCCGTAATGCCCGCCGCCGCGCTCCACCCAAACATTCTCGAACTCTCGTACAATTTCATCTATCCGGTCGGCGACCAGTCCGGGAAAACTCAGGTAGCCGAAAACGTCGTAAAAGTTTATCTGATGTTCCGTGAGTTGAAAATCCTGATCTGCCATTTTCCAGTCCTCGGAAATTGTTGAGACTTAGAGCCTGCTTGAAAAGTACATTTGTAGGGTGCGCACTGCGCACCAGCCTTTAAAAGCACGAGCGGGGCGGTAGGTAATAACACTCCAAACCTCCAAAAATGATTTTCCATTGACTTTTCAAACAGGTTCTTAGACAAATAATCAAATCCGTAAGTCAACTAACCGACAAGAAAAAGAAGTCACGTTTCATCGCTTTGCCATCTTCCGCCTAACAATCTCGTCGCGTGATGACTTTGCAAGAAATGTCGTTCTTCTATTACAGTGGACCAAATCTACGAATACTCAATTACGATTATAGCATATTCGGCAAAAGCGCGGAAGAAAATTTTGAAGCTGTAACGTCGAAAGAGGTTGTCGTGTGGTAGAATCATGTGGAGGAACTGTATTGAATTAAGGTAATTGTTTAGTTCAGTCCAGAACTTACGCGCCAACAGGAAATCGCGACCTGGAGATCGCTCCTACATTTCGCTCAGGAATCTCTATCGCACTCACTATCGATTCGCTTGATGGTGTAGGAACAGGGATTAACTGCAGCACGACGAACCAACATTCCCAAAACAGATTGATAGACCCTACTCTCCGCACCTATTTTTCTGGTTTACAGAATTTATTGGTAGCACCCTATTAACCTTGGCGGAATGACTCTTTCCGCAAGTAACTCGCTCCAGAGGAGCGCAATGTCAATAGAATGCGATATGTCCATATTCCCGCGCTCCAGCGGAGCGCAATGTGGGTATTACACCATTATTCCTGGCGGTACAATTCTTTTGTCAATAAACCCTCGTTTTTCGCCCTATAACTAGCTTTTGGCAGGTGTTACTTGATACGTGATGTTTGTATCTGCCTTGCATTGTAATTATATAGTACGTTATATGTAATTAGAATACAGTATATGCTATCACCATTGGTCGTGGGAACGATACCAATAAGTACGCAAATTAGCACTTATAAGGTGCGGAGTGTAGGATAGACTAAACAGTTGCGTTTTTTTATTCTGTCATGTCCTTTCGCCGTAGGTGGGGATCAACCGACCAAATAGCGAGGGATCAAGCGAATGGATAATGAGTGCGATAGTGAATCCCGATAGAGATCCCATTTTGCCCCGCCTTGGAACGCCTAGATTGACGCTATTTATGCACTAAAAATACAGAGAAATGGTATTATTTTTCAAATAATGCGACATGTGTAACGGAATCACGTAGAGAAGCTATTGGATTAAGTACGTTAGTAGCGTCCCATCATTCCTGTCGGAATGATTCATTCAGCAAGTAACACTCCTTTTTCGCTCAATGACTAGCCGTGAAAAGTGTTCCTTAGCGGTCTGGTTTTCACTCCAGCGGAGTGCTATGTCAATAGAACACGATTCCTCCTAGCGTCTGCACTCCAGCGGAGTGCAATGTCGAGTGTTACTTGAGAGCATGCCATTATCCCTAGCGGAATAATTCTTTCAGCAAGTAACACTTTCTGGTCGGAGTCCCTTTTCTCGATCCGGAGGATTGAAATGCCAATAGAATACGATGTGTCCAAATTTCCGCGCTCCAGCGGAGATCAAGCGAATGGACAATGAGTGCGATAGAGATCTTTAATGTGTGTCGTGCATCATAAATTGATCCTCGTTTTTCGCTCTATGACTTGCCGCGAGCGAGTGTTACTTGATAAAATCACCGTAATGCGCCAAAGTTGAGTGCCGTCCTAATTCCTTCACGGCTGTCAAGTTTGACAACATATTTCACGAGTGATATACTAGCTTGTGCGAGATTACCAATGCCATTTATAAACAATCTACCTAAATGGAAGCAATGAAAAAAACATGCCGAAGATGAAAGGCCCAGCCATTCTGCTTGCCCAGTTTATGAGAGATGAGGAACCATATAACAATATCGAAAACATTGGACGTTGGGTCGCGGGTCTTGGCTACGTTGGCGTACAGATTCCGACGTCGGACATGCGAATAATTGACCTTGACCGGGCGGCGGAATCGAAAATGTACTGTGATGATTACAAAGGAAAACTAAAGGAGATTGGACTTGAACCAACCGAATTGGGTGGCTATCACGCGGGACAAGTGCTCGCGGTGCATCCGGCTTACGAGGTCATGTTTGAAGTGTTTCACCCGCCGGGTTTGAAGGGAGATGCCAGAACCGAATGGGCTACCCGAGAACTGAAAAAATGCATTCATGCGTCCGTCAACATGGGCACCGATGTCATTCCGGCATTGTCCGGCGGTTTCGCGTGGCACATGGTATATCCGTGGCCCCAGCGTCCCGATGGGATTATCGACGAGGCGTTCAAAGAATTGGCTAAGCGATGGCGACCACTACTTGATTTGGCACATGAGAACGGTACTGTCTTCGCTTACGAGTTGCACCCCGGCTCCGATATTTATGATGGCGCCACCTACGAAATGTTCCTAGATTTCACGGGGGACCATCCGGCAGCTTGTTTGAACTACGATCCGAGCCATCTTCTGTTACAACAGCTAGACTATCTGGAATTCATCAGGCTCTACGGCGATCGCGTAAAGGGATTTCACGTCAAGGATGCCGAATTTCGTCCAACCGGACGAGTGGGCGTTTATGGGGGATATCAATCGTGGTCTGGACGCGCCGGTCGGTTCCGTTCGTTGGGCGACGGTCAAGTCGATTTCAGGCGAGTATTTACGCTTTTGTCAGAGGCGGGCTATGAGGGATGGGCTACGCTTGAATGGGAATGTTGCGTGAAAAGCCCCGCACAGGGGGCAGCGGAGGGTGCTCCGTTCATTGCTGATCACATCATTGAAACTACAGAAGTAGCCTTTGATGATTTTGTGGCCGGAGAGGTAAATCCTGAACGCAATCGGAAACTTCTCGGGTTAAGCGGATAAAGAGGTGAAAATCGTAAGATTGTCATTGAATCAGACGGGAAATTATCATGAACGACCGTGCGACTTCTTCGGGTAACCTTGATGGTTTAATCGCGGTAGTGACCGGTGCAGCCCAAGGGCTGGGTTTGGGCATTGCCGAGCAACTCGCTCGCGATGGCGCCACGGCAATCATCGCTGACCTGCAACGCGACAAGGGAAGGACTGAAGCCGCACGGCTGCAGGCGGATGGTTTGCATGTGCAAGCATCGCACGTGGACATCACGCACAGCGCCGGTGTCACGACATTCTTTGATGAGGTGATAGGCGAACATGGACGGTTGGATGTCCTGGTCAATAACGCCGGTGTCGGGCAGAACGTCGCACCTGTCGTAGAGTTGAGCGATGAGGAGTGGGATCGGGTGCTGAACCCGACGTTGACGGGCGCATTCTACTGCTGTCGCGCTGCCGGGGCAATAATGGAAAAGCAGGAGTCCGGGTGTATTGTCAACATTGCCTCGATCAACGGACAGAATCCGGCGGCTATGGTTGCGGCGTATAACGTTGCGAAAGCGGGGGTTATCAGCCTGACCCGAACGTTAGCGGTGGAGTTGGCAGCCTACGGCGTGCGCGTAAATGCCGTGTGTCCGGGGCCGGTGTACACCGAATTCAACAAGAAAACGATGGCGCAACGTTGCCTGAGCTTGAACATTGCCGAGGACGAGATGATTGAACGCATCCGGACTGCCATCCCGTTGGGACGAACCGGTTGACATCGCGCAGGCTGTGGCATTCCTCTGCAGTCCTCAAGCGTCCTGGATAACGGGCGAGGTACTCAGAGTCAGCGGCGGCATGGAAGGGGTGTCAGCCGCCCCGCCGAAACGCGCGCAGAATCCGTAATTTCCTGTACCACGATCTGTTAGATTGTGGAATCCGCAAACTAACAGATCAAATGCGATCAAGCGAATGAATATTGAGCGATCAACTGAACGAATAGTGAAGGCGATAGAAATTCTTGATAGCGCGCCATTATCCCTGTCGGAATAATTCATTCAGCAAGTAACACGTTCTGGTCGGAGCCCCTTTCCTCGATCCAGAGGATCGAAATGTCAATAGAATGCGACATGTCCAGAGACCCGCACTCCAGAGGAGTGCAATGTGGAGTGTTACTTGATAGAGATCCCACAAGTGTGTAGCAGGCAACAATAAATACATGAAGAAACTTCCTACAAATGCCCAAAAATGGCTTTGCTGCCAATTATTCAAACACACACTATAGAGATCACGCAGATTAATTGACTTTCTGTTCCTGTATCCAACCCCAGTAAAGGTTGTCGCGCTGATTGCCGGCGTCCAAATATTCGGCTTTCAGTCGCGACAACTCGTCATTCCGGTAATCTGCAATCGGGCAGCCGTTCGCGTCTAGCTCGATACCGTACTGCCGAGCGGCGTTGCCCCCCAATATAGCGGTTTTAATTGGCCCATCCGGAGGACCTAGCGGCTCAAAGTCGTATTTCTCCTGTAGCTCCGGTGGAACTTCTATACGTCGAAACGCTTCGATTTGCCATTGCGGCGACCCTGCCCAGATTGAGTCCGTGCCCCAAAGGACGTGATCTGCTCCGAGTCCTTTAATCAGTTTCGCCAACATAACGGCGGCAACCCTCGGCTGCGTTATAGCCAACGCGCCGAACGAAAGCCCGATGTCTGCATACACATTCGAGACGCCGTATTTTTCAGGAATCTCAGCCATCTCGTCAATCCACTCCAGTCGACCGCTCCTTTCAAACTCTTCACTAACGCTGCGGGCGTCCCGCCACATTTTCAAACCGGCGTGATAGATGTGAAATTTCAAATCGGGCCAATCCCGAGCAGCCTTTCCAACATCATCCACTGCCGCGTAATGCCAGTTTGGAATTGTCTCGTACTCGATTGGCAAGACACCCTTGTGAACACATATAATTGGAACACCCAGACTACGCGCTTTCTCGTAAGATGGATAGGTTAGTCCTTCGTCGTCCATGCGCCAGGGTTTTTCAAAACTTGGTATTTCGCCGAGAATATCTCCGACGGTGTAGCCTTTCCATGAATCCACTTTGAGTTCGATGGCAGCTCGGTGCATCGCATCCAGATACTCGGGAACAGTTGGCCAGATGACTCCATGGGCAAACATTCGCCGCGTGCCGGACAGCCGATTCACTAGGTTTCGCGTGGCGACCATCTGGTCGTCGGACAGCAACCGCTTGTGCGGATCGACTGCCGGTGACGTGCTGAGCAGGGCAACCGTGGTATCGCTATCGAAAAACATGTCCTTGAGATAGTAGTCGAACTTGTAATATTTGAGATCAAGTTCCAATTCGGCAAGATCCGGGTTCCACGCTTTCTTTGCTTGGTTGTTTCCGCGGGCAGTGTCACGTAACCAGAGTATGCCGTCCCAACTGTAGTCGTCGTGTACATGATGGGTATGAACATCGAAGACAAACTGATCCGTGGTTTTGTCATGCCGTTCACATGCGGCAGCCTGATCTTCGGCTTCGACGGAGTGGATGTCGTACACTTCTCCGAAGACCTGATTCATGGCGAGAAATGCGCTAGCCATGCCGCTCCGGGAACGCAGGTAGGAATGGCGCTCCAAATCCTGACGTCGAGCATATAGGTGTGCATTTTCCTGAATCAGCGACTCAACCTGAAGCTGCTGACGGGTTTGTGGTGGTGGAAAGCACTCTCCACTGGAGATGACTTGGGTTGGCACGGGGCATTCGACTTGCTTTTGATAGCCGCGCCGCAAATGCTGAAGCTGCTGATTTGTGAGCCACGATGACATCCTGTATCTCCAAAAGATGTGTTCAGACGCTGTTTCACTACTCCCTTATTCAATTCGATTCATATCTGCACATATTTCGGCAGATGCGATTTTTAACCGCACCAAAGTCAATCAAACCCGGTAGGTGCGGTTTCTTATGACATTCTCGTAACCATCAAATATTTAGCGAATGAACCATTTAGTAGTTCATTCGCTAAACATCTAATATTTCTTGACGCCTGTTGAAACCGAGTTTTTTCTTGAAAACTCGGTTTCTTCCCAAAAGCCTAGTGATTTCTAGGTACGGTTTAGTCGGTTCACAACTGGCAACTTAAACTGATAATCAAGGTAATCTCAAAATCCTGTGAATCACAGTTCAGACAATCACCACAACGTCCTATAAGCACTCTCAATTTAGAAAACAGACCGTTTAGACAGCGGCTTGCTTGTTCACGACATCTCTCGCCAGATGCGGAAAAAGCTGGTCATGGATGGCTATCGGTCCAGTAAGGTGAGCCATCCGACTCTCGCTGGCAGTGTCTACCATTGGCGGAAAATACATCCCCGCTCCCGTAACAAAATTTCCAGTGCCGGGGGAATGAATCTGCAAATATTGGCGAACCCCCTCCTCCTGGTCTGGCGTCTTCGGACAAATGGTGCAGTTCATCGTGAACATGCGTCTTCTCGTGCCGCCGCCAAATGAGGCATGGTAGACATCGTGATTAAAGATAACGATGTCCCCGGGATCCGTTTCAACGGCTATACTTCCGGGAAACTCCGAGGGCGGGACACCAAAAAGTTCGAGAGAGTTATTGACATCTATTCCCTCTTTGCGAACGAAATGGTCGGGATGATGAGTACCCGGTATGAGACGAAGTGCCCCGGTGTCACGAGTCAGATGGTCCAGATAGAAGGCGGTTTTCGTCGCGATGAGCCTTCCCCAACTACCGTCAGGGTGCCAGCCTGTGTTCCCACTGTAGTAGTTGCCATCACCGCCGCAGTAATAAAAATCGTCACCCATTACGCCGCCGAGGAGACCGAGTATTGAGGGGTGATCGAGTAGCGCGCACATCTCGACATGGTGTTCAATCGGACCCCCAAACATAGTACGCCCGGAGCCATCATGATCTTTTCCGCCACCGCAATTTTGGATTGACCATTCAAAGTTTTCGATAATCCTCTCCGTTTCTTCCGGGTCAAATAGCTCCCGAATCAGCAGGTACCCGAAAGTGTCGAAGAACTTCTGTTGCTCTTGAGACAGTTTCATTTGGGATATCTCCTTGTATATCTGTGTACAAGCTACGTAGAGCCGGGGTTGGCTAGTGTGTCCGAGCAAATAGGACAAAGAATTGCAAATCCTGCATCTGGTTCTGGGTGCTGCCCGTTATCAAGTTTACTCGCGGGTCCTCCCATGTCATGCCACAAAATACATTGGCGATAGAATGCCGTAATGTCATCCTCTACATATTCGAAACAGAAAACGCGGTAGTCGCTACCAATCCATTTCTTGAGTTCATCCTTGAGAGCACTGCCAATGGCGCGCCCAATTCGCGCCTTGTAGTGGGCATATGTTTCGGTTTCTTCAATGCGGCGAATCAGGTAAACGGCGGGCGCCGTCTCGGTGGCGACCGCATCTATTACGCTCTCGGCAAGTTGAAATGGACCTTCCATTCTAAATCAAGTGCTGACAATCGAAAGAAACTGTGCTTTATGCACGCAAGATCGTAGGTTGGGTTGAACGTAGTTCGTAAATGATCGCTAATCTCAGAGGCGTTCCCGAGTCCCCACTTTGCATGAACATGCCAAAAATATGAGTGAAACCCAACATTAATCCTGAATTCTACCACCATGAGACATCTTCAATAACTGTACAATAATTGGAAGAGTGTCCCCGTTCTGCGAGCAAGGCGCACAACCGTACCACGGCAATGAGCAAGCAAAGCGGACACGAGGACAGCTCATGCGGTTTGCATTTCAATAGCCCTGCCTGTTTCAAGTGATTCAAAGACCGCGTCAATTACCCTCGCTTGACGAATGCTGTTGTCCAGCGAAATACGGTGGGGAATGCCTAGATTTAGGCAATCGCACAGGTGTTGGAGCTGATCGCTGAACTGAAACCTCGGCTCAAAGTCGATGTCCTCGGTTCCCTCGCTTGTTCGTAGTTGGAGCGTAACGGGTTTGTCTTCGTTGCTCCACGCGCGATCCATACGAATCAGCCCACCTGTTCCACAAATCTCGGTGTATTGCGAGTCCCAAGAGGTGTAGCCGACCGAGATCTGTGCCGCGTGGTCGTCCGCAAAGTCGAGAATAATATAGGTTGCGTCATCGACTTCCACTCCGCGTTCCGGGACAGCGAAGACCCGAACCGGTTCCGCATCCAAGATAAACCGGGCATGATGAATGCAGTAACACCCGACATCGTAGATGCTTCCCCCGCCCTTTTGTCTGTTCCATCGCCAGTTTCTGTCGGGAAGAAGCCTGCCATCCTTATTCTTCAGTCGAAGCACTCTTGGAGGAGTAACGAGTGTACTCCGGATAGATCGGACATCGCCGATGGCTCCGCCATCGACTAACTCCTTCGCACGAAGGTGCATGGGATGATGACGATATTTGAACCCCTCGGCGAGCAAGACACCGTTCCGCTGCGCCGCTGTTGCCATCCCCTCAGCCTCGGTAGCTGTGAGGGCAAAGGGTTTTTCGCAGAGTATTGCCTTAACTTTCCCCGATTCTGCAAGTTGCGTGGCGGTTTCGGCATGCGCCGGTCCCAAGTGGAAACAATAGCGATGTCGATGTGCTCGGCTTCTAGCATCTCCTTTAGGCTGGTGTATCGACGCGCAACACCAAACTCATCGCCGAATGACGACAGTGAATCCTCCGATATGTCGCAAATTGCCCACAACTCGGCGGAATCAACTTCATTGCACGCTCTACCGTGCCGAGTTGCAATGCTCCCCGTCCCGACGATGGCGACTTGATATGGCTGGCCATGGTCGCCATACGCCATGGTTTGGATTTCCTTTCGTATAAAGGTGGTATCCTACTCTTCGCACCTATTTTTTGGGTTTACAGAATTTATTGGTAGCACCCTATTATCCCTGGCGGAATAATTCTTTACCGCAAGTGACTCGCTCCAGAGGAGCGCAATGTCAATAGAATACGATATGTCCATATTCCCGCGCTCCAGAGGAGCGCAATGTGGGTATTACACCATTATTCTTGGGTAGTAGAATTCTTTTGCCAATAAACCTTCGTTTTTCGCCCTATAACTAGCTTTTGACGGGTGTTATTTGATGGGTGATGTACATATCAGTCTTGTATTGTAATTTCAATATATAGGACGTTATATTTAACTAGAATACAGTATATGCTATCACTATTAGTCGCTGGAACGATACCAAAAAACTCCCAAATTAGCACTTATAAGGTGTGGAGTGTACGTGGTATGAATTCAAATGGTTTTTTCCGAGATCTTCCCAACTTCATCCGATCTCCGACCGAGAGGTTAATGCTGTCCACGAGCAATATGAAGTCATATTACCAGTGGGTTGTAATCATGAGACAGCCGGACTCACCACAGATTATTCATACGAAGTCTTTATCCTTCCCCACGACGCGGCAATCTTGCCATTTGGATTCACGACTCGTGCACGCTCTAGCCCATGATTCATGATGGTTGTTATTTCATCTCGGCTAAGTGCCCTCTCGAAAATAAAGGCTTCATCGATAATCCCGTTCCATCCGCGGCTACCGAGCACCCAATTTCCAATTCGAAAGTGTGAAGGAGAAGCAACAACCGGCTTGTCCGAATCCATCTGCTTTGCATTGTCTATTCTACCGTTAAGGTACCATGTTCCCGTTTTCTTTTTTCGAGTGAACACCATGTGATTCCACTGATTGGCTCTGAGTTGCACGAAACCTGCACCTCCCCACGTTTCGCCGTCACCCATAGCCACTCCCATTCGATTGACATTGTTATCAAACTGTTCAAAGGAGATTCCTCGAAGAGCATTATGGCTAGAGAGAATATTCGCCCAGTGTTTTTGGCTGTCCCGGGGTTTCACCCAGCAACCCATTGACCAATCGACCGTGTCCACAACGACCGGTGCATTCATCTCCGCCCAACCCTCCTGAGTGAACTCGAGTGCTTGACCGAACTTACCGTCAGCCCATTTGACTCTTCCGCCCACAAATCTTCCGTCATGCCCGTTCTCAGACGTGTCGGAAATCTGATCCCCTCCCCCTTCGTCAAGCAGCCACATGGCGACGACGCCTTCCATGTCCAATTTTGCGTCACAAAGGCTGGTAAATGTCGAAACGAGAAAGGATAGGAGTATAAAGAATAGCTTCAACTTGGTAATGAGAGATCTGTTCATGGTTCAACCATCCTATGCAGTTTTCAACGATACATTTTACATTGTTGACGAAGACCACAGCACACCGGTTCCCTGCCGCTCCTGCTGGATTGACAAATCCGGCAGATCTAATTTGTTAAACGTGCATATATTTCGTATTGAATCTTGCTTAAACGAACATCAACGGTTAGTGGAATGTACATGAAATTTACCGACAGTGATATGCCCGGAAATCTGAGCCCGGCAGGCTGACCCGCTATCAGTGAATTCGCGCGACTAAGAGCCTGTTTGAAAAGTACATTTGTAGGGTGCGATCAACCAAGCGGATAGCGCGGGCGATAGAAATCCCCTGCGCACCAGCCTCTAATAGCCCCAACGGGGATCAAGCGACTGCATAGGGAGCGCGATAGAGATCCCACAGGTATGTAGCAGACGGCACTAAATACATAACGAAACTTCCCACAAATGACCAAATACGACTTTGCTACCGATTATTCAAACAGGTTCTAAACATCTATTTCCGCCGGAACCAAAACTCCCGATAGTAATCAGGCGCATAGCTCATCGCATTCAATCATCATAAACGAACTTCGATAATGTGTCAAGTTTATAAGCCTATGGACCTGTTTGAAAAACACATTTGTAGGGTGCGCACTGCGCACCAGCCTCTAAAAGCCCCAGAGGGGCGGAAGGTGTATAGAAACGCCAAAGTCCCGTTCACCAAAGCCCCAGCGGGGCGACAGGTACGCAGAAGACAAATATAAAAACTCGAAAAAACTTCCTACAAATGACCAAAATTGCTTTGCTACCGATTATTCAAACAGGCTCTATGGTTTACGGAGCAATCGTGGCAAAATTCCCAGAAGAAACCTGCTGAAGCTGAAATCGAGTAGGTCGTAGGTTGGGTTGAACAGAATTCGTTAATGATCGCTAATCTTATACTTTGCGTTGGGTATTATTGCGCTTTCTTTCCCGGTAATTACTGTTTGTAATAGTGATTGTAGGGTGGGATCAAACGACTGGATAAGGAGTGCGATAGAAATCCCCTGCCCACCATTCCGATTAGTTTGGGATAAATGATTGGCTCCCCTGGCGCGCAACGTGACCGCGTTGATGGTGGGCAGTGCCCACCCTACAACTACCGCCAGACGCTTGAAAATACGCAATTTCCAGCGGTGTGTAGTATAGAAGGGTTTTGAGTGCCCATTTTGCCTGAATTTTCCAAGATTTGAGTAAAACCTAACATTAATGGTACATTCTACCGCCATGAGACATCCTCCATAATTAGATGCGTTTCCCCTGATTTATGGCGCTTGACTCATTCAGGATTTCGTGATACCTTGATTAAGGTTTCGAATTACGACGTTACACTATACCCACACTGTGTGACGTTTTCGTTTGGGGATTTGAAGATGATATCGGGGGAGGCGACATATGCAACCTCTTAAACTCTTGGTGTTTGTCGGCACCGAGGGTATCTATCACGACCATGCCGGGCAAGGCCGTTTCATCGCCGAGACCGTGTCGAAAGCCGGTGATATCGAAGCCGACTTTTCTCGGGATTATGAAATCTTGGCGAACGGACTTGACGCCTATGATTCGGTCCTCTTTTATACTGACGTTGGTGAACTTACCGATGCACAAGAAGACGGCTTGCTAACCTATGTGAAGCGGGGAGGCGGCTTCTTCGGGCTTCACACGGCTGCGGCATCCTTCCACGAAGCCAAGGGTTACCACGAAATGTTGAACGCTTTCCTTCTCGGCCACAGCAAGTACATGGATTTTACCGTCAATATCATCGATGTTGACCATGAAATCACACGCGGTCTTTCCGATTTTGTAGTGACGGACGAACTGTATTATGTGGAACACGACCCGTCAAGGTCGCACCATTTGATGCAAGCGTACGACCCAACCTGCGATGAAACGCACGTCATGGCATTCCACCATACCTACGGCGATGGACGTGTATTCTACTTTGCTCTCGGACACGACATGGCTGCGCTCGAAAATCCAAATTTTCAGGAGATAATTCGACGCGGTGTATTATGGGTGGGTAAACGATTGTAGTAAATTTGTAGGGTGGGCACTGCCCACCATTCTGCACATAAGTAAGATTACAGACAAGATACGGAACGATTTTGAGTTACGATTAATTCCTTTTGGCACTTGCAGTAAATTTGTAGGGTGGGCACTGCCCACGATTCCGTACGTAAGTAAGATTACAGACAGGATAAGGAACGATTTTGAGTTACGATTATTTCCTTTTGGCACTCGCAGATAATATACAATCATTGTTATACCGGTTATCGAGTATTTAACTAGCGCAGACAACTATTTGGAGGAGATTGATGGAAACACTTCGCGGCGCAGTTATCGGATGTAGAGGAGTCGGGAGAGCACATGCGACCGGTTTGGTTGGATTGCCTAATGCCGAATTGGTTGCCGCTTGTGACTTATTGCAACCGGCATTGGACGGCTTCCAAGAAGACTGGAAGGACACGTGGCCCAATCTTGGACTATACACCAACCATCATGAGATGTTGGAGAAAGAAAACCTTGACATCGTCACCGTAGCAACCTCGGATCACCGGCACGCCGACCTCGTCGTCGACGCTTCGAATGCGGGGGCAAAAGGTATCTTTTGTGAAAAACCGATGGCGACCAATCTGGCTGATGCCGACCGGATGGTCGAGACCGCTGAACGTAACGGAACAATCCTGTCCATCGATCACACACGCAGGTTTACCCCTATATGGCGTCACACGAAGGAGGAGGTAATCGACGCCGGTGAGATAGGTACCGTGCACAATATCATTGGCACACTTAACGGTCCCCGCGCGATGCTTTTCCGAAACGGGACGCACATGATTGACGCAATCTGCTACATTGCCGACTCCGATCCGGAATGGGTGTCCGCGGAACTGGAAGACGGGTACGAAGACTATACCGAGTATCGAGGGGATGGCGGGCACGATCCGAAAACCGAGCCGTCCGCCCACGGTTACATCCATTTCGCCAACGGTGTCCGCGGGTATTACGCAGGGGGACCAAAGACGGCGATCTGGAGCGGCGTTCGCCTTGAAATCGTAGGTACTACCGGATACATCCTCATTGGAAATCACGGCTCCACGATCTACAGACAGGATAGCGTTGAGTCGATTGAGGCGCCCAAATGGGACGTAGAAGGAATCCCCGCGGGTGTCCGAGAGCTCGTACAGTTAATCAGCGAGGGCGGCGAACCCAAATCGCCCGCGAGAGCGGCACTTAACGTCGTCGAAATCATGATCGGATTTTTGGAGTCGCAGCGGCAAGGGAATGGAAAAGTGACGTTACCAAATCCGAGAACGTGAAATTGCTTGATGATGATGTACTCTACGCTGTCCAATGATTGAAGAGGGCGACCACGGGCTAGTGATTTCACCTTTCCGGTTGCGAAATTAGCTAACCCGAGTTGCCACCGTGTTCGACAGGGCACGGAAACCGAGTTTTTTCCAACATGGAAACGCGAGATTCTCGAAAATCGGGCTAATTTACCTATAATTTAGCAAGCGTGAACCAAAAACTCGGTTTCTCTGTAATTAGGTAGCAACTTGGGTTAGTTATTCAACGGAGATAGTCTCTATGTATAAACGTCATCTAATTTTTGCTTTGATGTGTCTAGTGTCTCTCGCCGTAGGCTCTCAAAATCTATCTGCCCAATCGCAACTAGCCCAAGACGCCTACGCCATCTTTGAAGCGAGTTGCCTTAACTGCCATGGCCCCGACGGTGCCTTTCGAGAAACACTCCTCATGGAGCACAGCGAGCTTATCAATGGCGGCAGTGTCCTCCCGGGAAATCCGAATGACTCCGAGTTGTATAAGCGTCTGCTTGGCCCCACCGAGAACGGCGCACAGATGCCGTTCGGACTGCCCCAACTGCCCGCTCACTCCATTGAGACCGTTCGACGCTGGATTCTAGCCGGCGCACCCGCATGGACGACCACTCGCATCACCGACGGGCGCTTTATCTCTCCTGCCGAAATACTCGATACCATTGAGACCCATCTCAACTCTCTCTCGTCGTTTGACCGCGCTTTTGCCCGTTACTTCACTCTCACACATCTCTACAACGCTGGCGAAACAGCCGAAATACTCGGTGAGTACCGTAAAGCGCTCAACAAACTGGTAAACAGCCTCTCATGGGGGATTACCGTCACCAATCCACAACCCATTGATGCACTAGATACAATCTTCTACATCGACCTGCGGCACTACGAGTGGGATCGGATTGACGCTTGGACGAAGATAGAGGGGGTGTATCCCTATCATGTCTCGTTTGACGCACCCACGCAGACCTCATTGCACAATCAACTGGGACGGTTACAGACACAGATGAAGTGCGATGTGCCGTCAGTCCATATCGACTGGCTTATTGCGACGGCATCTACTCCACCGCTCTACCATGAACTGCTTTCTCTCCCCTCGACGGCTCGGGAGTTGGAGTTGCAACTGGATGTTGACGTGGTCGGCAATCTACAAAATGCGCCGGGGGTTCGTGTCTGGCGGGCGGGGTTCAACAATTCCGGCGTCTCCAATCACAACCGCGTCGTGGAACGCCATACCTCCCGATACGGGGCGTACTGGAAGAGCTACGACTTTGCCGGCAGCGTCGGCACACAAAACATCTTAACCCACCCGCTTAACTTCACGCACGATGGCGGGGAAGTCATCTTCAATCTACCGAACGGGTTGCAGGGTTACTATCTTGTGGACGGCAATGGATTGCGGCTGGATGAAGCGCCGATTAGCATCGTTTCAAATCCTGCCGCGAGTGACCCGACGGTGCGCAACGGAATCTCCTGTATCGGTTGCCACACGGAGGGCATGAAAACGTTTGAGGACCAGGTGCGTGCCGCAATTGAGAGCAACCCCAGTCCACCCTACAACAAAGCGCAGGCACTGCGGCTCTACGTGGAACAGTCAGTCATGGACGCTCGTGTGGGTGAAGATATGGAAACATACAGGGTAGCGCTTGAAGCCACGGGCGGTACGTTTGACGGTGTTGAACCGGTTTCACGTTTTCATGAGGCGTTTCAGGCACCGGTAGACGCGGCATACGCTGCTGCCGTAGTCGGATTACAGACCGACACCTTTCTCGAAAGGGTACGCGAAAACACCGGACTGCAGAACGTTGGATTGCTGGCGCTGGACAACCCAAAGGGGAGTGTGAAAAGGGACACGTGGACATCTAGTTTTCGAGACATAATTTCCGCGCTGGACTACCCCGATCGGGTTGGAGAGCCTCCGGTCATAACACAGCCCGATGTGCTGCCGGGAGGGCAGGTTCATTTCCCCGACGCAAACCTGCGGGCTGCAGTTGCAGAAGCGCTTGGCAAAAGTGCCAATACGCCGATTACAGCCGAGGAGATGGGAACTCTGAGCGAACTTAGGGCGCTGAACAGGGGTATCCAGGATTTGACAGGACTCCAGTTTGCAACTAGTCTAAGCAGATTACAGCTCGGTCATTATAACGGAGAAGGGAATCAGGTATCCGACCTCTCACCGATAGCGGGCTTAACTGAATTGCGCCATCTCATTCTTAACCACAATCTTATATCCGACCTATCGCCACTTGCAGGTTTAACCAATCTGCAGTCTCTAGTATTGGAATTTAACGACGTATCCGACCTATCGCCGGTTGCTGGATTAATCAATCTAGAACATATAGATCTTAACGTCAACGACGTATCCGACCTATCGCCGTTGGCGCGACTAGTCAACCTAAAATACATCCGCACTTGGGGTAACCCCTTCTCGGATTTATCACCCTTAGCGAGATTAACGAAATTGGAGAAGTTGGATATTTGCGGTGCACCGCTAGAGGAAGCAAGCCTTGTACCACTGGCAGGTTTAACGAGATTGAAAGAACTGTATCTTAGAAGCAATGGAATATCGGACATATCGCCGCTTGCGAGTTTAACCGGGCTTGAGCGCCTAAGCGTATCCCAAAACCACATATCGAATATATCTGTGCTTGCAGGGTTGACCAACTTGAAATGGCTAGATGTCTTCGCAAATGAAATCTCCGATTTTTCGCCCTTGGATGGGTTGCGTGCGAGCACAAAGATTGAATGGCACGCAAATCCGGGGTTCCCAAGAGGAGGACCGAAAATAGAGGGTCCATGGTTATGGGTTGTGTTGCCGGAAGTGAAATTGGACAGCGGATTCGATTTACTCGCAGAAGCGAGTGGCAATAAGGTGACGGAGATGGAGGTTGCCACCAACGGCGCAACAGTCGGAGAGTCTATCGGAGGCAGCGTATGGACATCTCACAACCTCCCTCCTACTGGATGGGACAACATTAGCGATATGTTGAAAACCCCCGTTCCTAGTGGAGCCGTGTATGGTACGGCGACCCTCTATTCTCCACGGCAACAGGACACCATGATGTACGTGGGCGCAGAGCACGGACTGAAGGTCTGGCTTAACGGCGTTTTGATTCGCGAGAACCGTGCTCGCCACGCGGACGACTACAGTGATTTCTTCCCTGTCACACTTCGACAAGGAAGAAATGTCCTATTAGTCGCGGTGGCTACCATTGCAAACCACTGGCGCGGGTCAGATGCCTATTTTGGATTTGAACCTAGTACTGAGTATTCGGTGGCGACAGGCATTGGCTACGCTTTTTCCGAATTACCAATTCACATCGGTGATACCTTTACATTCGACGTGCGTGCGGAAAATGTTACTGACTTGGCAGGGTGGCAGTTTGATATCGCCTTCGACCCTGCCGTACTTCAAGCCGTTGACGTAAGCGAAGGCGACTTCCTGAAGACCGATGGCGGATCGACCTTCTTCCAGAGCGGGAGCATCGACAATGCGGGGGGTAAAATCACGGGGCTAATTGCGGGACGGATCAGTGAGGGCGGTGTGAGCGGCAGCGGCCCCGTGCTTCGCGTGAGGTTCAAGGCAAAGTCCGAAGGTGAAACGAAATTGGCACTGGAAAACTTCCTATTCGGCTCCGCCGCTAAGGAAGGTATCCCTGCGGGTCCTCTTGAAATCCACTTTACTGTTGAGGAACGGCTACTGACCGGGGATGTCAATCGCGACGGGGTTGTCAATATTCTCGATCTCATTAGCGTCGCACAACAGTTGGGAAAACGCGTATCCGCCGATTCACCGGAAGATATCAACGGCGATGGTGTGGTCAACATTTTTGATCTTACGCTCGTCGCACAGGGCATTGGGGGTGCCGCCGCGCCCGCAGTCGGGACAGATGCTGTCAATGCCGCGATGATAGAGTCTTGGATTGAAATGGCGCGTCTCGAAGATGACGGTTCGATTGCCTTTCGACAAGGGATTGCGAATCTCCAAAATCTGTTAACCTCGCTGGTTATTCCCAAAGAAACCGCCCTGCTCGCCAACTACCCGAACCCGTTTAATCCTGAAACGTGGATACCGTATCAGTTGGCAGTACCCGCAGAGGTCAAGTTGACAATTTATGACATGAACGGAGGGATTGTTCGGCGTTTGGACGTGGGTCATCAAGCGGCGGGTATCTATCAGAACCGCAGCCGTGCTGCGTATTGGGATGGTTACAATCAGCGTGGTGAGTCAGTCGCCAGCGGTTTATATTTCTACACGCTCAAGGCGGGAGTGTTCGCGGCGACGCGCAAGATGCTGATAAGGAAGTAGAGGTTCCTCGTTATTTCCTACAAAAAAGAGTGGACAGTTTAGGAACGGTGATCGTTGATTTATGCTTTAAGTTGCCGGGAATTGCGTGTTTTCGAGCGTCTGGTAAAGTAGCAGTCACGATCAAGTGAGATTATAGATTTCCGTACCACAATCTGTTAGATTGTGATCGCCTCTGTACGACTATAGAGGTCTCATCTCCGAATCGGCGACCTGCTGGTGCCGTGTAAGTCGTATTAGAACCATAATTGTCGGGGAAACAAGCTCAATTTTACTCAACAGAAGGATCAAGCGAGCGAATAGGGAGTGCGATAGTAAATCCCTCAAGCGACTGGATAAGGAGCGCGATAGAGATCCCTTAACTGACTGGATAAGGAAGGATCAACCGAGTGAATAACGAGCGATCAACTGAACGGATAGTGAAGGCGATAGAGATCCCATAGCTAATCCTGATAGAGATCCCGTAATCCGTGTAATCCGTTTAATCAGTGAAAATCCGTGATTCAGACAATCACCAACTCGCCGATTTTCCCTTTTAGGAGGATTTTCTCTTCGATAGTTGGGTTTCGCTATAGCTGAATTCCCGTGAAAGCCGAATAGAACATTGTTGTAGCCGCTCAACCCAACCTACATGCTGTCGAGTGGTTTGCAAAATGGATGGTGGGCAAGGGAGTTCTATCGCACTCACTATTCATTCGCTTGGTCTCACCCTACGAATGAGTCACTTTACATTCAGATCCGTTCCACGTGCTGATGACATACCGGTTGACAGCGACCCACAGGTATGCTATACTGCGATTCTTGCAAAATAGGTTGGGCGGGTTAGTGGAATCTACGCTTTAATAATCTGGCATCCCTATATCACAGACTGAAAACAACCTATTGCTAAAAGGACAAATTTAGGATACGCATGAACAGGGAGATATAGCTATGACACAAATGTTCGATCTTTCCGGTCGAGTTGCCGTTGTATCGGGCGCCGCCAGCGGAATGGGTCGCGCCATGTCGCTGGCACTGGGGGAGGCAGGCGCCGACTTGATGCTTCTCGACATAAATTTGCAAGGCGCGGAGAAAACTGCCGGTGAAATAGAATCAATGGGACCCCGTGCCGTCCCGGTGAACTGTAACGTGTCCCGTCCGGACGAAATTCGAGCCATGTTTGCGCAACTCGACAACGAATTCGGTCGTGTTGACTTTTTGGGAAACGTCGCCGGCGAAGCCGTACGCAAGAAGCCGGAGGATATCTCCCTTGACGATGTGGAGTGGACGTGGCGTAATCTCGTCTACGGACGGTTCTGTTGCTCCCAAGAAGCGGGATGGCGTATGCTTGCTGCGGGAAGAGGCAGTATCGTCAGTCTGGGTTCGCTCGCCAGCATTACGGGCATGGGTCGTGGACACATCGCCTACAGCATGGCGATGGGAGCGGTTGTTCAAATGACGAGGGAACTGAGCACCGAGTGGTCGGGACGCGGTGTGCGCGTGAACGCAATCTTGCCCGCCCAAGTATTGAACCCGGGGCTGCAAGCGCGAATTGACAAGGATCCGCGTATCAAGGAACGATTCCTTAGTGGCATTCCGAGAGGGCGGTTCGGCAGTCCTGACGACATCCGCGGTCTTTCGGTTTTATTGGCATCAGATGCGTCGTCATGGATTACCGGGGCGATTATCCCGATGGATGGCGGTAACCTTGCTATGAACGCGGGCGGATCGGTCGGTACCGAAGTATTTAAGGAGTGAGAATGGAAGTACAACGAGAAAATTCGGGTTTAAACAAAACCGACGCGCTTGACTGTTATCGCACGATGCAGTTAATTCGGCAGTCTGAAGAACAGCTTGCCAGATCTCATCAGCGTGGTCTGGTGCACGGCGCATGTCACACCTATGTTGGCGAGGAGGCTATTGCGGCGGGTGTCTTTGCCCATTTGCGGGTAGACGATGTTGTTTTTAGTACGCATCGCGGTCATGGCCACGCGTTAGCCAAGGGCCTCCATCCGAGAGAACTGATTGCGGAACTGTACGGACGGGAAACCGGCTGTTCGCAAGGGCGCGGCGGCAGTATGCATCTGTTCAAGCCGGAAATAGGGCTGATGGGGACGAGCGGCATCGTTGGGCCGTGTATTCTGCAAGCGTGCGGCGGCGGCTACACCTTCAAAATCAAGAAAACCGACAATGTCGCGGTGGCGTGTTTTGGCGATGGCGGCGTCAACAACGGCGCATTCCACGAAGGATTGAACATGGCGAGCATTTGGGATTTGCCCGTCATATTCGTCTGCGAAAACAACCAGTTCGCCACCGAAGTGCCGTTTGAGTATGCGAGCGGGATTCCCGATGTCGGTCGACGCGCCTCGAACTATGGATTGGCAGGTTACGAGGTTGATGGGAATGATGTCTTGGCGATTCATCGAATCGCCGGGGAGGCGATTGAGCGAGCTCGCAGCGGCGGCGGCGCGACGTTAATCGAATGCAAGACCTACCGGACGCGGGCACATGCCGAAGGTATGGGAGATTTCACCTATCGTACGCGGGAAGATGTTGACGAATGGAAGACGCGGTGCCCCATACAGCGACTGCGGGGAACGCTAATAGGCAAAGGAACGGCCGATGCCGCGGAGTTGGACGCCATTGAAGAGGAGATTCGGGAGTTGGTTGCCGAGTCGCACAAATTTGCCGAGGCAAGCAGCTATCCGGATGGGAAAACCGCGACGCACCACGTGTATTCCGAACCTGCCAGCGATTCGATTTCGGAGCCACCCTCCAAAGGAGATCGCGAGACAACGTATGTTGGCGCGACGCTCGAAGCGCTTGACGCGGCCATGGCGGAAGACGATACTATATTTGTCATGGGAGAGGGGGTCGGTGTCCGCGGCGGCAATTTCATGACAACCTACGGCTTATTCGAGAAATACGGCGCGGATAGGTTATGCGATACGCCAATCTGCGAGCGTGGATTTGTCGGGCTTGCCGGCGGCTCTGCGATGTCAGGCACCCGACCGGTCATAGATTGCATGTTTTTTGATTTCATTAACGATAGTTTCGGGGAACTCATCAACCAGATTGCCAAAATGCAATACATGAGCAGCGGCCGGTTGAAGATGCCGGTTCTCGTGCGAGGCTGTGTCGGGATTGGGCATTCGGCGGCGACCCACCATTCGGGCAACTATCACTCCATCTATTCCCAGATTCCGGGATTGCGCGTCGTTATGCCAGCCACCCCGTATGATGCCAAAGGTATGTTTATGCACGCGCTTCGATGCACCGATCCGGTACTGTTTCTTGAGCATCGGGAGCTAATGGCAATTAAGGGACCTGTGCCCGAGGAGACGTATGAGGTTCCGTTTGGAAAGGCAACCGTTGTTCGCGAAGGAACGGACGCCACAGTCGTCGCACTGGCGTTGATGCGTCATCACACGGAAAAGGTTGCAGAACGGTTGGCAAGTGAAGATGTGTCTGTGGAGATTATAGATCCGCGAACCGTCTCACCGCTGGATCTGGAGACGATTCTGGCGTCAGTGCATAAAACCGGGCGTCTTTTGGTCGTAGACGAAGTTTTTGCGCCGTGCAGCATGGCATCTGAAATCGCGGCGCGAGTGGCGGATATCGGTTTCAACGACCTTGATGCGCCGGTCAAGTGTTTGAACGGCGCATTTGCCCCGACACCGTATAGTCCCACGTTGGAGAAGGAAGTGGTCCCAAACGTTGACAGTATTGAACATGCGATTCGAGACTTGCTCGCCGAATAATGAGGTGAATTGATGGCAATTGAGATTGTTGTACCACGCCTTGGTTGGTCTATGGACGAAGGTACGTTTGTGGAGTGGTTGAAACAGGATGGCGAGAAAGTTGAAGCGGGCGAGATGCTATTTGTCTTGGAAGGCGAAAAGGCGTCGCAAGAGATTGAGTCCTTCGATGCGGGAATTCTGCGAATACCGCCCGATGCGCCGCAGCCCGGCGACGAGGTTGTCGTGAGCCAGTTGCTTGCTTACTTGGTGGAGGATGGTGAAACCCCTCCGTTCGAGTTGGAGGGAGCCGCCGCACCGAAAGCCCCCGAACCGCTTCCTAAGGAGGAACCGTCGGCTCAATCAGCAACACCTGCCCCGGTGCCGGAAACTCAAGTACCTGAACCGGCTACTTCTCCTCCCGCCAAAAGAACTGCAATTACTCCCCGCGCGCGACGCGTCGCACGCGAGTTGGGAGTTGATTGGTCGGGGCTGCGGGGAACCGGTGTCGGCGGCCGTATTCGAGAAGAGGACATCAGAACAGCCGCTCGTGAATCGAAACCGCCTGCTCCTGTTGAAGCTCCGCCCACTGCGGTGCCAGGAAAATCTGTTCCGATTACGCGCATACGCCAAACTATCGCCGATCGAATGGTCGCCGGAGTTAATGAGGCTGCCCCTGTAACCATTACGACAAAAGTGGATGCCTCCGGCTTAGTGGCATTACGTGATCGCTTCAAGGCTTCCGATCAGTACGAGATTGTCCCAACTTATACTGACATGGTGCTGAAGCTCGCTGCAATTGCGGTAGGTGAACATCCGATGATCACCGCGCAGTGGCGCGATGACGGGATTTTCATTCCGGAGGATATCAATATTGCGTTCGCCGTTGACACGGAGAACGGCTTGCTTGCGCCGGTGATTTTCGACGTGCCGCAGAAGAGTTTATCAAAAATTGCCGCTGAATCGCGAGAAATAGTTGATTCCGCACGAAAGGGGGAGCTGAAAGCCGATCAGTTGCAGAACGGTGTTTTTACGATAACGAATCTGGGTGGCTACGGTATTGACTCCTTCACTCCAATCATCAATCTTCCGCAATCTGCCATCTTGGGTGTCGGCCGTATTGTTCGCGAACCGGTTGTCGTGGGCGACGAGGTCGTCGCTGGAGAGGTGATGTCGTTGAGCCTGACGTTTGATCACCGGGTAATTGATGGCGCCCCGGCGGCACAATTTTTGGAAAGGGTTTGTCAGCTCTTGGCGGAGCCCGTGCTGTCGCTAATCGGATGATGTCGTGGTTTGAGCGAGAGACTGTTTTGAGGTTTAGTTGTAGCGTGGGATCAAACGAATGGATAGTGGGTGCGATAGGAATCCCCTGCCCACCATTTTTCGTAGGGGGCGCGGGGATCTCTATTGAGGTCGCTTTTCGCTCCTTTGATCGCACCTTACAAGGAATGGTGGGCAGTGCCCACCCTACAAATGTACAAAGTCGAACTTACATTAGAGCAGCGAGCGGGTCTGGATCTGTCAATCCAGACGGAGCAGGAGACGCATGTGACGGAACAGGCATAGAAGCTGGTGTACACCTCTACAATGATTCCGGAATTCGGTCTGGGAACGTTTTAACTTGCGCTGTTTCGCGTAGTCGGCTTAACCACTCCTCGGTAAGGTCTTGGCGTGCTCGGCGCTCAGCGTCTTTCGCCACGCGTTTACGCAGGCGCTCCTCTTCAAATTCTGGCTGGCGTGCCTCGCGAAACTCCTCCTTTCGAAAGATTAGGAAATACCGCTCTCCCTCAACTTTGATTGGGAATACCTGCTTTATCATTTCGCCGACCTCAAGCGCAAAAGCGGCATCGGCGAAAGACTTTGCTCTTTCAATGTACGATGCGTGTGTGAAGAAACCGGTGTCGCCCGGTCTCCTCGGATTTGACCCCGGTCCCACCGTTAGTTCCCCCCTGTCCGATAATTCGGTAGCAATCTCGCCCATATCTTCCCCCGCCCGAATCCGTTGGAAGACTTGCTCCGCCAACTCTTTGCTCTGTAGTGTAATGCACGTAAGGCGTACCTTCTCCGGTTGAAAATAGTCTACCTTGTGTTTCTCATAGTAACGCCGGTAGTCCTCTTCGGTTAGTCGGAGTTTCTGATTGATTTCCAGCTCAGTTACCTTATCGATCAGCACTTTGTGCTGATAGTCTCTAACCAAGGCAACAACCTTGGCGTCTTCATCAATTCTCATATTCTTGGCGAGGCATAACATTAAGCGGCTCTCCGCCATGAGATTCACATATTCTTCAATTCCCGCCTTGCCCTTATATTTCTCTTTAGCAAAATCAGGCAGGCCGTCAAGCTCATGTTTTATCTCTGTCAGCGTAAGTTGCTGCGTGCCGTTGCATTCAAATTTGGCAATTACCGTTTTGTCAGCTTCGCTAGATTCAATTTTCGCCGTGCCGGATTGGGCACCGTCCGTGGCAAATGCGTCAGGAAGCCAATCTGGATAGATAATGAACTTGGCCCGATCGCGGATTATATTCATCCACTGTCCGAAGCGTAGGCGTTTTTTCTCTTCACCCATTCTCCGTCTAATGTCTTCTCGCACTTCATCGAAGGGTTTTTGCCGTTCGGGAATGTAGTCATCTTTACGGAAAATCATGTAATAAATTACGTTGTCGACTTCGATCTCAAAAATCTCCCGAGTCATTTCGCCCATCTCCAGCGCGAATACGGCGTCAGTAAACTCCTTCCAGCGTGGATAATCGGTCTGGGCAAAAAGACGTATTTTGCCCGGTTCGGACTCGGTATCACCGGGGCCCGTTAGCTCCCCCTTCCTTGACAGTTCTACCGCCAATTCCGCGATGTCCCTGCCATTTTTTATCTCGTCCAACACCTCTTGCGCGCGGTGTCTGCTGGTAAGGCTGATACAGGTGGCGTGAGACTCGGCTTTCGCTACGTAATCGTCTTGGTGGGTCTCATAATACGCCTTGAGCTCTGCTTTGGTATAAAAGACTTTCTCATCGACTTCAATCTCTATCAAGCGCCGCACCATTTGTTGTTCTTGATATTCCTTTACCAATTTTAGCAAAGATGCATCTGTGTCCAAGTTTCTACCGGTAGCGTCTAGGATTTTTAGTTTTTCGTCCGTAAGTTCCTCAAGATATTCCACCACGTTCTTTTTGGATACGAGTTCATCACGACGGTTTCTCGGCAGTTTGTTGATGGCTAACTTTAGATCGGCGAGCGAGATGTGATGTTGGACATCCTCCCACTCGTATTGTGCAAGGATGACGCGGCTATCGGGCGCATCTGCAGTGGCATAGATAAGCCACGAAGTTTGGTGGACGACGTATCCGAGTGTCAGGAATAGAAGCAAAGCGTTAGACGATTTTTTCATGGAAAGTTTTTTCCAGTGCCTAGGTTCTGTTGACATTTATGTAAGGCGTGTCCATAATTCGCCGATGGTTGCCAATCGTAGGGGCGAGGATCAAGCGAGTGATAAGCGAGTGATCAAATGAGATCAAGCGACTGAATAAGGAGCGCGATAGGGATCCTTATAGCGAATGCGATAGAGTTCCCATAAAGATCTTTCCTCGTCCAACGGGTTGGGAGACCCCACCCCTACGAACCGACATGTGTCTGTGCACCGCTCTTGATTGTCCGGTTGCGATGAAATGTCAACACGCCCTAATGGTGTCACCCTATTTTGAAGGCTAAGGATTTGGCGGTGAGGTAACGATTAATATCTCTAGTGTCTCGTCACCCGTGTTCTTGATGCCATGCTCGCACCAAGGCGGCAGGTGGATGAACATGCCCGCTTCTACCTCTACTTCCTCACCTGCCAACGTCATTATACCTTTTCCGCGCAGTATGGCGTAACATTCCTCTGGGTAGTGCGATGTGCCGGGTGCCAACTCGACATGGGGCGGAACATAAAACATGACAACGCTCATGTTCTGCGCGGGCGCTTTTGGATTGCTGGGATGAAGAATCCGTACACCGATGCCGTTGCAGTTAGGGTATGTGACAGGCATCCCGTCGCTAACGGTGACGATATTCGGTAATACCTTCTCTTCCGGTTTTGGAATCGGGGGATCCGTGTCGTAACCTTTGTATTTCTCGATTTTTGCCAAATTTTATCTCCTTGTCTTGAGTAGATAGCTAACGCGAGTTATAGCCTATTTCAGAGAAACCGAGTTTTTGGTTCGGTTATACCTATCTTATCGAAGATTGACGGGCAATTTCGGTCGCACGCGTGTTTCTCCGTTGCAAAAAACTCGGTTTCTTCTCATTTTCCTAGTGAGGCAGCAACTTGGCTGAACAAACTAATTTCATGCCATTATAGCAGAAAGATTGCTACCACCACTTCAAAAAATTGTAGGTGGGCGTTTGGAATACCACGCCGAACAGCGCCCAAAATCCGCCTACTACGAAATCGCCAAGAATCATGCCGTAGAACAGCGGCAAAATTCGGCGGTGCAGCCTTAATCCGCCGTGTTTCAGAACCAGTAGTTTGACCAACCAAGCGAGAAAAAACATCGACCATAGTCCGCGCATCCCATAGGTGCTAGACACGGCATAGCCGGCAGGATGGAAGGGCCACCAAATGAAACGGAGTCGCATCGCCATCAAGAAACAGCCAAACAGAAGACCGTAAGTAAAGAAACCGATCCCGGCGAAATCTGTCGATTTTGAGTAGGTCAGCCAACCACTCAAGCGCAGGAACGGTTCGCTGCCGCTCCAAGCGCTTCCAAACCTGTACGAAGCGTCAAGAATCGCCCAGAATGCGACGATTGTTCCAAAGATTATCGCAACCAGCATGGCGATAAGAATACCACGCTGCTTCACTCGTGCGCGATCTGCCAGCTTGAATCCTTCAAGTTGGTGAGGCATGACATCACTGTAGTGCGCACGCGTTAGAAACCAGAAGAAGGACATCACGGTCAAGCTGCTCGCTCCAAGTTTCCGCGTCCCGACGGCGTCTACCATTAAATATTCAGGCCCTGCAAAGTGGAGGTCGTGGATAGGTGACCCAACCTCGGCGCGAATTCGCGTAATCCCAATCTCGGTCATCAGAAACAGCGCGAAAAAGACGGCCGCTGCCCACATCGACATGCCCGCATACCAACAGAATACCGTGAGGAAGGCGAAACCCAAGATAAGCCCGATCACCGCCGTACGGTATCTTAGCGGCTCGGTTATGTCTTCGTTGGCGTTGGTCCGAAGGTCTGCATTCCACGCCGACTTGAAAAATCGTATCAAGTGACGTCTGCCCATCCAAAATGCGATACCGAACAGGGCAATGTACGCTCCCATGCTTTGCTCGGGAAACTCGGGCCGCTCCCGCCAGCCTAAAGCACTTGCGGAAATCAACTGAGCTTTCCAGAAAAAGAAGAAGAACCAACAGGAAAAAGCAATGTCCAGCGGAATGAGAAAAACAAGCCCCAAGATGAAGGGTCGAATCAGAAGCGCAGTCTTTCCCAGTGCGTTCCACGGTTTGGTGGTAAAGTAGACGGCTAGGTCAAACGGCGGTGTGTTACGGAGATAGGGGACGTTGGGAAAAAAGTAACTCAATCCATTAACGATTCCGATGAGTCCGACAATGGAAAAACTCAGCCAAAACAGCTTGCTGCTAAACAATTTAGTCCCCGACTTTGTCATCTCGAATGGCAGTTGGGCAATCGGGTATGTCAACTTCTCTCTGTCCGTCCACTGCTTGCGGATGATGATGTTTATACAAAGCATGACAAACATGAGCAGGACAACGAATACAGACCACGCGAGCACCGGTACAAGCCAGGCTTCGATATTTCGCGGCAAATACAGTGTTGGCTCGCCCTTCTTAACACCTCTGACATATCCTTCAAGCGCTCGCTCGTCGCTGATAGCGAGCCATTGCGGGATATGCCGCCAGAACAGGTCGTGCCAGTCGTTCTCCGGCGTTGCTAATGCCAAGGGAGCCGCCATCGTCGGCGGTAGAATTTGTAACATACTGTGACCGACGAGGGCGGAGGACAAACTCAGCATCACATACACAGTGAGCAGTTCCCCTTGGTTGAAAGCCAAATTCGGCGATAGTTTTCGTAACGGAATATTCAGCAGTATCAGGATAAGGATATTGCACACGACGTTGAAGAAGAGAGCAATTAACGTCGAGTGGGCGGAGTAGTAGACCGCTTCCATCTGCATAATCCAGACGGCATTCAACGGGATGAGGAGGAGACCTATAATGACCGCTCGCCATGTAACACTTATCCTTTGGTTTGCTGCATTGACGGTCATATAGAACGTCTTCCTCTTCAATCAATCGGTCACAGGTGAGTGACCCATGGGTTCATTCTCGCCGATTATATCATAAAGGGGCGGTCTTCTGTTCAAAGAATTATGGAAACACCGGTGTCAAGCTACCACAATATGCCATCGGAACCTGGGTGCACTCTACACGGGCACGATCCTGCAAATGGTTTTTCTTGATTTGAGACGCACAACGTGCTAAAATGGAGTGTCATGGGTTTTTTGAGGTACTCACGCTGACAAAGGAGGATGAGCACATGAAGGCGCTATTTCTGGGCATAATGATTGCTTGCTTTACCGCTCTGTTTTCTTGGAATGTGGACGCAATACAGGACGAGTCACTCGTTCTCTATCTTCCCTTTGACGAAGGAGAGGGCACGAACACGAGAGACCTAAGTCTGAACGGTCACACGACGACCTTGGTGGGAAAGGGCGTCAAATGGGTGAACGGGGGGAAGTTTGCCAACGCACTGGAATTCACGGGATTCAAGGGGCACGTCGAGGTTGCTGACCACGACAATCTGTCTCTGGATATTGGCGACAAAGGAAGTTTCACAATTATGGCATGGATTTTCCCCAAGGTTGTAAACAAAGAGTTCTATTCCGTCATTGACAAGACCTATTTTAAGGAGGGAGGGCTCGTATGGGACAACACACCGACATATCGACTCTCTATAACCAACAAAAACCAACTGGCTTTCCAATCTAGAGCTGAAAATGCCACGGGGAACGGACCGGAAATTCAGCCGAATAAATGGTACCACGTCGCCGGAGTGCAGGACGATAGGAGGTCCAATAAACGTGTGCTCTACGTAAATGGAGAGTCGGCGGAAGAAATTGACCTTGTACCCAAAGTGGACGCAAAGGAGACAGGGTTGAAGATTGGCGGAAGAAATTGGGTCGGCGGCGGTGTTCAACAGTGGTTCAAGGGCATTATTGATGAAGTTGCCCTCTACAGCACCGCTTTGACAGAAGGCGAAATTAAGCGTGCAATGCGAGGTTCGTTAAAGCGATTTTACGCCGTGGACGCGTCCGGAAAGATTGCCGTGACGTGGGGAGAAATAAAGGCTGGAGATTGAGTTATACAATTTCGCTTGAATAATAGTGCATATGATTCTGAATCATATCATTCACTTTCTTCGTAGGCGCGGATCAAGCGACTGAATAAGGAGCGCGATAGAAATCTTGATAGCGAATGCGATAGAAATTCCAGTGCGATAGTAAATCCTATTCATTGCCCGTCTAAGGCTCCAGGGATTCTACTGACTACTCGCCACAAAACACTTACGATCCAATGATACGCGGTACAGGTGCTCTACATCAACAGGCGAAGCCTTCACGGGATCGGAGCGTAGTGGGTTTTGAGTTTTCCCCAGCTTGTTGCAAGTTTTCCCCTTGATTCGACCTGCATTGCCCCCTCCACACCTCTGGAGAGCCCTCGAATGTCGTCCGTGTCTAACGCTTTCTTGAATATGACTATCTCGTCTAGCATACCCTTAAAATTGCGGCCTGCGCAGCAGGCACTGTGGCCAAAGAGAAAATTTGCGTTGCTGTCATCCACTCGGTCGTCTGAGATTTTATATTCAACTGTTTTCTTTCCGTTCAAATAGTGCTTGATGGTCTTGGTATCGCGTATAACAACAAAATGACTCCACTCTCCGTCAGGGATTTTGGTTGAAGGCCGATCCGCCCAAGGTCCTCCCTGCCACGTGTCATTGATTTTCATCCCAAAGTAAAAGTTGTTATGCTCTCCCCCCCGTTGTTCGATCTCATACCCGCCGGGTTTGCCGTGATTCCCTAGCATGTCGGCGTGCTTGTTTTGTGTGGCATCTGGATTCACCCACACCGAAATGCTATGGCTCGTCCCGAACTCTCCCACATTTAGCGGATCATTGACCTCCACGAACTGAGGCGATCCATCAAAGCGAATCGCTTTTCCAAACTTGCCGTTAACCCATTTGGGACCGTTAATCAGTTCTCCATCAAGTCCCTTTCCAGCCATTTCCTTGGCATTTTTTCCTCGCCCCTCGTCAAAGAGCCAGATTCCAACGGTGTCTTGGACTTTTATTTGTGCCGAGATTTCGAATGCGAAACACACGCAAATCCCAATCAAACTATACCAAATAAGCTGGATTTTCGATTTCATGTGGGTAGTCCTTAAGTATTCCGAAACGGAGGGAACGACGCTATACGTTTTCGAATTCTACGGGAAAAGAAGGGAGCCCGCAACTCATCTGTAAGGTGCGCACTGCGCACCAGCCTTAAAAGCTCCAGAGGGCGACAGGTACGCAGCAGACGACTAAAAAACATCAAAAACCTTCTTACAATTAACTTAAAATGACGCTGCTAGCGATTATTCAAACAGGTTCTTAGATATGAAAAAAGGGATGGCTCAATGTTCCCATTAAGAGCCATCCCTAATTTGAATTCGACGCACTTTACCTCAAGGGATGTGGCTCCCTTGCAGAAAGCAGATTGTTATTTATACTGGGACTTAAGCTGACCCCAGGTGGTGGTCATTTTGCCGGCGCTGTCGACAGACGTAGCATTCACTAGTCCTCCCGCAAGAGCGGCGACGTCTGCTTCTGTCAGCGCGACCGTAAATATGGCAGCCTCATCCAATGTGCCGGTGATGATTCTACCGTCCCCGCAACAAGCGCTGTTGCCGATGAAGAAATTGGATTCGGTGGTATCCTCAACCACATCGGGGTCAATCCCGTATTCAACGGTTTGATCGCCGTTCAGATAGTGCTTTACGGTGTCACCGTCGCGTGTGACCACTAGATGTTCCCATACGCCATCGGCGAGCTGCGTTGAGGGGCGCTCCGCCCAAGGTCCGCCTTGCCATGCGTCGTTGATTTTCATGCCAAAGTAGAACTTGTTATGTTCCTCGCCCCGTTGTTCGATCTCATACCCGCCAGGCTTTCCGTGGTTGCCGATCATGTCGGCGTGAGGATTTTGTTGTGCGGCAAGATTTGCCCAAATGGAAATGCTGTGGCTTGTGCCGAACTCGCCCACATTCATGGGGTTGTTCAGCTCAACGACAGATGTCAGGCCGTCAAACTGGAGCGCCGTGCCGAATTTTCCGTCGACCCATTTGACATCGTTCAACAGTTCTCCATCACTGCCATTGCCGCTTGAATCTCCAGCTACTTTGCCCTCGCCCTCGTCAAAGAGATAAATCCCCAAGGCATTGGAAAGGTCAATTTGTGCTGTACTGTTCGTTGACATGAGCGCGGCGATGCCGATTAAGCCTGCGCATATTAGAAGAAATCCCGTTTTCATGTGTCTACTCCTTTTCGATTTTAACCGTTGCATTTCAAAGAGGATCGCCTTATCTGTGTGCAACGCACAAATAGGCACCTAACACATGCGTCTTGAAACGTGCTATTAGTTTACACAAAATTCAAATCTGATGCAAGCAAAAAATGTAAATGCTACGAAACACCCGTCAAAAGATCGGGTGCTACATTGTTTAGCAACCTATTCGAAGTTTAATTTTATAAATCAGTAATTCTGATTTTGCCCAGGTCCGGTAGGTGCGGTTTCTAACCGCACCTACCGGACGTTGCCAAACAATTACCGAATTAATTGCTTAAACTTCATTCAGTTTGCGCATTCCTCAATTTCACAGATTACGCTGCAGAAGAGTGTCATGACTCGAATAGATGTGTAATGCAAATGACTATATATCCAAGGGACGCGGGGTAGCGGCTTTTGGATGAACCAGCGCCACGCGTTCGTGAAGTTGCGAGAGATGCCGAAGCCGCTCCGGGGTAGCCGTGTCAAGCATTATGTCGGTGTACATGCTGAAGTTGGAATACATGTTGTTCTTACCGTTCCCCGTGAACTTTCCGCCGATACGGATTCCGCGTGGCAGAGTGCCGTGATGGCTCAGGTATTCATCTATTCGCGCCAATTCGGCTTCTGTTTTGCCGCGCTTATGCAAATTCATGGTGAACATGCGTCTGCGATTGGCACCGCCGAACGAGGCGTGGAAGGTGCTGTGGTTGAAGACTACGAGATCTCCCGGGTTTGTTTCCAGCGCAACGTTGCCGGGAATCTCCGATGGCGGCACTCCCCATGACGCTTCGGAATCTCGGGGCTGCAAACCCTCGGTTCTCCAAGGGGAGTCGGGACGGTGGCTGCCGGGAAGTACGCGCAAGCAGCCGGTGTCGCGGGTCAGAGGATCAAGGTAGAATGCCAGCTTGATGGCAAACACATCGGGATAATTCCCGTCGGGGTGCCAACCGGTATTCCCCACATAGAAGTTGGCGTCGCCGCCGGCATAATTGAAGTCGTCACCCAGAATCGCGGATGCGATACCGAGAATGCGCGCGTCATCGAGCAGTGTACAGAGACGTTCGTTGTGATCAATCGCGGGGACAGTTCCCGTGTGCTTCGCCCCGTCGTGATCGCCGCCGTGGACTTGGACGACTTGTTCAAACTCATCGGTAATCCAAGCTACTTCGTCAGAGGAAAAGAGTTCGCGAAAAGCCACAAAGCCGAAAGTGTGCAAGTGGTTGAGTTGTTGTTCCGTCGGTTGCATGAGAATCCTCCTTTCAAGGTGTGGGGGTTTTGGCGTGATTAAGCCGCATGGATCTGAAGCTATGGCGCGCGTTACGTACTCGGTTAGGACTTACACATAGGCTCGTTGTAAGAGCGATCCCCCGTTGTCGCGCAAGTCCTAATGTGATAGCCTTACCGAAAGATCATCGGGCACTAGTCAGTCCCAAAGGTCAAGCCTAGCAATCTTCGTCCTAACCAAGTAAGGTTAGGCGGTCCGTAATTCGCCACCTCCCAGCCGCGCGGATCAAGGGTATAAGGACCTTCACCTAGTGCTCGGCGTTCTTTCCAAAGGGTAATGCGTTGTTCACGCTGCTTCTCGTCCATCGGGTTGGGGGCGGGATAGAAGTTCATATATTGCGCGAATCGCGGTCTGTCGGAGGTGTTTGCCCCATTTCCGTGGGGAAGTGCTTGATGCCAAACTAGCATCGATCCTGCTTTACCGGGGATTGAGGCAAATTTACCGGGTGTTAACTCCGGAATGCGGGGGTTTTCTTCGTCGATAAGCGATTTGTGCGCCCCTGGCAAACAGCCGAATCCCCCCTGATTGGCGCCCGTGTCCGTTAAATAGAGCACTCCCTGTGTCCCGAACTTAAGAGGCAATTTTGATGTGTCCGCATCCCAATGACACCCCGACGCGCGCGCCCAGTCCGGATGATCGGGATGCCGTGGCGGTTTCATATTTACCCGGTCAATATGCACCCAAAGTTGATCTGTGCCATAAACCTCGCTGTATAGCTGATGAACCCGTGGATGCTGGTAGACATCCCACATAGCTTGATGCCAATACATGCTAACCATACCAATGCCCGGACATTCCGGCGGTTTGTGAGGCAAGCGATACCAATCGTCCGGATCGCTCGGATCCATCTCTAAGAAAGCCCAAATTGCATCGACTACTTTGTTGCAAAGGTCAATTGGAACGGCATTCTCTACGACCATGTAGCCGTACTCATTAAAATTGTCACGGTGCGCCTGCTTCAGAATCGACATTTTCGGCTTTTCTTGGATTCAGGTGCAATTTGAATCTCGAAGTTGGCAAGACAAAAATTCTTTGTAACGTACGAGCAGACAAGGTCGAAGGGCTGATGGGCAGTGCTCACCTTAAAGTTCGTTTCGTCCGCCATTGGAATTCGCGGTTGTCAGCATTGCGACGATATCTTTAGGCAACTGGACACAGTTCTTCGTTTCGAAGTCCGAGATGCTACCGTAATCAATATAAAACTCACTTATGATATCGGTTCCCATCGATGCGGCGGCCGTAAAGTTCAATCTTGCTTGATCCCAATGTCGTAGGTGCATCCACGCCATCCCGCGACTGTAATAAGCCCCGGCATCGTTCGGGTCTAGTCTAATCGCCTTGTTATAGTCTTCGATCGCGCGGTGCATGTCGCCCCTCTTCATGTAAGCAACACCGCGGTTGTTATAGAGCCTGGCATAACGGGGTTTTAACTGTATTGCTTTGTTAAAGTCCTCAATGGCGCGCTCATAATCACGTTTGCTCGCATAGACAGCTCCTCGATTACTATAGGCTGTAGGATCTTCGGGATTGAGTTGTATTGCTTTGTTACAGTCCTCAATGGCATGGTCATGGGCACCCATCCGGTGCAACGCGGCACCTCGGTTCGTATAAGCGGCAACATAACAGGAATCTAATTCTATAGCCCTCGTATAGTCTTCGATAGCTTTGGCGTCATCTCCTATTTTCCGGTAAGCCACACCTCGATCGTAATGAGCTATAGACAGGATAAAAGTGTCAGGATTTAGTGATATGACTTTAGTATAGTGTGCCACGGCATCCGCCGGGTCGCCTCTGTGTATCGCCGAAACGCCTTGGTGCAGATAGTCTAGAGCAACGGGCTCAAGCTGTAGATTTAGCTTCTTTAACAGAGAAAAGAGACTCGGGATGGATACATGCTCCAATCGACCATTCTTCAATTCTGTCATTTTAGATCTGCCAAGCCCAAAAAAGTCGGCAGCTTCACGTTGTGTCAATCCCAGATTGGCGATTAGATGATTGATTTTATGGGCTAAAGTCGCTTTTAGTAAACATTCCTCAGGCGAATGGAGCCCCAAATCTCTAAACACATTTCCTGAACTAGGTGTATAGTTTGCCATTTAGAGCCTGTTTGAATAATCGGTAGCAAAGCCATTTTTGGTTATTTGTAGAAAGGTTTTTCATGCCTTTATTGTTGTCTATTATCTACCTGTCGCCCCTCTGGGACTTTTAGAGGCTGGTGCGCAGTGCACACCCTACAACCGTACTTTTCAAACAGGCTCTTAACGGCTTACTTTTGAATGTTTCTCTCCAACTTGTGCGACATAAAGCGCGTATCCTATTGTACGTTGAACTTCTGTGGGAAACTCCTTCAAATCCTTTTGTGATGAACCTATCCACGATACAGCTTTTATCCTGTTTTCCTGTTCGGCATCTCTCATATCAGGTCCTTTAGATGTGAATCCGTTACTTTACGTAGGCTAGGCTGAACGACCTCCAGTCCAACAAAATCATCAATGATAAAATCATTTCTAACTTGTCCTGTTATTCGATCGATGATTTGTTCAAGTTTGTACCTTCCTTCAAACCGTCTTTCCGAGGCTAATCTCATGTTAATGTCAAATCTCGGGCGATTTCCGAGGAGTTTTATTCACATTTATGTGTTGAGTTTCAGATTGTGTTTAGAGTCGTAAGTTTGGCAAGAGTCGGTAGTTGAGTAATTGTTTATACCATTTCTCTAAAATGCTTGTGCATTAATCGCGTGAATCAGGTCAAGAAATTTTTGTGGAGCGGAACATGAAGTCTCGTCTCCGCGCAAAGTCGGCAGGGCAAGTGAACGATATGCTTAGAGACAGGTTATGCACTATTATTCAAGCGAAATGGGTAACTGTTTAGTCCCTTAATTTCTGGACTCAAGCACTGTGAATCGAGACTGTTTTTTCCCATTTTCTAGGCTGATCTCGTGTGGATGCTCATTTTTCTGGTTTGTAGTAGGGATCAAATGAGTGAATAACGAATGCGATAGAGATCCCTCTTCACATTGCCCGTCCTATGGCTCTGGGGGTTTACTGACCACTAATCACTAGCCACTCAACACTTACCTATTTGACCTTCCAGACGTTCTCACAATCCGGTACGAAGAACGAAAAATAGACAAATTGACGTCGACCGCTGCCGGTGTATTCGCGCACGCTGTGGTAGGCATCGTTGCTGTTCATACCGAGCACCAACCTGCCTGCTTTTGGCTCAATCGCGCTAAGGAGTCGAATGTCGGCTGGATCGGGATAGCGCGGATAATCGCGCACATCACAACTTCCCTGTGACGCCCAAAAACACGTTTGTCCTCCTTCTTCCGGCGCGACATCGTTAAAAAAAAGTACGCCAAAAAGGATCTTGTACCTGTTATCCGAATGTACCTTTACATCATAGCCATGTTTTGCGATTGATAGGTGGAAATCGGGGGCAATCGTGAGTTGAGTTTGCTCGTTAACGAACTCTTTCTTCTCGATGCATAACTGCGCGTCGGACCTGAAAGTGAGATTGGTCGAGACTATTCCTTTGTGCCTAAAGGCGTCAAGATTTGCAAGAATGCACTGATTGAACAATTCTTCGGCACGCATCTTTAACCAAAGTTCGTAGAGGTGGGGGCAGATGTCTAATATTCTGTTGAACGTCTGTGAGGCGTTATCTTTTCCGTAGGGACGATCGGAATCGGGTATTCCTTTGCCGTCGGGAATGAATGGCAAGTTATTCGAGAAATTCGCCCTCGGGTTGTCGCTTAGGAACGGCTCCATTATATCCTTAACCACATCGGACGAGAGTTCGTCCGAGATACATTTGGCAAAGGCGCGGTCAAGGAAGTCGTCGAGCGTTACGAAAGACGGGAATCCGGGGTTTGTTGCTGGAAACTTGAACTTCATGGATGTAATCGGTTTAAACTATGTATTGTTGGCCGGTAGGGGCCGCGGCGGAGCCGCAGTCGGGTGGACATGCGCCACACGATGGTGTAATTGTGAGAGATGGCGCAGCCGCTCTGACGTCGCCGTGTCAATCATCAGATCGGTGTACATGCTGAAGTCTGTATACATACTGCCGGGTTTTAGTCCAGTAAACTTGCCGCCGATTCGGATGCCCCGCGGAATCGTGCCGTGATGACCGAGATACTGATCGATGCGCGCCAATTCCGCATCGGTCTTGCCGCGTTTATGCAAATTCATGGAAAACTGCCTCCGTCGATTGCTGCCGCCGAAAGAGGCGTGAAAGATACTGTGGTTGAAGACCACGAGATCTCCGGGATTCGTCTCTATCGCGATATTGCCCGGTATCTCCCACGGATCGATACCCCAGGACGCCTGGGCGTTATTGGGGTACACACTTCCGCATCGCCAATAGGATTCGGGCAGATGACTACCGGGGAGGACGCGCAGACTGCCGGTGTCGCGCGTGAGAGCGTCCAAATAAAAGGCAAACTTGATAGCAAAAAGATCCGAATAATTTCCATCGGGGTGCCAAGCCGTATCGCCAACCCAAAAGTCGCCGTCTCCGCCGGCATAGTTGAAGTCGTCCCCTAGAATGGCACCCGCAATTCCTAAAATGCGCGCGTCATCAAGCAATGTACAAAGTCGCTCGCTGTGGTCGAGCATCGGGATGATTTGGGTATGCTTGGAACCGTCATGCTCGGCGCCGTGAATCTGAAGGACCTGCTCGAATTCCTCGGTAATCCATGCCACTTCGTCTGGACGGAGAAGCGCAGGCAAAAGCAGGAACCCGAATGTATGAAGGTGATGGAGTTGCTGCTCTGTAAGTTGCATACGCCAATTTCCTATCCGGTCTAACTCTCCGCTTTATACGTGATGACGGCGGCGCTTGGTCTATCGGGAATGGTGACGACCAATCCGTTATGCGCTAGTTCGGAACCGGTCATTGTCGCGGATTCGGCGTCTCCATCTATTACCAGTGAATACCGTGCAGCCGGGTCTAGTCCACCCAGCTTGTATTGACAACTCAGAATGTCGCTCTCTGATCGACGGAAGGCCTGGACGAATCCCTCTCCAAGATCCGGACGGTGAAACTGCCATGCCATCCAATTCTGTTCGGATAGACTATAAGGCGTCAGGGGATAAAAATCGCCGTAGAAACAATGCCGCAACGACTTGTATTCGTTCATTAATTTCGCCGCGAGTTCAGTGTCAAACGCCCCTTCCGGAGGAGGATTCGAGGCGTCGGCAAAGAAATGGGCTGTGACAGCTTCGAAAGTAACGCGCAAGCCCGGGCTGTAGGCGCTTCGAAGGGCGTATAGAGACATTTCGCGGCAGCAGCCGCTGGTTAACGGCCCCCACAATGACAGTCCATAGGTCTGCCCCTGCATTCCCGTGGGATTGAACAGGTTCTCCGGCTCGTGAATGCCGCCGCACTGGTAATCGCTGCGGTGCAGACAAAAGGAGCGTCCGATACTCTCAAGATCGATGTTCATGCCGCCGCCGCCGCAAATGTCAAATAGTAGATTCGGGAATCGATCCAGCAACGCGTCCCAGAATTCGTAATTCCCCTCAACGCAGCGCGCCCAGTTGATGCCGAGGCGGTCCGGAGCGGGATCCGGCAGTGGGTAATTCCGTGTATCTTGGCGAAAGATGTCAATACCCCATTCTTCCACGAGTTTTGAGAAGTAATCGACCATCCACCGATTGATCATCGGGTTACCGTAATCCCATCCGGGATGCTCCTCGGTCAGAAGCTCGGGGTGGTGTTGCCTTACTCTATCGGGATTGACGAAAAAGTGTGGTCCGCCGAACCATAGCAGGTATTTAATGTCTCGGTTGTGCGCATGATCGGAGATGGCACGAATGCCGTTAGGAATCATCTCTTCGTTGATGGCGCTTTCGTTTAGAATTTGCTTTGATTCTTCCTCTGTTGGCGGTCGATGCCACCCGATATCCATCCAATAGTATTCAATAGGGAGTTTGTTGTCCAAATGCCAGTCAATCATGGCGATATTCTGCGCTTCGGTGTGCCACTGAGCAGCAGCCCCTATCGGGACGTGCATTAACTCTCCTTCAGACCGACGACAGTAATGGTCGAATAGCAGTCTTCGCCATAGGTTGTGTCCGCGGATCCGGTCATCACTCCAGAACATGACAAGCATTCTGGGCATCCGTATCCGCTCTCCGGGATGCAGGCGAAAGTGCGCCTCGCTCATGCCAGCCTCGACGGAAAGGGACAAATCATCATCTCGCTCAAAATGTGCTTTCCACGGAGCCGTCCAGCCGACCGCCGCAATCATGCCGCCGTGATCCCATTCGATGTTGAAGAACGGCAGATGTGTGACGGAGGAGTAACCGCCGATGCGAAGGTGTTGGCCGGCACCAAGTTCGGCTTCCAACGGCTGGAAAGCCGTAATTTCGGGCGGCGAGCCCTCCGCGTAATGCACGACGAACTCTTGAAGTTCTGTTTCAATCTCTTTTGGCTCAAAGCGCCCCGCCATTTCGTTCCACCGCTCCTCGACGATAGGCGCTTCAGGCGCCTCGCGCGAAAGGGTAAGATTCAGCGCCCTAATATCCTTCACGATCGAGGTGTCACTATCCCCGATGTTCTGGAAATATGCAATCCATTCCACGGCGGGATAGTCATTGTATTCAATGGCTTCAAGTTGTACCTGCAGGCATGACTGAGGATCGGAGTACGTCAAAAGGTGCTGCAACCGGTGCTCGTCCAATCTTTGACTAGATTGCTTCAGCGTCCAGGTTTTGAACAGTTCGGACGACGGTTTGCCATCGAAAATAAATGAGATTGGCGGAGCTGGTGTGTGGGACGCGAATCTCGTCATGGCCCACCCGCGGGCAGAATCTTTCTCTTCGGTAGATGGAGCTACGGAATGTGCGAGTTGAGCAAGCGTCGCCGCAAAGTAAACGGAGTTCATGCGGTGCTCCTAATATTCGATATTCTGGTGTCCTACTTGAGTGCTCTGTATCTGATTACCACGGCGCCGGGCTGCTCCCCGATATCAATGATTAGCCCGTCATTCATCAATTCGCTTCCGGTCAAGCTCGTGGTACCGGGAATGTCAAAATTGGTCAACTCATAACGAGTATCCGGTTCTAGCGCATGGAGTTGATACTGGCAGGTAAGGATGTTACTTTGAGTCCGACGAAAGGCTTGCACAATGCCCTCGCCGAGATCGGGCCGATCAAACTGCCACGCCATCCAAGCGTCCTCGTCAAGGTTGTATCGGCAGAGCGGATAATAATCGCCATAGAAGCAATGACGGACGGAAAGGTACTCCTTCGATAGCTTGCGCGCGAGTTCAACATCGAACTCCTCTTCCGACGGTGGGGACGGTGGAGTGGTGAAGAAACTCTCAACGACAACCTCAAACGTGATTCGCAATCCGGCGCTGTAAGCGCTTCGGAAGGCGTAGGTGCTCAATTGGCGGACACACCCGCTGGTCAGCGGCGCCCACGACGTAATCCCATGGGTCTGGCCCTGCATACCGGTGGGATTGAACACGTTCTCGGGTTCGTGGATGCCGCCGCACTGGTAGTCGCAGCGGTGAAGAAAGACGCTGCGTTGGACCGTCTCAAGATCCATGTTTACGGCACCGCCGCCGCAGCAGTCGATGACTAGGCCGGGGAAGCGTTCTAACAGCGCATCCCAGAATTCGTAGAACCCTTCGGCTGATCTCGCCCAGTTTATACCTCGTCGGTCGTTGTTTGCGTCCGGAGGCGGCGTGCTGCGGGAGTCCCATCGAAAGATGTCGATCCCGAGATTTTCAATCTGATTTCCATAGTGATCTATCATCCACTTGTTAATCATGGGGTTGCCGTTGTCGTTGCCGGGATATTCATCGGACAGCAGTTCAGGCCGGTACTTCCGGACGCGCTCAAGATATGGATAAATCGCTTGAAACCGACATCGTTCATCGCCACCAAACCAGAGCAAGTACTTGACCCCGCGTTTTCGAGCGGCGTCGGACACTGCTTGAATACCGTTGGGAAACAGTTCTTCATTGACGACATCATCGGCGAGGTGCTCGAATGCTTCCGATTCCGTTGGCGCCCGCTGCCATCCGATGTCCATCCAAAAATCCTCGATAGGCATTCCGTTGTCAAGGTGCCAGTTGATGATTGCAATGTTCTGTTCCTCGGTGTGCCACTGGGTTGCGGCGCCGAATGGCATTTTCACCAACTCGCCGTCGGGACGGGGCGAGTAGTAGTCGAGCAACAGACGACGCCAGCGATTTTGAGCGCGAAGCCGATCCTGATTCCAGAATAACATGAGCACACGGGGTATGCGGATACGTTCACCCGGTCGCAGAACGAGATGTGCACCTCTCATCGCCTCCGCTTGCCAAGGTGCTACCCATTCGGTCATTGCCACGTTGACGCTCAGCGATCGTTCCTGATCACGAACAAAGTCTGCTCGCCATGGCGCTGTCCACCCAATACCGGCGATAACTCCTTCGTCCGGCCATTCGATGTTGAAGAACGGAAGATCCGGCTGAGAAGAAACCCCGCCGATTGTCAGATCCTGACCCGGTCCCAACTCATCGTCATGCGGCTGGAATGCCCAGAAGGAATGTACACCCCCAGTAGCGTGATGGACGACGAATTCGCCGGGTTCTCTGTGCAAGGCGACGGTTTCGGCTTCACCCTTCCACTCAATCCATCGCTTGACGTAAGTTGGTTCGCCGGGACCGGGACGATTGAATGACACGTCCATTGCCAAGATGTCTTCGATAATCGGAGTGTCCCGATCGCCGTTATTTTGGAAATACACAATCCATTCGACAGCCGGATAATCGGCGTAGATAACAGCTTCACACCGAACCTGAAGACCTGTATGCGGGTCGTCATAGGTCAGACTATGCTGTGTTCGCCCCTCATCCAGCTCCATCTCGTCCCGCTTCAGATCCCACGTCCATTTTGCTTGGTCCGCCGACGGAAGAAATTCGCGCGAGGATACTCCGTCATACGTGAAAGAGAAGGGAAGGTTTGGGACTAGCCCGTCGATTGAACCGGCAATCCAGTTACGGGCAGTTTGCATTTCCTCGGGCGTTGCAGAGAGTGTATCAGCCATTTGAAGCAGTACTCCTATTCCAGTTCAGGCGCATCGTTCTCACGGTACGGCAGCGCCATAGAATTTGAATTCCTGTTTCCAGTGCCATGCGATGAAATTCACTGATTCTCACAGCCGTGCCATCCACGCTTTTTGCAATATAGAGTTTTTCTCACTCACAACGTTCTAGAGTGTCGGTAATTCTCGTGGAATCGTGTCGTTCGGGTGCACTACGGCGTGACGCTCATGAAACTGCGTCATGTGTCTCAGGCGCTCGGGGGTGGCGGTGTCAATTGTGAGATCAGTGTACATTCCACCGATTTTGAATCCGTGAGCAGTCGGGCAGTTCCTCGAGAGATATGCGTCTATTCGGGCGATTTCCGCCTCGGTCTTGCCGCCTTTAGTTAGGTTCAGCGTGAACATACGCCGGCGAGTTCCCCCGCCGAAGGAGGCGTGGAAAATGGTGTGATTAAAGAATACCAAATCGCCCGGACTGGTTTCTATCGCAACGCTCCCGGGAATGTCGGCAGGCGAAAGCCCCCAGACATCTTCCGAGTCGTTTAGATTAATGTGATCGCGATCGTTTCTCCAGTCCTCGTCCAGATTCTTATGCCAGTACGAGTCGAGTCGATGACTCCCGGGAATAACGCGGAGGCAGCCGGTGTCGGCAGTCATTGGGTCAAGGTAAAAAGTCATCTTAATCGCAAAGAGTTCGGGCCAACTTGCGTCGGGATGCCAACGGGTGTCGCCTACGTAGTAGTTGGCATCGCCAGCGCCGTAATTAAAGTCATCTCCAAGAATGCCGGAGGCAATCCCGAGGATACGGTGGTCATCAAGCAGTGTACAAAGTTTTTCGCTGTAACCGTAGGAGGGAACGATCATGGTACGCCTTGAGCCGTCATGAGCATTCCCGCCGGCGTGGTTCTGGAGGACGATTTCGTACTCATCAATAATCCAAGCCATCTCCTCGGGACTAAAGAGCTGGGGAATCATTAGGTAGCCAAAATTATGAAAAAAGTTGAGTTGTTGGTCGGTCAATTTCATGTGAGGCCCCCATCTGGCGGTTATGAGTCAATGAATCGGTGAAGGAATTTAACACGGATTTCGGCGTTGCATACAACTAGAGTAAATTTTTTCATAACTATGCCTTGATGTCAAGAGGAATCGGCACGTAGCGCAGGGGAAACGCATCTGATTTTTCAGCGATAATCCGTAGGTTGGGTTGAACGGTGCCAACCAAAAAACATGCACGGTGTTCCACCTAGGTTCCTATGCTTGATCGCGCACAAAACTTCACAAAACATAGTGAAACCCAACGAAGATGCGATTCGGGAAACGTGGATGTTGGGTTTCACTCTCTCTTCCCACAAGATGGTGATGTCGCAAGACAAATTCTCTCTTGGCGTTGACGCAGATTCGTGTTTGACCGTTCAACCCAACCTACATAACTTCTGCGTTCTCTACTCTTTAGTCACCACTGTTTTTGCCGATATCTCCTAACCTCAATAAAAACTATAGACAGAGGAGCGGAGGATGAGGCTAACCATGGGCCAGAAACAGCCGAGGAGGGCTTCGCCGAGAACCAAGCCGACAAAGAAGGGAATCGCGCGACGATACGCTTTTACCCCACCATGCTTGAGTATTATCCACTTGGCTGTCATGGCGATGACTAGCGGCAGCCAGAGCACGTTGATGATTAGGGTACCGGGGGCAACGCCGATGACGTATCCTGCCGGGTGAAGCGGACACCAAACAAATCGCGATCGGAGAAGCATGATGCCCAGATTGAAGACAAATGCCATGCCGAGGATAGACATTGCAAACCAATCTGTGGACTTCGGATTGATTAACCACGCGGAAAGGAAGTTGTACGCTTCCGTTCCGCCGGAGTGAATCTGCTCGGATCCGGAGACGATTCCTTCGTCGTAGACGGCATAAGGAAAAAGGATTAACGTGGAGACGACGCCTACCACGCTGGCAATCACCAACGCGGCAAACATGGTTCGCGTGCGAATGCCGGTGAGTTCCGCCAGTTTGAAGGCTTCGAGCTGATCCGGCATAGGGTGGGTGCGAAATGAGGCGTAGCTGGCTCCGCTAAGCCAGTTCATCAGGGAGAGCATCGTCAAATTGCCTGGCCTTAACCGTTGTGTGCCAATCATTGCTATCATCAGATATTGGGGAGTCGTGTAGCCGATGGCGTGAATCGGAGGACCCAACTCGGCGCGCATTCGGGTAACGCCGACGACAATCAGTAGATAGATGGCGATAAAGAGCGCATATCCCCAGATCGACATGCCGCCTTTCACGCAGATCAGCATCAGCAGAATTATGCACAGACCGAATGTCACGACCGCGGTTCGATACGAGATTGGTTCGCCGGAGTCGTCTTCCCGGCTGGGACGAACCATGCTGGACAACACCTTGAAAAGATGCTTCCGACCGGTCAAACATGCCACGGTAAGAAGGGCAAACAGTGCACCCGCACCTTGCTCTCCCAAGAATGGATATCCCGGTAGGGTCGCGACGCCGACCATGCTTCCAACCAGCATCTGCACTTTTGCAACAAAGTAGAAAAACACGCAGGAAAACGACAAGTCTAACGGAAGGATAAACGCGAGACCGATGAGATAAGGATGAAATCGAAGCGGCATGCTGCCCATAGCGTTCCACGGTTTCTGCGTAAAATGAACCTTGAGATCGTACTCCTTCACTGGAATTGAGGGTAGCGTAGGGTAGAAATACTCAAGCCCGTTAAGTACGTTAATACCCGCAGCAATGCCAAAACCTATCCATAAAAGTCGATTTCCAAAGATGGCGCCTGACCGAGTGCTGACTTCAAGGGGGATTCGGATGATGGGATATGCCAGCTTCTCGTTTTCCACCCACTGCTTTCTGATCATTATCGTCAGACAAAAGAACATCGCTATCAGCAGCAGGATAACGACCGACCACGAAAGGATGGGTACTGCCCAGTAACGCCAATAACCGCCGCTGAAGAATCCGACCTCTCCTTCGTAGAAATCCTTGACCAGTCCGGCGTCAGCGATAACAAGCCACGGCGGAAGATGCCGGAACAGTAACGCCTCCCAGTCGTTTTCAGGCGTGGCAAACCGGTGGGCGTAGGACATGACACCCATCAACCGGGGCATTGAGTCGTGCCCTGAGAACGCGCTGCCCACGGCAAGCATTCCGTAGATGAGAAGCAAATCTCGCTGCCCCAGTGCTGCACTAGGAACCATGGCACGCACCGCCATGTTCAACCACGTGATGATCAAAATAGCGAACAAGATGTTGACGGAAAGCGCGACAGTCGTCAAATGGGCTGTGTGCCAAATCATCTCAATGTAGGCGAGCCAGTAACTATTGGCGATAATCAGCAGTACGCCGATTAGGATAGCTCTCTTCGTGACCGAGGTTGGCGGAGAATTTTTCACGTTATCAGGGGGTGGTGGTGGAATGGATTGGAACGGCAAAGAAAATGCGTGCGAGCGACGATCGAAACGTGGAAAAATCAGGTTTCAGTGGTCGTTGGCTACTTACCGGCGCTAACTGATAGGCGATTCTTGACACGTGGTGCGTAAGAAAAGAAGTGATTGGGAGAAAACGCGGAATCTGGTAAGCCGTGCCCCTTTATTTCTCCTTAAATGCCGGCATCACGTCAGAGGCGAAACGGTCGAGTTGCTCCAGAATGGCATTCTGGGGCATCCCAATCGTGTTGTTGAGAGTAATTTGCTCAAGACCGGGAAGTCGTTGCTGAACGTCCATCAATTTTTCGATAATTAGATCGGGTGGACCGCATAGCCAAGAACCGGCTTTAATGGCGTCTTTTAGCGTAGGGAGGCCAGCGTTTTTAACCCGCAGCGGATCCGCCGTTGCTGCGATCTGCTCATCTGTTAATCCTCCTACGAATCCGAGCGGAGCGAACATCTTCACGTTCTCTTCGAAATATTTGGTTGCCTCCTCTATCGCCTGTTCTTCGGTGTCGGCAATATAGCAGGAGAATCCCACATTGAGGTCACCGCCGCGCGGCAACTCCCTTCCGTGATTGGCTTGCACCCGCTGCCACGCATCCACGACTTTGTCCGCAGCGCCGCCTGGCGCAGCTCCTCCGCCTATCACACCTTTGATGCCATATTTTGCCATAAGATTGAGTCCGCGTTCACTGGCACTGACGATGGGTTGCCAGCATTCCACGGGTAGGTTTAACGGTCGTGGTACGAGTGTGATTTCCTCCAATTCGTAGCCGCGATAAGGCACTTTGGGCGGAATGTCGTAATACTTACCGTGGTGAGAGAATGATGGCTCGTTGAATGCCTTGAAGATAACCTCTATCTGCTCTTCGAATAGTTCGCGATTGGCATCTTTATCGAGCAAGGGCGCGCCGAAAACTTCGACTTCGCGTGTGTGATAGCCGCGGCCAATGCCGAACACGATGCGTCCACCTGTGAGAATATCGGCGGTGGCGTAATCCTCCGCTAGTCGAAGCGGATGCCACATGGGCGGAATATTGAAAGCACTGCCGATTTTGAGTTTCTTTGTCAGGTGCGCGAGATGGACGCCTAGCATTAGGATGTTTGAGATACACTCATATCCTTCACGCTGGAAGTGGTGTTCCGCCAACCAAAGCGTGTCGTAATCGTTGCGGTCCATGCATTGTGCGATGGCTTCTGTTTTGGCGTACACTGTGGCAAGATGTTCGTTAGGTAGCCAATACGAATTAACGGGAGGGGCGTCGTAGCCAACCTCCGGCAGGTCAACGTGGCCCGCGAAGAGCGTGCCGAACTTTGTTATCATATTGATATCTCTAAAATCGCTGTGTTTACGGACATTTTAATTGACGGTCTGGATTATCTTACCCAAGTTGTCACCTTTGCTCATTAAGGGCACAGAAACCGAGTTTTTTCCAACGTGGAAACGCGAGATTGACGAAAAGCAGAATAATTTACCTATAATTCAGCAAACGTGGACCAAAAACTCGGTTTCTCCGTTATAGGTAGCAACTTGCGTTATCTTCCTAAATCAAACAAGACACGAATCGCCACTACACAAGGAATTGCAAAAATGTGAATCCACTGATTAAAGGTCGTCCCAAATATGCTCGAATCCGGGATGAGTTACAGGTCCCTTCAGCAAGAGGTCGTTTGTTTCCTCCATGTGCGCCCTCAATTGAGCTTTGAAGGACTTTGCGTGTTCCTCATAGTCTGGATGGCATGGCTCCCAGCCGGACAGTCCCGTGAAATCCACATCACCGAAGCCGAACATCTTTCGTGTAGAAGCGAGATTATTCTGTTCGTGCGGATCGGACTGGAGGTCGTATAACTCTTCGATCCCCTTGAATCCCGTTAACAGTTCCGTAAGCACTTCGCGAGCGGATCTGTTTTGCGGATACAGGAGATGCTTGTGGGTGTCAAAATTCATAAGGTACTTGAATCGCTCCGTCCTAATTCCCCGTATCGGTATATATTGACCGTGCCACGTGTTCTCCGCATAGATGCACTCCCGTCGTTGGTAGGCGCGATGTTGAAGCATTGGAAGGAAGGAGCGTCCATCAATGTCACTCGGCGCATCGCCTCCGGCAATCTCGGCAAGTGTAGGCAGAAAGTCGACATTGCTAAGCAGGGCATCACTCGTTGTTCCCGGACGGAAGTTTTCAGGATAGCGCATAATTAGAGCGCACTCGATACCCGCATCGTATAACGATCCCTTGGCGCGCGGCACCTCGATTCCGTGATCCGTCGTGAAGATGACAAGCGTATTTCTGTCTAGCCCGGTGGCGCTGAGTTTGTCGAGGATTCGTCCCACCGCGACATCAATAACGCACGTGATAAGACTGTTCAGTTCCGCGATATCTTCGCGGATTCCGCGTCGGTCCGGGAGGTATGGCAATGCCTGAACCTCATCCGGATCGTAGTCGCGAAAATAGGGGTCGCACGGATTGTCAACCGGACGGACTACCTGACCTTCGTACTTGGGAGCGTCTACACGATGGACATACCTCGGTTTGAAACGCGGTACGGGCAAGTTGTCGGGCCAATTCTCCAGCCCGCCGCGCGGCGTCATGGAGTGCGCCTCGGTGAACCCGACATCCATGTAGAATGGTCCATCTTCCTCACCATAATTGTCGAGAAACTGTTGAACACGCGGCGCTACATCCATGGCGCTAATCGTGGAGTTTGGAAATCCGTACTCGGTATGCTGATAGCCGAGATCTTTCGGATCGATGGCTTCGTGCTGAAAACCGAAGAGATGGGTATCGTAACCGAGCGCGTTCATGTGCATCGGCAGCGTCTGGAGCCCATCGTTCATTTTCCAACCCAAGTGTGTCTGGCCGATTGCACCGTGGTTTACGGGATAAAGTCCTGTCATGCGGCTGCATCTGCTCGGTGCACAATACGGCGCGGTCGAGAAAAACTGATCGAATCGGACGCCTTCACCTGCCAAGCGGTCAATGTTCGGTGTTTCGACGCCTCGATCGTAGCATCCGAGATGACGTCCGATGTCGTGGCAGTGAATAACCATAATGTTGGGACAACGTTGAGAGGGATTGGACATCGGGAGTGCCTTTCGAAGAATATGATGTGAAAATCGGTGACGTGAAAAAAGCAGTGGTTAGTCGCTAGTGAGAAAAGTTAAAAACACGGATTGAAAAAACAATGCACAAGAGAGACATTGATCGATACAAATTAGATACGGAGATCTTGACCCAAGTTGCCAGTCTTGTTGGACAGAGGCACAGAAAGCGAGTTTTTACCGACGTGGAAACACGAGTTTGACGAAAAATCCGACCGATTTACCTATTATTTAGAGCCTGTTTGAAAAGTACATTTGTAGGGTGCGCACCGCGCACCAGCCTCTAAAAGCCCAGAGGGGCGGAAGGTGTATAGAAACGCCAAAGTCCCGTGCGCCTAAGCCCTAGCGGGGCGACAGGTACGCAGAAGACAGATATAAAAACGCGAAAAAACTTCCTACAAATGACCAAAATTGCTTTGCTACCGATTATTCAAACAGGCTCTTAGCGAATGTGAACCAAAAAACTCGGTTTCTCCGTTATAGGCAGCAATTACATTAGTTAATACTCGATTCAACCAAAACGTGGAGCAACACCGGCGATATCCGCGACAATGGTTTCAAGCTCCGCCAACTCATCAGGAGTAAATTGGGCATCAAGCGCGCCGACATCTTCCACCAATCGACTTGGGCGCCGGGTTCCCATGATCGCCACGCTCACGAGCGGATTGGCGAGTGTCCACGCCAGCGCCAGTTGGGAGAGTGTCAACCCTCTCCCGCTGGCGAACTCTCTCAATCTCTCCACCACGGCTAAATTCGTAGGTAGGTTTTCCGGGGCGTATAAATTGTTATGAGTCCGCACGTCATCGGGGGGAAGTTCGGTGTTCCTAGTAATAGCGCCGCTAAGGAGTCCTTGAGCGAGCGGACTGTATGCCATGATACCGATACCGAGGTCTTCACAGGTCGGAAATACGGTCTCTTGCCAATATCGATCGAATAGGCTGTAGCCCAGTTGATTGGTAGCGAGTTTAACCCTGCCAACAGATGCCTGTAGCAAACGGCTATCCCAATTGGTGACGCCCACGGCGCGTGCCTTGCCAGATTCCTTGACCTGAATCAATCCGTCGAGGATTTCATCTACGGGAGTATTTACATCGGGAAAGATGACGTAAAGGTCGGCGAAATCCGTGCGCAAATTTTTTAAGCTTCCCTCAATGTTGGCAAATAGATTTGCTTTTGTGTAAGGACGTCGCTGAGATTTGGTGATGAGGAATATTTCGTGGCGTCGAGAGCAAAATTCCTCGCCAAACCAAACCTCGGTATAGCCGTAGTATGGGGCGCCGTCAATGAGAGTGATGCCGAGGTCAAACGCTGTGCGCACGGCGGTCACGGCTGTCTCCCGATCAACGGTTCCGTAGGCAGTTCCGCCTAGAGTCCAACCGCCCAACCCTAAAACCGGTACTTCAATCTCGGCGCTACCCAACTGACGATATAGCATGTGTTTTCTTTTCCCTGAACGCTACGTCTGCTTCATATCTTTAATATTTATTGTACTTAGCTTCCGCATTATTGAGCACCTAAAAGTTTAATTTCTCAGTTGGCCGTATCCCGCATCCTGATTGACAGCATGCCATTATCCCTGTCGGAATAATTCCCTCATCAAGTGACACTCATTTTTTGCTCAATGACAGGTTTTGAAAAAGCGTTCCTTCGTGGAATGGTTTCACTCCAGAGGATCAAGCGAATGGATAATGAGTGCGATAGAGATTTCCAATGTCAATAGAACACGATCTCTCCCCCGCGTCTGCACTCCAGAGGAGTGCAATGTCGAGTGTTACTTGAGAGCGTCCCATCATTCCTGTCGGAATGATTCATTCAGCAAGTAACACTCTTTTTCGCTCAATGACTAGCCGTGAAAAGCGTTCCTTCGTGGTCTGGTTTTCACTCCAGAGGAGTGAGATGTCAATAGAACATGATCCCTCCCCGCATCTGCACTCCAGAGGAGTGCAATGTCGAGTGTTACTTGAGAGAGCGTCCCATCATTCCTGTCGGAATGATTCATTCAGCAAGTAACACTCTTTTTCGCTCAATGACTAGCCGTGAAAAGCGTTCCTTCGTGGTCTGGTTTTCACTCCAGAGGAGTGAGATGTCAATAGAACATGATCCCTCCCCGCATCTGCACTCCAGAGGAGTGCAATGTCGAGTGTTACTTGAGAGCAATGAAGTTGATAATGGAAGGGCAAAACCGGTCAATCAATCGGACTCACGGTAGTACCTTGGTGATTTTTGCTCGTTTGTGGATATATACCCCAAGATTTTGCATGAGAAAATTCGAGATTGCACAAGTCTATTAGGCGGAAGATGAGTTGTAGTACAGAAGAATCCGATTACCTGCAAAATCGGACGCGCCCTTGTAGCGCAAGGAATCTCTATTGGATCTCTATGGGATTTCTATCGCGCTCATTATTCATTCCCTTGATCATTCGTTATTCACTCAGTTGATCACTCTATATTCACTCGTTTGATCTGTTAGTTTGCGCCCCCACAATCTAACAGATCGTGGTACAGAAAAGGGTGTTATTACTCACAAGGATTTGAGCCTGTTAGTCGTAACAACTCTAGATACCCGCGATTTTAACGCGAATGCTATAGATCGAGGTTCGAGCCGCGATAAAGAGTGTCTTGCGGTCCGCCTCTCCAAACGCGCAGTTTTCCGGTAGTTCAGGCGTGACGATGGTTCCCACGTGTTCACCCGTCGGAGAGACAATCCATGTTCCACCTGCCCCGGTAACATAGAGATTACCGGTGATATCTACCTTCATTCCATCCGCGGCACCACGCGCATCGGCTCTCATGTCGATTAGAATCCGTCCGTTCGCGATGGAACCGTCCGATAAAACATCAAAGGCGCGTACATGCTGGTGCCTTGAATCGTCAATGTACAGAATCCGTTCGTCCGGCGAGAACGCCAGCCCGTTCGGGACACCAAAATCATCGACAAGCAGGTCAATTGATCCGTCCGGGGCAATGTGGTAAACGCCTTGAAAATCAAGTTCGCGCTCTTGGTCTGCGGGGAAACCGTAGAACGGATCGGTGAAATAGATGCTACCGTCCGATTTGACCACGACGTCGTTTGGACTATTCAAGCGCTTTCCGTCGTAACTGTCAGCAAGAACACTGACAGTGCCGACGGTCTCTGTGCGAGAGACGCGGCGGCTTTTGTATTCACATGCAATAAGCCCTCCTTGGCGGTCAAAAGTTAGTCCATTGGCGCCGCCGCTCGGCTCACGATAGATTTCCGACGTGCCATCAAGCGTCAGTTTAAAGATTCGGTGTGCCGGAATATCGCTGAGAAAGAGGTAACCGTCAGGGTGCCAGACCGGTCCCTCCGTGAATTTGAATCCGGTGGCAACCAGTTCCGGTTCCCCGTCAAGTATGTCGGAAATTGTCATTTGTAGGAATCCTTCTTAGTCGTCAGCCACTGGTTCTCGCAGTCGATGACCTGCTCTAGGTGGCGCATTCGCGCGGACGATGCGGTACGGCGCATGAGTTCCGAGTGCACGCTGGCGGATCTCGGATGATAACGCGGCAATCCGTCGGGCCGGCGAATATATTTGTGGAGCTCTTCGATTTCTGCGTCAGTTTTCGCCCGACTTGACACATTCAAACAGAAATGGCGCCGGGCGGTACCCCCGCCGTAAGAGGCATGGAAAATATTGTGATTGAACACCACAATGTCGCCGGGTTCGGTTTCAACGGCGGCACAGGGAAACTCTTTGCCCGAAATTCCCAATTCCTCGTTTGATTGACGGGAACGCTCAACTTGGGTGCGCCAGGCTCCGCCGAGATGGCTGCCGGGAATCACGCGGATACATCCGGTGTGGCGCGTCAGCGGGTCGAGGTAAAGATGAAACTTCGCGTAGAGACCGACTGTATGAAAGCCGTCGGAATGCCAGTTTGTGTCGCCGCTGTAGTAGTTGCCGTCGCCTCCGATATAGTTGAAATCGTCGCCTAGCAGTGACGTAAGTACACCAAGCACTTTGGGATGATCTAGCAGCGTGCAAAGTCGCTCGCTCTGATCGCTGAAAGGGACGATCTGGGAACGTTTGCTTCCGTCGTGAATAATGCCTTTTTTCTCAAAGACTTTCCTGTGTTCCTCAATTATCCAAGGAATATCTTCAGTCATCAAGCCCGGCAGAACGATGTAACCAAACGATTCAAAAAACGCGCATTGTTGAGGGGTCAATGACATCTTGAGATTTCGTCCTAGCTTGGATTGTGATGAGAAGCCGAGATTTCAAATTTGTAGCTTGCAACAGATACACATACGACAACGTTCAGGTTAAGAATAGATGCAAGAAACCGAGTTTTTTCCTCAAAACTCGGTTTCTCAAAGTCGCTTTATGCCTTCTTTTGGCACTAGTTAACGACGAAGATGAGCAAAACTCTGGACGTGTGCGTCATGTGGCACACTCATTGCGTCGCACTCAAGTAATACTGTTCACGCTGAATCACTTGTTCCAAATGGACATAACGCTCGGGTGAAGCCGTATTGCGCATGATGTCTTGTGCGCCGGGTGGATACTTTCCGGGCCAATGCTTCGGTCTCCCGCCGGGGCGGAGGTAGCTGTCAAGTTCGCGGATCTCTTCTTCGGTCTTTGCTCGGCTCGTCACATTGAGGCACATATGGCGGCGGGCAGCTCCCCCGCCAAAAGAGGCATGGTAGATGTTATGATTAAACACAACGACGTCCCCCGGTTCGGTTTCGGCAGCAATGCACGGGACATCGCGTCCGGGTACCCCCAAGAGTTCGTCTGATTGGCGAGCCCGTTGAAGGTGCTCTCTCCACGGTCCGATTAAGTGACTGCCGGGAATCACGCGGATGCCTCCTGTATCCCGCGTCAACGGGTCAAGATACAGATGATATTTGGCGAAGAGACCGACTTGATGCCCGCCGTCGGAGTGCCATCCGGTGTCGCCGCTGTAGTAGTTTCCGTCGCCGCCAACATAGTTGAAATCATCGCCGAGCAGCGACTTCAGCACGCCGAGCACATTCGGATGGTCTAGAAGCGTGCAGAGCCGTTTACGCTGATCGCTAAACGGGACAATCATGGAACGCTTTGATCCGTCATGAACGACGCCCTGTTGCTCAAAAACCTTCCTATGCTCCTCAATTATCCAGTCAATGTCGTCGGACATTAAACCGGGAAGAATTAGATAGCCAAATGCTTCGAAGAAGGTGCATTGTTGGGGGGTGAGCATCATTGTAAATTGCGTCCTTTCGTCAATATTGAACGGTAGAAGACGTGCGTAAAACGTAATGCGTGATGTGTAAGAATGGCATTGGAAAAGCGTTGCTAGAAAATGGCACACGGCAAAAGAAGAATGACAACCGGTGATTATTTCTGTCCCGCTTTCATGCTTCACTTACGTTTTACGGATTACGCATTAAAGCCGTTGCGCACTGCGAACCCTATGATTCAGAGGCAGCATTAAGAAGATGTTGCTCGCGTTCAATTACCTGTTCAAGGTGGCGCATTCGCTCGGGGGAGGCGGTGCTGAGAATCATGTTTTCCTCATCCGTGGTTTCCTTTTGCTGCTTGAAACCCTCGATGATTTTGACGAATTTATCAAGATCCTTGAACTCTGCGTCGGTTCTCGCCCGACTGCACGCGTTGAGATCGAGATGGCGGCGTGCTGGTCCTCCTCCGAAGGAGGCGTGGTATGTTGTGTGATTCAAGACGACGACATCGCCGGGTTTCGTTTCCGCGGCGACGCAGGGAACATCGTTCCCACCTATCCCCAAATCCTCGCTAAACGCCTGGAGGCGAACTGTTTGTAGTTGGTCTCTCCATTCCCCCTCTAGATGACTGCCGGGGATCATTCGGATACAACCTGCCTCGCGAGTCAGTGGATCGAGATAGATATGAAACTTGACGAAAACCAGACCTCCGACGCGGTGCCCTCCATCGTCGTGCCAATTTGTGTCACCGCTGTAGTAGTTGCCGCCGCCCCCTACGTAGTTGAAGTCATCGCCCAATAACGAACTGAGTACCCCGACAACGTTCGGATGATCGAAGAGAGTACAGAGACGCGCGCTTTCGTCAAAAAAGGGAACAAGAAAAGAACGCTTCGTGCCGTCATGAACCACGCCATTCTTCTCGAAGACATTTCGGTGCTCCCCGATAATCCAATCCATCTCATCGGTCAACAAGCCCGGCAAGATGAGATAACCGAATGATTGGAAGAAGGTGCATTGCTGGGAGGAAAGCGTCATTTTAGGCTACGTACCTCATTTCGAGAATTGGGCAGACCTTGCTCTAGCGACGTTAACTGCTTGCCGATTCCGTCTTAAACCGCTGATTATTGCATGGCTTCCCAAGCACGTTTGTAGGGTGCGCACTGCGCATCAGCCTCTAAAAGCCCCACGATCGATCACGCGAGTCCATGGCGATCAACCGACTGATTAGGGAGGGCGATAGTAAATCCCGCGCGACAGTAATCCTATTCATTGCCCAATCAATGGCACCAGGAGTTTTACTGACCAACAAGCGAATGAATAATGAGCACGCTAGGGATCCTCTAATCACTAGCCACTAAACACTTTCCTAATAACTATTGTGTGGCTTCCCAAGCCGCGCGATCGAGATTTTCGCGCTCGATTACTTGCTCAAGATGGCGCATGCGCTCCGGAGTAGCCGTGCCGAGCATGATGTCTTGTTCTCCCGGTGCGTATTTGCTAGGTTTCTCCTTGGTGCGTTCCCCCGGCAGGATGAACTTCTCAAGATCTGCGATTTCCTCCTCCGTTTTCGCACGGCTTGACAGATTTAGGTCGAAGTGCCGTCGCGCCGTTCCGCCGCCGAAGGATGCGTGATAGGTGGTGTGGTTCAACACGGCGACGTCTCCGGGCTGATTTTCAATTGCAACACAAGGGATATCGGTGCCGGCAACACCTATCGATTCGCAGAACGGCTGGAGCCAGATGTTCTCTCTCAGTTGGTCTCTCCAGCCTCCCGGCAAGTGACTCCCCGGGATGACTCGAATACACCCCGTATCGCGTGTCAGTGTGTCAAGATAGATATGGAATTTGGCGAAGACTAGACCGCCGGGCCGCTGTCCGCCATCGTCGTGCCAGCTCGTGTTACCGCTGTAGTAACTGCCATCACTGCCGACGTAATTAAAATCGTCGCCTAAAAGAGATCCGAGGACTTCAAGGACTTTTGGATGGTCGAGCAGGGTGCACAGTTTTTCGGTTTGATCTATGAACGGCACGACATACGTACGTTTCGTGCCATCGTGAACGATGTCGTTCTTCTCAAAAACCTTTCGATGCTCTTCAATCATCCAATCCACATCGTCAGCCAGTAAACCCGGCAGAACGAGATAACCGAATGAATGGAAGAATTCGCATTGTTGGGGAGTGAGTGCCATTGTTGGATTCCTCCTTAAGTTGAAGGGAACAGGGAGACAGAAGGGCTTTGATTAACAGGCGAATCGTCAGATGTGAGACAGAGGAAATTCAGCGTGATATATGGTAATCGAATCTGAGTCACGGAAACTCAGTCTATGTATTTGCCAATCTAATGGTGGGCAGTGCCCACCCTACATTGATAATCAGTCGTCTTCCACATGCTGTGTTAATTCCCGCATCTCGGGCGAGAATTTGTCGCGGACGCTGCGTTTATGGAGGCACCATCCGAGGGCGGGATCAGTGGGATCCATCCACCGTGCGTGGAAGGGGACAGGCGCACCCATGCGCTGTTGGTCTTTCGTCGTGTTTGACCAAGCGGCATGCCATACGGGACCATTCAGCACGACAACCGAGCCCGCGCGTCCTTCGACGGTGACCAAATGCCTGTATTCGACTTCGGCTCTGGGAGGGATTCCGGCATGATGGCTGAACGGCATCACCCGCGTGGCTCCGTTTTCTTTAGTGAAATCGGTCAGCATCCATAGACAGTTGAGTAGAAAGCACACCTTGGGCGTGGGAAACGGTGTCTCGCGCCTGGCCAACATCGGGAGATCGGCATGGAGCTTGCCGATTGGTGCACCGGGTTTCCGCCAGAGCGCCGCCACTGTGTTGAGTTGAAAACCATCGCCAAGCTTGTAATCCGCCAATTCGAGAAGCACGGGATTCGTAACGATCTGTTCGAACAGGTCAAATTCGCTAGGATGCAGATAGTTGAAGACGCCGCGCAGATGTTGGCTCGTGTCATTTGCGCCGCTGAAATCGGGTGAGTCGGGAATCCGATCCATGATTTCCATCAGCCGTCTTGCCATGTGCTCGGCATCCGACGCCGGAATTAAATCGGGGATGAGAACGAAACCGTACTCGTCCAATTCCGTCTTTAGCGTTTTAATGTCCATTTTTACCTCTCGGTACGCGATATAAGATTCAAACGATATAGGAGATTAACGCCGATGAACGTAGATTATAGTCATTACAACTAAGAATTACACACAATGTGTAAATGCGGATGTAAAAGACATCGGATTTGCGGTCTCCGGATTGTAGGGGACGCAGATCTGCGTCCCCTACGAACTCGGCAATTCAACTATTCGGTTCCTTATGCCGGGAAACTAGGTAACGCGCCGCACATAAAACGAATCATCGATCGGGGAATCGCAGAAACCGTTTTGCCGTTCCACCCATGATGTCGCGGTATTCATCCTCCGTTAATTCGGGCATCAACTCTTTGATGATGGTTGTCAGCTTGCCGTAACCCGGATCTTCGAGAATCCACGGAAAATCGGTCGCCCACATGAGACGCTTGGAACCGTAAATTCTCAGAAGGCTCTGATGCCACCCGACAAGATCGCGATAAGGGAACGGTTCGCTACTAAATGCGTATTGAAGGCACAATAACATCGCAACGTTCTCGAATTTTGCCAGACGCCAGGTCGTATGGAAAGCCGGATTGTACATCGGTGTCTCTATCCGAGGTCTGCAATTTGTGCCCCAAGAGAGTTTGCCATTTCCCGGACACACCCCCATGTGGTTAATGACAATCCTGACCTGAGGAAATTCGGCAACAAGATACGGCAGTAGATGCGCATCTCGAGCTTGGAGAATTAGCCAGAGGACATAATCGTTCTCTGCAGCGTGTTTCCAGATGCGATAGGCGCCAAGTTGCTTCACATCTATTTTTTCGAAGGGATCTCGAGGTCCCCCAATTCTCGAAAGCCGAAAACCTACAATTCCGGTGCCATCTGTCAAAGTGTCCATGTGGTCTTCAACGTCGGGGAGGTCGGGAGATATGAGTCCGATGCCCAAAAAGCGGTTCGGGTACTTTCTGAGGCAGTGCAACAGGTATGCATGGTGCTGTATCTGTACGCCGGGGTGTTGCACTAACACCGCTTGATCGATCTGATGCGCGTCCATCTCTGCCAGCAATTTTTCGACAGATTCTTCCCGTTCTGCGGGCCAAAGCTCATTGGACTCCCTCGGAAACTCTGTGGATGCCTTGGTAAAAACGTGAAGATGAGCATCAATGCGGGGCATCATGCCTCCATCGCTTCTTGGTACGGCGCTAAATTCATCTCGGGATACCAGTGCGCGAGTGACTCGACGGTCTCAGGCGTGTAGTAGGAGTGTCCCGGCTTGGGCCAACCGAACAACGCCCGCACGCGCGGTGTCGTCTTCTGCCAGAATGGAATGGAGAAGTCCCGTTCTCTCCACAGGTTCGACAACTTGGTGAACTGACTGCTATCTCCGCGGCAGAGTGAAAGTGTCCAATAGCCTCGCTGTTTACGCTTGTTAGCGAATGGAATCGCTGCATGAACGCCGTAAGAGCTATTGAATCGAACGCTGCCTGCCTTGGCAGTGGTGGAGACGGGTGCGCAAAACTCGGGGATTTCTCGGATGTCGTTGATGCCGCCCATACCCGTCCAGTTGCCCTCTTCAATGAGCCGAGGAAGGAGGTCGATAATCTGCCGATGGGTGCGTGGGATGATTTGCATCGGGGCGCCGTCGTCTTCAACATCGTGGAGATAAACGCAAGAATTCACATAGTTGTATAAGTCCACCTCCTGACTAGGCGGCAGAAAACAGTTTGTTGCGTGGTCAATGTGATAGCCCTGCCACGGGTGTTCGGCATGTCGTTTATCGGTGGGGCCCGACCGCAGAAACAGGTGCCCGTTGCAGTAACTCATGTCCGGTGTACCGAGGCACTGTTGATACATGTCGAGGTAGTCTTCGTTTTCAATAAGGCGATCAAGCGCGTCAATGCCTGTCGGGAATTGGGCGCGTCCGTGTTTTGTTTCGCCGTAGTGGGGAACCGCCGCGGTACTGGTGGGGTCGGTGGATTCCGCTTTGCCGGTGGCGTCAGACTTCGCTAGGTAATCCTCGAAACTCGTACCGTAAAAAATCTTTTCCATCTCGATTCGCGCGGCTTCCACATCTTTCTTATCGAAAACATCTTCCACTATGAGAAATCCGTCTTCGTGGAACTTATCGAGTTGTGCCTGTGTTAGAGCCATGGTGACCTCTCCTCCCGCGGGTTAAGGTATTCGTTCGCGGTTAAATCTCGACGATACTTGGGGAGCGAAATATTAGATATTCTAGCAATTACTGACTAATAGGTCAATCCCATTCCTAATTACACGTGTTTCGGTAGGTGCGGTTTCCAACCGCACCTTCGAGACTGTATAAATACCGGTTCGGCTAGGAAAGGGATCTCTATCGTCCTCGTTATCCACTCGGTTGATCGAACCTACCGCAGTGTATAAATTATCATTGGATTTACTATAGAACCAAAGCCTAGTTTGTACGCCGAAATTTGCTAATTCCAATAGCGTGACGAAGAACGATGCACACGCCAAACTTGAACTCAATCCACGTTCTGTCCCTGTCGTGTTTTAATTACGCATTACGCATCACGCATTACTCCCACGTAGCGATAAAGTCCTCTACCTCGTAATTCGAAGGCATGTCGTAGAAGTAATACTTGGTGGGACCGGTCTGGAACCCGGGTTCGTATTGGTCCTCCTCCGACTTTAGCCTATTTTCCATGTCGATAAAGCGGCTCCACAGGAGGTCGGTCTCATCAACCGTGAACCGGCTGGCAACATTCTGTAGGACATCGACGCTTTCCCAAGGCCATCCAACCTGCCCCGCTTGCTCGGCGTCGGAGAGCGCAGCCACCTCCGGCTTATTCAAGTGATAGACCTTGAAGGCTAGTTTCGTCAAAAACATGACGCAGATCATCCGGTGCTCTTCGCCGGGGTGGAGCGTGGCGACACATTCGAGAAACGCCGATTTATCTTTGTCGATGGCCGCACGGAACGATTGCGCAATGACGTCAAACTCGGCGTCGAAACGCTTTCTGAACCGCTCGAAAGTCCCTCTTCCCGATGGTGAGAGGTGTTTGCTAAAGTCTATGGTCCAGTTGAGATAGGGTCGATACGAAAATAGATTGGCGCCGAAGGCTCGTAAAGCGAGATGAATCGTTCTCCTCAGTTTCGAACTGTAGTTGCTGCCCCAATGAAGAATGGCGTTGGAATAGACCACACCCTCCCCTGCCTTGAGTTTGACGGGCATGCTATTCGGTAATGGCTGGCGATTGCTTTCAAGCAGTGTGCGATTTTCGGCATCGGTGTTTCGCCGCCGGTGGCTGCCCGGAACTATCCAAAGGACATCGTCGTCGTAAAGCGCAATGTTCCATTGAACGGTACCGACACCGTTTGCCGCCATATCCGCTTGCAAACCGCTCAGCGGACCATCGCGATTGGGTTCGATATCTCGGTGCCAGCCTGACGGACCGTGATCCTGTACCGGGCTGCACATAATGGTAATGTATTTGAGGATTGTCTCGGGCGACCGCATCACCTGACGACTAACTCCCAGCGTGTTCTCGTGCAGGCAGAACTCAACGGTGTTGGCAGTTTCCTCGTCAATAAGCGGACCGAAGGTGACCCTCGGCTGAGGAGCTATCTCCCACTGACCGCCGGGTGGATCGTTCGGACCGCGTTCGCGCGCCCATATCTCTTTCTGGCGTTCAACAAGAACCTCGAAACTGTTACGTAACTCATCAAGGCGATTCGGGGGGACGCAGTCCGGTATTATAATGTAGCCGTCCTCCCACAACTGTTCCGGATTAACCTGCATGGTTACTTCTCCTCCTGAGATAATTGAGATAGATGTCCCTACCTTCTGAAATCACAAGAATGATTGGTCAATGTAGTCCCATTGATAATTGCTTCATCTGAAAGTAGGCGGGGCATCTTGCCCCGCACACAATGTCGGCGATGCATATATGACGGCGCGTGATGCCATGGCTATAGCCGTTTATAAACAATCAGGGCAGCTCCCGGCTGTTCCTCAATTGTAATGGATAGACCGTTTTCGGTCAAGTCCTTACCCGAGATTTTCGTCGATCCGTCAACATCCACATTCGTTACGGTGTAGTCCGCCGAGAGGTCTAACCCGCGCAGCTTGAAACACACCTGGGTCACATCGCTGTCTTGACGTCGGAACGCTTGCACCATCCCCTGTCCGGATTCGGGACGGTCAAACTGCCAAGCCGCCCACACATCGTTTTCGGTGCGGTAAGCCGTAAGCGGATAGTAATCGCCGTAATAGTTATCCGAGACTTGCCGCCACTCCGCCACTGCCCGGCGTTGGAAGGAGTAGTCCACATTCTTGCGCCGCAAATCCCAGATGCAGGATACAGCCGGTGCCATCTGACTCCGGAAGGTGTACGATTCAAACGCATTCGTGCCCGCACCAAAATACGGAATCCAAAGTGACATGGCGCTAGTCAGGTTCTGCATTCCCGTTGTTTCGTAGGCGTAATCGCTTCGCCATAACGGCACGGCGCGGCGCAGCGCTTCAAGTGCGTTTCGAGCCCCGCCGCCGGCGCAGATGTCTATCAACATGTCAGGGTGGCGGCGACGCAACTCATCCCAGAAAGCCAATATGCCCTCAACGTGTCGGATTTCAGTAATCCCTTGGCGGTCTTCGGAATCGTTAGCCCGCCAAAATGGCAGGGGACCGTCGCCGTCCATTCGAAAGAGATCGGCGCCCTGTTCGATAAACAGCGAGTCGAAGTGATCTACCGCCCACTCCCAAGCGTCGGGGTTTCCAAAGTCGAGAAGTTTTCTGCCCTCGTTGATTCCCAACATCCATTCTGGATGATTTTCGTAGAGCCATTCGCCCGGGTCCGCTCTTTCAGGGACGAACCATAGGATGATTTTTGCCCCTTTGGAATGAACGTGATCCGAGATCGGACGAAGTCCGCGTGGAAACCGTTCCGGATCAGGTTCCCACGTTCCGAGGCTTAGCCAATAGTCGCGAAAGCTGTACCAGCCGGCATCCATCCACCAGTAATCAATTTTTATCTCCTCCTCAAAGTAGCGGTCAACAAATTCAATCTGATTTTCTTCGGTTGCCAGAGACATCTCGATATACTGAGCCGAACCGCCGGCTTCGAGTTGCGGCGGAGGTAACTTTCCGCCCGGCCGAGGCAGATTGTGGCGAATCATCCAGCGGCGCCATAGATTCTGCGACCGGTTCCAATCGCCTTCCCAGAACAGCATAGCCATGAGAGGGGTGCGCACCTCTTCACCCGGCATCAGCCTGAAATGGGTTAGCTCCTGTCCCGCTCGTATGTTCAAGCCATTGGCATTGTCGCGTGTGAACTGCGCCGCCCACTGTCCCATCCAGCCGACGGCGATTATAGCGCCCTCACCGTTGCATTCGACGTTGAAATAGGGAAGATCACCTCCAGCCGGCAACCCTTCCATTGCTGCCAGCCGTTTCTCCGATCCGGGAGGGAGTTCGGTTTCCCGAGGCGCGTATTGCGTGGGAGTTTGCGGCGCTATGCCAGAATGGGGACTGCCGTCGTTGTGGTGCAGTAGAAACTCTCCGTCACCGCCGCGTTCCATTTGGGTGTCAAGCGCTTGAATATCCTCAATAATTGGGGTCGGCTCCTCGCCCGTGTTTTTGAAATACAGCGTCCATTCCACGACAGGAAAATCTGCATATTTAACGGCAACGCATCGAACTTGCAGACCACTAGACGGATCGGAGTAGGTGGTCACGAGTTCGGTTCGCTCATCGTCCAGCACTCTCTCGGTACGCTCAAGTTTCCAACCATCAAGGAATTCACGGGACGGTTGTCCCGCATAACGGAATGAGAAGGGCGCGTCGGTTGAATATGCGGCGCGCAACGGAGCGGTGGGTAGCTCATCCAACCATACCGTCTCCCCGTCTTCCAGAATCACCCGTGCTTCCGCCCAATCCACTTGATTGAAGTTCACCCTTTGAATTGTTCCTCCGCCCGCGTCGCTCAATCCGAGGACGAATTCGGTCGTGCCATTGAGCTGGATTGTAAGGGGAATCCCCTCTATTCCCTCGTGGAGCACATCCGAACGAAAAACCTCATTTCCATTGACATCTACTGAGGCAATCACGGTGCCACGCCCCGCGTTGGAATAGAAACCGGTAACCCGATTGCTGTCTACGCCAAGAACGGTTTCGAAACTTTTCGCGGGTTTGGGTAGATGAACGATTACCTCTCCTTCGGATGGAAAATGCAGCCCGCGTTCAAAGTCTCGGTCGGCGATTCGGAGCGGACAACTTGCAATTGCGTAGAGTCCGTATCCGGTTGTGGTGACTTCGCTTCGTTGCACCCTGCCCGCGTCCAAGTTCACGGTCAGGTAACCTTCATCCGGTTTCGTTTCCGCTACCCCTTCAAACTTTGCCTGCGTCCATTTGTGGGCTTTGGCAAGTTCCGCAACTGTCGCTGTCGATGTTGACTCATATATATCTGACGATTCGTTCATTCATATGCCTCCATGACTGCTATGGTATGATTTTGGTAGTCAAAGTGAAGGATGTGTATACACAGGCAATTTCGTCGTAATAGCACAATGTGAATAGACACCCTATTGCTGTGGATATACATTGCGGGATCCCTATCGCGCTCCTTATTCAGTCGCTTGATCTCACTCTGGAGCGAAGGCGCCCGTCCGGTCGTGGTGCTTTGGTGCATATGGTTTGCTAAAGACACACTAGTTCTGTGGCTGATTTGTTCCTTATCCGTGTAATCCGTTTAATCCGCGAAAATCCGTGATTCAGACAAGTGCCAACCCCCCATGAGCCCTAACTATCTAGAAGATAAACCAATTCATGGTTCATTCGCTAAGTGTTTAATGCTTACGAGACTGGCAAAATAAACCCGTTCTACCACGCCGGTAGGTGCGGTTTCTAACCGCACCGGCACCCGACACTAACCATTTTTTTGGAAAATAAACCAGTTAGTTTGCGGAGATGACAATCTAACAAATTGCGGAACAAATCGTCGCTAACCGTGAAACACCCTCGTTAGCTCTTAATCCGTGTAATCCGTTTAATCCGCGAAAATCCGTGATTCAGACTAGCGCCAACCCTCCCCATAAGTCCTAACTATCCAGAAAATAAACCAGTTAATGGTTCATTCGCTAAGTATTTGTTTAGAGTGAATCAAAGAAGGTAAGTTCTGCCCCAAAATTCTCCATTGCATCTACCGCGTCTCCCCTAAGCCGCACCCGAATATCTCGTGTCTTGTGCTTCAAGATTATCTCACGCTCCGATAGCGGAAAACGAATCCCGATAGGGTTATTCACCGGCGGCTGAAGGAAGAAGGTATAACCGTTGTTGAAAATCGGCGTATGGTCTGTTCCGGTGACGACCAACTCTCCTGCTTTGACCCACGACGGAACTCTCACAAAAAGTGGCGCTTGACGCTTCAGTTGTACGCGCAAGGCTCCGTGCGTGTAAGGCGATTCGACCTTTATGGCGTCTGTCTCGTAGTCGAATAGCATGTTCACTCGGTGTCCGACTTCATCAAATTGCGTGATTGATTCGCACGCGGCACACAATGATCCAACGGTGCCGCCTACAACGTCTATGTTGAAGCAGATTCCGTCAACGCCCAGAGGGGTGTGACCGTAAGGTGCGGGAAATCCAAATGCACCGCGCAATCGATTGGGAATGTCACGCAGTCGATCTTCGTCATCGGGATTCTCTCCGGCATCGCAAAAAGAGATGTCGCGAAGCTGGGACGGAAGAATATGACACCGGAGGATGCGCTCGACGTCCTCATAATATTGCGTATATCCCCACTTCCCTAGAATCAGCGCGGTTTCCACTATATCGCCGGTGGTGTTCATCTCTCCCATTTCGGGTCTATCGCCTCCTTCCGCATGCTCACTTGCCCACCCAACGTCGTCGCGAAAGTGCCAAAGACCGTTATCGTAGAACGTCTTCACTCGGTTTAGTAGTGTTGAGTCTTGTAGCAGATCTGCCAGTTGTGCCAGTGAAGACATCGACGATGTAATCGAATGCGCATGGTGTCCGAACCGTTCCGCATCGTAATGGCCGTCTTCCCAAAAGCAATCCTGAAGCATCTTGTCCTTCAATCGCAGTGCCAACTCCACTGCAGGCCCATAGCCTGTTGCGCGGTAATACTTTACCAGTGGTCCCACAGATCGCCCCAAGCCGATGAGGATGTTTCCATCGCGATAGGTCGAGTCAACTGTTCCCCAAATCTTTAGTGCACACGTTTTCTCAAGATAATCGCCGTCCCAGCCTTCCTCAGGATCCCAACGTTCCAGAATGGTGTCGATGCTACCTTCGGCAAGCTCTCTAGCACGCTCGCAGTTGCGGTAACGCACCAGCGCATGAAGCGCGTGGAAGCCTTCGCGGACGTTGTGGGAAATCAACCTGATTGGGGCGCCGTCCATTGTTTCCCTATTCAGAGGCAACGGCACCGGGCCGGAATAGGAAAGAAATGCCGCTCGCGAATGCCTTTCAATGGCTTGTTCATCAATTTCTACACCCGCGATGCCTTCTGCCGCCAATAACGCGTTGAGATGCCTGCCAGGAATGTGTGATTCTGCGTGGAAGTCGCTCCAGGCAAGCGCCGGTGGATGGGGACGCAAGTGGGCACCGAAGAACGGGAGGTCATTATCATCCGCATTGAAGATGTTGCCCATTGTGTGGCAGCCGAGATGAATCGCGTCGCGGATATCGGTGGTATTGATGTCGTCGAGTTTTGGCATTGTTTTTTTGGAGGATTAATGAACACAAATCTCTTCAAACACAAGCAAGTTTCAACAATAAACTTACGTTTCGTTCTAGGTCCTAACTGCTCCTGCTGGATTGACAAACCCAGCAGCAGCCACCGTACCGTAATGTGCACAAAGGTTACCGGAGTATGCCTACTACTTTTTCACTTCCTTATTAGCATTTTGCGCGTTCCCGTGAAGTCGCCAGTCCGCAGCGTATAGAAATATAAGCCGCTGGCGACGGACTCGCCGCGCCCATTGCGGCCATCCCAATACGCAGCACGGTTACGGCTCTGATAGATTCCCGCCGCTTGATGGCCCACGTCCATACGCCGAACAACGCCCCCGTTCATATCATAAATTGTCAACTTGACCTCTGCGGGTACTGCCAACTGATACGGTATCCAGGTTTCCGGATTGAACGGGTTCGGATAGTTGACGAGCAGGGCGGTCTCTTTGGGAATAATCAGCAAGGATAACAGGTTTTGGAGATTGGCAATGCCCTGTCGAAAGACAACCGAACCGTCGTCTGCCAGACGTGCCTCTGCAATCCACGCTTCAACTGTCGCCGCATCGGCGCGTCCTGTCGCAACTGCGGGCGCTGCGGCTCCTCCAATGCCCTGTGCGACAAGCGTAAGGTCAAAAATGTTAACCACCCCGTCGCCATTAATGTCTTCCGGCGAATTGGAGGATACGCGTTTTCCCAACTGCTGGGCGACGCTAATTAAATCGAAAATATTGACTACACCGTCGCGATTGACATCCCCGGTTAGGAGCCGTTCCTCTACAGCGAAGTGGATTTCAAGAGGTCTTGCGGGGATATTTTCCTTCGCGGCGGAACCGAACAGGAAGTTTTCCAGTGCCAATTTCGTTTCACCTTCGGACTTTGCCTTGAGCCTTACCTGAAGCACGGATCCGCTGCCGCTCACGCCGCCTTCGCTGATCCGTCCCGCAATCAGTCCTGTGATTTTACCCCCCGCATTGTCAATGCTCCCGCTCTGGAAGAAGGTCGCTCCGCCATCCGTCTTTAGGAAATCGCCTTCGCTTACGTTAATCGCTTCAAGGACGGTCGGGTCGAAGGCGATGTCAAACTGCCACCCCGCCAAGTCGACGACGCTTTCCGCGTGGATATCAAGGGTAAAGCTATCGCCGACGTGAATTGGTGTATCGGAAAATACGTAGTCGATGCCTGTGCCCACGCTATATTCGGTGCCGGGCTCAAATCCGAAAAAGGCATTATTATTACCAGAACGGAAACGGGTAACAACCGCGACCAACAAGACGTTCTTTCCCTGTTGAAGAGTTACCGGTAGAAAATTACTGTAATCGTCATTCCGCAGGTGACGGAAATCCTTGTAAATCAAAGCCCCATTGAGCCAGACCTTCAGTCCGCGCTCGCCTCCGACGTACAGAGTTGTCTCCTGTTCCCGCGGTGAATAGAGGGACACATTTCCGTAGATAACGCCGTCTGGGAGGGTCCTTTTTAGCATATCGTCAAGATTATTACGCCCCGTAGGCGGGAGTTTGTCGGCTGTCCACTCTTCAGCCCCGACAGGCTTGCCCAGTGTTGCCCCATCGGTAGAAACTCCGACTTCCGTCACCGCCCCTCCGCTCGCTTGGGCAAGCAAATCTACCCTACTATCTAGTCTTACATCAGGAATAAACGCCCACAACCAAGGTCCCTCTATTTTCGGGCCTCCTCTTGGGAACCCCGGATTGCCTTGCCAGTCAATCTTTGTGTTCGCACGCAACCTAGCCAGCGGCGAAAAGTCGGAGATGTCATTGTGGTCGATCCCCAGCCATTTCAGGTTGGTCAACCCTGCAAGTGCCGATATATCCGATATTTGGTTGTTTTGTAAATCCAAACGCTCTAATCCGGTTAACCTCGCGATGGGCGAAATATCCAATATGCCGTTGCCGACAAGATACAGCTCTTTTACACTCGTTAATCCTGCCAGTGGCGCAAGGCTCGCATTCTGTAGCCTTGCGCCGCAAATGTCCAACCTCTCCAATTCTGTTAATCTCGCCAGGGGTGATAAATCAGTGAAGGGGTTACCCCATGTGCGAATGATTTTCAGATTGACTAGTCCTGCCAGAGGCGATAGGTCAGATACGTTATTTTCCGAAAAGTGCAATTCCTCCAGTTGGATTAATCGCGCAATCGGCGATAGGTCAAATACGTTATTGCGCGATAAGTGTAATTCCTCCAGATTGATTAATCCCGCGAGTGGCGATATGTCGACTATATTATTCCTATCAATACGCAAATCTACGAGGTTCTTCAAGTTTTTCACGGGCGATATATCGGATGCCCGATTGTCATCAACATCTAGGTGGGTGAGGTTGGTTAAGCCTTGTACGGGCGAGATGTCGGATATCTGATTGTGACGAATCCAGAGTTCCCGCAACTCTATCAAACCCGCAATGTGAGAGAGATCGGAGACCGAAGTGCCAATAAGCTCTAAGGAAGTCAGATTGGTCGCAAACTGAAGACCAGACAAATCTCGGATATTATTGTTCCTCGCCTCGAGGCTTCTCAATCCTTGCATCTCCTGTAGGGTAATCGGGTCATTAGCATTTTTGCCAAGTTGCTCCGTGATAGCGGCACGCAGGTTCGAATCAGGGATATGAACCTGCCCTCCCGGCAACACATCCGGCTGCGTTATGACCGGAGGCTCTCCAACTAACTGCGGGTAGTCCAGCGCAGAAATTATATCTCGAAAACTAGATGTCCACGTGTCGCGTTTCACACTTCCGTTTGGGTTGTCTAGCGCCAGTAACCCTACGTTCTGCAGTCCCGTGTTCTCGCGTATCCTTTCGAGAAAGGTTTCGGTTTCCAACCCAACCACCGCCGCGGCGTATGCCGCGTCAACCGGTGCCTGAAACGCCTCATGAAAACGTGAAACCGGTTCAACACCGTCAAACGTACCCCCCGTGGCTTCAAGCGCTACCCTGTATGTTTCCATATCTTCACCCACACGAGCGTCCATGACGGACTGTTCCACGTAGAGTCGCAGTGCCTGCGCTTTGTTGTAGGGTGGACTGGGGTTGCTCTCAATTGCGGCACGCACCTGGTCCTCAAACGTCTTCATACCTTCGGTGTGGCAACCGATACAGGAGATGCCGTTGCGTACCGTGGGGTCGCTCGCAGCCGGGTTGGAGACGATGTTTATCGGCGCCTCATCCAACCGGAAACCGGAAGCATTGGCAAGGTAGTATCCCTGCAAGCCATTGGGTAAGTTGAAGATAGCCTCTCCGCCATCGTGCGTGAAGTTAAGCGGGTGGGTCAGGATGTTTTGTGTACCCACACTGCCGGCAAAGTCGTAGCTCTTCCAATAGGCTCCATAGCGAGACCTGTGCCGTTCCACGACGCGGTTGTGATTGGAGACACCGGAATTGTTGAACCCTGCTCGCCATACGCGAACCCCCGGCGCATTCACCAGATTGCCTGCAACATCAACCTCCAATCGGGTTTCCAAGTCCCTATCCGTCAACGGCAGCGAAAGCAGGTCGTGGTACAACGGCGGGGTAGAAGCGTTCGCAATGAACCAGTCGATATGGACTGACGGCACATCGGTCTTCATCTGTGTTTGTAGTCGCTCCAGTTGATTTCGGGACCCAAGATGTTCGGGCGCGTCAAACGAGATGTGGTAGGGATAGGCTCCCTCTATCTTTGTCCAGCCGTCATTCCGATCCCACTCGTAGTGTCGCAGGTCGATGAAGAAGATGGTCGCTTGCGGGTCGATGGGTTGCGGATTGGTGATGCCGCTTCCCCATGAGAGGCTGTTGACCAGTTTGTTGAGCGCTTTTCGGTACTCACCCAATACTTCCGCGGTCTCGCCCGCATTATAAAGATGGGTCATGGTGAAGTATCGTGCGAAGGAACGGTCAAACGACGAGAGCGAGTTGAGGTGCGATTCAATGCTTGTTAGCACTTCGCGTGGAGTAATGAAACGACGGAGCGGTGTAGCGGTTGCCGCCCAATCGGGTGCGCCTGCTAGAATCCAGCGTCGAACCGTGTCGATAGATTGAGGGGGCAGTTGAGGCAGTCCGAACGGCATCTGCGCACCGTTTTCGGTGGGACCAAGTAGACGCTTGTACAACTCGGAGGCATCGGGGTTTCCAGGTACAACAGTGCCAATATTGATGAGTTCGCTGTATTCCATGAGGAGTGTCTCTCGGAAAGCGCCGTCGGGGCCATGGCAGTTGAGGCAACTCGCTTCGAAGATAGCGTAGGTGTCTTGGGCTAGTTGCGATTGGGCGGACACACGTTGAGAACCTACAGTGAGGAACAATAGACATATCAAAGCAAAAATGAAATGACGTTTAGACATGGAGATTCTTTCCTTAGAACCTGTTTGAAAAGTACATTTGTAGGGTGCGCACTGCGCACCAGCCTCTAAAAGCCCCAGCGGGGCGGAAGGTGTATAGAAATGCCAAAGCCCAGTGCACCTAAGCCCCAGAGGGGCGACACGTACGCAGAAGACAAATTAAAAACGCGAAAAAACTTCCTATAAATGACCAAAATTGCTTTGCTACCGATTATTCAAACAGGCTCTTATGAATTAGGGCTTGCGCGGCAGCAGAGGGTCGAGATTCGGAGATCGCTCCTACCGTAAGAGGGAATTCCGATTCCCGACAAGTTGCTTACCCTTCACGCCACGGCGGCACCGTCCACGTGTTGAACCAGTTCCATTTCCAGATGACTTTCTTTGCCGGCATTTCCACCTCGTATTGAATTCCAGCCGTGAAGGGAAGCACTGTGGTTCTATCCCCTGCCGCCTCGCGAATCCACTCGATAAATGCCAACACATCGGTGACGTTTGGGGGCCAAGTGCCGTGCGGAATTGGATCACTGGCGCTGTCCGTCCTGTAATGCGTCGGAATGAGGTAGCGGGGCTGTATGAGGTCGAGACAGTCAAGAAGATTCTGCGTATGATTTGGCCCTTCCCACTCCGTCAACCCTAGTTTCATGTGAATGAGAAAGTCGACGCGCCCCTGTATGTTTTTCAGGGCGGGATACGGCGAATGCATGTCGCCGGTGTGCAGTACGGAGATGTTCTTTTCCACGTGCGACACCAGATACCCGCACGTCGGTGTACATGGGTCCGAATTTTCCCCGCTTTCGACGGTCTCGACCTTTAGTGCTCCTAGATCTGCCTCGAATGGACCTGGAAACTCGCGGACATCCGCTTGGCTGTCGTCAAGATGTTTGGGATAAAGCACCTGAACCTTCTCCGCTGGCAGATACTTTGTAATTGGAAGATCGCGCTCAAAGGCGGCGTCTCCATAGTTTACATCAATTGGCAACACAGGGTAAACGCAGCCGGGGCTAACGAAGAGTTTCTTGAATCGGTCGCCTTGGCAAAGTTTTAATAGGGTCGGGGGATGGCAGTGATCGAAGTGTTCGTGGGAGATGAAAATGTAATCGTAAATCGGCTCCGTGGATTCCAGATTTTCGTTGAAGAGGTACGGGTCGAAAACGATATTGACATCGCCCAAGATGACCTCAAAAGCGCCGCAGCCCCACCACCGCATGAATACGTTTTCCATGGTGTGTTCCCCTAGGCGTAACCTTGCCAAATTGTGCGCGGCGATTGTAAAGTTGTCATGTTTACAACCGCCATTGAAACTGTAACTACTGGCAGGATTGCTAATGCCATGAGTCCCGGCGGGTCATCGACCGTCGCGCGCGGCGTTCAAAAGCTTCATGTACTCGCGCATCCAGGGTGCATTGTCGTGGAAGGTGCGCGCCGTCACAATATTCCCGTCTACCACCACCGGTTCGTCCACATAGGTTGCGCCGCAAACCTCGGCATCAAAACGGCATTTCGCGACAGTTGTTATCGTTTTGCCTTTGATGACGCCTGCCTTAGCCACAATTTCAATACCGTGGCACACGGAGGCGATAGGTTTGCCGCTCTCCCCAAAGTGTCGAGTGATTGCCATCAAGTCTTCATCGTAACGGATATACTCTGGAGCGCGCCCACCCGAAATCACCAGTCCCAGGTAGGTTTCAGGATTGACCTCCCGAAACGCTATGTCCGCAACGAACTCGTATCCCTTCGACTCCACCGTTATGTCCCACTCCGGATGCGCGTCGTGCTGTACTAGGTGGTAAGTGCGTTTCTCAGGTGCGCCAACCAGTACCTCATAACCGTCTTCGGCGATGCGGTAGTAGGGATAAAGCGTATCAGTGACTTCGGCGGCATCGCCAATTACTAACAGAACCTTTTCCATTGTGTTTTTCCAGAACTTCTCATTTTGGTATCAAGAACCTATAGAAAAAAATGGTGGGCAGTGCCCACCCTACAATTTAACTGCGGGTGATACTTGCGTCAGTCTTATCAGAGAATCATTTTACCCTTATCCCGCTGGCAGTCTGTGACGGAGATTCTCATCAAGCAGGGCGCGCATCAACCGCCTCCAGGGTCATTTTCAGGTAGGCAACGGCTTGGTCATGAGAGACCGTCGGAAAATCATCAAGAAATTCGTTGAGCGAATCTCCCGCTTCTAGATGTTGAATCAGAATTTCAACTGGTACACGGGTACCAGCGAAAACCAAGGCGCCGCTCATAATGTTTGGGTTGCGTGACACAATCTGTTCTTTTTTCATGGATTGAACCTCCTGCAACCGCGTTGAATCAGCTGATCGATAGAAAGTCTTACTCACTGTCCGTTCGCTTGATTTCTGCCTTCGGTGATAATCTCCAATTACAGCGAACGTCTGATTGGAAGGCATAGTTGCTGAGACAATGCTGGGAGTTTGTTACGACAGCTTGATGTTTCCATGAGCGCAGGATTAAAGGCGAAGGTCTTTCAGGTGGTAGTCCTTCAGGATGTTTTCTCTTGCCGCCTCGTTCCAGCGGTAGGCATCTTCCTCGCCGATAAAGGGTTGGTAAACGTATCGCGATTCGTGGGGATAACGCAACTGTCGGGCATCAATCGCCAAGGCAATCAATCGCGCCCTTTCGTGAATGTATTCCTCGTCGTAGACTATCGGCTTCTCGAAGAAGTGCGTGTTGACATTTAGCACGGAGGCGTGCCGGTGAAATCCGAAGTTGAACGTCGCCCGCCTATCCGGCGATGTGTTGGCGAAGGAGCAGTGCAACGTTTGCCGGTTTGCCATAACAACATCTCCGGCTTCACAGACTAGCGGGACCGCCCCCGGTAGACGGTCGGAGCCGTTGTTTGCCTCAACCATCGCTTTGATATTATATCTTCCTCCCTTGTGCGACCCGGGGAGCACCCATACGCCACTGCCGGCGGAACTCCCGTAGAATTGAAACATGAAATTGAAACCGTGTGTGCCCTCGTCAAGGTCAGGCTTGTCCCAGTGTGTGGTACCGTCCTGGTGCCAGGCGACAGATGCGCCTAATCCCGGCTGCTTGATGAAAATCGCTTCCCCGAACGGGGCAAAATCCAGACCATTAATCTGTTCCGCTACGGATAGAAGCTGCGGATGGCCGTAGAGTCGGAGACAAGAGTCCATTAGTTGTAATGGGGCGGAAATTGTGTATAAGACGTATTCCGGGGCGTCAGCGGGAGGTTCAGGTTCCGTCATTTTAACATGGTGTCGCCCCTTGTTCTTTGAGGTGCCGCCCACGGGATCGCTCAGCGGTTTGGCAAAATTGAAAACCGGATGAGTAAAATCGCTTCCAAGCGCGGGCCTCCCTCTTGCGTCAACAAGCGCGTCTCTGGTGTACGGCGCTCGCTCAAGCATGTGTTCCAGTTCAGTCTGTAAATCGTTGAGTTCTTCGTCGGTCACGACATCTTCAAATACATAAAAGCTGTAACGCGAGTAGGCATCTAGAATCCTGTTATCCAGTGAGCCATCCGAGTTAAACTTGATGGGACCGCGGTTGTCGAGTTCGCGCGCTTTTCTCTCGCCTTCACGGATATATTCAGCCATTGCGTCGTTTCCCTGATCTGTATTACTCATGAGAGGGCTTCCTAATATATCAGTTCTTTCTCAGCGTCTATTGTCGAGCATTGAATTTACGTGGGACTCATTTCAACAACGTGCAGCACGTCCTTAATCGTGTGCTCAACCAACAATATATTGATCTGTCTTTATAGCTCATTAATCTCAACATGAGAATTGCTGGATGTAACTTCGGTGGGCCTGCCAATTCTGAACATTGACCGGAAATATGTCAATTCGCGGCGGGTTAAAACAGTGTACATCGGCGAATTGATGAATGATGTTTCCAACGGTACCGCATTAATTGTGAGGAATGAAAACGGTACGCTAACTAACGCTGTTGTGATGCCGGTACTGCTGTCAGGGCTTTTGCCTTGTGTGCCAATTCGGGAGATGTTACAATCTTGATGAGACGGCTCTCAATCCTGGCAAGACTGATGTTCCAGTCCCAATTTGTGGCAAAGTTTCTTCGTCCCTTTTAATCGCGGATGCAGTTCAAGAGCCATTTGCAGCATCTCTTGAGCTTTAACAAGCCGGTTAATTTCGCAGTAAAATTCCGCAAGTTTCTTGTATACCCAAGCAGTCTCACGCTTTGATAACTTCAGCGCACGGATTTTCTCCAAATTGTTTGGAATAGATTCAATGTGAACCGGATTGGCTAAGGCATAGCAGTAGATTCGTTTTAACCGATCTCTAATTTCGTCGGCAAAATGATGAAAAACTGGGCGATGTTTTTCCGACGCAAGCAAAGATTCGTAAATTCGTGTTGCATTCGGTAGGTCGCCTAAAGTTTGATAAGCTTCGGCGATAAGGAACTCGCAGTCCCGGCTGTTTCTATAATTTAAAAAATCGTCAATGCGGAACTTCCGATTTCCGCGTTGCAACTGTTCGTAAATCTGGATGCCAACTTCATAGTTCTGAGTCAACAGTTGCTGAAACATCACACCGAACCTGTGTTGAGCATAGCGCGAATTCCCGAGGTCTTCATAATAAGAACGCCTGAATCTTTTGTTTCCTATTGTCGCATTTAGTGTTAAATCGTATTTGAACCTCTCCTTCGGGTCACGCAGGACATCGTAAGCGATAGAAATCTCACGGAACATCTTTTCGGCAAATTTCTCACGTGTCGGATTTTTGTCCGGATGATATTCTTTCGCCAGCCGACGGAACGCCTGCTTAATCGTCCCCGGCGTCGCCTGTCGATCAACTTCCAATGTCTGATAATGATTCGGTATTGACATCTAAGTAACGACCCTCGAAAGAGTTGATTTCTTGTGCACTAAGCAACAACGCCTTATATTCACATAACGCTTAAAATTTGTCAAGCTAAACTTTTGAGCAATCTAGGGGAAACGCATCTAAATTTTCTGCCTGACAAATAAGAAAATCAGGCGACGTTTGTGATAATTTTCTTAAGGGTCGTAGGTTGGGTTGAACGGGATTCCGTTAATAATCGTCAATCTTAGATGAGTTTTCGAGTGTCCACTTTGTCTATACGTGTCAAATTTGAGTGAAACCCAACATTATTCGTACATTCTTCCACCATGAGACATCCTCTATAATTAGATGCGTTTCCCCTGTAGAGCAATCCGGTTAACCCAATTTGTCTCCTCTTCTGATAGGTCGGGCTTCTAGCCCGAACCATGAGCGGGACAATAAACGAAAACGCAATGTATATGTACGTTGCCGGGAATTGCGTGTTTTCGAGCGTCTGGTGAAGTAGCAGCCACGATCAAGTGAGATCGTAGATTTTCGTACCACGATCTGTTTGATTGTGAATGCCTTTGTACGACCATAGAGATACCATCTCCGGCTCGCAACCTGCTGGTGCCGCGTACGTCGTATTAGAAACCATAATTGTCGAGAAAACAAACGCAATTTTACTCAACAGAAGGATCAAGCGAGCGAATAGCGAGTGCGATAGTAAATCCCTCAACCGACTTATTAAGGAGGGCGATAGAGTTCCCTCAAACGAATGAATACTGAGCGCAATAGAGTTCCCATAGAGATCCACTAGCCACTAAACACTTACTTTAATTGTTATGAAACAACATCCCCTCCTCATTCTTACATTGATAGCAGGGTGTCTTCTAGTAGAGATTTCTGTCGCCAAGACGACGAATCCAAACCTTGCGATTCGCCAAGCTATGGACGAGATAAGCGAGCAACTCCCGCAAGACGATGCATCTGTCGGACTTATCCCACTAACCTCCAACCAAGCGAGCCTCAACGTGGCTTGCGATATCCTCACACGCATGCTCGCCGCACGGCTGCTTGTCCATGCCGGTGACCGCTTCATCGGTATAGACGCAATTGATTGGCGCGATTTTCCCACGGACAATGGACTATTATCGATTCCACAGACAAAGAAGTATGGGAGAATCCTTCGGTGCGATCAACTACTGACTGGCCGGATAGTGCAGAAGCGCTCACACCTACCCGCTCATGGGACACTATTTCTATGGGACACCGCCACAGGATATCTCAAACATGCTGCCGAATTGCAGTTCACCCTTTCCCCGTCATTCACGTTTTCAGGGGCGGGGGCACTTCACGCGGATGATAATCCATACCACCTGAAATGGAAAGGCTTGCCGGACAGAAAATTGGCGGTGCTTGCCCTTGATGTAGCGGATGTCAATGGTGATGGCTATAATGAACTAATTTTAGCGGAGGCTAAACAGGTAAAGACGTTACGGTGGAATGGTGCCGGTTTCGACACGAGAACCAATCTAGAGGACATACAGTATCAAGAAGACGAATCACCCATCACGGACCGGGAGCGTCGGACGATGCTCTCGGCGGATCAGGATCAAAACGATCGGGACGAACTTTATATTGGTTCGCCGCCGGATATTACTTGGCGAGTCGAGTGGATAGAGGACAGCCAAGCGTCAGTCTCAAAACATTCGCCGATGTTAGTCGCCCATGGCGCGGATTTTTTCCTTGGAGCAAAGGTTGCCGCGAATTCGTCCAATTACACGGCAGATTCGACGGTCTTCTTAGTCAGAAACGTGAAAGGCGCTCAAGGCACACAACCGTCCGGCTTGCGCGTCAACTATCATTCAATTGCCCCTCGTATACTTAACGCAAACGCGGCAGACCGTAGCGGCGAGATTGTTCTGATAGATTCTGACGGCAATCTTCGGGCATATTATATCGATCCTCGAGTAGCTCGGCTTCTTTGGCAAACGCCGCCACTGTTTGGAGAAGGGGTTGCGGTCGGGGATTTGGATGGCGATGCCGCATTTGAAATTGCTACGAGCGTAAATACCCCGGCGGGGGTCGGGAACGGTGAACCCCAGGATCAGTTTGTAATTCTTGAGAGCAGACAGGGACTATATACCATCGCTTGGAGAAGTCCGCTAATTGATGGGAAAATCGTCGACTTGAAGATTGATGATGCGGATAACGATGATAGAAACGAAGTTATTCTCTGTTTGCGAAACCGAAACGGCAGTCAGATTCGGCTATACGCTGCTACAGACCATTTAGACTAGTAACAAAAGCTGAAAACGCGCATACGGATCAAGTTAAGGGAGTTCGTCTAGTATCGGTGAGTTCTTCGCCGCAAAACCCTTAACTTAGTCCCCATTGGGCGAGGAGTAAATCTCAATCTCACCCCATACGGTAGGTGCGGTTTCCAACCGCACCGGTCCCCACGGAAATTAGCGTGATGAGTCATCTTCTGTGGTGCACCCATCAACGAATGGGTTGGTATTCCATCGGCCATGTCTAAATGGAGGTTAACAGTTTAAGACATTAGAAACCGCGTGACTTGCGACTCAAAACGCTTAACTTGATTCCTATGGGGATAAACGTTGGAAACGTGTAACACAACTGAACGGCAAGTTAAAGCAACTCCACTCGGGCGCCGAGGTTGTTCGGCTGTGTGAGAAAACAACTGCCGCCGTCTGGCAACGAGTCAAGAAAAGCTTCGGTCTTCCGATGCAAGGCAGAGAGATTCTCGCCTACGGCGAAAATCGCGGGACCCCAACTGCTGACTCCGGCGCCGATTGCGCCACTTTCTCGGAGAAAGTCGAGTGTTTGTTGAAGTACGCCACGCTGGGCATCAATCTCAACTTTTTTCCAACCGAAGGTCTGGATGCGATTAATCGCATCCCCGAAGGCGTGGAGGTTCTCTTCACAAATTGCCGGCAAGAGTTTCATCAAGATGATGTGTGAAAGCCGCTCTGCCGTTGATTGCGGTTGGGGGCATAACGTCTGAAACGGATTAATCTCTGCTTTACCCGAGATATGTTTGCAGGTCGGACTAACGATTAGTAAATCCCAATTTGGGAAGGGGTATCGAAGAAGAACGGGCGGCGGCGGAACATTGCCGACAGCCGAGGAGGGGAGAAAAGAGGATTTCTGATCGGGGAAGGGATGACCGCCGTCAAGGACGAATCCGCCACGTTCAAACGCCGCAACGCCTATTCCGGATGTTCCGCCGCGAGCGGCGGCGAACGCAAGTTCCGGGATGCTGAGTTTAAGGTCGTAGAGAGTATTGACAGCTTGACCGAGTGCAAGCGCAAGCTGCGTCCCCGATCCAAAGCCTGAATGCGCGGGAATTTCGGATAAAAACTCGACGTGCAAACCCGGAAAGTTGAATCTCGTCTGAAGGCGCTCAAGTATGGCGTTTGCCCGTTCCCGATATTGCCAAGACTCGACTTCAATTCGGTGTGAAGGTTTAGCGATTAACTCGAAGGTCGGATCGCTAATCGTGACTCCAATTCCACCATCAATCCTGCCCAATACACCGTTGAGATCAATTAGCCCGAAGTGAAGACGGGCAGGGGTTGTCACTTTTACATGCGTCATAGTTAGACCGAATTACTTCTGATAGTAACTGATAGATGCACCGAGCATTTCCATTTAGTTCAACAGCGCTTGGCAACTTCAAGCCATTGTAAGACGGAATCGGGTATAATATTTTTACGTAACTGTTTAGTCCCGTGGTTTCTGGAGTCGAGCACTATGAATCTAGACTGCTTTTTTCCCATTTTCTAGGCTGATTTCGTGTGGGTGCTCATTTTTCCGATTTGTAGTAGGATCAAATGAGCGAATAACGAATGCGATAGAGTTGCCATAGAGATCCCTCTTCATTGCCCGTCCTATGGCTCTGGGGTTTTACTGACCAGCAAGCGAACGGATAGCGAGTGATCAACTGAACGGATAGTGAAGGCGATAGAGTTGCCATAGAGATCCCTCTTCATTGCCCGTCCTATGGCTCTGGGGTTTTACTGACCAGCAAGCGAACGGATAGCGAGTGATCAACTGAACGGATAGTGAAGGCGATAGAGTTCCCGTAGAGATCCACTAATCACTAGCCACTAAACACTTGCATTTTTACTATACCGTTTTCGTTGACCTACCGCAACCCCAATCCTTCAGCCTGACAAAATGGCTCAGAAATCCTCGTGTCGCACTCTACGGAATCCTTGGCGAAATTGTGTTACTTCACAATTACCATCCGCCGCACCGCCGAGAAGTCCTCTGCATGGAGTTGATAGAAATACGTGCCGCTCGCGACCGGCTCGCCGTTCATACTTCGACCATCCCAATATGCCGCAAGCCCTTTATCAGCGTAAAACCCCGCTTGCTGATGCCCCAAGTCTAGCCGGCGCACCAACATGCCGTGTACATTGTAAATCGTAATCATGACATTGGAATCGCCGGCGAGATGATACGGAATCCATGTTTCCGGGTTGAAAGGATTCGGGTAATTTGCCAGTAATGCCGTCTCCTGCGGAGTCATGGCTGCTAGCAGATTTTCTAGCACGCGAACCCCCCGTTGCAACGATTCATCCGCCAAATCTACACCCGTCGATAAGTCAAGCCAATGTTTCAGGTCGGCTGCAGAAAGGCTTGACAAAATATCTGAGGACACGGAAGGCGCAGCTACTGCATTCCCAAAGGCGCCGGCTACCTTGACTAAATCAACGATATCGACAATCCCGTCGTTATTGACATCGGCGTCATTTTGCCCCGTTTGTCCCAAGTTTGACCCCACGAGTATGAGATCGTGGTGGTTCACCTCGCCGTCGCGATTAACGTCGCCTACGATTCCTGTCGTTTCCCGCAGTTCCACAAGCACCTGCTCGTTTTCAATGCGAGGAAAATAACGTTCGCCATCGGGAGACACTAAAACCATTTCAGATAGTGTCAGGCTAGATTCCTTGAAAGCGATAACTTCAAAAGTGAAGGTGACGAGCGTTCCTTCTCCGGCACTTACACCGGCAAGGGAGGTCACTGCCACTGTAACACGGTCTTCTTCAGAAACCGGTTGCGCGGCAAAGGCTTCGCCAGGGAAGTAGTCGCCATTAGCATTCTCGACAAAGCGGACTGCCGTTGGATCGAACTGAAGAGTGGCTTGAAAACCTGCCGTGTTCTCGGTTTCCCCAGCGGTGAGTGCTACGACGAACTGAGCACCGAGAGCGGGCGGCCGTATCGAAGTGGGAGAAATGTTTGCAGTGGCGTTGACGTTGACCGTAGGGTCAAACTTCCACAGGAGAACGGTGCCATCTTCACTAGCACTCGCAAGGGTACGCCCATCCGGGCTGAACGCTGCGCCGTTGACCCAATCCGTATGCCCTTCCAGTATTCGCTTAATCCCGCCAGTCCTAACATCCCACAGTCGTATCTCACGCCAATTCGTACTAGCAAGTGTCCGACCATCCGGACTGAAGTCCACGGACAAAACCGCAGACCTAATTCTGGAACCAGTCTCTTCAAGGGTGTGGAGGTGTTTGCCAGTCGGCACATCCCACAAGCGAGCCGTAGTATCATCACCGCCACTAGCAAGCACGCGGCTATCTGGGCTGAATGCCACGCTATTAACCCATTTTTTATGCCCGTGCAGTGTCTGTAGTCGATCGCCTGTCGCCACATCCCACAGACTGATGCCACCGCCGCCGCTAGCGAGCATCCGACCATCCGGGCTGAATGCCACAGTCTTGACTGCTGCCGTGTGCCCTTCAAGTTTTCGCTCGGGATTGCCAGTCTCGGCATTCCACAATCGCACCGTTCTATCATCGCCCCCAGTGGCGATTGTTTGACCATCGGGACTGAACGCTAATCCATAGGCCGAGCTTCTATGCCCCTTTAGAGTTTGTTTCTGCTCTCCCGTCACTACATCCCAAAGTTGTATATCACGCCCACCGCTACTGGCAATCGTCAGCCCGTCCGGACTGAAAGCCACGCGTTGCACCCAAGACATACGTAGCGTTGTGAGAGTTCGTTCGACTTCGCCTGTCAGCGCATCCAGAATGCGAATCTGGTTATTTGCTGCCCACGGAAACGGATTGCCGTTTCCAGTCGCAAGCATTTGACCATCCGGACTGAAGGCGATACTCCAGACTACCCCCGTGTGTCCATCAATCGTTCGCTCAGGATTTCCCGTTTCTGTATCCCACATGCGAATAGTATAGTCCCAACTCCCACTGGCAAGCGTTTGACCGTCCGGGCTGAAAGCGAGGCTCCTGACCCAAGACGAATGCCCTTCAATCGTTAGCTTGATGCCGCCTGTCATCACATCCCAAAGACGGATGGAACCGTCTTCACCTCCGCTGGCAAGCGTCCTGCCATCCGAATTGAACGCCAAACAATAGATTGCGCCGACATGCCATCCAAGAGATCTCTGGAGATCACCCGTCGCCGAATCCCATAAGCGCACACGACCGTCATAACTGCTACTAGCCAACATACGTCCGTCCGGGCTGAACGCTACACCAGTGACGTTGTTCTTATGTGCGGTAAGTTTATATTTCTGCGTCCCCGCGCCTATGTCCCACACACGGACAGTATCGTCCTGGCTGCCTGACGCGAGTGTTCTGCCATCCGGACTGATCGCCACGCTTGTAATGCTGGACGTATGCCCCTCCAGTGTCAGGATGTGAGCTCCCGTCTCCCCATTCCAGAGGCGAACCTTCTTGTTGTAGGTTTCGCCCGCAAGCGTCTTCCCGTCAGGACTGAACGCTAAACTACCGCCGCTAAATTCACTCACGTCAAGCGTCCGTGTATGCACACCCGTTGCCGCGTTCCACAGACGAATAGTCCTGTCAGGCCAGTCCCCTCCCGTAGCCAGCGTTTGACCGTCAGGGCTGAACGCTATGCTAGTAGCCGCGTAGGCGTGTCCGGTAAGTAAATTGAGCTCGGCGCCGGTCTGTGCATCATACAGCCAAACGCCAATGGAACTTGCAACCGCAAGTCGTGTTCCATCCGGCGAATACGCCATCTCCCATATCGCGCCTTTGCCGATTCGCTCAGTCGCGCCTTCCGGCAAATCAACTTCTGCGAACGTGTTTAATGATAAAGCGACGAAAAGAGCCGGTAGCACAAGTATCTTCTTCATGATGCCCCCTTTTTGAACGTACAAGCTAATCCATCCGAAACAGAACGGTTCAATAGCAGTCAAAGGTTATTTGCAACTCTTTTTGTCATTTCTTCAGTGCTGGAAAAGTCAATGAATTAAAACAAGATTGGGAATTCAGACGGAGCACTAACCCCATCACCAAAGGCTATGAGCAACTATTATGCCATATCTGCAGGAACGTTTGCAATCAGGATTCAACCAAGGAGATTCCACAAATCTGAACGTATTCGTGCAGAATTCGTAAATGAAATGGACATCTTGGTGCAGGTTTTTCAAGTTGAGCATGCTCACGAAGAAATCCTGAATGTCTCATATCGATGGGAAGGTGGACGTACGAGGATAAATTGGATTGATGTGAAAAGGACAAGCGGCGTCAAAACCCGAGGGATTTCAACCCTCCCCAAGTCGTAGCCAGCGCTCGATTTTCTCGCACGGAAAGTGGGCGTCGAAATAGGGTATTGTCTCCCGCACTGTCAACGTACTTCGACGCATCCGGTCCTTCGCTGAAGTGCCATAATGCCATTGTCCTTGGATTCGGTGTAGAACGGACATTCAGCCGAGGTTTTCCAACTGGTGGAAGGGATAACTCAACTTCATCCACATAAATTGGACCTGAGATAAACGGACCATATCGTTGCACAGTGTATTCAAAACCGTCTAACGCTTCATTTGGCACATAGCCGATGTAGAATCGGTTATCGGTGTCATTGCACCAAATCCCGTTTGGCAGATTTAGGTCATGGGGATGATTGTCGTCATAGTAGACAAAAGAACGACGGACACGTCCCTCAAGCCAGGTTTCAAAGGCGAAGTGGTGCCATTCGCCTGGTTTAATACCACCGAGAACGCCAACATCAAAACCTCCGCCCTCCTCCGTTCTTGACATGATGTACAAGGCAGGAATATTCCGCTTCAATTGAACTCCGTCTTTGTTTTCAATTACTACCTCGGTAAGGATGACGAAAGCATAACTCCCCGGTTTGAGAAGAAGCACTCTCTGTCCTGATGGAATCTCGGGGACGGACTCAAGCTTAAACCAAAATTGGACAGCGAAGTTATTGCGCAACCGGAAATCCAGTGAAGGATCATCCTCAGCGTAAAGGTATTCACCTGTATTCAGTCTGAGATGATTTCCCAACAATTCCGGACGTTCTACGCCTGAGCCAATCGACGGAGCTACTAGAAATGCCAAGCAACATACGAACGTTACACTATGTTTCATCCTTTAGGCCTCACAAACCAGCATTGGCATTTATGCCAAAAACTAGCAATTATCATTCCATTATTTCGATGAAGAAAATCGACACAAGAATTGGCTCCGGAGTGATATCCTTTAAGAACTACAGTCATTGCAACTAACTTACTCTCCGTACCTATTTTTCGGGTTTACAGGATTTATTGGTAGCACCCTATTATCCCTGGCGGAATAATTCTTTCCGCAAGTAACACTTACTAGTCGGAGTCCCTTTCCTCGATCCAGAGGATCGAAATGTCAATAGAATGCGAAATGTCCAGAGTCCCGCGCTCCAGAGGAGTGCCATGTGGTGTGTTACTTGGTAAAATGAAGTTAATGATGGAAGGGCAAAATCGTTCAATCAATCGGACTCACGGTGGTACTTAGGTGATTTTTGCTCGTTTGTGAATTTATACCCCAAGATTTGGTATGTGAAAATTCGAGATTGCACAAGTCTATTATGCGGAAGATGAGCTTGACTGGTACATAACAATTCAATTGGTGTGTGCCGATGCTGCCTATCGCGGAGAATTAGAAGATTGGTTATATTTTGCTCATCAGTGTCAACTGGAGATTGCATCTGCGCTAGGGCAGCAGGGGTTTGAAGTTGTCCCCTTACGATGGATTGTTGAATGCAAATTTTCTTGGCTTGGTTGATTTCGTCGATTAACTTTGGACTATGAACGCTATCCCAAGACTGCTGAAACTATGGTGTACATCGCTTCCATTTACTTGATGCGAAACCGAATCAAATGACTTTTCAAACAGGCTCTAACGTTCTTTTTGCAATGCCTTTAATTCACGGCTCAGATAGAATTCCTCTTTGCCAAGTTCGGCAGATTGCAGTCGCAGTTCTCGACGCCGGGTATCGATTTTTCTATCTCGCTCCATCTCTTCGGGCGTTTGCGAGGTCGGTTCCTGACCAGGCGAATAGCGAGGAGGCAGAGCGGCTTCTTCTTCCAACTGTTCAATCTGCTCGCGGAGCCAGCCAATGCGTTTCTTTATTTCGGCGATGCGGATTTCGCGCTCTGACGGTTTGGTCTCATCCGCCTCCGAGCTTTCGTGCCCCGATTCCATTTGCTCCTCCGGCTGCGAGGAATCCTCTTGAAACTCAGATTGGGCTAACCCTTGTTCGTCAAACGAGTCGGTCAAGCCCTGTTCAAACGACCACTTATCTCCAGTATCCCCGCTTTTCTGCTGTATACGGGTTTCCTTGGCAGTGAATGACGTACGGGACCAAGTTTTGGGAATTCTTGGAGCGTCAGCATGTTCGGATACCCCCGACATCGTGTTTTTGGTGGTATGTGTCGATATTGACCACTCTACCCACACATAAGCAACGACTGATATGAGGAAAATGCCAGCCGAGAAAACACAGAACAAGCGTAACCAGTTTACTTGCATTATAATATAACCGATGTGCCGTCAGTTCGAAACTTAGGAAGTAATTACCCCAAAAGCTGACTAACGAATCTTGATTGCCATATCAAGATGGAATCGTTTGGTCCCAAGGAAAATTATCTTCGCGGCGAATCTTTTATTTCCCCCCACGTCGTAGCCAGACGCGCTTCAGGTGCAACACGATGTGGACCGCCAATATTTGGAATCCGTGGTCCACTAATGCTAACGTCATCAAGATGAGCAAGCATTCCAAAATGCATCCTAAATCTCACGGTGCCAGGGCCTGCCTTTTCATCTCTATACCGGGCTACGAGATTGCCGTCGAAATGAAACTCAAAAAGGTCCTTCTCAGCCACGATTTCGATCGGAATCCACCGATTTAGTTCTATTGGTGGTCGTCCAAGGTCTTCGCGTGAGAGCTCCACGCGGGTGTGCCGAACCATGGGGACAGTCACATCTTCGTCAAGGGCGCGTTCATGTGGTTGGAAAGTTCCGATCCTTATCAGCTGGTCACGCAGCTGAATCCACATTATTTGGTAGTTAACCAGAGTAAAAATTTGGAAGCCTTTTTGAACCTTGTCTCCCACGCTTCTTCTAACATCAATGTAAAAAGTTCCGGGCGGCCCCTCCTGTGGAATTACTGTAAATCTAACTCGACAGGTTAGTGTATAAGAATCCCATTTCTCCCATTTTTTCCCATTGCCCGGCCTTAATTCCAAGGTTATAAGTCTTAACCTTGGCTCATCAACAAAAAATGAGTCCATCACTAAATATCCATTTTCAATCTTTAACCCGTGGTATGGAAAATGTGCGCCCGGGGGCGCACCGATATGCCAGCCCTCAAGGTTTCCATCACTGAAGTCATCTCGGAACGTACCGGAATATGCCGCCATAACAGGTGATACAGCTAGTGTCACAGCTATCAGTAACCGTCTCATGAGCGTTCCTCCTTGTGCTTTAAAGAGAGAAAATTATCTTCGCGACGAATCTTTTATTTCCCCCCACGTCGTAGCCAGACGCGCTTCAGGTGCAACACGATGTGGACCGCCAATATTTGGAATCCGTGGCCCACTAATGCTAACGTCATCAAGATGAGCAAGCATTCTAGAATGCGTCCTAAATCTCACGGTGCCAGGGCCTGCCTTTTCATCTCTATACCGGGCTACGAGATTGCCGTCGAAATGAAACTCAAAAAGGCCCTTCTCAGCCACGATTTCGATCGGAATCCATCGATTTAGTTCTATTGGTGGTCGTTCGAAGTCTTCGCGTGAGAGCGCCGCACGGGTGTGCATGACTATGGGGACAGTCACATCTTCGTCAAGGGCGCGTTCATGTGGTTGGAAAGTTTTGATGTCTATCAGTTGGGTACGCAGCCGAATCCACATTGATTGGAAGTTAACCAGAGTAAAAATTTGGAAGCCTTTTTGAACCTTGCCTCCCTCGCTTATTCTAACATCAATGTGAAGAGATCCGGGCGGCCCCTCCTGTGGAATTACTGTAAATCTAACTCGACAGGTTAGTGTATAAGAATCCCATTTCTCCCATTTTTTCCCATTGCCCGGCCTTAATTCCAAGGATATAGTTTTTAACCTTTGTTCATTAAATGAGTCCATCACTAAATATCCATTTTCGATCTTTAAACGGTGTGGGTGTGGAAAACGTGCGAACGCGGGCGTACCGATATGCCAGCCCTCAAGGTTTCCATCACTGAAGTCATCTCGGAACGTACCGGAATATGCCGCCATAACAGGTGATACTGCCATTAGAAAAACTATCGGTAACCATTTCATTGGAATTTCCTCCACAGAGGGAAGCAGTCATTGGCTCAACTTTGTACATTTAAGCGGTATGACAGATGGTGGCAACCAAGCGTTGGAGAAAAACGGGAAAGATTTTAACCATTTGGTCTTTTTGGTGACCATTGAAAAAGTCTCTAGCGATTTCTAGTGAATACAGCCTGTCGCTCGCTGCTCTCTCAAAGGCAGGTGCGCAGTGCGCACCCTACAAACTGTATTTTGCAAACAGGCTCTTAAGAACTACAGTCATTGCAACTAAGAACCCCAATTAAAGAAATCGATTTTTCTGCGTTTTGGCGTACATTTACATCTTTTATTGAAGACAGCCGCAAAGAATCTTCATTCAAATGACAACTTGCGTCAGGTAGCGCTATTCTCCACAATATCGGCTCTGACCCCGATAACTTCGCCGGTGGACAATGGACAACGCGCGGCTGATCAATCCGCAAGCAGAATCTGAATTTGATCTTCGAGTTTACCAGCCCATGTGCGCCCGGAAATCTCTCCCTTACTGTTGATCAGAACAATCGAAGACCCCCAGCCAACGGCGTAGTAGTCGAAAGTTCGACCTTTCGCTCCCACAACATCTGTTGGACTGTCCAAGCCGATTGAGTAGTCAAGCGAATATTCGGCAAGGTACTGTTTAATTGTCTCGGTCTCGGCGTCGGAGGGACAGATGGCGACGCAGGCAAGTTCTTGTTCTCCGTAGACCTCCTGCAACAGGTTCAGGAGGCGTGCCTCACTAACGCCTTCAGAATGCTTCACGTCCCAGAAATATAGTACAATCGTCTTCCCCTTCAAATCGCCAACGGAGACGGGCCGACCAGTCAGCCACTCACCCACCGCCAATTCCTGTGCAGCTTGGTTAATCAAGCTCTTGAACCGTTCCCCGGCACCTTGGATGTATGCACGCTGCGTTTTCCGGCGTGTTAACTGCTCTGGTGTCGGCTCAGACTTCGATTCGGGAGGCGTCAATGTCAAGACCACATCCCGTTGGTTCACCGCGATACCCTCAAAAGTCCTGTTATTACGGTCATCCCTGACATAAATTGATACAATCGAATCTTTGATGTGCTTTAACTCAAACTCACCCTGAACGTTGGTGCGAACGGGTGAGTAGACATAGCCTGAGGAGTCTTCTTCGGCTTTTACATTTACCCACGCCCATTCTATCGGATTGCCATCGGTATCCACGACCTTCCCTGCGATGTATCCCTCCGCCTTGACCAACACAAGGTCGTGACGCCGGTTTGTTTTCAAGAGTTTAAAATGATGGGATGCATACCGCGGATGGAAGATATGTAGTTGAATAACAACGGCAGTCGAAAGGTCTTTCAACCGATATTCACCGTTCTCGTCAGAAAGTGTTTCTCTGAGCTGAGTTTGCATGGTGTTCACTCGCGCGCCAACCACCGGTTCGCCGGAGGTGTCCGTGATGCGCCCTTCAATGAAAAACCGTCCGATAACCGGCAGCAGGACGAGATCAGCGACTTGGGTCATCTCGGCTGCCGCAGTGAACATCTCGGCTTCTGTTTTGCGGTACCCTTCCGCACTCGCAGAGATAGTATATTCATCGCCGACGATAAGTTCAATCCCCCGGAAACGCCCATCGTCGTCTGTCACGGCAACGATTGAACTGAAACTCGTGTCTACTTCGAGAGGGTCAGAATGCATCAGTTCAATGTTTACCGACGAAATCGGTCTACCTCCTGCGCTCACCACTCGCCCGGAAACCTTAACTTGTTCGTATTGCTCCATCCGAATCTCAATGAGTGCCCCCGACCGGACTTCCATTTCGGAAGTTCCGCGTAATTTCAGACCGGTATGTTCGGCTTTTAAAGCGAGTTTCTGCCCAAGGCGTAGCCCACGGACCGTAAACTTTCCGCGTTCATCAGATTTACTGCGCTTCACGATGCCCCCGAATCTGTCGGAAATGTCTGTAATCCATGCGCCTTCCACCGGTTCGCCAGCCTCTGTCAATACCCGACCAACAAATTCCGTACCTTTTGAGAATTGAAAATTAACTGTCGTACTTCTAGCTTCCACGACGTTAACATCTTTTCTGATGTGTCCGACATCCTGATAGTTCTCCGGTGCGGTGGCAATGACGACTCCTGGTCCAGGTGCGGCGCGGAAGCGGTACGTTCCTGATTTGTTTGTATACACAATGTGACCATTCACTTGAATCTCCGGACGCGCGGCGTCAAACACTTCGATGTAATGAGGGCCAATCGGTTCGTTTGTGTCGCGGTCTGTCAAACGTCCGGTGATGAAGCCGCCCCGAACTAATGTCAGGTCGATGTCGGACATGGTCTGTCCCTCAGCGAGTTCGATGAGCGCGCTGGTCGAAGCCGTCCATCCTTTGGGCGCTTTCTCAACATAGAGATTGTACACACCGGGAGAGAGGTTGCTTAGCGAAAAATTCCCATTCGTATCAACACTTGCCTGTTCTCGTCCTTCGGTTGGGCGGATTCCGGCAAGAGTGACAGTTGCACTTTTGACAGGCGCACCGGTCTTCGCGTAGCTGAGATGTCCCTCAATCCGCGCTTCACGTTTCAGTCTAAACTCATTCTGTTCTGTGCCGACCGGCACACGGAAGCGCGTTTCCTTTGCATATCCTTTACCCTGTATTTCAAGATTCATAGCAGCCGCTTGCGGCAATCTGCGGAAGACAAACTCGCCATGTACGTCAGTCATGGCAGGGGAAAAGGGAAAAATGTCCGTTATCAAACGATGTTCGGGGGAACCCGGCACAGAGGTACCACTGAATACAGATTTGATTTGTACCTTCACGTTCTGAATCGGGGCACCCGTTTCGTTGATAATCGTACCGAAGATGCTCCCCGGCGTGTCGAGTTGAACCTCGACATCCTTTCTACTTCTTGGCGGGAAGTTCCGCCAACCTATGCCATAATCGGGGTGTGTAGCGATAATATATACATGCTCCCACCAGACATCCGCCCATCCCTCAAGGTCGAGACGGGACAATTCAACTCGGAATGTCCCATCTGCCGCTGTACGGGTGACGGACTGGGACGGCTCTTGCTTTACGGAGTACCAGATCTCGGCATCCGGTATTGGTTCATTGTTACTGTCAACAACATGTCCGGAAAAGGTTAGTTTTTCGCGGGTGTTCTCCCACTTAGCCGCCGAGAATTGCGAATTGGGGGTTCCTGCGCCATAGGCGGGGGATGCCATTCCACGCTTATCTGACCGACTACTTTGCTCCATTGAGGCACGGCGACCGGAAGTATCTATCGGACGTTCTCCGGTCGGAACTGGAATGCCTGTGATTGATGAGCGTGATACACTAATTGTGGGCGTCACAAAGGAGACTTCAATGGGCCATCGGGCTGAATTTGCTTGCACCACCCGGGCTTGTTTCACAGACAAGTTGGGTGGCGATTCTTCTCGCCCTCCAACGAGTCCAATCAAGATGCACAATACCGTAATCAGTGAGAATGCGGTCTTGCCAACGGTTGCGCCGCTCCACGCGAACCCCATCGTCGGCATCGGTGTATGACGAAGTTGCTCCATCATCTGCATGAGAAACCCTCCCCTCAGTTTGCGACTCTTTAACACTTTTCCATAGCGCTCGGAAAGTGATCTGCCGAGTTGTTGACGCGCGCGATACAACTTGGTCTTAACGGTGTTCACGGAGACACCGAGAAAGTCTGAAATCTCCTTCAGTGTACAATCGCCCATATAGAACATTGACACGGCGACCCGATTTTCGTCGGACAGCGCCGCGATTGCTTGCTCAAGGTCCACCTTCCAACCCTCAGTGGGAACAGTGTGTCCGGGTTCAACCCGAAAGTCATCGTCCGACGCATGCGCCAGTTGAACTTCGCTCCGGTGTGTTTTTGCTGCCCGAGCCAACCAACGGTTGCATTCGTTGGACATGATTGTATACAGCCAACTTCGGAATCTGTGTGGATGCCGCAGTGAATAGAGATTGCGGTATGCGCGTAGGAACACTTCTTGCGTGACATCCTCCGCATCAACCTCGTTTCTCAACTTCTGAAAAGCGTAGGCGAAGACCATTTCCTGATACTTATGCACGAGAACTCCAAAGGCATCGCGGTCACCCGCGAGTGTTTGGGAAACTAGCAGTTCGTCGGCTGAATACATAACATGCTCCACATCGAAAAACGAATCAAACGCCACCGCAAAGGATTAAGAAAAATCGTTAATTAGACCCTCGGAAAGCTCAAAAGGTTCTGTTGTAGAGAAAAAAAACAGGTGTGTCCCCTTTGCCATGAAGCCTCGAAAATTCAAAATTTAAATATTACATCTAATTCGAGACACGCTATGAAAGGCTCTCTATCGCCTTCGCTATAGATCTTTCCTCCGTGCCGTAATCTGTACATGGTGTATGACATACGGAGCGTGGCATACTAGTAGGCAACTTGGGTTTACTCACATTCTACAATGTGTGTAAATATTAGGTGTGAATTTCTAAAGCAAAACGGACGAGGTGGGAAATGAAGGAAAGGATGAAATCGACAGAATTGGGTGCTTCGCCGAATCACGTTTACCATAGTTATGGCAAATCTAGTATGTCAACGGTATTGGATGGAATTACAATCTGATTTTGAGGGTAGGAGACGAATGCGAATGGATTAATGGGTGATAGCGACTGGAAATGCCGGCATATACTGCTCCTGAGTCAATGCGACTTCAATCTTAAATCTTGATAGACATTGAAACTATGGATTTTTTATATAGGCTCTCAATTCATTACTATGTGTAAATATGAATGCAAACGATTCTGGAAACGACAATCCTGTATCTTCGCATTACTGCATGAATGTCACTCTTCGATCTCCGGAGTTTGCAGCTTCTCATTCCGACGCTCATCTCGTTCAATCAACCCGTCTCGAATATGGAGCACTCGACTTGCATGTTGGGCAAGCTCTAGTTCGTGCGTTACCATAATGATAGTATTTCCTTTTTCATTAAGTCGATGGAAAATAGACATGATTTCGGCGCCCGATTTCGTATCGAGATTTCCCGTAGGCTCGTCGGCGAAGATGATTGACGGTTCCGTTACCAGTGCGCGTGCAATAGCCACGCGTTGAATCTGTCCTCCGGACAGTTCCGTCGATTTGTGCCGCACACGATCCGCCAATCCAACCGCCTCAAGCGCTTCAAACGCGCGGTTTCTCCGCTCTTTGCGTCCAACCCCCGCGTAAATGAGAGGTAACTCAACATTATGCTGGGCACTTGTCCGAGGCAATAAGTTGAAAGTTTGAAAGACAAATCCAATCTTCCGATTGCGAATCTCTGCAAGCCGATTATCCGTTAATTGACCTACCTCTTCCCCTTCAAGGAAGTATTCGCCTTCTGTCGGCTGTGCAAGGCATCCGAGAATGTCCATCATCGTGGATTTTCCCGAGCCAGAGGGCCCCATAATCGCGATGAATTCCCCGGATTCAGCGGTAAACGTCACCCCTCTGAGGGCATTCACCTTGACATCGCCCATTTGATAGATTTTTGTAAGATTGCGAACATCTATGAGCACGATAACACCCCGTCTGTTAACGCAGCATGCTAATTCTCATCCTGCCGTGTAAGCTGCTCCATGGAAGGGACAAAGATTCGGTCTCCCGCGTCCACGCCGGAAACAATTTCAAAATGGCTGTCGTTGCGGTGACCAACTTCTATTCTGGTCTTTATCCCCTTCATCTCTTTGTCTTTTCCCTTTTTCCGCTCGGACTCTTTGGTTCCTGTATCAAGTTGTACATAATACTGCTTGGTACTGCCAATCTCCGCTTGTATGTTCGAGATTCGATTCGTGTCCGAAATGAGTATGCTGACTTCAGCGGGCCCCGTTCGTAATCCGCGGGGAGTACCATCAAGCAGAATCTCCACATTCCCGGGCGACGCATCTGATCGGATCTTGCCAACTTTACCTTCGAACTCTTTACCAATCAGGTTTAGGATTTTGAGTTCCTGATCTGGGCGAAGGCGCCTAAGGTTGCTCCCCGTCACCGTTGCTTTTACGGTCAACACCTCCGGATTGATAACGGATTCGATGGGCAGTTGGAGAACATCCTCTCCCTTGAAAACAATGATATCTACGTCCGCCGACATGCCCGGAAGAAGCTGAGATGCCGCTTCAAGTATTTCGACATCTACTTCGAAGGTAATCACGGTGTTTTCCACGCCCTGTTGAGGGACGATTGCTCCCGGCGATATTTCGCTAACACGTCCTCTAAACACTCGGTCCGTGTAGGTCTCAACTCGAATTTCCGCTTCCTGTCCAACCTCCACCTTTGAGATTTCGACTTCGTTGATTCGGGTCTTGACAATCATTTTGGAGAGATCTGCGATTGTCATCAAGGCTTCGCCGCGCGAGAACGCGGACCGTCCGGAGGTAACAATTTCCCCCTCCTCAAAGAAAATGCGCGTGACGGTACCAGAGATCGGCGCTTTGACGGTAGTCCATCTTAGACGTTTCTCTTGCGCGGCGAGAGCGCTTTCAGCTTGGCGCAAATCAGCTCGTGCGCTCACTTTCGAGTGTCTCGTTAATTCTTTCTCCGGATCGGCTGTCTCCTGAACTTTCAGAAGCTGTTCGCGGGCATTCTCCAATCCGGCGACATATTCCTTTTCTCGTGCCGCCCCAGCCTCCTTGATAGTAATAAGCCCCTGTTCATGCTGTTTCAGTGTTGATTTACGGCTCTTGATTGCCTCTTCTCTCGCCTCGATATTCTGCTTCTGCGATTCGACGGACTGATATTGTGTCTGAACATCTTTCTCTGCCGTGTCGTATTCGTATTGGGCATTCGCATGGCGCGTTTCGGATTCCTCCAATGTTCGTCTAGATACCAACTGTTTCTCAAACAACTCCTTGTTTCGGTCATACTCTGCTTGAGCGGTATCCAGCTTAACCTTCGAGGATTCGGAAGCGGCTTGCGCGCGTTGATAGGCGAGTTGTGCTTGTTCTAAGGCAATCTGAGCCTGACGCAGGGAGATGTCGTCTTGTTCGAGATAGTTGCGTGTTGTCGAGATGCGAGTTTCGGCTTCAGTAATTCGTTGACGTGTTTCCGCTTTAATTGCTTCCAGACGTCCTTCCGACATTCTTACGGAATTCTCAGCCTGGGCAATTTCATTTGTCTGCCGTTTCGTAGTCAATTCAATCTGAAGTTCCGCCTGTTTGTGACGTGCTTTTTGTGCGTTGCGGTATGCCTCAGCCTGGTTCCGCTGCTCGGAAATCTGCTCATCGTCAATCTTGAGCAATTCTCGCCCTTCTTCAACAAACTCTCCCTCCGATACAAAAATCTGTTCAATTTCGCCCTCGACATTTGAGCGCACCTCTACAGAAAGCAAAGCCTCAAGATTGCCAGTCTCGCGCAACTTGACAACGAACTCGCCGCGCCGGACAACTTCCATTTTCTCCTCATCGTCATCCTTATTCCCGTTGATTTTTATGATGACAATCGCAACCGTGGCAATCAAGAGAACGACTAATGAGAGTATAATGATGCGTTTCTTGTTGTATCTCAATTTAGCGTTCCCATTGCACGCTGCAACGCACTTTGAGCAATCTTGTAATCATAAAATGACCGAACCTGATTGGTCAAGGCTTGCGCATACTCCGTCTGCGCGTCGAGTAATTCTAGCAGAAATGCAAGCTCCTGCTGAAATCGTCCACGAATCACCTCAAGGCTGGATTCCGCATTTTTGACTTGGGTACCGGAAATATCTATCGCCCGTTCCGCGCGCTTTAGATTAAGAAATGCTTGCCGAACTTCCAGTGCGACAGAGCGTTCCAAATCCTTGGCATCCTCGCGTGTTTGATGGAGCAACAATTCGACCTCTTGAATACGCCGCTTGGTTACGCCGCCATCGAAGATGGGGAAATTCAGTCGCGTGGTGAAATCCCAACTTCGGAACTGGTTAAAATCCTCACGCTCATGAAGGTAGTCATCAAGGTTTACGGCGTAGTTGAAGTTCGCGTCAACCCGCGGCAATCGCCCCAATTTTGCAAGTTTCATGTCTGCTTCAAATTGTACCAGTAGGGAGTTGAGTTCTTTGAACTCCGCGCGGTTTTCATACGCCAACTGAATGGCTTCTTCAACCGCCATTTGTGTGACTTCAATTGCGCCCTGCTCCAGATATTCCGAGTAGTCGGCGTCTTCGGCAAGAGTAATCACAGTGTCCGGCTTCAAGCCCATCAACCGCGGCAAGGTCGCCGTGGCGATTTCTAGAGCGTTCTCGTTGCTCAAGAGACTTAATTCATCATTCGCTTCCCTCACCTGAGACGTAGCGATATCGGCGGGAATCAGGTTGCCGACTTGAACGTGAACCTTGGTAGCTTCGGTGTTTTCTTGAGATCTCGTCAAAATCTCTTTACTTACCTTGACAAGCTCCTGGGTCTTCAACACATCGTAATAAGCTTGTGTAATTTGAAAAATAAGCGCCTGCTTAATCCGTTCGTTTCGATTTTCTGTCGCGTTACGTCTCTCCTTTGCTTGCGAGTAGTTTGCCCCTCTCTGACCATGATCCCAGAGGGTATATCTACCCGAAATATCAAGATCATAATTTGCGCGCTTGAAGCCGAAATCAACCCTTTCGGAAATTCCATAACGCCCTCCAAGCGAAACCTCGGGAAGAAACTGTGCTCGTGCATTTTTAACGCGGAGATCCTGGATGGCAAATTCCAGACGAGCGTTGCGCATATCGGACGACCCTTCAAGTGCAAGTTTAATGCACTGTTCCAGAGTCAGGGGTTTGGATAGATCAATTCCAATATCAGGATTCTCCGCGTCCGCACTCCGGATTGAAAACACCAGTACAATCGCAAGCGCGATCCAAGTTCTCCGTCTAATCATTAGCACCTCCTTGAGTTTGTTGACAAATTCCAGAGTCCGTTTAACCGTGTTTTTTGACGGAAGTAGGAATTGAAAGTTTAGCAGTGGCTCCGACCCCGGAACGAGTGGGGAAGTATTCGTTGCAGCGCGCTAGGTACTGTCCCAAGTCATGCTGTCTACAGTGAAAGGCTTGGTTGCCTCTGAAAGGTTTCGGAAACGTCGTAAAACATAAAAAGTAACTGTTTAGTCTATTGATTTCTAGGGCGCGTGCAGGGAAATCGCTTTTGGATTTAAGCAATCTTTCGCCATATTTTTGCAGGATCACCCCTTGTGGAAGTCCATTGCTAGCCGTTAACCACTACTTTTAGGTTCGTAGTAGGATCAAACGAGTGGATAACGAGTGATCAAATGAGTGAATAACGAATGCGATAGAGCTCCCATAGAGATCCCTCAAGCGAGTGGATAGCGAGCGATCAACTGAACGAATAGTGAAGGATCAAATGAGCGAATAGCGAATGCGATAGAACTCCCATAGTAAATCCTGATAGAGATCCCATTCATTGCCCTACTTTTGAATTTAAGGTTCTTACTAACCAGCAAGCGAACGGATAGTGAGTGCGGTAGAGATCCACTAATCACTAGCCACTAAACACTTTCCATAAATACTGCTGTTGACTGCTCTGTGTCAAACGGACATGAGATTGAGCAAAAGTATACTAAACGGTTTCATCCCATTTCCAACCCGCCGCTAACACTAATCGCCAACCCTGTGAGATAGTCCGACTCGGACGAGGCGAGGAATGCTGCGGTTTGAGCAATATCGCAACCTTGAGTAATCCGACCCAGGGGAACATCCGAAGCTATCTTCTCAAGCATCTGCCTTCGTTTCTCCGAGATTGTTGAAGTGCCGGGCACGATAGCGTTCGCAATGGCATCAATTCTCTCCGTATCTACCGTGGCGGGACAGAGTGCGTTGACGTTAATGCGGTGAGTTGCCAACTCCATTGCCAAGGACTGTGTGAAGCCGATAATGGCGAACTTTGAAGCACAGTAGGCAGCATGCCTCGCTTTGCCGCATTTTCCCAATCTTGACGACATGTTGATGATTTTGCCGCCTCCGTCTCGGCCAATCATGTGTCGGGCAGTTGTTCTGCAACAGAGAAAGGTCCCTTTGACATTGACGAGTTGTACCTGATCCCAGACCGCCTCTTCCAGTTCAGTTACGGGAACGCGGTCCACGCCCGCCGGTGCACCGGCATTGTTGACTAGAATATCAATTCGTCCGAACTCTTCAATCACCTCTCGGACCATGTTCTCGACTTCAACTGAGTTAGTAACGTCAGCCGTAATTCCAATCGACCTGCGCCCCAGTGCACGGATTTCATCGGCTACCCGCGGCAATCCGTTCCAGTCTGATCCCCGGTCGGCATACGGCGCTTCTGTGATGTCGCTGACAGCGAGGTCTGCGCCATCCTCCGCAAGTCTCATGGCGATAGCGCGCCCTATTCCGTGTTCCCCTCCAACACCGGTGACAAGGGCAATTTTTCCGCTTAAGTCGTACACTTGGTAGTCTCTTCCAGTACGAGTCTTCAAATCAAAATCAGGTGTCTGTTCTAGGCATTTCGCGCCTTTTCTTGTCACTTCAGGCTGAAGCCAAAAGCCAACGAAGCCGGATTTTGGGCACACATGCGCTATTCCACGCTAGGTAATCGGCAGATTCTTGAGAACACCCCATTATCCCTGTCGGAATAATTCTTTCAGCAAGCAACACGTTCTAGTCGGAGTCTCTTTCCTCGATCCAGAGGATCGAAATGTCAATTGAATGCGACATGTCCAGAGTCCCGCACTCTAGGGGAGTGCAATGTGGAATGTTACTTGAGAGCGCGCCATTATCCCTGTGGGAATAATTCATTCAGCAAGTAACACGTTCTAGTCGGAGTCGCTTTCCTCGATCCAGAGGATCGAAATGTCAATAGAATACGATATGTCCAAATTTCCGCACTCCAGAGGAGTGCAATGTGGAGTGTTACTTAAGAGCACTCCATTATCCCTGACGGAATAATTCTTTCAGCAAGCAACACGTTCTGGTCGGAGTCCCTTTCCTCGATCCAGAGGATCGAAATGTCAATAGAATACGATATGTCCAAATTTCCGCACTCCAGAGGATCAAACGAGTGAATAGCGAGTGCGATAGTAGATCCTGTGCAATGTGGAGTGTTACTTTAGAGCACCCCATTATCCTGTCGGAATAATTCATTCAGCAAGTAACACTTTCTGGTCGGAGTCCCTTTCCTCGATCCAGAGGATCGAAATGTCAATAGAATACGATATGTCCAAATTTCCGCACTCCAGAGGAGTGCAATGTGGAGTGTTACTTTAGAGGAAAGCCAAGGGAAACACATCTAAATTTTTCACTCGCCAAAAATGAACAGCCGGCTAAGTTTGTTACAATTTTCGTAGGGGTCGTAGGTTGGGTTGAACGGGATTCCGTTAATAATCGCTAATCTTAGAGAAGTCTTCAAGTGCCGACTTTGCCTGAATGTGCCAAAATTTGAGTGAAACCCAACATTCATCGTACACTCTCCCACTATGAGACCTCCTAAATAATTAGATGCGTTTCCCCTGAAGGGAATGCGGTTGACTCTAGTATATTTGTAGGGTATCATATTGCACAGTTTTTGGCAATATTCAAGTAGGCAAATTCTACACTGCCCGTTTTTCGTGATGCGGAATAGAGACGTAGTTTTGAGTGGCACGAAAACGGATTATCACCTCGAAGGAGAGAAAATATGGCTGGCAACGTTTTTGAAGTTACCGATGAAACTTTTGAAGAAAGCGTTATAAGTTCCGATACGCCGACCGTGGTTGATTTTTGGGCGGAATGGTGCGGCCCATGCAAGATGATTGCTCCAATACTGGAAGAACTAGCCGATGAGAATGCTGGAAAATTCTCTGTTGGAAAGTTGGATGTGGACAACAACCGCGAAACAGCGATGAAATATGGCATTCGGAGCATCCCGACACTGCTCGTTTTCAAAGATGGTGAAGTTGCCGAGCAAATTGTTGGCGTCATGGCGAAGGACGCATTGCAGCAAAAAATTTTAGGCTCACTATAAAGTGCCTCGAAAACACAGCACGAAATGACAAGGTACAATTATTTGGTTTCCCACGCAATGGAATACGTGAAGATTCTATATGATTTGGGAATCACTCTATAACGCGATAGGTGTTCCGGCGCTATTCGTCGGCTTCCACACCGCAGCCAAATTCGACAGTAAGGTTCGAGAGGGTATCGCAGGTAGACGTGACGTGCTGAGAACGCTGAAAAGCCAGTTGAATTTGGCACGGCAATCGGATCATACGGTCTGGTTTCATTTCACTTCGGTTGGAGAATTTGAGCAAGCTAAACCTATAATCGAGGCGATTAAAGATGACTCTCGCATTGTATTGACCTACTTCTCGCCGTCCGTACATGCCAATGTCGCGCGATATTCTTTCTGCGATGCTTCGGGTTACCTGCCGCTTGACACACGGCGCAATGCGCGCGCACTCCTCCAGATTATCAAGCCAACGCTTCTAGTCTTTTCAAAGTTTGATATTTGGCCCAATCTCGTGTGGTCGGCCGCCCGTCAGAAGGTGCCAATCATTCTTATTGCCGGGACACTGCACGCAAAGTCCAAGCGGATGTCATACCTCGTGCGCCCGTTTTCTAGGAGTGTGCACCGGCATATTGCACTTCATTGTGCGATCTCGAAACCGGACGCGGAACGATTCCGTCAGATATGCCCGCCCGATGCTCAAATCGAGGTAACCGGCGACACACGTTTCGACAGGGTCTACCAACGAGCGGCCGCCGTGGAAACTGGCACCGAGTTCTTTCCCGGACAGTCTACGTTGAACCGCCAAGTTCTGATTGCCGGAAGTACGTATTCGGAGGATGAGCGAGTACTGTTAAAAGCTTACAAGCTTCTGCAGCAGGGTCCCTCCGAACTTCGACCCCATCTTATTCTTGTTCCTCACGAACCAACCGAAAATCGCATCCGCCAGATTCGAGAAATCTTAAATCTGCAAGGCTTCTCATATTCCTGCTTTTCGGATTTGACGGAAGGGGTTAATCTGCGAAACACCGACGTAATCATAATCGACACCGTTGGATTGCTCGCAAAACTGTATTTGATGGGAGATGTTGTATTTGTGGGCGGAAGTTTCCACGGAAGTGTTCATAACGTGATGGAGCCGGCGGCAATGGCGAAACCCATACTGTTCGGGCCAACCGTCCATAACGCATACGAGGCGGGATTGTTACAGGACGAAGGGGCGGCGCAATTAGTCAATAATGCAACTGAAATGGCATCCGCGCTCGTACAGTTGTTCAGCGACCCGAAAGAGCGAACGCGAAGGGGATTGATCGGAAGGCGTGTGATTGAAGAGAATCTCGGGGCTGCAGAGCGGACGCTAACTCACCTGCGTCCCTATTTGAGGTAGGGTAACTGTTTAGTGCATCGTTTGGTTCGTAGTATTACAATTCAATTCGTCGCACGTCCGTTCTGGGCATGTAAGCCCTCGATTCGTCGGAATTAGCATTGTACTTCCCTACTCGGCGCGTTCCCTGCCCCCGCTCGGTCTGGATTGGCAAATCCAGACCGATGGACTAAACAGTTACGAGGTAGGAAACATCGACGTTCACGTAGAAGCAGCTAGACTGGATAGAAGAATCGTATTCTTAACGAACCGCCGATTAATCTTGGTTGCTACTGCCTCGGCATATTTCGACTGCCACGTAGGGAAGAGGATGCTTAATCGGAGGAGACAGTTTTTTAACGGTTATTCGGACCTCGTCAACCGGGAAACGATTCAAAACCTTTGACGCCGACCTTTCAGCCAAGGCTTCTATTAAATGGAACGATTTTTCCGTTCCGGTTTCGACAATTAGGTCTACGACCTCGGCATAGTCAACCGTGTGTTCGAGGTTATCCGTCCTGCCGGCGGTAACCAAACTGCATACCAATTCGACATCAACCTCATATTTCTGACCCACTTGCCTCTCGGACTCGGATGTACCGTGGTGACCGTGGAATCGAATACCTTTGAGGATGATTTTGTCCCTCGCAGACAACATGCTCGACCTGTGGGAAACACTTAAGTGGTTCATTCGCTACGTGTTTAATGCTTACGAGACTGGCAAAATAAACCCGTTCTACCACCTCGGTAGGTGCGGTTTCTAACCGCACCGGCACCCAACACTAACCATATTTTGTAACTGTTTAGTTCAGCCAAAACGAGTGGCAATATTAGTTTGGCAGTGTATCGCGTCTGACTATCGGCAGCGGGGCATTCTTGGATTACATGTAGGAGGGGCATCTTGCCCCGATATTCCGCGTTCACGATAAATCAAGTCCCTAAACAACGATGCAATGAAAACCCACTTTCGGTAGAGAATCGCTCCTGCATCGGGGCAAGATGCCCCTCCTACAAGGGATATCGCTCGCATGCTGGGTACGTGAGAGAAATTACCATCGGTCGTGGAATAAAGGGAGCCTTGTATTCGCCGCAAGGAGTCAATGGACTAAACAATTACCATATTTTTTGGAAAATAAACCACTTAACTCTTTCCATCTCCCTGTTTTAGGAACGGCGTGAGGAGATCGATGGGAATTGGAAACACGAGAGTTGAATTTTTCTCCGCGGAAACCTCAACCAGCGCTTGAAGAAATCGTAACTGGATGGCGGTTGGCGTTGCGCTCAACATTGTCGCCGCGTCCGTCAATGCATGGGCAGATTCCAATTCACCTTCCGCATGCGTGACCTTGGCGCGTCGCTCCCTTTCCGCCTCCGCCTGTTTAGCCATTGCCCGCTGCATCTCGGATGGCAGGTCAACATGCTTAATCTCCATGGCAAATACCTTGACTCCCCATGGCTTACAGTGTTCTCCAATGATTGTCTCAAGGTCTTGATTTAGCTTCTCCCGCTCAGACAGTAAATCATCCAACTCAGCCCTGCCGAGCACGCTCCGGAGCGTCGTCTGTGCAACCTGCGCGATGGCGAACCCGAAATCTTCAACTTCAACTACGGCTTTGTCCGCATCCACAACTCGAAAAGAAAGCACCGCATTCACACTCACCGAGACGTTGTCTTTCGTGATTACGTCTTGAGGAGTAACATCCTGCACTATCACCCTCAGACTAACCTTCTGCATACGCTCAATCCAGAATGGAATCAACCAAACCCAGCCGGGACCTCTTGTTCCACTAAGTCGCCCAAGGCGAAAAACAACCGCTCGTTCATATTCTTTCAAAATACGAAATGAGGTCGTTAAGACTATGATGATGGCAATCCCGCCAAGCATGTAAGGTATTCCAATTTCCGGCATCCAGTTGTCTCCCTTTTATTCTAACGATGTTTGTTTTCTCTGGCTAATTTCAACAATCCGACTAAGCTGTTCTTGGACTTCGGTAGACGCCCCGTTTTCAAATGCACTCTTATACTCCGCACTGTCAGAAATTGCGTCTTCTGTAGGAGCGATCTCCAGGTCGCGACCCTTGTACGAGGGAACTCCGATTCCCGACCTAATGGTGCTTCCTATTAGAAACAATTATCACTGGAAAAGAAAGCGCAGTAATACCCAACGCAAAGTATAAGTAAGTGAATACAGTCCGATCCTATTCCGTAACGCTAAAACATTATCTTAGCATATCCGGAATTTCTGCGTCAATCAAATTGGTGTGTGCAGACGAGAAATATGCCAACGCCGGGGTGCTGAAGTGAGATACACAATCTCCCCCAAAGCGGCATAGGCGCATTCCCCGTTAATGCAGGAGTGTTCCGTTAAATGCTGGGGTGTTGAACGGGGCGGGAAAGCACGGCGCCTCGGAAGTTGATATTTTATGCAATCTTCATTACTACATGAAGTTCAATTATTTAACCCAAGTTGCCACCTTTGTACGACAGGGCGCAGAAACCGAGTTTTCTCCCTTGTGGAAGCATGAGATTGACGAAAAAGGGATCGATTTACCCATAATTTAGCAAATGAGAACCAAAAACTCGGTTTCTCTCTCATTAGGTAGCAACTTACGTTGTTAAAGTCGGTAATTCCAATTTTCCCCAGGGCCCGCAGGTGCGATCGAGATCCTTTCTAACCGCACCGGGCTTCACCAAGAAATTACCGAATTAATTTTTTAAACTTCATTGATCATGAGGCGCCGACGAACATAATTAACTATCGCTTTTTTATAAACACCTCCTCGTATGTCACTGGCTCCGTTTCCTCTCTTGGATCCGGTATTCCTCTGATTGCCGCCCACGATGTTGTGACAACGTGCGCGCTCCTCCACACGGTCTTGGTAGGAGACAAAACATGTGCCGAATTGTCAGGTTCACTGAAAAATGTGAGTTTTACCAGAAAGACCGTTAACACCAAGTAGAACGCCATCGCGCTACAGTTGACTAATGCTGGGTGAGGATTGAACTTGAAAACCGCAAGGAATCGCGCAAATGGACTGGCAAAGAAAGCGAGACGACTGCGGCGGTGCTCCTTGGCAATCTGTTTCTGAATGTTCAAAGCAAGATCAGGAGGCGGATCCGGATCTGGCAGGCTTTCAAGAACCGCGGCTGTATGCAGCATCTCATCATACTCGGCTTTGCACTTTGGGCACGCCTCAAGGTGCTGTTTCAATTCAACATTCTCTTGCAGTTGTAGTTCCGAACCTAAGCGAATCACATTGATAGTTGTCATGAAATCTTCACAATTCAAAATAGTACCTCCTTTCTATATGTCACCACCTTTACAAATCTTTCAGCATGGATTTAAGGTTCCTTATTCCCGTGTTCAGGCGTGAAGCCACTGTGCCTTCCGAACAATCCAAGACGAGCGCAATCTCACGATATTTCATATTTTGTGAATAAAATAGGACAACTACGGCTCGTTGCTTTGGCGGCAATTGGTCGATCGCCGCTTGTATTAAGCCGTCGCGCTCGCTCTTCAACACCGTCCGCTCCGGAAAATCTGAGTCGTACTGACGGGTCTGTTCTCGCAGGTAATCCGAGTAGGACATCAATGTGCGTCCTCGGGAATCGGACTTTCGAATGTGCTGTTGGCACGTATTGATTGCTACTCGGTACAACCACGTTGAAAACTTCGATTGAAACTGGAAGGATGGAAGCGATTTGTAGGCTTCCAAAAACGTTTCTTGGGTTGCGTCGGATGCATCGTCCGGATTACCAAGCATGCGGCAAGCCAGTCCGTAAATTTTAGCATGGTGTCGTTGCACAAGTTCGTTGAATGCACTCCCATCGCCCTCAACAGTTTTGTGAACGTACACATCATCAGGAATCATAAGGTTAACCACGAAAAAAGAACTCAACAATCCGCTATAATTTTAGTGAAATTCCACGTTTAGTTTCTTCAGTTTGGCACGGTTTATTTATAACTGTTTAGTCCCTTGATTTCTAGAGTCGAGCACTATGGATCTAGACGGTCTTTTTTGCCATTTTCTAGGCGCACCTTGTGTGGATACCCATTTTTCCGGTTTGTAGTAGGGCAATTTATTGCCCGTTCTATGGCTCCCGGAGTTGTACTGACCACTAATCACTAGCCACTAAACACTTAGAGCCTGTTTGAAAAGTACATTTGTAGGGTGCGCACTGCGCACCAGCCTCTAAAAGCCCCAGAGGGGCGGAAGGTGTGTAGTAACATCGAAACCCCATAGGGATCAATTTAAGAGATTTCACTACGTATTGCAGGGGTATTCCCTCGTGAAATTACTAACTCTTGACCCTATCGGGCGGGGGAGGGATCTCTATCGCGCTCATTAGCCATTCGCTTGATCCCCGCCCCTACGAAAACTGGCACTATAGAACATCTTCTTAGTCGGACTGACTGATGAATTAAAAGGAATTCTTTCGTCCAAGTTTACGCGAATATCAACAGATTGAAGCATTGAAAGTGTGCAACCCGCGCCACAAGATGCTTAACTTGATCCCTATGTGTGTAGTAACATCGAAACCCTACCCTACGGACCTAAGCCCCAGCGGGGCGACAGGTGTACAACAAGTCACGGTAGAAACATGAAAAACCATTGCTCAAATGGCAAAAAATGGCATTGGCACCTATTATTCAAACAGCTTCTTACGTTTATTTTAATGAGTACCGACGCTTGGATGATTAAAAACATAGCGGGCAGTTGCGAAACTCCGCCGTCTTTGCTAAAATATCAACGGTGCATCTTTGGGAAGGTCGATTCGTCGTGCTGCAGTTTAATTCCCGTTCCTACATCATGAGCGGAATGTAGGAGCGATCTCCGAATCGCGACCTATTTAAATCTTGGTAGCCCAGAGGGATCAAGCGAATGAATAATGAGCGCGATAGGAATCCCACAGCTGGAAACTGCGGACGTTACCCCATTCAATATTCGTTCGCTTGGTGCTGTCTCTACAATCGGCGAAGCAAGCCTTAAATCTTGAAAAGCGCAATTTCTGACAGCGCACGGTATAAACAACTACAAATTTATAATTGACAATTATCCATTTCGTCACAATTAACATAACATGCTCGGAGCCTGACGGTGTGATTGAAGTACAAAACCTAGCCAAATCAGTCGAAGGAAACGCAATTTTTGCCGACCTAACGTTTCGCGTGGATTCCGGCGAGCACCTTGCACTATTGGGTGCCAACGGCTCTGGTAAATCGTTACTGCTCAGAATTCTGGCTACCTTGACGAAACCGACTAGCGGCACGGTCAAAATTGCAGGGCACGATGCATTTTCCAATCTTCGGGAAGTAAGGCCCCTCATTGGCTATATTCCGGAAGCCTTCGACGGTTACCCACACCTTTCGATGGTTGAATACCTCGAATTTTTTGCCGCGGCTTACAACTTGGACAAAAGCGGACGTGCTACCGCAATTGAAGACGTGTTGAATCTGATGGACATTTCCGCGATAGCCCATCGGAAGATCGCATCTCTTTCCCAGGGCGAGAAACGGCGGCTCTGTCTTGCCAAAACATTTCTACATGACCCGGAAATCTGGCTGTTTGATGAGCCGCTTTCCGGATTGGACGTGCGTGGACGGATAGAGCTGAGTACGTTGATACAGGAGCTGTTGGCAATGGAAAAAACCATTGTAACCGCCACGAACCGGCCTGGGGAGATTACTCCCATTTGCACTCATGCCATTGTCTTGGCGGAAGGCGGTTTGGCGTTTTCCGGCACTATAGCGGAGACGGAGATGAACTTGGAGGACCTGTTTCTGCAAGTCACAACTCCCGACGGGACGGATGAAGATACAGATGAACCGGAGACGCTAACCAAAACATCGGACGAGGGGTCTGTTTAGAAATTGTCAGAAAACACTCACAATGAATCAACAATCGGTTGTCCCGTTTGTTTGAGATTTCCTCTCTATTCCGCCATCGCAATTAAAAACATGCCAAACACCATCAGGGCTGCCCCGGCTAACCGCAGCCTCAAACCAGACTCGTGTAACTTGTAACTGCCGAGCAGCACGGCAAAGATGACAGAGCATTGTCGAAGTGCAACGATGTAACTGACCTTTTCGGTCATTAGGAGGTAAAGAATCAGTGTGTACGATACCATCGCCAATGTTGCCGCCGTAATTACTTGCTTCCACTCCCGTCGTCCAATTTCAGCGATTTGTCTCCATCGAAACTGAAGTAAAATGTAGGCATTGTACAACACTAGCGCAATACATCCTTCGGCAAGATAGTAGGTCATAGCATTCCAAACGGCCGCTTTATCGGAATGTGCGTGAAATGCCGTCATTCCTTGCTTATCAATCAAAGAGTATGTGATGACCGTACCAAGTGTCGAAAATGCCCAGATTGAATCCGGCTTGCGCGCGTACCGAAGGAGGGATTTGTACGAAGTTTCTTTTCCGCGTTGCTGGAACAGATAGATCGCCGATACCACGCAGACGATTCCGACTAGGCCTCGTGTTGAAATTGATTCATCCAAAAACAGCAGGGCAAAGAGCGGAACAAATGCGGGAGCCGAGCGGGCGATTGGGTAAACGAACGAGATATCGCCCGCCATATAGGCGCGACTCAAGGCGAACCAATAGCCGAAGTGGACTAGACCGGATAGAACAACATACACCCAAACTTGTGAAGGGATAATGGGCAATCGAATCGCGAACACGACAAGGGTAAGAAAGAGCGTGAAGATGCCTATCCAAAAGAAGAAAATCTGGGTAGATTTGCTGGATTTTGCATAGAAATTCCAAAGCGCATGAAGAAAGGCGGAGAGAAGGACAAGAACGATGGTTAAAAGTGTCATGGGAATCTCTTGGGTGAATTCGACGCGATTCTATATGAGTGTGCGGTTTTTGTCAACGGTCTTGATACGACCAGTCTTAGTTTGGGTTGAACAGGAATCTGTTAATGGTCGATAATCTAGGGGAGTTTTTGAGTGTCCATCCATAGGGATCAAGTTAAGCGTTTTAGTGCACGATCCACGCGGTTACAATGTCTTAAACTGTTAGTCTCCTTGCAAACTTAGAGAGTAAATCCCATTGATTCATTAATCTGTCCGCCTAAGAAAATCTTTCACAGCCCTATTTTCGTAGGGACGGGGTTCCCCCGCCCAATAGAGACTATGTACTTGATCCCTAGGGGAGTTTTTGAGTGTCCACCTAATCCGCTTAGCTCAAAAAAATCGCGGGGTATGTGTCCCATCTTGTAACATCTGAGTTAATTCAAAAAGGTAAATACAATGTCAAAAGTGAAGGAATCGCAATCGCATAAGGAACAGAAGCGCGGCGCGAAAAACAAGCAACGCTCTGCAAACGAGGGAACCCATATAGTGGGGGGACATCCCGTCCAGAATGAGAAGAAGCTAAAGCGAAAATTTTATGACAAGGAGTTGGCGAGGCTTCAACTTGAGTTAATCAAGTTACAAGAACACATTAAGAACAAGGGGCTGAGAGTTGTCGTAATTTTTGAAGGACGCGACACTGCGGGAAAGGGAGGCACCATCAAGCGGATTACCGAGGCATTAAATCCCCGTATCTGTCGTGTCGTCGCATTGGGAACACCAACGGAACGAGAAAAATCTCAGTGGTATTTTCAACGATATGTCACCCATCTTCCAGCATCCGGAGAGATGGTACTCTTCGACCGGAGCTGGTACAACCGAGCTGGCGTTGAACGCGTTATGAATTTCTGTACGGATGAAGAATATCAAGAATTCCTGCGTTCGTGCCCGGAGTTTGAACGGATGTTGGTACGATCGGGTATTGTCCTGATAAAGTATTGGCTATCCGTGGATGCCGAGGAACAGGCGCGCCGTTTTCAGGATCGGATTGAAAATCCGAGCAAGCGGTGGAAGATTAGCGAGATGGACTTGGAGGCACGCAAAAGGTGGGTTGACTATTCAAGAGCGAAAGATGATATGTTCAAGTATACAGATATTAAACAAGCTCCATGGTTCGTGGTTGAATCTCACGATAAACGGCGGGCAAGGTTGAACTGTATTTCTCATCTGTTGAGCCAGATTCCATACGAGGATTTACGGCTCGAACCGATGGAACTTCCGTCTCTGCAGTCTGACCAACATTATATCCGCCCTCCGAGGTCTGATCAGACGTATGTGCCCGAAATATTTTAGGGACCTGAGTCAGTGAAGACTTAAAGTCTCCGAGGTATGCATCTTGGTTTGTTGGAAACACAATTTCGCTTGATTCACATTGCCTATTATGTTTCGATCCTATTATCCGCGTTCCCCTTATTCCGTAAGCTCGACTTTGTACAAATGTACAACGATTGGGTTGGACGGAAAGCCATAAAACACCAAATCCGTAGGCGGGGATCAACCGAGTGATTAACGAGGGCGATAGAGATCCCATCTTGCCCCGCTGTGATGGCACTAGAAACCGCTGCCGACTTTTTAACAGGTCAACCCAAAAGACCAGATGGCTAATATTTCACCCACTTTTCCGGAACGTGTGATTGACACCGTCTGCTATACTACTCAAATGTACAAAGTCGAGGTAAGAGCTTGTTTGAAAAGTACATTTGTAGGGTGCGATCAACCGAGTGAACAACGAGGGCGATAGAGATCTTACCAGCCTCTAAAAGCCCCAGAGGGATCAACTGCGCGATTAGCGAAGGCGATAGTGATCCCTTAGTGAGTGCGATAGAGATTCCACAGGTACGCAGAAGACAAATATAAAAACGCGAAAAAACTTCCTACAAATGGCCAAAGTTGCTTTGCTACCGATTATTCAAGCAGGTTCTAAGCGGAGATTAAACATTCGAAAAGAACCAGACGAGATGTTAATGCGAATGAACCCCCGGATTTCATTTGTCTAATCTGTTGTTCTGCAAATGAAGTTTGGCTCTCTGTTCTTTCGTCACTCGCTCCGCCCCTTCATCGGTGTAAACCACATGCGGCGTGATAAATACCATTAATTCCGTCTTCTCGACACGCGTATCCGTCCGTCGAAACAGTCTGCCGAGCAACGGAATGTCACCTAAGAATGGAATCTTGTGAACAGTTTCGGTCTTGTCATCTTTTATCATCCCGCCGATAACCATAGTTTGTCGGTCGTTAATTGTGACCGAGGCGGTTGCCTCTCGCGTCGAAATGATTGGGGCGTCAAACAGTGTAAACTCAATGAGACTGTTAATCTGTTGGTTAAGGTCGAGAGAGACTGTCCCCGATCTGTTAATCCTCGGCGTGACGGTGAGAATTACGCCGACATTCCGAAAGTCTGTGCTGGTCAAGACGCCTCCGGTAGCAGTTTCCTGCGTGCTGACCAAGAACGGTACTTCTTGACCAACATTGATAATCGCCTCTTGGTTATTCTTGGTCATAATCCGTGGTGTGGAGAGGATATTTACCTTTGTATCCTTCCTCAGAGCATGAAGCATGGTGTCTAGCTTGTCGGATAGAATTCCGTATTTCAGGCCGAAAATTTCATCAGCCAATCCAAAATCGGTTGCGCCGTCTTGACGATACGTGCTCCCGTTGATGGTGGTTCCCTGTTCCCACATCCATTCAACCCCAAAAGCACTTTCATCGTCCAGTGTGACCTCAATAATCTGTGCCTCAATCAGCACTTGGGGAAGCAGAACGTCAAGTTGCTTAATAAGTTTTTCAACGGAAGGGAAGTTTCGTACAAACGTGGTGATGAGAAGAGAATTCGTGTCTTCATCTGCGACAATTTTCACGTTGCCGGTGAGTCCCCGTGCGGCATCGGCAGTCTGCGCGCTTGACCCGAGGGCACCGGTTGAGAATGCTCCACCGCCAAATCTTCCTCCGAACCCTCCACCGAATCCACCGCCAAATCCGCCTCCGAAACTTGCACGGTTCGCGGCTTGACGTTCAAAGAGTTCGGTCGAAAGCAGTTCATTGAGTATTGTTTCTAGATTCGCGGCGTTGGCATGTTCGAGGACAAAAACTCGAGTATCCTCCGCAAAGTCGGCAATGTCTCTGTCTAGCTGCTGAATGAGCTTCCCCACGGACTCCATTTGCTGTGCTGTTGTTGTCACTATTACCGAGTTGGTTCGCGCATCGGGAACTGCTGTCAACTCCGGTAAACCGAGCACCCCTTGACCGCTTTGTTCACTGGATCGCTGCTGTTGCTCAAGAGAAAAGCGTCTACCTCGACCACCGAATCCGCCAAAACCAGGGAACCCCCCGCCGGAAAACACGTTTTGGGCTGCACTGGAAAAAGCTTGGTTTAGCTCGTTGGCTATCTCGGTGGCATCTCCATATTTTAGAGAGAACACTCGCGTTTCCGGTTGTGACAAACGTTGCGTGTCCAGCTCTCTGATTAATCTCCGTATGACCTCAAGATTATGTTGACTCGCGGACACAATCAGGGAATTAGTATTTTCGTCTGCAATCGCCTTGACTTCGCCGAGAAGTTGAAGAGCGCCCCCCTCGGTGGGACTTCCCTGACCATCCTGAGCAGCATCATCCCTTCCGCCAGTGTCGCCTCCGCCGAATGGACCGCGCCCTCCGAATCCTCCTCGTCGTCGGCGCTGTTGACGTTCCTGTTCCGCAGCGGCTGCAGCATCCGCTGGCTTCTCATACAGTTTCGTTATGACTTCAGCTAAGTTCGCAGCGTCCGAAAATTGAAGTGAAAACACCTCTATCTTTATTCGGTGCGCCATTGATACATCTAGTTGCTCGACAATCTCTGCCAGTCTTTTGATTTGTGCCGACGATGCGGTGATAATTAACGTATTACTTCGACCGTATGCGGTCATCACGCCGTATTGCGGTACAAAATCCTTAAGGTCCTTTACGAGTTGTGTGGCATCCGCGGCGTTAAGTGGCAATACTTGCGTGACAATAGTATCGCCCGAATCTATTGCTCGCGGGTCGCTTCCAATTTGTAGAGGGGTGGCTTCTAGTTTTGCCTCCTCCAAAGGGACGATTTTTGCGCTGTTTCCGTTGACAACGCTTGTGTATCCTTTAATCGCTAAGACGGCGTTCAGCACTGCGAAGGCTTCGTCGACAGGCATATCGTCGGGGCTAATAATGGTTACACGCATGTCCAAATCAGCGGATTTGACAACCGTGTAACCGGTCACCTCGGAAAGAAATTCAAGGACATGATCAATTGCCGCATCTTTGAAACGCATAGAGATACGTCGCGGTCCGACTTCTTCTTCCGCACTAGCATTCTCGACCATCTCACACATACGCGCCCAAGCGACGACAAGCAGTATAAAACAGAGGCAAGACACCCATTTCATGGAGTTAATCATTGATTCAGTTCGGTTCTTCTCCTTTCACGCATTCGTTCTATCAAGGTTTGTTCACTATTGTCGCTTTCTGTGGGTCTTTCAACTTCTTGCTGTTTGGTAACCGTTCCAAACAGCATCCGCCCATCCGGCCCGTATTTGATGCCTTGCCCCAGTGCAAGTTGCACGGTCATTTCTTCACGCGCCAACGTAATATAGTTTGGGGTAATCTCCTCTATCTTAGTATCTTTGAGCGCCTCTCCACGACGGAGAAACATGCCAGTATTTATTTTTTGGTCCTCTATAACAGCAATAAAGTGCGTCCCTTTTTTCACGATTCCCGTCAATGTAAGCCCGTATGAAGGTGATGGCGACGGCGTTTCAACAACATGTTCAGGTGTGGTAGTTTGGATTTGTTCCATCGGGAAATCATCATCGCGTTGCCAGCCAAGTGGACGAAAAAGACTGTTTTCGGCGATAATGTCGTAATTCACCGGCTTTCGATGAATGGGATATACCATTTCCGCTTTGGGAATAGTGGACCTGGTGGGCACAATGCGCCGCTCTGGCTGAGTCGGTACAGAAGAGGCATTTCGCCAAACGACTCCCAGAATTACTAAGCATACAATCGACCCTAGTATTGCCACACCGAGAATTTTTGGCTTTTTCGATGTTTTCATCGTCATGAATATCAGACTAACGCCATCTGCCCGTGACCCAAACCCAGCCGCGCGGACGCCTTTCCCAACGACCCGAAATCCAAGCCCCGCGAGGATTCCGATCCCAGTGTCCTTTTACCCAAACGTATTTTCTGCCCGCCCAACGCCAATGTCCGCCAATCCAGACCGCCTTTGGACTCGGTCTTAGTGGTGGATTTTCTACTATCGGGGTTGGCGGAGATTTCTGTACGTAAACTAATCCGCCGGCTCGCACAGTCTTCCTCGGACGCAGCGGATAAACCGTGCACCCGGCTGCCGTAACCAGTAAACCGACAATCATCAGTAAAGTGATAACCAGCGTGCATTTTCGAAAGTAGTGTTGACTGTTCATTATGGTTGGTCTCCTTCTTGATTTGACGAGATTGTGATTGACTATCCCCCAAAACCGCCAAATCTACCTCCGCCTCCCCGTCTGCGGCTCCCGCCTAAATTACGCCCTCGCCCGACTTCGGGCAACTCTAGTTCGGGGAGCTTGATGTCGGCAAATTTCTCCCGCTGTTCTTCGTTCAGAATGACTTGCATTTCTGCAACTAATACATCAATCTGATTTTGATATTCCTTGCGTTGTTGATAGAACGATTGCATCTTCGCTTGCAAGCCGCCACCCATTCCAGTTCCCTGATTACCCCCGAATCTGCCACGGCCGCCAAACCCGGTACCGCCACCGCGCATCTGGTTTCGAATCTCCGTTAATTCCGATTCCAACGTCTTCTTCTCTAGCTCGTAATCCTCAACGATTTTCTCAATCTGCTGAATTTTGGTGCGAGCCACTTCACGCTGCTTCGCTGAAAGTTGCAAGGTCTTTGAGGTTTTTTCGGTGTCCAGTAGCTTTGTGCTGCCGCAACCGGAAACTACAAAGATCACAATCGCAACGGTAAATCCCATATGTAATTTTCTGAATATCATCGGTGTTTTCCTCCTGTGTCCGATCATACAGCGAATAAGGGGGACTGCAGTCGTTCCCTTTGGTGTGCTCCTCTCACGTTTTAACTTCATTGATTGCGGCGAGATCTGTCACCTCGACGTCCATCACCGCCACCGGTGCGCCCCCCGCGACGTCCCCCAAATCCACTACTATTGTTTACGATTCCAGCGACAGTCAATTGGGCTTCTTGGCGTAGCGTTAGAAGCTCTACTAGACCGTTCTCTAGTGATTCAGATTTTGTTTTCTGTTCAGCCTGTTTTGCTTTGAGGGCATCAAGCGCAGATTTAATCCGTGAATTATCCTCGCTATCAACCGCGGTACGAAGCGCCTCGACCAATGGACGCAACTCTTGACGTCGTCCAAATTGATGCTCTGTAATTGCCTTAATTCGGGGAATCAAAACGGTTTTCTCATCTTCAGTTAGCTTCAACTCCTCGATCGATCGCTGGGTTCGTCGCTCAATCATCTCTTCAAGGTTGAACTGTCCTCTCCTTCCACGCTCCCGATCTCCTCGCTCCCGTTCTCTACGGTCGCTACGATCTGGGCGTGTGTCCTCCTGAGCAGAGATGTAGTATCCAGTGGTCAACACGAATCCGATGATGAATACAAGCGTGAGTGGGCGATACGATTTTCGTCCTAATCGAGTTAATCTTCTCAGAGTAAGTGACATTGTGCATTCCTCCCTGATAATATGAGTTAGGCAGTTTAAGTATAATTGAAGCGGTTATTCTCAAGTTGTTAGGCACATAGCGAAGACAAATGTTCGTGCTTTTTTCTATATTATTGCGTCAAATGGAGGAGATTCTTGAGTTTTCATTCGCCCCGAACTACCTTGTCCGGGCAAAATTAGGTGAGAGAATTTCGATTACGGCGACTCAATGCTCAAAAGAAGGTTCATTTGAGAACAAAAAACCTTCCTATTTCAAATCCTCTTGGAATATCAGAAATTTCCCGTTATAATGAAATAGACAAGATTCATAAACCTTATTCGGAATTGTTTAGTCCACCAATTTCTAAGTCGAGAATTACAGATCCACATGGTCTTTTTTGCCATTTCTTAGATGCATCCCGAGTGAATTCCCATTTCCTTGGTTTGTAGTAGCATCAAGCGAGCGAATAGCGAGTACGATAGTAAATCCCGGGCGATAGCTAATCCTGACAGAGCTCCCATAGAGATCCCATTCGTTGTCCCTCACACAGTTTCAGGGTTTTTACTGACCAGCAAGCGAATGAATAATGAGTACGCTAGGGATCCTCTAACCACTAAACACTTACCCTTATTCTTTAGGCTCAAAGCGAGCAACTCCCATCACATTCGAAAATGTCTACTAAGGATTCTCACACCGACAACCGCACACCCCAAGAAAAGATAGACGCAATCCATCGCCCGAAGTGGTGCCAGGTTTCTGAGGAGGGTCGGCTCTACTGGGATTTGATTTGCGCCGCTATCCGCAATGATACAGAGACGATTTGCAATCACTTGAAAGCAGAGCCGGATTGCGCGAGGCTAGAGTTCTGGTACACGCCGCCAATCCATTTTGCTGTCCGTGAGGTCAATTTGGAGGCAACACGAGTACTTTGGGAGGCATACCCGTATGACGAAGTCACAGATCTTATCAGGATGGCGGAAGATCGTGGCCACACGGATGTTGCAAGCTACCTGCGCACTTCTATCGGCGCTGAGAGTCGAGATACAAGCCTCCAGCTACACCGTTCCGTAGAAGCCGAAAATCAAAAGGAGATGGAACGCCTATTATCCGAACATCCGGAAATCGGCGCACACCGAGATTCACAAGGCCGGACCGCGCTGCACGTTGCTGTGATTTCGGGCAATCGAGACGCGGCACGTGCGCTCCTGACGAGTGGCATTGACATCGACGCAGTGGATCACCTTGGATTCCGTGCAGTCCATTACGTTTACTGGACAAATCAATACTGGACGTTGAAGGAGGGAAGCGCTGAATTGTTACGGATGCTGCTCGACACAGGCGCAGCCGACAGTCCGACACTGGCGGCTGCTCGCGGAGACCTGGATGCCGTGCGCGCTTTCGTCGCCGCGGATCCGGTGGCAGTTAATGACGGTGATGCACTTCAGAAGCGGCCGCTTTCCGCTGCCGTTGAACGGAATCATCGCAGCATTGTTCGTTTCCTTCTCGACCATGGGGCAAACCCATCGCTGCCAGAAGGTAGGACGTGTCCGCACGGCTCCGCCCTAATGACTGCCTCCGTGAACAACGACACAGAAATGGCGCGATGGCTGCTCGAGGCGGGTGCTGATCCCAACGGAGACATTGACTCATCCGGTACACCGGCAATACGTGCCTCGTCCGACGCCATGCGCGGATTGATGTATGAATACGGCGGACACGCTGGAACAACGTGGGGTTTTGCTCAGAGTGGAAACCTCGAGACCTTGGCGGCAATTCTACGTTATTGCGACGATCCGTTTTCGAACGAGGAGAGTGAATACCTAACGACACCGTATACCGCTATCATCAGCGGTTGCAGGCGCCGACTGGATATAAAGCAGAGCACCGATGCCCATGAGGCGATGCTGAACATGTTCCTGCGGCGGAGCTACCCGTTGCCAAAGGTGCTTACCGAGTGCAAGACCTACCTCTATCATGTACCGCACATGACGCGGCAGTTGCTGCATCACGGACTAAATCCAAACCTCCCCGACTGGCAACGGCGAACGCCGTTGCATGACCTGAGCGCTGGAATCCGCCACGTAGAAGACGCTCGGGAATTGATTCAACTCTTTATCGACCACGGCGCCGACATCGACGCAATTGACGAGGAAGATCAATCTACCCCATTGGGCATTGCCGTCCGCGAAGGACGTACGGAAGTTGTCGAACTGTTGCTATCCAACGGCGCCAATTCAAATGCCGCCGGAGCAAATTGGGCAACACCGCTCGCATGGGCAGAACGCCGAGGCCACGAGAATATCTCAGCCATGTTGCGTGCACATGGAGCCGTCTGAACTTATGATAACCGTCGCTTCTCTTCCTGAAAGAACGGGAACGACGAAACCTCTCACGCCCATGTTGAAACCCGCCACAATTATCAAAACTGCCTAAAATTCGGATAGGCAGATGCCTAAATTTTAGGCATACCTACCAGAAACACCTCTTTTTCTTCGTGGTTGGCTCACCACAACCAAATCTTCAATACCCCCACCACATAGGCGCTTACGGGATTCCTCACCTTCCAATTTACAAGAACAGTGCGTCGATTAAGGTTTGGCATCTCTCTTGCTGATAGTCATTCTGTCTCGCGGACAGAGGAACAGTATATGCCTGCCTTTCTGAAAGATGGAAGGGAAGTTTGTTCGCAGGCAGAGTGGTTAAAAGCAGATGAGATTAGGGCGCTCTCAATAGGATTTCAACAGCATTTCACTAGAATCGTTTGAAAAATGGAGGCAAACGAATGATTTTGTCAAACTCAAAGTTCAAAGTTGCACAATCGTATCTCTGTGTGGCCGTTCTACTAGCTTTTGCCAGCGTAATCGGTTCCGCGTCGGCAGAAATCAAACTAACCGATAGTCTATCTGTTTCAGGCTTTTTGGATATGTCATCCACTACAACTAGCGGTGGCGATGAGACTGAAATTGGTTTGTCTTTCGATCAGTTTGAGTTAGATTTCAAGATTGAACAAGGATCAGTCACCGGATATGTCGACATCGACAGTACCGGTCCAGACGCGGGAATAAAGTTGGAACAGGGGTATGTGACCTACACCCTACCCGAATCGACCGTGTCCGGCGTGAGCATAAAAGCCGGAAGATTCCTCAGCGCTATGGGGTTCGAAGCTGCAGAGCCGACAGGTCTGTTTCAATACTCTTTCTCGGAAGGTATCCCGTATCCCGGCTATCAAAACGGTATCGGTATTGATGTCAGCCCCGCCGAACAGGTCGGAATATACGTCGCAGTCCTGTCTGGTGTCTGGGATGTGAATGACACCGACGTGAAGAATCCGGGTATCGAAGCCCAAGTTGCGTTGACACCGATCGAACAAATCACCGCCAAGGTCGGCTATGCCATGGACAAACTGGATGACTATTCACAGAGTGAAATCAACGCTTGGGTGCAATTCACACAGGGACCGTTGACCCTAGCCGGTGAAGTTGATATGTTGACAAACTGGGGCGCTGATGGCAAAAACGGAATGCACTTTCTCGGCATGGCAAATGTTTCGCTGGCGGATATGATAGCGGCGCCGGTGGCTGTAACCCTTCGATTCAGCGGCATCAGTCTGGACGATGAAGACAGTTCGAACGAGTTCACGCTCAGTCCATCTTATACGGCGACGGACAACTGGTTACTTCTCGCGGAATTTAAGCGACGGCTTGACGCCGAAGAAACAATTATCGCTGTCGAATCACTCTTCACATTTTAACTCAGAGCACTTAAACTCAAACTTCTAAGGAGGAAATTAAATGTTACGCTCTACACTGAAATTTCGCGTCATCATCACGATAGGTTTGCTACTCTTAACTGTTGGCATGTTTGGCGTCGGACAAGCAAACGCCGGAGATCACGAAGTAAAAATTGGGGTGCTCCACTCGTTGAGCGGCACGATGGCAATCTCCGAAACATCGCTTAAGGACGTTGTTCTCATGGCTGTCGAAGAGATTAACGCAGGTGGCGGCGTGATGGGGAAACAGATTAAACCCGTGGTCGTCGATCCGGCTAGCGACTGGGATCTATTCGCTGAAAAAGCCAAAGACCTGATTATTAAAGAAGAGGTAGCTACGGTTTTTGGCTGCTGGACCTCCGTGAGCCGGAAGTCCGTGCTCCCGGTTTTCGAAGAGCACAATGCGCTCCTTTTCTATCCGGTGCAATACGAAGGTGAAGAACAATCTCTCAACGTTTTCTACACCGCTGCAACGCCTAATCAGCAGTTGGTTCCCGCCGCCGAATATATGATGGAAGAAATTGGATCCAAGAAATTTTATCTGCTTGGGACCGACTATGTCTTCCCACGCACGGCAAACAAAGTGCTGAAGGCTTTCCTCAAGACCAAGGGTGTACCAGATGAGAACATTGTGGAAGAATACACCCAGTTCCATCACCAAGATTATCAGACCATCGTTGGCAAGATCAAGAAGTTTGCTGCCGGCGGCGACGCCTGCGTGTTGTCCACAATCAACGGTGATAGCAACGTCCCGTTCTACAAGGAGTTTGCCAACCAAGGTCTAACCTCCGACGACTGCCCGATCATGGCTTTTTCGGTAGCAGAAGATGAATTGCGCGCGATGGATGTCCCACCCCTTGTCGGACACCTTGCCACGTGGAACTATTTTCAGAGTATCAAGACGCCTGAAAACAAGAAATTCGTGAAAAACTTCAAGGCGTATTGCGAGAAAGAGAACCTGCCCGGCGGTTCAAAGCGTGTAACCGATGATCCGATAGAAGCCGCTTACTTTGGCGTCTACGTCTGGAAAGCTGCTGTCGAGAAGGCAAAATCTTTTGAGGTCGACAAGGTGCGCGAGGCAGTCTACGGCTTGGAGTTTGATGCTCCCGGCGGCAAGAAAAAGATGCACGCCACCAACCAGCACACGCTCAAGCCGGTTTACGTTGGCGAAATCATGAAAAACGGTCAGTTTAAGATTATCTACAAATCTGACGGACTGGTTTCACCCGATTCCTACAGTGCCTATCTCCATCCGGACGGCAATTTCCCGGCGCCGACCGGTGGTCCCAAGGGAAGGACAACCGCTGGCATGTAATCGGGTTGTTGATAGATTGTTTATCTCTATAGTAAAACCAATTATTATTTATACACTGCGGTAGGTTCGATCAACCGAGTGGATAACGAGGACGATAGAGATCCCTTTCCTAACCGAACCGGCATTTATCCAGTCTCGTAGGTGCGGTTGGAAACCGCACCTACCGAAACATGTGTAAATATGAATGGAATTGACTATAACTCATAGAGTTTGCAAAGCGTAATGTGCTATCAGGTCTTTACGCTTTGCGGCTCTTTTTTTATATTATTTGAACCATCCGACGTAATAGGCCTCAACCATCTCGACTTTCTTTTTGACCAATAACTGGGATTCGTCCAAATGTCAAGAGTCACTATCTTCTGCATCTTCACGCTGCTTCTCATTTCGCAAGCCCTCAGTGTAGTACTTCCCAGCGCCGCCCAATCTAACGACGAATTCATCCGCTCCGAAATCCAGAAACTTGCTGACGACAGCAAAGCGAATCGCAAAACAGCAGTTATGACGCTGGGGAAGAGCGGCGATATGCGCGTGGAGGCAATCCTAGAGTCGTTCAAATTGGGGGAACTCTATCTCTGGGATGATGTAGTCGTCCTGTGCAAAGAGACGTTCGAAGACGACGATTACAACGAATTCTGTCGGCTAGCCGATGTACTGACCGGCGAACCAATGCTGAGTGCAAACGGAAAACCGTGTGAAATCCCGTTAGAAGAACTACAGGAGTTAGCGCCATCGCGAGCAGAACGCAAACTGACAAACAATGCGAAATTTCTCGTCAGACTCTCGTCTCCAGTCAAAGGAATCCGAATGTCGGGCGCCAAGAAGTGCGGAGATCCGCCCGGGATTGTCGAATCGGTTTCGCGACTTGAGGAGATGTCAGAGGACGATCCGGTCAAAAAAATTCGTTATATTGCCAAGGAGAGCTTACTTCTCATCCGCTTGAACCAAACTCCCCTAGAAGGGGATTCGCAAGCGCATCTTGCCATTGTCCGTGAGTTGGGAAAAATGAAGAGTATGCGCGGACTGCCGCGGTTGCAGGAAACATTTGAAGACTTAGTGGAAGGACTTGAACTTCCCGTCACTGTGAAGGAAGATGCTAGGAAAACATACAAATACGCCATTGACCAGATTAACGGGTACCAAAGTTTCGTCGGAGGCGTCGGCACTATATTTCGTGGACTGTCACTCGGATCCGTTCTCATCCTCATGGCGCTAGGCCTCGCCATTACGTTCGGTCTGATGGGTGTCATCAATATGGCGCACGGCGAACTGATGATGATTGGAGCTTACGCAACATTCGAGATGCAGAGAGTGTTCGGTCACAGCCCGGACAATCCATCGGACATGTATTATGTCGCGGCATTGCCTGTCGCGTTTCTGACGGCGGCATTCGTCGGCTACCTTATCGAAATCTCGGTAGTCCGTCACCTGTATCGGCGTCCACTGGAGTCATTATTGGCAACGTGGGGCATCGGACTGATTCTTATTCAAGTCGTTCGTATTCGATACGGCGACAACATCGGTGTCAACGCTCCAACGTGGGCGCGGGGTGGGCTTGAAGTTGTGCAAGACCTCATCGTGCCTTATAGCCGCTGTTTTATCATTGTTCTGTGTGGCTTGTGCGTTCTACTCATCTACTACCTGATGAACCACACCAAGCTTGGCTTGCGAATGCGAGCGACAATGCAGAATCGTAATATGGCAAACAGCGTCGGTGTGAACACCCAACGCGTTGACCGTTACACTTTCGCCTTCGGCTCGGGAATCGCCGGAGTTGCGGGCTACGCGTGGACACTAATCGGCGGCGTCACCCCGGATATGGGACAGACCAATTTCATCATCGATTCGTTCCTCGTCGTTGTCACTGGTGGTGTCGGTGAACTCATCGGCGTCATCTGTGCCGGATTGGGGATTGGCGTGCTGACAAAGGTGATTGAACCCACGACAATCGGACCCTTCGTTGTTGGAGCGATCTGGGCGAAAATCTTGCTCCTGATTATCATTGTCGGCTTTATCCAGTTCAAACCGGCAGGGCTGTTCGCGCCGAAAGGCAGACTCAGCGATGTTTAGAATTGGCGCGCTCAAGCAAGTGGGCGATTTCCTACAAGATGCAGGGATGTCGAAACAGTCTACCACGGTCAATCGCGGTATTTCGTTCTTCGTGCCGTGGGTGCTGTTTTTTATCGGCTTAGTCGTTATCCCACTGCTTTACTACAGCGGGCTAATTACCATAGGTACGGTGAACATGCTCGGTCGATACATGGCGTTTGCGATTGTCGCTGTCGGGTTAGACCTGATTTGGGGTTACACCGGAATTTTGAGCCTGTGCCAAGCCTTTTTCTTTTCACTGGGTGGCTATGCAATGGGAATGTATTTGGCACACCACGGCGGTCCGGAGGGAATCATTGACGCCAACGGCTGGAAGATTCCCGCATGCCTGTATGTGGTTTATCCTTACAAGGTCGGCGAAGCCCCGGCGGACGCCCTCGTTCCCTGGTTTTGGAAGCCGTTTTATACGCTACCGGTCACAACAATTTTGGCGCTGATCATACCGGGTTTATCTGCATTGGCGATCGGCTATTTCGGTTTTCGGAGCAGAGTTCGTGGCGTGTACTTCGCTATCTTGACACAGGCGATTACAGTGGCTGGTTGGCTCGTGTTCTGCATGAACAACATGAAACTGTGCGGCACAAACGGATTGACTCGGTTCGACAGAATCGCCGGATTCAAGTTGACTAATCCCAACGTCAAAGTGAGCCTATATATTGTCACGTTGCTGGCGCTCGCGGGCGTCTATCTCCTTTGCAAGCATGTCGTCAAATCTCGCGTAGGACGCATTCTCATCGCAATTAGAGATGACGAACCAACCCTGCGTTTTTCCGGTTATAAACCCTACATTTACAAGCTATTCGCTTTCTGCCTCGCTGGAATGATTGCGGGATTGGGAGGCATGCTTTACGCGCCGCAGATGGGGATCTTCACGCCTACGAATATGGAGGCGAGTGCGTCAATATTGGTCGTCGTCTGGGTGGCGGTCGGCGGACGCGGCGCGCTTTCCGGCGCAATCCTCGGCGCATTGGCGGTGAATCTTCTTTACAACTTTTTTACCTCGGAAAAAAATGTCTGGCTGCTTACTTGGAAAGCGGAGTATTGGCAATTTGTCTTGGGCGGCCTGTTCATCGGCGTCGTTTTACTCTTCCCCGGTGGCTTAATTGATTTGTGGCGCCGCCTAGTGGGCACCGCGAAGTAAAGAAAATTCATCTATAGTCGCTTACATTCATATTTTCACATGTTACCGACAAAATCGGACGCATCCTTGTAGCGCAAACTGTTAGTTTGCGCATACCACAATCTGAATGAAGTTCAATAGATTAATTCGGTAATTTCTTGGCAAATCCCGGTGCGGTTGGAAACCGCACCTACCGGGCTTGGGGAAAATTAGAATTACCAATCCAAATAATTAGCGTGACTTTGTACAAAAGTACGACGGTTGGATTGTACGGAAAACCGCACAAGACCGAACCCGTAGGCGGGGCATCTTGCCCCGCTCTGATGGTACTAGATACCGCTGGAGACTTTTTCAATGGTCAGCCAAATAGACCCGATGGTTAAAATCTCGCCTACTATTTTGGAGCGCTTGATTGACACTGTTTGTTATGCCACGTAAATGTACAAAGTCGAGATTAGAGCCTGTTTGAAAAGTACAATTTGTAGGGTGCGATCAACCGACTGATTAAAGAGGGATCAAGCGAATGGATAATGAGTGCGATAGTAGATCCTGATAGAGATCCCCTGCGCACCAGCCTTTAAAAGCCCCAGAGAGATCAAACGAGTGAATAGCGAGTGCGATAGAGATTCCATAGGTATGTAGCAGACAGCACAAAATACATGACGAAACTTTCCACAAATGACCAAAAACGACTTTGCTAACGATTATTCAAACAGGTTCTTAAACTTCATCCAGATTTCATTCACATTGAGGTACAGAAGAATGTTCTTACCCTCGAGGTTGTATAATCACCAGTTGCAATGACTATAGATAGAACCGCTGGCAATTCCGAATTCAACGAGAAAATATAACATGGACCAAGCTCAGCGAACCGCCGAATACAAAGAATACAGTCCCCGCGAAAGCCGACTTTCCGAAGAAAGATATTTACTTTTTCTGGAAGACATTACCGCTGTCTTTGACGGTTTCAAAGCCTTGGACGTAGAGGCGTTGGGCATTGAACACAATGAACTCCGTGTCATTATTGGCCCCAATGGCGCAGGCAAGACAACACTCTGCGATGTTGTGAGCGGTAAAACTCGCCCAACGACTGGGTACGTGTTTTACGATGGCGCCGATATTACCAACCAGACGGAAGAAGAGATTGCGTTGCGGGGCATCGGCAGGAAATTTCAAACGCCAACAGTTTTCGATAGCCTCACAACTTACGAAAATATGGAACTCGCTCTCCCAGGTCATTATCGTCTGTGGTCTAACCTGTTTGGGTCAACGACGAAAAATCAGAAAGAACGCATCTCGGAAATCTTGGAACGTGTCGGACTCATTGATGAATTACACCGCGAAGCCAAGTACCTGAGTCATGGTCAACGCCAGTGGTTGGCAATTAGCACGCTGATTCTATCAAATCCAAAACTGTTGCTAGTTGACGAACCCGCTGCCGGATTGACGGACGCGGAAACGGCATTGACGGCTGAACTCCTTCTTGAGTTAAAGGACGATCATACATTGATTGTTATCGAACACGATATGGATTTTGTACGCCAACTGGATTCATTCGTCACTGTCCTGAACGAAGGCGTTATCATGGCGGAAGGAATGATGCGTGAGGTTCAACAGAACGAGGAGGTCATTGAAGCCTATCTGGGCAGGTGAGTTGTCTAACCCAAGTTGCCACCTTTGTTCAATAGGAGCACAGAAACCGATGTTTTTAGACGCGGACACGCGAGATTGACGAGAATCAGCCAAATTTTTACCTATGATTTGGCGAACCTGAACCAAAAACTCGGTTTCTCTGTTATAGACAACAACCAGCGTGATTCTTAAGAAATTGAGATGCCTATCTTAACCGTTGATCGATTTTTGAATTCCTGCTATAATACGAATGAGAGGTGATAGCCACTTTTGTGAGGGGAATGCGACAGAAATTGGAGGTGTTCATATCTCTCCCGCTCAGTCAGATACAAGACATGAGATGCGTTTTTGTCGGCACACCTCACCCAAGACGCACGGGCATCGTCGCCAGCCATTTAGTCAATTCCCTAGCCCCAATTCTATTCTATAGAGCCTGTTTGGAACAGAAATGCTTACAAAACTGATTTGCCGTAATTTCAAATGTTTTGGAGAGGTCCAAATCGAATTGGGCAACCCGGTTGTATTTATTGGTCCCAACAACTCCGGCAAAACAACGGCTCTACAAGCACTCGCACTCTGGGATGTAGGTCTCAAGCGCTGGAACGAACACCGCAAAGGGAAACCGAGACCCGAGAGACGCCCCGGTGTTGCTATCAATCGGCGTGATTTAATTTCGGTTCCTATTCCGAGTGCTAGGCTGCTCTGGCAAAATTTGCGAGTTCGCGATGTTCAACGGGTCAATAATCAACAGCGCACCCAGAATATTCGGATGGACATTATCGTTGAAGGGGTTACCTTCGGCAGGAAATGGACATGCGGTTTAGAATTTGATTATGCCAACGAGGAATCCTTCTACTGTCGCCCCCTTCGTTTGACCGAGGGCGATGCAGAGGCGTTACAGCGGATGGCTATCCCCGAAGAGACGGCGAATCTTGATATCGCTTTCCTTCGTCCCATGTCGGGGCTGGTGTCGAATGAAACACGACTCGACCCCGGAGCAATCAACGTTCGTGTTGGAGAAGGGCGTACCGCTGAGGTACTTCGCAACCTTTGTTTTCAAGTATTTCATGAGCGTCAGGACAATGAAACTTGGGAAGCAATCTGTGTGCAAATCCGAGAATTGTTCGGGGTCATGCTTGACGAACCGGTCTATATTCAGGAGCGGGGCGAAATTGAGATGAATTACCGGGATAGCTCCGGCGTCCCTCTTGCGCTGTCCTCAGCCGGACTTGGACTGCAACAAACGTTGCTCTTGTTAGCCTACATTTCGGCGAGGCCGGGGTCGGTTCTTTTGCTTGACGAACCGGATGCACACCTTGAGATTCTTCGACAAAGACAAATTTATCAAATCCTTACCGAGTTGGGAAGGAAACAGGACAGTCAAATCATTGCCGCCAGCCATTCCGAAATCATTCTCAACGAGGCGGCCGACCGTGATGTTGTCATCGCCTTTCTCGGAAAGCCGCATCGCATTGACGATCGGGGCGGTAGCCAACTCCTGAAATCACTTAGGAAAATCGGCTTTGAACAGTATTATCAGGCAGAGCAGAAGGGATGGGTTCTTTACCTTGAAGGTCCAACAAACCTTGCCATTCTGCAGGCATTTGCCGAGAAACTGGAGCACCCCGCAAGAGACATATTGGAACGTCCATTTGTATATTACGTTGGGAACGAGCCGGCGACGGCGCGCGAACACTTTTATGGACTAAGAGAGGCGAAGACAGATTGCGTCGGATTCTGTCTTTTCGATCAGATGGATTACGAATTTCAACACAGACCCGAATTTCGAGAGTATATGTGGAAGCGCCGAGAGATTGAGAACTATCTCTGCCATAAAGAGGTTCTTATCGCGTGGGCGAAAGACAAGGGGGAAGAGACCGAGGGCCCGCTGTTTTCCCACCAATGGATGCATACGATGGAGGAAGCGATAGCAGAGACTGAGAAAAACCTTGAAACGCGCGGCAAAGGTTCTCCTTGGTCACCGGAAACCAAAACCAGTGACGAATTTTTGAATCCACTGTTCGACACTTTTTTCAAGAAACTTAAACTAGACAATCTCATGCAACGAACAAATTATCACACGCTCGTTCGATATGTTTCTCCGGATGAGATTGATCCTGAAGTATCGGATGTACTGGACGCGATTTTAGAAGTATCCAATCGCGCGCACCCAATGACCGATGTATGAAACGCAACCAAATAAAGAGTGGGAACGACGGGAAAGGCTGAAAGCGAGAGGACGCGAAAACGAGAAGACGAGAGCAGAAACAGTGAGATTATAATGACTACGAGAGTTCAATTTCACTGGCAACTTGATGTCTATCAGCTTTCAGTCGAAGCCGCCATGGAGATTTACGCGTTATCTATACTCCGCACTGTCAGAAATTGCGTCCTCTGTAGGATCAAACGAGCGGATAGCGAGTGCGATAGAGATCCCGCGATCTCCAGGTCGCGACCCTTGTACGAGGGAACTCCGATTCCCGACCGGCTGGTGCCACGTAAGTCCTATTAGAAACAATTATCACTGGAAAAGAAAGCGCAATAATACCCAACGCAGAGTATAGCCAAATTGCTGAGGCTTGAAGACGTAGAAAATATGAGGCGGCGTTTTTCAATAAAATGAATGAGGCAGAGGGTGAAGCGGCTGAAACGCACATTCGGCTTGAGTATGCTGCGAAGTGTGAATACGTGAGTCGGGAAGACGCTACTCGTTTGCACAAGAAGTATAATGAAATCCTTGGATAACTCGTCAATATGGGGAACAATCCCGACAAGTGGGTACTCAAAACGAGAGAATGACGCTCATTACATGTTCCCGTTTTCGTGTTTTTAAGATGTGCTTATGTTAAATGTCCAGAATCTCTCTTTCTCATACGGAGAAGTCCAAGTACTGCGAGAGCTTGACGTGCACGTGCCCGCGGAGACAATCGTCTCCGTAATGGGCAGGAACGGCGTGGGCAAAACGACGTTGATGAACAATATTATCGGACTGCTCAAGCCATCGTCTGGATCAATTCAGATTGGAGACCGTGAACTAGTGGGCGTTCCTACGCATCGTCGAATTCGTGCCGGGTTGGCGTACGTACCGCAAGGGCGCATGATTTTCCCCAAACTCACCGTCGAGGAGAATCTGAGGGTAGGGCTTGCTGCGAGGGAGGACAAAATAAAGCAAATCCCCGAGGAGATATACGATCTCTTCCCGATCCTCAAAGAGATGGGGAAGCGCATGGGCGGCGATCTCTCCGGCGGCCAACAACAGCAACTCGCTATCGGACGAGCCCTGGTTACTGATCCGAAGGTTCTCATACTGGACGAACCGACAGAAGGCATACAGCCGAACATCATCCAACAAATTGGATCCGTCCTCCGAAAACTGGTGGAAACCCAACAGATGACAATTCTCATCGTTGAACAGTATCTCGAATTTGTGCGGGAATTTTGCCAGCAGTTTTACATTATGAATCGAGGCGAGATTGTCGCGCACGGCGAAACGGACGCACTAAGCCAGAGCATGATTCAGGAGTATCTCAGCGTTTAAGATGTCGCTTATCAACTCCGGTGCCGGGCGGCATGGCGTACTTAGGTTGGCATTCGCGCAGCGTAACGGAAGTACAGTGATGGCGGAAAGTTTCTTCCGATCGCCATTGCAAGTGATGAAGCCGCGTTACGATGAGTCGGGCTGTGCGTGTGTATACCTCCTGAGTCCCACGGGCGGTGTTGTGCAAGGTGACGACTACCAGATTGACGTCGCGCTCGCGCCGGACTCCCACGCAACGCTGACAACCCAAGCCGCAACGAAGGTTTATGCAATGCCGGTCCAAGGTGCGGCACAATCACTGCTGGCTCGGATTGGCAAGAACGCAATTTTTGAATATCTCCCCGATCCGACAATTCTCTTTCGCGATGCGAACTTCAGTCAACATGCCTCCTTCAGTTTGGCGCGAGGGGCAATGTTGGCTATGCAGGAGATTGTCATGCCGGGCAGATTGGCGCGAGGCGAAAAGTTGGCATTCACGCAATATCGGAGTCACCTCAAGGTGTCAGATTCGGAGGGGATGTTGCTCTTTGATACGTGCCTTCTTCAGCCCAAGCATCAACCACACCTCACCGCTCACGGCGTGCTAGAAAATTATGAATGTTGGGGGAGTTGGTTCCTCGTTGGCGATTTCGAGATGCCGCAGTGGCAGGCGCTCTGTGAGATTGCCGAACCATTGCTCTGCCAAGCGGACAAATCAATCGGAGGGTTGACACAACTGAATCGAAACGGTATCGCCATCCGGATGCTGGCTCACAACTCCGGCATGATTCAGTCTGCTTTTCAAACAATTTGGAATCGGATAAAGCAAGAACACTTCGCATTGGAAACCGTCGATTTGCGAAAGTATTGATTTCGGAGGCCAGGATACGTGAACCTCACCCCCCGTGAACAAGAGAAATTAATGATTTACGTCGCCGCACAACTTGCCAAGGATAGACGGGCGCGCGGTCTGAAACTCAACTATCCCGAAGCGGTCGCAATCATCACCGCCGAAATCTTGGAGGGAATTCGAGACGGAAAATCGGTAGCAGAACTGATGCAATACGGCACGACGCTGTTAAACAGAGACGATGTAATGGAAGGCGTCCCCGAGATGCTCCACGAGGTGCAGGTTGAGGGCACCTTCCCTGACGGCACGAAGCTTGTTACTGTACACGACCCGATTCGGTAGAAATAGACTACCAGCGGAGTATTGAATATGATACCCGGAGAATACATACTCGCCGAAGAAAGTATCACCGCCAACGAAAACCGCCACACAGTTGAATTAACCGTTGCCAATACAGGCGACAGGCCGATACAGGTCGGATCGCACTTTCACTTTTTTGAGGTCAACACGGCGCTCCGATTCGATCGAGAAAAGGCTTATGGCATGAGGTTAAACATCCCGTCAGGGGTGGCAGTTCGTTTTGAGCCGGGCGACGAGAAGACGGTGACGCTCACGGAAATAGCCGGCAGGCGGATTGTGCACGGATTGAACAATAAAACCAATGCACCAATAGACAGAGCGTAAAGAAAGCAATGCCTCTCGACATTCCACGACGCACATATACAGACATTTACGGACCAACTATCGGAGACAAGGTTCGCCTTGCCGATACCGATCTATTCATCGAAGTTGAAAAAGACCATACCGTCTACGGCGATGAGTCGAAGTTCGGAGGTGGCAAGACACTGCGCGATGGCATGGGCCAGATGCCGGGGGCGACAAGGGAAGACGGCGTCCTGGATCTTGTCCTGACTAATGCCTTAATCCTCGACTACTGGGGAATTGTCAAAGCGGACATTGGGGTGCGTGACGGTAGAATCATCGGAATTGGCAAGGCGGGAAATCCCAATATAATGGAGGGGGTATCGGATGACATGGTGGTCGGGGCTGGCACCGAAGTCATTGCCGCCGAGGGGATGATTGTGACCCCTGGAGGACTGGACGTTCACATCCACTTTATTTGCCCTCAGCAGATTGACGAAGCCCTATCATCGGGAATCACGACCATGATTGGCGGCGGTACAGGCCCCGCCACCGGCACAAACGCTACGACTTGTACGCCGGGTACGTGGAATATCGCACGAATGCTTGAAGCCGCCGAGGGGTTTCCAATTAACCTCGGTTTTCTGGGCAAGGGAAACTCCTCACTCCCCGAGTCGCTCAATGAGCAGATTGAAGCGGGCGCGTTGGGATTAAAGCTCCACGAAGATTGGGGAACCACCCCCGCGGCGATTGATTGCTGTCTATCCGTCGCCGATAGATACGATGTGCAAGTCGCCATCCATACCGATACGCTGAACGAGGCAGGGTTCGTCGAAGATTCGATTGCCGCCTTCAAGGAGCGCACCATCCACACCTATCACACCGAGGGCGCCGGCGGCGGACATGCCCCAGACATTATTAAGGTGTGCGGTCAGAGCAATGTGTTACCCTCATCGACCAATCCCACCCGCCCCTTTACGGTCAACACCATTGACGAGCACCTTGACATGCTCATGGTTTGCCACCATCTCGACGCCTCTATTCCCGAAGATCTCGCCTTTGCCGAGTCACGAATTCGCCCGGAGACTATCGCCGCCGAAGATATTCTGCACGACCTCGGAGCATTCAGCATGATGGCGTCGGACTCACAGGCAATGGGACGCGTCGGCGAAGTCGTACTCCGCACATGGCAGACCGCCCATAAAATGAAAGTCCAGCGCGGTCCTCTCCCCGACGAAACGGGCGAAAACGACAACGTCCGCGCGAAACGCTATATTGCCAAATACGCAATAAACCCTGCAATCACGCACGGCATCAGTGACCACGTTGGTTCAATAGAAGTAGGCAAACTGGCAGACGTGGTGGTCTGGGATCCGGCGTTTTTTGGCGTCAAACCGCAACTCGTGCTAAAAGGAGGATTCCTTGTCTGGGCTGCTATGGGCGACGCAAACGCTTCGATTCCGACTCCGCAGCCGGTTCTTGGACGCCCGATGTTCGGTGCCTTTGGGCGCGTGCCGTACTCCGCTTCCTACACCTTTGTTTCGCGGGCTGGAGTCGAGAGAAAAGTTGGAGAACAGCTCGGATTGCAAAAACCGACCGTTGCCGTAAAAAATTGCCGTGAGCTGGATAAATCGGGGATGATTAACAACGCCTACCTGCCAAATATTGAGGTCAACCCCGAGACCTACGAAGTCCGCGCCGACGGCGAACTCCTCACCTGCGAACCCGCCGAAGTCCTTCCAATGGCACAGCGATACTTCCTGTTTTAACGTAATTCCTGCCAAAATATTCGGTCGCTTGATCCCACGTATTCCTTGATTTCCAGCCTGCAATTCGATTATAATTCGTCGCGCACCCTGTCTCTTAAATCTCACTTTATTTGAGAGGTCAAGCACTTAATGGTTCATTCGCTAAGTGTTTAATGCTTACGAGACTGTCACATGAAACTGTTCTACCACCCCGGTAGGTGCGATCAAGCGACTGAAGAAGGAGCGCGATAGAGATCCCTTTCTAACCGCACCGGCACTCAACACTAACCATATTTTTTTGGAAAATAAACCACTTAATGGACGATCAAATCCGACATTACGAAAACAAATTAAACTACGAAACCGACTCGTGGGACCTCAATGATGCCATCCAGCACGGCGAGAAGATCGTCGTAATCGACGCTCGCTCGGCTGAAGCGTTCACCGAAGAACATATTCCGGGGGCTATGAGTTTGCCGCATCGGACGATGAACCAAGAAACTACATCGCACTTGGATCGAGAATTCCTCTATGTGACATACTGCGACGGCATCGGCTGCAACGCATCAACGAAAGGCGCACGCAATATGGCACGGTTAGGATTTCGCGTGAAGGAGCTTATTGGCGGCTTGGATTGGTGGAAGCGCGACGGCTATCCCACACAAACATCTGAAGAATGCCGTTCAGATTCACAACCAACCTCCTGTGGTTGTTGCTAAGTCGTGGTCTCCGCAGCAAAAGGCACTTGTGTTTATTTAGCCGTCTGACGGGTTAACTCATCGCGGACTTCGGGTACAATTGTTATCGGCGAAGACACGATTTGACTAACATTTGCCCGAGTTGCGACGTTCCCAACCGATCGGTTCGGGCTGAAAGCCCGACCTAGGGAACGGAACACAACTTGGGGTAACCAAATAAATCCGACACGAGTATGGAGGAGTTACCCATGCAGTACGACGAGAACTCACCATTCTACAAACTGCTTGCTACGAAATATAAAGAAGAAGAGGAAGACCTTGGCATCGCCATCGTCGAATCACATCCGGAAATTGCAAAATTGGAGTGGCCCGGTCCGGATGAAGAGGGGCAACCATTCATCAAAGGAAGTACGGCGCTGCATTACGCCGCCAATGACGGGAAAGATCGGCTTGTCCTCAAACTTCTCGGACACGGTGCAGACATCAATGCAAGCGATGCAAATTGGTACCGCTCTGTACTATCTTGGGCAGCGAACAATGCGAGAATATCAACAATTCGCCTGCTTCTTGAAAAAGGCGCCGACCCAGGATCGCTGGATGCCGTACATGCTGCCGCTTATGGCGGATCCGCCTGCGGGGAAGACGAAGAGGAGGAGTACGCCGAGTCGCTAAGACTTCTGATTAAAGCGGGAGCTGACATGAATGATCGAAGGCACTATCTCAACCAAACACCTCTTGGTATTGCTTTGAAGAGTGGCAACAGAGGCGCAATCGAGTATTTGTCTGGTATTGGCGCCGCAGAGGAATAAAACCATCCAAGTCGTTGATGCAATTGACAGCAGGCTTTCTGGCTTCGTGCACGCTAAAATACGCAATCAACATCCTGTGGTTAATCAGAGTTAGCCATTCAAACAAACATATCCGCGAAACGATTCGTTACGCCGAAAGTAAAAACTGGAGTATTACAAAAACAGGTCCTAGAGCACACCTTTGGGGCACTCTATGGTGTCCGAAACACGCCCGTGGCGGGTGTCGCATTAGAGTCATGTCAACACCGCGCAATCCGGAGTTGCACGCACGGGACATCCGTCGGTATGTCGACCGCTGTCCCCATGTCTAATGCGAAGGATTAACCAAGAATATTGATGTGGGAGGGATCTATCATGAAAATTCATGAATTTACGCTTATTCTCACAGCGGATCCAAATGAAGAAGAATCCAATCAACTATACGAAGCCGTTGACGATGGCACACTAGTTACGAGTGTTGACGTTCCGAAAATCTGTTTTCACCGTGAAGCGCCATCGTTGGAGGAAGCCATCGAATCTGCATTGGTAAACGTCAAGCTAGCAGGCTTTGATGTTCTTCGTGTAGAAATTGAACCAGAGGTAATGGCACAGGAAATTCAGCGACCTCAGGCACAGCCACAGAGCACCACGACCTAGCCAACTATCTCGGTTCACTGCTTAGGCTGTAACCTTGACATTGATTCAAATTACAAATTTTCGTGCGGACTTCGGTAGAACCGCACGATAAATGACCTTCCGTTCCCAAGTAGTTACATTAAGGAGAATCCGTTCGTGAACAACGCCAAAGCGCTCATACCACTTGGTTTCTTGCTCGCACTCGGTCTTGTGATATCGACCTACCTCGTTACAAACGTGGCGCGAGACATACTTATGGCTCATCAAATCATCAAGGTAAGGGGATACGCCGAAATTCCCGTCGAGTCGGATTTGGCAATTTGGCATATCACCGTCAAAGCGAAAGACAGTAACATGGCGTATGCATATCCGGTTCTATCCGCACATCGTGAAGAAGTGTTAACTTTTCTGGAGGAGAACGGTGTGAAACCCGAGGAAATTAGAATCATTCCTGTCCAAGTGCGCGAACGCAAGAAACGCACGGAAAAGGGTCACGAAACAAGCGAGATCGAGGCATTCCAGCTTTCACAGGATATTACGGTCAAATCAAAGGATGTGCACAACATATCAAGAATTGCGATATCAATAGCTGATCTTCTCGGACGTGGAGTCCACCTGAAGACAGAAATGCCTGGCTACTACTACACCGGAGTCAACGCGTTGAAGAGTGAGTTACTCGTGGAGGCGACCAAAGATGCGCGAGTGCGAGCAAAGACTTTGGCTGAAGGCAGCGGCGCGACTCTGGGACCGCTCCGCGCCGCGCGTCAAGGTAGATTCAGCGTTCAATCCGCGGACGCGAGCAGCATTGCAGAAAAAGCCGGTGATAACGTTTCATCTATTGCGAAGAAAGTCACAGCAGTGGTAACGTTCGACTATGTGATGCGATGAAAGCATGACACTCCCTTCACTACAGCGGAACCGAAAGAGTTTTGTATATCTGCGTTAACAGTCTTCGACATTCCACTGCAACTGAACTCTAGTCCTTTGGAACAGCCGGAATGAGTGAAAAAAAGGTTTCAATATACACCGACGGCGCCTGCCTCGGCAATCCCGGCAGGGGCGGTTACGGCGTTGTGCTTTGCTACAACGGCAACCGGAAGCAAATGTCTGGAGGATACCGTCTTACCACAAACAACCGGATGGAGATTATGGCAGCCATCGTCGGATTGGAAGCCTTAAAATCCCCCTGTACGGTAAATTTGTACACCGATTCAAAATACTTGGCTGATGCCATGACAAAGGGATGGGCACGGCGCTGGAAGATGAATGGGTGGCGGAGAAACAAGAGAGAAAAAGCCGTAAATCCGGATCTATGGTCGAAACTACTGAAATTATGCGAACAGCATACCGTCAAATTTCGCTGGATTAAGGGGCACGCGGGCCACGAATGGAACGAAATCTGTGATACACTGTCAAAGGAAGCCGCAAGCGCGAACAACCTCCCCGATGACGATGGTTACATCACCAATTAGCAGGAACTTTCCTTAGATGAAACCCGGCAAAGTTAAGCTCGACTTTGTACAAAAAATATACATCGGTTCGGCGGGACAGATAGACACATAACACCAAACCCGTAGGCGGGGATCACGCGACTGAATACGGAGCGCGATAGAAGTCCCATAGCTAATCCCGATAGACTTCTCGCAGAAATTCATTCTTGACCCGCCGTGCAACGCCGAACTTAACACGTCATCCACTGTCGCTGGAAACCACTGCCGACTTTTTCAATGACCACCAAAAGCACCAAATAGTAAAAATTTCAACCACTCTAACGTACAAAATCGAGTTGACCGAGCCATGTGTTTTCTGAATGCGGTGAGAAAATGAAGAACGTGGAAAAAGAGATACCATTAAACAAAATTGACGACTATCGCTGGCGCATTCCGAAAAGCTATCAGAAAGGAATGCGCGTCGACGGAATTGTTTACGCAAATGAAAAACTCCTGCGGCACGCCAAGAGCGATGAAGCGCTGCAACAAGTCGCCAACGTTGCACACCTCCCCGGAATTGTCGGGCACTCGCTTGCCATGCCGGATTTGCACTGGGGCTACGGTTTTGTGATTGGCGGTGTCGCTGCCACAGATCCGCTTGCGGATGGTGTTGTGTCACCCGGAGGCATCGGCTACGACCTCAATTGCGGCGTGCGCCTGATCCGCACGAACATAAAGGCTTCCCGGTTGAAAGGCAGGACTCGAAACCTCGTAGACAAGCTTTTTGAGAATATCCCGTGCGGCGTGGGTTCTACTGGCAAGATTCGCCTCTCGATTCAAGAAGAACAGGAGATGCTTGAGAAGGGTTCCCGTTGGGCGATCGAACGGGAATACGGTTTACCGGAAGATTTGGGATTCACGGAAGCGAACGGACGTCTCGCGTCTGCAGATGCGACCGCCGCGAGCAAACGTGCCCTGGAGCGCGGGAAGAACCAGCTTGGCACACTCGGCTCGGGGAATCATTTTCTGGAAGTGCAGGTAGTAAACCGCATCCTTTATCGGGCGGCGGCGGATGCCATGGGCTTGACCGAAGGTCAGGTCTGTGTGATGATTCATACCGGGTCGCGGGGTTTCGGCTATCAGGTGTGCGATGAGCACGTCAAGACATGGGTCAAGGTCGCACAAAAGTACGGCATTGATCTACCCGACCGTCAGTTGGCGGCTGCACCGATAAACTCGCCGGAAGGACAGGATTATCTCGCCGCGATGGCGTGCGGGGCAAACTATGCGTGGAATAACCGGCAGTGTATCACCCACTGGGTACGGCAGGTGTTCATGGATTTCTTCAATACCAGCCAAGGCGAACTAGGATTGGAATTGGTGTACGATGTGGCGCATAATATCGGCAAGTTTGAAAAACATCGGATTGGCGGGGTTGAGAAGGAGCTGTTTGTGCATCGAAAAGGGGCAACACGCGCCTTCCCGGCGGGACACCCGGAAATTCCCGAGAAGTACGAGAAGATTGGCCAGCCTGTTTTGATTCCCGGCGATATGGGAACGGCGTCCTATGTGCTCGTGGGAAGCCCTGCAGCCATGGAACAAACTTGGGGCACAACATGCCACGGCGCGGGGAGAATGCTCTCTCGTCGGAAGGCGATTGAAGCGACTAAGGGGAGGGCAATTGACAAGGACCTTGAAAAACAGGGCATCTTTGTGCGTGCCGAAGGTCGTCGAACCCTGCACGAGGAGGTACCGGAAGCCTACAAAGATGTCGATGAAGTTGTCAAAGTGGTTGATGCAGCCGGGCTTTCACGACGGGTTGCTCGGCTGCGTCCTATTGGTGTAATCAAGGGATAATCGCACGATTACGTCTTGTAGAGGTGGGTGACGTAACTTTGATACCCGTTGTACATGTCTGTCGATCGGCGTTCGCCGGTGCCAATCATTCGTTCCATCGCTTGCGACCAACGCGGATGCGGAACGGTCGGATTCACATTCGCCCAAAAGTCGTATTCTCGCGGCGCCAGCGTGTTCCAGAATGTGCGCGGTTTGCGACTGGTGAATTCGATGCTAACGATTGACTTGATGCTCTTGAAACCGTATTTCCACGGCACAATTAAGCGAATCGGAGCGCCGTGTTGTTTGGGAAGAACGTGACCGTAAATTCCGGTAACGAGCATGGTAAGTTCGTTCATCGCTTCCTCAATGGTCAATCCTTCAAAATAGGGCCACGGTAGCCGTCCTTGCTTCTGCTGGGGAGCTTCGTTTGGACGAAGGAACGTCAGCATTTTCACGTATTTCGCGGAAGACTTCGGCTGCACCAGATTGACCAGTTCCTTCATGGGAAAGCCGATCCACGGCACCACCATCGCCCAAGCTTCGACACAACGAAAGCGGTAAATTCGCTCCTCAAGGGGCATCTTCTTGACGAGGTCGCTGAGATCAACCGTCATCGGATTCTCCACCAAGCCGCCGACTTCGATTTCCCACGGCCGTGTCTGAAACTTATCCACCAGTTTCCATACCCGATCTTTGGTGGTCGTAAATTCATAGAAATTGTTGTAGGAAGCGGCGACAACCTCATCGGTCAATTCGGCATTCACGACAAAGTTTTCATTGTGCGGTGCGTCAATTTTCTGCGCTTGCGCCTCTTTGAGTTGCTCCTCCACACCCTTTCCCTTTGCCCAAGCGCAACCGTTCATCAAAGTCAGTGCGCCAGCCCCCGCCAAGCCCATATTCTGTATAAACTTTCGCCGGCTCACATAATCCGATTCCGATGTTACTTGGTTTTCGGGAATCTCCCAACCTTTGGGAATCTTAATCAACATATTCGAATCCAACCTTTCCTAATTTCTGCATGAAACTATCCTCGGCATACCGTTCGGCTCCTGTGTTCTCGCACATGGCTACACACGCTCGACGCAAAAATGTTCCTAGAGTCAGTTGTGTTCAAAGTCCAGTTTAGCGTGATAAACACTATTAACGGTACGACATCTGGTAAACAGGGCTAAAAGTCCACTTAATGGTTCATTCGCTAAATATTTAATCCTTTATGAAACCATCAAGCGAATGGATAATGAGTGCGATAGAGATCCCTTTTTCTTCAAAACTCGGTTTCTTCCCGGAGTCAAAGTGGCTTCAAGGTAATGGTTGAATCCACTCATCACGGGCAACTAAGGCTTGATAATCATGGCAATCACTTCATCACATAAATCACAGTTCAGACAATGTGAACTGTCGACATCTAACACTTACTTATCTTCCGCATTATCGATCACCTAAAAGTTTAATTTCTTAGTTGGCCGTATCCCGCATCATAATTGCAGGATGCCATTACCCCTGTCGGAAGAATTCTTTCCGCAAGTAACACTTACTAGTCGGAGTCCTTTCCTCGATCCAGAGGATCGAAATGTCAATAGAATGCAATAAGTCCATATTCTCGCGCTCCAGAGGAGCGCCATGTGGTGTGTCACTTGGTAAAATGAAGTTGATGGTGGAAGGGCAAAACCGGTCAATCAATCGGACTCACGGTAGTACCTTGGTGATTTTTGCTCGTTTGTGAATATATACCCCAAAATCTGCTATATGAAAATTCGAGATTGCACAAGTCTATTATGCCGAAGATGAGACTTAGCATATGTTTTTAGAAAATAAACCACTTAATGACGCTAGAGTGTTATGAGATTTGTTTGACAGACCACTACTAACAAGGTACTATTTTTGGCTGACACCGACGCTATTTTCTAACAATATGATGAAATCTGTCAACAGCAAAGGAGCAACCTATGAGTAAACGCCTACAGGCACTTATAACATTGATTCTATTGGTTTCGGTCTATGCGGGAAACAGTTTCGCTAGCACACCTGTCATCGGAGGGACGCTGATTTTCGGCCGCGGCGGAGATTCCGTGGGGTTAGACCCGGCGCACGAGGAGGATGGCGAATCCTTCAAAGTGTGCGAAAATATCTACGACACATTGGTACAATACCGGGACGAAAGCACGGAGGTTGAGCCTGCCTTAGCCGAATCGTGGGAATCGTCGGATGATGGTCTGATATGGACATTCCACCTGCGGTTAGGCGTGAAGTTTCACGATGGCACGGATTTCGATGCGGATGCAGTGCTATTCTCGTTGAACCGTCAACATGACCCGGATCACCCGTTCCACAGAGTCGGCGGCACACCCATCTACTGGTCGTACACCGGGCTGGCGGATCTCGTCGAGAAGATTGTCGCCTTGGACGATCATACTGTTCAGATAGTTCTCAACCAGCCCTATGCACCCTTCATCGCCACGTTGGCGATGGGACCGTTTTCAATTGTCAGTCCCACAGCGGTAAAGAAATGGGGAGAGGATTACACCAATCACCCGGTTGGCACGGGAGCCTTCAAGTTTGTGCGTTGGGATCGGGGAGATAAAGTTGTCCTCGAAGTGAACAAGGATTACTGGGGCGGGCGTCCCAACCTCGACCGCATCATCTTCCGTTCAATTCCCGACAATTCGGTGCGACTCATCGAATTGCAGAACGGCAGCATTCATATAATGGAGTTCCCCAATCCGGATGATTTGCCCCAAATCCGAGAGGATCCGAACCTCAACGTCGTGGAGGGACCCGGTATGAATGTCGGCTACCTCGCGTTTAATATGGACAAGAAACCGTTGGATAACCTCAAGGTTCGTTTGGCAATCAACCACGCCATAAACAAGCCGGCGATTGTCAAACATCTCTATCAAGGCATGGGTATTCCCGCCAAGAATCCCATTCCACCGACGATGTGGGGGTACGATGATGGGATTGAGGATTACGCCTACGATCCGGAGAAGGCAAAACAGTTGTTGACGGAAGCCGGTTACCTTGAGGGATTTAAGACGACCTTGTGGGCGCTGCCGGTGCCGAGACCCTATATCCCCGATGGCAGAGCGCTTGCCGAGGTGATGCAGTCCGACCTGCGGCGTGTCGGGATTGAGGCAAAGATTGTGACCTTCGACTGGGGCACATACCTCGAAAAAACGAAGTACGGAGAGCATGACATCGCCATGCTAGGCTGGTCGGCAGACATCGGTGATCCGGACAACTTCTTTTACTACCTTTTGAGCAAGTCGGCAGCCGTAAAACCGGCAGGCAATATCTCTTTCTATCGGAGCGACGCCATGCAGGACATCCTCGATCAGGCGCGGTCAATCACCGACCGCGACAAAAGAGTCCAGCTCTACAAAAGAGCGCAGGAAATCTTCCACAACGATGTTCCGTGGGTTCCAATCGCGCACTCCAAGAAAGCGGTCATCACTAACAAGCGGGTGAAAAATCTGAAGTTACATCCGACGGTCTGGCGGTATTTCAAGCAAATTTGGCTTGAGTGAAGTAACGGAGGGAAGGATCGTTCTAGCACAATCTCCGCTAATTGCGACAGCGGCCTCTCGTCAGGTTCAAGTAGGCAGTAAGGAACAGTCAGGTGATGGATGTAGATATGTCGTTTTCCGTTGGAATCAAGTGTGGGAATGTTCAAGCTCCTTTTAACATGTTGCGAGGTCATTTGCTCGGTACGAGTTTATTGAGATCAACCGGAAGTCCTGCCTGTTTGATTTCCCTTGCTAATTTGAATTTCCAACCTTCATTGCTATCCAAAGGCACATAGAGTACACCGTGAAGATCTGATGGCAATTCCACTTTTTCTTTATGCAAGACACACACACGTTCACGTCCCAGCACGCCCAAAAAATAGCCGAGTTCTAGGATAACGTTTTGGCGCGCCCTAAGTTTAAGTTGCTCTCTGTCATCTTTTCGTGCACCAACATCATCGGGCGTCAGCAAGATTATCGCATATCCTGCCTCTTCCGCATGTGCTTCAAACTTTTCGATTATTGTTTGGCCTTCATTTGCCTTTTCATCAAGGATGATTGGATTCAATTCAAACGCCTTTATGAACCCGGCGATAATGTGCTTGGTTGCCTCGTCATGCCCATGTACGACAAAAATATTGTTACCGAAGGTGGCCCTAGGTCTACCTTTAGGCTCATCGTATAGTTCAAGCCGATTAAGGATTCCCTCTAGACTATTGATGCTATCTGAAATGTCTGTTCGATATTCACCTTTCTGATAGTCCGAGAAGTCAGTTATTCCGTAGGTAATGTTGAGGCTATCCATGTCGTCAATGTCAAGGCGCCGATAATGGAATTTCTCGTAATCATCTATCGGTACCGGGGCAAATAAGAGTGCTAACAGATCTGTGTTGAATTTTGACCAATTGTTGGCTTGCATACCTGCTTTGTCCATTTCATTATCTGAATCTATGTTCCTGTTCAGGAGTTTTTGTCCCTCTTCAATTTGGGCTTGTATTCTTTTGGTTGCTTCTTCTCTACTCACGCGTAACTTTGGTATGTTATGTTGTTCCATGATTCTCCCTCTATTTAAGCGCCAAGGCGGCGCGCGTATGTAGAAACAGGTTTCATTCGGTCAATTGGCTGATAATGAAACGCGTAGTTGTGACCTAAAATATCCCATTTTCTTTCAAATCTCGCTGTCTGCGCAGTCCAAATTCCTTTGACAAAGGAAGCCTACCGAATCAAAACTAAAACGTCAATTCGTCTTCTAATGATTGACTTGTCGTACATAATTAAAAAAGCACGGCAGGAATTATGTCTGCCGTGCCTCTTTCCATTCGACAGTAGTCAAGTTAACCGTTAAAGCGGTTGTCTATTTCTTTCTTAATATCGGAAAACCTTCTGTCGAGGTCATCTTTTACTTTCTCCAAACACAAGTCCAAATAACAATCTCTTATCTTTTTTACGCACGAGTCTAGGCACTCATGTCATCTCTTTCTCCTAAACATTCGTCCAAGTGATTGTTTATGTCACCATGAATAAAACTTAATATCAACTCTCCTTCTACCTATTTATTTTCAGTGTCTGCAATCAGCGGATAAACGAAGTTGAATAATAGCACAAAATCAACTATAATTCAAAAGCTTCTGCAACTCGTTTGAGTCAGTACAGTTACAATATGACTGATGATGTAAGAAGGCGCTAATTCAAACTGGATCTAAGGAGAAGATTAAAATGGAAAGAGAGAGAATCGTCAAAGACGGACCTAAACGAGGGAAACTTACAAAGAGCCAAGTCAAACGGGCAGTCGAGAAGATTGTTTATGCTAGACGCGAGGCTGAAAAGGCGGAAGCGAGCCGGACACCGCTAGGGAAGTCAGGAGCAAGAGACGTTTAGTAGTATATTCCCTGCGTAATCGAACCTGTGGAAACTCACAGCAATGTATTGTCCCTGTAAGAGCAATCAAACGACTGGACAGAGAGTGATTAACGGAATGGATAATGACCGCGATACTGAATCCTGATAGAGATTTCCGCTGCGAATCACGACCTCCTATTGCTGCGCGAAACCTATTGAAACGCCCAGAAGAATCGAATTTACACGTCGTCCGTAAGTTGCGCCGATATCTCCGGAAACTGGTTCTCATTGAACACCAACCGAAATACGCCTTTTAGCGCAGACCCTTCCCTTACCTTCAGCGTGCCGGCGTTGTTAAATGCGCCTTGAAGCGTCTCCAATACCTTGCGCTTGTACTCGGTATCGGCGTTGCCGCCAAGATGTTCGCCCTTAGTGTCAACAATCAGCACGCGCTTATCATCCATGTCCCCGGTCGTCATCGCAACGAAGTCGGGGTAAATGCGTCCCTGTTTCCAGCCTTGCAGATAGTACTCTCCCTATTGTTTTTGTTGAATCAGCGTCTTAGTTTTAGACTTCAGGCGTGATTGCCAGATACGAGATTGGTCTTACTCACCGGGCGATTTCAAAAATACTTAGGTGAAACCACCAATCTCGCGCATCACATTTCCAATGTCTGTGCAAATTTTTCCCAAATAATTCATTATGGCATTATCGATCATCTCTTTTTCAAACAGCAAGAAATTTCCATTAGGGATTATGACTCATCTTGTTCCCATTTACGTATACGCTCATTTATTGAAACCCTCTTTGGATTAATTTTTCGTGCTTCTTCCAAGAATCTCAATGCTGCTGGAACATTGTTAGATTTATATTCTACAAATGCTTTTGCTATGAGGAGGGAATCAACAGTTTTTTTGCCAACTTGCTCTGCGGCTTGATGCGAAAGTTCAAACTGTTCATGAGCAAGTTCAATCTCACCCTCTTCAAGATAAGCGCACCCCTTCAAAAAATGCGTTAACCAAAGTTGGGTATTTCGTTTAGAGTTCACAGCGGAATCTAAGAAATTCTGGGTTAGCGGGATTTTTCCAGATTTCAACAAAGCAACTGCACAGGTATGGAGTAAATAGGGATCGGCATTCTTCGGACCCAAGTTCGAAGTATTTTCTGCAATTATAGAGATTGCTTGATCATATTCTCCTTTACTGATGAAGACTCGTGCAAGCCGTTCCGCGATGTACTTTTTATCTTGATTAGTTTTTTGGGACGACCATTCGTGCTTCAAAGCTGCTTTTAGATAACGTTCTGCGGTTCCACGTGCTTCAATCGCATTAGTAGTTTCCTGCAATCCGTAACCACTGAATATCCAATACTTTGCGAAAAAAGCTTTGCCAATTGAATAGAGTTTGTCTACTCCTTCATATTCTCCATTGTAAGCTGCTATTTTTTCTAAATTTTGTTGATTTTGTCTAATCTCTTGGGAGATACGAGGGAGGCAGTCAGCCATACAGCATCCTTTAATCATCTGTATTGACTGCATGACGTTTTCTTTATCGTCAGAATTGATAACAATTTGATAATTGGCAGGAATATCGTCTCGAAGGTTCAAAATAAAGACAGATGCATCCCAATCTTCTGAGACTTTGCTATGGTAAGCGCCACTAAGTTTATAAAGCGATCTGATGTAATATTTTCGGTATCTTTTGTGCCAAAATTCCTCATTTGGATTGTCAGGACTTAACTTTTCCCATTCGTTTTTGGCACGCAACAGGGTTTGTATACCCTCTTCCCGTTTTTCATTGGTTCTTTTTAATCTATCAATGAAATCGTCACAATTTTCATTGGAATTTGTCCATAGTACTTTTTTTGGTAGTATGTCGGCTAAAATGCGACCTTTGCGGTACAGATCGGTGACACGTTTTGGATCAAGGACAAGTGTTTCATCAACAGCAGCTATGAAGTTATCAATCTCTTTTTGAAAATGTCCATCTTTTCTGCCCCGTGGAGCAGTTAGTTCATTTATGTTCTGGTAATATGTATAAGCAAGATTTGATCGATAGCGCACATTATTTGGCTCAAGTTCTATACACCGTTTTCTAATCTGTTCAGTGTGTTTGCGATATTCCGCCTGCTGTTTTAAAAAATCCCTCTTAGCTTTTTCATCTCTAAATACTTCGCGCGGGATTGCGCTAGTTTCCGATAATTTCGCACATGCCAATGCGATACCATCCAAAACCTCATGGTTATTCCAGATTAACTCGTTCTGATGTAATTCCTCTATCGGTTGGAATTTCTCATAAATCTCTCGCCAATTATTTTTTGATTTTAGTCTTTTCAGTTGTTCGATTAGGCTTTGAATTTTCTCTGTCATCTGTTTTTTCCTTTGGTTATTAAGAGTTCTTTAGGTGCTATGCTTGTGAAGGTGAACCTACCCCCATCCTTTAGACTGAATACGAGGAGATCTAAGTAATAAAACCCGACTGATTCTGGTCAAATTTCAACGCCTGAAGTTAGTGGAAATACACCTCGTATGGAGTACGGTAATCGAGCGATTGATGAAACCGCTCTCGGTTGTAAAAGTTGAAATAGTCTCTCAATCGACGATGCGCCATGTTCATTGAGTCATAGTCGTAGAGATAGACTTCCTCATACTTAACACTGCGCCAATGTCGTCCAATGAAGATGTTGTCAAAGTAGCTGCCTCTACCGTTCCAACTGATGGCAATGTCAGAGGCTTTGAGTCTAGCAGTAAACGCCTCGGAAGTAAATTGACTTCCTTGGTCGTTGTTGCACATTAATGGACTCGCTTTACCAAGCGCCCGTTTCAGAGCCGATAGGCAAAAGAACATGTCAAGGGAGTTTGAAAGTTCCCATGACAACACATAACGGGAAAACCAACCATAACGGCTACCCGGTAAACAAAGCTATTGCTTATAGGAATATAGGTTATGTCAGTTGGGCAGACATGGTTCGGTTTAGTAATACTCAATCCTTTTAACAGATAGGGGTACACCTTCGACGGTTTGCCCATAGCGGAGGTCTTGGGCTTGGGATAGATGGCAACCAATCTCATCTTCCGTATAAACCGTTCTACCCGTTTTGGATTGACAACATATCCTTGGCAACGAAGCCATTCAGTTAACTTCGGTACCCCGTAGGACGGCGTCTTGGTGTATTGTTCATCTAACAGACGAATGTAGGGCAGATTCTGTGGTAACTCTCCTACAAGATCAAGCGAGCGAATAGCAAGTGCGATAGAGCTCCCGTAATAGAACGATGCTCTAGGCAAGCCTAGAAGTTCACACTGTCTTGCAATTGACGATGAACGGCACTCCGGTTCAACCAGCCGCCGCTTCTGTTCAACGGAGGCTCGTTTTTTTTAGGCCAGTCCAGTTCTACCTTTAACTGACCGATCTGGCGATACAGTTCGGACACTAGCTCGTTGTCGGAAGCCGTTTTTGAACGTCGTTTCGCAAAAAGTTGAGGTAATTCCTCAAAAACTTGTTTTTTCCTTTGACTAACTTGTGCCGGATTGACACAGTATTCACTGGCAATCTGACTGATAGTTTGCTCATTCTTGATAACTCAAGAGCCATTCGTGCTTTGAATCGGCCATCGCGCTGTTTCCTACGGGACATAGTGGAGAAACTCCTTCCTTTTTCTTGGCATTTCCGATTCCTATTTTCGCTCAGATGATGACCATTTTCTAGCCGAATAGCTCTCTTATTCAACTGTCTAGTTTTTGAGGGTAATCAACCACATTAGAGGTGAATTGGACGTAATTTTGCTGTTATTGGATGCATTCCAATTGATATTTTACCACATCATCAGTGGATTTTGCACATACAGAACAAGGGCGATTCTATATCTTTGATTATCTTTCTTGCAAGGCGTGTGGCAATTGGCAGGAGGTCATATTCTAGTCCCGCGAAATCTCTCTGCCTGATGTATTTCCCGCTGGGTAAACAATCGCCTCTTTGCCAATCAGGCCACGCCCTTCATGGAGTTCTCTTCCAGTCCTAATTCAGCGTCAAGGCATTGAGCATTTCATCAGTTCATAAACCATAATATGCTCCCATTTCCGTTTTGCTCGATGCGTTGCGACACGTTTGGTGTGCCGGCTGTCCACGACAAAACCGGCATCATTGACAATTCTCTCCAGATTTTGGATGGCTTTGGGACCAGAGGCATCCGCGTATCCGAGGAGTACCCGTCCATCCGGCTTCAAGTATCGGGGAACCTCTTCAAAGAACCTTTGTAAAATCTGCTGCCCTTCGTCGTGAATGGCGAGTTCTGCTCGATTCCGCGCCCGCGAAACCACCCAAGGGGCATTGAAAATTACAAGATCGAAACAAAGTCCATCTGGAACCGGTTCAAAGAGGTCGCCCGGCGACAACAACTGTATTGATTGATTGGGATGCGAACAACGTTCAATGTTGACTCGCGTCGTTGCTACTGCTTCCGGTAAGAGATCCGACGCACGAATCTTTGCCTCCAAATCCCCCAATTCCTGCGCTGCCAATAGTGTCAAACACCCGCTCCCACATCCCACCTCTAGCACTTCCGCCCGTTGTGGCAGATGCTTCTTGATTGCCTGAAGCCCATCTTGAAAACACGCGATTGTCTCCTGTGAACGCGGCGGGAGCACATTCTCGAACGCGACCAACGACGTGCCGAGTGCGGGAATCGGGTACTCTTGAGAAAGCGCCGTCTTGAGTTTCTGAACGATTGCAATCGGCAGTAGAAATGGACACCCTTCGTTCGCGCCCGGATTCTCCCCGACCAACTCAAGCAGATAGGGAAGATTCGGAGGCGGATCGATTTGCAGCTTGCCCGCACCATCCGCATAACACATTAGGCGTGACATCGCCGAGTCGCTTTCCTTGGGGTTTGCGCGTTTGTCGCGCCGGTTGAAATCTCGTCGGCGTTTCGTTCTTTCTATGCGTGGTGCGAGTTCCTTCCTCTTCCGTTCTGCATAGTCCAGAACCTCAACAATCCGATCCCATTGACCTGACAGCACAGCTACGCCGTCGCGCCGGAGGTGCTTGAAAATACGATCGAGTTGCCCAAGATTTCCATCGGTGAAATGTCTAAGGGGGATATCGTCAGAGGCAAGTTCTCTGAATTGCGCTGGAATAAAAACCTCGCCTAGGTCGCTGAGTCGGTGAAAGGCGTGCATCTGGATGGGGTGATGCTGAGTTGGTTTGAAATCAAAGGCTTCGACTTGTCCGAGAATCCGGGGGTGTCTTACAACCCTAGTTTCCCTCTCATACCAATTCGTGATCCATGTGTTACGAGAACCTGGGGTTCGTAGTAGCAATCAACCGACTGATTAGGGAGGGCGATAGAGATCCCTTCATTGAAGATTTCTATCGCGGTCGCTACCCGCTTCCTTGATCGTCTCGGATCGGCTGTATCATTTAGATTATAAAATCGTATCACGTTACTCTCATGGGACTGACACAATCTGTCCCGTCCTGACCGATTCCGCTTCTTTATAACAGAGCGCCAGTGCGTCCCTGGCGCCGACCCCTGATAGCGCCGTCGGTTCGTAGCCGCCCGTAATTGCATCAACCGCGTACTGAATTTCGTCCGTAAAGGCATCAATTGGACCGACTTCACCAAGATCGACCTGCTGCACCTCTCCCGCCTCTGTGAGGAGCGTCAGCGGCATTGAAGTCGCAGGCTGACCGCCGAGCGTGGCAAACTCATAAAGCAAGGTAGCCCTCTCAAGGTAGATTTCGAAGCCGTGCGAGAATGCGCGTCCGCTTTGGGACATGCCTCCCGACGAACAGCTAATTGAGAAATCTCTGTCGTTATAAATGTATTGCGTCGTCAGAGACTCGGCGAAATCGCCGGTTGTTAGTGCACCTCGGGAGAATACCGCATTGGGCATTCCGCAAAGGAGTTGGATAAAATGCGTGTCATGGATGTGTAGGTCTATCCCCGGTCCGCCGCTTCTCTCCACTTCTTCCAAATCGTATGTCTTCTTCGACCTGGAAGTGACTCGTTTGAAGTGCGCCCCAAGCAGTTGTCCGTGGTCGCCGCTCTTGAGGGCGTTTCTTGCATAGGCGAACTCAGCAAAGAAGGGCAGCACGTGCGCAACCATAAAGTGTTCCCCGCTCGCTTTTCCAATCTCGACCATCTCGGCGGCATCGTCCAGCCGAATCGAAATCGGTTTCTCGACGAGCACGTGTTTTCCGGCGTTAAGCGCCGCTATACTGACCGATTTGTGCAGTTCTACCGGAAGGCAGATGTCTACCAAATCAACACCCCGATCGGCGAGGAGATCTTCGATCCGGTTGTATTTTCGAAGATTCGAAAGATCTTCGATGCCGCCTCGCGGACCGAAATTTCCTTGAATGGAGGTCCAATCGCCGTCAAGCTTTTTCGGATCGCGCGTGCAAATCGCTACGACCTCGGCACCCGATACCTTCTTGATGCCGTAGTAATGGATCATCCCCATGAAGCCGATGCCGACAATTCCGATTCGTACCAATTTCCCCTCCTAAGAGCTTCCCGCCGACGCCAACACTCGGTCAACCAATTCCTCCCATCTGCCTTCAAATCGTTCGCCGAATTCAGCTTCTCCTCCCGTCGCGCGAGGACCTCGCAGCATTGGTCGAGTTGTTTTCTCCTTCTCCCAAATCTCCAAGCCGCCGAAAGCGCTGTGGAGAAAATGGAGGGCAACCCCTGCCCGATCTTTATCGGAGAGGTTGGTTTTCGTGCAGTGTGCCACGCCGTAACAGAAAAACACAACTCCGCCCGCTTTCAATTCGACGGGGACGGCGCGGTCCTCCGGCGGATCGCATCGGATATGATGGTCGCTAAGCGGATCTCGATAGTGGTCGTAAGACTTTCGGTGGCTTCCGGGAATCACGTGCAGACAACCGTTTTCAACGTTCGCGTCGTGAATTGCAATCCACATTGCGGTGCCGCGCAGCGGATCGGCAATCCTGAAGTAGGCGTTATCCTGATGCCAGTTTGTACCGATTCCCACCTTGGGCGGTTTCCAAAAGGCTTGATCCAGTTCCAGCATGAAATCGTCCCCGATGAGTTGCTCTACGACGGATAGCACTTTCGGGTTGAATGCGAGCGCCTTGTGGAGATCGCTTCGATTGTTCAAGGGAATCACTTGGAGGTTCTGGCGTTTTCCACGGTTGTCTCGTTTTGTTCCATCCTCTTGAACGGCGCAGTTGATGCCTGTTTCGTTTTTCAATTCGACATCGTACATTCGCTCCAATTCCTGCCGAAGCGCACGTGTCTCCCGCGATGTAAAGAATCCCTCAAACCAGATGCACCCGTCGTTTCGGAATCGATGAAGTTGTGCTTTGGATAACTGCATTTCCCGAAGAAAGTGCTTCGTCACCTTGATAGTGCGCCATTATTCCTTTCGGAATAATTCTTTCAGCAAGTAACACTCCTTTTTCGCTCAATGACTAGCCGTGAAAAGTGGTACTTCGTGGTCTGGTTTTCACTCCAGCGGAGTGCTATGTGAATAGAACACGATTCCTCCTAGCGTCTGCACTCCAGCGGAGTGCAATGTCGAGTGTTACTTGAGAGCGTCCCATCATTCCTGTCGGAATGATTCATTCAGCAAGTAACACTTTCTGGTCGGAGTCCCTTTCCTCAATCCAGAAGATCGAAATGTCAATAGAATACGACATGTCCAGAGTCCCGCACTCCAGAGGAGTGCAATGTGGAGTGTTACTTGATAGCACCCCATTATCCCTGTCGGAATAATTCTTTCAGCAAGTAACACCTATGATACAATAAGGTTGGTTCAGGCATTCAAAGACGGAAATTTTCTTGGTGTTTGTAAACCCGCTTGATAGCATCGTCCGAGTTATGACTGTTTTGTTCATTGGTGGACACGAGCAAAATTCCCTATCATGGAATTTACTGCTTTGGTACCCCGTTTGGTAGACTAGAGATTCTAAGCATAACTCCGCCTGGACCCGTTTGTGAAAGTGTTACTTGGTAGCGTCCCATCATTCCTGTCGGAATGATTCATTCATCAAGTAACACCTATGCTACAATAGGGTTGGTTCAGGCATGCAAAAGACGGAAATTTTCTTGGTGTTTGTAAACCCGCTTGGTAGCGTCGTCCGAGTTATGCATGATTTGTTCACTGGTGGACACAAGCAAGATTCCCTGTGATGGGATTTATTGCATTGGTACCCCGTTTGAGAGACTAGCGATTCTAAGCATAACTCCGCCTGAACCAGTTTTGAAACCCACCTTGTATGTTTCCGAATCCTATCTCGGCAAGGAGAACTCGCGATGAAAAAACGGCGTAAAACCGGCATTTCGAGAAAAGGACGATTCAAAGAACGTCCTGCTACCCAAGAGATTCAAGACGCGAACGCTCTTGAACAAATCAATTATAACGCGGCAGGTCTCGACATCGGAGACGCTGAGATTTATGCCGCTGTACCTGAAGGACGAGATAAAAACTGTGTGCGAGTCTTTAAGACTTTTACCGAAGACCTCCATCTCTTAGCAGATTGGTTACAGCATTGTTGCGTGACCACGGTGGCGATGGAATCAACAGGTATCTACTGGCTTCCAATCTATGAAATGCTTGAGGCACGCGGCTTTGAAGTGTATCTGGTGAATGCGCGTCATATTAAAAACGTTAGCGGTAAGAAGACTGACATTGAAGATTGTCAATGGATACAGCAATTGCATACCTATGGGCTGCTTTCGGCTTCATTCCGTCCGCCTGAAGAGATTTGCGCCCTGCGTTCATTGGTGAGGCATCGAGCCAATCTAATCGCTATGTGCTCGACACAAGTGCAGCATATGCAGAAGGCATTGCAACTGATGAATCTCAAGCTGACCAACGTCATCTCAGACATCACCGGTCTGACAGGCATGCGTATCATCAGAGACATCGTCAAGGGTCAACACGATGCCGACCAATTGGCAGCACATCGTGACGAACGATGTGCCAAGAGTGAAAAAGAAATTCGCAAATCTCTTGAGGGCAATTACAAGCCCGAACATCTGTTCGCCCTCAAGCAAGCGTTGCAAGCCTACGATTTTTATCAGGAGCAAATCAGCGATTGTGATGTAGAAATCGAAAAGTTTTATCAGACGATTGAACCCCAGATTGACATCAAAGCGCACCCATTGCCGGAGAGTCAAAGAAAGCGGCGGCGTCCAAAGGGGAATGAGCCCTGTTTTAATTTGCGTCAACATCTGTATCAACTAAGCGGGGTAGATCTCACTCAGATTGAGGGAGTCAATGTGCTCAATGCACAAGCGATATTGAGTGAAATCGGCACCGATATGAGCAAATGGCCTACGGTCAAACATTTCGCCTCCTGGCTGGGTTTATGTCCGAATAACCAAATCACGGGTGGCAAAGTGATGCACCGTCAAACACAGAAAAACAACAATCGTGCGGCACGCGCTCTGAGGCTGGCGGCGCAAGGCATATCGACAAGCAAAGGTGCTCTCGGCGGTTATTATCGTCGTCAGCGAGCGAGGCTCGGTCCTGCTCAGGCCATCACGGCAATTGCTCACAAACTCGCACGTATTATCTATGCCATGCTGAAAAATCGGACATCCTACCGTGAACCTGCTTCCGGCTACTATGAAGAACAGGCTCGCCAAAGGGCGGTCAAGAACCTGGAACGTAAAGCCAAACAATTAGGATTTCATCTGATTGCACAAGCAGCTTAAATCGGTTTTCCCATCAACGAAATTGAGGTGAAATCGAATTGTCGAAAACGCTTTTCAACACTCCCTTTGAAAAAGTGTTACTTGAGAGGATAGTATGTAGGGTGCGCACTGCGCACCAGCCTTCAAAAGCGCCAGCGGCGCGACAGGTATGCAGCACACCGGATCGCTCCGAACTAAAGCCCCAGAGGGGCGACAGATTTCGCAATATCAGAAACCATTAACAACCTTTTTCAATGGTCGATCAACAAACCAGATGATCAAAACTCTCCCGTGTTTCTACAGCACTTGATTGGTGCCGTCTATTACGGTGCTTAAACACACAAACTCGAGCTACACATCCGGTCTAAGCGCTCCCGGCACAATAATGGAATCAACCATGCCATGCAAAATCTTCTTGTCCGCGGGACACACCACGGCTTGAATCCCTCCAAGCCGAATTTTGTCTCCCGTCACGTAGTAGTAAGGGCGGAGAAGAGGTCTTCCAGTCATCTCCAGCACTTCGTTTTGATCGAAATCGTAGTAACTCATTCGGACACGCTTGGCTTTGTGAAATTTTTGGAGAACATACGGAGTTCGGTCAAAACTAATCAATGCATTTTCCACGGCATCTGTCCAATCCTCTGTGGAAAGGTCATGTCCAATTGCCACGCCTCGGCTCCCCCACGCCAGTTCCGAAAAGCCCGATGGCTTCAGAACCAACTCGCGCTCGCGTTGAGTGCCGGAGATAATCTGACGCCAATCCGTGACGGGCAGATCGCCAATCTCAAGTCCCGGTATTACGGCATGCGGTGGAAGCGACCGAGGATCCAGCAGCCATGTCTGGGGAATAACCTCGCGCAAGAAGGGATAGGTCTTTTTGCCAAGTTCTCTGCGCCAGAAGGCTTCCAGCGAGGGATGGCAAAACAGAGCAAATAGCGACTTTTCTTCAAGATAGGATTTCGGAGGAGGTGTCATCACAATCGTGCGCTTCTTTGCGGCGTATAACATGAGTTCAACCTTCGGTATGTTCTGCAGGTCAAACAGCTCAAAGAAGCGGTAGAGAACGTCGATGTGAACGTCCCCGTGCGCGGATCCAAGGTACAATCCCTCCTCTGTAAAAGTGATCTCGTGGGGTTTGACAGTATATGCGTCTATACAAGTCTCGTGCAAGATAGACGCGAACCATTCCATTTCGGACCGGTAATCCCCGGCTTCGTCCGAAACGACGATTGCCAAGGTCGGACATTCCCGCTTTGCGGTAAACCGAATCATATCCGCAAAGCCGAGCATCATTCCATTACTCCCACCCATGACATTGTAGTCGAGTTCTCCGTACTGAATCGCTAGATTTGCCGTGAATCCAATCCCGCCCGGGACAGAATCCAACTCGGTGATGACCATTCCGTCGTTTGCGGGTATAATATCGGGGCGGATAACCTGCGGAAGATGGCTCTTAAAACGGTTCATTCGCCCCTGTTGTATGACTGTTTCCGGCTTTCCTTGGTCGAGGTAAGCTGCAATCCATGAGGGCTGAATACCGCGCGCACTTTGTGAATAAAGCAGATTGCATGTTTGATAAAACCGCAATAGATGGCTCCCGAGCGCTTCAAACCACTCCAACTCGGAATGAGAAATCCAGAACGGCTCCGGGGAAATTCGCCAAGCGGTTTTGTTATCGGGATGAGTATCTCTTTTTTCGCCCGTAAACAGCCCGCCCTCTGGCATTTGGCTGTTAATAAACAGGCATTTTTCTTTGCTATCCAAACTGAGGCTCCTATAGAAAACCGGTGGACGGGGTTAACATAGAAAAAGGGATTGTGTGAGGATTGTAGAACTCGCCAGATTGTAGCGGAAAACAACCGTTGAGTCCCATAAACCACAATCTGAATTCGTCCGCAGCGGTCATATCACTATATCACTCGGCAAAGGCGCTGTCAACTTTATTTCCCCGCCACGTTGCGACAGCGGGCAATCATCAGACATGAAAATTGTGTTAGAGATTACCCATGCGAAACTCTCTCATAGGATGTTAGAATATAGACTCCATGGTGATAAAGCGATTTGCGCGTCTTGACCGGCACGCCAATCCATCAATTTCCAAAGCTGATGCGTTTCAATGTTGAAACCATTCAGTTTGGCAACATACCGGCGAGGAATGGAATTCCTGCCGTGTGCTGAATCTTGGTAGAGTTGACATGCGTTAGTCCTAATACCAAGAGCCAGACTGTTAAACACGATGAACTTACACATCAATAAAGGAGGGAACATAGATGGTACCCGGGTTGCCTGAAATCCTAATTGTTTTGTTGATTGTGATTCTACTGTTCGGAGCGAAACGCATCCCCGGACTTGCGCGCGGGATCGGAAAAAGCGTGACATCATTCAAAGCCGGGATGCGTGAGGAACCGGAAAAAGAGGAAACCAATGAGGAATCCGAAACTGGAAAGAAAACGTCCTAATGACCTATTAGACATCTTTCCAAAATGGCTCTTTGTAGGTACGGTAGTCTTTCTGATTAGAATAGCTATACTATTTGATGCCTTGTCGAGAAATGCCTTTGGTAATGCGACAAATCTTACACCGTCTGACGATATGCTCAATGGCAACCACTTTGTGTTGTCAACTTTTCTTCCCTCCCGCAACTCGTCAATATTAGATTGATAGCTAAACATGTATATGGGTAATTGTTTAGTCTATTGATTTCTAGGGCAAGCGTACGGCAATCGCTTATGAACTTAGGCGAATTTTCGCCATATTTTGAGGATTACCACTTGTGAGTGCCCATTACTAACCATTAACCACTGCTTTCAGGTTCGTAGTAGTAATCAATGGAATGAATAATACCATTTCGCTTGAATAGTAGTGCATATAACGTCTGGATTATATCACTCATCTCCTCCGTAGGCGGGGCATCTTGTCCCGCGTTGTTTAGATTTTATAAACGCCGTAATGCACTGTAAATATCGAGAAATGGTATAATGACTGATCAAGTGAGATCAAGCGACCGGATAGAATCAAACGAGTGGATAGCGAGTGCGATAGTAAATCCCGCGCGATAGCGATCCCGATAGCGAACGATCAACTGACTGATTAAGGAAGGCGATAGAGATTCCATAGAGATCCCATTCATTGCACGGTTTGAGTTTTACTAGCCACTAATCACTAGTCACTAAACACTTACGTATATGGTATATTAAGGGCTATGACATAACGTCATGGTGGCGGAACTTTTTTCTGTTAGCATTTTATTAGCATCACGATTCCTGAGAACCCGCTCCAGCAAAGGAATTCTCTATTTCAGAAAATGCTAACACGCCGCATCAATCAACTCTCCGTTAGCATCTCTTTTCACTGTATCGGTTCAATGAGAAAAAGCGGCGCGCAGCAAGCGGCTATCCAAGCGTTCATTCAGACAAAAGACGACGGAATGTGGAAACATATTGAGCCCAGCAAATTTATAGATGCATCATTACTTTCTAACCGGCTATCCAAGTGTTCCTCAAAAAGGAGGGTCAAATATGTGCGCGGACTTTAGCGGACTTTAGCGACGTGTGCCGCGCGCCGCTTCAAGCCACGCCCGGTAAGGCTTCAGGCGCAATTTTAGGGCTTGTCAAAAAAGTTCGCTCCAATTTCGACAACGTCGCTGTATACCGCCCCCGGCTTCTGCTTGCCGTCACGCACTCCGTCAACCCAATTGATGCCTTTTGAGCATGTTATCAAGCGAGTGATCAACCGAATGAATAATAACCGATCAACTGAACGATCAAGCGAATGAATAATGGGCACGATAGCAAATCCCCCGCGATAGAGATTCCTCCGGGAAGTTAAAGAGGTTTCCTGAAGCAAAGACCTTAAAACTAAAAAAACGCAATTTCTAGCAGCGTGAGGTATAACTAAATGCGGGGCACACAACTCAGGTACCATCGGAGTTCTGACCGTTCATGTCATTTCCAAGTCAATTAGAACCAATGTAGATGCCATCATGTTCCAGGATTTTTTTTGGAATGATGACTATTGTGTTACCAATCTACCGAGGTAAAAAATGAAGGAAAAGCTACCAGATTTTCTCGAAGGAGTCATCAAACAATATCCGGAAGTATGGAAGGCGTATCAGGATTTTGGTGAAGCGTGCAGCAACGCTGGGCCATTGGACGAGAAGACCGTGCGGCTCGTTAAGCTAGCACTTGCCGTTGGCGCGAAATCGGAGGGGGCGGTTCATTCCCATACTCGCCGTGCCTTGAAACAGGGAATAAGCCCGGAGGAATTGCGGCAAGTCGCGCTGCTTGCGGTGACCTCCATCGGTTGGTCTCCAAGTATGGCGTCGCTCTCTTGGATTCAGGATGTCGTTGACCAAAGTTAACAATAGAATGCAGTTAATCACTGTTTTGGCGAAAGGGAATCGTGGTGCAGCGAGGATTGTTCATCACATTCGAAGGCGTTGAAGGTGCCGGTAAATCCACACAAATCCGGCGACTAGCTGCGAGCTTGGAACAAGAAGAGATTTCGGTGTTGGTGACACGTGAGCCGGGCGGAACCCAGATTTCGGAACGCATTCGTGAATTGTTGTTGGAACGCAGACATCACAAAATGGTAAGTACCACGGAACTGCTGTTGTACGCAGCCGCACGATCGCAACATGTTGCGGAATACATAGTTCCCGCCCTTACGGAAGGACAGACTGTTATCTCGGACCGATTTGGGGATGCAACGACCGCTTATCAAGGGCATGGGCGCGGGTTGGATCTTGAACTTATCCGTCGCCTGAACCGCGTAGCAACGGGTGGACTAGTGCCGGATTTAACGATTGTCTTGGATGTACCGGTTAAAGTCGGTTTAGGACGTGCGCGTCGCAGGCGGCGCTCAATGGACCGTTTGGAGATAGAGAACCTTGAGTTTCATCAACGCGTTCGAGAAGGTTACCTTGCCATAGCGAAACAAGAACCGCACCGTGTCGTAGTGATAAACTCCCTGCGAAATCCCAAACGGGTGCATAACGAGATTCGGGAACTCGTTAAACGACACATTACGTGCTAAAACCTTCCAACCTTGAAAAATCCATGGAACAACCAATCGTAGGCCACGAACAGATAATCACTCAACTTCAACACGCCATCCATTCGAACCGCATAGCCGGGGCATACCTATTTGTCGGTACCGCTGGCGTGGGAAAAGAAACGGTTGCGACTCATTTCGCAAAATCAATCAATTGCCTCGAATCAGGTGAGGCCCCTTGCGGCACCTGCATCTCGTGCCGTAAGACCGATGCCGGCAATCACCCGGATTTACAAGTCGTCGGACCATCGGGGGCGTGGATAAGAATCGATCAGATTCGCGACTTGCAAAAACGCATCGTCTATCGTCCGCTTGAAGGGGTGCGTAAAATCGCTATTCTGCGAGAGACGGAGCGCATGAACTTGGAAGCCGCGAATTGCCTTCTCAAAACACTTGAAGAGCCGCCTGCCGAATCGGTGCTGATACTGCTGACAACCAATCTTGACGCACTGCTTCCTACAATCCGGTCGCGATGCCAAATCATTAAGTTTAATTCGTTGCCGCCCAATGAACTGGCACGTTATCTGATTGAGCGGTTCCAGCTTGGAGAACGCGAGGCGTTATCCGTTGCCACGCTTGCCGGTGGCGCGGTTGGCAAGGCTTTGGCTTATCTTGAATCCCATGATGCGAAAGCATCTGAGACCGATCAACATGCCGATGAAGAGATTCCTGAAATCCTTATGACGACGGACAGGCTCGCCGCCTTTCGGATTGCTGAACATTACGGCAACGATCCGGATCGGTTGGACGCGCTGGTTGAATGGTATCGTGATCTGCTGCTTTTACATCAAGACGTATCTACCGATTTACTGGCGCACATCTACCACGTGGAGGCGCTCAAACAGCTTGTTCCGCGTTATTCGAGACACCGTCTTCAGTCGGCAATCAAGACTATTTTCGAGACAAAAAATGCACTTAGCCGCAACATCAATGCGACGCTGGCATTGGAGGTTATGGCGCTTAAGCTGATGAGCGATTGAACCGAAGGAGAAGAACGCTAAACCATGAGCAAATTCTACATTACGACACCGATTTACTATGTCAACGCGGAACCGCACGCGGGACATGCGTATACGACGATTGCCGCTGATGTGCTGGCACGATACCACCGTCTCAAAGGGGACGAGGTGTTCTTCCTGACTGGCGTGGATGAGCATGGGGAAAATATCCAAAAAGTTGCCGACCAGAACGAAATTTCCCCGCAAGCCTACTGCGATCAGATCGCTCCGACGTTCACAACGCTGTGGGAAAGATTAAACATCTCTTACGACATCTTTCTGCGCACAACGAGCGAGTTGCACAAGAACGGTGTAACAAAGTTTCTTAACACACTCTACGAAACAGGGGATATATACAAGGGCAAGTATGAAGGATACTACTGTCGTCCGTGTGAACGTTTTTTCACCGAGAAGGAGCAGGGAGAGGACAAAATTTGTCCAATCCACAAATTACGCCTCGAATGGGTAGAGGAGGACAACTATTTTTTTGCGCTATCAAAATATCAGAATCCACTGATTAAACATATTCAAGACAACCCGGAATTCATCCAACCCGAAGCCCGTTGTAACGAGATACTAAGCGTGTTGGAGTCGGGGTTGGAAGACGTGAGCATCTCGCGAGCGTCAGTTTCATGGGGCATTCCTTTGCCGTTCGACACCGAGCATATCTCTTATGTGTGGATCGAGGCATTGAGTAACTACGTTACCGCACTAGGTTACGCCGGAAACGAGAATCACTTTCGGACATTCTGGCCCGCCAATGTCCACTTGATGGCAAAGGACATCGTTCGCTTTCACGCGATCATTTGGCCCGCCATGCTCATGGCGGTCAATCTGCCTCTCCCGAAACACGTTGTTGCTCACGGGTGGTTAACGAGAGATGGTGAAGCCTTGAGCAAAACGCGCGGAATCTTTATTGACATGGACACCGACATAGCGACGTACGGTTTGGACGCGTTCCGATACTATCTGTTGCGTGAATTCAGTTTCGGAAACGATGGCGACTATCGACCAAACCGCCTCCATTCTCGTTACAATGCCGACCTCGGAAATGACCTGGGAAATCTGCTAAATCGAACACTCGGCCTTGTGACCAAGAATTTTGACGGAATACCCAAACCGACCACGCCGGAGAGCTTGGACGATGAGGTCAAACAGATGGCTACGGAGACTGTTTCGAAGGTTGATTCCCTGATGAACCAACTGGCTTTCGATATGGCGCTGGAGGTGATATGGGAGTTTGTACGGCGCGTAAATCGATACATTCATCAAACGCAGGTCTGGACGCTTGCGAAATCTGAAGAATCGAAAGGACGGATGGGAACCATACTCTACAATAGTATGGAAGCTTTACGAGTAATCGCCGTGTTGATTTCGCCGTTCATGCCCGACACCGCAAACCGTATCTGTCGCCAAATCGGACTCGACGATTCTTCCGAGGACCGGAGTTTGGGTTCGGTCGCACAATGGGGTAGCTTACACCCGAACTTGACAGTTGGTAAACCTGAGCCGATTTTTCCACGCATAGAGACGAAGAAGCAGAAAACACAGGACAAAGTCTCCGCTGCCCAAACACCGCCGACTGAGGAAGTTCGCTTAATCTCGATTGATGAATTTCAGAATCTCGACCTCCGCGTTGCCACAATCTTTCAAGCCGAGAAAATTCCTCAGGCGGACAAACTTCTGAAATTACGCGTCGATCTCGGTGACGAGAAACGCCAAGTGGTTGCAGGTATTGCCGAGCATTACATCCCAGATGAACTGATTGGAAAACAGGTTATCTTGGTGGCAAACTTGCAACCTGCCAAGATTCGTGGGATTGAGTCACAGGGTATGGTCTTGGCCGCCGCTGGGGAGAAAGATCTTGTGCTTGGTACGCTTGACAAGACCGTAGCTCCCGGCACCAGAGTTCGGTGATACCGCTTCCCGGTTTATTGAACAAGATCTACGCGAAATTGGCAGATGCTCGGTAATTTAAAACCATACGCAATTCCCTCGGGTTTATGGTGGGCTAACAGCATTAGCCAAGCCCTTCCTATTCGAATCAAGCCCATTACTATCGCGCTCGTTATTCATTCGGTTGATTTACTCTGGGTGCTTTTATGTGCGTGGGATCGGCATCGCTTTACGCTGTTGTCCCGCTGCTGGGCAATTGATGTTGGCTTGTGTTTTTCCCCTCCTTGTGATATAATGCCCTTAAACTAAACGCTAATGAGGTGTTAACACTATGGAGAAGATAAACACACTCGTGTTTTGCGGCGGCGAAATTCATGACTGGAAGGGCTGCGGCGATGAAATTGTCAGATTTCTGTCCGAGCGTGAAGAGTTTCAGATCACACGAGTCGATGAGGATCTCGACGCATTAATCTCACCGAATCTTGACGCGTATGATCTGATTGTCTTTTACTACACGGTAGGCGAAATCTCGGACGCACAAAAAAACGGATTACTTAACCATATTGCCTCGGGAAAAGGCTACGTCGGTATCCACTCGGCAGCCGATTCGTTTCGCGGGTGTCCGGAATATCGTGCAATGGTCGGTGGTCATTTTGTTACGCATCCCCGTTACCGCGACTATCAGGTGAACGTCGTTGACGACGCGCATCCAATCACCGATGGAATTGTGGAATTCATGGTGACGGATGAACAGTATATTTTGGATTACGATCCACGCGTGAATGTTTTGGCGTCCGCTCTATGGCAGGGAGGTGCCATGCCGGTCGTTTGGACAAAGAATTGGGGCGAAGGACGTGTCTTCTATCTCGCGCTTGGCCATGACGCAGCCGCGTGCCGCCATGAAATGTTTGGCACACTTCTGCAGCGCGGTTCCTTGTGGGCGAGTACCCCTAACGATGGATTATAATCCGAATATCGACATGTTGTCTGGACGCTGGTAAATCTGCACGTTCCTTGTTTTGCTCCCAGGATGAAAAGTACAATCACCGACATCCGGCTAGAGGAAGAAGAATCCTCAAATTGTACGATTTACATGAATGACCGCCCTTTCGCCACGGTAGATGTCGGGTTTACCGCGAAGTTGGGGCTGCGGATTGGTTTGGAGATTGAAGAGGTCGTCATACGGAAACTCATTACAGCAGACGAGGTGGTACGAGCCAGAGACTATGCGCTAGAGTTGTTATTGAATCAGATTTACACCAAACAGCAGATGATCGACGCGCTGGAGAAAAGCGGTTTTTGCGGGCATTCGGTCGCCGAAACGATTGAAAATCTTGAACAACTGGGCAAAATCAGAGACGAAAGATACGCGAAAAATTGGGTGAAAAACCGTCGGCGCGCACGACCGACAAGCAGGACGGTAATGAGACGCGAGTTGACCGGTCACGGAGTTGACAAATCCACCGCGGATCGTGTTCTGGCAGAGATTGATGATGCGGACGAGACCGCGTTGGCTTTGAAACTGGCGGCTAAACAGGCAAGTCGCTACAGAGTGCTTTCTTCGCATGTCGCAAAACGCCGATTGCACGCTTTCCTAAGTAGGCGCGGTTTCGACCATGAAACGATCGGACAAGTAATACAGCAGATTTTAGCAAAGGGGTAAAGTTGTCAAGGGAAATCAGGCATGACATCAGACGAGATTAGGTCGAGTTTTATTGATTTTTTCCGCAAGCGCGGCCACACAGTTGTTCTTAGCGCGCCGCTCATACCGGCGGACGATCCGACGCTTTTGTTCACCAATGCCGGGATGAATCAGTTTAAAGATGTGTTTCTGGGAATTGGCAACCGCGACTATAATCGAGCGGTAGACACACAGAAATGCATGCGGGTAAGCGGAAAACATAATGATCTTGAAGAAGTCGGCTATTCCAAATCCCATCACACGTTCTTTGAGATGTTGGGGAATTGGTCATTCGGAGACTACTACAAACGGGAAGCCATCGCCTTCGCTTGGGAGTTGGTAACGGAGATTTGGAAAATGCCCAAAGAAAAGTTGTGGGCAAGCGTTCATCTTGATGACGATGAGTCGGAAAATCTCTGGCATGAAGTGACAGATATAAATGCTGGGCATGTGTGTCGATTTGACGACAAAGATAACTTTTGGCAGATGGCGGATACGGGACCCTGTGGTCCAAACTCCGAACTCCATATTGATTTAGGCCCGGAAGCCTGTCCAACCCCAGACATAGAGCATGAATGCGGGGTAAACAAATGCGATCGCTACCGTGAATTTTGGAATCTGGTTTTCATTCAATATAACCGCGACGACAGCGGCACTTTGCAGCCCCTCCCTGAAACACATGTTGATACAGGCATGGGATTCGAGCGTGCGGTTGCAATCTTGCAGGGGGTCGACTCGAATTACAAAACTGATGTGTTTACACCCCTAATTTGGGCTATCGCTAATCTCACCGATCGGGAATACTCTGATGGTGCGGATGGAGTCCCGCACCGCGTTATTGCAGATCACGCGCGTTGTCTTACGTTTGCTATAGGTGATGGAGTCATGCCTTCCAACGAGGGACGCGGCTATGTGATTCGCCGACTACTGCGCCGTGCAGTCATATACGGCAAACGGTTGGGGATGAATCAACCATTCATCTATCAAGTTGTTGACAAAGTTGTGGACTTGTTGGGGAACACATTCCCGGATGTGCGGCAGCGTCAAGATTTCGTCAAGCGAATCATTGAAGGGGAAGAGAAACGATTCCACCAAACGTTAGATCGCGGGCTGGATCTCCTTGATGCGTCGCTTGAATCCTTGGAATCTTCAAACCAATCTATTCTGCCGGGGAATCGGGCGTTTGAGTTGTATGACACGTTCGGATTTCCACTGGATTTGACGCGTATACTCACCAAGGAACGGGGCGTCTCGGTCGATGAGCAGGGTTTTAAGGAAAGTATGTCCCGACAACGTGAACGAAGCCGTGCGCACTGGAAAGCGGCGGGAGGTGCTGACAAGGGGCAAGAAATCTATGCCGAAGTCCTCGGCGAATCGGGAATGACAGAGTTCCTCGGATATGACCATAACATTGCTGAAGCAGAAGTTGTCGCTTTGATCCAAGCGAATGAACTCGTATCTAGCGTAACCGAAGGTGACGATGTCTCGATCGTTTTGAATCGCACTCCGTTCTACGGTGAATCGGGCGGACAGATTGGAGATGCGGGAACCATTGAAGGACGAGGTGCGACGCTTGAAGTTGTGGCGACGAGTAAACCTGCACCGGACCTCTTTCTGCACGAATGTAAGGTGCTTGAAGGCGAGATTACTGCTGCAGCGTCAGTCGAAGCGAGAATCGACGCCGACCGTCGAGGGCATATTGCCGTGAGCCACACCGCGACACATATCCTTCACAGTGCGTTGCGTGATAAACTTGGCGATCATGTTGGACAAGCAGGATCGCTTGTAGAACCGGGAAGGTTACGTTTCGACTTCACTCACTTCGAAGCGGTTCCCCCCGACCTGCTTCATGACATTGAAGCATACATCAATGAAAAAATTCGTTTGAATGATTTGATTGAGATCGGTTTTATGCCATTGCAGCAGGCTAAGGACAGAGGCGCACTTGCCTTTTTCGGTGATAAATACGGTGAAATCGTCCGCCTCGTGCAAATTGGTGACTACAGCAAAGAGTTGTGCGGCGGAACGCACGTTAATGCGACAGGTGAGATTGGTCTGGTAAAGCTGGCCAATGAGAGTAGCATTGCCGCTGGCGTACGTCGCATTGAGGCGTTAACCGGAGAGAAAGCGTATCAAAACGTCTGTTCTCAAGATAATGCGCTTTCACGCCTCGCGGATTTACTCAAGACGCCGGCACACCACGTAACTGAGCGAGTGGAAGCCCTACTTCAAGAAAATAGGTTACTTGAAGGACAAATTAAAGCAATAAAGGGACAACTGGCTAAATCAAGCATTGCAGACCTAACTCGGGACGCAGCTCTCGTTAATGGGTTCAAGGTTGTTGCATCAATCGTCGAAAATACCGACAGAAACGGACTTCGCAGTCTTGTCGACGAATTGAAGGGACGAATTGAATCGGGCGTAATAGTTCTGGCGACATCAGACGGAGGTGAAGCAACCTTCGTAGCAGGAGTCACGTCTAATCTTGCACGCGATTCAGGATTGCACGCAGGGAAAATCATCCAAGAGGTTGTTCGCGTGGCTGGTGGGCGCGGAGGTGGGCGCCCGGAACTTGCTCAAGGCGGAAGCAAAGATCCGAGTAAAGTTAAAAATGCAATTGACGAAGTTGTCAATATAGTTGCAAAACAAGCGTAGATATTTAACCCGAGTTGCCCCTATGTTCGACGGGGACACAGAAACCGAGTTTTTTCCAACGTGGAAACACGAGATTGGCGAATATCAGACTAATTTACCTATAATTTAGCAAACGTTAACCAAAAACTCGGTTTCTCTGTTATAGGTGGCAACTTGCGTTATTTAACAAAAAATCTGAGGATTCTAGCCTCGTAGGAGAGAAAACATGGACTGGTCTCTTGTAGCTTCGGTATCATGGAAAATATGTCTCGGAGTATTGCTACTCGCGCTTAGTGCGTTAGTCGGTTACGTTTGCGCGGCACTGGGGAGCATACGCAATTCTCTGGATAGCATTCGGAACACTATGAAATCCACCGAGAATTTGATCGATAAGGAAGTTACGACTTTACTGAGAGATGTCGACCAAACCGTCAAAGAAGTCAATCAGCAATTGCCGCAGATACTGGAGAACGTCAATGGAATTACGGCGTCGCTTCAAGAGATTAGCGAGGCAGAGATTCAACCAACTGTTCACCACGTTCAACAAATAACTGAAACAATTGACCGTAATCTTACCAAGCTTGATGAACTGGTTCATGCCGTTGTGGATTTCTCGCAACAGACAGTTAGACGGGCTGGATATTATCGCGATCAACTTACTGTCCCCATCACTGACATCATCAGTGCGTGGGAGGGTTTCAAGCGAGGCTTTGAAGCGTTCAGCCGATTTAACAGAGCAGGTAAATCGGATTCGGGAAGTGATTCCTGAAACCCGACATAAGGCATGTGTGTGACACGAAGTGCAACGAGCAACTCATGTGGCTATCCTTGTCCGACGATTTCACGTTGGATCTTTAGTTGGTGCAATCAGTTGGTGGTTTTACAAAAATGCAATCTAGAAACTGCACTTGTTGAAACCATCGACTAGATGAATCAGTTAATAGATATGAACTATGAATGGATCAAAGAATCCGTGAAGAGAGTCGTTTAACAATTAGTAAGGAGGGATAAAATGGACAGCGAAGGACGAGGCAATGGGGTTTTCACCTTTTTTGCTTTCCTGATGGGTGCTATAACAGGGGCATGTTTAGGCTTGCTCTTGGCGCCTGCTTCAGGACACGAAACACGAAAGAAAATTCGTGATGCGTCTGCGGAAGCGAAAGAACGCGCGGCGGATGTTGCCCACAAAGCAACTGAAACGGCGAAAGAAAGTGTCCATGAATTTGTCGATCTCGGAAAAGAACAAATTCATGACACGGCGCAAAATGTAAAAACCGCCGTTGACGCTGGCAAAAAAGCCTTCGTAGAAAAGAAGGCGGAGATTGGCAGCGTCCTCTCTCGTGCTGGCAAGGCGGCTGATCAAGATGGTAATGACAATGCTGCAGCGGAAAACGCCAGCGAGCAGAGCGCAAGTTAATAGAATGACAGCATGTTGAGATCGTAAAGGGCAAAGCAATCATTCCGTGCTTTGCCCTTATTTTTTTGGCTCTTCGGAGTTAAGTGTGGAAACGAATTAATTCAGAACTTGCATGGTAAACCATCCAAAAGATTGTAGGAGCGATCTCCAGGTCGCGACCTCCTATCGCGCGCAAAACTCGCGCCTACAGACGGGTGTGAAATAAACTGCGCTAGTACAAACCGATATGTATCCAAATCTCGTCAGAAACCACGCTGTAATTGGAAATATCAAGTAGGTTCGTCAAGGATACATACATCCAAGCATTCAGTACCCTATTGGCTATCATTGCAATCAGCTTCGACCTATAGGGCAAACGCGTGTTCGTGTGGCAAGTTTCATTCCCACACTCAACCCTGAAGACCCATTTTTTCTAACAACTGAGTGGTTAGCGAAGGCGATAGAATCCCTTTAAAAATTCGTTTCCGAACCCCACCGGACCTCTCTACGAAATTACCGAAGTAAATTTTTAATCTTCATACAGATTGTGGTCCAGAAGAACGAAACTACCCATGTGATAGAATTCTTCTCTATCGCACAATGATAATCACCGTGTTGAAAACGAACAATAATATCTCTCTGCCACCCATAATCCGGATTGGTTACAGAGTCTCTCGGGAAACTAGATGCCCCAATGTTTGCCCGTACCGGATTTTAATTTCGTTATGAATGTCGAAAGCCTCAAGGCACTTCTTGAAGATATAAAACACGGGAAGATTGAGATTGGTGACGCCCTACAATCTCTGCGCCATCTTCCGTTTGAAGACCTCGGATTCTCAAAGATAGACCACCACCGACAACTGAGAAAGGGGTTTCCCGAGGTGATTTTTTGTCAAGGCAAGACTACGTCACAGGTGAAAGAAATTAGCAAGCGTATCTTGGATGCCGGGGAACCGCTGTTAGCTACTCGTGCCACATCGGAAATGTACGAAGCGGTAAAAACCGTGCATGCGGCCGCACATTTCAACGAACTTGGTAGGACAATCACCGTAAAACAGTCACAACGTCCACTGCGAGATGGAGTGTTGCTCGTATCCGCGGGCACGTCAGATATCCCGGTTGCAGAGGAGGCAGCCGAAACTGCCCAAATCATGGGGAACAGGGTCGAACGTCTCTACGATGTTGGCGTGGCAGGTCTACACCGACTCTTGGGTAATCACGAAAAACTCTTCGATGCAAATGTCATAATTGTCGTAGCGGGAATGGAGGGAGCACTGCCGAGTGTGATTGGTGGGTTGGTTGACAAACCCGTCGTCGCCGTACCGACGAGTGTTGGCTATGGCGCAAGCCTCGGTGGATTGGCGGCGCTGCTGAGCATGTTGAATACGTGTGCCTCTGGCGTAACGGTGGTAAACATAGACAACGGATTTGGGGCCGGATACAGTGCATCGCTAATTAATCAGTTATCCGATTCCACGGCAGAATAGAACACGTTCCGCGGATTCGTTTTGTCTCCGGCTTGTGCGCTTAGCCGGCTGTGTACCCGCCATCAATAGGTAAAGCGATCCCGGTAACGAATGCAGACTCGTCCGACGCCAGGTATAATGCTCCGTATGCGATATCCAACGGTTTTGCAAGTCGTCCCATCGGGTGCTGGTCAACAAGCGCTTTGTATTTGGTTGGCGTCTCAACAATATTTTTGATAATCGGTGTGTCCGTAAAGCCCGGGCAAATGCAGTTGACGCGAATGTTATTGTTGGCGTAATCAAGTGCCATTCCGCGCGTCAAGTTAACTATCCCACCCTTGGATGCGACATATGCGGCGCGGTTGAGTCCGCCGACGATACCGTAAATTGATGCGGTGTTGATAATGGAACCGCCGCCGTTCGAAATCATCGCCGGGATCGCATACTTGGAACCTAGGTACGCCCCCTTCAAGTTGATGTCAATGCAGCGATCCCAATCTTCCTCCGGCAGATCGGCGACGGCTAAACGCATCGCAATTCCCGCATTATTGAAAAGCACGTCAAGTCTACCATAGTTATCAATTGTTGCCTTTACCATACTTTGAATTTCGGTGGCAGAGGTCACGTCTGCGTGGACATATACGCCGTCACCGCCTGCGGCGCGAATCTGTTCAACCGTATCATTGCCCGCACTATCCACCACGTCCGCCACGGTAACCCGTGCGCCCTCTTTGGCGAATGTTAGAGCAGTTGCCTCTCCAATTCCAGATCCGGCGCCGGTGACAATTGCCACTTTTCCTTTAAGTCTCATAGATTGCATTTGACTCCATCACATTCAAATTGTAATGACGTTTCCGCTACCCCTCCGTTGTCTATTTAAATGGCATCTGTGTGTATCGCTTTATGACTATCGGGAAAATCACTCTTCAGCCACCACCGGATTGCTCAAGGTTCCTATCCCTTCTATTTCAATTTCGACAACATCGCCGGGAACGAAGGGGCCAACTCCAGATGGTGTACCGGTCATAATTACATCGCCGGGAAGCATCGTGAAGGCGGCACTGATGTACGCAATCAGTTGGGCAACAGAAAAAATGAGATCAGATGTGCTTTCACTTTGTTTCACTTCTCCGTTTAATCGAGCTTGCAGTTGAAGATTTCCCGGATCCAAATCGGTCGTTATACAAGGCCCAAGGGGACAAAACGTGTCAAACCCTTTCCCGATAAGCATGGTACCCGTTTGCATTTCTGAAAACTGAATTGTTCGCTCGCTGACATCGTTCCCACACGTATATCCAAGCACATAGTCAAGTGCTCTCGCTTCCGATACGCGCCGTGCCGGAGATCCGATAACTACAGCTAATTCTGCCTCATAATGTATGTTTTTCCCTTGGTGTGGATAGATGATTGCTTCATCCGGACCGACGACCGTAGTGGAAGGCTTCATAAACAGCATCGGATCAGTCGGAAGTTCCTTGCCAGCCTCGCGAGCATGTTCGGCATAGTTTAAGCCTACTCCGATAATCCTTGGCGCTTCCACCGGCGCTAGTAACTGCACCTCACTTAGATGAACGGTCTTGCTGCTTGGATTGATGCCCTCGAACGGTGAACCAACCAATTCACGGATAGCTCCATCTTCTTCCATGGTGCCGTAGTTGATCATTCCGTCGGTGCGATAGCGCACAATCTTCATGTTTATATCTCCTTATCACGACCTTGTGCATTTGTAGCGTTGGATCAAGCGAGTGAATAGCGATCAACCGAGTGGATAACGAGGACGATAGAGATCCCTTTCTATACTCCACGCTGCTGGAAGTTGCGTTTTTTCAAGGGAGCCTATCCCAATGGCGATAGATTCCCGTACCACGATCTGTTAGATTGTGATCGCATCTGTACGACGATAGATTCCTCCGTCAGGCTATCTGTGCCAGTAAAGCGTCCAAATCCGCTTGTAGGAGCGATCAAGCGAATGGATAATGAGCGCGATAGAGATCCCTCAAGTGACTGGATAAGGAACGATCAACTGAGTGGTTATACCATTTCTCATGAATAACAGTGCATATGATGTCGTAAATATATCGCCTACTCACACCGTAGGCGAGGATCAAATGAGCGAATAGCGAATGATCAAGTGAGTGGACAACGAACGCGATAGAAATCCCATAGAGATTCACTTGCCCCGCCGGCTTTGCACGGAGACGAGACTTCATGTTCCGCTCCATGCAAATTTCTTGACCTGATTCACGCGATTAATGCACAAGCATTTTAGAGAAATGGTATTAGAAGGCGATAGTACTCCCAAAGAGTTCCCTCTCCGAATCGCGACCTGCTAGTGCTGAGTAAGCACTACTACAAACTAATATTACTGAGAATAGAAGCGCAATATTACCCAACGCACGGTATAACCGCACCGGCACCCAACACTAAATCATATTTTTTTGGAAAATGAACCACTTAGCGAGTATGAGGCAGCCATTTTATCGACATCTAGTCCTCTAGTCAATGGAATTCACTCTAGTCGCGGAAGAAGAAGATGAGGATGGGTTCAGGTCTCGAGATTCATCGCGTTTCAAGGTAAAGTAAAAACGACTGCCTTTACCAACTTCGCTCTTCGCCCATATTCGACCTCCGTGCAATTCGACTAGATTCTTGACAATTGGCAGTCCTAAACCGATTCCACCGACAGAACCGCCTTTGGAATCCGTTGCCCGGTGAAAGCGATCAAAAATGAGGTTTACATCCGTATCGGAAATGCCCAGCCCCGTATCTTCAATACACACTTGGATTTCTCGCTTGGATGGTATTGTAACACCGACCTGAATACGCCCGTCATCTCCGGTGTATTTGACGGCGTTATCAAGCAGATTCGTCAAAACCTGTTTCATTTTGTCGGCATCTACGAATGCAACGACATCGGGAGTACAATCGAAGCCAACACAAATCCCTTTCTGACGGGCCGCCGTTTGAATCCCGTCTACGGCTTCCTTAAGAATGGGACGAAGCGGGATGGGTTCCAACTGCAGCGCCATCTTTCCCGATTCCGTTCGCGAAAGGTCGAGCAAGTCGTTGATGAGTCGTATCAATCGATCGCAATTCTCCTCAACGCGCGTCAGATAGTCCTTTTGCTTCGCCGAAATTGTACCTCCAACGCCATCCAGCATGTTGTCAACGAAACCCTTGATATGTGTTAATGGGGTTCGGAGTTCGTGCGAGACGTTGTCGAGAAACAGAGATTTTAGGCGATCCAACTGTGTCAGTTGATCGTGGCTGGCTTTAAGGGCATCAGAGATGTTATTGAAATCTGAGACAATGTCCTTACCCATTTCTCCGCCAAGCCATGCTTCAGATTGATCACTGGCTGGCACTGTTCCCCCGTAAGTATTTAGGTACGTTGCCATCAGTTGTTTGCGCGCCTGCTCCATCGCCTCCGTCCGAGCGTTCAACTGAGCGTACAGCGTAGCGTTTTCGACTGCCGTAGCACCTTGATGCGCCAGAATCCCGAGTAGATCGAGATCCGATTGAGTATAAGGTTCTTCAGATAGTTTCTCGCCAAGCACGAGAAGCCCGACAAGATTTTCCTGATCTTTCGTTCGTGTTACAAAAGGAATCCATACCGCCGACCGAAGCAAAGAAAGGAGAACGTCCGATAAGTTGTCCGGAGATGCCGCCGTGTCGAGTATTTCAATGCTATTCTCGTCAAATGGGATGTTTGTAAAATCGAGCGGTTTCCTTGCGCTTTTCAACAGGTCCACCAACGGTGGTGCTAATCTCAGATGCGTCCCCGTCAGGGGTATTTCCATACCGACAGATGCCTCGGGCAAGAATTCTGACTCATCGGACGACGCCCGCTTCATCACCACGCCCTGACCAATATGCATCGCTTCCGTGACCTGTTGTAGGAGAGTGTAAACGAGAATTTCCAAGTCCAGGATGGAATGAAGCGTTTGGCTTAACGTCAAGAGTGTTTGGCGATAATTGTATGCTTCTCGATCAAAGGCACGATCTATCAGCTTCTGAATACGAGCCTTGGCTGGCGCAAAAAGCAGTGCGGCTATGAGCACGGATACCGCCGTTAACGCCCACGAACGATTCGGTCTATGGAAAAACAGTGTTAAACCTTGAATGCACAGCAGGTAGATGACTAGGGCAAAACCGCTCACCAAGGTGTAAACCACACTCCGATTGATGATTAACTCAATATTCATCAACCGGTGTCGCACGATTGCGACGACGTAGCATATAGGAATTAAGCAGAGCGTGTAGGCGGAAAAATGTACATAAGGAATTGCGATGTCCGTCACTCTGGGGATAGCCATGAAAATCGCCTGTGGTAGCGTCCCGGCTACAATCCCGATAAGCAACCATCGTGCTTGCCGGCGCTGGGAAGCCGAAGGCGCCGCGAAACATGTGTGCAACAGCAATAGCTGCCCGATGGTCGAATAAGTGAAGAGAAAGGCGACTGCAACCCCTTCCAAGGGGGAGAGTTGTATGAGAAAAAGCTCTCGCTCATAGGCTTGACCACGGAGGTAGAGAACCATCATGGCGAAGAAGAGAAGAACTCCCGGCACGTAGAGAATCTTCAACAACCACGTGTGACGCTGAACCGTGCGTTTCTCTGACGGGAAAATAGCGAAACAGTGAAGGAAGAGGCAGGGTAATATAGTTACTGCGAGGAATTGCGCAATTGGTACAATTCGACTACCTAACGTTCCCTCATTGACGGAGAATGTCGCGTCAACGGAGCAGGCACTCATGAAGCCGAGGCTCATAAGATAGGAAATTCGCGCCGCACGATTATCAGGTTGTTGCATCCACGCGAGCGTTGCCACCACCCACGTGAGCAGCCCGACTAGGTAGAAATAGCTAGTCTCAGGGGTATCGCGTGCTTCGGCGAAGCTCCGTGCTCCGACGATGAGGTATATGCCGGAAGCGAGAATGTAGAATAAAGTGGTAAGATCGCGTTGAATTTTCATCGCGAAGTTTCGGAGGGTATGGCGAGTTTGCGTAATCGTTAATTCATTACATCAGCGCTTCTACTTCTCTCCGATATTCTTGAAAACCCGTTCGGCAATAATTTGCGCGCCAATATGCCTACGCTTCAGCACTTTGTACAAACGCACGTGTTTCCGGCACGTCATCTGTCCACAATCTTCGAATCCCGTTCTTCAGTGACCACTCGACATGCTGCCGATTTTGAACAAATCCACCCTCTATTGCGATTCCTTCCGTGTTGAGTTGCCTGATTTTTCGAGGGAGTGAACGCATGAGCGAGTTGTACAAAGCAAAATGATTCAAACCGCTCCAACCGATGATGATTCGATCTGCACTGATGGCTTTGGCGGCTCTAAGAAAGTTTGCCATCGGATTAATGATTATTGCACTTGTCTTTATATTCGGCGCGATTCGCTTGACCTGAGATAGAATCTGCCGGTGCATATAAAATGTCAACACACCTATCTTATCTTCAAGGTTAAATTGCCGTACCCGATTCACTACAATAGAGGTAAGTTTTTCCGAACTGCTTTTCGGTTCCACGAAACAAGGTAGCCCAGTCTCTTCAACAAACGTCAACATCTGATCAAGGTGTGCGACGGTCTGCTTTGAATCTAGCACATTGAGGTTCTGAACATCTGCCCAGTCCAATTCACTAAGCGGCACCGAGCAGTCTGTCACCGGTGCAATGTCGTCATCATCAAATTTAGCGTGAATTAGAACGGGTTCCTCATCCCGCGTTAGACAGACATCGCACTCGAACGCATCCGCCCCGTCATCAAGTGTTTGTTGAAATGAGGCTATAGTATTTTCAGGAGCGCGCCCCATTCCGCCGCGATGGGCAAGTATCTCTACATCTATTCGCATATTCTGTTGATGACTTAGAGCCTTTTTGAAAAGTACAATTTGTAGGGCGCGCACTGCGCACCAGCCTCAAAAGCCCCAGAGGGGATCAAGCGAACGAACAGTGAGTGCGATAGAGATCCTGAAGGTGTATAGATACGCCGATACCCCCGCACATCTAAGCCCCAGCGGGGATCAAGCGACTGAATAAGGAGCGCGATAGAGATCCCACAGGTATATAGCGGGCAATACAAAAACATGAAAAAACCTGTCTCCAAATGACAGAATATGGCCTTGCTACCGACTATTCAAACAGGTTCTTAAGGTTATTCGAGCGGATATTGCCCTATAGAAGACGTTGTACTATTCCGCAACTAAAAAACTCGACGGATCACGGTTGGCAGATATGTACCTTAATCGACCCCGATCGCTTGTCGGCGGCTATCCTGAAAGCTTCAGCAATTTCCATTAGTGGAAATCGGTGCGTTACCAGTTTCTTAGCATCAACCTTCCCCGAGTCGATTAGCTCAATGGCAGCTTCAAAGTCTGTTTCCATCCCGCTGAAACCGTAGCAGCTAGAACCAGTGACAGTCGCTTCCGACCAGACAACTCGGGCCAGATTCACTTCGAGCGGCTTAAAATATCCTGCTACAAGAACGACAAAACCACATGGCCGCACCATCTCCATCGCGGCGTCAAAATTTTGACCGCCTCCTACAGTCTCTATCACGACATCCATACCTAGACCACCCGTGATATCGTTGACATATTTCGCCACATCCGTCTCGCGGACGTCCACAATGTGATTTGCCCCAAGTTCCTCAGCGAGTTGCGCCTGCCGCTCATATTTTACGGTAATTAACGTTTCCTTGGCACCGACCGCAACCGCATCTGCCAAGCAGAGTTGACCAATTGTTCCGCCGCCTATTATTGCGACGGTACTCCGGGCGTTAACGTTTGCCCGTGCCACGGCTCGATGTGAAACCGCGAGAGGTTCAACGAGTGTTCCATCTTCAAAACTCATGCGATCGGGCAATTTGAACAATCCTGATTCATGAAGGATAGTGTATTCGGCGAATCCGCCATGTGCTTCATAGGAGATCCATTTTCTTGTTTTGCAGTGATTATAATAGCCCTTTCGGCAGAAAACGCAGTTTCCGCAGTGTGAGAAACACTCGGCTGTGGCTTTGTCGCCGACTTTGAACTTGGTGACCCCCTCGCCGAGTTCCGCAACGACCCCGCACGTCTCATGTCCCGCTGCGAGCGTATCAGACTGTGGCCACTCCCCAAAATAACTATGAAGATCGCTTCCGCAGATTCCGGTCTGCTTTGTATCCAGCACGATATAGCCTGGTTCCGGTTTAATCCAGTCAACCTCCTGAATCCCAATTTTCTCAACGCCTGAGTAAATCGCCGCTCTCATCTTGTTCATGGAAGTGTCTCCTCTAGTAAGCGCGTTAAGTGGCATTTACGTCAATTGGATTATATCAAGAGCAGAATTGGATTGCAATCATTTTCCAAAGAATCGCGTTGACATAATTGTTGCACACCTGCTATTCTTAACGTAAGTCGCGGATTTGGGTTCGACCTCCTATTCTTGTTGAACATCATCTGAACGCATCCCGGATGAACCCACTTAAATTGGAGGAAAACGAATCCACCATTAAAGGGCGAGAGGAAATTTTCATGCTAACAAAGCCAGTACCAATTCGATCGGTAACTACAGCACTACTTTTGCTATTCGCATGCCTGGCTTATGGTCAACAACGGCTTGCCACTGTTTACCTAAAAAACGGAGACCGTCTTACGGGACACTGGCTGGCGTCTGACGACAAGGTGGTTCACTTCGCTTTTCAAGAGAAAAAATTTGAGATTGATTTAGACAAAATCTCGACAATCCGTTTCGCTACAGATTTGAGTCTTGTCCCTGACGCTCAAGCCGAGAAACATTTTCGCAACGCTAAGGCGTTGTTGGAGTTGGGGCTACCCGAGAGGGCTAAAAGACAATTTGAGGCGGCAATCGAAGAATTTCCAAAGTATGCCGATGCGCACTATAATCTCGGGCTAGTGCTAAAAGAGGATGGAGCTATTGATGACGCATTGGCTAGTTTTGGTCGGGTTGCCAAGATTGATCCGCATACCTACAACCTTGCCGCCGAATTCAAGACTGCAGCAGACAGTTATCTCGCATCGGAGGCGTTCCGTAAGGCTGCTGATGCATACGTACTTTTGTTTGATCACTATCCATCACATCCGGAGGCTGAACGCGCGGGCTATACGGCGGGGTTTATTCTGACAGAGCGGCTGGAGGATACTGCTGAAGCGTTGAAAATTCTTCAAGAGGCGACGCGGCGCTTCCCGGAATCGGACGATTTGGCAAAAGCAAAGTATCTCATTGGAGTGTTACAATCAAGGGATGGGCAACCACAGATTGCGGTAGAAGGACTAACTGCGTTTATCGAAGAACACCCGGACAGCGAATGGATTGATGATGCCTACCTTGCCCGAGGCTCCGCATATCAACAGCTTCGTATGAACGAAAAGGCTCTCAATGATTTTTCCACAGCGATTGCAATTACAACTGATCCGCGGCTGATACCCCTTTTACAGAAAAAGCGCGAAGAATGTGCATGGACTATATACACCGTGTCAGACGATCTCCCTAGCAATAATATCCAAGCTATCGCGGTTGATGGAAATGACGTGTGGGTGGGAACACCCAAAGGGTTGGCAAGAGTCGACACAAGCCTCGGTACTTGGCAGGTTCGCACTGAGAGCGGCATAGAGCAAATCAACCAACTTAACCCGAACGTACCAACCAATGTGCGTGCGTTGGCAGTCTACTCGCCAACTATCAGTATACCAAGCCTAATTGAAAAAGATGAAAATTCTCCACCGGAGACTGAGGAAGCCGCGAAGAAAATCGAAGTGTGGATTGGAACACTAAATCAAGGTGTGATCCGTTATGACCCGGCGACAAGATCGTCGGTCAATTACAACACGCTGAACGGCCTGCCGCATAATCAAATTTTCGACATTGAGATTGGTACTCACGATGTGTGGGTTGCTACATTTTCTGGCGTAGCCCGATATTCCCGTTCAAACGATGAGTGGATAGTTTATGATCGAACGGATGATGGACTTCCCGCAGACAACATTGTAGCGTTGGCTGTGACTCCGGTTTCCGTCTGGGCAGGCACGTTAGATGCGGGAATCGCGATATTTGACTTGGTATATGATCCATCATGGCGTCGCTCAAACTTGCGCGACATGGTTCCCGAGGTTGGCGGCAATTCAATTTCAGGTTTTGACGTCAGCGATCAAAGTGTGTTTTTCACATGGTATAGTAAGGAAGAAAAAGAGAACGGATATGGCAAAGTAAACTGGAAGGGTCTAGAAGGGACCGGGATGCCGGTCGAACAAGGGGATTATGTACCCGTGGAGGATATATATATCGCGGTAGGGCAAAAAGGCGCCACGATGCCGTCTCCGCCATTGTGGATTGCAACCAACGATGCAGTGTTTTTCAAATCTATGAGTGGGTGGGATTCTATTCGTTACCCCGTCGAACAAATTGGGGATACAGTGACTGTCAATTGTATTGAACTGGGTAAAGAGACTGCTTGGATAGGCACGTCGAACGGGCTTGCCAAAATTGACACTAACGCGGTAGGTACACAATGAATTCAGTGGGTTCTGTAATGTTCCTCGCATTCATTAAATTTAGATTAGGGCGCTCCATACATTTTTCGATTCCCACCACTTCACACCAAACTCCGACTAAGCTTTTCTAATAATTTTGCTACATATTCAGTTGAAGGAGATTTAAAGCACATGACTACAGCCGAAATCAAAGAGATGGCAACGGAATATATCATGAACACCTACGGTGAGCGCGATTTGGCGTTTGTGCGTGGGGATGGTCCCTATTTATGGGATGCGGATGGCAAGAAATATCTCGATTTTCTTGGCGGTCTGGCAGTCAACGGTTTGGGGCATTGTCATCCGAATGTCGTTGCCGCAATCCGTGAGCAAGCAAGTACGTTGCTACACGTTTCTAATCTATATTACATTGAGCCGCAGGCACAATTAGCGAAACTTCTCATTGACAATTCCGATTTGGATCAGTGTTTCTTCTGTAATAGCGGTGCGGAAGCGAACGAAGCGGCAATAAAACTGGCGAGAAAGTATGCAACGGATCAGGGCAAACCACACGCTTATGAAATCATTACAATGGAGAATTCCTTTCATGGGCGCACAATGGCGACTATCACTGCGACTGCACAGACAAAATATCACAAGGGATTTGAACCAATGCTCTCCGGATTTACCTATGTTCCGTTCGATGATTTGGAGGCAACGCAAGCTGCAGTCGACGAGAACACGTGCGCAATCCTAGTTGAAGCAATTCAGTCCGAGGGCGGTGTTAATGTCCCGAGCGAGGACTACATTCAAGGGCTGCGTAGCATATGTGACGCACACGGTCTGCTTCTCATTCTTGATGAGGTTCAGACGGCAATGGGCCGCCTTGGAACGTTCTACGGATATCAGAGTTACGGTGTAGTGCCTGATGTCATAACAATGGCAAAATCTCTTGGCGGTGGCGTCCCGATTGGTGCCATGCTTGCCAAAAAGCATATAGCGGACAGTTTCGTCCCGGGCACCCATGCGGCGACGTTTGGAGGCAACCCCCTGGTCACAGCCGCCGCGTGTGCATCTATCCAGACAATTTTTGACGAGAACCTCGCTGCAAATGCCATCGAAATGGGAAACTATCTGGCATACGAAATATCACAACTCAAAGACAAATTTCCAATTGAAGAAGTGCGAGGCAAGGGTTTATTGCGTGGATTGGTAATGTCTGTCGATGCTAAACCACTTGCCGCGAAATGCGCGGACAACGGTTTAATCACAATCTGTACCAATGATTATGTAATCCGGTTTCTGCCTCCGCTCAATATCACGATTAGCCACGTCGACGAAGCTGTCGCGATTCTCAAGAAGTCAATGGCTGAGGTATTTTAGCATGTGGACCTAGGTTGGAGTAAAAAGATGAATCATACGGCATCACGGATCGTCTTTCATGTTTCACGTTCCAGTAACTGTGTTGTGATAATTATTCTTTTTATTTCAACTTTGGTTGGTTGTGGTAGTAAAACGGTCAAATTATCTCCTGCTGACAGAGAGTTGTTGAATCCTATCCTCACCCGTCTTCAATTAAACTATGATCTCACATCAACGGTACGCATCCTACAGATGATTGTGACCATTGAAGACAAGGACAATAAGGAGGAGCTTCGAGAATCACTTTGGTATAAGCGTTCATTGGAAGATGGCGATTTTCTCCACATACAAGCGCTGGGTCCATTGAACGAACCACGAGTGATTGCCATTGCTGCCCGAGACCACCTTCTGCTCTACTTCGCCAATGAGCAGGAAGCAATATTTGAACGCCTGGAGGATGGCGTGTTAAGGGAGGTTTTCGGTATGGATTTAAGAATCTCGGACGTTCGCAGTGCCATTTTTGCAAATCCCTTCCTTGATGGACGTACAAACGAATTGGTGTTGGCGTCCTCTGGTGGCAAGTTTGTGGTGAAACGCCCCGGAGTCAAAACCGAAAACTTGGAAGAGATTACCATCCTGGTACGAGATGGCGAACCGGTTGTTAGCCATTGGCAGATCCAAGATCAGAATAAGGGTATTATTCAAAAAGTCGAATTTTCCGATTATCGTGATGTTGGCGGAGTACCCCGCCCTCACCGTGTTGAGATTGAACGCCCACTAGAACGCACGCGCGTCGTATTGAAGATTATCAAGCCAGAAATAAACGTTGAGATTAATGACAGCAAATTTGACTTCGAGCCGTTTCTCACTGAATCTACAACGATGCGGACGATCGCGAAGTAACGGCGTAAGTTGAAGATATTTTCTTGTCGGCCTTCCCCACTAGCCAACGCAGCATTTCCCCACCACCATGGCAAAATCATTGCTCATTCATGCCCGCGCGAAGATCAACCTCTATCTCAATGTTACTGGTAAGCGCCCTGATGGTTATCATAATCTCCAAACGGTATTTCACTCAATTCAACTTCACGACGATGTCATTCTCCGACCACTTGCCAAACAGGAAATTTTAATTCGGTGCGACCACCCATTGGTACCGTGTGACACGCGAAATTTGGCGTATCAAGCTGCCCAACTGCTGATGAATCATATCGGCATCGCGAGCGGCGTCGAAATCTCAATCAAGAAGCGGATACCGGTGGCTGGGGGACTTGCGGGCGGCAGCGCAGATGCTGCAGCCGTTCTATGGGGCATGAATCAGCTGTTTGAATTCGGATTAACCCATACCGACTTAATGTGCTTGGGTCTGCAACTCGGCGCGGATGTTCCGTTTTGTCTACTCGGCGGAGCTGCACTTGGCCGCGGAGTTGGAGAGATTCTTACCCCTTTACCCCCGCTAAAGGATGCTTACATGCTGTTGGCAAACCCGGGGATTGAGGTTAGAACAAGTTGGGTGTTCCAACATCTCCATTTTGCGTTGACTAACACATCCGCAGATGATATAATTCTACGCGGTTGCCTTGAGAATGGGGACCGGCGTGGTGTGGCTGAAAATATGTACAATTGCTTGGAAGTTCCGGTATTTCTGAAATTTCCCGATGTCGAATCGCTCAAGTGTGAATTGGCGGGTTGCCACGGAAGCTATGGAGCGTTAATGTCGGGTAGCGGTGCAACGGTATTCTCTATCATGCGGGATGCCGCGAGCGCTCGCCAAGCTGCATCTAGATTTTGCGATAGATTGACATTCTGTACGGCAACAGTCACGAGCGGTGCTGGCTTGTCTACGGCTTAATGGGCGGTCGCCAAGTGGTAAGGCACGGGTCTTTGGAACCCGCATTCGTAGGTTCGAGTCCTACCCGCCCAGCACTTCATGGGAAGTCCGTCATTATAAGGACTGGCTAATCCGGTCTCGATCCCACCTTTGATGGATGTATCATTTCTAGAGTTGGTACCATCATCACAATCAAGAACACTTACATCTTTCGCTGACAATGCACCGATGATGTGTGCGAGACAGAGGCATTTTAGCTACTCTTGATTTTTATAAAAAAAGCGACTGGGAGCAAAATACATGCAACAGGTAAGACTAGAAGTTGAAAAGCGGAGTACTTTTGGAAAGGGAAATGCTCGTGCGCTTCGCCGTGGAGGTTCGATCCCGGCTGTGCTATATGGGCGCCGCGAAGACGTGGTTCCACTTCGGATTGATGAACATGTTTTCCGTACATTTCTTCGGAAAAACAGCGAAAATGTGCTTATCGACTTGGACATAAAGGGACACGGTACCGAGACAGCTATGATTCGAGAGATTCAGCAACATCCCGTAAGTAAGCGAACCTTGCTACACGCGGATTTCGTGCGCGTGTCTTTGGATGAACCGGTAACTGCGGCAATTCCTATTGTTCTAAACGGTACGCCTATAGGTGTTCGAGAAAGTGATGGAGTACTGGAGTTTCCTCTCCGAGAACTGACAGTCCACTGTTTGCCTGCGCTCCTGCCCGATGAGATTCAAGTGGACGTAAACGAAATGGACGTGAATGAAATAATCCACGTTGGAGATTTGACCGTAGCTGAAGAGATTCAGGTATTGGATGATTCGCAAACTATGGTTACTGCCGTTAGCCCACCAAAGGTTGAGGAGGAAGTGACAGCCGAAGAAATGGAGGGCGAAGAAGCGCTAGAACCCGAACAGGAAGAGCCTGAACTGATTACCCGTAAACGTAGTGACGATGAAGATGACGAATGAAGCTGGGCAGACGTTGTTTATACATTACCATCGCTCTGTGGATGTCAGTTTCTCTTAGTTTCCCGCAATCCCCCTCGATTCGTTTTGTGGATCGTGGGGGAAAAATGCTCGCCCAGGTTGAAACGGTCACCCGAGACGGGGTGCTATATTTGCCAGTTAATGCGTTGCGTCGAATCGTTGATTCCGACATGAGGAGGAAATACGACCTCACCGGCAAACTCACCTTAGTTCTTAAACAGAAACGGATTGAACTGAAGCTAGGAACACCGTCCGCAACGGTAGCTGAACAGACAGAGCCAATATCACTCTCCCACCCGCCGTTGGTCATCAACCAGCGACCAATGCTCCCGATTACATTTTTTACGGAAGTACTTCCCATCATCTACAATCTTGAGGTCGCTTACAACCCTGAGCTTCAACGCGTGCGGATCGTGGAAACGAAGGATACACGTCCACGTGTGAGGCCGCTAGAAGGGTTTCTTGTTGTCGTTAACCCGGGACATGGAGGAACAGACAGAGGATATCAGGGAAGTGATGGGATACTTGAGAAAGAAATAACACTAGCGATAGCTAAGCATGTTGAGACTTACTGCCAACAGAATGGAATTCGGGTTGTGCTCACACGAGATGGGGATTATGAAAGACGTCCACTAGAACGAGTGCAAATTGCGAATCAAAGCGGAGGGCAACTTTTCCTGAGCTTACACTGCAATGCTTCTTATTCGGCTGAAGCGGAGGGCACTCACTTATACGTCAATAGTTCAATGTGGCATCGGCAATCGGACGATTCTGTCTCTTCTGCCGGTAGCGCAACCCGCGAAAGAAAAATTACGGCACTTTCCCAAGAGGATTTTCTCAATCAAAGTCTAGATTTTGCCTCCATTCTTCGGGAACAATTGAAAACTTCTACGGAAAACCGTACCCCATTGACCGAGATTCCGCTGACAACCTTGTCCGAGGTTTATATGCCTGCTCTTTTGATTGAACTTGGTTACTTATCGAATGCAGCCGATCTAGAAAAGCTTACAAACTTTGATAGCCAAGCAGCCATAGCGGAAAGCATTGGAGCAGCAATTGCGGAGTATCGAGCCTCGCTCAAAACCGGACAGATTTCCAACGATGGCGAATAATTTGAAACGAGGAAAATTAAAATTATTACTTTTCGGTATTGTCGGGGTTGTTGTCGCTTTTGCTCTAGTCTTTGCATTTTTCTTTTTTGATCGTGCGGAAGTCTTACCGCCTCAACCACCGCTGCCACCTGCTGCGAGCTCTCCGAATACCTCCCCACCTCTCCAACATATCAGGCTCTTTTTTTTCCAACCGGAATCGCTTGAGCTCGTTGACTTCCCACACGAGTTGCGCTTATCTAACGACAAACCTGAGCGTCTTAAACAAATTATCAATGCGCTCCTTGAAGCGTCTCCACCTACCGTGACCAACGCTATCCCCAAAGGAACGCTGCTATACGAGGTGTATCTTGACGAGCAATTTACCGCATACTTGGATTTCTCGGGCGCCTTAAGCGCCGCACATATCGGTGGCACCACGGCAGAATTGTTGACTGTTCAAGCGATCCTAAAAACAGTCCAATCAAATTTTGGCGGCGATATACAGAATGTACAACTACTCATTGAAGGTCAAGAAGTTGATACGATTGCTGGCCACGTCGACATCTCAAGGCCTCTGTCATTAGCGGCAATTCCACAAGAGGAGCGGGAGCAATCGAATAGTGAATTGCAGTGAATAGGAAATCCTGTTGTTGCTCGGCTGGATCAGCGAATCTCTGTAACCCATCAAATCATGTTTCGATTGAAAAACAGAGTCATAGCTTGTAATCCGTGTAAATTGATTGTCGGTCTCGGGAACCCGGGGCGACGATACGAGATGACAAAGCACAATGTGGGATTTTGGCTCATTGACGAAATTTTGCAGAGATGCGGAATTAAGAAGCTGAAAGGAATGTGCGGTGCACTCGCGGGCATGACGAATTGGGATGAGGACGGGCCAATGTACGCTAAACCAACTACGTACATGAACAACAGTGGTGAGGCGGTTGCAGCGTTGGTTCGCAGATTCGACCTTTCATTATCCGATTTGTGCGTCGTATACGACGATCTCAACCTAGAAATTGGGGCGTTGCGGTTACGTAAGAAAGGTAGCGATGGCGGACACAACGGCATGAAGTCTATTATCCGCCACCTTGACACCGAAGAATTTCCCCGCTTGCGAATTGGCATTGGTTCGCCAACCCATAGCCAAACTGACTATGTGTTGAGTGAGTTTGATGAACCGGATAAACTCCAAATTGATCAAGTTGTCCAACGCGCCGCGGACGCGGTCGAAGCGCTAATAGAGGATGGAATTCAGAATGCGATGAATCAATTTAACGGTAGAGTTGAGTGACTGTCACGCACATGCGAGTGACAAGGATGCACACAAACAACACGAATTGATATATTTTCGTAGCTCTTTTTTATAGGAAGATTGTAGGAACCGAAACAGTTGGTGACGAGACGAATGGAAAATTCCATTGGTTGCAGCACGCTTAGGAATCTGGACTATGAAGCACACTGAATTTATTGTTATATGTCTCCTTGCCACATTGACGGGCTTGTCGTCGGGAGGCGCGGCAGAAGTGGATCCGGTAGAGGTAGAAAGAATGTTTCGCTTACCGCAAGATGATTGGCTGAATTTAGAACTCATGGGCACAAAAGCCGGTTACGGGCACATTTATATGGATAATGCGGTCTATGAAGGGGAACAGGTCCTACGAACACGCATTGACATGGTCATTGAAGTGAAACGAGGAGACTGGAATCTGCGCTTTGAGAACACCCGAATCTCATATATCGGGATGGATCTCGTCCCCCGTTACTTTACTTTGACCTCGAATGAAACAGGCGCTGAAAAAAGAGTTGAAGGACGTGTTAAGGATGGAGTTGCCTACATAGAAACCACGCTTGCCGGAGAAGAAACACATTCAGAAAAACCGATTCCACCGGACGCTATTTTCGAGCAGACAATCCCTTATCTCTTGCTCAAGGAGGGGATATCAGTAGGGGATGAGTATCAACTCCAGATTTTCAATCTCGACCTCCTCCAATCTGTGGACACGGGCGTAAAAGTCGTCCGCGAAGACCAAATTGATTATGAAGGAAATAGCGTACCTGTTTATGTGGTCGAATATACAATGGACATAATGGGAGGTCTAACGACTGTAGCATGGATTAGTTCGGAAGGTCGGACCTACCGGACAGAAATCCCGTTGATGGGTTTCCTATTGGTTCTAACAAAGACCGATATGCAGACCGCGCTTGGAGAAGCGGGGCAAGTCGACGTGATTTTGAACACTAAGATTTACCCTCACGGGAAACGACCGAAAGCTGATTCGTCACGTCTGAAAGCCGTACTGCGATTGGGAAAAGGAATTTTGAAGGAGGCTGTGAAGACTGACCACCGACAGAACATAAGCAGTGCCGAGGATAGTCCGAATATCGGAATTTTGGAAATCAACGTTCCACCGGTTGACCTCTCGAATGCTACGTCGTTACCGCTCTCTTTGGACGAATCGCAAATTGAACTTGCGCAATTCCTTAAATCGAGTGTATATATTCAGGCAGACCATCCGGCGATTCATGCGAAGGCAGATGAAATCTTGGACGGGGAAACCAACTCGTGGTACGCTGCTACAAAGCTGTGTCGCTGGGTTTACGAGAACGTTGCAGACAAAAACCTGCAAACAGGTTTCGGTTCTTCTGTACAAACGCTGAAGACCTTGGAAGGGGATTGTACGGAACATACAGTACTCTTCATTGCACTGGCACGCTCGGTAGGTATCCCGGCGCGCATCTGTGCAGGAATCGTATTCCAACGAGATGCATTCTATTATCATTTCTGGCCCGAGGTCTACGCGGGTGAATGGATAGCAATGGAACCAACACTCGGGCAACTCCAAGCCGATGCCAATCACATCCAGCTAGCAGGCAGTACGATAGAGTCCGACTCCATGCTGGAGTATGGTGAAGGAGTCCTACGGACTTTAAATCAGCTAGAGATAGAAGTGATTGAATGAGGAATTTCCATGATTCGACAACGAGTACCTATCAATATGCCACTCACAGAAATACCGTTTTGATGGTGATGTATTGCACCAACGAATGATTCGATGTAACACTTAAGGGAACGTGGATGCTTAAAGGATTATTCAAACGAAAAAGGGATGATGAGGGGAAACATCCCATTCAGGAAGAGCTAGACGAGCATGTAGGTTCTTCTGTTAAATCGGACATAGAACAAACCCGTGGTGAATCAGATGACACTCGGCCTGCCGATCTAAACGATGCCCCCGTAAGGAAAACAGATTGGTTGAGTCGCCTCAAGGCCGGTTTGTCGAAAACGCGAAACAATCTCATGGGGCAAATCGAGAATTTGCTTCGCGTAGGTAGAAAGATTGACGAAGAACTACTGGAGGAGATAGAAGAGGTCTTGATTCAAGCCGATGTCGGCATTGATACGACGCTGTCTCTGATGGACAATGTTCGGGAGAGAGTGAAGTCTAGAGGACTGAGCGATTCAGCGGAGTTGGGAGATATCATTAAACAGGAGATTCTCAATATCCTTGGAGCCAACAAACCGCTGGATATCAATAGCGCTTCACCATACACGATTCTTGTGCTTGGCGTGAATGGAGCGGGCAAGACCACGACGATTGGCAAACTCGCACACCGCTTCAAGTCCGATGGAAATCGTGTCCTGATTGCGGCCGGTGATACCTTCCGTGCGGCTGCCGCAGATCAGCTCTCAATATGGTCTGACCGCGCTGGAGCTGACCTAATTCGTGGGAGTGATGGTTCAGATCCGGCATCAGTTGTTTTCGATGCGGTACAGGCTGCCAAGTCTCGTAACACGGATGTCCTGATTGCCGACACTGCCGGGCGCCTCCATACAAAAAGACCGTTGATGGACGAATTATCGAAGATTGGACGGGTAATGTCACGTGACCTCCCGGGGGCGCCCCACGAGGTGTTACTTGTGATTGACGGGACAGCAGGACAGAATGCCATTATGCAGGCGAAGGTTTTTAATGAGGCTGTGCCCGTGACCGGTGTGGCTGTCACGAAACTTGATGGTACCGCCAAAGGCGGCATTGTTATCGCGGTGAAAGGAGAAATCGGTGCTCCTGTGAAGTTGATTGGGATCGGTGAGAAATTGGACGATCTACAGGATTTTTCCGCAACAGAATTCGTGGACGCATTATTTTCGCGTGACGAATCTTCCTAGGAAGACTGAAGAGTAACTACAAATGCTTGACCGTGAAAGCACGAACAATCCTTATTACATGAAGGAATATTCTATCTATGGCCCCTAAAGATGAACTCAAGTCGATTTTGGATGCTCCAATATTTCTTGCACCAAATACGTTCCTACATTTCTACGGCGGCGGAAAACTACGAGCGGAATTCATGGGAGAGCCCGACCCTGAAGATGATTACCGATCCGAGGAGTGGATGTTTTCGACAAATCGGGCGACCACGCCGGGCCGCGATAATCCACCGGATAAGGGGTTTAGCCGCATCCAACTCGCTAGCGGTGAAACAGTGTTGCTCAAACACTTGTTGGAAGCGTTTCCCAACGAAACGCTGGGTGAGCGCCATGTCGATAAATTCGGTACGAATTTGGGAGTGCTCCTCAAAATCTTTGATGTCGGCGACAATTCTCACATCCCTATTCACTGGCACCCTGCTCCCGAATTCGCCCAAAAACACCTCAATTCCGCGTTCGGTAAAACCGAAGCGTGGATTATCATTGGGACAAGACCTGGAGCGAAAGCTTGGATTGGTTGCAAGGAATCCACTTCAATAGCGGAATTTGGAGAATTGATGCACGCGCAGGATATTGAAGCATTGCGTGATTTGATGCACCTTATAGAGCCAACGGTTGGCGAGGTCATTTACGTACCGCCCGGCGTAATCCACTCGCTCGGCAGCGGCTTGTGTGTTCTTGAACCGCAAGAACCTACCGACTGGAGTATTCTGGCGGAATGGGAGGGATTTCCATATGAGAGTGAAGTCGGAACCTTAGGCTTGGGATGGGATTTGGCGCTTAAAGCGGCTGATTTCAGCAAGCTTGAGATGGACGAATTGAACGGCTACATCAAGCGAACACCCCTAATAATTCGCGATGAAGGCGGTAACCGTGAAGAAAGGCTGCTTCCGGACGAGGCGACGCCGTATTTCCAGGCATCACGTTTAGTTGTTGACTCGCGACTGAATATACCAGAGGGGAGAGGATTTCACTGTCTTGTAATCTTACAAGGTCGGGGAAAACTCAGTGGTGCGTTTGATGATATTCCGATTGAGCGTGGCAAATCGGTCTTTATTCCGGCTTGTCTGTCAGCGTACGACATTGTCAACACGACTGACACCCCAATGGAGGTCGTTTGCTGCTATCCGCCAGCTGTGTCCTAACGGACTGGTTGGTCCGTGAACCTGATCCGGGGATCGGGTTCCTGTTCGTCGCTTAGAATGCCCCCATGAATTTAGCTTGCCGCGCTTTTTCTTCGTTCACGAAACTCAATAGAACCAAGCCCACGATAAAAAAGATCATCAGAGAGATGATGGAAAGCCTTGCGGTCCCGGTCACCTGTCGAATGACAGCGAATGCGAGAGGACCCCAAATCGCCGAAAATTTTGCAAACACAGAATAAAATCCGTAAAATTCCGCGCTAGCTTCCTCCGGTACCATGGAACCATACAGCGAGCGGCTCAATGCCTGTGAACCGCCTAGCACAACGCCGACGATGACGCCTAACACGAAAAATTCAGTGGCGGAATGCAGAAAATAAGCGTAGGTGACAACGCCGCTCCAAAGCACTAGCGATAGCATCACCGCCCGCTTCGTTCCAATTTTGTCCCCTAGCCAACCGAACAAAGACGCGCCCGCCGCCGCGATAATCTGGATGACGAGCAACGTTACCATTAACACGGTCACGGATAGCTTTAACTCATCCCTTCCGTAGATTGATGCCATGCTGATTACGGTCTGGATGCCATCGTTATAAACCATAAACGCAATCAAAAATAGCAGAAGATGCTTGAACTGCCGCACCTTTCTCGCCGTTTTGAGCGTGCGTTCCACCCCGATGGCGATGTACGCTAAGATTAAAGGTTTGGTTCGGTGCTTTTCCGGTATCTCCTCTCTAGCCACCCCCTCTTTCAGTAATTTCAGAGTGAAGAGTGTAAATCCGCCCCACCACAGCCCTGCCATTGCTATCCCGATGCGAGCCGCGAGCGCCTGTTCGATTCCGATTACCTTGTAACCTGCTACCAAGCCGAGAGCAATTGCGAACTGCAGTCCCCCGCCTACGTATCCGAAAGAGAATCCCTTCGCCGAAACCCTGTCAAGCTTGTCCTCGGAGGCAATCTGAGGTAGAAATGCGTCATAGAAGACATTTGCGCTCACAAAACCAACTTGGGTGATGATGAAGATGATTACCGTTTTCCACACATCTCCGGACTGGCAGAAGTACAGCAGTATGGTAAACAGACTGCCTGTATAGGCAAAGGATAGGAGGAATTTCTTTTTCGCCGAAGAAAAATCGGAAATGGCGCCGAGTACGGGCGCAAACAGAAATGAGAGAAACGCGGCAAAGCCAATCATATACCCCCAAAGAGAGGTGGCGTTGACTATGCTTTTCCCGATTTGAACACCTTCTGCCCCTACGACTGCATCCGCGAAGTAGGGTGATAAGAGACCTGCGACTACGGTGGTGGTGTAGGCAGAGTTTGCCCAGTCGTACATGCACCAACCGAAGATGGTCCGCTTATCATTCTTTGTCATTGTCTCGGACTATCACGGGTAACCATACCTCGCCAGCGACGCTACTGAACCACATCCCCCTCAACGGGTTCAACGTCAACTTTGATATTCCTGAGATGATCTACCGCCCGTTCAAGCTCATCGGCTTCGCCCGTGATTTCCAGTACAACCCATCCGGCGTCGGCTGTGACGTTGGCTCGCCGGATGTTTGTTACTACGTTATACTGCTTCCCGATGTTATAAATTACAGGTTCGGTAATCTGACTTGGTGGGAAACTCAATCGTACTCTTAGGAAAGCCATGTCTAGTGCCTCTTAAAGGAAGTTAATGGGGCAGTTAAACTCACGTTGGAGAAAGGAAAACCAATGGCTAATGCGTAGAAACGCAGATTGGAGAAGAGATGTGGTAAGAAGGAACAAAAGCGTCGGGAGCAACATGGAATACGTGATTCCGTCGTTGAGAACGGTATTCTAGAGATATTGCTCAACCTTTTACATACTGCCCGCTTCGCTAATCGGAACTTCGACAAAATCCTCCGCGCTGTCATCCCAAGAAAACGCTCTCGCGACGTTTATTTGTCCATCATAGAGCGAGATGACGACATACGTAGTGTCAGGATAGTTCGGTATCCCCCACGGCTCTGTCGCGTCGGTTTTATCTTTATCGGAAAAATAAGCGTCTTCATCTGGGTGTGAATGGTAGAACGCCTTAATCCGTCTGTCTTCGGTGTCAACTTCCCTATGTATCTTAATAAGATCGTCTGGATCCATCAAGTAAGCGGTGCGGGCATCGCGTGGGTATGTCTCGGGGTCTTCGACATGGCGTTCATTTTGAACATTCCTGCAGCGTCTGACAAACTCCCAAACTCCATCTGCCAGAATCGCACCGCAACACTCATTGGGAAATTCCTCCATTGCATGAGTGTAGATTTGACTTGTGGTGTCGCGCTGCAACTCTAGCACATCAAGACCTCACAATGAACACAACCCGATTAGGCACGCCGGGACTTAACAAGCGTGCCTCCATCTTAGAGAGCCAATCTCTTCCGCCTCGGATAACGTGATACTTACTAGCGTCCGCCCGCAATAGCGGGGATTATTGAGACTTCGTCACCATCGTTGACCGCCGTTGTCTTTCCATCCAAAAATCGAATATCTTCATCGTTGAGATAAATGTTGACGAAACGGCGGATGTTTCCGGCTTCGTCGCAAATTCGTTCTTTAATCCCCGCGTAGTTGGCTTCGAGATTTTCAATAACGCTCTCAATGTTTGAGCCGTCAGTCTCTACTTCAGCCTTATCGTTCGTAAGTTTCCTAAGTGGCGTTGGAATGCGTACTGTAACAGCCATGAAGTAAAATCCCTTCCTTGTTAGTTGATTTGTTATATCGCAAAGTGTAAACCACATTCTTTGTTGTTTTCGGACGCCGCCGCGTTTTGCCAGCGCCATCGCCCAGCTCTCTTAGGTTCACCCGGCAGTATCCGCGTTGTACAGATAACACAACCGAGCGATTCAAAATATGCCCCATGCTTGTCCGGTTTGAGTAGCGGATTCACCGGTACGTCGTGTTGACTTATAAACTGCCACACCTGTTCCTCTGTCCAGTGTGCTAATGGGTTAACTTTCAGTACGGAGCGGCCGCCGTGATTAACAAGCTCCGATTTTGGTGTGAGCCCTCTATGTTCAGACTGATCTCGGCGTAGCCCGGAGAACCAGACATCAAGGCTATCCAGCAGCCTTTGCATCGGTCTGACCTTTCTTATCTCGCAACAGTAGTTCTGCTTATCTTTACCGTCAAAAAACAGGTGCTCGCCATGTTTTGACACCATCTGATCGACTTCCTCTGGATCTGGTTTGATTCGTTCGATATGGATGTCATAACGCGCCTCCACTTGTTCAAAGAAGTCGTATGTCTCGGAAAACAAGCGCAAGGTATCAAGCGTGCAAACACGGAAGGGGAGATTGTTTTCATGCGCTAGATGAATCAACACCATACCGGTCAGTTGCCCGCTCGTCACAATTGCGGCGCGCTCTTCAAAACGCTTGAACAGATTAAATAGAATCTCCTTGGGGTCTTCAATCGAATTGATCTGATAACAGAGATCCTCAGTGATGGATGTTCGTGGATGAATGAGTTCGGTCACCGAAAAAATCCGCCCTTCTTTTTGCAGATTGGGTTAAGTCCTTGAAAGTCTGACAGCCTCGCATGCAAGAAAGTTAGTTCCTGTTTTTGAGAGCGAGCGCTCATGGTAATAAACTCATAATATCGGTTTTGGGTTCAAAATATTGACTTAAGCTAAAATACCGCTCACCTGTATCGGGTAATATGGTGACGACTGTTTTTTCTTCGCCGAGGTCTTTGGCAATTCTCAGTGCGGCATGAACGTTCGCTCCGGACGACATCCCTACGAGCAACCCCTCGGATTTGGAAATGTGCTTCATCATCCGATATGCCTCTTCATCTGGGACGGTTAGCACTTGATCGATAATGTCTACGTTCAGAATCTCCGGAATTATCCCTGCACCGATGCCGTCAATCCGCGTTGGACCTGGCTCTCCCCCCGAGATGACCGGTGATACGTCCGGTTCGACCGCAACCACTTGCACATCGGGATAGTGCGATTTGAGGACTTCGCCAACGCCGGTCAATGTGCCGCCTGTACCCACACCCGTAACGAAAAAGTCTACCGGACGGTCCAACGTCTCTATTATCTCGCGCGCCGTAGTTTTTCGATGGATTTCCGGGTTTGCCGGATTCTTGAACTGATTGGGCATGAAATGACGTGGGTTCTGCCGTACAATTTCCTCTGCTTCCCAAATGGCACCAGCCATTCCTGCATTCTCGGGAGTCAAGATTATCTTGGCACCGAAAGCGGACAGGAGCGTATATTTTTCTTGGCTCACGTTCTCCGGCATAGTCAAAACCACAGGATACCCGCTTGCAATGCCGACAGCCGAAATTCCAAGCCCCGTATTCCCTGCCGTCGGCTCGACGATTGTATAACCCAATTTCAGTATCCCGCGTTCCTCAGCATCAGCGATCATTGCATGCGCAATTCGGTCCTTGATGCTGCCGCCTGGGTTGTAGGACTCCAGTTTCGCCACAATCGTGGCGTCATCCTTTCCGCGCAGACGGCTGAGATGAACCAATGGGGTATTACCAATCAAGTCAATGAGGTTGTTAGCAAGTTTCATTTCGACTCAGATTGAATAGGGAATTGAATGCGCAGGTTGAGCAAGCTGCTTGAATTTTCGGGCTTGACAACACAGTTCTTGTAAGGTCTTTGAATTCAAGACGTTACTAATTCCACTCTCGATTTCAAGCAACAAGGTTTCCATGCACCGATTGGTGGCATCGCATTGTGAGGAGGCGTCAAAACTCTCCGAAAAATTTACGGGCCCCTCGACCACTTCAAAAATGTCGCCTATGCGAATCTCATTAGGTGGTAATCCAAGGCTATATCCGCCATCGGGCCCGCGCCGACTCGTAGTCAAGCCTGACTGCTTGAGTTGAAGGAGTAGTTTTTCAAGGAACGGTCGTGAAATGCCATGTTTCTCCGAAAGCTCCGCCACCGAGACGAACTGCTGAGGATATTGCAGTGCTAACTCTAGCATCGCCAAGACTGCATATTTTAGCCGAGCGGATAGACGCATCATTACCCCTTCCCTGAAATTATGACTAATCTAGTCATAATTAATTATAATATATATAACCTAGAGAGTCAAACTTATTTTGGCGTTGCATGAACTACTCTAGGACTCAGGAAGTCCGGTTTGTAGTAGCGCGATTTATCGCGCGTCTTCTGTCGAAGATCGACCGACCGAATAGCGAGTGCGATAGAACTCCCATAGAAATCTCAACACCGGTGCAAATCACGAGCCGATGGACAATTATGAACTGCATCTGTAGGGTGGGCACTGCCCACCGTTTCTCGTAGAGTGCAACAGATATCGTGGCTCGACGGTGATCTCCTGTTGTGGCCAAGGTGCGCGCCTAAAGACTAGAAGAAAAAACTCGGTTCTCTAATTGCCTGTCACGCCTCTTGGTAAAAACAAACCTGACCGGCTACAACGGTCATAATATTCCGCCCCGATTCATCTAAAACCTGTTCAATCACGGACCGTCCGTCATTTGGTATGGCTACCCCAATCACATCCGCGAACCAGCCCTTCTCCAATTTCCCGACACGGTTCAGTGATAACGCCCTTGCGCCGTTGACAGTCACAAGGTCGATAATTGTCTCCGGTGACAGGTCATCCCGCGTATTCGCGAGGTACTTCAATTCGTCGAGCATACTAAGTGACCAGTTGCTGGCTAAACTGTCTGTCCCGATTGCGACGTTGACACCGGCTTTGATGAGGCGGGAAATAGGGTGAGAAGTGTGCTGGAAGTAGTGGTGTGCGCGGGGACAGAATGTAACCGATGCGTTACTCGCGGCAAGGGTCTCAATGTCGGTGTCGGTGAGGTAATTGCAATGTGCCAATAGTGGACGATACTCCAATATGCCAATGTCCTTCAGATGCTGAACAGGAGAGCATCCGGGAGGAGTCCACTCTTTCATGGAAATCCCAAACTCCTTCAACAGATCGGCAAACGTCCCTGTGCCGGATGCCAGGAACTCGATTTCATCTTTCGTCTCCGACAGATGGGTGCATAACGGCAAGCCACGAGATTGAGCTAGTCCAAGGCAATAGCCATAGAGCGTCGCAGAAGTTGAGTATAAGGCATGCGGAGAAACGGCAGGCAGAAACAATGCGTTCGCCTGGGGCGACGATTCAAGAAACTCGTTAATGCGGTCAACGCCAATCTGTGTTCGCTCGGGTGAAAATCCTGTCGTCTCAAAGAACACAACGGAGCGAACTGGCGAATTTTTGTGGGTGTGAGCCGACTTTCCGAATCCGTGAATGTCGCCAACGGTCGTAGCGCCTCCTGCCAAACTCATTTCAATCCCATCTTTTACGGCGGAATCCACCCATTCCGAATCGGACTTATGATTCCGGATGAGTTGCGAAAGCCAATCTGTAAATCGTGAAGTCCGTTGAATCAGGTTTTGATGGTGTGTTAACTCCAGGTGCGTGTGTGCGTTCACCAACCCCGGCATGATAGCCGCCTCACCCAGATCACGCACTTCGGAGTCATTTGCTCTTCTGACCGCTGCATACGTGCCGATGTCCACAATCCGTGAATCATGGATGGCAATCGCGCCGTTTTCGATGACGCGGCGGCTATTTGGCAAGAGGTATTTTGCGCGTAAGATCAACGTTGGTAAGACGTGTGAAATGCAGGATGGAATGTGTTATTTTCCCCGAGGCACCGCGTCTTCTCCATTCGCCGTCTTAATTTCGCGGCGTCGATTCGCTCCGCGTCGGCGCGTATAGAATTTCGGGGTTTCCTGAAATTTGTTCCGATAGTAGGTGACGGTGCGGCGGGCAATCTTCGTATCGTATTCGCGTTCAAGGATTTCGGCGAGTTCCGCGTCATTGTACGGTTTTTTTCGCTCGCCTGAAATCAGTTCTCGACGCTCCCGAACGGAAATCAAGCGCTGCAGCACTTCCCCTTTGCTTTGGCAAAAGAATTTGAGCGGAAAGCTGCCGTTCGAGGTATCGACGTTCTTGTGTCGAAGGATGCGACTCACCGTGGATTCATGTTCTCCCAGTTCTTTGGAAACTTCCGCCTGTGTTAGCGGTTTAAGGTACAGCGCATCTCCGCTGACGAAATATCGGTACTGATATTCGTAAAGGAACATCAACACCCGAAACGTCAAACTTTTTCGCTGGTTAATCAGGCGTAAGACATCTGCCAAGAGTGCGCCATCTTCATCTGCACCCGGATCGACGGGTTCAAATCGGTAACGAGAATTGTACTCAATCTCTGACACGACGTGAATCTCGGCGCGAGGCGGATTGTCAAAACGCTGAATTGACGCAATGCTCTCTGTCTCATGTGTTGATTCGCTGGGAGTTGGCGAATCATCAACGGTAACCTGCATGGAACTGGCAATCTGCACCTGATCTACGAGGTCGACAATCTCTCGAACCGCGCTCTGCGGTATTCCCAACCCATCGGCAATCCACTCCGGTTCACTGTTCGTTTGCATGAAATATTCGACGAACTCCGATTGTGTAATTTCATACGCCTCCATCAACTCGGAAAGCGCTTCATAAGGCTCTTCTGAGTCGAATGAAGTCTGTGTCGTTGGCGGTTCGCGGAAATCGGGGTCATCAAACCGCATGTAATTTTCTTGGGTATCTTCGTTACCTCCCCAAGCGCGCTTGAGAAATCTACAATATTCGAGGGCATGAACGAGTCGTCCACGCGGGACGCGGTATTTCACCGCCAGTTCCTTGACATGCCGGCGGGCATCCTCACGGAAAAAGTCCCTTTGCCAATCAGCTCGCGACTCTATCTCAAACTCGGTCATAAATTCCATGAATTGCCGGTCTTGAAATTCTTCGTAAAGATGTCGAGGAACACGTCCTTTGAAGTTGGTTTTGCGCACATAGCCCGATTCTACAAGACGTTGAAACGCCGGCTGCGACTCAACCTGCTGGACATATTCCCGAAATTCCTGCTCATCCTGCGTGAGAAGATTCAAATAGGCGTCAGGCGGCCGTGACGATTTGATTGTCGGAAGAACTGCAATTTGAGGTTTAGGACCGACGATACGCATTGAGGCTATTGATTTTTCCTAAAAGAGCGATCATGATGTTCAGCTTGTTGTCGGAAGATTAGAAATTGTGCCAACGACGATTTTGTAAAATGCGCAGGTATTCACCGTAATCTGCTTTGTTTTTCAGATGCTGATGTTGGGGTTGATCAGCGTGACATTTGATACAGAGGGCGCGAAGGTTCCCGTTTCGGTTATCATGTTTCAGCCCGCTAATATGGTGAACGTGAAGGAATTTCCGCATGTCTTCGTCTCCAAGATATTCCCGGCATTGTTCACAACGCCACCTCATCTGCTCTTTATAGCGGTGAGTAATCCGTGCCAAGTCCGGTGGATAAGTATTTGCAGGTGCTGTGGCATCAGTATGCGTCGGCGGGTTGGTTATTTGGTTGCCGTATCGTTCAAAGAACTCTTCTAGATCGAAGGATTCTTTGATTTCTCTTTGTTCCGAACGTCTGCGTCTGTTGTAATTTTTGTAACTCAGTCGCTTTAAACAATTGATGCACACAAATAACCTGCACTCAACTCCTTCCTCTTGAAGCCCACTGCCAAAGGATCCTAAAAAATTAACGATAAACAATCCATCGGTTCGGGTAGTTACTACATATCGTTCATACCTGCCTTGGCGCCTCATTGCCTGCAGCGTACTACAGTCGGCAATATGAAGTTTGTTTAGCTGGTCAGGCCTTGAATCACTTGACCCGTATTGATCTCGGATATAGACAGCAACCTTTCGCCCTTTGTATTTATACGTTCCATCAAAATCAACTTCAATTTCAATTAATGGAATCTCTATCCCTGTTTTAACTAAAATCTTGTCCAAGTCCGTAGGTTGCCAATCTTCTCCTGAATTCCACGAGACAAATTCAGCTCCCATCTGCTGTCGTAGTTGATTTAATGGAACATACTTTGAAAAATCTGGCAACTTCATTCGTGTTTCCTCCTCTTGATAATTTCGACTATCCGTTTTTCTGCGTTAGTCCGCACTCGAAATTCTACCCGCCGTGATTCTTCTGGGTTTTGTGTGCCATCAGGATAGCGGATTAGCTTGCTTGAAGATAAGCCGTTAGCTGTAAGATTCTCCCTAATCCATTTTTTGTTCTGTTGAATCTGCGGATTTTCGATTTGCAGCACATAATTGAGAACGCGTCTTGTTCTGTCCTGTGACAACTTCATGTTAAGAATATAAGCGACCTCCTCTTTGTCTTTTACTCCTTCCCATTCGCTTGAAGTGTGTCCTTCAATCCGAATCTCCGCGATGTCCTCCTTGTATTTGTACTCGCCACCATCGGTCTTGGTTTCGGTTAAAATTTTGATGTATCTTGGGAAAAACTCATCCAATATCTTCCTGAAGAGTGGACGAACCTCCGCCTTACCTTTTGCAAATAGTACTTCAGGTTCTTTGAATCGAATTGAGAGAGTTTGCTTATTTAAGACAGCGTTCCATTCATCAAGGTCTTTTCTAAACTCTTTCTCAAGGTCGTTGTATAAATCTGATTGTAATTTCTCATAAGTGACAGCAATTTGTTCAATCTTTTCTTTATCTGCACGGATATGCAGCATGTAACTGATGGCAATGAAAAGGAAGATTACCATTAGTCCCGCCATCATATCAGAGATTGAAATCCAGTGTTCTTCGGTATCCTGTTCCCTAGTCGCTAGGATGTTTTCGTTCATCACACTCCTTTATTGGCGTCGTTGTGAGTTAGGTGATTCCAAACCGTTTGCTATTTGAACCACCTTGCGGAGTTCTTCTGTCAAAGGGGTGTAGTCAGTAACAAATCGACGTGAGAGGCTGGTTAGCTGACTGCCCAACGATTCTAGTGCTTTTGTGAGTTCTGTACCAAGTGATTCATCCAAAACCTGAATTTGTTGTGTCATGAGGTTTGTGCTTTCTTGGAAAATGCGTTCAGTTTCTGTGCCGAGCTGCCTTGATAAAGTTTGCAAGGTGTTTTCCAATCTTTGGTTGGTTTCTTCCAAGGTGCTTTCTAACCCTTGTGAGGTGTTCTGGATAACGGTTTCGACCCGTCCTGTGAAATTCTGAAAGGCTTCTCTTTGCCTTGTCATGTCTGCGTATGAATTGTCGATGCTTTCTCTAACTTGGTCTGAAAAATTATTCACGGCTTCTCGTTGGGACTGCATGGAGGCGTGTGAGTTGTCAATCGTTTCCGTAACGACGGTTGAAAATTCGTCAGTTATTCTTTGTATTTCCCGGCTTGTGTTTTCTATCATCGATTGAAGTCGTGTTGATTGATTTTGGAGTGTGTTCTCCAATCCCTGGTTCGTGGAAATAATGGTGGATTGAAGTTGCTGAGATTGATTTTCTAGAGCGCTTCTGAAACCTTGAAACGTACCGTCAATGACCTGTTCAACCCGTTCGGTGGTTCTCTGAAATACAGCTTCGGTTTGCTGTCGAATGTGATTGCCTGTATTTTCCACCGTTGTCTCAAGTTGTTGGGACTGATTAGCCAAAGCTTCTCGTTGACTTTGCATGGAGGCGTGTGAATTGTCAATCGTTTTTGTGACTACTGTTGAAAAGTCATCAGTTAGTTGGTTTAATCGAGTCTCAATAATCGGAAATGCACTTCCTGCATTCTCAGCCAGTGTACTAAACGCTTCTAAATGCGCATCCAGTTGTCCTATTTGGTGTTGTAGCGCTTGAAGTATGGGGTCAAGTTGCTCTGCACTCGAAACGATGGCATCACTCCGATTGGCGATAATCTCCAATGATCGGCGCGATTCTTCCACGCTCGCAGCCGCAATACGGAACTCCTCAGCCAATTCATTCATCTGTTGCCGGTACTGTTCCTGCCAATCGTTGATTCTTCCGACTGCCTCATTTAGTTGCCTGAAGTTGTCACCAAACTGTTCGTTAATTTTGGCGTTGAAATCTCTCATGACTTCCTCAAGCGCCTCAATCAACGCCTTCGTATTATTTTCTGCCATCTGCTCTGCAAACTCGTTAAAGGCGCTAACCAACTCATCCTGTTTGTCGGAAAAGGTTGTTCTCAATTTTTGTAACTGTGTCAAAACGGTGCTGTCACCCTCTCCAGTTAATGATTTTTCAATAGATTGGAGAGACTCTCTGGTTTCCTTACCTTCTTTTTGTTCAACTTCTAGGATGTTCCTCAACAGGTCGGCTAGGTCATCAACCGTTGCACCGGAATAGGTTTCTGTTGATTCAGAATGTCTTCTCTGGTTGTTTAAGCTTGACCATTTGAGATAAATCGCTCCGGCGATGCCGACAATGGAAGTGAAGAATGCCGCTTTCAAACCCTCAAGTAACTTGGGCACGCTCGCCTCAATATCATTTGTGTCGAAATTTAACAGCCCCCAAGCGATACCGACAAATGTTCCAAGTACACCGACGACGGTTACGATTGAGGCAATGGCATTAACTTGTTGGTGACGAATTTTCCGAAATCGGTAAATTGCTACACCCATGAGTGCTAATGCTATGAAAATGATTAAGTACATGTCCATACTTGTAACTTCCTCCGATTGAATCTGTAGTCAGTATATAGTTTAGCGTGACGTGTGAGTCCACGCATGACAAAATCCGATGGGAAATCCTTTGCAAAAAATAGAATTGTTATTGTATCGTGCTGTCATCACGCTGTCAACCACTGATACCCAGCAGGATAGAGCAATCACATCTAATTCTATAAAGATGTGCAATCGTCGAATCCTAATCCGTGTAATCTGCGTAATCCCGTAATCCGTGATTCAGGCAATGTCCCCTTTTTCTGTTGATCGACATAACTGCCCGTGATAGAATAACTTTGGGATTTACAAAATTCCGACGCGAGCACTCATAATTTGGAGGGATACCGTGGCACAAGACCAAAATAACAAAAAACAAGCGTATTGGCGGAAAAACCTCCACTATCTGGCTAGTCTGTTGGCTGTATGGTTTATCGCGTCCTATGGCTGCGCGATACTGTTCGTTGACTATCTCGACAAAATCAAGATTGGCGGTTTTCGCCTAGGTTTCTGGTTTGCACAACAAGGGTCCATATACGTGTTTGTCGTCCTAATCTTCATCTATGTCAAGTTGATGAATCGTCTGGATAGAAAGCACGATGTAGACGAAGAGGAGCGGAGTTGATTATGACCGTACAAGCCTGGACATTCGTGATGGTTGGGTTGTCGTTTGCGCTGTATATCGGCGTGGCGGTCTGGTCACGCGCAAGTTCGACAGGCGAGTTCTACGTTGCCGGCAGCAGTGTGCGCCCGGTAGTAAACGGCATGGCGACGGCGGCGGACTGGATGAGCGCTGCATCGTTCATCTCAATGGCCGGGCTCATCTCCTTCATGGGACGGGACGGCTCCGTCTATCTAATGGGATGGACTGGTGGTTATGTGCTGCTGGCGCTTCTTCTGGCGCCGTACCTGCGAAAGTTTGGCAAATTCACCGTTCCGGATTTTGTCGGAGATAGGTATTACTCAAGGGCCGCGCGGGTGGTCGCGGTTATCTGCGCGATTTTCGTGTCTTTCACCTACGTCGCGGGACAGATGCGCGGCGTGGGGATTGTGTTCTCACGATTCCTCAACGTCGAAATCACGGCGGGTGTCCTGATCGGCATGGGCATCGTGTTCTTTTACGCCGTGCTGGGAGGCATGAAAGGTATCACGTATACACAGGTCGCGCAATACTGCGTGCTAATCTTCGCCTATCTCGTTCCGGCAATCTTCATCTCCCTTCTGATGACCGGGAACATCATTCCCCAACTCGGTTTCGGCGGGACATTGGCGGATGGGTCAGGGGAGTTTCTACTCGATAGGCTGAACGGCTTGAGTCGTGATCTGGGCTTCCATCTGTATACCGACGGTAGCAAGGCGACGATAGATGTGTTCTGCATCACGGCGGCGCTTATGGTCGGCACGGCAGGGCTGCCGCACGTCATTGTACGTTTCTATACGGTGCCCAGAGTCGCTGCCGCGCGCAGTTCGGCGGGGTGGGCGCTGTTTTTCATCGCACTCCTTTACACAACCGCTCCCGCCGTGGCGGCGTTTGCCAGAACAAACTTGTTAACCACGGTTTCGGAGAAGAGCTATCAAGAGGTTCCGGGCTGGTTTAAGAACTGGGAAGAGACTGGCTTGCTGGCATGGGCGGACAAGAATTCGGACGGTAAAGTGCAATATGTAGCAGGTTCCGCAATTGACGGAAATAAACCGGTTTTTGGCAGTGGCAAGGGAGTTTCCGGTGAGCGCGTCGTCACAAACGCAAATCCGAATACAAAGAACGAACTCTATGTAGACCGAGACATTATGGTGCTAGCAAACCCGGAAATCGCCAAACTGCCCAACTGGATTGTGGGTTTGGTGGCGGCGGGCGGCTTGGCGGCGGCGCTCTCCACCGCTGCGGGACTACTGCTTGTCATCTCCACATCAATTGCGCATGACCTGCTCAAACGGGAGATACGACCCGGAATCAGTGAGAAAGGCGAACTAATCGCCGCGCGAATTGCTGCGGGCGTGGCGGTTTGTATTGCAGGCTACTTTGGCATCAATCCACCGGGGTTCGTGGGTCAAGTCGTCGCGTTTGCGTTCGGTTTGGCGGCGGCGTCTTTCTTCCCTGCCATCGTCATGGGTATTTTCTCGAAACGGATGAACAAATTCGGCGCCGTTAGCGGCATGATTGTCGGAATCACCTTCACCGCAGGATATATCATTTTCTTTAAGTTCATTCGCCCGGAACTCAACACGTCCGGTCACTGGTTGCTCGGTATATCACCGGAAGGGATTGGAATGCTGGGAATGGTTCTCAATTTCGCAGTGTCAATCACGATCTCGACTCTAACTCCTCCCCCTCCGACTGAGATTCAGGATTTGGTTGAAGATATTCGCGTTCCGCGAGGCGCTGGCGAGGCACGCGAACTATCCGTTTAAGCGAATAAGCTAATTCTATCTGATGTCTAATGCTTTGCCTAGTCCCGATACCATTGAAAGATACGACAACGCACTCTTGCCAGCCTTGGCGTTACTGGCAGGGCGGCAACTGGATATCTTCACACCGCTCAAAGATGCTTCGTTGAGCGCCGAAGCCGTTGCTGAGATTCTGGGAGTGGATGTGTCGAAACTGGAATTGCTCCTTTACGCGCTTGTTGCCACGGGAATTTTGACCGACGACGCCGGACTGTTTTCTAATACTTCCGAAGCGAACCACTTCTTGGTGCGAGGCGAGCCTAACTATATCGACGGCGGACGCGACATAGATCTATGGGCACATCTGCTAGGCACGGTGCTCAAGACAGCGGATTCGGTACGGACAGGATGCCCGCAAGCTCGGCATGACTACAAAAACATGCCCGCGGAGGAGTTGGAGCGATTCTTCAGCAAACTCCATCCGGGCGCATTAGCAGCCGGATGCGATCTTGTTTCAAGATGCGATTTCTCTCCCTGTCGCAGGATGCTAGATGTTGGTGGCGGCTCCGGCGGGGTTGCAATAGCAGTGGCTGAAGCATGCCCCCACATTCGTGCCACCATAGTCGACCTTCCCACCGTAACCCCATTCACCCAACAATTCGTTAACGAGTCTAGCGCCAAAGATAGGCTTCACGTATTGGCGGCAGATGTAGCGAATGACGAGTTGACCGGCAGCTTCGATCTGGCGGTGCTTAAGGCGTTTACTCAAACCCTTTCGCCAAATGAGATACGGAGAGCTCTTGGAAATGTTAGTGGTGTCATCGAATCGGGAGGCACGATTTGTATTTTGGCACACATTTTAGACAACTCGCGATTATCGCCGAGGGAAACGGCGGTATTCAATCTCGTTTTCCTAAATATCTATGAGGTTGGTCAAGCGTATACCGCGAGTGAGTATTACGAATGGTTGGAAGAAGCCGGCTTTGGCGAAGTAGAACGCACATATCTTGAAGGTGGCACAAGCCTTCTCGTAGCTCGAAAGCCCAAATAATCCTTACTGCGGTGATGCCCAAATGTTCGCTTAATGATCAATTTCTAAGTAATTGATGCATGTCGAAACCAAGTTTTTTCTCGAAAACTTGGTTTCTTCCTAAATACGGTGGGCGTCGAGGTATCGGTTTTGTAAACTCATCATCGGCAACTAGCCACAGGCAATCAAGGTAATCTCATAATCCTATAAATTACAGTTCAGACAATGTAAACCGCCGTCGCCCAACACTTACCGTATGTTCTTGGTGAGAAAACCACTTAGGCTAAACACTGAGAATTGTCATCATGGCTCTTTTCGAACAGAACTATCAAGATGCACGAAAACAGATTGCCCCTTTGGCACATCGGATGCGTCCGGAGTCACTGGACGAATTTGTTGGCCAGGAGCATCTGTTGGGAAAAGATCGACCGCTTCGAATTGCGATTGAAGAAGATACGGTATCCTCATGCATCTTCTGGGGACCGCCAGGTTGCGGCAAGACAACCTTGGCTCATCTCATAGCGCAGCGAACTACCTCGCATTTTGAACCCCTCAATGCAAGTACCAGTGGGGTGCCTGAGTTGCGTAAACGGATTGCCAGAGCCGAAGAACGCCTACGGTACAATGTTCAGCGCACAATCCTATTTCTGGATGAAATTCATCGATTCAACAAGGCGCAACAAGATTTCTTACTCTCGTTTGTTGAAAATGGCACACTTGTGTTAATCGGTGCAACGACGGAGAACCCCTCATTTGAAGTCAACGCGCCTCTTCTCTCGCGCATGCAGGTTTACGTTTTTCAACCGCTGGAAGTCAACCATCTTCGGCGGTTAGTTAATCGTGCTCTTGCCGACAGAGAACGCGGACTTGGCGAGTATGAAGCCGAATTGTCTGAGGATGGTATGGAGCTTCTGACTCGAATTGCGGATGGGGACATTCGACTTGCCCTCAATGCGTTGGAGCTCGCGGTGCAAATGTGTAAGCCTGACGACCAGCACCGGCGGCACCTTGATGCCGAAATCATTCATACGGCTGTACAAAAACGGCTGCTACGCCACGACAAGGCGGGTGACGAGCATTACAACCTGATTTCAGCATTCATCAAGAGCGTGCGAGGCTCCGATCCCGACGCTACTGTTTACTGGTTGGCTCGACTGTTAGAGGGCGGAGAGGATCCCCGTTTTATAGCGCGCCGAATGGTGATTCTGGCTTCCGAGGATGTGGGCAATGCGGATCCGCAGGCGTTGTTAATCGCGGATGCCGCGGCAAGAGCCGTTGAATTCGTTGGCCTCCCGGAGGCGCAATTGAACTTGGCTCATGCTGCGGTATATTTGGCATGTGCTCGAAAAAGTAATGCAGCGTATATGGCGCTGCTCGCAGCACAAAAAGATGTGCGCGAAGAACCTACCTATCCGGTGCCTCTGCACCTGAGAAACGCACCGACGCAGCTTATGCGCGACTTAAACTATGGAGAGGGATACCGGTATGCACACGATTTCCCCGGCCATGTGACGAACCAAGAACACCTGCCCGAAGCCTTACAAGGAAGAACCTACTACAAGCCTACGGATATCGGTGCAGAAAGGCACATCCGTGAATATTTGAAAGAAATTAGAAAAACGTCCGATCACGAATCGTGAAGAGTAAGTTCAAATCGTACAGTAGGGTGGGCACCGCCCACCATAAATGGGGATTAAGTTAAGGTAGGTACGGTTGGAAACCGCACTTAGCCCCGTCATCACGGGAACGGGCACCATGAACCATCTTCGTAGGTAGCAAATTGCATTAAATAAAATTTGCAACCTTAATTATTGGTTAGTGTGTACATCGGGAGAAGTCGCGGAGGATTGATTATGCCCGAACTCGACGATGAACTGATGCAACGCTTTCGCAAGGGGGATGTTGACGCTTTTAATCTTATTGTACGCCGTCACCGTGTTGCCCTCGTAAACTTCATTGCTCACTTTATTGGCGGAAATCAAGACTCTGCTGAAGACTTGGCGCAAGAGACGTTTGTTCGCATGTTCAAGGCGTCAAGCCGCTATAAAGCGGGTACAGCCAAATTTAGCACGTGGATGTACCATATTGCGTCAAACCTCTGTAAGAATGAATTACGAAATCGTGGAAGACGTGGTCGATTCTTCGTAGATAATGTTGCAGCAAACGATGAAGATGTCGGTCACTCGGCGAGAGAAGACTTAATTGCCACCGCTCCCGCAGATTCCACGTTTCAACCCGATATAGAATTAGAACGAAAGGAGTTACAACGCGCTGTACAAAATGCTATCGCAGAATTACCTGAACGATACAGATTACCGGTTTCACTCCGTGATTTGCAAGGTCTGAGCTACGAAGAGATAAGTGATGTTTTGAACTTACCGCTGGGCACAACCAAGTCGCGGATAAATCGTGCGAGGTTAATGCTCAAGGATAAATTAAGGAGTTTCGTGGAGTCACTATGAATTGCTTAATGGCGGAAGAGCACTTCTCCGCATACCTTGAAGACGAACTAGACTATCGGACAATAAAGGAATTTGAAGCGCATCTCACAGATTGTGAATCGTGCAGCAGTGAATTTGCGCTGTTTCGTAAATCGGTAAACTTTCTACATCAACTACCGCGTATTGAACCCTCATCAGATTTTAATCGTTCCGTACAGTCTAGAGTGGACAATCTTGATGTCGATAGAGTTCCCGCTTGGCATCAAATCCTTGATTCGTTACGCACTCGGCCTGTGTGGGCATTCGGCGGGATTACAACTATTTTGCTCGTCGGACTGTTTAGTGCCTATTTTTACCAGAGCAATCTGAATGAGTACAAGCCCGCCTCCCCCGGAATTGTGTTCGGTTCCGACCCAACCCCTACCTATCGACGTGTCCTCAAGATTGATAATCAGGAACCATCAGCTCTGCCGATACATCAGGTCAATGTACCGATAGATTTTGGCAGTGGAGGTTTTTTTGGAAGAGAAGCCTTGGAATGGCGCCCGCAGCGTACCCAACAAAATTTTATCTTACAAACGGTTAATTATGGCTCTGCTCCCCGCAGCGGAGGCTTATAAAGACACCGAGAAGGTCTTTGAAAATGCGACTTAGAAAACTGCGAATCAAACTTGCTATCGGTTTAGGAATCGCGCTGCTCTATTCAACGTCCCACCTATCCGCAGAGCAGAATATATTGCAGTCTATGGAACAACAGTTTCAGTCGATTGTAAATGCGGTAAAACCTTCTGTGGTAGAGGTCATTGCGACGCGCGTAGTTAGCCAAGTCAGATTGGATCCAGTTCTCAATCAGGCTCTCAGCGAAGGGCCGGCTGTAGTACACCACCATCAGAATATCGGCTCAGGCATCCTAATCGATTCGGACGGGCACATTGTGACGACGGGGGCAGTAGTCGCGAACGCGGATAAGATTGAGGTAAAATTCACATGCGGACAGCGTCAATCCGCGACGCTCTTGGGGGTTGACGGTTACTCCGACATCGCAGTTCTCCGGGCTAAAGACGGCTATCCTACCGAGACGGTCCTCGGCGACTCCGACCAGCTACGTGCCGGGTCGTGGGTCGTGACCGTCGGTTGCTCTTATGGAGCTTGTCCAACGCTGTCGTTTGGGATTGTAAACGGACTTGAGGTTTTGTCGGACAATCCGTACTATGAAGCCATCCAGATCAACGCGCCGGTGAAGCCCGGAAATAGTGGTGGCGCTGTCGCGAATACCTCTGGTCAGATAGTGGGTATCATCATTGCTACACTTGCCCACCCACCCATTGCACACAAGAATCGGTCGTTGGAGCAACCTTTTTTGTCTAATAGCATTTTATCCGGACAGGATATAAGTTTCGCACTACCGATAAAAACCGTCCAAACGATAGCTAGTCACATAATAGAACGTGGCGAGGTGCCAAGAGGTTGGCTGGGAGTGTCGGTAGGTCACCTCGATGCCAGAGGCTTGCTAGTCAAAAGCGTTGTCAATCAGAGTCCAGCAGAAAACGCGGGAATTCTACAGCGAGATATTATCGTGGATTTCAACGGTACGCCGGTAGATACATTTACCGATCTGATTAGACTCGTAACCTCGTTAGCTCCGAATACGCCTGTAAAAGTCAAGGTATTGCGCGGCGATGAACACCTTGCCTTGGATGTTGTGCTGGGTGCGAGGGACTGAATCCACCACTGCTTTTGACAATCTGGAAAGTTCCTACCTTTATTCTTCCGTTCTCCCCGATTCTAACATGATGTGCGCAAACATCATGACATCGTTTCGAAACTCCGGCGTAAAATCCTCCGCATTCTTCACTTCGGCAAAGTTTTCAAACACAGACTCTAGGGTATCACAAAATTCTTTCGATTCGCCTTTCGCCTGCGCTTCCTCTGTCATTTCCTGAAGGATTCTCACCTTGGCGGCTTCCTCCCTTTCTGCTTGTACTTCCTTTATAGATTTGTCATAGGTCAATCGAAGAGTTTCAACAATATGGTATGCCATCGATCTGCCATACTTTTGGGCATCTCGCTTTGCGCCATCATAAATCTCAAATGGTAATAGTATGCTTATCTGCTTCTTTAGCGAATGCTTTGGTTGTCGATATTCTTTCATGATTATCCTCGGATATTCTAAAGTTGACAATAGATACAATTCCAACTGTTCCATTTTGGAATTTATCCTTTGGATAATTATACAACATACTAATATGATTATGCAACCTTGATTATATTTTTATTTATAGCAAATAGACAAATCGTTATACTTCATGAATCTATTCCCATGAGATGCTATCCATAGTCATATGTAAATCCTGTTCTGTAGGAATTGTATAAATCGAAGTAGTGTTAATGCTGGAATGGCCGAGGATTTTAGCCACTCTATCAATCGGATTTCCAGCATCAATAAGATTCTTTGCACAGGTATGACGAAAGACGTGAGGAGACACATTTGGTATTTTTGCTAAATAGCTATATTTCTTTATCAGATATCGAACCCCTCTGTCCGTTAGCGGCATCCGTTTCTGACCATAAAATAGAGACGCTGTGTTGCTGCTCCCAGCCGTATTGACTACCATGCCTTTCTGGCTTCCAATCGTCTTGATGTAGTCTTTCAAAACGCTTGATACAGTTGGGTTTAACGGTATATTCCGGTGTTTGGTACCCTTCCCTTCGCGTACCGTAAGCATATTACTATTATTTGAAATAGCAATATCGGAAACCCTGAGATTACAAAGTTCGCTTACCCGTATCCCGGTGTGGAGCAACATAGTGATAATCGCTAAATCCCTTATTTTACCGGCTCTGCGAACTGCCCTCAATAATGCGAGTTGTTCTTTGCGCTCTAGGGCGCGTGGCCCAAGAGGCTCCTCGACGACGTTTCGCACGCCTTCTGCCGGGTTATTCGGAATTAAGTCGCGGTCCTGTGCCCATTGGCAGAAACTTGAGATGCTAATCAGCGTACGGTTTATCGTAGCAGGTTTCTTATGCTCGCGCAGCATCGCATTTCGGTAGTCAATCACATCCATTGGTGTAATGTTTTCTGGGGTGGGAAGTTCGCTAGTGGCGCGTTGGAACCAGTTTGAAAACAATCGTAAATCTGCGATATAGGCTCTGATCGTGTGTTCGGACTTGTCGTGATCGTGGAGATAATCCTGGTAATCCTGTAAAAGTTCGTTCATTTTGGTTCATTCTTATCGGACATATTTTTTGTGAATACAGGCTATGTAAGGGTTTGAACGTTCTTAATTGGACCGTTGTTACACTTATCGGACATAAAAAAGCCCTAGAACGTCCGATAACGATAGTTATCGGACGTTTTTTGATAGTGGGCAGTGCCCCGAACTACACCCATGAGTAACACGTACCGAAAAGTTCCATTTCGTGTTCAATCCCTCTCATCACAGGGTTTACAACGCGAGTGATGTCACTGCCTCGTTCTCGCTGTCGAAATGCTCAAAAGTCCCAACTAGCCGACTCCTCACCATCAGACTGTCGATATTTAAGCTAATGTGAATTACGCCAACTCGCCCTCCCCATTTTAGTAGTGATTTGTAGGCATCCATCAACATCCCCAGTGCGGAGCTATCCATCATTGACACATGGGATAAATCAAATAACAGCCGCGGATTGCCTCCCCTTTCGGGCTGCATCTCCCTAAAAATCGTATCGCGAAGTTCAGTAACGGCGGACCCTATCAGCTTGCCGTTAGGCTTCAAAATGGTGACGCCATTCCTTTTAGCAACTTTAATCGACATAGTTGTTTCACCTTTCATGGTTCTGTCATCCTAAACAAGCCGAGAGCGTCACTCTCAGCAACGTTTCATAATATAGGGGAATGCCGATTTCAGACAGCTATCTGCTTGGCATTCCCCTAAGTGAGTGGTACAGGTTACGATGCTCGGGGCAATGAGATCGCGTGCTTAACCACTCACGCTGACATGTCCTAATCGGAGTCGTCGCTTCAGAGTTTACGCCAATAATCCGTTTCAAAATAGAGACCAAAGTCCAGAGCTGTTGTAAGAATACTCCCGTCCCAGGTGTAGATTATCGGCACAGTGACAACGCCGTGGCGCACCTCTATGATTCCTTCGTCCGGGAAAATCTCAAATGTGCCTTCGGCAATTGCTTGTCTGCCCTGTACTTCGACCTCCTGTTTGAGCCTACGATTCAAGGTAATTGTCATAATCCCGGTGACTTCAGGCGGTTTAAGCTCAAGAGGATCGCCGCCATCGGCGTACTTAACGATTGACCGAATCAGTTCATACTCGCCAACCAGTTCTTCGTACAGACGATCTGTATCATCCTTATCGCCGCCGGTCATCTCTCCGGACAGGCTGGAGGTATCGTCCTCCTCCAATACCTCGTCCCCACCGCAGCCGGTCATGAAACCGGTCAACATTACGATGTTGGCAATCAGGAAGACGAGAAAGCCGTGTATGATTGTGCTTTTCATACGAAACTCCATCACTCCGGCACGGCAAAGACCTCCACCTTCGTGATAACGCCTAGTGCATAGGTCTTGGGAATCACCCGCACCGCGTCTCCGGCGGCTCGCAACTTGATCGGAACCGTGCCCTCTATGTATCTCTTAATTTCCTTGATAAGTTTCCAGTCACCTTCTCCGTCGCGGACATAGATGTCCGTTCCGCGGATAGGGTCTAGCGAGTGAATGACCACCTGCCGAATCATCCGGCGTTCCGGAAGTTTCACGCTGTAGGCACTGGGCAGCGATTCCGAATGCGGATCGTAATAGAATTCCGCACCAACCGCTCCAAGTTGGAGCTGGGGTTCCATAATCAGCGCACAGCCGGCAAGGCACATCACCCCGCCACAGAGCAGCGTTAACCTGCCGACTAACGCCTTCACCCTGGATTTAGTTTCTAAGCGCCAAAATCGCTTCATTTTCGCTATCGAAGTGTTCAAAATGGCTAATCAGATGGGACATAACAAGTAAGTTGTTGATGTGAGCGCCAACGTTAATAATCCCTAACCGTCCACCTTTCCGTGTTACTGATATGTAAACTTCCATCAACGCCCCAAGTCCGGTGCTATCCATCATTTTCACATCGTGAAAATCGAATAGTAGTTTAAGAGGTCTATGACTATTTTTGGGCAGCGCCTGAAAAATGGATTCCCGAAATGCTTTGGAATCGTGTCCTGCTATCCTGCCGCTAGGCTTGAACGTGTAAACGCCCACCTTGTAATTCACATCATTTCTCATGAATTATCCTTTCCCGCTATCTGGCGGACTATCACGGCATATCGGCATCGCCGAACATCTCAAAACTGCCGTCGCGGACAACCAGCACAATCGGATCATAAACGGCGTCGCCGTTTGCGTCGAAAGAGAACTTGCCCAGAACCGTGTCAAGATTCTCCACCGTTGCCAACGTGTCACGGATATCCTGCGCACTGGTAGACAGCACCGGACTCGGCGCCTCCATACCCGCATCGTATTGCGCCTTCGAGATGGCAGCATACAGGATATAGAGTGCCGCGTGAGATTGCGCAGCCCACGAATCGGGTTCAATGCCGTATGTGTTGCGATAATTCTCAACGAACCTCTGATTGAGCGGCGCGTCGGACGTACTAATCCAAGTCGTAAAGGTGATTGTTCCCTCGGCGGCATCGCCCGCACTCTCCACTTCATACGCCCCCAGCTCCGACACGATGTAGGGAACGGACGGAGGTAGCCCCAATTCACGACCCTGGATCATGACTCCAACCAGCTCGGCGGACAATCCAGAAATAAAGAGCGCTTCCGGGTTCGACGCAATGATTGCATTCAGTTGCTCAATGAAATCGGTATCACCGGTTTGGAAGGTCTGCGTGGTCAGTTTCACAACGCCCAGTCCATCAAGGGCTTTGTCCAATTCCTCATGGCTGCTCGTAGACCAGACATCGGCAGCGTCATATATCATCGCCACCTTCTCATAGCCGAGTGCCTCATGGGTCACTTGGACACCGCGCGGATTCTGTATGTCTGTGGCAAGTGCGGTACGAAAGATATAATCTCCAATACCAGTCAGTCCGCTCGCGGAGGTTAGCGAGCTAATCGCCACGACTCCATTTTCCTGTGCTATCGGCAGGGAGTGTATCGCATTTGTAGAGATTGCGATGCCGACGATAGCGGGCACTCCCATCTCGACCAGCCGGTTAAAAGCGTCCACTTGCCCTTCGGCGGTGCTCATATCGTCAATGGTGATGAAGTTGATGCGCGCTCCGCTGTACTGCAAACTGTTAATCTCGTCACGAGCAAGAAGATACCCGCGTTCCATTGACAATCCATACGGCCCGGCTGCGGAGCCTGACAACGGCAATACAAGCCCAACGTTAACTATTTCCCGTTCTTTAACGACAACAACCGGGTCGGGGCTGGGGTCCGACATGTCGCCGTCCATGAAGATATTAAATACCTGCTCACAGCCGAAGAGTCCTCCAATGAGTGCGGTAATCAAACAGACAAATGCTACTTTTGCGATGCGGTCGGTGATCATGACAAGTTTCCTTTCCTGACACTGAATGCAATACGCCCAGACAACGAGGCGGCGCAGTGAGATTTGCTGAAATGTAATTTAGGGAATCGCTTTATCGCTTGTTCGCCGTGCTAAGGCGCGACAAGGGCGGCAGCCGGGATTGGCCGCCGTAGCACCCCCTGCCGAAAGCGATGGGTGGGATTATACCAAATTTTGAGGAAAGGTCAATCGTTTTGTGGGCGACTAGCACCTTCTAGCTTTCAAGCAAAAATAGAGCAATAACGTAAAAAAAGTGGCAGATTGAAAGTCTTGAAGATTCTAATCTCTAGCCTTTCATTTAGGAGGGGATAAATGTTTAGTGGTTTATTTTCTAAAAACATAAGCCAAGTGTTAGGTGTCGGTAGTTCGCATTGTCTGAACTGTGATTTATGTGATGAAGTGATTGCCATGATTATCAATCCTTAGTTACCCGTAATGAATGGATTCAACCATTACCTTGAAGCCACTTTGACTCCGGGAAGAAACCGAGTTTTGAAGAAAAAACTCGGTTTCTTTGTTATAAGTAGCAACTTGCGTTAGCGAATGAACCACTAAGTTGTCATTTATCGCAGAAGCGACCGGGCTGCAATCAAGATGAGGACACAAATAATCGCGGTAAGGGTTCGTTTTTCGCTCTTTAGCGCACGGCGCAGCGAAAAATCGTGACCGGAAGGCTCCCCATTCGGACGAAGATGTGGAATGAGGCGAGGCACAGCCGCACAATAGGCTCGGTAACGATCGCCGCATACGTCCATTAGGTAGGTTTCTTCGGAACGTATAATCGGTGTGTATTGAATGAGGAAACCGACAATAAGAACGGCAATCATCCAGTAGACATTGGCGACAACACAGATACCGAGACTAAGAATGAGATTGCCGAGGTACAGTGGATTGCGGACATGTGCATACGGACCCGTCGTCACAAGGTCTCGAGCAGCGCCCAATGTCCGAGTCCTCGTTGAGCCGCCGGCATATCCTACCGCCCAAATGCGCAGCGACTCGCCAAGAACAGTTAACAGGCTGCCGAGGACAATTGGTACGGGTGCTGGTTGGGAAAAGATAACTAGAACAAGAATAAGGGGAATTGGGGTCAGGCTGCGTAGTCGGAAGAAAACGCGACCAACTCTTGAGGAGATTGGGTGGGATGTCATTAAACGATGCATTGCGAAACAAACAATACGGCTCGCGCATCAGCCAGAGCGAAACGAGGTAATCGTGATAGTGGTCTATTTATATGGGATCCGGCTTACAACGCCTAGGGGCTCTTTCGGATAGTGGTACCATTTCTCTAAAATGATTGCGAATCGTTGGTGGGAATTAAAATCGCGGTAATTATTTAGTTCAGTCCAGAACTTACGCGCCAACAGGAAATCGCGACCTGGAGATCGCTCCTACATTACGCTCAGGATCTCTATCGCACTCCTTGGCCAGTCGTTTGATTGTTCATTATTCACTCACTTGATCGCTCCTACAGATGAAGTTGGGTTTCACTCAAATTTTCTACGTTTTCGGGGGAACCGGAACATCGGAAATCTTCTTTTTGCACGCGATTTCTCTCGGATTTCCGTTCAACCCAACCTACGAGCTTATCGATCTGAAATCGCGCGTTTTACTTCGGAGTTTTCCAGAGTAGTATACCCCCGACAATCGCATACAAAATGTTAGCTCCCCAGCACGCCACTAAGGGTGGGAGTTTTCCGCTTTCGCTCAAACCTTCGAGGGTGGCAAAAGATAGCCCCCAATACAGAAAACTGAGAAAAAATGCGACAACCAGCCCGGCAAAGAAGCCCGCTTTGCCAAAACGGATGGCGATTGGCGCACCGATTAGAACAACCACAAACGCAGCAAAAGGGTACGCCATCTTGTGGTGCATCCGGACCTGCTCGAGCCGGGTAGTTTGACCTACCATCTGTTTGTAAGCAATCTGATTTCGTAGGTCCTTAATCGTCATGGCGCGCGGATCTCTGTTGTTTTCCGCGAAGAGTTTAGGGTCTTCCAGTCGTTTAATCTGTTTATGGACGAACGGTTCGAACTCAGTCTCTCCGTCGGGATTAAACCGACGCACAAACCCTTTCACGAGATGCCATTCCTCCGGTTCCCAAGTGGCTGATTCCGCAAAAGTGATTTTGGCGAGATTGTCCGCCGCATCAAGCTGATAAATCGTCATTCGACTAATGCTCTCACGCTCCAGATCTAGATTCTGAACATAAAACAATCTATTCTCTTGTCCCTTGAACAGCATATTCCGGTTTCCGCGGAAGCGTGGCTTCTTCTTCAACTCATTGGCTCGGTGATAGGCTGGCGACGCAATCCGGTCATAGAAGACGGCGAAAATGCAACAGATCAGAAGCGTAGAAATCAGAATCGGTGCAACGATTCGGTAGACGCTTATTCCTGCGGCTTTCATCGACGAAAATTCGTTGCTGCGCACCATTCTGCCCAAGACGAAGAATGCCGCGATGAATCCGGCGAGGGGCACGATCTCCATAATTCGTCTAGGCGCTTGGTACAAAACAATTTGCACAGCCGTGAAGTATGCAATATTGTCGTCGAACTTTTTTATGTCTTTGTCCAGCAGCCGGACGATAATCACCAGCGCGATGAAAAACATCAGTCCGCTCAAAAAAGCCTTTAAGTATTCCGCCAAAATATAGCGATCTAGCGTCCTCAATCCGACTCTCCTACTCGCTCAGCGTCTGCTCCAGGCTGCGCTGATGTTACGATTTCTTGGCGATAAAACTTCGCTCGCAGCCTTTCTTCCAGTAACGCGTGCAGACTGAATCCGACACCTAACGCTCCAATCACAATGTTGGGAATCCACATGGCAAACCCCGGAGAAATAACGGTGTTTCGTCCCACCCAGCCTTGACCAAACTGAAGTAACAGATAGTATACGAGAATCAGTCCCAACCCGATGCCAAAACCGACCATCTTGCCACTCCGTTTGACTATCAACCCAAGCGGAACGCCAATTAGGCCAAATGCCAAACATGCAAACGGAATAGAGAATCTTTTATGGTACTCCGCCTGTGCATCCCGCAACTGCTTGATAACTAAAGATCCCTCTTTCGCGTTTGCCGATTCTTCCTTTTTTTTATTGATGTATTCCTCAAGCCCGGCAATTGACATACCCTTCGGTCTTTCGGCGCTATATTTGTTTCGCTCCAATGTCTCTGTAAAATCCAATGCCACTCGCTGTCTGTCGAAAGCGGTGACTCGAAAACCCTCAAGATTATCGGAGGCCGTTTCATAAGTCGTGCCATCAAAGAGCGCCAACCATGCTTGACCGTCCTCTTCGAACCCGATAGTTGCTTCCTTGGCATGGATGAATCGGGGTTTTCCGCCCCATATTGAATCCCAAACTCTGACATCCTGTAGCCGATTCGTTCGCGGATCCATTGATTCGTACATCCAAAGTTTTTGCTCGCGCTCAAGCTCTCGCATAACGACTCCCTCTTCAAGGACAAAAGCCGGATTTCTCATACTGATATCCCGTTTCCTCGCGTAGTACGCGGCATTGCCGCGAGGTAGAGAATAGTCCATGAACACAAAGTCGAAGATGCTGAGAAAGGTGGCGGTCAGTATGAGCGGCAAAAGGATTTGATGGAATCCGACACCGTGTGCTTTCATGGCGGTGACTTCGTTATCGGTCGACAACCGCCCAAGAGCGAGCAGGATGCCTACGAGCGTCGCCATGGGAATCGTCAAGACAATGACCACGGGCAGAAGATATATCAGGAGTTCAATGAGATAGTAGGGACTAATCCCCTTCCTGACAAAGTGTTTGGTAAGACGGAATACTTCGTCAAACAGGAGGATTGAGGTGAAACAAAGCAACGCCAAGAAAAAGGGGGGGAAAAATTCTTTGAGCGTATATTTGGTTAAGATCTTCAAACCGGGTGAACTCCAGCGACGGACGAATACGGTGATGTTTACAGTGTATTTTACCCCATACGATTTCCTGTTAGCAATATAGAAAGTGTTTAGTGGCTAGTGGTCAGTGACCAGCAAAAACCTTAAAGCCACAAGACGTGCAATGAATGGAATCTCTATGGCACAGGATCTTCTATCGTGCTCATTATTCATTCGCTTGATTATTATCAAGTAACAGTCGACATTGCACAGGATCTACTATCGCACTCGCTATCCACTCGTTTGATCCTCTGGAGTGCGGAAATCTGGACTATCGTATTCTATTGACATTTCGATCCTCTGGATCGAGGAAAGGGACTCCGACTAGTAAGTGCTACTTGCTGAAAGAATTATTTCGCTAAGGATAATGGCATGTACCAAGTAACACACCACATGGCGCTCCTCTGGAGCGCGGAGATTAGACGCATCGCGATTCTATTGACATTGCACTCCTCTGGAGTGAAAACCCTTCTGCGAAGGAACGTTTTTTCAAAACCTGTGATGGAGCGAAAAACGAGTGTTACTTGCTGAAAGAATTATTCCGACAGAGTTAATGGATGACGAGGGGCCTCCGCAAGGTGTAACCTTTCAGACAAATCGTGAAAGATTGCCTAAACTCGTAAGCGATTGCCCTATGCCGGTGTCACAAATCAGTAAACAAAACAGTTGCGCATTACATTTAGTTGCGGATTGTTTTGTGAATCTTCATGTTCTGTCCGCACACTAGGTGCGCAATTCGCCGAGGCAAAGATGTAGTCGGTCAACATATTGAGGATCGTGGAACAGATGTCAAATCTAAAGATTATGCCATTTCTCTAAAATACTTGTGCATTGATGGCGAGAATCACGTCAAGAAATTTACCTAGAAGGGAACAAGAAGTTTCGTCTCCGCGCAAAGCCAGCGGGGCAAGATGCCCCGCCTACGGTGTAAGTGAACGATATACTTTAAGACATCGAATGCACTATTATTCAAGCGAAATGGTATTAGTTGCGTAGCATAGCACGTCTGGCTTGCCGAAGCCTTCGACCTTGAGGCCGGTAACGCGAGCAATATCTTTGCGAAAGAATTCGCCAAATCACATTATCCGCTAGGAAAGCGCTCACTATCTGCTAAAAAAACAGGCAAAAATTCATTCGCCGGGGATGTTTTGTGGGCATTCTGTTTTATAAGAGCCCTATGAACCCTAAAGAAATCAGGATTTCATACTTTTGGCAGGTTTTTTGCTAACATGCTATTCTGTGATGTTAGGGTTAACATGCCTGTTGGTTCAGCATTGTTACGCGGTATTAACTTGGGAAAGGGTAGAGGATGGAAACGGTTACCCCAACACCGGAGCCCCAACCCGTTACAGGGAAGGGGCGAATCCTAATCATTGATAACAATCCGGAGAGGGCGAACTCGTTAATCGGTATTCTGGAAGCGAGTCGTTACAAGGTCGCCGTGCCTGTTCGTCTACAGGAAGACGTGGTTGAGCAGGTTGCATTGGTAAAGCCAGACATCGTAGTGATTGGTGTTGATTTTGCGGGGCACACGGTGCTCGGTTGGGTCGCGGGTCTCCATGAAGCTTATCCGTGCCCGATAGTTATGTTTTCGAGAGATGAGCGATCAGAAACGATTCAGGCCGCGACACGCGCCGGTGTGTCCGCGTATGCTGTCGGCGAACTTACTGTTGCCCGAGTTAAAACCATTATCGAATCGGCTGTTGCCCGATTTCATGAATTCCAAGCGCTGCAACAGGAACTTGAAAGGACAAAGACAAACCTTGCCGAACGCAAGATTATTGAACGCGCAAAGGAGTTGGTCGCGAAACAACGCGGCTGTAACGAATCACAAGCGTATCAAATTTTGCGGAAGATGGCAATGAATCGCAGAAAACGGCTCGCGGAAATCTCACAAGACGTGCTGTCCGTTGCAGATGTACTGACGACCAAATTATAGAGAAGATATTCGTTTCCGTTGTAAAAGTGCGTGTGTTCAAAGGTGAACGGCACGCACACATTAGAAATGCTTATTTCGCTGGGTAGGACTGGAAAAATCTACTCCACTCGGCAAACAATGTAGATAAAAACACCCCCCAACCAACGGTGGTTTGGGACCGGACACAGGCGTCTATCTGGCTGAGTTTACACTCGCCGATAGACGCCTTTTTTATTGCCGCCTAACTCTATAGGCTGGTTGATTCTGAAGGAGATTCAAAAGTGAACCTAGCAAAAAAGGAAGTTATCTCTACTAGCCAACTTGTGCGTTCAACACCGAGCGTAATTAGCACTTCGGCCGTCAAAGAAAGGAAACCAAAGATAAATGCTGCGGAGCTCTTAAAGCGCGAAAAAAATGGGCTGGAGGTAATCAATGACATTCCGAACTACATTCGGAATGGTTGGGAAGCTATTCCGCCGAACGAACGTGACCGGCTTAAGTGGGTAGGTGTCTTTTATCGTAAGCAAACCCCCGGGGCGTTTATGATGCGTCTCCGGATGTCCAGCGGTTTTAGCAACGCCGAGCAGTTTCGCGCTATTGCCGAAATCAGTGATGCGCACGGACCGGGGTTTGTGGATCTCACGACGCGTCAGCAGATTCAACTCCGAGGTTTCGCAATTGAAAATGTCCAACACATCTGGAATCGGCTTGAAGAGGTCGGCTTAGGTTCACTCCAAACAGGCTTTGACAACATTCGCGGCGTAATTGGATGTCCCGTTGCCGGATTGACACCGAATGAACTTTTTGACGCTTCTCATGTTGGCAGGGAATTCACAAAACTCATTGTCGGCAATAAGGAATTTACTGACCTTCCGCGCAAGTTTAATGTCGGTATCACGGGGTGTTTGGATAACTGCACCCACACTGCCTCACAGGACATTGCACTTACGCCTGCAGTAAAAGAGATTGATGGTCAAGAAACAAACGGCTTTAACGTCGCGGTCGGCGGAAAGATGGGTTCTGGCGGGTATACCGTCGCACAACCACTTGATGTGTTTGTTATCCCTGAAGAGGCTGCGGTCTTGTGTGCTGACATTACGCGAATCTTTCGCGATCACGGACCTCGGACGGCTCGGAACAAATCGCGCCTTGCATTTCTAATTGCAGATTGGGGTATAGAAAAATTCCGAAAAGAATTAGAAAGGCGTCGGCATAAAAAACAGCCGCTTCTGACTGCAGGGAAAGATATGCGCGGCAAAAAAAAGACCGATCATACCGGTATCTTCTCACAGAAAGAGCCGCACCTCAACTATGTTGGACTGGTTGTGCCTGTCGGACGTATCACGACGGCGCAACTTTTGGAAGTCGCCCGACTCGCGGATGAATACGGGAACGGCGACATTCGCCTCACCCAAGGACAGAATCTTATCGTCGCTAACGTGCCGGACACGAAGATTGGCGACATAACCGCCGAACCGCTCCTACAGGAACTCCGATATGACCCGTCGGAGATCATGCGCGGGACGGTGAGTTGCACAGGGATCGACTACTGTCACTTCTCGCTCATTGAAACGAAAGAGCGTGCGATGGAATCAATACGGCATTTGGAAGCGAAACTCGGAAATACCAAACCGCTGACCGTCCATTGGTCAGGATGTCCGAATGGGTGCGGCAACCACGCTGCCGCAGACATTGGACTCCTCGGCAAAAAGGTTAAGATCAATGGTGTCGTCACCGATGCGGTGGACGTATTTTTCAAGGGAGATGCCGGGGCACATCCTAAAATCGCTCCGAAATTATTGGAAAATGTACCTTGCGATGATTTACCGCAAGTACTTGAGGGGCTTGTGCCATATCTCTCACGGAGGTAGGGACGTTCCACCCCGGTAGGCGAGGTTTCCCAACCTCGCCGACGAACCGTGTTTAAGTCATCATAATGTCTACAATAATATTAACATTCATTCTCAGAAAGGGAGGTTTCGACGTGGGAATAGTCTCAAGCGACTATTCATAGAGTCGGGAAAGTTTATGGATATCAAGAATAAGGCAACACAGATAAATCTGTTTAGCTTAAAAACGATTCAGATGCGAACCTTTCATACCACGTGGTTTGCATTCTTTTTAGCGTTTTTCGGGTGGTTTGGGATTGCCCCGCTTATGGCGATTGTCCGCGAAGACCTGATGTTAACAAAGGCGCAAATTGGCAATACGATTATCGCTTCCGTGGCGATTACGGTGTTGGTTCGTGTCCTAATCGGACCGCTCTGCGACAAGATCGGCTCTCGAAAGGCATATACATGGCTTCTGATTCTCGGTTCACTGCCGGTCATGGGTATCGGGCTTGCCCAAAATTATGAGACATTTCTGCTTTTTCGATTGATGATCGGTGCGATCGGCGCCTCGTTCGTGATTACGCAATATCACACATCGGTGATGTTCGCACCCAACTGTGTGGGTACGGCGAATGCGACAACGGCAGGATGGGGTAACCTCGGCGGTGGTGTTACGCAGATGGTGATGCCTCTCATCTTTACCGCCGTTATCAGCTTCGGTGTAGACAAGTTCCTCGGATGGCGGCTGGCAATGATTGTTCCCGGAATCGCTCTATTTATCACCGGCTTTGCGTATTACTTCTTTACAAAGGATGCGCCGGATGGGAACTATAAAGAACTTCGGGAACGAGGCGACCTTGAACCTGCGAAGGGTAAAGGCATGGAATCCTTTATGCTGGCGATTAAAGACTACCGCGTCTGGGCACTCTTCGTCATTTATGCCGCCTGTTTCGGCGTGGAACTGACCATTAACAATGTCGCCGCGCTCTACTATCATGACCACTTCCAGTTGGATGTCAAGACCGCAGGTCTCATCGCCGGATTGTTTGGTTTGATGAACATCTTTGCGCGCACCGTCGGAGGCTTTTTCTCCGATTTCTTTGCGAAAAAGATGGGGCTACGTGGACGCGTCATGTTTCTCTTTATCGTCTTATTGGGTGAGGGCCTCATGCTGATGCTGTTCTCACAGATGGCGGTTCTCGTGCTTGCTGTTGGAACGATGATTGTCTTTAGTCTCTTTGTGCAGATGTCCGAGGGAGCGACGTTCGGAATTGTCCCGTTTATCAATCGAAAGGCGTTAGGGGCTGTCGCCGGCATCGTCGGTGCCGGTGGAAACGCCGGCGCTGTTGCAGCCGGTTTCCTGTTTCGTTCCGAGAGCATCACCATGCAGCAAGGCTTGCTGTATCTTGGCGTCATGGTCGCCGTTGCCTCGGTTACGACGGTGTTGGTGCGATTCTCGCCCGCAGTCCAAGATGCCGAGAAGAAGGCGTTTGATACAGCACTGGCGGAGAGACAGCGTCTGAAAGTCGAAGGGGCTTTGTCCTAATCCTATAGTCAATTCGATTCAAATTTAATGCAAGTTGCTACCTTTAACAAATAACACAGAAACCGAGTTTTTTCACGTGGAACACAATATTGACGAAAATCAGACCAATTTGCCTAATAATTTAGCGAATGTGAACCAAAAACTCGGTTTCTGTGTCCCCGTCGGACAGAGGTAGCAACTTAGGTTTTTACACACATTTCGGGCGGTTTTTCAGTCCCGGCCCTATAAGCGATTTGCGAGATACACTGTATCTGACAACGGAGTAGCCAGTGGAGAACTCAACAGGAAAAGCGGTATGCCCCTATTGTGGGGTCGGTTGCGTGGTTCGCGCAACCGTCCAAGATAATAAAATTACAAGAATTTCAGCAGACGACGATGTCGCCCCAAATTACGGTATGCTCTGTCCAAAGGGTGCGCATCTCAAACAAGTATTTCAAAACCATGACGGAAGACTCGCGCATCCCATGATTCGCGATCGTCGGGGTGAACCGCCGCGCCAAGTTTCGTGGGATGAGGTTATCGCTTTCACGGCGAAACGGCTTAACGAGATCCAATTGAAGCACGGCAAAGATTCCATCGCGTTTTACGGCTCCGGACAGTTGGACACGGAGGCTTCCTATGTTTTCAATAAATTGTTCAAAGGATTCCTCCGCACGAATAATGTGGACACGAATAGCCGGCTCTGTATGTCCTCTGCGGTTGTCGGTTACGTTCAGGCGTTCGGTTCGGACGGACCGCCGACTTGCTATGACGATATCCAGCACGCCGATGTTTTTCTGATTATCGGTGCGAACATGGCGGCAAACCACCCTGTTCTCTTTCAGATGATTCGGAAACGGCGTATACGTAATCCAAACACACGGATTATCACCGTAGATCCGCGCCGCACGAAAACAGCAGACCTCTCGGATATCCATGTACCGCTCGCGCCCGGAAGCGATGTTGCTTTTCTCCAACTCATTGCGAAACGCCTCCTTGCGGTAGGACGGATTGATAAACGTTTCGTCCGGAGGAACACTGAAAACTTTAGTGCCTACGAGAACCATTTGCACAGCTTGGATGAGGATGCGCTCTTAGCTGCCTGCGATATTCACCCGGCGCGTATTGACGAGATCGTTGAATACCTCTCTGAGCCGAGTCGCTTGCTCAGTTTTTACTGCCAAGGCACCAATCAGAGCACGAGCGGTGTCGATAAAAATGTCGCTCTCATCAACCTGCACCTCCAGTTAGGCGAGGTCGGCAAAGAGGGCGCTGGACCATTTTCGCTGACAGGGCAACCGAATGCGATGGGTGGCAGAGAAGTCGGTTATTTGTCACACCAATTGCCCGGTTATCGCGTCGTCACCAATGATATGCATCGTGCTTATTTGGAGGGTGCATGGCGTATCCCGCCGGGCAGCATCGATCCGAAACCGGGTTTAACGGCGGTTCCAATGTTCGAGGCGGCAGCCGAGGGTAACGTTAGCGCACTCTGGATCGCCTGCACGAATCCTGCGGTTAGTATGCCCGACGCAAGGGTATCGCAAGAGGGTTTGCGTCGCGCCGACTTGGTGATTGTGCAAGATTGCTACTACCCGACAGAAACCGCCGAATATGCGGACGTGCTGCTTCCTGCCGCGCAGTGGGGCGAAAAGGAGGGGACAATGACGAATAGCGAACGTCTCGTCGTCCGAAGCGATCAGTTCCTCGTCCCGCCCGGCGAGGCGAAACCGGATTGGTGGATATTCACAGAGGTCGCCAGAGCGATGGGATTCAAACGGCATTTTGATTTCTACACCGCGGAGGAGGTATGGGATGAGTATCGACTAATGACGGCAGGCACGCCGTGCGATCAGATGGGGATGACGAATGAACGTCTTGCGAAAACATCACTGCGTTGGCCCTGTCCTCACCCGCGGCATCCCGGCACGGATCGGCGGTACACACGCAGGAAGTTCTTCACGGAATCGGAGAAGGCACAATTCAAAACGCCGGTTTATCAACCGCCGGATGAAGACACAAATGAGGAATTCCCACTCGGTTTGACAACAGGACGTATCGCGAGTCAGTGGCACACGCGTACCCGGACAGGTAAGGTGCCGCAGCTTGTCCGTACCGACCCGGAACCGTTTGTGGAGATCCATCCGGATGATGCAGTGGAAAACGACGTTCAAGACGGCGAGTGGATCTATCTTGTCGGGCGGCGTGGACGGTGCTATGCGCGGGCGCGTATCACAGAAACGATTCGACGTGGATTGCTCTTTACACCGTTTCATTGGGGCGATCTCTTCCACGCCGAGACTAATGCGAATGTCGTGACTAATCCGGCGTTCGATCCGGTATCTAAGCAGCCGGAGCTAAAATTCTGCGCCGTGCAGATTGAATCGAGTGAATCATAGGTTGGGTGCAAAAGACTCAAGAGGAAGATTAGGGAAGCGAATAGGTACCTGACGGACATATAAGAATACCGTCGAATAGAAAATATTGCGCCTTAAGGCATTCATACCGTTATTGCTTTGCGGATACATGCCTGTACCATTTGTCAATCTGCAGATGATAAGGACCCAATGACTGCCAAGACGTTGCTTTGTGGGAGTGTTACCAGAAAACTCCTAAAGGCACTTGGTCCACGTAGCCCTGCTTCTGTCCAATCCGCAATTACGTGATCTGTGGGTGTGGTTGCAATGGTTAAATTCGTTGTTACTGCTCCAAGAATCACGTCTCCAACAGTGGTATGGTAATCCGCAGTTGAGATAACCTCTGCTGGTCGCCTTTTATACTCCGCGCTGTCAGAAATTGCGTCTTCTGTAGGATCAAACGAGTGGATAGCGAGTGCGATAGAGATCCCGCGATCTCCAGGTCGCGCCCCTTGTAGGAGGGAACTCCGATTCCCGATCTGCGGGTGCTACGTAAGTCCTATTAGAAACAATTATCACTGGAAAAGAATGCGCAATAATACCCAACGCAGAGTATAATACCTGTAACTCTTGGAAAATCAGCAATAATCACATCTGCGAATTTTAGGGGTCCATGCATCCCATTCCTTATCGCCTTCGCTATCCCACCAATCTGTTGATTCTATGCTTGGTGAAATAGCTGCCAACTTCTCTGTCTCAGTCAAAGGTCCGTTGGCAGGAGACCAATTTGCACGCAACACACCAACAAGGACATTTTCTAATTTGACCCCTTGCGTTTTTGCAATTCGGTGAGCGTGTCGGTACACGGCCTCGGGAATATTGAGTGTGACTTGATATTCCATTATTTTACCGTTCTGTTTACGATAAAAGCATCGGGTTTCCAAACGGATAACATTATACTTCTCTGTGTGAAAACATGCCAATTATTTCCGTATCAACATCTTCCGCGTAGCCGTGAAATCCCCTGCAATCAGCGTATAGAAATAGACACCACTCGCAACAGGTTCGCCGACTTTGTTCCGTCCATCCCAATAGGCTGCACGACTCTTGCCTTGATAGAGACCAATAGGTTGATGCCCTAATACCAACTGGCGTACTGCAGTACCATCTACTGCATAGATTGTCAGCGTGACCTCTGCGGCTTCGGCAAGCTGATACGGTATCCACGTTTCAGGATTGAACGGATTCGGATAGTTGGGTAACAAGGCGGTCTCCTGCGGTGTGAAGGCGGCAAGGAGATATTCCAAGAAGAGGACGCCGCGTTGCAAGCTTGCATCAGTGAGGTCCAAGTGTTGAGCTTGGGATAACCACTGTTGGATATCCACAGCCGTGAACAGTCTCAAGGCTTGCGGATACAGGGAAGGCGCGGCCGCCGCATCACCTAATGCCCCCGCAACCAAGACAAGATCCACGATGTCGACATCACCATCCTTGTTGACATCTGCCGGATCGCGCACGATCTCTCCACCCTCTCTACTCAAGATATCACGCAGAATAGTCTCCCAATAATAATAATCTTCGTCTGACAAATATGAATCAACTGACGCGAATGCGTCGAAACTCAGCCCAAAATTTATAATACTTATCCTAATCACGTCCTTGATATCAACAACACCATCGTCATTGACGTCTTCTATTGCCGCTATTGTCGCCTTCTCGCGTGTCCAAGAACTTTTTCCGAAGCTTGAGGCAACGAGCTGCAAATCCAAAATATTCACAACGCCATCAAGGTTAACATCCTCCCGTAGTCGCGGCACGCCAGCCTCAACTGTTCGATTTATAAATAAGAACGGGAGACGATCACCGGCGCCATTAACGATAACAGCCTCAGACAAGGTTAGGGTTGATTCTTTGATAGCAATGAACTCAAACGTTAAAGTTGCAAGGGTACCGTCACCACTCCTATCACCGGCTACAGAGGTGGCGCCGAGCGTTACCCGGTTTCCTTCAACAACCGGGGGCACAACAAATGCATTGGCGGGCAGGTAATCGCCGTTGGCGCTTTCGACGTAGCGAAGCGCTGTGTCATCAAAACTTATCCTCGCTTGATACCCGGCGATGTTTTCACCTTGTGTAATTCCAATGTTAAGGGTCAACTTGCCCCCGATGGCTGGCGGATCTACCGGTAAAGCAGTTATGCTTACGCGAGTATCCGGCAATTCCCTTAAACGGATGGTATCGTCGGAACTCCCGCTTGCAAGCATCTGCCCATCCGGACTAAACGCAACACTGCGGACAGAATCCGTATGCCCTTCAAGCGTGCGGAGGGGGTTACCCGTCGCTACATCCCAAAAACGGATGGTATCGTCGTCACTTCCGCTTGCAAGCATCTGCCCATCCGGACTAAACGCAACACTGCGGACATAATTCGTATGCCCTTCAAGCGTGCCGTCGCGATTACCCGTCGCCACATCCCATAAACGGATGGTATCGTCGTAACTCCCACGTGCAAGCGTTTTGCCATCCGGACTAAATGCCACACTATAGACCGCATCCGTATGTCTTTCAAGCGTGCGGAGGGGGTTACCTGTCGCTACATCCCATAAACGGATGGTTTCGTCGTAACTCCCGCTTGCAAGCGTCCGCCCATCCGGACTAAATGCCACACCATAGACCGAATGCGTATGTCCTTCAAGCGTGGTAGAATGAAGATCTTGGGTGAACGCATTTAGGGAAAACGTAACGAAAAGAAATAATGATGTGAAAGTTATTTTCATGGTGATATTCTCCTTTTTTTGGTATTGCAGTTAGCATCTATATAACCTACTCTCCACAGCTATTTTTCGTGTTTTCAGGATTTATTAAAAATCCTGAAAATCCACCTCAATGCTGAGTTTGTTGAATCTTGGACAGCCAAACCAAGATTTGGATACGATTTCGGTAAAGTTGCTATCGGGATCGAGTTCTATTTACAATTTTCACAATGACCATCCGCCGAACTGCCGAATACTCACCGGCAGTCAGCCGATAGATGTAGACAGCACCTCCTCCGCGTGTGTATTTTTGCCATCCCAGTAGACGGTGGCGCTCCGATTCGCGTAGGCCCCCGCCTGCTGATGTAATTCGTACAGGGAAATTCCTTCCCTCCTTCCATTCCCCGGCGAAGGGGGGCGGCAGGCATCACTGAGCATTGACGTCGCCTCCTGCCGCGGGATGGATTATTGAATGCGTCAATCTCTCGGTCCGACCGAAAAGAAAGACGATACACCAAATACAGCATAAACTGTGCCAACTCTTGATTGAACGAGGACGAAACGGGGAAATCCCTTGGTGGGCTTGACTTTGAAGGATATGGACGGGCAGAAGTGGATGAGGTGATAGTGTCCCAAAATGGGACAGTTGATACGGATTATAGGGGCAGGATATTGCCAGAAAGCCTGTAATGGCGTGGCTTCGGGCGAGTTTGTCCCAAAATGGGACACCAGTCCCATTTTGGGACAGTTTGAGAAGCGTTCACTGGCACATTACGCCGTGCTGAGAAAACGAGATGGTTGTACTCTCCGTTCTTCATGTTTCACAAAATGATAAATCGGTTTCATGCAAGACTTTCGGGAGCTTAATCCGACGCAATGGGTTGATACAACTTCAATTTCCGGTAAAGCGTCGATCGGGACATTTTCAAGGCTTGTGTAGCCTACGTGACATTATTGTCCATCACCTTGAGTGCGAGTATTTGACGTTCCACGTCTTCGAACGGCAGGAATTTGGTTAGGTCAGAGGAAAACAGGTTAGGGTGGGAGAAAATCTAGCTCATGACCATAGAAGATTTTACGACAGAATTGTTTTCTTGTGTTGATGATAATACCAATTCTCTTGAATAATAGTGCATAGAGTGAAACAGCCCTTTCGTTAGAGCTTTAGCTGTTGCGCGGTGGCACCCAGTAAGAACGATCTCCGAATTGCGACTTCAATTCACGCCATTTGCCGGTTTTGCACTGCCATTCTTGAGAAATGGTATAACCTCTCAAACCACGGCAACAATCGTAGGCATAGCCAAGCCAAACCAAACTCTAGGGATCTCTATGGGATCGCTATCGCCTTCGTTATCCACTCAGTTAATCACCTATCGAAATATGTGTAAACATGAATGAATTGACTATAAGTGAAATGCAGAGGCGTGCGGCATCGCGATTTCTCTGTTTGACTGGTTCTTGGGTTATGTTATAATGCCACCTCGTGTTTTTTATTATTTTGTGCAGCAAATACGGCTTTGGGAACCCGCATGTACGAGAAACTGGGCATCGTCACCAACATCTGGGCGAAACGCATGGAAAGCGGCGATTCCTTTGAAGATCTCGCCTTGAAATTCGGCGAAAACGGGTTCCGCGAAATGGAAGTGCGCGATCACAACTATCTCCGCAACTCGAAATTTGGTGACATGATGCGGGAGATTGAGGTCGCGATGGACGCGCACACGGACGAAGGCTGGAAAGCAATCTGTGAAGGGCTGTGGAGCGGGGCGAGTTGGAGTGAACTCATAAAGACAGAGCACAAGTCACTTTTCGACAAGGTGAGTGAGTTCGTGGAAAAGATGGCAGGTCTAACTCTGAGTTACGCAGCGTCGCACGTCTGGCTCGCCGAACCCGATGACCTCCACGCCGATAACGCGAGGATAATCCAGGCGAAAAAATTCGCCTATTTACTTTGCCCGCACAGTGCACGATTTCGTATCGTTGACGTTGAGACTGACGGAGAAATCGACACGAGGGCCGCAGTTGCCAATGCGAAGCGGTACAAGTCGCTGCTGCCTTCGTATCCCATGGTTTTCGCCCTCGAGCATGGACGCCAGTCAGCCACTTGGACGCTAGAATTGGCACGCCGCGGCGGTTGTCCGCTAATCTACGATCAGGCGAACACGTTCCGGTCAGATGGTACCGCTAGCAATCGACCGGAGGATTTCTGGAGCACCGTGACGCTAGATGACCTTGCTTCCGTTCACATCAAACAAAGAACGGCGGACGGATTTTCAACGCAGATAGCGGATGGATTTGTGGACTTCAAGTCAATCTTGAAGCACCTCACTCGACTTGGTTACAAAGGCGACCTCCTGATTGAAAACACCGCAACCGATCAGCCGTTGGAGGATGCGCTTGTGAGTCGAGAATATCTTCTGAAATGCGAGATCGATTCGTAGAGCGCAACGTCCGAAAAAATGACCTAGAAAACCGAGATTGCGGAGTCGTTAACGGCATGCCCGTTTCAAACAATATAAGAAAGTGTTTAGTGGCTAGGTTCTGTTGACATTTATCCGAGGCATGTCTGTAATTCGCCAAGTATCACCTAATCGTAGGGGCGAGGAGAATCTCTAAGGGAATTCTATCGCGTTCTCTGTTCGGTCACTTGATCCTTCCTTATCCAGTCAGTTGAGGGATCTCTATCGCCTTCACTATCCGTTCAGTTGATCGCTCCTTATCCAGTCGCTTGATCCTTCTGTTGAGTAAAATTGAGCTTGTTTCCTCGACAATTATGGTTTCTAATACGGCTTACGCGGTGCCGGCAGGTCGTGATTCGGAGATGGCATCTCTATGGTCGTACAAAGGCGATCACAATCTAACAGATTGTGGTACGGAAATCTACGATCTCACTTAATTGTGGCTGCTACTTTACCCGACGCTCGAAAACACGCAATTCCCGGCAACGTGAAGTATAGTAGGAATCTGCGATCATCAAATCACAGATTGACTCCCTCAACGATTTTATCCTCTACAGCATAATAGCAGACCTAAGTGGATTTGGGGGCTCAACTGGGTAACACAAATCGGACTATGATAGAAAAAACACGCGCATATATTGAGCGGAACAAGAAGGAACTTTGTGCGTCGCTTCAAGAACTGGTGCGAATTCCGACGGTCAATCCGCCGGGCAACAATTACGCGGAGATTGTCGATCTTCTTGACGAAAGATGCCGCGCGTTGGGAATGCAGAGCCGTATTGTCCCCGTCCCCGAAGCTGAAGCCGTAAAGGTAGTGCCGCACGCCGATGCGTATCCTCGCATGAATCTTATTGCTCGCTGGGATGTCGGTGCGGAAAAAACCGTCCACTTCAACGCACATTTCGATGTCGTTCCCGTCGCCGGAAAGTGGCGCGCTCACCCATTTGACCCTCAAATAAAAGGGGATTGGCTTTACGGACGCGGCTCCGACGACATGAAAGATTCGATTGCGTCTTTGCTTTTTGTCGTCTCGGCGCTCCGCGAAACAGGGGTGCAACCGAACTTCAACATTGAATGTTCATTTACCTGCGATGAGGAAATCGGCGGCGATCTTGGCGCGGGTGAGGTGGTTCGGAAGGGACTGGTGCAGGCAGACTATGCCGTGAATTGCGAAGGCAGTACAGGTTTAACCGTTTGCAACGGCCACCACGGTGTTCTGTGGCTTGAGGTCACGGTGCATGGCAAAGCGGCGCATGCGGCGAATCCCGATAGCGGACTCAACGCCTTTGAGAAAACGGCAGAGCTGGTCACTGCGCTTCAACCACTGAAGGCGGAATTTGGCAAACCGCATCGAACCTTCAGGATGGCACCCGACATTGAGAGACAACCCACGATCAACATTGGCGGGGTTTTCAGCGGTACCTCCGGTGACAAAATCAACACCGTCCCCGCGCAATTGACCTTCTCAATCGATCGGCGGATACCGCCTAATGAACGGTTAGATCAAGCGGAAGCGGAGTTGCGGGGGGCAATCAAGGAGGCTTGCAAGGACATCCTGGAACTGAAAGTCGACATGAAACCGGCTTTGCGCATTGAGCCGTGCCTTGTTGATACGGAGGAGCCATTGGTTCAGGAGTTCTCCCGAGCGGTGCGTGCAATTCGACGCAATCCGGTGAAATGGGCGCCGGCTGGCGGATTCACCGATCTGCATTTCTTCGTGGAAGACGGAAAACTACCGGGTGTGGGTTACGGTCCGCGAGGCGAAGGCGCACACGGCGTCAATGAACGGGTCAGTATCTCGGATATGGTGAAGACAGCAAAAATCTATGCCACGTTCATGACCCAAGCGAAGTTGTGAAAAAACATCACACCTTATGAATCTATACATTGCGGTAGGTTCGGTTTCCCAACCGAACCGGTATTTAACCAGTCTTGTAAGGTGCGGTTGGGAAAAGATCTCTATTGCCTTCGCTATCCACTCAGTTGATCACCTATCGCAATATGTGTAAATGTAAATGGGATTGACTATAGATGACCAAAAGACAAACATATATAATTGGCGGAGCCGCCGGATTAGCACTCGTGATTCTTGTCACCTTGATCGCATATTACCGAGTGAAGTTCAAGCAGACGGAAGAGGCACTCGGTACAGAGCGCGCAAACCGGGTTAAGTTTGAGGAAGAATCAAAACATTTGGGGCAGGAGTTAAACCAATCCCAAGAAGAGGTGGCGGCGAAGATTATCAAGATCGAAATCCTGGAAGAAACCATTGGTGAAGTTCAAAAACGAGCGGTGGATCTCAGCAAAGCCAAAGCGAAAATTGAAGATGAGAAACGGAAACTTGAAACAGAACGCAGGAAGCGAGAGGCGGAATATCAAGATTTGGTTGGCAGCTTGGAACAGGAGATTAAAAACAAAGAGATTCAAATTACCGAACTTCAAGGAATGTTGACCGTCAACTTAATGGATAAGATTCTTTTCGACTCGGGAAGATCCGTGATTAAACCGGCAGGCAAGCGTATCTTAGACAAAATTGCTACGACATTCTTGAATCGTTATCCGGACCGAGAGATTCGAGTTGAGGGACACACGGACAACGTACCGTTCAGAGGTTCGGCGCTGAACAATTGGGATTTGTCGACGGAGCGTGCAATCTCTGCCGTGAGGTACTTGCAAGAACACGCCAATGTGGCTCCCGGTCGTTTAGCGGCGGTCGGTTATGCCTATCACCGTCCGATTGACACTAACGACACGCGCGAAGGACGAGCTCGAAATCGACGAATCGAAATTGTCGTCATGCCGCCGAAGAAGGTTAATACGGATTAGACACATAACATCAGGACTTACGCAACTGAAGGGCTCAGTGATTCATAATGCGTAACACGTAAAACAATTAGTTACGCATTACGCATTATTCTACGCCTTATTTTTACTCATTAAGAATGGGCACGGTTTGCGCAAATACTAAATATCGAATTCTACACGGAGGTGAAACAATGCAGTTTAAGCGCGAAGAGATATTAAAGGGGTTGCGGGGAAACGTTGAGGCTGGCAAACCGATTATCGGCGCTGGCGCCGGTACCGGCATTTCCGCAAAATGCGAGGAGGCTGGAGGGGTTGACCTCATCGTCATCTATAATTCGGGGCGATTTCGCATGGCTGGTCGCGGATCGCTTGCCGGCATGATGCCGTACGGCGATGCCAACCAGATTGTCGTTGAAATGGCAAGCGAGGTACTTCCTGTTGTCAAAAGCATACCGGTGCTTGCCGGCGTTTGCGGTACAGATCCGTTCCGTTTGATGGATGTCTTCCTAAAACAGATTCGGGACATCGGATTCTCTGGTGTACAGAATTTTCCAACCGTCGGATTGATCGATGGAACACTTCGCCAAAATTTGGAGGAAACGGATATGGGCTATGGTCCCGAGGTGGAGATGATTCGCATCGCCCACGAAATGAATCTGCTGACAACACCGTATTCCTTTAACGAATCGGAAGCCGAACAGATGGCGGACGCAGGTGCGGACATCCTCGTGGCACATATGGGGCTCACGACAAAGGGATCCATCGGTGCCAAAACGGCGCTAACGCTTGAGGAGTCGGCGAAACGGGTGCAGGCGATACACGATGCCGCGAAAGGCGTTAACCCGGAGATTCTTGTGATTTGTCACGGCGGACCGATTGCCGAACCCGAGGATGCGCAGTTTATATTGGACAATACCGAAGGCGTTGTGGGATTCTATGGCGCGTCAAGCGCCGAGCGTCTTCCCACGGAACGTGCGATTACGGAACAAATTGAGACATTTAAGTCGATTCGATTGACCTAGACTAACCCTTGACGACAGCAATAAACGCGATTGACGTTGTCAAATCTCATCCGTTTTATTGTTGCAGTGAAATCGAGACCTTGATATAATGCCGTCAAATAGAGATGTATTTTTTGGTCGCAATCTACGGAAAGGGAGGTTAAGACAGTGGCGACAAAGCAGATTAACACGACGATTAACGGTGAAGATTACACACACGAAGTTGAGCCTCGACTACTTCTGGTTCACTACCTTAGAGAGGTCGCCGGACTCACAGGCACGCATGTAGGATGTGAGACCAGCCTATGCGGCGCTTGCACGGCGATTGTAGATGGACAAGCAGTCAAGACCTGCACGATGTTGGCGGTACAGGCAGATGGCGCAGAGATAACAACGATTGAAGGACTCGCGCAGGATGGCGAACTCCATCCGATTCAGGAGGGATTCTGGGAACGTCACGGTCTGCAATGCGGCTTCTGTACACCCGGGATGATTGTAGCGGCACATCAACTCCTAGAACGAAATCCAAACCCGTCAGAGGATGAAATCCGGCACGGCTTGGAAGGGAATTTCTGTCGTTGTACGGGCTATCAACATATCGTTGACGCCGTGCAATACGCCGCCGAGAAGATGCAAGGCTAGATTTGAGATGCGTACCTTCGATAACGGTACTTCGTAATACTACATCTTACGCAGAAGGTGCATCGGCTCATAAAGATTTAGATGCGGTGTACCGTGCGCATCCTTTATCTGACGTAGACAGGAGGAGGGACTTATTATGGCAACTATGGCAGGGCCATCGCGGCTAATCGGCGCACCGATAAAGCGACGCGAGGATCCGCGACTAGTTCAAGGGCTATCCCACTATGTAGACGATATTAAGTTGGTCAATACGCTCCATTGTACTTTCTTGCGCAGCGACTATGCGCACGCGGATATCAAGAGCATCGACACGGAAGCGGCAGAAAATTTATCGGGCGTGGTCAAAGTCATAACCGGTTCAGACATTGCGGGGAAGGTCGGATCAATCCCGTGCGCCGCGGAAATCGAGGGGCTTAAGGTTCCCGATCATCCCGCTCTTGCCGTAGGTCGTGTGCGGTTCGTCGGGGAACCGATCGCCGCCGTTGTGGCGACGGATCCCTACGTAGCAAGAGATGCGCTGGATCTGATCGAAGTTGAGTACGACGAGTTGCCCGCTGTCGTTGATTTGGACGCAGCAATTGAATCGGATTCGACAGTCATCTACGATGAATTCGATGACAATATCGCTTTTGCGATGCCGCTTGACGCGGGGGATGTGGACGCGGCGTTTGCCGAAGCCGACCATGTGGTGTCTCAGCGCTTCGTGAATCAGCGTCTGATACCCAACTCGATTGAACCACGCGGGGTATTGGCAGAATATCTTCCGGGAGAGGGAACACTTACCGTCTGGTCTTCGACACAAGTACCTCATCACCTCAAGACCATTCTTTCCCTGCTCCTTGACCTTCCGGAGCAACTCGTTCGCGTCATTGCGCCGGAAGTGGGAGGCGGCTTTGGCAGTAAGCTGAATGTATATCCCGAAGAAGCTGTTGTCGCTTACCTGGCAACACAGTTGCGGAAGCCTGTGAAATGGATTGAGAAACGGAGCGAAGGCTTCACGACAACGATTCATGGACGCGATCAGGTCGATTATGTGGACATGGCAGTCAAGAATGACGGAACGATTACGGCGCTCCGTGCGAAATTGCTCGCCAACATGGGCGCGTATCACCAGTTGCTGACGCCGATCATCCCCGTGTTGACATATCTCATGATGCCGGGCGCTTATAAGATTCCAAACATCAAATTGGAGTTGATCGGTGTCTTCACGAACAAGATGGCGACGGACGCCTATCGTGGGGCTGGGCGCCCCGAGGCGACTCACATCATTGAACGTATGGTCGATCTCGCGGCTCAGAAGTTGGGAATGGATGCCAAAGAGATTCGCTTCAAGAACTTCCCGCAGCCCGATGAATTTCCGCTCGAAATGGCTACCGGCGTCACCTACGACAGCGGTAACTACCAGATGAGTTTCAACAAGGCGCTGGATACGGTGGATTATGCCAGTCTCAGAGCACGGCAAGCAGAGCTTCGAGGGCAGGGTAGATACATGGGAATCGGCATTGCGACATACGCCGAAATCTGTGGTATGGGTCCGTCTGTCGGCGTTGCCGGAGGCGGCTGGGAGAGTAGCACTGTTCGCATTGAACGCACCGGGAAAGTCACTGTTCTGACCGGAGTGTCTCCACACGGACAGGGACAAGAAACCAGCTTTGCCCAAATCGTAGCCGATGAATACGGGATAAGCATTGACGACATAGTGATTATTCACGGCGACACCGGACGGCAGCCCCAAGGTATCGGCACATTCGGTAGTCGTGCCACGGCGGTCGGGGGCGCGGCTCTGATAATTGCTACGCAGCAAGTGAAAGAGAAAATGGCGCAGATCGCGGCGCATATGCTGGAAGCAAACGCCGATGACCTCGTATTTGAAGATGGAAACATCTTTGTCCAGGGGTCGCCGGACTCCGCCGTTACATTCGCGGACGTTGCCGCTACGGCGCACGTTGCCGTAAACCTGCCGCCGGAAGTTGAACCTGGACTTGAGGCGACTCATTTCTTTGAACCGTCGAACTTCACATATCCATTCGGCGCTCACATCTCTATCGTTGAGGTCGATCCGGAGACGGGAGAGATCGATTTGCAGCGCTATGTCGCCGTTGACGACTGCGGAAATATCATCAACCCGTTGTTAGTCGATGGACAGGTACATGGCGGTATCGCACAGGGATTGGGGCAGGCAATGTATGAAGGCGCCGTTTATGATGAAAACGGACAACTCTTAACCGGTTCATTTATGGACTACGCCATTCCAAAGGCGACGCAGGTGCCGCGCTTTGAAACCGAACACACCACAACGCCGTCTCCCGTTAATCCGTTGGGCGTCAAGGGCGTAGGTGAAGCTGGAACAATCGCGTCCTCGCCGTGTCTCGTTAATGCGGTTGTCGATGCGCTGTCACCATTCGGAATTACCGATATAGATATGCCGATGACGCCGAACCGCGTGTGGCAGGCAATCCAAGACGCACAGTAGAGCTGGTTCTAGCCGAAAGGAGGAATTGAAATGATTGCGAGCAGTTTTGAATACTTCGCACCGACCTCAGTTGATGAAGCTTTGGCGCTTTTAAGCGAACACGGAGATGACGCCAAAATCCTCGCCGGTGGACACAGCCTGATTCCGGCGATGAAGTTGCGGCTTGCCGAGCCAGCGGTACTGATTGATATCCAACGTGTTGAGGGGTTAAAAGGAGTCTCCGAGTCCGATGGCACGTTGGCGATTGGCGCGTTGACTACCCACCACGAACTGGAAAGCTCAAATCTTGTAAACCAGACGGTGCCAATTTTGGCTCAGACCGCGGGCGAGATAGGCGATGTCCAAGTTCGTAACAAGGGAACAATCGGGGGAAGTTTGTCACATGCCGACCCTGCCGCGGACTGGCCCGCGACGATCTTGGCTCTTGATGCCGATCTGAAAATTGTCGGCTCGGGCGGAGAACGCGTCGTTAAGGCGACAGATTTCTTTGAGGAACTCTATACGACTGCTTTGGAAGCAGATGAGATTCTCACCGAGATTCATGTCGCTGTCCCGGCTGAAAACACGACGGGAAGCTATCTCAAGTTGCATCAAGTCGCCTCCGGCTTCGCGCTCACCGGCGTAGCCGCCGTTCTAACGAAGTCCGGCGATATTTGCGAGAACATCGCGGTTGGCATCACGGGCGTTTCCGATGTGCCCTATCGCGCCTCCGAGGTCGAGTCGACATTGGCGGGAAGAGCCCTGACCGCTGACAACATCGCGGCGGCGGCGGAAAAAGCCGCTGATGGAGTAGACATTTTGGAGGATATTCACGCCAGCGAAGCGTACCGGTCGAATCTTGCAAAGGTCTACACGCGCCGTGCGATTGAAGATGCAGCATCGTAAGATATGGGAACGGTTAGGCGTTAGGAATCATGCTTCACTCTAACGCCTAATTTCGTCAGGAATGCGACGTAATGAAAATCAAAGCGGATTATACCGTGTCTGCACACCGCGAAAAGGTCTGGGAGCATCTGACCGACGCTGACCTTCTGAGCCAATCTATTCCCGGTTGCGAAGAACTCAAGGCTACGGGTAACGATACCTATGAAGCAACAATAAAGGTGGGCGTTGCCGGAATCAAAGGTACGTATCAAGGCACGGTTACCTTGGAGAACATGCAACCGCCGTCCGCATATCGACTCATCGTTGAAGGGAAAAGCACAATTGGCTTCCTGAAAGGCGCTTGCGATTTTCGACTGGAGGAAGTCAACTCTGATGAAACGAAAGTCGAACTTGCCGGTGAATTAACGGTAGGGGGGAAACTCGCGCGAGTCGGACAACGAATCATCGGAAGCGCCGCCAAAATGACGATAGGCCAATTTTTCAAACAGATTAACAAACTCGTGGCAACCGATTCCTGAGTGCTTGTGCGGAGTGTTCTTCCACTAAAATTTGGCATTAGTCATTTACAAGTATTCTGTCGTGTCAGCCAGCACGGAAATGGACTAGCCCTGCGAACCACCAATCCGCAGGGCTTTTTTATACCTGCTTTTCATATTGATGGCAATCGTAGATTGGATTCCTCAAAGAGATGCGGCTAATTAGAAACAAAACGCAGAATAAATATATCGATGCACTGTGCGTTCACGGAATTCTACGGCAAGTGATTGAAAATTGGTTTGCCACGAAGTTGTTATTCTTGATAGCCGTACTTATCGGATGCGGTAATGGGGAACCTATCACTAGCATCGGAGTAAGCGTGCCGCAGACGACAGCTCCCGTTTACACCCTTATGAAACAGGCGATGCTGCAACACGAAAAAGAGTACGGCGTCAAAATCACATGGAATGGGGTACTGGACAAGGGGCCAACGCATGATACCGTCCTAACCGAAAGACAGGGGGTTCAGCGGATGTTGGAATCGAAAATTCAAGCGCTGATTATCAAATCTGTCGACCCGAAAGTTGCCTACCCGATTCTGAGAGAAGCGCGTCGGTGGAATGTGCCTGTGATTTCGTTGGATCAGATGCTCCCCAGTATGCCAACCCACGGACATGTAACGGTCGACGAAACCCGTCTCGGGGAAAAAGCCGCGCAGTTTGCACTAGAGCAAATCGGATATCAGGGGAATGTCTTGGTTTTGGAAGCTCCCGTAAAAATCGAATCCATTCGGAAAATTGCAATCGGTGTCCATCGTGTTTTAGACGAATACGAGGACGAAATCCAAGTTATTTCCCGAACTTCGGTCCTTGAGACAAGCGCCGCCTTTGATTTGACCGGTCGAATCCTGAAAGATTACGCCGGCAACATTCAAGCTGTCATTGCGGTAGATAGTATTCTTGCTTTAGGAGGCGTTCAAGGGGTACAATTACACGGGCTTGCGGACCAGATTGTGACCGTGGGCGTGGGCGCCGGAGAGAAAGCATGTCATCAGATTATCCTGAAACAACACGATGCCGAAGTCGATTTGATGCCCTATGAACGCGGGCTGGTAGCGCTGAAAGCCGCCGTGTCCGCATTGAAAGGCGACTCCTTTTCTTATGATGCAGAGTTGCCCAACGGCGAAATCCTGACGAGAACCAAATTTGGTCCCATGCGTCTGATTACCACTGCGAACCACCTCCTGCTTGAACGCATGTGGCCCAATTTGTTTGCCTCAAATTAGCCTTATGATTGGTATAAGGACAAGTTGCGCGATGCGGTTCGGTACATATTTACTGGCAATTGTTCTTTTCGCGTGTCATGCTTACACCGCAAAAGAGGATGGTGCTCCGGCGGTCGGTGACAAAGCGCCCGACTTCACCTTGAAAGATGCCAACGACCAACCCCATTCCCTGAAGAAGCTGCGTGGAAAGATTGTATTTCTGATCCTCGGTAACAGAAAAATTCGGAAAGAGGACGACAAGTGGGCGGCGGCATTTCAGAAAGACTTTGGCGACCGTGAAGGGATTATAGCATATATCATCGCAGACATGCGGAGCGTCCCCGGATTTGTGCCCAAGGGGTTTATCAAGAGACAACTCAGGAAGAACAAGCCACCAGTGACGTTGTTGCTCGACTGGAAAGGCGAAGTACATAAAACTTATCGCACTGACAAAAAGAAACCGAATCTTTATCTTATCGCTCCGGACGGTTCAATCGTTTTCCATGCCAAGTCAGACTTTGATGAGAAAACCCGGGAGATGCTCAAAACAGCCATCAACGAGATAAAACTTTCGGCCAAAGAAGAATTACCTGAATGAGAAATACCATTTCGCTTAAATATATAGTGCGTATGATTCTTGATAATAACATTCTACTTCTCCGTAGGCGGGGCATCTTGCCCCGCTGGCATTGTGCCGAGACAAGGCTTCTTACTCAGCTCCACACAAGTTTCCATACATAATCCGCACAGTCAATGCACGATTGTTTTGGAGAGGTGGACTTCTAATATTCAATAGCGAGTTAAGCTAATCTAGTAAATAGTTTATGGTATATTTCGTTACCGGCTGCGTCGGATTTATCGGAAGCAAAGTCACCGAGCTTCTGCTCAAGGATGGCCACACGGTGGTCGGCGCTGACAATCTTAACGATGCTTATGACGTACGATTGAAAAAATGGCGACTTCAACAACTTGGGAAGGAATCCGGTTTTCAGTTCCATGAGCTGGACATTTGCAATCAATCTGCATTACGCGACGTGTTCAACGCAAACATCCCTGATGCGGTCATCAATCTAGCCGCCCGCGCCGGTGTCCGCTATTCCGTCGAAAATCCTTGGGTATATTATGAAACAAATGTCACCGGCACTCTGAATCTACTTGAGTTATGCCGGGAGGCGGAAGTCAAGAAATTTGTATTGGCTTCGACATCAAGCCTGTACGGGGCAAATAATCCTCAGCCATTCCAAGAGGACGCAGACACGAATTCGCCCATTTCTCCTTATGCCGCGTCAAAAAAGGGAGCGGAAACCCTCTGCTACACCTATCACCACCTGCACGGCATAGATGTGACAGTGTTTCGCTTTTTCACCGTCTACGGTCCCGCCGGTAGGCCCGATATGAGCCCGTTCCGATTTGTCCAATGGATAAGCGAAGGACGCCCGGTAGTTGTCTACGGAGACGGGGGACAATCGCGGGACTTCACTTTTGTCGACGACGTTGCCCGTGGAACGATTGCCGGACTTAAGCCGCTAGGCTATAAAGTCATTAATCTGGGATCGGATTCCCCCGTCGTGTTAATGGACATGATCCATTTAGTGGAGGAGTTGACAGGAAAAGAGGCTAAGATTGAACATAAACCATCCCATCCCGCGGACGTGCGTGCAACTTGGTCAGACATCGGACGGGCAGAGCAATTGCTGGGATGGCGTCCGCATTCCACATTTCGGGATGGTTTCTCGGCCCTCGTAGATTGGTACCAATCTAATAGAGAATGGGCGAAAGAAATCTCTACGCTTTAGAACCTGTTTGAAAAGTACATTTGTAGGGTGCGCACTGCGCACCAGCCTCTAAAAGCCCCAGAGGGGCGGAAGCTGTGTAGTAACATCGAAACTCTACGGACCTAAGCCCCAGAGGGGCGACAGGTGGACAACAATTCACGGCAGAAACTTGAAAAACCACTCCTCATGTGGCAAAAAATGGGATTGGCACCTATTATTCAAGCAGGCTCTTAGTACGCCGAACCCGCAATGCCAACGTTTCCAGATTTGAATTCTGGGTTTTATAAAGCAACCCATGCTAAATTGAGTCGTTCCGATTCTCTGTAAACGGAGATGAAATCACTTACGCTGAATGTAGAGGCAATAAATGAACATACATGAGTACCAAGCAATAGAAATCTTAAAAGCCCACGGAGTCAATGTTCCAAACGGAGACGTAGCATCAACCCCTAGCGAGGCGGAAGCAATCGCTCGAAAACTTGATTGCTCGACCTATGTTGTCAAAGCACAAATCCATGCCGGTGGACGGGGGAAGGGTGGAGGGGTACAATTGGCGAAAAGCCCTGAAGAAGTTGGCATACACGCCGACGCTATTTTGGGAATGCAACTCGTCACCCATCAAACGGGCCCGGAGGGGAAACTTGTAAGAAAGGTCTTGGTAGCTGAAGCAAGCGAGATTGTCGATGAATTTTATCTCGGCATCGTGCTTGACCGTGCAACTTCACGAGTCGTGCTGATGGGCAGTGGCGAAGGCGGAGTTAACATTGAAGAGGTAGCATCAACGCGCCCCGAAAAGATTTTCAAGGAGACGGTAGACCCGACAGTCGGGTTGCGCCCCTTCCAAGCACGGCGGCTGGCTTACAATCTTGCCATTCCCAAAGATCTCGTCCCGAAAGCCGCTTCATTGATGTCCGCACTGTACACTACCTTTATCCATTGCGACTGTTCGCTAGTGGAAATCAACCCGCTTGCTATCACGAAAACTGATGATGAACAAGACATTGTGGCGCTTGACGCAAAACTCAATTTTGACGATAATGCGCTCTGGCGGCAACCGGACATTGAGTCCATGCGCGATCCGAACGAAGAGGATGCTCGCGAGTTGGAGGCAAGCGAATCGGGATTGAGTTACATCAGTCTCGACGGAAACATCGGGTGTATGGTTAACGGCGCCGGGCTTGCCATGGCGACGATGGATCTGATTAAACTGCACGGCGGCGAACCTGCGAATTTCCTTGATGTCGGAGGCGGCGCGACGACCGAGACCGTCGCACACGCCTTCCGTCTTATCCTTGCAGACAAAAAGGTGAAAGCGGTGTTGGTAAATATCTTTGGCGGCATTATGAAATGTGACGTAATCGCTAACGGTATTATCGAGGCTGTCAAACAGGAAGCATTGGAAGTACCGCTCGTCGTGCGTCTTGAAGGCACAAACGTTGAAATCGGAAAGCGGCTTCTCACGGATTCTGGTCTAAACCTGATTGCGGCTGATGGGCTCGCGGAAGCGGCACAAAAAGCGGTCGCAGCAGTGCGAGGAGAATAAAATGAAATGGCTTTCGAGTCGGATAATTTACATCGGATATGTGGGTACATTTCTGTTGTGCTTATCCGCTTGTTCTGACGGAGATTCTCCAAAAGATGTTATCGACGATGTATTGGACCTCATCGGCGATCCCTCTTTTTCAAGCGTCACCTCAGCCAATACTACATTCGGCTTCAAGCTGCTCACGGATTTACAGGAGCGACAGCCCGATATGAATATCATGATTTCTCCCCTGAGCATATCGATTGCACTGACGATGACGTACAACGGAGCCGTCGGAGAAACGCAACGCGCCATGGCGGACGTGTTAGAAATCGAAAGTTTGGGTATCGACACCGTGAATCGCTCCAACGCGGCGCTACGCGACAGCTTGAAAAACACCGATCCGAAAGTCGAAATCGCGATCGCAAACTCAATCTGGTCACGTCAAGGAGTTGAATTCAACCCGAGTTTTCTCGAACGAAACCGCGAGTTTTATGAAGCGGAAATTGAGTCGCTCAATTTCAACGATCCGCAGGCACCGGAAATCATAAACGGTTGGGTAGAAACAAACACAAATGGCAAAATTAAACAGATTGTTCAACGGATTGACCCGAGAACACTGATAGTCCTGATAAATGCCATCTACTTCAAGGGGAGTTGGCAGAAAGAGTTTGATAAGTCCGCAACCCGCGACGGCATCTTCTACCTGTCTGATGGAAGCCAGAAGCAGGTACCGATGATGTACCGAAAGGGGGCATATCCATATTTTCGAGGTAACAACTTTGAAGCCGCGCGTCTTCCTTATGGCGATGGCAAAGTAAGCATGTATGTCTTCTTGCCTAATCGCGATTCTGACTTAAATGGTTTCATAGAACAGTTGAGCGCGGAGAAGTGGTCAGAATGGATGTCCCAATTTCAGGACAGGGCAGACGACGATAGCGAGATGATACTTCCACGTTTCAAATTGGAGTACAAAGTAAAACTTAACGACACACTTAAGGCACTCGGGATGGGGATAGCTTTTGGTGGAGGTGCAGATTTTAGTGGTATGGGGCCGCAACTGTTTATCAGCGAGGTACGGCACAAAACAATCATTGAAGTTAACGAGGAGGGAACCGAAGCAGCAGCGGTAACTGCTGTCTTTGGAATCGAGTCCGTGCCTCCGGTCTTCCGAGTAGACCGCCCCTTCTTTTTCGCCATTTATGACAATAGAACGCAGACACTCCTATTCATGGGAATAGTCATGGAACCGATGTAGCTGGTAGGACTTCACGGCGGCAAGAAAGAACCGGCAAGCCACAGGAAGAATTGTGTTGTGAAGTGTGCACTAGCACGAATGGTAACCTGAGTTGACAAGGTGGGCAAAATCAGGATTCGACTAGCATGCTCTCGAAGTTCCGCTCATTGTTCGCCTTGAGGTACAAACGTCGAAATTGGAAAGCAACTTCTCATGGATTCCAGTCTGAACCTGATTGCTGCTGATGGGCTCGCGGAAGCGGCACAAAAAGCTGTCGCAGCAGTGCGAGGAGAATGAAATGAAATGGCTTCCGAGTCGGATAATTCACATCGGATATGCGGGTACATTTCTGTTGTGCTTATCCGCTTGTTCTGACGGAGGTTCTCCAAAAAATGTTATCGACGATGTATTGGACCTCATCGGCGATTCATCTTTGTCAAACGTTGCTTCGGCTAACACTACATTTGGGTTCAAGCTACTCACGGATTTACAGGAGCGACAGCCCGATACTAACATAATGATTTCCCCTCTAAGCATATCGATCGCGTTGACGATGACCTACAACGGAGCCGCCGGGGAAACACAACGCGCTATGGCAGACGTGTTAGAAATCGAAAGTTTGGGTATCGACACCGTAAATCGTTCCAACGCGGCACTGCGCGACAGCTTGCAAAACACCGACCCAAAAGTCGAAATCGCGATCGCAAACTCTATTTGGTCGCGCCAAGGCGTTGAATTTAATCCGATTTTTCTCGAACGAAACCGCGAGTTTTTCGGCGCGGAAATTGGGTCGCTCAATTTCAACGATCCGCAGGCACCGGAAATCATAAACGGCTGGGTAAATACAAACACCAATGGCAAGATAAAACAGATTGTCCAACGGATTGATCCCGGTACACTGATATTCCTGATAAATGCCATCTACTTCAAGGGGAATTGGCAGAAGGAGTTCGATAAGTCTGCAACCCGCGACGGCATCTTCTATCTGTCTAATGGAAGTCAGAAGCAGGTACCGATGATGTACCGAAAGGGGGCATATCCATATTTTCGAGGTGCCAACTTTGAAGCCGCGCGTCTTCCTTATGGCGATGGCGAAGTAAGCATGTACGTTTTTCTGCCTAATCGTGATTCTAACTTAAATGATTTCATAGAACAGTTGAACGCGGAAAACTGGTCGAACTGGATGTCCCAATTCAAAGAACGAACGGACGACAGCGAGATGATACTGCCGCGTTTCGAATTGGAATACGAAGTGAAACTCAATGACGCGCTCACGGCACTGGGGATGGGAATAGCCTTCGGCACGGGCGCGGATTTTAGCGGCATGGGCACACAACTGTTTATCAGCGAGGTACGGCACAAAACCATCATAGAAGTCAACGAGGAGGGAACCGAAGCAGCAGCGGTAACCGCTGTTGTTGGAGTCAAATCTCTGCCTCCAGCCTTCCGAGTTGATCGTCCCTTTCTTTTCGCCATTCATGACGATAGGACGCAGACAATACTATTCATGGGAATCGTTATGGAACCGATGTAGTCGAGATTTCGCAAAAAAAGAGGCATTGAGTTGGTTCGGATAAACTCAAATCCGTCCACAGCGTGCTACACTAAGATAACGCGAGAGGCAGCGGCAATACTCAACGGCGCCTGAACACATACAGATTGGCAATACGATATTGCGAGGACTTGAGAAATGGCGGAAAAACTTGGTCTGAATGATATATGCGCACGAAGTAGGCGTGTGTTGGTGCGCGTTGATTTCAATGTACCGATGGAAGATGGTCGTATCACTGACAACACCCGGATTCGAGCCGCTCTGCCTACAATTCTTCAACTCATTCGCGACGGTGCCAAGATAGTGCTGGTGACTCATCTGGGGCGCCCAAAGGGCTTCGAATTGGGACTTTCCACCGAGCCGCTTGCTGTAGAATTAAGCAAACTCATGGGTCAGCGAGTGCGACACACTGGAGACTGCATCGGACCCGATGTTGAAAACACAATAGATGATCTTCAAGAAGGGGAAGTGCTGCTGCTTGAGAACATCCGCTTCTACAAGGAGGAAACTCAAAATGAGGCAGAATTTGCCCGTGTGCTAGCCGCGCTGGCGGACATTTATGTGAATGACGCGTTTGGCACGGCACACCGCGCTCACGCTTCAACTGAAGGAGTTACCCACTATTTTGAGCATTGTGCCGCGGGGCTGTTGATGGAACGAGAGATTGAATACCTTGGCAAAGTAGTCGAGAGACCGGAACGCCCGTTTGTTGCAATACTCGGCGGTGCGAAAATCTCGGATAAGATTGGGGTGATTGAAAACCTCATTGAAAATGTCGATGGGCTCCTTATCGGCGGCGGTATGGCATACACTTTTCTCCAAGCCATGGGGGTACCAATCGGCGACTCTATTGTGGAGCGAGACAAATTGGAGCTGGCGAGCGAATTACTCAAGAAAGCTGTAGATCGAAAGCTAGATATTTACTTGCCGGAAGATCATGTCATCGGTAGAGAACTAAATCCCTCTACAGAATCACGAATTGTTGGACGCGCGGAAATACCTGATGGTTGGAGAGGTTTGGACATCGGTCCCAAGTCGGTCGAGACTTTCCGAACGGTAGTTGATGAAGCAAAGACCATCGTCTGGAATGGCCCTTTGGGTATTTACGAAATTGAAAAATTTGCGAATGGCACAATGCAAATTGCCAAACGACTCACTGAGTCCGACGCGGTCAGCATCATCGGTGGGGGTGATTGTGTCGCCGCAGTGCATAAAGCCGGCGTTGCAGACAGAATAACGCATATCTCCACCGGCGGCGGAGCGTCACTAGAATTTCTTGAGGGAAAAATTCTGCCCGGAATTGCCGCATTGACAAATAAATAAGATTTACACACGTTGGATTTTGGAAACCGAAACAGGAAAATCAAGGAGAATTTGCGTACATGTTTCAAAAAATTACTCCCCGTAGTCAGGACTATTCCGAATGGTACACTGAAGTGATTCGTGGAGCGGAATTGGCAGATTATGCACCGGTGCGCGGTTGCATGGTTATCCGACCTTACGGATACGAACTGTGGGAAAACGTAAAGGCAGGGCTTGATCGCCGTTTCAAAGAAACGGGGCATGAAAACGCCTACTTTCCGCTTTTTGTTCCCATGAGTTTTATCGAAAAAGAGGCAGAACACGTGGAAGGTTTCGCGCCCGAATTGGCAGTTGTGACACACGGCGGCGGCAAGAAATTGGAGGATCCCTTAGTAGTGCGTCCTACCTCCGAAACTGTCATCGGACACATGTATAGCCAGTGGATTCAGTCATATCGCGATCTACCGGTACTGATTAACCAGTGGGCGAACGTTGTTAGATGGGAGTTGCGTACTCGCCTATTTTTGCGCACGATGGAATTCCTTTGGCAGGAGGGTCACACCGCACACGCCACCGTTGAGGAAGCCCAAGAGGAAACATTACGAATGCTAGACGTGTATACCGACTTTGCCGTCAACGATGCCGCTATTCCGGTTATTCCCGGCCGCAAAAGCGAGAGCGAAAAATTTCCTGGAGCGGATGCCTCCTATAGCATCGAAGCCATGATGGGCGATGGACGAGCGTTACAGTCCGGAACCTCGCACAACCTCGGACAAAACTTTTCCAAAGCCTTCGAGATACAATACCAAGACGAAAACAGTGAACTGCAATATTGCTGGACTACAAGCTGGGGCGTAAGCACCCGTATGGTCGGCGCGATAATAATGACGCACGGTGATGACCAAGGTCTTGTTTTGCCGCCGCAGTTGGCACCCATTCAGGTAGTTATCATACCAATCTGGAAGAAAAACAGCGACGATGAGAAACGCTCTGTCATGGAAGTAGTGGCGAAGATGACCGCTGCGATTGGCGAAGATGTCCGAGTGAAGATAGATGACCGTGATGGATATTCACCCGGTTGGAAATTCAACGAATGGGAGTTAAAGGGTGTGCCGCTACGGATTGAAATTGGTCCGCGCGACGTAGAAAAAGGAGAGGCTATACTGGCTCGTCGGGATCAACCCGGACGAGGAGGCAAGTTATCCATACCCTTGGCAGGCATATCGGAGGCAGTCAGCGATTCATTGACCGCCATCCAAAGAGCTCTGCTGGAGCGCGCCACCAAATTCCGCGATGAAAATACGTCTGAAACTACGGACTACGACCAACTAAAAGCGGCGGTCGCCACCGGCTTTGCCCGTGCTTGGTGGTGTGGAAACCCGTCATGCGAGGACCAGGTCAAGGCCGACACGCAAGCGACAACTCGCTGTATGCCGATAGATCAACCCGACGGTGGTGGAATGTGCATTGTATGCAGTGAATCGGCGAAAGAAATCACGGTTTTTGCGCGGGCGTATTAGTCCCTATCAGCGTTGTCGAAACATGCGTCAGGATGTTGCAACCTGTGACGTATTGCCAAACACTTTTCAAGGAACTTCAGTAAATGAGCATTCTTGTAGATAAAGACACAACAGTTATCGTCCAAGGGATTACCGGGCGTTCCGGTCGGTTTCACACCCAACAGTGCGTTGAATACGGCACCCGGATTGTCGCGGGTGTTACCCCGGGCAGAGGTGGTTCGGATGTTGATGGTATCCCCGTCTACGATACGGTTGACGAAGCTGTCGAGGCAACCGGAGCGGATACATCTGTCATCTTTGTACCTGCTCGGTTCGATGCTGCAGATTCTGTCATGGAAGCGGCCACTGCCGGCATTAGCCTAATTGTTTGCATCACGGAAGGGGCGCCCGTACTTGACATGATAAAAGCCAAGCGTTTTCTGGACGGGCTGCCCACTCGCCTCATTGGCCCAAACTGCCCCGGAATTATCACACCCGGAGAGTGCAAAATCGGGATCATGCCCGGTTACATCCATCGCCCCGGCAAAATCGGCATCGTTTCCCGAAGCGGAACTTTAACCTACGAAGCAGTGGATCAGGTGACAAAACTTGGTCTTGGCCAATCCACGTGCGTTGGTATCGGCGGCGATCCGGTCATCGGCTCTACATTCGTTGACATTCTTGCACTGTTTGAAGCCGATGAAGATACGGAAGCAGTGATTATGATTGGCGAAATTGGTGGGACAGCCGAGGAAACTGCTGCTCAGTTTGTGAAGGCGGATATGAGCAAACCGGTGGTCAGCTTTATCGCGGGACAGACTGCTCCCAAGGGCAAACGAATGGGACATGCTGGCGCAATTATTTCGGGTGGACAGGGCACAGCGACAGAAAAGATAGAGGTATTGAAAGCCGCCGGTATCGCTGTTTCTCAAAGTCCGGCGACTATTGGGGATACACTGGTAGAAGTGCTTGAAAGTTGATGCGGATTAGGTAACGGGGATCCATAACGCCTGCGCCTTCTTCCCTTATTTGAGGCGCACTCGGTAATGCCGTGGACCAAGCTGCTCCAAGCGCCCATCCTCCAACCATTGTTCGCGGCGTTTGAGCGATAATTTGATCAAATCTCGGCGTGATTCTGCATCTCGCGGACGGCGGCGAGGCGACCGGTGTAACTGTTTTGCGCGTTGTTTGAGTTGATATTCTCGCGATTTCTCTCTAATTTTCTTTACGTGCTGATCGAAGTTTACAATTTTCATGTCGTCTCATCCTCAATCGCCGATTTCAGCGTATTCAGCGTATCAAGTATCTTTTCTGTCCGGGCAGATGTTACAAGGTACTCCCAATCAATCTCGTGTTTGTACAAAGCCATTAGCTCTTTCGCCCAATCGCCATCATCAATCGACTGCCAGTGAACATACGCGCTGACTCGATCGATGATAAGATCCTCTACGCCAATGATATAGACGTTCAAGCCCTCAATCTCGACTTGTGTAATTTTCTCTTCCGATCCGGCGAGGATATCATCAGGGATTTCAATGGCTACATCCAAGTCGGCGTGATACCAGTGCCTCCCCATTCGATTAAACCCCCAATTTTCCAAAATGTTGCCAATTTCGGATCGTCTTCCACTAACGAGATCGATATCCGCGGTGGTGTAATCGCCGAGCGTGTAGAATTCTAGTGCGTTGCCGCCGACAACAACATAGGGTAATCCGTCTGAATGTGCCAATGCCGCGGTAACAAGCGCACAAACATAGAGGCGTCGGCGCAGTGGGTCTTCAATTTTTTTGGCATATTCGAGCTTTGTACGAAGATTCGTTTCCGACATCTCTTAGCCTTTCAAGAAATTTTCTAGCATATTTTTCCCTTGAAGTGTCAAGATTGATTCGGGATGGAACTGCACGCCCCAGATTGGATAGTCTTTATGCCGAAGTCCCATGATTTCGTTTTCGTTAGTCCACGCAGTAATTTGGAGGTAGGCCGGCATACTTTCCCTAGCTACAATCAGCGAGTGGTATCGCGTTGCCTCAAACGGATTCTGCACTCCCGCGAAGATTTCTTGCCCATTATGTTCAATCATTGATGTTTTCCCGTGCATCAATCGGTCTGCACGAACTACATCTCCGCCGAAGACATCTCCAATACACTGATGCCCCAGACAGACACCCAAAATCGGCACTTTGGCTGCGAAGTAGCGGATTAGCTCGCAGGAAATTCCTGCTTCAAAAGGGGTGCAGGGTCCGGGTGAGATTACAATTTTATCCGGCGCGAGGCGTTCAATTGCCTCCAACGTTATTTTATCGTTGCGATGAACCACAATCTCTGCCCCTAACTCACCGAAGTATTGGACGAGATTGTAGGTAAACGAATCGTAATTGTCGATCATGAGTACCATTGTATTCTCCTAAGTAGTCCTGCCAATTCTCATCATCTCGTTCGCACCCTTCTGAAACTCATAGGGCACAACACTGATATCAACCGAGAAGCCCATGTTCTCAAAATACGATTGGATAGGTAAAACATACGGTGACTTCCTACAATTAAGCGTCAGAAGCGGGAAAATCTGTACCTCCCGCGAAACCCGGCAGAGCTCCTGTATGGATTCTCGGTGAAAATCAAGTGACAACTGATTTGAATACAGGAAGAGAAAATGCGAGCAGACTGCCAAATCAAATTGCTTATCGGCAAAACTGAGTTTCGGTAGTGACAGCGGAAGATAGCGCCCTTGCACCTTTCCCATTTCGTAATCCTGAAAAAATCTTCGCATCGTGTCAAGTCGGTAGCAGCCAAGGTGTGTTGGGTTCTCAAAAAAATCCCACACAAAATTATCAGGCTTCTGTTTCACTTGAAAAATGACTGTATCGTAGGTTTTTTCAATTCTCTGTTCAATCTGTTTCTCTGACAACAGGTAGATTGGATCAATCGATATTACGGTGTGTCCCAGCCCCTTCATCTCACTGTTAAAACTGGCGGGTCCATCACCTACTCCTAGAATTCGCGATGTCAGTTCATCGTTGGAGAGCATGAACATGTGTCTGTATTCCTCAAGCGATCGCCCCCAAGGGACGACATGGTCGAGCGTCACACTCACGGTTTCCTCCTGCCATGAGTCTACTCCAACCCAGCTTCAGCCAGTTTAATTGCCCTAAGCACGGCTTGCGCCTTGTTTAGTGTTTCTTCGTATTCGGTTTGGGGTACCGAATCTGCAACGACTCCGCCGCCAGCTTGTACGTAAGCGATTCCATCTTTTACGATAAGCGTGCGAATGATGATAGCCGTGTCGGAATTACCGGAAAAGCTGAAATATCCCGCTGCCCCACCATACGGTCCGCGGCGCGTTGGTTCGAACTCGTCGATTATCTCCATGGCTCGAATCTTGGGCGCCCCTGAAAGTGTTCCGGCAGGAAGACAAGCACGGATGACATCAAAGGCGGTCACATTCTCGCGTAACTCACCCACAACATGAGAAACAATGTGCATGACATGTGAATAGCGTTCAATTTCCATCATCTCGCTGACGCGAACTGTGTGGAATTTGCAAACTCTTCCCAGATCGTTGCGGCCAAGATCAACAAGCATGACATGTTCGGCACGCTCCTTCTCATCCGCAATTAACTCCTCGGCTAGTGCCGCATCTTCAGCGGGGGTATCTCCGCGCGGCCGTGTCCCGGCGATTGGACGTGTTTCGGCAATTCCATCCTCAACGCGCACCATCATCTCAGGCGAAGTTCCGGCTATCTGAACGTTGCCTAACTTTAGGTAATACATATATGGTGACGGATTGACAGTACGCAACGCACGGTACACGTCGAAGGCGTCCACTGATAACGGGGTACACAGCCGCTGCGAGGGAACAACCTGGATAATGTCTCCCGCGGCGATGTATTCCTTCGCTCGCAAGACAATGGATTCATATTCAGGCTGTGTGAAATTCGATTCAGGCTCAACTTCGGCCATATCCGCACGCCGTGTCTTCGAAGGAGGCATCAACAATGGATTCCTCAACTTGGCAATCAACATATCGACACGATCAACCGCACGCTGGTATGCCTCTTCCGCGTCCTCATCAACCCGCGCGTTCGCCACTGCCGTAATCCGGTGACCAACCCGGTCAAATATCAACAGGGTATCAGTAATCATAAAGAAGCAATCTGGCAACTGGCGATCATCTTCTGTGCTGTCGGGTAACTCTTCAAAAAAACGCACAGCATCATAGCTCAGATAGCCGACAGCACCGCCGTGGAAACGCGGCAAGCCCTCGACCTCGACGGGTTGATAGCGCCGCATTAATTTCTCAAGTTCGCCGAGCGGATAGCTACTTTCGAGCTCTGTTGTCGTGCCCTCCTCTAAGTCCTGTATCCGTACTTGATTGTCTTTACTCTGAAATAGAATTGAAGGTTCGCTACCGAGAAACGAATACCTTCCAACATGCTCACCGCCTTCAACGCTTTCTAACAAGAAACTATATTCACCGGCATCAATTTTGTTGAATGCTGATACAGGGGTTTCCATGTCTGCCAAAATTGACTTAAAGACAGGAATCAAGTTGCCGTGTTGCGCTTTTTTGCGAAAATCTTCCAAACTCGGGTAATACATCCGGAGTCTCCTCATACGTGAAACGTGAATCCGCTATACGCTGCGTACCTGTTTCACGAATATACTTCATCGGGATTAAAAACCTTCTCGCCTACGATGCGGCTGGAGTTGCCATCGGAAGAGACTTCCCGAAAGAAGCAAGAGCGATAACCGACGTGGCACGCCCCGCCTCTCTGCTCGACCTTAACCAGGAGCGCGTCGCCGTCACAGTCAATGGCAACGGATTTGACAGTTTGCGTATGCCCCGAAGTCTCCCCCTTAACCCAGTATTCCTGACGAGATCGGCTCCAGAAGCAAGCACGCCCGGATTCTATAGTTCTCTGCAAAGCCTGACGATTCATAAACGCCACCATGAGGACTTCATTGCTTTCGACGTCTTGTACGATGGCAGGAATTAACCCGGCTTGGTCAAATTTGAGTTCATTAAGTATATCCATCACTTTAGCTCCTTGTTATAATGATTGATCACTAGAAAATTCGGTACAAAAAAAGCCGTAGACAACGGATTTCGTATGCCTACGGCTTTGATTTATCAAATATGAATCCAAAAATCTATCTCAGCAAAGGCACACTCCCACTATGAGCGGTACGCCACCACCAATGCCAATGATGAGATTCAGTTTGAAGTTGTGGATTGAAAGTTTGCATGGGTTTACTTCATTCACATGTTATCTTTTCCAGATAAGCATTATATAATATCATAAGCGGTGTTCGGATGTCAAGGAAATATCGCAATAAGTAGTCGTTGACTTTGGCAACAAAATATAGTATGGGCGATATTTCACGCCCACACTAGACTCCACGCTGCTGAGAGTCGCTTATTTTGTAGGAGCGATCTCCGAATCGCGACCTATTTAATCTTGGTAGCCCCAGAGGGGCGGAAGGTGTATAGAAACATTGATTCGACCTACAGCAAAGCCCCAGAGGGGATCAAGCGAATGGATATTGAGCGCGATAGAGATCCCACAGGTGAAAACTGCCGACGTTACCCCATTCAATATTCGTTCCCTTGGCACTGTCTCTACAATCGGCGAAGCAAACCTAAAATCTTGAAAGGCGCAATTTCTAACAGCGCACGGTATATAAACGGCTAAGTCCTTTCGTTATTCAATCTCCGTTCCGTTTTCTTTCGGCTATATCAGATATAATCCTATCTGCCTCATTCGGAAATATTGCTGTAAACATAAGAGAGGTAACTGTTGAAAGATTTGATACAAAAGTTTCGAGTTTGTCTATCCGTGTTTCAAGGTTATTCATTCGTGATTCCAGTTTACTAAACCTGCCATCAATACACTTAGAGCCTGTTTGAAAAGTACATTTGTAGGGTGCGCACTGCGCACCAGCCTTTAAAAGCACCAGCGGGGCGGTAGGTAATAACACTCCAAACCTCCAAAAATGATTTTCCATTGACTTTTCAAACAAGTTCTTATGGATTCAATCAAGTTTCTCTAGAATCGCAACTTCGGTTTCTTTAGACATGATAATCTCCTTATTTGGAAATCATGACGGATTTTCCGTTTTTAACTGTCTAAACATTGGGGGTAAGTTAAATCTTCAATCGAATGTCAAGGGAAAAGTTTTTCTGGCACAATAAAAATCGACATGCTATAGTAATAAATTGTTCTCATATCCGAGAACGATCTAGGTTAAAACGAGAAAGGAAAACTATAAAAAACTTGTTGAGAAGGGCAATGCCCCTTGTTGTCATCGTTATCTTTGTGTGCGCATTCTTTGGCGTCATGTTGCATCAGAGCGTATCAAACGATCTTACAAATGAACGAAAAGGAGAGGATTTCTGTGCGTAAATTTTTGTTTTGCGTTTCTGCATTGGTTTTAGCGATTGCACTGGTAGTTCCAGGACTCGCTCAAGGTGAGGAGAGTATTCGTGACAGAGTTAAAAAGAGAGGAAAACTGATATGTGGGGTCCACGGAGGGTTACCCGGCTTCAGTTTCTTAAGTGAAGATGGAAAGTGGAGTGGTTTCGATGCAGACTATGGTAGGGCGATTGCTGCCGCTGTTCTCGGTGATCCGGACAAAGTTGAATTCGTCCCCTTGAAAGCCCCCGAACGTTTCCCGGCACTACAAACCGGCGAAATAGATGTCTTAATCCGTAACACCACGTGGACGCTCACTCGTGACACCCAAGTCGGGGCAGACTTTGCACCGCCAACCTTCTATGACGGGCAGGGATTTATGCTCGCCAAAGCCCTCGGTATTACCTCATTAGAGGAACTAGCAGGGGCGAGTATCGGTGTAACAGCCGGTAGCACCACCGAGCTAAATTTGACGGATACGATGCGAGCCTTAGGCATCGACTTTAATCCAGTCGTCTTTGAAGAAATTGATACCCTTTACAACAGTTATGAACAGGGACGCTGTGACGTCGTGACCTCTGATAAGTCGCAATTAGTTGCACGTCGCCAAGTTCTCAAGGACCCGGAGGCACATATTATCCTTGACGCGACAATCTCAAAAGAACCGTTGGGTCCCGTCACCGTTCACGGTGATAACAAGTGGAACGATGTGGTAAGTTGGGTGGTTTATGCGACCTTCTTCGCCGAAGAACACGAGATCACACAAGCCAATGTAAGCACTTTTGAAACCGACAACCCTGAGATTAAACGTTTTTTAGGTAAAACCGGCGATACAGGCAAACAACTCGGTCTACCACAGGATTGGGCACATCAAGTAATCAATGCTGTTGGCAACTATGGCGAAATCTTTGAACGCAATCTCACACCGCTTGGCTTGCCCCGCGGGGTCAACAAACCATGGACACAAGGTGGGTTGCTTTACGCCATGCCGTTCCGTTAGGGGCACACTGCTCATAGAGAAGAGAAAAATCGGATGAATACCTCAGCCAACTGAGGTATTCATCAAAGACCATGGCACCACTACTAAAGCCTATGAACGTTCCCTTTTGGCGAGATGTCCGCGTCCTGCGTGTGCTGCTCCAAATCCTTTTCCTTATTGGTGTCTTTCTGTTGGCTGGGCTTCTCTACACAAACATGTTAAGAGGATTAAGCAAGCTGGGGTTAACCCTCAACCTTGACTTTTTGGGGAATGAAGCCGGTTTTGACATCTCTGAAGGGATTGAATATACACCCTCAGAAACGTACCTCAAAGCGTTCGGGGTGGGCGTGGTAAACACCCTAAAGGTGAGCTTCATAGGAATTATATGCGCGACGATTTTGGGGCTTATTGTCGGCATAGCCCGCCTTTCCAGCAACTGGTTAATCCGAACCATAGCCGCCGTTTACGTTGAATGTTTCCGCAACATTCCACTCCTCCTTCAAATACTGTTTTGGTACAGTGCTGTAATCCTGAAACTCCCGAGAGTCGGAGAGAGCATATCACTGTTCGGAGGTGTGTTCATTAATCAACGGGGGCTCTATTTCCCCTCACCTGAACCTACTGCTGGCTTGAAAATATGGAGTGGATTCCTTCTCGCAGGTCTTATCTTGGCAGCAGTTCTTTACATCGTGCGATGGCGGCAACTTCAACGGTTAGAACGTCCCGGCTTTCGTGCCAAGTGGGCACTGCCCGGCTTTTTGATCGTCGCCATTTTGGGATGGTTTCTAACACCGGAAAAGCCATTTACGCTCGATTTTCCGGTCTTGAGAGGTTTCAACTTTGTCGGGGGGGTGAACCTGTCCCCTGAGTTCTCTGCACTTTTAATCGGGCTTTCTGTTTATACAGGCGCATTCATCGCCGAAGTCGTGAGAAGTGGGATACAAGCCGTTGTAAAGGGACAACGAGAAGCAGCGAGAGCGATCGGTTTGAATGAGGGGCAAACATTACGCTTAGTCGTTCTGCCCCAAGCGGTCCCGATTATCGTACCGCCACTCACCAGCCAGTATTTGAACCTAGCCAAAAACTCAAGTTTAGCGATTGCGATTGGGTTCCCTGATATGTTTAGTATCGGTCATACTATGATGCTTCAAACGGGGCAATCTATACCTGTGTTCGCTATGATTATGGTGAGTTACCTAATTATGAGTCTGACAACATCGGCGGGCATGAATTGGTACAACCGCTGGATTAACCGTATTGGACGATAACAGGGCACCAGGTAAAAGGAACACCAAAAAGTGTCTGAGTTAGAACATACGCAAGAAATTAAACCACCTCCTAGCTCAAAAGCGGTGTTGCCGTGGCTTAAGGAAAACCTTTTTAGTACATGGTACAACACCCTACTGACCCTTTTCGCCTTGGGCATTGTGTACTTTGTCCTGAAGGGGATTTTGGTTTGGGCATTCACAGATGCAAATTGGGATGTTATCCCTGCCAACCTGCGACTTTTTTTAGTCGGTCCCTATCCGAAAACCGAAATATGGCGGGTGTGGATTGTGCTTTATACGGTATGTGCCTTGGCGGGGCTAAGTGGTGGAATTTGGGGTGGACTGACACTCAGATTTGCCGTCGGAATTGGAGGGGCAGGAATCGTATGTACCCTTCTGCCGATTGACATGGCAACCTTCAGCTGGACAACACGAGGATGGATACTGGGCGGCGTAGCCTTGATCGCAGCTCTATTTTTTGTTGGGATCCGTAGTCGAGACTTTTCACCCAAAATGCGCCGTTGGGTCCTCGTGGGATGGATACTCTCTTTTCCTTGGACTCTGATAATGCTACGGGGGTTCGGCGAGAACGCTATTCCCACCACGAATTGGGGTGGACTCCTTCTGACGCTGATTTTAGCGGCTGTTGGTATCTGCTTCTGTTTTCCTCTCGGAGTCCTACTAGCATTAGGACGGCGGAGCAATTTGCCGGCTGTCAAATGGGTCTCAATTGCCTATATTGAGATAATTCGCGGCGTGCCGTTAGTAACAATTCTGTTCATGGCACAAATTATGATTCCGATTTTTATGCCGGATGTTCGTCTCGACAAAGTCTTGCGTGCCATGTTGGCACTAACATTTTTCTCCGCCGCTTACATGGCAGAGAACGTGCGAGGAGGACTTCAAGCAATTCCGAGAGGGCAACACGAGGCAGCACAAGCACTAGGACTCAACTATGTGCAGTCAACACTGTTTATCGTCTTACCGCAAGCACTTCGTTCAGTCATACCCGCAATTGTTGGACAATTCATAGCACTTTTCAAGGATACATCTCTTGTTACAATTGTCGGTCTGCTGGATCTTTTGGGGATAGCGAAAATCGTTATTGCCAACCCTGACTGGCTCGGACTTCAAGCTGAAGTATACCTATTCGTCGCAGTAATCTATTTTGTGTTCTGTTATTTGATGTCTTATGTTAGCCAGCAAATCGAGACATCACTCGGTGTTGGAAAAACTTAGGAATAGCCATCAACTCTCGGCTTTCAGTAGTCAGTAGTTCGTCGTGCCGGTTACAAACACTTGTAACTTCCACAACGCTCTCTGGCTGACAACTGATTGCTAACGGCTGACGGCTATTAAAAAGGCATATAAAGAGATGGCTAATCTTGAAAACGCATCGAACGATCCAATCATCACCTGTGAGGATGTACATAAATGGTTTGACGATTTCCACGTCCTCAAGGGGATTACGACTTCGTTCCAAAAAGGCGAAAGAGCCGTAATATGCGGTCCCTCTGGATCAGGGAAATCGACGTTCATCCGGACGTTAAACCGCTTGGAGGAACATCAGCGCGGCACAATTATCGTTGATGGCGTAGAACTCAGCGACGACCTCCGCAACATCAATCTTATCCGTCAAGAAGTCGGTATGGTGTTCCAACAGTTCAACCTATTTCCGCACCTGACGAACCTACAAAATATAACCTTAGGTCCGATCCGAGTCAGAAAGATGTCGAAAAGTGAGGCAGAAGAAATAGCCTTATCACTTCTGGAACGGGTGAATATTGCAGATCAAGCGTATAAGCATCCCGCAGAAATATCTGGTGGACAACAGCAGCGTGTCGCAATCGCGAGAGCATTGGCGATGGAGCCAAAGATTATGCTTTTCGATGAACCGACAAGCGCACTCGACCCCGAAATGATCACAGAAGTCCTCGATGTGATGCGTGAACTCGCACACTCCGGTATGACAATGCTTGTTGTTACGCACGAAATGGGATTTGCACGTGAAGTCGCAGATCGTATCCTTTTCTTCGACGAAGGAATGATTGTAGAGGAAGCACCCCCTGCGGAGTTCTTTGATAACCCAAAGCACGAACGTACAAAACTCTTCATCTCACAGACATTGCAACATTAGCGTTTAGCCCAAGAGTCACAGTTGCGATATAGTTTTGAATGGCATATCGAGAAAGAATAGCAAAACAAGCGACGTCACAGGATCTCTTTTGTACAAGTAACAACTGTTTTTCAAGATGCAAATCAAATTACCACTTTTGATGAAGATCATAGTGGTACTGAAAATCGTTGAATAACTTTAGGTTTCGACAGAAACGGTATTTTACCTGTTGTTATACACACTATTGATGAAACTGAACACTACATGAATATCCGTATCATTTCTGCTCGTAAAGCGACTCGAGCCGAAACTAAATAATATGAGGAATTTAACCAATGAAAGCAGAATATGATTTTTCAAAAGGAGATCGCGGTAAGTTCTATAGGAAAGATGCCGTTTTGCGACGGAGAACACCACCAATACTGGACGAAATCCCTTAACTTGATCTCTATGCCCTCCTTAAACCGAATACCCTCAAGAAACTCAAAACATGACTCTTGTGTAAGAAACCGTTCCATAATCTCTACTAAACTCATGATTTGACACCCCAAATAGGGTTTTTAATTCCAAGTTGTGTGCAAAAATACGGTTTTCGGGATAAGGTCCTGGCAAAGCAACAACTGCAAGTTACACGAGTTATCGCCCGCCAGAACAACAGATTGGGCATGCGTGGGGTTACTCTTGCTCGGTGCTAGTATCGCGGTGGTATATCGCCGCCTTCGTCATCCCTACCAGTGTAATAACCCAATTCATGCCGTGGCTACTATATATTAGCGAATGATCGTCCTTCCATTCCGCGAAACGCCAATCTAGAAACGCTTCAAGTGCTGCATCCAATTCGTCGTCAGACAGGTCGCATTCACTTTTGATTTCTTCTCGAGTATTTTTCTCGTTACCATAGAAAAAGAGGTGTTTGAAAATCCTGATTGTGTGCGGATTGGTGAAGGCATCCGCTAAAATCGCTACATTTTCGTCATTGGCGTCAGGGCTGTTGAAATATTCTTCCTGTTTCATCGTGAGAATACTAGCGGCCATATGCTGTGCTCCATCAGCCCCAACTTCACCGAAAGCACCGATAGTTCCCCACCGAATCATCTGTCCACCATCTTCTGGAATTTGTCGAAACTCTTTGACAGCCTGTTCAACAGTCTCCTTAGCCGGTGACGAGGGACTCGGATCTAAGCGCGCCAATAGTTGGCGAATTGTCGCTAACTCTTCGCGAACCGAAATGATGTCCTGTGTGACCTGTTCCCCAAATTTGCGGCTGATCTCAATCCTGCTGTCAGTCCGTACTGTGCTCATGCGTAATACCTCCTCTTTTAACCGTCTTCTGGCGCGATGCAACATGCTTTTGACTGCAGCCTCCGATGCGGTTAAATGGGCTGCAATATCTTTGTAGGAACGATCATCGTAATAGAACATTCTGATGACATCGCGATGTGTTGGAGAAAGCGCATCAATTGCCCGTCGTAGCAAATCTTCTTGCTCTTGCCGCTCCAGCAAATCGTGAGGCGTTGGTTCTTCGTAGCGGTTGTATAACTCATGCAGGTTTCCATTCCCTGAGATCCTAGTAATCTCGTCAAAACGCACGGTGGATTTGCTTCGTCTGAGCCAAGAAACCGCGGTATTTGCAACGATGCTACGCAGCCATGCACCGAATTTTCCCACTTGCCGCAGCGTATCAAGCCTGAAATACGCTTCAACAAACGCCTCCTGAGCAATCTCTTCGGCTTCGGAAATATTCCCGACATGGCGAAATGCCCACTGCTCTGCCAATAACTGATAAGCATCGACCAACTTTCGGTAATCATCAAGATTGCCAGCCAATACAGATTCGACTAAACGGGCGTCGTCATTCTTCATAGAATCGGCTCATTACGCTGAGGTCACACTGTACTGTCGCTCAGTACCTCAAATTGTTTCTGACAATTTTCCACATTTTTAAGTCTACACCGTCCTCAAGTCAAATTTCCCACCCTTCTTTTGTGTGAATCTGTTCTCCTTCCTTGTTCACTTCAAAGAAAGTCAAGCTATCTTCGCAAATTTGCTACTTCAAGGTTCAGTGATGTTTAGATGTCAAGGAAATTTCAAGTCGCGCGTGGAAGCCCGGTTTTCGGGACAAGGTTCCGGCGAAGCAATTTCCCCAAGTTGCACGGAGTTACGCTTCCTCGCTGTTGGCATCGCGTTGATTTATTGCCTCTTTCGTCATTCCTATCAGCGTAACCACCCAATTCATGCCGTGGCCAAGCATTAACAGTTCTTCGCCCTCCCATGCTACAAAACGCCAATCTAAGAATGCTTTAAGCGCTGTAACCAATTCCCCATCCGAAAGGTTGCATTCTCTCTTTAATTCTTCTCGAGTAGCATTTTCGTTGCCTTGTCGAAAAAAGAGGTATTTACAAATCCGAATAGTATGCGGATTGGTGAAGGCATCTGCAAAGAAAGCTACATTTTCATCACTAACTTCGGGGGTGTCGAAATACTCTTCCTGTTTCATCGTGTGGATGCTATATGCCAAATGTTCAGGGGAATCGGCACTTCCCCAACAACCCATGAATCCCCATCGAATCATCTGTTCATCACCTAACGGTAATTTACGATATTCATTAATTGCCTGTGCGATGGAATCTCCCGGATCTAAGCGTTTTAATAGTTGGCGAATTGTCGCTAACTCTTCGCGAACTGAAATTATGTCTTGCGTGACCTGCTCGCCAAATTTTCGGCTGATTTCGATCCTGCTGTCGATTTGTCCTGTGCTCATGAGTAATACCTCCTCTTTTAATCGTCTTCTAGCGCGATGTAACATACTTTTAACAGCAGCCTCCGATTTGGAAAAGTAAGCTGCAATCTCTTTGTAGGAGCGATCATCGTAATAGAACATCCTGATGATATCGCGATGTGATGGAGAAATCGCATCAATCGCCATTCGTAGCAATTCTTCCTGCTCTTGTCGTTCCAGCAAATCGTGAGGTGTTGGCGCTTCATGGCGGTTATACCGTTCATACAGTTCACCATCCCCGGAGATGCCGGCAATCTCGTCAAAACGCAAAGTGGATTTGCACCGTCTTACCCAAGAAACTGCGGTATTAGCCACGATTCTGCGCAACCATCCACCGAATTTTCCTGCTTGGCGCAATGTATCAAGCCGAAAATACGCTTCAACAAATGCCTCCTGAGCGATTTCTTCGGCATCCGAGATATTTCTGACCTGACGAAACGCCCACTGCTCTGCTAGTAACTGGTAAGCGTCCACCAACTTGCTATAATCATCAAGATTACCAGCCAATACAGATTCTACTAAACGGGCATCGTCATTCTTCACGTAATCGGTTCCTTGTGCTAGGTTACACTATATTGTCGCACAGCACCTCAAAATGTTTCGTACAATTTCTTGCTTTTTTAGATTTTTCACCACCCTCGATGCGATATTTTCCTTTTCTGTTGACTCTCCCATTTGGGTGGATTGGAATCGCCCAAGAAGACATTATTTCTGAAATAGGTAATTGTTCAGTTCAGTCCAGAACTTACGCGCCAACAGGAATCGCGACCTGGAGAAGATTTCTATCGCCTTCCTTATTCAGTCAGTTGATCTCCTACATTACGCTCGTGGATCTCTATCGCCCTCACTGTCCGTTAGGTCGATCTCAGTTGCTGAAATAATAAAGGCGTCTGTTCGGAAACATAACACTCCCAAACAAACGCCCCTATTTGTCATGACAACTGTTGATTGCTTGTCAGCAGTCGTCAAATCCCTCTTTTGCTTTCGTACGCTGATATTTCCGCTTCAAACTGTAATGTCCAACCAATTTCATCTAGGCCGTCTAATAGACACTGCTTCTGAAATTCACCAATCTCGAATGCATGAGATGTACCATCGGGTTGGGCCACTTTCTGTAATTCTAAATCGATAGTCAGTGTATAACCTTCTTGAATGTCGATTTGCGCGATTATGTCTGCAACAATATCCGTCGGTAGGGTAAGGGGCAGAAGTCCATTCTTAAAGGAATTTCCGCGGAAAATATCCGCAAATGATGGAGCGATAATTGCTTTGAAACCATACTGCTGCAACGCCCAAGGAGCGTGTTCTCGTGAACTCCCACAACCAAAATTAGCTCCGGCAACGAGGATGCTCGCTGCCCGATAACGCGATGCATTTAGGACAAACTCCGGATTGGGGGCTCCGTCGTCAAGGAAGCGCCAATCGTAAAAGAGGAAATTTTCGAAACCGGTTCTCTCAATGCCTTTGAGAAATTGTTTTGGAATAATCTGATCAGTGTCTACGTTAATCCGATTCAGCGGTGCAGCAATGCCCGTGTGTTTCTTGAACGCTTCCATTCTAGCTTTTCCCCTCAATTTCTTTGGTGTGAAGTATTCACCACACGTCAAATATTTAGTTTGATTCCCATTCTCGAACGTCAACAAAGTGCCCGGCAATCGCTGCTGCTGCCGCCATCTGTGGACTGACGAGATGTGTACGTCCGCCTTTACCTTGTCTACCCTCAAAATTTCGGTTGGAAGTACTGGCACACCGCTGTTGCGGCATAAGGATATCCGGATTCATCCCCAAGCACATGCTGCAACCTGCCTCACGCCACTCAAATCCGGCCGCGCGAAAGATTTCATCTAACCCCTCAGCCTCTGCTTGTCGCTTAACACTTGCAGAACCGGGCACAACAAGGGCATTTACCGTTTCGGCAACCTTACGCCCGTTTGCAATCTCCGCGGCTGCACGAAGGTCACTAATCCGGGAGTTCGTGCAACTCCCAATGAAAACCTTATCTATCTCAACATCAGTAATCTTAGTTCCCGGCGTGAGTCCCATGTATTCCAACGCACGCTCGGTTGCCCTTTTGGCATCGTCGGTCGTTATATCGTGCGGATTGGGAACAACATCTGTCACGTCAGCCCCCATGGCGGGATTCGTACCCCACGTGACCTGCGGCGCCAGCGATTGTGCATCAATGTGGAGCGCCTTGTCATAATTTGCGCCTTCATCCGTTGGTAATTCTCGCCATTTTTCCACAGCTCTGTCAAAATCCTGTCCCTTTGGGCTGAACTGTCGATTTGCCAAATACTCATAGGTTTCGTCGTCCGGAGCGATCAATCCTGCCCGCGCGCCTGCTTCAATGGACATATTGCAAACAGTCATCCGCTCCTCAATACTCAGACCTGATATCGTCGAACCGGTGTATTCAATCACTGTACCGGTACCACCAGCCGTGCCGATTCGGCGGATAATTGATAGTATGATATCCTTGGCAGTGACACCGCGCGGCAGCTTTCCTTCGACCCGAATCTCGAAAGTCTCCGGTTTGTGGTACAGAAGACACTGCGTAGCTAAAACGTGTTCAACTTCGCTTGTGCCTATTCCGAGGGCAAAGGCACCCATAGCGCCATGTGTTGAAGTATGACTATCCCCGCAACAAATTGTCTTTCCAGGCTGGGTAATGCCTAGCTCAGGGCCAATGACGTGAACGATACCTTGTTCAGGACTATCAATATCGTACAATGTAATGCCAAATTCTTCGCAGTTTTGAGCCAGCGTTTCCATCTGTTTCAATGCTATTCGATCTTTAATTGGGAGAGATCTATCCGTTGTTGGGACGTTGTGATCCATGGTTGCGACCGTGAATTCCGGATGACGTACCGTTCGTCCCGCGAGTCGTAGTCCTTCAAATGCCTGCGGTGTGGTGACCTCGTGGATGAGGTGTGTGTCAATATAGAGCACAGTTGCTTCATTTGGCATCTCTCGAACGACATGATCGTTCCATATTTTTTCAAACATCGTCTTCGGTTCCATATCCTATCTCCTATAATCGTTGTGGCTTGCCGGGAGCCTGGTACACCCAATTTCCCGTTTATTCCCCGTTTATCTGTTTTCTCACGGGCATATGGACGAGGCTAGATCTAGCGCGGGAATTCGCATAAATTTCTGAAATGGGATTCGAAATTGGCGCACGTGCTTTGGATGAAGTTCGCGATGCCAATACGTGGGTGGGGTGACTCCCAAGGAATTAATGATTGAAGTGGAAAACGGTATTCGCTTGAATGCTTCTTTTCAGTTCATCTTGGAGCATTACGGGTCAATTCAGCTTTTATTGCAGCAATAGACTGGCTGAGCAAAAAATCCTCCTCAAGAAGCGATTCAATTCGCCGGTAACTATGAACAACCGTCGTATGATGACTATACCCAAAACCCTGGCTTATCTGTTTTTGAGAGAGGGTTGTCAACTGGCGCGCGAGATACATGGCTATCTGTCGAGGAAGCACGTACCGCTTACTCCGCCTTCTCGAACATAACTCAGACGAAGTTATATGAAAATAACGTGAAACTGTCTCTTGAATCCTCTCCAGGCTAATGTGGAGCGAAGGATTTGAACTTGGTTGTCCACCTTCTATGACTCGGCTGGTAACTTCCAAGTTGAGGTCGGAACCGAGTCGCGTCTCTGCCATTAGGCGGTTAAGACAGCCTTCAAGTTGTCGGACATGTCCAGTCAGGTGCTTTGCGATGTAACGTATCACCCGTGGAGGTGCCGGCCCCCAATTTCGTTCCTTCAGTTTCTGTTTAAGAATAGAGACACGCAAATCGAATTCAGGCGGGAGTATTTCGACATGGGGACTCTCGTTAATATCATCGGAAAGCACCAAGTAAGGTCCCAAAAAATCAGGGGGACGATCACAAGTACAAACCAGTTTACAATTCTGCGATGTCAAATGAGTCAGCAAATCGACAAATTCTGCCTGAACACTTTGCTCCTGAGTTAAGAAATGAAGGTCGTCTATTAACAGGAGGTCTAAATTGTAATACCGTCGCTGCAACGCGGAATATTTCTGCGGATGATCTATTGATTGAATACATTCGCGGACAAAGCGCTCGGACGGAACACACAATACTGTCTTATTCGGATGCTTCTCGCGGAATTGATTTCCAATGGCATGCAGAAGATGAGTTTTTCCGAGTCCCACACCACCAAAAACAAGCACAAGCCCGTCCAAATTACCCGTTTCGTTAACGGTATCCATTGCAATTTGGTAAGCGATCCGATTACTTTCGCCAACAACAAATCGATTCAATGTTAGGGCGGGATTTAATCCTGAACTTGAGATTGCACGTGCTGCCGAAGTTGCGACGCCCGGTGATAGTTTAACCGATTGAAGCTCTCGCGATTCTTCGCTAGGCTCAGATTGCGAGGAAACTTGATTACCAGCCGCATCCGAGTGATTCATACTTGCTTTCCTTGAACATCAGGTTCATTAACGCCACTGGGATTTCTTCACTGACGAGTTTTTCTACTCTTCGGAATGGGGTGATTAGTTTATCAAAATACTGAATTTCAATCAAGACTTTTTTCGATTTTTCGGACCAAATATTTGCGGCTTCGGATGACTCCCACTGAAGGGTAATAGACTCAAACACTTGGGTCAGGTTACGGACTGCCTTTCGAATCGCACCTTGCTCTCTGGACAACCTCTTTTCCGACGCCGTGACCTAAATACGAGATTTATTCCGGAAACGCTTTCGGTGTAGTCGGCGCCTTCTGCGAATAGACTAGTATTGTGTATAGAAAAACAAATAAAATCTGTGTTCTTTTTCACCAACTTGTCAAGCAATTTTTTTCTGCGCGACCTAGTTTTCATATTGACGAAATTTCGCCGGAACTGCTTTCGAGTCTAAGAACACTTGGAGCATGATAATCGGTTATTGACACAATTCAATCTTACCATTATAATTATGTCCCAAATTTGGATTAAGCGCAATGACGAACCGCAAATCGCTAAGTATTCGCTAAAATGATGAAAGGCGCCTTCGTGGGAAAGCAGCGAACAATTTCATTATGTCTCTTTTTCTTTATTTCCGCATGCTCTGATCGAAACACGCCCGAGAACGTTGCCGGAGACTTTATTCACAACTACTACCAACGCGCAGATCAAGAGGCTGCGTTACGCCTATCTGACTCGCTCGCCGCGGAAAAACTGAAGGACGAAATTGCACTTGTACGGGGGGCACGCCGCCAGGGTGAGCTTCCGGCAGAGATGCCGGAAATTATCTTTGAAAAACTCTCTCAGAAGTCCCATGAAGAAAATCAGGTCTTTTTTAATTATCGATTGACAATCAAGAACACCGCATCATCAAGTCCGGCCCGAAATGTTATCATCTTCACCGAATTAATTGATGGGCGATGGAAGGTTGTTAATTTCGACGAATACGCCGAATAGTTTGCTCGTGCATACGAAAACATCAATATTGAGCGCTAATTATATCTTTTAGGAGAATTGCATAATGAAAACCGGGAATGTCGCTGTATTTACACAGCCCAATGTGCCGCTCGAATTCCGAGAGTATCCAGTGCCGTCCGTCGCGCATGACGACCTCCTCGTGAAGATTCGTATGGCGAACATTTGCGGATCCGATCTGCATATCTGGCGAGGTCACGGTTCCAAGATTCCGCGAGGCATTCCGCAAGTGCTAGGCCATGAAATGGTAGGTAACATTGAACAATTAGGGAAAAACGTAAAAGTCGACAGTTCGGGAGAACGGCTTGAGGAAGGAGATCGCATCGCTTATTCATACTTCAAGCCATGCAATCAGTGCTGGGTGTGTCTAAGCGCAAATCCGGGATGTCCCGAGCGGTATCGAGACTGGATCGGTGTATCAAGCGATCAACATCCACACTTTCACGGCGCTTACGGGGACTACTATTATATGAAGCCGGGACACTGGATTTTCAAAGTTCCAGCGGAACTTCCTGATGCTTTGGTGTCACCGGTCAACTGTGCTTTGTCGCAAGTTATTTACGGACTCGACCAGATTGGAATTACGCTCGGCGACACTGTGGTCATCCAAGGAGCGGGAGGCCTCGGACTGTACGCTACTGCGGTGGCAAAGGAAATGGGAGCAGGTCAGGTGGTTGTTTTGGATCGATTTCCGGCGCGCTTGGAACTTGCCCGCGAGTTCGGTGCCGACCATCTGCTCAATGTTGACGAGCTCGCTGCCGCGGACCGAGTAGCGTACGTACTCGATCACACACGAGGAACCGGTGCAGATGTTGTCGCCGAATTTGTCGGTTCCCCCAAGGTACTGTCTGAAGGCATAGAAATGTTAAGATGGGGTGGACGTTACCTATGGATCGGAAACATTAATCTGGGGCAACCCACGGTAATCGACCCGGGTAATATAGTACGCTGCAGCAAAGCCATCCAAGGGATTATCGTCTACGAGCCATGGGTTATCCGTCGCGCTCTTGACTTCCTAAGTCGCACCAAAGATAAATATCCTTACCATAAGATTATTTCCCACACCTTACCCTTCAACCAGATTAACGAAGCTTTTGCGTTTGCTAGCGAGGGCAGTGCTATCCGGGTTGGATTGGAGTTTGATTCCGCATCTCCTTAAGGAAAAGGACCTCGTTAATTTCTCCAACTACTCCATAGTTTAGACCTCGATTGGGAGTCATTAACTGCTCGACTGCATTGTCCGCAATGCGCCTGAAAAGATTAATGCCCTCTTAAAAACCTGTTGTCGAGTATTTTAATCCCTCCGCTAATCTTGCAATCGTTCTATTTGTCCCTAATTTCGCAAACTGATTTAGATGTTAGTGGTCTCGTTTGGAGAGCGGTACGCGTTTCCTTGATTTACTCAGCCACAAGGCTAGAGGATATGTCGCATGTGTATTATCTGTGTACAATCATGCTCAAAGGATTAGCCATCACATAAAAATTTTACTCCCAAGTTTTGCGTAACATCCCTCATCGCTCCGATTCGTATGTGATTGTTCCCTTAGTTGCGGGTTAAACCCTCAGTGTTCGCCTTTACTGTTCGTGCACTGTCTACTAGGACGGGCGAAATTTGCGTAACGGGCAGGTTGCTTCGGGCATCTATTTCTACCAAATCCAAGCTGGTACGTATAATGCCATTCGCCGGATGCTTGTCGTCAAGTAGGAATTTTCGTAAAAGCAAGGATTGAACTTGAAGTCTCATGTAGCCTTCAGCACTAGGCAAGAATCGAAATGTCGACCAATAACATTTCAAGGCGGCAGTTTCTGCGAAAAGGTTTGACGGCTGGATCTGCCGCCTTTACGCTTGGATTCCTCGGATGCAGTCAACTCATGACTAACCCGACGGTTGAATCCCTTATTGAGCCATACGGCGGTTTCCGACCGGACCCGTCCGGAATTCTTGATCTCCCCTTAGGCTTCAAATACCATGCGTTTTCCAAAACCGGGGAAACGATGGATGACGGGTTCTTGGTGCCTGGCGGTCATGACGGTATGGCTGCTTTTCCGGGGCCATATGGCAAAACCATTCTCGTCCGAAACCACGAGCTGGAAACCGACGAGCGCACCGGAGCCTTCGGTCATGCTAACGAATTTGTTAGCCGGATCAACAGTGACAAATTCCACGATCTCGGTCAAGGAACTAAACCAGCTCTCGGTGGCACGACCACCCTCATTTACAACACCAGAACAAAGGAATTGGAAAAACAGTTTCTAAGTCTGGTTGGCACCATGCGAAATTGCGCGGGAGGGCCAACCCCATGGAATACCTGGATTAGCTGCGAGGAATCCGTCCAGAAGTCTGAAGATACGTTTGAAACAGACCACGGATACAACTTCGAGGTGCCGGCTTTGGCTACCGGGCTTGTTACACCAGTACCACTGAAAGCAATGGGACGATTGTATCATGAGGCGGTCGCCGTGGACGCCAACACAGGTATTGTCTACCAGACCGAGGACCGCGGCGACGGGCTCGTTTACCGTTTCATTCCTCACCACCCAGGTAGACTGACAGAAGGGGGACGTCTCCAAGCGTTGAAGATTCGCGAGATGAAGAGTGCCGACACTCGTAATTGGAGAAGTCCTCTTGACACCCTCCTTCCTTGGACGCATGACGTTATACCGGTCGGTGAAAAACTCAACGTGGAATGGGTTGATATTGAGAATGCTGAATCTCCCAAGGACGATCTTCGCAAACAGGGACACGATAAAGGCGCGGCAAGATTTGCCCGCGGCGAAGGCATGTGGTACAGCGATGGCGTCATTTTCTTCGCCTGCACAAACGGCGGAGAATGCAAGAAGGGTCAAATTTGGCGCTACACGCCGAGTCCTTTTGAAGGCACATCGGATGAAGAAAAGGATCCGGGAATTCTCGAACTATTTATTGAATCAATGAGCAGCGACCTGCTGGAAAACGCAGATAACCTAACCGTCTCGCCGTGGGGCGATCTCATTGTGTGTGAAGACGGCTCAACAGAACAGTTCGTGGTCGGCATTACGCCGGAGGGAAAATTATACCGCTTTGCTCGGAACGCTAAGAACATCTTTGAATTTGCAGGTTCTACATTTTCCCCGGATGGGAGTACCTTATTTGTTAACATTCAAACACCGGGAATCACACTTGCCATAACCGGCCCCTGGCACACGGTTGATTCCGAAGTTTAACAGGAGCAATAACCCTGTCGCCTAACCTTTATTCTATTTCTCTTGATAGCATTCCATTATCCCTGTCGGAATAATTCATTCAGCAAGTAACACTTTCTGGGCGGAGTCCCTTTCCTCGATCCAGAGGATCGAAATGTTAATAGAATGCGACATGTCCAGATTTCCGCGCTACAGCGGAGCGCCATGTGGTGTATTGCTAGATAGCACCCCATTATCCCTGTCGGAATATTTCTTTCAGCAAGTAACATATATGCTAGAATGAGGTTGGTTCAGGCGATTAAAGACGGAACGTTTCTTGGTGTTTGTAAACCCGCTTGATAGCATCGTCCGAGTTATGCATGTTTTGTTCATTGGTGGACACAAGCAAAATTCCCTATCATGGAATTTACTGCTTTGGTGCCCCGTTTGGTAGACTAGAGATTCTAAGCATAACTCTGCCTGGACCCGTTTGTGAAAGTATTACTTGGTAGCTCTGACGATTGAGATTAATCGAAAATCATCAATCTCCCTTCCTATCTCCTACCATTGCCAACCCGTTACTTGCGCAGCATACCCAACTCGAATCACCATTGCGATCTCGCTGCAATCCGGCCCATGGCTATAGTCATTGCAACTAAAAATCGCACACGGGTTTATTTTCCTATCCGAATTCCTATTCGTTCCCATAGGTCTGAATTAAGAGACCGAATACAGAGCGATCACCTGAGTGGATAACGAAGGGGATAGTATACCTGGGTATACTCGGGTATAAATCCCTTCTATCCCGATCTGATCAAAGGGAAAATTCATAAACCTGTAGATTACGAGTTACGCCGAGCCAGTCAATGCGCATATGTGTAAACGTAAATGACTACAGAATCTCCGACCGCCAATTCGTTTTGACCTTGTTACAGCCTACCTATGCAAGTGAGATGGGCACTCCCGCGCATCTATCCACCGACCACGATGTCGAAACGTAAAACATTAAAAAGTCAAAAATATGTCACAATTCTGTAACATCTTTGATTTATAGTTCCTCCTGCAGTTAAGGCTTGAGACAATCCCCGCAACGAGAGTCAATTGATTGTCAATACGAGTGGACAGCATGATTGAAAAGTGGATTGCTGTAACTCTTTATCAGTTGGCAATACGTGGATACTCGCCGCCTAGGTTGCATCATACCAGATTCAAAATCAATTTGCTTTTCCTTGAAGTAACAGTCAAGTCAGCCGTCACGGTCGGCGGATTGCCGCCGCCCACCCCGTGCTTGCCTTGACGCAAATTGCGTAGCCTCAATCAACTTGGCTATCCATATCAGCGGATTCAAGTTATGTCGATAAATCTATTTTAGCATATGCCGCAATCAATGGATTCGACCAAGGCCCTTGAGCAGAATCAACAAGCAGATTAAAACGCCACAGAAAAGTCAAATCAATGCCATGATTTTGTAACATCTCTGAAATATACTAAATGTGCGTAGGAATTAAGATATTAACGCCATGATATTGTGTTAATTGGGATTAGAAATTTATTAAAGACGGAACGACAAAGGAATTGTGCGTTGATGAAGCGGTTAGGTACACGGTTGATTTGGCTCTCGCTACTATTATCAATTCAGTATTCTTTCGCCCAAGGGGAGGCAAATGTTGAAGGCATTGTCGTAGACGCTGATACGGACGCGCCTATACCTGATGCAGTTGTGAGAGTTGTTGGAAAAGCGGAGAAATCTTCAACCGATGCAAATGGCAAATTCTCATTCACTTTACCGGAAGGAGCATACAAAATCAGGGGGACCGCCCCCTTCTACAGTCCACAAGTGTTCCCCGAGATTTTGGTTGCGCGGGAACAACCGACACATGAACTTCGTATCGCTCTCGCGCCTCAAGTTGTTCACTTAAATCCCATTAAACTTCCGGTTCGACTGAGCCAATCAACGGAGCGTGGGCTTCTTGAAAAGCGGCTCCAAAGCTCCAGAATTGAGGACAGCATCAGCACAGAAGAGATTAGTAGGCTTCCTGCCTCCGACGCTGGCGAAGCAATCAAGCGTGTGACAGGGATTAGTATTGTGGGCGGACGGTACGTGTTTGTCCGTGGTCTCGGTGAACGCTATAGCAATACCCTCCTGAACAATGTGGAAATTCCAAGCCCGGAGCCAAACCGACGCGTAGTTCCCATGGACATTTTCCCCGCCAGCCTCCTTTCTAGTCTTCAAACAGTTAAAACCTTCTCACCCGACCAACCCGGTGGATTTGCTGGAGGTTCGGTTCAGGTTTTCACCAAAGATTTCCCGGAAGCGTTGACAATGTCCGTATCAATGTCTACGAGTATGAACACTCAAACTACCGGAGAGGAAGCTCTGACTTATGCAGGAGGAGGGCTGGATTTTCTTGGCTTTGATGATGGAGGGCGCGACCTACCCGAACTGATAGTGGAAAAAGCGGGAGACATTCCAATCCGAGAGCGTGGTCGTTTCACCGTGTCAGGATTCACTCCCGAGGAAATTCAGACGTTTGGGCGCTCCTTCAACAACGTATGGACTCCTGAAAGGAATACGGCGCCAGTCAATCAGAGTTACAAATTCAGTGTCGGCAACAGTACGGAACTGTTTGGTAAGGAATTCGGATATCTTGGTGTGCTTTCATATGGTAACAAACACAGCCATCGAACCGAGGAGCGGAACGCATTTCGGATAGGCTTGAACGACGAATTATCCCCGGTGGTAACCTATCAAGCCGAAAAGAGTTCTCATGAAGTGAACTGGGGGAGCGTTCTCAACGCGAGTATGCGCTTTTCTCCGACCCAAAAGGTGAGTTTACAGACACTCTTTACACATATCGGCGACGATGAAACGCGGATATGGGAGGGATTCAACGATGATCGAAATACGGACATGCGGAGTGGTCGTCTTCGGTATGTAGAGCGACAACTTTTCTCTAGTCAACTCGGCGGCCAACACGACTTTGACCTCGGAGAAGTTGATCTTGAAAGCGACGACAAACCTGACATATCAATGGATTGGCGACTAACATATGCCCGTGCGGCACGTGGCGAGCCCGATAATCGTGAAATGATTTACGAAGATCGTGGCGACGGAACCTTCGTCTTTCGTGATGTAACACATAGTGGCAGTCGGTTCTTTTTTGACTTGGTAGACGATCAGTACAGTGGTCGCGTCGATTGGAAGGTGCCGTTCCGAGCCGAAGGGTTGTTCAAATTTGGAGTGTTGTGGCGAGATAGAAACCGTACTTTCGATGCACGCCGATTTCGATTTCTACCGTCCGACAACATCGACCGATTTGTCGACCTTTCTAATCCAGCCGAGCAACTCTTCAAGGTGGAGAACATTGCTCCCCGGAGATTTGAACTTACCGAATCAACACGGGCAAATGACAACTATCTCGCCTCTGACCGCGTAGTGGCTAACTACGTGATGGTCGATTTGCCGGTGTCTTCAAGATGGCGCTTGGCGACCGGACTACGACTAGAAGTTTCCGACCAAAACGTCACGACATTCAATCCGTTCTTCGCCAATGCTCCACCAATCCTTGCCGATTTGGAAACGCTCGACCTCCTACCAAGTGTGAATTTAACGTATCGTTTAACCGAACGAATGAACGTCCGATTTGCTGGGTCCCGCACTATAACGCGGCCCGATCTCCGCGAATTGGCACCCTTCGAATTCACGGATTTTGTGGGTGGAAGGACGGAATTCGGCAATCCTGACCTAGAGCGCACCCAGATACAAAACTACGATTTTCGGTGGGAAGTCTTCCCCGAGTTGGGAGGCGTAATCGCCATTAGCGCCTTTTACAAGAGATTTCATAAGCCGATTGAACAGATTGTCGAGCCGCAGGCAGAGGTCCGTATTACTTACGACAATGCGTTGGGCGCAAATAACTATGGCCTTGAAATGGAATTGCGGCAGAATTTGAGCGTGCTCTATTCAGGACTACGCGATTTCTCGATTAATACCAACGTTGCTTTTATTTCTTCACGAGTTGAATTGCCCGATGTTGGCATCCAGACCTCTACTGAACGAGCACTGCAGGGCCAGTCGCCCTACATTGTCAACGCAACATTGGGTTACAACAGTTCAGACCTTGGCATTTCCAGTACGATTGCATACCACGTTTTCGGCCGTCGCATTGCCGAGGTAGGTAATCATGGTATTCCCGATGTCTTCGAGCAGCCACGTTCTCAACTAGATGCCACTATCAGCAGAGTCATTGCCGACTATTACCAGTTGAGCCTCTCCGCCAAGAATCTGCTCGATCCCGATGTCATCTTTAAACAAGGTGACAAAACCTATGTTCGATACCGCACTGGGCGATCTTTCTCGTTCGGTGTGAGTTATAGTCTTTAAATCACTGAAAATAAAGGAGTTTCAGAAAATGAGTAGAAGTATGTTACGGCATGTTGCACTTGCAGTTGTAATCGGAATTAGTTTTACTATTTTTGGTTGCGGTGATGAGGAGGAGGGAGGAGACGTTTTCCAAGAAACATTCATCACCACCTCCGATGGTCGGAAAGTTGCCATTCTTGAAGGCAATATCACTGGCGATCGTACATTGTTGGCAGACAACGACTATCTGCTTCGTGGCGCTGTGTTTGTCCAAGATGGCGCAACCTTGACAATTGAAGCCGGTACAATCATTTATGGCGAAGGCGCATCAACCGGGGCACTTGTCATCGCGCAAGGCGGAAAGTTGATGGCGGAAGGAACTGCCGCCAGTCCGATAGTTTTTACGAGCGACGCCCTACCGGGACAACACCAGCGTGGACAGTGGGGTGGTTTGATTATCAATGGACGTGCTCCCACGAACCAAGGAATAACACAGGGTGAGGGAAACACGGGCGCATTCGGCGGAAATGACCCTAACGACAGCAGCGGAGTTCTCCGTTATGTGCGAGTTGAATGGGCTGGCATTGAGTTTAGCCCGGACAATGAGTTAAACGGAATCGCATTCCAAGGAGTAGGGGCCGGTACAGTGGTCGATCACGTCCAAGTCCACTTCAATCAAGATGACGGCATTGAGATGTTCGGCGGAACCGTGAACATCAAATACGCTCTCGTTACAGGTTCGCGCGACGATTCATTTGACTGGACTGATGGTTGGACCGGGAAAGGACAGTTTTGGGTTGTCCAGCAGCGTGGAGACGATGCTGATAACGGATTCGAGAATGATAACAGCAGCAAAAACAACGAAGCGTTGCCACGATCGAGTGCGACCGTTTACAACGCAACGCTTGTTGGAGACCCCAACGGTCCTGAAAGCGACATCGGTATGCTTATCCGCGAAGGAGCGGCAGGAACATATCGTAATTTCATCGTAACCGGATTTAACAAATCGGGTCTCGACATCAACCACGCCGCAACATACGCACAAGCCAATAGCGGTAAACTCTCAGTGCGCAATAGCATCTTCTTTGGCAACAAACCCGGCAGTTTTGCAGGAGAGAGCGACGGTTTTGATGACACCGCATGGGCATCAAACCCGTCCTTTTACAATGTCGAAGTTAACCCTATGTTGTCGAATCCGTTCAACCTGAACAGCCCCGATTTCCGACCACGCAGCGGTTCGCCCGCAACGAACGGTTCGGTCCCTGTGGCTAGGCCGCCTTCCGATGGATTCTTTACGTCGGTGAATTTCATCGGCGGCGTGGATCCCAACGATAACTGGACTGCGGGTTGGACAACCACTGCGCAGAATTAAAAATGCACTGAAACGGCCGCTCGTGAAAGTATACGGGGCCTGAAATCAGCGTACTTCGGCCCCGTACTTTCTTTTCTCACATGCCCCGACAAGAACCACGCGTACGTTGGTATAGCTATGATATGGCGGATTTCTTTTATCTATTTGCTACTGACAAGCATCCTGATCGGTTGCGAACATAAAGAGTGGAAAAACAGTTTCAACTCACCAACTGAAATTGGTCGTGCAGTTGTAGAGGCGTTAAACCAAGGCGACTCGGGCGAGTTACATCAATTGAGGGTGAGCCGTAAGGAATATCTCTCATGGATATGGCCCGCGTTTCCGGCAAGTGGCCCCCCGCATAATTACCCGGAGGATTTTGCATGGTCAAATCTGGACACAAAATCCTCCCGATCCGTTCGGCGATTGGTTAAGAACTATGGAGAAAATAACCTTACATTTGTCAAGCTTGGTTTTGAACAGAAAACCGAAGAGTACAAAGATTTCCAATTGTTACGAGGTACGGTATTAACTATAACGAACAAGACCGGTCGACAAAAAACGCTGAAGATTCTCGGCTCGGTTGTCGAGAAAGATGGGCGTTACAAACTACTCAGTTATAAGGAGTGATGACATGGCATCTGGTGCATCAATGTATCAAGCATTCAGAAAAAGAAAGCAGTATAAGAAAATGCTACGTGCGAGGCGAGAGGCCGCAGGTTTACCGGTCTCTGATGTGGCAAGCAAGCAACCATCATCAATGGGAAGCTCATCAGAATACAAGGAAGCCGTTACACAGATTCGGAATACGTCGCCACGTACAGGTGCAAAAGGAAAAAATGCGTCACAACGGCGTGTTTCCGCACTGGTATCACTAGCACTCCACGGTGTAGCAATATTTGTAGCGGGAATCTACGTTGTGCGAGAAATCGCCGTGCAAGACGACTCCATGGTAGCGGACATGATGGAAGCGATTCCCGACAAGCGAGTCATCAAACGTGAACCAAAGCAACGTCAATCCGAAGCCCCGAAGTTGCGCCCTCTTGCTGCCCCGCGGACTCAGCCGATTGCTACAAGTGCACGGCTGACCATCGGAAACGAGCGATTTACTCTTCCAGCAGGAAATCTTTCTTTGGCGACTACGGATGGACCCAGCAGTGTAGGCTTGGACAGAGGTTCGTTGTTCGAGAAACGCCAAGCTACCGTGGCTACGGTTGCTCCCAAATTTGAACCGCCGAAGTTTGACACAACTCCAATCATCAGCAAATTTGATGAATCCCAATCGTTCTCGGAAATCGCATTCAGCCCAGAATCGGTCGATACTTTTTCGGCAGATTTAGGTAATACTAGAGGTTCCTTCACGGAGTTTTTGAAACAGGTTAGAGAAAAGATAAAACGAGCGCAGCGCTTTCCGCCAGCTGTGAGGAATGCAGAGGACGGTGCAACTACGAAAGTGCGCTTTACACTTCTTCGCGATGGCACGATTCAACACGCCAAAGTTGTGGCGTCTTCCGGTTCCAAATCACTCGACAATGCTGCATTAGCCGCAGTCCGAAACGCGATTCCGTTTCCACCATTTCCAGAGGATCAGAACGGTTCGATGCTCCGATTAGAACTTCCTATCGTATTTCAGTTGCGGACGAATTGAAATGCTTATTGGATGTATATTACACACCGCTGGAAATTGCGTATTTTCAAGCGTCTGGCGGTAGTTGTAGGGTGGGATCAAACGACTGGATAAGGAGTGCCATAGAAATCCCCTGCCCACCATCAGCGCGGTCACGTTGCGCGCCAGGAGAGCCAACCATTTATCCCAAATTGATCGGAATGGTGGGCAGTGCCCACCCTACAATCACTATTACAAATAGTAATTACCGGGAAAGAAAGCGCAATAATACCCAACGCAAAGTATAATGCTCTTTTCGTAGTTGTTTAGTTCAGTCTGGAACTTACGCGCCAAAAGGAAATCGCGACCTGGAGATGGCTCCTACATTACGCTCAGAGATCTCTATCGCGGTGGAGTGTGTATCACAATGTCGGAAAAACGAGCCGAATACTCAATCACTGCACAAATTCTAAGTGAATATCTTGGTTCGTTATTTCTGGTGATGGCTGCCATTTCACCGATTATACTTTTTAATCGGGTTTTGAACGCCGGGATTGGTCTTGCGGTATTGGCGGATGCCCTTGGTGTAGGTACCATCCTGTTTGCTCTAATTGAGACGTTTGGGCCTGTGAGCGGTGCACATTTCAACCCGGCAGTGACCTTAGCCACGGTTATCTGCGGTACGATGAGTTTGAAACGAGCGGCTCTTTACATTGTCGCGCAAATAGCCGGCGGCTTGACAGGAACGATTTTTTCGCATTTGATGTTCTATCATGAAATGCCACGTTTCGTTGCTATCTCTGAGGTCACCCGCCTAGGCGGAAGTTATTTCTCGGAGATTATTTGCACGTTTGTTCTCATTCTCACGATTCTTTTGCTGGTTCAACGTCGTTCAAATAAGATATCAATAGTTGTGGGATTACTGGTCGGAGGCCAGTTAATTGCCACGTCAAGCACAATGTTTGCTAATCCACAGGTCACACTTGCGCGAATGCTCACGTACTCGGCGGCAGGCGTAAAACCTACAGACGGACTGGTTTTCATCGTGATGCAGGTTATCGGCACGGTTCTAGCTGTTGTTGTCTTCAGAACAGTGTTCCGAACACGATTTTTGATAAATCCGTGATGCTCTTGTGATATAATAAAAGTCATTTTGTGGAAATTGCCGATGCGACTAGCCAAAAAGATTACTATCGGAATGTATGGAAGATGCAATCTTCAATAAAGGCGAATGATGTGTGGCAATCCATTCAACACTTAATTCATAAGGAGTTTATAATGCTTTACCGATTCACCTTAACGACACTAGTTGTTCTCTTCGTCGGTGCATTTGTTGCTAGTTCAGCATATTCAGCCAAGTTAATCAGGGTAGATGGCTCAAGTACGGTTTATCCAATTACGGAAGCGGTAGCCGAAGAGTTCCAAAAGGAGAACCGCAAATTTAGAGTCACGGTAGGAATTTCCGGCACTGGTGGTGGTTTCAAGAAATTTGGCCGCGGCGAAATCGATATCTCTGATGCTTCGCGCCCTATTAAGCCGAGCGAAGTCGAATTGTGCGCGAAAAACGGTATCGAATATATTGAGTTGCCTGTCGCGTATGATGGGTTAGCAGTCATCGTGCATCCGAAAAACGACTGGGTAGATTATTTCACTGTGGATGAACTAAGAACGTTGTGGGAACCTGAAGCACAAAGCAAGATAACTCATTGGAATCAAATTCGAGCTGATTGGCCGGACAAGAAGTTTTCGTTGGCAGGTCCCGGGGTTGATTCCGGTACCTATGACTATTTCACGAAAGCAATCAACGGGGCAGAAGGTGCAAGCCGTGGAGACTTTGTGGCTAGTGAAGATGACAACGTTCTTGTTCAAGCCGTCTCGAACGACCTGCATGGGCTAGGATTCTTTGGATTAGCATACTATGAAGAAAATAAAGATTTATTGAAACTCGTACCCATAGATGATGGCAAAGCGGAAAACGGCGATGGTCCGATTTTTCCTTCGCTTGAAACGGTCAAGAATTCCACCTACCAGCCCCTTTCCCGCCCGGTATTCATCTATGTGAGCAAGAAGTCGGCGGAGCGTCCCGAAGTTGAACAATTTATCGAGTTTTATCTCGAACACGCAAATGTCTTAACGACAGAAGTGGGCTACATTCCACTACCTGATGAGGCATATCAACTCGCCTTGGAACGCTTCCAAAAACGCGTGACGGGCTCTGTGTTTGAGGGTAAAGGCGCTAAGACAGGTGTTTCGGTTGAGGAACTGCTTGGTCAAGGTTCGGAATAGATTTGATGCCATGCGGTTAATCCGCGGATTCCAGACACGCATGTCAGACGCCCAAGGATTTCTAACATGAATCAACCAAGAAAATCCAGAAAAGGAGAAAAGTTCATAGAAACCGCCCTTTTAGCCTGTGGAATGCTTTCAATTCTTACTACCGTAGGCATTATTGGCGTACTTCTGTTTGAGACAATCGGATTCTTTACGGAGGGGCCTGTCGTTAAAGAGGTGTCTGGCATTGAGTTTTTCATTGAGTTTTTCACGGACAAAGAGTGGACCCCCCTTTTCCAGAAGAAACATTTTGGCGTACTTCCTCTTGTAGCGGGAACTGCGCTTACCTCTGGGATTGCAATCCTAGTCGCCGGTCCCTTGGGAATACTGACTGCAATCTTCTTAAGCGAGTATGCTCCTGTCCGACTTCGTCAGATCTTAAAACCGATACTAGAGATTCTGGCTGGTGTCCCGACAATTGTCTACGGCTATTTTGCACTTCTATTCGTGACGCCACTGCTACAAAAACTGATTCCCGGTCTTGGTGGATTCAACGCCCTTTCCCCAGGCATTGTGATGGGAATCATGATCATACCATTAGTCTCGTCATTAAGCGAAGACGCTATGTATGCAGTGCCGCGCGGTTTACGTGAAGCCGCGTATGCGCTCGGGTCTTCACGGCTGCAGACGGCATGGCAGGTCGTCGTACCGGCGGCGTTCTCGGGAATTACTGCATCTTTTGTTATTGCGATCTCGCGTGCGATTGGCGAAACCATGCTCGTGGCAATCGCGGCAGGGCAGAGGCCAACCTTAACGTTTAATCCCTTGGTGCCGATTGAGACGATGACGACCTACATTGTTCAGATCAGCTTGGGAGATACACCGACCGGAACACTGGGATTCCGGACTATTTTTGCGGTCGGCATGCTCCTATTTCTATCAACCTTTGCACTCAACCTCGTTGGCGACTTTTTGCGTCGACGGTTCCGGGAGCAGTACGAATGATTTCGACAGCACATACTCGAAAACTGCTTAGGCGACAAAAATTAGGCGACGGTCTCTTCCAGGTTGTCGCGGTAGTTGGCGTTGTGATTGCACTGGCTACACTAGGAGCACTCATTGCTGATGCACTCGTTGATGGGGTGCCGCGGATTGACTGGAAATTCCTGACAAGCTTTCCCTCGCGTAAGCCGGCGGAAGCTGGTATCTTTTCCGCTCTCGTAGGTAGCGTATACTTGATTACCTTGACTGCAGTGGTCGCCGTACCGATAGGCATTGCGGCTGCAGTATACCTTGAAGAATATACCAATCAGTCGAGCCGGTTGAGCCGCATCATTGAGGTGAATGTAGCGAATCTAGCGGGCGTTCCGTCAATAATTTACGGACTTTTGGGACTGGAACTGTTCGTTCGTGCAATGCGTTTGGAAAGGAGCCTTTTAGCGGGGGCGTTGACATTGGCTCTACTCGTACTCCCAATCGTTATTATCGCTTCTCGGGAGGCAATCCGAGCGGTTCCAAGCACGATCCGGGAGGCTGCCTATGCACTCGGCGCCACACAGTGGCAGACGACAAAGGACCATGTATTACCATTGGCGTTTCCCGGCATTCTAACCGGCATAATACTGGCAGTTTCTCGTGCCATCGGGGAAACCGCGCCATTAATCACGATTGGTGCATTGACCTACGTTGCATTCGTACCCGATGGAGTACTATCTCCGTTTACTGCATTGCCGATTCAAATCTTCAATTGGGTGTCTCGTCCGCAACATGGGTTTCACATCAACGCGGCTGCCGGCATTGTTGTTCTTTTGTTGGTAACACTCCTCTTGAACGCACTCGCAATTTTCTTGCGTAACCGCTACCAAAAACAGTATCAATGAGGTCAGTATGAAGCAGCAGGCAAAAAGTAAATTCGATTTGGTTCTAAGTGTTCATGATCTCAACGCTTGGTACGGTGAGGCGCAGGTTCTAAGTAACATATCGTTTGATGTTGAACGGAACAGAGTAACTGCTTTGATTGGCCCCTCCGGTTGTGGCAAAAGTACACTAATCCGCTGTTTCAACCGTATGAACGATTTTATCCCCTCCTTCAGATTAACAGGAAAGATTCTCTTGGAAGAGGAAGACCTCTATTCTACTACTATTGATCCGGTCGAAGTGCGTTTACGGCTGGGCATGGTTTTCCAAAAGCAGAACCCGTTTCCTAAATCAATATACGATAACATCGCATACGGTCCGAGGATTTCGGGTATTCGTAACCGAGATCAACTTGACGCCATTGTTGAGGACAGTCTTCAGAAAGCCGCACTATGGGACGAGGTCAAGGACAAGTTGAGAGATAACGCTTATGCTCTTTCGGGCGGACAGCAACAACGGCTCTGTATCGCGAGAACATTGGCGATCGAACCTGAAGTACTCCTACTTGACGAACCGTGTTCGGCACTCGATCCAATCGCTACTGCAAAGATTGAAGAATTGATCCTGGAATTAAAGGATAGTTACACTGTTCTGATTGTGACGCACAACATGCAACAAGCCGCGCGCGTTTCGCACTATACCGCGTTTCTCTACCTTGGGGAATTGATTGAGTTTGGACTAACCGATAAGATTTTCACAAACCCCGGCGACCATCGTACCGAAGCCTATGTGACCGGGAAATTTGGTTAGCGGATTGGTTGGCCTTTTGGGCTTGGCAATGTGGGTGAAACACCCAACAGATTACAACACCGGGATCCTATGAGGAAGGGGCATAAATGCGACGTCATTTCGAGGTAGAACTAAAAGAGATTCAACAGGAATTACTAAGAATGGGAGGGATGGCGGAAAGCATGCTGCATGATGCCGTTGATTCCGTGTTAAACCGAGATGGCGAGTTGGCGTCGGCCGTAATTCAGGGTGATGATCAAGTCAACACGCTTGAGAATGAGATTGAGGAATCTTGTATCCGATTCATAGCGCGCCATCAGCCTGCGGCATCGGATCTGCGACTTTTAAGCATGGTGTTCAAGATTAATCATGATGTCGAGCGGATGGCCGACAAAGCGGTTAATGTTGCTCAACGCAGTCTTGAGTTACTTGAATATCCGCCCGTTAAACCTTTTATCGACTTGCCTCGTGTTGCGACTATTGTTCGTGAAATGGCAAAAGATGCTCTCGACGCTTTCGTAAATCGAGATGCAGTCTTAGCCGAGGCAGTGCGAGAACGGGACGATCAAGTGGATGAAATCTATAAACATACTGTCCAAGAACTTTTGCTTCGCCTTTCCGAAGATTCGGCACTAGTGCGTCCAGGCATCAGTATTTTATTGCTCTTTCGTCACCTAGAACGAATCGGTGATTTGGCGGCTAACATCAGCGAAGAAGTTTATTACTTGGTGAAAGGCGACATCCTTCGGCACACGTAAACGACCGATTGATGGGTTCCTCCCCAATATGCCTTGTGCACGGGTGCGATTAGATAACTTCGGCCATTAAGAAAAGTGTTTCCAATTCTGACGCTTCTACCCCATGAACCTGTATCCCACCCCATGAACTGTTTCGATATGCTCCCCCAAGCGTCCTAACTTTCGGCGCAGGCGGCTGACATGCGTATCCACGGTGCGGTCAACTCCATAATATTCCTGTCCCCAAATCACATCCATCAGTACACTTCTCGTGAACACACGGCCAGGTGCTTGTGCAAACAGTGTCAGCATTTTGAACTCCGTGGCTGTAAGATCTATTTCACCTTCCGCACTGTGTACCAAATGCTTGTCCAGATTTAATGTCAAACCGTGCACCCTTATCTGCTTTGCGGATTCATCGGTTCGGGAGGCGATACGTCGCAACACCGCGCGCACCCGCAACACGACTTCTCGCGGGCTAAACGGCTTAGCGATGTAATCGTCGGCTCCCAACTCAAGCCCGACAATGCGATCTATCTCCTCGCCTTTTGCCGTCAACATGATTACCGGAATCGCCGCTGTTCGTTGATCGCGCTTGAGCAAACGGCACACCTCAAGCCCATCTATTTCCGGAAGCAATAAATCCAAGATAATAAGGTTGGGCATTTCCGCTGCCGCGTGTTTAAGCGCAGCCGCGCCATCAAAGACTGCGTGCACGTCAAAACCCGATTGTTCCAAGTTATACGTTAACAGTTCTATAATGTTACGATCATCTTCTACGATAAGAATCTTGCAAGGCATAAATTTTTCACGCTATGATTTCATACCACGCCGCACCCAAGAATGCCCGATGTATCGCTATTGATTCAGTAAGCGCGCCGATAAATCGTTAGCAATCGCATAGAAAATACATGCGGACCACGAATTAAGGTTAAAGTAGACGGTGTGCGAGCCAACGACCCAGCGAGTCGCGTCGACTCAAGTATGACGGGATTTTGATATCGAAAGCGCTGCATAACTCGGTCGGGGATTCGCGCGCTTACACCCTCTCATTATCGCAATGTTATTTGCGACATGTCAACCCCCATTTTGCGTTGACACCTTTCCGTACGCTTGCTAGAATGCTGAAACATTAGAATCCTTATTGGTCAGTTTTTGGCAATGAACTGTGCTCTGTGTTCTAATACGACGATGTTGTTACGCCTACATTTTTAAGGAATCGTAACTGTTTAGTCCCTTGATTTCTGGAGTCGATCACTGTGAATCTAGACTGCTTTTTTCCCTTTTTCTAGGCGGATCTCGTGTGGATGCTCATTTTTCGGTTTGTAGTAGGATCAAGCGAGTGGATAGCGAGCGATCAACTGACTGATTAAGGAAGGCGATAGAGTTCCCATAGAGATCTCATTCATTGCCCGTCCTACGGCTCTGGGGGTTTAACTGACCACTAATCACTAGCCACTAAGCACTTACAAGGAATCTATGCGTGAATCTCGCTCAAGAACTGCAACTGACAGATGAATACCGCGACCTCAGCGCCAGAATCGACCGGCTCGATCCCGATGGCAACCCGGAAGTCGCACTCGTGCATCGAGCCTCCAGGCACATACAAACCCAAGGCCAACGACTAGGTATATTCTCAGGTTCCTTCAATCCTCTTACCGTAGCCCACGTAAAAATGATAGAGAAATCTCAAAAACAATTCAATCTTGAAGAGATTCTCCTGTGTTTGGCCAAATCAAACGTGGATAAACGTGTGTTCGGATTTTCTCTAGCAGATCGGCTCTTCATGCTCAAGAGATATGCGTTGCAGCAAGTCGGCTTCTCGGTAGCGGCTTGTAGTCATGGACGCTTCGTTGATAAGATTAAAGCCATTAAAACAATATATCCGCCGCGAACTTCGTGCGTTTTCATAACCGGTTTTGATACTTTGATTCGACTTTTTGATTCCAAATATTACACCAACATACACGCCGAATTAAGACTCCTCTTTGATCAATGTGGTTTCATCACCGCAAACCGTAAAGAATACAACGCAGATGCGATTCGAAAATTCCTTTCGAAACCGGAACTTAGGCGTTACGCGTGCAATGTCAAGATAATCGAATTGTCCAACGCTTATTCCGATGTTTCCTCAACTGCTATCCGCGCGCACCTCCAGCGTGGTGCTTCAATCAATAGTTTGGTGCCGGAGATAATCTACGACTTGATTGAAACGGCAACGGTAAGCGCTCCCGACGAAATCTGACGCTGAATCGCAACTAGGTGTGCAATGATTAAAGACGTCCACCATTTCAGCCTCACTGTCAGTGACATGGACAGGTCGCTAAACTTCTACACAGAAATTCTAAACGCTGAAGTGCTCTCCGATGTGGTTATACAGGAATCTCTCGAACACAGTGTAACGGGTATATCTGATGCCAGGTTGCGAATTGCTTTTCTGAGTGTACACGGTGCCCTAATAGAACTTGTTCAGTATCTTTCACCAATCGGAGAACCACTGAGAACACGCACCTGTGACACGGGAAGCGCCCACATCGCTTTTGTTGTCAATAATGTGGATGCCGCATACCAAAATTTTCGACGCAAAGGTGTGCAATTCAAGTCGGAACCGGTAATCACGGGAACCGATCCTGGTACAATTGTGAAATGCGTTTATTTCGTCGACCCTGATGGAATCACACTCGAATTAGTAGAAATCGGCTAGAAACTCAACCCGCCCTCTTGTCATGCCCACACGAAGTGTGTAACAGCCACGACACTGCCATCCTCGGACACGCAAAAGTGTGGCTGTGAGAATACACGTCCGTAGCAAACTTCAATCGAGATTTTGCTTCCATTCCAGCTATATCGTGAATTTTAAAGGTTTGTACGATTTGGCATTCATCTTGCGGAAGCCAATAATTGAAACGCGCCCGTATCTGCTGAAACCTAGTTTATAATTTGTCGTATATCTTTTCACGATGTAGTTACACCGCCAAGATTTCAGATATTTTATATATTTTAATGTAGGAGAAACACCTAATGTTTAATGGAATTGAATTTGTTCTCGGGGTTGCTTGTTCACTTATGGGTATTGCTGGCGGATATGTATTTTTGACATCAATTTTCGCAGGTCTCCAATTAATGTCGAAGAGTAGGATGAAACAGAAGGTAGCGAAGACGCTTGATTCCTAGCGTTGGATATTGTTTTATCCATTTCGTCGCCTTACACCACTCAACAGACATTCCCCAAAATGGAGAGGAGGCAGACTGCCGCAACGTAACTATAACTCCTAAATGCAGTACCGCCAACTTCACTCATGGGATGTTTCGCCAGAAGAAGCACGTAACATTCAAAACAGGCTGCGCCAGTTAGTAATACACACCGACGAATTGGCGGATGTCCAAACGGTTGCGGGCGTTGACATCGGTATTAAAGAAAATCTTGCCAGTGCGTCGGTGGTTGTATTAGATTTTCCTGGATTAGAGCCCATTGACGGGGCTATTGTAGAAAGTCCTGTTGGGTTTCCATATATTCCGGGTCTGTTGTCATTCCGCGAAACTCCACCACTTCTTAAAGCCTTTGACCAGCTAAAAACAGAGCCAGATCTCCTCATTGCCGATGGTCAAGGGCTTGCTCATCCGAGACGATTTGGACTTGCCTGCCATTTGGGCCTGATATTGGACACACCTGCAATCGGCTGTGCAAAATCACGCTTATGCGGTAAACACAAAGAACCCGATAGTCAGAAGGGTTCCCACGAATATCTGTGGGACAAAGGCGAGGTGATTGGAGCGGCGGTCCGCACAAGACGTGATACCAGCGTCGTATACGTCTCAACTGGTCATCGGATTTCACTGGATTCGGCCATCGGATTGACGCTGAGATGCTGCAAGACCTTTCGGCTTCCCGAAACCACACGATTCGCGCACAAAGCGGCGGCTGGTAGCGTAGCAATACCGATACGCAGCTGATTAAGGAAACGCCCCAAGCTGTACCATTTGGATACAGACCATGAATTTCCTATCGAAACGACTAAATCGATTGCCGCCTTACATGTTTGGCAAACTTAAGCAGTTGACACATGAAAGACGGCGACAAGGCATTGATGTCATCGATCTGGGTATGGGAAATCCGAGCGAACCAACCCCAAAACACATCATAGACAAACTATGTGAGGCCGCACGAGAGCCACGACACCATCGTTATTCGATATCACGGGGGATTTTCAATCTGCGACGTGAAGTTGCTTGGCATTACGAACGACGATTTGGTGTGGAAATCGATCCTGAACATGAGGCAATTGCCGTAATTGGTACAAAAGAGGGGCTCTCCCACTTAGCTCTGGCATTGATAGATCAGGGTGACCTCGCCCTGGTTCCAAATCCTACCTTTCCAATCCACATCTACAGCATTGCTCTTGCCGGCGGAAGCGTAGTCAGCATTCCATTGCGTGAAGAGGATGAGTTTGTTCCCAACCTTGCGGAGATTGCAAGAGACATTTGGCCTCGCCCCAAAGTGCTTATCCTCAGCTTTCCTCACAACCCCACGGGGGCAGTGGTAGACCTGTCGTTCTTCGAGGAGATTGTCCACTTTGCCAAAAAGCACGAAATTGCCCTAGTCCACGATCTTGCTTATGCTGACATCGTTTTTGATGGCTACAAAGCGCCGAGTTTACTGCAAGCGAAGGGAGCAAAGGAAATCGGCGTGGAGTTTATCTCCCTATCGAAATCCTACAATATGGCGGGTTGGCGGTGTGGATTTGCGGTTGGTAATCGCGATATCATTGAGGCTTTAGCGCGAATTAAAGGATATTACGACTACGGAATTTTCGCTCCAATTCAAGTAGCCTCCATTATGGCTCTAAGGACTCCACCAGATGTAGTCAAGGAAAACGCCGAGATATATCGGCGTCGCCGAGACGTACTGGTTGATGGATTAAACCGGATTGGTTGGAAAGTACAAAAGCCGAAAGGAACCATGTTCGTTTGGGCACCGATTCCTGAACCCTATCGTCATTTGGGTTCAATGGATTTTGCAATGAAGTTGCTCGACGATGCGGAGGTTTGCGTGTCGCCCGGGGCGGGGTTTGGGCACAATGGCGAAGGTTACGTTCGAATTGCACTCGTTGAAAATGAAAATCGCCTTCGTCAATCTGTGCGACAGATTCGGCAAGCTCTGTTTAAGTAGAATCAGATGATTCGATAGAAACCATTTGCGCGTGAACCTGTCACGAGAATTCCGTCTAATCCAGCAGAGTCGCTTTCACTTCCTGCCACAACTCCCGGTAAGATTTTGCCGCCTGCGAAGTTGGCGAGAAAGCCGGGACCGGTTCTCTTTTAATCCCCATTCTTTCAATGTTTGATAGCGAAGGGATTGATTTGTGTAGAGTGCCTTTGAATTCTCGCGAGATAGTTGCTATCAATTCCTTGTGCATTTTCTTGCGCCTGTCAACCAACGAGAAAAATGCATAAACTTTGTTCGTGTCGTATTTCTTCTTTTTGAGGAACGATAGCAACTGAAGGTGCGTCCGAAGGCACAGTGTTGTCGGAATCACGGGCACAAGAAGGTAATCGGCAACATTAAAGATATTCTCCGCCAAAAGGCTGATTGATGGAGGGCAATCCAACACAATCAAGTTGTATTCGGCGCGGAGCGGATCTAAAATTCGATTTAACCGTCGTTTCCGTCGTTTTAATTTATTGAAAGTAGCGGCGAGATTTCGATGTGTAAAATCCGCTGGCAGTATGTCTAGGTTCTCATAATCCGTGCCCTTTATGCTTTTATTGATGTTTTTTCCTCCCTTGTGGAATCCCTTCGCGTTTGCCCTCAACTTTGGCTTGACCCGAAAGTAGTAGCTCGCCGAACTTTGTGGGTCAAGATCGCACACAAGGGTTTTTAGTCCCGCTTCTGCCGCCAAGAAAGACAGATTGACTGCGGCTGTCGTCTTTCCAACTCCTCCTTTATTACTGTATATAGCCAAGATTTTCATGGACCTGCCTTACCCTTTGTTGTAACGAACAACTCATGGTATAACCCTCTATGTGTAGGCGATGCAAATCTGGCGAATATCTCAGAAAAAGAACCCTTCACCATCTGAGTCCGTTCCTCTAGGTTTCCAATTAAACTCCCAATTGCCAGTGTCGTCTTTTTAGCTTGATCGTCGGATAGCGGCAACTCATCGACAGTTTTCAGAAGATATGCTTGTTGAACATACAGATCGTTGAAGTTACCTAAATTATCTTGCAAACCCTTCAACTCTTTGATCAAGGTCGAAATTTTCTTGTCAGGAAATAGACTTGAAAAGAACTCCATCAAATACCGAAGTTTTTTACATTCAATTCTCAAGGCATGTAACTTTTCATCGTTGGCTGCCTCAAGGATCTGAGCACCGGTACTCAGAATCTCGGTGTACCTCTTACGGATTCTTTTGCAGGCAAGTTTAACGATCGGAACTTCTGCATTCGGTGCGGTGGGGGAGCCTTCCGGTGGCTCACCTAAGAAGGTTTCCCACGTCCGAAAAACTTTGGTAGATTCGCGGGAGGACAAACCGTTTTTAACATCCTCTAATACTCTCGATCGCTTGTTTTTTAGAAACTCGAACAAGGGATTAATCTCATCGCGCAAACTATCGGGCAACATTTTCTTGTAGGTATTCTCTTTCAGGAGATAAACGTCCAAATCCCGCAGCTCATTCGAGAGTTTCCCCAAATTAGCAAAATCTCTCTGAAATTTCTTGCTGGTGTCTGCTGGGAAAACCCCCTTGATTTGACTTAACGCAACGCGAGTTCGTCGAACGGCGACCCGAAAATCGTGTAAGAACTCTGTGTCAAGATCCTTCCCAATATAAGTTCCATTGACTTTCATAATTCTAAATAGGGAACGCAAGATAATCTTCGCAGCTTCATCTGAACGCATCTCAGGCTGGAGTTGTAACTTCAATTTAGAGGAATATTTGCCGGGAGTTTTATTGCGCTCTTTCAATGCCTCAAAGTATATCGTCTCTGGTTCGACTTGCACAAAGCCCAATTTCCCAAGCCGCCCTATAGTCTTTCGATAATATCTCGGATACCCCCTAATCGGATCAACGTGAAGATGGGCACGGAACATCGGTTTCCGCGCTTGATTAACTCGACGGATTTCTTCATACCTGAGTCGAACCACAGTTTTTTGCTCTTTGTTCAAAATGCGGTAGATAGTGGATTGAGAATGTATTTCGGCAAGGTTCAGCAACCTACGCACTTCAAGAATGGGAGCAAGCAGTGTTTTCAAATCACCTTCCGGAAAATCCCACACAAAATTGGGAATTGAACTCACTTTAGTGCACTGAACAATCTTATAATCGGACAACCGGTGCAAAATCAGTTCACCCTCGGAACTATACAACACAAGAGATTTTTCAAATAATCGCCAATCAAAGGTATCGTATATCCCGACGTTCTTAGCTCTAGGTTGCTCCGGTCTCAACAAAAAGTGGTTAGCTAGGTCGCTGATGATTTTCCGTCCATCGCGTCCATCTGGCAAGCTCATGTTCATTTTTAGCGCTTACTTCCTTGGAAATCCCGTCTATACCATCCCACCTGTTCCACCTTCAACTCCATACGACTGAGAAGTTTACAATATAGGACTGACTTTGTTCGGCTAGTCGGAGCGATCCCTCGATCGCGACTTTTTGCGCTGAGGATGCATCGACCATACAATTGGTTTGCCGTAACAAATTTCAACGATAAAATCTCCCATCCCCATTGTTTCTACTTCGCACCAACGAGTTGTTCGCTTTTCGGTAGACCGCAATATGTGAAAACAGACTATAGATTCTACTCTCCGCACCTATTTTTCAGGTTTACAGAATTTATTGGTAGCCCCTATTATCCCTCAGGGAATAATTCTTTCCACAAGTAACTCGCTCCAGAGGAGCGCAATGTGGGTATTATACCATTATTCCTGGTGGTACAATTCTTATGTCAGTAAACCCTCGTTTTTCGCCCTATAACTAGCTTTTGGCGAGTGTTACTTTATGGGTGATGTTCGTATCAGTCTTGCATTGTAATTTCAATATATAGTACGTAATATTTTATTCGAATACAGTATATGCTATCACCATTAGTCGCTGGAACGATACCAAAAAATACCCAAATTAGCACTTACAAGGTGCGGAGTGTAGGATAGATGACTATAATCAAAAGAGTAGTAACCGTGCAATTGCAAAGTAAGTCAGAATGCCAAATACGTCGATTGAGGTCGTAACAAATGGTCCGGTTGCAATAGCCGGATCAACCTGCATTCGTTTAAAAAACATCGGGATAAGAGTACCGATCGTGGCAGCAATCAGCATATTGACACAAATTGCCAACGCGACAACAACAGGGAATTCCCAAGCCAATTGTAGTCCGCCAATTTCTACTTTCGAAAACCGAAATTTAGCAAAGGTGCCAAGCAAGATTCCGTAAACACCCCCGAGTGAAGCACCGGTTGCAATCTCTCGCCAAAGAACTTTCCAGGTTTCCTTGAGGTCAATCTCCCCAGTTGCAAGCCCGCGAACGATAATCGTTGATGACTGGGTACCGATGTTGCCACCCATTCCAATGATAATCGGAATAAACGCAGCCAATGCGGCGAGTCTGTTCAACTGAACCTCGAAAATTCCAATAACGTAGACAGCGATTAATCCACCGCCAAAACTTGCTAACAACCAAGGCAGTCGCGCACGTGTATTTTTGAATATAGCCTTCGATGCGATATCAACATCGCCCGTGCCCGCCATTTTTAACATATCCTCTGTGTTTTCCTCTCGAATAACGTCAATCACATCATCAATCGTTACAATTCCGATTAACTTCACACTGTCATCGACCACTGGAACAGCGAGTAGGTTGTAACGAGCTACAACATGCGCAACATCCTCTTGTGGGGTCCCGGGATGTACCGAAAAAACTCGTGTAGTCATCAAATCCTTTAATGGCGTGTCAGGTTTGGTTGCGACAAGCTGTCTAAGGGATATGACACCTTTGAGTTGATACTCATCATCAATCACATAAACGTAGAAAACCATCTCAATATCGACTAGTTCTCGAATACGCTCCGTCGCCGCCGCTGCTGTCGTTTCCTCTGTCAAAGCGAGAAAGTTGGGAGTCATAATATAGCCCGCGGTTTTTTCCTCAAACTGCAATAGTTGCTCCACGTCTTCCGAGGTCTTGCCCTTTATGAGTTTCAGGAGTTGTTGGGCTTTGTCTTCGGGTAAATCTGCCAGAATGTATCCCAGATCATCGGGTGGCATGTTATGGAATATGTCCGCCAAAACGGCAGCGTCAGTCTCCTGAATAAAGATATTCCTGTCCTCACTATTCAGTTCACTCATCACTTCACCCATTTGTCCCTGTTCGATGAGCAGGCTAAACAAGATAGACTTTTCATTGGGGCGAAGGTACGGAAACAAGCGTGCAATATCCGCGGAATGTGTTTTTTCGACAACCTTTTGCAAGTTGGAAATCGCTCTGCGTTTGATAAGTCTGATTACCGTGGAGATGAAGATATCGTCCCGGTCTCGTGAGGTTATCATTTTATTTGTAGGTTTGACTTCTTCGTGGTTTTCGGATCGGCTTGATCTTGATTCAGTCGCAGACAAGAGACTATTGCCATGGCGAAATTGGAGGTGGAAGCGGTGACATCACGCAAATCGTATTATACCACTTTGGAAGTGATAAATAAATAAAAAGCAAAAATCGCGAGGCTTACTTAAACATCGTTGCGTCGCGGCATTTTTTGCGATATGACTAGGTTCTGCGCATATTTCGTGGTTATACCATTTCTCTTGAATAACAGTGCATATGATGTCTGAAATATACCGTTCACGTTCTACGTAGGCGGGGCATCTTGCCCCGCATGCGAAAGACTTGGTTGACGCTATTAATGCACTGTGAATGTAGAGAAATGGTATTATTACATCATGGGAGTCACCACTGGGCTAGCTCTCGTAAGCAAATTGGGCAAAGCAACCAAGTTTGTGTTAAGTCAGGACAACCCTGCCCCCATAAGGATCAACTTAAGGGAGTTCTTCTTGTACTGGTGGATTTTCCGTTGGAAAACCCTTAACTTAGTCTCCATTGGGCATGGACAAAATCTCTATCCCACCTCATGCGGTAGGTGCGATCAAGCGAACGGACAGTGAGTGCGATAGAGATCCCTTTCCAACCGCACCGGCTCTTACGGATGCCAGAGCCATGAGTCATCTGCAGCGGCACACTCATCAATGAATAGGTCGGTATTCCATCGTCCATGTCTACATGGAGATTAACGGTTTAAGACATTGAATCCGCGTGACTTTCGACCCAAAACGCTTAACTTGATCCCCATGAGTCAGGACAACCCTGCCCCTACGTGTTCTGTACGTGCTCCGCATGTTTATTTTGACATGCGGACACAGCTCAACCCGATGAAGGAACGGTCGAGAGGACTAAGTCCTCTGGTCAGATACACGCCGACATGCGTAGGGGTTGGGGGGGCCAACTCATAGGCGCCTCGCTCACATCATGCACGCGCCAAACATAAACTTCAACAGCACCTAGGCTCGTTCAACTTTTTTAGTAGTCTTTGGGAAAGTCAATTAGGAAGGTAGGTGATAACAGGGGAAACGCATCTAAATTTTCTGCCTGACAAAAAAGCAAATCAAGCCAAGTTTGTGATAATTTTTTAGCGGTCGTAGGTTGGGTTGAACGAAATTCGTTAATGATTGTTAATCTTAGAGGCGTTTCCGAGTTCCCACTTTGCATGAACATGCCAAAAATATGAGTGAAACCCAACATTAATCGTAAATTCTGCCGCCATGAGACATCCTCTAAATTAGATGCGTTTCCCCTGTAGGCGATAAAGCAATGTCTGCAAGTTCGTAGTGGATTGAAGGCTCTCCAGAACCAAGAACTGAGGATTGGATGCGCTGCTAGAAATAGTCGCGCACGATCCATCTGCATCACGGATAGTTAATACAACCCAACGTAGTCGATCAAGTAAAATGAATATGCGTTATTCTTTGAAGCGGTAGCCCACTCCGCGCACGGTCTCGATAGCATCGCTTAGATGGCCTAATTTGCGTCTCAGACGACTGATGTGAGTGTCTACCGTGCGATCCACGGCAAAGTAGTTGTCCCCCCAAAGTTCATTCATCAAAAGATCACGTGTGAAGACACGCCCGGGGGCACCCGCCAGGAGTGTAAGGAGTTTGAATTCAGTGGCAGTCAAATCTAATTTCTGTCCACTGTTGAACACTTGATGCTTGTCCAAATCTATCACTAAATCGTGAATCCTTAGCTGTTTCACTGCCGCGCTAGTCCGTGCCTCTTCCATACGACGCTGGACAGCACGTATCCTCAGCACTACTTCTCTGGGACTAAAAGGTTTGGTTACATAGTCATCTGCACCCAATTCCAAGCCTACAATTCTGTCAGTCTTCTCCCCTTTTGCAGTCAGCATAATCACGGGAATGTCTGCAGTCGTGGGATTCCTTTTTAACATTCGACAGACCTCTAGCCCATCCACACCGGGAAGTAACACATCCAAGAGGACGAGTTCGGGTGATTTCGTATTTGCATGTCGGAGGGCATCCTCGCCATTAAATGCCGTAATTGTCTCAAAACCTGCCTGATGCAGGTTATACGCCAACAGTTCCACGATATCGGGCTCGTCTTCAACGATTAGAATCTTCGGCATCATACGTGTAAATATAAGTTAGAAATGTTACAGTTATATTACATTTAATTGGCTTTTTAATGACTAATCGTTTTTGAATGGCGATGAAGAAGGCAGGTGTGATAAGATGATGATCGATACACACAGACGGTAAAAAGGTTGTGAAAATGCGCTCTCGGCTGATTCTTAGCTACGTCCTAATTTCACTGGCGACACTGCTTGTGACAATGGTCTACTTACATCACTCACTAAAGCAGATGTTTGCTGAACAAACTGTACCGGAACTAGAATTGAAAGCGCGCATGATTTCTAAAGATCTAAGCAACGCGCTCCCGACGAATTTCAGCTATGGCACGGTAGATGCGCTCGTTGATGAACTTGACACGGAAAAATTCGTGCGCTTGACATTCGTTGATACGGAAGGCACCGTTTGGGGCGATACCGCGTACGACGAAGATGATTTGAAGGAAATAGATAATCTCCAAAACCGACCGGAAATACAAGCTGCCTTAGCGGAAGAAGGCGGCGGTGTAACGCTATACAGTGATACCCAAGAAACCAACATGCGTTATCTTGCAATGCCCGTGTTGCTAGAAGATCGGTTAATTGGGGTATGCCGGGTTGTGCTACCTACGCAAGGCATGCAAGAGTTTGCTGCGCCCTTTAAATCAGCCTATATTCCGGCGATTGTCATTGGATTGGTTTCGACACTGATGCTCGGTCTAATTGCGGCGAAGATAGTCACAAGTCCAATTCGTAGATTTCTCCGGACCGCAAAATTGATCGCCGATGGACGGATCTCAATTCAGGTTTCAAACAACTCTTCAGACGAGCTTGGACGGTTGACTCAACATTTTAGCCAAATGGCAGATCGCGTCAAACACCAGATTCATGAAATCTCTCAGGAACGAGATCGATTGGAAACAATCCTGGCGAACATGGTCGAGGGCGTGCTACTGATCGATGAGAAGTTTTCTATTGTTTACGCAAACCCGGCCGCAGTTTTGATGTTGAATCTCTCTGCCGACTATCGGGGGCATCCCCTTATTGAGACAATCCGAGATCCAAGATTACAGGAACTCTTGTCAAAGAGTCAGGATACGAGAAAATCGGCGTTTGCCGAACTCAAGTTAGTAGGAACTGCAGAACGCGAAACCGAAATCACTGCTGTTCCCGTTGTAGACGAATTTCTGGTAGTGATTCACGACGTGAGTCAATTGAGAAAATTAGAACGCGTGAGAGTAGATTTCGTCACGAATGTCTCCCACGAAATACGAACACCGCTCACCTCGATTCAGGGATTCGCCGAGACACTGCTGACGGGGGCTTTGAACGACTCAAGTACAAACCGGCGGTTTGTCGAGAAAATTTCTCAGCAATCATCCGCACTATCACAGCTTGTGACAGACCTTCTCGACCTTTCTCGCTTGGAATCCGGAATGGCTACGCTTACCCTAGAATCTTGTAATCTTGAAGTATTTCGGGCGCCCCTCGTGAATCTATTCGGTCCAGTATTCGATGATGCCAAACTCACTTTTGATTGGGAAGTCTCAAACGACTTGCCGCCCGTACTGGTGGACAAGCGGCTCTTAGAACAAGCCTTCGCCAACCTGATTGATAATGCAATCAAATACACTCCTCCCGGCGGCAAAATTTCTGTCTCGTCCAGTATTAGCGAATCTGAGATTGTATTACACATTCGAGACACAGGCATTGGAATATCGTCCGACATGTTACCACGGATATTTGAACGTTTTTACAGAGTGGATAAGGCGCGTTCATCCGAGGTACGTGGAACAGGATTGGGACTGGCGATTGCAAAACATATTCTATTGCAACACGATGGGCGGATTTGGGCTGAGAGTGTTCTTGGGCAAGGATCGGTGTTTCACTTCGCTTTACCTTTGCAGCAACATCAGAATACATAACCCAAGTTGCTACCCATTTCCGTAGGTCGGGATCAAGTAACTGGATAAGATCAAACGAGTGAATAGATCAACTGAGCGATTAGCGAAGGCGATAGGGATCCCAGTGCGATAGAGATCTTCACGCGATAGCAATCCCTTCTAGCCCGACATCTTATAGGATACGTCGCAAACCGGGGCAATGTAAGCTAAATTGACTCAATCTGCTCGCAGTGGATTGACAAATCCACTGCGCATATGCGGGTACGGCTTGGATATGTCTATTCAAGCCGAGCGGGAATGACAGGTAGCAACTTAAGTTACATACCAAACAGTGATACTATGCCGACGAAAAACGCGAAGAACTGATAATAATTGTTAATTGAACCGACGCTTGGACAACGGATAGAAAAAACAGATGAACACGAAGACCCACCGCCATAACGAAACGGAGAACTGCATGATTATACCGATTGACGAATCATTCATCCATCTTCGCAATCAAACGGAAAAAGAGCTACTTCTTGCCGTTAAAGCTAATACACCCGACACTTGGAGAACACCATTGTTCTCGCAGGACGAGTCGGGAGAATTCACCTTTTACCTTGACGCAGGATGGATTGATCGACTGAATCTGTGGGAATGGTTCCACAACTACAAAAGAGAATCTCAGGCGTCAACCGGTGGTATTCGGGGACCACAAAATGTTTTGTATCCATGGGACATGCGATTCCCAATCAACCAAGTCGGAGTAATACTGGCAACCCTTGGAAAGAGTTTGGTTGCAAAACAACATTCCCAAGGTAGCCAACTCAAGAAAATTGCTGGGTGTGAAGTCCGATATAACTCGCAGAAGTACGTTGAATTGATTTCTCGCATCCAAGCCGCTCAGGGTATCCAGACTCTGATACCAAAGCAATTTACGCCAATTCCCATCTGGATGGTTTCGTTTCTGATTTTTGTGCTGGATTTGGACGGCGGCGAACACGTAACCTCAAGCCATTCGGTCAGCACCAAGACCGCGACCAAAGATCTGAACAACCAAGGAAGCCAATATCTATCTGAAGAATCGCTTGAGTTCGTCAACAAGATTGAGGAAATCCTAAAGAAAGCAGAATCCGAAGGTTATTTGATACAGTTTAGCGCTTCAAATGATGAAAATATTGACTTCAACTTCCTTGACGAATCTGATGGTGGCACAACCCTTTACGTTGACTATCTGCGCAACGGAGTCGCAAATGATGCCAATCTCAACCTAATACGTGAGGTCAAACCCCCGATTATCATTGATTGCGTGGGTGGATGCATGTACCAGACAATGCGTAAAATATTTCGGCGGCTACGAGTTGCGGATTCATTGAAGTGGCTCCATGTTGATGCAGATCCGCTTTACTATAATATCGGAAAACTCGATCGCAATCCGAAAGCGGGAGAGAAGGAGTATTTCGATCTTGGATGCGACTTCAGTATCCTGGAAGTCGTGAAGACGGCAGATTACGGAACAAAACTGAGGAACGAACCGATAGGAACAATCATTGAAGTAACAGATCCGGACGGTGACCGATTGATTGTGTGCGAGATTGAAAGTTCGAATCGCCAATGCAAATTGAAGAGAATCGGAGTTGAATGCTTGGATCTTGGCAGCGGCAGGATTCTGTGCATTTATACACCAAATCAATCTTTCTTGATGAATATGGATTTCTATGCGAACCAGCTGAAAACGGCTGGTATTTGGGAGGCCCACCCGCGCTTCATCATCAAGACAACGCCGTCTGCAAGTGCATGGGACGAATGGGCGCATAGGAACGGTGTCAGAGCCGTCAATGTTCCGGTCGGTTTCAAAGAAATTGCGGCAATCATGAAAAAGGTCGAAAAACAACTGTCGAATTCGCCTGATACACCGGTCGTTGTGAAGGATGTTTTCGGTGAGTCGATAAACCTCGGCGTACAACCCCGTCTACTTTTCGGAGGCGAGGAGAGTGGCGGAATGATCGCGGGGCCGGAGGAATTGATTCGGAGTCAAAATGGGCGCACTGCAATCGCCATGCGTGAAAAGAGCGCGGGAGAGTCGATGGTTCTCGTCGCGGCGTTAGCTGCACATTGCAAATCGAAGCGCCTTCATCTGTCCGATTATCTGGAGACACTCTATACTGAGAATTCAATAATCGGGAAATACGACATTCGTGAAGATGTAGTCTACTACAACGAATCTGAACCCGATCCTGCGAAACTCAAAGAGGCGAAACTAAGTGGAGAAGCGCAGCGAGACAAGAACGATCTCTTTTTCCTTGGACTTGCAATTGCCTTGAACGAAAAGCGAATAGTTTTGGAACAGGTGCGTACAGCCCTTAGGGAGGCATTTCCGTCGCTTGATTTCTCCAATCTCGAAGATGTACGATTTGTAGGAGATGGGACGTACTTCAAATTCAGTGACAAGTTTGTAGAGATTCGCAAGTCTGGCACCGATGCAAAGACAAAGGCGTATGCCTCAGGCAACGACAAGGAAGACTGCCGTCAATTTGCCGAAACGTTCGGTAAATACAGCGGCAACCTCACACCAAGCTATCGAAATGCGATTGATGCCGCTTACCTTGCGACAGTAGAAGAAAAAGCTCGCGAAATCTATCGTCAATTCCAAATTGAGGCAGTCTGAAACTGTATTGAACTCCCGACTTTGCTATGTACTGGCATGAAATCCATGGAGAATTTCCTCGGTCTACTGATCGTCCAACCTCTTCAACATGAGGGAGACAGAAGTCGATTCTCCCGCTGGAATGCCAATAACTTCTGCATGACCGGATTGATAGCCCTGTTTAGCAACAGTAACGGTTGAAGAGAGGTTCGACCAGACGGCGATTTCAAACTGTCCTTCGGAATCCGAGGTGCTTTCGAGCGTATTGCAAATGGCTTCGTTGCACTTCACTTTTATGACGGCGCCCGCAATCGGCGCGCCGGTCTCCGCATCGTATACCGTGCCCGTGATACGCGTGGGGATATACTCGCCTGTATCATGGGGAAAAATCACCGCACGTCCGACTTCGGCAATCTGCCCCGCGACGACCTCTATTCCTCTGATGGCATCATTGGTCACGTAAGCAAACGCGGAAATACGGAGATCATAGCGACCGGGTGACAAATTCTTAATGTGAAAGACACCATCCTGAACACCGCTGGTGGCAATAACCTTGCCCTCCCGTAATACCTCAACTTCCGCACCATACACAGAGATGGGTGAGATATTTCCACGAATCGAACCTGTAACCGCGCCTGGAGCCAGAACTTGCTTTGTCTCCTGCTGTTCAGCACAAGCAAAAAGGGGTAGGAAACAGATAGCAACAGTGAAGCATAGTTTCTGTTGATTCATGATTTTGCGATAGTACGAGGATAAAGCTGCGACTTCTTTTAATTTTCGCAGTAGATAGTTTAGGTTGGGCGTAAATCCACGGAAACCACTCGTAGATCGGGAGTTCCGGGAGCTCTCAAAGCCTGTTTGAAAAGTACATTTGTAGGGTGCGATCAACCGACTGATTAAGGAGGGCGATAGAGATCCCCTGCGCACCAGCCTCTACAAGCCCCAGAGGGGATCAAGCGAACGAACAGTGAGTGCGATAGAGATCTTGAAGGTGTATATAGAAACGCCAAAGCCCCGTTCACCAAAGCCCAAGCGGGACGACAGGTACGCAGAAGACAAATATAAAATCGCGAAAAAACTTCCTACAAATGACCAAAATCGCTTTGCTACCGATTATTCAAGCAGGCTCTCAAGGTTTCAGTTCGCCCGAAAAAGCCGAAACTCAAGCGCAACCCAATACTTCATCGCACACCCTCCGCAATCACAGACCACAATAAAATTGCTCCGAGTCTGTCCTGTGAAAAACTCCGATCCGAACGTTAGCGAATCCCTCTGCCTTGTGTGACTACTATCCTCTGATTCGCGCGAACATCGGAAAATCGTTCGATTTCCCCGTTCGGCCACACAACCTCCAGTAAGTCCACGGCTGATTCTTGACCCAGACCAAATTCCACGGTCAAGCTATTGAAAGACATGTAACTTGCACCAGCATTGATTTCCCGAATTTGCGTCAGACCGCCAGCTACCACTCGGACCTTGCTTCCAATACTGTCACGATTATCTGCCGTCCCTACTAATTTGACTTGAATCCACGCGTTGCGATTGCCTCCATCGTTCCTCAACAAAACGGCTCGGTCATGATTATTGACTACAAAGACATCGACATCGCCATCGTCGTCATAGTCGCCAAACGCAACACCTCTGCCAACCCGAGATGACAGTGTGCCGATGCCGACATCATTCGCAATTTCGATGAAAGTTCCGTCTCCCTCGTTGCGAAATAGACGGTCTTTTTGGCGAATGAGAAACTTTGGCATCTCAAGATATTGAAAGGTGCTGCCATTGGCGACAAATATGTCGAGATCCGTATCGTTGTCGTAGTCGAAAAAATCTGTTCCCCAGCCAATGTCTTTCATGCTGGTTTCAGCAAGCAAACTGCCGTAGGACTCATCAATGAGACGGATGGGTTCCGCTTCGGTAGATTTTCTGTCAGTAATCTCACTTCCCTCCACCCACAAGTTTCTGTAAAGCGTATTTTCCTGGTCAATCCAATGACTTATGAAGAGGTCCAAATCACCATCGCTATCGTAGTCACCGGTGGCAAGCCCCATCGACCCTCTGAAATCCGCTGCCCATGACTCGCGACTCACATCGACAAATGTGCCATCGCCATTATTTTCATACAGGAAGTTGGGAGTTAGGTCGTTTGCCACATACAGATCGAGGTCGCCATCAAGGTCAAAATCCGTGAAAATGGCTTGCATACTTCTTCCACCGTCGGCTTCTACTCCCAATGCGGCAGTAACGTCACTAAATGCGCCGTCCCCGTTATTTTGAAACAGGATGTTATCTTGGGCTTCGAACGCAATGGGATTCAACGCGCTAGGAACTGATTTACCCGCTTGTTTCGACTCTCTTTTCATTTTTTCTATGCCAGCGAGATTGTATTCAACGTAGTTGCATACGTAGAGATCCAGGTCGCCATCTCTATCATAGTCGCCGAAGATGGCGCCCGTACCCCATCGGTCATCACCTACGCCAGCTTCCTCCGTGACATCGCCGAAGGTGCCATCCCCATTGTTGCGATATAAGACGTTGCGTCCAAAGTTAGTGACATAGAGATCCGCATCTCCATCATTATCGTAATCACCGAATACACAACCCATGCCGTGACCTTGATCGCCCACTCCCGCTTTTTCGGTGACATCGGTGAACGTGCCATCTCCGTTGTTGCGATATAAAATGTTTCCCGGCGATTTTGGCGATATCTCGACTTCCAACGGTCCGGGGTTATTGACGACGTATAAATCCAAGTCCCCATCGTTGTCGTAGTCCACAAAACCCGCGCCTGAACCCATGTCCTCAGGTAACAGCGAGGAACGGGACCCGTGAGAATGAACGAAGTCAATCCCCGCTGCAAGCGTAACATCTCTGAATTGAAGGTTCGGGATTGAATTGGACGCCTTCGCCGCCGTATCTCCGCCGATGAAAACGACATGAATCAAAACTGCGAAAACTAGCAACCTGCACAACACGATTACGGATTTAACAAAAATGACTGAATCTGATTTTTTGCTTAAACTCTGCATTGTCCTAGCAGTCTTGGCGTAAAAGAACATTAAGGCAGCTCTACACAACAATGTGACTATCAATTTGGCGTGGAACAAAATCAATTATATTTGTCTGAGCGCAAAATTCGAGGTCCGCCCCCAACCCTATGCTGGTGAGATTCCTCCCGTGATAACATTTCTTCATCATGCCAACCAAATCGTGATGATTTTCGTAATAGAGAATCCGGGCAGCTTCGGCAGCATCCGTCAATTGAATATCGCACCCAATGTCATCGGCATCGCATTTTAACGCATATGCACAAGCTCCGGCAAAAACTGCATCTTCAAGACAGAAACTCCCTTCTCGCCCCGAGCACGCAATCATAACTTCTCCAGTCACTCTTTTAAGATAATCGACCACTGATTTAAGGTTTAGAAAGCAACCAATAAGCACGCTTCCGGCAGATTGACATGCATGAAGGGTGCGCGTGCCATTTGTTGTGGTCAACACAACGGGTCGTCCGGCGACTACGGATTTTGTATATTCACGAGGCGAATTCCCGAGATCAAAGCCGTTAACTTTGATTCCTTCTCGTTCGCCTCCGATTATCGTGTTTGGTGCTTGATTGGCGAAGTGAAAAGCATCGGCGGGAGTCAAGACAGGAGCGACGCTGGAGGCGCCATTTCTGAGAGCGACCGTAATAGTAGTTGTCGCACGCAAGATATCGGTGACTACAACGGTTTTTGGGGACAGATCGCAGCGAGAAAGGAGGTGTGGTGAGAAAACGACATCAACCGAAGAGGGCATTGTTGAACGAGAGAAGGTAGAGGACAATCGAAATAACCGTTATCGCGGTCGTGACATCAGTCAAACACTATCCCCCTGCATCCAAGAATCCCGTGTCCACCCGTCCGGCTAGAAAACGTTCATCCCTCAGTATTTCTTGATGCAAGGAGGTTGTCGTTTTAACCCCTCCAATGGTGAGTTCCTCCAAAGCGCGCCTCATCCGAATGATTGCTTCTTCTCTGGTTCGGCCATGGGCGATAAGCTTGGCGATGAGCGAATCGTAATACGGAGGAACCTTGTGGCCTGTATAGAGATGGCTATCGGTTCGAATGCCTATGCCGCCGGGAGGAAGATAAGAGGTTATCTCGCCGGGTGAAGGCATGAAGCCGTTCTGGGCATCTTCAGCATTGATCCGACATTCAATCGCATGCCCATCAATCCGGACATCTGAATGACTGTATCCCAATTGCTCCCCCGCCGCCACGCGAATCTGTTCTTTGACCAGATCAATTCCTGTTGTCATTTCGGTAACAGTGTGCTCAACTTGAAGACGCGTATTCATCTCTAGGAAATAGTAATTACTGTCTGAGTCAACTACGAACTCGATTGTACCTACATTTGAATAGCTGATCGACTTTGCCGCTTTTACTGCGGCTTTGCAGATTTCGGCGCGTAGCTTCTCACTGATTGACGGAGACGGAGCCTCCTCAAGCAGTTTTTGCTGCTTACGCTGAATTGAACATTCGCGCTCACCGAGATGTACGACGTTATCATGCTTGTCTGCGAGGATCTGTACCTCAATATGTCGCGCATTCTCGATCCACTTTTCAATGTAGACATCCGCGTTACCAAATGCACTCTCCGCTTCCGACTTTGCCGTGTGGAATAGGTTCAACAAACTCATCTGGTTGTTCGCAATTCGGATACCACGTCCTCCGCCTCCAGCCGATGCTTTAATCCCTACAGGATAACCTATCCGCTCGGCGATCTCGACAGCGGCTTCCTCTGTCTCGACTACTCCTCGTTTACGGCCTCTCTTCAAGCGTCCCTGCCGAGTACTCCGACTGCCCGGTACAAGCTTTAGTCCCAACTTGGACATCGTTTCACGAGCTTCGGCTTTATCCCCCATCCGCACCAAGTTATCGACCGAGGGCCCAATAAACGTGATTCGATGCGCTTCACAGATTTCGGCAAATTGCGAATCCTCAGACAAAAATCCCACGCCGGGATGGATGGCGTCAGCGTTCGTCAACTGCGCCACAGTGATGATGTTCGCATGTTTGAGATAGCTTTCCGCCGGAGAAGGCGGACCAATGCAACAGTGTTCATCGGCATACTTCACGTGTAAGGCATCACGATCCGCAGTCGAATAAACGGCTACAGTCTTAATGCCCATGTCCCGGCATGTCCGAATGACTCGGACAGCAATCTCGCCTCGATTTGCAATTAGGATTTTTCTAAACATAAAATCTCAGGGAATCGTGTCTCAAATCGTTCATCTGGAAATTTTGCGAAGAGGATTCACAAATCCGCAGTTTCAATCACCACCCTCGTAAGATGCCGGAGACGGCGAATAACCGGCAGGCAACAAACCCTTACGTTCTCTTTATGCGAAAAAGCGGTTGATCGTATTCCACCACCGTCTCATTTTCCACAACAATTTCAACTATTTGACAAGAAAATCCGGGCTGAATCGGATTGAAGATTTTCATTGCCTCTATTAAACAGATTGTATCTTCCCCCGAAACAATATCGCCCTCATTGACAAAGAATGGTTCATCCGGCGCCGCAGACCGGTAAAAGACACCCGGCATTGGAGCATTTATAAATTCTCCCTCTTCGCGATCTGTTTGAACTGGCATAGATGCGGAGGGTGAAGAGGTAGATTGAGGTGCACCGGAAGGAACCGACGCTGCGGGACTTTCTCTACGCACTCTAAGCACGATCTCGCCATCACGGAGGTAGACTTCCGTTAGCTGGCGATCGTCCATAACGTCACAGACCTCGTTTAGCAGTTGTAAAGATATCGATTTGTCTTCGGACATGAGTTACACCCTTTCCACGTAGGTTCCGGAGCGCGTATCTACCTTGATGACCGTCCCGTTTTCAACAAAAAGCGGAACCTGAACCACCCCGCCTGTTTCCAGTTTCGCTGGTTTGGAACCGCCACTGACCGTGTCACCGCGCAAACCGGGATCTGTCTCTACAATTTTAAGCGCAACGAAGGTAGGAAGTCCGACAGTAATGGGAGTGTCCCCATCAACTTTGACAGTTACAGTCTCTCCCTCCTTGAGAAATTTCATACCATCTCCGATTAAATCCGCAGATAGCGCATGCTGCTCAAATGTATCATTGTCCATAAAATGCAGCAGATTTCCGTCGCTATACATAAACTGCATGTCTCGTCCTTCAACTCGAACCGTTTCAATGTTTTCGCTTGAGCGAAACGTGCGATCAATCACCGCACCGTCTGTCAACCGTTTCAGTTTGGTACGTGCAAATGCGCCCCCTTTACCAGGTTTTACGTGTTGACAATCCACGATGGTAAAAATTATATCATTGAGCCGAACAACCAGACCGTTACGTAAATCATTTAATGATGCCATAGCATTCTCCCTGACTCAATCAATTCTCTATCTCGAATGTATTTTTAATTGACTTTAGTGCCAACCTCAACGCTTTTGCTCGATGGCTAATGTGATTTTTGACTTTCTCGCCCAATTCCGCGAAGGTCTGATCGTAACCGTGCGGTACAAACACCGGATCATATCCAAATCCCTGGGTTCCGCGCGGCTCGCGGATGATTTTACCGTCACATACACCCATGACGACATCCACGCTACCATTCGGTTCTGCAATGGCTACGGCACATTTAAAGCGTGCGGTACGTTCATCGTCCGGCACGTCCCTAGTCGCGGCAAGCAACTTCGCAATGCGTTCAGCGTCCGAGGCATCGGACCCGGCATAGCGCGCAGAATGTACACCGGGCGCCCCGCCAAGCGCATCAACCTCTAGTCCTGAATCATCGGCGAGAGCACGAATCCCGGAATATCTTGCAATATGGACTGCTTTTTTCTTTGCGTTGTGCTGATACGTCTCGCCGTCTTCAAGAACCTCCGGCGCCTTCGGAAAGTCTTTTATGGATAGGACTTCAATAGTAGACTGATCGCTCAACAATTCGCTAAGTTCTTGCACCTTCCCGAGATTACGAGTTGCCAAGACTAACTTCATTTAATCGTTCCAACACCATTCGATTCTGCAAACGAATAAGTTGTCCAATCCCGTCGGTGGCAAGATTCAACAACTGATCGGACTCTTCTCGCGAAAAAGGATTCTCTTCCGCGGTACCCTGAATTTCTACAAATTCTCCCTTACCGGTCATAACAACGTTCATGTCTACTGCCGCGGCTGAATCCTCGCTATAACAGAGATCTAGACTTGGAGTGCGGTCAACAATTCCAACGCTCGTTGCCGCAACGTTGTCTAGTATAGGAAGTCCATCAATCAGTTTACGTGATATGAGCCACTGGCAGGCATCCCAGAGCGCAATATACGCTCCAGTTATCGAAGCAGTTCGTGTGCCCCCATCTGCCTGGATAACATCGCAATCAATCCAGATTGTTCGTTCGCCAAGTAGATTTAAATCTACAATAGCTCGGAGCGATCTGCCAATCAGGCGTTGAATCTCTTGTGTGCGCCCACTAGGCGATCCGCGTGTAACCTCGCGCTGCATCCGATCCGACGTAGAACGCGGCAACATTGAATATTCTGCTGTAACCCAGCCTCTGTTACGGATATGTTGTTCGCGCATGAAACGCGGTTGTCTCTCATCAACCGATGCCGTGCACACCACCTTCGTGTCCCCTATCTCAATCAGCACGGCCCCCTCGGCATGTTTGATGAAATTTCGATTAATCGTGACGGGCCGCATCTGATCCGGTCGGCGTCCATCGACTCGTGCCATGTACGTTCCCCTCTACAAGTTCTGAACTCGTGTTACCAAAAGAATCCGCTCAATGCTTCCTCAATCTTGATAGCTACTATATCACCGCAGTTTGTTGGTGTCAACTCAAATGCCTTGCGTGTCAAATCAGTCATCGGGTGACGTCGCGCGGTTCATGTCCTCCGAGGTAAGTTCCTGATTGAGGAAGTCAAGCGCTTTCGTATAACTCCGACGCTGAAGGTAATGATTCAGCATCGCCGGAGCAGTTGGAGCAATCTCGCGCTGTAACCGTTCAATCTGTTGAAGGTCATCTACCATCCCTTGCCTTCTTGCGATGTGTTCGAACATTGATTCAAGACTATCTTTCAAAGATTTTGCTTGTTCAGTTGTCATGATATTTGCCCTTAGAACCTGTTTGAAAAGTACAGTTGTAGGGTGCGCACTGCGCACCAGCCTCTAAAAGCCCCAGAGGGGATCAAACGAACGAATAATGAGTGCGATAGAAATCTTGAAGGTGTGTAGTAACATCGAAACCCTACGGACCTAAGCCCCAGCGTGAGATCAAGCGAGTGAATAACGATCAACCGAGTGGATAACGAGGGCGATAGTAAATCCCGTGCGATAGAGATCTTACAGGTGTACAACAAGTCACGGTAGAAACATGAAAAACCATTCCTCAAACGGCAAAAAATGGCATTGGCACCTATTATTCAAACAGGTTCTTAGAGTATACGCATCTGAAAATAAATACCTTTGCTTCAGCGGGATTTATGCATCAAAAGCTAGAGGCACTCCAACTCAGTGATTTCTTCCCATAGAGTCCGTCATTCAAACTCAAGTTCAAGCGGCAATCTGACGAATATCATCAACTGTACTCAGAATCTCTTCATAACTGTCGCACGTCACCAGCTTGGCACGATAAGACTTTATGTGCGGAATTCCTCTGAAATAGTTGCTATAGTGTCGCCGCATCTCTGCAATTCCCACTCGCAACCCCTTCCAGTGTGTCGAGAAATCGAGGTGCTTTTTGAAGACTTGGATCCGCTCGTCTAGCGAGGGACGTGGAAGCAACTCGCCGGTCGAAAAATAGTGTTTTATCTCCCGAAAGATCCATGGATAACCGATTGCGGCTCTGCCAATCATAATACCATCAACGCCATATTTTTTACGCATCAACAGCGCTTTTTGCGGGCTATCTACATCTCCGTTTCCAAAAATGGGGATGTGTACACGCGGGTTATTCTTGATCTCGCCTATCAGAGTCCAATCCGCCTCACCTTTGTACATCTGTTGTCGAGTGCGTCCATGAATGGTAATTGCCCGGATGCCGACATCCTGCAGCCTCTCGGAGACTTCACCAATGTACTTCGTTTTATCGTCCCAACCGAGTCTGGTTTTCACGGTAACCGGTAAAGAAGTCGAATTGACAATCTCCTCCGTCATCCTGACCATTTTCGGAACATCAAGCAATATTCCTGCACCAGCCCCGCGACACGCCACCTTTTTCACCGGACAGCCATAATTGATGTCGATAATATCAGGATTGGCTTGTTCCGTTATCTCGACCGCCTCCTTCATCGAGTCGATGTTATTGCCGAAAATTTGAATCCCGATTGGGCGCTCATACTCGAAGATATCTAGTTTGGCAACGCTCTTTGCTGCATGCCGGATAAGCCCTTCGGATGAAATAAACTCGGTGTACATTACATCTGCGCCATTCTCTTTACAAACAGCTCGGAACGGCGGATCGCTTACATCCTCCATTGGAGCAAGCAACAGCGGAAATTCTGTGGTTGTTACGTTACCAATACTTATCATACGCTGGATTACGTTTTCAGACTGTGGTAGAGAATTTCGTCCACAGCGAAGATGAAACCCTCCTAAACAACTACAATCTTAACAATTGTAAGATTAGATTGCTTTCTGCGTTGCGCTCTCATTTACCGGTGTCTCTTTGGGGATGTCGTCACTTACTTTCTCTGTTTCAATCAAGTGCGCACCGTCTAGCCCATTGAGAACCTCCGGATCGTTACTGGTTACAATCACTTGGTACTCTTCGGCAAGTTTAAGGATGAATTCAATCATCAAGCGTTTTCGCCTATCATCCAGATGTAGCGTCGGATCATCAAAGACAAAAAAGCCGGGATTGCCCAAGGTTCTCGCAAGCGCTATTTTTAGAGAAAGATACAGAATTACCTTTTCGCTGCCGCTGAGCAACATCAAACTTCGGTCATTGCCGTCGATCTGCAGAGCTGGAAGCAAGTATTGGCTTTTCAAATCAATTTGCGCCAATTCAAAAAGCTCCATCCGTTTAAGCCAACGTTGCAGTTCTTTCTCGGCTGGCTGAAGAATTTGGCGTTGAATAGCCTGAATTGTACGCTCGATGGCATCACATGTCAGTTCAAGATTCAGTCGTGTCCGAAGCGCGTGACTCATCTCAACTTCCGAACGTTCAAGTTCCTCAATTTTGTTCGTAATAACGCCTTCTTCCTTGTTGAGCGCTACAAGTCGTTTTCGTAATCCATCAATCTTGTTTTTCATTTGACGTCTACGTTCAACCACTCGAGCGTAACGAGGTACATCCGTTTCCGAGACACGGGTCTCGGCTGCATCGCCGACCTGTAGGTTCCGAAGTTTGGCGCTTATGGCGTTGAATTCGGTTTGGACTTCCCCATATTGGTTCTCAATACGATCCAAAATTTGAATTTTGTTTTGCAATTCCTGATGTCGTTGAATCAGTTTTCGTAAAGTCGACAAGTCTTCCGAGTTTTTATCAAGTTGTTTCCGTTTTGATGCTAAACGCCCTTCGAATTTGTCCTTTTCGGTTTGTTTTTCCTCAATAATTCCCTTGAGGACCATCCGGTGTACCGGCTGATGGCAAGTTGGACAATGCCCTTGATTGTTTTCAAGTAACTGATTCAATGTCTGGCAGATCTCCGCTAATGTTTCAGTTTGATTCTGGAGACTACCAATCTCCTGAATCAACTTCTCACGCTTCGCTTCAAGTTGCTTGGTATCACTAATCGCCGCTTCTACTGTTTCAATCGTCTGTCGAATGTGCGAGATATCCTTAAAGCCGCCGAGGCTTGAAGCTCTCTCCCGTGCGAGAGTATTCGCCTGCTTTTCCAGACGCGAGCGCTCCTCAGTCAATTCAACAATGAGTATCTCGTCGCCGCTTGCGATGTTGTAGCTCGACAGCAGTTCATACTCTTTCTCCGACTCAATCATTTGGTTTTGAATACGTTCTATTTCCGCCCGATGAGTCTTGGCCGTTGCGAGTTGTAGTCTACGTTGATGTTCTTGAATCCGCGTCTCTTCACGTTTAGCGATGCGCCTTACTTCAATGAACTGTTCCCTAACGCCTATGAGCCGATCAATGCCAAGCAGCGCGTACAAGATCTCGCGCCGATGTGATGGCTGTCGAGCGAGGAATTCGAAAATCTCTCCTTCCCGCAGAAAAGTTGCGGCTGCGAGGTGGTCATACGTGAAATCAATCACCTTCCTTAAATCCTCGTCTACCGCTCGTTTTCCACTGAAGATTTTCCGCCAGTTATCTCCCTCTTTACAACGCAGTTCAACCTCACCTTGCGTGGACCGGAATAATTGAAAACTCTTTCCCTGATCGCGAAATCCAACCCCGGCCGTTCCACTGTTTGTGCCACCCTGCGTTAACGCCCTCATAGCGACTCTAGGCACGATTGGCTTGCCTGTCAATGCAAAGAAGATTGCGCTAACGAGAGTACTTTTACCGCTGAAATTTGGTCCGAAGATGAGGTTTATCCCTTCGCTAAGTTCAAAATCTCTCCGATTAAAGCAGCCAAAGGACTTGAGAAGGATTTTTTCTAACCGCATATTTACTGGCGCTGGTTAATCGCTTCCAAGAGCCGTTGGGCACTTACCCTGTCTACATCCCGGTCAATGGCAAGGCGAAATGCGCGCAGAATCGCATTGATGTCCGTAGGCTCAAGAGAACCATACTTGTTTGTCGATTGAGAAAGCTCTTCAACTTCGCGCCGAAAGACTTCAACGAGTTCGGTCTCGACAGTGGAAGGCATGTGATTTCTTACCTTTCAACCAGTTTCCGGAAATGTAGGTACCAGTCAATTCTAAATTGCCTAGAACCAGAAATGCGACATCAAAATAATCTGATCGACCCCCAACAGTTGGCGGTCTTTTGTGTCCGGCGCCCGATCTTCGTTTGCAATATTTCCCCAGTAATATAATTCAAGCGTGGCATTGTCCGTTACGGTATATCGCGCGCTCCCGGAAAGGCGGCGTAACTCGTCACCATTTCGATCTCTGTCGGGATCGAAAGCTTCGTACCGTCCGGATAGAATTAACTTGGGAATTATCCGATATCTGGCACCGGCATAATATCCCAATGACGCAACGCCAAAATCACCGAGAAGGCTTTCATTATCAGCCACGCTGTTTCCAAGATTGACTTCGGCTTCGATCGACAATCCGTTGTGTACAGCCGTCAAGAACGCTCCCGCAATCATGTTTCGTTCGTCTCTTGGTTTGTCGACGAGGTAGGAGATCCCGCCCCGTACCGGTCCAAATGAACTGCCTATGGTTGAGGTCCAAGCCTTATGTTGGTTTATATCGGATCTAACTGCACGACCGCCGTTGAAGATAGCGGCATTGTAGAACACTTTTCCTGCAGAACCTCCAATTTCAACGCCGACATCGCGTTTGTTCGACCCGATATCGTATCCTTGGCGCACGAGTATATTGTGGTCCTTCTGCTTAATCCCAAACGGGATGCGGAACTGGCCCACTTTGACGTACAGATGTCCGGGAACCGCATCAATAGTGGCAAACATATTGAGCGTGGATCCCATGTTGTTGGACAGTGTCATTCTCACCTTCTCGGATGCCTGCGCGTTAAGCGTCAATTCGCCCTGCATCATGTAGAAACTGTCGATAGCTGAATGGCAGGAGTTGCAGCTAGCCCTCGTCCGGTCGGAGTGATCGACATCATTTGTCTTTATGTATGCCGTACGGATGTCTATTGCTGTAGTGAGTCTCTTGGCAACGGTCTCGACTTCCGCCATTATCGCTTCTGCATCAAAGTCTTCGGGAAATTCAAAGTAGTTATCCTCGAACACTTGCCCGATTTCATTGCGGGGTCCGCCGCCTGCCGGATCAATATGGCAGAAGATACATTCTTTGTCCTCCTGTGCGGCAAACTCAGGTCTAGCGTCCGTATCTGGGATAACGAACATGGTCAATAACAACGTGATTAGGAAACACAGCCAGAAAAATCGTAAATTAGATTTCAATTGATTACACCGCTTTCAATAATCAAACTACACTGAGAAGAAAGAAGGCTCGCGCTAGATTCATCTAACGGTTCATGTACCACTCATATCCCATTATACCATCAGGTGTTTGAATGATTCAAGAAGTATCATGACGGTCAAGGTGAATATTGCGCCTATGAAGCGTCAGTTAAGAGTCTCCAAACTGCTGGGACCACCAACCGACTCGGTATCCCGTGGGTTCCCCCTCGAATCTGCACTAGTTCCATACTCAAGAAATGAATTGATCGATGGCTACACTCTTGCTATAATGGTGTATATAATCTTGTCTATGTAGTATTGTCTCAATCGCGTTTTACCTCGTTTTACAGAATGAGCATTAGGAGTTACGTCGTTAATGAGCACCGACTATAGTGCGCACATTGAATTCTACAAAAAGAACGGATATACCATTTTCCCCAGCCTCTTCGGTGATGCCCAAATGAATGCGTGGCGCGAAAGACACGAGCAACTGTATGCGGAATTCGACAAAAAATCGTGGTTTGGAAACATGTTGGAATATGCTCCGAAACTGATGTGGCCTGCCGTGTCAAACCCAACTATCGTTGATTTCGCCGAACTTGTTATGGGACCCTTTGTCCAACTTGACAATCTGACGCTTTCCGTCTTTCATCCGGTTCCGAAATCAGAGGTAGAGGGGAAGATTTCCGGTTGGCATAGAGATCGATGGGGGCAAGTCCCTAGAGGGAGTATCTACGAAAGACCGAATGCCATTAACGCCATTTCATACCTTCAAGAACTTACCGATGAGATGGGACCGTTACGCGTTATTCCCGGCTCGCATCGCCGATCTCTCACCATTTCTCCCGATGACAGATCCAAACCGCACCCTGACGAAGCGGTTATAAACATGAAGCCCGGTGATGTGGTCGTAACCCACGTCAATCTGGTGCATTCGGGAACACCGAACACGTCAACATCGGGCAAGCTTCGCTATTTTTTTAGCATCTATTATAATCTCACATGGCTGAAACACACGGATAACCATAGCGGCCCGCTCACCCAGGAAATTCTCGGCGAAGCACGTTCCCAAAATGACCACCGTTCAATGCGACTCCTCGGTGTTGACGAACAACTTCAGGCGCGATGTAATTCCGGCTTTCTGACTGCCGATGAAGAACGCTGGGCGGAATGGGCTGCCGCAGATAAAGAAGCGATAAAGACGACAGAGACCTAGTTCGAGTTTAGAAACTTGACTACAGGCAACAAAGTTATGGGAAGAGTGAGAGGGTATATTTCCTCCGGTACGCAACGTCTTCCGATAATATAGCGCGCCGGGTTATGATCAATCATCAATTTCTTTTGGTTGCGTTTACAATTTCTGTATCGACCGTCCCGGGTTAGAAACTCTCACTAGATGCGTAAGTAAAAATTTCAAATACAAATAAGGACAAGCGATGGTGCAAGAAACAAACAAAAATGAGATGGTTCCGGTAGCCGAATATGAAGTCCTTGACCAAGTCGACGATCGGGCAATTGTTGAAATGATGACGGGTCAGGCGATTGAGGATTACGTTTATTCATTCAAGCAGGGTGGGCGGACGGTTGAAGGATTGACACTGGCAGGCATAAACGAAGCTGCAAATCGCAGAGGGGGAATCCAGATCGATAGTGTAGATTATGAGGAACGCGAGCATTCCTGGCTCGCAATTGCAAAGGCAACCGACACCGTGACCGGTTCTTCACGCTATGGAGCGTATGAACAAACAAAGGCAATTGGGAATCGTTCTGATCCGCACGCTTTCACGAAAGCAATTCATAAAGCGCAGCGCAACGCAATCAAGCAGTTACTGCCGGTGCATGTGATTAAGGAGGTACTCAACTACTATCTGAACCGCCAATCGGCTCGCGCGAAACCCGAAACCGAATCAAACTCTTCGCCTCAGCAGGATAAGATTTCCGGTGCACAAAAAGCTGCGTTCGCACTCTCGGCAAAACTGGAGGGACGACTCGAAAAACGGGGGATTGCACGATCCGATTTTTGGAGTTATGTTAGGCGTCGTTACGCGGTTGAGTCTCGAAACGACATGACCGAGCAGCAGTGGACGCAACTCTCGGCAGAGTTGAAGGCGGCTGAAACTTCAAAAAAGTTATTCAATCAGTTGTTAACCCGCATTCGCCAACTTGAGGCGGCGGTTGAATCCAGTGAAGTTCCAGAGAGCCCTGAAGCGGTTCCGCCAACAGACGACAGCGTGTCGAAATCTGACACCGCTAATGGAACAAACCCATCATCTTCGGCTGAGCATGAATCATGAGATTCTGCTTCTTAGCGCGCGTGGGTTCTAAGACCAAAGCCAATCTGACCTGCCTGGATGACATCAACAGGACACATTCCGGCGAGCATTGTGATGCTTGACTTCTGATATTTTGTTTGTTTTGCGTTGCCTTTCTCAACCTTTTGCGCCATTAATCCATCTCGGAGCCGCCATCAATGTTGATGGAGAGGCCGGTAAGGTAATCGGATTGAGAGGAAGCAAGAAACGCCGCTAAATTGGCAATGTCCGAAGTTTGCGCCATCCGTCCCAAAGGAATACTCCGTGTCCGTTCTTTGATGAACGCTTGGCGATGTTCGCTTGTGCGCCACGATTCGGCTGATATGTCCTCCGAAGACGTCGCCTCAAAAATATACCCCACTCGTTCAGTATCCACGGAGCCTGGGCAAATCGCGTTAACGTTTATACGATGGGGCGCGAGTTCTAGCGCCAGAGACTGCGTAAAGCCTCTCACGCCGAACTTTGAAGCGCAATACGCCGCAAAAAGGGCGCGACCATGCCTACCTGATGTCGAGGACATGTTGATGATCTTTCCACCTTTTCCTCTATCAATCATGTGACGTGAGACCGCACGGCAGCAAAGAAAAGTCCCCTTTAAGTTTACGTTCTGCACCTCGTCCCAAGCCGCCTCCTCCAACTCAACCACGGGCACACGATCCGGACCGGGGCGTGCGCCGGCGTTGTTGACCAGAATGTCGATACCGCCGAACCGATCAAGTACCTGCCGCACCATTCCGTCTACCTGACTGGCGTCGGAAACATCCGTCAAAACGCACATCGAACGGCGTCCCTTTTCCTCAATTTCCCGCACGACGGCAGACGCACCTTCCCAACGCGCCGGATCGTGGCGATACGGATCGTTGACGATATCCGTAATGACCACATCCGCACCCTCTTGGGCGAGTCGATTGGCAATTGCACGACCCATACCATGCTCACCCGCGGCGCCCGTCACAATGGCAACTTTCCCGCTCAGGTTGTACACCTCTAATTTCTTCTTTCCTGTTTTCGATTCGTTGGGGCTCTGTCCAACATCATGAGTTCAGGATTTGACATCCGCAATCCTGAAACAATGCATCGTTTTTGTAACGCGGCAAACGCCCTCGATTCGCATGTTACTCTGTTACGTTTTCGAAGTATGCCCCTTAAACTTTTCGTTCTCCTCCGCGAATTTACACGTAAATAAGAAAGCATCGTTTCCGCAAGCTACCAATTGCACGCCCGCCTCTAACCATCGTTTTCCACTCTCATAATCGTTGACGTAGCTACCAAGCACAACACCATGCGCCTTCACTTTGGCGATTACCATTTCGATGCTTTCGACCATTCTGGGATGTTCTAGTTGGCCCGCGATCCCCATTGATGTTGATAAGTCATAAGGCCCAATGAACAGCCCATCAAGTCCGCCAGCCGCAAGGATTTCGTCAATATTCTCTACGCCTTTAACGGTTTCGATTTGTCCAATAAGGAAGATGTCCCGGTTTGCTTGAGCTATGTACTCAACGCCATCCAATTTTCGAAAATCACCAAAGTCGTCGTGTCCCACGCCGAACGCAACACCCCTAGTCCCTTCGGGGGCATACTTCGCGCTCTTCACGACCCTCTCCACATCTTCGGCGGATTCCACGCAAGGGATCATCACGCCAGAGGCACCCACATCAAGCGCTCTTGAGATAAAGTGTCGCTCTATTGCCGGTACTCGGACAATACTGGGGAGATCCGATCCGCGCGCTGCCCTTACTATGCTTCCGACCGTTTCCATCGAAAAAGCCGTGTGTTCCATATCAACAATAATATAATCTGCCCCGGCGCTAGCAAGGATGGTCGCAATTGATGGTACGGCAAATTGCATCACAAAAGTGCCGACTAAAACGTCTCCGTTTTGTAAAGTTGTTTTGATTTTGTTTGCTTTCATGTTGTCAAGGACTGGTATTAACTCACTCATTCAGCATCAAGGTTAATGTGTCAGGAATTGGAATCCCAAGCAATGTGAGACTTTTCTGCTCCATGGATCGCCTTGATCGGTGTTCAATTCGGGTATCGGGTAGTTTGCAGGGTTTCAGAAGAGACAAAGCAACCTATTCGGACTGCGATAGCGCCGACAATGCGCAATGCAACTAATTGCCTGCTAAGCCGTGTTCGGCGATTACCTTCCGTAATGCGGCGTGCTGTTCTGCGGTCAAAGGCAAGCCGGGCGGACGTGGTACGCCACAATCTATGCCAAGTCGTTCTGCAAGTGTAGCCTTGAGAACCGCGTGGAACTCACCGCACGAAATGAGCGCATCAGCCAACTCACTGCCTTTATCTTGAGCTACTTCAGCGCGTTTCAGGTCGCCAGCCTGATAAGCTTTCCAAATCTCCACCCAGATTTCGGGGGCGAGACTCGGAGGACCATCCACGCAACCAGCCGCTCCGATCGTTAGTGCCGGCAGCATCAATCGCGAGTTCCCGATAAAGCAAAAAAGCCCCATCTTTGCGAAGGCACGGACATGATAAAAGTTAACGGAGGAATGTTTTAGCCCGGAGAGTTGCGGAACTTCATCCTGAATTCGCTTCATTAAGTCCGGTGTTATCTCGACTCCGGTTGCATTGGGAAGGTTATACACGAATAACGGAAGGTCAGCGGCTGCGCCTACGATTCGGTAGTGCTCTACAATTGCCGCATCCGGGCGCCTGTAGAAGAAAGGAGGCACACAGCAGATAGCCTCTACACCGGATCGGGCTGCATGTTCAGCCATCTTGGCAGCTCGCAGGGTGGTAGGCGCACCGACGTGCATGATGTTCTTGATTCTGCCCCGATTTTGGTCGGACACTACCTCTGCAACGCGATTGTTCTCCTCGTCATCAAGAAGAACGCTTTCCCCACTCCCTCCGGCGACCCAGAAACCATCAACCCCGGCTTCGATGTTAAATTCAATCATTCGACGAAACGCGGATTCGTTCAACTTTCCTTCCGGTGCCATGGGGGTCGCCACCGCCGGAAATACGCCTCGAAACTCACTCATAAATTAGTTCTCCATGTTGTCCGGATAATCACACCCAATCCCGATCCGGAACGGAAAAGGTTGTCTCGGAGCCACCAAGAATTATGCTTTCGCAACTGTTCGTCCAGGACTCCTGCGATAGTGACGCTTGATTTAAGGTTGCCAGATAGTAGGGTAAACATAACCGAAACGGATTTAAAAGTGTTTGAAAAAAACTCCATCGGATCGAGAAACGATTGGAAAATTTATCGCTATCAATACTGTTTGAAGTATACTACGATCCGAGTTAACGAACAAGAAAAAACAAACCCGAAGGATACAGCAGCACCAAGTTTCGATTCATATTGACACCCACCATACCCCGGCAACACAAAGCCCCACACCCAGCGCAAGTCGAAGACTAATCTTCTCCTTCAGAAAAACCAATGCCATAATCAGGCTGAAGACAGGTGAAGTTGAAATAAGTGCCGACGTTACGGAAGGGCCAATCTTGGCTAGTGCTATCAAATACAGTAACGCGCCGAGTCCCATGCTGAATAGTCCGCTTCCGCCAATCAACAGAAGCGACGATTTACTTAGTTTGCTAGTTTTCTTCCCGGTGAGAGCCCACGTCGTATAAAGAATGACGGTGACGAACGGCAGACGAACGCTGTTGACCTGAATTGGCGTAAGGCTGTTAAGTCCCGCTTTGAGAAGTACCGTGCTCAACCCCCAGAGGAAAGCGGTTAACAGCGCAAGCGGAATGCCAACCGTGAATCTCCCCCCGGTTTGGGACATGCGTGGACCCTTGGAGTTATGCTTGGGCCCTCGAGACAAACAAATCACCCCGAGGACCACGAAGCAACTGCCAACAAACAGGGTCCAACTTATCAATGTCCCAAGCAGTAACCATTCGAAAAACAGAGTGGTTAACGGCTGGATGCTGCCCACTGCCGATGCGTGCGAGGCGCCCATCTCTTTGATTGCAAGAAGAAATATCGTGTCCCCAATACATACTCCAACTAACATTGAGCCAAATACCGCCGCCCATTCGTGCGCGGGCACGTGACGGAACGCCGCGAGCGGACTGTCGAACGGCAGCATCACCCAAAAGAGGAGGGTGCCCGTTGCGCAGCGAGTCACGTTCATGAGAAGCAATGGAATCCGCTGCGACTGTGTTTGTAAAACGAGATTACTGCCCGCCCACACAAATGCACAAGACAATGCGGCAAACTCGCCGAAGGAAAAGGAGAAACTTAGATTTGGAAACACGAAAACCTTGACCTCGGCCGTGTGCTATTTGAGAGGGCTATTCCATCAACGTGAATGTCTGTGCTTTTTAGCTTCTTGTGGTGTTGTGACCTAGAAATCGACGGACGCAGGATGGTAGCGTGAGATTACGTAGAACACCGCCGCGACGTTACCGTGACACAGATACAGTCTCATACGAATGGAGACAACTTTCCTATCTGTTGAAATAGATACTGCAGTAGGTGTGAAAAAACTGGATGTCATTGGGATCAACTTAAGGGATTTCGTCGAGCATCGGTGGTGTTCTCCGACGCAAACCCCTTAACTTAGTCCCATAGGATGGGGAGGAAATCTCTATCGTCCCCCGCACGGTAGGTGCGGTTTCCAACCGCACCGGCACCTACGGAAACCATTGCTAGGAGTCATCTTTTGTGGTGCACCCATCAGTGAATGAACTGGTATTCCCTCGCTCACGTCTACATGGAGATTAACAGTTCAAGACATTGGAGCCGCGTGACTTGCACTCTAAAACGCTTAACTTGATCCCTATGGGTGTGAAAAAACCGGATGTTAGACGAGAAAAACCACATCGAGAGGAATGGTGACAAGAAACAAAACTCCTTCAAATTACTCGGGGCTTTGAGGATCCGAGAAGCGGGAACATCCCTCGTGAGCTATGACTACCGACTATCGTTTTCTAAGCCGTCACAGATTCGATACGTCGGTCAGGAAGCTGACATCCGGGATAAATCCTCCGGAAGGGACCGCAAATTTGCGTTACTTTCGGAATTGAAGTTTTCCGCCACTTGGTCGAAAGGTCAAGACTACTCGCTGCCGCCGGTCGTGCGGCGATCAATATTGTTTGACTCCATGAAGGACGTAGTCGTTGCAACCTGACTCTGAGCAAATCGCAACGCTTTGGCGACTTGGACATCCGCAGGCGGCGCATCGGTGTACTTGACCCACAGTTTATCGAAGTAGTCAAGCGCATCGTTCCAATATTTATCCTCTTCGTCCGCCAGTATCATATAAGCCTTACCGATCTGCACCAAGGCGAGGTCCGTATACTTCGTACCGGCATAAGTCTTGATAATATCTTGAAATTCGGCAATGACATCTTCAATTGCGGTTTTCCGCGCCTCGCCAGCCGCAAGTTTGGCTGTGTTGAAATGTTTCGAAGCTCGGGCGTAGACATCAGCAACGCACCTCGGATATTTTAACGTGGCGAGTTTTATTCCGGTCGCTACCTCCCACAGTATGACATTATCGTGCTCGGCTCTGGAAGCAAGGGTTTTCCCATCGGGAGAAAATGCCAATGCGACAATCCGGTGCTTGCGGTCTTGCAGCGTTGCGAGATGACCCCGGATTTTGACATCCCACAGTTTAATCTCATCCTTTGTCCCCGATGCAAGGATGTTCCCGCCGGGAGAAAATGTCAGCGTGTCGACAGCACTAGCGGGTGCATGTCGAGTGAGTGAATAGAGTAATCTCCCGCTCTTCACGTCCCAAAACTGAACCTTCCCATGCCCGGTCCCGGCAGCAAGTACCAGTCCGTCAGGGGAATACGCCAAAGATTTGATTGAACTTGCGCGCCCGCCGTTCAGTTGGGTAAGTGTACTCGCGGTCTCAATGTCGTAAATCCAGATACTGTTACCGCTTACGAATGCGAGATGATTTTTATCCCGTGAAAAAGCTACTGCCTTGTCAAGACCTCTCGCGACACTCTTGCCTAAGCGCAAGATGGTAGCATCGGACCATTTCCACATGCGGATATCTGAATGAGTTGGAGTTGGAGGAGGTTGGGAATCAGCTACGCGCGAGTGCGAGGTTTCCGTCCAAACAGAAAGACAAGCTATTGTGCAAAGGAATAGTGTGTGCGGAAGTTGTGGGATGAAACGCGGTGCCTGAGCATACATTGGAAGGAGTGAACCAGTGGTTAACAAGCATGCCCGTTAACCACCGGTTCCATCATAGGGACGGCAAATTTCCGTTCCATTCGAAATTGAAGTTTGCCGCCTTTTAGGTGAAAGGTCAAGACTACTCGCTACCGCCCGTTGTGCGGCGATGAATATTGTTCGACTCCATGAAAGCCGTAATCGTTGCAACTTGACTTTGTGCGTATCGCAACGCTTTGGCGACTTGGGCATCCACAGGCGGTGCCTCCGTGTATTTGACCCACAGTTCATCGAAGTAGTCAAGCGCATCGTTCCAATATTGATCCTCTTCGTCCGCCAGTATCATATACGCCTCACCAATCTGCACCAAAGCGAGGTCCGAATACTTCGTGCCGGCATAAGTCTTGATAATATCTTGAAACTCAGCGATGACATCTTCAATTGCGGCTTTCTGCACATCGTCAGCGGCAAGTTTAGCTTTGTCGAAATTCTCCGTAACTTGAATATAGACATCAGCGGCAAGCGCAGCCAGCGTGTCCTTCAAGTAAGCCTTGGCAGTGCTTTTGGACCCTGGACTAATGCCTGGGGTATCAATCGCTTGTTGATAATTCTCAATCGCCACCGTGTACAGGCGGATGCGCTCGGATTTATCAATTCCTTGCGCCGATCCCTCGTTGAAGAACTTGTTGCCCAAGTTGATGAGGGCGTCAGCCGTGTACTTACTATTGGGATATTTTTCCGCCAATACTTCGTTGATTTCATACAACTTGGCGTAGGATTCCTCCTGCGCAACCGGATCATTCGCTTTCTCTGCGACCTTCGCGATTGCGTCATAGCACGTTGCCATGGCGTACAGTGACTCGGGAGCATTCTCATGATTCGGGTTAATCGACCTTACCTTCCCGTATTCCGCGATAGCCGTCTCAAAATTTTCAGCCGCATAGTACGACTCTCCGGCTTGATACTGCCACAACGGAGCATCTTTGGCACTGGGATAACGCTTAACCAGATTTCTGAACGCCTCGCCCGCCTTCAAGAATAAATCAACTGCCGCTTCAGATAGTCCGTTATCAATTCCAAGCTGCAGTCGACCCAATTCAAAGTATGCGGATCCGGTGTAGGTCAATGCGGTTTCCAAGTTCGCGGTCAAATCTTGCGATGCCGGAAAGATTCCTTTATCCGCATACTCCACGAATTGCATCAACGGCGGGAGACAGTTATTCAAGTCGTCCGGGAGTTTAATACCTGAACCGAGAGAATAGAGCAATTGTCCGGCTTGGAACAGCGAATTTTGGACGTATGGAATTACCGTGTTCTTGTCCGCTTTTTCAATCGGCTGCGCAGCCTTGCTTACGGCAAAATAGGCATTCGCGGATTGCCGACTGGCGTCAATGTACGGCTGCAAATCGGTTCCCGGAGTGTTGTCGAATAAACTCTGCGCCTTGTCGAAGTACAGGAAACCCAAGTTGTACTGCGCCGATACTTTCTGCGGTACAGTCGAATTCGGGTTTTCATTTGTGCGCTTCCAGGTCGCCAATGCGTCGGCAATCGCATGATCCAAACGTCCAAGTTTCGCGTAGAGATCAGATTTCCGCAATCCTGCATCAGCGACCATGGCGTTGATGTTCGAATTGGTTGACGCCGAATAACCCTTTACGAGCGCTTCGTACTTGTCAACGGCTTTATCCAACTCTTGCAGTTTCTCCTGATAGATCAAACCTGAACGATAGTACGATTGAGCTTGAATAACGGGATCTTGCGCCAGTTGAATAGCATTCTGATATCCCAGCAAGGCATCGTCATACTGTTTCAACTGCTCGTCAAGGACATACGCCATTGCGAAGTACGACCGTCCCTTCAAATCGTCATCGTCCGCATGTTCGATAATATACTGGTACTCTTGCACAGATGCTGAATAATCGCCGATGGCGGTATTCAACTCCGCCAAGCGAGAGTGGGCTTGAGAGATAAGATTTAGACGTCCCTTGTCCTCGGTTTGCCCTTCGTAAGACGTAGTTTGACGGAAGGCTTCTACCGCGCCCTTATTATCATTCACACCCAACCGTGCGAGACCGAGCGTGTAGGACGCACTAATCAGATCGTTCACTTCCGAACTCTTTTCGATCACTTTAGATGCCGTGTTGGCGGCATTCTGATACGCTAACTGCTTGGTTGCCTCATCATCCGCAGCCTCGGCTTGCTGGTAATGGCAGACCGCAGCTTGGTACAGGGCATTTATGACGAGATCGCCGGCATCAGGGAACATCTGCACGAACATCTGGTATTCGGTAAGTGCATTCGCATAATCCTTGGCGCCATAATACATGTGCCCGACCTTCAACTGCGCGCGCGTGCGGGCATCTTGAGGAGCAGCCTTATTGTTTACGATACGTTTGAGACTCGCTACCAAGCTCTCTCTCTCTTCATCGGAATCGATGCCTTGCTTTTCGATCGCGGTAGCTTTAACCAAGTCAATGTGACCGAGCGTCTTCTGGATGGTTGTGTCTTCACTGTCCGCGTATTTCTCGTTAGCGCGATCGACTGTAGACAACACATTTGGCCATTGAGAGACGTCGCCTCTCTTTAGCGCTATATCACGGTATGCAAGCGCAAGTCCGTAATACGCTTCGATTGCGTTCGGGCTATCGCCATAGTCGGCAATCATCTTCTCAAACGCAGCAACGGAATCGTCCAGGATAGCAGGATCGTCTGCCGCCGCCTTATAGTAGCAAAGCCCAATCAAGTACTGCGCATCGTCCGCATATTCACCGGTCGGATTGTTAGCCACCACATTCCCATACTGTGCCGCGGCTTCCGCAAACCGCTCTTCCGCACGCAGCAGGTCAGCCAACTTGATTTCGGCGAGAGATCGATTGTCCGGGCTTAGGATATCCATTATCGAGTTATAGATGTCGATAGCTGCGCTTGGATTTCCCTCTTTAATATGGCTTTGCGCAATAAGCAGTTGTGCCTGTTCATAATTACCGCTCGAGTCGGGAATCGCCGCATAGAGTTCACGCGCCTTACCCCAATCGTCGAGTTTTTCGTGTGCCAACGCCTGATTCATGGTGCAGGCTTCCACCTGCTCGACGCGTTCGGCGAAATCGTCATAGCGCCCATCCTCCACACCTATGAGGAAAACGCTATCCTTGAACGCATTCACGGCATCTTCATACGCTTTGACCGATTTATCCAGCAGGTCTTTGTTGAAAGTGACCCCTTCTGTGGTATCCCCTTCATGAAATTCTGCCGGCAATGCCGCCTTGTAATATGCCTGCCCCTCCTGGAACTTCCCGATTAATTTCAGTTTATGGAATTTGGGAAGCGGTGGATAGGTCCATAATTTCGCATACTCGTCGGCTGCCTCTTCATACCGCTTAAAATCGTTAAACTTGATATCGGCAAACTTCAGTTGCACTTCCGCCGCAAAGATATCCAGCTCCGGATCCGCTCGGTTCTGCTCAATGAACTTTTGTGCAATAGCCTCAAGTTCCTCTTTGCGATTGAGATCGTTCAATGCCCAGATGGCGCCATACAGTGCGTGAGGCGCAACCGGATCCGTAGGATACTCGTCAATTGTCTTCTGATACCATTTCAGCGCAATCTCCAGATTCTCGGCAGCTTGCGCTTCATCGCCGCTGTTCTTCAGATTAGTGCCGATTTCATAATAGGCACCACCAATCTGGTAAGAACAGTAAGGAATGAAATCGAGCTGATCCGGATGCTCATTGATTACCAACTCGTACCCGGCAGCCGCGGCGCTCCAATTCGAAAGTTTGTAGTAGCTATCGGCAATGCCGAGTCTGGCTTCCGCGATAAATTCGCTTTCGGGATACTCTTCGAGAAGTTCCTTATAAGCGACAACCGCATTTTCATAATCTTCTTGGTCGTAGTATGTTCGGCCAATGGCAGATTTGATTTCCGCTTGCAGAGTGCGGTCTTCGGTATTCTGCAATGCCAACTCATAGTTTACGCGCGCATTTTCATAGTCTTTCTGCTTCGAATAAATCGCACCTTGATCGAAATACGCTGCTGTAACGTACTGGCTATTCGGAAATTTGGTGATGAAATTGGTATACCGTCCAATCGCATCGTCGTCACGCCCGAGCTGGTTCATACAATAAGCGGCTTTGTACATGGCTTCTGCCTGAAGATCTTGGTAATTCTTATACTCCTCGGTTGCCAGCTTATCGAATTCGGCAGAAGCTTGCTCGTAGTTTTTCTCGTTCAGGAAGCCTTGCGCAATGAGATGCTGCGCGTCATCCCTAAAGGTGGAATTTGGGAAGTCATCAACGACATGCTTAAATGCACCTCGGGAATCTTCGTAATTCTCCAATTTATAATTGAGCTGCCCAATCGCATACCAAGCATTCTCAACGAAAAGGCTGTTGGGATAATTGTTAATCAACGCCTGAAACTTTGGCTCCGCCAGTTCATACTTTTCCTGCTTATATAGGACATGACCCCACAAATAAGTCAACCCCTCCAGATGCTTGGGGACGGTCGCCGTGGGAGCAACTTCTTCAATATTTTCAAGGGCGTTATCGTAGTAGCTAACATCTTCCGTCTGCTCAGCCAGTTTTGAGTAGCATACAGCAATTTTGTATTTGGCAAGTGTCGGAAAATCTTTGTCGATAACCTCTGTTTTAACGCCCCATTCCGTAGATTCTTCAAGGGCTTCGGTGTACTTGGAAATAGCGTCTTCAAATTCGGATTGGCCATAGAGTTGCTCGCCTTCATTGAAAAGACGTTCAACCTTTTTAGAACTTCCGGAGGGCCAGAGCAAAATAGCAACAAGAGCGATTCCGCCTAAGGCACCTAACAGTTTAGGATCCATTATAATCTCCTTTTGGTTTGTAAGTTGGGTAACTCAGATTTTCAATACCCTTTAGATGTAACTAATACCTTTACAACTTAACTGAATCATAGACCTCCGTAAGAGACAAATCACGGACGGCTACATGCTTCAATACTCGAAGAGATGAATTCGATTGGCGCCCCTCCCTTTCAAACTTGTCCGGGAAGGGAGAATCAATTGCAACCATGCCCGAAAACTCCCGCGTGGTTAGAGCTGAGTCTGGATTAGACAATTGGGCGGAAGCAATAAGATAAGGAAACACGTCACTGTCGTCGATTTGTGCGCGAAGTGTCTCGCTATTTCCCTCAAAAGGTGCATAATCATTGCTATCCCAGTCTTGGTTGGGAACGTCCGCGAGTTTTAGTTGGTGATTCACTTTTTTTGGAGCGTGGCGCTCTTGATTGGACAACCCTTGCGGAAGCCCGGGTACCTTCTCACGCTTTGCAATCAACTCCCGATTGTCTTGGGTACGGACTAATCGTACCGGCTCCTCCTCCAAGGGACTACGTAATTGACGTGCTCCCAACCGTTGGAATTCCTCTGGAGTCTGCATTAACCGGTCAGCGACAAAAAGCGCAGACATTCCAATCAAGATGACGCTGTAAACCGGAACTGATTTTCCCCACTTCAATAACCACTGGTTAGACGCATCAATAAGCGTTCGCCAAGAATATGCAAACTGGTCAAGAAAACTTTGCCCCGTACTAGAAACACTCTGCCACAGCCCGGTTCCGGCCCACCACCTCGGCTGAGATTCTGCTTGTTCTATTGTAAACTGAAGTTCGCGCCAAAATCGGTTATGATAGCCTTTTGGCACCTCGGGCTCAACATAGTAACTCAATAACCCTGTCGTGCGTCTTAACGATTCAAATTCGTGGCGACACGCTGAACAACGCCGCAGATGATTCTTCACCATGGCATTCCGACGACTGGTCAGTACACAGTCAATATAATCGGATAGGTACTGTTGTACAGAGCGGCAGCGTAATCTCATCTTCTTAGTCCCTCTCTTTTTCGCGTGACCGATTTACGCCATCAACGTACGGCTTTAATAAATTACGCAATTTACGGCGTGCATAGTGGAGACGGGAACGAACGGTACCCTCGGAGCAGTTGAGAATCGTTGCGATCTGAGGGTGAGTTAATCCTTCAAATTCGTGCAGAATAACAACCGTGCGGTGCTTGGCTGACAAACTATCCACGGCTTGGGTCACCCATTTTTGAAGTTCCTTCTTTTCGACATCGTCGTGAGGACTGTTGGCGTAACTGCTGCTTTCCCGAAGATTGAACCGGAGGTCAATTTCATTCTCATCCGAAAAAGAGGATTCACGGCGCCTCTCTCGTCGCTTGACTAAATTCAGCGCTTGATTCACGATTATGCGATAGAGCCATGTTTCAAAAGCGGATTCCTTTCGGAAACTCCCGATCGATTCGTACACCTTCAGAAAGGTTTCCTGCATGACATCGTTCGCATCTTCATGATTCTTTGTAATTTGAATCGCGAGCCGGTACGCTAACTTGCCGTATTTTTCGACAATGGAAGCTAACGCCGTTGTATCTCCTTCAAGCAGGTCCGCGACGAGTAGGGCTTCAGTTCGCTCCACCAAAAATGCTCCCTATGAAAAGATTACTGACCTCTTCGTGAAGTTTAGACACCTGAACCGAAAAAACCGTTCAAAAAATGGAAAGATTTGTTCTTAAATGACTGCGATCTAAAAGGGATGAGCATTATAGCAGGATAAGATTTTCATGTCAATTCTTATTTTCTGCACACTCAGGGGAAACGCATCTATACTTCACGTTGCCGGGAATTGCGTGTTTTCGAGCGTCTGGTAGAGTAGCAGCCACGATCAAGTGAGATCATAGATTTCCGTACCATAATTTGTTAGATTGTGATCGCCTCTGTACGACCATAGAGATTCCATCCTCGAATCGCGACCTGCTGGTGCCGCGTAAGTCGTATTATACTTTGCGTTGGGTATTATTGCGCTTTCTTTCCCGGTAATTACTGTTTGTAATAGTGATTGTAGGGTGGGCACTGCCCACCATTCAATCAGTTTGGGATAAATGGTTGGCTCCCCTGGCGCGCAACGTGACCGCGTTGATGGTGGGCAGTGGATTTCTATCGCACTCGATATCCACTCGTTTGATCCCACCCTACAACTACCGCCAGACGCTTGAAAATACGCAATTTCCAGCGGTGTGTAGTATAATAGGACTTGCGTAGCACCAGCAGGTCGGGAATCGGAGTTCCCTCATACAACGGTCGCGACCTGGAGATCGCTCCTACAGAAGAGGCAATTTCTGACAGCGCGGAGTATAGAACCCATAATTGTCAAGAAAACAAACTCAATTCTACTCAACAGAAGGATCAAGCCACTGGATAGCGAGTGATCAACTGAACGAATAGTGAAGGCGATAGTAGATCCTGATAGAGATCCCATAGCTAATCCCGATAGCTATCCCATAGTAGATCCTAATAGGGATCCCTGCGATTTCCTAGTTTTCTATCCGGATAGGTCAACCTCTAGTACCGGGCATCTCAATCCTCCTCCTCGTGGAATGACGCCGACAATGTTGACTCTTTCCCCAAGTCGCTCAAACGATGTACAGAGCTCTTCGCACATGTCCATGGAAATTAGAAGAATCATCCGTCCATTCGGTCTAAGCACGCGGTAAAGTTCCGGTATTGAATCCATCACCGCCCGACGGTGGGCGGTACGAAATGGTGGTTCAGTAACGATCAAATCAACACTGCTTGTCATGAGCGGCATCGAACGTGCGTCAGCGACAAAATAGGCGCTTGGGGCAAGCGCCGAAAGCCCCGGCGATAAACTGCGATCGATATCCGAAGCGATTACCGACAAACCGCGGTGCTTGCCTTCAAAGACGATGCCCCCATATCCGGCGAACGGATCCAGTACCAAATCGACTGGCGTCGCCTTGGCGATGTTGTAAAGGAATTTTACGTCCAGTACAGACATCGCCCGGTGAGCGTGATGCCCAAATGCCTTCCGCGTTTCGCCAGCCTGCTCTATCTCAAATTCGCGTCTATCGGGCGCGTGTGCCAAGAGTGATTCGGCATCCTGAACGTACACCTCTGTCTGATAGACCTTTTGCCCGCGCCGGCGTACCCAACCCACATGCCATCGTCCTCTCTCGGTTGGGGATAGCACTTCGCCGCGATAGGGCTCCGAGCGCAGATGGAGAATAGCTTCCGTATACCCGAGGTGTGTCGCGTATGACTTGACATCAACGGGTGCGAGCTTGAGGTCAACCTGCATGTGCCGGCGCGCCAAAGACTCGCGCCCGATTTCCAAGCCGAGATTTCCGAAAACCGCCTGAAACTCCGCTTTCGCTAGCTCATAGGGTATACCGATTCCGCCGCGACTAATTCGAAAATAGATGTGATACTGCATTGTGGAGGTACTTACCGGGCTTTGATTTCCTCCCAAACACGATTGTATTGGACGGTAAAATCCTTGAGGTCGATAAGCGATTCCATCCGGTTCAACACCTCTTCGGACGGGTAAATGCCGGGTTCCACCCGCAACTTTTCCGACACGTAATCCTTGGCAGCGCTGACACACGTTCCGTACTTGGTGAAATTCGTAATTTTAGCGTTGACCTCGGGCAGAAGAAGATAGTTTATGAATTTCTCAGCCAACTCTTTATGCGGTGCAGAAGCCGGAACGCACACCGTGTCGATGAACTGAGTCGATCCCTCTTTGGGAATAACATATTTCAAGTTGGGCCGATTGTCTGCCGCGCGAAAAGCGTCGCCGCTCCAGCAGTGTGCCATGTCAACATCACCGGAACTAAGGATTTCATCCGCTTCGCTCCGGTAAAGCTTCACGAGCGGTTTCTGTTCAATCAACACCTGCTTCGCAGCCGCCAGTTCCTCCAGGTTGGTCGTGTTGACGGAATACCCCAACAACTTCAACGCCGCGCCAATCACTTCGCGCTGGTCGTCGAGCATACTAAAACTACCGCCATACGTCTCCTCCCAAAGTACAGACCAGCTATCGGGAGGTGGTTTCACTTTCGACGAATCATAGGCAATCCCCGCCGTACCCCACGTATAAGGAATCGAATAAAGGTTTCCCGGATCATAATATTTTCCCAAGAATTGCGGGCTGATATTCTTGAAATTCGGAATGTTGGCGCGATCTAATTCCGCCAACAGGTTCTGCTTGACCATAATCCCGACCATGAAATCGGACGGCATAACAATATCGTAGCCTGACGCCCCCGACTGCAATTTCGTCAGCAGGTCCTCGTTGCTCGCAAATGTATCAACAACGACGCGCACGCCGAACTCTTTCTCGAACGCGGATCGAATTTCGTCGCTGACATAATTAGCCCACGCGAACACATTCAACTGCTTCTGCTCCGCGCCGCCGCAGCCAGCGGCGATCAATACGATAAACAGAGCGCACAAAACCTGTTGCTTTAACAAAATTCCTCCGTCCTGCTATGTTGAGAATATAAAGCCCAATAGCACATTTGTAATTATTTATACCATTTTCTCTGACTTACCATCCGCATTATTGAGCACCTAAAAGTTTAATTTCTCAGTTGGCCGTATCCCGCATCATAATTGACAGCACGCAATTGTCCCTGTCGGAATAATTCTTTCCGCAAGTAACATTTACGAGTCGGAGTCCTTTTCCTCGCTCCAGAGGATCAACCGAGTGAATAACGACGGCGATAGCAAATCCTGCGCCATGTGGTGTATTACTTGGTAAAATGAAGTTGACGATGGAAGAGCAAAACCGGTCAATCAATCGGATTCACGGTAGTACCTCGGTGATTTTTGCTCATTTGTGGATATATACCCCAGGGGAAACGCATCTATAATCACTTAATCCCTCTCGCGTAAAAACTAACCATCGCAGCTTTTTTCTGCTTCATAGGTTCTTCACTCTACAGCATCATCGGAGCGAAGGGGGTATAAGATTGGTAGAAGCTCTCATTCCTTTGATCGCCCCTTGTTTGGTCGCTTGAGAGTTCGAAAACGTGAACAAAACGTGAACAATATGTTGATGCACTACGCTTTTTGGGTGATTTTGGCTGAACTTGTTCCTATTTGTTTGTAGAAATAGCCCCTAAAATACGAACAAAAATGTGAACAAAGGCTTGATTTCGAGAGAGTGTTCACATGGTTTGATTCAATACTTTCCTTTGATAACGCGGGTTTACAGGCGGACAGATGTGAACAAAATGTTAACAGAAAAAAAAGTTTGTCGTAACTTAGGTCAATTTTAGGTACATGAGAAGCCCAAGCGCTACCCCTTTAGAACACGGAAAATCGGCGATTCGGGGAGTAGCGCATTCACTCCTCCGCTTATCTGTTCGCTTCATAATTATACTATATATGTGTAAAGTTGTCAATGCAAACCAGATGCGTTTCCCCTGATATATACCCCAAGTCTTGTATGTGAAAATTTGAGATTGCACAAGTCTAATATGCGGAAGATGCGTATTACCTGCTGAAAGAATTATTCCGCCAAGGATAATGGGGGGCTACCAATAAATTCTGTAAACCCGAAAAATCGATGCGGAGAGTAGGCTGAATGGTTTATTTTCCAAAAAAATATGGTTAGTGTTGGGTGCCGGCGGGGTTAGAAACTGCACCTACCGGCGTGGTAGAACGGGTTTCTTGTGCAAGTCTAGTCAGCATTAAATTCTTAGCGAATGAACCACTAGAATGCTTGTACGCAATTGTTTAGTTCAGTTCAGAACTTACGCGCCAACAGGAAATCGCGACCTGGAGTATTTGTAGGGTGGGCACTGCCCACCATTCCCTATTGGGGTTCGCTGTCAGGATTCTCTATCGCCATTCCTGCCAAGTCAGTTAATCGCTCATCACCCATTCGCGTGGTTTATTCACACAGTTGATTCCGTGCTGAGGCTTTCAAAGGCTGGTGGGCAGTGCCCACCCTACATGTTGGGACGCCCTTGATTCGAGAATGTTCCCGTCGGATATCACGATTCCGCTGTCCAATCTTGAGCAAGTTGCACCAAGAGACGCACACCGTACCCCGACGCTGTTTTGGGAACATAGGATGAACCTTTCATATCCCAAGCGGTACCGGCGATATCCAAGTGAACCCAGGGGTAACCTTCCGCGAACTTCTTCAGGAACACCGCGCCTGCGATAGTGCCCGCGGTTCCGTCACCGATGTTCTTCATGTCTGCGGTATTGCTCTTGACCTGCTCGTCGTAGTCATCCCACAGCGGCAATTGCCATACTCTCTCGTGCGTTTTTTCTCCGGCAGCTTGCAGCCGGTTCATCAAGTCTTGGCTTGTTCCCATCATCCCCGCCGTGAGATTTCCTAACGCTACGATGACTGCTCCTGTTAACGTAGCAAGGTCAATCACAGCCTGCGGCTCATAGCGCGCGGCATAGCCCAACGCGTCCGCGAGCACCAACCGCCCCTCTGCATCTGTATTGATAATTTCAACCGTTTTGCCGCTATACGAGGTGACAACATCGCCGGGCTTAATCGCAGTGCCACTCGGCATATTTTCAGTAGCGGCAATCAGACCGACAACGCGTACATCCGGTTTGACATTACCGATTACTTGCATCGCACCGAGCACTGCCGCCGCGCCCGACATATCGTGCTTCATCTCCTCCATGCCCTTCCCGGGTTTCAGCGAGATTCCACCGGTGTCAAACGTGATTCCTTTTCCCACATACACAACGGTCTCTCTCTCCTCACCCTCTGGAACATACTCAAGCGCGATGAATCTCGGTTCTTCTTCACTCCCTTGAGCAACCGCCAGCAAGGTGCCAAACCCTTGTTCCTTCAAGTCCGCTAAATCGAGGATGTCGCATTTCAGTCCTGTCGAATCCGCGACCTCTTGCGCCTTTTCCGCCAAGATGGTCGGCGTCAGTTTGTTGCCGGGTTGATTGCTCAGATCGCGGGCAAGCATTGTCCCGTGCGCGATGGCGCTTCCGAGTGCCACAGCCTCATCCAAGGGGGATCTGCCAGCCTCATCCGAAACAAGAAATGTGATGGCATCAAGCGCTTTAATGTCATCAAGTCCTTCGGTTTTATGCTGATTGAACTGGTATAGCGCAAGCAGACTCCCTTCGGTTGCCGCCTGAATCATTTCAGGCGGCGCGTCGGACGGCGTGGGAATCCCGATTGTCTTGGCGCCAAGATCTCGGAGCTTACAAGCAATTTCACCGGCGGCTCCACGCGCTTTTTCGGCGTCAAACTCATCCGATTTACCCATGCCCACAACGGCGAGCCGAGGCGCTGCGACCTCGTCGTTGGTGTAGAGAATAGCCGTCTGTTTGTGTTTGCCCTCAAAGTCTCCCAAATCAACCAACCTGCGAAGTGCGCCCTCCAACGCTTCGTCCGCCATCCGGACGATTCCGCTTCGTGTAGATTCTTCGCCTTCAAATACACCGATGACGAGGGCATCGACCGCTGCCGATTTGAAGTCCTCAACTTTTACGCTAACGTCCATTTCAACTCCTTGTGCACCATGTTTGGGTTTGTCTGTAACTCCTAGATGATTCCTATGAATAGCGGGCCAAATGATGTCCTGAACTCAAATCCTCGTGGGCGGGACATCCTGCCCCGCATCAATATCCGGCAGATTGCCACAGGTTGAGTGGTTCACTTCATCTCACGACAATTCGGCAAGGGTGCCCACACGGCGCGCGCCGCTAGGGTATGACCTTGTTCAGCGGGTATTCAATAATCCCCTCCGCGCCAACTCGCTTCAATTCCGGGATGAGGTCTCGTACAATGTGTTCATCGATAATTGTCTCAACCGCGCGCCAACCATCCTCGCTGAGTGAAGAAATTGTCGGTTTTTTCATGGCTGGCAAGATTGCCAACACGGATTGCAGATTTTCGGCTGAAATATTCATCTTCAGTCCGACCTTCTCCTCCGCTGCCAAGGCGCCTGACAGCAACAGGTACAGGTTTTCGATCTTCGTGCGTTTCCACCCGCTTGTCCAACTCTCTTTGTTGACAACGAGCGTAGTCACGGATTCCATGACAACATCGACAATTCTCAATCGATTCGCCTTCAACGAACTTCCGGTCTCGGTAATCTCCACAATCGCGTCACATAAGTGCGGAATTTTAACCTCCGTGGCGCCATGCGAGAATTTGACCGTCGCGTTCACGCCATTATCGGCGAGATAGCTCTTCGTGGCTTCGACCAACTCCGTGAAAACAACCTTCCCCTCAAGATCCGCGACAGATTTGATCGGAGAGTCTTCCGCCGCCGCTAACACCCAACGCGCCGGACGGTTGGTCTGTTTACTGTAGGTGAGGGATCCAATCTCAAGCACATCAGCCTTGCACTCACGCACCCAGTCACTCCCGGCGAGCCCCATGTCGATTACTCCTCGTTCAACATAGAGCGCCATATCCTGCGGTCGCAGCAACATCGCCTCAATCTCGTCATCGTCGATACTCGGATAATACGATCTGCTGCTGATATTTATGGTGTAGCCTGCCTTTTTGAAAAATTTAAGCGTAGACTCCTGCAGCGTTCCCTTCGGAATGCCCAGTTTCAGTACATTCATGTTATTGTTGCCTCGAAATGGTGATTCTACCTTTGACTTGAGTGTTTGAAACTATATGATTGAATGGATGAAGTTTAATAGCGCGCCATTATCCCTGTCGGAATAATTCATTCAGCAAGTAACACGTTCTGGTCGGAGTCTCTTTCCTCGATCCAGAGGATCAAACGAGTGGATAGCGAGTGCGATAGTAGATCCTGTGCAATGTGGAGTGTTACACGATAGATTAATCCGGTGATTTCTTGGCGATGCACGGTGCGATTGGAAAGGGATCTCTATCGCACCTACCGGGACTTGGTAAAGTCAGAGTCACTGATTTCAATAACTGAACTTCATGAAACCGACCTATTGAGGGGTTTAGAACGTAGCGCCAAGCCCAACCTGCACGCTGGCATTATCGTACTCTCCCAAACGCCATCTACCATAGCCGGCTCTGAGATTCAGCGTAGGGCTTATGTAAAGGCGGATTCCCGCCTCATAATGGTGAAGAAAATCGTTTGTAAAGCTGGATTCTTTGTCGGCAGCGCCGTTTTCGGATTGGAGTTTTACGGAAGCCGTCGCGTCAACCACGACTCGATCAAGCGGATAGAGCTTGAAACTGCCGCCAATAAGAGGCGTGAATTGCCTCGACTGACGTACCCGCGAGAAACTGGGATCCGAACTCCGGTATCCCGTGACGCCAGCGAGGAATGCGAACGCGACGGGGTTTTCTCGCGTTGAAGGCCCCCATTGAGCCATGGCGCTGACGTAATCCGGGTTGTCATAGGTGTAATCCAATTGTACGCCGAGAGTCTGAAAACCTTTGCCTTCCTGCAGATAGGCAAGGCTCACCACGTTCCCCCTCTCCCAACCGGAGTAGAAGCCATCATCGCTTATATGGTTTGACCACGAATGACTTGCCCATACGCCTTGATGCGGTAGTGGAGGAGGAGGCGGTGATAAATCTTCTGGTGGTTCCTCATCATTCACAGGTTCATCGGTCATTTTGGCGCGAACGGATCGGGTTGTTGACCGGGATTGGATGCCTTTCTCAGGAACTGCCGCGACAAACAACCAAGTGTCGGTATGCTTACGTCCCGATGGAATCTCCCCTATGTACGTGTTTGAATCGGATTCCCTTTTTAGCAACTTGGAGGGAGAGTTTTTCGATAGTTTTCCCGGCGCATCATAATATACTCGAACGTCGCGTATTGCTGCGGCTGATACAACCCGGGCTTTAACGGGAATCGTATCTTGGACCTCGAAGAAAGCGCTGTCTGGAGGTTCCAGGATCTGGACTTGAATTGGCTCGTCCCGTATGACTTTCCCGTCAGCCTCAATGCGGTACACGATTCGTCCACCTTGATCGGCAGAAGGCAACGTCACGTGATAGACCCAAATTGAAGATTCAGGCTTTTGTTCCTGTAACTGCATCTCTTTCTTCTCCTCCAGACCGAGTTGATTACCGCTGGTGTCGTACATTGTGTAGTAAACCACAACTTTCTTCGGTTTTTCTGTGCTGAATATGTCCAGCGTGAGTTCAAACTCGTGACTGGGGAGTACCTCTGTTTCCATTACAAGAGAAACTTTCTCGTGGTCGTCAGGCGTGATGAGTACAGGCACTACCTTGTGTGCACCTGCCATAACTCCTTCGACGGCGTAAGTTCCTTTGAATAGTCGGATGCTGGCAGTTCCGGCGCCAAGGAGTCGGCGTTTCATCTCGCCTCCGAAAAGCCAGATTTCGGTTTCGGGCGGTGATGCGCTTACTGTTAGTGTGCCCAACGATTCTCGGCGCACTAATTCAAGAAGAGGTTTGAAGACCGGGTGATTTTCCCCTATCCGGGGAGGCAACTCTAAGTCTGGATTGTAGCGCAGCGCCTCTCTAAAGTCGGCGTTCACGCTACTTTCCGTTTCTGCCAATCCCCATTTGGAAAAACCCAAGTAAAGATGCGCTATCGCTCGTGTTTGCGGATTATGAAGTCCGTTCAACGCGGACTCTAAGTGCTCAATTGCGTCGGGAAATCGGGATTTTTCATAGAGTTCGATTGCCTGTTCAAGTAGACGCTTGGGAAGGTATGGGGTTGTTGGGGTAGTTTTAGAATCATCTTCTGCTCCCTGCGAAGATGTGGGCGGCTCAGTGGGCTGTGTCTGGGGATCACCTTCCCCTTCGAGAAGCTCCGCAAGATAGTTTGATGGGATGGCGTTAGTGATTCCTCCAACATTTAGCGCATTAACAGCAATGACTTCGCCTTTTGCGTTTACGATAGGACCGCCGCTGCTTCCAGGCGATACGGGAGCATAAAACTGAAAATACCGGACTCCATCCATTTCTGTTATGTAGCTTATTTCTCCGTCTGAGAACTCCTCCCGGACCGGATTTCCGACTAAGAAGATTTTTTGGCCTATGTCAACCTCCTCGCTATTTGCAAGCGGAAGCGGCTGAACATCTGCGCCTTTGACTTGCAGAATTGCCAAGTGGTGTGCTCTGTCCGTCTTTAGAAGTTGTGCGTCGAGCGAAGGGTCAGATGAATGCGCACCTTGCCCGACGCGCTTCACTTCAATCAATTTTGAGCCATCAATCACGTGAGAGTCGGTTGCTACTTGATTTTTGCGCACGAAGAATCCACTTCCCACGAGTCCTTTAATTCCATTACGATCCATACCGAAGATAAGCACTGTTGCAGCTTGCAGTCGATCGGCTATGCGTGCTATGGGATCTTCGACTTCTGCTTTACTTTCTTTTGTGTCCTCTGCTTCTTTTTTGGTACGTTCTGCTTCGGCTATTTTTGATTCAGCTTTTGCTTTTTCCGCTTCAGCTTTGGCGCGTTCGGCTTCCACTCTTCGCGCTTCAGCTTCGGCTTTTCTTGCCTCGGCTTCGACTTTTCTTGCTTCAGCCGCCGCTTTTTCTGCTTCAGCTTTAACTTTTTCCGCTTTGGCTTTCTCTGCTTCAGCTTCCGCTTTCTTTGCGTCTGCCTTGGCTCTTTCGGCTTCAACTTTGGCTTTTTCTTCGTTCTTGCGTCCTAAATCTCTGTTGTCTGATCTGCGTTTAGGTTTGGATGGTAACCGGACTCCGTGTCTCGTGAGGAGTGACTTTAGATGCTTTGAGGGAATGGCGAAATTGAGATTCTGAGCGTCGGCAACTACAGAACCAACCGTTGCAACACCTATGACTTCGCCTCGATCGTTCATGACGGGACCACCACTGCTTCCAGAAGAGATTGGCGCGTCAATCTGAATCAATTTCACGCCTTTCCGTACGAATTCGAATGCTTTGTAATCGGTTCCTGGGCTCGTAAGTTGACCACTGACGATTCCTTTCGAAACCGTGGCTTCGAGCCCGCGCGGATTGCCTGCGACATACACCGTTTCACCTTTTTTTACCGTATCACTGTTGCCGAGGTACAGCGGCTTGACTCGCGACTTAAGCACTCTCAATACTGCCAGATCGTGATTACGATCTTGATATCGAACGGACATGATAGGCTGAAACTCTTCCTGACCGACTCGCTTAAACACTATGTCCGAAGGCAACACACCATGAACTACATGGAGATTAGTTGCAATCAGATTGGGAGTTACGAAGAAACCACTCCCTAGACCAATTCCAGACTGGCCGGATTTCTCGGTAACGATGAAAACTGTAGCCTCGTCAGCATTCTCGGCAATCTCTACCCCTGTAAGCTCATTCGCCGGTGCGTTCTTAGAATACAAGAACAGAATAAGGCATACAGATCCTAGGATTGTCCTTATCTTACTATTCTGCATAAAGAATATTCAGGCTTCAGTCCCCGAAATGAATCTATCTGAGGTACTATTATGGATTCAAAAAATCGTGTGAAACTGTCTTGCTAGTCCTCCATGCCTTGTAACCAAAAACCTTCTCTCGGCCGTCGTATTCCAATTTAACTGCCGTGCCGACCGGAACTTTTAAACCGCCCCGTATGGGGGTAATATTGGATGTTTTCCCGGGTGGTTTTATGAAACGGTCGGAATCAGGCAACCTTATGAATACTTCAGCCCATGGTACGGCGTTGATTGAGACGGTGACAATAGGAGGAGGAGTTGGCTTTGTCGGGGGCGGTTCAGGTTGCCAAATTATCTTGCCGTTCTCCCATTCTGCGGGAAGAAAGGATTTCTCGTGTTCCTTATATCGCAATATAATTGTCGCGCCAACCTTTACCTTCAGTGTTAGCGGCGTCTCGGGCAAATTACCTAGATGCTTTTCACCCTCGCTTGGCAGAGTCTTGAATACTTGCGTATCTCTGGGAGCGGTAATTTCAACGCGGCGGAGTTGCGGACGAATTAGAAGGATAATTACAATCACAAAAGCTACAAAGCCGGTGCCGAGAAGTAACGCTTTCGTCTTCGTCATATTCGATTCAATCCATTATATGTTTTTAGCGACATCTATCTCGGATCGGCGTGAGCCGCAGAGGAATATTCTTATCAAAGGACGCTCACCAATTGGGAATCTTGGCCTTCGTGCGCCAGCGTATTCGATATAGGTTACATGTTAGCACAATGACACGCCGCTTTCCACAAAATTTTCGACGGGTTTTCAACGGGAGACGGGATATCAACTATGTGGAGCGGACTTTTGTTTTGGCAGCGTAAATCGGCGCGGAAGCGGGTAGCCATGCGAATTCAGGTACCGTTTGACGGATTGCGCTAAAGTCCGCCCATGATTAGAATCTGCCGGATTTGCCAATCTAGCAGGAGCCGCCGCGCCGTAATGCGTCTAACGGTTACGGCATACGGAGTATGTCTACTACATGTAAGAAAAACGGTGGACAGTGGCCATCCTACATCACCAATCAGTTTCGATTGCAGAGAGATTATACCTTATATGTGTTAAGTTTTCAATGCATATCGCCTTTAGGTACGGGAGGCAGGAATTCGCGAATGCAGAATCCCGTCAGCGCGGTTTTGGGGGGCTATCCAGACCGTGGAGTGAAAATCCTTGACAACCTGCTCCTGCTTCTGTATGCTTTTCTGATGATAACAGGTCTTGATGTTGGATTGTTTAATCTCGCTTGATACGGGATAGCGGCTCGACGAAGGAGCGAATATGGATGCTAGGGAACTTACGGTAGAACTAATCGCCCACAACACCGTGAGTTATAACAGTAATACTGAAGTCATGAAGTTTCTTAGGCAACGCATGTTGCAGATAGATTGCCAAGTTGAGTGGGTCGAATATGTTGATCCGGACGGCGTGCAGAAAGTAAATCTGATTGGCAAAAAAGGTGGAAATCACGCCCCGGGAGATCGCGGTATTGCACTGCTCGGTCACATCGACACGGTGCCCGCAATCGGCTGGGAATCGAGTGCGTTCGAGGCTCGGATAGAGGGGACCAAGATGTACGGGCGTGGAAGTTGCGACATGAAGGGCAGCGTGGCTTGCATGCTTGAGACAGCCTCCAAATACGCGAACTCCGACCTGGACTATCCGCTCTACGTAATTGTTACCGCCGATGAAGAGGTCGGCTTCCACGGCGCACAAGCTGTTACGGACAAGTCGGACCTGTTTAAGGGAGCATTCCCGCGCTACGGCGTTGTGGGCGAACCGACGTTGCTCGGGGTCATCCATGCACACAAAGGCATTGTTCAGATGGTAATCACCGCCCGTGGACGTGCCGCGCACAGCAGTACCGGGGAAGGCGAAAACGCTAATCTGAAGTTGATACCGTTCCTGGCGGAGATGCGGGATATTTACTTCACCTTGACAACGGACTCAAAATATTTCAACAACGACTTCGATCCCCCCTTCGCGGACTGGAACATCACCATCGACAACGGCGATTGCGCTCCGAACATCACGCCCCCGTTCAGTATTTGTAGGATTAACTATCGTCCGATGCCGGGACAGGACCCGTATGAATGGATAGATCGCGTTCGCCAATCTGCCGAAAAACACGGATTGGAGTTTGAGCTCCGCGCCGCCGCAGAGCCGATGGTTACTCCCCGAGAATCCGAAGTTGTGCGCGCCGCGCTTGAGATTACGGGAGAGGAGAACCCTCGTACAGTCGCGTACGGCACCGATGGAGCCGTGTTTGGACAGCTTATGGAACTGGTTGTTATCGGTCCCGGGAGTATACTTCAAGCGCACACGGTGGACGAATGGATGGAGCTTGACCAGTTCCCCAAAGCCGTATCCGTTTTCAGCCAATTTGTGGAACGATTCTGTAAGAAAGCCGACGGGGAAGTGTTTACTGGCTAAGATGTGTTAACATTAATACACCCCATAATCCCTGTCGGAATAATTCTTTCAGCAAATAACACGTTCTAGTCGGAGTCTCTTTCCTCGATCCAGAGGATCGAAATGTTAATAGAATGCGACATGTCCAGAGTCCCGCACTCCAGAGGATCAAACGAGTGGATAGCGAGTGCGATAGTAGATCCTGTGCAATGTCAAGTGTTACTTGAGAGAGGTCCCATAGAGACTCCTCAACCGAATGAATAATGAAGGATCAAAGGAGCGAATAGCGACTGCGATAGCTAATCCTGATAGCGAGGGATTCGCTGGGGTTTTAGAGACTACAGATGTACAAAGTCGAGCTAGTGAGACAACGTAGGCACCAGAGAAAGGAAACATCGCAACAAACATGAGTATTCACGTTAAAGACGATTATCTTTACTGCGACGGATTAAGAATCAAGGACATCCAAGAGCAAGTTCCACATAGCCCATTCTATCTTTACAGTCTGGACCAGATTACAGAGAATTACAAGGCGTATGAAGCCGCACTGACAGGGATTGAATCCATTGTCGGGTACGCCATTAAAGCGAATAACAACTTAGCCATTCTCCGCCACTTGCGCACGTTGGGTAGCGGCGCCGTGTTAGTCAGCGGGAATGAACTGCAGGTTGCGCTGGCAGCGGGATTTGATCCCGCGCAGATGGTGCTGAACGGAAACGGCAAGACACTACCTGAGTTAATCCTTGCTGCCCGACACGGCGTGATGATAAACGTCGATAGTGAATTCGACTTCACGCATATCCAACAAGCGGCTAGGGATTCCGGGAAAAAAGTCAATCTGTTGATCCGAATCAATCCCGACGTGGATCCCCAAGTGCATCATTACGTCTCGACGGGGATAAAAAACTCAAAATTTGGCATTCGAAACGAAAAATTGAACTGGTTTCTCGATCGGATTAAAGGTGATTCCAATCTCAATCTCGTCGGCGTGCACTGCCACCTCGGATCAACGATAAAAAAGACAAGCATTTTCCGAGATGCGACCGAATTGATGATGGATTTCATCAACGCAATCCGCGATCAAGGTTTTGACGTTAAATATTTGAATATCGGCGGCGGATTGGGTATCGACTACGAGCGAACCGGTGAAGACATACCCTCGCCTGCCGATCTAATTGCCTCCATTCGTGACCTCTTGAAGCCAGATATCGGATTGATTATCGAACCGGGGCGCTCAATCATTGGGAACACGGCGGTTTTTGTCAATCGGGTGGTCGGTGTCAAGACGAACGGAAATAAGCATTTCATCGTGACTGATGGGAGCATGGCGGAGTTAATCCGACCCAGCCTTTACGATACCTACCAGCACATTGATTTCATTGAACCGATTGACTCCGACATTGAAGCGTATGATGTCGTGGGACCCGTTTGCGAATCCGCTGATTTCCTCGGCAAAGATCGTTCACTCCAATCCCCTCATGAGGGAGCGGGATTGGTTGTGTACGACGCCGGGGCTTACTGTTATGCGATGAGTTCCAACTATAACTTGAAGATGCGGCCTCCCGAATACCTCGTGGATGGCGAAAACCTCATCGAAATTCGTCGGGCGGAAACCATGGAAGATTACATGCGACTATTTGAAACATCGCAGTATAGTTAGGGGTTATCTAGTTAACCGAAGTTGCCACCCTTGTTGTGCAGGGGCATAGAAACCGAGTTTTTTCCAACGTGGAAACACGAGATTGACGAAAATCAGGCTAATTTACCTATGATTTAGCGAACGTGAGCCAAAAACTCGGTTTCTCTGTTATATAGGTAGCAACTTGCGTTAGTTAAAGAAACTCGGTTATTTTGGAAGAAAGAAACCTCCCTACACATTTGGACCGAATATGAAATAAATGGCGCAACTACAAACACTTGGATGGAGATGACATACTGAAATGCGAACCTTAATTGCTTCAACCCTGATAATCTGTTGTATAGCATTACTGAGTTGCTCTGATGATGCGGGCGAACCGATGGGGCCCGACACAGGCGGCGATCCGGCACTCCCGATTGCTCCCAACTTTACACTGTTGAACACCGAGCTTGAGGAGACAATGCTCACCGACTATAGCGGCAAGGTAGTTCTGTTGGATTTCTGGGCAACGTGGTGTAAACCGTGTGAAGAGGAAATCCCAATCTTCATTGAACTGTACGACGATTATCGGGCACAGGGATTTGAAGTTGTCGGAATTTCGTTGGATGATGAACGATTGACAGTTGTGGAACCATTTATCGAGAGATTGGGTGTAAACTACACTATCCTTCTCGGTGAAGCCGAGTTAATCGGCTTGTACGATGTCATGGTGATGCCCTCTGCATTCTTGATTAATCGTGAGGGACAAATCGCCAAACCGTTCCACGGCGCTCAAGGAAATAGGGAAGTTTACGAAAAGGAACTGAAGAAACTGTTATGACAAATCAACGAATCCACAGCACATTTATAGCCCTTCTATCGACCTCGCTTCTCATCGTTGCGCTCGGCTGCAGCGAGGAAGGGACTCCGGAACCAGTCGACCCGGTTGCCCCGGTAGATATGATTGACGAAACACCACGTACTGTTTCAACCGCGGGTATTCGAGGACTGTTAGTTGACCAAGCCACAAAACAAACCTTGAGGGACACCCGTGTTAAACTTGTCAATAGCGAAGGCGAAGTTCGCGAAACGTCGACTACACGAGCGGGAGTGTTCGAATTTGAGAACCTGGCGGACGGTGAAAAAGTCACGGTGCTGGTTGAACTGGATGGGTATGAGAAGCATGAATCCGTTTTCACTGCGACTGCGGGCGAAGAAATCTCAAAAATTACGGTCAATCTCGTTCCCATCATCAAGGACGATGCACTGCCTCCGGGTGACGGGTTGAGCGTTGGCGCCAAGGCGCCGAATTTTAACCTTGTAGACGGAAACGGAATGCGCCATTCTCTCGCCAATTACGCCGGTAAGCAACGCGTGGTATTGCTATTTGATCGGGGCGCGTGGTGACCGTTCTGCATTATCCAACTCGTGGAGTTGCAAAAGGTCTATCAAGCGATTAAGGCAGAGAACGCGGAACTCATCGCCATTACCACGGATGAGCCCGCGGTAGTGAAGAGGACGGAAAATGACAATAGACTGGGTTTTGTCACACTTTCCGACCGCAACAGACAGGCGATTGATCCGTATAATGCGGCGGATCCGTTCAATCCCCGCATTGCAAGGCCGCAGTATTACATAATTGATGAATCCGGGATTATCCAATGGAAGTTTCTAGATAATCGCAAGCTTAACCGCCTACCAGCGCCCAAGGTCGTAGAGGCGCTGAAGAACCTGTAAAAGGAATCGCGCATGGCAATAACGGCGGAGCCAATCAATCAGTCGGCACCAGATCCGATTGTAGCACAGATTCTGGCTGATTGCGCCGAGGTTCCAAGCGAGGGCGCCCCCGTCTCCGAGTCCAATGATTCCATCACCCGCAGGCGCTTCCTGAAAGGTGCGATAGGGGCAGGTGTCGCCGTCGGTACCTGGTCAGGTATCCACACCGAATCGGAGGCACAGTTGAATCAGCCGTCAGTGGATGGCGAAACGCAAGAACAGCTCGTGCCTGTCGTTGAAGCAACAAGCGACAAAGTCTGGAAGGATGACGCGCTTGATGAACAGATTGTCCGCGAGATGATGGACCGGGCAATTATGAAGTTGGCAGGGCGTGATTCCGCCAAGGAGGCGTGGAAGGATTTTGTACTCCCGGACGATATCGTCGGAATAAAAATCAATCCGCTTGCCGGAAAGCAGTTCAGCACTCGGCGGATTGTCGTAGACAAAATCATTGAGGGGTTGTACGGCGCGGGTGTTCTCAATAACCAGATTGTCATTTGGGATCGATTCGAGGCACACCTCATCAACGCCGGATATGCAATAAATCGGACAGATCAGGGTGTTCGGGTTTATGGGTCGGATAGTCGGGACGTCGGATACGACGATGAGGTTTTCTACGAAACCAAGAAGGACAGCAGAATCCGGCGCGAGAACGGGAGTATGAAATCGCGGTATTCCAAGATTGTTACCCGCGACCTTGATGTCATTATCAATGTTCCCGTCATGAAGCATCATGCAATGACCGGCGTGAGCGGATGCTTGAAAAACCTCGCATTCGGCAGTGTCGATAACACTCGCCGTTTCCATCCAAGCCCGCTGCACGGCGACCCGGCGATCGCGGAGATATTCGATCATGCGATTCTCAGAGATAAAGTGGTATTGAATATCGTCGACGGACTACTTGCCTCATTTGATGGCGGGCCCGTCTATGATCCGAAAGGCGAATGGAAATACGGCGGGATTCTTATGAGTCGGGATCCGGTTGCGCTGGATCAGGTTCTGCTGCAATCTGTTGGAGACAAACGCGAGGAAATGGAACTGCCATCAATTACGCGCTTATCCAACCATATCCGTACGGCATGGCGGGCAGGTATCGGAACGAATGACCTTGATGAGATGGAGTTTCAGCAGATAAAGGTGTAGGACGATGATGGGTGAGGACGTAAATGATAGCCATTTAGATTTTCCATCAGACATAGCGGGTTGCGCAACATGCCTCAATCCATTGCAATTTTTACGGCACTCGCCTTCCTAGTCATGGGATGTGCGGCGATTGGCAAGGACGATTCAAGCGGCAACTATATTCCCATCTCCGGGTTAGTATGCACATCACCCCAAATGGTAGACGGGGATCTTAACACGGGCGACACCGTCTACATTGAAGGAACCATGGGGTCAGGCGAACGCAGTGTCATCATTCCCGATTCGCAGTATGCGGACATGTTTGCACCTACGACAGTGACTCTTCCCGCAAAACGTAAGGTGGCTATGATTGTCCTCCACGCCAAAAACCTGACCAACTTCAAAGTGTTGGCACAAGATGGCAGAGAATGGAAGGAGTTACAGCGATTTCGGGGGAACCGCCTCAACCGTGTTGCGGTTACCACGTCGGCATCAACAGATGCGATACGGATTATAGCCATTGACTTTGGACAAATTCGCGGGCGGGATCGACCTGAAATCCAAGAGATAGAGGTGTATGGAATCCCAAAAGAAGATTCATCCGAAGGTAACAAACTTGGAGGTTGAGTGTTTAGAGCCTGTTTGAAAAGTACAGTTGTAGGGTGCGATCAAAGGAGCGAAAAGCGACTGCGATAGAGATCCCACAGGTAGATAGTAGACGATAATAAAAGCATGAAAAAACTTCCTACAAATAACCAAAAATGGCTTTGCTACCGATTATTCAAACAAACACTTATTCTTTGTTCTTTCAATAGAACGTTTGAAGATACGGCGTTCTAATTCTCACTAATCACGTTTCATGTACATTGGAGAGGTTATTATGCGAACAAACTGGCGAACCACTTGGGCATTGGCAATCCTCGCGGCATTGGTTACTTTTTCAGGTTGTGTGACAACGTTCACGCCAACCGGGCAGTTTCAGGTCGGTTTGGCACAATCCGCAAACGAAAGTCTACCCGACGTGCTGGCGGATTTTGAAACTAGTGAAGAAAGCAGCGTTGCGGGTGATGTCACCAAGAAGTCGAGCAGCAGTTGCGCCGGCGGCGTGTGCACGATATATTGAGCAATGGGAGGGCAAATCTGATGATTGGGAGACTGTGGTGTTATGTTCCTGTTTTCCTCATGATGGCGTTAACTATCGGGTGCAAGAGTTCTGCAAAGCAGGGGTTGACAGAAAGGGTTGTGATTGAGGCGGAGCCAATAGTGATGGTCCAAGCCCAACCTGAACAACCCTTAGGACTGGAACGTCCATTCATGCTACCGCAGCTTCCACCGGGCGCGATTCCGCCCGATGCCAACCTTGATTCTCAAATCACGTTTACAGTCCCTGATTCAAACACGAATTTGAAAATTCTCGCCGTAACTCCCGAAAGGGGAATTGATTTTAAGATTGTTTCCGTTACGCCTGACCCGGGGATTGGTTACAGAATGCTCATTGTCCCCGAGCAGGAACAATCACCCCGCGCCATCAGAAATTTAGACACTCTGCCAACACCGGAATTTCAACCACTACCGAATAACCCGTCTCTACCGTGGAAACCAAGAAACCAGCAACGGGGCGATCGGAAATGACACTGCAGGAAGTTCTTCAGGGACTGGAATCACTAGGGACAGCGCAGAATCGTAAGATTTACAAACGTCACGGGGCGTGCGAGAACCTCTACGGCGTCAGCTTCGCCAACCTGAGAAAGATGGCGAAACAACTCAAAATCGACCATGCCTTAGCCCAGCAGTTGTGGACCACACGTAATCACGAAGCGCAACTACTAGCGAGCATGATAGCCGATCCGGTCACGGTAGAGGAGAGCTTGGTGGATAGGTGGATATCAGAATTGGCTGACCGTATCGTGACAAGCGAGTTCACGGATTTTGTCAGCAAGACACGCTTTTTTCAAGCGAAAACGGAGGAGTGGCTCGATTCCGAAGATGAGTGGATTGGGCGAGCAGGTTGGCAACTTTTGGCGCTGCTTGCGATGAACGACATAGAACTGCCGGATCCTTACTTCGAGAATCACCTCGAGATTATAGAGCGGGACATTCATACGCAGAAGAACATGGTACGCGATGCCATGAACTCGGCGCTGATTGCAATTGGCATCCGCAACCCGGATCTAGAAGGGAAGGCTCTGTCAGCCGCCAAGAAAATAGGCAAAGTCGAAGTTGATCACGGTGAAACAAGCTGTAAAACCCCCGATGCCGCCGACTATATTCGCAGAACAGTTGAACGAAAAAAGCAACGCAAGAAACGTTAAAATCCCTTCTCCACATGGTCGATGAAGTCTTAACGGATGGTTTATTGCCCTCGACATCTTTGCTCAAGAACCCACTGTTTGGAAGATTACATCCTCTCAATTCAATCGTTCCAAGCGAAACTGCAATCGTGAAAGTCAACTTGTCGAATTTCACGGCGCAATAGGCTCCAACATCACCTTCCCTAGAGAATACCTTTGTCCCGGTTCCAGCGCTCCGACCCCGCGCGGCACTGTCTTGTAACCGGGTTTACGAATATTGATATTCGATCTCAAACCGGACCAAAGGTCAATCGAGAAACTCCCACTATTGTCCGACACGGTGCTCAGTGTCGCACAAACTCCCGTCGTGCATTCAATCTGTATCTCCGCATTTTCAAGCGGAAGCCCATTCGATCTGTCAAAGACTTGTCCAACCAGGGTGGCTGCCGCCGATCTCTCCCTTAAAATAATCAAGTCAGCCTCGACTGACTGTCCCGGTTCAAGCTTGACGTTTCGAACCGAGATATCCGTGAAAAAACCCGTTGCAACCACCTGTAGACTGTATTCCCCTCTCGGCAAGTGTCCTATTTCATATCGTCCTGTTTCGTCGGCAGTTGTCGTCGTGTGATCGTTTCCGTTCCGAAATACAATCACTAAAGGTTGAATTTTCTGCGGTAGTACACGGCCCATGATTCTGGCGCCGGCATCGGAGGTTGAGTCATCCAGATCCGTAGGTTCGCCCCCCGTGTCGTGCGCTCCGTTATCTCCGCACCCTGCGGCAATCAGCAGACAGAACGCAGCCAGCTTATAGAACCACGTTGTTGACCACTTCTGTAGCATCACGTAAATCAATCTATAACCGTAAATTCATTAGAGTATTGTGTAAAGATTCTGAATATGATATACTTATTAGTTTGAAAATAAAAGGACAATCGACAGGAACTACGGTCAAGCCCACTATTGACTTTTTTATGATACCTTTCTAGGATGCACACCAGATTAACCGCAGGGAATATACCCAATAAATGCCTTACATCGACCACGCAGGCAACAGATATCGATTCAGTGAGAATCTGAACGCATTGTTTGAAGATTTGGTAAAACGGCCTTTTCAAAATCACCCATCGACATCAGCATGGAACGCTGAAGTTAGAAATAAAGATCTAATCTACCATAATAAGGAAATTCTAGATCAGGGGAGGACCAATTTCAACGAACCGTATAATGGTCTTTCGCCGTGGGACAAAGTTTTAATTTATTGCGATCATTATATGCCCATGCACCTAGTCAGTTCGTATCACATATTTCGCGTTCATACACGGTTATTTACCACGCACCTAAGATGCCATAGCGACAGAATTGTATTCATTGATTTCGGTTGCGGCCCTTTGACTTCAGGTATAGCGTTTTGGGCATTTGCAAGACAAGACAACATTACTTATTTGGGAATTGACACTTCACAAGCGATGCTAAAAAAAGCCAAGGAAATTAATCTCTACGGCCCTAGTAAATATGGTATTTCTTTCTTCAAAGCATTTGAGCTCATTAGTAACTACAGTGAATTGACAGGATTACTGGAAAGATACATCTCAACGAATGAAAAAACGCCAATCATATTAAATTTCTGCTATTTCCTCGCTAGTCGGACACTAGATGTAAATAGTTTATCTGAAGTTATTAACCAGATTGTCCGAAAATACAGTAAACATAAAATTGGTGTAGTGTATCAAAACCCGGATCTTTCATCATTACATGAAAACTGGGAAATACTGAGAACCAAATTTCCGGGGTTTAAAAGTCACATAATCGATTCAAGTGTTCAGTGGTTTCGTTATGATAGCCTGACAACCGGTTCACTTCACAACGCCAGCGTCTACAATGATATATTATACAACGAGTAAATTTATTTCAACGGAGGACTGACAATGGAACAATTAGACCTCTTTTCCGTGCCTGGCAAGCAAATTTCGCGACCACAGTCTCATCTAAGAAATGAGTTAGCTAGTAACGCCATTAAAGGACTTCGGTACATACAAAACTACATTAACGAAGATGAACATGAGGTACTGTTAGCTCAAATTGACAAGAATACTTGGATGAATGACCTAAAGCGACGTGTTCAGCATTACGGATTTATGTATGACTACAAAGCGCGGAGGGTAAACCACACTATGCATGTTGGTCCTTTGCCACCGTGGCTGCAAGGACTCGCTGAAAAATTACAGACCGATGGTCACATGCCCAAAGTTGCAGATCAGGTTATTGTCAATGAATACGAGCCAGGGCAAGGAATCTCTAGCCACATTGATTGCGAACCCTGTTTTGAAAGAACGGTTGTCTCTCTAAGTTTGGGTTCAGATTGTGTCATGGATTTCACAAACAAATTGGATAAAACCAAGACATCGATCTGGCTTGCTAGAAGAAGCATCATCGTACTGAGTGATGAAGCTAGATACATGTGGTTACACGGCATCGCCCCCAGAAAATCAGACGAATGGGGTGGACAAAGATATCATCGACAACGCCGGATATCACTGACATTTAGAACGGTTATTCTGAGTTGATTCATACGATGGACAAGGATTGTAAAATCTACAGTCATTACGCCCATGTGTTCGGAAAACACACAATTCGTGACCAGTTTTCTAGTCATCAACCTACTTCATCTAATTAATCACTACAAGACGTTCAACGGGGAATGCTACCCATGGAAGACAGTCAGCGAGAAAAGTACGAAGTTATGGTCGACCAACGACGGTTCTTTGGCCGAAACGGTTACTTGAAAATTGAAGGTCTCCTGGCTCCCGAAGAAATTGACGAACTTGGGGAACACGCGATGAATCTCGCTATGGGGAGGGTGGATTTCAGCAAGCTTGAAGGTGTCACTCCGCGATGTGAGGGAAACTCACCCGGGGATATGGAAGATATGTTTTTCCGTTTCATCCAATTCCACCGCCATCTTCCGCTTCACGAAAAGTACATGTTACACGCCCGAATTCTTGATGTACTTGAGGTGCTCATCGGCCCCGACGTGATGGCGATGCAATCAATGTTTTTTCTTAAGCCGCCTCAGCAACGCGGCCAAGCATATCATCAAGACTCCTTCTATATAAAAACAGCCCCGGACACGCTGTGCGGCGCTTGGATTGCGATTGATGATTGCGACGAGGGAAACGGTTGTATGTATTTCGTCCCCGGTTCCAACTTCGATCCAATCTATCAGGATGTTGCGAAGCCGGACGACACGGGCGAATTTCATATTGAGTTGACGGAGATTGCCGGCGTAGATGGGCACAGTGAAATTCCCGCCATCGCGAAGGCGGGAGATGTCATCTTCTTTCACGGCCACCTAATCCACCGCTCAAAGCAAAATAACTCCCCGGATCGATATCGCCGCGCGTATGTTTGTCATTACGCAAACGCCCGTTCACACACCGAATGGGGCGACGGTAATCATAACCACATTCTTGCCCGAGGTTCGACGCACTTGCCGTTTGCCAAGAGCCGCTTTGTCGATCACGATCCCTTGGCGTAAAATGCCCGTTTTTACACTATCTTAGAGATTTCAATTGCTTGTACAAGAGCCTGACCTGCCGAAACTTAAAGATAATCCCTGTCTCCCGAGATAGCCGACTATGTTATTTTATATTGCCATTTTCCTCTTCCCCCTCATCATATGGATTATCCTGAGAACCGTTTCGAAGCGGAGGGCGAAAGAAGATTCCGAACCACCGATCCTTCTTGAAGTCTGCGCACTATGTCACGAGGAATTTGAAATGTGCGATCTAATCGAAAAAGAGGTTGGAGATTACGGAAGGGTTTACTGTTTTTGTGGTGGATGCATTGAGAACCTGCAGCGGGAGTACCGTCACCAGAAGGAGGCAGAGAGTTTGACAGAAGATGCGATTATTACTCAAGGGACTCGGGGCACTGAGAATTAACATCGCTCAGCTTGGCGTGTCGGCGATGGTTGTCCTGTTCGTCACGGTCTTCCCGGAGAATTTGAGTTCGGGAGATCGTTCCTCACCTCAACGACACAAAACAGAGTCTGGGAACGCGTCGGCGATTCCCGTCTATACCTACAAGGTGATTAACATTTACCCTCATGATAGAAACGCATTTACTCAAGGACTAATCTTTGTAGATGGTGTTTTTATTGAAGGAACGGGACTTCATGGGCGATCGTCGCTTCGCCGGGTTTCAATAGAAACCGGAGAGATTCTGGAGTACCATGAACTCCCACCCCATCTTTTTGGGGAGGGAGTCACGATTTACGACAACAAGATTATCCAGTTGACGTGGCGATCCAATATCGGCTTCGTGTACGACAAAGATAGCCTTGAACTGCTCCGAAAATTCAGCTATCCGACCGAGGGATGGGGTGTTACATGCGACGATGAACACCTAATCATGAGTGATGGCACTGCAAATCTATACTTCCTGCACCCGGAATCCTTTGAGGAGCAAAAACGGATAAAGGTTCACGACAACAAGGGCTCCGTTCAAAGGCTCAACGAGCTAGAATATGTAGACGGTGAAATCTATGCGAATGTTTTCCAAACAAATCGCATTGCAAGGATAAATCCGAAGACGGGCAAAGTGGTCGGTTGGATAGACCTCACGGGCATTCTTACCGTTGAAGATCGTCGGGAGCCGGTTGACGTGCTGAATGGCATTGCCTACGACTCTGAAAATAGCCGCCTTTTTGTCACGGGAAAACTCTGGTCCAAACTCTTTGAAATCGAGTTAATGCGACTGGAGTAGGGCAAACCAGGGCTCCGAATGGTGCGACATTTATCTAATCTTCCGCATTATTGAGCACCTAAAAGTTTAATTTCTCAGTTGCCGTATCCCGCATCATAACTGACAGCACCCCATTATCCCTGTCGGAATAATTCTTTCAACAAGTAATACTTTCTAGTCAGAGTCCTTTTCCTCGATCCAGAGGATCGAAATGTCAATAGAATGCGACATGTCCAGAGTCCCGCGCTCCAGCGGAGCGCCATGTGGTGTGTTACTTGGTGGAAATGAAGTTGATGATGGAAGGGCAAAATCGGTCAATCAATCGGACTCACTGTAGTACGTTGGTGATTTTTGCTCGTTTGTGGTTATACACCCCAAGATTTGGAATGCGAAAATTCGAGATTGCACAGGCCTATTATGCGGAAGATGAGTTTATTGTTGGTAAATTCGTAAATCTTACTTCGCACTACTCGCCTAGAGAAATACGGAACATCAGCTCTTCGCTGAGAATACAAGGAATAATGAAGGAGTGCATTAATGTCAAAGAAGATTCTGCTATCACGTCTTTTCTATAACCCCGATTTTGATTCCGAACCGCGTCGTAACGGGCTAGCGGATTTGGCGAAATTTGGAGCGCTTTCCCAGCACCCCGATGAACTGACGGAGGAACACGCAGAAGATGTGATTGCGGTACTTGCCGGCGGTCCACAGGTGCACGAGAGTTTTTACAAGGCGGCGAAAGACCTTAAGATTATCGCACGATGGGGGGTGGGCTTTGAAACCGTTAACGTAGACCTCGCGACACAATACGGTGTAATCATTACGCTTGCACCGGAACACTTAGACACAGTCGCCGAATACGCGATTGCCCAATGGTTTGCAACACATAAACGGCTCTATGCCTTCAACGAGCGCGCGCACAGCGGCGATGCTTCTCTCATGCGCAATTTCGACGTGAAAGAATCTACATTCGGAATTTACGGGCTAGGACGAATCGGACAGGAAGTCGCTGTTCGCGCGAAACCACTTCTCGGCGAAAATGGCCGTCTACTTGTCTACGATATAAGACCCGACATAAAGGAATTAGCGGCGAAATTCGGCGCCGAGGCTGTCGATGACCCAATGACACTCTTTGAAGAATGCGATGCCATCTCGCTCCACGTTGCCGGAGCCGACACCATTGTCACGTATGAATGTCTGTGTGCAATGAAGCCACATGCTTCCCTGATTAACCCGTCGCGCGGAAATCTGGTGGATGACGAGGCGGTAAACCGTGCCATTCGTGAAGAACGGTTGTACTACTACGTAGTCGATGACCCCATCAACGGACCACGAGCGATTCACAAGGGTCATCCTAGAATCATATCGACGAATCATGGTGCCGGGATTACTGTCGAGTCTTCGATCCGCTTGGACCTTCGCACCATCGGTCAAGCCATTGACGCTATTAACGGACGCGAACCGGTTCATATCCTTAACACCGATGTGCTGAATCATCCACGGGTAAAGGGTTTCTTGGGAAGGAGTTAAAAGGTGAAATTTTTCGGTTTCAAGGACAGGAAGCAACTCGCGGAGGAAAATCAATCACAAGGTGAGGCGTTCCTTACCGAGAATGGAAAAAGGGAGGGAGTCGTTTCGTTGCCGAGTGGTTTGCAGTACGAGGTGATTCACGACGGAAACGGCGATACGCCAAGTAAAACGGATACAGTGGTCACGCATTATCGCGGAACATTGATTGATGGCAAGGAGTTCGACAGCTCTCATCGCCGCGGCGAGCCAGCGAGTTTCCCCGTGAATGGCGTAATTTCCGGCTGGACAGAAGCCCTTCAGTTGATGACGGTCGGCTCAAAGTGGAAACTGTTTATACCGTCAAATCTTGCATACGGCGAACGCGGCGCTGGCAAGGCGATCGGACCACACGCAACGCTAATCTTCGAGATTGAATTATTGGGTATTCGATAAGAGTCTCGTTTTAACAAATCTGATCGGTATTTACTCACTTGATCTGTTCACTCGATTGATCGTTATCCACGCACTTGATTCAAGCTTCGGACCCAAAGTCTGGTGCGCAGTGCGCACCCTACAGGAGTCACAATCGGGAGAGGGGTCTTTATGGGACTTACTATCGTCTTCCCTGTCCAGTCAGTTGATCGCTCGCTTGATCTACCCTTCAGTTGTACAGCGTCGAGTTAGATTCTTAGCTCTCCTCTGACGGTTCGACACGAAGTGCCGCCTTCATCTCGACATCACTCGCGACTAGCATATCCAACTTCGTGTGAATCGTGTTTATTAATCCATCCAGTTGCACCATGAAAGCGACATAATCATCTCCTGGCGGAAGTCTTCCATCGACGCGGTCATCCACGGCGCGCTTCTTGATGCGAGATAACACGTCCAACAACCGATAGAGTTGCTGCGGGCGGGTTTCACCACGTTGGTCGGTTTCAATGTCGGCTATCCGTGTCATGAATTCGTGCAATCTCGCACTCATTTGACGCCGATTTTCGATCCGGTTCTGGCGGAGCGTCGCGCCGACGACAATAACCAAGATAGCCAATACCAAGAGGTATGGAAGCGTATCGTTGAATGCTTCCGCGACGCTTGATGAAAACGTAGGTTCGCCGCGATGATAAAAATCCTTGGCGCCGCGGTGAATGGGAAAATCTTGCTCTTCCTTCGCGAATTCTTCGGATAACTCCCTTAACTGATTACGGAAAGCCGTTGAGAGCGCCATCTGTGTCATCGTACGGACGAGGAATGCGGGGACATTCTGATGTGTGATTAGGCTGGCTTTGACAGCTAGACATGATGTGTCTTGCGACGGTACGTTATGCTTCCCGGAATACACACTGCGCGGCAGTTGGAAGGGAAAGAATGCGGTATTTTTGAAGACGAGCGCGTTTACCTCCTGAATGGGCAGGAGTTCGAATTTTCCTGTCCCCAGCAGATTCTTCAACATCGGTGAAAAACCGCCTGCCACGATAAACGCCGCATCAATCTCTCCATTGTGAAATGCCTTCAGCGTGTCGGTGAAGTTGAGCGAGTGCATCTGCCTGTCGTTCACGCTCATATTGTAATGCTGAAGCACCTGTTGTGCCGTCTGAATCGTACCGCTCCCCGTAGCGCCCACGGAGACATCTACGCCGCGCAAATCCTGAATGCCATCCGCGCCAATTCCTTTTCGCACGACGACGTGCAGCACTTCAACGTACAGATTGGCGACCGCTCTAACTTCGCGGATAGCTTGGTCACTTTCTCCCGGCTTCTCGCTGCCTGCTTGACCGAATTGTGATCTCCTGTTGTTCTGATAAAACGCAAATTGGACTTTACCTTCCATGATGCGGTCCAGGTTGTCCGCGGAACCGTCTGTTGTCTGAATTTCGACCGTGATGCGTGGATACTCAAGTCGAAACACTTCCTTGAGTTGCAAAGCCAAGTTATGATAGGCTCCCGCTTCCGAGCCTGAAGCGATTGTGATGGTATGGGGAAGTCGCGAGGCAAGGCGATTATAACTGACCGCGGCGAAGATAATGCCCAACAGAATCACGACAACGAGAATCCACCCTCGAATGTTCATCCGCCTGCCTCCTTCTCAATCTCAAGCTGCTTGAGTAGCCTCTGTCTCAACCCAACCTTGCCGGAAGCAATCCACGGGTGCTTGCGGTCACCGAGCAAAATAAGCCCATCGCCATCCTCAACCAAGAAATCTTTTTCGGGCGCCATGATGATTCTCCTCCCGCGTATGACTCCTTGCGGCAGCACCCGTTCCTCCAATTCTACCAGACATTTGGAGATTTGAGCGAAAGTATACCCATCCAGTTGCGCATCTTGGATGCTGTAGAGTGTCGACTCGGTTCTGGTATCAAGCGTTTCAAATACCGACGGTCCTACCCCTCGATCGATAGCCGTCTTCGCCAAAATGAGCGGCACAATCTCTCCCGTATACACGATACGCTCGCAACCATTTCGGCGAAATAACCCTTCATTCTGCTTATCCAAACATTCGGCGACTATCTCAAGGCGTGGATGCAGATCATCAATGATTCCAGCAGCAGCAGCCGTAAGTACGTCGGCGCTAGAATCTTCCCCGCTGGCAAAGACGATTGCCGCGTGCGCCTCTGACACGTTGGCTTGGATATACGTGTTCGCGTTGGTTGGCGATCCGTGGGAAAAATAAATGTCATCGAAATTGTCTGTAATTCGGGTGGGTAACTGTTCAAACGCCTCCGAGACGATTGCGATTGGAGACTCGCTAGTGTCCAAATCGGTGCGTAGGTTTTCAATGACAGTGGTAATTTTGTCTGGATTTTTGCTCCAATCTACAATCAAAATGTGTCCCTTCAGACGTAATCGAACCAATCCCTTCACCCGCCTTTCATGAATGTCGGATAGCCTTGTGATTAGTTGGCTGGCAACTGTTGAGAAACACCCCAGTGTTATGATGCTAAATACGATTGTGGAAATTCGTCCGGCAACGGTCCCAGCGGAAATATCCCCATAGCCGATAGTCGTCATGGTGATGAACGCCACCCATATAGAATCAAACAGTGCCTGCTGTTCAAATGTGTGGAATGCAAACACATACAAAAGAAACGCAACCAACATTATTTCGGATACGAGCACGGAGGTGCCACTTCTCCAAGGTAGCAGCCGACGCAACTTTTTAAGGGTATTCTGGGCTGAGAACATAATTGACGGATATCTATAAGCCGGAAGGCGCTCGTCACTAAACAAAACCAACAATCGGAACCTGGGAGGATTGCAGTGCATAACGCCATACGGCTCACCTCTCTAACGATTCGCACAATTAAATGCACTTAAACGCAGATTTAGAACTATCCTCCCTCTAGGAATCTGGCACAACCGTTGCTGGTCTTGTGCCGAGTTCGCCTTCGCGTTGATTGTCGTAGAAACGCCGCGTCGGATAGGCAAAGTTAATATCTTTTTGAGCGGCAAACTGGCGCAGGATGTCCTCCCAAATCGTCTCCGAAGTGCCACGCCGGGTACGCGGTTCACACAAGTAACGGATTGTGAGCAGAACTCCACTTTCCGCTACGCTAGTATAGACTGTAGGCGTTAGCACGGAATAAAATATCATAAACCGACGGCTCGCCTCTTGGATCCGTTTCTGAGCAGCTTCGCTTGAGTGCTGAGCGTGTTTCGTAGCGATCTCCTGTAGAATTGTTTTCGCCTTTCTCCAATTACTCTCGAATGTCACCAGCACCGGAAGTTCGTTCCAGATATACTCAAACCCTATGTTGTAATTTGACACGACTTCACTCAATACCAGTCCGTTGGGTAGGTGAAGGAGACGCCCGGTGCTCTGATCCGCGTCCACCCAATTCCCGATCTCCATCAAGGTAAACTTAAAGATTCTTACGTCAATCACATCCCCTGCGTGCTGCCCTATTTGAATACGATCACCCACGTTAAACGGTCGTCGCCAGATGATATAAAACCATCCGGCAACCGCTGTCACTACGTCCTTCAACGCAATTGTCAACCCGGCGCCGACAAGACCTAAAAAGTTTGTTAGCGACTGAATCCCTTCGAACCATACTCGTCCGACGAGCACAACCCCGAGAGCCGCCGCGACGTTCTTGGATGTTTTTCGCCAACGATTGCGCAGACGTACATCATCCACCCTCCGCAAAACGATAGACATTACCAGAACACGCAGCAGCCAGAGAATCAGGATGATGATGATCGACGTGTAGAGATTTCTCTGTACATCCGGCGACAGTTTCGTTATTTGTGTTATCCAGTGTGTAAGCGTTTCCATTAAGAACTACCCAACCCAATCTCTTAAAAACTTGTTTGAACAGTACAGCTGTAGGGTGCGATCAACCAAGCGGATAGCGCGGGCAATAGAAATCCCCTGCGATCAAGCGAATGAATAGTGAGCGCGATAGAGATCCTACCAGCCTCTAAAAGCCCCAGAGGGGATCAAGCGAACGGATAGTGAGTGCGATAGAGATCTTGAAGGTGTGTAAAAACGCCAAAACCCCGTGCATTTAAGCCCCGGAGGGGCGACAGGTAGGCAGTAGACGACAATAAAAGCATGAAAAAACTTCCTACAAATAACCTGCTACCGATTATTCAAACGGGCTCTAAAGGTTTCGGTTGATCGCTTATGCTTTATTGAATATGATGGTTCGTCTCCTGAATCCTATTCGCGCTTGTACGGGACACCCAGCGCTTGCGGTGGCGAGGATCGACCAACGAAACCCGCGAGGACCAAAAGTGTCAGCACGTACGGTAGCATGAGCAAGAACTGGTACGGAACGTCCCACCCGATGGCTTGAAACCGCACTTCTAACGACTCTCCTAAACCAAAGAGCAGCGCTGCACCGCATGCCTTGACGGGATGCCATTTTCCAAAAATTACGATTGCCAGAGCGATAAAGCCCCTACCTACGGTCATCCCCGGCGTAAAGTAAGGAACATCGGCTAGCGACAGATAGCCACCGGCGAATCCTGCAATCACTCCACCGAATAGCACACACAGCGTGCGCAATCTCTGCACGTTCACGCCGACTGCATCAACAGCCTTCGGGTGTTCGCCGCATGCGCGAATTTTCAAACCGTGGGAAGTTTGAAATAGATAAAAATATACACAGGGAACGAATAGCAAGGTTAGGAAAACAAGGATGTTGTGTTGATAAAGCGCTGGACCGACCCAAGGAATACTGGACAAAACGGGAATTTTGACTTCACCGAATGCGGCAACTTTGAGCGCGGATCCGGTATAGCTAAAGAGTTTTTGGTAGATAACCTCTGTCAGACCTAGCGCCAAAAGTGTGATTCCCGTTCCTGTCACTACTTGATCGGCGGAGAGTCGGATGGTAAGGAATGCGAACAGATAAGCGGTGATTCCACCACTCAATCCGGCGGCAACTATCCCGACCCATGGAGCCAAATTTGGAACAGCGATGCCGGTATAAAAGGAACCTAGCATGCCGAAGAAGGCTCCCATGAGCATCATTCCTTCAATACCGATATTGATGACCCCTGATCGCTGGACAACGATCTCGCCCAATGCAGCTAAAAGCAAAGGGGTCGCTTGCCTTATAGTTGCTGCGAGGATCTCTTCAAACATAGGTTGCAGAAACTAGCTCATACCGAGATGAAAACATACACGTCCGAACATGAGGATGGCACACGACCGCGCATCATTCCGTAGATTTACCCATCCCATTAGGTTGCATATCGATTTGAACGGTTTGCGACGGAGAATCCCCTGTGATTTCCACCATTTCTGTTCGATTCGCATAACCCTGTTTTTTCAATAGGATTTCATGCGTCTTCCGTCCAAGATTGAGAAGCTTTGCTTCGTGGCGGCTATCGGATATCACCGTCTTGCGCTGTCCATTGAGATACACTTCTGCCCCTCCGACATTAGATTTTATGATTAAGTGAACCCGGGGGTGGCGCATTGGCGCAGTGGGTTGAGGGACTGATTTTGGTCGAAATGATTGGACTATGATTACTCCAACTACAAAAATGGCGATTATCCCAATAACAATCCAGGGTATAAGATTCTGGGGTGACTTACGACTCACTACTGACCTCTCATTGTGCTACACGGTATTATTCTCTCAACTCGTTCTCGACTAGGCAAGTTTACTATCCTACGTCATACTTTAATCGCATCCGCCGAGTATCTTATCACGGATCGCTAAATGATGCAAACAGATCCGACAAAAATCCTCTTGACTCGTAGGTTGAAAAAACTCCCATAGAAAATCTGGCGAAACAGAGATCCCGTAACTCGTGATTCAGACAACTGCCAAAAAGGCTCTGCCTCGAAGCGTTTGCATCCAGTTCATCGGTTTATACCATTGTCTATAAAATGCTTGTGCATTGATCGCGTGAATCAGGTAAAAAACTTGCGTGAGGCGGAAACGGAAGTTTTGTCTCCGCGCAGAATCGGCGAGGCAAGGGAATTTCTATCGTATTGGGATCTCTATCGCATGGGACTTACTATGGCATTCGCTATTCGGTCGTTTGATCTATTCGCTCATTTGATCCCTGCCTACGTATTAAGTGAACGATATAGTTAAGACATCATATACACCCTACTCTCCTCACCTATTTTGGGATTTACAGAATTTATTGGTAGCACGCTATTATCCCTAGTGGAATTATTCTTTCCTCAAATAATTCGCTCCAGAGGAGATCAAACGAGTGGATAGCGAGTGCGATAGAGATCTTGAAGATGTATAGCATGTTATTATCCCTGTCGGGATAGTTCATTCAGCAAGTAACACGTTCTAGTCGGAGTCTCTTTCCTCGATCCAGAGGATCGAAATGTCAATAGAATGCGATATGCCCAGATTCCCACGCTCCAGAGGAGATCAAGCGAATGGATAATGAGTGCGATAGAGATCCTCAATGTGGATATTACGCCATTATTCCTAGCGGTACAATTCTTTTGTCAATAAACCCTCGTTTTTCGCCCTATAACTAGCTTTTGGCGAGTGTGTTACTTAATGGGTAATGTCCACATCAGTCGTGCATTGTAATTCAAATATATAGTACGTTATGTTTAATTAGAATACAGTATATGTTATTGCCATTAGTCGTTGGGACGATACTAAAAAATACCCGAATTAGCACTTATAAGGTGCGGAGTGTAGGATACACTATTATTCAAGCGAAAGGGTATTACTTCGGTATCTTCCCGTTCCACTGCAGGCCTAGTTCAATTCGAGGTAGAGGATGCATTTATGACCCAAAATCAGACATGACTGTCCGTGTGCTTCGTCAAATCTCTGCTTGACACAATTCGATAGAATATGGTATATTTCCGTGATTTTAACGTGTGACACTAAACGAAACACACTTCCTGATTTACACAGAGGGTGCTCTCGGTTTGAGGGTCTGATGTAAATTTGAAGGGAGTGAACGCTAAAACCCGATACGCAAACAGGAGGATTTTTTGAGAACTTCAATGAAAGAACTCCTTGAATCAGGAGTTCACTTTGGTCACCAGACACGACGTTGGAACCCCAAAATGGCGAAATACATTTTCGCCGAGCGCAACGGTATTTACATTATAGATCTTCAGAAAACGTTGCGGATGCTTGAGACTGCATGTGACTATGTGCAGGAAATCGCGGCACAAGGCGGTACGGTGCTATTTGTGGGAACGAAGCGGCAATCGCAAGAATCTGTTATAGAAGAAGCCACTCGGTGCGAGATGTTCTATGTGAGCCATCGTTGGCTCGGTGGTATGTTAACGAACTTCCAAACCATTCGACGCAGTATTCAACGATTAGAAAAGCTGGAAGCTGATGAAGCCAATGGAGTCTTTGACCAACTACCCAAGAAGGAAGTCATTCGACTAGCTCGGGAGAAAACAAAATTAACCAACAATCTTACCGGCATAAAGGCTATGAAGCGGTCTCCGGATGCGGTTATCATTACAGATACACGCAAGGAACACACCGCAATTTTAGAGTCGAATAAACTAGGTATTCCGGTTATTGGCATTGTTGATACAAATTGCGATCCGCAGTTAATCGATTTCCCGATTCCCGGTAACGACGATGCGATTCGCGCAATCAGACTGATCTGCTCAGTATTAGCAACTTCGATAATTGAGGGCAGGGGAAGCGCATCAGAAGGCGCTGACATCTCGGAAGCCGTGCAATCCGAAGCGGTAGTAGAAAGTGACGAACCAGAAGCCGCTGGAACTCGTGACGAGGTTGAGGCAAGTGCGACCGACGGTGATGGAGAAACTCCAACAGCTGCCGTTGAAACCGAAACGACGGCAAAGCGTCCACAGAGAAGAAAGCGCGCTAGCACAAAGTCAAAAAAAGTAGACGCAGAAAGCAAGCCTAGAGAGGCAGAAGCCGCTGCTGCCCAATCTATTACAGAAGATAGCGCGACCAAGGCTAAGACTGAAGACGAGGTTGAGTCGAAGCCCAAACCTGCACGCCGTAGGAGGCGAACAAGCACAAAGACCAAGAAAGCAGATGTGGAAACTGGGACTCCAGGAGTTGAAACTGCGGCGACCGAGTCAATATCAGAGGACAGTGCCACTCGAGAAAATACAGAGCCAGTCGAAGTCGATTCAACTGCCAAACCTGCACGCCGCAAGAGGCGAACAAGCGCTAAAGCCAAAAAGGCAGATGCGGAAACCGAGACGGCAGAGGGCGAAATCGCAGCGACTGAGCCAATTTCAGAGGGCAGTGCCACTGAAGAGAAGGCCGAGTCGGTCGAAGCCGATTCAACTGCCAAACCTGCACGCCGCAAGAGGCGGACAAGCACTAAAACCAAAAAGGCAGACGCAGAACCGACCGAGGCTACGGCATCAGACACTCCGACGCCGTCAACCACTACCGCGGCTGACGAGGCCACTGAGACAGAAGCCTGAACCCGGGTTGTATACAATAATTGGAGGTTTTGTTCCTAGATGAATATAACAGCAAAAATGGTGAGAGATCTTCGGACCCGCACAGGCGCCGGAATCATGGATTGTAAGAAGGCTCTCTCGGAAACAAATGGCGACGTGGAGACGGCGATTCAATTTCTGCGCGAGAAAGGGCTGCGAGCATCTGAACTGAAAAGTGGCAGGGCGGCTAGCGAAGGTTTGGTAGTTTCATATGTTCACCCTGGCAACCGAATTGGTGTATTGGTAGAGGTAAACTGTGAAACCGACTTCGTGGCGCGCACCGACCAGTTCCAGAACCTCGCAAAAGAGATAGCAATGCAGATTGCCGCAGCCAAGCCAAAGTACGTTAACAAGGATGATGTACCGGAAAGCATATTGAATTCCGAAAAGGCGATTCTCAGAACACAGACTCTAGAGGAAGGAAAGCCTGAGAAAATTGTAGACAAGATTGTTGAAGGACGGTTGGGCAAATTCTACTCTGAAATGTGCTTGCTGGAGCAGGGTTACATCCGAGACGCCGACAAGACCGTGAGGCAACTTCTTCAGGATTCGATTGCCCAGCTAGGGGAAAATATCATCGTGAAACGTTTTTCGCTTTATGTGTTGGGTCAAGATAGCGATTAGTTGGGCTCTCGTAGCCAACTCAATAATACTCTTTCATGGGGACTTTGAAAATGGCAGACAACACGTTACAGCAGGCAGAAGCACGTATGAAAAAAGCAGTGGATGCGACCGCCAAAAATTTTTCGCATGTACAGACTGGCCGCGCCTCCGCTTCTTTACTGGATAATGTCTCTGTGGATTACTACGGCAGCAAGAGTCCATTAACTCAAGTTGCAACCATTACCACTCCAGAACCGCGAACACTGCTAATCCAACCTTGGGACAAAACAATCCTTAAGGAAGTAGAAAAAGCCATTGCTCGCTCTGATTTAGGTTTGAATCCCAATAATGATGGAACTGTCATTCGCATTCAAATTCCGGAGCTGACTACGGAACGACGCGAACAACTCACTAAATATGTCCGTAAGTTGGCTGAAGAGGGAAGAGTGAGCGTCAGGCACATTCGCCGTGATGCGAATGAAGCGGTGCGAAAGGCAGACCAAGATTCTGGATCCGGAGAGAGAAAAGGCAAAGGTAGAGGAACGGATAGAAAGAAATCCCGAGGTAGTGACGACCCCGTCCAGGTAATAACTGACAAATATATAGATCACATCAATCAGCTTTTGAAGTCTAAGGAAGAGGAATTGCTTGAGCTTTAATCTTCCGGATTGAAGGCAGCTATTCCCAAAAGCCAATGTTTTGGAAGCGGCTTCTGAGTGCCATTGTCTTAATTCCGGTACTCATCCTGATTATCTACCGGGGTTCGCCTTTTTATCCAATCCTAGTTTTTGCTGTAGTGGTAGTTATGTTGGCCGAGTTTGGTCAACTCGCACGCTCCATTGGATCCGGGAGTCACAAGGTAACGCTCTTTCTGTCAGCACTGCCGTTTTGCGTCTCGGCACAGTTCGGTTTCTCGGTTGAACTAGCCTTAGCATTTGCCCTTATTGTTGCTTTTGCCGCAGAAATCTTCCGAAGGCACGCGGATAATGTTTTTATTTCCGTTTCCAGCACCATCACTGGAAGCATCTATGTTGGGTGGGCATTCGGTTACCATTTACTGCTGCTGCAACAAATCGGTGACCCTATTGGGGGTAGCTTAGTTTTCTTCCTTCTCGCAACTGTCTGGTGCGGGGACAGTGGCGCGTACCTCATAGGGAGTAACTTTGGCAAACGAAAGTTGTGTCCCGCGATTAGCCCTAATAAAACGATTGAGGGAGCAGTCGCAGGATTGATTGCTGGGATAGTAGGTGGTTTCGCCGTATGGTTCTTGCTCTTGCAAGAAACCGTGGACATTTTACATGTGCCAATACTTGGTGTGTCTCTAGGCATCATCAGTCAAATCAGCGATCTTAGTGAATCGATAATTAAGCGGAATGCACACGTGAAGGATTCGAGTAGCACTGTCCCTGGACATGGAGGGCTGCTAGATCGATGCGATGGTTTGGTTTTTTCTACGCCCGCGCTTTATTATTACTTCGAGCATTTCGTACGCAATTCTGCATGATATGTACATAGTCTTGTGCAACACCCCAAGTTCCATATCTTCTTCATCTCCTCTCTTCCCCAAGACCATCGTTCAATTCTGAGATATGAAACACCTTGCCATTCTCGGCTCTACTGGATCCATCGGAAAGAGCGCTCTTTCAGTTGTAGCAACTCATCCTGATGAATTCAGTGTCGCGGGAATAGCCGCAAATACTTCCGTGGACCTGATGGAGCGTCAGATTCGTCATTTTCGCCCAAGACGCGCCGCTCTTAGTGATAAGGTCGCAGCAGATGAGTTACGAAGGCGAATTCGGGATCTAAAATCAGTTGAAGTAATTGCTGGACCGGAGGGGCTATTGGCAATCTCGACTATGGACGAGGTGGATTTGGTCCTCGAAGGAATTGGCGGAAGTGCGGGACTGTTGCCGACGCTAGAAGCCATCCGGGCGGGCAAGGACCTTGCTTTCGTCAATAAAGAGGTGCTGGTGATGTGTGGTTCGCTGGTCATGCAAGCCGTCAGGGAACATGATGTGCGTCTACTACCTGTCGATAGCGAGATGAGTGCTATCTTCCAATGTCTCTCAGATTGTAAAGAAGACAGCCGGACACGGGATGACGTTCATCGTCTCATCCTCACAGCATCGGGCGGTCCCTTTCGCCATACTGATTTAGATGAACTCGACACGGTGATTCCGCAGGAAGCATTAAATCATCCCAAGTGGCAAATGGGCAGTAAAATCTCAATCGACTCGGCCACCATGCTGAACAAAGGATTGGAAGTCATTGAAGCGCAATGGTTGTTTGACATAGAACTGTCAAAGATCGATGTAATTATTCACCCGCAAAGCATTATCCACTCTCTAGTTGAATTTGTCGATGGATCGATTCTTGCCCAATTAAGCGTTACGGATATGCGTCTCCCAATCCAATATGCTCTAGCCTATCCGAACCGTTTGTCTACACCGGTTCCTCGACTCAATCTCTGTGATATTCATACGCTTCACCTTGAACCTGTTGACTACGAAAAATTTCCCTGCCTCTCTCTGGCATATACCGCTGCCGAAGTCGGGGGAACGTTACCGACAGTGCTCAGCAGCGCTGATGAAATTGTCGTTCAAGCATTTCTGGACGAAAAGATTGGGTTCATGGACATCCCGAATATCCTTCAGATCGTGATGGATCGGCATGACACGGAACCTAAACCTTGCCTTGATAACATTTTAGCCGCAGATCAATGGGCAAAATCGACAGCTCAAAAGTTAATTCGAAAACAGGAACTTGCTGCCTAAAGAGAGAGTTCTACTTCACTTTCTCAAGTAAACCTCTTCAGCGGATTCTTGCGTTCAATGTGTTACATGTACTAATCTCGCAGCCTCACACAATACAAGACGGTGATATTTTATGCTTGGTTCGATAGAAGGAATAATCTACGCTATTCTCACATTGAGTTTCCTAATTCTGATTCACGAGCTCGGGCATCTCCTTGCGGCCAAACGCTGTGGAATTCCGGTCGAACGATTCTCGATCGGCTTTCCGCCCAGATTAGCAGGTTTCAAATGGGGGGATACTGATTATTGTATTTCTTTGATTCTATTTGGTGGATACGTTAAAATGCAGGGCGAAAACCCCGAAGAGCGCACGGGAGCGCCCGATGAATTTCACTCTGCTCCGGTAAGTCACCGAATTTTCGTAGCGATTGCCGGTCCCGCCATGAACGTCGCATTCGGAATAATCGTGTTTTCTTTGATCTACCTATTCTCCGGCGAATACGTTCGAAAATCACTCGAAACAACCCAGATTGGGCATGTCGTCGACGGTAGTCCGGCGGCACTCGCTCGTCTCCAACCCGGGGATAAGCTGATTGCCATTAACGGAAAACGGCTAAAGGATTGGAGTGACTTGCAGATGGTGGTTGCAATAAACCCCGACGAAGAGCTCGGCATCGAAATCATTCGTAACGGTCAGAAACAGACGTATAATGTAAAAACTGAGACGAAGGAAGTCAAGGCACGTAGGATTGGTCAGCTTGGCGTGTCGCCGAAACAGGAAGTATTGATTTCACATATCGAAGAGGATAGTTGGGCTGAGAAAAGCGGTATAGAAGTCGGAGATCTGATTGATAAAGTGAACGGTGAGACAATTTACACATTCTTAGACTTTCACGAAATAGCCAGACAAAATCATGGTAATGAGGTGCAGCTTGAAGTCCGGCGTGGCTTCATGTTTGATTTTGATGTGATTTCCCAGGAAGAATTGAACAGAGGTTTGATTCCACGGCAGTTGCGTCGTAAGTTTAACGAACACGATGTTAAACTATCCGGAGCTGCCACAATTTCAGCCTTGGAAGACGATAGAGGGTGGAAGATTTCCGATTTGGAGAAAGTTTATAAACTTCAGGAAGGCGAAGGCAAAATCAATGTTTTCAAAGATAACGGCGGTTACTTTGTAACGGATCTGCAGATCGATCGGAAACTCATTGTCGGAGCAATTCAGAAAGACAGTTACATTCAAGATAAAGGGATTCGGCGTGGCGATCAGCTTATTTCAATTGCTGGCGTGCCTGTCCAACACGTTGATTTTGATCAGAAAGGCCAAGAACTCACCAAAATCCACGGCGATCTGCCCGTTGAGTTTGAATTCCATCGCGACGTATCGCTTCGTACCGAATCAAAAGACAACCAGACTGATTCGGATACTCTTGATGACCAGAGCGTTCATCGTCCGGACAGTGAGACGTTCACGGTAATGTTGAATTTGATGCATCCCCAAGATGGCGAAAGACTCCTGATTAATGAAATCCGTATGGACCCCTCGATTAGCGGACTTGCACTCAAGGAAGCGGTTTGGGCTAAAAAATACAATTTTGCTAACGCATGGGGGAGAGGTGTTAAGCAAAGTTGGTCAATGGTGACGCAAGCTATGTCCATGGTTAGCCAACTTTTTATGGGTGAAGTTTCGCTAAATTTACTCAGTGGACCGGTTGGCATTGTTAGCGTCACGGCGGAAACCGCGCGTATTGGTTTTCGCCAGTTCGCCTACTTTGCGGGATTTATCTCTGTCAACCTCGCCTTTGTCAATCTGTTACCGATTCCAATTACGGATGGCGGACAGATTCTGTTTTTCATCATCGAAAAACTACGTGGCAAGCCCTTGAGTATTCGCAAGCAACAGATTATTCACCAAGTCAGTTTTGTGCTAATCATCGGACTATTCTTATACATTACATGGTTTGATCTCGTAGGCATATTCAAATAAACTGTATTGGTCCGAATATGCGGACACCATTTCTGATCCCGCTCGGATTGAATCGGAAAATCCAAGCCTTCGCCGAAAAAGTTCTAAATCCGCAATAGCAACACAATTTCTGCACTGTCTTCACCACTACGATTGTAAATCCAGATTCCTTATCACGCTCCAAAATCATGTCAGATCAGGACGCCGTTCAAGAATACCTGCAGGTTGTAGCAACAGTGAGGGAATTCGTGGAAGAACAAATGCAACTCGGTTTCGCAGAACTCGCAGAATCGGAACCAGCCAAACTAGAAGAACAACCCCTATTCCCGGATTTCGACATGAGCCGATTGCAAAGCGAAGCAGTGGCTTGTGAGCGGTGTGAGCTACACTCTACGCGCAACACAGTTGTGTTTGGAGTGGGAAATGAGAACGCGGATCTCTTGTTTGTTGGTGAAGCACCGGGAGCTGACGAAGATCGACAAGGTGAACCATTTGTGGGCCGCGCCGGACAACTTCTTACCAAGATAATTGAGGCGATGGGGTTTACTCGCGATGGAGTCTATATTGCAAACGTAATCAAATGTCGTCCACCAGGAAATCGAAATCCGAAGCCAATCGAAATAGAAACGTGTGAGCCCTTTCTGCTCAAGCAGGTCGAACTTATTCAACCCAAAGTTATTTGCGCGCTCGGCAGCTTTGCCGCACAAGCTCTGTTGCACACCGACGAGAAAATCTCAAGACTGCGGGGGCGATTCCATGACTACCACGGCTCCAAACTCATGCCCACCTATCATCCCGCCTTCCTGCTCCGCAACCCACACTCAAAAAGAGAGGTTTGGGAAGATATGAAGAAGGTCATGGCTGAACTGGGAGTAAGTCGGGCGACGGAGGCAGAGCAATAGGTCATGGGATTTACGGATGTCCGATACATTCGTCTCGTCATCTCCCACCATTGATGCGCTACTTTCATGAACTATGCAAGCGTTGTTTTCCCACTGCCTCAGGATCTCGCCTTCACCTACGCTATCCCGGATCGTCTAAAATCCATCGTACATTGTGGCAGTCGCGTAGTTGCCCCACTCAGAAAACGCCCTCAAGAAGGGGTTATCGTTGCTCTTCTAGATGAACCTTCCCTGCCCGACAGCTCCATTGAGATTAAGAACCTATCTGATTGTTTAGACGGTCCTCCAACATTCTCTCCAGAACTGATTACACTCACCAAATGGATGGCCGGATATTACTTATCCTCTCACGGAGAGGCGCTGAATTGCGCCGTGCCTGCAACAATACGCAGCCACCGTCGTCGGATGGTGCATTTACTGGCAACTGACGATCAGATTGAAGCGCTGGGAAGACGAGCGCCGGTTCAGGCGGAGATTCTTCGTATATTGCAGAGTTTCGGGAGTCTATCTCCAAACCAGATAACAGCACGGCTTCGAGGCGGAAATTCGAGGTTGAAGCGTGCACTCTCCCTCTTGCAAGGAAAGGGTCTAGTTGATGTCAAATCAGACCTGAGCGTTAAGACCAAGCCGAAAACCGAGAAAATAGTTTCACTCGCCAAACCCGTCCCAGAGATTGAATTAGCAATCGAATCTCTCACAAAGCAAGCGACGAAGCAGATTGAGATTCTACGCTTCCTGATCAGAGTCAAGACATCCATTCCTACAAATGAAATAACAAAACGAGCACAAACAAGCTTAACTACACTTAGACAACTTGAGAAAAAGCAACTTGTCAAGCTTGACTCTGTCGAGGTTCTGCGAAATCCGCTGAGCCTCGAAACTGTCTCCCCAACTCGGCCAGTTACTCTCAACATGAATCAATTAACTGCGTTGAAAGCTATCGGCGAGACAATAGAGAACGGTCAACACGCTGTTTTCCTCCTGCATGGGGTTACCGGTAGCGGCAAGACAGAAGTCTACATACAGGCAATTAGTAGAGCTATCGACCGCGGGAAAGGAGCGATTGTGTTGGTACCCGAGATTGCCCTCACACCTCAGATCGTTTCGCGATTTGTCGGTCGGTTTGGATCCCGGGTAGCAATTCTACATAGTAATCTTTCAGATGGGGAACGTTTCGATCAGTGGTATCGCATACGGCTGGGAAAGGCCGACATTGTGGTTGGGCCCAGGTCAGCCGTTTTTGCACCGGTTACAAATCTCGGTATCATCGTGGTTGATGAGGAACATGAAACGTCGTACAAGCAGGAAGACACGGCGCCTCGATACCACGCGCGAGACGTTGCCGCGAAACGATCGGAACTTGCAAATTGTCCGCTAGTGTTGGGAAGCGCAACTCCATCGTTAGAAAGTTTTTATCGCGCCGGACAAGGAGAATACCATCTATTACGCCTTCCATCGCGAGTCAAGAATATCAAGATGCCGCCGGTGCGAATCGTAGATATGTGCAATGAACTGAAGCAGAACAACCGTACGATTTTTTCAACCGTGCTGCGGAATAGCATCAAAGACAGACTCGCCAAGAATGAGCAAATCATTCTGTTTCTGAATCGGCGGGGATTTTCCTCCTATGTATTTTGCCGCGCCTGCGGGTTCGTTGAAAGGTGCGACAACTGTTCGATTTCATTGACATTTCACCTTGATACAAAATTGATGATGTGTCATCACTGTGGAGACGCACGACCCACATCCAATCTCTGCCCTCAGTGCGGCAGTACCTACATGCGCTACTTTGGATTAGGAACCGAGCAGGTTGAACAGGATACTATCAAAGCTTTTCCGCGCGCATGTGTGAAGCGGATGGACGCTGACTCAACGACGCGTAAAGACGCACACCAAAAGATTCTTGACGCGTTTAAATCACGTCACATTGACATCCTTGTAGGAACACAGATGATTGCCAAGGGATTGGATTTTCCGAATGTTACGCTCGTAGGCGTAATTTCCGCGGATACAGCGTTGAATTTACCTGACTTCCGTGCAGGTGAGCGATCTTTCAATCTATTGACGCAGGTTGCAGGAAGATCCGGACGCGGCAAAGCCGGAGGCGATGTAATCATCCAAACGTACATGCCCAAGCATTACAGCGTTCAGGCGTCGAAAACCCATGACTACCTGAGCTTTTACCGGCAGGAGATTGCGTACCGAGAAGAATTGTCTTATCCACCTCTCACTCATGCTGCGACGCTGTTGCTCCGTGGTGAAGTTGAAACCGAAGTCATCAGCCTAGCCAAATCACTCCTTGAGCGCTTAAAAATGATCAAGATACAACGGTTTCCAGATGTCGAGATCCGCGGTCCTGTTGCCGCTCCATTGTCAAAGCTCATGGGAAAGTTTCGCTGGCATTTCTTTTTGCGAAATACGAGCGTTGAGAACCTACGCGAGTTTCTTCGACAAGCAGTTCACAGCAATGCCTCTCCTCGGATACCGAGAGAGATAGATGTGATTGTCGACATCGATCCGGTGACTGTCTTGTAAACGGGAACAATGATGGCAATAGCACTCGTACAATGAACCTCAATTTGTACTTTTATTCAGGAGAAGATTATGGGAGAGCGTGTATTTGAGAAACTAGAGAACTGTGACCAGCTTGACGCTAGTCCGATTTTTGTATTTGCCGCTGATCCGCTAACAGCGGTCGGGATACAGGGATTGGGGTATGTGCAGCACCCAAAACCACACTATCGCACTCGGCCTGAGTTCTTGCAGTTGCAGCGTGAACTCGTAGCTGATGGAAGTATTGATGGATTACTGATGACGCCCGCCGATGCGGAAGTGCTAGCAGTTGAGGAGGCGCTCTTCGATGGTACGCCAGTGACACCGCTAGTACGGATGAATGCAGAGACCGCTATCTGGAGTCCGCGCTATGGCGCCTATCAATCCCAGCATTCGAGACCATTTCAAACCGTATTTCCCGACGATGCACAAGCTTACTGCGAGAGTCTTGTGGCGCCCGCACTGGAATGCCGCGTCTCGCTCGGATTATATTCAATCACGTTGAACAACGATGTGGTTGCTGATGAACGAATGCTTAATGCCTATATCCAGTTCGCACACACGGTGGGCGAGATGGAGGGGTTCGATCACATTTTGGAGGTTTTTCTGCCAAATATCAAACTGCCCGGTTTAGACAATGAGAAACGAGGGATGTACGTTGCAGATTCCATTGTTCGGACAATGAATTACCTTCGTAAACATCAGCGTCCGCGTTTTATCAAAACTGCGTATACGACGGCCAAGGTTTGGAACGAGCTAACGCAATTTGATCCTTCACTCGTTATCGGGGCATTGGGAGGACCACGCGAAAATGCTCGCAAAACGCTGCAGCTTGCTAACAACGTCATCCAAAACGGCGGTCATGCGATTCTGTTCGGACGTACAATCTTCGGCGAAGTGTCTCCCGTGGGTATCGCAAGAGCCCTGCGAAACGTGCTGGATGAACAGTTGAGTCCGGAAGACGCTCACTCAATGTATCAACAGTCGATTCGCCAAGATTCGGTTACTGGATAACAATGTCGGGGATGGGGATAGTACGAAGCTGGATACTTAGCATGGAAGTGCGGGGCGATGCAGAACCCTGAAAAAGAAAGTAGTAGCAAGAGAGTGATGAGAACCTTTTTCCCTAGAACTTTCCTTTGAACTACGTGCTGTACGTGAGAACTGTGGAACGTGCACATCAGATTACAGTGGCGTCACTCAGTTTTGACACAGTCAAAGCTAATCTTTAGAACCTGTTTGAACAATCAATGGCAAAGCCATTTTTTTCATTTGTAGAAATTTATTCCCTGTTTCATTCTCGGCTGCAACCTACTTGTGGGATCTCTATCAGGATTAGCTATCGCATTCGCTATTCGCTCATTTTATCCTAGTCGGTCGTTTGATCTCCTTCGATTCCACCTTACAAACTTTAATTTTCAAGCAGGCTCTTAAGGCGTTTTGTTTTGCCAGGGATTGAGTAACAAAAATGTGCCAATGTCACGTGACAAAAAAAGCGGCTAAGATACAATATCTTAGCCGCTAGTCGCCTGTTTCAATCAGCTAATTCGGCAATCAAAGAGGAGTTATACGTGATAGGCAGGTCTATAATCTGAGCGCAGTGTCTCCTGCCACACGCTCTCCGTTGATTGAATCTGGGCTGCGAACTCATCCGATATGCGCGATAGGTTGTCAATGAAACTCTCCCAGTCAGTTGCACCGCTTGCGTGGTCTCTAGCCTGGCTGCTCGCCAAGAGTAGGGAGAGCTCATAAAAATTCGGTTGCTGTCCTTCTAAGTGTTTTGTTTCCATTCTTCAGCCTCTCACCATATAACGTTCAAAGCGTCAACGGTATTGTAATAGCTTTCTTTGGATATCGGCCCCAATTCCGTGTCCTATATTTCATACAAAACTGTATCAAATTGTGACGTTTTTTCTGCCTTATCCGTTTCAAAAATTGAGAAAATCAGCGTTTTAACTGAGTTTCCTCACTGTCTAGAAGTTAATAAGTATCCACTATGCTAAACGTATAGCAATTATAATGCCAATTTTGGGGTAAACTCACTTTCAATTGATTACGCGTGGGAGTCGGTGCACATCTGTTATGGATTCCCGTCTCCCGTTGGAGTTCTACGTGTCTGACTGAATGCCTATAGAATAGACACTGCATGCTACAGAATACAGCGAGTGTGGTATAAAGGCATCAGGTCAAAGGCACTACATCTGCATAGACATAAGTCGGCGAACCGCTTCCGGCATGAATTCTATCATCTTCGTCATTGGAAGCTGAAACGATGTTTCGCTTCACAATTCTGCCGCGCTTCGCTTTGATAGGTGCGCTGAACATTGGACCGTCCACGACGCACGTATGAAACTCTCCGTTCTCGCCCAACGGGTCCACTCCCTCAGGTAAGTCCGCAAGAAACTCGGAATCGAACCATCGTCCCGCGAACTCCTCCGGAACCATCGTTGGATTAAGTGCTGTTACAATCGCCCGCACTCCAGAATCAATCATTTCCCGGGCGAGTGTGGCGGTGTCTCGACCCCATACCGGAAAAATCGGAGTAAAGCCTGTCCCGCGCAGTTTATCCTCGCGATACTGGCGAATGTCCTCCAAGAAGAGATCTCCGAATGCGAAGTATTGTGCTCCCAGATCTTCCGGAAACGCTTTAACCCGCTTGAGGAATGCTCGCATAGCGCCCTCATACTGTGCATTGGAACAAGGATAAGGTATCGGTATTTCGTACAAAGGGACACCTAGTTTACCGGCTTGCTCTTTTAGAACCCACGATGGCGTGGAGTGTATCGAAACCCTATCAAATGTCTTGGTTACGGTAGTAAACACACCACGAACTGTATAGTGTTCCGGTTGTTTATATAGTGTGTAGAATGCCCATGCAGAATCCTTGCCGGAAGACCAGGATACTAGAACAGGAGTTCGGTTCACATGGCTCGTTTTTTTGCTCATCAATCAAACCTGCCGGATTAAAAAAATTTATAGAGGTTGGTGGCGATTTCTTCCAATCAACGTCGTTGCCTTTCAATACTATTACGATTAATTTCCGTTTCCGAAATCAATAAAACCACAAACTAAGCAGTTTTCTCGGTAGGCATTCAATTCAAATAAGGAGATCGCGATTCGGAGAGGAGCTCTATCGCGAGGGATTGGCTATGGGAACGCTATCGCCTTCGTTATTCACTCAGTTGATCGCTCACTATCCATTCGGTTGATCCTTCCTTATTCAGTCAGCTGATCGCTAGTACTTAACGTTGGGTGGTGCAGTGAGGTTTACGGCACACGGCGTGTGCCTACTACCTTGAAACGATGTCATACACTCTTAGCATAGAACGATCTACTCTTCGAAGTTCAGGAATTCATAGTGGATAACTATAATTACGGATTTGCGTTTCAGAAAAATATGTACGATTAGATAGGAAGAAATGGTGCAGAATCTCTTCTTTGTCTGGCAGATTTGGTGCAAAATGGTGGCGCTGAACGCACGCCGATTAGGTTACAGAAATCCATGGCACTAAGAAGGTTAAAATTTCAAATTGATGAACTCAGGAAGAGCAACAATTTATAACCATATCCCCCGTTTTGTGCAAACTTTGCGAATCTTGTTGATAGCACCGCCAACACGCTTTCCATTTCGTTTAACGCCAAAAAGATGCTGACTCACCACACGCCTTGAGATTCCAAGTGTCAGCGCAATCTGCTCTTGGGTTTGCCCTTCAAAAAAATAGAACATGACACACTTTCGCTGGATAGCGGTGAGTTCTACATCAATGATTTCACGAATCTGCGCTAAAACTGACTGTTTCTTGGCTTGACGTTCTAATTGTAGTTCGCGATGTTCGGGGGATTCGTACTGAATTTGGTCTTCGTTACAGAACTGATGAAAATAGGTCGACGGAACAAGAATTTCCCAGAAATCCGGGTTGAATCGCGGCATAGACGGTTTTCTCCTTCATATAAAGCGAATCAGAAGGTACCTATGCCACATCCGGTCAGACGTCTCGTCCCAATCGCATCGGGAGATGTTGTGGTGAGAAGTTTATGTCAGGCGGGGGGCAGAGGTACCGGTGCCGAGTGTCGTATGGCATCCATTAATCTGAATCTGTGAATGCACATTTAGATACATCACTGTTGCCTCCTTTCTCCTCTTCAGAATGCTGTCTGAAGAATTCTGTGCGGTCGGTTATGAGGGCCGACGTTTTTGTATCACGATGCTCATTAGTATAATGTCCAGAACTGTTGTACTTAAGAAAATGTTGTGCCTCGCGAATATGTGTGCTAGTGGAGTGGATACCAAAGCCCCCACTCCACCAGCTTGAAGTGCGACATCAACGGTCACACCACCTCAGTAATTCCATTTTATATACCCCCTTCCCCGCTGAGGAGCGGTATGGGATAAGATTGCGGTTCACACCAAATTGCGCCCAACATGTGAAAATGCAATCTCTCATTATAACACAGATTTGGATGCACTTTTTGCGAGTTTGACCCAAAAAAACCGGTACATTCAGAAATTTTTTTTCATCCCCTTCACTCTTGAACGCCCATCTTTACAGAAACGTGGCTCAAACCGCGCTGACCCCAATACCAAATCAAGCCAGATCCCAGCAACAACAGTACTCCCATCAACTGAAACATCTGATTAAAGTCGAACTGATCAATTAGCATGCCGCCCAAAATTGGTCCAATGACTTTACCGGCATTCTTTAGCGTACCGATTAACCCCATCGCTACGCCGGTATAAGCAGGGCTAATCTGCGTTGACACTAGCGCGATGGTAGAAGGAAAAACGAATGCTTGCCCCACTCCAATTAACATGGCTAGTCCGGCAAGACTGAGCACGCCGTTGGCAAAGGAAAGAAGTGGAAGTGCAATACCTACCAGAATCATGCCGGTGAATATCGCACCTATGTACCCAATGCGATCTCCGAGGCGTCCTCCCAGAGGTTTCAGCACCAAGTGCGTCCCCTCCTGGATAGCGAAAAACGTCCCAATCAGGGCAACGCTAACGCCTAACGAACTCGCATACACCGGCAGAAATGCCTTGGTGGCGTATAGAGCAATAAACAGTGCGGATTCAAGCCCGCCAGATAACCAGATGGATGGCGTTCCGACGCCAGCCTTTAACGCCTGTGCGGTTTGTTGGTAGAATGACGGACGCTCAATCCAAGTATGGGCATGCCGCTTTTTCAACAAAAACACCGGAATGAACGCAATGCAACTAAACAGTCCTATCAGCGTAAAAACGGAGCCGGGATCCATCGTCAACAGTAGCCAGCCACCGATTGCAGGCCCAAGGATGTAACCAGCTTGGCGCGCCATACCGAACCAGCCGAGTCTCTCAGCTCGTCTGGTCTCCGCCTGCTCGGCAACGAAAGCCAATGTCACCGGACCATAAATTGCTGTTGCTAGACCATGGATGACGCGAATGCCAAATAGTTCTTCCGGTGCTTGGATAAACCGATACAGAAACGGCACCCCGGCAAACAGTGTCGTCCCCACGACAAGCCACCAATAACGTCCCCAACGGTCGGAAAGGATTCCAACCGCGGGTTTAAGCACCATGCCAGTTATTGTGGAAACCGAAACTATAAATCCGAGAAACGCCCAAGAGGCTCCCAACCTCGCCGCGAAAATCGGCAGGATTGGTGTCTTGCCAATCTGGTATGCTGTTCTAACAATGAAATCGGCAACTGTGATGCTAATAAAGTTGCGGTGTTGCTTCATATCGCGGGTGTTGAAGTGGTATCTGGACGTGCGTCGTTGGCGTTCGTGTTACCAGTGAACAGCGAGAGATTAAATGAGCGAATGTGATAGAATTCTTCGCGCGATAGAGCTATTATAGTAAATCCCGTGCGATAGAAAATCCCGATGGAGGTCCTAAGGCGATAGGGTCCGCAAACTTCGCATTGGAAAGACTTGATTGATGATATTAATGCACTGTAAATATAAAGAAACGGCATTACCTACCAACGGCTGGCAAATTGGCGGATTGAATCAAGGTATTAAACGCCGCGACATCCGCCTCAATCAATGATTTCAACTTCGAAAGTTGCTCATCAACCATACCCGATAGATGTTCAAAAACGTCGTAAGCCTGTTTCGGCGGAGCGGCATCAACGCAGGACACTACACTCGTCAAATCCTCTAACTTTTCGTCCAGTCGAATTGGCCTGCGTAGACGCCCGGTTTCTGAATCCGGTTCAGTCTGGACAAGCTCCACTTCAATCGATTTTAGCCCCTCCAACAACTCATCTGCCGCTTCGGAAATCTCGGCGGATTCAGCGCTCTCCGCCTCTTTCGCACGACGTTTCCACTCGTCTACCTGTCCCCTAATGCGGCGAAGCATGTTAACTCCCTCATGTGCCTCCGATATTTTGTCGCGGATATCGCTCCATAATCTGAACTGGGCTTCAAAGTCCTCCTGAGTCGCTGACACGCGTGGATCTTTGAGCAGCTCAAAAGACCGTGTGTAGCTTTGATCGCCGACTTTCAGTTGTGCTTGATACACGCCTGGCGGTGCAAGCGGTCCACTGCGTTCCTTGTCGAGTGGATTTTCCGATTTGTCCGAGGAATTCTCGGTAACCTCTTTTGCGTCGGGATATCGCATATCCCACACAAAGCGGTTCAACCCTTGGTCAGCGGATAAATGTCGCTTCTGCCCGGTATCCTTATCTTCTGTTGTTTCGTCACACTCCTCATTTGAGCTAACGAAGGTAGAAATTTTTTCGCCCCGGCTATCAAGGATAGTCAGCGTCACTTCATCTGTTGGCGTATCTTTGAGCAGGTAGTGAATGACGACACCGGCAGGTGGTCCTTCTCCCGCGTCGATATATCTCCTAGTTCGTCCTCCCTGAGACAGCTTATCCTCATAAAAGGTAGCTGCCGCTCCCAGACCAGCCATGTAGTTCTTCCCCGTCTCGCTTCGGAATCCCCTCGCACTCCATTGCAGGTAACGCCGATAGGTGCCGGGCGGTTCAAATAGATGAACTGGACTTCGCGTAACCTCTTCGGTGAGTTGACGCAAAGGTGTCAAATCATCAAGAATCCAGAACGACCTGCCGTGGGTCGCGACGACAAGCTCATTGTCTTTGACAACCATGTCGTAGACAGGTACAACGGGCAAGTTCGACTGCAAGCGTCCCCAGTTTTCGCCATCGTCAAACGATACGAAGACGCCGGTTTCAGTCCCGACGTAAAGCAGATGTTGTATAATCGGGTCTTCGCGAATGACACGTGTTATCTCGCCATCGGGAAAATTGTCACTGATGGTCTTCCACGTCCCACCGTAATCTTCTGTTTTGTACAGATACGGCTGGTAGTCATCCAGTTTGTAACGGGTAGCAGCGACATAAGCAGTTGCTTTGTCATGGGGGGATGTCTCAATCTTGTGAATCAACGACCATTCAGGCAGGTCGGTTGGTGTAATGTTGTCCCAGCTTGCTCCAGCGTTCCTTGAAATGTGGATTAGGCCGTCATCGCTGCCTGCCCAGAACACGCCAGCTTCATGAGGCGACTCCTCAAAAGCATAAACAGTACAATAATGCTCAGCACCACTGCAATCAAGTGTGATTGGACCGCCGGAGGGACCTAGCTTGGATTCATCATTACGCGTAAGATCCGGACTGATTGCTTCCCAACTGTCCCCTTCGTCAGTTGATCGGAACACTAAGTTCCCGGCGGCGTAAAGAACGTCCGGATTGTGCGGGGAAATCTTAATAGGAAAAGTCCATGAAAAGCGATATTTCAGATCCCTAGCCCCCCAGCCAAAATATCCTTCTGGCCAAACGGTGATTAGCCGGACATGACGTGTGCAGTGGTCGTAGCGCTGCAGCGGTCCGCCGCCACCCGGGGAACTGCCAACTGCCCCGATGTACACAATATTTGGGTCATCGGGACGAACGGCGATGTCACCACTCTCGCCCGTGCCTGCGGGGTAACAGTCATTCCACCTTATTCCACCATACTCGGTGGCGCTGGGTACGCTGATGCTTGAATTGTCCTGCTGGGTAGCGTAAACACGATAAGGGAACTGATTATCCACCGCAATACGGTAGAATTGCGACGTAAGTTGATTGTAAATGGTTGACCAACTTTCACCCCCGTTGAATGAGACACACGCGCCGCCATCGTTGCCTAGAATCATGCGTTGCGGGTCATTCGGATCAATCCAGAGGTCGTGGTTATCGCCGTGCGGGGTAGTGATGTCGGTAAAAGTCTTGCCCCCATCAGTTGATTTCCACATAGATAGATTCGTGATGTACACTGTTTCAGAACCCTGCGGGTCAGCGAAAATATGACAATAGTACCACGGGCGCTCCCAGAGCGCATGATTCGATGTAAGCAGTTCCCACGTGTCGCCGCCATCTTCCGAGCGGTACAAGCCCCCCTCTTCTGCTTCAACGATTGCCCAGACGCGACCGGATTTGGCAGGTGAGATTGAGACGCCAATCTTTCCTTTAATCCCGTGTGGCATACCTTGATTGTCTGTAATGTCGTCCCACGTATCACCGCCATCGGTCGATCTGTAGAGACCGCTGTCAGGACCGCCGCTCGATAGCTCCCAGAAGTTGCGATGGGTTTCCCAAATGGAAGCATACAGGATACGCGGATTGTTGGGATCCATCGTCAAATCCACGGCTCCCGCCTTGTCGCTCCGAAACAGCACCTTCTCCCAATTTTCGCCGCCATCCTTGGAACGATAGACGCCGCGCTCCGAATTTGGGCCAAAGGCATGTCCCAGTGCCGCCACATAAACTATATTGGGATTCTGAGGATGGACTCGAATCTCCCCGATATGCCGAGTTTCCTCCAGTCCAAAGTGCGCCCATGTTTTCCCACCATCGACCGACCTGTAGATACCGTCCCCGTATGAAACATCTAAGCGAATCGTCGTCTCACCCGTGCCTGCGTATATCACGTTCGGGTCAGAGTCCGATACGGTAAGCGCTCCGATAGACGCCGTATTGAAGAACCCGTCAGAGACATTTTCCCAGTACGTACCTCCGTCATCTGTTTTCCAAACGCCCCCGGCGCATGCGCCAAAATAGAAGGTCATAAGTTCGGAGGGATGCCCCGCCACAGCTACAACACGCCCGCCGCGCGGAGGCCCGATGCAGCGCCACCTGAGGGCATCGTTTGCTTGACATCGTGTCTCATTGGAAAATTGCAACACTTGTGAATCCGGGGGTAAACTGTTCATAACTGATTGTGCTCCGTTATAGCAGGATTATGACGTCCGATCGATTGGTGGGGAGGGACCAAGACTAAGTTTAGTGTTTGATTTTATCGCTTCTCAGTTTTGCAGTCAACCGAAAAGGGGGATGCTTGCAGGGGAAACGTATCTAGTTATAGAGGATGTCTCGTGGCGGTAGAATGTACGATTAATGTTGGGTTTCACTCAAATTTTGGCACATTCAGGCATAGTTTGTACTCGAAAACTCCTCTAAGATCAGCGATTATTAACGGAATCCCGTTCAACCCAACCTACAATCTCTAAGCTCGACTTTGTACATTTGAGTAGAATAGTAGACGGTGTCAATCAGACGTTCCGGTAAAGTGGGTGAAATTTTAACCATTTGGGCTTTTTGGTAGACCTGTGAAAGAGTCAGTAGCGGTTTCCGATGCCGTCACGACGGGGCAAGATGGGATCTCTATCGCCCTAGTTAATCACTCGGTCGATCCCCACCTACGGATTTGGTTTTGTACGGTTTTCCGTATAATCCAACCGTTGTACTTTTGTACAAAGTCGAGCTAAGAGGTTGTTTGAATAATCGGTAGCAAGGTCATTTGTGGGAAGTTTCGTCATGAATTTAGTTAGAGGCTGGTGCGCAGGGGATCTCTATCAGGATCTACTATCGCACTCATTATCCATTCGCTTGATCCCTCTTTAATCAGTCGGTTGATCGCACCCTACAAACCTACTTTTCAAACAGACTCTAAATCCTCGCATTCTGTTCTTCTTTTTTCATTGTGCGGTCGCTCTATCGCCTGTAGGTTGGGTTGTACACAGTGAAATCCAACTTCAGGCCGTTCTTTGCAATTTCACGCACGGTCTAGAAACAAGTATAACTGAAAATCTGATGTGATGGCTATGCTAACAGTATTTGGGACACGCTCACAACTTAGAAAATTGGCTTTTCAGAAGCTGAAATGCAGGTTATAATAAATTGCAATTGTTTAGTTCAGGCCAGAACTTACGCGCCAACAGAAAATCGCGACCTGGAGATCGCTCCTACATTACGCTCATGGGGTAGGAACAGCGATTAAACTGTAGCACAACGAACCAACATTCCCAAAACAGATTGATAAACTAAACAGTTACAATAACTTTATAGCGTATCGGCATCCAAGTATTCCTTCCTATCAGATACACACAAGGAATTGCGTCATTTGGCACCGTTCTTGTAATTTACTAATTTGAATGAACATCATATGAGGAACAATTATGGCATCTCGCACTAACTACTCTGTTCGCGCCGTATACTGCCACCACCGGGCTTCCGATGATGAAATCAACCATCACCTCTGTAGAATCGTTGAACCCCTGAAACGCTCGATTGACAGAATACGGAAAGCACGCAAAATCGTAATAAAAACCAATATGATGCGCGCACCCGTCGAACGATTTGCCGGGCGACGCCGTGAACTGGTGGATGATTCGGTTATGCGCGCTGTCCTAATCTTCCTCAAAGAGCACAGCAACGCACAGATTGTAGCGACAGACACCCACTTTAGGGGCGGGCTTGAGTCCATCAACTATGTTCCGCTGCTTAAGGAATTTGGGGTGGAATACATAGATTCGTCAACGCCGCCGTTCAAGGTCTATGAAGTTCCCGGCGGAGGTCTGATGTTTTCGAGGTACAAACTTAACGCATGCTTTGCTGATGCGGACGCTGTAGTATCCGTGTCAAAAATGAAAAACCACGCCTTTATGGGCGTCACCCTATGCTTGAAGAACCTGTTTGGCGTGCTTCCGCTGCCGCCACATAACAGACCTAGAAACTACTTTCACCACCTGATAAGACTTCCCTATTTTCTAGTGGATCTGGGCATGATTATGCATCCTTGCTTAAATGTCGTTGACGCACTGACCGGACAATCTCAACGCGAATGGGATGGTGAAGGACGTATCTGCAACGCGCTGATTGCCGGCGATCACCCGATTGCCACAGACGCATGCGGTACATGGTTGATGGGACATGATCCGGCTACGGATTGGCCCACGCCACCATTCAAGCGAGATCGAAATTCGCTCGCAATCGCCGCGGAAAATGGATTTGGAACCGTGAATCTGGAGGAGATTGATTTCCAAACCGATCTGGAACCGCCACTCGCCGAGTTCGACTCACGCGAATTCGACTCGGCAGAAGAGATAGCGGCGTGGCGTAAGACCACTTGTGAACAGGCGTTGTTCTATCGCGCCCATCAGGTTGACATGATAAATGAATACGGCGGTCAGTACATCCTCCTCCAAGACGGTGAGGTAACCTGGCACGGGGTGGACACCCATACGCTGGGTAGTTGGCGGGAATTGCACCACGACAAGCCCGATCAAGCGCCTTGGTTAAAGCATGTGGGACCAGCGGATGAAGAGGGAGAGCATTTTCGCGTGTATGAAGAAAACCTGCAGAAACTAAGTTGAATTCGTTGGAATTTAGGCATAAGCGCCTTGGCAATTGATACGAGGAGGATTATTAAGAAGCATGACAGAATCTGACCGGGATCTGTTCATCTTTCGCCGTTTGAGCGATGAACAAGTACAATCATTCCACGATAAGGGATATATCTATTATGGCAGGCTGTTGACCGATCGCGGGCTAGCGCTAATGTGCGAAGAAGCGATGGAGGAGTGGAACGAGGAAAATCGCGAATTCGATGAAAGCCAAACATGGTTGAAAAATTCATTGCTTACAAACATACATCAACGTTCCAACTTAATCCGACGCTACTACTTCCATGGGCCGTTCGTTGACGTGGCGGAGCAACTCGTGGGGCCAAACCTCAAAGGAGTTACCTCACAACTCAGTTTTAAGCTGCGCGGGAATATCAAACTTGCACCATGGCATCAGGACAATGGTTACGGAGAGCTTGATCCCTATACGGCAATTACTTGCATTACCGCTCTAGATGACACTGACACGGAAAGCGGTTGTTTATGGATTATTCCCGGTGGACACCGGCTCGGGCAAATTGATGTTAGTGACCAACTCACCGTAGAATCCAAGGAAGCGATGGTCGAAGTCTCCATTGAAGTGGACGAAAGCCGTGCCATCCCGATACCGATGAAAGCGGGTGATAGTCTAATCTTTCACGGGTGGATGCCCCACAAATCGCTGGGAAACACATCGGATCGTGACCGACGGCTGCTTTTCTTGCGCTACGCCGACGCCAACGCTGTCGAGGTTTACAACAATCGGAAACCCCGTCTAGGCAAGTTAATCCGAGGTAAAACCCGTTTTCGTGAAGTCGAGGAATTTGAGGCGGATCTCGATTAATTCCGGAAATGCACGAAAACCGCGGAGCGTCAAAAATGTCAGTGGAGAACCGGGAGGTTACGGAGCCTATCATTGGGAAATACCAAGTCTCAACCCACTTGAACGTGTACGATTCGTCTGAATGTACGCGGTTGGCAACGCAAGCAAGAGCCGGCCGCCATCTTGTCGTCCTATCGGATGTGGATAATTCAGATTCTCAACAAGCGGTCGAAGTGCGACTATGTGAGGATGACTACCCCGGATGGGTGAAGGCACAGGACCTTCAGAAACTGGAAATTTCCTCTAGACCGTATCGCGCTATGCAAGTGAACCGCGCGGAAATCTACGATCGACTACCGGAAGTAATCTCGTTTGCACGCGACGCGATGGCACAACCCAATCGATACCTGTGGGGCGGGACGGTTGGACCGAATTACGACTGTTCCGGACTGGTTCAAGCCGCCTTTGCTTCGGTTGGGATTTGGGTCCCCCGTGACGCCTACCAGCAGGAGGATTTCATGCATCCCGTTGCCGTCCACAACGCTGAACGCGGCGACCTGATATTTTTCGGTTCAGGGGAACGAGCCACTCACGTTGGGCTTTATATTGGCGAAGGGGAGTATATCCACAGTTCCGGCAAAGAGCATGGGCGGGATGGGATAGGTATCGATCGACTGTCTTCGCCTCGCGAGGAAATTAGCGATAGGTTATTTCAGAAGTTGCGTGGGGCAGGGCGGGTGATGGAAAGTTATCAACCACGGGACCTATATTCCCCGTAGCAGCAACGTGTCAACAGAGTGCGCCGCACAAATGCACGTACATTTGGGATGGATCTGGCACTGACGCGCCTCTCCCGCCGCTATTTGTCGATTTCACTCGGATCCCAAAAAATCTCGACGCCAAGTTCTTCGGCAGACTCGGAAAGGACGCTCAAATGATCGCGGTGGAGCGGAATGCCGTTTTCAAGCGCTGATTCATAGTTGCGCCATTCAATTTCCCCAGGCAAATAAACCTCATCCACTCCTTCCACAGTTTTTGAAGCCTTGACCGTGCGAATTCCTCGATCCACCTCGTCCGTATATTCCTCATAATCTGTGAAACTGGACACGTTCAGCGCCATGAAAAAGTGTTCGGAGGCGCCGCCATCCTTGTGACATCCCATCAGTCCGCCAATTAGAGGACCTGCCATTGTCGTCAACGCCATAGCGATTCCATAGCCCTTTGGACCTGCCGCCGGTTTGAGCACTTCTCCCTTATCGAAATCGTTCGTCGGTTCGCCGTCCTCGGTCAACATCCAATCCATCGGGATGGGAATACCGTACATGGACATGGTTTTGATCCTCTCCCATGCTGAAATGCCGCACGCCATGTCGAGCACGATGGGGCGCTCCTTCCCAGCCGGAAGCGCGTAGCAAAATGCGACGTTTCCCACAACCGAAGTGGCGCCGCCGGGGGCGCCAACGCTTCTCATTGACGTGCTCGTTGTGGCGAAGCCGATCAGTTTTTCGCGAACAGCCATCATTCCGTAACAAGCAGCGGCGCCAAAGTGCCCGGCGTTGCGCACGCCAACAGCCGCAATTCCCATGGACTTTGCTTTTTCCACTGCCATCTCCATCGCCATAGCCGAAGGCAGATGCCCCAACGCGCTGTCTCCGTCAATGACGGCGACACAAGGTGCTTCTTCTACAACCTCAAATCGCGGCGTCGGATTTATGTTTCCGTCAAGAATGTCTTGGATATACCGCGGCTGCGCTCGAGTGCCGTGCGAATAAACGCCTCGCAGATCGGTTTCGACTTGAAATCTTGCCATTATTTCTGCATGGTCGCGCGGCACTCCGACTTTTTGATAAAGTGTCTCACTAAAGGCACGAAGTTCATCTGGTTGAACTGTCAACTCTTGAGAATCTTGACTCATCAAGCTAAGTCTCCCATTGAAAGTAGGAAAACCACATCGGAGATTAGACCGTATGCAAAAAAACGAAAATCTACAACGTTTATCCCAATTATAAAATTTTGATTCCGGATACCAACGGAAGCCGTACGACAGATTCGCGTTTCTTAAATAATGCAAGTTGCTACCTATACAAGCCTGTTTGAATAATAGGTACTAATGCCATTTTTTGCCATTTGAGGAGTGGTTTTTCATGTTTTTGCCATGACTCGTTGTACACCTGTCGCCCCTCTGGGGCTTAGGTCCGTGGGGGTTCGATGTTGCTACACACCTTCCGCCCCTCTGGGGCTTTTAGAGGCTGGTGCGCAGTGCGCACCCTACAACTGTATTTTTCAAACAGGTTCTAACAGAGAAACCGAGTTTTTGGCTCACGTTCGCTAAATCATAGGTAAATTACCCGATTTTCGCCAATCTCGTATTTCCACGTTGGAAAAAACTCGGTTTCTATGCTCCTGCCGAACGAGGGTGGCAACTTAGGTTACATATCGTATTCGACAACGGACTGGTTTGGGTACTATTGAGCGCCGAAGAATCGTCAACTTCATCGCTCTACGGGCGGATTGGACAATCGTAATTGTTTAGTTCAGTTCAGAACTTACGCGCCAACAGGAAATCGCGACCTGGAGATCGCTCCCACATTACGTTCAGGGATCTCAATGGGAATTCTATCGCACTGAGATCTCTATCGCGCTCCCTATCCAGTCGCTTGATCTACCCGCTCATTTGATCACTCACTATCCGTTCGCTTGATGGTGTAGGAACGGGGATTAAACTGCAGCACAACGAACCAGCATTTCTAAAACAGATTGATAGACTAAACAGTTACGGACGATCCGAACCGAGAAGGAGTGTGCCCCAAGTGACCGGCATCACAGTTTCTCTGGTTCCTATTTGATTATCACCATCCGCCGAAGTTGACGGAATGATGGTGTAGACAATTCGTAGAAGTAGATACCGCTCGCAACCAACTCCCCGTTTTCATTGCGCCCATCCCAATAGGCGGCACGTCCCCGACTGTTGTAAAAACCTGCGGATTGGATGCCCAAGGAAAGTGTCCGAATCCGCACCCCGGTCCTATCATAAATGGATACCGATACCGGACTGTCGTCCGAGAGTTGATAGGGAATCCACGTTTCCGGGTTAAACGGATTCGGGTAGTTCTGCAACAACTGATTCTGCTCTGGTTTACCGACGCCGTAAAGCCTGATAGACAGTACCGCGTTTGCAAGGTGTTCAGGCGTCACGCTGAATCTCATGGTTTGCGATTCAACATTTCCATCGGGACCGAGGACGTGTAATTCGATCACGTCTCCTATTTGGACAACGCTGCGCCGCGCCAGGTCGGCGGTTGCGGCAGCGAAGTAATCACCTTGCACCGCCGCGGTTATCGTACTGTTTGTTCTCAGGTTACGGACTATGACTTGGTAGCCGTCAAACGTCGGATTACCATCCAAGTTCCCACTTACAACGAACGCCCATGTCTGAGGGGGTGTTGTTGCACCGGGTGACGCAGCGACTTGTACCTGATCTGTCCAGCCTGTCCCGGTGAAGACAATGTCGCGGGCTTTTGGTAAATTGACGATGTACCCTTTAGCACCTTCGATACGAAATCCGTCGTCGGGCGCGTTTGGCGTCCACCCCACAAATTTCTGGCTCGCGGAATCAAATGCGATGACGGCTGTAGCGCCCGTCTTTAATGCAAGCGTGCGCGCTGTCATGGGCGCAGTCGGTTTCAACGGCACAGACAGCATGTTCAAACCTTTAAAGAGATGCATGGAGAAAATGCTGCCGAATTCTACTCCGTCCGGTTTTGCCGCGGGTCTACCGACAAACCCCAATCTGCGACCATCTGCTGAGTCATAAAAACCGATAATACTCGCATCCTGATTAACATTTCGGACGACGGTGCTAACACTGCCCGGGAGCCGTACTTCATAGAGGATGCCATCTGGAAAGATGACATAGGACCGCAGAATATCATTTTCAGCTTTGGCTCTGAAGCCGATAACCCCGAGATCGGTGATGGTGTTCACAAATAGGTATTTAAGATTCGGCATTGTGGGAAGGTCAATCGTGGTGAAACTACCGTCGGGGTTACGTATGAACCCATGAAACATTCCATCGGCATCAATGTAGCTGCCAACGACGGCACCTGCGGCGTTGACAAAGTCTCCATAAGTTTGGACTGCACCAGGGAATGTAATTGTCAGATCCCCTGAGAAGGCGTGGGAGACTCCCGCTGCGTCGACGATGTTACCGCTCAGTGCCCCTGTTTCATCGCTGATACCGTAGATGTGGGTTTCGACTGCGCCGGGAAAATCGTATTGATGGAGTTCTCCGTCTTCCAAAATAACGCCGTGGTAAATTCCATCCGCACCTTTATAATGTCCCACAGCTTTTCCGGTGTTGTCGAGTCCATAGAAAAAGGTATTGACGGAACTTGGGAAATCGTAGGTAGTAAAAACATCGTCTATCAATGTGAAACCGATGATTTTCCCGCCATCGGGGCTCCGGGTGTTGCCTGCGTAATCCCCGAAATCGTTACTTGCGGCTATCTCCAAAAAATCGACACCGGGGACTTCAATGGTCTCAAAGGTATAATCTGCAATCGGTGTTTCGGCATCAACCGGCGCAACGGCATATCCTATAAAACAGATAATTAGACATATAAACAGGGGGCGTTTCGCTTTTATGTGATGATCCATAGTTTTCCTCATTTTGACCTGCGTAGGGCTTACACGTTTTTTTCGTGGTTTATTTTCTAAAAACATATGGCAAGTGTTGGGTGCCGGCAGTTAACATTGTCTGAACTGTGATTTATGTGATGAAGTGATTGCCGTGATTATCAATCCTTAGTTGCCCGTGATGAGTGGAGTCAACTATTACCTTGAAGCCACTTTGACTCCGGGAAGAAACCGAGTTTTGAAGAAAAAAGGGATCTCTATCGCACTCGATATTCACTCGCTTGATCCCACGCTGGGGCTTTTAGAGGCTGGTGCGCAGTGCGCACCCTACAAATGTACTTTTCAAACAAGCTCTTAGCGAGAAGACCATTTAGGCTTAATGGCGTTTTACAGTTAGACCGATAGCAAAACTGTGGCACGCGTACGTCTCCGATTGACCCCATAGGGATCAAGTTAAGCGTTTTAGGGTGCAAGTCGCGCGGCTTCAATGTCGTGAACTGTTAATCTCCATGTAGACGTGAGCGAGGGAATACCAGTTCATTCACTGATGGGTGCGCCACAAAAGATGACTCATGGCGCTGGTTTCCGTAGGTACCGGTGCGGTTGGAAACCGCACCTACCGTGCGGGGGATGATAGAGATTTCCTCCCCATCCTATGGGACTAAGTCAAGGGTTTTGCGTCGGAGAACACCACCGATACTAGACGAAATCCCTTAAGTTGATCCCAATGGTAAGTCTCCGATTGACCCTACTTTATAATGACAAGTTTCCGTGTTTGACTGAAAGATGGGGTGGACAACCGATAGAAGTAGGCACCGCTAGCGACTAACTCCCCGTTGCTGTTGCGCCCATCCCAATATGCGGCGCGCCCGCGGCTATTGTAGAAACCTGCAGATTGAATGCCAAGCGATAGTGTGCGAACCAGCCCCCAGATGCGCTATAAATGGATATCGATACCGAACTATCATCCGAAAGTTGGAAGGGAATCCACGTTTCGGGGTTAAACGGATTCGGGTAGTTCTGCAACAACAGATCCTGTTCAGGTTTCCCGATGCCGTCAAGCCTGACGGACAACACCGCGTTTGCAAGGTGTTCAGGCGTCACGCTGAATCTAACGGTATGTGATTCAACATTTCCATCCGGACCGACGACGTGTAATTCGATTACGTCTCTAGCTTGGACAACGCTGCGCCGCGACAAGTCGGCAGTTGCAGCGGCGAAGTAATCGCCTTGCACCGAAGCGGTTATCGTGCTGTTGGTTCTCAGGTTACGCACGATTACCCGGTAGCCGTCAAACGCAGGATTTTCTACCGCACTCGCTAGCCACTCGCTTGCTGGTTTGCCGTCCAAGTGCCCACTAACCACGAATGCCCACACGTTTTGTTCTTGAGAAATCTCGGCGGATATGGCAGGCGGTGATGCGGCAGCCTTCGTTGGATCTGTCCATGGCGCTCCGACGAAGGCGAAATCCCGAGACTCCGGGACATTGACGATATAGCCTTTGCCGCCTTCAACCGAAAAACCGTCATTGGGCGAGCCTGGCGTCCATCCGACAAATTGCTGATTTGCCGAATCAAGCGTGATGACGGTTGTCGCCCCCGTCAAGCCTGCAAGCGTCTTGGCGCTCAACGGCCTTGGCGGCGCCAATGGCACGGAAATCATGTTCAAGCCCTTAGCCAGCGTGACATGGTAGACGTTGCCATAACTATCACTCTCCGCCTGAGTGCCGAGTCTGGCGATGAACCCGTGTCTGCGCCCATCGGCTGAGTCATAGTGTCCGACGACGGAGCCGTCCTCATTAATATTCCAACCCTCTGTGCTAACGGCACCCGGAACCTGCAATTCTTGTAGATTGAGGGGGCTGCCGACATAGGTGCGTGGGACATCATCCGACGCTTTGGCTCGTCCAACGACAGTCCTTGCCCTGTTGAGACCGTGAAGAAAAAAGTATTCCAGATTTAATGCGTTTGGAAGGTCAATAGATAGAAATCTGCCGAACGAACTACGCATGTATGCATGATATATGCCTTCAGCATCTCTGTAACTGCCCACGATATGGCCTGTCCAGCTCACAAAATCGGCGTATGTTTCGGGTGCCGCCGGGAACTCAACGATTGTCTCCCCTGAGAACCCACGACGTACTCCAGACGTATCTACAAAACTACCCGTCAGCGCACCCGTCGAATCACTATATCCGTATATCTCCGTTTCGACCGAATTCGGGAAATTGTATTGCCGCAACTCGCCATTTTCTAAGATAACACCGTGGTACAGACCGTCGCTATCTTGGTAGTGTCCGGCAGCTATCCCATTATTACCGAGCGCATAGAAATAGGTGCCTTGCGACCCGGGAAAATCGTAGGTCGTAAAAACGCCATCAATGAGGGTAAAGGCTATATCTTTATCACCATCGGTACCCCGCATGTTGCCGGCGTAATCTTCAAAGTCGCTACTAGCAGTTACGGCTAAAAAATCTACACCGGGAACATCAATACTCTCAAAAGTATAGTTGAGCTTAGGAGGCACGACGCCGGGGCGTGATTGTGGGGTACCCTCTTTCGGTCTAGCGATAAACCCGTGCCTACGTCCATCCGCAGAGTCATAGTGTCCCACGACAGAGTTGTCCTGATTAACATTCCAGCCTTCCGTGCTAACGCTGCCCGGAACTTTCAATTCTTGTAAGCCGAGGGGGTTGCCGGCATAGGTGCGCGGGACATCACCCACCGCTTTGGCTCGACCGACGGCATTCAGTGCGTCGCTGATGCCGTGCAGAAAAAAGTATTCGGGATTTGATACTGCTGGAATATCCAGCGTTGCAAAACTACCCCCTGGGCCGCGCAGGTATGCATGATAACTACCTTCAGCCGTCACGTAGCTACCCACGACATTGCCCAGCGTGCTCACAAAATCGGCATAAGTTTCCGTTGCCCCGGGGAATTCAATGATTTCATCTCCCGAGAATCCGCGGCGCACGCCGGAAGCATCGGTAAAATTACCCGTCATTGCCCCTGTCGAATCGCTGTAACCGTATATCTCCGTTTGGACGGAACCCGGAAAATCGTATTGCCGTAACTCGCCATTTTCCAAGATGACGCCATGATACAGACCGTCGCTATCCTGGTAGTGGCCGGCGGCTAATCCGTTATTACCGAGCGCATAGAAATGAGTTTTCTGCGATCCGGGGAAATCATGGATCGAAAAAACGCCGTCGATGAGTGTAAAAGCGACGTCCTTCTCGCCGTCATCGCTCAGCGTGTAGCCCGCGTAATCCTCAAAATCACTGCTCGCAGCCAACGCTAAAAACTCTACACCCGGAACATCGATTGTCTCAAAAGTATAGTTGGCAGATATGCCAACAGGTTCATCGCCGACTTGTGCATTACCGGTTCCTACGAAGACGGAAACTATGCACATGAACAACGTACACATGTAAAACAAAAAACTTTTCTTGGGCTGATCGTGCATAATTAAATCCTCAATTAATGGTATTTGATTTACGAATCAGAAACGACGTGTCAGATTGACCGTCCTTAATCACGGTACCCGTAGTCAAAGTCTAGCAAGTTTGCATTCAGCAATCAACTAAAATCGAAGACAAATAGTCCTTTTACATTCAGGAGCATTGAATGTAACACTTCAAAAAACGCCAGAACAACCCCTCCTGTTTCATCAATACCTTAGATTGAACTTCTGAGCTTCAAGGATAAGCGGAGCGCGGCTTAAAACAGGCGAGGGGATTTGGAGGATTAGATTCTTCACATCTTAGGATTTGTCCCTCTGGGCAAGGGAAAGATGCGAAAGGGACGGGCACGGGCAGCAATATAGAAAAAGTTGCCAAATTGTGATGACAATGTTAACATCCTTTTAGTAATCGATCTTTCAGAGTTTTCAGAGTAGAAGCGCTAATTGGAATACGCCACGAAACGGCGACAAGCCATGCCAGAACTGATTTCTTGCGGGTTTGCGCATGACTGTTAGCGGAATGATACTCTGAAACAGACGAGCTTCTCATGGTAGATAGGACTAAACATGGAGGATAGCGATGGCGGGAAAGAAGCCCAATACATCACTTCAAAAGGCGCTCCAAGGCAGGGCAATAGTCAAGGGGCATCCAGAGCTTAAAGCCGATATAAAGGAATTGCTTGACACGTTGGAAGGGGCGGAGCGCCTCGAGGCGGTAATCGAGCGGGTGCAACGGTATTCTGTCGAGGCGACGGGTGAATCCATAGACTCCGACTTTCAGTTGATGGGACCGACTCGAGCAGATGCGTTTAAGAAGATGATCCGCCAAGTATTGGCGCCATACGTTTCGACCTTCATTTCAGATGAGCATCGGGAAATGGTCGTGCGCGCGCACGCGCGGGGGTTATCTACCGCCGATGCGGTCCGAACTTTGATATTGGAAGACCATACGATGTACAGGCTGGCTCAAGCTGATGCAGTGGGCGTGGAAGACGTACGGACAATTTTGATTCACCGCCTATCGTACCTGAAGCCGGGGACAGCGCGGTGGCCCGAAGCGAAGTACGGGGCGGTGTGGCGTCAAGCACGGGAGGAGTATAGACAGCAGGTAAGGGATATCCCGTTTACTTCCAAGGCGGAGCAGGTTGCACTTTTAGCCAAAAACGCGGAGCGCATAAGCCGAGCGTTAGACAATGAAGAGCATTCGGTCAAAGACTTTCAATTGCTGACAAATTCGCTAACCAAAACTTTGGATAGTCTGCACAAGTTATCGGCGGTTGAAGACGACACGCATACACGCTTGTCGCCACCTCAGATTGTCGGTGTACTGGAGCGGTTGACGGTCGCGTTGAAAGCACCCGGGAAATTAGAACTTGCCGGGGATACCAAGGAACTTGTCGCGGTTTTGGAGGGCTTAACACTAGCATTAAAAGCACCGCAGGTAGAGGGGAAGGACAACGGGACCAAGGCGCTGCCTGCGGGTACGGACGCGGAGGGAGGCAAGGCCGAATAGGGGGGCGGCAAGGGGTCGGACTTGTAGCGTGCGACTGCCGCGGGGCTTCCTACCTCCGGCGGTTATAACGCCAATCGTGTGGGCGAGACCGAATTGGGTGGCTTGGCTACTTGATAGTTTCTCAAACGATTGGGCACACGTCTCAATGAAGAGGCGTATCCGGTTTTCGACGTAATACTACTCATATATATAGTATTTAGTATAATCACTGATTAATGTATCTTTTCACTTGACACCTTCTCGTATGTGTAGTATAATACGAAGAGTGAATGGAGTGCAGATGGCGATCGCCCCCATGCTGCGAGAGCGGTTTTTCAAATGCCTTAGGGTCGTGCGCGCGGCAATAGTCCGGCAAGTTGCGAAATCCCATACGACATCCCGAAGTTCCAGTTTCTTTCGAAATCGGAGGGGACAGTAAATGCCTGCCTTGCCTCGGCACTGTACAGAGCGGGTGCTTCTCGGCGCGGTCCCATGACGAGAATCGCTTGCACTGTCCACGTGAAGGCTATGAAGTTCAAGCGTCATCGGAAATTCCGGGAACGAACAGGCACGTAAGCGCGCGGGAAGGCCAGACTAACAGTAATTCCACGGTTGCGCAGGGACGTGAAAAGGGCGGCGTTGCAGGCACGCCATAGCACGCACGTGGCTTTTGTATATGAACTGGGGGCAGAAGCCACCACTCAATTCCACGGTAGAAACATGGCGAATGACATCAAGATTCCAGATCATGTTCGACACGAATTTTTGCGTCGCTTATATTCCATTGGTCTTTCGGATGAAAGCATCGATGTTGTAATCGACCAGATGTGGTACAGCTTCGAAGCGGGGGAATCCACCGAGAGACGGCATGCTGAAGTCCGCGAAGCACTCGAGACTTCAAACCCGTTGTCTCAACGGTGCCATAAGAGGATGAAGGATTACTGGGAGGACCTCCCGAGACTACCCAATGGAATTGTCCTCTCGCCCACCAACAAGTGGGAATGTCGGTGGCAAAAGTTCGATGCGCAGCTTGGACGACATATCCGGTTCATAGAAAGACTACTGGAAAACGTAGACAGTGTTAATGGCACAAACCGGATTGTTAACGACTTCGTTATCATGCTCCATAAGAATCTTTTAGCCTTGGACAAGATGGCAATTAAAGAACTTGAGGCATATTTGAATGGATTGGACGCGCAGGAGAATGCCGATTCAGATTCGGATCCGAATGACTTGAAGCGATTACTCATGCTGTTGGGCGACGATGTTAATCCACCCGATGGCGACGATGCGAAGCCGGACGCAAACGAGAGGGAAATATCCGAAAGACCGGTAATTCGAGTCTAGTTCAAGCGACGATGTGCGTCGCACGCAAAAGTCAGGCCGGTTGCGAGAGTGGAAAGAAATTCTCGGCGACGGCGCTGTTTTGGAGAAGTCACTAAGCAATGTGGGACTAGTCATGCCCTTCAGCTACATGACAACGGATTTCCAGTTGTAGCCCACGCACAGCGGAATGCTATTGATAATTTAAACATTATAGGTTATTGGAAATCCGTGTAGTTAAAAAAAGCGAGGTATCCAAACTGTCAACACAACGACGGGTGTTTGATGAACGAGAGGCTATGGAGTCCATTGCCGACAACATAAGCAAGTTAGAGAAAAATCTTAAGAATGTGAATCAGGCGCTTAACTCGATCAAGAAAGACTTTGCTGCGATTGGCAGCGCACTGAACCCGCGACCATTGAATCGTTCGGTTAACCTTATCACGTACACAATGGACGCTTCTGATAAAGAGTCTGTCGAACATACACGTCCCGTAGCGTTCACACTTAGAGGTACAGACGTTTCTGCAACATCGTGGAAAGGGCTTTTACAGAAGATCTGTGTTGTATTGATCGAAAGGGACCGTGATCAGTTTAGGTTGTCAACAAAAGAATGTAAATGGGCTCACCGTTTTAGTAGCTATGAAGTGGAACACAGTAATTGGGCTGAAATAAGAACCGACACAGAAGAGGGAACCGGCTATTATTTCTATCCCGCACTTGCGGCTGACGAAACTAGGATTACTATTGTAGAATTGCTCTCCAAGTTTGGATATAAGAAGGATGAAATAATATTTGAGATTTGTTTGAAACCAAAATTTTTGCCAGAGCGAGGGGAGGTGCCACGATCTTGGAAACGACGCGCGCTTGAGAAGCGTGAATGAACAGGCAGTGGAACACATCAAATTTATTCGGATGTGCGATAATCCACGGAAGGAGGCGAGTGCGGCGTCGAGCGAGGAATTGAGAAGTTTGAAGGTCACGTTTGCGCAACATAGTGCGATGTTTCGACAGAGTTTTGACAACTCGCCCCCAAGTTGACACTTTATCTTGGGCAAACGATGTCCAGAGACAGAGATATTGAACGGATTGGCGATAGAAAATCAACAGGTTTTCGAACGTAAAGGGGAAGAGGTCCAGTGAATGTAAAAGCGTGTTGGTTGTCACCGAGGAAAGGATGGAGTGTTTTTGCTGTTGGGTTGATTTAGGATATGACTTACCTATGCTGCGGGTGGTTCGTTTCCAATATCACGATGGATCTTTCGGAGTGAAAGGTCGAGCAAAAGAGGCGTGAGGAATAGGGAAGTCTTAATTCAACGAGGCGATCCCTCGGGTGGATTCACATATAATGTAGTCTTTTGGGCAACCCAGTTCTATCTCGAAAAAAGGAGAACATTATGCCAAAGAAAGAGGTGTTGGGCGCTGCGGTGATTGGCGGGGTAATTGGGGCAGTTTTGGTGATGGTGGTGGGTTCGTTATCGCCGCTCGGAGCGCAGAACGAACTGGGAGATGCGGAGTTTGGCAAGATAACCTGTAGACGGTTGGAAGTGGCCGAACCTAGCAACGGTGAAACTAAGATTACTTTGGGATCCGACTGTGACTACGGTTACATCGCGGTCAAAGGGAAGCAGTCGCCCGGGTTTTTTCCACAAACAGCCGGGGTTTTTATCGCTGCATCCGAAAATATAGGCAAGGTTAGGGTTTATAGCCCGAACGGTGATGTTGAGCTAACAATCAGCGACGACCAATCGGGTGGCGTCGTTTCAATTCACCCTGAAATAAAGTTCCCACCAGTGCTAGGAGAAAGTCCTTTCCCCCGAGTGAGAATAGGGTTGGATGACAATGGGAACGGTGTGGTATCAACGTGGGACAATAATGGCGATCGTTCGTCAACTTTGAAATGACGGGAGAATAATTGTGGAATACCGAGAAAAATTGGGACATATTGCTTTGGGCGCAGTGTTTATGGAGATTGCTGTGTTGGCGGCGGGCACGTTCGCACCGCTGGTGGCGCAAAGCCAATCGGATGCGAACTTTGATAAAATAACTTGTAAGCAGTTAGAAGTGGTTGACGCTGGGGCATTCCTCGCGTATGGATCAAGTCGAATGTGGACGAGCGCGAGTCGGTTCGCCGCGATGTCCCTGATGAAATACAGCGGGCGGACATAATGGCGGCAGAATAGGCTTGCTCAAGGTCTCGTTGATGGAATGTCAGCGGGTTTCCCTAATTGGCAAGTAATTTGACGAACAAATGATCGCAGTTGACAGAGCGAAATACAGTGATACAAACGTGGCTGTGCTGTTTGAAAGTTGAGTAACCACTTTATCATATCAACCATATTATGCGAGGACTGTATGCCAGTCGAAGAAAAATCGAATGAATCTCCCTCTTGTATATCGCCCGAAGAGAAAGAATTGCGGCTGAAAGAATACGACGCGCTCAGCGCTTGGAATGATAACGAGTGCAAGGTTAATGTTGCCATAGATGTATTGCCAGTGTCCGCTATTGGCGGAATCGCGTATGCTGTATCAAAGATGGCGCTGTCTCCGGGCGTTACGGCACTGATTATGGCTATCCCATCAATTCTAATCGTGATTATATGGCTCGCTCTATGCTTAAAATATAGTGAGCGCGTGAAAAAGAGGTTTGAGCTTATGCAACAAATTGAACGGGAAGTTGGTTTTAGTGCACATATCAGGATGAATGACTTCATCAAGAATAGTCGGTTGCAGCGATCCTTAACACACTTTTTATCTAGGCTGATAATTGTGCTCATTGTCGGATTCACCTTGGCGATAGCTTTTTGCATGAGTCAAAAAACCCCCTAACGCGGTTGGATTGAGACCGCAATCGTCTACAAGGGAGGATAGAATGTACGATGAAATTGTTGAAATCAGTAAAAGACACATCGACGGTGTAAAGCAGGCTTTGTATTCTATTGAAAAAGCACTAAAATCAAGTCTTATGACAGATTTGGTTGAGATTGACATGTTTCGATCAGAGTTGATTCGAAGGGCTCTATGTCACGATTCGGACAAGTATTCCTGTCTCGACAGTTTTCTAGAATATACTATGGGAACTCATAGATTCATAATGCTCGGAGGTTACCATTTCGAGCATAGTGATGAGCGGCGTAAGAAAGCGACATGTGAGGCCTATAGAGGATTTACTGCTTTAGATAGACACAAGAAAAGCAATGATCATCATCCTGAATTTTATGGTTGCCGCCTAGCTGGTATGAGTCTTATTCCGATGATAGAGATGGTTTGTGACTGGTACGGTGCGGCTTACTACATCAAATTCGAGAAGGAAGACGCGCTGAGCAAGTTTAATACGGACTTTTCGGGGAACATGGAGTATTTTCCCTTCAATGAATATCAAACTTCGGTATGTAATAGACTACGCGATTTTCTAGTTGACGGATCTGATTCTGTAATACGATCTATTCGCGACGCATGTCTTTCTTTCAGCAACAAGGAATATCGTGTTTCAGACGACGTTCTTCAAATGGAGAACGCACGCATCGAAGAAAAGTTCAATAAGGATGTTCATGGTTTTCTTTCGAAGAGGCGGACGGAATTAAGTCCGATAATCGACGCGTCAGTGCGTGGGCTTGATAGTCGGAATTATGATGCGCATTCCGAGACATCGATTGAAGAGGAGAAAACTCGTCGCAACGTCAAAAATCACTATGAGGTAGCAGCACAAGGACCGAAAAATCGGAAAACCGACGAATTAGTATCGATTTTGGATAGACAGATTAGAAAATTAGAAGGCGTTCGCATGGTCTCACACGCAGAAGAGTACCTCGGTTACCAAGTCCCTGGAGCAATGAAGCGTCCGTTTGCATACATTAACCGGAGAGGCTCGAAATCCGTCCTACATCTAAGGATTCCCTCTACGACAATTGAAGACCCCGAGGGGTTGTGTCAGGGGCCAACGGCATTGCCACCGTTTTATAACGCGGGCAATCTTGAGGATCATGCTACGGTTGAGATTTCCGATTCAACCCAAATCAATAAGACAATTTCTTTAATAGACCAAGCACGTCGATATAATTTGAGACACGTTTAGAAATGTTGAATGTGTTAGCCTCCCCGAGACCAGATCAGCATCCTTTCCACGCGTGCGAAAAACTCGCGAGATAATTGGAGTAGTCCTAACACGACTACAACCTTCTATCGCTTGGCGAAAATCACAGATCTGGTTCTTGCCACGGTATAGGCTGTTCTGCCAATAAAAACGCCGCTCCGTAGGGACCAAACGAGCTGGGAGTGCCTCAACTTCCACAAGGCGAATAAATCCAGAAACGCCGCGAACGTTTTGAGGCGTGGAAAACAGCGTGGAGAGCCCACGTCGAAAGCCGCCTCCTCGCTGCCGAAGATCGGTAGGAGGTACTCGACGTGATGTTGGACGAAATTGAGGAACCCTTTATACCATTTTATTCGGACGAAGCCCGTACTGCTATGCGGCGTGTCGAGAGACAGGGGACGAGATGACGCTCGAAGAAACTATACGCCTGAAGTCCGACATAAACCACGCCGTGGAAACCTTGGGAATATCCGACGATTATTTGGCAGAAATGGCCAACCACCTTTTCATGGTCGTAGGGAAACTCGGTATCTGAGCGGACTCTGATTCCGAGTATGAATAGCGAACCCTAGTCCACAGGATGCTCCGGCAATCCGACTAATCCGATGATTGACGTTATGGGACATCCTTAGGAGGATTAACATGGAAAAAGAAAATCCGGAACACACGGACGAGAGCACCAAGTTATCCTACGAGCACAAGATGCTTGAAGGATACAAGGGGCTAGATCTGTGGCAGTGTCAAGAGTCTCAGGACCATATAAATTTTGACCGAATATTTATGCCGCTGCTAATTGGCGCGCCTGTTTACGCACTCGTTCACGCGGGCAACAATCAATGGCACCAAACAATCATACTGATCGGCGGTTTCATATTGTTGTTGTTTTGGCTATTCCGTAATCTGCGAATCCAACATAGAATGTTATCAGGGTTCAAGGTATTGAATGAAGTTGAGTGCGAGCTTAAGTTCGACGTTCGGCGTCGATTTCGCGACAAAATCGACGCTTCACACGTTCCGCCAGATTTTACATTAAAGAAGTGGTTTGGTTATGTAACATCCCTCTTCTATTTTGGTGTTCTTTTTTTTGTGTGGTGCTGTCCGTAGCTTAATAAACCCAAAAGCGTCCGATAAGTCGGTTATCGGACATAAAACGAATGCGGGAAAACGTGGAAGACGAAGAAGATTGTTATTTGATCGTAGAATATCAAGAGGCCCAAAATACTCGAAGAGCTCATGGCACCGATTTTTTGAGGTCCCTCGCGTGGAGCGTTATTGCCTCTTTCACTTGGAAGAGGTAGAGTGTAATCACATATTCTCATTGAGCCCATACTAGCCAGGAGGCAAAACAACGACGATACTATGATGGATAACAGTTCTCCAAGTTATTCGCACAAGTTGTCCGGCAACGCAGCAAGACTGCTATTACAATTCGATGAACGTATTAGGACAGTATACGACGCTGTGTCGACTTCTAAGGCAGATGAGTACATCTCCTATCAATTTCCAGGTACGTCAAATCCATTTGTTCATGCGGACCGGCGAACATTAGAATTGTATGTGTTATTAGACATCCCTCGCAGCAGGATTACACGAGTAATAGACCCTCACGGACTCTACGAAACATGTAAAGCATTTCCCAAGTTTGAAGCCGGGAGGGTACCTAATAATCGTGTCATGATTCTTTGCAATTCAATTAACCGAATTGAATATATCATGAAATTAATACGTCGAATCTCAGTTCGGGTTTGACTGAACCGTGGTCATGCGACGCCTCCGATAGAGGGAAGTGACGCCTTATGGTACATTTCACTGGGTGGGTGCCGAGAAGCTTATTTCTCGTAACAATCGTTGCAATCGCCGGCTGTTCCACGCCGTATGTGCGCCAGTAGCATCAACTGTGGCAAACGCCGAATGAAACAGGGAACGACACGGGACAGATTGCGTTTTTAGAGACGGATGACTTGACCTTCGGATTGGTTTGTACCGAACTGCGTCAAGTCCATAATTTGGGCAATCGCATCTTCAGAATCACCGTCTCTTGTCGTAATGAAACCAGCAACACGTACTTGATAGAATTCAATCCAATTCAGGTAATTGACGCGACACCTTCAATTGTACAACCACTGTCCCTAGACCATGTCATGTACAAGTTGTATGGTGGCGCGTTGCGCGAGACAACACAGATTGCGCGGCTGAACGAACCGCCTGCGAATTATGGGGATTCATTGGCGGGGAATATCCTTTCTGCAATCGTAAATACGTATCGTGGCGCAGAATTAGGTGCAATTGTCACGGAGCTACATATCAAGGAGGCGTTACCCCATGAACTGCACTACAAAGTTTTTGTTCCCACATCACTGCCGGCAGGGGTATCTACCCATTGGACAGAATATTTTCCCGCATCAACGGACACCATCATGGTGATGCTGCAAGGCGATAATATTGAGAACGCTGTCACGTTTGAACGCCCGCCACTGGCACCACTTCCCCCAGTAGGGCCGATGGATTCAGGTGGTGATGTTGTGCTGGCAGTTGTGCTAATGCTGCTGATTCCGATTGTAATTTTAGCTTTGGTACAAAGTTCCTAGTCAATGAACAAGATGGAATCGAAGTGCTTGATATGATCATATTGCGCGGAGAATGGCCGAACTTGCTAGAATCGTATGAATTCCTCAACAAGAAAATGCCGCTTAAAACGCAGACATGAGACATAGCTCTGCCCATTTCGATTGGCTCAATCACTTGAGAAGATCGGATCGAATAGAGTCGCTTCCTTCAAGACCGACAGACGTAATTTTATTGCATTCTCACTCGATTTTTCGTCCGCAGGTTTCATCGGTATACCAATGAATCACTTATTTTGGAATCCTTTTTGCGTGCTGGTAATGTTACAATAAGTATCTATATTTCATGGAATGGCTAAAGTCGATTCACTCAACCAAGAAGCGTGGACACTACCTACCATAATGGAGGAATACCATGTTCGCGCCTTTGCAGAATCCATAGAGATTACAGCGTTGTTAGCTAGGGCGTGGCTCAATTTCGAAACCGCAGAGTTTGAGACGCTATCAGAATCGAAGGTTAATTTGGCATCAATTTCCAGCACAGACAGCGAACATAGCATGGCAACCACACCCGCCCAGAGTGACCGAATAATCACAACTTAGCATTGTTTCTTGAATTTGCTTCTTTCATCATCGGAGTTCTCATACAGTTGGAATATGCCCCTATTACGATTTATTACCCTCATTGACTACCTAGAATTTTACCTCTCGTGGCTTGAAAGCCTTTCGCCCTTCTGGGTTATCATAATCACAGTTATCTTCGTCTTAATACTGCTATCGGCACTCTCGGGCGATGCCAATGCACCAGGTTGTGTTGTGCTTTTATCGGTTATAGTATTCCTGATAGTTATATTTTTCCGCTGGCTGTTTTAGCACCAATTCCCAAAAAACTCCGGTTAGAGCGTTTATCGGACATGTTCCTCAATATTCAAAATATTTGAGAAAGGCGCCAAAATGTATGAAGAATATATAGCGTTTGCAGTAACAGCGAAAGCCCATGTGCAACTAGTACAAGACGCTCTATTTTCTATAGAACATTCTCTGGAAAAGATTGCTGCCAACGACAAGAAATATGTAAACATCTTCAGAGCAGAATTGATTAGAAGAGCGTTGATTCATGATAATGATAAGTGTGAGGAAGTGGTCATCATTGATGGTCAGCAAGTTCCTTTTCAGTTTGCGGAATATACCGTGGGCTCTGATTATGTCTTTGGAAACGGAGTTGCGGATGTCGAGTACGACTCTGAAGAATACCATAAGATCAACAGAGCAGGCTATGCTGGATTATACGCTCGAGATAATCACAAAAAGAAGATAAATGACCATCATCCTGAGTATTACAACGACTACAATACCGACATGAAACTTCTTCCACTAATTGAAATGGTATGCGATTGGTGGGGCACTACTGCCTACTCTAATGAAGATCCGAAGCCTAAATTTCGAGCAGATTCAGCCAAAAATATCTGTCATTACGGTTTTGACGGCTATCAGAGATTCGTAATAGGATTAACCCGTGATTTCATAGACACTGGTGCCAAGGACTTAATTGAAATCATCTACCGAGGCTGTACGGATTACCGTAACGACTCGGTGTCGCCGTGCACTTCGGAAACCGAAAGTCAATTCTATAGAGAGTTGAATGATTTTCTTGGGGCGCGGATGGAGTCACTAGCGCAAGCCAAAGCTAGACGTTCCAAAGCGTGGAGGACGGTATGAGTAAGAAGCATAAGAAAAAATCTGTTTCGAAATCTGATCGCTTCCAGCTTGAGGCGTACCGCACCCATAACCTATGGAATGACCACGACGGCAAGAATATGATGCTTATGGACGCTATACTAGGGGCAGTAGCGGCGGCGCTCCTGTTTAGAAACCCCGGTATATTGAATACGGTGCTGCTAAAAGGTGTAGCGACCTTCTTCCTAGCAGTCATGCTTATTATGTGGGGGGTGCTCTATTGCAAATTCTCAAACCGCATGGTATTCAGGTATGAAAAAATGCGTGCTATCGAAGGTAAGCTTAAGTTTCGGGCTCACAAAGATATAAAAGCATATATTAGCACCCACTGTCTACAGAAGATAAGGTTTTCCTGGGTTAGGGTGGGATATAGCGTGGTGCTTTTCGTCTTTGCGTGTCTGTCGATATGGTTTGGTAAAGGCTGCTCATAAGAGTTCTTATGGACATCCACGATAAAGGAGTTCAACATGAAAAACGACGCACCGGAACACACAGACAAGAACAGCGATTTATGCCGCAAGGACAAGCTGATGCTTTAAGGATAAAGAGTGCTCAATCAGGGGCAGTGTCAAGAGTCTCAGGACCATATAAATTTTGACCGAATATTTATGCCGCTGCTACTTGCCCCACCTGTTTTCGTATTGACCTCTGAGGACGTGCAAAATGCGGGCAAGGTAGCCGCATCATTGATATTGGGCGGAGCCGTCCTATTATTGGTTTTTTGGACATTGCGTAAGTGGCGAAGTAAGAAAAGAAAATATGGAATATGGGACATATTACCGTCAATAGAAAGACACCTTAAGTTCGCGTCTCACCGAACATTGGGTAAATGTATGAATAAACGGCGTCGTAGCCGATTCTGGCTACTCCGGCGGCTCCTACCGCGCGACTTTACATTGAAGTTTACATTTGCTGGGATTGCAGCACTGTTGTATGCATTGGTTTTTTTCTAGTGTTGTCCGGAAAATATTGTGTGGGAAGTTAATACCTTAATAACACCTCCGATAATACGGGTTGTCGGATCTAACCCACTGTCATGCCCACATCAACCGATTCACCTGCGATCTCCCATCCTCTGTGAAGGTGACCGCAAGAGACTTGTGAACCCATCCCCATCCTTTAGACAGAAAACAGAGAGGTTTAAGGAATAACGTCCGACTAATTCCAGTCGCAGATCAAAACGCCAAATGTCACGGTAAATACACGTAGTAGGAAGGTCTATAGGAGTTCTATCGCGCTCACTAAGTTCTCGCTTGATGGGTTGACGCCGTGTTCACTGGCAATCGGGCTGATGGATTGCGGATTCCTAATGGCTTCAATAGACACTTGTGCTTTGAATCGGCCATCACGCTGTTTTCTGTGGGACAGTTGGGTAAACTCTTTTCTTCTTCTGGCATCTCCGAGTACTTTTTTCGCTCAGATGATGTCCACCTTGTCTGTCCGCATCATCTCTTATTCAACTGTTTAGTTTTCGGAAGTAATGACAATCAATGGTGACTAAAAATCCTCGGAGCGCAATCGACAATTTGGCAAGAGGAAATGAAAGATGAATTGCAAATCTAGCAGGTAGGGGCGCATGCAGCCTGCGTCGGCTAAACGGAATGTAAGATTTGGGTTAAACGATTATTGCGCCGAAGCGTTGGCATCAATTCGACGAAAAATCTAGCTCACCTGGTTTCTAAAAAAAACATGCAATAACGAAAGCAATGATTGGTTCTGACAATTAAGCTGACGACACTTCGATTTTATTCTGGGTGGTGGTGAGGATGTAATCTGACGGATCCTTATCATCTTCGTCATCGCTTATATTCTCGCGATGCTTATAGTCCGGTAGAAAAGTCTCAATGATGCGACGCAGAGTCTGGGCAACAGATCTGTCGGTTTTTTCGGCAATTTCCTGTATCTCTTCAAGTAGTTCGGGACGCAATCGCAGAGAACATGATTTTAATACTTCGTCCTTATCCTTTTTCGGGCGACCGCGTGTTGCTTTGCTCATTATCAACTAACACTCCCACTTTGGATTGTATCCCTCAGATTGTACCCCATCAGCAGCATTGATGCAAGAAGTTTATATTTATTGTCATTATTCGTATACTTTTATATTGACGTCCATCTTTCCCTTCCGCTATAATATCGACATCGCGTCGGTTGAAGGAAAGGTTGCAATTCATGGGCGTCCAGAACTATCCCAACAACACCCTCTACGAACTCGATAACCTTGAGGTCTTGCGCGGTATGAACAGCGAGACTGTAAACCTCATCGCCACCGACCCACCGTTCAATACCAAACGCAATCGTAGTGGCTCTGCAGGGTTTTATGTGGATAATTGGCGATGGGGAAATACTGGTGTTCTACCCGACCAATGGAGATGGAACGAAGTTCACCCGAGATGGCTTGAGGAAATCAAGGATGATAACCCAGCTCTCTACGAAGTCATCGAGGCGGCTCGCGTTTGTCACGATGACGGCATTGCTGCTTTTTTGTGCTTTCTGAGCGTCCGTCTCCTTGAAATGCATAGGATACTGAAGGCTACGGGCAGCCTCTATCTGCACTGCGACCCTACTGCAAATGCCTACATCCGATTGGCTCTTGATGCTATATTCGGACACAAGAACTTCCGGAATGAGATTGTGTGGTGCTATACCAGCCCTAGCAACGTAAAGCGGCATTTCCCTAGAAAACACGATACAATCTTCTATTATGTCAAGTCGAATTCCGCTGAGTTCAACCGAGATGAAGTTCGCGTTCCGTACCACCCGGAGACGCTGGCTAGGCGTGGACGAGTTGAAGGTAGTCAAAGTTTCATCTCTCCCTCCGTCGAAACCACAGAACGGCGCGACACTGGGCAGGTAAACGAACTATTCGGGGAAGGGAAAATCCCTGAGGACTGGTGGACGGGCATAGCACCACTCACAAATCAACGCGAGTATACCGGATCGCCCGATCAAAAACCTTTAGTTCTTTACGAGCGAATTATCAAAGCGAGTAGTAAAGACGGGGACCTAGTGTTAGATCCGTTTTGTGGGTGCGCCACTACTATCATCGCGGCGCGCAATCTCAATCGACGGTGGGTTGGGATTGACCGCAGAAAAGATGCCCGTTACCATGTCGTGTGTCGCATGGTAGGGATATCGGCTGAAGAACGACAGCGGCTTGAGCAACGTGCTGACCTAGTCGATTGGTTAGACAGTCAATTCGCGCAATATGAAGCTCATTATAGCAGTGATCCGCCGGAACGCACAGACGACGGTGACACGGCGGCACCCGAGTTAGAACCGGTCTATCCAGTGGCAGACGAATCTGTCCTCCGACACGCCGAAATGCACAACGTTCTCGTGGAGCGGTTCGGATTGAGGTGTTGGGGCTGCGATTTCCAGGCTCCCGATTCGCGTTATCTTGAACTCGATCACATCGATCCCAGAGCCAACGGCGGATCAAACAGTCTTGACAACCGCGCCCTTCTCTGTCGTCCGTGCAATCAAGTTAAATCGAATAACCTCACGCTAGCGGGGCTGTGGCGCGAAAACAGGCGGGAAGGCTTCCTACAGTCACGAACACCGCCTATAGACATTCGAGGCGCCCGAGATTGGACACGAGCCTTTCTCGACCAACACCGACGTCGGACGGCGCATCAGCTGGACCTCAGCGGCCACTAAAGACGTTACGTCTTTCACCCGAATCATGTCGTCAAAAGGAGAACCTAAACATGAGATATCATGCACTAGTCACCTACGAAATGATCCACAACGGATATCTTAACACCGACCGTATCGCGTCAACTTGCGCGGTGGCGCAGGCGGTGGTTGAATCCAACGTCGTGTATCACACGTGGGATGTCTCAATACTGAACAATGTAGCTTTGCTCAGGTTGCCAAACGACACGCACCACTCCGTGTTCACAGTATCGCAGGCGTTGTCGGAGTGGATTGGCAAATTTGACATATGGATGCGCAGGCGAATCAAGAAGAACCAAGACCTACAGAAGGAACAAGTGAAACTTCGAAAACTTGGAATGACCTATTTTCCGCCAACACCTGAAATGTGGGGCACCCCACTCTCTTTAACGGTGATCATTGACACGATTGAGCGCCACTTCTCAATTGACGGCGAGCCAGAATCCAAGAGTCATAGGGTTCCAATACCAGAGGACTACCGTGCTAAATATCTAACGGGCATTCGAGAAAGTCTCCATTCAATACGTCGGCTAAGTCCCCGCTGGCGTATTCCTCTGCGACGGTATCTTGAACGTATTTACCCATCCCAAGATATTAAGGGTATGCTTAGTCCTGCACCGATTCCAGCCGGAAGGAGTCCATTACCTCGACCAAGGGCGACCGCGACCAAGCCCAAGTCTCGAAACGAAATCCCTAATTCCAGTGTGACGGCACATCAAGAGAACGGTCCGAAGTAAGGTCCAAGCGGTGTCACAAATTCAAAAGATGGGGGCGGGGTGGGTGGGGCTAGGCACCAAAGCTATATTTTCGTTCGCGTTTCTGAAAAGCTTCTTGTCCACCTTCCAACACGTCGCAAACGTGCTGACGTATGCCCTTCCTAAACAATATAGCTTTTTCTTTAGCTTCAGGTAACTCAAAACTATTCTCTAACCCACCAGAAACATATTCAAATTTGAATTTTCTGTTATCCCTCCCTTTCTCTTGTCCTTCTTGATTCGCAACGATTACCTGCTCGGCATCCGCGCCAACAGCCAAATTTGGATTGTGGGTTACTATCACTATTTGCCGTTGCTTTTTCCTCTTTTTGACGAACGAAACCAGATCATTATAGACCGATCTATTGTCCAAATCGTCCTCTGGTTGGTCCAATAATATCGGCCATTCCTCGTTACTTAAATCAATAAGTAACCGGAGTAATACAAGGCCCTTCTTGCCGGGAGACATCTTGTCCAAGGGGTCATTCTTGTACGTTATTTTGAAGTCTAAAACAAAATAATCCTCCAATATCTTTATCACCGCTTCTTTCGCTGACCTGCTCTTTGTCGTCTTTATCTTTTCGTCTACTACCCCGTTAAGAATCTCTGTGATAAAGTTGAAATGTATGCTTGGGTCAAATTGATATTCAAATTCGTCTTTCCAATCTACACCGTGAATGATGCCTTGCATATTGCGCTTTATGTCCGCCTTGTTTAGCATACTATGTATAACTTCGTTGTTAAAGCGCTTCTCATTAAAACCCACCGAGACACTCACCGACATATCATCAAATTCATTCTCGTACTTGGTGAACTCCTTTCCTGCCGCATCGTACCCACTAGCCATTTGTATGTAGGTTTCAATTAGGGATTTCTTTTCCCTGTCATAAAGATTCTTTTTTGATTTCAGGCCTCTCGTTTCAAGCGTAATCTTGTCCAGCTTTTTCTCCTCGTCGCTTATGGCTTCATTTTTCTTCTTCAATTCGTCCTGCGATTTTACCCTTGCCACAAATGGTGCAAGGTCTTTCTTAGCTTCTTCGAGTTCCTTTTGATTGAGGTTTATTTTTGCGTCAACAGAAGTAATAATCTTGTCGGTGCCCGCCAGAAGATTTTCCTTTATTTGACCGAGCCCAGCAAACTCCTGAGTAAACTCGTTCTCAATATCCTGGTTGCCAAGCTCCGACGCTTGCGCATCGCGCAACTCCTCTAAATCCTCTAATTGCCGAGATAAGTTTTGCCGGAAGAATGTAAGTTTCTTTTTGTCATCAGATAATACAGCAATGTTTGTTGTTGTGTCTTTATCCTTCTCCAACAAGGCCTCATAATCTTTTATTTGTTGCTCGGAAAGACCGGATCTTGTTTTTATGCCATCGGCCTCCTCCTGTAGTTGGGCAATGTACTTTTTGATGCTCTTTTCTTCACCTAATTGTTTTATATCTTCTTCTATGTCTTCGATTTCCTGCTTGATCTGGTAAAGAGCGGCAACGCTCGTTGGAATTGATCTTGATAGCCTTTTAATCTTGGAAAGGCTATTTTCGTAATTCTCACGTACATTCTCATCTTGTAACAGAACATCCCTAACAATCCTATTCAGTGTGTCTCGACCCATAAAATTTTGCTCGGATAACTTATTGAGATAATTTTGAGGGATGTAGAGGATTTTTCTTTTTCCCGCCGTACTGTCACCCTCAACGCTTTTTAGGTGAGTACTAACACCATCCGCCCATAGTACTTCAAAATCAAACTCCTTCGAGGCGGCAAAATTGTATTGAGGAGCAACGGTATCATCATCAAATCTCTTTTCTACTTCTCGACTATCAATAGTTCTCGCTATGTAGTAAAGCAGTAGGGACTTTCCGGTTGATTTCCCACCAATAATTGTCGATAGATTTTGATTAATCGCAATAGGGCACGAGGGAAAATTATCTTTGCCGGTGTTATCTATAAATCGCACTTTGTCAATGAGATAGTAGGGTTTTTTCGATTCAGGTCTTTCATAACCCAAGGCAACCCGATGAGCTGGTTCAAAAATTATCTGCCTTAAACCCTCAAATGTAGTATCTGCCTTTATCCAGCTAAAGCCGTATCTCTCAAGGTTGTTGCTTTCTTTGTCCGGCACCGTAAATTTCTGACCTAGTTTTGTTTCGCAATCTTCAAAAGAATGGCAATCCGAGGTGGAAATTACTGGTTTCTTCTTGGCTCTTAGATCCTGATTTTCATACCTTTCTTCGTCTAATAGATAGTTCCTATTTCCTTTGTGACCGAAGTATAAATCACAAAACTTATCAAATTCGTCCGATAGTTCCTTCTTGATGCTTACATTTGCATTGGCGCGGTTACTGCCCATTCCACTTGCGACACCAGCAACAAGAAACGGTTTGTCGTTCCCAAATGAGTCTATTAGTGATTTTCCCAATTCGTCCTTCGCGATGCTTATTCCTTCATATCCACCACATTCGGTAATATCAGCCTCCCTACAGTAAGCCACCGCGCCATTTGGCTTCTTATTATTCAAGGGAAGACGATCAAGAAAATCCTTTATTTTTCTGATACCGTACTTATCATCAAATATTAAATGACACTGAAGTTGTTCAGAATCCAGATTGACGCTCATATCTAGCCGAAGTTCAACACACGGAAAAAACCTTCTGTCTTTTAAATCCGCAATACCCTTAATCTTTTCTTTAAACGTTTCGTAGCCACAAACTGAAAAATAATCAGTTATACCGAAGGCACATACATCTGAATACTTGATATATTCAATAAACTTTGCCCAGACATCAACGCCACTTTCAGCGACATATTGGTCTGCGTGCTTAGCTCCAGGGACGTGGATCTGTAGGTCCCACTTTCTCCACTCCGACCCTTTAGGACAAGAATTACTCATAGTTATTTCCCAGATTTGGTGCGATTATCTTGTTTGCACAACTGAACCTACCACCATCCTTTTGACAGAAAATAAGGAGATTTAAATAATAAAGTCCGCTCCGTATTTTCGCTCAAATGATGATTATTTTCCAGTCGAAAAGATCTGTTCTTCAACCGTCTAGTTTTTGAGGTGATTTCAGTCTACATTGCAAATTGGTAGACGAGTTGACCATTCGGGGCGTTCTCAAGGAGTAGGATAATAGTGCCCTCGTCCTGCTGGTAAGCCTCTTGATAGAGTGTTTTGATGCCGGTCAGGTCAAAAGTAATAGTCTCGGTTGGAAATGCCTCGCACGGATCGTCGTTCGCATTGTGAGCGACGGATATTGCAAGCTGTACTGGGGATGACTCAAGGAAGGTCCCGGAGGTTACAAGCGTAAACTCATGCGCTTCACACCCACCACTGTAGGATACTACAATCCGCAGCGTATCGTCTGTTATTGTGGCGTCGCGTAGGAGATAATCATCAGTCCCCCAATTCTCGTCTGCATCAGTAATTACTACTCTTCCCGTATTCACTTCATTAGATGAAACACCATCATTGGGGATGGAAATGTCGGTGTCATCACCGACATTCGATTTGATCTGATCTTGCAACTGCTCGCAACCCGGCGTGCAGAGGATAGTGAGAGCGGACCAAATTACGATTGGAAGTACTCCGGTTTTCATGATTGTGTTGCTCCGTTGGGCTTAACATAGTGTCACAGTTGCGCCGATAGTGCAACAGTAACACCTGTAAGTCCCGCTTGGCTCTACTTTACAATAACAAGCCGGCGTGTTTGATGGAAGGTCGGGGTCGTCAACTGGTAAAAATAGAGTCCGCTTGCAACGTGTTCACCGACATCGTTGCGGCCATCCCAGTAAGCGGCACGTTCGCGGCTATTATAAAAGCCCGCAGACTGAATACCGATCGGAAGTGTGCGAACCAGCACCCCGGTGGTGTCATAAATCGATACCGACACCGGACTGTCCGCGGAGAGTTGATAGGGAATCCAAGTTTCGGGGTTGAACGGATTCGGGTAGTTCTGCAACAGCTGATTCTGCTGCGGTTTGCCGATGCCGTCAACTCTGACGGACAATACGGCATTTTCCAAGTGCTCAGGGGTCACGTTGAATCTCAGGGTTTGCGATTCAACATTGCCATCGGGACCGATGACATGTAATTCGATTACGTCTCCAACTTCGACAACGCTCCGACGTGCCAAGTCGGCAGTTGCAGCAGCGAAGTAATCGCCATGCACGGATGCGGTTATCGTGCTGTTTGTTCTCAGGTTACGGACGATGACTTGGTAGCCGTCAAACGCCGCCTGTTTGCCGTTCAAGTGTCCACTGACAACGAACGCCCACACGTTCTTTTCTTGGGAAATCTCGGCGGCTATGGCGGGAGGTGATGCGGCAGCCTCCGCTTGATCTGCCCACGGCGCTCCGACGAAGGCGAAATTGCGGGTTTCCGGGACATTGACGATATAGCCTTTTCCGCCTTCAATCGGAAAACCGTGGTCCGGGGCGCTTGGCGTCCAGCCGACGAATCGCTGGTTTGCCGAATCGAGCGTGATGACGGTTGTCGCCCCCGTCAGCGCCGCAAGCGTCTGAGCACTCATCGGCGTTGGCGGCGCCAATGGCACGGACATCATGTTCAAACCCTTCGCCAGTGTAACGTTGTAGGCGTTGCTAAAATTGTCGCTCTCCGCCTTGGTGCCGAGTGTGGCGACAAACCCGTGCCTTCGCCCATCCGCCGAGTCATAGTGCCCCACGACAGAGCCATCCTTATTGATGTTCCAGCCCTCCGTGCTAATGCTTCCGGGAAACCACAGTTCGTGCAGCCCGTACAGATATGAGCCGACATAGGAGCGTGGAATATCATCCACAAATTTTGATCGGGCACTTACAAATACACTCCGTCCCTCGCCCTCGCTAATGCCGTGCAGAAAAAAGTATTCCAGATTTGACGGCTCAAGATAGTCAAGAAGTATAAACCTACCAGAGGAGGAGAGCGCGAATGCGTGAAATAGACCGTCAGCATCTACGTAGCTGCCTACGATAAGACCTTGTGAGTTCACAAAATCGGCGTATGTTGCCATCGCATCAGGCACTTCAACGATTTTGTCCCCCGAAAATCCACGACGAACGCCGGATTCGTCTGTAAAATTACCCGTCAGTATCCCGGTCGAATCGCTAAACCCGTATATCTCCGTTTGCACGGCGCCCGGAAAATCATATTGCCGCAGTTCGCCATTTTCCAGGATGACACCGTGGTACAGACCATCGCTATCTTGGTAGTGACCGGCAGCTAACCCATTATTGCCGAGCGCATAGAAATAAGTGTTCTGTGAACCGGGGAAATCATAGGACGTGAAAACACCATCGATGAGGGTAAAGGCAACCTCTTTTTCACCATCGGGGCTCCGCGCGTAGCCAGCGTAATCCTCAAAGTCGCTACTCGCCGTCAACGCCAAATAATCTACACCGGGAACATCAATACTCTCATAGGTGAAATTGAACTCAGGCGGTGGGGGATAAGCTATGTCTCTGAATTTTTCAGCAGTTTCCTCAGTCGGTCTGCCGATAAATCCGCGTCTACGTCCATCCCCCGAGTCGTAATACCCGACGACAGACCCATCTTGATTGATATTCCAACCCTCCGTGCTTGCAGCGCCGGGAAGTTGTAATTCAGATAATCCTTGCTGGGATGTGCCGACATAGGAGCGCGGAATATCACCTGTCGCTCGCGCTCGCGCAACGATAATCCTAGTATCCGTGATACCGTGCACAAAAAAGTATTCCAGCAGCGATGAGTCCAGATAGTCGTGAAATACAAATGTGCCATTTAAGGTGCGCACATAAGGATAATATAGACCGTCAGCGCCTATGTAACTTCCTGTGATTGCGCCACTTGCGTTCACAAAATCAGCATAAGTTGCTGTTGCATCAGGTACTTCAACGATTATGTCGCCTGAAAATCCACGGCGAACACCAGAGGCATCTATAAAATTACCTGTTAATACGCCCCTCGAATCACTGTAACCGTATATCTCCGTTTCGATGGCACCCGGAAAGTCGTATTGCCGCAACTCACCACCTTCTAAGACGATGCCGTGATGAAGACCATCACTATCTTCGTAGTGTCCCGCAGCTAATCCATTATTACCGAATGCATAGAAATAAGTGTTCTGTGAACCGGGGAAGTCATACGTCGTAAAAACGCCGTCTATGAGTGTAAACCCGACCATTTTTTCACTATCCGCACTCCGCGCGTAGCCGGCGTAGTCCTCAAAATCGCTGCTCGCCGTCAACGCTAAAAACTCTACGCCCGGAACATCAATGCTCTCATAATTATAGGTGAATTCAGGAGAGGCGGGAGTTGAGTCATCATCGGTTTGTGCGTCGGTGTGATTTAAGAAAAGGAAATTGAGACATACGAATAACGAAAAGGTGTAGAACAAAAAACCGGTTTTGGTCTGATTGTGCATAACATACTCCTCATTTAATGGTGTCTGATTCAAGAACGTGTTTGAATTAGGGGCCGTAGCAAATAATGCATAATGCGTAATGGGAGTTCTATGGGAACTCTATAGGATCTCTATCGCAGTCACTAATCGTTCCCTTGATCCTTCCTTGTCCAGTCAGTTGATCACGCCCTATTCAGTATTATGATTCTACTACTTTTTCAAAAGCAATCGATGGGGTTGATTAGGGCGCGATGACAAGCAGAACGCGGGTGTCGGTTACAGTGACGCTGTCGAGACTAGAGCGCACTTTTCCGACAAGCACTGAAATGGCGCTTGAAGCCTTACCGGGCGTGGCTTGAAGCGGCGCGCGACATACTCCGCTAAAGTCCGCTAAAGTCCGCGCACATATTTGACCCTCCTTTTTGAGAAACGCTTGGATAGCGGGTTAGAAAGTAATGATACGCCCAAATATTTGCTGCGATCAATATGTTTCCACATTTGGTCATCTCTTGTCTCAATGAGCGCTTGGATATCCGATTTTCGGAGCCTTGATTAATGTGGCGTGTTAGCATTTTCTGAAACGGAGAATCCTTTGCTGGAGCGGGTTTTCAGGAATCGCGATGCTAACAAAATGCTAACAGAAAAAAAAGATCCGACGCCATTGCAGATGGCTCGTTACAATATACCATATATATGTTTCGTTGTCAATCTAAGGTTGACGAGTTGCGGGAGGGAAGAAGAGTTGGTTGACAGTGGTTATCAGTGCATAGCCAAACTGTATGCGTCAGTTCGACGCCTATTTTCCGTGTCTGCACATGAAGTGGCATCCTACGAGTTCATAAAACATAATAGACGTTGAACTTTAGGAGGCATTTCATCCGAGAAGAGCTTATCACATCTACAGCCTTTTTTTTCAACGTACACTTTATTTAAACTCAAGCGTAGCGCGTCTAATTACAGAGGAGGTTTCATGGTCGTAGAGCGAACGATTATTGTTGGGTTTCACTCAAATTTTGGCATGTTCAAGCGAAGTAGGCATTCCAAAATTCCTACAAGATTAGCGATTACTAACGGATTTCCGTTCAACCCAACCTACGACTATCTGCTAATTGACTGTGCGAGAGTGCGTCAAAATTCACTTAAGCGCAGCTGTTGTTCCATTTTACATGTTGCAAATCTGTGCGACGTCAATCTCCCTGCCTTCCCGAAAAAAAAAATCGACAGAGTCCACAAAGGGGTTGAGTTGAGCCTTACTGAGAGTTACCGGAGACATAGGGCTGAGAGAACGGCCCGCGCAGAGGCGGGACGAGCACTTGCGGTAGAACGCAGAGCGGAAGGAGCAGACGGAAACTCAGCAACCGTCGACACGCCGCGACATTCAACCCGGTAAACTGACGTTTGGACACAACTTCGAATTTGACACTTCAGACATCGACGAGTTACTCAGATTAATCGAAAATCGCTCCAAACAGCCCGACAATCCAGTTAAATAAATATCAGAGCCACAGTCCGACGGTGGCGCCGGTCACCAAGTCCTAAACTTTTGAAATTTTTGAATAGCTTTGGGGCATGTAGCGTTAGCCGGGAATGTGGCGCGGACAAATCGTGTGTAGGACAGGGAAGCGCATTCCCGCAAACAATTTCAAATGCTGACAATTGCGCTGACCACAACGTTGGAGAGTATCCAACGTCTATCAGCGGTTGAACAACCAATCCTAGAGATCTATCCGCGCCTCCGATTAATCGGTTGGCGCTTGCATGAGGCGCATCTGAGCAGATACGACTTGGCGGGGACGAGAAGGAACGGATCGACAGGTTACTGGTCATTCACCTAACCTATGAGGGACGTCGATGTGAGTAACGCTCCATCTTATGCTTGTCTCTTCCTCTTGATCCTGTCCTGCAACTTTGTTATAATCCCCCGAATCGCTTTCAACAAGGGGCTTCACGGTTGGTACGGGATTTCTATCGCCTTCGCTATCCGCCTCAATTGATCGTTCGGTTGATCCTATGGAGTCGCTTGAGGGATCTCTATCGCACGGAATTTACTATGGGACTTCTACTGCCCTCATTATTCATTCGCTTGCTGGTCAGTTAAAGCCCCAGTGCCATAGGACGGGCAATGAAGTGGGATTTCTATGGAAACTCTATCGCAGTCACTATCCGTTCCTTTGATCACTCGCTATCCACTCGCTTGATCCTACTACAAACCGAAAAATGAGCATCCACACGAGATCCGCCTAGAAAAAGGGAAAAAAGCAGTCTAGATTCACAGTGCTCGACTCCAGAAATCAAGGGACTAAACAGTTACCAGAAATTTATATGGGTGCTCGTCGGCATCATTGTCGTGCTGGTCGTCGCTATTCGCGGGGCGGGGCACCTAATCACACCGTAGCGCACTTATGGGGAGGCATACATGATACCGATACTAATTCTTGCAACGGTGATGACCCTATGCTCGGGAGTATGTTGGTGGTTTTTGCGCAAGCGCGACAAAGACGCCAATCACTACGACAGAGAAGGAGAGCACTATGAAGGCAAAGCAGACCACGACGTGATCGAACCTGATGTGAGCGACTATGACACCGGCGGCAGTGACGGCGGGGGATTTGACGGCGGCATCTAAACCGGACACTTTGGATAGCAACCAACGCCCGCAGGTCTTTTAATCTGTTGTCACTCTTTGGCATAGAGTTTTCCGGCAAGCGAAAATACCCTCATTTTATAACTGAATATCCAAGGATACTAAGAGCCTGTTTGAAAAATCGGTAGCAAAGCCATTTTTGGTTATTTGTAGGAAGTTTTTTCATGCTTTTATTGTCGTCTACTACCTACCTGTCGCCCCTCTGGGGCTTTTAGAGGCTGGTGCGCAGTGCGCACCCTACAAATTGTACTTTTCAAACAGGCTCTAAGCGGATGATCCACCCAATGGATGTATTCATGTCTTTACTGAAGAAACACTGGCGCTTTACGCTGCCTATAACAGTCGTCGTTCTGTGTTTAATCGTCAGCACGCTCACACTGTACGGCACCGATAAACCGAAAGAACCGAAAATCGTATACGCTATACCGGAACAATCGTCGAATGAACCGCCTGCGATTAACACCGGCGGCGCAAGATGCCCCGCCTACGTAGAAAGTAAACGATATAATACAGACATCATATGCACTGTTATTCAAGAGAAATGGTATTAGATGAAAGGGATATGCAACTCATAAAGGAAATGTAGGAGTTTTTACCATGAGAAGGCAGAAACTGACGGGTTTGAGGTTGCACTCTTTGACCCGATGTAAAGGGGGCTGAAAGAGTTGATGAAAGTTGATGATACAAAGGAGACTGAAAGCCAGGGAGTCTTCAACCCACGCCGACGGCAATGCCAGCCATTTTGTCCGATAAGTGAGGTTAGCGGACATAAACCGAATCATTGAAAGGAGACCTGACCTGAATCACGACGAGAATGTTTCCAGTTCACTCAAAAACAGGGCAAAAGGTGTTACTAAATTAAGGAGCTATGGAGAGCAGCGCGTTATGGCAAACACAGTTTGGTTACCGACAGATTTTTCTGACTATTTAACGATCGAAAACGCATCACGCAAATTTGAAGAGGCTACCAACGTCGCAGAAAAGATAACTGCGAATGGCGTCCAATTGTACCCTAACATAGATCACGCAGCAATCTTGACCGATCAATCCTACTTGGTGATGGGGCCATTGAAGCAACTAGGCTATGTTTTTGGCTGGGACAGGCGCAGTTACCCCATAACAATCAACGGTTTTGACTACATCGTGTTATCCGCGCGACTCCCGCAGGAAAATTCCGCGCGAGACAGGGGCTGGTTCGACTATGTTGGGATAGCGCATCCTGTCGATGAACCCGCATTGAATAATTTGCTGAGCCAAGATTATGGAAATCCGTTTATCCATCATCTTACGTGGGGGCTTGTGCCGCCAACACGGACGAGTAAGGACAATTTTGAGTATGCTAGTCAACTTGTACCGTTCGCGATTGAGAAGCAGAATCTCATCTGCGAGGTGACTGGTGATGAGCGAGGAAAGTTGATCGTCGCCTTGCCGCAGGAGGTAATTGATCACCCAGATTTCGGAGAATCGTTGCCAATTTGGCTGGCTGGCTTGGGTTCGGAGGAGTGTGAGGTCGAATTGATGGATGGCGGTGGTTTCTTCATACAGTTTTTTGTTTTGACGGGTAGGAGTATAGAAATCGTTCTTCGTGTTGATACCAAACAGGCATTCAATGCGAAGAGTTTGGACAAGATATCCAAACACAAGATTATTACTGTTCAAGGTAATAGAGCGCTTTTAAGATAAGTACCATTCTTGGTCGTTGCCGCCGACCTGTTCAAAGAGGTCGGCGCGCCGCTCGACGCCTTCTATAGCGACGAAATGCGTCGTCCGGAAGCCCTCGAATTGGGCCGAAGAACTACACACATGAACCTTAACGTTTACCTCATCAAAATCATTAGCGCCCTGCTATGGGCTTCCGCGGTCTCCATTGAACACAGGTAATCTTTGCGCTTGTATACGACAGCTAACCGACTGCCAATCGAGATGCCTTTGTCGTCTATTCATCGCGGATTCTCCTTTCTCGTATTTTTCTTAACTGAATTAAGTGGATTGCCATATTTATTGGGTTCTTTGTCACCTCGAACGAAACCGAGTAAGACGGTAAGAAGGAGCGAACCAATAATAGGTATCCAAGCTAGAAACAACCACCAACCTGTCGTTCCGAGGTCGTGTAGCCTTCTTATCGACGACATGATAGCAAACCATACGACTAGTACGAAACCTAGACACAAAAGACTGAAAATTGTAGATTCATTTGATGCTTCGTTCTATCAAGTAACAGTCCACATTGCACTCCTCTGGAGTGCGGAGATTAGACGCATCGCGGTTCTATTGACATTGCACTCCTCGGGAGTGCGGGACTCTGGACATGTCGCATTCTATTGACACTGAAGATTTCTATGGGATCTCTATCGCCTTCACTATCCGTTCAGTTGATCACTCGCTATTCACTCGTTTGATCCTCTGGATCGAGGAAAGGGACTCCGACTAGAACGTGGTGCTTGCTGAATGAATTATTCCGACAGGGATAATGGGATGCTCTCAAGTAACACTCGACATTGCACAGGATCTACTATCGCACTCACTAAGGGATTTCTATCGCCTTCGCTGTCCACTCAGTTGATCGTTCGTTTGATCCTCTGGAGTGCGGACGTGGGGAGCAATCATGTTCTATTGACACTGGGGATCTCTATCGCACTCGCTATTCACTCGCTTGATCCTCTGGATCGAGGAAAGGGACTCCGACTAGAACGTGGTGCTTGCTGAATGAATTATTCCGACAGGGATAATGGGATGCTCTCAAGTAACACTCGACATTGCACAGGATCTACTATCGCACTCACTAAGGGATTTCTATCGCCTTCGCTGTCCACTCAGTTGATCGTTCGTTTGATCCTCTGGAGTGCGGACGTGGGGAGCAATCATGTTCTATTGACATCTCACTACTCTGGAGTGAAACCATTCTACGGAGGAAGGCTTTTTCAAAACCTCTCACAGAGCGAAATATGAATGTTACTTGCTGAAAGAATTATTCCGACAGGGATAATGGCGCGCTATCAAGATGGTACGGCTTGCCGAATAACCGACTGGATCTCTTGTCGTGTTAGCCGGTGTACGGGGACGAGGTCTTCGCCCGCAGTTTGATTCATGCTCGCCTTCTTCTCACCGCGGCTGTTGAGCCGTTTTGCCCGTCGCCCGGACAATTCCGCCCTCTTCATCGTCGATAAACATACCCACGCTACTTTCCCCATCGGTCCCACTCGCAAAGACAAAGCCGCCGGATTCGTTGATGCCCAGACCACTCATGCCGTCCTCACTTTTACCAAACACTTCTTTATTGCCGCCGCCATCCTCATCGACACCTAGAAACACAACCTCCTGTCCACCTGACTCGGCGACAATCAACTGACCTCCTCTTTCGTTTGTCCGCAACCCCGCGCCACTCCTCTCTCCGCCGCCGACCGAGACATGTCCCCCGTGCCGGTTCATCGCCATCACCGCTATATGGTTCGGTTCGTTGCCTTGGACGACAACAATGCCTCCCATTGCATCGGCGCCGGCAGCAAATAACTGCCCCCCATCCCGACTATAAACGCCAATCTGACCGCCATGCTCGTTTCGCCCGTGCAGTTCTAAAACTGTCCTGCCATGTGTATCAACGATTCTTAAACGACGGCAAATAACCTGGTCTATCACCTGCGGCTGTATCGGGGGATCTTGTGCATTGACCGCATTCTGATGATTTGCAAGCATATAACCCATTGAGGCGAATAGGAAACCAACTCCCATGTAGATTAGCTTCTGTTTGAAATTCATAAAGGTTCCTCCATTCACGGTGTGAACTCCTTTCTAACTCTACTTCATTGTGAAACCGGTGAAAACTATTTAGCTTCCGATAAGTCGGATTATACCCATTAACTCCCTAGGAATCAACCTCCCCATAACAATCAGAAGCCATAAGATAATCATTGAAAACACTGGTATGATGCAATATACTATATTGACGGAAGTTCTCGATACGGTCAAACGAGAACGGATTCCTTGAATCCTTCAGCATCATGGAAATCGAAACCGTCCAGGGCGAATTATCCGAACTGGCGATGGTGTTGAAAGTGCCTCTGATGATGATCGTGACGCGCTCATCCCGGTGATGTTGTGACTAACCAGCAGATTGGATGGCAGGGGAATAGCGATGGAAGAATGGATTAAGGTTATGGCGCCGCTGATTGGGATTGTCGGTCTGTGGTGGAAGCTCACTACATCAATGGCTACGAAAGCCGAGATGAATGCTATGAGGTCGGACATGTCGGACATGAACGCAGACCTTAAAGGCTGACTTCAAAACGGAAAACGCGGAGCTACGGGCGGACATCAGGGAGATTCGGCAACTGCTATACTCATGGGTAGCGGCATAAGCATTGTGTAGGATTTCATCTGAGAATGGACTCGGAAGGATTAACCTGACCAATAAGGAGGACGATAGCGAATTAAAATGAGTAGACACCACAACGCACTAGACGGCATACCAGAAGAGGACATATACGACAATTGCCCTACCGTGTACTGGAATTCTCCCGATGGCGAACCCTTCCCCGAAGATTATCAACAGCGCTTGGACGAAGCGATTACTTACTACTTCGAACACCTTGATGTTTTAATGCCGCCGCCTGAATACATCCGCCGAGGCGAACATCTAGGCGTAGGCGATCCGCGAGTTTCGGAAATTGAGAAACGTTTCGAGATCGATTTGTCCTACTTTTTTGAAAGGTTAGGCGAGATTCGGAAGGTTGTTGTTGAAACTGGCGTATTGCCGTTTGCTGCCAATCTCCGTATCGAGCCTGACAACTTCCAAGAACTGTGTGCAGCTACACAGGAACGGGTTTATAGCAGGTTTATCATTGGGGAATACGGATTCCAAACAAAGCGACCGCCCCTATCCACCAAAGACGGAGTGGTACAGGATATTCTCGGAAACCTGACCAATCGCGAAAAAGTCAAAATGCGGAACACTCCCGAACATGAACTGATGCGCATTTCACAGCATTGGCGGGGATACCTGAAAAAATACTATCAGATGGACCGCAACGAGGAGCTGTTAAGGCATACCGGGACAGATAATCCGGGGGCCGCATTAACAATCATCATTAAGGAGGTGTGGAGGCAACTACAAACTGTTTCCGATTCCACGAGTGGGACGGGGGTGGAATGGCGGTACACGAATCAGCGCTCCGCCGATAAAGCAATTGCTTACTACTTCCAGCACCGCACTGCGCCGATATCGGATGATTGGCCGATTCGCTATGACCCCCTTATCGGTGAACTGTCCGAACGGTTCGGCGTCCGGCTGGGAGATCTTATCAAACGAATTCAGGAACTTCACCCCATTGTTGAAAGGACGGGGACATTGCCGTTTGCTTCCGACCTTTCTGTTCATCCCCACGACATCCTAAAACTCTGGGATGTTCTAATACTCATGCAGGATGCATACGGGACTACAGTTGGTGGAGCAACACAGGCATAAGCGAATAGTACCTGACCGCTATTTTACGGGCTGTTATCTTCTAGTGAACCTACTCCCATTCTGTAGACAGAAATTAAGGAGATTTAAGTAATAAAGTCCGCTCCTTATTTTCGCTCAAATGATGATAGTTTTTCTAGTCGAAAGGATCTGTTCTTAAACCGTCTAGTTTTCGAGGTAATTTCAGTCTACATTGCAAATTGGTAGACGAGTTGACCATTCGGGGCGTTCTCAAGGAGTAGGATAATACTGCCCGCGTCCTGCTGATAAACCTCCTGATAGAGTGCTTTGATGCCGGTCAGGTCAAAAGTAATAGTCTCAGTTGGAAATGCCTCGCACGGATCGTCGTTCGCATTGTGGGCGACGGATATTACAAGCTGTACTCGGGATGACTCAAGGAAGGTCCCGGATGTTACAAGCGTGAACTGATGCTTTTCACACCCGCCGCTGTAGGATACTACAAGCCGCAGCGTATCGTCTGTTATTGCGGCGTCGCGTAGGAGATAATCATCAGTTCCCCAATTCTCGTCTGCATCAGTAATTACCACTCTTCCCGTATTCACTTCATTAGGTGAAACACCATCATTGGGGATGGAAATGACGCTGTCATCACCGACATTCGATTTGATTTGATCTTGTAGCTGTTCGCAACCCGGTGCGCAGAGGATAGTGAGGGCGGACCAAATTAGGATTGGAAGTACTCCGGTTTTCATGATTGTGTTGCTCCTTTCGGCTTAACATAGTGCCACAGTTGCGCTGATACACAACTGTGGCACCAGAAAGCCTTGGCTGGTCTACTTGATAATGACAAGCCGCCGTGTTTGATGGAAGGACGGGGTCGTCAACTGGTAAAAATAGAGTCCGCTCGCGACGTGTTCGCCGACATCGTTGCGGCCATCCCAATAGGCGGCACGGTCCCGACTGTTATAAAATCCTGCGGACTGCATACCGAGCGAGAGTGTGCGAACCAGCGCTCCGGTGCTATCATAAATGGATACCGACACCGGACCGTCACCCGAGAGTTGGTAGGGAATCCAGGTTTCGGGGTTGAACGGATTCGGATAGTTCTGCAACAACTGATTCTGCTGCGGTTTACCGATGCCGTCAAGCCTGACAGACAAAACCGCATTTGCTAAGTGCTCCGCGGTTACGTTGAATCTAACGGATTGCGATTCAACATTGCCATCCGGACCAACGACGTGTAATTCGATTACGTCCCCAGCTTGGACAACGCTGCGCCGCGCCAAGTCGGCAGTTGCGGCAGCGAAGAAATCGCCATCCACCGAAGCGGTTATCGTGCTGTTTGTTCGCAGATTACGGACGATGACTTGGTAGCCGTCAAACGCAGATTTACCGTCCAGGTGTCCAGTAACAACGAAAGCCCACACGTTTTGTTCTTGAGAAATCTCGACGGATATGGCAGGCGGTGATGCGGCAGCCTTGGTTAGATCTGTCCACGGCGCTCCGACGAAGGAGAATTTGCGAGATTCCGGGACATTGACGATATATCCTTTTCCACCTTCAACTGGATAACCGTCGTTGGGCGCGCTAGGAGTCCACCCCACGAATCGCTGGTTTTCCGAATCGAGCGTGATGACGGTTGTCGCCCCGGTCAGCGCCGCAAGTGACTTGGCGCTCATGGGTGTTGGCGGCGCCAATGGCACGGAAAGCATGTTCAAGCCCTTCGCCAGTGCGACGTTGTAGGCGTTGCCAAAATAATCACTCACTTCCTTGGCGACCGGTCGGGCGACAAATCCGTGTGTGCGTCCATCCGCTGACTTATAGTTCCCGACGATAGAGCCGTCCTGGTTGACGTTCCATCCCTCGGTGCTGACGCCCCCCGGAAAACTCAACTCACGGAATCCCCGGAGTGTGCCGATGTATGTGCGCGGAATATCACCCACGACTTTCGTACGATTGACGGAAACCCCCACATCATTGATACCGTGCGTAAAGACGTATTCCATGTTTTCCGCTCCCGGGACGTCAATAGATCTCATCCTGCCACCGGCATCACGTATGTAGGGATGATATACACCTTCAGCATCTACGTAGCTGCCTACGAGCCGATCCGTGACGATAAAATCGGCATACGTTGCTGTGGCACCGGGAAACTCAACGATGGTCTCTCCCGAGAAACCGCGACGTATACCCGAAGCATCTATAAAATTTCCTGTCAAGGCACCGGTTACATCAGATATACCGTATATCTCCGTCTCAACGGCACCCGGAAAATCATATTGCTTCAACTCGCCGTTTTCTAAGATGACACCGTGATGAAGACCGTCATTATCTTCGTAGTGTCCCGCAGCTTGACCGTTGTTATCCAACGCATAAAAATAAGTGATCTGCGAACCGGGGAAGTCATACGTTTTAAAAACACCATCAATGAGCGTAAAGGCTATTCCTTTACCATCCATACTCCGCGTGTTGCCGGCGTAATCCTCAAAGTCGCTACTTGCTGTCAACTCTAAGTAGGTTACTCCCGGAACAGCAATACTCTCGAAAGTATAGTTGAAGCTGATAGGGACAACAGGTTGTGCAGCCGCCTCTCCAGCAGGTCTAGCGATGAAACCGTGTCTTCGTCCATCAGAGGTGTCATAGTTTCCGACGATAGAACCGTCCTGATTGATATTGTAACCCTGTGTGCTGACACTTCCCGGAAAACGCAACTCTTCTCGTCCGGTGAATGTGCCGACGTAGGTCCGCGGAATATCATCCACGACTTTCGCGCGGGCAATGTAAGTCCCCGCATCATTGATACCGTGCACAAAATAGTACTCCAGATTCGGTCCGTCCGGTAACTCGATAGATATAACTTCGCGTTGTGGAGAACGTATGTAGGCATGATATATGCCCGACGCATCTACGTAGCTGCCTACAAGCCGACCCGCGCTCACGAAATCGGCATACGTTTCCAGGGCACCGGGGATCTCAATAATTTCGTCCCCTGTGAAACCACGACGCACCCCTGAAGCATCTATAAAATTACCGGTCAGGGCTCCCGTGGTATCACTGATACCGAATATCTCTGATTGGACAGCACCCGGAAAATCGTATTGGCGCAAGTCACCGTTTTCTAAGACGACGCCGTGGAAAAGACCGTCGCTATCCTGATAGTGTCCAGCAGCGTTGCCATTATTGCCGAGCGCAAAGAAATAGGTGTTCTGTGATGCGGGAAAATCATAGGTCGTAAAAACACCATCAATGAGCGTAAAGGCGACGTCTTTTTCTCCATCAGCACTTTTGGTGTAACCGGCGTAATCCTCAAAGTCGCTACTCGCCGTCAACGCTAAAAAATCGACACTGGGGACATCAATGGTTTCAAAAGTATACTTGGATTCGGCTTCATCCTTGACTTGTGCATCGGTGTTCCCCAGGAAAAAGGAATTGAGGTACATGAACAACGCGAAGGTGTAAAACAGGGAACTGGTTTTAATCTGAACTTGCATGAAAGAAAACCTCACTTTTCGTATTTTTTCTAAAGTTAAAAAGCACCTGTTAGATGCCTTTGCTCAGCGATTCTATTGACATTGCACTCCGCTGGAGTGCAGACGCGAGGAGGAATCGTGTTCTATTGACATTTCGATCCTCTGGATCGAGGAAAGAGACTCCGACTAGAACGTGTTACTTGCTGAATGAATTATTCCGACAAGGATAATGGGATGCTATACACCTGTGGGATCTCTATCGCCTTCACTATTCGTTCAGTAGATCACTCATTATCCATTCCCTTGATCCCATCCTACAATTACAAATGTACAAGTCGAACTTATACTGATCGACTCTACTTTACGATGACGAGCCGGCGTGTTTGATGGAAGGTTGGTGTCGTCAACTGGTAAAAATAGAGTCCGCTCGCGACGTGTTCACCGGCATCGTTGCGGCCATCCCAGTAAGCGGCACGTCCGCGACTATTATAAAAGCCTGCGGACTGCATGCCGAGCGAAAGTGTCCGAACCAGCACCCCGGTCGTGTCGTAAATGGATAGCGATACCGGACTGTCACCCGAAAGTTGATAGGGAATCCAGGTTTCGGGGTTGAACGGATTCGGATAGTTCTGCAACAACTGATCCTGCTGCGGTTTGCCGATGCCGTCAAGCCTGACAGACAATACCGCGTTTGCAAGGTGCTCGGAGGTCACGGTGAATCTAACGGTATGCGATTCAACATTGCGATCCGGACCGATGACGTGTAACTCAATCACGTCTCCAACTTCGACAACGCTGCGCCGCGCCAAGTCGGCGGTAGCGGCTGCGAAGTAATCACCTTGCACGGATGCGGTTATCGTGCTGGTGGTTCGCAGATTGCGGACGATGACTTGGTAGCCGTCAAACGCCTGTTTACCGTCCAAGTGTCCACTGACAACGAACGCCCAGACTTCCCGGGACGCCTCCACGGATATGGCGGGCGGTGATGCGGCAGTCTTGTCTGTCCATGGCGCTCCGATGAAGGCGAAACTTCGAGATTCCGGGACATTGACGATATAACCTTTTCCACCTTCAATCGGAAAACCGTCGTTGGGTGCGCTTGGAGTCCACGCGACGAATCGCTGGTTTGCAGAATCGAGCGTGATGACGGTTGTCGCTCCTGTCAGACCTGCAAGCGTCTTGGCGCTCATCGGCGTTGGCGGCGCCAACGGCACGGAAAGCATGTTCAAGCCTTTAGCCAGCGTGACGTTGTAGGCGTTGCCAAAATGATCGCTCTCCGCCCCGGAAACCGGTCTGGCGATAAACCCGTGTCTGCGTCCATCGGGTGAGTCATAGTGTCCAACGATAGAACCGTCCTGATTGATTTTCCAGCCCTCCGTGCTAACGCTGCCCGGGACCTCCAAACTTTGTAATCCGTGCTGGAGTGTTCCGACAGCAGTGCGCGGGATATCACCGATCAGTTTGGCTCGCACCACAACACGTCCGGCATCGTTAGCACCCGGCAAAAAGAAGTATTCAAACTGTGCTGCGTGTGGAAGGTCAAGAGATAGAAATTTGCCATCTGGGTGACGTATGTATGGCTTGTATACACCTTGGGCATCAATGAAGCTGCCAATGACAGCGCCTTCAGCGCTCGTAAAATCGGCATACGTTGCCGATGCCTCGGGATACTCAATGATTGTGTTCCCCGAGAATCCGCGGCGAACCCCGGAAGCATCTATAAAACTACCCGTCAGGGCACCCGTTGTATCACTGATACCGTAAATCTCCGTTTGAACGGCATCCGGAAAATCGTATCGCCGCAATTCGCCATTCTCTAAGATAACACCGTGGTACAGACCATCGCTATCTTGGTAGTGTCCGGCAGCACTCCCATCATTACCGAGTGCATAGAAATAGGTGCCCTGCGAGCCGGGGAAATCATAGGTCGTAAAAACCCCATCAATGAGTGTAAAGGCGACGTCTTTTTCATCATCAGCACTCCGGGTGTTCCCTGCGTAATCCTCAAAGTCGCTACTTGCGGTTAACTCCAAAAAATCTACACCGGGGACATCAATGGATTCAAAAGTATAGTAGGCGAAGACGGGTGGGACAACGGGCGCCTCCTCGACGGGTGCAGCGGTGTCGCCTACAGGTCTGGCGATAAAGCCGTGTACCCGTCCATCTGCCGACTGATAGTGTCCGACGACAGAACCGTCCTGATTAATATTCCAGCCCTCCGTGCTAACGCTGCCCGGGAATTTAAGCTCCTGTAATTCTTCCGGGAATAGACCGACATAAGTGAATGGAGGCGCATCCACCGACTTAGCTCGCGCAACGACAATTCTTGCATCGTTGATACCGTGGACAAAAAGGTATTCCTGCTTTGTTTCCGTTGTCAGTACAAGAGATACAAAATCACCACCCGGGACACGCACGTAAGCATTATATACGCCATCGGCATCTACGTAGCTGCCCACCATACCACCTTGCGCGTTCACAAAATCGGCGTAGGTTTCCAATGCTCCAGGGAATTCAACGATTATGTCTCCTGAAAATCCACGGCGAACGCCGGAATCGTCTGTAAAATTACCCGTCAGGGCTCCCGTGGTATCACTGATACCGAATATCTCCGTTTGGACGGCACCCGGAAAATCGTATTGCCGTAACTCACCGTTTTCTAAGACGACCCCATGGAACAGTCCCTCGCTATCCTCGTAGTGTCCCGCAGCGTTGCCATTATTGCCGAGCGCATAGAAATAGGTGTTCTGTGATCCAGGGAAATCGTAGGTCGTAAAAACACCATCAATGAGCGTAAAGGCGACCTCTTTTTCTCCATCAGCACTTTTCGTATAACCGGCATAATCCTCAAAGTCGCTACTCGCCGTCAACGCTAAAAATTCTACACCCGGAACATCGATCGTCTCGAAGGTATAGTTGGCATTTGCGGGTGCGACATCGGGTTCATCACCGACTTGTGCAGCGGGTCTGGCGATAAAGCCGTGTACGCGTCCATCCGCCGAGTCATAGTGTCCGACGACAGAGCCGTCCTGATTGATATTCCAACCCTCCGTGCCGACACTCCCCGGAACCTGCAACTCCTGTAACCCCTGCCGGGTTGAACCGACATAGGTGCGCAGGATGTCACCGAACGCTTTGGCGAGAACAACACCAATGCCTACATCATTGATACCTGGGACAAAGAGGTATTCGAGTCTTGATGCCTCCGGAAGAGGGTCAAAAGATGCAAAACTACCATCCGGGGCCTTTGCGTATGCATGATATATCCCTTCGGCATCTATGTAGTTGCCTATGATAAAGCCAGCAGCGTTCACAAAGGCGGCATAAGTCGCCGTTGCCTCGGGGTATTCGACACTTGCGTCGCCCGAGAACCCACGGCGAACACCAGAAGCATCTATAAAATTACCCGTCAGCACGCCCGTCGCATCACTGATACCGTATATTTCGGTTTGGACGGCACCTGGAAAATCGTATTGCAGTAGCTCACCGTCTTCTAAGACGACACCGTGGTAGAGACCATCGCTATCCTCGTAGTGTCCCGCAGCGTTGCCATTATTGCCGAGCGCATAGAAATAGGTGTTCTGTGATCCGGGGAAATCGAAGGTCGTAAAAACACCATCAATGAGCGTAAAGGCGACCTCTTTTTCACCATCAGTACTCAGGGTATTCCCGGCGTAATCGCCAAAGTCGTTACTCGCCGTCAACTCTAAAAAATCTACACCGGGGACATCAATAGTCTCAAAAGTGTACTGGGAATCGGATTGGTTGTTGACTTGTGCATCGGTGTTCCCCAAGAATAAGGAATTTAGGCACATGAACAACGTGAAGGTGTAAAACAGGGAACTGGTTTTAATCTGAATTTGCATGAAAGAAAACCTCACTTTTCGTATTTTTTCTAGAGTTAAAAAAGCATGTGTTAGATGCCTTTGCTCAGAAACGATGCTTGCATTAAAGGTAAGTGTTGGGTATCGGGAGTTAGCATTGTCTGAACTGTGATTTATGTGATGAAGTGATTGCCATGATTATCAATCCTTAGTTGCCCGTGATGAGTGGATTCAACCATTACCTTGAAGCCACTTTGACTCCGGGAAGAAACCGAGTTTTGAAGAAAAAAGGAATCTCTATCAGGATCTACTATGGGATCTCTACCGCCTTCCCTATCGGTCAGTTGCTCCTTCACTATTCGTTCAGTTGATCACTCACTATCCGTTCGCTTGATGGTGTAGGAACAGGGATTAAACTGCAGCACGACGAACCAACATTCCCAAAACAAATTGATAGACTAAACAGTTACCGTAGCTGTAATAAATTTTTTCAATTTTTCTGTCACAGTACCCATGTACAAGCACAACCAACCATTAATGAAATCCATAATCGTCAGCGAGAAATTCGGATTGACTCTACTTCACAATGACAAGCCGCCGAGTTTGATGGAATGATGGCGTCCTCAACTGGTAAAAATAGAGTCCGCTCGTGACGCGTTCACCGGCATCGTTTCGGCCATCCCAGTAAGCCGCACGTTCGCGGCTATTATAAAAGCCCGCAGATTGAATACCGAGCGAGAGTGTCCGAACCAGCACCCCGGTCGTGTCATAAATGGATACCGATACCGGACTGTTTTCCGAGAGTTGATAGGGAATCCACGTCTCCGGGTTGAACGGATTCGGGTAGTTCTGCAACAACAGATTCTGGTCCGTCTTGCCGATGCCGTCAAGCCTGACGGACAAAACAGCGTTTGCAAGGTGATCGGGGGTCACGTTGAATCGCATACCGTGAGATTCAACATTGCCATCCGGACCGATGACGTGTAATTCGATTACGTCTCCAACTTGGACAATGCTCCGACGCGCCACGTCGGCAGTTGCAGCGGCGAAGTAATCACCTTCCACCGAAGCGGTTATAGTACTGTTTGTTCTCAGGTTACGCACAATTACCCGGTAGCCGTCATACGCCAGTTTGCCGTCCAAGTGTCCACTGACAACGAACGCCCACACGTTCTGTTCTTGGGAGATCTCGGCGGATATGGCGGGCGGCGATGCGGCAGCCCTCGTCTGTTCCGTCCACGGCGCTCCGACGAAGGCGAAACTACGAGATTCCGGGACATTGACGATATACCCTTTTCCGCCTTCAATCGGAAAACCGTCGTTGGGAGCGCTTGGCGTCCAGCCGACGAATCGCTGGGAATCGAGCGTGATGACGGTTGTCGCCCCCGTCAGCGCCCCAAGTGACTTGGCGCTCATCGGTCTTATTGGCGCCAGTGGCACGGAAAGCATGTTCAAGCCCTTCTCCAGCGTGACGTTGTAGGCGTTGGCAAAATAATCACTCACCGGCTCGGGGACGGGTCTGGCGATAAACCCGTGTCTCCGCCCGTCGGCGGAGTCATAGTGTCCGACGACAGAGCCGTCTTGGTTAATATTATAGCCCTCTGTGCTTACACCCCCCGGAAACTGCAATTCATGTAGCTGCCCGAACCTACCGACATAAGTGCGCGGCACATCATCGGTCGCTTTGGCTCGAATCACGAGAACTCCTATATCGTTGATACCGTGCGTAAAAAGGTACTCCAGATTCGACGCTTCCAACACGTTGGCAAATCCAAACCTGCCATCCGGGGTAAGCCCGTATGCACGAAATAGACCGTCTTTGTCTATGTAGCTGCCCACAACGGTACCCGAACCGCTCACGAAGTCGGCATAGGTCGCCGATGCCTCGGGAACTTCAACGATTGTCTCCCCTGAAAACCCACGGCGCACGTCCGTAGCATCTATAAAACTACCTGTCAGTGCCCCCGTCGCATCACTAATGCCGTAGAGAAACGTTTGAACGGCACCCGGGAAATCGTATTGGCGCAACTCGCCATCCTCTAAAATAACTCCGTGGTACAGCCCCGCGCTATCCTCGTAGTGACCGGCAGCGTTTCCATTATTGCCCAGCGCATAGAAATAAGTGTTCGCCGAACCCGGAAAATCATACGTCGTAAAAACACCATCAACGAGCGTGAAACCGACTGTTTTTTCGCCATCAGTGCTCCGCGTGTTACCGGCGTAATCCCCAAAGTCGCTACTCGCCGTCAGTTCCAAAAAATCTACACCGGGAACATTGATGCTCTCAAACGTATAGGTGAAGCTGGGGGAGGTGACAACGGGTTGCGTAGCAGTGCCCTCTGTGGGTTTGGCGATAAATCCATGTACCCGCCCATCCGCCGATACATAGTTTCCGACAACGGAGCCGTCCCGATTGATGTTCCAGCCCTCCGTGCTTACGCCGCCCGGAAACTGCAACTCCTGTATCTGCCCGAATCTACCGACATAAGTGCGCGGCACATCATCCTTCGCTTTGGCTCCCACCACGACAACTCCAACATCGTTGATAGCGTGTGTAAAAAGGTACTCCAGATTCGATGTTTCTAAAATGTCGCCAAATATAAACCTGCCATCAGGGGCATGTACGTATGGATGATATATACCGCCACTGTCTATGTAACTCCCCACAACAGCGCCTGTCGCGGTCGCAAAACTGGCGTAAGTTGCCGATGCCTCGGGTACTTCAACGATTGCCTCCCCCGAGAATCCACGAGGCACGCCGGAAGCATCTATCCAATTGCCCGTTAGTGCCCCCGTCGCATCACTGATACCGTATATCTCCGTTTCGACAGCGCCCGGGAAATCGTATTGCCGCAATTCCCCATTTTCCAAGACAACACCGTGGTGCAGACCGTCGCTATCCTCGTAGTATCCGGCAGCCCGCCCATCATTACCGAGTGCATAGAAAAAGGTGTTCTGTGATTCGGGAAAATCGTAGGTCGTGAAAACGCCATCGATGAGTGTAAAGCCGACTATTTTTTCGCCGTCGGGACCCTGCGTGTTGCCCGCGTAACCCTCAAAGTCGCTACTCGCCGTCAGTTCCAAAAACTCTATGCCGGGAACATCAATGGTCTCAAAAGTGTAGTTGGAATCGGCTTCATTGTTGTCCTGTGCATCAGTGTTCCCCACGAAAAAGGAATTGAGACACATGGATAACGTAAACATGTAAAACAAAAATCTGGTTTTGATCTGATTGTGCATTAAGAAAACCTCACTTTTCGTATTTTTTCTAAAGTTAAAAAAGCACCTGTTAGATGCCTTTTCTCAGAAACGATGCTTACATTAGAGCCTCTTTGAATAGCCCGTAGCAGAACCATATTCAATAACACTAGCAAGTAACACATCATATAGAGGATCTCTATCGCGTTCCCTATTCGGTCACTTGATCTCCGCTGGAGCGCAGGAATCTGCACATCGCATTCTATTGACATTTCGATCCTCTGGATCGAGGAAAGAGACTCCGACTAGAACGTGTTACTTGCTGAATGAATTGTCCCGACAGGGATAATGGCGCGCTACCAAGTAACACTTTTTCAAAACTAGCCATAGAGCAAAAAAATGACCTTCATTTGATTCTATTTCAAAATGACAAGCCGCCGAGTTTGATGGAATGATGGTGTCTTCAACTGGTAAAAATAGAGACCGCTCGTGACGCGTTCGCCGCCATCGTTGCGGCCATCCCAGTAAGCCGCACGTTCGCGGCTATTATAAAAACCTGCGGGTTGAACACCGAGCGACAGTGTCCGAACCAGCACCCCAGTCGTATCATATATGGATAGCGATACAGGGCTGTCTTCCGAGAGTTGATAGGGAATCCACGTCTCCGGGTTGAACGGATTCGGGAAGTTAGGTAAAAGTACTGTCTCTTCCGGGCTTAGAGTTGCCAGAAGATGCTCCAGGAAAAGAACGCCCAGTTGCGATGTGGCATCCTTCAGGTCAAGTTCTCTCGCTTGTGCCAACCACTCTCCCACGTCCGCTCTTGTAGGAGCGATCTCCAAGTTGCGATTCCAAGCCGAAGGCGCGGCGGTTGCGTTCCCAAGCGCACGCGCCACCAACACCAAATCAAGAATGTTCACAATTCCATCCCCGTTGACATCTGCGGGTAAATCTGCGCCTTCGGTCCCGAGATCTGAGGCAACGCGCACCAAATCTAGAATATTCACAACATTGTCCCTGTTTACATCCTCTAGGGTAGGCGGAAATTCGGCGGTTGCTGTAGCGGTCTGTGGCTGCGGAATCCCTGTAACAGCCACTTCGACGGTGTTCGTTCCCGGATTTGGGCCCAATGTGAGGGTACTCTCCGCCCGACCATCGCTATCCGTCGTGGCACTGGTTTCACTGAGTGCCCCACCGCCACCGGTAACCGTGAAGGTGACCTGCACACCCGGTAGGGCTTCGCCGGACCGGTCTCGCACTTCAACGACAATAGGATTAGGAAGTACCTCACCGAGCAGCCCTTGTTGCTCATTTCCGGTGATTATCGAGAACGACTTCGGTATTCGGCGGCCGACGGCAGTCAATGTCAATTCCTCTTGAACCCCTACGACTGACACGGTGACTGTGTTGGCACCTGCATTTTGACCCAATAAGAAATAACTCTGCGCCCTGCCATCGGAATCTGTTGTGACGCTAGTCGAACTGAGCGTGCCGCCGCCGCTGCTGACCGTGAACCTAACCTCAATAGCCGAAACAGGTCTATCCGCTACGTCGCGCACTTCCACCACAAACGGTTCAGCCAGCCAGAAACCGGGCCAACCCGCTTGTCCATCTCCGGAGACTATCTCTAACGTTTTGGGGACCTGAACGCCTTCGGCACGAAACGTCGGCATCTCCTGAATCCCTTGAACAGATACAGTGACTGTATTTGCACCCAAATTTGGTCCCAACTTGAGGGTGCTCTCTGCCCGTCCGTTACTGTCCGTCGTAACCCTCGCAGCGCTGATTGTGCCCCCGCCACTAGTGACAGTGAAAGCTACCTCAACATCTGATAAGGGTTTATCGGATTGGTCTCGTACCTCCACGACAAACGGGTTTTCAAGCGCCATTCCAGGTTGCCCTTGAAGGTTGTTACCCGAGATGACATTCAATGTCTTTGCAACTCGGATGCCTTCGGCAGTGAACACTTCTTGCTTCCGAATTCCCGCCACAGAAACAGAGACACGATTCGGTCCTAGATTCGGTCCTAACGTGAGGGTACTCTCGGCTCGTCCGTTGGCGTCGGTGATTGCGGTGGTGGCACTCAACAATCCACTGCCTGCGAGGACAGTAAACTTCACGGTAATCCCTTCCATCGGGGCATCGTACTGATCGCGGACTTCCACCACAAACGGGTTTGCCAGCGCGGTGCCGGTTGCCGACATTTGGTTATTCCCCGAAACGCTCGTCAATGTCGGAGGAATCCCTTCCGCAGTGAAGGCAACCGTTTCGGAGACACCTTCGGCGCTCACTTCGACGCTGTTTGTACCGGGGACTTCGCCGAGGCTCAGCGTACTGGCTGCCTGTCCGTTTGCATCGGTGGTAGAAGTTGTGTTACTCAATGTGCCGCCGCCTGCGAGAACGGCAAACGTCACGACAACCCCTACCAACGGGTTGTCGTTTCCGTCGCGAACTTCAACCACAAACGGATTTGCCACCGTAGTCCCGGTTGTTGCCATTTGGTTATTCCCCGAGACGCTCGTCAGTGTCGGAGGAATCCCTTCCGCAGTGAAGGTAACCGTTTCGGAGACACCTTCGGCGCTCACTTCGACGCTGCTTGTACCGGGGACTGCGCCGAGGCTCAGCGTACTGGCTGCCTGTCCGTTTGCACCGGTAGTCGTGGTGCCCGTGCTCAACGTGCCGCCGCCTGTGAGGACGGCAAACGTGACCGCAACCCCTGCCAATGGGTTGTCGTTTCCATCTCGGACTTTCACCACAAACGGGTTTGCCAGCGCAGTGCCGGTTGCTGACATTTGGTTATTCCCCGAAACGCTCGTCAGTGTCGGAGGAAGCCCTTCCGCAGTGAAGGTGACCGTTTCGGAGATACCTGCGGCACTCACTTTGACGGTGTTTGTACCGGAGTCTGCGCCGAGGATCAGCGTACTGGTTGCCTGTCCGTTTGCATCGGTGGTTGAAGTTGTGTCGCTCAACGTGCCGCCGCCTGCGACGACGGCAAACGTGACCGCAACCCCTGCCAATGGGTTGCCGTTTCCATCGAGGACTTTCACCACAAACGGGTTTGCCAGCGCAGTCCCGGTTGCTGCCAATTGGTTATTCCCCGAGACGCTCGTCAGTGTCGGAAGAATCCCTTCCGCAGTGAAGGTAACCGTTTCGGAGGTACCTTCGACACTCGCCTCGACGGTGTTTGTACCCGGGGCTGCGCCGAGGCTCAGCGTACTGACCGCCTGACCGTTTACGCCGGTAGTCGTGGTGCCCGTGCTCAACGTACCGCCGCCTGTGAGGACGGCAAACGTGACCGCAACCCCTGCCAACGGGTTGCCGTTTCCATCAAGGACTTCCACCACAAAAGCGTCCGCCAACGCGGTACCGGTTGTTGCCATTTGGTTATTCCCCGAAACGCTCGTCAGTGTCGGAGGAATCCCTTCCGCAGTGAAGGTGACCGTTTCGGAGACACCTGCGGCGCTCACTTCGACGGTGTTTGTACCGGGGGCGGCGCCGAGGCTCAGCGTACTGGTTGCCTGTCCGTTTGCGCCGGTTGTTGTGGTCCCCGCACTCAACGTGCCGCCGCCCGTTAGGACGGAAAAGGTTACTTCTGTGCCTGCCAGCGCGGCGTCGTACTGGTCAAGAACCTTCACGACAAACGGGTTTTCCAACGCGCCACCGGTAAGACCTGTCTGTTTGTTGCCGGAGATTTGCTCCAATCGCGTCGCCTTCGGGAGTGAGGGGTCAACCGTTACGTTAAATTCTGTATAGATGTCGGAATTATCGCTGGAATAGGCTTTGACGATGTATTCACCCGAGGCGCCGGTTCCGAGGAGGAGGGTCGTCTGGGCGCGTCCGTTTGCATCCGTCGTTGTCTCCACAGGACTCAACGATGCGCTGGATCCGTCTCCGGAGAGTATAGAAAAAATCAAGTCTACGTCTGGTATGGGGATTCCGTCCGAATCTTGCAATTCGACGGTGAATCTCACGCTGTCACCGGGGGCAGTGACCTGATTGTCGTCTGATATTTTTTCAAGTTTCGGTGCCGGCAGCGATGTTGTTCCGCTTGATGGGACAGTTGGGCAAGGCGCATATACTATTTTATAGCCAACAAAACTCGAAGGGCGCGGATCGCCGCTGAGCCTCAGTCTGACTGTGTATGTGCCGCAAGCATTCTCACCAAAGGTCAATTGAAACCATATCCTGCCATCGTCATCCGTTGTGGATGAGTAAGACAGCGTCGCGGTCCCGTTGTTTGGACTGAGGCTCCAAGCTAATCTGGCGTTTCGTATGGGGCCGCCGTGGTTCCATACTAGTCGATGTTCGAGGCCGTATGACGACTGTCCGCTAGGAACGTAGTAGGGACCACTATCGCTTGCATCTAACGGCATTGAGGGACCGATTAGGAGTAGAACGATGAGTCCAATTAGTTGCTTGTTGATAGATTCGATTGACATATGAGGGTCTCCTATTTGAATTGAGCCAAGCGCTGCTCGCAGTAGATTGACAATTGCAGAATATCTTTTGATTGGATATCTAAAGTAGTTTATTTTCTAAAAACACATGGTAAGTGTTGGGTGCCGGTGCGGTTAGAAAGGGATTTCTATCGCGTTCCTTATTCAGTCACTTGATCACCTACCGGGGTGGTAGAACGGGTTTATTTTGCCAGTCTCGTAAGCATTAAACACTTAGCGAATGAACCACTAAGCTCTAAAGAAGAACCCATGGATATGCAAAAGGTCTATTGTAATACGTACCGGGATGTTCCTTCCCTCCTTCCATGCCCCGGCGAAGGGGAGCGGCAGGAATCACTGAGCAGTGATGTCGCCTCCTGCCGCGGGAAGGATTATCGGAAGCGTCAATCTCTCGGTGCAGCCGAAACGAAAGACGACACTCCTATAAAGCATAAATTGTGCCAACTCTTGATTGAACGAGGATGAAACGGGGAAATCCCTTGCCAGGCTTGACTTTGAAGGATATGGACGGGCAGAAGTGGATGAGGTGGTAGTGTCCCAAAATGGGACAGTTTACGTGGAAAATATGGAAGAATATTGGCTGAAAGCCTGTAATGGCGTGGGTTCGAGCGGGTTTGTCCCAAAATGGGACTGGTGTCCCATTTTGGGACAGTTTGAGAAGAGTTCACTGCTACATTATGCCGTAATAAGAGAACGAGATGGGTGCACTCTCCGTTTTTTATGTTTCACAAAATGATAAATCGGTTTCATACAGAACATTCGGGAGCTTAATCCGACGCAATGAATTGAAACAACTTCAATTTCCGATACAGGGTCGATACCAACTTATTTGACTTATTCGAGTGGGCTTTAGTGCGATTACCCCCAAAAACTAGACAGTGGATTAAGGTGGATTTCGGGCTGGCCAAACGGTCATGTTATGAGTCATAATACGGCTCAGCAATGCCAAGAACTACGAAAGGAGTTTGTATAGCATGGCTAGTAGAAAGCAGTACGATAACCGATTCAAAGCGCAAGTGGCGATTGAGGCAATAAAGAATCAACGCACCATGGCTCAGATTGCCAGTGACTACGAAGTCCACCCGAATCAGGTCAGCCAGTGGAAAAGACAGATTCTGGAGGAATCGCCTCAACTGTTTGCAAACGGACGCACTCAAGTGACTTCTGACAACGACCAACTCATAGCGGAGCTCTACCGGCAAATCGGTCAATTGAAAGTAGAGCTAGACTGGCTTCAAAAAAAAACTCAACGGCTCGGTTGAACAGAAGCGGCAGCTCATCAACCAGGAGAGCGGTTCCCCACCGGTTTTGAGACAATGCGAACTGTTAGGGTTGCCCCGCGCTTCGTATTACTATCAACCCGCAGTGGAGTCGCCAGAAAACCTGCTTTATATGCGTCTGATTGATGAACAGTACATTGAGACCCCGTTCTACGGTGTACCTCGAATGACAGACTGGCTTTGTTCTAAAGGCTACGTCGTCAATCGGAAACGGATTGCTAGGTTGATGCGAAAGATGGACTTAGTTGCCATCTATCCCAAGCCGAAAACCTCTAAGAACGGTAAACCATCGAAAAAGTATCCTTATTTGCTGAAGGATTCAAGTATCACTAGACCGGACCAAGTATGGGCAGTTGATATCACCTATATCCGTTTGAACGCCGGCTTTGTCTATCTAGTGGCTATTATGGATTGGTACTCTCGATATGTGTTATCATGGGAACTGTCAAATTCACTGGATGTTTTCTTTTGTCTGTCGGCTCTGGAACGAGCGTTGAGTTGTTCTACACCCTTGATTTTCAACAGCGATCAGGGTGCCCAATTCACGTCTGATGCCTTTACCACTCGGCTTGAATCGGCTAACATTCGCATCAGTTGGGCTGGAGCAGGCAGAGTGTATGACAACATTTTCATTGAACGTCTCTGGTGGACCGTGAAATATGAACATGTCTATCTTCATTCTTATGACTCTGTTCACACGGCTTGGTGTGGCTTGAACGACTATTTCAAGTTTTATAATGAGGAGCGGCTTCACGGGTCGCTCAATAAAAGGACGCCTCACGAGGTGTATTTCCAACAACATTAGGTGTTGAAACGTAGCCGGATTGGATAGCCTTTACACCTTAATTTACGTTCATAACTGTCTAAACATTGGGGGTAACTTAATTAGAAATAAAAAAGGGCGGAGCAAATACCTAACTCCGCCCTCGTTGGTTGGCTGCCAGAAATCACGGCGACACAAACTCAATGCTGAAACTAATACCATTTCTCTAAAATTATTGTGCATTGATCGCGCAAATCACGTAAAGAAACATGCGTTGAGCAGAAAAGGAAGTCTTGTCTCCGCGCAAAGTCGGCGGGGCAAGATGGGATCTCTATCAGGATTTACTATCGCCTTCACTATTCGTTCAGTTGATCGCTCCTTGTTCAGTCGCTTGATCCCCGTCTACGGGGTTTGGTGTAAGGGGAATAGCTGTCAAAATGGTACGTGGAAGGCACTACATGCACTGTTATTCAAGCGAAATGGTATAACAACCTTTTTTTCAGGGGGGTTTGCAATAGAGTTATGCATACCGTATGACTCCGTAGCAAATTCACGTAGTGGTTTATATTCCAAAAAAATCTGGTTAGTGCTGGATGCCGGCTGTAAACATTGTCTGAACTGTGATTTATGTGATGAAGTGATTGCCATGATGATCAGTGCTTAGTTGCCCGTGATGAGTAGATTCAACCATTATTTTGAAGCCACTTTGACTCAGGGAAGAAACCGAGTTTTGAAGAAAAAAGGATCTCTATCGTACTCATTATCCATTCGCTTGATGGTTTCACTAAGGATTAAACACTGAGCGAGAAGACCATTTAGGCGTAACGGGGTGTCACAGTTGCGCCGATAGCACAACTGCGACACTTGCAAGTCGTGGTTGAACCTACTTTACAATAACAAGCCGCCGTGTTTGATGGAAGGACGGAGTCGTCAACTGGTAAAAATAGAGACCGCTGGCGACGCGTTCGCCGACATCGTTGCGGCCATCCCAGTAAGCGGCACGTTCGCGGCTATTATAAAAGCCCGCAGACTGCATACCGAGCGAGAGTGTCCGAACCAGCATCCCGGTTCTATCATAAATGGATAGCGATACCGGGCTGTTTTCCGAGAGTTGGTAGGGAATCCACGTCTCGGGGTTGAACGGATTCGGGTAGTTGGCGAGAAGGGCGGTCTCTTCGGGAATATACGACGCTAGCAAGTTCTCAAGATTCTGAATGCCCTGTGCGAAGGCAATCGAACCGTCGTCTGTGAGGCGTGCCTCTGCAATCCAGGCTTCTATCGTTGAGACATCTACACGTCCTGTGGCAACTGCGGGTGCGGCTGCTCCCGCAATGCCCTGTGCCACGAGGGTGAGATCGAAGATGTTGACAATTCCATCGCCGTTGACATCCTCCGGCGTATTAGCGGGTACGCTCTTCCCCAACTGACGTGCGACGAGAATCAGATCCAGAACGGTGACGACTCCGTCACGATTCACGTCGCCGGTCGCCAGCCGTTCTTCGACAGTAAAGGCTATTTCATGGGGCCCTGCAGGAATTTCTTCCCCGTGAATAGAGCCGAACTGGAAATTGCGCAAGGCTATTTCGGTGTTTCCCCCGGATTTTGCCTTGAACTGTACGTGAAGTATGTCACCACTGCCACTCACGCCACGGTCGCCGAGCAGCGCGGCACTGAGTCCGGTGATTTTACCGCTGCCGTTATCAATACGCCCTTTCTGTAAGAAGGTCGATTCGCCGTAGGTCTTCAGGAACTCACCCTCGCCTACGGAAACCGCTTCGAGCAAAGCAGGGTTGAAAACAATATCAAACTGCCATCCTCCCAACTCAATGGCATTTAGTGCGCGTATGTCGAGAGTAAACGTATCGCCGATATGAATTGGCGTTGGGGAGAAGGCGAAGCCGACGCCAACTCCAACCGTATATTTGACGCCGGGTTCAAATCCAAAAAAAGCGTTAGAAGGATCACGAGCTTGAGTGCCGACGGCAACCAACAAAACATTTGTCCCCTGCTGAAGTATGGCAGGGAAAGACTCCGAGTAATTCCCGCCGTATCCTATACGTAGACGGTCGTAAATTACAGTTCCGTTGAGCCAGACCGTTACCTCCTGATCACTTCCTAGAACCATGGTCGTGTCTTGTCTCTGTGATGAATAGAGTGTGACAGTGCCGTACATGGTGCCATCGGGGAGGGTGCGTCCGATCATATCATCAAGGTTGTGCCGTCCTGTAGGCGGGAGTTGGTGGGATGTCCACACCTCGTCCCCAACGGGTTTTCCCTCCGTCGCTCCCCGAGTAGCGATTTTTTGTTCTGTTACCGTGCCACCACTGGCTTCTGATAGTAAATCGGCGTATCTATGTTGATCTACCCTTCGTGTTGGAAAAAAGACCCATAACCATGGACCCTCAATTTTGGCACCGCCCTCTAAGCTCCCCGGATTTAACCACGTTGCAAAGTGATTCAAGTTTTCGCGTATCCCGTCCAAAGGTGAAAAGTCGGTTATTTTGTTCAGCTTAGCATCCAACCACGTCAAGCTGGATAGATTGGACAGGGGCGATACGTCTGTGATGGCGTTGTCATGAATATCTAGCCACGTCAAGTTTGTCAACCTCGCAATAGGCGATATATCCGAGATACTGTTGCCGTGAATATCTAGGCGGGTTACTCCGGTTAGCCCGGTAAGAGGTGATACATCTGAAATTCCGTTACTGACAAGATACATTTCTCTCACACCTGTTAAATTCGCCAAAGGCGAAAGGTCTGATAGCTCTGCGCCACAAATATTTACCCTTTCCAATTTTGTTAATCCTGCTAGGGGTGATAAATCGGAGAAGGGATTGCCCCAGGTGCGGATGGATTTTAGGTTAACCATTCGCGCTAAGGGCGATAAGTCCGTTACCCCGTTAACATTAAAATCTATGTGTTCTAGATTGATTAAACGTGTAAGCGGTGATATGTCGGATGCGTTGTTACTCCCAAATTTTAAATACTTCAGATTAGTTAATCCTTCAAGTGGCGATAGGTCGGAGGCGGTATTATAGGAAAAGCGTATTTCCTCCAGATTGGTTAATCCTGAAAGTGGTGATAGGTCGGATACCTGGCAGCGGCGAAACTCTAGATAAGTGAGATTTATCAAGCCCCTCACGGGAGATATATCGGACACCTGACAGTGCGAAAAGCCTAGGTGAGTAAGGTTGGTTAACCCTCTCACAGGGGATATATCGGATATAGAGTTGTCGATAATCCAGAGTTCCCGTAGTTCGATTAAACCTGCTACGGGTGATATATCGGACACCTGATTATGTGAGATATTTATCCGCCTTAGATTTGTTGCAAACTGCACTCCCGTCAAATCTCTGATGCCCCTCTCACATCCTCCTCTACATGCGTCGAGATTCCTCAATCGTTTCATCTCCTCCGCCGTAATCGGTGCATTAGGGCGTTTGCCAAGTTCTTCGGTTATGAGGACACGCAGGTTCGGGTCCGGAATGTGTACATGCGAACCCGGTAAAAGATCCGGTTGCGTTACGACTGGTGGCTCTCCAACTAACTGCGGGTAGTCTAGCGCAGAAATTATATCTCGAAAACTAGATGTCCAGGTGTCACGTTTCACGCTCCCGTTTGGGTTGTCTAACACCAGCAATCCAACGTTCTGCAGTCCCGTGTTCTCACGTACCCTTTCGAGAAAGGTTTCGGTTTCTAAGCCAACCACGGCGGCGGCGTATGCCGCGTCAACCGGTGCCTGAAACGCCTCATGAAAACGTGAAACCGGTTCAACACCGTCAAACGTACCGCCCGTGGCTTCAAGCGCTACCCTGTATGTTTCCATATCTTCACCCACACGAGCGTCCATGACGGACTGTTCCACGTAGAGTCGCAGTGCCTGCGCTTTGTTGTAGGGTGGACTGGGGTTGCTCTCAATTGCGGAACGCACCTGGTCCTCAAACGTCTTCATGCCCTCCGTATGGCAACCGATACAGGAGATGCCGTTGCGTACCGTGGGGTCGCTGGCAGCCGGGTTGGAGACGATGTTAATCGGCGCCTCATCCAACCGGAAACCGGAAGCATTGGCAAGGTAGTATCCCTGCAAGCCATTGGGTAAGTTGAAGATAGCCTCTCCGCCATCGTGCGTGAAGTTAAGCGGGTGGGTCAGGATGTTTTGTGTACCCACACTGCCGGCAAAGTCGTAGCTCTTCCAATAGGCTCCATAGCGAGACCTGTGCCGTTCCACGACGCGGTTGTGATTGGAGACACCGGAATTGTTGAACCCTGAACGCCATACGCGAACTCCGGGTGCATTCACCAGATTGCCTGCAACATCAACCTCCAATCGGGTTTCCAAGTCCCTATCCGTCAACGGCAGCGAAAGCAGGTCGTGGTACAACGGCGGGGTAGAAGCGTTAGCAATGAACCAGTCGATATGGACTGACGGCACATCGGTCTTCATCTGTGTTTGTAGTCGCTCCAGTTGATTTCGGGACCCAAGATGTTCGGGCGCGTCAAACGAGATGTGGTAGGGATAGGCTCCCTCTATCTTTGTCCAGCCGTCATTCCGATCCCACTCGTAGTGTCGCAGGTCGATGAAGAAGATGGTCGCTTGGGGGTCAATGGGTTGTGGATTGGTGATGCCACTTCCCCATGAGAGGCTGTTGACCAGTTTGTTGAGCGCTTTTCGGTACTCACCCAATACTTCCGCGGTCTCGCCCGCATTATAAAGATGGGTCATGGTGAAGTATCGTGCGAAGGAACGGTCAAACGCCGAGAGCGAGTTAAGGTGTGTCTCAATGTTCGTGAGCACTTCGCTAGGCGTAATGAAACGGCGGAGGGTTGTGGTGGTGGCTGTCCAGTCGGGTGCGCCGGCTAGAATCCAGCGTCGAACCGTGTCAATAGATTGAGGGGGCAGTTGGGGGAGTCCGAACGGCATCTGTGCGCCGTTTTCAGTGGGACCGAGGAGGCGCTTATACAACTCGGAGGCATCTGGGTTTCCAGGTACTACAGTGCCACCATTGATGAGTTCACTGTGTTCCATGAGGAGTGTCTCGCGGAAAGCGCCGTCGGCACCGTGGCAATTAAGGCAGCTCGCTTCAAAGATGGCGTAGGTGTCTTGGGCTAACTGCGATTGGGCGGATAGGTTTTGAGAAGACGCAACAAGCGTCAATAGAATAACAAGCACGACGAAATAATAACGTTTATTCATAAGAATATCTCCTTGTCAGTAAGCCAAGTTGCCACCTATAATTGAATTGAAAAACCGAGGGTTTTCGTTAGAGCTGAGAAGTTCACTATTCCCTCAACACCCTAAAGGAGAACCCATGGATATGCAAAAGGTCTATTGTGATACGTACCGGGATGTTCCTTCCCTCCTTCCATGCCCCGGCGAAGGGGAGCGGCAGGCATCACTGAGCAGTGATGACGCCTCCTGCCGCGAGAAGGATTATTGGAAGCGTCAATCTCTCGGGCAGCCGAAACGAAAGACGACACTCCTATAAAGCATAAATTGTGCCAACTCTTGATTGAACGAGGACGAGACGGGGAAATCCCTTGCCAGGCTTGACTTTGAAGGATTTGGACGGGCAGAAGTGGATGAGGTGGTAGTGTCCCAAAATGGGACAGTTAAAGTGGATTATAGGGGCAGGATATTGGCTGAAAGCCTGTAATGGCGTGGGTTTGGGCGAGTTTGTCCCAAAATGGGACTGGTGTCCCATTTTGGGACAGTTTGAGAAGGGTTCACATGCCGCTCCGCAGGAGCGCGTAAATCGGACGCATTGCCGTCCGTTGGACATGGGGATCTCAATCGAACAAGGGAGTCGCTTGTCGCACTCCAGTGCGAGGAATCGCGACCGGGAGGTCGCTCCTACAGAGGCTGGTGGGCAGTGTCCACCTTACAGTGTACGAAGTTAAGCTTACAACAAGGGAAGGAGTTTGGCAGGCTAGAACTTCCGCATCTCTTTTTTAGGCTTATCGGGGTGTCACAGTTACGCCGATAGGGCAACTGCGACACCTGTAAGTCGCGGTTGAACCTACGTTACAATAACAAGCCGCCGCGTTTGATGGAATGATAGTGTCCTCAAGCCGTTGAAAGTGGTGATTAACACCGTTTTCACTTCTTCATTGAGGAAAGTCCATCTCTCAAATCCAAGAGTTGTGCTTCTGGAAGATTTGTGATTTCAGAAATGAGCGTCAACTGCATTCCCTTGGCGAGCATTGCCTTGGCAGTTTCAATCTTCTCTTCATTTCTTCCCTCCTGCTTGCCCTCAATTCTTCCTTCGTGTTTGCCCTCGATTCTTCCTTCCTGCTTGCCCTTGATTCTTCCTTCCTGCTTGCCCTCACGCAAACCGTTTTGAAAGAATTGCTGTCTTTCTCTTTCTAACGCCGTGACTAACATCGTCTTTACCTCCTCCTCGTTGCGGTAAATGTATTCCAATGACTGAAAATCTTCAGATTCAAGCCGTCCGTGGAAAGCCAACTGCCTAAACCAGTTTAAGAACAGACTGACCGCCTCTTTGTCACCCTCTGACGAAAACAGATTTATCAGTTCCACCTCCAGAACCTCTAAATCATAATGCGATTCTGCCAAAAACAACGTCGATACGATGTTCCGAATCTTTAACAACGCCTCCTTACCGTATCGGTTTTCAACAATAAGGAAATACTCAAAGTCTAGCGCAAACCTGCCAAGCGGCGGTGTCTGCTCAATTAACTCGGAAAGATTCACCGATGCCGTCCAAGGTGCGTTTCCATTGTACAGCACGATTGGAAAGACCGCCGGTAATTTTTTGACACCGCTGTTAGTGACGAGAAAATCCATGTAAAAGTTGGTGATGTAGTTTAGTGCCCGTAACGCCATGAACGGATTAACGGTGGATTGAAACTCAATCAAGATGTAAATATAGATTTCGCGGTCATGAAACCGGATTTTGTAGATTAAATCGCTCTCGGTCTCTTTGTAGTGTTCGGAAATAAAGGATTTATCTAAAGGTTCACAGGTGTCGAAATCGAGAGAATGCACCCACTCTTGGTTGACGAACGTTTCAAGCAGTTGTCGAAAGATGGTACGATTCGAGAATAGTTTTTTGTATCCGCTGTCGTGAATGTTCATCTCCAACACCTTATCGACTCATGCCCGGTCATGGACAACCGGTCTGCCGGTTTACTTTCCAGGTGCCCACTTACAGCGAATGCTCATACGTTCTGTTCCGGAGAAATCTCGGCGGAAATGGCGGGCGGCGAAGCGGCAGCCTTAGTATGGTCTGTCCACGGCGCCCCGACGAAGGCGAAACTGCGGGTTTCCGAGACATTGACGATGTACCCTTTTCCACCTTCAATCGAAAAACCTTCGTTGGGTGCGTTTGGTGTCCACGCTACAAAACGCTACGTTGTCACATCAAGCGTGATGATGGTCGTTGTGGTGGAATAGTCATGATGTTGTGCGCTCGCCCAAAAGCGCCGTTGAAAGTGGTGATTAACACCGTTTTCACTTCTTCACTGAGGAAAGTCTATCTCTCAAACCCAAGAGTTGTGCTTCTGGAAGATTTGTGATTTCAGAAATGAGCGTCAACTCCATTCTCTTGGCGAGCATTGCCTTGGCAGTTTCAATCTTTTCTTCATTTCTGCCTTCCTGCTTACCCTCACGCAAACCATTTTGAAAGAATTGCTGTCTCTCTCTTTCTAACGCCGTGACTAACACCGTCTTCACCTCCTCCTCATTGAGGAAGCCTATTTCTCAAATCCAAGAGTTGTGCTTCTGGAAGATTTGTGATTTCAGAAATGAACGTCAACTCCATTCCCTTGGCGAGCATTGCCTTGGCAGTTTCAATCTTCTCTTCATTTCTGCCTTCCTGCTTGCCCTCGATTCTTCCTTCCTGCTTGCCCTTGATTCTTCCTTCCTGCTTGCCCTCACGCAAACCGTTTTGAAAGAATTGCTGTCTTTCTCTTTCTAACGCCGTGACTAACATCGTCTTCACCTCCTCCTCGTTGCGGTAAATGTATTCCAATGACTGAAAATCTTCAGATTCAAGCCGTCCGTGGAAAGCCAACTGCCTAAACCAGTTTAAGAACAGACTGACCGCCTCTCTGTCACCCTCTGACGAAAACAGATTTACCAGTTCCACCTCCAGAACCTCTAAATCATAATGCGATTCTGCCAAAAACAACGTCGATACGATGTTCCGAATCTTTAACAACGCCTCCTTACCGTATCGGTTTTCAACAATAAGGAAATACTCAAAGTCTAGCGCAAACCTGCCAAGCGGCGGTGTCTGCTCAATTAACTCGGAAAGATTCACCGATGCGGTCCAAGGTGCGTTTCCATTGTACAGCACGATTGGAAAGACCGCCGGTAATTTTTTGACACCGCTGTTATTGACGAGAAAATCCATGTAAAAGTTGGTGATGTAGTTTAGTGCCCGTAACGCCATGAACGGATTAACGGTGGATTGAAACTCAATTAAGATGTAAATATAGATTTCGCGGTCATGAAACCGGATTTTGTAGATTAAATCGCTCTCGGTCTCTTTGTAGTGTTCGGAAATAAAGGATTTGTCTAAGGGTTCACAGGTGTCGAAATCTAGAGAATGCACCCACTCTTGGTTGACGAACGTTTCAAGCAATTGTCGAAAGATGGTACGATTTGAGAATAGTTTTTTGTATCCACTGTCGTGAATGTTCATCCCTAACACCTTATCGACTCATGCTCGGTCATGCACAACCGGTCTGGGTGACTGTGCCGATTGATGAATATCCACAACAAGGACAGTCTATTGTGGATATTCGCATTGCGCCGGTCATTCTAACCTACTTCGCTTCTGAGAATAAGGATAGGCTCACTCAAACCGCCCAAACCGCTCATGTCTGATGGCTGGAAGCCAATTAACATCGGCATTCCAACCATCCTAGGGTTACTTGATACTATTTCAAAATTTGCATCTTCCGCGTCGCCGAAAAATCCGGGGTATGCAAACTGTAGAAGTAAACCCCGGAAGCAACCTGCTCCCCAAAGGCATTACGCCCATCCCAATAAGCGGCACGCCCTCGACTATTATAGAAACCTGCGGATTGAATGCCGAGCGAAAGTGTTCGAACCAGCGCCCCTGTCCTGTCATAAATGGATACCGATACCGGACTGTCCACCGAAAGTTGATACGGAATCCACGTCTCGGGATTAAACGGATTCGGGTAGTTCTGCAACAACTGATTCTGCTGCGGCTTACCGATGCCGTCAAGCCTGACGGACAACACCGCGTTTGCTAAGTGTTCGGGGGTCACGTTGAATCTAACGGTTTGCGATTCAACATTTCCATCGGGACCGATGACGTGTAATTCAATCACGTCTCCAGCTTCGACAACACTTCGCCGCGCCAAGTCGGCAGTTGCGGCAGCGAAGTAATCACCTTGCACTGTGGCGGACATCGTACTGTTTGTTCTCAGGTTACGCACGATTACCCGGTAGCCTTCAAACTCAGGTCTACCATCCAAATGCCCACTAACAACGAACGCCCACACGTTTTGTTCTTGGGAGATTTCGGCAGATATGGCGGGCGGTGATGCGGCTGCCCTCCTTCGATCTGTCCATGGCGCTCCGACGAAGGCAAAACTGCGAGAGTCCGGGACATTGACGATATATCCTTTTCCACCTTGAATGGGAAAACCGTCGTTGGGGGCGCTAGGAGTCCACCCCACGAATCGCTGGTTTGCCGAATCAAGGGTGATGACGGTTGTTGCCCCTGTCAGACCTGCAAGCTTCTTGGCGCTCATCGGCGTTGGCGGCGCCAACGGTACGGAAAGCATGTTCAAACCTTTAGCCAGCGCCACGTTGTAAACGTTGCCAAAATAATCGCTCACCGCCTCGGAAACGGGTCTGGCGATAAAGCCGTGTACACGTCCATCCGCTGATTGATAGTGTCCCACGACAGATCCGTCCTGATTGATATTGTATCCTTCGGTGAATATGCTATCGGGGAACGTCAGTTCCTGAAGCCCGTCGCGGAATGTGCCGACATGGGTGCGCGGGATGTTTCCCACACGTTTAGATCTGCCAACCATGGTTCCCGCATCATTGATACCGTGCAAGAACATGTATTCCAGAGTCGCCGCGCCCGGAAGGTCGATAGATACAATTCTTCCCTCCGGAGTGCGCGCGTACGGATGATAAATACCGTCAGCATCTACGTAACTGCCAACGAGACGGCCCGCAGCCACAAAATCGGCGAATGTTTCCGATGCCTCGGGTACCTCAATGATTGTATCTCCCGTGAACCCGCGGCGAATACCAGAATCGTCAGTAAAATTCCCCGTCAGAGCGCCTGTCGCATCGGAAATACCGTATATCTCCGTTTGGACGGCACCCGGGAAATCGAATTGGCGCAATTCTCCATTTTCCAGGACGACTCCGTGGTACAAACCGTCGCTATCTTGGTAATGGCCGGCAGCATTCCCATTATTGCCGAGCGCAAAGAAATAAGTATTCTGCGATCCGGGATAATCATAGGTCGCAAAAACCCATCTATGAGCGTAAAGGCAATATCTTTTTCGTCGTCCGGGCTCCTCGTGTAGCCCGCGTAATCCTCAAAGTCGCTACTCGCCGACAACGCGAGAAACGCGACACCGGGAACATCGATACTTTCAAACGTATAGTTGAGGGTAGCCGGTTTAACAGTGGGTACGTCATCGACCGGTACAACAGGTCGAGCGATAAACCCGTTTGTAGATCCATCGGCTGATTCATAGTGCCCGACAATTGAACCGTCCTGATTAATATTCCAGCCGTCGGTGCTAACGCTGCCTGTAACCTTAAATTCCTGTAGCCCCTGCCGGAATGTGCCGACAAAGGTGCCCGGGACGGTATCCACCCGCTTGCCACGGGAAACGACAACCCCTGCATCGTTGATACCGTGAACAAAGAAGTATTCTAGAGTTTCTGCATTTGGAAGGTCGAGAGATACAAACCTGCCATCGGGTGTGCGCACGTATGGATGATAAATGCCGTCAGCATCTACGTAGCTGCCCACCATACCGCCGCTCGCGTTCACAAAATGAGCGTGTGTCTCCCGTGCCCCTGGGAACTCAACTATTTCGTCTCCTGAAAATCCGCGGAGCACGCCGGAAGCATCTATCCAGTTGCCCGTCAGTGCCCCCGTCGCATCACTGATACCGTATATGAATGTTTGGGCGGCATCCGGATAATCGTATGGCTGCAATTCGCCATTTTCCATGATGACACCGTGGTACAGTCCGTCGGCATCCTGGTAGTGTCCGGCAGCTCGTCCATCATTACCGAGTGCATAGAAATGAGTCTTCTGCGAGTCAGGGAAGTCATAGGTCGCAAAAACCCCATCTATGAGCGTAAAGGCGACCTCTTTTTCACCATCAGCACTCTGCGTGTAGCCCGCGTAATCATCAAAGTCGCTACTGGCAGTCACCGCTAAAAACTCTACATCGGGAACATTGACAATTTCAACAGTGTAGTTGAGGTCGCCGGCGGTGGCTTCAAGTTGATTATCGGCTTGCGCGGCAGCAGTCCTTAGGAAAAAGGAATTGAGGCACATCAACAACGCAAACGTGCAAAACAAAGTTACATTCTTCAGAATTGTTCTCTTCATGTGAATTTTCCTCTTTTGTTTCATCTTTGTTAGTCTCGGAAATAGTACCCGTGAATGCTGAGGTTAATGTCAAACAAGCGATTGTAACTGTGCACAATATATTACAATCGCCTTACTGGTAAATTATATCACAACAAATTATAAGTAGAAAAAAGGTAATTGTTTAGTTCAGTCGAGAACTTACGCGCCAACAGGAAATCGCGACCTGGAGATCGCTCCTACATTACGCTCAGGGACCTCTATCGCACTCACTATCCGTTCGCTTGATGTTGAAGAAACAGGGATTAAACTGCAGCACGATGAACCAGCATTTCCAAAACAGATTGATAGACTAAACAGTTACGAAAAAAGAAAATCCTTCATCACGCTACCTTAAGTCTTCACCATGTTTATTCCATTACCGAGCGCGAATTAGCGTGACTTTGGGATTTCGCTGGATGTCCCATAGAATACCTGGGTTACAAGGGTAATCCGACGGCTGTTCCAGTTTCCATGCTTATGTTCACGGCTTCAGTGAACTCCATATACTTCACGCCATCTTCAAAATTCGTGTGAGTTATGGGTTCGTTTCCGCGAATGGCACTCACAAACTCCTCCTCCACGCGCCACGCGCCAATCTCATTGGGCGAAAGGGCGACTTTGGAAAGCTCGGAATCATCCCTCGTGCCGCCATACAACGTGTCGTCAGCGATACGGAGCGTTCCGCTGCACCCGAAGAGGAAGACCTCATCCGGACCTGCCAGCCCGGTGACGTTAGAAACTTGGAGATGCAGTTGGGCGCCGCAGGCCATGTCGGCGGTTACATCAATGTGGTCGGGAATGCGGGTGGCGCGCATCACTCCGTCGGCGTCTTTGCGCATTTTCATAAAACTTTTCCCCATCGCCATCACGTTCGTGGCTTCGCCTACCCATCGCATGACCGCTTCATACCAGATTCCCATGCTCATGATGTTCAACCCGCTGAGGTCGAAGTTCTCGCGCCAGTGCAGCGGAGACATGGCGTCAATGAATTTACCGCCACTTCGAATTTCGATTGCCAACATCTCGCCGACGTATCCCTCGGCGATGAGCCGCTTGATGCCGTTGTCCTGTCCGAGCGTCATCGGTGACGGAACAATCTGCGCAACGAGATCGGGTTTCTCGCGAGATGCGTCGCGCATCGCATAAGCCTCCTGGGCGTTCATTGCCATTCGCGCCTCGCACATCACATGCTTGTCCGCCTCCAACGCCGCGATTGTCGTGCGGCAGTGCATGTAGGGCCACGTTCCAATGACGATGGCATTTGTGTCCGTGTCGGCGATCGCGTCCTGCCACCCATCATAGGTCTTCGGAATGTTGAATTCGTTCGCTACCCGCTCAGAGGACTCGCGACTGCGGTTGCAAACCCCGACAATCTGAACGCCGTCAATGGCTTGCAATCCGGGAATATGGCGCCAGGTCGTGTTCGCACCCGCGCCGATGACGCCTACACGAATTGTTTCATCACTCATCTATAATTACTCCTCTAGTTTTCAGATTAAATACACATATTTATTGTTTGGTATTAGACAAAAGTCCCCGTCCTAATTATCCGTCCAAATGACGATGAATAGAGTTGAAGAAATGGTATATGAAGGTGGTAATTTTGTCAATATAATTCTTTAGGATTCGCCAAGGAGGACTATCGTTGTTTGTAATTGTTTAGTCCATTGACTCCCTGCGGCGATACAAGGCACTCTCTTTATTCCACGACCGATGGCAATTTCTCTCATGTACCCAACATGCGAGCGATATCCCTTGTGGGAGGAGCATCTTGCCCCGATGCAGGAGCGATTCCCTACCGAAAGTGGATTTTCATTGCATAGTTGTTTAGGGAGTTGATTTATCGTGAACGCGGAATATCGGGGCAAGATGCCCCTCCTACATATAATCCAAGAATGCCCCGCTGCCTATAGTCACGCGCGATACACTGCCAAACTAATATTGCCATTCGTTTGGGCTGAACTAAACAGTTACCGTTGTTTTATTCGGATGGTGTGCTATAATGGCTTAAGTCTTATCGGACGCACGTCGTTGCATCGCGTTGTGCCTCGCAACGGCAGATCGCTTTTGCGTAAAAGGTGACGAATTGCTGGGCATCACGATTTGACTCTTTGTGTTTTTTTACTGTCCCAAAGAAGAAGGAGGAGGAACGGCAAGATGGTTGAAGCAACCGGAAAATCATATGCGGCACATGCAGCGGACGCTAAATGGACAGAAGGTCTGCGATCGTACTTGTCATACCGTGGTCTCGGAATAAGGGAGGCGACCGATGGCAAAGTTTTGGCACAGGTCATTCGCGCCAACGAACCGTGCAGCGGACCCATGGGTTACCACTATCACGATTTGGAATTCCAAATGAACTACCTAATCAAAGGATCTGCACGCGTCTATCTTGAGGACGTCGGAGAGATTCATGTCGAAGCCGGAGATGTTTGGTATCAGGCGCCAAACGTTAAGCACGAGGTGTTGGAATATTCCGACGACTTCGAAGTGTTGGAAATCACTATGCCAGCAGATTTCCCGACCCATGAGATACAGCGTTAGCACGTCCGGTTCTGCACATTGACGAGAGATACGATGACAATTCTTGTTTTGGGAGGAACCGGTTTTATCGGATCGCGTCTGACAGAGCGATTTGTCGATCGCGGACATAAGGTTATCTGTTTCGATCTATATCCCGACTACGCCAAGGTTGCCCACCTTGATGGCGTGCAAGTCCTCGCGGGAGATGTGACCCATATCGAAGACCTCATAGACGCAATTCAAAAATTTGGCGTCCAACGCGTCGTGAATCTAGCCTACATTCTCCCGCCGAAATCCGAGGAAAAACTTCAACTCGCGGTGCGCGTGAATTTGATGGGGATGAATAATGTATTTGAAGCGGCCAGGCTAATGGGGATAAAACGTGTCGTCTATGCCTCAAGCATCGGCGTCTACGGTCTTCAGTCCTTGTTCGGCGACCGACGCGTGACTGAAGAGGATGACTGTTACCCCGAAACGGTTTACACGGCACACAAACTGTGGAACGAATTCATGGCGCGTAAGTATATGGAGCGCTACGACATGATAATTCCGGGGCTGCGTATTGCCAATGTCAGCGGACCCGGGAGAACGAAGGGTGTCTCGGCGTGGCAAGGACGATGTATTGATAACTTGGCGATTGGTAAGCCCGCCACGGTTCTGTCTCGACGGGATCAGAGACTACTGATTATCTATGTAGACGACACAGCAGAACTATTCGAGAAACTCTGTTTGGCTGAATCTTTGAACCATGCTGTCTACAACTCGCTCGCCTATTCGGTAACGGCACAAGAATTTGTTGATGAGATTGAGGCGCTCTTGCCGGATGCGGAGGTAACCTTTGATGAAACTGCCCCCGACCAACCGAATATCTACCTGTGGTCAAGCGAGCGGATTGAACGAGACCTCATGATGCAACTACCGCCGATTGAAGAGATGATTCAGCGTCATATTAATGAGGCCCGGAGAATTCTATCATCGTAGCAGTGAACGTGACAGAGATCCTATAGATATATGCGCATTTTTCGCTCCACAGCAGGCTTGGACAGGGTGTTACACAAAACTAAGTGTTTAGTGGCTAGTGATTAGTGGAGCTCTACGGTACGGGATTTCTATCGCAGGGGATTTTCTATCGCCCTCCCTAATCAGTCGGTTGATCGCACCCTACAAATGTACTTTTCAAACAATCTCTCAAGTAACACTCCACATTGCACTCCTCTGGAGTGCGGAAATTTGGACATATCGTATTCTATTGACATTTCGATCCTCTGGATCGAGGAAAGGGACTCCGACCAGAACGTGTTACTTGCTGAATGAATTATTCCGACAGGGATAATGGCGCGCTATCAAGTAACACTCGCTCGAAGCCAGCCATAGAGCGAAAAACGAGGGTCAATTTCTGATGCACGACACACATTGCGCTCCTCTGGAGCGCGGGTATCTGGACATGTCGCGTTCTATTAACATTTCGATCCTCTGGATCGAGGAATGGGACTCCGACTAGAATGTGTTGCTTGCTGAAAGAATTATTCCGACAGGGATAATGGGGTGTTCTAAAGAAACCGAGCTTTTGGTTCACGTTCGCTATACCATGCGTTGTGTAATATTGCGCTTGTTTTCTCAGCAATAATGGTTTGCAATAGGGCTTATCCAGCACCAGCAGGTCGCGATTCGGAGAGGGATCTCTATCAGGATTAGCTATCGCGCTCATTATTCATTCACTTGATCGCTCATTATCCATTCGCTTGATCGCTCCTACAAGCAGATTTGGACGCTTTGCTAGCACAAATAGCTTTACGGAGGAATCTATCGTCGTACAGATGCGATCACAATCTAACAGATCGTGGTACGGGAACCTATCGCCACTGGGATAGAATCCCTTAAAAACACGCCACTTCCAGCAGCGTGAAGTATAAATTATAGGTAAATTGGCCTGAATTGCGTCAATCTCGTGCTTGCACGTTGGAAAAAACTCGGTTTCTGTGCCCTTGCCGGACAAAGGCGGCAACTTGGGTTACTTAAGGAATCTCCAGTGGCTGAAAATGGCTATTCTTCCGTTTATTCGAAGGAATCTGACATCATCCTACCGAGATGGAGTGAGAATCTCATCGCCAGTCAACCTACGACTCGTACAATTCCACGGCTGTTTGACCGCGCGCAAATCGTTGCGCGGTTTTAGCGGCGGATTCACTGTCCGCTTGCCTGCGGACATCGGTCGTCCAACGGGCGATGCCAACAAGCAACTGATTACGGCCAGGGTGACCCTCGCATCGCTTCCATTCATCATACACGGTGCGCAACGTGTTCAGGATATCCCAGCCGTTATCGTCTCTAAGAATGCACTGCCCAAGTTCTGACAGAAGCCGATCGCCGGATAAACCGGAATTGAGGTATTGGCGCACCTGTCTACCGATTTCATTGATTTGAACGGCTTCAATGGAATTGATGATTTCCCGCAAAGCCGCGTCTTCGTCAAGGACTTCAGAACTTCCACCGCCTCGGGACTCGGTCAGCGGCAGAGGTCTGATATTGAGCCAGCGGTTGTCAAAGAATGCCCACGCCGTGTGATACAGCATTTTGGCGGCAACCTTGAAGCCTCCGTACCGTAGCGAGGTGCGGATTGACGAAGACCACGTCATCTCTTGACCCAACTCCCACCAACCGGGGCTCATGCTTGCCGGGGTGCGCGCCATTCGATCGGCGCCAGTGAGGACCATGGTAGTTGCGATACGATTGATATTTACGCCTGCCTTTAGCGCTTTTGTGATTGCGTCAAACGTCTCGTCCAAATCGCCACTCACCAAACCCGTTACGAACCCATCCTCATCAAAATCGGTTGCTTCGGTTCGAGGGCGTGCTGCGAGGTCGTTGATGGAGTCGTCGATGGATTCTAGCTTCCTCATCCCTTCTCGTCGGATTTCATCGGGCGCACGACGGCCGCCTCCAAGCATCTTCGCCGCGAGGTTGCATACCAACTCTTCGGCAATCCCCCAATCAAATTCGTCGAGAAGTTCTGCCAAATACCCAAGGTGACACTGATCATCGGAGTGAGCCAAGAAGAATGGTTCAACAATACATTCATAAAGCAGCGGGATGATCTTGTCGTCGCATCCGCCGAGTTGCCGCGCAGTGACTATACATTTTTCAATACCTTCCCACTCTCGATCCGCGGAGAATACTCGAATCCACTTCTCCAATTTCGCCCAATTCACCGGCGGAGGCAGCGGTTGACGATTAGGTCGATCGCCGGCACGCCCCGAAGCGCCTTGCGCCGCCATCATGAGAGGAATCAGTCTGTCGTCCGGTTCGTAGTGTCGAGCGACCTTAACGCCGTTGACCAGTTGTGCCAGTCGACGACCACCACCGTTTTCTCCATGCTCACTTGCGATAGCCTTCCCCATGTGCTTAACAAGCAGGTCTAACGTCTCTCGTTCCGACACTCCTTCCGCCAGCATGATTGCGACCGCCTTGGAAAGCGTCCAATTGTCCCCGCTCAACAGTCCCTCCTTGAGCAGGAGGAAATGCGCGTCACCACGTTTTTTTCCGCAGCTAGCCGCATCAACATAAATCTCCCCATCCCGAACTTCGACGGGAAATGTAGCAAGGTCATCGCACCCCCCGGTGAAGCAACCGCCGCCGCCCATGTCGTAACTCCATCCGTGCCAGTCGCAAGTCAACACGCCGTTGCGCACCCGACCGCGCGTCAACGGATAGCCCATGTGCGGACACTGATTGTCAGTCGCATATACGTTCCCGTTGTGTGAGAATATGGCAATACTATGTCCTCCTACCTTCACAGCTTTCGGTTTGCCTTCCGATAACTCGCTCAGGTGAGCAACCTTGGTCAGATTGGATTGTTGATTTTGCATTGATATTCTCCTTCGTTAAAGCTCCTATGAGAAGACAGCTGTGCCCAACTAATCGTTCAATACCCAGAGTGAAATGCGTTTTGCGTGAGGCGAAAATGTCCATTAGTCGGCAGGCGCGGCACACCGAAAACCGGTATTGATCGCGGCGATGTGTGCCGGAGAGCCGCCACGACGAGAACAGCGGAGGTGAAAGATCGGGGCTAGGTAGCCGCCGCCGCGAACCGACCGATCCGGCCCATCCGTCGGACCAATCGGATTATACTTTGGGGATTCGGCATAATCTATGCGATCATCATCGCACCATTCAAATACATTGCCCGCCATGTCGTACAGTCCATAGCCGTTGGGCGGATAGCTACCTACAGGAGCGGTAGAACGATAACCGTCGTTAACCGTCTCATCGTACAGGATATCCGTGTCAACGTCTCGATCTTTGAAATTGCACTGTGTGCCATCCGGCGGTTCATCGCCCCAAGGATATCGCTTGTTTACCAGCCCACCGCGTGAAGCTTTTTCCCACTCCGCTTCGGTAGGGAGTCGCTTCCGTGCCCAGTTGGCGTATTCCACGGCATCGAACCAATTCACGCCGACAACTGGCTGATTGGGAGCGTTGAAATTGGCATCGCCCCATGGATCAGGCGCCGGATGCCCCGATGCGTCGACGAATTTCCTATATTGAGCGTTTGTGACCTGATGAATACCGATGTAGAAGGCGTCTAGATAAACAACATGTTGAGGCTTTTCTTCACGAAACGACTCTGCGTAACCCATATCATCGTCATCCACGGCACCCATAAGGAACTCGCCAGCGGGAATGAGAGCCATCAATCCCCCATCAAGCCCGACAGTTTGACGCTGAAGTTTCGGGTTCGTCATTGGCTTTGCTTTTCTGCTTATAAGCAAGTTTTAATATAAAAGTTTATCTTCCGCATTGACTGGGAAGAGTAGGATTGGAAGGATGGAAGTGGGGAAGGTTGGAAGATTTCCTCATCTTCCGCATAATAGACTTGCGTAATCTCGAATTTTCATATAGCAGATCTTGGGGTATATATTCACAAACGAGAAAAAATCACCAAGGTACTACCGTGGGCCGATTGATTGACCGGTTTTGCCCCTCCATCATCAACTTCATTATTACGAAGTAACACACCACATTGCACAGGATTTGCTATTGCCGTCGTTATTCACTCCGTTGATCCTCTGGAGCGCGGGACTCTGGACATGTCGCATTCTATTGACATTTCGATCCTCTGGATCGAGGAAAGGGACTCCGACTGCACGTGTTACTTGCTGAAAGAATTATTCCGACAGGGATAATGGCATGCTGTCAATTATGATGCGGGATACGGCCAACTGAGAAATTAAACTTTTAGGTGCTCAATAATGCGAAAGATAAAATTTCTTTTCACACCATTCTCAATCCTCCGATACGAATGACTCGGAACTTAATGGATGCATAAGAACCTGCTGGATTTGCCAATCCAGCAGGAGCGGTTGGGCCCTAGATTGACATGTAAATTGTTTCTTGGAGGTTGCTTACTTTGCGTTGGGTACTATCGTGCTTGTTTTCTCAGTAATAATGGTATCTAATAGGGCTCAAGGGGCACCAGTATGTCGCGATTTGGAGATGAGATCTCCATTGTCGTACAGAACCGATCACAATCTAACAGATTGTGGTACGGAAATCTACGATCTCACTTGAACATGGCTGATACTATACCAGACGCTCGAAAACACGCAATTCTCGGCAACGTGAAGTAAAAATATTGAAGAAGAGTGTCCACGAATCTTTGAGAATCACTCAAAAATTGGAGAGGTGTCGGAGGCGCGATTCGGAGATCGCTCCTACTAGCACGCGAAATATAATAAATCTATACTTTGCGTTGGGTATTATTGCGCATACTTTTCCAGTGATAATTGTTTCTAATAGGACTTACGTAGCACTAGCAGGTCGGGAATCGGAGTTCCCTCGTACAAGGGTCGCGACCTGGAGATCGCTCCTACAGAAGACGCAATTTCTCACAGCGCGGAGTATATCTATGTGCGTATACCTTCGAAATTTGGCGTTGATTCGCGGATAAAAAACTTAGTGATTGAGTTTGGAAATGACTTAATCCTCGAACACCTCCACCGTTGTCTTGCCTTCTGCAAATCGCATTGCCGTGATTGTGGCAGACTCACTGTCTTTGTTTGTGCGAATGTCGGTGGCGTAACGAGCCAGTGCAACAAGAAGTTGGTTGCGTGCGGGATGACCGGCACACCTCTCCCATTCCTCGAAGACCGTTCGCAAAGTTGGTAGGATATCGCTTGCAGTGTCGTTCCATAGAATGGCTCGCCCCATCTCCTGAAGCAGTCGGCTACCCGAATAATCGGCATTAAGATAGGCGATCACTTGTCCGCCGATTCCCTGAACATCAAGGGTTTCGATGGAATTGACAATTTGTTGTATACCCGCATCTTCGCTTGCCACATCCAGCTTTTCTCCCGCTAATGGTTCTTTCAGAGATCGCGGCGGAATGTTGAGCCAGCGATTATCGAAAGTCAACCACGCGGCGTGGAAGATTCCCTTTGCGGCAACCTTGTCTCCACCAATATGTTGCGCGGTGCGCAGCGAAGCGGCGAGGTTGAGTTCCGTCGTCAGGCAGGGCCAACCCGCGTCAACGTTTACCGGGGTTCGTGCCATTCGATCGGCGGCGAGGAGCACCAGTGTCGTAATGAGTTCATCTATCTTGACATTCGTTTTCAGCGCGCTATCGACAGCCTCAAACGACCGTTGGATATTCACGCTGGTCAATGCATTCACGAAGTCATTCTCATCAAAACCAGCCTTCGAGTCCGGCGTTGCCGAGTCAGTAGATGATGTCATGTCCGTCATGAGACGCACGGCATCTCTGCGGAATCGCTGCGGTTCACCACGCCCGCGGCCAACCAATTTAGCGCCGAGATTGAATATTAGCTCGGCTGCCTTATCCCAACCGAATACATCAATCACCTCGGAAAGGTATCCGAGCGAAATGACGTTATCGGGAAAGCCGAGGAAGTGCGGTTGAACAGCGCAGTCAAATAGCAGCGGAATAATCTTTTCGGTAGCCCCAAGATGGTGAGCGGTGAAAAGACAGCGCTCAATGCGCCCGGACTGACCATCGTGAGAAAACATACGCACCCATCCCTCAATGTTTTCCCAGGACACAGGTTGAGGCAACGTGAGCACCTCAAGCCGTTCGTCAGCTCCGCCCGCGGCAGAGCAGGCCGCGGTCGTGATAGCAATTAATCGATCCGCGTCGCCGTATCTCCGTCCAATACTCAGACCGTTAATCAACCGAGATACGTCATGGCCCCCTTCGGCGCCATGCGAACTTGCAATGTGCCGTCCGAGATGCCGAAGAATTATTTCCACGATTTCTTCCTCAGGGACACCGCCGTTTAGCAACAGAGCGATGGCTTTTGACATCGTCCATCGATCTTCGCTTAACAGACCTTCCCAGAGCAAGCGGAGATGTTCGTTTTTACGTTTATACGTGAAGTCACCGACCTGGAGCCAGATTTCACCGTTTCGCACTTGCGCGGGAAAAGTCTGCAAATCATCACATTCGACGTTGAAACAACCTCCCGCTTCCAGATCAAAACTCCGGCCATGCCAATCGCAGGTGAGGATTCCGTGACGTATCACTCCTCGCGTTAACGGATAACCCATGTGCGGACATTGATTGTCGGTCACGTAAATTTTCCCGGCATCGTTGAACAGCGCAATGGTACGACCTTCGTCAAGCGCCACACTTTTGGCTCCGCCTGCGGGAATTTCGCTGATATCCCCTACTTTTCTCCATTCCGGCTCATTGGTTGCCATAAGTCGATCCCCATTCATATGAATTGACATGAACTCATTCGTCTTTTGGCTCTGACCCAATCCGCAGCACATGACCATCAAGGTCCTCCACCATCATTTCGCACGCCCACGGAGAGTTAGTTGGCGGCATTCGAATCGTAGCCCCGCTCAGCTTAAACTCTTCGTAACACTCATCGACATCCTCGACACCAATCCAAATGTAGGTTCCCGCGTTGCCTTGTCCCCCTTGGCACATCATGATGGCCCAACCGTCGCGTGAGACAGACCCAAAATCCGGCGGGTCGCCCCAGTCCCAGTCCTTCTTGAAACCGAGCTTGTTCACGTAGTAATCAATGCTTGCGGCAAGGTTATTAACACGCAATATCGGCGTGATACATTCAACCATGATTTCCTCCTTTCGCTCTGACTACACCGATAACTGACAATCCCTTCTTCGTTGAAGGGTGGATAAATGGGACTAGGCGCCTTCCACGTCGTGACATCGTCGAATTTGTACAATCTGGCAGTCCCAGCCGTTTGCGGTATACCAAATTGATAAAATTTCTGAAAAAAATGTCAATGAAATTCCCTTAGCAACTCATCCCAGCGTCGGCGTTCATGCGCAGGTTCGAAAAGCGGCTTCAGTTTCTCACACCACGCCTTCAAGCTGTTGTAAACGCCCGCATCGGCCTCGGCTCGCTCAAGCAGTGCTGCCAACTCTTGGGTATCGCCAACGGTGAAGTAGCCCGGATAATCTTCGCCTAGAAGTCCAATTGAGCCGGAAATTCGGGACGAGACAATCGGAACCGAGCAGGCTACTGCCTCGGAAACGACATTTGCCCCACCCTCCGATTCCGACGTTAGGGAGAGAAGTCTGCTGCGGGCAAGTAGACGCATCGACTTCCAATGCGGGAGGTTGCCCAACCAGCGATAGCGCGGATTAAGCGATGACTCCCTACGGGCGGTTTGTTCCATGTCGCCGCTAAGATCTGCCCCCGCGTGCAGGACACCGATACGGGACGATGAAGGCAGTGACCGAACTGCCATGGCTGTCCGAAACGGGTCCTTTACAGGACGCAAATGCCCTATTACACACACTTCAAACACATTTTTCTTTGGGGTGAATTTCCCGGGCGGAGGCTCCACTGATTGGTAAATGACTCGCGCTTTGTTAACCAAGTGCTTGGGCAATTCTCGTATCCCCATCGGTTGAAGCACGACGAAGCGATCCGCCAACTCCAAGGACTCCTGTGCCGACGCATCCGTGTGAATATCTCCATAGAGATCCGTGCCTACCAATGCGAGGATCAGCGGCAAGTTTGGATGCCTCTTTCGGAATCGCACCATGGACGTGTGACTCCGACGCGCATGAAGCGCAATCATGCAATCGCACCGTTGCGCCGTATACTCTTGAGCGAGAACCACCTTATGATTGAGCTCTCGCAATAGCCTAACCCATCGAAGTGCCGCCACGCGATTTCCCGTGCGTGAATATGCCGGGGCTGGCGTTATTATGCATATTTTCATGGCCGTTCAGGTTTGACTCTGCCAGCATTACGGATTCTGAGAGTTAACTCATGGTTAGATTTGTGGTCTTCCATTGCAACTGTAGGAGCGATCTCCGAATCTCGACTCCGATTGCCGACAGGTCGCGATTCGGAGATCGCTCCTACGAAAGAGTTCGAAATATAACGTTTCTATTTATGTACGAATGTCCCTAGATTCTAACCTCTAGGATTGCATAGCCAAGTAACGCGAGTCGTGTCATTGTGAATCGCTACGAGGCGCACGTGCGAAATCCCGCCAATACATCTCGCCGATCCGGGGTATAGAAATTACGCCACGTATTCCTTAGCATTCGCGAACGTGTCGTCCAGCATCCGCCGCGAAGAACTTTGCGCGTCCCAAACCAAGGTTCGGAATACTCCTCGTATGCATCTTTTACGAACCCCGGATAGGGTTGAAAGTCGTCTATTGTCCATTCCCAGACATTGCCAATCATCTGGCGGCATCCAAACGCGCTGTCGCTCTCAGGAAGTGCGCTGACATCAATGCAGCCCATATTCCGCCAGTCCATATTGACGCTCTCTGAGGATGGGCTTGCGTCTCCCCAGGGAAAACTCCGCTTCCTCAATGGCATCACGTTTTCACCCGACTTTGGTTGCATCGCGGCTGCGAATTCCCATTCAGCCTCTGTCGGCAGACGACGTCCCGCCCATTGACAGTACGCCATAGCTTCATACCAATTGACATGAATGATCGGCAGGTTCGGTTCAAGCGCACACCACTGATCGAAATGCCGTCGGATCCACGCTCCATCGGTGTCTTTTTGCCAATACACCGGATGTTCGGCGTTTACCGATTCTCGCCACTTCCAGCCCTCGGTCGTCCAAAATTCGCTGCGACGATAACCATCATCTTCGACAAACGCCACATAGTCCGTTTGCGTCACAGGAGTTCGACCGATTGCAAATGGCTCAATCTCCACGGCGTGCGCCCATTTTTCGTTGTCAAAAACGAACGGTTCGTCTTGGGCTGCCCCCAAGAGAAATGCGCCGCCCGGGACTTCAGCATCACCTTCGGTTGGATGAGTCTGAAGGATTGGCGCCTGTAAGTCAGCGGCGTCCGAAAATCGTGGCGGCGGGTATGCCAACGTTTGCCGTGTATAAGTAAATGCCTCGTTGTGCATATCTTCGTGGAACGTCGTATAGCGCACAAAATACGATAACTGTACAGAATGCGCGTCACTCTGAAGCGCCTCTATGACGTGGTCACGAACATCACACATGTACGAAATTGTCCCGTCGCGGGAGGGTAGCGGGAGATCCCAGCGGGTCGTGTGAGGAATGGCAATCGAATCCCAAATAGCGTCCGCATCTTCCCGAATCGGTTCCCGTTTACATACATGCCGCAGCACCCACTTCTCTTGGAACCACGCCACATGTCCGATTTCCCAGAGCATCGGATTGATTATGGGAAGGTAGGGGCCCTTCAGTTGTTCGTCGTCAAGATCTGCAACAAGATCCAACGTTCGCTGACGGGCATCGCGTACCCATTCGCCGAGTTCCATTGCCATCATTCCGATTCTCCCGCTGTGACTTCATGTGATGGACTCAGTGCTGCCTAGACAATTCCGAACAAAGATGTCCTTGTCACAGATGGAGTTTAGCACAGGTCGGGAAGCGGTACAACAGAAATTCTCCTGCGCCGGACGGTAAGTAAACTCAATCCGTAATTGTGCAGTTCAGTCCAGAACTTGCGCGCCAACAGGAAATCGCGACCTGGAGATCGCTCCTACATTGCGCTCATGCGTAGGAACGGGGATTAAACTGCGGCACGACGAACCAACATTCCCAAAAGAGATTGATAGACTTAACAGTTACCTCAATCCTACTTTGCTCGCACCTCAGGTGAAATGCATCTCATTATAGAGGATGTCTCATGGCGGTAGAATTTACGGTTAATGTTGGGTTTCACTCAAATTTTGGCAGGTTCAGAGCAAAGTGAGCACTCGAAAATTCCTGTAAGATTAGCGATCATTAACGAACTCCGTTCAACCCAACCTACAATCCTTAGAAAATTAACACAAACTTAGCCTGATTTCCCTTTTGTCAGGCAGAAAATTAGATGCGTCTTCTTTGGCTCGCACCTGCATTTGACTTGCAATCCAATTCCGGTTTTTGGTAACATGTAGCAAGAAGAAAGGCATGATAGTTTGAATTCATTCATAGAAGGAGGCGGACGTTATGGCATTACCTAAAATGGTACGTATAGAGCAACACATTGAGGCGCCGGTGGTCGCGGACATTCCGGCGGCGGTGCGAGCCGAGTTGGATGAGATTGAAGCGGGATCACTGGTGAAGGCAGGCGATAGAATCGCGATTACGGGTGGGAGCCGCGGCGTTGCGAATATTGATATCGTGATTAAAGCGACGGCAGATTATCTCAAAGAACTGGGAGCGAAACCTTTTGTGGTGCCAGCGATGGGAAGCCATGGTGGCGCGACGGCGGAGGGACAACGCGATGTCTTGGCACATTACGGGATTACCGAAGAAACCGTCGGTGCGCCTATCGAAGCCACAATGGATACGGTGGAAATTGGCAAAACAGCCGACGGATTGCCGGTTCTTCTCGATCGAAACGCCGCCGAAGCGGATGGCATCGTTCCGTTGAACCGTATAAAAGCGCATACAGATTTCAAGGGATCTATTGAGAGCGGCTTGTTGAAGATGATGGCAATCGGGCTAGGTAAGCAAAGGGGCGCCAATATGTATCACCGCGCCTTTTTTCATCACGGGTTTGAACATGTCATCCTAACTGTCGGCAGCTTGATGTTGGATACGGGGAAAATCGTTTTTGGCTTGGGGTTAGTCGAAAACGCGCATGAACATACGGCGAAAGTTGCCGCGATGCGCCCGAATGAACTCTTCAGGCGGGAGCGCGAATTGTTAGTGGAAGCGAAATCTCTGATGGGGCGGCTGCCGTTCGACACGCTCGACCTATTGGTGATAGATTGGATGGGGAAAAACATCAGTGGTACCGGGATGGACACAAACATCATCGGCAGGATGATGCAGAACTTTGAGCCTGAACCTGAAAAGCCTGCAATCTTGCGTATCTTCGTTCGGGATTTAACGGAAGAGAGCAACGGTAACGCCACGGGAGTCGGTCTGGCAGACTTTACGACAACGCGGCTAGTGGAGAAGATGGATCGATACGCTACTTACATGAACGGCATCACGGGTTTGGGACCTCAAAAATCCAAAATTCCGTTTTATTACGATTCAGATAAAGAAGCCCTTGAGGTCGCATTAAACACCATTGGGCTGACGCCTCCCGGAGAAGCGAAAGTCGCGCGAGTTGAAAGCACACTCACGTTAGCAACTCTGGATATTTCCGAAGCCTTTATTGAGGATGCGAAACTACGAAGCGATCTTGAGATTGTCGGTGAAGCGAAACCGTTTGAATTTGACGCTTCGGGCAACCTTGCTCCGTTCTAAAACGCAGACGATTTCCTCAAGGAGTGGCTGGTTGGCGATTAACCGCAGCCGCTGTGTGCATGACCGAACAATGGAGCGCCTAAACGCAATCTGCACAACCCAAAACACATAGATCCTAGAAGTGGTGTCCCGAGTCGTAAGTGTTTAGTGGATCTCTACCGCTGTCGCTATCCGCTCCGTTGCTGGTCAGTAAAACCCCAGAGCCATGAGACGGGCAATGAATTGCCCTATAAGAATTGATGTAATTGTTTAGTCCACCGGTCTGGATTTGCCAATCCAGACCGAGCAGGGGCAGGGAACGTGCCGAGTAGGGAAGTACAATGCAAATTTCGGCTAATCGGGGACTTACATGCCCAGATCGGACGTGCGACGAACTGTAATACCACGAACCAAACGATGCACTAAACAGTTACGGATTAATTTAAGAGATTTCGCTTAGTATTGCGGGGATATTCCCTTGTGAAATTTCTAACTTTAGTCCCTATAGGGGGGAGCGGATCTCTATCGCGCTCCTTGTTCAGCCGCTTGATCCTACAGGTTTGGAGCATCGGTGCGGTTGGAAACCGCGCCTACTTGGCAGATGCTTAAAAACACGCAATTTCCAACAGTGTACAGCAAATAACCCTGCTCAAGGAGTGTCTGTTGAAACGCCTAGTGGTTGGAATTACCGGTGCGAGCGGCGTCATTTATGGAGTGCGCTTGCTAGACATCCTCAATCGACTGGATTCCTACGAGATTCATCTCACCATTTCCGACTCAGGCATGAGAGCCCTCTGGGAAGAGCTCCAAATTCGAGTAGACCTTGACAATTTCAAAATCGAGTCATTACTGGGGCGTCCTTTGGATCAGATAGTTTACCACCACCCATCGGACATTGCCGCGCCAATTTCCAGTGGCTCATTCGGAACCGATGGCATGATCATCGCGCCCTGTAGCATGGGAACAGTTGGATCAATCGCGGCAGGCATTTCACGGAACCTCATCCATCGCACGGCTGATGTCTGTATTAAGGAGCGGCGCAAGCTGGTTCTTCTTCCGCGCGAAACTCCTCTGAGTTCAATCCACTTGGAGAACATGCTCAAGCTCTCACAACTCGGTGTTTGTATTCTGCCTGCCATGCCCGGCTTCTATCACTTTCCGGAAACTGTTGATGATCAGATTAACTTTGTCATCACGAAACTGCTTGACCAATTTGGGCTTGACTCCGGTCTTATCCAACGCTGGAAAGAAAACAGGTAAGTGATTAGTGACTAGTGATTAGTGGTCAGTAAAACCCCAAGAGCCATAGGACGGGTAATGAAGAGAGATCTCTATTGGAACTCTATCGCATTCGTTATTCACTCATTTGATCCCCACTACAAACCGGAAAAATGAGCATCCACACGAGATCAGCCTAGAAAATGGGAAAAAAGCAGTCTAGATTTACAGTACTCGACTCCAGAAACCGAGGGACTAAACAGTTACGAAAACAGACAGTCCCTTCACGCGAGTTAACAGTATGATGCTTCGCAAATTGAAAATCATCCTTGATATGATTAAGTTTGAACACACGATTTTCGCGCTTCCATTCGCAATCATGAGCGCGTTCATCGCCTCGGACGGCTTTCCCCCTTGGAAGACATGTGGATGGATTCTATTGGCAATGGTAGGCGCCCGTAGTTGCGCAATGGCGTTTAATCGGCTAGTTGACGCAAAGCTTGATGGCGAGAACCCGCGAACGTCAATGCGAGCTATCCCCGCCGGACTGATAACTACAGGTTCGGTGTGGATTTTTACAGCGGTCTCTGCCGCACTACTCGTTTATTCGGCGCACAAACTCAATCCGCTTGCCTTTGCGCTATCACCACTTGCTTTGGGAATCACCCTCGGATATTCGTATGCAAAACGCTTTACGTCACTATCGCATTTCTGGTTGGGCTTGTCCCTTTCGATTGCCCCGGTTGGCGCCTGGATTGCCGTCAAAGGAAGATTTGACTGGGCACCGATGTTGCTCGGTTTATCTGTTCTTCTCTGGACAGCAGGATTTGACATCATCTACGCCTGTCAAGATTTTGAGTTCGATCGAAAAAACCGTCTACACTCAATCCCGGCGCGCTTTGGAATTCGGTGGGCCCTACGGTTCTCTTCCGCACTTCATCTGATAACAATCGTGATTCTCGTTGGACTTGCCGTATTAACGAATCTTGGCATGCTTTACCTGATTGGCGTCGGTGTTGTAGCGCTGATTTTGGTTTATGAACACGCAATTGTTAGACCGAATGATCTTTCCCGTGTTAACCTTGCTTTCTTTACCTTGAACGGAACGGTTAGTTTGGTACTTTCAGTCCTTTCTGTTGCGGATCTATTAATCAGATCGTAGTTGGGCATGCAACTGGAGGCTTTTATGGACACACGCGTACAACCGAGAGATCAAAGAATTGTAATCCTTGCCGAAGGGTCATTCGGTATTCTCGAGTCCAAAACTGCTACCGTTTTGGTTCGTTACCTGCCTGACAATGTCGTCGCGGTAATTGACAGTGAAAACGCAGGAAAAGACGTAAGCGAAGTGCTTGAGATTGGTGAAGGCATCCCTGTCGTTGCCAGTCTGTCGGAAGCCTTGAAGTTCCAACCAACAATGTTGGCAATCGGTATCTCGCCACCGGGCGGGAAGTTGCCCCAAGCGTGGAGAGATATACTATATGAAGCAATTGAGCACAAGATGCACGTCATGAGCGGACTCCACCAATTTCTGAGCGACGACGCCAACCTCGCCGCGCATGCGAAGCGTCACGATGCCGTACTCTGGGATGCACGCAAGCCGCCTTCAGAATTGCCTGTTGCAACATGCAAAGCGAACGACGTTGATGCAACCGTCGCCTTGACGGTAGGTGCGGATTGTCGCGTTGGTAAGATGTTGGCTGGAATCGAGATTACAAATGCGCTACAAAAGGCAGGATTGAACGCCGAATTTGGTCCGACCGGTCAAAATGGGATTATGGTTTGGGGCTGGGGGATCGCAATTGATGCCGTTGTTTCAGACTTTACGGCTGGAGCCGCGGAGCGCATCGTCCTTGAGGGCGCCGAGAACCGAGATATGTTAATTGTCGAGGGACAAGGCTCGCTCGTTCATCCGGGCTACTCCGGAGTAACGTTGAGCCTTTTACACGGGTCGATGCCAGACGCCATGATTTTTTGCCACCAACCGTCGCGAAAAATTGTCGCCCGATACACTGTACCCTTACCCCCAATCAACCATCTGATTCAACAATATGAAATGCTCGCGAAGCCAATCAAACCCGCAAGAGTGATTGGGATTGCCCTCAACTGTTTTGACTTGACCGAGATGGAAGCGTTGAGGGTTATTCAAGATGTGGAGGAACAGACAGGGTTACCTGCAACGGATGTGGTTAGGTTTGGTTCGGAGAAATTGGTGGATGCAATTCAGAAGATTCACCCGGCTAAACGATGAGTGAGATATTGGAGGAATAGTCAGCGTGAGCACTGCAAAACTCGCTAATCGACGTTTGGAAGCTCAATCATTGCTTAAAATGCCGCTTGCGGAAGCCGAAGCGTTGTTCCAAAGCCATCCAACGGAACGGCAACTAGAGATTATTCTTTCAACGCCACACCCAAAGGAACGGGAAAGACTATATTACCTTGTCCCCGACTGCACCGAGTTAATTCAGCGAAGCCCGACGGAACAGGTGTTGCAAGTGTTGAACACAATGATAGGTACCGGTTTAGCGTCAGTGCTGTTGCCGTGTCTGTCAGCCGAACAGTTTGAGGAGGTGATTGACCTCTCTGTGTGGCGCAACGGCACGATCAACAAGCGAGACGTAGATCTTTGGCTTTTTGAGTTATCGAACTGCGATCCCGATGAAATTAGCAATCTTCTAACCCATATTGATGTCGCAATTCTCGCTGTTCTACTTCAAGGTAGAATCGAACTCAAAACCGATTTCGCCGCACTCATGATCGAAAGTGGCGTGGTCGACCCTTCCTCGGCTGAAATTGAGTATGCCGACGAGCGCGCTCGGGAAATCATGGATACCCTCTGGGAAATGGATGAGCATCTTTTTACCCGCGTGCTCTATGAATTATTCGCCGTAGATAAACACGTTTCGTCAGGTGAGGAACTTTCCGCCTCGCTCAAGCGCGCCAAGGATGAACGTGATGAACGCGTACGAACTCGAGATGAGGCTGCCGGTATTGAAACAACAGAAGAGGACATTCTACAGAAAGTCGATCTCAGCGATCTTGATCTTGACGAGGGAACGGGCAGGTCTGAAAACGGAAATTCAGGCGAAGACAGGTAAGAAGGGCGAGTTGGACAATGTTCGATATTGATGTTCCCGCGCAACATGATCGGCGCCTATTTTTATCTCGGACGCTTGTTCGCGGAGATGAAGCGGGCGAAATATCCTATACCAATGAGGAGGAAATTCGACAAGAAATCGCCGCGCTATCACACAAACTAATCACCGTGAAAACGGAAGATGTTGCCTCAATGCAGCAGTTGCGTCAGCAGGTTCAAGAGGCGTTCGTGCTGGTTAATTTAGGCTTGGAGTATGGGAGTCACGGCGATTTGGATAGGTCGGTTAGATTGCTGAAGAACAACCAGGTCGTTAAATTCTTTCAGATTGGGAATACGCTCATCAGTGAACTCCGTGATCGCTGCCGCGATACGCTTGAGAATGCGGTTCTGGCTTCCCCTGAATCCTCCGCGTATACCCACCATGCCCCTGACGGTATACCTGTGTATAATGAATGGGAGCGTCAATTGCTAGACGGAATCAACAAACATAAACTGGGCATTGATTCGCCACAGGTAATGCTCCACGGTGTTGATTCCTCACGCCCAATAACAAACCTCGCAGATTTGGCAATTGTCAGCCAACAGCTTGATAACATTGACAATCGTTTGGCTTATATGCAGGCTCTCCCGCTTCAAAAGGTTCTTGACGCTGAATATCGCGTTAACACAGATGGCGACACCGCGCGGGAAATCACAATTGCCTTGATAGTGAACCTAGTCTTATATCATGAGATAGATTTCCATTTTGACAACGGCGATTTGAAGAATCTACGCGACGTTGCGTATGATTCAGAAAGCGGACAGATAATAGGCGATACCTGCGATCGACTTGTCAATTGGATTCAACACTACCTTGATCGTGACTCGTTATCGGAACAGGTCAAGAATTATGCCGCTGCCTATTGGCAAGACACTCTGAAGGTTTTGGAATCTGAACTTCGATTGGAAGACAATCTTGAAACTGCTGATGTTCCACGCCCATGAATTCTGGTTCAGGACAACCCACAGGGTACTCGACTCCGTTGAGGAACAAGATTGTGACGAGAGGGTTAGGGAAGCCGTGGTGGTTTTCGTCCATGCCGAAGCTGAAGATGAGGAACAATCGAGTAAAGTTCTAACCAAGATGGTCAAAAACCTAAAATGGCATGCGGGCAAGTTCGGCACTAAAAACGTGGTACTTCATTCTTTCTCCCACCTCTCTGCAAGCAGCGCCTCTCCGGAATTTGCTCGGCAAATCCTAGTCGACGCACAAAAACGCCTGCAGGCTGTCGGATTCTCGACTCAGATGACGCCGTTCGGTTATTTGCACGAGTTCTCACTCCATGTGAGCGGTGAATCCCTCGGACGAGTGTTCAAGGAGATTTAGACGGGCATTCTCAATCTTCCGCTCTTCAAGCCCTTCAGACTTTCAATTCTTTTAGATTCCCATCCGAAGCGCAACCGCCGCCAGCAGTACGAGAAGAGAAATAACCCCCATTAAGCTTGATACAATTGCCATACTGCGTCGTATTTTATCAATTTCTTCAGGGAGTTCCTGGACATCTGGACCAAGAGTCTCAATGGCATGTTCTAGCCTTGGCCCCATTATGAAGCTGTGGAATCCCGTAAGGATAATGAGGATGACAAATAAAATCAACTTAATGCCAAGTGTTCTCATGAACTGCCCAATTACCTCGGGGTCTCCACCGACTGCACGAAAAACATTAAATAGTCCGGAAAAAATGAGAATTATGACGCACGTCCAGACAATCGGCTCAAATTGTTTGCCGATTCGTGTGAGTATTTTGATTCTTTCCACCTGCGCAACCGATTTTTTGAAATAGGGCACGATTACCATCGCCAGTATTAAATTTCCGCCAATCCAAACAACCGCAGCGGTCACATGCAACCACCGAATCAGCAGATCTAGTATTTCCATTGTTTCTCCTTCGCTAAATGGCTCATTTTACAAAAAAAATATGGTTAGTGTTGGGTGCCGGTAGTTCACATTGCCTGAACTGTGATTTATGTGATGAAGTGATTGCCATGATCATCAAGCCTTAGTTGCTCGTGATGAGTGGATTCAACCATTACCTTGAAGCCACTTTGACTCCGGGAAGAAACCGAGTTTTGAAGAAAAAAGGATCTCTATCGCACTCGCTATCCACTCGCTTGATGGTTTCATTAAGGATTAAATACTTAGAGAATGAACCACTAAATACGATTGCACGAGTATTGTTCCCATTCGGCACCGTTGACAAGTCGTAGATGCCATGATAATATAGTTTGACCTCAAATGCTGTAAGCACACAGCATAGCATGAAGAAGGATTCTTGACAAGCCAGAATACTGAATTGGGAGTTCCACACGCATGGGAGATATTATTAGAGGCGCGGTGATCGGCTACGGCGCGGCATTCAACATGGGGCGCGCGCACGCGTCCATGATGCAGGAGACAGAGGAAATAGAGTGCGTCGCTATATGCGACGTTGATAAGGAACGAACTCGCGCGGCGGAAGACGACTTTCCTGGCATCAGAACTTACAACAGTGTCGAAGATCTCTTGACAGATGAGGCAGTAGATTTAATCGCAAATGTTTTGCCTCATAACCTGCACTGTTCGGTAACAGTCGAGTGTTTAAGAGCGGGGAAGCATGTTGTCGTCGAAAAACCGATGTGTATCACAATTGCCGAGGCAACCGAGATGATTAACACAGCCAAGGAGAACGGCTTGATGTTGTCGGTGCACCATAACCGTCGCTGGGATGCGGACTTTTGGACATTACGTGATTTGGTCCAAAGCGGTGTAATCGGTCAGGTGTTTAGCATTGAAATGTGGAGCGCCGGGTACGGTAGACCCAATCCGGACTGGTGGCGTAGCGTGAAGGCGATTTCCGGCGGGGGCTTCTATGATTGGGGAGCTCATTACGTTGACTGGTTGCTTCATATAATTGAAGAAAAAATGGTTAATGTCACGGGATTTTTCCAGCCAAATTTGGTATGGACAGACATTACAAACGAAGATCATGTTCAGGCGATTATTCGCTTTGCCAACAATTCGGTTGCCAATGTTCAGATGTCGTGCATAGCGAAGGTCGAAGAACCTCGATGGAAGTTGCTCGGTTCCCATGGCTCAATTGTCTCTGAAGCTGCACACTTCAGGGTGCTCTCGGAAACCGAGGAGGGCACCGAAGAGAAGATTGTGGAGTTCAAAGGCCGTCCCGGCGCAAGCTACTATGAGAACATCGTTGCGCACCTCGACACTGGAGAACCCCTTCTCACGACTGGCGAATCCGCGCGGCGTGTGGTGGCTGTCTTGGAGCTCGCCGAGAAATCCTCCAAAACGCACCAAGCAGAGACAGTGCCCTACGAATTTGAATAGGCTCGTCAGCCCGCACCAGCGTTGCCAAACTTCCTAGTGCAGCAATATTGAGAATAATGGAAATCGCGGCGGCGTAAGGAGGGAAAACAAACGAGTTCAATCTACTTCTTTTGCTTGCTTACCGCCGACACTATAAGACAGCAGATAAGACTACCCTTTTGCGGGTTGGTAGTAAGGATTCGTGCCAGACGCATGGTCCGTTGTGTCAATGATGTTTTTTATTTCGGGGAACGACTCTTGAACCATGGCTTCGATTCCGTGTTTTAAGGTAACGCTCGCCATTCCGCACCCTTGACATCCCCCGCCCATGTGGACGTAAATTGAGTCATCAGTGACATCCAATAGATCAATGTGTCCCCCATGCGCAGCGACAGAAGGATTAATGCGATCGTCAATAAGCGCTTGAATTGCTTGCGCCGTCGGGTTATCCCAAGTCGGCGTGTTTGGATTATCAATTCGGAATCCGCTCGAATTGAGATCTTCCACGTAGTCGATTGTTGCGCCCTTCAAGTTCTCGGCACTCTTGGGATCCACAAAGACTTTGAATGCCTGCGCATCCACGACGATGTCGTCTACTTCAGGCTCCGTTTCAAGCCCCAAGCCGTATTCAAATGCGGATGCCGTGCGTCCCTGTATGCTTACACGCAATCCCTGTACACTCACTTCCTCGCCCTCTATAATCGACACGATTTTTTCCGTGGCTGCATCGGTTACTGCGAGGAGCGGTTCCTGTTCTTCTGACTTAGATTTTGCGTGTAGCTTGTTCAGTAGATTCTTCATTGTAATACCACCTTCAATTAGGAAGGCAGGCAGTCCCTTTCTTGCGAAAACGCCACATCATCGAATATTCAATTACTCATGTCTTAGCGCCCTATCGGTCACGCAACTAAGCCGCTGGTTGTCGCGTGTCTTCCATAGGATGACGAAATTCACCCATCTCATCATAGAATCGTCTCAGCCGATGAATAGCCTCAATTTCCAATTGACGGATACGTTCACGAGTCACATTCAACTTTTCGCCGATTTCGCGCAGCGTTCTTTCGTTGCCGCCTTCAAGGCCATATCGCATACTAAGGACCTGTTGCTCTCTCGTGCTCAGCTTACCGAGAAGTTGTTCGACCAAGTCTTGCTCAATCATGTCCGCAATAGGTCCGACTTCCGGATTCTCGGACGTGTCTTCAACCAAATCACCGAGCGTAGCCGCAGTCTTTTCATCACTGAGCGGCGTCTCCATCGAGATAGTGTCAGAATTTAACGCCAGAATCTCCTTCACTTGACTTTCCGTTAATTCCAGCGCTTCTGCCAGTTCTCCAATCTTTGGCTCTCGCTGCAACTCCTGACAAAGCCGGGCATAAGTTGAGTCAAATCGATTGACTTTGGCAACGATGTAAGATGGCAGTCGAATAGACCGGGAACAGTTATCAAGTGTCCGCCGAATTGCCTGCTTAATCCACCAGATTGCATACGTGCTGAACTTAAAGCCTTTGCGATAGTCGAATTTCTTCGCGGCACGCATAACGCCGATGTTTCCCTCCTGAATCAGATCTTCAAGAGGGACATTTCGCCCCTGATATTTTGAAGCTACAGAAACAACTAGACGCATGTTCGCTTGAACCAGCTCATCGCACGCCGACTCGTCTCCACTTTCAATACGCTTTGCAAGCGCAATCTCCTCTTCTCTTGTCAGAAGCGAATGGTGCGCGACCTGACGCAGCCAGCTACTCAGAGCATCCGTTTGAACAGGTTTGGCGTTGTCTTCCTTCCTTAGTAGATACTCTATGTTATCTTGGGATTCAGGAATTTCATCGTCCAGAAATTCGCCCCTGAGTATCTCGTCTTCTCTTGTGTCAAATACTTCCTCCGGTTCCATTTGCCTCCGTTTCCTCCTGATAGAATCGTGCTACTCTCCTCATTAATACATCCCATTAAGGTTCTGCTCGAATAGTAACATCTTTTTTATGTTTTGTCAAGTAATTACCTTAAAAAATTTTCTTTGTCTTGAAAATTCGCTGCTTAATCCGCCATAATTTCACGATTAATCTAGAGGAGGTGTAAATCGATTAGATCTGTTACAGTTATACAAGGGGAGAAATCATTACGCGCCCATCCGGTGCGATTGGAAATGGATTTCTATCAGGAATTACTATCGCACTTCTTGTTCAGTCGTTTGATCGTTCCTTATTCAGTCACTTGATCACTTACCGGCGTGGTAGAACGGGTTTCTTGTGCAAGTCTCGTAGGCATTAAATTCTTAGCGAATGAACCACTTAGTGGTTTATTTTCCAAAAAAATATGATTAGTGATGGGTGCCGGCAGTTAACATTGTCTGAACTGTGATTTATGTGATGAAGTGATTGCCATGATTATCAATCCTTAGTTGCTCGTGATGAGTGGATTCAGCCATTACCTTGAAGCCACTTTGACTCTGGGAAGAAACCGAGTTTTGAAGAAAAAAGGATCTCTATCGGGATCTACTATCAGGATTCACTATCGCACGGGATTTACTATCGTGCTCCCTATCTAGTCGCTTGATGGTTTCATTAAGGATTAAATACTTAGCTTGACTTTGTACATTTTAGCGATACAACAAGCGGTGTCGCCCAAACGCTGAAGAAAAGCGGGGGAGATTTTAGCCATCTGGCCTATTTGGTAGACCATTGAAAAAGTCTCAATGGTTTCTAGTGCCATCACAGCGGGGCAAGATGCCCCGCCTACGGCGTTGGTCTTACGCAACTTTCCGTACAATCCAACCGTCGTACTTTTGTACAAAGTCGAGCTTAGAGAACATTCTTTATGCGGTCCAAGGCTTCATTCAATCGGTCATCGGGAACCGTTAACGTTACACGAAAATATCCCTCACCGTAATCGCCGTAAGCCGATCCGGCGGTAATTACGACCGCCGCCTCCTCGAAGATCCGCGTTGCGAAATCAATGGAACTCATTCCATTTGGCGTGGGCATCCAGAGGTAAAATGTTCCCTTTGGCGGCGTGTAATCACCCCAGTTTAGCCGTCCGAATGTATCGAGCATCTGTTGACGCCGCCGTGAATACACTTCCAGCATTTCGCCGATATTGCTCTGGCATTGGGTCAAGGCAACGATTCCCGCATACTGAATGGCGTTGAAGATTCCGGAATCGGTGTTTTCTTTGACCTGCGCCATGCCCCCAATTAGGTCGGTGTTTCCGAGCGCCATGCCAATCCGCCAACCTGTCATGTTGAATGGCTTTGACAACGAATTAAGTTCGACGCCGACATCTTTCGCGCCGGGAGTTGATAGAAAACTCAGCGGTTTTAGACCGTCAAAAACGACTTCGCTGTATGGATTGTCGTGACAAATCGCAATGTCGTAGCTCTTGGCAAACGCAACAACGTCCGCAAAAAATTCCGGTGTCGCAGTGGCTCCTGTTGGATTATTGGGATAGTTCAAGAACATCCCGCTTGCCCGCTTGGCGACATCCGATGGGATTTCCTCCAATCTGGGCAGAAAGTCGTTCTCGGCAGTAATGGGTACATTGTAGGGTTCTCCCTCCGCCATTAAGATGCTTGCGCGGTATGCTGGATAACCCGGATCTGTCATCAGCACCGTTTCACCGGGATTCACAACCGCTAAAATAAAATGGTGGCACCCCTCTTTGGACCCGATTAGTCCAAGGACTTCGTCTTCAGGGTCTACGTGGACGTTGTATCTTGCCGCGTACCAATCAGCCACTGCCTCGCGAAATGCCAGCATCCCTTTTTCTTCGTCTGTCGGGTAGCGATGATTTTCGGGATCAGCCGCGGTTCGGCTCAGTTCGTCGATTACGGGCTGCGGTGTGGGATCCACCGGATCGCCCACAGCGAGGCTAATCACATCAATCCCCTCGGCTTTTGCGTTGTTAATTTTATTTCGTAATTCCATGAAGAGGTAAGGCGGGATTTTCCCTAAACGGTTGGCGATTTGCATCTTTTCTCCTAAGGTTAATTCAATATTTCATATAGCATGACAATAACTTCATGATTGTCTAAGACTGTCGTCATTGTATCAAATGTTAGAATTGGTTTTCAAGCGATTTAGGAACACGGAAAAGGAGACGCATCTAATTATGGGGATGGCTCATTGTAGTAGAATATACGATTAACTCATCTTCCGCATAATAGATTTGTGCTATCTCAAATTTTCACATACGAAATCTTGGGGTATATATCCACAACCGAGGAAAATCACCGAGGTACTACCGTGAGTCAGATTGATTGATCGGTTTTGCCCTTCCATTATCAACTTCATTTCGTTCAAGTAACACACCACATTGCGCAGGATTTACTATCGCCGTCGTTATTCACTCCTATAATGTATGTACGGACAAAACTGAGAGAAACGGTTCTCATCTGTGGTAAACTTATTTCCAAAGCGGCATGGCTGATTCGCTCTGCGCATGGTCGCTATCAACGGACTGCCACCGTTTTGGGAATACCGAATGACACAATAAGAATGTTGCGATAATCGCTCTTGATAGGAATGTCATAGCTCTACCACAGAGGAGATGAATAATGAATGCTTTTTGTTTTGTCGGTTTAGATATTGGACACTACAACATTGCCGTGTACATCATTGATGAAGCGGAAAACAAGCTGGCTAACTTTACCATTAAGCAGACTCATCAGCACTACCAGCAACTCATTGACAAACTGCTCCAACTCAAGGCAGATGGGTTGATACCTATCGTGTCCTCCGAAGGACATGATGGGAATCTAGCTCCACTTGATGAATACCTTCTTGACGAAGAAATTCTGTTCAAGCCATTGCACCCGACCGCAGTGAATCGGTATAAGGACATCTTAGGCGCTCGTCATAAGACCGATGACTACGATGCCTATGTGATTGCCGACTTTCTCCGATCTCAACATGCCAAGATTCCAGCGCATCAGCATCAGAAACACAGTGCTGAGTTCAAGAATTTGTCGAGGACATATAAGGCGTTATCCAAAACCAAAACCCAGTTCACTAATCAGCTGCGCTGTGAATTGATGAGTTATTTCCCGGAACTGGTTACCGACCCCATATGTTCAACCGTCACCAGCAAGACCTGCTTGCACCTGCTTGTCGAGTATCCGACACCCGAACACGTCCGAAACTCGTCCGTAGAAGAATTAACCGCTTTCATCGGCAAACATAGCAAGAACCGATTAGGGCGGCAAACAGCCGAAAAACTAATGCATCTTGCCGAGTCTGTACATCGCTATCCCTCCCATCTTGATTCCAAGGCACTTGTTGTGCAAACACTCGCACAGCAAATTCTCACGCTTGCCCAGAATCTGAGCCGGTTGGAGAAGCAACTCAAAACGCTAGCCGAGGAATCGTTGGAGATTCAACGTATCGCGTCAATTCCCGGAGCTTCTGTGATTACCGCCGCCCGTCTGCTGGGCGAAGTATGCAATATGAAACGATCTAAGACCGAGGCGAAACTGGCTATGTACTGTGGGCTTTCCCCTGTCTCCGACGACTCCGGCAAGCGAAAGGGATTCCACAGAACCACTCATCGTGCCAATAAAGTGGCTAAAGATGCTATCATACAGATAGCCGAATCCAATCGACGCTATTGTGCAGCTTCAGCCTCGTATTACCACAAGAAACGAGAGGCTGGACTTTCGCATTGGCAAGCAGTCAAGTGTTTGGCTCGCCAACTCATACGGGTCATCTTTGCTCTTTTTCGCGATGACACGTTCTATTGTCACCAGAACTCAAATGCCACATGAGACCTTTTTTCTTGACACTCATACTATAGAATGTCCGTTGATCCTCTGGAGCGCGGCAATTTGTACATATCGTATTCTATTGAAATACCAGTCCTCTGAATCGAAAACCAAGACTCTACGTAGTAACAAGTATTGCTTGTTGAAAGAATTATTCCGACAGGGATAATGGGGTGCTACCAAGTAACACTTTCACAAACGGGTCCAGGCGGAGTTCTGCTTAGAATCTCTAGTCTACCAAACGGGGTACCCATGCAGTAAATCCCGATACGAGGGTTTTTGCCTGTGTCCACCAGTGAACAAAACATGCATAACTCGGACGATGCTACCAAGCGGGTTTACAAATACCAAGAAAATTTCCGTCTTTGAATGCCTGAACCAACCCTATTGTATCATAGGTGTTACTTGCTGAAAGAATTATTCCGACAGGGATAATGGCGCGCTCTCAAGTAACACACCACATTGCACACCTCTGGAGTGCAGACGCGGGGGAGGATCGAGTTCTATTGACATCTCACTCCTCTGGAGTGAAACCATTCTACGAAGGAACGCTTTTTCAAAACTTGTCATAGAGCGAAAAATGAGTGTTGCTTGCCGAAAGAATTATTCCGACAGGGATAATGGCATGCTGCAATTATGATGAGGTATACGGCCAACTGAGAAATTAAACTTTTAGGTGCTCGATAATGCGGAAGATAAGATTAATGTTGGGTTTCACTCAAATATCGGCACGTTCAGACAGAGTCGTTACTCGAAAACTCCTCGAAGATTAGCGATTGTTAACGGATTTCCGTTCAACCCAACCTACAACCCCTAAGAAAATTATCATAAACTTATTCCAATTCTCTTTTCTGCCAAGTAGAAAATTTGCGTGCGCTTTCCAATACACCGATTACCAACATCGTGTTATTCGGGTTTAGGGAAGAAGAGATCGAAGTGGTTGTAAACCGCCATATCCGGCGCTTCGACGCCGTAAGCCGTCGAGGTAATTCCAAGCTTCAGATTAGGAAATTGCTGACGCAAGTAATCGGCAAAATCAAATACCCACTGATAGGTCAACCTGATTGATTCCTTACGACTAAAATGCTCGTGTCCACGTACCCCGCAACCCTTTACAACATCATCGGGCATACCGATTATGGCACCGTCAAAGACGAGGAGATGTGCCTCTGTCTCTTCAAGCAAGGCGTGCACGGCACGTGAGAGAAAATTGCCGTAGCCACTCAAAACACAGTAAACAACTCTTTCCCCATTGGGCACACTTGAAGAGTTCACATCAATTACACCAGAGTCTTGGATAGTCTTATTCTCCGTAGCCAAGCTGCCGACACTTGTTATGGGTGACAACCGCCACGAATTCCGATTCAAGAACCGGACATCAACCTCAGCAATTGGCAAGCGAATCCCAAATTTTTTTCCTTCCTTCCGAGCCTGTTCTGCCAGTCGCTGCAGAGCCGATAGATTGTCTCCGTTCCAGTCATAATCCACGACGATGAAATCACCCGTTGGCATTTTTCCATCCGACGGAATCTTTGTCCAAGTGATAGGCGGTGCCTGAGAAACTGCTTCTTCTGAGGATACTAGTCGTTGTCCAACAACGCGCTTGAGCGCTTCTGAAGCCGTAGAATAATCGCCTTCAAATAACATTGTCCAGATTTTCGGAGTCGATATTACTGCGTTAGGCGGCACACGAATCTCAAACCCATTGATGGCGGAGGTCGGACGCAGACCGACGTCGATCCCGGTATCACCGGGCGGAAGATTGTAGTATTTGAGTATTCCCGGAGCCTCATTCCCCACAATGACCCCGCCATTGTCTTCCGTACCATGCACAACGATGAATGGCTGTAAATCAACGGATGACTCCGGTCGATTTCCAACAACTCCGGGCTGAACTTTGCTATCGGCACGTAAGGACAGGGATTCAATGATGATATCCTCGACAAAGAATGCCGAATCCGTTAGATTTTCAAAGGTAATCCACTTTCGGATTAGCGGCAGATTCGGATACACTTCGTAGTGAATTTTGACAGGACAGATAGGTTCTCCCGATCCCTCCACAAATTCGAGTTCAACAGTTAGACGTTTCGATTTTGAATCGTCCTGTCGAATCTCATGAGACTTGTACTTTAGTGCTTCAGTGTTCGCGGTGAATGCGATTTCACCAATTCGAAACTTGAATTCGTCGCACGGAACCGAAATATAGTCCTTTCCTGACGGTTTGTGGTAGTAATGGTTTGTCTGCGGCGCGCTCCCATTTCCATCCAAACGGAGGCGACGTTCTATCAGGCTATTTCCCAAATACAACAACCCTCTCCCCGAGTCAACCCCGGCGTAGGTCACCATTCCGTTCCAAGGTTGAAGGAGTGAACGCAGATCTGCCATGGAATGCGGCGATGGCGGCTTAGCACACGCCATGCTGCCCACGCACACCGCAATGCACAAGGCGTACCGCAGCGATGAAAAATTCTCCATGTACACCGGGGAACCACCGTAGATGCTTTTCCCCGAGTCGTTCCCGAAATTTAACTGGGTATTTTTAGTTTTCATCACCAAGCTGGTCAGTACTTCACGGCGATTAGCGACAAACCGCGCGCAGGCGCGGAAGGACCGGCAGCGCTTCTATCCCGGGCGTCTAAAATCCGCTGGAGCCGATGAATTGGGTTCGAGGTCGCCTGCAATTTAAGTACTGTCCCAACGAGCGCTCGAACCATCCCTCGCAAAAACGCATCTGCCTCAATTTGAAAGTAAACCAAATCTTCATCGCGCCAGCAAGACGCATCCAAGACCGTACAAACTGGATTGATGCGCTCACTACCGGTACGTTGAAACGAGGAGAAATCCCTTTCTCCACTCAGAGCGCTGCAGACATCATCAATTCGATCGGTATGGATTGGATGCGGGAAAAAGTAAGTGGAACTGCCGAAAAATGCGGACGGAAATTCTCGATTGAGAATGGTATACCGGTAGGTTCGGCTTCGTGCACTGAAGCGGGCGTGAAAATCGGTTGGAACATCTTGGACATCAGTAATCACAACATCTTCAGGAAGTATTGAATTCAACGCTTTCCGGATGGAACCTGGGGACAAATCGGAATCAGAAAAAAAATTAGCTACCTGGCCTGCGGCGTGTACCCCAGTGTCTGTTCTGCCCGCGCCTATAATCTGAGTATGCGTTTTGGTCAGCGTCGCGAGCGCGTTTTGAATAGTTTCTTGGATGGTAATGCCGTTGGGTTGAATCTGCCAGCCGTGATAATTTGTGCCATTGTATTCAATTGTCAGCTTGATGTTTCGCATTGGCAATTAGCCGTTGACTGCGTGAGTTACCGTAGCGCTTCAAGTATGAATTATTATACACAACGAAATGATTAGATGTCATCAACAACCTTCTTGAAACTTTTCGCAATTCGGTGCTACAATGTTCCGATTAAACCTAGTGGAACTTTGGCAACTACAGAAGGTAATCATCGTAATTATGCTGTCTACAAAGGCTTAACACAATGAAAGAAGAAACAAACCATGAATTTACTGAATTTTTTCTAACTGAGGACGAGATCTTCAACCTACAGTTTACAAATTTGCCGTCCAACCCCGAGGATAGTTTTGGTGACGACGAGTTTTACAGAGGTCTTGCGACTCGTCCCTTTTGGTATGTTGTCCATGAATTGAGTAGCGAAATGCTCCGTAAGGACAGCGCAAGACCCATCGAAGCCGCCAGGGTTCAAAATTTTTCTCGTTTCCAATCCATCCGACAACGGTATAATCAAGATGATTCAGAGTTGAGCAGGATCTTTCGGGAGTTAGAATCCGCTCCAGGGCCTTGGTTTAAGAGGCTTGTATCCATAGGCGAGACTTTTGAGAGAGAAAAGATAGACAGCGGCGACAATCTAGTCTTGGTTCGGAACTTGTCAATCACCGAAATTGGCGGGGAACTAAAGGAAGCCGCAGCGGAAAAGGATGAGTTGCTACCGTCCATTTACCATGTCGTAGACGGCAATCACCGGTTGCTTGTCTATGCCCTGCATATTTCGTATGCGCGCATGGAATACAATCCGGTTAAGGTCATTCACGCGACCTCGTGGCAACATTCTAATCATAAGGTTTTTTACAACAACGCAGGCGAAAAGTGGCGTGAATGGCCATCGCATGATTTAGATTGCAGTGGTGTGATTCATCATCCACGCAGAAAGGAACGGCGCCTAATTACAGACGAAAAGAAGAGACAACAATTTTTTGAAAAGATAGAACTGCCAGAGAAATATAGAAGAAGCAGCGCTTATTTTGTATCCGATCGGAGAGATTCAACGCAGAACGGTTATGCTATGCGCCATGATAGCGCAAGTATTGTAGACAAGTGGTCGTCTTAAACTCACAGAACATATCGTGTTTGATAAGGTTCGCGCCAACAGACATGGTTATCTTCCATTCCTTACTATCAAGTAACACTCCACATTGCACTCCTCTGGAGTGCGGAGATTAGACGCATCGCGATTCTATTGACATTTCGATCCTCTGGATCGAGGAAAGAGACTCCGACTAAAACGTGTTGCTTGCTGAAAGACTTATTCCGACAGGGATAATGGCGTGCTCTCAAGTAACACTATCTAGCAATACACCACATGGCGCTCCGCTGGAGCGCGGAAATCTGGACATGTCGCCTTCTATTAACATTTCGATCCTCTGGATCGAGGAAAGGGACTCCGACCAGAAAGTGTTGCTTGCGGAAAGAATTATTCCGACAGGGATAATGGCGCGCTATCAAGTAACACTCGACATTGCACTCCTCTGGAGTGCAGACGCGGGGAAGAATCGTGTTCTATTGACATCTCACTCCTCTGGAGTGAAACCATTCTACGAAGGAACGCTTATTCAAAACCTGTCATAGAGTGAAAAATGAGTGTTGCTTGCTGAAAGAATTACTCTCAATCGGCACGATTAACTTGTCCGACTTTTATCAACGCTGAAATATCTTCTCGAATTCGATTGAAAGTTCCATCCAAAATCGACCTACGAACACCGCGCATTAAGCTCAAATAGAAGTGGAGGTTGTGGCGCGTAAGTAAGCAGTGTCCCAGAATCTCATTTTCACGATGTAAGTGACGAAGATAAGCTCGCGTGAAATTTTGACAGGTATAGCACACACAATTTGGGTCTAGGGGGGTGAAGTCGGTCTTGTGCTCCGTATTCCGAATGCGGACGGGACCTTGCGTGGTAAAAAGCCATCCATTTCGCGCGTTTCGTGTCGGCATCACACAATCAAACATGTCCACGCCGCAACTGACAGCATATACCAAATCTTCGGGCGTGCCGACTCCCATCAGATAACGAGGTTTGTTCTTTGGCAGCAGTCGTGCGGTGTAGGCGAGCGTCTCATACATGAGTTCCTTCTCTTCGCCCACACTCAATCCTCCGACAGCGTAGCCGGGGAATCCGATGTCTACCGTGGCTTCGATGCTCCTTTTTCGGAGATCTTGTTCCATGCCTCCTTGCACAATGCCAAATAGGAGTTGACCGGGATTGGCGTGTGCACCCTTGCAGCGCGCCGCCCAACGCACTGTCATCTCCATTGACTTTTCGAGGTATTCGTAGCTGTTAGGCAGCGATGGGCATTCATCGAAAGCCATGATTATGTCTGCCCCGAGTGCATTCTGGATTTCTATTGATCGTTCGGGGCTAATGAAGTGCTTCGCGCCGTCAATGTCTGACCGGAACTCAACCCCCTCCTCGCTTATCGTGCGTGATGGTCCCAAGCTAAACACTTGAAACCCGCCGCTGTCGGTCAAAATTGGCTTTCGCCACGCCATGAATCGATGCAGTCCACCCGCCTGCTCGACAATTTGGTGTCCCGGACGAAGATAGAGGTGGTAGGTATTGCCGAGGATTATCTCGGCGCCAACCTCATCAAGGTCACTGGGAGTGCACGCTTTGACACTGCCACGCGTACCAACAGGCATGAAAATAGGGGTGTCGACGACGCCGTGCGCCGTGCATAATTGACCGGCTCTCGCACCTGTTTGATTGTCTTCACAGATTAACCTAAATTCGCCGTTGGTCATGTTCTATCAATCATGGCATCCAAAGTGTACACAGGCATTCCAATGCGTAAGTCGGTTCGCATCTACGATGCTTTATATTGATTCCTCCATCACACGTAACGCATCCTTGATCTCACCTATGACTTGGGCTTCGGTTTCCACGCGCAATCTCGTATCTAGGGCTTCTTTCGCCGATTTGCCGCCAATTATCCCCAGCGCCCATGCTGCGTGTCCTCTAACGAGCGCTTCATCATCATCCAGCGCGCGCTTCAGCGCCGGGACCGCCCGCCGATTTCCCCAATTCCCGAGGGCGACAGCGACGTTACGGAGGAATCCACGTCTTTTGGCACGCTTAATGGGACTATTCTTAAAGCATTTGCTAAATTCGGCTTGCGTCATATTGATAAGGGAAAGCAGTTTTGGTGTGATGTTTTCTTCGCGAGGGTGAAATCCCGGCTCGGTTGCCGGCGTCGCCATGCTATTCCATGGACAGACTTCTTGACAGATATCACAGCCGAAGATTAGGTTGTCCATCTGTGGGCGAAGTTCTCTTGGAATACTATCCTTCAACTCGATGGTAAGGTAGGATATGCAGAGACGGGAATCAAGGACATTCGGGGCAACAATCGCATCCGTCGGACACGCTTCAATGCAAAGGGTGCACGTACCGCAACTTCCGCGCGGCAACTGCCAATCGTATTCCAATTCGACGCTTACTAGAATTTCAGCGAGAAAATACCATGAACCCGACTGCCAATTAATGAAGTTCGTGTTTTTGCCGATCCATCCGATTCCTGCCTTCTGGGCGTATTCACGTTCGATAATTGGTCCCGTGTCCACGTAGATCTTTTGCTTAAGTTTTTTACTACCAGTCTCATCAATGAACGCTGCGAGTTTACGCAATTTGGCGCGAATAATCTCGTGGTAATCATCTCCCCAGGCGTACCGGGAGATTTGACCTCTTGAAGGATTTTCGACCAGTGCTTGAGCAGGATCAAGCGTATAATAATTGATTGCCAAACTGATGACCGACTTTGCTTCCGGCAGGCAATGGCGTGGATCGCGCTTCAACTGAAGATGTTTTTCAAGATACCCCATTTCCCCAGCGTATCCGTTTTCCAACCACTTCTCATAGAGTCGGATGGTTTGACTTTCCTCGGCAGGGGTAACGCCGATCAACTCGAATCCCAATCTCTGTGCATGGGCTTTAATCTGCTCTGTCAGGGTCATCACATCGGTGGGTGTCGTGTATCAGTAGGGCGTCCAACCCAGGGGGCGGGTAGACCCTTGTGAGAATTCTATCGCGCAAATACCTCATCGCACTCCTTGTCCAGTCGTTTCATCTTTCCTTATTCAGTCACTTGATCGCTATTCGCTCATTTAATCCTTCGTTATTCACACGGTTAATCTGTTAGATTGTGAAATGCGCAAACTAAATGAAGTTTAAAAAAACAATCCGGTAATTTCTTGGCGAAGTCCGGTGCGGTTAGAAACCGCACCTACCGGGACTGGGGAAAATTGGAATTACCGATTTAAAAATTTAACTTCATACAGTTTGCACTACAGGAATAGATCCGATTTTGTAGGTATCTACATATATCATCATCGTCCATTAACATACAATCATAATATTTGTAAATGTGAATGTTGATGACTATTATCGACGTATCATCGATTTTTGTTGTTCTGCAGCATTGCTTTGGAGTGTCTACCGTTTGCCATTTGACGGGATTCCGGGCCAGTCCTCCCACATGTCTTCACAAGGCGGCTCGTTCATTGTACTTTCAATATTCTTTTTCACATAATCGCCCAACACCGCCTTACGGATTCCTTTTGACCGGTTGGTGCCTGCAGAATGCGCCAATCGGTGATGCCAAAAGACAACATCGCCGGCTCGTCCATGGCAATCGATCGGAGTTCTGTGCTTGAAGTATTCGAGGCTTTTCGTGTATTTTTCTGTATTGTCTCTCAGATGCCGCCTCTGATTACTGAAATAGAAAACACGGTGGCTTCTGGGCCAAACCGTAAAGCCTCCCCCATTTGGCGCGACATCATCAATATATCCCACAACGCCCAGGTGAAATGCGTGAGCGTCGACATGACAACCAAGGGGTTTTCTCGGGGAACTGCCTTCGGGAAGGCGGCAATAAATGCCCCGGACTCGGTCTGGTTTAACGACTTCGCCTTCACCTAGCATTTGCTCCACTATCTCCCAAATTGGGGGATGGGCAACCAGCATTCGTGCCATCCACTCTTCGCTGCCGATACTGCGGTACCACCACCCATATCCTCCGCCATCATTCCCCTTTTCGCCCTTCTTTTGCCTGTATTCCTGAATTGGGCCAACCCATGTGTCGGGATTGTCACGGTCAATTTCAGGCGGCGCGTTTTCCCACAATCTCTCACGAGCCTGTGCTGTAAGATTTGCATCCATGATTCCGCGTTTTATGAGAAAACCTTCGTCTCTAAAAAACCTAATTTCGTCGGGCGTCAGTTTCGTCATAAGTTTGCCTCCTTACTTCTCGGGTTTCAAATTCTCGTAACTGTTTAGTCCATCGGTCTGGATTTGCCAATCCAGACCGAGCGGTCAGGGAACACGCCGAGTAGGGACGTACAATGCTAATTTCGACGAATAGAGGATTATATGCCCAGACCGGACGTGTGACGAATTGTAATACTACGAACCAATCAATGCACCAAACAGTTACAAGTTCTCAATGCATTCACTACCTTCGTCGACCTCCGCTACATCAAGAATTACCTTACTCTCGAGGGAAAGCCTAGCAAGTGTCTCCCTCCGGAGCCACTTGCGCTGGTCTAGTTGTTGACGCTGATCGCGCCGACAGAAATAGGAATGCATCGCTCGCCGCGGAGCGTCTGTTTCGTTCTTCATACCGCCGTGCCAGAGGTGAGAATTAAACACCACAACGGTGCCAGCCTCTCCTATGAGTTGAACCTGATCCGGGTGGTCGGTTTTTGTACCGGACATCACGTCCGCCGCGGTTTTTCCGCAGCGATGCGATCCGGGTACAACGCGGGTGGCTCCGTTTTGCCGAGTAAAATCGGAAAGTAGCCAAATAGAGTTACATACAAAATAGTCGCCCGGTGCTACAGCTCCGCCCCAGTCGGCGTGCAACCCCTGTCGTCCATGCCCGGGTAAAGCGGCACGACTGTTCAACGAGGAAGATTTAAACTAATCGCCAAGAACGTGCCGAATTGCCGCCAAAAGCTGGGGTGATGTCACACATTTCTCAAAAATCGGATCTTTGTCAATCAAATTGCTCAGCCGAATTGTGCCTTGCTCTTGGTGTACCTCCTTTCCGGCATCTTCACCCTCAAGTTTCGCCAGTTCGTCAAGGCGGTGGACGAAGGCAGCGACTTCCTCCGATGTCATCAGGTTCTCAAGGCGCAAGTATCCGTCGTCGTCTAGTGCTCTTCTATCGCTCGTGCTCAGGGTGTGACCGTCAACACCGAGCCTTTCGAGTGCGGTTGTCATGTTCATAGTGCGCAGTCGTGGGCGACCGGCGTCTCACCCACAGTCATTCATTGGTATATGCGCTATCCTGTCGCAGAGCCTAGACTCTACATTGTCCAAGCCCCTCTCGGCACGTGGACTAATGCCGGTGCCGATGGTGAATATCTGGCCAGTGGGGATGCGCATGGGTTATCGGTTCATGTGTGTGCCAATGACTGTGATAAACCGCCCCTGTGTCGTCAGTATGAACATGGTCGTGGTGGCCGTCATCATGTCGGTGTCTATGTTTATGGTGTAGAGGTTCATGCGTATGCGAATGGATGTGTTGGTCTCGCAACAAGACAGTCAGCGAGAAAACTAAAATCGCGGCTGCCGCGGCTTGAATGGCTGAAATGCTCTCGTTCAACAGAATAATGGATAAAGCCACTCCAAAGAACGGTGCGCTGGCGAAAATCATTTGACTCCGGGTTGCGCCGAGATTTTGCGCCGCCAAGATGTAAAGACTAATGCTGAAACCGTAAGAGAAAACTCCCACAATTAAGCCTGATGCCAGAATCCACCCCGCTTTCCCATACGGCTCTAGTATAACACTTATAATTAGGTTCGTCCCACCCGCAATCGCTCCCTTCCAAAATGTGCTCTGAGTTGGAGTAATCCCGTCAATCAAAGCTGTCAAATGATTGTCTATTCCCCAGCAGATGCTAGCTGCGGCAACAAGCAGTAGGGCATACATGCCGATAGTCCCTCCGTGCCATGACAACATGACCGATGCCCCGATAGTGCCAATTACCCCCACCCAGCCATAGCCGCCCAGATATTCTCGGAACAGTAGGCAGCCTAGAATAGCGGTAGCGGCTAGTTCCATGTTTAGCCACATCGCTACGGAGGCTGCCGGCGCCTTTTGCAATCCAAACAGGAGCAACACGGGGCCCGCGACTCCACCAAAGGAGATTGCTCCGATTAGGCGAAGTATATTGCGTTTCCCGATCCGATGGATTTTCTTCGCGTTTCTCTGTCTTATTGAGAAAGGAAGAACACCAATCGCCGCTCCGATATACAACAACCCAGCGAGTTGGAAAGGCGGAAGGCTGTCAAGCAGTATCTTCCCTATGGGCGTAGATGCACCGAACAGAACCGCCGAAAGCAATGCAATCAGTATGTACTGCATTTTACATTTCCAAACTCTTTCTGTGTGTTTCCTGATAGGTGATGAGTTGCAAGACCTTATGTCGATGGTAAGCGTTTAGTGGATCTCTATCGTAGAGGATTTTCTATCGCGCTCGCTATTCACTCGCTTGATCGCTATCCGCTCGTTTGATCCTACAGAAGACGCAATTTCTGGCAGCGCGGAGTATAGCTCAAACTTCCCGCTTCGTGATCTGCAACAGAAGCAGCGTTACCAGGAGGAGTGGCACAATAACTAGCGCAGATTCCCATATCGAGAATTGGACGCCGACTAGACAGGGAAAAAATGTGATGGCGCCAATCATGGAACCCTTCAATGCGCGATAACCGTTCTTTTCGTTTGCCTCCAGATAGAGCGGCAGTCGGGTAATACTCGTGGCAATCAACGCACAGAGAATCCATAGAATGTAGTGCCAACTGACGCCTTCCAACCAGTGCGGCAAAGCTGCAACGATGAAGGCACAGATTGTTGCAATGGCGGAAACGGCGAGCGCGGGTTTGATGCCCAACTGCAGGGGAGTCGTAGTAATACCGATTTTCTTGTCACGCTCAATGTCCTTGAACGTTGTCGTAATGTGCGTGCCGCAATCATAGAGCGTGGTCGCGGCAAACGCATACCAAACCAAGCGCGGTACTCCGCCGCTCACGGCTAACGCACCAAATACGTTTAGCAATCCAATGCCGATTGGTAGACTGATGCTTCCCCATACTCCGCGCTCTTTGAAAATGGCGTTGTAACAGTGCGAAATCATCACAAGAGCAATCACGAGTAGCCCTGCTTTGACGTGGAGCAAAAATCCTAGAATTACGCAGACGATGTAGGTAGTGCTCGCCGTAATCATTACTTGCCGGGGGGTTAGTCGGTGTGACGGAAGCGGACGGTGTGGATTCGCGACAGCATCTTGTCCCCGGTGGAAGTAATCGTTCTTCATCATCCCCGCGAAGTATCCGAGCAGGGCTGTCAACAACGTCACCCCGACACGCCAGTTTATTCGCCCCTCGGACGCAATTAGAGTCCCCGGTAGCGTGGCAACAATCGGAATGGCAAAGAGGGGATATCGGATGAGTTCAAGGAAAGCCTTTAAGGTCTTCATCACGAATTACGCTCAAGAAGAGTGAGTTGTTTGGATGCGGTGCCTATGTGTTCAAGTTGGGAGATTCGTGATCGTTGTACAAGTATATTAGACATCTTTCCAAAATAATGTCGGTTGTTTCGGGCTTTTTCACAGTGTTGATTGACCAAAGGATCAAATGCACAGTCAAGGGATTAAGGAGATGTGCCTGTATACCTGTTTACCCGTTTGTCTGCTTACCTTCCTGCCGTGATCCTCTGTATCTCCGTGATTTAATCAACACAAGTTGCTAGTTCCAAGATTATGGACATGTACCATCGTTTTTTATTGAAAATGACCCATTAATCGCGGAGATTTCGTAGCGTAAACTGTCAGTTTGCGCGCGAGTTACGCACCAGAAGCACAATCTAACAGATCGTGCTACAAGAGTGGCAACTTGGGTTACGTAATTGTTTAGTTTAGTCCAGAACTTACGCGCCGGACAGGAAATCGCGACCTGGAGAGAGATTTTCTATCGCACTCCTTATTCAGTCGCTTGATCGCTCCTACATTACGCTCAGGATTTTCTATCGGGATTTTGAGCTTGTTTGAACAATGGGTACTAATGCCATTTTTTGCCATTCGAGGAGAGGTTTTTCATGTTTTTGCCGTGACTTGTTGTACACCTGTCGCCCCTCTGGGGCTTAGGCCCGTGGGGGTTCGATGTTGCTACACACCTTCCGCCCCTCTGGGGCTTTTAGAGGCTGGTGCGCAGTGCGCACCCTACAACTGTATTTTTCAAACAGGTTCTTACTATCGCCGTCGTTATCAGGATCTCTATCGCGCTTCCTATCCGTTCGGTTGATCACTCGCTTAATGATATGCTCAAAAACCATCAATGGGATTGACGGAGCGCGCGACGGCAAGCAGACCCCCGGGGCTAGTTTACAGTGACGCCGTCGAAATTAGAGCGGATTTTTTCAATTAGCTCTGAAATTGCGCTTGAAGCCTTGCCGGGCACGGCTTGAAGCCGTGTGCGACACACTTCGCTAAAGTCCGCTAAAGTCCGCGCACATATTTCACCCCACTTTTTTGAGGAACACCTGGATAGCGGGTTAGAAAGTAATGATGCGTCTATGAATTTGCTGTGCTCCATACGTTTCCACATCCGGTCATCTCTTGTCTCAATGAACGCTTGGATCCTCGTTTTTCGGAGCGTCGAGTTAAGCGGCTTGTTAGTATTTACTCAAATGGAGAATTTCTTTGCCGGAGCGGGTTCTCAGGAATCGTAATGCTAACAAAATGCTAACAGAAAAAAGTTCCGCCACCACGACGGCGGGCATATTACAATATACCACACACATATTAAGTTGTCAATCTAATATTGGCGGTTCTTCAGGGTCAAGTGTGGGAATGGGACTTGCTACACGAAGGCGCATTGAGCACTCGACTGCGTAAGTCCTAGGTTCTGTTGACATTTGAAAATTAAGTCAACATTGATTCACTTGAGGCAGTATGTTGGGCAACCACAAGGGTTGCCCCTACATTGAGGCAATTTCCGTAGGGGATCTCTACCGCCTTCGCTATTCGCTCAGTTAGTGGTTGGGTTCCCCAACCCGTTGGGCGAGGAAGGATCTCTATCGCACTCGCTAATCACTCGCTTGATCCTCGCCCCTACGATAGGGACTTATCGGCGAATTATGGACACGCCTTACATAAATGTCAACATGCCCCAAGATAATTTCATTTTCCACACTTAACTCTGAAGAGCCATATTGGCAAGTTGCGGGAGGGAAGAAAAGTTGGCTGACAGTATTTATCAGGGCATCGCCAAACTGTATGCCCCCAGTTTGACGCCCATCAAGGAATATCGGAGCAAGCCCTTGACTCGGGGAATGAAGCAATTCAACCGAAAGTTGACAACCCAAGGTGCATGAAAATTGCTTGCCCGGGGCGTTCCTCGACAAAGTACCAAATATTATGGCTATTCTAGTCAGCAAGATTACGGTACCTACAACAAGCTATACTCAGCACCGGTTAATTTTGCGCAATTGTGCACCGAAGGTTTGTAGGAGCGATCTCCGAATCGCGACAGTCGGGAATCGGAATTCCCTCCTACCGCCTGCAAAACTCATGCTCCATTTCTTGACTCTTAAAAACGCAACTTCCAACAGCGTAGAGTATATTTGGGCAAGATGTCTATTGACTGCAGTTTCAGTGCCAGTAATATTACGGTGTAATTCTAATTTCTACGCTCAAAGTGAACCGATATGTCCAAATGCCTTGCCCGCACTGTTCAATCTGGTGCAATTCATGCGCCGGTAAGAACGCTTTTCACACCTTGCTGTTTCCGCGCATTTTCAAACGCTTCAACCGCCTGTTCAACGGGAAATCGGTGAGTGAGTAATGGGGTAAAATCAAGTTCCCCTCCGATAAGCATCCGGCGAGACTCGTTCAGACTCCATCGTGAGAACGCCCACGACGCCATCAATTTATTGCCCATGTAGTGAAAGTGTTCTAGATTGACCCGAATCTCCTGTCCGGCGGGAGCAAGTCCGAAAAAGTTGATGCAGCCTCCACGCCGGGCAACTTTGAACGCGAGGTCAATAGCATGCTGATTGTTCGTCGTCGCCGATATGACGGTGTCTACGCCGCCACTGGTAGTCTCAATAAGCGCGGCGACGCGCTCCTCCGTGATGTCAATAGCCGCGTCCACGCCAATTTTCTCTGCCGCTCCGCGACGATGAGCAAGAGGTTCTAACACAAACGTCTGCAAGCCGTTTTTTTTGGTCAATTGGGCAAACAGGAGTCCGATGGGACCAGCGCCCAAGATTGCCACACTCTTGTCAAAAATGGTCTCGCGCATCGCATTGAGACAACACCCCAAAGGCTCAAGAAAAAGGAGATCTTCCGCGGAGATTGATTGCGGGACAGAAATGAGTTTGCCGGTGTCAATCCCGTGTTTCGGCATGCGCATGTACTCGGCGTATCCGCCGTCAATATCGTGTCCAATTCCTTCAATGTTTTCACAATATTTGTCTAGGTCGGCTTGACAGTATTCGCAGGTTCCACACGAGAGCATCGGGTTGACCGTAACTTTGTCGCCGACCTTTACGTTAGAATGTCGGCTGTCGACAACAACACCGGCAAGTTCATGTCCCATCACGACGGGAGGCGAGTAGTCTGTGACATCCCCGTTGAGGGCGGCGAGGTCGGAAGCACAAACGCCGCACAAATCGACTTTGATAAGTACATCGCCCGAGGCTAGATTCGGAATAGGCTTGTCCCGTATACTCAGTTTACTTGTCTGTTCAAATACTGCCGCTTTCACAATTAACGTACTCCGCGTATTAATTCAATAGAGATTAGTATTACCCGGCTAAACTAAGTCTTTGAGTCATTTCTTCGGCTTCAGTTAAGACCGTTTCGGCGGACTGCAAGGCTTGGCTAGCTTGTTCTCGTGAATATTCCTTCTCCATATAAAACGCAGGTGCCCGATCACGTGCCAATTGAAGGGAAATCCGTTGCATCTCCGCGAGTTTTCCGCTCTCAATCGCAATTTTCTTCTCCGTGCAAATTTTGGCGAAGGTGTCACCAACATCGTGTGTTTTAGAACCTGTTTGAAAAATCGGAGCCAAAGCGATTTTGGACTCGTGAAGAAGGTTTTTTCAGATTGCGTTGTCGCCTCTTCTACACCTGTCGCCCCGCTGGGGCTTGAGTTCACGGGGTTGTGGCGTTTCTACACACCTTCCGCCCCTCTGGGGCTTTTAAAGGCTGGTGCGCAGTGCGCACCCTACAGATGTACTTTTCAAACAGGCTCTTAGGAGATTCGACACCCATGAGCTTCAAAAGCCCCATCAGCGACAATTCAACCACCTCTTGCGACCTTCGTACGACAAGATTCCAAGCTTTGCCGTTGAATGCGCGCCTTGCTTCCTCCATAATCATCTGCGCCTCTTGGATTAGCCTTCCATTTAGGTCGGTATTGTTCATAGCTCGATTATCTCACCCGGCTTCCAATCCGGTTTCAAATCCCAATACCAGTTCCCGTCCGGCAATGTGACCCGTTTCGATCCGAGGACATCGAGTCGCTCTTTCAGTGATTTGAGACGAGACTTCAATACACCCACGTCATGGAGCAGAATGCCCTCGACGAGAATGTCGAGCAAGATGTGCGGTCTATCCCAAAGCTCCTGCTCGGTCATGAAGATGCATGAAGGCTGCGGATTCAGTTCTTGCTCAATAAGGCGCTTATACTCGTTTTCCTCCCTTAACGCAAGAACAATATCGACAGATCGGTGTACCGGGTTGAAATCCACTTCTTTGTGGACTACCAAGAGATCGATATCGCTGTCCGATCGGGCTTGCCTTCTCGCAACGGAGCCGAAAAGTGCAACCGAGAGAATCCTCTCACTACCAAAGGATGCTTTCAGACGGCTGCAGAAGGATTGGAGGTAATTTTCATAAACCTCGTACCCAATATTCATAATAAGGTCTCGCCTATGCTCTTATAGTCATTCACGTCCATCTTTACACATATAGAACTAATGCGGGCAATGAGGTGTCACTTCCGTTGGCAGGGCATCTTGCCCTCCCACGCATATAGGGTCGCGACCTGGAGATCGCTCCTACAAACCGAATTTCGTGAGTGCCCCATGTATAATCCTTAGTTGAAATGACCTCAATCTAAATTGAGTAACCACCTGACAAGAACTCTGCGACAATCAAGTTTTTAGACGGCTTGTCCGAACCTTTCAGGTCGGTACGGATTTAGCATTTTAACACGCGCGCCATCAACAATCTCTTGTGTTGCCAATTCGCCTACTAACGGAGCCAACGTGACGCCGCTGTGCATAAACGCAATATAGAGATTGGGTACGGATGGTACGAACCCAAGCACCGGGAAACCGTCAACCGGCATTGGACGATAACCGACTGGTACGGGGATCGCAGCGGCATCGGAAATTGATGGGAGGTAGTGTCGTGCCCGGTCAAGCAATTCGTCGGCATGTTCTTGTGAATCGTCGCGATTAAGGCTCTCTTGGGAACCTTGACCAATCGCCAGTGTCCCGTCCGATGTTTGTCGCAGGTGAACATCTCGACGATGGACATCAATCTTTGGCGCATGGATAACGGATACGGTACGTAGCAGGGGAGGACAGGGAGTGGTGCGAACAACAACGCCCGGGCTCTCCTGTTGCGGGACAGACACTCCAGCCATAGCGGCAAGTTGCGTCGTGTGAATACCGCCCGCCAGCACTACAACGTCGGAATCAATCTCATCACTTGGAGTTTTTAGTACATTTATTTGACGTGTTGTGTTTGAACCATTTCGAACGGACATGCCGGTCACAGGGGTTCGTGTCTGCACGACACCTCCGTGCTCGCGCGCCTTCTCCAAACATGCTTCGATAACTTTGAGCGGCTCGACGCAACCATCGGCTTGCGACAACGATGCTGCTTTTACGGTACCGGGCAATAATCCGGGTTCGAGTTCGCGCATCTCTGCCGCGGTGATGGTCCGACAGGCGTATCCCCGTTCCTGTAACCGTTTGACACGCTGGCGCAATGCCCGTGCTCCCTCGTCGGTGTTTTCCCATCGGAGTTGTCCGCCGTACTTGAACCCAATGTCTCGGTCAAGTGCGTGGGCAAACCGGTGCCACATGTCCATGGAGCGACAGTTCAGATTGTGATAGCCTACCGGATCCTTTCCGAAGGAATTCAGCCAAGCGAAGGAGTGCCCCGATGCACCCAACCCCGGTTCGGACTTTTCTAGAACTGTTACCTTGACATTGTCGCGACGTGACAGGCAGTAAGCGATTGCGGCGCCAACAATACCGGCGCCAACGATCACAACTTGAATCTTCCTACTACTGTTCATGTGTGTTTTCTCTATTGCACCGTGGTGAACGATACGATCTGGATTGTCCTTAATCCAAAACGATATCGGGCGAGTGTATGACCGTAATATCACCCTTCGGAGCAGAGTACAAGCGCACCGGTGTAGGCATGGGCAAAGTTTCGCCCGCCGATTGGAGCAAATTCCGCATTGCCAAAGAAACCGATAACCGGTAGATCCGGAAATCTCTGCTTGATAATCTGAATATCGTGATTCGACTTCCCGTATAGTCCCTTCCCTCTGCCCAAGCAGTTGAAATACATTCCAAAAGCTGGCGGACGTTCGCGTGTTCGCTCGTGCAAATCAAGGACAATTTCTTGGATCTCTTTATTCGCGGAGGATGAATTTCGCAAGTGAAATTGTATTAGCTGACCTGCCGACACGCCTTCAGATACAGCGATCGCGCCACTTTCCTTGTCGTAACCGACCAGATTACGCACGAGGAAATCACCACGCCGAGGCGCCGGATTTTCCTTATCCATTGCAATGCCTATAAACACAACACGTCCTGATTGACGAAGATCGTCGGCTGTCAAGGATTCAAGTGCCCCTTGCAGACTGTCAAGTGCAGGACTGCCGTCGACTTCGTAAATGACGTTCCCCTCCGCACGGGTGATTTGCAGTGCGTGACCAATTGGCTGGCAGCCCTGTGCCACTCCAATTTCGGTATGGAATGCACCCGTCAGCAACAGCCCCGCAACCCCCGCTTCTACGACCTCCTCATCATGCCACCCATAAATGTATTGACCGTCCGGGCTGCCCGAAGCTGCTGCTCCCACAATTGGGAGTCTGACTCCATCTTCGCCGAGTTGATGCACAAGCGCTTCAGGGCTAATACAGCGTACATCCGGTAACACAACCAGGAGCGAGTTTTCGCGAAACTTGGACGATATGCACTCGCGTATCGCTGGCCCAATCGTTGAGGAATCATCCGATGAAACCAAGAAGGGCATTGCGGAAACATCGTCCGACCGTAGGACAAGCACAGCAACGGCAGGTTCACCTTCAAATTCTCCCGCCGAAGTGAGCACACTCATTCCGCTGCAGCCGACAAGATGGTCACATCCCGAAATCTCATGAATCGTGCGAAAAAGTCCCCCGTAGTCAGCCTGATAATCTACCGTTGCGAAAACAACTGCCAAATCTGCCTTCGCCAGTTGCGCACTACCCATTGCAATCGTGGTGGCATCTTCAAGGGCATCAGCCAAAACGGTTTTCTGGCTCTGTCCAACGCCAACGCGCATCATTAATCATACCCTTCCTTTCGTATCTCTCCGTATTCTGACGATGCTCTCTCAGGATCCGATTATCCCAAAATTGAGTTAATATGTCAAGATGGAATCTTTTCAAGGGGGTTATAGCGAAATAACTCGAACCGTATTCGAATCCTGCAGATGTACAATCACTCAAATTAGAGAACGATACCTAGTGCGAATTGGGAAAAAAGACCTCAAAAAGACGTGCTAGAATGTGATATAATTCGCACGGTACGAAGGAAGTGCAATAAATTGCTCAACCACGAACCAACATCGGTAACATGAATCGGTGAACTAATCATTTACAATTTTCATCACGGGAGTATGGACTAGATGCCAGCCGAAATTATTGATGGCAGTCAGTTAGCCAAATCAATTCGTAGCCAAATCCGACGCCGAGTGAAAAAACTGGACTTCATTCCGGGGCTTGCCGTAGTTCAGGTAGGAGACGACCCCGCGTCCACAATTTATGTCGCTAACAAAGAGAAGGATTGCAGACGGGTTAATTTTCACTCGGAAGTCAACAAAATGCCAGCGAACACGACGCAATCGGAAATCATCGATCAGGTTCAGTTCCTGAACGAGCGTGAGGATGTTCATGGCATTATTGTGCAAATGCCTTTGCCGACCAGAGTAGACGGGGATGCGGTGATTGACGCCATTTCGCCGGAAAAAGATGCCGATGGTCTCAGCCCTATCAACTTGGGCAATCTGCTCATCAACCGTGAACGGCTGGCGCCGTGCACCCCTACGGGAGTTATCCGTTTAATCGAGTCTACAGGCGTAGAGATTGAGGGCAAACGCGCCGTCTGCTTAGGACGAAGTAGTCTTGTCGGTAAACCGGTTGGGCTGATGCTACTTAACCGCAATGCTACCGTCACATACTGCCATACTCGGACTCGAAACCTCGCGGAGGAGACTCGAAATGCAGAAATTTTGGTCGTGGCAGCCGGCAAACCGGGAATGGTCACGGCATCAATGGTCTCGGAGGGGGCGGTTGTGATTGACGTGGGAATCTCGCGCGTTAATGATCGTGCTGCCGGGGATGTTGATTATGAATCTGTCAGGAAGGTTGCGGGGTTCATTACGCCTGTGCCGGGAGGAGTGGGCCCGATGACACGCGCCTTGCTGCTAGAGAACACGCTGAAGTTGGCAACTGGGCAGCGGAAATAACGTCTGAATAGTGTACTGATGTGTGCTAGCCTGATCAATTACGCACGTTTAAGTCGTTTCAGACAATGTGACTTGACGCTCTCCGTCAACAATTTCGCCAATGCGGAACGGCGATTCGCCAGATGCGGTCAACACATCAAGAGCCGCGTCAACCTGATCTCTTGCGACCGCCAGCACCATTCCGATTCCCATATTGAAAACACGGTACATTTCGTCCGATTCGACGCGCCCTTTTTCTTGGAGAAGCCCAAATATCGGCGGAATCTCCCAGGTACCTTTGCGGATTATCGCGCTGCAGTTCGGAGGCAAAACACGAAAAAGGTTGCCCGGCAAACCACCGCCAGTAATGTGCGCCATGCCTCTAATGTCACAGTGCTTTCGCAGATTCAGAATAGCGCCGACATAGCTCTTATGATTCTTGAGCAATTCCTCGCCGAGAGTCAGCCCGAGATCGGAGATATGGTCGGCGGGATTGTAGCCACAAACATCCAGCAAAATTCGGCGGGCGAGGGAAAAGCCGTTTGTGTGCAGCCCCAGTGAACTTAGACCAATTAACTGGTCGCCCGGTCGTATTTCATCTCCGGTAATTACCTTAGATCGCTCCACAACGCCAACGATTGTCCCCACAAGGTCATACTCGCCGTCCCGGTAGAACTCCGGCAACTCCGCCGTTTCACCGCCAATGAACGCGCAACCTATTTCCCGACATCCTGCCGCCAGTCCGGTGACAACCTGTTCCACAACGTCCGGATACAGTTTGCTCGTGCCAATATAGTCCAAGAAAAACAGCGGTTCTGCTCCTTGAACGAGGATATCATTCGCGCAATGGGCAACAATGTCAAATCCGACAGTGTCATGACGTCCGGTCATGAAGGCAATCTTCAGCTTTGTACCGACGCCGTCCGTACTCGAAACCAAAACAGGTTCGTCGTAGTTGCCGAGTGCGAAAAGCCCTCCAAAATGCCCAACCTCGCTCAATACTTCGGGGCGGTATGTCGATCTAAGTATGCGCTTCAGGCGGTCAGTGGTTTCTTCTTTCGCGCTAAATGAAACGCCAGCGCCCGCATAGGTCAATCCTTGTTCAGTCATTCGTCCGATTCGATTTTCGTCGTTCGTTAAAAGCCTTTAAGCGACGTTTTTCGTTTGCCGACACAACCACTTTCATGATTGATTTCATATTCAAGAGCAGGATTATCAACAGAATTGCGCTAAACCCGAAGGCAACCAGATTTGCCACATCGGGCACACTACTTCGGGCAATCGTCGGGTTGAGAACGGGAATAATAAGTTGTAACAGTTTGCTCAACGCCATGCCAATTATCGCGCAGATAATTAGGGCATACATTGTGTACCGCCCTTGGTCCGAATGCACTTGTTTGAAGGTTTTCGAGTTGGGTATAAAATAGTTGCTCCGAATGCTGCGCTTCATTCGCCGACGCATGAACCATCTCCCTGACTTATCAATAGCTAAACCGTGTGTCGACGCTCCTCCAAACTTAGCGTGTTGTTCGTATACCAATCATACCCCATCTTCCGCAATCCCCAAGGGAAGCTGACTACCCTGTTCACCGCTAAATTCGACCGGATATTTTCCATCAAAGCAGGCTGTGCAGAAATCCTTGCCGGACTTGACGCCCTTCAGCAATCCCTCTGTGCTTAGATAGCCCAGACTATCCGCTCGAATATATTTGCGTATCTCATCAACGGTATGGGAACTCGCAATCAACTCTTTCCGAGTCGGCGTGTCAACGCCGTAAAAGCACGGAAACCGATTGGGAGGAGATGCGATACGGACATGAACCTCTCGCGCCCCTCCTTCGCGTATGAGTTTTACAAGTTGGCGAGAAGTGGGCCCCCGCATAATGGAATCATCGATCACGGCAACGCGTTTCCCTTCGAGTATGCTCCGAATCGGATTCAACTTCACCTTGACCATGAGTTCGCGCATCTGGTGAGATGGATGCATGAACGAGCGTCCAACGAACGAGTTTCGGTAGAGCCCCATATCGAAAGGGATTCCCGATTCTTCCGAGTAACCAAGAGCGGCAAGCGTCGCCGAATCTGGCACAGATATGACCACGTCCGCATCAGCGGGACATTCGCGCGCTAGTTGGCGTCCAAGTTCACGCCTCGGACGATTAACCAACTCACCAAAAACATGGCTATCGGGTCGGGCGAGATAAATATATTCGAAGATACATTGTGACAGGTCGGGCAAGCGATCATGAAATCTGAATGATGACGGGGCGCGTCCAGCCCCGGTAATGGTAACTATCTCGCCCGGTTCAATCTCGCGAACGGTTTCGGCTTCAATGACATCAAACGCACAGGTTTCAGAGGCAAGCACATGTGCGTCATTCAGCCGTCCGAGCCAAAGTGGTCGAAAAGCGTACGGATCGCGAGCGGCGATTAGGATACCCTTGCTCATAATGAGAATGGAAAATGCCCCTCTTATCTCCTTCAAGGCATCAACGACGCGATCTTCCAAGTAATGCTGTGAAGACCTCGCGATCAAATGGGCAAGCACCTCGGTATCCGTTGAGGAATGGAAGATTGACCCTGTATCTACCAGATTATTCCGCACGCGAGTCGCATTTACGAGGTTTCCGTTGTGAGCAATTGCCAGGGGACCGCCCTTGTACGTCCGAATGAGTGGTTGGGCATTTTCGAGATTGCTGCTGCCCGCGGTTGAATAACGATTATGTCCAATTGCAACATACCCTTCTAGCTTGGACAGTGTTTCCGGGCCAAACACATGATCGACGAGCCCCATTCCCAAATGGTGGTGAAATTCTTCTTTACTTGATGCGGCAATTCCGGCGCTTTCTTGTCCCCGATGTTGAAGTGCGCGTAATCCAAGATAGGTTAACTCCGCTGCTCTCGGATGTCCAAAAATGCCGAAAACACCGCACTCATCTCTTGGTTTGTCATCACTCTCATCAAGATAGTGCATTCTGCGATCGCTCCATTCCGTCCACGGATTAGACCCAATCGAAAGCTAACATTCCTACCACGTAGTAAGAAATTTTGTAATTGTTTAGTTCAGTCCAGAACTCACGCGCCAACAGGAAATCGCGACCTGGAGAGGGATTTTCTATCGCACTCCTTAATCAGTCGCTTGATCGCTCCTACATTACGCTCATAGTGTAGGAACAGGGATTAAACTGCAAAACGACGAACCAACATTCCCAAAACAGATTGATAGACTAAACAGTTACGAAATTTTCAATGATCTCCAGCGAGAGACTCAGTCTCTTTGTTTGTACTCCGGCTCAGCCGGTATCCCAAAATCGCACCAATTGGCGCAGCGAGAATGTACAAAAGTTCGGGAGGACATCTAAGCAACAGTAGAACACGCAGCGGCAAAGAGATAAGAAAGGCGAGCACCCGAAACACGGGCAAAAGAAGTGAGATAAGCAGATTTTGCGGAATTAACTCCGCCCACTGAATGTTTAGTAGAGACATGAGGGCAACAATCGCCGGGGCTCCCAGAAAGGCACCCTGATACGTTCCTCTGCGACCAATATGGACGCTGAACTTCAGTCCCGCAAACCGAACACTCTCGGCGACTCCGGCAACGGTGGCACCATAGGTTATACCAAAAGAGATAAGTAGGAATAATCCTATCCAGAATCCGTGCTGTACGCGATCCGCGATTATTATTCCCCAGAAAAACTTTTCAAAGATGAAAAGGCACAGCCCACCGCCAACCAGACCAACTACAGCCCCCAAACAAATCTGGCTGAGTGTCAATAGAATCTCATTTTTTCGAGACATATCACCTCTTGAGTTCAGAGTGTAAAGACATAAGATATCAGTGCGACAAGCAACTCACTCTGATGGACGTATTCCGCGTTGCCATGATGCGAATTGAGCGCGCCTAGCAATCGAGTTGAAAAATTTAGTCATGCGGCTTGAGGGTCGGCGTTGTCGCCCTATTGCCTAAAGGATATTATAACCTATCATTGGGAAAATACCAACTCGTTTTCTCGCCGTTTGCCAGCCTGACTCGGGAAATGATAGGGTATGGGTGATTCAATGCAGGAACATTCGCACGTAGTTAACTAGGAACGTAAATCCGCTGTTTTATGCATCCGGCAGACACGTGTCAGTCCTGAATTTATTGTATTAGTCAAGGAAACGGTTGACACATTACGCGGGTACTGCGGATTGACAGCGCCTATCAATAAAGAATTAGTTACATGGCGGATTTGGGTTATCTGTTGACTACTGCCAACTTGCCTTCCCAAATTCGCATTCCGCTCCTCTGGAGCGGGGGAATATATACCGGGCGATGTCAGAAATTGCGCTTTTCAAGATTTAAGGCTTGCTTCGCCGATTGTAGAGACAGCACCAAGCAAACGAATATGGAATGGAACGGGGTAACGTCCGCAGTTTCCATCTGTGGGATTCCTATCGCACTCATTATCCATTCGCTTGACCCCTCTGGGGCTTTGCTGTAGGTCGAATCAATGTTTCTATACACCTTCAGGATCTCTATCGCACTCGCTATTCACTCGTTTGATCCCCTCTGGGGCTACCAAGATTCAAATAGGTCGGGATTCGGAGATCGCTCCTACAAAATAAGCAATTCTCAGCAGCGTGGAGTATAAACTTACCGCAGGCTATCAACCTCGCGCTCTTCCAGAGCGGCAAAGCCAAGACTGTTGAGTCGTCTGTATTCAACTTGACCTCATCTTCCGCATAATAGATTTGTGTAATCTCGAATTTTCACATACCAGATCTTGGGGTATATATTCACAAACGAGAAAAAATCACCAAGGTACTACCGTGAGTCTGATTGATTGACCAGTTTTGCCCTTCCATCATCAATTTCATTTTTACGAAGTAACACACCACATGGCGCAGATTTGCTATCGCACTCACTATTCGTTCGTTTGATCCTCTGGAGCGCGGGACTCTGGACATGTCGCATTCTATTGACATTTCGATCCTCTGGATCGAGGAAAGAGACTCCGACTAGAACGTGTTACTTGCTGAATGAATTATTCTGACAGGGATAATGGCATGCTTCCAATTATGATGCGGGATACGGCCAACTGAGAAATTAAACTTTTAGCTGTTCGATAATGCGGAAGATAAGTTGACTACTACCGAATCCCCAATTTATGCAAAAACCCCTGTTTGGATTATTAGACTGATATGGCTGCAACAGTATAGGACGGCAGTGGTCCACTATGTGTCGGCATGTGTTAAAATGCTCGCTCCCAGAGATATCGGAACTGGAACTCAAGATGATTGGAGTTCTGACCGTTGCCGCTTTGATGGTGCTTGTTTACAGTGTAGTCGTGTTGATATGACAAATCCAGTTGCCATGCGCGAAGCGGTTCATACACCAACCGAAATCCAAAACTGTGCCGTCGCTCAACGACGCCGGATGGAAACGAGATTGAGCGAAAATCTTCACCGACAAAGCGGTCTTCAACGCCTGCCTCGCCTTGACGTTCCAATTCGAAGAACAGGTTTATTCGGGCGTCAGCGGTTATCAGATAGTTTCCTTCGATATAAGACACATCGGCATCCGTTCCAATTTCATGCCCGATAATCGAACCGAAATGGGTGTACTGATTCTCTTGAACGAGGTGCGTGTACGCCCACCGATTTACACGCGCGTACTCGGCACGGACGCCTAGTCGGCGTGATTCGAGTGCACGGTTCCATTCTAGTCCAGCAAGCCATGCTATGGCGTTGGGATCATCCGACTTAACGTACTGGAAGTCATCCATGAGTAATTCACCGTACAGACGAAACCCGTCAACAGGACGAACCGCCCCCTCGAAAAGAAACATTGCATTGTCATCCGTATCGGAATTGTGTTGGCTCGCATAGTACGGCAAAATAGGATTGAAATACTGCCATTCGACGCCTCGTGTTTCTCCTCCATACAAGATTAACTCTGAAACTCCGACCTCAACGCGGCCGTTGACCTGGTAATCCAATCGGTGTCCCGCGAGATAGCGACTAGCGAGATAGCGGCGCACGCCTTCGTCATGCCAAGTTTGGTCAAGCTGTGCGGTGAAAGACGTACCTCTCACTCTACCAAATTTGCCGGTCAGCAAAACGAGATCGAATGGGGGCGAGTTGTCCGAGATTCCAACCGCACCGCGGAATCCTGTTCCCCAGAAGAGTTGATCGCGTCCTATGAGCAGTTCAAGTTTGGAAATTGGAAATCGCATATAAACTCTTTTGAAGTCTGCCGTGAAATCCCCGCGCCAAGGTTTTAGACGTTTGGAAGCCGTGTTGCCGAGAATCGGATATTTCCCCGGTAAGTTCGTAATCTCAAATTCTTGATGCAACGTAAGCCAGTCGCCCGCACCATAATAAAACGCACCTTCAAATGCGGGCCCGAGTTTTGGGTTGGCCCGTCCACTTCGCAACTCGACAGCGCCGCGCGCGCGCAAACCATTTTTATCGTTTTGACCCGATAGGCGGGCTAACTCCGTAGCGAACTCACGTTGTAATTTTTCCAGAAGTTGTATTGTTATGGGGGTTTGCTTACTCTTTTCACTGGCAACGCGACGCTGTGCTTGTCGAATCACCTCCGCAATCTGACGACGTGTGCGGGGGCGCGTGTGCCGATGAAAGCCGCCAGTTACGCCATCAGTTTCCAGTCTTTCCAAAGCAAAGTTCACCCACGCATCGAAATGGAAAGCCGCGTCCGGCGTTGCGTTCACCGGACTGACTACAAGGAAGGAGATGATAGTAAGGCATGCGCTAAAGGTGAAAAGTGGAGGGTAGTACAAGCAACATTTCGTGCACTGCAAAGCAGTGAATATGCAGTTAGATTTGAGTGAGACTGAACGCTTTAATGATTGAACGCCTGCCAACTTTAGACCCATCTTAATCCCGCGTTCTGTTCCTCTCCTGCATTTTTTCCGCAAGCTGATCCATTTTCTGGAACTGCCACGTCCATCTTACATTGTAGAGAAACTGCCGAAGATCGAACCGATTGTCGTCCGGCGAATAGGATTCTGCGTGATAAGACGGAGTAAGGGTCGTCATCTTGTGACGATTGATGGCGTAATATCGGAAGAATCTCTTAACTTTCTCAGCAACTTCGCCTGGAGCAAGATGCGTCCATTCGTGAACAAGTTTTTCAAACATGCTCACCGGACCGCAACGCTGAATTTTCCGCAGTCTGCCAAAGCGGCTGAGTTCCGCATAAGTCATGCCCATATCCGCTTCATCTTCCTGCACATGGGTTTCGGTCAACGGCTCCAATTCGGCGGTTGGCGGGGCTTCGACGATTTCAGTGAGGGCGGTATATCCGAGATTTCCAGATGCCCATCGCAGAAAAGAACGCAGATCTGTTTTGCTAATGCCGCCAATCGGGTTGATATCCGCGCTGCTGCAATCGTACTTTGTCATGTAGCCGCGCAAACTCTCATCCACATTGGCAGTTCCCAAGACCAGCAACCCTCCTTGCTTGCCTCTGACCCACGGTAAAAGTTGTGCCAGGAAATAGGATAATACCATGCGTAAACGCGCTTGGATATTCTGCAAGGCGGCGTTTTCGGCATCTGTGCCTCCCTCGACTCTAAATCGAGGCGCTTTTCCCGTCAGGCGCACAAAGAGTTCAAACATAGAGGATACTATGGAATCAATGTTGGCATCCAAGTGAAACGAACCAATCTGATCTGTCAGAGCCTTTGCGCGACTTCGCGTCGCCGCGGAACTATTTTCCGTACCCATATAGCAAGTGTAGAGGAGGCGGTTTGCCAACTCGCGCGCGTTTGCCGGGATGTAATCGGTGTCGTCTTTTCCAATCAATCGGCGGACTTCGCTAACAACTTGTTGATTTCCGTTTGCCGCCTCCTTGACCACCATCTGACACATTGAGCCAACCATGATTGCCACAGAAGAGCTATCGGATCCGCCGGATATTGGCAGAAAATAACCGTACGCACCTGACCGTCTGAGGTAATCCCATAGCCAACAACTAGGCCCATACGCAATCTCCTCTTCCGGGAGATGGTATCGGACATTTTTTGGCACAGAAGGCGCACGCCGATATTCATCCACTGTCAAATCAAAATCTACATCAATGCGTGGTATTGCCTGAGATTGACTCGCTTGAACAGAGCGACTCACCATGGCGCCACGGTATGACCGAACATCCTCAAGGTTCACTGTAGCAGTAACGACTTCGACATCTTGTAACGAAAATTGCTCCCCTTGTGCGACAACCTCGCCGTTGACCGCAATAAGCGCACATCCGTCGAAGTAAAGGCGTCCACCATCGCACCCCTTCTGATTGGAGTAGAGATAGACACCTCCGTTTTTCGATGTGCCGTTCCGTATCAGGTCTACGCGCCGGTTAAGTTTTCTTAGTTCGTGATGCGAACCCGACCCGTTCGCAAAAATCTCGATCCCATCAAGACCAAGATGGACATGCGGACTATTGGGTGCAAAAAGTTCCTCGCAGGTTTCGGGAGCGAGGGCCGTATCCCGCGTGGCAATGGCGCCATCGCCAAAAGGTACTGTAGCTTGCCCCGTGATTTCCCGAATCATCCTTGGCAGGTAGTGTTCTTCCAATTTGCCGGGTAGTTGCCAAGGCACGAACCACCGCGGTTCTCGATAATTTCGGTCGGCGGCAAGCACTAGTTTGGGACGTATAAAGAGAATCTTCCCGTTTAACACGATGACTCTGCAATTGTACCGCACATTTTTGTGCATGACGGGCATGCCGGTGTCGCAGAGGATATTATCTGTAAGGTCACTTCTAAGAATTTCACCAAGACATTCCCACGAATGGAGAAAGGTGTCATCTTCCAAAAAAGCGTCCTCGCAACCGTAACCCGGAATTTCGAGTTCCGGTCCCAATCGATATCGAGCACCTCTGCTTTTGGAAACTTGGATGGATTCAATTATCCTCTCAAGATTACCACTAAAATCAAGTGCCCACTGATTAAGATTGCAGGTTGCCAATGTAGCAAGTTTCATAATGCAGTAGTGAAAAACCCCAAGTTGACATAAAAAACGGCGGAGCGCGGAGAGAATAGCTTGTTTAAACGGGATGAGGTCTCACGATTACAAATCGCTCTCTATCAACCTCGGATCGGCGTGCAAATCCGCAATTCGTACGATTGCCCAAATCGTATTTCACGTTTTTTGCGGCTTCTTTTTTGCAGCCGGAAAAAGTATGTTGTTAAGAATCAGTCGATATCCCGGTGAGTGTTTATGGAGATCGAGGTTGGTGGGGATTCTGCCCTCGCCAACGGTATGCCTGTAATCTTCCGGATCGTGCCCACCGAGAAAAGTGAAGGTACCCTTTCCCAATTTTCCGTGGATGTACTTCACATATCGGCTGCCCTCAATGTCACCGAGAATCGTTACGGTATCGCGGATGGTGGCTTTATTGAAGGACGTAGTTTGTCCTAGGTAACCACGCACCCTACTCACATGATTCTGTGTGAGCATTGTAGGTATCGGATCGTGCTTGGCGGCGAACTCAAACAGAACGAAGTCTTCAACGCCCGACAGCGGGTTATGGTCAGGCTGTGGATTGTCTATATTGGAAAACTCATATCGATTTGGATTCGTGTACAGCATGAAATTCTCGAACGCGAAGGTTCGCTCAAAATCCAACTGTGCTTGGTAATTCGGTTCAAGCGGCGTGCCATCCAACTCCGGTTCAACAATGTCAACGCGTCCTGCTCCCGTCGCACACGCAATATCTAGTGTTTCGGGCGCCGAACACATTGCAAAAATGAATCCCCCAGCGACGACATAATCTTGGATTCGCTGAGATATGAATCCCTTGTGAGCCGGTACACGATTAAATCCGGCTTTGGCGGCGGCGGCTTCAAACAAACGCACACGTTGTTGATACCAAACCGCCCCCTTGAAAGCTCTGTAAAACTTTCCATGTTGTCCGGTGAAGTCTTCATGGTGCAAATGGAGCCAATCGTACTTGCCCAGCAATAAAACACCGGCTTCAACTTGTTCATCCCAAATCGTATCATACGGAATTTGCGCATAGTCCAACGCGAGCTTCACCGCATCATCCCACGGATCGCGGTACGGGGTATTATTGGGTGGTGCATAGACAGCGATTTTCGGCGCTTTCTCCAGAAGGATTTCGTCCATGTTGTTGCCCTCCATCTCTACTTGAATCCCACCGTATTCAAGATTGGAGATGGTCTCGAAACTGACGCCCATTTGCTGTGCTTTGGCTTGTACATCAGGCGAATCGACAAGGAGAAATGCACCGCCGCGATAGTTTAGCAACCACTTCGCATTATATTCTCGTGGCGCTTCGAGTGTCCAGTAGGTCAAGCCGTATGCTTTGAGATGATTGGTTTGAACTTGGTCCATCGGTACAAGTAGCCACTGCGTTAAACCGGTGCTCGCTACTGGAATTAGCGAAAGTACAAGGACCATTAAAACGCGGTTGAGTGAAAGCATTTTTCTACCTGTGCTCCAGAGTCGTCGTGCCATCAGGGAACAACGCATGGCTCATTGCCATACAGTATTTGGCCTTTATGAATAACGGGTCGGCTATCGCCTCCATCGCGCGAAATTAACCACAGTTGACCATTGTTTTCGTAAAGGATTGTGGAACCATCTGGAAGCCAGACCGGGTTTTCGCCACCGTACCGGGTGAGTTGACTCTCTGACGATTCGCCTCGTCTATTGAATTTGATAAGCAAAATTTGGCGATGGTTTCCTTCGGCACGCGAGAAAGCAACAACGTTCGCATCAGATGGTGACCATGCTGGATCGGCATCATCTTCAACACCGATTACAATCGGCTCTACGCGTTCGTTGACCCGATCATACGCGAAGATATTTCGACCTGCGGTGCTGCCTACGTTTTCAATACTTCCACGTGTACTATACGCCAAGATTTCTCCATTGCGGCTCCATCTTGGTGTTCCCATCTCTTGCGCGGTGGACGGAACGAGGAATTCACTGTTCGACGGCAGATGCCGGATTACGATTCGCTGCCGATTGATTTGCTGCTGGGTAAACGCTATGTAGTCGCCGGACGGAGAAATTTCGACTTCCTTTGCGAGTTCCTGTCGGCTCAACAACATTCCCGGGTCCTGCGAACCGGCATTTTGCCCCAACACATTTCCTTCAGTATCCAAGTAGGCGAGCCGTCCATCTTGGGCAACGGTCGGGTTACTACCCGCTGCTACCGGATTTAACGCGCCCATTGGGAGATATTCCCATATGATTCCATCGTAGCTATAATAAAATGCGGCATTCAGTGAGGTTGATTCTAAGGTATTATCCACATCAGAAGGCTTTTCTGTGCCCTTGAGTTGGAGTTTCGCTTGTGCAAGCTGTTGCTGGTTTACCTGTGGTTCAAACTCCTGTTGGTCGTGCAATTTCCAACCTGTCGGAGTCAGCGAAAACGTAAAACGGTGTCCCAGCGTCCAGTACCACCACTCCTCAAGTTCGCGTCCAAAACGAGTAAATCGAAATATGTCTTCGGGGTTGCCATGTTGATATTTGATTTCGGACCTGTGACCATCCTCAAATTCGGCGATGTTGCCTTCCGAATCAATGTACATTGCGAATATCTCTATGTCGATATGGGGAGTAATGAAATCTTCAAACACGGAAACCAATTGCGGTTTACCGCGCACGGGTTGGCGTGTGCCGTATACTCCAACGCCGTCCTTCAACCCCGTCTGTCCATCCGCGTCAATATCGACAGCGACCGTTACGTAATAATCGCCCGGAGGAACAGACACCGTATACCGGGCGTCATCTTCCAAGTTGAGGGCTATCGGAATAACAGAGCTAAACGTCGGTGTGTCGGAAAGTGACAGGATACCTCCCCTGAAACTCTTGCCATCCCAAATGATGCGCCCCGATATTCCTGTCTCGGCTTCGCTTGATTGCACGATCTTATGTTTCGACTCAGTTGGCTTAAGTTGACCGTCTACGTCATACTGCGCGCTGATGACAATTTCAATTTGGGCATTTTCTCCATTTTTGAGGGTAAGCGCCGCAGGCGGTCTAGTTGTCATGTCCAACGTACCGTAGCCGCCGACTCCGTCACCGGAACCGTATTGACCATTCCCGTCCGCGTCAACGCTGGCTACCATATAATAATCTCCCGGACGCAGTTGACATTTGAAGGAACCATCCGCCTCAACTTCCACTTGCTGAACAGGTCGTGTCAAGGTGGGTTCCACATAGACCTGTAACACACATCCATCAAGATTATGCCCACGCCATAAGACTTTTCCGGAGACTTCGACTATCTTGTCGTCCAAGGGGGACGAATCAGAATCGGCGTCAACAAGTGGGACGACTCGACCACTTTCAAGCTGCTTTCCTGAAATCTGAATTTGGACGCCTTTCGTGAATTTATTGGCGGCGACCAAAATGGGTTCGGGAAACGCTTTCCGATTTTGTAGATTCGTAATTCCGTGGATACCCAGCCAATCCCCGTGATCAATGAGATTTGAATCGTTCCAATCAATAATGACCATCAAGTAATATTTTCCTGGCTTCAAATGAAGGGTAAAACTCCCATCACTCTCTATGCCAGTTTTGGCTGCCAGGTACTTCCAAGAAAGATCTGTATAGGCGCGTATAGAGGTTTTTTCAACGGAAGCATGAGTGGCATAACTGATACTTCCATTAACACCAGAAGAGGATTGCTCAAGTTCCGACCTGAACTGGTCGATTGGATCCGGCCGATAGTGCTGTGCGCTAACGATTTTCCCCCTTTGATTTCTAGCCGTCACATGAATCATCAGCCCGGAAATAGTCTGCTGCGGGCCAACCTTGAGCAACTGCTTCTGTTGACCTGTATTGCGCCAATCCGCAATTCCCAAGATTCCCATGCCGTCGCCATCGTCGAATTTCCCCGACCTGTTCATGTCAACGAAAGCTACAACATAATAGCTGCCCGGTTCAACCTTTATGGAAAAGCGTCCGCCTTCAATTTTGGTAACACCCGTGTACAAATTGGTCAATGTCTTGTCTCTGTAAACCTGCACGGTAGTCTGGGAAAGATCCTTGTTTTTCCAGATCACTTGTCCTTTAAGAGTCGCGGTTGCACGCTGCGCAAAATCTTCAATTAACTGTTCGCCTTGATTCTTGGCGGATTCCGTTTGTGCACCGCCAGCCTGAACACCGACAATCAGTGTTAGAGCGATTGTGAGGATTAGATTGAACGTTTTTTCTGACTGATTGAGTTGCATCGGACTCTTTTGTTGGATACTAGGGACTAAAAACGCGTGCTATTGAATCGAACGGATGAACTCTCGAAATTCTTGGCTTTCACGAATCGTGTCAAAATTTTGGTCAGTTTGAATTGCCTCGATAAGTTCCTTATCATGAGAGACCGCGTCACGAAGGTATGTTATCGATAGGTCGCGCTGATTTCCGCGCGCGTATGCGCGGGCAAGATTGTAATGTGCACTGGCATAACCGGGATCAATATAGATAGTTCTTTTCCAAGCGAAAATTGCATGATTCCATTTTTCTTGCCGACTGTATGCTACACCCAAATTGTAGTAGGGTTTTGCCCACCTAACGTCCCGCCTGATAGCCAGTTTGAACTCGGTTATTGCCTGATCCAGATTGCCTTTATTTGCGTAGTCTATTCCCCAATTAAAATGGGCTACTGCCGCATCAGGGGGATCTACGGAGGCGCGCGGAGCACATGCGCCGTGGGAACAGCTTATTCCAACCAGTAAAAGAACCGTCAGCCATCTCACTGTTAATCTCCCTATCTTGTTTTCATTCCACTAATCAGGATTCCAGATAGAATTTCTACGCGAATCGATTGGACCGATTTATCTGTTTACTTTGGGCGGGGTGGCTGATTACCGATAGGCTGATTGACAACGTTTGATGCGCGGACAGGTTGGCAATGATGGCTATCCCAGTTATGACATAGGCATCATTGCCAGAGTGGTGCACGGGCTGTGCTGTGGACGGGTTTTTAAGAGAATTCTCCTTCCTCTCGCGTTATTATCTCAAGCAGTGCGGGCTTTTCGGCTTCCATCTCTTTCTGTGCTCGATTGATTGCCGGAATAATCTCGGCTGGGTCTTCGACTCGCTCGCTATAGCCTCCCAAACCCTCGGCAACTTTCGTGTAATCGCCGGAAAGGTACGGTGTACCGTATCGTTCTGTCGAAACCGGCATGTAGGACTTATAATTGCCGAGCGCGGAGTTGTTGAGGATGATTGTCAGAATGGGGATGCGCTCCCGTGCAGCAGTCTCAAAGTCCATTCCCGCCATACCAAACGCTGCATCGCCCATTATGTTGACAGCCAGGTTTTGCGGCGCGGCAAGTTTTGCCCCCATGATTAAGCCCAAGCCAAATCCCAACTGGGTCGATTTTCCCCAACCGATGTAGCCGTGTGGAATAATTGATTGGTAAAACGGAAGCATCTGATCGCGTGGATTCCCGGAGTCGTGTGTGACCATCGTCTTTGTGCGATCGACCGTGTTCATCAAATCCCAAATCACTCGATAGGGGTTGATCGGTACCTCGTCCGAGGTTAGCTTCGGCATCCACTCCTCAAGCCATTTGTCCTTGACCGTCTTGATTTCTTGAACGAGCTCTGGGTTCCCTTTTTCCCCACCGCCTTGCCTTTTGACTTCGTCAATTAGTTGACGTAACACCAGTTTCGCGTCCCCAAGGATCGGGAAGTCGATTAAGTATTCCTTGCTAATGTCAGTTTCGCTAATGGAATTCTGAACAAGGACCTTGCCTGGTGGAATGTTCGTGCACATCACCTGCGTAGAGAATCCAGATCCAAGTCCGAAGACGAGGTCGGCTCTGTCAAGGAACGGCGCGACGCGTTTCACGCCTTTATATCCGCTTGCACCGATCGATAGCGGATGATTTTCAGGAAATGCGCTCTTGCCAGCCATCGTAGTCATGACAGGAAGCTGAAGCAACTCCGCGAATTCAATGAGATCGCCGGTTGCTTCGGCGTAAAGCACACCTTGTCCTACGTGAAGCAGAGGATGCTCGGATGCAAGCAGCGCATTAACTGCGGCGGTGATATCGTCCGGATTTGCTGCGGGTTTAGCAGGTTTCGGCGGCTTATACTCAAAATCGTCGTCTACACCATGGCTCATGACATTACTTGGAATCTCAAGCATCACTGGGCCCGGTTGTCCTGATCGAAGCAGGTGAAATGCTCGATGCATCATATTCGGGGTACGCTCCGCCATGTTGACTTCCGCCACCCACTTGGTAATTCCGCCATAGTGCCTGATTGACTCAAACCCCGGGGGAATACTCCGTTCCGATTGGGAAATTCCGCCCGGCAGCATGAGAACGGGTGTAGAATCCGCGAAAGCGTGGGCAACGCCTGCGAACGCATTCTCGCTTCCGGGCCCGCCTTGCACACATCCAACCCCAATTCGCTTGCCATTGGATACAAGACTATAGCCGTGCGCCATGTTGATTAACGTGCGCTCCGTCCTCGTCATGATTGGACGGATGTCAACTTTTGCACACGCCTCAATTAGGTCGTTTGCAGGAAAACAGAAAAGATACTCGACTCCTTCAAGCTTCAGTATTTTCGCAACTGCCTCGTTTGCTCGCATTACAATCTCCAAAACTGCGATGACATAACACACACAAATAAACTAGGGACAACGAACTTAAGAACCGATTGACAAGTTGATGATTGTTATTTTGATTTCGGCAGCCAGTGACAGGTGGATCGGTTACTCATTAGTCTTTGCTTTGACTACCTTACGACGGAAATCACGATGTAGTTTTTAGCAAAATTCAGAATCCGAGTTACAACGAAAAAACCGGGGACTACAAACTTTGACATTTTAACATAGAAGCTAGACGGTGTCAAGAGTGCGTTTCCGCTATTGAGCCAAGCGCCGCTGCGGCCTTCAAGTATTTCTATATGAAATCGTTGGCAATCCTGTGGATGCCATCTATCTCAATCATTGCTCGCGACGAATTAAGTCGAGTTTGGTTACATTGACTAAGTTTGTGACCTATCCTATAAGACGGTAGGGCTAGAAGGGTTTGCTATCGCGTGAAGATCTCTATCGCACAGGATTTACTATCAGGATTGGCTATCGCAGGGGATTTTCTATCGCCCTCCCTAATCAGCCGGTTGATCGCTATTCGCTCCTTTGATCCCTCGTTATCCACTCGGTTGATCGCTATTCACTCGTTTGATTTTATCCAGTCACTTGATCTACAGGAACGGGTAGCACCTTGAGTTAAGTAGAGACCTAGATAATTTAAGCCTCAACCGACAGATTTGGGAGGCAGAAATTTTGAGATTCCGTTGACACCCGCTTTGCCCTGTGATAGAATTTGGCCTTGAGCAGGAACGGATTTAAGGCGTCATAAATACCCACAATATTAGGAGGTTGTAATAAATGGCATTGGAAGTTGGAAGTGATGCTCCGGATTTTACACTCGCCGGATCGCTTGGTCAAGAAGACACCGAGGTGTCCCTTAAGGATTTTGAGGGCAAGAATTTGGTCGTCGTTTTCTATCCGCTGGATTTCTCCCCGGTGTGCTCAGTTCAAATTCCCGATTTCAACGAGAAGGTTGGCGAAATTCGCGCAAAAAACGCTGAGATTATTGCCATCAACCGCGATTCGGCATTCGCTCACAAAGCTTGGTGTGAGCACCTAGGCGGCGTGGATTTTCCGCTATTGGCGGACATGAATCTTGAAGTGTCGAAGGAATTCGGGATGGCGCTTGAGGAGGTAGGAATCACAAACCGCGGCGTGATTGTCATTGACAAAAATGGAAGGGTGGCTTTCACGCATGTTGAAGATGCGCCGCCGGATAACACGCTGGCTGTAACGGCTGTTCTGGACGAATTAGATCGCCTGAACTAACTCAAGTATTTGAATCCAATCGTAAAAAAAACGACCCCCAATTTGTTAATTGGGGGTCGTTTTGCGTTGAGCAACGATTGTCCAATGGAGTAAGAAAAAGTGTAATTGTTTAGTCCATCGGTCTGGATTTGCCAATCCAGACCAAGCGGGGGCAGGGAATACGCCGAGTAGGGAAGTACACTGCTAATTCCGGCTAATCGGGGCATACATGCCCAAACCGGGCGTGCGACGAACTGTAATACTACGAACTAAACGATGCACTAATCAGTTACGAAAAAGTTTATTGATGCCCCCCTCATCAGGTATTGCCGCTGAAGATTCACTGGGGGATTATTCCTCCTCAGAGGACTCTTCTGTCCCTTTTTCCTGTTCTGCTTTGGCTTTTTTGTCAAAGCGATAGCTACGGATTGAGACAACCGGATATGGACCATCAAATCCGGCGACTACACCCTCCACTTCTACCTCTTTATCGGTCTCGGCGGCGTCGTGCCGAAGTCTATCGAACAGGTCATTGTGGCTAAAAACCACTTTCTGTTCCCAAGTTCCCGCCAACATTGCATGATTGATTACCGACGTTTGGGCTCGCCAATGCCTCCAAAATGGAACATTGCGGATGTAGCTACGCGCCCATCCGGGATGTGCGAAGAGTTCTCCTTTTATTTTTGCCTCAGACTTGACTATCCACGGTTGACTACCCGCCTGGCGCCCTCGAAAACGTTGATCTTTCAACTGCTGCAGTATTTGGTAGGTATCAAGCGTATGCGATTCAGAGAATTTGTCATCCGTTCTCGGTTTTACCTTGATAAGGGTGCTAAATAACCGCGCCCGCCCATTTTTATCAATCGGTGTGTGGAAGGTCACGCCATCGGCTTCCGCCCACGGTTCCAACCGCCGTCTAATCTGTCTTTCATCATCACTATTGACAACACCGAACAGTTCAAATTTCAGGCTCTCAATTTCCGCGTTGCTAAACGCAGTCAACCCGGTAATCAGGCAAATCGTCAGAAGAATGCCGAAATGAGATTTTAACCTCTTCATTTTGCCCTCCTTGCAGTTAGAGTGATTTCGTGACCAACGATTTTACGGTACAGATTCAAGCAATTTACATGCCAAAACGTTATCACTACAAAACTCTTAATATCTCCTCGAAATCACGTTGAATCCAACACGACGCGAAACCTATTCTTACCTGTAGATAATACGCCGAACGAGAGGAAAAGTTCCAGACTATGACGACACACTCGAAATCGGCATGATTGTCTCACCTAGTATCAAATCTACAACATATGAATCAAGTTGAAGCTAAAATGAGACAATCGCAATGAGGGTAATTGGTGTGTTAGGACGTCGATGATTTATCGGCGGCATGGCGCTGTTAGAAACCGGATGCCCCCTAATTGATGCAGTTTCGGGCCTTCAATGCTCCATTCAGAAATCCGAGCGAGTTGATAAAAAAAGGGAAATTAGGAAGAGCAACACTTCCCAATTTCCCCCATATCGCGGTGAATCAAGTTGTACTACATTCCAGCAGGCATAGTGCCGGGAGGATAGACAACCACATCAGCACGCCGATTTACAGCGCGTCCGTCCTTTGTATTCACATTCGCAACCGGCATGGTATGACCGCGGGCAATGGTTTTTATGTCGTTGGTAACGCCACTCTCCTTAAGATAGTTTGCCACGGAATTAGCGCGTGCCTGAGAAAGATCCCAGTTACTACGATATTTTCCGCTCAGCACCGGGGTACCATCCGCATGGCCGGAAACGACAACCACAGCATACGGGTGCGCTTTTATCGTAGCCACCGCCTTATCAAGCATAGCCTTAGCTTCCGAACTCAAGCTGGTTTTTCCGCTAGCAAATTGGACCGTTGCCGCGCTCATCGCCTTGACAGCCATGGCGTCTTCCAATTCCTTCTTTGCCGCCATGAGGTCATTTTTCAGATCGCTTACGCTTTGCGCGGTTGAACTTGCCTGTGCTTCCAAACTGCTGATGCTTTTACGCAGTTTGTCGTCCTCGGATTTCGCAAAACTCTGTGCGCTTTCGCCAGCAGCATTTACAGCCTGCATCAACTCATCTCGAATCTCGGCATCCCCGCTCGCCGCGAATTCTTCGGATCTCTTGATGGTGTCAGCATCTCCGAGTTGTGATGCGGCTATAGCATCATCCCGTGCATCCTCAATAGCTTGGCTTAAGTCTGCCTTCTGCTGTTCAAGTCCACCCTCCAACTTGGAAGCTCTACCATCCAGGTCAGCGAACGCTTTGTCATTAGACGCAACGTACTCGCTTTTCCAGCCCTCGAACTCTTCCGTACTGAGCTTACCGCATCCGCTCAGAATCGCCCCAAAAATGAAAACACTAACAACCACAACTACAGTCATGTTTCTCATGGTTCCCTCCTAAAAGATAAGGTTAAAATATATCTTGATAAACGTCCTGACACTCTATCTGTTTATACCTTTATTTTAGCACAGATTGCTAGTCCATACCACAAAAAGTGTAATATAGCCCGGCAAGTGACCAAGATTGCACCTTTGTTGGCTGAACAGGACTTTCATAGTCAATCACCACTTTGCCTTTAGCGTAACACACAATCAATGTCTCGTCAATCAAAAAATACCGGGAGTTTCTCACAACGTCACGATTATTCCGCGAAAGAGTCGCTGAAATCAACAAGGAGTATTACGCTTATAACAACTTATGCCTTTCTTTATACTCATCTCCTCTCGATGTACTTAGGATGCCCCGCAGTGTTTGAATCAACTTGCCTTCCGCAAACCATTTACCGGCGACACGCCAAACGATGCTTGAGAACGTCGGATAGACATGGATCACGCTGCTTAACTTACGCAGCGGGATGCCTTCTTTCATGGCAAGGACAAACTCGTGGATGACCTCTCCCGCCGCCGGACACACGAGATGGACACCAAGAATTTTGCCGGTCCATTTCGTTGCGATGACTTTGATGAAACCCTTGGTTTCTCCCTCCGCGACAGCACGATCGACATCGCGTAACTCAACGGCGAACACGTCGATGTCCCCATGTTTGTCTCGGGCTTCCGCTTCGGTCATTCCGCACCGAGCAACTTCCGGATCACAGAACGTAGTCCAAGGTACGACAGAATAATCTATTGCGTTAGAGCCGGGGAAGAAAATATTGCGAACAATTTGCGCCGCTTGAAACGCTGCAACATGGGTGAAGAGATAATGTCCAATCACATCACCGGCAGCAAAAATGTTACTTACCGTCGTCTGTAGTCTTTTATTTACGCATATCCCACTAGGCGCAACCTTGACGCCTATCTCATCTAGTCCCAAGTCCTCAGTATTGGGTTGTCGTCCGACCGCAACCAGAACCTGATCTACATCCAAACAGCAAGCCTCGCCGGCGATGTCAAGTTTGACCGAGTAGTGTCCCAAGCGCGCTTCATTATGACGGTCGCCATATCGTGGGCTCCGGTCATGATTGGTGACTTTGACCAGACGTGCCCCCGGAAGAATCGTGATGCCTTCCTCTCTGAGGTAGTTCAACATTCTTTCAGAGACTTCGGGTTCCTCTTTAGGCAAGATCCGATCGCTTTTTTGAACAATGATGACTTCTGTTCCGAGACGATGAAATGCCTGTCCCAACTCGATTCCAATGGGTCCCGCGCCTACAACCATAAGTTTTGAGGGGAGTTTTTTCAAATCCCAGATGTTTTCGCTGTGAAGAAAACCGCCAGATGCAAATCCGGGAATCGCTGGAATTGCGGGACGCGATCCTGTCGCAATCACAAATTTTTTGCTTTGAAGTGTCCTTGGTTCCGCTTCTTCTCGATCCTCCACTAAAAATGTTTGTGCGGAATTAAATCGTCCATTGCCGAAGATGACATCCACGCCCATCTCACGGAACCGTTCAGGGTTGTCATGTTCCTTTTCGATGGCCTGCTGTGCCGAGGTGATATGTCCAATCACCCGTTCGAAATCTACCTCGGCGCCTGTCACTTTGATTCCGTATTTCCCTGCTTCCTTCACATAGTTGGCAACCTTTGCCGCTTTGAGGATCGCTTTCGATGGTACGCAGCCGGTCCACAAGCAATCCCCACCCAAGCGATGTTTCTCAACGAGAGCGGTTGATTTGCCCAATTTGGCGCTTGCAACCGCCAACACAAGCCCGGCACTCCCACCACCGATAATTGTTAAATCATACTGTTTCATAAATTGTAACTTTTCACACGTCTTAGTGGTTTATTTTTTTAAGTAAACATGGTTAAGATCTTGTTTGAATAATAGGTGCCAATGCCATTTTTTGCCATATTAGGAGAAGTTATTCATGTTTCTACCGTGACTTGTTGCACCTGTGGGATCTCTATGGGAGCTCTATCGCCTTCGTTATTCACTCAGTTGATCGCTCACTATTCATTCGCTTGATTGCTCCTTACAAACTGTACTCTTCAAACAGGATCTAAGTGTTGTCTGTAATTCCTAGATTATCTGCTGCCTTATCTATCCACTCTCGAAAGTCTTCATGTGAACACTGTTTCCGCGCATCCTCGTATGGAAGCCACTTCGATTCGACGAATCCCTCTTCACCCTTGATAGAAAGACGGGACTCGTAGGGTGTTTCCATCAGATACCAACTGACTACTTTCCTGTGTTGAATTTCGTGCTCCTCACGATACTGAAACGTCTGCTTACCCAAACACGTAATAAGCCGAAGTTCTTCAAGGCCGGTTTCTTCCCTCACCTCGCGAATCGCTGCTTGCTCGGAGGTTTCGCCTTTTTCAATGTGTCCCTTAGGCATGACCCATTGGACCTCGCCGGTCGTCCGTATCTGTTTTAACAGCAAGAATTCGACGCAATCTTTGTTCAGGTGTACGACAATCCCGCCGGCACATCTGTGCTGAGTTTTGGCATTATCCAAATTCCGGGATCCTTTCTTATGCTGTCATCATGACCGGTTGGAGGGGAGAATGAACTCGGCTCCCGGACTGCCGTCCTAAAATAATCTCGCCGCAGTAAGTTGCTCAAGGGAAACACATCTATACTTTGCGTTGGGTATTATTGTGCCTCCTTTTCCAGTGATAATTGTTTCTAATGGGACTTACGTAGTACCATTAGGTCGGGAATCGGAGTTCCCTCGTACAAGGGTCGCGACCTGGAGATCGCTCCTACAAAAGACGCAATTTTTGACAGCGCGCAGTATAGTTAGGAGGTCTCATAGTGGAAGAATGTACGATTAATGTTGGGTTTCACTCAAATTTTGGTACATTCCGGCAAATTCCGCACTCGAAAACTTATCTAGGATCAGCGATTATTAACGGAATCTCGTTCAACCCAACCTACGACCCCTAAGAAAATTATGACAGACTTAGCCGGAGGCTCATCTTTGTCGAGTGGAAAATTTATATGCGTTTCCCCTGGTAAGTTGCTTTTTTTCGGTTGACAGGCGGTGATAGGTTTAGGTATGATTAGTACGATACTACGCTAGAAACTTGAGGAGAAACACAATGAACAAGGCGGTTGTTTGGACGATCGGTCTAGTCCTGCTCTGGGGCATAGTAATTTTCAGTGGGTGTGATGAAGCAGGTTCCGGAGGGAGCGGATCTAGTGATGTTTTCAGAGGTGAGCCTGCAATCCTAGACTCGGCTTTGACAATTTCGGTGATTGACGATCGCCCCGATGGAATCACGGATGTCTTCTTTTCCGATACGAGCGACAGGATTTTCTTGTGGATCTACTGGACGAATGTCGAGGGCCGTCATGTAGTCGATGTTAGTTGGTTTTCTCCGGACAGGGCTTTGGACGATCCTCCTTTCCGAGAGGAGCGTGAGACGTTTTCCTCCGCGACCGGCGAACAGATTACATGGTTCTATATAGAACGCCCAGCCAACGGATTCCCGAAAGGCGAATGGATTGTTGAAATTGACGTAGACGAACTATTTGAGCGTAGTCACCTGTTTCTTGTGGAGTAAGTCTCGATTCGCACACCATACTGCTTAATCCCACGCAATCCTGTCATCCTCCCGTCTCGCTGTCTAAGTCAATTCCCGCCCCACAATCAATCGGTAAGCCTCCAAGTATTTCTCGCTAGTACGGTTTATTACGTCCTCTGGTAAGTGGGGAGTGGGCGGCTGTTTGTTCCAACCAACTTCAGAGAGGTAATCTCGCACGAACTGTTTGTCAAAACTACTTTGTGACTTGCCCGGTTCGTATTCGTCCTTTGGCCAGAATCGGGAGGAGTCGGGTGTAAACACCTCGTCGATGAGAATCAAGTTGTCATCAAGCAGTCCAAACTCAAACTTCGTATCGCAAAGGATTATCCCAACCTTCTCCGCGTGTTGGCTTGCGGCTTCGAAAAGTGCGAAACTTGCCGCCATGATTCGCTTTGACAGATCTTTTCCGATTAACTCCTCCATCCGCGCGATCGAGATGTTCTCGTCATGTTCTCCCTGTTCCGCTTTCGTGGCAGGCGTAAAGATGAGTTGAGGCAATCGATCGGATTCACGCAAACCTTCTGGCAATTTCTCGCCGCAAACCGTGCCATCTACCTTGTATTCCGACCACGCTGATCCGGTGATGTATCCCCGTACCACACATTCGATGTCAATTCTATCAGCTTTGCGCACCAACATCGATCTACCCTCGATCACGTCAGCATGCGGTTTCAATACGTCAGGATACGCCCCGACATCTGTAGTAATCAGGTGGTTGTCCACGATTGAATTCGTGTAATCGAACCAAAACTCTGACAATGCGGTCAGAACGTCCCCTTTAAACGGGATGCCATCCGGGAGGACGTAATCAAACGCCGAAATCCGATCTGTTGAAATCATCAGAAGTTTGTCATCAAGATCGTAGAGATCCCGCACTTTTCCTCTGTTAAAAAGCGGTACGCCGGTCAGGTTTGTTTCTGTAACGACACTTTGTGTCATAGGTCCTCCAAATATGGTTTACTGTGCAAAGTCCCGATTTTTAATTTTGCCTTTTTACTTCAATCAAGCAACTCATAAAAGAAGTTTCGCCGCTTCGGCATCAATCCCAACTCGGTAATCGTCCGTTCGATCTCCTCAATGGGCATGCAGTAGACAGTTCCCGCCTTACTCACGACATTCTCTTCGATCATCGTTCCTCCCATGTCGTTTGCGCCAAACTTAAGCGACAACTGACCGATTTTAGGTCCCTGAGTCACCCATGAAGATTGAAAGTTGTCAAAGTTGTCAAGCATGAGCCTAGATATCGCCAATGTTTTGAGATACTCGAAACTGCCAGCCGGTGGGATATAATCCATTCGAGTGTTGTTGGGTTGGAGCGACCAGCAGATGAACGCAGTGAAGCCTCCGGTTTCGTCCTGTAACTCACGGAGGCGAATAAGATGTTCCACGCGTTCCCCGTCACTCTCAACGTGCCCGTACATCATGGTCGCACTTGACTTTAAGCCTACATAATGCCCTTGCCGCATGACTTCCAGCCATTCATCCGCCGTGCACTTCTTGGGACTGATTTCATCTCGAGCGTGATCGGTAAGAATTTCCGCGCCTCCGCCGGGTATCGAATCCAGTCCCGCATCCCGCAGTCGCGTCAATGTTTCCTTAAGGCTGAGTCGGTTGATTTTTGCGAACCAATCAAGTTCCGGGGGCGAGAATCCATGAATGTGAATTTCATAGTTTTCCTTAATCCAGCGAAGAAGGTCTTCGTACCAATCGAGTTTCAGCTTGGGATGCAATCCACCTTGCATGAGGATGAGCACGCCACCCAAGTCGATGGTCTCTTGAATCTTCTGCCCCAACTCCTCTCGTTCCATGACATAAGCATCAGGGTCACTCTTATGCCGATAGAAGGCGCAGAAATCGCAATCCACATAGCACCAGTTTGTGTAGTTAATGTTGCGATCAACCACATAAGTAATCACGCCGTCCGGGTGTTTGCGTTGGCGAATAACGTCAGCCGCGCTTCCTATGGAGATTAGGTCGGTACTCTTGAAGAGGGTTAGACCATCGTCGAAGTCTAAGCGCTCGCCGGCTAACGCTTTCTCCAGAATGGATTGAATCGTTGCGTCCATAATCGGCAGATTCCCTGATTTGTATCAATTCTTGAATGTATCTGATTCTTATGATGAGTCGTTAGATCTGATTGAATAATCGGTGGCAAAGCGATTTTTGGTCATTTGTAGAAAGTTTTTTCATGTATTCTTTGCGGGGTGCTATCGACCTGTGGGATCCCTATCGCGCTCCTTGTTCAGTCGCTTGATCCCCGCTAGGGTTTGCAAAAACTTGGCGGAATCCCTATTGCAATCGCTATACGTTCTTTTGATCCGTAATAAGAAATGGTGGGCAGTGCCCACCCTACAAATGTACAAAGTCGAGTTTTGCCTGCTCGCTGAATGGGATTCTGAGCGGCTTTGATATGCCTGTGGTTTGCTAGCTCCTCGTTATTGTTCACGATAAACCGGCTTTGTGAGGACTGCTGTCGTATTCCGATTCAAGGTCCTTGACCAATTCTTGCAAAACGTCGCGGGCATCACCCGGGCGTTGGCGTTTTTCTGTCCATTGCCATTGGTCGAGATATTCGTCGGTTCCGGTCAAGCCCTCCTTCATAGCGGTTCGATCGATGTCGGTCTGAAATCGATCGGGCATGGGCTGAGAAATCGGCTTTTTCCCTTCAAAGGCTCTAACTTGAGCCGGAATATGCTTCCAGTACAGTATCTGATACGTCGCCATCGGCAGTTATACTTCCAATTCCCCTCTGCGGTAAGCCCGTAAGAAGTTTTTGCAAAATCGATCGCGCCCAAGCAGCATATCTTCAGCGAGCTGATATGCGCGCGATTCCCTATCAACAGAAAACACTTTCGACGGTCGGCTAGTGACCGGATCGATGATACCACTGTCCGCGCCGGCTTCAATCGCCAAGCACATAAAAACATCATTTACAATGCGGCGACACGGCAAGCCGAAAGATACATTGCTAAAGCCACCGGTAATGTGGATCTCGTTCCCGTACTTGGAGCGTAGTTGACGAACTGTGTCAAAGGCATGGGCGCCGAATGCGCTGTCAACCGAAATAGGGAATATGAGCACATCAATGAATATGTCCTCAATCGAAATGCCTCTATCCAGGGCGGCGTCCACCATTTGGGAAGCGTTGGCGATTCGTTCTGCATCATCCTGCGGCATGCCGGATTCTCCCGCTGCCGTGACGATGACCTGCGAGTCATACTGTTTTGCGAGGTCCAACGCCTCAAGCCGTTCCAAAGACGCCGAGTTCAGCAACATTCGACCGGCTCTCCCATCTCCGGCTTCCAGCCCCGCCTGAATTGTCTCGACGTTAGATGAATCTATTGACAGCGGGATAGGACACATCTCTTGCACGGTTCGCACCAGCCACTTCATCGCCTCTATTTGGTCCTGGGGCCGGAGAGAAACTTCATCAACATTTAAGTCTATGAAATCGGCACCGGCGTCAACCTGACGTTGAACCAGCCGGCGTACGTAGGTCAGTCCTTCAGAGGCTTCGGTACCTTTGCCGTTCATCGCCGCCTGAACGGCAATCTTTACGTGTTTGACCCGCCCCTCTTCATAATCCTGAGTTTTTTTTACGTCCTCGGGGATAGTCAAGTAGCGTCGCTTTTTTCCGGAGTCAAAATAACGAACGGATTCAACGCCGTCAGGGTTGTTAGTGACCAGCTTGCCCTTTCGCAGCACCACGCGCGTGGTATGGACATTTTCGCCGATGATAATAAATTCTTTGCCGTTTAGTTTCATGATGAATTAGATATTGATAGCTACGATAGATATTAGGTTCGCATTAGGACCATCTTTTGTAAACATGCACTGAACCGTCATCTCATTTCTTGCGTGCGTGATGATCTCGCCCCAGAAATGTGTTTGCCCACGCACTTGTGCCCTTCAACATGCCGTTCTTGAAGATTGCCGGTCCTTCCATCATGCTTCCCTCTTCGCCGTAGGCTTTGAGCCGCTCGTAGGCTCGTCCCCAAATGCAATCCTTTTCGCCAATTTCACATTTTCCTTGACGTGTGCCGCCGCAGGGGCCGTTACGCTGGTTCTTTACACATTGAGATTCAGGACAGAGAAAAGCGATTTCCGGCAACGAACAGTCGCCGCAATCACGGCAATCAAACATCACTGCTTTAATGGCGTGTTCGGCTGCATGCGCGGCTTTCTGTACGGGAACACCGGCACTGTCAACCGCCCGGAAAATCTTCTGTCCGGCTTTGAAGCCTAGCGTTCCTTCTTCAAATGCTGCTCCGTGCATACTCCTATTCATCTTGTAGCCCAACGAGAGATCTCGTCTTGCCGCCTTTAGGGCTTCGGGCCGTTTTGAAAAGAGGTAACTTCGGTTGACTTCTGTTGAACTGAGACTCGTCTCTGGCGCTGGTTCGAAGAAGTAGAATTCGTCGGCATAACCGAAACAGATTTCCTTCGCAAACTCCTTCCAGTCATCGGCGCCGAATTCATCGGTTATCTGCAGAATTTTCTCATAATCCTTGTATTGCAGATGTCCACCGAGGTAAACGCCGCGATAGCCCAACCCCTTCGCCATAGCACACTGTTTCGCGGCAAAGTTTAAGAAAAAGGATTTTCCCTTGTCGCGCGATTTTGCTTGCTTTTCAACCAGACGCAGCAAATCGTCGGTCACGGTAACGCCCGGGATATTCCCAGCGTTAAAGTACCGTGCTGCCGTTCGACTCAGCACATAGACATTGCCAAGCACGGGCACGTTGATACCGTGCATTGACATATACTTCAATAACTCGTCCTCCTTACGTGAGTCGTAGCCGATTTGATTGATGATAAACGTTGCGCCGTTCTCCACCTTTTTGGCAAGCTTGAAATACTGCGGCATCACCTCGCGTTCATAGCGTTTGTGGTTGTTAACTACGGCGCCGAGATAGAAGTTGGTGCGTTTTAGTATTTCCTTTTTTTTCCCTGCCGCAACGCTCATCCCGGCGTTCATATCCGAGAACATCCTGAGCAGACCGACCGAATCGGTGTCAAAAACCGGGGTCGCGTGTCCTTGGTAGCCATCGTTGGGATAGTCACCCGACAAAGTGAGCACATTATTGAAACCCTCGCTGGCGAGCTGCCAGCCACGGCTCTGGAGAGCATTGCGATTCCAGTCCTTGCAGGAAAGGTGGATGACGACTTCCTGGCCTCGCGAAATGAGATCCGTTCCGAGCGTGTCGGCGCTGAGCATGGCGTTGCCGCCCGGGTTGTCGGTAATACTTAGGGCATGTATGCGTGGGTGTTCGGTGAGCTTCCTAGCCAAATCGAGTACGCGTCTTCCATTACGCTCCGTGATTACGCCGCGCGAGGTGACCAGTTCGACGCAGGTAACAAATGTATCTGTTTCCTCAAGCAGTTGGCGCAGTGGACGCTTTTGCCAAGCACCTGCTTGCTGACCGGATTGAGCGTCGGCGGTATTCATCAGTTATGACCCCGTACGTCATTTACACGAACTCGGCTGGCATCGGTTTGAACTGGCACCCCTCGACGAACACTTCAAAGAAATCCGGCGTTGTCTCCAATTCGACGTGCTCAATCTTTTTGACCAACTCCTCGATTGATTCACGTTTCTCCCGCGACAGCAACACCTCCCTCGCCCCTTGAACCGCCGCGTTTCCAATCTTGAAAATGCGCTCGCCGGCAACAGGCGCCAAGAAACCGATGTCGATTGCGTTACGCGCATCAACATAGTTGGCGAACCCGCCAGCCAAATATAGGTTCTTCACCTCCGCCGGGTTAACACCGAATTCTCGCATTACGATGAATTGACCGCAATAATTCGCAGCTTTCGCTTGGGCAAGATTGCTGGCATCGTCACGTGACAGCGTGATTCCATGTTCGGGAATAACTGCTATCTTGCGTTGTTTCTTTTCCGTGAAAACACCCATGGGCGTCATCAATTCGTGGTGACGGAGCTCTGCAAGCAAATCAATTAAGCCGGATCCGCAGATGCCTTGGGGATCGATATCACCAATAGTTTGGTATTCAGTCTGACCGTTATTCAAATGAATTGATTCAATGGCGCCATCGTATCCGGGCATGCCGTATTCAATCCCCCCGCCCTCAAAAGCGGGACCTGCCGGACAGGAAGCCGCCACCAACCGGCCTGCGTGTCCCACAACCACTTCGGTGTTCGTGCCAACGTCTACGAGCATTACTATCTCGTCTTTCGAGGCAATATCAATCGCCACAAGATCCGCGGCGACATCTGCACCAACATGGCTTGCAATCAGGGGCAAACCGTAAACAACGGCTTTCGGATTTGCGCGAATCCCCAAACGCCTAGTTTTCTCAAGGAGCGAAGTCGTCTCGCGCTTGCCTTCCAGATATTCGTGTTCAATTGTGGACTTGTAGGGTTTTTGACCGATGCTCTGCACATCAAGCTTGAAGAAGATGTCGCGCATGGTCGAATTGCCCACCAAGACGATCTCATAGATTTCTTGACGAACAAAACCAAGGCGCTCCCCCATCTCCACGATTTCGTGATTTAGCGCGTTGATGACCGCCTTGCGTAACTCCCCACCAAATTCTGCATCGTACGAGATGCGATGCATCACATCACTCCCGCCAAACCGTTGCGGGTTCTCAAGCGAACTGACGCGAACGCTTTTTCCGGTTTCCAAGTCAACCAAATCAATGACGATGGTCGTGGTGCCGAGATCGATTGCCAGACCGTAGAGGTGGCCCCGATATTTGTCGATGTACTCGCCGTCATAATAAACACTATCGCCCCGGCGGGTAACTAACGGATCAAGCTCCATCGGTTTTTCATCTGTCAGGGTGAGAATTTTGGGAGTGCGCCTCAATGGAGAGAATACTATATCAACATCGGGATCCTGAACCACTGCCTGACAAGCGAGACGGTGGTCCTCTCGTAGAAACGATTCTTCCTCATTTCGAGGGCGTAACGCCTCCATGCCCGACTTAACCTCAACGATACACTCATGGCATTGCCCGGTTCGAAAACAGGACGTTGGCACTTGGACAGCGAGTTCATCAGCATAATCGAAGATGGTTTTCCCGGCAGACAATTTCCGGGCTTTTCCATCATGTTCTATTGTACCCATGCCGTACTCAATGTCCTCAACAAGAACGCCTTCTACCGATTCCGTTTCCCAAGCACTTCGATAATCTATGCGGTCATCCCCGCCACATAGAAGTAAATCACCTTTTGCCGGTGGCTTGCGTTGATTGCGACATCCGAATTTTGCCGTACATTGATCAAACCGGTTCTTGTAAGGACATCGATACGTGGATTGTTCATCCGCATGCAGCACTATGTCCTCAAACAGTTGGGTGATTCTGTCGAGTCGTTTCTGGTATTCTTCTTTGTTGATTTTCTGCACTGTCACGAATTTTAGAACTCTTCCTCATCTTCATCTTCGGCGAACTTCTTTGCCAATGCGACACAAGCAAGGGCATCCTTGCCGTACCCGTCCGCGCCCATATCATCGGCGAACTCCTGCGTCACCGGCGCTCCACCCACCATTATTTTAACGTCTTCTCGAAGATCTTCGTCAATGAAAGCTTCGATTGTCTTCCCCATGTTCGGCATAGTGGTCGTCAATAGAGCAGACATCCCCAACACTTTTGCATCGTGCTCCTCAACAGCCTCGATGAACTCATCGTCCGAAGTATCCACGCCCAAATCATGGACAACGAATCCGGCGCCGCGTAACATCATAATGCATAGATTCTTGCCGATATCGTGCAAATCGCCCTTCACGGTCCCCATGATTACCGTTCCGATGGGATCTACCCCGGAAGCGGACAGTATCGGCTCAATGTATGCCATACCTGCCTTCATTGCACGCGCGCAAGCGAGAACCTCCGGTACAAAGATGAAGTTTTCTCGAAACTTAATGCCAACAACACCCATGCCGGAGATGAGTCCGTCGTCCATAATCTCAAGCGCTTCAGTCCCGGCATCCAAGGCTTCTTTGGTCAATTCGTCCACCGCATCATTGTCTCCGTCAATTAGCGCGGCGGCGATTGTCTGCATCTCCGGAGCGGTATTGGCAAACGTCTCAATCGTCCGTGTTATTTCATCGGGTCGTTCAAGAAACTCCTCAATCTCGTCGCGGATGAATTCATTTTCAATATCGGCGAGTTCCGCCATTCTTGCTCTTCAACCTCCGTAACTTGACACTACTGCCCGAACTCCATTTACGATTGTGTACGCAGTCTTACACTTCAAGCCACATTCTCTTACAGCCGAACAATTACTTTCCGAGTAAGGCAATGCCCTCGCGATACGTATCGGCAGATGTTTGTAATGCTTGAAGCTCGTTATCGGTCAGGTCGATTTCGATCACCTGTTCAACGCCGCTACCTCCAAGCTTTATCGGAACGCCAATATACAGGTCGTCAATACCGTACTGTCCAGTAAGATACGCCGAGCAGGGAAGCAAGCGTTTCTTATCAAGAATAATGGCTTCCGCCATTTCGGCGAGCGACGCTCCCGCAGCGTAATAACCACTCGTTTTCAGCAGATCGACGACTTCGGCACCGCCATCACGAGTCCGTTGCGCCATCTCTTCTATTCGGTTAGCCGGAATAAGCTGCGTGATCGGAACACCGTTAACCGTCGTATACCGAGGAAGTGGCACCATGGTATCGCCATGTCCGCCAAGTACAAGGGCGTGAATGTCCTCGACGGATACTCCCAGTTCGAGCGAAATGAAATAACGGAATCGTGCCGAGTCAAGGACGCCCGCTTGTCCGACGACGCGGTGAGCGGGAAATCCCGATACCTTCCACGCATGATAGGTCATAATGTCGAGTGGGTTCGTCAACATCACGATGACACAGTCCGGCGAACGATTCACTACATTCTCTGTGACGCTCCCTACAATGTTGGCGTTCGTTTGCAAGAGATCTTCGCGCGTCATACCCGGTTTTCGAGGAGAACCCGAGGTGATAATCACCAAATCCGACCCGGCAGTAGCGTCAAAATCGACTGCTCCCGTAATGTTCGAATCAAATGCCTCAATTGGCGCGGTTTGTCCCATGTCAAGGGCTTTGCCTTGCGGAATGCCGTCGATTATATCTACCATCACGACATCGCCAAGTTGCTTTTGAGCAATCAGAAACGCGGCTGTGGCGCCGACGTTCCCCGCCCCAATAACGCTAATTTTCTTTCTACCCACGCGTTCCTCCATCCAAAAAGAGTTCAGCAGATTCAAAATCTAATCAAGCCGTAAAATTTTCAATGATTGCGGTACCAAACTCAGACGTGCGCACCTTCGTCGCGCCGTCCATCAGCCGTTCAAGGTCATAAGTCACACGCTTTTGTAGAATTGTGTGCTCAAGCCCATGGATGACCAAGTCTGCCGCTTCCTGCCAACCGAGATATCCAAGCATCATTACAGCGGAGAGAATTAACGAACTCGGATTGACAACATCCTTATCGGTATACTTGGGAGCGGTGCCGTGAGTTGCCTCAAACAGCGCTGTCTCATCGCCGATATTCCCGCCAGGGGCCATCCCGATGCCGCCAACCTGGGCCGCACAAGCATCGGAGAGGTAATCGCCATTCAGGTTCGGTGTAGCGATTACATCATATTCGGCGGTGCGTGTCAAGATCTGCTGTAACATACTGTCGGCAATCCGATCCTTCACGACGATTTTTCCATCCGGGGCTTTCCCATCATGATTGTCGTAGACATTGTCTTCGGTAATTGTCGAATCAATGAACTCATCCTCCGCAACCTGATAGCCCCAATCACGAAAGGCGCCTTCGGTGAACTTCATGATATTGCCCTTGTGGACAAAGGTGACGCTGGAACGGTTGTTGTCGATAGCGTACTGAATCGCCATCCGCGCAAGACGGCTTGTACCGAATACACTAATGGGTTTAATGCCGATCCCGGAATCTTCGCGCACCTCCACGCCCATGTCGGCATGAAGAAAGTCAATCACCTTTTTGGCTTCGGGCGTTCCTTTCGCCCATTCGATGCCAGCATAAACGTCTTCGGTATTCTCACGGAAAATCACGACGTTCATGTTTTCGGGGTGAGTAACAGGAGCTGGCACGCCTTGAAAATAGCGCACCGGTCGAACACAGGCATACAGGTCCAATACTTGGCGCAGTGTTACGTTTAAGCTTCGAAATCCGCCACCCACCGGCGTTGTCAATGGGCCCTTCAGGGCAACTCGAAAATGTTTGATAGCATTGAAGGTGTCCTGCGGCAGCCATTCGCCGTATTCGGCATTTGCATTTTCACCGGCAAAAACATCAAACCACACGATGCGTTTTTCGCTTCCATACGCTGATTCAATTGCGGCGTCAATCACCCGGCGCGTGGCTTTCATGATATCACGACCGATGCCATCGCCTTCAATCACCGGTATAATCGGCTGACTCGGTACTTCTAGCCGTCCGTTTACTTTACTGATAGTATCGCCTTCAGTAGGCACTTGCAGTTTGTCAAATTCTATCACTGTTGTTCCTCATTCTAGCTTGATTTTCCGCCGCGCTGCTCCGCCGGAAGGTATTGGATGTCGTGTTCCCCTGCGTATATTTGGGTCGGTCGAAAGATTCGATTGTCGATAAGTTGCTCCAACCAATGCGCAAGCCATCCTGCGACTCGCCCCATGGCAAAGATTGGAGTAAAAGCATCTGGCCGGATCCCCAGAGCATCGTAAACGATACCCGAGTAAAAATCAACATTTGCAAATATTCCCTTCTCACCCAACCTTTCAGTCACGATTTCATCGACCCTCAGAGCAATCTCGTACAACTCGGTCGAGCCATGCTCCTCAGTCATTTCGTCTGCCAGGCGTCTCAGGATAATCGCGCGCGGGTCTTTAGTCTTATACACACGGTGCCCAAAGCCCATAATTCGGTCTTTGTTCGCCATTTTATTCTCAATGTAGGCTTCCGCATTTTGAACCGATCCAATCTCACGGAGCATATCAAGCACCTGTTCGTTTGCACCGCCATGTAATGGTCCTGACAGCGTTCCAACCGCCGAACTGACTACGGTGTACGGATCCGCCAACGTCGATCCTGTCACGCGCCCGCTAAACGTCGAGGCATTCATCGTATGGTCGGCATGCAATATTAGACACACGTCAAGAGCTTTTACGCTTACATGATTAGGCTCCTCACCCGTAAGCGTGTATAGGAAATTGGCGGCATGTCCAAGGTCCTCCCGAGGGGAAAGAATTTCAGCACCGTTTCGGAACCTTTCAAACGCACTAACGACGGAAGGAAGCTTGGCAATCAAGCGAATACAAGAAAGGTGGTTTTCCGCGTCATTGGTGACATCTCTCGCAGGATGAAACATGCCCAAGGCTGCAATTGCCGCTTGCAAGGCATCCATGGGATGTCCGTATTCAGGCAAACATTTAATTAAATCAATGATTTGCGATTCGAGCTTTCGGTGGTTAGCCAACTCATGGATTAGATTACCAAGCGCTGCTTGATCCGGCAAATCGCCTTTGAGCAACAGATGAGCCGTTTCCTCATACGTGCTGTGTTCGGCAAGATTTTGTATGCGGATGCCTCGGTATTCCAAGACTCCCTTTAGCCCATCGACAAAACTGATTGCGGATTCAGCGATCGGTACCCCTTCAAGACCGGGTACAAATTCATGTGGCATACAACCCCTCCTACGGCCGACACGACATGGCATATGAAAACAATTCCGTATTCATAATAGCACGGTTTCCCACTAAACTTGGCAAATTGCCGGAGATGGCTCCGAAAACGTGGCACGGCAAGTTTGACCAGAATTGTCCTCTCCGGTATTCTCGCCCGGCTATTTCTAATCCAACATAAAAATCCCTTTACCATGGATTTTACATTGGTGACAAACAAAGTGCATGTTCTAGATTTGGGCGTCCCGAATGCTCGTAACGCACCGACTTTATGAGGAAAACAGGGAAGGTATGGGCTACCTCTGGATGGACCGTATTCCGGCAGGCTCTATAAAATAAACTCAATTCCGTCGTAACAGTACATCTACGTGCTTTGAATTCGGCGGTAACTCAACTTTATTTTAGCAAAATCAGTCCCAAAAGTCAAGTTAAAAGAAAGACTGTGCCGACTCCGAGGAGTTGTATACAACACGTTTAGATATGGTGTAATTCCGCGTCCCTACCTACTTTGATTTAACCCTCAAAAATTGAATCATACTCCCGACACTCCGACTACGAAGCATGTTTAGGTTAGACATTTCTCCAGGGAAAACGCATCTATACTTCACGCTGCTGAAAATTGCGTGTTTTCAAGCGTCTGGCGGTAGGTGGGGTTGGAAACCGCACCTACCGGAAACGCAGGTCGCGACCTGGAGATCGCTCCTACAAAAGACGCAATTTCTGACAGCGCGCAGTATTATAATTATAGAGGCTGTCTCATGGCGGTAGATTGTACGATTAATGTTGGGTTTCACTCAAATTTTGGCATGTTCATGCAAAGTGGGAACTCGGAAACGCATCTAAAGATTAACGATCACTAGCGAATTCCGTTCAACCCAACCTACGACCCCTAAAAAAATATCACAAACTTAGCCAGATTTGCTTTTTTGTCAGGCAAAAAATTTAGATGTGTTTCCCCTGGACACTTTCTTGCCTATTCTTGTAAATGAGTGGATAGATGTGTTATTCTTTAATTGTTAAGCGCCAACTCTACTTCCTTCGAGATAGTATCGAATCGGTTGGATTTTTGCGATTGGAGAAGTTCATCATCGAATTGGCGACCACTAAAAGTTGATGAATCGCGAAACGACAAAAAATCGTAAAGTTGGTAGCAGAGATCGTTGATGAAAAACAAGCGATTGTCTGAAATTCTCCAAGGTCCTGTTTGAAAACTCAATAATTTTCACTGCGATTAAAGCGGAATGCGCGAATCCCAACGTTGGAGACCCAGAACGCAAGGATTCCAACTCTGTTGAAAGAACTATTCACAACCCACACTTAAAACACACAGGAGATAGGACTAGTGGTCATTGTTATGAGCGCGGAGGCGGAGCGGAGATACATTGATGCCGTCATTGCCAGAATTGAGGAGCTTGGGTACACCCCCCATCCAATTCGGGGAACGGAACGCACAGTCATCGCGGCAATCGGGGATGAACGCGGCAAGTACGAGCTCCAGCAGCTAGAGTCAATGCACGCGGTTGATAAAGTTGTTCCGATTCTTGAACCGTATAAGTTGTCGGGCAGGGAATACAGGTCTGAGCGAAGTGTTATTCGTATCGGCAATCTTGAGATTGGCGGCGATCGGATGATATTGATGGCGGGACCATGCTCCGTTGAAAGCCGCGCGCAAATCCTTGAAGCAGCCGAAACCGTCAAGGAGTCCGGCGCGCAGATTTTGAGGGGCGGCGCTTTCAAACCGCGTACGTCTCCGTATAGTTTTCAAGGACTTGGTGAAGAAGGGCTGGAATACCTCGCCGAAGCGCGAGACAAAACCGGGTTGTTGATAATCACCGAACTGCTTGATAGTTACGATTTGCAACTTGTGGAGAAGTATACCGACATCATTCAGATTGGAGCGCGCAATATGCAGAACTACGGGCTCCTCTCACGCTTGCGAAAAGCAAAAAAGCCGGTCATGATAAAGCGTGGTATGATGTCCAAGGTGGATGAACTGTTGCTTTCAGCCGAGTATGTTCTCTCCGGGGGCAACTACAATGTGCTGCTTTGCGAGCGGGGTATTCGCACGTTTGAAACAGCAACCCGCAACACATTTGATTTGAACGCCATTCCCGTACTCAAGAAAATGAGTCATTTGCCTATTATCGCGGATCCCAGCCACGGCACCGGAGATTCGGAATTTGTTCCACCGATGGCAAAAGCCGCTGTCGCTGCTGGAGCGGACGGGCTAATGATCGAAATGCACCCTAATCCCGATAAAGCGCTTTCTGATGGTGCACAGTCGCTTAGCCCAGACACATTCTTACAGTTGGTTGATGAATTGCAACCTTTCATTGAAGCAAGCGGACGAGGTTTTTAATTGTGTGGGGAGTGTGAATCGAGGTAAGAGAAAACGCAAGGCAATTCCATGACGTTTTCTGCACTTCACAGCAGGGCGGTCCCTTAACTCGATATGCGAATCGAATTGAGAAACGTGTCTTTGCAGCACGACGGGAAACCCCTTCTGTTTCAGGGTATCAATCTCGTCGTAGAGACAGGGGAATTCATCCTCGTTCAGGGAGCGTCCGGAGTCGGTAAGTCCAGTTTATTGCGCCTGATGAATCGCCTGCAAGACACTACATCGGGGGAGATTCTGATTGACGGCCATCCGATTGCGACATATGAAGTCACTTCGTTGAGGCGTAAAATCGGCTATGTCCAACAGACCCCCATAATGATTCCCGGTTCGATCGAGGACAATTTTGATTTCCCGTTCCAATTCCACTCGACAGGCGCACAGAAGCTGCCCGGTTCTAATGAAAAACAGATGTGGATGGAGACGTTTCTACTTGAAGGCGTTAAATTGAGTGATGACGCAATGAAACTGTCTGTGGGTCAAAAACAGCGAATTGCCTTGATTCGCACGCTGCTTGTCAAGCCTGAAATCCTTCTGTGCGATGAACCAACATCGGCGCTTGACCAACAGTCAAAAGAGATTGTTGAAGATTCCCTCGAGCGACTGAACCTTGAGCATGGGATAAGCATTATATTGGTAACCCATCTTGACTTCGCGCTCGACCGGGCAAATTCACGAAGATTTCTCCTCCAACCGGATAGGCTAGAAGAGGTACCCGCATGAATATCATTGAGATTACTCCGCTCCAGTTGGTATTCTGCTTGGCGTTTGTTGTGGTTGCCGGTGTCGGATCTCTCCTTTTCAAGTTGCGGTTGGAGAAAGACCTTGCCTGGGGAACCGTGCGGACGTTTGCCCAACTATTCTTGGTCGGATACATCCTCAAGTTCATCTTCGACATCAAGAATCCGTATCTCGTGCTTTTATGTTATACTTGGATGATTTTCTGGGCGGCGCAGACAATCAGTGGACGGGTTAAGGAGAAAGAAGTCCGTCTTTTTACACCAACTTTTGTATCTATGGTCGTCAGCTACATGATTGTCGCCGTTGTCGTGACCGGCGCAATCTTGCAAGTCAAGCCGTGGTATACTCCACAGTATTTCATTCCGCTTGGCGGCATGATAATCGGCAACTCCATGAACGCCATATCAATTTCTTTGGACCGACTTTTCTCTGACCTGCGTAAAGAATCCGATACAATCGAACTAGCTCTATGTTTGGGAGCGACGTATCAGGAGGCAACGGTCGATATTCTTCGGGCAGTCATCAAAGCCGGGATGATACCTTCAATCAACGCGCTGATGACGGTCGGATTAGTTTCGCTGCCGGGTATGATGACGGGCCAGATTCTGTCGGGCACTCAACCGCTGACCGCCATCAAGTATCAAATTCTTGTAATGCTAATGTTGGTGGCATCCACGGCAATCGGCACTGTAATTGTTGTCCATATTGTTCGCCGGCGCTGCTTCACGAAAGCCCACCAGATGGCGATCTCGTAGTATTGGAATTTTCACGTCAGTTTAAGATTGAGCTGTCTATCTCCAAGAAGTAAGGGTATACACAATGAGGTTTACGCCCCACCGCAGCCATTTTTCGTCGGCGTCATTTTCCATCCACTTCAAGCTTAATCCTGCAGCATCGTAGAACACGGCGATCCGCCCTTCTAGTCGCAGTGCATAGAATTGTCCCCGTTTCTTATCTACTAGCGGCGGGCCCTTCTTGAATTCAAAGAAACTATTGCAGATTGGCTCTCCCGGTTCGATAGGATGAAAACCTGCGCTTTCGCCCAATATTTTCCAGAGTTCGAAGCGGATGGAATTTGCGATTGCGCCCTTATTTCCCCAGTCCTGTGAGAGATCGGAAAAAAGGAGTGTCCCGCCATTTTGAAGGTATGTGTTCAGATTTGCACGCTCCTGTTCGGAAAAGGCGAATGCACTTGTCGCCGTTATGTACACCAGTGGAATACGCTGAATTTCCGGGTCTGCTAATCGCGTGTACCCCGGGAGGAGTTTGGTGCGCACTTTTGTCCAGCGATTCATCGCTCCCACTAGTCTACCTAATACTTTGGTTCGGACAGAATCGGCAGCATCCTCGTGCTGCACGGTAGCAACGTGATAATGACCTTGCATTTCTCTACCGGAGCCGCTCACTTGAGCCTGCGGCGGGGGGCCGATTTCTCCCCGCATCTTGTCCAGCCTGCCCTCTTTTCGAGCCGGAGCGTCAACAGAAAGGCTTTTCTTGCGTCCAGATTTTACATTGGAACGCACAGTTGCATTTGGTACAGAATCAGTTAGACGAGCGTTCAAATCAATGCCAATTTGATCTGCCTCTACGGGCATTGTCTCGTCGGGGGATGTCAGCATAGGTTCGTGTGGCACTCGTTCAGTAGAACGCGCGTACGTGACGAGCGGTACGGCAGGTGACGAAGCGGAGCGTTGCTGCAGTGCAGTCATTTTGACGGGTTGGCTAGAGCGAGCCAATCTCGAACGTGGGGTAACGCGAGTTTTCGGTGACCGTTCAGTCGGCACGATGACCATGTCCACCTGTAGCGCATCATCGGAAGTCTCCGGGTGGCGTTGCGGGAGCAATGTGAAAAGATAGAGAATCAAGACGTTGAACAACAGAGACAGCAGCCATGAGGTGAGTGCGATTCGGAAGCTGCGTGGACGCTGGCTTCGGAAGACGTTTGAATGGGAAGGATACGTCACTACGATATCAGGTGCTTGTTTACGCTCTACCGATTGAAGATGCGTTGTATCCCCACCTCTCATCGTCCTCCGTCCTAACTCGCTTTTGCACCTTCGACGAGTTTTTCACTCGCCGGCTTCATTCCGGTCAACATTTGGATACGCACAGGTGGTTTATCTTCGCGCGAACTGATCTGCTGTCTGATAGGTGGTCCAGAGTTCAGTCGTCAGGTCGTAACGGCAAACTCCCGCCGAGAACGTTCCAATCCAAACGTACTTCCCATCAAGCGCTATGCTGCGGATGTTGTTGTCCGCCAAACCGTCTTCAAGCCTAAAACTCACCCATTTCTGTGTCGATATGTCGTACCGACTAAGCCCCTCACCTGCCGTGCCAACCCAAACATGCTTATCGCCTGCAGCTATGGTACTAATTTCATTACCGGCGATACCGTTTAGAACAGTATAGGGCGTCCACGCGCCCGTCTTTGGGCGGTATTGATACAGCCCATTCCTGGTCCCTATCCAAGTGTCGCGTCCATCGAAATCAAGCGCGGTGATTTCCGCTTCCCGAAGGTATTCCGGGATGTCGATTTCGGACGCAAACTCGAATTGTGGGAAGTCCATTTTAAGAATCTTTAACCCGTTTTCACGTCCGATCCAGATTTGGTCATCCATGAAAGCCATGGCAGTACAATCGACAATACCCCAGTCTTCAGAAGCGGTTTCAATCTTTTCAGTGTAGCCTAAGGAACTGTTAGCCCGTGTTTGCTCTACCACTTGCCGTCCCGATATGAGTGTCCATGAACCTGCTTTCAAATCATGAACCGCAATCATGTCATCGCACAACACCCAAATCTTGCCATGATGATATTTGATATCCCGCACCCACGGAAGCAAGGGATGCGTCGCGATTGCCTCCTCATGCGCCTTATCATAAATGATGACTCCCGCCTCCGTGCCAATCCAGAGAGTGCTTAAAATCGGTTCGATGACACGAACCACAGGGTGCGAAGGTAAGGCAATCTCGAGGTCCATAAATGGAGACGGGAATATCGGATCATTCGGCATGGGAGTCTTCTGAATTATCGCTCCATGGAGGAATTGGACCGCTTTCTCTTGTGCCACAACAGGATCGTACTCAACGTAAACCTTTTGTTCTGTCGTGGGCGATGCTGCTTGTAGCGCCTCCTCGACAGCCTCGGTCGTGTTATCGACGGTTCTTTTAAGGGTTTTTTTAAGCTCAACTATCTGAGTAATCTCAGTGTTTCTGAGCGGATCATAGCTCAAATCGGCGACATACCAAGTGTGCAAGATTTTGTCATAACGCGCCAATCCCACTCTGGTTCCAACCCACAAATCATCCCCATCAGAAACCACTGATTTCACGTTGTTACTCAGTAAATCCAAGGGAGTGGAGGCAACCTCCGTGGGCGCCTCAGAATAGACCGTCCAGACGCCACTTCTCCAATGATGCCGTGCTAGTCCGGCGTCCGTACCGAACCAAATTTCATCGTCATCCACAGCAACAACCTGAATGTTGTTGGAAGGCAATCCCTCTGCCACCGTAAAGTCCCGAGAAAGATCGGTAATCTGGTTGTAGAGTGTGATACCGTCAATAGTACCAATCCAGTGATATTTCTCCCTTGATCCTATACTCTTGGCTTCGCTAGCAACTAAACCATCTTTGCGTGAATAAGGGGATAAGGAACCGATCTCTGTGTCGTAAATCGTTACCCCTGAAGGCCCCGTGAGGAAGATATACTTGCCGTCAATATTGATAGAATTGACAACATTGTTAATAAGGCCATCAGCCGTCGTGTAGACTTGCCACTGATCTTCCGAGGCATTGTATCTTGCCGCTCCGTTGTTTGTCCCAATCCAGATTGTATCGCCATCAACCGCGATCGTCCAGACAATGTTGTGCGGACGTCCATCTTCGGTAGTAAATGTCCGCCAAGTGCTCGCATGTGTGTCAAAGCGTGAAACGCCTGCTTGCGTCGCAACCCACAGCACATTTTCGTCTGCGACAATAGCATTGATGCGATTGTCACACAGCCCCTCGGTACGTGTGAAGTTAGTCCACAGATCGGTGCCCACACTGTATTTACTTAACCCGCCATGCGTCCCAGCCCACAGAAATTCTCCATCCCAAGCCAAACTGGACACATAGCGATGGATTAAGCCGTCTCTCACGGTATAGTTCAGCCATGAATCCGCTACCTTGTCGTACCGGCTAATCCCTTTTGGCGTGCCAAAAAAGAGAAATTCGTCCCCGACAGCGATTGCCAATATGTTTCGATCGGCGAGCACTTCCGTGGCGCCGCGTTCCCGCCCCGGTGCGTAACTCCACCACGTTCCATCTGTTTTGTTATACCTGTATATCCCTCCATCTGTTGCGACCCAATTATAGCGAAGTGAGTTCGTGATGTCATTTACTCGCACACGAGAAAGCCCTTGGGCGTCTTCTTCGGTAAACTTGCGGCTCTGACCGGATTCAATATCGTACTGCACGAGGTGCCGCCATCCACCCAACCACAGGAGTTTTCCATCAAGAACAATGGTATCACTGGGATGCTCCGGTTTAATTTGAAGTTGACGCCAACCCGATTCGTCATCATGGAGATAAATTCCACGCTCTGTTGAGACCGCAAGCGTTCTATCATCTTGGACAATTGCAAGAATCGAAACCGTTCCCAATTCGGGAATGGTTTTCCAACTACCTTCCGACTTGTTGTAACGGGACAACCCTTCCTCGGTGCCAACCCACACATAGCTTGGATCAGCGGCGAGGTCGGTAATTCGATCGCCCGCCAACCCTAAGCGTGTAGAAAAGGCGGTCCACTCTCCCGTAGTGTTGTCAAATCTGCTGAGTCCGAGGTGGGTGCCAATCCAAATATGTTTGCCATCGACCAAGGTCGTAGTAATCTCATCGGCTACCAACCCGCTCTTCGCTGCTCGGAAGTACACCCATGTTTGATTGGATTTATCAAAGCGTGAAATACCTTGGTCGGTTCCAATCCAGACGTAATTGCCAACGACATCGAGGCACGCGACCCTTCCACCACCCAAACCGTCTTCGTTAGTATAGGTTTTCCAACGCTCCGTGTTCGGATTGAATAGGCTAATTGCCTTGGGAGTTGCGAGCCAAACACCGTTAGTATCTTCGCCAATCGCCAATACGTCGGCGGACGGCAGTGCCCGCTCCGCAGCATAGTTTATCCATTTGCCCGAGAGTGTTCCAAATCTTGATAGTCCATGATCGGTGGCAATCCAGATTGTGTTTCCCGTTATTCCCAGTGAGCTAATCCGATCGGACACCAGCCCCATTTCTTGGTGATGCCAATTCCAACTCTGCATCTTTGTATCGAACTTTAGGAGCCCTGTGTTGGTTGCCATCCATACCTGACCCGCTGAGATTTGCAGTGCGAGAATCCGATCGGATATCTGCCCTCGTTTCTCCCTGTCTTGGACTACCGTCGATGGCTGGTAGATTTGCCATCCGAGGGCAGTCCAAGCTTCCGCCTCGGTGCGGGAAAATGATTTCTGCGCCCTACTGTATTCTGCTTCGGCCGCGCGTAGCTGTGCGGCATTAGCGCCACGTGACAATCGTCGGCTTCTCGTTCGCAGATCGGCGTTGTATTTCTGAGGGAGTTTTAATTTCGAATACGCTTTGTCGGCTCGTGCCAAATCTACTCCACTCCGGAATTTTCTGTTTGTAACTCTCAAAAGGCCGTTGCTCGTGGCAATATAAACGATATCCCCACTGCCTTGGATGTCGTTAATTTGGTCGCTGGGCAATGGAGAACGAGGCACGCCGCGATTGCCGCCCCTAGCGCCGATCCACGAGCTACTTTGCAGAGTGAAGTGTTCCCACTGTTTGTGCTTATAATTGTATCTCGCTAAACCGCTATTGGTGCCAATCCAAACATAGGCGGAATCGTGATAAATGGCTGTTACTGAAGGAGACGCGATGCCCGAAAACGTTGAATATGACTGCCAGCGATTCTTTTTGCGCCGATAGGCGCTCGCGCCTTGCTCTGTGCCCACCCAGATCCAATCACGACGCGCAGAGATGCACTCGATTTTGTTCGCAATCAAACCATCCTTGACGGTATAGCTCTGCCATTCGTTACTCTTCATGTCGTATACCGACAGACCGGAGTCGGTGCCGAACCAGACACGTTGAGTGGGATTCTTGCGAAAAACCCCTTCCTTCCATTCAACAGCGATACAGTTGACCTCGTTACTGATAAGCCCATCTTTGCTAGTGAAGGAATCCCATGACTTGGTGTCGGTATCGTATCGACTAACACCGCTGCTGGTTGCAAACCACAGATAATTACCGCCGATCTCCACGTAGCGGAGGTCTTCCCCGACAAGAATCTCCGAAAGTTCCTCATCGCCTGCTCGGGCTTGGCTCCAAGCATAGCAGAGACTTATCATTAGCACACAAAAGATGCCTAGGACGGTATTTCTCGTCATTTACATAACCTCCTTCCGAGACTGTTTAGTTCAGCCAAAACGAGTGGCAATATTATACTCTGCGTTGGGTATTATTGCGCTTTCTTTTCCAGTGATAATTGTTTCAATACGACTTACGTAGCACCAGCAGGTCGGGAATCGGAGTTCCCTCGTACAAGGGTCGCGAGCTGGAGATCGCTCCTACAGAAGACGCAATTTCTGACAGGGCGGAGTATAGTTTGGCAGTCTATCGCGCCTGACTATCGGCAGCGGGGCATTCTTGGATTATATGTGGGAGGGGCATCTTGCCCCGATGCATGTGCGATTCCCTACTGAAAGTGGATTTTCATTGCATAGTTGTTTAGGGAGTTCATTTATCGTGAACGCGGAATATCGAGGCAAGGGAGATCTCTATCGCTTTCGTTATTCACTCAGTTGATCCCTCCCACAAGGGATATCGCTCGCATGTTGGGTACATGAGAGAAATTGCCATCGGTCATGGAATAAAGAGTGCGCCTTGTATTCGCCGCACGGAGTCAATGGACTAAACAATTACCTCCTCTCTATCGGACACCAGCCCCGGATATTATCTTCACAGTTTGAATTATGGCTGACTTCACACCAATTCGAGCTCGGATTGTCGTTAAGAACCACCTCGGTCAGTTACGAGCGCGTCCTTGCAACGACCGAGTAACTCTAACTTGATTCGCTTTGGATTGAGGTAGATAGCGATTTAACGCCATCTGAACTTTCGCTTGGTCTAATCTGCCCGGTGTGATTAGGGCACATCTGCTATCCGATGTCAATTCCCATTGAGTCATGAACTCCTCTTCCGACGAGGTTCTCCTCCGATTGTCCACCGGGTTCTCCAGTACAACCTCACCAGCTGGACTGTATCCGACCATAGCCCAAAGTCGTGAGCGTCCGCTAGTACGCAAAGACACAATCGGTGCCCATCCTTTTGCGATAAACCCCTTCAAAACATCCAAATCGCAGTCGGACACAATCGTGAGACTGTATGCTCTGCCAACCGTGGTCGCGTTAAGGGCATTGAAATTCTGCGGCTGTTGTGATTTGAAGGTTTCGACCAACGGACGAAGTCGACCTTGGCTAACTTCGGCGCTCGGCGGTAATGATGACGGCTGCTCAGCAGATTTTCCGGGAACCGTAGTTTTGCCGGAACCTGTCGGCTTAAGTTCGGCAATACGATATGGATCGTTCCGGGTTGACCCGCCGCAACCGAGGAATAGAAAACACAACACGGTTAAAGAGATTCCCATGCTTAACGTCCAGGCCGCATTAAAAAATCGATTAGTGGTACTTGTGATTCTCATGTGTTTATGCCTCCTTCAGATAATATTGTCAATTCATGCCTAATTGGCACGTGAAAAGTCAATGCCCGGAAGGTTGTTCAGGAAGGATTGAGTTGCCATGCTAACAAGCTGATCGATGTCATGCTTTACATATTGGAATTCAACTTCAGCCTCTGCGGCAACCTCACCGGTACCTTCCCAAACAACGTCGCCCAAGCCGCAATCCCAAACCTGTCCGAAGATGGTAACGTTTTTGCCCTCCAAACTGACGATATCGTCCGATAGAAGAGCCTTTGCAAGTCGTTCTGTGCGGGACTGATCTAATAGTTTCACGTGCAGGAGGTATCTAATTCCTGTCGCTTTACCAATTTCGTGGAGCGTTCTCTTATTGAGAATCGCGGCTTGTTCATAGTCACCAATCATCTGCGCATAGGCTTCAGTCAAGTTCGCTTCGTTAATCAGATCGAGCATCTGAATTGCCCCATAGAATCTTCCCTCCGGCAATTGAGCGGTAAGATGGGCTTCAAGTTTTGCTGCTAATGGTCTGCGCAGTCCTTCCCGTCCTTGCCCTGCAACCACGGGAAGTAAGCCCAAACCGTGATCGAAGAGCGAGCTAACCGTAAATTCCGGGTCGAGATACTGGAGTTGTGAATCATCTACGATTTTCGCGGCACACCCGGTCCAGAACCCTGTCGACAACAGTAACAGCACTATACAACTATGAAATCTTTTTGCTCGCATTTTTTCCTCCTGATTCCACCTCGCTTGAACGGTGGAGAATGAATTGTTGGTTGTGAGTTTGGGAAGCTACTTTCCATGAAGGAACGGTCAGTTTCACCTTGATTCTTCTACGGATACATGTATGCTTCTCGCAGCGGTAGCGCCGAAAGCACCCATCACAGGTTTCCCGTCTTGATCCCGAAGATTCGATCTTCGCGCATCATTCAGTGGCAATGATGAAAAGACGTAACTTCCGTATTCCGGACTGAGCGCTTCAACCGTGATTCTTAGGACCTTGCCAGCATTTGAGTCCCGGCTTACAAAGAAGTTTTCTTTTCCGATAGAAACACCATGCCTTTCCGTCAGATCGTTATCCCTGGATGATGAAGATGAGTATGAAGTTGAAGTGACGAATCCGGATCCCGGTCTATCTTCATGGACGCGTTCCGACACATCAACTGTAACGAAGTATGAAGTTACATTCAAGTCCGATTTCCAAAAGATTGCCTTTTCATCATTGGTCTTTAGTGTTATGTGGTCGTCATCAAAGGTTGAGAGGGTATCAATATTGATGAATTCAACCGGCGGATAAACTGTTGTTACACCGGTAATCGTTTTATCGAACGCTCTCGAATAGACTTCTAGCCGATATTGGGCATAGAGTTCTACCTGAAAACGGTTTGATTTTGGTTTGTAGCCGCCATCGGGAATTACAGTTGTGGCACCTTCTCCGTTAGAATCTTCGCGATACCGAACGATCCGTCTATCAACCAGTTCAACATACTCAAATTCGTACCTTTCACCCGATCTCAAGTTAGTCACTGTGACGGTAGCCGTCGTGTCTTGAACAAGCGGAAGAGTTTCATCGTATTCATCGATTTCACCATCTCCGTCATTATCAATTCCATCGAATACATCAGAATCCGTAATCGCCTCGGTTCTCATTATCCGGATGATGGAATCTGCCGGATTATCCTGCCGAAGCCGCCCCGTCACTTTTAATTCCGGTTGGTAATCTCCGAAATCATCTCTGAAATCGGCAACATCCAGTTCTCGCTCGCAGGAGAGACATATCGTTGACAGAAGTATGATTAGCGAAATTTTTATAGTCGGCATGGTTTGGTGGTTTATTTTCTAAGAGTATATGGTCAGTGTCGGTTGTAGGCGGTTACATTGACTGAACTGTGATTTATGTGATTAGGTGATTGCCATGATTGTCAGTCTTAAGTTGAAAGTCTTGATCGGATTAGACCGATACGTAGAAGCCGCTTTGATTCCGGGAAGAAACCGAGTTTTGAGGAAAAAACTCGGTTTCGGATGAACCATATACTTAGCGAGTAGACCATTTAGCTCCTAGAACTCAAACTCTAATCCGAAGGACGGGATGATTGGGAACATGCTGATGGCTCGAACTTCTGAAGGCGAAGTATCATGATTCCAAAGATAGACTAGATAGTTGTAATGATTCGTAAAATTGATGACCTGAAGCTTAAATTTCCCGTTTACTCCAAATGGGGAGATGTCTCTAATCCATGCGATATCTCCTCGAATATAGGCTGGATAGCGGGAAGAATTCCGTCTACCCTGAATACTGATAACTCGCGCGTAGGGATCATCCAGTGCGCCGTCCTCATGATAGACTTTGCCGACGACCGGCGTGTACGGTTGACCGCTTGACATGGTCCAGGACAGCGACACCCGATTTCTCTTACTCACCTGATAACTGGCAACCAAGTTGAGCGAATGTGGTCTAGAATATTTGGGCGTATAAATCTCGGACGCTTGGTTTTCAGTTTCTTCGAGCTTCCCATCGCCGTTGAAATCGAATCGTCGTTCAACATTCGAGTATGAGTAGCCTAGCCAACCTGAAACTTTTCCGGAAGTTTTCTTCAGAAATAACTCCAATCCCCACACGCGCCCTGTGCCGGCTATGAATTCATCAAGCTCTATGCCAGGATCGTTACCGGGATTGTTGGTAAGGACATTGCTATAGGGTTTATAATAGGTTTCAATCGATCCGGTAAATCCTGGATTGAACCATCTTTCTATTCCAAGGATGAAATGCTGGTTTTTGATCGCATCAAATTCTTCGGGTACCGGCAACCAAAAATCGACAATCTGAAGCACTTGATCTTCATCATTGACGGTGAAAAGGAATTGATTGAACCTGCCCCAACTCCCTTTGAATGCCCAGTCTTCGGACAACAAGTATTTGAATCCGATACGCGGATCAAGATAGATGCTATCATGTAATTCATATTTGGAACCACGCAATCCCAATTGAAGCGAGAGCAGGTTATTGACCTTCCATCTATCCTGAACAAAAGCGCTGAAGACGTAAGGGCTTTGCTTGATGTCAAAGAAATTGACGTTATCCACATGAAAGTTAAATTTCATGCTTAGGTTCTTTATCGCCGCTCCCATTTTGAGGGTGTGCTTAGGCGAAAGATACCATGTTAACTTTTCCGAGGCTGAAAAATCCCGAATTTGATTGATGGCACCGGCGATTGTTTCGTCTTGGTTTCCATCACTGTCAATCTCTGTGCTTGTCAAATTCAAGTCAAAATCAAAATTCGAGTGTGTCAGCACAAATTCCGAGAAAAACGTTGCGTTAGGAACATATCGCCACTTTAGACTGGGGGCGTTATTTCCCCAATCCCAGCTAAAATCTGTCTTTTCATCAGAATTCTCCTCATCGAAGACGAACTTCAAGACATCGCGCCCGTCGAAGGTCGAAAACGTCAATCTGTTTTCCGAATTCAGATCGCTGAAGATTTTGATTTGGCCGTCCCAGAAATAGTATTTCCAATCCTGATCTTCTCCCCTTGCTTGATTGAACTGGTCGGCGATGAGATCGAAATAGGTTCTTCTACCAGATATAATCCAGGCGCCCTTATAGAACGGTCCCTCCAACATCATCTTGCTGCTGAGGAGCGAGATTTCTCCCTTTCCTTTGACTTGCTTGCCCTCTCTTGATGTAATGTCCAAAACAGAGGATAGTCTGCCGGGGTATTCTGCGGGATAACCCCCAGCCAAGAATTTCGCATCAGCGATGGTATCGGCGTTAAACGTCGAGAATAACCCGACGAGATGATACGGATTATAAATCTCCGCACCATCAACCAATATCAGGTTCTCATCGGGACTACCACCGCGCACGACCAGCGCAGAGCTAAAGTCGCTTTGTGAAGAGACGCTTGGAAGTTGCTGTATTGTCCGGAATACATCGGCTTCAACAAATGATGGGGTATTGATTATCTCTTGGGAACTGATATTCGTACGGCTGATTTCCACCTCTTCTTTGAATCGCGTTTTCTCGCCAGTCACCTCCACTTCATCAAGTTGAATAGCTTCCGGCACGACCTCAATGTCCAATCTCATTTCTCCGCCAGATTGAACTTCTATTTCCTTTTCGACCCGCTCATATCGTGTCGCCGAGACGATTAGCTTGTATTTCCCCGGCAGTATGCCGCTCAATACATAATATCCACGCACATCGGTCGTTGCGGCAAACCGAGTGTTTTGCAACATTACATTAGCATAGGGCAGCGGTTCTCCGGTGACCTTGTCATACAAGTACCCGTTGATACGTCCGGTTCCTTGGGCAAATAGAAGCGTTGGAAAAATCGTTATCAAAAAAAGTATTAGGACGCCGTTGTTCCTACCAAATCTTTGGCACATTAGACCATTTTTCTTTCGACTTGATGCCAAGCGTATCACAAAATGATTTCAGGTGTTTGAACCTAACCGAGTTAAGCGGATTCGTCGAGTTTACTACAACAAATCATAGAGTCAAGCATAAACCACCAACACTATGACCGCAACTCCTTGCAATTTCCTAACCATATAGAATTTAGTCAAAAAGAGTGAATCGGAGGTCAGTTGAGAGGGACAATTGTGGTATGACGTGCACCGTGAGTATCAAAAATGCAACATTTACAACTGGAGGCGGACGCTGTCTATAGAAAAACCAAGAATTTATTCGATCCCGTAGGTACGGTTGGAAACCGCACCTACCAAAATATATGTAAATATGAATGGAATTGACTATATTGGGCAAGTTGACTGTGACACGGGAAGGAGTCTGCGGCGGGCGGCGATGTTCGTCGAATGGAATGGCTGCTAGAATCGAGTGATAAATGCTAGCCGGTGGGCGTTTCCGACATCTGCGTCGGGCACGAGCGCGTAATCAAACTGAAATCGGATGCTTTTGAGGGAATCTTCACCCTTGCGCCGAATTCCGATTCCAATTGTGACTCCGTTGTTGGGGTTTTCACCCTTGCTGATGCTATAACCGATTCGAGTGGCAATCAGATCATAAAACCAATTCTCGGCTCCGATGTGAAGTGTAGGATAGGCTGCAATCATCGGCACATCAATATCGGCAACGACTGAGAAGAGATTCTTGAGGGGTACGTCTTCAGCTTGAATTGAAGGCGTTTGAACATGGTAGGCAAACCCTCCGCGTATGCTTCTCGGCAGAGCTTCACTTTCGTCGAGCACACCCATATTCTGCGCGGTGATTCCAACCCCCAAGCGGTTATCCAATGCGCGCCAAACAGCTCCTATATCAATTGCTCCGCCAAATGAATTTTGGAGATCGAGTTGCTGCGAAATTGCTTTCGCTGTCGCACCAACCGAAATCTTCGAGGATATAGGATAAGCAAGGGAGAGACCTGCTGCGAATCCGCCGACGTTCACCGTGCTATCCGGATTATCGCTGGGGCCAATCCGACGTTCAATTTCAGTAAAAGCCCCTAGAAAACTCGCGCCCCAAACGAGGTTGCCTTCACGTTGTGCATAACCAATTGACTGGTTACTGATATCCGCAAATGCGAAATTCTGCATTGCTGTCAGTTCGTGCGCCTGAACAGTAGTTAGCCCTGCAGGATTCGAGAATATCGTATTTATGTCATTCGCAAGCCCAACGAATGCGCCTCCCATGCCTGCTGGTCGGCTACCCCCATCAATTTTGAGAAAGGCTGCACCTGTCGTCCCGGCGTCATCATGAATATTGGAAGCCCACCCGGAAAAACAAATTAAACAGAGGGTACCAACTAAAACGATTCTTTGCACTAGAATCTCCTCTTTCCATGCGTAAAACGATACAGATATTGGCAAAGCATTTTTGGTTGCTACCCCAAGTGTTGCTCTTTTGCCAGTAAGAAGCTTGGTCACTCGATGACGAGCATTTTTCCGACGGCGTTGCTCCGATTCTTGGTTGCGATATCCTCGGCTTCAAGTCGGAAAATATAAACTCCGCGGGCAACCGCTGCGCCGGCTTGGTTTTTTAGATTCCATGTCACAAGTTGATCACTGTCTCTGCCGGGACTGATATTAGCGAAGCTGTCTTCAAAGACAAGATCGCCGGCAAAATCATAGATGCTTAAGGTCATGTTGATTTTTGAGCCGGTGGGTATATTGACATCAAAGGAAAAATGGGCGCGGTCTCCTGTTGAGCGTTTTAACGGGCTGGGCCAACTGTAGGTGGAACCACGGTACGTTAAAGAAACGGATAGGTTGACGGTTACGCCATCGTATACAGCGACATTGCCGGCTCGATCTGTCACGCGAATGTCAAGATTGTATCCGCCGGACCGAGCTGGCAGAAAATCAAGTGACCAACTGCTCCACGGTTCTGACTCGGCGCCGCTTCTATCCACGGCCAGCACCGGTTCGATTGGCTCACCGTCTGGCCCCGTGCCAACAATTTCCACAAAAGCAATCCCCGACGCCGAAACAGCACCACCTTGCTCGCCACCGGTCCCCTCCTGTACTATCGAAACCGGGTCTGTCGCCGTACCGTGCAGCGGCAATGCTTCATCTGTAAGGCTGGTTTTTCCACCGAAATCCGTCAATTCCGCAACAGGATCCGTCGTTTCGTGCAGGAACTGAGTGATGATGGAGCCGGTAGGAGCAAAGCCAAGTCCATCTACATCTAATCCGACGCTCGTAATTTCGACTCGGTAAAAACCTTCAGCAATCAGCGGACCCGACCTGAACACGATAGTGTCAGTACCGTTCTGTATCAGATTCCCGGTCACCGGCGTGCCATCGGGTGCAGTCACAACAATCGATGACTGTGAAAGGTCTACACCAAGCCCCGCGTCTCCATCAGACGCCAAGTCGGATATTCTTGCCTGAATTACAACCCCGCTGCCAATCCCGTCTGCCGAGGGATAATCCGGATGATTGGTGCTAACAAACAGTGGTCGGTCATTAATAAGGAGGGAATCGGTGTGGATAGTTGGCGGCCGCGTGTCGAGGAAAAACTCAAGGGCTGTCGGTATGGCGACATTACCCGCTCGGTCCCGTGGTATGACGATCACGCGATACTTGCCGTCCTGACTCCCATCAGAAGCCAACGGCGATTCCAAGTGAAAACTGATTAGTTGGTCTCTATCGGTTGTGAGTCTGCCGCGAATCTTTTTCTCGACCCCTACCTTCTCGAAGGTCACCCAGGAATCGTCCAATTCATCCCAGTCAATAGACGAACTGGGGCTTGCATCCGTGACAAGCGCCAAAATCTCATTCAACGCGTTGTTAACACCCGGCGATTCGACAACCGGCAAAATCCCCTCAACTTCCGGCACAACGGAGTCATACATGAAGTTATACTGCTGCTGCTCACCACTTCGCCCTGCACTATTGACGGGCGTCACCATGATTGTGTAACTACCGTCATCCGAGCCATCGGAAGCTAATTCCCGCGATAGACGATAGATTAAGCGATTCTCATCTCGAATCTGCTGACCAGGTACAGTTGTACCGTTAGGGTGAATTAGCTTGACCGTGGACAAATTCGGCGATGACTGAAATTCGACTTCCACCTGATCCGGTGGCGTTCGAGTGAAAGCGCTTCCGGCAGGAGCCGTTACAGGAACAGTCGACACGACAGTGGGAAGGTTCGTGGAAAAGAGGAAAGTTCTTTCGAATGGTGCGTCAGTCCCATTGCCAGCCCTGTCGACAGCCACCACGCGAATACGATAACTGCCATCTTCCGCCAATTCGTCAAGCTGCAGAATAAGTTGTCCGACGCCATCATTGCCCAATTGTCCGTTCACCTGATTACCGCTTGGATCAAAAAGCATCAATTGGGAAACCGCGAAGTCAATGCCACTACCTCCACTATCGCTAATGTCAGCGACAATTGAAGTGAGATCGTCTCGAATCAGATCGCCTGCCGGATCAGTATCCACGAGCGTTGGGGCTTGCGTATCATAAACAAAAGTATGCTCGATCTTATATGTATTGCCGGCTCGGTCGCTCAAGTCGATGACAACAGAGTATTCTCCATCATCGCCCCCGTTCGTAGCTAACGGTTGAGCCAACGTTAACAAAATTTGACTATCGCCATCGGTCGTTAAATCCGCCGGAATGAAGATACCGTTTGAATCTTGTAGTGTAATGGTCTGTGCCGAGATGTCTAGACCAGCGGGACCGACATCGGCAACTTGGACGGAGATTTGGATTATTTGGCCGCCAATATAAGATACCGCGCGTGTAAGATCTATTGGGTCAACACCAATTAGCTCGGGCTGCTGCGTATCCAATACAAACTCATATCTTGCAGGCGCGCCAGAAAGGCCAAGGCTGTCCACGGGCGTAATGGTCACTGTATAGCGTCCGTCAACCGTACCATCTACTGGCAGGTGCAGAGGTGTCCACTCTAGCTCATCAACCCCATTTCCGTCTTGAAGACCTTCAACCACACCGTTGGGTCCAATCACACTCAGCGTTGAACCTCCGGTAGTCAAGTCCAATCCAACTCCATTCGGATCCAAAAGTTTGGCGGTAATCTTATCAAATTGATTTAAAAAGGCAACGGGAGCCATGCGTTTGCCGATTGCCACAGAGTCTACGCGCGGTTTAGCCAAATTGAGACTAAACTTATACTGAATTGGGTGGCCAGAAGCATTTCCCGCAAGATCGCGCGGTATAATTTCAAGTGAGTAGGCGCCGGGTTTCACCAGCGGTGTAAAGTTAACAATCAACTGCGCCTCACCGTCATCACTTACAGTGACGCCTCTCTGTTCATTGTTGGGCCCAACCAGTTGAACGATCGTACCGGCAAAGTCGATTCCCGATGTCGGAATATCTTCTCCGTCGGCATGTTCATCAGAAAGTCCGATTGTCATCTGTGCAAATGACCGGTTAAGCACGACAAGTTCGTTGGCGGGAATGGATGTCGATGGTGTTGTGTCTGCAGAAACCGAGACAATCCGCGGTACTTGGGTATCGTAAAGAAATGTCTTGGACGAGCTAAGTTCGCTTCCCGCTCCATCGAAAGCTACAACCCGGATGGAATACTCTCCATCATCAGCGCCGTCGCGCGACAGAGGTCGGTCTAAGTCCCATGTTAACACCGAACTCTCCGTATCGGCATGTTGCCGACCGTCAACTAGGACTCCTTCGGCATTGTACAAACCAACCTTAGAACGATCAAAGTCGATTCCTTCGCCGCTATGGTCCATGAGTACCACACTAACCGAGTCCAAAAAATTAACCGACGTGTATTCGGCTGGCGTAGCCGAAACAACCTCGGGTTTCCGCGTTGAATACAGGAACTGAAATTCTATCGGACTAGTATAAGTGTTTCCCGAGAAATCTATCGGTGTCACTCGTATAAAGTAGCGTCCGTCATCCGTCCCATCATCTCGGAGCGGTTTAAATCTTAACGAAACGGTTTCAATCCCATCATCCTGTTGCGTTGCGGCAATTGCCATCCCATCGGGTTGAATTATTTGAATTGTTGTCTGTGAGACATCTATCCCGCTGCCTGAACCATCAGAAAAAGCCAAATGAATCTGATGGATGGGCGCTCCAACCACTGTGGAGACACTTCCCGTATCAAGCTCTAGTGTATCCCCAGCAACCACGGAGGCTTTAACAGAATTAATTACGGGAATTTGCGTGTCATAGAGAATTCTGAATACCTTATCTTCCACATTACCGGCATTATCAACCGCTTTAACCTCCACCGAATACGCGCCATCATCCACTCCATTGCGTGCGAGTGCATTCTCCAGTTGCAACCACAGTAACGACCCGTCATTATCAAGTGTGCCCGGGTCCAGGACACGATTATCTTCCGTATGACGCCATAACTGAACATGTGAACGTTCGAAATCTATCCCTGCCCCGGTCTCAATAAGTTCGACTTCAATGCGCCTTACCGAATCTCTGACGTTCGATACATTCGATGTCATATCTATGTGCGTGACTGATTGCACGCGAGGTTTTTGTGTATCATAAGTTACCGTGAATTGACGGATTTCTCCACGCACTCCACGCAGGTCAACAGGTTGAACGCTAATCGTGTAAACACCGTCATCGCTTCCGTCGGTCAAAAGCGGGTCAGCCAAATTCAACGTCAGGGTGTCTACACCATCATGGGTGACAATCCCACCGACGACCACGTCATTCGGACTACGCAGTTCGATGCTTGAACCGGCGGCAGAGAAATCAATCCCCGTGCCCGACTGATCCTCAAGCACGCTAGAAATCTCCGTCAAGCGGTTTACTCTCGACTTCGTCGCCGGTGTGATTGATGCTACACGTGGCGGTTTAACCTGGTCCCTGTAGATAAATCGTTGTGGCACACCTACATTCCCGACACGGTCGGCAACCACCACTATCACGGTATAGACACCTACACTCGTTAGCTCCGATGAGGTGAAGGTAATCATCTTTACCCCATCATCTCTCTTTTCACCGGCGATGGGTTCACCATCGGAATCTTGAAGCTGAATCGTTGTCGCATCAAAATCGACACCGGACCCAATTCCCTGCATCTCCGGAGCGTCGGTTACCTCAAGCTCAACCATTATCCGATAATCGTTTGGAATATTACCCGTTTCAAGCTCTAGTGCATCTCTAGCAACTACCGAGGCTTGAACAGAGCTAATTACGGGAACTTGCGTGTCATAGAGAATTCTGAATACCTTATCTTCCACATTACCGGCATTATCAATCGCTTTAACCTCCACCGAATACGCGCCATCATCCACTCCATTGCGTGCGAGTGCATTCTCCAGTTGCAACCACAGTAACGACCCGTCATTATCGAGTGTGCCCGGGACTAGGACACGTTCGTCTTCCGTATGACGCCACAACTGAACATATGAACGCTCAAAGTCTATCTCTGCCCCGGTCTCAATAAGTTCGACTTCAATGCGCCTTACCGAATCTCTGACGTTCGATACATTCGATGTCATATCTATGTGCGTGACTGATTGCACGCGAGGTTTTTGTGTATCATAAGTTACCGTGAATTGACGGATTTCTCCACGCACTCCACGCAGGTCAACAGGTTGAACGCTAATCGTGTAAACACCGTCATCGCTTCCGTCGGTCAAAAGCGGGTCAGCCAAATTCAACGTCAGGGTGTCTACACCATCATGGGTGACAATCCCACCGACGACCACGTCATTCGGACTACGCAGTTCGATGCTTGAACCGGCGGCAGAGAAATCAATCCCCGTGCCCGACTGATCCTCAAGCACGCTAGAAATCTCCGTCAAGCGGTTTACTCTCGACTTCGTCGCCGGTGTGATTGATGCTACACGTGGCGGTTTAACCTGGTCCCTGTAGATAAATCGTTGTGGCACACCTACATTCCCGACACGGTCGGCAACCACCACTATCACGGTATAGACACCTACACTCGTTAGCTCCGATGAGGTGAAGGTAATCATCTTTACCCCATCATCTCTCTTTTCACCGGCGATGGGTTCACCATCGGAATCTTGAAGCTGAATCGTTGTCGCATCAAAATCGACACCGGACCCAATTCCCTGCATCTCCGGAGCGTCGGTTACCTCAAGCTCAACCATTATCCGATAATCGTTTGGAATATTACCCGTTTCAAGCTCTAGTGCATCTCTAGCAACTACCGAGGCTTGAACAGAGCTAATTACGGGAACTTGCGTGTCATAGAGAATTCTGAATACCTTATCTTCCACATTACCGGCATTATCAATCGCTTTAACCTCAACCGAATACGCGCCATCATCCACTCCATTGCGTGCGAGTGCATTCTCCAGTTGCAACCACAGTAACGACCCGTCATTATCGAGTGTGCCCGGGACTAGGACACGTTCGTCTTCCGTATGACGCCACAACTGAACATATGAACGCTCAAAGTCTATCCCTGCCCCGGTCTCAATAAGTTCGACTTCAATGCGCCTCACCGAATCTCTGACGTTCGATACGTTCGATGTCATATCTATGTGCGTGACTGATTGCACGCGCGGCTTCTGCGTATCATAGGTGATTGTAAATTGCCCCACATCTCCACTGATTCCAAGCCGGTCAACCGGTTGAACCGTTATCGTATAAACTCCATCATCGCTACCATCGGTCAAAAGCGGCGCAATCAATTTCAGCGTCATGGTATCGACACCATTATTGACCACGGTACCGCCAACTACCACGTCATCGGGACCTCGCAATTCGATGCTTGAACCGGCGGCAGAGAAATCAATACCCGTGCCCGACTGATCATCCATCATAGCGCTAATTTCTGTCAAGCGATTTAACCTTGAGTTCGCCGGAGGCGAGATGGAACTAATTACGGGAACTTGTGTGCCGTAAAGAAATCTGAATACCTTCTCTTCCACATTACCGGCATTATCAACCGCGCTTATCTCCACCGAATACGCGCCATCATCCACTCCATTGCGTGCGAGTGCATTCTCAAGTTGCAACCACAGTAACGACCCGTCATTATCAAGTGTGCCCGGGACCAGGACACGTTCGTCTTCCGTATGACGCCACAACTGAACATGCGAACGCTCGAAGTCTATCCCAGACCCGGTCTCAAGAAGTTCGACTTCAATGCGCCTCACCGAATCTCTGACGTTCGATACGTTCGACGCCATGTCGATGTGCGAAACTGATTGTACACGCGGCTTCTGCGTATCATAGGTGATTGTAAATTGACGCACCTCTCCGCTGACTCCAAGCCGGTCAACCGGTTGAACCGTTATCGTATAAACTCCATCATCGCTACCATCGGCCAAAAGCGGCGCAATCAATTTCAGCGTCATGGTATCGACACCATTATTGACCACGGTACCCCCAATTACCGCGTCATCGGGACCCCGCAATTCGATGCTTGAACCGGCGGCAGAGAAATCAATACCCGTGCCCGACTGATCATCCACCATAGCGCTAATTTCTGTCAAGTGATTTACCCTTGACTTCGTCGGTGGCGAGATAGACGTTACAAGCGGCGGTTTAATCTCGTCTGTGTAGGTAAATCGCTGAGGCACACTGCGGTTACCCGCTCGATCAGCAACCACTACCGTCAGGGTATAGACTTCTACACTCCTTAGCTCCGCAGAGGTGAAGGTAATTAGTTTTACGCCGTCATCTCTCTTTTCCCCGGCGATGAGTTCACCAGTCGCATCCTGGAGTTGGATCGTCGTCGCATCAAAATCGACGCCAGATTCAGTTCCCGTTACAGGAGAGGTATCAGTCACTTCGAACTCTACAACTATCCGATTCTCAATGATTCTGTTCTCGCGCGGCGGGCGTGATTCGGCTACAATTATGGGAGGTACGCTATCATACGTAAACTGTCGCGTATAGACGGCTTCTACACCGAGGTTATCAACGAGATTCAGACTCACAGTGTACACCCCATCTGCCGTACCATCCGTCGGCAATCCCAACCTCACCGTAAGCGTACGATTTCCATCGTCTCCGAGAATACCATGGATATCGGCACCACTTGCGTCCGATACGGTAATCATGGATTTCTCGAGGTCAATCCCTTCGCCCGAATGGTCGAGAACAAGGGCACGAATCTCCGGAACGCGATTGACGATTGCGCCGTCGGTCGGTGTCAACATCTCGATTTCAGGGACCTGCGTAGCATAAACAAATTCAACGGATGAAAGTCCACCGACATTCCCTGCCAAGTCTACCGGAGTGATTTCGAGACGATACACACCATCGGCTGAACCGTCCGTCTTAAACGCGTCAAATGAAAGCGTAATCCGATTTTTTCCATCATTCCTGATATTCGCTGGAATTGAGTTGTTGGAAGGATCCACCAACTGTGCCAAGGTGCGATCAAAATCCACACCACTTAGATTATCCCCCAACTCAATGATAGCATGTTCCAACTGTGTTACCCGCGCATTCCGAGTTGGGATTGTGCTCACAATTTGCGCGGGTTGAGTGTCAAAAATCATCGTGGCAGTCCGTTCGAAAGTCGCAGGGGAAGTCGTTCCTAGCCCCAGATTCTCGACGAACCGAGATGTGACTTCATACATTCCATCAGCGGAACCGTCACGAGGCAACGGTGACAGCGCTGTCCACGTCAGTTGCAGTTCAGCAGCGTCGGGTTGTATCGGGTGAGCTGTAACGACTGAACCGAGTGCATTCCTGACGGAAACTGAGGTTTCAGCGGTGTCAAAATCAATGCCGGAACCGACATAATCTTGGAGGGTAGCCGTGATCTGATTGAGCTGGTTAATCGGGAGATTTCCGGATGGCTCAAGAGTTATCAATGGCTCGCGGGGAGCGAAGGTGAAGCTCGACAGTAACGGGCTGTCTGCTGCATTTCCCGCGCGGTCGGCAGAGGTGACTTCGATAATGTAGACACCCGCTATCGCTGAGGTTTGCAGGTCCTGAACACGAAGTGTAATTAGATCTGCCCCATTGTCCGAACGATTTGTGCTCACAGGCTCCCCATTCGGATCGAGTAGCCGCACTAGGGCAGCCGGAAAATCGACGCCACTGAGATCTGCCGCGAATTTCACCGTTATCGTTCCCAACTCGGCAACACGCTCCCCTGCAGACGGTGCGGTTTGCTCAATGCCCGGATGTTGTGTATCAAACGTCAACGCAAAATCTCGCGAGAAGTATTGTTCGGCGAGGTCTTCATAGGTTACACTGACTGTGTATTCGCCATCTGCAGAACCATCGCGTGGAAGCGGCGCCTCGGCCATCCAAATGAGTCGGTTGTTGACCACATCAGTTTCTACAGATGCAGTTGGAACCAAGGTACCGTCGGTACGCCTTACAACTACCGTGGATTTTTCTTCCGAAAATTCAATTCCGGGACCAACATAATCATTGAGTTGCACGTCAATCGTAGTAAGTACATTGACTTCTTCATCAGCAGGTATGTTCAACCGGATTTCGGGACGCTTAGACACGAGGAAAAACCGACGTTCGATTTGGCCACTCGCATTCCCTGCTCGATCTAGGGTTGTGATTTCAATCCTGTATTCTCCATCATCCGAACCATCGGTTGCCAGCGGATTAGACAAGGTCAAGACCGCCGTATCCGTTCCATTGTTGCTCCGACTCGCGTAGATTTCGACGTTATCCCGAAGAAGCGTGAAGGCAGTGCCCCCAAAATCGACACCACTCATGCGGTCATCAAGGACAAGGGTCACCTCCGACAGCGCGGTAACTATTGCGTCTCTCGCCGGTGTAGTTGACACGATTGTTGGCGCCTCTGTATCATAAACAAGAGTAACCCGGCTCGTATCCGTATTTCCAGCGACATCTGCTGCGGTAACGCGAATAACGTACGCACCGTCTTGGGATCCGTCTTGGTTTTCAAGCGGCTGAGAAAACAGGAAAGCCAACGTTCCATCTGCGGGATTCAGATGGCGGGTCCCAACGAAGGAGGTTTGGGCATCACCCGTTCCGCCCGCACTGAAGATTTCAAGGCGCGTTGAATCAAAGTCAACTCCACTCCCATCGCCATCGTCGAGTCCCGCGACGACGCGTGATAGCGGCTGGCTGCGGTAAATGGCACCTCCCCCCAGATGAAAAGAGTCCTCCTCAAGGTTCGGTATAAGCGAAACCAATTTGGGAGCTTGCGTGTCGTAGACAAAGGAAATCTCGCCGAAATCCGCGGTATTTCCGGCGCGGTCGGCTGCATTTACCCTGATAGTGTAAACACCGTCTTCCGAACCGTCGGTCGCTAAGGGCACTTTCAGATTCCAGCGCAAGGTACTATCTCCGCCAAATGTCTGACTTCCAAAGATTGCGCCGCCCGGTCCTTCTAACCCGATTGTCGAAGCGGACAGATTTAACCCCTTATCAATGTTATCCTCCAAATCGACTTCAACGAAGGCAATCTCTGTGTTAACGGAACCGCTTGGTCGAAAATCAGCGAGGTTCGTACGAATTTGCTCCAGAGTCGGCGGCACCGTGTCGAAGTTGAATCTACTTCTGGTTTCCACCTGGTTCCCGGCAGCATCCGTTCCGCGAATAACGGCAGTATACGTGCCATTCTCCAAAATAGTATCCAGCGGATTGTCCAGTGTTAACGTCAGGCGATCATTGGTAACATCACTATGCATTATCCCGCTGAAAATATCGCCTCGTGCATTCTGTAGACTAACCGAAGTGACCGAAGAATCAAAGTCAATCGGACTCTCCTGCCCCGCTGGATTGAATTCAACTATAATTGTGGCAACCGATGTGTTCAAATAGGCATTCTGGCTTGGCGTAATCTGCGAAAAGGTTGGAGCCCTAGTGTCAATTTGAACCGCCCCAACGTCAAATGTCGTCACATTGCCGCCGTTATCAACACCACGAAGACTGAGATTATACGTACCATCGACAAGTGGTGTTCTTAGCCCATCCAGCCCACTCCAAACAAACGATTGCCTCCCCCGTGTTATATGTGACAACTTTATCGCGGGTTGGCTTTCGAGATCGGCAAATTCCAAGCTGAGATCGGCAAGGTGTTCGGACAGCGTGTAGGTGATTGTTGTGGTATCTTTGATTGCGTCACTGTTTGGAGAGAAGAATCGATCGGAGGTGGTACTTGAGATTTGCGGCGCGTCAACGTCAATGACGGCGGTAAGTTTTGATGACTGGTAAGTAAAATCAGCAATATTTACTACGCCATCTTCAAAAGCATCGGTTTCGACAAGAATTTCATAACTGCCGTTTCCAACCGGGCGTGCGTTAGGTTGACCTTCTTGGTTCGGAGCACGGCTCATTCCGTCCCACTCTTGATGTACGATCTTCGGGTAATCATGAGGTTGAAATTCGGTTGGACCCGGGCCAACTTTACCTTTGACAAACCAGTCGTCATCAATGTCGAACTTGCGGTCCGGTTTGCCGACCGCGCCGGGACCGTGTACATCAATCGTGATTCGGTAATCGCCTGTAAATCCGTTCGTGACGAAGCCAATTATCAGATTGTCTTGTACGCCATCCCCATTGGGACTGAACACTCTGTCTTCATTGGCATCATCAATGACTCGCGGCGGAGATTCGAAGAATTGCCCCCAAGTAGAAGTAGATACGGCCAGTAAAAAAAGGAAGCAATTCAATTGAAACAGTAATATAGGTATTCGTGTACGCAACCGGAATTTCTGTCTTTTAACGGGTAGGCTCCGGCCTATCCGAGCACGCATACAATTCTTAATCATAAGAAATGGATTTCCCAATGATTTCAGTTTCCTCCGCTGAGTGTTGCCCAATAAGAGACTCGTGGTTTCACGGCAAAGGGAAGAGAGGTCTTGTTACATCTGCTGTGGGCTTTTAGACGCACATGCCCGTCTTTGGTTGAGAATACGCGTTGAAGTTATGAGTGGCACAATCGCGCAGGCTTCAAACTTGATAGAGCCGGTGCACTTGTGCCGGTAGTTTCTATTAGGTCGTTGAGATTCTCCGAAAATTTTTAGCTTTGCAGCTTAACGCTACATTCATAGCCGTTGAGAATGGCTGCGTGCGCCCCGCTTACGTCATTGACATCACACCAACGCGATGCTAAACTGTAACTCAAAGCGACAGAAAAATCAAGTTGAAAATCAACTGCGAAAGGTAGCAATCTGCGGAGGCCTAGATTGCAGTCCGATCGTAGATTGTGTGCTTACAATCACAATTGATTGATGAGATTAAGATCTTGCGCAAACACGCCACTCCCTCACCAAATGATATATTGCCCCTAGTGCCAAGAAGTGATGTCATCATAGAGGACAAACAATGAGAGTCGTAACCGCGGAAGAAATGCGGCAAATCGATAGACAGACCATTGAGGAGATTGGCGTTCCGGGAATCGTGCTGATGGAGGCAGCTGCGACGGCTGTCTTCAGATCGATTCAAAGGAACTTTCCCGAATGCCGGCATGTTGGCGTCATCGTTGGCAAAGGAAACAATGGCGGAGACGGACTGGCTCTCGCTAGACAGCTTGCCCACGCAGGATATACAGTTCAAATTGTTCTTGTTTCATCGCCGGAGCGCTTTACCGGAGATGCGTTGACAAACCTGCAAGTTGTACGGAAACTGGGACTTTCCGTCGTCGAAATCCTCTCGGAATCCGAGTTCAAGACACTTGGCGCAGAGATTGTCTCCTGCGACCTAATTGTTGACGCTATTTTCGGAACAGGGCTACGCGGTGGAATAGAAGGATATGTTAAGGATGCCATTGATTGGCTCAACTCAGCCAACCGCCCGATAGTGGCAATCGATCTTCCGTCCGGATTGAACGCGGATACAGGCGTGGTAGAGGGTGGGTGTATTTGCGCGGATCGCACCGTAACACTCGGACTTCCGAAGCGAGGTACACTTCTCTACCCGGGAGCACAACGAGTAGGTGCGCTGGAGATTGCTGACATCGGCTTTCCACGGTGCGTGGTCGAATCACAAAATATATGCGTGAACAGGACACAACAGCATCAAGCCGCTGACTGGATTCCGTCTCGACCGACTTATTCCCATAAAGGCAGCTATGGACGTGTGTTCGTTCTCGCCGGCTCGACAGGCATGACCGGCGCCGCAGTTCTGGCAAGTCAAGCCGCGTTGCGCACCGGAGCAGGTTTGGTCACGCTTGGCGTACCGAAAAGTCTGAACCCCATAGTGGAGGCGAAACTCAGCGAAGTGATGACCACTCCGTTACCCGAGACAACCGACGGCTCATTAGCGTTGGCGGCTAAACCGCAGATTCTTGAATTCATCAAGCGGACCGGCTCCGTATTAGCCATTGGGCCTGGACTGTCTCAACACCCTGAAACCGTAGACCTCATTCAAAACTTAGCACGTGAGATAGAGTGTCCCACGGTAATCGACGCCGATGGCTTAAATGCGCTTGCAGCAGGTCAGATAGACCGCCGTCCATCCCGATCCAAGGTCAACGGTCTGCTTGCTTCCCTGCCACCGAAAACGGTCCTAACCCCTCACCCGCGAGAGATGGCTCGACTTACCGGCTTGAGTGTTCCGGATATAGAGCAAGATCGCATCGGCGTCCCTCAAGAATTTGCCCAAGAACATGGGGTAACGCTTATTCTGAAGGGGGTCCCAACAATGACTGCGCTTGACACAGGAGAAGTTTGGATTAATTCAACGGGAAATCCGGGGATGGCAACGGGGGGCATGGGCGACGTTCTTACCGGTCTAATCGCAGGACTCATGGCGCAAGGTGTGTCAATCTCGGAATCGGCTGTGCTCGGCGCATATCTACACGGTCTCGCTGGCGATATCAGCGCCGAAAAGACCGGAGTACACGGACTGATTGCCGGCGATGTGTTAGAAGCGATTCCCGAAGCGATTGAAAGGAGCCGTACCCAACCAAACTCTAGAGAGCTGAGAAAATCGCAATAAGGATTTAACAACCAAACCTTACTTTGGTAGCACTTTAGCACAAAGAGTCGCGAAACTTCGCGCTATTTGAAATTCGGCAGTGTTACAACTTCGACCCGACATATTGCGGATTCCGCGCAGAATGGACAAACCATGAAAATTGTCACATCATACGACTTTAGCACTGAAAATCTTTCCCTTGCCCATGCCGTTGCCCCTGAAGCACGGTTTGTGGCGGCAACAACAGTCCAAGACACGATACGCGAGATTGAGGATGCCGATGCCTATTTCGGATTTGGGCTGAACCCCGAAATGATTGGACGCGCGAGCAAACTTCGTTGGATTCAGCTTAGCAGCGTTGGCGTCGAGAGCGTGCTATGCCCCGAGTTGCTCAACAGCGACATTGTGTTGACCAATATGCGCGGTGCAACTGCTATTAACATTTCCGAGCACGTTATGTCGCTTATTCTTGCGTTCACGCGAACACTCCACACCTCTATGAGAAACCAGAGCAACAAATTTTGGGAAGATTTCAGAAACCTTCCTGTCCTTGAAATCTCCGGTGAAACCTTGGGGATCATTGGTCTGGGAAGTATCGGTCTACAGTTAGCGAAACGGGCACACGCCTTCGACATGCGTATTCTGGCTGTTGATCCGACGCAAACGGAAAAACCGGATTACGTCGAGTGTTTGTGGAAACTGGATCGTTTGCACGACATGCTCGCTCAATCCGATTTCGCTGCAATCTGTTGTCCCCTGACCCGGCAAACGAAGGGGATGATGGGAGCGCCTGAATTTCGCGCGATGAAATCGACAGCTATCCTAGTTACCATCGGTAGAGGACAAATCATTAATCAAGCGGCATTGGTTGACGCACTACAAACGGAGGAGATTGCCGGCGCCGGCTTGGATGTCACCGACCCTGAGCCTTTGCCACAGGATAGTCCACTTTGGAAGATGGACAACGTGATTATTACTCCGCACCATGCGGGAGTTTCACCCAAATCTTGGGAGCGGATATTCAATCTCTTCTGTGAAAACCTCCGGTGTTTTGTTGCAGGAGACACTCTGACCAACATCGTCGATCAAACTAGGGGATATTGACAATATATGCGACATTTTACAGGTACTCCGTTTCACCGTGTGCTGCGTTCTTAGCTCGACTCTGTACATTTAACCGGTATAATAAGACGGTGTCAATAAAGCGCTGAAGAAATTGGGCGAGATTTCGATTATCTGATCTTTGCGGTCGACCATTGAATGAGCGTAGCTATATTACTATGGGAGCTCTATCGCCTTCCTTGTTCAGTCAGTTGATCACTTGCTAATCGCTCGTTTGAGGGATCTCTATCGCGCTCCATAGTCGGTCGCTTGATCCCTCTGGGGCTTTTAGAGGCCGGTGGGCAGTGCCCACCCTAAATAATGCACAGAACCGAGTATAAGACAAATCACGGATTTAGACTCGTTTAAGGAGAATCGATATGGATCTAGGATTGAGAGGAAAAGTTGCGGTTATTACCGGCGGCAGCGAGGGAATCGGCAAGGGGATTGCGCTAAGGTTCTTGGAAGAGGGGTCAAGTGTTGCGATTTGTGCACGGCGCGACGATGTCTTGCAGCAGGCAGCGGAGGAACTCCGTGGACTGACTGGTGGCGACCTCCTCGCTGTTTCCGCGGACGTTACCAAACCGGAAACGCTGGCGAACTTCGTCAACAAAGTAGTTGGGCGCTTTGGACGGATTGATATCTTGGTCAACAACGCTGGCAAATCTGCTACAAGCGCCTTCGATGAGTTGACCGACGATGGCTGGTTTGCCGATTTGGATCTAAAACTGATGGGCGCAGTGCGTTGCGCACGTCTGGTCATTCCTCAGATGAAACTCATTGGCGGAGGACGGATTATCAACATCACGCACCCTGGGGGCAAACAGCCCGGGGCAGCTTCGTATCCAACCTCCGTGAGCCGAGCGGCGGGCATCGCTATGACGAAGGCGCTCTCCAAGGAACTACTTCCTCACAACATCCTCGTAAACACCGTGTGTCTGACCTCTATCAAGAGCGCGCAGGGGATGCGCTCTTGGAAAGCCGAGGGTTCTCAAGGCACCTTGGATGAGTATTGGATTGAACGGGCTAAAGAGCACCCCCTGGCGCGCTTGGGCGAACCATCAGATGCCGGCGCTCTTGTCGCCTTCCTCGCCTCGGAGTGCGCTTCTTTCATTACGGGCACGGCGATAAACCTCGACGGCGGATTGTCCAATGTCGTTTAGCGCGGTGAACGCTGGCTTTAACCCAGCCTGAGTCGCGCTTACCTTTCGCCGAATCAAAGATATAATGGAGGAACACCCCGCCCGATTTACTCAAACATGAGTTGCTGATTCAGAATCGCGCTGCGAAGACTCGCGGGCACCAAGTCGTGGTACGAAAATTCCATTGTGAACGAACCGCGCCCCTGAGTCATGGAGCGGAGATCAGTAGTATATTGGAACGTTTCCGCCAACGGAATATCAGCATCAATAACCTCCGAAGTCCCTTGTGAGCCGGTTTGGTGAATGCGTGCGCGACGCGCATTGAGATCGCCGATTACTCGTCCGGTATGTTCACTCGGCACGATGACCTGCATTCTCATAATTGGTTCCAAAAGCACAGGCTCCGCCCCACGGACAGCATTCTCAAAGGCAATGACTGCCGCCGCTTCGAAGGCGACCTCGGATGAATCCGTTTCATGATATGAACCACCTATGAGCGTTGCCTTAACGTCCTGCATCGGAAACCCCGTCAAGGCGCCGATGTTCATTGCCCCCCCCAAAGCACTCTCAACACGGGAAATGAACTGACGCGGAATCTGCGTCTCATCGGTCTCGTCGGTAAACTGGAATCCTTCTCCCCTTGGCAGTGGACTAATTCGGACAATCACATCTCCGTAAATACCCTCTTCATCTGTCTTGTGGATGTACTTTCCCTGAGCTTCAGCTTCGCGGGAGATTGTTTCCCGGTAAGCCACCTGCAATTTACTCACACGGGCGTTAACGCCAAAGTCGCGAATCATTCGATCAGTCAAAATTTCCAGATGTAACTCGCCCATCCCCGAGATAACACGTTGCCCCGTATCTGAGTCAATCGCGACGGTAAATGTCGGGTCCTCATCCATCAAAATCTGCAATGTTTCCTCAAGTTTGTCTTTGTCACTCTCGCTCTTTGGTTCGATCGCAACGGAGATGACCGGATCGGGAAAACTTATCGATTCCAACAAAATGGGATGTTCCGGGAATGTTAGCGTATCTCCCGTCTTGGTACTTCTTAGCCCCACCAGCGCAACAATATCGCCGGCGTACGCCGCGTCACAAACCTGCTGCTTATTGGCGTGCATCTGCAGAATCCGTGTGATTCGTTCTGTTTTCGTGTTTGCCACATTATAAATACGATTTCCTCGACCAAGTGTGCCCGAGTAAACTCGGCAATAGATAATTTTGTCTACATTAGCGTCACTCGCGATTTTGAATGCTAAAGCGGCGAATGGCGCATCATCCCTCGGTTCTCGCGTTTCTTCGTGCCCACTTGTTGGGATAATTCCTTTAATTGACGGAACATCAATGGGCGATGGCAGATAGTTGACCACAGCATCAATCAAGGGTTGCACTCCTTGGTTTTTCAACGAGGTGCCGCACAATACCGGAACAAACGCACCGCCAAGCGTCCCTACCCGAATACCTCGGGTTAATTCTTTCTCCGAAATAACTTCTCCATCAAGGTACTTTTCCAGAAGTTCGTCATCCTCGGCTGCCACGGTGTCGACTAGCAGCTCGCGCATTTCTGTAGCCTCAGCCACCAATGCCGAGGGAATGTCTTCAAGATCGAACGTTTGGCCGAAATCCTCCTGGTGCCAGCGGACCGCCTTCATTCGCACGAGATCGATGACGCCGGTAAAGGTGTGTTCGGCGCCTATGGGCAGTTGAATAGGGAGAGGATTGGCGCCTAAGCGCTCACGCATCATCTCCACGGTGCGAGTATAATTCGCACCCACCCGATCCATTTTATTCACGAATGCGATGCGAGGGATATGGTAACGGTCCGCTTGATGCCACACTGTTTCCGACTGCGGCTCGACTCCTCCTACCGCGCAGAAGAGCGCTATTGCCCCATCAAGAACGCGCAACGATCGTTCGACCTCTACGGTAAAATCGACATGTCCGGGAGTATCGATGAGATGAATCGCGTGATCTTGCCAGAAACATGTTGTCGCCGCTGCGGTAATCGTTACGCCGCGCTCCTGTTCCTGGATCATCCAATCCATTTCAGCGGTACCGTCATCGACTGCGCCAATCTTGTGTTTCTTGCCGGTATAAAACAGAATTCGCTCGGTCGTGGTTGTCTTCCCGGCGTCGATATGCGCCATGATTCCGATGTTTCGTACCTTTTCAATTGGATGTCTGCGATTCACAATCTATTCTCCAGCGGTAGCATATTTCTCCAATTCTTTATTCAATTGCGTGCGAATGGAACTGGATTATAATCCATTCAGCACCTGCGCAGCTCGGGCAACCAATCGAATCTGCATAGGAAAGCATTGCGGTTCATCTGGGCAGTTGTATCGTAGACAGCCTTTGGCTGTGCTGCCAACACAGATTTTAGTATATCACGCCCCTTACCCAAAGACAAAGGCAAAAGTCCAGTTGACTCATGCTTACCTCAGCTCTTTCTGTGACTGCTTTCGGGCAGTTCTCGCGAGATTAATGGAAAGCCATATTTAGGAGATAATTAGTCGAGGATATCACAATGGGGAGAGGGACCAAACAAAACGAGACAGAATTAGATGGCCAATTTTGTTGCTGAACAGCCTTTGTCGAAACACAGGAAAGCAGGCAGGTGGAAGGATAAATTGAACACTACTAAGGTGGGAATTTTTTGTAGGGCGTATAGTGAGGTTGTTAGAATAGGGATCTTGGTGATTAACTGTGTTAGTCATTCGCTAGCTGTCGGTGAGCCGTGAGGTTCATCTCACCGACAACTAGTGAAAGAGATTCCTTGTTCTCGGGGGCGTTACGGCTACTTCTCCTCCGGTGCATCCCCGTTTTGCAGCGTTACGAAGCTTCCACCTCCATTGGGGTACCTGACGTATAGAGTAACTTTGGCTCCCGCTTCAACCGATTCAACGTGCTTGGTAAAATCTTTCACATCATGAATCTCGTTGAAATCAATTTCCTGAATGAGGCTTCCTACCTGTATTCGTCTCTCACTCGCCGCTTCGCTCCCTCGCTCGATGTGTACAACCACGACCCCTGTTTCACCTTCGTGACCATACATCTTGGCAAGTTCATCCGTTAAGTCCTGCACCTGCATACCAGCAAATGGCTTCCCATCTGTACTATCGGGCGCCAATTGAGTTATCTTGCCGGAATCAAGCACCTCTTGTGGCGGACGTTTGCCGAGAGTAATCTTTAGCAACTTTTCTTTGCCTCTGCGGCTGATTTTGACTTCGACTTCCTTTCCAACTTCAGTCGCAGCGACTATGTGAGTCAGATGAATTCCATCTCGGATTGGCGTTTGATTTAATTCGAGAATCACATCGCCCCGTTTGAGCCCGGCTTTGTCTGCCGGAGTTCCTTCGTAAACAATTGCGATCAAAGCTCCTCGTCGTTCATCCAAGCCGAAATCCTCGGCAAGTTCGTAGGTTAGCTCTTGAAGGCGCACGCCTAGCCACCCGCGCTCAACTTTGCCGGTGTCAATCAACTGATCCATTATCTGTCGTGCGAGGTTGCTAGGTATGGCGAATCCCACGCCTACATTGCCCGGCTGAAAACTATTTCCCGTAAGAATTGCCGTGTTGATGCCAACCAGTTCGCCGCGTATATTGATGAGAGCGCCGCCACTATTTCCTCGGTTGATTGGGGTATCCGTCTGGATGAAGTCCTCGTATGCCACACGGGGACCGAGTGGATCGGCACGTCCTTTTGCACTCACGATTCCACGTGTCACTGTTTGCGAAAGCCCAAACGGGGTGCCGATGGCAACAACCCATTCGCCAACTTGAAGCGCATCCGAATCTCCAAAGTCCAGCATGGGCAAATCTTTGCCGTCAATCTTTAATACGGCGAGATCCGTTCCCTCTCTACCAGCATCTGCTCCGATTAACTCCGCTTCAAATTCACGGCCCCCCGGAAGAATGACCGTGATGTCATCCGCGTCTTCAATGACATGATTGTTAGTAAGGATGTAGCCGCTTTCGCTTACAATAATACCAGATCCGAGGCCCCTGTGCTCACGTCGGCGCTCCGGGGCATCGCGTCCAGGGTTTCTGCGATTTCTACGGTCATCAAAGAAATAATCGAACCAATCTGGAAAATTGTTTCGGTCGCTCACCTGGACAACTGTCTTGGTCCTGATTTGGACGACGGCTGGTTTAGCGCGGTTGACTACTTCGATGAAGGCGCGGTTGGCGCGCTCCAAATATTCAAAATCACTCTCCGCCGTTTGAGCGGTTGCAGTTTGGGTTGAAAAGCTATTGTTGGATTGGTTGACAGTGAGGCTGACAGCCGCTATCGCGATCGCCGCGAATAGAAGCAGCCAGCGGATTGACTTGAGTCGGGACATAGTAACACCTCCAATTTTTCCCAAAGACACACTTTTATAAAAACGAAAGTTTCATGAAAGTTTAGAACCGTAAAATTGCCGCGACGGTCGGCGGCAAAACACAGATTGCTTTAGCACTTCCGGGTTGATGGCATAAAAAAGCGCCCTGTCCTTGCAGACAGAGCGCTTCATTGGCGGAACGAATTCCGTGTTTATGATTCGGTCCGAATCGGAATCTCCTTTGCTTCCTCTTTCCTAGATTTTGGCACCGAGATTGTTAGAACACCTCTCTTGAAGGAGGCGTCTATATCTTCAGTGCGGAGATTCTTCGGAAGGCTAAACGAACGCTGGAACTGTCCGTAACTCCGCTCAACCAAGCGATAGCCAGCGTTTTTATCCTTCGATTCACTCTTTTTCTCACCCTTAATGGTCAGGACGTTTTCTGTGACGGACACCTGAACATCGTCTTCGGATAATCCGGGGACCTCTGCGTGGAACTCAACGTGGTCATCGGAATCCACGACATCAACCAGTGGAGCCCAAGCGCTATCTTTCGTCGAACGCGAAACGCCATGGCTGCCAAAGAAGTTGTCGAATATCCGATCGATTTCTCTGCGGGACGAAAAGATGTCCTGGAGTGGTTTCCATGTGGTTAGGCTTGTCATTTTGTGTTCCTCCTTAAGTGTTGTTGGGTTGATAATTTATCACCGATTTTCGGTTCAATCTGGTTATGAGCAAATCACATGCCAAAATCGATTTCATCGCTGAACGAACATTATGACCCTTAACTTTTTCGCCCGCGGCAACAATCTCATGCGCTGTGAAAGCAGTGTTCACCCCTGTTTATCGTTAATTTCTATTGGGAAACAGGGTGTACTGAAATTCCATTAGCCAATCTTGGAAACGGCTTTGGGAAGGATGGGGTGTAGGAAAATCGGCGTGAAGTTGACGCAAAGCGCCATTTTGGCATCATTTAGCGGCGGTCCTGCCAAGATGGACGATTTGGATCGTCGAAGGATAATTGCGTTTGGCGCTTCTGGAATCTTCCTGGGGACGGGTTTGGATTAGCGTGCTCACATTACTGACCACTGGAAATGCGTTCCACGTGTTCGCGCACGATGTGTTCCGGCGCCAGTTTAATGAACAACCACGCGCCTGGGACTGAAATTGCGAGCAAGCCGATAATGACGTCATCCGCCTTGCCAATTACCGGAAGGAAGTCCAAATCAAGGGGATTTATGAAGTAAAGGATGGCAAACAGCACGGCAAGAATCTCGAACAGAACGAGAATCGCTTTTCGATAGACGGGAATCCGGCTGTCCCAAAAGAGCCGCCAAGCCAGCTTGGCAAAGTTTGGCAAGTGATAGAGGAGGCGCAAGAAACGAAGAGATTTAGGGCCTTTGCCGCCCATGAAAGAGAAATTCATGTGTGATATTTCACCGATTGCGTATTGAGGAGGTTACACGTTTAATGGTGACAAACTACGCGCCCCAGAACAATTGATTATAGCTGAAAGTCGGAGGTTTACGCAATGAAAATAGCGGGATCGCTTATTCATGGAGGTGCGACATCACCGCTTGAAGCGATGTCAATCACCGGATATTTTCGAATCACACGTATGTTCAAAAAACGCTTGCCCGAATACCCTGATTCTGATACACTGTCTCAAATATGTGGATAGCGGGATATGACAACGTATACTTTGCGTTGGGTATTATTGGACTTTCTTTTCCAGTGATAATTGGTTCTAATAGGACTTAAGTAGCACCAGCAGGTCGGGAATCGCAGTTCCCTCGTACGGGGGTCGCGACCTGGAGATCGCGGGATCTCTATCGCACTCATTATTCATTCGCTTGATCCTACAGAAGACGCAATTTCTGACAGCGCGGAGTATAGATTCAAAGTTCATCACACACAAATAGGCGCAACGTTGGCCATGAACCACGTCATGGTGTCCCGATTTGAGTTGAGGAGGGTCTATGAGATTAGGGTTTCTCACAACATATTCTGAAGAAATGGTCGAATTTGCCGGCAACGACGAATCGTTTGAATGTCTGGAAATTAATGGTCCGCCGGACGAGTGGATTGGTAATTCGGGCAAAGCCAAATCGGCTCGAAGCAGAGCGAAAGCACTGCTTGACGAGAACGAGTTGACAATAGCGTCTTTCCTATATTTGAACTTCCCTCGGATTGAGAGCTCGGGACGGGAACTGTCCAAACATCTGAATTTCCTAGAGCAACTCATGGATACCTGCAATGATATGGGCGTCACTGTTATAACGGGGGCGGGACCGATGGGCTATGACCCTAGCGTCAGCCTTGAAGAGAATGTCGCGCGCTACAAGAAGGTTTATTCTCGCGTTGCCAAGATCGCTGAAGACTACGGGGTAAAGATTGCCTTTGAGAATTGGCCCGGGGCTGGCCCCTTCGCCGAGGGAGGAAACTTGACAGTAACACCTGAAGCCTGGGGATTGATGTTTGACGCTGTGCCGTCAAAGCAAATCGGTCTGGAATTCGACCCCTCCCATCTGCTCTGGCAATGGATTGATCCGTTCGCCGCATTCGACGAGTTTTTTGATCGCGTTTATGTGTTGCACGCCAAAGATACGGAGATTTTTGAAGATCGCCTCACGCGAAGTGGTGTCTTCAGCAAAGGTTGGTGGCGCTACCGACTGCCTGGATTCGCCAAATTCGATTGGCACCGCTTGTTCGCCATTGCGCACGAGCGCGGATTTGAGGATGCGGTCATAATCGAGCATGAAGACGCAGTTTTTGACGGTGAGAGGCGTCAAGAAGGATTTCATCGTTGCGGTCAGTTCCTTAAGGGCTGTATCTTGGATTAGAATCTCCTCTCGCAGGAGTTCCCTACGAAACCAATTCTTGAACCTACCCACCGCCGTCCTGCCATCGTCTTGTTGAAATCTGAAAAACGGTCAAACACTGAGATTATAATTACCGGGCAATGCCCAACTTTTGGAGGATAAATAATGGAAATAAGACCTAATCGAGTCAAACGCAAACTGGCTTCCGGGGAAACCGCCTATGTGGCTGGCGGTCTCACACACCCCGACGACATTGATGCATTCGGCCCCCTCGGCTTTGACGGGTTTTGGCTTGAGGGAGAACATGGCGGAGTAGACCCGTCCGAACTCGGCAATCTGACCCGAGCGTGCGACATTTGGGGAATGACGTCAATTGTTCGCATCAATCAAAACAACCAAGGCATCATCTACCGCACGCTGGATCGGGGTGCCCAAGGCATCGTTGTCCCACACGTGAATACAAAGGAGGAAGCCCAGAATGTGGCGGATGGCGGCAGGTTCGCACCCGTCGGATACCGAGGGATGTTTGGCAGCCGGCAGAGTTTCGCGGTGCCCGATTTTTACGAACTCGCAAATGACGAGACGCTGTTAATCGTGTTAATAGAAGACATCGCTGCCATACGAAATCTCGATGAAATCTTGACTGTTGACCAGATTGACGTGTTTTTCGTGGCACCTTCCGATCTGGCGACATCAATGGGGTACCTTGGAGGTGTAGGTCACCCCGAGGTGCAACGCACTATTGATGAAGCCCACCAACGAATTCAAGCCGCCGGACGTATCGCGGGCGCCATGGTGAGCAACGACAATGTCGCAAAATACGCAGAAGCCGGCGTTCGATTCCTATTTACCACAATCGGCGGCTGGCTTTCGGCTGGTGCGGCAGAGTTCATGGAGCGCGCCGAGGCCGCCAAGAAGTAGCACTATTGGTGCGAATCGTTGACAGACAACGTCTATGAAGATTTATACCAAAACGGGGGACACCGGCGAAACGGGTTTATTTGGCGGCACTCGCATCCCCAAAAACTCGTTACGCATTAATGCGATTGGTACAATTGACGAACTCAACGCGTGCATCGGGACTGCACGATCGCAGATTGGTGACGCGGAGATAGACAATCTGCTTCACCGGATTCAGAATGAACTTTTCAATATTGGCGCGGATCTCGCGACCTTAGACACTCATTCGAAGTCGGATGATTTACGAATCTCCTCGGATTTCGTGGAGACGCTTGAGAAGGACATCGACAGACTTGAAAACCAGCTTGCCCCGTTAACAAATTTCATTCTTCCCGGAGGCAGTGTGGCCGGGTCAACGCTGCATCTCGCCCGAACCGCATGCCGCCGAAGTGAGCGCTGCGTTTTAAGTCTCGCGGAGTCGGAATCAATCAACCCGACGATTCTGCCCTACATGAACCGCCTGTCGGATTTCCTTTTCGTACTCGCACGCCTTGTTAACCATCGCCTGGGACAACCGGAGCCATTATGGGAGTCGCCATTGGCGCCCGACTCTGCAAAATGAGGAATAGTAATGAAAATAATTGTAACAGATAGTAGTTATAGTGAAGATCTCCGTCAAATGATACTGGATGCGGCGGGGAGTAACTGCGTTGTATTCCCGGCTTCCAGTGAGGAACTGTTGGAGGCGGTTGATGAAGAGGTGGAGGTAATCTTCGGTGGATGCAATGAGGCAATGATGGGACAAGCACCGAATCTGAGATGGGTCCAATCCAGTTCAGCCGGAATGGACGCATTCCTGACGCCGGCGCTCCGAGACAGCGACATCGTGGTTACAAACGCAGCAGGCCTGTACGGCCCCAATGTCGCCGATCAGGGATTCGCGCTGCTGTTGGGATTGGTTCGAGGTATTCATCATTTTGCTCGGCGTCAGGACAATCATAGATGGGACAATCGCGTACCCACCCCGATTATAGAGATACCCGGTCTCACGATTGGCATCGTCGGAATGGGCGGGATTGGCGGCTTTATGGCAAATCGGGCAAAAGGGTTTGACACACACGTAATTGCGGTTGACGCATTTCGTACCGACAAGCCGGAGAATGTTGATGAACTAATGCCAATTGATCAGCTCCCCGATTTGATGAGCCGGTCGGATGTCGTAATGATCGCTTGTCCGCTCACGGATGAGACGCGCGGTCTGATTAACGCGAGCAATTTGGCACTGATGAAGCCCACCGCTTACCTGATCAATGTCGCTCGCGGACCGATTGTTGACCAGGACGCACTGGTCGAAGCACTGAAAAACGGAACAATCGCTGGAGCGGGATTGGATGTGACCGAAGTCGAGCCGCTTGACAAAGATAGCCCGTTGTGGGATATGGACAACGTGATAATTACACCGCATGTCGCCGGGGTGTCGCAGCGCCGGTTTCCGCGATTGGTGGAGTTCTTCTGTGCCAATCTGAAAAAGTATTTAGCAGGTGAACCGTTGGACAACGTCGTACGGAAAGAACTCGGCTTCTAGCGAAGGAGGTTAGCCCGATCTTGGAAAAAAGCGGTGGGAGATTGAGGGGAAAGGTCGCCATCGTCACTGGCGCCGGAAGCCGTGAGGGTTACGCCGACGGTACCGGACTGGCGACAGCCGTTCTTTTTGCCATGCAGGGCGCCAATGTCCTCGTGGTGGATGTCGATGCCGAGAACGCGGCGCGAACGGTTGCAGCCATTGAGGAAGCCGGGGGAGAAACATCGACGTTTGTCGCCGATGTCACACGAAGCGGCGATTGCGAGGCAATGGTTGAAGCGGCAAGCGAGCGATTCGGGCATCCAGATATCTTGTTCAACAACGTCGGCATCAGCGGGATTGGCAATCCGGGAACCGTTCTTGAAGTGGAGGAAGACGGCTGGGAACGGATGATGGATATCAATATCAAGAGTATGATGCTTACGAGCAAGTACACCGTCCCGGCAATGACAGAATCGGGCGGCGGATCCATAATCAACGTTTCTTCAATCGCGGCTTTGCGATCCCCGAATATGGCACCCGAGGTTGCGTACGCGACCTCCAAAGGGGCGGTCATCTCGCTGACTCGAAATATGGCAGTGCACCACGGCAGGGATGGTATTCGCGTCAACTGCATCGTGCCGGGCTACCTTTATGCCTCAATGGTTAGCAAGATATCGGACGAATACCGCGACCTGCGCCGCTGGACCGCACCGCTGGGAACGGAGGGAACGGCTTGGGATGTGGCGTGGGCAGCCGTGTTTCTCGCAAGTGACGAATCTCGCTGGATTTCGGGAGTGATGCTGCCGGTTGACGCCGGGTTACTTGCGACTACACCGCTTGCCATGTTACCTCACCTTCGTTAAGTGGATGTTTTTTCAATTACGAATTCGTCTAGTGTAAACAAAGTAGATTTCAAGACATAATGCAGCCAGTATTTGAGTAGTGAAAGGGGATAATTAGCTATATGACCGCGCTCTTGCCACCTAAAACGACCTACACGCTCGAGTATTATTAAGAACCTGTATAAACATTCAATTCGCGCAAAGTGACTCAATCCGAAATCAATTATTGATCTAATGTCTCAACTGTCTTGGATGGCAATCACGCTTTCATACCAAAATTTCATACCAACGTCTTTATAGCTAGAATGTCGAAACTGCCATGAAACCAGTCATAGCAAGAGTTTTCACCCGGTCGTTGCCCTACTGAAAACACCCGTTTGGTATGAAAAGTATGAATAGTATGAAATTTCAGAGGGCTGCTAAACGACGTCATTCAGGTTATACCTACGATTTAGCGGATAGCTTCAAAATGGATCACTCGGAAGCCCACGCATACAAAAGGTAATGTCATCACATTAAGAATTAGTTACGGATGATTCAAACCTAGAAGGAGAATCCGATGAAAGAAACCGATGTCCCCACAATCGATCCGAACGAAATCATCGATTTCATGAATATCGATGAAACCGACTTTCGTTCATTCACTTTAGAGCAGCGAATCCGTCATTTCGAAGTTGAAGGTTACGCGGTTTTGCCCGATATATTAAGCCCGAAACACATTGCACGGCTGAAGTCGGAACTTGCGGACGCTCCGATGGGAGTAAAACCGTACAGCGACTATCAGACGGTTGGAAAACAGCAGCCGCAGTGGGTTAGCCGCGCCGTGGCAGAGCTAATCGGCCATTCGCCAACCATTGAATTCCTTACGGAACTCATGGGACCCGATATCGTCTTTACCCGAGGATTTTTTCAGCGAACACTCCCGGGCTCACCCGGTATTTCGATGCATACCGACGGTCAACCCCACGGTTCGTCAATCTTCGACTACGAAGGGAGCTCCCCCCGACTGCTTCGGGTACTTTACTATCTTGATGACCTGTTGCCAAAGCGCTCGCCGTTCCGCTGTATACCCCGCAGCCATCTTTCTTTCCACGCTCAAGCCAGTCCCTACGTGCGCTACAAGTCGCATCCCGAAGAAATTACGCTCTGTTTAGAGGCAGGTTCTGCGGTGGTAATTCCTAGCACGCTTTTCCATGCCACCCATCCAAACACGGACACGTCGCCTAGAGAGCTCATCCAGTTCGGCTATCGACCGGCATGGGCAGGTCCCATCCAACCGATGGCAGAATGGGATCCCGAACTAGTGGCTGCTGCGCCCGAACAAGCCAAGCCGTTCCTGCAGAGTCCGAACACGACGGGCGGGGTTTGGGGATTGGAGCACAAACCGGAAGGAATGACAACAGATGCTCCCTCAATTAATCCAAGTCGTTGGGGGGCATAGCACACATTAGCCTTATTATAGTCAATTCAAACTTGCACACATTTCGGTAGGTGCGGTTTCCAACCGCACCTACGAGACCGGATTGATGCCGGTCAGTAGGGGGACCTGTCCTACCGCAGGTGTATAGACAATTGTTGGTTTTGATATATACCTTGCGTTGGGTAATATTGCGCTTGTTTTCGCAGCACAAGTGTGTCGCGATTGGGAGATCACAGATATCTCTAACGCAGGAACTCCTATCGGTCAGTTGCTCCTTCGTTATCCATTTGCTAATCACTCGCTTGATTCTGCCGTTTATGGGATATTTTGGTGATTGTCTGAATCACGGATTTTCACTGATTATACGGATTACGGAATCTCTATCAGGATCAGCTATGGGATCTCTATCGCCTTCACTATCCGTTCAGTTGATGGCTCCTTATCCAGTCGCTTGAGGGATCTCTATCGCCTTCCTTATCCAGTCAGTTGATCCTTCTGTTGAGTAAAATTGAGCTTGTTTTCTCGACAAGTATGGATTCAAATACGACTTCCGCGGCGCCAGCAGGTCGCGATTCGGAGATGGGATCTCTATGGTCGTACAGAGGCGATCACAATCTAACAGATTGTGGTACGGAAACCATGATCTCACTTGATCGTGGCTGCTACTCTACCAGACGCTCGAAAAAACGCAACTCCCGGCAGCGTGAAGTATAGCTTTTCTATAGCCGAGGATTAACGACGCGGTAGAATTACAACGAAGCGTGGTTTTCGAATAGCCATGAGCGTATAACAGGCATTCCAACGTTTACCCTCTGAACACACGATTAGGAGACCATCCATGAAAGCTGGCGTTTGTACAAGAGATATGACGTTTCCTGAACTCATTGGCAATCCTTCTGTACACGATCGACTCTTTGCCAAAGTCTTGGTGTTGGATGACGGGGAAGAAACTCTATGTATAGTTTGCTTGGACACGGTTGGCCCATTCTTTCCCGAGGTCCGCGACAGGATCCATGGACAACTTGGCATTAAACACACGTTAATAAATTGTTCGCACACGCACGCGGACGGGCGCGACTCGCGAGACGAAAGCTGGGAAGGGCGTATGGAAGAGTTAGTCTTTTCAGCAGTAGAAGAAGGCTTCGCCAGCCGAGTTGATGTGTCGCTTCGAGTGAGAAGAGGATCGGCTCAGATCGGATACAACCGACGGCTTGCAGACGAAAACGGCGTCGTAGTTATGGCGGTAAACAAGTAGGGCGAGGTCGTGCCATGGGTCAATACACTTGCGGCGTATACGGACGATGGTAGACCACTTGCGGTGTTGTTCGAACATGCTGCACATCCTGTCATAACCATGACTAGCGGTGACATTAGCGCCGACTTTCCCGGTCATGCCGTAGATCTCATCACTGAAGAACTAGGGGACGATACAACAGCACCTTTCGCACAGGAGTGCGGCGCAAACATCAACGGATTTCACGTCTCCTTTAGCATTGAAAGCGGCTGGCATGAACGGGCGGAAGAGGCAGGTAGAAAGCTTGGTCGAGGTGTACTCGAAGCCATGCGTAACAGCACCGAGATTAAGACGGACAAGTTAAAGGTGCGATCCACCCGCGTTACACTCCCCACCCAAGAGCTACCCACAATGGAACTCTGGCGCGGGTCATGCGAGCGTCTCAGGATTCTCTCGCTTCACGAGTATAGAAGACAAGAACCACGGCTTCAGTCGATCAAGGAAATGATCGAACGCGGGGAGTGGTCACCGTCAGAGGTGCAATTCGACATTAACGCTGTCATGATAGGCACGGAATGGTGCCTAATTACGCTTTCTAGCGAGATATTCTGTGAATACGAGCTGTGGGTTGACGAAAACGCGCCGTTTGACCACAACATGACTTTTGGATATACCAACGAAGGTCCCGGATATATTGCTACCGACAAAGAATTGGCTCTCGGAGAAAAGAGCGGCTACGAAGCGGGCTGCTTCCCTAGCCTATGGGCAAATCCGGTGAACCGTCCGCTTGCAGTTGGCATGGAAACCATAATCAAAGACGGAATTGCTTCCTTATGGATGGACTGAGAAACAGGTTTAAAGCACCCCAGGTTACTACGCCCAAAGTAGGCGAAATCCAGTAGTGGGCCCCAATCCCTTTGGCACTACGCTCTACTAGCTGATGCCGCATGGCGCATCATGAGGCACAAAAAAACCCGACCGAAGTCGGGTTTTTTGAAACATACAGGTTAAGGTTAAATTCCGCATACGCAACTGTTGGTCTAGCGTAGAATCCGCTGATCGCTCAAATCTTTTGCGCCGATTCCTTTTGAGAAACTTGCGCCGCGGTATTCCTTTATCTCCAACTCATGGAAAGCGTTGACGATACTGTACTGCGTCGGCAGATCTTCCCATCTCGCCTCATGGAACGCCACGGTACCTTCGCCGCGCCAAAGTTCCGTGGTGCGCCCATTCCCCCCTTCGGCTGGCGTGAGTACGGCGTACTCCACATCGGGTGTACCCCACTCACCCGTTCTCGGCATGTACTTGTAGTGCAACGTCCCGGTCAATATATCGTCTTCCGATTTAGGTGACGGTGCGGCTGCCGGTGCGGTTTGCTGCAGCGGTATCTCATGCAGGTTGGATAATTTCATATCCATAAACTTAAATCCTAGCCAACTGGCAATAGCATGGATTTCCCCGCGGAGAACGACCGGCTCCGGAAGTTCGCAATAGATTTTAGAAAACCCCAATTGTTCACGTCCCGTGAGAATCGGGTCGCACAGGTTCTCCCACAGCACGGTCAATAGACTGCCTTTGGCGCGGTCCTCTTTTCCGTTGAAAACAACCGGAAAGCTAACACCGAGCACGTTGTATCCGCGCCCAGCCAACCACTCTATCTCCGTCATGTAAGTCGCCGAAACCGTCACAACCGGTTCTCCGCTAAGCTCGAAACCGCCGGGCGGTAATAACTCTCCCAGTTGCTCGCTATTGGTAAGAAAGCTGACGGATACAGACGTTGACTTGGGGTTATCCTTGCATTCAAACTTGCGTCCATCCGGGCCCTGCCTTGGCCCCGTGCTCGGACCAAAATGCGTCGGCATCATGTACATGGTTTGTGGATCCAGTTTGTAAGCCATGATATCCTCCTAACAGATTTACGATTAATAGTATTGAGACCATCGCGCCGCCAATTCATCCTTTAGCGCGGTCCCGGTCTTAGTCCAACCACTTGACAGTGCGTTCCGATCCCACATGGCGCAGTAATCCTTGATGCCCAACTCAGTGTAGTAATCCATCTTTTCGGGAGTAGGGAATTCCAATTCGACGCGAGGCCGAATGCCTTTGGCAAGTGCCGTCTTAATCACCTGTTTTTCGAAATATTGAATCTCTTCGGGTGTTGGCGTGCTTGGCCGACTGAATCCAAAATCCGACGGTCCCCACTGTATCATGTCGACGCCCAAATCCGAGGCAACGGAACAGATTTCGTCGAGATTTTGCACAGCTACGTCCTTTTCAATCATTATCATGAACCCAATGTCTTCAATCTTCTGAAGGTAGCTTTTGCTGCCGCTGTACCCCTCAATAGCGATTCGGCGGATCTTAACCCCCATGTGCCCATCGATTCCGGGCTTGTCGGGTCGAAGAATCTTGTGGCACGCGACGATATCATCAGGTGTTCGAATGTCAGTGAAAAGTACTGCGTGGAATCCCGCACCTACGGCTGCTTGTGCCCAAAAGCCTTGACTGTATTGATCGAGTTTAATGATAAGTGACGTGTTGTGCAACTCCGCCGCACGTGCCATATTGTTTAACAAACGCATGTCAAACATGCTGTATTCCGCACTAAACTCTATAGTGTCATAAAGGCCTGTGGCGGCGGCTACTTCAATCAGGTCTTCGTGAGCGGTCATAACGTGGGTTCCGGTGAGTGGAGCACCGGAGTCCATTCTCTCTCTAAAGCGATTTGATGCCATCTATAGTTTCTCCTTTTTTATGTGAATACGGCAATTCAATCAGGGGGCAATATAGTCGTGATTATGTGTTTGCCCGTGTACGTTTACAAGGTACAAGAAATAAGATCTCCCAAACTCAAAAGCATGTTTTTAGCCGTGACCGAACAACTTGGCAAATAATCCCCACCCGCTAATGCCCGCGAAGACAATGAGAATGCCCGCGGACACAACAGCGCCGATTAACATTGGCAGCCGTGTTCGATAGACGGAAGGCAGTTTGAAATTCAGATATAGCGCAGCGAGCATCATCATACCAATCGCCAAGTTGGCGATGAGAAATCCGGCAATCTGCGTGAGGATGTGGAACGGAACATTGCTCCAAATGATGATTGCGGTAGTGATAAAGAGATAAATGCAAATCACCCGCTGAATCTTATTATAATCCCACTCACGGTTGGGCCAGACCGCCTGAAGAAATTCCTGCGACACGCGTGCATAGATTTCAGGCAGCGCTTGGAGTGTCCCCCACAGCGCGGCAATGATGCAGATATAGTAAACCCATACCAACGATGCGTGGATGTTACTCCACACATGCGCCTGCTCCGTGAGCAAACTCCACCCTTTGAACTTTGTCTCTAGGGGATAAAGCACCGCCGCTCCGGATATCATGAATGCCCCGGTTACGACGAATAGAACGATAGCCCCCATCCCGACATCCCAGCGCAACGGCGCGGTGATTCTTCGGAGGCGTGTCACCTGTTCTCTGCCTTCGGGCAGGTAGTCAATCTTGTCGCGCGTAAAGGCGTATTCGCGGATAGCCGAAATCTTTTTGTGGCTCGTCATTCCCCAGCGGTGTAGTCCAACCCAATTCGCGTAAACAATGTAGCCCAACACCGACCCGCCAACATAAGCGAAGGCTGTCGCCATGGTTAACAGCGGGTTCTTGACGGCATCATCAGGTGTCCAAGGTGGAGTTTCGGGAAGCTGCCCGACACTTACACTTCCAACCAATGCCTTGCCAAAATCGGGACGTACCATTAATGTGCCAATAATCGTACCGGTGACCAAGATACCGCAGATGATGAGTTGCTGCTTTTCCAACCTTTCAAAGGAGAGACGCAAGCTTAGCGCGAGCGCAAGACCAATGAAAGCACACGTGAATAGGTTTTCCCAGATAGGCTCGGGAATCGACCTTGGCACCCCGTTAAGGAAGTAATGAAAAAGATCGCCGCACGGTTTCGCAATCGGCACCCATGACAGCGGGGCGCCAATCATTTCCATGATTAGAATGGTGAGTAACAGCCATCCGCGCGGACCAGGCAAGCGTACGAGGCGGTGACCTACGTGCTCACCGCTGACAGCGGTGTAGCGTCCGAGCAGATAGGTGACGAATACGCCTTTGACAACGCAACTCAAAAGCACAAGCCAGAGCAGTCCGTAGCCCGCCCAAGCTCCCGCACTGACAACAACAATGGTCTCACCCGCTCCGATGCTTGCCGACGCAACAATAGCGGCAGGTCCAAAGACAGCAAGCAACCCGAACAACTTCTTCATTGACCACGGCTCGGCAAAAACACCGGTTGGTTGCGGGATTTCAATCTTTTTGACCGTGTCTTCGGTCTGCTGAACCGGGTCACTGTTTCTCATAGAATTCTCCGCCATAGTTCTCTGATAAACTCATATGGGATTGTAAAGAGAATGAGATTTGTATGTGCGGCACTGTTCATGCTCTGTTTTATTATAAGTGTAAGTTCTAGTTCTGTCAACCTACGAATTCACAGAGCCGGGGAAGTCGCATCCGATTATAAGCAATGTGGAAGGAGGAAATCGTAGGTTGATGGGAATTTTGTAGGTTGGGTTGAATGGGTAGCTTCGGATCGCTATCTGACGCAGACTGTAGGAAGGAATTCCAACGATGTACGGCTCGGTTGGATGGAATGAAACCCAACATCTCAACCTACACTGTACTCTTCAAGTTGGGTTTCACTGGAAACTGGGACATTTCGCACGGAATCGGACATCTACAGCGAAGTGAGATGATTGAATTTCTGATCGGCGCCGTTCAACCCAACCTACGTGGGATTATGTAACCATGTGCGATTGCCTTGGCACGGAGGAGGTCCAATCTCAAGAAATTGATTGTGTGCCGGACGTTGTTGGCAGTCGAGTTGCCAGCGATAGTTTCTGAGTTGCGCGAGACGAATCATGTATGCGCCGAGCACATTATGCCGAGGCAAGAGCTTTTTGCAAGAACCTTCCCGTATGCGAGGCTTCCTCCTCGGCTACAATCTCGGGGGATCCCATGGCAACGATTTCTCCCCCGGCATCACCGCCTTCAGGTCCAAGATCGATGACCCAATCCGCACACTTGATAACATCCAGATTGTGTTCAATCACCACAATGGTGTTGCCCTTATCCACCAAGCGATTCAGCACGTTGAGAAGTTTCTGCACATCGGCGAAGTGCAAACCCGTTGTCGGCTCGTCCATGATATAGATGGTTTTGCCGGTGCTTCGTTTGGCTAGTTCACGCGCCAGTTTGACGCGCTGTGCTTCACCGCCGGACAGGGTTGTCGCCGCCTGTCCGAGTTCAATATAGTCCAATCCCACATCGTAAAGCATCTGCAACGGTTTTCGGATTGTGGCTACATTTTGAAAGTGCTCCAACGCCTCCGTTACCGTCATAGCAAGGATATCGGCGATATTCTTCCCTTTGTAGCGGATTTCAAGGGTTTCGCGATTGTAACCCGTGCCGCCGCAGGTTTCACATTTCACCCAAACATCAGCTAAAAAGTGCATTTCAACGCGGGTATATCCGTGTCCATGGCAATTCTCGCACTGCCCGACTTTTAAGTTGAAGCTGAATCGCCGGGAATCGAACCCTCGGGTCTTCGCTTCCGGTAACTCGGCGAAAAGATACCGCACCTTGGTGAAAATATCGGTGTAGGTTGCCGGGTTGGATCGAGGCGTTTCCCCTATCGGTTGCTGATCAATGTTAATCAGTTTGTCGAGATGCTGCATTCCGGAGATTGAATTATACTTCCCGGCCCGCATCTTTGTTTGATTCAGGTCGGTTGCCAAAGCAGGGTATAGAGTTTCTTCAATGAGGGAACTCTTACCTGATCCGGAAACCCCTGTCACGCATGTGAGAGTTCCCAAAGGGATTTTTGCATCGATCGATTTGAGATTGTTCGTTTGAGCGTTAGTGATTTCAAGCCATTCGCCCTTTCCCGCGCGCCGCGTTTCGGGAACCTCGATTTTTAACGTTCCAGCCAAATAACGTCCCGTAACCGAGTTCTCATCTTCCTCAACTTCATCGGGCGCACCGGTGCTAACAACCTCTCCGCCAAGTTTGCCCGCGCCCGGACCAAAATCGACGATATGGTCGGACAACAGCATGGTCTCCATATCATGCTCAACTACCAATACGCTGTTTCCGAGATCTCGAAGGTGCGCTAGAGCTCTCAATAATCGTTCCTGATCGCGCTGGTGTAACCCGATACTGGGTTCGTCCAGAATATAGGTTACTCCCGTTAGTCCGCTGCCAAGCTGGCTCGCTAGTCGAATTCGTTCCATCTCGCCACCCGAAAGCGTTGGCGCGGGTCGATCCAATGTCAAGTAGTGGAGTCCCACGTCCATCAGGAATTGAAGACGGTTTTGAATCTCATTCAGAAGATTGCGCGCAATCTCTATCTGATGAGGCAGCATCTCCTGCGTGACGTGTGCCGCGCTAGTCGCACCTTCCTCCGGAGGATCTGCGAAAAACAGGGTCGCCTCTCCAATCGACATCGCCGTGGCATCCGCTATGGTTTTCTGGCAAATTTGAACGCCGCGCGGGAATGGCTGTATGCGTGTGCCGTTGCATTCTCGGCAGACTCGGCGTCCACCGAAAAATGTTCCAATTCCCTCGCATTGCGGGCATTGTCCCAATGGACTATTGAATGAAAAGTGGCGCGGCGTCAACTCCGGGAAACTAATTTCGCAGGAAAGGCAGGCGGAGTGAATGCTGAAGAAGATTGGGGCAAATGCCGGATCGTCGGTCTTGAGAACAACCACGCCGTTACTCTGGTTGAGTGAGATCTCGACCGCCTCCGACAACCTCCCCTGTTCTTCGGGGTCGAGTGCCATGCGATCAACCACAATCTTGACATCATGTTTGATGCTCTTGCCGATTTTGGGCGTTTTGTCAAGCGGAACAATCTCGCCGTTTATCTCAAGACGTGCATATCCCTCCTTTTGTAAGCGCTGAAATGCGGCTGGATAGTCTTCGTTGTTCTTCAGCATCAGCGGCGAGAGGATGTACACCCGTGTGCCGGTCGGAAGCGCTGCAATCTTATCGACAATTTGCTGGAGAGTTTGAGCGCCGACTTCCGCCCCACATTCCGGACAGTGCGGGGTTCCAGCCCGTGCGTACAAAACACGCAGATAGTCATAAATCTCTGTCACCGTCCCTACGGTTGAGCGCGGATTTTGACTTGGAGGTTTTTGTTCGATTGCGATGGCGGGTGATAACCCTTCAATTTTTTCGACCTTCGGCTTCTCAAGCTGCCCAAGGAACTGGCGAGCATAAGCTGAAAGGGATTCGACATACCGGCGCTGACCTTCGGCATAAATAGTGTCCAGCGCCAAGGAGGTCTTGCCCGAACCGCTCACGCCTGTAAGTGTTGTCAGCTTCCGATGGGGAATATCGACATCCACATCTTTCAAGTTATGTTCCCGCGCACCGTGTACAGATATGTGCCGCCGATTGTTTATCCCTTCACTATCTCCTACGGTTGGATACGCCGACTCGGTCTCGCGCAGCGCGCTGCCGGAAGCCACTGCCATCTTCTTCTCACCGATACTTGCTGGAATGGACAACGCAGATTGATAGGTGTGCGTCATGCGTTCATGATTTCCTCCATCGTCCAATACCCTCTTTAATGCTTGTCCTGTATACGATTCATCTATTTCCGCTACATCTTCCGGGCGGCCAAGGGCTACAACGTACCCGCCCTCTTCACCGCCTTCGGGACCTAGGTCAATCACATAGTCTGCCGTTTTGACAACTTCCAGATTATGCTCGACGACAACAACCGTGTTTCCCTTGTCAACAAGCCGATGCAGTACATCCAATAGCTTCTTGACATCATCGAAATGCAGCCCGGTCGTGGGCTCATCAAGAATGTACAGTGTTTTCCCCGTGCTGCGCTTGGCAAGTTCGCGGGCAAGCTTGATCCGTTGCGCCTCCCCACCGGAGAGCGTCGGAGCAGGTTGACCGAGTTTGATATAATCCAACCCCACGTCGTGCAATGTTTGTAATACATGTGCAATCGGGGGTACATTGGCAAAGTGATCGAGCGCCTCCTGTACGTCCATGTTCAGTGCGTCAATAATGCTCTTGTCACGGTATTTTACTTGCAGCGTTTCTTCGTTGTACCGCCGACCATTACACACATTGCATTTCACCCAAACATCCGCCAAGAAGTGCATTTCGACGCGCTTTGCACCGTTGCCGTCGCACGCCTCGCAGCGCCCTCCGGAAACATTGAAACTGAACCTTCCGGGCTTGTAACCCCGCAACTTCGAGTCGGCAAGTTCGGCATACAACGAGCGGATATGATCGAATACTTTGGTATAGGTAGCCGGATTGGACCGAGGAGTTCGTCCGATGGGCGCTTGATCGATGTCAATGACTTTGTCGATGACACTCGCAACCGGTACTTGGAGGCTAGGCGATTCCGATTGAAGGGTCTCGGGAGGGAACGACTCAAAGTTTTGACTGGGGAACTCTTCTAAATCAGTGTCGAGACTCTCAGGTTCTGGATCCTCCACCTCCTCGTTTTCGGACACGAAGGCTCGTATAGCCTTGTGTTCCCCCGGATCACCGTGCGCTTTCATCAACTCACGTGCGAGCGCTTCGTATAGAATATCGTTAATCAGTGAACTCTTGCCCGACCCGCTCACTCCGGTCACGCAAGTAAAACTACCGATGGGGACTCGCACATCAATGTTTTTAAGATTGTTATGACGGGCACCGGCAATTTCAAGCCAACGCTCGCCGACAAACCGACGTTCGACCGGGACATCAATCCGTTGTTCTCCGCGCAGATACTGTGCCGTCAGCGTATTCGAGTTGTCAAGCAATTCCCGGGGTGTACCAATGGCGGCAATCTCTCCGCCTTTAATTCCAGGTCCCGGCCCGAAGTCCACAATCAAATCTCCAGCCCACATCGTATCCTCGTCGTGTTCAACAACAATGACCGTGTTCCCCTGATCTCGGAGGAGCTGCAGCGTCGCGAGGAGGTGCGCATTATCTCGCGGATGCAAGCCGATACTCGGTTCATCAAGCACATAGATTACGCCGCGTAAGCCCGCGCCCACCTGACTAGCCAATCGAATCCGTTGCGACTCCCCGCCGGAAAGCGTGGGCGCCGTTCGGTCTAGCGTCAGGTAGTGCAGACCAACGCTAATCAAGAACCCGATTCGCCCCCTGATTTCTTTAAGCAGATCGGTTGCAATAAATTCCTCGCGCTCGGCAAGCCGTAAATTTTCGAAGAATTCGAGGCTTTTGCTGACCGTCATCGCGATAACATCAAGAATTGATTTTCCACCGATTGTTATGGCTTTAACTTCAGGCTTGAGCCGCTGTCCATTACATGCGGGACATGGGCCCGAGACCATGTATTTTGACAGATACCGCTTATGCAATTCTGAGTTGCTCTGGAAATACTTGCGTTCTTCAGGCGGAATAGCGCCCTCATACGGCGCACTGTATTTATGACGGCGATTTCGACGAGATCGATAAACGAACGGGATTTTCTTGTTCCCGGTGCCGTAGAGCACGGTGTGGCGTTGCTCTTCGGTCAAATCTTTCCAAGGGGTATCAATATCAAATCCAAGGTAGTCTGCCACACTAAAGGCAAGGTGGCGGGTATGAAGGGAATCCAGTGTTCCCCAAAAGACAAGCGCGCCCTCAAGGATCGACTTGGTGGGATCGGGTACCACCAGATCCGGGGACATTTCCGTTTTGGTTCCCAAGCCCTTGCACGACGGACACATGCCAGCCGGATTGTTGAAGGAGAAATGGCGCGGCGCGGGCGGTTCATAGCTAATGTTGCAGTGGATGCAGGTGTAATCCTTGCTGAAGAGAAGGTCTCCGGAACTCTGTTTTTCGTCATCCGTCTTCTCCGTGTTCGCAGAGTTAGCACCAGCGACGATGTGGACGATGAGCCTACCATTCCCCATTCGCAATGCGGTCTCAACGGCTTCGGCGACACGACTTCGGATGTCGGGTTTGATGATGAGTCTATCGACGACAAGTTCAATGTCGTGCCGTTGGTTCCTATCAAGTTGGATTTCATCTGCCAACTCGTAAATCTGCCCGTCAATCCTCGCGCGAACAAATCCGGCTTTCCTAGCGTCCGTCAAGTCCTCACGATACTCACCGCGCCGACCACTCACAATTGGCGCCAAAACGAGTATGCGCGTTCGCTCAGGCAAATTCACAATCTGATCGACAATCGCATCCCCTGTTTGAGCGCCCACGGGCCGGCCGCACTCGAGGCAGTGCGGTGTACCGACACGCGCGAAGAGAACGCGCATGTAGTCATAAATCTCCGTAACGGTCGCTACCGTTGAACGTGGATTGTGTCCGGCGGATTTTTGGTCGATTGAAATTGAGGGGGAGAGGCCGCCGATGAAATCGACATCGGGTCGTTCCAGTTGGCCAAGGAATTGACGGGCGTATGCCGAGAGGGATTCTATATAGCGGCGTTGCCCCTCAGCGTAGATTGTATCAAACGCCAGTGAGGACTTACCAGAGCCGCTGACACCGGTGAAGACAATGAGTTTATCCTTCGGGAGGCGAAGGTTGATATTCTTGAGATTATGTTCGCATGCGCCGCCGATGTCAATGTATTCCTGAGGCATGAACTTCCCTTGTGAGTAATACGCGATTCATATTTTTCCTGAGCGGTTCGGCAGCGGACATGATGGCGGGCTCTTTGAAAAGCGTTGAGTTATCGGGAGAGGCGCTCGCTTTGAATGCGGAACGTGACCGGTGGCATGAGATCGTTCGCGGTTGCTAGTTTGGAGTCGCGAGGAACTTTCCAATCACATCTTTGAGTTTTTGATTCACTTGCTCGATCTTATGCGACGCATTGATTACCGTAAACCCAAACTCATCGGTCATCTTGTCAAACTCCTCAAGGACATTAGTTTGATATTCGGCGAAACTTTCATACAGACCGCCGCGAAATCCGACATCCATTCCCGATTCCCAATATTTCATACTTCTTCCGGAAGTGAAGGTGCGTTGTATCAAGTCCTCAAGTCCAATCTTTAAATAGATTACCAGATCTGGTAGCGGGGCGAATCCATAGACTCCGCGAAGCCATTGTGAATCGACGCCTCGAACGACATGACGCGCGAATGCCGTGTACATATAGCGATCGGCAAGAACGATGAACCCCCCCTTCAGAGCCGGGATAATCACGTTTTCAAGGCGATCGGCGAAGTCGGCGGCATATAGAATGCTGTACGTAATCTGATTCAAGGTGTTTCCCTGCTTAATCGCATCAATTGCGGGGCCCAAAAGCGGCGATCGAGTCCAACCCGTGCTAACTACGCCGTAGCCCTGTATCTCAAGCCATCTTTTCAACCCTTCGATCGGCGTTGATTTGCCGCTTTCATTAGTACCCTCAATTTGGGTAGATCTACCAACTCCATCAGTACCTTCGATGACAATCAGTTTCCCACTCAAATCGGTGGTGTCAACGTAAGGCAACCCTTCGCCGTAGAAGATTTCCTCTCTCATCTTTCCTTCTCCCGAAGATTCCAAGCCCTTGACAATTATTATGCACAACCGACTGCGCCATGAGATAATAGGTGATAGACGGACTGGAGAAACCTGTTTTGCCTGTGTTTCATAAATTGATTCATGGAGCGGTTGGTGATGTAACTTCAGCCGCGGCGTCACGATGTAGTTCCGGAATGGTCATCGGCCGGTGATGGCAAGCATAGTCCGTTAACGCATTGCGGGCAAAATCGCGCAACCTCTCCTGCTGCTCGTAGATTGGGCCGCTCCCGTCAATGACGGTAAGTCCAAACTCCTCCGTCAATCGATCGTATTCATCAATCACTTTGCCTTGGAACAGCCTAAAGCTGGTGACGGGATCATCGCTCAGCCCAAGATCCATTCCCGCCTCGTAAAACTTAAGACCTGCACGCCCAATGGTGACTCGCTTGATGGATACATCAATAGGTACCTTAAAATAAAATGCAATATCCGGTTTGACGGCGAACGAGTACAGATTTCTTACCCAGTTTGGGTGAACCCCTCGCACAACATCTCGCGCAAAAGCGGTGTAAACATAGCGGTCTGCCAAAACAATCATACCTGCTTGCAGAGGCGGGACAATCATGTTGGCTAACCGATCAGCAAAGTCGGTCGCGTGCAAAATGCTAAACGTCGTTGGGGTTAGGAGATTTTTTTTCTTGCCCTTTTTGTTGGTCTGCTTGACAAGAGGCGAAGAGTTCCACTCCGTGAAAAACACGTTGTATCCTTCGGCTATCAACCATCTGTGCAACAGGTCCAACTGCGTGCTCTTGCCAGACCCGTCAATTCCTTCAACCACGAAGAGTTTTCCCGGATAGGGATGGGATTGTGTAAGTCGGCTCATATTTTCCTCCTGTATCAATGAATGCTAATTTCAACTTAGAACCTGTTTGAATAATCGGTAGCAAAGTCCTATTTGGTCATTTGTGGGAAGTTTCGTTATGTATTTAGTGCTGTCTGCTACATACTTGTCGCCCCGCTGGGGCTTGGGTGCACGAGGTTTCGGTGTTTCTACACACCTTCCGCCCCGCTGGGGCTATTAGAGGCTGGTGCGCAGTGCGCACCCTACAAATGTACTTTTCAAACAGCCTCTTAGCTCGACTTTGTACATTTGAGCGATACAACAAATGGTGTCGCTCAAACGCTGAAGAACACCGGGGGAGATTTTAGCCATCTGGCCTATTTGGTAGACCATTGAAAAAGTCTCAGCGGTTTCTAGTGCCATCGCAGCGGGGCAAGATGCCCCGCCTACGGGGTTGGTTTTGCGCGGCTTTCCGTCCAACCCAATCGTTGTACTTTTGTACAAAGTCGAGCTTAGTAAAACGTAAACTTACTGCTCGTCCATAAACAAGCCCGATTATAAGCGTTGCCTTAACCTAACACGGAATAGTGCCGTTTTCATGTCAATCCGAGATTTCCGCAAGCGTGCACCGCCGCACCGATGACACCCGCGTCATCTCCGAGCGAGGCACTCACAACTTCAACGCCGTTCATGGCGTTGGGAAGAGCGAGTTCCGCCGCGACGTCATATGCACTGTTGACAAAATCCTCTCCCATGGCTTCTATGAGACCACCGCCGAGCACTACGACTTGGGGATTTACGATACCGACTACGGTTGCGACGCCGACTCCAAGATAATACTGCGCTCGTTCAATCGCCTTGACCGTCACCTTGTCACCCCTCTTCACCGCTTTCGCCAAGGCGCCACTTCGCACCAAGTCAAGACTGCCGCCGTTTAGTTCCGGGAGGATACTTTTTTTACCTTGCTGAGTGATGGCTTTCCGAACGTACCGCGAGATAGCGGTTCGGCTTGCAAGCGCCTCCAAGCAGCCACGATTTCCGCAACTGCATCTGGGTCCGTTAGGTTTCAGGATAACATGACCGATTTCGCCTGCAGTTCGGTTGGCTCCATAAAAGAGCTTGCCATTCAAGATTATTCCACCGCCGATTCCAGTACCAACGAAAATGCCGATGAGATTATCAACTCCTCTTCCAGCCCCCAATGCCTGTTCGCCAAGTGTTCCTAGATTCACGTCGTTGTCCACGGTCACGGGAATCTTAATCTGATTCTCAAGAGCGGTTTTTAAGGCTACATTCGTCCATCGAAGGTTGGGAGCATAAATTACAACTCCCGTTTTCGAATCTATTACGCCGGGAGCGCCAATGCCAATTCCTCGAATCTGCGTATGGTCCAGATTTGCTTTCTTAATTGACTCGGAAATACACTCGGCGATTCGATGAATGACCTCATCGGCGCTTTTATCCGCCCGAGTCATCGCCTTAAACCGTGATACAATTTGCCCGTTTGAACCGATAATTGCGGCGAGAATTTTGGTGCCACCCATATCCACGCCGACAACGTAATCCTCCCGTCCAAGTTTCTCAAGCCCCGATCTTGTTAGCGAGTCCATAAGCTCCGCAGGGTTCATTCTTGACAAACCGACCTGCTAATCGCCGTTGCTATGCAAGACAAAACGATCATACATCACGCCGTAGCGCAAGCCGTGCGTACTGACACGAATCCGTGAGGCATCAAAATACTTTAGAACGCTTCGAAGAATAGCCGCACCTGCAGTGATGATATCTGCGCGCTTGGCTTCCAATCCGGGAATCTTTTTGCGTTCCTCCAAGGGAACGGAGCACAATTGGCGAATCTGATTCTCAATCTCCGCAATGTACAGCATCTCCCCATGGAGCAACCGCGGATTAAAGTGACTCAAGCCAAGTTTCATGCCTACAAGGTTTACGATTGTCCCCCCGATTCCTGTTAGCACCAGTTGCGAATTGAACTTCACCCTAGCAACCGATTGCACTGACCACGTGCCTTCAAGAAATGAATTCAGTGCCCCCAATTCCTCGACTGTTGGCGGGTCACTTGCCAGAAATGTCTCCGTTAGATAAACAGCGCCGAGGTTCACGCTCAGGAAATTGTCAATCTTCCGTCTGCCGATTATAATCTCCGTACTCCCGCCACCGATATCCACGACCATGATAGGGTCGCCGTTAAGGTGTCTGAAATACTCGTCTGACCGAATCGACAAAAAAGCACATCGGGCTTCCGTTTCTCCCGAGATGATTTCAATTTCGATGCCGCATTCATCCTCGACGCGCTTCACAAACTCGGCGGCATTCCGCGCTTCGCGGAGAGCGCTCGTGCCAACAGCGATTATCTGTTCGACACCTAACCGTCCTGCCTGCACAGCGAACTCCTGAATCGCGGCACAGGTGCGTGCCATCGCCTCCTCTTGGAGCTCATTCGTCAGCGTTAATCCATTGCCAAGCCGCGTGATTCTGCGATCGTCTAGGACAATTTTAGGGTTCTGTCCATTTGTGCCGACATCACAGACGAGCATATGTACAGAATTTGTGCCGACATCAATGATGAGATTGCGATTATGTTGTTTCGGACGCATTAATCCTTAATCGTCTATTCATGACAATCGCCGATGGCGTGTCACCATTAGAGTCGAAAACTTAATCTGAATTCCGCTCTGGCGTAGAATGCCGGGGAACTCTCGCCCTTCACATCACAACATGTAGATTGGTCAGCGTGATGTTGCGCACATTCGAACACGTACCGAGACTCTATGAAGTCGGGATTTCGTCCAATTTCTTCGCATTTTGGCGAAGGAGGTGGTCAACCAACACTAGCGCCGTCATCGCCTCAACGATAGCCGGTGCACGGGGCAGAACGCACGGGTCATGCCTGCCATGGGCGGACAGGGTTACCGAATTGCCTTGAGCATCAACCGTTTCCTGCTCCTTGCGAATTGTCGCTGTCGGCTTGAATGCCACCTGGAACAGAATATTTTCACCGTTTGAGATGCCGCCTTGAGTCCCGCCCGAATTGTTCGTCCGCGTGCGGATTCTTCCGTGATCGCTGTAGAACGGGTCGTTGTGGGACGACCCGGTCGACGTGACACCGCCAAAACCGGACCCAATTTGAAAGCCCATCGTTGCGGGGAGCGACATAATCGCCTTGGCAAGATCCGCTTTTAGTTTGTCGAACACCGGTTCGCCAAGCCCTGCGGGAACATCGCGGGAAACGGACTCGATTATGCCGCCCAGCGAGTCCCCGTCTCGCCGCGCTTGATCGATACAGGCTGCCATCTTCTTGCTGGCGATACGATCAGGGCAGCGTACAGGACTCGATTCAATTTCATCCAGTGTGATAGTCTCCGAATCAACCTCGGCCGCAATGGTGTGAATCTGTTTGATGTAAGCGAGAATTTCTGTTCCGCAGGTTTCTCGTAAAATCTGTTTGGCAATAGCGCCCGCGGCGACCCTTCCAATAGTCTCGCGTGCGCTGGCACGTCCACCGCCCTGCCAGTTGTATATGCCATATTTCCGCTTATACGTGAAATCGGCGTGTGACGGTCGATATATGTCCTTCAGATGGTCGTACGCGGAGGGTTTGGCATCTTTGTTCTTTACCAACATGGATATCGGCGTACCGAGGGTCTGTCCCTCGAAAACACCCGAGAGGATTTCGACTTGGTCTCCCTCCTTCCGCGGAGTCGTAAGACTGCTCTGGCCAGGACGGCGCCGATCCAACTCAAACTGAATCGCGTCGCGGTCAATCCTTAACAAGGGTGGACAGCCATCTACCACAACACCGATGGCGTTGCCATGAGACTCGCCCCATGTCGTAATACGAAACAGATGGCCGAATGTGTTCATTTCTAACCTGAAATCCGGGAAGAACCGCCTCGAAATCTCCTTGACAAGCTGCACAAAACGGTATTACCATGCAGAAATAGCCCAAGAGCAACTATAGCATATCGACTGTGGAATATCAACGGAAAATGTGTTCAATCACGGAGTGAATTGGGCAACCGCTTGTCGCGAGGATTGGAGGAAATCGATGTGATTGATGTGATTAAAGAATTCTTCAGAAGGCTCAACATCGGCATAATTCTGATATTCGTCGCTGTTACTTTATTGTGGAACACACCCGTCGTGTATCCCCTGAAGATATTCGTCGTGTTTATGCACGAAATCAGCCACGGCATCGCGGCAATGGCTACCGGCGGTCAAATTGAAGAGATTGTTGTCGTTTCCCAAGAGGGTGGGCACGCCATTACTAGGGGCGGATCGCCTTTCTGGACACTGACCGCCGGTTATCTCGGCAGTCTAGTCTGGGGCGGGTTAATTCTTCTCCTCGCGGCGCGAGCCCGACTCGACAAAACCTTGAGTGTCATTCTCGGTCTCGGAATGATTGCAGTCTCAATCTTGTACCTGCGAAATCCGTTTGGTCTTGGATTCGGTATTGCATTCGGTGCAGCACTCCTCATAAGCGGCAAATTCCTCAATAGATCGGTCAACCGTTGGATCCTGCAAGTCATTGGTGTAACAAGTTGTCTCTACGCCATCCTTGATATCAAGAGCGACATTCTGGATCGAGCGCATCTAAGATCGGATGCTCGAATGCTCGCGGAGATGACGAATATTCCAACACTCTTCTGGGGTGTTTTGTGGATACTCCTTGCAATTGCCGGAACGATTTTCTTTCTGTATGTCGCGGGTGGAGGCAAGAATCAGCGGACATTAGCGGCAGACGAAACCCATCCGGAAGATTGATAGAGATCACAATCCAATTGTCAAGCCGGCTATCGCCGGAAGGAGTCGAAGACCGTGTGAAGTTCTGTGTAATGGAAAAATTTGACAATTATGCCTAACAACAATAGTGGTACGATGATTAGTGCAATGATGATGAGCGCACCCCAGATCCACGACTTCTTGCCGCGATCTTTCTCGGAGATTCCCGCTAATCGCGAGATGAGCGTGCCTGCGCCAATCATTCCCAATACGACGCCAACCAAAATCAGCCAAATCATGACGTCTTACCCTAAGTGGTTTATTTTCCAAAAAAATATGGTTAGTGTTGGGTGCCGGTGCGGTTAGAAAGGGATCTCTATCGTGCTCCTTCTTCAGTCGCTTGATCGCATCTACCGGGGTTATTGTAGAGAATCGAGTGATGCCATATACACTCGGCGAATGAACCATTTAGAACTTGTTTGAATAATCGGTAACAAAGCAATTTTGGTCATTTATAGGAAGTTTTTCAGCGTTTTTAAATTTGTCTTCTGCGTACCTGTCGCCCCTCTGGGGCTTTTAGAGGCTGGTGCGCAGTGCGCACCCTACAAATGTACTTTTCAAACAGGTTCTTAGCAAATAGGCCACTAAGTCAACTATAGAAAATTAAATCGACATATCAAGGCTTTGGTCATTCAACGATGCCGGTCAATTTACAAATTCGCACGGAACTTGATCTCCCAAATCAGGTTTCTTTTTTCTTTTCAGCTCTCCGAATCTGTGTTATAATAGATCAGCGAACAGAAATCCAGAAGAACCTCTGGATTTGCATTATCATCAATTTGAACATAAACGGTAAGGAGAAAAGAAAATGGCTAAGTTAATCCCCACAATCAGTTCGGGCGTTGCCGGTCCGCTTGGTGTGCTTCATCTTCCGCGATTCTGGTCAAAAGTGCTTATGGATTCAAAGGGTGTATTGAACGATGATTATCCTGCTTGCGGCGCAGGGTTCGATCAGATGGTTCTCGACGGCTTGGGTCTCGATAAAGACGAAACGCTGGCATATATTAGTGATAATTCGCCCACGTATCCCGAGTTTGAGCAATGGGTTCTCGACAAAAAGGGTGGAAGTCTCGATCAATCGGCAGTTGATGAACTGAACGCGGCTATAGAAGGCTATAACCACGATGATGAAACCCGCGGCTCTATCCTCGGAGCTTCCGGAATCGATGACGACGGCTCTATCCTTGATGCTGTCAATCTGAACAACCTCGACGATTGGTGTGAATTCCACGCGAGTTTGGGCTAGATGTTAGCTCATGCGCTATCTTGGTAGCGGCTTTCGGTAATTTTAGATTGTCGCTACTATCACTGTGGTGCATGGCGCAATGCTTGCCGCAATGCTTGCCGCCACCTATTCTACAACGATTTGACATACAAAGCGACTGAAAACTGCGTTACTCACTGCTGCATCAAAACCTGACGGGAAGGAAAATCTGCATTGTGACAGAAGTGTCATCAAACACCACCATAACCGACGCGGATGATAGCTGGAGCATGCCTCCTGTCATGGGGATTGCTATCTTGATTATCATTATACCGTAGCGCGATGGTGGGCTGATGAACAAGCTATAAACCCGATTCTATTGTCATCATAATATACAAAAGCCCATCATCGAAACAGATTCGGTGATGGGCTTTTTTGTTACAGGTAGTTTTTATAGTCAATTCCATTCATATTTGAACATATTTCGGTAGGTGCGATCAAGTGAGTGGACAACGAACGCGATAGCGAATCCCCCGCGATAGAAATCCCTTTCCAACCGCACGCACGAGGTTGGTAAACACCGGTTCGGTTAGGAAACCGAACCTACCGCGGTGTATAAATAATTATTGGTTTTACTATAACTCATCTTCCGCATAAAAGGCTTGTGCAATCTCGAATTTTCGCATACCAAATCTTGGGATGTATATCCACAAACGAGCAAAAATCACCAAGGTACTACCGTGAATCCGATTGATTGACCGGTTTTGCCCTTCCGTCATCAACTTCATTTCCACCAAGTAACACTCCACATGGCGCTCCTCTGGAGCGCGGGACTCTGGACATGTCGCATTCTATTGACATTGAAGATCTCTATCGCACTCGCTATTCACTCGTTTGATCCTCTGGATCGAGGAAAGAGACTCCGACTTGGACGTGTTACTTGCCGAATGAATTATTCCGACAGGGATAATGGCATGCTGTCAATTATGATGCGGGATACGGCCAACTGAGAAATTCAACTTTTAGATGCTCGATAATGCGGAACATAAGTATAATACTATAGCATACCGAGGAGAAAAAGATGTTCAAAGATGTACCCAACTCTGTCGATTTCATTGCACAAGAGCATATTATCTTGGATTTTTGGCGTGATAGAAAGGTCTTTGATCAACTAAAAACAGAACGGCGGGATGCGCCACGCTGGAGTTTTATTGATGGTCCAATCACTGCCAATAACCCGATGGGGGTGCATCACGCATGGGGGAGAACGTACAAAGATCTCTTTCATCGTTTTAAGGCGATGCAGGGTTATCAAACGAGATATCAGAACGGGTTCGATTGTCAAGGATTGTGGATCGAGGTCAATGTCGAGCGCGACATGGGATTCAAGAGCAAAAAGGACATCGAAGCATACGGGTTGGCGGAATTTGTGAATGCCTGCAAACGACAGGTGCTCCGGCACGCGGCTACGCAAACCGAGCAATCAATTCGATTGGGCTACTGGATGGATTGGAACGATACGGACCTGCTACGCGAACTCGAATCCAAAATGGCGGCGGACCCCTCACAGGTAATCACCGTGGAAGGTCCGCAAGGTTCCGTCACAGACACGGTTGAACAGATCGTCGGGAGGCTCGGATTGCCGGAACTGGGCGGCTCCTATTTCACCTTCTCAAATGAAAACAACTATACAATTTGGACGATGCTGAAGAGATGTTTCGAACGCGGTTGGATTTACAAGGGCACCGACGTCATGCCGTGGTGTTCGCGCTGTGATACCGGCATCAGCCAGCACGAGATCGCCACCGACGGCTACCGCGATTTGACACATACCAGTATCTTTCTTCGCTTTCCCTTGCGCGAGCGTCCCGGTGAAAGTCTGCTGGTTTGGACGACAACCCCATGGACGTTGACCAGCAATGTCGCGGCGGCGGTGCATCCGGATTTGACCTATCTTCTTGTCGAACAGGGAGATCAGCGTCTCTGGTTGAGCGAGGGAGCAGTGGAAAACGCCATCCGCGGATCGTATCAGGTCATCGACGAAAAACAGGGCGAAGCTTTGGAGGGCTGGGCTTATGACGGACCATTTGACGAATTGCCCGCGCAAGAAACTTCGGGCGCAGCCGCACAGCATCGCGTTATCTTGTGGGATGAAGTCGGTGAAGCCGAGGGAACAGGCATTGTTCACACTGCACCCGGTTGCGGCGCGGAGGACTTTGCGTTAAGCAAGCAGTACGACCTCGTCGTTATCGCTCCGTTAGGTCCGGGAGGAATCTATGCTGATGGATTTGAGTGGTTAACAGGCCGTCAAGTTCACACCGTAGCGAAAGATATCTTTGAGAACTTGGAGCGGAAGGGCATCGTCTATCGGCTCGAAGATTACACCCATCGCTACCCTGTGTGTTGGCGCTGCGAAGACGAACTGGTGTTCCGTCTCGTGGATGAGTGGTACATTTCGATGGGCGAGCAACTGGACAAACCTTACGAACAGGTTACCGACGAGGAGAAGGAACAGAATGTGCGTTACCAGATGATGGAGGTTGTTCTCAACGAAACCAAATGGTATCCGGATTTCGGCCTCGCCCGCGAACTGGATTGGCTGCGCAACATGCACGATTGGATGATCTCCAAGAAACGATACTGGGGGTTGGCGCTTCCAATCTACGAATGCGGGGAATGCGGACACTTCGACGTCATCGGGAGTGCGGAGGAACTCAAGGAACGCGCGGTTGAAGGTTGGGACGAATTCGAGGGACACACACCACATCGCCCCTGGATTGACGCGGTAAAGATTGCATGCACAAATTGCGGCTCCACGGTCTCACGCATTCCCGATGTTGGAAACCCGTGGTTGGATGCCGGCAGTGTTAGCTTCAGCACGATGCAGTACCGCACCGACCGTGACTACTGGCAGCAGTGGTTCCCCGCCGACCTGATTAGTGAAAGCTTCCCAGGTCAGTTTCGGAACTGGTTCTATTCGCTTATAGCCATGAGCACAGTGATGGAGGGGCGTGCTCCCTTTAAGCACAATTTCAGCTACGCGACCCTGTTCGCAGAGGATGGACGCGAGATGCACAAGTCTTGGGGAAATGCGATCTGGTTTGACGACGCCGCCGAAAAGATGGGCGTTGATGTTATGCGCTGGCTGTATTGCGCCGCTAAACCGGAACAGAACTTGGCGTTCGGATTCAATAACGCCGACGAGGTTCGACGCCAGTTTCTTATCCCGCTGTGGAATGTATATAGCTTTCTTGTTACTTACGCCAATGTCGATGGTTGGCAACCGAGGGCAGATGCTGTAGTTAAACTTGAGGCACCGGACAATCTTCTAGATCGGTGGCTGGTATCGCGGCTTCAAGCCACTATCATAGAAGTCACCAGTCGACTGGAGCGATATGAACCGGATGGCGCCTGCCGCACGGCTGAAGTTTTTCTGGACGACTTGTCGAATTGGTATTTACGGCGAAGTCGACGCCGCTTCTGGAAATCGGAAGCCGATGCAGACAAGGAATCTGCTTACCTGACGCTCTATCAGGTTATGGTGACGTGCAGTTGTCTGCTCGCACCGTTCATTCCTTTCGTCACGGAGGAGATATACGGCAATCTAGCGGGTTCAGTCGATTCCGATGCACCTGAAAGCGTTCACCTCTCCGACTATCCGGTTGCAAATGACACGTTGATTGACAAGCAACTGGAAGATGACATGGCACTGGTGCGCGATCTCATTGTCCTGGGGCGTGCAGCCCGCAACCGGTCGGCGATTAAGACCCGACAACCGCTCGGATCGATCACGATGGGCGGTTTGTCGGACGAGCAAAAATCCGCTGTCCGGCGATTGTCAGAACTCATCCTTGACGAACTAAACGTCAAGTCAATCGACTTCAGCGATCAGATCGGCGAATACGCAACCTATACAGTGAACCCGAATTTCAAGCTCCTCGGTCCGAAATACGGGAAAGCCGTTCAGGCGATTGCAAAAGTCGTAAGAGGGGCGGATGCATTCGCGCTTAAGGAAAAGCTTGACACAGCCGGAGAGTTGCAAATCGAGGCTGATGGAGTAACGTACACCTTGGAGAAAGAAGACGTTGAAGTGCGCTCTCAACCTCGCGAGGGGTTCATGGTCGAGGCGGACGCGCAGAAATTCGTGGCACTTTCGACAGAATTGACGCATGAACTTACGCTTGAAGGCTTTGCGCGAGAGTTGGTCAACAGAATCCAACAGATGCGCAAGGAAGCAGACTTTAAGATCTCCGATCGAATCTCGCTGACTCTAAAATCCACGCCAATCGTACATGAAGCCTTCAATGTTCACCGCGATTATATCACTCGTGAAACGTTGACAACGCATGTTGCAGATTCATCAAGTGAAGACTCTTTCGTGAAATCCCAGAAGGTCAATGGGGAAGCTGCAACAATCGGTGTGGAACAGATTCGGAGCTAAATGACTACTACAACCGAATGATGGGGAATTGAACGGCGGAGCCCGTTGTGATCTATTGATTCACTGCGGTAGGTTCGGTTTCCTAACCGAACTGGTATTTATCCAGTCTCGTAGGTGCGGTTGGAAACCGCACCTACCGAAATCTGTTTAAATATGAATGGGTGAGATAGACTTTGATAATAAAAAAGCTCTCAAATATATGAGAGCTTTTTTGGATACGACACGAACCGTTAGTCAATTATATAGATATGATATATAGAGATATAACCCCCGCGTCTAAAGGTATAGATTCTGCCTCGTGCAACTGAATTCTTAAGGGCAGGGCTTCGCGATGTTAGAGTTAAATCGTTGCGATTATCTAAGCTTCACAACTTCCTCTGCCTGAAAACCTTTAGGGCTTTCGACAATTTTGAATTCAACCTCCTCCCCCTCCTCAAGAGATTTGAAACCTTCACCCTCAATGGCGGAGAAATGCACGAAAACATCCTCTCCTTCATCAGTGGTTATGAAGCCGTAACCCTTACGATCACTAAACCATTTGACGGAACCTGTCGGCATGAGTTTGCCACCTCCTTTCGCCAGCAACTCTCAAAGCTACAGATTCATTATCGAGCTTAAGCGTAGAGGTACAAAACAACAGTGATTCCGGATAGGGGGATTTTGTTTTTTCTCACCGTTAGCATAACTACGGTTTTGCTCCTCATGCCGCCAGCAATACTTCTCGAGACTTTGTAACAATTTCCCATTATATTATACTGTAGTTCAAAACGAATTGCAAGCATTTCTCTAATTCCGGCACAACAATTGTATAATACTGGCGCGGGCGGCTCCTGTACCGTCCGATGATCCCCACAGATAATCACATATCCTGCTTCTTCAGGTGCTCTGCCAAGGAAGAGATCATTTCTTCGAGTGTTGGATACGACTCAGGTTCCTCCGGAGATAAATCCGCAAGGTGTGATTCACCAACAAACCGGTACATATCGGCTGCTCCAGCCAGAATCTTTGGCGTCAAACCTACATGCTCAAACGTAGCCGAGATTTCCTCCATTTCGCCAATCCAGCGTCGTGACTTCGGCGGCATTGAGGGTAAACCTCGCTCCATGCGCTCGTAAAGTGCGGATTGGCTTAACTTGAACTCCTCGCCAAGTGCTTCCGAGACGCCCAAAATCTCCGCCGCGGTAAGGAGTTCCGTGCAGAGCGCGGTTAATCCTTTTGTCATCGAAGCGTAGCACATCTTAATCGACGATGCCAAACCAATCTCGGCACCTAACGGACGGATATCTAGTCCAAACCGGCTCAATTCCTGAAAGATGCGAAGGTCACCCCCCGAAGCGTAGAAGCGTGTTGTGCCTTCATTTTTGGGCGGCGGACCAATGATCGAAGCATCCACGAAAGTTCCTCCAACCGCGGTAATGATTTCGTCGATCTGACGCACGGTCTGTGGAGCAATCGCGTTGCAGTCGGCGTAAACGAGTTCCGAATTGGTTTCGCCAAGCGCCTCTGCGACATTCTCGGCAGCAGCCATGGCTTGGGCAGGCACGAGGATTGACAGGATGAGATCCGCCTCGACCACAAGCTGCCGGTACGTTGGCACGGCTGTGATATTTGCACTCTTCGCCAGAGCTTGCGTGCGCCTGCTTCTCCCTTGGATACAGGCGATTACGCGCAAACCGTGTTCGCCAAGCACTCTCCCGACAATATGTCCCATGTCACCCGGGCTTAAAATTCCGACTGTTCTCAGCGGCATAGCGATTGTCTCCTCCTTTGTTCACACAGCGTCGTTCAACGTTTTTTCAAACGTAGTCAAGATTTGTTGATGCAATAACCCATTGGTAGCGAGTATCGAATCCGTGTTCTTGTCAATAGGCGCGCCCCGCAGGTTGGTAACCTTCCCGCCTGCCTCCTCTACGATTACAGTCAGTGCCGCGATGTCCCAAATGCTGATCGCCGCTTCAATCACGGCATCCACCCGACCGGAAGCCAACAGGTGATACATGTAGCAATCACCGAAGCTTCTTATTCTAGCTGCGTCCATTGCAAGGTTACACAGATTTTCCAGAACTCCCCTATCGCCAAAAGCATCCATGCCTCCGTGAGAAATCATTGCTTCGGAGATGTGATTAACCGCCGTTACATTTGTCTGCTCACCGTTCAGAAATACCCCACACCCTTTCTCGGCATAAAGCAGTTCATTCATCGCGGGTATGTTGGAAACCCCTAAGATGAGCTCATCAACTTTCATCAGCGCGATCTGTGTCCCAAACAGCGGGATATGGCGGATATAGTTTTTTGTTCCATCAATCGGATCAATAATCCATACGTAAGGAGACGTCGAGTGCGTATCTCCCGATTCCTCGCCCAAGAATCCGTGGTCGGGAAATTCGTTCGTAATGGTTTCTATGATTATCCGTTCGGCTTCGGTATCCGCTGCGGTTACAGGAGTACCGTCAGCTTTTAGCTCCGATGCAATGCGACCCGAATAGTAATCCATTATGACCGTTTCCGCCTTGGATGCGGCTTCCAAGGCGACCGATAGGAACGGGCTGCGATCAGGATCATTCTTGTTTGGCACAAATTCCTCCTAACGTCTTTTGATAATAGTGTCTACCCAATAAGTCTGGAGATAGTAATTGAAATGGTGGGCAGTGCCCACCCTACAAGTATGAACTGCTCTGCTACAAACCGGATAGCGCGAATTCTATATGGTATTGGATTTAATTCGAGCGAAGTGCAATCGGACCGCAAAATAGCCCTTTTCGCTCACGCTTCCACCATGTGCCTTTTTCCCGCTTTGTCTCTAGGTCAGTGAACCGGTAGTCGTAGAGGACGGCGCGGACATATCGCGGCGGCGCTTCAGGAAACGGATTCTCCTCCAGTAGCTCAATCACATCCGGCGATCCCTGTAGCAATCGTATCATAAAGTTGACGAACCATGGGGCATTCTGGCAGTTACCGCGAAGTGCCGCGAACCACATCTGCCAATCCAGTCGCGGTTGGTGGGGGGCAACCCAGCGAGGGGATTGATCCAGTTCATCCGGTTTCCATTTAAATTTGTACGCTTTCCACGTCCTTCTATCGTTGCTGCCTTCAACCTCGATTTCGGGTCGAGAAGTGGTCATCACCGTAAAGAGTCCATAGCTGTTCACTACGCGAAATGGGGCGACCCACCTCAGAACGTCTTGCGCAATCGGCGGAAAACCCTCGCGCCATAGGAATGTCCCGGTCATCCGAATTCCGCTTACCAACAGTATAAACGCCGCCAAAACGCCAATGAGAGGGCGCTTCCATCTTCGCGTAAGACTCATTGCGGAAGGCAGTGTCAATCGTTCGGCAATCCGGGTTGGGAGGCAGCGGCGTAAAACGGCATCGTCAAGTAACAAAATGCAGAGCGCAATCGTCAGCAGGTTGAAGAAGCAGTAATTTCCGGTTGCGGCGATTAGGAATTGTAACGCAACAAGGGCAATCGCGGCAAAAAATCGCAGGCGGCGCGGTGCAAAGATGAGGAACGGAACGACAATCTCAACCCCAAACATGCCCGCAACGGAGGCTTTCTGAATCCATTCGGGAAGGTGATGGGCGTACCAACCCAGGGACGTTGGGAGCGGCTGCGTTTCATAATGAAAATTGAGTGCGGTAAGGTTACTCCACGTCGGGTCACCGCTCATCAACTTCACGACCCCGGAAGCAAACATCAGGCGAAACAGCAGCCATCGGAGCAGCCATAACACGACAGAGGATGGCGCCGCTTCCCGCGAGATTCTTGGCAGAATCCGCAACGGTGCGAAAAAGATTGCAAGAAAACCGGTTTCCAGCAGAAGCGCATCCCACTGGAAACTCAGGAAACTTTGGCCCACCGTCACCAGCGAGAGGTAGAACACCCACAAACCGGTTAGCGCGATGACCGGCGCAACGCCGACAATCAACAGCAACGACAGAAACACGCCGCCGCCGCACAAGAGATGCAAAAAGGCGTCGCTATCGGCAAACCAACATAGCGTTGGAAAGGATAGATACCGCTCAAGACCGACCTGCTCGCGGACGGCGCTCAGGTATTGATCGGCGGGCAAAATGCCGTCACTCCCTATCAAGCCGTCAATCTGAGTCCACAGCGATAGGAAAGCAATGAAATAGATGACGCCGAGCAGTCGAAGAAACAGCCATCGCGTCAAGAAGAACGTCGGTCGAGCCGGTTGCCTCCCCCAACCCCAGCGCGTTAACGCCGAGAAAAACTGTCGGTGTCCCGCGATGAAACGGTATAACCCCTCGGCGACCGGAGCAAACCCGGGTAGACGTTGATACAATCCCAGTGCCCATCGTCTCCGCCCGCCGTGGGTGAGTGCACGAAAAACGGCTTCGGCGCCGCAAAATACTTCGCCATCGGGATTAACGAGTTGCACCGCCCTTTGATAATGCTCGTGCGGGATTTCGGGGAATTGCTCCGCAACCTCACGAGAGGAAATATAGTCGACATGTTCCGTCGTCGCCTGTTGCCACCGCGCAATCCAGAAACGACAGAAATCGCAATCGGCGTCGTAAATCACAAGCGGTCGAATAGGCGGATTGTGCACTCGCATTTCTTTTCAATCACCTCAGAGCCATCCGTAAACGATTGGGTAAAGCCCGAACGTTAAAACGCCGAGAAGAACTCCTGCAACTGCATCTAACGCGTAATGAAACCGACCGTAGACCGTGCCGACCACCAGCCCGGTGCAAAATGGAAATAGAATGACGAAACTGACGAGATCATAGCGCGCCGCGCAGAGAAGAACGACGATCGCGAGCGCGGAGTGAGAACTTGGAAACGCCGTGCCCTTCGTGGATGCGCGGGAAAGGATGGTATGCGTCAACTTGCACAGGGGAGCGTTCGACATAGGCTCTTTAATCTTCTCCTCAAAGTAGCGAGGTCCGGCGACGGGCATAAAGATATACCAGATTAGGCAAATGTTAAATGTGAACAGTTCGGCGAACAACGTTTCAAAGAATGCCTCGCCCTTTCCCCGAAAATAGAGCATTGCCGGTAGGGAAACGGGGATAAAGTAATAGCTCAGGTAGCAGAGATGCAGATACTCCGAGAGGGCAACCGACGGAAAACGTGCGCTCAGATACGTGCTCGGTTGTCCGTTGAAGAGCCGGTTTTCCCTTCGGACAATCCAATCGTCAAACGTGCCCTGAAAGACCAGCTGCGTCAGCGGCTTAACCCCCCAGTAGAAGATCAAGATGGTCCCAAGTGCGTACCAGTCACGCACGAACTGGAGCAGGGGCGGCAGCGGGCTAGTGACGAAATGAAGCGAAAGTATTCCCAAGACCGCTACGATGTGGATGGATAGGAAGATATACCAGCGTGCCAGGTTTCTGTGAAAGATAAGCATTAAGGCGCTGGAGACAGCGAGATATAGGATCGTAATCCAATCGGACGGTAAAAGGTTGAATGAGGCCATATATTTTTGACGAGACGCACCGCTTGCGAGACCTGATACCGTGCGCCGCGTTATCCGCCCGATATTATAGTTGAAGTCGCGGATTTATGCAATTGACAGTTTGGCTGTGGGCGACATTGGGTGGGGAGTACGTCGAAAATGTTAGTTTTTAGGAAGGGACATCTTATTATTGGTGGATTTGTGGGAATAACGGGGAACTCCGTGCGAACTCCATCGCGGTAATTGTCCGTCCCCTTGATTACTCGCTATTCGCTCGCTTAATCGCAATTCCTCAATCTCATGGTAGGACCATGGTGCATTTGCATGATTAAAATTTCCCGATGGGAAAGAAAGGATTGTTCTCAAAACCGCATTATCAAAAAAAAACGCCCCATGCAATGGAGTTACATGGGGCGTGCGCACATCTGATAGAGGAAGTTTTCCTTCCGCATTAGCGAGGAAGAGGTATGTATCAAGGGACAAATACGTCCATCGTCGCGACAAGGAGACCGTCGGCGCTTCCTCCAATGACATAAATTTCCCCATCCACAACGCAGGCAGCCGCTCCCCTTCTCGGTGTTGCCATATCCGTTTTCTTCGTCCATGTATCCGTTACGGGGTTATATTCTTCAACCGTGCCAACATCCATTTCTATTTCCTTGCCTACAAATCTACCCAAATCATCAACTCCTTCTGTGTTTAAACCAGAAACCATTTCTACGGTGATTTCGCCTCTGTCGTATCCACCGATGACATAAATCCTCCCGTTTACAACGCAGCTGGAGAATCCAGCCCTAGGTGTCAGTAAATCCGCCTTATTTTCCCACGTCCCCGTTGCCGGGTCGTAGGCTTCCACGGTCGAAAGTACAAATGTTCCCCTTACGCCGCCCATCACATAAATCAATCCATTAACCACACTAGTCGAGAAACCGTGTCTTGGTGTTGGCATATCGGCTTTTCTTGTCCATGTGTCCGACGCCGGATCGTATTCTTCTATTACCGAGAGGCTATCGTCCATCTCAAGATAAACCATCTCGCCCGCTTTTATTAAGTATTCAAGCGTATCCGCATTTAGGGCACTGAAAGCGTATTTGCGGTTAAATTGCGGAGGTGCATCTTCACTTGCAGGTACTGGTTTGGCGGGATTTTTATAGGATGTTCCCTCCGTACCTCCAATGGCATAGATTTTATTGTTCACGACGCTGCTGGAAAAGCTGGTCCTTTCGGTGGGCATATCGGTTTTTCTTGTCCAGATGCCGGTTTTGGGGTCATACTCCTCGACTGTGCCCAGCGTATAACTAGCAGAGGTTCTGTTCCCGCCGCCAGTGCCGCCAATCGCATAGATTATCCCATTCATCACGCTGGTCGCGAAAGAATGCCTGCGGGTTGGCATCTCGGCGCACGTCTTCCAGATGTCCGTTGCCGGATGGTATTCTTCTACGGTTCTAAGCCAAGAGGGATCGACGGCATCACCCCCTATGGCATAAATCTTCCCGTTGACATACTCCGCCGAGAGGGAGTTTCTTGCAGTGAACATGTCAGCCCTTTTTTTCCATTCCTCACCGCCATCCGCATTGGCGCCTGCCAGCAACCGATTGTTGAACTTCGGTTTTTTCCTAAAATCCTCGTTCCCACCCCCATCGGAGAGGACGATTGACTTGGCAATGTCTACCACCTGAACAGGGCTCACCTCTACCTCCGCAACCCGAGTTTGGCTGGGAAGCGTTGATACAATCCATTCACCGACGGAGTACAGCGGACTGACACGCACCGCGAGACTGAGCAGAACGACAGCCACGACCGAAAATCCCAGCGGAAGTGGTGTTATGCGGGGATGAGGCTGAATTTTCGCTTGCTTAATCATCTCAACGACAGTGAAGGTAAAACCCGGTTGTAGTCTCCGATGTTCAAACGTCGTTTCCATCATAGTAATCATCTCCTCTTTGAGTTGTAGGCGAGCACGGCTAAGGCGCTGCCTGATGGCGTCATGGGAAACCCTGAGAAATTGAGAAATCTCGTGGGTACTCATACCCCCGAGGTAGTAGAGCGTCAAGACCTGCCGATACATCTCCGGCAGTACCGCCAAGGCGTCGTGAAGGCGCTCGTACTCCTGTTCTTTTTGATAGGCGTCCGTCGAAGGGTGTTCTAACGCCTTGTGATCCAGATCTTCCGTGTATTCGCTGTCGGGACGGCTGGAACGTGATCGCAGCAAGTCCTTGCACAAGTTGGTTGTAATCGAAAAGATCCATGCAAGGAAACTGTCCCATCGTTTCAGTGTACGAAGACGCTGAAACGCTTTGATGAACACCTCTTGAGTAATGTCCTCGGCGTCTTGGAAGTGCCGGAGTTTGGTACAGGCAAGCGCGTAAACACTTTCTTTGTATTTGTCTACGAGCAAGCCAAATGCTTCCGGACTTCCATTGAGGCATTGATGAATGATATGACCATCTTCGGTACGCACGGTATTGCTCCGATTCTTCCATTATGCATTTCACTGAGTAAGACGAGCGAGACACCAAAAATGTGACAGACATTGAAAATTTTCGGATTGCGACCGTTTGACGACGCTTTCGCTTGAATTGGATAGGCGGGAAATGTCCAAGCCAATGTCACAACCTGTGTAACACAATACATCACATTGAAATTGGAACTTGCTATGCGCTGTAGGATGCACCCTGTGCATCGCCGCAAGGTGACAACGATAAGTGGGATCATCCCACAATGAAGGCATCTGAACGAGGAAAGGAATAGCTTATGTCGGGGTTGTCACGGGCGAGGCGCAGCGAGGGGCAATTATTTAGCAATGATTGAACGCGGCGGGGTTGAGTGCAGAATAGGGGCCGGGCATTCTCTACCTAGCCAGTGTCATCTTCAAGAATTTTCGCAATCAAGGGAACACAGGAGTCATAAACTGGAGACGATAGGACATTGTATTTGATATTCGCATACTCCGCCTAAATCCCCATTCACCTCAACGACATCCCCATGCGTCCCCCGTCAACGTGGATAGTTTGCCCCGTGATGTAGGAAGCGTCGTTGCTCAGTAGGAAGGCGACGACGGACGCCACCTCCTCCGGTGCGGCGCGGCGTTTCATGATACAGCCTTCGTTTGGTGTCTCCTCCAACTCCCTCTTTCGCGCGGCGGGGTCGGACGCTCTTCCGAAGTGCATTTCGGTGACAATCCAACCCGGCGCAACCGCGTTGACCCGAATCCCGTAGCCGACAAACTCCTGCGCCATGGTTTTCGTGACGGACACTAGCCCGGCTTTAATGGCGTCATACACCCACATGCCGGGCCTGCCGAGAAAACCGGCTTCCGATGAGATATTGACAATGGCGCCGCTCTCCTTCTTTAGCGTCGGTAGCAACACTTGCGTCATGTGCACCCAGCCCCGTAAACCGATCGCCGTTTCCACGTCCCAATTCTCCTGCCATGAACCGTCTTCAATTCCGCCCTGCCGGAGTATGGCGGCGTTGTTTACCAGCATGTGGAGCGCAGGAAAGCGTTCCGCGACCGCATTGCCGCAGGCGGTGACGGCTCCGTCGTTGGCGAGATCGACCTCAATATGGCTGGCTTTTCCGCCGTCAGCCTCGATCTCGGAAACCGCCCGGTTTGCCAACTCAACATTATTGTCCGCGATAATGACGTGGGCGCCTTCAGCCGCTAGACGGTTAGCAGTCGCGCGTCCGATGCCGGAGGCACCGCCGGTGATGAGGGCGACCTTGTCCGTGAATCGAACCGTGCCCCAAGGGTTTGTTTGCATTCGTTTTCGCTCCTCAATGAAATGAGACTTACGGTATTCAGTATGGGACGCAGATCTGCGTCCCATACAAGAACAAGCCGATTATGTTCATGCTAGGTTCTCGTGATTAAGCCGCCATCAACGAGCAGGGAGGCGCCGGTGATCCATTCCGCATCGTCGGAGGCGAGGAAGACGGTGGCACGCCCAACATCTCTCGGTTTGCCGAAGCGCGGCAGGGCAGTCTTTTCGGCGACGGCATCAATCATATCCTGCGTGAGGTAGTCCTGGAGCGACGTCTCTATGTAGCCGGGACAGATGGCGTTGACGGTTATCCCGTACTCCCCGACCTCTATGGCGGTATCGCGCACCATGTTGACGACGCCGGCTTTCGCCGGGGCGTAGGCAGGTCCCGCGCCGCCGCCGTATGCGTGGACGGAGGCGATCTGGATGATTCGTCCGTACTTAGATCGCTTCAGGTGGGGGATGGCGAGTTTCGTCGCGACGAACACGGCGCGCAGGTTTGTCCCGACGACCTTGTCCCATTGTGCAATCGAGATGTCTTGCGCTCCGCCGGGGATGTGGATGCCGGCGTTGTTGACGAGGATGTCCAGCCCGTCGAAGTGTTCGACGGTTCGCTCAATCAAGTGTTCCACCTGAGATTCATCCGTGACATCGGTCTGGATGAATATCGCTTGTCCGCCGAGTTTCTCGATCTCTTCGACGGTCGGCGTGGTGACGTCCGTTTCGTGATATTTCCCCCGGAGCGGCGCCTCCTGCTTGTCGGCGATGGCGACGCGGGCGCCTTCACGCGCGAACTCAAGTGCGATGCCTCGTCCGACGCCCGAGCTGCCTCCGGTCACAATGCTGATTCGATCTTTGAGTATCATGAAATGCTTCCTCTTACCGTTTGTGGATACATTTATTCGGTCCCATAGCAATCTCTCCGCCATGCCGGAGCATTGAGAAGGTTACGGCATACGGAGTATGCCTACTACCTTTCCAGAATCATGGCGACGTTTTCGGCGATTTGGTCCTCCAACTGGCGTGCCTCGTTGGTCAGCACTTCCAACTCCTCGTTGAGCGTTCCCAACCGCTCCGAGAAGTCGAAATCCTCTGCCTCCCGATCGGCGACCCCGACATAGCGCCCCGGATTGAGCGTCCACCCGTTCGCCTCGATTTCGTCAACCGTTACGGCTTTACACAACCCCGGCACATCGACATATTTCGCGTCGGGGAAATGAGTCGCCAGTAACTCCGCGCTATCGTGCTCGTTTTCCGGGGTTTCGCCGCGGTAGAGCCGTGCGATGTTGGCTAGGAACTCCACCTGCCCCGGCGTGAACTCCCGATGCGCGCGGGTCATCTGCTGATAATGGCCGCGCGCATCTATAAACAGCACCTTGTCCTCGCGCTCGCTGCCTAGTTTGGATTTGTCCAAGAACCAGAGCATACACGGCAGCGTAACGGTGTAAAAGAAGTTTGAGGCTATGCCCACCATGACATCAACGGCGCGGGATTGAATAATACCTTTACGGATTTCCAATTCGGAACCGCGCGCATCGGAGGCGGAGTTCGCCATGACAAATCCGGCGCGCCCGAACGCCGAAAGCGAACTGTAGAACAGTTGAATCCACAGATAGTTGGCGTTGTCCACGCGCGGCATGCCGAACGGAAATCGCGGGTCATCCTTGATGCGCTCCCTGTCCACGCGATCCACGTTGAAGGGCGGATTCGCCATCACGAAGTCGAACTTTTCGAGAGACTTGTGCGGGTCTTCGTAGTAGCTGTTGGCTTGACGGATATCGCCTTCGAGTCCGTGAACGGCGAGGTTCATCTTGCACAGCCTAATGGTCTCCGCCACGCGCTCGATTCCGTGTATGCTGATTTGACCGTTCCCGTTCTTTTTGTGGTTGTGGATAAACTCGGCGCTCTGGACGAACATGCCACCGGAGCCGCAGGCGGGATCAAGGATTCGCCCTTGGAAGGGTTCGATGATTTCGACAATCAGCCTAACGAGCGAGGTTGGGGTGAAGAACTCGCCGCCGCGCTGCCCTTCGGTCATGGCGAAGTTACCGAGAAAATACTCGTAAATCTTGCCGAAGGCGTCTCCCTCAATCTCCATCGGAATCTGCTCCATGATACGCAGTAGCTCGATCAGCGTGTTTTTTTCCAGCCGGTTGTAGGTCTTGGGCAGGACACCGTTCACCTGTGGGTTCTCCGCCTCAATGGCTTTCATGGCATCGGTGATTGCCTGGCCGATGTTTTCGTCCTCGGACAGTTTCAACAGGTGTCCGAATCGCGCCGCCTCCGGGAGGTAAAAGACCCCGCGTGCTTGGTACTCTGTCTTGCCTATTCCTCTCCGTCTGCTGCTCGCCGCCTCGCTTACAAGCTCACCTTCCGCTTGCGCGAATTTGTGGTCTGCGTAGCGCAGGAATATCAGCCCCAACACCGGGATGGAGTATTCGGATGATTTGAGTTTGGAGTTGGCTCTCAGTTCATCGGCAGCGCTCCACAACCGCCTTTCGAGTTCGTTTAGGTTTGTGTTCATGGTGTTAGTCTTTTATGAATCCTGTCGTGGTGAATCATCGGTTTCAATGAAATAATCCAAATCCACTCGTTTGAGTTCGTAGGATTTTACAACAGATACACCTACGTTATGGTCAATCATATATTCTGCGAGTTGGTGCCCATCAATGAGGACAATCTTGGATTCAATGTTGTTGACGTATTCCCGGGCATCTCTCGAAAAACCTGACGTTGTGATGAATATTCCCTTCCTCGCTCGTTGTCCTTGTAGCGCACCCGCGAATTTTTGAAGTTCAGGACGGCTAACATTCGCTTCCCAGCGCTTGGCTTGCACGTAAACTACATCAAGACCCAATCTATCCTCGTTTATGATGCCGTCAATTCCGCCATCACCGCTACGTCCAACGGCTTTGGCGGCATCTTCCCGCGAACCGCCGTATCCCATTTCCACGAGAAGGTCTATAACGAGTTCTTCAAAGAAGGTAGGGGAGTTATCCATAATCTGCTCAAGTAACTCCGCCGCCAATTTTTCTCTAATTTGCTGGTAATTTTCGTCAATAGATTCCTCAGCGGTTTGACCATCTCCCTCACCATTAGGAGCGGGAGGACTGCCCGAGTTTTGCCTGAAATACTCAAGCCCCTGAGCCGTTATTCTGTGATAGCCGCGTCGTGTTGACTCCAGCAAACCTTCACTCTTCAGTTCGTGTTGTACCCAACTGCATAAATGATGAAACCTCTTTGTTCTACCACTTGGTATGACTTCGTTTCTCTCCTCATCAGTGAGTGAAAAGTAATCTTGCAGTTGGGGCACAATATCCCTGAGTTGATATTCCCTTCCATCAGTAACAAGCTGAAGGAGAGGAAGCTTAATCTGTCTGAGTTTTGGTAAAGGCATTATATCAATTTCTCCGAGAAGAGTTAAATCCGAAAACGACCCGTTAACTCATAAGTATACCACATCTAAATGACAATTTGGAGAACTTGAAAGTGAATCACATAAAATGCACCATGGTGCGGTAGGTAGGTTGGGTTGAACGGAAATGTGAGAAATCACGTGCAAAAGGAGGGTTTTCGAAGTGTCATCTCACCTCGGAGAGGACCGAAATTTGCGTGAAACCCAACATTCATCGCACATGTGGCGGTTATGTGTTGGGTTTCGCAATATTTTGTGAACACGAACGGGTTATCGAAAATCCTACTCTCCTTTGAAACTGAACAGGATTTGGTTGTTGACCGCTCAACCCAACCTACAGTGCTGAGAAAGGTTTTATTGAGAAACCATAGTTTCGGATTCCATGAAAAAAGCTCTCCCAAATTTGTAACATATTTTCTCCCAATGACCGTGTATGTGCTAAAATATGGGAAGCAAGTGCGGAGAGTGTCGGCAGGTAGAATTGTCGGTTCAAATCGAAAACGGAGAAACCGAGTTTTGCGGAAAAAACTCGGTTTCGTCACACCATTTTTCCGCGCGGACAGCACCACGTTATGGAGCGAAAGGAGAAGGAAGCATTGAACGAGGAACTCTTTGTTAGCCAAGAATTCACGCCCGTCAACAGTTTTACGTCCGGAGTCGAAGGTCCCGCCTGCGATGCAGAGGGTAACCTCTACGCCGTGAATTATGCACGGCAGCACACCATCGGAAAAGTCACACCGGCTGGAGAAGCGAGTGTTTTCGTAGAACTCCCAACCGGCAGTGTCGGCAACGGCATCCGATTCAATAGTGAGGGGGATATGTTTATCGCGGACTACACGAACCACAATGTGCTGAAGGTTGATATGGAGACGCGGCACATTTCGGTTCACGCTCATGAGCCGCGTATGAATCAGCCGAACGATCTCGCCATCGGCGCAAATGATATTCTGTATGCCAGCGACCCAAATTGGCCCGAGTCGACAGGACAGTTGTGGCGAGTTGGGGTGGATGGCGAGGTCACGCTGCTGGAAGCGGGAATGGGAACCACCAACGGGATCGAAGTTAGTCCCGACGAGCAAACGCTCTATGTCAACGAATCCAACCAGCTAAATGTCTGGGCGTATGACCTTTCGCCCGACGGGGAGATTAGCAATAAGCGGCTGTTTATCGAATTCCCCGATTTCAATATGGACGGCATGCGCTGCGATGTGCAAGGCAATCTGTATGTCACTCGACACGGCAAGGGGGCTGTTGCGAAGATCTCGCCGGAGGGCGAGGTGCTATTGGAGGTACAGCTAACAGGAAAACTTTGTACGAACATCGCTTTTGGCGGAACTGACGGTCGTACCTGTTATGTGACGCTGGCGGACCGAGGGAATGTGGAAACCTTCCGCGCCGACGAACCCGGACGAAGTTGGGCGTTGTCAAAACGTAGATAACGAAAGCAACATGTGGACGATTCTCGAAAAGAGCGGGGAGTCGGCAGGTGGGTGTTCTCTCCGCCTTGGGATTGAGATATCTTTGCCATTGCCAACGGGGCTGATAACGAATTGACTAGCTAGTTCTTGTTAAGAACCCAAGTTTTCAAGAAAAAACTCGGGTTCAAGGGGGATTTGATGCGGATTGCGACGGGATGTATTGGGCACGAAACGAATACCTTTTCGCCCGTACCGACCACGCTTGACAGTTTTAGAAGAATGGTCGGCGACGAAATTCTCAGGAACTTCGGAAACACTTCTACCGTTACGAGCGGTATCATTGACGCCGCGGATGAATTGAAGGTGGAGCTTGTTCCACTCCTCTGGAGTTTTGCCACGCCGTCCAGAAAGGTTGAACAGGACGCCTACGACGCGCTCAAATCCGAATTTCTTGATCTGCTTTCGGGTACCGGCGAGATAGACGGAGTGGTGCTTGATTTGCACGGCGCCATGGTGACGGAGGATATTGAGGATGCCGAAGCCGATCTGATTTCCAGCGTGCGCGAGATTGTCGGTTCCCGCCCCATTGTAGTGACGTTCGATCTGCATGCAAACATCACTCCCGAAACCGTGAAATACCCTGACGTGATTATCGGATTCGACACCTATCCTCACGTTGACACTTACGAACGGGGAGTCGAAGCGGTTGAAGTCATCTACAAAACAGTGCGGGGAGAGATTATGCCGACGATGGCATACCGCCAACTTCCGCTTTTGACATCTCCGCCGGCACAGTGCACCATGAGACCGCCTGCGAGTGATTTGGTGAAAAGACTCCACCAGTTGGAATCTGAAGACGGCGTAGTAACGGCGACGTTGTCCATGGGGTTCCCTTTTGCGGACATCCGTGACGCGGGCGTTTCCGTGCTCGTAACCACGGACGGGAACCGCGAGCTTGCCGAACAGAAGGTCAGTGAATTTGCCGCACGCCTCTGGTCAATACGCGAAGATTTTCGTACAAACCTTGTATCGATTGAGGAAGCCATCGAACACACAAATGACTCATCGGGGCAGCCCATTGTTTTGGCGGAAGGTGCGGACAATCCCGGCGGCGGAGGCCCCTGTGACGGCACATTTATCCTGCGTGCTTTCGTGGAGGCAGATGTCCGTGATGCCGTTGTGGCGATTATTTCAGATCCCGAATCCGTTGCCCACGCGATTGACGCGGGGGTCGGAAACCGCGTAACTCTCAACGTTGGCGGTAAGACGGACGACATGCACGGCGAACCCGTGATACTTGATGCCTATGTGAAAACAATCTCCGATGGTGTCTACGTACGTAAGGGACCGATGGCAAGAGGAGCCACTGACAGAATGGGACGCACCGCAGTGATTAAGACAGGAGGGATAGAGGTTATTTTAACCGAGGAGCGGTCGCAACCGCTTGATGCCGAAGTTCTTCGCAGCGTTGGCATAGAGCCGAGGGATAGGAAGCTTATTGCGTTGAAATCTGCCGTGCACTACCGCGCGGACTACACGCCGATTGCCCACGAGATACTGGAGGTAGATACACCGGGTGTCCACAGCCCGAACCTTATGAATTTCAGGTATGAGAATTTGAGGCGGCCAATTTATCCGATAGACCCGATGACGGAGTTGTTGGAAATGTAAAATGGGTGAAGGTTGAGGTGTTCCAATGTTTGATGGTGGGCAGTGCCCACCCTACAGTGCTCATTGTTCCCTCGGTTGATCGCACCCTACAAATGTACAAAGTCGAGCTACGAGGCTGAATATATACCGGTTCGGTTAGGAAACCGAACCTACCGCAGTGTATAAATAGTTTTGGTTTTACTACAGATTTTGAAGCCGCATTACTTGGTCAATTTTACGGCGTCACGGTATTTCTGGCGCGCGAACCTGTTCCACTCGGTTAGTTTCTGATTTCGATAATCCGGCTTTTTCCACTCCGATTGCGCTATCCGCATCCCCTCTTCCGCCGTAATCGGCATCTGTGTCATCCTGTCGATTGCCGCTGCCCGCTTCTGTTCGTCATTACACATGTTGATGGCTTTCCACGCGGAAACCAAGTCTTTGTGCGGATCGATAACCAGCGCTCCGATGAGATCATTGACGATCGCCCAGCGTATTCCGCCTTTGGCTGCATCGTATTGGATTGGGTTCAATTCCCGTTTGAATGGGTTGATGACCACACACCGGTCACCGAGTTCATCGTATAATGCAGGAACGACACTTGCTCGATTTAAGCCGCCCCGCCACTTTGGTCCTTCGGGATCGTCGTCACGCAGCACCCAGAGTTTTTGCGCCGTATCGGAAAGCACAAATTCAAGAAACGCCTGAGCAACTTCCACGTTCGGCGCTCCTTTAAGTATTGCGATCGAATCGGGGCTGACGACTGCCGCATCCGGCGGAACGAGATACTTGATGACATCGTCGCCAAGCACCGCAATTTGTCCGTAAGCGTAAAAATCTATCGCCATTCCGTAGATGACTTGACCGGAGACAACGTCCTTGGGAATCGCGTTCGATCCCGCAGAGAACCCTCGTACATTTGCGCCCAACTTCGTGATGAGTCCGAATCCTTCTTCCCAGCCGTATCCCTGCAAGATGATTTCATACATCATGTGGGCGCTGCCGCTTTCGCGAGGATCCGCGGCGCCAACTCGACCAATCAAATTAGGCTGAGTCAAGTCATTCCATGTTGCTACTTCGGGTAATTGGAGGAATTCGCGAAGTTCCTCGTTGTACATGATGCCGAAACTGGACAGCGCTGCCCCGTACCAGCGATACTTGGGGTCATACACGGGGATTCCGAAGATTTCTTTGGGTACCCGTCCCAATTGCGCGTCGGGCAGCTTGTAGGGAAAAAGCAATCCCTGATCGGCGAGTTTGAGGTAGTTGTCTGTCCCGCCGCCGAAAAAAAGATCAATTCCAATGCCTTGGGGCACACGTTGGAACTCGGACTCAATGAAGCGAAAGTCCGAAGACGATCCGCCCAAATCTAACCAATCGAGCGCTACTGACCTTCCCGTTTTCTGGAGATACCATTCCTTGAAGGTGCGGCCGAACTCTTTTTCAATTGACTCGGGATGCGGTGATATGATGATGAGCTTATCTTCGATGGCGAGCGATTTTGGCGGGCAGAAAATCGTGCAGCAGAGAATGATGATTAGGGTAAAAATGGACGCCTTGGCGGGAGATACTGCCGCAGTTCTTTTCTCCGGGGTCGATTGCTGTAGCAAACACGGCTGATGCATTCGGGGCTTAATCTTACCTCCGCTAGGTTTACTCCAACCGTTCACATTAGACTAACGATTGAGGGCATCTTCCAGATTAGAACAAGAATTGCTGCCAACACAATGAGATAGAACACGATTAACTTCCATGACCCCGGTTTAATCGCGCGTTGCGACGGTCGTTTAACAGATTTCATAACGTACCTTCACGGACTTCCCAATTCTACTGATTAAGGCGACAACTCTATCAACTGCGTTTTTTCTGGTTTCTTGGAACGTTGACGCGCGTCGCTTGAACAGATATTATTCCGTACCCGAAAACTTCCTCAACCATGAATTCGATGTTGTCGTAGGCGATCTTTTCGCCGCGTTCCGGTAGACGACCGAGTTGAGCCAAGATGAACCCACCAATCGTATCAAAACGATCTTTGGGTATGTCGATCCCCAATTCATCATTGACAACATCGATTGAGGTGCGCGCATCAAGTGACCAGTGATCAGTGCCAAGCAATTCCGCATGCGGACTGTTGCGTTTGTGATTGTAGCGGATTTCACCGACAATCAATTCCAGAATATCCTCCAGTGTCACGAAGCCGGTGCATCCGGCATGTTCTCCGATAACGGCTGCTACAGGTTCGGTTGAGCCGCGCATCTCCTCAAGTAGTTCGCCAGCGGGTTTTGTTTCCGGCACACGCTCCAGTCGGCGAACAAAAGCGATCACATCATTATATTCGCGCGGAGTAAAAAGGATTTCCATGACATCTACCACGCCGATGAGCCTGTCTATGCGTTCCTCAAAAACTGGAACATAGCGATAATTCGCGCTTTCCGCTACGGCTTTGACTCGAACCGTTGGAGTATTGACGTGTACAGCCACAAGCTCCGAAAGCGGAATCATAACTTCGCGTATTGCCGTGGTAGCTAAAGAAAATACGCCTCGCAGCATGCGCACTTCGTTGCTTGGAAAGGCATCTAAATTTTCAAATACGACCCGTTTGATATGCTCCTCTGTCGGGCCGCTCTTGCGTTTACGTTTGCCGAAAAAGCCCCTGCCCTCGACGTTTTCGTCTCGCTTGGGAACAAGCTTGCGTCCTCGCTGTGCAGAAACAACCAAAGCCTCCGAAGAGGTTGTTTCGACGACTTTTATGTTTCCTGGTCGAGATGGTTTTTCTTTCATAATCTTACCTCGCTACCATGGTCTTCGAGGTTTGCCCAGTTTCACTAAATCACTGTGGCTGAACATTGGCGTAACTGAACCTTTGGCACCTCGTAGTGGTTAGTTTCAACGGTTACCGCTCTTCAATCTAGACTGGACACCACCAATTCAGAAATCTTACCGGTAGCATTTTTAGCGTATTGATATTTGAGCCTTATGAAAAAGAACGTCTGACAGGGACCCTGCCGATGTCAAACATGCAGGGATAGCCCGAAATTTTTCGATGAAGAGCGCACCAATTGATGTGGATAAAGAATTAATTCTCGCTCTGCGAATCAAATAGTAACTTATTTGTGAGATTATATCACAACATCCAATTCGCTTTCAATGGCATTCGATCATGGCCGTGGGGCACACAGAATAGCGACTGATTCGGTAAACCGCCAGAAATCTCCGCTATTTTTCACCAAAGTAATGGTTTCATTACGGTTGTCGACGCGCTCTTTCGTTACCTCTGTAGATTGGGATTGTATCAGTTTGCCTCACGAAAAAATACGTAGCACATTATTCAGTCGTGTCAATTCCGCAGTTCCAAGCAACTTCCAAGAAAATACTTATGCCATTTCTCTAAAATGCTAGTGCATTAATAGCGTGAATGAGGTCAAGAAGTTTGCGCGGGGCGGAACAAGAAGTCTAGTCTCCACGCAAAGCCGACGGGGCAAGATGCCCCGCCTACGTAGAAGGTAAACGATATAATACAGACATCATATGCACTGTTCTCATCTTCCGCATAATAGACTTGTGCAATCTCAAATTTTCACATACAAAACTTGGGGTATATATCAGGGGAAACGCATCTGGCCTGCATTGACAACTTTACACATATATAGTATAATTATGAAGCGAACAGATAAGCGGAGGAGTGAATGCGCTACTCCCCGAATCGCCGATTTTCCGTGTTCCAAAGGGGTAGCGCTTGGGCTTCTCATGTACCTAAAATTGACCTAAGTTACGACAAACTTTTTTTTCTGTTAACATTTTGTTCACATCTGTCCGCCTGTAAACCCGCGTTATCAAAGGAAAGTATTGAATCAAACCATGTGAACACTCTCTCGAAATCAAGCCTTTGTTCACATTTTTGTTCGTATTTTAGGGGCTATTTCTACAAACAAATAGGAACAAGTTCAGCCAAAATCACCCAAAAAGCGTGGCGGATCAACATATTGTTCACGTTTTCGAACTCTCAAGCGACCAAACAAGGGGCGATCAAAGGAATGAGAGCTTCTACCAATCTTATACCCCCTTCGCTCCGATGATGCTGTAGAGTGAACAACCTTATGAAGCAGAAAAAAGCCGCGATGGTTAGTTTTTACGCGAGAGGGATTAAGTGATTATAGATGCGTTTCCCCTGGGGTATATATCCACAAATGAGGCAAAAATCACCGAGGTACTACCGTGAATCCGATTGATTGACCGGTTTTGCCCCTCCATCGTCAACTTCATTTTACCAAGTAATACACCACATGGCGCAGGATTTACTATCGCACTCACTATTCGTTCGTTTGATCCTCTGGAGTGCAGACGCGAGGAGGGATCGTGTTCTATTGACATCGGGGATCTCTATGGGATCTCTATCGCCTTCGTTATTCACTCAGTTGATTACTCATTATCCATTCGCTTGATCTCCGCTGGAGTGAAAACCAGACCACGAAGGAACACTTTTCACGGCTAGTCATTGAGCGAAAAAGGAGTGTTACTTGCTGAATGAATTATTCCGACAGGGATAATGGCATGCTGTCAATAATGATGCGGGATACGGCTAACTGAGAATTTAAACTCTTAGGTGCTCGATAATGCCGAAGATAAACTTTTATATTAAAACTGGCTTAATCCGTCTATTGCACCTGCGGACTCGTCATTAGACTTTTCTCTCCGCAACTCTTTGCATCCCTTTTCCTACGTGTTTTGTCTTTACTGAGGCTATATTTACCAGTCCATTCGATCTGTGAATACAGAGATTGTAACAAAGTGAAAAAAGCCTAAAACCGATGTGAAAAAAATGCGTTGACAAAATTCAAATGTATGGTATCATTTATATATTGTGTAAAATTCAGGAATGACACACAAGATGCCGGTGATTTATGAAATGCCCATACTGTGGAAGTTTTGAGACAAAAGTCTTGGACAAACGCGAGACCGACGGTAGGAGTGTCACCCGTAGACGTCGAGAATGCCTCATCCCGACGTGTGCAAAACGGTTCACCACGTATGAGCGGGCAGAGGTACTGGATCTGTTCGTCATCAAGAAAGACCAACGGCGCGAAGCGTTTAATCGGGGAAAGTTGAGGCGCAACCTGATGAAGGCGTGTGAAAAACGACCGATTAGTCAAGAGACAATCGATCGCCTGATTGGCGAAATCGAGCAGCAGTTGATTAGCATGCGAAAGTCGGAGATTGACAGTCGATCAATCGGCGAGTTGGTCATGGACATACTCAAAGACACCGACAAGGTTGCCTATATTCGATTTGCTTCTGTCTATCGTGATTTTGAGGATGTAGCAGATTTTGAAAATGAACTGCAACAGCTTACTCAGAATCCACAATAGAGTTTGCGCACCAAAGTTAAGCGCTTTTGAATTTCTCAACACAAGATGCGTTCAAGCATTTGATTGAAGTGAATTTACGCCAGCGCGCGTCAAAAATTCAAATTCGCCGTCATCATTGTATCAATTCAAATTGACTATGTACATTATTTAGAGATTGGAAGATTGCGATAATTGTATAGTTGTGGCTGCTCTCTTGTCACTCCGATGTTGCATGTCGGCAGCTTCGAAAGGAAGAAAGATGTCTGACCCTAATGTCGATTCAATCGCGGCGGCGCCGTCCGACGAGTCTCCCCGCATCGAACAACCTGATGCCACGCGGAAGCGCGGCTTGAAGATTAAACGCCATTTCACCAGTTCCGGTAACCACCCGTTCGATGAGATGAAATGGGAACAGAGAGATGCGACCATCTACAACGAAAAAGGGGAGACAATTTTTGAGCAAAAAGGCATTGAAGTTCCAGAATCTTGGTCACAGTTGGCGACTGATATAGGCGCATCGAAATACCTCCGCAAAGCCGGTGTACCGGGCACGGGCAACGAAGTAAGTATGCGCCAGTTGGTCACACGAGTTGCCCGCACGATCCGCCGTTCAGGAGACGAATTCGGGGGCTACTTTGCTACGCCAGAAGATGCAGACGCATTTGAGTCGGAATTAACCTATCTATTGATTTCACAACGAGGGGCATTCAACTCCCCTGTTTGGTTCAATTGCGGGCTTTGGCACGAGTACGGTATTGAAGGCGGTGGCGGTAACTTCTTCTGGGATCGAGCAACGCAAAGCGTCCAGACATCAACGAATGCGTACGAACACCCGCAAAACTCGGCGTGTTTTATCCAAAGTGTAGATGATTCGCTTGACTCTATGCTTGAATTACAAAAAGCGGAAGTTCGACTCTTCAAGTACGGGAGCGGCACGGGCACAAATTTCAGCAAGATTCGGGCGAAGCGAGAGGAATTGTCCGGCGGGGGTGCATCGTCCGGGGTACTTTCCTTCCTGGAAGGTTTCGACCGGTGGGCAGGAAGCATAAAGTCCGGGGGAACGACACGCAGGGCAGCGAAGATGGTTATCCTTGACATGGATCACCCGGAGATTGACGACTTTATTGACTGGAAACTGCACGAAGAGAAAAAGGCACAAGCGCTGATTGCAGCCGGTTACGAATCCGATTTTAACGGTGAAGCGTACCGGACAATCAGTGGGCAAAATAGCAATAATTCCGTCCGAATACCCAACGCCTTCATGGACTCATACCTTAAGAACGGAAAATGGCATACGACGTATCGCATGAACGGAAGGGTCGCCGACGAACACGATGCGAAACACCTAATGGACAAGATCTCGTATGCCGCTTGGGCGTGCGCCGACCCCGGCGTCCAGTTCGACGGCACTATTCAGAAATGGAACACTTGCAAGAACACAGACAGGATTAACGGGACTAATCCGTGCAGCGAGTTCGTCTTCTTGGATGACACGTCGTGTAATCTGGCAAGCATCAATTTGGTGAAATTCCTGAGAGAGGATGGAACATTTGACGTTGAAGCCTACCGTCAGGCTATCCGCATATTTATCATAGCCATGGAAATTATCGTGGAAATCTCCTCGTACCCGACCGATCGGATTGCCAGCCGGTCACATGATTTCCGTCCACTAGGATTGGGATATGGGAATCTCGGCGCGTTATTGATGTTGAACGGGATCCCGTATGATTCGGAGATTGGCTTGGCTTGGGCAGGAGCCATCTCAGCTATTTTGTCGGGACACGGCTACCTTACGAGCGCGGAGATAGCGAGCAGCGTTGGGGCTTTTGCCGGATTCGATGAAAATCGGGCGTCGATGTTGGATGTCATGCGGATGCACCGCGACGAGGCTTACAAACTCGACGAGATTGCATGTCCGCAAACCTTGCTCAAGGCGGCGCATGAAGATTGGGATGCGTGTGTACGAGCGGGAGAAAGATTCGGATACCGAAATTCGCAGATAAGCGTGATCGCTCCGACCGGTACCATCGCGTTCCTGATGGACTGCGATACGACGGGTATAGAACCCGATTTTGCGCTCGTGAAGTTCAAGAAACTCGCCGGTGGCGGATATTTCAAGATTGTCAATCAGGCTGTGCCGAATGCGTTGGCGCAACTCGGTTATCCACGCAGCCAAATTGATGGAATCGTAACGCACATTGTAGGGAGTGGAACGCTTAAGGGCGTACCCTACATCAATGAGCGAACTCTCAAGGACAAAGGTTTCACCGATGAAGATCTGGGCAAAGTAGAGCAAATGCTGCCAAGCGTTTTTAGTTTGGACCTCGCCTTTGCTCCCGGTATCCTCGGCGACGACTGTTTGGAACGCTTGGGATTTGATAGCGCGAAAGCGCAGGAGCCGGGATTCAATATCTTGAGCGCCATTGGATTTCGTCAGGAAGAAATCGATGCTGCCGATGAAACCATCTGTGGATACGGGACAGTCGAAGGCGCTCCGTATCTCAGGGAAACGCACTATCCTATCTTCGATTGCGCGAACAAGTGCGGCCGAACTGGAACTCGTTTCATCGAACCGATGGGACACGTCAGAATGATGGCGGCGGTTCAGCCATTCATCAGCGGCGCAATCAGTAAAACGGTCAATCTTCCGAACGATGCTACCGTGGAAGACATCACACAAGTTTATGTTGAGGCGTGGAAACTCGGCGTCAAATGTTTGGCAGTCTACCGCGATGGCTCCAAGAGTAGCCAGCCGTTGTCATCGGTAAATCAACAGGAGGAGAAAGAGAGTCAACCCGTACGCAAGCGTCTACCCGATGAACGTCCATCAATTACTCACAAATTCAGCATCTCGGGACACGAAGGTTATATCACCGTTGGCATGTATGAAGACGGGAGGCCCGGAGAGGTGTTTCTGAACATGTCGAAAGAGGGATCTGTCATCTCCGGACTAATGGACACCATTGCGCTGATGACTTCGGTCTCGTTACAACACGGCGTGTCGTTGGAATTCTTTGTGGACAAGTTCAGCCATATCCGATTTGAACCGTCGGGGTTCACGAACAACAAAGATATTCCAATCGCCAAGTCTATCATTGATTACGTGTTCCGCTGGCTTGGGCTAAAGTTCCTTCCCGACAGCCAAATTGCCGCCGGTGAAGTTGCAAGCCTTGAAGACGAACTGGCAAATCCACAGCAACTGCCGCCCTTATCATCCGGCCAAGAGATTGACAAAATCGAAGCGCGTGAAAAACAGGTGGCGGCTATGCAGTCCGACTCGCCTCCGTGCCACGCTTGCGGTACCATTATGACACGGAACGGAACGTGTTACCGGTGCGTCAATTGCGGCGCGACGAGCGGATGTTCGTAAGGAGCGGAGTAGCACACACGCCAAAATGCCGGGAACGAGGTTGCCAAAATGAAAATTATTGCTGATCTGTGCGTGGTGCCGATAGGAGTCGGAGTATCTGTTTCAAAGCATGTGGCGGCGTGTGAGAAGGTACTCAAGGAGGCGGGGCTGAAAACGCAACTCCACGCCTACGGCACCAATGTTGAGGGAGAGTGGGACGTAGTTTTTGCCGCCATCAAGCGCTGCCACGAAGTGGTGCACGACATGGGCGCGCCGCGCATCTCGACAACGTTGAAGTTTGGTACGCGCACCGACCGAACCCAGACTATGGATGACAAGGTCACCAGCGTCCAACAAAAATTGGGAGTGGAGTGATGGAAGAAGGGAATATTGGAAGGTAATTTCTCATAATATGGATTCCATTTCTCGGTCTTGGTATTCTATTTCGCGCACGCTGAGAGCCGACTACGCGCTAAGAACCTGTTTGAATAATCGGTAGCAAAGCCATTTTTGGTTATTTGTAGGAAGGTTTTTCATGTTTTTATTGTCGTCTACTACCTACCTGTGGGATTTCTATCGCCTTCGCTATCCGCTAAGTTGATCCCGCCCTGGGGTTCAGGTGCCTCAGGTGCACGGGGTTTGTGGCATTTCTACACACCTTCCGCCCCCTGGGGTTTTTAAAGGCTGGTGCGCAGTGCGCACCCTACAACTGCACTTTTCAAACAGGTTCTAAGGCACCGACCGACTTTTAATTTACCGTAAAGTTTATGAAAATCTCCCCGGACTGCACCACCTGAGACACATTTTTGGGCAGGGCGCTGAATCGAATCTGTTCTACGTAGCGCCTCGCGCGCTCCTTCAACCTGACCTCGCCGATAGTCGTCCGCCCCGGCTTGATTTGCACGCTGAACACGCTTCCATCGGGCCGAACCTTGAAACTCAGATGCACGCCTCCGCCCTGTTTGCCTTTTGACTGAAGCGGCTTCTCCAAGCCGCTTATCACGGCTCGACCACTGACCTCACCGCTGATTTCGTAGGGCACGCCTTCAGTAATCAGATTGGTCTTGACACCCGACAATCTGCCCGGCGCGAACCTACCCGCGAGTGCCTTTCCGCTCTCACCTGTAATGGAACGGCGCGCATCCCGCTCCGGCAATCCCCTATGGCTATCGCGCCCGTGATGCCCCGTCTCAATGTCAATCGGTTTGCTACGAACCAATGCGTTGGGTTCATCCAAAAAATCACCTTTACTGCGTCCTTTCGACGGCGGCGCGCCGAGTGACAAGCGATCGGGATTCTCACTGGACGCCTGTGTCCTCCGAAGCTTCGGTAATCCGCCTTTCGTTTGGGTCGCCGTAAGATATTCACTTAGATTCGTCGTGGGTTGGATTTGGGGTAGCGTCTCGGAGGGTTGATTCTGGCGGACATTGGGGATTGCGACGGGAATCTCCGTTTTGATCTTCTTTCGCGGCGATTCTGTTTTAACGAATTCAACGTTAATGGCAGACTCCTTGGGTCGCGGCGGTGACTTGGGAGCAATCGCCAGAGCCATCAAAAGGGCAAACACGATATGCTCAATGACCACGATCCCTATGAAGAAGCGACCTCCGCGTTTTTTCCCCTCCATCAGTCTTCAACCCTTTTCAACTCCCGAATGTCCCCATATTCCTCTTGAAAGAGTTTGTACTCCCCGGTGGCGAGAAAGCGAACGAGCGACATCCCGTGCCTTTCCAAATCCGCGAGAAACCGATCCGCCTTATTCCTGAAGTAATCGTAAGCGACATAACTAGGCAGCGCGACAATTAATCCGGCGGCGGTGGTGAGCAACGCTTCGGAAATACCGTCCGCGATGGTGGGCAACTGTTTGGTTTGCACGTCTATCAATGCACCAAACGATCCTCTCATGCCAAGCACCGTGCCGAGCAAACCGGTGAACATTGCGACGGGCGCAAGCATTGCCAACGTGCTGAGTCCCTCATTCAGAACCGGTTTTTCAGCACGAATCGCCTGACGAATAACGCGCTTGAGAGTCTCCTCGTCGGCATTGCGATGCCGGATTCCGGTTCGAAGGACATTACTCAATGGTCCGGGGCTCTTTTCGCACATCTTGATGGCAATGTCCGGATTGCCCCGCACAAGTTCATGATAGATACTTTGTGTCACAAAACGCGAAGGGATGACTCGCGGACGGTGCAGGTGGTACGCCCGTTCAAGAATAATCTTATGCGACCAGAGCGAGAAAAAGATTATCGGGATTAATATAGGTCCCCCACTCGTCAACCGGTCTATGCCCGAGACGATTAGGTTTAGGAGGTATTCCATAAGCTATGCTGCCAATCAAGAATATGAAAAAGACCGTGATTAAAATTTCAACTCGAGTCCGAAATCAAGATAATCTTGTGCAAGCTCGTACTCATCCAAGAGCATGTATGTACCGATAGCAAAATTCCCGCCAACAAACAAGCCCACACGGTTTTCGATGAACTTGCTTATCTTCGGTTTCAGCAGAAGGTAACGCTCCAACCTTTTATCGGGCGTCTCATCCGGATAGCGTGCGCCTCGAAACTCCCCGCCTAGCTCAATGTGGAAATCAGCCGGCAAATGAAAGTTAAGGTTCAAGTCAATGAAGTCATTTGGTCGATATGCAATCCATTCGCCATCCTCCGGCTTATGAACTTCATGTGTGTACTGAACCTGCGCTTCCAAGCGATTCGCTATGAAGGCAGTCATACCGAGGCTCCCGCCGAAGATTCGGACGGACGTATCGCGATTCTGCGGCGCCCATGTAAGCTCTTTCGCAGCGCTGGCGGAATTTGTCGATAGATTTTCTAGGACAACAAGGTCCTCAATCTGCTTGGCAAACCCGGATAAATTGGCTTCAAACCTCCTCCCTTGGTGGCGGGTAAGGGTCACCTTTCCGTCCCACGTCTTTTCGGGGCGTAAGAGCGGATTCAGGTTGAGGTAATCAGCGTCGAAGTAAAGGTCCGACAGCTTGGCGCGCTGGATATTCCGTCTCCCCTTCAATTGAAACGCCCAGCGGTCGCCTAGGTGTGTTGTAATCGCCACATGTGGATTAACCTTTATGTGTGTAACGTCGTCTCCAAGGCTGTCGCGTTCACGGTAGCCAACCCCTTCCACTCCCATCCCCAAAACAAACCATTTGGCGGAAGTAAACTCATCACGAAGATACAAGCGGAAGATTGTTGACCAATTGTCTCGACTGAGCAACCCATCTGCATCGGGGTCATTCGCTGCGGTGAAGTATTCCGCAACCGCGCCGAGATGGATTGGGTTTATGTCAACTCCTCTACCGAGGTGAAATGGATTTTGTATGCCGACGGGGATTTCCAGATCGAGTTTAAATCGCAGGTCCGTCGCCCGATTTTCGGCTTGCGTTTCCCCATCCTCGGGAAGAAGGCGAAACTCCTCAAGATCGACGGATATCGCGGTGCGTCCCCTTGGTGAAATCCCGTGCTCCCAACGGGCATTGGAACGGAGATGTTGTACCTCTTTGCCAATAGGGTTATTCCCCGGTTCAGTCGCTAACCAGTTAAGATTCTTGAGGTCAAGCGCGGCATCCACCGCGAGTTCGCTCCGCTCGCCGTACTGATAAGTTAACCCGCCCCGAATCCCGTCAGCGCTATAGTCTCCCCGTCCTTTTGTGCGCTCGTTGCCTAACTGCTTACGGTTCAGATAAAGAAACGCACGCGTGTCCTCAAGGTTTCCCCCGAATACCGCCTGATAGAAGAGGGCGTCGGGCAGACTTGGGTAGGCGGTAAGTCTCAGCAAGTAGTTTTCGCGCGGTAACGGTTGCGTTCTGCTGACTTTGGTCGGCGTTAGGATAGGCGGCAGGTTCCATCGGCGTTCTTTGGCATATAACGCCAATGCGGGTATGAGTTGGGGCTTGGCTGAATCCTTGAATCGTGCGCGGGGCAGCAACCATATCTGCGTCGTATCAATAATTCGCGCCCGAATGACTTCTGGCAAATCTTCGGCTTGCAACTCTTCTTCGGATACCGGCGGTTGGGCATACAGATTGAAACCGCTCAGCCCACAGAAAATGACGAGAAGATTGATTGCCAATAGATGTTTTGCCAATGGACATTGCCTGTTGGAAAACGGTTGCTGGAAGACGACCCTGCGGAGTCGTACTTTGAAAGGTGATGCATGAATCAGCGACAAGGCTGAGACGTGGTGCAACTCCCCCGAATCAACTCACCTTGAAAATCTGCGAGTGGCCAAACCTGCCCGGTCATGTCAGTTTTTTTCGGGCAAATTCAATGTATAGGCGCCGCTTGGACGCGTCGCACATGGGATTAATTCTGGCTAATCTTACTTGTGACCTGATCGAGTTTTTCCTTGGCGTAGTTGTACAACTTGTCCCATGATTTTTTATCCGGGGAATCTTGGATTATCGGACTCTGCGATTCATAAAATTTTACAGCTCTCTGATATTCGTCACGTGCGTTTCTCAACTCGGTTGCGTCGGCGAAAGCATCGCCCGCTCGAACCGCCGCGGTTAAAGCACTCAGCGGATCGTGTTCCTTATACAGGTAAAATACTCGGAGGTAGGAGGTCGCGGCATCAAGGTGCTTGCTCATGAGTGATTGCGCTTCCGCCATATGCAGGATTGCCTCAATGACAACGTCGGGAGGATACCTGCCAACACCGCCTTCACGAATAACATCGTACGTCTCTATAGCTTGCGGGTAGTTGCCCGCGGAACGATAAGCGTGCCCCATAACGAGTTGTGCAACTTCAGCCTGCTTGGAGTTCGGATACTCGGCGATAATATACTGATACATTTCAATCGCCTCATCCCACTGTACCAGCTCTTCGTAACACTGTCCCGCAAGCAGCAGGGCACGGGGAGCATCAGGGCTATTCGGGAATTTTATCGATACATTTCGAAGCGCTTCCACGGCGCTACCCAGATTCCGACCCTGATTATTCGGATTGTACCAAGCATTTCCAATCTCAAAAGCGGCGGTCGACGCGTACTCGCTTTGCGGATCAACCTGCTCAAAAGCTTGAATCGCTTGTCGATAGGAATCCAAAGAAAGGTAACATTTCCCGATGTTGTACTGTGCGAGCCATGCCGATGCGGTTTTGGGATACTGGGTAATGACCTTCTGGAATTCCGCGATGGCGCGTTTGTAGTCCTTATCCTGATAGTAAAAACGTGCAATCTGCAACTGTACAGCGTGAGCCAGTTCTCCATCGGAATACCTGACCATTAAGGTCTGATACGCCTGAATTGCCTTCTCCTTCTGTCCCAGATTTTCGTATGCGACGGCAATACCGTATTGTGCGTCGTCTGCCCAATCGCTCTTTGGGTAATGTTGGATGACCTGTTCATAAGCGCGGATGGCTTGTAAATAATCTGCGAGGTTGAGGTAGCTTTCGGCGCTATAGTATTGGGCTTCCGGTCGCAGGTCTTCGATTGGTTCTGCGCCCGCTTCGTGTACCGGCACCCGTTGATTGGGAAACTTTTCAACAACCTGCTGGTAATATCTGATGGCGTCGTTAAACTTGCTCTGCTTGAAATAGGCGTTGCCAGTGCCGAAGATTGCTTTGGGAACAAGAGGCGATCCGGAATGCTCACGCAACATATCGTTGAAGGCAATGATTGCTTCCGGATATCTCTCCTGTTTGTAGTAGGCGCGTCCAATTTGGTAGCGTGCGTTGTCGTGCCAATCGCTTCCCGGATAACCCGAAAGGACTTGATTAAACGCTTCTATCCCCTCGTTGTACTGTTTGAGGTTAATATAGACAACTCCGCTCTGGTAAAGCGCCGCGTCCGCAAACTCGCCGCGAGGATGATGCTTGACAACTTCCGCCCATGCGTTAATCGCCTCTAGATATTGTGTGGTCTGGTTCTGACCGCTTGACGCGGCCGCCTCGGAAAGATGAGTCCAACCGATTCCGTAACGACACTTCTCCGCCCATTCGGCGGCAGGCTGTTTACTCAACAAGGATTTGTATTGGGATCGGGCAGAGCGATAGGCTTCAACCTTTTGATCGCTCCAATAAGTGCTTTCAGCGATAAAGAATTCGGCTCGGAATCGAAGCGAACTATTTGGATGTTCCCGAATTAATCGTTCACAAGTCAGAATCGTGGATTGATAATCCTCAAGTTCATAGAGTGCGCGCGCTTTCCAAATCAGGACTTCATCTGCCGGTGCCGTTTCCAATGTCGCATCACCACGCACCTCTTCATGTCGATTCAACGATTCGACGCATTTTTCGTATTCCGTTTGATGAAAATAGGCAAGGGCAAGTTGATAAAGAGCGTAGGCTTTAAGCGGACTGGAGGGATAGGATTGAAGTAAGGCATTTAGCGTGCGAACTGTCTCGGCGTAATCCCGCAACTGAAAGGCACTTGTCGCGAAACCGTAGAGCGCGTCGTCGGCGTACGTTGATTTCGGGCTAACCTTCTTGTAGTTTAAGATGGCAGAATTAAACTCACGTTGCAATCGAAAACATTCGCCAATGCGGAAACGCGCGGGATCCACAAGATCGGAACGCGGATTGTCGGCAACAACTTTGAATTGACTGCGCGCTAGCGGGTAGTCCCCCTGAAGAAAATGAACGGTTGCAATTCCGAATTGCGCATCATCCACAACATCACTTCGCGGATATAGCTCCTTCACCTTTTGATACTCGTGGATTGCCTCCAGGTACTTCTCCTGTTCCAAGAGAATCTCGGCGATCCAGTATTGTGCATCCGGCGCCACGGACGATGCACCGCTTTCATGAAGCAGCAAGTTGAATGTGTTCTTTGCTTTCTCCATCATCCGCTGCTGAAAGTAGCATTCGCCAAGACGGTATCGCGCGTTTATAACAAATTCGCGATGTTCTTCATCATCTTGATTGCTGTCAATCACGTTTTGGTAGGCAACCTGCGCATTCGCCCAATCGCCAAACTTGAAGAGCGATTCCGCTGCACGATACGAAGCCTCTACAATCGCGGGATGATTCGGTGAAGTTTTGACGAATTCGGCAAAAGCCTTGTATGCCGCTTCGTAGTCTTCGATCCGAAAAAGCCCCCACGCCTTGCCGTACAACGCGTCTTTGGCTTCGGCTGATTTCGGAAATTGCTTCAGAACTCGATTGTAGTATTCCACGGCTTTTTGATATAGCCCCAGATTGTCGTACGCCTCCCCAACGAGATAAAGACTCCGCGAGAGCGCATTAACATCGCGCGACCCTTTTATAACCTCCTCATACGCCTTGATAGCTTCCTCATACCTGCCTTGATGAAACCAAGCAGTTGCAACACCACGCACCGCATCCAAGCGTAAGGGGCTTGCCGGATCCGCCGTCAGCTTCTTATAGTGCAGGATGGCATCGTCATAGTCCTCAAGACGCAACGCACACTCGCCCAATAGGAAGCGTGCATCGTCGGCACTTTCACCATCCGGATAGTTCTCAAGATAGGCTTTGAACTGGTCTTTCGCGAAGATATACTTCCCATCTTGGAATAACTTATACGCAAAGGTGTATTCTTCGCGCTCCCCCGCGATCACGGGAAAACACAGCAAAACAGCAATAAAGATGATTACGATTATCCGGAGGCAGTGCGCACCCTGATATGCCATTACCTTACTCCCAAAGACCATGCGATTTTGAGGCTATTATATCATTGCCTACAGGGGTTTTCAAGGCATTTTGGGAAGATGAAATTGCGGTCGGCGACCACAAAACATTGGTGAAATGCACACAATGGAACATCAAATAGTCACGTCGATATATGGGTGTGTGCGTCATACGGCGAGCATCTTTTCACTGTACTTTATATTGGAATTATGATAAACTTCCTGCGAATTCGGCTAGATGCAACCGACTAAGAACTGTCTATGAATTCTCGGTTGTTTATACCATTTCTCTAAAATGATTGTGCATTGACCGCGTAAATCAGGTAAAGAAAATTGCACGAACCGGAACAAGATGTCTTGCCTCCGCACAAAGCCGGCGGGGCAAGATGCCCCGCCTACGGTATATGTGAATGCTATAGTTAAGACATTTTATGCACTATAATTCAAGCGAAATGGTATTACCAGCCAACCACACAGCTTCGACACAACAAATCTTATCCACAAAGTAAGGTTTAAGGAGACAAATATGGCAAACTCAGACCACAAAATAGGGGTCGTCGGTGTCGGCAGAATGGGCAGCAATATTGCGCGTCATTTGAACGATGAAGGATTTCAGGTCGTTGCCGTATATGACACCGTTTCAGACCAAGCGCAAGCACTTGCCGACGAACTCGGCGTGCGAGCCGCAAACACGCTCGCAGGAGTAACCGAGCTCGCCGATTACATTATCACGGTAGTAACCGACGACGCGTCGATGCGGCAAATCTTCTCGGATAGCGCTGGAGACAGCCTTCTCAATGGAGCCGAAGGAAAACTGTTTATCAATTGCGCTACAATTTCGCCGCAAGTTCATGTCGACGTGGAAAAGCTCGCGGAAAAACACGGCGCTCAGAGTCTTGAAGGATGCATGGCATCAAGCATTACGCAAGCACGCGAGGGCACCCTATATCTCATGTGCGGTGGTAATGAGGCTGCTTTTAACCAAGCGAAACCCATCTTGGATTCAATGAGTATCTCGCTCCGTTACATAGGAGATGCCGGGCAAGCCGCACAAGTCAAGGCGTTAGTGAATATGGTCATGAACATCAATACGGCGGGGCTTGCAGAGGGATTGGGACTCGGTGCCGCACTCGGACTTGATCTCGCGATGTTACAAGAGGTGTTTGCCCAAACCGGAGCGAACTCCAGAGTGCTGGAAACGGATGGCGAGGACATGGAGAATCGGGACCATGAGTGCTACTTTTCCTCCGCGCACGCGTCAAAGGATTCGGGGATTGCGCTCGATCTAGCTGAATCTGCGGGATTGAACCTTCCGCTCGCCGAGGCGACAAAGGCGCAGTATGACCGTATGATTGACCTTGGCAAGGGAGAGCTGGACAAATCCGGAGTAGCTGAACTTACGTTTCCCGGACGGTCTTGAAAAACGAAGATTTGTGTTACCGATTTTCGACGCCCGACAATCAAGAGAATTTCAGCGGTGTAGTTGCCGCGAAGAGATTCCTGTCGTCCTGTGGCAATCCACGCGGTTGATCGCTGTTCGTTCGGGTTGATTGTTAGAGAGTGGCTGCGCATTACGATTCGATGGCGGAACTTCTCACGTTGACTATCCCGCTGGGTCTGTCTAGTGAAACCCAACTCTCAGCCTACCGTATACCCGTGAACAGACAGGGTGCGATACTTGCGCCTACGACAATCATTCCGGTTTTGCAGAGGCAACCAAACGGTTACCTCAACTCATTCCGGAAGACTGTGCGCTCTAACTATACTACACACCGCTGGAAATTGCGTATTTTCAAGCGTCTGGCGGTAGTTGTAGGGTGGGATCAAACGACTGGATAAAGAGTGCGATAGAAATCCCCTGCCCACCATCAACGCGGTCACGTTGCGCGCCAGGGGAGCCAACCATTTATCCCAAACTGATCGGAATGGTGGGCAATGCCCACCCTACAATCACTATTACAAACAGTAATTACAGGGAAAGAAAGCGCAATAATACCCAACGCAAAGTATAAATGGATGACAAGCCTGCCATTTCCATTGTCGTTCCCGTGTACAACGAGGAGGACAATGTTCAATTACTCTATCAACAGATTCGAGACGTGTGCGAATCGCTGCGGCAATCTTATGAGATTGTTTTCGTTGATGACGGAAGTCGCGATCGAACATTCGAGATACTGGAAGAGATTCACAGCCAAGACCTCCGCTTGAAGGCAATCCGCTTCAGAAAAAACTACGGTCAGACAGCGGCGATGGCGGCTGGTTTTGAATTTGCGCGTGGCAACGTCGTGATTAGCATGGACGGGGATCTGCAGAACGATCCCGCAGATATTCCGCATCTCTTGGCGAAGATGGATGAAGGCTACGACATCGTCTGTGGTTGGAGAAAGAATCGCCAAGACAAGCTCTGGTCTCGACGTGTACCGTCAGTCGCCGCGAATTGGCTGATTGGTAAGGTTACGGGCGTTCAAATACATGATAACGGGTGCTCGCTCAAAGCGTATAGGGCATCTGTCATCAAGAATGTCACCCTTTATGGCGAGATGCACCGCTTCATTCCTGCTATGTCAACACTGGCAGGGGCACGCATTGCGGAGATTCCCGTGCATCACCATCCGCGTCGTTTTGGAAAGAGTAAATATGGGATTGGACGAGTTTGGCGAGTCGCGCTTGATATCGTCACAGTGAAGACGCTCACAGGTTTTGCATCACGTCCCGGATTATGGTTTGCCATATTTGGCGTACCCGTTTTCGTTTTGGGTTTGTCGACAATCCTCGCGGTGGCTGTTGCGCTCTTTGCGGGTACTTTGGGGTCATGGAGCATTCCGTTCACCTTCGGTTTATTGTGTATGTTCTTGGGTGTACATTTACTCTCAACCGGGCTCTTAGCCGAACTGGGGTTGAAAACGGGGGATTACCTCCCCAAACGGGACGTGCGACCGTCTGTCACGGTGCTGGCGCCACCAGGAGGTGTTAATCACGACCAAAGCGAGGTAGAACCGGGATAACATGCAGTCCACGAACGAAGTAACGCTTTCAGTCATAATACCAATAACTGAGCGGCATGACGACCTTCGGAAACTCTACCTCCACTATGCGGAAGCGCTCGCGGCAAGCAACTATTCGTACGAACTCATCTTTGTCTTGGATGGCGTTAATTTGGCGGTACTCGAAATCTTAAAGGAATTGAAGAGCGAGTTTCCGCAGATTGAAGTTATTACGACGAATCGAAAGTTTGGCGAAGCAACCGCTCTCGCTATCGGATTTGAGCGTGCCCTAGGCTCAACCATTCTGACACTGGCGCCCTTTCTGCAGATTGAACCGACTGAAATCAATCGCGTGCTTCAGGAATTCCGCGATGGAGAATACGATTTGGTAATATCGCGGCGAGAGCCCCGAATTGACTCGGTTCTCAATCGGCTTCAGTCGTGGGTTTTTCACCTGCTTACGGGAATTCTGACGACGTTAAGATATCATGACATCGGCTGTCGGTTGCGCGTTATGAGGCGGGAGGTTGCGGAGGAGGTTCGACTCTACGGAGATCTTCACCGATTTTTGCCGTTTTTGGCTTATCAGCGAGGCTTTAAAGTTACTGAGGTTCCGGTACGACAAAGCGAAACTGACAAGAAGCGGAGAGCAGGTCATCCTGGAACTTGCTTGAAAAGGTTGCTGGATCTCTTAACCCTATTTTTCCTTTTCAAGTTTACGAAAAGACCTCTAAGATTTTTTGGGTTGCTTGGTTCAGGGCTATTTGGCGCTGGAGGGCTGATTGCGGTTGCTACGGTTGCTCTCCAACTCGTGGGGAATGAAACTATCGCAGGGCGTCCATTTCTCATCTTGGGAATGCTACTGATGGTTTTGGGCGTTCAACTGTTTTCCATCGGTCTGCTTGGCGAGATTATTGTTTTTACGCATGCTCGGAAAATCAAGGATTATACCGTGTCAAAGATTCTTGAATAGCAAGGATTGGCAAGTTCCAATCAAGTATGGAATTACTACTGCTGTTTTTCTTTGGAAGATTCCGAGCAAGAGTGATTTGAGGAGGTTTCTCACTGAGATGAAATCACAAGATGGTCTATTTAACCCCTCATTAACGCGCATACCACCTACCCGCCATTTGTATCTTCAACTATGGTTTCTTCCGCAACTAGTTTTTTCCTTAACCGATGCCATCATTATAGTTTTCACAATTCAGGAGTATATGTCCAATCTATATATTACCGTCGTGGAGATTACTGGACGGTCAAAGTTTCCGTCTACAGGAGACACATTGACGACAATTTGTTGCGAAAAATGCAATCTTATTTGACGCTACAACTCAAACAAGTTACAATTTCCCGCGTAAGAGAGATTGAATCTATAAGCAGGTTTGACAATGGAGGAACTTCTCAAGGACTGGCAGGCTTTTATCGGCTTCGGAATAACTATTGCGATTTTTGTATGGAAGGTTCCAAGCAAAAATGATCTGAAGGACCTTCGCACTGAAATGAAAGACCTTCGCGCTGAAATGAAGAATGTTCGCACTGAAATCAAGGAACTCCGCATCGAAATGAAGGCCGATTATATTGCTCTTGCAAAGAAAGTTGACGCGCTTAACCAGAACTTTATTGACCATCTGAATCTTCACGTAACAGCCAAGCAGAAAACCCCAGAATGAAAATACCATGCGATAGGGATGAGAACGGGCACACACTATATCGTTGACCTATATAACCCAAGTACTACTTGGCCGTTCCCACATATGCGCAATGGATTTGTCAATCCATTGCGAGCCGATTGAGTCGATTTGTCTCACATTGACTCGGTTTGCAACATAATCTTATTAAGAGGTCGGGTTGGAAGAGATCTCTATCGCGTTCCTTTTCCAATCACTTAATCCCGCACCTACGGGAATTGGCAGTAACTTGAACTGTATACTTTGCAGCATTATATCTTCCCCGTGTACTACGACAGCGCACCTTTCAACTCATGTGTCGATTCCGCGAGAGTGCCCGTTAGATAACGCGCCGCATTGTCCGAACTTCGATGCGGCGCCGGCTCGTTGGCGGGTATCATCTCCAGAGTGATAAGCGCGGGGCCATCCTCGTTTAAAATATCCGGGAGAGATACATCAAGCGACTCTGCCGTGTTGAAGTCGTAGACTTTCTCCAATCCCACCCCCTTGGCAATCGCTGAAAAACTGAACCCTAAACGTCCCGGAATGTGCTGATTGCCCGTCACCTCATACGTCCCATTGTGACAGACAAAGAGGTAGAAGTTCCGAGCAGGCTTCTCCAGACCCGCAATAGTCGCAAGCGTTCCCAGACACATCAACATGCTTCCATCGCCGTTGAGCGCCAGCACTTTTCGATCGGGCTGAGCCAGAGCGATGCCCAGAGCAAAGTCAGCCGCGTGCCCCATTGCACTCCCTACGGAGGCGTAATCAAGCGGGTGGTCGGAAAGCTTACTCCACGGCATAGTGGTGCCCATGCTCGTAACCATTACTTCATCGGTACGGTATTTCGCAAGAATCCTTAAACATTCCTCTTTATCAATCATTGTTTCTTGTTCCTCGCAATATATCTCTTGTTCTAAAAAATAAGCAAAGTTGTTACTCTTTCTGGTGGGATAAATAACTTAAAGACACAATACGCCATCCGAAAAACACAATTCCCACAATTTCCGACCAGTGATAACCGAGATTAAATAGTCGCAGTTCACTCCCTCGCTTGTTCGCCGTTCTCCTCTCTTGCTTTCCCCTCTTTCTCAGCTTCTTCCGACGATAATTTCAGCACCGGAGGCGTGTTAAGAGCGGTCGAAGTGATCTGGGCGTACTCATCAAACTCATCCTTTGCACCTAGACCATCCACCGCGTCTCCCCAAAGCGAAAATGCGTAGTATCTCAGGAGACCATTTTCATTCGGACGCAACAGTGCCACTATTGAACCCAATCCGGAATCGAGCGACGGTAACTCCTCATATCTCTGATACCGATCCGTAGGAAAAATCACTCCCATACCACACTTATTGGAATATGACGTAGTATGCGTGTCGCCCCACGTCCATAACCACCCGTTGGCGCCATCCTTCCCTACTCCGCCCTCAAGAGTCGGTATCCCTGTCGCAATCCAATGGTTCGATGCAGTGCCACGGATATTGATATGGTGTTCAATCCAACGATTGCCACCGTAAATCATCACTGTTGATGTCAGACTTATCGCGCCGCTACTGAGCTGCCAATTCGGTATAATCCGTTGAACCACCGATCTAATTGGCCCGTCCGCAATGACCCGCACATAGTCAGCTACTCCAGTTGGAACAATGCGTTTCTGAAAATTTTCATCCCATAGTGCGAATCCGCCGCAACCGACTAAATTGTTCTCCGAGATTAGCGGAACCATAACCGCCTTGCCCTCGCCAGATTGAGCGATCTTTTGATCTACCAACCGGTCAATAGACAGTTCCTCCGCTCTGTAGATTTTCAGGTCATCCTCATGTTTGCGGACTAAGTACCTCTGCTGATTGTCTTGACTGCGAATCATCCAACTGGTGTACGGTTTCAGAATCTCGACCACGGTGTTTTGAGAAATCGGAATACTGTTTCTATCAAATTCCCTTCGCAATTCCGGTGAAACGGATTTCCGATATCCTAAATCACCTTGGAAACGTGACTCAACACTCAACAAGAGATCTGTTTGCTTACCATACGGTTGAATTGCTCCGTTTTGCAGGAGGCGATACGCGGCTAACTCGGACTCCAGCGCGGCTACGCCGCCCAACTCCGGGAATATGCCCGCCCGAGTACGCTTGTGAAACCCAAGCATCACCGCCACCGGGTTGTCCGGAGTATAGCGGATTGTAAACACCTTGGTTTCTTGGGGTTCAAGGTCGGCAAGGAATACCAGTTCATCTTTTTGTCCATCATAGTTTAAATCATCCGCTTGACTTGGGATTTCTTGCGGGGGTTGGCCAGAAACGACGAGGTAGGCGTCAAACGTAAAGTCGGGAGCGATTTCCCTTAACTCACTCAGAGAAACCACAACCGGGACATCCCTTCGTTGGATTGGCAGCGTGTTTTGAACGGCGAGTTTTATTTGCGGAATTTTTCTATTTCTGCTGCCGGGAGGAGCACAACCAATTAATCCAAATATGAGAGCCAGAATCCAACAGTGCCGCCAGTTGAGTTTAATCAAACTGAATTACTCCTTAAAACCAAAAATAGGTATACAGAAAATAGCGCTTTTTCATTTCTTCGCAGTATCCGCGTCGACAATGACATTCTATCATAGTCAATGGGGATTGCCAATTCAAAATCGCCTACGGAAGAACCTCTAAGACCTGTTCAATCTCTTCGATCGTGTTATAATAGTGTGGTGACAGGCGCAAACCTCCGCGTTCGGCGGAAACCACATTCGCTCGTTTCAGCAGTTCGTAAAGTTCGGTTGTCGAATGGCGATCACTGCGGAATACAACGATACCGGATCTCTCCGATTCCTGGGTTGGGGTTGACACGCTGTACCCCTTGGATTGGAGCCCGTCAATCAAGCGTCCGGTCAGTTCCAATACGCGGTTCTCAATGTGCGGCACACCGATTTCCAAGAGCAGATCAATGGCGGCGTGCAATCCGAACAATCCTACGCTGTTGTACGACCCCTCCTCAAATCGTGTTGCGTCGGGTTTCGGCGTAAGATTGTAATTAAGGAAATCTCGAGGATTGACGACGCCGGCCCAGCCAAGATTTGTGTTGATTAGCTGATCCTGTCGTTCCTTCGCACAGTAAAAGATTGCCGCACCTTCGGGCGCGCACAACCATTTATGTCCGTCCGCCGCTAAGATGTCAATGCAGCACGCCTTCACGTCAACATCAATCACACCGACACTTTGTATCGCGTCCACGACGAACCAGATGCCCTTCTCTCGACAAATCTGCCCTATTGTCTGAATATCGTGTCGAAATCCAGATGCAAACTCCACATGGCTGATTGTTAGCACCCGAGTGCGTGAGTCGATGGCAGCTTCAAGCTCACCGATGGGAATCCGTCCTTTTCGCTCGGAAACCATTCGCGTTTCTACGCCGTACCGCTCCTTCAAACTCCACCACGGATATACGTTCGCGGGGAATTCCACTGCCGTTGTTACGACGTTTTCACCCTCATGCCAATCGATCCCGTTTGCAGCGAGAAGAATCCCCTGTGTGGTGTTCTTCATAAACGCAATTTCATCGGTGTTAGCGTGGATTAGTTTCGCCGCCGATTGACGGCAGACTTCCGCCATCGCCACCCAATCCTCCGAGTGAATAGCTCCGTCGTCGGTAGCGTCGTTTAGAAACTCTCGCATGGCATCCCGTGCACGAAGAGATAGCGGAGCAATTCCCGCGTGATTCAAGTAGATGTGGTTCTCCGTCACCGGAAATTGCTCACGCCATTCATTCCAATTAATTACGGACGTTTCCGTTTTCATATAAAATCCCCGTCATCCGAGACGAATAATTCCCAATCGTTCGAGTCATTGACTTCGCAACGCCGCCAAAGCAAGCAAGAACCAGCCGATGATAAACGCCAAGCCGCCGATTGGCGTAATCGCGCCGAGTTGGCGGATTCCGGTCAGACTCAATGCATAGAGACTTCCGGAAAAAATGGCAATACCGGATACAAAGAGCCAGCCGGCAGCGAGGACGAGTTGACTGTTCCACTGGGAAAAAGCCCAAGCAACCGCAATGAGTCCCAAGGCATGATACATTTGATAACGTGCGCCGATTTCGAAGATTGCCAACATTTCCGCCGAAAGCCTTGTTTTCAGCGCATGGGCGGCAAAGGCGCCCGTCGCCACCGAGAGCAGAGCGAAACCGGCTCCGAGAGAAAAGAAAATTCGTTGCATCACTGTTGTCCTCCTAATAAAAGAACCGTAATCAATTCACCGATAGACAATTTCCCACTAACAGCACAGAGTATACCATGCCTTGAACGATGCAGGTTGAAAGAAATCCCTCATTGCGCGTGTGGTGTAGCTTAGGTTGGCAGTGAATCTCCCGAACTTTTGAATTCCTGAATTAGCGGATGCGGCATTCTCACTCTGTTTTCTTGTTATGTGTCTCCGTCTTTTCGCTGCTGATGTCCCGTATCCATAACACCTCTATGTGATGCCATGTTTGAGCAAGTATTTGTCCAATCCGTAACCCACATTTTCGCTTGCTTTTCCTATAGGCGTGTGCTAAAATCACGAAATATCTGTGGTAGATTGACACCGTAAGGAGACTCGCAACAACATGAGAGAATACCGGACAGAACAGATTCGAAACATCGGAGTAATTGCACATTCTGGCGCGGGAAAGACATCGTTGATTGAGGCTATGCTCTATAATGGAGGTGCGGTTGAGCGGATGGGGCAAGTCGACCAGGGAACCACCGTAGCCGATTACTCTCCGGACGAAATAGAACGTAAAACGACACTTAACTGTTCAGTTTGTATTGCAGAGTGGAATGAACGCAAGCTAAATATCATTGACACCCCGGGAGCTGAAGATTTCTACGGCGATCTTGAGAGCGTACTCCGCGTTTCTGACGCCGTTGTAGTAGTGATTGACGCAACCACCGGCGTAGAGGGGGGCACCGAAAAAGTATGGGAAATCGCGGACAAGTATAATCTACCACGGTTGATTTTTGTTAACAAAATGGATAAGGAGAATGCCAACTTTGAAGGCGCGTTAACGAGTGTAGAGGAGGTTTTAGAGGTAAGCGCTTCCGTCGTGCAACTCCCGATTGGTGCAGAAGACAATTTCACGGGCGTGGTAGATCTTGTTCAGATGAGCGCGCTCGCGAAACCTGACGGTAACAAGCCGGCGCCGAAGTCGGACATTCCATCCGACCTTGAAGCGCAGGCAACAGAACATCGCGAACAACTCGTTGAGGCTGCCGCAGAGGGTGACGATGAGTTAATTGAGAAATTTTTTGAAGGTGAACTGACGGATGAGGAGATTAGCGTTGGCTTACAGTCTGGTGTTTCTACCGGCAACGTTGTTCCGGTGCTCTGTGGCGCCGCCCTCGAAAATATTGGCGTTCAGCAATTGATGGACACCATCGTAAACTGCTTCCCGTCTCCCAACAACGCCAAGCCCATTGAGAGCGCCGATGATGAAACGACACTTGAGGCGTCACCGGACGCAACTATGTCTACTCTCGTGTTTAAGACAATGGCAGACCCGTTCTCGGGGCGGCTTACGTTCTTTCGGGTCTATTCCGGCATTCTGAATGGAGATTCCCAAGTATTCAACTCGACACGAGGAGAGAACGAGAAGATTGGAAAGCTGGCTTTCAGTCAGGGCAAGACATCCATCAGCACTACGCAAGTGGTTGCGGGCGACATCGGAGTTGTCCCCAAACTCTCGATCACACAGACTGGAGACACATGGTGCGAGGCTGGGGATGCCATTCAGCTTCCCGGAATCGAATTTCCGAAACCCGTGATTTCATTTGCCGTCAAACCTCTGCGCGAAGGCGATGATGAAAAACTCATATCTACCTTGAACCGAATGACGGAAGAGGACCCGACCTTCCGACTTGAGCGAAACGACATCACCTCACAACTCCTTGTTTCAGGATTGGGAGAGCTGCACATCAGCCTCACGCGGGAACGAATGAAAGATCGGTTCGGTGTTGAAACTGACGTTGAACCTCCCAAGGTCCCGTATAGGGAGACACTTCGTAGACGTGTCAGCGGTATTCAGGGTAGATACAAACGCCAATCCGGCGGCCGTGGACAATTTGGCGATTGCTGGATAAACGTTGCACCGCTTGAACGAGGCAGCGGGTTTGAATTTGTAGATAGCATCGTTGGCGGGTCGATTCCAAGAAATTATATACCCGCCGTGGAGAAGGGAATCCGCGATAAAATGGAACAGGGAATCATTGCCGGCTATCCGCTCGTTGACACCCAGATCGAACTTTACGATGGTAAGTATCATCCCGTCGATTCGTCCGACTTTGCATTCCAAATGGCGGGTTCACTAGCTTTCTCGGCGGCAGCGGACCAAGCGAATCCGGCGTTGCTCGAGCCGATTATGGATGTCTCAATATCGGTCCCCGAACAGTTTATGGGCGACATTATCGGCGATTTGAACAGTAAGCGGGGCCAAGTGATGGGAGTAGAGCAGTCGGGCAAGCGTCAAGTCATTCAAGCCAGTGCCCCGCTCGCTGAGATGCTCCGTTATTCGATTGACCTCAAATCGATAACGAGCGCACGCGGGAGTTTTACGATGGAATTTTCCCGCTATGAAATTGTGCCCGATGAACTGGCCCAAAAGGTTGTTGCCATGGCGAAGGAGGAACAGAAGGAGTAAAGCAGGCGAGAATCGACATCACGAAATCTGTGGTGCGTTCACATTTGACGAACTGAACCCATCTCCGTTCCCAGAGTCTTCGTCCCGATGCACGTCGAGGCAATTTGGAACAATCGCAAATAACGAGAGTGTTGCGTGATGCTAAAATCGCGCAGGTCGAGGATCAAGCGTGCGAATAGATCAAGCGAATGGTTAATGAGCGCGATAGGGATCCAACCGTGCCCCTACCATAACGCACGTCTCGGCGCATTAACGACACGTTTCACATAAATGTCAGTAAAACCTAGTCAAAAAAGCACCCTCCTGGATTAGATGGAAATTGAAGGGTGCTTTTTTGTTAGACTAACCCGGTTGCCGCCTTTGTCCGACAGGGGCACAGAAACCTCTGTTTTCCGTTCATTGCTTCGCTAAACGGGTGAGAATAGATAAAAATGACACCGCTGGATTACGGTAAGACCTACCTTCTCGGCAGAAATCCGGAGAACGAAGTGAGATTCTGGGTTGAATCCCGCACGCGTGTGATTGACGCACGCAATGGGAAAGTGGAGGATTTCCTCCAATGCGCTTCATGCAAGAGCGAGGACACGTTCGCGGAACAGAACTTGTTCTTCAAAGACAACTATGATTTTCTCCCAATCTTCGGACCGGAATATGGGCTAATCTTTCGGCGTAACGCGTGGCTGAATCCCAACTATAGAAGTTGTCTGAAAACGGCGGACATGTTTGGTGGCCCCATTCAACATCTCCAAGAACACACCCGTTCCAAGAATCTGGTTACCCCCGACGAAATCATCAGGTTCACGCATGAGTTTTACCCGGTGGTCGCGCAAACAGAAATCCACAACGACGAAACAGAATTACGTGCAATAATCGAGTACCCTGTCAAAACGTTGAATATACGAAAATCGGACAACGTTTACCAAATCGACACGGGTCCCGTGGCGTTTCCCGATCTTGCCACGCGACCCGAGAGGCTTGTGGATTCAATCTCTCTTGCCTTCGTCGCCTTCAACGCAGCGCATTTCGCCGATTTTATCATGGAGGAATCCACGCCAATTGGTAACAATCAGGATATGGGGGAAACACACGTCTACCACTATTCCCGGCGCATCAGTTTGGCGGCGAGCAATAGCCTTTATGCGGGATTATGAGTTGCAATAGCGCGTTCGTCCGCATAGTTTCCGCTCTGCGGAGCAATCTTTACTTTCTGACACTTCAGGAGTCACCCAAAAACACGCAACTACGGGATTCCTATTCCGCCAAAAAGCCCTATTGAAGAAATGTGAAAGTCGGCAAGTAAGAGGAGGGCACATTATGGACGATCTTGAAATGCAGCAGTACCTCTTCGATCTACAAGGCTACTTGGTCATTGAGAATGTCTTAAGCGAAACGGAAGTTTCAAGATTTAACGAACTGCTGGATGAACAGGAGTTGCCCGCCCCCGGAGAGACGCAACGTTTCGGAAGCGCCCCGGAAGGACCGGGGTTTCTGCAGTGGGGAAAGCCGTTCTGTGATTTGCTCGATCACCCCGAGATTCTGCCAATCCTCAGATTTCGGTTGGGCGACGCTTTTCGACTTGATCGTATTTATGGGATGTGTATGAGTGAGGGAATGCAAAGAGGGAGACTCCACGCAGACTATGGCGCTACGGCGCCGTATTCCGGCGCTCGGCGCGGAGAGTATTTCCCCTTCCGCGATAATCAGATTGTTAACGGGTTCGTCGTCGTGACGTGGAATATGACTGACACGGGACCGGAATCTGGCGGTTTCTGTTGTATCCCCGGCAGCCATAAAAGCAACTTTAAACTGCCGCAGCCGATAGATGATGCGCCCGAAAAGGCAGCGTGTGTTGTCGTTCCGAACGCGCCCGCGGGTTCAGTCATCCTCTTTACGGAGGCATTGACGCACGGAACGGCGGCTTGGACGGCAAATCACGAGAGACGATCTCTTCTGTATAAATACTGCGTGTCATATATGGCGTGGAAAACGGAGCGCGTTCAACCGCCGACAAGAGTGCAACTCACACCACGGCAAGAAATTCTCTTTCGGGTGCCTTCAGATCCGCTGCGATTCTTTCCATCTCTCTTTGGGGAGCCTGAAGGATAGACTAACGTATCGAATCTGATTTTTGTCACTGGGATGTCGAAGAAACTAGATTGGTAAAGCACGAACCGCGAAAAATCTTAGAACCTGTTTGAACAATAGGTGCCAATGCCATTTTTTGCTATTTGAGGAGTGGAATTTCATGTTTCTGCCGTGACTTGTTGTACACCTGTGGGATCTCTATCGCCCTCCTTAATCAGTTGCTTGATCCCCGCTGGGGCTTTTGGAGGCTGGTGCGCAGGGGATCTCTATCGCAGTCGCTTTTCGCTCCTTTGATCGCACCCTACAAATGTACTTTTCAAACAGGCTCTTAGTCAACTAACTCCTTTAGGCGCAGAGTGTAAGGCGGTCGAGCAATCCCCTTTTCCGTAATGATGGCGGTAATCAGGTGGGCGGGCGTAACATCGAATGCGGGACTATAGACCTTGACACCCTCCGGTGCGGTTCGTGTGCCAAAGCCCTCCGTGATTTCTTCCGGTGCACGTTCCTCAATGGGAATCTGGTCGCCCGTGGGTAGCGAGAGATCCAGCGTGGAGGTCGGCGCGGCGACATAGAATGGAATGTCGTGCGCTTGGGCGAGTATCGCGACGTTATAGGTGCCGATCTTGTTTGCTGCGTCACCGTTTGCGGCAATTCGGTCCGCCCCGACGACAGCACACTGTATCTTGCCCTCCTTCATGACTTGGGCAGCCATATTATCACAGATTAGCGTGACTTCGATTCCCGCCTGCATCAACTCCCATGCGGTTAAACGCGATCCTTGTAGCAGTGGGCGAGTCTCATCGGCGTAAACACTTATATTTTTTCCGGCTTCATGCGCCGTAAACATAACCGCCAAGGCTGTCCCGTAATCGGAGGTTGCCAATCCCCCCGCATTGCAGTGCGTTAGAATGGTGTCGCCTTCACTTAGGAGTTGTAAACCGTGTTTGCCAATGGCGCGACACATGGCGCGATCTTCTTCAATGATTGCCAATGCCTCATTTAACAGTACCTGCTTTAGCTGGGAGATGGGGACATGGTGGTGATTTTCCGCTGTCTTGGTCAACCGGTTGAGCGCCCAGAACAGATTCACCGCCGTCGGCCTTGACGTTCCAAGATAATCGGTTACCTTGGTTAATTCATCCGCGAAATCGGCGTAGTTGTCTGCCCGCGACTTCCAGATTCCCAGCACCGTTCCCAACGCCGCCGCAATTCCAATGGCGGGCGCTCCACGCACGCGCAGCGATTTAATCGCTTCCCACACAGTCTCTAAATCATCGCAGTAAATCTGTTTAAACTCATTGGGCAGCAAGGTTTGGTCTATCAACCGTATTTTGCCATCTGCCCATTCAATCGTTGGAATCGACATCCTTTTGTCCCCCAGTTGAAAAAACTCTCCGAGTAGCTGAAGTCATTCTTCCGATTATAGCAGCTACCTCTATTCTGCGCAACGCAAAAGGACGGGGCACGCAGGCGCCGTCCATTTCAGTCCGTACCGTGGAGTTACCCACGATTGCGAATCTATCAAGTGCGTACGCAGCGCATTCGGCTGAACCTACAGATCGGAATCCCAATCACGGTGCAGTATACGCACTACAACATCGCGGAATTTTGACGTGTTTCCCCTCGTATAAAATGTTGGTAACTGTTTAGTTCAGCCAAAAACGAGTGGCAATATTAGTTTGGCAGCGTATCGCGCCCGACTATCGGCAGCGGGGTATTCTTGGATTATATGTGGGAGGGGCATCTTGCCCCGATATTCCGCGTACACGATAAATCAACTCCCTAAACAACTAAGCAATGAAAATCCACTTTCGATAGGGAATCGCTCCTGCATCGGGGCAGGGGGGATCTCTATCGCCTTCGTTATTCACTCAGTTGATCCCTCCCACAAGGGATATCGCTCGCATGTTGGGTACATGAGAGAAATTGCCATCGGTCGTGGAATAAAGAGTGCGCCTTGTATTCGCCGCAGGGAGTTAACGGACTAAACAATTACCACTGTTGATTCTCATTGACCGCCTCCGTGGAAGCATGTAGAATAATTGGAATTATGCTTCAGGGAATACCCCGCAATCTCGGGACGATACCGGAAGTCGGTCGTGTGACAAAGTGCGCGCATGGTTGGAAGAGATTCGGGTAGGTGCCGGCATTGAGGCGCCGGAAACGTACGCGTGATAGTTATCGAAACGTGACAGCAATGTTATACGGGAAACGAAGGAATTCAAAATGAACATTAGTATCCAGAGTTGGTGTTTTCGCACATGGAACAAACCCGGGGAGATTATCCAAGCTACTAAATCCTGCGGACTCGAATACATCGAGTTAGGCAGCATGTATGTGGATCCGTTTCGGGACACCGACTATATGTCAATCATCAACAAGTTCCGTTCGAGCGGCATTGAAGTTAGCGGTCATGGGGTAAACGTGCTTAATATTAACCAAGCAACCAACCGCGCATGGTTCGAATTCGCAAAATCAATCGGTCTGAAGAGCTTGGCAAGCGGTTTCCCGAAGGGTGAAGAGATTGAAACCGCTCTTTGTCTTGAGCCGCTGTGCGAGGAATTTGGAATCAAGATTGCCATCCACAATCACGGACGAAGGGATAACCTCGGGTCGCCTGAGGCGTTAGACAGGGTTTTTTCCAACACATCAATTAACATCGGACTTTGCCTTGATACGGCTTGGATGCTTGATAGCGGATATGATCCGGTAGAAATCGCGGACAAATACAGGGATAGACTTCACGGTGTCCACCTGAAGGACTTTATTTTCGAACGCGATGGCCACCCCGAAGATACAATCATTGGAGAAGGGAATCTGCGTCTGGATGCGCTGATTAAACTGTTGCAAGACATTGGCTACGACGAATTCCTGACGATAGAATACGAAGGCGACGTCGAGGATCCTGTTCCGAATTGCAAAAAATGTGTTGAGGCAATAAAAACCGTACTTGGCTGAATCTGATGAGGCGCCTTTATTTATTCTGCGTAAAGTCTTTGAGCCACCGCTTGTCCCAAAGGGATGGGAAGCTGTTCTTCTTATACGGGTGTTCGGCACAAAGCGCAGTATTGAGTTCAATACCAAGACCCGGCTTTTCGGGCAGGGCATATTCGCCATTCTTAGCGGGGTTCCAGCCGAAGACCAAGTCATGACGCCAAGGGACATCGTAATCGCCGAAGTTCTCCTGAATCAACACATTTGGCGTCGACCAATCCACATGCAGCGCGGCGCACAGTGCCACAGGACCAATAGAGCAGTGCGGCGAAACCTTGATATCCTGCGCCTCCGCCATAGCGGCAATTTTCTTTGTTACGAGTAAGCCACCGCAATGGGCTGGATCCATCTGTACGATGTCCGCCGCCCGCATCGCCGTGAATCGATAGAAATCCTCCAATGTGTACAACCGCTCTCCCGCCGCGATCGGGAATGGCAGAGCCCTCTTGACTTCCGCAAGTAACTCGAGGCTATTCGGCGACACCGGTTCTTCGTACCACGCGGGACAATACTTTTCCAAGCGTCTTCCCATCTCAATGGCGCTTCCGACGGACAGACGACCGTGCACCTCAATCATCAATCCAATTTTGTCACCTACCGCGTCCCGCACGGCTGAGACTATCGCTTCCGTTTCCTCCATTTGATCTCGATTCATCTCCTTCCACGCCGTGCCAAACGGATCAAACTTCAGTGCACTATATCCACGGTTCACCGCATTTGTCGCTGCCTCTGCATACTCCTGCGGAGTTCTTGCCCCGCCGTACCAACCGTTTGCATACGCCTCCAATCGTTCGTGACAACGTCCGCCGAGCAGTTTGTAGACCGGCTGGCCGCAAGCCTTGCCGATGATGTCCCAGAATGCGATTTCCACGCCGCTGATGGCGGTCATCACAGTCGATCCGCCCTGATATTGGTCGCGAATCATTCCGCCGATGACGGTTTCAATGTCAAAGGGATCCGTTCCCAAAACGCGCTCCGTCACCCATTCGTCCATCAAGGAGTGAACCGTCTTCTCCTGCCATTCCAAGGAAGCTTCCCCAATCCCGCTCAACCCGCTGTCCGTGGTGAGTCGAATGAACAGATAGTTACGCAAACCGGCATTCGTCAAAAACGACTCTACGCGCGTAATTTTCATTGCTTATCCTTCTTCGGAAGCAATTGCGTCATTTGAAAATCATCCGCAGATTAGCAAACTATACTTTGCGTTGGGTATTATTGCGCTTTATTTTCCAGTGATGATTGTTTCTAATAGGACTTACGTAGCACCATTAGGTCGGGAATCGGAGTTCCCTCGTACAGGGGTCGCGACCTGGAGATCGCTCCTACAGAAGACGCAATTTCTGACAGTGCGGAGTACAGTAGGATTAACGAGGCGCGGATCACCACCACGCGGTGAATCCGTACGTCCGCACATTAAGCAGTACCCCCAACAACGCCCAACAGGTGCCGATGGTGAAATCCGCGAAGACCATGCCGAGGAAAAACGGGATGGCGGCACGGTGTGCCTTCATGCCGCCTGCCTTGAGGAGGATCCATTTGATGAGCCACGCCGTAAAGAACATGAACCACGTGTCGCGCATCCCGTAGGTGCTGGATACGGCGTAACCGGCAGGGTGGAGCGGCCACCACAGGAACCGCACCCGCATAAACATCACAAACAGACCGAACAGTAATCCAAAGGAAAAAAAGCCGATTCCGTACATATCCGGGTGCATGGGATAGATTAACCAACGGTTCAGTCTACCGAGGGGCTCGCCGCCCCAACTTGCGCCATGCTTATACCCTGCATCAAGCAGTGCCCAGAACGCGATAACAGTGCCGACAACAATCGCAATAAGCATCACGGCGAAAACGCGGCGTTGATTCATACGTGATCGGTCCGCGATACGGAACCCTTCGAGTTGGTGCGGCATCGGGTCGCTGTAATGTGCCCGGGTAAGAAACCAGAACAGAGAGACTATTGATAGTGTCCGCGGCCCGACTCGGCGAGTACCAAAAGCGTCCAGCATAAGTATTTCGGGGCCCGCGAAGTGCAAGTCGTGCACTGGCGAGCCAACCTCCGCTCGGATGCGTGTCACACCGATATTTGTCATGAGGAGAAGCGCAAAGAACATCGCGGCGCCCCACCATGTCATTCCCGCTTGGTAACAAAATATAACGATAAACAGAAAGCCCGCAACCACGCCGTACACGGCAACATTGTACGGCAACGCCTCCCCCTTGCTGTCCCCGGCGAGCCGCCGGTCCCAGACCGAGCGAATCACTCTGGAAAAGTGATGTCTCCCCGTCCAGATGGCGATGACGCAGAGCGCAATATAAGCGCCGGCGGACTGTTCGGGAAATTCGGGGCGCTTTTGGAATCCCCACGCCTCCCCTAAAACCAACTGCGCCTTCCAGAAAAAGAAGAAAACCCAACATGAGAACGCGATGTCGAGAGGAACGAGGAAGATGAGACCGAGGAGAAACGGGCGCACCAACAGCGCCATGTAGCCGATGGCGTCCCACGGTTTTGTCGTGAAAAAGTTGCCCAAGTTATAGGCGCGAAGCTGGAACGACGGCACGACAGGGTAGAACGTGTGCAAGCCGTTCACAATGTTGATGATGCAAACCACCGTGAAACTGGTCCATAGAAGTTTACTTTTGAAGAGCCGCGATTTCGGATTCGCCATTTCATACGGCAATAGCGTGAGCGGGTAGGTCAGCCGCTCGCGCTCCGTCCACTGTTTCCTGATGATGGCGTTAATGCAAAGCATGACAAACATGAAGACACAAATAAACGCCGTCCACGCGAGCACCGGCACAATCCAAGGCCTGATATGGGCTTCGATGTACAAGGTCGCGGGGCGTTTCGTAGCCGTCGCCATGTAGCCGGTCAACGCCTTGGTGTCAGTGACGATAAGCCAGTCGGGATAGTGGTGACCGAAAAGGTTTTTCCAGTCGTTCTCGGGAGTGGCAAAACCTACGGGGGCTGCGAGCGTCGGCGGGAGAATCTGCATCATGCTATGACCGGCGAGTGTGCCCGCTATGCAGAGCATCACATAGATGGTAACCAACTCGCCCTGCCCAAGCACCAACCTCGGCGAAATCCGTCCTAGGACGGCGTTCAGCATCAGCAAAAGGGTGAGATTGAAAATGGCGTGGAAGAGGAGACTAAAGTTGGTGGAGTGCGCGATATAGTGGACCGTTTCCATGTAAACGATCCAGAATGAGTTGAAGGGTATCAACAGGAGAGCGATGAGCACCGCCCGCCACGTGACCCGCGTTTGCCTCATTGATTCATCAGTTGACCGGAAATGAGGCTGGTTGGTTGAACTGAAAGCCATTGAGAGGTTTTGCTATATCCTAGGTTGAAATTTGCACGAGGGGCCAGCAGAGATAAACTAGATCTGCGGAACACCTTTAGATTATCTTACTTTCTGAACCCCGTCAAGAGGTTAATTTCGCTGGGGCAAAGCGGAGGGCAGTAGTTGGTGAGGATGTAGCGTCTTGTGCTGTGTTTCTTGCGGACCGGTTGGAGCAACCTGCGCTTGCTAACATCGTTCGTGAAGATACATCGCCACAAACTGATGACGCTGAGCGTCGCACTATGAACCATGGAATTTTTGCGCTTTCCAGAGTGTTTTTCGTTACGACAAACTGTCTATTGTCCCGTCTTTACCTGTCCCCAAGTTGTCGCTAACTTACTTTTTGGATTGACGCTGCGCGGAAGTCTAAAGGGCGGAGTATAGATAAACAAAGATCGCGCGAAGACTACACCGCCGGAAAACAGAAATATTTTCCCATCGACCACTTCAGAACGGCCAGCCCTCGGCTTCGGCATATCTGCCAACTGTTCCCATGTGTCCGTTGTCGGGTCATAGGCTTCTACCGTTTTCAGGATTCCGCTGTCATCACCCCCGCTAATCGCGTAAATGATCCCATTGACTGTATTCACAGACAAACAACATCTCGCCGTTGGCATATCGGCTCTCTTTTCCCAGGTGTCTGTGGCGGGATCGTAAACTTCGACTGTCCGCACGTATCTGTCGGGATTCCACCGCTTGTTTCCCCCGATAGCATAAATCTTCCCATCCACAACACTTGTAGCATACCCCCACCTCTGCTTCGGCACCGGCGCCTTTTTCTCCCAGCTATCTGCGATCGGATTGTACGCTTCGGGGACTCCACCGAACACAAATATCTTCCCATCCACGACGTTTGAGGAGAAGTTAGACCTTGGCTCAAGCATATCCGTCTTCTTCTCCCAAGTATCTGTGGCAGGGTCGAATTCTTCCACGTGTTTTCTCGTCCACAACATTTGAACACTTCCGCCGATTGCGTATATCTTCCCGTTCACGGCACTTGAAGCGAGATTGCTCCTCCCGATTTGCATGTCTGCCCGAAACTTCCATCGGTTGGTCTCGGGATCGTATTCTTCAACAGTGCGAAGCACTTTCCCTCGTCGCGCACGTTGATCCCACAAAGTGCCGCCAACGACGAAAATCTTCCCGTTCACGGCGCTCGTGGCAAAACCCACTCGTTGGCTAAGCATAGGGGTTTCCCTTACCTCCCAGGTGTCCCCCTTGGGTCTTGCCATACCTGTTAATGCGGCACCTAGAGTCAACATTATGGTGAATAGACTTCCCGCAATCCAAACATGGCGTCTCATGGTATACCCCCTTTGATTTGGAGATTGTCTATTGAACTAGGACATTTAAGATTGAACTTTGGTGGACAACGTAACCCCGAAAGCTGTGCATTTAGTCTACTTCCGGCGCCTGTTTTGACCGGTGCAAGCTATGTAATACCATTTCGCGTGAATAATGGCGCATATGCGGTCTCAATAATCTCGTTTATTTACCTCGTAGGCGGAGATCAGGCGAACGAATAGTGAGTGCGATAGAGATCCCACAGATACGCGACAGACAAATATAAAAATGCGAAAAAACTTCCTATAAATGACCAAAAGTGCTTTGCTATTGATTATTCAAACAGGCTCTTAAGCCTACCCCCGTTGCAGGTAATGTGGACAGCGAAGTCATCGGTCTAGAACGGATGCACGACTACGGCTAGACACCCTCCCAACCATTACGTGACGCCCTGGGCGCTGCCGAGGGTTTCAATGACTCATCCCGTCGCATTGCCCACACTATCAGGATTCGTAGTTCAAAAGGCTATCCTGCATACTATCGGACGTGCGACGCACTTTTCTTAAGCCTACCCCAAATCTCGACTGTTTTGGAAGCGCGGGACACACTTAATCCTACCGGCCTAAAGTCGGGCTCGTCATCGTTCACATCACGAACTTTGCTGAGTTGCTCAAGATATTTTCCGTCTGCGGTCATCAAGTGAATCTTTCTGCCGAAGGGAATACCTGCCTTAGAGACTACATATGCGATCGTCCCCCCATCGGGAGACCACGTCGGGCGTGAATGATCTTCGTTATTGTGTGTAAGCCTCACCGGATTTTTGCCATTCGCTCCCATCACGAAGATGTGCCTGAATCCTTTGTGCGAGGCATCGTATGCAATCCGCTGTCCGTCGGGAGAAAACGAAGGGTTCGATTTACCCGTTAAATCGTGCGTTAACCTTTCAAGCCCCTGTCCGTCAATGCCCATCACGTAAATTTCGATGCCTTCATCATTCCTAGATACGAATGCAATCTTTCCCCCATCCGGAGACCATGATGGCTGCATCGTTCGGTCTTCAAACCTTACACGATTTTGTCCATTAGCATCCATCACCTCGATATGATCTAACCCATCGTGGACGGTGAATGCAATCTTACCCCCATCGGGAGACCAGTCAGGATCCGCCTTCGTTGCCGGCCCATCTGTCAGTTCAATCTGATTCTTACCATCGGCGTCCATGACGCAAATCTGATATCCGCCGGATCGACGGGAAACGAATGCAATCTTCGTCCCGTCAGGCGACCAATCCGGTTCCCTGTCGTCCACTGGATGGTTTGACAAGTTTTCCCGGTTTCCTCCATCGGCGTCCATTACATAGATTTCATAGTTGTCAAATACCAGATTTGAAAAAACAATCCGGGACCCCTGTGCGGCGAGTCCTCCTATAAACCACCGTTCCCCACTTAACAGCATCATGGTTAACCCGATACACGACACAAGTATGCGCCGCAATCGCATTTTTTCCTCCTTGTTTGTGCCCAAAATGAACAGTAAGGTAACCGGTTTTGAGTGCGTGCTCAGGTACCGTTTGTACGCGCTCCCAGTCCTTGCGCTATGCTCTCGGCACTGGCGATATTTTCAATCCCTGTTTTCTAGCCCCATTGACATCATCAGGGCTTCCCGGTGCGTTTGAGATCTCCCCAAGATGTCGGCGACTTTCCGTTTGGGCTGACTGCAAACGCACCAGCAGCAAACAACCAGGAAGGAAGTATGTTATCAACACCGGGAGGAGTTCTCGTGAGTTTGACCGGGTTGCTCCCGTCTGTGTCCATCACATAAATATTATAATCTCCATCACGGGTTGACGCAAAGGCGATTTTTGTACCATCCGGCGAATAGGCTGGAAACCTGTTGCTACCCTCCTCCGTAAGCCTTTCTAAGTTTTCCCCTTCAGCGGTAATCGCGTAAATCTGATAATCCAGGCCTGGATTGAAGAGGTGCTGCGAGTGAAAAGCAATCTTGCTTCCATCTGGCGACCAAATAGGGTGCTGATTTTTCGTTAGGTCGGTATCGCCAGTGAGATTGCGCCTTTCCTTTCCATCCGCATTCATCACGAAAATATGCTCTGGAGTAAACAAGTCGCCATCACGGGCGGATACAAACGCAATCTTGCTTCCATCTGGCGACCAACTCGGTGAACTATCCCTCCACTTGTGTTTTGTCAAATTTATCGGGTTATTTCCATTCTCGTCCATCGCATAGATTTCCAAGTTGCCAACGACCGCACGGAAAGATGAAAAGGCAATCCTCTTGCCATCCGGCGACCAACTAGGGTGGATTTCAACAAAATTGTCATGGGTAAGTCTTACCACGTTATTGCCATCGCTGTCCATCACATAAAGGTCATGTGTAACGCCGCGTTCTGATGTGAACACAATCCTTCTCCCATCCGGCGAGCAAGCGGGAGAGTAATCGTATGCCGGGTGGTCGGTGAGTTGGAGGAGATTGTTTCCGTTTTGGTCCATGGAGTAGATGTCCCAGTTGCCAATCCAGTCGCCGTCGTGGTTTGATTGAAAGACGATTCTCGGTTCGAATGTCTGTGCTGTGCTGTCCGAAACAACCATTAACGCCAGTAACAATAGAAACATGCGTCTACTCAATAATGGGCTGATTTTATTCACCGGTCATCTTCTCCTTTTTCGGGTTCTATAACTTCTAGAGAATTCTCTAACCTAAGTTGCCACGTTTGTAGCACGAGGAATCTCTATCGCGCTGCTTTTTCAGTCGCTTGATCTGTTAGATTGTGCTTGTGATGCGCAAACTGACAGATCACCTGGACGGACAGTGGGGGCGATAGAGATCCCTCTCCAGGTCGGAACCTCCTTACTTGCATTAGACACTTATGGCGTAAACCTCTCACCGCATATCGTCTCAATTTACCAGAGACGAAACCGAATCAAACGACTTTTCAATGAAACTCTTACGCCTACCCTAGGTGCGGGTAGTGTTGGCGGCGAAGTCACTGGCCTAGAACGGGTGCACGACTGCGTTTAGACGCCCTCCCAACCATTACGTGACACCCACGGCGCTGCCGAGGGTGTCAATGACCCGCCCCATAGGGATCAAGTTAAGCGTTTTAGGGTGCAAGTCACGCAGCGTCAATGTCTTGAACTGTTGATCTCCATGTAGACGTGAGCGAGGGAATACCAGTTCATTCACTGATGGGTGCGCCACAAAAGATGACTCATGGCGCTGGTTTCCGCAGGTGCCGGTGCGGTTGGAAAGGGATCTCTATCGCACTCATTATCCATTCGCTTGATCGCACCTACCGTGTGGGGGATGATAGAGATTTCCTCCCCATCCTATGGGACTAAGTTAAGGGTTTTGCGTCGGAGAACACCACCGATACTAGACGAAATCCCTTAAGTCGATCCCAATGGGGTGTCAATGACCCGCCCCCGCATTGTCCCCATTATCAGGCTTCGTAGTTCAAAAGGCAATCGCGCAAACTATGGGCGGTTGAGCTCGACTTTCTTCAGCTTGCCCCAAGTTGTGCTCGTTCTGGAAGCGGCGGAAACGGCTAGTCCTGTGGGGCGAAAGTGGGGCTCATAATCCCCACCATTGTTGGCATCGCTAAGTTGCTTAATATATTGTCCATCGGCGGTCATCAAGTGAATCGTTCCTATGAGGCGAAAATTACGTGCCGACACATAGGCGATCGTCCGTCCATCAGGAGACCATGCGGGCAGCCAATTATTCTGTGTACTGTGCGTAAGCCTCTTGCTCTTTTTACCATCCGCCCTCATCACATAGATTTGAAAATAAAGAGACTCTTCGTCCATGCCCCAGTATACAATCCGTCCCCCGTCGGGAGACCATGATGGCCTGCCTTTAACCCGTAAATCATGCGTCAACCTTTTGCGGCCCCGTTTGTTCGCGCCTATCACGTAAACTTCTTCCACCCCATCTGTCAAGGATACATATGCAATCCTTTTCCCATCCGGAGACCATGACGGCTGATAAGCGTGGTGTTCAAGCTTCACACGATTTTTTCCATCAGCATCCATCACGGCGATATGAACAATCTTTTTCCCATCTGTACTAGAGGAGAATGCTATCTTTTTCCCGTCGGGAGACCACGCCGGATAATCGTCCTTTACCGTGTCTGTGAGCCTAATCGGATTCTTTCCATCGGCGTCCATTAGGTAGATCTGATTGAACCCGCCATTTCGGTTGGAAACGAACGCAATCTTCGTCCCGTCGGGAGACCACGCTGGACGGTAGTTGCCTGCTTGATTTGCCGTTAATCTTCTATGGTTTGTCCCGTCTCTGTCCATCAAATAAATCTGCGAATTCCCATCTCTAGTCGAAGTGAATACAATCGTGGCGAGTGCGCTTTTTAACCACAGTTCTTCACTCGTCAAACAGACGCACAGTCCTGCAAACAGTAGACATCTAGGTATCAGTTTGAATCGCATTTTGCTCCCTCCTAGGTTATAACTGTTTAGTCCATTGATTTCTAGGGGCGATCGTTATGATTTTAGACAACCTTTTTCGCGAAGTTTTGGCGAACACCGCGCAGATACCCGTTTTTCTGGCTTATAGTAGCATCAAGCGACTGGATAAGGAGCGCGATAGCTAATCCCCGGCGATAGTCCATCCCGCTCGCTGTTCACTCCGTTGATCTCTTTTTTCTTAAAGACTAGGTTTCTTCCCTTATTCCTAGTGGTTGCAAGATGCGGAATAGTCGCCTCATGACTTGCAACTAATCACGTACAATCAAGGTAATCTCATGAATCACAGTTCAGAGAAGTTAACTGCCACCGACCAAGCGCACCCCTCACCGGAGGCTGAGCGCGGTATTCTTCATCCTGCCCCAAATTGTAATCTGGCGACCTTCCGGCGAAACCGAGAGTTCTCCCGGATATAGCCAATCCGGCTCGGCATTAGAGAACGCGGGATCACGTGGCAAAGCGTCGACATCGCCGTTAGTTACATCCACCGTGTAAATCCCAACAATTCCAGGATCCCTTCCAAAAGAGTGAAACGCGATGGATCCACTGTCCGGTGACCATGTGGGGTGTTCTTCCGTAACATGCTCCGTGAGTTGCCTCGGATTCTTTCCGTCGCTATCCACCACCCAAATCACGTTATCGCCCACATACGCGATGCGCTTCCCGTCGTGTGACCATGATGGCAAACGTTTTCGCACAAAGTCATGCGTTAACTGCATTCGATTTCGTCCGTCGACATCCATTACGTAAAGTTGAGCCCCATTACCATTTCTAAAGGAGATGAATGCTATTCGTTTTCCATCGGGCGACCACGACGGATGGAAGCCTCTCCTAGAAAATACCCTCTTGTTGTTCCCATCCGCATCCATCACAGTAATCCCACCGTGGGTGTCGTACACTATTTTTGTGCCGTCTGGCGACCAGTCCGGATAAACGTCATTCAACCCGTCCGTCAGTCTAATCGGGTTCTTCCCGTCGGCGTCGATCACCCAGATTTGCTTGCGATCTTTGTTTACATTGTTTCTATTGGAAACAAAGGCAATCTTTTTGCCGTCGGGAGACCATGCCGGATATTCGTCCCTTGCTGAATTTACCGTTACTCTTCTATGGTTACTCCCGTCGCCATCCATGACACAAATTTCCAAATTCCCGTCACGCGGAGAGGCGAAGGCTATCTTGGTTCTGCGAGAGGCGTAACCGATTTCCGCAAGTTGCATCTGGATAAACAGGGAGATGACAAGCACTGTCCCCGCCAGTTGTCTAGCGTTGAATGACATTTTTTCCTCCTCTTTTGAATATATACCGTGCGCTGTCAGAAATTGCGCTTTTCAAGATTTTAGGCTTGCTTCACCGATTGTAGAGACAGCACCAAGCGGACGGATTAGAATGGGGTAACGTCGGCAGTTTCCACCTGTGGGATCCCTATCGCGCTCATTATCCATTCGCTTGATTCACTCTGGGGCTTTGCTGTAGGTCGAATCAGTTTCTATACACCTTCCGCCCCTCTGGGGCTCTCAAGTAACACTCCACATTGCACTCCTCTGGAGTGCGGAAATTTGGACATATCGTATTCTATTGACATTTCGATCCTCTGGATCGAGGAAAGGGACTCCGACCAGAAAGTGTTACTTGCTGAATGAATTATTCCGACAGGGATAATGGAGCGCTACCAAGATTTAATTAGGTCGCGATTCGGAGATTGCGGGATTTCTATCGCAGTCACTATTCGTTCCTTTGATCCTACAAAATAAGCAATTCTCAGCCGCCTGGAGTATAAGCTGATGTTTCAAGGGAGATTAAGCGAGCGATTAGCGATCAAGTGACTGGAAAGGGGCGCGATAGTGAATCCCGTGCTATAGGGGTCCCACCTAAAGTCCGTAGGCAGGAACTAAGGGAGTGAATTATGACCGATCAACCGAGTGGATAGCGAGGGATCAAAGGAGCGAATAGCGATCAACCGACTGATTAGGGAGGGCGATAGAAAATCCCCTGTGATAGCCAATCCTGATACTAAATCCCGCGCGATAGTGAATCCCGATAGAATCCCAGTATGATAGAGATTCGCTGCTCACCATCCATTCGGTACTATCGACCCTTCAATCTACCCCAGGTTGTCGCCAGCTTGCCTATTTCCGACACTGCTGAGAGCGGCGACAGTCCATTGTCCATGATTCCTGAGATGTCGTCCTCTGTAAGCGCAACACTAAACAGCGCTACTTCGTCAATAAGTCCCTTCCAGAACTCTCTGCCGAAGCCGTCGGATCCGATAGCGACATGTTCGGGAGTAGAGCCGCCGGTGACCTTTCCGACATTATGCTCGGCTTCTTCGACTCCATCAACATACACCCTGAGGCTGTTGCCGTCGAAAGTGCCCGCGACATGGTGCCACTCGCCATCATCAATGTGTGTTGCGCTGTGAACACCTGCCCAATTACCGAAATGAATCCATAATGTCAGCTTATGGGCATTCCATCCCGATCCAAGTGAAAATGGCCCCTTGTCCCCCTTGTTCGGGTCCTGTTTGCTAACCACCCGTGCAGGCGCCGTAAGCCCTCCGTCGCCTCCGTCCCATCTACACCAAGCCAGTGCGGTAAGGCTCGTGAATCCATCAACGGCGTCAATATCGCCGCAATCTACGCGGTCATCCCCGTCGAATTCCAGGGCGCCGCCGAACTTCCCAGCTACCCATTGCGGGTTCCCCACGAGTTGCCCGACATGATCGTTGCCGGATGTGTCACTTGCAACTTCGCCGTTCCCATCGTCCAAAAGCCACATCCCGATAACGTCTTCCGGGCTAAATTCGGCAATGCTTGCGCCTGCTAGAATCATTATTACGAACATGGTACTCACGCAGGTTCCGGTTGTTCCGTTCATCATTATCGCCTTCATTGTTTCCTCCTTCTCGTATGTTAGTGAATTGGTAATTGTTTAGTCCATCGGTCTGGATTTACCAATCCAGACCGAGCGGGGCAGGGAACACGCCGAGTAGCGCAGTACAATGCTAATTCCGGCTAACCGGGGGCTTACATGCCCAGACCGGACGTGCGACGAACTGCAATACTACGAACCAAACGATGCACTAAACGGTTACGTGAATTGAAATTAACCGCCAAACGCCTGCTTCCACTCTATCATCACTGTCGGAGCGATCAAATGAGCGAATATATCAAACGAGTGAATAACGAGTGATCAAGGGAACGGTTAGTGACCGCGATAGAGATTCCATAGTAAATCCTCATACGATAGAGATCGCCCTCCTGTTCCCAACTTCCTGTCGTGGATTGGAGGAATCTCTACGGGATTTCTATCAGGATCCACTATCGCACTCATTATCCATTCGCTTGATCGTTCCAACAGAAAACGTGCAATGGATAGTGCTACCACAAACGGAGTAGCACACGTCCTTACGTAACGCAAGTGGCTATACTCTGCGTTGGGCATTATTGCGCTTTTTTCCCAGTGATAATTGTTTCTAATAGGACTTACGTAGCACCAGAAGGTCGGGAATCGGAGTTCCTTCGTACAAGGGTCGCGACCTGGAGATCGCTCCTACAGAAGGCGCAATTTCTGACGGCGCGGAGTATACTTACAAGATTATGGACATGTACCATCGTTTTTTATTGAAATTGACCCATTAATCGCGGAGACTTCGTAGCGCAAACTGTCAGTTTGCGCGCGAGTTAAGCACCGGAAGCACAATCTAACAGATCGTGCTACAAAGGTGGCAACTTGGGTTACGTACGGTTCGGAATTGTAACGATTCCAGTCATCGTATAAGCCTACCCAACCTTGGCATAGGTAACAAGCAACGATCCCGGCTGAGAGTCTGTTGAAACATCAATGCCCTCTGCCATTTCCCTCCCATTCATTACAACCTTGAGATTCTGATCTTCAAAGTTCACATTATAGCTTGCCTCCAACTCAAGTCCCCACAATTTCAGTGTTGCGGATTGCTGCGAACATTCGGGGCGGCGAAACGCAAATACCATCCCTTGACCCGAGTCCTCCTTGTGGAACTGGTACGCCAACCACGTGTCGTGGGATATGGTATACGGCGTGAGAGGATAAAAATCCCCGTAGAACAGATGGCGGATGCGTTTGTATTCCTCAATTAACTTGCGGGCAGTATCCCACGGAAACGGCTCGGTGACCATGTAACCTACGTTGTCTTCATCGTCGACAGTTTTGCGCGGCACTGTTTTTAGTTCGTAGGGTTCCTCCTGATTGACGGGAAACGCCAGGGGCCAGCGCTGCTCTAGCTCCGGTTGAAACGGATTCCACGCGGCTGCGATACCGGCGTTCATTGAGCTGCGAAATGAATAGGTGTCGGGGTAGCCGCTGGCGGTTGCGGTTGATGGTACCCATTGACTGAGACCATAGGTTTGCGATTGATAGTCGTTCGGTTCAAAGCCGGGATGGTTGTGGTCCGAGCGCCACAGATAAAAACAGCGAGACATAGCCTCCAGGTCTATGCGCGTAGCGCCGCCGCCGCACATATCGATAATCAGTCCCGGATTTCGCCTGCGAAGTTCGTCCCAAAACCAATACATGCCCTCAATATAGCGAATTTCGGCAATTCCTTGTCTATCCGGTGCGTCCGCATCTCTCCACCACTGGAGCGGTTGCCCGTGCGGATATGGTCGTCCATCGGGGTATGTCAAGTTCGCGCCGATTGGCCCGTCCTGCCGGTAAATGCCAATCCCTTCTTCCGCAATCAGATTCGAAATGTAATCGGTTATCATCGTAAGCGCCTCGGGATTCCCGTAGTCCAGCATTCTGAATGGCGGAAGCCCCGTGACCTCTTTATCTTTGACGGTAAGAAACAGTTCAAGGTGTTCACGCTCCATCCACGTGCTTCCACCCTGATATTCGGGAGCAAACCAGACAAGTAGACCCATATTCATTTTCCTCAGCGCGTCGGATATCGCTCGGAGTCCGTTGGGAAAACGCTCAGGGTCGGCAGGTCCGATGTGGGAAACCCCCGGGCTTTTGATTTGCCAGCCCACGTCCATCCAGATATATTCAAATCCAAGCGGCGAAAATGCAGACGCATATTCGATTTGGTTTTGTTCGGTCGCACCAAATGCTTCTTGGTACATCCCCATCGAACTTGCCAACAACGGCACCGGCATCGGCTTGCAATCCCTTTGTGGATAGTAATGGGCTAGTAGTATTCGACGAAGCAGGTTCTGTCCGTAGATTCGATGACCTTGCCAGAAGAGAAGTAACATCCGTGGAGAGCGAATCTCTTCTCCGGGCAGAAGCTTGAGGTGCGTTCGCTCCATTCCGGCGCATACACGCACCGATTGTGAGTCTCGCGAAAAACTTGCCAGCCATTGCCCCGTCCAACCGATGGCAATCATGACACCGTGGTTTGACATTTCAAGATTGAAGAAAGGTAGACTGTCACCCCACGAGGATCTTCCGTGCATTGAAGACATTTCCAGAGTAGAGTCAGTTGCCAACTCTCTGACGTTCGGACCAAAATCCGCTGTACCGGCGGCGACTCCCTCCTTCGCACCCGACGTATAATGCAGCTTAAAGTCATCTGCATCGTCACGTAGCACGGTGTCCAGTGCCTGGATATTGGCGATAATCGGCGTGTCACATTCTCCGGTATTTCTGAATTTTACTACCCATTCGGCCGCGGGATGGTCCACGAAAAGCGTTACTTCACACCGAACTTCAAGACCCGTTTGTTTTTCGGTGTACGTTACCGTTTGTAGAGTTCGCTTCTCATCCAGCGAAGTTTCGTTTATTGAAAAGTCCCAAGTAGTTAGAATCTCTCCTGAACTCACGCCATCGTATTCAAATGAAAAGGGAGGCAGTCCGGAATCAGAAAACTTCCCTTCCATCCACTCTCTCAAGCCATCCCACCACGCGGATTGAGACATCTCAATGCCTGTGGCTTCCAACACCGGTAGAGGATTATCTACGTAATTCTCAAGATTGCCGCCTTCGTGTGATTGCAAAGGATTTCCTTCCTCCATAAATTGTACCTCCCGGGACCTGAAAAAGGCGAATTTCACAACCGTAAATCGTTGTAATTCAAATTCACCTGCATTATAATAGAAGGCACGTGTATTTTGATTGCGTCAACCACGATTCTACGAGAGTGACCAGATGCGTCAATCCCCTTTGGTTTTACGCGCTATAACCCAAACCGTAACAAACGGAAGTCCATAAGTCGTGAATCTAGAGATGAATACCAACGCTAATTTCCTAAGGAGACAACACGAATGAAACTGACTCAAGAACAGTTGGACTTTTTTGATACCTTCGGGTATCTGATGATTCCACAACTGTTTTCACAGGATGAAACGGAGAACATCATTCAAGGATTCGAATGGTCGATTCAAAATTGCGGCGGTGGCAGAAACCATGATGGTTCGACTCGAACGATGTTTTTGGGGCCTATTGAACGCCACCCGGACATGTGCAGGCTGCTCGATCACCCGGAAATACTTGGACTTATCGGAAGCGTTCTGGGTGAAGACTTTAACTACTGCAGCGGCGACGGAAATTATTATAGCGGCGACACCGGTTGGCACCCCGATGGAGGCTGGGGTCAACTATTCGCTGCCAAAACGGCGTTCTATCTTGATCCCCTTACTCGTGAATCCGGGGCGCTTCGCCTAATTCCGGGTTCCCATCGACCGGACCATTTTGTGCGCAAGGAAAAAATCGATGTGAACAACTCCATGGAGCTATTCGGCGTCCCGCGCTCGGAGTTCCCCGGCAGCATTGCCGTTGAGACAAATCCCGGCGACATCGTTATTTTTAATCACGATTTATATCACGCCTCATTTGGCGGTGGAAACCGGCGGCGGATGTTCACCATGAACTGTACCCGCCATGCAAAGACCTCGGACGACATGGAACGCGCGCGCGAATATGTGCGTATACACTCACCCGGAGGTTATAAGTACAAGACCGGCGCCGGCATGTACCACGCTACCATGATAGACACGGCTGACGAAAACCGGAGGGTTCATCTCCACCAAGCGAACGAGATTCACGACCAAATCTACCCTGATCTCGCCCGACATGTGGTTAGCCAAGAACCAAGAGTATGACCAACGTGACGAGTTAAAATAGAGAAGAATCGCTTTATGCCACATTGTTCTACGTCTGGTACGGCGTCAAGTCCATATTTGGAAACCGCACCGCGATTCCCTTCAAAGTTGTCTCCGAATAATACGGGTGCCCGGGTGGGGGCCAACCGAATAGCGTACGGACACGTGCTGTTGTCTTCTCCCAAAACGGCTGAAAGAACTGTTGCTCCGGTCCGCTCCAAGGATTCGCTAACTTGGTCCAGCGACTCGTGTCTCCGCGCGCCATGGATAGCGTCCAAAATGCGCGTTGTTTCCGCTTGTTTTCAAAGGGTATGGCAGCATGTATGAGATAGGACGAATAGAATAGAGCGCTGCCTGCCTTAGCGGTGGTGGGTACCGGTTTGGCGAATTCCGGAACTTTCCGAATGTCTTCTAGCCCACCCCCTAAACGCAGGTATACATCCGCCGCCTGTCGATGTGATTCGGGAATCACGTGCATGGGAGCGCCATCGTCATCGACATCGTGAAGATAAACTCCGCTGTTGACGTAATCAAATGAACCGATTGCTTTACTTAACGGCAGGAATGTATTGGTGCCGTGATCGGCGTGATAGCCTTGCCACGGGTGTTCCGGGTAGCGCTCGTCCGTCGGCCCCGATCGCATGAATAGGTGGGCATTGCAGTAACTCGCGTCATCCGTACCAAGACACTGGGCGAATACGTCAAGATAATCTTCGTTCTCAATCAGCCGATCCAGCGCGTCAAATCCTGTTGGAAACTGCGCGCGGCCATGCTCCGTGTCGCCGTAATGCGCAACAACATTGGTGACTGTCGGTTCCACGGAATCTGCTTTTCCGGTTTTATCCAAATCCGCGAGGTATTCAGCGAAGGATTTGCCGTAAAAGATGTGCTCCATATCACGCAATGCGGCTGCCATCGCATCCGGGTCGAAGAGATCCTCAACCATGATATAACCGTCATGATAAAAAGCGTCAAGTTGATCTTGAGTTAACTTCATAAGCTACTCCTTAACTTTTAGAAGGTTTTCTGTAAATGTTTAGTCCATCGGTCTGGATTTGCCAATTCAGACCGAGCGGGGGCAGGGAACGCGCCGAGTAGGGAAGTACAATGCCAATTCCAGCTAATCGGGGGCATACATGCCCAGACCGGTCGTGCGACGAACTGTAATACTGCGAACCAAACGATGCACTAAACAGTTACGGTTTTCTGGCAGAATGGGGATAGATGCGAGAATATTCAATGCATATATCGCTCTAAATCCTATTCTATCTTACTCCACACCAGTCTTAATGTCTAGAGAAAAGGTGGTATTAACCTCAAAACTGCACGTTTGAAGAAACAATCGAAATGGACACGATAATACCAACGTTAGGCAGATATTTCAGTGATAAACTGCGGCTCGTGTTTGCCGTAATGTTAATCATTATGATCGGGATGTGGTGCACCAATGTAAAAGACACCCGGCCCGTGATTCATACTGAAACCGAAACCTTCATGACGTTCTACGGCAACCCAACGGGCGGTTTCTGGAGCGAGGTCGCGAAATTTTTTGAACCTACCCCTACCGACTGGGATAACTATCAGGCGCGAGAACTGAGTTATGTCTTTGAGTATGTTGACGCTCACATGGTGATACTGCTCAACAAAATCCCTTTCTTTTCGTACGGCTTTCGCAGCATTTCGCAAATCGCCTTCGTTATTCTTACCACAATTGTACTGTATTTCATTATTCGAGAGTTGCTGCCGACGTTTCGACGAACATCGTGCGCGGCGCTGGCGATGCTGTTTCCACTTTCACCCCAGCTTCTTGTGATGCACCGCGTGTATTTCCGATGCGGTAAGATTATGGCGGCGTTCTGGGCAGCGCTCTGGATATTCTATCTGATTCGCTGGCTAAAACCGACCCACAAGCCACGAGGTTTAGTCCCCTACATTCTACTGAGTTTGGGCGCCTTTATGTCATTTATCACGGACAAGCAGAACGTAATGATTGGTTTGTGGCTGATTGGATTGAGCCTTTTGATAACAGTCATTCGTCGCCGCCATGGAGGTGCATTCCGCCACCTAATACATTTTGCAGTTGCGTTCTGCGTAGCTTTCGGCTTCTATCTCTGCTGGGACTATCTGTTGTGTCCATACATCATTAATGCCGTCCGGGGGCATCCTCCTTTTCGAGGTTGGTCGTCATTGAGCTTCTTCCTGCTGCACGACCAAGCCTCATACATGCGAGGTATTTGGAACGGCTTTAAGTTGACCGTACTTCAGCTTCAGTTAGCGTTTGGCAATATCTGGGATGGCTCTTTCCTGTCTCGGGGGTTTGCGCTGGCTTCATACATCCTTATTACAATCTCGGCAATAAAGAAAACTCCGGGCACCTCCGCCAATGCCAATGAAAATTCACGGCAAGGCTTAGCGGATCGTGTCGCGCTCGTATTAATGCTAATAACTGCCTTCGTTTTCTGTGTCTTTATGATAATGCTTCTTTATATGCGTCACACCCCGCTTGCCTGGGCAGACATTTGGAGAGGTGGGTACTATTACCAAAGCGCCACTCTTATTCTCATCATTGGACTTCTGATTGTCTTCTCGCTACTCAGTCGTCGAAACAGGTCTAAGGCATTTGAGACGGTTATGGTATGTGCTGTTTTTCTGATGTGCATGGCGAACTACTTCAGTCTTCGCACGACTAGGGACCACGGCGATCACGGTCACATGAAGGATCAAGTCAAACTGAATCAAAAATTCGACCAAGAGATTCGATCAAAACAGGTGACCGAGGATTCGCGGTTTCTAATGAAATACATTTTCGCACCGGCTAGTGAGCGTCACGCGCTATATGTCGCGAGACCAAGACGTGGAGACGGCGTCAATCTAAAGATATTGAAGAACGATGAACAGATTTGGCCAGAAGACGGCTGGACATATTGTAAAGACAGTGCAGACAGACAACATCACGATTTCGAGGTGGAGGTCAGTTCGGGCGATAAGATATTTTTCCACGTGAACATGGTCAATGGCACGCCGCATGATAGTACCTATTGGGATCCGACGATAAGGTATGAAGATGGAACCGTCTACCAAGCTTCAAAAGGATTTAGCGGCACCCAAGGGAAAAACGGGTGGCATTACCAATACGAGGAGGGCGGAAATTACGCGAATCTGATTTACGCAAAACCCTATAAGACTTGGAAACATGAAGACCCTGAGCGGAGGGAGCCTTCGCTGAACTCTACCAAGCAACACCCGGGACACGGAATTGACTGTGTCCGTGTGTTTGTCGTACCGAAAGCCGGGACCGTACGCATAACCGGTGCGCCGGTATGCGTTGGCACCCCTTACTAATGCCATTTCGTTATTGAATAACAGTACATAAACTGGGTTCTTCGGAGTTAAGTGTGGATTATGACATTGATTTAGGACTTTGAACCTGTAGGATTGGAAGGATGGAAGAGCGGAAGGTTGGAAGATTTCTTTTCACGCCATTCTCAATCCTCGGATACGAAAGTCTCGGAACTTAATGGATGCATAAGAACCTGCTGGATTTGCCAATATGGGTTTAACGGAACGCGCGATGGCAAGCGGGCCCCGGGTCTCGTTTACAGTGACGCCGTCGAAATTAGAGCGGATTTTTTCAACAAGCTCTGAAATTGCGCTTGAAGCCTTGCCGGGCGTGGCTCGAAGCCGTGTGCGGCACACTTCGCTAAAGTTCGCTAAAGTCCGCGCACATATTTCACCCCACTTTTTTGAGGAACACCTGGATAGCCGGTTAGAAAGTAATGATGCGTCTACAAATTTGCTGTGCTCAATATGTTTCCACATACGGTCATCTCTTGTCACAATGAACGCTTAGATCCTCGTTTTTCGGAGCGTCGATTTAAGCGGCGTGTTAGCATTTTCTGAAATGGAGAATTCCTTTGCCGGAGCGGGTTCTCAGGAATCGTAATACTAACAAAATGCTAACAGAAAAATAAAGTTCCGCCGCCATGACGACTGGTCTGTTACAATATACCATATACGTGTTAAGTTGTCAATCTATACTTGACGCTGATGAAAATTGCGTGTTTTCAAGCGTCTGGCGGTAGGTGCGGTTGGAAAGGGATCTCTATCGCGTTCACTATTCGTTCACTTGATCGCACCTACAGGGAACGCATGTCGCGACCTGGAGATCGCTCCTACAAAAGACGCAACTTCTGACAGCTTGGAAAGATGTCTACTCATATTCAAATCCTCTTTGATTATCAAGATTGACCGGGGGAGCGTTTGAACACGCTTAATAACGACAATTACCTCCATCGAACGATGGTCAATAATGAGGTTGTCACGTCACGAGCGGCAATACCTGCTTAATCATCCACTCCGCATATGCCTCGGTATGAGAGTCTAAGTGGATGGTTGCATCACGCACATGAGCGGAGGCAATCAATCCCATTTCCATTAGCAGCCGCTTCTCCACGTGCAGGAAGAGTTCAAGATGCCCCAAGGTAAAGACAATGAACGGTAGGATGCTTTGATAAGCACCGTACGCCTGCTCATCCTCACCCTGCTTACGCTTCCAGTATATCTCATTCATCACACGCAACAGCGGCACACCAGGCATGACGCCGCATATCCCACCGGGAATGAGTTCCATCATATAAAGCCCACCCCAACCTTCCAGTACACCAACCTTGCCCTGAGTAGCTTCAAGGATACCCTGCACCTTGGCAGCCATCATCGGTTCTTCCAATTTAAGATATTGAAAGTTGGGGCAGTCGGTGTGGAGCCGCTGAGCGAAATCGGCGCCAACGGTCGCACCTCCCGGATTAAAGTCCTGAATCAGCAGCGGCACACCGATGTTTTGGCAGATCGCGCGAAAGTAGCGCAGCAGGTCATCTTCGGTCAGCGGGAAAACTCGAGGCGTTGCCATGCTAATCATCGAAACCCCCGACGCCTCTATGCGATGTGCGAGATCCAGCGCGACTTGCGATGATGGATGGTTTGCTTGTCCAATTACAGGAATTCTCCCGGCTGCTTGGTCGACAGCGATTCGCACCACATCATTCCGTTCCTGATCGGAGAGTTTGTAAAACTCGCCCGCGAAGGCGGGTAGGCAAACAGCACTGGCATTTTCCGCCACACAAAAGTCAATCAGCCTACGTAGTCCCTCTTCATCAATATTCCCGTCATTGTCGAAAGGGGTGGGCACCACGGGTACAATCCCCTCAATCTCAATCATTGTATGTTTCCTTTCTCGGTTATATTCATGCCATTTCTCGATTCGATATCACACTAACATCCACCCGAAGGTTTTGTCAAATGCTTGAGTTCGGGGGAGATGTCTCCGATCGAATCCGGAATTAAGACGAAATTGACATTGAGGTGGGCGAGGTCGGTGGAAATTTAATAGGTCTCGGCAGGCGAGTTGTGTTTATAGTGTCTAGCGAGAGCAATCAGAAGTCGTGATATTTCGCCATGAATTTGGGACAGTGAAGCATTGCTTGTGTTACCGATCCAAGCTCATTTTAACGTAAAAGTTTATCTTCCGCATTGACTGGGAAGAGTAGGATTGGAAGGATGGAAGTGGGGAAGGTTGGAAGATTTCTTTTCACACCATTCTCAATCCTCCGATACGAAAGACTCGGAACTTAATGGATGCATAAGAACCTGCTGGATTTGCCAATCCAGCAGGAGCGGTTGGGCCTAGATTGACATGTAAGTTTTTCTTGGAAGTTGCTCAAATAAAACTCTTGTAGTCGAAATCTTCCAAGTATTGCCACGCGCGGCTTCGGATTTCGTTACGCTCTGCCTCCGAAAGTTCCGCTGCGGTAGCGCGATTCGCGGCAGTGGTCGCTTGACGAATCGTGCCCCACGGATAAACCTCTCCGAGTTCAATACCATTGAAGGTAGCAGTTTTCAGTGATTCGGAAGAATAACAACCGAGTTTTTCGCACACCGTTCCCAGAGCTTCCGACGGGTTATCCATCACATCCTCCGCACGAACGATATGCACGCGCTCAGGGTATTTCTCACGGAAGAACAGTGCGTGATATTGATTCACCGTCCAGCCAAGCATGTAGTTCGCAAGAGACAACGGCACGGGACGCTTCTTGGTGTCGGCATAAGCTGACCACGGGTTTCGCACAATGTGCAACAAGTGTGCGTCAGGGAAATCTTGAAGAATCTTCTCGGTATCAATCACAATGATTGGACTGTAACCGACGTAAAAGATTTCCTTCCCGGTGCGCCGGTAATCTTTCCAAGCGTCAAAGGTGGCTCGAAAAAAGTTGGCGACATTGTATGCGCGTGAGCGCCCGGTTTCTTTGGCGTGGGTGCAATAGCGGTCACATCGCTCGTCATCCGAGAAATCAAAGGAGACATGTCGGAATTTGCTCACATGAGGCGTCCGCGCTCGAACTTTGCACTCCTCGTCAATAATTGATTTGTAGTCTTGGAAAGGGGTGGCATCCAAGGCAAAGAGGGGCCAACGGTATTTTACGGGGAACATTGAGGTGAGATGGTCAACTACCAACTTCGTCCCCAACTGCGACTCGAAGGGATAAACGAACATCTGGGGATGACCGTCAAGCAGCCTATGGGTTACGTTCCCTCCATTTTCGTACATTGCGCTGAGCATCAATAAACGGAAAGACTGTGGCGAGTGGCTAGCGGAGAGTGGGGAGTTGGAATCAACAATCTTTTGCGATTCTTGCATTATTCATCATTCTCCTCTGCTACTGAACGCAGATCCGCGTTTCCCATTTTTGTGCCAGTTTAGCATTTGGCGAAATCCCTCCTCGAATGTGTGCCGCGGCTGCCAACCCAATGCTTTCTCAATGTTTCGATTGTCCGCAACCCACCTGTCCGTGTCCCACCGTCGAGACGGCATTGAACCCCACACCGGTTCAACTGTGATTCCCATGGTTCGCCGTGCAACTTCCACAACTTCGCGCAGCGTCGTCTGAATCCCCGTGCCGACATTGTATATCGCCCCCGGTTCTTGACCGGGGGTTTTTGCGGCGAGAATATAGGCGTCAAATACATCGTCAATATAGACAAAATCGTGGGCGGTCTCGGGACTGACCAGCGGCGGTAACTTCCCCTCCAAACCCAGTGTGATGAGTTTGGGCAATAAACGGTTCGGGGATTCCAAGGGACCATAAACCGAATAGAGTCGCAACGTGGGAATGTGAACGCCTTGACTCTGCGCCGTGTAACGGCAGAATAGACTAGCGGACGCCTTGGTCACCGCATAATGGCTATTCGGCTCCAGCCATTCCGTTTCGGAAGGGGCACTATGTTTAAACCCGTATTCCGACGATGATCCCGTATTCACGAACGCCTGAAACCCGACATTGAGACATGCCTCAACCAAATTGACTGTCCCGACGATATTCGTCTCGACCATCCGGTGACAATCGTTTTGTGACGCAGTTCCGCCATACGCGGCAAGGTGAAAAATCCAATCCGGACGGATTTTGCCCACAATGTGAATCAGGGAATCTTTGTCACCCAAATCTACCGTGTGTAGACGCAGATTGGAACCTATGTCATTGAGGCGCCAAGAGGTGTACCCCTGACGAACCAACAGGTTCACCTCATGTCCTTCGTGCAACAAGCGCCTAGCTAAGTTTGCACCGACAAAACCTGTTCCGCCGGTGATAATGACACGAGCCATAGAAACAGTGAAAAGCAGTGGCCAGTGGTTAGTGGTCAGTGGTCAGTGTCCAGTAAAGACTTTTGGAAAGTGTTTAGTGGCTAGTGATTAGTGACTAGCAAAAATCTTAAAGCCACAAGACGTGCAATGAATTGCACTACTACGAACCTTCAAGCAGTAGTTAATGGCTGACAAGGGGCGCCTGCAAGGCGTAACCCTTCAGACACATCCCGAAAGATCGCCTAAACTCGTAAGCGGTTTTCTACGCCGGTGCAATAAATCAGTAGACTAAACAGTTACGACTGTTGTTTACTTGGACTATTGGTCGCTCACTTGGTTTTGAAACTATAAAAGAGCGCTTTTTCCCGGCGAATTGCCCGCTTCGAGCCAATGCGAAAAGGGAAACCGCAAGTTACGTCATTGGGCATCCAATCAAGGGCAAAGACTTGATTTCCATGGAGCCAGATTAAACTGCCGAGCACTTTACCGGATCCAATGTCTACAGCATGAACACCGCAGACGCTCCGCGCCAAATCCAAACCCGGTGCATACTGACGAAAACGCGGAAGCACACGAGATGTGCCGACAAAGGCAATATTTTGATGGAAGGCAAGTCCGCGCGTCCATCCCGGCAGCCGCACAATCGGCTCGAAATCGCCTTCTTCGGCAAAACCAAATTCACCATACCCGCTATTGTCCAACCATAAGCGCCCATGAGACAAACGCGTCGAATGCGGACGTGTCAAACCGCGCACCACGGGTTCCCGTGTCTTCCCCGAAAAGATCACGCCCCGCCGGTCTACCGGGTAGTTCAGATGGCCGGGACGTCGGCGAGAAGGTTTTTCACCTGAAGCTGAAAAGTAAGAGGTCTCCAAGTTCGACCCGGGGGCTATCGAGTTTAACTGAAGGTAATTTTGTTCAAAACCTCGACCATCTCCTGTCTCCACGCAACGGGGCCACCACACCCGTTGATAACCGCCGTTCTCGCGTAATCGCACCACCGAATTTTCGCCGACCGCATTGGCGTACAAATCCCCGCTGATTATAGCCAAATCGTGCAGATAGAGACATCCCGGATAAAATCGTGAGCGAATCGGGACAAGTGGATTGCCGGCTACCCCCCGACCTTTGATGTCGCGCCGGTTGAGCCTACCGGCAACTGGGGACAGGTCGAAAACCTGATTTGGATTCCGCGTAGAGGCGATGTGAACCGTCCAAGAACTTCGATTCACGACGAGTCCGGAAGGATGAGGCAACGGCATATAGGAAATCGCCGGCACGCGTTCAGCAGCGTGTACTGCCATCACCAAGTGCTCATATTCTCTGGTCACGAGCAGCGTGATACCGCTCTCGGCTAGGATTCCCCACCAGTCGCCATGCGTAGTGTGCCGTAATAATTTGGAGTCTATCTTCGCGGCATCACCCCATTGGCTGACGACTTCAGCCGGGTCGCGCAAGATCAACTCGAGCGTGGACTCCATGATTTCCAATTTTTCCAGTTATGAAAAACCCTTCGGTACATGCGCAATGCTGACCGGACGTCCGTTGTGGACCTCCCGCCATGCCGGTCGCGTGAATCAATTGGAATTTCTAGGATTGGAACTCCCAAGCGCTTGCACTTGACGTTAAATTCGAGATCGATGAGATCGTCATCGGACTCCAAATTGATGGCGGTGTAGATATCGCGTCGAAAGACCTTCGGGGTGCCGTTGACATCCCACGTGGGGAGGGCAAATAAGGCGCGGCATTCAAGGTTATAAAGCAAAGAGCCTAATTGGCGACGTAGGGGTCTGCGGCGGCGACGGCGCGCTTTGACGACCATCGCGGGATTGTCGATCGCGGTATGAATGAACTGCTTGAGATTGGATGGATGAGTTCGCGCCGCATTTGTATAGCACAGCACATCCCCCTTCGCCGCCTTTAAGCCCAATTTTACGGCGTGTCCCCACCCCGGCTGTTCGCTGTAGGTTGTCCGTACCGTTTCATATTGTGCCGCAAGCGCGCGGCAAACATCGAGCGATTCATCTTTGCACCCGTTCACAACCAAGATTGTCTCGTGGAAAATGTGCGGGAGTATTGCTTCGAATTGCTTGACGACATCGCCGATATGATCCGCTTGATTGTAAACCGGAAGCACAATTGACGTGAGTTGGCGGGTTTTCACCGAGAATCTACTTTCAGATACGGAAGAAGCAGTTCCCGCAAGTTGTGATGTAATTGGAAGAGATGTGCCTTGACCGTGCCAATTGACCGCCCCATTTTGATTCCAATTTCCTTCAACGGTAGTTCCTCGCGATACCTCAAAATAAAAACCTCTCTTTGCTTGGGAGTCAATTCCATTACGGCACCCTGCAGATATATGCGGAATTCTTCATTTTCAACTGCCTTTGAGGGGGCTAACAAGTGACGATTGGCTTCGTGAGGGTAGAACTCTTCATCGGATACGGGATTGTCGCATAGTACGCTGTGTCTCGACCGTCGTCGTATGAAATCTATGCAGCGATTTATTGTAATGCGGTAGATCCAACTGTAGAACTGAGATGTTCTCTTGAAATTCCCAAGCCCCTGATATGCCTTGAGAAAAACGTCCTGCGTTATATCAAGAGCATCTTCCCGATTTGAAATAATTGAGCGAATAACGCCGTAAATGCGGTCATAGTAGCGCAGATACAACAAATCGAAAACTTCCGAGTCTCCTGCCTGAAAGCGTTCAATGAGTTGGACGTCCGGTCGATTAGCCACCATTGAGGCTAAACATCTGTGAGTGGTACCAGTAACATTACACGATTCGTTCTGCTTGCCGCTCTCCATTACGCTATGCCCTCGACTGCCTTTTTCACCAGTGCCTCGCTTGAAAGTCCATGGATGTGACGCAAATAGTCGGTCCCACCGGATACGCCATCCAACACTCTTTCGATGCCGCACCTGACAACTCGACATCCTATTCCGTGCTCGGCAATAATCTCTGACACTACCGAACCAAGACCGCCAGCCCGATAATGGTTTTCAACCGTCATTGCAACCGAGAAGCAAGGCAAAACGTCCACCAGATCGTCAATCGGACCGGGGTTGAGACTTGAGACCACTATTACCGTGCATTCTATGCCCATTCCAGACAACGCGTTGGCAGCCTTCGTGACCTCACTCGTCACGCTCCCCATCGTGATAATCAAGAGGTCGGAACCTTTGCGGATAAGTTGGGGGCGTCCAAGTGCGAAACGCCCATCCAACCCGGGGATTGTGGTCTTGTCATCCTTGCCGAGGCGATAGTAAACAGGCCCCGGCATATCCCAGGTTTCCAACAGCGCAGCGCGAGTCTGCAGGTGGTCAGCCGGTGCGACAACAGTCATCCCCGGCTGTGTCCGCATTAAGGCGACATCTTCAAGCGCCCAGTGAGTCATCCCTGCCGTGCCGTATTCGAATCCGCCTCCGACACCCACGATTCGCACTGGCAACCGATGCAAAATGGGACCGTTGCGTATAAACTCGTAAGGTCGAATCGCCGCAAAGGTCGCGATGGAATAGAGGAAAGGAATATAACCCGCCTCGGCGAGTCCTGTTCCCACTCCAACCATATTCTGTTCAGCTACGCCGAGGTTAAAAAAGCGATTGTGACGTGAATCCGAGCGATTCGAGAATTTTTCAGCAAACGACTCAAGAACCGTATAGCCCAAATCCCCGGTTAAGAGCAAAACCCGTTCATCTTGGCCAGCTAGCTTGAGAAGCGTTTCAACAAATGCATGCCTCATAAACCCAGTGATTAGTGCCAAGTGGAGAGTGATGAGTTAAACGCTCCCGTTTCTTCTCTCCACTCGTCACTTACCACTCTCCACTTCCTCTACAGCTTGTTGGTATTCAGTGTCGGACATTGGCAAATAGTGCCACTTGATTTGATTTTCCATGTAGGGGACTCCTTTACCAAAAGTGGTGCGGGCAACTAATATATGAGGACAGCCGGAAATTGTGTCGAGTTTTTCAATTGTCGCCGTCATCGCGCCGACGTTATGACCATCGACCTCGTGCACATCCCAGCCAAAAGCTTTCCACTTTTCTGATATAGGGGAGAGAGACAACACATCGTCAGTATAACCGAATGCCTGTTGACCGTTTAGATCCACGATTGCAATGAGATTGGAAAGTCGATGGTGTGCCGCAAACATTACCGATTCCCAAATCGATCCCTCATTACACTCGGCATCGCTGATTAGTACAAAGACACGACGGACGCAGCCTTCAAGTCGCGCCGCCAATGCGGCGCCCGCGCCAATCGCCAATCCGTGCCCCAATGAGCCTGTAGAGAAATCAACGCCCGGGATGGTGTGCTCGGGGTGAACACCTAGGCAGTGGCGAGTGCAGAGTAGCGAGTGATGAGTTGAATCTTCTCTGCTTTCACTCGCCGCCGGATCCATGCAATACGTTTCGAGGGTTTCTTCGGTGAGCCATCCCTTCAGATATACCGCGGCGTAAAGCGCCATCGCCGCGTGTCCTTTGGAGAGGATAAAACGATCGCGGTTGGAGGCATCGGGATAGGCAATCTGTAATACATTTTCGTAAAGCGCGGCAATGATGTCGGCAATTGACAACGCCGATCCGATATGTCCCACGTTTGCCCGTTTTGCCATTTCGAGGATGAATTGCCTAATCCGAATCGATGATACCTCTTTTACCGTTTTCAACCTTCTACCTCCGATTCATAAAATCCTCTCACGGAGCAATGCCGAATCTGTGCCGTATTTTAAAGCTTGTAAATCCACACGTAGTCAACATTGTTCAAACGAATGACATGTTCAAGGGTACCGTCTATGGCGTCGAGATTCACGCGCTTAATTTGGACATCCCGAATATAAGCTACCTCGTAATCGGGAGTAGATATACCGGGGTTTCTATCGCGTCGATACGATGTCCCTTTGAAGTAGTATCCGAACAACTCGGCTGATAGAGGAGAAACATGCACCACTAGGCCTTCGGCATTTGGTTTTTGGTTCAAGTATTCGGCAGCAAGGTCCAAACCGGAGGCATCCCCGGTAGTGCAGATTCTGGTAATACCGGCCACACCCCAGAGAGGGTTATAGTATGTGCCGTAGTAGGGGTGAAGTCGTAGTACGGGAAACACCTGAATCACGAAAACGAGCGCTATAACCGTTACACCGGCAATTTTCCAAACGTGCCATCGTGTATTACAGAAACCGAGTTTTTTCAAAAAACTCGGTTTCTCGATGCTGGCTTGGCTCTTTCCATTCTGTGACTTGGCAACACCTAGTGCAGTAATTTTATCAATCAGTAGAGACAATCCAATCGCCGCCAGAATATCGAGAATCGGGAAGACCGGCAATAGGTAGCGACTGAATTTCTTTGCGCAGACCAACATACATAGCGTAAAAAGAACGACAAAAACGGACAGCAGCGTGTACATCCGGCAGGTGCTGGCGTATTGAGATTGCTTCCGCACCCGCCATAAGAGCACAGCGCCAACCACAGCTAAGGGGAGTGTTAACGGAGCGCTTTTAATCGACAACATCAGGGGATAAAATAGCCAACCCGGATCGTAGGCGATTTCACCCAAGAAGTAATGGAGAACATCATGTTCGGTTGTTAACGCCCACCGGATACGGTCTACAAAGGGTAGAGCGGCTTTGTAGGCTACGAATGCGACAGCGGCGAGTCCGATTCCGATAATTAGCAAACCTGATTTTGCCGCGTCCCGTGCAGTGACAATATCTGCCGATACAGTAAGGTGGTTCAACTTAACTCCTGACCAAATCGCTATTCCAATCAGACAAGGTACGACAATCACGGAAACGGGAACGCCACCGATTGGCAGTTGGTAAACCCACAGCGCGGGCCAACATACAATAAACGTTAGAAATGCTATACAAATCCATGTTAAAAAAGCGTGGATATTTCTGGAAAATTGAACTGCCGGATTGGTCTCGGCTGCGGAAAATGCGACGAGAAAAGGGAGCAACAACACGAGAACCAAAGCGCTGCTTTTTGAGAGGCATGCCAAACCGAAGCATACTGCCGAGATTACAAGGTAACGGCGATGCCCCAGCTTTTCTACAAATATCAGGAGTGCGAGGATTGCCAGTAGGAGAAAAGCCGTGGCGAGAGCATCGGTGATTAAGCGACGCGACTGGATGAGGAAGAGCGGGTCAACCGCCAGAAAGATACCGGCAAAGGCGGCAATTCGCAATCCGAATAACTTCTTTACCAGAAAGTAGGCGATTACGATACTGCACGCTGTTATGAGGGCAATCGTTAAACGCGCCCGGGCGAGGTTTGATGGAGATAGAAACGGATGGCTTCGAAGCACAGGTGCGGCAGATAGTGCGCCTTTATATTTCGTCCACAAACTTATGCCACCGAGCCACATGGTTGTGATACCGGGGTGATAAGATTCGGCAGTGGAGGAAAAATCCGCACCGAGAGTGGAAAGGAAGAATTCTTGAGAGTTAAAAAGCCAATAGGTCTCATCCGAGGACCAACTGGTATCAAGAGAAAGAGCGCGAGGAAGGAAGGTTAAAGTAATAACCCCAACAAGTATCAGAACGATTCCGTGCCGACCCAATTTTATTCACCGATGATACCGAAAAATGGAATGCGAAGCGTCGGTTGGAGGGTACTGCTAGTTTTGATTACAACTTCACCTGACAATTCGCCGGGCGGAGATTTAGAGTTAATAGTTGCGGTGATACGGAAACTTTTTCGATCTGTAGACTCTGTAGCGGTGGCAACCACCGCTTGCACACTCGGCACCACGGACAGAATTTTGAAGGGTTGGTCATTGATTGAGGAGATGGTGGCAGTTTTGGAAACCGTTTCCGTGGATTTTGCCATTCCAAAGAAGAACCGTTTCGGCAGCACTCGAAACGCACCCAAAACTTCTCCAAAAACAGAAACATCGTGCGTCGTTTCTTTACCTGCATACCGGTAATCCACCAAGAGGTGATGAGAAAACTGACCAATCGGCATGGTCGGCAACAACTGCAATTCGACATGCGGAAGTTGTCCTTCACTGAGGATTGCACGGAGATGTTCGGAGTCGGTTCTCACTCCCAGAATCTCAACCTCGCTTCGTAAATGCAAGGAGATTCTTTTTATCAATGGAGTTTGGACGAGTTCCTGATTGCCAAAGGCAAGACGTTCCGGGAATGTCTTCAGTGGGACAAACGCCCGCCCTTTAAACCTGAGTACCACAGTATTTTGCCGCGGGTCATTAGTAAAAACGGAGATACTCTCTTCAACCAGAGTGTTTTCAGATGGAACTTTAAGCACCGCTTCAATTGTAGCGTTGGCCCCTGCTGGAATATCGCGTTGTGAGACCATTGCCGCGGTACATGCGCACGTTTCGGTCATCGAAAGAATCGACAATGGTTGCTGTCCGATGTTTTGTATAGTAAAGTTGTGTCTGACTTCACTTCCACCAAGGGCTTCCCCAAAATTGTATTCTGATTCGGGCGCAAACGCGAGTGGCGCAGGTTCGCGTGTTGAAGAGTGTCCTTCAGCATCAAAAATGAGCAACTCTCCCTCCCAAATATCGGATAATTCTTCCCATGAAAGGTGCGGGTTATACTTACTCGCAGAATCCGAGATGCGTACCCCATCACCCTGCACCGCTTCAAAGACGAGAAAATGGTCGCCATTAACATAGGCTATTGCGGGCAACGGCACTGTCTTCTCTTGAACTGCGTCAAGATTTGCCTTGACACCTTTTGGCGTTAGCCCTTTGTACATCGCTCCTTCTCTGAGTCCTAGCATCGTAGTGCCACGAGTCGCGTCAAAGCCCGACAATTGCTTGAGTTCTTCAAGATTGGTCTCTACTTCGAGGATTTCACAGATCCTCAGCAAACTTAGCGGACCACAGAGCAAGAACTCGTCTTCCTCATGAGTTTGAGGTATTATTGGCAATTGTCCAAATTGAGGCGCGCGTGTATCACGTACATGGCCGTATACTTCCGGATTAACCTTGAAGAAATCCTCAGGGAACTCCACGTGAAATTCCGCTGATGCCACTTTAATGCTTGTTGTTCTCCTTAGAGTTCCGTCCTCTGCATACTCAGTGAGTTGAATTTCCGTAGGGTACCAGATATCGCCAAATTGGCGAAAGTGATTGAAATCCCTGACATAGTACGGAGAACTATTGGACACTTTTTGAAACTCGATCCTATGAATACAGAAATCTTTTGACACATCGATCCACATTTTGGTTTGTCTGGTGTCATTGCGAGACATGAGCACATGGCATTCCGTACCATTTACAAACTCTCTTCCAACCATTTGCGCGTTTGCAGAAACGTCGCATCTACCAAAATACGAAAAGTCTAAAATCGCATAGTAAGAATCAGAACTGGACAATTCTACTGGGGGAAAAGAGGCGCGGCCCACAATGTCTCCAATACGTTCCTTAACTTGATATTGTGTGTCGTATGTTTGAAGGTAGAAGTTACCTGCTCGGCCATGCTGTGCATCGCGACTGTCTAAGGAAAGCCCTGGCCGTACTTCACTAGCCACCTTATAGAGCGTATCTAAGGGCAACCGCTGAAACGCGACTAAAGATTCCTCTATGTCCGTGCGCTCACGGTACCATTCCGCCCAAGTGTCAAGATTCGCTTGAAGGTATACTTCCTCAAACTCTTTCAGACCGACATCGGGGTAGAATGGATCGGACCCGCGTTGAACAAATTGTTTCAAGCTTTCGACTTTTTCATTTTGCATAAACGCGGTAAGTTCAGACTCAGACATTTGCAGGTCATGATCCACAACGGTAATGGAAAACTGGACTTCACCACTCTGGATCTGAACCGCACCTTTATTTACACCGTGGATGAACGACTGCACGGTAAGTTCATCGGAGTGACACACCGAACCAACGCAAAGCAGGGGCAACAAGCTGAACATGATAGTTTGAGACATATGTGCTCCTCAAAAGACTGCGGCGGGGAGTATAAGCCCCGCCGGTCTATCTCTGTCAAAAGGCAAAAGCACTAACTACCAGTGGTGTTGGTACCTGGACAAAATTCTCCTGTCCACAAATTACAATTCGGCTTCTTCTCTGTGACAGCCCATTCAGTCTTGCAGTATGAATCCCCGTTCCTCTTGGTAACCAGCTTACAGGAAGACTTTCCCTTATAATCCGCGGTGTGCGAGTTCATTTGGGGGGCATTTACGACGCACGATCTACACCCATATAGGTTATAAGTTACTGTTTGCGTTCTAACGTCGTTGCAAGCCTCGTCACTCACCGCACAGTTCGCGAAATTACCGCTACCAGGCTCAACCAGTTTGGCGCGTTTCTGTCCTCCGAGCCGTTTCATCATATCATCATCGCTCAAAGCGACTAGCGTTTTTGAATCTACATATTTCGGATATAGAACAAAACCTAAACCGAGGCAGTAAAAAACGATTAAAAGCAACACTACAGACGTTTTCATTTGAAAACTCCTTTCTGTATTGAAAGTGAAGCATGGCTTGTACAGTGATGAGGCGCAATAACTATCAACCAGCCGTCACCACAACAAAATCAATGTTATCCCGAAAGAGAATTAAAATTCACGAATCTACTGCGTTTACAGTGTCTTCGTGTCAAGAACTATCGCGTAGATTTCCATACTTTGTACGCTTCACCATGGGTTTGGAGAAAAGCATTGAAAGACGAAAAACCGTAGTCTCTAAGGAGGCTCTCTTGATCCTCAAAAAGTTGCTCTTCTTTGTCCTGAAGATCCAATATTGTTGGAACTAGTTCTTTTCCTCGCGTAAACAGCGCGTCTCGTTCCTTAGCCAATTTCTTTTCTGTCGCCGGGTCATCGGCTGCATCGATTTCGTGGTTGGTAATGAAGGCAACCCGGTTCATTATGGAAATATCTTCCAATTGTACCGCGGTAAGTTTCACAGTAATCTCCTTTACTTCTTCATCCAACTTACTGTATTTGGAAAACAACTCCTCCACTTCTGAAGGGAGACTATTGTTATCTGTTTTCAGTAAGGGCGCTTCTTCAGTAGGCTCCAATTCTTGCAAGTCCCATTCTGATAAATCCAGATTATCTTCGGGAGTGGATTCCAACACGTCCGCGGGCGAACCGACCCCATTACCTTGTGTCCCGTTTTGCCATACTTGTTCCGCCCTGTCCTCGCTGGTTATTGCCAAACCTTGACTCTCATCGCTAATATAAGGCTGAAATGCCATCGTATTTTGAGACAACTCCTTTATCAACTGCGCTCTTTCAATCTCAGTATAGACGTAGAATCCGATTACTCCCAATGCAACGACAATGCTCAGTAAAATCAAATTCCGCATTTTTTCTTATTTCACCTCCTTGACGCACCGGAAACCGACCGTAAACGCTCGGCGTGTAGGTTTTTCCGCATTTCGGTGGGTACATTGGAGTTGTAGCCGAATCGAAGCCCAACCTCCTCCTCGTAATATTTTCAATTCTCCCTGTGCGGGCCCCTTGGGATTCTTATTTGGGCTTTGGACATAGTAGTTTTCAGCGTACCAGTCCGAACACCATTCCCATACGCTTCCCGCCATATCTAACACACCGTAGGAACTTCCTCCTGTTGGGAAACTACCTACAGGTTTCAACTTCTGTTGATGCGGAAAATAATTTAGTTTTGAAAAATCCATTTTATTTCCCCATGGGTAAACACGAGTTTTTTCTAACCCTCTTGCGGCTTTTTCCCACTCCGCCTCGGTCGGTAATCGCTTTCCCGCCCATTTCGCATAGGCACCGGCTTCGTACCAACTGACACCAATGACGGGATGATCGGGAGCGGTGGAAACATCATTGTCACCATATGCGAGGGGCACCTCAATGCGATACACCAGTCGCGTAGGGTGAATATAGTAAAATCGTTCTTTCTGAATGAATTTCCAGCCGGCTTCCGTCCAATACTTCCTTTTCTTATAACCGCCTGCCAAAATAAACTCTTCAAATTGAGCGTTGGTGACTTCGTGTTTATCTATGTAGAAAGCGTCTAGATAGACTTTATGTGCGGGGTGTTGGTCAGACGCGTGTGAATTATCCGTCCCCATGATAAAATCGCCTGCAGGTACAAGCACCATCCCCATTGGTGTTTTGCCCCATGTTTGGATTGGCATTAAACACAGCAGCGAGAAAATTGCGATATTTCGCATGGCTATTCCCATTTTAAACACTCCTGACATCTCGCAATTATGCACATTTTTACCATAACATGAATTCATATAGTGTACATTAGTAACCAAACTCCTAGCCCCAACAACACGGCCCCAGTTCCTATTTTCGCCGGCATCAAATATTGCTGTAACACACCGCCAAGTTGAATTGAAGTTGTGCCCCAATAAACAAACCCGAACACCACCACCAACGGCGTGATAAACATCAGGTTATACAAAACCAGGTAGGACAGCGCATTTGCGCGCATCCCCTCAACGCCCATCACAAACGTAATCGTTGGCAAGTAGACCTGACCGGTGCACACCAACTCCAATGCCGAAATAGCGAACCCAATCACCACCGCACCGATGACTACACCCGATGTTCGCGTCTGCTCGCGGATTACTTTGTGGATACGCAACTTCAGTGATTTGGGCAACTGCAGTGTGATTTCTTTGACTTTTCCCTGTTTCGCTTTAACGGCGTCGTAAAGGCTAAAGAACGCCAATGTAAATGTCCCAATCGCGGCGAGCAGATAGACACACTTGGCGATGACCGAAAACTCATTGAGGAACGAAAGAAATTTAAGTAAACCCATTCCCATCAGCAGATAGGTCGTAAGCACCGCCGCAGCGAATGCCCCGCCGGCAATCAGCATCTCTTTCCTTTCCCGTCCAACGAGGCTCATGTAGGAGATGAAGAATACAATCGTCGCAAAGGCGCAAGGATTGATCCCGTCAAGCAGTCCCGCCCCCGCAACAGCCAACGTCCCGAAGGCGCTGAAACGCTTGACGATTTCGGATTCCGCATCGCCCGTTTTTCCTTCCGCCTCCGGTAGTCGAGAGGCTACCCCGGTCGAAAGGTATTTCCCGACAACTGTTTTCAAGTGTGCTTCATCAAGTTCATCTAACAGATACTCAACCCCGATAAACACCGCCGGGGTGGTGAGCCTTTTGACTTGGGGAACGTTGTAGAGCGCTCCCATTGCCTCTAGCAACTCTCGGTTCTCTTTGGCATACTTCATTTCGACAACAACCTGCGGATATTCGGTTTTGAGTCTCTTCAAAATGTCGTTGGCTCTAGTGCACTTTTGACATCCGCGTTTATGAAAGTAGGTGATATGGATGGCACTGTCGTCTGGTACACCGTCATTGCTCCTCAATCCGTCATCTTCAGAGAGGCTATGGTACAGCGCCAGTAAGGTTTCAAGGTTCTCGTCGGGGGCGATTTTTTCCGATACCTCAACGCGATAACCTTGCCTTGAAACCACCCTTAGATGGTCGTCTAGTCCAATCTCCAAAACGCCGACTGCTTCTCCTTTCGGGGCATTGGTCACAATTGCCGTATTGCGGACGATTGTCGGTGAAGATGTGTTTGTGGATTCATTGCCAGCAAGGATCAAAACATCTAGCCATGGAAACCGTTCCGCTAGCCCGCGCGCTTCATCTTCCGTCCCGTGGAACACGCCGAGGACAACATCACCTTTTGCAGTGATTTCTCCCTCAAGGGCGTTCAATGCTTCTTCCGGAGAGGTGAGAATCATCCCCGAATTGTAAGCGGTGACTTCCGTTTTGTGCGACTTCGATATCAGTCCGATGAGGGCAACTTCAATCTGACTTGGCGTGTTTTTAAGGCTGTAGGGAGCAAATGAAACTGTATTTGGATAGAAAACGTTGGTGCAAACGACGGGAAGGTTCGGATGGCTAGCGTGGAGGGCTTGGAGTGAATCAACCGACAAGCATAAGTCCTGCGGTCCGATGAAGATCGCATCGTAATTCATCTCTCCCAACGCTTCAAGAGCAATCTGATAGATGAGTTCGTTATTAGGATCGGTTGGGGAGAGAATGTTTCCGGTATGGAGGTTTAGGGTGTTCGCGTGTTTTTGGCGCAACGACTGGATTACAGTGTGGCGTCGAGACAGCCCGCCGACCTGCTCTGCACCACAGCCGTGTAGCGCAAGTTGTCCTTGTTCTTCACCGGAGTAGATAAGCGTAAGCGTACTGAAGGCATCTGCAGAAAGCAGGGGTAACTGGCTTCCGAATACGACCAAGATGCCAACACAAGATAAAACGTGCGAAACTTTTCCACTCATCAGGATGGTTCCCCTTTGAATGTATCTCCGAAGTCCCTGTGCGCGATGGAAAATTTACGACTAATTATTTGCTGTCCGTTATGATACCAAACCGTTCTTACCATTTCAAGAAAAATTCCATAATACCTGACAGTTGTCGTTTTCACAGAATACTGGATGAGTGTAATTACCACCTCTCAATATTTCCAGAACTGTGTTAACTCTGTTAGTAGTGCTCATCGTCTTCCGCTTCGCGCACGAGACGCTTAACGTTTTCTCGCGCCCGCTGCAACCGGCTGTTCACCGCTGCGTCAGTGATGCCCAAACTTTGAGCAATCGCTTTGTGGTTCATGTCATCTACATAATGTAGAATCATCACTTCCCGCTGCGATTCGGGGAGTTGAGATAACACACTGAGTGACATTTCAACGCGCTCGCCGCTCGCTTCGCGCTGCTGCGCTTCTTGATAGTTAGCGCATGCCTCTTTAATGAGCGCATTCAGTACCTTAGCCGAGTCTGCCTCCTCAGTGTATTTGAGACGGCTCCGATTTTTTCGGCGCCACGCGCCAATGCACTGATGGGCTATCCGGAACATCCAGTTCAACAACTTTTCTGAACTCCGAAGATTGTCCAGATGCCGGAAAATCTTAACGAAAGCATCGTTGACAATCTCGTCGGCGTCTTCGCTGTTGCGTACTTCTTTCAAGACGTACAAAAACAAACGCGTTTTGTACTTCGCGTGCAGCGCATCAAGGGCTTTGTCATCGCCATTTAAGGCTAGGCGAACCAATTCGGCATCGTCCGGTTTGTCGTCCGCACTCATTTGGATTCAGCTCGAGAATATGAGATTTGCACCCGCCCATATTTATAAGAATGCTCCCTCGGGCTAAAATCTATCGCGCGAACATCATTTTTTTTCTAAAAAATGAACACCTCCCAAAACATCCCGCGCACCTATCCGAATAGATGAGGTTCATGCAGCGTACCCAAAACCGTATTATCCGTAATTACCCTCACACGCGATTGCCAGACCCGAACTCTCACGGCTCACGCACTAATTTTCATTTCCGCAACTTTTCTGGTATAATACGTACGTTGCTGGCTATAAGAGAGAAACCGAGTTTTTGGTTCACGTCTGCTAAATTATAGACTGATTTTCGTCTACCTCGTATTTCCACCGGAAAAAAACTCGGTTTCTGTATTCAGTCGGACAAAGGTAGCAACTTGGGCTATATGACTATAGACAGCAAGTCCAAAGAAAACCGCATGGACACGATATTAGCGACGTTAATCAAAAAACTCCGTGACAAATCTCAGTTCGTGTTCGCCTTGATGCTAATCATCATGGTGGGGCTATGGTACGCCGGTTTGAAAAACACGCGGCCCATAATACATTTTGAAACAGAGACGTTTTTGGCGTTCTACGGCAACCCCACCGGCGGGTTTTTGAGCGAGGTCGCGAAGTTTTTTGACCCGTCGCCTACGGACTGGGACAACTACCAGGCGCGCGAATTGGGTTATGTGTTCGAGTATATTGATGCTCGAATGGTTATACTCTTAAACAAGATCCCATTCTTTTCGTACGGCTTTCGCAGTATCTCTCAAATCTCGTTCGCCATTCTTACCTCGGTCGTGCTGTATTTAATCGCAAGGGAACTGTTCCCCACGTTTCGGCGCACCTCATGTCTCGTATTAGCCATGTTTTTCCCGCTTTCAACGCAGATGCTCGCAATGCAAGCCGAATACTTTCGCTGCGGAAAGACCGTAACCGCCTTCTGGGGGGCGCTTTGGATTCTCTGCCTGATTCACTGGCTGAAACCGGTCGCCAGTCCGCCAAATGTGCTTGCATACATGCTATTGGGATCGGGCGCCTTTTTGTCGTTTATCACAGACAAACAAGCGGTGATGATCGGTTTGTGGTTAATCGGCTTGAGCCTTATGATGGCAGGGATTCGGCGTTATCAAAATCTAAGATGCCGGCATATTCTATTTTTTGCGGCTTCGTTCACCGTAGCATTCTGCTTCTATCTCTACTGGGATTACCAGTTGTGTCCATACATCATTAAAGCCGTTCGCGGATACCCTCCCGATCGGAGTTGGTCCTCTCTCAGTTTCTTCCTCAATCACGATCACGCCTCGTATATCAAAGGTCTTTGGAACGGACTCAAGTTGACGGTACTCCAGATTCAACTGGCGTTTGGAAATATCTGGGACGGCAATTTTTTATCTTGGGGGATTGTGCTGGCAGCGTACATCCTCATTGCATTATCTGCCATGAAGAAATCACCGGGCACCTATGCAACTTCCAATGGCGATTCGAGACTGGGATTGACAGATTGCGTTGCGTTGGGGGCTATGCTGGTAACGGCAATTCCTACCTGTGTGTTCATGATTATGCTCCTTTACATGCGGCATAATCCGCTTGCCTGGCCCGACATCTGGCGGGGAGGCTACTATTATCAAAGCGCGACGCTTATCCTCATTGTTGCGCTGCTGATTGTGTTCTCGTTTCTCAGTCGCCGGAACAGTTCAAAGCGATTTGAGACATGCATAGTGAGCGCCGTTTTTTTGATGTGCATGGCGAATTACCTGAACCTCCCCAAGACTATGGGCTTCGGATGGGAGCGCGATTCCAAGAGGGAAATTCTTGAGGCGAATCTTGCGTACGACCAAGAAATAAGGTCAAAGGGAGTAACCGAAGATTCACGCTTCCTAATGAAGTATATCTTCGCGCCGGCTGGGGAGCGCCGCGCGTTGTACAAGGCAAGACCGAGAGTTGGTGATGGCGTGAACCTCAAGATTCTGATGAACGACGAACAGATTTGGCCAAAGGAGGGTTGGGCGCATTCCAAACACAGCGCGGATAGACGTCATCACGACTTCAAGGCGAATGTGAGCGCAGGCGACAATCTTTATTTCCTTGTGAACATGAACCACGGTATCCGATCCGACAGCACCTATTGGAATCCGGTAATAACCTACGAAGATGGAACGACGTACCAAGCTTCAAAAGGATTCACCGCTACGCAAGGGGTGAACGGGTGGCAGTACCATTACAGGGAGAGTGAAAAATACGGAAATCTAGTTTATGATAAACGATACAAAACCTGGAGACACGGGCGCTTTCCTTCGTTGAATTCCGCCAAGCAACACCCGGGATCCCAATCGGACAGTGTCCGAGCATTCGCTGTTCCCAAGACCGGCACTATACGTGTGACCGGTGCCCCGGTATGCGTGGGCACGCCTTACTGAACATCGTCGGAGCGAGCGTTACTAGCCACAATAGGTGCCACATCCGAGAATGGTTTTGTATAGTACCATCAAGGGCATGAATAGTGATCACGATGGGGTTCCCATCGCCCGCCTACAGTGTAAGTAAACGATATATTTTGAGACATCGTATGCACTATTGTTCAAGCCAAGTGGTATTATACCATTTCTATATTTTAGCAGTGCATTAATAGCGTCAATCAAGTCTGTCCAAAGCGGGGCAAGATGCCCCGCCTACGGAGTTTGGTGTAAGGGGAATAGTTGTCAAAATGGTATGTGGAAAGCACTATATGCACTGTTATTCAAGCAAAGTGGTATTAGTACCACCACGCCGTGAAACCGTATGTCTCCGTCCTGAAGACAATCCCAAAGAGTGCCCAGAATCCGCCCACCGCAAATTCTCCGAGAATCATGCCGAAGAACAGCGGCAGCACTTGTCGATGCAGCCGCAATCCGCCGTGCCTCAATACCAGCCACTTGATGAGCCAACCCAAAAGGAACATGGACCACAAACCCCTCATTTGATACGTACTGGAGACCGCATAGCCCGCCGGATGGAAGGGCCACCAAAGGAACTGCCACCGCATGACCATCAGAAAGATACCGAACAACAACCCGTAAGCGAAGAATCCAACTCCCACGAAGTCGGTTGACGTAGGATACGACAGCCATCCGGCCAACCGTTTGAACGGTTCCAAACCGGCCCATGTCATGATAACACCGCTATGCTGATACGCCGAATCCAAAATTGCCCAAAATGCGGCTACCGTGCCGAGCACGGTGGCAATGAGCATGGCTAGAAGGACGCGCCGGCCATTCATTCGCGCCTGATCTGCCAGCTTGAACCCCTCAAGCTGGTGAGGCATCACATCGCTGTAATGCGCGCGCGTGAGGAACCAAAAGAACGAGAGAACAGCCAAGTTCGCGGGGCCCATTTTGCGCGTGCCTACGGTATCCACCATGATGTATTCCGGTCCCGCAAAGTGCAGGTCGTGGATAGGCGATCCGACTTCGGCGCGAATCCGTGTGACACCAATCTCCGTCATCAGATAGAGCGCGAAGAATATCCCGGCCGCCCACATCGTCATTCCCGCCTTCCAACAGAACAGTACGAGAAAAGTGAACCCGAGTACCAGCCCCAACATGGCGCTCCTATAACTCAGCGGTTCGGTAGCGCCATCATCCCTGTCCTCTTTCTTGATGAGGTGAAATATTGATTTTAAGATACGCGCTAAATGACCCCTGCCGATCCATAGGGCAATGACGAAAAGTGCAATGTAGGCGCCCGTGCTTTGCTCCGGGAATTCCGGGCGCTGACGAAATCCCATCACGCTCCCCAGGATTATCTGTGCTTTCCAAAAGAAGAAAAAGAACCAGCACGAGAAAGCAATGTCAAGCGGAATGAGAAAGATGAGACCGAGGATGAACGGACGAAATGTAAGCATCGTGGTTCCCAATGCGTTCCACGGCTTCGTTGTAAATAATGTGCCAAGGTCGAAGGGTTTGACACGCAGGTAGGGAACTGAGGGGAAGAAAAAGTGCAGTCCGTTTACCAAACTAATCAGGCTCACTACACCAAAACTTATCAGGAACAGCCGGTTCGAGAACAACTTGGAGGCGGGGTTTGTCATGTGGAAGGGGAGTTGGACAATCGGAAATGTTAATCTTTCCCTATCCGACCACTGTTTTCGAATGATGATATTGATGCAGATCATCACGAACATCAGAACACAGATGAACCCCGACCATATCAATATCGGACCTATCCACGCGTTAAGGTGTCGAGCTGTATAGAGGGAGGACTCGGTTTTCACCCCGGTGATGTATCCGTCCAACGTCCACTGGTCGGTGATAGCAAGCCATGTGGGAATGTAGCGTCCGAAGAGTTCACTCCACTCGTTCTCCGGCGTTGCCAAACCAAACGGAGCAGCCATCGAAGGAGGAAGGATTTGCAGCATGCTGTGTCCGACCAATCCCGCAGACTGGCTCAACATAATGTAGAGCGTGATGAGCTCCCCTTGGCGAAACACCAGTTTCGGCGAAATCTTGCGAAGCGGGATGTTGAGTCCCATGAATACGAGGACGTTGAAGACAACGTTAAAGAACAACGCGATGAGTGTCGAGTGCGCGGAATAGTAGACCGCTTCCATCTGCATGATCCAGTACGAGTTCAGTGGAATCAGCACAACAGCGATTAGTATCACGCGCCAAGTGACAGCGGTGTTCAGGTTAGAGTTGTCAGAGGACATCTTTTGAATGAACGTGTAAAAAGATTAGTGGATTATTTTCCAAAAAAAATATGGTTAGTATTGGGTGCCGGTGCGGTTAGAAAGGGATCTCTATCGCACTCACTATCCGTTCGCTTGATCGCACCTACCGGGGTGGTAGAACGGGTTTATTTTGCGAGTCTCGTAAGCATTAAACATTTAGCGAATGAACCAGTTAGTGAAGGCACCGCTACCAAATATTGGAATCGTAGATTGCATGGATAATCGCTTATCCGTTCTCATGTTTGCGTTCAAAGGGATGGGAGAGCTGTGAGGGAGATCAATGACAATGGTATCACCAATCTCCCAGGCCGCCTTGGGTGCACTTTACGTCAAAATTTCAATCGACTAGTTTGGAGGAGCGGGAAGGCTCTTCAACCGCGCGAAGGTTCTGTCATTTCCTCTTTCGCTTGGCGGGCAAGTTCAGCGAGATGTCCATCGTTTGCCATGACCTGCTCCAAGTGGCGCATTCGATCCGGTCCGGCAGTAGCAACCATTGTCTCCCCATACACTCGTTCTACCCAATACCGGGCGTGTCCGCTGATGTAACCGCGAAGCGTATCCAAATGGCTTTCGGGGTACCGCTCACAAAGGTTAATCGTGAACATTCGCCGCCGCGTACTTCCACCGAATGCAGCATGTTTGGTGTTGTGATTAAAGCATACGACATCACCCGGCATCGTTTCCAATGCCTCAGCGGGCACATCCCTGCCGTGAGAATGCCATAATTCCTGGCTCTTACCCACTTTTTCGGCGAGTGAATTCGCATATGTGTCGCCGGGTAGGTGGCTCCCCGGGATGACGCGAATAGCCCCTGTATCGCGAGTCAAAGGGTCAAGGTAAAACGCGATCTTGATGTGCCTGAATCTTGGATGCCAGCCATCCGAGTGCCAACCGGTATCGCCCACATAGTAGTTGCCGTCGCTGCCCATGTAATTGAAGTCATCGCCGAGCAGGCTGGCGGCGATACCGTGAATTTGTGCGTCATCAAGCAGCGCGCACAGTCGTGCACTTTGATCGATGAAGGGAACGATGCAGGAGCGCGCTTTACCCTCATGCGGCTTCCCATGGTGTCCGCCCCCACGCGCCTCCCAAACCGCTTCAAATGCGCTGTCGATCTCGTCGATTTGGTCCGCCAGAAGTCCGGGGAAACCTAGGAAGCCAAACGTCTGAAAAAAATCGAGTTGATGGTCGGTCAATTTGAACGGTGCCATTGTGAAATCATCCTTTTTCGTAAGTGTTTAGTGGATTTCTACCGCCGTCGCTGTCCGCTCCGTTGCTGGCTAGTGATTAGAGGCTAGTAAAACTCAAAACGTGCAATGAATGGGATTTCTATCGCCTTCCTTAATCAGTCAGTTGATCGTTCGATAGAGACCTCCCTGCACCACATTGGAAAGACTCGTGACCCTAATAATGCACTGCATATACAGCGAGTGGTATGACTTGATAATATTTGGTAGTCTCGTGTTCAGTGAAAGGGCCGCAACCGACTGACAGGATTAACCGAGAGCAAAGATGACGTTGAGTATCGTTCTGCCCTCCTGCGGCGGACCTGCAGACGGTGGGTAATGGTTGGCAACGGGCGCCCACAAAGGCGCCCTAGAAAAACTGGGGGCGATTGCTAACCTTACAACCGTAAGACAATGAGGACTCCTGTCCATTCAAGGAAGAAATCCGAAAAATCAAACAGTTTCCTTTATTTATCGTGAATCGTTTTACAGCAGGACTGCAAACGGAAGATTAAGACTTTATCTTCCCCCAAACCGTTGCGATTTTGTCCTTCGCGTCAACTGCCTGCGCTCCGACGAGTCCCTTCTCCATCACTTTCTGGACCTCAAGTTGGCTCAGTGCCCTTCTGAAGATAAAGACTTCGTCAAGGGTTCCCTTCCAGCCTCGGCGCTCGTCGAACACCGTGTTGCCTATTCGGAAGTTCTCGCGAGAGGACTTCACCGGTGCGTTCGACCCTAGGTCAACATAAAAATTGCCTCGCTTTGGGCGATCCGGCTCGCCGTTAAGGTACCAGATCCCGTCCCTGCCTTGACGGACAAACGCGACATGGTTCCATTCCTCCGGCTGCGGACGGACTGTGTTTCTCGGATTCCCTATCACGTTCCAATTGAATACGTTGCCGATGACTAGCCTGTACCAATTGTTCAAACAGTTGCTCTGCTCAAAAGCGAACCCGACATCCGCCTTATGTTGATCCTTTGCCGACAATACCGTCGCCCAGCAAATTTGCGGTTTGCCGGGTATTATCCAGCAACCGAAAGAAAAATCAACGTTGTCCATCTTAATAGGCCCATCCATTTCGAGCCAAGGCCCCTGTTCTCCTCCACTGAACTGCAGAGCCGTGCCGAATTTGCCTTGAACGAATTCCGGTTTGTGCCCAAACTCGCCGTGAAGTCGATTGCCGGACGAGTCTCTGACATCGTCGCCTTTGCCTTCATCAAAAAGCCACATACCCACGACATCGTTTAGAAATGCTTGAGCATGGCTTATCCGAGTCGAAGTCAAACACAATATGAAAATGGCAAAGCAAGGACACGCCAGTTTTTTTATAGTCATTAACATGGGTTGAACTCCTTTCGTATCAAATGTACAATGACACACTCTGATTCGAAACCGAGTTTTTTCCTCAAATCTCGGTTTCTGTGCCTACTCGAAAAAAGGCGGCAACTTGGCTTAATATAGAACGGACGAGGTTGGACCTCCGAAAGCTTGTAGGAGCGATCTCCAGGTCGCGACTTCTTAATCGCATGCTGGCGAAAATCTCTCAAGTAACACTATCTAGCAATACACCACATGGAGGATCTCTATCGCGTTCCCTATTCGGTCACTTGATCTCCGCTGGAGCGCGGGTATCTGGACATGTCGCGTTCTATTAACATTTCGATCCTCTGGATCGAGGAATGGGACTCCGACTAGAACGTGTTACTTGCTGAATGAATTATTCTGATCGGAATAATGGGGTGCTACCAAGTAACACTTTCACAAATGGGTCCAGGCAGAGTTATGCTTAGAATCTCTAGTCTACCAAACGGGGTACCAAAGCAGTAAATTCCATGGTGGGGAATTTTGCTTGTGTCCACCAATGAACAAAACATGCATAACTCGGACGATGCTATCAAGCGGGTTTACAAACACCAAGAAACGTTCCGTCTTGAATTGCCCGAACCCATCCTATTGTATCATATGTGTTACTTGCTGAAAGAATTATTCCGACAGGGATAATGGGGTGCTATCAAGTAACACTCCACATTGCACTCCTCTGGAGTGCGGGACTCTGGACATGTCGCATTCTATTGACATTTCGATCCTCTGGATCGAGGAAAGAGACTCCGACCAGAAAGTGTTACTTGCTGAATGAATTATTCCGATAGGGATAATGGGGTGCTCTCAAGTAACACTATTTAGGAATACACCACATGGCGCTCCGCTGGAGCGCGGAAATCTGGACATGTCGCATTCTATTGACATTTCGATCCTCTGGATCGAGGAAAGGGACTCCGACCAGAAAGTGTTACTTGCTGAATGAATTATTCCGAGAGGGGTAATGGCACGCTATCAATCAACTGGGATCGAGCGAACAGCGTATGTCCTATACGCATGATTCTCAGTCGCCACAACTGTTGATTAGGATTTTATATGTCCCCAAACGGTTGCAATCTTGCCTTGTGCGTCAACCGCCTGTGCTCCGACAATCCCCTTTTCCATCACTGTCGAAACCTCTAACTGAGATAGTGCCCTTCGGAAGATAAAGACTTCGTCAAGAACACCTCGGAAACACGCACCGTCATCATATATGGGGGCGCCGATGCGAAAATTCATTTTGTTAGGTGTCACCGGTCGCACCGAGCCCAGGTCAACAAAAAAATCGCCGCGCTTAGGGCGATCCGGTTTACCGTTGAGATACCAAATCCCTCCTCTGCCTTGGCGAACAAAGACGACATGATTCCATTCATCTGATTTCGGACGCACCGTATTTCTTGGATTGCCTATTCCATCCCAATTGATAACGCCGCCGATGACTATCCTGTACCAGTTGGTCGCACACTGGCTCTGGTCAAATTCGAAGCCGTTCTCCGAATTGTTCGCATCCCTGGCGCTGAAAATATTCGCATGGCATACTTGTGCACTGTGGGGTTTCATCCAACAACCAAAGGAAAAATCAACACTGTTCACCGGGACGGGACCGTCCATTTCTATCCATTCTCTTTCTTCAGGCCCGCCAAATTCCAGTGCTGTGCCAAATTTCCCTTCGACGTATTTCAGTTCACCCCTAAACTCGCCATCATGACCATTGCCGGATAAATCTTCGACTGATTCTCCCTTGCCTTCGTCGAAAAGCCAAATGGCTTCAACCTTTTGCAAAAATGCTTGAGCGTGGCTTTTCCCGGGCAATACCAAACAAACTACGAAGCAGGCGCTGCAAAGCCACATAAATCTATTCACCGCCTTTGTCATGTCTCGAACTCCTCTCGTTAGTGTTTAGTGGCTAGTAAAACTCAAAACGTGCAATGAATGGGATCTCTATCAGGAATTACTATCGCACTCCTTATTCAGTCACTTGATCGCACCTACCGGCACGTGGTAGAACAGTTTCTTGCGACAGTCTCGTAAGCATCAAATACTTAGCGAATGAACCACTTATCCCATTTCTCTAAAATGATTGTGCATTGATCGCGCAAAGTCGGCGGGGCAAGATGCCCCGCCTACGGAGTAAGTGAACGATGTAGTTAAGACATCATATGCACTATTATTCAAGCGAAATGGTATTAGTAAGATGGGACAGTGAAAAATTGAACGGCTCTAGTTCAGCTCTTTATCCGTCCCCAGACCGTTGCAATCTTGTCTTCCGCATCCACGGCCTGTGCCCCGATCAGTCCCTTCTCCATTACTTTTGTCACTTCAAGCTGGCTCAGCGCTCTTTTGAATATAAAGGCTTCGTCAAGAGCTCCCCTATAGGACCTGCCTTCATTGAATATGGCGGTTGCAATGCGGAAATTTTCTCGGGATCGTCCCACGGGACGCTCCGAACCCAAGTCAATGTAAAAACCGCCGCGCTTTGGGCGATCCGGCTCCCCGTTGAGATACCAGATTCCCTCTCTGCCTTGGCGGACGAAGACAACATGATTCCACTCCAGTGCATGGGGACGCACGGTATTTCTGGGATTGCCAACCCCATCCCAATTGATTACGCCGCCAATGATAATCCTATACCAGTTGTCGAGACAGCCGCTTTCCGCGATAGCTATTCCCGCATCTCCCCCGTCGTGATCTCGACTGGAAATCACATTTCCCCAGCAGTTTTGGGGCTTGGCGGGCTTCATCCATAAACCGATGCTAAAATCGACGGTGTCTACCACGACGGGCGCGTCCATTTGTATCCAATCTCCCTCTTCCGGTCCGCCGAAGTCTAGGGCCGTACCAAATTTCCCCTCGATGAACTCCGGCCTGCCCCGAAACTCCCCGTGATGACCATTGCCGGAGGAGTCTTTGACCGATTTTCCCCTGCCTTCATCAAAAAGCCACATAGCCTCAAGCCCCTTCAAAAACGGTTGAGCATGACTGCTACCGGTGCATGTCAAAGTAGCAATCAAAAAGGCGACGCAAAGACGCTTAAACCTAGTTACCGTCACTGTCATGGTTCGAACTCCTTTCATTTTGATGAGATGGAAGTTAGATGCCCACTGCCGTCACTTGATAATTGTTTCTAATAGGATTTACGTGGTACCAGCCGGTCGGGAATCGGAGTTCCCTCGTACAAGGGTCGCGACCTGGAGATCGCTCCTACAGAATACGCGATTTCTGACAGCGTGGAGTACAACTCATTTATCAATCGGCTTATAAAGGATGACCGCAGAACCCCGCGCTTGGTTAATTGAGACAGAAATCCCTTTGTCCATGAGTTCTCGCCCTGTCATCCGGGAGGCGCCCGGCGCATCGAAATTCATCACTGAATATTGCACTTCGGGTGTCAATCCGTGAAGTTTGAAAGCAATATCGGAAACATCGCTATCGGATCTGCGGAATGCCTGCACCATTCCCTCATCAAGGTCGGATCGATGAAATTGCCAAGCAATCCACGCCTCTGGAGATACGCTGTACAGCGTGAGAGGGTAGAAATCACCATGAAACAGGTGGCGAATCGACCTATACTCAGAGAAAAGTCTTACGGCAGGTTCCCAGATAGCCGGATCGGAATAATATGTCAACGACGCCGAAAAATTGGCGCCCATGCCGCTGCGAAAATCGTACGGATCAACCGAGATGGACCCCACGCCGTGCAACGGCATCCAGAGTGACAGCCCGTAAGTCATGCCCTGCTCCGCATCCGCCTCCCAGCAGTGGTCGCTTCGCCACAACGCGGCTGACCGGCGTAACATCTCGAAGTCGAGTCGGCGGCCGCCGCTAGCGCAGTTGTCAATGAGGAGATTCGGGTGATCGCGTTGGAGCGAATCAAAAAAGTCATAAAGCCCCACGATGTATCGAATCTCGTTCATGCCCTGCCTGTCCGGCGCTTCGCCACTCCGCCAATAGTGCAATGGATAGATATTGCAGTCGTGGCGGTAGATGTCGATCCCCACCTCTCCAATCATCCCCGAAAAAGTCTCTCTTGTCCACGCCAGCGCTTCAGGGTTGCCCAGGTCCAGCAGGTGGAATCCATCATTCTTTTCGTATTGGAGTTCAGGAGGAAGGTCCGCCGGCGGTGCCAGCAGCCAGTCGCGGCGGTTTTCGTAAAGCCATGTACCGGGCATAACGCGCTCGGGTTCAAACCACAGCAGAAACTTCAAACCGTTCTCATGCGCGGCATCAGCCACAGGTTTCATGCCGTTGGGGTAACGTTCGGGGTCGGCGTCCCAATTTCCTACGCCTTTCGCCCAATTTCGCCCGCCGGTCGCTTCATCCGGGCACAAATACCAGCCCGCATCAATCCACCACGTGTCAATCGGCAGATTGTTCGACGTTACCCTTGCAATCCCTTCAATCATGTTGGTTTCCGTAGTCGATTCAAAGGCAATCTCACTATGAGGCGAGGCACCAACGGGTACATCGGCTAAATCTCCATCAACGGTAGGTGAATAGTGATTCAGCAATAAGCTCCTCAACAGATTATGACCGTGCGTCCGATTCTCGTTCCAAAAGCACAACAGGATTGACGGTGTTCTAATCTCTTCCCCGGGGTACAATTTCAGATGGGTGGTCTCCATACCGGCTTGAAAACTAACAGCGACATCGCTCTGTTGTGTGAACGATGCCGCCCATTGTCCGGTCCAACCGACCGCGGCTATCATGCCATCCCCGTCGGGCTTTTCAAGATTAAAATATGGGAGCACACCATCCGAAGATCTACCCCCGTAAGGTGCAAAGCGCAACTCTTCCCCACGAGTTAGTTTTGTGGTGCGAGGGTGAAAATCCGTCGGATCAGCGTGACTTCCGTCCGCATGATGGACAACAAAGTCTCCCATCCCCGTGCTTAAGAGGGAGAAATCTGCCGCTTGAACATCCGAAATAACTGGCGTCGCGTCGCTGCCCTTGTTCTCGAAGAAGACTACCCATTCGACGGCGGGATAATCACTGTATTCAGTAACCACGCATCGCACTTCAAGCCCGGTTTTTGAGTCGGTGTAGGTGAGAGTCCTTTCAATCCGGGAGTCATCCAACTTCCGCGCCGCACTGTCTATTCGCCATTCCAAGAGGGCTTCCGACATCGACTGACCGTCATAGCGAAAGGAAAAAGGCGGAGCGGTGCCGCTAGATTCAAAGTAGGCTGCAATCCACGCTCTTGAAACATCCAACTCGTCCATTGTCGGTGTTGCTCCCTCTACCCTGTTGTCTGTGCCCACCGCTATTGAGATTGCCAATAAAGCAGCGAGCTCCAACCGCATTGTCAGCCCTCTCCAAATCGGTTCCGTGATTATAATCCCGGAACGTACCCTCTCCCGAAACGCGCGTCGCCGCCGCGCTGTCGGAAACCATCACTGAACGGCATCCAAGACGTGGTGCCGCCATCCACAATTATTGTCTGACCGATTATATACCGAGCATCATCGGAGGAAAGGAAAACGGCGACCCGAGCGATGTCCAACGGTACCCCTTCAAACCCGCAGGGAATCATCTGTCCATTTGCCTTCGGGTCATAATCGGGCACCGCTTTGTAGTGGTTCTCCACTTCGACAGCGCCCGGAGCTATCGCGTTCACCCGTACACCTTTGACCGCCAATTCGATGGCAAGTTCACGGGTGTATGCGACGATCGCGCCCTTGGTGCCGGCATAAACCGAGTGCTCGGGAAAACCTTCAAAAGCGTGGATTGACGTAAGGTTGATAACAACCCCTTGGCTCTCAACCAACTGCGGTAACGTGACTTGCGTGAGAAAGAACTGGGCGCGTATGTTCACATTGTACAATGTGTCGAACTGTTCAGGCGTGACATCCTCAAACGGCAGATTCATTGTGATACCGGCGTTGTTGACGAGCACGTCAAGCCCGCCGAGATATTCGACCGCCTGTTTTCCCAGCTCGTTGACGGCGTTGACATTCGTGAAGTCCGATTTGAAAGCAACTGCTTTCCCGCCTGCACCCTCAATCTCCGTCACGGCGGACTCGGCGCCGTCTGCGCTGTGGGCGTAGTGGAGGACAACCGCGGCGCCCTCTCGCGCATACTCCAGTGCGACTTCCCGTCCTATTCCGGTACCCGCGCCTGTGATAAGAACCCGTTTGCTCCGCATTTTTTCGCTATGCCCCATATAACTCAGTCTCCTTTGGCTTTAGTCATGCTGTTACGTACATCCATCGACATATGCAACCTCTTAACGCTAGTGTCTCTACAGATTCGGTGAATACGAGCGAAATTCCTTGCGTCCCGTTGATCTCTTACTTAGAGCCTGATTGAATCGTCGGTAGCAAAGCTATATTTTGTCATTTGAAGACAGTCTCTTTCATATTGTGTAATTGCCTGCTGTATACCTGTCGCCCCGCTGCGGCTTTTAGAGGCTGGTGCGCAGTGCGCACCCTACAAAATCTACAGAATCAGTGAAACCGAGCAAACAACCGTGCGTTCCCCAAATCTCTTACTGTAGTTGTTTAGTTCAGTCCAAAACTTACGAGCCAACAGGAAATCGCGACCTGGAGATCGCTCCTACATTACCCTCAGGAATCTTTATCGGGAGTTACTATGGGAGTTCTATCGCATTCGCTATTCACTCGTTTGAGGGATCTCTATCAGGACCTACTATCGCACTCATTATCCATTCGCTTGATCCCTCGTTATTCACTCGGTTGATCTCCTTTGATCGCACCCTACACACTGTACTCTTCAAACAGGTTCTTATTTGCTTTGCGGGCTTGTCTGTATTAGCCGCCCCTCGCCTTCCCGAATTTCCAGAAACTGATTCGTTTTTACCTCTTCAAACGATTCTTCCAAACCGCTGGGCCATCGGATATCGATGCCAGTGACCATTGAGACTTGCCCCAGTCCGAAGTGCAAACGCATATCACTTTGACAGAGATAACTGGATCCGCTTTTCACCTCCCGAAGTTGGGACTCAAGTCCCGGCGCGATGACTGTCACGCGCGCTCCGATGGCATCCCTGTTGCTCGTCGTTCCAACGAGTCGCAAACTCAGCCAGTTGTTCTGATTGGAACTTTCGTTCTCAAGAAGGTCGGGAGTCTGATTGGAATTGGTGACAAGGATATCGATATCGCCGTCATTGTCATAGTCGCCGAAGGCGGCGCCGCGGCTGACTTTGATTAAGTCCAACCCGGGACCGCATTGACTGGAGATTTCATTCAGCGTTCCATCGCCCTGATTCCTGTAGATATGGTTAGGTTGGGGATAGGTATAGCCCGGATCAAACTTTTCCACGTTGTCGTATATATTCCCATTCCCGACAAATAGATCCACAAGTCCATCGTTGTCCAAATCGACAAAGTCGACTCCCCATCCGACGTAGGGCAAACTTACTCCGCCCAACCGGCTCGCAAAACTTGCGTCCGAAAACGTGCCGTCTCCATCACCATGATAAAGGCTGTTCGGATCATCTTGGAAATTCGTTACAACGATATCTAGCTTGCCATCGTTATCGTAGTCGCCGAAACTGGTGCCCATACCGCCCATGGGGATTCCCTTCGCGCCAAGCGCCACGCCGACGAACAGCGCCACGTCCATAAACGTGCCGTCACCGTTGTTCCGGTAAAGCATGTCCGCCGTGGTGTCGTTGGCAACGAAAACATCGGGATATGTGTCGTTGTCGTAATCACCCCAAACGACGCCCAGCCCCTTTCCTTCGGAATTGAACACGCCTGACTCTCGCGTCACATCCGTAAAACTGCCGTCACCGTTATTCCGGTAAAGCGCATCGGCTACACCCGTAAAATCCGCTGGCGGACAATAGACACGGAGATCGCCTCGATGGCAGATGGTGTTGTCTTCCAAGCGATAGTCCAGGTAGTTCGCAACATAGAGGTCAAGGTCGCCATCCTTGTCGTAATCGGCGAATGCCGCGCTGCTGCTCCAGCGCTCATCTCCAACCCCCGCCGTCTCGGTGACATCGGAAAAACTACCGTCCCCGTTGTTGCGATACAGGATATTCGCGCCAAAATTCGTGACATACAGGTCTTGCCATCCATCGTTGTCGTAATCACCGACACAACAGCCGAAACCGAACGCCCCATCTCCAACCTTCGCTTCCTCAGTGACATCCGTAAAGGTCTTGTCCCCGTTGTTTCGATAGAGTGAATTTGTGGGGGAATGATCCAGGGCCGCCCCCGGTAAGCTGGCTCCGTTCACGAAATAGAGATCCAAGTCCCCGTCTTTGTCGTAATCGAACCACGCCGCACCTGCTCCGAGCGTCTCCAAGAAATATCTCTGTCCGCTGCGCCCGTCGCTATGTTTGAAACTGATTCCGGCTTGAGCAGTTACCTCGGCGAACCAAAGGGATGCGCTCCCTCGCACATTTGAAGGAATAAAAAATGCTCCAGCAAGTACAGAACTGGCGATCAATCTCAGTAGGAAAGGGTGAACTCTCGGCATTATCTACGAAGGCGCAATTTACTAAACTGACATCAAGAGATCAGCATATCAGAAATCCCCTTCTCCGTCAAGTCCAAAAAGGGCTCGGTTCTCGTAGGATGGCTAATGAGACGGGCCTAAAACGGCAGTGTTTGCTCGTTTCAATTAAAGGTAGGTTCAGGTCAGATCAATCCGTTTTTGTACTTGCATTGATTGTTCAGCAGCCAAGCTAATCCGAATTGCCTCGAACGCTACGTCTGCGTCGGCGATAGCGGTTTCCGAATTCCCATCAAGGATTTCGTGCGTCCAATGTTCTTGGATTGAAACGCTCGATGCTTCAATCGGTCGAATTTCCTCGACTCCGGCGGATGCCGCACAATGCCAACCGTCACCATCATTCAGTACCGTGCCGCCATTCAAAACGTACCGACAATGCTGCTCCGGACTGTTCGTTTCAACACCGCCCGCCCATGTCCATTGCCCGACACCGCCACTAGAAAACCCCACAGTAACGGTGTTAACGAACCGGTTGTACTGACCCTCCCCGTTCATGCCTTCGTAAACTGCGGCGCTATCCACCCAGCTAGCAGGGCCAAACAGGTCCACAACCGGATAGACGTGGTAGATGAAGAAATGCGCAGGAGGACCGGACACCGGCAGATTAAACAGAATTTCGGGTCGGGCGCCGCGTCCGGGTGTAAGCCGCCAAAAGCCCGCCCATAGTAGTCCGCCAAGCCCTTGAACTTTCCGCTTTATCGCTTGGTGCATATTTGATACAGGTTCTGAATGAGAAACCCGCAGCACGCGGTTCTTGGATTTTGCCAGTCGGATTACGGCTTCACCCTGATCGATGGATCGCGCCAAGGGATATTCGACGAATACATGCTTGTCCGCCTCAAGCGCGGCGATGGCGATTTCAGCATGACTATCGTTGTGAGTGAAGATTGCCACCGCATCTACATCACCGTGTTGAACGAGATCTCGCCAGTTAGGTATAAATTTTGCCCCGTGGCGCCGCGCCAATTGCTCACCTGTATGATCGTTGCGCGAGGCGACCGCACGAATGTTTGCCGCAGCGATTTTGGAAAATTGCGCAGCGCCGGACGTTGCCGCCCCGCCGGACCCGACGATTCCGATTTGAAATTTGGTCATATCTATTCCTCAAGTAAGTGTTTAGTGTTTAGTGTTTAGTGGCTAGTGGCTAGTGATTAGTGGATCTCTACGGGATCTCTATCGCCTTGGGATCTCTATCACACTCGTTAATCGCTCGCTTGGTGGTCGGTGAAAACCCTGAAACCGTAGACGGGCAAAAAATTGCCCACTACAGATCAAGGAATTGGGCATTCACCACGGGGTATGCCTAAAAAAATGGCAAAAACCCGTGCAGATTCGTAGTATTCGACCCTAGAAATCAGTAGACTAAACAATTACTTCCTCAACAGATCCTTGCTCTAGAATTACTTAAACGTTCCCAGGGGAGGGAACATTGTCCTGACAATAGACCGGACGAAAAAGCGTTTGGCGCTTGAAGGGCATCTCGGCGAGGTGTTTCGGGTGAGGCTCCCACTTATGCCACTTGTTTCCAACAACGTTATAGCAGTTGAATACGGAAACTCGGTCGACTGTGTCATCCTCCCACCGAGCGCCGGTGTGGGTGATCGCCTCAGTAAAGAAGAGCGCCGATCCTGCCGGGCAGCTATAATCCTCCCACAATGGACTATCACGCTCGTGGGCAGATTGTGGCGTAGGAAAAGCCGCTTTGTGGCTTCCCGTCAAGAACAGCGTGCCACCACCGCGTTTCTTAACCGGATTCAGCTCCCACACGACTCTCGTTAGTCCGCTGTGCGCCTTGCCGGGATGGAGACGATAGGTGTGCGAATTGCCGGGAAATGTAAACATCCCTTGTCCGCCGTGCGGGTTAAAATTGTCGTGCCCTTTGGATCGAATTGTCAGAAATGTGCCTTCAAAACGAAAACCGTAACACTCCTCACTTGAGTATCCTGATGATACGAACTCGTTCATGAATCCGAGTACCAGAGGATGGTCTGCCAATTTCTCAAGCGGTCCTCCAAGCGGATAGCGGTGATGTTCCGGTATCTGCTCCGGCTCCGTTTTTAGCCGGTAGCAAAAATCGCGCATCTCGACGATTTCATCGTCCGACAGCACACCGGGGATAGCTATCCAACCGCGTGTATCAAATATATATTTCTGTTCTTCGGTAAACTCGATTGCCGGTTTGCCATCGGCGTTTGTCGTAGGTACGGACATAGAAATGTCTCCTCTTTCCAAAGCGGATTAAGCGACTGAATAAGGAGGGATCGAAGGTGCGAATAGATCACCTGTGGGGCTTTAGAGGTAGGTGGGCAGGGGATTCCTATCGCACTCACTATCCGTTCGCTTGATCCCACCCTACAAATATATTCTTCAAACAAGCTCTTAGTTCTCCGAGGATTCAATTCCTAACATGTAGCGCGTTTCTTCCGCGGTCGCTACCCGTCGTCCCAGGGAATTGGCAATTTGAACGATACGCTCTACCAACTGAACGTTACTCTGGGCGGGCACATTCTGTTGGTAGAGCAGGCTATCCTCCAGCCCGGTACGAATGTGGCCGCCCAAGAGAAGGGAAAAGACATTCACATGTATCTCTTCCAGACCCAAGGCACAGGTTTGGAAGACGGTATCTTCAGGTAGGTTTCTGATCATCGACAGCACGTTTTCCGGGCTGGTGGCGATGCCGCTCTGCTGTCCGAATACAAGCTGCACAAAATAGGGTTTGTCTAACGCACCGCGCACGATGAGATGATCCAAAATGTCGAGATGGCCCGGGTGGTAGAGAAACACCTGTGGTTTGATTCCGTGTTCACGCGCTAGGATTGCCGCCCTTTCGGTGTGGTCGAAGGTCGTGGCGTATACCGTGCTCGGCGTCGCGGCACCCCCAGTGTAGGATGCCCCGCTTCGAAAGGTCATCGGGCCCGCATTAAGCGCCATGACGTCCGGCGCAGCTTCAATCGGTGCCGATCGAAAGTAGTAAGCAGAGCCAACCAATGCGTCGGAAGGAGTTGAGAGTTCGGCAACAGTTTGTGAATTGTCTATCAGGATATCGGGCGCTTTTGCCCGCATCATTGCATTGATTTCGCGGTAGCGGGCGGGATCATTCGATCCTTTGGCCGGGTCATCGGGTTGACGGGCGTGGATATGGATGATCCGCGCACCTGCGGCATAAACCGCTGCAGCTTCTTCAGCCTGTTCCTCTGCGGTCACCGGTACGCCCGGGTTGTCGCTTTTTTGGTGCTCGCCCGTCACGGCGGCGCTGATGATAACCGGCGGCATGCCATGATGAATTCGTTTGACGTATTCACGCGCGTTGGCGTAATCCCACGTTATGTCCATTTCCGTTATTTCCTAACGTGCTTCATGGCCGATGCAAACGCAAATTACCCTACTTGCTCCTGCTGGATTGACAAATCCAGCAGTCTTAATTTAACCCATAGGTTGGGCAACTATTCAATTCACAACTCTCCGCTCTTGAGTGATTACAGAAAGTGTAGCGCGGAAGGGTATCTTCCAATCTTCCATCCTTCCAACGCCATTCAATCTCTCAAGTAACACTCCACATTGCGCAGGATCTCTATCGCACTCGCTATTCACTCGCTTGATCCTCTGGAGTGCGGAGATTAGACGCATCGCGATTCTATTGACATTGCGCTCCTCTGGAGCGCGGAGATCGGACACATTGTGATTCTATTGACATTGCACTCCTCCGGAGTGCCCAGAGAGGGGAAATCTCTAAGACGGCACGCTTTCTCAAAGCTAACCAAGGAGCGAAAAGCAAGTGTTGCTTGCTGAAAGAATTATTCCGATAGGAATAATGGGATGCTACCAAGTAACACTTTCACAAACGGGTCCAGGCAGAGTTATGCTTAGAATCTCTAGTCTACCAAACGGGGTACCAAAGCAGTAAATTCCATGATAGGGAATTTTGCTTGTGTCCACCAATGAACAAAACATGCATAACTCGGACGATGCTATCAAGCGGGTTTACAAACACCAAGAAACGTTCCGTCTTTAATTGCCTGAACCGACCTCATTCTGGCATATATGTTACTTGCTGAAAGAATTATTCCGACAGGGATAATGGCGTGCTATCAAGTAACACTCCACATTGCGCAGGATCTCTATCGCACTCGCTATTCACTCGCTTGATCCTCTGGAGCGCGGAAATTTGGACATATCGTATTCTATTGACATAGCACTCCGCTGGAGTGAAAAGCATTTTACGAAAGAACACCTTCTCAAAGCCTGTCATAGATCCAAAGATGAGTGTTACTTGCAGAATGAATTATACCGACAGGGATAATGGCGTGCTCTCAACGTAGTGATACTAAGCGTCTCAAAATGTGCCATCTTCAAAGAGTGAATTATCGTAATCCGCAAGGGGAAACCTCGGCGTTACAGTCGGGTTGACGATATTCTCGGCGAGAGGCATATTGCCGCTTAATACCGACACGACATTTTGAACCCCGCCCCTAGAGACATCCTGTGATGCTTGGACGGAATAGGCGCCGACATGGGGTGTAAGTACAACATTGTCAAGCTCAAGCAGCGGGTGATCCGGCGGCGATTCGTCCTCGGTGAACGGATCTATTTGCTCAAATGTATCCAATCCTGCGCCGCTCAATCTTCCTTCGCGAAGTGTTTTAACCAACGCCGTTTCATCCACCAATGCCCCGCGCGAGGTGTTAATCAAACACGCGCCGGGCTTCATTTTGCCCAACTCTACCTCATCCAGCATATGGTACGTGTCGGAGTTCAGCGGCAGGTGCAAGGACACGTAGTCCGATTCGCTGAGTAATCTATCAAGGGACACCATCTCCACTCGCAAGTTGTCGGCTTCATGGCGGGGAGCGTTCATATTGCGGCGGGTGGCAATGACGCGCATACCAAATCCTCTTGCCCGTTCCGCCGTAGCTTTTGCCGAATTTCCGAATCCGATCAACCCCAATGTCTGCGTCGAAAGGCGCCGGTTGCTCCGCGATTGTCGTTTGGAGTGGCTCCACGCGCCTTCAGACATTGCGCGCGCCATCTGTGGCAGCTTCCTCGCCAGCGCCAACATCAGTGCCATGGTGTGATCGGCTTGTTCTTCAACGCAAAAGTACGGAACATTCGTCACCAGGATTCCCTTTCGGGTCGCCAGTTCGACATCAATTTTGTCCGTGCCGGTACCAAGTCTTGAAATGACTCGGCAACGCGACAGACTCGAAATGACGGATTCCGGCAATGAGACCGAAATGGCAAAAAGCGCATCGCAATTCGCAACGTGTGGCACAATCTCGTCCGGGGAATTGGCTTCTACTTGTACCGGTCTCAGGTTATATTTTTCATAAAGTGAGGCTTCAAACTCACTCACTGGAAATAGAGTTGCGTTTAAGCGGACAATCCGACATTTTTCAAGGTTGCTCCAGTTTCTCATATATCCAGATTCCTTGCATATATACTCTGCGTTGGGTATTATTGCGCTTTCTTTTCCAGTAATAATTGTTTCCAATAGGACTTTCGTAGCGCCAGCAGATCGGGATTGGGAGATTGCCCCTACATCGTGCAGTCGGGATTCGGAGATCCCTCGTACAGGAGTCGCGACCTGGAGATCGCGGGATCTCTATCGCACGGGATCTACTATCGCACGGGATCTACTATCGCGTTCCCTATTCAGTCACTTGATCGCTATCCGCTCGTTTGATCCTACAAAAGACGCAATTTCTGCGAGCGCGCAGTATAGTTACTGGTCTCCATCATGTTCGACGTTAGCCTATACTACTGGGATTACAGATTGGGAACAAGCACGCCCTTTATGAACCCGTCCAATCGAATCTCTCCGCCTGCCGCGCGTACAGCGGTTTCCGCTTCCTCCAGTCCAAAGTAATGCGTGACCATTTTTTCAATAGGATATCGCCGAGACTCGACGAGTTTGATGGCTGCCTTTACGGCAGGAGTGTCGTGGGTATTCACGCCCTGATAGCGTATTTCCTTCGCCGCGATTTTGCTGGTTACGAGAGGCACCGACGCTTCCCCCGTGTTGGAACCCAATACAACGGTACCCATGGGACGCACAAGTTCCAGTGACAACGGGGCGGAACTGGTGGCGCCAGTGAGGTCCATCACCACATCGGCAAACGCGCCGCCAGTGAGTTCGCGCACTCGTTGCACGGGATCCTCAACCTGCAAATTGATGAGATGGGTTGCGCCAAAATGTCGTGCAACCTCGAAACGATGACTGTCCTGAGTTAGACCAATGGCTACGATCTGCGCGGCCCCCGCCTCACGAGCGGCTAGAATCGCGGCTAAGCCTTGACCTCCGGGTCCAATGACAACTACGGTGTCCCCCACGGAAACGCCGCCCTTTGTACACGCCCAGCGAATGCCATTCCCAATGTTGGCACAGGTCATAGCGGCAGCTTCAGCCGGGACATCCTCGGCAATGCGATGTACCCGTGAATTAGGGGCAAGATACATGAATTCGCCGTAAGCGCCCCAGAGATGCGGCGGGACGCTTGACGGAATGGTGCCGCCGTAGCCAAGGTGTTCAGAACAGAAACGGTATTCGCCAATCAAGCACATGCGGCAGTGTCCACATCCAAAGAGGTGCTCAACGACGACTCGATCTCCTTTATTTACGCCCCATCTCTCGGACGCTTGAACCCCGATTTCCTCAATGTTGCCAAGGACTTCGTGCCCCATGATAAGCGGGAATCTATCGGGGTCGGTCCACTGTAAGATGCGGGGATCGCTCCCGCATACGCCGCACATCTCCACCCTCAGCAAACCGTCGTCCTCGGTAATTGTCGGGATGTCAAAGGATTGAATTTTAATCGTCTGCGTGGCAACTGCCACCACTGAATAGGTCTTGCGCGGCATAGAAAGAAGGTAAGTGTTTAGTGGCTAGTGATTAGTGGCTAGTAAAACTCAAAACGTGCAATGAATCGCACTACTATACTTTGCGTTGGGTATTATTGCGCTCTCTTACCCAGTGATAATTGGTTCTAATAGGGCTTACGTAGCACCAGCAGGTCGGGAATCGGAGTTCCCTCGTACAAGGGTCGCGACCTGGAGATCGCGGGATCTCTATCGCACTCGCTATCCGCTCGTTTGATCCTACAGAAGACGCAATTTCTGACAGCGCGGAGTATAAGAACCTGAAAGCAGTGGTTAATGGCTAGTACTGGGCACTCACAAGGGGTAACCCTCAAAAATATGCCGAAAATTCGCCTAAATTCATAAGCGATTGCCCTACGCTCGCCCTAGAAATCAATAGACTAAACAGTTACAAAAAAGGAATGTCGAGAGCGTTCGCCGATGGTGTGCTCAGGGTAGTTCGGACGGGTTGTCTTCCACTGAGATGTCCGTACCGGAGCGCTAGATACTACACGTCGTGCTTTATGACCGTAGTCGGAAAGTCAACCCTGCGGGTAAAGATACGGTTTTCCGTGTTCGAGTGGTTGATATCGATCGCCGATGTCGAGAATATGGAGGTTGGTGCGGAGCATCTGCGGCGGTTGTTGATTGTCCGGGAACAGGTCATGGTGACAGGGGATAACGACCTTCGCATCAATCTGCTTTGCTAACAGAGACGCTTCACCGGGGGCAAGGTTCCTGAATGCGGGATTAATTACCGTCACCATCACATCCGGTTGATGTTCAGCCACACTGGAGGCAATCAGATCGTGGTACGAGGTGTCACCTGTAAAATAGACCGTTGGCCCACCTGATATGAAGGCGAGATAGCCAACATGGGTCAGGTCATCCCCACCGAACGGTATTGCAAACGTTGCACGCACGGTGATATCACCCACCGCGAAGGTTTTGTTGGGCCAAACCATGGTCATCTGGTCGGCTGATACTCCCAACTCTTCCAGCTTTTCAATCGTTTCCGCCGGTGCAGCGTAGGGTCCTTGTCCGCCCGCCGCGCGATATCTTTCCAGCGTTTCAGGATCCAAGTGATCTTGGTGGCTGTGCGTCATCAGATAGAGATCGATGCCAACCAGATCTTCGGGCGAGAGCGGCGGCGGAACTAACCGATCCATGTTAAACCCAACCTCTTCGCCAAGTGCTTTGCAAGAATTTGTCAGATACGGGTCGAGGGCAATAATCTTCCCGGCGGGACTCTTGAAGATGAATCCCGCTTGCCCCAGCCACCAGAGCGTTACGGCTCCTCTAGGTACGGCATATTGCTGAACATCATGCATGGAAAAAGTGCTCATAATTCATTCCTTAGTGGTTGTGAAAGAACCCAGTTGTTTGTAGACGCTTGGAGTCTGGAGCGTGGCAAATGCCGATTCTTTGAACCGTTCCATGGCTACCAAGCAAGTTTAGAAAACAACCTTTACATTTTGAAGATGGCGTGGAAGAACATCTTCCAGGCTTCCAGTCCTACTTTTCTAAGTCGCTTCGGAAATTAAGCTTAATTTTAAAATTTTTGCTCAAAACCTTTCTGTGTGTATTTGGTTAAGCGCCCTCCAGAACGAATCGTCCGCCATTACGTGTTCATCAACATAGGCGCTAAATCCGTCCGAACCCGATTCGATCATCGCCTTTGCCGCTGCGAGAGTTCCCTCAACCAAGTCATTGACCGGTACACTACCGCCGCCATTCTTGCCTAGCACCGTGCCGTAAATCTCGCACCGTTCCCCAACCACCTCTTTCACCGCGGCAATCTCTTTCTTGATTCTCGCCGGATCTACATACCATGAACCGGTGTCGCTGTTTGGGTAACTTAGCGGGTAGTGCGGGTCTATTATCCAAAATCTGGGGTGCAATGCGTCGACCAACCCCTCGTCAACCCAAGTGGGCCAGTCTAACATCAGCTTGTAGGCACCGTCCGGATCAGCCCAGATCCCCTCGGTGGCGACCGAAATTTCGACCTTTCTGCCTAGCCTGGACAGATCATCTCTCAGCTCTCTCATCAGTTGGGTGTAGTAACTCGCACGCAGGCGCGTCCACGATTCGTCCTCGTCCTCAATTTGGTGCGGGTCTACTCCATGCGCTTCGGTGTATTCGGCGATAGCGGGAGCGTCGTATCCCAGCGGCCACACCTCCTCGCCCTCCGCCAAAACTTGTACAAATTCCAACTGCACACCATCTGCTCCAAATTCACGCGCATATGCCACAAGCGCGGCTCTGACATATTCCCGAACTTCGGGATACGCCAGAGACACGTAGCCAATGTCGTAGCCCAAAACCTGTTCGCCGACCTCCCAGTCGAGCCAACTGCGCCCGTCGCGCGCTTTGGACATGTACTCCGGATTCTCAGCCGCGAATCGGGGTATTCTGCCATCTGGGACGATGCGGCGTGGGATCGCTCGGCGTGAACCCGTCCACACACCCGCTACAGCCACAAGAGTGTAGGGATGCACCTCGACTCCTACCTGATGTGCCTCTTCGCGAAGATTCCGGAGCAATTCTCCAGACTCGCCGCTAGGATATTGCCCATAATATTCAATATCCGCCGTTCCTGCCGGTTTGCGGCACCTCAACCACTCATGGCTTTTCAGCACTCCCTCGTAGAAGGTGGAAACAATCTTTTTTACCCCGACCTCTGCACATTTCGCGGGAGACCAACTCGGATTTACGATGGCAATATCAATCATCTGACGAATCGCACCCCACACAATGCAATCGCGCCTGCTGCGAGACGATACTTCATCTTGTCTATAAACTTATGCCATCATTGGCAAAGGTGTGTAGATATTTGATCCGCCGGACCGATCCTCGCCGCGCAAGAGATAGATGTGATGGCTGGGATTCAGCACCGGATCGTTGCAACGCACTGTGGCGGGCATGTAACGCATCGTGTAACCGCATCGACGGCTTTGGGAGGTGTTGGGGTTGGAACCGTGAATGGTAAAACCGTCATGGAAGTGACATTCTCCGATTTGTAACTCCAAATCCACGATTTTTGACGGATCGATGTCATCCGCTACAACTTCATTATGGAACAAGTTGTCGTCGTGGTTGTCAACCTCTTCATACCGTCGATCTCTAAGTTTATGGCTTCCGGAGATCACGCGCATACACCCATTCGCAACTAGTGACTCGTCGACCGCCAGCCACATGGTGATTACGCGCATTGGCTCCAGCCGCTTTCCCCAATACACACCGTCTTGATGCCAAGGCACTGCCAAGCCGTCACCGGAACGTTTACTGATAAAATGACTCGACCACAGAACTATATCCGGACCGATAAATCGTTCTATAACATCCAATACGCGCGGGTGTGTTAGGTAGAGGAACAGGAATGGATTATCGAAATGCGGCACATCCATCTGCTCCGAACGTTTGTCTTCAGGCAGTGAGGCAATCATGCCGTCGACATGTTCACGCAATGCGCTCAATTCGGACTTCGTAAAAATTCGTCCAAACTTCAGATAGCCGTGCTCATGGTAGAAATCCACTTGCCCATCGCTAACAGTGGTTTCAACCTCCCAATCTGTGTTTGTTATTGGGACGCTCATTTATTCTCTCCAACTCGCCTATGTTACCCGAACGGTCTTCACTGCAATTTAAAGATTGATGCCAGCAATGAGAGGTTATTCCAATCAAGCGCCAGGAAACCGAGCTGTGTTTCGGACGTTACCACCCACTCAGTTAGACACTATCTAGCTCCCTAACGATTCACCTTCCCCTTGCCGAACCGTTACCACGCGGTCGACGCCGGGTACCCGGAACTGTTCTTGATCGCCATTGGGCCACACGACTTCAATCGCCTCGATTTTCTCAATCTCTCCCAATCCGAAATGCGCTTTGAAATCGCTGCTGCTGAGGTAGCTGTAGGCAGGCAGCACGAGTCCGACGAATTTTGTTTTCGCCGTCACGACGGTCACTTGCGCGCCAATAGCATCACGGTTGCCCGTCATGGCTCTGACCGACAACCAGTGAGTGCCGGGCGCTGGCGCATCGTTTCGGAATACCCGCGGCGCCCCCCAGATGTTACCGACGACAAAATCGAGGTCGCCATCGTGGTCAATATCGCCGAAAGCCAGACCACGGCTAATCTCAATCTGTGAGGTGAAGTTTCCGCCGCGCGCGCCTACGTCGCTGAACTGCCCATGTCCATTATTTTCAAATAGCAGGTTCGGCTCCGCGTACGGATTCCAGAAATTGCCGATGTTGGCTCCTGGCAGGACGGGTCCGCGCATCACCCGTCCGTTGACAAGCGCGATATCAAGATCGGCATCGTGATCGAAATCGAAAAATCCGCATCCAAACCCGGTAAACGGCAAATCTATTCCCGCGAAGCCGGAACTGTCGGTCGCATCGCTGAAGATCCCATACGGCGAGGCGACGTAGAGGGTGTTGGTCTCCCTATGAAAGTGGGTCATAAACAGGTCAAGTTCGCCGTCGCGATCCACATCTCCAACTGTGACCCCCATACTGGCTTCCGCCTTGCCGTGCGTATTGAATGCCAAGCCGCGCATAATCGCTTCATCGTAAAAAGTGCCCGATCCCGAGTTGACCCAGAGTCGGTTCGCCTCTCCGTCGTTCGCCACATATAGATCTACCCAACCATCCGAGGTGAAGTCGGCACATACGACGCCCAGCCCTTTGTCTGACGAAACGATACCGACATCGGTAGTAACGTCGCTGAAAGTGCCGTCGCCGTTATTCCGGTAGAGTGAGTCCGGTATGCCTTCAAAACTCTGAGGTCCGCAATAGTCGCGCGCATCACTTAGCCGTTGGCAGGAGACTGCGGGATCAAAGCGAAGATAGCGGGCAACGTAAAGATCGAGATAGCCATCCGCATCGTAGTCCAAAAACGCGGCGGACGTGCTCCAACCGCCGCCCGAAAATCCGGCAGACTCCGTAGCATTGACAAAAGTGCCATCACCGTTGTTTCGATAGAAGGCGTCGGGACCATAGTTGGTAACGTATAAGTCCAGATCTCCGTCATTGTCGGTGTCTCCGACCGCCACCCCCTGTCCATAACCGGCATCGATTAAGCCGCTGGCATCCGTGACATCGGAGAACGTACCGTTTGCTTGCTGTTGAAAGAGTCGAAAGTGTGTCCAGAAGAGCTCTTTTTGGAGGCCGCTAAAGACTTCCGTTGTAGGTTTCTCCGTCTCGCCGGTTGGTTCCCGGAAAAGGAGAGATCGGATGTGGAGCAGATCAAGGTCGCCATCGTTGTCGTAGTCGAGAAGTGCAACCCCGCCTCCCATGATCTCCGGCAAGGTATAGGTGCCATCGGAGGGCCACCGCTCGGAAGTATCCACAAGCCCTACCTCCGAGGTAATCTCGGTAAACAGCGGCTCGCCCGTGTCCGTAGCAGTGACGGTTGCACTAATAGCGACAGCAAACAAACAAAAGAAACTAATGACTACAATCTTCAGATTACTTTCAACTTGATTGAACATAAAAGAGGGTCGATGAGAGATTCATGGCGAAAGTGCGTAAAATCGGGATTATACACCGTTCTGAACCCCTTGTAAAGCGATTTTGCAACCCTCGTAACCGCACCCGACTCGGCAGGATTTCGCACCATCCGTTAGCCTATTCGACCTCTTCGATTATCGTTGCGTCTCCGCACTCGCACAGTGCTCTACCCGCACGATTATCGCGCGCTTATCTTCAATTATCAAATAGAGGATAGTAGCTTCTTGATTCGTGATGCGTTTGTTAAGGCACGAGATTTGCTTTGTATTGAATTTCGGAGGATGCTATGCTATATTTTCGATGACCGGGACAGCCCAAATTTCCCGTGTCCAATAGGAGCTATACCTTGCGTTGGGTAATATTGCGCTTGTTTTCGCAGCACAAATGTGTCGCGATTCGGAGATCGCAGGGTTCCCCTATCAGAATCTACTATGGGATAGCTATCGGGATTAGCTATGGGATCTCTATCGCCTTCACGATCCGTTCAGTTGATCACTCATTATTCATTCGTTTGATTCTGCCGTTTATGAGATGTTTTGGTGATTGTCTGAATCACAGATTTTCACGGATTAAACGGATTACGCGGATTACGGGAGCTCTATCGCGCTCCTTATCCAGTCGCTTGATCCTTCTGTTGAGTAAAATTGAGCTTGTTTTCTCGCCAATTGTGGTTTCTAATACGACTTACGCGGCACCAGCAGGTCGCGATTCGGAGATAGGATCTCTATGGTCGTACAAAGGCAATCACAATCTAACAGATTGTGGTACGGAATCTATAATCTCACTTGATTGTGGCTGCTACTTTACCAGACGCTCGAAAACACGCAATTCCAGGCAACGTAAAGTATATGTAGGAGCTATGTTAAACGCCCTCGCTATGCATCAAGACCGTGTCTAGCGTGTGACAGAGATAGAAAACTGACACTGAAACATGACAGTCTTAAAGACTCAAGCAATGCGGGAACGTACATGTGCAACCGTCGCATCTCGACTTGATTCCCTTGATCGAAGAAATGAACGAAGAACCGCGTTACAATGAAACCTACTACAAGTTTACACAGTTCAATTCCTGCATTATTGACCTTGATAGCGGCGCGCAAACTAGCTTGGATGACATTCAGCCTCCAATCTGCTGGAAAGCGATCTTCGGGAATGAAAATCCGGTTGAAATTGAGATTGGCTGCGGAAAAGGTCGTTTTCTACTTGAAGCCGCAAGGCAGCACCCGGAAATCAACTACTTAGGTGTAGAGCGGGCGCCCAAGTATGTTCGACGGATACAACAGCGATTTCAGAAGCATATCAAACATACCGGCCACAGTACAAGTCGATTGGAAGGTCCCCTCTTTCCGAACGTACGATTGGCTTGGAGTGACGCTGCACGGTTTGTCGAATGCTATGTCGAGGAAGAGGGCGTACAAGCTTATCATGTCTATTTTCCCGACCCCTGGCCAAAAAAACGCCAGCACAAGCGCCGACTCTTTAGGAATGACATATGGCTGCGAGGTATTGAGCGCTCTCTCTCTTCAAGCACTGGACGCCTCTACGTTGTGACGGATTACGGCGAATACTTCGATGAAATTCGATTCAGGATTAATCAATCGACGTGTCTTGTTGAATCGACCTCAATGCGCATTCAGAAAGAGCATATTCAAACGAACTTTGAGATGAAGTATCTGGCGGAAGGAAGAAAGATTTATCGTGCGGTATTTGAAAAACCTGATGCCTAGGACTGTTACCCTTATGAATCAATTTTGCATTCAACCGCTATACCTCAAGAATACAGTTTCAAACGATTTCGCGTGCAATTGGCTTAGGCCCGCGTCATTTGCTGCTTCATCCTATATATTATCTCGTCCAGCATTCTAATTAGGCGGATAAATCTTCAAATGGCTAGTCCTTTCAAAAATCTCCCTTCGAGCCCCGGCGTCTACTTGATGAAGAATGTGCAGGGGGAAATCCTCTACGTTGGCAAAGCTTCGTCACTACGCCACCGCGTGGCTTCCTATTCTCAGTCTTCAGCTCAGCCGAATTTCACGGGTAAGCCAATGATGCGCTACGTCAATGACGTAGACTATGTGGTTACCGCAAATAGCGTTGAAGCTCTCATTCTCGAGAATAATCTTATCAAGGAACATCAACCGCGCTACAACGTCAAGCTGAAGGATGACAAACGCTACCCTTATCTGAAGATTTCCGTTCAAGAGCCTTTTCCGAGGCTCAGCGTTACGCGCCAAACCGACACGTCCGGCGCAAAATTCTATGGTCCATTCGTGCACGTCCGGGCGATTCGTCAGACAATTAAACAACTCACAAAAGTTTTCCCCATCCGAACATGCAGTCTAGACTTGAAAGCGTCAGAAAATCCCTATCGAGTCTGTTTGGACTATCATATCAATCGCTGTCCCGGTCCCTGTGCCGACCTGATTAATCCTGCCGAGTACGATGAAATTGTTCAGAACGTCTGCCGATTTCTGGGTGGCAACACGAGGCAGGTCATTCAAGAACTGAAGAAGAAAATGGAGTCAGCCGCCGCGGCGTTAAATTTCGAGGGAGCTGCCAAGTACCGTGACCGGATAGAAATGGTCAGCCAAGCGGTCGCTAGACAGAATTTAGACACTGTTTCAGCAGCGGATGAGGACGTAATCGGAATCGCCTATAACGGGACGGAAGCGTGTGCCCAAGTGTTGATGGTGCGTGACGGAAAGTTGATAGATAGGGAACACTACTTTCTGAACGATGTGGATTCAGAATTGCCGGTACAATCGTTGACAGCGTTTGTGCAACAATACTATCAAAACGCCTCGTTCATTCCCAAAACAATTGTGTTGCCCAATGAGACCGAGATGCCGGAGGCAATCCAAAAATGGTTATCCGAGAAGCGAGGCAGCGGAACAAGCTTGCACATCCCGCAGAAAGGACGAATGCGCCGGCTAGTGGAGATGGCATCGAAGAATGCCGAACTCATTCTGGGTCAAAAGGAAACGCATGTCGTTTACAAAGCCGGGGACAACCCCGCGTTGATTGAATTACAGGAATTGTTGAATCTTTCTCGCCCACCGCAACGCATCGAAGGATTTGACATTTCCAATCTCGGAAATCAGTTTGCCGTCGGCTCAATGGTGGTGCTAGAGGATGGCGAACCCGCCAAGTCGGAGTATCGACGTTTCAAGATTCGGACGGTACCGGGTCAGGACGACTTTGCGATGATGAATGAGGTCTTAAGTCGGCGGATGCGCCGCGCAATTGAAGAAAACGCACTGCCCGATCTTGTTTTGATTGACGGCGGTAAGGGGCAACTAAGCGCCGCCTGCGAAGCGCTAGAGACGCTCAACCTTAGCCATCTTCCAATAATTGGGCTCGCCAAACGGTTTGAGCACATTTTTCTGCCCGAACAATCCGATCCGATTGTGCTCCGCCATGACAATCCAACCCTTCATCTTATCCAACATTTGCGCGATGAAGCTCATCGCTTTGCTCTTGCCTACCATCGCAAACTGCGCAGTCGGGCACTGAGCCACTCCGTACTGGACGAGATTCCTAACGTTGGCGCCAAACGCAAACAAGCGCTGCTGCAGCATTTCGGATCTATTGAAAACATTCGCGGCGCAAGCCTAGACCAATTGCTGTGCGTAAAAGGAATCACTCATGCGATAGCGGCGAATATACGGAAACACTTGAGCGAACGGGGAAAAAAGGCTTAAGCAAGTCACAGAATCAAACTTGAGTATTTAAGTCCAAAACCGGAAACGGTTATGAAGATTGCTATTTCAAGCAAGTGCGTATAGCCCAAAATGGATGGGAGGAAAATGTGGTATACCGTACGCTGTCAGAAATTGCGCTTTTCGAGATTTAAGGCTTGCTTCACCGATTTTAGAGGCAGCGCCAAGCGAACGAATATTGAATGGGGTAACGTCCGCTGCTTCCACCTGTGGGATTCCTATCGCGCTCATTATTCATTCGCTTGATCCCCTCTGGGGCTTTGCTGTAGGTCGAATCAATGTTTCTATACACCTTCAGGATCCCTATCGCACTCGCTATTCACTCGTTTGATCCCCTCTGGGGCTACCAAGATTTAAATAAGTCGCGATTCGGAGATCGCTCCTACAAAATAAGCAATTCTCAGCAGCGTGGAGTATAGTTAATAGAGACGATAGTTTCTTTGATTTTCAGGGTATTCTTTATCTGGGCAGGAACCCCTCGAACGCCTGACGCCAGTGCGGCGACAGATCCTTCGCCCCAAAGACCAACGCCAGACCCGCTTCGACGAATCTTTCCCCCGCTTTAACCCGCGTCCTCAAGGTCATACATGGCGATGATATAGGGATGGTCGGGATCGTATTTGGTTAAAGGTTCCGGATTCTCGACCGCGCCAATCGGACGACAGTTGGCGCCTTCTGATCCAACCGCTTTGTCTCCGATATCCTCTCGGCAGGCTTGGATCTCGGCTTCCAACGCCTTTACCTCGTCCGGGCGCCGGTCGTACAAATTGTTCGTCTCGCCGACGTCCGATTCAAGGTCATACAGCTCACGTATCTCCACGTTTCCCTTGCGGACGTGAAGTTTCCACTTCCCCGATCGTGCCGCTTCAATATTTTCCCCGGAATAGTAGAAGAAGGTGCGATGCTGCGAAACTGTGCCGCTCTCGCCGAACATGAGGGGGCGTATATCTTTTCCGTCTATTGCTCGATCAGAAGGCACGTTTGCCCCTGCCAATTCCGCAAACGTCGGTAGAAAGTCCATTGCGGTCACAATCTCGCTGTTTACAATTCCCGCAGGAATATGCCCGGGAAAGCGCATCAGACAAGGCACCCGCTGTCCCCCTTCCCATGTTGTCCCTTTGCGTCCGCGCAGGGGAGCGTTGCTGCCGCCCTCGGAGCCTCTCGAACCGTTGTCTGAGGTGAAAACAACCAATGTGTTGTCATCCAGCCCTAACCGCTGAAGCTCATTTAGTATCACGGCCATTGACCAGTCAATGTGCTCGACCGCACCGCCGTATCGTCCATTCTCCGATTGTTTCAGGAACGCCTCGGGAGGATAGATGGGCAGATGGACATACATGTGAGCAAAATATAGAAAAAACGGCTGTTCACGATTGTTTCGGATGAAACGCACCGCTTGTTCCACATAACGCTCGGTAAGCGCCGCTTGATCGGGTTGTTCTTGGATTACCTCTTCATCGCATAGTAGCGGCAACGGAGGGAACCGATTCTCGCGGCCCGGTTGTCTGCCCATGTCGTTACTGTAAGGAATGCCGTAGTAGTGATCGAACCCGTGGCGTGTCGGCATGAATTCCGGTTGATCGCCGCAATGCCACTTTCCGACGAGCATTGTCGCATAACCCTGTTCCTTGAGTAGCTCCGCCACGGTAATCTCGTCCGCATTTAAGCCGACACGCTGACCGGGGAACAGTACGATTTTCCCATCGAAGTCCGCGAATCCAATACGCTTAGGATAGCACCCTGTCATCGTGGCGCCGCGAGAAGGAGAACACACAGGCGACGCCATGTAAAAGTCGGTAAACCTTATTCCCTCTTGCGCCATACGATCGAGTGTCGGCGTACGGTTCACAGTTGATCCGTAACAACCTAAATCACCATAGCCAAGGTCGTCACAGTTGACCAAGATAATGTTCGGTTTCGATGTACTCATTGATATCTCCAATGCCTTGGGTAAAGCGCCGGTGCAACGAATTAGCAAACGTTACTGCCTCTGCTATTCAAACTCACCAACTATACCTTGCGTTGAGTCTTATTGCGCTTTCTTTTCCAGTAATCGTTGTTTCTAATAGGACTTGCGTAGCACCATCAGGTCGGGAATCGGAATTCCCTCGTACAAGAGTCGCGACCTGGAGATCGCGGGATCTCTATCGCACTCGCTATCCGCTCGTTTGATCCTACAGAAGACGCAATTTCTGACAGCGCGGAGTATAACAACTGAAAGACAAGATATCACCTCAGACATGGGTTTAACGTCGCCGTCAGTCCGAGCCAAAGACGGCCCTCTTTCCGAACGCGGCGCACGTATTGCCCGGCTCCAATTACACGCGCACGGCGTAATGGTCATCCGGATTCCGCGCAAACGACACCGAGAGTCCGCCAACCAAGCGCGTGTACTTATCCGCGACTGCTTCTTCGCCCAAGTGTTCCTCCATCCAAGTTCGGAGCGGGACATCCTCCGGTTGGGGCGATGTGAGTCCTAGGGATTTGGTTTTTGCCCCTAGCAACTGTCTCCGAATGGGGTCGGAACGTTCCATGTAGTGCGATACGGTTCTCTCATCCCGCGGATGGAACCAGCGGTAACTGTAGCCGTAATACAGGGTTTTTCGTGTTATATTGGAAAGATTTGGGCTTCCTGTATGCCAGATGCGTTGCTCGAAGAGGACCGCCGATCCTGCCGGCGCTTGAAGCGTATATACTCCTTCGGGATTTGACACGCCATCAGCCGGCCATTCCAACTGTCGTTTGAGATGGCTTCCGGGGATAAATAACTGATTGCCGTGATCCTTTTTGGTTAGGTCCGTTAGGAGATAACCTACCTTCAATGAGATTCGCATTGTTGGTCCCGGTGCAACATCGGCATTCACCCGATCGCTGTCCTGATGCCACGGAAGACGCGCTTTCTGGCGTCGTTTTTCCTCCGTATCCGGAGGCCTCGAGAGCGCAACCGTGTGATAAATATGGATATTCCACCCGAGAATTCCGAATACCTTTGGAAACACTGTTGGCCAGTCAATCAATTCCAGAAATATATCGTCTTTCCCGATAATATCCACCGCTCCTTCAATACGGTCCATCGCCTTGTTTAAATCTTTCACCATTGAGTCTGGAAGTGCATTTTCGACCACTATAAACCCATCCCGATCGAACGCCGTCCGTTCCTCATCCGTCAGTAAATGTTGCAAGCATTCACTATCCATTATATTTACTCTTCCTGCGTAGTGTTCTTTAGCACTATTGGCGACTATGACGATAATTGAATTAGTATTGTAGTCATTGTAAACTAAGAATCTATCATTTGGAACCTACATTGTTCGGTTCGTGGCAGCGATCGACCGGGTTGATAGCGAGGACGATAGAGATCTTCGCCTGCTCGCGATATAAGTCGCGACCTGGAGATCGCTCCTACAATTGGTTTGATGTAAATGTGAATGTTAACGACTATGACTCATCTTCCGCATAATAGACTTGTGTAATCCCGAATTGTCACAAACCAGATCTTGGGGTATATATTTACAAACGAGAAAAAATCACCAAGGTACTACGGTGAGTCCGATTGATTGATCGGTTTCGCCCTTCCATCATCAACTTCATTTTTCTCAAGTAACACCGACATTGCACTCCTCTGGAGTGCAGACGCGAGGAGGAATCGTGTTCTATTGACATAGCACTCCGCTGGAGTGAAAACCAGACCACGAAGGAACGCTTTTTCAAAACCTGTCATAGAGCGAAAAATGACTGTTACTTGCTGAAAGAATTATTCCGACAGGGATAATTGCATGCTGTTAATTGTGAAGCGGGATTCTGCGAACTGAGAAATTAAACTTTTAGGTACTCGATAATGCGGAAGATAAGATTGTAAACTAAGAATCTATCATTTGGGACCTACATCGTTCGGGTCGTGGCAGCCATCTACCGGGTTGATAGCGAGGACGATAGAGATCTTCGCCTGCTCGCGATATAAGTCGCGACCTGGAGATCGCTCCTACAGTTGGTTTGATGTAAATGTGAATGTTAACGACTATAGCGTTACTGTACTCTTCATAAAAGACCTGTGAAGATTCTACCCCGTTTCGAACTTCTAGTAAACAGAAATCGTCGGACTTTTCCCGCCAAGCTATCTCGTCTTTGGAGAAGACGGTTGAAGTAAAGTGTGTAGGGAAGAACCGAGTAAGTACCTTGAAAACTGCTTGACTTTTTGGTGGATTTTGTCTAAACTGCGACAATCTTTTGCGTTGTTATAATTGCCCATTCTGAAGAATCGGGCGCCTTCAAGAAGTCTCTTTGTCCCAAGAAAGAATCCTAAGAACCTGTTTGAATAATCGGTAGCAAAGTCTTATTTGGTCATTTGTGGGAAGTTTCGTTATGTATTTAGTGCTGTCTGCTACATACCTGTGGGATCTCTATCGCGCTCCCTATTCAGTCGCTTGATCCCCTCTGGGGCTATTAGAGGCTGGTAGGATCTCTATCGCCTTCGTTATTCACTCAGTTGATCGCAGGGGATCTCTATCGTCCTCCTTAATCAGTCGGTTGATCGCACCCTACAAATGTACTTTTCAAACAGGCTCTTAGTCAAAAACAGGAATCCTCACATCCGCGGGCTGATCGTGAATTTGTATCTGAAGTAAACTACTGCCGGCTAAAGTGACTATGTACAAAAATTGCATACTCCCCTGATTGACGAGTAGGAATCGACGAAACGGGAACGCTGACATGGACGAGTGGACAAGTAGTAGCTACAAATGGGTGAACGCAGTTCGCATCACAAAACTATGCAAATTCAATATCATAATTTGCCTATTTCTGACAACAGTCCCCTCCGCCTTCGGTGTGATTGCGATTGAATCCATCGAATTTGGATTTGATGGTTACTATAAGCGTGGTAGATGGGCGCCCCTGCAACTCTTGGTAGTGAGCGAGAACGAACATGACTCGTTTGTTGGCAAACTCGAAGTAGAGGTCACCAACCTATTATCGGGAGAAACCATCCAAACCTATTCGACGCCGGTCACTTTAACGCGAACCGATCGGCGGCGTTATACCCTTCACGTGTTTCAACCCGGAACTTCGACCAAGATGATGGTACGCATTGTTAATCATGAAGGTCGTGTGAACGTTGAGCGTGAAATCATTCCGGACTTCCCGAAAGAAACAAAAGACCTGTTTATTCTTGCACTGACGCCGCCGGGCCATGATGTGTTGGATGATTGGCATGGGCTACAGATTGATAGCAGTGAAGAAATGCGCACGTTTGTCCTTCATCCTGCGTCGCAAAAGCATTTGCCGCTCAATTGGATAGGCTACGATTCGATTGATCTTGTCGTGATTCGCGGCGTATCTCTGACAGCGAACCGTATCTCGACGACACAACAGTCCGCTCTACTCGATTGGGTTCGCAATGGGGGCACTCTGCTCATCTCGGGCGGGAATAATCTACAGTACCTGCGAGACAGTTTTCTCGCCCCTTTGCTCCCCGTAAACCTTGGTGAATTACAAACGGCATCTCATCTGCCCGAATCACTCGCCCGGTTAGGAGGACACTCAGACTTCCCTATTAACCTTATCGACTTCAAACTGCGAGACAACGCCGAGATTCTCAGCATCGGGAGCGGTACGGTGCTCGACAACGGAAGCTATCCGATACTCGCATCACGGCGATCGTATGGCAGCGGGCAGATTGTTTGTATGGCTTTCGATTATAACGCTTTTACTGCCGCCCAATCCTCGAAGAGCAAACCGCTGTGGGCACAGTTTCTCACAACAATCGGTAAATCGCCACGACATCTTGATGACCGCTATGAACCCTATCGCAGAGACGCGGAAAAAATTCATACGGTGTTAAAATTTCTGCCATCGGGGCGCGTACCGTTGCTCCGAATGATGCCCCTCTTCCTGTTAGCTTGTCTACTCAGTGTCGGCGGCTACACGTGGTGGGTGGGGAAAAGTGCTGAGCGAACAAAACACTATTGGATTGGGGGCTTTCTAATCACAGTGTTTTTCTCCTGTGCCGCGGTACTCCCGAGACATGTCCTCTCGATTCCTGTCTCCGTTAGTCGTTACTCAATATTGTCGGTCTATTCGGAAGATTCTCGCGCTCACTTGCAAACTCATATCGGAGCGATTGCATCAGCCGACTCAACGTCATCATTCCTGTTGGACAGCGGAACCTATGTGTCTCCTCTAACGCAAGCATCTACATCCTCGCTGCATCTGGTTAAATCGAAATCGGGACAGATTTGTGAAACAGACCTGAGTGCGTGGCAGACACGAACGTACAGAATTGAGTCATGCTTTGACTTTCCGGCGCCGCCAAGCCAGATAGAATGGGCATTGGCGAGAAATCAAGTCGAGAAATTGACTCGGGTGAAGCATCATCTACCCGGCGTGCTTGAAAGTGCAGGAGTGGTCTACAATGGAAAGTATATGCATCTTGGGAGGATAGCTCCAAACACATCCGTTGCACTAGAGGGTGACTTTGCGCCAGCCAAGCGTCTACCCCCGCTTCGAGATTTGGATGGTAAACGAAAACACTTTGCTCAAATCCTCGCAGGTGAAGGAATCCTGCAATATCTCGCCGAAGATGAAGTTCCGAAACTGGTCGGTTGGATGAACCGGTCGTTTTTGTCAATGAAGTTCGACCAGCCCGTAGAAGCGATTGATGAGACATTTGTAATCATCTATCTAGGTAGAGATGAAGCTTCATCAGATTAGTAAACCGTAATCGCCGCCATTTGCCTCATTTACTATGTTGCGTCCCCGACGCATGATCGTCCGGTGGTACAGGGGAACCAGACCTCCCCAGAGGCAATTCTACGTCACATTGAGATTAGCATCCTAGGCAACACGTAACCACACGTTTTTCTAACATGATGGAAAGATTGGAATAGCAACGACTAAACTAAACACGAACAGCATCGCGTAGCCCAAGAGTCCCGCTGTTTCGCGGTACACGTACGATATGAGGTGAATGGATGGACGTTATATGTCTCGGTGTTTTCGTGGTTGATATGATTGGCCGCCCTATCGATCGATTTCCGGACGCCGGAAAATTGGTGGTGTTTGACGAGTTCGAAATGCACTCGGGCGGCGGCGCGAATAATGCGGCTATCACCCTCGCCAAGCTGGGTATCAATGTCGGAGCAATGGGTAGGATTGGCACAGATACATTCGGCGACTTTGTGCTGCAGATTTTGGATGACAATCAAGTGGACACGCGCGCAATGATGCGCGATGCCGATACTAACACGCCAGCGACTTTTGTCTCGGTCGCGTCCGACGGTGAGCGGAGTTTCCTGCACTATATGGGAACGAACCGTGTCTTGTCGGAGGACGATGTCAATTTGGATTTGATTCGGTCGTGCAAAATCTTGCATGTTGCCGGCTCCCTTATAATGCCGAGACTAGATGGCGAACCTACGGCACGCATCCTACGCCAAGCCAAAGAATCGGGGGTGTTGACATCTCTGGACACGGTATGGGACATGTCGGGAAATTGGTTGGACGCATTGGAACCTTGTTTGCCGTATGTCGACGTATTTTTGCCTAGCATCGAAGAAGCCGAGCAACTCACCGGTCTGGATTCGCCGCCCGATATTGCGAACTTCCTGATGGATTATGGAATTCAAACTGTCGGGTTGAAAATGGGAAAACGCGGAAGCTACGTTCGTACCGGTACGGAGGAGATTTATGTTCCGTCCTATGAGGTTGACGTTGTTGATACCACAGGGGCGGGGGATGCATACGTCGCGGGATTCCTCGCGGGAACCGTGATGGGGTGGGACTTGAAACGCACGTGTCAACTCGCCTCGGCGGCAGGCGCGGCATGCGTAACGGCAATCGGAACAACTGCGGGAATCAAGAACCTCGAAGAGACAATGGCGATTATTGGGGCATGATTTGGTAGGAATCTCTAGCTGAGACCCGCCGACCGAATTGCGGTTCTCATAGCGACAACGGCGTGTGTCAGCCATCTTCTGACTAACACATTGTCAGTTTATTTTGTGATTGCCTTGGTAGTTAATGCATATTGACGTTTGCCTCGGTGAATTCGCGGGCGGTTGCAACTTTCTTCGTGCGAACCTGATTTAGCGGCTCTCTTTGACCTCCGCCCACCGGGTTGGCAGTTTGCCTCGTGAGGATACCGAAAACGGCGTAAGTTTCCAAGAAGGGTCCCACTCGCCCACACCAGGGGTTTGGGTGAGGTTTACGAGACCGGTTCCATCTGCGTTCATCACATAGATGTCGTAGGCAGTGGGAACGTCGCGCATTGCTCGCACAAAAACAATCCTTTTGCCATCCGGTGACCAATTTGGCAACCAATTCATACGTGCATCTTCAGTGAGTCTGACGGGATTAGTTCCGTCGGTATTCATCACAAAGATGTCCAAGCTCCCGTTCCAAAAGTCTACACGCTCGACATTTCTCATTGCCGCGTAGGCGATTTTACTTCCGTCCGGCGACCAACTAGGCGTCCTATTGGATGCGCGGGGATTTTGGGTAATGTTGGTCCGATTGGCGCCGTCGGCATCCATGACAAATATATCCGAAAGAATTGGTATTTCGCCAGCGACTTGCAACGACTGAAAGGCGATTTTCCTCCCGTCCGGCGACCAAGTCGGAGAGGTATCGTGATCCAGGTGCAGCGTAAGGTTTTTGGAATTCTTTCCGTCGGCGTTCATTACATAGATTTCGAAATTGTCATCACGGTTGGACCTAAAAGCTATCTTAGTACCGTCGGGCGACATAACGGGCGAATGGTTAACGTTGTGGCGTCCTTGGGTAAGATTCACGCGATTCGCACCGTTTGCATCCATGATGCAAATGTCGGAGACATCACCGCGAAACCTGACGAAACCGGAGGTAAACACGATCTTTGTCCCATCTGGCGACCAAGAGGGGCTAATGCCCCGAGCAAGTTCGGTGATATCTGTCCCATCAGTGTTCATGGTGTAGATATTCTCCCCTGAACTATAGGCAATCGTGTCCCCAATCGCCCGCGCCGAACTTAACGACGTGAATAACAAAGCGGCCACCAAAAAATACAAACCGTTCTTGAGGATGGAAAAAGTTGTCTTAATGGATTCAAATTTCATTTTTCTCTAATTATGCCTCCATCTTTTTAAGGAAGGAAAATCAGGGAAAATCCCCTGATTCGTTTGCTGCGTTCAACGTTACCCGTTCCATCACTTTCAGCCGTCTTCCGCACCGCGTTTGCGGAGATAGCAACCTCCGCCATAGCAGCAACACCCAATGTAGTTTAGTTACTTTCCGCTTGCTTGTGGCCCCGAAGAATGAATGAAGACAATTAGCTGACCACCTGCAAATCATACTTGATATCCCATTGGTCGGAATCTCTATTGTTGCAACATAGGTTAACGTTTCTGTTTTACTGCGCCCCACATGATCGTCAATTTTCGCTTTGACGAAACCGAATACGGGGAAGGACTCCAGGAAGGGTTCAACTCTGACATCCCAAGTGTTTCAGTGAGACTGAGAAGACCGGTTCCGTCAACGTTAACCACGTAGATGTCGAAGCTGTTATCGCGTTCTTGCGTCGCCCGGTGAAACGCAATCTTTGTTCCGTCCGGCGACCAAGCCGGCCCCCGGTCAATAGGTGCCTCTTTAGTGAGTTGAAAGGGCTCGGTTCCATCAACATTCATTATGAAGATATCAAAGTCGAGATTCCACTGTACCACCTGATTTGCATTAGACAATGCTGCATAGGCAATCTTTTTCCCGCAGGGCGACCAACTCGGAGTGACATTGAGTGATCGAGGCTTTTTCGTCACGTTGACACGATTGGTGCCGTCGTGGTTCATAATGAAAATGTCTGCTCTGCCAGCGCCGGGGGATGACGCAAATGCGATTTTCGTCCCGTCCGGCGACCACGTCGGGTGACCATTGGACTCCACGTCGAGAGTGAGGTTCTTGGGATTTTTACCGTCAACGTCCATCACATAGACATCCTTTAGACCATCACGGTATGATTCAAAAGCAATCCTTAATCCATCGGGTGACCACGTGGGGAAAAAATTACCTTTATGCCGACCATGGGTGAGATTTACCCGATTGTTACCATCGATATCAGTAACGCAGATGTCTTCAACATCACCGCGAAACCTGCCGAGACCGAATGAAAACACGATCTTTTTCCCATCTGGCGACCAAGAGGGGCTACTGCCCCGCGTAAGTTTGATGAGATTTGTCCCGTCGGTGTTCATGGTGTAGATATTCTCCCCTGAACTAAAGGCAATCGTGTCCCCAACCGCCCGCACCGGGTTTAACGACGCGAGCAAAAAACCGGTCACCAAAAAATACAAACCGTTCTTAAGGATGGGAAAAGTTGTCTTAATGGATTCAAATTTCATTTTTCTCTAATTATGCCTCCATCTTTTTGGGGCAGGCACCTTCCCCAGCGCCCGCCAGAAATAGCGCCCGTAGCCGTTCTAACAACACCACCTTCAATGGGGGTAATTCACACTGGGGTACTAAGCGGCTTCAGTGTCCGATTTCTTTGACCTCCGCCCACCGGGTTGGCAGTTTGCCTCGCGGGGATACCGAAAACGGCGTAGGTTTCCAAGAAGGGTGGAACTCGCCCACACCAAGGGTTTGGGTGAGGTTTACGAGCCCGGTTCCATCTGCGTTCATCACATAGATGTCGTAGGCAGTGGGAACGTCGCGCGTTGCTCGCACAAAAACAATCCTTTTGCCATCCGGTGACCAATTTGGCAACCAATTCATACGTGCGTCTTCAGTGAGTCTGACGGGATTAGTTCCGTCGGCGTTCATCACAACGATGTCCAGGGCAGAGTTCCAGAAGTCTACACGATCGACATTTCGCACGGCCGCGTAGGCGATTTTACTTCCGTCGGGCGACCAACTAGGCGTCCTGTTGGAGGCGCGGGGATTTTGGGTAATATTTGTCCGGTTGGCGCCATCGGCATCCATAACAAATATATCCGAAAGAATTGGTATTTCCCCGGCGACTTGCCTTGACCAAAAGGCAATCTTCCTCCCGTCCGGTGACCACGCCGGCCAAGTATCGTCATCCAAGTGCAGCGTAAGGTTTTTGAGATTCTTCCCGTCGGCGTTCATCACATAGATTTCGTGATTTCCGTCACGGTAGGAAGTAAAAGCTATCTTTGTACCGTCGGGCGACACAACCGGCGAATGGTTAACGTTGTGACGTCCTCTGGTGAGATTCACGCGATTTGCACCGTTTGCATCCATGATGTAAATGTCGGTAATGTCACCAAGCCACCTGCCGAGTCCGAAGGAAAACACGATCTTTGTCCCATCGGGTGTCCATGAGGGACCATCGCCCCGGGCAAGTTCGGTGATATCTGTCCCATCAGTGTTCATGGTGTAGATGTTCTCCCCTGAACTATAGGCAATCGTGTCCCCAACCGCCCGCACCGAATTTAAGGACGCGAGCAACAAACCGGTCACCAAAAAAATCAAACCGTTCTTAAGGATTGGAAGAGTCGTCTCTATGGATTCGAATTTCATTCTTCTCTAATTATGCCTCCATCTTTTTGAGGCGGGCACCTTCCCCAGCGCCCGCCAGAAATAACGCTCGTAACCATTCCAACAACAACACCTTCAATGGGGGTAATTCACTCTGGGGTACTAAGCGGCTTTAGTGTCCGATTTCTTTGACCTCTGCCCACCGGGTTGGCAGTTTGTCTCGCGAGGATACCGAAAATGGCGTAGGTTTCCAAGAAGGGTGCCACTCGCCCACACCAGGGGTTTGGGTGAGGTTCACGAGACCGGTTCCATCTGCGTTCATCACATAGATGTCGCTGTCAGTGATATCGTCGTGAATTGCTCGCGCAAAGGCAATCCTTTCGCCATCCGGCGACCAACTTGGCGTCGTATTGTAAGCGCGGGGATTTTGGGTAATGTTGGTCCGATTGGCACCGTCGACATCCATAACAAATATATCCGAATGATTTAGCACTCCTCCGGCGACTTGCAGCGAATCAAAGGCGATTTTCCTCCCGTCCGGGGACCACCTCGGCCAAGAGTCGTCATCTAGGTGCAGCGTAAGATTTTTTGAATTCTTTCCGTCGGCGTTCATCACATAGATTTCGGCATTGTCGTCACGATTAGAATCAAAAGCTATCTTTGTCCCGTCGGGCGACCAGTCAGGCACGCCGTTATTTTTGTGGCGTCCTTGGGTGAGATTCACGCGGTTCGCACCGTTTGCATCCATGATGTAAACGTCGGAGACATCACCGCGAAACCTGCCGAGACCGAAGGAAAACACGATCTGTGTCCCATCCGGCGACCAAGAGGGGGTACTGCCCCGAGCAAGTTCGATGAGATTTGTGCCATCAGTGTTCATGGTGTAGATATTCCCCATTGAACTGAAAGCAATCGTGTCCCCAATCGCCCGTACCGGGTCTAACGATGTGAATAATACACCGGTCACCAAGAGGAACAGCGTGTTTTTTAACGATGGGGAGAGTCTTCTTAATGGATGGAATTTCATACTTTACGTCCTTTCATAGGAGAGCTCCCCTTGTCAACAACCGCACGAGGAGTTCTTTAACCGGCGTTTTAGCCTAATTCAGGCGTCCTTGGCTAGTCATCGGATTCCAGCCAGATAGGCGCAACTTATCGGAGGCTGGGAGCGAGTTTCTTTAACCTGCCCCAAATTGTGATTCGGTTGCCTGTCGGAGAAACAGCCCACGCTCTAGGATCAAACCAATCAGGGTGGTAATCATTATGAATGGGATTGCTAAGGCGTTTCAGTTGATTTCCATCGGATGTCATTAGATGTATTCCGCTATGGCCAAACTTTCTTCCAACTCTCTCAAATGCGATTGTACGCCCGTCATGAGACCAGGCGGGAGCTTGGCCAAACACTAGATTGTCGGTCAGCTTTCTTAGCTTGCTTCCATCAGAATCCATCACATAGATTTCTAAGTGTAGGTCTGTAAAGGTATCGAAGGCAATCCTTTGACCATCGGGAGACCATGATGGATTCCTAGTAATTAGCGGAATGCGTGTTAGCCTTTTCTGGTTTTCACCATCGGCGTCCATCACGTAGATGTCCCCATCACCGTCCTTCTAGGACACAAAGGCAATCCTTTGACCGTCGGGCGACCATGACGGATGCCCGTCACCCCCAAAATTGTTCGTTAGTCTCGTTTTATTCTCTCCGTCGGGGTCCATCACATAGATTTCAAAGTTAAGTTCCTCCGGATAACCCGCGAATGCTATCTTGCGGCCATCAGGTGACCACGCGGGATCTCTGTCCCTGACGCCGTCTGTTATTCTGGTCAGATTTGTTCCATCACTGTCCATAATGTAAATCTGGAGATTAAACCACCTTCTGTTGGATACGAATGCTATTCTTGTTCCGTCAGGAGACCATACTGGTTGACTATCTAAAAACGGATGGTGTGTGAGTCTTACTTGAGACTCCCCGTCGGCGTCCATTACGTAGATTTCAGAATTCCCATCCCTCTTGGAAGTGAAGACAATCCGAGCCAAGTTCGAAGCCAGTCCATTTTTCAACGACGGGTCTCCGATAAATATGAACATGCATAACCCAATAAGAATCAGACACTTATGTGCTAGTCGGAAATCGGACACTTTCCGCTTCGCCATTGACCTCAAATGGGTCTTCATAAGGATTTACCCCCTTTCATTACGATATATCCCCTTGGTTAGCAATCGTCCGAGGAGTTCTTCAACCGGCTTTTAGCTTAATAAAGGTGTCCTCGGCTAGTCGTCGGATTACAGGAGGTTAGGCGCGTGTTTCTTCAGCCTACCCCAGTTTGTGATTTGGTTGCCCGTCGGAGAAACAGCCCACGCTCTGGGATCAAACCAATCAGGATGGTAATCCTTATGAATGGGATTGCTAAGGCGTTTCAGTTGATTTCCATCGGATGTCATTAGATGTATTCCGCTATGGCCAAGTTTTCTTCCAACTCTCTCAAATGCGATTGTATTCCCGTCAGGTGACCAAGCGGGAGCCATGTCAGTCGCCCCATTGTCAGTCAGCCTTTTTACGTTTTTTCCACCAGAATCCATTATACAGATTTCATAGTTACCGTCTTTAATGACATCGAAAGCAATCCTCTGACCATCGGGAGACCATGACGGATTGCTAGTAATTAGCGGAATGCGTGTTAGCCTTTTCTGGTTTTCACCATCGGCGTCCATCACGTAGATGTCCCCATCACCGTCCTTCTGGGACACAAAGGCAATCCTTTGACCGTCGGGCGACCATGACGGATGCTTGTCACCCCCAAAATTGTCCGTTAGTCTCGTCTGATTCTTTCCATTGGCGTCCATCACGTAGATTTCAAAGTTGAGTTCCTCCGGATAGCCAGAGAATGCAATCTTACGGCCATCGGGCGACCACGCCGGTTCTCTATCCCAGACGCCGTCCGTTAGCCTTGTCGGATTTTTTCCATCACTGTCCATGATGTAAATCTGGACATTTCCCCCATTTCTATTGGAAACGAATGCTACTCTCATTCCATCAGGAGACCATACTGGTTGCAAATCGTTCGACGGGTGGTGTGTTAGTCTTATTTGAGACTCCCCGTTGGCGTCCATTACGTAGATTTCAGAATTCCCATCCCTCTTGGAGCTGAAGACAATCCGAGCCAAGTTCGAAGCCAGTCCATTTTTCAACGACAGGTCTCCGATAAATATGAACATGCATAACCCAATAAGAATCAGACACTCATGTGCTGGTCGGAAATCGGACACTTTCCGCTTCGCCATTGACCTCAAATGGGGCTTCATAAGGATTTACTCCCTTTCGTTACGATATATCCCCTTGGTTGGCAATCGTCCGAGGAGTTCTTCAGCCGGCTGTTTAGCCTAATACGGGGTTCCTTGCCTAGTCGTCGGATTTCAGGAGGTTAGGCGCGTGTTTCTTCAGCCTACCCCAGATTGTGATTTGGTTGCCTGCCGAAGAAACAACCCGTACTGAAGTATCAAACCAATCAGGATGGTAATCATTATGAACGGGATTGCTAATGCGTTTCAGATATTTTCCAGCGGATGTCATCACATGTATCTCGCTTTTGGCAAGTTCTTTTCCCCATCTCATAAATGCGATGGTATTACCGTCAGGCGACCAGGTGGGATCCATGTCAGTCGCCCCATTGTCAGTCAGCCGGTCTAGGTTTTTTCCATCAGGATCCACCACATAGATTTCAAAGTTTTTGTCTTTAACGACATCGAATGCTATTCTTTGACCATCGGGAGACCAAGATGGGGCGCCCGGTCCATCCATATTGCGCGTTATCCTTGTCTGGTTACCTCCATCGGCGTCCATCACGTAGATGTGTTCATCACCGTCATCCTTCTGGGACACGAAGGCGATCGATTGACCGTCGGGCGACCATGACGGCTGGGTGTCACCACCAAAATTGTTCGTAAGTCTCGTCTGATTCTCTCCGTCAACGTCTATCACGTAGATTTCAGAGTTAAGTTCCTCCGGATAGCCCGCGAATGCAATCTTACGGCCATCGGGCGACCACGCCGGTTCTCTATCCCAGACGCCATCCGTTAGTCTTGTTGGGTTTCTTCCATCGCTGTCCATGATGTAAATCTGGACATTTCCCCCATTTCTATTGGAAACGAATGCTATTCTCGTTCCATCAGGTGACCCTGTCGGATGGCTGTCATCCGTTGGATTGTTTGTCAATCTTTCGTGGTTTCCTCCATCGGCATCCATCACATAGATTTCTCTGTTGCCATCTCTCGTGGATGTAAAGACAATTCGACCTGTGTTGAAAGCACGTCCATTTTTCAACGACAGGTCTCCAATAAATATGAACATGCATAACCCGACAAGAATCAGACATTTATGTGCAAGTCGGATATCCATCTTTCCATCCTCCTTCAATCGCGCGTTATTTCACTAGTAATGTTACCGGCGGACACATACCTGCTGTGACATAAGCTCGACTTTGTACATTTAAGCGGGATAACAGTCGGCGCCAATCTCAGTGGCATTATCGCGGGTTCCCGGTGCGTTTGATCTCTCCCCAAGATATCGGCAACTTTCCGTTTGGATTAACTGCCAGTGTGCCGCGCGGCCAGGAAGGCGATCTGTTGTCAACACCGGGAGGAGTTCTCGTGAGGTCGACCGCGTTCCTCCCGGTGGTATCCATCAAAAAGATATTAGCATCTCCTCTACGACCTGACACATAGGCAATCTTTGTCCCATCCGGCGCATAGACTGGTGACCAACTGTTACCCCCTTCCGTAAACCTCTCCAAATCCTTCCCTTCAGCGGTCATCACGTAAATGTCATCACCCTCGAAGAGGCGCTGCGAGCTGAAAGCAATCTTTCGTCCGTCTGGCGACCAAGTAGGCCCCCAATTGCGCCTTAGGTGGGTGTCGCCAGTGAGATTGCGCCTTTCCGTTCCATCTGCATTCATCACGAAGATATGACGAGGAGTATTGAAGCCGCCATCACGCATGGAGACAAACGCAATCTTGCTTCCATCTGGCGACCAACTCGGTACAACATCGTCCCACTTGTCGTTTGTCAAGTTGATCTCATTTTCTCCGTTGGCGTCCATGGCGTAGATTTCCGAGTTGCCAACGACAATACGGAAATTTGAAAAGGTAATCTTCGTTCCCTCCGGTGACCAGCTAGCGCGGCTTTCAAAAAAATTGTCATGGGTGAGTCTTACCACGTTATTTCCATCGCTGTCCATCACATACAGGTCACGTGTAACGCCACGATCTGATACGAACGCAATTCTTCTCCCATCCGGCGAGCATGCGGGGTCTTCGTCAGATGCCGGGTGATCGGTGAGTTGGAGGAGATTGTTTCCGTTCGCGTCCATGGAGTAAATGTCCCAGTCGCCATCGCGGTTCGATGCAAAGACGATTCTCGGTTCGAATCCCTGCGCTGTGCTGTCTGACGTAATCGTTAACACCAATAGCAGTAGAAATAGGCATCTTCTCAAAAATGGGCTGATTTTATTCACCGGTCATATTCTCCTTTTTCGGGTTCTACACTTCTAGAGTCTCCCTACATTCTCGCAACTAGGTGTCAGACTCGGTAATTATTCACACATAGCGAGATTCTCTTATAGTATAATCATCTACACACTGCGGTAGGTTCGGTTTCCTAACCGAACCGGTGTTTATTCATTCTCGTAGGTACCGTTAGAAAGGAATCACTATCGCTTTCGCTGTTCGCTCAGTTGATCGCACCTACCGATTTATGTGCAAATATGAATGGAATTGACTATGATAGCGAGATTTAAGGCAAATAGGGTTGGTAAATGAATCCCGCTGTCATTTCGCGCGAGCAGCCCGGGTAGTGTATTGTCTCGAAAGTTAGCCGTCAAGCAACCGTGCCTGTCTGAGATGGTGATACAAGCAGATTGTCTCCCGGACAATACAACGCCTCCTTCCAAACACAGTGGCGTGAATCAAGATTGGAGCCATCAAACCGAATGCCGGCGCTGCCTTTTAAAACATTAAGTATACGCCGATTCACGTTACCTGATACGAATCCGAATCAACGACTTTTCAATCAAACTCTCACGCCTGCCCCAGTGACGGGTAATTTGGGCAACGAGGTCACCGGTATTGAACGGATGCACGAATGATGTTAAGACACCCTCCCAACCATTACGTGACACCCTCGGCGCTGGCTAGCTTTACCATGACGCGCCCCGTCGCATTGCCCTCATTATCAGGATTCGTAGTTCAAACGGCAATCGTGCACTATTGGACGTTCGACGCACGTTTCTTAAGTCTGCCCCAAATTGTGGCTGTCTTGGAAGTGGGGGACGCTGCTAGCCCTACCGGGCTAAAGTCGGGCTGGAAATCGATCCCAACATGAACATCGCTAAGTTGCTTAAGATATTTTCCGTCTGCAGTCATCAAGTGAATCGTTGCGTCGCCGAAAAAAAGATCTTTATAGACCACATATGCGATCGCCCCTCCATCGGGAGACCACGTGGGGTGCGAATGATGCCCTTGATTGTGCGTGAGCCTCGCCCGATTTTTACCATCAGTATCTACCACATAGATTTGCCTGAATCCTTCGTGCGACTCATAGTATGCAATCCGTCGTCCGTCGGGAGAAAACGACGGACCGTGTCCATCCAAACCGTGCTTCATCCTTTCAAGCCCTTGTCCGTCAGCGCCTATCACGATAATTTCATGGTCCCCGGCTCTTGAGGACGCGAATGCAATCTGTCCCCCATCCGGAGACCATGATGGCTCACTCGCTTGGTCTTCAAGCCTCACACGATTTTTTCCATCAGCATCCATCACGTCAATATGAGATATCCCATCGTCAACGGTGAACGCAATCTTACCCCCATCGGGAGACCAGTCTGGCTCCCGCTTCTGTAGCGGTCCATCTGTCAGTCTAATCTGGTTCTTACCATCGGCGTCCATGACGTAGATCTGATTTACACCGTCGTTTCGGGGGGAAATGAACGCAATCTTCGTCCCGTCGAGAGACCAATCCGGATCCAAGTCGTCCAATGGATGGTTTGTCAAGTTTTCTTGGTTACCTCCATCGGCGTCCATTACATAGATTTCATAGTTGTCTAATCTCAAGGTTGCAAAAACAATCCGTGGCTCCTGTGCGGCGAGTTCGCCTATTAACCACAGTTCGCCGCTTGACAGCATCACCGTAAACCCTATAAACCACACAAGTGTACGCCCGAATCGCATTTTTTCCTCCTTAGCTGTAGGTAAAATGAACTGTTAAGTAACCGGTTCTGAGTGGGTGCGCAGGAACAGTTTGAACGCGCTCCCAACCATTAGCTCTCAGTACTGCCGAGGTTTTCAATCCCTGTCTTCTAGCCGCATTGACATCATCACGGCTTCCCGGTGCGTTTGAGAACTCCCCAAGATATCGGCAATTTTCCGCTTGGGTTGACTGCCAAACCAGCGCCCGGCCAAGAGGGATGCATGTTATCTATACCGGGAGGAGTTTTCGTGAGTTTGACGGCGTTACTTCCGTTGGCGTCCATCAAAAAAATATGATAGTCTCCGTCGCGGTCTGACACATAGGCGATTCTGGTACCATCCGGCGAATAGGCTGGCATCGTGTTGTCGCCCCCTTCCGTGAGCCTCTCTAAGTTTGCCCCTCCAGCAGTTATCACATAAATATCATTACCCTTGAAGTTAGGCTGCGAGTGAAAAGCAATCTTGCGTCCATCTGGCGACCAAGTAGGATTGGAATTGAACCTTAGGTCGGTGTCGCCAGTGAGATTGCGCCTGTCCTTTCCGTCTGCATTCATCACGAAAATATGAAGAGGAGTATTCAAGCCGCCATCACGGAACGAGGCAAACGCAATCTTGCGTCCATCTGGCGACCAACTCGGTACAATATCGTGCATCTTGTGTTTTGTCAAATTTATCAGATTATTTCCATCGGCGTCCATTGCGAAGATTTCCGAGTTGCCAATGGCCCAACGGAAAGATGAAAAGGCAATCCTCGTTCCATCCGGCGACCAACTAGCGCGGCCCTCACCAAAATTGTCTTGGGTGAGTCTTACCACGTTATTGCCATCGCTGTCCATCACATACAGGTCAGGAGTAAGGTCACGTTCTGAAGTGAACGCAATCCCTCTTCCATCCGGCGAGCAAGCGGGATCTTCATCGGATGCAGGGTGGTCGGCGAGTTGGGCAAGATTGTTTCCGTTTACGTCCATGGAGTAAATGTCCCAATCGCCATCGCGGTTTGATGAAAAAACGATTCTCGGTTCGAACCTCTGCGCTGGGCTGTCCGACGCAACCATTAACGCCAATGGTAGTAGAAATAGGCATCTTCTCAAAAATGGGCTGATTTTATTCACCTGTCCTATTCTCCTTTATCGGGTTCTATAGCCGTTTGCGTAGGTTTTTACTCACATACTAAGTACATGTCATTCGATTTGAAAATTGAAGATTGTTGCCGCAATCCATCGATCTGTAGGAGCGATCAAGCGAATGGATAGTGAGTAAGATTTACTATCGGGCGTCCGACGCGCATTTCTTCAGCCTACCCCAAATCGTAGCTGTCTTGGAGGTGGGCGACACAGCTAATCCTACCGGGCTAAAGTCGGGCTGGTAATCGATCCCATCATGACCTTTGCTGAGTTGCTTAAGATATTTGCCGTCTGCGGTCATCAAGTGAATCTTTGCGCCGGTGGGAAAACCAACATTAGAGCTCGCGTATGCAATTGCCCCTCCATCGGGAGACCATGTGGGCCCCCAATGATTCTCTTTATTGTGCGTAAGCCTCTTGAGATTTTTACCATCCACCCCCACCACATAGATGTGTAAGAATTCTTCGTGGTAGGCATGGTATGCAATCCGTCCCCCGTCGGGAGAAAACGATGGGTTCCATTTACCCGCTAAATCGTGCGTTACCCTTTCAAGCCCCTGTCCGTCAGCGTCCATCACGTAGATGTGGTCATCACCGTCATCCTTCTGGGACACGAAGGCGATCGATTGACCGTCGGGCGACCATGACGGCTGGGTGTCACCACCAAAATTGTTCGTAAGTCTCGTCTGATTCTCTCCGTCAACGTCTATCACGTAGATTTCAGAGTTAAGTTCCTCCGGATAGCCCGCGAATGCAATCTTACGGCCATCGGGCGACCACGCCGGTTCTCTATCCCAGACGCCATCCGTTAGTCTTGTTGGGTTTCTTCCATCGCTGTCCATGATGTAAATCTGGACATTTCCCCCATTTCTATTGGAAACGAATGCTATTCTCGTTCCATCAGGTGACCCTGTCGGATGGCTGTCATCCGTTGGATTGTTTGTCAATCTTTCGTGGTTTCCTCCATCGGCATCCATCACATAGATTTCTCTGTTGCCATCTCTCGTGGATGTAAAGACAATTCGACCTGTGTTGAAAGCACGTCCATTTTTCAACGACAGGTCTCCTATAAATATGAACATGCACAAGCCGATAAGAATCAGACATTTATGTGCAAGTCGGATATCCATCTTTCCATCCTCCTTCAATCGCGCGTTATTTCACTAGTAATAGACATCTTTCCAAAATAATCTCAGTCGTTTCAGGATTTCTCCACAGCGTTGATTGACCAAAAGATCAAATACGCAGTCAGGAGATTGAGGATATATGCCTGCATGTATACCCGCTTACCTGGCTTCCTTTTCTATTCTAAACCTCTGTATCTTCGTGACTCAATAAACGCAAGTTGCCACCTGTCGCCCCGCTGAGGCTTTGGCGAGTGCGTATTCGGTGTTACTATACACCTGCCGCCCCGCTGGGGCTATGCGATCTAATTTGATAAAGCTTCAGACACACCGTTCCACCGAAGCGAAAGGTTGAGCACTTCGATTTTAGCTTTAAACCGATGAATTTTCAATCGGCGGCGCCCAGGGTTAATTAGGAAAGATGTCTAATGTTACCGGCGGACACATAAGCGCTGTGATATAAGCTCGACTTTGTACATTTAAGCGGGATAACAGTTGGCGCCAATCTCAGTGGCATCATCGCGGATTGCCGGTGCGTTTGAGAACTCCCCAAGATATCGGCAACTTTCCGTTTGGGTTGACTGCCAATGCACCAGGCGGCCAAGAAGGGGAGACGTTATCAATGCCGGGAGGAGTTCTCGTGAGTTTGATCACGTTCCTCCCGTTGGTGTCCATCAAATAAATATTATAATCTCCGTCACGGTTTGACTCAAAGGCGATTTTTGTCCCATCCAGCACATAGGCTGGTGATCTGTTGCTACCCTCTTCCGTAAGCTGCTCTAACTCTTTCCCTTCAGCAGTCATCACGTAAATGTGATTACGCCATAAGCGCCGCGAGTTGAAAGCAATCTTGCTCCCATCAGGCGACCAAGTAGGGTTAAAACTGTCCGTTAGGCCGGTGTCGCCAGTGAGATTGCGCCTTCCCTTTCCATCTGCATTCATCACGATTATATGATGGGGATCATTCAAGCCGCCGTCACGGAAGGAGACAAACGCAATCTTACTCCCATCTGGCGACCAACTCGGCCTAACATCGTGCATCTCGTGTTTTGTCAAATTTACCACATTATTTCCATCGGCGTCCATCGCGTAGATTTCCGAATTGCCAACGACAATACGGAAATTTGAAAAGGCAATCTTCGTTCCATCCGGCGACCAGCTAGCGCGGGTTTCAATAAAATTGTCATGAGTGAGTCTTACCACGTTATTGCCATCGCTGTCCATCAAGTACAGGTCACGCGTAACGCCACGATCTGATGCGAACGCAATTTTTCTCCCATCCGGCGAGCACGCGGGATATTCATCGAATAGCGGGTGGTCGGCGAGTTGGAGGAGATTATCTCCGTTTACATCCATGGAGTAAATGTCCCAGTCGCCATCGCGGTTTGATGCAAAGACGACTCTCGGTTCAAACCTCTGCGCTGTGCTGTCCGACGCAACCATTAACGCTAATAACAATAGAAGCAGGCAGCTTCTCAAAAATGGGCTGATTTTATTCATCTGTCACTTTTCCTTTTTCGGGTTCTTCACTTCCAGATTCTCTTTACATTCTCGCAATTACGTGTCAGACTCAGTAATTACCCAGACATATTGGCTGTAATCCGGGCAAGTTCTCTGCACGTTTCCCAGATATTAACCCTTTCGGTACCCCACAAAACGGAGGATTGCTCCGAGTGCGCTTCGGGGGATTCCCATAGTTCCGTCACAAAGACATCTGCCCGGTTCCAGTAGTCTGCTCAAGATCTCCACTTCAAGGCAACGCGGGCAACTCCTCATTCCTTTCCCCATAACTTTATCAAGTCGTTCTTCTTACGCATCGGCGCGCAACGTCATGACGTAAAACGATCAGGTTCTCATAGTTTTATGCACTTATCCTCGGCAAGTCGCCGGATTTCAATAAAGTGGGCGTAAATTATCGAAACTGGACGACATTTTCTTAAGCCTCCCCCAAATTGTGGTTTTGCTGGAAGCGGGGGACACTGCTAGTCCTGCCGGGCTAAAGTCGGGCTGGTAATCAATCCCAACATGAACATCGCTAAGTTGCTTAAGATATTCTCCGTCTGCGGTCATCAAGTGAATCTTTGCACCAAGGAAAAAATTCCTCTTATTATTAGAACTCGCGTATGCAATCACCTTTCCATCAGGAGACCACGTGGGGTGAAAATGATGTGCTTCATTGTGTGTAAGTCTCATGGGATTTTTACCATCTGCCCCGACCACATAGATGTGACGAAATCCTACGTCCTCGCCCCAATATGCAATCCGTCCCCCGTCGGGAGAAAACGAAGGGTTCCATTTAGGCGCTAAATCGTGCGTTACCCTTTCAAGCCCCTTTCCGTCAGTGCCTATCACGTAAATTTCGTTGTGCTCATCTCTCCAGGATACGAATGCAATCTTTCCCCCATCCGGAGACCATGATGGCTGCATTGCGTGGTTTTCGTACCTTAAACGGTTACGTCCGTCAGCATCCATCACGTCAATGTGAGGTATCCCACCGTCAACGGTAAACGCAATCTTTTGCCCATCTGGAGACCAGTCTGGATGCCGCTTCGCGTCCGGTCCATCTGTCAGTCTAATCGGCTTCTTTCCATCGGCCTCCATTACATGGATTTGAGTGCCGCCGCTTCGGTTGGAAACGAATGCAATCTTCGTCCCGTCGGGAGACCAATCCGGCTCAAAGTCGTCCACTGGATGGTTTGACAAGTTTTCTTGGTTTCCTCCATCGGCATCCATTACATAAATTTCATAGTTGTCAAATCGTTGGTGTGAAAAAACAATCCGTGACCCTTGTGCGGCGAGTTCTCCTATTATCCACAGTTCACTGCTTATCAGCATCACGGTTAACCCGATAAACGACACAAGTGTGCGCCCGAATCGCATTTTTCCCTCCTTGGTTGTGCATAAAATGAACGGTAAAGTAACCGGTTTTGATTGGGGTGCGCAGGCACTGTTTGAACGCGTTCCCAACTATTACGTGACGCCTTCGACGCTGGCGAAATTTCTAATGACCTGCCTTGTCTTCTAGCCCCGTTGACATCATCACCGGTGGCCGGTGCGTTTGAGAACTCCCCAAGATGTCGGCAACTTTCCGTTTGGGTTGACTACAAATGCGCCAGCAGGCAGCCACGAAGGAGATGTGTTATCAATACCTTGAGGAGTTCTCGTAAGTTTGACAACGTTCATCCCGTTGGTGTCCATCAGATGAATATTAGAATCACCGTTACGGTGTGACACATAGGCGATTTTTGCCCCATCCGGCGAATAGGCTGGCATCGTGTTGTCGCCCCCTTCCGTGAGCCTCTCCAAGTTTTCCCCTCCAGCAGTTATCACATAAATATCATAACCCTTGAAGTTAGGCTGCGAGTGAAAAGCAATCTTGCGTCCATCTGGCGACCAAGTAGGATTGGAATTGAACCTTAGGTCGGTGTCGCCAGTGAGATTGCGCCTGTCCTTTCCGTCTGCATTCATCACGAAAATATGAAGAGGAGTATTCAAGCCGCCATCACGGAAGGAGGCAAACGCAATCTTGCGTCCATCTGGCGACCAACTCGGTAGAACATCGTGCATCTTGTGTTTTGTCAAATTTATCAGATTATTTCCATCGACGTCCATTGCGAAGATTTCCGAGTTGCCAATGGCCCAACGGAAAGATGAAAAGGCAATCCTCGTTCCATCCGGCGACCAACTAGCGCGGCCCTTACCAAAATTGTCTTGGGTGAGTCTTACCACGTTGTTGCCATCGCTGTCCATCACATACATGTCAGGTGTAACGCCACGCTCTGATGCGAACGCTATCCTTCTCCCGTCTGGCGAGCATGCGGGGTCTTCGTCAGATGCCGGGTGATTGGTGAGTTGGAGGAGATTGTTTCCGTTCGCGTCCATGGAGTAAATGTCCCAATCGCCATCGCGGTTCGATGAAAAAACGATTCTCGGTTCGAACCTCTGCGCTAGGCTGTCCGACGTAACCATTAACACCAATAACAGTAGAAGCAGGCATCTGCTCAAAACTGGGCGAATGTTATTCATCGGTCATTTTCTCCTTTTTAGGGTTCTACACTTCTAGAGATTCTCTATAGTAGAACCAATAGTCATTTCTACAGTGCGGTAGGTTCGGTTTCCTAATCGAACCGGCATCTATCCAATCTTGTAGGCGCGATCAAGCGAATGGATAGTGAGTAAGATTTACTATCGGGATTAGCTATCGCGCTCGCTATTCACTCGCTTGATCCCCGCTGGGGCTTAGACGTGCAGGGTTTCGGCATTTCTACACACCTTCCGCCCCTCCGGGGCTTTTAGAGGCTGGTGCGCAGGGGATCTCTATCGCCCTCCTTAATCAGTCGGTTGATCGCACCGTACAACTGTACTTTTCAAACAGGTTCTTAACGTGCTCCTAGCCATCTATTGACCTGTTCGACGCTCGCCGAGTTTTAATGAGTCAACCTGTCGTCAAGCTACCATCATTAAGATTAAAGTTTATTGGGAATTCGCGCTCACCATCGAAGGGTGGGCGCGAGTTTCTTCAGCCTACCCCAAATTGTAGCTGTCTTGGAGGTGGGGGACACCGCTAGTCCTGCCGGGCTAAAGTCCGGCTGGTGATCAATCCCATCGTGACCTTTGCTGAGTTCCTTAAGATAATTCCCGTCTGCGGTCATCAAGTGAATCTTGGCGCCGGTGGGAAAACCAACCTTAGAGCTCGCGTATGCAATCGCCCCTCCATCGGGAGACCATGTGGGCCCCCAATGATTCTCTTTATTGTGCGTAAGCCTCTTGAGATTTTTACCATCCACCCCCACCACATAGATGTGTAAGAATTCTTCGTGGTAGGCATGGTATGCAATCCGTCCCCCGTCGGGAGAAAACGATGGGTTCCATTTACCCGCTAAATCGTGCGTTACCCTTTCAAGCCCCTGTCCGTCAGCGTCCATCACGTAAATTTCGTTGCCCCCATCTTTCGAGGATACGAATGCAATCTGTCCCCCATCCGGGGACCATGATGGCTGCATCGTATGGTCTTCATACCTTACACGATTTTGTCCATCCGCATCCATCACGGCAATATGACGCACTACACCGACGTTAAAATTTGGGGAGACGGAAAATGCAATCTTTTGCCCATCGGGAGACCAATCTGGCTCCCAATTCGTCTCCGGTCCATCTGTCAGTCTAATCTGGTTCTTACCATCGGCGTCCATGACGTAGATCTGATATTCGCCGGTTCGACGGGATACGAATGCAATCTTCGTCCCGTCGGGAGACCAATCCGGTTCCTCGTCGTGAACCGGATGGTTTGACAGGTTTTCTCGGTTTCCTCCATCGGCATCCATTACATAAATTTCAAAGTTGTCAAATCCCAGGTGTGTAAAAACAATCCGTGACCCTTGTGCGGCGAGTTCTCCTATTATCCACAGTTCACTGCTTATCAGCATCACGGTTAACCCGATAAACGACACAAGTGTGCGTCCGAATCGCATTTTTCCCTCCTTGGTTGTGCATAAAATGAACCGTAAAGTAACCGGTTTTGAGTGGGTGCGCATGCACTGTTTGAACGCGCTCCCAACTATTACGTGATGCCTTCGACGCTGGCTAGATTCTCAATTGCCTACATCTGTGTCTCGCCCCATTGTCAAGATTCGCAGTGTATAAGCTAACGCAAGTTGCTACTTACGAGATTATGGACATGTACCATCGTTTTTTATTGAAAATGACCCACTAATCACGGAGATTTCGTAGCGTAAACTGTCAGTTTGCGCACCAGAAGCACAATCTTACAGATCAAGCGACTGGATAAGGAGCAGGATTTGCTATCGCCTTCGCTATCCACTCAGTTGATCGATAGAGATCCTCGTGCTACAAAGGTCGAAACTTGGGTTAAGCTAATAGTGCAAACTATTGGAAGTTGGACGCAGGCTTCTTCAACCTACCCCAAATCGTAGCAGTTTTGGAAGCGGGGGAAACAGCTAGTCCTACCGGGCTAAAGTCGGGCTGGTGATCAATCCCATCATGACCTTTGCTGAGTTGCTTAAGATATTTTCCGTCCGCGGTCATCAAGTGAATCTTTGCGCCGGTGGGAAAACCAACCTTAGAGCTCGCGTATGCAATCGCCCCTCCATCGGGAGACCATGTGGGCCCCCAATGATGTTCTTCATTGTGCGTAAGCCTCTTGAGATTTTTACCATCCACCCCCACCACATAGATGTGCCTGAATCCTTCGTGGTAGGCATAGTATGCAATCCGTCCCCCGTCGGGAGAAAACGAGGGACTGAACCCGCCCAAGAAATCGTGCGTCACCCTTTCAAGCCCCTGTCCGTCAGCGCCTATCGCGTAAATCTCAGTGTCCCCGTCTCTCCCCGATACGAATGCAATCTGTTTTCCATCCGGAGACCATGACGGCCCCGAAGCGTCATTTTCAAGCACAACTCGATTATTTCCATCCGCATCCATCACGGCTATATGACGTACTACACCGACGTTAAAATTTGGGGAGACGGAAAATGCAATCCGTTGCCCATCGGGAGACCAATCTGGCTCCCAATTCGTCTCGGGTCCATCTGTCAGTCTAATCTGGTTCTTACCATCGGCGTCCATGACGTAGATTTGATATTCGCCTGTTCGACGGGAAACGAATGCAATCTTCGTCCCGTCGGGAGACCAATCCGGTTCCTCGTCGTGAACCGGATGGTTTGACAGGTTTTCTCGGTTTCCTCCATCGGCGTCCATTACATAAATTTCAAAGTTGTCAAATCCCAAGTGTGTAAAAACAATCCGTGACCCCTGCGCGGCGAGTCCTCCTATTAACCACAGTTCCGAAATTAACAGCATCACGGTTAACCCGATAAACGACACAAGCGCCCGTCCGAATAGCATTTTTCCCTCCTTAGCTGTAGGTAAAATGAACAGTAAAGTAACCGGTTCTGAGTGGGTGTGCAGGAACAGTTTGGACGCGCTCCCAACTATTACGTGACGCCTTCGACGCTGGCTAGATTCTCAATTGCCTACATCTGTGTCTCGCCCCATTGTCAAGATTCGCAGTATATAAGCTAATAGTGCAAACTATTGGAAGTTGGACACAGGCTTCTTCAACCTACCCCAAATCGTAGCTGTCTTGGACGTGGGGAACACAGCTAATCCTACCGGGCTAAAGTCGGGCTGGTAATCGGTCCCATCACGAACTTTACTGAGTTGCTTGAGATATTTTCCGTCTGCGGTCATCAAGTGGATTTTTGCGCCGAAGAGAAATTCATCAGAGCTCGCATATGCGATCGCCTCTCCATCGGGAGACCATGCGGGGCCCCGATGATTTTCTTCATTGTGCGTAAGCCTCTTGAGGTTTTTACCATCCACGCCCACCACATAGATGTGAAAGAATCCTTCTTCCTCGCCCCAGTACACAATCCGACCTCCGTCGGGAGAAAACGATGGGTTCCATTTACGCACTAAATCGTGCGTCACCCTTTCAAGCCCCTGTCCGTCAGTGTCCATCACATAGATTTCGTTGCCTCCATCTTTCCAGGATACGAATGCAATCTGTCCCCCATCCGGAGACCATGATGGCTGCATCGTTTGGTCTTCATACCTTACACGATTTTGTCCATCTGCGTCCATCACCTCGAAATGATTTATCCCATCGCGGACGGTGAATGCAATCTGTTGCCCATCCGGAGACCAGTCCGGTTCCCGCTTCGTCTCCGGTCCATCTGTCAGTTTAATCAGGTTCGTGCCATCGGCGTGTATGACGTAGATTTGATATTCGCCGGTTCGACGGGAGACGAATGCAATCTTCGTCCCGTCGGGAGACCAATCCGGATCCTCGTCATCCACTGGACTGTTTGACAAGTTTTTTCGGTTTCCTCCATCAGCGTCCATTACATAGATTTCAAAGTTGTCAAATATCATGTGTGAAAAAACAATCCGTGACCCCTGCGCAGCGAGTCCTCCTATTAACCACAGTTCACTGCTTATCAGCATCACGGTTAACCCGATAAACGACACAAGTGTGCGCCCGAATCGCATTTTTCCCTCCTTGGTTGTGCATAAAATGAACGGTGAAGTAACCGGTTTTGAGTGCGTGCTCAGGTACCGTTTGTACGCGCTCCCAATCCTTGCGCAATGCTCTCGGCATTGGCGATATTTTCAATGACCCGTCCCTGTCTTCTAGCCCCATTGACATCATCACGGCTTCCCGGTGCGTTTGAGAACTCCCCAAGATATCGGCAATTTTCCGTTCGGGTTGACTGCCAATGCACCCTGCGGCCAATAAGGATCTTTGTTATCAATGCCGGGAGGAGTCTTCGTGAGTTTGACCACGTTCCTCCCGTTGGTATCCATCAAATAAATATTATAATCACCGCCACGCCTTGAATCATAGGCGATTTTCCTCCCATCCAGAACATACACTGGTGACGCGCCGCGGGTAAGCCTCTCTAAATTTTCCCCTTCAGCGGTAATCGCGTAAATGTGATGATGCAGGCCTGGAGCGAAGATGTGCTGCGAGTCGAAAACAATCTTCTTGCCATCTGGCGACCAAGTAGGAAAGAAACTCTTCGTTAGGTCGCTGTCACCAGTGAGATTGCGCCTTCCATTTCCATCTGCATTCATCACCAAGATATGAAAGGGATCATTCAAGGCGCCACCAGGGGCGCCGACAAACGCAATCTTGCTTCCATCTGGCGACCAACTCGGTACAATATCGTCCAACTTGTGTCTTGTCAAATTTATCTCATTTTTTCCATCGGCGTCCATCACGTAGATTTCCGAGTTGAGGACGTCAAAACGGACAGTTGAAAAGGCAATCCTCGTGCCATCCGGCGACCAAGTAGCACGGCTTTCAAAGAAATTGTCCTGGGTAAGTCTAATCACGTTATTACCATCACTGTCCATCACATACAGGTCATGTGTAATGCCGCGTTCCGATGTGAACGCGATCCTTCTCCCATCCGGCGAGCAAGCGGGATATTGATCAGTAGCCGGGTGATCGGTGAGTTGGACCACATTATCTCCGTTCACGTCCATGGAGTAAATGTCCCAGTTGCCATCACGGTTCGATGCAAAGACGATTCTCGGCTCGAACCTTTGCGCTGTGCTGTCCAATGTAACCATTGTCGCCATTAATAATAGAAACAGGCATCTTCTCAAAAATGGGCGAATTTTATTCACCGGTCACTTTCTCCTTTTTCGGGTTCTTTAGGCATGTTTGTAAATTATCACGCTCATATTCACTACATGTCATTCGATTTGAACATTGAAGATTGCTGTGCAATCCATCTACCTGTAGGGGCAATCTGCTGATCGCGACCGCTTGTCGCGCGCAGAACTCGCTCCCATAGAGGCGGCGTTATAAATTGTGCTGCTACGAGCCGAACCAAGTAAATCCTACACGTGTAATTCTTGATTGCAGCGATAATAGTCCCTATCATCAAAATTCGTATTAAAATGGCAATCGTGCAAACTATCGGCGGTTGGGCGCGAGTCTCTTGAGCTTGCCCCAAGTAGTAGTTGTTTTGGAAGTGGGGGACACGGCTAGTCCTAACGGACTAATGTCGGGCTGGTAATCCCGTGCATTACCGCCATCGCTAAGTTGTCTAATATATCTTCCATCGGCAGTCATCAAGTGAATCATTGCTCCGTCAAGAGCATCTTTGGTATAGGTATAATATGCGATCGTCCCCCCATCGGGAGACCATGCGGGATCCCAATGATTTTCTTCATTGTGCGTAAGCCTCACCCGATGTTTACCATCCGCCCCCACCACATAGATGTGAAGGAATCCTTTGTGCTTCGCCATATATGCAATCCGCTGTCCGTCGGGAGAAAACGACGGTCTCTGTTGACTCGCTAAATCGTGCGTCACCCTTTTAAGCCTCTGTCTGTCTGCGCTTATCACGTAAATCTCATTGTTCCCATGCCTTGAGGATACGAATGCAATCGATCGCCCATTGGGAGACCATGATGGCTGCATCGCGTGGTCTTCATGCCTCACACGATTTCTACCATCAGCATCCATCACGGCGATATAATCTACCCAATCGTTAATCCAATCGGGGTGGACGGTGAATGCAATCTTTTGCCCGTCGGGAGACCAATCCGGATCGGTGTTATCCCGTGTGTCGGTTAGTTTTTTCAGATGGCTTCCATCGGCGTTCATCACATAGATTTGGCGTTTTCCATCGCGAAAGGAAGTGAATGCAATCTTCGTCCCGTCAGGCGACCAATCCGGATCGCTGTCATTCGCTGGATTGTTTGTCAGTCTTTCTTGGTTTCCACCATCGGCATCCATTACATAGATTTCACTGTTACCATCTCTCCTGGATGTAAAAACAATTCGACCTGTGTTGGAGGGGAATGCGCTTTTCAACCACAGTTCTTCACTCGTCAGGCAGACGCACAGCGCTGCCAAAAGCATAGATTTAAGTGCCAGTTTGAATCGCATTTCTGTCCTCCTTAGTTTTGCAAAAATTGAACAGCGAAAAACTTGATTTTAAGCACTTACACGGTTGCCGATTTAGCGCTCGTTAGAATAGTCGGTAGCAATGCTGTATTTAGTCATTTGAAGACAGGCGTTTCTACACACCTTCAAGATCTCTATCGCACTCACTATCCGTTCGCTTGATCCCTCTGGGGGATTTTAGAGGCTGGTGCGCAGGGGATCTCTATCGCCCTCCTTAATCAGTCGGTTGATCGCACCTTACAACTGTACTTTTCAAACAGGTTCTTAACGTGCTCCTAGCCATCTATTGACCTGTTCGACGCTCGCCGAGTTTTAATGAGTCAACCTGTCGTCAAGCTACCATCATTAAGATTAAAGTTTATTGGGAATTCGCGTTCACCATCGAAGGGTGGGTGCGAGTTTCTTCAGCCTACCCCAAATCGTAGCAGTTTTGGAAGCGGGGGACACAGCTAGTCCTACCGGGCTAAAGTCGGGCTGGTAATCGGTCCCATCACGAACTTTACTGAGTTGCTTGAGATATTTTCCGTCTGCCGTCATCAAGTGGATCTTTGCGCCGAGGACATCATCATCAGAGACCACATATGCGATCATCTGCCCATCGGGAGACCACGTAGCGTGAAAATGATGCTCTTGATTGTGCGTTAGTCTCATGGGATTTTTACCATCCGCGCCCACCACATAGATGTGAAGGAATTCCACGTGCGAGCGGTCGGATGCAATCCGTCGTCCGTCGGGAGAAAACGACAGGCTGTGCCCGCCCAATAAATCGTCCGTCAGCCGTTCAAGCCCCTGTCCGTCAGCGCCTATCACGTAAATCTCGTTGCGATCATCTCTCCTGGATACGAATGCGATCTTACCCCCGCCCGGAGACCATGACGGCGCCAAAGCGTCGTGTTCAAGCACTGCACGATTCTCTCCATCCGCATCCATCACCTCGATACGAGATACCTCAACGCCGAATACCTTAGGGCTGGCGGTGAACGCAATCTTACCCCCATCGGGGGACCAGTCCGGATCCCGCTTCTCCCGCGGTCCATCTGTCAGTTTAATCTGGTTCGTTCCATCGGCGTCCATGACGTAGATCTGATATTCGCTGTGGTTTCGGTTGGAAACGAATGCAATCTTCGTCCCGTCGGGAGACCAATCCGGATCCTCGTCGTGAACCGGATGGTTAGACAAGTTTTCCCGGTTTCCTCCATCGGCGTCCATGACATAGATTTCTAAATTGTCAAATGCAAGGTTTGAAAAAACAATCCGTGACCCCTGCGCGGCGAGTCCTCCTATTAACCACAGTTCCGAAATTAACAGCATCACGGTTAACCCGATAAACGACACAAGCGCCCGTCCGAATCGCATTTTTCCCTCCTTGGTTGTGCGTAAAATGAACAGTAAAATAACCGGTTTTGAGCGGGTGCGCAGGTACAGTTTGGACGCACCCCCAACCATTAGCTCTCGGCGCTGACGATATTTTCAATCCCTGTCTTATAGCCCCGTAGACATCATCACCGGTCGCCGGTGCGTTTGATTTCTCCCCAAGATATCGGCAACTTTCCGTTTGGGTTGACTGCCAAAGCACCGTGCGGCCAGGAAGGCTCTACGTTATCAACACCGGGAGGAGTTTTCGTGAGTTTGACGGCGTTACTTCCGTTGGCGTCCATCAAAAAAATATGATAGTCTCCGTCGCGGTCTGACACATAGGCGATTCTGGTACCATCCGGGGAATAGACTGGTGACCTGCTGGCACCGTCTTCCGTAAGCTGCTCCAACTCTTTCCCGTCAGCGGAAACCGCGAAAATGTCATCACGCTGGCCATCTTGGAAGAGGCGCCGCGAATTGAAAGCAATCTTGCGTCCGTCTGGCGACCAAGTAGGAACTCCATTGCGCCTCAGGTGGGTGTCGCCGGTGAGATTCCGCCTTTCCGTTCCATCTGCATTCATCACGAAGATATGATGGGGAGTATTGAAGCCGCCATCACGCATGGAGACAAACGCAATCTTGCTTCCATCTGGCGACCAACTCGGTACAACATCGTCCCACTTGTCGTTTGTCAAGTTGATCTCATTTTCTCCGTTGGCGTCCATGGCGTAGATTTCCGAGTTGCCAACGGCAAAACGGAAAGATGAAAAGGCAAACCTCGTTCCATCCGGCGTCCAACTAGGGCGGCCTTCTAAAAAATTGTCCTGGGTAAGTCTTACCACGTTACTGCCATCGCTGTCCATCACATACAAGTCAGGTGTAGCGCCACGCTCTGATGCGAACGCTATCCTTCTCCCGTCCGGCGAGCCAGCGGGATGCTCGTCAGATGCCGGGTGATCGGTGAGTTGGAGGAGATTGTTTCCGTTCGCGTCCATGGAGTAAATGTCCCAATCGCCATCGCGGTCCGATGCAAAGACGATTCTCGGTTCGACTGCCTGCGCTGTGCTGTCAGACACAAGCATTAACGCCAATAACGATAGAAATAGGCATCTTCTCAAAAATGGGCTGATTTTATCCATCGGTCATATTCTCCCTTTTGGGTTCTACACTTCCAGACCTTCTTTAGAATCCCGCAACTACGTGTCAGACAGAGAGAAATCCTTTTATAGTAAAACCGATAATCATTGATACACTGCGGTAGGTTCGGTTTCCTAACCGAACTGGTGTTTATTCAGTCTCGTAGGTACGGTTAAAAACCACGTCTACCGAAATATGTGTAAATATGAATAGAATTGACTATAGTAGCGAGATTTAAGACAAACAGGGTTGGCAAATGTATCCCGCTATCATTTCGCCCAAGCAACCGTGTCTGTCTGAGATCGAGATACGATCGGATTGTTTCCCGGACAATACAACGCCTCCTTCCAAACACAATGGTGTAAATCACAATCGGAGCGAGCAAACCAAATGCCAGCGCTCCTTTTTAAGGCAATAAGTGTACATCAATTCAAATTACCTGATACGAAACCAAATCAAACAATCTCTCCAACAAGTTCTCGCGCCTTCCCCCGTTGCGGGTTATGTGGACAGCGAAGTCACCGGTATTGAGCGGGTGCACGAATGATGTTAAGACACCCTCCCAACCGTTACTTGACGACCTCGAAGCGGGGAAACTTTCAATGACCCATCCCGTAGTCTGCATCCTCATCATCGGAATTCCAAGTTTATAAGTCATTCGTGCAAACTAACGGCGATACATCTCGAGTTTCTTAACCCTGCCCCAAAGCGTCGCTGCCTTGGAAGCGGAAGACACAGCAGTGGGCGAAACGGCTAGTCCTACCGGGCTAAAGTCCGGATGGTCCTCGATCCCAGCGTGGTCATCGCTAAGTTGCTTAAGATATGTTCCGTCAGCGGTCATCAGGTGAATCGTTGATTCGAGAGGTTTATCGACAGCGACCGCATATGCAATCGCCCCCGCATCGGGGGACCACGTGGGGTCAACATGGTGCTCTTGATTGTGCGTAAGCCTCACCCGATTTTTACTATCCGCCCCCACCACATGGATGTGATGGAATTCTTCGCGACCGGAATAGTATGCAATCCGTCGTCCGTCGGGAGAAAACGAGGGACTGTACCCACCCAATAAACCGTGCGTCACCCTTTCAAGCCCCTGTCCGTCCGTGCCTATCACGTAAATATCAGCGCCCCCGTCTCTCCAGGACACGAATGCAATCTGTCCCCCATCCGGAGACCATGACGGCTGCATCGCATCGACTTCAAACCTCTCACGATTTTGTCCGTCAGCATCCATAACGTCGATACGAGGAAACTCATCATCAGCTTCCAAATCTACATGACGATGCAAATCTAAATGGACGGTGAACGCAATCTGTCCCCCATCGGGAGACCAGTCTGGATCTTGCTTCCGCCGCGGTCCATCTGTCAGTCTAATCTGGTTGGTTCCATCGGCGTCCATCACATAGATTTGGTTAACGCCGAGGTTTCGGTTGGAAACGAATGCAATCTTCGTCCCGTCGGGCGACCAATCCGGCTGCCTGTCGTCCACTGGATGGTTTGACAAGTTTTCCCGGTTTCCGCCATCGGCGTCCATTACATAGATTTCAAAGTTGTCAAACGCCAGGCTTGAAAAAACAATCCGTGACTCCTGTGCGGCGAGTAGTCTTATTAACCATAGTTCCCCGCTTAACAGCATCACGGTTAACCCGATAAACGTCACAAGTGTGCGTCCGAATCGCATTTTTCCTCCTTAAGTTGTAGACAAAATGAACTGTAAAGTAACCGGTTTCGAGTCGATGTGCAGGTACTGTTTGTAGGAACACCCAACCATTAGGTGAAGCTCTCGGCCCGCGGAGGTTTTCAATCCCTATCTTATGCCCCATTATCAAGATACTTGGTTCAGGAGGCAATCGCGCGAATCATCGGAGATTAGACGCGAATCTCTTTGACCTGCCCCGGATTGTGACTTGGTTGCTTTCGGAAGCAACAGCAAGCCGCCCAAGATCAAACCAACCGGGATAGAGATCTCCACGTTCGTGTAAGCCGCCAAGTTCATTGACATCATCACGGGTTGCGGGTGCGTTTGAGTTCTCCCCAAGATGTCGGCAACTTTCCATTGGGGTTGACTGCCAATGGGCTAGGCAACCAGGAAGGAGACATGTTCTCGGTACCGGGAGGGGTCCTCGTAAGTTTGACCACGTTCCTCCCGTGGGTGTCCATCAAATAAATATTGAAATCTCCTTCGCGGCTTGACGCAAAGGCGATTTTTCTCCCAGCCGGCGAAAAGGCAGGCGTCCAGTTGTTACCCTCTTGCGTAAGCTGCGTTAATTTTTTCCCTTCGGCAGTGATGACGTAAATGTCATGCCCCTCGAAGACGCGCTGCGACTCGAAAGCAATCTTGCTTCCATCTGGCGACCAAGTAGGATTGCGGTTGTATTTTAGGTTGGTGTCGCCAGTGAGATTGCGCCTTCCCTTTCCATCTGCATTCATCACGAAAATATGACGAGGATCCTGCGCGCCGAATTTAGGAGCGGAGACAAACGCAATCTTGTGTCCATCCGGCGACCAAGCCGGATCGACATCCTGCATCTCGTGTTTTGTCAAATTTATCTCGTTATTGCCATCGGCATCCATCGCGTAGATTTCCCAGTTGCCAACGACCCAACGGAAAGATGCAAAGGCAATCTTCGTGCCATCCGGCGTCCAACTAGGGCGGCGTTCAACAAAATTGTCACGGGTAAGTCTAATCACGTTAGTGCCATCACTGTTCATCACGTACAGGTCAGGCGTAAGACCGCGTCGCGACGTGAACGTTATCCTTTTCCCATCCGGCGAGCCGGAAGGATGATCATCAGGTCCCGGGTGGTCGGTGAGTTGGACGAGATTGTCCCCGTTTACGTTCATGGAGTAGATGTTCCAGTTGCCATCCCAGTTGCCGTCGTGGTTTGATGCAAAGACGATTCTCGGTTCGACTGCCTGCGCCGTGCCGTCCGGCGCAACCATTATCGCCAGTAACAGTAGATATCCAGATATCAGCTTGAATCGCATTTTTCTCCTCCTTAGTTGCAGGTAAAATGAGCAGTTTCTACCGTGCCTTGTTGTACACCTGTGGAATCTCTACGGGATTTGCTATCGCCTTCGCTAATCGCTCAGTTGAGGGATCTCTATCGCCCTCCTTAATCAGTCGGTTGATCGCATCCTACAAATGTACTTTTCAAACAAGCTCTATAGGGCTTGCGCAGTTTAACGCTCAAACTCCTGTAAATCGGCGATTCACAACCTTAGCATCCGTCTCTTGACAAAAAGGCAATCGGGCTGCCGCAAACCGAAGTATATGAGCCTTGTACTATTAGACACATTTGGGAAATCAGAAGTTGCACAACGAAGAAAAAAGTGTTGTCGCTGAGGTGAAGGTACAGAGTTAGTCTGGATTCGACTCCAGGCTATTGCGTATCAGACTGGTCGAACGATTTATCAAGTCAAACACGGAATGTTGAGTGAATTTTTACGACAAGAATTGAATTCTCCTGCAATCAGTATGGTGTTTGCGTAAGTCCTAACTATCTAGCAATACACCACATTGAAAATCTTTATCGGGATCTACTATCGCCTTCGTTATCCAGTCACTTGATCTCCTCTGGAGTGAGTTACTTGCTTGCGGAAAGAATTATTCCGCCAAGGGTAATAGGGGGCTACCAATAAATTCTGTAAACCAGAAAAATGGGTGCGGAGAGTAGGTAATACAATTTCAAAATATAAATGTTACAGCCGATTCGAGACGCGCAATGAATTGCGCCACTACGAACTCCTGGCTTTGTAACTTGTGGATTGCGAATTAGTATAACGTAAGTTGCTACTTACAAGATTATGGACATGTACCATCGTTTTTTATTGAAAATGACCCATTAATCGCAGAGATTTCGTAGCGTAAACTGTCAGTTTGCGCACGAGTTACGTACCAGAAGCACAATCTAACAGATCAAGCGACTGGATAAGGAGCAGGATTTGCTATCGCCTTCGCTAATCGCTCAGTTGATCCCTCAGGGGCTTTTAGAGGCTGGTGCGCAGTGCGCACCCTACAACTGTATTTTTCAAACAGGTTCCAACAGTAGAAATTGGCTCAGAGTTGAAATCGACAGCGGCTACCACCACCAACTGGTGGAAGGAAGTCCTAACATTTGCTTGGAATTGATAGATGGCAAGACCGGGAGTTCCGATGGGGTTGGTCAAAAGGAGGGAATTAATGGATCGGCGGGTATCAGCTAAGCTGCGGGTAACTCATCGGGTTCAGAAGTTTGACTCTTCTTTATCATACGAATCAAATTCTGCATCATCATCGACTTTGACATCCGGCACCTCAATCGTCGGCGCTTCTATCCAGAGCCGCTCAAGATTGAAATGCTTCCGTTTCTCGTCAAGAAAAATGTGCACGACAAAGTCAACATAGTCCAATAAGACCCAATCCGACTGATGTACGCCTTCGCGGTGCCAAGGTCGCACGTTCCATTTCTCTTCCAACTCGTCCAAAACCGCATCGGAAATCGCTTCGACCTGGATATCGGATGTTCCACTGCAAATTGCGAAGTAATCTGTAAAAGATCCCAACTCCCGCAGATCCAATATAACGGGATCACGCGCGCGTCGGTTTAGCGCGGCACCAACTGCCGCTTGTACGATATCCACTGTAGGATATTCTGCCAAGGTCATTCCTCCTAAAAGCCTGTTTGAATAATCAGTAGCAAGTCATTTTTGGTCATTTGTGGGAAGCTCCGTCATGTATTCAGTGTTGTCTGCTACCTACCTGTGGGATCTCTATCGCGCTCGATATTCACTCGTTTGAGGGGATTTCTATCGCCTTCGCTAATCGCTCAGTTGATCCCTCTGGGGCTGTAAGAGGCTGGTGCGCAGTGCGCACCCTACATAATTTACTGTAGGATATTCTGCCAAGGTCCTGCCTCCTAAGCTTCATTCGCAATGTGTGAATTTTCAATCTCGCGCAACGCATCATTGTAGACGGCGAGGGTATCTGGATGAATGACTTTCCGTTGTCAACGAGATTGGAGATTTTGAATCGTGCCACCTCGAATACCGCTTGAGTAAGATTTTTGTCGGCTATCTTCCGCACCGCCCCCGCCTCCGGATATGTTCGATTCGGCTCGGAGAAATCCGCCACGAACAAAACCTTATCAACTAACGTCATAGACCTGCTGCCCTTGGTATGGCTTCGAACAGCGCTGAGGATTTCCTCATCGCCGACGGAGAAAATATCGAGCGCGAGTTCGGCTCCGATGAGTGCGTGCAACAGGGATGCGCTAATTCGTTCAAACTCATCAAGTTGAATCTGGTAGTCAGCGACAGCTTCGAATAGCTGACGCGTGTCCATCCATCTCGCGCAATCGTGCAACATTGCGGCAAGGTTCGCCTTTTGCAGATCCGCGCCGTGTTTGACCGCCAACTCCACCGCCGTATCACGGACGGATAGCACATGGCGGTAACACTTATCTTCCAACTTGGCTTCAAGGTACGCACCAATCTGAACGCTCTTTGGATGTGCGAGTAGCTCCGCTATGCTGGTATTGTCATCCTTCATCTTCATCACTCAATTCGTCAACCTCGCCAGTCTCCACCAAAAGCCGTGCAAACACCTCGCGTTCCTGTTCGGTCATGAAGTTCGTGTTAGCCAATTCGGTGCTTATCCGGTACTCTTGGTTGAGCCATTTGTTCAGGTCAATTGCTTTACACCGGGGGCTACAGAACGGAAAATGCCGCGGCAGATCCTTGCCACCTTCATATTCAAATTCAAAAGATTGCCCGCAGATGCTGCATTTATGTTTCAATGCGATAACCCCCGGTCCTTGAAACGCCCGCTCATTTCACCCAAAACCTAGTTCTCTTGAAAACACGTTTTTCACGATCCGGCAGGGCGCGTACCGCGCTTTCATCAGCCTCCACTAGCCCCAAAATAGATTGGAAAGCAATCCTCAATCTTCGGTTCTTCCGTCCTTCCATTCGGCTCGTGGTTTCTCATGAATCGTGAACCATGTCTTTCCATTCATCAACTCGTCCCAAATCACCTGTATAGTTTGTGCCGGTCAATATACTGCCGGACGGGCTCCGGCACCAAGTATCGAATTGACACTCCCTTTCTAACGTGCCGGCGAATTTTGGTCGCGGAAATATCGACCCCGGTAATTGGAAAAATCTGAACACGGCTGCGCAGCGTCGGGGGTACGTTGTCAAGATTGTAATTTGGGCGCGTGGTTGCTATGAAATGGCAGATGTCCAGCAGTTCGTCAAAATTCTTCCAAATCTTAAACTCAATCAGGGAATCCGCTCCGATAATCCACGCCAATTCACAGGCACTCCCATAGAGCGTTTGTAGTTCCTTTACGGTCTGAATGGCGTATGAGGGGCCCGTTCTATCCAATTCTATTCGCGACACGTCGAAATGGGCATTATCCGATGTTGCCAATCGCGCCATTTGATAGCGATGCTCCGAGTCAATAATCTCGCCGTCATCCTTATGCGGTGGACGTGCGGACGGGATAAAGAGAATCTTGTCGAAGTCCAACCGGTCATATACCTGTTCCGCGCTCAACAGATGTGCGTAGTGAATGGGATTGAATGTCCCACCCATAATCGCAATTCTCATCAAAAATCCGTGCCCGTACGAGTTTTCGGTGTTGCCGCGATGTTCCACTTCACGGTTCACTAGTCTCGGATTGCCTCGTTCATGCCGACTGCCGTTTCGTCATGGATCATCTCCCGACGACATCCTCGAACGCAGAGTGTGAGATGGTTTCATCTCACACTCTGATGCTCGTATTTTACCACGAGAACAGGGGGCTTAACAAAGAAAACATGTCAGTGTTTAGTGACTAGTGGATCTCTATGGGAACTCTATCGCGTTCGCGGTCCGCTCGTTTGATCTTACCAAGTAACACTATCTAGCAATACACCACATGGCGCTCCTCTGGAGCGCGGAGATTGGAGGCATCACGATTCTATTGACATTGCACTCCGTTGGAGTGAAATCCCTTCTACGAAAGAACACCTTCTCAAAGCCTGTCATAGATCAAAAAACGAGTGTTACTTGCTGAATGAATTATTCCGCTAGGGACAATGGGGTGCTACCAAGTAATACTTTTTCAAAGCTAGCCATAGATCAAAAAAAATGACTACCATTTGATAATTCGCTATACACATTGGGATCCCTATCGCACTCATTGTCCATTCGCTTGAGGGATCTCTATGGGGCTACCAAGATTTAATTAGGTCGCGATTCGGAGATCGCGGGATTTCTATCGCAGTCACTATTCGTTCCTTTGAGGGATCTCTATCGCATTCGCTATCCGCTCATTTGATCCTACAAAATTAGCAATTCTTAGCAGCGTGGAGTATAGATTCGTAGCACTCGACTCCAGTAGTCAAGGGACTAAACAGTTACGAAAACAGAATATCGCCAAATCTTTTGACGCCGCCAAAGCCCATAGGTTGCACGAACTGCGCTACGCGTTGCGCCTAACGGCGCTTCGGACGCGCAATTTGCCCGGTTCGTCCGGATTCATAGATAGCATCCATCAGCTCGCACTGAATTATGCCGTTCAGAGCACTTGTACGCGGCTCGGCGCGCCCTAAGATAGCGTCAATCAGATTGTCGTCAGGCGAACCGGCATTCATCTCATCGGTAATCGGTGGCGAATCGAGGCGTTGAGCGCCGTCCCACACCTGAATCCATGAACTGCCCCATCCGTCCACGTCTATGCGTCCATTCTCAAAGACATATGCCATGTGAGAACCGCCGCTTGGACAGTTGCCGCTAATCATAATGCCGGCAAGAACGCCATTTTCAAAACGGATATTAATGGACGAATTGACGTCCACGGGTGTATCTTGATTATCCAAGAAAGCGTGAACCTCTGCAACGTTCGATTCGACCGACCAACATAGGCTGTTGAGTATATGCGCTCCACTGTCGTATGCTTGACCGCCGCCAGCGAGTTTTGCGTCTTGCCGCCACGTGCCCTTGGTTACGCCTTTCCAATCTTGTGTAAGGTAGCCGGTTACCAGTTCCAATTTGCCAAAAGCGTCGTTGCGGATGCACTCCCGTATGTAGTAGAAGTTTGCTGCGCAAGGCGTATTGTAACCAACGACAAATACCTTTCCGGTCTCCTCCACCTTCTTAGCAAGCGCGTAAGCATCATCGGCAGCCGTAACCATCGGCTTTTCCATCAGGACATGGCATCCCGCGTCAAGAGCCTGCATGCCCTGCTGGAAGTGAAGTGCGTGCGGAGTGACAATGACCACGGCATCCGGTCTAGTTTCACCAAGCATTCGTCCCAGGTCATCATACTCCCGGGGACGCGGTTCGATTTCTTTGAGGTTGTTCTCAATGTAACGACCGGTGATTTCTGTGTTTATATCGCAAACGCTGACAATCTGGACATCAGGATTAACTTTTAATCGACCGGCGTGGGCACCGGACATGCCGCCGCAACCAATCATACCGATTTGAACTTTTGACATATACAGACTCCTCGCTGATAGAAAATTTGGCTCATGCTATAGAATGAGCGTCTGGTTAATACTTGACAGTAATGTGTCGCCTTGGTAGTAAAGTTGTAAGGTAGTTGTTTAGTCCATCGGTCTGGATTTGCCAATCTAGACCGAGCTGGGCAGGGAACGCGCCGAGTAGGGAAGTACAATGCTAATTCCCGCTAATCGGGGGCTTACATGCCCAGACCGGACGTGCGACGATCTGTAATACTACGAACCAAGCGATGCGCTAAACAGTTACGTTGTAAGACGAGGGAGGGAATCGAAACGGACAACACTTGCAAACCGTAACGTGGTAATGGCATTTATCTTTGGCAAGCATCAACCTTGTAGACCAAGTTTTTAGGTCGTTTGAGGCAGTGATTCACTCCTCCCAATCAACCAATGACGCACGGGACAATGAGCCTCGCCCAATTATATCGGTACGCCCCACAATGTCAATCTAAAAGTAAGTTGTAATTGTTTAGTTCAGTTCGGAACTTACGCGCCAATAGGAAATCGCGACCTAGAGATCGCTCCTACATTACGATCAGGGATCTCTATGGGAATTCTATCGCATTCACTATCCGCTCATTTGATCACTCACTATCCGTTCGCTTGATGGTGTAGGAACAGAGATTAAACTGCCGCACGACGAACCAACATTCCCAAAACAGATTGATAGACTAAACAGTTACAGTAAGTTTAACATAGTGAGAATGACGGTGTTCCATGTCCCGTTTTTCCGTTGCCTTTCCCCATCCGATCATGCTATGCTATCGCCAAGTGGGACTCGATTTTCAGGAATTCTATTTGAGACTCTACATCGACGATTGGTCCGATTCATTCCATGCGAGGTGCTGCGGTTCGTCAACTCATATTTGTACTCATTGTCTTGTGCATTTCCTCAAAATTCACAATCGCAGCGGACATTCCCATTGTCCGGTCCGGACAGGCGATGGCAACTATTCAGATTGGCTCCGCCGCATCGGAACAGGAACAATTTGCTGCCCAAGAGATTCAGTCTTTTATCCACAGTTTCACTCAGGTCGAGCTATCAATCGTTACCAACCGTGAACCGACTACCACGCCAACCGTGGTTGTACTGGGAACGCCAACGTCAAATCCTACAATCGACGCTCTATCGGTAGAAATAGACGCTGATCTTGGAACCGAAGGATATGAGATTAACACGGTCAAAGTTAATGAGGCGAGCATTTTTGTAATCGGTGCACACACCGAACGAGGAGTTATTCACGGGGCATACGGATTCATTGAGGCGTGCATTGAATCGTTGACGGGGCTTTCGCCCGTTCACCTTGACTTCCTCGTGATTAATTCGCGAAATTTAAATCTCCCCTATCTTGACGAGAAATCACGTCCTTTTTATCCCGTCAGAGCAGTTCTGGAAACCGAGCATCCTGTCCAACTCGCCAGGAATCGAATCAATATGAGCGGCGCTGAAGGCGTTTGGACGGGTACGGGGATAGACGACGGATTAGGTACTGCGTTCAAGTATATTGATTCCGAGAAGTTTGAGATTTGGCAAGATGAACCGCGAGCGCAACGTCAAGATCGTATCCAAGTAATGAGAGATCGGTTTGATGCGCTCGACCGTCGGGGCATTGATTCCTACCTTTTCATGTACGTCACCGGCGAAGCCACAGAGGCACTCATAAAGGATCGCCCCAATCTGTTTGGACCACCGGTGGCTTATGGCACATCTCGAAACAGGGAATCTTACCTCCCTTTTTGTTGGTCTAAACCCGAGGTACACAATCTCATGCGCGAGCTAGTAAAGGAGATTGTGTACACCTATCCCACGCTTTCCGGTTTTCATTTCCGGTCTTGGGGCAACGAGACCCGTGCTTGCAATTGCCCGGAGTGCGGCGATCGCTCAGAACGCGGACAGCACCTTCTCTGGCAGCTTTATTTTACGCTTGTCAACGCGGCTCGCGAAGCTCGCCCCGGCTTCAAGTTCTTCATTACCGGTTATGACAGGAGTTGGCTTAAAGACCCGGAAAGTAACTACATTCGACAATTACCGGAGGGGACAATCTTTTCTCAGAAATGGGGCGTGGATGGAGAACCAGTCACGGACGCCGAGGTCTCGATTGAGCGACTGAAAATTTATGGCGAATTAGGGCATCACTTCATCGTGCTTTCTCACGATGTTGAAGAAGTCATGCCGCTATGGATGGTCGAAGGAGACCTGTTTGCAGAGGGCGTGCGCCAACTCGCAAACGACCCGGATGTTTTGGGGTTGGGGGGATTCACCGTTCAGGGGGCTCACCAAGGATATGGGCGCTTGGATCGCGTTTTGAGTGCGCGATTAAACTGGGACATCGATGTAGACTATGTGAAATTGCTCGAAAATGATTTGACGACTCGCATAGGTTCGGATGCTGCCCGACTGGCTCTTAAAGCACTGCGAATAAACTCATGGACGTTGTCCAGCTATTTTGGGGATTATGCGGGTTCAATGTCTGTCACTGGGGAATATGGTGACGGCTCTAGGGGGTTCGCAACTCGGTTCTGGGATATCATAGGAGTGCCCGCCGTCGAGGACATACTCTCAATTCCCGATCTGGACGCCGCACGCTATGCAGCCGGGCGTTATACCAGCTTACTAGATCAACAGCAAAGCGCCGTCGACGAAATAGCTGGGGCGCAAGAAATTGCCATTCCCGCTTCGCCTAAGGAAGCCGCTGACTTTAGTGATACGGTCAATCTCATGCGGCTATGGTCACTGTTCTTTGAAAGTCGTACACGTCTGGTTGAAGCGGTGGTCGTTGGTTACGAAATTGGGACAGAAAATTACATTCGCACAAAACTCGATAAAGCGATTGAGTTGTCTAGATTGATGCTGCCGGTTGTTCAATCCATTGAAGCGTTCGTCCCGGTTTTCGGCTATTCCAACAACACGCTTGAAGCAAGTGTGATTGAGAAGATTGAGCAGGAGATTGCGTGGCTCTCGAATCTTGACGCGAGTGTTCTCATTAGATCTGATGATGTCGATTCCGCACAAAAAAGTCCTCCAATCGAAATTCGTTCCCTCTACAGCCACCCCAACCCCTCAAGAGGTCGAACGACCTTTACCTATGAGCTAAGTCGGGATGCCGATGAAGTCTCCATTACAATCTACACAACCTCCGGGCGTCGCATACGCCGACTTGATAACGCCCCGACCAAGAGAGGATATAACGAAATGATGTGGGATGGCAAGGATGAAGAAGGGGAACCGCTTGCCAACGGCACTTATATTTCCAAGATTCATGCTATCGCCAACGGTCATGAGACACAATCCGTTGGTCGTGTCGCTATTTTGAAATAAGAGATTAGCGCGGAAGGGATTCTCAGTTGATGGCTGACTTGAGAAGAGCGATCATTCACGATTACGAGCCCCAATCCTTGAAAAGTCGGAAAACTCAGACAGCAATGCAAAGATGAAAAAAACCGTCGAATCTATCCAATCAATGAAACGAGCAAGTCAGAAAATCGCCATGCTGACGGCATATGATTGCCCAACGGCACGGGTTCTGAACGATGCGGAACTTGATGTCATTCTCGTTGGAGACTCGCTTGGCATGGTAGTGCTAGGCTTTGAAGACACCCGATCTGTTACAATGGCGGACATGCTCCATCACACCCGCGCCGTTGCACGCGGCAACACGGAATGTCTTATTGTCGCCGACCTTCCCTATGGAACGTATGAATCCCCTTCGGAAGCGGTTCGGAATGCCCGCTTGCTTCGCGGCGCAGGTGCCGACGCCGTGAAACCGGAAGGTAGGAAGTTGGAAAGCATTGAAGCTATCGTTGCCGATGGCATCCCCGTGATGGGACACGTGGGTTTGTTGCCGCAGACAAGTGAGACATTTCGCGTGCACGGTCGAAAACCATCAGAGGCGGCTCAGATTTTAGACGATGCGAAGGCTCTTGAAGCCGCTGGCTGCTTTGCCATCGTTCTTGAGGGAATCCCGGCTCGGCTTGCCGAAGAAATCACCGCAGTCTCACAGATCCCCACAATCGGAATCGGCGCTGGGGCAGGTTGTGATGGTCAAGTGTTAGTCCTTCATGATTTGATGGGATTTTTCGACCAGTTCAATCCTACCTTCGCCAAGAAGTACGCGGAATTGGGTAGGGATCTCAAGCGTGCCGTAACGCATTATAGGCTGGAAGTTAAGCAGGGACTATTTCCGGACAAAGAACATACATATCATTAGAAAAGAGGGTTCTTCAGGGTTAAGTGTGGGAATGAAACTTGCTACAGGAAGATGCGTTTGCCCTATGAGTTCAAATTGATTGCCATAATTCCCAATATGGTTCTTGAGACCCTCAATCTATGCGCTTTTGATGATTTCGGCAATGATTTGATGTTGCGACAAGGCTTTTGTAGGGAATAACGATCGTTATTCCCTACTGCCGGATTGGGCAGATTTGAGTGCTCGAGTGCGTAAGCCCCAGCTAATTTCATTTTCCACACTTAACTCTGAAGAGCCGAAAAGAGAAGAACATGTTCAAAATCAGTGTCGTAGGCGATGAGGTTTCGCAAGATTTCCAGAGCGTCGTGAACTTTGCTGCAGAATTCAATTTGGGAGCGATTGAAATTCGGTCCGTCTGGAACAAGCCGCCGCAGGCGTTGACGCCGCAGGATATTGACCAAATGAAACGTGACTTGGATGGCACCGGGATCCAAATTGTCGGGATTGCATCACCTTTCCTCAAATGTGATATTGATGATATGAAGGCGCGCGAAGAGCACCTCGGGATTCTCCAGGCGTGCATTAAATTAGCCAAGGCGTTTGACGCGAACCTGATTCGTACATTCGCATTCTGGAGAACCGACGATGTTGAGCAACGGTGGGAGGAGATTGTTTCCGCTTATGATGAACCGGTAAAGATTGCCGAAAACGAGGGTATTATCCTCGGGCTGGAAAACGAAGCCTCGACTTCACTTGCGACCGCCAAACTGACGGAACGTTTTGTTCGTGAGATTGATTCGTCGAATGTTCGCGTCATCTGGGACCCGGCAAATGAATTTCACGCCGAGGAATGGGGTGAAACGCCTTATCCCGACGGCTATGAACGTTTGAAGTGTATGATAGTACATGTCCATGTGAAGGATTCAGCCAAAAACAGAGAGACGGGTAAAATAGAGTGTGTGGCGATCGGCGAAGGGGTGATTGACTGGCAAAGCCAACTTCAGGCGTTGGTGGACGACGGGTACGATGGCTACATCTCTCTGGAGACCCACTGGCGCCCGGCACGAAAACTTGACGAGGATTTGCTCAATCGACCTGGAGGCAGTACGTTTTCTGAAGCTGGTGCGGAGGCGTCTCGAATTTGTATGGAGAATCTGTTCGCAATGATTGAGAAACTTCGTTAAAGGCATCCCGGTGCCTCGCCCATTTTATTCCTTGATTGCGCCAATGACCGTTCAAGAATTTCAGAAATTGATTGAACAGATTTACTTTGATCAAGACGCCGCCCGCGGCGTGGAGGGTACGTTTGTTTGGTTTGCGGAAGAGGTGGGAGAACTCGCAAAGGAGATTCGTCGCAATCCACGCCAAACTCAGCGACTTAAAGAGGAATTCGCGGATGTCTTTGCTTGGCTCACGACCCTCGCCAACCTGCTTGGCATAGACCTTCAGGAAGCAGCAGCAATTTACGCCAGCGGTTGTCCGAAATGCCAGTCTACGCCTTGCGCTTGCTAGCTTAGCACCACGGTGGCAATGAAAGGGATTTACCCGGCGCGTAGGCGGGACGGAGCGCGAGATTCACGAGGTTGAATCCGCGCGAACTTTTTGTCGGATGAAATCAAGTATCTCATCGCGTTTGCTGCGTCCGAAACGCACATAGACACCGCGAAAATTTTCTAACCGAGATGGGCGCGCGAATGGACTTAGCAGCACACCGTTGCGATCTGCATAAAAACTACGGAAATCGGACCAGAACTTCATCGATCGACGTGAGAAGGAGACGACTACGACCCGATCGTGGTAAAATTCATAACGGGCAGGGATAAAATAGCGGTATAGTGAACAGACTAAACAGACCGCTGAAAGGATGGTAACGGCAATAGATTGAAAACTCAGGTAAACCGCGAAAAAAAACAGAGCGAGAAAGATGAGTAGAAGTGTAGTGCGTTTCCAATTATCTCGCAGCGGATGGACTGTCCACGAGTACTGAAGAAGGGTGTCATCAGAAATTGGCAAGATTGCTCACCGAGTGAAACAATAAGAACAATCCAATTCAAAGAAAATCTACGTCAGCATGTCAGCAGCGAATAAATCTCCGACCTCTCCCTCTTTCCAATCCCTTACTCACTGGAAGGCGCTGTTTCCACTTCATCGGAACTTGCCGATTCGTGTACGGTCCCATCGGCCTCTTCCGTCTGGGTTGTCACACCTTCGTCGTTGATGCTGTCAGCTTCATCGCCGTCCGTCACTGCGGATACTTCGGTCTGTTCCGACTCCGTTTCCAAGGGCGTAAGTGTGCCGCTATCCCCGCCACCATAAAAGCGCATGAGAAATAGGGCGATAATCATGAACGCGATTGCCACGTAGGTGGTTAACTTGGACAGGAACGTAGCAGCGCCCTGCCCGCCGAGAAGGGACTGCATCTCGGATGCGCCGAACGCACTTCCCGAAAGCCCCTCTCCCTTGCTATCTTGCAGAAGAATGCTAATCGTTAACAATACACAAACAGGAACAAAAAGAACAACGACAATTCCAACAATAATTTCCATTAGACTCTCTCTTTTCTAAATAAAGATTTGGCTCAGGTGTTTGATGCTTACTGTTTATTCGCCGATTTTACAATTTGCGCAAAGGACTCAACTTCCAAACTAGCGCCGCCAACCAACGCGCCATCCACATCCGGCTGCGCCATCAATTCGGCGGTGTTTTCCGGTTTGACGCTGCCTCCATACTGGATACGAACCGCGGCTGCCAAGTCGCCGGAGTAGAGTTCCGACAACAGTGACCTGATAAATAGGTGGGCAAGCTGCGCTTGATTCGGGGTTGCTGTCACACCGGTACCAATTGCCCAGACGGGTTCATAAGCCATGACGGTTGCCGGTAACGCATCCGGTGGAATGCCCGCGAGTCCGTTCCTGACGTGGTCGTCAATTACCGATTCCGTCCGACCCTCCTCCCGGTCTTCAAGGCTTTCGCCAACACAGAGAATTGGTTTCAGGTCGTTCGACAGCGCGGCTTTGACTTTCTTGTTGACCGAGTCGTTTGTCTCGCCGAAATACTGACGACGCTCCGAATGCCCGATTATCACATACTCACAGCCAACATCCTTGAGCATTGTGGGCGAAACCTCTCCGGTGAAAGCACCATTGTCCTCCCAAAAAACGTCTTGGGCGGCGAGATGGATGTTACTTTCGCCCAAAGCGGAAGATACGGAAGACAGTGCGGTAAAAGCCGGCGCCACAACAATCTCAACTCCGCCGACATCCGAAACCGTGTCCCTGAGCGCGGCGGCAAACCTGACGGCTTCTCCAACGGTCTTGTTGAGCTTCCAATTGGCAACTACAATAGGAGTTCTCACGTACCCAATCGTCTCCTATCTAAAGCACTCGTGTTGCCAATTCGAGGAGACGGTTCGAGTAACCCCATTCATTGTCATACCACGACAATACCTTGACTAGTCCATTGTCGATGACTTTTGTAAACGGGGCGTCAAAGATTGAGGAGAGGGTATTGCCGTTAAAGTCACTCGACACAAGCTCGAGATCCGAATACCCCAATATGCCTTTCAACTCGCGCTCTGAAGCCTGCTTTATGGCAGAATTGACAACATCGACTGTTGGTTTTTTCTCCAAATCGACCGTTAGGTCAACGACAGATACATTCGCTGTTGGAACGCGAATAGCGAAACCGTCAAGCTTACCGTCCAACTCCGGAAGCACCTGTCCCACAGCCGACGCCGCACCAGTCGTTGTCGGAATCATCGACAGGGTAGCGGCACGAGCTCTCCTTAGGTCCTCATGTGGAAAATCGTGTACGCGTTGGTCACCGGTGTATGCATGAACGGTCGTCATCAACCCGCTAAGAATCTCAAAGTTCTCATGCAAGACCTTGGCAAGTGGTGCAAGACAATTTGTGGTACATGAGGCGTTAGAGATAACATGATGCTTCTCTTTATCGTACCTGTCATCGTTGACGCCAATCACGACCGTGATGTCGGCGCCTTTCGCCGGTGCAGAGATGACTACCTTTTGTGCGCCCGCTTCCGTGATGTGGACTTCTGCCTCTTCTCGATTGGTAAAATACCCCGTTGATTCAATTACGACATCGACGCCGACCGTTGACCATGGGAGATTCGCCGGGGAACGTTCGGCAAATACCTGAACCAGTTTGCCATTGATTACGAGGCCGCTCTCGGTCGAATCGACTTCAACCGGTAATATTCCGTGTACCGAGTCATACTTGAGTAAATGAGCGAGTGTATCCGCTAGAGTCAGGTCATTTATTGCAACAACGTCCACAGGCAAATCCGGGTTATGAAGTGCAGCTCGGAGGACATTACGTCCAATTCGACCAAAACCGTTTATTCCAACTCTTACCGACATTCACAAAATCCTCCAATTCGTTTCCATTCCCCCTGCCGTGTTGCGAGCAGCAACTCGCCATCCGAAGACAACTGACTGATGTTCAACCTGAAAACAAACTCCAAATCCTCAAAGGCTTCTGTTTCTAAATCATCACGTGATAAACGGGAATTTTATTACGAAAAATTTTGCTGAAATTATCACACAAAACCCCTGCATTCGTCAAACAAATTTTCAGTCTAAGCAACTTCCGAAAAAAAACTTACGTGTCAATCTAGGCCCCAACCCCTCCTGCTGGATTGGCAAATCCAGGAGGTTTTTATGCATCCATTACGTTCCGAGTCTTTCGTATCGGAAGATTGAGAATGGCGTGAAAAGAAATCTTCCAACCTTCCCCTCTTCCATCCTTCCAATCCTAGTCTTCCCAGTCGATGCGGAAGATATACTTTTACGTTGTCGCCTGCTCTTAAATTTACGGTAGCCTCAGAAATTGTCTGCCATTGGAGGAATGACTACCGTTAGGCGCCCTTGTGCGGCACAACACCAAAACGTCTATAGTGGCAGGATTCGCCGGCTGCAAAACTCGAATCGCTTCGTCAATAGTGGTACCCGTCGTGAAAATATCGTCAATTAACAGAATACGTTTGTCTTGAACGGATTCCGGAAAGCGTACGTCAAAAGCTCCGTTAATAGTTTCCACGCGCTCCGCTTGGGAAGTCAACCTGCTCAGCGCAACGGTATTCTTGACTCGCACCAAAACATCTTTTCGAACCGGCACGTTCCATCTGTTCGACACCCCCGCCGCAATCAAATCTGATTGATTGAAGCGCCGCTTCCGGTATCGTTTCTTGTGCAAAGGTATGGGCAACAGCAGATCATAGTCTTCTCCCGAGGAATCGCTGGGTAGATGATGCTGCATCAATTGAATTAAGTGTTTGGCGAGAACGCGTTTACTTTCATACTTCAGTAGATGGATAGCCTCGCGCAAAGTCGGCTCGTAGAACGCCGCGGCACGCAGCTTCCCGAACGATGGCGGGTTGGCTAGACATTCAGAACAGATGACCGGCGAGTTTGCCGTGAGATCATCTTGAGCATGCACGGGAATGCCGCAACGCTGACACCACGGCGGCTCGATCCACTCAACCTTTGCCCAGCACTCATCGCAGATGTATGGAACTTGACCTATCCCTATCAAGATTCTGCATGAACGGCATGCGGCTGGGTAAATGAACGTAATCAGAGGTTCAATCCATTTCGTAACCACGGTGGCTCCAAGTCAATCTAGACAATCCGGATTCTTTAGGTCTGGAGTTTCAATCTGGCATCGCCATTTTACGGTGGCCGTCCCTCAATGTCAATCTCTACGATTCGCCTGTCTTGAGATCTTGGGGTTCAGCAGACACGTCGATTGCGGTTCTCGTGCGCCGTTCTCTGTGTATCCAGTGCCAGCACGGTTGTCCGTTAAGAGAATCGAGAACTCCGTTCCACACCCGCTAGAACGCTTACACGAATTGACTCCTTGGCACCGCTCGTACAAAACAATTGCAGAGATGGGTGGGAGATGATAAACTCCTAGCCAAAGACACGATGGACACAAGGCAGCGTTGGAAAGTTTGAATGACAAATGTTAGTCATGTTTCCAATTCCCAACGCTGGACAGAAGTGAATCGTCTGCCAAATCGCACGTTGAACTAAAAAGAAGATTTTGCCCAAGTTTATGAACTACGGCAACTTGTTTGGAACCCCAGCTACTTAATGCTCTTACCCATGCATACAGCTCTAACCAATGGGAATACCTCCCTACCAATTGAAGACGTAATCCGCAATCGCCTCGAAAAGGGAAATGGCAATACGCTGCTTTTCATCGTCCCTACCGAACAAGCGCGCCTCCAGCGACACCGTGAATGCTTGGGACATGCTTCTCGTCGCGCCGTCGCCGGCTTAAAAATTTATACATTCGAGCATCTGTTGAAGCGGTTATCAAGGTACATCGATGTCCGACCTCCCATATCGCGTGCAATCCAGATGCTCTGGCTGCGTGAGATTGTTGATGGTGGATCATATCCTTCCCTGAAATCAAAACCTGAAATCCCGCTACCGCAAAGGACAGTAACAGAACTCCTGGATGCAATCAACCAACTCAAAACAAACGGTATTGATGCCTCTCGGTTGCAGTCAGATTCTGCGGATTCGGCGCACCACAACCCGACGGCACTTTCAGACTTTATCAAGATTTACGAAACCTACACTGAGCGACTCGGCAATCAATGGATTGATAGCGCAGATCTACATAGGGCGGTGGCTAACCGACTAGTTGAGGAAGCAAATCGGGGCAATCAGTTGATGCGCAGGGTTTTTCCCGATGTAGACCTCGTGGTCGCCGAAGGGGTTGATGCTTTTGCTGGCGCAGACCTGTCATTTATTGAAGGGATTGCCCGGGTCCCGGGGCTAGTCATGTATATCACTTTTGACTGGGACGCCCAGAATAATACCATATGTGAGCACGTGAAACAGAGCTATACCCGATTCTTGGAGTTGGGATTTCATGAAGTTGATGAGTCGAGAAATCATCCTTCGCGAAATACGGCTTTGACTACGCATTTTTCCCGAAATCTCTACCTGAAACCTAAGGATGGGCAACCACCCGCTAAGAAACTCAATCTTGCCGACCCGATTACACTCTTGAAAACAGGGGACCGCGTCAAAGAGGTAGAAGCCGTTGCTGAAGTAATCAAGAGACGAATGCTCAACGGAGGCTCCCCCGCTTTGCATCGCATCTGCCTCTCGTATTACAACTTGGAACGGTATGCTCCTCTCATTCACGAGATTTTCCCGATTTACGGTATACCTTATAACTTGGACGAAGCAACGCCTCTTTCGACATCTCCGCTTGCGGCTGCACTCTTTTCGCTGCTTGATAAAATCGAAAAGAACGTCTCCGCACCCTCGGAAGATGCACTCCAGAGTCCGTATGTCACCATTGCAAATCTCGGGCAGCTCGCCGCTGATTGCGAATTCGATTCCCAAATGTCCCCTGGCGAATTCAGGCAATCCGTTGTCCATCTAATACGGATTCTAAGGACAAGACAACAGATTCTGGATCACGAAGGATCTAATCTCTTCGAGGACCACCCTTTCACTGTTGAGCGGGAAATTGGTGCGTACGGCAGTGTCCAATCTCTTATTGCTGAGTTGGTCGAGTTCCTAATCTCTCATCACGGAGAAGAACAATCCCACTCACTTCGCACCTATATCGACCGGCTCAGATTCATGGCATCTCAAACGACCTATCACCTCGAATCTCAAACCGATTCAGGGGTTTCAGTGCTTTCTCTCGCACAAACCAGAGGCTTGGAGTTTGATATCGTCATACTGGGCGGGCTTATTGATGGTGAATTTCCCGTGGCCTCCCGCCCTGACGCCTTCCTACCGCCAAATCTGAGGCGTAAAGCATCAGACCTGCTCCGCGAACAACGATATCTTTTCTACCAAGCTCTTAATCTGTTTCGCGAGCATCTTTATCTGGTTGTACCGGAGGGCGCCGACGGAGTGGATTTGATTCAGTCTCCGTTCATCGACGAATTAGGGCGTATTGCCGACATCACAGTCGAACAAGCAAAATCCGATGTGTTGCTCAGCCCGGAACAGTTTCTTAAGCACTATGGAAAATCTGTTTGGGCACAGTTAGAAGAGGGAGATTGTAGCAGTTCACCCGTACCGCCGCAATTTTCCAATCTTACAGCTACGGCACGCCGTGTGCTTCCCGTCGTCAAAAACAGTGTGCGTGTTGAGGAGAGTCGTGGCACCACCAACCATCTGTCTCAGTACGCGGGACGGTTGTCACTTCAACTACTATCCGCGTCAAGTTTGAAGGACCTAAACGAGTTCCAGAACCAAATTTATTCGGTTAGAGAATTGGAGTCTTATGGACAGTGCCCTTTTCAATTCTTCTCTGAGTATGTTCTACGCGTGAAACAGGAAAAAGAAGAAAAGGAAAATGAAGACGGGTTAACTGCTCTTGGCAAGGGAATCAAGTTGCACGACATCCTCTCCGAGTTTTACATCCAGCGCCGTGACAAACCGCCAATTGCCCAGTGCACGGATTCGGAGTTTGAAGTAGCCGTGCAAGAGCTAAAGCAGATTGCAAAGAGTGTCCTTGATGTCTATGCCCAAGGCAACCTTTTTTGGGAAGTAGAGATGGAATCCATCATCGGCGGAAAAGGCAAGCGAGGAATCTTGCCCCGGTTTCTCGATCAGGAGAGAGAACGGAAGCTTAAGGTAGAGCCCTGTTATTTTGACGTTGGATTCGGACACGGGAACTTTTCAGCTCCAAGAGATTCGACATTGAGTTCAAGGGAACCTGTAAAGGTGGGGGACGTTAGTTTAACCGGAAAGATCGATCGAGTCGAAATTGGAGATGGATTCTTCACGATTTGCGACTATACGACTAGCGCTCGCGTGCCCAAGATTCGCGCCATTCGAGAAGGACGCAGTCTCCAACTCCCGATTTACCTCGCCGTGGTCGAACAACTACTGGGTAAACTGGCCTTTCAGGACACTAAAGCCGTGGGAGGGATCTATTATGTTTTACGTGAGAATGGCAAGGCGGAACTTGCCATTGGCGACAGAGATTACAAAGGGATAGCGTTCGAAGCACATTCGAATAATCACCAACTGATGCCTAGGAATTCAAACTCTAAACCCGGTCAAGCGTCTCCAAATCATGAAGAAGAAACTATTCAATCAGTAATCGATCGGTCAGTTTTCTACGTTTCAGAGTACGTTTCTTCAATTTCTAACGGTCAGTTCCCCTTAACATCCCACGATCCAAAGGATATCTGTCGCTATTGCGACTTCAAAAGAATCTGCCGCATTGGCGCAATCGCCGAAGATGACGCGGACAGGTAACTGTGGAGCGGAGGTTTTGCCGATTCTCGTCAGATTGGAGAGACATACTCGTGCGCTTCATTCCAATTTGCCGGAACGGTTAGCACTTTAAGTCATGTTCATCCACCACTGGCTGTGTACAGACTCGTTCTCGTTCCTCGCAAATATTGACTGAATTCATCATTGAACAAGCGGGCCACGTGCCAGTATAGCCGTGGAGATTCGTTCGCTACGGCTCCCCTTCCCATCCGCGTGATAGAACCGCACTGCCCCTTGGAACTGGTTGGTCTGCTCGGCGATGTCTACTTCGGCTTCTGCCGCCTGCCCCGGCACAAAAGGCTTTCGGAAATAGATAGTGAGTTCTCGGAATCGGAGGTGCCCGGGGTTGCCCCCCGCTTTTTGGTAAAGCAAAGCCAGATGATCCAAGGATTGATCCATATAAACCAACGTGTTGATATGGAGAAACTGATCCGATCGGTCAATGTGGAATGCGTGCGGCAAGGTATCTTGGAAGATTTGCCCGTTGTCGGGCAGACAACAACGGTATGACTCAATATCCCGACTGATAAGGTCGCTATCGGTCGGCATACGTTCCTTCAAGAATCCGATCTCTGCCGGCACATCTCTTGGCACTCGTTCACCCTTTGGCGCGAGCAGGCGACTTAGCGCCATCCAAAATTCGACATGAGCCACCAAAGGTTGTGTTTCAATCTCTCTGTTGAACATTTTGCAGTTCATGACGACATGACCGCGCTTTAATTGTCCGTTACCATGTCGGGTTGCGACTAAGCGAAATTGGTATTCTTGCCGTAGTAGCGTGCCTTGCGGGCAAATTTCACCAAACGTTTCGAATTTCAGAATGTGATTGAGCAAGACAGTTCCGTCACCTTGCCCCGGATCGTAACAGCCGGGCCAATGCTTACCTATGATCTTGTAAAGGCCCGAACTAACCGCACCCGTTAGTTTGGATGCAACCAACTCCGAATTCATATTAAGCAACCTCGACTCAACCACCCCTTCAGTGGTACCTTCGAGAACATCAACTGATTGTCGCGTTACGGACATAGAACCAAATTACCTCGCACAACCGGATATACCGGTGAAATAAAATCTATACGCACTCATCGGTGCTCGAACAATCGCATGCATCACGAGCATTCAATTAAAGCCTGAAATGTTCTCAATCCTTTCACATCCGTCGAGAATGAAACGTACAGGTTTAACCGGACAACTGCATTCAAGCAACTCGCATCACCCAACCAGAGAACGGAAAACACTTAAGAACTGTGACGAGCTACCACTGCCATTATGAACTATTCTGCGTAATCGTATAGGCGAGATTACATCCATCGTCGTAATCCTGTCAAGCGGAATCCATAGCTGCGTTGCGGTGTGCGACGATTAACGCGCTATTAATCCTTAAGCATAACAACCGAACGGCATAAGAATTGTTGGATTAGCGGCAAGTTGGCAGTTCTCTAGGTTTTCCATGAAGGTAATAGCTATCGTAATGCACATAGTCAGGGGTTAGCCGCCCACAATTGGGGGCGATAAAAATCAAACCCTGTCATTACTTGAACTCATCTGGTATAATTTAAGTTGAGATGCCAACGAAACAAGAAGAAAACAGTCCTTGGACATTTGTGCAATCAATCGCCAAACAACGGCGTTGGTGGGTAGTCCCGATTGGCACCGTAATTGTCGGAGTAGGATTTCTCACTGTATCCAATTTGATCGACCTCACGCCGCCAAAACTTGAAATAATTGGGATTGAAAATGGAAACACCTATCGCGGACGTATCACGCTGAAGGTCTCCGCCGCGGATGCGAGATCGGAAGTTGCTTCACTCGACTTCATGCTCGATGATTCTCCGCAACCGCTTGCACTCGACGAAGTCGAAGTGGGAAACATATCGTGGACGCTCGACACGACCTCACTTTCCGATGGCAGCCACGCTGTCTCCGTAGTTGCTGCGGATACATCTATATTCCGAAACAAATCTCAACAGAGTTTTGAATTTCTAGTTGATAATACGCCGCCACAGGTAAATGTTCCACCGGAATCCCTTCGTGTTGGACAGGGAAGGACGCTCGCGCTTTTCATCCAGGTAAATGAATCAGCAGTACAAGTGGAAGGTAAGCTCTTCGGCTGGAACTTCACTTGTCATCCGGTCGCGTCAGACACATACTTTCGCGGTTTAATCGGCATCGGCGTAACCCACCCCGCGAAGTCCTATCCACTCGCCCTAAGGGTTGTCGATCTCGTTGGCAACACTGCGGAGGAAGTTTTCCAACTCGAAGTCGAGCGCACGATGTTTCAGCGCGGCGGTTACATTGCACTCTCGCCGGCAAAACGCAGGACCATGATGAACAAAACCAAGAGCCGGTCAGACAACGTCAAACGCGGCAGGGCATACACACAATCAACAAAGGTCGGCACCCAGCTCTGGAACGGAAAATTTATTCAACCTGCCGAAGGGCGGCTTACATCAAGTTTCGGCAAATACCGCGAATACAACACCGGTGTCCGTCGCCATCATCTGGGTATAGACATTGCCAATTCGGTGGGTACGCCGATTTATGCGGGTAACAGCGGGATAGTCACTCTTGCCGGCAGGCTGCATCTCTACGGCAAATCAGTGGTTATCAATCATGGCCAGGGAGTATCGTCAAGTTACAACCATCTCAGCAAGATTCACGTAGCTGCCGATGAGCAGGTGGAGAAGGGGCAACTCATCGGGTTGATGGGCGCGACTGGTCAAGTTACAGGCTCTCACCTCCATTGGGGAATGGTCGTGAACGGCGCTGCCGTTGATCCGGAGGAGTGGACAGAGAGAGATTTTTCTACCCCCTGAAATGTCGATGCAAAAAACATTGGAACTCCAACAGATTGTACCGAGCAAAACTTGTCTATCGTGTGATGTTTGCTGTCGATTTCCTGATCACGACAGCTTCCTTGCACCGGTCTTCACTGATTTCGAGACTCAACGCGCAATCAGGGATGGGGCAGGCAGAAATCTGTTCCAACCAACGGCCGACGGCCGAAGTGCGCGGGTAAAATTGCACTCCCACGGTGAAATATACATCTGCCCATTTTTTGACCCTAACTCAAGCGAGTGCCGAATCTATACGAACCGCCCATTGGATTGCCGGATTTACCCCTTTGCGCTAATGTACAATGAGGATGAAACAGAGATTGTCCTAGGTGTGGATACAATCTGCCCCTTCGCAGAGGCTGAATTTGAAACCGAATCCTTCCAACAGTATGTCAATTACATTGTAGCTTATGTGGAATCGGAATTGACTGACAAAGTCCTCATTGAGAACTCGGCTTTGATTGGTCCATATCAGGAAACCGTAATAATTGTGGCGCCTCTCCGAAAACTCGGTCGGGCACTGGAACAACGCAACGTGCAGGGTAAAATGTGATTATCACACAAGTCATCGAAGAATGTTACAACCGTTAACATTAGGGGATAAATCGCTGTTTGATTATTACGCGCGAAAGACCTCCTGCGAACTTTCAACCTATGCATTTGCGCCAATCTACGTCTGGCGAGAGCTATTTCAATTTTATTGGACTATAATTGACAATCAATTATGCGTGTTCGCTTGTCAGAATGGCGATTATTTCATGCCAATCATGCCGATGGGTGCATCTCCGAGTAGAGAGGCAATCCGCAAATCGTATCTGTTTATGCTCGAGACTAATCAAGCCAAGTCAATTGCACGTATTGAGAACGTGCCAGAAACATTCGTACCTTTTTTCCAAGACTTGGGATTTCGAGTTTTCAGAAAGGAAACTGAATACCTCTACACAACAGATTTTCTGATTCAACTAAAAGGAAATCGTTACAAAAGCCAGCGAGGAGCCTATAATTCTTTCATTAGAAATCAGTCGGAGATGACCCTGACACCGTACCAACCCGAAGATTATTCCGATTGCCTCGAATTACATGAACTATGGCGGCAGGAGCGACGGAAATCGTCCTATGATCCTCTCTATCGAGGCATGCTGGAAGACTCCAGGCACGCCCATCGCGTCGGCTTATTAAATGCTGAGGAACTCGGTCTAGATGGAATTGTCGTGCGAATTCAAGGGAAATTGAAGGGATACAGTTTCGGTTATCCTCTCAACAACAAGATATATTGTATTATCTTCGAGATAACAGACACACGCCGGAGGGGAATTGCACAATTTCTATTCAGGGAACTCTGCCGAAGAAAGGCGAATTACCCATTCATCAGCGCAATGGACGATTCGGGTTTGGAGAATCTAAAACGAGTCAAGTTGTCCTATCATCCGACAGGGCAGATTCGGTCCTATAATGCGGTTTTCCCAGTTGACGACGCATCCACTTTAACATTTTAGTCGATATTCAGCTTCGCATGCACGCCCTATGAAGTTAGCGCTTATCTTCCTCAACGGTTATTACGACCTCCGTTACCCGGAATTCTACAAGGCGGAAATCGAATGGGGATTAAATCGTGACTATCCCTTGATTTGCGCGGACGGTGGAATAAGATTGTTTTACGAGCTTAATCAATCCCCCGGTGAGAAGTACTCGCCCAATGTCCTAATTGGCGATCTTGACTCCTGTGCGAGCTACGCGGAAAGGTTTTCCGGGGCGACCACACAGGTCGTCAGCGAGTGGGTAGGTAAGACAGACAAGGACTACACTGATGGCCAGCTAGCGGTCACTTATGCCATTAACAAGTGCGGCGTTAACGGAATTATTATCTACGGCGGGCTCCCTCGACCAGACGAGTATGAGACGGATCACTTCTTAGGAAATTTGAAACTCATGCGTTTCGGTAGGCGTGTCAAGCAAGAGTGCAACGGCGGAAATGGCGAGAGAGCGCATCTATGGAAAGCAGAAATGCGGGATGTGTTCCAAACGATCTATTATGTTGTTTCTGAATTGCATTTGGCGAGAAGAAACGACGGATTACAGCGAGTTTCGCTCCTTTCCGAGCAGGCCAACGTCCTTGTGGAAAATAGCAAAAATCTGCGATGGAGTTTAGCAGGATTACATATCGATCCCGACCTTGGAAACGCCTTGCGGAACGAATTCTTACCGGGCGCGGAATCCGCCACTGTCCGCTTGGCACCGAACTCAGACCCGCTCTATGTAATTCACAACTGGTAGGTTACATGAGACACACGCGTAGAAACGATGTGAAGTCAATGCTGTCCAGCGAAGTTGGGATCAGTAAAATTAGGCTTGGTACACTCTTCACGATAAGTCACAAACTGATATCAACATCCTGCCATTTTAGTTCGATTCCAATTCCTGCAGCAGATAATCAAGTTCATCCTTAACCATATCGCTCTGTTCCACCGATTTTCGATACTCCCAAATCCTCCATTCAAGATTCATATCTTCCGGGGACATCTTGATTTGTTTCTGTACAGCCTTTTTCTTCAAGAGTTGTACGAGTCGCAGGCGATCTTCAGAATCTGCCACCTTGCCCGACGTCAGTTCGTCAATCAGAAGCACCGCTAATCCTTTTCCTAAACCGTTATCCGCATGAACCGTGAGAGCAATGACGGCAGCATTTTTGACATTGGTGTTGGAATCGCTATTTAGCAGATTGACTAGGGGGCGAACCGCAATCTCTGAAGGATATGTTTCAAGCGCCCCTACACAAATCAGCCGCACTCTATTGTCAGAGTCCTCGAGTGCATTCGCAATTTCGGCGGTCGGCGAATCGTTGAGATACCGCATTGCCCATGCCGCGGCACGTCGCTGTCGAACATCGTTAGCACGTAATCCCGCAATAATCTCGGTTCGGTATTCTTTCTTTCCAAGTCGATAGAGGGTCGTTGTGATTGCCATCTTCAATCCGGAACTTTTGGAACTGTTTCGCATTGATTCCAACTCACTGATTGCGCCTTGGTCGCCAATGTCCCCGATCAATCTGACGAGCCTCAACTTCACATCTATCGGTGTATCAGTGTCGTTAATCGCGGAAAGAATTTGGGGCACCGCCTTTGTACCGATCTCCATCAACATCTCCGCAAAATCGGTCTGGAGATTCGAATAGCGTCCCTTCTTCAAGTTGTCGAGAACCAGAGGAACAACATCAACTCCCTTGTCAATCAATACCTGCTTCGCATCCTTCTGAACGCGATGCCGCTCATTCAAAACTTGGAAGATGACCTTCATTTCCGCTTCACCCAATGCCGCAACCCTATGACCTTTTTCCCTCTTATACTCGGCCTCCAATTCCGGCGACTGAACGCGCGCCATCCCTGTTGAAAGCCCATGTGCATAGGCAATCGCTAACAAAGCCCGCGGCTTAGTCTTATTCCCCTCTTCAATTTCCGCTCGTTTCAGGTTTTCGACGGCTTCTAAAACCAGACCCGCACCCAGAAGTTTCTTCTCGCCGACCTCCAATTGGGTGATTATCTGCTTCTGTTCGCATCCGGAGGCTGCAACTAATATCACAAGCAACGTTATAATCAACAACTTCTTCATGCTCGTTCTGTTCTCCTCTTTGATGACTTCAAAAATATTCGGTAAATTTTTATTTTCCGGTACCGGTCTACGTTGAATTTTGTTTACAACGGGACGCCTATTCAGCAAGATTCCAGAACTTCGTCACCTTGTACGACAATGATTTTTTTAACCGGAGTAACAGTGTACAGAATAATCGGAACTCTGTCAAGGAAATAATCACGAAAATTCGCCGACGGGACTTCGATTATTGACTGAGTACAACTTACTGTTGCTGCTCGCTTGAGATGGATACGGCAGTTTGTGTTCGGTAGTATTCTACGTCTCACCGAATGACTGCAAACTTGCCGCTAACAGTTGTTTGACCGCGACCCGTTTCTCTTGGTGATTCAACGTGATAGATATAAACTCCATCCGCGAGCAATACTCCGTCTGTTGTGCGCCCATCCCATTTTACGATCGGCGTTTCGTCATGATGTTCAATCTTCTTGATGAGATCGCCGGCGCTACTAAAGATCCGAATTGTTGCATAACGGGTTAAATTGCGAAATTCGATCTGATTGCCGTTAGACTCAATTCGGTATGGATTGGGAACAACAATGACATCTTCAAGGTTGGATCTCGGTTGGTCTGACGGGTTATCCGGAACCACGACGTTCGCGGCCGTTGAAAAGTCACTCTGTTTATCGAACGAATTCAGTGCCGTGATAGAATAGAAATAGGGAACCCCCGGATACGTGTCTACATCAACATAGTTGGCGCTGTCTGAAGAAACTACCTTTATTTGGGCCCACGGTTCCCGCCCAGTATGGTTCCGATAAATGACATATCCTACTACATCTGGATCAGAGGATGTCTGCCAACTAACTAGCACTTCATTTTCCTCGAGAACCGCCGTCACCCCACTTGGAGGGGTTGGAGCAAGACTCGGCGTTACCCTAACCTGCATTGAATCATATGGGAGTGGACTCCCGTCGGACGCAACGGGCCGAACAAAATAAGCATACTCTGATCCCAAGGCAATCTGTGCATCCGTGAAATTGGGAATATTGATGGGGTTCTCGGTTAATCGTTCAAATTGGTTTCCGCTCCCATGGCGCCTAAACACAAAATACCCCCCAACGCTTGAATTAATCGATTGCTCCCATACCAATTCAATGGACTCGCCCCGCGTTTCTGCCGTAAGACGCTGCGGAGCGTAACTCATTCTTTTGGCTACATCAACATTCTCTTTGAGAGCTGCCAGTTCCTCTCCTACGACTAACGCGAACGTCACCGAAAATGATTTGCGCGCTTCCAGATCATACGGACCAACGGCGAGGATAGACACGTAGTCTTGAGGCATCAATGCTTCGCCGGTTTCTTGATTCAAAGATTGATTGCTCATGAATCGCGATCTCGCAACATCAGTAAAATTGTCTGCATCGAATGGAACAATTCGGTAGGCGCTCAATTTTCCGTCAAGTAAGGACAAGCCTACATGTACCGGATTTATCCCATCTGATTCATCGGCATCATAAGCGAATAGCGTCCGGTGGTCTTCGTTCCACTCGACTCGATCAAAACTTGGTTCGTCTCTTTCAGCATTAGGCGTGTCGACATCCCAATCTGCCAGGAGCGCCATATAGATTCCATCATGGTTGATGTCCGCCCTATTAACTACTGTTAGTTTAATTGCAATAAACTCCTCGGTACCGGGTTCCTCACTCCCTCGCCATGAAAAACTGGTTTGCTCGACCAAAATGTCTAGTGGGAAATCTGCTGCTCCCGATGGAGCATATTTTGCCGTGATAGTCTGTCGTCCGTCGCGGTCCACGTGGCCCGCAATTCGTCCCTCATCGGTAGGGCTCCACTCGCCCAAAGACCACTGCTCTTCCTGAGAATCCCATTCCCAAGTGTTTGCAACATTTCCGTTTCGATCGCCAACCCAAATCTCCGACCGTTCATACAGGTAATACCTACCGTCAGACTTGGGAAATCTGAAGTTGGGTGCGATGGCGCTCTCTCGAACCGCGCCCAACGATCCGAAATCTGTCACTGCAACTGCAACATCTCCCGATGTATGGCTTAACGCAGACTGTGCATTGGCTTGAAACGAGACGGCTAACAAACCGAGAACCCCTACAACTAAATTCCATCGAATCATATCTCTTCCACAAGGCGATATCCGTCAGACCTGATTAGCAGCCAGCCAGCACGGTTTGTACGGCCCGGCGGTCCAACCCTTATTCTACATTACTCTTATGACGACATACTCCCGACTATCGCAATCGTCAAAACTTCCGAACGCACCGATCTATCATAACAGAGGCGTAAAGAACCTGTCAAGGAACATTGGCTTGTGATATTGACAGAGCTAGAAACATGCGTTATACTCAGCCTCTGCGACGAGATATTTACTTTGGTTCCATGCGCGGTAAATCCTGTTGCTCATTCGACCAATGTCCCCATCGCATGGTACGACTCTCTCATAAGCCAAACCGCCTTGTTCTGAGAAGATTCTCTTTGAACTTTGATTGAATAGTTCTTGCGCCGACCCGAAACATCAGCATTAAGGGAGATTATGTTGAAACCCCGATATTTTCGTTTGCTTGCTTTCATCATTGGTTTTTTCTTGTCAGCCGTCATCGTACGCGCTCAGATTGCCGCGCCGGAGGATTCGATTGGTTTTCCCGTCGGCACAGATTACAAACTCGCGCGGTGGGAAACAATCCTGGATTATTTCCACCACTTGGCAGAAAATTCTAATCGGGTAGAGTTGGAAATACGCGGGGATACTACGGAGGGACTCGATTTCGCGCTGGCTATAATCTCCTCACCGGACAATTTGGCGCATCTTGAGAAGTACAAGCGTCTTCAGTTCAAGCTCGCCCATCCAGACCAGTCAAATCTGCCCGAACTGCAAAAACTTTCTAGCGATGGAAAATCTGTCGTACTAATCAATTGCAACCTACACTCCACGGAAATCGCCTCATCACAAATGTCACTAGAGTTGGCTCACGAACTCGCCACGAGTGATTCTGCACAAGTTTCGGCGATTCTGGACAATGTCATTATCCTGCTCATCCCTTCCACGAATCCCGATGGATTGAATCTGGTGATTGATTGGTACAATGAATGGGTTGGTACACCCTATGAAGGTTCGCCGATGCCTTGGCTATACCACAAGTATACGGGACACGACAATAATCGAGACTGGTTCATGTTGACGCAAGTTGAATCGAAGATTGTTACCGACATTCTCTACAATGAGTGGTTCCCGCAGGTGGTTTACGATCTTCATCAGATGAAAAATAGGGGGGCGCGATTCGTTATCCCACCCTATTTCGATCCCGTGAATCCGAATATTCCCGCAATTCTGCAGCGCACGCTTTCGCTAATCGGCGCGCAACTCGCGTTCGACCTCACCTCTGAAGGATTCACCGGTGTACTTTCCAACGCCGTCTACGATATGTGGTGGCACGGAGGATTCCGAACAGTGCCATACCGTCACAATATGGTGGGCATACTGACCGAGGCGGCGAGCGTAAACGTTGCATCACCCGTATTTCAACCTCGACTCAGCTTGAAGGGCCACCGCCGTGGGTTAGGTGGATATGTGCAACAGACGAACTTTCCCGAACCTTGGCCCGGTGGCTGGTGGCGCCTACGCGACATCGTCGAATACGAAAAAGCGTCGGTATATTCAATTCTTGAGTTTGCTTCAAGACATAGAGAACTGTTGCTCTCAAATTTTTATAAGATGGGGTTAGATGCCGTGGAAAGGGGAGATAGCGAACCTCCTCGTGCCTTCTTGGTTCCGCCGAAACAGCGAGATCCCTACGCTGCACGGAAAATGCTTGAAATCTTGCATCGGGGCGGTGTACGGATACACCAAGCTACTGCGCGATTTACCGCGGATACGGTTGAATATCCAGCGGGAACGTTTGTTATCTCAATGGCGCAGCCGTTTCGCGCACACGCCAAAGACCTTCTTGAGATTCAACGGTATCCCGGTCGGCGCCCCACTCCCAACGCGCCTCCCGAGCGCCCGTACGACATTGCCGGGTGGACATTACCTCTGCAAATGGGAGTCAATGCTGTTGAAGTAGTCAATCAATTTGAAGTAGACACCGTATTCCTCGAAGAAATCCCCAAGCTTCCGGGGATATTGCATAGTGTGTCGCAACCCGTGGCATTTCTAATCAAGAATCGGACAAACGTGGAAATGATTGCGGTGAACCGGTTGCTCAACCGTTCGATTGCCGAAGGCGACAACGGTGGGACAGAAAGCTTATCTTGGTGCACTCGGAAAATGACTCTTCGAGGGGAAGTGTTTCCGAGAGGTTCAATCTTAATCCGCACTTCAAGAATCCCCCTCCACTTCGTTCCTGAACTAAATGAGCTTGCAAATTCGCTTGGCCTCGAGATTTATGCGCTTGACGAGATCCCTGCCGAGGATGAATTAATTCCGTTAAGGCTGCCCCGTCTTGCATTGTACAAGCCGTGGGTCGCAAGTATTGATGAAGGTTGGACGCGATGGGTACTGGAACAGCACGAGTTCCTCTACCACACATTGACGGATGCCGAGATTCGAGCCGGGGGATTGGCCGAACGATATGACGTAATAATTCTGCCCGACATGCGCGCGACTGAGATAATCCGAGGACATGCCCCGGGAACCCTCCCTTCGGAATACGTCGGGGGCATTGGAAACACAGGCGCGGCAAACCTTCGCACCTTTGCGGAAAGCGGCGGAACACTTGTATGCCTAAACAACGCGTGTGAACTTCCAATCAAGTATTTCGGACTGGAAGTGATAAACGTATTAGAGGAGTCAAGTCAGGCAAATGCGCATGAATTCAAAAAGAATGCGTTCTTTTGCCCGGGTTCATTGTTGCGGGTTTTCGTTGAGGGGACACATCCCATCGGTTTCGGGCTCGATCGTGAGATGGCGGTATTCTTCAAGTCAGGTCCGGTCTTTGAAGTGAGAGGCGGGAAGACTATCGCCTCCTATCCTAACTTCAATCCGCTAATGAGCGGTTGGATAGAAGGAGAAAAGCGCATTCGTCAAAAGAGTGCGGCTTTGGATGTAAATCTCGGCAAAGGACGCGTCGTTCTTTTTGGTTTCAAACCCCAGCACCGGGGGCAGTCGCACGGAACATTCAAGTTGCTGTTTAACGCGATCTACTACAGCGTCGTCGAACGCTAGTTTGATGTCGGGAATTGTCACTATTGTCCTACGGATTCTACAGCTCGGACATAAACGGCTAATATTCTAAGGTGCTGCCCGTACGAATCATTTCAAGGTTTCCCGGCAACCAAGAATTCGGGTTCAATAAAATACGGAGTTTCGTCGTTATTTCGCTGACACTTAGCGGAAGAATAGTGATATTGAATCGCTCGCCGACGTTTGTCGGTTCTATTTGGTGGAGTGTGATGGTAGATTTCACCGTGAAAAACAAGCGCATCTCCCGCCCGTAGAGGTATTGGCACCGCATTCTCGGAAGGAGGCGGATTCAGTAGGACATAATCGCCGTCCACCATGCCGTGTTCCCCAATTCCGCCAGTGTGCGATCCGGCTACGACGTGCATACAACCGTTCTCAACCGTCGAATCATCACAGGCAACCCAAATCCCAAACACATCACTAGGGGTTTGCCTAAAATAGGCGTTGTCCTGATGCCACATCTTTGCGCCGCCAATCCGCGGCGGCTTCAGTAGCGACATGCTTTGGAATAGGTAAACATCCGGACCCAACAGCCTTGTTGCAATCTCCAACATTCCCGAATGAAAGGCTAAACTGCGAAAAAAGTCATTTCGCACGGCCATCTTCGCAAGTTTCCGGACGCCAAGCTCCGCGGATGCAGTGGTGTCATTTCCTTTTGTGACGGTGGGTTCAAGTTGTACCAGTCCGTCCACCATAGGCGAGTGGTCTTCGACAATCTTGGAAATCTCTCGACGCACCCCCTCCACCTCATCGGAGGTGAACAAGCCGTCAACCGTGAAATATCCTTCGGCGCGGTACTTTCGTACGATTCGATCGGTTATTAGCATTCTTTCCGTCACAAAACTTCACCCCTCGTGTCATGCACCTTCCACATAACTTTGCCGACAATAGCCCGCTAACGTGCTTAAGTCCACCGTTGATTGACCGCAATATTATTAGTGATGTCATGCCTCATCTTTCTAATCTTCCAGTCCGTAGGTTTGTACTTTGCGATGAAGTGTGCGCAATCCTATATCTAGAACCTTTGCCGCTTGTGTTTTATTCCCTCCCGTGTCCGCCAAGGTTTTGCGAATGGCTTCCTTCTCTATCTCGTCCATAGTCATTCCAACTCTTCCAACAACTCCATCGACCTCACTCGGCGCGGGAGGAAGCGCAGGGGGGCCCGCTTGAATTTCTGGCGGAAGATCCCAGAGTTGAATTGCTCCCGTTGTAGATAAGATTACCGCTGTTTCAATAACATTCCGCAGTTGACGCACATTGCCGGGCCAATCCGCATATTTAAGGCGGTTCATCGCATCGGGGGAGATGTCCGTCACAGGGAGATCGTGCTCCCTGCTAAACTCTCGAAGGAATTGACTGGCAAGCAGCGGAATGTCCTCGCGTCGTTCTCGGAGAGGCGGCACGTGCAGTGGAAACCGGTTAATTCGGTGATAGAGATCTTCGCGAAATATCCCATTTCTTACCGCCGCATTTAAATCTTTATTTGACGCGGCGATAATTCGCACATCGACACGGATGTTTTTGTCGCCACCCAGGCGCCTGAATTCTTGCGTCTCCAACACACGAAGGAATCTCACCTGCGTCTCCGGCGTCATCTCGCCAATCTCATCTAGAAATAGAGTTCCGCCATCCGCTTGTTCGAATACACCCAATCTCCTAGCAGTCGCGCTCGTAAAGGCGCCCTTTTCGTGGCCAAAAAGTTCGCCTTCAACCAGTTCCCGGGGAATCGCTCCGCAGTTAAGGTCTCTAAACGATGTGTTTTTGCGCCGGCTGTGGTTGTGAACGGCTTTCGCGATGAGCTCCTTCCCTACACCGTTTTCACCCGTAATCAGGACGGTCACATTGGTCGGGGCAATACGCCGAATCATGCCAAAGAGTTCCTGCATCGGTTTTGAAGTACCGGTGATGTTCGCAAAACCGAACTTGCCATCAAGCTGTTCTCGAAGATTGATATTCTGTAGATGCAGGGTGCGTCTCTCCAGTGCACTCTTGACCGTTTGGCGAAGTAATTCTATTCTGATTGGTTTCTCACGGTAAGAGACCGCCCCGGTCTGGATGGCTTCGACAGCACTATCGATGCTGCCATAGGCGGTAAGCAGAATGACCTGTGTGTACGGATGATTGGAGTGAATATACTTCAACAGTTCAATACCGCTCATATCCGGCATCTTCTCATCCGTAATGACGACATCAATATCTTCCGCGTCTAGAATCTCAAGCGCAGCGCGCCCACCCGTCGCGGTGAATAGATCGTACCCTTCTCGCTCCAGAACTTCGGCGGTGGCTTCGAGACCGGATGAATCATCGTCTACTATCAGTATTCTTGGATCCAATTCAGTTCTCGCTCCGTGGTTTCGCGTTCTCTGCGGCAGCTTGATTTCATGATGTCCAGCGTCCGAACACCCACAATTCGCCAACAGTCAGGGTTGCTGAAGTACACCGGCTTGCAAACCGTTACTGGAATTGTGTAAATATTATTGACCATCGACCGGCAGCACAATCGAAAATGTGGCGCCTTGACTTGGCGCACTATCTACGTTGACCCTACCACCGTGACCTTCTATGACTCGCTTTACAATTGCCAGACCAACACCCGTGCCGTTTTCCGTCGTATGGAAGAAGAGATCGAACATCCTATCTGCAATATCCGGAGAGACACCCTCCCCCGTGTCCTGTACATCAACTCGGATATTACTGTCCAATGCCAACGCCCGTACAGTCAATGTGCCTCCCGTTTCCATAGCTTGAGTTGCGTTTATGATTAGGTTCCATAACGCTTGCTTGAACTGATCCGGATCGAGTACGATCGAAGGAAGATCCTGGAGTTCACGGACGACCTTGATGTTCCGGCTTTGCGCTTCCGGTTCTGTGAATTCTAGAACCTCTTCGATGAGTGCCCCAAGATTACTCTCCCGAAAAGAAAGAGGTGGTAGTCCGGTAAAACGCCGAAAATCGGTCAGAATCTGGTTCAACCGTTCGATTTCGGAGCGAATGCGTCGTGTTCGCGTTAGCGCGCTGTCCGCTTCTTTGGTTTCGATTGCCGCCAAATCTTCCTCCATCAACTGAAGATTAAGACTGACGCTATTAAGCGGATTTCGTATCTCGTGAACCAATTCTCGAGCAAATGAATTAAACTGGTCGGAGGATTCCTGGCTAGTTGTCGATGGTCGACGGCCTCGCCGCTGTCTAATCAACCCGACAGTGGTGCCAAGGATAACAAGGATGACGAGACTTCCCGCCAAGGGAAATAGCCACCAAGGGATGCCCATAGCTATTCAATCAGAATACTGGCTAGATCGTCTAATCTCGGTAACAATAAGGTTTGTGTTTTTGACGTAGTGAGGGGATGGGAGTGGCGTTTCGATTGATCCCATATGCCGAGTTTGAAGATTTGACACATGCGACATATATCGACTTCTCTACTTCGGGTATCGGAAATAAGCGGCGGTGATAGCCTGTTATCTAAACGAATTCCGTAAACAGAACTCCCTCTTGCTGTCCGGTATAATCCGTCATTTCGCTGGGCTGGAAATCGAAACTGGACTGATTACTAGACTTTGCGTTGGGTATTATTGCGCTGTTTTTTCCAGTAATAATTGTTTCCAATAGGACTTTCGTAGTGCCGGCAGGTCGGGATTCGGAAATCCCTCGTACAGGAGTCGCGACCTGGAGATCGCTCCTACAAAAGACGCAATTTCTGCAAGCGCGCAGTATAACATCCGACTTCCGAAACCGAAACTGCACAAGCACCACTGTGTCTAAGCGGCGCTTTCTCTGGCTTTCAGATTCCACAGATGCAGAATTGGACTTGCAACGAAAATCGACGAATAGGTACCTACAATGACGCCAATAATGAGAGCTAACGCAAAGGTGTTAATCTCCTCACCCGAGCTAGACAGGAAGAAAATAACAAGAACTACGAAGAAGGTTGTTAGAGAGGTAATCACTGTGCGGCTAAGAGACTGATTGATGCTGCGATTGAGAGTCTCACTGTACTCAATTCCTTTTAACGTCCTAGTGTTTTCGCGGATGCGGTCAAACACCACAATCGTGTCGTTGAGAGAGTATCCAATGATTGTAAGAAACGCAGCGACCGTGGGAAGGTTGATTTCTTTGGATAGTACGGCGAATATTCCCAATGTAATCAGGACATCATGAACCAGCGCGGCAATCGCACCAATTGCGAAACGAAACTCGAAACGCCACGATATGTAGGCAAGGAGAATTGCGATAGCCGAGAGGACCGACCACAACGCCGCCCATTTCAAATCTTTGCCTACGCTGGGCCCAACAGCCGAAACGTTCACTCCTTGAGGCAGTGCATGCCAGTCGGCGCTTCCCTCAATCAAACCGTCCGAGATTATCCGCCCATCTTGTGCTTTAAAGTCGGCACTGTATCCAAGCGAGATTGTGGCTTCCTGCTTTACCGAATTGACCTGCGTTTTGGCGCGCCCCAACCCAAGCGACTCGAGTTTATCCGTAATTTCCTTTTCTGTCACCGCCCGGTTGAATTTGGCTTGAATTTTAACCCCGCCACGGAAATCAATACCAAAATTCGGGCCGGCGTTCATGCCAAGGAAAATCAAACCTACAACAATCAAGACACTTGATAGAATAAATCCAGATCTGTACTTGCTGATAAAATCAAAATTTGCGTTTCTTAGTAATTCCAACTCAACGTCTCCTTTTCTAAATGCTGAGTTTCTCAATGCTGCGTTTGCCGATGACCCATCCGTAGATTTCGCGAGTCACAACAATCGACGTGAACATACTTGCCAATATTCCAATTCCAAGGGTAATCGCGAACCCCTTGATGGGGCCCGTCCCAAACTGGTACAGCACCAGCGCCGTGAAGAATGTGGTAAGATTAGCGTCAACGATGGTCAAGAATGCTCTTTGGTAACCGCTCACAATTGCCGACCATACGTTCTTTCCCGTACGTAACTCTTCGCGGATGCGTTCGAAGATTAGGACATTTGCGTCAACGGACATTCCAATCGTCAAAACGAGACCGGCGATGCCCGGCAACGTCAACGCCGCGCCAAAGCCTGCTAGCGCTCCCAATAGGATTACCATGTTGAAAACCAGAGCAGTGATCGCTACTATCCCTGAAAGTTTGTAGTAAATCAACATGAAGATGATTACACATCCCATGCCAATTAGCGCCGCCCGGATACCGTTATCGATCGACTCCTGTCCTAGCGTAGGACCTACCGTGCGTTCTTCGGCAGTCCTCACGCCAACCGGAAAAGCGCCCGATTTGAGAATGTTCGATAAATAGTTGGCTTCCTCAAAGGTGAAGTCTCCGGTGATACGTGCTTGTCCACCGACAATCGGTTCCTCAATACGAGGCGCCGATTGGACTCTTCCATCTAGCAAAATTGCCAAGGCTTCATTAACATGATTGCTCGTGACTTCGGCAAATTTTCGCCGTCCCGCCGAGTCAAAACTCATGGACACGGCAATCTCGAAACTCGTTGCCCCTTGAGTTGGCCCCGCACTCGTTATCCGATCGCCGGTGAGCAAGACCGGGCTCTTCAACACATACCAACTATTGGCTTGGGAAGTTCCATCATCGTGATGGCGGCGAATCTCTGTGCCTTCGGGAATATCTTCAGGCGGCTGGGAGTCGGCAGTGCCCGACCAGTAGATGCCGCCACTGGGGTTTTTCTCGACAAGTTTGAATTCCAACCTGCCCATTGTCTTGACAATCTGGAGGGGTTTGGAAGAGTCCTTGGCACCGGGTAACTCAACAATGATCCGCGGCCTGTTAGCCTCGCGTCGGATTGAAGGTTCGGCGACACCAAACGCATCCACACGGTTCCTTAGAACGATTAACACCTGCTCAATGGCGCCCTCACTGTATTTCTCGATCCCATCCTTGCTGAGGCGCAGTTCGTATACGACTTGGGTATCGGTGGCAGAAATTTCCGTGGCTTCATCAAAATAATCCAACTCATCAAGCAGATTCCGGGCTTTGTTGAGGTATTCCGTTTTCTGCTCTGCATCGGCTCTGTATTTCTTCTTGACGAGGACAAAGACGTTCAGCGATTCTTGTTCGGCGACAACGTCCACTTTCTTGCACAGTATGTCATCTGCTCGTAGCCGCTCCGGGATGGAAGAGGCGCGCTCCTTTAGCAATTCCGCTTTGGATTGTTCCGGATCGACCTCAAGAACAAGGCGAACTCCACCCTTAAGATCGAGTCCCAGTTTCAACCGATTGCTAGGTATAAGCTTGCGCAGAACTGTTGGGAGGCTTCCGTAGAGATGCAAACCTTCGAGAACCGATTGAAGATCAGTAGCACTCTTTTCTTGAATGAACTTTACAACAAAATCGGATGACTCCGGATCGACGAACTCGTAATCTATTTCTTCGACAAACCCAAGTTTACCCAGATGTACGCGGAAAATATCCTTCAAACCCGTCTTGGCATCATGAAAGTTGATGCCTTCGGGAAATTGAACGTCATTCAAGCTGACCTTTAGGCTGTTTTCCTCAGTCGCCTCAAACTTGGGTAACCTTTCCTGCATCCAGAGGGGTAGATTTCCGTAGAGCGGATTAAAAAAGTAGTCGGGGGTGGGAATCAGGTACAGTGCTGCAAATAGGAGTACCACAATGATTAAAACAAGTTTCCATATACTGAATTGGTACATCAATTTCTCCTAGAAAATGGATGATGCGCCTGGGAGGATTCGAACCCCCGGCACGAGGCTTAGGAAGCCCCTGCTCTATCCCCTGAGCTACAGGCGCATCGTGTCTTATCACCGTTAGCGCCAAATAGCGCCAAACCGAATCTGAACGTGAAAATCCCTCATCCAGCACATCAGATGAGGGGTTTGGAGATTCCGCCTTCGTATGACCGAGCCTTCTGAAACTTCATTGACAAAATTTGTTCAAAACCAGAGCTTTTCGCAACGGAAAGCCATTTGTTCCAATTTTCTTGGCTAATGCGTGCGCACGATTTAGAGCCTGTTTGATTAATCGCAAAGCCGTTTTTGGTTATTTGTAGGCAGTTTTTTATGCCCTTATTATTGTCGTCTACAACCTACCTGTGGGATCTCTATCGTGCTCATTATTCATTCGCTTGATCGCAGGGGATCTCTATCGCAGTCGCTTTTCGCTCCTTTGATCGCACCCTACAAATTTTACTTTGTCAAACAAGTTCTTAGTATAGCATATTCACTGTCAAAATTCAATTAGAGAAAACACCTCGTAGTCTCCAAATTTATCGCGCCCGTTTAGAAAGGTTAATTCGATAAGAACACCGATTCCGGCAACATGTCCGCCAAGTTTCTCGACGAGTTCGATAGTGGCGGCAATGGTGCCGCCGGTCGCAATGACATCGTCACAAATCAACACACGGCTACCGGCGGAAAAGGCGTCTTGATGAATGGCTAACGTGTCAGTGCCGTACTCAAGATCGTATTCAGCTTCGTAGGTGTGGTACGGCAGTTTTCCGCTTTTGCGCACAGGAACAAAACCGACCTCCAATTGATGCGCCAAGGCGCCGCCAAGAATAAAACCTCTCGCGTCAATCCCGACGACAACATCAATCTCCTTCGGTTGATAGTTTGCTCTCATTACCTCAATAGCATCACGAAATGTCGAGTTGCTTTGAAGAAGTGGCGTGATATCCTTGAATACAATGCCTGGTTTGGGGAAATCCGGTACATCTCGAATATAATCAAGAAAATTTGTCATACATGCGTTTCCATCGTTATACCATGCGTTGGGTAATATTGTGGTTGTTTTCTCAGCAATACTGGTTTCTAACAGGACTTACCCAACACCAGCAGGCAGGTCGCGATTCGGAGATCGCTCCTACAGGCGGATTGGGACGCTTTACTGGCACAGATAGCATGACGGAGGAATCTATCGTCGTACAGAAGCGATCACAATCTAACAGATCGTGGTACGGGAACCTATCGCCATTGGGATAGGCTCCCTTGAAAACACGCAACTTCCAGCAGAGTGAAGTATATCGCGTTGAACTAAGGTGAAATTCTGCGGTTTGCGCCCTCCCTATTACGTGAGCGCTTGCTTAATTCTATCCAAGCCCCTGTTTATCTCTTCCAGTGATGTTGCAAAAGAGAGCCGCAGGTGGTTGTCGGCACCCGAGGCGCTTCCCGGAATCACGCCGACCCTCGCATTGTCGAGCAGGTAGGCCGTCATGTCCAATGATCCATTGATGGTTTTCCCGTTGATGTTCCGACCGTAATGCGCGGAAATGTCGGGAAAAATGTAAAACGCGCCCTGTGGTTTGGCGTATGTAACGCCTTCAATTTCGTCGAACCGTTGACAGATGACATTTCGCCGCTCCTCAAATGCCTGTCGCATCTCCTCAACCGCCTCCTGCGACTCGGTCAGTGCGGCAAGAGCGCCGATCTGCGCGATTGAGGTTGGGTTGGAAGTGCTGTGCGATTGAATACGCGACATCGCTTGAATCGCTTTTTCCGGACCTGCCGTGTATCCGATACGCCAACCGGTCATGGAATAGGCTTTCGATACGCCGTTGACAACAAAGGTTATCTCCTGAACGGCTTCATCGAGCGATGCGATGCTTTGGTGCTTCAAATTGTCATAGAGCAGCGCTTCGTAGATTTCGTCCGAGATGACGTAGAACTGGTGCTTGAGCGCAAGCTCCCCGATGTGCGCAAGTGTTGGTGCGTCATAGACGGTACCGGTCGGATTACTGGGACTACTAATGATAACCGCCTTCGTTCTATCCGATAATACGCTCTCTATCTTTTCCGGCTTCATGCAAAAATTTTCGTCCGCGGTCGTTTCCACGATAACTGGCGTAGCGTCTGCTAATTTCACCATCTCCGGATAGCTGACCCAATACGGTGCGGCGAAGACGATCTCGTCTCCCGGATCACAAATCGCGTGCAAGATATTGTATATGGAGTGTTTGGCGCCGCACGAAACGATAATCTGAGACGGAGAGAAAACCAAATCGTTGTCACTCTTGAATTTCTCGACAATTGCCTCTCTTAGTTCCGTAATACCGGGTACTGGAGTATACTTGGTAAAACCGTTCCTTAGTGACTTAACCGCGGCATCTTTGATGTATTCGGGAGTGTCGAAATCGGGTTCCCCGGCAGCGAACTTGACGATATCAATCCCTTCTGCCTGCATTAAATTTATCTTCGCGGTAATCGCTAATGTCGACGAAGGAGCAACCTTTTCGCTCCGTTGCGAGAGTGAAAGCATCTCGATTTCTTCCTCCTGAGTTGGTAGGGCGATAGTGAATTTGCGGGGCTACAGTGTTTCATCCAGTTCGCTGAGCAGATCTTTCTGTTTTCGGGATAACGACTTCGGAACTTCGACCTGAACCATGACCCGCAAATCGCCTTTTCTTCCCGCGGCATCGACAATGCCTTGGCCGCGCAACCGCAATTGCGATCCCGGTTGGCTCGCCTGTGGTATCGTTAAGTTGATTTGTCCCGTTAAGGTTGGAACCCGCACCTTCCCTCCAAGCGCTGCGCGGGTGAAGGGAACAGTAACTTGTGTGATAAGATCCAGCCCTTCGCGACTGAAATTCGGATGGGGCTCAACCGATACGGTCACCAACAGTGAACTCGATTGTCGACTACCCGACGCTCTACCTCCTTGTCCCTGGAGTCGAAGCGTTTGCCCGTCCTTAATTCCCGCCGGTATCTTAATCGTGATGTTCTTGCCCTGAACAATGACCTGTTTTTCGGTCCCATATACAGCCTCGACGAACGAAATAGTCAGTTTGATGCGTGTATCCATAGCTTGTGCTTCGGGCTTGCCAGGAGCTTGGCGATTGAACACATCCCCAAAGACATCGCCAAAATTTCCAAAGACAGTCCGACCGAAAATATCGCCAAAATTGGAGAAAATGTCATCCATGTTCGTGAATCCATGAAATCCCATATCGTTGACGCCTGCATGGCCTCGCTGGTTGTAGATTTGGCGCTTCTTCGGATCGGATAGCACTTCGTAAGCGTTGGAGGCTTCCTTGAACTTTTCCTCTGCCGTGGCATTCCCCGGGTTTTTGTCCGGATGGTATTTGACAGCAAGTTTACGATAAGCTTTTTTTATTTCATCGGGAGATGCGTCCCGACTTACGCCAAGCACCTCATAATAGTCTCGTTGCGCCATATTGCGCGTCTCCTAGCGTATACACCGACCTGCTTTGGATACTACCCCAACACAAAAACACATCAGGAGCGTTGATTATAGAATGATGCGAAACTGTATCGGCTTCGAGTGATGATTCACGCCATGAATGTGACTGGAAATACTTGGCAAGAATTCCCTTCGATTTCAATTGGCGCGGTTTTCTTCACACACTGATGCTATCCAGCATTTCGGCAATCTGAATGGCATTGAGAGCGGCGCCTTTGCGGAGATTGTCGGCTACCACCCAGAGGTTAAGCCCATTTTCAATCGAACGGTCTTCTCGAATGCGACCGACGAACACCTCGTCCTTTCCGGCGGCGTCAACGGCAAGTGGATATTTTCTGCTCGCCGGATCGTCGATTACCGCTACGCCGGGAGATTCCGATAGTAGTTGACGCGCTTCTTCTGCGGAAAGCTTGTCTTCGGTTTCCACGTTGATGGATTCAGAGTGGGCAAAGAAAACCGGCACGCGAACCGTCGTTGCGGACACGCCAATTGTGTCATCCTCCAGAATCTTTCGCGTCTCAACCACCATCTTCGTCTCTTCCTCGCTGTCTCCACTGTCGGTAAAATACCAATCAAATGCGACGTTAAACGCCATCTGGTGCGGAAACTTATCCGGTTCAATCGGGCGCCCCTCCAGCGCCGCCGTTGTTTGATCTACCAACTCAAGCACCGCCGAACCACTTTTGCCTGACACACTCTGATACGTTGAGACGACTATCCGTTTAATCCCGACACGATCGTAGATTGGTTTGAGAGCGACCACCATCTGAATCGTTGAACAGTTCGGATTCGCGATTAAACCGTTATGCCTTATAGCGGCATCCATGTTTACTTCAGGCACCACAAGAGGCGTAGCGGCGTCCATGCGAAACGCGCTCGTGTTGTCAATGACCAGACAACCCTTGTCAATGGCAGTGGGTATGAACTCTTTACTGATGGATGAACCTGCCGACGAAAACACGAGATCCACATCATTGAACGAATCATGGGTCAACTCCTCAACCATGATGGGTTGATCCTTGAATGTGAGAATCTCGCCTGCGGATCTGTGGGAAGCCAGCAACTTGAGAGAAGCGAATGGAAACGCTCTCTCTTCCAGGATTGACATGAGTGTGTTGCCAACGGCGCCCGTTGCGCCGACAATAGCAACACGATGATGTTCGCTCACGTAGACTTGCACCTCTCAATGAATTGAAAATTCATGGAATCCAATCGAGTTTTTTTCGAGATTTTGGATAAATATTCTACCACATTGACGTGTAGATTCGCAAGTTGCTTACACATTCCAGTAGGGGGAACGCATCTATAATCACTGAATCGCGCACGTTTAGAGTTGTCAATGCAAAATCAGATTCGTTTCCCCTGCCATTCTAGATTTTCTCAGTTGGGGTGGACTAAAAGATTGGCTACGGATTATGAGGAATCCGTTCTTTCTTCGGTGCGCAGGTTACAATGGAAAGTCGGACTCAAAGAGGCAGGACATTTTGGTAAGCACGGTACGCCACGACTGAAGTAGCTAATAAGATTGGAAGGGCGGGTTTTGTCAAGCCAGTGGCGCAGCGGCAAAAAACCACTGCACGAGGCAAAAAAGGTGGAGAGTTGCGCAGAGCGCGATACGCTTTGGCGAACATTCTGAAGCGGTAGGTTGTAAGAAGTAAAGAAAGACCAGAACCTTATTATAGAACGCAAACCACTACCCATAACAAAGAAACCGAGTTTTTGGTTCACGTTCGCTAAATTATAGGTACATTGGTCTGATTTTCGTCAATATCGCGTTTCCATGTTGGAAAAAACTCGGTTTCTGTGCCCCCTAGCGGCCAAGGGTGGCAACTTGGGTTAACTAACAGAAGCATTCGTTTCATCAGGGAATCTCCTTTTCATGACTCTATTTTACGGTAACATCGCTTTCAATTCAGCGATGGACTCATCTATCGCCAGCATCTGCCGGGAAATTTCCGACCTCTCGGTACTCAGCGCGTTAGCTTTATCTACCAAAGCGTCTGCTTGTCGCCACTGTTTTATCATTGCTTTTTCCTCAAAGAGTGCATCTAAAAGTGACCGTCCCCCCGGTCTACTCGCAAGTTCCTCAAGCTCTTCAGGCGTAGCTGTTCGGGAGGTTTCATCCAGCGAGGCTCCGTTCAACTCATTCTGTTCGAAATCTTCGACAAGTGCCTGCCGTTCTCTCAAGTTTTCATTGAACCTCGCCTGAAACTCATCGTCAACGGCTACAATCCGATCTTGTAGTAGCATCCACTGCTGATGCTTGTGCTCAAACACTTGATGCAACTCGGCTTTCTCCTTCTCCATTTCCTCTATCAACGCCAATACTTCAATCTCCGTCAGGATTTCAGAGGGTTGGTCGTCCTCGGGAGCACCGTGCTTGGCAATATCATCGGTGTCGTCTTTTTCGGATGTGGGCTGCGTCAGATACGATAACGGGGGCGCCTCGGTAGTCTCGCTTGCTGGAGTTGCTGTGTCGTTTACTACGGATATCGATTCTGTTTGATGTACGGTGATAAGGTCGCTATGCCACGGAAAAAAGGTGCTCAGAAAGAAGGCGAGAGCAACTAAGGCAACACCGATGCTGAAAATCAAGAAAGCCATTGATTTGTCGAGTATCATGATATGTTCTCCTGATTGTAAGTTGGGTTGATACGGGGCGCCGATCTGTATCCATAGTAGCACTTAGGTCGCCACCCCGTATGATGCGTGTTATCCGTTAAGGGACAACATTTAAGAACTTGTAAACAATCGGTGCTCAGGTTGCACCTCACGCCAGACCACAGTCGCCACTGGTATGGCAGCGATATCGCGTTCCTCCGGCCCCCGCGAAAAACTTGGTTGAACACGACCATAGTGCACAGCCACAACTATACTTGCTCCACGCGAAACCATTCGCCTCCTCGACACAATAGCAGAAAATTCGAAGTGAATAGCAAATGCAATCGTTTCATCAGAGAAGCTCCTTCGTATGAGTCTATTTTACGGTAACATCGCTTTCAATTCAGCGATGGACTCATCTATCGCCAGCATCTGCCGGGAAATTTCCGACCACTCAGTACTCAGCGCGTTAGCTTTATCTACCAAAGCGTCTGATTGTCTCCACTGCTTTATCATTGCTTTTTCCTGAGAGATTGCTTCTAAAAGTGCCTGCGCCCCCGGTCTCCTTGCAAGTTCCTCAAGCTCTTCAGGCGTAGCTGTTCGGGAGGTTTCATCCAGCGAGGCTCCGTTCAACTCATTCTGTTCGAAATCTTCGACAAGTGCCTGCCGTTCTCTCAAGTTTTCATTGAACCTCGCCTGAAACTCATCGTCAACGGCTACAATCCGATCTTGTAGTAGCATCCACTGCTGATGCTTGTGCTCAAACACTTGATGCAACTCGGCTTTCTCCTTCTCCATTTCCTCTATCAACGCCAATACTTCAATCTCCGTCAGGATGTCTGAGGGTTGGTCGTCCTCGGGAGCACGGTGCTCGGCAATATCATCACTGTCGTCTTTTTCGGATGTGGGTTGCGTCTGAGGCAATGCAGTCACCCTTGGCGTTTTAGGGCGACCAGTATTAACACGAACATCACCCGTACGCTCCGGCATGACATAAGTTACTTGGCGTTCTTCGGGCGGTTGATTGGCACGAATAATAAATATGCCAAGCACAACGCACGCTGCTAGGAATACTGGTAGATACCAGTATTTCTTTAGGAAAGTCATTGTAGGCCTCCTTATAAGAAAAGCTGGGCAAACAAATAGCCCGGCTTGTAGGGGTTTCAGTTGCCAGCGCGAACATACTCGGTGCTGGTATCAGACTTACTTTCACTTTCCTGATTAGACTTCAGTTCAGCGAAAGTGTCTGAGTGCATTTCAAAGAGTTCCCCGATCTCTTCCTCGGGGCAGCATACCTCCTCACTAAGAGTTTCATCATCAAAGTTTAGAGGAGCCTCCTCTGTAATTTCATGGGGAGCATAAACCTCAGTAACCTGTGAATGTATGGCTACCGTAGGTTTATCTTGTGGCGCTCTTATCTGAGTTGCATCTTCCTTGAATACTTTCAATTGCTTTTGATTCTGATAGCTGGAATACAAAGAAGCGCCCACAATGACCACAGCTATAATCGTTGAAACCCAAACTTTTTTCATGATGCCCCCTAACTTGAACCGGAGCCCGCGCATTTAGTACCATCACACTTGAACTTAGCACTTCGTATGGTCTTGCTGGTGACTATAATGTTCCTCAATGAACTTCCATGTGATTTATGATCAAAAATATTTTTCCTTGGCGGAGTAGCATGGAAATCTTTCCAATGTGAGTTTTGCACAGTTACCCTCGTAGTGCCAGTAAATTTGGCACATTCTTCTCCATCACAACCTTCATGTGTAAGTGTCCAACGCTTAGAATCGTATTCGGTTCGACCTGCTTCAGCTAATTTCGTAAACATGATAATTCTCCTTTCACACTTTGTCCTACTCGAAGTGGCACTTCAAGGGGCGGTTTGGCTGGCAAAGCGGAGGCGTCAACACCCTCTCCGCAGAGATAAAGTATTGAAAAGTGACCAACGGAATAGTCCACTGGTCACCTTTCGCACATCTTTTAGTGGTCGTGAACGGTTTCCGTGACAGTCGTGCCTTGCTTAGGTGTGGCGTCGCCCCCGTAGGTACGACTTACGCTCACTGAAGCGCTGGGGCCATATTGACTAGCCATTTCCCTTGTTTGTGCCAGCCGCCGGTCGTTCGCGGCGGACGGCTCAAGAAAAGCAGTCAATTCGTCGTGTTCCACGACTTCGGAGACCGTCATCGTTCCGCTAACTCTACTTCGGGACAACATTCTTCCTCTGATTCAATTTTATCAAACAATTCCTCTATGTTGTCATTGGATTGTTCCGCAGATTGAATTTCATCAGTTATTCCCAAATCTTCTAAAACTTCATTCTGCTTCTCAAAAGCAGTTTGGCTTACAGTTTCAGTGTGTACGGGCGGTACCGCGCTTACGGGTAGAGAATGTGTGTCAGTATTTAGAATTGAATCGGGCATACGGTTGAGTTGCGATTACCCCCAAAAACTAGACAGTGGATTAAGGTGGATTTCGGGCTGGCAAAACGGTCATGTTATGAGTCATAATACGGCTCAGCAATGCCAAGAACTACGAAAGGAGTTTGTATAGCATGGCTAGTAGAAAGCAGTATGATAACCGATTCAAAGCGCAAGTGGCGATTGAGGCACTAAAGAATCAACGCACCATGGCTCAGATTGCCAGTGACTACGAAGTCCACCCGAATCAGGTCAGCCAGTGGAAAAGACAGATTCTGGAGGAATCGCCTCAACTGTTTGCAAACGGACGCACTCAAGTGACTTCTGACAACGACCAACTCATAGCGGAGCTCTACCGGCAAATCGGTCAATTGAAAGTAGAGCTAGACTGGCTTCAAAAAAAAAACTCAACGGCTCGGTTGAACAGAAGCGGCAGCTCATCAACCAGGAGAGCGGTTCCCCACCGGTTTTGAGACAATGCGAACTGTTAGGGTTGCCCCGCGCTTCGTATTACTATCAACCCGCAGTGGAGTCGCCGGAAAACCTGCTTTATATGCGTCTGATTGATGAACAGTACATTGAGACCCCGTTCTACGGTGTACCTCGAATGACAGACTGGCTTTGTTCTAAAGGCTACGTCGTCAATCGGAAACGGATTGCTAGGTTGATGCGAAAGATGGACTTAGTTGCCATCTATCCCAAGCCGAAAACCTCTAAGAACGGTAAACCATCGAAAAAGTATCCTTATTTGCTGAAGGATTCAAGTATCACTAGACCGGACCAAGTATGGGCAGTTGATATCACCTATATCCGTTTGAACGCCGGCTTTGTCTATCTAGTGGCTATTATGGATTGGTACTCTCGATATGTGTTATCATGGGAACTGTCAAATTCACTGGATGTTTTCTTTTGTCTGTCGGCTCTGGAACGAGCGTTGAGTTGTTCTACACCCTTGATTTTCAACAGCGATCAGGGTGCCCAATTCACGTCTGATGCCTTTACCACTCGGCTTGAATCGGCTAACATTGGCATCAGTTGGGCTGGAGCAGGCAGAGTGTATGACAACATTTTCATTGAACGTCTCTGGTGGACCGTGAAATATGAACATGTCTATCTTCATTCTTATGACTCTGTTCACACGGCTTGGTGTGGCTTGAACGACTATTTCAAGTTTTATAATGAGGAGCGGCTTCACGGGTCGCTCAATAAAAGGACGCCTCACGAGGTGTATTTCCAACAACATTAGGTGTTGAAACGTAGCCGGATTGGATAGCCTTTACACCTTAATTTACGTTCATAACTGTCTAAACATTGGGGGTAACTTAACTCTATCGCGTTCCCTATTCGGTCACTTGATCGCACCTACCAACGTGGTAGAACAGTTTCTTGTGACAGTTTCGTAACGCATTAAATACTTAGCGAATGAACCATTGAGTGACAGTTGTCCCTGATTTACGTGATGGCTTACTGTTGTAATCTCGCCTAACGGTTTGGATAGCCTTTACACCTTAATTTCCGTTCGTAACTGTCTAAACAATGGGGGTAAGTTAAACCCTTTCAGCTTTTCTCAAAATATATAGGGCAGGTTTTCACTCCTGCCCTTCATTGTTTCTACTCATTGTTTATGGCTCTTGTGCATGACAGAAAAAGGCGTCACCATGAGCATTATGCCCTGATATCCACGCCGTTGAGTTGCCGTCATCTTCCTCGCCGACTCCACGAACCCAAAACACTTGGGTACTTAGGCCTTTAGTGTAGTGCCCCGCATTACCATCATAATCTCCGGGGACACTAACACTCACCGACCACGCACCATGTTTAGCTGCCTTTGATGCGTGAACCTTGCCTCTCGAAGTAACTTGATTCCCATTAGCATATACATGAGCAAATGCAGTGCCGGGAGAGCCGTCATCTGTATCAGTTGTTCCTTTCTTAGAGGCGTGTACTACCAATGCCATTGAGAATAGAACAACTACCCATATGGTGAGTTTCCTACAAACTTGGATTAACATGATAACCTCCTTAGTTCAGGTTGAGAAAACTGTAAGGGTCTATGCCATCATTACTGTAACTCAACACTGTAATTCCCAGAGGAATATTTCCCTCCATTATAGCATCAATCTCACTTTCTGTTATCCCATCATAGCCTGATAGTCTCCCGCCTGAAACATATCTATTTCCCTCACTGTCTGTCTTATATTCAAAATCAAGATATACAGTATATGGGTAGGAAGGATATATCATTCCATTATCGGCCGTGTGGGCAGAAGTCGCTTGATGTCCCTGTTTCCAGAGCTTTACTAATACTCTATCCATTAACTCGACTGCTTTAATTCTCTCACTACCATACTCTTCAATTTCGCTTTGCATATCAGATTGCCATATAACTGATTCAGGGAAATCGGTTGGTACTTCTGGAAACTCCCCGAACCCAAAAGGTGATACTACCCTTTCAGTTTCTTCATTCTGTTCTACCAGTTCTAGGAATGTTTCTAGTTCTTCATCATCATAAGGTAGAATTGAATCATCTGTTATTGTTTTCGTTTCTACTTCCTGAGATGTTTTACTGGTTACTTCGGTTGATTCTGTTTTAGGCTGGTATGGTTGCTTAGGCGGATTTTCTATCTGCTCTAAAATCTTAACTCTATCAGGATTAGGTTCTGGTAGAACATAAGTCACTTTTGGCGGCTCAGAAGGTCTAGTGATGAAATACACACCTAAAGTTAAAACTACAATTCCCAAAAGGCTGATTAGAATACGTATCATAAATCCCTCTTTTATAAGTTAATGGTATAGATTCGTCTTAGCATTTTCCGGGCCATAACCGAAAACAGGCGTCAATGTGGCGTTGGTGAAACCGCTACGTCTAGGCGTGGCGGGGGTTCGGGAGTTTTTGGGTGAAGGAGGCAGCGCCCCACAGTAAAATAGAAAGGGATACAATATTTAACCAGTGGTGCTAGTATATGTTGTATTTAAATCATAAATGGCATACTATATGCTGACATGATGATGTGCGATTATGCGCGGTTAAAAAGAGTTCCGCCAACCTGACCTGCTAACTGCCTAGATATAGTATGTCATTGAAAATCATACACCAAATAACTAGCACCAAAGGTTATTTATTGACAGATGACATGTTTCCCTATCGTTTCTTCTCAATGATACTGGTTATAGTCTGAATCGCGGAGGAAACCGTATGCTCCTCTCGCTTGCGATAACCGCTCGCTCGTTGTGGAACGGCTATCGATTCACGTTTCGTTGATGTACTAGAGCAAAGCCTATGCCAAATCCGAAAACAGGCATGATTTGGGGATTCGGTGATGTCGCTGCGCCTAGGCGTGGTGCGGGTTCAGGGACTTTTTGGGCTGGAGAGAAAAAGGAGATGATCGAAGTACAAAGGCAGTCAACGTTTGTTGACGAAATTCGGGAAAACTCGACTCAAGAGGTGTTTAAACCCTTACCGCCTGATGGTTTGGGCAAATGTAAACAAAAGTGGACAAATCCACAAATGTTGACCCCTTTTGGGCGCGGTAGTTGCGAGGCAAAGACAGAAGAATACAAAGAGGAAAGAGTGGCTTGGAGAAGCAAACACCGTTTCAGCCTCCGTTAGCTGAATTTCGTGCACGGCTTAAACGATTGTTCAACGCCTGTTTCGACATGCGCAAGAGTCGAGCCGCAATCGTCTGGTTGCCATCGGCGCGCTGGAGGGCTTCGGCAATCACGAGGTCTTGGATTTCTTTCAGCGCCGGGAGCTCCTGCAGCAAAGACAAGGTATCCGAGAATGTAACCGCGCCAACTTTCAGCACCCCGTCTCTGGCGAAAACTGAAGTGTGTTCATCAATTTTCCGGCGGAAGGGGCCAGTGGAGAGTATGCCGCCTTCGTGCCCGCTAACGGCATCATTCACCATCCCCTCAAGCTCCCTGACGTTTCCGGGGAAGTGGTAGGTCGAAAGCAGCGTAAAGAGTTCCGGTGGCGGGACGGGTATTTTCTTTCCCAGCGCCTCAGCGGCTCGTTTGAGGAAATGGGATACGAGCGAAGGAATGTCCCCCTTGCGCTCACGCAGCGGAGGCAGATGGATATGATGGGTTTCGAGGCGATAGTAGAGGTCGCTGCGAAAGTTCCCGCTCCCGGTGAGCGATTCAATTGTTTGATTGGTTGCCGCAATAATCCTAACGTCGCTTCCAATTGGGGCGTCTTCACCCAGATGACGGTATTCTCCATCCTGTAAAAAACGCAGGAGTTTCGTTTGTGATTCCATACCGAGGTCACCAATCTCATCAAGGAATAGCGTGCCCCCTGACGCCTGTTCAATCAAGCCGTGGCGCGCTGAATCGGCGCCGGTGAACGCCCCCTTTCCGTGACCAAAAAAGGTGTCCGAAAACAGCAGGTCATCAAGTCCAGCCATATTGACCGGGACAAATTGCCCCAATTTCCTGCTCAGTTGGTGGACGATCGCTGCAATCTTCTCCTTGCCGACCCCCGTCTCCCCGGTAATCAACACAGGATTCCCGCTCCCCGCGATGGACTCAACTTGACGAAAAATCGAGTGCATCGCCGAGTCTTGGGTGACAATATCGGAAAACACTTCCGGGTTTTCGGGTCTGTCGGAACTCAGACGCGCCTTCAGTTGGCGGTTTTCGTAGCGCAAGTCGCCGATTTCCGCCGCACGCCGGGTGATGTCGCGCCAATCAAATCGCGCCAAAGTCCGGTTCCTATCTTCATCGCGGACGGTTGCGGCATTCAAACTCACACTAATTTTGCCGCCATCCGTTTTCCGCAGCACCTGTTCGGTGTCGTGTATCTCGCCGGTCTCTGCAATAACTCGAAACGATTTCTTCGCATCTTCGAGACCATCTTGGTGATACAACTCAAAGATGGGCTGTCCGATAATGCCCGCGTTGCTGTAGCCCAATGTATCAGTCACAGCCTTATTGCACTGTAGGACATTTTCCGTCTCCATATCGACAGAAACAACCATATCATGGGTGCTGTAGTAGATGTCGAAATACCCGGTTATCGATTCCTCATATTCGCCCAAGAACTGTATGTACCGGGCTTCGTCGTTCTCAAATTTCTCCACACGCTCGCGGAGGCGCCGCAATTCACCGATGAGTTGTGCTTGGGATTTATTTTCGTCTTTCATTTTGCCTTGATTTCGAGATTATCGTCATGTATGGACGCGGCTGTCTATGACTCGGATTGCTTGCGAACCACGTTTCCTAAAATAACCTAAGTTGCCACCTATGATTGAATTGAAAAACCGAGGGTTTTCGTTAGAGTTGAGGAGTTCACTGTTCCCTCAACACCCTAAAGGAGAACCCATGGATATGCAAAAGGTCTATTGTAATACGTATCGGGATGTTCCTTGCCTCCTTCCATGCCCCGGCAAGGGGGAGCGGCAGGCATCACTGAGCAGTGATGCCGCCTCGTGCCGCGGGAAGGATTATTGGAAGCGTCAATCTCTCGGTGCAGCGGAAACGAAAGACGACACTCCTAATAAAGCATAAATTGTGCCAACTCTTGATTGAACGAGGACGAGACGGGGAGATCCCTTGCCAGGCTTGACTTTGAAGGATATGGACGGGCAGAAGTGGATGAGGTGGTAGTGTCCCAAAATGGGACAGTTAAAGTGAATTATAGGGGCAGGATACTGGCAGAAAGCCTGTAATGGCGTGGCTTCGAGCGGGTTTGTCCCAAAATGGGACTGGTGTCCCATTTTGGGACAGTTTGAGAAGAGTTCACTGGCACATTACGCCGTGATAAGAGAACGAGATGGGGTCACTCTCCGTTCTTTATGTTTCACCACATGAAAAATTGATGTCATGCAAGACTTTCGGGAGCTTAATCCGATGCAATGAGTTGATACAACTTCAATTTCCGGTACAGGATCGATACCAATTAATTTGGCTTATTCAAGTGGGATTTAGAAATAAAGAAGGGCGGAGCAAATACCTAACTCCGCCCTCGTTGATTGCCCGCCAGAAATCACGGTGACACATACTCAATGCTGGAACTAACAACCTTTTTTCAGGGTGGTTTGCAATATAGCTAATACGATTTCTCTACATTCACAGTGCATTAATAGCGTCAACCAAGTCTTTCGCATGCGGCGCAAGGGGATCCCTATCGCACTCGTTATCCACTCGTTTGATCCTATTCGGTCGCTTGATTCCCGCCTACGTAGAACGTGAACGGTATATTTCAGACATCATTTGCACTGTTATTCAAGAAAAATGGTATAAGGTAATTGACTAGTCCATCGGTCTGGATTTGCCAATCCAGACCGAGCGGGCCAGGGAACACGCCGAATAGGGAAGTACGATACCTAATTCCGGCTAATCGGAGGCTTACATGCCCAGACCGGTCGTGCGACGAACTGTAATACTACGAACCAAACGATGCACTAAACAGTTACCAGCTAAGCATTCCCTCATACACTCCGCATCTTATAAGTGCTAATTTGGGTATTTTTTAGTATCGTTCCAGCGATTAATGCTGATAGCATATACTGCATTCTAATTAAATATAACGTACTATATATTGAAATTATAAGGCAAGGCTGATACGAACATCACCCATCAAATAACACTCGCCCAAAAGCTGGTTATAGGGCAAAAACGAGGGTTTATTGACAAGAGAATTGTACCGCCAATAATGGTGTAATATCCACATTGAGAATCTCTATCAGGATTTTCTATGGGACTTCTATCGCGCTCCTTATTCGGTCGCTTGATCTATCCGTTTAGTTGATAGAGATTTCCTCCCTGCCCAATGGAGACTAAGTTAAGGGTTTTGCGACGGAAAATCCACCAGTATAAAAAGAACTCCCTTATGTTGGTCCGTATGTCCACGTAGAGAGTTTTCCCTTTACTTCAACCACGACTCCTCGCCTTCGCTTTTGGTTTTGAACTGTTTGTTATACATGTCTGCGTAGATTCCGTCGACTTCCATCAACTGCTCATGGGTGCCTGTCTCAACAATTCTTCCCTCATTCATCACGACGATCATATCCGCTTTTAGAACCGTGGAGAGTCTATGCGCAATAACAAACGATGTTCTCGCCTTCATCAAGCGATCTAACGCTTGTTGTATCTCCTCCTCCGATTGCGTGTCCAAGCTGGAGGTCGCTTCATCGAGAATTAAGATACGCGGATCGCGTAGGAGGGTGCGTGCAATGGATAGGCGTTGCTTTTGGCCACCTGAGAGTCGCATGCCTCTCTCGCCCACCTTCGTCTCATATCCCTCCGGAAGCTGCTCTACGATAAACTGGTGCGCATTGGCAGCCAACGCCGCATTCACCACCTCTTCATCCGTAGCATTGGGCTGTCCGAAGCGAATGTTTTCTGCCACGGATCCATCGAACAGAAAGTTTTCCTGCAATACAATTCCCAGTTGGTTACGCAGCGACTTGATAGTGACATCTTGCAGGTTAAATCCATCAATGTAAATTGAGCCGCTTGTCGGATCATAAAATCTCGCGATGAGGTTCGCTACGGTAGTTTTTCCGCATCCAGACGGCCCAACGAAGGCAATCATCATGCCCGGTTGTGCCTCAAGGTTGATGTCGTGCAGCACCGGGTTTTCCGGCTCGTAGCTAAACTGAACGTCCGCAAACTTGACATGTCCGCGAATCTCGGGTAAAGCAATAGCATCTTGCGTTTCCTCTACGGTAGGTTCCGAATCCAGCAGCCCGAAGACGCGTTCCGTGGAAACCATCGCTTCCTGAATAGTTGCATTGATGTTAATCAAACTCATGATTGGCTGTTGCATTCGTTCAAGGAACACGACGAAAGCAATCATTGATCCCACAGTGAAATCCCCTTGCACCACGAGATAACCGCCATACGAGAGCACAACCCCCCTGCCAAGGGTTCGGAGAAAAACTGCGATTCGTTGCATCGCGGTCCGATCCTGCGTCGCTTTAATTTCCCACTCAAAGGTAGTACGCATATCGCGGAACAGCTTCAGTTCATGATGGCGTTCTCGACCAAAAGCCTTGACTACCTTTGCGCCTGCGACCGCTTCATACAAACCTGTCGAAATATCCGCCCATTTGTCGCGCCACTGGCGCCAGATCGGACGCAGACGGCGGATAAAGAAGAAATAGTTTCCTATAATTAACGGCATAGCCGCCAAGGATAGAAGGGTCAGTTTCCAATGCCAACTGAACATAATGACCAACATCACGATGACGGTCACTATATCGGTGATGATATCGATCGAGGTCGTGGTAACTAGCGATCGCAGAGCCGCAACATCCTCTCTCACGCGAGAAAGAATTTGACCAGTGCCTTTAAGATCGTAAAACCGCATGGATAACGATTGCAGGTGCGAAAAGACGTGGTTTCTCAGGTCAAACAGGATGCGTTGACTCACCCATGTCATTGAGTAGGTCTGAAGGTAGCGGAGAATGGAAAGTACGGCAAAAAAAGTGACAATTGTAATCAGTGAGGCAATGAGCCAACCCAAGGGTGTGCGTGTATGCCTTTTACCAAGAACAGTGAACGTGATTGTCCCTGGGTAAATTTTGAGTTCTCCCTCGTGAACGATGAGCTTGTCTCCATCTCGTAAAGCCGTGTGGTACTTGCCATCGTCATTGATAGTCCACTCAACGTTGTCCTCGTCACTCGCAAAAGTAGCCCGAGGAGAGAGAAGAACACCGTGATCCTTCAGCTGTTGGCGCCACTCATCGGGCACGTTGAAAGTGATTGTTCCCGCGGGCGCTTCAAACCTACCTTGGTAGACGACGAGTTTGTCTTCATCGGGCAGAATCGTGTAGTCTTTGCCATTGTCGTGGATTGTCCAACCGTTGTGGTCGTCGCTGGCTGCAATGGTAGCTTCTTCAGAGAGAAGAACATCGGAATCTCTTAGTTGACGGTCCCACTCTTCCGGAACTTCGCCAAGCTTTGACTTCATCTCGAACACATTTCGTCCAATTGCGTACTGTTCCCCCGTCTCGTTATCGATGAGCTTCCACCTGCGTCCCGCTTTTTCAATTGATACTGTGGTGTCTCGTGACAGCAAAATCCATTCAGACTCGAGGCGACGCAATAGTTCATCCGAAAGCCTTTGACTTGTGTCTAAATCGTTTTGATGAATTAAATCGATGCTTGCCAGTGGATCTCTAGAGCGCAGCAAAATGCGGTCAATGATGAACTTCTGCATTAAGGGCATGAATAGCCCTGCTTGTCCCAACAGGAGAATGAGCAGGAAGACAAGACTCAGTCTGAAGAGATAGGGGCGTGCATATTTAAGTAATCTCAGGAAGTAGTTCATGTGCGACTCCGTTTATGTCGAATAAAGGAATCCGAGGACATGATGATTCGAAGATTGGGACGCTTTGAGTGGATATTTCGCGGTTTCGGCAGGTACTAAGAGAGTTGCCGCAGCGATTTCAGGTAGGTAAAGATACTGTCTAATCGCCCTCAGCGAACATGGAGCTATCATCGAAATTCTCCTCCGAAGAAAGGAAAGACTGGCACGTTGATGATTGCCAATCTTTCCGGTGGCGAATCTTCGTTCAATGAAATGCTTTCACATCTTCATCTTTTCGCTAATCTGGAGGATTTTCTCAATCTCAGAGATGGCTTTCGTTTCTGCTCGGACGATTCTCAAGAGCACTTTAATCGCCAATCGACATTTCGGTTTGAACTCTTTAATCACGGGTTGCCTGCTTGTCGACCGGGGTTGAATGAACATCGGCGCTTGGATGCGAAAAAGACTGGAGACACTTGTCCGGGCTTTCGAACGCTCGTCTGAAGACAACTCCGTATTTAGCGATGTATCTGCCGAGGGCAGAACTGTCTGGAGCCTGCCGAGCAGCGCGCCCACTTTGCGGTACGAAGCTATCGCTCGGTCCAGGTGTTCCAGCTCCTCATCCTCGAAGTTTTCACGGACCAAATCAAGATATTCGACTGTCAATTGCCGTGTGCTGATGGCTTGCGAGATCGGACGAGCATTCCACCGGGCGATTCGACCCACGTCGTGCAGCGTCAGCGGTTTTCTTCGTGAGAGCATGCCGCTCAACTGCGCGATGAGTTCGTTGTAAGCCGCAAGCCCCATTGCACAACCCTGAACTTTTTGCCTGGCGCGCATCATCTTCTTGGCGCCTCTCAAGGCACCTAGCGCGGCTTCACGCGGCTTTGGTTCGCGCTCGCGATCGCCAATCACGAACTGATAATAGCCTTTGGGACCCAGCTCTAGAAAACCACTATCGGGCTGCCATTTGGTGTGCAGGTCATCCGCACTTAACTCATACCGGTATCCATTTTGACAGACAAGCCGTCCGGGAGTCGTGTGTTTGCTGACGAACGGACAAGAGTCCGTGAACGGTATTAGCGCAGGCTTGCCTGTGTGGATGTTGTCTTGAAGCCGTTCCGACGCGGATTGGTAGGTTTCGTCGTGTGCGACTTCATGTTGATATCCAAGTGACCTACATGCCACACGTAACGGGTTGTGAAAGAAGGTTTTCATTCCCGCTTCGGGGTCAGAACGATTATAAAGGAATCGGAAGGCTTCCCCGGATACGCCCATGACATACGCGAACGGGACGTCTTCGCCACGATGTTTCAGGGCTTCGTGAAGGGTGTGCACATAGTTGACAGGCTCGGCTGAAGAGATTAGCGGTTCGATTGTTTGATCCATTTTCCTTATCAACTCCGTTTTCCTCACTTCAATGTGTCTGCTGTGTAAAACTTATACGATTTCAAAATCTAAATGTTACAGCCAATTCGGGACGCGCAATGAATTGCGCTACTACGAACCCCCGGTTTTTGTAACTTATGGAATACGAATTGGTATTACCTGCTGAGAGTTACGAACACAGGTTGTGCAAGCGTATTGTTGGTTACCAATCTGCCATTTCAACTATTTCTGTTTAGACAGTGGGCAACTTCCAGACTGCTCTAGCATAAAGTGTGCCAACTGAATTGAGACATCGGCGCGCTTGGTTTCTATCTTCTGCACCTACAGATATTACGTACATTGGAAGTTAACTTGGTTTAGACGTTTTCAGGCAGATATCGAACGTACGAAGCAACGGCGAGCGAAGGTCAAGTGGTAGACAAATGTCGCGGCAATGCGCGTCAACTGGCGGGAAATCGCGAAGAGGAAACGCTGAATCAATGAATCATAAGTCAATGTTGCATTGATTTCACTAATACCGATACTTCGATTTTCTTAACTTGGAATATGGCTGCAGAGTGGAAGGGTTAGGTAAGTTAATCACGATGGCTGCTCAGGCAGCATACGGCGATAGTATGCAGACGTGTCACATTTTGTAACACAATCTTCTTTTGAAGTGACACATTTTGTTACAGACGGAAAATACACTGACGCTCGTTTTTGAAATACCAAGCGTCAATATAAGTGTATCTTCTTCGGAAGCGGATAGAATAGATGGGACGATTGGAAGGAATTCCTGCTGCGCCTTTTACAGTCCGAAGGACGGCTGCTATTCTGCTTTCATAAATAGCCGACATTGAAGAGCCAAGTGGCACACTGACTTGCCGCTCCATTCAATAATGCAATCCAAACATGAAGCCTATCTCAATCGCGACTTACGCATTTTCCCGCCGTGTCAATCTTCGTCAAGCAAGCTATACTGCTTCAATTTCCTATGGATTGTGGCTCGGCTGATTCCGAGCGCATGTGCGGATTTTGTTATACTATTGTCAGTGACCTCCAGCGCGTGAATCAGCGAGTGTTTCTCAACTTCCCCCAGTGGAATGATTTCTCTTGTCAAGTTGGAACGTTCGTTTCCGTATACCTGCTTTGTAGTTACATCGGAATTGATGTGTGTCGGAAGGCTGGTTTCCTGAATTACAGCGGTTTTCTCCAAGAGAACGGCACGCTCCATAGCGTTTTCCAGTTCACGCACATTTCCGGGCCAATCATGACCGATCAATATGTACAACGCTTTGCTGGAGATTTCACGTATCGATTTGTCCACGTTTGCAGCGTGCTTTTTCAAAAAATGATTAGCCAACAGAGCAACATCTTCGATTCGCTCTCTCAGTGATGGAATCACCATTGGAAATGCCGCAATGCGATAGAAAAGATCCTCGCGAAATTCGCCAGATTTGACTGCGGCTTCAAGGTCTTTATTGGTTGCCGCAATCACGCGAATGTCTATATGGACATTCGTTGTACCGCCCACGCGCTGGATTTCCCGTTCCTGTAGCACCCTTAACAATTTGGCTTGCAGCGCGGGTTGCATTTCTCCAATCTCGTCTAAGAAGATTGTGCCGCCGTGGGCGCTTTCGAATTTTCCAATTCGTCGCGTTGATGCACCTGTAAACGCGCCGCGTTCATGCCCAAAAAGTTCACTTTCTATGAGGGTCTCCGGAATGGCGGCGCAATCAACGGCGACAAATGGCCCCGCTTTACGTCGACTGTTGAAGTGGATTGATTTGGCGACGAGTTCCTTGCCGGTGCCGCTTTCTCCTCGGATAAGCACCGTGATATTGCTTTCGGCTGCCTGTTGCATCAAGGCAAATACGTCCTGCATCTTCTTGCTTTTGCCGATAATTCCGTCAAGCGAATAAACTGTTTCAAGTTCGTTACGTAGTCGAAGAACCTCGGCTTTCATCTGTTCAATCTCCAGCTCCTTGGACATATCGCGATAAACGACAATCTTTCCTATAACATCTTTTTGGCTGTCACGGACTGGAGCTTCCATTTGATAAAACAGTTTACGTTGCGATCCGCGACTTCCAGTTATTACTTCGACTACATCGCCTCTACTCTCTGAAAACGAACCTTTCTCAGAGTCAAGGAGATCCGGAATTTGAAAACGCTCGTTGACGCACGCTCTGAGTTCTCTCGGTGACTTCTGCTTCAGTTCTTCTTCCGTCAAATCAAATAGACCCTCGTACCACTGATTGGCAAATAGTAGCCTACCACTGATATCGAACATTCCGATGGCGTCGCCCGTGGAATCGAGGACAGCTTCCAATCGCTGATTGCTGTCGGTAAGCTGTCGGCGTTTCTCTGCCAATTCCTGTTCAACATTCCACTTTTCGACGAGGGAAAGCGTTATCTGCTGAATTTCCTCGCGCGCGAACGGCTTTCTGATATACAGCAACTTATGCAGCAATTCCATGTCGCGCACAATCTCTGAAAGAGATTTGTCAGTGTAAGCAGTCATGATCACAATCTCAATATCTTTCTCGATCTGCCTAATCATTCGCGTGGTTTCGATTCCGTCAATGCCCGGAGGCATCCTCACGTCAATGTGGGCGACGGCGATAGGGCGATTCGATTCTTTTCCTGCTTTAACAATCTCGTAGGCTTCTTCCCCGCCTCTCGCATGAAAAAGCTCAAACTCCGGTAGGAAGTTATCATCCACCTCGGAAATAAACGACTTCGCCAGTTCGTCGGTCGAGGCGCCTGATAAGCTAGGTTTCAGAATCTCCTCGAAATCGTCATGAATCTCTTCCTGATCATCAACGATGAGAACGCGATTGTTCCAACCGTCCCTCGATTCCATTAAACTTCCTCGCAGTTTTGGTTATGCAACCGGCGATGCAATAAAGGGCTTTCGCATTTAGAACCTGTTTGAAAAGTCGGTATCAGAGCCATATTCAGTCATTTGAAGATAGTTTTTTCATGTTGTTGTGATTGCCCGCTATATACCTGTGGGATCTCTATCGCGCTCCCTGTTCAGTCGCTTGATCCCCGCTGGCGCTTGGATGTGCGGGATTTCGGTGTTTCTACACACCTTCAAGATCTCTATCGCACTCGCTATTCACTCGTTTGATCCCCTCCGGGGCTTTTAGAGGCTGGTGCGCAGGGGATTTCTATCGCCCGCGCTATCCGCTTGGTTGATCGCACCCTACAAATGTACTTTTCAAACAGGCTCTTAGCTTGACTTTGTACAAAAGTACAACGATTAGATCGTACGGAAAGCCGCGCAAAACCAACACCGTAGGCGGGACATCTTGCCCCGCTGCGATGGCACTAGAAACCGCTGAGACTTTTTCAATGGTCTACCAAATAGGCCAGATGGCTAAAATCTCCCCCGGTGTTCTTCAGCGTTTGAGCGACACCATTTGTTGTATCGCTCAAATGTACAAAGTCGAGCTTAGCATCTCGCATTAGCGTAATGAGTCGCAAATTCATGCACGTCTTAAACATCTATCGGCGTTAGTTCCAATTTGCTAATCATGGCGTAATTGTGGACATTGGTAGGATGACCCGCATAGTTGTCCCTTTTCCGATTCCGTCGCTTAGCGGGTGAATTTTCCCGCCTGAGCCGATGACGAAATTCGCAATTGAATGAAGACCGAGACCGCTCCCCGATTCTTTGGTCGTATAGCCGGCACCAAAAATAACCTTGAATTTTCTCTTTTCAATACCGATTCCGTTGTCAACAACTTCTAGCGTAAGAAAACCCGGTTGGATAAAAGATCTCACTTTGATACTGGGTGCTGCACTTAACCCGCTCGATTCAGCGAGTTCGTCTATAGCCTCGATTGAGTTCTTGATCAAGTTGACCAACATTTGGTGAAATTGGCTCTCCTGAATTCGGATCTCTCTCGGTGCATTTTCGCAATCAACATGAACCTCAATGTCTCGCTTCTTAATCGATTCTTGGAGTACCTTAACCGCATCCGCAACAGCCTCTCGAAGATTGATATCTTTACGATCGACACCTCGTCGCCCAAGCGACTTCTGCATACGCACAATATCAGCAATATGTTCAACCCTATCACCGACGCGAGCGACAGTTTTTCTCAACTTTTTATTCTGTTTTGCAAAGTCATCGGCGAGCGCTATGATGAAAGGTGCCACCTGTTTGCCCTGTGGATCGTTTTCTACGTAATTCGCCAAATCACCCTGATTTGTTTTCACCGCATCCGCAAGCGCGTGGAGGCGCCCCATTAATTTATTTCTTACCAAGTGCCCGTGAATTGTTCCTATCCCTATCGTCACACTGTTAATCGCATTGCCAATATTATGAAGGATGGTGTCTACGACTTCCAGTCTTCCTCGCGAGTATGCCTGAGCCAGCGCCTCCTCAGCTTGCTTGCGCTCGGTAATATCGCGAAAAACAACAACCCCACCTTTCGGCACACCCGATTCCTCATGCAACGGCCTCCCGCTAGCGCTGATATAGACGCCATCAGGCACTTTAGGATTACACACATACATCTCAACTTCATCCGATGCTTCACCTCTGATTGCGCGTACCAAAGGAAGCTCCTCTGTCGCAAAAGGCGTAACGCGATCGGGCGAAAACAATCCATACCTTTCCGGCCACTGATCGGGCGACGCATCTGTTTCGCTCATCCCGATAATCCGCTCTGCATTCGGATTAAAGAGCATGAATTCCCCGCTTTCATTGGCAACGACAACGCCATCGCCGATGCTATCGAAGATGGATTGCATGATTTGGGTTTGATTACGCAGCGTATTGGCAGTTTGCTTCAGTTTGTCTTCGGCTCGCTTGCGCTTTGTAATATCGCGGAAGACCAGTACGACACCGATGATGTTGTTCCGGTCATCTCTGAGAGGTGCAGCGTTGTAATCAATCGGCGTTTCTCGCCCAACCTTGGAAATAAGCGTGGTATGGCGATCTGTTCGACCAACGATGGTTCCTTTATGGAGCGCGTCCATAACGTGGCGTTGGATTGGTACGCTAGTTTTTTCAGTTATAACGTTAAAGATTTCGGCAAGGTATTTCCCTGAAATCTCCTCTAATCGCCAGCCTGTCAATACCTCGGCAACCGGGTTCATAAAAGTCACCAATCCGCCTTCGTCCATTGCGATTACAGCATCGCCGATACTTCTGAGGATGGTTGATAGCCACTGCTCCCTTTCCCTGAAACGCCGTTCCGTTTCATGTCTGTAAAGGGCAATCTCGATGTTGAGGTGCAATCGTCTTTCTTCAACGGGTTTAAGAACATAGCCGAATGGTTCGGTTATCTTTGCCCGCTTCAACAGGTCTTCGTTTGCCCGATCAGTGAGATATACCACAGGAATGTTGGAGCGGTTCTGTATCTGTTCGCCCGTCGCTACACCATCCATTTCACCCTTCAAAGTGATGTCAATTAACGCTAAATCCGGACGAGTCTTTACCGCTCTTTGTACTGCTTCTTCTCCGGTGCGCACAACACTTGAAGGCTCGTACCCCAAGGTTTCTAGCAGTTCTACGACATAAGTGGCGACACTACTTTCATCTTCAACGACCAGTATCTTTGCGCCTGCCATTGCATCTTCTCCTCGCTGACGGTAGGAATCATCGGACGTTCCAATGCGCCGTATCGGCTAACGAAGTCTTTTTTCCCCGATGCTAACTATACTCTGCGTTGGGTATTATTGAGCTTTTTTCCAGTGATAATTGCTTCTAATAGGACTTACGCGGCACCAGCAGGTCGGGAATCGGAGTTCCCTCGTACAAGGAGCGCGACCTCGAGATCGCTCCTACAGAAGACGCAATTTCTGACAGCGCGGAGTATAGGTTCTGTTGACCTTTCATAGCGACCCGATAATCGAGAGGTATGTACACACGAATGGTTCTTCGTAGGGGTTGGGATCAAGCGACTGAACAGGGAGCGCGATAGAGATCCTACCCAACCCTTTGCTCACGTATCAGAGACGATATCGGGCTTCTGTAAGTGGTTTCCAGAATTAACGTTTTGATGCCGAATTATGATTTTCGACTTACAATCTTCACTCAACCTGTATGGTGTGAGTCCGCCAACGCGCATTATTCAATGGGCGAGGATCAACTGACTGGATAAGGAAGACGATAGAGATTCCTCTCGCCCCTACGATTACGGACAGTTTGGCACAAATGTCAACACTCCCTCGAAACGACCTTTTCATTCTAGGATCCGTCGGCTGTACAATCTGAATCAACTGAAACAAGCCGGCGGACTTTAACGTATGATTGGATAGCTGTCCAATACAATATCACATACCTCACCCGCATTGCCATTTGTAATTTTCATTATGGCAAGAATCCCGTCTTTTTCAAAACCTCAAATTACCGAAATACTCCATGCGAGTCGTCCAATCGCATTCCCGCTCGGGATTGTGATTGTGTTGAGTAGTCTCGTAATTGGCATTCTCGGCCAGAATGTGTTGGAAGTTTATCGAATTCTTGTTTTAAGTGCGCTTGGCAGCTTGGACGACTTCGGATACGTCCTATTTAATGCGACCCCGCTAATCTTTACGGGACTAGCCGTAACCATCGGCTTCAAGTGCGGGTTATTCAACATTGGCTGCGAGGGACAACTTTACGCGGGCGGATTTGCGGCTGCTTGGGTGGGATTTCATTTCAACCTTCCCGCGGTTATACTCATCCCCCTTTGCATCTTTGCGGCGATGGCGGCGGGTGCCGGATGGGCAGCAATTGCTGGAGTTCTCAAAGCGAAATTTGGCGTCCACGAGGTCATCAACACGATCATGATGAACTTTATTGCGATCGCGTTGACGAGCTACTTGGTTACGGAGGTATATCAAGAAACTGGACAGATGACTCCTCAGACACCGCAAATTCATGAAACCGCGCACTTGCCCCGAATTGCAGTGTTTCTTGATTTTGTCCCAAAGAGCAACCCGCTGAACGTCACGTTTCTTCTCGCACTTATCGCCGCGCTTTTTTGCCAGTTTTTCTTAAAGCGCACGCAATACGGCTATGAGTTACGGTTAGTTGGCGATGCGCCCGACGTAGCAACCTACGGCGGAATTAATGTCGGGGCTGTGACTGTTTGGACGATGATGTTGAGTGGCGCCATGGCGAGCTTAGCCGGCGTGTGGGACGTAATGGGCTATCGCCACCGCTTCCTCGACAATTTCTCGCCCGGTTTCGGGTATACCGGAATCGCCGCCGCGTTGCTCGGACGAAACCATCCCTACGGCGTCTGCCTCGCTGCAATCCTATTTGGCGCTCTAAACAAAGGGGCTTTGGACGTTGAAATCTTGATGAACGTTCCAAGAGAGTTGTTTCTCATCATTCAAGCCGTGTTGATCGTATGTCTAGCTTCCATTCAATTTAAATGGCAAGACCATGCCTTGAGTAAAACCACGTGAACGACTTCGAAAACTTCAAACGTACACGCCTGAAAACTTTACAACTGAACCGGAGTCTTCCACCAACGATGTGCGGTAAATCCAGGTTACTCGCAGTTCGCGGAACACAACCCGAAGGGCTATCACAATTATCTCTGAACTCATTCCAACCACAATTCGCATGTCAACACCGTTGACCCTGGCGGGGCTCGGTGGAATATATTCCGAACGCTCTGGCGTTGTCAATATTGCGCTGGAGGGAATTATGTTAGTTAGCGCGTTCGGATATGTCATCGGCACGAGTGTGTCCGGTTCTACTTGGATTGGAGTGATGGTCGGGATTAATTGTGGCACCGCCATCGCTTTAGTCCACGCAATCGCGTCGATTTCATTTCGAGCGAATCAAATCGTCAGTGGTGTTGCAATTAACTTACTTGCCGTCGGAATTACGGAGTTTTTCAACCGCAAAGCAACATCACAGCGCGTAGAAGGGCTAAACCAATGGAACTTACCGCTCATAGGAAGTTATTCGTGTTTAGTCTACCTTACACTTCTTCTCATGGTTGGGAGTCATGTCTTCCTTTTCAAGACGCCGTGGGGGTTGCGGCTGCGCGCGGCGGGAGAATCGACTGGAGCATTAAACACACTAGGTCTCAGTCGCGCATGGTGGCAGTATGTCGGAGTGACGGTAAGCGGCGTGTTCGCCGGGCTAGGCGGCTGTTTCCTAGCATCCGAAGCACATTACTTCACGAAGGGGATGACCGCCGGACGGGGATATGTGGCTCTTGCGGCGGTGATTTTCGGGAATTGGAGTCCGTACAGGATGGCGGTGGCATGTTTGCTATTCGGCTTTGCGAACGCGCTGGAATTGGCAAGCCGTTGGGATATCCCTTCCCAACTCTTACAATGCCTGCCCTATTTGCTAACTATGGTGGTGCTTGTCGGAGTTATTGGCAAGTCAAAACCGCCAGCAAGTCTGGGCAAGTGAAAGTTGCATGGCCCATAGCCCATAGTAGATCGCAAAAAAGCCCGACTCCGCACAAATATGTAAACCACAACAAAGTTTCACACGGAATCGGGCAAAAGAATAGCTTGATTACTTGCTAGATTGATGTTCAGTTTTTTAGCTTTTCGGACTCAACTGATGGTATTTGCCGGGAAGATGCACGATGCTTGTACCCTTCTCAGATGTAGGACGTACCTCAGACCGGCTAGTTCTCAAGAATAGTCATCTGAGGTACACCCACATGCTGTTTCAGGTATTTCGCTAGTTGGAACCATTAGCTCCGTTGCCTGACGCGTCATCGTCTGACATGTCATCATCGGTCGTACCATCGTCGGTTGTGCCATCGTCGGTCGTGCCGTCATCCGCCATGTCGTCATCCATCATGCCGTCATCGGCCATGGCGCTATCCTCGAACGTGACAATCTCGCCATCCTTGACCTCTGCTACGATTGCGTCATAGGACGCCTCGCCGTTCGAGTCAAAAGAAAACTGTCCCGAAACACCCAATACTGTATCAAACCCCATGGTCTGCGCCAGTGCATCGCGAATCGCGGTTGCATCCGTTGATCCCGCATTCGATATTGCCGCAGCTAGAATATGGAGTGTGGCGTACGACTGTGCCGCCCACGGATCAGGGTCAATGCCGTATGCTGCTCGATAGCTGTCGACGAAGGCTTGATTTCCCGGCGTGTCTGATGTGATTGTCCAATTGGTAAACGTAATCGCCCCTTCAGCGTCGTCGCCTAGAATTGCCACCTCGTTCGCCGTCAGATCAGGAACAATGTACGGAATAGACGTCGAGATGCCCGCTGCTCGCCCCTGAGACATTATCTGCACCATTTCAGTCGATAAAGCCGAGATCAAAACAGCCTCTGCGTCTGACGCCATTATCGCAGCCAATTGTTCAGAAAAATCGGTTTCGTCGGTCTGGATGGTTTGAGTGGTTACCGCATCGACTCCGACCTCCGCGAGCACAGCGCCGAACTGCTCGTAACCGCTCGTTGAATAGGCGTCGGCTGCATCGTAAATAATCGCCACTTTTGTATAACCTAACTTGGCTTGAGAGGCTTTGACGCCAGCAGGATTCAGTATGTTGGTCGCGAGACCGGTGCGGAAGATGTAATCTCCTTCACCGCTTAAACCCGCGGCGGACGAGACGGAACTAAACGCGATGACTTGGTTCTCTTGCGCAATCTGAAGAGCTACCTTGAAGCGGCTGGAGAGTGCGACACCGAGGATAGCGGGGACATCTTGAGCAATCAGTGTATTGAAGGCATCGGTTGTGCCGTCCAAGGTGCTCATATTGTCATGTTCGATGAAGGTAATGCCCGCATCACCGAGTTGTGAACTATTTATTTCCGCAAGCGCCAAATCAAAGCCGTTCTTCATTGATAAACCGTATGGGCCCGCGTCTCTCCCTGTCAGCGGTAAGACCACCCCGATTTGTATCCCTCCCTGAACGTCTTCCATCTGGGGCAGATCGCTAGTCGTCAAGATCGAAACCAGCTCGTCACAGGCAGAAAGTCCCACAACAAGCGAAACCATTATACAAACAAATGCGAATTTCCTGAATCCATTCATTTTCTGGTGAATCTCCTTTATTGTTATTTGAATTGATACTTCGCTAGTTAGTTTCAAGCGTTGCCAAAACAGCCGCGTTCTTGGTAACGACTGGGCACGGTCATTACCTTTCGGACTACACTATTATTTAAGTATTTAAGCTAACTGTAGTCAAGCCTAAATCGCCTTGGTTCTTGAATGACTCATGTTATGACGAAAACACAAGTATCGCCACTATGCTCCTACTAAATGCTACATCAAGTATACAACACCTATATCAATCTTGCCAAAACTTAGAATTGTTGTCAAGTAGTTTTTGATGACAAATCGGCGAAAACGTATCTGATATTGAGGTGTAGCGATGTTTTTTAGGGTTTTCGGTTTCTAAAATCGGACATTCAATCTTCGTGCCGTGGTTTAGTCCCCTACAAACAAGAAACAAAAGTTCCTAATTTCGCTGCCGTAAAATGAAAAAGCCCGATTCGCGACAATCGGAAAATCAATCCCAAGTGCCAGCGAAATCGGGCAGTGAAATGGCTCAAACTAGGTTTTAACTGAGCGTTCAGTCTTCATTTTTTTTACTAAAAGGTGACATTAATTGGCAGCATTGCCATCGTCTATGGACGTACCGTCACTAGACATGCCGTTGTCTGTCATGTCATTGTCGGGCATATCATCATCTGCTGGCATCTCGCTAGCGTCAAACGGAACAAGCTTGCCGTCTTTGACAATGTGAACGAACGGTTCGTAGATGGCATCGCCGTTCTCGTCAAACGAGAAACTTCCGAGAATTGTGTCTAAGCTGATACTTCTCAACGCTTCTGCGATTGCTATCGGATCGGCTGACTCCGCTCGGTTACCTGCCTCATTGAGAATATGCAGTGCTGCGTAAGATTGTGCCGCCCACGGATCAGGATCCATACCGTACGTTGCTTGATAACTTTCGATGAACGCCTGATTGCCCGGAGTAGAGGCAACGTTCGACCACCCATTGAAGGCGATTGTACCTTCGGCAGCTTCGCCAGCGGCGGCGGCTTCGGTAGTCCACAATTCCGGAATGATGAATGGGACCGAAGTGGGTATGCCGAGTTCTCTGCCTTGCTTCAATATCGGCGCCATTTCTGCCGACAGGGCGGAGACGAAGATAGCCTCGGGACTTAGATCCTTGATTCGGGTCAGTTGATCGGAGAAACTGGTGGCGCCTCCCTCGAAGGTTTCCGTACCAAGAATATCGACACCTGCATCCATAAGCCCGCCCACGAGATCGCCGTGACCGATTGTAGAATAGGTGTCGGCTGCATCGTACATTGTAGCCACTTTCTTGTACCCCAGTGCTGCGTGAGTAACCATCACACCCGGCGGGTTCAGTCGGGCGGTGATTAAGCCGGATCGGAAATTGGCGTCGCCGGCCATGTTTATGCCGGACGCAGACGATGTCGAGCTAAACGCCACAACGCCATTCTCCGCGGCGATCGGGAAAACTTCCTTCGCTTGGAATGAAAAGCTGGGCCCAAGAATGAAGGGGATACCCGCTTCAATCAGTTCATTAAACGCCGCGATTGCGCCGTCTAGCGTTGCCATGTCGTCGACGGTAGCAAATGTAATCCCGCCCGGACCGTCGTGGTCACTATTTATCTCATTCCGCGCGAGCTCAAAACCGTGCAGAATTGGTTGGCCGTAAGAGGCACCGTATCGCCCCGACAAGGGTGCGACAACGCCCACGGTAACCCTGGCGTCAGTCGGCTCCGGAACATCGCTCGAAGTTAGTATTGAAACCAATTGATCGCAGGCGGCAAGCCCCATAATCATTGCGACAACCGCCAAGATGAAAATAAACCTTGTGGTTCGACTCGTACTCATATTTAATCTCCTTATTTTTCGTTTGGTATTCTTTGTCAACTCGAATGACAAGACCTAACCTGAGATTTTAATGGGCGTATTTAAAGGTCTAAATTGATACTGCCCTTTGTTGATACTATAAATGTACATTCTCTGTTGCCACATTTGGTTTCCGGTTAAAGAAAACGCTCCACGCTTTTTATTGTTCTACAAAACTGGGGCCAGTCAAATTACACGAGACCGATCGCAGCGACATCGCATCTGGTACCAAGGTCGCAGTGGTTATATCATTCTCCACGTATCAACGCGCGTAAAAAAGCCCGATTCGCGGCAGGTGGGAAAATCAACCCCAAACGCCAACGAAATCGGGCGATAGATTAGCGCACACCGAAGGCCAAGAAGAAGCGATGCGACACCTAAGCGAAACTTGCAACTGGGATCACTATCTGAGGAGTTTTTCGCTCCGGCCAAGGCTATGCATTAGTTGGAACCATCTCCGTCGTCGGCAGACATATTATCGTCATGATTTGCCTCTTCATCGTGGTGATCGGACGTACCATGGCCCGCGGTTTCGTAGCCGGGAAGTTCAACAAAAACATAGTCTCTGCCCGGCACATCAGGATCGTTTACGGCGGAGTGGCAGCCGTGGCAACCGTTACTCCCTTTATCGGTGCCATCACCAGCGGCTGCAACAAAATCAGCATCAGCCGATTCGCGTTGATATTGGACGTACTTCCAACCGGCGTGGTCTTCGTACATCATATCGTCGGTTTTCCACATGACGGCGGCTCGCCACAGAAAGGTGTTGGTATCGTCCATGATTTCCTTCACCAGCGTGGTTCCGCTCGGGAAGGTTTCGGCGCTCATATCTTGCAGAGTTTCGACGCCTGGAGCATTGATGTAGGTTGTTCTGTCGCCCTGTCCATGTGCGACGCCGTGTGCGCTTGGCGCGCCAATCTCGACACTCGTCCAGGTCCTATACATAGCAATGTCCATCGGCAGCCCGGTCATCATTCCCATATCATCCGGCATTTCACCGTCGGGCATATCCATATCACCAGAAGTGAGAATTGAAACTAACTGATCGCATGCGGATAGGCCCACTATCAATGCGGCAACCGCCAATAGGAATGCAAATTTTGCGACTCGATTTGTGCTCATTTTGAATCTCCTTTTTCTTCATCCGTTCTCAATATATTGATTGAGATAATAAACCCAAGTGGTGACTTCCTCGCAGTTAAATTGAAATCGTCCGTGATACTCAACCGTGCTATAGTTGCCCCGAAAAGCACTTCTTTCGTCCGCCAATTCTACACATGGATATCCGTACGGCACTGCCACGCGTTACCTATTATCGTATAAACTCGAATAAAATATCAAGAAGATTTTGCATTATTTCTTATAATTGCCGAACCATGCTCAAGCATAGGGGAGGTAAAACGAATAGGATGTAAGGTAGACAAGCTTGGACGGCTTGCCGATTATTATCTAGCGAGCACCTCCGGGCTGCCACTACTCCTGGTAAGCAAGCGAGGAACTTATCTCAGTAACATACCAGTATCCTATTGAACCTCAAACTCCACCTCGACGTCATTGACAATCGCCTTATACATCCCGGAATCAAAAGTTCCAAGCGGAATGATATGTTCGATTTTCGTGATTGAGATTACGGCGGCACAAGCCAAATCTCTCGGGCGCTTGGTCGTAACCTGAACGTGAATAGTGTTTCCTTCGCGCCGCTCTGTCGTCTAATGGAGCATCGTACAAGCATCGGCAAGGTACCCCTCGATTTCAAGAACTAACTGAGGCGGGAAACTCTCAAGAATCGCTACCGAGACCTTCTGAATCGGGAGGTGGTCAATAATATGTGTTGTGGTATCAACAGCAGCATCGTCCCCGAAAACCTCAAATTTTCCGTCTTTGACAATCAGTACAATCGGGTCGTAGATCGCATCCCCCACCTCGTCGAAAGAGAACTTGCCTAACACGGTGTCGAAATCTTTGATGTCCGCCAAGGCGTCGCGGATCGCGGACGGATCAGTGGATTGGGCTTTCGAAATTGCCTCGGCTACCATATAGACCGCGGCGTAGGACTGTGCGCTCCAAGCGTTTGGTTCGCTGTTATACGTCGCGCGATACTTTTCGACAAAGGCTCGGTTACCTGGGGCGTCCGCAGTAGCAATCCATCCCGCAAAGGAGATTGAGCCTTCGGCGGCATCACCCGCGAGTTGCACGTCGCTTATAAGGCTGGTAATATACCGAACCTCTGAGGAAATGCCAAGCTGGCGGCCTTGAATCTGAATATCGGTTAACTCCGGCTGCTGAGCCGCAATAAAAACAGCGTCCGGATTATGAGCTACTATCCGATTCAATTGAGCGGAAAAGTCAGGTTCTTCAATTCCTTCACTACTCGCATAAGTCTCCGTTGCTACAATCGCAACGCCGAGTTCGGTGAGGGTATCCCTGAATTTCTCGTAACTATCAATGGAGTAAGAGTCAGCTTCATCGTATATTATCGCCACACGATGGTAACCGAGTTTCGCATGGCTTGCCCGGATACCTGGAGGAATTATTTTGTCCGTCGTAAGACCTGCGCGAAAGAGGTAATCGCCGAGCGCACTTAAACCCGTTTTGTTTGAAGAGGAACTAAAAGCCACCACCTGATTCTGCTGGGCAATTGGAAACGCTGCTTCAGCCTGCCCCGATGTCGTCGGTCCGAAAATAACCGGCACATTGTCCTGTTCAATCAACTTTTGGTAGGCTTCAACTGCGCCTTCGGGGGTGCTGAGATCGTCTGCAACGATGAACTTGATTCTCACATCGCCGAGTTGGGCGTTGTTAATCTCTTCGAGAGCCAGTTCAAACCCGCGAGATATGGGCAGGGCAAAGGTGGCTAGCCGCCCCGTGACAGGGTATACGAGACCAACTGGAATTTCGCCACCAACACCTCCTACGTGGGGAGCATCCCCGCTAGGTAAAATTGAAACCAACTCATCGCACGCAGAAATTCCCACAATCAGCGCGATTACTGCAAATATAAACGAAAACTTTGCCATTTGACTCATTTTGATGTTCAATCTCCTTGTTTTTAGTTGTACATGACGGCGATTTTGTAGGGAATAATTATCATTATTCCCTACGAGACCTCTGTCTCTTAATTTATTGTCAGTCGTCGTTTCCCTTTTCTCGAAAATCCCTAGAAACCAGACTGCTGTGGGGAGTACGTGCTATAACTCAATCTCCGATTACTCAAAGACCTCGAATTGGCCGTTCTTGACAATGAGAATGGTCGGGTCATAAACCGCATCCCCGACGGCATCAAAGGAAAACTTGCCCAGAACGGTGTCAAGGTCTTTCGTCCGCGCCAAGGCATCGCGAATCGCCGTTGAATCGGTGGAACCTGCGTCGGCAATCGCATGCGCAAGAATGTATACCGCGGCATACGACTGCGCGGCGAAGGTATTCGGTTCGACACCGTTCTGGGCAATGTAATTACCCACAAAACGTTGATTCCCCGGCGTGGGCGCATTGATGGTCCAATTGGCAAAAGTTATCACGCCTTCCGCGGCAGTACCGGCCTCCTGCACGTCACTTATGCTTATCAGGGGCGTGATGATGGGAATCTCGTCGGGAATCCCCTTCTGCCGGATTTGACGCAAAATCTCGGGTATTTTGATGGGCTGGCTAGAGATAAAGATGGCATCGGGTGAAGCATCTATCATCCGCGACAATTGGGCGGAAAAATCTGTCTCGCCGATTTGAAAAGTCTCACTGGCTAGCACCGTTACACCGTTTGCGGCTAACGCCTGCTTCAACACTTCGTCGCTATTTGTTGAATACGGATCGGTTTCATTATGAATCGTTGCCACTTGCTTGTAACCGAGTTTTTCTAGAGTCAAATTCACTCCGATTGGTATCTTGACATCCGTAGTTAACGCAGCGCGAAAGATATAACTGCCAATGGCACTCAATCCCGAAGCTTCGGACGTAGGACTAAAGGCAACTACCCGGTTTTGTTCCGCAATCGGAAACGTTGCCAGCGCCTGACCGGAGGTACCGGGACCTATGATTACAGGCACATCTTGTTCGATTAATTGGTTGAAGGCTTCAACCGTACCCTCAGCGGTGCTGCGGCTATCTTCCGTGATGAATCTAATCCGCGCGTCGCCAAGTTGTCCGTCATTAATCTCCTCAAGAGCCAGACCTGTACCTGCTCCTTGGGGGCCATAAGCGGCAAACCGTCCCGTCTGGGGTGACACTAGGCCGATGACGATTTCTCCACTGATTCCAGCTAATTGAGGAATCGTCAAATCCATCGTCCGCGGCATTGGATCATCGGATAGAATCCCAATTAGCTGATCGCAGGCGGAAAGCCCCATAATTAGGGTAGCGATTGCGAAGACAACGATGAATAATGCCATTTGATTAGTGTTCATGGCGGTTCTCCTCACTCATAGTTGTAGAGTTTGTGGTTCATCAAAAACAGGAATTCATGAAACGTGGCGCATCCCGCGACTATTGGAAGATCTTAAGTTCGCCGTTTTCGACGGTGAGCACAATCGGATCGTAAACGGCGTCGCCCACTTCATTGAAGGAGAAGTTGCCGAAAATCGTGTCGAGATTCTCAATATTCGCCAAGGCATCCCGAATCGCGGTTGCATCCGTTGAACCGGCATTTGCAATCGCCTCGGCTAACACGTAGAGGGCGCCATACGCCCTGGCAGCGTAGTTGGTCGGTTCTATTCCGTATTTCGCCTTGTAATTCTGGACGAACACTTGATTTCTCGGTTTGTCAGAAGCGTTTGCCCATTCGGTAAAGGTCATGGCCCCTTCGGCAGCGCTGCCCGCGGCTTCGACATCCCCGACAGTTAGCGTCCGCAGGACGATTGGTACGGCTGTTGGTATGCCAATTTCTCGCGCTTGAATTAAAATTTCGGACTTGTCTGGTGGGAGGGAAGACACAAAGACAATTTGAGGATTTACTTCCAATATTCGAGTCCATTGCTCGGAAAAGTCCGAGTCTCCGCCCTCAAAGGTTTCCGTTGCCAATACTTCGACTCCGACGGCAGCTAACCCCTCTTGCAGCGCATTTTCGCTGTCTACGGAGAACGTATCGGCTGCGTCGTACATCGTCGCCGCTCGTTCATACCCCAGGCTCGCGTGAGTCGCATTGATTCCGTGGGGCATCAACACGTCCGTCGTGAGCGAGACGCGGAAGACAAAATCGCCAATTGCACTCAGACCGCGTGCGGCGGAAGTCGGACTAATAGCCACGACACTGTGTTCCTCGGCAATCGGGAACGCCTCCTCGGTCATGGCTGAAGTTGCGGGACCGAGGATGACCGACACACCATCCCGATCAATTAGTTTCTCGAAAACTGCAGACGCGCCTTCTGCAGTGCTCATGCCGTCCTCTACGATGAACCTGATTCTAGCATCGCCGAGCTGACCACCGTTAATTTCTTCAAGCGCTAGCCGCAGACCTTGATCTATGGGCACTCCAAAGGAAGATGTCAACCTTCCCGATAGAGGTAAAACTACGCCGACCGAAATGTCGCCGCTGAGGCCCGTAAACTGAGGCACATCGGAACCCGTCATCTGGTCATCCGACAATATCTGGAGCAACTGATCGCAGGCGGACACTCCCACAATCAAAACGACAAGTGCTAGTACAAAACTTAATCTTTTGATACTACTCATGCTGATGTTAAATCTCCTTTTTGTTTGGTTGATACGTGATGTGTAGTATATCATTATCCTAAGGATCAATACCCTTGTCAAGTGTCCTTATCCAATGCTACTTCCTTCGAAGCTCGCAGTCGTACAGTTTTTCCACTATTCTTGCGAGATTCTATTCGAAGACTCTAAACTGTCCATCTTCCACGACGAGTGTTAATGGTTCGTAGACCGCGTCCCCCACGGCATTGAAAGAGAATGTCCCCAAAACCGTGTCCAAATCCCTGATGTCTGCCATCGCGTCCCGAATCGCTTTCGAGTCGGTTGAACCGGCATTCGCAATCGCTTCGGCTAAGATGTATACGGTGGCATACGCGTGGGCGGCCCACGTACTAGCTTCAACACCGAATGCGGCCCGATAGTTCTGGATGAAAGCTTGATTTCCGGGCGTAGAAGCGGTGCTAAACCAACCCGAGAATGTTATTGTACCCTCCGCGGCATGCCCCGCGGCTTTCACTTCGTCTATGGCTAAATCGGGAACAATAAAAGGAACATCCTCCGAAATACCTTCTTCGCGTCCTTGACTCAGGATCTTGGGAAAGTCAACTGATAACCCTGACACAAAGACGGTATCCGGACTCAACGCTTTGATTCGCGTGAATTGGGCGGAAAAATCGTCATCACCACCCCTGAAAGTTTCTCGTGCCAAGACCTCAACGCCGCGGCTGACAAGGGTTTTTCGCAACAGTTCGTGGTTGTCTGTGGAATAAAGATCGGTTTCATCGTAGAGCATAGCGACTCGTTGGTAACCGAGTTTTTCCTGAGTTGCTTTGACGCCGCATGGAATTAGCACGTCGTTGGTGAGGCTCACACGGAAGACATAATCCCCAATCGCGCTCAGTCCGGCGGCGGAAGCGGTGGCGCTAAATGCCACAACCTCGTTCTCTTGGGCAATTGGAAACGCTTTCTCTGCCTGACTTGAAAGCCCGGGGCCCAAAATAACGGGCACGCCATGTTGATGAATCAACCTGTTGAAGGCCTCGACCGAACCCTCTATGTCGCCGCCATCGTCTTCGTAAATAAAAACCATTCTGGCATCGCCGAGCTGACCGTCGTTAATTTCATTGAGCGCTAACTCGGCGCCAAGCTGCGTTGGCAGGTAGCCAAACTCCGAGACGAACCGCCCGGTTAGAGGTAGGGCTGTGCCTATAGGTATCTCTCCAGAGAAATCGGTGAGTTGAGGCACTTGCCTAGTTGTTCCTGCCACCTGAATATCTGTAACAATACCAAGCAGCTGATCGCAGCCCGAAATGCAGATCGCTACAAGAGAAATGACAAGTGCAAGCCCTGTTTTAACCTTCATATCCGACAGTTAATCTCTTCCTTCCATTACTTGAACAAATACTTGAACAAACAACATAATAGGTTAAATATAATTAGGTTAAATCAGGATGTTGGCGTCCGAAGAATGGGGGGTGCACCTTAAAGTCCTTTTCCACCTTCCAATCGAATCCTATTCAAAGACCTTGAATTCGCCGTTCTCTACGGTCAATATTATTGCGTCGTGCACGGCGTCCCCGTCAGCGTCAAACGAAAAATTCCCCAATACGGTGTCAAAATTGTTGATATTCGCCATGGCGTCCCGTATAGCTTCCGCATCTGCTGACCCTGCGTTCGCGATTGCTTGAGCTAAAATGTAGACGGTCGCATAAGAATGCGCCGCCCACGTATTCGGATCGACACCGTAGGCCGCCCGGTAATTGTGTACGAAGGCTTGGTTGAGTGAATTGGGATCGGTGCTTAGCCAACTCGCGGACGAAATCAAACCCTCACCCGCCGCCCCTGCGGTCTGTACGTCGTCTATACTCAATTCCGGCACGATGAACGGAACAGAGAAGGGGATTCCGAGGTCACGCGCTTGAATCATAATCTCGGGCATATCTGGTGGCAATGCCGCTATAAAGATAGCCTCGGGATTCGACGCTTTAATTCGTGTGAGTTGAGTAGAAAGATTGGTTTCACCTGTCTGAAAGGTTTCGGAGGTCAATAACTCAACATCGTTCTCGGTCAGCGCCTTTCGAAATGCGTTGGCGCCGCTCACGGCAATAGCGTGCAGTTCGTCATATATCAGTGCGACCTGCTTGTAACCGAGTTTTTCTTGAGTTACTCTGACGCTGATCGGAATGTGTGCATCCGAAGTAAGCACGACGCGGAAGATGAAATCCCCAAGTGCGCTCAAACCTGTGGCGGCTGATGTCGGACTGAACGCCACAATCCGGTTTTCTTGTGCAATGGGAAAAGCGGCTTCGCATTGGCTTGATGTCGTGGGACCAATGATCGCCGGAACGCCGGTTTCGCGAATCAGTCGATTGCAACCCTCGACTGCCCCATCCGCGGTGCTTTTATCGTCCACTGTGGCGAACTTGATTAAGGCAACGCCCTGTTGGGCACCGTTAATCTCTTTGAGCGCCAAGTCAAAACCCTCTTTCATTTGCACTCCCGTCTCCGCAAGTCTACCAGTCATGGGGTAAAGAAGTCCGATGGATATCTCGCCGCTGATGCCTGTCAATTGAGGCACGGCAGGAACGGTTTGGGACGATTCCCGTTCCGTCAGTATTCCAATGAGTTGATCGCAAGCGGAGATGCCCACAATCAAAACGACGATCGCAAAGACAAATTGTAATTGTGAAATTCTGGTCATGTCTTCGTGTTGAATCTCCTTATAAAAGCTGGCGCGCCTTTGTGTCGTACGAATTTCGTACAGCGATATGGTGCACCCTTCCAGTCGAGCCCAGAAAGCAGAATATTCGTATCGTAGACGACTACGGACTGCATTCGCGATCCTCGTGGATGAGATTGTCAACTAACTCTTCGCGTTCTGCCTCTGTCATTGTATCCCAATTCAACCCTCGTGCGGTGCATAACTGCCGAAGCTTGTCTTCGGCACGCGCCATTCGGGCTCCCTTTTTTGCTGCCGCCTGCTCTGCAATGGTAAGAAGCAATGCTTGCCTCTCTTCAGGTGGCATCTGCTGAACAAAACTCACAACCTGATCTGTGGTCAACTCAACGGTCAGATTCATTCCAATCACATCCTTTTATGCGGTGTTAATACCATTTCGCTTGAATAATAGTCCATACAATGCCTTGCTATAACGTTCGTTTCCCCCGTAGGCGGGGCATCTTGCCCCGCTGACTTTGCGCGGAGACAAGACTTCTTGTCCGCTCCACGCAAGTTTCCTTACCTGATTCACGCAATCAATGCACAAGCATATTTGAGAAATGGTATAAGCAAAAAACTGAGAAGTATCCCCAATCATTGTGTTCGGTACAATATGATGCGTGGGTCGCACCAAAAATTAGCCGCAATGCGGCTTCGATTCGTCTTTTGCAAGGGGCAGGCTTTTTGGATTCTGACATTGACAGCACCATGTACCATAAACACACCTAGCAGAATTTAAACCTGTTTTTCCTATGAGTCTGTTTGAAAAGTACATTTGTAGGGTGGGCACTGCCCACCGGCTTCTAAAAGCCCCAGAGGGGCGGAAGGTGTATAGAAAACACCGGAACCCCGTGCACCCAAGCCCCAGCGGGGATCAAACGAGCGAATAGCGAGTGCGATAGAGATCCCACAGGTATGTAGCAGACAGCCCTAAATACATAACGAAACTTCCCACAAATGACCAAAAATGACTTTGTTACCGATTATTCAAACAAGCTCTATGAGTCTTGGTAATCAACTGCCTTGTGCTAGTTAAATTATTTCGGTGAATCGTCATTTTCATGTGGCGATGTGTTCGTTCTTTTACAACTCACATCGTCTAGAGGATCTTCTTTCGTCAATTCCCCATTCGGCAGTTCGTAGTAGATGTGTCCATTATAGGAATAGACATTCGGAATCCCCTTCTTCCGGTTCTCTTCCTGCGCTTTCTTTACGGCACGATTGCCGATTCTAAGAAAGTCGCGCGTTTGCTTATAGGCTTCAAGGCTTAATTCATTTCGACCCATTAGACACCTCCGTTTTTGACATCACCCAAAAACAATTCAAACAATTCTTCATTTGTCACCGCGACCTCATCGCCCAGACCTGAAGCGACTTCTTGGAGGTTCTCTCCAGAATTGTAGAACAAATCCCATTTATCGACGAGGTTCTTGTAAACTCCCCAGAAGTTTCGCTTGCTCCGGTAAAATCGACGAATGATATCCTCCTCAGGTACATCATGCCCTCCTGCCATCACCCGATTACGGACACGGGCGATGCATACCTCTGGAGACTTGAGAAAAAGGAAGACAATTACAACGGTGTATCCGGAGTTCTTCAGTTGATGAATTATCCTCCGAAACCCGCGCCCCGCGAGGGTTACTTCGATGACAAGATTCTTCTCCGCTTGAATGAGGTGTTGGATGTTATCCAGAAACGAGCGTCCGGCACGAATCCTGATTTTGTGAAACTCTCCCGGGATGGATACCATCGTTGCCGCGATAGCGTCGGCGCTTATGTACTCGGCGCCCGACAGGGGCAGATATTCGGACACGAACGTTGTTTTACCGGCACCGTTTGGCCCCGCGACGATTACGGCGTTTTTCGACAATGGCTCCTCTACGGTACTGCTCACACTACAGATAATTTGTTAAACCACGAAATGGTGGACAGGGGATTTCTATCAGGATTTACTATCGGGATTAGCTATCGCCCTCCCTGTTCGGTCGGTTGATCCTTCACTATTCGTTCAGTTGATCGCTCCCTATCCAGTCGCTTGATCCCACCCTACAAACTTGTGTGTAATACTTGCTTGTCTTGACTTGTCCCGGGATAATCCCAAAGGATGCTGAACGTCCTAAGTCGCCTCGACTGACTTGCGCAATTCGCCAAGGAGACGTACGATGTCCCGGTAGCACTTGTCGAACGAATCTGTGCGACGCGCTTGATTAAAGTCGAAGCGTGCGGTGAGTTTGGGCTGGTCTACTGTTTCACGATAACTGTGGTTCTCCATGTGCCGGCTTAACCATTCCTTTGCGCCACGGACTGCTTCCGGATTTCTAGCCCGTTGGAGATTGTCTTTTAGTCCTCTCTGCCCACGAAGTGAATTGATCGCGGCAATAAACCATGATTCGAACTCATGCTTTGCTAACACCACAGCAATAGGCAAATCACTGCGTGCTTGTAACGCTCGACCCAAGAGTTCTGGTCCTAAATGTGCCGGACAATCATCATCGCTATCAAGGAGGATAAATATAGCGCCTTGCCCACTAATCTTTCTAGCTGCGAATTCGACTCGACGTTCAAGTTCGCCTTCTTTAACAACCTTATCCCTTGAAACACGAATTGGGCGCAGCGTTCCAATTTCCAATTCCGGATAAAGCGTTTCTGCGATTCGTCGAATCAGAATTGGCACAGCTTCAACCTCACCATACCCTTCGACAATGCAACTAATCTGAACCGTCATCCGCGTCATTCCCTCTACTTGGTTTTATTAGAATCTTGCTACTCAAGATTGAATAGACGGATTCGGCGCGTTTTTGCATTCTCAACGGATTCCGAACCGGGTTCCAATTGATTTAGGCGTAGGAGATCTCCTGTTGTAAACAGTCGGTCGCGCACTGCAGACCTTCCCACCTCGTCCACATGGCCGATTACCGTGTTGCCGTTTCGCGCTTCAACCGCGACAATGGAGTCCACGTCTAAATCTTTGTCATCAAGAAGGTCTGGGCTATGGCTGGTGATGAGAATCTGCGTCTTCTCGGCGGCTTCGCGAAGTCCATCCAGCAACACCCCTACAGCAGCAGGGTGGAGCGCAATCTCAGGTTCTTCAATGCCTATGAGAGGCACACGTTTTGTCGGATCGTGATTTGCTTGAAAGAGTGCGACGAGAATTCCCAGCGCGCGCAGTGTGCCATCAGACATATTGTTTGCGAGAAGTCGCCAAGGGTACCTTGCGCCTGCGACATCTTGCCTAAATTCCAATGTCGCTTTGGGACCGATCTCCTTAACCTCTACGCCATACACACCGGGCACAACTACCGCCAGATATTCCTCAATGCGTTTCTTCGCGGGCGGTGAAAGCCGTCCCAGCACACCTGCAAGGTTGCTTCCATCCCGATCAAGCAGATCGCCCGGATCGGGGGCTTGGAGGTCTCGTATCTTATCCGGGCTGAGGTTATAGAATCCCATCTGAGAAAATGCCTCATAAACGGGGCGGAACTCCTTCAGTCCGGAAGCATGCACTAAAAAGAGCCGGTCAATAGCAGCAGCCGGCGCAACCTTTAAGTTCGTCTCGGCCACAGCGCCGTCGTGAACATGGAAGTATGTCTGCGGGGCAAACGGCTCTGCGTTCCGAATAACACACTCCTCCCGCTGAACCTCATATTCTCTTTTGAGCAAGCTAGTAGCGCCGATACGGAAAGCGTAATGTCCTTTTGACCCGTCGGGTAGTGCGAATTCAACGCGAATGCCGAAATGGTTTGGATGACCGCCGGAGCGGCGGCGCACCTCTTTAATGCCGCCACGGTCACGTATGGCGTGATCCAGCGATGAATTTAACGCATCGGCGACAAACCGCAGCGTGTCAAGAAAATTGCTTTTGCCGGCACCGTTCGGCCCCACCAGGAATGTCAATGGACATAGTTGTACATCACACGCAGCAATACTCTTATAGTTTTTGATGGCAACTCTTGTGATGAAGGTTGAATCTTTCATGTCAAAACTTAATTCGTACTGGAATAGGAAATGGCTACCGGTGGGCGGTGCCACCCCATAGGGATCAAGTTAAGCGTTTCACGGGGCAGGTTGCACAGTTTCAATGTCTCAATCTGTCGATTCCCACGTAATCTTGGACGAATGAATCCTTTTTAATTCATCAGTCGGTCCGATTAAGAAGACGTTCCATAGCGACCGTTTTCGTAGGGGCGGGGTTCCCCCGCCCGATAGGGACAAGTGTTAGTAATTTCACGAGGGAATTGCCCTGCAATACTAAGCGAAATCTCTTAAATTGATCCTTATGCTGGTGGGCAGTGCCCACCCTACAAAGATTAGTTGGTAAAGGATACCCCTTCTTGCGAAAGTGGACAACTAAAATTTCGATTTTACCTGCTAGCTACCACAAAAAAACCGAGTTTCTCCGTCGACGCCTCTGGCATGGAGTGGCTACATCTTCAGCCCAGCCTCCGCCCATTCGCGATTCCGTGTCGGAAAAATCTCGGTTTATTCTGTTTACCGAATGAGTTTAATCCAGTCCTTCAGCCCAACCCTTGGTAACCCTAGCCATCTCGACGAACACATCTTCCGCCGATTTGCGAGAACGTTTAAGTACCTTGAAACCGTGGTCTGCGGTATCCAGCAGATGCAGCGTGGCTTGGTCCCCAAGTTTCTCGCAAACGGGTGACAGCAATGCCACGTCAGCGAGCTTATCTCGTGTGCCAGATAGGAAAAGCATCGGAACTGAAACGTTCTTGAGGTGCTCTGCGCGCTCTGTACCTAGCCTTCCAGCCGGATGCAGCGGAAATGCGAAAAACACTAGCCCACGCACACCTTCAAGTGGGCTCTCCGCTGCGGCGTGAGACGACATTCGGCCGCTATAGGAATGGCCTCCAACGAGAAGCGGTAAATCCCCGGCTGAATCGCGCGCCGCCCGAACGGCTGACCGCACGGTTTCGAGAGCGACCGCTTGGGATTCCCTGCCACCGCCACCGCGCTCCATGTACGGAAACTGATAACGAAAGGTGGCGATTCCGAAATCCCTCAGCCGTTCGGCAATTGTCTGGAGGGTGACGTGCCGCATGTTTGTGCTGGCGCCGTGTCCCAGTACCAACAACCATGATGCGCCTTCCGGACGGATAAGCAGTGACGAAACGTCGCCTTTGTCCTTTGTCGCGATGAACTTCGATTCAATCTGCTCGCTGCCCATATTGTGAATAATTCCGTGCGTAAACGCATGTCGCGTAATGGACATCCAGAATCGTCGTACAAACGCCGAGACTGCCGAGGTTCTGGGTGACCTCCAAATATAACGCGTACCTACTTCAAAGCCAGACACCAAACCGTTTGGGATTTCCAACCCCTACGGCGCGCGTGGACGCGCCGGTTTCATCACGCACAGCCTCTCCGCCGATCGTAGGGGCGAGGTCGCCTCGCCCGTCGCTCAACGGGTAAGCTGTGTCCACATGTCGAGTGAACGTGAAATGTATTGTGAGACCCCGTCATCGAAGGAATCAAGATGGTGGGCGGAGCGTTCACTCTACCCGTTTTCCTCCCGTCCATATTAATCGCCGGGCTGCTTGACCGCTCCCCATTGGGTTACTAGCCTTTCCGATGGCGATACTGCTTGCGCGCCCGGGCTCCACGCGGGATATTCCTCCTCTACGCGGTGGGTTTGCGTGAGGTTTCTCAGGTCGCTTCCATCAGCGTTAATCGAAAAGATGTCCTTAAAACCATCGGGTGTTTGTTTAGCAAACGCAATCCTTCGACTGTCCGGCGACCACGTAGGATTCCACTCGTAAGCCCATCGTTCTTGCTTAGTCAGCATAACCGGATTCGTACCGTTCGCATTCATCACGTGGATGTTGTGCGGCGGCAGCCATAAGAAGGGCTTGGGCGATGCAACGTAAGCAATCTTTTTGCCGTCCGGAGACCAACTGACGCTGATATTAAAAGGAGCCGGGTTGACGGTTAAGTTTACGCGATTGCTGCCATTGGCATTCACAGCAAATATATCCGATCCAAATCGATTGAACGGCGGATCTAACTTCAACATCTCCGAATACGCGATGTTCCTCCCGTCGGGGGACCAACTTACCCTACCATCGCGGGTCCAGCCCGCCGACACGATTTGTTCGTTCCTCCCGTTCACATCCATCGCATAAACACCGACTCCTTGATCGAGATTCCCCCAGTAGGCAAATTGTCTCCCGTCGGGCGACCAAGAAACAGGAACACATGATCCAAGCCTGACTTCACCGTTGGTGAGATTCTCCAGGTTTGAACCGTTCAAGTCAGTCAACCATAGATCGCCGTCGTGGAGAAAGCTAATTGACTGCCCGTCCGGATGCCAAGCGGGATAAGCCCCGTCAGCAACTTTGGACTGACTCCCACCGTCACCATCCATGACGTAAACCGCCTTTTCGCCGTCACGCTTTGAAGTGAAGACAATCTTTCCTTCAACCGCATGCACGAAATCTGCGGCTGCGGCAAGCAGACAAACCAGTACAAGAAACAAACCAAATCTGACGAAGGATAATTGTTCTCTCAGCAACTTGTATCTCATCTTCGGGACTCCTTTCATTTTCAGTAGTGGCTGTCGCCGATTGAGAGCGACACAGTGCTCGATCTAACGTGACATCAATTTTCCCATGAATCGCTTGCGCCAACTTGCCGATGCTCTAGGAAGTCAGGTTGCGATACGAAACTAAGAACATTCTATGGAGGTCCACGGTTTTTGCCAATCTTAATTCCAGTATATCACATGTGCCGAGGTTTTTCTACTGCTAATCTTCGCTTTCGATGCGCTGGATCGGTTTGGCGCCCCGTTTGAGATCTCCCCATTGCGTCACCAATCTACCCGATGACGAAACTGCCAGCGGGGCTGGGCTCCACGAGGGAGACGCCTCGCTCACCCCATGCGTTTGTGTGATGTTTCTCAGATTGCTCCCGTCGGCATTTATTATATAGATGTCCGTCCATCCATCGGGGGATTGCTTTCGAAAGGCAAGCATGTTGCTGTCTGGCGACCAGGTAGGATTCCATTCGTACGCCCAACGGTCCTGCGGGGTGAGAGCTGCCGGATCTGTCCCGTCAACATTTATAAGATGGATGTTTCTCGGAGGTAGCCATAGTCCAGGTTTGGGTGACGCCGAGTAGGCTATCTTTTTACCGTTCGGAGACCAACTGGGATCTGAGTTCTTGGCAAGAGGACGGTTCGTGACATTCATAATCTCACCGCCATTGGCGCCCATCACCATTATATCCGTATCCGTTTTAACAACTAGTTGGATATTGACCAATGTCAAAGTCATAAAGGTGATTCTGTTTCCATACGGCGACCAACTGGGGGTCCCATGGTAGCGGGGATCGCGAGTTAGGTTTTTGGGATTCTTTCCGTCGGCATCCATCACGAAGATATCCCACACCGCCCCCAGACGCCCATAGTAGGCGATTTTTCTCCCATTTGGCGACCAAGCAGCAGACGCTATGCCGTCATCGGGCCTGCTCTTTGTAATTCTTGCTAAGTTCGTTCCATCGCTGTCAATGGTCCAAACATCGTCACGATGGACAAACCCGATCGTCCGACCATCCGGGAGCCAGGTTGGCTTGGTTCCCTCAGTAAGTTCGAAACGCCCCGCACCATCGCTGTGCATGATGCTTATTGTCCAGTCCTCATCATCACCGCGTTGTGACATAAAGGCAATTTTTCCCTCGACAGCGAGTACGAAATTTGCCGATAGAGCAAGCAGAAAGACTACAGTAAGAACCTGACACAATTTCACAATAGACCGTTCCCTCTTCAACGACTTGCGTCTCATTTTCGCATCTCCTCTCATTTGACGGTTGGGGGTGACTTGGCGCTCCGCTTTACACTTCCCCACTGCGTCACCATCCTCCCCGATGACGAGACCGCCAACGGCGGTGGGCTCCATGCGGGATACCCCTCGCTCACCCGATGCGTTTGCGTGATGTTTTTGAGATCGCTGCCATCAACGTTAATCGTAAAAATGTCGTGGAAGCCATCCGGCGTTTGCTTAACAAAGGCAATTTTCTTGCTGTCCGGGGACCATGTGGGATGCTCTTCGTAGATCCATCGCCCTGCCTCAGTGAGAATCACTTGGTTTGTCCCGTCCGCATTCATCACGTGGATGTTGTGCGGCGGCCACCACCGTAACGGGTCAGGCGATGCAACATATGCAATTCTGTTCCCGTCAGGAGACCAACTGGCGCCGATATTGTCGGCAAACGGGTTCTTAGTCAAGTTTCTTCGGTTACCGCCTTCAGCGTTCATCACGATAGTATCCGACCCAATTCCGTTAAATGGCGGTTTTAGAGGTCTATGCACTGAAAAGGCAACGCTCTTGCCGTCCGGCGACCAGCTCAGCGTACCTTTAAAGGTGGCGTCTCTTACCAGGATTTGAGCTTTCTTGCCGTCGGGATCCATTGTGTGGATACCCCAGACCAAATCGGCAGAGCCCCAGTAGGCGACTCTCGTCCCATCAGGCGACCAGGATGTAGAAATACGGCTGCTAAGATTGATTCTACCTTCGGTGAGATTCTGTCGATTGGAACCATTGAGGTCCGTCACCCATAGATCCCTCTCATAAAGAAAACCGATCCTCTGCCCATCTGGATGCCAAGCGGGACAGGATCCTTCGGTGAGTTTGTAAGGATTTCCGCCATCACCGTCCATAATGTAGATTGATGTCTCGCCATCACGCTTTGAAGTATAAGCGATCTTTCCGTCTACCGTCTGAACGGAACTTGCCGATACAGCAAACAAACAGACTACGATAAGAAACAGACACAATTTCGCAAAAGACCGTCGTTCCTTCAGCAACTTGCGTCTCATTTTCGCATCTCCTCTCATCTGGCGGTTGCGGTCAACTTAGCGCCCTGTTTGAGATCTCCCCACTGCGTCACCATCCTACCCGATGACGAGACTGTCAGCGCGGGTGGGCTCCACGCGGGATACCCCTCCTTCACCCGATGCGTTTGTGTGATGTTCCTGAGATCGCTGCCATCGGCGTTGATTGTAAAGATGTCCTTAAAGCCATCGGGGGTTTGCTTGGCAAACGCAATCTTCTTGCTGTCCGGGGACCAGCACGGACGCAATTCGTAAGCCCAGCGCTGCTGTTCCGTGAGAAGCACTGGATTCGTTCCATCGGCATTCATCACGTAGATGTTGATGGGGCCGAGCCACAAGAACGGTTTCGGCGACGCGGAGTAGGCAATCCTTGTTCCGTCAGGCGACCAACTGACACCGGCGTTCTTTGCGTGCGGATTTTGAGTTAGGTTGACACGGTTTCCACCATTTGTGTCCATCACGAAGACTTTCGACTCAACCCATTGACCTCGAGGACGGAGATCGGCGGCAAATGCGATTTGCCTGCCATCGGGGGACCAGCTTGGCCTGTCGTCGTAGTGGAGGTCGTCAGTGAGGTTTTTCGGGTGCCTCCCGGCCGCATTCATCAAATAGATATCGAAGGTGCCGAAAATGCCTCCCACTCTTGACCGGTATACAATCTCGCTCCCATCCGGCGACCAAGCAGGATCAAATATGCTCTCTTCATACCTGCCCTTGGTAATATTTTCGCGGTTTCTCCCCTCACGGTCAATGACCCAAATATCACCGTGGTGTACAAACCCAATCCTCTTACCATCTGGCAGCCAAGCGGGCATGCCACCCTTAGTAAGTCTGTACGAATTTCCGCCATCGCCGTCCATGACGTAGATTGCCCGTTCGCCATCTCGGTTTGACGTGAAAGCAATCTTCCCTTCGACAGCGTAGGCGTGACCTCCTACAACGATCCACAGGAACAAAACTAGCAAAAGAACACCCCCGTGCCGGGAAATCAGGATTCGCCTCATAACTTGGAATCTCTTTCCTCTTCTTAAGCGTGTCAAGTTCGTCTGCATAGGATGGATGTCGGGGGAACCGGGGAATCGTTCACCCGAACGCTACTACCGTTATCGGTGGACATATTGTTAACGCGCATAATATCACGAATTCTCGGATGACGCAAGTTGGGACTGCGGGAGATAACGGGCGACGCATTGCGCAAGGCGATCTTCCATCCCTCCAATCTTCCGACCTTCCACCCCTACTGCATAATCCCATTCCTGTCCCAAGTCCAAACGGCGCCGGTGCCGTCCTTGCCGACGCCTAACGCACCCTGAGATCCCGTGCTTCCAATCCCGAACACGCCAACCAATCCGCCATTCTCATTGACCTTGACCTCAGCCGCGCCGCCCTTTGCACCTTTAACTCGCAGGAAACCACCGCCATCGCCATAAATCCCCAACAATGCGGTCGGGTTTCCATCTCGCGAATCGAAGAGTTGTATCGCGCCTCCACTTCGATCAACCTGGATTTGAGATGAACCGCCTCCAGTCCGATCTACCCGCACGAATCCGGTTTCACCGTGAACACCCAACATTGCCTTAGGTGGCCCGCCATTTTGACCGATTACGCTCACCGCCCCACTGCCATTCTCATCAATATAATTCTGTGCATGGCCTCCGTTCGGCCCAAACACGCGCACGAAACCGCCGCTCTGTTGCACGCCCAAGATAGCTTTCGCCTCACCCCCCTCCTGCTGAAAGAGGTGAACGGCGCCGCCATGTTCACTCGCCGTAAGTGACGCGACCCCGCCGGTCGTTCCCTTCACATCCAAAAAACCGTTTCCGCTCTCGCGTTCCACTCCGGACATGATGACTCGTTTTCCGCGGCGGTTGTTGATTTTCCATACCCCGTTCCCCTTTTTATCAAATCCTACACTGTAAACAATTCGCCGGTCATCATTGTAAATCTGGATGACATCGGCTGTATCGGACATGCGTTCAAAAGTCTTTTGCAAAACGGCGTGGGTTTTCCCTCGATTATCAACGATACTTAGTCTGCGGCACTTAATCTCGTCAAATTCCATGATGGACATATCATCCATGATTGACATATCGTCCTGTGCGACACCGATGCCGGCGAGGAACGACGCCAATATCATGCCTGTCACCACAAGAACTCCGCCAAGTGCGGTGTATGCTAGTTTTTCCTTAAGATTCACTTTATCTCTCCTTCAAGCTGGTTTGTTTTAATCGAAATTTCCATTTCACGGCAATAACATTACCCAACGTGTTAGACGATGCAGCGGGCAAATACTTCCGCACTTTTATCCAACGTCCTAATGATACCGTAATCCCCCGGTAGCGTCAATCCTCCTATGACTATTGCGTCTCCGGTACGGACCGCGGTTGGGAGGAGACCGTAGCGAAGGACGAACCGGCAAAGGTTGAAGATTGGCGAATTCCGCAGTCGGTCGGGCGATGGCTCAAAGGGATCTACGGGCGCAGAGAGGTTTATCCGTCGGGTAGGGTGATTACGGTAGCATCGCCCAAGTGAGACCTTCCCGTATGACAAAAAAGAACGAAGAGAAACACAAAATTCTCTTGACAACCGTAGCGATTTGGTGTAGAAATTAAGCAGCCAAATATGATCGGGGGCCGAGTCTGCTTTTCGCCAAAGCCCAAAGTTTGGTTCGTGAAGTCTACACTGTCTTTACATTCTTGAATTTAATGAAGTATGGCAGATAGCCTTCAACGCAAGTTATCAGACAATAAAAAAGGGCTTCAGCAACCGACAGATTCTATTACACGGAGGTGTTCTGACTGCTAAAATACATACCAAATACTTTTGCTATTGCCGGCGTACTCTTGCTTTTCGCTTCGACATGCTCTACGGTATTTGCCCAGGCAGTTCGCGGCGCCGTGCTCTATTTCGACCCGATTGCAACTGACCAAGACGGAAGTGACAAAGTGTGGAGAAACGCTGGCGAAGCGGGCGGAGAACTTGAGCACACAGGCAAATTGCCGACACTCGAAGAGGGTACAATTGAAATCAAGGATATCGGTTTCAAGGAAACCACGAAATGGTACACCGCTGAGCAATCCGGCTCGACCTTTAGCAGCGAGGGCCCCGGAAATAACACTCCCATCGTAAATCTCGAAGACTTCACGATGGGATTATTGATGCGGGTGAACGGCGGTTTGTTAGCGCAGGAACACCAACTTGTTGGACTGCAGGCAGCGCCAAGAGAACAGGTGCAGAACGTGCGAATATGGATCGATGACGCCGGTCACGGGAATTTTCGATCTGTGAGTATCGCCCAAGGTGCAATCAACCAACGCGAAGACCTCCACATCGGCAGGACGCGATTGATTGTCGGAAACGGTGAATGGCACTGGGCGCATTTTGTCTTTGAAAGCGGCAACGAGATTACCACCTATATTGATGGCGAACAACGTGCGAAGTTTGGTACTGGCGTTAAGTGGGACAAGAAGCATGACATGTCGTTGCACGCAATCTTCTCAAACAGCCGAGCCGAGCACGTTCGGACCTGCAACTGCTCCATCGCAATCTACCGCGTCTACGATAGGGTACTGAGTGCGGACGAAATACACAATAATGTGCGCGGATCTTTTGCGGTTGAACCAACAGATAAACTCACAACGTCATGGGGGAAAGTGAAGCGCGGATTTTAATACGTTTCTAATTTTCGTCCGGCACTTGGTGCTTTCAACACAAAGGACGATTACCTTGAAGACAGAACGATTCATCCTGATTGATCCCTTAATCAGTTTTGCAAAAAGCCTCAACACTGAACTATAAAGAAGATAAACAAAGGTCTTTAGTGACTGCAAAAAATTGCTATACGGAGGAATTCACAATGTTAAAAAATGCACCAACCATAATTGCTATTGCCGGCGTGCTCCTGCTTCTCGCTTCGACATGCTCGACAGTATTTGCCCAAGCGGTTCCCGGCGCAGTGCTCTACTTTAACCCTGCCGAAACCGACCAAGGAAGGAATGACAAAGTGTGGAGAAACGCTGGCGAGGCAGGCGGAGAACTGGAACACACCGGCAAATTACCGACTCTCGAAGAGGGTACAATTGAAATCAAGGAAATCGGTTTCAAGGAGACCACAAAATGGTACACAGCCGAGGAATCCGGTTCAACATTTAGCAACGCCGCACCCGGGAACAGCACACCCGTGGTAAATCTTCAAGACTTCACCTTGGGCATACTGGTGCGGATAAACGGAGGCTTGTTGGCGGAGGAGCACCACCTCGTGGGACTTCAGGCAGCTCCTAGAGAACAGGTGCAGAACGTACGAATTTGGCTCGATAACGGCGGTTCGGGAAATTTTCAAAATGTTAGTATTGCCCAGGGCGCAATCGGCGCCCGTGAGGATCTTGGTCACGGCAAGACGAGACTGTCGGTCGGAAGTCAGGAATGGCACTGGGCACATTTTGTCTTTGAAAGTGGGGATGAAATTACCACCTACATTGATGGCAAAGAACGAGCCCAGTTTGGTACCGGTGTCAAGTGGAACAAGAAACATGACATGTCGTTGCACGCAATCTTCTCGCACAGCCAGCCCGAGGCGCGTCGAACCTGCAACTGCTCAATCGCTATCTACCGTGTCTACGACAGGGCGCTGAGTGCAGCCGAAATTGACAAGAATGTGCGCGGTTCGTTTGCGGTTGAACCGACGGACAAACTTACCACGACTTGGGGCAAAGTAAAGCGCGGATTCTAACTCGATTGCATGTTCCGTCTAACCCTTGGTGCTTTAACATACTAAGGAGCGTTTACCATGATGACGGTGCGAATCATCCTAATCGGTTCCATTCTCTGTAGTTGCTTGGTGTCCGTTGGCTATACCGCCGACAAAGAAATACAGTTAATCGCGGATAACGCCGAGGGCCAGGCACAGATGTGTGCTGATGTTTTCCGCGACACGGTGATAGTCGGCGTGCACTCTCACGTTGGCCTGGCGAAGATTTATGAACGCAATGGCGAGGAGTGGGAAGAAACCTTGGATCTCGTCGTCAAGGATGGGGACAAGGACAACTTCGGCTACTCGGTCGCCATCAACGGTCCGATTGGTCGGGGCAGCGCTAACATCGCCATCGTGGGGGCGCCGCAACACGATGGAGCGGCAAATGACTCCGGAGCCGCTTACATATTTGCGAAGAGCGGGCAAGATTGGAAACAGCGTGCTAAGCTCATTGCCGAGGACGGCGGAGCGGCGGACAATCTGGGTCATGCCGTGTCTGTAGACAGGATCACGGCGGTGGTTGGGGCGCCAAAGAGCGATGCTGTCAATAACAACGCTGGCGCAGCCTATGTGTTCGTGCTGGATGGCTCTTGGAAACAGCAGGCAAGACTCGTTGCCAAGGATCTTGGTCGCTCCGACGCCTTTGGGTACGTTGTTTTTGTTCGCAAGAATACAATCGTCGTCGGAGCGCCCGGTCATACGCATAGCGGCATAAGATTCGCCGGTGCCGCCTATGTGTTCGCGCGTCAAGGAGAGAGGTGGGTCGAGCAAGCTAAACTCACGGCTGATGACGCGGCACAAAGTGATCGTTTCGGCCATTCTGTTGCTCTGAGCGAGGATACCATAGTCGTCGGAGCACCGTTGCACGATACTGATCGGGGCGCCGACACCGGTACCGCCTATATATTCTCGCTGGAGGGAGGCTCTTGGAAGCAGACGGCAAAGCTGGGAATCAAGGGCGCGCGGAAAGCCGATCAACTTGGGTTTGGCGTTGCTACAACCGGCAAGATTACTGTATTGGGCGCCAAGGCGCGAGACGAGGGCGATCGCGCATCAGGTGCAGCTTACGCATTTGTTCGGGCTGACGGCGTTTGGGAAGAGAAGAATCAGGTTGTTCCTCTCTTTCCCATAAAAGATGGCTTTTTTGGCTATTGGGTCGCGATGAGCGAGAATACCGTGGTTGTCTCAGCCCACCCTAAAGCTAAGGGTGGCCCCGGATTGGCTGACGGGGCAGCAGCGTTTGTTTATAGTACCATTGATGATTTTGGCACGCCGCCTTTCGGTGTTGATCCGCTTGGACTGCAAGTGACGGCGCTAGGACAGATTAAGCGGACGGCGCTGCTTCAGAACTTCCCCAATCCATTCAACCCGGAGACGTGGTTCCCATATGTTTTGGCTAACGATGGTCCCGTTTCGATCCGCATCTGGGATGTCCGAGGGCAACTGATAAACGAGTTGGCGCTCGGCGTACAAAAGGCGGGTTCTTATCTGACCCGCGATACGGCTGCATACTGGGACGGGCTAAACCAGTTAGGGAGTGTAGTTTCTACGGGAGTTTATTTCTACACAATGGACGCTGGGCAATTCCAAGCCACGCGAAGAATGCTCATCTTGAAATAGAAAAACCAAGACCGGATTCGCATATTATTATAATAACATAAGCTATGGAGGCGTTTTATAGGCATTGTGATACCGGAAATGTAGAGCAAAATCATTGGGCGTCGCTCTATCCGCCGTTGAGCACGTGTCATTGTATCGTTTGGCGAACAGCGCGCATCTCAAAGTTTTGACCGGTCCGTCCGCATTGAAAGGAGATTCTCATGAAATCGTTGCATATCATGTTCATTTGTGTGGTTTTAAGTATTGCTCTAGCAGCGGTCGACCACACAGCCTTTGCACAAAAGGAAATTAAGCTCATCGGAGCCCCTGACGGAATGCGTAATAAGGCACGCATGCCCGCAGATCTCCTCGGAGATACCATTATCATTGGAGCCCATGCCGTAGGATTTCTAAACACGGATGGCTTCGCCAAGATTTATACCCGGTCTCGCAACAAGTGGGAAGAGACCGCCGAACTTATTCGCAGCGACCGTGACAAAGAGAATCCGGGGCAGGCCTCCTTCGGCTTCTCGGTCGCCATTACAGGTCCCCCGGGACGCGGCGATCCCACCTATGCCATCGTAGGGTCCCCGTCGTCGGGGCACCAAGGCGGTGTTGCGGCAGACGGCGGCGCAGCTTATATATTCAAAAGTACTGCGCAGAAGTGGAAACAGGAGGCGAAACTTCTCGCCGAGGACCCGGCATCGGGCGACGTTTTCGGCTGGGCTGTAGACATTGATGACACGACCGCTGTCGTCGGGGTTCCGAAGGACGATGACGCCGGTCCCAACTCCGGTTCCGCGTACGTATTCATTAAAGACGGAAATACGTGGAAACAGCAGGCGAAGATTGTCGCGAAAGACACTGCAAGATCGGACAGCTTTGGAGAGGTGGTTGCCATTGAGAGAGATACAATTGTCGTCGGAGCTCCCGGTCACACCCATAATAATGTCAGATTTTCCGGCGCTGTGTACGTCTTCGGCCGCCAAGGCGAGAAGTGGGTCGAGGCTGCCAAAATCACCGCTGAAGACTTGGCGAAGAGCGACCGTTTCGGAGTTTCGGTCGGTCTCCACGAGGACACCATCATTGTTGGGTCTACCCTGAACGATGCCGGACGCGGAAAAGACGCGGGCGCCGCCTATATCTTCGTGCGTGAAGGAAACGCATGGAAACAGCAAGCAAAACTCACCGGCGAAGATTCGCGGGAAGGCGATCACTTCGGAGCCGGCGTCGCCACCACGGGTGAAATCGCTATCATTGGCGCCCCACTCCACGAAGAAGAGGGACTGGGCTCGGGCGCTGCCTATGCGTTCTTGAATACCGATGGCGTCTGGAAAGAAACGGAGAAGATTGTGCCCGATAATCCGGTGAAAGGTCTCGTTTTCGGTTCTGCGGTCGCGATAAGCCGCGACACCGTCATCGTCACGTCCGGGGCGGCTGAAGAAGGCGCTGCGGGGTTCGGCAACGGTTCAGCGGCGTACGTCTACAGCGCGGAAGAGAACTTCGGGCTACCGCCATATGCTGTTCATCCGGATGGATTGCAGGTAACGACGTTGGGAAGTGTCAAGCGCACGGCGCTGCTCCAAAATTTCCCCAATCCCTTCAACCCGGAAACCTGGCTGCCGTACCATCTGGCAACCGATGCTCCTGTGTCCTTGTCCATTTACAATATCCGCGGGCAACTGATGCGGGAGTTGGATCTAGGGAGCCAGAAAGCCGGGAGTTATCTTAGCCGAGAAACCGCTGCCTATTGGGATGGCCAGGACCAGTTCGGGGAAGGCGTTGCCAGTGGTGTCTATTTCTACACCCTACGCGCAGGTTCATTCCATGCGACTCGCAGAATGCTCGTTTTGAAATAGGTTTATGTTGCAAGTAACTGTTTAGTCTATCAATCTGTTTTGGGAATGTTGGTTCGTTGTGCTGAAGTTTAATCCCCGTTCCTACACCATCAAGCGAACGGATAGTGAGTGATCAAATGAGCGGATAGTGAATGCGATAGAATTCCCATAGAGATCCCTGAGCGTAATGTAGGAGCGATCTCCAGGTCGCGATTTCCTGTTGGCGCGAAAGCTCTGGACTGAACTAAACAATTACGGTTGCAAGAATTAGAGAAATCTTGTCTGAAGTGGTGTCTTGTACTATCTAACCATAAAATCCGAAGGAGAATTATCATGAAATCGGTACAATTTTTTGCGATTAGTTTGCTCCTCGCCGCTGGATTGGTAACTGCAAGTCATGCCGCGCCTCGAGTTGGCCAGAAGCTTATCGCCATGGAGGCAGGTCATAGCGTAGCCCATTTGTCCAGCGATATCAGCGGCGAAACCATTATCGTCGGAGTTCCGGAGCAGGGATACGCTACCATCTTCCAGTTGAGAGGAAATAAGTGGGAAAAGAAGGAGGAAATCATCGCCGACGGCGGTGCCGGTAGGTTTGGATGGTGTGTAGCAATGACTGACAATGTGATTGTAGTTGGTGCGCCAGAGACAAACGAAGCCGGTGCAGCCTTTGTCTTCCATCGAAGTGGAAACAATTGGAAACAGGCCGCCAAACTCGTCCATGAAGGACCGGTAAAAGGAGATGGTTTCGGCGAGGACGTAGCCGTCGACAGGAACACTGCTATTATCGGGGTAGCAGGGGACGATGAAGTTGGACGGGACTCCGGGTCTGCCTATATCTATTTCCGGGAAGGAAATAGTTGGAGGCGTCAAGCCAAACTCATCCCATCGGATTCAGCCCAAGGAGACGCTTTCGGATCGTCGGTGTTCGTGCTTGGCAATACCGCGATCGTCGGGTCTAACGGCAACACACATAACGGCATCAGATTCTGCGGCGCTGCCTATGTATTTACGCGGCGGGATGGCGTTTGGACCGAGCAGGCTAAATTGACGGCTAGCGATGCCGCAAAAGCGGACCGTTTCGGGACTGCCGTCAGTATGAGCGAGAAAACAATTATTGTAGGGGCTCCGTTTCGTGATACCGATGCCAAAGGGGACTCCGGTGCTGCGTATATCTATGTGTTTGACGGTAATACGTGGAAGGAGCAAGGGAAGCTGTTTCCAAATGATGCACAAAAGGGCCATAAATTTGGTACCGGTGTTGCCATGACGCCAAACATCGCCATTGTTGGGGCGCCCTGGGACGATGATGCAGCGACCGGTTCAGGGGCTGCGTATTCATTTGTGCGAACTGACGGGGCTTGGAAGCAGAAGGAGAAGGTTGCTCCCCACGACGTGGGCGAAGATTTCCATTTCGGATTCTCGGTCAACGTTAGCGAGAATGCCGCCATTATCTCGGCTCACCATATACCTCATGCAGCGCCAACTTGGCCCCACGGCGACGGGGTGCAAGCGTATGTCTTTAACACTATAGAAGATTTTGGCACGCCTCCATTTTCCATCAAACTCACCGGCTTAAAATCAACAACCTTGGGACATGTCAAACGGACAGATTTGCTACAAAACTTTCCCAACCCGTTTAACCCGGAGACGTGGATTCCGTATCGCCTCGCACACGATGGCGCTGTGCAGTTCTCAATCTATGACGCGAACGGAACTTTAGTGCGTTCTCTGGATCCGGGGCATCAGAGGGCGGGGCACTATGTCAATTTGAGTAGCGCGGTATATTGGGATGGCCGCAACCAAGATGGCGAACACGTGGCAAGCGGTCTCTATTTCTATTCGATGTCCGCCGAGGATTTCAAAGCAACCCGGCGAATGCTAATCCAAAAATAAGTTCATTCCAATTCCGCAAAACCGGATCTGAAGTGATCGATTCGGCGAAGGTGTCGCGAGCGGCATCTATTTTTATACGCTCCGCGCGGGGTCGTTTCGTGCGACTCGCAGAATGCTTGTCTTGAAGTAGGCATCGGTTGCAAAAATTGGAATAACTGCTTCTGAAGTTACGTCTTGTGTTATCCAACCGAAAAATCGGAAGGAGATTTATCATATCATGAAATCGGTACATCTGTTTGCCGTTAGTTTGCTCCTCGCCATTGGATTGGCAACGGCAAGCTACGCCGCGCCTCGAGTTGGGCAGAAGCTTGTCGCACAGGAGGCAGGGCATAGCGTCGCGCACTTGTCCAGCGACATCAGCGGCGAAACCGTGGTCGTCGGAGTTCCTGAAAGTGGATTCGCTGCCGTTTTCCTGCTGAAGGGAAAGAAGTGGGAAAAGCAGGAGGAAATCATCGCAGACGGCCGTAGGTTTGGTTGGTGTGTTGCCATCAGTGGAAATGCGATTATAGTTGGTGCGCCAGAGTTGAACGATGCCGGCGCAGCTTTTGTCTTCCATCGAAGCGGAAACAACTGGAAACAGGTGGCAAAGCTTGTTCATGACGGCCCCGCAAAGGGCGACGGCTTCGGCGAGGATGTAGCCATTGACAGGAATACCGCCATTGTCGGCGTAGCCGGGGACGATGAAGTTGGAAGAGACTCCGGGTCAGCCTATGTCTATTTCCGGGAGGGAAATAGCTGGAAGCAGCAGGCGAAACTCATACCCTCGGATTCTGCCAAGGGAGATGCTTTCGGATCATCGGTCTTCATGTTTGGGAATACTGCGGTCATCGGGTCTAACGGCAACTCACACAACGGGATCAGATTCTGCGGCGCTGCCTATGTATTTACGCGGCGCGATGGGGTGTGGACAGAGCAGGCTAAATTGACGGCTAGCGACGCCGCAAAAGCAGACCGATTCGGGACTGCCGTCAGTATGAGCGAGAAAACAATTATTGTAGGGGCACCGTTTCGTGACACTGAAGCCAAAGGGGATGCCGGTGCCGCTTACACTTTTATGTTTGACGGAAATACGTGGAAGGAGCAGGGGAAGTTGTTTCCAAAAGATGCGCAAAAGGGGCACAAGTTTGGAACCGGCGTTGCCATGACCCCAAACATCGCGCTTGTAGGGGCGCCTTGGGATGACGATGTCGAAGTAGGTTCAGGTGCGACGTACTCATTTGTGCGAACTGACGGAGTCTGGAAGCAGCAGGAGAAGGTTGTTCCCCACGACGTGGGCGAAGATTACCACTTCGGATTTTCGGTTAACGTAAGTGAGAACGCCGCCATTGTCTCGGCACACAACATACCGCACGGAGCTCCGACATGGCCTCATGGCGACGGCGTGCAGGCGTATGTCTTTAGTATGATAGAAGACTTTGGGACGCCTCCCTTCTCCGTCAAGCCCATCGGGCTGCAAGTAACCACCTTTGGGCGGGTCAAGCGGACAGATTTACTCCAGAACTTTCCAAACCCGTTTAATCCGGAGACGTGGATTCCCTATCGCCTTGCGCGTAATGGTGATGTGCACGTCACAATCTATGACGCAAACGGTGCTTTAGTGCGTACCCTCGATTTAGGGTATCAGGCAGCGGGGCACTATGTCAATTTGAGCAGCGCCGTCTACTGGGATGGTCGAAATCAAGATGGCGAACACGTGGCTAGCGGTCTTTACTTCTATACGCTGTCTACCGACGATTTCAAAGCAACACGGCGAATGCTAATTCAAAAATAAAATCATTCCAGTATAGCAAAAATCGGTTTTTGGCGGCATCCTGACATTTATTGAAGTGCGCCATGTTCTAGCCTGAAATCGGCGTTGCCAACGAATTTTTTCCGTTACGCCGCTCAGGGAACCATTCGGCATCCCTGTCAACGTACCAATATACCTCGAGTTAAAGGCATTTGAACGGGTGCGTCCAATGGTATTCAATTTGAAAATGAAGGAGAGTTCCTTAATGAAAAAAACCTTGATGTTAGTAATCTCACTAGCCGTAGCTTCACTGAGCGCGTTCGCACAAGATTCCTCGCAATGGGGTCTACCCGACGGTGCCAACCAGCGCTTAGGCAAAGGCTGGATACGGGACATTCAATATTCCCCTCCCGATGGCACCCGACTCGCGGTTGCAGGTTCAATCGGCATTTGGATATACGATACGGCAACCAATCAAGAGATTGACTTGCTGACCGGACATACAAATATAGTCAATGCTATCGCGTATTCTTCGGATGGTAGTATGATAGCGAGCGGAGGCGCCGACAACCTCATTCGCCTTTGGGACGCAGCTTCCGGAGACGAGATTCTAACTATATCGGGGCATGAGGGCGCTATTCGGAGTTTAGTCTTTAGCAAAGACAACAGTACCCTTGTCAGCGGGAGCGACGACAGTTCAATTCGCATATGGGATGTTGCCACAGGTGAGGAGCTAAGAAAACTCACCGGACACACCGACTGGGTGAATAGCGTCACAATCAGTGAAGATGGAAAAACGATTGCTAGCGGAAGTTGGGATCATACCGTCCGTTTGTGGGATGTCGCCACTGGAGATGAAATCAGAACCTTCCCGGCACATTCTTCACTGGTTCGAGCCGTGGCTTTCAGTCCCAATGGAAATACGCTCGCCAGCTCGGATTTCGACGCCATCATCCGTTTGTGGGATGTCGAGACCGGAACACTTCTCAGACCACTCACTGGTCATACCTCGGATGTTTACGACATAGCTTTTTCGCTGGATGGCGAAACACTGGCGAGCGCAAGCGAAGACGACACCATTCGGCTTTGGGACACTAAATCGGGCGACAATGTCAAGACGATTACCGGACATACCGCCGATGTCTACAGGGTTGCGTATAGTCCCGATGGCAAGACGTTAGCCAGCGGCGGATTTGATGCCACTATCCGATTCTGGGATGCCGAGACGAGTGACGAAATAAGCAGTATCACGGGGCACGCCGATCTCGTGTTGAGCGTTACTTATTCGCCTGACGGTGAGACACTCGTCGGAAGAAGCTGGGACAAGACCATCCGCCTTTGGAACACCGACACGGGTCAACTTGATAATGTGCTCGTAGGACATACGGATGACGTAGATGTGGTCGTTTTTAGTCCCGATGGTAACAAGATTGCCAGCGGGAGTAAGGACGACACGGTACGGGTATGGGATGCAAACACCGGAAAACCTCTGAGAACGCTTGTTGGGCACTGGGCTTATCTGATAAGTCTTGCTTTCAGCCCAGACGGCAGCATATTGGCTAGCGGCAGCGAGGACGATGTCGTTCGGTTATGGGATACAACGACCGGTCAGCGGTTGGACTTTCTCTACGGGCACCGGGCTGGTGTCGAGAGCATCGATTTTCATCCGAATGGCGAGATACTCGCAAGTGGAAGTCGTGACGACACGATTCGTATTTGGAATATAGCTACCGGCAGAACTCAGATGCGCATCGAAGAACATGAAGGCGATGTGCTGAGCGTTGCTTTCAGCCCCAACGGTTCGCTGCTAGCTAGCGGCAGCCAAGATCGTACGATTCGGATATGGGATGCGACGACGGGAGACGCGCTAAAAACCCTCCCGGGACATGAGAGTGGTGTCCGCAGCGTTACGTTTAGCCCAGACGGGCGCATGATTGCCAGTGGAAGCTGGGACAATACCGTTCGTGTATGGAATGTTGTTTCCGGTGAACTCATAAGCACGTTTATAGGACACACATCTAGCGTTAGAAGCGTTGCTTTTAGCCCTGACGGCAGTACCATCGCCAGTGGAGGAAGAGACGGCACCGTGTTGGTCTGGGATGCGCCGATACTGCCACCGGCAACTGGCGAAGATCCGTCGGTCATCGTAGGAGATGTGGACGGCAACGGGGAGTTAAATATCTTTGACCTCGTGTTAGTTGCATCAGCCTTTGGTGATGCCGAGGAGAATACGGCAGCCGACATCAACGGAGACGGTCAAATCAATACACTGGACTTGGTTGCGGTTGCTAGCACGTTGGGCGTAGCGACCGCGGCATCCCCCGTGCATCTCGATATGGTGGTGACCCTCAACGCATCGGACGTAAGGCTGTGGCTTACGCAAGCATTGGAATTGCAGCTTACAGATGCTGAATCGCAAAGAGGTATCCGGTTCTTGGAACAGCTCCTCACGGCTCTGCGCCCGGCGAAGACCGAGCTTTTGCCAAACTATCCGAATCCCTTCAACCCGGAAACGTGGATTCCGTATCACCTCGCTGAAGACGTAAGTGCGCGGATTACAATTTATGATGTCAACGGCGAGCTAGTAAGGCATATAGATTTAGGCCATCAAGCCGCAGGGTTCTACACCGATCAGAGTCATGCGGCATATTGGGACGGTCACAACCAGCACGGCGAGGTTGTGGCAAGCGGCGTTTACTTCTATACTCTACATGCCGAGGGATATGCGGAAACGCGGAAAATGTTGATACAGAAATGAGCACGGATATCGGATTGGATATGCGCGGATAACTGGACGGCAGGTTGGGCAAAAAACATTCTGTTCCATGCGCATCACCTATTGTTCACGAATGCACCGAAACGATTGACGTATCCTCATATCATCGTCAGGATGCCCCTCTGGTGCGCGCTCTTCCTATCTGGCCGCAAAGCATACGCGACAATACTCCCTCACCGCTTTTCAATCCTGCGGGTTAAGCATTTAAGGGGTTGGTACGTTTATTGAGACAGGAGGCGTAACAAATTTCAGATTTGGTTTCTACTCCGACAGAAGACAATAAACTGAAGCATGGGATCTTAACACGTTAACGTCTACAACCAACATTGCAAATCATGGAGATCTCTAATTAATTATGAAAATAACTTTGATAGCGTTTATTCTTTTAACCCTGTTTTCGCTACCCACGTTAGCCCAAGAAGCGGAAGACTTTTCACAGTGGAATTTGCCGGAGGACGCCAAAGAGCGTGTCGGTAAGGGTTGGATTTCAGAATTAAAGTATTCTCCCGATGGTACGCGTCTTGCCGCAGCTAGCTCCATCGGAATATGGATCTATGACACAACGACGTTCAATGAAGTCGCGCTGCTTTCCGCTCATACGGAAGAGGTTACCGCTTTGGCGTATTCTAGCAGCGGCAGTGTGCTTGCCAGCGGGAGTTGGGATACGACCATACGCTTATGGGATCCCGAGACGGGTGAGCCACTCCAAACCATTGAGGGGCACTGGAGTGGTATCCGCAGCATAGACATCAGTCCGGATGAGACCATGATCGTCAGTGCGAGTTACGACCGCACCGTCCGCCTTTGGAATATCGAAACGGGAGAAGAGATTCGAACTATCGATGGACACACAGATCGCGTCAACACCGTAGCGTTCAGTCCGGACGGTAGTATGCTCGCAACCGGGAGTTGGGATCAAACCGCGCGCCTGTGGGATGTCGCCACGGGAGAAGAACTTCATGTCATAACGGGGCACAGGTCGCTTGTGCAAGCAGTCGCTTTCAGTCCGGATGGGGAAACACTTGCCAGCGGCGATTATAACGGCGAGATTCACTTTTGGGATATTGAAACCGCATCGCAGACGATGATTCTTACCGGCCACACGTCCCTTATCTTCGACCTCGCCTTTTCTCCGCAAGACGGACACACGTTGGCGAGTGTAAGCGAAGACGACACCATCCGCTTGTGGGACACTGTCACGGGAATGCCGAAAATGACCATTTCCGAACATACGGCTGACGTAGTCAAAGTCGATTTCAATCCCGTAGATGGTACATTCGCCACTGGTGGATGGGATGCGACTGTTCGTATTTGGGATGTCGAGACTGGCGCACACCTCGACACCATTACCGGGCATACGGATGTCGTCTTGAGTGTTAGTTTCAGACCGGACGGCCGCGCCTTGGTGGGTCGAAGCTGGGACTCGACCATTCGGCTTTGGAATACTGAAACGGGCGAACTCGATCATATCCTGTTTGGGCATACGGACGATGTAGGTATTGTTGTCTTTAGTCCGGATGGACGCACACTGGCTAGCGGGAGTGAAGATCATACTGTCCGTTTATGGGACGTTGACACGGGAGCGCACTTGAAAACACTCGTCGGACACAGAGCGTATCTCATTAGCCTCGCCTTCAGCGCCGATGGGACTACACTTGCGAGTGGTAGTGAAGACGATGATATTCGATTGTGGGATGTGGCGACCGGAGCACGACTGAAGACTCTTGTTGGACATACGACCGGCGTCGAAGGGCTGGCATTCAGCCCCGACGGTAGAAAGCTTGCCAGCGCAAGTCGAGACAGTACGGTTCGTATTTGGGATGTCGAATCTGGCGAGGAATTACACATGCTTGAAGGTCACTGGGGCAATGTGATTACCGTTGCTTTTAGTCCGGACGGGAACACGGTCGCCAGTGGCGGTTGGGACGCCATCATCCGCTTGTGGGACGCTACAACCGGCGAACTGGTGAAATCCGTCGATTCGTTTCAGAGTGGCATACGAAGCATAACCTTCAGTCCCGACGGAAAGATGATCGCTACCGGAGGTTGGGATAGTATTGTGCGCCTCTGGCATACCAATACACTCGCGCGCGTCAAAACCCTACATGGACACAAGTCGTTCATCAACAGCATAGCTTTCAACGGTGAAGGTGACATTATTGGTACAGGAGGGGTTGATGGCACGCTCTTGCTATGGGAAACACCGCCATTCCCGGCAATCTTTGTTACGACGCTGGGGCAGGGCTTGAATCTGATTTCTCTGCCGCTCATGCCCGAAGATCCGATTTCCGCCCGCAGATTCGCTGAAATGACGCATGCGACCGCCGTCATAAGACTTGACACCGCCACTCAAGATTATGTCGCCTTCACTGACGATGAGCGCGGTTCGGGATTCCCGATTGAAGGCGGTCATGCCTATATTGTCAACACACCCGAAGGCGGCTCGGTAGCATTCTCTGGTGAGGCATGGAAAAATGAACCCGCGGCTGCTCCGGGGGTTAACCATTTCAAAGATGCTTGGGCATTTATCGTGACCAGCGACTTGCAAGACACACTTCCGCAGACCAACTATACTGTAGTTGCCAAGAACCTGCGTACCGGTACGGTTGCGACCGACCGAACTGCTGATTCCAAGACGCACGTCGCGGCTATTTGGGCAGATCTCAATCGGAACAGCGTCGTACAGACGAGCGATAGGCTTGAGATCACGGTATTCGATGACGAAGGAAACATTGTGTCTGGACCGCACTACCATACGATCGATATCGCGGATGTCAGACAAGCTTACAAGCGGATACCGCTGGTTGTTGGTGACGTTCGTCCGGAGCAAACGCAACTGGCACAAAATTTTCCCAATCCGTTCAATCCGGAGACATGGATGCCTTTTCAGCTTAGTCAGTCCGGTGCTGCCGCCATACAGATTTATGACGTTTCCGGTCGTCTCATAAGGACACTCGACCTTGGAGTCAAGCCGGCTGGATTCTACATGACACGCTCCACTGCCGCTTACTGGGATGGGCGTAACGGTGCCGGTGAGCAAGTCGCCTCGGGTACCTACTTCTACACACTCAAGACGGATGACTTTGCCGCAACACGCAAGATGTTGATATCCAAATAGGACAACATCACGAGTCGTCAGTATCGTTTCCCGTTGGGATATGGCGCTTTAATGATATATTCGCATCATTGTCGGCGATTCAACGCCGAAAGGATAGTTTTATGAGAAAAGTTCCAGTAATCCTCGCGTGTTTTGTTCTCGGTATTCAGATGGCGACCGTGAATCAACTGGCATACGCTCAAAAGGAAATCAAGCTAGTTGCCGACGAGGAAGTGACTGGACAACAGATGTCGTCGGATATCAATGGAGACTCGGTAATTGTCGGATCTCCCGGTCAAAACTACGCCAAGGTATTCGCGCGCGACGGTAAAAATTGGGAAGAACAGGAAACATTGATTCCCCAATTTGACGGTAACGTCGGTTGGTCGGTGGCCATAAGCGGCGACATCGCGGTGATCGGAGCGCCGAACGCCAACGCTGGCGCGGATAAATCAGGAACCGCTTTTGTCTTTGTCCGAAGCGGTAGAACGTGGCAACAGCGCGCGAAGCTTGTAGGCGACAATCCGGAAGCCGCAGACAATTTTGGCGATTCCGTATCAGTCGATAGAAACACCGTCATTATCGGGGTACCAAGGGACGACGATGCCGGCAGAGACGCTGGATCCGCTTATGTCTTCTTCCGTGACGGCGTCACGTGGAAGAAGCAGGCGAAGCTAATACCGGCGGATCTGGGCGGATCGGACGCCTTCGGGGAAGCTGTTTTCGTCCACGGGAACACCGCAATCGTTGGAGCAAGCGGCCACACCCACGGCGGAAAAAGATTTACCGGTGCCGCTTATGTTTTCGTGCGAAACGGGAACCGGTGGGTTCAAAAAGCCAAACTCGCGGTAGAGGATGGTGGGAAAGCCGATCGTTTTGGAACATCGATCGGATTCATCGGGAAAACCATTGTTGTGGGGGCGCCATTCTATGACAGTGAAAACGCAAAGGATGTCGGCGCTGCATATATCTTCGTGCCGGATGGCAACGGTTGGGAACTGCAAGCAAAGTTGAGACCTAAGGATAGCGGGAAAGGGCATAACTTCGGGGCTGGTGTTGCCACCACCGGGAACATCGTCATTATTGGTGCGCCAGGGTATGACCGTCCTGAAAGAGGGTCGGGCGCCGCGTATTCGTTCGTACGCGAGGATGGAGTTTGGACGCAGACAGCAAGAGTTACGCCTGAGCACGGCGCCAGAGATTTGAACTTCGGATATGCGGTTTCTATGAGCGAAAACACCGTAGCTATCTCATCCCACAGCAAGCCATTCTTGGTGCACGACGGTTGGCCCAACGGTGACGGTCATGCGGCTTACGTGTATAACACCATTGAATCCTTTGACACTCCTCCCTTTTCCGTCGAACCGTTTGGGTTGTCGCTCACGACGTTCGGCCGGGTCAAGCGTACGGCACTGCTTCAAAACTTTCCGAACCCCTTCAATCCGGAGACATGGATACCATACCAGTTGGCGACGGATGCTCCCGTTGTGCTCCGCATTCACAACGTGCAGGGGCAACTGGTTCGAGAACTGGTTCTCGGGCAACAAGAATCAGGGAGTTATCTTTCTCGCGAAACTGCCGCTTACTGGGATGGCAAAGACCAAATCGGAGAAAGCGTGTCCAGCGGACTCTATTTCTATTCCCTCCACGCTGCGCCGTTTCAAACCACGCGAAAAATGCTCATTTTGAAATAGGCGTGTCTTGTCCGTAAGAACAGTACAATCTACTCATTTGTTCGGAAATCACAAATATGTCAACTTGATTGGGGATTTATACTGGCGCGCGAATATTGGCGTGATTTTATCATTTAGTGGTTCATTCGCGAAGTGTTTAATGCTTACGAGACTGTCACAAGAAACTGTTCTACCACCCCGGTAGGTGCGGTTTCTAACCGCACCGGCACCCAACACTAACCATATGTTTTTAGAAAACAAACCATTCAGTTCAAAACTTCACACACGTGGCACATCCGTGTCAATAAGGGGTCATTTTGAATCGAATCGAATCGAAATTTAGAGAACTACAGAATCGGGATGAACGGGCATTCATGCCCTATATCTGCGCCGGAGATCCGACACCGGAACTCAGTCAACAACTATTACTCGCACTCGCAAAATCCGGCGCCGATCTCATAGAGCTTGGTGTTCCGTTCTCCGATCCAATCGCTGATGGCCCGACAATTCAACGCGCCAGCGAGCGAGCGCTTGCGGGTAAGATTTCATTGCGACAGATTATTGATTTGGTTCGGGAAGTGCGATGTGAGACGGAAATTCCGATTGCGCTCATGACTTACTACAACCCCATCTTTCGAATGGGCGAGGACAAATTCTGCCGGGCTGCAAGCGAGGCGGGGGTTGATGGCGTAATTGTCCCCGACCTGCCGCCGGAAGAGGCGGGTACGCTGTTAGCAAGTGCTGAGCAATACAACCTGGCTACGGTTTTCCTCGTGTCACCTACGAGTCCACCGGAGCGACTCAGAGCAATTGCCGCGGTTAGCACCGGATTTGTATATTGCGTATCGGTTACCGGTGTGACCGGCGCACGGGATTCGGTGTCAGATGAGATTTCCCCGATGATATCGCAACTTCGCGAACACACTTACAAGCCCATTTGCGTCGGTTTTGGTGTTTCGACGCAAGATCAGGCGCAGGACGTTGCGCGGATCGCAGATGGCGTCATCGTCGGGAGCGCAATCATCGACGTAATTGAGAAGAATCTGGATAATGATGCGGCAATTTTATCGAACGTCGGATCGTTCGCCACAGATCTCGCAACCGGTGTGAAGAACAGGTAAAGAATGCCCGTAACTGTTTAGTGCATTGTTTGGTTCGTAGTATTACAGTTCGTCGCACGATCTGTCTGGGTTTGTAAGCCCCGATTAGCCGGAATTAGCATTGTACTTCCCTACTCGGTGCGTTGCCTGCCCCCGCTCGGTCTGGATTGGCAAATCCAGACCCGATGGACTAAACAATTACGAATGTCCCAAAGCGCCGGTTACTCGCCAAATCGGTCTAGCCGAAAATGACTGATGTCATGGCGAGTTTCACCTGCTAACGCAAGTTCTGACAGTATTTTCCCGACAAGCCCACCGAACTTGAACCCATGCCCGGAAAACCCACCGGCAATTGCTAGATTTTGACAATTCGGATGTAAATCGATTACAAAATCCTTGTCCGGTGTCTCCGTGTAAAGACACACTTCCGCTTGGAGCACCTCACCGGCAGCGTCGGGCATGCGCTCCGCCACGAATTCGTGCACGAAGTCAACATATGGTGAGTCAGGCGAGCGACTACAGGAATCAAGAGTAGTTGCGAAATCCTTTCCGTGTCCGTCCACCCCCACTTTCACGCCTTTGTCCTCGAAATCAGGCACGCCGTAAAACGATGTCGGCCTTGTTACATCTATAAACACCGGAAACTCAGCCGGCAGAAAACTCATTTTTTCTCTCGGCTTAAAATAAACTACCTGTTGGCGCGTTACGGTAAGCGGTAGGTCCAGATTTGGCAGTAGCTGTTTTGTCCACGGTCCCACTGCTGTCACGACCTTCTTCCCTTGGAAACGTTTATTCTTGCAAACCACTACCGGGGAACTCGCCTCCCAATCCACCGTCATAACCTCGGTATTTTCTCTAATCTCCGCGCCCTGTTTTTTCGCCAAATCCAGATGCGTTGATATACATTCAGAGGCGTGTAGAAAACCTCCGTCTTTCTGCCAGAGGGCAATCATCGTATGAGGTTCAATCTCAAATTGCGGCAACCGTGAAGCCAGTTCCTGTTTGTCCAGCCAGTCTGATTCGACACCCGCTGCATCAAGGCTTGCGCGTGTGTTGATTACGTATTCGTGTCCTACCGGTGCAACAATTACGCTTCCGGTGGTTAACAGCAATTTTCGTCCCGATTCGCGTTCGAGATCTCGCCAACAAGCATAGCTGGACTTCATCAACTCCGTGTAGAACGGTTTATCATAAACAAGGCGGATAATCCGTGTGTTGCCATGGGAACTGCCGAACGTGTGTCCCCGTGCAAACTGTTCAATCACCAACGTCTTCGCACCGGCTTTAGAGAGATGATATGCCGCCGCGCTGCCCATGCATCCGGCACCGATAACAATTGCATCGAACAACTGATTGGTCAAATCTAAATGCTCCTCTTTTTAGGTGGCTAGTTTTTGCGAGGACGACGAACACTTATTCGCACTCGCTCAATTTCGGCACACACGCCAAATGCTATCTTTCGTCAACACAAACGCGATTAGGGCTGTGCTATAGTTTGCACCGTCGATTACGACATTGGAAACGGCTTTGGAGTCGTCTCAAAGTTGTCATATCTGGCTTCACCCCGGAGCAGAATTGCCCTCCATCGCCTCACTGAAGCCGAGTCTACGGGCTTAACCCAAGGTGGAATATAACGGATGGTCAAACCGCACCGTCGGCGTGTAGACCGGTTAGGCAAACTACCGTGAACAATGGTCCCGTGATGAATCGAGATTTCACCTGCTTTCAGGACAAAGTCTACGGCGCCTTTCTCCTCATCGTCGCTAACGCCAACTTCCTGATTGACGCTTAGCAGATTTCCTTCCGTCGCGGATTTTCCGTGTTCCCGAAGTCCCAAGTGCGTGCCGGGAATCACCCGCATACACCCGTTCTCGCGATCACTGTCGTCAATAGCATACCAAGCGGTCAACGCCTCTGGCGGCTCAAGTCCCCAATAGGTCACATCTTGATGCCACGCGACGAATTTCTCCTGTGGGCCGTATTTACAGAAAGCATGTGTTGCTAGTAGCAGGATGTCCGGACCTATCAGGTCTTCAATGCAGTCAAGGATTCTTGGCTGTGTCGCCAACTGCCAAATAAACTGTAGGTCGAGATGGCGGTCAAGCATGCCGGTTTGGCATTTTTCCTTGCCCTCCTTAGCCTCTAAGGTATCAAACTGATGCTGATAATATAGGGCGCCTGTCTCATCCTCTACCCGGATTCCTGAAACGAAACCTTCCGTTTCATAAGCCCGAATCTGTTGTTTAGTGAGAGCCATTGATTAATTTCCTCTCGAGTAGGATTTACCTAATCCCTCGGGCGTGCCGCTTTGTGAATCAGATTAGCTTTACTTAATTGGTAGCTGCGAAAAGTGATAAATGGTGATAATGAACGCAACTAAATCTTACGACAATACGGCAAATCCGTCAATCACAATTGCTTCGTCACTACAGTTGAACCGTTGTTTATCCAAATTCTGCGATTGCAATGCAATTTTCTCCTTTATTCAAACCATTAAATGATTTTAAGTAGGGTTTTCACAAGAAATAGGGTATAATAAAATGTCTATGGTTTTGAGCGCTGATTGCTCTGATGGGGGATTGACCTTGAAACGATCAAGTAGAGTACTAACAATTCTTGGGCTGCTGTCCCCACTAGGCTTCGTTGTATATTTTTATTTCAGTGGGACTCTCCCTCTCCAACATTCAAGTTCGTCACGACTTGATAAAGCGTTCACTGCGCTTCAGAAATCCTTTAAGCGGCACGGAGAGCTCTCTTCGGATCTTCTCCTTGCGATTAGGATTAGCGCGCTCAATCATGACGATGAGGTCGTGCGAGCGGGTGCGAGAGAAGCGTTTAAAGATTTTGGTGACCAGAGCGCCAGTCCTGTTGAAGGCAACACAAGGGCGTTCAATAAAGACGATGATAGGGCACAAGCGAGTGTGTCCGAAGCCTCTGAAACGTCCGGAAATGAACATACTGTTCTCGCCCTGATTAGTGCCTTCAATCATGATGACTGGAAAACAGGGCAGGACGCTATGGAAGCCTTGATAAAGTTGGGCGATAGGCGTGCCGTACCTCATCTAATCAATCTTTTTAATAGTGATGACGACTATTCGCGCTACTGGCTGGCGAGAGAACGCGCGGCAGAAGCGTTAGGAGCGTTGGGTGATAAGAGAGCCGTCCCCCATTTGATAAATGCCCTAAAGGGTAAGGAAGATAGTAAAGATCAAGTAGGTGCCGAGGAGGTGCTGGTAGATGCAGACTCCGATGTTGGCTATAGTGATTCCTTGAACTGGTTCGAGAAGGAAGTGAGGCGACACGCCGCACAGGCGTTAGGTAAGCTAGGCGATGAGCGAGCTGTTCCTATCTTGATAGATGCTCTTAGCGACGATGACGGCGTCCTAGTTGCATACGCCGCCGAGGCGTTAGGAAACTTGGGAGATGAGCGTGCCATTCCCACCCTGATAAGCCTCCTTGGCGATGATGACAGTTGGGTTCGCCGGGAAGTTGCCCGCGCCTTGGGCGAGTTGGGGGCTGATCGAGCCGTTGACCCTCTGATAAATGCTCTCAACGATGACGAGGAGATTGTAAGAGAGTATGCACTAAGGGCATTGGGACAATTGGAAGATAAGCGCGCCGTTCCCCATGTGATAGATGCACTCCGCGGCGATAACGGTTGGCGACAGTGGATTGGCGCCCTCCGGGAGGATGAAAACCGGGTAAGGAGGAAAGCGGCCATCGTGCTGGGAAAGATGGGAGACAGGAAGGCAGTACCGCATCTTCTCAAAGCTCTCAAGCATGACGTTTCCACGGTAAGAGAGGAGGCCGCAGTCGCGCTAGGAGAGTTGGGAGATAACGAGGCAATTCCCGCTCTGATAGAGGCACTCAAAGATTACAATCGCAGAGTGAGAGCATCTGCCGCATTTGCGTTGGGAGAACTAGGCGATAAGAGTGGCTTATCCGTCTTGATTAATACACTTAATGATCCTGACGAGTTAATCCGGTTACGCTCTCGGATAGCGCTGCTGACGCTAGGGGGAGAAGCGCGCGTTCCCGCCCTGATACAGAGACTTCGAGATTACGAGGACCCAAAACGACTGCATGCCATCAAGAGTTTGGTAAAGTTGGGAGATGACATCGCGATTCCCGCGCTCGTTGAAGCCACTCAAGATCGAGATCTTGATACGAAAGCAAAACTTCATATAGTAGCAGCACTTGCAAAGTTACACGAAAAAAACATGGCTACGCGCAATAAAGATTCTGAGTAGTTGGATTCATTGCGCATTCCGGAAATGCTGCGGCAACTTTGATTTCAGATTAAGAGCCTGTTTGAAAAGTACAATTGGTAGGGTGCACACTGCGCACCAGCCTTTAAAAGCCCCGGAGGGGCGGCAGGTGTATAGATACACCGAAACCCTAGCACATCTAAGCCCCAGCGGGGATCAAGCGACTGAATAAGGAGCGATCAACTGACTGGACAAGGAAGGCGATAGAGCTCCCATAGAGATCCCACAGGTATATAGCGGACAATACAAAAACATGAAAAAGCCTGTTTCCAAATAACTGAATATGGTTCTGCTACCGACTATTCAAACAGGTTCTAAAGGCTGTTGCCGCTATATGCACGAGTTCAAGATTTTTTTAGACTACTCGTGAGACGTGTGATTCACGATTCGTCGGGTGGTCGCATTCAATATCCAGGCCAGCAATGGCATAAACAACAATCAACTAAGGAGGACATAAATATGGAAACAAAGGTGTATAGCAACGACGTCGAAAAGGCGCTGAAGGTTTTTAAACGCCAGCTTCAGAAGGAAGGCCTCTTCAGAGAAATAAGGCGGCGAAAGTTTTACGAAAAGCCCTCTGAAAAAAAGAAGCGAAAACAGAGAGAAGCAAAACAGAAACGGGCAAAGGCGCGTAAGTTTAGCAGGCGGATGGACAACTAATCCGCCTTTTCTCATCGCGGAGTGCCAACAGTGGACTCAGACGTAATAATTATCGGAGCAGGTGTAATCGGCTGCGCTATCGCCTACAACTTAGGCAAAGCCGGGGTAAAGACGCTGGTAATTGACAAATCCGATGGCGTGGGTAGAGAGGCATCGTGGGCGGGCGCAGGCGTTCTGACCTCCCAGGCGTCAACACGGCAACCGTATCCCGAACTCTGTCGAGCAAGCCTCGCGCTTTATCCATCGTTGGCGGACGAACTGAAGGCGCGCACGAACATTGATATTGAATTCATCCAATCGGGGACACTTTCGCTATTTTTTAATGAGGAAGAGAAGAACGGCTTAATTGGGTTGGCGGAGCGGCGAATTGATCGCGGGTTCTCGGCGGAGGTGCTGACAGCGGAACAGGTATGGGAGATAGAACCCGCTGCATCGAAATTGGTGGTAGGTGGTGTACGATTTCCCGAGGATGCCCAAGTTCGTAATCCGAAACTCGTCAGAGCACTCGCCAAGGGGGCTGTGCTCTCAGGTGCGCAGTTTTTACTTGGCAATCCTGTTGACGGCTTCGTGCGCGAAAACGGCAGAATTTCCGGCGTCAAGGTAAACGACGAACTCTTCCGTGGGGACACAATAGTTATTGCCGCTGGCTGCTGGTCAGGCGCCCTGGCTCAAAAACTCGGATTTCACGCGCCAATTCAACCTTCGCGCGGGCAAATCGTGCTCGTTGACACCACGTCGCTAGTGTTAGGACACACAATCGACGGATTGGGGGTTTATGTTGTTCCTAGATCAGACGGTAAGATTCTGATTGGCGCAACGGTAGAGTTCGTAGGGTACGACAAGCGAACAACGTTGGAAGGCGTACAGCAGATGATTGAGGCAGGTACAACGTTGATTCCCGAACTTGCAGAAATGTCCTTTACTCAGGCGTGGGCGGGACTGCGTCCTCATATTAAGAACGGTCCATGTCTCGGAAGGGTGCCCGGTCTAGACAATGTCATCATCGCTTCCGGGCACTTCAAGAACGGTATCTTACTGGCGCCAATTACCGGTGTTCTCATCAGTGAACTTATCACAACAGACGCGCCGTCAATACCGCTTGACCCTTTTAGTCCATCGACGAATTAAGTCCCACTGAATTTTTCTCACCATATTCCGGTTTGATTCTCCCCCCTACTCGTCAAGCCGGCTTGGTACATCCGGCGGAGGCATTCCAACCGCACTCTTGCCGTCAATCAAAAGAGGCTCGGCGCCGCCCCACAGTTTGGTCCCATCCTCCGAGAGAAGCGGCTCGCTAGAATATTGCGCTATATAGGCGCGGCGAAGATTCGGCGTTCGATTTGCGCCGCTGGAATGGAAATTTACACTTGTAAAAGCGGCGATGCTCCCGGCGGGCGCAACCACTGGAACCCCTTTTTTCTCACCGAAATAGCCGACAAGATCGTTACTCCCCTCCTCGCGGATATGTTTGACCCATGATCGAATGCCGATGTGGGAAAACGGCATGACGTAGACCGTTCCGTTTTCCTCTGACATGTCATCAAGCGCACACCAACATGTCAGATACGGTTTGTGGTCGGGATAAGCAACATATCCCGAATCTTGATGCCAACTGAACTTCATGCCTACAGATGCCCCCTTGACCACGTACTGCTCCCAAAACAGGTAGGCGTCGTCTCCGAGCGTAGCATTGCAAATGTCAGCTATCATTTGGCTGAATAGAAATTTTCGCAATTTAGGTTGTTGCAGATAGCAGTTGGAAGCAAAATAACGCTTATTTCGATGATTCAGCCCCATTACATCGGTACCATCCTCATCCATTCGGGCGTTCACAAGGTCAATGAAATCTTGACACTCTCCTCGAAGCAGTTCAAGCAAACGCTCGGGGATGGCATTCTCAAGAATAAAGTAACCTTCGTCTTTATATTGTTGTTTGTGTGCCTCGCTAATCTCAATGGCTGTGTTCATGAAATAGCTTCGCCTTTTTTGTTTAGTATCTGTAAACCGCGACCTCGCTTCCTGTCGGTCTGCAGTTTTGATTTCGTCCCAATCTGCCATTCCGGCCTATGCTATCATACAATATGATGGCTGTCTATTGCAAAGAGCGTTTTCTCCAAGGGAACGCATCTAAATTTTCTGCTTGGCAAAAAAGAAAATCAGGCTGAGTTTGTGGTAATTTTTCTAAAGATCGTAGGTTGGGTTGAACGAAAATCGTTAATGATGTTAATCTTAGAGACTGTTTGAAAAGTACATTTGTAGGGTGCGCACTGCGCACCAGCCTCTAATACCCCAGCGGGGATCAAGCGACTGAATAGGGAGCGCGATAGAGATCCCACAGGTATGTAGCAGACAGCACTAAATACATAACGAAACTTCCCACAAATGACCATATAGGACTTTGCTACCGATTATTCACCCAAGTTCTTAGAGGCGTTTTCGCCCCCCCACTTTGCATGAACATGCCAAAAATATGAGTGAAACCCAACATTAATCGTAAATTCTACCGCCACGAGACATCCTCTATAATTATACTCTACGCTGTTGGAAGTTGCGTTTTTAAGAGTCAAGAAATGGAGCATGAGTTTTGCACGCGGTAGGAGGGAATTCCGATTCCCGACCGTCGCGATTCGGAGATCGCTTCCACAAACCTTCGGTGCACAATTGCGAAAAATTGACCGGTGCTGAGTATAGATGCGTTTCCTCCGTTCGCTTGATCCCCAACGGTTGACACCATTGGGGATTCGTGTTATTTTAGGAGACGTGACTCGCAAACAATCCGAACTATAGAAAGCCGCCTCCGCAGACGGTGACAACCCCGAGACGAGCAAAAATGGAAGACAAGGAAAAATCCCAAGCGCAACTCATCAAGGAATTGCAGCTCATTCGTCAGCTCGTGACGGAACTAGAGCGGGACAAAGTGGAGTACCAGCAGCTAACGAAGCAGTGGTTGCTCGAAAACGATGAGTCGATGAGGGAGTATTTCGACATTTACTTCTATGCCCGCGATATAGTTGTTTCTGTCGATATGAAGACGGAAAAAGTGCTCAGGTGCAATAGGGTTGCGATGAAGGCATTGGGCTACAGCAGAGAGGAGATTGTTGAACATCCTATCTTTAAGTTGTATCATCAAGATTATCTGGAAGATGCGAAGAAATTGTTTCGCCTTATTGCGGAGACCGGCGAAATACACGACGCCGAACAGACATTGCGAAAAAGGGATGGCGGCAAAATCAGTGTGAGTTTGAATGCCGCAACCGTCCGCGATGAGAATGGAAACCCAACTTCAGTTCAATTTGATTGGCGTGACATCACCAAGCATGCAGCGGAAATCGGCGACTTGCGCTTCGAAAACCGTCAACTTATGGAGCGTCTGAGTTCCAACAGACTCGAACACCCCGAAGTGTTTTCCGACATCGTCACCCAAAATCCGGCAATGGACATAATTTATCGGAAAGTTGAGTTGCTTGCGGCCTCCGCACTGCCTGTATTGATAACAGGGGAAACGGGCGTCGGCAAGGAGAAGATTGCGGCGGCGATTCACCAACTGAGCGGCAGACCGGGGAAGTTTGTCAAAGCCGATATCGCCGGAGTTGACGACCAACTGTTTTCGGATACACTCTTTGGCCACAAGAAAGGGGCATTTACCGGCGCAAATGCTGCCCGAAGAGGTTTGGTTGAACAGGCTTCTGGCGGCACACTATTCCTTGATGAAATCGGGGACCTCAGTATAGAGTCGCAACTCAAACTTCTGCGTTTTTTACAGGAGGGAGAATACTATCCGCTGGGGATGGATGAAGCAAAAACGTGCGATGTGAGAGTGATTACGGCGACGAATCGAACAATTGAATTTCTGACTGCGGGCGGAACGTTCCGCGAAGACCTCTACTTTCGCTTTCGAGCGCATCACATTCATTTGCCTCCACTGCGCGAGCGCAAGGGGGACATTCCTTTGCTCGTATCCCATTTCCTCAAACAATCCGCGGCGGCGCTTGACAAAAAAACGCCGACGCCTCCACCGGAGCTCTTTACAATACTTGGAACCTACCATTTCCCCGGAAATATCAGGGAGCTTGAGGCGATGGTGCACGACGCCGTCAGTCAACACGAAGGCGGCGTCCTCTCCACAGAGTCTTTCCGAGAAGAGATTGACGAACAAACTTCTGTCTTGGGCAGTGACACCGTGAACACAGCGAGGGAGGTCGGGTTTTCCGAGGCATTAGCCAGCACACGAAGCCTGCCTTCATTGAAAGAAGTAGAACCTCTTGTGATTGCGGAAGCTTTGAGACGCACCGATGGCAACCAGACGATTGCAGCGCGACTCTTGGGCGTATCAAGAAAAGCGCTGAGCAGTCGCTTAAGCCGCGCACGAATAACAACACCCTAAACCTGATAAGGTTTTCACCCTTCCCGCCTAGAAGTCCTCCCTCCTAAAGGGGCGCCGCATTTCGAGTTTTAGTCTTATTTTGAGGCACTCGGCAGAATCCCTTACTTGGCAAGGGTTCGGCGCGCCTCTTATGCCGAATTGTCCTGATTTGTATCCCAAAACGTTCCACCCCCTTTCTATTTCGCAGTCGCACGCTGTCTCTCCTCCTTCCAAAAAATATAAGTCCCTGAACCCGCACCATACCTAGGCGCAGCGCATTCACCGAGTCTAAATTGAAGTGTGATTTGGGTTTTGGCATGGACTTTGCCATGTGTTAGATTGAAATTTGGGCTACTATGAACACTCAAAGCATTCCGATTAGCAATCTGTTTGAATTTTCTAGATGCGCCTATCGGGAAAGACATATTGGGAGGTGAATTATGAATCGCTTTTTCGTCGCAGTTGCAATCGCTGTCGTTGTTCTTAACATCGGGATTTTCATTTACTCGGATTATAAAACGCGACAAACGATTGCCGAATTTACGGCAAGGGCAACTGATTTTGAGAACCAAGTTAGCACGCCGTACGTGCCGACCACTTCCGAACTATCTCAAGGGCTGCCTCAAGCCACATCGACTACCGAGTGTGCAGAAATTCCCGAAGAGGACCGAACCGAAGATTACATGGAACTTAAATCTGAGGAGGAATTTTTCGAGGAATTGGAAAACTTAATAGCCGTCGAGGAAGAGTGCTGCCCCGAAGATAATACGGCAGAATATTTGTCGTGGGAGCAAAAGGTTAGGAACGATCTAACCAAAAGGCACGGCGCTATACCTGAAATTGATAGGTATATCGAATTGGCTACCGTGTACCATGACGGCGGGAATTTGACAGTCTCCGAAGTCGTTGAGGAAATAGAACTTCGGGTAATGCTGTATGGTGTTGGTCACGAAGAATTGGCTGATACTATAGAGATGGCAAAGAATTACCCGCCCAATGCGATAGTCAAGGTTAAACGTGAATCCAATGACAATAGCAGTGCGGAGGCGCAGCCTGCCGAAGGAACTACTACAAGCACCGAGTATGTTCCTGCCGATAGCTGACCTCAACAAGCAGGGCTATTAATTTGCCCAGCTTTTCTATAAGGAGGCTTAACATGGATTCCCCATACGGATCGAGTTAAGGGAGTTCGTCTAGTATTGGTGAGTTCTCCGACGCAAAACCCTTAACTTAATTCCATAGGATGGGGAGGAAATCTCTATCATCCCCCGCACGGTAGGTGCGGTTTCCAACCCCACCGGCACCTACGGAAACCAGCGCCAGGAGTCATCTTTTGTGGCGCACTGGTCAGTGAATGAACTGGTATTCCCTCGCTCACGTCTACATGCAGATAAACAGTTCATGACATTGAAGCCGCGTGAATTGCACCCTAAAACGCTTAACTTGATCCCTATGAGGCTTAACTTGATCCCTATGAGGCTTAACATGGATTCCCTAAAGAAATACTGGTACATTCCAGTATTCATCGCAGCCTGCGTTATGCTTGGTGTGCTTGTTATTTATACCAATCAACCGTACGAAGAACCTCAAGTAACTTATGTCATGCCGGAGCGAACGCGTAACGTTCAAATCAATACTGGTCGTACCACTGCGCCAAGTGTAACTGCATTGCCCCAAACCGAAACGACGAATCAGGTTGAAAGCAATGCAGAGTTCGGCGAACCCAGTATGCCTGCTGAACCTGTTAAACAGACGAGTCAAAGCACATCAGGGGCAAGTGGGAGTACTGCCCAAACCGCATCGGATGATACTGTGTCTGACGAGGAACTGCAAAGGCAGTTGGATGAAGTGGCTAAGTATGGGGACTATTTGGAAAAAGAAACGGTTGAGTACAATGCTATCATGTCCGATTTTTATGATACGAAAGCCGATGAATTGCGTGCTCAATCTCTAGCACAACGGCGTTTATATCTCGAAGGGTATCGTGCAGAATTGGAAAGCGATCCGGATGATGGCGATGACAAGGAACTCACTGATTCAATCATTGATTCCTTTGTCAGATCAATGAATGAGAGAGGGGTGTATTTTGACTAAGCGCCAACAGGAAATCGCGACCTGGAGAGGGATTTTCTATCGCACTCCTTAATCAGTCGCTTGATCGCTCCTACATTACGCTCAGGGATCTCTATCGCACTCACTATCCGTTCGCTTGATGGTGTAGGAACGGGGATTAAACTGCAGCACGACGAACCAACATCCCAAAACCGATCGATGGACTAAACAGTTATGAATTTTCTAAATGCGCCTTTCGCGAAAGGGACATTGGGATGTTAATGACCTAGAAATTCGACAGTTGTGACCTCCGAAGTGCCGAAACATGGTCTTACCATCAAATGTTCAAACGGGTTCTTATACTCAGCATCGGTTAATTTTGCGCAATTGTGCACCGAGGGTTTGTAGGAGCGATCTCCGAATCGCGAAGGTCGGGAATCGGAATTCCCTCCTACCATCCGCGAAACTCACGCTCCATTTCTTGACTCTTAAAATACGCATCTTCCAACGGCGTAGAGTATAGTTCCGGAGAGAACACCACGTTTTCTCACAACTGATAAAGGAGACAACATCATGCTTACGAGAAAGAGCCTCGTGCTTCCAACCAGCAGTCTGATGCCTAAAAGGGGGTGTCCATCATGAAATGGGTTTGGGTTTCAATGGCTGCATCAATGCTCATAATTGCAGTAGCCGTAACTTATAGCTACCATAGGCAACAAGAGATTACAGCAATTGAACAACAAGTATCTGCGATTATGGAAATACAGTCCGAACCAATAGTGGCTGTAAAACCTGCAAGGGTAGAAACCTTAATCGAGACACATGACCATGCTTCTGACACCAACTCCTTGAACTTAGATGAAAAAACTCTAAGCGATGAGGGGTGTTGCCCCGAGGAAGAAGTCAACGAACCGTATGGTTTTCATGCAGGAGTTGATACTGTATTAGAGGGCAGGGGAGAATCTACTGTAAAGTCTAAGACTGTTCAACTTACAGGTGATGCTCTTCTTAGGCAAATTCTGACTAAGGAGTTTGGAGACGACCCTGAGATTGACAAATATATCGCGCTATCACATAGGATAGGCGATGGCACACATAAAGGGTTGGCAACCATGCTAGAGTGGGCACGGCTTGAGTGTAAATTCAACTGGAGCCAAGATGCTCAAGCCCTGTATGATGATTTTGCCGAATTAGCTGAAAACCCTGAGCTTGTCACGGAGTTTTCATTCAGGTAGTAGCACAGGCAGTCAGAAAAAAAGCAGGGTCTAATATCCCACAGCCTTTTTTCAGTGAACGGGTGATAGCAATCGCGAATGACAGACCTCATTTACAGAGTGATACTACTAGCCTGAAGCCGAAATATTGGTCAAGGCAGAAACAACAATTGTAAACATTCCGGCTGAATGGCAAAAGCATGAGGAGTTGTATAGTTGATTATGTGAAGTACAGCCAGAGGAATGTTGCCCAGAAGAAGAAGCCAGTGAACTATTTTAGGCTCCTTCAGAGCTTGTTTGAAAAGTACAATTTGTAGGGTGCGATCAACCAAGCGGATAGCGCGGGCGATAGAAATCCCCTGCGCACCAGCCTTTAAAAGCCCCGGAGGGGATCAAACGAGTGAATAGCGAGTGCGATAGAGATCTTGAAGGTGTATAGATACACCGAAACTCCCGCACATCTAAGCCCCAGCGGGGATCAAGCGAGTGGATAACGAGTGCGATAGAGATTCCACAGGTATGTGGCAGGAAATTACGAAAGACATGTCTTCAAATGACCAAAAATGGCTTGACTACGGACTTTTCAAACAGGCTCTTAACCTCTTTTGATTAAAGAATCAAAATTTGGGTTATTAGCGGTGTTCGTTGTGCCTGCTGTTCAGTACACATAAAAGGTGATGGGAAATTTTACCGAAAACAAAGCGTGGCTGGACAATGTACATAGTGTTGTTTATCCTTTGTATCGGGATTATAGGTTTTCTGAAATATTACAAGCCTGCACCTGTAGAGCCGAAAATAACCTATGTGATGCCAGAACGAGCAGGCAGGGCAAGTTACAACAATAGGCTTTCACTGCCGATAACAAGACCTTCCGAAATAAAATTGGATAAGGTACAGCCAGAACTTGAACAAACACCTACTGAGTCAAATCCGATTATCGGGGAGGAGAGTAAAGCTGTAGGTGATGACATTTTGGATGAATTGTCTTATGAGGAATTGGAAATGCTGATAGCCGAAGTAGAGGATAATCAACCAGTATCTGCCTTTGGCTTTGGTGCATTTCCCGAAGTGCCTTTAGACTACCCCGATACACCTATTTGGAAAGAGGATGATTACCCCGCAGGCGATTCCGTATTTGGCAGGGATTTTATGAAGTCAATGGAATTGATAGAGAGGGTACTGATTAAACTCTGGTCTCAGGGGAATAGGGTTAGTTCAGGTTCAACGCATAAAGGGCTAATCTTACCACATTACCCTAACACAGTCTATTTAGAGTGGGATTACATTGACGAACCCGATGGAACAACTACCAGATATGTTTCGGGGGTTACTAGTGGTCCCGATGTACCGCCTAGCGTTCATGATTCTATAATGGACGATGGGGTTATACCATCTGGCATAACGGTGCTAGATGCCAACTCGGAAGGAATAGACCCTTACTCCTTCCTAAATCTCAATCAATAAGGAGAAGAAAAATGTGTAGACGTTTTGGAGTTGCCCTGATAACCTGCCTATTTACAACTTTTTCAATGCTGCCTTTTATAGCGATAAGCGACAGTAATTGTGACGAAGGGGTGTGCGCTGGTGCTTGGGTAACAGGACAAACAAAACTAAAAGCAAAGGCAAGGGGCAATGCCCCATCTTCATTGAAAGGCAGGTGGACGTACAGGGTGAAGTCTGGTAGTAAAGAGAAAAAGGACCGAATAGTTTACATGAGAGGGATTAGCAAAAGCAAGGATGTATCGGATTACTCATTGACTGCGTTAGCCTATTCACACAATGCTGCAAGGAGTAGGTATAGCGATAGTGGTAGATTATATTCTGCCCAAGCCTATGATTCCGAACCCGACGATGATAATGGTTAGATGTGTCGCTAACGTAGGCCATTTTTTTGCGAGGAGGTTTATTCCTTAAGAGCCTGTTTGAAAAGTACAATTTGTAGGGTGCGCACTGCGCACCAGCCTTTAAAAGCCCCGGAGGGGATCAAACGAGTGAATAGCGAGTGCGATAGAGATCTTGAAGGTGTATAGATACACCGAATCTCCCGCACATCTAAGCCCCAACGGGGATCAACCGAGCGGATAGCGAGGACGATAGAGATTCCACAGGTATATAGCGGACAATACAAAAACATAAAAAAGCCTGTCTCCAAACGACTGAATATGGTTCTGATACCGACTATTCAAACAGGTTCTCAATGTCTGGCACTTTTTCTGAGGAACAACCTGCACAAAGCAGTGATAGTGCTGAGACCTCAATGATGTAATAGACCCTTCCAGTTTCTCAACCTGAATTTAGGAGGTTATTATGTTAATTCAAGTTTTCCGGAAACTCACCGTATGGATAGTTGTACTATTCTCGAACAACAGACCTAGTGGAATTGCCTTTCTCTGTTTCATCCTATTGATATCCGGATGTGGCGCGGATGAAACCATCAACAACCCTGTAGGCGGAAGAGGCGCGACGGATACAACGCCAACCCCGACATCGCCGCATTACTTTCCAATGACACTCGGTAGCCGATGGGTTTACCAAAATCCTGACGGATCCGAATGGACGCGAGAAGTAGCCAACGCCGATTTCCTTGAAGCCCATCAATCTGCCCACTCCTTCAATTACAATCCACCAATTGAAGAAGGGCAACTCGATCTTTTCAAGACACCCTTGTATATAACAACCCCTGATCGAATCGTTCGGCCTATCAAAACCAGCGAAATTGGGCATCCTAAGCCAGTAGTTGACATTCGTTATTCCATCGGAATTCAAATGGAAAGGAATAACGGGCGCTTTATTAGACGCTTTGGTTTTGTTGGTTTTCATACTTACAGAATACGCGGGTTTGAACGCAGTGATTTCACATTCCTCAGACCGCCGCTTGTTCCCGGCAAGACTTGGCGAGTATTTAGTATAGCTCTGCGTGGTAGCCATAATATTCACAATGTCGCCTCCGAATTCACTCACGTATTGGAAGCGCATTTGTTGATTTCGGCTCAGATTAACGAAGAACTGCAAACAGTCGTAACACCCGCAGGCAAGTTTGAGGGCTGCCTTGAAATTGAGTATTACGAGACACGGTCAGTAGAAACGACAGAGATTCAATCCGATCTGATACCGAAAGAATACGAGGAGGAACGTGACCTTCTAGAAACGAAAATTCATGAAACGGCAGCAACCGAGTTTTTGAAGCTAATGCCGAACATACCATTGGGAACCCTGTGGTTAGCGCCAGGGGTGGGACCAGTGAAAATTGAGACGCCAAACGGCATCGCCGAATTGATTGACTACGAGATAAAGGCAGCAGCTAGTGTTCAGTGACCCGTCGGGAAAGATAGGCTTGTCCGGTGACGCAACAGAGTGGAAAGACTATGTAAACCTTTGGAAAGATCAAATTCGCGCTTGGTGTTAGGAGGCAAAAATGTTAATACACCGCTCCTTCAATAGACGATTACCCCGTATGCACAGATCTAGACGGATTGCCATTCTTTTAACCATCTCGCTGATTCTCGGGTGCGGCGGAGAGGAGTCCGTGGACATATTGATGGTCGAGTCCGTGGAAGACGAAAAACCCATTAGCGACGTACCAATCTCCACACCCTATTATCCGATGACGGTCGGCAGTCGCTGGGTTTACCGCAACGCCGACGGATCAGAATGGGCGAGAGAAGTCACCGAAACCAAGAACTTTGGTGGCAACGTCTATCATTACTTTGACTCCGTCCCGTCGCTCCAAGATACTCAAATAGAGTCTCTCAAGTTTCCCGTGTATGTAGCATTCCTCGACCGCCTTGACCGCAGAATCGCCCACAATGACATGGATGCCGCTGTCCGGGAAATTATTGTCGATAGCGGTGGCGAAACCCCAAACTGGGTTCTCGGGATGGATTGCAGCAAACAGCGTGGTCGGAAGGCAGTGTGCGAATCAGAGAAGGATAGATCTACGCCAGGAATCTTAACCTACCTCTATCGTTACAACGCCAGTTTAACTTCGCATAGATTAACACTCTTCCCATTTCCGCTTGTTCCGGGCGAGACCTACAACACAATCAATTTAAGACTGAGAGGGAGGGATGAGGGGCCGTTCTATGTTCATGATTTTGAAGCCGAAGTAGTGATTCTGGGAAAGACTGGCGACGACCGGGAATTGGTAAAGGTGTCTGCTGGCGCATTTGAGGATTGCCTCAAGATTCAATACGAAGCGAAGCTGGCATCGTATAGAACTATAGAGTTTAGAGATGTTGGGGAAATCGCTATGATTTCCCCGAAGGCCTATCTCAAGACTGTAGAATCGGACATTCGCGAAGAGTTGACCGACCTGTCGATGCATTTAACAACAAAATTGGAATTGCAAACTGTGTGGCTGGCGCCCTGGGTCGGACCGGTAAAAATTGAAACGCCGAACGGCATCGCCGAATTGATTGATTATGAAATTAAGACAGTGGTTAGTAGTCAGTGACCTGTGGCCCAGTTATGGAAGGTAGTCTGCCCAATGACCAACAGAGTGGAAAGATTATATTGGCGCTTGGTTGTAGGAGGAGAAATGTCCATACATCGTTTTTTCAGAAGGCAATTCCCTCTGCGGAACCGGATTAGGGGGATCGCCTTTCTCTGTTTCATCCTATTTATTTCGGGGTGTGGCGAGGAAACCATTGATAATCCGTTAGGCGGAGGTGTCAATGAAGAGGAAAAGATCGAGAAAGTCGTACCTATATCCATCCCCTATTATCCAATGACAGTCGGCAATCGCTGGGTTTACCGCAGTTCAGACGGATCCGAATGGTCGCGAGAAGTGACCAAAACCGAGGAAGTTGGCTCGCATCTTTACCATTTCTTCAGCTACGGTCCCCAAATTGACGACGATCAATTGGACTCTTCCGAGACTCCCACCTATACACCAACTCCTTATGTAAAAACCCTCGATGGGCAGCTTATATACAAAATCAAACTGAGCGATCTTAACGAGGCGGTTCAGCAAACAATCTTCGAAAGCGGACGAGTACCTCCAAACAAATGGGGTATTTGGGTTGGATGTCGTACTGAAGGCGAACGCGCTGTCGCAGTATGCCGAATGGAGAAACACGAAACTATATATCGCGACGGTAAGGCGCGAAGAGAAATAAACAACGATGCCTTAATGTGCTTATATCAATACGATGCACGTGTGATTTGGAATAGTGAACTGACAGTGCTTCGCTTTCCTCTCGTCCCCTATCGGAGGTGGAAAGCGATCGATATCCGTGTGAGCGGAACTTGGTATCGGCCCCCCTTCCGGGATGATGATGGGGTCGGAGACACTCACTTTTTTGAAGCCGATGTTACGATTTCGGGAATAGCGGGGCAGCCGGAATCGATCCTCACACCCGCAGGGGACTTCGAGAACTGTTTTAAAATCCAGTACGAGATGACGCGAATGTCCTTCGAAACTACAAAGTTTACGGCGGCTTGGCTTGTTTTTGAACAAAGGAAACTCGAACTTTTTGAAGCAGAGTTACGCAAAGAATTAACGACGCTTTTCAGGGACGCATTGCCAAGAATGCAGTTGGGCGCCGTGTGGCTAGCCCCGGATGTCGGACCGGTAAGAATAGAACGCGCGGACGGCATCTCGGAATTAATCTCGTACGATGTCAAGAAAGGCAGTGATTAGTGGCTAGTGACAAGTGGTCAGTAATACCAATTCGTAATCCATAAGTTACAACAACCGAGGGTTCGTAGTAGTGCAATTCATTGCACGTCGCGGATTAGATGTAACATTTAGATTTTGAATTAGTATAAGACCTTCTCTACAGACAACCAATCGCAGCGTTGTCCTCAACAAGATTAAGGAGGCACCAATGTTTATACCTGAATATTCTAAATCCAATCCGCCGCGAAAAAGACAGAGGGTGGGTCTGTTTTCACTGGTCACTAGCCACTGGCCACTAGCCACTGCTTTTATTGCCATCCTGTTAAGTGCCGGGTGTGCAGACGAAACTATAAACAATCCCATAGCCGAAAAGCCCGTTGAAGATAGCAAGCCTGACGAAATCGTATCCACATCCACCAATTACTTTCCAATGACAGCCGGGAGTCGCTGGGTTTACCGCAGTCCAGACGGCTCCGAATGGTCGCGAGAAGTCACCGAAACCGAGGAAGTAGGTTCGCGCAGTTACCATTACTTCAGCTATGATCCGCCAATCGAAGACAATCAATTCGCCTTTTTCCGAGCACCCGTGTACATAGCAACCCTCACTAGTGTTGTCCTGAAGGTCAAAAACAGCGACATCAATGATGCGATTCGGCAAATAGTTCTTGAGAGCAACGATAACTCACCAGGCTGGACGTGGGTCCAAATATTCCAAAACGGCGTGTGGCAAACACGGAAAGAGGGATTGGCCTTCTTGAATAATTACAGCGCAAGCGGGGTTTTGCATAGTGATTCGGGAATCCTGATTCGTTTGCCGCTTGTTCCCGGTCAGACGTGGGAGATGCTCACTATTAGATTGAGCGGCTCCTCGGAGATGGCTTTCATGCACCACTCCTTTGAATCCGATTTGGAGATTCTGGGAAGCGTTGGACACCGGCATTCGGTTGCGACGCCCGCGGGCATCTTTGAAGATTGTCTTAACATCCAATACGAGGCGAAGCCGCCATCGGTCCGAACCTCAGAGTTCACAGATCAGGCAGAAGCGTCAGAAAACGTAAAGATAAAGCGCCGCAAACATATGGAAGCAGAGATTCGCAAAGAATTGACAACACTGTTGACGAGCGTGATACCGAAACTAGGGTTGGAATCGGTGTGGTTGGCGCCTGGGGTTGGACCGGTAAGGATAAAGAGCGCACAGGGGATGGCAGTATTGATTGACTACGAGGTAAAGGCAGTGCCTAGTGGTCAGTGACCAGTGGCCAGTAAGGGAAAAGGGTTTGTCCATGACTCGACGGAGTGGAAAGATTGTGTGAACCTTTGGAAAGATTCAATTGGCGCTTGGTTTGAGGAGGCAAGAATGTCCATACATCGTTTTTTCAAAAAGCGATTCCCGCTGAGAAGTAGACCTAGGGGACTCGCCTTTCTCTGTTTCATCCTATTAATGTACGGTTGTGGAGATGAAAGTATCAACGCCCCTTTGGGCGGAAGTGTCAATGGTACGACAGAAACCGAAGATCTCGTGCCAATGTCTTCTATCTATTTTCCAATGACCCTTGGCAGCCGGTGGGTTTACCGCAGCGCCGACGGATCCGAATGGTCGAGAGAAGTGACCAAAACCGAGGAAGTTGGCTCGCATCTTTACCATTTCTTCAGTTACAGTCCCCTAATTGACGACGATCAATTGGACTCTTCCGAGACTCCCACCTATACACCAACTCCTTATGTAAAAACCCTTGATGGGCGGCTTATATACGAAATCAAGATGAGCGATCTTAACGACGCTGTTCGGCAAACAATCTTCGAAAGCGGACGAGTACCTCCTAACAGATGGGTTACTGGGACAAGATGTCGTACTGAAGGCGAGCGCGCTGTCGCAGTATGCCGATTGAGGAAACTCGAAACTATAGTTCGTGACGGAAGGGAGTTACAGGAAATAAACAACGATGCCTTAATGCTTTTACATGGGTATGACGCACGTGTGGTTTGGAATAGTGAATTGACAGTGCTTCGTATTCCTCTCGTTCCCTATCGGAGGTGGAAAGCGATCGATGTCCGTGTGAGCGGAACTAGGTATTTCGCCCCCTTCTGGCGCGTAGACGGGGTCGGAGAGACTCACTCATTTGAAGCCAACATTACAATTTCGGGAATAGCGGGACAGCCGGAACCGGTCGTCACACCCGCAGGCGCCTTCGCGAACTGTCTTAAAATTCGATACGAGATGACGCGGTTGGCCCTCGAAACGACAGAATTTAACACGGGTTGGGTTGTATTTGAACAAAGGAAACTCGACCTTTTTGAAGCGGAGCTACGCAAAGAGTTGACAACGCTCTTCAGGGACGGATTGCCGAGAATGCAGTTGGGCGCCGTGTGGTTAGCACCGGACATCGGACCGGTAAGAATAGAACGCGCAGACGGTATCTCGGAATTAATCTCATACGATGTCAAGAAAGGCAGCAATCCGAGGCAAGTGGCTAGTGGTCGGTAAGACGTTCTCTACAGACAACCAATCGCAGCGTTGTCCCCAACGAGATTAAGGAGGCACCAATGTTTATACCTGAATATTCTAAATCGAAGTCGCCGCGAAAAAGACAGAGGGTGGGTCTCTTTTCACTGGTCACTAGCCACTGGCCACTAGCCACTGCTTTTATTGCCTTCCTGTTAAGTGCCGGGTGCGCAGACGAAACCATAAACAGTCCCATAGCCGAAAAGCCCGTTGAAGATAGCAAGCCTGACGAAATCGTATCCACATCCACCAATTACTTTCCAATGACAGCCGGGAGTCGGTGGGTGTACCGTAATCGTGACGGTTCTGAATGGTCGCGTGAAGTGGTCAAAACCGAGGAAGTAGGTTCGCGCAGTTACCATTACTTCAGCTATGATCCGCCAATCGAAGACAATCAATTCGCAATTTTCCGAGCGCCCATGTACACAGCAACCCCCGATAGCCTTTTCCTCAAGGTCAAAATCGGCGACATCAATGATGCGATTCGGAATACAATTCGCGAGAGCAACGAAGAAAACTTACCACGCTGGCATTGGGTTCAAAGATTCGAAAACGGTGTGTGGCAAACACGGAAAGAGGGATTAGCCTTCTTGAATAATTACAGCGCAAGCGGGGTTTTGCATAGTGATTCGGGAATCCTGCTTCGTTTGCCGCTTGTTCCCGGTCAGACGTGGGAGATGCTCACTATTAGATTGAGCGGCTCCTCGGAGATGGCTTTCATGCACCACTCTTTTGAATCCGATGTGGCGATTCTGGGAAGCGTTGAAGACCTGTATTCGATTGTGACGCCTGCAGGCATATTTGAAGATTGTCTTAACATTCAATACGAGGCGAAGCCGCCATCAGTCAAGACTATAGGATTCGCAGATTGGAGTGAAGTTCCAGAAGAAAACGTAAAGATAATGCGCCGCAAACATATGGAAACAGAGCTTCGCAAGGAATTGACAACTCTATTGACGCATATGATGCCAAAATTAGGGTTGGAATCGGCGTGGTTGGCGCCTGGGGTTGGACCGGTAAGAATAAAGAGTGCCGAGGGCACGACAATATTGATTGACTACGAGGTAAAGGCAGTGCCTAGTAGTCAGTGACCAGTATGTAAGGAAAGAGAGTTTGCCCAATACCCAACAGAGTGGAAAGATTATACTGGCGCTCGGTTTGAGGAGGCAAAATATGTCCATACATTCTTTCTTCAATAGGCAATTCCCTCTGAGGAGCAGGACTAGGGGAGTCGCCTTTTTCTGTTTCATCCTGTTGATGTCCGGGTGCGGCGGAGAAGAATCCGTGGACAAACCGGTAGTCGAGTCCGTGAGAGACGAGAAATCCATTAACGACGTGCCTATAGCTATCCCCTATTATCCAATGACAGTCGGCAACCGCTGGGTTTACCGTAATCCCGACGGCTCCGAATGGTCGCGCGAGGTCGCCCAATCGGAAATTATTGAGCACGTTTTCTACTATTCTTTCACCTATGATCCGCCACTAGCGGGGGAGGATCCCAATTTTATCAAATCGCCTACTTATGTCGTTGACCCGGTCGTTGACCCAGCCGGTATTATCCTCCATACCAGGACAAACGACATGAACGACGCTGTTTGGCAAATTGTTCTGCTTAGCCAAGGCAATTTCTCGGGCTGGTCCATAAGGCGAGGGTTCCGCAACGGCGTTTGGAGCATACGAAAAAAGCATAACGACATTTTAGTCTCCCTTTTTTATTCCCAAATACGCGTCACAGAGCACAGTGATTTTACTCTGCTGAATTTTCCGCCCGATTACCCCCAGCGGAGAAAAGTAATTCATATGAGGATAACTGGAAACGACAACTTTACCCCTGACGCTTACGTCCTCGGTTTTGAAACTCAAGTGCGTATCTGGGGAAATACGACTATAGAACCCGTGGTAACGACGTCCATAGGCGGATTCGAGAACTGCCTGAAAATTGAATTCGACGTGGAGGCAACGCCTGTAAAAACGCTGGTGTACAAACCAGTCGATTTGTGGGCCAGTCGCACTAGAAAAGAACACAACGCGTTCCTTGAGCTTTTAGAAGATGAGCTTAACGGCGAACTAACAAAGCTACTCTCGAGTCTAATGCAAACCCTGAATCTGCAAACGATGTGGCTTGCCCCAGGCATTGGTGCCGTCAAAATTGAAACTCCCGATGGCATCGCCGAATTGATTGATTACGAAATTAAGGCAGTGGCCAGTGATTAGTGACCAGTGGCCAGTGAGGGAGAATAGTTTGCTAACGACTCAACGAAGTGGAGAAATCATGTGAGCCTTTGGAAAGGTTATAGTGACGCTTGGAGTCGGGAGGCAAAAATGTCTATACGCCGTTTGTTCAATAGGCAATTCCCGCTGAGGAGCAGGACTAGGAAACTCGCCTTTCTCTGTTTCATCCTATTGATGTCCGGGTGCGGCGGAGAGGAATCCGTGGATAAACCGATGGCCGAGGCCGTGGGAGACGAGAAACCCATTAACGACGTGCCTATAGCTATCCCCTATTATCCAATGACGGTCGGCAACCGCTGGGTTTACCGTAATCCCGACGGCTCAGAATGGTCGCGCGAGGTCGCCCAATCGGAAAGTAACCTGCACGAGACCTATCATTCTTTCAGCTACCATCCGCCGCTCGCGGACACGCATCCCATGTTTATCAAATCACCTACCTATGTGGTTGCCGCGGACGGCATTTTTCTCCAAGCCAAGTTAAACGACATAAACGACGCTGTTTGGCAAACTGTCCTGCAAAGCAACGAGAATCCTTCGAGATGGGGGAGACGCCAGCAATACAGTGATCGAGTGTGGACCACAGTTAGAGGCCCCGGCAACATCTTCAAATTAATCTACCTGTTTTACGCCAAAATAAACGTTACTAAGCACAGTGATTTTACTTTGCTGCATTTGCCAGCCGATTACCCCCAGCGGAAAAAAGCAATCCATATGACGATAACTGGACACGACCACACTCACCCCGGGAATTACGCCCACGGTTATGAAGTTAAAGTGCGTATATGGGAAAATACGTCTTTTGAACCCGTGGTAACGACGTCCATGGGCAGATTCGAGAACTGTCTAAAACTTGAATACAGCGCAGAGGCAACGCCCGTCAAAACGCTAGTGTATGAAATAGGCGCGGGAATAGTCATGCGTCATAGAGAAATAAGCGAGTCGTTCCTTGAGCATTTGGAAGATGAGATTAATAAAGAACTAGCTGTCCTTGTTCCGATGTTAAAGTACAACCTGAAGTTGCAAACAATGTGGCTTGCTCCAGGCGTCGGTCCCGTGAAAATAGAAACGCTCGATGGCTACGCCGAACTGATTGACTACGAAATTAAGACAGTGCCTAGTAGTCAGTGACCAGTGCCCGGTAAGGGACACTGCGTTTCTTTGTTCCGTTTCCGCTTATCCTAAAGGAGGACAACATCATGCTTGCTGACGTTAATGTGAAGCAAATAGTGATTACGACTGTCATCGTCGTCCTGACTGTTGCAGTGATGTACACCGTCTTGATTATAGCATTGAGTTACGTTAACGGCAAGTATCTAGAAACAGCCTTGGTAGACTTCAAAGACTTGGTGGGTGCTGAGGTACTTCGCGCCAAAGATCCACCCGCGCCTCAAGTACGACGACCTGCTGTGGATCCTGTGTCCGTGCTTGCGGCATCGCCAGATAAGGAGATTGAATCGAGCACACCAAGCAATCCACCACAGAAAGTTGATCCAGGTACGGCGACTCAGGACGATGAAACGCGTGGACGGGAAGTGAATCCATCGCGCACACAACCCGATTCTAAATGAACTATACTCCACGCTGCTGAGAATTGCTTATTTTGTAGGAGCGATCTCCGAATCGCTACCTATTTAATCTTGGTAGCCCCAGAGGAGATCAAGCGAATGAATAATGAGCCCGATAGGAATCCCACAGGTGGAAACTGCGGACGTTACCCCATTCAATATTCGTTCGCTTGGTGCTGTCTCTATAATCGGCGAAGCAAGCCTTAAATCTTGAAAAGCGCAATTTCTGACAGCGCACGGTATAGATACCTATCCATTACCGCAATCTACCTACCCAACTCCGGCTAATGCGCGGGCATATTCGTCCATCACTACCCTGCGGCTTGTTTATTCACGGCAGTTCATCGAACATGGACAAGTGACACCGCAATTCCCCATCCAAATCGAATACCCATTAAACACCTCTCCAAAATAGCTCTTTGAATGTTAGTGGGATTTCTATTGTTAGCATTTCTCACTGATGCAGAGTCTAAAACACCGCCAACGCACCCCCTTGAAAAAATTCGTGTTGACCCACTGCGTAAAAATTGCTACCATTTAGCAGTACCGGTTAGCTTTGGCATCCAAAAGGGCTAATGCGTAACGCTTGGATTTGCTTTCTTCTCGCAATCGATTATCGACTACACAATGGCAACCCCCACTAACCAGGAACTAATAGACAGATGGCGGGAGGAACCGGCACCCCTGCTCCCTCTGCTCCATGAATTCCACGATCGAGACGGATTCATCGCGGAGGAGGCGCTTCGGGATGTGGCTGTCGGGCTTAGAATTCCTCTGGCAAACCTGTTCGGTACCGTCACCTTCTACCATCACTTCTCCCGCAGCTCTCCGGGACAGACTGCGCCAAGGGTATGTACGGGGCCTGTATGCTGCCTAGCCGGTGGACGAGAAATCCTTGATGCGCTTAAGGATAACGGTGCAACGTCGATGCCGTGCGCGGGTCGGTGTGACGATGTTGTGCCTGTTCTTCGTGGGGGCTCGGTGTTGACCGGCACGAGTCTTGAGACTTTACGATCGGCCCCCTCTCCGCTGCCGCCGCCAAATCCCGGCGGAATTGAGGAGTGTGTTTTCGCATCCATCCGAGAACACGGTAGATCTACCATAGAAGGATACCGGCGAACTGAAGGCTACGAAGGACTAACTCACGCGATAAACGAGATGACCCCCGCCAACGTCATCGAACTCATTGTCGATAGCAAGTTGGCAGGACGCGGGGGTGCCGGTTTTCCCACCGGTCTAAAATGGAAGTCGGTGGCGGAAGCGCCCGGAGAACCAAAGACCATTGTCTGTAATGCTGATGAAGGTGAGCCCGGATGTTTCAAAGACCGGGCGATTTTGGATTACGACCCGCATGCGGTTGTTGAGGGTATGACGTTAGCCGCATACGCGACTGGCGCCGAGCGCGGTTTCATTTATCTTCGATACGAATATCCGGAAACTCTCAATATCCTTGCACGCGCAATCGCCGAGGCGGAGGAAGCGGGGTTCGTCGGCGACTGCATCCTTGGGACCGACTTTAACTTTCAAATCCACATTCGGCGCGGCGCCGGGGCATACATCTGTGGCGAAGAAGGGTCGCTTCTGAACAGTCTTGAAGGCAAACATCCGTTCCCACGGAATCGCCCGCCCTATCCGGTAACCCACGGATTTGAGAACCTCCCGACCGCAGTCAATAATGTTGAGACACTCGTTTCGGTGCCGCAAATCCTTCGACGTGGAGCGGAATGGTATCGCGGACTGGGGTTAAATGGTCACGCCGGCACGAAGGTCATCAGTCTGTCGGGCGATATTCAGAGGCCCGGCAACTACGAGGTGCCGTTCGGATTGCCGCTGACAACACTGCTTTACGACTGGGCAGGTGGCGCGCAAAGAGGTCGTTCCATTCAGGCGGTCACCATGGCGGGGTTGTCAGGAGGCTTCCTTGCTGCAAATGACCTTGAGGTAACACTGGATGAGCCAAGTGTAAAGGCAAAAGGATCAATGCTAGGCGCCGCCGGGATTATCGTTTTCGACGATAGTCGAGACATTCTAAGTACGGCGCATAATGCAATGGAATTCTTCGCTGAAGAATCGTGCGGAAAATGTTTCCCCTGTCGGATTGGAACGCAACGCCTCACTGAACGGTTGGCGGGGAATGCCGGTCCGATGGATATGGAGGAATGGCTCGGGGAGGTAAATGATATTAGCGAGGCGATGAAAGCCACGAGTGCCTGCGGTCTAGGCATGGCTGCTCCACTGATTGCCGACAGCCTAATACGATACTTCCCGAGGCAGGTCGAGCGACATGTTGAGGGCAAAATATAATTTGTGCCCTTATTAGGAATTACGCGGTTGAATTCTCAATAAGATCGCGGCGGTGCAGTTTATTGCCCTACGAACTCACTGAAGTAGCGATTTTCCACCCCTTAGAACCTGTTTGAAAAGTACAGTTGTAGGGTGCGCACTGCGCACCAGCCTCTAACAGCCCCAGCGGGGATCAAGCGAACGGATAGTGAGTGCGATAGAGATCCCTCAAGCGACTGAACAAGGAGCACGATAGGGATCCCATCTTGCCCCGCCGGCTTTGCGCGGAGACGAGGCTTCTTGTTCCGCTCCACGCAAATTTCTTGACCTGATTCACGCGATCAATGCACAAGCATTTTAGAGAAATGGTATAAATTCCACCAAATGAGAACCAAGAGGAAGTATAATGTCTGAACAGCGACGGACACCTGAATCCAGCGTTTATCAGCTTAAGGCTGTTCTTCAGTACAGTCAACCTCCTATCTGGCGAAGAATACAGGTTCTGAGTGATACGACTCTAGAGGCACTCCACCGCATCCTACAAATAGCCATGGGTTGGTCGAATTCTCATCTGCATCAGTTCGAAGTCCGCGATCTCACCTACGGCCCACCTGACCCGAACTTTCCGGACTTTGATGTCATAGATGAGAAAGATGTGGTTTTGAGCGAAGTCGTTTCGCGCCCCAATCAAAAATTTGTCTATCAGTACGATTTTGGCGATGATTGGAGGCATTTGATTACACTTGAAAAGATACTGGCACCCGAAGACGGGGTATCCTATCCCTTTTGCCTCAAGGGTAAGCGCGCTTGTCCGCCTGAAGATAGCGGAGGTATATTTGCGTATTCCGATTTCCTGGAAGCGATTACCGATTCAGAACACCCTGAGCATCTTCATTTGTTACGTTGGGTTGGCGGAGAATTTGACCCCGAGGTTTTTGATCGAGCCGAAGTCAACAGATCACTCTTGAGCATAGAATACGGTCCGCAAAATTTCGGCAGACTGAAGCCGCGCTACGCGTTCATTCTCAATCCACATTTGAATTTCCGCTGCACGAAATGCCCTCAGTGTGAAGAGGCAAACCGACTGCGTAAGTTTCCTTTGCTCATTCACGTTGAACGTATTGATCTCATCGCGTTAGGCATGACCACTCGTTTTTGTCCGAAGTGTGATGTAGTCATTGTGCATCAAGACAAATTGGAAGCAGAATTGGCGAACCATTTCGGCAAGAACGGGTTCAAAGCCGGTGATACCGGTTACTTCGTCATTGGGACAGTTGACCGTGGAGCATGGCGTAAAGGCCTACGTGGGGCGGGTTTGACAGTCGACGAATTGCAGCGGCACACTGCCGATTTTAGAAAATACCTAACGTTGGAGGTCGACCCCGGTGGATGGGCCCCTGCTTGAAGTCCCCGCATCTGCGCTATACCCGGTGCTTACAGTAAACAAATTTGATTTCACCTATATAACGCACATCGCAATGAATCCTTTGCATCCGAATCGCGAGAAAGACACGAACCACACAGCGTCAGGCAGGCAACAGAGAAAGGAATAGCTCCGATGAGTTCAAACGATGAAGAAAAAAGGTTAAATACAATCTCGCTTGACGGAGAGACAGTGAGTTTCGTGGATGGCGAAACAATTTACGAGGTTGCAACCCGTAATCGCAAAGACATTCCTACGCTATGCTACGATTCCCGCCTTGATGCCTTCGGAGGATGCCGACTCTGTGTGGTTGAACTTGAAGGGTCGCAGAATCCTGTTGCATCATGTACAACGAAGGCGACATCCGGCATGGTCGTCCAAACGGCGACGGAGAAAATAGACAAATATCGAAAAACACTGCTCGAAATGGTTGCGTCGGAAAACCCCGAGACGGAGGTCGATGCGCTTCGAGGCTACGCTTCTCAAGAACTCTCGGCGCTTGCCGATTCCTACGGGGCACGAAATGGGCGCTTCAAGGGCAAACAGTCTGGCAAGAGCAACGTAGACGACACCAACCCGTTTATCTTGCGTGATTACGACCTCTGCATCTCTTGTTACCGCTGCGTGCGCGTGTGTGCCGAACAGGAGGGGGACTATGCAATTAGCATCATGAACAGAGGGTTTCATACGCAAATTACCACGGAGTTTAACGGACTGCTAAAGGAATCCGCGTGTACCTTCTGTGGACAGTGCATTCAGACCTGCCCAACCGGGGCACTTGGCGACAAGAAGGCGATGCGTGCGGTTGACCTGCCCGGCGAAATTGAAAAAACTCGCACCATCTGCCCCTACTGCGGCGTGGGGTGCTCGGTTGATGTTCTGACCAAGAACGAGAACATCGTTGGCGTCCAGCCGGCTATGGATGGCCCGGCGAACAAAGGAGCGCTCTGCGTCAAAGGACAATTCGCTTTCGACTTTGTTCAGCACTCCGATCGGCTGACGACGCCCCTTGTCCGCGGGCAAGATGGAGAGTTACACGAGGCCGAGTGGGATGAAGCGCTTGACCGTGCCGCCGAAGGGTTTCGACGAGTCCACACGAAATACGGACGAGACAGCGTTTACGGAGTCGCTTCCGGCCGCGCGCCGAGTGAAGCGGCTTACATGATGCAGAAGTTTATTCGCGCAGGCTTCGGGACGAACTATATTGATAACTGTAGCCGTGCCTGACACGCGCCGACGGTTGCCGGTCTGGCAGCCACAATCGGACGAGGCGCGATGTCGAATCCGCTCGTTGACATGCAGAAACCGGACGTGATTTTCTGCATTGGAACGAATATGACCGAATGCCACCCGGTTGCCGCCACGGGCATCAAGAAGGCGGTGGCACGCGGCTCAAAACTTATTGTGGCAGATCCGCGGCGAATTAAACTCGCCGAAATGGCGGATCTCTATCTCCCGTTGCGAGTGGGCTCGGATTCCGCACTACTGCTTGCCATGGCGCACGTAATCGCACGCGAAGGATTGATGGATGACGAATTTATCCGCAATCGAACGACTGAATTTGATGACTTCTTCGAGCACATCACGCAGTTCACGCCCGAGTGGGCGGAGAATATCACGAATGTGCCGGCGAAGGACATTGAAACCGCGGCGATTTGGTACGGCGAGACGGATAAAGGCGCAATTTACTATACGCTCGGTATTACCGAACACATCTGCGGGGTTGAAAATGTGCAAAGTCTCTGCAATCTCGCATTGATGACCGGAAACATCGGACGAGAAGGCACCGGCATAAACCCGATGCGCGGCCAAAACAACATCCAGGGCGCCGGAGACAGCGGCGCTCTTCCCAACAATTACCCCGGATTCCAGCCGGTTACCGACACCGCAAATCAAGAGAAATTCAGGGAGCTTTACGGTACGACAATCGATCTTGAAAAGGGTATTACCAAAGTAACGGCGCTCGATCTGTGCGGCGATCAGATTCGGGCAATGCTAATTGACGGAGAGAACACCCTTCTCTCCGACCCGAATCGGGAGCATTGTGAGCATGCGCTTCGCAGCCTTGACCATCTCGTGGTAATCGATATCTTCTTGACAGAGACAGCACAACTCGCCGATGTCGTCCTCCCTGCGACCGCATGGGCGGAAACTGACGGTGTGCAGACCAACACCGAACGGCGAGTGCAGCGGATGCGCGCGGCAGTATCGCCGCAGGGACAGGCAAAACCCGATTGGTGGGCTATTTGCCAGATTGCCAAACGGCTCGGGTTCAACGGATTCGACTTTGAATCGCCCAAGGATATTTTCAACGAACTATGTAGTGTTTCTCCTATCTACGCAGGTCTCGATTGGGAACGAATTGAGGCGGGTGAATATCAATGGCCCGTTCCCTATGACGACCACCCGGGCACCCCGCGATTGCACGAAGGCGAGTTCATCAATGGACGCGGAATCTTCTCGATTGTAAACTACCGCGATCCCGCGGAGACAATAAACGACGAATTTCCGGTTTGGCTTACGACTGGGCGTCGCCTTGTGTCCTACCATACGCGCACGCAGACGGGCCGTGCCCAGGGTATCGACTATCTACTATCGGAGGAGACACTTGAAGTGCATCCCGCCGATGCAACAGAGTGGGGGCTTATCGATGGCGACTGGTGCAAGATGTCCAGTCGGCGCGGATCGGTGAAGATTAGGGTAAAAAGCACGAAGCGGTCGCCCCGCGGCACCGTTTTCGCCAGTTTCAGTTTCAGCGATGTACCGGTCAATATCCTGACGGGTTCCGGCTATGATCCGATTACACACACTGCCGAACTGAAGGTTTGTCCGGTGCAAATTGAACCGATTTGACATAGGACTGGTTATTACGGGCGAAGATGGGGACATCTACGTCGTTCAGGCAGAACCAGAATTCAAAGTCCTCGCGACCAATACCATGGGAGACATCTGTATGGCAACCCCGGCAATATCCGAAGGAACTCTGTTCTTCCGCACACGAAATCATCTAATCGCTATATCCGATAACTAAAGAAACTGTTCATTTCAATTTTAAGGAGATTTGAATGCCCGAAACTCCAGAACTGACACTGCAAGTGGGCGAGCGTATTGACGACTTTGAGGTAAAAGCAATTACTCCACTCGCAGAGTTGCGCGCCGTTGCATATCAGATTGAACACGAGCCGAGTGGCGCAAGACTGATGCATCTTCACGCCGACGACGCCGAGAACCTATTCTCCATCAGTTTCCCCACGCCTCCGTCCGATGACACCGGAGTGCCGCACATCCTTGAACACAGTGTGCTCGCCGGTTCGCGCAAATATCCGGTCAAAGAACCGTTCTTTGAGATGATTAAGATGAGCATGGCGACGTTTATCAATGCCATGACCGGTTGGGATTGTACCTACTACCCCGTCGCAAGCAATGTGAAACAAGATCTATTTAATCTCGCCGAAGTATATTTTGATGCGGTTTTTCATCCGTTGCTGACGGAACAGACCTTCAAACGTGAAGGCCACCATCTCGCTCCGGCGGATCCGGAAAACCGCACGGGCGATCTGACAGTCAGCGGGATCGTCTATAATGAGATGAAGGGGGCGTTCTCCGATCCCGAATCGCTGATGTACCGCTCTGTCACGCGAGGACTGCTGCCGGACACGATTTATAGCAATGAGTCCGGCGGGGATCCGGTCGCAATACCCGATCTGACCTATTCCGCTTTAAAGCATTTCCACAACATCTTTTATCACCCCAGCAACGGTTATTTCTTCTTCTACGGAGACATTCCGACGACCGAGTATTTGGCGTTCCTTGACGAGAGACTCAGAGGATTTAATCGGCAACACCCGGACGTGAACATCACTCGACAGCCGCGCTGGGAAGAACCCCGATCACTGACCGACACCTATCCGGTTGCATCCGATGAACCGCTCACAGAAAAAACCTATCTAATGCTTCAGTGGCTTGCAGGTGACGCAACTGATCCCGAAGATGCCGTGTTGATGCACATTTTGAGCCTGATTTTGCTGGGTAACGAAGCGGCGCCGTTGAAAAAGGCAATCATCGAATCAAAACTCGGAGCGGATCTGATCTATTCTGGGGCGGGATCGGTGGGACTGGAAGGTAACTTTCGCATTGGGTTGAAAGGCAGCGAACCCGACCGTGTCGATGCCTTCGCAAACTTGGTGACCGATACGCTCTCCGAAGTCGCTAATAACCAGATTGAACCGGAATTGGCGGAAGCCGCATTCCAGCAGGCGGCTTACCACTTCCTCGAAATCGGATCCATGTTTCCTTTGGAAATGCTGGATCGGGTAATCTCAACATGGATTTACGGCACAGACCCGCTCACATTCCTACCGATGGCAGAGCATCTGTCAACCTGTAAACGTAAGTACGAGGCTGAACCGTCTCTCTTTAATCGACTCATCCGAGAAAGACTGATTGAAAATCCACATAAATTAACCGCTGTCGTGAAACCGGATAGGGCGATGCAGGGGCGCGTTGATACCGAGTTCGCCGAGCGCATGGCAAAAGTTCGCTCGCAATTCTCGGATGCCGAGATGGATCAGATTGCGGCGGACGCCGAGGAACTAGACCGACTCAATAGCGAGCCGAACGCTCCCGAAGCGCTGGCAAAACTCCCCCAACTCAAAGTCACTGATCTTCCCAACCGTCTAACGCACATTCCGACGACGGTTGAAAATGTCCATGGTGTCGATTTACTTCACAACGATGTATTCGCAAACGGTATCAACTATCTGATTCTGAATTTCAACCTTCAAGGGTTGCCGGAACACCTCTGGAAATATCTGCCGCGCTATGCTGAAGCTATCCGCAAGTTAGGTGCGGCGGGGATGAACTACGAGCAGATGGCGCGGCGTGTGGCAGCTACTACAGGCGGGATTGGATGCGCTCCTGGATTTGGGACACACGCTTCCAACGAGAATCAGTCTCTGCGGCACATGCGATTTCAACTTAAGGCGCTTGACGACCAGATTAATCCGGCGTTGAACGTGCTGCATGACTTACTGTTCAGCTTAGACCCGAGGGACTCGGAGCGACTTCGCGACGTGCTTGTCCAGAGCCGGGCTAGATACCGCACGGACATGGTGCACAATGGCTCCAGCACCGCGATGTATCACGCCGCGCGCGGTCTAACTCCTGAAAGTTATCTGAACGAGCAGGTTTCCGGCTTGCCTCAACTTTCGTTAAGCGAGGAGTTGAACGCTCATTTTGATGAACAAAGCGGCGATTTGATGGACAAGATCGAGGAAATTCGAGATTTTCTGCTGGTACGCGGACGGGTAACCGCTAGCTTCACAGGCTCGGATTCCGCTTTCAAAACCGTTTCCGGGACGTTGTCGGACTGGGTGGGAAAAATGCGAAACGAACAAATTACTGAAATTCCGGTTGGGTTTACCTCCTTTGAAACTCCGCCGCGTGAGGGATTGGCTGGACCAATCCAAGTCGCACACTGTGCCCAAGTCATTCCCGCACCGCACGCTTCACACCCCGATCAGACACTGCTAACACTTGGAGCCCACATCGTCCGTCTCGACTACATTATGAACGAGATTCGCTTTAAGGGCAACGCCTATGGCGCCTGGTTCACGTACAGCCCGCTTGGTCGGACACTGTATCTCGGTTCATACAGCGACCCCCACATCAGTCGTACGCTCCACGTGTTTAACGGAGTGACCGACTTTGTTCGTGAAACTCAGTGGACACAAACGGACATTGATCGTGCAATTATTGCCACGGCGAAGAACGATGAACAGCCGATTCGGCCGAACGAGGCAACGAGTGATGCGCTTCATCGTCACCTCACGGGGCTGACAGCTGAAAAGCGGGAAGAGCGTTACGCGCGTCTCAAGACTGGCACGCCTCAATCCGTCAAACGTGCGCTCTTGGAACTGCTTGAGTCCAAACTGAGTCGGGGGGCGGTATGCGTGGTATCAAGCCGCGAGAAACTGGAGACTGCAAACCAAGAAATGGCAGATAGTCCGTTGGCGATTGAAGATATCTTACAGTAGTATTGCGACACAAACAATCTAGCGAACGTGTGTTAAAGCGACTCAATCACCGGACGCAGTGAATCGCCAAATCCACTGCGTCCGGTTACCTAAGTTGCGTCTCTTTCTGTAGGTCGGGCTTCTAGCCCCATCCTTGAGCGAGACAGCGGCTTTATCTTTGTTATCTAACCCAAGTTGCCACCTTGTTCGACAGGGGCACAGAAACCGAGTTTTTTCCAACGTGGAAACACGAGATTCACGAAAATCGGGCTAATTTACCTATAATTTAGCGAACGTGAACCAAAAACTCGGTTTCTCTGTAATAGGTAGCAACTTGCGTTATCTACTACTCCGTTGGAATTTCGATCGGCACATCCAGCCGATCTCCCCACTCTTTCCACGACCCCAGATAGTTGCTAATCCTTGGATACCCTAGGAGTCGCAACGCCAGGTAGGCGTTGGAAGAGCGGTAGCCGCCCTGTCAGTAACACACAACGCGTTTTTCGGGCGTTATCCCTGCCGATTGATACAGTTCGCGGAGTTCCGGAGCAGGCTTGAACGCCCCTGCTTCGTCAAGATTGTTACGCCACTCAATGTGGATAGACCCTGGAATCGCACCGCCGCGTGCGGAGCGTGCAACTCGCCCATAGTGTTCGTCGTCGGTGCGCGTATCAAGGACTGCGAAGTCGGCGTCCTCAAGCAATCCGTGGATTGCATCCGCGTCCAGATGCGTATGAGACTGCGGAATCTCCGGGAACGCCTCAACTTCCGGAGGCGCGTCTGCTTCGACGCTCACGCTCCCACCCGCCGCGACATAGGCATTGAATCCGCCATCCAACACGTGAACATCCTCGTGCCCAAGGTATTCGCAGAACCAAAATCCCCTAGCGGAACAGATGCCCGAGACATCTTCATACCAAATGATCGTCTTGGTTGGATCGACTCCACGCTGTCGCAGAAGGTACGAAATTGTCCACATGAACGCCTTGAAAGGTCTCTCGCTCGTGTCATTCAAGCTAAGCGAATACAGATCCAAGTGTATCGCGCCGGGAATGTGCCCGCCGGCGTACTCATGCGTAGGTCGCGTATCCACAATACAAAACGATTCGTCACCAAGCTTGTTAATCAGCGTCTTGGGCGAGATTAGCAGTTGGGGATTCGCGTAACCTTTGTTCTCGTCCATTCATTCCTCCGGATCACATTGAATCTGCGCAAATCGAAATCAACTTTATTCCGATACACGACTCGACGAAATTCGATCGATGCCGCCCACATACGGCTTGAGCACCTCCGGTATCTGTACCGTTCCATCCTCTCGTTGATAATTCTCAAGAATCGCGATAACCAATCGAGGCAAGGCAGTGCCCGAAGCATTGAGCGTGTGAACAAACTCGGTTTTTGCATGTGGTTTACGGCGAAAACGGATATTCGCGCGGCGAGCTTGGAAGGCTTCAAAATTGCTGCACGACGAAATCTCCAGATTGTATTTCTGATCTACCGGCGCCCAAAGCTCAAGGTCGTAACATTTCGCTGCCGCGAACGACAACTCGACGGAACAGTGTTGAATGACCCGGTAGGGAAGACCAAGAGCTTGAAGCACATCCTCGGCATCGCGCAGTAGGACTTCATGTTCATCGTAAGACTTTTCAGGAAGTGTAAACTTCACCATTTCGACTTTGTCGAATTGGTGAAGGCGCTGCAACCCGCGTGTCTCCCGTCCATACGATCCGGCTTCCCGCCGGAAACACGGCGTATACGCGACGTAATAAATCGGAAGATCGTCAACATCCAAAATTTCACCCGCAAAGATATTTGTGACCGGTACTTCGGCAGTTGGAATAAGAAAGAGATCGCTATCTTCATTCTCTTCGTCCCGGTCGCAGCGATACATATCCTCCTCGAATTTCGGTAACTGTCCGGTCCCGGTCATTGTTCGGCGATTGGCGAGAAACGGCGGAGATATCTCCGTATAACCGTGTTTGGAAACGTGCAAATCAATCATGAAGTTAATCAGCCCTCGCTCTAGCCTCGCGCCAAGACCTTTGAACAGTATGAAGTTGCTTCCGGCGATTTTTGTGCCCCGTCTAAAATCTACAATATCCAATTCCTCTGCAAGTTCCCAGTGCGGTCTCGGTTCAAAGTCGAAGGTTCTCGGAGTACCCCATCGCTTGATTTCTACGTTATCTTCCTCGCTGACTCCAATCGGAGTGCTTGAATCCGGCAGGTTCGGAATCGTCAATAGCATCTCATCAATCTGTTGCCTAAGGTCATTTGACTGCTTGTTCAAACTCTTCAGTTCTTGAGAGAGTTTTTTCATCTCCGCTATTTGTTCGGAGGCATCCTGCTTGTTCATCTTAAGTTGCGCAATGCCTTTTGAGATGGTATTCTGATGATTCCTGGCACTTTCCACGCCGGTGACGGTCTCGCGCCAGTGACTATCTATCTCAAGCAACTGATCCAGAGGCGCAGCCATCCTCCGTTGATCGAGCATAGTTCGTATGACATCAGGGTTCCGGCGAATGAATTTTAGGTCTAACACGAGGGCAACCTCCGTACTAGGACTATCGTCATGCGAGAAAGAATGGTATGGATAATAAAAAACCACAGACTGTTTGACGACCAAACAACCTGTGGTTTAGGTAAGATACAAACTGGCGGACCCGACGGGATTTGAACCCGCGATCTTCTGCGTGACAGGCAGATGTGTTAAGCCAGGCTACACTACGGGTCCGATAGGATGGCATTTGCACGTTAATTGGTAGGCGGGACAGGGCTTGAACCTGTGACCTACGGCTTGTAAGGCCGTCGCTCTGGCCAACTGAGCTACCCGCCCGGACCCACGACTCAATAAGCCCATAAAGTATATAGCAACATCTCCATTTTGTCAAGAGAAATTTCCTTGTGCGAGAGTAAAGGCTCAACTTTCAGGGGCTCAGCCAACTAGCGAATTGCTGCGGGATGCAATTGGGTGGATGGTCAATAGACAACACTTACACGATCCGATGATAGTCACTGCAGATTGGGCCCCTCATCGGAAATTCAGATTGACACTCAACCTAGATAGTGCTATCTTATGTGGTCAAGAGGGGGTTATGGTGGAATTGGTGAAGATGTTCGCATTTCTGTGCTGCGTTCTGTTCTATGCCGGTTGCGGACAGATGCACCAATCCAACGAAAGCGCACACCTGTTGTTAGACGGTCACCTTAATCCGTACTTTGAGCGAGGTAACGTCCATATTGACAAAAAGGAGTATGGCAAGGCGATAGAGCAGTACCAACAAGCGTTACAGTTGGAGCCGGATTCGGCGATCATTCATGCCGCTCTGGGATGGGCATATTACAACGTGGGAATGTTGGACGCCGCAATCCTTCAAGCTGAAGAGGTGAATCGCCTCCGACCGAATGATCCGGAACTTCAGAATATTCTGGAACTGTTGCATCAACAGCGGAGATGAAGAATCCATCATCCCCTGATTCAGGAATGCGTTAACGTACCAAGGAAATGGTCCATGAACCGCTCCGAATCGACATCTACGCATACTGAAGTGTTCGGGCGCCCGTCTATTGGGACTGTTAATCCCTGCACATGATCGGCACGGGTTTCAACGGCAATTCGCAGTTCCTTCGTTTCACACAGCGTCGAATCAACAACGAACGCGACAGCCAACGGATCGTGAAGCGTCGGACGCGGCTCGGGGTTATCACCACCCCACAGATGGATTAGCTCAAAGCAGATTTCATTAATTGGATGCTGCACTGCGCCAATTGCTTTTACCTGATCGTACGTCATCTTACATTTGGTCGTCACATCAAGCCCCACCATGGTAATCTCCGCACCGGAGCCGAATACAATCCGGGCCGCTTCCGGATCGCAGAGTACATTCCACTCTGGCGTAATCCGATCGATCGCGCCGCCCATCAAGCAAATCCTCGTCTTCTGAATCAACCGAGGTTCTACGAGAAGCGCTGCCGCGATATTTGTGAGGGGTCCGACCGGAACCAGGGTAATGTCGCCTTGTCCCGACATGATCGTATCAATGATGAAATCAACCGCCCGTGTCGGACGCAGCTGAATTGATGGCTGCCGACGGGTCAGAATTTCCATCTGTCTGGGCTGATGTTCTGCCGCGATTCGCTCCCAATCCGGAATGGATTGCGGAACGGTTTTGCCGATTCCGACATGAACGGGAATGCTTGTTTCGTCCAATGCTTCCAGCACGCAGCACGCTAATTCGGCACGTTTTTCGGTATTCTTAAAGACGGTTGTCACACCAACCAACTCAATTTCCGGGTTCAAGACGGCAAACGCCAAAGCAAGGGCGTCGTCAATATCGTCACCAATATCAGTATCAAATATAATTTTGTTCACGGCTACACCTCAAGGAATCTATGACATTATACTGCGTCGGGTATTCTACCAGAAGTTGACTGCATAATCCAGTCTTTCAACAGTAAGGGTTTTAAGGAACAAAAATACAGGGAGTATTAAACGAATGTTATCCTCGGCAGAACTATTGACAATCCTCGGCGGTACACCTCTCTTCGCGGGGGCGCCGCAAGATGTATTGAGCACAGTGGGTAACAGAATGCAAATGCTCCGGCTTTCGGAAGGAGACATTCTTTTTAATGAAGGCGAATTGGCAGACGGCCTGTACCTTGTTGTGAAAGGAAAAGTCGCAATTTGGTCCGGCGCAGTTGAAATACGAGAGAGAATCGAAGGTGAATATGTAGGCGAGTTGGCTTTGCTTGACGATTCGCCTCACAGCGCCATGGTCCGGGCGAAAACTGACGCTCTACTCTTAAAACTTCACCGTGACGACTTTCAGCAGGTGCTATCAACCTCGCCGCAAGTCGCCAGTGGCTTACTTCAGATATTGGGACAGAAGATTAAACAAGATACGGTATACCAAATTGCCGCTGTACGCCGGCAGGAACAACACGAGTACGATCTTAAACGTGCCCATGAGATTCAAACAACAATGCTTCCCACGGGCGATTTTTCGCTGGAGTGGATGCATTTGACAGGAAAAAGCCAGCCAGCCGCACAAGTCGGCGGGGACTACTACGACTATTACCACCTGTCCGATGGCAGTGTGAGCGTGGCGATTGGTGATGTTGCAGGACACGGTTTCTACTCCGGATTGTTAGTTGCTGTCGTGAGCAGCGGGTTTGATTTTCAAATGGAGATAGATCCATCGCCATCCTCTGTGCTGACCGCTCTCAATAAGATTGTGCGAAACTATCGCCACACGCGTATGTTGATGACTTTTTCATATTTCATACTTAACCGTTCCGATCACACCCTCACGTTCGCTAATGCGGGACACCCTCACCCCTATATATACCGCGCGGAAGAACAAAGATGGAGTGAATTAGGAACGGATGGTTTACCTCCGCTGGGAACACGCTTGAGATTTCAACCCGAACCCGAACAGATTAACTGGCAACCCGGAGACCGTCTATTTCTCTATTCCGATGGTCTGACAGAAGCGCGAGGAGCTGGAGAAGACGAATATGGCACCGATGCACTGGAGCACTTTCTGAACAATCATGCACTCCATTCTCCGCGCAAAATGATAACTGCTCTGGATACGGAGTTAGCCGATTTCTGCTCCGGAAATCCGCTTGAGGACGACCTTACCGTTGTCATCGTGCAGTTGTCATGATAACTCGTGATTTACGAAATAATCGAATTTTGCAACGTGCTGCGATCAAGCGAATGCATAATGAGCGATCAACTGAACGAAAAGTGAAGGCGATAGAGATTCCTAAGCGTAATGTAGGAGCGATCTCCAGGTCGCGATTTCCTGTTAGCGCGTAAGGTCTGGACTGAACTAAGCAATTACCCTTCTTCTTACCTCACCGACCAAACCGGAAAACACCGTGAACCAAGCTCTGCGTCGTGTATATGGTTTAAACCCGCCATCCGTAACTAGGCTAGTCATTTCGGCATTGGCGATGCTGGTATTATTGCCGCTATCTGGATCGGCCGGGGGGAGCAGTTTTCCGACCCCGGAGCAATTGTCGGAAGTTACACGGGGCGAACTCCTGATCCGAGTGGCGCCTGACGGCGAAGCGGAGGCTAATCGCCTGCACGGAAGTTCCGCGATTCGCATGTTCCATTCCGAAATGGGGGTTCAGTCTTTTTCCCGCGTTTTCCCTCATGTCGCTAATCCGACAGCGAATCCGAATCTTGAACGCATCTATCTCTTGCGTTTCTCGACTTCTTCTAATCTCGGTTCCCTAAAAGCCTACTATTCGTCACATCCCTTGATTGAGGCTGTCGAGTTCAACTATCTGCGCCAAACGCTCGCCTCCGAAATCGTCCCCAACGATCCCCGATACAAAGAACAGTGGAATCTCCCGCTAATCGGCATGCCTCGCGCGTGGGCAATTGAAAAGGGTAGTTCTGACGTGATCATCGCAATCGTAGATAGCGGCATCGATCATGCCCATCAAGATCTTGTCGAGAAGATTTGGCGTAACACCGGCGAAATTCCCGACAACGGGATTGACGACGATCAAAACGGATATATTGATGACATACGAGGTTGGGACTTTACGGACATCCCCAATGTCGCATTCAAAGGCGACTCGGTGGTAGGCGACAACGATCCGATCGATGAGTCGGGACATGGAACACACGTGGCGGGGATTGCTGCCGCAGATGTGGACAACGGACTGGGAGTTGCGGGAGTGGCGTGGAATTGCACCCTGATGCCACTCCGGGCAGGCGCGTCAAGCGGGGCTGGCACCAATTTGCAGGACGACGATTCTTCAGCCGCGATTGTTTATGCCGTGGATAACGGTGCCAGAATTATCAACATGAGTTGGGGAAGCTCTCGGAATTCCTTCGTGATTCGTGACGCCATTGATTACGCTTACGCGCGCGGAGTTCTCTTGATTGCCGCTGCCGGAAATGAACGATCGCGGGACACGATCTATCCGGCGGGTTATCGCAAAGTAATTGCCGTTGCCGCAACCGACCAGAATAAACAGAGATTTTATCAATCCAACTTCGGCGCGTCAATTGATATTGGTGCACCCGGAAACGTCATTTTGAGTACCCAGATCGGCAACCGCTACCGTCGATTGACGGGAACATCCATGGCAACGCCGCACGTCTCCGGAGTCGCAGCCTTAATACTGTCAAAACGTCCTAACCTGACACATGATGAAGCTCGACAAATTATTCTAAGTACTGCGGATTCAACCCTTGAAAGTCCGGAACTCGTGGGAGCCGGAAATCTTAACGCGGCGAAAGCCCTGATGGCAAGCGGCTCAATGCAGGCGCGGATTATCGCACCTGAAACCGGTGGAGGCGGCTCAAACAAAATCGAATTCATTGGGACCGCCGGGGGTTTCAAGTTCAATTCGTGGCAATTGATGTATGGTGAGTCAGCAACGCCCACAATGTGGACCGCAATCGGACTCCCGTCTTTCCGGCAAAAGAAAAATGAACGACTGCTAGTCTGGGAGATCGCGGAGGTGTCTGAAGGGACGTACACGGTTCGGTTGGAAACCGCGGCGAAGAACTGCGTGATTGCCCGTGATGAAGTCGTCCTGTCCGTAGACCGGACGCCGCCTAGAGTGCGCGGTATCAATGCCCGTGAACAACTGTCGGAAGGTGAGTTTGTCGTGTCTTTTTCGTGGTCGACGGATGACCTCACGGTTGATTCGCTAAATTACCGCGTCCAAAAACAACTGGCGCCATTTTCTACTATTAATGAATCGGCAATCGGAAAAGAACACTCATTTTCACTGTCCTTGAATCCCGGCCGGTATAACTACTTTGTCACAGCGCGAAATGCGGCGGGACTTGAAACGATTGACGACAATCGAGGCAGATATTATCAACTGGAGGTCAGCGGTACCCGGATTTCTCCGCACGGATTCGTTGAAGTATCTACCGAGATTTCACCGATGCAGGTCGGGAGTGTTACCGCGGACTTCGATCGAGACGGTTTATTTGAGATCGTAGGGCTGCCCTTGATTGGAGATCTTGCTTCGGGTATCGAAATCCATGAACGCACCCCTTCCGGCAGCTATGAACTCAAGCATACAAGCGCCTTCGCCTTTAAGCCATGGGCAGTCGATGACACGGACGAAGATGGACTGTTGGAAATCTTGGGAAGCACCGGAGATAGAATCTTTTTGATTGAGGGCCTGACGCGCACCGGTTACCCGGAACGGCAGATTTGGGAATCACCATACCTCTCGGCTGGACAAATTGTCGATCTTGACGGAGATGGGCGCAAAGAAATCGTCGGAGCTGATAACAATAACGGCGCAATCCTTATTTACGAAAATCGAGGAAATGACAGTTACGAGGAAATTATTCGCCTCAAGAGCGACACGGATGGAACCAACGCTTTCGGTGAGCAGTTTGGTATCGGCGATTTTGACGGAGACGGTAAAACAGAATTACTGGCGGGAGATAGTGAAGGAGAGTTACATCTCTATGAAGCCATTGGAGACAATCAGTTAACACAGACGTGGCAGTTACAGATTGATGGGCTGGATGCCCATCAATACGCTACCGGAGACCTTAACGGCGATGGGATTTCAGATTTTGTCGTTGGTAGTCGGAAAATTGAGAAGGACCTCCCGTCGCTGCCGGCCCGTTGGAAATTCACTCTGTTTACCTCCACCGGAGACAATCGTTATAACCCGGTCTGGCGGCAAGAGATTACGCCATATCGACTCAGGGGCAATAGTCTCGCTGTTGGCGACCTTGACGGCGATGAACGGAACGAGCTCGTAATTCTTACCAATCCAAGCATTCATGTTTTTCAACGGCGGGGAGAAGCTTTTGCCCCGACGTGGCATCACGATGCGTGGAACACCCCGAGTCTGCTTCTTGCCGATTTAGACGAGAATGGTTTCCAAGAAATATTTCTCAACAATCGAGACAATTTGCTTGCATTTGAGCATGTGAGCGCGCACAGAACAAACGTCGTATCAAATATCCAACCATGGAATCTGCTTGCAGTTCCCTTAACGGAAAACCTTGTTCAGTTGACATGGCAAGCCTCAAGCGATGTGAGTTTTTTTAATGTGTACCGGGCAACGGACCCCAACCAAGAACAGGAAAAAGCACAATCAGCTCCACCCCGGTTGGCTGATTTTGAGAAAATCGAAGAGAATCTCGACGTGTCAAGATTTCTTGATCGGGGGCTGGAGAAAAATACGACCTATTGGTACGCTGTTTCAGCCGTGAGCGAGGATGGTTTTGAGACGGATTGGACAACTCCGGTGTCAGCGAATCCGCGTACTCCGCCAAAGATGAGAGACGCGGAACACCTCGGAGAAAATCGGGTTGCTGTTATATTTGATAGACCGATGGGAAGGGAAATAGGGAACCAGAAACGGTATCTCCTGCGCAAACCGGAACACATTTCTGGCGTGATTCCAGAGTCAGCGATTCGTGATCGGATGGGAACACGCGCAATTCTTGGCTTTCGACGGGACGATTTAATTCCCGGCAGCGTTTATGAGATTGCTGTTTCGGAAGTTCGGGATAGAGAGCAAAATCCGATCGACCCACGCGCATCAGCCGTGTTAGTGCGAATTGCGCCCGCAGCGGAACCCGTAGAATTTAATAATTTCACCCACCTGAGAGTTTTTCCGAATCCCGTCCGACCAAGCGAATTCCATAAGGGTGTTGTTACATTTGATGGCCTCCCCACCGATACTGCCATTAATATCTATGACCCAAATGGATCACTCGTGGAAAGGTTGACTGTAACATCAACCGACAGAGGTCGAAAGGAATGGTTGCTGTTGAGTAACGGGACGTCCGACGTAACAAGCGGTATCTACATCTACGTGCTGGAGTTCGGGAAGCTGCAAAAGGTGGGAAAAATCGCGGTCGTTAGATGAGAGATGGAAGGCAGAAAAACGGTCTTATGCTAATTCGCAATCTATAAGTTACAAGAGCCTTGGGTTCGTAGTAGTGCAATTCATTGCACGTCTCAAATCGACTGTAACATTGAGAATTTGAAATCGTATTAGAACGATTCACTGGTGCCATTGTATCGACGACAATGAATAGCGGTGATCGGCACGAGTATCAATCCACTTTTGTCCCTCACGAAAAACTCCTGCTGAATTGCGAAATCCAGCAGGAGTGTCGGAGGTTGCGTTGCTGTAGCCGGTTTAGAACCTGTAACCGACCTTGGAATACCAGTACGCGCCGTTGAATCCGAACGGGCTGAACTGACCGTACGTGTTGCCAATACCGGTGTCGGTTTGTGCGGCGTCACGCCAGACAGCTCCCGGATTCTCGTCAGGATAGGTGTTGAGGAGGTTTTGAACTCCGATGGTGAGGGTTAATCCGGAGGAACCGGTGTAGGTCGTCTCTAGGTCGACCAATACCTTTCCGGTGTACGTTTCATTATCTTCAGAATCGAACCAATCACCAAAATAGCTGACCCTGCCGAGCGCACTCAATCGATCGGTTATAGACTGCACCACGGTGAGGCCGCCACGTTGTTTTGGAAGGTTTTCCTCCAATTCCTTTATCCGCAGTTCATCCAGCGTCACCGGATTAAAGTCGGTAACGGTTGTCTCCGTTCGGTTATAAATACCGGTGAGAGTTCCATTCGGAATTGGTACCGTGAGCACCACATCGACGCCCTGGGTTGTGGTATCGAAGTCGTTGGTAAAGAATCGGAACTCTTGCAGGTTAGCGGCGCTAGTCACACCCGCTTTAAGCAACTCATCCTTCTGCTCGGCGGTCAACTCAAAGTCCTGCGAGAGTGCCAACCGGTCCTTCATCCGAATATCGAAGAGGTCAACCGTAAGGTTGATGTTTCGTATCGTGAACGCGATACCACTGGTAAAGTTCGTCGATGTTTCGGGTTCAAGCGCTTTGCCGCCCACCAATGCAGCCGCTCGGTTGGTTGACGGGATGGTACCGTTATTTACCAAGTCATTCTTTTCAAAATTGAACTCGGTGGTAACGTTAAACGTATTTTGCTGACCGGGAGTCGGCGCCCTAAACCCGGTGCTGTAGCTACCCCGGAATTTCAGGTCCATCTCATCATTGGAAATCATACCTGCGTCGGAAAGGAAATCCTTGATGCCGATGTTGGTAGCCACCTTGTAGTTCAGAGTGCCGCCAAAATCCTCAAAGTCCTCTCCGCGTACCGCGAGACCGACCAGGAGGTGTTCAAGCGGTCTAAGTTCGCTTTCCAAATAAGCTGCAATATTGGTGCGGTCCCACGTTCCTGCGGCAATCTGACTGAATCCCGAGAACCCGTTGGAGGCAGCGCTGAATCCTTGACCCGCCAAAGGTCCGATTTGATAGGATTCTCTCTGACCTTCTACAACCTCAAATCCTTCGTTTCGATATTCCAGGCCGGAAGCGAGGAATATCATATCGCTGAGCGAGTGTGTCACATCGAAATTAAGGTTGTAATCCGTCTGGATGTAGTCGCCCGGATCGAATTCTGTCGGAGTGTCCGGTCCCAGAGATGCATTCACGGTGTTAAAGATAAAGAAATCGGCGTGATGACGTCCGAAATAGGCGCTCAAGTCCCAGTCAAGCGGCGATCCGAGTGCGTCTTCCAAAGCGCCGCCCTTGATTCCGGCGAGCACCGAACTATCAATCGTCGACGCCCCGAATCTCGGCGTGAAACCGCCCGGGAACATCTCTTGGAAGGTGAACAGGTTGGGATCTCTGAATACTTTTGCCAACTCGTCCTGATTGGGAACGTGGTTTGTAATTGGGATGTTAGGGTATTCCGCGCCCGTCAAATCGCCGACCAGCAAAGTTGTTCCGCCATCCGTGCTAAATACCCCACTGCGGGTATTGGGATTTCGGAAATAGAACCCGCCCTCAACCCGTTTGCGAGCGTAGTTTGCGTGCCCATAAAAATCTACGGAGTCCGTGAGCGTACTCCCGTAATTGGCGAAAAACTTCGTGTCCCCTTCGACAATCGGTTGGCCCCAGATTTGAGCCGGATCTCTTACATTAAGGTTCCCGGCGCCTACCAAGTTGTTTGCGTCGCCGCGCTGTATCGAGCGAATGGTCGGGTCTGCGCCGCCATATTCCAGACTAAGGCTGGTCCAGGCATCCTCGTTTCCCAAACCGATATTTCCCGCGACAGCAAATTGACGCCCATCTCCGTCTTGATAAATACCGGGTTTGAATTCAATAGCGCCCCCTTCATGGTTGTCTTTCAACTGGAAATTCATCACGCCTGCAATGGCATCGGAACCGTATTGGGCGGACGCGCCATCTCGAAGGACTTCCACCTGCTTTAGTGCAATTGCCGGAATCGCTGATAGGTCAGGTCCCTGTGCCCCGTCAGCCAACCCGTTTCCCAGCCAGTGGATAACCGCCGCACGATGCCGCCGCTTGTTGTTGACGAGCACCAGCGTGTGGTCAGGCGCGAGTCCCCGCAGGTTCGCCGGGCGCACGACCGTTCCTGCATCACTAATCGGCTGCGTATTGACATTGTACGATGGCACAATATTTCTCAGCAGGTCTTGCAAATCTGTGACGCCCTGCTTGACGAACTCATCGCCGCCGAGCACGTCAATCGGCACAGCCGAATCGATTATAGAGCGCCGTTTTGCACGGGTACCGATCGTTACTACGCCTTCAAGCTCCACGACTTCGCCTTCCATGGACTCCATGGACTCTTCGGATTCCATTTCAGCTGTTTCTTCCGGGGCTTCCTGTGCAATAACTGTTGACAGAGTGAAAAGCATTGCAACAATGCTAAACACTAGTATTGTTGCAAGTTTCGAATATGACATCAATTTCATGCTCAAATTCCTTCCTTTATAGTTAACGTTAACTTGCTTTCAAACGTGAAAGATTGGAACTGCAATCTTTTGTTTTAACTAAACTCTTTGAGACACCGAAGAGCCTGATGACAGTAGAACTGGAATGGATAATTGTCCAAACGAAAAATCGTTTCTCAAGTCAAATCTCAAGCCATGCCAAACCGATAGAGTTGTTGAGGCGAATCTTCACTCAATGGCGAAACACAACACGCAAATCGAGAAGACTGCAACCTCTTCTCGTAACTGTTTAGTGCATCGTTGGGTTCGTCGTATTACAGTTCGTCGCACGACCGGTCCGGGCATGTAAGCCCCCGATCAGCCGGAATTAGCAATGTACTTCCCTACTCGGTGCGTTCCTTGCACCCGCTCGGTCTGGGGCAAATCCAGACCGATGGACTAAACAATTACCCCTTCTCGACGCTGTGTACCCACGAAAATTCGCTGCGCTACGATTCTAGTCGGAACATAATTGGTGACCGCAGACTATAGTAAAATGTCGATTAAGACAACGTTTTGTTGAATCTCTATGAAAGTCTAATAAAAAAATGTGTTTTTGTCAAGAAAATAATTATATGCGATGTCATTTATTTTGAGTATGATTCTCTTTGATATACTACATCTGGACTGCAAGCGAGTTAGCCAGTCGAAACTATAGCTAACGGCATGTATCACAGTATCGTATATGACTTAAATCACTAATTGCGTCTGGTAGATTTACTGTCGCTTGGATTGATGGAATGATTGGTAGGATCAAGGTAAGGGAGTTCGGCTGGTATTGGTGGGGTTCCCCCTCACAAAACCTTTAACTTATACCATTTCGCTTGAATAACAGTGCATACCCTGTCTTAAAACATATCGTAACTGTTTAGTCTATCATTCTGTTTTGGGAATGTTGGTTCGTCGTGCTGTAGTTTAATCTCTGTACCTACACTATGAGGGTAATGTAGGAGCGATCAAGCGACTGAATAAGGAGTGCGATAGAAAATCCCTCTCCAGGTCGCGATTTCCTGTTGGCGCGTAAGTTCTGGACTGAATATCGTTCACTTACCCCGTAGGCGGGGATCAAGCGACTGAATAAGGAGCAGGACTTACTATCGCCTTCGCTATCAGCTCAGTTGATCGATAGAGATCTTGATAGCGAAGGCGATAGAGTTCCCTTAGAGATCCCTTTTTTTCTTCAAAACTCGGTTTCTTCCCGAAGTCAAAGTGCTTCAAGCTTAAGTTACCCCCAATGTTTAGACAGTTATGAACGTAAATTAAGGTGTAAAGGCTATCCAATCCGGCTACGTTTCAACACCTAATGTTGTTGGAAATACACCTCGTGAGGCGTCCTTTTATTGAGCGACCCGTGAAGCCGCTCCTCATTATAAAACTTGAAATAGTCGTTCAAGCCACACCAAGCCGTGTGAACAGAGTCATAAGAATGAAGATAGACATGTTCATATTTCACGGTCCACCAGAGACGTTCAATGAAAATGTTGTCATACACTCTGCCTGCTCCAGCCCAACTGATGCCAATGTTAGCCGATTCAAGCCGAGTGGTAAAGGCATCAGACGTGAATTGGGCACCCTGATCGCTGTTGAAAATCAAGGGTGTAGAACAACTCAACGCTCGTTCCAGAGCCGACAGACAAAAGAAAACATCCAGTGAATTTGACAGTTCCCATGATAACACATATCGAGAGTACCAATCCATAATAGCCACTAGATAGACAAAGCCGGCGTTCAAACGGATATAGGTGATATCAACTGCCCATACTTGGTCCGGTCTAGTGATACTTGAATCCTTCAGCAAATAAGGATACTTTTTCGATGGTTTACCGTTCTTAGAGGTTTTCGGCTTGGGATAGATGGCAACTAAGTCCATCTTTCGCATCAACCTAGCAATCCGTTTCCGATTGACGACGTAGCCTTTAGAACAAAGCCAGTCTGTCATTCGAGGTACACCGTAGAACGGGGTCTCAATGTACTGTTCATCAATCAGACGCATATAAAGCAGGTTTTCCGGCGACTCCACTGCGGGTTGATAGTAATACGAAGCGCGGGGCAACCCTAACAGTTCGCATTGTCTCAAAACCGGTGGGGAACCGCTCTCCTGGTTGATGAGCTGCCGCTTCTGTTCAACCGAGCCGTTGAGTTTTTTTTTTGAAGCCAGTCTAGCTCTACTTTCAATTGACCGATTTGCCGGTAGAGCTCCGCTATGAGTTGGTCGTTGTCAGAAGTCACTTGAGTGCGTCCGTTTGCAAACAGTTGAGGCGATTCCTCCAGAATCTGTCTTTTCCACTGGCTGACCTGATTCGGGTGGACTTCGTAGTCACTGGCAATCTGAGCCATGGTGCGTTGATTCTTTAGTGCCTCAATCGCCACTTGCGCTTTGAATCGGTTATCATACTGCTTTCTACTAGCCATGCTATACAAACTCCTTTCGTAGTTCTTGGCATTGCTGAGCCGTATTATGACTCATAACATGACCGTTTTGCCAGCCCGAAATCCACCTTAATCCACTGTCTAGTTTTTGGGGGTAATCGCAAGCTATACTTTGCGTTGGGTATTATTGCGCTTTCTTTCCCGGTAATTACTGTTTGTAATAGTGATTGTAGGGTGGGCACTGCCCACCATTCCAATCAGTTTGGGATAAATGATTGAATCCACTCATCGCGGGCAACTAAGGATTGATAATCATGGCAATCACTCCATCACATGAATCACAGTTCAAGACATTGGAACCGCGTGACGTGCACCCTAAAACGCTTAACCTGATTCCTATGGGGATATTCATAGCCAAAACTCTTTTTGTCCGCAATAAAAAAGCGCCTCCCACCGGTAAAGTCTTCACCGAAAAGGAGACGCTTTTTGTTACTATCGCGAAGTAGAAGAATCACACGTCAAGCCGCCGTGCTTGCCGTCGACTAGCCGCGACGGGTCAAACTCAATCCACCTGTAACTTGCTATCACGCAGGGAGAATATGTTGTGGATTGCGTCTAACCCGCCACCACCCGTCTACTTCACGATGACCATGCGGCGCGACGCCGAATAATCGCCCGCGGTCAGCCGGTAGACGTACACGCCGCTTGCCACGTGTTCGCCGTGCGTGTTTCTACCGTCCCAGTAGATGGCATCGCTTCGATTCGTGTAACGCCTCGCCGGTTGATAACCCACATCAATCGTGCGAACAAGACGGCCGCTCACGTCATAGATGGACAAACTCACATCGGAGGCGGTCTCCAACCGATACGGAATCCACGTCTCCGGATTAAACGGGTTCGGGTAATTGGGCAGTAGCTGAACTGTCGTCTGTCGCTGTGCCGTACCCCCGCCTTCGTCGTTTTCTACCGCATCGTCCGACCTCACCCCCAAATCCCACAGGTGAATCAAATTGTCGTAACCCGCGCTTGCAAGAATCCCGTCTCGGCTGATAGCGACATCACGCCCCCATCTCGTATGGCGTTCCAAAACGTTGAGCGGAACACCCGATGTCGTATCCCAGAGCCGCACGCTCATGTCCTTCCCCGTACTGGCAAGGATGTCGCCGTTCGGGTGGAATGCCACACTGAATACCCAGTCGGTATGCCCGTCAAGAATACGAGAGGATTTGGTTTCGACATCCCACATGCGGACGGTGCCATCTGCGCTGCTGCTGGCAAGGGTGTTGTCCGAGCCGAACGCGACACTCAACACCTGCTCCTCATGTCCCTGCAGCACCTTCTTTATGCTACCTGTCTCATAATCCCAGAGGCGGATAACCGTATCACCGCCGCCACTGGCAAGAAATCTTCCGTCCGGACTGAAGGCAACGCTCCACGCGCGAACCGAATGGGCGCGTAAACGATGCTTACGCTCTACCCTTTGCGGGTTGCTAACATCGTAGATATAAACATACCCGCCCTCCGTTGCGGCTGCCAGGGTGTTACTATCGGGACTGAAAGCTAGGCTCCAGACGGCGCCGGCGTGTCTGAGAACAAACTGCTTGAGTCTACCCGTACCGGCGTCCCATAAGAGCATTCGTCCACCCCTGCCGCCGCTTGCCAGTATGTTTCCGTCCGGACTGAAGGCAACCGAACGCACCGCATACTTATGGCCTCTACGCTCAAGGCTGGTGGCTGTGAGTGAACCGCCAAGAGTCCGCTTCAGTTCGCGGGTTTCAACATCCCACATGCGGACACTCCTATCGCCGTGCGCGCTGGCAAGCGTTTTCCCATCCGGGCTGTAGGCGACGCCGTAGACCCTGTTCATCGTCAGGTCGTCCGGATTGGGTGCAGCTTCAAGCGCGTCGATGTACACGACATCGCCCGATGACGTTATGGCTGTAGCCGTAAACACGACAGGCTCGTCTATTCCGTCGACAGACACTTCCACGGCGAATTCGCCGGGAGTATCGCCAAACCTAATTGTGGCAGAGGCTTGTCCATTGGCGTCAGTGGTTGGCGTGGAATCGAGTGCCAGTCCATTTTCGCCGAGTTCAAACTGAACCGTGACCCCTTCTACCACACGTTCCTGTTCATCTCGCACCTCAACCACGAGGGGATTCGGAAGCGTAGTGTGAATTCGAGCCGATTGATTGTCGCCCGATACTTTGAGCAACAGTCGGGCAGTGGACAGTCGCGCTTCGCTGGGCTGTACAACTGTGACGTCGATGAGTTGGGTGGTGCTTGCACCGTGAGAATCTGCCGCTATCACGGCGACGGTTGCGCTCCCTTCGGCGACCGCCGTGATTGTCACCGTGTTCCCTGACAAGCTGACTGTCACGGCGTTGTTGCCGCCCGCCACGGAATAACTCAACGTATCCCCGTCCGGGTCGCTGAACTGGGCTTGGACACTTTGGGAGTCTCCCACAGCCAGCGCGATGTCGGCGATAGTACCCACCGCTTGGGGTGGACGGTTGGCGGGTTCTTTGCTCGGCGCATTGGGATTAGTGACGACTTCGGGCGGCTGAGGATCTGGGTTGGATCCCGTATCGTCCTCGGGGGCGCCTTCGGATACCGTAGCCGTGAATGACACGGTTGTGGTCAATCCCGTATTGTCGTCAGCCGTCACCGATATGCTGGAAGAACCTACCGCCACCGGAGTAATCGTTAGCGTTGAACCGGACACGCTCACAGTCACAAAACTCGTTTGTGAGGAGGATGCCGTGAAGCTGAGAACGTCGTTATCGGGATCACTGAAACTGCTTGATAAATCGACAGTCTGTGCGCTGCCCCCCTCGGTGAGCGTTGCGGCGGAGATTGATCCTGTCGGCGGGCTGCTGCCTATCGAAGCCAGGAACGACACGGTTGTACTCGTTGTCCCGTCGTTAGCTGTCACCGATATATCGGCAGCACCTCTAGCCACCGGAGTAATCGTCAGCGTTGAACCCGATACACTCACGGTCGCATACGTCGTATTAGAGGAACTTGCCGTGAAACTGAGCGTATCCCCGTCGGCATCGCTGAAGCTGCTTGACAAATCAACAGTCTGTGCGCCGCCCGCTACGGTAAGCGTTACAGTCGAAATCGAACCCGTAGGCGCGTTGTTGACCGGTGGGCTCACCGTAGCCGTGAAATGCGGTGGTACCCAGCCTACTTCCCCGTCGTCAGCCGTTATCGAGATGGTAGAAGTGCCTTCAGCCACCGGAGTAAGCGTTAGCGTTGAACCGGACACACTCGCGGTAACATACTTTGTATTTGAGGAGCCTGCTGAAAAGGTGAGGGAATCTCCATCGGGATCGCTGAAGCTGCTCGACAAATCAATGGTCTGTGCACTGCCCCCCACCGTAAGCGATACATTGGAAAGCGAGCCCTGCGGCCGGCTATTGTTCACCGTAGCCGTGAACTGCGGCGCCCAGGCGAAGTTTCCATCATCAGCCGACACGTGTATTTTGGACGTGCCTCCTTTAGCCACCGGAGTAAGCGTTAGGGTAGAACCGGACACGCTCGCAGTCACGTGGCTGTGATTAGAGGAGGATACTGCGTAGCTGAGTGAATCCCCATCGGCATCGCTGAAGCTGCTCGACAAATCAATGGTCTGTGCGCCGCCCCCTACGGTAAGCGTTACATCGGAAAGCGATCCCGTAGGCGCGCTGTTATTCACCGTAGCCGTGAATGACACGTTCGTGCTTGCTTTTCCATCGTTAGCCGTCACCTTTATGGTGGAATTGCCTCCTTTTACCACCGGAGTAATTGTCAGCGTAGAACCTGAAACGCTAACAGTCACATAGCTCGTATTTGAGGAGGATACTGAAAAGGTGAGGGCGTCCCCATCGGCGTCGCTGATGCTGCTTGACAAATTAACAGTCTTTGCGCCGCCCGCAACGGTGAGGGTCATATCGGAGAGCGACCCGGTCGGTGCCTTATTCTCGGTCACCGTCACCGAAAAGGCAACCCTCGCCCACCTGCCATGGGGATCTGTCCCTGTAATGGTTATCTTCCCCTTCCCCGCCGCCACTGGCGTGATGACGATTTTATCGGGTACCAGTATCTTGGCCCCGAAAAAATTAATTGTTTTGTAGCTCACACCACCCGTTACAACAGACGTATTGCTGGATTGGACTGAATAAGAAAGCGTATCTCCGTCCGGATCGCTGAAGATGCCTGACGGCGACTTCGTGACTGCGCCATTCTCTTTCTTGATTGTCATAGCCGCTACCGGGCTCACTGAAGGCCCTGAATTAGCCATCGCATCCGTTAACGGCGCGGCGAAAAGAAGTAGCAGGCAGGAAAACCAGTACAACTTTAGAAAAGATCGTGTTTGGGGCGCGTTTGCCCCTTCTCTCGGTACAACAAATTTCATAGTCAAGTATTCTCCCTTTATTCGATTACTTGGTGATGTGTGATAGATTTGGAACTGGGCGAATACTATAGAAAGAACCGTGCCAAGGGCGAGAAAAGGCGGGAAACCCTGTGATAGCGCGGGTTCGGGGCAATTCGCCGGTTTTTACCGGATTGTGGGATAATGCAACAGTTCAAACGGGGTTGAGGTATGGAGATAGTGCGGGAAGGCAGTGATAGCAAGGCGTGCGGCGCTTGTGTGGTAAAATGCAATACCTGTGGCGTTATGCCACAGTGAAGGGAAATACGCCGATTTTTGCCGGATTGTGGTATATTGCAACAGTTTGGACGGGTTTGAGTTGGGAAAATAATGAGGGAAGGCAGTGATAGCAAGACATGCGGCGCTTGTGTTGGAAAACGCAATGCCTGTGGCATTATGCCACAGGTGAAGGTGGGCAGCCGGCTATGTCATTCTTGGAGGCTGTAGGTCTTTATTTTCCGGTGCAGGGTCGATCTGTCGTAAATGTTTGTGCAAGTAATACCATTTCGCTTGAATAATACTTATCTTCCGCATTATCGAACAACCAAAAGTTTAATTTCTCAGTTGGCCATATCCCGCATCATAATTGACAGCACGCCATTATCCCTGTCGGAATAATTCTTTCCGCAAGTGACACTCGTTTTTGGATCTATGACAGGCTTTGAGAAGGTGCTCCTTCGTAGAAGGGTTTTCACTCCAGCGGAGATCAAGTGACTGGATAAGGAACGCGATAGAGATCTTCAATGTCAATAGAATCGTGATGCGCCTAATCTCCGCGCTCCAGCGGAGCGCAGCATCATAAAATGACACTTACGGTAGTACCTGGGTGATTTTTACTCGTTTGCGGATATATACCCAAGATCTGGTACACGAAACTTCGAAATTGCACAAATCTGTTATGCGGAAGATAAGTAATAGTGCATATGATGTTGTAAATATATCGTCCACTTACACCGTAGGCGGGGCATATTGCCCCGCCTACTTCGCGCGGAGACTAGACTTCTTGTTCCGTTCCACGCAAATTTCTTGATTTTATTCACGCGATTAATGCACTAGCATTTTAGAGAAATGGTATAAGGAGATGCGATTCGGAGAGGGATCTCTATCGATCAACTGAGTGGATAGCGAAGGCGATAGTAAGTCCTGCTCATTATTCATTCGCTTGATCTTACTACTTTGGCTGTAGGGCAACCGGAGATTAGAAAACGCCCGAAATCGAAATTCGCTGGGAATTACCGATGTCGTGGGCGTTAAAAGCGTAATCCGCAAACATAGTCGCTTCTCCCATTCTGAGACGTAATCCAGCGCCCAACGCTAATTTTTGTGCCTCCGTGCCTACTCGAAAAGCAACGACATTAAGTAGCCAGTATTCCGCCCCCAAGCGGAAGAGTCTGCCGTCTGATTCCTTTCCCTGGGCAAGGTCATCTTGATTCATCTGCACGTCTCCGGCAACTGTAACACTTCCGATCACGGGCAGCACGCGTTGATACGAAGCGCCGAACCTAAATCTGGGGTTGCGCGTAAAGGTCGGCGCAGCGCTTGTATCCCAACGAACCTGGGTGCCGGTTGCATCCTCTAGCATCCCGCCGATGTGGAATCCAACGAAGGGACCTGCCATAAAACCGAGGTCAAGACCGTCTCCGGATCCCTCATTTTCAATGATTGACTGTTTGAGAATTTTATAGTTCGCGCCAATGGAGAATCTTGGGCTAACCTTTCGCGCATAGGAAATAAGCAGGGCATTGTCTGTGTTGCTGAAATAGCCCGTCACGGTTGGAGGCTCAAAGTATTGACCATCGTTCTCGCTCTTGCCGGGTAACCCATCCAACTCCAGAAAATCATCATCAAGGCCATTGCCGTTTGTATCCGTGAATGTCGTAAGTGGAATGTCATCGACGCCTAGACGGATCCAACTAATCCCGACGCTCCCGACTCCGCTAAATTGATGTACGTAGTTGACGAATTTGTATTCTACAATGCCCTTGTTGAGAAAACCTCCCTCTGCCGCTCCAAAGGAGTCCGAATACATGATGGAGAATGCGTGCTTTTCAACCTTCGCAAGCCCCGCCGGATTCCAGTAAGCGGCAGTCGCATCATCGGCGATTGACACGAAGGCGCCTCCCATTCCCAAGGCTCTCGCTCCGACACCGTGGCTGAGAAACTCCGCCGTATGACTACCATCCTCGGTAAAGGCGATCTTTGGAGCGATAAGAAAGGCCAAAACTAGCGAGCTTATAAGCGTCAACACGCATTTACTGAATTTCATGGTACGCACCAAATCGGCTTGATTGCCCAACGGCAGCATAAGGAAGTTACAAAAATAAACTCTCGTTTTGTTCTAGGTCCAAACCGCTCCTGCTGGATTGACAAATCCAGCAGGTTCTTACGCATCCATTAAGTTCCGAGTCTTTCGTATCGGAGGATTGAGAATGGCGTGAAAAGAAATCTTCCAACCTTCCCCTCTTCCATCCTTCCAATCCTACTCTTCCTAGTCAATGCGGAAGATAAACTTTTATATTAAAACTTGCTTATAAGCAACTTCCAAGAAAAAACTTACATGTCAAACTAAGCCCCAACCGCTCCTGCTGGATTGGCAAATCCAGCAGGTTCTTACGCATCCATTAAGTTCCGAGTCTTTCGTATCGGAGGATTGAGAATGGCGTGAAAAGAAATCTTCCAACCTTCCCCCCTTCCATCCTTCCAATCCTACTCTTTCCAGTCAATGCGCAAGATAAACTTTTATATTAAAACTTGTTTGTATGTCGTGAAAGGTAGAAGAAAACTTCAAAATCTTTGCGCAAAAAGCGGCAGTTTCCTCTGGAAGGGAGGATACTCTCGTTTGACTCGTATCACGCCTTGGAGAGTTGCAACACTGTATGCTCGAATTGGCATGCGCCGAGCGCCGTACCATAGAAAACCTCTGCTTCAAGGCCCCAAGCCAACTTATAAGCGGCAAGGATTTGGATCAACCCGCTAGAGATGTTTCCATGGCAGAGTACCGCGACTGTCCCGCCTCCGCCGCCGGACGTAATCCTGGCGCCATAGAAGCCGCCTTGGATCCCAATCTTGCGGACTGAATTGACAATCTGCTCCACTTGAGGCGATCCTAGCCCCACGCGATACCGATAACTCCAGTGCGAGGCGTACATAAGCTTGCCCGCGTTCGCCAAGTGAGTCTTCACATTGTCGGCGTCGGCAGCGGCATCTTTGATACAACGGAAAAACTTCCCGACTCGAGCGTGTTCGTAAATTGGATGTTCAACGCGGCTCCGAACGTGGTAAGTTTTTTGGGGATTGACTTCTGTCGCCGAATCCACCGTCCCACCATACCGATTGAGAAAATGTTTGCCCGTCATTCGGGCAGGCAAGTAACTTCGGTATTTCCGGCGAAACTCCTGCACCGTGAGATTACACAAATAGTTATCCCGCAGTGTCTCACTATCCAATTCTTTTTGAAGGATTGTCAATCCCATGAACGCGGCGGTGCGGGCATCGATGTATGCGGCATTCGATGGGCGCTTGACTCTGCTGTGAATTCCAATCACCCTCGTCCTAAATGGGAGGGACACGCTTCCAAGAACCGGATCGGATTGACAATGGATAGAGAGAATAGTCCCCCGCTCTCCGGAAGCGGAAGTTATCTGGTCCATCGGACCGCACGGCATACCAACAATGCGGCTTTCGACAATCTGCCCGACCCGAGCAATCTCTTTCGCGTCCATCTCCAATTCATAAACGGCGTTGGCAGCAGCCAGCGCAGCCACTTCAATCGCGGCGGATGAGGCGATTCCCGCTCGTATTGGGATGCTGCTTTTAATTGCGAGCGTGGCGCCGTGCGGAAGCCGCTTGATTTTTCCCTCCTTCAGCAGAACGTAAAAGCCGCCGAGCACATACGCCGCCCATGCAGTTTTGGGATTTCGTGCGAAGAGTTGGCGAATCTGATTATAGGACTTGAGTTGCCCGCGGTCATAGAAATCGTCTACGGAAATCTGCAAGCCCATCAAGGTGTGGTTGTCAACTCCGAGACTGAGCGCCCTGAGTTGTCCGCCTTCCCGTACTTGGCAACCCACAACGGCGCCGTGTTCAAGTGTCAATGCGGCAACATTTGCTCCGCAGTAGTCGGCAATCCCGCCCATGACATCCAACCGTGCGGGTGCTCTCGTGATGACAACTCTTCCGCTCTTTTCAAAACCGGATTCGCCGAACAGTTGATCGTCTTGAAACCGCAGCATCGACTCAAATTCGAGAATCTCATGGGGTTTGATTTCGGGTCCTGAAATGTGCTCTATTTTTATGGGTTGGCCGCCTTTTAGGAGGTCCTCCGTACTCATGACGATTCACACCTCATGCGCACCTCTAAGCAAGCGTCAAGCTCGTCGCGAGAATTAGTCCGGATTTATATTTTTAACCCTAATTCCCTACTGTGGTTAAGAACTTGTTTGAAAAATACAGTTGTAGGGTGCGATCAACCGAGTGAATAACGAGGGCGATAGCGTTACCCTGCGATCAAGCGAATGAATAGTGAGCGCGATAGAAATCCTACCAGCCTCTTAAATCCCCGAGGGATCAAACGAGTGGATAGCGATCAAGTGACTGAATAAGGAACAATCAAGCGAATGGATATTGAGCGCGATAGTGAATCCCGATAGTAGATCCCGTGAGATAGGGATCCCACAGGTGGGTAGTAGACGAAGATAAAAGCATGAAAAACCTTCCCACAAATAACCAAAAATGGCTTTGCTACCGATTATTCAAACAGCCGCTAAGGGACGACTACCGTGACGCTTTCACCATCTGTCAAAGCATGCTGGCCGGCAACAACCACTGTATCCCCTTCAACAAGCCCCTGGGTTACCTCAACATCACTGCCCTGTGATAGCCCTATCTCAATTGTCCGCCGTTTGCTAAGGCCCTCGGCAACTACGAATACGCTCCTCAGGTCGCGATTTGCATCCTCAAGCACCGAGGAACGCGGAATCAGTATCGTATTTTCATGCACCTCGACAGGAATCGTCGCCTTGGCGAACATGCCCGGCTTCAAATTCATGCTTGGATTGTCGACTCGGATCTCGATCTTTGCTGTACGACTCGATGGATCTAGTGTGGGACTAATCAGCGAAATCTCGCCCATCACGGGATTCTCCAATGCATCGACCCGAATCGATGCTTGTGCCTGCGGCTTCAATTTACCGAGATCTGATTCGATAACGCTGAAAACAGCCTTAACCGTCTCCATTTCAACAATTTCAAAAAGTGGCGATGTCGGCGACGCCATTCCACCCAGATCTAGATGTCGTTTTGCCACAATACCTGTAATCGGGGCTAGGATTGTTGCGTCGGATAATCTTTCTTCTGCTAGGCGTGATGCCGCTTCCGCCTGCTTCATGGCGGCTTCTGCCGTGAGAATCTCCGCTTCCCAACTTCTGGCAGCCTCCAAATCCTTGGCTGTTGATAGATTGGCTTCTGCCTTCTTGACCTGTGCTTCAGCCAACGTGATGTCTTTCTCCCAAGTGCGCGTCGTCATTTGAGTGCGTGCAACCCTAAGTGTGGCTTCCGCTTGTTGCACCTGTGCTTCCAGGGAACGAATGTCCTCTGCGCGGGCACCATTTTCGATCAGTCGAATCTGCTCGGAAGCAATATTATATTGTGCTTTAGCCACGTCTAACTGTGTCTGCGATGCTTCGAGTGACTGCGCGCTGATTGCTCCGTCTGCGAAGAGTTTTTGCATTCGGTCATAGTTGTTCTGGGCATTTTCAAAGTTGGCGTCAGCCTGATCGCGGGTAGCTTGAGCTTGTTTACGATCTTCCTCTCTAGCTCCACGTTTTATCTTTTCCAGGTTTGCCTCGAGTGATGTCAATCCGGCTTCCGCACCCTCAATCTGCGAAACGGTGCGAGTCTCCGCCAAATCCTTGACCTGTTGAAGAGCAGCCTTCGCGGACGATACATCGGCTTCAGCAACATCAATTTTGACCTTGACGCGCCCTTCCGCGAGCTGTTTTACTTGCTCGTAGTTCGTCTGAGCCGCTTGGAACGCCGCTTCCGCCTGAGCGAGTTGAAGTTCAAGATCATCATGATTGATAACAGCCATTATGTCATCACTCTTCACGCGGCTACCTTCGTCAACGCGCATTTCAACGAGTCTGCCGGGGACTTCGGGAATGACCGTTACCCTCGAATTTGGAACAATTGTTCCGGATAATTCCAACACGGACTCGATGGTCGCTCGCCTTGCTTGAACCACCTCTACAGGTTTTGATACCACTGAAGCGGCGACTTCAGTCGTGCCGGAGCGTTGTTTGGTCACAACCCTTAGGACAACGATGCCTACAATAACAACTACAATAATTGCAATAATCAACTTCTTCAATGTAATGTCTCCCGATGTATAGTGAGAAAATTGTCAAGTAAAATGTGACTTAGTGGTTCATTCTCTAAGTATTTTATGCTTACGAGACTGGCAAAATAAACCCGTTCTACCACCCCGGTAGGTGCGGTTTCTAACCGCACCGGCACCCAACACTTACCATATGTTTTTAGAAAATAAACCACTTAGTGGTTCATTCTCTAAGTATTTAATCCTTAATGAAACCATCAAACGAGTGGATAGCGAGTGATCAACTGAACGAATAGATCAACCGAACGAATAGTGAGGGCGATAGAGATCCCAGTGCGATAGTAGATCTTGATAGAGATCCCTCAAGCGAATGGATACTGAGCGCGATAGCTAATCCCGATAGAGTTCCCATAGAGATCCCTTTTTCTTCAAAACTCGGTTTCTTCCCGGAGTCAAAGTGGCTTCAAGGTAATGGTTGAATCCACTCATCACGGGCAACTACGGATTGATAATCATGGCAATCACTTCATCACATAAATCACAGTTCAGACAATGTGAACTACCGACACCTAACACCTACCATCTGTTTTTAGAAAATAATACTAACTCGTACTCAATAAGTTACAACCTAAGGTTCGTAAGTAGTAATCAAGCGAATGGACAATGAGTGATCAACTGAACGAATAGATCAACCGAACGAATAGTGAGGGCGATAGTAGATCCTGATAGAGATCCCATTCATTGCACGTTTTAAGTTTTACTAGCCACTAGCCGCTAAACACTTACTTCTGTTCTTATTGGAAACTCCCAAAAATTCCACGGCTTCATGGGCGAGCGATCCCATCGGATCCCATGCAGGTAATACGATTGGCTCCTCCTCAAGTGCAGCATGAAACTCAGCGGGCAGATACTCTTTGCGCGCGGCAATCTCAAACATGTACTGGTCAAACCAGTTGTCGTTCATAAGGTAGAACCCCTTCCTGCCGTTGTCTTTTCCCCAACTATTCTCGACGCGCCAGCGGCGTGGAATCTGTTGCTCATTTTCTCCTACGACATCCACTCCGGTGAATAACATGGCGTGTGTCATGCAGGTTTGGTGGTACTGGAGTCGGTCTGATTTCTCAAGGGTTAAGCGAGTGTCGTAAATTGCCTCGTAATCATATAACTCCGCATCCCAAAGCCCGAGATCGGAGCGCATCATTTTTCCAACGTCGCACCCCATCCAAACCGGTTCGCCATCTGTGATGGTTCTCATTGCAACTTGCTTCATCAAGTCGATATCCACGTTGAGGTATTTTACGATCGCTCCGCCTTCGACGTTGCCAAGGCATTCGACGGTAAAAGTCTTTCCGACCGGGCTTGTTGGACGAGGGTCGTGCACGAGGCATACGTAGTCATCGATTGCGACGGTGATATACTTCTCCGCGAACTCTTGGGGCGTCAATGCGCCATCGCTCTGGAACTTCCTGTCCGCGTCGTTCCACTGCCACTCAAAATCAGTGGGCGGAGTGCCAAGATGAATCGACAAAATGCGGTACACGGTTCCGACAACTTCGTCCTTTGCATCCAGCAACTCGTCAAAGCTTGCACCTTTTGCAGCCATGTCACGCAGCGTCTTGGCTCCCTCCCGCAACTTGTGGGTGAGGATGCCATTCATCTTCGCCGAGTTTGAGGAACTTTCCGTCTCGGGCATGAAGGCTTGGGGCACAAGACCGTGTTTCTTGACGAGGTTCACGAACATGTTCCATTGTCCACCATCATCAAGTGGTCGCTCAAGTAGCCATGCTACGGATCAATCGTCCACGGAGTGCTCTGCCCTCTCAATAATCCGCTGTAGGAAGTAGTTTGCTCGCTCAAGTTTGTCCCAAAAGAACATATAGTTTTGGCTGAATTCAAACTCTTTGAGATTCATCTTCTTCATCGCTCCCACCCGAAGAAGATTCAGCCCCGCGAACATCCAACATCTACCACTTTTCTTTTGATTGGTAACACTCCAATCGTCCAGCACATGACTGAAGGTGAAATCGCTGTTGGTAACCACCTGACGGTTAAGCGCAACATCGTCCACGGTGACCTTGCAGACGGCGTTCTGCGCCATCCGATAAATGGAGTTGCTCTCGAAATTCTTACGCAGGGTCGAAATTCGATGCGAGGTCAACGCACCGTCGGGAGGTGTATTAAACGAATTTAGTGGATCAACTGATGAGGCAGGAACAGAGTCCATACGATGACTCCCAACATTGACTTGAACTCAAACTAATGATATATTACCGTTTCTCTTGAATAACAGTGCATATGATGTCTGAATTATATCGTTTACTTTCTACGTAGGCGGGGCATCTTGCCCCGCCGGCTTTGCGCGGAGGCGAAACTTCTTGTTCCGCTTCACGCAAATTTCTTGACCTGATTCACGCGATCAATGCACAAGCATTGTAGAGAAATGGTATAAGATCAAAAACTGTTGGTTGGCTGATCGGTACGTGCAACTCAACGCGATATGACAATCCCCTGCAAACAGACTACGGATGGAGTCTAAAAGTATGTACGCCGCGATAACGGAAATGATTTTGACGTTGCTCGTGGAAGGTATGTTCAGTATTTTAGAATAACGCTCGATTCTCCAACCGCCCAGACTGTGCCATTAGGCGACTGAGCGACATGAAGCAGGTTGTTTTCACTTGAACTCTGCTGGGGCAGCCATGTTACTCCGCCATCCTTCGTGTGAAGAATTGACCCTTTTGCGCCCACGACCCAGCCCTCCGTGTCGCTAATAAACAGGATGCTGTTGAATGTTATTGTCGTCGATGTGGTCTGCTCTATCCAAATGTCGCCTCCATCGTGTGTGACCAGTACCGTCCCCTCATCTCCACAGATCCAGCCGTGCAGCGCATCAACGAAGTACACGTCGGTTAGTTGACTTGAGCCCCCATCTTGCGCAATCCAAGTAAGACCGCCATCGGAAGTTTTCAGCACTTTCCCGCCTTGCCCGACGATCCAGCCAATTTGATTGTCAACGAAATGAACACTCATAAAAATTCGCATATCGAAATCGTGTTCCATTCCGAGGCTCTGTCCGAGCCAATTCGCGCCGCCGTCACTAGTTTGAACCACTTTACTATTAAGTCCGACCGCCCATCCGTCGTTCATAGTCGGGAAGTGCACATCGTAATGGCCGCCCGCCAATTTCCAATCGAAAAAATTAGCCCCTGCCCGGAGACGTTCGGTTTCGCCCCCTTCTAGTCTCGCGCTATAAAGGTTCTCCCAAGTTGTGCCGCCATCCACGCTTTCAATAAGCACACCGTTGTCGCCGACGGCGAAACCCTTTTGTTCATCCAAGAACTGGACAGCCTCTAAATTGAATGGCACCCCCGAATCGTGAACAGCCCAACTATTGCCCCCGTCGCTGGTATGTAGCACCACGCCCGAACTACCCACTGCCCAGCCATGCGTATCGCTTATAAAATGTACCGCATTTAAATTGCTGCTATTGGATACGATTTCCCAAGATTCCCCTCCGTCGGTGCTATGCAATATCGTCGCGGAGTCTCCGACAATCCATGCCTCGGTGGGACTGATTTGATGAACACCGTTCAGCCTTTGGAAAACAGGTCGCGGCTCAAGCGGCGCCCAAGTGGTACCGCCATCCATCGTTCGAAGAATCACTCCAAATTCCGCAGTCGCAAGGCCTTGAGTTGAATTAATGAAGTGGATGTCCCATATAGGTTCGGGCATGCCATTTGAATGGGGGACATTGCTTGCCTGCGTTTTCCAAGTGTTACCCCCATCTGCTGTATGGACCAAAGCGCCGTTACCACCGCATGCCCATCCCTCTTGATCATTAAGCATAAAGAGGGAATCAAGAGGCGACGCGGTGCCGCTCTTTTGGTGCGCCCAAGTCTGTCCTCCATCGGAAGTATGAACGAGGGTACCGGCGCCGCCGGCCACCCAACCCGCTTGCTGATTAAGAAAATGAACTCCCTCGATGACGTTGTTGGTTTCGGTTTTTCGATCTGTGTTTTGTCGCGTCCACATCTTTCCGCCATCGGAAGTATGTATGATAACGCCTCCATCTCCGCCTGCCCATCCAAACTCTGAATCCACGAATGAGACACTCGACAACGCTGCGCGCGTGCCGCTATTTAGCTTCATCCATGTTGCCCCGCCGTCCACGGTTTTCAGAATAGTTCCTTCTTCGCCAACGACCCATCCCACTTGGGGATTAATGAACCGGACCTTCTTGAAATCTTTCTTGAAAGGCAGCGGATGACTAGGTTGATTGTTCCAAGTCTTTCCACCATCAGTTGTGTGCAGAATCGTAGACGCGGCACCGACTATCCAACCGCGTTGGGCATCGACAAAGTATACGTCGTAGAATGGCTCTTTCCATTTTGACTCGCGGACGGAGGTCCAGGTCTTTGCCGACGCAGCCGCACTCAAGGTCGCAATCAGCAACGCCATTATTACATATGAAATGATTCTTCCGGTGGACGATTTGTAATTGGTCATGATTTCTAGTATCTCCCGATTTATCTAATTCTAATCCAATCTCCTGAGTCGTTAGAACATCTACATCATTCGCCGCATTTGGAACGTGGATATTATACAATCCCCGTTTTTTGCCGTCAAGCGCATTTGCGCGATGCATTCACGCTATTCACTAACACCGAAATCGCTATCTTGGTTCGCCTTAATTCCCGTAGATGGAGTTTCAACGTCATATCGCACGGCGATACATTAAAATCCTGTTTGAAGAGTCTATTTGTATGGCGCGATCAACCGACGGATTAAGGAGCGCGAAAGAGTTTCCATTGAGTCCCAAGGCTATATAACATGCAGGTTGGGTTGAGCACAGCCAAACCCGCCTATTCAGCTTCCGGTCCCACAATCCATAAGATGGAAGGCGAGGACGTGAAAAGAAATCTTCCAACCTTCCCCTCTTCCATCCTTCCAATCCTACTCTTCCCAGTCGACGCGGAAGATAAACTTTTATATTGATACCTGCTCAAACCTATTTATTCTGTTGGATACCGCGAGTCTGTCTTCAAAGCATCAAAAGTGGGTTCCTTCTCTGCCAGTTCTTTGATTCTAGGGTCAAGTTCGGTAGCTTTTCTTAGGGATTCAATTGCCTTGGTATTTTCAGCGTTGATGGCATACGCACAGGCGAGGTTGAAGTGGGTTAATGCTGTGTTCGGTGAGATTTGGAGTGCTTTCTCACAAGATTCTATGGCACGGTTTGGCCGGTTCTGTTTAAGGTATGTGGTTGCCAAGTTAATGTATGCCTGAACCGCATCCGGCTTGAGTTCGATCGCTTTCTCAAAAGTTTCGATCGCCCTGTCATACTCTGCCTGCTGGAGATAGACCTGACCAAGGTTATTGTAGACAGAGGGCGCGTGTGTAAAGAACAGCGTGTACTTCTTGTGTCGGATGGCTTTTGTGTAGGCTTCAACTGCCGATTCTAGTTCGCCGTTTTTCAAGTGAAACCGGGCTTTGCGCGAATTGTCGTTGAACTGGGTTTGATGGTGCCAAACCCAGATGAAAACTGCCGTGACGAGTAGACAAAATATCATCATCAGGTTTTTCATGAATTACGAAACTCCGGGTATTCTTATGTTCGGATAGTTCTACGACCAGAAACAGGACTTACCCTCAAAGCATAGAATGATGATTTTCTACGATAATCTCAGTTGAAGGGGCCTGTAGTAGGGAATAACGATCGTTATTCCCTACTTCTCTGTGTTCTCTTATTTCCTGGTTTGCGTGTTTAAGGACAACACAGGATCATTGCTTGACGGCACGGATAATCTCCATCACACGGTCGTGCAGTGTTCCGTTCGTCGCGACAATCCCGCGATTGGACGTCATCCGCCTGCCTTGCAGGAGATCCAGGGATTGGCCGTGCATGTCCGTTACTGTTCCTCCTGCTTCCTCCACCATAATTATTCCGGCGGCATGATCCCAAATACACTCACGGTAATGCGGCGTCCGTGGATTCGGCAGGCGCATATAGACTGACGCCTCCCCCCGTGCAACCAATCCGTACTTTGCTTGGCTATCGATCTGTATCGGCTGTGCCGTAATACCGAGTTCTTGAGTAATTCTGACGTGCGCGCCGTGATCTCCGTGTGAGGACTCGAAGCTCTCGGCAAATCGGAGTGGGCCCTCGGCAACTCGAATCTGCTCCAATAACGTGCCATCCAACGCGCACAGGTACGCACCTTCGCCACGAACTGCGACCAATAGAGAACCTTGTTCAGTTTTGGGGTTATCCCATGCTTGCGGAAGATTCGGGCAGGCGATCAAACCAAATCTCACTTCGCCATCAACAATCAATGCCAGTGCTATGGCATATTGATTTCGTCGTAAAAAACCCTTCGTTCCATCAACGGGATCAAGCGTCCAAAATCGGTCGTTGATCTCACCTTTCCCCCGATCAATCCATTCACATACATTATCAGGCGAACCTTCGGCAAACCGGTTGACGTAATCGGCGACCCTTGATCTCAGCCGTGGATTTTCCCTCAATGCCTGGGAATCCTCTTCGGCGACGATGCAATCTTTTGGAAAAGCGTCGCCGATTGCGGCGCAAATAAGAGCCTGTGAACCAAAATCTGCGACGGTTACCGGGCTGCGGTCGGCTTTCTCGATTGCATCTGCCTGCACCATGTCAGATTGCACATCCTGACACAGTTGTGCTGCCTTCAAGACCGCATCGATTGCTACCTCTTTTTCAGATATCATAAATCCCTTGGCGTAGGCTACAAATATCCCGGATGTTCATTCAGTCGGAAGTTTCAAAGACATCCGGCAAGAAAAATTGAAAATAACTGTTTAGTGCATCGTTTGGTTCGTAGTATTACAGTTCTCGTAGTATTACAGTTCGTCGCACGACCGGTCTGGGCATGTAAGCCCCCGATTATCCGGAATCAGCATTGTACTTCCCTACTCGGCGCGTTCCCTGTCCCCGCTCGGTCTGAATTGGTAAATCCAGACCGATGGACTAAACAATTACGATTGAAAAGCAAAAAGCCGCCCTAGTGAAATCATCGACACTCAGTGGCGGCTTTCAGACAATTTATGACTGTTTTGACTATCGGGCTACTCATTCAACCAACTCATCATGCTTCTCAACCCTTTGCCAACTTTTTCAATCTCCTGCTCCTCTTCCCCGCGGCGAAGCGCCTGAAGCACAGGCTGATTGGCTTGATTCTCCTGTACCCATTCACGTGCGAATTCACCGCTCTGTACCTCTTTTAGGATCTCACGCATTCGGTCACGAACGCTATCATCGACAATCCGTGGACCACGCGTGAGATCCCCGAATTCCGCCGTGTTGCTGACAACACGGCGCATCTTGGTAAGGCCCCCCGTGTAGATGAGATCGACAATTAACTTCAGCTCGTGCATGCACTCGAAGTACGCCATCTCCGGTTGGTATCCGGCTTCAACGAGTGTGTCGAACGAAGCTTTGATGAGGGCTGACGTTCCGCCGCAGAGCACAGCCTGTTCGCCAAACAGATCTGTTTCTGTTTCTTCGCGGAACGTGGTTTCGATGACGCCGGCACGAGTACCTCCGATTCCCTTTGCATAGGCTAGCGCTAGGTCCCTTGCGTGTCCGGTTGTGTCTTGATGGATTGCAATCAGACAGGGGGTTCCCCCGCCATCCACGAACACATCCCTGACGAGGTCGCCCGGCGCCTTGGGGGCAATCATCGCCACATCAACATCACTTGACGCGGTAATCTGCCCAAAATGAATGCTGAAACCGTGTGAAACCATCACCATGTTGCCCGATTCAAGATTAGATTCGATTTGATTCCTGTACACCGCGCCGTGTTGTTCGTCCGGGATAAGAATCTGTACAACATCTGCCATATCAGCCGCTTCTTCGACCGTTTTGACGGTCAATTCCGCGGCTTCCGCCTCTTGTCGTGATGCGCTGTTGGAACGAAGTCCAACGACGACGTTAGCCCCGCTATCGTTGAGATTTAATGCTTGTGCGCGTCCCTGCGCGCCGTATCCGATAACCGCCACAGTTCGTTCTTTGAGTAAATCGAAATTTGCATCGCTATCGTAGTAAATAGTTGCCATTAAATTCCTCCTTAATCGTCCGTAGGTTGCCCTTAATTATCACCTGACGCCCCCACGCATCGTCGCAATTTTGCCGGTGCGCACCAAGTCACGTATACCGTAGGGGCGCAGCATGTCAATTGCGGCTCTTACCTTTCCTTCATCCCCTGTCACTTCAATCGTTAACGTGGTAGGGTTAACGTCTACGGTACGACCTCGAAAAATCTCTACAATCTGAAGAATCTCCCCGCGCTTCTGCGGATCCGCATGAACCTTGATTAACACCAATTCGCGTTCGACGTGGTTTTCGGTCGTTAGATCCGTTACTTTGATAACGTCGATCAGCTTATTCAAGTGTTTGTATATCTGCTCGATAATCTGTGCATCCCCATGAGTGACGATTGTCATATGGGAAATCTGGGGATCGTCCGTTTCTCCGACATTTAAACTGTCGATGTTATAGCCGCGTCCGCTGAATAAACCCGACACTCGTGCGAGCACGCCGAACCGGTTTTCGACGAACACGGAAAAGATATGTCTTTCGTCAGCCATCACGCCAACCCTCGTATCACATCGCCGAGCCCTGCGCCCGCAGGCACCATCGGGAACACATTTTCTTCCTCATCCACTATGAAGTCAATGACAACCGGACCATCATCGACACCTTTCGCCTTTTCCAACGCCGGACGAACATCCTCGACGCGTTCTACTCGCAAACCGGTGGCGCCGAACGCCTGAGCCAAGAGCGCAAAGTCGGGGTTATCGTGATAATCGACGGCGGCGTAACGTTTATTGTGGAACAACTCCTGCCACTGCCGCACCATGCCGAGGTACATGTTATTGATAATGAAAATTTTGAGCGGCAGTTTATACGTAATTGCGGGAATAAGCTCCTGAATCGTCATGATGTATGAACCGTCACCGTTGATGTTGACTACCGTCTTGTCCGGGCAGCCGAACTGCGCTCCGATTGCCGCAGGCAAACTGAACCCCATTGTGCCTAGCCCGCCTGAGTTTATGAACTGACGCGGCTCGGTGTATTTGAAATGTTGGGCCGCCCACATCTGATGTTGACCGACATCTGCGACGATTGTTGCATCGGGATAAATGTCGTAAATCTGCTCAATGACATACTGCGGCATCACTTTGTCGCCCTTCTGCTGATATTCAAATGGATACTTTTCCTTCCATTCGTCAATCTGCCGCATCCAAGGTTCAATCTCTACACGATGAACCAGCTTATTCATCTCCGCCAGTACGCGCTTCGCGTCACCGACAATTGGCACATCAACCGGCACGTTCTTGCTGATACATGAGGCGTCGATATCAATATGGATTTTTTTTGCATTCGGAGCGAATTTGTCCAGATTTCCCGTCACCCGATCATCAAACCGCGCACCGATAGCGATTACCAAATCGGAATCGGTAAACGCATAATTTGCGCAGCAGGAACCGTGCATGCCGGGCATCTGCATCGACAGAGGATGCGTCTCCGGAAAGGCTCCGAGGCCCATGAGCGTTACGGTGATAGGGATGCCTGTTTTTATCGCCAATTCGCGTAATTCCTCGCAAGCATTCGAGAGAACAACACCACCCCCCGCATAGAGCATCGGTCGTTCTGCGTTGTGAATCAATTCCACGGCTTTGGCGATTTGGCGAGGATGTCCATCAACTTTAGGCTTGTAACTGCGAATATTGACCTGCTCAGGGTAATGGAAGAGCGATTCGTGAATCTGTGCGTCTTTGGCGAAGTCGATAACCACGGGGCCCGGACGTCCGGTGCTCGCGATGTGCATCGCGCTCGCGAGGACATCCGCTACTTCATCGCTACTTTTGATCAGATAGCTATGTTTGCAAACGGGTCGGGTAACACCGATGACATCTGATTCTTGGAAAGCGTCATTGCCGATAAGATGGGTGTAGACTTGGCCGGTGATAGCCACCATCGGTATGGAATCCATGAAAGCCGTTGCAATGCCGGTGACAAGGTTTGTTGCACCAGGTCCTGACGTGGCGAGTGTCACTCCCACTTTACCTGTTGCTCTTGCATAGCCGTCAGCGGCATGGGCAGCGCCTTGTTCATGGCGCATCGGTATGAGGGAAATACCTTCCGCATCATACAGTGCGTCAAAGATGGGCATCGCTGCACCGCCGTTTACCCCGAATATATACTCAACGCCTGCGTGTTTTAGACTTTCAATAAGAATATTGGCACCTGACGTTGTCGCCATAATCTGTTTCACCTCCACAAGAATCAGCGTTCTACCAAACCGCTCGTTGCGACGAAGCGTTGTAGCAAACCACTGATAAAACAAAAAAGCCCTTCCCGTTCCGATTTTGGAGACGAGTAGGGCTTTTCAACAAAGACCTTACCGCGGTACCACTCCAATTCCCTTTTTAATTCTATAGCAAAACTTCGCAAGGGCACTCATTGGGATGCGGTAACGAGCATCAACCGACTAACCCTACTTCGTAAATCTTTCAGGCAAGCAGCTCCGGGGCGACATTCAGTCAAAGCCGTTTGAGAAGATTTCTCAGCCATCGAATCTCCCTCTCTGTCAAGGCTCGGGTGACTTACTCCTCCCCTTCATCGCTTTTGATAGATTTTTAATTTCGAGATTAAAGTTCACCAACAATCCGACAGATTTCCAAGTTCATCACGAGAACACACTCGGATCTGTCTAACTGGTGTTAAGGCTAGCCAATCGCGGCCGCATAGCGCCTTGCAACTTCATCCCAATTGATAACATTAGCCCAAGCTTCAATGTAATCCGGGCGTCTGTTTTGGTAGTTCAGATAGTATGCATGCTCCCAAACATCAAGACCCAGTATGGGAGTATGACCTTGCATGAGCGGACTATCTTGGTTTGCTGTCGAATAAATCTCTAAACCGCCAGTTTCATTGACGACGACCCACGCCCAGCCGGATCCGAAACGGGTTGTAGCGGCATCCACAAATATGTCGCGCGCTGCATCGGCGGATCCAAAAGAAGACTCGATTGCGCTCAAAACTTCGCTTGATGGGTTGCCTCCTCCGTCGGGACTCATGATTGTCCAGAACAAGCAGTGATTGGCATGCCCCCCACCGTTGTTGATAACAGCTTGTCGTTGCGATTCCGGTACGTCTTCAATGTTACGAAGCAAATCTTCAACGGATAGCGCGGCGAGGTCGTCAAGCCCTTCAAGAGCGGTATTGAGCTTATCAATATAAGCTTGATGGTGTTTGCCGTGGTGGATTTGCATCGTTTGAGTATCAATATAAGGTTCTAACGCGTTATGAGCGTAAGGCAGGTCGGGTAATTGATGTGCCATAGCGATTTCGCCTCCTTAGAAAACTACATCTAATTCTGGGACGTGCAACAAATTCAATTGAGATACAGAAATCCGAAATGAAATTGAATGCATCTGTGCTAATTATAACACATCAGTTGATGAAAACCAAGTGAATTTCTTCCGCCTTTTTCGTTAATCGTACACCTCATGCCACGCTAAAATGATTCCATATTTTAGCGAAATTATGCCGATCTGTTTGAAGAATACCGTATATAATTCTCTGCAAATCAGGAAAATGTATTCATCGTGGTTTCGTTGTAATTAGAATTAACGCAAAAGAAGCGGTACTGTTTCAGTTAATGGGATTAGAACTGAACATCGAAAGGGAGAAAGGAGGGACGAGCAATTGCAGGTCGGGTTGACCGGCAAGCGAGTGAAGATTCATCTCCGTCCAACTCATCCCGTCCTATGGCATCAAGGGTTTTACGGACCGGCAAGCGAATGAATAATGAAGTACGCTAGAGGTCCTCTAATCACAACGTCTTAAAATATATCGCTCAGTTACACCGTAGGCGGGGATCAAGCGAGTGAATAGCGAGCGCGATAGAGATCCCTCAAATGAGCGAATAGCGATCAAGTGACTGAATAGGGAACGCGATAGTGGATCCCGTGCGATAGAAATCCCATCTTGCCCCGCCGGCTTTGTGCGGAGATGAGCCCTCTTGTTCCGCTCCACGTAAATTTCTTGACCTGATTCTCGCCATTGATACACAAACTTTTTAGAGAAATCGTATAACCACTGAAAGAAAACCTCCCTTTGCTTCCCGCAACTCGTTACTTTTAGATTGACAATTTAATTAGATTGACAACTTAATATGTGTGTGTGGCATATTGTAGAACGCCATGACAAATCGTCATGGCGGCGAATTTTTATTCTGTTGCCATTGTGTTGGCATCACGATTCCCTGAGAACCCGCTCCGGCAAAGGAATTCTCCATTTCAGAAAATGCCAACACGCCGCTCAGAGCCTGTTTGAAAAATACAGTTTGTAGGGTGCGCATCGCGCACCAGCCTTTAAAGGCCCCGGAGGGGCGGAAGGTGTGTAGACACACCGAAACCTTACGTACCTAAGCCCCAGAGGGGCGACAGGTATATAGCGGGAAATTACACACAATATGGAGGAACTTTCTTCAAATGACTAGAAATTGCTTTACTGCCGACTATTCAAACAGGTTCTCAAATCGTCGTTTCCGTTGGCATTTTTTTCGCGTTTTTTGCACAAAACAGACCGTTTTCGCCAACAGACCTCTGTTCTTGTTGGCTTTTTTGCATGATAATTCCCGAAAATCGGCGCTCCGTTGACATCTCTTTCCACTGTACGGGCAATGAATTGCGCTACTACGAACCTACGCTTCCTGTAAGTTATGGATTACGAATGGGTATCAGATGAAACTCACAGACGAAGAGCGCATCGACACAATCTATCCACCCGTCTGCCAGAACGCTACCGCCATTGCAGACACGCTTATGAAGGGGCATGCCGAATGGAAGGTTGAACGGAATTCGTTAACGATCGCTAATCTTTAGAGAAGTTTTCGAGTGTCCACTTTGTCTGAACCTGCCAAAATTTGAGTGAAAACCAACGCGTTCTATCACCATGAGACCTCCTCGTAATTAGATGCATTTCCCCTGTAAAAAGATGTTGACTCCATCCGTGTCACTAGTTTATCATACTAAACTGCCTAAAAGTATCCGTCCTACACCGTTGACGTAATCAATATTTTATGCCCATTAGCAACAGCACCCTGCTGGCAGTTACGATGGGTGGTCATTCTTGAAGTAAGTCAACAAACTTGCCTAGAGAATCCATGTTTTCCAACAACATAATCCTAATGAAAACACGACTTCCTTATCTCACATTGTACTTAATAATCGTGTATTTCAGTAGCGTCATCTCTGCGTTTGGCTCCCTCCCGCCATTTATGGATAACGGAATCCACCTGTGCGGATATGGTGAAGGACAAACCGATCACCGTCGCTACGCCAGAAGCCTGGCATTTTTGAACACTGGTACGCCGCGTACGGTAAGGTTAGTCTACTTCCTGCCATCCGATCGCCAACCAAGGCAAGGCATTGAAGAAAAGATGGATGCACTAATCAAAGATGTCCGAGAATTCTACGCTGACCAGATGGAAAACTACGGCTACGGCAGAAAAACTTTCAGAATCGAAACAAATCACGAAGGGAAGGCGCGGGTACACCGTGTTAACGGACAGTTTACCGATACTTACTACTACGACAATGACGCGCTTAGCAGAGTCTGGCGTGAAATCCACAGTCAGTTTGACACATCGCAGAATATTTATCTCGCTGTAGTAGATGTCGGTAACGAGCAAATTGGCGACGCGGCAGGCATCGCAACCGCCATTGGGGATTGGGGAGGTATTGCCGCCATCCCTGCGTCGGGCAATTTTTTTAACGCTCCGCTGGCTGCCCACGAACTCGGACATACCTTCGGCTTGGACCACGATTTCCGTTCACCTAAGTTTATCATGTCCTACGGACCATGGGGATGGGGTAGCACCACGAGATTATCAGAATGTTCGGCGAAATGGCTGGAAATCCAGCGCTATTTCAACCTCGGAATTCAGCTCCGACCATGGAATTTACCGACTATCGAACTCTCCTCGCCGCGCACATACGCGGCGGGTGCCAAACGTGCCTCTATCCAGCTTAGAGTTGATGATTATGAAGGGCTGCGTCAAGTGTTACTGTTTGGCTCCCATTATAATGTAATCGCGTGTCGTGAATTTACGGGAGAACAAAATTCCTTGGTCGAAATCGATTACGATGGGGAATATAATGTCCGTGGCTTCGCCAGTTTTCCCGACCGTTCGGTGCATCCGATGCGTGCCCGAGTAGTTGATACGGACGGCAATGTGAGCGATACCTCTTTCTACTTATTTCCGGAGACGCTTCAATCCCTGACCAAGATTTCAGGCGATAACCAGCCTCCTGGTCTACCGAATACTGCCTTGCCTGTGCCGCTTTCCGTTGAACTGCGAAATTTAAACGACGGCTCCCCGTATGAAGGAGTCTGGGTCTCGTTTACCGTTACGGCAGGGGGAGGCAGACTCAGTGAAACTCAAGCCTTGACGGATGACTATGGAAGAGCAGTTACGGTTTTCACGCTTGGCCCTCACCTAGGGAGAAACACTGTAGAGGCGTCTGCATTGGGATATACGACGACCTTCAACGCAGTGGCAGGGGCGCCTGTCAGACTCGCCGATCCTCTCCTTCGCTCTGCCATTTCGAGAACACTTGACAAGATCTCGGGAGAACCGATATCCCAAGCGGAGATGGCGACTTTAACCTATACTTCGCGCAGGTTTTGGAGTTTGGGAATTAGCAATTTGGGCGGGCTTGAGTTAGCGATTAATCTTACTTACTTGGATCTGGGCAACAATTCACTGACAGACATCTCGGCACTGATAGAACTTACCAAGCTGACCCGACTCGCCCTTGACAGCAACCTGGTTTCAGATATTTCGCCCCTGACAGGGCTTACCAAGCTGACCCAACTCACTCTTGCCAACAACTCAATCGAAGATATATCACCATTAGCAACATTAACCGCCCTCGAACAGCTTTTGCTCGGGAACAACGCAATATCAGACATCTCGCCCATTGCAAAATTGACGAACTTGAAGTTAGTCTATCTCGGAAACAACAGTATCAAGGACGTCTCTCCGTTAACAAGATTGGTGCACCTTAAAGCGGTGCAACTTGCCGGTAACAGCGTTTCAGATCTGTCGCCGCTGGCGGAGAGTCAGGGGTTGGAAGATGGAACCCAAATTGATATTCGGAAAAACCCCTTAAGCTACCCCTCTATCAAGGTACATATTCCAACCTTGCAGAGAAGAGGCGTTGAAATCTACTTCGATAACCGTACTCCGACGACTCTCGAACCAATCTCGGGTGATGACCAAGAAAGCTTACCCGGCAAAACGTTAGCCAATCCATTTGTCGTTGAAGTGAAAGATGAAGACGGTTTGGTGTACGAAGGGGTGCCGGTGACGTTTGCCGTAACCGCTGGCGACGGAACGCTTGTTAAACGCAGCACAACGACTGATTCCAACGGCAAGGCGGAGAACACACTCACATTGGGGAAAAATCCGGGGACAAACACCGTTCGCGCAAGTGTGAAGACGATACCGAAATCTGTGACCTTCAATGCCGAAGGCATTCGAGCGCCGACAACACTGCTCAAAATCTCGGGCGATGACCAAGAAGGTTACCCCGGTGAGACACTGCCAAACCCGCTTGTGGTTGAGGTGAAGGATCAGTCTGATAATCCCTTACGAAACGTTCGGGTTACCTTCGCTGTCACCGAAGGTGGAGGAACACTGACCGCCACCACCACAAAGACCGATAGAAACGGCAAGGCAGAGAGTAAACTTGCCCTCGGACCAAACTCAGGTACAAATACGGTCTCTGTAGCTGTTTCTGGCATTGAGCAGAAAGAACTTTTCAGTGCCGAGGGCGTTCGAACACCACAGAAAATTCTCAAAATCTCGGGAGATAATCAGACAGGAAAACCCGGTGAAACACTGGCATATCCACTCGTGGTTGAGGTGCGCGATCGACATGATGAACCCCTGCCGGAAGTTCAAGTAACGTTCACTGTCACCGCTGGCGATGGAACATTGACTATGGCTACTACAACGACCAACAAAAGTGGCAGAGCTGAAAGTGTTCTCACTCTTGGACCGAGTGCAGGAATGAATATTGTCTCTGTATCTGTTTCCGGCACCGGTGAGTTACAATTTTTCAGTGCCGAAGGCCTTCGAACACCACATAAAATCCTGAAAATCTCGGGCGATGCTCAGCAAGGATTACCGGGAGCGGCACTCACCAATCCGTTTGTCGTGGAAGTGCAGGACGAAACCGGTGCGGCGCTTGAAGGCATTCCGGTAACGTTTGTAGTAACTGCAGGTGGCGGAATGCTTGATACACAGAGCATAGATACTAATTCCGATGGCAGGGCGGGGAATACACTCTCGCTGGGGGATAATCCGGGGACTAACACCGTTCGCGTAACTGCCGAAGGTGTTGCACAGTCGGAAATCTTTAATGCAGAAGGAATTCGAGTAGTTCAAGAACTATCAATAATCTCTGGCAATAATCAAGAAGGTTCCCCCGGTGAGACACTGCCTAACCCGCTTGTCGTTGAGGTAAAAGATCAGTTCGATAAACCCTTACGAAATGTTCAAGTAACCTTCGCCGTCACCGATGGCAAAGGAAAATTGACCACCACAAAAACAAAGACCGATAGAAATGGTAGGGCAGAGAGTACACTTACCCTTGGACCAAACGCAGGAACAAATACAGTCTCTGTATCTGCTTCGGGAATCGAACAGTCAGAAGTCTTTAATGCCGAAGGCATCCGAACACCAGAATTGATCTTGAAAACCTCGGGAGATTCCCAAGAAGGGCCACCGGGCACTACTCTCACCAACCCGTTTGTTGTTGAAGTGCAAGACAAGACCGGTTTGCCACTTGAGGGAATACCTGTCACGTTTGTCGTGACCACAGGGGATGGATCACTCAATGTCACAAGCACGGAAACTACGTCTAATGGTCGGGCGGAGAGTACCCTCACATTGGGATTGCGCCCGGGAACACACGCGGTCGAGGCGTCTGCCGATGGGCTAGAGGAGTCTGTAGTCTTTAGCGCGGAAGTCAAAAGGCGAGAGTTTGTCCTATCCCTACCTTCAGGCAGCAGTTATGTTCACATTCCGTTGCGGGTAACCGAGATTGATGGGGAAGTGAGGACAATCGAATCTGTTGGAAATCTTTATGACGCCCTCGGCGGCGCTGAGACTGTGAATCTTCTGACAACTCGAAATCTCCGAACACGGCAATGGCACAGTTATCTCGGAGATACTAGCCGCGGCTCGGCTGCGGATGCATTGTTGACCGATGACAAGGGCATCATTGCTAGTATGAGAATGCCTGTAGATCTTTATCTGGTTGGCGACGCTCTCGGCGAAGACGGGACTAGCACGATTGCGTTACAGACCGGAATGAACCTTGTGGGCGTGCCACTGAAAGATGCGCGAATCACGCGCGTTAGCGATTTGCTGTCACTTGAAGGAATCCGAGACAACGTATCTGAAATCTCCGTCTCGGTTAACGGAAGCTTCAAGGACGTTTCACGTGCGGGCGATGATGGAGATGTTCCTATTGTTGGCGGTCAGTCGTTCATCATGACCGCACAGCACGAGGCGGTAGTTGCGATATCGGGGCACGGCTGGGGCAGTTATTCGGGAACGCAAGCCGCGCCATCACCGTTACTCACTGGGCTTAGCATTCAAAAGGCTACACCTGTGTTGTGCTTGACCGGTTCAATCGCCATTGAAGCCGGAAGTCGGGAAAGAGGGCTACCTCTCGCTGGATCTGGTATGAGTGTAACCGTGAAGAACCTCACAACCGGGGCGACGGTTACAACCGTCGCAACCACGCGAAACAATCCACTATCAAAGAAAGTCGGTTATCAACTTACCTTGGTCGAATCTACATCCGGAAGCGCGACGCAAATAGGGGACACACTTGAAATCTCGGCACAATCTCCTAATCCGCTTATTCGTGTCAAATCGTTACTTCACACCGTGACGCCCACTGACGTGAAGAATAATCGAATTGAGCTGTCTGAATTGATTGTTTACGAAATACCAGCGGAAACAACACTGTTGATGAACTACCCGAACCCGTTCAATCCGGAGACATGGATACCCTATCAGTTGGCAGAAGATACAACCGTAACGATGGCGATTTTTGATGCTAAAGGTGCATTGGTGCGCCGATTGGAGATTGGTCATCAATCGGCAGGATTTTACACTGAACGCGGTAGGGCTGCCTATTGGGACGGTCGCAACGAAAACGGGGAATCGGTTGCCAGCGGTCTCTACTTCTATCAACTCGGGACACCATCCTTCCGCCAATTACGACGCATGCTCATTGTCAAGTAGAACCAGAAAGGCAGAGACGAAGGATACGAAAGTTGAAACGGAATCCCCTGCAGGGCAGACACCGCCCAGTATGTGTAGGATAGTGCAATTGATAATCGTCAATTGCCCCTCCCTCTCAATTCGGCAATCCATCAACTCTCTTTTTCCCATCCAATCCTTATTCCATCTTATCTTTTCGTAGGGGATAACAATCGCTATTGGCTACCTTGAAAATACCGCGTAGAAAATCTGTGTTAATCGTTGCGTTAAATCATATAGAACTCTCATTCTGAAATCTGGCATACTCTTGCATTTCACATTAGCTGTCTCCCGATTTTTTCCTTGACATTCTAGATTCATTACGTTTAAGATAAGAAATATCAATTGGACACTACCTCCAAACGGAATAAATCATCATCTTGAAAGGAGATTATACCTTGCGAGCGTTTGAGTATACTTCCCCTAAGACCGCCAGCGAAGCCGCTGACTTGCTCGCGGAAAAAGGAGAACTAGCGAGAGTCTTGGCTGGTGGTACAGACCTTATCGTTCAGGTGCGTGAAGGCAAACGACACGTAGAACGGATTGTAGATATCAAGGATATACCTGAAACCAACGTACTATCGTATGAACCGCAAACAGGTCTGCATCTCGGATCTGCCGTCCCCTGCTATAAGATATATGGAGACAATGCAATATCAGCCACCTACCCCGCACTCGCGGACTCAACCAATATTATCGGTGGCACCGCGATCCAGGGCAGAGCCGCGGTCGGCGGCAATCTGTGTAATGCTTCTCCGGCAGCGGACACAATACCGGCGTTAATCGTGTTGGGAGCGAATTGCATCATTGCAGGTACGAATGGAACGCGCGAAGTACCTGTCGAGCAGTTTTGCACTGCCCCGGGCATAACCGTACTAAAGAATGGAGAATTTCTGGAATCCCTGAAAATTCCCGCGCCAAAGAGCAATTCGAGTTCCTTTTACCTTCGTTTTATCCCACGCAATGAAATGGACATTGCGGTTGTCGGCGCCGGCGCTTCTGTCGTACTTGACGATGCCAAAGAGTCGATTGTCTCTGCCCGCATTGCTCTCGCGGCAGTTGCCCCTACCCCACTATTCGCCGCGGAAGCTAGTGCGCTACTCGCTGGACGCTCTGCTTCCGATGAATCAGCTATTGAGGAAGCCGCTGAAGCGGCAAAAGCCATCGCTCGTCCAATAAGCGACATGCGTGGCAGCGCCGAGCAGAGAGTGCATCTTGTCGGCGTGTTGACCAAGCGTGCGCTAAACGGCGCGATTCAAAGAGTGAAGGAGTCATAGACTAAATGGCCGACAAAGTTCATGTTAAAACAGTGATTAACGGTGAAGCAGTGGAGTTCCTTTGCGAACCGCGCGATAGTTTGCTCGAAGTCCTGCGAGACAACTTGATGCTGACCGGCGCCAAAGAAGGATGTAACAACGGCAACTGCGGCGCGTGCAGTGTAATCCTGGATGGGCGACTCGTTAATTCCTGCTTGGTACTCGGAGCCGAGATCGAAGGCAAAGAGGTGGAAACCGTCGAAGGATTGGCGGAACCTAATAAACTTCATCCCATTCAAGATGCGTTTCTGGAAAACGCTGCACTCCAGTGTGGTGTCTGTACACCCGGCTTCATCATGGCTGCAAAAGCGTTGCTGAATGAAAACCCTAATCCGACCGAACACGATGTCCGCTTCTGGCTGGCGGGCAATCTGTGCCGCTGTACCGGATACGATAAGATTGTCCGTGCCGTGCTTGATGCGGCGGAAACCATGTCTACGGAGGTAAGTGCGTAATGGCAGTGGAAAAAGAATACAAGGTAATCGGAACCCGCCCCATTCGGCATGATGGGGTGGACAAGGTAACAGGTAGAGCACTTTACGGCGCAGATTATCAAGCTGCGGGATTGTTGCACGGTCGCGTGCTGCGTAGTCCCCATGCCCATGCTCGGATTAAATCAATCAATACGAGCCGTGCGGAAGCCTATCCCGGCGTCAAGGCGGTTGTTACGGCTGCAGATTTGAATGCCTCGCAAGATAAGGTTGTTGACCTCGGCGAAGGCGCCGTTAATCTAAAGTTCATGTGCGATAACATCTTGGCGCGCGAGAAAGCGTTGTACAAGGGACATGCGGTTGCCGCCGTTGCCGCACTGAACGGTCACATTGCCGAAGAAGCGCTCGAACTCATCGATGTTGAGTACGAAGTGCTGCCGCCCGCGATAGAGGTCAGGGCAGCCATGCAAGACGATGCTCCCCTCGTCCACGAGGACATGAAGACCGACGAAATGGGGAAACAGTCGGAGAAATCAAGCAACATCGCCAGCCATTTTCAACACAAGAAAGGCGATATTGAGAAAGGTTTCGCCGAGGCTGATGTCGTCATCGAACACGACTACGTGACCGGTACCGTTCATCAGGGATACATTGAGCCCCACAACGCAAGCGCCGTGTACAATGCCGATGGCGAAATCACTATCTGGTGCAGTACCCAAGGTGCGTTCAATGCGCGCGGCCAAGTGGCAGAGATTCTACAGCACCCAGTCTCCAAAGTAAAAGTCGTGCCGATGGAGATTGGCGGAGGTTTTGGCGGAAAGATTAGTGTCTACCTTGAACCTCTCGCCGCGCTGCTCTCCAAGAAGTCGGGGCGCCCCGTAAAGGTTCTGATGAGCCGCGAAGACGTATTCGAGAGTACCGGCCCCACGCCAGCCTCTTATGTACGTGTGAAAATCGGCGCCACCAACGACGGTCGCATTACCGCGGCAGAAGCTTACATCGCCTTTGAAGCCGGAGCCTATCCCGGTTCTCCAGTTGGCGCTGCTGCTATGTGCGTCTTCTCCGCCTACAAGATTGAAAACGGATTTATTGACGCATACGATGTTCTCGTCAATAAAGCAAAAACCAACGCTTATCGCGCTCCGGGTTCGACGAATGTCGCCTTCGCTACCGAAACGATCATTGACGAGATATGTGAAAAGATTGGGATGGATCCCATCGAATTCCGACTCCTGAACAGCGCAAAAGAGGGGGATTCTCGTGTTGACGGCCCGGTATTCCCGCGCATCGGTTTTATTGAAACTGTTGAAGCGGCAAAAGATCACCCGCACTACTCGGCGCCGCTGGAAGGCAAGTACAGAGGTCGTGGCGTCGCCACCGGTTTTTGGCCCAATTTCGCTTTCAAATCGAGCGTATCCATCAACGTAAACCCGGATGGGACGATAAGTCTCGTTGAAGGTTCAACAGACATCGGCGGTTCACGCGCCTCAATCGCCATGCAGGCTGCGGAAGTCTTGGGAATCTCTGCGGAATCCGTGCATCCCACGGTGGTTGACACCAACTCTGTTGGTTACACGGATGTAACTGGTGGAAGCCATACCACCTACACAACCGGTTTAGCCGCCTATGAGGCCGCCCAAGATGTAAAGAGCCAGATGATTGAGCGTGCCGCGAAATTGTGGGAGGTAGACGCGGGGGAAATCGAGTTCGCAGATGGCATATTCCGGTACGTCAACGGAAAAGAGGAAGAAATCGACTTCAAGGAATTGGCTGAAAAACTCGGTCAAACCGGAGGCCCATTGATGGGGCGCGCAAGTGTTGCTCCGTCGGGTGCTGGTTCATCCATTGGAACGCATATCGTTGACGTTGAGGTAGATGTCGATACCGGCAAAGTAGAAATTCTACGCTATACGGCGACGCAGGATGCCGGCAAAGCCATCCACCCCAGTTACGTTGAAGGCCAAATTCAGGGCGGAGCAGTCCAAGGAATCGGCTGGGCACTGAACGAGGAATACATCTTCAACGAAGACGGTCAGATGACCAATGCCAGTTTCCTTGATTATCGGATGCCGACCAGTTACGATTTGCCGATGATTGACACGGTGATTGTTGAAGTCCCGCATCCTGACCATCCCTTCGGTGTCAGAGGCGTCGGCGAAACGCCAATCGTGGCTCCGCCCGCGGCTATCGCGAACGCCATCTACGATGCGGTCGGTGTCCGCCTCACGGAGTTGCCGATGTCACCCGAGCGTGTCCTCAAAGCGTTGGGGAAAATCTAAACTCTCCGGCGGGAGAATTGCAACGTCAAGTGGGGTATTGGGGTAGCTCCTTCCCAATGCCCCATTTCTATTTGAAATGTTACAGTCTTCCGCTTCAGAGGAATGACCTAATGAGGATTGCGTGAAAGAAAATCTTCCACCCTTCCTCTCTCCCATCCTTCCAATCCTATTTCTTTCTTTGCGGATTCAGATAATATCTTTAATGCAGAAACTCGTTTATTGTCCGCGAAAGTCTTACTATTTGTGAAAGGTCGATTCTGTCATGGCAACCGTAGCAATCCCATCCCTTATGCAAGAGCTGACCGATGGCAAGGAGAAAGCCACCGTAGAAGGCAATACGATACGCGAAGTCCTTAACAACTTGGAGTCAATCTACCCGGGCTTTAAAGCGCGCATCTGTGATGATGATCAGATTCGTCCCAATATTGCTGTTTATGTGGATGGCTCGCTAACGCGAGAAGGCATGCTTCAGCAAGTTTCGGAAGACAGTGAAATTCATTTCCTGCCAGCCATCAGCGGAGGCACGTCTCCGCAACTGTCTTGAAGTTTCCCACCATGATTCGATTGGGAGTTAAGGAGTTCTTGCACCCGTGTATCCGATTTCAAAAAAAAGCCATACCTTGAGAACCTTTTCGCTTTGTGTCTCGCCTTTAACGGATGATGGAGGTGGACACAGTGGAAAATTTAGACATCGAATCATTAGTTCGTTTATGCACACAGCAGAATGAACATGCATTTGCCGAGTTGGTTCGCCGGCATGAACGACAGTTAGTGGCACAAATACGCTATCAACTGGGAAACCCCGACCACGTAGAAGATGTATTGCAGGACACGCTTTTGCAGGCGTGGCTCGGTATTCCCAGGCTCCGCGAACCAAAGGCTGTCGCAAAATGGCTTCTTCGGATTGCTCAGAATCGGTGTTACGACTTCCTCAAGTCCGCCCAGCGACGAGATTTACCGATCAAAAATGAAGAATTAACCCAATTTGTTGATCGATTCGGCCACAAACAGATTCGGCAGAGACAGATTCTTGATGATGCGGTCGAAGCACTGGCACATGCACCAGATGACCAGCGAGAAGTAGCGCAACTGTTCTACCTCGAAGGATTTTCTATTGCCGAGATTGCCGCACGCCGGCGCTGCCCGGAAGGTACGGTCAAGCAGCGTTTGTTTCACGCGCGAGCTTATCTCCGTGAAACTTTTGGTATTTCTCAGAGCGAGGCAACGAGCCACGCGAACGCTCACAAACCCGCAACCAAGAGACAGCCATTCCCTCCTCATCGGCCGAAGGTGGTTATCAGCGAACTAAACGCCGATCCGTTCTCCGTAGATTGCCCCGAACTTCGTTGGTGGTTCATTATTCCCGAAATTGGTGAACGTTCCCTGTTCGCGGACTATATGCCCGCGACTTGGGAACTATCTGAGGTACACGAGATTCAGGCGGCAAGACCTGTCATCGTGCACGATGTCGACGGGATTGAGATGGAGATTCACACATGGGAGCCACGAAACGGCTGGGCGCCATCAACATGGGAGATTTGTGGTCGACTGACCCAAACGACCGCAGAGTATTTGGCAGTCTCACTATATGACGATGGCAAGAGATTTTTGCACACCTTCCTTGACGAATGCTTCGACTTCAACTGGGGGCAGATGCCCAGAAAACTGGAAGATCGCGGGCGTTTCGCAACTCAGTCAGACGGATCAATTGAACACGTGCATAGCCTTGAGGATATAGATTCCAACGGCGCCGGCCTGTTCTCTGTGTCGGTTGGCAGCAGGAACTTCACCTGTCTCCGAGTATTTCAGTTAGAAGCACCTCCGACCGCACTTGACACGCCAATCACGGAAAGCTACGTGACTGAAACTGGACGTACGGTCATGGTACGGCATTTCTGTCGCCCGGAAATGGCAATGTCTGCCAAATCGGAAAGCATCGTGGTTGATGACAACCTACAACTTATAATGGACGGTGTCACGTATGTTCACTGGTATGACAGCATATCCAACATAGCATGCGGATTCTAATACTAATTCGTAATCCATGAGTCACAGAAAGCGAGTGTTCGTGGTGGTAATTAAGGGAGATCGAACGAACGAATCGTGAGTGCGATAGAGATTCTTCTCCTCAAAGCGAGCAAAGCTCGCTCTAATAGAAAAGTACATTTGTAGGGTGCGCACTGCGCACCAGCCTCTAAAAGCCCCAGAGGGGATCAAACGAGTGAATAGCGAGTGCGATAGAGATCTTGAAGGTGTGTAGTAACATCGAAACCCTACGGACCTAAGCCCCAGCGGGGATCAAGCGACTGATTAAGGAGCGCGATAGAGATCCCACATGTGTACAACAATTCACGGCAAAAACACGAAAAACCACTCCTCAAATGGCAAAAAATGGGATTGGCACCTATTATTCAAACAGGTTCTAAAGCAAAGAAAGTTCGCTCCTACAGTTGACTAATCTCAGCAGTTTACATGCATCAAAACCGTCCATCTATATTTTTAATTTTTACATTTCGCGACTGAGTGGTTTCTTACTCGCTCGTAGTCCAAAATGTGAGATAACACGAATGGTAACTGTTTAGCGCCTTGGTTTCTGGAGCCGAACACTGTGAATCTAGACTGCATTTTTCCCATTTTCTAGGCGGATTTCGTGTGGATGCTCAATTTTCCGGTTTGTAGTAGGATCAAGCGAGTGGATAGCGAGTGATCAACTGAGTGAATAACGAAGGCGATAGAGATCCTATAGAGATCCCATTCATTGCCCGTCCATGGCTCTGTGAGTTTTACTGACCAGCAAGCGAGTGAGCGAATGAATAATGAGAGATCAACTGAACGGATAGTGAAGACGATAGAGATCCCGTAGAGATCCACTAATCACTAGCCAGCAACGGAGCGGATAGCGACGGCGGTAGAGATCCATAAAACACTTACCACGAATGTAAATGACTATAATTCGCGGCCAAAGCCAGCCCAGCCTTATGTACCGTGACCAAGAAACCGTACCTGCCATCGCGAATCCGTTCCGATGCGGAGGGCTCATCTGATTCGCATATTTCCACACAAAAGAAAATCCCGTCCGCAGAACCTTTTCCTTTCCTTTCTCGCCTATTATAAATGACGGCGCTGAGCGCACAGACATATAACCGTCTATCTCTAGACCGTTTTATGAAAGGAGAAAAAATCGAATGCATACACACAAACCTAGAACTACAAAACAACCCTTCCCACGTCGTGGGCCCAAGGTTGTCATTGCGCCAAGCGACACAGGACCTTTTACGGTAAATTGCCCCGAACTTCGATGGTGGTTCATCGTGCCGAAAACAGGCGAACGTGCATTGTATGCGGACTATACCGCGACAGCTTGGAAACTCTCCGAAGTCCATGAGATGAAGGTGACCGGAGCTGCTACCGTGCATGGTATGGACGGTGTTGAAATTTCAATCCAAACGTGGAATACGAACAATGGATGGTGTTCGCCTCCATGGCAGATGTATGGCCGACTGACAGAGGAAACAGCAGAATATCTAGCTGTATCACAGATTCACGACGGTAAAAGATTGTTGTACACCTACCTCGACAGAGATTTCGACCACGACTGGGGAAATGTACCTCGCAAGTTGGACGATTGTGGGCATTTCGTTACCCAGACCGATGGTTCACTAAAACGGTTACATAGCCTCGAAGAAGACACAGCCAGTGGAGCCGGCGTTTTTTCCGTGTCAATAGGGGAACGACATTTTACTTGCCTCCGCGTATTGGAGTTGGGCATTCCCCTCGAATCGCATGATACTCACCAAACAGTAAGCTACGTTACTGAGGTGGGGCGTACCGTGTTGGTGAGGCATTTCTGCCATCCGGAAAAGACATTGCTTGATGACAACGGGAAACCTGAGAACGTCGTTGTTGATAACGATCATCAACTTGTGGTTGATCGGGTCACCTTTGCCCACTGGTATGACAGTTTTTCTAACCTAGCATTTGGGTTCTAAATTGAACGCACCAGTCGAATATAGTGGGAAGCATACTCAACCAATCATGCCAACGCCAACATCTGCACCTGCTCTTCACATTCGGATAGTCAGAGGGATATGGTGTACACTAATTGACGCCCTCAAGGACGCTAAGTCAATCGATTCAATCGCCGGTCACACACATCTTTCGCCGAGATCTTGCCCAATCTGAGCAAGGTCAAAAAAAATTGAAATAATTACTTGACACCCGCATGACTGCGTGGTATAATACCATGCTTTCAACATGGAAGCGCAAAAGATGCTCTTTGAAAACTGAATAGTGATTTGTGACATGTCTTTTAATCTTGAAGTTTCTCTTTACAAAAGAGTAAGGTTTCGCTAACCATTGGTTAGCACCGATTTTTTGGAGAGTATGATACCGGCTCAGGACGAACGCTGGCGGCGTGGATTAGGCATGCAAGCCGAACGAGAATCATAGTTTCGACTATGAGGAAAGTGGCGAAAGGGTGAGTAACGCGTGGGTAATTTACCTTTGAGACGGGGACAACAACTCGAAAGGGTTGCTAAAACCGGATACGACTGGCTTTACATAAGAAAAGCCCGTGAAAGTATGGCACTTCGGTGCTGTAGCTCAATGAGAAGCCCGCGTCCTATTAGCTTGTTGGTAGGGTAATGGCCTACCAAGGCTACGATGGGTAGCTGGCCTGAGAGGGTGGTCAGCCACATTGGGACTGAGACACTGCCCAAACTCCTACGGGAGGCTGCAGTCGAGAATATTTCGCAATGGGGGAAACCCTGACGATGCGACGCCGCGTGGGGGATGAAGGCTTTCGAGTTGTAAACCCCTGTGTTATGGGAAGAATCGCTGGTTGGCGATAAACCAACCGGCTTGACGGTACCATAGTAGAAAGCTCCGGCTAACTACGTGCCAGCAGCTGCGGTAATACGTAGGGAGCTAGCGTTGTCCGGATTTACTGGGCGTAAAGGGCGTGTAGGCGGCCGTATAAGTCAGACGTGAAATCGCTTGGCTCAACCAAGCAACTGCGTTTGATACTATACGGCTTGAGTGTGGAAGAGGAAAGCGGAATGTACGGTGTAGCGGTGGAATGTGTAGATATCGTATAGAACATCTGTGGCGAAGGCGGCTTTCTGGTCCAATACTGACGCTGATACGCGAAAGCTAGGGTAGCAAAGAGGATTAGATACCCTTGTAGTCCTAGCCGTAAACGATGGGTACTAAGTGTAGGGGGTATTGATTCCCTCTGTGCTGCAGCTAACGCATTAAGTACCCCGCCTGGGGATGACGACCGCAAGGTTAAAACTCAAGGTAATTGACGGGGGGCCGCACAAGCGGTGGAGCATGTCGCTTAATTCGAAGCAACGCGAAGAACTTTACCAGGGCTTGACATCGCTTTGACCGCCATAGAAATATGGCTTTCCTTTGGGACAGAGTGACAGGTGCTGCATGGCTGTCGTCAGCTCGTGTCGTGAGATGTTGGGTTAAGTCCCGCAACGAGCGCAACCCCTGTTGTTAGTTGCCATCAGATAATGCTGGGGACTCTAACAAGACCGCTGGTGACGAGCCAGAGGAAGGTGGGGATGACGTCAAGTCCGCATGGCCCTTACGCCCTGGGCTGCACACGTGCTACAATGGTCGGTACAGAGGGTCGCAAAGCCGCAAGGTGGAGCAAATCCCAAAAAGCCGGCCCCAGTTAGGATTGCAGTCTGCAACTCGACTGCATGAATGTGGAATCGCTAGTAATCGCGGATCAGCAGGTCGCGGTGAATGTGTTCCCGGCCCTTGTACACACCGCCCGTCACGCCATGGAAGTCGGTAGCATTCGAAGCCGGTGAGCTAACCCGCAAGGGAGGCAGCCGTCGAAAATGAGACTGATGACTGGGGCGAAGTCGTAACAAGGTAGCCGTAGGGGAACCTGCGGCTGGATCACCTCCTTTCTAAGGAGCTACACAACATACTTGACCTCAACCGGATGGTATGTTCAGCTCGTTATTTTGGATGTGTCCAATCACTATTTGGTTTTCATTGAGTAATCTTATGTTTGGGCTTATAGCTCAGACGGTTAGAGCGCGCGCCTGATAAGCGCGAGGTCTCTGGTTCGACTCCAGATAAGCCCACCATCTTCGTGTGGGGGTGTAGCTCAGTCGGGAGAGCGCCTGCTTTGCAAGCAGGAGGCCAGCGGTTCGATTCCGCTCATCTCCACTCGCCTTTTTAGGCGTTGATCTTTGACAATTGCATAGAGGGTATCGGCTATTTATTTTTATTTTTCTTGTTATCAAGCTACTAAGGGCTTACGGTGGATGCCTTGGTGCTAGGTGTCGATGAAGGGCGTGACAAGCTGCGATAAGCTTCGGGTAGTTGCTTATAAGCGTTAATCCGGAGATTCCCGAATCGGGCAACCGGGCAGGTAATTCAATACCTGTCACTTGCATTTGAATGAATGTAAGGGTAAACCAGGAGAAGTGAAACATCTCAGTACCCTGAGGAACAGAAAGAAAACCTCGATTCCCCCAGTAGCGGCGAGCGAAAAGGGAACAGCCTAAACCAGGTATATGTAAGTTCATACACGTTGTATACTTGGGGTTGCGGGGTGATGTTGGGCTCAAGTATGATTGAGCCGGGAAGTAAAAAACCAAATTTCTAGCTTAACGTTTCTGGAATTGGACGACCAAAGAGGGTAACAGTCCCGTGGGTAAAAGAAATTTGGCTTCCTGAATATCATTCCCAAGTACTACGGGATAGACTAACCTGTAGGAATCCAGGAGGACCACCTCCTAAGGCTAAATACGACCTAGCGACCGATAGTGAACAAGTACTGTGAAGGAAATGTGAAAAGTTCCCCTGTTAGGGAAGTGAAATAGTCCCTGAAACCGTATAGCCTACAAGCTGTGGTAGTGCTAAGCCAAGTTTTACTTGGAATGCATGACCGCGTGCCTTTTGCATAATGAGCCGGTGACTTACTCTGTGTAGCAAGGTTAAGTTTCTCTGAAACGGAGCCGTAGCGAAAGCGAGTCTTAATAGGGCGATTCAGTTGCATGGAGTAGACCCGAAACTAGGTGATCTATCCATGGGCAAGGTGAAGCACATGTAAAAATGTGTGGAGGCCTGAACCCACCAGGGCTGAAAACTTGGGGGATGACCTGTGGATCGGAGTGAAAGGCTAATCAAACCTAGTGATAGCTGGTTCTCCCCGAAATAGCTTTAGGGCTAGCCTTACGTGTTTGGCAGTGGCGGTAGAGCTCTAATTGGACTCGCGGCCCTACCAGGTTAGCACCTCCAGTTAAACTCCAAATGCCATTGTCTAAAGCGTGGGAGTCAGTCAGTAGGGGATAAGCTCTATTGACGAAAGGGAAACAGCCCAGATCGCCAGCTAAGGTCCCTAAATACGAGCTAAGTGGTCAAGGATGTTCTGTTGCTCAGACAACCAGGATGTTGGCTTAGAAGCAGCCATCATTTAAAGAGTGCGTAACACCTCACTGGCCAAGTGACTTTGCACCGAAGATTTCCGGGGCTCAAGCTCGTTACCGAAGCTGCGGATTGTTATTAACATTCGTGTTCATAACAGTGGTAGGGGAGCGTTCTATAGTATGGATGAAGGAAGATCGAGAGATCTTCTCGACGAATTAGAAGTGATTATGCCGGCATGAGTAGCGATAAAACAAGTTAGAAGCTTGTTCGCCGTAAGCCTAAGGTTTCCTGGGCAAGGCAAATCCTCCCAGGGTTAGTCGGATCCTAAGCCGAGGCTGAAAAGCGTAGGCGATGGGTAGCAGGCATAATATTCCTGCACCACCTTGATGAGATTGAAGCTAGGGGAGACGCAAGCATTAGGACCTACCAGCGGATGGAAGAGCTGGGCTAAACTCGACAGAGGGATCTCTGGTAAATCCGGGATCCAATACTCTGAGAAGTGATGGGGAGTCCTTCTGGACACAAACTGGTCTCGTTGTTTGCCAAGAAAAGAACCTCGAGTGGACGATTCAAGGTGACCGTACCGCAAACCAACACAGGTAGGCGAGGAGAGTATCCTCAGGCGCTCGAGCGAACTCTCGCTAAGGAACTAGGCAAAATTACCTCGTAACTTAGGGATAAGAGGTGCTCTTAGTACGCGACATATTTCGCATATGAAGCCGAAAAGAGCCGCAGTGAAATGGCCCATGCGACTGTTTACTAAAAACATAGGTCTCTGCAAAATCGCAAGATGATGTATAGGGACTGACGCCTGCCCGGTGCCGTAGGGTTAAGGGAAGGGGTCAAAGGTTAATCCTGGCAGCCCTGAACTGAAGCTTCGGTAAACGGCGGCGGTAACTATAACCGTCCTAAGGTAGCGAAATTCATTGTCGGGTAAATTCCGACCTGCACGAATGGCGTAACGACATGGGCACTGTCTCGGCGAGAGGCTCGGTGAAATTGTAATACCGGTGAAGATGCCGGTTACCCGTAGAAAGACGGAAAGACCCCGTGAACCTTTACTATAGCCTGATATTGGGTTTTAATGTAGCATATGTAGGATAGGTGGGAGACTGCGAAGTTGGGGCGCTAGCCTCAGTGGAGTCGTCCTTGAAATACCACTTTTGTTGCATTGGAATTCTAACTCACGTTCGTATATCCGAATTGAGGACAGTGTCAGGTGGGTAGTTTGACTGGGGCGGTCGCCTCCCAAAATGTAACGGAGGCGCCCTAAGGTTCCCTCAGCGCGATTGGAAACCGCGCGTAGAGTGTAAAGGCATAAGGGAGCTTGACTGCGAGACAGACATGTCGAGCAGGTGCGAAAGCAGGGCTTAATGATCTTGTGGTACTGAGTGGAAAGGCCATAACTTAACGGATTAAAGGTACTCCGGGGATAACAGGCTAGTCGCGCCCGAGCGCTCACAGCGACGGCGCGGATCGGCACCTCGATGTCGGCTCGTCACATCCTGGGGCTGCAGCAGGTCCCAAGGGTTCGGCTGCCCGCCGATTAAAGTTCGGCACGCGAGCTGGGTTTAGAACGGCGCAAGCCAGTTCGGTCCCTATCTTCTACGGGCGTAGGATATTTGAGAGGAGCTGCCGCTAGTATGAGAAGACCGTGGTGGACGAACCTCTAGTGTACCAGTTGTCACGCCAGTGGCACCGCTGGGTAGCTATGTTCGGAAAGGATAAACGCTGAAAGCATCTAAGCGTGAAGCCTCCCTCAAGATGAGATATCCTGAAGAGTTAATCTTGTAAGGCTCCTTCGAGATAAGAAGGTTGATAGGCCAGAGGTGTAAGCAGTGCGAGCTGTTTAGCTGACTGGTACTAATAAGCCGAGGGCTTGATACTTTTTGCAATCTATGGCAAATACCCAATTCTATGCAATTGTCAAATTTTTTACTCGTTCTCATATTCTTCCGGTGATTATAGCGGAGAGGAAACACCCGTAACCATTCCGAACACGGCAGTTAAGCTCTTCAGCGCCGATGATACTTCGAGGGCGACCTCGCGGGAAAGTAGGTCGTTGCCGGGAGATTTTATTGGGGCATCAAGTCAACTCATTGGCTTGATGCCTTTTTTTATGCCTGGCCACCATTTCTGTCGGGTGAGATAGAGATCCTTTTCTATACTTAACGCTGCCGGGAGTTGCGTTTTTCTCAATAGAGCCTATCCCAATGGCGATAGATTCCCGTACCACGATCTGTTAGATTGTGATCGCATCTGTACGACGATAGCTTCCCCCGTCAGGCTATCTGTACCAGTAAAGCATCCAAATCCGCTTGTAGGATCAAGCGACTGAATAAGGAGCGCGATAGTAGATCCTTCAAGTGACTGGATAAGGATCGAATCAACTGAGTAATAACGAAGGCGATAGCAAATCCCGCACGATAGAGATCCTATTCATTGCCCGTCTTGGGCTCCAGGGGTTTTACTGACCAGCAAGCGAATGAATAATGAGTGATCAACTGAACGGATAGTGAAGACGATAGAGATCCCGTAGAGATCCACTCGCCACTCGCCACTAAACACTTACTACATTCTTTTCTAACCGCACCAATACCAAATAACGCCAGCCTTCTGCACTGTCCTTTCAGCAATAAAACCGCTTCAGAGAGACTGACGCAAATGTATCGAACATACCAAATGGCACGGGTTCTGGGGGTCGCAAGCCGTATCTACCACCAACCTCGCCAATGGACGCGCCCCCGCCTTGCCAATGCCCTAGGCGTGGACAAGGGGACCATCCAACGTGACATCGACCTCTTACGTGAAATGGGGATTCAGATTGTAGCTCGCGGGAAACAGGGCTACGAGATGAATTCCGACTTCTTTCTTCCCTCGCTAAATCTCAAATTCGAGGAAGCCCTGGCTCTAATTACTGCGGCGAGCGTCTACAAAGCGCATGAGGGACAGCAAACAAAAGACACGCTGGACAGTGCCATTGCCAAAATTGCGACGGATTTACCCAAAAGTACACAGCGCGTTCTACAACAGATTGTTCCTCAGATCGACATGCTCGACGCTCAGGTGAGCGAGCCAGATGAAATTCAGTCTCACCGGGAGACGCTTTACGAGGCGATTCGGGAAAAACGCAAAGTCACCATGGCGTATGACTCCTTCAGCCGCGGCAAACGCACGCATCACCGCTTCTCACCCTATGCCGTAATGTTTCGTAAACACGCTTGGTACGCCATCGGATACTCCGAGACAAGAGGGCGGGTTCTCACCTTCCGCATCAACCGCATTCACCATCTCTCCATCTCGCATACCCCCTACACCATTCCCGACGATTTCACTGTCCAAAAATACCTCGAAAAAAGCTGGGATGTCATGCTCGGCGCCGAAACGCGCGTCGTTATCAAATTCGCGCCGCGCATTGCGCCGTTGATTCGAGAGGTACGTTGGCACTCAACCCAAAAACTGCACACCATGCCCGACGGGACGCTCCGCTTCGAGGTCACCGTCGCCGGTTTGCGCGAGATTGGCTGGTGGGTTCTGACATGGGGAGATGACGCGGAAGTCCTTGAGCCGAAAGAGTTGCGGGAACGGGTCGCGGAGACGGCGCAGCGGATGGTGGAGTTGTATCGGAACAGTTAGAAGCTAACTTAAGCCCGCGACGCCGCGCGGAAACAAGCAGAATCTACATCCACCACCAAGAGCGGGTTCGGTCCTGCAAATAAGATGATAGCACGTCGCCGTGGACGTGTAAGTCCCCGATTCATCGGTGTTAGCATTGTGTTTCTCTACTCGGCGCGTTCTGTTCCCGCTCGGTCTGGATTGGCAAATCCAGACCGGTGCACTAAATAGTTGCGTAATTCCGATAGATGTGTTGCGCGGATGGTGGAGATATACCGAAACAGTTAAGAGCCTGTTTGAAAAGTACATTTGTAGGGTACGTACTGCGCACCAGCCTTTAAAAGCACCAACGAGGCGGTAGGTGGTAATACTCCAAACCTCCAAAAATGATTTTCCATTGACTTTTCAAACAAGTTCTAAAGGCTTGGTTACTCTTGTGACATCGCACGGAAAAAGGTTGCGCGAATGGTAGTAAGGATGGTAAAATTCAAACTCAGTGTAAATCTAAAGCGCCCGCATTTGAACCCTCAACAAAATATTGGTACCCCACTGCAGACAAGAGTCTCGATTGCGAGATCGAAACATAGTTGGGTTCATACGCGTTGTTTCCTAGCATGAGAAGAATCTCAAGATTGAGATTGTATTAACGGGATACCGAAAACACTTTTCCGCTAACTATCTCTTGACATCACTGGTTTTCCGGTGTATATTAAAACAAAGACGGTCAAATGACCGTCGCTTTTTAGCTCTTTACTAATTACAGTGATAGTAGGGTATATACTAGTACAGATAGAAGGGGGCGTAAAATTGAATCCTTATCAAGAAGTTACGATTCATTTGGAGAAACTGCAACAAAAACTGTCTAATATTAACAATCAATACGATGGGGTTTGCCGTGAAATGAATGAATTAAACGTCCAGGGTGTCCATCTCGCCGAATACTCTAAAAAATTAGATTCAAAAATTGATGTTTGTGAACAGTTATTGGCGGAATCGGATAAATGCTTGGCAACAGGAAGTAACCGACAACTCAGAATTGATTTGAAGATATTTAATCGGGAGAAATTGGGAATAGACGCGATGTATAGGGAGGTTAAGTCCAATATAGAAAACTTAGACTGTAATGCCGTCGATCTCCTAGATCAATCTCACAAACTGGAAACTGTCATTGAACTTTGCCAACGTACATTGGCTGGTGAAGACGTTTCGATTTGGGCTGAACTACAGAGGTTCGGATTTTAGCATAGTAGACGCCTATCTGAAAGCCCGAATTACTGGACGATGATTGGATTTTTCAGAAAACGGCTTGAGTTCCACATTAATTTGACCGAGCGCAGGTCTGTGCGACTGATCGTATGTTATCATTTTTTTGATTGATCCCAATTATATCGCTCTAATATTCCGTCAGTAGAAGGAGGACTTTGAATAGTCATGGATTTACAACACAAAGAGAGGATTTTAGCCGCGTACTTTGCAGCGACAGAACAGCATGAACTAACGGTGGCCTTTGGGACGTTCGTAGGCTGGATGCAGAAAACGGGACAGTTCAAACAACTCAAACAGTGGTGGGATGACATGGATGCATTGCACGTATTACGTCGTGCAAACCAATCAACCCAGCACTCCCAAGAACAACGGGGCCGTGAAATTGTAGAATCACTAAAGTTTGAAGGTCAAACAGTCGTTTTCAAAGCACAATCTATTGGCAGGATCTACGACTATCAGCGGGTTGTCCTTCCCCAAGAGAGGCAGATCAAAATCGCTTATGATTGCTTGATTGAACGGTTTTTGCAATTCTTGCAGAAGGAAAAATACGCGATTCGCCTCGCTGAGAATGCATTCACAATCTCATTATTTGTTCCATCTCCTGATTTGCAGCTTAAGAAACAGTGGGAAACATTTATTCAACAGATTGCGTATTCAGAAACGGAACTGTATAAATCGTTCACTTTGCTCGTCAACAGCCTAAAATTAACAGATAGAGGCTTTGGCTATGTCCGTTTTCCACCTGCGACGAAAGAGATGGCGCATTGGCTCGCCGCGTTTTACATAGCAACGCTCCGCGAACGGGTCTTGCGAAATGCCGACAATTACAGAAAAGCAAACACGGCACTAGGTAAAGCACGAGAAAATATCGAGAAGTACCAAGATCAATTGAAAGCAGATAACTTGACCGAGAAAAAACGGACGAATGTCCGGCTAAAACTGGACAATGAAAGGAAAAACCTAAATGATTTAAGCCAATCTCTCAAATCCGTCTTGAAGGTAAATCAAATTGAGTTAAATCACATTCTATCAGAGTTAAAAAATCAGGCAGCCTCAACCGATTTTGATCGTGCCGAGAAGCTTTCACGCCAATTCAATCGAACGGGGGCAATGCAATTTTCTTACGGTACTGTAAAACTCAAGTCGCAGGGCGGGAAAAATAGTATTGAAGACACAATCGTTGAAGTTTTAAATGAACCGATTGCATTGCCCAGTTGCCCACTTGTACCTCTTGATGCAATACCAGAAATTATTGTACACAATGCGGGCGATAATGCCAAAAACCTTTGCTACAGTTGTGGCAAATCTCTTCCGGCAAAAGAGCGCCATCAACAAGCTAACCGCTTCGTCCTTAGCGACCCATCCCAGCGATTACAATCAGGAGGGAGTCAATCACAACCAAATATTTGTGGAGAATGCCTGACGGTTGCTTTTGCTTGTCCTGTTAAACTCACGAGTGGTGCAATTGTTGTACAGCTTGCGCCCCGCAACGAGACCAATCAACCGTCTTCTATTGAAAATCAACTGCGAATGCTAACACTCGGCGAGCTGAATTTAGTGGCAGGGCAATATCTCTTGATTAATTGTCGGGAGTTTGTCGGTAGAGGCAACAATCGCACCTTGGTTTCGGAAAAGATTGGACCGGTGCAGTATACGCTTTGGCGGGTTGCTCGCACACTTCCTACCGAAGCCGTGAAAACAATGAAGTGCACACTCTTCGCGAGTGGGACTGAAATTCCACTCAAGACCCGTCACTTTGTATGGTTAAGTCTGCTAAACGACGTCTTCTCACCAAACCTTGTTGTCGAGCAGCGCGATAACATTCCGCTCGGCCAAGCGATTCGGTTGATTGAGAAAGATGAGGTAATTGGCGCAATCTACAAAATGGTGATGGCTGATTCTGAAAAACGAGAAGCCAATCAACTTAGGGAGAATTCCTTCCGTGAGAAACGAATTCTTGAAGAACTCCGTGAGAAACACTGTACTTTACTTGAACGGTTGCCTGAGAAAGGAGAGACACCGAAAATGAATCAAGCACGACTCTTTCGACACATCGCCGGATTAACCGGATTGACGTATGCTTACTGTGATTATGTTCGGGGTGAAGTAAGCAAAGATGTAAAACTTGATACCGAGCGTGAATTAAGCAAGCTTATTGAGAAAGTAACAAATCCGTATTTCTTTAACTACGCGGCTTCTGAACCGCTACGAGGCACTCGCGCCACGATGTTCCGAAACGATGATAACTACTTCTGCTACGATCAAGCGAAATGTTTGCTGACAAAAGACCTCAATCTGGATCTTTCAAGTCGTGGTGAAAGCATCAGTGAACGAGGCCAGTTGCAGTTGCCAATCTACTTTGATGACATTGTGAATGCTTACACAACGCTGTTTGAAGAGTATTATAAGAGTGCAGATGAACAACGCAAACTGTGCTACCAACTAAAATTGAGTTTGTACGCTAAGTTTGCAAGCATGTTTCAAAAAACACAGAAAGGAGATTAGTCAACATGGCAGTTACAGTCAAAACCGGACTTGAAGCTCAATCGGATCAACCACGCTTTCATTTCGACATCTACGCCCTATTGGAAGGTGGACAGGAACTCTATTTCGGACACGAAACCCAGGTCAATGTCAATGTTGTTGAGAAGGTCACAATTCAAACACCCGAAGGTAAAGAACTGGAAAAATGCTACCTCTCGCCAACGAAAAGACGCGGTGTTGAGCGCCGAGTGTTAATTTGGGCTCCCAGAGAAAACGGATTTCTCGGCGACAGTCAGAACTGCGGGATACCTCACACTTGTAGCCAACCCGAATGCCCGATATGTTGTGTTTTCGGAGGACTAATCACTAGCAAAACCGAGGTTGAAGGCGAGACCACGCCTCGGGAGGCAACGACATTGGTTGGGCGCCTGACACATGGCGGCGGTGTGGCAATTCAAGCGCTGGACCCGGGGGAGAAGCAACGGGCGATGCACCCATCAAAACTACGCCAGCAAGGCGATGAAGCACCGATGCCTTTCAAGCGCGAATATAACGAACCCGGATTGCTGTATCCTGTATACAATCACTGCCTGAGCATGACAGAGAGTGAGTTTGCTTCTGTTGCTTATGCGTTCCTAGGTGCGCTTGCTCGGTTGGGCGCGGGTAACCCAAAGGGTATGAAGATATTTGAAGACAAATTAGCATCGGATACGCCGGAACCCTGGATTGTCTTTGACCAATACCGTGTGCCGCTTGGTAAACGTCCGGTGGTTTCACCTTCAATCACGGAGGCCAACAAAGCGAAAGAACAGTTCAAGAATGCCGCGTTTTCAATCGGTGGAGAGGAAAAACAGCCGATAAGCAAATTGACGCGTGGCAATTTCCGTAGATATGTTGGTGATGCCGCAATCGTCAAACTTTCCACATATTTGGAGAAATTTGAATCGGAGGTGTTGACGAATGTGGATGATCAATCTGACAATTAAACCGACATCAGGAGTGACGTTTCGACGGTTGCCATCTTCCATCTTGCACATCAGCACCTATCCATTTTTGCCGCCGACAACGATGTCCGGCTTCTTGCGCCGATTGAAAATGCTGGAAGCCGGGCATCTACCCGAGACTGCTGTCAAGAATCCCGACTACTATGCTCTACCGCGTCAACTCTGTCCACTAGGGGCATATCCACGAAATGGACAATTTGCCATACATACCACAAAGCGGCAAGGCATCAGGTCTTTCACCCACAACGCTTTCTCGCGCCTTGTACGTCATAGCAACTCGAAAGAAGTGTATCAACTACACACATGGGAATATCTGATTGCCGAAGAGCTAATCGGTTATGTGGTTGCCGAAGATTCAGAACCGCTTAATGAGTTGCGAAGCGTCGACAACTTCGGTTGCAAGATTGGTAAAGAAGGCTACGCATTCGTTCAGTCGGTGAGTGAACCTATTAAACTTAATTTGGAGCTCGTTCGCAGAAAACCATCAACTCTGTTGCCAGGACGGGAATTGGTCGGAGTTCCGTGTGAAGCATTTCCGCTTTACAAGTATCAATGGAAAGAAAGCGCGTCGGAAATTACTGACTTAGATGTGCTGGATCCGAGTCAGATTAGCGGCTTTGTGCCGTTCATTGCTGGTTACGCTGATGGCGAAATTGAACTTGATTACTACACAGATGGCGAAAGTCATCTGCCAAAATCGTTTGTTGATGAGTTAATGGAAGGGCTAGAAAATGGCTGAAAAGAATGGGGGGGTTGAGATTGGTCGGGTTTTCTTTCAACCGACGGTTGGTCCTGAACTAAAAAAGGTTACTGTCCTGAAGCTAGAAAGCCACGTTCAAAATGTTGTCCAGTTGGTTGAACGGTTTGACCCTAAGCATTTCAAACAGGATTGTAGTGATACCCGCGATTGGTTGATACGTGCCGCCCAAAAGCACGACAACGCAAAGCCAAATACTTTTCGCGTGACCTATCGGAGTTGGAAAGGAATCGGAAGGAAATCTCTAGGTTATTCATTTGCCGGCCACCGTTTTAGAGTCTCTGATAACAATCGCTATGTCGAATTACTCATTCGACTCCATCACGAATTCTCGGTGGAAGGCATTGCAAAAGCTGTAGCGGAACTAAAAACAGAGCATGATGAGAAGTACGCTGAATTTGCTGACAACTTTCCGCTAGATTTGTACATGTTAGAGATGTGCGACCAGATCGAGGCAGAAGTCGAGACGTACGCATTCACCGGCAACGTACAACCGCGCGTGTTCATGGAATTCCACTCCCAAATGAGAAAAGATGGAAAAATAGAAATTGAACCGTTCGATCCGTTTGTGGCCGACGCAGACATTGTTTTGCCCATGAGATATTACGAATGGGAAATTGACTCCAAAAAACGCAAGAAAATTACAGCCGATTTGATGATGGAAGGTTCGTCACCACAATTACAGAAATTAAAGGAAATGCTGGAAAACGCTCCAAAATATGCCGAATGCCAACATAAGGAGATGGTTCTATGTCAAGCATCTTAGATAGATACCAAAAGCTAGGGGCAAAATTTAAGCCAAATCCGATGCAGGAAGAACTCTTTAGCCTTCTCTCACCAGCAAAAGCTAATCCTGCGCTTTTGCTCAAATCTCCCACAGGGAGCGGAAAAACAGAAGCAGTGCTCGTTCCAAGCCTTACCGAAGAACGTCGCCTTTTTCTTATCTTTCCGTCGCGGAGCCTTGTCGAGGATCAGGTTGGGCGGTGTGAGAAATACCTTTGCAAGATATCACAAGGGTCATCGAAACCGCATTCGCTTGTGATTGACACGGGCGGACAATCGTCCCGGATAGTTTTTGCCAACGGGAAACGACAACCGGACGCCAATCGCCATCTTTATGACGGAAATGTGATTATCACCACGTTTGACAAATTCCTCTACCGATTCTTTGGATTCGGCGAAAAGAATAAATCCTACATTTTCCCATTTCGCATCCACCACAGCCATAAGCGAAACTTGTTCTGCTTTGACGAATCCCATTCTTATGACAAAGTGGCATTCACCAATTTTGTAAGGTTGATTAAGTCGTTTTACAAGGTAAACCTCGATCTGGTCGCCATGACAGCAACTATGCCGGAGGGATATCAGAAGGAACTCAGTTTTCTTGATGTTGTTGATTACACAACCGCAGATAGGTTTCGTTCACTGCAAGATTTCCGGCCGGAACCATATCCAAAAATACAGCTTGAATACAGAGAAGCCAACATCCAAGATGTTTCTAGGGAAATCTGCGATTATGTATCAAGGAAGCATCAATGGGGTACGCGGACAATTGTCACGATTGAAACTATTGAGGCGGTAGTTCCCGTCTATCAATTCTTTCGAGAAAGGGAAGCTCACGAAAACATCCTACTCTATCACGGGCGACTCGGCGACAAACAACGGAAGGACGTTTATAAGCGACTCAAGAGAATTGAAGACGATGGAGACGGTTACCTCTTGCTTACGACAAGTGCAATTGAGGTTGGGTGCGATCTTGACGCACATCTGTTGGTCACGGAATTGTGTAATCCGGATCAACTCATCCAGAGGGCAGGGCGATGCAACCGCAAAGGACAAATTGAGGACGCGAAAATCGTCATAGTCGGGCGCGCAATTCGCTCTTTCCTTCGCACGATCTCTGAAGAAACCGAATCCAGCTATATTGAGACCCTACAAGCACGAAGCGGTGGCAGTTTCGAGACGGACGACATCCTGAAATTCATCCGGCGGGAACCACACCATGATTATCGGGCGGAAGTGCTTTTTGAAATGCTATATGAGTACGTCTATGAAGCCCGTCTGGAGAACAAACCACTCCACGACAGAGGACTCGTAATTACTCGGAGTTTTGAACCTTCAATCACTCTGACAACTAACATCCCTGAATCATCTGAACACCGCCCGGAAAACGCTGTCAGCGTGTCCCTGCGAAGTTGTATCGCGAGGGCACGGGATAACGAATCTGTCAATCCTAATTTTAAGGTATACCAGCGATTTTATGATGACTATCTTGAAGGATTCAAGTTCGTTCCGCTAAACTATGGGGGAAGTGTCTACTTTAAAGAACTCTTTATTGAGGTGCCCGAGCCTTACTTTTCTGAAGAGTTAGGTTATGTTGAATCCCCCAAAGTATTTGAATACGCGAATGTTAGCGGGTATCGGCAAAATCTTATCTATAACACAATCGATGAAAACGGTGAGTCCCGAAAAATCTGGTTACACTACTTACAAGACTCGGAAACACCTACGCCCGAGGATGACGCAATTCGTGACCAATCGGAAGTGGCTAATGACGTACCAGTGCAATCTGTTGATTCTGTTCCTGAAGTCGGTGAACAGTTGACCCTATTAAATTTTAATTAAGGAGACTATCCCCCGTGCCAATCAGCGCCGTCATCCACCTCATCCCCCCGGAAGACATCACTCTCCGTCCCACAATGGGGCACCACGCGCACGCCGCGTTCCTATCGCTGCTGCGAACGAGCAATCCCGCGAAGGCGGAGGAAATTCACGCCGCGTCAAGACAGAAACCGTTCACCGTGTCGCCTCTCATCGGCAAGGTTGAACGACGCGGGAATTTACTTCGCATTCGCGCCGGGACGGAATGCTGGCTGCGTTACACGTTTCTTGACGACGAACTCTTTACCCACTTCGGGAACGCTTTTCTGACACAGAGTCTTCCATCGATCCGCCTCGGCGAGGCGAGGTTTCAACTCAGCCGCATGGTTGCGTCTGCGGGTGAAGACACCGATTGGAGCGGCACACATACTTACGAAGATCTCATCGAATCTGCGCAGCCCGGCACGCGGATTCGTCTGGAATTCCGCTCTCCGACCGCCTTTCGGAAACTCACTCCGCAAGGTAAAAAAACACGGAATTACGCGAATATCGACTTAGTGCGTTGTTATCAGAGTTGGATTAACAAATGGAATGCTTTCGCGCCAATGCAGATTGACAAAAAGCAGGTGCTCGATTTCGTCACCCATCAGGCTGGACTAATCACGGTTGAGTCCGAGAGCAAGATGTTGGATTTCGGCAAACACAAAGAGATTGGGTTTATTGGAAGTTGTGCATACCAGTTCTTTGCGGACCAAAAATCCGAAAGTAAGGAGGTTGACATGTTGCGTCTGGCAAATCTCCTCGCCGATTTCGCTTTTTACTGTGGCACCGGCTACAAAGCCACGATGGGGATGGGACAAACGCGCAGACGGTGATGGCAGGACTGGAAGATTGGACAGCTGGAAAGCGGAAGCATAAATCGTAGGCGGGGATCAAACGAACGAATAGTAAGTGCGATAGAGATCCCCTTGCTCCGCCAATCTGGATGAAGTTTAATTTTTTAAATCGGTAATTCTAATTTTCCCCGTACCCAGTAGGTGCGGTTTCTAACCGCACTGGGCTTCGCCAAGCCATTAACGAATTGATTGTTAAACTTCATGAAGATTGGAAAGATGGAAGGAGCTAAAACCATGTCCGAAAACTACATACCGCTATCACAAATAAACACCTATGTATTTTGCCCGCGCCGATTTTACTACGAGTCGGTTGAAGGGCATCAGGTCATAAACGAGCATGTCGAGGAAGGCAAAATTAAGCATGCCCGTGTTGATACCGAGATGAAAGATCGCAGTGAACGCGATGCGCGCGTTTCTCGCCGTCAGTATCTTGCTTCTGAGACACTTGGGGTTTCGGGTTACCTCGATCTCATTGAGGAGAAGAAGGGAGTTACGTATCCTGTCGAATACAAGAAGGCGGGGACAGGCGACTGGCTCAACGACCAAGTCCAACTCTGTCTACAGGGAATGCTAATCGAGGAGAGCACCGGGGTTGAGGTGCCCCACGGTTATATCTACTACATTGGCTCGAAACGCCGTCGAAAGGTCGTCTTTGACGAGGAATTGCGTCGTACAAGCCGCGACTTCGTTGCCAGTGCCGAATCGCTGTTGCAGACAAAAAAGATTCCCGAACCCGTTCATGACAACCGCTGCAACGGTTGCAGCGTGCGCAAAATCTGTCTGCCGGACGAGATCGCCTATCTCCATGAGTTGGACGATCGTCCCAAGCGGATAAAACCGGTGCTCGGTATCGACAACGTACTGTATGTCGATGAACCTGGCTGTACATTGAAAAAGACCAGCGAGCGTTTGCTGGTTGTTAAAGAGGGCGAAACCATCCGCGATATTCCGCTCATTCACCTTGGGCAAGTGGTTCTCTGCGGAAACATTAGCGTGACCACCCCGGTGATGCAGACTTTGCTTAACGAGGGGATTCCGATTGTTTACCAGTCCGCATACGGACGGTACCAGGGAACCCTGACGCCTAAAATCTCAAGGAACTCACTCTTGCGCGTTGCCCAACATCGCGTGGCGGATGACTCGGAGAAGTGCCTCGCGCTCGCCAAAGCGTTTGTGCACGGCAAACTCACCAACATGCGGATGATGCTACAGCGCCGGAAATGGCGAAACGGAACCGTTGACGGCGAAGATTGTGATTCAGAGTTTGAAAAAGACCGAATTGAAACGGAGAACGGATATCCCGATATCTTGTCTAGCATTGACGGGCTAGCCGCCATGCGTCGGAAAATTCCCAGAGCGGGTGGGCTGCCGGAACTTCTGGGAATTGAAGGCAACGCCTCCGCGGCGTATTTCCAGTCGTTTTCGGCGATGCTCAAACCGGAAATGGGGTTTAACTTTGAACGCCGGAGCCGCCGTCCACCGGCAGACCCGACAAACGCACTCCTCAGTTTCGCATATTCGCTGCTAACCGCGGATCTCATCTCGGCTATACAGCTTGTTGGTCTCGACCCCTATGTCGGGTTTTTCCACCAACAGAATTATGGTCGTCCATGCCTCGCGCTCGACCTCATGGAGGAATTTCGTCCAATTATCGCCGATTCCGTTGCCATTACGCTCATCAATAAACGACAAATCAAACCGGACGACTTTACCGAGTCGCACGGCGGCTGGTTTCTGAAAGATGCCGCCCGAAAGCGATTCTACGCCGCCTACGAAGGACGAAAGAACGAGACGATTACGCATCCCGTCTTTAAGTACAAAATTGACTTTCGCCGTGCGATTGAGTTGCAAGTCCGACTGCTTGCCAAATGTCTAATGGGAGAGATTGACACGTATACACCGCTCACAGTTCGATAACATCGTAGTAGGCATACTCCGTATGCCGTAACTCTTGCGCAAAGCGATGGGAAGCACAGGACAAACCACACTTCACCATCTTTCCATGCTTCCAATCTTGCTTGCGTTATATGGTAGTAGGCATACTCCGTGTGCCGTAACTCTTGCGCAAAGCGATGGGAAGCATAGGACAAACCACACTTCACCATCTTTCCATGCTTCCAATCTTGCTTGCGTTATAAGTTGCATATAGGAGATTTGTAGCCAATGCTTTATGCAGTAGCCTACGACATAACCAATGACCGGCGGCGAAACCAAGTCGCCAAGATTCTGCTTGATTTTGGGAAACGTATCCAGTATAGTCTTTTCGAATGTAACACGGATCGACGCGCGTACGTCCGTCTCCAGGATCGGATTCAAGATGCGATTAACCCGAAGAAGGATACCGTGACGTTCTATCATCTCTGCCGCTCTTGCGAGAAAGGCATTGAACGCATCGGCATCAAAAAGGGAATTGACCAAGCCGCATATATCGTTTAGCGTCCAAAATCGACTAACGGCGGGGACATGCGATAAATTGGACTGTCAACCGCTGTGCTAACAAAAAGTCGCGGGACCGACAGAATCGCTAAGAATACTGTAATGATAGGGGTTTGTAGATGTATACTTTCGAGAATCAGTTATTTCAGCATGATGCAAAATTGGATATTTTAGGGGTTGACAGAATGAGATACTCTCAATCCTTGCTACTACAGGTTTCCAGATGGTCGCTCGATCAGCGAGAAGAATCTCAAGCATGAGATTGAAACTTGAAATTGCTCGGAATCCTCGGACGAGTCATCGGGTACGATCAGCGAGAAGAATCTCAAGCATGAGATTGAAACATATTTATGATCTTACGATCCGGATCACATACTGCCGATCAGCGAGAAGAATCTCAAGCATGAGATTGAAACATTGAAATACTTGTTATCGTCGGAGCCGCCCCACTCGCGATCAGCGAGAAGAATCTCAAGCATGAGATTGAAACAACGATATAGGGCAAGAGGACAACGCCGATTTCCTCAACGATCAGCGAGAAGAATCTCAAGCATGAGATTGAAACATGAGATCTCCTTTTATTTGTATTGTTGGTAGGTAGTACGATCAGCGAGAAGAATCTCAAGCATGAGATTGAAACAGTCGTAATCGCATGAAGCGCATCCAACTCGCTATCACGATCAGCGAGAAGAATCTCAAGCATGAGATTGAAACAACGGAGAGGATGCAACTTGACCAGGTTGGAGAGCGACGATCAGCGAGAAGAATCTCAAGCATGAGATTGAAACGATTCTATGCAGATGTTGGATCGTCCCTATTGGCAGGCGATCAGCGAGAAGAATCTCAAGCATGAGATTGAAACTATCGACTGGATACCGGAATTGATGAGCCGTCGTTCACGATCAGCGAGAAGAATCTCAAGCATGAGATTGAAACACCCACGAACAGGTAGCGCTCGGCTTCCATGCTCGGACGATCAGCGAGAAGAATCTCAAGCATGAGATTGAAACATGGGGGTGATTTAGTTCGGGGAGATTATGAGGCAGTCGATCAGCGAGAAGAATCTCAAGCATGAGATTGAAACGCGCTTGCGCGGTGATTGACGCCGTGGCTGGACTGTCGATCAGCGAGAAGAATCTCAAGCATGAGATTGAAACACCCAACAGGTCTGTCGTTGCGGCATGGCGCAAACACGATCAGCGAGAAGAATCTCAAGCATGAGATTGAAACTCAAGCAGAGCCGGATCTACCGGTTCACACAGTCCGCCGATCAGCGAGAAGAATCTCAAGCATGAGATTGAAACATAGAGAGTTTGAACCAATCCGCGCGAATCACGGAATCGATCAGCGAGAAGAATCTCAAGCATGAGATTGAAACGCACCGCGAAGAACGGCTTCGCGCAACTGGACACAACGATCAGCGAGAAGAATCTCAAGCATGAGATTGAAACAAGAAATTCGAGGCGGGGATTCACAGATTCAGGATTCCGATCAGCGAGAAGAATCTCAAGCATGAGATTGAAACAGAATTCCTTGAAGTCGCTCAAGCAATCAATCAAGACGATCAGCGAGAAGAATCTCAAGCATGAGATTGAAACAAGTCCGCATATCAAGTATCCGAATCTCACGAAGTGCGATCAGCGAGAAGAATCTCAAGCATGAGATTGAAACCCGGTCAAAGCATGACGGAGGAAAAACGGCACAAGGCGATCAGCGAGAAGAATCTCAAGCATGAGATTGAAACATCCAGAATGGATCGAAGAGCTTAGACGCATCATCCGATCAGCGAGAAGAATCTCAAGCATGAGATTGAAACGTGGATCAGCCCGTATGCCATCGCGCTGATTCCCATGGCGATCAGCGAGAAGAATCTCAAGCATGAGATTGAAACTAGCGGAGGTAGGGTCTATTGTGGTAGGAAATGTCGCGATCAGCGAGAAGAATCTCAAGCATGAGATTGAAACGCGAATAGTCCTTATTTACCTCAATCCTCTGAGGTCTAACGATCAGCGAGAAGAATCTCAAGCATGAGATTGAAACTCCGCCTGTGCCTGCAATCGTTCTGAAAGTAAGAGGCTTACGATCAGCGAGAAGAATCTCAAGCATGAGATTGAAACTCGTTATCCTTGACTGCGTAAGCCCCTGAGATAAGCAACGATCAGCGAGAAGAATCTCAAGCATGAGATTGAAACACACATGGGAGTGGATGTTAGACAAATTTGATGATATCGATCAGCGAGAAGAATCTCAAGCATGAGATTGAAACGCGGAATACGATGCGCTTTACACTTTGCAATCGTTAACGATCAGCGAGAAGAATCTCAAGCATGAGATTGAAACGCGGAATACGATGCGCTTTACACTTTGCAATCGTTAACGATCAGCGAGAAGAATCTCAAGCATGAGATTGAAACACGACACGCCGCATGGCGGACAAAGGCGCTATCGAACGATCAGCGAGAAGAATCTCAAGCATGAGATTGAAACATGTCGGCTTGGAGCGCGTCCGCCCGTTCCTCCATACGATCAGCGAGAAGAATCTCAAGCATGAGATTGAAACATCGTAAAACCACGGTGAACGAAATCATTGACCGCCTATTGGTTGACGATCAGCGAGAAGAATCTCAAGCATGAGATTGAAACACACAAAAAACGCTATTCTGCAATTAATTTTTTCAGACGATCAGCGAGAAGAATCTCAAGCATGAGATTGAAACGTTTAATGCTGCTATGCCCTGAATGGCCCGAAACGCGGCGATCAGCGAGAAGAATCTCAAGCATGAGATTGAAACCGGTTCCGACTTCGGTACGAAGCGCGGCGGATTGTTTGAACGATCAGCGAGAAGAATCTCAAGCATGAGATTGAAACTTGCGTCGCTTCTTCTTTGTAAGCGTCCGGCTCGAAACGATCAGCGAGAAGAATCTCAAGCATGAGATTGAAACTGGCTTATGCCCAAATGATCCGTCGTTTTAATTTGGAACGATCAGCGAGAAGAATCTCAAGCATGAGATTGAAACAACAATGATTGATTATCTATCGGTTCGGAAGTTGCTAGCGATCAGCGAGAAGAATCTCAAGCATGAGATTGAAACCCCGGACGATCCGTGCGGTTCGATTCACAAGTGTGTTCGATCAGCGAGAAGAATCTCAAGCATGAGATTGAAACCGAATCTATAAGCACCAACCCGCCTTGATGAACGAGACGATCAGCGAGAAGAATCTCAAGCATGAGATTGAAACTTGGATTGGGCGGACGTTATAGCTGCCGGTGACGAGGCCGATCAGCGAGAAGAATCTCAAGCATGAGATTGAAACCATGAAGCGATGCACGATGTCAACGTGCTACATAGCGATCAGCGAGAAGAATCTCAAGCATGAGATTGAAACCGTAGTTGTTCTTGAACGAATCTATCGGCTGCCAGTCCTCGATCAGCGAGAAGAATCTCAAGCATGAGATTGAAACTATAATTGTTCACTACGATGATAACGAGTCTCACGAACGATCAGCGAGAAGAATCTCAAGCATGAGATTGAAACACGCGGAGGATGCTGTTCGCTCTCCAGTCGCAGTGTACGATCAGCGAGAAGAATCTCAAGCATGAGATTGAAACTGGACGGATTGCGTACTGCCAACAGTGACAGACGTACGATCAGCGAGAAGAATCTCAAGCATGAGATTGAAACACATCAACTTCTTCGGGGATTACGTGTAATTCTTCGGTCGATCAGCGAGAAGAATCTCAAGCATGAGATTGAAACGGTTTCAACAGTCATGAAGCGATCCCGCGCTTTCTGCGATCAGCGAGAAGAATCTCAAGCATGAGATTGAAACGTAGCTGTCGGAGCAACGACAAAGCCATCTAGCTGCCCGATCAGCGAGAAGAATCTCAAGCATGAGATTGAAACACTTCCAATTCGTTCATCGTCCACCTCCGTTAAAGCGCGATCAGCGAGAAGAATCTCAAGCATGAGATTGAAACTCATTAGCTGTCGTCCTTTCGTTGTGCGCGGAAGCTCGATCAGCGAGAAGAATCTCAAGCATGAGATTGAAACCTTAGATGGCGACGCCGCAGATTTTATCACCTTTTGCGATCAGCGAGAAGAATCTCAAGCATGAGATTGAAACAGAATGAGCCGCGCTGAGAAAACCGACAAAGCCCGGGGGCGATCAGCGAGAAGAATCTCAAGCATGAGATTGAAACTTTTCTTGACTCTCACAGCCCTTCTTTTCGTGTGCTTCGATCAGCGAGAAGAATCTCAAGCATGAGATTGAAACCGATGTCAGCGTGTTGCATCGAAACCTAGCAAGGGCGACGATCAGCGAGAAGAATCTCAAGCATGAGATTGAAACGAAGGCAACGAAATCATTCCCGTATCCGCACTCACCGCGATCAGCGAGAAGAATCTCAAGCATGAGATTGAAACAGAAGTCTATGCTAGAGATTCAAAAAACCCTGATGAACGATCAGCGAGAAGAATCTCAAGCATGAGATTGAAACTGCTACAGGCATCAGCTATCATAACTTAGCGAATGACGATCAGCGAGAAGAATCTCAAGCATGAGATTGAAACTAGTTTTGGTCTGTATTTGTGTAGAAACAAAAGTGCGCGATCAGCGAGAAGAATCTCAAGCATGAGATTGAAACAATCTGCGAGTCAACCGGTGGGGACATCTGAAGTTGACGATCAGCGAGAAGAATCTCAAGCATGAGATTGAAACTGCTCTACCTGGGGCGCCGCACTCGGTGCTTCATACGATCAGCGAGAAGAATCTCAAGCATGAGATTGAAACGAAGTATTACAAGTATGCGTTCCGGCAGGCATCGAAGGCGATCAGCGAGAAGAATCTCAAGCATGAGATTGAAACGGTTAGATAGAATCGGGAACGTCAAGGATAGCAATTACGATCAGCGAGAAGAATCTCAAGCATGAGATTGAAACGTTACAAGATGTATATCGTTCACGAGAGTTTCTTCGTCGATCAGCGAGAAGAATCTCAAGCATGAGATTGAAACGGGTGCGACAGATGAAGCACAGGAGATAGTGCTTGCTGGCGATCAGCGAGAAGAATCTCAAGCATGAGATTGAAACTAGGAGTGAGCTTATACCATTGTGCAAAAAACCGGTACGATCAGCGAGAAGAATCTCAAGCATGAGATTGAAACGATAACATTGGCGGTGCTGCAAGTCAGGCATTGAAAACGATCAGCGAGAAGAATCTCAAGCATGAGATTGAAACTTGACGTTGCGGTAAATGCGCTCTTGTTCAAGCACAACGATCAGCGAGAAGAATCTCAAGCATGAGATTGAAACTTTTCATACTCGAACGTGAATCTGCGGTTGCCGGGAACGATCAGCGAGAAGAATCTCAAGCATGAGATTGAAACCAATTACCATCCCCACGAGTGGGCAGATGGGTTTTGACGATCAGCGAGAAGAATCTCAAGCATGAGATTGAAACAATGACGAATCCATTAGCACGGGCAGATTGGAACAGGCGATCAGCGAGAAGAATCTCAAGCATGAGATTGAAACTTGACTTTGGCAACTTGTCCCGTAGTGCCCGATGACCGATCAGCGAGAAGAATCTCAAGCATGAGATTGAAACAATGCATCTTTAAGTGCCATCGTTCATGCCTCCCGTATCAACGATCAGCGAGAAGAATCTCAAGCATGAGATTGAAACGCAGATGGAGCGATATACTGTGGATTTGAAGCTATAAACGATCAGCGAGAAGAATCTCAAGCATGAGATTGAAACGCGCAATTATGACATAAAAAAGCCGGGAGACTAGCCCCCGATCAGCGAGAAGAATCTCAAGCATGAGATTGAAACTTGTGAATCTTCAACATCTTTAACGCTGTTTTTTCCCCCGATCAGCGAGAAGAATCTCAAGCATGAGATTGAAACATATCCGCATTATACGCGCCAAACTCGTAGAGTGTCCGATCAGCGAGAAGAATCTCAAGCATGAGATTGAAACTTTCCGAATAGTGACATCTCCGCGTGTGTATCACCGCTTTCGATCAGCGAGAAGAATCTCAAGCATGAGATTGAAACCGTTATGGGCAAGGAGAACGAGCAACTCAAACAACAGCGATCAGCGAGAAGAATCTCAAGCATGAGATTGAAACACTGATAATACCCCGCCCATGCAAACCCTAACGATTCGATCAGCGAGAAGAATCTCAAGCATGAGATTGAAACGATAGAGTTAAGCCGTTAGGAAGTGTAAAGCCCGCTTTCCGATCAGCGAGAAGAATCTCAAGCATGAGATTGAAACAGCTGAATAAACATTACTACAGGACACCTTATCAGCCTACCGATCAGCGAGAAGAATCTCAAGCATGAGATTGAAACGGGACTTCAGGGCAACGTAACCATCCCAAGACATTCCCGATCAGCGAGAAGAATCTCAAGCATGAGATTGAAACGCTCTGCGAATAATCCCATGTGCGCTTTCGCTTGCCGATCAGCGAGAAGAATCTCAAGCATGAGATTGAAACAAGTTATGGCTAGGTGGTGTCAAGTGCTAAACGGAAAACGATCAGCGAGAAGAATCTCAAGCATGAGATTGAAACCAGTTGAAGTATGACAGGTACGTTGTCATGTACAAATTCCGATCAGCGAGAAGAATCTCAAGCATGAGATTGAAACGAGTAGTAGAAACGATGGTGAAAGCCCTTACATGCTCGATCAGCGAGAAGAATCTCAAGCATGAGATTGAAACGACACTAGTAAGGTTATGTAGTGTTGATATTTTATATTAAGCGATCAGCGAGAAGAATCTCAAGCATGAGATTGAAACATAGACGTAGAGGGCTTGGATGGACTTTGGGAGATTTGCGATCAGCGAGAAGAATCTCAAGCATGAGATTGAAACAGTTTAGGGAAAAACTTAAACTTGACGTAAGAGGACGATCAGCGAGAAGAATCTCAAGCATGAGATTGAAACGGGACTACGATTTTAGTAGACGTATCACCTTATTTCACGATCAGCGAGAAGAATCTCAAGCATGAGATTGAAACCTTATGTCAGACCACCTGTCACCTAGTCCGCTCATTACGATCAGCGAGAAGAATCTCAAGCATGAGATTGAAACACCAAAATACGTGCAACCGTCATCAGCCAAGAAACGCGATCAGCGAGAAGAATCTCAAGCATGAGATTGAAACTGCCGTCTGGAGAGATTCTGTCTGCCGTCTGGAGTCATTCCGATCAGCGAGAAGAATCTCAAGCATGAGATTGAAACAGAAGCATGACGACGTAGTATCCATTCTTTCCCTCTCGATCAGCGAGAAGAATCTCAAGCATGAGATTGAAACAAGGACACGGTACAGCCTATCATCGGCTACGAAGTCCGATCAGCGAGAAGAATCTCAAGCATGAGATTGAAACGAAAATTCTAGGAACCGTGGACGGAATCAATGCGACGATCAGCGAGAAGAATCTCAAGCATGAGATTGAAACGCTTATATGGTGCGATGTTTTTCCGATTGCAAGTTGCGATCAGCGAGAAGAATCTCAAGCATGAGATTGAAACCTCGCATGCGTTACTCCTTAATTGGTAAAGGTTTTGGCGATCAGCGAGAAGAATCTCAAGCATGAGATTGAAACCACCTATAATACCAACGGCGCTCGGCAGAGCCGGGCGTCAACGATCAGCGAGAAGAATCTCAAGCATGAGATTGAAACATCGTTGATGTCCATCTCAGCGTAAACTTTCTGTCTGAACGATCAGCGAGAAGAATCTCAAGCATGAGATTGAAACGAGAAAGCAAACAAAGGGAAACTATGACCAGAAACTCGATCAGCGAGAAGAATCTCAAGCATGAGATTGAAACTCGCCCACACGGTGTTGCCTATCTTGACTTCAGCCACCGATCAGCGAGAAGAATCTCAAGCATGAGATTGAAACATGACTAAACCATGCGCGGCAACACGGATCACGCGCCGATCAGCGAGAAGAATCTCAAGCATGAGATTGAAACCGCTATCGTGACATGCGCACGCACGGCGTCGAGGGGCGATCAGCGAGAAGAATCTCAAGCGTGAGATTGAAACATGCTATTGTAAACCGAACAGAATCAATCCGTCAACCGATCAGCGAGAAGAATCTCAAGCGTGAGATTGAAACACAACATTTGCGTCGGCGCAACGCTTGTACGCTGAATAGATCAGTGAAAAGAATCTCAGTAACTGTTTAGTCCATTGGTTTCTAGGGTCGAATGCTATGATTTAGACTGCCTTTTTGCCATTTTTAAGAGGTACCTTGTGTAATTCCATTTTTCTGGTTCGTAGTAGGGCAATTCATTGCCCGTCTAATGGTTTCAGAACCTTTACTGACCAGCAAGCGAATGAATAATGAGTGCGCTAGAGATCCACTAATCACTAATCACTAGCCACTAAACACTTACGAATCTCAAGTATGAGATTGAAACCGATCAAAACATATACTTCACCTTGCCGGGAATTGCGTGTTTCCGAGCGTCCGGTAAAGTAGCAGCCACGATTAAGTGAGATTGTAGATTTCTGTACCACAATCTGTTAGATTGTAATCGCCTTTGTACGACCACAGAGATTCCATCTCCGAATCGTGACCTGCTAGTGCCGCGTAAGTCGTATTAGAAACCATAATTGCAGAGGAACACGCTCAATTTTACTCAACAGAAGGATCAAGTGAATGAATAATGAGCGATCAACTGAACGGATAGTGAAGGCGATAGAGATCCCATAGCTAATCCTGATAGAGATCCCGCAATCCGTGTAATCCGCTTAATCCGCTTAATCCGTGATTCAGACAATCACCACCCCCCACCCCCACTCATAAACGGCAGAATCAAGCGACTGAACACGGAGCACGATAGAGTTCCCATAACAAATCCTGCGATAGAAGATCTTGATAACAAACGACCAAACAGAGGAATCTCAAGAATGAGATTGAAACGTTATTTACGCATCCCATCAGCGCGAAGAACCTCAAATCCGAGGATTAATTACTGACCACTAACCATTGCCCTGCCCGGAAATAACACTGTTTCAACGTAAACCCCGAAAAAGATTGCCCGTTATGGAACAATACGACCATAAAGGTGTACAAAACATCCTAAAGATACATACTAAAGATACATATCAGGCGCAATTGATGAAACGTCGCAAAAGGGCAAGCCCGGTAGTGGCAGCCTACTGATTAAGCGCCACGATTAAACAACCAAATCGAATTTGCCTAAAGACAAGCCCATTAGTGGAAGTCTAACGACCCCGCTAATGGGCTTTTTTCGTTTTTGCCGTACTAACCACACTGGCGCGAATCACTTCATGCCGCTGTGAAACACCAAATTCTATGACTCTTATCAATCGTCTAACACACATGAAGCAAGAAGAACACGATTCCTTGCCCGAGTTCAATTTTGAATCTCGTCTCCCGGGAGAATCCCCGCTTGCCTTCGCCTACTTCGAGTTATACCGTGATGCAGGCAGCCAGAGATCTTTGCGCGCGCTCTGCGAATCTGAAGTTAACGGGAAAAAGCGCACGCTCTCACAAATGGGCAAATGGTCAAGCCGATTTCATTGGCAAACTCGCGTCGAGGCGTATGAAGCCGAACTAGCCCACGCCGCAACTCTAAAGTTAGCCGGACAGCGACGTGAAGAAATAACCGCGTTTATCGCCAACGACATGTCAATCGCGTTAGAACTGCAGAAACTCTGCAAAATCCGGCTGCGAAATTTAGCTGCGGACACCGATAATACCGATTGCCGGGAACTCCGCCAACTTGCTCTGGCGTATCGCGAATCGCGTCTATGGCTAATGGAACTAACCGGCATTGTTGAAGACCATAGCGTAGATGAAAACCAAGAAAGTTGAATTCCATAAGCTGCGCTACCCCGTACACCTCGCAAAAATACCCCGATTCTCTCCGGCGCACGTTGAGGAACTCTATGCGGAAGTCGATAGTCGAAGGAATTGTCGTGGTTACGAGGAGTTTTTGCGATGGTGCGCCGAGAACAACACTGGCATCGCATCTCCCACGTTCAAAACGTTTTACGCCGCGCGGCAAAAGCGGGAACGAGCAAAACGAACACTATTCCATAATCTACGCTCAATCTCGGAGCGCTATACCGTGGCTCTCGGATTACTGGGAGGCTGTTTGAGTTTCCTATACAAATCCTGCAAAGACTGCGAATATACCATCGACTTAGCGCGAACATTCCTAGTGGAGCTTGCGATTTTCGACTCAACCTTTGCCGGCGCGTATGCCCGCAAACTGGGGTGCATTGAATTCCTCGACTGGGTTGAAAGAAATCCTCGGTCTAAACCTTCAATTGGCGAGTATGACAAGGCGTTTAGGTTGAACGCCGCATGGTCAAAAGGGGAAACTGCCGACGACCATGTTAACCAAGCCAAATTGCGCGTCGAACGAGAAGACCTACCTTCCGAGCACCTCGATCTAATCCATGAAGAGAAAATGCGCCTCTCTCGGCACAATCATGGCCTAAAGTTCGACTACGACAGATCGTCCATAATTCAGGAACACATCGCGCAAGACATGAGACTTGACAAATATTTCCCAGTGTCGCTTGAGGGAATAAAGAACACGTTGAAAAAATGGGACGACGCCGGCAGGCACCTTGGCTGGCAGCCCTTGGCTATTCGGCGGCGTCAAGAATTTGACAGACTCGACAGGATAGCCGCCCAAGCCGTAGCCGCCAATCCCGTCCGAGATAACGATTTTGCCGAACTCCTCTGGACAGGCGGCGAGGGTTACCGGCGGATGCGGAAATGGTAACATGCGCACTTTTTTCTTTTGTACCTACTTTGTACCTACTTTGCCACAGGCGAATCCGCGCTATCAGCGGAATGCGGGCTATTCGAAAAGGTGAACACCCTATCAAAATCGGTGCGGCGTTCACCTCTCTGTACCTATTTTCGAGCCTCTAATTTACACAAAAATGTGAACAGAACTGCACCAACTGGTTCATTCCCTAAGTATTTTATCCTTTATGAAACCATCAAACGAGTGGATAGCGAGTGATCAACTGAACGAATAGATCAAGTGACCGAATAGGGAACGCGATAGAGATCCTAAGGCGATAGTAGATCCTGATAGAGATCCCTTTCTCTTCAAAACTCGGTTTCTTCCCGGAGTCAAAGTGGCTTCAAGGTAATGGTTGAATCCACTCATCACGGGCAACTAAGGATTGATAATCATGGCAATCACTTCATCACATAAATCACAGTTCAGACAATGTGAACTGCCGACTCCCAACACTTACCATATGTTTTTAGAAAATAAACCATTTCGTGAACCAAAAACACTGCTCACCATCTTCTCCATTTTCTGTACGTGCGCAGTTTATACTGGTCGAGGTACGTGTGGGATTGCCTCCCAATGTCGCTTAAGTCCGGTACGATTGCTCTACGCTCAAGATCAGGGGAAACGCATCTAAATTTTCTGCTTGGTAAAAAAGAAAATCAGGCTAAGTTTGTGGCAATTCTTCTAAAGATCGTAGGTTGGGTTGAACGAAATTCGTTAATGGTCGTTAATCTTAGAGGTGTTTCCGAGTCCCCACTTTGCATCAACATGTCAAAAATATGAGTGAAACCCAACATTAATCGTAAATTCTACCGCCATGAGAAATCCTCTAAATTAGATGCGTTTCCCCTACGCTCAAGATTCATGCTGCTTGACAAGAAAAAGAGTGAAATGTTACCATACTCCAACGCCATGTTCCCGTCTCTATCGGAGGTATCGGTGCACCGTTTGAAACTATATTTCTCCATACTATTCATTCTCGGAATCTTGTTTTCCGCCATACCAACCTCGCACGCCGCCCCTCCTGACTTTGAGGTTTTCAGTGCAATTCGAACCGCACGCAAACTCATCAACCCGAAACCAAGTTACACCGCAGATGAAATTGAGGAATGCTTCACGGATAGTCTGACCATTCTCGCCAAGAATTGGGATCGGTTGCCTGCAATCTATCAACGAGAATTCCAAGGGATATTTCTTCGTCCCGGACAGCCGGGCAGTGCTTACGCATCGGTTCATCTACCCCGAAAGTTTGACACGCCGCATTTCCGACTCCACTACACCGAGGTTGGAACACACGCGCCTCCACTTGAGGACATTGCACCGATGAACGGCGTTCCGGATTACGTTGAAATCTGCGCCGAAGCGATGGAGCGATCTTTCCATGTGCAAGTAGAACTGATGGGATTTAAGCAGCCCCTTGATGATTTTTGGGTGGAGGACAACGGAGGTAACCACAAATACGACGTTTACCTTTTCATGTTTCCCGCTCTCGGCTTCACGACCGGTGATTGGTATAGCGGACGCGTGCTCTCAACCGTCGCGACGCTGGGACCATATTTCGCCATCAACTCGCGGTTATACAACTATTTTGGCAAATCCGAAAGCATCCGCTTCATCCAAACGACTTCCGCGCACGAATTTCTTCACGGAATCCAGGGCGCCTATAACTGGTTCATGCCAACATGGTTTATGGAGGCTTCAGCCACCTGGATAGAATCAATAGTATATGACGGAGGTCGGATAGATGATGGTGACAACATTCCGGATCCCGATGAAATTGGCGAAACGGATGCATATAATTACTATGCCCACCAACTCCGGCGTTGGTTTTTGCAGCCGGATATTTCTCTCGACAGCCGCATCCTTGATCACGAATACGGGTCGGTGATTTGGACGCTATACATGACTGAACGGTTTGACACTGACATCGTCAGGCAGTTCTACGCCAACACAACCGAAGGCAGTTACCGTGAACTGGCAAATTTCTCCCAAGTTTTCATTGATTATGGTTCCAACCTCGCTGAAGCCTTCAAGACCTTTACGGTATGGAACTACTTTACATATAATCGCGATGATGGCAAACACTACTTCAATGGACACCGCCTGCCGCCGGTAGCCATTCACCCTAACGATATCCATCACGCTTATCCGCTGCGCGTCGACTTTGATTCGGAATCAATGCCCGAACACTTCTCATCTCGCTACATCGTTTTCGAACCGCCGCCCGGTGGCATGGAGGAATTCGCCGTCAAAATCGATGGAGCGGACCTGGCGCCAATTGATATGGCTGCGTTGAATGCCAATGATCAGTTCGCAATTCAAGGCGAATTGAATCGACATCTCTTCACGGGTTTGCGTGGCTGGGGGGCAAAATTCATCGTTCACGAGCGAAATGGAACAACGACAATCCGCGAGGCATTCACCTATCAACGCTCCCAAGAGACACAATTTACATTCAAGGATTTCGGAGGTGAAATCCAACGGATTGTTCTTGTACTGATAAACTTGCAGCCCGACGTGGAACACGTCATCATTTCCGGTGGAGGTTACTTCGGCGGTTCCGTGAGTTATATGGCTGGTGCCCCTCCCCGCGGAAAACTGTCTACGCCGGTAGTCTTTCAAGGAGAAAACGGCGTGCGATTGGAATGGGAAATAGAAGACTTGGGCGGTATTCGCGAAGTCGCCATAGTCCGTAAGCGATACACCTCTATGATCGATACCGACGATGACATGTCCTTCCAAAATGCCGCCGAGGTGTGGAGCGCCGCGGACCGCGACAGAGACGGCATACCCGAGGACGACATCAACATTGTTGGTCGAGTGCATGCGACCGACACACACTTTGAGGATAGGACAATATTCCAAGATGTCAACGTAGAAAGCCGGTATTTCGAAATCGACAACACTCGTTACTACTATGCGGTTGTCCCTGTCAGCGACTCTGGAATCATGGGTACACCGAGTATCGACCCGCATGGCATTTCACCCTCCTTTAGTGCGGTGAGTCAGGCGCCCGCATTTTTTGTGAATACTCGACAAGGACCGATAGGCGAGTGGAACGTTGAAGTGTCCGCAACACAAAATCTGTCGACTGCTCCCCGCCTCACGGTAAGTTTGCCGGACGGATCTGCCCATACCGTTAACCTGAGTAGCAAATCCAATGCGAGATGGTCGGGAAAGCTGATGCTGAGCGGATTTCCACCGGCAGGCGTCTACACCTACCACATCGCTGGCAAGACCGAATCGGGAACGACAGGAACACGCATCCTGAAGGGACGCACATTCCATTACGCGCCGCAATCCGTCGAACGAAACCTCGCAGTCGTACCGAATCCCCTTTATGCCTCAAGAGACGACTGCATCTACTTTTATCCTCGGGGCATGAAGGTAAGGATTTATAATACCCACGGTGACCTCGTCAAGATAATCGATTCAGCTTCACAGTGGGACTGCACAAATCAGCGCGGTGAAAAGATTCAAAGTGGGATTTACTTTTTTCACGCTGAAGATGGAAAGGGGTTTACCGATCAAGGGAAAATATGCATCATGAGGTAGCTGTCCAAAATTGGGTGAACAATGAAATTTGAACTTGAGAGCTGCTCAACGCTCAGGCGTTCGATTGTAAGAGTTGTGATATTGATGGGACTTCTCTCCCTCTTAAACTGTGGGGAAGACGGTCTCATTCAACCGCACGGTGAGGTGAGCATCCCGCCGCCCGATAGCGCCGAGTTTCGCGCTGTGGATTTCCCGACAAACAACGGCTCCGCTTGGACCTACGTTGTCTTGGATACAGGGCAAGAGTTTACGTTACGCATAGAAGATACCCGGGATATCGGCGGATTTACGCACCGGCAAATGACGGTGAGCGAAATGCGTCCTCCACAGCCATTTAACCGAGAAGCTGTCGATCATCTTTCGGCGAATAACCTCTATTTTCGCTTCCCGGCTGATGACTTCTACACCGATGAACTCTATGAGGTGGCAGTTCCTATCTTTGCCACCTATTTCTTAAAGACCCCGAACGTTTACATTGAGACTGCGTACGATGCATACATTGGCGGCGAAAACCCTATACTCCATGAACGGCATGCCCCGCATCGCACAGTATGGGATTTCCCGTTAAACCTCGGAAAAGAGTGGGTAGTGTTTGAAAAAAAGACGCCTCCGGCTGTCCGGGTCATTCGTCGTGTAGTGGGCGTAAATGAACCCGTAATCGTGCCCACAGGCAGCTATGACGCCTATGTGGTCGAGGAGGAAATCGTGGGTAGACAATCCGTTAGTGGTGCGGGGGAATCCGGCGCAATACCGCCCGCGAAATACTGGGTGGTTCCCGACGTTGGGGTTGTCAAATATGAGTACACCCTATTTTTTGAGCTAGATCAGCCTATCCGCAGAAGTTATGAGCTAAAGGAAGCAGATTTGGCAGCGCCGAATACACGTTAGGCTCACCTGCGTTATCCAGTCATACACAAGAACGCGACCAGAGAAAAAGAAGAGCTGCCTCAAGAATGTACTACACTTCATTTTCACTTCCTGCCCGCTGCCGTTCGCAGATGAGTTCTCCTAGCCCATGTTGAACCTCAGTCACCGCAACATCCCTATCGCTATTATCGGTGGTGGAATACACGGATGCGCCATCGCCAGTCGAATTCTTCGCGATATGCCCTCCGCGGCAAAACATCTCGTCATTCTCGATCGAAACCCGCAACCGTTGCTGGCATGGCGGAGAAAAACCGAATGCCAAGGAATGGAATTTCTCCGCTCGCCCGCCGTACACCACATTAGCAGCGATTCGTTAGGGTTGGTCGAATATGCGAGAGCGAAGAATCGGGCAACTGAACTTGCCCCGCCGTATTCACAACCGTCTGTAAATCTCTTTCTCGATTATTGTCTTCACGAATTTGAAACGCAGCAACTCGGACAACTGTACCATCAATTTGACGTTGCCGAATTGCGATGGGATAAAGGGAGTGGAAAGTTCCCATTTCGTATCATCTCTCACAACGACGAAGGCTTTCGCGCCGCTTGCGTCATCCTCGCCATCGGGTCAGACGATTGCTCCTACGTGCCGCCTGACCTGAACCTCTTTAAGCATCGCTTTCCCGAATCCATCCTGCATTCGTCCGAATTCAATCTGCACAAGATGGTACAAAAGGTTGCTCCCTCCAAAATCGCAATCGTGGGCGGTGGATTGACGGCTGCTACGTTATCGAAGAATTTGATGGACGTTGGCGTGGAAGTCGTTATGATCGCCCGCAGACCGTTGAAGATTCAACAATTCGATTTTGAGCCCTCATGGCTGGGGCCCAAGGCTTTGGGCAGATTCAGCGACGAATCGGACTGGGAGCAACGCAGGAAGATAGTGCAAAAAGCGAGGGGTGAAGGGAGCGTCACTCCCGAAATTGCGGAGGGGCTTACAAAGTCAAGGGCAGGTGGGAAGTTCCATATTCAGACGGGCGCGAAAATCCGTCACATTGACGGAGATTCCCGCTTACGGGTGAAAACCACCGAGAGTACGATTCACTCCGTGGATTTGATTATTCTTGCCACCGGGTATAAGTTCAATCTCAATCGCTACCGATTCCTGTCTAATTTGACGAAACGCCATAAGATTCCAATGCTGTGTGGGCTGCCGCAATTGGACAACGAACTTCAGCTCCTGCCCGTCCAAAACCTCTTCGGAAGCGGTGTCATAGCCCAGCTCCAGATTGGACCTGCGGCTGCAAATATCGCCGGTGTGGCACTTGCCTATGAGCGAATGCGCGACAAAGTGTTAGCCACGATTTCCACACCGTATCGCGGGTGTAAGAGGTAGCAATGACTTAGAGCCTGTTTGATAAGTGCATTTGTAGGGTGCGCACTGCGCACCAGCCTCTAAAAGGCCCAGAGGGGCGACAGGTACGCAGAAGACAAATATAAAAACGCGAAAAAACTTCCTACAAATGATCGAAATTGCTTTGCTACCGATTATTCAAACAGGCTTTTAGTCAGCCTGCCGAAGATCCCACAGTAGAATAGTCCCTTCAACTGACGCTGACGCCAGTTTTGTGCCATCGGGTGAAAATGCCAAATCGCGGACCCAATGGTTGTTTCCACGGAACGTGGTAATGTTTGTCCCTGTCGAAATCTCCCACAATTTTACGGTATCATCCATTGACCCCGTGGCAACTTTAGTGCCGTCGGGCGAAAATGCTACAGAGTTAACGTAACTCTCATGTCCGCTTAGCGTGGCGATGATCTCCCCGGTTGAGACATTCCATAGCTTCGCTGACTCATCTTCGGATCCCGCTGACGCTATTGTTAAACCGTTAGGTGAGAATACGACGGAGTTGACTTCTCCCGTATGTCCCTTGAATGTATCGACTTCTTTTCCCGTCGAACTGTCCCACAGCTTAACGGTCTTATCCTCTGATCCCGAAACAAACTTTGACCCATCGGGAGAGAATGCCACCGACCGAACTTCACCGGTATGTCCATTTAGTGTGGTAATTTCTTTCCCCGTCGACACGTCCCACAGTTTAACGGTTTTATCCGCCGATCCCGAGACGAGCCTTGTGCCGTCAGGCGAGTAGGCTACATCGTGAACCGTATCTGTATGTCCTGCAAAAGTGCCAACGGTTTTTCCCGAGAAAACCTCCCAAAGCTCGACCTTTCCATTCCATAACCCTACGGCAAACTGTGCGCCGTTAGGGGAGTACGCCCCATATTGAACCAAACCCATAAACGCTTTTAGTGAGGTAATTTTTCGTCCCGTATCCACGTTCCACAGTCTGACTTCATCGCCGTATGCTGCCGCGAGTGTCGTGCCGTCGGGCGAAAAGCTAGTAAAATCGACTGAATTTATATGCCCAGTAATTGTGTCGATCGTTTTTTCCGTAGCAATCTCCCACAGCTTGACCTCTCCATGTCTGTCCGATGTACATGCGATTATCTCGCCATCTGGGGAAAACGCAACCGGGTTGGAAATCCCCCCAAATGACACGAGTGTACCGACATTCTTGCCCGTCTTAACTTGCCAAAGCTTTGCCGTCCCGTCTGAAGAACCGGAGGCAAGTGTCAATCCATCGGGCGAGAACGCCACGGAATTGACCCAAAATGTGTGCCCTCCGGTGTTAGTAATTCTGCCCAAAACGCCCCAGAATATCTGCTCTGCAGTCGATTCACTAGCCGAACGGCCAAGCGTGTCAACATACCTTCCTGTTTCCACATCCCACAGTTTGATAGTGTGGTCCATTGAACCCGAAGCTAGTTTTGCGCCGTCGGGCGAAAACGCCACGCATTGTACTTCATCCTTATGGCCTATGAGTGTGTCAATATTCTCTCCTGTATCGACTTCCCACAATTTGACGGTCTTGTCCTGTGACCCCGTAGCCAGCTTTGTACCGTCGGGCGCGAAGGATACGGAGTTGACCCAATCCGTATGTCCGCCGAAAACTCGGATAGTTTTTCCTGTTTCGATCTCCGCTAGTTTAATTTTTCTGCCTGCAAGGGCGACCTTTGAGCCATCGGGCGAAAAGGCTACAGAGTTGACCAACCCCGCATGACTGTTGATCGTGAGGACGTTCATCCGCGTCGCAATGTTCCACAGTTTGTAGCCGCCAGCATCCGCCGTGGCAAGCTGTGTCCCATCAGGCGAGAAGGCTGCGGCACCCCAATAAAACGAATGCTCCGTCGCTAAGAACAATGCACGTTCCTCGGTCGTCTTCACGTCGTAAATCCAAACACCAATCCCTGTCGACACAGCCAGGAGTTCTCCGTCGGGTGAAAAGGCAATTACTCGGTCGCCCTGACTGATACCGCCCTTTCCGAATCGTGCGATGGCGCCATCTGGCAAATTCCAAGTCTGATAATCCTGATAACTTTGCGCAATGGAAGCCCTGTCAAGCATGATGAAACACATGCAAATCCAAGCTGAAAGAGCGAAATGCAGCAGGTGTGTTCTCATCGGTTTATTTCCCTTTCCTCCGATTAATCTGGTGTCGTCTGAAATCACAGATTCCATAATTTCGTTTCGCATTCTCCTCGATTGTGCTATCATGATGAAATCCTCTCAAATAAATGCCATTTTGAAGTAAGCGGTAGACTACCGTTGGAAAGAAAACTGCCGCGCATTTGATTATGCTTCGGGTAGATTCAAGGTTTAAGGAGACGTATTGTGACAAGAGGGTCTCAAATTTCGGTTAGATATTCAGGTGAGGTCGCCATATTCGAAATTAGCGGTTATCTCACGGAAGATTCGGAGGAGGCGCTATTTTCTGCTTACCAACAGGAAAGAGTGCAGAGTTCGTCAAAGATTCTGATGAACTTCGATGAGGAGAGTTTTATTACCAGCAGCGGTTTTGGGCTTATAGTTAAGTTGCTCTGGAAATTACGCGAAAAAGAGCAAGTGCTGCGGGTCGCCCATCCTTCACATCAAGTACGCCGCATATTTAATACCATCGGATTGACGCGGCATTTAAAGGGACCGGAAAGTACGAGAACGACGGAAATCTTTGAGTCGGAAGAAGACGCATTGACCGGCTTTTGAAACCGCTCTAAGCCGCAAATTGAGAATTGTACAGCCTACTGTACAAGCCTTTCTGCGCAATGAGTTCAACATGTGTGCCGGATTCAAGGATCTGACTATTCTCTAGAACGATGATTCGGTCTGCGGACTTAATCGTTGCAAGTCGATGCGCGATGATTAGAGTCGTACGCCCGCGGAGCAAGCCGGTGAGACTCTGCTGGATGAGGTGTTCCGACTCTGTATCAACAGAGGAAGTCGCTTCGTCGAGAATCAGGATGGGAGGGTCCTTGAGAATGGCACGTGCAATTGAAACACGCTGTTTCTGACCACCGGAGAGCCGCAATCCCCGCTCTCCGACACGTGTGTCAAACGCCTCGGGCAAACTCATAATGAAGTCGTAAATGTTTGCTGCAACGGCCGCTCTTTCAACTTCTGCTTGTGTAGCCTCTAACTTGCCGTAGGCAATATTCTCGTGGATTGTCCCATTAAAGAGGAACGTCTCTTGGGGCACTAACCCAATCTGACTGCGCAAAGAATGCAGTTTCCAATTGCATACATCATCGCCATCGATGTACACTCGCCCGCTGCCTACATCGTAGAAACGGGGCACAAGTCCCACGAGTGTGGTTTTGCCGACACCGCTCGGACCCACGAGAGCGATGGTCTCGCCCGCGCGAATCTTCAAGTTTATCTCTTGCAGCACGTCTTCGTTCGTATACTTGAAGGAGACATTCTCAAAGACTATCTCTCCTCGAATCTCACGATTCACTGCTTGTGATCGCTCCTGAATCTCGGGTTCCACGTTTAGCAGGTTTACCATGCGTGCACCGGCAGCAAGCGCTTTTTGCAGCCGCTCAATCTCGTGACTCACCATTTCGATCGGGATGAACAGCCGCCACAGAAATCCGAGGAAGATGAATAGACTTCCGATGGTCATGTCGGCTTTACCGCTGATTATCTGCCAACTACCATACCAGAGAATCGCTGTCCAACTCGCTCCAAGTGCAAACTGTACCGTTGGGCTAACTCGCATCCATAGGCGGATACCGCGAATAATGGAGGCTCGGTAATCGGTGCACTGACCTTTGAATCGCGCCGCCTCGTACGGTTCGCGAGCAAAGGATTTGATTTCAAAAATACCGGATAGGTTGTCCTGCAAGCGAGCGTTGACATCTCCAAGTTTCGCGCGGACATCATCGTAGATTCGGCGGAGTTTCACCCCGAATTTAACCATGATAAATCCGATGAACGGCACCGGCACCACGGCAACGAGCGCAAGTTGCCAGTTCTCCATGAACAGAAAGATTCCAATCCCTATAAATGTCAATAGGTTCACGATAAGCATATTCGGGCTGTGCGCGAGCATATCCCGCAGGGCGTCAATGTCATTCACTACCCGCGACATGAGTTCACCCGTGCTATTGTCCTTGTGGAAACGGTAAGACAGTTTCTGCAGGTGAGCGTAGATTTGCGTCCGCATATCGAAGATAATATGCTCTGCGATCTCATGGGAAAGCCACTCGGCAATCATCATGGCAATACCCTTGACGAGATGGATGCCAATCAAGATTAACGCAACCCAATGCAACCAGCTGATATCCCGATGCGCAATAATCTGATCTATGAAAACCCGTCCCGCGATAATCGTCGGAATAAGGTTCCCGACCGATACAATTGCCATCGCGCCTAGCGAGACGGCAAAACTTGTCCAATACGGTCGAATGTAGCTGAGCAATCGAAGGTAAAGGTTCATCAATTGTTCCTCTATGGCTTACACCGGTCAATAGTAGCACGTCGGACAAGCGGAGTGCCGGAATTTTGTTGCAACCCGCGGATGGGGAAGGTGTGCCCTATACAAACGGGTAGCCCCGTTTGGCGTTGAAACTCTACAATGTACATTGTACCAAAAGACAAATTGACAAACAACGCAAAAGACGGCAGAAACCTTTGGAATTCCATTGACGGGCTATGCGGCACCGTCGCATCGATTCCCGATTAGATTGTAAACCTGGAACAAATGCGAACGTCTAAAATTACGAGCAAACGGCTTCAAATGCACAGCAATGCTTCCGATTGTAAAGATACTTGGAGGTTTTCAAAACCCCTTCGCTAACAGTCAAGCATGAAACTCAAAACAACCGTAGTTCTACTCTTACTTTCGACTTTTTCGGTTTACTTCCTTTGTCCGGTTCTGTGTCCCTCAATTGGAAACCAGACCTGTGGTGTTTCCAACGCGGAACAGCCCAAAAGCCAGGGGATAGACCCGGTCTGGCAATCCTCGGAGCACCATGCTAGTAGCTCGACATGCTGCCGTACTAAGAAAAGCGAGGCTACTCCAGGTGACCATTCTTCCGAACAAAAAGACAACTGTTGTCTGGATCATCTCGGAATACTTAAAGCCAGAGAATACCAGCGCTTCTCTCAAACCGTAGAAAAGTCCTTACCATCAGTTGCCGTAATCGTTCCCCGTCTTACAATTCCCGTCTTTTCTACGAATTCTACTGTCGTCCTAAATCCCCATCCGGATCCCATTCTAGATCCGACATCCTACCAAATCTCGCCCCGTGCACCTCCGTTTTCCCTCGCCTAGCTTTCGTATCGACATCTTCACCGAACCTGATAAGCTGAAAATCAATTGATTCATTGGTGTTCCTACGCTTTGAATCGGAATATCCTAATTGATTTGCGATTATTTTACTCAAACGGAGGTGTATCTAATGTTGTTCAGAATTTCCAATCCACACAAGGCCGGTGTAATCTACCCTCTCGTAATACGAAGCTCCGCATCGGCGTTCACGCTCGGATTTCTCGCCGTGTTTCTGTTTCAGATCGGGTGCGGCGCGAAGACCGATGAGTTGGTCATTCCACACGGTCATCCGGCGAATTCCGAAGCGCCGCAAGCTGTCTTCGAACCCCTGACGGATGTGATGACGTCAGACATGACGTCGCATGATGAAGAAATGGAACACGGTGTTACGGTCTCATTGTCCGAGGCAAGCGAAGACGCGTTGGCGATGATGCTGGATGCCTATTTCGCTATCGGCGACCAATTGGCATCGGACACCCTGGAACATGTCAATGCGAAGACGCATGAGATGCTCGAAGCCTACCACACCCTTGAAACTGAAACCCCTCCGGAGTTGTGGGAATCCCACAGCGACCACACTCTGGCAATTCACGACTATGGTCAAGAACTCGGCGATAGTTCTGACATCAAAACGGCAAGAATCATCTACGGATCGCTCAGCGAAGCAGTCAATCACCTCATCACGCCGATTGGTGCGCCGACAAGAGATGATAAGCCGGTTTACAAGTATGTCTGTGGCATGGCTTCCGATGTCCCGCAAGGTGGTGTCTGGCTACAGAAGGGAGTGCCTGCCCGCAATCCGTACTACGGCAGCTCAATGCTCCGGTGTTACAGTGAACAGACTCAAGTGTCCGCCGCTGAGACCAAAGAACCATCGCGCGAAGCGCAGGGGCATGAGCATCACACGCACGAAAAAGCAGGGCACAATTATCACGAGGAACAAATGCAACCGACCGAACACAACCCGGGTCATATGCACAAGACGGAGGGGGATTAAAAATTATGTTCAACTACGCAAACAGCGCAGGGGCGGATACTTTCCGCCCAGCGCTCCCCTTTATTTCTGCAGTCTTTGCCGCGATGATTGTTATGTCAGGTTGCGCGAGTGCGTCGAAACAGCCAAATTTGTCCCCCATTCACGAACATGTAGAGCAACGCATCGATCACACGGTGCTCTGGAACAATAGCGCGGATACGGAAAAGGAGGTAGCGGAATCCATCCGCAAACTCCTTGAAGAACCGCTCGCCGCCGATGCCGCGGTACAGGTCGCGTTATTGAACAATCGCCGCTTGCAGGCAGTCTATGAGGAGTTGGGCATCGGTCAAGCAGCGGTTGTCGATGCCAGCCTGACCACTAACCCTAGATTTCACGGGGGCGTAACATTCGGGCATTCTGCAGATTCTCATGCTACCGTAGAAACATCCAATGGTGTAAGTGAATATACGTTCGAGGTTGGCATAGATTTCCTTTCCGCCCTACATACGCGAATGCGACGATCCGTTGCCGAAGCTGATTACGAGGCGGCGAAACTTCGCGTTACCGCTGCCATTATGGATCTCGCGGCGCAAACGCGTCTGGCATATTTTCGTGCGCAAACCGCGGAACTGATGCTGGAAATGTCTCGCCAGACTGCTGAGGCAACCAAAACGGGACTCGAATTTACCCAACGCCTTTTCGACGCAGGGAATATCCTTGAACTTGACCTGCTGCTTCAACAAAGCCTAAGCGGAGACGCCGAATTGGATTTAGCATTCGCGGAATTGGAAGTGGCGGAAAGTCGTGAAGCACTCAACGCGCTAATGGGACTGTGGGGCGAGAACGTTTCATGGAGTGTCGCATCACCACTGCCGGACGTTCCTGCGGATCCCATGGAAGTTGAAGGCATTGAGAAGATTGCAATCGAGAACAGTATTGACCTTGCCCTCGCTCGACAACAAATCGTCGCCATGGGAAAGCGTCTTGGAATTGCTAAAGCGATAAAGTTGGTTCCCAGTTTGGATCTTGGCATGGAAATAGAGCATACTGCCGGCGAATGGGCAAGTGGTCCATCAATCGGGTTTGAAATTCCGCTCTTTAACAGGAATCAAGCGAAAGTTGATTCGGCGAAATCCGAACTGCGTCGGCGCCAACAAGAATTCCATGCCCTTGCCGTTGAGATTCGGACTGCCGTCCGTGCCGCGCGGCGACGCTTGACAACCGCTCGGCAAGCCGCACTGTTTTATCAAAAGGAAATACTTCCATTGCGGCATAAAATCGTTGAGCAGGTGCAGTTGCAATATAACGCGATGCAGGTCGGAACTCCTCGACTGCTTTTGGCAAAACAGCAAGAAATCGGTGCTGGACGAGCGTATGTTCAGTCGCTCTACAACTACCATGTGGCACGCGTTGAGCTAGATCAAATCCTTGCGGGCAGAATGTTGAGACCAACATCGGCAACAGAATTCATTTCATCGCTCGCTAACACTGAATCACTACCCGATGGCTCGTCCGAAGCCATGCTGACCAATGGACACGGAGGACATTGAAATGAACCGACGAGATTTACTGAAAACGAGTGCACTCGCTGGCGGCGCTGTTGCCTTGGGGGCTTCGAGGCTAGATGCAAAAGAGACCCGCTGGGAAAAATCATACGCGGGTGACGCAAACCGTCCAATACTTGAACCCGGGATTCCCGATAAGGACTATAGACCGGTAATTACTCCGAGCGGTACGTCGCTTCCGTGGAAGATTGTTGATCGCGTCAAGGTGTATCACCTTATCGCCGAGGAGGTATCCAATGAGTTTGCCCCCGGTTTGAAAGCCAAATGCTGGGGCTACAACGGACAAGTACACGGTCCAACCATCGAAGCCGTGGAAGGCGATCGAATTCGGGTATACGTTACCAATCGGCTCAAGGCACCGACCACCGTCCACTGGCACGGTGTATTTCTGCCGAACGGGATGGACGGCGTTGGCGGATTGAATCAACGTGCGATTGAGCCCGGTGAGACGTTCAAATACGAATGGACGGTGCGGCAATCTGGAACGTTCATGTACCATTCCCATCATGACGAAATGACCCAGATGGCGATGGGTATGATGGGTATGATGATTTTCCACCCAAGAACACCCCACCCTGATTATTCGGTTGACCGTGATTTCGCTATTATGTTGAGTGAATGGCGAATTGATCCGGGGATGTCAACACCTAATCCCAACGAGATGACCGATTTCAACGTTCTAACAATGAACGCAAAGTGTTATCCCGGCACAGAACCGCTGGTCGCCAAATTGGGAGATCGAGTGCGAATTCGGATCGGAAATCTGAGCGCGATGGACCATCACCCCATCCACCTTCACGGGCACTACTTCAAGATAACTGGGACCGATGGCGGACAGATTTCCGATTCCGCACAACGCCCCGAAACCACAGTCTTGGTTCCCGTTGGCGCAACGCGCGACATTGAGTTCGTTGCGAGTGAGCCGGGTGACTGGGCAATGCACTGCCATATGACGCATCATGTCATGAACCAGATGGGACACGACTTTCCGAATGTGGTTGGAATGAAGAAAGACGGGCTTGACGGGAGAATTCGCCAGCTTCTGCCCAATTATATGACCATGGGCGAGCATGGTATGGGCGATCACGGGATTCACGTAGAATCGGGGCACATGGCGGTGCCGGAGAATAGCATACCGATGGTCGGAGCATACGGTCCGTTCGGCTACATCACTATGGGCGGGATGTTCACCCTTCTGAAAGTCCGTGAGCATCTCGCTAACTACGACGATCCGGGTTGGTATCAGTACCCGCCCGGCACGGTTGCGGATGTGGCGCCGGAAGAAGATCTGCGGCGGGATTTGGGGTAACCGAGAAACTCATCCCATTTCACGCCGGTTAATCCCATTTCGCTTGAATTATGTCGTTCACAGCCACTGTAGACGGGGATCAAGCGAACGGATAGTGAGCGCGATAGAGATCCCTCAAGCGACCGAATAGAATCAAGCGAGTGAATAGCGAGTGCGATAGAGATTTTCACGCGATAGAGATCTCCTTGTCCCGCCGACGTTGCACAAAGACAAAACCTCTCACGCCGCTCCATGTAAGTTTCCGTACTTAATCTACGCGGTCAATCCACTTGTACTCCGCGCTGTCAGAAGTTGCGTCTTTTGTAGGATCAAACGAGCGGTTAGCGAGTGCGATAGAGATCCGGCGATCTCCAGGTCGCGACATGCGTTCCCTGTAGGTGCGATCAAGCGATTGAATAATGAGTGCGATAGAGATCCCTTTCCAACCGCACCTACCGCCAGACGCTTGAAAACACGCAATTTTCACCAGCGTCAAATATATATTCTTGAGAAATGGTATAAGGCAATTGGAATACCGTAGCAAGTGATATTCTAAGCAAAGCATCAAAACCTTATTCTCTTTTTTCTGGATGAACCTCACACAGTGTGATATGATAAAATCTGCGTAATTCAGATTACAGCAGTTCTATCCATCCGGCAAATAATAGAGAGACTCAAGATTTTAACCGCCTCCTGAATGTCCGGTTTCCAATGTCTGATCGCTTGCTCCCCAACATCAACAAGATCCTGGTCATTCGCAACGACGGCATCGGTGATTTGCTCAACTCCACACCCGCAATCGCACTGCTGCGCGAGAATTACCCTGGCGCGGAGATTTGCGTACTCGCCCAACCACTGAATGCGCCGGTTTTAACCGGAAATCCTCACGTCAATCGAGTCTTGATTATTGACCGAGAGGGTACTCACCGGCGACTGCGAGATCGATTGAGATTCTATCGCCATCTGCGTCGAGAAGAATTCGATCTCGCCATTGCCATGCGTACTGCTTCATGGTCGAACTTTGTCGTGCTACTCTCTGGAGCGCGCTACCGATTGGGACGCTACCAAAAGTACGCGAAAGGGACATTATCACACAAGTGGAAGGGTAGCTACGAGAAAGGGCATGTTCACGAGGTAGATCGGAATTTGGAGTTGATGCGTCTTATCTGCACGGGTGAAGTCAATCGGCAACTTGTATTCAACTTGCTGGAAAATGAAATCTCATTTGCAAAAGGGCAACTTGCGGAGTGGGGCATTCACCCCAACGATTTCCTTGTTTGTCTCCACCCTGGCGGGAGTTCGTTTGATAAGCAATGGCCCAGCGAAAATTATGCTAGGCTAGCTGATTGGTTGGCGAGTGAGCACAACGCAAAAATCCTGATCTTGGGAGGTCCCAACGAAGCGCACCTGACGCGGCATATACAGAAAATTATGACCCACCCGTCAATCACCCATGCACCGGTGTCAATTCGTCATCTCGCCGTCCTGATGGAACATTGCAACCTTGTTGTCTGCAACGACTCTGGCCCAATGCATATCGCTGCCGCACTTAACGTGCCGATGGTGGCAATCTTCGGTCCCACCGATTACGTCGCTTGGGAGCCACTGAGTGAAAAAGCTACTATCGTGAGGCGCGACATGCCCTGCTGGCCATGCAGTGCACATAAATGCAAAATCGGCTGGGAATGCACCAAAAAGTTGCCGGTCGATGTAGTGTGGAACGAAGTTGCACGGAAGGTAAGTGGACTTTCGTCCAATTAGCACCGAGAAGATAGAGAGAACGTCAGTGTGATTCTCGCATTTCGCAAATTAAAGTTGACATGCGAATCGTATTGAGCACTTGGGGAACAGCCGGTGATGTCTACCCATTTGTTGCCTTGTCGCAACGGTTAGTCGCCGCTGGCTACGATATTCGGGTATGTGCGTCCAACATTTATCAGAACCGATTCGAGGAAGTCGGGGTTGACTTTTACGCTGTTGGTATCCCCTTCAACTTCGATCAGTTTCACGGTCTCATGGACGATTTGGTCCGGATAAAAAATCCGCTTGAATCGGCAATTCGAATTGTGAAAGACGGTATCTTGGCAGGTGCCGACGTGTGGTATCACGACTGCCTACGAGGAATGGAGGGATACGACCTCGCGATTTGTCATTCAGCCGATGTACCCGGGCAAGAAGCGGCAATCAAAAATAAACTTCCATGGTTAACTGTAAGTTACTGTCCGGGGTTTATCAAGACTGCCGACGACTCGCCTTATCCGGTACCCAACCTTGGACCTCATCTGAATCGTCTCGCATGGAGCGTTGCGGAATGGCTGATACGAAAGTGGGCGGATCCGGTCTTCAACGAGTTTATAGCCTCCGTGGGCGGGCGAAAACGGAAGCTGGTTGGAATCGAAGGTATGTATTCGCGCCAACTGAACCTGATCGCCGCATCGCCGCATATTAGTCCGCCTCCATCGGATTTCCCCAAGAACCACAGATATACCGGTGTATGGTTTCTTGACGAGCCCGAATACGAAGTTCCACCTGCGCTGCAAGACTTTTTGAACAGCGGGGCGCGCCCCGTTATCATATCGTTCGGTTCAATGGGCGGCACACAGGGAGCCGAAACAACGCGAATTCTCATCGAAGCAGTGGAACTAAGCGGCCAACGCGCGGTAATTCAGGCGGGGTGGGGCAATTTGCAGCTACCCTATCCGCCAGAGTCAATCTGTTTCGCCGAATACGTCCCACACAATTTTCTCTTCCGCCAAGGAACATGTGTCGTGCATCACGGCGGTGCGGGTACTACCGCGTCCGCTTGCCGTGCCGGAGTACCCTCAATTGTAATTCCACACCTTGCCGATCAGCCGTATTGGGGTAAAAGATTGCACAGCATTGGTGTTGCTCCAAGACCGCTTTACCGTTGCGATATGACTGCCGGAAGGTTGGCACGGCGCATCCGTGAGACGGTCTCTTCCAAGTCAATGTCGAAAAAAGCTCGCGCGTTAGGAGAAAAAATCAATGCGGAAGATAGCTTGGGAATCGCGATCAATCTGATTGAGACGTTTGCCGACGAGAGGGACGGTCTGTTCTAACTCGGAGTTGATGGGTTCATCACCGCAAGACCTATCGCGCGCCACGTTTCTTGGGGTATGATTAAAAATATCTTGATTTTCAGTTTCAGTTTTATTGGAGATGCGACCCTCTCCACAGCGGTAATCGCTCCTCTTCGCCGTCATTTTCCCGACGCCCAGATTTCCTTACTCGTCGGCACCCGAGCCTTTCAACTCCTCGCGGGAGATCCGGGCATTGACCATGTTCTCGTCTACGACAATCGGGGTAATCATGCCGGCTGGAGAGGAAAATGTCGCCTCGTAGGCTCGTTGCGCAGCAGGCGATTTGATCTGGTCATAAATCTCCGAGACAGTCTCTGGTCACGCTTTGTTGGCGGAGCGCATTGGGGCATGGCACGGCGAAGCGGCGAAATACATGCCGTTGCTCGCTACCTTGAAGTGCTCCGACGGCATGGAGTTGACACCGCCGGTGCGCGACCTCAGCTTCAATTTACCGATCAGGAGATTGCCGACCGTGACAAATTCCTGAGCGAAAATGGCATAACGCCCAATCGACCGATTGTAGGCATTCATCCCGGCGGAAATTGGAGGTACAAACTGTGGCAGCCTACGAATTTTGCCCGGATTGCGGATCTATTGTGCGACAGATTGAACGCCCAAATCATGTTATTCGCTGGTCCCGACGAATTCTCGTTACAAGCCCAAGTTGCCGAATTGCTGAATTTGGAGCCCGTTGTCGTAAAAAGCCGGAGCTTACGACAGGTTGCCGCCCTGATTGAGGCTTGCGATGTATATCTTGGGAATGATACGGGGCCCATGCACATTGCCGCCGCGGTTGGCGCATCGGTCGTCGCCGTATTCGGCTCCACGAACCATTATCGGAGCGGCCCCTATGGCGAGGAACATATTGTAGTGCGAAGTGAATTGGATCTCGGTTGTAACCCGTGTCACCCTGGGAAAAATCCTGGCGGTTGCAGAGCGGAAAGTTGCGCCGTGGTCGATGCCGTAACGGTTCAGCAAGTCTTTCAGCAACTAACAAACTCCTTGTCAGGCGTGTGGGGAAAAGAATCGTGTTAAACAGGGCAGCGTGAGGTTGACATAATTAGGTTAAAATTGTGATGAAAATTGCCCGAGCCGACTCGCCGATGCCGAAGTACTTGCTGGCTTGAATCAGAACCTCATTGAGGACGAGGGGCATCCCAATCCAATGAACATAGACCAACTTGCTCAACGGATGAAGGAGTGGTTGAAAACCGACTACAACTGTTATACGGTAAAACAGAACGGATGCATTGTCGCCTATTGCCTATATAGAGATGATAGTGGGTACTACTATATGCGGCAATTGTACGTGGACAGATCGCATCGACGAAGAGGTATCGCTACACAGTTGCTCGATTGGTTGTACGAAAACGTGTGGACGGATAAGAAAGTTAGACTGGACGTACTCGCTCATAACAGGGATGCCGTTGCCCATTATAAGAGGTACGGCTTCAGAATTGGTGTCTTTATACTACACACCGCTGGAAATTGCGTATTTTCAAGCGTCTTGCGGTAGTTGTAGGGTGGGATCAAACGACTGGATAAGGAGTGCGATAGAAATCCCCTGCCCACCACCAACGCGGTCACGTTGCGCGCCAGGGGAGCCAACCATTTATCCCAAACTGATTGGAATGGTGGGCAGTGCCCACCCAACAATCACTATTACAAACAGTAATTACGGGGAAAGAAAGCGCAATAATACCCAACGCAAAGTATAGAATGGAAAAATAAGACGTGTGAAGGAATCAAGGATGAAATACGACGAGGTAAACCGTACCTTTGATTGTGAACCGACACTCACCGATACACAGGTATTACAGTTCTGTCGCGATGGATATTTGCAACTTCATGGGGGCGTCCCTGACGAGATCAATCAGCGGGCATACGACTATCTCAACGGCGATGTGCCCATAAATCCGAGTTTCATGCCCGATGGGATGACACATGCCGATTTACAGCGAATTAGGGATACACATGAACCGAGTTCTATCCTGCTTGAGGACTGGTACATTGAGCATGTCCTGCTGAATCGCAGACTTGCTGGAGCGTTGCGTTCATTGCTCGGAATGAACGTTGGATTACCGGTGCTGGTAAGTAACCACCGTGTCGAGTGCCCAATGCCTGCACAGGCGTGGCATCACGATGCTGATCACGTTTTTGGACCCGAAATCAATTTTCTCGAAGTCTTCTACTTTCCGCAGGATACACCGCTGGACATGGGACCGACAGAGCTTTTACCCGGTTCACACATTCGCTCAACAAACCGAGACATCGCCGAGAAAGGTGTTGCAACTGATGGTCCGGCGGGTTCGTTTGTTATCCATTCTCAGAGTATTCTCCACCGCCGCGGTGAGTCCACGGTAAAAGGGTTGCGCCACATGCTGAAATACAGTTATTGGCGAACGGTACCACCTATACGAGATTGGAAACAGGAACCGGAATTTGATTTTCAGACAGCGGATTACGGCGGGCACGGCGTAGCAAGATACGTCGCACACATGTTCTATTGGTTATGCGGCAAAGGCGATGAATTTCGTCTCATCGGTGGTCAAGCCTGGCCGTGGTCAAGTGTGAATCAAATCGGTCCCTCTTACGGCTTTGGACACAAAGAAGGGTACCTACCAAACTGGCGAAAGAACAACCCGGACGATTACGCAATGCCGTAAACGGATTTACAGTCCTATCAACCCCACTCGGATGTGGTAAGTCAAGCTAAGCATAGTTGATGAGCGTATTCCTACCTGACTTTATATCACATATTATTGAAACACCGAGAAATTTTTATTTGACTTTTCACAATCTTCAAATCGAAAGGATTCATTATGCCTACCCTCCCTCCGGAAACTCTACGACAAGTCGGCTACGACCTGTTTGAAGCTGCAGGCTGCTTACCGGAAGACGCTCAAGCGGTAACAGACCATCTCGTGGAATCGAGCCTTTTTGGACACGACTCGCACGGCGCCATTCGGTATGCCGAGTATGCCAACGCCCTCAGAAATGGTCCCTATCAGCCACGCGCCGCGCCTGTAATCGTTCGCGAAAATCCCTGTACCGCCGTCGTGGATGCCCAAGGCGCGCTCGGTCAAATTGGCGGAAATTTCGCCATGAATTTAGCGATGGAGAAAGCGCGCCAATATGGCACCAGCACGGTGGTGTTGCGCAATACCAGCCACGTGGGACGGGCAGGGGCGTACGCTTTGATGGCAGCGCGCTCTGAAATGATGGGGCTTGTTTTTGTCAATGCCGGACGTCTCGGCTACCAGATCGCCCCTTTCGGCGGAATTGATGGCCGACTTTCGACCAACCCGATCGCTTTTTCTGCGCCGCGCCGTGACGAAAACCCACTCCTTATTGACATGACCACCTCGGTTGTGGCGGAGGGCAAAATCCGAGTTGCCATAAATGCTGGAAAGGAAGTACCCGAAGGATGGATCATTGATAGCCAAGGCAACCCGACGACGCATCCGCGGGCGTTTAAGGCGGACCCGCCGGGCGCGATTCTCCCGATGGGCGGGGTTGTCGCCTACAAGGGATACGGACTCAGTTTCGTTGTGGAACTATTGGGCGGGGCGTTGAGTGGCCAAGGCTGTGCGGCGGGCGAAACAAAGATGGTCAGCAATGGGGTTCTCTTCACCGTCTACAACATCGAACATTTCACCGAGTTGGAGACCTTTTACAAGGAAATTGAGGATTTGATTGTGCATGTCAAGTCAAGCCGTGTCGCCCCCGGGTTCTCGGAAATTTTGTCACCGGGTGAGCCGGAGTTCCTGACTGCCGAACGCAAATCCACCGATGGAATTACGATTGATGAAACAACGTGGGGAGCCATTTGTGACGAAGCTCGCGCCGTAGGACTGAATCCAGATACGTGGTTGGATTAGATTACGATCGCGCCCGCATCACCAAGAGTTGTTCGCAGCCATTCGTTCCCGGCTGCTCAAAGGGATTGCCGTGGGTTGGAATGTGTGTCATTAGACCCTTGATCGCTCTCCTGTCAATTCATTAACATCCCGCCATCGACGTTAATGGCTTGACCAGTGATGTTGCGCGACCGCTCTGAGGCAAGAAAAGCCACGAGCATTCCGACGTCCTCCGGTGTCTGTTCCCTGCTAAGCGCACAGCGATCTTTAATCAGCCCCTCAAAGATTTTCCGCTGATTTACATTCTCCTCCGATGCGTCGCGAGAGTACATCCCTTCCAGTTGCCGCCACATAGACGTCCATAGCACCCCCGGACAGACAGCGTTGACATTAATGTTGAATGGCCCGAGCTCGTTTGCCAATGATTGTGTAACGCTGATGGCACCCGCCTTAGACGCCGAATAGTCGGCATGCATTCCGCCGCCATGCCGCCCCGCGACGGAGGCGATGTTCACAATCTTTCCACCGCCTATCTCTTTGAAGTGGCCTATAATCGCACGACTTACTACCCAGATGCCCCTTAGGTTGACTTCGTAACACTTGTCCCAATCTTCCAATTGAACTTCGTCCCCAACGACATGGTCACCTATAACGCCTGCGTTGTTAACCAGAATGTTGACTTGGGCGTGTTGGGAAAGCGCGCTCGAAACCGCCGACGCTACAGATACTTCCTGCGTGATGTCCATCTCGACAACCGTAACCTTTCGCCCTAATTCTCGGAGTTCGATTGCGGTGTTTTCAGCGTTGTCAAGGTCAATATCGGCGATAATTATGTCGGCGCCCTCCTTGGCTAACTCTAATGCGATACCCTTGCCAATTCCGCGTCCGCCGCCGGTCACCAGCGCAGTCTTGCCATCTAGTATTCCCATTGATACCCCCTTTCGTTGATGCGGTTTACATGTAATCTCTATCCATTGTAAGCCGTCCTTGGCCATTCCGGCTTCGTTGAGATTTTGGTGATGCAACAAAATTCTTGATACATCTGTAACTGCCCACACCCGTTTGAAGGTTTCAAATTATAAAACATACCGGCTGAGGTCTTCGTCTTTCACAATGTCGGACAGTTGTCCGTTGACGTATTCTGCATCAACCACGATAGCTTTATCCTCAAGATCCGGCGCTTCAAACGATATTTCTTCGAATAGTTTTTCCATGATGGTATGCAAGCGGCGCGCGCCAATATCCTCGACAGCTTCGTTGACTCGATATGCGAGTGCGGAAATCTCATCAATGGCGTCCTCGCGAATCGAAATATTCAACTCTTCGGTCTCCATCATGGCAATGTACTGTTTCACGAGTGCGTTCTTGGGTTCCGTAAGGATTCGCTTAAAGTCGCCTTCGCCTAGACTCTTAAGTTCAACGCGAATCGGGAAGCGCCCCTGCAACTCGGGAATGAGGTCCGCCGGTTTAGACATATGAAATGCCCCTGCCGCGATAAACAAAATGTGGTCGGTGCGTACCATGCCATATTTGGTCGCTACCGTGCACCCCTCAATTATCGGCAAAATGTCGCGTTGGACGCCTTCCCGGGAAACATCAGGTCCCGACTTGGATTCTCGACCGGCAATCTTGTCGATTTCGTCAAGAAAAACAAGCCCTGTGTCTTCTACGCGCGAAACTGCCTCGCCCACGACAGTGTCCATGTCAATTAATTTTTCAGCCTCTTCCTGCATCAAGATTTGGCGGGCTTCGGAGACAGTTAATCGACGAGTCTTTGTCTGTTTAGGCATTAGTCCACCGAACACATCCTTGAAATTAATGTCCATCTCCTCAATTCCCCCGGGCGAGAAAATCTCAATGAGAGGAGCTGAGCGATTTTTGACACTGATTTCAACGGGCTTGTCTTCAAGTTTGCCATCACGAAGCTGTTTGCGAAACTTCTCTCGAGTTCTTAAATACCGTTCCTCTCTCTGTTTTCGAACGGACTCCGGTTCTACTGGCTCATCCGCAATTTCTATCATCCCGGCAGATAATTCAGGCATTTCTTGGGATTCCCCTTCAAGATCTTCCCTTTCGGCGAACTCCTCCTCGTCACCCGATTCGTCTTCTCGGCTTTTCTTCAATGACGTTGGCGGCGGGTAGATGTAGTCCAAGAGCCGTTCCTCCACTTGCTCAAGCGCTCTTTCTTTCACAGATTCGGTCTGTTCCGCTTTCACCATGTTAACCGCAAGTTCGGTTAAATCGCGAATCATTGATTCCACGTCACGTCCAACGTAGCCGACTTCGGTATATTTTGATGCCTCTACTTTGATAAACGGTGCGTCAACCAATCTCGCCAATCGACGAGCAATTTCCGTCTTTCCTACTCCCGTCGAACCAATCATAATGATGTTCTTGGGAGCGACCTCATCTCGTATATCCTCGTCAAGCATCTGTCGGCGCGCCCGGTTACGAAGTGCAATGGCAACTGAACGTTTGGCTTCGGCTTGTCCTATGATATATTTGTCAAGTTCAGCAACAATCTGTTTTGGCGTGAGAGAATCATGCAGTGTCTTGTTCTCTGTTGGGGTCTTTTGTGTATCCAAGATATCCCTCCGGTTTGGTCATTAATTTACCTGAAAATTGATAATGAATGCTCTGCCCAAGCGGCAATTAGGTTTCAATCGATTCAATCGCAATCTCGTCATTGGTATAGATACAAATTCGGCTCGTAATCTTCAAACCTTCTTGAACAATATCCTTGGCGGCGAGCGACGAAAAACTCAACAGCGCCTTGGCTGCGGATAGCGCGACGGATCCGCCCGAACCGATGGCTAATACATTGTCGTCCGGAGAGATTACGTCTCCGGCGCCAGAAATAAGATACCCGCCATCCGCATCCATGGCAATCATCAAAGCATCAACCCTTCTAAGTACACGATCACTTCGCCAATCCCTTGCCAACTCCACCGCGGCTCTCTGCAGATTTCCCCGGTACTGCTCTAATTTTGATTCCAATTTCTCATACAAAGTAAGCGCGTCCGAAGCCGAGCCTGCGAAGCCGAGCAGAACGCTATCCTCATGAATTTTCCTAATCTTCTTGGCGCCATGCTTAATTGCAGTATCACCTAGGGTTACCTGTCCGTCACCCCCGATGGCAATTTGATTATCGCGGCGTACAGCCAAGATAGTCGTTGACCTAATCATCGTCGCTCCTAATATGGATCATGTATCACCGTAAATTTACCACCATCACGATCGATTGATGTGTCGGTTAAACCGAACGGTAAAGCGCTAAAAATAGGACAAAACCGCAGAACAGTATCGTCCCCATAAACACTCCGCATCGTATACCGGCGACAATCGTATGTTGCCGCTTGTAAAAGTAATAGGGTGACAACACGAAAGTCAAGAGTAAACTGACAGGTACAAAAACAGGCGTCGACCCAATCTGTGGAAAATCAACTGTATATTTTCCAGCTAAAGGCGTAGAATTCCAGTGCCATAGGAATCGTGCGGATGCAAATTGGTCTAGAACCAAAACGCCAACAGACGCAACGATTCCGGCAATCCCTGCCGAAATAAAGGAGTGCGCCGAAATGGAGTTCAGGCGAAAATACAAGTAGATAATCGAAGTAATTGCAATCATCCAACTGAATACTACACACAACGGAGCAGCAGGCATTATGGCTAGATCGGAACGAAAATAAATAATGAATTGAACGCCCTTGGAAAGTCCCCAATCCAACGGGATGTAGGTAAGCGATGCCACAACGCCAAAAATTATGCTCTGCTCTAGATGTCGGGAAGTTTCTCGTTCCTTCCAAATCCCGTAACTGAAAAGAACTGCCGCAATCACAAAGTTGATGTGGATAATCCACAACGAAGCAGAGCGGGAGTACAACCAGAACGCCAACAACATCATTCCATAAATGGTAATGACCGCTATGTCTGTTTTGGACACCTTTGCCATTCGCCGTACCCGCACCACCTTCTAATGCATGTAATTAAGTCTAAACTGATTGTAGGTATACGGCAGATGTTTAAGAGCGTATTGCTAGAGGGGCGCAGAACGCTCACTGCGAAGAAAAATGGGAACAATGCTACTCATCTCTTGTATCTTTTTTCCTACGCTGCCTAATGCTGTATATTAAAGATGCACCTGACAGGTCTTTTCAAAATTGGGGACAGTACCTTAAGATGGAGGATACTTTAGTCGCATGAGGAGATGTTCGCCGGGGTCATCAGGGCAGTCTACCATAATCGTGGGATTATAACACTAATTAACGTCAATTTCAAGCCGTGATTTACAAAGTAGTAGGCATACGCCGTATGCCGTAACTTCCATAGGACTTACGCAGCTAAACACCTTATACCATTTCGCTTGAATAATAGTGCACATAGTTTCTTAGTTTCATCGTTCACTTTCACCGCAGACGGGGATCAAGCGAGTGGATAGCGAGTGCGATAGCGATCCCTCAAGCGAGCGGATAGCGAGTGCGATAGAGATTCTTCAAGCGATTGAACAAGGAGCGACGTAAAGATCCCATCTCGCCCCGCCGGTTTTGCTCGGAGCCAGGTCTTCTTTCTCTGCTACACGCTAGTTTCTTTACCTGATCCACGCCCCGTCAAAATTACTTGCCATTCCCCTGTGCAACCACGGATTTAGCCTTGACAATGCAGGGCTGTTGGTGATAATATTATGCGCTGTTGTGCCTATGGTTTCCATTGCCCCGGCTTCTTTGTTCCACCCGACATAGTGAAAGGTTTCAAAAAGCGCGGGTGCGATCTGTACATTTATCATGGACATTGCAAATCTAGAATCTCGGTCGGTTGAAAGCTGAATTTCTCCGATCTGCACAAAGTTCGGCGCAACGTCCGATGCAAGTTAAGCGGTAGCGAAAAAAGTCGCAAGACATTTAGTAGTGAGTTTCGTGCGAGCACCGATTGATGGCGCCGCTAGTGTTAAACGAATGTAGAAGGTAATGATATGGGACTTCGGATGCAAACATATTTTCCCAAATCTGACGCTGTTTCAGATGAGGACGTTAGGTGGTATATAGTAGATGCAGGCGGCAAGGTACTCGGGCGTCTGGCAACTCAGATTGCGGCGGTGCTAAGAGGCAAACACCATCCAACTTTCACGCCGCATGCCGATTTAGGATTTCGCGTCGCTGTAATCAACGCCGACAAGGTCGTCGTCACAGGCAATAAAGCGGAACAGAAAACATACTTTCGCCACAGTGGTTACCCGGGTGGTGACAAATTCCGGACTTTCAATGAACAGATGGAGCTGAACCCCGAAGTGATTATCCGCCGTGCAGTTAAAGGAATGCTGCCGAAAAATCGTCTGGGAGACAAACTCATTAAGAAATTGAAAGTTTATTCCGGACCGAATCATCCGCATCAAGCACAACAACCGCAAGTCTTAGATGTGTGACCAAACTACATGTTTTTTATGAAGGGCTGACAAACGTCAAGTATGGCAATTCCGCATTATCCGAGAGAGGACGTTTGTTCAGTACGTGTTTGAAAATTCGGTTTCTTCTTTGTGTGGCCCCTATACCAGTTTCTTGTAAACCTAGAGGGGCGGTTGGTGTATAGTAACACCGAAACCCAAGGCACCCTAGCCCAGCGGAGATCAAGCCAGTGAACAACGATCAACCCAGTGGATAACGAGGGATCAAGCGAATGGATAATGAGCGCGATAGTTATCCCATAGTAAATCCGGTGCGATAGGGATCAGACAGGTGAACGACAAGTCAGGGCAGAAACATGAAAAGTTGTTTCTCAGATAATCAAATACGATTGTGCCACCTATTATATACAAAAAAGGTAATAGACAAGCAGGCTCTAAGGAATGAATATGGCTATCGAACAGTATTGGGGAACGGGTCGGCGCAAAACTTCAGTTGCGCGCGTGAGGCTAATTCCAGGTTCCGGTCAATTTATCGTTAATAAGAAACCGCTTGAGGAATATTTTGACCGAGCGGATCACGTCCAAAATGCGAGACAACCGATTGAACTCGTTTCGAAAAGCAGTCACTACGATGTAATTGTAAACATACGCGGAGGCGGAATCTCGGGCCAAGCAGGCGCGATTCTACACGGTCTGGCACGGGCTCTCGTTAAAGCGGACGATTCCTTGAAACCCACCCTCAAAAAAGCTGGATTTCTAACCCGTGATTCCCGTATGGTTGAACGACAAAAGTACGGACAGAAAGGCGCACGGGCACGCTACCAGTTCTCCAAGCGTTAGTCTCCGCGGAAATGCAGCATGTTATGTTGAGGACATGATTCATGGCGAACACAGTCATATTGGGCGCTCAGTGGGGCGATGAAAGCAAAGGCGGTACCACTGATTTCCTTGCGGAAGGCGCAGACATTGTCGCAAGGTTTCAGGGCGGTGACAATGCCGGGCATACTATCGTTATCGGAGAGGACAAATTTGTATTCCATCTCCTCCCCTCGGGCGTTCTGCATCCAAACACCGTGAACGTGATTGGTAACGGCGTCGTCATCAACTTGGAGACCCTGTGCGGTGAAATCTCGGATTTAGAAGCGTGTGGCGTCGAAGTAGGCGATCGGTTGAAGATTAGTTCCCGAGCACACCTTATCTTGCCCTATCACAGGATTATGGAATCTTGGGATGACCTCGGTAGCGGGCTAAAACTTGGGACAACTGCGAGGGGGATCGGCCCAACGTACTCCGATAAGATGAACCGACACGCGGGCATACGTGTTGCGGATCTGCTTGATTTTGAACTCTTTCAGAAGAAACTTGATTTCAACCTGGCTGCCAAGGGGTACGCGCTTGACCAAATTGGCGGTGAAATCGATCGGCAGGCTTTGTTGGAGCAATATTATGCATATTCGGAACAACTTTCACCTTACGTGGCTGACACGCCCGAGTTGCTAAACGACGCGCTGAGAACCGGAAAACGGATTTTATTCGAGGGCGCACAAGGCACCATGCTTGATATCGACTTCGGAACGTATCCTTACGTCACCTCCTCCAACACCACGGTCGGTGCTGTTTGTACCGGACTTGGTGTTGGCCCTCAAGCGATAGATCGTGTTCTGGGCGTATCAAAGGCGTATGTCACCCGTGTTGGGGGAGGCCCATTTCCGACGGAGATGCCACCGGATTTAGATGAGGAAATCCGCGGGATAGGTGAGGAATACGGCGCCACGACACAACGTCCGCGCCGGTGTGGGTGGCTTGACCTTGTGGCGCTGCGCTATGCCGCCCAAGTCAACGGCTTTACCGGGCTTGCTTTGACGAAATTCGATGTCTTGGATCATCTTGATGAACTTCGGGTCTGCGTTGCTTACCAGCGCCGGGGTGAAGAGGTTTCGACATACCCGTCAAGTTTGCGGGTACTTGAGGAATGTGAGGCGGTTTACGAAACGTTGCCCGGTTGGAAACAGTCAACAGTAGATGTTCGACGCTATGAAAATCTGCCGGAAAACGCAAAGCGATACACCGCATTCATCGCGGACTTTCTAAATGTTCCCGCCGCCCTCATCTCTGTCGGCAAAGAAAGAACACAAACGATTGTTTGTAACGACGACCTTCTTTAACCAACGTTTTACGACTGAAGGCAGATGAATCACGCCCCGTAGTTGGCATGTTTTGAGGTTGACATTTTTCGATTCGATATCATTCTATTCCATACACGCTGAGGTTATGGGCCGTTAGCTCAGTTGGTAGAGCATCTGACTTTAACATGGAGCCTTTACATGGAAACATGTAAAGTGGAGGACACCGTATGCTGGAATCCCCTTAGAGCCTTTGGTACGCGGCATAGCGTGAAAATCTAAAGGATTGGGCAACCAGCAGGAAAGCTAATCCGCCGACAAGGCGGCAACGAATAATCGGGCCTTGGATTAGGGATATCAACAGTATGCCATAAGCTGATATCCAAGGAAGAAGGGGCTTCTTTGGAGACTTCACGCTTCCTTCGCTCCTCAGAGACTATACGTGTCCTACCCTATCAGTTTAGAGGTACTGAGGGTAAAGATATAGTCCAGGCTACAACAGATTGGCAACTGTCTGGCTCACGAAAGTGAGTGTGGTAGGTTAATCAGGTGGTCACAGGTTCGATTCCTGTACGGCTCAACTTACGTCCCCGTCGTCTAGTCTGGCCAAGGACACTGCCCTTTCACGGCAGCGACACGGGTTCAAATCCCGTCGGGGATGTTATGAAAATAGCCCCTTCCGTGTTTCGCGGAAGGGGCTATTTGTTGTAAATACAATGCGCTTCTGCTACCCTTTTGGCCGCCCTCATAGATTTAATACCGGGATTAATGCCTTTCATCTTGGACGCTGTCACATTTATCCAAGAATCTCTCGAACGACTCCCGCCAACTATCTGACAATGCCGAAACGCCCAATACCCTCTTAATTCCTTGCCTATTGAGATTGTCGAAGTAGTACAGGTGGTGTATTTCCTTAATGCTCAGTCGGGCAGAATCAATCTTAATCCGCTCAATTCGGTCATCTGCACCGACGTCTCCTTCCGCCACAACACGGAGGTAGAATCCCGATCGTTCGCTCGCCAAGAAGTGTTTAGGAAATGTCGAGCACCCTATCTTCAATCCAAGCTTAAAGCAGGGCACGCGCGGCTGTGTGACTTGAACCTGAGCTCCCGCAATCTGAAACACATCTCCAATATGAACCTCCTCCTCTAACATCCCCTTTACCGTAAAGTTTTCGCCAAACTGACCGAACGGAAGTTCCTCTCGTCCCAATTCACGCATCCAATATTCATAGTGTTCGATAGGATATGCGTACACAGCTTTATCAATCCCACCGTGCACGGTAGGATCGCCGTGTCCATCGCCGTCCAACCCCAATTTCCGCAACAAAACTCTTTCCTTCACCGGTTCTTTGAATATTCCGGTTCGTACCATCTTCCCGTGATATGCTACATCCCTTGGTTTCGACACATTTACTGAAAGTAGTTTCATCTTTTCCTCGTTTGCGAAGTCACGAGCCGGATGGCTGCTAGACTGAGATCTGTGGCTCCGAGTCGCTCGTGTCTCCATCAAGAATCGACGTGGCGCCTTGGTACAATGTGCTAGTATTCAAATCTCTGCTTTGTAATTGTCTCTACGTGCTCATTATACCACAGGGATTCCATGATGGAACTGAAAATCTTCCAGCGACAGGCTCCATACCGTCCGTTGGTTAATCGCAACCAACGGGCGATGGTTTTACCCTGAAAGTGTCTGTCGGAAGACAGAATCTCGCCAAATCAAACCGCGGATTAAGACTGGAGAACTGCTCCAAGATGAGACAAATTCAAGATGCTTAAATCTGTTGATTTCCACGAAAAACTATGGTATCGTATCTTTTAGCAATAATGCAGGTTTTTTCACCAAGAAACCTATTCTATCAAGGGGGAAATCGTGAGACAACAAGGCTATCTTCTTGTCGCTGACATAACAGGTTACTCCGAATTCCGCGACCCGGAAGAGTTAGCGCACGCTGAAAACATCTTGAGAGAGCTGTTCGGTACCCTAATCGGACAACTCAAAGCACCTTGGGAAATTCATGAACTAGGAACCGATCCGATCTTTGCCTGCCTCCTTGATGGTGATATATTGCAGGGACAAACCTTGCTTGAAATGGTTGAGCATCTTTACCGCTTATTCGCGAAAAAACGCGAACAGATACTCCAAAATACCACCTGTTCCTGTAAAGCATGTGAACAGATTTCCGTACTGTCGCTTAGAATAGTCGTACATCACGGTTCCTTTATTGTGAATGAGGTCGCCGGTGCTGAAAGACTCTCTGGCGAAGACCTGGTGATAGTTCACACTTTATTAAGGAATCAAATTACCGAAGTCACGGGTGTTGAAACGTACGCGTTCTTCACGGAGGCGGCAGCTAACGCCATGTCTCTAGGTGAATTGGTGCACGGTATGAAAATCCATACGGAATTTTATGAGCAGCTGGGCCAGCATGGCGGCTTTGTCCATGATTTGCATTCTATTTGGAAGCGTACCGAGGAAAGTCGGCGGATCTACGTAGATACGAATAGTCTCTATTTTAGAGTTGACGGCGATTTTCCTGCACCGCTAGCTATTGTCTGGGACTACCTAACCGAACCCGAGCGCTGGAGACAACGCCTGCGTGCGAACTACTTGACCGTTAAAGGAAAAAGCCAAGGGCGTGTCGGAGTTGGTTGCGATCAACATTGTGTTTTTGGCAAACAGGTGAAGACACAGACGATTGTGGATTGGAGACCTTTCGACTATTTTACAACAGATTTGGCGACTCCTTTTAGGGGGACCATGCGTCAAACCACGCAATTATCCGAGACGGAGGATTCTACTCGTGTTTCGTGGTATTTCGGCAAACCTACCGGTAGGAATTTAGTCCATACTTTACTGATTAAGTTGAAAATGGCTTTTGCGAAAGGCAGAATGAGAAGGAATGTGAAGAAAGGACGCCAGATTATATATGACCTGATGGAAACAGAGTTGGCAGAAGGTCAGTCATGACAAACTGATTCAGGACTTCGCCGCTTTCTGGAGTGAACCGGCAAGCTGTGTCTAGAGATTCCATTCTGCAAAGTCAGAATCCTTCGCAACTAACGTTATTCATGTCCGCACCATATTCATGTTCCTAACTCCCTGAATCAATATTCAGAAACGGTTGGTTAACGAATCGTATTTAGATACCTCACCGACTTTTGAGAAGAATAAAGTCCTCCGGCGATTGAAACATCCTTGAGAGAGTAGAATTCTCGGTACTCCGGTCCGGATTGAACAGAGGCGGGTGGACCATCGCTGCCTTCCCTCCATACACACCAAAGAGGTAGCACTTCAAACCTGTTTCTGTCACCTGCGACTGTTTCTTCCATATTCCAGCATGAACAACTTTATCCGGAAAATACCTCAACCCCTTGTCGTGCTACTTGCGCTTCTAACTCCATTGCTGTGCTCCGCCTATGAGATTGGGTTCAACACTGGCTCGGAGGTCGCGCACACGACGAAAGACGGAAGGCTATACCAAAGTGATCAGCCGTACACTCTAGCCAATGGAGCGGGGTATGTTGATGGCTACATTGGCAAATCTCCCGACCAGCTCAAATCCGGCGGCACTCGAGATTACGATTTGTATCTGCAAGACCGTCGCGGGTTGAGTGAGTATCGGTTTGATGTACCTAACGGCCCATATAGTGTCAAGCTACACTTCAGCGAAATAGAACATATGTGGCGCAAGTTACGCGTATTCGATATTTGGATTGAGAACGAAAGGGTACTTAAGGATTTTGACATTTTTAACGAGGTACGTCGAAACTACGTAATTGGCTATCAATTTGCGACACAGGTGAATGACGGTCAATTGAATGTCAGATTTACCGCCATCCGCGGTGAGCCGTCACTTTCCGCAGTCTATGTTTCTTCACGCGCTCCAGACTTGGTGCCACCACGTGAACCGCACCACTTTTTAGTCACTGGCGGATACGGCCAAGCAATTCTTGACTGGACAGACAACCCGGAAGATGATATCGGCGGGTATGACATATATCGTTCTGAAAACGGGGAATTTCACCTCTTGGACTACAGTCCGTCTTCCTCTTACATTGACCGTGCAGTCAATCCCCACCAAGAATATCAATATGCGGTAAGTGCTGTCGATCTCTTTGGAAATCGCAGCGCGCGTGTAGAGTTTCGCCCCGTAATAATTCTCGCGCGTTCCGATTCTGCCTTGCCCGTATACGACTTATATACCGACGAGAGCCACCTTGTCTATTTGAGCCAACATGTTTGGGACGATTTGACTGTTCCTGTTGTGTTGCGACATGAAGGCGTAGAATACCGTGGGACAAGAATGCGTTATCGAGGCGGTGCCGGTCGGCGCCAAGCGCTGAAGCCCAGTATCAAATTAATCTTTGACGATAATCAACTGTTTCAAGGGAAAAAGAAACTCAATCTTCAGAGTGACATCCGTGACTCATCATTGATACGAAGTAAGTTAGCCTTTGATGATTATCGACGGGCAGGGGTATTGGCGCCGGCTGCGGAATGGGTCCATCTGCGTCTCAACGATGAATACATGGGCGTTTACACGGCAGTCGATCAGATTGATGAACGTTTTCTGAGCATAAACGGACGTGATCCCACAGGGAATATCTATAAACCATTCGACTTTCTTGTTGTATTGCCAACCCTAGCGGATTACCTACAGTGGACGGAGAAGGAAACCAATCGAGGTCGGATTGATGCAGATTTCAAAGAATTTGTCGAATTAGCAAATTTGTCGCCCGACCATCTCATTAGAGAGAAGTTGTGGAACGTTCTTGACATCAACGGGTATTTGAATTGGTATTGCGTCAACCAACTTCTCGGCAATTGGGATATTGTAGGACATAACTTTTTCCTCTATCACGATCTAACCCGAAAAAAGTGGGAGATTATTGCTTGGGACCCCGATGTATCTTTCGTGCAAGAAGACATGCCGCTCGATCAGGGTGGTCGCAACAACCCAACGAGCGATGTGCCGTATTGGTGGGGTAGATTGCTCGATCGGATTTTGAACGTGCCGCAATTTCGACGGATGTATTGTTTGCGTCTATTGGAATTACTCGATACCAATTTTTCCGATAGCAAACGAGTATCACGCGTCGATGACGGGCATGAGAGCATCCGGTTTGACGCCGAACGCGACACGAAAAAGCCGGGCTGGCTTGAGAACGAAATTTGGTTCTACCAAAGTCCGCGGAGTCTCAAGAATTTCTCCGTCAAACGAAATGAATTCCTTCGTGCTTCCATTCCCGATTTTATTCCACCTCCGTCGGTGAATCTGTTCGTCAACGAGATTGCCCGTGAAGGTTGGATCGAGATTTATAACTGGAGTTCCAAAGAATCTGTCAATCTCGGAAGACTGTTTCTCTCCGACGACGTGAATGAACCTGCCAAGATCCCCCTTCCCAATCGTAGTATACCGCCGGGCGGCTATCTCATCGTGGAGTCACACCAAGTAAACGACACCGGTGGATTCATGGGCTTGTTCGAAAGGGAACAGGATGGAAACGTCAGACTAGTGGATCAGATAATCTATCCCGCTTTCGGCGATAATCTTGGAAATCGAGTGGCATACGGCAGGATTTCCGATGGCAGCGGTGAATTGGATATTCTGCTGAAATCAACGCCCGGAGAATCCAACCGGTGGCGTGTGCCTGTCGTGTTTGATGTGACTGCGAACACCGATGTCAGCGATCAGCGACTCGTGAAAGGAGATTGGCTTGAGCGGACGATATACCTTCGGAATCAGATGAACAGGCCTCAGACGGTTCGCCTATGGAGCAGATTATCTGTGGCAGGGGAGCCGGCATATCCGGGTGCGTTCTCAGAACCTCAAGAAATTCAACTTCAGCCTCTAGAACGCCTTAAGTACCAACTGACCAAAGTATTGCCTGAAATTCTGCCTCCCGGCATCGCCTATGAATACGTGGTTGAGATTGGAAATACAGAGGAAGACAACGAAAGGATTTGGGACAGGTTGCAGATGAAAGTGTCCCTTTTCTCAAGCAGTTCTGTTGGACATTTGCACATCAATGAATTAATGGCGGCGAATAGGCAAACAACAGCTGACGAATACGGCGAGTACGACGACTGGGTCGAAATCTACAACAGTAGCGATTCAATCATTCGCTTGGATGGCTTGTATCTCTCGGATGACATGCGTGAGCCTACGAAATGGCAACTCCGCGGCGTCGAAATTTCGCCAAAGGGGTATCAACTCTTCTGGTTGGATGGCGATCCGGCACAAGGCACGGGACATGCGAGCTTCAGTTTGAGTGCCAGCGGTGAGGGAATCGGGATATTCGATTCCGATGAAAACGGAAATGCGATTATCGACTGGATCGCCTTCGGGATTCAGGTGGAAGATGTATCCTTGGGGCGCTATCCGGATGGTGGCGATACCCTTGAAACCTGCGCGAGCGCCACGCCCGGCGAATCCAATCTTCCTGTTGAAAACAGTGTGTCCTTCAATGAACTGATGGTTAATAACTGGTCGACTTTGGCAGACGAAGCTGGCGAATACGATCCATGGATGGAGCTTTACAATTTTGGATGCCATACTATCAATTTGGAGAACTTGTACCTGTCAGACACGGCATCTACTTCGACCCGCTGGAAATTCCCTTCCGTAGACGTTCCGCCGGGCGGATTCGTAGTTGTTTGGGCGGATGGCGAAGAACGTCAGGGGGAATTGCACACGAACTTCAAGTTGTCGCCAAATGGCGGTAGCATTCTGCTTTTCGACAGACATGCAAATTCTAATATACCTCTTGATGCGCTTCGGTTTGGTAAGCAGACGGAGGACATTGCTCTTGCACGTCACCCGAACGGCAGCGGACCGTGGGACACCGCAAGAACGCCGACACCTGGTGAGATAAACATACGGCCACAACTGTATATCAACGAAATTATGACCCGTAATCGCGGTACCATACCTGATGAATCGGGGCAATATGACGATTGGATTGAATTGTATAACGCGACGGACAAACCGATTCGGCTTGACAGTTTGTTTTTAACGGACGACCTTGGTGATCCTACAAAATGGCGCCTTCCCGCCGTGACGATTGCAGCCGGAGGATTTGTATTAATCTGGGCGGATAGGGACGAGGACGCCGGCCATCTACACGCAAACTTCAGTCTCAGTGCCAATCCCGAATCGGTGGGTTTGTTTGAATCAGGTAATACGGGAGTTAAACTCATAGATTCGATTGAGTTTCCTTTTTTGGATGTCGATGTCTCTTACGGACGGATTCCCGATGGTGGACTTACGCTAGAGACGTTAAATAAGCCCACACCGGGGTTGCCGAACGTCAGTGATACTGAAACGCTTGCAGGCCCAATTCGCCTGATGCAAAACTATCCGAACCCGCACGCAGCCGAAACCTTGATTCCCTTTCGGTTGTCGAAACCGAGCGAGCTGGCGTTGACGATTTACAATCTTCGCGGACAAAAAGTTCGACACATTGACCTCGGCTTTCGAGAAACCGGAAACTATGTTGATTTTCAGCGTGCTATCCGTTGGGACGGACGGAACGAGCTGGGCGAGTTGACTGCCTCCGGGGTCTATTTCTACACGCTGACTTCGGAGAATCACCGCGCAACGCGCAAACTAACAGTTCTACGTTAGAAAAGATTTGGTTCGGTTGAATGCCCCAGACTTCACACTATGTCAATTAAATTCCGGAGAACACAAGATTACAATTCCCAAGCCCATTGGTAAAGCGCACGAGGGTTCCTTTGAGCGTTTTTACTCTTGCGGTGTTTTACGTTGTGAACCGCCTTACACGGATAACGCATTACATGCTCGGTTTTCTAATTGTCTTCAACGGATGTGGCAATGATATGGAGGTACCTCCTGGCAAGGTAGATAACATTTCGCATGGCGCCAGGGGCAATCCGGTCATTAATTTATCCGGTATTATCGGGCGCACGACACTCAAATCAACCAATGTGTACACACTTACTGGAGGTGCGGTCATTGTCCCCTCCGGTACTGTGCTGACAATTGAACCCGGGACGTTGATAAAAGGCTCAAGCACACCCTGCTCATGATTGGAAGTTGAGATTGGCGCCAAAATCATCGCCGAAGGAACGCGCGACGCGCCGATTGTCTTCACGAGCGATAGACCGGAAGGCAGCCAGTACGCTGGTGACTGGGGAGTCATCGTCATAAATGGAGATGACGTTGGCCACTACAAACAGCAAGGAAACACAAACGACAGTAGCGGCGTACTCAGGTATGTGCGCATTGAGTACGCGGGTTCGGCATTTGGTGACGGACATTTGAACGGAGTCAGTCTGAAGCATGTCGGAGCAGGCACGATTGTCGACTGTCTTCAAGTATTTGACGTGCTTGACGATCCGATTGAGTTGTGCGGCGGGAGTGTGAATCTTAAGCATATTGTCGTCTCGGGATTCCGAGATGATGGAATAGATTGGACACAGGGGTACTCGGGAACAATTCAATACCTCATCTGTCATAAGGCAAATGGTTATTCCGATCGCGGCATTGAAGGAGACAATAATCCAGATGCCCCCAATCACCAACCTTGAAGCAAGCCCCAAATTTACAACGCAACCATCGTCGGCATGGATAGCCAAGGGATTCTGTTGAGAAATGGCAGCGCGGGGACAATTACAAACTGTATTACTATGAATTGCGGACGAACGGGACTAATGGTCGATTCAACTTCCGTGAACAACCTGATCGCCGTTGATGGAATGAGATTCACGCACAACATCTTCTCGAACAATCGCCCCGATTTAGATGACGGCACCAAGAAGATTGCTCAGTCTCAAACGACTTTGATTACTCAACCGCAACTTCAAGACACTTCCAATTGGGACTGGAGACCGCGGCCTACCTCTCCCGCTCTGGTGCGCGCCAATGCTAATCTTTCGGTTTCTTCTTTCATCGGTGCGATTGGCACGGACGATTGGACTGCTGGCTGGATTCGTCGTCCGGATTAAGCGTCTCGCCGCTCTGCCTGAGGCAAAAACCTAGACGTTCCCGGTTGAAGGTCAAAAGACTTAGAACGTGCCACTCAACGTCGAAACACGCAACTTCGGCGCTAGATTATCCAAGCCAAAATATCATTAAGGACGTAAATGGAAGAACAGTCCCGGTGTCCGTAGCTATGTTAAGTGACTTAACACACGTTTTACGCTTTCGGTTTTGCTTCTGCAAGCCAATTTGCTTTCTGGTTTGTGCGCTGCTACTCTCTCTATTCGATTCGTGGACCCTCCACACCCATGCTCAAAAACCCGATGTCAAATCTAAGGTCGGCAAAGTAACTATCAGCGGCTACACGCAGGTACAATTTCAAGCCACAAATCGAGACAAAGCCGAATCACGTACAACCTTTGAGGTTCGACGTGGTCGTCTCCAATTGGAGGCGGAATTGAAGAAAAAGCTGTCGCTGCGGATTGAATTTGAGGCGACGACAACAAATGTCAGTGGTAAAGATCTCTACTTGAGATACGATATTGGCCGTAGCTTGACACTTAAAGCGGGGCAACTGAAAAAACCGTTTAGCCATGGGCGGCTTCTACCCGCACGTCGTTTGCGGATAATTGAACGCCCCACTCACATTCGAGAGGATTTTCGAGGCTATCTTGGAAGGGATGTCGGTTTACTCGCGGAATGGGATCCAATCAAATCAATGGAATTTTCCATCGGCATTTTCAATGGATCGGGTGTTGGTCCCGGAGCAAGAACTGACAATAATGACGCTAAGGATGTCGTCGGTCGAATAGAATTTGAACCGCTCAAAGATTTAACGTTTGGATTCAATGTATCGTCACACGGTGTCGTGCAGGTAATCCAGAATCCTCTACCTGCATTTGCCGAAGATCGATTCAACGCTTATGGCGCCGATGTCTCGTGCGACATTGGAAACCTCAAACTCATAGCCGAGGGCCTATACGCCGGTAAACCGCAGATAGAAAGCGGCGCTGAGCTAATCGGTTTGTATGTCACGGGCGTGTACAGGCGCGAGGTCAAAGCTTATGGGCTTGTTGCAATGGAACACGGAGGGCGTCTTGAGTACAAGGATGGGAACGGTTCGTTTGACACCGTGGATTCCCTCGTGTCGATAACCCCGTACGTCGGTTTTTACTTTCACTCCAAGGCGCGAATCCAAATCAATCCTATACTGCGCTTTCTACGAGCGGGGAATGGTGCAATCCTTGACTTCATCACCCAAGCACAAATCGAATTCTAGTGTTTTGCGGTTCGCGGCTTAGTATCAGTGAAATACGCCGCACGCTGGTATTCCAAGAATAGCACCACGGGTCGAAGATTAACAGCCGATGACCTAATCACAGGGAATGCACATCTACGCTCGCTGGTCTCTCACACCCCATCCCACCGGTCAGCCGGTAACATTCAATAATATGATTGGCTATTGTTGGAAGGAATGTAGCAAGCGATTGACTCAGAACAAGAATCGCTGAATCCTGTGGAAGACCCGGCGCCCCGCAAAAGGGCGCCGCTGTAGCTCGCGCCTGGGTAGGGTGAAGACTGTGTTACCGCGAGAAGGAACCGGCATGCCCTTCGGAGGGAATAGCATATTCCCTCATGCACGTAGGGCTTCATGCACCGACTCATATTTCATTCTGGTAATTTCAAAATCGAGCGTGTTTCCATTGTCCAATATCCTTGAGACTGCCATGCCGCACGAGCGCCACAGCGCTACTGAACGAAAATTGTCTGCCGACACATCCATGGCACAAAGTCGATCAATACCCAATTCCGCAAACGCGAACGCCATCAAACATCTCACGACCTCTCTTCCGTAACCCTTTCCCCACAGCAACTTATCCCAGATGCCGATGGGAATACGCATTGTTTTCACACTGGCAATCTTTGCCCATTCCAAATTCATCCACTGTAAACAGACTTCGCCAATGGTGCGGCCGCTAGTTTTTTCTACGATTGCGAACAGGAATCCCTGTTTTGCCATTACCTCCCCGGCACGCCTGAGATACTCGCCGATGATAGATTCTTCAGGAAGTTGTCCCTCCATTGCCAATAGGAAATCAGTATCCCCGTAAAACGGCAGTGCAAGATCAAAATCCGTATCTTCGAACGGGCGAAGCTTCAAGCGTTCGGTCTCAAAGTTAAGGTTGTGCCCTGCAAAGTTGTCCAATTGTGACATTACCTACTATGCACTCTTAGCAACGCCCCCGAAAATCCCCTGTCAATCCATCTGACGCGAGGCAAGTTCCTTTTGCTAAAGTTAAACCAAGATTATTGTTAACGTGCGGTTGCTAAACCATTGACGCATTCCCTTTCGCTTTCGCTTTTGCTCTTGTAGAGAATAAGGTCCGATCTTATGTCATCCCTGTTTCTGACTAGGTTAGGTATTGCCCGACAGTATGAAATCGACAAACCAATATCAAATACCAGTTTTGAAACCGCGACAGGCTTGTCCTGCTTATCAAGATACCATTTTATCCTATCAGCAATGCGATACGGGATAGCATCAAAACTCTTGGCGCCTACTGCGACTGCATCGCCTACCTTGATAATCCCGTTGCTCAGGAAGTTGCCTAGCACTCCCCGCTTGTGAGTTATTTTCTTGAGGTTAACTTTATCCGCTATCTTGCTGCACGGTTCACAGTGAAATGTTAATCGTATTCTCACGCTTCCAATCTGAATAACAGTACCGGATTTCAATTTGTGCAAATCAAACCCATCGACGACAATGTTCTCGCGGAGGTCCCCAGGCTTCAAACTAAATTCTGTCAAAGATTGAGTAGGTACGATTAATACCTGTCGAAGAGGCTGGCAATACACGTTTCCCTCTATACCATTTGGACGAACCCCAAACGCTATAACTGAACGCATCGGATTTCCGTGTTTACTTTTCACGAAAAGATGCTTTATTACTACCACGCGGCTAGTTCCCCTATTGCTTCCCAAGGATCGTAACGTGATTCGATCTTCCCGGCAGCTTTATTGAGGGTTGGTAGGACAAGCCTTCTTGAATTCCAACGCTAAATGGGAAAGCCTATTTGGCCTAAGTTTTATTGCGATATTCTTCTTCGACTGCTCGGATGAATAAATCTATCTGCTCAGGTTCCTTTCCGTAATCTTCAAAAGACGAAATGGAATCGAGTGCAATTTCTACAGATTTTTTCTCCTTGTCAATCCCGATATATCTTCTGCCTTCGCCAATTGCCGCTATCGCGGTTGTTCCGCTACCAATAAAGCAATCAAGCACAATGTCATCGGCTTCCGAAAACAACTTTATGACTCTTTTCGGAAGTTCAACAGGAAATTTCGAGTCATGATCAGCATTACTGCGAACCGACGAGATTTCCCAAACCGCTCTCGAACCCCAGTTCACCCATTCCTCCTTTGTCAGTCGGAGACGATCTACCTTCGTAATCCCTGGCTTCCAGAACACATAGATGTACTCAAATTCGTCGACAGACCGATAAGAGATGGTATGCCATCTAGAATTTTCCCACGCAGCATCCTTTACCCAGACGCGTCGGTCGTATAAATGAAAACCTGCCACATTAGCAGCCTCTTCAATGAGGTTGCCAACTAAAAAAACGCGCGTTTGCGGTTGATATTTTCCGCCTCTGACATTATTGCCGTTCAACCTCCTATCAATGGTTTGTTCGCTACACCCGAAATGCCTAGCGAGTTCGTATCTGTTCCAAGTCGGGTGTTTCTTCTTTGTTTCAAGTATTTGTTCCTTGGTCACTTCAATTTTTCTTCGCGATACATTCTCTGCCATTATTTTCGGCATGGACTCATCCTTAAAGCACAAGATATCGGCAATATTTATGGCAAGGAATCCTCCCGGTTTTATGATTGGGAAATGTAGCTTAATCACTTCCCGCAGTAAGGTTTTCCATTTTGCTAGAGACAAATCTTTTTCGTATGCTTTCCCGACAAAGTACGGCGGTGACCAAACACTAAGTGCAATGGAGTCAGGCCTGATTTTTCTCAATAACACTCTTGAATCACCATGATAAATTTGGTCTTCTTTCAGGTGTTTTTCAATTCCTACGCTTGCCATTCTCCCTTACACACTCCCTCGATCTCATCATATTGAATAGTTTGAACTCGCCAAGATGCCTTTTGTTTCAGTTTAGCAAAACTGATGCGAACTCTAAAATCCTCTCCGCGGGTCGGTGCGTTTCGGCCTGCAAGCCATATTCCGTCATCAATTGTTGGATTATATCTGTGCTGTAACTTTCCGTTAGGAATTGCCGTTATTTTGACCTCTCTCAAATGATGTACACCTATTTCATCATCGTACATGAAATGTACCAAACAAGTTGTTGTCAGGTAATGTTTATCTCCATATTCAGATATTTCTGGCAAGAAACCTCTTTCCTTTATGACACTACCACTCCTACGTTGCCTTACCCACATTGAGGTTTGGGACATCTGTATCGTGGCAGATCTGTTTTCCTTCTCCGCTTTAGAATCAATAAAGAGGGCTTGCCTCACTGTTTTTTCTGGAAGGATGATATACCTCGCCTTCTTGTAATCGACGTTTCCATATATTCTCTGTGGCACATTGAACCCAGAAAGGCGGTCCAGCAATTCCCTCGTGATATCTTCTGCGATATCTTTGACACTGTCCGGAGAATTCAAGAATATTTCATGGGCTTCCATTCCAAAATCAAGAACTGCTTGGAAAATCCACCTAAGCGTGAGTTCTTCGATTTCTTCAATTTCATCAGAAGACAGATTGATTGGTTCCCGCTCGTTCATGGCCTACCCAGTTACACTTCTCACGTATAACCCAAAATCGAAGTCATCAAATCTCACGATACAAAATATGTGGCGCGGATATTATACCACATAAACCTTTTTGAAGTTAAGGGACTAATAATGACTGTGACGGTTAAATAGATGGCGGACTATCGTGAATTTACAAGTAAGTAACCAGTGCCTTTTCTATGATTCCAAACTAAGAAACGATTGCATGTACCCCATTTCCGTTGACACTCCTCCGAGACAGTGCTAAACTAAATTTATCTTCAAACTATGATTTACGCGCGAGGAACTTTTGCGATGAAAGTAGGAGCACGCGGCAAGTAGATTACATATCTTGGGCTCATGAGAGACTATCCACCCGTGCACGATTTGCTCTTTACTAAGGCAATCGTGTATGACGATGGCGACACCAACGTAGTCATTATATGTCTGAGTTCCAAAATAAAGCTTCGATACCTCTCCATTCGAAAAGATTCAGCCGAGAAAATCATATTTCTGACAAACCAAGTAACTACAGTTACACGAATATAAACTGAAATAGTAAGTTTTCAGCAGACCACTGCGACATCATGAAAAATCAGCAGTCTTCTAACATTCCAAATATCGCCAAAGAAATTCAATCGGGCACGGTACATCCCGTATACTTGCTCTGCGGCGAGGAAGATTATTTAATCGAGGAAACCCTCAAAAAGATGCTCGGCATACTTTTGGATGACACGAGCACCCGTGATTTCAATTTAGACTTCCTTGATGGCGTAACCGTGTCCATTCGCGATGTCTTGAGCGCTGTGGAAGTTTATCCAATGATGTCAGACTGGCGTGTGGTCGTCGTCCGAGAGTCCACGGTCTTTCAAAAGACACAGAGAACGAGTCCTCTCGATCTCCTACGAAGTGCAATTGACGAGGTAGACGAGGCGCCGCGAAAAGTCGTTTCAATTATGGCGAAAGTGCTTGATATTCCCGCCCAGGAAATTTCGGAGCAAAGCAACAACTTTAAGGGAGCGGTGGACGATTTCGTCAAGGACTACCGCGATAACTTGGGGCCGCCCGAATTGGCATTTTTGAAAAACCTACCCGATATTGCTGCCCAAGCGGAGGATTTGCAGAACCTCACCGGCGGCGCTGATGATGCCGAGTTACTCACTGAGTGGCTAGAGGGCGACCTTCCAACCACAAGTGTTTTGGTTTTTACGGTCAAAGGTAATATTGACGGGCGCAGCCGACCTGTTAAAGCGATTGACCGAGTGGGTAAATATGTCACGTTCAATCGACTCGAATCCGGCCAATCATTCCATCAAGATCCGTTATTTCTCAGTGTATCGAAGAAGCTGAGAGATGATGGAAAGACGATTACCCCGAGAGCGTTTAACCTGTTACGGGAACGGACTGACAATGATCTGCACATTATTTTTGAGTCCCTCAATAAAATAATGGCGTTCGTCGGGGAAAAGGAACAAATTGATGAAGACGACGTTCGAAATTTGGTTTCTTCAAGCGGTTTTGAGAACATCTTCGCCTTGACCGACGCAATTGGAAAGCGCGCTGTAAGCCGTGCAGTGGAGAGCCTTCATAGTATTCTGCAGAGTGGTGAGCCACCAATCAAAATTAATGCGCTAATTGCAAGACAAATTCGTCTGTCACTCCAAGCCAAGTTCCTCGCAGAAAAAGAGAATTTGAAACCGACGGTAGGACGCATGAATTATCAAGAATTTGTGAACACAGTCTTCAAGCCGCTTGCTTCAAGACTATCCGGTTCACTGCCTCAAAACCCCCAACTGAACCTTCTGAAACAAAATCCATATGCCGCTTTTAAGATATTCCAGGGGCTCCTTCACTTCAGCACATCGGCTTTAATTCAAGGTTTGGAAAAGACGCTTGATGCAGATACGCAACTCAAGAGTAGCCAACTGTCCCCGGACTGCATTTTAGAACAGTTAGTCTATGAACTATGCGAAAAACCAAAAGGTAGGAGAAGAGCTGCAACACAAACTCACTATGGCGAACCATCCAATATCGGCACTCATCGTAGACAAACAGACCGACGGAACTCAGGCGCCGGCTTCAATCCGACAACTGAACCACGTGGGCGAACTGCCCGCGCCAGCCGGTAGTACGTTAATCAACGTCACTTACTCAAGCCTGAACTATAAAGACGGCTTGGCTGTCACCGGGAAGGGCAGAATCCTGCGCCGACTACCAATTGTCCCGGGCATCGATCTTGCCGGGAAAGTAGTGGAGCCTGGCGAGGACGAGCGCTTTCAAACTGGAGATGAAGTCATACTCACAGGTTGGGGTATGGGCGAAGAGTTCTCCGGAGGTTATGCAAGTATGGCACGCGTAAACGGAGTTCGGCTACAGCCTCTGCCCAATGGGATAACCGCTCGACAGGCGATGGCGATCGGGACTGCCGGCTTCACGGCAATGCTTTCGCTGCTAGCCCTTGAGGATCACGGTCTCACACCTGCCGCGGAAAATCAAAACGAGGTTGTTGTGACAGGCGCTGCTGGCGGGCTTGGATCAATGGCAATCGCTCTACTGGCGACGCTCGGTTATCGGGTCGTTGCTTCCACGGGACGGACTGAGCAAGAGGGTGATTATCTTCGGTATTTGGGAGCAGCAGAGGTCATCCCCCGCGAAGTGTTGAGCGTACCAGCCGAAAAGCCGCTCGAAAGCGAACGCTGGGCAGGCGCTATTGATTCGGTTGGAGGAGAGACGCTGGCAAGCGTGCTGCGGCAAACTCGTGCACACGGTAGCGTTGCCGCCTGCGGTCTTGCCGGGGGGAGCAACCTGCCGACGACTGTTCTCCCCTTTATTTTGCGTGGAGTGAACCTTCTTGGTATAACTGCTGTCAAGTGCGAACGTGAACTGTGTGAACGTGTATGGGGGCGTCTCGCTAAGGATCTTGATATGGAAAAACTGGAGACAATGACACAAGCAATCTCGTTACATGACGTCTCGCAGGCGTCCAAGGACATCCTTGCCGGTAAAGTACGCGGTCGCATCGTGGTTGACCTCAATATCTGAGGCCGCCGTTCGGCATTAACCACATCTCTACAACTCGAATCCCACGACGCGTAACGGAGACAAACCTGAAAGGAACGAACCGATGAACGACCGCGAAAAATTTCTGTTCGATCTTCAAGGGTTTCTAGTGGTGCCGGAATTCCTCACACATGCCGAAGTCGACCAACTCAATGCCGCTGTCGACGCAAACGTGGACAAGTGTGGCAAAGATGACAATCACGCCCTCGGCAATTCCAAGACACTAGTCGGCACCCACAGACGCGGCATGTTCACGGGCATGTTGACGTGGCCCAAACCGTGGTGCCAGCCCTTTCGAGAAATCATCGTACATAAGAAAGCCATTCCCTATCTAAACGCCATTCACGGTCGCGGTTGGCGCCTAGACCATTCCCCCTTCATTCTAACTGCCGACATGGATACCGAAGGTTTAATCCTTCACGGCTCCACGAACCATCAATTTTTTGGCGCGGCATACTATATCTACACCAACGGGCAGATGCGATGCGGCATGGTCGTTCTTCAATATCAACTCGCCGATGTGGAAGAAGGAGATGGCGGGTTGTGCGTGATTCCGGGTAGCCACAAGGCAAATTTTCCGTGCCCGAGCGAAATAAGGGAGTGGGAGGTCAATCGAGAGGTCGTGTATAATATCCCTGCCAAAGCGGGGGACATGATTATTTTCAACGAAGCGACGATTCACGGCACGCTCCCTTGGACAAACCGGGAGCGAGAACGCCGCTCACTGTTGGTTCGTTACTCGCCAAAGTATCTGCACTATGCCGGCGGTTATTATGAAGCGAGGTTCCCTGAGTGGGTCAATGAATTGACGGAAGCTCAACGTTCGGTACTGGAACCCCCCTATATCTACAATCGCCCACTTCTCGAAGATGATGGACAGACCGTTGTCCGCCCGCGCGCGGAATAGTCGTAAAAAAGACGATCAACGGTTGTGGCCCCATCACCCCGCCGCAATCAATCACCTTCCGCGAATATCTGCGTGCTAGCGCACGGTAACACCGTTACCTTTACGTTCTGAGGCATTCTTCCGGCGAGCATATGAATCAGCGTATCCCATTCGCGGAAGAGAATATCGTTCGGGTGCCGCTTGTAGAATGCGTCTACGGGAAATAGATCCGACCAAACCAATGCCTGTTCTCGTGATCCAATCTGTGGGGCGGGGAGTGGCATCGGTCTCTGTGCCGCGCTTCGCTTCGCAAAACGGGGATAGTCGATCTGATCGGAAAGCCCGTGATAACACACTCCTTCAGTCGCCGGATTGACAATGACAGTGTAGGCATTGTCAAAATAGGCGCGCGCCCAGAGCGATTTTCCGGTCTGGACGGGGTCCCAATCCAGCGGATAGCAGTTTATCAAGAGGACATCTGTTTCTTCCCGTACCTGATCGGAAATGGGTGTTGCATAGGTCTCCAGCGCAAACCGAGAACCTACGCGATGCGCTTTCACAAAATCGCCGACAAATACGCCGCCGACTTCTCGTTTGGAATTCGTAACGATGTTTACAATGACATCAAGACCCAAAACTTCTGCCGCAGCCTCTGCTGCATCGCGGAGATCCGGTTCGTCACCGTTTCTCTCAATTATCGCACGACCGCGCTTCGGATGGTATTCGTGGAAATAGAATATTGATGCGTACCCGGCGACACCGGGCAATATCAGTTTTGCGCCGCCGCCAAACCCCACTGATCTGTGCGGATAAATTCCCCCTAGACAGATTTTGAAGTCGGCATCGGCTACCACCGGATTGATGTAAATCGGCAAACCGCTGTCAAGGTTTCCTAACGCGCGAAGGTCACCAGCCATAAAATCGTGGTTTACTACCTCATACTCATCCGCGGCATCTGCGCCAATTTTCTTCGCAATCTCGTCATCCGTAAGTCCGCGATGCGACCCGCCACCAACGACAAAGCGAATCTCGCTCTTGGGAACTCCCGCTTGAATCAACTCCCGTAAGACGAAAGGGACAACCTCCGACGCCGGTGTCGGTCTACTCAGATCATCGACAATTATGACAGCACTTCGTTTCCTCCTGGCAAGTTCCGAAATTCGGGGCGTGCCAATCGGTTGGTCGAACGCGGCTTGAATCTCGGATTCCGATAACTTCGACGCATCTCTGGGAGAAAGCATCTGGATCTCCCAGCCATCGGGAAAATTCAATCGTAGTTCTTCGTCACCGTACCAGGCGCGTGACGAAATGGTCGCATAGTTGTTTGACCTCATATACACCTCAGATCCGAAGCTGACGTATCGTGCAATCCGCAAACGGACAACGCAAAAGCGCCACCCACTTGTCCTTGCAGTGAACGCGGCGCTTTCATTCTTACGACTTGCGAAGCGGACAATTCCACAACCTAAGGGGTGCTCGAACCCCGTGTTTTCCGTTCTTGCTGATAGTGCAATGCCGCTTCAATGAAGTCGCGAAAGAGCGGATGAGGAGAGAGCGGTTTGGATTGAAATTCCGGATGGAACTGCGAACCAACCATCCACGGGTGGTCTAACACCTCTGCAATCTCCACTAAATTCTCGTCTGGCGATAGACCGCTTAAGCAAAGTCTCTCCGATTCAAGTTGTTCTCGAAATCGGTTGTTAAATTCGTACCGATGGCGATGCCGCTCCAAGATTATCGGTTGTTGATACGCAGTGCTGCTTTTCGTATTTTCCTTGAGCACGCACGGATACAGCCCTAGCCGCATCGTTCCCCCAAAGTCCGAAAGATTCCGTTGGTCTGGCATGAGATCTATGACCGGATGTAGCGTTTGCTCGTCAAACTCGGAGCTGTTTGCGTTTTTCAAACCCGCTACATGACGCGCGAACTCAATAACCATACACTGCATTCCGAGGCACAAGCCCAGAAACGGAATGTTGCTTTCACGCGCGTATCGGATAGCAATAATCATCCCTTCTATTCCGCGCACGCCGAATCCGCCGGGAACCAGAACGCCGTCAATCCCTTCAAACTGTTCTTCCAAATTCTCTTCGTCTATCAGCGTTTCCGAATCTATCCATTTGACTTCGGTGACGGATTCGTTGGCTATTCCGCCGTGTTTGACCGCCTCCTTGACGCTGAGATAGGTGTCGCTGCCCTGCACGTACTTTCCGACGATCGCAATTCGAGTGTGGGATTTCGGGTTTTTCAGTTTGTCAACCATGTCTGCCCATATGCTGTTCGTCGGAGGGCGGTCCTCTAATCCCAGTCTCTTGGCTACCAAATGTGCCATCCCTTGGCGCTCAAAATTCAGCGGAATTTCCTCCACTAGATCAGTGTCCCTGCCTTCAACTATATACTCCTCTCCGATACCGCAGAGCAGCGAGATTTTTTTGCTTATCCCCTCATCCATCGGTTGGCTTGTGCGACAGATTAAGACATCGGGTTGGATGCCAAGTTCCTGCAATTTGCGGATACTGTGCTGCGTCGGCTTGCTTTTGTTTTCTCCACCGGGCGATGCATATATCAGTGACACGTGCATGAAAAGGGTGTTTTCACGTCCAACTTCAACCGCCATTTGACGGATTGCCTCGACGAAAGGCGGAGTTTCAAAATCGCCAATCGTTCCGCCGATCTCCGTAATGACGATGTCGCTGCCGCTCTCGCGGCCAATTTGATAGATGCGCTCCTTAATCTCGTCTGTGATATGCGGAATCAGTTGAATTGTCTGTCCAAGGTATTCGCCCCGCCGCTCCTTGGCAAAAACTTCACTGTAAACGGAACCAGTCGTGAAATTTGAATCCCGACTTAGGTCGACGCCCAAAAACCGTTCGTAGTTGCCGAGATCGAGGTCTGTCTCTGCTCCATCACGCGTAACAAATACTTCTCCGTGCTGGAATGGATTCATCGTGCCGGCATCCGAGTTGAGATAGGGATCGATCTTGGTCACCATGACGCTATAACCACGGTTAATCAGCAAGCGTCCTAGTGACGCAGTTGTAATTCCCTTGCCGATACCGGAGACAACACCCCCGGTCACGAAGATATATTTCGTCATCGGACAAAAACTCCCTTACAGTCGCATGATGATAGCGGCTTTTGATATCTAACCCGGGTTACTACCTGTTGAAAATCCATCGGCTTTCAATTAGAGCTGAAGTGCTCAACCCGTCGCTCCAGTAGCTTTACGCATCAATTGAACTTCGGGCCTCTCGCCAGAAGACTGAGGGTGGCGTGGAGGGAATTCTTCCATCCGTAGTCTTTTCCACCCTTCCAATCCTATTCTTCCCAGTCGAGACTGATTCTATTTGTAAGAAAGCGTAATATTCTAAATACTACCAATCCTCGTCATAGAAAGGCGTGCTGGGATAGCTATACACGCCGCCCTCGTAATTCCTCAACCTAATTTCATCATCATCGAACGATACGACCGGGTCCGGAAGTAGCGCGATTTTGCCGCCGCCTCCCGGTGCATCAACCACGTAGTGCGGCACCCCAAGCCCGGAAATGTGCCCACGCAGCGCGGCAATAATCTCCAAACCTTTCTTGATTGACGTTCGAAAATGATCTGTGCCAACGACAAGATCCGCTTGGTAGATGTAGTAAGGCTTCACGCGGATAGCGAGGAGTTTCTTCATCAATTCGACCATTACCTCCGGGTCGTCATTGACACCTTTGAGAAGTACTGCTTGGTTGCCAAGCGGTATCCCGGCATCGGCAAGCATACCGCACGCTTTTGTCGTTTCCGGCGTGATTTCGCGCGGGTGATTGAAATGTGTGTTGATGTAGAACGGATGGTGTTTTTTGAGGATAGCGCAGAGATTGGGCGTGATTCGCTGTGGCAAGGTTACCGGGACACGCGACCCGATACGAATGATTTCAATATGCTCAATAGAACGAAGTCCACCCACAACATAATCGATTTTCCGATCGGTCAACATGAGGGGATCGCCGCCTGATATAATGACATCGCGCACTTCAGGGTGTTCGCGCAGGTATTGTAAACCTCTCTCGGTGTTGTCGTCCGGGATTGAATCTGGATCTCCCACCTTACGTTTTCGCGTGCAAAACCGGCAATAGATGGGACACATATAGTTGACATAAAAGAGCACGCGATCAGGATAACGATGGGTGACGTTTGCTACTTCGCTGTCTTCCTCTTCATGAAGAGGATCCTCCACGCCGGTTATAATCAATTCCCTTGAATCCGGTACAACCTGCTTCCAAATAGGATCGCCAACTTCCTCGATTAAACTCAGGTAGTACGGATTGATGCGAATTGGAAACTCCTCATGGATTTTTCTCATTTTTTCGAGATCGACATCAAGCGCCGCCGCAAGCTTTTCCGGCGTGTCAACCGTATCTCGAACTAAACGTTTCCACTCTTCCATTTATTTTGAGACCTTTTCGGATGATGCGTAGTTTCGAGGTGTTTTCGCCTTGACCCGGTTCATTTTATCCCCAACCCGAATCTCGTCCACCACATCAAGACCTTTAATCACACGACCAAAAGCGGTATACTGTCCTTCAAGATGGCGGTAGCGACTGGAATCAGGGTTAAGGCAAATATAGAACTGACTTCCTGCCGAATCAGGTATGCGTGTACGCGCCATTGCCACCGTGCCTCTTTCATGCGCGGGCATTTTGGCGCGGAGATTGGGATCTTGAAATTCGCCGGGAATCGTCCAACTGGGCCCACCTTTGCCATTCCCCTTCGGATCTCCGCCTTGAATCACAAACCCGGGATCGTACCTGTGAAATACGAGTCCGTCGTAGAAGCCTTGATCGATGAGTGTTAGGAAATTGTCCACTGTCACGGGAGCGGCGTCAGGGTAGAGTTCAATGACAATCTTGCCTTTATCCGTCTCAATGGTTACCACTGGTTTTCCATTTCCGCCGCACGCGATAAGTATTAAGAAGATAATCGACAAGAATACCACGTGTTTCATCGGGCTTTGAACCATGTAGCCCTCCATGCTTCACCAAAACATTATTGTTCGTAATTATAACCGTCATGTTGTAAACAGTCAATCGAAATTAGACATCTCCCCAGGGTAATCGGGCGCAAAATCCTTGACCGTCTTTACGTCCTAATATAGAATCTCTTGGGATCACGCCGAGTGGAGCAGAGGACAAAATCGGCCGCACATTGACTATGCGCACTCCCCAGATATACCATACCACAACCAAATATGAGGTAAACTAGCTCATGTCTAGCGAAAGCATCTCAAATGAGGTTATCCAGCAACTCCTGATTCCCAGCACCGCTACCCTGACGACAACTCTCAAACAGTTCGGACTGAGCCGGAGTTTTATGCACGGCGTTACCCCACTACAGCCGAATATGAAAATGGCAGGACCTGCGTTCACACTTCGTTACATCCCGGCTCGCGAAGATTTGGACGCGGGGGAGATTGACAATCTGAAGGACGCTCAACGTGTCGGGATTGAAGAAATCGGACTAGGGGAGGTCTTCGTTATTGATGCCCGTGGCGATACACGCGCGGGAACGATGGGGGATATCCTTGCTACACGCCTCTACAACCGGGGTGCAGCCGGTGTCGTAACCGATGGCGCGCTCCGCGACAGCCCTTCCATAGCCGAGATCGGCTTGCCTGCTTTTGCTGCGGCAAAGAACGCGCATTCCAATAAGACCGTGCATCACCCTTCGGAAATCCAGGTGCCCATTGCCTGTGGCGAGGTTGCGGTGCTACCGGGTGACATTATTGTCGGAGACGCGGAAGGCGTGGTCGTTGTTCCAGTTCAATTCGCGGCGGAAGTCGCACAGATTGCAGTCGAAATGGAGATGCGGGAAAATTTCCTCCTAAAGAAAATTCAATCAGGAGCGAGCATCGTCGGCACCTATCCACCGGACGAATCAACCCTAGCTGAATATGAAGCGTGGAAGAACAAAAACAAGGGTCTTGATTAAGGCATGGATTATACTCTACGCGCCATCATAAGAGTATGCAACAAGGAGGGTTAAATTGAATGGTAAAACCGCCCGGCATAGAATTACGGTAACTGTTTAGTGCATCGTTTGGTTCGCAGTATTACAGTGCGTCACACGTCCGGTCTGGGCATGTAAGCCCCCGAAAAGCCGGAATTAGCATTGTACTTCCCTACTCGGCGCGTTTCCTGCCCCCCGCTCGGTCTGGATTGGCAAATCCAAACCGCGTATGTGCCCCGCGTTTAGCTGTCTGATGCCGCCAGCGGTGCGGGTTGTTTCTTCACCGAATAAATCACTTCCGAATGAGGGTAGCAGAATTCCACTTTGTCGCTTTTTTTGAATTCGCTATGAATGATTTTCACAATATCATTGACATTTTCCGCATAGTCCTCGGGACGTGTTTTATAGCGTAAACGCATCAGCACGCCGGCATCAATCAATTCTGCTCTCACGAACGGCTCCTCGCCCGTTTCCTTGATGCCATCTGCCGCAATCTGTTTTGCAGCATTCAACAAGATCTGTTCCGCTTCGTCCCAGTCAGACTGAAAGGTAATTCGCACCGGGACTTCACTCAGAATGTATTCTACCTCAAAAGTATAATTCGTTATTGTTTGACTGAACAGGATGGCATTGGGAATAAGTATACCGCGTCCCGATCGTTCCTCGCCTGCAACCGTACCGCCGACCTGATTAAGAATCACATGCGTGAGGGTAATATCGACCACGTCACCCTTTACGCCTGCGATAATGACTCGCTGTCCAATCCTGAAGGGGCGCTTGAGTATTAGCATGAGCCAGGCGGCGATTCCGGTAACGGGAGCCTGAAGAGACCACCCCAATATCATTCCAAGAAAACCGACGGAAATACCCAGAGTCTTGACTGAACCGCTCAGGCTGATAATGCCAAAGATTGCTATGATGGCGAACCAGAAGAACCTCCACGTTGTCATGAAATTCGCGGCGTTTTCCTGTTTTAGGGCTCGCTTATAGACGTACGCTTTAATTGGGCGCGTTAACACAGCCTTAATTACAAAGAGCGCAATAATGGTGATAATACTTAGCAGTATCCCTCGCTTCTCAAAGGCAAGAAATTCTTCTACAAGTCCATTCAGAATCTTAGATAACGTATCCATTTGTATTGTTTTCCCTCAGTCCCGATTTTCAACAGTGTGTCAATCCAAGAGTCAATTTCACTAGCGAGTCTCTTTCAAATACTGTCAACTTTGTGCCAAAAGGCGCGCGGCGCATAGGTTTACTCCTGTGTCTCCCCGGGTATGATGACGTCTGCCTCACCGTCACCGGTATTGGTGTGATTTACACCATCGGACAGATTGCAACATCGGACCTATTGGCTGCGAATTCTCAAATCGGGGTGGTGGGGCGTACTGGATTTGAACCAGTGACTTCTACCGTGTGAAGGTAGCGCTCGTACCCCTGAGCTAACGCCCCATCAGAAGTAGGTAAGCAAGAAGACATGTGCAAGGAGAAGTGGAGGGGCCGATGGGCCCACTAGGACTCGAACCTAGGACCGGCCGGTTATGAGCCGGCTGCTCTAACCGACTGAGCTATGGGCCCACTTTCTATCGCGCCATTATTATAGGAATTGCGGACACAAATTGTCAAGGGGTTTTCTTAACCTGAATACAACAAACTGCCGGGTATTCTTGAGAGAGATTTGCAATTTGTGCAACACGCAACTACTATTCAAGGAAGCCCTGTAATTTTTGGCTGCGAAGCGGATGACGTAGTTTTCGCAACGCTTTTGCTTCTATTTGACGAATTCTTTCACGCGTGACCTTGAATTCGACTCCAACCTCTTCCAAGGTGCGTGGACAGCCGTCCTCAATCCCAAATCTCATACGGAGAACTTTCTCTTCACGTTCCGTCAAAGTTTCCAACACATCCGCGACGCGCTCTTTAAGCATTGTCAATGCAGCTTGATTTAGCGGCGATATCGTATCTCGATCTTCAATGAAGTCTCGAAGTTGCCGATCTTCCTCTTCGCCAATAGGGGTTTCTAACGAAATGGGCTCCTGGGCAATTCGCAATACCTGCCTTACCTTGTCCGTTGGAAGCGCCATTTCCTCGCCAATCTCTGAGGGAGTCGGCTCCCGCCCCTTTTCCTGAACCAAGTGGCGAGAGACGCGAATCAACTTGTGTATTGTTTCTATCATGTGTACCGGAATACGTATCGTGCGCGCTTGATCCGCGATGGCGCGTGTGATACCTTGACGAATCCACCAAGTCGCATAGGTGCTAAATTTGTAACCGCGCCTATAATCGAATTTATCTACTGCTTTCATCAACCCGATATTCCCTTCCTGAATCAGATCTAGAAAAACCAACCCCGGCGTGCGATTCTTATATTTTTTTGCGATGCTGACAACTAACCGTAAATTGGATTCCACAATCGTCATTTTGGCATCTTGGGCAATTGTCTCTCCCTCATAAATTTGTCGCGAAATCTCCGTAACTCGCTCCCTTGAACTGCCGACTTGATGCTCTAGCTGGGCGATGGTATGTTGCACTCCATTGGTAGACTTCTCGCCGCCAGTTTCAATCTCAACAATCTTCCGTTCCAGATCCGAAATCTGTCTGACGACACTTTTTATCTTTCCCGATATCTTGCTGATTTCCTCCGGATCAATCTTTAACTCTATGAGCGTGTCAACCACGTCTTCGCGATTCGTCTTTAATTCGTATCGAAGCCTGTTTGTTTCATCTGCAGTTAGCACCGCATACTTCAATTTACGTTCCTGACGGCGGATTGCACTACTTAACTTTCGCAGATGGTTAGTTTTAGCTTCGATGATCTCAAGGATCATGTTTTCTTTATTGCTTCCTGATTCCCCCGGAATTGCCATATCAATGACATCGGCTACTTTCTTCTCGCCAGCCAAGATGTTCTCAAGGAGTTCCAGGATCTCATCAAGTGCCAGTGGTGTTTCAAAGACGATTTTCTGGACAACACGATGTCCTTCTTCGATTTTCTTGGATAATTCTCTCTCCTGTTCTTTAGACAACAAGGGCACCCGCCCCATTTCACGCAGATAGACCTTGACAGGGTCCTCATACTTCTCGATCTTGCCGATTTGGGTCAGTTCGCTCGACTCAACAACATACTCATTTTCATCAATTTCACTCTCATATATTTCAACCGCATCACCATTATCTTTGAAATCCATTGCTGTTAAATCCCCTTCATCGAGGTCTTCTGCCCCGGTAGGCAGGTTAATTGCTTCTACATGAACGTGGAGCAGTTCGTCAAGACCATCCGGCGCCGTCTCCGGACGCTCCCCGTATTCAAAATAGCCCTCATCCTTACCTAAACCAATCAGGTTGTTGTTCATTTTGGTTGAATTACCCTTCCCCGCCCGATGTAATGACAGTCAAAAAACAGGTTAAATGAGATGGGCACTCGCGTACGAACAGAACTTCGGCATCCTTTCCGGACTCATGCCAAAGACTTTGCATCTTCATTGGTTGCGACCTAAGAAACAAATTGCCTTCTTTGATTTGAAAGTTCAACAAGCTGCTCTAGCGTATCAATGCTGTCATCCTCCTGGGTCAGAGCCTGTGAACGCTTTGTCCGTTCCATGTCTAACACGAGGAATTGTCGAAACTTCTGTAGACAACCGTCCACTCTTGCCTTGGAATTCGGAGGCGGGGGCTTCCGCAGAATTGCATTGGAGATGATGCCCTTTGCCTTTTCATCATCACAGGAATCAATGAGGTTCTGTATATCAATCGAAGTTTCGGGAGTACTTGCTTCCCATAGCATCCGTGCAATCTTCGCTAAATCAGGCTGGGTAAAATCCTCATAGTGCAACTGATCGCTAACATACGGGACAAAATCTGGAGATTGAATCAGGATTTCAACCAGTTGCTCCTCAATAGATTCGCGGGGAGACAACGTGCCTCTGTCTGGCGAAGATGGAGAATCCGGAGGGGCGTCGGGCTTGTGCCTTGCGCTCCTGCCGACGCCTATACTTCGTAATTCTCGCCTGAGTGCATTTTCACTGATATCCAACTCCCGAGCGGTATACTTCACATACTCATTGAGCTGAACTTGATTCTCGACATTTGACAGAGTTAATCCGATTTCTTTTACTGCTTGAGCTTTGACTTCAACGTTGCGAAGTGCGTCCTGCCGAACTGCTCTCTGGATCTGAAATTCGATAAGATTGATTGCCTTATGAATTTCGGCATTGAATTTGTCTAACCCTTCGCTACGCACATATGAATCCGGATCCTGGTCGGGCGGAAGAAGGGCAATTCGTACCCGAAGTTCCTCCTTTAACAGCAGATGCAGCCCCCTTAACGTGGCTTGAAGTCCTGCGGCATCACCGTCATAAACGATGACGACTTCCTCGGAAAACCGCTTCAACAAGCTGGCGTGCGACGCGCTCAATGATGTACCTAATGAAGCAACGACATTCTTGATCCCCGCTTGGTGGAGTATGAGGGCGTCAAGGTATCCTTCGACGAGCAGTGCGCTGCCTGATCGTTGGATGTCTTGCCGAGCTTGATATAGATTGTAGAGGGTTTTGCTTTTATCGTAGAGCGGAGTCGTAGGAGAGTTCAGATATTTGGGCAGGAGATCTTCTGCGAGCGCCCGACCACCGAAACCGACGGGGATACCGCGTTCATCCAGAATCGGAAAAATAATGCGTCCACGAAAACGGTCTACCGGTCCGCGGTCGTCGTTCTTGATCAGCCCTACATCAACCAATTGCTGAATGGAGAACCCGGCTTGAGTTGCCGCTTTCACTAAATTCCGCCGTCCGGGCGCTGTGTAGCCGAGTTGGGATTGCTGAATTGTCTCGTCATTCACTCCCCGAGACTTTAAGTATGCCAACGCTGGTCCCCCCACGGCAGAGGTCAACAGTTGCTCGTGAAAATATTGCGAGGCAAAGTGATTGAGATCCCGAAACTCGCGACGTTTCCGGCTTGCCTGTTCCGCTTTGGCATCTTGAGTGGGGAGCGTCATTCCAAGCCGACCGGCTAGCCATTCAATTGATTCGATGAATGTTTTGCCCTCACGCTTCTGCACAAAACTGATGACGTTGCCCCCTGTCTGACACCCAAAACAGTAGAATATCTGTTTTTGCGGCGAAACACTGAAGGATGGCGTTTTCTCCTCGTGGAACGGGCAATTCGCCTTGTAATCCTTCCCGGCGGGTCGAAGAGGCACTCCACACTCTGAAATCACTTCGACGATATCACTTCGTTCCCGTATCTCGTCAACAATCTCGCGCGGAATGTGATGGGTAGATGCGTTCATCGCGGATCACCAAAGTTCTTTGGTGTAGGTTTCTCCATGTGTGGAATGTGGCACTGTAACTAAATGAACACCAGAATTTTAGGCTACTCTTTCAGCGTAACAACGGTGGCGCCGTCCCCTCCTTCGTTACGCGGTGCTAATTCAAAACCCAATACCAACGGATGTCCAATCAAACCTTCATGAATCCCTTGACGCAGTGCACCGGTACCCTTACCATGGACGATACGTACTTTGGGCAAACTCGCGAGAAAAGCGTCGTCCAAATACTTGTCTACGGCTTCGAGCGCTTCATCTACCGTGTAACCGAGGAGGTGCAGTTCGGTCTTGACCGAGTCGGCTTTGCTGCGCTGTACATCAACGACGGAGGGCGTAATCCTGTTGTTCTTCTCTTGGGGCTGAACCTGTTCAATGTCCTGATACGAAATCTGCATCTGCATGTTGCCGACCTGAAGTGTGATAGGTGTATTACTTTCAGGTAAAATTCTCAGAACTTCCCCATAGTTCCTCAATCCCTTGAGACGCACTTTATCTCCAACCTCAACCCGCGGTGGCGTTTTTGATGTATTGGATTGAATCGCGACGCGTTGTCGTTGTTTTTCCTTCAGTTCCTCTCTGGCACTCGAAATATGCGACAATGCAGCCCGAACGGATTGTTTGGACGCTGTTTCTCGACGTATTTCGGCAATGCTCTCATCAACTAACCGTCGTGCATCATTCAATACTGTGTACGCCTCGTTTTCGGCCTCCTGTGTAAGTCTGTCGCGATTGGTCTCAAAGTCCCGTATAAGATCCTCATGCTTCCGATATGATGTATCTGCGGCGCGGCTCCTCTCCTCAAGCGATTTACGTTCTGCCTCCAATTGTCGCTGGGATTGCTGCATGTTGACAATCAAGTCATCAATTTCTATATCCTGATCGCCGATGTGTGTTTTGGCAGTGCGCAGAATGGAATTGGGAATCCCTAGCCTTGCAGCAACCTTGATAGCGTTGCTGCTTCCGGGAACCCCAATCAAGAGGCGATAGGTAGGACTCAGAGTCTGCCAATCGAACTCCATGGAGGCGTTTTCCGTATCCTCCTTTGCATGAGCATAGCTTTTAAGCGCGCTATAGTGAGTCGTCACAATTGTCCGCACCCTACGCTCAACGAGCCAGTCGAGAATTGCCATACTAAGCGCTGCGCCTTCAGCCGGGTCGGTTCCTGCTCCGATTTCATCAAGCAATACAAGCGAATTTTCGCCCGTTTTGCCATGGGCACTCTCAATGTGATTTAATGTGGTGGCAATCTTTGTAATATGTGAGGAAAACGTACTCAGATTCTGCTCAATGCTCTGCTCATCACCGATGTCTGCAAATACTTTGTTGAACACAGCAATTTCGCTACCATGTTTCGCGGGGATGTGAAGTCCCGATTGCGCCATCATGGTAAGCAAGCCAAGCGTTTTGAGAACAACTGTCTTGCCGCCGGTATTCGGTCCGGTGATCACCAATGCACGAAACTGATCACCCAGATGCAAATCTGTTGGAACTACACGAGGTGGAAAATCGGAAGTGTTTGGTTCGTCTCCGTTCTTCTGTTGTCGCCGTAAGTTAACCTCAAGCAACGGATGCCGTGCCGCAATGAGTTTTGTAAATCCACGATTGTTTAGTCGTGGTTCAACCGCGTTCAAATCAATGCTGAGTTTAGCCTTTGCGTTAAGAAAATCCAACTCCGCTAGAACGCTCGTTGCAATCTCAAGGTCGGCAACACATTCGCGGACTGCGTCCGTGAGCGAAAGCAGTATTCGGCGAATCTCGTGCCGCTCTTCGTCAGCCAATCGGTGTAAATCATTGTTCATCTCAACGACGCTGAACGGTTCAACGAAAACTGTGGCTCCGCTTGCGGACTGCCCTTGAACCAGCCCCGGAAAGTGAGGTTTGGCGTCCTGTTTGACGGGAAGAACGTAACGGTCATTGCGGAGAGTGATGACGTGATCTTGAATTGATTTTTGATGCTCGGAAGAGCGTAGAAGGGATTCTAATTTTGATCGGATAGTTTCGCGGCTATTGACCAAACTTCGGCGGATTTTTCGTAAGGCGGGACTCGCCGAGTCACGGATTTCAGCCTCTGGGCTGACGCACTGGTGAATGGACGTAGCAAGTTCGGGGAAAGTTGGTAGTGTGTCAGCGATTGCGAGCAGCTTCGGGAAGTCGAACTTTTTCAACTTCCGCATAAAGCGATTAACGCTTTCGACGACTTGAAGGACATGCCATACATCAAGCAATTGATGCGCTTCCAAGTATGAACCTGGCTTTGCCGCTATCTTGAGAATGGACGTCAAATCTCGTAATCCGGCTAACGAGAAACCACCGGCGACTTGAGTCGCACCCTTCATCTCACTGCACAGCGCGAGGTTCTGCCGAATCTCGTCGAGTTCGCGCTGTGGAGTCAAGCGATCGACCTTGGCGCTTCCCGGTTGAGACACCGTGTAGCGCTTCATCAACGCCTTCAACTTATCGTATTCTAACGCTCTTTCGGTGTGGACGGAGATAATTTCTCTCATAATTCTAGCCAAGTGCTAGCAACGTCGCACCAGATGAATACCACGGAATCATTTATGCGCCAGTTGATTCCTGTCTCGCTCAAGAAGTGCTTTTACATAGAGACTACCGGACGGTGCGAAGTCAAGTCCGACAGCCTGATCGTAGTACGATAGTGCCACGCTAATGTCGGACTCGGACTCCTTTTTACGAGCGTCTTTCAGGCTCTCAATGAATTCACTCACCCGTGTATCAAAGTTTCCGATTTGTGTGCGCAGCGTGTCATCCAACCCGCCTTCGACATCTCGCCGAAACTTATAATTGCGTACGGAGTTATAATACGAAATGAGCGCGTCATAGCCCCGACCTTGATTCTCCAAATCCTCGGCTTCGGACATCACCAAAGGCTCTGGAATTTGAGCAATTAACTCTTTCGCATCAAGAATCAATTCGAGGCTCTTCTCTTGAATTGCCTTCTCCAGATTTACGTGAAACTGATCGACCAAACCTTCATATAGTGCCAGAGCTTCGTCTGTTTGACCAAGCTTCTCGTGGCATAGCGCCTGATTATATTTGGCGTTGGTGAGTGCAAACTCTCGAACAGCTATGGGGAGCTGAGGAGTTAGTGGGTAAGATTCTTCCCGGTACGCCTGAATCGCTGCTTCATAATTCCCTTCCTGTTCAAAACAATTGCCCACCGCTTCTTGAGCATATAGGGCTATCATTTGATTCTCCGGCGCGTGTTCTTGCGTAACAGATTGGAATTGAGTTCGCGCCCCTTGGTAATCCTCTAGAAAATAGAGCGTCTTTGCATAGTTGTATCGGGCTTTGTCCGCGACGAGAGTTCCGGTGTACTTTTGGAAAACCTCTTGAAATTTGGAGCCGGCGGTTTTGAACTGTTCGCGCGCATCATCCGCCTTTTCGGTATCGACCCAGTTTTTTTCCGCCTCCTGATATGTCTTGAGCGCCTGGGTGAAAGCGGCAGATGCGCTGTCACGTTGTGTTTGTTGATGGTTTTGATACACTCGCACCACGGCAACAACAAGAGTAACGATAACTGCAGCGATGATAATGGTTTTCAGATTATCTCTTATGAATCCGTACGACTTGAGCGTTGATTCGACAAACTGATCATGTCTGATTTCTTCTTTGGAGAGGCGGTTACTTCGAGCCATTGATTTCCTTTCAAACTTCGGGCTGGGGACACGGCTGTTCGGTCTGCACGCCGCACGTGCCGCATACGGGCAACTCTCCCGTTGGAGCACTTGCGATACCCGACGCGCCGACGCCAAAAACGGAAGGCAACCGCATGACATCGCGGTTTTCACACGCGGGGCAAGCTACTTTTTCTCTCACTCCACCGGATTTTACCAAATCCTCGAACCTATGATTACATTGCTTGCAACAATACTCGTAAATAGGCATTTACTGTTCCCATTTACTTCTGCAAAAATTTCATCTAGGGGATGGAATGGCGAAGACCACAGCTAGTTTTCCATGGTCCTGTCGTTGTCCCGTCATGTCTAAGCGGGTGACGGGAATTGAACCCGCGACCCTCAGCTTGGGAAGCTGACGCTCTACCGCTGAGCTACACCCGCACCCGAAAATTTCTAAATTATACAGAGTGGGGGCTGGGATGTCAAGGTGATTTTGCCGGAGTTGAGGGGTTATCGCATCTAATTCTGGACGGGCATTTTTTCTCGATTGTTGTACATACGCGTGCAAATTAACTTGATTCTGTGTGCGCTGAAAGGCTTCGCTGCTGCACCGGCTCGCGGGCCACTGACTTGGAGGTCGAAACCGAACGGAAATCGGCCGTGAGAATTATATGATTCGCGGGTGGGAAGGGAACTATATCCGGGCTAGCTAAGTGGGTTTATGCGCTAAGTGATTAATGCTTAGCATGTGTTATCCCCGCGCAAATTTCAAGAAGCGAGACGACACTCAGATTAACGATTGTCCAATCATTTCGGGCGGTCGATCTAACCCAAGCAGTGTTAAAAGTGTCGGAGCAATATCTGCGAGCCTGCCGTTAGGTGGCGGCGGGCTTTTCTGAACGTTGTCATCAACGATTATGAGATCAACGTCATAGGTCGTGTGGGCAGTGTGGGGACCTCCGGTTTCGGGGTCAATCATCTGCTCGCAGTTGCCGTGATCGGCGGTTACAATCAGCGAACCTCCCTTAGCCATTACTGCATCAACCACCATCCCGACGCATGTGTCTACCGTTTCCACTGCCTCAACTGCGGCAGGCAACAATCCCGTATGTCCAACCATGTCCCCGTTGGCGTAATTCAGGACGAACAAATCGTACATGTCCGATGCGATTCGTCGGAGTATTTCTTGAGTAACCTCGGGTGCGGACATTTCGGGTTTCTGATCGTAGGTCGAAACCTCGCGCGGTGAGGTAACGATTTTTCGGTCTTCACGATCGAATGGCGCGTCGCGATAATCATTAAAGAAAAACGTAACATGTGGAAACTTTTCCGTCTCGGCGCAGCGAAACTGTGACAAACCGGCATCGCTCACGTATGCGCCTAGGATATTGAGCATTTTGGCGGGTTTCGGGATCGCTACTTTGACCGGGAGGCCGTGCTCGTATTCCGTCATCGTGACGAACTCGACATCAAGTTTCTTACCTCGGTCGAAACCCATCAGTCGCTTGACCCCATCTTTTCCGGTGCTCTCAAACGGAAATTGAACAGTTGAAAACGCTTTGCAGAGTTCGCGCGGTCTGTCACCCCTAAAATTGTAATAGATGAGTGCATCGCCATCCGAGATTCTTGGCAGAGGATTGCCGGTAGTATCTTTAACGATTGTTGGTTCAATGAATTCGTCGCCAAGACGCCCGCTATCGGTTGGGTGATCGTAATAACGTTGATAAGCCTCTGTCGACGAATTCACACAGTGATGTGCGCCGTCCGTCAAGAGTCGGTACGCTTTCTCCACACGCTCCCATCGGTCATCACGATCCATGGCATAATATCGACCAATCACGGACGCCACTCTCCCAACGCCAATCTCCGCCATCTTGGCTTCAATCTGTCGGCAGAAACCGATACCACTGCTCGGAGGACTGTCGCGTCCATCGCTAAAGTTATGCACGAGCACACGGTTTGGAGGAACGGCTAGTTCTTTTGCGAGGAGCAGCAGGGCATACAAGTGTTCCAGCGAACTGTGAACCCCTGCTTCACTCGCGAGTCCAATCAAATGGAGATTCGTCCCACGTGATTTTGCATGATTCATTGCCCCGACGAGCATTTTATTCGCAAAAAACTCGCCAGAGCGAATCATGTTGGTAATGCGCAACAACTCTTGGTCTACGGTCCTGCCGGCACCGATATTCTGATGGCCTACTTCACTATTACCCATCACCCCCGCTGGCAATCCGACATCTTCGCCGGATGTTCGAATCAACGTGTTGGGATATGCTTCCATCAGCCGGTCGTTTACCGGCGTTTTGGCAAGATGTACGGCATTTGCTCTGTTCCACTCTAAATGTGGATTATGCCCCCAGCCATCCCGAACAATCAGGGCAACCGGTCTTTTTCTAAGTTTCGGCATTCAACATATCCCCAACGCGTTACATATTACGCTTACAAACAATTCGGGCTTAAATCGGACGACCATCGACGCCGATTGAGGATTGATTCAGGCATTCCTGATAACTAAAATATTGATTCTCGTCGCGAGAATCGTGAGGCGCGGAAGGAGAGATCAAGTCAAAAGAGATTTGAGTTGGGAGATGGGATGGCGACAGGATTGAAGTAACGGCGCTGCACTTTCGCAATGAACTCGCTATGTCTCATACACCATCCAATTGTCAGAGAGAGACCCCACGCGTTATAAGGACGATTTTTTGTCGTCTAGTTCGGAACGAATCATACCATGTCTGAGAACCACAGTAGCACCGTTCCATCCTCGCCTACACTGGCGATCGTTCCTCCATTTGGACTGGATGCGACGCTCAGGACTGCTCCCGTATGTCCGGTAAGAGTCCGTTTTCGGCCTCCTAAGATAGAGCTCCACAACACGTTCGCCAACCCTCGTTTTCGTTCACCCCTAACCGCATGCCACAGATGTATGCAACCGTCTGTGTCTCCGTGAACGGTAATCATACCGCCGTCGGGATTAAACCCGACGCTTCTGACCCTATGAGTATTTCCCTTTATTCTTCGCTTGTGCGCCCCGGTAATCGAATCCCACAAACGGATGGTGCCGTCTGCATTCCCTTCGCTGGCAAGCATTCCGCCATCAGGACTGAAAGCTAGGCTGCGCACACCACCTTCGTGCCCAGTAAGCGTTCGCCTGTGCACACCCGCAACTACATCCCACAGTCGAATAGTATCGTCGTCGCTGCCGCTTGCCAACATCGTCCCGTCAGGGCTAAACATCACACTATTTACTCCACCCTTATGTCCTATGAGTGTGCGTTTGTGGTCCCCTGAAAAGGCGTCCCATAGGCAAATGGTATTGTCATCACACCCGCTAGCCAATGTCGCCCCGTCTGGGCTGAATACGACACTTCTAATTCTCTTGGTATGCCCGAAAAGTGTTTGCGTAAGAGCGCCTGTGGCTACATCCCAAAGACGAACGTTATTGTCCCAACTTCCATCACTGGCGAGCATTCTGCCACCCGGGCTTACCCCAACGGTTGTAACTCGATCTGGAAGCCCGGTGAATGTCCGCTTGTGCGTGCCATCCGCGGCGTTCCATACCTGAATGGTATTATCCTCGTTACCAAATGCGTTTCCACTCCCACTAGCAACCGTTCCGCCATCTGGACTGAACCCGATACTGGTAACGGCAGCCGTATGCCCGGTAATTGTACGGTCGTTTGTATCTGTGGCAGTCTCCCACAAACTGACGGTGCGATCGTTGCTCCCGCTGACCAGTGAAGAACCGTCGGGGCTGAAAGCGACCGACGAAACCCTATCGGTATGTCCGGTAAGCGTCCGTTCGTGGTTACCGGTGACGGTATTCCACAAGTGAATGGTGCCAAATTCGCTTCCGTTGGCAAGCGTTTTCCCATCGGAACTGAAAGCAACACTCCAAACACTCTCCGTGTGCCCGGTTAGAGTCAACTTCTGATTGCCCGTTGCAACGTCCCAAAGATAGATGATTCCCGACTCGCTTCCACCGGCAAGCGTACCGCCATCCGGTGTAAATGCTACGCTTCTAATCGCTGGAGTGTCCCCTTCGAGTTTGCCCTTGTGTCGACCTGTAGCAGAATCCCATACTCGGACGGTATTGTCATCGCTTCCGGTCGCGAGCATCAGCCCATCCGGACTGAATGCGACATCGTAAACCGCTCGAGCATGTGCGGTCAATGTCTGCTTGTGGTCTCCTGTCATGACATCCCATAAACGGACAGTAGTGTCGTTGCTCCCGCTGGCAAGCGTCATCCCGTCCGGGCTGAATTCAACAGATAAAACCGGATTCCAATGTCCGGTCAATGTATGTCTACAGCCACCTGTCTTCGTATCCCATAGAAGAACGGTATTGTCATTTCCCCCGCTCGCAAGTGCGTCCCCACTCGGACTGAACGCGACGCTGGTAACCACCTCCGTGTGCCCCGTGAGCGTGTGCTCATGCTCACCGGTCTCGGCATTCCACACCCTAACGGTGTTGTCATCGCTGGCGCTGGCAATCATCTTCCCATCCGCACTTATCGCGACTCCATTTACTTCACCCGTGTGTCCCGTGAACCTCCGCTTGTGTTCTCCCATCAGGCTATTCCACAGACGGATTGTATTGTCATCGCTCGTGCTGGCGAGGGTACTCCCATCCTGACTAAACGCCACGCTAGAAACCCACTTTGTATGTCCAGTAAGCGTCCGTTCCTTGGTGCCGGAGGCGGTATTCCACAGATGAATGATGCCGAACTCCCCGCCGCTTGCCAGTGTATTTCCATCTGGGCTGAACGTCACGCTTGACACGCGCCCTGTGTGCCCCGACAATTCTCGCTTGTTGCCTTCCGCCTTCATATCCCAAAGGTAAATATTGTTGTCCCAGCCGCCACTGGCTAACACCATCCCGTCCGGGCTGAAGGCAACACTTCTCACCCCGCCAGCGTGTCCCGCCAGTTTTTGTTTGTGGGATCCGGAAACTACATCCCAAAGGCGGATTGTTTCATCGTCACTGCCACTGGCTAGCGTGCTTCCGTCCAGACTGAACGCGACACCTCTTATTCCTCCCGTATGCCCGGTGAGTTTTCGGTTGCGGTGTCCCGTGCGGACATTCCACAGACAGATGGATTCGTCCTCGCTGCCACTAGCTAGTGTTCGTCCATCCGGGCTAAAGGCTAAACTTAATACCCATCCCGTGTGCGCCGAGAGCGTTTTCTCATGCGTACCCGTAGTAGCGTTCCACAGACGAATCGTGCCGTCCCACCAACTTCCACCACTGGCGAGCATCCGTCCATCAGGACTAAAGGCTACACTAGAAATGGGGCCCGTATGCCCGGTCAGCATGGCGATTTCGTCCCCGGAGTGTGCATCGTACAGCCACACACCGACACTACTGCCGATTGCAAGACGCTTGGTATCCGGGGACCAAGCGACGTTACTAGAAAGCCAGCCCTTTCCGAGCCGAGCCTTGGCACCTACAGGCAAATGCCATTGGGTATGCTTCCAAGCAGAATTATCTTGTTTTTTTTTCATCTAATAAATGTTCTATAATTTGAACGGAGCCTGTTGCTTTCGCGTCCATCAGTCACGCAGCATCACGGCGGCACAAATCAGAATATTTTACATGTATGGAAGGTCAAATTCAACAAACTTTGGGCGCGAGAACAGGAAATTGACAATCCCGAGGACTGCATATATTGGTCGGGAAAAGGCTTTGAAAATTAGGTACGTAGAGGTCGTGGATAGGGCGGCGTGCCGCCTCTTACCAAGAACGATCCGCGCTTCCCAAAAATGGAATGAGGCACTTCGCTTGCTCTTCGTTCCCTTTCATTCTGGAGCCGCGTCTGCCACCTTGATTAATCAATTTCCTTAGGACGTTCAACTGACCAGTGTCTATCCGAGCTCTGAACGACAACTGTGCCGGGCAGGTTCACTTGGACTATCATATCTTCAACTTCGGAAATGGTGAACGCGGCAAGAAAGGAGTCGTAGAACAGTTTCTTCTGGTAGGGAGTGGCGCCACTAGCATGCTTCTCGACAAGCCCTAGAGCGGCTTCGGTTGAGTTAGGGCGAATTAGATCGCGAATCAAGATTAGCCCATCCGATCGAATAACTCGGCTAACTTCACGGAGCATTGGAAGCGGATCCGGAATATGGTGGATGATGCTGTTGCATAAGACGCCATCAAAGAACTGACCTGGAAAAGGTAAGTCTTTCGCGTCAGCTTGTTCCAGAGTAATCCGATCGGTCATTCCAGCCTCGGCTATATGAAAATCTCCCAGTTCCAGCATGCTCGTGGAGAGATCAATCCCAATGACTTCAACCGTCGGTAGCCGTTGCGCTAACAAAATTGGAATTGCCGCCGGCCCTGTCCCTACGTCCAAAAAACGCCCTCCCTTCGCACCAAGTTCAAGGACGCGTTCTACGAATGCGATGTTCGCCTCGGTATGATCCATCGCGTCGTATGCTTCGGAGTCCTCGCAGGAATCCATCACCTCTGATTCTAAGATTCGATTCATCTACCCCTCGCTCGTGCCTAAACCCGATTCAAAGCTGCCGCACTCGCACTCCCCCCGATTCCAACCGGCAGATTAGTGCAAGAGTTCAAGTACTTGCTGCCTTCTGAATCCTGCCAATTTTCTACCGAATCGCGATCGGATTTCCCGGAGAACCCGTGCCGCCCTTAATTCGCAGTGGTGCGAAGACGAAAGCGAACTCGTAAACCTTATCCATAGCCAACTCCTCGGTGATAATATTTTCAAGAATGTAAATGCCGTTCTTGGGTAGAATAAGCTGGTGCACGGGGAAAGCCAATGATTCGTCGGGATTCGGTACGACCTCTACACCCCAGGTATCGCCGCAGACCATGGCAATCTCTTTGTCAACTAGGTACTGCCCCGCTCCCAGACCGATTCCCGGTTCACTTGCATTGTAACGTTCATTATCCGTGATCCAGAATTTACCCCAGCCCGTATGGATGAGAACTACATCGCCCGCTGTGATCTTTGTTCCTTGGCGTTCAAGTGCGCCCTCCAAATCGGCAACCGTAATCTCGTAGCCGCCATCCAAATGTTCAACGCCCTTATAACCGGCGACATCAACGAGTACTCCCCGCGTCACAAAGGCACCGACGTTTTCCACCCCGATTTTTTCCAGCCCCTCGGCCTTGGCAAACTTGTTACGGTTGAAGCCGTTATAGTACAGATCGCCAATACCGACGTGCCCTAGTCCATCGAATTGCGTGCCAATCTGTCCAATCTCGCCGCTGACAATCTCTTCGAACCATGTAACCTTATTATCACCCAATGGTCCTGACATCGCTGGGATACGCAAACTGTAATGGCGCGTGCCAAAGACAGGCATGCCCGTTTCGTAGACTCTGCCCAACTGATATAACTTACCCTCTTTAATTAGAGTAGCCGCTTCCAGTATCTTTGCCGGTGTGATGCGGTTCGCCGCTCCGCGTTCATCGTCGGCGCCCCATCTCGACGGGTACCAATCGTCCCCATGTCCGCGCTCATGAGTGAGTGCCCATCCCCCTGCAAATACAACCAGTCCTGTTAACAGCCCTACTAGAAGGAATAACCTTCTCCGATTCCTGTTAAGCATTGTTACCTCCCGTATTGTAGATTGGTTATTTGAAATCTCTTGGGGTTCCGCAAATCCCAAAGTACATCGGTCCTCAACGTTCAATAATGAATTATATATTCTTAACTAAGCGGTTTATTTTCCAAAACAATATGGTTAGTGTTGGGTACCAGTGCGGTTAGAAAGGGACCTCTATCGCACTCGCTATTCACTCGCTTGATTCTATTCGGTCACTTGATCGCACCTACCGGCGTGGTAGAACAGTTTCTTGTGACAGTCTCGTAAGCATTAAACACTTCGCGAATGAACTACTAAAACCACAATCCAAAGCCCCGGGCCGCGCCTCCCGGAGAGATATATCCAGTACATTTGTAAGATAGGATCCAGCGACCGAATAGGGAGCAGGACTTGCTATCGCCTTCGCTATCCACTCAGTTGATCGATAGTAGATCCCATAGAGAGTGAATAACGAGTGCAATAGCAAGCCCATAGTCAACGCCGCAAGACTCAGGATGTTCTCCGCAGCGGCACCAATAGCGCAACATCGCGCGCCTCAACTCCACCTATGATTGATGAACTCAGCGCTAAAAGAGCTGAAAATGGTGTCCCTGTACTCCTCTCAACCCCCGCAAATCTCGCATTTCACTTCAAAACTCGTTAGAGACGGTTACAGCGGCTCCCGATTCGGCGGATTCCACACCCGCAACCAGTGCCGACACGGTTTTCGCCCCATCACGGACATCTATGGACGGTTGTCTTCCGGTCATTACACAATCCACAAAATGATTCACAGCCGTTTGCATCGGATCCAGCTTCTCGAAAATAATCGCTGTTGGCTCCCCTTTGGCGGGATAGAAGCAGTCTCGCCATACGGTCGCTTCTGTCCCGTAGATTGAAAGGAAGCCCTCTCCCATACCGTGTCCTCTGCAACCCGCAGTTACCATCACTTTTCCGAGACAACCGTTTTCAAACTTGCAACTGAAGATGTAACAGTCATCCAGAACAAAGTCAGGTGTAGCGTATCCGTTGGAATAGGCGTGCACTTCCTCGATCTCCGAGCCAACCGCCCAACGAAGTAGGTCTAGCGGGTGACAGCCTCCGCCAATGAGAACATTTTGAGGGTTTTTTGGGTCCGAGCGCCAAGTACGCTGCGCATAGATACCACTCATGTCATGAATGTAGCTGCCTTCGACGAAAAATGCCCGCCCAAGCATCCCTTCGTCGTATAGCTTCTTTATTTTTTGGTGTATGGGCTGAAATCTCATGAACTGGCTAACCATGAATGTAAGCCCTGTTTCGTCCACCGCCCTAACCATGTCCCTGCAATCCTGCAAGGTCGTCGTCATGGGCTTTTCGCATAGAACGTGTTTTCCGGCTCTCAGCGCTTCAATAGAATGACCAGCATGGAAATGATCAGGGCTGCACACCATTATAACATCAATCACCGGGTTTTCAAGCAATTCCTCGTAACACGTCGTCCATAAACCCATGTCCCCCTGCGCCGCAACTTCTTGAGCATTAACTTCTTCGCTGTCACAAACTCCAACTAATTTCACTTCGGGATGGGCAAGAAACGCCTTAACATACCCTCCAACATGTACATCGCTGCCGACAAATCCAATTCCCAGTTTACTCATTGCCTTGCTTGTGTTTTTGCGAATAGGCTACTTCTGTCCAGATTTAAACTACGCCTGTCGGATTGAAAATCCAGCAATGTTTTATGTGGTCCTTAAGCGTAGAGTTTTGCGCTTTACAGTAAAACCAACAATTATTTATACACTGCTGTTAGGTTCGGTTTCTTAACCGAATCGACGTTCACTCAGTCTCGTCGGTGCGGTTGGAAACCGCACCTATCGGGTCTGATTCAATTCGGTGTGGTTAAAATACACATTCGCCGATATATGGGCAAATATGAGTGGATTGGCTATATAATGCGTTAGATCAAGGGGCACATAGACAGAAATCTTCCAACCTTCCACTCTTCCATCCTTGCAGCGCTATTCTTCCTAATCTTTCTTCGCCCGGTGGATTTCGGCTGCCAATCGTTGAGTAGCAACTCTCGGATCTGGGGCTCCGCACACCGCCGATATAACAGCGACTCCATGCGCGCCAGCCCGAATCACATCATGAATATCCTCAAATCTGATGCCGCCGATGGCAATAACGGGGCACTGGGCGATTTCGCACATCCGTGCAAGCGCATCCAACCCTTTCGGCGCTTCGGCATCCGATTTTGATGAAGTCTGGCGAATTGGCCCAAACCCGATATAATCGGCCCCCTCCGCAATCGCCTCCATAATTTTCGTTTCTGTTCGCGCCGAGGCACCGATAATTGAATCTGGCGGAAACAGCTTGCGACCAACCGCGATTGGCAAATCGTCCTGCCCAAAATGCACACCCGCCGATCCAACAGCGAGCGCAATATCTGCACGGTCATTCACAATCAGCGGAACATTGTGCCGGGCGCAGATGGTTTGAACTTCCTGTGCCGCTTTAAGTCGACCGCGCGTTGTCCCCACTTTTTGGCGAAATTGAACCGTATCCGCACCGCCCTTTATCGCCATTTCCGCGAGTTGGGAATGCGTGAATCGCGATTGGATTGTCGTATCCGTGATTACATGCAAAACGCCAACTTTTTTCATAGCTTTAACCGATTCCGCAACTTAGAAGAATGGCATAGGGCTGGAAGGCGAGAACATGAAACTGGAAGGTAGGAAGATTGGAAGAGTGGAAGCACGCATTACTTCCATCATTCCTCCAGTCTTCCATTCTCCCCGTTCTTATTCAATTTGGTTCAAAAGGTAGATGACCTCATCCTCACGTAGAAAAAGGTTATCGTCCCATTCGCCCTTCTGCTGTTTTGCTTGGAGCGATTCGATTTGACGCAGTAATGCGTTTTCCATAAAATAATGTCGTTCATCTATTGCATGGCAGTAGAATTTACGATTAATGTTGGGTTTCACTCATTTTTTGGGCATGTTCATGCAAAGTGGGGACTCGGAAACGCCTCTAAGATTAGCGATCATTAACGAATTCCGTTCAACCCAACCTACGATCTTGCACATGATCTCCATGGGGCTATTATTCTTCCATCCTTCCACTCTTTCGCATCTCATCCGGCTGGCGATACTTCCCGCTCTTTCCAGCGATGCACGTCCAAAAACACAAAAGCCTCTTGAATATACTCAATCCGCTTCTGGAGTACCGCCGCACGTTCAAAGTGGAGTTGCGCCGCTGCACGGTCCCGCCAACCCATCAACTTCTTGACTACTACCTCGTGGTCGCCCTCCAATATCTGCTCCACATCGTGAATCATTGCCCGATAAGATTCGCGGCTGATTCGAGCGGCACACGGCGCGTCACACCGTTTGAGATAGTAGCTTAAACATGGACGAAAATCGTGACGCGGAATGAGCCGTTCTTCGCAAATGCGAACGGGAAAGACGTAGTGCAACGAGTTAATCACATCCTCCGTCCATTTTCGCCCGGAGAAGGGACCGAAATATCGCGCTCCATCCTCCAACCGCTCGGAAGTGAGTTCAAGCCGAGGAAAATCATCGGAATAGTCAATCTTGATGTACCAAGACTTCCAACCTTCCTTCAATGCGGAGTTGTAGGGCGGCTGATTCTCCTTGATGAGTCGCGCTTCCAGTAGAGAGGCTTCCAATTCCGAGTTGCAGATTTCGTAATCAATGCCCGACGCATGGCGTACCAGTCGTTTTATCTTATATGGACGCCTTTTTGCATTGTATAAGTATGAGTGCACCCGTTTGCGCAAAGACTTCGCTTTGCCGATGTAGAGAATATCCCTCGACTTGTTGCGAAAGAAATAAACCCCCGGAAGCGACGGGAGATCCGTCATCATGTCTTTGGTGAGCATAGCGCGATCGGCAGGTATGTGATTGAGCGTCCGAGGACGATTGAAGATTAGCTGTCTGTATCCATAGATTTGACTGCCTAATGCCACAAGGACGGACAATCGTTGGACATTGGCAACTTTACTTGGTTTCTGGGGCTAATAACGGAATTTTGGAATACTGTTGATAAGATTAATTCCTCTCAAGTAACACTCCACATTGCACTCCTCTGGAGTGCAGATGCGGGGAGGGATCATGTTCTATTGACATCTCACTCCTCTGGAGTGAAAACCAGACCACGAAGGAACGCTTTTCACGGCTAGTCATTGAGCGAAAAAGAGTGTTACTTGCTGAATGAATCATTCCGACAGGAATGATGGGACGCTATCTAGTAAATAACGTCCAATAGGCTGTCAAGATTCAGCGATTTGGCGCTGTGTATTGATCTAGAGCGGTTTCGCTATTGGTCGGCGCATTAATGTTCACATTTTCGTGTAAATTAGAGGTTCGAAAATAGGTACAGAAAGGTGAACACCGCACCGATTTTGATAGGGTGTTCACCTTTTCGGATAGCCCGCATTCCTCTGATAGCGCGGATTCGCTTGCGGCAAAGTAGGTACAAAGTAGGTACAAAAGAAAAAAGTGTGCATGTTACCATTTTCGCATCCGCCGGAAACCATCCCCGCCTGTCCAGAGGATTTCGGCAAAATCATTATCTCGGACGGGATTGGCGGCTACGGCTTGGTCGGCTATCCTATCGAGTCTGTCAAATTCTTGACGCCGCCGAATAGCCAAGGGCTGCCAGCCAAGGTGCCTGCCGGCGTCGTCCCATTTTTTCAACGTGTTCTTTATTCCCTCAAGCGACACTGGGGAATATTTTTCAAGTCTCATGTCTTGCGCGACGTGTTCCTGAATTATGGACGATCTGTCGTAGTCGAACTCTAGATCATGATTGTGGCGGGAGAGGCGCATTTTCTCTTCATGGACTAGATTGAGGTGCTCGGAAGATAGGTCTTCTCGTTCTACGCGCGATTTGGCTTGGTTAACATGTTCGTCTGCAATTTCCCCTTTTGCCCATGCGGCGTTCAACCTAAACGCCTTGTCATACTCGCCAATTGAAGGTTTAGACCGAGGATTTCTTTCAACCCAGTCGAGGAATTCAATGCACCCTAGTTCGCGGGCATACGCGCCGGCAAAGGTTGAATCGAAAATCGCAATCTGTATGAGGAATGTTCGCGTTAAGTCGATGGTATATTCGCAGTCTTTGCTGGATTTGTATAGGAAACTCAAACAGCCTCCGAGTAATCCGAGAGCCACAGAATAGCGCTCCGAGATTGAACGTAGATTATGGAATAGTGTTCGTTTTGCTCGTTCCCGCTTTTGCCGCGCGGCGTAAAAAGTTTTGAACGTGGGAGATTCGATGGCAGTGTTGTTCTCGGCGCACCATCGCAAAAACTCCTCGTAACCACGGCAATTCCTTCGACTATCGACTTCCGCATAGAGTTCCTCAACGTGAGCCAAAGAGAATCGGGGTATTTTTGCGAGGTGTGCGGGATAGCGCAGCTTATGGAATTCAACTTTCTTGGTTTTCATCTACGTTATGGTCTTCAACAATGCCGGTTAATTCCATTAGCCACAAACGCGATTCGCGATACGCCAGAGCAAGTTGGCGGAGTTCTCGGCAATCGGTATTGTCGGTGTCCGCGGCTAAATTTCGCAGCCGGATTTTGCAGAGTTTTTGTAGTTCCAACGCAATTGACATGTCGTTGGCGATAAACGCGGTTATTTCTTCGCGCCGCTGTCCGGCTAACTTTAGAGATGCGGCGTGGGCTAGTTCGGCTTCATACGCCTCGACGCGAGTTTGCCAATGAAATCGGCTTGCCCATTTGTGAGAGCGTGCGCTTTTTCCCGTTAACTTCAGATTCGCAGAGCGCGCGCAAAGATCTCTGGCTGCCTGCATCACGGTATAACTCGAAATAGGCGAAAGCAAGAGGGGATTCTCCCGGTAGACGAGATTCAAAATTGAACTCGGGCAAGGGATTGTGTTCTTCTTGTTTCATGTGTGTTAGACGATTGATAAGAGTCATAGAATTTGGTGTTTCACAGCGGCATGAAGCAATTCGCGCCAGTGTGGTTAGTACGGCAAAAACGAAAAAAGCCCATTAGCGGGGTCGTTAGACTTCCACTAATGGGCTTGTCTTTAGGCAAATTCGATTTGGTTGTTTAATCGTGGCGCTTAATCAGTAGGCTGCCACTACCGGGCTTGCCGTTTTGTGACGCTTTATCAGTTGCGCCTGATATGTACTTAGGATATTTTGTACACCTTTATGGTCGTATTGTTCCATAACGGGCAATCTTTTTCGGGGTTTACGTTGAAACAGTGTTATTTCTGGGCAAGGCAGTGGTTAGTGGTCAGTAATTAATCCTCGGATTTGAGGTTCTTCTCGCTGATCGGGATGCGTAAATAACGTTTCAATCTCATGCTTGAGATTCTTCTCGCTGATCGCCAGCACACCAAACTGGTGATGATCTCTCTGACCCGTAAACGTTGACCTTTAATCCCGTAAACCTACACCTTTAAATCTGAGAATGTAGGTGTAGCATGGGTTGGGCACCCTTAAACAATTTAAAAGTATATATTAAGTCATCTTCCGCATAATAGACTTGTGCAATTTCGAATTTTCACATACCTGATCTTGGGGTATATATCCACAAACGAGCAAAAATCACCAAGGTACTACCGTGAGTCCGATTGTTCGACCGGTTTTGCCCTTCCATCATCAACTTCATTTTACCAAGTAACACACCACATTGAGGATCTCTATCGCACTCATTATCCATTCGCTTGATCTCCGCTGGAGCGCGGAAATTTGGACATATCGTATTCTATTGACATTTCGATCCTCTGGATCGAGGCAAGGGACTCCGACCAGAAAGTGTTACTTGCTGAATGAATTATTCCGACAGGGATAATGGAGCGCTATCAAGATTAGCTATCGCACTCGCTGTCCACTCGCTTGATCCTTCACTATTCGGTCAGTTGATCGCCTCTGTGCTTTTTTGTTTTTACACATTTCATGTGCCATTTCTTTCTATCCGCTACTACCCCTTCCCATCTTTTTACGTACGTTCCTCGTCAATCTGCATCTGTCTTCCCATCCTTCCCGCCTTCCAACCTTCCTCTCTTCCCGCTTCTACGTGTCACCCGTAAGGTCATGGAGTTTCTTCAACCGCTCATTGTCCGATATAACGATGAGGGCATCGCCCTGCGCTAGTTTCAAATCGGCAGCCGGGTTATATTCAAACCTGCCCGTCCGGATTCGGATCGCAACTGGAACCAATCCGGTTCGATTCTGGATATTTGCCTCGCCAAGCGTGGATCCGATTAACGGGGAGTCCTTTCGGATAACGGATTCGGTAAATCGCGTGGTTTCCTGGTGCTTAATCATTAAATCCAAGAAATCTACCACATCGGGTCGCATGACGCGAGACGCCAATCGCACCCCGCCAATCTGATCTGCCAATACGACATCCGCAGCGCCAGCCTTTAATAGTTTAGGGGGTGAATTGTCCTCGACCGCCTTGGACACGACCCGCAAATTCGGATTCAACTGCTTTGCCGACAAAACGGTGAACAGGTTGTCCTGATCCCTAGATAGACTGGAGATTAATCCACGCGCACGCTCAATGCCAGCGCGGTTGAGCACCTCATCGTCCGTGGCATCACCGGCAACATAGAGGAAATCCCTCGTCTCCAGTAGATGCGCGATTCGCGAATCTTCACGCTCGATACCAACGAAATCGACATCCATCTGAATCAACTCATCGAGCGCATGAACACCGGTGTCTCCCAATCCGCAGATAATGTAGTGATTTGATAGTCTATCAATTGAGTTTCTCATCTTTCTTCTCCGAAAAATTTCGTGTAGTTGCCCTTCTATGATAAAGGCGGTTGCAGAACTAATACTGTATGCGCAAACACCGAACCCTCCAATGAGCAAAAAGACCGTGAAAACCTTGCCTGCTGGGGACATTTCTCCATCGTCGTATCCTACGGTAGTCAAGGTGATGACCGTCATAAAAATTGCGTCAAATACGGACCAGTTATCGTGATTGTCATTCCGCACAGTGTTCCGCTCAGTGATGGAATAACCGACAACTCCCGTGAGAAAAACACAAATAAGTGCGGTAAATGCGATAATAAGGTTTCGTCTGTGATTCAAATCTGACTCCTCAGAAATCTGGCCATGAATTCTTGGGAAGGCACGTGTTCAGGCGCAGGAAGATTGTCCCGAGAGGTTTAGAACCATACTCGGCAACATTCAAGCAGTACACAAATGGAAAGGGACTATTGTTATCGGGAAGGGAGTTTGTGGCGTGATTGTGTGGCAAGTTTGAACTCACTCTTAATGTTACTTGCGACGACCCCGTAGAAATCTACGGAATTGACGGGCTAACCTCCCTGAACGGCGTGAATAATTTCGATGTCGCTGGTGGGCGGAATTTCCAACTCCTGCCACCGTTTTCTGGGAATCACCTCTAGGTCAAGTGCAACGGCAATCCCCGGCTGTGACGGATCAATCCGCATATCCAGTAGCAGTTGCTGCACCGTCAAGCCTTGCTGAACAGTTTTGGGTTCGCCATTGATTCGTATGTCCATCGGTTACGTCCTTCACACCGACCCGTTGACGGATTCGTGGAAGCGCGACAACGGAAACGGCGCTATGACCTCGGTGGGAACTCCCGTCAAAATGAGAGAAGAGATTTCACGCGCGGTGACCGGCGTAAGAAGAATGCCGTTCCGGTAGTGCCCGGTAGCCATTATCAGGTTGTCAACACAAGTCCTGCCGAGTATTGGCGCATTGTCCCGACTGCCGGGACGCAAACCTGCCCATGTCTCCAAAACCGGGAGGTCGTAAATCCCCGGCATCGCTTCCCAAGCGCTGCGGAGCAACTCGAACAGTCCGCCAGCGGTAAGCTGTGTATCGAAACCCATCTCTTCGCTCGTAGCGCCGAGGATTAGCCTACCGTTGGCTTTGGGCACAAGATACGCGTTTGTGTTATACTTTGCCCGCGGCGTGCGGATCACTTTCTGTGGCGTGATGCCCGCCTCCATCTGCAATGCCAGCATCTGCCCCTTGACAGGACGAACAGGCGGCGCAATTGGATCTGGCAAACCTTCAATTTCGGCGGACCAACATCCAGCCGCGAGAACAATCACATCAGCTTCGTGCAGCCCATCCTTTATCCGGACACCTCGCGCCCTTCCGTTTTGCACCTCAATATTTTCGATCGGGGTGTTCTCGCATAGCGTTCCGCCGGCGTGCCGGAAAGCGGCAATCAACGCGGTCACCATCAAGCGGTTGTCAACCTGATGGTCGTCGGCGCAAGAGATAGCGGCACTAATTTGAGGCGACAGAAGTGGTTCAATATCTCGCGCTTCCGCGCCCGTCAACCATTCCGCCTTGAGTCCCAACAACCGTTGGGAATCGTAAAAGTGTTGCAGCAAACCGACGTCATCCCTATCAACGCCCACGATGAGCGTTCCCTCTTGGCGGTACCCCACGCACATCTGGCTGTCAGCTTCCAGTTCCCGCACCCACTCCGGGTAAAGTCGAAGACTAGCGCTGCCAAGTTCAAGAAGCTCCCGCTCCTCAAAGTGGACCTCTGCGATAGGCGCAAGCATTCCCGCCGCCGCCCATGACGCCGCGCGTCCGGCGCGGTCACGTTCAAAGATTGTGACTGCACATCCCGATTTTGCAAGCTGCCAGCCGATTCCAAGCCCGATTATCCCGCCGCCAATAATGGCGACACGCTCCTTCGAACCTCGCATAAATACCAATTAGGAAATCTTTGTAGGGTGCGCAATGCGCACCAGCCTTTGGTGGGTCAGAGGCAATCAAGTGACGGGAAAAGGAACGATCAAATCCGTGCATAACGCTTGAGCGACCGAATAGGATCAACTGTACGGCTAGTGAAGGCGATTAGAAGAACGAGTTTACCACTTCCATCCTTCTAATTTTCGACTTTCAATCGGCGGCTTGCTCTTCGGAAGCCGGCTGATAAACCTCTGCCCCCAGTTGATTGAATTCCTCGCTCTTTTCCGCCATGCCGGCGGTAAGCGCCTGCTCTTCGGTCATCCCCTTTTCTTGAGCATATTTGCGTACATCCTCCGTGATCTTCATTGAGCAGAAGTGAGGACCGCACATTGAGCAGAAATGCACCGTTTTCGCGGAGTCGCTCGGCAGCGTTTCGTCGTGGTACTCGCGCGCGGTGTCGGGGTCAAGACTCAAGTTGAATTGGTCTTCCCACCGGAACTCGAAACGCGCCTTTGAAAGCACATTGTCGCGCTCCTGTGCCCCCGGATGTCCCTTAGCGAGGTCGGCAGCGTGTGCCGCAATTTTGTACGCGATAACCCCTTCCTTGACATCATCCCGATTCGGCAAACCGAGGTGCTCCTTCGGCGTCACATAACAGAGCATCGCGCACCCGAACCAACCAATCATCGCCGCGCCAATGCCGCTGGTGATGTGATCGTACCCGGGCGCGATATCCGTTGTCAACGGACCAAGCGTATAAAAAGGCGCCTCATCACAATGTTTCAGTTGCAGATCCATGTTCTCTTTGATGAGGTGCATCGGAATATGGCCCGGACCTTCAATCATGACTTGGCAATCGTGTTCCCATGCGATCTGCGTGAGTTCACCCAACGTCTCCAGTTCGGCAAATTGCGCCTCGTCGTTGGCGTCGGCGATGGCGCCAGGACGCAGCCCATCCCCGAGCGAGTAGGAGACATCGTAAGTCTTCATAATCTCGCAGATCTCATTGAAATGGGTGTAGAGAAAACTTTCCTGATGATGCGACAGACACCATTTTGCCATGATGCTTCCGCCGCGTGATACGATACCGCACGACCGATTCGCCGTCAGCGGAATATAGGGTAGCCGAACGCCGGCATGAATCGTGAAATAATCAACCCCTTGCTCCGCTTGCTCAATCAGGGTGTCCCGATATACGTCCCATGTCAGCTCCTCTGCCTTGCCTCCGACCTTTTCAAGCGCCTGATAGATGGGAACCGTTCCGATGGGAACGGGCGAATTGCGCAGAATCCATTCGCGGGTTTCATGGATATTCTTGCCCGTCGACAGATCCATGACCGTGTCCGTTCCCCACTTCGTCGCCCAACGCATCTTCTCAACCTCTTCCTCAATCGAAGACGCGACCGCCGAGTTGCCGATATTCGCGTTTATTTTCACAAGGAAGTTCCTGCCGATAATCATCGGCTCGGATTCGGGATGGTTGATGTTGGCAGGAATAATGGCACGGCCGCGGGCAACCTCGTCGCGTACGAATTCAGGCGTAATGTGATCGGGCAGCGGAGCGTCGAACGATTCTCCGGTGTGCTGGTGGTTCAATGCGTTTCGCGTCCGATAATCGCCATCAACCGCGTCAAAGGCTTTCTGCCGCCCCAGGTTCTCGCGGATAGCGATGAATTCCATCTCCGGTGTAACAATGCCGCGTTTCGCATAGTGCATCTGCGTCACGTTCCCGCCAGCCTTGGCGCGAAGTGGTTTTCGCTTCAGCCCCGGAAAATACTCCAACCCGCCCTTCGCTTTCTCGCGGGTGCTCGCATACTGCGCGTGCCCCTTCGTCAGATAACCGTTGTCCTGAGGCTGAACCTCACGCCCGTCGTACGCTTCCACATCCCCGCGAGCGAGTATCCACTCTCCGCGCAATGGAGCCAATCCTGAGCGAACATCGCACTGCTGCGAATCGTCGCCCCAAGGTCCGCTAGTGTCATAAACACGGATAGATTCATTCGTTTCCGTCTTTCCATCGGCCAACTGGGTGGGTTGAAGTGTAATCTCACGGAACGGCACACGCATATCCTTGTGCGTTTTACCGCGAGCGTATACTTTCTCGCTATTCGGGAAAAATCCGTTTGTGGTCTCCATCGGTTCTTTGGAACTCATGGTGTTAACCTCCTAACGTAAGGTTAAGCATGTAAAAGCTATCTTGATCTATTTTGTGCCCAAAAGGAACTTAAGTCTAATCTAAAATATTCGAATAATCTAACTCTAAAATCACAAAAAAAGCCGCCTTCCAGCTTAGGAAAGCGGCTTCATGAAACGAAAGCCTAATAAAACGACTTTCACTTCGTCAACCTGCGTCTTCCTACGCTGGTATAATCCAGGTCAGGTTCAAAGGGTGTGTTCTCAGCTCTTGAATTGGCTCAAAAGCACCCCCAACGGTTGTGCATTAAATTTTCAGTTAAATGTTGCTTCTTAGATCCGGGCTACAGTTTTGCTCCCATGTTATCACGTAACCCCAAGTCTTTATCTATTCCGTGACAGGCTGGCGTCTGCCATCTACTTCACCACCACAAAAGCAACAAACTACCGCAAGATACATGCTACTTCTTCTCGGCGTGTTGCAAAAGGTGCGCTTTGTATTCTTTATTTAGCTCCCTAATCTCCGATCGGATTTCTCGCGTCCTTTCGTCAATTCTCTCGTGAATAGTGAGGGTGTTTGCTTCAATTCTGTCCGTGAGCTTTGCGATTCCCGTATGGAAATTGTCCGTGAGTTTTGCGATTTCTGTATGGAGATTACGCGTGAGTTCGGCGATTTCCGATCGCATCTGGCGCATATCTTCTCGGATCTCCTTATTGACCGCCAGGGTTAAGTCAATCCCTTGATTAATCTGCCTTTGGAGATTATCATCGCCTCTATTGACATCCGCTTTACTCGGAAAACGCCATCCCAACAGAAATATCGTGATTCCGACGCCTAACATCGTAACGAGCGGCGACCATTCTTTCAACTCCCCAAGTAAACCTTCCATTGCTCAAGTCCCCGGCTATCGCCTACCTTCTAGTGCGCATGTCCTCACTATAACATCTCATTTCCCATCCGCGTTGTCCCTGATGCGATTTCGATTTACGGGGGCTTTTACATCGCCCGGGAAGCGTTGCCTCATCTGTTTGCAACCTCCTCAGCTCCTGATTTGTGGTTGCCCAATTATTCGCCGACTGACGGAGACCATGGCTTTAACTGAGTTACGTTCACACAATCCTCAATGGCTTCAAACTTCCCCGAAGAGAATGCTACAGTAACCGTAACCCAAAAGTCAAGCAAAATCGTTATTTTACCCAGGGGAAACGCATCTAATTTAGAGGATGTCTCATGGCGGTAGAATTTACGATTACTGTTGGGTTTCACTCATATTTCTGGCATGTTCATGCAAAGTGAGGACTCGGAAACGCCTCTAAGATTAACGATCATTAACGAATTTCGTTCAACCCAACCTACGATCCTTAGAAAAATTGCCACAAACTCAGCCTGAATTTCTTTTTTGCCAAGCAGAAAATTTAGATGCGTTTCCCCTGTTATTTTAACTTGACTGTATTTTCGCTCAGATGATACCATTTTGGGCTGTTAGGCTATCAGCTTGCGTTTTTACCCCAATGAATCACTACTCAACATAAACGACATAACGTTACATCAAAACTTCTTTAGTTCAAAATCGTGTAGGAGTCAATCGACATGATTGAAGTCAAGAACCTTACCAAACGCTACGGTCCAACCGTTGCCGTGGACAATGTATCCTTTAGTGCCAAATCGGGGGAGGTATTGGGTTTTCTTGGACCAAACGGCGCGGGCAAGACAACCACCATGCGTGTGCTGACTTGTTATCTCTCCGCCGATGAAGGGAACGCCACGGTCGACGGATATGATGTGTTCGACCAATCGGTCGAAGTCCGAAAACGGATCGGTTACTTGCCTGAAAGCGCCCCGCTATATACGGACATGGGCGTGATAGACTATCTCAAGTTCATCGCGCAGGTGCGTGACATTCCCAAGAGCCAGCGGCAGCAACGGACGAAAGAGGTCATAGACATTTGCGGTCTCGAGAGCGTCATCCAGAAGGACGTGGGTGAGCTATCAAAAGGATATCGTCAACGATTGGGCTTGGCACAAAGCCTCATTCACGATCCGCCAATCCTTATCATGGACGAACCCACCTCCGGCTTGGATCCCAACCAAATTATTGAGATTCGCAATCTCATCAAAGAAATCGGCAAAGAGAAGATGATTATCTTTAGCACGCACATTCTTCCCGAAGTTTCGGCGACGTGTAGCCGCATTCTCATTATCAATAATGGGAAGATTGTCGCCAACGGCAGCCCGGAGAGTCTGGCAGATCGAGCCAAGGGAGGGCAGGTCGTGGACATCACCATTCGTGGACCGGCGGATGAGATTGAATCCAAACTTCAGGACTTGAATTTTGTTAATGAGTTCGACCGCGTGAACACGGTTGACGGACTGTTCAGCTACCGGATCGCCTCCGAGAAGGGAAGTAACCCTGCCGAGGAGTTGTTCCAATTTGTTGTTCAGAACGGTTGGAGTTTAACGGAATTGCGCCAAGAATCGGTCAGCTTGGAGGATGTGTTCCGAGAACTGACGGGTGAATCCGCTAACAAGGAGGTGGCAGCTTAACCGATTATGAACAACATCGCGGCAATTTTTAAGAAAGAATTCAGGAGTTATTTTAACTCGCCAATCGCGTACATCTTCATTACATTCTTCCTCGCCCTTTCCTCATGGTTATTCCTTCAAGGCTTTTTTCTCAGTAGACAAGCGGACATGCGTGGTTTCTTCTCCGTCATGCCTTGGATGTATCTCTTTTTTGTCCCCGCGGTTACCATGAAACTGTGGGCGGAAGAGCGCAAACTCGGCACGGCCGAAATCCTGATGACCTTGCCGATAAAGGATTTTGAGGTAGTCCTCGGGAAATTCCTGGCGAGTTTTGCTTTGCTTGGCGTGACCATCCTGTTGTCGTTCTCACTCCCAATCGCGGTAGCCTCCCTCGGAGACCCCGACGGAGGTCCCATCGTCGGCGGCTACATCGGTTTGCTGCTCATGGGCGCGGCGTATCTCTCAATTGGACTGTTCGCGTCCACACTGACCGAGAATCAGATCATCGGTTTCATTGTTGGGATTGGATTGTGTTTTGTCCTCCTCATCATAGGTCAAGAATTTGTGCTGTTTAAAATACCCAGTCCGTGGCTGGCTTCCCTGTTCAGGTATCTCGGATTGGGCACCCATTTCAGCAGTATTCTTCGAGGTGTAATTGATTCTCGGGATCTCATCTATTATTTTTCCCTGATTGGTTTCTTCCTTTATCTAAGTACTCTAAGGGTTCAAATGCAGAAAGTGGGGTAGATTATGGCAAAGAAAATATGGATACACGGCAGTAATGCCCTGGCTTTTGCACTCGTCGTTCTTCTGATTCTCGCGGTTATCAACTTCCTTTCATACCGTCGATTCGTTCGAGCGGACCTTACGGAGGACAAACGATACACCATTTCGAGATCGACGAAAAACGTCCTGAAACGTCTCGACGATGTCGTAACCATAAACGCTTATTATTCCAAGAAGCCTCCACAAGTGGCGGAATGGCGCCGCGGAGTTAGCGATGTGCTTGACGAATACCGCGCCTTCTCGAATCAGTTGCAAATTAACTTCATAGATCCCACCGGTTTTGACGATGGTGAGAAACAGGAACTGAGTTTTCGGGGAATTACCGAACTGCAGCTCAATGTTTTCGAGAAGGACAAAGCCGAAATCGCAAACGTCTACGTAAGCGTTGCGGTGGCTTACGGCGGCAAAGAAGAAGTGCTTTCCAGAGTAACGGACACGGCTTCGCTTGAATACGACTTGACCGCCGCCATTCTCAAAGTGACAGCCAAGGAAGTTAAGACCGTCGGGTTCTTAACGGGCCACGAAGAGCTAGACATTGACAACCAAAACTTTGCGGGGTTGCGCGCGCAACTCGATCAGAACCAAGGCGGCCAGTACAATGTCAGAAAGGTTACAATTGAAAACGGTCAACAGATTGACCAGGACGTATCGACCTTGGTCGTGGCGGGCCCCAAAAGCGTATTGACGGACCGTGAGAAGTATGAAATCGATCAACACATCATGCGAGGTGGGCGGGCAGTATTCCTGATTGATTCCATTCGCACACAGGAGATTGGGCTGCAAGCAACGCCGTTGTCAACCGGATTGAACGACCTCCTTGAACACTACGGCGTGAAACTCGGGAACAACCTTGTGGTTGATCCGCCAGGTGAGATGACACAGTTCCGCATGGGGCGAGGCATCACGATTCAACCATACCCGTACTTCATAGGGGTGCGCAACCAGTACCGATATATGTCTGGCGAAAGTTCCGAGGGGTTATCCGGTGAACACATTATCACGAGTGAACTGGAAACGCTGGTGCTTCCTTGGGCAAGTTCGCTTGAACTGTTACCGCAAGAGGGTAATGCTATTCAAGTGACAGCGTTAGCCAAAACCAGTAACGGGGCTTGGACAACCCAAAGTCCTTACAACCTGGATCCCGGTGCCCCGACCAACCGGTTCAATCCGTCGGGATCCACGTCCAACGCTTACACCGTGGCAGCGGCATTGTCGGGAGTATTCAAGAGTTTCTACGCCGGCAAAGAGATCCCGGCCCCCGAAATTGATGAATCCGATGCCGCCGAAATGCCGAAATCAGTCTCGGAAGATAGGGAAACGAAAACAGAGAGCGAATCTACTCAGATTGTCGTCTTGGGAAACTCCAGATTTTTGGAACAGGGGCGTTCGGACGGACAACTTTTTTTCCTCAATACGGTAGATTGGCTTACGCTAGGGGAAGACTTAATCAGCATCAGATCGCACCCCATTACGGATCGACCGTTGAGGGAGGTCTCGGAGAGTGAGAAGACATTCATCCGGTTTATCTGCGTGTTCGGTATTCCGCTAATTGTGGTAGCGTTCGGGTTACTTCGATACTATATGCGAAGGAGGGCAAAGCGGTTGGTTGAAGCGTACTCAACCGTGTAAATCGGAATATGAAAACAAAACAACTTCTAATCTTACTCGGTATACTTGTCGTGTTGGTCGTGATTGTAGGGCTCGTTGAAAACCCGTTCGCCAAAAGCGAATACGCGAAAAAGATGGAAGCGGCTACAGCGTTGTTACCAAACTTCGATAAAGAAAATGTTACGAAGATTGAGATTACCGCGTCCGGCGAAACAACAACTCTCGTCAAGGAAAACAATCAGTGGCTTGTGGCGTCGATGGACAACTATCTCGCCGATGCAGAAGGCGTTGGCGACGTTTTGGACAAAGTAACCGAACTCAAAACAACCGGTTTGGTCTCCAGCAATCCGGAGAAACGGGCACAGTATGAAGTAGATAGCTCCGGCGCCGAGGCAAAACTGCTAGACGCTGGAGGTAGTGTGTTAGCCCATCTCTTCCTTGGCAAAACTACGCCGGGTTACTTGAGCAGCTACGTCCGCGCGGCGGATTCCAACAATGTGTATGTCGGAAAGGGGAATCTCAAAGCCACTTTTGACAAGGGAACTCGTACCTGGAAAGATCGTACGATCTTCAGCTTCAATAAAGGTGATGTCACTCATCTCTCCATTAAGTCGGAGGAGGAAGAGATAGAACTTGAGATGGATGCGGGTGGAAAATGGCAGATGACCAAGCCGGAGGCAATTGCCGCCTTGGAGGCAGAACTCGATGCGCTGCTGGACAGCTTGAGCGACCTAGACACGGACGATTTTGCAGACGCGAACGACCTATCGGAGTACGGGCTTGATGCCCCTAAATCCTCGGTTCTCGCAAAGTTGAATGACGGTTCAACCAGATTCCTCCTGATCGGAAAAGAGGACGGCGGCAAGCATTACGTGAAACGCGAGGACAAAGACCCGGTCTTCATGCTCTACCAATACAAAATCAATCAACTTCTGAAGAAGTCCGAAGACCTGAAGGACGACACTCCGGTTGCGGAAGAAACAGTGGAGGAAACGGAAGAAAGCGATTCGGCAGAGGGAGAAGAATGAGAGAACGGAAGGATGGAAGAGGCGGCAGTGTAGGTTGGGTTCAAGGAATCTCTATCGCCATCTGCGATGTTCTCAACTTGGGATAACTGCGATTAGCGTTCCTTTAGAACCTGTTTGAAAAGTCAATGGAAAATCATTTTTGGAGGTTTGGAGTGTTATTACCTACCGCCCCGCTGGTGCTTTTAAAGGCTGGTGCGCAGGGGATTTCTATCGCCCGCGCTATCCGCTTGGTTGATCGCACCCTACAAATGTACTTTTCAAACAAGCTCTTAACGATTCAGCCTTCCAATCTTCCATGCTTCCCACCTCTTCGGAATTTTAGTTTAATCGTTCACGTCCGCATAGGGATAAAGTTAAGCGTTTTGGGTCGCAAGTCACGCGGTTTCTAATGTCTTAAACTGTTAATCTCCATGTAGACATGGGCGATGGAATACCAACCCATTCGTTGATGGGTGCACCACAGAAGATGACTCATGACGCCGGTTTCCGTAGGTGCCGGTGCGGTTGGAAAGGGATCTCTATCAGGATCTACTATCGCCTTCACTATTCGTTCAGTTGATCACTCATAATTCATTCGCTTGATCGCACCTACCGTATGGGGTGAGATTGAGATTTACTCCTCGCCGAATGGGGACTAAGTTAAGGGTTTTGCGTCGGAGTACACCACCGATACTAGACGAAATCCGTTAAATTGATCCCAATGGTTTAATCGCTCACGTCCGCCACTACAGGTATGGCCTCCCTTCCATCCTTCCACGCCTTCCAGTCTCTTAGTCGCCAATACGCTCCCCAGTCAGATAGTAAGCCCCTGCTAGCCGATTCCCCTCATCATCATACCACCAACTCTTGATTTGCGCAGCACCCCGGGCAAGCGCCATGCGGAATGTAACGTGCGTCGCTCCTTCCGGTACCGGTAGTGTCTGCTCCTCGCTGCCAACGCGCAACCAAGCCGACGACACCGGTAATACCGCGCCTTCTGGCAATATTCCGTCAACCCCTTGGATGACGGGTGCGGGTGCCCCAATTCCCAGCCCCGATTCCTCGGGCCACCGCCGCAACGTGAGACTGTACAAACCGTTCCGCGCCACCTCCACATGCCATGTGCCGCTGTCCATGACGCACCCGCGGATGCTCTGTTGGTTGTCCGCATAAACTCCCGCCCAATCGCAACTGCACAGGCGGACGGGGTTCTCGTAATCTGAGCCGATGACATTCGGTTGGTACAGCTCCAGGTTATCACCAACCTCCCCCCACCATTGCTCGTAATAATCTTTCATGCGATCAACCACATCCGGGTTTGACTCAGCCACGTTCCGAGTTTGCCCCATATCGATAGAAATATCATAAAGTTCAGTACCGTTCACAAGTCGCCACTTATTCCAAAGCACGGCTGCGGCATTCTTTTCCGTATGTCCCCAAGTTCCCTCGTTGGCGTGCCCGTATTGCACTACCGCCATCCGCTCCGAAGGTGGCTCCGCGGTTTCCTGTAGGGTATTGGCGAGAGAGATTCCATCAAACGCTAGCCCACCGTCAACGGTCAAGCCGCACAGGTCAATCAAGGTCGGCAGTACGTCCGTGCTCCGTGTCAGGCCGCGAACGTCTCTTCCTCCGCCGACACCGCCATTTGGCAAACGCACAAAAAATGGCACGCGGTGTCCGCCGTCGTAGAGCGACGTTTTTCTCCCGCGCATCCCCGCATTGAACACGTTCTGACCGGTAGCGGTTCCGTTATCTGTCATGAAAATCAGGATGGTGTTCTCGCGTAAACCCGCCTCTTGCAGGAACGAATCGAGGCGCCCCATGTTCTCATCAATGTTCGAAATCATCCCGAAGAAACTTGCCTCGTTTCGTGTGACTTCACCAAGGTACGGCTGCCTGTATTGATTCGGTACCCACAGCGGTGTATGCGGAGCGTTGGTCGCAATATACGTGAAGAAGGGATCGCCTTGCCGATGACAACGCCTCATCCAAGCTATGGCCTCGTCGAACCAGACATCCGTGCAATATCCCTGATACTGTTTGATTTCGTCGCGATGACGGTAATGGTCATCGAAATAATCATTCCCGAAGTAGTCGGGTGCGGATGTGATTCCCCATGCGGGATGATACACGGTTTCGTGGAAGCCCCGGTCCTGAGGTCTGTAGGGATAGTTGTCGCCCAAATGCCATTTTCCGAAGTGCCCCGTATGATAACCGTTGGCAGCAAAGATATCCGCTATCGTGGGAAGATCGCGGCGCAATAGCGTGCGTCCCATGCAAACGAATGTCGCTCCATTGTACAACGCATCGCGCCCGGTGAGCAGTTCGCCGCGAGTCGGAGTGCACATCGGGGCGACATGGAAATCGGTGAAACGCACGCTCTCGGCATGCAATCGGTCTAAGCACGGCGTCCGCAGCACGGGATTCCCGAGACTCGAAACATCGCCGTAGCCTTGGTCATCGGTCAAAACAAAAACGACGTTTGGTTGAGGCATAATCAACACCCGAAAACAGTCTTTGGGCTAAACGCTCCCGCTGGATTGACAAATCCAGTCTAGCTTTGTCTAGGTACGTAGTTTGACTCTGTACAATTGTAGCGTGGGATCAAACGAGCGAATAGCGAATGCGATAGAAATCCCTGCCCACCTGCCGGCCAGCGTGAGATGGAACGCCCGGTCTTGAGCGTAATACCATTTCTCTAAAATGATGGTGCATTGACCGCGTAAATCAGGTAAAGAAAATTGCACGAACCGGAACAAGATGTCTTGCCTCCGCACAAAGCCGGCGGGGCAAGGGGATTTCTATCGCATTCGCTATTCGCTCATTTGATTCCCGCCTACGACATATGTGAATGCTATAGTTAAGACATTTTATGCACTATAATTCAAGCGAAATGGTATAACGCGGCTCGGATTACAGAGTGGTCTTGAGGCATTGAAACTCCTCCATCGCTGCCCTTCGGCTGCAAGCCGATTCAGATTGGTACGGGAATGAGTGGATGCCCGTGTCAGGATAGATTGCCGGTGAGAAAAATGGCGATATTGGACGGGGCTGGCGTAGGCGGGTTGTCTCTTGGCGTAACTCTTCAGTCTACTGGCTTAGCGACCACTCAACACTGCCGTTTACTCGGTGTCCGGTGCCCAGATACGGTTTTCTCGTGCCTCGAAAAACCCTTGGTTGGTGGACTTCAGCTTCCAGATTTCAATTTGCCGAATCGTTGTCGGATCGCCGTAGGTGTAAGCGTTAAGACCGCTGGCAGAGCGATAATCCATGTGGGCGCTCACGACAGCCTGCCGATCATTGGCAAAGACCTCGACAAGATATTTGTCTATGAAGATACGCAATTCAACGTCTTCGCCTTCCGGTAGATTTTCTACGGCAAACGGTGCCTCGGTCGTTCCGATGCGCAAAGTTCCCGTCTCGGGGTGAATTAGAACGGGCAATCCTTCGTGGTCTTCATCGGCAAAAAGCTGGAAACCGAACCGCTTGCGCACCGCCTGCTCTCTATCAATCGTGATTCTCAGCTCAAGCGCGTCCCCCTCAAGCGTGGCAATCCGTGCGGTGGCAGTGCCGCTGTGCGAACGTTCCGGCGGCGTTACCGTGAGATTTCTGTGAATAGTTTTATCGGTGCGGAGCGTTTCGAGTTCACGCAGCGGGCGAATCCGTAAACTACTGTCCCCTGCCAAACTCAGCTCACGCGGCAAAGACTGAATTGTCCTTGGGGCGATCTCATTATTAAGAGTAACAAGCCATGCCCACATGACCCTGCGACCATCTGACGTAAGCACGCTTTCAGGAGCAAAGAAGTCGCGGTATTCCGTTTTGTAAATGGACTGGTCAGGGCGCCGCCAGTTCATTCGCCCGTGTGTTTCGGGAACGAACTGCTCGTTCTCCGCATCCCAATCACCGATGTAGTAGCGGCAGCCGAAGGGATGGCTGATACACAGCAGCATCCACTTGTCTCCGAGGCGGAAAAAATTGGGGCAAGAAATGTCTTCGCCGATCGCCGCATCCGGCAACTCATGTTTAAGGAAATCGCCCACGTAACTCCAATTCCGCAAGTCCTGCGACTTGCTGAGAGGTTGGTGTCTCCCGCCGGAAATGGCGTAATAGGTGTCACCGATGAGGAAACAGTCAGGATCCCAGTGATGCAAATCCGCATCTTCCCCATCGGCTGTTTTTGGTTCGACTGGATACGGCTTGTCCCAAGCGGATAGGTTTCTGTCCTTGGCAAGTGCGATATGATTTCGGCGGGATGCTTGGCCGTGATAGATGGCGGCAGGTTTGCCTTCCTTTGTCACGAAGCCGGTGCCGCTGAACATGCCGTGACCCGTGAAAGACGGTTGGAGTTTCGTTGTTTGCCACGTCCAGTGTAGCATATCCGGACTGGTAACGTGGACAAAACAGAATGACCGCTCGCCCCGCCACGTCTGGCTCAGGATATAGTGCAGATGATAAGTGCCGTCCAGATAGAATGCGGCGTTGGGATCGCCGGGCGCACTGTCGCCGCCGGGGTGCATGAGGTGATAGCTGAGCGCCATTTCGTCGGACACGGGGATTTCAATTTTGTTCTGATTCATAAGTGTCTACGGCAAAATATTCCATGAAGCAGTTTACGCGTGGAGCTTGCGATAGAGATACACAATCGCGATTCCAATCCCGATAAGGGGTAGCAGCGTGAAGGCGAATTGAAAAACTGAAATGGCGATAGGCAAAACCAATGGTACTGCGACAAGTGTAAGACCTAAAATTTAGTAATAGAAGGATGCACTTCTTGAATAGTCGCATTGTCGAATCCTTGAACCGATTCCCGGTTCAAAACTGTCATGCCAGCGGTGCTTCCGGCAGCATTTTACTTTTTCAGCTTTTCCTTGAGTTTAGCAAGTTCATTCTCAATGTCGTCGTTCGGATTCGGTTCGAAAACAGAGTCATCCGCATCAAGATGCTGTAATTCGCGGTACGCCTCGGCGTGTGCTTCGGTTTCTGCCACGCGGTCTTGAATCCGATTAAACGCATTGGCGGCGCTTGACTCCGCAATTCCCGCTACCGTTTCCTGGATGTTCTTTTCGGCTTCCGCTCGCTTCGCACGGGCAATCAAGATGGCACGCTTGTGCTCTGCTTCCTCAATCTTCTCCTGCAACGTTGCCAATCCATCCTTGAGAACAGCAATGCTCTCCCGCTGGGATTCAAGTTGTTCGCGGTAATTGTCCGCTAATTCACTAAAGGATTTCTTGCGGCGCAGCGCTTCTTTCGCGCGAACATCATCGCCATTCTCGATAAATACGATAGCTCGCTTTTCCCAGTTCTCGGCGCTTTCCAAATTCTCCTTGTACTGGGCTTCAAGCCGATTCCCATCGCGGATCGCTGCAACCACCTGCACCTTCGCCTCTTTCAACTCATGGCGCATGTCCTCAAGCAACTGGTTCAAGACCTTCTCCGGGTCCTCGACCCGATCCAGTAGATCGTTGATATTTGACTTGAGAATTCGACTAATCTTTTCAAAGATTGGCATCGGTGGTTACTCTCTCGGATCTGATGGTTAAACTGTAAACTCGCCCAGCGTTTCATCATCCAAGTTTTCTAAAACGCTCTTCGTCTGCTCCTGTTGCGCCTCTTTCAAATCGTCCTCGGAGAGGCCGTGTTCTTCAAGCACCTCCTCGGCAACGAAGATTGGGGCTTCAAACCTCAGTGCAAGCGCGATGGCATCGCTTGGGCGGGCATCAATATCAATTGTCTGTCCATCCGTATGAAGCGTAACTTGCCCGAAAAAGGTCCCATCTTCCACGGAGTGTACACAGACAGAAGCTACCTCTCCCTGAAGATTTTCAATGAGATGCTTCATCAAATCGTGCGTCATCGGGCGCGTAATCTCTTCGCCCTTGATTTTCGATTGAATGGCGGCGGCTTCCGGTGAACCAATCCAAATGAGCAACATTCGCTTGGCTTCGGCTGCCTTATCCTTCAACACGACAATTGGTGTACCCACATGCTGGTCAAAAGAGATGAATGCCACGTCGACTTCAACCATGGTTACTCTCCTTGTAATTCCCTGATAGAATTAAACCCGACTGAGTTCGCAATCGAGCGAGTTGTTGCGCAGGATTTTACCGCTGTCCTGCTGGTAACCCGAACCTGCGTTGAATTGTAACGCGACTAGGATGGAATTTCAACAAAAATCTGATTTGATGTCACCCGCGCATTTCTCTTTCTCAGCGCTCTTAAGAAAGTTTAGAGAAGGAACTTTACCATTCAAGGGGGCAAAGCAGAGAACCTTCCATCCTTCCACTCTTCCAACCTTCCGGTCTTTCACTCCTATTCTTCCGCGAGTTTGGATTTTAGCGCTGCTAAATCCTTATCGACCTCATTCTTAAGTTCCAGCGCATGGAACTCCTTCTCCAGCTTATCGCCTTGCATCAATTCATCGATCGCCTCGGCATGTGCTTCTAAATCGCGCACCTGTTCGACCATCCGATCATAGGCATCGAACGCGCTGTCACCGGTGACATAATTGCTCCCGGAAGTTGCTCCGAGTGTCGATTGACGAGACAATTTTTCTTGGACCTCCAATCGCGCCGTATCGAAACGCATCTCATCCAATTTCGATTCCAACGATTTGAGGCTTGATCTCAGCGTGTCAATGGTATCGCGCTGCGCCGTGAGTTGATCGCGATAGCGTTCCGCCCTTCGCGTTAGCTCATGCTTACGGGAAAGCGCACGCCGCGCCAAATCCTCTTCGGACTTTTGCAAGGCAAACGCTGCCCTCTCTTCCCACTTCTCCGCTTCGGAATCGGTCTCCTCAATTTGGCGCTCAATCAGTTTAAGATCAGCAATGGCGCTAACGACGAGTGACTTTATCCCCCGGATGTCGTCGCGCACCTCCTCAAGCGCCAGTTGCCGAGTTTTCTGTCCGTCCTCCAACTTTGTCAGTAAATCGCTGATTTGGGCTTTCACAATCAGTTTTGCTCTGTCTAGAGTCTGCACTTTCGGTGTCTCCTTACTTTAGGATGTGAATCTGTCGTATCGACAAAATGGAAGCTACAAGAATCTTGCCGTTTATTGGTGAGCCGTTTTATGGTCATCTCATCGAGACTATATGGCATCGTTTCAAAGTAGTAGGCACACGCCGTGTGCCGTAAACCTGCTTGAGCCGCCGGTAGGAGCGATTTCCCGGTCGCGAGTAAATGCCGCATCCATAGATGGTGCGCAATGAATTGCGCTACTACAAACCGAACAGTGTAATTCCTAAACGGTTGTTTTTGGTTGCAGTGACTATAGATGTGAACGGCAATTACAAAAAAGGTGCAATCGTCAACCGTGTTAATCGACAATTGCACCTCATGATAGAAATCCAACCAGAATCTGATGGAGGTGACGGGAATCGAACCCGTGTCCGAGAGCAGTTCAATAAGAGCTACTACATGCTTAGCATAAGTTTTGGCACTTCACCGTAACGACTCCCTTATGCCAGATTCGTTCAGGCTATCTCAAGTGTTTTCTCGCAGCTTGACCCTTGAGAACAAACAAGCTGCCTAGCCCGTTGTCTGGCGCCCGACTAACTCGACGGGCCGCAAGTTAGCCGAGCGTAGCTGCTTTAAGCAGCTAGAGCTAACTCTTCGTAGTCAGCAGTTAAATTTTTTCCGCCTGTTTAACGAGGCCTGCGGAGACCTCGGCATGCAACTCTTATCTCATTGACTCACGTCGAAACCTTTTCACCCCCCAAATAAATTACGAGCAAATAGCGGGTGCGATAGAGATTCTGATGCGGTAAAAGTCCACTAGTCATCGGTCACTGACCACTCATTCTCTTATAAATGAGAACGAATTGCCCGACGCGCTTCCTCTCTCTCAATGGCATCGCGCTTATCGTATTCGCGTTTTGCAGATGCGATTGCGATTTCGAGCTTCACCTTGCCGTTACTGAAATACGCCTTCGTCGGCACAACCGTCATACCCGCCGACCGAATCCTGCTTTCAATCTTCCGAATCTCGCGGCGATGCAGCAGCAACTTACGCTGACGCTTTGGCTCATGATTCTCTCGGTTGCCCTGTTCGTAGGGACCGATATGAGCGTCAACCAAGAAAACCTCGCCATCGCGGAGTCGCGCATAACTATCCGCCAAATTCAATCGTCCCGCGCGTATCGACTTGACCTCGGTCCCCTGCAACGCTATCCCAGCTTCGTAGCGATCGTGCAGATGGAAGTCATGCCGCGCTTTCCGATTGACGGTTATAACTCTGGCAGAATCGTTAGCAGAGGCTTTCTTCATGAAAGGATTATAGCATAATTGAGCAATTTATGCAATCTCAACAATCAAACGAATAAACATTAGCATGTGTAGGGTGTGCATTGCGATCAAGTGACCGAACAAGGAACGATCAATTGAGAGAGTCCCTCAACCGACTAAACAGAATCAAGCAAGCGAACAACCTGCGATTCAGACATGTGCCAAGAATCTGCAGATTCAATTCTCAATCACCAAATTCCCGAGACCTCCTCTTTCCATGAATGAAACCTCCTAGGCGAAAAAAATGTCTATCAAGTAACACACCACATTGCGCTCCGCTGGAGCGCGGAGATTGAACGCATCACGATTCTATTGACATTGCACTCCTCCGGAGTGAGGGAATTTGGACATGTCGCGTTCTATTAACTTTTCGATCCTCTGGATCGAGGAAAGGGACTCCGACTTGAGAGAGTTACTTGCTGAAAGAATTATTCCGACAGGGATAATGGGGTGCTCTCAAGTAACACTATCTGGCAATACACCACATGGCGCTCCGCTGGAGCGCGGAAATCTGGACATGTCGCATTCTATTAACATTTCGATCCTCTGGATCGAGGAAAGGGATTCTGACCAGAAAGTGTTACTTGCCGAAAGAATTATTCCGACAGGGATAATGGCGCGCTATCAAGTAACACTCGCTCGAAGCCAGCCATAGAGCGAAAAACGAGGGGCAATTTATGATGCACGACACACATTGAGGATCTCTATCGCACTCGCTATTCACTCGTTTGATCCTCTGGAGTGCAGACGCGAGGAGAGATCGTATTCTATTGACACTGAAGATCACTATGGGAGCTCTATCGCCTTCGTTATTCACTCAGTTGACCGCTCGCTATTCACTCGCTTGATCCTCTGGATCGAGGAAAGGGACTCCGACCAGAAAGTGTTACTTGCTGAAAGAATTATTCCGGCAGGGATAATGGCGTGCTCTCAATCATCATTCCGTTCTTCCACCCTTCCTCACACTCTACTCACGGCCAAAGTTATGTGCGGCTACCCTGTGCACCAAACTTCTATTCCGCTTGCACAGGTTCGCGTATTCAGAGTATTATAAAACCAAGACCTTCAAATTCACTCGCACCCGCAAATTCAAATTCTTCAAATAGAAAGGAAACACTTCAATGGATCTGACACGACAACCGCCGCGTCGCCCATCGAACGTCGGCATTGGAGGTATCGTCGGAGCGGCACGAATGGCTGACAAAGCCAGAGCACATAATGATGAAACACTTGGCGAATTTCTTTACGGTGGCGATTCGGGATTGGACCGCAAAATCCTGGACCTCCTCGACATCTCGGAGGATGAGTTTGCCGCAGCGGTAGACGAACATGATGACCAGTCCTTAAACAAATGGATTGCCGAGCGGAGCGGTATATCGCAGGAAGCCATCGACCAATTCAATCATACCGAATTGGGACGCCTGCCCGATACAGACGAATACAAGCGACGTCTGAAAGACCGCATCGCCAAATACGCTCCGGGACGAACGGATGTCAAGACCATTATACAGTCGATCGAATTGGACGATTGGGGGAATTTTTGGGAGAAAGACTTGACGAAAAAGCCGCCGCGCAGTCCGCGCGCTAACGACGTTGCCGGAATCTTCGGCGTTGCCCGAATGGCGGATAAAGCACGAGCCGCGCAAGCCGGGAAGAACGGAGAATATCGATACGGGAGTGATTCCGGACAGGACCGCAAAATATTGGAGTTCTTAAAGGTGTCTGCGGAGGACTTTCAAGAGGCGGCCGTCAAGAATCCCAACGATTGCGAATTGGGGGAATGGGTGTTAGAGCAGAGCCGCCCCCAACCTGAGGACATAGAGGACTTCAATCGCGCTATGGTGAATCGGGGGGCGGAGGATGCGGAAGCCCAAGCTTATCTCGAATCCCGAATCCGCGAGATTGACCCGAGTCGCACCGACATCTCAACATGGGCGGAACTTCAAGACCTAGACGACGAACGTGCATTTGGCATCATCGACCTTGTGCGGCATGCGCCTCGCAGCCCGTATAGCACCGATATCGCGGGCATCGCGGGTTTGGCGCGTACACTCGACAAAGCTAGGGCGCTCAACACCGACTCGATTGGGGGTTACTGGTACGGCGAAGATTCCGGGCACGATCGGCTGGTACTCCGGTTTATTGGCGTCACGCCGCAAGAATTTCTCAATCTAATAAATGAGCTACCCGGCGACAACGATGTCACGAATTGGATAGGGATAAACGCGCCGAAGACTCCGGATGAAATCGCTGTTTTCAATGACGAGATGGTAAATCGACGTCCGGAAACCGAACGGCTTCGCGCACTCTTCGCCAAGTTACTAGCCAAACTCGATCCCGGTCGCACCGACATTCAGACCTTCTTCGATCTCATAGTTTTCGCCGATGAGAAAGAGTTTGAAAGGCGTATCATATCTCGCTCTTAGAGATTGTTGCTGTCCGGGAACATGGCGCTGATGCTTTCGCGGCTATGGATGCGCCGAATAGCCTCCCCAAACAGAGGTGCGACGGAGACAAACTGAATCTTCTCCGGCAGCGAATTTGGATGGTTCTCTACAGTGTCCGTGGCGAGGAGTTTTGTGATGGGGCTATCGTCAATCTTCCGCGCCGCCTGTTCGGCGAGCACCCCATGAGAAACGACTGCATAAACCTCCTTTGCGCCCCGCTCCATTAGCTCCGTTGAGACATTGACCAACGTCCCGCCGGAAATGGTGAAATCGTCGACAACCACTGCTGTTTTGCCGCAGACTTCGCCGATAATCTCCAAGATCTCCGCCTTCTCATCGTGTTCCGGGCGGCGCTTGTCCGCGATGGCGACGGACGTATGCAGATAGGAGGCGTAGCGCCTTGCATCCTTAGCGAATCCCGTGTCCGGTGCCACGATGACAATATCCCTCAAATCCATCTTCTCGATCTCTTGGCAAAGCACGCGGTGGGCATAGAGATTGTCCACCGGAATCCTAAAAAACCCCTGAATCTGAGCGGCGTGCAAATCCATCGTCACGACGCGGTCGGCGCCCGCCGCTTCAATCGCATCGGCACACACTCGCGCCCGAATCGAGACCCGCGGTTCATCCTTTTTGTCTCCCTTGGCGTAACTAAGATACGGGATCACCGCCGTCACAGACTCGGCGCTCGCACGCTTTAGGGCATCGATCCAGAAAAGGAGTTCCATGAAGTTGTCGTTTGTGGGAAATATCGTGGACTGGACAATATAGACATGCCGCCCTCGTACGTTTTCAAGCACGCGGACAAACGTGTTTCCGTCCGAGAATTGGATGACCTCGTTTTTTCCGGCAGACACGTGCAGATACCGGCAGATTTTTTGGGTGAGTTGCTGGCTGCCGCTGCCGGCAAATATCATCATTGGGTTGGTATCCATAGATGGCGTTACGCTCGCATTTGGAGTTGCGGAAGGCTTGAATTGAGAAAAACGTCGAACATGCTAGAAATGGATGTCGGTTTTAACTTGGATGTGACTCGCGCAATTTATACTTCGCGTTGGGTATTATTGCCCCTGTTTTCTCAGTAATAATAGTTTCGTAATTGTTTAGTTCAGCCTAGAACTTACGCGCCAACAGGAAGTCGCGACCTGGAGATCGCTCCTACAATACGCTCATAGTGTAGCAACAAGGATTAAACTGCAGCACGACGAACCAACATTCCCAAAAACAGATTAATAGGCTAAACAGTTACCGTAATTGTTTAGTTCAGTCCAGAACTTACGCGCCAACAGGAAATCGCGACCTGGAGATCGCTCCTACAATACGCTCATAGTGTAGCAACAAGGATTAAACTGCAGCACGACGAACCAACATTCCCAAAAACAGATTAATAGGCTAAACAGTTACCGTAATTGTTTAGTCCAGTCCAGAACTCACGCGCCAACAGGAAGTCGCGACCTGGAGAGGGATTTTCTATCGCACTCCTTAATCAGTCGCTTGATCGCTCCTACATTACGCCTAGGGATCTCTATCGCCTTCGTTATTCACTCAGTTAATCACTCGCTATTCACCGCTGTTTGGTTTTCTGTTCGTGCGTGCCCACACCCTGTGACCTCTTTTAACTTCACCGAATCCTTCGATGATATTGACTCTGGACACACGATCGTTTCTCACCTCGGTAACTTCAACTTTCCCCACTTCCACGGGGATATAATCGATTACAGCCCCTGAATCCGGATCCGTCAACGGATCCCCCTTCGCAAAAACGATTAACTGCTGCTGTACTTGGACGCCCATCGCGGAACCGACATTGATATAAGCGTTTTTCTGATTTTCCGCGTCTACATGGATAATTGTCCCGGTAATGGGACCTGACGACGCCCTCAATGCGCTGCGCCGCCGTTCTTCCTCCTGTTTTTGCGCGGCAATTTCCGACGGCAAAGTAAAATCGGGTCCAACATGATCGCGCAGTTCCATTACCACTTGCAACAACACATCGTCCGTCACCATCCCGAGCAGCGTCTGGTCGTACTCCGGTGTACCGAAGTCTATGCTGCTTACCTCTCCCGGACGAACGATAGGGCGAAACTTGCGCTCTGCGCGCGGTGATTGTCCAAAGTTGAGTTCCGTTCCCTCCTCCGTCGCGATGGCTCGGAACGCGGCAACCTGTGCCCCTCCGAGTTGATGTTTTTTGCTTGCGGAAACCTCGGGCGCAGCCACCTGTTTTCCGGACGCGCCATAAAATTCCATCTCCAACTTAACATACGCTGTATAGACGTATCCCAAAACCTGTACACCTGTTAGATAACTCGTGGTTAGACCCGTGCGTTGACTGCTTCCCTGCTGCAGCGAGCGAGAGGCATTTGCACGTGCTCGATTTTGACCAAATTTACGGACGCTGCCCACAACAAGCGTCTCCGCTTTGAGCCGCTCGGCAAGATTTTTTCGTATCTCGACATTCTTTCGTACATCCTTACGAGAGAAATCCAAACTCTTCATTGCATCACGGATTTCATCTTGCGAGATAAGCTCATATACACCCGTCGTATTGAGTTTCCGATTCAGTAAATTCGTAAACCCTGATTCGAGATCCCACAGGCGTTTCTTTCCACTGAAGATTTCACCGATGACGCCCGGGATGCAGCCGCAGCCGGTTGGCGAATCGAATTGGCTGTAGTCATTGAAGTACAAAACCGCTATGCGTCTGGGTGCCCCAAAACTATTGGGGATCATAGAGCACATCAAAAATAGAATTATTAGGGGCGCGGCAAAGAAAGTAGGTTTAGGATGTGGGGTCTGTCTTTTCATGAGTACGTCCTCCTTGCTCCTCTGTCCTGAAATGCTAACGAATCCTTGCAAACGTGGAGACACATTGGTATATTGTACTTTGCTGCGAAATCTCTGTCAAGGTGATTCCTGACAGGGGAAACGCATCTAATTATAGAGGATGTCTCATGGCGGTAGAATGTACGATTAATGTTGGGTTTCACTCAAATATTGGCAGGTTCAGATAAAGTGAGCACTCGAAAACTCCTCTAAGATTAGCGATCACTAACGAATTCCGTTCAACCCAACCTACACCCCCTAAAAAATTATCCCAAACTGAGTAGGGTGGGCACCGCCCACCATTTCTCCGGATTCTCGGACATCAATCGAATTTCTGATCGTCAAATCGAAGATTGTATCTCCTCAACGTTCGATGTTCCGTCCATTGCAAGGACGGACCCCTTTATAGGATAGCCCGCGCTTTTTACTCACGGAAAATCGTGATCGTCGGGCAAGATCTCAAGCCAACCTATTCCCGCAAACGGTTTTTGGATTGTATTCCCAACGAAATCAAGGTAATATTTAGGTAGAAGCAACCTTGAGCGCAAGCTCGTACAAACACAAGGAGTATCGAAATGCGACGTCAAAGAACCAAAATCATTGCCGCAAGCGTCATATTGGCTTCTGCGATGGCGTTCCTAGTTGTCGCAGGTATCAGAAACACCAGCATTCGACATTACACCCCGGGTCAGTTGGTCGCAAATGCCGCTCTGGTCGATAATAAGGGCGTTCAAGTAGACGGACTCATCCACGAAGAAAGTCAAAAATGGGATGCGGCGAAGTTTGAACTCACCTTCGCCATTCGCGACCGTGAGGGAGATTCGACAGTCAATGTCCTCTACTCGAAACTCAAGCCCGACAACTTCAAAGAGGGTGGTAATGTTTTTGTCGAAGGTAAATACGACGCGGAGCACAACCTCATAACCGCTTCAAAATTGACAACCAAGTGCGCCTCCAAGTATGAAGCCGCTGAAAGCGTGGGAGGCTCCACAGATTATTGACAAGTGGTGCGTAGTGAGGGAGTAAGGTATGGTCGCGGAAATAGGTTACGCCGCGATATGGCTATCGGTGTTCTCCTGTTTATGGGCAATAGTCCTGCTTTGCACAGGCTTGCGCTACAGGAGTTACGGTGCCATTATTAGCGGACGGAACGGCGTAGTTGCTACGTTTCTTCTGATTAGTTTGGCTACCGGAGCGCTAATCTACGGCTTTGTGACCGATGATTTTTCGATGAAGTACGTCGCCGAGGTCTCAAGCCATGATCAACCCTTGATGTACAAGATTACGGCGTTATGGGGACGAATGTCCGGTTCCCTGCTGTTCTGGCTCTGGCTGCTCACACTGTTCGGAGCCCTGGTCGTCTGGCAAAATCTACGGGCGAAAGACAGGCTCGGTGATTTCGCTCTCGTCCCCATTTCAACGGTTCAACTCTTCTTCATAATCCTCGTTACCGGGTTGATTGAGGGAGTATACAATCCGCTTGCACGTTTCCCAAACGGCGCAGCACTCCCCGACGGCGCGGGCATGAACCCGCTGCTCCAAACCCCCAGCATGGCGTTTCATCCCCCGACCCTTTATATCGGCTTCGTTAGTTTGACGGTGCCGTTTGCATTTGCGGTTGGCGCCTTGGCAGCCGGAGAAGTCGGTAGCAACTGGATCTTCCGCTCGCGGCGTTGGATGATTGCCTCATGGTTGGTGCTCACTGTCGGCATCACACTGGGTGGAAATTGGGCGTATCGCGAACTCGGTTGGGGCGGCTACTGGGCGTGGGATCCAGTCGAAAACGCCTCCTTTATGCCATGGTTGCTTGGCACTGCCTATCTTCATTCCGTAATGATCCAAGAAAAACGGAATATGCTCAAACTCTGGAATATCATCCTGATCACGCTGGCGTTTGAGTTTACGCTGTTGGGAACGTTTATCACGCGCAGCGGAGTAATTTCCTCCGTGCACTCGTTCGCTCAATCGGATATTGGTGGCTACTTCTTGGGATTTATTGCGTTTTCCTGCATTGGCGTTGCCTGGTTGATCTACTACCGGTGGAACGACCTGAAAAGTCCAAACCGCCTCGAATCAATTCTCTCCCGCGAAAGTGCGTTCCTCCTTAACAATTGGATGTTCGTAGGATTGACGCTGATTATCCTTTGGGGGACGTTGTGGCCCATCATCACGGAAGGCGTTACGGGAAATAAATCCGCCGTGCCGGAAGCATTCTTCAATAAGGTAGTTATCATCCCCGGTCTACTGCTTCTCGTCTTGACGGGCGTGGGCCCAATCATTTCATGGAAAAAACTGACTCAGAGCAATTTTAAGCGGATGTTCGCCAAACCGATACTCTTTGGATTGGTCGGCGGTGCACTAATGTGGGGCTATCTTGCGCTTAGAGGGCACACAGTCCCCGTTTATTCCGTATTGTGTGCATTCGGCGGCGTGTTCGTTTTCGTAGCCATCTTTGACGAGTTCTATCGCGGCGCGAAGTTGAGAGCCAAGCGCGGGGAAACCTCCCTCTTTCACGGGCTTTCTCGCCTGATTCAACGCAACAAACGACGATACGGAGGCTATATCGTCCACATTGGAATCGTAATCCTGTACATCGGAATAATGGGGTCCAAAGGCTACTTTCTGTTGGAATCAAAGAGTCTGAAACTCGGGGAGTCGATGAATGTGGGAAAATACACCCTTACGATGGAGGACGCTTTTCGAGAAAGGCACTCCAATCACACACGCGGCGGTGTTGTTATTGCTGTCGAGAAAGGTGGAAAACAGATTGGCACCATGCGTCCGGCACGTGGCTTCTATGACAGAGCCGGTCAAGGGGAACAGGACACAATAGAATCAGCCATCCGACATTTCGGATTGAACGATCTCTATATCGCTTTGGGACCGCTGCCGGAAGACGTGCCCACCTTTGTTCGGTCGGGACAACTCGTTCCTCTTCAAGTTTACCACAATCCCCTCATCAACCTCGTTTGGATCGGTGTCGGCGTTATGATGATTGGCGGGTTCGTTGCCCTAGCCGAGAAGCATCAGATAAAAGAACGTGAAACGTAACCGATTCAAAGAAAAAAATGACTGCACTCCAACTTCTACGCATACTTCTTGTAATCGGATTAACCCTCGGCGCCGGCGCTTGGACTGCATTTGCTAACGAAACAAACGACGGCGTGGGACAACCAATTGACGCCCAACTGGAACAATTAAAGACGAGTGTCTACTGTTACTGTGGATGCACAAGGGAGACAATCCAACAATGTGTGTGCGGAACAGCTCGGCAGATTGAGGATGATTTTCAAAATCGTCTTCTAGCCGGTATTAGCGTTGAACAGATTCGTAATGAATACCTCGCCAAGTATGGCACGCAGTTCAATGCCCTCATGCCGCCCACCGGCTTCAACCTTGTCGCTTACATAATGCCCGTTATCATCATCGTCCTGATAGGTGTAATTATTTTTCTGGTAATCAAATCAAAAATGCGTTCCTCAATAACCACACAACCTAGGCATCCGGAAAAAAGCACGGTTGTATCCGACGACGTGCAAAAACAGATTGAAGCTGAACTCGAGAGCCACAAGCAAACACGATAGACGAACTACGGATTTTATTGGACGGTTTTCCACCTCCCCCGTATAAAGTCATACTAATTCATAATCCATCAGTTACAGGAACCGGCAGGGGAAACGCATCTAATTTAGAGGCTGTCTAATGGCAGTAGAATTTACGATTAATGTTGGGTTTCACTCATATTTTTGGCATGTTCATACTAAAGTGGGGCTCGAAAACGCCTTTAAGATTAACGATCATTAACGTTTTTCGTTCAACCCAACCTACGATCTTTAGAAGAATTACCACAAACTCAGCCTGATTTTCTTTTTTGCCAAGCAGAAAATTTAGATGCGTTTACCCTGCAGGAACCGGGGTTTGTAGTAGTACAATTCATTGCGCGTCTTAAATCGGCTGTAACATTTAAATTTTGAAATTGTATCAGTTGTTAGGTTTCCGCATATTGCGGCTTACAGGGAAATGAACGACGAGTCGGACGCGAAATGAAAAGATTGAGAATGGGTGACTTGATGATTGAGGGTTGTTACGACGAACTGACTGTAGGAACGATTTCCTAGTCGCGAGCAAGGTATTCTTCTATAAACAGGACAACATAAGCTCTATATGTAACCTACACTCCGCACCTTATTAGTGCTAATTTGGGTATTTTTGGTATCGTTCCAGCGATGAATGGTGATAGCATATACTGTATTCTAATTAGATATAACGTACTATATATTGAAATTACAGTGCAAGACTGATATGAACATCACCCATCAAATAACACCCGTCAAAAGCTAGTTATAGGGCGAAAAACGGGGGGTTATTGACAAAAGAATTGTACGACAAGGAATAATGGTGTAATACCCACATTGCGCTCCTCTGGAGCGCGGGAATATGGACATATCGTATTCTATTGACATTGCGCTCCTCTGGAGCGAGTTACTTGTGGAAAGCATTATTCCACCAAGGATAATAGGGTGCTACCAATAAATCCTGTAAACCCGAAAAATAGGTGCGGAGAGTAAGGTAAAATTTCTTGGTTGCAATGATAATAGGGAATCAATCACTATGTTCTTGATTATTTTGTGGATCTTGCTACTTGGAATCCCTCTCTTAGTCTATCTCGGTCTTCCCTTGCGCTTCAGGGGACACCCGGCGCCGGAATTGGATGCCGTTGAATCTAGCATGGATCAGTTGCTGCGCGAACGTGAGCGCAGCTTTTCCGCGCTTGCGGACCTTGACGAAGATTACGAAGTCGGCAAACTATCGGAGCAAGACTATCAAACATTGAGGGCGCAGCTCCTTGAGGAGACCGCTGCAGTCGTAACACAGATTGAATCGTCCGGGATGACTTCGGTGGAGGAAGAAATCGAAAGATATAGAAGGACAAAGGGTGAAAGTTGAACCAATAATGCAGATCTTCAGGTCTCCACAATCGCCAAATCGCCAATTGAACACCGAGTTCCACGGATCGCCTATGCCCCGCCGCATTCCGCAATTTATCCTCGTGGTTTTCTGCTTCACATCTGCCCACTTAATCTGGCTCTCGTCTGCTACCGCCCAAAACACCACCGGGATTATAAAAGGGAGAGTTTTTGACGGACAAAGCAACAAACCGCTTGTAGATCAGAAGGTGACGTTAACGATTCACCAAGGTGCGGAGACGCAGCAGCGTGAAACAATGACGGCGAGCGACGGTTCTTACAGCTTCGATAACCTCGCATTTGGCATGGAAACGTACTACAGCGTTTCGACCACCCACGAAGGCAAGGAGCATGTGGAAACCGACTTGGTGTTGTCGACTTGGGTGCCGGAGTCCAATGTGGACATCGAAATTGGGAAATTCACCGACGATTATTCAGTGGTGAAAGTTCGCCAGCATACGATCATCATCGCGCCGCCCCCGCCGGACCACGCGCCCGACGGCGCTGTGTCGATAATGGAACTCATTCAAATCGAGAATACGAGCGAAATGCAGTTCCAAACAACCGTCAACAGCCAATCGGTGGGAATGCACCTGAACCTGCCGAACGGTTATGAAGATCTCCAGATTGACTCTATGATTAGCAAAGATCTTGCCCTAGAATCGAACAAATTGATATCTAAACAGCCGCTTGCCTCGGGGAGATTCGGATCGGGGTTCTCCTACATCATGCACATAGATGATTCCGGCTTGAACCTGTCACGACCGTTGACCTTTGATACCGACCAACTCTATGTCTTCATCACGGAGGGATTGCCGCTGGCACCTCAAACTTCCATTTTGGGCGCAAGTCGCCGAGAACAGATTCACGAGACGATTTACACCATTTACGCCACCGACCCCGCCAACCCGTTGCCTATCGGCAAGACCGCCAGTCTTAATTTCAAGGTTGCCCCGGGCGCAGCGGCGAACGGGAACGTGGGGATAAGCGCAGGTCAACCCACAAACGCCAAGATGATCGCCCTAATCGCCTTTGCAGCGGCGTGTGCAAGCGGCTTCTTGGTCGCCGCTATCTTCATGGTGAGATCGAGCACAACTCACGCAACCGAATCAGGCAAGACTCAGACCAATCCCGATGCGAGTTGGATCAACAAGCTTGGTTCCGAGGACCTCGATTCCGCACGAATAGCGAGGTTTGAGATGGTTACACGCCTTGACGAGATGTACAAGAAAAAAGAGATTTCGGAGCGGGTGTACAACCGCTTGCGGAAAGAGCAAGTGGATCGCCTTACCTCCATTCTTGAGAAAACTCGGAGAACAGATCAGCAATAATGGAACAAAGCCGCGAAATAGAAGAGTTAGTCGAAGAATTGGGCGATGAGGACGATGAAACCCAAGATGCCGCGACTTCTGCGTTGATTGACATCGGCGCCCCCGCCGTACCCGCGCTGATAGAAGCGCTTGGATACGATATCTGGGATGTATGCGACGGCGCCGCCGACATTCTTGCGCGGATCGGCGAACCCGCCATTCCGGAGTTAATCGAGGCGCTTGGAGATGAGATAAAGCACCGAAGTCTCAATGCCGCCGATACCCTCGGACGACTGGGGGAAGCCGCTGTACCGGCATTGATTGAAGCGCTGAGCGATTCGTATCAACCCGTTCGCGAAAACGCTGCGAGGGCATTGAGTATTATGCGCAAGTCCGCCATACCTGCCGTTCCCGCTTTGACCCAAGCCCTGCGCGACGAGGATGATGAAGTTCGTACCAACGCGGCCATTGCGCTCGCCCATCTCGGGGAATCCGCGAACGACGCCGTCCCGGTGCTAACGGAAACTCTGCATGATGAATCCGAGCGAGTTCGTGAGCACGCTGTGTATGCGTTAGAACAAATTGGAACACCCGACGCCGAAAACGCCTTGAATCGTTGAGCGATTGGCTCACGAAGCCCCGGATCGATGCCGCGGAAGTCGTCCATCGCGGCAATCTCGCGGATTAACTTGATGAATCCGGCTTCGGTCTCCGCAGTGGTCTTGATTAAATCGCCTTCGGCGTAAGTCACGATTTTTAGGTCATGCGGATTCGCCCAGTTCCGTAATATGGCGCCTCCTGTGACGTGTCGAGTTGGGCGTAACCTTCGGCACTTGAGCATTCGCCGAAATCAAACTGTTATCTGTCTGCGGCGAACAGAAACTCGGTCTGTCCTTTCATTGGTCAACCTCCTTTCGTTCAATCCAGTGCATAGGTGGCTTATCAAGCATTGATTGTTGGCCCGGCATGTTATATACTAAACAATGAAATTGGGATGCAAGGGCATTCCTAAAGACAGAATTCTGATAAACAAAGCGCCTTCTACTATTGTATCCATTGTAGGACTAAACTGTGTTTTCAGTCTAAGCAAAGCAATTCTCAATAGACACTCGGCCATGACAGGGCCGATGTATCCTACCTCTCTGCCAGAGGACGACAACACCATGACATATAAGTTCACTATAGTACTGCGGCGTAGCTCGCCTAATCATGCGTATACAGTCAGATGCGTAGAATTACCTGAGCTTATTACCGAAGGCAAATCACTCGATGAGGCTTTGGACAATGCTCTAGATGCGTTTGTCTCGACTCTTGAGATATACAAAAAATTGAATCAAAAATTGCCGGCGGAAATCATTGTGCCCTCCTCGCAAATTGAGAATCCAAAAGTTCAAACGAAAACTCCAGACCCCTCAAACAGTGATTCGGACCTATGGTTTGAAGCAACCGTTCCTACCCAAAAAGTATCACCTCGCGATCAATCCCCTCTTTACGCCACTTGAAATATAGAACCCTTGCGAAACTTTTGAAGAAACACGATTGTGTGGAAATGAAGTCCAAAGGCAAAGGTTCTCATAGACAATGGTACAATCCACAATCTAAAAAGGCTGCCACAGTGCCATTTTATAGGAACAGAGAATTTACAGATTGGACTGTTCGAGACATTGTGGAGCAATTAGGCATAGATTGGGACGATTTCAATAAGAAATCCTAGCCAAAGCACCTATCGCTATCAATGATGGGGGAACATTGAGCAAAAACGAAATGACGACGTGCAGCCATCAGCAGCCTACAGATTGACGGGCAAGACTTCAAGGACGCTTAACCTATGTTCTCAATCATTTATAACCAATAAGGAGAATGTAAAGGATGTCCGATAAATATCTCTTAATCGTAAGTTGTACAGATTCAAAAACTCGCGGTGCCGGAACGATGCCTGCATTTGACCGATATAACTTTGATGTGCTAAAGAAGGCTAAGCGAGAAGGATACTATCCGTCTAACTTGAATTTACTGATTCTCTCCGCCAAGTATGGACTGATAACACCTGATGCCGAAATTGAGGATTACGATTTGCGCATGACAAACGATCATGCCAGGGAGTTACGGCAAACCGTAAGTGGCGAATTGGATAGGCATCTACAACAGAATGACTACTCAGAAATCTTCGTCAATCTCGGCAGACCGTATATGATTGCAATTGAACAATCAACGGAAATTCAAAGACAATCTCAACGGGTGATACATGCCACGGGAGGCATTGGAAGTAAGAAGGGGCAAATGAAAAGGTGGATATGTGAAAAGTAGTGACGTTTCGTGCATCCAATCAGAAATCGCAAATTGATTGGCAAAACCTCAAGAACGCATAAAAGACCTGAGTGTGACGGAGAAAAGATGCTCATATTCGCGTTTTAAGCGGTTTTCGGACGCGCTTAGGCGAAGACACCCAAACTCCTTACCTGCACGCCTACGCTTCCATTATCGCTCATCTGACCGAACTTTCAGCTAGTAGAACAATGAGCCGACTTCAAGAGCTTTCGGATTTGGTGCGAGACACCGGCGCACGAGACGACCCGATTATGCTCGGCTCGCGCCGTCAAGTTGTACGTGTACTCGACCGCCACGGCAGATGGAAAACTGTCAAAAACCGAATCGTACACTTTATCTGGTGGGATACACAAGTAGAAGTATGGCGCGGCAGTATGAACAAAAAAGGCGAGACAGGGAAATTGGAATAGTTTCCGCTTATCCGAGAGCGAGACGATTCGGCGTGGCGACCGGCAGATGTCCGACAAGGCCCGTGGCATGACCGACCAAGACCGAAGTAGAGCCGCCTCTACATCTAACAATCAGATGCAATCCCCCTGCACAAAATACAGAATTCTGTTGAAATCGCAAGTGCAGTTGTGGTATCCTTATAACTGAGTGTTGCCAAGTTTCCCACCAATCGGTATCACCCAACCATTAAAACATATCTGACCAGTGACGTAAACGATAACGGCAACCTGAACAAAAGCGTTGTTTTATGCATAATAATGATATGTTCATTTAATACAAAAGTGGGAACTTTTTGGCAAGAAAGGACAAATGATGGCAAAATTTGACTTCGCGATTGCTATTGGCGGGTCCGCGGGGCAGGGAATCGCTACCCCCGGCAATATTCTCGCTAGAATCTGCGCACGTCGCGGTCTCCAATTTTTTTCTTACAATTCCTATCAGTCTATCATCCGTGGCGGTCACATCTTCCTGACCACACGAATCAGCACAGAACCGGTAACAAGTCACGGGGATAAGATTGATCTGTTGTTCTGTTTGAACCAAGACACCATGGATCGCCACCTTCAGCATGTTGCACCGGGCGGAACGGCGATTTTCAACAGTGATACTATCAAGCCCGGGGACGCTTCTGAAGGACTTCAACTGTGTCCAATGCCGGTAAAGGAGCTTAGTAACAACAATCGGAATAAGTTGGTGCAGAACACGGTGGCGCTTGCTGGCGTACTCCATCTACTTGGCTTAGAGTTTAAGTTGCTGGAGGACATCCTGACGCTTCAATTTAAGCGAAAAGGACAAGCTGTCGTTGACGAAAACGTCGATGTAGCTCGTGCCGCGTATGAGTATTCCGTAGAAAATTTCGTTCCCTTCTCTACCCCACTCCCGGAGAAAGACAAGCCTCTGGCTCAGGTCGGCGGCAACGAGGCGCTCGCAATGGGTGGCGCTGCTGCCGGTGTCAATTTCTACTGCGCCTATCCGATGAGCCCTTCCACCGGTGTTCTTCACTGGATGGCTGAAAATGCAAACGACTTGGGAATCATGGTTAGACAGGTCGAGGATGAGATTGGCGTCATAAATATGGTGATTGGTGCCGCGCACGCCGGTTGTCGTGCCATGTGCGCCACTTCCGGCGGCGGCTTTGCGCTTATGACTGAAGCGGTTGGCAGCGCGGGAATGATGGAAATACCGATGGTAGCCATTAACGTCCAACGCGCTGGCCCATCAACTGGCGTTCCGACAAAAACAGAGCAGGGCGATTTATGGCAGATGTTGGGTGCTAGTCAAGGGGATTTTCCAAAGATTATCGTCGCGGTAACCAGTATACTAGATAGCTTCAATACGATTCCGGAGTTGTTCAATTTGGTCGATAAGTTCCAGTGTCCCGGTCTTGTTATCACCGATCTTTCAGTGTCAGAGGGTTACGCAACTGTCGATCCGGACGACATCAACTGGGAACAACCAATCGACCGCGGCGAGCTAATCACCGAAGGTAATGACACGGGAGAAAAGTATTTGCGCTACAAGCTTACAGAGAGCGGCATCTCGCCGCGGGCAATTCCCGGTACACCGGGACACTTACATGTCGTCGCGACGGATGAACACGATGAGGACGGAGGGTTAATCAGTGACGAGTTCACAAATCCGCATAAACGCCGCGCTATGGTCGAGAAACGCCAGCGGAAAATGGAAGACGTCGTCTCACTAATCGACCCGCCCGAGTTGGAAGGACCGGAGGACGCGGAGGTTACCCTCATCGGTTGGGGAACCACAAAAGGTGTGATTGAGGAAGCCGCAAGCCTCTTAATTGAGGAGGGAATACCTACCAACCAACTCGCCATAAAATGGATTGTGCCGCTGCATGTGGAGGAAATCACACAGGCGCTCTCGAAAGCCAAGCGGACGATTATCGTAGAAAACAACTTAACGGGGCAATTCGCGCGTTACTTGCGCGGTGAAACCGGTTTTGATGCTGATGGCCACATTCGCAAGTACGACGGCGAACCGTTTATGCCGCACCATATTGTGGATGGAGTCAAAGAGCAGGTAGCTGGCAAAACCGACCTGTATGTCCCATATCAAGAGATTGTAGTCTAATTAAGGGAGGAGGACAACATGGCATCGGATAAACCCATTAAAGCGGCCCCGACAGCAAAGGATTTCAAGGGAGAAGTAGCCCCCGACTGGTGCCCGGGATGCGGGGATTTTGGTGTTCTCAGAGCACTTGAATTGGCATGCGCGAAGCTGGGACGTGAACCTCACGAATACGTCACGATTAGTGGTATCGGCTGTTCGTCAAACCTGCCGGGTTACATCAACACCTACGGGATGCACACCCTCCACGGGCGGGCGTTGGCAGTGGCGACAGGGGTCAAACTCGCCAACCATGATTTGACGGTGATCGCTACCGGCGGTGATGGAGACGGCTACGGCATCGGCGGTAACCATTTTGTTCATACCATGCGGCGAAACGTCGATCTGCTGTATGTAGTTATGAACAATCAAATCTATGGTCTGACCACGGGGCAAGTTTCTCCTACAAGTAGAATCGGCATGAAGACCAAGAGTACGCCCTTCGGCAGCGTTGAGGGTCCCGTCAACCCCCTGGCGATGGCAATTGTGACCGGCGCATCCTATGTTGCTAGAGGATTCAGTGGAGACACCAAGCATCTCGCGGAATTGATGTATAGGGGCATGGAACACAAAGGATTTGCCTTGATCGATGTCTTTAGCCCATGCATCACCTACAACAAGGACAACACCTTCGCGTTCTTCAAACAGACGGTCACCAAACTTGAAGACGCGGGTCACGACCCCACAGATTGGAAAGCCGCCATCGAGCACTCAATGGCATGGGGCGACGAGATTCCGACCGGGTTATTTTATCACGACACGAGCCGTCCTACGTTGGATGAGGCCGAACCCGTTCTTGGCGAAGGCGGTCCTCTTGCCCATCGAAATCTCGGCGTAACAAATGAACAAGGCGCGGCAATCATCCGGAAAATGATGTAATCCGAATCCTCCGCACCCAACGTAGCCGAATCTTTAGCTCCAGATTCAATCTTAGACAGCCTGAAATCCGCACCACGATTTCAGGCTGTTTTCTTATGTAACCCAAGTTGCCACCTTCGTAGCACAATCTGTCAGTTTGTGCTTGTGATGCGCAAACGGACAGTTCGCGCTACGAAATTTCCGCAATTAATGGACTATTTTCAATTAAAAACGATGGTACATGTCTAAAATCTTTGTTAGTAGCAACTTGGGTTATAAAATCAATAAAACCGCGTCCCGCACTTAGAGCTTGTTTGAAAAGTACATTTGTAGGGTGTGCACTGTGCACCAGCCTCTAAAAGCCCCAGCGGGGCGGAACGTGTATAGAAACGCCAAAGTCCCGTGTACCCTAGCCCAGCGGGGCGACAGGTATGTAGCAGGCAACAATAAATACATGAAGAAACTTCCTACAAATGACCAAAAATGGCTTTGCTACCGATTATTCAAGCAGGCTCTTAGTTAAATGAGGCGTATGCATAAATACTGTCTAGATGACGGATTCAGCAGATTATACAGAAATCAAGGATTAGCAAACTAAGCAACCACTGGGCGAGAGTATCTTCAGCAAACCAAAGACACAAAAGTACCAACAACCCGACAGATACTTTCGCTCCAGAGGAGCGATATGTCGATAGAATGCGATACACATGATTTCCGCGCTCCAGCGGAGCGCAATGTATAAACGAAACAATGGGGTTAATCCAATCACATTATGCGATTAGGACCAAAGTGTCTGGTACGCACACACCCGAGATAAATGTACCTACAGGCTACTTCTCATTATGTTTAGAGGGTCAGCAATCACTCCAAAATCTGAGAGGTGAATATGATTCCTAGTATCCAACAGTCAAAGAAACACAGAATGAGGCGATTGAACACCACAATAATGAGCCTTGGGGGGGTGGTTGTACTCATGTGCCTTCAGGCGACATTTCCAAGCTATAGTTATGGGAAATCAGAATTAGAAGAGAAAACAGATGCTTTTCTAAAGGTGGGCGACTTTGAGCGAGCTTTTGAACTAATTGATGGCTACATTCAGCGATATCCAGCAAAACCGATTGGGTATGCCATGTTGGAGAGGTTGCTCACCGTAGGAAGTGTGTCCCTCAAAGATGGAGAGCACGAAAGAGTCCTGAAAATGATTGATAACTTTATTCGGGAATACCCTGAAAAACCGGTTGGGCGTTCCATGCTAGTGAGAGTGCTCGCTGTAGATGGCCGAACTAGTGAAGCATTCGAGGAATATTACAGATATTATAAGCTGAGTGAAGAAAATTCGCCTGAATTGCTACTTGAGATAGTGCGGGGCGCACTGAACAATAATGACGAATCGATTCAATCCTTCGCTGTTGAGACGCTGAGTAATTTGGGGGACAAGAAAACTGTTCCTTCATTGATAAATTTTTTGGGAGAAATAGCATCTTCCGCAAACTATTCGGGCATGTCCAAAATTCGCCTCATAAGTTGTCTTACCAGTTCATTGGAAAAATTGGCGGACACGCGTGCAGTTCCCGCCTTAATACGCATCTTCAATGAAAGCGATGAAACTGTGCAATGGTCCCTTGCCAAGGTGTTTGGCAAGTTGAAGGCCGAGGGTGCGGTCCCTTACTTAATAAATTCCCTCCGTGATGCTGACGTGCTAGGATTGCAGTTCTTCGTAGACGCACTGGGAGAGATAGGTGATGCGAGAGCCGTCCCAGCTCTGATGAACGTCCTTGACGATAGTCGTGATTACGACCGAGTGCGTGCCGCAAAAGCGTTAGGAAAATTGGGAAACGCGCGCGGCGTCTCCGTCTTAATAGACATTCTCAACGACGACAGTAATGTGGCGCAAGCGAGGGCAGCAGAAGCGTTGGGCGAGTTGGGAGATGAGCGCGGTGTCGTCGCCTTGCTAGATGCCCTCAACAATAATAGCAACGTGGCACTCTCTGCGGGCGGCCCAATAACGTTAGGACAGAATGGAGATAAGCGTGCCGTCTCTGCATTGATTGGAATCCTTAGCGGTCCGTGGCGCAATTCTGCACGACAAGAAGCCGCAATAGCGTTGGGTGAGCTTGGGGACAATCGCGCTATACCGGCCTTGATAAATACTATCAACAATCACAATGGCTACATGAAGTGGCATAGTGATGCTCCTATGGATGAGCTACATAGATTGATGGAGGGCTCTGTAAAAGTACGTGCCGCTGAAGCATTGACGAAATTCGGTGATAAACGTGGCATTCCCTATTTGATAAACGTTCTCAACGAGGGTGACGATTACTTGCGAGGGGTTGGAGCCGTCGTGGATAACAATTCGTTACGAGGAACTGCAGCAGTCGTGTTAGCAGAGTTAGGAGATAGACGTATCCTGCCTATTCTCATCGAAGTTATCGGAGGCAACGACAGCATCGATTTCAAATTCTGGGCAGCGGAGGCACTAGTGAAGTTAGGTGAATAACGATCAATCAAGCAACTGTTTAAGGAGTGCGATAGTAGACTCCGATAGACATCTCAGTACGATCAAGATATCAAAAGCATATTGCAGACAATTGCAAAAACATGAATAATCTCTCTTCAGATGGCCATAAGAATGGCTTGCCACCTGCTGATAAAATAAGTTCTAATACTATTTCGTCATAAAAATGCTAACGACTGTTAATCCTCCCTTCCCCGCTTTTGCCCCCTAAGATCGCACCTCCTCGTAACCCTCACCCAAAAAATTCGTATAAATAAACGACTCACACGATTATCCTCGATCAATAGAGAACGCCGCTTCGGCACACAATGACACGACTTTTGCCACAACCAATTTATACTCTGCGTTGGGTATTATTGCGCTTTCTTTCCAGTGATAATTGTTTCTAATAGGACTTACGTAGCACCATCAGGTCGGGAATCGGAGTTCCCTCGTACAAGAGTCGCGACCTGGAGATCGGGGATCTCTATCGCACTCGCTATCCGCTCGTTTGATCTTACAGAAGATGCAATTTCTGACAGTGCGGAGTTCACCCGTCCTCTTCCATTATTAGCCCACTATGTTGCTTCAAGCGACCAAAATAACAAAACGCTTTGGTCATCGTACGGTTCTTGACGATGTGGACATTGAGGTTCAGCCCGGCGAAGTTGTCTCGATTCTTGGGCCCAACGGGGCGGGAAAAACGACGCTCATCGGAATTCTTTCAACTCTTCTCAAACCCGCATCCGGCAATCTACAGATTGCAGGCGCGAACGCCCTTGACAACCCTTTATGTGTTCGTCAAATGCTCGGCGTCGTAGTGCACGAACCACTTGCCTATCTTGAATTGACTCCCTACGAAAACCTCAGGTTTTTTGGAAAATTATACGCGGTTGATTCGTTAGAGCGGAGAATCACTACCCTTCTTGACGAGGTTGGGCTGACACAGTTTGCGCACGAGCGGATGGAAATCTTTTCGCGCGGCATGATTCAGCGATTTATGATTGCCAAAGCTCTCATACATGACCCGACCCTTCTGTTTCTTGATGAACCCTTTTCAGGCCTTGATGTCGCTGCAAAGCAATTTGTGTTGGATCGAATTCATCACGAACGCACACAGGGCAAAGGAATTGTGCTGACAACGCACGAGACACAGTTGGGCTATCTCGCAGGTACACGATTCCTTTTTTTGCTAGACGCACAACTCAAGTCGATTGCTAAAAAAGACGAAATCGCGCTTGATGAATTGTCCCTCCGATATAATGAGAGCCTTAAACAACACCAGATGAAATGAAGACATTCCACCAAATCGGTTGGCTAGTTCGCAAAGATGTTGCACTCTTCTTTCGCACGAAAGACACCTTGGTTTTAATCTTCGTTTTCAGCGTGCTCGTCGTGCTAATCTTTAGTCTTGCATTCGGACCACTATTTCCTCAAGACGTTGAAGATCGAGGGAAACTCGCTGCCAGTGTACTGTGGGCAGCATTTGCCTTCGCGGGGATTATCTTGTTGAACAGGTCTTTTGATGTTGAGCGGACCAGTGGAGCGTTGCAAGGAGTTAGATTAACCGGAGTCGATCCGAGCAATCTCTATCTGTCTAAAGTTGTAAGCAATCTCATCCTCCTGGCTGTCTTGGAAGCCGTAATAACCCCGGTCGCACTCCAATTCTTGGAGGCACTGGACACGTTGACGCTAGGCACATTAATGAAACTAATCGGCGTGCTCATTATAGGCACGCTCGGCTTCTGCGCAGTTGGTGTAACGATTTCGGGCATTTCCACCAGCACGCACGGCAAGGAGAGCCTTTTGTCTGTCATCCTGCTGCCACTGATATTCCCGGTCATCATGGCTGGGGCGAAATGTACGGTATCACTACTAACGACGGGAGGACTCGAGGGAAATTTTTGGATTTCGATGTTGGTCATATTCAGTTTTGTGTATCTAGCAAGTTCGTATCTCCTCTTTGAGTTTGTAATTGAAGAATGAGATATACTTTGCGTTGGGTATTATCGCGCTTTCTTTTCCAGTGTTATTGTTTCTAATAGGACTTACGTAGCACCAGCAGGTCGGGAATCGGAGTTCCCTCGTACAAGGGTCGCGACCTGGAGATCGCGGGATCTCTATCGCACTCGCTATCCGCTCGTTTGATCCTACAGAAGACGCAATTTCTGACAACGCGGAGTATAGATACACCCAAAAAACTTACACGACTTACGCAGTTGAATGCTTTGGTGCTTCGCAATGGCGATTCGTTATGCGTGATGCGCACCGCTTTTCATACGTATTACGCAATATTTTTCACCTCTAACTCTTCTCATGGAATGATGCAACTTGCGTAAGCTCCAATTTAATAAGAATTGTATATCGTATATGGAGGACTGAGTGTCAATAATAAAAAACGTACATGCTCGCGAAATATTGGATTCTCGAGGAAACCCGACGGTCGAAGTTGACGTTAGTTTAGAGTCAGGCAAAATTGGACGAGCAGCCGTACCCTCGGGCGCGTCAACCGGCGAACACGAGGCGGTGGAACTCCGTGACGCTCACCCATCCCGTTACCTCGGGAAAGGAGTGAGGAAAGCGGTTGAAAATGTCAACACCACTATTGCCGGGCAGTTGGTCGGATCCGACGTTACCGGTCAGACTGCCATAGATCAAAAACTGATTGATCTTGACGGAACAACAAATAAAGGAAAACTTGGCGCAAACGCAATTTTGGGTGTTTCCCTTGCCGTTGCCAGAGCTGCCGCCAATCATCTTGGGATTCCGCTTTATAGATATATCGGCGGTGCCAATGCGAAGGAGCTTCCGCTCCCGATGATGAATATCTTGAACGGCGGCTCACATGCGGACAATAATGTGGACATCCAAGAGTTCATGATTATGCCAACGGGCGCCGCCTCGTTTTCCGAGGCATTACGTATGGGTGTGGAAATCTTCCACAACCTGAAAACCGTCCTACGCGAACGAGATTACAGTACCGCTGTCGGTGATGAGGGCGGATTCGCACCAAACCTCGGATCGAATGAAGAAGCGCTGCTCGTAATTATGGAGGGAATTGAACGAGCAAACTATACTCCGGGTGTGGACGTGTTGTTGGCATTGGATCCCGCTTCAAGTGAATTCTATAAAGAAGGTACCTATCGGCTTCAAGCGGAGGTCAAGCCCGATAAATCCTCGGAAGAGATGGTTGACTTCTATGCGAAGCTTACCGAGCTATATCCGATTATATCAATTGAAGACGGCTTGGCGGAAGACGACTGGGAAGGGTGGGAAATGTTGACACGCGCCATCGGCGACAAAGTTCAACTCGTCGGTGACGATCTTTTTGTGACAAATACAAATCGACTGCAACGGGGAATCGATCAGGGCATTGGCAATTCGATTCTTATCAAGTTAAATCAGATTGGCACCTTGACCGAAACGCTAAACGCAATCGAACTTGCAAAGAGATCCAACTACACAGCCGTGATATCGCACCGTTCCGGAGAAACAGAGGATACAACAATCTCGGATGTAGCCGTAGCAACGAATGCCGCGCAAATTAAAACGGGATCCCTCTGCCGAACAGATCGGACGTGCAAATACAATCAGTTGTTACGGATTGAGGAGGAACTCGGTGAACAGGCGCTATTCGGAGGAGAGGACGTTTTCTACAATCTTCAGAGCGCCTAAAATGCCGAAACAATTAGCTAGGCTCTGTTGACATTCATCACAACCAGATAATCGAGGGGGTGTACACACACATTCTCCTTCGTAGGGGTTGGGTCTCCCAACCCGTTGATCGATGGGAGTGGGAACTTCGACCTTACCACGTCACTCCGCTTCGCACAAATGCCAACACGCCTTAGTGGTTTATTTTCCAAAAAAATATGGTTAGTGTTGGGTGCCGGTGCGGTTAGAAACCGCACCTACCGGGGTGTAGAACGGGTGTATTTTGCCAGTTTCGTAAGCACTAAACACTTAGCGAATGAACCACTTAGTAATATACGCAAGTTGCTACTTACAAGACGATGGACATGTACCATCGTTTTTTATTGAAAATGCCCCATTGATCGCGGAGATTTCGTAGCGAAAGGGATCTCTATCGCGTTCGTTGTTCACTCATTTGATCTGTCAGTTTGCGCACGTGTTACGCACCAGAAGCACAATCTAACAGATCGTGCTACAAAGGCGGCAACTTGGGTTAATATAGAGAATCTGATGAAATCTAGAAATCGAGCAAATCAAGCGACTCATTATGGAGCGACCAACGGAGGTCAAACGAGCGCACAGATCGACCAATCGAATAGCGGGGAATCAACTGAGCGAACAGCGAAGGCGATAGAAATCCGACAGCAAATCCTGATAGCTATTCCGCAGCGACTGTGATAGAACTCCGATAGAGATCTCTTCTCTCGGTTGAGCATCCATCTGGTTATGTACAAACTTCAACGCAGATAGCCCTTAAAATTACTCTATAACTATTAAAAGGAAAGAAAACCATGCGTATATTTCAACTAGTCCTGTGCGTCCTTGCAGCTCCGCTTCTAGCTGCAAGCATACTAAATCTCTCACAGGAATATCAGGATTGGCAAGAGGCTCGGTATCTTCAAGAGCGTTCTCAGGCTGAGTTGAAGGATCTTGTAGTAGAACGCGATTTGATAAAGGCTCACGTCGAAAAACTGAAGACGGATGAACTTGCCAAAGAGCAACTTGCGCGGCGTCTGGGGTACGTCAAACCTGACGAAGCCATCTACGAAATCGCCAACGCCGCGGCGGAAAAGACTTCGGAAAATCCGCACACGAGATAAACTTGAATTATTGCTAAGAACCTGTTTGAATAATCGGTAGAAAGGTCATTTGTGGGAAGTTTCGTCATGTATTTAGCGTTGTCTGCTATATACCTGTGGAATCTCTATCGCACTCACTATTCGTTCGCTTGATCCCCGCTGGGGCTGTTAGAGGCTGGTGCGCAGGGGATCTCTATCGCAGTCGCTTTTCGCTCCTTTGATCGCACCCTACAAATGTACTTTTCAAACAAGTTCTAAATGCGGAGCTGTAGATTTCGAGAAAGAAATCACGGCGAATGCGCCTCAAACCAGTTTGGACTTCTCAATGTAGGCGCGTAAGTGTGCCGAAGCGCAGCCGCTGTTGATGGCATGCCTGGCGCGCTGGAGAGCTTCATCTACATTGGGGCAGATTCCCAACAAATAATCGGTCATCGCGGCATTAAGCACAATTCGATCGTAGACATGTCCCCTTTCTCCGGACAACGCTGCTAATCCGGCTTCCGCAAAGGTTTCGGGACTTACTGAACCCATTCGCGGGTTGCGCTCATAGTTGAATCCAAATGTCTGAGGATTGACATCAAGCCTGAAATCCTTACGCTGCCCATCAATTCTTCGAAATCCTTGCGAGTAGTTGACCGCCATGAAATCTTCCGTGGATGGCTTGCCCAATCGCAAGGTGTAGTGGCTCGTCCCCTCCTCACCTCTTACGGCGAGTGCGGCTTGAAATCCGCGCTCCCACGCGAGATTCAGCAGCGGCTCTTCGTAGCCGGGATGGTAATAGCCGATGACGCAATAGTTTGCGTTGGGTGACTTGAACAGTTGCTGCGCCTTTTCCGTTGCCGCCCAAGGTGGACGCTTCTTGATGTGCACCCGCAACTCGCGAATACCGTAAGCCGCCGGAGAATATTCTCGTTGACTCACGTATGCAAAACGGACATTCCCATCCTCAATCAACGCCTTCGACTCGTCAAGACTGAGGTCTGTCCGAGCACCTAGCACCCGCAAAATTCCCTCTTCCGTCACTCCGCTTTTCGGCGGCATCTCGTCAACCCCGTGCAATACCGACGCTTCGCCAAGGGCGGCACGTACGGCAGCTACAAAGAGCGTTGGACGAAAATAGCGGGTCGCCCCATCGAACGGCTCTCCGAAATGCGTCAGCGAATCCACCGAAACTTGCCGTACCTGTTCTGGACCCAGAAACGCATCCAAATATCCACGCACCTCGTCGTAAGTTTCACGATTCATCCGTTGTCCAATCAGTGCGGCTGCCTTTAATGCAGGCTTTACGTTCTCGCTCAGAATTGCTTCCCCCATCGCGCGCGTTTCACTGTAACTCAGATGCTTACCTCTCAGAATCTTCTCCGTCGCTCGGGTAACGGTTTCCTCTTCAAGGGTCAAAGGCGTATATCCACGATTAGGGTTCATGATGAACAGAATCTCTTCGGGAAGTTCTGTCTCAAGCTGGGTTCTGAACCTCTCAAACGCCTCAATTTCGCAAGCGTTCCACCGTGTCTCCGCCGGAAAGTATCTTCGAATCGTCATTGCCGCAAAGAACGCTCCCATCTGTGCCTCTGAAACCGCTTGTTCGGGTAGACGTCCGCCCCTCACAGACTGCAGGATGGCGTTGAGGATTGCATCCGGTTGTATCGTATCTGTGGGTTTCGCCCCCATAGGGCGTGTTTGATGGGGCCCCGTGCAGACCCTTGCTTGTGCTTCCAACACATCCTCGTTGGGTCCCGCATACTTTTTCGGATACATCGCTATTCTCCTCTCCCCATGTCCAAAGGCAGTGATTCTCATTTTGAATTCGCCGGGCGATTGTGCCTATTGGAGCCTGTTTGGACAGTAGGACGCAGACTCATTTGATGTTATTTCTGGGTTAGAAACTTATGATTTTGTGCGAATTCAACCTTTACACCTGTCGCCCCGCTGGGGCTTTGGTTGTGGTGGCATCGCGCTTCTATAAACCTGCCGCCCCGCTGGGGCTAAGATGCGTCGAGCTTCACGATTCCCAGCAAATCGCGCATTCAACACAACGCTCTTCTGAAGCGACAAACTCAAAGCTGGCTCGGCTTCATAAGGGTTTTGGTCCCAAAATGAGAATTGCTGGTCCAAAGGGTCTCGGACTCGTACCCGGCATTGTTGAGAATCAAGTGTGAAGTTCTGGGGGTTTCAATCTAATCTGATGTAATGATAGCACAGCATAGCGCCGGAAACAAGCGAAGCTCCCTGTTGCCAAATTGTTGCAACTACGTTTATAGAGCGTCCACTTCAATCACGCGACCGACTAGTCGTAGGTTGGGTTGAACAAAATTCGTTAATGATCGTTAATCTTAGAACCTGTTTGAATAGTCGGCAGCAGAGCCATATGCAGTATCTATACACCTGCCGCCCCTCCGGGGCTCTTAAAGGCTGGTGCGCAGTGCGCACCCTACAAATTGTACTTTTCAAACAGGCTCTTAGAGGCGTTTTCGAGTCCCCACTTTGTCTGAACCTGCCAAAATTTGAGTGAAACACAACATTAATCGTACATTCCACCGCCATGGGATATCCCATATAATTAGATGCGTTTCCCCTGAACTTTTCCATTGACAAGTGGAAAAATCGGGAGTATGCTGTAGCCGTTGACTGTGGGAAAGCTTCAGTCGGTTGAGAGATTTCTGAATACGTAGTTAACGCAAGTTGCTACTTACAAGATTATGGACATGTACCATCGTTTTTTATTGAAAATGACCCATTAATTGCGGAAATTTCGTAGCGAAAGGGATCTCTATCGCGTTCGTTGTTCGCTCACTTGATCTGTCAGTTTGCGCGTGAGTTACGCACCAGAAGCACAATCTAACAGATCAAGCGACTGGATAAGGAGTGCGATAGAGATCCTCGTGCTACAAAGGTGGCAACTTGGGATAGTTATCATGCCATCGCATTCATCCGGGAAAACCACTACCCGTGACTTCGGCGTGAATCAATCTCAATTCGTGTTCACGCCAATCTCCACACCTTGACTTCGCTCGCATAACATGGTAAAATTATATAAGTCTATCATCAATTGGGAGCGGTAGCACCAAACAGATTTATAGTCTCGAAGAAAATAAAAGCATCTCTTCACATAGCGAAGTGACGACATCATCCATGTTCATGGATCTGGAGGCATAGAAGTTGGAAAGATCGACACAGATAGAACAACAGATTGAACTACCTTTTGGCGAATCATTGCGCATCAGCTTTCAAAGTTTGAAGATTCGATTTGGGCGCTCAATCATTACCACCGCAGGTATTACACTGGGGATTGCGTTCTTGGTTTCCGTCTGGACCAACAACGAGATCGATTTGGCAATGCAGGAGAGTGGCAGAACCGAACAGATTACGAGTCTTGAAGAAGAACAGGAACAGGGTATATCTACAAAAGACATCTGGCTGATTATAATGTCGCTCATTGTCTGCGTAGTGGGAATCGCAAACTCCATGCTTATGGCGGTTACCGAACGCTTTCAAGAGATTGGCACCATGAAGTGTTTGGGCGCTTTGGATCGCTTCGTCGTACGGTTGTTCCTGTTGGAGTCGGGGTTCCAAGGCTTGTCCGGAGCGCTTATCGGTGCACTGATTGGGGCTGTCGGGTCAATCCTACTGGGACTCAAGAACCACGGACTCGATCTCTTCTTCTACTTCCCTTTGCTGCCCGCGAACCCCGAAGAAGCGCCCATGAGACTCGGTATCATTGTACTTATCCTGTTCGGTTGCCTGCTCGGTATGGTTCTATCGGTTATCGGCGCGGCTTTCCCGGCGTGGCGTGCCGCGCAACTTCCTCCTGCCGAGGCGATGCGCACAGAAGTGTAATTCGAGATACCAAGATGCGTCGTAAGAGCGATTCATAGATTGAGGCATAGGGTTGATGAGTCAAAACAACCCGAGGAGAAACTGAATGGCAGAAACTGTCGTGAAAACCGAAGATGTCGTTAAAGAGTACCGTATGGGAACTAACATAGTCCGCGCGCTTGACGGAATCAACATTGAGATTGCGCGTGGGGAGTATATTTCACTGATGGGCCCCTCCGGTTCCGGCAAGTCAACCCTCTTCAACATGATTGGTGCTTTAGATGGTCCCACCGGAGGCAGGGTCTACATCGATGGGCAGGACATGTCTCAACTCTCACGCTCCCAGATTGCATGGTTTCGCTGCCATAGGGTCGGCTACATTTTCCAAAGTTACAACCTGCTGCCGGTCATGAGCGCGCTGGAAAACGTGACCTTGCCAATGATTTTTGCCGGATTATCAAACAGGGATCGGAACAGAAAGGGAGAGGAATTGCTGAATCTGGTCGGATTGGGCGATAGAAGTCATCACCGGCCCGACGAGCTGTCAGGTGGACAACGCCAGCGCGTCGCCATTGCCCGCGCTTTTGCTAACGACCCGACCATCATTTTGGCAGATGAACCCACAGCCAACCTTGATACAATCACCGGCCGTGAAATCATCGACCTGATCAGGGACCTCAACCGTGGAAAAGGCGTTACTGTCATCTCCGCAACCCATGACCTGAAGATGCTTGATGTCTCAGATCGAATTGTCGACATTCGCGATGGGTTGGTCGAGCGAATCCGAAATCGGGACGAGATTGACATTGAGGTCGGCGAGGTTGGCGGACACTAAGGTTTTTGCTCATGTAAAGAGTATGTGCCAGAAACCGAGTTTTTTCTTGAAAACTCGGTTTCTCAAAGTCTCATTGCACTTTCTTTCGACTTGAGCCAAGGTTTTAACGAACAACCCATTGTAAGAAATCGGTTTCTTGACCCGGCATCCCATCCCGCGCCCCTGCCTGCAACAGCAACCCAATCGGCGCATCTCGGATGTAGGCCGCCTCATACTTCGGATCCATGCCCTACCAAGAATCTAACCGATAGCTATAGTTCCTGCCGACAAAGTATTGATTGAAGAACTCGGTGGTTAGCGGAGAAACTCGAACCATGAGATTCTGCGCAGTCGGTTCCTTACTTAGCTCGACTTTTTACATTTGTAGGGTGGAATCAAACGAGTGGATAGCGAGTGCGATAGAGATCCCATGCCCACCGGCATTTTTAAAAGCCCCAGCGGGGATCAAGCGAGTGGATAACGAGTGATCAAGTGACCGGATAGGATCAAGCGACTGAATAGGGAGTGCGATAGAGATCTTAACGCGATAGAAATCCCACAGGCATGTAGTAGACAACAATAAATGCATGAAAAACCTTCTTATAAGCGACAAAAAATGGCTTTGCTACTGATTATTCAAACAGGCTCTAAAATTTAGCGAACGTGAGCCAAAAACTCGGTTTCTCCGTTAGTTGCCTTTGTTTCACTTCGTCATATGGCTATTCGCTTGCGCGTTCATGCCAAGTCAAACGTCAGACAGGCTGATTGGTTTATGGCGAAACGCGAACAAGGGCGGAGTGAACGCTGGACTGGAGGATACGCTTGCGATAGCTGCTAGACAGTGGGTGGGCGTATGACAAGGAAGATAGCTTGGCGGCGGCAAAAAAAACGGTGCGGAGTGGGAAGTTGTCGGGTTCGAGGTAATAATAGGGGTGATTAGCGAGCTGACGATTAACCAAGCGGGGCGGCAAGAGGGACTTGGATACGGGCACGGGTGGCAGGCACGACACGCTGGGGTGGGATAGACAGTTAAAGGCAGTACCAGTGTGACCCCTGAACTCGATTTCATGTCCGTGGCAATCGGTGGGCTGATGAAAGAATAGGGACTACAAAGGGCAGTAAAACACATCCCAATGGTAGGGCGTTTTGCCATGGGTGATTATGACGAGTTGTGCGTCTACGGTTTCCCCTTCGGATACGAAGGTTGCATTGTCGAGGTGAACGGCGTGCGGCACAGCGTATCGGATTGTGCCGTCGTCTTCGACAACTTCAAGAAAAGCGGTGTTTAGGGTTTGGGTGGGAGAGTCAATACTCAGGTAGACGCTTTGGATTGTCAAATCTGCTATTTCGGCGGTTCGCGTTAGTGCATGATATCGGTAGGTTTGGAAGGGGGGTGAAATTCCCTTAACATTGATTTGTTCTATGACTGCGCCAAAACGGAAACGGGTTGATTCTTGTCCTGTTGTATCTTCCACTGCCAGAGTAGCGATAACCATGGAAGCGGGGTAGAGTGCCAACAGGGTTGCCGCCCATTTTCGACCGGAGTGTACACGGCGGCAAAGGCGATGAATTAGGAATAGCACGAAAAACGTGAGGCAGGCATATAGGGCAATAGGGGCAGCGTTTGCGATGACGGGCGGCGGTGTCTCGGTGAAATTGCCGCTACAGATTAAATAAAGAGCGCAGACGAAACCAAGGCCGCTTGCACGGACGGCGTAGGGAAGTAGGGGGGCTTGAACAACAGTTTTCCAAAGATAACAGACAACGGCGCCGGCGAGGATTGCAGCGGGGTAGAAAAACAGAGGTTGCAAATCCCCGGCGCTTTGCGCGTATAGGAGACCTGCCAAGAAACAGATCGGGATAGACAATCGGACGGCTTTTAGCACGATTATGGGGCTTTCAGCATCTCATAGGTGACGGACAGCCTTCCGCCGTGTTCTTTCAAAGCGTTGAGTTGCGTCCGCCAATCCGTCTTTTCCACGGGGATTTCGTCAAAAGCGTTGATATGCAGGGTAATTCCTGTCTTGATTTGCGCGCGCGGTGCATCATCGGAAACGCGGTGCGGAACGGCGGGGTAAGAGTGTTGCGCCGCCTTTTTCAGGTCTTTGTGTGAAAGCCGTTCAAGCAGTTTTTGGATATTCGGCTGAAAGGACAGCTCTTTCCAGAAATGCTCTTTAAGGATGGCTCCCCATGTGGGGGCTGCGGGGATCAGGGAAATATGGGGCTTGAAAGCAACCGCGAGTAGGAAAACAACGCCGATGGCGATAGGGGCGGCTTCGGCGAGGCAGCGTTTCCATTTTGGCATGGTTAAAACGTGTTCCGTTTTAGACTTCCCCAGGTGGTTGCCCTTGTTGCGAGCGGTTGAACGGGGAGCGAACCGCCGGGGAAAAGCGTATAACCGTTTCGAGAAGAATCGCGATAGAAGGGGGCGCCGGGACCTTCCTCAAAGCGCCAGAGGGCGATGGTGCGTTCCTCCACGCGGAACTTGCGTTGGGGGCGAATGTTACCGGGTCCATACCGCCAGCCTTTGGTGATGCGAATGTCGTCGATGTAGCCTTTCATGGATTCGAGTATCGGGTTGCCGAAGAAGTCGGTGTTCCATGTGCCCCATTCGTCGTTTTCGAATGTCACGGTGGGCGCGCCTCCAATGAATAGCGGCGCCTCGGTGCGTCCCATCTTGCCGCTAAAGCGACGTCTCCCCCCACCGAATCGGTCTAGAAATTGGGTGCGGTGTGTGCCGTCTTTTTTCACGACGAGCTGGTAGGCAATATGAAGCCAGCGTTTCAAGGGGAACTCGCCGGGCTCATAAGACCTCCAGCCTTCGCCGCGACTGCAACATCCCTCTTCGGTATCCTCCACTGCAAATATAAGTTTGGTATGCCCCTCTGGATCGCCGGAGGCATCTTCTAGAGGTCTTCCAGCCGCAGAGATAAAATAGCTTGCGGGCTTTGCGACGAGAGCCCAGTGTTCCCAATGGCGTGACTGCCGTTCCGGCGGAATTTCGGTGAAATACACCCACATCTCGATGGTGATGCCGTCGCCGCGCGCTTCGTCGCCTTCGGCGTCATCGAACACGCCGGGGTAATCGGCGTAGAGGTAGCCGCCGGGTTTGGCTTCAAACACATCGGGCGGTATCTCTTCCGGCTGTGCAAAGGCGCTTTTAGCGGCAAGAATAGCAGCGATTAAGGTCATAGAAAGAATGGTGTTGAATGTCATGGCATCGCCTCAAGAGTTCTGTGTGAAGAGGGGGGACAGACTAGGGTTGGAGTCCCCCCTCTTGCTACTTTTTTCTATTATAAATCGATTTCAAGATGCATGGCTCTTGCTTGTGCCTGCCCTTTGTAAACTATCTTGGTGTAGGGTTGAAACTTGTAACTGTCATTAGAATCATGTGTGGTAGACGCGCTTCTTACGTAATTTGCGTCTACGTCGCTAGTTGTGAAGTACTGATCTGGCCCCACTTTGTACACGTCATTTTCTATACCGGAGGCGCTTGAGTTCCTTGTTGGCATCGTCCCAAGCCTTCTGTCGTCTGTCTCAAGAGGCTTTAGCACTCATGAGAGCACCTTCGGCATCCGACACAGCGTGATCCGCCGCCTTGAGTTGTTTTGAGATAGCGCCCTTTAGCTTTCTCTCCCTCCCAAGCTCTTTTCGCATGTGCGAGGTTGGATCGATGATTAGGCTCTCAAGGGTGGACCCACTGATTTACCCGAGGATGACCACAACGACGACGAGCACAGAGACGTTGCGCGCGGTGATGCGGGTCTTGAAATTCATAATCCGGTCTCCTTATATGGATTGGCGTGTGAATCGGGTTTCCGGGTTATTCATCGGTGCTGAGGTAGTCCATCCCGAGATACTCAGTCATGAGGCGGATAAACTCCGGGTGGCGGGCGATTTCTTCGTCAGTGTAGCCCTCCTCAATGAGGCGTAGCGTGAGCGGTGTGGCCGGGTGGTCGGCGAGCACGGCGTCGTTTTCCGCTTTGGAGCGGGCGAGCACCGCTTCGATTCGCACGTTGTCGCGCTTTATCTCGTCCCCCATTTCCTGGTACCACGCCAACATTTGCTCAAGTTCCGCTTTCCACTCCTTAAGTTCGCTGTTGATCTTTCTCTGTGCTTCGGCACGGGTCAGGCCGGCATGGGGCCCTTCGGTGACGATGCTAGACCAGTCGTCTTGGTGGTGATGCTTGACCGGTACACTAGAAACATCCGAAAGCGGCTCAACGGCCGTGGGCGCGGTGGCAACGGTTGTGCGTTCGGAAATGACCAGAGGCGCTGTACTGGGTGCGTAGTTGAGGCTGTAAATCAGTGTGGCAGCCACAACGGTAAGAGACACGCTGCAGGCAATCCAGAAGTAGCGGGGTGTTTTGGCGAAAATGGTGGTGATTCGCATTGTATCCTCCTTAAGGGCTGTGAATGAGCGCAAATGTGGAATCCGGCGACCAATCAATCATCGTCATCGTGACACGTGTGATCAGGCGGATTGTCTTTCAGTTTCTTCTGAGCCGCTTTCAGATTGTTTGTGTTTCGCAGAGCGCGCGCCGCGGCGTCTCTGTGTTTCTTGTCAAAAGTAGCGCCCAAGGGCAATTCACAACCGTCTAACGTCAACTACACTTTCATAACAAAATTTCATAACAACGCATTGATTGCCTCCATGTCAAACAATGCACACGCCAGTCATAGCAAGGCTTCTCTCACTGTTCTGCTGCTGTTGAATACCTCCAATTGGTATGAAAAGCATGAATAGTATGGAATTTTCCAAGGCTGCGAAACGAGTTCTCCGGGCAGCACTTGGAGTTTTCAAATGTGTTCTTCGCGGGAAGACAATTATTTAACCCATTGCCACAGCGTTTGTCCTAAATCCGCCAGCCACAATATTGTTGTATACTTCCTCCGGGGGGCGTCCCACTGGCCGCATCTCCGGTTTGTGGTACCCGAATCGAACAGTTCGACGCCACTCATCCGTCCTGTTTACCCCCGACCAGTGAATGAGACAGTAGCTAAAGAAGATTACATCGCCTGCTTTCGCCGGAATTGAAACCGATGGTATGAAATCGGGATGGTATTTGTCCGTGGGCAGGTGCGGTGCGGTGTCCGGTCCCCTGATGTGATCTAGGGGACCATTCTTGTGGCTGCCTTCGACGACACGCAAAGCACCACTTTCAAGCGGAGCATCATCCAAGTGAACTAGACAGTCGACAAAATCAAGTCCGTCGTGGGGGTAAAACGGATAATCCTGATGCATCGGAAAGGGAGTACCCTTTTCCGGAGGTTTGCCGTGTAGAACGGTGTGATGCCATTGGACATCTTTTCCGATAAAATCTTGCACCGCGCCAACCAAACGCGGGTGGAAGATCACGCGTCCCCAGGCCGCAGAGTAGAAATGAGGGTTGTGCATGAACACTGCCTTGGTTGTTTGCTGCTCCTCGTCAACCAGATATCTACTGCGCCACGGTCCCTTCCATCCAATCTGCTCCTCTCCCCATTCATTGATGATGCGATCCATCTCGGAACCGAGTTCCTCAGTTTCTTCCGGCGTAAAGAGTTGTTCGACTTTCAGGTAGCCATCCTCATGGTAAGATTCAATTTCAGACGCTGTAAGCATCATACACCTCCTACAGTAGTAAGCTTAATGCGGATGTCATAACCCTTGAACAAGTTGCGGCATAGTGGGCCGAGTCGAAAACTTCGGAATGTATCTCCTCAAATCCTTCGATCGCTATGATTCCCTCATTAGCGGAGAAGTTGCTCTTATCTATTCACTTTATGCCCCCAAACCCTTTAATACGATTTCAAAATCTAAATGTTACAGCCGATTCGGGACGCGCAATGAATTGCGCTACTACGAACCCATGGTATTTGTAACTTATGGATTACGAATTGGTATAAGATTCCTTTATTGTAGCATGATTGGCTACCGAGCGAGGACAGTAAGCATTAGCGGCTATTCCGCTACACCCTCTGGTCGCGTAGTATACAAGCGGAACTGGACACGGTAACAGGGTTATTTGAGCGGCTGGCATTTCGGACAGTAATATGTCGATCTCTGTTTCTGAATGAATCGTTCAATCGGCGACCTGCAGGAAGAACATGGCAGATCCTTCTTTCCATAGACATAGTGTGATTCGCCGGGCTGTTCGGCACCGGAGGAAGATTGAACGCCCTCTACTGTAACCCCATCGTTCTTATATGCTCGCTTTAGGACGCGACTGACCGCCCGTCCCAAGCGTCTCTTTTCTGTGGCTAAGAGTTGACTTGCAGTTGTGTTTGGATTCAGTTTCGCTACAAATAATATCTCCGATTTATACATGTTCCCGATGTCAGAGACCACGCGAGAAGAGGTTAGGGCTTCTCCTAGCGGCTTGTTCCGACTGACCGTCAAATCCAAGAGTTGCTCGAATTGCTTTTGAGGGAAATGCGCTTGCAAACCGTGGATGCCGAGGGTTTTCAGCCGGGGAACGCCTTCAAGCATATCCTGTTCGGAACTATAAACGTGAAACCGCCCGAAATTTCGCATGTCCTCAAAGATTGCTCGAATGCCGCCCTCAAAATCCAAAAACACCTTCGCATATTTTGAGGATCTCGAAGTTAACGGCTCCTTCCCTAATTTCTCAAGGCTCCACTTCCCGGTCATTCCGAAATGATTCAGCACAGGCACACTCTCAAACCACCACATTAGGTATTTTCCTCGGCGTTCAAGTTTATCAAGTACCTTTCCGCGGATAAGAGCTCCTCTGTCCTGTTGCTCTTGATAGCGTTGGTATTTCAAAGCCGATGGAGTAAAACTGACCTCCTGTAGACGCTTGTTTTCAAGAATCAGTAACTCGTCTCGGAGGCGCTCTATCTCGGGACCCTCAGGCATGATTTTATGCTCCTTTCAAACCCAAGCTCGCTCTGATGCAATCTCATGTAGCGACCATAGTTCTACCCGTGACAGAAACTCTTGTGGTGGAAAATACATAATCTGTAAGTGTTTAGTGGCTAGTGATTAGTGGCTAGTAAAACTCAAAACGTGCAATGAATTGCACTACTACAAACCTGAAAGCAGTGGTTAATGGCTAGTAATGGGCACTCACAAGTGGTAATCCTCAAAAATATGGCGAAAATTCGCCTAAATTCATAAGCGATTGCCCAACGCTCGCCCTAAAAATCAATAGACTAAACAGTTACCATGATCTTTACTGATTCGGGTTATGAATCTTTCTGCACCTGATAGTGCTATTTGATCGGTAGTATATTATTGAAATTTCGAGGTGTCAAGCAAATCTATGGTGAAACTTCCTCTAAGAGCCTGTTGGAGTAGTCGGTAGCAAAGCTATTTTAGTCATTTGAAGACAGGTTCTTATCTTCCGCATAATAGACTTGTGCAATCTCAAATTTTCACATACCAAATCTTGGGGTATATATCCACAAACGAGCAAAAATCACCGAGGTACTACCGTGAGTCCGATTGATTGACCGGTTTTGCCCTTCCATCATCAACTTCATTTTACCAAGTAACCCACCACATGGCGCTCCTCTGGAGCGCGGGACTCTTGACATGTCGCATTCTATTGACATTTCGATCCTCTGGATCGAGGAAAGGGACTTCGACTAGAACGTGTTGCTTGCGGAAAGAATAGTTCCGACAGGAATAATGGCATGCTGTCAATTATGATGCGGGATACTGCCAACTGAGAAATTAAACTTTTAGGCGCTCAATAATGCGGAAGATAAGAGGTTCTTTCATGTTTGTGTAATTGCCTGCTATATACCTGTGGGATCTCTATCGCGCTCCTTAATCAGTCGCTTGATCTCCGTTGGGGCTTAGGTGCACGAGGTTTTGGCGTTTCTACACACCTTCAAAATCTCTATCGCACTCGCTATTCACTCGTTTGAGGGGATCTCTATCGCCTTCGCTAATCGCTCAGTTGATCCCTCTGGGGCTTTTAGAGGCCGGTGGGCAGGGGATTTCTATCGCGGTCGCTATCCGCTCCTTTGATCCCACCCTACAAATGTACTTTTCAAACAGGTTCTAAAGAAATGTAGATTCTCCCGATCGGGCGATTTATGCCGTTTCATTCTCCTCTAGCGTCAAGCCTAATCTACTAATCCTTTCTGCAATAAATACTTGTACTATGTGTTGTTCTCAGGTATCCTTTGGACTAAAATATGAGCGAAAAGATTTCCGAGTTTGACAAATAAGCTGCTTATTAGGAGACAATTATGGATTTTGCGGTCAACTGGCAGAACGAGCTGTGTGTAGCCAAAAATGGTGTCGTTGTCACGGAATTTCCACAAGCCTCTCTAGTAGGACTGAGAGTATTGCAAGAGGGAGGCAATGCTATTGACGCCGCGGTCGCAACTGCAGCCGCGCTAAACGTCATTGGGCTTGGTCGTTGCGGGCTTGGCGGAGACGCTTTTATTCTGGTCTACGATGGCAAATCGAAAAAAGTGACTGGAATCAACGGAAGTGGCAGGGCTCCTCACAATGCTTCGGTGGACTACTACAAAAAGCAAGGTATGACGCACATGGCATGGGATGGCATTCACTCCGTCTCTGTACCGGGCGCAGTTGATGCCTACGTGGAGGTGCTTGAACGTTTCGGGACATTGCCGTTGAAAGAGCTCCTTCAGCCCGCGATTGAGTTCGCGGAAGAGGGGCTGTTGATGAATGCCGGAGACCGCAATTCGTTAGCTGCAGACAGCAAACTCGGGAAGTTCCCTAGTACTGCGGAGATCTTTTGCAAAGACGAAACACTTTCAAAGCGCGCTGGTGTGTTGGTGAACAACGACTTGGGGAGAAGCCTCCGCCTCGTTGCCGAGGGAGGACGGGAAGCCTTTTATAAAGGTGAAATCGCTCAAGCAATCGTTGCCTGTTCCGATGCAAATGGCGGTTTGTTTACAATGGCTGATTTCGAAAATCACACGTCGGACGTATACGATCCGATTCAAACAGATTATCGAGGGTTTACCGTCTACCAAACGACTTTACCTTCGCAAGGTCACATTGTTCTAGAAGAACTGAACATCCTTGAAGGTTATGATGTGGCCTCAATGAAATTTGGCAGTGCTTCTCACATTCATCACATGGTTGAGGCAAAAAAACTAGCATTCGCGGATCGATTGGCGTATTCCGGCGACCCGCAATTCGAAGAGGTGCCTCTAGGCGTCCTATTATCAAAATCATTCGCCGAAAAGCGGCGGGAGGGAATTCATCCGAACCGAGCGAGTGCCGTGCCCACGGCTGGGGACATCTATCGTAATGGCGACACGACATCTCTTGCCGTTGCCGATAAAGACGGCAATGCCGTGTCTTTTATAATTAGTCTCTCAAGCCATTTCGGATCCGGGCTGGTCGCTGATGGCACCGGAATCGTCTTGAATGATAGAATCGGATACGCACAAGGTTTTGCTTTCGATGATGGGCACCCCAATCAACTTAAACCCGGAAAGCGCACAATGCACACGCTAAATACCTACATTGTTTGCAGTGGAGACGATGTGTTCTTTATTGGAAACACTCCCGGCGGGTTTATGCAACCGCAATTAAATTTCCAAGCTATCACTAACGCGATTGACTTTGGAATGCCTCCGGCACATGCGGTAGACGCACCTGCTTGGATCAGCTTCCCCGGTGCCTCTCCATCGCACGTCGGGCAACCCTTTATACTAACGTTGGATGAACGTTTCGCCGATGAAACCGTTCAAGAATTGGAACGATGGGGACACGTGGTAGCACAGGGTGGGATTGGCGGCAGTCGAAAGATGATAATGAAAGATCCCGACTCGGGTATGCTACTGGGGGCATCTCAAGGGTCCGCGCTTTGGTACTAATCATTTTGGCGCAGGTTCGATCGTTGCACGGTCGTACGCAACGGCAATCTTTGATTACGGATGGAGGACTATCTTCACATAGTAAACAGTGCTTGGCTGGTAATCCTCTGCCAAAACCTCACGTCCTACACCTAGACTGCCGCATCCAAACGGACTCAAGCACGTGTTCTCCGACGAAAAACTGCCGAAATTAGCGTGCCCAAATGTTTAACCAAGGATAGAAAGAAGAAGGTGTACGGATGGAACGTAGAGAACTGCCCGATATGAGTCTCTTTGATGCGATTGTTTCACGTCGGAGCCACCGAGGTCAATTTCAAGATAGGATGATTCGGCCTGAAGATCTCGATCGATTACTGGACGCAGCCCGATGGGCGCCTTCACCGTTTAACGTTCAACCGTGGGAGTTATTGATAATCCGGGAAATAGAGGGGAAAATTGCACTTGCCAATCTAACGGAGAAATGCGTCGCTGACCAGTTCAAGGATACCAAATTCCTTGATGACAACCGCCGTTGGATGCGTTTAACCGAGGAGGAATGGGAGGAAACTCGTGATGGTGTCTTGCTCGCTGATCATGTCAACCTCCCGCAAATCATGTCAAAGGATCCGACAGCGCTTGGCCCCCTGCTGAAGAACGCCAAACACCTCGGCATCTTGGGACACTTGGGAGCGGGAAAGATGCCCGCAAAGGAAATCGCCAACTTGGTGCGGACATCACCGCTATTGATTTTGGTTCTGATGAATACCGACAGACGCCCACCGGGAGAGGGAGCGGCTCGCTGGATGTGGGTCGGCATGGGAGCGATGATTCAAAACCTGCTATTGGCGGCGACAGCCCTCCACATTGGCACCCAGTTTGTAAGTGCGCCGCTCGAACGCCAAAAAGACCGGCAGTATGTTCGACATATTTTTGATTTACCCGCCTCTGTCGAGATTATCAGCCTCATCAGGCTTGGATACATTGATTCCGAAGGAGGAAAATCCGTTCGTCTAGGTAGGTCCGCCTTTACTCATTTCGAAAAATACAATCCTGAAGATAATACCCGTTCTTGACTCGCAGCGCGGAATAACCGAATCCGGCTTAATCACCGCGATTTCTGTTTTAGCGACAACTTTTTCCTCTTCAAACGCCGTTTTTGGATGTGGCGAATCTGGGTTCTTCGTCTGACTTGCCCACTTTTGCTATGTGCCAAAAAATCACCTCCTTTATGTCTGCAAAATTCGCATGTGGCAAATTCTAGTTTATTGTCCCGGTAATTTGCAAGCTAAGTGGTTTATTTTCCGAAAAAAAATGGTTAGTGTTAGGTGCCGGTGCGGTTAGAAACCGCACCTACCGGGGTGGTAGAACGGGTTGATTTTACCGTCTCGTAAGCATTAAACACTTAGCGAATGAACCATTAAGCTCGACTTTGTACATTTGAGCGATACAACAAATGGTGTCGCTCAAACGCTGAAGAACACCGGGGGAGATTTTAGCCATCTGGCCTATTTGGTAGACCATTGAAAAAGTCTCAGCGGTTTCTAGTGCCATCGCAGCGGGGCAAGATGCCCCGCCTACGGGGTTGGTTTTGCGCGGCTTTCCGTACGATTTAATCGTTGTACTTTTGTACAAAGTCGAGCTAAGAGCCTGCTTGAAAAGTAAATTATGTAGGGTGCGCACTGCGCACCAGCCTTTAACAGCCCCAGAGGGATCAAACGAGCGAATAGCGAGCGCGATAGAGATTCCACAGGTAGGTAGCAGACACTGAATACATGACGGAACTTCCCACAAATGACCAACAATGACTTGCTACCGATTATTCAAACAGGTTCTAAAATTTCTTAATCCTCAACTAGAGTTTTTGCCAAGTAAATTAACTCCGGTTCACACTGCTTTTCCACCTCTGTCATCGCGACTTCTAAATCTATCATAGAGGTACATTGTAACAAAAGCCTGTTCGAGGTTAGAGTAATATACCGTTTAAGATCTGATTGCAAGAACTCAACCTGCTCCGTTGTATCGTTGACTAATCTGTAACCATCCCACGCTTCAATCACCTGACGGGTGCTCAATGTGTCGGAGTTCTGATAGAGCGCTCTTGCGGGTAATTCGTCGGAGGATATATCGGGCACAAATACTTCTGTCTCTATCTCATCATCCGAATCCACGGCAACATCTGAATCACCTAGGTCTGCTGCATCAATCTCGCCATCCCGAAGTTCAGTATCATCTTGGTTAGCACGAAGATTCTGTATGTCGGAAATCACTTCTTGGACAAAATCGCGCTGTTCATTCTCGGATACTTGACCTGGCTGATTGAGTAAGTATTCAAGCGTTCTCACGGTAACGCCCAGAACGAGCGGATGGAAAACGAGGACTTGGGGATCGGCAAGTTCAAAAATCGATCTTGCTACGAGAGCGATTCCAGCTCTCCTTTGTTGCCCTATACGGTTCAGGCGAGTCTCACAAGCGGTTAGCGCATGGGTAATCTTGTGAAGAAACTCCGGTGTAAGAAAGTGCGGCAGTATTTCCTGTCGAAACTTTTCGCCGGCAACCTCGTGTTCATCTTCAATCTCGTCTAGTGTATCGTCCCCGGCTCTGTCGATATCGCTCCCTTCCTCCACGTTCTCGGAATGTGATTCAAGCACCTCCAACACACGCTTTTTCATGAGGTCCGTGTCAAAGGTTATCGCACGGAGTTCGGGTTCGTCTACCAACAAACGACTTTGCAAGATCATCTCATGTAGGCGTTCTTCATCAGACTTCTCGCCATGCAGCCTACGCTGTTTCTGAATTGCCAAGTATTTACGCCGGGACTTCTGTTCCTGTTTCCGCTTCGCCCGTTTCCGCGCGATATTTGCCGACCGATTCTTCTTTTTCGCCATTTTCTCGATTCAGAAGTGTGTAGAGCAGGATGATCTTGATTTGAATTACAATCTTTTGCCTAGACGTATCACCGACCTTTAGTTAAGTATACAAAATGGGAAAATGATTGTCAACATGTTATCCTAATGGCATGGAGGCAGTCTCATATCCGATCGTAGGCGATTGACCAACCAAATGGAATCAAACGAACAATCAATTGAGTGGAGAGATTGAGTGAGCGAACAAGATCAACCGAGCGACCAGCGAGGGCGATAGGGATCTTCGCACGATAGAAGTCCTATAGAAAATCCCTTAGCGAGTGCGATAGATAGTCCTGATAGCCAATCCCGATAGAAAATCCCGTGCGATAGTGAATCCGACGCGATAGAGATCTTATGGTGCAGGAACAGGATTGGATACCAAGAACCGTAGCACAATCAGTCAAATCGGTAACCTAAGGCGACGGAAATCCGGGCGTGGGGTAAGAACTTGTTTGAAAAGTCGATGGAAAATCATTTTTGGAGGTTTGGAGTGTTATTACCTGCCGCCCCGCTGGTGCTTTTAAAGGCTGGTGCGCCGTGCGCACCCTACAAATGTACTTTTCACACAGGCTCTAAGACCCAAAAAGCTAAGATGAGAAAAGGCAGGAATTTCTTTTTTGCAAGCTAAGTCTCAAGCTGAATCCATTCTACGCGCGGTGAAATTGATTCGATCTGAATGACGATTCCACCGATTAAAGGTGAACATGTCGTAGGCACCAAGCATTTTGTAACCGGTGTCATTGAGGATTTTCTTCACGGTGCTAACCTCGAACATTTTTTGGACATGAACCTCTTCAAATCGGCGAAAAAACTCCCCTTCGCGGATAAAGAAGGTGAGGTCAGTATGGCAGGTTTTATCACGATAGGAATAGATATTTTTCCAGATATAGGAATAGTTTTCCTTATTTTCGGCGAATGTCTGCGAATGGAAATGCTGGGCGATGTTTCGCTCGGTTGTAACGTCGAAGATGAACAAACCTGATGGCTCTAAATGGTCTGCAACACATTTAAATACATTGAAGAGTTCTTCCTTATTGACTGCGTAATTGATACTGTCATACGTACATAAGACAGCATCGAACCGCTGGTTCAAATTGAAGTCGAGCATGTCACCCCGTCTAAACTGTATTTCCAACCCCTGCTGCTCCGCTTTTCGACGGGCGACAGTCAACATGCCCTCGGCGCGATCCATTCCCCACATCTCGTAATTGTGCGTTGCCAGCAGCGTCGTCAGTGCGCCTGTTCCACAAGCGAGATCCAAGATTTTTCGGGGGAGAAATCCACATTGTCGGAAGATAGCATCAATATAGTTCGCCCAGCGGACATAATCCACATTGGACATCATCTGATCATAGGCGTAAGCGAATTTCTCATACGGGTTTGCCAAATCTGACATGATTGCTGCTACCTGACCTCCCTCTTGAATCCCACAGCAGCATTCATCATCTTCAGCATAGTGTTGACCTCTTCCGAAGTCCACTCCTTATCCTCGTTAGCCTTCAATGCATAATATGCCGCGCTTTTAACTTTTTTCAGGTTGATATCTCCCCGCAAATAACTCAGAGGCATATGTAGCAATGCTTTTCGAACTCGCGCGAATGTTCTCCGTATCTCACCGTCTTCAACACCTGCCGGAGCTTGTTGTACCAATTGGCGCTCTACGATGTCTGTTGTAAAACTGAATAACTCGCGAATGATGTACCATTGCACGGCGAACGATATAATCATGATTATGAGAGCAACTACTAGTATTCCAACGAGGATTTTTGAACCGGTTCTTTTGCTCGCGTGAGAATTGGTGTTAAGTTCTTCTGTCATTGTTCAACCTGTCCCGATCGGCACAGTAGACCGAGTCTCAAGAGTCCTTCGTTGGGAAAACATAGTGTATTCGACGTAACCGTCCAACCGCAACCGGATGCTCATTCCGCAAGTCGGTAGCCGTGAACCTCAATTTTACAATACTTCAAGACCGAAGTCAAGCAGCGGAATCGTGGAAAGACAATCCCCATATCAACTCTTCCCTTCAGGCTCGGCACCCTATACTGCCATCTTAGCAAATGCAATGTTCTTATGAACGAGCCAGCCACGCACCAGCGATATAAACTGCGACTGCTATAAGAATTACAATATTAAAGCCGAGTGTGATAGCGAGGCAAATGGCGAGAATTGCACCTACTACCGAGGCGTAACCGTTAATTCCCCACGCCCAAGCGATGAGGTCCTGTTGATTCCTTCTTAACCGTTCGATACCTAATGGAAACGGCATTCCCATGAAGAAAGCCAACGGTGCAATCAGTGCAACTGAGACAACAATCTTCAGCGGATCCGGACTCGCAATGAACTCGTCGAATATAGGCGAAAGTAGCCAAAGATAGGCAGAGGCAATCAATGCTAATATGATGATGACCGCTGGAATGGCATCATGAAAACGAAATTTCTGGCAAATCCGCGACACATGTGGACAGCAGAAACTACCAAATCCGGCAAAGATAAGAAATGCACACAACACGACTGCCACTGCATAAGTCGGGTACGAGAGTAGTAGGAGAAATTTTTGAATAAATGCCATCTCGATCAACATAAATCCGATACCCAAGCTGAGGAAATAACCGCATATCTGCCACTTCGCTGCACCTTGTTGTCCAGTGGAAAGATTAGATGTCTGATTGCTTGATGCACTATAATTATCACAACTCGTTAGAAACACTGGACGTTTGCGTAGGAAGAGGAGCGGTAAAAGAATGAGAATCAATCCTGCGAGGACCGCTTGGATTAGCATCGCAATTAGGATCAGATATCCCCATTCGATGAATGGGATAGCATTTCTTCCGATTTTATGAATTAGCTCAGCCAACATGCCGAGACGCAAAAATTGGGAGAAATATGGGCAATCATCTGTCGCAGGACGAATCTGGAAGGGATAATCATTGTAAAATTGCTCGCGACTACCGAACACCAGTGCTTGTGCGGCAGTAAAATAAATCGGTTCGGGCAATTGATTATAGCGGTTTGCTTCCGATGCGACCATTTGCGGATAGTACACAAGGTCGAAAGAACGTCGTTGACAGAAAGCCCGAATTGCCTCTTTCTCGGACGGTCTGAATTTCCCCCTCTTGATTAACAGTGTGCCCGTACGCCACTCACGGATTAATGCAAGCTGGTTAGCCGGCACAGTGCCATCGATTTGCTCAAGTGCCTCAACAGCTGTGGCAAACAACTTGATCATGTCGCGTGGCGGTGATTTGAGCCAACGCGTAATTGACAATATACCACCCGGCGTTAGGTGTTGAACAAATTCCTCAATTGCTTCTACAGTATAAAGATAGTTCTCATTCAAGGAATGCGTCCCTGACGCAGCGGCGCCGACCGAATCTAACATCGCAATTTGGATAAGGTCGTACTTTTCACGCGTTGATCGGATAAACCCCCGCGCTTCAGCGATATGAACATTAACAGGGTAAGAATCTGCCGAGTCGAAAATCCTCCCGGAGAAATCTCGGTAGCGGTGAACCATCAAATCAACTATCTGTGGATTCAACTCGACCGCATCAACCGAAGTTGCGCTGTGATACAGTGCATTCAACACATCCGTGCCACCGCCAGCCCCTAATACTAACACGCGCGGTTCGTCAAGTAGATGGTACGCCACCGCCGAGATTGTATCACCCAGAAAAGCCAACTCGGAAATGTCCCCGTCAAAATTAGTAACTGCTGTCATCGCGTCAGCGTCCGTGAATAATCCTAGCTGCGGAGGAATCGAATGCTCTGAGCGCATGCTTAGCCCTGGCACTGCGCGAATGGCGTTGCTGCGCGCTACATGCAATGTGCCGAGCGGACTATACCGATTGCTTAAAATTTCGGCATCAGGGAAGTTGAGTGTACTGCTCAATCCCTTGTAAGGTGAGATTTTAATCTCAATCGGCTTGACGACGACGTAACTGATGAATCCGATTACGATGATTACAATTAGTGATAACGATTTCCAACTACTCTTAACATTTGCAACCACGACACCGCAGAAACCGATTGTCGAAACAACGGTCAGGATTTGAACGGGAGAAACAAGATACATCACCAATATGATGCCTAATGCGCCGATGCCCGAACCGAGTAGGTCGAAGAAATACAGACGATTAACCTCGCTATTGAACCGCAACAGCGCCATACCTATGCATGCCGCGCCAAAAAAGAATGGAACTGCAAGAATCAAATACCGCGCCACGAGGAACAATAATTGAACCGGTTGCCAAACCACCATGAATGGATTGAAGGGAACGTACTGGTTTAGCGCGAAACAGCATATAAGGCTAATCGCGTACATAAGCCCGGAAACTGTGTACACAGTGTGGAACCGACGCATTAGCCAGTGCTGGGCAATTGCTATCACACTGCCACTTGCACCGAATCCGAGCAGCGCGAGGCTAATAATCATGTGCGCAAAGTGGTGCCATTGGGCAATCGAGAGTAGCCGCATCAGCGCAATTTCGTACGCAATGAGCGAGCTAGCAAGCAGAAAAATTGAGATGAGATAACGAACCATTGAAATGTTTTGTTCAGATTTGCGGTTTAATGTAGAACACCCTCGTGCAGATTCTGTAACAGAATAGAACGTTCACAGGGAAACTGTCCATCACGTTGGGCGATAAATTTGGGAACAGCAGAACAACTTACGATGAGCAAACTACGTTTCAATTTTAATGATATCCTACCGCCGGACTATCTCCGGCGTTTTGCCTTAGTTGTATCAATCGCATTTATTGTCAGTGCCGGTTGCGGACACAAGCAGAACAATTGGCATAAACTACCTAAGGCGGAATATGGCATCCCGCCTTATGCGCGGTATCTTCAAGGCATCAAGATTTGTCTTGACCCCGGGCATGGTGGACAGGGACACTTGCCGGAATATAAACGAGGTCCAACGGGACTCCGTGAAGCGGAGGTGAATCTGCGAGTCGCGTTCTATCTTCAAGATTTTCTGTCTCAAGCGGGAGCGACGGTAGTTATGACGCGAACAGATGATTCCTACGTAAGCATCACGGAGCGCAGCGAGATAGCGAATCTGAACGAGGTAGATCTCTTCATTTCGATTCACCACAACTCTGTTGATGTGCCTGGCACCAATTACACATCTACGTGGTATCATCGCGATGCGGATGATTCACCCGCTAGTCTAGACCTTGCTCGGTACATTCAGCAAAGTGTCTCTGACGCTTTGCGGCTACCACAACTCGCTGATACGGGGCTTTATTCTGACCAGCTTATGGTACCGTCAGGTTTTGGTGTTCTGCGGTTGACAAAAGCCCCGGCAGTGGTTTGTGAAGCGTCGTTCTATTCTAACCCGGAAGAGGAGAAACGTCTGCGAAAAAAAACGTACAACCGTCGTGAGGCATACGGTCTATTCTTGGGAATTGCGCGATATGTAGCGGCTGGATTTCCACAGGGAATTCTGCAGGTACCTGCTCCGGAATCCACGACGGAACTCAAGACTCCCAGAATCGAGATAAGTGTATCGGACGGCATCCACACACGCGGCGCATGGATGATTAAACGACAGCGGGGTTTTTCAGACTCCATTCGTGTCAAACTTGATGGGAAGGTTGTACAACACCGATACCTTCGAGATAGCGACTTGATCGTGGTTACTCCCACAGAACCACTGTCTAACGGAGTGCATTCGATTGAGACAAGCCTCGTCAACTATTACGGTAATCACAACCTACCTGCAACGCTTTGGTTTAAGGTCGCGCCACCCGCAGCAAAATTACATTTAAGTACGTGGGCAAAGACAATACCGCCTGATGGCGAGAGCTATGTGGGTATCACCGTTGCCGCATACGACAGTGACGATCAGCCAATTGCGGACGACGAGCCAATTCATGCTGACACAACGGTAGGAAGGTTAACCGAAACGGTACAGTTGTCTAAAAATGGAATCGCACGATTCTACCTCCACGGAGATTCGGGGATACGACAGTCCAGCACGGCGCAAGTCAAGATAGTTTACAAAGACAAGCAGGAAACAATCTCGGTCGGTTTTGGGGAAATTCAAGGCGGAATTGTCCAAGGTAGTATCCGAAATGTGACCGGAAGCGCGCTTGGGGACGCCGTAATCCGGCTGATTAATGGCGAAGAAAGAACCACATCGACCGATCCCAACGGGCATTTCTTTTTCAATCACGTATCCCCGGGAGAATCGGTGCTCTTGGTGTCGAAAGCCGGTTATTACGATCTCCAACTGAAGGAAGAGATTTTGCCAAACCGACCTTGGGTTATTCTGCCGGAATTACATCCAATTTGTGAGGGTGCTCTCATTGGACAGGTTATCGTGCTCGACGCTCGGTACGGCGGGGATGAACGAGGAATACCTCCGGGCGCGGCAGATATCAACCTTGCTGTAGTTAATGCGTTGAGCGAAATGCTGAGAATTGCTGGTGCAAAGGTATACCTTATTCGTAAAAAGGACGAAAATATGCCGGTCTCCAAACGCGTTGCAGTAGTAAATGCAATTAAGGAAAATGGTAATTGTTTAGTTCAGTTCGGAACTTACGCGCCAATAGGAAATCGCGACCTGGAGATCGCTCCTACATTACGCTAATGGTGTAGGAACAGGGATTAAACTTGCGGCACGACGAACCAACATCCCCAAAACGGATTGAAGTTCGTGTCATGGATCCAGCTTCGGGGAAGCCGCTTACCAACGCGAACGCTGCTCTGGATGGAACACTCCAACTTGTCGCAGATCGGAGCGGAAGCGTGATTTTCCGAGGTTTTTCTCCAAGAACCTATCGCCTTGCCGTGAGTGCGGATGGATATACCGGGCAAGAGATCACGGTAGACACAACGCGCCGGAAACGCATTGTAATTGAGTTGAAACCAACCGAGACGCACGTACCGAAAAATGCGAGTAGAGACGCGGTGTTTCTTGGAAGCGGCGGAATAATGTCGCCTCAGTCAAAACCCTAATGCGAATCGAAGCGACTGAAATTAATCTTCTTACCCTGCGGCGCCTTCCTGAATTATCGCACGCCTCCTTCATGTCGAAGATTCTAAATCACGAGGGCGCGCCACCTTGAAGATACTTGGTGATAAGCACGTCTTTTTACCGGCGATCTCACACATCAACCAAGCGTTCCGCCTTTACCCTCCGCCGCTTGGACTTCGAAGCTTTTTTTGAAGTCGGGGCAACGCGTACCCTTTCGTTTTTGCCTTTCTGCCCTCCTGTTTCCCTCCGTCCATGTTTCGGTTTTGACTGCTCCGTTATCGCCATCTGTTTTTCTTCGCGTAAATGGTTTTCATACTCCGCATAAGTCCCTTCAAACAGATTTGCAGTGCCATTTTCAAAAATCAATAGTTTGGTGGCAAGTTTGTTCAGCAAATACCGGTCATGGGAGATAACAAAGGTTGTGGCAGGATATTCACTTAACGCTTTCTCAAGCGCTTCGCGCGAGGGAATGTCCAGATGATTTGTCGGTTCATCAAGCAATAGCACATTCGCATTTTCCAGCAATAACTTCGCAAGCATGACACGGCTCTGCTCACCTCCACTCAGGTGGCGAATCTGTTTAAAAACTTCATCCCCAGAAAATAGAAAGCGACCGAGAAAGCTGCGAATCTCCTCCTGTGTGTGCTTTGGACGTAGTTCCCAAATTTCGTCAATAACCTTGTTATCGAGATTGAGGCTCTTGAGTTCTTGGTCATAGTATCCAAAACTCAGGTTGGCTCCAATCTTTAACTCACCGTCCGTCGGCTCAAGTCCCCCGAGAATCAAACGGAATAAGGTGGTCTTCCCCGCACCGTTTGGCCCAACAATTCCAACGACATCGCGGCGATAAACTTCAAGATCTAGTTCTTGAAACACAGTTTTATCCCCGTATCGCATTCCTAACTCTCGACATTGCAAAATGTCGTTTCCGCCACGCGCATCCGGGGTAAAGTGGATGCTCATTGACCGCCGATTATGGTCGGGTTTTTCGACTCGTTCGATTCGATTGAGCAACTTCTGTCGTCCCTGAGCTTCGCGCGTCCGCTGACCGGCAATATTTCGTTCTATGAACTCCTCTTCGTGGGCTATGAAACGTTGCTGTTTCGCATAACTTCGCTCCTGTTCCAAGATTCTCAGGCGCTTGGTTTCAAGATATTTGGTGTAATTCCCTCGATAGACCATAATTCGATGGTCATCCAATTCCCAAATCTTCCGCACGACTCGGTCTAGGAGATATCGATCGTGAGAAACAATCAAAACAGCGCCGTTATATTCCGAATTCAGGAAGTTCTCTAACCATTCGATGGCTTTTATGTCCAAATGGTTCGTTGGTTCATCAAGTAGAAGAAGATCGGGTTTTTCGAGAAGCAGCTTCGCAAGCGCCGCACGACTCTTCTGGCCACCACTCAACACACGGGTTTCCAAATGAAAATCATAGGCGTTAAAACCCAAACCACCTAGCGTCCGGCTAATCTGATGCTCGTAATCGTAACCTCCCATGCGGTCGTGTTGTTCCTGTAATTTTGCGTATTCGTCTATAAGCGCCGGATTCTCCTCGTGTTCCATTCTTTCGCTCAGTTGCAACATCTCATCCTCAAGGCTTTGTTGTTTGCGGAACACCTTAAGGATTTCTTGGCGCAGGGTACAGGTTGGATTGAGATTCGGTTCTTGGCTCAGATATCCGATTTGCAATCCCTTTGAAGTAGAAACCGACCCTTCAAATACTTGGATTATGCCAGCGATAATCTCGGTAAGGGTTGTCTTCCCACTTCCATTCTTGCCAATTAGTCCAATCCTGTCTCCCTGCTCAATTGCTGCAGATACATCGTCCAGTATTAGATAGGGGGCATATGATTTAGTTATGTGATCTAAACGAACTAACGACATGAGAATGATCTATTGCGGGTAGGCAGGCTATCCGATAAATGATGAGAGTACGGATTATTGGAATTGGTCAACTTTTCAGGCTCAGCTAGTATTTCCCTCAGGCGAATACCTATCGAAACACAAGAGCCCTGATGCTTAGAGCCAGTTTGAAATGGGTGGCAAATTCATCCGGTTGTTCGAAAAATGCGATTTTCATGACCTTCCTGCCGCGTACTGCGTACTTCGAAAATAGGATTGGAATCGGTGATTTGGTTACCGGCAGATTCACGTGGGGGCTGTTGGCTCTGTGGATCTGTTTCAAATGGGGTAATTGTTTAGTTCAGTCCGGAACTTACGCGCCAACAGGAAATCGCGACCTGGAGAGGGATTTTCTATCGCACTCCTTATTCAGTCGCTTGATCGCTCCTACATTACGCTCAGGGATCTCTATCGCACTCGCTATCCGTTCGCTTGATGGTGTAGGAACAGGGTTTAAACTGCGGCACGACGAACCAACATTCCCAAATCAGATTGATAGACTAAACAGTTACCAAATGGGTTTTCAATTTGGTATTTAACTGAGATGGTTTGTCACATCGCACGCCTCATGAATTGCCGAGGTCAAGTCCCAACTTCTTTATTCTCTGAGCTAGTGTTGTGCGGCTAATCCCAAGCAATTTCGCGGTTTCCGTCTGGTTCTTGTCGAATGTGTTAATAGCCAAGCGGATGAGCGCAGAATCTACGGCGTTTATGATTTCGTCGTACAACATCTCCCGTTCTTGCGACAATGCCTCTTTGACCGTTGCATGAAGAATCGATTCGAGCGACTGTTCCAACAAGGCTTGGTTCGGATCGAATTTGTGCTCATGACTCGCAATATCTGGTGGGAGATGCTCTGGAAGTATTACATCAGATCGTGAAAGTACTGCTGCACTTCTGAGTGCGTTTTCCAGCTCTCGCACATTACCGGGCCAATCATATCCCTTCAGTAGCCCTAGACAATCATCGGAGACACCCGTAATGGTTTTTCCCAGTTCGGCACTTATAAGATTCAGAAAATGATCTACAAGTAAGGGAATGTCTTCGGTGCGCTCCCGCAGAGGCGGCAGATGAATTGCTAGTCGTTTGAAGCGATAGTAGAGATCTTGTCGAAATAAACCGAGCTTAGACATCTCGGCAAGGTCTTGGTTAGTCGCAGCGAGAACCCGCACGTTGGTCTTTAGTGTTCTTGTCCCGCCTAATCTTTCAATCTCCTGTTCCTGCAAAGCCCGCTGCAGTTTGATTTGCAGTGCCGGGCTCATATTACTCACTTCGTCGAGAAATAATGTTCCCATCTCGGCAAGCTCAAATCGTCCGGGTTTGCCTTTTGCCTTTGCGCCCGTAAAAGCACCGGCTTCGTAGCCGAACAGTTCACTTTCAAGAAGCTCGTCAGGAAGCGCACCGCAGTTGACTGAAATGAAGGGGCCATCTTTGCGCGAGCTATTGGCATGAATAGCTCGTGCGATAAGTTCTTTTCCAGTGCCTGTATCCCCTTCAATAAGGACGGTGATTGTGTTGCTCGCCATGACGCCAATTAGCTTGTAAATTTCGCGCATCTGCTCGCTTTTTCCAACCAAGCGATGCCCCTGCTCCCCTGTTGTGGAAGCCGACGGATCTACAGAAGATTCTACACCGCTTGTGGTTCCATCTGCAATTCTGCGACGTTCAGTTTGCGTCTTGGATGCTCTATCTAGCACCGCTTTTACTGCCTCAAGGTCAATTGGCTTGGACAAGAAATCAAATGCATGTAAGCGCATCGCCTCTATTGTTGTCTCGACATCGTCATAGGCTGTCATGATGACAACGGCAGCATTTGATTGAAGTTCTTTAATCTGTTCAAGCGCATCTAACCCGCTCATGCCCGGGAGTCGAACATCAAGAAAAATGACATCCGGCTGTTCAGCTTGAATCTTTCGCAGCCCTTCCTCGGCATTGTTTGCAATGCTTGGAGCAAAGCCTTCACTTTCTAAGAATTGCTCAAAAGCCCAGCAGATTTTTTCATCGTCATCGACGACAAGTACATTCTTCATAACTCACCAGATGGGAATGTTTCACAGAGAACAACATTGACACCATTTGCTCTCTATAGCCCAAATCATGCACATTCCCCGTAAATACGAGGCTGAACGGGAAAGTGACTCACTGCGCCGCCAATTTAATCGTCTATTTTACCACGTCCTGACCCGACATTCAAATTGGAAACCTTTTCCTTATTGATGGAGTACTCAATCTTTGCTAAACTGTGGAATGACGATCTTCAGACTCCCGTTTAGGAGATGACATGGATAAAGAACGTTTGAAACAAACAGCAGCAGAGAAAGCCGTTGAAGAGATACAACCCGGGGCAATTGTGGGGCTAGGTACAGGCTCAACAGTTTATTATGTACTACTCGCACTGGGCGAAAAGGTACGAGATGGATTGAATATCACTGGAATTGCGACATCAAAACAAACAGAAATAATTTCCGCCAACCAGGGAATTCCGCTCTCAACCCTCGCAGAACACCCTGTGATTGACTTGACCATTGACGGCGCCGACGAAATTGACCCTAGCTTAAATCTGATTAAAGGAGGCGGTGGCGCCTTAGTACGAGAGAAAATAATCGCCCACGCGTCCAAGCGGCTCGTCATCGTGGCAGATGCGAGTAAATCCGTGCCGGTGCTGGGATCGACATTTGCGCTGCCAGTGGAAGTTCTCCAGTTTGGATGGGAAGCCACGCAAGCAGCAATTAACATTATTTGTGACAAATCGACAATGCGGAATAATGGTGAAAAACCTTATATCAGCGACAACGGCAATTACATTCTGGACTGCCGCTTTGATGCGATTCGGCAACCCGCACAGATTGAGTTGCAACTCAATAATCTCCCTGGTGTCGTCGAAAATGGACTATTCGTCAATCGAGCCGACAAGGCAATTATTGGCACTACATCAGGGGTTGAAATCCGAGAGAAAACGCTATGATAATATATCTTGGAGATTACTGTCGATTGTTGCGATATTGTTGTCTGATTGTGCTATTTTCGCTGTGCTCTCCGCCATTAGCTACTCCATACTTCCGTGACAGCGGACTAATGGATATTCCGACTGGTGGGGTCATCGAGCATGGCATCATTGATGTGGGGACAAATTTCGCTTTCCTGCACAGGACTGGGATTCCACGCAAGGAAGCGGTAATCCGACTAAATTTCGGTATTTTTGATCGAGTTGAATTTGGAATGGCCGGCGTACAGCTCAATCAAAAGAGTTTTCTGATGGCAAATCTCAAGGTATTGCTATTTCGCGAGGCTGGTAAAGTGCCAAACGTGGCAGTTGGCGTTGAAAACATCGGAGATAAGATTAAACAAGGGTTGATTGATCCGATGCAGTACAAGCGAAAGTCTACATTTCTTGCTGTCAGCAAGACCTTCAATCTGCCGAGAGTGCATCAGATTTCGGGACACATCGGAATCGGGAACAATAGATTCAGCGAGGACCGCGGTATCGGCAAGGTATTAAACGGCGTTTTTCTCGGAATTAGCAAGGATTTCCAACCACGTTTCGCGAAGGGAGAATTGACCCTATGCCTTGAAACCGATGGAAGAGGCATAAACGCGGGAGTGCGCCATAGAGGGAACACCGGGTTGCAGATTCATTTGGGTGCCGAGGCACTGGATGCACCTGTCTCAGACGAAAAAGAAATTCGTTACGTGATTGGCGTTTCCTGGTCAAACCGTGAAATCATGAGACAGATTACGGAGGCGAAACGACTGGCAAAACAAGCCGGGAGACTTGCGACGGAAGCAAAGAGCGCTGTCAAGACAGGAAAGGAGTAGCAGGTCACGCGAATCACCTATGCGGTTCCACGTACAAATTCAACTCACTCTAAACAGAGGAACCAAATTCTGATACAAATAGAAAAAGCAGCCGAACTGTCGGCTGCTTTTTCTATGCTGAGATTGCTAAGATATACCACAGATTATTCGAGAGCACCGATTTTGGCTGCTTCTGGCGCGTTCGTGGGTAACGCCTTCTTCGCCAAAAGGTCCTCTGGAATGTAATTTGAATAGTCGGATATATCGCCATGTGTCAACGAGTAAACAACAACGTTGGTCATGAAGCGATAAACACCCGGTGAATAGTGAACTGAACGTGTCGGCAAACTGACCGCTTCCATGGCACACATATAGTCACGCCGGACAGTGATAACTGACAACTTATCGCCGACTGATACGCCTTCAAGGAAGTTTCTTCTTTGCGGTCTCGTTCCCCACCAGAAGATATCGAATCCGACTGGAGGGCCGCCCATTTCATAGAAGTTGTCGTAAACTGTATGGTCGTTAGGAATTCGCTCGACTTGATATTCGGGCATGACATATCGCATCTGAGCCAGGAACAACCGAATCATTGCCTGGGCAGGTGCGTTCACACCGCAGTCGTCAAAGACCAGAAACCCACCTTTTTCCACAAGGTACCTACGCATAGCGGCTGATTCTGTCTCGGTGAGACGACTATCCATTCGCCCACCACCATACTGACGACCAAGCAAATTATGCGAACGTACCAAAGCAGGATCGTGTCCAGTCATGAAAAGAATCGGGCTTCTGTGCAAATTAGCATCAGTCAATTTCAGTGCCCCGCCTTCAACGTTCATGTCGGCTTTGATTTTCGTTCGCTCGTTAATCCACTTGGTTAGGGCATTCAGCGACGAAGAATCTGCCCACCAGTCAGAAAGATTGTGGCGGATTCGGGTAAAACGCAGCACACCGCGAATATCGCGCCCCTTACCGATAACTGTTCCTCCCGGCTCGCCTCTAGGCAGCGGTGGAACCTCGGTGTTGCCGAGTGTAATATTTTCAACAATATCACCTAAGGCGTCAGGCGCCGCACCAACAGTTTCAACCATGGAAAGGCCAGGCGCACGGTTAACCGCAACCTTGACCTGTACAATCCCACCGGCGATACCCCGACCAATGTTGGCGGGACCGGCAGCAGGAGCATTTGCAACCGGTGCGGAGAACGCTAACGCACCTGGAGCATCTGAAACTGGAAGGTCAGCATGTGTCACAGCCTGCGGTACAGGGGCATTGGGCGACACGACCTTTGGGACATTCGGGTTTATCGGCGCATCAACCTTAACCACTTTGTTTGAAAATTCCAGTACAGATGTCGGCTGGAAATTCGAACGCGCAACGAAAGCTGTTGTGACCCTCGGCTGAATTTCAACTTGTTCAACCACCACAGTGTTCGTCGTCGGCACTGTTGGTTTAATCACGGGTTTAACAACAGGTTTACGTACTTTCGGTTTCGGCGGATCCTTGGCTTTGAGCACATCTGCTCCCACCAAATCTTTAAACTGTTGCGTTTGGCTTACAAGGTATAATCCAGCAACAAACGCAATGACAAGGTGGAGTACCAAGGAGGTCATAAATGCGCCGGAAGTTCTTTTTGCACCCATTTGATTTCCTCCTATGTTTGGGATTTGTGATTTGTAAAACGCTTAAAAAACCTAAACGAAACTTTATGACGAAAACTCCTGAATTACTCGCCTTTCTTTAAGCAAATAATATGCCATAAACTGGAATCCTTTTAACAGTGCAGTTTTCCTGTTTATCCTTCGTGATGATTTGTTGACATTGCACGAAACAGGTTAAAACTTGCCAGTTGAATTGCACCAAATGGTGCAAAAATATTTCGGCAGACGGTTCTGTAATTCATTGCTAACAGAAGCAGTTTATTTTCCAGAAATGCCCAAAAGATAAGCCGTTGCACGGACACACTAAATCAGATTGCATGAATCGCTTGGATTGTTTGAATTACATCCTCAGTTCGAATGTCCTTCATACACCCTTCGCCGCCGAATTTACAAACCGTGCCCATGCATGGAGGGCAATGTGGCTGACGTCGAACTGCGTGGCAGTTTGAACCTACGGGGCCAAATCGTGCCGGATTTCCTGGGCCATACAACCCAATGGTTTGCGTCCCAACGGCGGCGGCGATATGCATCGGTCCACTGTCATTTCCAAGAAATAAGTGGCAGCGTTTCAACAACGCAGCGAGCTGTGACACCGTGGTTTCCCCGGCGAGATTAATGGATCGCCCGTGCATCTGTTTCTGAACCGCAGAAATGACGTCCACTTCATCACGGGTACCGACAAAGAGTATTTGTGCTTTTTTCTGAGCAATTAGCCAATCCGCTACGTCCGCGAAACGCTCGGTCCGCCAGCGTTTAAGAGTAATCGGAGAACCTGGATGTATTACAATTAGCGGGCAATTCGGGAGAATTTCAGATTCGCGCAAGAAATTGTCCGTCCAATTCTGATCGTCATCGGTAGTGTGAAAAGTAGGAAGTTTGCAAAATGTCTGAATATTCGCCATTCGCAAGAGATCGAGATTTCGTTCAAGCTGATGTAATCCGGTAAATCGAGCAAGCCCTAGTTTATTTGCGACTTGCAGCCAGGCATAATCCAATCGATAGCGGGCCGGCTTCATAAGGGCAAAAAGCGCCGTAAACCAATCTCCCCGCAGATCAATGACAAGATCGTACTTTTGTTGACGGAGCAAAGCTAGTATAGTAAGTATTTTACATTGAGACTTCGGTTCTCCAAGTCTGCGGTAAAATCGGGAGTTGTATCGGAGGATTTTGTCTACATCAGGATGGTTCCTCAAGCCAACCTCTCCCCATTCTCCAACCAAGGCGTGAATTTTAGCGGATGGATAGGCGCGTTTCAAATTTGAAAATACAGGTGTGGCGAGAAGTACGTCGCCAAGGTGATCCAACTTGATAACCAGGATGTTTTGAGGATTGAATCTGACAGGCAGAGGTTTGTTATAGAGGCAGTGTTGAATCAAGAAGGAAGCAATCATGGTAATCACTTCAACAAATGTCTTGAACATTGCCATCATCTATCTCTTCACAAACATTGATGCGTTGGATCTATGTAGAATCCTCGCCGTTCATTACAACACTTGGCGCACGACCAATGCGCTAAATCGGCAACTTTATCAATGTCCCAGAACCCAGAGATGCAAACACGGGAGCAGTTTGCGCTTGGGGTTGTACCGACTTCAGGTTCTCTCATTCGCACACCAAGCATAAAACTGGTTAAATCCCTGAGCATCTGTAAGAGCCTGTTGAATAGCCGATATCAGAGCCATATTCAGTCATTTGAAGACAGTTTTTTCATGTTGTTGTGACCGCTCGCTATATACCTGTCGTCCCTCCGGGGCTTTTAGAGGCTGGTGCGCAGGGGATCTCTATCGCAGTCGCTATTCGCTCCTTTGATCGCACCCTACAAACTGTACTTTTCAAACAGGCTCTAAGTTACGGCAATAATTGAGGCATCTCAAACGACGTATTTCCTTAAATCTTAGTGAGTCGGGATTCTTGCAATTTGACAGACCTGTGGACGCGGTTGTCGAGTACTTCACGATTTCGACCAATAGAGCACGATCGCAAGGCTTGGGCCTGTGTCATTGACACTAATTCCCTAAATCTCCTTTCAAGTTCCTGTGAGTCTAATGAACTTAAAGCCTGTTTTGACATGCTCGTTGCCTTAATTCGCGCCGCTTGTGGCTCATATTTCTCCGAAATTGGCGGTGCCCAGTTCGTGTGTCCGAAGTCTCGGGAGATCGCCAAAAATGGGTCTGAAATATCCCGTCCCGGCGGGTGAAATTTGATAATCCTCGACATTGTAGAAACGCAAGTCCAAGCTCCGTGGTATCACTTTGTTGTTTTCGTCACGCTTAATCACCTGATCCATGGGGTAAAGTACAGGCTCAATGCCTGTCTCGGTGCGCATAACTGTTGCAACTCCGTTTTGTTGTCCCTCATCCAGCGCCCTGACTGCCAACTCTCCCGCCTTTATCGCGCAGTCCCGATCAAGTGGTATCGGAGATCCACACCTCTGAAGATACCCTAGAACGATGTGGCGAAATGTCGCACTTGGAAATTCCTTTGAGAGCCTAAGTCTCATCGCTTCCGCTATGATTTCCGAGCACCCACCCGGTCGAGTATGACCAAACGCGTCTAGCTCTTTCTTTGAGGTAATCATCAGTTCCCCTTTTTGGTTGCGGATTCCTTCAGATACAACGACGATTACATTTTCGTTCTCTTTATGCTTGCACCGAATTGCTTCGGCGAGGCGATCGGGTTCGTAAGGTATTTCGGGCACTACAATCAGATCTGCATATCCATAAGCGGAGGCAAGTGTGAGCCAACCGGCATCTCGTCCCATCGCTTCGATGAAAAAAATCCTATTGTGTGAGTAGGCCGTCGTACGGAGATCTTGAACATATTGAATCAGTCGGCTCGCCGCAGTTGGAAAGCCGGGGCAAAAGTAGTTAAACATCTTTGAATAATTGACGGAGATTCCCTCTGGTGGATTGAGCCCGACATCATTGTCAATGGTCTTTGTTACGGATGCCATAATGAACTGTTTCGACAATTCTATACTGACGGTCATTGTGTCGTCGCCACCGATCGGGATAAGTCCATCAATCCTGAGTTTCTTTAGATTCTCAATGGCTTCATCAAGCCTATTGGCAGCAATCAAATTCGTACGCGAACTCTTTAATAGTGTGCCGCCATAATTCTCGTCGATGAGATCAGGTGTGAGAACAAAGTAGCGTCCGCCTTTCAGAACCCCTCTCCAGCCTTCCATGAATCCGATAAGCTCAAATCCTAATTCTTCCGCTTTCAGAGCGATTCCTTTGAGTGTTGCATTAAGAGCGCTAGTATCCCCTCCACCTGTTAACACACCGATACGTTTTCTCATTCAAATCTCCTTTCCAACCCATTAGTCTTATCTTTTGATCTTACACTCCGCACCTTATAAGTGCTAATTTGGGTATTTTTTAGTATCGTTCCAGCGACTAATGGTGATAGCATATACTGTATTCTAATTAAATATAACATACTATATATTGAAATTACAAGGCAAGACTGATACGAACATCACCCATCAAGTAACACCCGAAAAAAGCTAGTTATAGGGCGAAAAACGAGGTGTATTGCCAAAAGAATTGTACCGCCTAATGGTGTGATACCCACATTGCGCTCCTCTGGAGCGCGGGAATATGCACATATCGCGTTCTATTGACATTGCGCTCCTCTGGAGCGAGTTACTTGCGGAAAGAATTATTCCGCCAAGGATAATAGGGTGCTACCAATAAATTCTGTAAACCCGAAAAATAGGTGCGGAGAGTAGGTTTGATAAAAGCTTGTCCTGAATCTTGCTTATGAACGTGGGGCTTTTGCTTTTCTCCGAGTGGTCACCAACCTGCTTTGCCAGCAATCGAATGAACAGTTGAGGTAGGTGTTTCCGTCAGCGTGCCAAAAGTCTATATCGCTTTTTTCACCGCTCGTTGTCTCCCATTCTTCAACTTTCGCTGACTCTCCTTGAATTTCAATCAAGCCTTCGATTGAGGATTGAGTAGCATTGAAAAGGTAGAATAGGTCAAGTGCTTCTGTTCGACGATGTTGGATCTTGATTGCGTCTGTCAGAAAATTGTCAGGCTTTGCGTAAACCTGCAGCACCGGTTTGATCCACTTGCGCAATAACTGCTTTAGAGTTTCCGTTTTTTCAGCGGCATTACCTCGCAAAAGAGAGGTGCGTTGATTATAGAGAAGTAACTCAAGCGGGCGTGTGTCCCGTTCCAGCTCGCTATTGAGCAGATATGGGACCGGATCGACTGCGATTAACTTGCCACGTCCCGCAACGACTTTTGTTAGCAAGCCTACCGTGTATTCTTGGAGCGAGGCACAACTTGGAATCAAAACCACTTGGTAGAAGCCGGAATTTACGCGTATCAGACGGCTTTTCTCGTCGAATTTTGCATTTATACAATCGCGTTCTGCTGCTATATCAAAATCATAACCCAAGTTCCAAACAGTCTGGCATAGCCACGCCCATGAATCTGTTATTTCACTCCATGTCCGTTCATCAGTTTTTGACCATAAACTTTGCAGTGGCGAGATTATCAGGGCCGGCCGCTGAAACTCCCCCATCAAACACACGGAGTTCGTGACGTGCTTCTTCACTTGTTTCAAGGGGAGAGATTGGGAAACTACGTCTTGTGAGACATGTTTACGTTCGCACTTGGAATCTCTTGAGTCCGCGCTTTCGCTTGCATTTGCAATCCAGGAGTTAAAGCCCAATGCCCTGTCAAAAGCAAACTGTACCGTAGTTGGAGGCTTCGACCTCCAGATGCTAATGATTCGCGGACGTGCGGTGCTCGTACGACTTGCGACCCACTTTGCTATCAAGAATCGCTTGGGCGTATTGATGGGGAACAGGTTCGGAACTGAAAGCTGTGAAGTTTCTCGGCTTGCTGTTCTCGATTTCTCCATCGCGTCATGGCTGTCGTTCGAGTCCGTGCTATCCTTTGAATCAACTAATACCGTTCCGTCCGAGTACTTAAGAATGGTTCCGAGACCAAATCCGAGTGACCTACCACCTGCGGAAATCTCAATTGAACATTGCAAGCCCAATCCATTGCAAAAGTGCCGAAATCCGCCGATGCAAACCTCTGAAAATTGCTGAGTCACACTCTCCCAAAATGCGCTACGAACCGCCGCTGTCCCATACGTGCCGTAAAAAATTAGTGGCAAGTGTTCAGTAAGTCTTTCTCCCCAGATTGATTGAAAATACGACATTAAATTTGGGCTCCAGGGAACTGTCAACGCGGGAGTTTTGAGAGGTGACAGAAACGACGGAAGTTGACAACAGAAACCGAGTATAGTGTTCCCGATGAAGTCTCCAAATTCATGAATGTAAGGGCACAAGACACGTTCAATCGCTCCGCCAGTGCCTTGGCTACTCAGTAAGTCATGTGCGCCAGTCTCGATTTGACGCAACCTAAAGATTGTGCGCCCCCTTAACCGATTTGCAATGGAATAATCGCCTGTCAAGCAACGGTCGATATAGTCCGTAATATCGTAACACGTTTCCTTGACATGCTCCTGAGCAATAAGGTAAATCCTATCCAAGCAACTGTTCTGGGGCGAATGCCACTGTCCCAGTTCTAGCCGGATTGTCTCGTCGCTCGCCGACGCAGGGAAAGTGTGTTCAACCGAGGTCAACCGAAACCGCGTTTCCACAAATGAGGATGCTAGGCGAATCCACACACATCTACCGTCGCGAGTAAGTTCTTCGAGTGCAGCTCTATGACGTTTGATTTCCGCGGGCCGTTCGGAACAAGACCAAGACAAAAGAACTGCATCCGCTGCTTTTGAGGTATACCGTGTGGACAATTTATCGTCACCTTAAGCGTGGGATCGCGCTCTAAACGTCAAGAACGGCTTATACGTCTGATAGGGAGGGTGTGGTGGATGTTGTAACAAAATGGGCGCCTGCGTTAGATAACGTAGATGCTTGTCCAAAGGCGCGGTTGGTATTCTAGCACACCAAGCCTGCACTGACAAGAAAAAAGAACTTGCGATGAAACTCCTTGAAAGTATTATAACGGCTTTTTCGACATTAAGAATCAACAAGATGCGTACATGCCTGACAATGTTAGGCATCATCATTGGCATCGCAGGCATCATTGGAATGATATCATTTGGATCCGGAGCAAAGGCGTTATTGTTGTGGGAAGTTGAGAAGGTTGGTGGTCCAAGTGTATTTGGCGTATATCGCAACGATTGGATTCGCAAAGGGAACAAATGGATCCGTAATCCATCGGACCAATACCTGACCATGGATGACGTTCGTGCAATTCAAACTGAATGTCCATCTGTAGATGTGGCAACTCCTGAAATGAGTCGTCATGCGACTTTGATTGCCTCAGGAAAGAACAAGCACGCTCGTATGCAAGCTACGACATTCGAATACCAAATTGCTCGTAAGTGGTACAGTGGCTATGGCAGATTCTTGTCAGATGACGATCTTGACACGTGGGGCAAGGTGTGCGTAATCGGTGAGACGATTTGGAGAGATCTGTTCGCCGGACTTAACCCTGTCGGCAGGGAGCTGAAGATAAACAATCATCGATTTACAGTCATTGGAATCATGGAGTCTCGAGGTAAGGGACTAGATCCGGAAAACAGCGAAGACAATCAGGTGTTCCTTCCCATAACTACGGCACAGACGCACTTTTGGGGTAACGACCGAGTCGGTCATATTATGATCCGTGCGAAAAACTATGCGCTGGTTGACCGTGCAGTGCGTGAGGTGAAGACCGTTCTTAATCGCAATCATGGCAACGTGGCTTTTTTTGAGACGTGGGTGATGAAAGAGGAACTGAAGACCGCCAATCGAATTATTTCGGTTATCGAAATCATCCTTGTGGCGATCGCATCTGTTTCGCTGGTTGTGGGTGGCATCGGTATCTTGAACATCATGCTTGTGTCTGTGACCGAAAGAATTCCCGAGATAGGATTACGCAAAGCGGTCGGTGCCAAGAGTATGGATATTCGCCTTCAGTTCCTGACAGAATCCATTGTGCTGTGTTGCATTGGCGGGTTGATTGGCATTGGGGCAGGTGCGTTGATGGGAAAAGGGTTCGCGTGGGCGGTCAGCAAGTTGATGAATGATTTCATCAAGTGGCCCTCCGTAATCACGGTCGAATCCATACTGATTGCTGTTCTATCCGGTGTTAGCGTGGGTGTCTTTTTTGGATATTATCCCGCGAGTCGAGCGGCAAACCTCTCACCGATTGACGCATTGAGGCATTCGTAACGCGGCAAACCTTAAGCCTTAAGAGTGCTCCTCCAATGTTACCACGAACCGTTTCAATCCCCCCAAGTGTCGTTCGGGTACTCTTGCCTTGACTAAGATAGCATCAACTTGATAATCGACCTCCAGCACTTCACCATTCTTGAATACAAAATCTAATTTCTTGCCTTCTGAATACGGGAGCGTGAGCGATACGTCAACATCATCTTCCGCAAATCGATTGGTTAACTCCATTCTCAGGGCGGAAAGACCATCGCCGCGTCGAGCGGAAATATTGATGCTATCCGGGTATCGGCTTCGCAGCAGGCATAAAGGGGCTTCTTCCTCAAGACAATCTATCTTGTTAAACACCATTAACGTCGGTATTTCAGACGCACCCAGTTCATCAAGCACTTCGTTAACAGCGGCGATATGTTCTTCTACTTGTGGATGACTCACATCGGCCACATGGAGGAGCAGTTTGGCTTCCGCAACCTCGTCAAGAGTTGCTTTGAACGCAGCAACCAGATGATGTGGAAGTTTCTTGATGAACCCGACAGTGTCGCTCAGAAGAATACGGTGATGACTTGGTAATTTGATCGTGCGCGTGGTCGAGTCCAACGTTGCAAATAGTTTATCTTCAGCCTCTTGATTTTCACCTGTAAGTTGATTAAAGAGTGTTGATTTGCCCGCATTTGTGTAACCAACAAGTGAGACATTTGCCATTTCCTTTCTACCGTGGCGTCTGATGCGACGTTGGGTTTCAATGTTTTGTAAGGATTTCTTTACCTTGGATATTTCTCGACGAATCAGGCGTCGGTCCGTTTGAAGTTGCGTTTCGCCTTCTCCGCGCATGGCACCTCCGACTCTTCCACCTCCGCCTGTCGCCTGGCGTGATAAGTGAGACCACATCCGTGTCAGTCGCGGTAATGCATATTCCAAACGGGCGAGGTCGACTTGAAGCGTAGCTTCCTTTGTTTGTGCACGCTGTTTGAAGATTTCCAGAATCAAGCCTGTACGATCTACTACGACAATATCAAGCGCTTCTTCAATGTTGCGGGCCTGAGCAGGCGTAAGGTCTTCATCAAAAATGACTGTATCAGCACGTAATTCTTCAATCAATACTTGAAGCTCTTCAATTTTTCCTTGCCCAACAAAAAAAGTTGGATTCGGGGATTCGCGCGTTTGGACAATCTCGCCGATGACATTCATTCCGGCAGTGTCTGCAAGTTGTTCCAATTCTGCCAGTGAATCCTTCATTTCATGCATCAAGCCTTTTTTTAACTTCACACCGACAAGAATTGCTCGGTCTGGGAAGGTTCTCCACGTCGTTTCATTCATTTCGCGCATTTTTTCTTCCAATCATTGTAATTCACGAAAAACATCTGTAATGGAATCCGCTATTATTGATTATATGTTTCCACAGGTGGTACCACGATGGATTGTACGGTTTCACACGTAACTCTCCCGTTTCTTGGGTAAAATCACCCCATGCCAATCTCTTCAAACTCGATTTATTGGACCAAGTTCAGGTTTTGATTCATCCGTTGGCAGACAGTTTCCCACACTTCATCGACCGCAATTAATTTCATGCAGACATTATCCTTGCAACGATTAGTGAATTGCTTGCAAGGGTTACACGGGACTTCGTGGCGGACCGTACTATGAATGTGATCCAGTGGTTGGAAACGGATGTGGTTGCCGGGGCCAAACAGAGCTATTGTTGGCGTACGTAGTGCGGCAGCAATATGCATCGGTCCTGTATCATTCGTAAGGAAGAGATTACAACGTTCGATCAGAGCCGCCAACCGGCGAATCGGTTGGTTTCCGGCAAATGAAGTTGCTTGCTCGGCCATCAAATCGATTACATAATTGACCAGTTGGCACTCATCCGGTCCGCCGAATACAACTACCTGTGCGGCGAAGTCTCTGACCAAACGATCGCCAATTGCCGCAAAGCGGTCGGGCATCCATTCCCGCAATTTCCATCCAGCACCAGGAAATAATCCCACTGTTGGTCTGTCTGCGCAAATGCTTTGTTTTTCCATTGCCTTTCGTGCATATGTCCGATCAGACTCCGTGATGAATAGCTCCAAAGTACGATCTTTCGCCTCGATACCCACCGCATGCAGCAGGGAAAAGTAGCGATCAATGGCGTGTCCGGACGAATCGGGAACACGTACCGAACACAATATCCCATGGGGCTGATGATAACCTACTCGACACTTTGCGCCACTTGAGTATGCAAGCAGGCTCGTGCGAAATTTCCGCTGGAAATCGATGGTGAGATCGAATTGTCGTTCTCGAATGGCACGAGCCAACCGAATCATCTCAGACGTGTCCTTGTCTTTTGCACGACGATCAAAGCCCAATACTTCGTCAAGGTGTGGGTTTTCTGTGAGTAAATCTGCGGATTGACTTGCTACAAGCATGGAAATACGTGCATTTGGAAAATGCTCGCGCACGGCACGGACCGCTGGGGAGGTAAGGACAATGTCGCCGAGTGAACTGAGACGTATCAACAGGATGTTTCTCAAATCAACCTCACTAATTATTGCGCTTCCCAAAGTCGCACGGCGTCTCAACGTGCTGGATAGCTGGACATTTCAAAGCATGAACTTTTCACGAAGAACCTTCATGAATTTCTCTGTGCAAACTCGTAAAGTGCAGATCGTTAGAAAAATCATTTCTGTCGTTTTGTTGATGCGGCAATCCGACGCGTGCGTTCTTTATACCCTTCAACGCCATCCTGGCGGTAGGTCAGTTCTCTTGTGAAATCCACCATGTCAGTATCGTCCACGTGTAACGATTGCAAGCGCCCTTTGACCGCGACACTGTCCATCAACACCCGCATAAGTTTGCAGAGATTGTATACATCTCGCTGCGGAACAGACAACGTTGCGGTCGGAATGCCTGATTCGTTAAAATCTTCAATAGTGCCGCGGTAAGAAGCGGCTTGTACTTGATTCATTGACAACCCCTCAAATGTCTCTAGGTCGCCGCCAACGCCGGTACGTACCGGAATTGCCACGTCCTCTCCAAGTTCACGCCAACCGATGAACAGGACGACCTTATCCCTTGGTCCATTCAGGATGCCGTTTAGAATGGAATGATTGCTAGTTGGACCGAGGGCGGAGATTACATTGAGTCCTTGGCCGCGTTCCTGAAGAGACTCGTCATAAAGTTGCACAAACCAGTCCCCAAAATAACGATTGTCCGCATAGTTATAAAATACTAGATTGTTCTTACCCGCCCACATTTCTGCAAGGTGCAACCATCGAGCAAGTCGATAAGGTACATTTTCGAATCCCGTGTATGGACTTTGGAATAATGCGTCCGCCTTGCCAACCCCGCTGAGAGCCTTTTGCACACGAGAACGCGGGGATTCACCTTTGCCCGCGGTCATAGCCAAGAAGAACAGGCCAACGGGCGAAAACGCGGAAAATCGGCCTCCAACACCCTCCGGCACGGGTAGTAATGTGTCTCCGTAAAACATGTGCTCCTGATGCATCCGGTACAGGGTGCTTTCAGGATTCAATTCGGTGGTTGCTAAGACTTGACGACGCCAGGATTCCGGATTTTTCGCGTTGCAACAACTCTGCAGCCTGTCGCGGATAATCATCAAGGTCGCAATAGTTTCGCCTGTTCGCCCCGACTTGCTTATCACGTTGAAAAGTGTCCTGCCCAATAGCTCACGCGCGGCTAACATCTCCAACAAACCGTTGAGGCGAAATGCGTCAAACGTATCGCCTGTAAAGTAGACCTCCGGCGCACTACCTCGTTCGTCCAAGGATAACAAATTGTGATAAGGATGGTTAAGCACATCATGAAATACACGGGCACTCAAGTCTGATCCACCGATACCTATCGTTACAAGGACGGAGAAATCTCCACGCGCGCGGTTTGCCAACTCAAGTGTCCGTTCGACATGCTCATCTTCCAAATGGCTACGAACCCACGCTCGCTGGTAGGACTCTAACTTGTCAAGTGACCAGTCTGCTTCTTGCTGAAATGACAACTGTATTGCCGCTATTCGACGGTCAAGTTGCCGACAATCAGATTCACTGACAAGCCGATCTAACGCCCCTCCACCGTTTCCGGTTACTAATTCAAACTGGGACCCAATGTGGCTCATCGTCTTCATTCGTTCTTCATTCTGCGTCCTATATCGAAGCAGTCAATTCGCCCAGGTTCTTGATCCTTCAATCGTTGTTCCGTCATTAATCTTAATTTGCTTGCCTGATACGTTAATAAGTTCCACATCGCCGCTCAGCGTCACATTTGCCCCAAAGTTTATATCTCCCACTATTTTCAAGCGTTCACAGTCAATCAAAGACGGAACACCGCTAGGAAATCGCGCCTCCATATCGTCAATGAGCTGGTAATAGGAGTTGTCCAAGGTCACCAGAATCGGTCCTAATTTTCGATTAGGGTTGGGCATAACTTGAAAGTCGTCACTCAACACGCAAATGTCCGATCGGGCCACCAGCAAATCCTCTGTCCTTTTCACTTGGACAAAGCGTGATTGGGGAACGCGGATCGCTGTTGCATTTTCGAAAACGGTGATTGCCGATCCCATTGCCGTCTCCAACTGGTAGACCTGGGGCGATGTGGGGTTTCGGGGATCGAGCGTTTTGCTGTTACGAATCATGGACAAGCCTAAGACACTGCCTTTGGAGTGCATCACTGTTTTCAAGGTAGGTAAATGTAGCCATAGGTTGTTTGTGTTAAAATACTTATGCCGATTTATGTCTTGGAAAGAGTCAATGTCGTCGGGTGGGCATTGAGCTACTTCTCGAAGGATGAGTTGACCAGAGGGCAATCGAGCAAGGTGCCCGCCTTTTCTGTGAGCCGGTGAGCGATTTGTAGCCTCCATGAGAAATGGCAAACGATTTTCGGCGAAGAATCCGAGGATGGTAGTGTCCATCACCGCACCAAGGTTGTCAGAATTGGAGATAAATGCGTATTCATAATCCGCTCGTAACAATCTGTCCAACATTCCGCTTGTTACTAGCGAGGTGTATATGTCTCCATGTCCGGGCGGACACCACTCTAAATCTCGATTTTCAGGCCAGTTCGCAGGACTGAGATCTGCCTGATTGATTTTCGGCACTTTATGTTGAACAAAATCCAGAGGGATATCGTCCCACAATTCCGGATAATCCTTTAGAACTGTGAGACAGTCATTTCGGGTCGAAAAACTGTTCATAAGTACCAGTCGCATTCCCCATGATTGAGTTTGCCGAGCGATGATGTCCAGGAATGACAATTCATCTTTAACAGTCAGCAATGATTTCGATTTAGCCATCCCCATGCTGGTCCCCAAACCACCATTTAACTTCAATACAACCGTGTTAGGCAAAAACCTTTCTCCTACTTTCGCCAACTCTTTTGGGAACTTTTCTAAGTCTGGAAGGTGTTCAACCGGGATGATGTTACTCTCTGGAATGAGACCAGTGTGCCCGTCAACCAACTGCGTATAATAAAACTTGAAGGTTTCAATTATAAGGTCGGATATTCCTTCATCCCTCATGCGTTTAGCGAAAGGGGTAAAATCGTGGTTAATCACTGCCATGATTTTTCACTATCGATCTACTTTACCGGAGACGAGATACACGCTGACGGTTTCTACCTAGCATCATGTTCATTTGGTGACATGTGGATTGGATCAAGTCGATGTCCAACCCAAGCCTTGAATCAATAAGATTTGCAATTTGTCGACCGAAGTTATTCTAACATATCTGCCACAAACAATACAATCGATTAGGATTAGCGATTTTGAAGACCCACGCAGGGCGCAGAGGAATCCATTAGCATACATATGTATCTATTCGCCCCGGCCTATACAAGTGTTTTTGGCCCAGGAGGAAGAAACCGGTATTAAATTCCTTTGCGACGTAGGTTCCCCATTTTCGAACTGATTCGAGAGGATTTAAGCCAGCACCATGACATTTCCTTGTCTTGATTTTTGGATTATCGACACATGCCAGATCAAAAAACGATTGACTGATAGTAGAAAAATCTGTTAGTATTCTCATTGTAATTCTATTGATAGACAGTCATTACACAAAAAATTTCCAATGTGGGAGGTTTAAGATGAAGACAAGCTACGGAGCTAGTTTGCTCTTGATAGTTGCCATTCTGATTGCTGCCGTGAGCAGCGCACAAGGTGTTGTTGGTAATGAGGTTGGTAATGAAGCTCCGGATTTTACGCTTCCGAACACGGATAACGAATCGGTCACGTTGAGCGATCACCGCGGCACCGATAACGTGGTTCTTATCTTTTATCGCGGTAAGTTCTGACCGTTCTGCCGAGACCAACTCGTCGAGTTGCAGAGACATTATTCCGATTTCCTCGAGGCAGGCGCCGAGCTTTACGCCATCAGCGTTGATGCACCAGCAGAATCACGAGCATTTTTTGTGGACACACACGGTGTGCGATTTCCAGTGCTGTCCGACCAGAGCCGGGAAACTATTAAGGCTTACGGAGTTCATGGCGGAATCTCAAACATCGCTATCCCATCTGCGTTTATCATAGACAAAGATGGGGTCATTCGCTGGAAATTTATTGGAGACACCTCTACCCGCGCGAATGTAGATATCATGCTACAGCAACTTGATGAACTTAAAAATGCTGTGCCAGATGAAGTTGGAGTTGAGATTGGATCTATAGCTCCGGATTTTACGCTTCCGAACACAGATAACGAATCCGTCATGTTGAGTATGCATCGCAACGTCGAAAACGCAATTCTCATTTTCTATCGTGGTCAGTGGTGACCGTTCTGCATCCGCCAACTCGGTGAGTTGCAAAGACATTATTCCGACTTCCGGGAATTAGGCGCCGAATTGTACACTATCAGCGTCGACTCCCCTGAAGTGTCAAAGCGTGAGCTCGTACAGGGACTTGGCGTCCAATTCCCGGTACTATCCGATCAGAGCCGCGACACAATCAGGGACTACGGTGTTCATGATCGGATTTCGAACATCGCAAAACCGTCCGCATTTGTCATTGACAAAAGCGGGATTATTCGTTATAAATACATCGGACACGCAACCGATCGGCAGAGTATCGATACACTAATTGAACAACTCGAAACTCTTAATCTCGAAACACCCAAGAGTTTTCGCCTTTCGGTGCCTTCAGGAGCCAGCTTATTTCACCTGCCGAGAGTTGTTACCGAGGTCAACGACGAATCTCGCCCCATTACGAAGGTTAGCGATCTGTTTGAGGTACTAGGAGGGGAGGCCAATGTCCACTGGTTGATTACCACGCCAGCGCCGACACGGGGCGGCTCCACGCAGTTTCAAGCATTCTTCCGACCTTCGGATGCCGACTTTCCCGTAAACGCCACGATTCAGCCGTACACGGGAATACTTGTCTACTTACGGAACACTGTGTCCATTGACCTTTCCGGCGATGCGCTTGAGGGAGAACTTCGACTATTTCCGGGGCCCAACCTTGTTGGTATTCCTCACAAGAATGCTGGCATCCGCCGTGTTAGTGACTTCGCTCAATTTCCCAACTTTCTGGATAAGATTTCGCTCATTTCAATATACGTCAACGGCACATTTCACCCAATCCTTCCAGATGACATTGCGTCCGGTGCGCTCAACGACTTTGAAATCTTGCCAGGACAAGCTTTTGTCGTGGTTGCGAAGGAAAACTGGTTCCAAAGGTTTTGAGTCAATTAACAATGCGAAGGTGTAAATCTACAACTCCTAACCGTACTCAAAAAGTCTTGAGCCAACCTGAACCACTCCATCTCCGCGATGTGTATCCATGAATTCAGAGCAGACTTCCGCCCTGCTCCAGCAAGGTATTGCTGATAAAATTTTTCCCGGTGTAGTAGCCGTAATCGCCGAGGACGGTGAGGTTACCTATCACGAAGCGTTCGGACATCGCATGGTTCTACCGCAAACCAAGCCGATGCGGCGTGATACCATTTTTGATCTTGCTTCATTAACCAAACCAATCGTGGTCGCGACACTGGCTATGCGCCTCGCTGAAGAAGGGTGCCTAGAGATTGATACGCCCGTCAATAATTTCCTTCCCGAATTCAATCGTGAAAAAATAACACTTCTACATCTACTCACACATACATCGGGGCTGCCCGCGTGGCGCCCGGTCTATCTAAAAGTAAAATCGAGAGATAAGGTTATACGCTATCTTGGCGAAGTGGGGCTTGAATACTCAACCGGTCGGCAGGTTGTTTACAGTTGCCTTGGGTATATTCTGCTTGGCGAACTCATCCAACGCACTACCGGACAATCGTTAGACCGTTTGGCGAAAGAATGGATTTTCGCACCTACTGAAATGATGACCACTCGGTATTGTCCGCCCTCGACATGGAAGGACAATTGCGCCGCCACAGAGGATTCAAACAGCTTCGAGAGGCGTATGGTAAACGGCGAACGATACAATTGGCGCACGGGAGTTCTATGCGGGGAGGTTCATGACGAAAATGCCAATTTCCTCGGCGGTGTTGCCGGCAACTCCGGCCTCTTTTCAACAGCAAGAGATCTCGCAAAATTCTGTCAGATTCTCCTGAATGGCGGATCCAGTGTACTAAATTCTCATAGTATTCATCAACTGAGCAAATCCCATACTGCAGGACTGAATTCGGAACGTAGCATAGGCTGGATTATTTTAAGGGACGGTTCGCTCTATCACAGCGGTTTCACAGGTACGTCTATTCGCGTTCATCTTGACCGTAGGATGTTCGCTATCCTGCTCACAAACCGGGTTCATCCGGATGCATCTCGCGAAGGCATTCTTGGTTTCCGAGACGAGTTCCACAAATTGGTCTTCGGCACGTGTAGCTAATGATTGATTCCGGATTGACGGTTCTATTCCGTGAAAAACCACACCTAATCGAAGAAAAAAACATCGGCTTGATTACTAACCAAACCGGGGTCGATGAAGATCTTCGGAGCAATGTGAGTCTATGCGCAGAGTTTCCGAAGACTCGCCTCGTGGCGCTCTTTAGTCCTGAGCATGGACTGTGGGGAAACCACCAGGATATGCTCAAAATCCCTTCCACAACGGAGGAGCAACATCTGATTCCGATTCACAGTCTTTACGGTGAAACATTACAGCCTACTCAGGAAATGCTGGAGGGAATCGACACATTGGTGTACGACATCCAGAACGTTGGCGTGCGCTACTACACCTTTATCACAACGATGCTCCTATCGATGCAGGTTGCCTGCGAGCACGGCGTCGAGTTCATTGTTTTGGATCGCCCCAATCCCATTGGCGGAGATCGATTTGAGGGAACCGTGCTTGAGCATGACTTCAAATCTTTCGTCGGTGCACATCCCATCCCAATTCGGCATGGCATGACCATCGCCGAACTTGCTCTTCTCTTCAAAGCTGAATTAGGGTTAGATTTGCAACTTGAGGTGGTTCCGATGTGCGGTTGGAAAAGAAGCATGTGGTACGACCAGACCGGGTTCCCTTGGGTGCCATCATCCCCCAGTATGCCAACTCTTGACACGGCGATTCTATATCCGGGGACATGTCTTATTGAGGGGACAAATCTGTCGGAAGGACGTGGGACAACAAAGCCGTTTGAATGGATTGGTGCCCCATGGATTGATTCCGACAAGTGGGCGGAGACCTTGAACTGTTTGGAACTACCCGGAGTGCGTTTCCGCCCCGTTCATTTTGTGCCGTCGCTCTCGAAATACGTGGATGAGGTGTGCCACGGCGTGAGTGTGCATGTACTGGATAGAGAACTGGCTATGCCGTTAGAAATTGTCCTGTATCTACTGGCGACGGTTGCAGAAGCCTATCCCAATCACTTCGAGTTTCTTGAGACCGATGGGACACACTTTATCGATCAGCTGGCGGGGACAGACTCGTTGCGTCTAGCACTCACCAAAAGGCGCTCTCCAGCCGAAATCCTTCAGGGCTGGCGCAGCGACCTTGATGAATTTGCACGCAGGCGGGAACCGTTTCTGATTTACGCTTGAATTTCAATCTTCTTTGCGTCCTAGTTGATCGGGATTGCCTACTGTCGATTCATACTTGCCCCTACAAATCAACCTAAACCATCGTTGTGTACCTGCTAACCATTTGAGGAGTTATTCTGGCGAAATTACCAATGAAGGCATTCCAAACTCTCTTCGAAAAACGGACGAAAAGAGTGATTGGTCTCATGTCCGGCACTTCCGCCGATGGCGTTGATGCCGCGCTTGTTGAAATCTGCGGTCACGGCTTATCCACGCAAATCAATCTCATTGCGTTTGACAGTTTTCCCTATGACGCGGGGTTACGTGCACGAATCTTCAAACTGTTTGACCCTGAAACTTCTCGCGTTGATGAAATCTGCCAAATGAATTTCCTTCTCGGTGAAAAATTCGCCGAGTCGGCTCTGTTACTCGCTGAGAAAGCTTGTATCTCTATTGATTCGGTCGATCTCATAGGATGTCATGGCCAAACGATTTATCACCTTCCTCCGCAGATGGGAACGCCCCATATCCCATCCACATTCCAGATTGGAGAGGCTGCGGTCATTGCGCATCAGACAGGTATCCCTACCATTGAAGACTTCAGAGTAGCCGACGTTGCAGCCGGCGGACACGGTGCTCCACTCGTACCATACGTTGATTTCCTATTGTTCCGACAAGCAAATCGGACGATTGCACTGCAAAATATCGGAGGCATCTCTAATGTCACTCTTATCCCTGCAGGTGCCAACGCTTGTGAAGTGCTTGGTTCCGACACGGGTCCCGGTAACATGCTTATCGATGCGGTGACAGAAATTGTTACACACGGAGAGCAGACCTTTGACAAATCGGGAAAGATTGCCGCTCAAGGACATGCCAATGAAACACTGCTGGAAGAATGGCTTCGAGACACCTTTTTACATTTAGTGCCGCCGAAGACCACCGGGAGGGAAGCTTACGGCAAGCAGTTTGCCAAAAAAGCATGTGAACAAGCGAAAACTCACGAAGTGTCGCCGCAGAATTTGGTCGCAACAGTTACAGAATTCACCGCGCGAACAATTTACAACCATTACAAGCGATTTTTATTCCCCCATCATTCCATTGATGAGATTTGTGTAAGTGGCGGTGGAATTCACAACCTAACCTTGATGGAGCGGTTGAAAAAATCGTTTAATCCGATTCCGGTACTATCCTCTGATTCGCACGGTATTCCTAGTGACGGAAAGGAAGCCGTAGCGTTTGCCATACTCGCCAATGAAGCTATTCATGGCCACCAAGCAGGGCTACCACAAGTCACGGGAGCGGTCCAACCGAAAGTGCTTGGTAAGTTCGTACCAGCTTGAGCACGTTTACCTTTGGGAATGAAGTCATGACAAAATACCTTGTGATTCCGCTGGATAATACAGAAATTGCCCCGTATGAAATCTCAGCTACGTTGAGAAACCAACTTCCATATTTCACCGAGGGCAGAATTCAAAACAGAGGCTCTTCCGGCGAGTTTTTCTTTCCCATTGCTCGCACCACTGAATTGCTTGAGGAGGGCGTATTCTACGTTGTTTCCCCGCTAGACGACCAAAATCAAGCTGAAATTGAAATCACCGACGAGCAGGAGGATTTATTGGAATGGCTCGTCTCGAACGGGATTGAGGGGGTACGTATAACGGAAGCTTAACGGGAATTTTGGAGGTAGAATAGATTTGACTATCGGGCACTGGGGCAGGATATTACTCTTGGCCCGGTTTAAAAGCGCGTCATGAGAGAGATTCGATTGCTGGCGCCAAGTTCCTCATTGCCCAAGTATGCGTAGTCAACTGAAAAAGCCGCGCCTGTCAAGAAAGAAAGCTTAAGCCCCGCTCCGGCAGTCATAAGGCGAGTTGTGCTCACCCCTTTTCGCTCCTGCAAGCCAATCCTCAACGCGAGTAATTTTGCGAATACATACTCAGCGCCGTAGTGCATTTCAAACGAGTATAGGCTATCAGTGTCAATTGTTAGCAGTAGCTGGCTATTTAGCGCGGTAACATCTACGCTGTAAGAAATACCAATCTTGAAGTTGGGGTTTATCGTATCCGTGTTTGATGCTTGCCCCGGTTCGTCCGGCGGAGTATTCCAGTAGAGTTTCGTTTTGAAAAAATCTTGTACCATAACCCCAACGGAGAGCTGATTGGCTTTATCTCGGGTGGACTGCCAGAGGATGCCGAAGTCGCCGCCAACACCGATTGCATTCAAGTTTCGGAGTGTAGAAATATAGATTATCTTCGCATTCCCCCCTCCAAATAATCCCCACGCCTCTGGTCCAATCCTCCTACCATACGAGAGGATAAACGCATTGTCTGTATTGCTGAAAGTGCGTTCAATTTTAGGTCGATTTCCAGGGCCAACACCACCTGATGGAATGGGTAAGTTTGTTATTGGAATGTCATCTACCCCCACCCGCAACCAGCTAAGTCCAACGGCGGTGTTTTCACCGAAGGGTTGTACATAGTTGATGAAGTCATAGCTGTTTAAGTCTCCAAGACTCGAGTGCATAAGTGAAATTTCAGAATGACTTAAGTACCCCAGTCCCGCCGGATTCCAGTATGTCGCTGTTGAGTCATCGGAAATTGCCACAAAACTTCCTCCCATGCCCAGTGGGCGTGCCCCGACCCCGAGCGTCAGAAACTCTCCCGCGTATTTGGTAGCACCTTCAGTGAAGGGCGGGCCAAGAATGATGATGAATGCAACGCAGAAACTACGCAACACGCGAGATTTAACACTCAATCTTTCAGTCCAATCCTGTTTTGAGATGGCGGAATTTTTCTTAATCCAAACTTTTCCTGAACTCAACGCTGCAAACTCCCTGTCTTCGTGTTCGAAACCTTGCAGATACCTTTTTGAGGATTAGAACCTGTTTGAATAATAGGTGCCAATGCCATTTTTTGCCATTTGAGGAGTGGTATTTCATGTTTCTGCCGTGACTTGTTGTCCACCTGTAAGATCTCTATCGCACTCGCTATTCACTCGTTTGATCCCCTCTGGGGCTTATAGAGGCTGGTGCGCAGTGCGCACCCTACAAATGTACTTTTCAAACAGGCTCTTAGACACCTATTTAAGTTTCATGATTTTGATGAATTCGGTCAGGTCTTTCTCCCCAGCTTTCTCGACCCGAATCTTACAATAATAGACGCCGTTCGCGATCTCTTCGCCATTTTGATCGCGACCATCCCACGGAATCATCATGAATCCGGCAGTTGCGTCCTCTACAAACTCTTGCACTAGCCTTCCAGACAAACTGTAAATTTTAATGCTGACCTCATCCGCCGCTCCGGTAAGTTCACAAGTGATGGTCGTTTCATCGGTAAACGGATTGGGATAATTTGTGGCGCCTAATAATTGTAGTAATTTGTGGACTCGAAATTCAATCTCCTGTTCCGATTCATTCCCCTCAAGATCGCTTGCTGCGAGTCGAATTTGATATGTACCCGGATCCAGCCTAGGAGGTCGATAGTTTAGAACAACTTGGTTGGAACCAGGTTGATGGCTTAATCGATATTCGTTCGCCGATACTAAGGAAGAATCCTGATTGTAAAGCATCTCCATGTGCATAGGGCGCGTGATGTAATCAATTCCGCTGTTATCTGTCAGGGTTGCTTGAATAAGGGGATTGGCGGAAACGGGGTCGCCATCCACGAAGTTTTGCTCACCGATTGTCAGTTGAATATCCGGAGGAATGACATCGTCACTTCGCATCAATGTCAATGGACCAAAGATTGGAACTTCAGCACGTACTCGCCCGACCTCTCTGGTTTCAAACGTAAAGCTGTCTCCCGCCTCAAACATCCAGCGTCCTTGCGTAAGTTTGAGTGTCAATCCGAACTCCGGATAACTAAATTCTTCCCCAACTATTCCTTGTAAAGGGTTGCCATCTCGCGACAGAATTCCGGTTTCTTCCCCCTCTATGTGAAAGTGTTCGGAATCAACGAACAAGATAGCCCATCGGTCTCGCGGCATGTTTGAGCCCGGTGCCAGACGCAAATACTGCAATACGCCTGTGCCTCTGTTTTCCTCAAGAAAAGAAACAGCATACAACGAGGAATCTCCGCCCGCGGTGTCTTGAATAACGTCGAAAGTAAGGACGTCTCCAAATCGAAAATCCCTCTTGTCATACTCGATGTCAATGGAAACACCATCTGTGTAGACCGGCGGATCCTGTGGAAAGCCCACGTATCGATCGGACGTAACCACTCTTAGGGCGGAAGCGTCCTCTCCGACTAATAACCGGTACGTTGACGCGGATGTAAAGAACAGTACCCACCGACCAATCCTCGCTCCCGCTGGATCCAGTTGCACATTTAGGAGACTTCCGCCCCCGAAATTTGAAGAGGTTGCGCTTGCAATTGTCGGCTGCACCTCAATCGATCCGTTTGCCGTGGTGACCAACGCGGACTGCAAGCGCGTCCACAGTCCCAGTCTCTCGACCCACAAATACACTCCAATCTCTTTTGCCCGCTGTTCTGCGCCCGCATTGATTGCCGCCATCTGCTCGCGTGAAAATATACTTAAATCAATTACAGTAATATCATCGCTTGTGTCCAATTTCCCAAACAACTCTTCGCTAATCTCCCATTTAAGTGCATCAAGATCAAATCGGAGTTCAGCAGTTACGGGTTGGTTCAATTGAGTATCAGGTTCTGCGTCCACTATCGTCACATTGTAGGCAATGGTCTGGCTCCCGTTTGGCAGAGTTATTCGTCTTGAGGAGTTTTGTTGGACGAGTTTTGGGTGCTCCTGCTCTGGCATCTCCTTAATGGTTAACACTGCAGGTTGGGATACAAGATTTCTTGGCATTCGAAAATCAATAACACCGTCGTGGCTGAAAATTCGTTTAGCGGTTTTTCCAATTAAAGTATCGCGAACTTCGACATTGCGCTGCCCAATATTATCTTCATCGTCTCCCTCCCGCACCTGTCCTCCTGGTGATGCGTCTACATCAAATACGGGATCGATCCAGGCAAAAATTTTGTGGTCCCCGATTGGTAATTCATGTCGAAGAGTTGCAGTTACAAGCCAATTGGTATTAAGTGGATCTTCATGAAACGCGCGCGGTTCCACCAAATCTTGCCCTTGAAAGTTTGGAGTTTTGTGAATTTCAATCGGATCTCGTCTCTGCCATGCATCCGCCGGTATTGTGACCCGACCAAGCAGTCGGGATTCAGAATCAACTACATTATCGCTGTTCAGATCGGGGTTCCCATCGAAGAAAGCCACTTCCACCGTATCTTTCATCTCAACATCTTCAACTTGCTGGAGATCTGCGTTAAGGGTCCATGCATCAATATCGGGCGAGTAATGGTAATAGATGAGCGCCTCGTTGGAATACGCTCCAACGCCGACTAACTCGAGATTCGGAAAAACCACAGGTCGATAGCTCAGTAAATCGGAAATAATTACGTTACCATCAATGTCGGTGACTTGGATGTCATACCGAATTGCCGAACCGTTGGCAGCTAATAGTAACGGCGACGGCACGGTATACCAACCTCTCCCGCGCGATTGGTCCGGAATCATGATTACAGCTTCCCAATTACGAGTCTCGGGATTTCTCCACGAGAGCGTAATTTCTTTGATGCCTTCGTCACTAAGTTCGTCAGAAACTTGGGCGGAGATACGGAAGGATGCCTCATCTACCACCTCAGGTTGAATATCCAGAATCTTTGGCTCTAACACGGTGAGGGAGGCACCACCGACCGCGATATGAGTGGAACTTTCGGCATAATATTCGACATGAGCTGGGCCCGAATTGATGTTGTCCGGAACAGTGATAACGAGTTCCGGAAAACTTCCATTGGTGACCCGCGCTTCCTTCGTGACTATAACATCTCCAGTGTAGAATTCAACTGCTCCGTTTTCACCTTGACCGGTCGCATACTTGCCGGGAAAAATGGCTTTGACTTGTAGTCTACCATTGAAATCCGATGTCGGCTCAAACTGTTTGTGCTTGAGTCGAGGATTATAAACTACTTCCAATATTTTGCCGCCCGCGATTTCAACCGTCCCACCGGGGACAACCGTCTTGGACTGGACTTTAGGCTGCATTTCGTAATCGGCCATTGCCAACTTCATGGCAGGATCGCCGAAGAGGGTATACCCCATCATCACATCAATATTTCCGGCTATTCCCCTATTGATTAAAAGCTCAACTTTTGTGTCAAAGCTAAGCGCACCAAGTTGACGTTCATTGCGTTTAAACAAATGATCGAAAATGATGCGATTCAAGGCATCGTTACCACTGCCGTAAGTCAAGCGTGTGGCGCTAAGCATGCCGATGATACCGCCATTCTCTTTCCGCAGAAGCTTTTCTGCCATACTCGGTTCACCGGGTTGATCGAAATAACCGTTGTAGCAACTCAACACAAGCATAAATGGAATATGCGGTGTCGGTTCGACAAGATCGACGGAAACATTGCCGAAGATGTTTTCATGCGCCCAAACAATTCTTCCCCCATGACCTGCATATTGAGCAAGAACAGCACCGTTGCTTAACGCTTGAATTATCCGCTCCTTTGCGACATGCTTCGGGAGCGTATCAGGGTAATCGTCGGGATTCGCTTCCACCAAATCGATGATATCCTCAAGAAAAATCTCAATAGTCTCATAACCCAGTAACGTATGGCTTTGTGCAATTTCATTTAAGCTCTTCTTGAAGATGAAATCACCAGAATTATTCACTTCATCGTCCGCAACGGAGATGATTTGTCGTCGCCAACTCCCATTAGGTCTCTTGCCTTCGTAATTGATTATTTTATCAACAATCTCGGACGCTTCACTCACGGTTTCCGCAGTCAAACGACCGATATAAAAATCTGTGAGTTCATCCAATCCACTTACGGTGGCGTACCAATGATCGGCAGAAGTGCGCCCGTAGGAGCTTGTCCAAATGTAGTGAGGAGGAATATAACCAAGGTCTTCAGGCGGTTCCGGGTAAAGTTCTTTGTCTACGCCCAGAAAATCGTATGTACCATCTCCCATAATGACCACATGGGAGAGTGCCGGAGGTTTCCAGTTTTGGTAAGCATACGTCAGAAAACGCTTGATAGCTTTTGGATCTACCATGCCTTTTCCAAAGTTATCGTAGATTTCGGTGACATCGACCACTTTGGTCCGGAATCCTCCGCCCTTCGCGGTGGAACGCCACTGTGCAAGTCGTTCAGACGGTTCACGGAAAACAGGGTGGGTGATTATGAGGTAATCTGCTTCGTTGGAAGGTGAGAGTAGTTCACTTACCGGAACCGCTTCGACACGAACAGGTGTGCGAACTCCGACAGATGAAACGGCGATATATTGTGCATCATGCGTGTCCGGCACCTGGAAAGTTGCATCGTAGGCGACCCGAGGAACGCTGATGCGTCGATCATCAACAGCCTCGCCGCTCTCTGCGGCGTTGACGTGCAGGATTGCACGAAGACGGTCGCGATCCGCCAAATCCAAATCAATCTGTGAAACGCTTGGGTTCTTTAACCTAGAAATCAGACTGGTGCCATCGTATTCAAACACTTCCACATCGGGCGAAAGAAAGGTTCGGACGGTGTATTCCAAGTTACGACGCTTGCGAACAGCATAAGTCTCGTTGCTGGCGGGAGACGAAAACTCAAGATAGTCGTTGACCGCCTTCAACAAACGGGTGTATTCCACATCAAACGAGTTCACGTAAACATGGTAAGGATACCGCGTTGTATCATCTTCTACCGTAGTATCTATGCGGGTGAGGGTTAAGGTGTTCCAATCGCCTTGAGTGATATCCTTTAGATTATCCCATACACGCAGCGTTTTCCCTACAGAGATTGTGTCTTGACGCTTCCATTCTGCGTTGTCGATTCGAACACCGTTTATGGATGTCAAAATTTCGTGCTGCATCGGTGTGCCGCCTTGTAGCAGAACCTGAATCTTCGGTTGGATAAAACTCCGGGCAAGGTCATACAGCGGGAATTCGAGATTCATCTCATTGAAATCGCCCGCATTCCTTATTCCATCCCAATACCAGAAGTCCAGTGCATCAAACCAACCGTGTTTGTCTCCTTGAGAGACACTGTCCGGGAAGCGATGCTCAAGGTTGCTAGTCAGTAGATCTTCTTCAAAGTAAATCCTTGATCGGAACACGGGAATAACGGTTGCTGTAGGATCATCGGGAGTCGCGTCGATTTGCGAGACACGCATTCCCGGTTCGCGTTCCACATGCAGCCAATAAACATTCCAATGCGTGTACCTATTCTGAGCACCCAAGCCGAGAAATTCAATATAATCCCCGGCATCGAAACTCCCATCCTCGTCGCCATGAATATAGATGGGCACTTCCATCTCGCCGATTCTAAGTTGGAGGTTTCGCACTGGTACTTGCCCTAAATCGATTCCCCACTTGTCAAAAAGATCGTCTCTTCTCAATCGGTAGATTCCTGTTTGATCAACGAGAATCTTGTATTTGACCTCACCCGGAAGAGACGCGGGGGCCTGCTGCATGACAGGGGCACTCAAGGTTTGTTCTCTAGGTACCCGCCACGTTCTTGCCGCATCATAGTTTGTCAGAAGGTTGCGGAACGTGCGTTCGAATGTCTCAGACTCTTCGGCAATCGAAGAAAGAGACTTTCTGCTTTGAGAAAATGAATTTCCATAAGTTGAATCGAAATCCGGTGCTGCCTCGTGAAAATGCACGCGGACGACCATACGAGGATGGAGTCGCAGCAATCTCGATTTAAAGTTATATTGGACGGGATGTAGTGCGAGGCAGATTACGCGCTGGGATCGAATGTACCCCTCATAAACGATATCTGCTAGATTGGAGGGAAATAGTGTCCCCGTCTGGTACGCGGCACCATCTTCACGCCACTCCTCGGTAGGAGTTTGAATCTGTTCTTCTCGCCAATCTCTGCCATTCCATGATGTGAGGTCGTCGTTCTCTCGTGAGAGTGTACGATACGGAACAGGCGGCAGGCGATGGTTAATCCGCGTCTCATTCGCGGCGTACTGAACCTCAACAGAAAAACTGGTGCCCGCAGGAACACCAAGTAGAATTCGTGAAACTGGAAGGTGAGGATTGCCCTCTTCAGAAGTAAAACCGCATTCTTCGTACGACACCGACTGATACTTAACACCGTTTCGTTCAATCAACGCCACATTCAAGTCGGGAAGATCGAACTCAACGGTGATACCGTCAGCATCCGACTTGGCACTGATGTCTGCGTACGACGGTGCGCCAATTGGGCCGAAGAAGACGACGCTAACCCAAAGAATAAAAGGCACGACGTGTGTTACAGGAAGAACGAATGATGTGGACCATCTTTGAGATGGTTTATCGGAACGTTGTGTCCGTGTATCATTGGGATAATTCATTTAGATGTTACACCGTTTCTGAATCAAAAAGGATTTCTGCATTTGGTTCACGGATCGGAATTCACGGCACTGATAATGAGCATACCGAACCGGGTATACCTTACGAGCCACCTCTTTAGTGAATTGTCCGATTTATCTTCTTCATCTCATATCAAGAATTTAGAGCCTGTTTGAATAATCGGTAGCAAGGCCATTATTGGTTATTTGTAGGCAGTTTTTCATGTTTTTATTTTTGTCTACTACCTACCTGTAGGATCTCTATCGCCTTCGCTAATCGCTCAGTTGAGGGATCTACTATCGCGCTCGCTATCCACTCGCTTGATCCCTCTGGGGCTTTTAGAGGCTGGTGCGCAGGGGATTTCTATCGCTCTCCTTAATCAGTCGGTTGATCGCACCCTACAACTGTACTTTTCAAACAGGTTCTTACGGTCTTGACTCTATCCTCCGAATTTCAGATGCGGATGCAGGTCATTTTCACTGTTGTCGAGACGACATGTTCTGTGACACACACAGATGTGCCAACCGCGCAACTCGCTAGTCAACCTTCCCAAAACGGGCTGAGAACGCACTTACTTGTCAGATGCAGTGCGATTTAACCAACTTGGCAACTCTACGGTTTTTGAAATCCTCCACGCAGTGAGATAAAGACAAGCCGTGAACCGCACGGCTTCGCGAGCACGTTCATGCGCGAACTCGATAACCTCCGGCACGGAGGTCCACTCCTTATCACGAGGATTGGGCAGGCTGTCAGCAAGATCGTAAACCCTATCGACCAGAATGTGCCCGCTTTCAACCGATTTTGAAATGTCTGTGATAAGATTGTCTAACACGGTTACCTCTTGTGCTTCTGCCAAAGCGGCAGGCTTCATCTCAAGAAACTCAACGAGGGCGTCTACTTTTTCGTGGATCCCCTTATGCAAAACAGTTCCGTCTGGCTGGCGCCGACCATTGTAATCCACTGTCAGATGTAAAGGCTGACACATGTCTTGGGCATAGTGGGCAAGAAAACCTGCGTAAACTAAACATTTATTTTGGATGAACACGTTATGGGGCCACTTTCGGTGTTCAGCGAATGCAACGGCGAGGCGCTCTGTCCATTCTGCCACCGCGTAGGGAACAAACCCCACCTTTTCCGGTCGAGTACCGAGTTCAGCGCATAGTTGTATGAATTCGTACCGATTCTTCGGCAAGGAACGCCCCTGCAACAGTTCGAGATCGACATAGTGCTCGGAGTGTTCACTGGTGGATACGGCGGGAGTTCCTCGATTCTTTGAAACGTCCGGATCAAATGCGCAATGAGCAATCATTCCACCGCCAGACCGGAAAAACTCCGGCATCTCGTCGGGTGCCGCCTTGACAGCCGCACGAGTAAGAATACCGTGGCCACCAGACCACCAAGCCTTACTAGTGTTAGCAACTAGCAGCAATGTCATGCTCAGAACCAACACGACCTTCTTCATTCTTCTCTCCGTTTAGATTGACGTAGAAAACCTCTTAAATCTCATAATTGACGGGCCGAGATGCATTGTTTGGTCCATCGGTCTGGATTTGCCAATCCAGACCGAGCGGCGGAAGGGAACGCGCCGAGTAGGGAAGTACAATGCCAATTCCGGCTAATCGGGGACATACATGCCCAGACCGGACGTGCGACGAACTGTAATACTAAGAACCAAACGATGCACTAAACAGTTACACAAAACCAATAGTTATTCCTAATCGAACCGGCATTTATGTAGTCCCGTAGGTGTGGTTGGAAACTGCACCTACCGAAATATGTGAAAATATGGAATTGTCTATAGCCTTAGAAATACACACAAACATACTCATCCAAAATTGTGATAGGCATTGATTCAAGAAACGAACTTGCTTTGTTCTAGATTACCTTGCCGCTAAATAATTGACGAGATGAATTTAGCAGAGTTTAACACGACAACCAATAATCGCAAGGCGGAGGTTTAAACGATCGCGCTCTTTACCATTCAAAGAATGCCGTTCTTGATTCGATTGAATCCGTGGGCGCGCACTAATCCACCGGAGGGACTTCAATGACGCAAGATAAATAAACCATAATGGAGGGAATATGCTACTTTCAGGTGGGGGAAACTAGACGGCAGGTATCAAACGCTTTCCAAGCCTAGCGGCTGATTAGCCACAGAGCCAGTGCCAGGTCTTGACGCTCAACCATGTCGGACGCGAATTACCCATCGCCATAATGGGTAACACATAATACGGCGAAAGGTAATATGACCACCTTTGGAAGGCTCGTTGACGACCAAGGATATATTTGGACAGCGTAGCAATGGGCACGGGCGCTCACGTCAATTCGCGCGTCCGCGCATTACACATCGCTACACCTACGCATCATCCTTGCTCGCCAGCGAGTCTTCCGAAGGTCGGTACGGAGACAATTATTGGGTCTTCAAATTTCCCCAAGTTGTCGTTACTTTGTCGCCAGGATCGACTGAGGTACCTCCACCAGCGCCAGCACCCATGTCAGCCCTGATTTGATCTTCGGTCAAGTACTCATCCCAGACCTTGTAGTAAGCTATGGAGCCGTTGAAGGTCCGATGCTGTTCGCGGAAACTATGGCAGAACAGTGCATGGATGTTCATCGGACGCTCGGGGTCCCATGTTACGCCTGAGGGGAGCGATCCCGTGAGTTCACCATCAACGTAGAAGTCTATGGCAATCCCACTCTCAAAAGCGATATGAACAAAACGCCATGTGCCTTCACCTAGACTCAGACCGTGGTCTTCGAGTCTATAATCTTCACGGAGACCGATGGCGGGCTGCATAACGTTGACGGTGGTGATGTTCCCTGCCGGATTCTCGGCATCGCCATTGCTTACCCAAATACGCGATGTTTGGTTTGCCTCGGGAGCATCGGATTGAATACCTAACATCTGATGTTCCTCTTCCAAGAGGCCGCCATTGATTCTCACCAAGATACCCATGGTGTAGTTTTCAAGAAAAACTGTAGGGATATCGTCGGCAGGTTCGCTGTTCGGGTTAACAAACGATTGGCGCGGTGCCGTGGCAGTGTAGTACTTGCTGTTGAATGACATTCCAGCGACATCAATCGTGCCTTCCTCAAGGCCGGGTTTGTCATCGGCGTGAGGCACTGCACCGCCAACTGCAGAGCTATTTGCCCATGCATCATCGCCTTTTTCCTGCGTGTTAGCGTCAAAGTGGAGCACCAACTCAGCAACGGCAACCGGAGATGCCAATGCGAGAATAAGCAACGCGCTTAGAACCACCCTGGCGCTTGTTTGTGTCATTATATGAGTCATGACTCATTTTTCCTTTCATTACTTTGTTTTGTCTAAAATAGGGAACCAGCCGATAGCTGATTCATTAATCTATTCACGGAATCAATCCTGCTTACCGCCGAGATTATTCGTGATTCCATGATTGAAAATCAAACCGAAGAGTTATATCACCCTTCATATACATCTGTAGTTTACCAAAGGTTTTGGGAGTTTGTCAACAAAAAAATTGGGGTTTTTAAGTCCTATGGGTGAGAAGCGTTGAGTGTGTTTGCCTTGTTAGGATACAGGATAAGGCCGTTCAGGATTATGCATAGGACGCAAACTGCACCATAGTGACGCTTTCGCCTTAAATCAACAGATTCGCTTATCCGAACTACGATTTCAGAACGAGGTGAACAATTACCTTCATATGCGCCCCATTGGGAATCTCTCCTGCCAGGCGCAGCCATCCTCCAAAGTGAGTAACCCGCGCAAAGGTGGTGCCGGGAGCCACCGGTAATGGCACAAGCGTACCCTCGTCGCACCAATGCATGCCGTCCGGTGAAATCTGTACGTGCGCGTTAGCTCCGCCGGGAACTCCCTCCGATTCAAGAGCACGAATGAAATAGATGGCTTCAGACGCCCAGGCAACTTCAAACGGTTCGGCGGTAAATTTGCCGCGCCATTCGGTGTTTAATTCCACAGTGGCAGTAGCACTTTGTCGCATAATCATTCCTCCATTTCTGCCGACAATAGAACCGAATCCAAATATAGAAAGGCGCGGCTATCGCAGTCACTTTCCACCCAGAAGAAACTATTCAACATGCACCACAAGTTGGGCATGGCAGGTATCTGCATCGGCTCGATTCCGGAGACATCAAAGACACAATCGTTACATTGAAAACGCAAGTATGACATTGTCTCCAAATCAAAGTCGAGGCGCAGGTAGTACCAATTGTGTTTGGTAGCAATCTCGTTATAGCACAGACGTTGATTGCCGCCCGGTAGATCCAGCCATCCTTCCGGCGCCAGGTGGAAGTGAGAACGGGTCTTGCCGCTACCACCAATGTCGTGCATAGACATACGGTCTTTTTTGTACTGCCAGCGTTCCACCGTTTTGCCATCCATAGCGTTCAAATAGCGGATATGCGGCATGATTCGTAGTGGATTCTCTACCGTCCGATCGCTAACCTGCAAATCAAACAGAACTCCAACCGCGCGCACATCAGTCTCTGCCAAACGCAACTCTGTCGCCTCCGGTTTAAATGTAAAATAAGCTTCGAGACGAACAGGTCCCGCATGACGGAATGTCATCCGCTTGATACCCACGCCGATGGAGCCGGGACGAGGGCGCGTTGCAAGTTTCAAGGCGTAGTTCCCCGTGAGGGTGCCTACGGTGCCGCTATCCCACATGGATAGGTTGCTGAGCATCGGCGGGCGTATGTCCCGGTACTCGGGCAACATGGAATCGAGCGAATCCTCATAGTTACCGATTAACCCCGTCCATCCCTGCATCCCTTGGTTGAAGTCATCATAGAAGAGGATGCTATTAAGAGGGTCGAAGCGGCTGAGGCGCGGGTCAGATTGCAGTACCGCCTGCCTGAGGTCGGTAGTCATAGAAAAAATCTCCAATAATTAGGGGCTCCGATATCTTATTTTGCGTATTACGGCAGTTCTATGGAATTCCGATTGATTCCTTGCAGCTTGTGCCCAGGTTCAATTACGGCTTAAACCTCGGCTGTCTAGGATCGCGATCCCTCTTCAAACGTAACTTGGATCCCTTCAATGGAAGGTTGATCCGTTCCCCATTTCGCAGGTGGGATTCCATAAAAGCGAAGATGAGTTCTGTGCTGGCGTAGGCGCACCGAATACCGCCTCTAGTGGCCGGATTATCGCGGTCCAATGCATGGACAAGGTCTTTGATGAGATTGGCAGTGGCGCTGGACTGCTCAAATTCCGGAAAGGCTTCGGAAATCAGGCAGGTACGCCAACCCGGAACATCTGTAGAACGTCGAATTTCCCACTCGCGACTGTCTAAACGCCTTGCGGATCCGTTCTCGCAAATCGCCTCAGTTCCGCCGGTTGGAGCGAGGAGCGCGTGTGCCATCACGCCATTGTGAAAGGATATCGTCCCCTGCGCGATTGGATCTTCTCGCACTAAATCGCCATCAATCTGCTCGTCGCCTTTGGGAAGATACGCGGACACCCACTCGGCGGGATGATCGCTATTCAATCGGAGCAGCAGATCGAAATTGTGGCTCGCTTTGTTAAACAGGGTTTGGTTGGAGTAGATAATCAGCGTCCGAAGTTTTCCCAACTCGCCGCTGTCAATAACCTCTTTCATCTTGTCAAAGCCGGTGTGCCAGCGATTGTTCGTTCCCAAGTTGAAAGCCACCCCGTTGCTCTCCACCGCATCGACCATAGCGGCTGCTTCATCCATAGACGCCGCCATCGCCTTTTCGGCGTAAATTGCCTTTACTCCGTGTTCCGCCGCAAAAATGACGACTTCGGCGCGTTGTTCCGGTTGAGTTGCCACACTTACGATGTCGAGATTTTCGCGTTCAATCATCTCTCGATAATCGGTATATTGCCGTTGCTTCGGTACGTCGTACTGCCTACCGAATTCCTCCATCACGGAAGGACGGAGATCGGCGCACGCCACAAGATCCGTGCGTTCTTCCGCATAGAAACCGGCGGCGTGGGAATACGGTCTCACGATGCCGCGGTAGTTTACCACTTCGTGGTCAATAAACGCTCCCATTCGGCTACAACCGATAACAGCCGCTCGATACGTTTTCATAATTTCCTCTCTCGGGCTTTAGTGGTTTATTTTCCAAAAAATATGGTTCGTGTTGGGTGCCGGTGCGGTTAGAAAGGGATCTCTATCGATCAACTGAGCGGATAGCGAAGGCGATAGAAATACCATTTTTCTAAAATGCTTGTGCATTGGTCGCGTGAATCAGGTCACGAAATTTGCGTGGAGCGGAACAAGAAGTCTCGCCTCCGCGCAACGCTGGCGGGACAAGGGATCTCTATCGCGGTCGTTATTCACTCGTTTGATGGATTTCTATCGGGATCTACTATCGCCTTCACTATTCGTTCAGTTGATCGCTCCTTATCCAGTCGCTTGATCCCGCCTACCGGGTTGGTGTTATACGGCTTTCCGTTCAATCGAACCATTGAAAACTTGCTCATTCCAGCGAAACCCGACATTTCATGAGATTTCGATTGTGCCTTCAAACACAGTCCCGTACGCATTGCTTCGCTTTTTATCGATAGTCTCGTTGCCGATGGTGTAAACGCGATTACCCGATATCGCAACTCTGTGCGAACACACGCCGTATGGAAGCGGATCTAGCGCCGACCACTCGCCGGTATGTGTATCATAAGCCCACGTCTCGTGAGAATAGCAGAAAAAGTCAAGCTCCGATTCGTAGCTCTTTATGTCAACCGAAACGCCCTCGGGGTGGACTACCCAACTATCGCCGCCGGTCAACACAATCCATCGATCCGCTACCGTAAAGGCTTCACATCCAAAAGCTCGCGGCGGACGCGCCAATTCCTGCCATACTCCTGTCTGTAGGTCGTATTCCCACACTTCTCGAAAGGCAATATACACCGCGGTGCCATCTGCTCCGAATCTATGGGCGTTATAGGGATGCACATCCTTAACCCCACCTATGGGTTGGTCGCGCCCGCTGATGACGTACAGTTTCCCGTTGCAGATTGTGACTCCAGCGAACCACCTGGGTTTTCCGGGAAATTGAGTGAGGATTTCCCAGTCTGACCGTTTAGCGACATCCATGCGGTAGATATTCGGATCTTCAATCGAATGTTCGTGGGGTTGCCAATCCGTGCCGAAAGCGGTGTAAAGGAAGTCGCCATGTGAGAAAGTTGTCGGCACCATAGCGGGTGTTGGTCGGTCGGGAAGGCGTTCCCAGGTTGTTTCGCCGCCTTTCACATCCAAGAACCACGCATCCGCGATGGCACGCATCCCGACCGCACGGCGGCGTCCACCAACGACCGCCAAACCGCCGGCAACCGCGGCGCCGGAGGTCCAGCCGGGACCTACCGGCAAAGGCGGGAGTGGATGCCATTTGCCAATCGCGCTTTCGATGTGCTCCCCGGGTACAACAAGAGACGGCATCGCCTCCGTTTCTTCATCTATCCCGAGCCAGAATCCGTACTCTACCTCGCGCCAAGGGTAAGACATCCCCCCGGCAACCAAGAACCTTCCATCTACGATACCTGCCGACGGTCCCTTAATCAGCGCCGGATATGCAGGGCCTTGTTTCCAAGTTATCTTTAGTGCCATTGTTTTCTCCTTAGATTGATTTCAGAGGTGCTCAGCGCACGCAGCCCGGGAATGTCTGACCTTTCACGTGAAAGTAGACCGGACCTTCCCCTTCCTTCGTGTATTGAGATTTTGCCGACATATAGGACAAGGCGATTGCGCGCCGCCACTTGTCGGAACGATTGGGCGCCGTATAGTGCGGGAGCAGGGAATGGAAGAACACTCCTCCTCCTGCACGCACCGGCGCCAAGACTCTGGCAGATGGGTCCCAATGTCCTTCTTGAATGACAAAATCATCTGTGACTTTGACGTGAGGGAGCGGTCCCTTTTTGTGCCAACCTTGAAGCACAGCCAAACACCCGTTCTCCGGCGTGGCATCGTCAAGGGTGAACCAACACGAACATAGCGCCATGGGCTTGATGGGCCAATACGGTGAATCTTGGTGCCAGCCCTTCTGCGATCCGACCCCGGGTGACTTCATTAACATATCGTTACGGAAGAATTTGATGTCGGGCCCCACTATCTGTTCAATTATGCCGACGATGTTCTCGTGCAAACCGAGGGCGCGGAATAAACCGTCGCCTTGGACAAGGTCCCCTACTTTGCGGATCCCGTCGCCCGGATGATCAACTTTGAGTTCCCCTCTTTGGACGCGCGGTTCAACCTGAATCCGAATATCCCCGGGTGGCCTGCCTTCGTGTGTGTACTCACGGAGCCGCCGACCAAGTTCCTCAACTTCCCGTGGTGAGACAAGGTCTTCGACGACAATATAGCCATCTCGATGATAGGCTTCAAGCTGTTCCGAGGCAAGTTGCTTTGGCATAGCACATAATCTCCTTGAAGATCAAATGTGGCTCAATCATAATGGTTAGAAATGTGAAAATGCTCGTGTGTTTTGATGGGCGCTCTAGTCCACAACCGGCTTCCGCCCATGAACGTACGGAGGTTCCAGTAGGAGCCGCTGATCTTCCGAATTCATTTGTGCGCGCATGTCATCCGGATACTGCTTCTGCGACCAAGAAGCGTGGCCCGGGCTGTATTTCACCAGAATCGAAAGCCTGGGATGGTCCGCTTCCCATGGAAGCGTACCGTGGGTTAACGCCTCCGTGAAAATTGCGACATCACCTGCTTTCTGGTGTACCCCCTTCATGCATTCGGGAGCATCTTTGACAGCTTTCAACTGCGGCGGACAGGAAAAATTGCTCTTGTGACTGCCCGGAATACAACAGAATCCGCCCTGTCCGGGGAGCATATCCGTCAACGCCCACGAGACAACCGTTAGCCCGTTGTACATCTGCCCATCTCGGCACACATAATACTGCGATGGATTATAGGGTGTTCCACCGCCGTGCAAGTCTAACCCGATATTTCCCTTCCGCATCACGATGCCATAGGCGTGATCCAACCGAAATCGATTGCCTATCAGTTCCTTGAGATACGGCATAATTCGCGGATGATTTAGCAAATTCCGAAAGGCATCGTTTTCCAATTGGAGAAATCCACCAAACCGTTGGCTGTAGATTTCCTCATTATTCGGTTCTGCGTCGTATTGCGGACGCATCAGTTGCGTTAACTCGGCAAGCTCCGCTTTGCTTAAAACATTTTGTACAACGAGATAACCCTGTATATCAAAGAGATAGCGTTCTTCTTCGTTCATGCATACCTCACGGCGTGACTAGCGTCACTTTCGGCAGGCAAAGACTGCCTTCGATTCTTTTTTGTTCTGCGACAGAATTCGCACATTGATTCTACTTGATTTTAATCACGCTGAGTTTCCCTGCGCTAGATAGTCGTACGCAATATCCGCGTATCCTTCAGAGAAGCTGCATTCCATGAAAAATGCATCCCCATAGCTCAATGGAGTCAGTGAGGATAGATCGCACAGGGATGATGGACCAAAGACAACCCTTCCTTTCCCCTTAGCCATAAAATGCACTGTTAGGTCCTGCGTTGTCTTGCTGCAATCAATTAACTGTTTGAGTGCGGGACCAGGCCCATCTGCCTTAGGAATTACTTTTAAGCGCCATGCAGGAGTCAGGGAAGGCATGGCATCTCGCTGAACCGCTTCTGTTATGCTGGAATCTATTTGCAGGACCGGCATGCCGCTGAGAAAAGTCTCCGTGAGTATGGATCGTTCCGCCTGACGAACCTTCAATTCGGCATAGATTTTCGGCGTCCCATATATCTCTCTACCGGCGGCGATCCCGGCTGGGCCGTTATGAAAAACGTGGGAACAGAAGAAGCCGGTCTGATTTCTGAATCGGCACCGCATCACGACATAGGATTCCTGAAACGCCCCATAGCTGGTGCAAAAGGGCACATCTAGGCCTGCTGCCACACAAAGCCCGTCCTCAGTGGGCTGAAGCGGTTCGGGAAGCAACTCCTGCACGGCACCGGGATTGGCGTGAAAAAAGACATACTGAAACTTCACATTCCGGTAAATTGCCGGCAGGGACGGGTAGAAAGGAGAGTCGGTCGGAATGTTCCAGCCTTCATCGTGTTTTAAGCCCATGGCATATACAAAAACATATTCGCGGAAGTAAACAGCTAAAGTCCCTTAACCAAGATGATGGATGGTTTCACGCGGGCAACGTTCTAACAGTTACCTCACGATGAAACCGTCTTTCCAGTTCGAGCGGACTGATAGATTTTCTCCAAGAGTGCGACGGTTCGACGACCTTCCCTGCCGTCAACCCTCACGTCGCCGCCCTCTTCGACCGCACACACGACATCCTCGATAATGTTGTGAATCGGGTTATTGATTTGCTGCAGCCGCTCTTCCAGCCCTTCACCAAAGACACGCATGTCCCCGCCGAGCACATCCTCAATCAAGACTCCGCCACCCGTTCCGTGCACTTCCGCACTAAAGTAGACGTTAGCAGGAAAAGTCGTGGTTCCAACGATGACACCTCTTGCGCCATTTTTGAAACGGACAATCGCGAGTCCGATATCCTCGGTTTCGATGTCGTGATTCATGATTCCCATTTCGCCGTAGACAGATTCAAAATCGCCCATGAACCAAGAGATAACATCGAGTAGATGGGCACCTTGATTTGCGAGAGATCCACCTCCGTCCATTTTCCAAGTTCCCCGCCAACCGCCGTTGTGCTCGAAGTATTCGTCGGATCGAAACCATTTGAAGCGAACCTCTCCCAGAATCGGTTCGCCGAGCCAACCTCTCTTGAGAGCCTCGGCGACACGATAGTTGCTGTCCACATAGCGGCTTTGATAGTCGACGGCGAGCTTGACGCCCGCTTCGTCGCAGGCGGCGATGAGTCGATCGCAGGCTTCCGTGCTGACATCCATCGGCTTCGTGGTGATGACGTGTTTTCCAGCCTTCGCAGCGCGTATGCCAATCTCTGCATGGGTTCCGCTTGGAGTCATCACCATGACACCATCTATGTCTCCCCGACCAAGAGCGTCGTCCAAATCTGTCGTCCATTCCGTACCAAGCTCTTCTCCCATTTTTTTTGCAAGATTAGCCTGCAAATCGACAACACATTTTAGTTCGGCTCCATCCGTGCTTTTAATCATGCGCGCCCGGTTACTGCCCATACCTAAACCGACAACCGCGAAATTAACCATAATCTAGCACTCCTCTCATCTTCCGCATAATAGGCTTGTGTAATCTCGATTTTCCACATACCAGATCTTGGGGTATATATTCACAAACGAGAAAAATTCACCAAGATACTACCGTGAGTCTGATTGATTGACCGGTTTTGCCCTTCCATCATCAATTTCATTTTTCTCAAGTAACACTGGACATTGCACTCCTCTGGAGTGCAGAGGCGGGGAGAGATCGTGTTCTATTGACATCTCACTCCTCTGGAGTGAAACCCTTCTACGAAGGAACGCTTTTTCAAAACCTGTCATAGAGCGAAAAATGAGTGTTACTTGCTGAATGAATTATTCCTACAGGGATAATGGCATGCTTTCAATTATGATGCGGGATACTGCCAATTGGGAAATTAAACTTTTAGGTGCTCGATAATGCGGAAGATAAGCTCCTACACATGAAACTCCAAAGCCATGTCGTTATCAACCGTCAAACAGAGAGGTGAACGTAACTTGCGATGTACATTGTCCCAAGCACATCAATGGCATTCATTAACACAGAGACACTTTCACAGAATCTGAAACGCGTAGAGTTTAGCGTTTTTGAGGTTAAACTTCAACTGTATTATCTCTCCGACCAACTCGGACAGGTCCTTTCCCGACCACGCCGGTTCAAATCTCAATTCATCAATGCCGGAATACATCTTTGCATGGTTGCCTGCAAATCCTTTGCTGGCATTGCCATCGGCATCCAGCACTTCAACGGTCAGTTCGCCATGTTTAGCGTCAACGTTGACCTGAAGCCTGTTTCCATGAAGTTTAAACGGTTTTGTCACAACTGTCCCCGGTTTCTCTTTTGCCTCAAGACAGACGAACCCGTCAAGCCGCAGTGTAGCTAGTCCAATCCCCATGACGCCCTTCGGATCATCGTGACCGAATCGTTCCGACATACCGCAGTAGAAGAGCCAGTGACGGTCGTTGTAGGTAATCAGGTTGGGAACGTGGATACCGTCCTTGTCGAAACTGCTCGCCGGTCCACGGGGAATCAAGGCATCGGAGGCATAGACCCAACTCATATCCCAGTCAACAGCATCTCGGCTGGTTGTGATGTAGAAGTTGACGATGTTTTCTTCGTGCCGGGTTTCCAAGTCTCCCGGCGTGCTACTGAAGTCATCATCCGTCAAGAATTCGTAGGCGCCGATAAACCCGAAATATACTCCCTCGTAGGGCCAGAGGGTCAAAGCATGGATTTGACGCCGTTTCCGTTCATCGAGTCCAAGGATTTGAAGGTCTTGCCATGCCGTTGGATGATTGATTAGGTCATTGCCCCTGTGGTGCGCCATTACGCGGGTACCGCGTGTCTCTCTTCGATCTGCCCCATCACCAGCGAGATCTTGGCGGGTAACGAGAAGGTACCGCTCGCTTATCGGATCCCACAGTATCTGATTCTGCGTATCCGCCGCGCGGTAGGTGACACGCTCCCCGTTGTTGTAATATGTCCAGTGAATGCCGTCGGGAGAATATGCCAAACACGCGCAAGCGACATCGCCTCCATCCCGTCTTTGATCGACGGGGTTATCGAATGCCGCTTTGTATTTGTCGGGCGCCCCCCAAGGCACCGTCGGGTCAATAAAGCAACTGAACGACTGGGCTCGTATCACGATGTTCGTCGGCGTGTCGGGCAGAGCGGGAGTTTCGCGCACAATCTCGTCGTATGTGAAAACATCCTGCGGAGGCTTCGTCCAGTTCAAGCCGTCAACGCTCTCGGCATAACCGACTCCCGATATATCCACCCCCGCAGGACCTATTACCGTATTGAATCCATTGAAATCCTGCCAACCGCCGTGTTGGGCGAGGTACCACATCTTAAATTTGCCATGTTTCTCGTCTCTTAGCACCGTCATATAGAAACCGAGGCGATTGGCGTGTTCCCAAGGCTTACTCGCAACCATGACAGGATTGCCACTGTTTTCTCTAGTGATTTTGCCAAGTTGGCGCGTCACATTCCTCTTTTCGGCGACGACGTAGTGATCGACAAGTAATTGTTTCGCGAAGCCGATTTCCAGAGGCTCCGAGGTCTCCACATTTTCCTTCTTGGTCTGCTTTTCAAAGATAGGTATCGCTTCGGCAAGCCCTTCAATTCCTTCTCCTTCATCCGCCTTGACAATTCTAAATGCGTCCCCACCCCAACAGATAATTGCGAGTACGAAAATTAATAGATATCTACTCATTCTTCTCTATTTCAAGCAAACACCATTCGTAGGGACCGGGGCCCCGTATGGCAAATCATCTCGACAATTTGATCGCGCATTGAAGCAACCCTATTTCGGTGTTCGGGTTTATCGGCGACATTTTTCATTTCACCCGGATCTGTGTTCAAGTCGTACAGTTCGTCGATATCGAAACGGTTCCAGACGTATTTCCAGTTCTCGTCACGCATCATCACGTGAGTGCCATGATTAATCGCGTCAAGGCTGGCGATTTCAGCGAACATTGGCCGGCGTTCAGGGTGATTTTACGCTTCCACACTTCCGGGCAGAAGCTTCTAATCACCGCTATAGTCATTTCGATTCATATTTACACATATTTAGGACTTTACTCAGGTGGACAGCCTGAGTTCGTAGCAGGGCAATTCATTGCTCGTTTCTACGCGGAACCGCACGGGATGTCAAGAGCTGGACGCGCAATGAATTGCGCTACTACAAACCGAACTATGTAAGTCGAATATGTATAATTATTAGTTGAAATGACTATAAGTACTCACATAGGTCAGGTAACAATGAGCGTTACATAAAAAAAGCGGACACCTAAATACAGTATCCGCCGCAAATTAAAGTAGAATTGACTAAGCTTCTTCAAACATGTTACGGTCAATTTCTAATGGTGCAGTATGGCATGGAGGGTTCCCTTGGCTAATTCCCTGTTGTTGTACGGGATTGTAGCCTTCTTATTCGTATCGGGATTATACCATTTTCGATGTGAACCTTTACCTGATGATTTTAACTCTAGACAGCCTAATCGTCTTAGCTTTCTCTTAATCTCAATATATCTCATGTCCCGTAAAGTTGGGTCACAGAAGCCGCCCGAAAACACAAACCCGGGTGTTCTAATGTCGGGTCAAGAGTTTGGAACCTAAAATTCGACTTTGCCTTAGATTTTTTTGGCTCCAGCAGTTTTATTTCTGAGTTGTTTACAGTTTGGGCTTCTGTGGAAACAACTTCCTTAGGCAGAGGTTGACCAAACTCCCTATATATTTCCAAAGTTGCGGAAAAAGCATCCTCCACATTATATAATGCTTCTTCTATTGTTCTGCCTTCAGTTATAAGTTCGGGCAACTCTTTACAAGTTACTGTACATACACCCTCAAGTTGAGGTTGCAAGAATACAGTAATTGTGTAATACACTATATTTCCTCCATCTGTATGTAAAACCATTTAGTTTCGCCTACTTTTTAAATCTTTTGGCCATTTTCGTCAAAAGTAGGCGGATTATATCATGCGTTAGTTTATTTCATCAATAACAAAGTTTGGATATTGAGATTCAGTCTAAGCACGACTTTGTGCTTTACGCTTGGATAGCAGACGGTGCCAATCAAGTGTTCTAGAAAAGCGGGTAAGATTTCAACCATTTAGTCTTTTTGATTGACCATTGAAAAGGTCGCTAGGGGTCTCTAATAGCATACAATCAGTGAAGATTGCTATCGCACGGAATCTCAATAGGAACTCTATCGCGACTGTTTTATCGCACTGGGATCTCTATCGCGTTCCCTGTTAGGTCACCCGATCTATCCGCTCAGTTGATCGCACCTACCGAAACGTGTGTAAATATGAATGTAATTGACTATTACAAACACCATTCGTAAGGTCCAGGACCTGTGCGGCAGATCATCTCGACGATTCGATTACGCATCGCGGAAACCCGATTTCGATGTTTAGAGTCATCGGCAACGTTGTTCATCTCACCTGGGTCTGCATTCAAGTCGTAGAGTTCGTCAATGTCGAAACGGTTCCAAATGTATTTCCAATTCTCGTCACGCACCATCACGTGGGCAGCGAGTTGTTCCGGTTCTTGAGCGCCATGATAAATTGCGTCAAGACTGGCGATCTCGGCAAAGATCGGCTGACGTTCGGGCTCTCGTCCATTCAGAATCGCGTCTGCCACGGAGCGCCCATCAATTGGTACTGGCGGGATTTCATTTGCCAGATCAAGCAACGTCGGCATTAGATCGACACCGGCAAGCGGAGCAGCAACTCGGGTTCCGCTCGGCACCTGTCCGAGCCATGAGATTACGCAGGGCACTCGCACCGATGCCTCGTACATCAGGCATTTTTCCACATAGCCGTGGTCGCCGAGTAACTCGCCGTGATCGCTGATAAAGGCGACAATCGTGTTGTCAATGAGATCTCGCTCCTCAAGGGTTTTCAAGATACGTCCAACTTCAGCGTCAACGTGCGTGATGAGGGCATAATAGTAAGCCATTATCCGGCGAAACTGCTCGTCGGTTACCGTCGGCCGAATACGAAATTTTCCTCTCCTTTGAAACTCCGGCTTTCCATCAAGTGGATCTCGCAGGGAGGAAGAGAGCGGCATCTGATCTTCCGGATAGTATTCTAGAAGCTCGGGCGGCACCAAAATTCTAGGATGCGGGTCCTTGATACTGGCAAACAGAAAGAACGGGGCATCATTTGCACCCTTAATGAATTCCATACTTCGGTCTACCGTCCAAGTCGTGCGTTGCTGCCGAGGGTCGTCTATTGTACCAAACTCTAGTGTGTTTTCGTATAGCGTCATCCCGGGGGCGTCCGAAAGATAGAGGTTAGGCACCCCTTCCCGTTCAAAATAATCGAACAGTCGATCCGGGTAATCCCCCTGATAACGATAGGCGCGCCAGAAATCGGTGAACCCGTGTTGTGGATTGTGGTCGTCGCCGAGATGCCAGGGGCCAACCATGCCGCAGCGGTATCCCGCCGCTTTAAGGACATCCCCGATAGTGATGCTATCTTGAGGCAGGTAGCAACCGAACTGTGCCTTTCTCCCGGGTCCATAATTTCGCAGTTGAAGATGGGCATGCGGATATAGACCGGTCAACCAACTTGCGCGGGCGGGAGAACAAACCGGTGAAGCGCAATAAGCGTTTTCAAAGCAAACACCGCTTGCAGCCAATTGATCGAGGTGCGGCGTCCGAACCGTGGAACTCCCGGCGAATCCGGCAGCATCCCACCGCATCTGATCGCACATGATTAGTATTATATTAGGGCGAGAATTCGTCATGATGTCTATTTTTGCAAGTGTTTTGTGGTTAGTGGCTAGTGGGCCTCTGTGGGAACTCTATCGCACAGGATTTACTATGGAGATTCACTATCAGGACCCTCTATCGCCCTCGCTAGGGGATTTTCTATCGCCTTCGCTATTCACTCAGTTGATCGCTCATTATCCATTCGCTTGATCTCCGCTGGGGCGCGGAAATCTGGACATGTCGCATTCTATTAACATTGAAGATTACTATGGGAGCTCTATCGCCTTCGTTATTCACTCAGTTGATCCTCTGGATCGAGGAAAGAGACTCCGACTAGAACGTGTTACTTGCTGAATGAATTATTCCGACAGGGATAATGGCGTGCTATCAAGAACTACTATCGCCTTGGGATCTCTATGGGAATGCTATTAGGATTTACTATCGCCTTCGCTATTCACTCAGTTGATCGTTTACAGTGACGCTGTCGAAATTAGAGCGGATTTTTTCAACAAGCTCTGAAATTGCGCTTGAAGCCTTGCCGGGCGAGGCTTGAAGCCGTGTGCGACACACTTCGCTAAAGTCCGCTAAAGTCCGCGCACATATTTCACCCCCCTTTTTTAGGGATACTTGGATAGCGGGTTAGAAAGTAATGATGCGTCTATAAATCTGCCGTGCTCAATACGTTTTCACATGCGGTCATCTCTTGTCTCAATGAACGCTTGAATCCTCGTTTTTCGGAGGGTCGATTTTAGCAGCTTGTTAGAACCTGTTTGAATAGTCGGTAGCAGAACCATATTCAGTCATTTGGAGACAGGCTTTTTTATGTTTTTGTATTGTCCGCTATATACCTGTCGACCCTCCGGGGCTTAGGTGTGCGGGGGATTCGGTGTATCTATACACCTGCCGCCCCTCCGGAGCTTTTAAAGGCTGGTGCGCAGTGCGCACCCTACAAATTGTACTCTTCAAACAGGCTCTTAGCATTTTCTGAAACGGAGAATTCCTTTGCCGGAGCGGGTTCTCAGGAATCGTAATGCTAACAAAATGCTAACAGGAAAAAAGTTCCGCCGCCACAACGGCGGGCATATTACAATATACCACACACATATTAAGCTGTCAATCTAATATTGGCAAGTTGCGGGAGGGAAGAAAAGTTGGCTGACAGTGTTTATTAGAGCCTGCTTGAATAATCGGTAGCAAAGTCATTTGTGGGAAGTTTCGATAAATATTTAGTGCTGTCTGCTACATACCTGTCGCCCCGCTGGGGCTTGGGCGCACGGGGTTTCGATGTTTCTACACACCTTCCGCCCCTCTGGGGCTTTTAAACGGAGGGCAGTGCCCACCCTACAAATGTACTTTTCAAACAGGCACTTAGCTCGACTTTGTACATTTAAGTGGTATAACAGACGGTGTCAATCAAGTGTTGAAGAAAATCAGGGGAGATTTTAACCATCTGGTCTTTTTGGCTGACCATTGAAAAAGTCTCAGCGGTTTCTAGTGCCATCACAGCGGGGCAAGATGCCCCGCCTACGGGGTTGGTTTTGCGCGGCTTTCCGTACAATCCAACCGTCGCGCTTTTGCACAAAGTCGCGCTTAGGGCATAGCCAAACTGTATGCCCCCCAGTTTGACGCCCATCAAGGAATATTGGAGCAAGCCCTTGACTCGGGGAATGAAGCAATTCAACCGAAAGTTGACAATCCAAAGTGTGTTTTTGAAAATTGCTTGCCCAGGGCGTTCCTCGACGAGACATCGAATAGCATAGCTATTGTAGTCGGCAAGATTACCGTACCATGGGGATCAAGTTAAGCGTTTTGGGTCGCAAGTCACACGGATTCAATGTCTTAAACTGTTAATCTCTATGTAGACATGGACGATGGAATACCGACCTATTCATTGATGAGTGTACCGCAGCAGATGACTCATGGCACTGGCATCCGTAGGAGCCGGTGCGGTTGGAAAGGGATCTCTATCGCGCTCCTTCTTCAGTCGCTTGATCGCACCTACCGCATGAGGTGGGATAGAGATTTCCTCCATGCCCAATGGAGACTAAGTGAAGGATTTTCCAACGGAAAATCCACCAGTACAAGAAGAACTCCCTTAAGTTGATTCCTATGTTCAGCAAGATTACCGTACCTACAAAGAGCTATTTTGGAAAGATGTCTATTTTTCATTGCCTTGATCCCTCATTACTCATTCGGTTGATCACTCTCTAGGGGATTTTCTATCGCCTTCGCTATTCACTCAGTTGATCGCTCATTATCCATTCGCTTGAGGGATCTCTATCGCACTCGCTATCCGCTCGTTTGATCGCGCCCTGCAACTGTACTTCTGAAACAGGTTCATAGCCTCGTTATGGATTGATTGTCCAAGAACCAATTGACTTTTGACAACTCTCCTTATTCCAGCATCTGCAACATGTGTCGGAGGAGTTTCTCGGCTGCGCCGCGTTTGTTGATGCGTGCGCACGTCTGTACAAAATCGTATCCCATAATCTCCTTCACTTTCGAAGAAGGCACAAAATCATCGGGAGGAACGATGAACCAATTAACCTGAATGCGAAACTCGTTGTTGGCGGATGAGCTTGAAATTATCGGTTGGCGGTACTCAATACCGTCCCATTCTTTGATGACCATCCCCACAGCTTTGATTCCCTTGCCCGAAACGTACATGAATAGCAAATCGCCCGGCTGGAGCGTTCCAAGTTTTGCCCCGTAACGCTGCTGCCCGTTAGTAAAAGCATAGCCGAGATTTAGCCACGTCTTGTAAGTATCCTTTTCGTTATATCCGTCATTCGTATTGATGTAGTGAAAATCCATCTGTCGTTATTCCTTTCGCCTGTTAGACAGAGATAGATTGTGAACTGTCAAATCCAACTTACTTTCGATAACCTACTTTTATCAAGAGTCTTCGCCGTTTACCAGCCGGAACGTTACACAAACCGAGCGTAGTGACTCGGAGATTGCTCATACACAGGTTGTTGAACCGGTGCGGTTAAAAACCGCACCTACCGGGGACGCGCAGGCCGGGATTTGGAGATTGCGGGAATCCCTATGGGATCTCTATCGCACTCGCTAATCACTCGCTTGATCTATTCGCTCATTTGATCACTAATTATTTATTAGGTTGATTCTACAAGGACCGGCAACGACTAACAAACTTGGAAGGCGTACAGCTTCGCATTACTTAAACGGAATTGCAGCCGCACCTCCTTGCCTCGCAACGATGATAAACCGGCGCCCCCCTTCCAGATTGGTTCGAGGCGCAGATTGTCGAACCCACGACAGACTTTGGCTGAGCCGCCGGAGAATCCGGGGATGGGTTTGCCGGAAGCTTCAAGCACCTCCGCTATCACATAGCCGTCCAACGCGTCGACATTGACTTGCAGCTTATCACCTTCAAGTACAAATGGCCGCGTCACCACAGTTCCTTGCTCCTCTTTCGCTTCGAGAAAGAGGAAACCATCAAGCCGCAGTTTGGCAAGCGCCAGGCGTGCATCCCATCGATGGCATCCCCAACGCTCATTCGTCGCCAGATAATAGATCCAGTGCTCATCGTTGTGCGTAATAATGTTCGACGGTGGACGCACGCAATCCTTGTCGAAACTCCCGGCTGGTCCGCGAGGGATGAGGGGTTTGCGCGGATAGGCGGATACGGTGAAATCGTAGTTGACTCCATCTCGCGATGGCGCCATATAAAATTCCCATACCCCTCGTTCGTGAGGGGTGTGGTAATCTTGGTCGCCTTCGGTAACATGCTTGTTGGTTGCAGCCAGAATATCTGTCATGCCAAACCATACGCCTTCGTAGTACCACATCGGGAAGGTGTGGATCTGGTAGACGGGAGTTTCGGTGCCCGGAATTATACTCGTATCCGGATCGTCCAATACAAATGTTGTGAGGGTTTTCCACGCCGTGGGGTGGTTCAGAAGGTCGTTCCCTTCGGAATGCTCCATGATGCGGACGCCGCGGTATTCCCCAATTCCCCCTGCGCCTTCAAAATCCTGGCGGCAGTGCAGCAGGTAACGTTTTCTGAGCGGATCCCAGAGTATCTGGTTGTTTGTGTCGGCTGCCCGCTCCGTTACCGGGTAGCCATCGTGGTACAGGTTCCAATGGATACCGTCGGCTGAATATCCCAAACGCGTTTTGCCATCAATACCGCCGCTGTTTGGATAAAATGCGACTTTGTACTTCTCCGGCGATCCGTATTCCAAATTCGGATCGATAGTGACCGTCGTACCGTCCAGCCCGATATCAAGCAGGTCAATGTTCTTATTCTGGTTGAGAATGGGGACCGGCGCATTCCAGGTGACAAGATTGCTCTCGCCATCCTTGGAAATCATGGGTTTGATCCAGTTGAATCCGTCGGTTGATTCCGCATACGACAGCCCGGTACCCGCCCTTTTACCAGCCATGTACCACAGGCGGAACATAGCGTTATCGGAATCCCAATGCGGCGAGAAAAACCAACAGAAAGGCGATTCAAAGCCGTGTCCGCCGTCGGGGCCATCGTGAATCGTGCCGGACTGAAACTCAGTCGGAAGTGTAGGTTCCATCACGACACCGTGTTTTTTCGCCTCACCCACTTCTAAACTCACATTGTCTTTCTCCGCCACGATGTAGTCGTCAACGAATAGCTGCTTTTGTAACCCAACGGAGGTCGGTGCTTCCGGATCAAAGTTAAAATCGGGCATATTTGTCTCTCTCTAAATCTGGCATACATCACTCGACTTTGAACATTTAAGCCGAATAATAGTGGGCAATGCCCACCCTACCAATGTTTTCTAGTTTGCACTCTGATAGTCATCTAGATTCATGATTACAGGAATTCGGAATGTGTGTATTATTGCGGTAAACCAACAGTCGGAGCAAACGCTGCCCGGGTCAGGAAATCGCGACCGGGAGGTCGCTCCTACAGAAGACTTCCGATGAATTGTGAAGGTCCAAATAATCCGCGTATGTGCATCGCTACCAGCTAGAGTTCCATTGCCAAACTGCCCCGGTTCCTACTGTCGAACGTTGCTTCTTGTTCCTCTTTGAAAAAGAAATGACCTTCCTCATAGAGGAATGCGTATTTACCGTTTCGATCCCAACCGAGTTCTAGCGCCATGTTGTTGTACTGTTGGAACTGACGGATTGTGGGCCAAATGATTCCATATTGGCAATAGGACGTGTCCACAAAATAGCGTTTGGATCCCGAGTTCGCAGGTTTGGCGCGGCGTGCATGCTGCAGCGCGGAGTGGACAATGACAACGGATGCGGGGGCAAGATTATTGATGGTGCGCGATCCCGGAAGGTCGGCGCTTCCAAATTGTTGGAACGCATCTCTATTCATGATTTTCTTATGCGATCCCGGCAGCACGAGCAGGTCCCCGACTTCGCCATTCAATCCGGAATGGTACATGAAGACGTGCACCATGAGGTGAGAACGGTTTGTTTGAGGCAACTGTTCGTAATCGTGGTGCCAAGAAACGCCCTTTTCTCCCGGCATGTGGCACGCCGCATGGATGTGATGGTGGGCAAATTGATCGCCGCCCATGAGAGATGCCACGCGATCCACAATGGAAGGTTCCGAGGTCAAGAGACCTAGTTCGGGGTAGCGCATCGGTATCGCCGGTTTGTTTGGATCCTTCCGATCTTCCATGAGTTGATCCGCATCACGCTTGATACGCTCGTTTCGATCGCCGTCTAACAGACCTTCGAATACGAGGTATCCCTCATGGTTGAATTTGTGAATGTCGTCGGCAGTGAGGGTGCTCATTTTTACCCCTGCAAATCATACTGAGTTCAAGAAATGGTGGGCAATGCCCACCCTACAACTGTACAAAGTCGTGGATAGGCGTCCAGTCTTATTCTACTGTTGCTCCGGGAATGCCCTGCGAATGTCGTAGCGCCCCTCTTTGAGAACCGGCAGTGTTCCGTCCTGCACCATCAATTCAAGCGGCGATTCTTTGGTTTCCAACGGCATGTTGACCACATTCTTAATCCGCAGCGACTCGTAGATTGCCATCATGATTTCCATGGTATACCGCGCCTGCCGCCCGCTGCTGCGATGGTCGGGAATCTTTCCCTCCATCCAATCGATGAGTTCTTGAAACTGATTGGTCCCGTCTGGCGATGCCTGTATCTCCGTCCACCCCTTGCTTTCGCCAGTTTGAATCACGAGCCTACCGTCTGTGTCGTTTTTAATCTGTCCCGAAGTGCCATAGATTGCAGTGCCGGAGATAGCGGGATCGGGCAGATCGCTCTCATATATCCCCCTCGCTCCGCCTTCGAAACATATTAGTCCCATACACAAATCCTCACACAGCGTGCGGCGTTCCCACTTATCAGTGGTGCGCGATATTTGCCCAATGACCCACAGGGTTTCCGGGTCCGATAACTGGTAGCGCCACCCGTCTATGACATGCGTTCCGATGTTCAGCAATCCGGCGTTGGGTTTGGATCTGCCGTGCAGCAAGGTCGGTTGCCCGATTGCACCATCGCGGATAAGCCTACGGATTTCGACACTCTTCGGCGAGAAACGCCCTTGATGTCCGATGGCAAGTTTCGCCCCAAGCTTTTCGCACGTCTCGATCATGTCGTCGGCTTCGCCTAAGCAGGATGCCATCGGTTTTTCGCCTAAGATGCCTTTTACACCCGCTTCTGCGGCGGCAATCGTGATCTCGGCGCGTACCCCTTGCCATGTCACGATACTCACAATGTCCAAGTCCTCTTTTTCCAGCAGTTCGTTGTAGTCGGTATAAACTGCCGGGATGGAGTAATCGTGAGAAAGTTTTGCCGCCGATTCCTTATTGATGTCCATAGCTGCTACGAGTGTTGTTCTCGGGTTTTCGGTATAAGCTGCTGCGTGAATTTTGCTCATACCTCCACATCCGATGATGCCAACTCGATATGGTTTTGTCATGAGATTAGCCTTTCTGTTTTGCCCTGAAATGCGTGTGCCCCCGCTAACCTGCGGTGCTTTTTGCGACCGCGTGCTGGCACCGAAGCGGTTTCAGCGTTGGGCGTGATATTCAATTTTTTGCCCTAGACGGTTCGGACGGGTTGTGCTACCATGCCGGTATATCCGTAGTCTAGGAGGAAGACAATGAAACTTGGCTTAGTGACTTACAATATGGCGAAGGAGTGGGACATTCCAACAATCATCGAACGCTGCGAAGCGACCGGTTTTCAGGGCGTGGAGTTGCGCACCACTCATGCGCACAATGTCGAGGTTGACCTTTCTGCGGCGGAACGCCGCGATGTGCGTAAACAGTTTGAAGAAAGCGCAATCGAACTTGCCGGATTGGGCAGCGCTTTTGAATTTCACTCACCCGACGACGACGAACTGAAACAGAATATCGAAGGCACCAAAACTTATTGCCAACTCGCGGCCGATGTCGGGGCGCCCGGTGTCAAGGTTCGCCCGAACGGTTTACCTGACAATGTGCCGGAGCAAACCACGTTGAAACAAATTGGACTATCGCTGCGCGAATGCGGGGAATTCGCCAAAAACCTTGGCGTGCAGATACGCCTCGAAGTGCACGGCAGGCAGACTTCCCATCTTCCGCATGTCCGCACGATTATGGAAATCGCCGATCACGACAATGTATCTGTTTGTTGGAACTCCAACCCTGGCGAAGTTGTAGACGGCTCCGTCAAGAGCAACTTTGATTTGGTCAAAGACTGGATTCGGCTAGTCCACATCAATGAATTGCACCGCCAAGAGTACCCGTGGCGCGAACTGTTTTCGTTGCTGAAGGACTCAAACTATGATGTTTACTGTCTAGCTGAAATCCCGGGTAGTACAGATCCCGAGCGCCTCATGAACTACTACCGTGCGCTGTGGATCGCGTTGTGTAACGGGAATTGAGAATCTCTATCGCACGGGATTTACTATCGCGTGAAGATTTCTATCGTCCACGTTATCCACTCGGTTGATCGCCGCTTGAGTTTTCAAAGGCTGGTGCGCAGTGCGCACCCTACATAAGGTACAAAGTCGAGCTTACGCCCAGCCTTGGCTTTTGCCGCCGACGCGGGCTGTGCTAATTTTCTCGAAATAGCCGCTTTTGCGATACGCCGTCAGTGGATCCGGATCGCGTCCCATCTCCAAACGCACTTGTTCAAGGAGGGGACGGACATCCGTCTCATAGGCGCGTTGCAAAACGCGTTCAGCATCAATAATCTCTCCCGCCTCCTGCGCCTCGGCTAACTCCTCTCGGTTAACGATTAATGCCCTCGCATACGCGGTTTGCAAATTGCAGACAGATTGGATACTCGCCTCGACTTTCGGCTTCAGATTGTGACTCTGATCAATCATGTAGGCGATATCCGTATCTGTATCTGGATCCAGCTCCGCCGCCACCAGTTCCGTATAAATGAGAAAGAGTTCCTGCGGATTCACAGACCCGACGGTGAGATCGTCGTCGGCAAATTTTCGGCAGTTGAAGTGGAAGCCGCCAAGTTTGCCCTCGTCAATCAGATAAGCGACAATGAACTCAATGTTCGTTCCCTGCGGATGGTGCCCGAGGTCGATTAGCACTTGCGCCTTCGGTCCTAGTTTCGTCGCCATAACGTACGCGGTGCCCCAATCCGCTAGGTCGGTGTGGTAAAACGCGGGTTCAAAGAACTTGTATTCGATGAGCATACGTGAGTCCTCGGGTAGAGCATCGTAAACTTCACAGAAGCATTCATGCATCCAGCGTTTGCGTTTTCGAAAGTTCGCCTGACCGGGGAAATTCGTACCATCCGCAAACCAGAGACTCAACAGCTTGGAGTCCAGATTCTTCATTATCTCGACACAGTGCAACATGTGGTCTGTCGCTAGACGCCGAATGTTGGAATCATGGTGGCATACGCTTCCCAACTTGTATTCTTGCGCCTGAAAGACATTCGGATTAATTGCACCGATTCCGATACCGAGTTCCGCCGCATACTGTTTCATCCCATCCCAATCGTCCGTCTCATCCCACGGAATATGCAGGGCCACTGTTGGCGCAATTCCCGTGAACCGATGGACAGTCGCAGCGTCCTCCAGACGTTCATTCACATTACGCGCCGCCCCGGGCTGCTGGAATACGCCGAACCGCGTTCCCGAATTTCCGTATCCCCACGATGGTGTCTCCACATGTTGACGCTTGAGGAGATCCTTCACTTTGTCAATCTGAATTCCCTGTTTTTCCAGTTCTTCAGCCAATAGGTTGTATTTCGGATCGCTCATCCTGTTCCTCCTTTGGAAATCTGCCAAGTAACACTATCTAGCAATACACCACATAGCGCTCCGCTGGAGCGCGGGAATCTCGACAGGTCGCATTCTATTAACATTGAAGATCTCTATCGCACTCGCTATTCACTCGCTTGATCCTCTGGATCGAGGAAAGGCACTCCGACTAGAACGTGTTACTTGCTGAAAGAATTATTCCGCTAGGAATAATGGGGCGCTACGAACAAATTGTCGCCGGCTAAGAACCTGTTTGAATAGTCGGTAGCAGAACCATATTCAGTCATTGGGAGACAGGCTCTTCTATGTTTTTGTATTGTCCGCTATATACCCGTGGGATCTCTATCGCCCTCGCTATCCGCTCGGTTGATCCCCTCCGGGGCTTTTAAAGGCTGGTGCGCAGTGCGCACCCTACAAATTGTACTTTTCAAACAGGCTCTAAGAATGTTGTGAGGCGTTAATTTTTGATTCTGAGACGTACCCAACGGGTGTGCGTGACCCCTGCCGACGTGCACCAGAAATAGGTCATCAGGTCGCCATCGGGCAGTAAGACCCCACCGGGTTTGCCGAAGCCGATAAGCAGATGTTCAGCCAGAAAGTTCTCGCTGTCAGGTGTGCCGAGCGAAGCCTCCGCCCCGGCGTCAAAGACTACCAGTTCGGTCTCCACGTCATACGTCTCCAGATCGGCGGTCAGCGCGATGTGGATACCTTGTGGATCGTGTCGGAAATTATAAATCGTGGCTATCCGCCCGTCCGGCAAGGCAATGGGACAGCACACCTGCCCACGCAAATTGGTGGGACGAGGATGCGACCATGTGCGCCCGGCATCTTTTGAAATTATCCAGTGATTGTTCGCATCTCCAGAGGTGCCGTATTTGTGCACCCAGAACATTCCGTAGATGCTACCGTCCGGCAGAACGGTGCATGTTAGATCCCACCATAAAAGCGCCCCGGAGAGATCGTCCGCGATAACCGTTAGTTCACCCCATGTCTTTCCAGAGTCCGTCGAGAACACTGCCGCGGCTTTTTGGTCGGGAGGGCCCGCGTATCCTTCCGGTTTCCAAGTCTCTAGTGGGTACATCCAGCGATCCGGGGCAAGTTGCTCGACACCGCTGGTGCCGTTGCAGGTGTATTTCTCAGGCGGGAAGTTGACGGTAACTACCTGGGGTGCGGACCACGTGCGTCCTAGGTCTTCCGACCAATAGAGCAGCATTTCCGGTCGCTGCAGGATTTCCGATTCCGGGTCAAACAGTTGCTTTTTGTTTGCTTCAAAGCGGGTTGCAGCCATCACCAGGCGACCGTCAGGGACAGCGCTTATCTTCGGCGCTCGGTAACTCCAGTCGTCACCGGGATGCCCATCTCCATGAATACTACCCTCGTTGAGCCAGGTTTTGCCGTTATCAACGGAACGAAGCACTTCGATGTGGTTGTCCGCTGCCCCCAAGTCAGCGCCCACGTGTTGACAAGCGATGAGCGTTCCGTCCGGCAACGGCGTTATAATCGGCATATAGGCGCCGCGTCCCGGCTCGCGGGAGATAATTCCTTCGTCGACAATTTCTAGCATAAGTATCCTTTCAACAATGAGCTAAGAACCTGTTTGAATAGTCGGTATCAGAGCCATATTCAGTCATTTGAAGACCGTTTTTTTATGTTGTTGAGACTGCCCGTTATATACCTGTGGGATCTCTATCGCGCTCCTTATTCAGTCGCTTGATCCCCGCTGGGGCTTGGATGTGCGGTATTTCGGTGTTTCTACATACCTTTCGCCCCTCCGGGGCTTTTAGAGGCTGGTGCGCAGTGCGCACCCTACAAACTGTACCTTTCAAACAGGCTCTAAGGCACATAGTTTGCCACGTCGCCCTCAAGGTTATGTTGGACCGCCTGCGGCTCCTCCCTCGGCGAAAGCCCATTTTTTCCGTTATTCTATGCGCCGGTCGGTGGAGCAATACCTTTATATAGGAGGGGATCGTTACTTGCTTTCATCCATCGTCTCAAGCGCGCCCTCATCGCCTTGAGAGTCTTTTGGTGGATGGCATCACCAGCGAGGTTGTTGGTCTCGTTGGGATCGAACACCAAATCAAATAGCGACTCCTCCGGCACTGGTTGCTCCTTCCAGTTATAATCCAACCACAAGGTTTTGCTCTCGCCATTGTCACAGTTAATCAGTTCCGGTGTGCGATGATCGTCAATACGCCGGATATATTTCCACCGCTCAGTCCGTACGGCTCTTACCGCTTCATAAGCGGCGTGGTCATTTATTTCAAAGAATAGTTCGTCGTGCAACTCTGTCGTCTCTTGGTTTGCGAGCGGCAGAAGCGATTTACCTTGCAGCCACGACGGCGGCTCAATTTGGAGAAGGTCGCAAACCGTGGGGAAAATGTCGAGATGGCTCGTCATGCAATCAATAACCCTCCCCTCTGCGAAGCCGCCCGGCCCGCGAATAATGAGCATAGTGCCAATACCGGAATCATACAGATTGCATTTCATACGAGGAAAGGCTATGCCGTGGTCGGTCGTACAAATGACGAGGGTGTTGTCCGCCAAACCACTTCGCTCCAGCGCATCAAGCACAATTCCCATTTTTCGATCCAATTCTCGGGCACTGGCTTTGTATCTCGCCATGTCCGCCCGTGTTTCGGGTGTGTCCGGAAGGGGTGAAGGAGGAAGACAGTAATTTGGATTCTCAGCCGAGTCTTGGAGGGCGGGGAATTCCCTGTGAGTTTCATGAAAACCAACAGAGAGAAAGAACGGGGAGTTGGGGGAGTTCTCCAGGAATGAAGCCGCCCGCTGCTCGCATAGATCGCCTTCCAGACACGTGTCATAACCGATAACCTGCCACGCTTCTTTTTCGGCCGTCGATCCGGCGACATGCTGGACACCGGCTAACACTGATAGATAACCTTCGCGACGCAGTGTATGAATGATGTGCTGTCCGTAGTCGTTGAGCGAATACCCACGATGCGCCAGTCCTGTCATCCCATTTTCATGAGGGTAACATCCAGTCAACAGTGCCGCCCGGCTCGGACTGCATGTAGGGGTGACGCAGAAATTCTGGCGGAATAGGATCCCTTCTTCGGCTAACTTTTGAAGACTCGGCGTGGGAACAGCGTGACCGTAGGGTTGTATATATCGGCCTGTGTCATGCGAATGAAGGTAAAGAATGTTTGGTCTATCAGTGGGCATCTCTATCGCCGAAGTCTACAATCCCTTCAATAAATGACATCGTTGCAGTCACGGTAGCGATTCCAAATCGTCCGCCGTTTTCATCCAACATCACGGACATGAGAAGCATACGGCAATTCGTAGTCTGCGAATTGTGCGGTATTCAGTCTATATGGAACCTATATGGAACACCTCGTCCAATTCTAAGGAACACGGGCTGTTGTCCGGGTTGGATGGCATAATATCGCGCATGTACGCCCACCACTTCTTGCATATCTCCGTATCCGCGATACTTTGCCAGCGCGATTCGTCTTCAATCTCCACATACGCAAATAGTTGGCTGGTGTCCCGATGCAGGAAGATTGAATAGTTGTGCACACCGTGGGCTTTCAGCACTGCTTGGAGTTCATCCCAGATTGGATTGTGTCTTTGGCGGTACTCTTCGTGCTTGTCGGGATTTACTTGCATCACCATTGCTTTTCTAATCATAATCCCTCCTCTCTATCAGAGACCGGCTGAAATCCTTTGGTATCCGCGACATCACTATACCTTCTGTTCTGCAAGGCAAAGTTGGGCAAATCATACTCAAACTTCAGAGAGCCGTCAAGCCAAAAAACTGAAAGTAAGTGGTTAGTAGTCAGTAAAACCATTGGGGCAAAGGACGGGGGTTAGAGCCTGTTTAAAAAATCGGTAGCAAAGCCATTTTTGGTTATTTGTAGGAAGCTTTTTCATGCTTTTATTGTCGTCTACTCATCTTCCGCATAATAGACTTTTGCAATCTCAAATTTTCACATACCCAAATCTTGGGGTATATATCCACAAACGAGCAAAAATCACTGAGGTACTACCGTGAGTCCGAATGATTGACCGGTTTTGCCCTTCCATCATCAACTTCATTTCCACCAAGTAACACACCACATGGCGCTCCGCTGGAGCGCGGGAATATGGACATATCGCATTCTATTGACATTTCGATCCTCTGGATCGAGGAAAGCGACTCTGACTAGAAAGTATTACTTGTTGAAAGGATTATTCCGACAGGGATAATGGGGTGCTGTCAATTATGATGCAGGATACGGCCAACTGAGAAATTAAACTTTTAGGTGCTTGATAATGCGGAAGATAAGGTCTACTACCTACCTGTGGGATTCCTATCGCCTTCGCTATCCACTCAGTTGATCCCGCTCTGGGGCTTTTAGAGGCTGGTGTGCAGGGGATCTCTATCGCCGTCCTTAATCAGTCGGTTACATCGCGCGCGCATCGAAAACCCGCGTCGTCAAACCCGAAATCGGGGGAAAACCAATTGCGATTGGCACAACGTAAGTAAGCATGGTCAGTGGTACACCATGATCCGCCTCTCAACACGCGTTCACCGCTAAAATCACGCCCTTTAGGATTTTTTCGAGGGCTTCGACTATAGTTGCTTCCGTACCAATCAGCGCACCATTCCCAGACATTGCCAGCCATGTCCATGACACCATAAGGACTTGCTCCTTCACCAAAACTAGCCACGGGAGCAGGGCATTGGCGGCCATCCGCGCCGATAGCCGAATTACATTTCAGGCTATCCCACTCGTTACCCCATGGATACATTCTGCCGTCGGTTCCGCGCGCGGCCTTTTCCCATTCAGTTTCGGTAGGAAGTCGTTTCCCAGCCCATTTTGCGTAAGCGTCCGCGTCAAACCAAGTAACGCCAACGACCGGTTGATTCGGGTGGTTATATTTTCCATCGTTCCAGTACATCGGCGCTTTGTGTCCAGTTGCGTCCATGAACTGCTTGTATTGGACGTTGGTTACTTCACATCTGTCGATATAGAAAGCGTCCAGAACCACCGTAACTGGCGGCCGCTCATCGTTGTAACCTTCTCCCTCAATACTACCCACAATGAACTCGCCAGCAGGTATGAGAATCATCTAGGCACCCCCTTGCTTGATGAAAGTAGGCGTGTCGACTTCCGCGCCATCCGATTCGTCCAAACCGCTCGGCACACATTTCTCGCGTCTCATCGCCTATGCTCCTTTGCCCTTATTCCCTTGGTTGGACGGAGTGCTAAACTGTAGACTGATCTCGCTAGTCCAACTCTCCGCAAATTTCGAAATTTACAGGACTCAATTTAACGTCAACTTTGATTCGTCAATTAAACTGCAATAACAACTAGTCAAGGCTTGGATTTGGCAATCATTTTGCTAGTAACGCAAGTTGCTACTTACAAGATTTTGGACACGTACTATCGTTTTTGATTGATAATGGCCCATTAATCGCGGAGATCTCGTAGCGCAAACTGTCAGTTTGTGCACTAAAAGCACAATCTAACAGATCGTGCTACAAAGGTGGCAACTTGAGTTGGTAAGACTCAAGAACAAATACATGGTACACGAGATGTTTCTTCCAATCAAATCCAAAAGATTGAGTTGCCCTTTTGTCCTGTCAACATATCAATCAGGATCCAGAAACCGTTACACGTAAACTGTCCCAAGATCAAACCGAGAAAAAGCGGGCGCGCTTTACGATAGCCTCCTAAACCACCGTATTTTAGGATACATGCCTTGATTAGCCACGCCAGAAATACGGTGAACCAGAGTCGATCCATCAGCCAAATGGGACCGATGACAAATCCGATCGGGTGGAGCGGCCACCACAAAAACTGGGAGCGCAAGAACATCAGCAGCCCCATAATCGTTCCGCCGATTCCTTGAATCCACCACCCGAGCCAATTTACGTCCGGCGGCGACATGAGCAGCGTAACAATGTAGTTGTACGGCGCTTTTGCGCCACCGCCGTAAAACCACCCGTTACCGTTAAGTCCACCATGCGCATACGACAACCAAAGCAATACCCAGATCGATGAGATCATGCTAACAATTATGGCTAACATTATCGCCCAGAACAACGGGCGTTTGTTTCGGCTTGAATCGTCAACTACTTTCAATCCGTTAGCAGCAGATGCCATCACGAATATCCGCACATCGGCTGACCACACGTAAGTAAGCGCCATGCCAGCCACGCCGGCGGCTCCCAGTCGATTTGCCCCAAACCCCGAGATAACAAAGGATGACCCTATCGTCGAAGCCACGGCGACCGCCATTCCGCTTTCGACGACAATCCGCGTCAACCCAATGAAAATCACGAAGGCGGCAAATAGGAAAACCGTAACCATCAGAGCCGGAATGCCACTCGCGCTTAACCAGATCCCCATAAAAATCAGTCCTAGCAGCATGCCCCAAACGGCTGCGCGGTAGGAAAGTATTTCGTCAGAATCATCGACGGTATGTTTATTGGACAGCGCTTTACGCGCAACCGCTTTGAGGTGTGCCTTCGCCGACCAGGCTCCGGCCACAACGAGCACAATCATGGCGCCCATCCCCAAGTGCTTGAAGAGTGGGGAAGGCGAACCGTAGATGCCCAAATTTTCGGTTATTCGATACCCGAAATACGCCATGCCGCCGCGTACCATCAAACTGATCAGATTGAAAAACCACATGCTGAAAGCCACGTCCGGGTTCACTAGGTAGCAAAAACCGAGCATGGGGAAACTGAATCGGAAGAAGAGTGTTTCGGTGTTCTTGAAGATTGAAATGCTCTGTTCTAACTGCAGGTGTGGGATGGCGGGATTGTAGAAGTGAAGCCCGTTTAAGCTCGCCACAAGAAAAGCGATGCCGAACCCCAACCACATGGCTCGGTTCTTGAACAGGGGGCTAAACACTGACTGCCCCCTCGGTGCCGCCATCTCCATCGGCAGTTGTGCAAGCGGGTAGACCAGTCGCTCATGTTCCATCCACTGCCGCCGCAGAATGACCATCATGCAGACCATCACGAGGTAGAGCGCCATGGCGAAACTTCCCCAAATCAACAGCGGTTTAATCCAAATTGCCCAAGGAATTCCGTCTTCCCAGCTTGGGAGCCCTTCGTAGAAGTATTTGACCTCCAAATGACTTTGCGGCGCCAGCCACGGTTTGATGTGTGGCTGGATCAGTTCCGCCCAGTTATTTTCTGGCGTGGCGAAGTAGAATGGCGCCGTTATGATTGGCAGCAGTTGCGCGCTATACCCCATCGTCGGAATGGCGCAGGCAACCACGAGCATCATATAAACGGTTCTCAATTCCGTACCCGTGAGTGCGGAGCGGGAATTCACACGTCCAATCCCGGCGTTGACGATGAAGGTAAGGACGAAGAAAACGAATATTGCCGCCGCAGTGCTGAAATCAATTGCCATGTAAGAGCCGTGAATCACCATGATGTTGTAGGTGGTTCCGACGCCGACAACCAAAGAACCAACCACACCGACGGTGACTGCTCGGAATGTGCAGGGGCTAGGGTTATGGGATAGTTCAGAAGTGGGAGCAACAGGTTGGAACGGCTTGTTCATGGCGATTCAGAGCGTAGCACAGATCTTCTCACCTGTCAAGATGTCACAATGCCGAGCGGCAGGGGAAACGCATCTAATTGAGGGGTGTCCACACGCAGATACCTTGGGTCATAGTTGAATAATTTGGGAAGATTAACCCTATTGCTGTGTATATACATTGCGCTCCGCTGGAGCGCGGGAATATGGACATATCGCAATCTATTGACATTTCGATCCTCTAGATCGAGGAATGGGACTCCGACTAGAAAGTGTTACTTGCTGAAAAGAATTATTCCGACAGGGATAATGGCGCGCTCTCAAGTAACACTCGACATTGAGGATCTCTATCGCCCTCGCTATCCGCTCGTTTGATCTCCGCTGGAGCGCGGGGAATATGGACATATCGCAGTCTATTGACATCTAAGATCTCTATGGGATCTCTATCGCCTTCACTATTCGTTCAGTTGATCGCTCGCTATTCACTCGTTTGATCCTCTGGATCGAGGAATGGGACTCCGACTAGAAAGTGTTACTTGCTGAAAGAATTATTCCGACAGGGATAATGGCCCGCTCTCAAGCCAAGTTGATGTTCAGTCGCGATTCGCCGGTATAACCGCTAGAATTTGCTTGCGGCGGAATGGCAAATCGGTTATCATCTTCTCCGAGATGCAAAGTTGATCATGCAGCATGAACCGTTCCCCTTTTCGAGTGTCTGTTTCTCCCGATTTTGGCACAAAGAACTTATATCCTCCACTAAGGAACTAGGGCTATGTCTGACTCTCAGAAGCTTACTGTCTTGGGTATTGGCGCCCATCCGTCAGATGCTTTTCCCGGCATAGGCGGGACTTTGGCTAAACATGCCAAGAGAGGCGATAACGTTATACTTCTATCCGTAACTTACGGCATTCACGTTCACACGGAGAGACTTCGTGACAAAAGTGTCGAGGAAATCAAGAATATCGTGCGAGAGGAGAGCACCGAGGCTGCGAAAATCCTTGGCGTTAATGATTACCGGTTTTTGGATTTCGACGATTCGCCTCTCGTTACGTCCAAAGAAACACTTATAGCGGTAGGTAAGGTTATTCAAGACACGCGACCGGATATTGTCATTAGCGTGCATTACCCGTTTAAAGAAGCCGAGCGCGGTCATGATCACGGTGAAACAGCCAGGATGATTGATCGTGCGCCGGTTTGGCGTCACCCTGATGTAGAAGCGCCTCACCGAGCAAAGACGATCTACTATTCCACGATGGATTTTATTGGCGCTTTGAATTATCCGATGCCCACGCCGCCCGATGTCTTCGTGGATATAACCGACACCATGGAACAGAAAATTGAGGCTTGCATCGCTTCGTGGGGAAGTATAGCAGGGGGATTTGATCCCGAAAAATACGCCGAGGATTCGCGGATAGAGCACAGATTCTTCGGACGTATTGTCGGCGTCGAGTATGCAGAACCCTACGAGTCTGTGCGAGGCCAGCGGGTGGTTGATTACCTCACCCCCTGAAAACGGCGGACACGTTTTGGTAGTAGGCACGGATATTCTTCAGTTGGAGGCGGACGATTGAGAAATCCCGTCTAACCTCGCACAATGCCGAGTCGGAAAGGGACAAAAAGCTATGAATGTTAGAATTGGTAGTGCGCCAGATAGCTGGGGTGTCTGGTTTCCGGACGATTCAAGACAGACGCCATGGCACCGATTTATGGACGAGATTGCCGAAGCCGGCTATGAATGGACTGAACTAGGCCCCTACGGTTATCTCCCTACCGATCTGTCTACGCTTAAGTCGGAACTTGACAAACGTGGCTTGAAGGTGTCCGGGACGGTTGCAATGGATCACCTTGAGGATCCGGCGTCGTGGGGGACATTGGAAGAACAGGTGTTAGGCGCAGGCGAATCCTTGGCATTTCTTGGCGCTGAATACCTCGTGCTCATTGACGATGTTTATACCGACCTTTTCACGGGTACACAGCAGAGACCGGACCGTCTCAACGCGAGCGAGTGGAAACAATTAATTGATACCACGCACAAAGTAGCCGATATCGCGCGCGATCGATTCGGGTTGCAGTTGGTCTTTCATCATCATGCCGATACACATGTCGATTATGATGATCAGATCGAGGCGTTTTTGGAACAGACCGATCCCAGCCGCGTGTCGCTGTGCTATGACACCGGTCATCATGCCTACCGTGGTGGTGACCCTGTAGACTTTATGCGCCGACATCACGATAGGATTCCGTATTTGCATCTCAAGAGTATCGACGAGAAACTACGGCAAAAGGTCGAATCCGAAAAAATTCCGTTCGCTACCGCCGTGGGTATGGATATGTTCGTTGAACCATCCGAGGGCGCGGTCGATTTTCTCGCGTTCCGAGATGTGTTACGTGACATCAACTACAACGGCTTTGCAATTGTTGAACAGGATATGTATCCGGCGTCGTTCGATAAACCGTTCCCCATTGCCAAGCGCACGCGCGCCTATCTGCGCGAGATTGGTATCGGCTGATTGCAACGGAATTGATTGAGCCCTCCCTCGCTCAATTACCCACTAGCCGGCAACCCCCAAACTCTTGTGGACATTATGGTGTATAAGGGTAGGTTTCGTCCAAATGTGCAATCGTACCCAAGGATGGCCTCGTCGTGGAGAATGCAACGCTTCAACCGAAAGCCTCATCAGGAGTATTGCGAGCGGAGTAACGCTGCTGCTTGGCACATCGCCTTTAGCTTCAGATATGCTTCGTCTAAATCCATGGGGTTCTGAACCGATGGCGAGAAGCCACAATCCGGATGCAGGGCGATGCGTTCTTTATCCACATATCGCATGGCTTCCTCCACACGCGAGATTACAACTTCTGGCGTTTCTACTTTTCGATTGCAATGATCGATGCACCCCAAACCCAATCGCACATTCTCAGGAAACTGCGCTAGCGACGCCAACCCACCGGCTATCGGTGTGGTGTATTCCATCGAGATTGTCCCAACCTTTATCTTCGCTAATGCTGGCATAATCAGATCATAGGGACCTTCAGTACCGTGCTTGCGGTCGAAGTGTGCATGGCACAGATGCATCCCTGTCGCAATGCCTTTTATCCCATCCAGTGTTTGGTTAATTAGATCTACGCATAAGTCCATCTCGTACTTCACATCGCCGACCCCCTCCCGCTCCCGAAAGCTGGGATCGACCATCGCACTCAACCACGGCTCGTCAAGTTGCACTGTGTCTGCGCCAGCTTCACGGATTAGCTCAATTTCTTTACGCAGAATCGGCACACAATCGGCCATCAGCTTCTCGCGAGTGGGATAAGCCGCTTTTGAATACTCCGCGTGCCACATTCGTCGGCCGATAATGTACGGAGCCGGTAATGTTGCCTTGATGCGCCGTTGGGTACGCTTTCGTATGTAATGGATTTCATCAGCCACGAGCGGGCGGTGATACTCAATTTGTTCCACCACCGCAGGATAAGGCAATCCGCCGCTGGGGTTGAGATCGGGCTTGAAACCCGGCACACGGTCGGCAAAGACCTTGACGTAGCTTTCCCGACGCCATTCGCCATCGGTGAGTTCGTCCAGGCCGGCCAACTCTTGCAGGCGCAAAACCGATTCAATGGCCGGGTCAAGTAGGCGGTCTGTTTCTTCTTCGGATATCTGTCCATTCTTGCGGGCAAGGATGAGTTCCCGAACCCAGACCGGTCTAGGAAGACTGCCAATGACAGTTGTGGGGAATAGTGTGTCTGTCAAGATGAGATTTCCTCTTCTCAAGAGTTTTACAGCAGGCCGGATCTTTTCGGAATGTGGCAGCAATTATATACATCTACGCATCCGTGTCAAGGACCAAACTGCGGTGAGCGGTGACAATCGTGGTCTACCGTAATTCGAACTCGCGTATCTTTGATTTGCTCCGCGCACTGCAGCAAAGTAGCAGGCAGACTAACGCCCGTTTATCGCGGGATAGCTCTCTAGGGAATTAGCGAATGTCCTCTGATTCCCGTAAACGCCTCGACTATCAGTAGGATGGCAATCATAAGCAGCTCACCGAATATCAACCCGAGAAATACCGGTCGTATCCGCCCGTATTGTCTTACCCCGCCGTAACGCAGGATTAGGAACTTGCAAAACCACGCCAGAAATATCGACGACCACAGGTACCGCATTGCCAACGTCGTGCTTGCAGCGTATGCCGTAGGATGAAATGGCCACCACAAGAAGCGCGTTCGCATGACGGTCAGAAATATTCCGAAACCGGTCGCGCCCGCGATAAAATTTAGCCGGGTCAAACTTAGTCCACTGGGATCCGTTAGAACGGCTGACAGTTCTTGAAACGGTCTCGTTGCCACATGGACAAATCTGTAATTATCAATTGCCAAGCCGCCACCCTCGAACGTGTAACTTAGGTATAACATCGACCAATACGACACAATCATGGCAATAGGGATAGCGACGAGAATGGCGCCTGTGAGCCTCCGCATGTTGATTCGACTGTGTGAGCTCATTTTAAATGCCTCCATAGCCTCGGGCACTACCATCCCGCGGAAGTTCCACATCACGAATGGGAGGGTCATGAGCATTAAGCCGTTTGTGCTTTTGAAAAAACTTCGACCACCGATACTATGAAGAATGTAGTTCGGGCAACTTTGTGCGGACCAGAGAAAATTGATTCCACCTTCCGCCATCATGCGAGTCGCTCCCAGCATGAAGATGGCTGTGAGGAGAAAGAGCGATAACGCCAACAGAGGCGACATGCCGGCGCTCCAGCACCACCACGACATGAAGAATAATCCCGTCAAACACCCCAAGACAGCCCATCTGTAAGACAAGGGTTCACCGCTATCGCCGCCGCTCTCGCGAGAGTACACGGATGCCACTACGTTCTTTAAGTGACGTCGGCTCAACCATACAGAAATAAGAACCAGAGCGATGAAACCACCGGATTGCTGCGCCATAACGAACGGGAATCTCCCGGTACCGTACAGCCCGGCAGTTGTCTTCCATTCGAATACCGCGCCTAGTACGTATTCGACCCTCAATAGCAGGAAGAAAAACCATAAACTGAAGGATAGGTCTTGGCTTAGGAGATATGCAAATCCGACTACACTGAAATAGAGGTTGAAGACGAACGGCGCGATTGCGTTCCATGGCTCGCCGACAAAATGGGCGGCAAGATTCAGCCCACGCACTTCAATGTGAGGAATGACCGGAAAATGTTGGTGTAGACCGTCCAACGTGTGAATTGTTACGGGTACAATGAACCCGATCCACATCAGTTTGTTTCTGAAGAACGGACGTATTCCCGCACGCCCGGCACTTTCCCCCAAATCCCGTGTCATTTCCAGAGGGACCTGCACCAACGGGAACGCCAGCCGCTCCCTCTCCACCCACTGTCGCCGCAGAATAGCGCATATGCAGATCATGACAAAGTAGAATGCCATAATCAGCGGCGCCCAAAAGAGAAAGGGCTTAATCCAAGGATGCCAAGGAATTCCGGGCTGGCCTGACCGACCTTCATACAAAGATCTTATGGCTTCGGAGTCCCGCGGACTGAACCAGTCGGGTATAAGCGGTTGTATGCTTAACGCCCAGTCATTTTCGGGTGTGGCGAAATAGTACGCGCCCGTGATCATCGGGATGAGAAACTGGGCAAACTGAACGGACGATATGGTGGCGGTGCAGAGTAGAAGGGAATAGATGACTGTTAACTCACCTTGCTGAAGTCTTGCCCGCGTATGTCTGCTGAAGTATCGCAACGCCGGGTTCACGACAGCTACGAGACACACCAGCAAGAAGAATGCTCCTGCCGGGGGACAGATTGCGGCAATTTGCGTGCCGGCAATCACCATTTCCACGTATGGAGTTATGGCTGAAAGGAATATTACCAGCGCTAGGGCGATGAGCAGAGAACGGGTAGAGATTATTGATGGGCGGCACTCTGAACTGTCAGACATGCCTCGCTCCGAACGGAGAAGATTGGAAAGGGTGGATAATCAGAATTCTGGCGAAATTCACGCATTAATGGATTGGGTGTTTGCCGGGCATCTATATATGCATGTTCGTTCCTCCATAAATCCCAAGGAGTAATATCTTAGTGGTTTATTTTCTAAAAACATATGGTAAGTGTTGGGTGTCGGTAGATCACATTGTCTGAACTGTGATTTATGTGATGAAGTGATTGCCATGATTATGAATCCTTAGTTGCCCGTGATGACTGGATTCAACCATTACCTTGAAGCCACATTGACTCCGGGAAGAAACCGAGTTTTGAAGAAAAAGGGATCTCTATGGGAACTCTATCGCACTGGAATCTCTATCGCCCTCACTATTCGTTCAGTTGATCTATCCACTCATTTGATCACTCATTATCCATTCGCTTGATGGTTTCATTAAGCATTAAACACTTAGGCGCCTCTAAAGATCATTGCTTTTATTATTGGCGCTGGTTGCGTTCTACTTAAGTTCGACGTCTATATTGACTCCCCAAATGGAAAATTTCTTGAGCTGTTTGGGATCCCAAGGATTCGACACACTTCTGTCATCCATACATGTGGGAGCGGCAAAAAGAAAAAGAAGTGTACCGGGGGCCGACTCTCTAATGCAGGAATAGCACTCACTTCTGTCGTCACGTCGTTGGGGAACGTGTCCGAGATTTGGCTCCTCATATGTTACCAGAGTGCGACCGTTCCAAATACAGGTTCTTTCTGTCCAGTCGTTTCCACTTCCGTCTGGACTGAACATTATCCAGCAGCCGGGGCGTCCATAGGTGCAAGCAAGTACTCCGTTGCTGAGTCTCACCATGTCCGGAGATACACCGTGCGCCCCCGGATCCGAAGGACCGCTCCACGTGGCACCGCCATCCGTAGAATTAAACTGCCACAACGGCATGTAACTACCCGTTCGGTGCATGCTGATTAGATCTCCATTGGACAATAGTTCGATATTAGGCTCACCAAAATCGTTCTGAAAGTCCGGCTCCATCGTCATTGTCGAATAGTAATGGAAGCTCTTTCCACGATTCGTCGAACGATAGATTACATTGCCGTATTTTGTGTCTCCGCTGAACCTGAGACAGGCCGGAACCAACAGTGTACCATCGTCAAGTTCCGCGATGTCGCGACCAATGAAACCGAACTGATTAAGTCCATGTTGCGCCTCAGATCTACTCTCAAGACTTGGTCCTGTCACCGGCACATATTCGGGTCCCACATAGGTGTCTCCCTTATCAAATGACCTCCAAACCATTATCGATTGGCCTTCTTCCGTCTCCATTCCCTGGCCCGTACCGTACAGACTTCCGTCGCTTAACTCGCTCATTTGCGATGTGGGCGCGCCATAGTCTTCCCACGTTTCGCCCGCATCCTCTGATTTCAGATACCACCTGCCGCCGAGCCTGTGTATGTCTTCCTCTGTCGGTTTCATGAGGTAGTCATCGGAGGACTTGATTTGACCCGGTTCTTCTTTCCAGTCTCGCAGAATTTCTTCTCTGGTGCGGTGCCTGTCAATACCGATGCTGGCAGAAACAATAAGCCGGTTGCCAACCTTCGCAATTCCGCCGAACGTACCATAATCGTAATAATCTCCGCGGATTATTCTCGGCTCCCCAATCTCAATCTTTAATTCATGCATGTGCTTTTACCTTAATCTTCATGTGGAAAGCTTGGAACCTTAACGAAGCGCGTGTAAAGTTTGTCTGCGCCCCAGCCGTCTCATTCATTCGCTAACAGTTTACTTTAGAGCCTGTTTGAATAATCGGTAGTAAAGCAATTTTGGTCATTTGTAGGAAGTTTTTTCGCGTTTTTATATTTGTCTTCTGCGTACTGTCGCCCCGCTGGGGCTTTGGTGAATGGGACTTTGGCGATTCTATACACCTTCCGCCCCGCTGGGGCTTTTAGAGGCTGGTGCGCAGTGCGCACCCTACAAAATGTACTTTTCAATCAGGCTCCTAGCAGGGTGCTGCTCCAGGTTTACCCATCGCCGCTCGGCGTGTGACAGCTCGCAGGCGCTGATGACCTGCTGAGCAGCCAGCCCATCCGAAATGTGAGCCAAGTGGGGAACACTTTCGTGCTTAATGTCGCCGCGACGTACGGCGGTCACGGAGTCAAAAATTAAGCGGTTCCACGTATGTTGTCCCGATTGCACCGATTCCGGTTGCCGATCCGATTCTTCGATTTCCAGTTTGACCGGATCGGATTCGTCGGCACGTTGCCTGAGAACTTGAACCTCGTTACTCAGGTTACGTATTTTGTTTCCATCCCCCTCATGCCGGAGTGTCACCCAATCACTACTTAGAGTCAACGTACCGTCTTCGCCGCCGATTGTTATGTGCCGGTCGGGACAGCCGGCGGTAATCGCCAATTGAATAACTCCGAATCCTCGATCCGACATCTCCATCATTACCGAAGCAGAGGTGTCGGAGGGTATCGGATTGTCTACCGATACATTGACCCTCGGTTCCAGAGAGGACTTCAAAGAGCAAACCACACTTTTGAAACTCCAACCAGTGAGGAAGCGCACCCGATCAAACTCGTGACTGCCCGCTTCCCGAAGCGCCCCGCTCATGTCAGACCATGAACGTCCGATGTCAAAGGGCGGATTATGCCGCATCCGCCACACCGTACGGATATCTAGCAATCTGCCGATTTGGCCCTCTTGGATCGCCCGCCAACAAGTCTGGCAGCCCGGGGAATATCTCCAATTGAAACTAACAGCCGTCACGGTGCAGGCTTGTCGAGCTAAAGATGCCATCTCCTCCGCCTCAGCCAAATCCAAAGCCAGAGGCTTCTCGACGAGGACGTGCCGATTCCGTGCCAACGCCTCAGCGAAGGGGGCCCGGCGGACCGTCGGATCCGTTGCGATGCTAATGATGTCGACTTGCCCACGCCGAATAAGATCGCGCCACTCTTCGAAAATCCTTATTTCCGGCCGGGCAAGAACTGTGGCTAACTTCTCAGCCCGCGAATACGTCCGGTTCCAGAGCGCGGTCACAATCACGTTAGGTAGACGTGAAAAAGCCATGGCGTGGCTCCAGCCGGCGCGGCCCGTTCCAATAATTCCGACTCGGAGCGTTTTCTGCATGCGCTTTTCTCCATCTAGCCGCTTTCTATCTGTGGTGGCGAGGGTAAAAGCCGCCGTATTTCGTCCAAGCTAGCCGCGCTCCCGTCCATTAGCCCTTGCGGTAGCTCAAGTTTCATCACCTCATCAAGCTGCGAAAATACTTTGTGAAATCCATCCGCCATGTAGTCTATCACCTTCGCGCTGACCGCGGTTGGCGCTTCCATGACCAGAGAGGTCTCCTCTACCACTTTTACCGCCTCGGGATAGTCCAGCGGATCGTATGTGTAATCAGCGCGCCACGGACGCTGCCAAGGATATCGGGATTCGAAATCTTCGGGCCGCGTGAAAATAGGTAGTGAGGGAATCGTCCAGTTCATCCAAGCGCGACAGAGCACGCCTTCCGCGCCGAGTGCAGCAACCGCTTTGGCTCGGAACTCAGAGGGTGAGACATCTAAGCCTGCCTCTTTCGGATCGAACCGCACCCGATACAGGTGGTACACGTGGTCCCTATCCTCCGGCACATGCGGCGGGATAACGCCTGGAATACCTAGGAGTTGAGCGGTGAGCCGTTCGCAGTTGGATTTCCTGATGGCGTTCAATTCGTCTAGTTTCGCCAGTTGGCATCGAGCCAGCGTTGCCGACATGACGTTGCATCGATAGTTATAACCGAGTGTGGCTAAGGGATACTTGAGTTCTTCGCGCGGCTCATGAAACTTGACGCGCAACCACAGCCCGTCCACCCTCTCGTAGAAGCTTTGATGGCGGGTACTGAAGAGTCCGGCTTCTCCTGACGGTAGGTTCTTCATGGCATTGATGCTTAGTCCGGCAGCATCGCCCAAACTTCCGACGAACCTCCCCTTGTAGGTTGCACCGGGGGCGTGGCACGCGTCTTCAATTACCGCCAAGTCGTATTTCCGCGCCACAGTGTTAATCTCGTCCATGTCCGCAGGCAGACCGCCGAGGTGGACAGGGAATATGGCTTTCGTACGGGATGTGATGTGTCGTTCTATCTGCTGGGGTGCCATGTTGTACGAATCACGCTGCACATCGACAAACACCGGTACGGCGCCTTGGTGGAGGACGACGAGGGCGTTCGAGAGGAAGGTGTACGCCGGCACCAGAACCTCGTCTCCCTGGCTTACACCCGCAGCCCACAGTGCCATATGCAGGGCATCGGTACCGGCTCCGACGGCGTAGCAGTAGTCGACACCAATCTTGCGCGCCCAATCTTCCTGTAGTCCCAGAACCTGCGGCGCGTCACAAGCAGCTAACTGTTCTTCCCTTAGAACTCGGCACAGTTCTTCAATGTCTTGTTCGCTGTAGCGCGGCCATCGCGTCCGCTCCAGACCTTCGGGCATTGCCGGCGTTCCACCGAAGATTGCTAATCTTTCCCTCACAGCCGTCACGCTCTTCTCCTTGTCACACAATCTCGCTCCGATGTAAAGATGGGCAGCACGTGTCGTGGCATTTTGGATTAGGACCGAGTCACTGTACGCATGAAAGCGGAAGATTCAACGATTCGTGATTACGACACTTGTCAAACTTGCCCGAGATGCACCGCACGGCGATAGACAGGAAACATTTCGACACGCGTAAAAGAAGATGAATGGAGACTCAATCAAGGAGGCACGATGTGGATTAGTCGTGCCACGATGCGCGGCGGAAGGAGTGCAGGAGTTGCAAAGTTGCAAATTGTCGGCGTATAGTCACAGAAGCCTGGAATGCCGAGGACTTGGGATCAGGGATGAGACGGAAAACGGATCGACGGGCTCGGGGCTTGAATTGTTGCTCATCGGGCAAATTCGCCCCTATGATTAAGAATGTCGGTCAATCCGCCAAAATGCAACATTGGAGCTTTCAGATGACTCTCAGGATAACTGATGTGTAAAGATTGTAACGCATCTAGAGTAAGTAAAATACGCTTCTCGGAGAGCCGTGCCGCTGCAACTCTATGTTCCCTAGGTAGCATACTTAATTGAGGTAACCTCTCTTTAGGTTCGCCCACGTGGTGGCCAATTTGCCGCCCCGTTCTACGTTTTGCGGTTGCTCGCCCGGTAGTAGACCTCTATAAAGGGTCAATGTGAAACCGCCCGCAGTGGTCCAGGTCGGAGTTCCAAACGCCAGACCTTTGAATTCCTCCGGAGCAATGAAGGTCTGTCCCAATGTCTGGTGATTCTTCTTGTCATGTTTCAATGCGACGGCGAAGGCACCTCCGCGCTTTTCGAGAATCCAGCCTTGGGCTCCGACAGACGGCGTATACTGCAAATATAAATCGCCTTTTCCGTTGTCGGGATAAGGTCTCCCATCCAGATACGCCCTACCATCGGGATAAGGGTCGTGCAACGCACCCCAAGCACCGATGGATTCTCCCGTGGGTTTACTCATCTCAAGATAGTAGAGAATGGGCGTGCCACGCGGGTCCTTTGCTGGTTGGCGATCAAACTCCATTATTGAGAAGTGACCATCTACCACTGTACCGGCCTTGAATGTCTTGTCGGCAATTTTGACGTCTTTGGGAGGGGTATCCGCAATGGTGTATGCCGCAAATACAAGCAAAAGTGTGAACGCCGCCATGGAGAATTCTTTACGCATCTTCTTCTCCTCGCCACGAAATATGTTTATATTTTCGGACAGTAAGAACGTCTCAAACCATCAGATGGAATCACACCGATTTCAGCATGGAAACTCAACTCACGCTAAATCTGGATAATTCCATCTGATGACCTCGTTAGCGTCAAAAACCATTAGGATAATTACCGGTTCTTGATGCTTGCCCAAGTGGTGGCTAATTTCTCATTCGGTTCGACGCTGGTTACCGGATCGCCGGAGTATAGCGTGACCGTGTAGCCGCCGCCCGGAATAGTCCAGAGTACAACCCTCACTCCTAGCTGGGTGAACTCCTTTGTAGCTGTAAAGGACTGTCCTAGTGACATATACTCCTCCGCGGGCAGATCGGGATGTCCTTGCCGTAACGGCAGCGGGATGTTGGGGTCCCCGTTTTTCTTTTCGATAATCCAATCGTTTAACTCGCCCGTGTCTGTGGTAAGCGCCATATAGAAGTCAAAGACGCCATCGTCAATCGGCTCTCGATCTCGCCATGCCATACCACCGTCATAAACGTTAGTATTCGCACCGAAGATACCGACGGACGTTCCCGTCGGCTCAGTCCACTCGACATAGTAGAATCCCGGTGGTTGGGTACCGACGTCGAACGGTACGGGAGTACCATCCGGTACGTCTGTGAATACCTCGGGACCGGCCAACACTTGCAGGGCATAGGTGTATCCCGCGAACACGAGCAAAAGCGAAATTGTTAAGGCTAAAGCAACTTTCATGGTAGGATCCTCCAAGGTGTACATTAAAACTAAGATTCCTCAGGATGAGCCAATAGACACAAATAACCCATTCTGAACGGAATTTGTTGGATTTTCTTTTCAAGGAACTTGTTATACCTTACACGCGAACTTCAGTCGTCCACAATTGCGGCCCGCGCATGAATCTGCGGCGACTGTGAACCACCACCGCGAGCGCATTATAGCATTCATCTTGAAGTGAGTCAAGGATGTTTCACTTGACAGAATTATCAGCCTGTGCTAAGTTAAACCTCAATGGAATAGTATGTCTTGCGGCCAAGTTCAATCAACCCAGTGCTGGCATCTAACACATAATTCCCGGTGGTTCTCAATCCCCGATTCCGCCGGAAATGCGTTTCACCCAGAGAACCAAGGCTGTAACTTTCTCTAGCATCTCTGCTCCACCCGCGCACAATCAGGTTGACGGCCAATCAACTTCGGATAATCAAAACAAGTGATAAACGATGACAACAATGCCAGAAACTGATTCCATTGAAGTTCCCCGACCTCTTGACCAAGACCAGATTGATCGCTATCTTGAGGATGGGTATCTGGTTGTTCCTGGAGTGTTGACGGTTGACGAGGTCAGCGAACTAAAGCAAGAGATTGTCGAGATTGCGAAGGGGAAGTACCCTTCTGACAATTTGCAACCGCTTGCGCCTGACATCTCGGATGAAGACGCTGTGAGCAATATATTGGCAATCCATCACCCCCACCTAATCAGCCCCGTCATTGTCAACTATGCCCGGCATCCCGAGATCTGCGGTATGCTGGCGCAGATTGTGGCTGCGCACCTACCCTTTTGGGACGGCAGCGTCAAGTGCATGCAAACAATGCTCTTCGTGAAACCGCCGGACTTTCAGGGACAGGCATGGCATCAGGACGAACTCTATATCCAAACGCGTGACCGCTCACTTACCGGCGCCTGGATTGCGATTGACGATGCGACAGTTGACAACGGCTGTGTCCGAGTCATTCCTCGCTCGCATCTTAATGGCTACCTCTGGCCGCAGCGCGACCATGATGAACCTGAACATTACGATGTGGGGCCAACATCCTACGGTTTCGACGAATCACTTGCCATCCCTGCCGAGGCAGCCTCCGGCTCGGTAATCTTTTTTAATGGATACCTACTCCACTCTTCGCAAAAGAACCGGAGCGCCGGTTATCGAAGGGCGATGGTCAACCACTATATGAATGCATGGTCAATACTTCCATGGTCAAACCCGGACTTGCCGGTACCTTCTACGGGTGACCGACGTGCAATTATCCCTGTCGCCGGCACTGATCCTTACGCGTGGAAAGGGATTGCGGAACATCATCGTAAACCCTACCTTCGCCGCTGTGCCGCCAACACGGAGGCTATCGCAGCACAGGTGAGCATCGATGAGACGAAAAAGCGTGGCGACAATAGATTGGCAGATGGCAACAGTCATTTGTAGTGCCCTCTGCTTCCACGGTCAGGGATTATGACCACTAGCGCTTCCGCGATAATACCTTCAAAGAAAAACACTTATGAAGATAGGAATTCATTCCGGTGTGCTTAGCGATTATCCGCTCTCCGAAATCATCCCACGTCTTGTCGATCTCGGCTATCAAGGTATTGAATTGAACGCCGAAACCGGTCCCTGGGGAACTCCGCATGTGACCCCGGAGCTTGGTCTCCAAGAACGAGCCGCGATTCGGCGGTTGGTACAAGCCCATAGTTTTGAAATCTCGTCTATCAGCGCCCATATCTCTCTAATTGACGTAGACGACGCAGTGAGACAGCAGCATGTAGATTTTGTCAAAGGTTGTATAGACCTTGCCACGGATGTTGGAACCGACATTGTGCATGTCATCAGCGGATTACTCCCAACCGGGGTTGCTAGAGAACGTGCTTGGACATGGCTAGTGGAAAGTATTTCTGTTTGCATTGACCACGCGGTGGAGCGTGATGTTGTTTTCGGAATTGAGGCTGACGAGATTATGCTCCTCGCGAGTATGGCTGACCTTCGTATGTTGATGGATGATTTGGAGACATCGAAGTTGTGCGTGAACTTCGACGCTAGCCACTCAATACCGATGGGCGAGAATCCGGCAGAATGGGTGAAAATCCTAAACTCACGCATTGTGCATGTGCATTTGAAGGATGTCAAGCCGCGGGAACCGAGCAAGAAACAGGCTTCGTTGTTTGGAGTTCCGGTCGAGTTCGAGTATCCACCGTTGGGTAAAGGACTCATTGACTGGCGTGAGTTACTTGGCGCGCTGCGCCAGATAAATTACTCGGGATTCCTTTCGGCAGAGTATGCAGCCCACCATTTCGGTTATCGCGAGGATCCTTGGGAAGTCGCCGTCGAGGCAAAGCGCTTTATAGACAATCTACTTTAAGCAAATTTTGTAATTGTTTAGTTTAGTCCAAAATTTGTGCGGTAACAGGAATTCGCGACCTGGAGATCGCTCCTACAGCACGCTCATGGTGTAAGAACAAGCATTAAATTGTAGTACGACGAACTGACATCCTCACAATAGATTGATAGACTAAACAGTTACCAAATTTTAATATAAAAGTTTATCTTCCGCGTCGCCTGGGAAGAGTAGGATTGGAAGGATGGAAGAGGGGAAGGTTGGAAGATTTCTTTTCACGCCATTCTCAATCCTCCGATACGAAAGACTCGAAACTTAATGGATGCATAAGAGCCTTCTGGATTTGCCAATCCCAGCAGGAGCGGTTGGGGCCTAGATTGACATGTAAGTTTTTTCTTGGAAGTTGCTTAACTGTTGCATGAAATGAAGAAAGGGTTTTACCTGTCTTCCTGCCGATGAACACGCGGCAGCCCATAGCATCGTTCTGAAATGCAAAAGCCGATTAAGGAGCCGACAGGATCGGCTAGTCAATCATGCCGTGCCGGGTTTGCCGCCGACAGCCTAACACAGTTCAATCGTGGCTGGCAGACTTGGTACCGAATTTGATACGTACGAGGTTGTATACCGGTGAAACTGAACCGAGATCAATTCCTTGAGACCGGCTATTACATCGTGCGGAACGCCATTCCAGTCGATAGGCTGGAGGAATTGCGCACCAGCCACGAAATCTTGGTTGAACGCCAGAAAGCCATCTGGGCACGCGAGCGTCAGCCAAGCGAACCACCGGGTGGGCTATGGGAGACTGCGCCACAGCCTCGCTTGAATCTCCATAAAACCCCTGAGCTAATTGATGAACAGACTATCAGTGCCGTGGAACTCTGGCTGTACGAAAGCACGCTCGGCGTTAGCAGTGAGTTGATGGGCGCACCGGATGCGGCTGTCACGGAGATGATGATGATGTGCAACCCGGTGCGCAACCATGGAGCGGCTAGTTGGCACCGTGACCTTCAACCTTTTAATACGGCACCGCTGCAGGGCTACATCGACGACATTTTGGAGAACGGGCCTCGGTACGTACAATGGAACATCGCTCTGTACGATGATGACGTTCTATGGGTCGTGCCCGGAAGTCACCTGCGCTTCAACACCGCTGAAGAAGACCGGCAGTTGCTCGCCAATCCCCGCGTTCCCTTGCCTGATGGCTTACCCGTGCATCTAAAGGCCGGTGACGGCGTGGTCTACATCCTTCCTATCCTACATTGGGGGAGCAATTACAGCACCAAACTGCGACGCATGATTCATGGCGGCTATGCCAATCATACATACTACCAAGATTTAAGCTACACTCGATATCTATCGCCTCCGGATCGAGCCACATTCGAACGATGGGCACAACAGAGTGCGCGGATGCAGGACATTACTGCATCAATACTTCAAGCTGCCATAGATCGAGATGTCTCGGCATTCCTTGAGGGGCTCGAAACACTCCAGCCCGGCAGCGGGGAAAAGAGGAAACTGTTGCTGATGGTATTTCTAGCTAAGGCGGCATGTTTCCTCCATATACTAAAGCATCCTGAACAGGATGGCGTCATACCCGAGCTGCGTTACTGGTCGACGAGAGGACACCCGACCACACTGAACTGGGGCCCGGCTTTCGCCAATCGTTTTTCCCGGGCGGAATCGGAGGAGTTGTGGAAGCGCTTTGAACCGATCGATGCCAGCCTCCAAGCGGAGGAGGAACATTTTGCTCCGGGATTCCAGTCCGGGCCTATGCGTTATTTCTTCAACGAGATGCCGCGGAATCTCAATGTCGGAACTTTCCTTGAGAGTTGGAACACCGTCAGTGACTAGTGGCTAGTGGCTAGTGGCTAGTGGTCAGTAAAACCCTTGGAGCCTAGGATGGGTAATGAATAGGATCTCTATCGCATTCGTTATTCGCTCAATTGATTCTACCCGGTCGTTTGATTTATTCGTTTCTTTGATCGTTCGTTATCCACTCGGTTGAACCCTGCTGCAAACCGAAAAACTGAGCATTTCCAAGAGATGATCTTCGAATATGGCGAAAAGACCATCAGATTCGTAGCACTCGACTCCAGTAGTCAAGGGACTAAACAGTTACCACAATACCAAAGAATAAGAGGGAACCTATGTTGCCTTTGAGTTTCAACACCAATTGTCTGCAGAACCTCCCGTTAAACAGGGCGATTGAAGAAACTTCCAAAGCTGGGTATGAAGGTGTAGATTTATTCTATCGCGACGGGCACCTACACCCGTATGATGTCACACAAGCGCAGCTAGATGAACTGAACGAGTTGTTTGTTACGCTGCCAATTAAACCAGTGTCTTTGGCAACCGGGGCACCGTTCCTGCTTAGCGACGATGCCTTCGAACCTTCGTTGATTTCTCCAGACGAGCAAGCTCGAAGAGAACGGATTGATGTTATTCGCACAGCGCTTGACATGGCAAACGAATTGTCTATACCGGTTGTTCAATTTGTAAGCGGTATTCTGCAGGAAGGGGTTTCCGATGAAGAGGCGACTGAGATGTTGACAGAGGGGATACGCACGTGCTTGAGAGATGCCGGCGAAGTGATTTTGGTACTTGAGCCAGAAGCGCCTCTGCCTGCATCCATGGGCGGCGGTTGCTGCTTCATAAAAACAACGAGCCAAGCAATTCCTATCATAAAGGAGATTGATTCACCGCAGTTTAGGTTGAACATGGATATTACCCACGTTCAGTGTTGTGAGGACGACCTCCTTCCGTGTATTGCAGACGCGTTGCCCTATACCCGACACATCCATGTTGCAGACGTAAAGGGAAAAGTACACCATCACGAGATTCCGGGTGAAGGTGACATCAATTTTCGTTCCGTGTTGGAGGTTCTCAAACAAGCGAACTACGAGCACTACTTGAGCGTCGAGTTGCATGCCCACGCTGATGAGTGGAAGAGGGCGCTTTACCAGAGCCGCGAGTATCTGCTGGATTTGATGCAGGGATTGTGAATGGATAGGGATTGCCCGATTGCCGGGGATTGGTTCAGTTACACTGATCACGTGCGCTATCCAACCCCATCTCGCCGTTGGGTGCTTGCGCAGAACGAACGATATATTGAATTTTAGGAGGCAATTTTGGCAGATCAGCTCACACAACTTCTGAACAAACACAATCGCCTGTACGGAGTAATTTGCCGCGACGCGACACCTATTGATATCGAACTTTTCGCGCAGCTCGGTTACCACCTCGTGTGGATTGATCTGGAGCACAGCACTAAACCGCTCTCCGAGGTGATTCGATTGGGGCGAGCCATTGCCCATCTGGGAATGGTTCCGCTGGTGCGTATTCCTGAACTTTCGCGCGCGTATGTCCAGCTTCTGCTAGATGGAGGAATTCAGGCGCTCGTACTCCCAGACGTAAGGAACGTTGAAGAGGTGTGTCGATTCGTGGAACTGGCGAAGTATCCACCTATTGGCAGACGCGGCGCTTCCACCACGACGGCGGGCGCCGGCTACACCCTTGGAGCGGACCCGCAGAAGACGTTCTCGGAAGCGAACGATGAAACGCACCTGATGGTGCTAATCGAAAGCGATGAAGGTTACGCGGTACTGGACGCCATTCTTGAAATCGAAGCGGTTGACATGATTATGGTGGGACCACAGGACTGGGGTGCCAGTTTGGGTGTCTTTGGCAAGCAGGCTGAGAGACAGTTACGTCCAAAGATTGAACACCTCATCTCCGCGGCATCCACTGCGGGCAAAATCGTAGCGAGTGGCACTTCCTGCCCCGAGGATGCCCGACATTTCCAGAACTTGGGCGCTCGCATATTTATGCTGGGCGTGGACATCTCCATTAAGCGCAGCGCCTTGGCGGAACGGATTCGTCAATATCGCGAGTAGAGCGGGCAAAGGGGTGTCCTTCATCCGCGCTGCGCACGAGTCGAATTGAATCCTTCAAGCCTAGACATACCCCACAGAAACTTGACTGAGCTAGGAAAAAGCCTTAGTCCCTAGAAAGGAATAGCCTGTGAAACTTGGTATCAATACCGCCTTTATCATGACATTTGATGTTGAGGATGGACTGCGATTTGCCGCCGATCTCGGGATGCATGTGGCTGAAGTCGCCGCGTGTGGCATCGCCTTTAACAATAAGTACTGCAGGCTAGACCAACTCATGTCGGACGTAGGCGAGCTCCACACCGTTGGCAAGATACCTATGCCCGCCATGGCATCGAAGTCGTATCGCTCAGCGCCCACGGTGCGCCGTTGATGCCCAACAAGGAAATCGCAGACGAATATCGCCGTCAATTTCGTCTGGCATGCCGATTCGCGGAGCGGATTGGCGTGAAGAAGATGACTTTGATTGCCGGCACGCCCGAAGGTGCAGAAGGTGACACCTGTCCCGTTTGGATCACCCAGCAAGTTGAGGTACCATATTACCGTAAGATACTTGAGTGGCAGTGGGAAAAGCGTTTAATCCCTTACTGGAAGGAACAGGGCAAAATCGCGGCAGACCACGGCGTTACTTTATGTTTCGAGAACCAGGTCGGCGATATGCTCCACAGTCCTGTGCAGATTAGAAGATTTCACGAGGAAATTGGTTCAGTCGCCGCCTGCAACTTCGACATCTCCCACATTTGGGCGCAAGGCATGGATCCCGTTGAAGCACTACGTTACTTGGGCGACCTCGTGCAGCATGTACACATAAAAGACACGTTAATCCACAACCGTAATCTGCGCCTCAAGGGGTTCACCGATTCAACGTATCCGACGCAACCTCGGGAGCGAGCGTATACGTTTACGATACCCGGGTGGGGCCATGACGATGGCGTATGGCGAGAGGTCATCACCACACTTCGTTTGATTGGTTACGACGACATCCTTTCAATGGAAATGGAATGCGAATACATGAACATTGAAGAGGGGCTCAAAAAAGCCATCGCCTTCATGGGGCCCATCGTACTCGAAGAACCGGTCGGGAAACGATGGTGGCAAGCAGCCGAGTTTAGCGAACTCTGGAAGGAAGATTAAGGAGATTATACCATGTCTGTGCAACTCGAATTTGTAGGCCACGCGTGTTTTCGCCTCTGGGAGGATGGTAGACCGTCTATTGTGATGGACCCATACCTCCATGAGGAAACTAAACTGGAAGATGACGGTTCCCGCCTTGATGCCGACACGGTCATAGTTAGTTCACTGACCGACAGAGCGCATAGCAACGTAGCCTTTGTTAGAGGCAATCCGCGCGTGATTAACGCTCTCGACGTAGCCACAGGTGCAACTTCCGCGACGATCAACGGGGAGCCCATCGTCGGGATTGCCACAGCGGAAGCGCCTGACCATATCCATCATGCGCCAATGGACAACGCGATGTACGCATTCAAAGCCGGCGGCTTGTGGTTCGCTCACTTGGGCGATTTGGGTTACGGGTTAGGTGAGGAGGAACTAACTCCATGGGAAACCAAATGCGATGTACTGCTGCCGATCGTGGGAGAGATGAACACAGTCAAGTTGGGACCATTAGATATGATGATTGAGTTCCTGAAACCGACGTGGATTGTGCCGATGCACTACGGTCTCCCGCCGCTGGGGGGTGCCGATGCCGGCGGAATGACGCCGGTCGACACGTTTCTCAATCGTCACCCGCATTCTCCCGTCTACCTCGCGCGGCACCACACGGTGACATTTCCTTTGCCGAAGTCACCAGACGGAAAGCCGACAATCGTCGTGTTGGAACCCTCAAGCTACAGTCCCACAGGGGGCTTTCCGGAATTTCGGTCCTCCTAAATACGTAGAGAATCTGATCGTGGTTAGGCGGATGCGACGGCATTGTTTAGGTTAGGAGGGACAGAATGAAGGAGACTATGACATTCAAGCGCATGTCCTCCGAGCAGAGAAAGCAGTGGGATGAAGATGGCTATCTGATAATCAAAAACGCGCTTTCAGCCGGGGAAGTGGCAGAACTGGTTGTTGAGGTAGATTACCTGGACGAGGTGTCGCAGCGCCTAGGACGGAATCCCAACCTGATGCTTGATGCCGTCAACATCATAGATGCGGCGACCGAAGGGCTGTTCCAGCCTGAACAGGACAACGTTGGTACACTACTGCGCCACGAGCCGAGCGAGGCTTTCTTAAATTTGATTGACCATCCGAATCATCTGGGTATTGTGTGCGAGTTGATTGGCGCTGCAATCCAGCTATCTTGGACGGAGGCGGTTGTGCGTCCACCAAGCCCAAAGCCGGCAAACCGGTGGCATAAGGATGGTTCTAAGCCATACTATTTTCCTACGGTAGGCAGGAAAACAGCGCTTCAATGGGCAAGAATCGGTTTCTTTCTGACTGACGTGCTTCAACCGGATATGGGCAATTTTACGGTCATTCCCGGCAGCCATCGCGCCGGATTTCCCAAATTGCCGCAGGGCTTGGAGCATGCTCTAACTATTACCTCATATACTAACTTCAAACAGACCGATCAGATTGATGCCGGTGTTCCCGGCGCTCGGCAGTTGTTGCTTGAGGCAGGCGACGCGGTGCTGTTTCACAACTCGTTATGGCACTGTGTGCCGCGCAACACCTCAAACGTGCGGCGAAAAAATTTGTGGTACGTTTACACGCCGCTGTGGATGCGGCTGGGCGATCGTACCGAGAACTCACCTAAGTTAATTGCCAAATGCGATCCTGTGCGCCGGCAATTGCTTGGCGAGTTGACACGTCCCAACACGAACGGAGGTATTCATCCCTTTGATGAGGGGGCACCGCTTATTCGTCTATTTGAAAGACAAGGCTTCCTGGAAAAGATGGGAGCTGTGGACGAAGAATACATCCGCGCGACTCAACGATAGCAATATGGGCATTAGACATCACGTAAGTGTTTAGTGGCTAGTGATTAGTGGCTAGTAAAACTCAAAACGTGCAATGAATGGGATCTCTATGGGAACTCTATAGCGTTCGCTATCTACTCACTTGATCAGTCATTATTCATTCCATTGATTACTACTACGAACCTGAAGGCAGTGGCTAATGGCTAGTAATGGACACTCACTAGGGGTAATCCTAAAAAATATGGCGAAAATTCGCCTAAATTTATAAGCGATTGCCCTGCGATCGCCCAAGAAATCAATAGACTAAACAGTTACGACATCACGGCAGATATACAATCACCCAAGTTCTAAGCTTGAACCTACGATAATAGAAAGAGAAAGTACAATGAATTCAGGAATCACGTGTGCGGGAATTATTGCAGTTTTCTTGTACTCAAGCCTGGGAAGTACAGCGGCTGACAAAACGATTAATCAATTTCCAAATCCAAACTTCGACAACTTCGACGACGATCTTCCGACAGGTTGGACGGCAAAGATATGGAACCAGCCGATGGTAAAAGAGAAAATCCACAGGTCAAGTCCCGGCCGAGATGGCGATGGTTACTGCCTAGAGCTAGAGCCAACGACGCCGATTGCTCATACCTCGCTGTCCAGTCCGGCATTTGGCGTGTCGGCAAACCAGGACTACCTCTTTAAGGGTTACTACGCATCAACGTGTCAAGGTACAACGACGGACAAGAGGTGGATGGATGCTGAAGGAGTTTCTCTATCCGGCCATTGGCTGGACGCCAGTAAGGAGAAAATCGGTTCATTCACAATCGCACTTCCAGATACTCAGGACCGCTGGATAGAGTTCTACCAAGAGGTACAATCTCCAGACGGAGCCCATGAGTTGCAAATTGAGATCTTCCGCCGATGGGTGGGAGGTCGGCTGCGTTTTGATGATTTTTCGCTCCGGCAGGGAAAGATTATGGACTACGAGGAAGAGTTCTCTATTCAACAGGTGCCCGATGAGGAATTCTTTCCCATATATGCCATATTGCCACCGAGCGGCCGTCAGGAGGAGCCGGGGAGCAACATTGATTCCGATCTTCATCACTCCCAATATGCGCTAGCCAACTTCAATCTTGGAAGCCGGCTTAAGCTTGGAAAAAAGCCCGGATTTGGCGTGAGATACTTCTTCGAGGGCGGCGTTCCCAAAGATGACGCAGTGCTGGCCGAGTTGGATAAAGATCCGATGCTCTGGTGGTTTTTCGGAGTGGATGAACCCCATGAGGACGCATTTCCGGGGTTGGCAGAACTGAACGAGCGGGTGAAACGATTGGCGCCGTCCAAAATCTTTTGGGTGAATCTTATTCCTACATACGGACGTGCCTCTCTTGATGAGTACGACCATCATATCAAGTCATTTATCGAGATTGTAAAGCCGACGATGTTCACCTATGATCACTACTGCATGCTCGGTCATGACCGGCAAATTCATGTAGACAGTTGGTACAGCCCTAATAAAGAGGGTGATTACTTCCCCAATCTAGAGATTGTGCGCAAGCACACACTTGAGGCGGACATAGATTTCGGCGTAATCGTCTCGGTGGGCGTCTTCATGGGGGTGCGAGGCGCCAGTGAAGCAGAACTGCGATGGCAGGCGTTCACGACGCTGGCTTACGGCGCAAAGTCACTCGGATGGTTCACCTATCTGACCGAAGCCAGCTACGGCAACATGACAAGTTGGGAAGATATGGTCATCAACCGGGACGGCACCCGGACGCGGCACTACTCAATGCTGAAGTACCTTAACGGCGAGGTACTTGCATGGGCACCGACCTTATTGCGTTTGAAATCTACGGGCGTTTACCATACGGATCCACTGCCGGTAATGACTCGATCAATTGAAGAATCCACACTCGTGGAATCCATCGGCGGAGGAATGTGGTTGATCGGCGAGTTCACAGGCAAAGATGGCGGCACCTACATGATGGTGGTGAATAGGGACTTCATCGAACCCGCCGTGTTGCGGTTGAAGTTCCGCGAAGCGCCGGAAGACCTGTTTGAGGTCTCCAAGCAGAATGGAAAGGAGCAGTCCACTACGGGATATTCGCGAATAACAGACGAACTGACACGAGAGTTTGCTGCCGGAGACGGTTTACTGTTTTGCATAAAGGAATAATACCACTTCTCTACATTCGCAGTGGATATACCGTACGCTGTCAGATATTGCGCTTTTCAAGATTTAGGGCTTGCTTCGCCGATTGTAGAGACAGCACCAAGCGAACGAATATTGAATGAGGTACGTCCGCAGCTTCCACCTGTGGGATTCCTATCGCGCTCATTATTCACTCGTTTGATCCCCTCTGGGGCTACCAAAGATTTAATAGGTCGCGATTCGGAGATCGCGGGATCTCTATCGCACTCGCTATCCGCTTGTTTGATCCTACAAAATACGCAATTCTCAGCAGCGTGGAGTATAAATAGCGTCAATCAAGCCTTTCCAAGGGCGGGGCAAGATGGGATATCTATCGCACTCGTTATCCGCTCGCTTGATCCCCGCCTACTGAATAGGCGAACGATATAGCAAACCCTCATATGCACTATTATTCAAGCGAAATGGTATAACTCGGTACGAATACGACCTCGTGCCACAGGGCTGGGCAGCACCGTGCGATTCATATCAATTTCCCCGTCTATTGCTAATACGTCGGCTATCCTATCTACACCTCGCCATCCCAATAACTCAAATCGTCCGATTTTCGGAAAATTCGACCTGCCACGTAAGGGAATATCTTGTCGGAGTCCGGATATTCGCTGACATCGTGCGGCAACTGAATTCCCACGGCAAGCAGCGTACATGAGGCTTGACCATCGTTCACAAACTTGTGCGCTCCTGCCTGCCCGGGTGGAAATGCAATGAAATCCTCTCGTGTAACCGTCAGGTTACCGCGCGGAGTTTTTAATGTACACTTCCCCTCCATGACGTAGAACATCTCCTCGCCAAAGTTGTGCAAGTGCATCGGATAACTCGCTTTGCCGGGCGCCAATCGTATGAGTCGATAGCCGAGGCTCCGCGCCCCGACAAGGGGATCAATATCCTTATCCATGAAATCGTACGGAGGAGGCACGTCTCGTTTTTCCCATTCAATCTCGCTGATATTTATTCGGTTGATGTAGATGTCTTTGCGTCGTTCCAGACACTCTACGAGTTGTCGCCGCCCATCTCGAAGAATGGAATGCCCATCACCAACGAGAATTGTGTCGAACGAGAGGGAAAGGATCTTGCGGATTTCCAGTGCCGCTTTTGCCGGATTTTCCAATTTGTCGTCCATCAACAACGAGAGATTTCCCATTGGCGCACCTACAATTAAATCTCCGGTGAGCACAATTTCCTGTTCGGAGAAATACAGCGCAATTTCTCCGGCGCTTTTTCCGTATCTCAGATGAATCGCCGTTAAACCGGGCACAATCTCTTCACCGTCGGCGAGTGACCGATCGACCTTCGTAGACATTGCACCTGCGTCAGCTTCGTGAACGGCAATCTGCGCTCCTGTAAGCTTTCTAAAGTCTTCGGCTTCCCGTTCATGGTCGCAATTCGTGATGACAATCAACTCCGCACCGCCGAGGGCAGCCAACTGATTCAGATCCGAATCAATCATAGGAACCGGATCGATGAGGATATTGCCCTCCGAACGAACCCACAAATGTCCATTGAAATCGAGTTGGCGCATCTCGCTAAAGATAGACCAACTGTAGATGTCGGAATACATAAGTTGCTTCATGGAAAACTCCTTCGTCAGTTGACACTTTTGAGATGAAAAATACAGTTACTTCTGATACAATGCACGTTGCGTCACGCTACCATCGCCCCCCAGTGAACTTCAGCGGATAGACAGAGCAATGGATGACATATTCTATTTGATGGATTCCGAAAAAGAGGAAGAAATCGGCATAGTCACGGAAGATCAGGTTCAGTTCTTACTTGATAACTTGACCGAGGAAGGAGCCGAGGACCCGGAGTTCTACATTGATGAAGACACTTTGGAGTTTCTTGCCGAGAATAGCGGTGACGAAGAGTTGATTGCGCTGATTGCGGAGGCATTGGAAGGCAGACCGGATCTTGCTATTTATTACGAAGTACGCTGAAGCTAAAGTGTCCCCGAGTTAGCACCGACAGTCAAACGTCCGATGGCAAAACCTTGTGCGATTCAGTTACCGGGGAAGCCGCCGCACCCATAGCGCCAGCGCCAAATTCATACCCCCGACAAACCCAAAAACATACGATTGAAGCCCCGCCAAAATGCCGTAGGTTTGCCGAACCAATAATCCAAAAAGTATCGGCATACCGAGTGCGAGAACCACAAAAATGGTTGTACCTTTCGCCCCTCTTGCATCCCAAAATGTAATCTCTCGTTCCAAGACGCGCATGTAATCTCGCTCCCACATTCGACCCGTCCATTTTCCCTGTATAAAACCGAGAACGATTCCAGCGGCGAAACCGATGCCACACCAACTCGTGTCAACTCGACTCAGATGGACGGCAGCAGTCCATGCAATCTGGCCTACTACCGAAACCACGATAAAGGAGACCAAAATTGGAAGTTGCATGTAAAAGGGAAGGCGGCGGCGGTGAAGTTTATCAGGTTGATTTGCCGCTTTTTCATTTTTCGAGGGATCCACTTGCCGTCCTTTCACAAGCCAAGGGGAAATGATGCGTGAAACGTGATACGTAATGCCTGAATCGCTTGAGGTCGTGCTATCTTATCAACCCTTAGCCCAACGAAAAGTTTTGCTGCACATAAGCAACGGCATTCCGAAAAATGCCAAGTCCGTCCCCTTTTTCGGGGAGACTTTCTCGCGTCCAACGCGGATGGTTTAGGCGTGCGAGAAAACGTTCCGGGTGAGGCATCATCCCGAAGATTCGACCGGTGGGGTCACAGATACCGGCGATGTGAAGATCGGACCCATTTGGATTCTCGGGATACGAAGGAATGTCTCCAAACTGAGACACATAGCGAAACACCACCTGCCGATTGGATTCAAGTTCATCCAGAATCTGGCTAGGTGCGGTGAAGCGTCCCTCGGCATGAGCAACCGGGAGATAAAGGCGCCACTTCAGTCCGTGCGTAAAAGCACAGGAACTTTCCTGTGTCTTCAAGTACACCCACCGGCATTCAAACTTGGCAGATGTATTCAGGGCGAGGGTTGCTTCCTGTGCGATTTTCGAGTTGAGTCCCGGAAGTAGACCGGCACGCACCAACACTTGAAATCCGTTGCAGATTCCGATGATTAGCTTTCCCGAATCAACGAAATCTCGCAGGAGATTGCCGAGCTTGTGTTTTATCTCATTCGCAAGCAGTATCCCCGCCGCGACATCGTCGCCGTAAGAGAATCCCCCAGGAATAGCGAGGATATGATACTCGTTTAAGTTTGTACGCCCAGCGATTAGACGATTGATGTGAACCAGCGCCGTTTCCGCGCCGGCAAGTTGAAAGGCGTATTCTGTTTCGTAATCGCAGTTAGTGCCCGCCGTGCGAAGGACTAGAACTTTTGTGCCCACTATGCCTCCGTATACATTTACACATTATCCGCCTTCGTGGAAGGTGGACTGCCAAGCCTCTTTGAGTTGATGAATCTCGGCGCTCACAACCGTCTCCCTGCTAATGCCTCGGACATTGAAGTCCGGGTATGGGACAATCCTTCCAATGCAACCAAACGGCACCCCAACCATACAATCTTCAAATGTGGCGCAATTCCCGCGGGAGACTTCTACGATGAACCGGCTGTTAGATTCGGCAAATAGGAGAACATCATCAGTCGTAACTTCTGCATCACGCGGCACACTCGTCAAATCGAGTTCCATTCCGTATCCTCCAGAGAATGCCATCTCGGCAGCAGCAACGCCGATGCCTCCTTCAGAACAGTCGTGACAGGAGATTATCAACCGCTCCTCAATCGCGCGACTCACCGCCATCATCGTGTGTTTTCCTTCCTCGGGTCGAACAGACGGAACACTGTTTCCGACGAAACCGTGTATATCGTAATAGTGCGAGGCTCCGAGTTCCCTATAGGTTCTCCCGAGGACATAAATTAGGTTTCCCGGTGATTTAACGTCCATCGTGATTGCCCTCGTCACGTCGGGAATTACGCAACAAGCCGAGATTAACAGCGTTGACGGAATAGCGAGTTGTTTGCCTGTGGTGGTGTCGCGGTATTCATTGTAGAGACTGTCCTTCCCCGAAATGAAAGGGGTTCCGTAGGCAGTGGCAATGTCGTAGCAGGCTTTCGCTGCGCGCACCAGTCCACCGAGGCGGTCAGGTTTGTCGGGGTTTCCCCAGCTAAAGTTATCAAGCAGTGCCGTGGATTCAAGCGTTCCACCGACGGCAATGAGATTTCGCAGCGCTTCATCAATTGCCGCAGCCGCGCTGTGATACGGGTCTATATCGCTGTATTTGGGATTGATACCGTTTGAAACGACAATTCCCTTATGTGAACCGAGCACCGGTGTAATGACGCAGGCATCGCTTGGACCATCGTTCTCTATACCAACGAGTGGTTTGAGGACCACCCCACCTTGTACCTCATGGTCGTACTGTCGGATAACCCATTCCTTGCTGGCAACATTGGGGCTGCCCAGAATCGCGCAAAGATCTTGTGTGAAATCCGTAGCATTGCCGATGCCCGACACGTCATTTTCTAGGGCGAGGCGCATTCCACTGGGAGGTTCTGGATGACATGGTATCTCCCAGATTGCCTTCTTGGTAAGTGTTGGTAATCCGTCGTGCAAAAAGTGCATATCCAGTTCTGCGGCAAGTTCACCGTCATAGGACACACGTAACTTCTGGCTGTCCGTAAACTCCCCAAGCACCGTGGCTTCGACCAATTCGGCTTCGCACAACTCCATCATTTCCGCGAGGTTCTCCGGGGGGAGCGCAAGCACCATTCGCTCTTGGGCTTCCGAAAGCCAGATTTCCCACGGAGCAAGTCCCTCGTATTTCAACCGGACGTTCTCTAGGTGTACCTCTGCTCCGATGTCTTTGCCCATCTCGCCGACGGCTGATGAGAATCCGCCGGCACCGCAGTCGGTAATCGATCGATAAAGTCCGCGGTCGCGCGCCTCCATCAAAACATCGACAATCTTCTTCTCCATAATGGGATTGCCAATCTGTACAACGCTGCCAAGCCCCTCGGAGGCGTCGTCCAGTTCCAGAGAGGAGAACGTTGCCCCATGGATGCCGTCACGCCCGGTGCGGCCTCCGACAGCGAGAATCAGATCGCCGGACTCGACGGATTTTTCGCACCGATTTTTGGGAATCAACCCGACATTGCCGCAGAAGACGAGTGGATTGCCTGTAAAACGCGAGTCAAATAGAATGGCGCCGTTCGCGGTAGGAATGCCCATGCGATTGCCGTAGTCCCGCACTCCGGCGACAACACCTTTGAAGACACGGCGCGGATGGAGGCTTCCCGTAGGCAGTTGATCGTAGGCTAAATCTAACGGACCGAAGCAGAACACGTCGGTATTCAGAATAGGTTTGGCACCGAGTCCCGTGCCGAGACTGTCCCGTATGACGCCGCCAATTCCCGTGCCGGCGCCGCCATAAGGTTCGATTGCGGATGGGTGATTGTGGGTTTCGACCTTGAACGCAATGTTATACTCATCGTCAAATTCAACGATTCCGGCATTGTCCACAAAAACTGAAACGCACCAGTCTTTGCCAATTTCCTCAGTTGCACGGCGAATGTACGAATTGAACAGTCCGTCAATGACTTCAACTGTCCCGCCATTCTCAGCGTACTCAATTCGACTTTTGAAGGTTTTGTGGACGCAGTGCTCCGACCAAGTTTGCGCGATCGTCTCTATTTCAACGTCCGTCGGTTCTCGACCTTGTTGGACGAAATAGTGCTGGATTGCCTTCATTTCGGGGTGATTCAGCGACAATAAGCCTTCGCGGCTAATTCGCATCAATTCTGCATCGTCGACATCTCGAATGGGAATGCGCTTAACGTCCATACTGTTCGTTTAGGGGAGACTCACAGGAAACAGGGGTAACGGGTTGGTTGAATCAAATATAAAGGGTCAAAAACACCACACAGTGTTATAGCGACACGACACTTCTCATGAAACGGGAGACCATAGTGACAGCATGAGGTTACACCTGACGCATTTGTAAGACTAAAATCCGCCAACTATCAACTGTCGTTTATATACACGTTTAGTATAACAGACAACCTATTCCATATCAATCTAAAGTCTGCGGCGCGATGTTCGATCGTTCCGCTACATTCTCGGTAGTCTTGCTTGTGCGAAATCTATTCGAGCAATGACCAAATTCTGGACAATGTTTACATAAAAAAAGCACCATGCGAAGTCGAAGGAGCGTCTTCAACATGGTGCTTACTCTGAATTTTCGGTTAGATGTTCTTGTTTTCTCGGTGTCAGATAGTTGCCTTCGGCGCAGTATCCAACCGCGCAATGGCGCGGAGCACCTCGGCTTTAGGATCCAACGATTGACCGTTGCTCAATTGTACTTTCAGATTGGACAGAGCCGCTTTTGCAGCCTCCAGGCGGGAAAGAGCATTCTCGCGCTGATACCCTTTGAGTCCGTTAGTGGCGATTCCCCGGCGCTCCAAGGAAATTCTTGAAACCAAGTCTTGATATTTTTGAAGTCTCATGGTTGATTTTCCTCCTTAATGTTCTAAAGTTGTTGAAATGTATTGCATGAATTATGCCAATCTTTTTTGTTGTCAATCCTTGTATAGTCGAACCCTAAAAAGCTGCAGACGATCTGGCGAACAATCAACCGATTATGTGAATCAAGCGAACAACAGCAAGTGCGATCGAAATCCGATAGGAATGCTCGCTTGATAGATCCCCGTTCCGACTCGCGCCCTCACATTGCGGCACAAGTCAAACTGAAACAGAAATCGTGTTTTACACAAAAGCGAGAATTAAGACATCGTAAGAACATCGGCGTAACGCAACAACCTTCGCCTTCCGTCGGTTAGGCAGTCGACGAAAAGAAAAGTTCGGACTTCACTCTAGGAAAAGACTACGTTTTTGATCGGCGCCCCTCAATGTAGTACAGGGCGGATGCTCGACGGATACAGCTTTTTTCGCTAGTGCTGTGCCCTGTTTCGTGTTAAACTGATTTCCCATCATATTTAAGGAGAACACAGACAATGGCTTATGAACTTGAAGACGAATTTGGTGACATTATCGGCAAAGCGCGTCGCGGCAACGGATTGAGTCTGAGCCGGGTCGCCAGCCAAGCTGGTATAACAGATGCTCAACTCTCCCAAATGGAGGCATATACGCTCAAACCGACGGAAGATCAGGTTCGGGCGATCGCGAAAGCGTTAGGCCTTAATGGGAGTAAACTGGCTGATATTGCCATGGAACGTTGGGCGCCGGGTCCTGTTCCAGCGCAACTCGATGAGAGGCGGCATGTTGAGCGAATTTCCGGGGATGTCGGAGGGTATCCGGTGAACGCGTACCTGTTAATTTGCAAAACAACCAATCAAGCGGCTGTTATTGACACCGCCGCCCATCCGAATCTTATCCTTGAACGGATAAAAAAGATTGGCGTCACACCGACTGTCATTCTGCTGACGCATGCCCATGCCGATCACTCGGATGGTTTACCGGAGCTGGAAAAGGCGACAAGTTGCCCGACGTATATCCATGCGAACGAGCCAAAACCCCGCAGCTCTCAACAGTTCCGCACACTCAATCACGGAGACGAGGTGTCGGTCGGGGAGCTTACGGTAAAGACGCTTGATACACCGGGACATACCCCCGGAGGGTGCAGCTTCTACTCAGGTTCCGTCGCGGCGGTGGGTGATGCGATCTTTGCGGGTTCCGTCGGCGGTCCAAAAATCTCCTACGATGACGAGATTACGAGCGTTCGGAACCACCTGCTCTCGCTTCCGGACGAGGTGAGACTTTTTCCTGGACACGGTCCATCGACCACAGTCGGTGAAGAGAAGGCGCACAATCCCTTCTTTTGAACACTGACATCGCCAGTAGAAACAATCCTTACGAACCTGACAAAGAATGTGACTCCCCGAATCATCAATTGAAAGGCAATATTATGAGAGTAAATAGGGCAATCGAACTGCTTCAAGAGGGGCAGCCAATCTATTACACAGGACTGAACGCGTTAAGTTACGAAGCTGGCGTCGAAGCCGCACAAACGTGGGCGGACTATCTCATGGTCGAGATGGAACACGGGCTTTACAATGTCCCCGGACTTCATCAATTTATGCACGGTCTCGTAGAGGGCGGCCCCACGCGGAGCGGTCATCGCACACCGACTGTGATTACCACGCTGCCGGCAGAAGGAACGAATGAAAGCGTGATGCGCGCAAATGCGTGGATGGTCAAGCAGGTGCTCGCCTGCGGCGTACACGGCGTGCTGCTCTGTCATGCCGAGGATCCGGGGGCGGTCAGAGCATTTGTCGAAGCGGCTCGATATCCGTTCCAGTCGGTTGGCGTCGGGGATGGATTGGGACAAGGGCGGCGCGGAAACGGCGGGCAAGGAAACGCCGCCTCCATTTGGGGAATGACGGGTCAGGAATATCAGACCAAAGCCGATGTCTGGCCGCTCAACCCGGAAGGCGAACTCATGCTCGGACTGAAGATTGAAAATAGGCGCGCGCTTGAAAATGCTGAAGCCAGTGCGAGCGTCCCCGGCATCGCCTTCGCTGAATGGGGTCCCGGGGATATGGGATTTTCGTTCGGTCTGCCTGACGCTCATGACCCGCCTTACTCGGAGGAGATGGCGGGTGCACAGGCGCGAGTGAAGAATGCTTGTGAGTCTGCAAACGTCGCGTTTCTTGACGGCGCTAACCCGGAGAATGTCGCCCAGAGGATTGACGAAGGGGTCAAGATTTTATCGGCTGGGGAAGAAACGGCGGAGATTGGACGAAAGCATACGGATCGAGCGATGCCGTGGTAAAAGACACTAGTGTTATCAACTGGAGGTTAGGCAGCACTGGTGTTTAATCGGACCTGAGACACACGCTTTGTGGCTAGAACTGCCAACGCCATTCCTGCACAAAAATGAACATTGGCGTTCACTTTTTTGGGATAGTAAAGTGTGAAATGCCACTATGCATTGAGGTAAAAGTGAGTTTGATGCAATTCGCGGCGTAGTGCTAATACAGGGGGACCTTATGGACTAGGACAGCCTTGGTGCATGGTAGATCGCGGCACATAACTTGCCTACACTCTACTAAGGCAATCAATCCGATAGCCATCAGATCCAGGGGAGAAAACCCAATGATATTGACTCGAATATTCACGCGAACTGTTTCTGTTTGCCTGCTACTGGATACACAACTACACCGGCGCGTGGCTTTGTTATTGACATTCTCACCGTCGCAATAAGTACACCGAATGCTGTCAGGCTATCTGCAGTCCGTAAACGACCTTTACGACGTTTCGCCATCTCGAAAATTCTGCAATAATTATATCAGCATGATTCCGTTTCTTCTAGACTTTCCTGAGGTCTTGTCAGTCATTTCTCCCTCCTTGACATCTGTTTATACGTTTTACCACTATTCGTCGGACCTCAGAAGCTAGTTATCCACAGATTATCCACAATATATACGCGTCCGTTTTTTCTATACTGTACGCTGCTGGAAGTTGCGTGTTTTTAAGCATCTGGTAGGTAGGTGCGGTTTCTAACCGCACCGATGCTCCAAACCCTGTAGGATCTAGCGAATGGATAATGAGTGATCAACTGACTGAATAAGGAAGGCGATAGAGCTCCCATAGAAATCTCCGCGATCTCCGAATCGCGACATACTGGTGCCGCGTGAGTCCTATTAGAAACTATTATTGCTGAGAAAACAGGTGCAATAATACCCAACGCAAAGTATACTTTGATATATAATCCTCATTGCAAATGCATTGATTCAAGTCTTGATGTGTTGCGTCCGTTTTTTTCTTGCAAACTTTACACGTGTATAGTACAATGTCAAGTGATGTTCCAGTGCGAAAAAACCGCGTACCCCTCACGGCTCAATTCAGCGACCGGGATATCATGAACTGGTGCCGATGTCATTAAAATCGTCAAAAAGTGTCAAGTTTCATCAACTACAATATGCCAAGACCAATAAAGTAAACCTTGTTGTGGGAGGTGATTAAGCGAGTGATTAACTGCGCGAATAGCGAAGGATCAAGCGTCCGTATAGGGAGCACGATAGAGATCCCCTCGCCCCGCCGTGACAGTACTGGAAACCGCTACCGACTTTTTCACAGGTCAACCAAAAAGACCATATGGCTAAGATTTCACCTACTTTTCCGGAACGTTTGATTGACACCGTCTGCTATGTTGTTCAAATGTACAAAGTCGAGATTAGCAGACGAATTCCCTCTTCCAGATTCTCTTCTACCCATTCAGGTATTTTCTTTTTCATGATGGAGGTTACAGTGCGAACCCATCACTCCGTAGCTAATTTCCTCGCTGCACAATACAGAACAATTTATAACATGTTGGCGTTGATATAGTAACGCCATTCATTGCTATTGAGGTTGAGTCTTACAGCACAGTTGACCAAGCCCCAAATCAGTTAGCTGGGCACAGATGTCCGGTGTATATGGCGGGAATTGATGAAAGAACAGTTCAAAAAGCAGTTTTGGAAGTTATAGGCACAGATATAGGCGTTATGGACTGGAACGGAAAGATAATCATAAAATCAACCAGAAGAATAATATGAAAACGATGTTCAATGAACGAACTACCTATTAACCAAAATGAATGACAAGTTTTCTCTTGTATACAACGATTTAAGTCGCTGGAATGCTCATGACGATGAAATCATTCGTTCGCTTGATAAGATTTTTCTACCTATCATTATTACAGGATTAACGACTTCGTTGGCAAAATACATAAACGCCTACCCTTATGCCTTCGTGGGCAGCTGGTTCCTACTTACTTTTTGGGCATTGATGTGTTGGAGAATCAGAACCCGAACTAAGGATAGATTTCGTATAATGGGAAATATTGAACAACACTTAAATATAGAAGGACATCATTCCTTGACAGTAATAAAATTTCCACTTAGAGATAGAACTATAAGATGGGTTTTCTACTGGGCGGCGCTCGTTTTAACTTCTGTTATAGGCGTCTTTCATCCGTGTACACCACAACTATGTGGTAAAAAGTTCGTATACGTAGCGCCACTTCTAATTTCTATCATTCTTATGTCATGCTTGCGTTATATGTCAAATCCGCATCTCAAATTTTTGAGAAATAAATGATTGGCGGTTGGTAAAATACAAAAAGGGGAAAACTTGCGCACTCTGTATTCCCCTTTTCTTATGGAGGTCCCCCGAGTTTCCGCGCCTGCCAGCCTCTCACAACAAGTCAGGTTCTACTTAGCACCTTAAGAAATGGTAATTCCAACTGGAGGGGCGGTCAGCACACGTGCCTCTACCAGATTTGTAAGACACAGGCATTGTTGCAGGATTCGCCAACACCCCTCTTGCACAAGAAACGAACAATGGCGTTTACTTGTTAGATAACCTGAGTTGCCTCCTTTGTAACATAATCTGTTAGATTGTGCTCATGATGGGCAAACTGACCGATCAACTGAGTGAATAACGAAGGATTAAGCAACTGGATAGGGAGCACGACAGAAATCCTATAGTGAATGCAATAGAGCTCCCATAGCAAATCCTGCGTGATAGAAACCCATCCTCCACTGTTTTTCGCTTAATAACTTAACGCATAGATAGTATAATCTGACGGAGATACATTGTCAGCACCAAAAAACCGCGAACTACTGCCGACTCAACTCGGCGCTCGCAACGTGATAAATTGGCGCCATCGTCAAAAAAAACGCGCCAAAGTGTCAAGTTTCGTCAAGTAAAGGAGGCACGATATGCCACAAACGAGAGAACAAAACGCACTGACTTAGCTTAAACTGAGCGAAAAACAACTACAATATCTTCAGAGCGACGGTGCAACCATTGTGAGCCGGGCACTCTGCTAAACTTGACCGATTCAATAAATGGACGTGCTGAATACTTTTTCGATGCAATGGAACGTGTCGAACGCGAACTGCCCGAAACGCAAGAACGCGATCGCCAGATAGCCGAGCGTGAGAACGCCACCAAAGTAAATCAAACTAGAGCCATTCAACTCATTCTTGAAGGCAAGAACAATCAGCAAATCGCGGACGAAATCGGCGTTTCGCGCCAGACCGTGAGTTTCTGGCGAAACCGGGATGAAGAATTCCAGACCGCTCTAAACGAAGAAATCAAGGCGTCGCAGGACGCGAAACGTGCAAAATTCGACACCATTCTTGACGCCGCCTACGAATCCCTAATATCGCTCCTCCAATCCAACGACCCGCAAATCAGGCTCAAAGCCGCCGTGGAGGTGCTCAAGCGCGAGGGTCATCGCACCCCTGATAAATTATGGCACGACAACGCAATATAGAAGACTATTCCCACACTGAGCAAACGCGCCTCAATAACCCGCCTGTAGGTCTGGTTACGCCCGACAACGACAGGGACTCCGGCAAAAAGACCTACGAACACGACCCGCACCTCGATCCGACGCTTGTGTGGGCGGGAAAGGCGGAACGCACCTCGTATGAGGTTCCGACAGTCTCGCTTCACGTTCACGAGCGCATAGAACCCTCTACCATTATTGAAGCCGTAAGGAAGAGGAACGGACCGGAAACACAGCTATCCTTCTTCGCCTCTCCCGGCGAAAACCCGCCACTACGCCAAGCGATAGATTTCTACAAGCACCGGCACAACTGGAGCAACCGCTTAATCGCCGGCGACAGCCTGCTGGTGATGAACAGCCTTATTGAGAAGGAGGGGCTTGGCGGGGGTGTACAGATGGTGTACATTGACCCGCCCTACGGCATCAGCTACGGCTCTAACTTCCAGCCCTTTGTGCAGAAGCGCGAGGTCATCGACGGCAAGGACGAGGACTTGACGGCTGAACCGGAGCAGATTCGAGCCTTCCGAGACACCTGGGAACTCGGCATCCACTCCTACCTCGCCTACCTACGCGATCGACTGCTGTTGGCGCGTGAACTCCTGCATGAGAGCGGGAGTTGCTTCGTACAGATCGGCGACGAGAACGTCCACCGCGTCGGGGTGGTGCTCGATGATATCTTCGGCGCCGAGAACCGCATGGCGACCATATCCTTCGCTACAACGAGCGGGAGTTCTACCTCTCATCTGCCGCAGGTAGCAGATTATCTTCTCTGGTACGCAAAGGACAATGCAAAAGTGAAGTATCACCAACTGTATGAACCGCTCACGCGGGCTGAAATCATTGAATACTTTAGTTGGCACGCGGGCGTTGAATTGCCGAGCGGTAGTTGCCGAAAACCGACGCTCGAGGAACGGTTTGATCCTGATAAGTATCTGCCGGAGGGTGCGCGTATCTATGAACGCTCAGGTTTAGATTCCCAAGGCGTGTCCACTACCGGGCGCTCCGAGCCGTATGAATGGAACGGGAGGATTTTTCACTGCGGCAGCAACAGGCAATGGTCCATTTCAATGGATAGTTTAGATAAACTGGCGGAACTAGGCAGGCTTGAAGCATTGGAAGGTCAAGATTCACTACGGTGGAAGAAATACGAAGATGAGGTGCCCGGCAGAAGAATCAATAATATCTGGCACGCGCAGATGTATCCAAGCGAAAAGAGATACGTCGTGGAAACCTCCACGAAGGCAATTCAACGATGTCTATTGATGACAACCGACCCGGGCGATCTGGTATTCGATCCTACCTGCGGCAGCGGCACCACCGCTTATGTCGCAGAACAATTCGGCCGGCGTTGGATTACCTGTGACACCTCGCGCGTTGCCCTTACCCTCGCCAAGGGGCGGGTGATGACCGCAGTATACGATTATTATCAGTTGGCACATCCGCAGGAAGGGGTGGGCAGCGGTCTCATGTATGAAACCGTGCCCTATGTCTCGCCCAACACCCTTGCGAATGAGGCGTCGTCCTCAGCCATCACACTCTACGATCAGCCGTTGGTGGACAGAACAAAGACCCGTGTTACGGGGGCCTTTACCGTCGAAGCAGTCCCGGCTCCGGCAGTTAAACCTATCGAAGAAATTGAGGACGCGGAGCCGCTCCCCGCTGACGAGTCGGTCTCCCGTTCCGGCGAAACAAGCCGTCAAGCCGACTGGCGTGACGAACTGCTCAAAACCGGCATTCGAGGCAAAGCCGGGCAGCGCATCGCCTTCTCCCGCTTGGAACCTCATCCGGGAACGCGATGGCTTCACGCCGAAGGCGAAACCCGTCCCGACGATTCCGGCGCCGATGAGTTCCGCGAGTCTGGAACGGCATACCATCCGGAACGGCTGGTCGTCTCGTTCGGTCCAGCCGATGCGGCGATGGAACAAAAGCAGGTAGAACTGGCGATAAATGAAGCGCAAAAACTCGTTCCCAAGCCGAAAATCATCGTGTTTGCTGCATTTCACTTCGATTCCGAGGCGGCGAAGGACATTGACGAGATCATATGGCCCGGTATCACGTTGTTGAAGGCGCAGATGACCGACGATCTTCTGACCGGCGATCTCAAGAAAAAACGATCAAGCAACGAAAGTTTTTGGTTGGTAGGCCAACCGGATGTGGAAGTCGAACGAATTGCTGATGGTGAAGATGCAGGCAAGTTTCAGGTCTCCGTCCAAGGATTCGACTACTACAACACCAAGAGCAAGGAATTGGAATCCGGCGGCGCCGACAATATCGCCGTGTGGATACTCGATCCGGATTACGACGGACGCAGCCTGTTCGCCCGGCAAGTATTCTTTCCTATGGCAGGCTCGGATGACGGTTGGGGGCGCCTCGCTAGCAATCTCAAGGCGGAAATTGACCAAGACTTAATCGAGTCCTACCGTGGCACCGTCTCCTTGCCGTTCGCTTCCGGAAAGCATGAACGAGTGGCAGTCAAGATTGTGGATGACCGCGGCATCGAAAGCCTGAAAATCGTGGAGTTAAGTTTGTGAACCAAATCTCCGAACCCCCAACCACCTTCGGCGGACAGTGGACCCGTGAGAAACTGAATATACTTGAAAGTTATCTCGACGCCTACACGACTGCCCTGAAAAAACAGCCGTTCAAACTGGTATACATTGATGCCTTCGCCGGTACAGGTTATGTGGAATTCCAAGATGAGGATGTCAAGTATTTGATAGACGGATCGGCAGCTAGAGCCGCAAAAATCAACGATAAACCGTTTGACAAACTCATTTTTATTGAGAAAGACCGCGATCGATGTCGCGAGTTGGAGAAACTAAGGCAGGAGCATCCTGATCGAAACATCCAGATAGAGAATTCAGACGCAAATGACTACTTGAAGAAACTGCGTCTAGATTGGAATAACTGGCGCGGCGTTCTTTTTATCGATCCGTTCGCCACGCAAGTTCAATGGTCGACTATTGAAACAATCGCAAGTTTCAATGCCTTGGACACATGGATTCTCTTTCCCACTTCAGCCATTGCGCGAATGTTGCCCACGTCAAAGATGCCTGACGATGTCATGACTGCATGGGCAGACCGATTGAAAATAGTCTTTGGAGACGAGAGTTGGCGCGAGCTCTATCACGAACCTCTCCAGATGAGTTTTTTGGGGGAAGATACGCAAGTAAGAATCCCCGGCGTAGAAGATCTCATCTCTACATTTAAAATGAACCTTAAAGGATTATTCGACAAAAGGTTTCTCGACAAATCTCGCACCTTGACGACTCGTACGAAGTCACCGCTGTTTGAGTTTTTATTTTGTGTTGGGCATCCGAAAGGCATTAAGGTTGCTAAGCGTATCGCTAACCATATCTTAGATCACATCTAGCCATGTCCACAAACTCCTCAATCGAATGGACCGAAACGACTTGGAATCCCGTGACCGGCTGCACCAAAATCAGCCACGGATGCAAGTTTTGCTATGCCGAGCGTATGTCCGTAAGGCTCCGAGCCATGGGCGTTGATAAGTACAGAGAAGGGTTTTCAATCGCCGTTCATGATGCTGCCCTCGAAAGCCCTCTAAAATGGCGTAAACCGCGCCTCGTCTTTGTCAATTCCATGTCCGACCTATTCCACAAATCGGTGCCGACGACGTTCATTGAGTCGGTTTTTGAAATTATGAACACTGCACACCAACACACGTTTCAGGTACTCACCAAGCGACCGAGGCGAGCCGTCCAATTAGACGGAAGACTAAAATGGACGTCCAACATTTGGCTAGGCACAAGTATCGAATCCGAAAAGTGGCTTGAGCGATTGGCGCCGCTCAAGGACACCGGCGCTCACATAAAATTTTTGTCGCTCGAACCGCTGCTCGGGCCTTTGCCGGGGATACAGTTGAGTGGAATCGACTGGGTAATCGTCGGTGGCGAATCCGGACCGGGTGCGCGACCAATGCAACCTAATTGGGTGAGAGAGATTCGCGACAACTGTCTTCAGCATCGTGTGCCATTCTTCTTCAAACAGTGGGGCGGTGTGTTCAAGAAGAAAATGGGCAGAACGCTGGATAAAAGAATATGGGATCAGATGCCGCAGCGGAAATGAGCGAGATGAACCAGAACAACCTCTGCCGCCTCAAACGGAATCATGATTGACAGACGTAAAATATGAAAACGGATAGAATATTATAAATTGGAGACACAAACACAATGAAACCCAAAATGACGATGCTCTACTGGAAATCGGACAAATTCTGGCTAGGAAAGATTCTTGAACACCCGGAAATAATGACGCAGGGGGAAACCCTTGAGGAATTGGAAGAAAATATAAAAGACGCCTATCTTTTAATGGCTATGGATGATGTGCCGGAAGAGTATGAGACGAAAGAAATTGCAATATGAAGCGAAAACAGTTTGTCCGCCAACTCTTGAAAGAGGGGTGTGTTATGCTGAGGCATGGTGCAAGACACGATATTTATCTAAACCCTGAGACAGGACTCAGGCAATCTGTTCCAAGTTGACTGTGCAATCGCTTCTTTGGTCATTTAACGCTTTGAAAAAAGTATGAAACGAGTCGCAATTTTTTTGAAAGATGCCTTATGGAACAGAAGTCTATTGACCGCTTAATCATCAATTCTCCCTATGAAGAACCGGCGAGGCACTGGAACTATAACCGTGAACGTCGTACCTTCTCGCTCTCGGAGGGGCGCCGCCCAGCTGGGTATGTCGTCGCAACGGAGGGTTCGCGAGCGTTCGATGATCCGGGTCATTTTGTTGAAATCCCTCTCGTTAACCGGATTCGATCGCGCGTCAAAGCTTGGCGTGAAGCTGGATATCCGGGGGTTACCGGAATAACGAAACGCTTGCTTGAGCACTGGAATTCCCCGGAGGAGCTTGACGATCGGCGGTTCTTCTTCTGCCAACTGGAAGCCGCCGAGACGTTGATCTGGCTGGCCGAATCACCCGCTTCCGATAAGGTCGGGGTCGAAATCCCATCCGATGGCGGCGGATTCCGGCGCTTATGTGCGAAGATGGCAACAGGTTCGGGGAAGACCGTGGTCATGGGGATGTTAATTGCTTGGCAGATTCTGAACAAGGTTACCAATCCTCAAGATTCTCGGTTCGCCCGGAATATCTTGGTCATTGCCCCCGGTCTCACCGTCAAGAGTCGGTTGGCGGTGTTGTTGCCTTCACAACCCGAAAACTACTACAAAGAGTTCGATATTGTCCCGTCCTCCTTGCGCGATAAGCTGCGCCAAGGACGGGTGGTGGTGCGGAACTGGCACGCCCTCAACTGGGAAACCGAGGATAGAATCGCCAAGAAACGCAGCGTGGACAAACGAGGTGTCAAGAGCGACGAAGCCTATGTCCGCGAGGTTCTCGGTGAAATGGCAAATACCCGGAACTTGCTGGTCATTAACGACGAGGCGCATCACGCCTGGCGTGTCCCAGTCGAGTCTAAAGTCAAGGGTGTAAAAAAGGATGAGATTGAGGAGGCGACTAAGTGGGTCGGCGGTTTGGATCGTATTCACAAAACAAGAGGGCTCCTCGCCTGCTACGATTTCTCTGCTACTCCCTTCACGCCATCGGGTAAACGGAGTTCGGAGGAGGCTTTATTCGGCTGGATTGTGAGCGACTTCGGATTAAACGACGCTATTGAATCCGGATTGGTCAAGACGCCGCGCGTTGTTATTCGTGACGACGCGGTGCCCGACGCCGAAACCTACAAATCCCGTCTGTACCATATCTACAACGACTCTGAGGTCAAGGACGACCTGAACCGCAAAGCAAGACCCGAGGAGCCGTTGCCGGATTTGGTCACAAACGGTTACCATCTCCTCGGCTATGATTGGAGGGAGACCGCGAGGAGTTGGACGGAGCGACAGAACAGAACCCCGCCGGTGATGATTACCGTTGCTAACCGCACCGAGACCGCGGCGAGGGTCAAATATGCGTTTGACCACAGCAGAGTGCGCATTGAGGAGCTTTGCGATCCGGATCGGACACTTCACATCGATTCCAAGGTGCTAAATACTGCTGAAACTGCCGAGGAACCGATTGCGGTGATTGGTGATGAAGGCGCCCTTGATACCGAACAAGCACCTAAACTTACACAGAAACAGCAAGCCGAGTTACTTCGTCTGAAAGTAGATACCGTAGGTAGGCTAAACAGAGAAGGGGAGCAGATACAGAATGTCATCTCGGTTGGGATGCTTTCGGAGGGTTGGGACGCGAAGACCGTGACGCACATCATGGGCTTACGCGCCTTTACGAGCCAACTCTTGTGTGAGCAGGTGGTTGGTCGAGGCTTACGTCGTACTTCCTACGAAACGACCAAAAAGACCGATCCTTTAACCGGAAAAATGATTGAACTCTTTGAACCCGAATACGTCAACATCTTTGGCGTTCCCTTCACGTTTTTGCCGCACGAGTCTGCAGACGATGTTATCCCCTGCCCACCGCAGCCTAAAACCGCTATTGAGCCGGTCGCAGACAAAGCGAAATTTGCGATTTCTTGGCCCAACATCATCCGCATAGACCACGTTTATCGTCCCCGTCTAACGCTAGACTGGAATCGCTTGGAGCAACTTGAAATTGACGCCAGTCAGACTCCCCGGATTGCAGAACTCGCACCAATCGTTGAAGGCAAGCCGGATATAACGAAGATTCAGGCAATAGATCTTGAAAAACTGGCAACAGAGTTTCGCACACAACGAATCATCTTTGAGACCGCTCGGGACGTGTATGAACAGATGCAGAGTGATTGGCGCGGCAGTAAAGAATTTCTTCTCGCTCAACTTGTTCGCCTCGTTGAAGGTTTCATCCGTTCCGACTTAATTAGTATCAACCCCGTCCTATTTCATCAGGACGACCTCAGCCGACGTTTAATCATTACGCTCAACATGACTAGAGTGGTTCAGCATATTTGGGAGGCGATTCGTTTTGAGAATACAGAGAAGCTTGAACCGGTCTTCGACCGGGATCAGCCAATCCGTGCCACGGGCGATATGGGTACCTGGTATACCGGCAAACCGTGCGAATACACCGATCGAAGTCATATTAACTTCTGTGTATACGATAGCACGTGGGAGGCAACGGAAGCCTTTCAACTCGACAATAGCCCGGCGGTGAAGTCTTGGGTAAAGAACGATCACCTAGGGTTTGAAGTGTTCTACGTTCACAAAGGCGTAGTGCGAAAGTATCGTCCCGATTTTCTCATCCGCCTCAAGTCTGGCTATACGTTGGTGTTGGAAACCAAAGGGCAAGAGAGAGATGCGGATCGAACCAAACGCCGATTTCTGAAGGAATGGATTCAGGCAGTCAACGCGCATGGCGGATTTGGACGGTGGACTAGCGACGTGTCAAGGGCACCAAGCGATGTCTTGGACATTCTGGCGCGCCACTCGCATGAAAACAGTGAAGTCCGGTGTAGGGAAGAATGACTCAGAAATAGACTCGGAATGAGGTAAAGACGACGTTTGGATAACTACCAAACTCCGATCGAAATTCGAGGGTTTCGCTGTCTTCTAATCGCTCCCCAACGCTGATAAGGCCGCCGGCAGAAAGGTAGATATCCTCGGCAATATTGTACTCGAGTTGAGGACCAATCCAGACAGACGAATCGGATAGGTTGAAAAGCATCTGACCGCCGAAAGAGATTAGAGGGGTTAGTTGATAGGAGAGTCCCGGAGCAAGGTAGTGGAGGCCCATCAGATAAACCCCACCTTGGGTGTAGGCTGGTTTGTCTAAATTGGCGAGATAATTCTCGGGAGATTTCGCGCCTGCGCCGTTGAAGTGATATTCGATGAATCCGTAAGTCTTCTCCCCAAAGCTGTAGTCCAAACCGGTGGACGCACGCAGGTAGTTACTCCGCGCGTCGGCATCCTGACCGAACGGTTCGACAAATACGAAAGCGGTCTCTAACCAGAATCCCGCGCCTCCAATCCCGCGAGCGATATCCAAGCCTGCCAGCAGATGTTTCTGAAATCCCACCAACACTATTGAGACGTCGGTTTCTAGCGTATTCAACTGACTCCGCAGAAAATAGGCGCTCTTTTCAAAATCGAAACTCTCTCCGAAGATGTAGCCGGCATCGCACTCTCCCATGGCGCCAATCGGAATACGAACTCGAATCGCATCTACCCCAATACGGTCTTCCGTGTCGAGTTGATCGTAGGTGAAAGGTGCAACGACATCGGTAGGGTTTACGATCCGAGCGCTGCCCCATGCAATTGCATCCCTGCCGATGGAGATGTCCGCAAAATCGGCGCTGTACTGTAAAAAAGCCCGATCGAGATTATGATAGATTCCGACACTACCGATTGGATCCTCTCCGCTCGGATAAATTGGGGAGTCCAGGTCGAGGACGCGATACGTGTGTGGGACAATGGAAACGGCGATTGGAGATTCCGAAAAGAGAGAGGAGTCTTGAATGCGCGGCGTAAAATCGTAGGAGAGGGCGAATGATAGCTGTGTTGCCGGAGCGTAAGACAGATTGACACGCAGTCGGTTGACCACGGCACCCATCATTGGTTCGTTTGGGAGTGGAGAAGCGAAGGTGGTGAAGAAGTTTTTATAGTAGCCGCCGAATTGTAATTCTGCGTTTGCGGTTCCTGCACACGGAATTGCCATCAGACCGATGACGAGTACGAGAGTTGTTCTCATTTGTGCATTAGTCAAAGGACTCAATTTAGTGAAAGGTGAAAAAAATAATACGTAATACGTGATGCGTGAAAAGAGCAATAATCGTTAATCTTCCATCCTTCCAATCTCCCTTCTTTTTTCACTGACCAGAAAGCGAATGAATAATGAGTACGCTAGAGATCCACTGGTCACTGGACACTAGCCACTTTCTTTCGTCTCATCAGAGTCTATTTGTCCGTCGCGGAGTGTAATCAAACGTCTCGCACTTTCCATCACCATCGGGTCGTGGGTCGAGAAGACAAATGTAACTCCCGTTTCCAAGTTGAGGCTATTCATCATGGCAAGCAGTTCGGCACCGGTTTTCGAGTCAAGGTTTGCAGTCGGTTCATCGGCGAGAATAATCGCAGGCTCGGAGACCATGGCGCGTGCAATGGCGACGCGCTGCTGCTGTCCACCCGAAAGTTGTGTCGGATTTCGATCGGCAAACCCTTGCAGCCCGACCGCTTCCAGCATTGCCGTAACTCGCTCATGACGTTCCGCTTTCGGCACTCGCTGCAAGAGCATAATGTATTCGACGTTTTCTTCAACCGTGAGCACGGGGATTAGATTGTACGCTTGAAATATGAACCCGATGTTATCACGTGGGAAGTCGGAAAGCTCATTTCCGCTTATGTCAGACAGCACTCTTCCGGAGAGCCACACTTTTCCTTTCGTAGGCGCGTCCAAACCGGAAATAATGTTGAGAAAAGTCGTTTTGCCTGAACCGGAGGGGCCCATTAACGCGGTGAATTCTCCCGACCGGATGGTTAAATCAATTCCGGCAAGGGCGTTGACGGGAATTCCATCAGCCGCATAAACTTTTGTCACGCCTTGCGTGACGATGACATCGTTTTTTTCAGTCTGTTTCATGGTAAGCGCTCAGGAAAAGTGGTCAGTTGCCGGCGACCATTGTAAAACCAATAATGTTTCATGTACTGCGGTAGGTTCGATCAACCGAGTGGATAACGGGGGCGATAGAGATTCCTTTCCTAACCGAACCGGTATTTACAATCTCGTAGGTGCGGTTGGAAACCGCACCTACCGAAATATGTGTAACTATGAACGGAATTGACTATAGTTGCAATCGAGACAGGACCGCATCTCCTTCCATCCTTAGTAAGTATCTAGAAGCTACGCCGCATTGCGTCCACCGGAAACATTTTGGCTACATACCGAGCAGGATACAGCCCCGCAATGACCGTGAATACGAAGACCCATATCGGATAAAGGATGAACTGCCGAACCGCCATAATTGGGTAGATATGTTCCTGCATTGTCACGCCCATCATTTCGATGCCGGTATAATCAATGCCACGATGCACAAATATTGCGGTCACGAAGCAGCCGAGCGCCGCACCCAAGCCGATACTCACAATAGCCAATGCCCCTGCCTCAAACAGAACAACCTGCGCCATGCGCAAAGGACGAGTCCCCACAGCACGCAACACGCCGAACTCAAACATGCGTTCATACAGCGACATGAAAAGTGTGTTGACAATTCCGAAGACAACCACTCCAAATAATATAATCCCCATAATGTATTTGCTAATTTGAGACATTTTTAGGATTGCCTCCAATTGCGGCAATATCTCGGTCCAACTCAACGCCTCGTTGCCGTGCCGGGAATACGCATCCCAGAACGGCAACTCCGAATCTTGGGCGCACGCGAGAGACGTAAATTTGAGCGCGATTTCATGGACACCGTCGCCGATAGCAAGCATCTGTTGTGCTTTTTCAATTCGGACAAAGACCATCCCCCGGTTCATCTCTTCATCGGCAAAGTGATAAATACCGGAAATCCTAAACATCTCTTGGGAGAGATCTCCGCTCTCAGCCTGCGCCACCGTCACGACCACCCTGTGACCAAGACCAACCTCCAGGACTTCGGCGAGTTTTGTGCCAATCACCATGTCGCGGCTATTGTCCCCTTCAAAATAGACTCCCTCCGTAATTGCATCATCAACCTTTGACAAGAATTTCTCTGTGAGCGGATTAACCCCAACGAGATTGATTGCACTGACACTTGCGGAGGAAGTAATCATGCCGGAGACGAGTGCTCTCTGTGTGAAATGCCTCACAATGGGTTCTTCGGCAAGACTTGCGGTCAACTCCTCAAGCGCCTGAATAGTTAGCGAGACCTCTCGCTCGTCTCGAAAACCTTCCCGATGAATCTGTGCGTCGCCGAGGAACGAGGCGGTAGCCGTCTTGATCATGTTCTCTTCCATCCCCATCCAGAACGCATCAACGAAAATCAGGGCAGCCAAGCCGATCCCCATCGCCGTGGAAGCGATAATCGTGCGCCGTTTGTTGCGAAAGATATTTTTCCAAGCAAGTTTTGTTAGAATTAGCCACATGGTCTGAATCGTCTGTTGACTTCTAATTTAGTGGTTTATTTTCTAAAAACATACGGTAAGTGTTGGGTGTCGGTGCGGTTAGAAACCGCACCTACCGGCGTGGTATAACAGTTTCTTGTGACAGTTTCGTAAGTATTAAATACTTAGCGAATTAACCATCTAATGCGTCCGCATCGCCTTCGCAGGCATAATTCGTGCGGCTTTGATTGCCGGAAAGAGACCGACAACCATCGCCGAAACCAGAACAGTGATTGCCGGAATAATCAGACTTCGCGCATTGACTTCGGCATACATCGTCTTGAATTTGATGCCGCCGTAGGTGAATTCCCCCGGAAACGTAATACCGTAAATGGACAGCAGGTAATTAGCCAACACCCCCAGCAGTGCACCCACGCAAATGCTGCCAAGCGCGATGATGGCGACTTCGCAGAGCACAAGCCGGAAAATCTGTGTCGGCTTTGTCCCGACAGCTTTGAGTACCCCGTATTCCCGCGTGCGCTCCAGCACCGACATCAATACTGTATTTAGGACACCGATGGCGACGATAAGCATAATCACGAAGCGCCCAATGGCATCACCTTGCTTATCGGCTTGCATGGCTCGATAGAAGGATTTGGCAACTTCCTGCCACGGCGCGACATCAAGCGTTGAATCGTCGAGACGTGCCTTAATTGCTTTCGTGATTTTAGGGACTTGGCTAATTTTTGAGACGGTGAGGACAATTTCATGGATGCGCCCCTCAAGGACAAGCAATTCTTGTGCATCTTCGAGATTCAGGTAACAGGTCATTCGATCCGTGGCGTCGTCACCGCTTTCCAAGATACCGACAATCGTATACACGTCATTCGCAATGGAACCGTCGGCACCCTGCGAAAAGAGTACCATCTCACTACCGAGGGTCGCAGAAAGGGTTTTCGCCAGCCCCTTTCCGATTACAATGTCGTGGGAGGAGGTGTCGCCCGGAACTCTTCCATCAATCACTTTCTTGTCAAATCGCGTAGTCTCAGTCTCGCGCGCAACGTCCACACCGATGATTTGCACGGTTGTGCTCTTTTCGCCAACAGAGCCAAGTCCAGCCCCGAACACTCGCGGCGTCCAAGCCTCAACCCCCGGGATAGTTTGAATCGTCTCGCCAACGTCTGAATAGTCGCTGATGGTTTTGTAGAGCGATGGTTTATCAAGGTAACCGACGCGATGCACCTGTATGTGTCCGATGCGGTTTCGTGTGAACATCGCTATAATATCCCCGTATGCGCCATCGGACCATCCGATAAATACCGAAGACAGGGTAAATCCGACAATCATGGCGAGTGCGGTAAGAATTGTACGCCGCTTTTGGCGAAAGATGTTACGGAATGCAATTTTGAGTACCATGGTGAAAAACTATGCGTGAAACGTGATGCGTAATAGTGTGAGAAAAGTCGCCGTTAGAAGGTTTCCATCTCTCCAATCTGCCAGTCTTTGCTGCCTCTATCTCCTTTTTTGGAGGTTTCGGCGCGTAAAGATTTTATCGTCGATTTCTGAATCGAACTTGGCATTTAGAAACCGGACGACCGTTTTGTGCCCCGTTTTGTTTTGAGGGAGCATTTCCATGACGGCAGGGGTAGTTTTGCCGTCAAATGTTGTGATTTCTTTGAAATTCAGGACGCGCATCAAGTTCCCCTGCTCATCATAGAAGTGTTGCCATATCGGAATATAATCGTCGGATCTCACGGCAGCGACAATCTTCCCCCAAACGATTGGCGAATCTTCCTTCGGCGTGAGTTGAATGTACACGTGGTCGGCGACTGCGTCCTCCGGTTCGATGAGTTGATAGGTGTAATCGTTAAGCATAGACGACTCTTTGACCAAATCATCATTTGTAAAATCGGAACCCATCCATGATCCCATCATCATTGATGGCGGAATCTTCATCACTTTGTTCGTCTTGGGCAAATAATTCCACATTTCATTCCCGATGCGCAGCGTTGCCACACCCCGTTCCTTCTTTGGTGCAGTGATGCGAATAAAGGTCTTGCCCATCCCCTTTGTCCATACGTTCATGGCGAGAGTTCGCTCCCAGTGCGGTGTGACAATTTGCATCTCCATTTCGGCATGACTAGTCTCGCTACGATAGAGCCGATCCATCTTCTTGACGATGGTTTCAACATCATGAACTTGCGCGAGCGCGGAGGGTGGAACAGTCAACACAAGAAAAAACCATAGAAAGAAACTTTGCAATGTCGTAGGAGTCCTGTCTTTAGATTTCGACATTCTTTCAGTTATCCTTTTCTGTCGCTTATTATTCTTCAATTGGCGAGAAGGCTAGGACGGTCCTCCTGTCATCGCCAGCTCCTTGATGCAGAAACTTGACTCGTAACGGCATGCCGACCTCTATCGTTTCGGGGTGCTGCGAATCGACGCCTTCAATCCGTGCAACCACTCGCGCTCCTTCTGCTAACTCGACAGCGCCCGAACAGTACGGATTGTTCCTGTCATATCCCTCTTTCATCATCGCGGGCGTGCCGATTGAGATAGAGGTAAACGCGACAAGCCTCCCCTCGCCCGCTGTCTCCGCCCATTCCATCTCGGAATGGCGGCAACGCGGACACAGCGAACGCGGCGGCACGTAAAGCGTCTCGCAGGCGTTACATCTTGAGCCCATCAGTTTTCCTTCGTTGAGAAACTGCTCAAACCCGTAATCGTTAATCGGTCTTTCATCCACGGGACTATCTCCTTTCGAGAATGGTGAAGGTACAGGTACCGCCGGTGCCGCCGAGGTTGTGCGCCGCACCAATGCGCAACTCCGATTTCGGCACACGTCTTCGTCCCGCTTTGTCTCTCAACTGTTCCCACACTTCAATGAGCTGTGCTGCACCGGTTGCGCCGACCGGGTGGCCTTTGCACTTCAACCCACCGGAGGTATTGATCGGCATGGGACCATCCAACCGCGTCAAGCCCTCTTCCACCGCTTTGTGTCCCTCTCCCGGCTTGAAGAACCCGAGGTCTTCGATATGGAGAATCTCCGCAATCGAAAAACAATCGTGCACTTCGGCGAACTGAATATCTTCGGGCGTCAGACCGGACATATCGTAAGCCTCTTTGGCAGCGTGCCTCGTGGCTTCAAAGTACGTCAGGTCATCCGCGGAATGAAGCGCCCTCCCACTACCTTGACCAAGACCTACGACGTGTAATGGGTCATCCGTGAAGCGATTCGCAATTTCTTCGGCGACTAACAGAATGCAAGCGGCTCCGTCACTTATGGGGCAACAATCGAAGAGGTGCATGGGCCAAGCGATGGGGGGATTCGCTCTCGCGTCGCGGAGAAAATCCTTTTCGTCAATCCAATCAGGCACCGCTCTACCCTGACTTTTCGCCCGCTTAACCTTGGCATCCATCATGTCTCGAATGGCGAGGTTGAACTGAGCTTTGGGGTTCAAAGGCGCATTGTCGTGGCTCTTTATCGTTACATTCATCAGGTGCTCGCGAGACGCGCCGTATTTCTCGAAGTATGCGGTTGCTATGGCGGCGAAAACGCCCGGAAAAGTCAGTCCTGCTTTGCGCTCGTATGGACTTGCCGCCAATGCCAATCCTTCCGCCACCTCTTCGGTGGATCGCTTTGACATATCTTCGACGCCACCAACAAGTACCACATCGTAGAAGCCGGAAGCGATGGCGAAAACGCCTTCACGGAAAGCAAGAGCACTTGAGGCGCAGGCGCCCTCGGTTCGCGTTGCCGGTCTTGGAACAAGCCCGAGAGAATCGGAAAGAATTGCTCCCCAATGAGACTGCTGGACAAAAAAATCGTTCGTGAAATTTCCTAGATAAAGGGCATCAATATCTGCCGGATCCAATCCCTTATCCACTGATGCGTTCATTTGGATAAACGCTTCGACGAACAAATCCTTCGAGTCTTTATCATTGAACATGTCGAATTTCGACATGCCGGCACCAACCATGGCGACTCCTCTTCCCAACTTGCGCTTTTTGTACATGGAGAACTCCTTTGGAATGTTTTTTGATTAAATCAGGATGACGGCGTCATGAACTCATCTTCCGCATAATAGACTTGTGTAATCTCGAATTTTCACATACCAAATCTTGGGGTATATATTCACAAACGAGAAAAAAATCACCAAGGTACTACCGTGAGTCCGATTGATTGACCGGTTTTGCCCTTCCATCATCAACTTCATTTCCACCAAGTAACACACCACATGGCGCTCCTCTGGAGCGCGGGATTCTGGACATGTCGCATTCTATTGACATTTCGATCCTCTGGATCGAGGAAAAGGACTCTGACTAGAAAGTATTACTTGCCGAATGAATTATTCCGACAGGGATAATGGCATGCTGTCAATTATGATGCGGGATACGGCCAACTGAGAAATTAAACTCTTAGGTGCTCGAAAATGCGTAAGATAAGATGAAGGAAGCCACTCGGGCACTTCGTTCCAGGGTCATATCACCCTACTGGTTCTGTCTCCCCAATACTTCTCTCTCAATTCTCGCTTGACTATTTTCCCATAGTTATTCTTCGGGAGTTCATCTACAAAGTCGACCGATCGCGGTTTTTTGTAACGGGCAATGTGTTCCGTGCAGAAATTGATTAGTTCCGTTTCTGTGGCTTTACTGCCGGGCACAAGAGAAACGACAGCCTTAATCGCTTCGCCCCATTGCGAATCAGGAACACCAATCACGGCAACTTCTCGAACCGCGGGGTGCCCCACGATTACCTCCTCAATTTCACGAGGATAGATGTTTTCTCCGCCGCTTATAATCATGTCCTTTGATCGATCCATGAGAAACAGGTAGCCATGCTCGTCCATATAGCCCATATCACCGGTATGTAGCCATCCGTTTCGCAGTGTTTCAGCGGTTGCTTCAGGCGCGCGCCAGTATCCCTTCATCACCAAATCCGATCTTGTCACAATCTCCCCCGTTTCGCCGGGCGGGAGTTCGTTTCCATCCGGGCCAACGATTTTGACCTCGACATCGGTACGTGGAATACCGGCAGATGCCAAGCGTTTCGTCTGATCCGAATCTCCGTCAAGCACATGATCAGTGTGGGAAAGATAAGTGATGGTCATGGGAGATTCCGCTTGACCATAAAGTTGGACAAGGCAAGGACCTAGTTTCTTCATGGCATTGATTAAGTCCTTCACCAACATCGGTGCGCCGCCGTAGTTCACGTATCTCATCGAACTGTGGTCGTATCGGTCAATTGCGGGGCTATCTACCAACCGTTTAATCATCGTCGGCGCGGCAAACATATTTGTCACGCGGTACTCTTGAATCGTCTGTAATACTATTTCCGGATCAAAGGACTTCGATTCCAAGATGACGTTGGCAGCGCCTTTGGCGATATTGGGCAGGGCATAGCACCCACTCCCGTGGGATAGCGGAGCAGCATGGAGGACAACATCGCTGGAACCAAATCCGGGAGCCATGTCTGCATAGAAGTTCATCGTCATGCTCAGCAGATTGCGATGCGTTAACATCGCTCCCTTGGGGTTGCCCGTTGTTCCTGATGTATAGAAGATCCATGCGACATCATCCGCGTCGACATCGACATCATCGAATTGGTCAGATTCGGCAGCAAGTAGAAACTCGTAATCTAGCAGATTGTCACGCCCCTCAGACAGTGTAATAATGGACTTGACACGGGGAAAAAGGTGGCAAGATTTGATGATTTCCTCGTCGAATTCGGACGACACAATTACTGCTTCGGCTTCGGAGTGCATGATAATAAAGGCGTACTCTTTGGGATGCAAGCGGAAATTGATGGGTACCACACCGCACCCCGCTTTGAAGCCTGCAAACATTGACTCGAGCATCTCGGGGCAATTATACATGAGCAACGCCAGGTTGTCGCCTTGCCGAATCCCCTGCTTGCAGAGCGCGTTCGCCAGACAGTTCGCCCGACTATTGAATTCCGCGTATGAGAGTCTCTTTTCACCGTGGGCGATCGCCAAGTTGTCGGAAAAGGATCGGGCGGATTTCGTCAAGCATTGACTAATATTCATGGATGACCTCGTTACATAAATCGGAAGCCGGATGTCCCATCTGCATTGGCTTATTTTATCATTTTCAAGGTTGTAAAGGGGAAAAATAATCTGCGAAACGTGTTAGGCGAAAAACCAGAGCAAGCGAGAGATATCTAACAGTTCAGACAACGGAAGAGTAAAAGGATTTACAGACTTTGTGCTTGACATGAATTTTAGAGCAATGCTATTATGTAGTGGCATAGGCTTCCTATTCTCTCATATTCCATCTAACATAAGCACCCCCATTTGATGCCCCGTTAAGAACCTGTTTGAATAATAGGTACTAATGCCATTTTTTGCCATTTGGAGAGTGGTTTTTCATGTTTTTGCCGTGACTTGTTGTACACCTGTCGCCCCTCTGGGGCTTTTAGAGGCTGGTGCGCAGTGCGCACCCTACAACTGTATTTTTCAAATAGGTTCTAAGGATTTCTCGTGTGTTCTGAAATCGACGCTAGTCCGCAGCATTACGCTCCGTTTTGAACTTCCATAAATTATGCCAATTATTCTGGGACTGGACGTTGGCGACGTACGGATTGGGGTGGCAATAAGTGATGAGCTCGGATTTGCGGCTCACCCGCTCTGCACTATCAAACGGAAAAGCCGTAAAACTGATCTAGCGGCGATATGTGACCTAATCAACGTCCATGAGGTTGAGGCGGTGGTTATCGGACTCCCGTTGATGCTCAGCGGGGAAATCGGAGTGCAAGCAGAGAAAGTTCAGAAATTCGCGAATCGCCTGAAACAGGAGGCGGGTATTCCAATTCATTTGTGGGATGAACGACTAAGTACGGTTGAAGCGGCAAACATTTTGCGAGATGTTGGGAAACCGCGTAAAAAGCGGCGGCATGTAATCGACCAAGTTGCCGCGGTGGTTATTCTTGATGAATATTTGAACAATATGCGTGAATCAGACGCCAGAGATCGGGACCTTTGGGAATGAACTGTAGATATTTCCGACGTTTTCCTAATACTGTATACTGTCTCGCGATAGTCGGCAGATGAAACTTCATATTTCACGCCTTAAGATTTTTGTAGCCTGCTGTCTCGCAATTGTGGGCATCAGCCTCGCTCTGATATTGGTCTCCTATCTGACTTCGGAAGAGTTAGCTTTAGACCCCAAGGAGATACGGATTGCGCCCGGTGCGAGTACGAAATCAATTGCTAGGCTTCTTGCAGATGAACGTATCATCCGCAGTGCTCTACTATTTGAAGTGGTAGCTTACTTTGAAGGAGCCAGCCGTCACTTGCAGGCGGGGACCTATGAGCTAAGCGCCGCGATGAGTCTTCGCGAGATTATTCATCAACTCGAAGCAGGAAAGATCGTTCATCGGCATTTTGTGGTTCCGGAAGGACTCACCGTAGCGCAGATTGCTCAACTCTTTGAAGATGAGGGATTTGGAACCTCGGAATCATTTAGCCGCGCGGCGCGTGATGCACAATGGCGAAAACGATATGGAATTGAAGGAAACAGCTTGGAAGGATATCTTTTCCCGAATACCTACAAGTTGGTCGATGGAATCTCCGCCGCCAATGTTATCAAGATGATGCTCGATGAGTTCAACCGACATTGGACTCGCGAACGAACCGAGGAAGCAAAGTCGTTAGATTTCTCCCCTCAAGAAATCATTACCCTTGCCTCAATCATCGAAAAGGAAGCAAGGATCGCCGACGAACGACCGTTAATCGCGGCTGTATTTCACAACCGCTTGAAGCGCGGGTGGAAACTTGATGCGGATCCGACGGTTCTTTATGCACTGGGTAACCCACGCCGTGCATTAACCAAGAAAGACCTCAAATTTGATTCGTTGTATAACACTTATGTTTATCGCGGTTTACCGCCAGCACCTATCTGTAATCCGGGGTTGGCTTCAATAATGGCAGCATTGAGACCGGCAGAGAGTTCTTATCTCTATTTTGTGGCAATTGGTGATGGAAAACATCATTTCTCCAATACTCTGGCAGAGCATAACAGAGTGATTCGCAGAATTAGACGCAATACGAACCGAGGCTAAGTGGTTTATTTTCCAAAAAAATATGGTAAGTGTTGGGTGTCGGTGCGGTTAGAAAGGGATCTCTATCGCGTTCCTTATTCAGTCACTTGATCGCACCTACTGGCGTGGTAGAACAGTTTCTTGTGACAGTCTCATAAGCATTAAACACTTAGCGAATGAACCACTAAGGAAGGAAATTTAAGAAATTTGAAGCGGAATAGAACTAACACTGGCGCGGACATGCAACAAACCGTGCAGAATGAATGTACTATCTCGGGACACGGATTGATGTTCGGCGAACCCGTTGAATTGGCGCTTCGGCCGGCGCCTCCCGATAGCGGAATTGTTTTTCGACGGACTGATTTGCCCGATACCCCCGAGATTCACGTCTGCCCAGAGAATTACGGCACTGTCGTCCCGCGTTGTACTAGCGTACAAGAGGGCGATGCGGTCGTCAACAGCGTTGAACATATTTTGTCAGCTCTCGCTGGGCTTGGCATTGATAACGTGAAGGTTGATATCAGTGCTTCCGAGCCTCCAGCGCTTGACGGGAGTGCCTTGCCCTACGTAGAACTTATCAAAACAGCGGGGACCGCTCAACAGGAAGTTCCGCGACGCTATATTGAATTTGAAGAGCCGTTCGCCGTTCATGAAGCTGATCGGCAAATTGTACTGCTTCCCTCCGATTCATTTCAATTCTCCTTTGTCTACGACCATCCACAGATTCCGGCGCAAGTTGGCACGTTTACAATTGATCCTGAAACGTATGCTAGGGAGATTGCTCCGGCGCGCAGTTTTTGTTTCGCGGCGGAAATTGAACTGTTAAAAAGCCAAGGGATTGGAAAGGGCGCAACTTACGATAACGTCGTCGTCGTTGAGGAAGATGGTAGCACTAGCGACTCGCTGCGATTTGAGGATGAATTTGTTCGGCACAAAATACTAGATCTGATTGGAGACCTGTACCTAGCGGGCCAACGCCTCAAAGCAAATGTAATGGCACTGCGATCAGGGCACACGCTGCATACTGAGCTCGTATTGTCCTTGGCTGAAAAAGGATTCATAAGAAAAGAAACGATTGAGCCGGTTGAAGCACTTGACATATACGGCATCCTACCGCACCGCTATCCGATGTGTATGATTGATCGAGTCACACACTTTGAAAGTGGAAAGCGTGCAGTTGGTCTCAAGAATCTGACGTATAACGAGCAGTTTTTCCAAGGGCATTTTCCGCAACAACCTGTCATGCCGGGCGTACTCCAGATGGAAGCACTAGCTCAACTTGCCGCATGGTTGCTTCTGCACGACTACGGCGCTGAAGATCAACTTGGATACTTCGCGACCATCAAGGAGGCGAGATTTCGGCGTCCGGTGATACCGGGCGACCAGCTTAGACTAGAGGTCGAAGTGCTTCGCGGACGAAAGACATTAGCGCGTGTCGGCGGCAAAGCCTATGTTGGCGACGAGCTTGCTACGGAGGGGGAACTGACAATCGTACTCGACAAAAAACAGGCTGGGGAGAGATAGACAGAAAAATCTCAACCATTTGTCTACTTCGGACTAAACTTTGTGATGCATCTAGCTTGTATCGAGGGTTAACTGTAGGCAGTGAGGGAATATCGGGGGGAGGATAGGTGAATGAGCAAGATTCACCCAACCGCAATCATCTCACCAAAAGCAGAACTAGGAGTGGACGTTGAAATTGGCCCGTATTCAATCATCAATGACGACGTAATGATTGGGGATGGGACTGTCATTGGGCCGCATGTACAAATTGACAAATGGACGACGCTTGGTGAACAATGCGAAATATTTTTCGGTTGTACAATCGGAAATCCGTCCAAGGATTTGAAATACGGCGGGTGGCGCAGCTATACACGAGTCGGTAACCGGAATGTGTTTCGCGAGTATGTCTCAATTTCCCGGGCAACCACCGAGGAGGGAGCCACCATCATCGGCGACGACAATTTATTGATGAATTGGACGAACATCGCACATGATTCGGTTGTCGGTAATCGAACGATTATGGCTAACCTCGCTACGCTTGGCGGACATGTCATCATTGAAGACGATGTTCGAATGGGAGCGCATTCAGCACTACATCCATTCGTCCGAGTGGGCAAAATGGCAATAGCCGGTGGATGCTCGAAGTTTGTAAAAGACATTCCGCCGTTCGCGCTGTCTGATGGTCATCCTGCCCGTGTTCGCGGCTTGAACATTATCGGACTCGGCACGTCAAGTACTAACCCCTTGTCCTCACTCCCGTCCGACACGATTCAACTGCTGAAAAGAGCCTACCGCATTCTGTTTCGTTCCAAACTTCCACTCCGAGAAGCAGTTAATCGCGTAAGAAAGGAAGTTGAGCCCAATCCCGAAGTCGAGCATCTCCTTGAGTTCATCGAGAATTCCCAACGAGGCATTGGAATTTAGTAAGCAGGTGCAGGGAAAATCTAGCAGCTTAGACTCCCGCCAAGCTATGCTCCCTCCTTCGTCGCCACTCGCGTTCGTGAACGTTACCAACCCTTCGCTCAGCTACTCGTTGGCGGAAAACACCTCCTTCGGCATACGATGAAACTCATTGATGTCCGTGAGAGTACGCGAATCGCGCTTCGGACTTAGTGGTTTATTTTCCAAAAAAATATAGTTAGTGATGGGTGCCGGTGCGGTTAGAAAGGGATCTCTATCGCGTGTGATTTACTATCGCCCTCGTTATCCACTCGGTTGAGGGGATCTCTATCGCAGTCGCTTTTCGCTCCTTTGATCGCACCCTACAAATGTACTTTTCAAACAGGCTCTTAATGGAGCGATGCATTGGAAAAACTCGGAATTATCGCAGGCGCAGGAGAATTGCCAGTTTCGTTAGCTCGGGCTGCAATTGAGCAAGGCCGGTCACCGTTTATCATTCAGGTGACAAAATCATCGCCCGAACGCTTCTCAGATATAGCATCCGAGATTCATTCGTTTGGTGTCGGTCAGATTCAGAAGATGGCACGGACGTTTCTTGACTCAGGTGTAAGGGATGTTACACTCATCGGGAAAGTTCATAAAGGAATACTCCTCCGCCCCTTTCATGTAGATCGGATCGCAGCTAAGATTCTTGCCACGGCACGCCACAAAGGTGCGGCTGCGATCGTTTCCGCAATCATTGATTACTTGGAATCAAATGGGCTTCACGTCATTGAGCAGCACCGCTTTTTGCAGCACCTACTGCCACCACCTGGCGTTCTTACCGAAAGGCAGCCGACGGAAGCGCAATGGTTGGATTTGAGGTATGCCGTTGAACTTGCTCGTCAAATTGCAGACCTGAACATTGGCCAGACAGTCGTTGTCAAAGATGGCATTCCACTAGCAATTGAGGCAATTGAGGACACGAACGAGGCAATTCGGCGCGGCGGAGAACTCGGCAACAGGGGGGTTGTCGTTGGGAAGGCAGCAGGTGCCTCTCACGATTTCAGAGTGGATGTTCCAACCGTAGGCACAGAGACCTTATCCGTGCTACACGAAGTTCACGCACGGGTTCTGGCGATAGAAGCCAACCGCACGTTTATCTTGGATCGGTCAGCGCTCTGTCGCCAAGCAGATCTCTGGAAGATTTGTATCGTGGCGGTGGAATAGATTGATCGCGATGAAAACAGGACGCTAGTTTAGGTCGGTTTACGCTATGAAGCGAGGGTGGCCAAAACCATCGTTGGCGACATGGCTTCTGGCAGGGACCTCCGATTGATCCGGAATAATAAGATCGATGGCGGAGGTGTTCTCAATAATTGTGCTATCACCGACATGGACGCGTTTTCCCAGACGAATCACACCCGGCCGACTAAACTCGCTTTTTATGGTGCCGATGATTACCGATGAACCGATGCGGCACCCCTCTCCCATTTCGATAAAACCGTACATTTCAGTATTGGTGCCGACGCTGGAATAATCGTCAATCTTCACGGGTCCGAATATTCCCGCGTCCGTACCAATCTGCACGAAATCACCGACAACAGGGTGACGCTGCTTTACCTTAACGCTTAGTCCACCTAGCGTACACGGGTAAATGGCACATCCGGAGCCAATAATACCAGTTTGGCCTGTCGTGATGCCGCGATGGGGATGTTCTAGGAAATTGGCATCTCCTATCCGGGTTTCAGGGTGTAGATCGGCTTGGTAGTAGCGCCCGCCGAGTTCGGCAATCGCACGCGGTAGAAGCGGCACGGGAATTTGGTGGAGATGCGGGCTGTCGTCGATTCGTCCGGCGCGTGTCAACGCATGGGCGACATCATGGTAAAAAAGAACGCGCCACCCGGGATAGGCACTCACAACCAACTGCATCTGGTAGTCAAAAGCGAACCCTAAACCGAGAGAATTAAGAAAGTCCTGATACGGCTCAAAGTCTCTCTCCACAATTGCTCTATCTACGTGCGCACCGATATTGAGTTCGGTCAGTTTTTCGTGGGAAACGCCGCGATGAAGAAGGTAAGCATCCCAAACAGCAGGATCTCGAAGCGAGGCAAAGCGATTCCACCTTGCCCGGTTTTTTAAGCGCGGCAGGTCCCAGAGGAGTGCAAAAGTCGTTTCCAACGCCTCTTCCAGTTGCGCAGACTCGGAAACCGCGAGGAAGGATTGGGCAATCATGGCATAGAGTTGGTCGACGACCTCTTCAATAGCTTCAGCCAAATCTCGCTTCTGATACTGTGGATCTGGGGCATTGTGCGATCCCGGCGCAACGCATTCCAGCAAGTTACCGAGAATTGTCTCCAGAATGTCTCGATTAACAAACCCGCGCCCCGACCCCAAAGAAAGCATATCACGGTTGATGCTATCGATTCGCAATGCACGGAGTTCTTCTTCGGTGTAGATGGGTCGAAGCCGGTCTAGTGTTTCGGTCAAGAGCCCGCGCTTGTGTTTCTCATAAGACTGTTCGAAAAGTGATTTTTCAGCCATATCGTTAGAATTAGTCTGTAGAAAGTGACTAGTGAAAAAATGGATACGTAAGGTTGATTATACCGTTCTTTGCAGTGCCAACATTTTCTCAGATTCGTGACCGAAACTTGTGATGTGAAAAGGCGTGTAGCGTGGGAATCTTAACTTCACAACCCTCTTTAGTACCGACCAAGACGCACATCGAATTTCAAGAGATGGCTACTCCTCTACTCCAGAAGAGCACAACGTCTGCATACGAATTTACGACGCCCAATGAATTAAGGCTAAGTCGTGTGGGTTATGCAGGTCATCATGACACGGCAGTATGCGAACGGTATAACCGTGCAAACCCGTTTTGTAGGAAGATATCGCCCCTTCAAACAGGTGCGTTCCATCATCCAACTGTCCCCGAGATTCCATGGGGATTGTGTCTTCGGCATTGATTTCGCCATCTTCATTGAGAGTTCCATGATAGATTTGAACATTAACGTCGTGCGGGGATAGAGCAGCTAGATCGACATAACTCTTCACATTTAGCTCTTCGCCAATCCCAATTTCAGAGATGTGTTCGTCTTCAACACCCTTGATTTTGATTCTCGACCAATGTTCTTGAAGATGAGATTTCCAGTGCGCTAGCGCCTTGCCGCGTTGTACGTCATCACGATTCAATAGATCCCAGCGCCGATGTGTAGAGAAATATAATTTGTCCGCATATTCAGAAACCATGCGTTTCGTATTGAATATTGGCGCAAGGTTTCGCATCGCCAATTTAATCTTAGCGACCCAGCGATGGGGTATTGTATCGCTTTCGCGATCATAAAACAACGGGACAACCTCCTTCTCAAGGATGTCGTAAATTGCATCCGCTTCCACTTGGTCTTGAAATTTCCGATCGTCGTACACCTCGCCTCCACCAATTGTCCATCCACCACCTGACGTATGCGCCTCTGCCCACCAGCCATCAAGGATGCTCAGATTCAAGCCTCCATTTACTGCGACTTTCATACCGCTAGTACCGCTGGCTTCCTGTAGCGGAAGTGGGTTGTTTAACCAAACATCGACACCCGCAACAAGACAGCGCGCGACGCAGATATCGTAATCCTCAATGAACACTATCCTATGTTGAAAACGGTCTTGAGCGGCGAATTTGCAGATTTCTTGAATCAAGAGTTTGCCCTCGTGATCATGCGGGTGCGCCTTCCCTGAGAAGATGATCTGTACCGGACGCTCGGAGTGATTCAGAATTTTATCCAAACGATCCGGATCTTGGAAGAGCAGCGTCGCTCGCTTATAGGTTGGAAAACGTCGTGCGAAACCGATTGTGAGGATTTCCGGATTTAAAATCTCGTTAGTACGCTTAATCTCGGCGGAGGAGGCTTTTGCGCGAATCGATTGATCTCTTAGCTTCTGACGCACAAATGCAACAAGACGTTCACGGTGATGCTCATGGGTACGCCACAATTCAACGTCCGGGATGCCGTCAACCTGCGTCCACACCGACTTCTCATCTACTAAATTCTGAATCCATCCTGGGCCAAGATACCGCTCAAACACATTCTGCATGTCCCCGGCTACCCATGAACGGATATGGACACCATTCGTAATTGAACGGATCGGGACTTCATCTTCCGGCAGCCCGTGCCAAAGGTGATTCCACATGCTGCGGGACACTTTTCCATGAACTTTGCTGACACCGTTGTTGTAGGCAGAAAGGCGCAGCGCTAAGACTGTTGTGCTGAACTCGCTGCCGTTATCCGCAAAATTATCTCTCCCCAATGCAAGAAATTCTTCCCGCGAAATACCGAGCGAAGAATAGTATCCTCCAAAGTAATAATCGACTAGACTGGGCGGGAACCAATCAATCCCCGCCGGAACCGGCGTGTGTGTAGTAAAAACGTTGCCTGCGGTTGTTGCCGATCGCGCTTCTTCGAATGTAAGGTGCTGTTCCTCTATCAGGTGTCGAATTCGTTCGATAGCTAGAAACGCTGCGTGTCCTTCATTCATGTGACATACAGTTGGACGGATTCCCAGCTTGAGCAAGGCACGGAAGCCACCGACCCCCAGTAGTATCTCCTGTTTGATGCGTGTTTTTTCATCTCCTCCGTAAAGGTAACTGGTGATATTTCGCAGTTCTGGATGGTTGTTGTCAGGGATATTTGTGTCAAGGAGGTAGAGCGGAATCTTTCCAATCTGTATGCGCCATATCTGGGCATAGGCTTTACCTTCCGGATAATCGACATCTACTACCACCGGGGAACCGTCTTCCTGACGCTCGACCTGAATTGGCATGTTGTAAAAGTCATTCAGTGGGTAATCCGCCATCTGCCAACCTTCGGATGTTAGGATTTGGCGAAAGTAGCCGTGTTGGTAGAGCAGTCCAACACCGACCATCGGCAAACCGAGATAGCTTGCCGACTTTAGGTAATCACCCGCGAGAATACCTAATCCGCCGGAGTAGATTGGCAAACATTCCGCGAGTCCAAATTCTGCCGAGAAATAAGCGATAGAAAGATTATTCAGATCTGTATTCCGGAGGTGCTTTTCATAGGGTGAGGTTGCCGTCATATAATCCTGAAATTTGCGTACAACCAGATTCAGATGGGAGAGAAACGCATCGTCTCTTGCCAATGCGTCTAAACGTTGCTGCGGCATGATCCCAAGCATGTGGATTGGGTTATGGTACGTTTTCTCCCAAAGTGCCGTATCAAGATGTTGAAACAGTCTGATTGCTTCGTAATCCCATGTCCACCAGAGATTTAACGCGAGTTCGCGCAATGGCTCCAGTTCAATCGGTAATGACGGTATGATTGCAAATTGGCGAAGTGGTTTCATGTAAACTTCCTAACAATAGGAAAAAAATTTGGCGAGTTGGACCGGTGGGAGGCCCATAAAAAATTCTACGTTTCGCGTTTCCCTGCGTTTCAAAAAGTGACGTTTTGCACACCGGGTGTCGGCGTGTGAATCTGGGCACTCAAGATTGATACGGCAATTCAGAAATTATTGATGTACTCGCGATTTCGGCTTTACCCGATGTCTCCGTATCAACTATAAAGTACGCCGGGACGCATTAACCGCAAGAGGACAAACTTAATGATTGAAGCACATCGTATCATCTTTCCGGGAGAACTGCAAGCAAGTCTAGAGCGCGAAGCAGGGGAAACGCATCTAATTATAGAGGCTGTCTCATGGCGGTAGAATGGACGATTAATGTTGGGTTTCACTCCAATTTTGGCAGGTTCAGGCAATGTGGGCACTCGAAAACTCCTCTAAGATTAGCGATCATTAACGGATTCCGTTCAACCCAACCTACGACCCCTAAAAAAATTACCTCAAACTCAGCCTGATTTGCTTTTTTGTCAGGCAGAAAATTTAGATGCGTTTCCCCTAGAGCGCGGAACCAGATGAAACGAAAGAGATCAATACGTAATTAGGGCTACCTCCATAGATTGCACGTCATTTCATAGATTCGGGTCAATCAGAGTGGATCCGGGCTCAGAGCATTTTGGGATTTGTCGATCACAATCTCTATGTTGGTACTTCACTCAAGTTTTGTGGATTTCAACTACATCGTCGCGTCTCAGTCCAAGGACTTTTGCGGCATTTCCTTGGTTGACCGAAATCTCCAAGTAACCAGAACTTCCAATGATTGCTAGGCACGCGCCTTCCTCAGACTCGGCATAAGCACAATTGAGTTGGTAAATCTCAGCTTCACCAGCCCTGATGACAAAACCGTTGTCCATTCCGCATGACTCAAGCATATCGGATGTGAGATTCGTAATCAGATTCCCAAAGCGATCAATCCAGATTACGCTTCCGATAATCTGCGTCTGTGTCACTTGAGGCGTGAGGGTGGACAACCGCACCACGTTGTCTGCCGCATGCCCAAATTGACCGAGCGAAATCCCGCGTGACAGGTGGGCTGCCACGGGAGCAAAAATATCTCTGCCGTGAAACGTATTGCTAACCTCGGACAGCCAGTAAGTAGTGTTGTCCAGTGCGACAACGCGATGTGCAGTGTCGTCGCCTAGGACGTAACTCAAGATACCGTTGTCAGGACAGACGAAATACGCCGTGTCTGTTTGACATATAATCGCCCGGCGCCGACTTCCTACTCCGGGATCAACCACTACGACATGGATAGTCCCGGTAGGAAAATAGCGACATGTAGAGTCAACTAGGAATGCCGCGCCGTGGACATCCTGTGGCGGAACGGCATGTGAGATGTCCACAATCTCGACTTGGGGATTTATATTGAGAATCACGCCTTTCATGACGCCGACGAAGTAATCGCTCATCCCAAAATCGGACATTAGTGTAATGACGCCACACGGATCCAGATGCATTGTAAATCACTCCCTACGTTCGATTCGCCACGCCCCGGACGAAACCAGAAGTCTACCAAAACGTGCAGCAGTAAGCAAGGTGAAATATTCGCTTGCACGCTTGCATCCGCTGGGCTATAATACGTTTGTATAATCTGTGAGTTCGTGTGCGCTTCAAGAGATTCGTGTATTGCAATAGGAAACACTGATGATTGAAAATCTCGACCTAATGACAATCCCTCAAGCCAGCAAGTGGGCGACGGATTATCTCAAAAAACATGTGACCCCTTCCAATATCTCTTATCTCGTTCAGTACGGCAGAATCAGAAAACATGAGGACAATGGAGCCGTAAGAGTTTCAAAACAGGACCTGATTACCTACTATCAATCCTTTCTAGGAAAGCGGGAGATTGACTGGAAAGCACGGTTAGGCGAAGACATCAATTGGGGATTGTCATTTGATTTTCTCAAAGAAGCGGATACGACGAAACACGTCCACCGACTACACCCGTATAAAGGCAAATTCATTCCGCAACTCGTCGAATACTTCCTAGATGCCCATACCGATGATTTCAAGAAAGAGGTGTATTTCAAAGAGGAAGATATTGTTCTTGACCCGTTTTGCGGGAGCGGCACGACACTGGTGCAAGCCAACGAACTGGGAATGCATGCGATTGGAGTTGATATTTCGGAATTTAATGCGCTCGTTAGCAATATCAAGGTGGAAAAACATAACCTCGTTGACGTACAGAATGAAATCTACGCCATCACCAGCGCGCTTAAACGATTCATTAGCGAGTCCAATGTAACTCAATTTGAAGCACAATTGACGGAGGAACTCAGCGAGTTCAATAGTGAACATTTTCCGTCTCCCGATTTCAAATACAAGGTCAGAAATGGAGAAATTGATGAGGAAAAGTATGGAAAAGAGAAAGAGCGCGAATTACAACTCAGATACAGCCAATTAGTCAACCAGCATAGAATCAAGGTGTGGCAAAAAAGATCGGAGAATTTCCTAGATACGTGGTATCTGTCGCCTGTAAGAAAAGAGATTGACCTTGTCTTCGGGCGCGTTAAACAGATTAAAAACCGCGAAACACGACGGGTGATTCAGGTTATATTAAGCAGAACAATTCGTTCTTGTCGGGCAACAACTCACGCCGATCTAGGAACCCTAATTGAGCCTGTAACGGCAGTTTATTACTGCTCCAAGCACGGCAAGATGTGTAAGCCACTGTTTTCTATACTGAGTTGGTGGGAACGATATAGTCAAGATACAATCCAGCGACTTGCTAAGTTTGATAGATTAAGAACGGATACGTTTCAGTGTTGTTTAACGGGAGATTCTCGAACGATTGATGTGAATCAGCAGTTAGAAGCGGAATCCCGGACTTTCGCAAAACTCGCGAGGAAGCAGCAGGTCAAAGGAATTTTCTCCAGTCCACCGTATGTTGGATTAATTAACTACCACGAACAACACGCGTATGCTTACGATCTCTTTGAATTTCAGCGAAAAGACGATTGTGAAATCGGACCTCTTTTCAAGGGTAGAGGCAAAGAAGCCAGAGATTCCTATATCGAAGGCATTTCAGATGTATTGCGGAACTGCACCAAATTCTTAGCCGCAGATTATGATGTCTTCTTAGTGGCAAACGACAAATTCAATATGTATCCAACAATTGCCGACCGCTCAGGGATGCGCATTGCCAATTTATATAAACGACCCGTGCTTAACAGGACGGAAAAGGACAAGGGCGCATATTCGGAGAGCATCTTCCATCTGAAGTCCAAATAATTTGAAAACTGCCAAAAAATGTCGTTGTCCAAGGAACAAATAGAGTCCGTAGAAACAACCATCAAAGAAAGCATTAGGCGGAAGTTTAAGAACTATAAACCGGAATCCGATGAAAAACCCTTCCACTATCGGTTGTTAGGCAAGAATAGGATGGCCCTCTATTCTTTCATTCAATCGTTGAATACAACATTTGGTATATCAATTTTTGAACCGGTTGCAGAGGTATTGGCCGAGACGCGATTTGCAAAAGCACAGTCACAATACGTAGTGGGTGACGAGATTAGCGAACATGCCCAACTCGAAATCACACGGATCATTAACGACTTAACAATAGGAAACGCGCCTGATAAACATAAAGAAATTCAGAAGATAAAGTCTGTGTGTCAGACGGGCAAAATGAACAGATTGAGACCTGTGAAAGTTGATTTGTTCCTTGAAACACATGAAGGTTCTATATTCCTGTTCGACCTGAAAACAGCCAAGCCAAATATCAGCAATTTCAAAGATTTTAAGAGAACGTTGTTAGAATGGTGTGCAATCATTTTGGCAAAGAATCCGTTTCTTGATATTCATTCTCTCATTGCGATTCCCTACAATCCGTATGCACCTAAGCCTTATGAACGTTGGACGCTGAAGGGGATGTTAGATCTTGAGCAAGAGTTAAAAGTGGCTGATGAATTTTGGGATTTTCTAGGCGGAGAGGGCGCTTATCCGGATTTATTAGGCTGCTTTGAAAGCGCCGGCATTGCATTAAGACCGGAGATTGACCAGTATTTTGACAATTTTAAGAGTTGAATCACAACCGAAACAGGAGTAACAATGGAAAGACATTCGCCGATAACAGACTCCAACCTCTATCCTATTCACGACAAAGTAATCGCCGATGAGCGCCTCTCCTTTGAGGATGGCATCACGCTTTGTGAGAGCCCCGATATAACAGGTGTCGGATACCTCGCCAACACCGTGCGTGAACGCCAGAACGGGAACTTTGCGTATTACAACATCAACCAACACATTGATTATTCAAATGTGTGTATCTTGCACGCTCGATGTCATTTCTGCGCTTTTGCGCGGAAGGATATGAAAACGGAAGGGGCGTGGGAGATGAGCGTTGATGAGTTTCTAGATAAGGCGATGTACTCAATCGAACACGGATGCACGGAGATTCACAGTGTCGGCGGGCTGCATCCGAAGCTGCCGTTCGAATACTATCTTGATATGCTTCGCGGACTTAAAAAACGCATGCCGCAAGTTCATCTCAAATTCTTCACGGCTGTGGAGATTGACCATTTCTCTCGTATTTTCAAAATGTCGATTAAAGAGGTGTTAGTCGCCCTCCGTGAGGCAGGGCTAGACTCTATACCCGGGGGCGGAGCGGAAATCTTTGCCGAAGAAACACGAGACAAAATCTGCCCCGGCAAACTTAGTCCGGAAGGATGGCTTGATGTACATCAACAAGCACACGAGCTCGGTATTTTTACCAATGCGACAATGCTGTATGGTCACCTTGAAACGAATGAAGATCGGGTCGATCACCTGATTCGTTTGCGCGAGCAACAGGACAAGTCGGGCGGTTTTGTTACGTTTATCCCGCTCGCATTTCACCCGGATAACACGCGGATGGATTATCTCCCAAGCCCATCGGGTATAACAGATCTCCGGATTATCGCACTATCCCGTCTGATGTTAGATAACTTTCCGCATATCAAGGTTTACTGGATAATGACCGGTTTGAATGTGGCACAGACAGCGTTGAGTTTCGGCGCCGATGACATAGATGGAACGGTAACGGAGGAAAAAATAACCCATATGGCTGGAGCGACGACTCCGGAAGCCGTAAGTGTTGATGAGATAACTCGTTTGATTCAGGAAGCTGGCAGGGTCCCGCTGGAACGTGACACGCTGTACAATGAAATCATCCGAGAGGGAAATCAATGGCACAGAAGAGCCGCGTAAGAATCGGCGCGGTTTCATTTCTGAACACCAAGCCTCTTATCTACAGCCTATTGAATTCGACCCCATCAGATGAGGAAATTGACCTCAGTGTTCATGTGCCGAGCCGTTTGGCTGACCTGCTGAAAGTCGGTAGCATTGATGTCGGCTTGATTCCGATTATCGAATATTTTCGAGCGTCTGGGGAGGAGAATCCTTCTTCATACTGCATAATTCCCGACATTTCTATCTCGTCGCACGGGGCTGTGCGTAGTATACAACTTCTTAGTCGGGTGCCAATTCCACAGATCCGGAGCGTTGGGTTGGATACAAGTTCGCGCACCTCTCACGCTCTCCTCCGAATCGTGTTTACCGAGAAGTACGATCTCCAACCGACGTTTTCCGCTTCACCGCCATCCATTGACCTGCGATCAGCCGACACCGATGCAGTACTCCGTATAGGTGATTCCGCGTTGAGGCAACTTGATTTCGCACCGTATTCCGTAGATCTCGGAGCAGAGTGGGACGAATTGACAGGTTTGCCATTTGTTTATGCCTGCTGGGTAGCAAGACGTGACATCGATCTTGAGAAAGTGACCCAAATTTTGCAGGAGGCAAAGGAACTCAGTGTCCAACAAATTCCTGAAATTGTGCGAGTGGAAGCCGAAGCTATGGGTTTACCGGCGGCGTTGTGCAGCGACTACCTGACAAAGCGTATCTTCTATGATCTTGGCGATTCGGAAATTGCCGGGCTGAACCGGTTCTATGAGCTTGCTCAGAGGTATGATTTGGCGCCACCGGGAGTTTCGCTGAGATTTACATAAGGTATACTCACACCGAAATTCGTCGCTAGTCTTTTCGTGTCAAGTCCGAAATCAACTAATCGTTCGACCATCCCAGTCGCCACACAGCCTAGCTTACCATCAAACGGACTCCGAAATTTTATCGCTATTACGATCCAACCAGAGGAGAGATTCAATGGCCTCCAAGAAAGATATCGCGTTTGAAGAGATTCTAGATTCGCAAGAACCGGGAATCTACGACCTCCAAACGAACGCCTCAGGTCCGGAAGGCAGTTTACCGCTTGCGGAAGAGATGCTACTGAATTGGCCCAGCGGTGACATCTTTGCCATGACCCAAAACGCCGGTATGGGTTGGGCGCCTACCGAACTCAACAGAAAACAGTTTCTCTTATTGAGCACCCAAGGCGGGATTCGTGCGCCCGATGGCTCACCGATTGCGCTTGGATATCACACTGGACATTGGGAAATTGGCTTGCTGATGCAGGAAGCGGCGCATGAGTTCAAGGCACTTGGTTCAATCCCGTTCGCGGGCTACTGCTCGGACCCCTGTGATGGACGCACCCAAGGTACGGTCGGGATGATGGATAGTCTCGCCTACCGTAACGACGCTGCCCAAGTATTGCGGCGTCTCGTCCGTTCGCTCCCGACGCGCAAAGGAGTGGTAGGTGTTGCGACCTGCGACAAAGGATTGCCGGCAATGATGCTGGCATTGGCCGGGACGCCAAACTTACCGTGTGTGCTTATTCCCGGCGGCGTTACGCTACCGCCGACCGAAGGCGAGGACGCGGGAAAAATACAGACCATCGGGGCACGTTTCGCGCACGGTGAAATATCTTTACAAGACGCCGCGGACCTCGGGTGCAAAGCGTGCGCAACACCAGGCGGCGGCTGCCAGTTCTTGGGAACCGCGGCGACATCACAGGTTGTTGCAGAAGCGCTAGGGATGACGCTGCCCCACTCTGCACTCGCACCCTCCGGACAGGAGATCTGGCTGGACATGGCGAAGCGGTCGGCACGCGCCCTTGTGAATTTGGAATCCAAGGGAATTACGATGCAGGAGATTCTGACACCCGAAGCGATCCGCAACGGGATGGTACTCCACGCCGCTTTTGGCGGTTCGACCAATCTGCTGCTGCATATTCCTGCAACGGCTCATGCCGCCGGACTGGATCGACCGATTGTCGAAGATTGGATCGAGATCAATCGGGAGGTGCCTCGTCTCGTCGATGTACTTCCCAATGGTCCAGTTGGACATCCGACCGTGCAGGCTTTTCTAGCGGGCGGTGTACCTGAGGTGATGCTGCAGTTGAGGGAATTGGGGGTGTTGAATGAGGAGGTCATGACGGCAACCGGCGAGACACTTGGTACAAACCTTGACTGGTGGGAAACATCGGAACGACGTCAACGTTTGCGCGACCTACTTCTTGAAAAAGACGGAGTGCACCCCGATGACGTAATCATGAGTCCCAGTGTGGCAAAGGCACGCGGACTGACGAGCACCGTCACATTCCCACGCGGCAACCTTGCTCCCGAAGGTTCGGTAATAAAAAGTACCGCTATCGACCCAAGCGTAGTTGACCGCGACGGTGTTTACCGAATGACTGGGCCGGCGCGCGTATTTGTGCGTGAACAGGATGCCATACGCGCTATCAAGAGCCATGACGAGAATCGAATTCGACCTGGTGACGTAATGGTGCTTTGTTGCCGGGGACCCATGGGTACGGGGATGGAGGAGGTCTACCAGATTACCGCCGCCCTGAAACACCTGTCATTTGGAAAGGAAGTGTCTCTAATCACCGACGCCCGGTTTTCCGGCGTATCCACCGGTGCATGCATTGGTCACGTCGGTCCCGAAGCCTTAGCAGGGGGACCTATCGGGAAGGTCCTCGACGGAGACCTGATTCAGATTGTGGTCGACTGTAACCGGCTTGAGGGTAGTGTCGATTTGGTTGGCTATGGAGAGGACATTTTTGGCCCCGACGCCGGTGCGAAAGTTCTGGCAGAGCGTTCACCACGTTCCGACCTTGCGGCGGACGAAATGCTCCCCGACGATACACGTCTTTGGGCGGCGCTTCAATCTGTTGGCGGCGGAACATGGGGCGGATGCGTCTATGATGTCGACACAATTATTGAGATGCTGGAAACGGCTCGGGCAACATTACAAGAACCGGGCAACGCATCTGTGCCCAGTTGAAAGAATAGGGATAGTATCGACACAATCCTTCTGCGTTAGGAAGTGAAATTATATTAAGCAAGTTTTAATATAGAAGTTTATCTTCCGCATTGACTGGGAAGAATAGGATTGGAAGGATGGAAGATTTCTTTTCACGCCATTCTCAATCCTCCGATACGAAAGACTCGGAACTCAATGGATGCATAAGAACCGGCTGGATTTGTCAATCCAGCAGAAGCGGTTGGGGCCTAGATTGACATGTAAGTTTTTTCTTGGAAGTTGCTTAGTTCGGGAGGAATGAATTCTGCAATTTATTAGATATTGGTTACCACTCCTGATTTACATGGGACTCATCGTTTATCTCTCTTCGCTGTCCCAACCGCCCGAACCACTCATGGAGGTTTTTGACTGGGGGCCTATCGACAAGGTTTTTCATCTTGTTGAATTCACCGTATTGGGAGTTTTGCTGGCACGCGCATTGTCGTACTCTTTACGGCGAACACTTTCAAGCTATGCCTGGATCATTGCTTTTGCCGTTGCCGTTCTGTTCGGAGTGAGCGACGAATGGCATCAATCATTCGTGCTAGGCCGCCACTCGACCGTTTCCGATTTGATTGTCGATACCATTGGCAGTGCGCTTGGTGTGGGCATTGTCTATCTCCGAGCCAAAAGGAAGGAAACGCAGGAGAGAGGTTAAGAACCCGTTTGAACAACGGCGTTTGACAACCCAGGAAAATTTCATACTTTTCATACTTTTCATACCAAAATAGGGTTTTCAGTAGAGGCGGGAAACGGTTTGAAACCCTTGCTATGACTGGCTTATCGGTAGTATTGACATTCATATCATTTAGGCGTTGGTATGAAATTTTGGTATGAAACGAGGTAGCCGCCCGACATAATTTCAGAGCCTATTTGAATAGCCGGTATCAGAGCCATATTCAGTCATTTGAAGACAGTTTTTTCATGTTGTTGTGACTGCTCGCTATATACCTGTCGCCCCGCTGGGGCTTTAGTGCATGGGAGCCTGATGTTTCTATAAACCTTCCGCCCCTCTGGGGCTTGCAAAAGGCTGGTGGAATCTCCATCGCGAGGGATTAACTATCGCACGAGATCTACTATCGCGTTCCTTATTCAGTCACTTGATCGCTATTCACTCGTTTGATCCCTCCTTATCCAGTCGCTTGATTCTCAATGTCTTACCGAAAAATCTCTGTCCAGATAGCCTGTATAACATTTTATATATTATGTATTGACATGCACACGATGGATGGGGTAAAATAGGCTGTACCCATTACCTACAGGGATCGTGAAAGACATGTCAACAGTTTTACCAGACGATTATCCCCAGAAAATCAAAGACCTCCGTGAGACGAAGGGTTTAACGCAAACCCAATTTGCCGAACTCGTCGGCGTCTCCTTCGCCACTGTCAACCGCTGGGAAAATGGCCAGTCTCGCCCAAACAACCTGGCATGGAAGCGCATCGTTGAGTTGACGGAATCCGGTGACGGGCGTCAAGAGGTTCAGCCTGTAGCTGATGACTCACCGAGCATGGACTTCGCCGCCGACCCGAACGCCGTTGCGGCAGTCGCGGAGGCGCATCGGCTTGCCTATGGTCACCTCTTCAACCCGGCATTCGCCACGGAAACCTCGCTGATCGACCCGCTCCCGCATCAGCGCATCGCCGTATACGAACGGATGTTGGAACAAACGCCGCTGCGATTCCTACTGGCGGATGACGCGGGCGCGGGCAAGACCATCATGACGGGGTTGTACGTGCGCGAAATGTTGTCGCGCCGACTGATTCGCCGCATACTCATCGTGCCGCCCGCCGGTCTCGTGGGAAACTGGGAACAGGAGATGCGAAAGCTGTTTCGCCTGTCGTTCCGCATCATCAGGGGTGAGGACGCGCGAACCGGAAATCCTTTTAGCGGTCCGGAAGGCGATCGGGTCATCGTCAGCGTGGACACGTTGGTCACGGATCGCGTGTTCAATCATCTTAAATCTCCTCAAACCGAACCCTACGATCTGGTTGTCTTTGACGAGGCGCACAAACTGTCCGCAGTCCGCCAACCGGATTACCGAGTCCGCAAAACGAACCGCTACAGGCTGGCGGAAGCCATCGCCGGCGCCGAGGTAGACGGAGAAGAATGGGTGCTGCCGTGGTCAGCCCGACATCTGCTGCTGTTGACAGCAACTCCGCACATGGGTAAGGATTCTCCCTACTATTTTCTGTGGCGACTGCTGTTGCCGGAATCGCTTTCAACGCACGACGCTTTCGACAGATTTCCCCGTGAATCTCGCGAGCGACATTTCATTCGCCGTACGAAGGAGGAGATGCTCCATTTCGACGGACAACCCCTGTACCCGCAGCGAAACTGCGACACGCTCAGCTACAACCTCTCGGACAGCACAGGAGGCGAGCAGGAATTGTACGACGAAACTACGGAATACATCCGCGACTACTACAACCGCGCGGGAGTTCTGAATCGTTCCGCCGCTCGTTTGGCGATGAGCGTCTTCCAACGTCGTCTCGCCAGCTCCACCTATGCGCTCATGCGATCGTTCGAGCGCCGTAAAGAAAACCTCGACGGGTTGATTGAGAACCTCCGAAACGGGGAATTCACCGAGGAACAACTCGCCAATCAGCAGCGGAAATTGGATGAGCTTGACGACCTCTTCAGTACGGCGACCGCCGATGAGAGGACCGAGGACGAGCACAAAGATTATGAAAACAAGGCGCTAGGCGGCACCGTAGCTGTCAACCTTGCCGAGCTGATTGTGGAGAAGGACAAAGTTGAGGAGCTGCTAAAAAAGGCACAGGCGCTGTTTGGTGCCGGCGAAGAATCCAAGTTCGAGAAACTGCGGGAGGTGCTCCGCCATCAGAACTACAGCGGCGAGAAGTTTATTATCTTCACCGAGTACCGCGACACAGCGGAATTCCTGGTGCGCCGGCTCGAAGGACTCGGATTCACCGATCAGGTTGCGCTCATCCACGGCGGATTGGACTATCAGGAACGCGAGCGGCAGGTCGAGTTTTTCCGGCAGTCGGCGGCGGAAAGCGGGGCAAACTACCTCGTGGCGACGGACGCAGCCGGTGAGGGGATTAACCTCCAATTCTGCTGGTTGATGGTGAACTACGATATCCCGTGGAACCCGGCGCGGCTCGAGCAGCGCATGGGACGCATTCATCGCTACGGTCAAACGCACGATCCGGTGGTGATCCTCAATCTCGTGGCGGGTGGTACGCGCGAGGGACGTGTGCTGAGAACGTTGCTGGAGAAGCTGGAGGTTATCCGGGAACAACTACAATCCGACAAGGTGTTCGACGTGGTGGGGCGTCTGTTTGAGGAGGTGTCGATGACGGACTACCTGCGTCAGGCGCTCACCGAAGATGCCGATGCCGTCGCCCGGAAGTTGGAGGGGGAGCTTACGGAGAATCAGGTTCTGGCGCTCGAACAAAAAGAACGTGTGCTTTACGGCGAAGGCGGCGACGTGCGCCAGCGGCTTCCGCAACTCAACGAGGAAACCGATCAGGAAATCTACCGCCATCTGCTGCCCGGCTACGTGCGACGTTTCGTGGAACGTGCCGCACCGCTGCTCGAGCTGCGTATCGAGGGGGATCCGGACACCGCCTTCAGCTTGATACCCAATCGACCCGGCGCAACCGATCCGCTGTTCGCCTCGCTTGAGCGGTATTCGGAGAGTGCACGCGAACTGCTCACGGTCAACAAACCGGCGAGCCGAGAGGATGCCGTATGGATGCACCCCGGCGAGCCGGTGTTTGATTGTCTCTCGGATGCCATCCTGGAGCGGTTTGGACGTGCCGGACGACAGGGCGCCGTGTTTACCGATCCCTACGCGACCGAGGCGTATCTGTTCCACATCGCGCGGGTTTCCGTCGAACAGCGGGGCAACGGAGAAACGGAGATGGCCAATCTGTTCGATGAACGTGGGCAAAGTGAAAACGCGCTCAAGCCGCTGGAATCGCAGTTGGTCGGGCTGCGCCAAACGAGCGATGGGGGCGTGACCGAACTTCCGGTGGAACACCTGCTGCTGCTCAGGGGCGCGGAGGGATTCGCGCCGAGCCGCGTACCCTTGGCTACGCTGGCTCGCGGCATGGCGGCAGACGCCTTGACGTTTGCGCGTGAGGAGATAGGCAATCGGATGGTGCAACTCCATCGGGGGGAACGACTCGACAATCTGACCGCGCGCGCCGAGGCGGTCAATCGTGGCTTTGATTTTCAGGCTGCCGAACTCGCGGCGGCTCGATCGCGCCTCAGCCAACTGGCACGCGACGGGAATCAGGACGCCGCAGCGGAACTCGCAGCGGTCAAGGGGCGCCAGCGCCGCCTGACCGCCTCCAAAGACCGGTGCCTCGCCGAACTACGCACCGAACCGGAACTCATTCAGGTGGGTGAAGTCGAAATCTTGGTGCACGCCCTGGTAGTACCGGTTCAGGGAGCGGAGGAGCTTGAGCGTTACGATGCCGATGTTGAAGCTATCGCAGTGGAGATGGCTACGGCGTACGAGGAGGCTCTCGGCGCCGAGGTAACGGATGTATCCAAGCCGGAACTCGCCCGCCGCGCCGGGTTGACCGATTGGCCCGGATTCGATCTGAAGTCGCGTCATCCCGCAGGCGCCGATGGTTCTTTCGAGGAACGCGCCATTGAGGTCAAGGGGAGAGCCGGTTCCGGGAATGTCCACGTCTCTGAAAACGAGTGGGCGCGAGCTGACAACTTGCGGGACGATTACTGGCTTTACATCGTCTACGACTGCGCCACGCCGAGACCACGTCTCGTACGTGTTCAAGATCCGTTCGTCAAACTGCTTGTCCGCGGCTGGGAGCTATCCGCTTTCACCATTACACAGGGAGCCATTATGGAGGCTGCCGAATAACAGGGAAAGGAGACTAAAAATGGGCGCCACACACGTCACCGTTACCATCCGCAATCCCGCGGATACGGAAAGAACGTGGCAGGGGCTTTTTCTCGTCAACGCGAGATCTACCGACTGTCTTGTACCTCGATCACATTTGGAGTCCATCGGTCTCGCCCCAAAAGGACAGCGGGTCTACGGTTTAAAGGATGGAAGTAAAATCAGAATGGACATCACGACTGCGGAGATTGAGTTTATGGGAGAGATAGTCGGTGGAACCGTTGTATTTGGGGAAGAGAATGCCGAACCGCTGCTCGGTCTCACCGCCTTGGCGTCGGCGGGTATTGAAGTTGATCCACTTAATCAGCGACTTAAACGGTTGCCCGCCGTACGTCTCAGATCGCTGTAGAGACAACACCCGTTGGTTGTCCTTTTATATGGGGTAAAATGGCCGACCGCCGTTTTCGGTTGTCTAACGGCGATATGGTAGTGTATAGTGACGAACGGCAAGACAACTAAAAAAACTATATTACGCAACTCGCTTCGGAATATGGTAGTCATGTTTTAGTCATGGAGTAATTTATGCCAACAGAATGGGATAAACTACGCTCTTGGAATGATTCGCAACGTGATGCGTTTGAGGAACTCATTTGCCAATTGGCTTCGTACGAATACTCGCCATCTGATGGTACGTTTGAACCGAAAGGGGAACCCGATGCAGGAGTTGAGTGTTACTGGAGATTTCCGTCAACTGCGGAGCATGGGTGGCAGGCAAAGTTTTTTACATCTCCACTGTCCGCATCACGGTGGCAACAAGTTGATCGTTCAGTAAGAACTGCTTTAGAAAAACATCCCAATCTTCGGCAATATACAATCTGCATGGCATTTAAACATCCGGACCCCAGACTTGAAGGCACAACTTCATCTCGCGACCAATGGAATGCACACGTAACCAAGTGGGAAGGTTGGGCTGATGAAAAGGATATGTGTGTCCAGTTCAGCTATTGGGGAACTCATGAGATATTCGAAAGACTATCACGCGCGGAACATCGGGGCAGGCATTATTTCTGGTTCAATACGGAACTGTTCACACAGCCATGGTTCAAGCAACGACTAAAAGACGTGATCGCCTCCGTCGGTCCGCGCTATACGCCCGAATTGAATGTAGAACTCCCAATCTCGGAGGTGTTCGAAGGTCTTTCCCGGTCACTAGCCTTTTTTGAACGCTTTCAAGAGGCTTACGGAGAGATAGGCAAAGCTTGGTCAAAGGGTTTCTTGCATGAGATTGAAAACCACGCTCCTGAACAAATGAAAAGTCTATATCAACAACTAGACCAAGTTCTAAAGACAGCGAAGCGTTATGACCATTCTGGGATGGACTCCATTGATTGGTCGGAGATGGAGTGTCACGCAGAGACGGCACTAAAATGTATTCTTGATATTAACCACGTACTTGCCAAAGTCGATCTCCCAAGCGATCTTGGCGAAACAAAAGAAACGACCGGAGAACTTCCCAAGCGGGAGCGCCTTAACTACGCGCAATACCACCTACGAGGCATCAAAGAAAAACTTGAGAGTTTCAGGGAGTTTATCAAATCAGATATTGCGCGCTTGGCGAATGAACCAGCAATGCTTCTTGTCGGTCATGCTGGCACAGGAAAGACACATCTTTTTGCAGACGCTGCGAATAACCATATTGAGTCTGGCTCTCCGGCAGTCTTGCTACTCGGAATTGAATTCACCAATGACGAACCATGGAGTCAGATTCTTCGACTGCTCCACCTCGATTGCACTAGAGATGAGTTCCTCGGCGCCTTGGAATCAGCCGCCCAGAGCTCCGGTATGCGAGCAGTCGTATTTATCGACGCCCTCAACGAGGTGGAGGATCCCGAGAAATGGCAAACTTGGCTTCCTTCCATGTTGAAGTGTCTTGAGCGTTACCCGTGGATTGCAATTGCTGTTAGCCTGCGTAGTTCCTATGAGGAACTAATCTTTCCTGATGGGTTGGAGCCCGATACGGTAGTTCGGCGCGTTCATAACGGCTTTGTTGGTCACGAGTACCAAGCCGCGAAGGTCTTCTTTGAATTCTACAATGTCCAACTGCCATCCGTACCGGTTCTTAACCCTGAGTTTCAGAACCCACTGTTTCTTCGCTGTCTATGCCAAGGTCTTCACAATAGAAGACTGTCGACAATTCCTAAGGGAATCCACGGCATATCAAGAGTATTTGAGTTCTTTCTTGATTCCATCAACAAAAAATTGGCGCAACCCGGATTTTTGGATTACGATCCCACGTCTCGTCTTGTTCACAAAGCCACTAGTCAACTTGCGGCGTGGTTGTCTCAACAGGGGCTATATGCTCTACCACGTTCCAAAGCCAGGGCGATTTGTGATGATATGCACCCCAACACCGGATACGACAATTCCCTCTTTCGCCATCTCATGTCGGAAGGTGTTCTTGTCAAAACTGGCAGGCACCATGACTCCGAAGGTCATGAGGAAATGGTAGCTTTTTCTTACCAACGTTTGGCGGATCATCTGATAATGCAAGAGCTCCTTCGCAAATACGTCGCCCCGGAAAACCCAGTTGAAGCATTTGCAAACGAACCCATGTGCTGTTACTTTGAAGATGAAGCAGCTTGTTGGTATAATCAGGGGTTGACGGAGGCACTGGCGATTCAGGGGCCGGAAATCCTCGGAAAGGAAATTTTTGAGTTAGTCCCGGAACTTCAGGATGCAACGCCCGTTAGTCAAGCATTCATAGAAAGCCTTTTGTGGCGCGACCCGAGAACCATCTCTGAGAAGTGTCTGCCGTACATCAACGAGTTCGTGGTTCCCGAAGAAGATCTTCATTGCAAGTTTCTTGATGCAATCCTGACAATCGCCTCCAACCCGGAACACGCTTTTAATGCAGATCTTTTGCACCGTCATCTGATGAAGTTTGAAATGGCGGAACGCGATGCATGGTGGTCTATTTTTCTGCACAATGAATATAGTAATGGCGAAAATGGCGCTGTCAACCGCCTCATAGACTGGGCTTGGTCTGAAACAAGCAAGGACCATATTTCCGATGAATCCATTCGCTTGGCGGGAACGGCGCTGATCTGGTTCCTTACGACATCAAATCGTTTCCTGCGGGACGGCACGACAAAGGCTCTCGTATCTCTGTTTGTTAATCGCATTCATGTCTTGTGTCAGGTAATTCCCAATTTTGTAAAGGTCAATGACCTGTACGTTTCGGAGCGTCTTTATTCAGTAGCTTATGGGTGCGCTCTGCGGAGCAACGATTCTGACGCGAAGATGTCTCTAGCGCAACTGGTGTATGACGTCGTCTTCAAGGATGGTGCACCGCCGTGTCATGTCCTCCTCCGGGACTACGCTAGGGGAGTTGTTGAAGTGGCGCTACGCGATGATTTGGACATAAAAGGAATTGAGCTACACAAGATTAAACCTCCGTATAAAAGTAATTGGCCCTTGGAAATTCCCTCAGAGGATGAACTACAATGGAGACCTTACGCCATCTATGAGTCAGTAATGAGGTATGGAGATTTTGCCCGTTACATACTTCGTTCCGATGCAGGCCGTCTCGATTGGTTGGATCGTCCGTTGGAGGCGGATAGTCCTTCTCACTCAAGTGCCTCGTTGGCTGAGCGACACAAGCTGGCTCTGCCCGTCAACATTGCCCAACGGTGGATTCTCAAGCGGGTACGCGATTTTGGTTGGACTGAAGATCGCTTCGATCAATTTGACTCAAACGTGAACCGCTATTCAGATGCGGGTCGGGGAGCCGCTAAGCCAGAGCGAATCGGGAAAAAATACCAATGGATTGCGTATCATGAATTCCTTGCCCATTTGGCAGACAATCTCGAATTTCAAGGGGACTATTGGTCTGAGGAACGTGCAGTTTATGAAGGGCCATGGCAGTTGTCGCGTCGTGACATAGACCCTTCCTCGTTGTTAAAACGTACGCGGCGCAGCAGCTGGGAATCAAATGTGTCGACGTGGTGGGTACCGGTTCAGTTTGATGCTTGGATGGATGAACCGGATGAGATTCTGTGGCGAAAACACCTTGACCTGTTACCGTCCATTGGACCGCTTCCAATTGTGAGCGATCCGGCTACTGGTCGAGAATGGTTTGTGTTGGAATGTTTATATGATTGGGAAGAACCCACGCAGCCTGGAGTAGACAAGTTAAGTATAAGTCGCCGGTATATTTGGTACATACTCAAAAGCTATTTGGTGAAGTCGGATGACGAAGAGTGTTTTTGCAACTGGGCTAAAGACCGACATTTCATGAACCGCTGGATGCCCGAGTCACATCAGCAGACGAATATTTTCTTGGGTGAGTTTTTTTGGGCACCCGCTTTCGAGTATTCCAACACGCCCTACCATGGTCACCAAGGCTGGACAAAGATTGCTCTACATCCTCTACCATGTGAGGTGCTTGTTACAACAGATCAGTATTTACAAGAGCGTGTCTATGACTGTTCAATTGAGGACTCGACTTCGATGTATTTGCCCGCGAAGTGGATTGTTGACAACATGGATCTTTCATGGCACGGTGAAGATGGCTGCTATTTCGACAGCACGGGACATCTAGTAGCCCAGGACCCATCTATTAGAGCAAAGGGCCCTAGAGCCCTTTTGATGGACAAAGACCTAACAACGGAATTTCTAGATAAAGAAGGGTATCGGCTAGTTTGGACGCTTCTCGGCGAAAAGGATATCCGAGGCAATTTGGACAGAGAGGAGAATTGGCCCGGTCGGATGGAATTGAGCGGGTATATGAGAATGAAGGCTGGCCAGCTTTCCGGTAAAGCCACAGCGTTCTGGTGCCAGCAAGAACCTAAACGGCAGAAAATAGGAAGTATAAACATTCCTAAAGATTCTGTTTGAATGATACAGGATAAGGCCATTTCCGGTAATCTGAGAATGAGTGTTTTCATGTTTTAGTCGTCACTTGCTATATACCTGTCGCCCCGCTGGGGCTTTGGCGTGGAGTGGTTCGGTGTTTCTACACACCTTTCGCGCCTCCGGCGCTTTCAAGAGCTGGACGCAGTAGGCGGGGAAAATCGACGATTTGGCAATTGAAGATTCGTATACGTTTAGGACTGAGTGCGATTGGCTAGTCAGATATTCCCTTTATTATCGTACTTTTGTACCAAGTCGAGATTTAAAGTATCAGGCTCTTCAGAGTTAAGTGTGGAAAATGAAATTAACTTAGGACTTACGCAGTCAATCACTCAAATCTGCCTAATCCGGCAGTAGGGAATAACGATCGTTATTCCCTACAAAAGCCTTGTCGCAACATCAAATCATTGCCGAAATCATCAAAAGCGTATAGATTGGGGGTCTCCAGAACCATATTGGGAATTATTGCAATCAATTTGAGCTCATAGGGCAAACGCGTCTTCCTGTAGCAAGTTTCATTCCCACACTTAACCCTGAAGAACCAAGTATCATAAAATAGACACCCAAGAAATGGAAGAATCAACATGAGTAATTTGAGTTTGCTAAGATCGGTTTATGCCGATGTGCAGGTATACGGCACGCTTGTAGACGACGTAATCAAACGGCTAGGAGAGACTGGGACAGGGCAACCTAATCCAGATCAGAAGAAACTCGGACGTCTTCTTATTGATGCCAGCGATCAGGGGATTACCTCACAATCTGTCGAAGCATTGACCTTTGAAAGCTTGCTCCGGTCAAGCACCGGCGAGCCCTTCGCGGGCATGAAACAGCTAGGCGAACATCTCCTCAGTAGCCAAGTTGATGTCAGTTGTCAGAAACAGTTGGAATCGTTTGCCCAACGACTAGAACGAGAGCGGGCAAAAATAGCCCGTCAACTCCGGAGACTATAACTACCTGCACATGCCTGACGAAATCATCAAGGAACTCTGGCAAATCAAAGACAGCGTCGCCCGAGAACACGACTACAACATCCGTGCTCTAGTCGCCCATCTCCAATCCAAAAAGCGGGGCAAGGGTCAGCACGTTGTAGATTTGGGTTCCCTGAGACAAGCCGCTGAAACTCAACGTACTGCAAAATCGAAGAGAGATTGATAGTTCATACGATTTCAAAATCTAAATGTTACAGGCGATCCGAGACGCGCAATGAATTGCGCTACTACGAACCCCGAGTTTCGTAACTTATAGATCATGAATTAGCATCAGTTAACCTATGCCCGATAACGACAAACGCCTCATAGAGGTCGCCTTCCCGCTCAAGCAGGTCTCGCTCGACTCGGTGCACGAAAAGAACGTGCGGCACGGGCACATCTCCACACTGCACATTTGGCCCGCGCGGAGACCGCTGGCAGCCGCGCGAGCCGCGCTCATCGCCACGCTGCTGCCCGACCCGGGCAACGCCGACGAACGCAAAGCCATCCTGGAACGCATGGCTGGCAGGGTCGTCGAGAAGACGGAACGCAAACGTCTGAACGGCAGAGACATTGAGAAGACGAAAGAGGTAACGGAGGGCGGCATCCTCCACTGGGGCAGAGAGAACGGCGACGCGCTCCGGTGGTTCCGTGACGAGATTCGCAAAGCCTACGGCGGGCGGGCTCCCAAGGTGCTGGACCCGTTTGCCGGCGGCGGTGCCATCCCGCTGGAAGCCATGCGCCTCGGCTGCGAAGTCACCGCCATGGACATCAACCCGGTGGCGTGGTTCATTCTCAAATGCACGCTGGAATACCCCCAGAAACTGGCGGGGCAGACGCGACGGCTGCCCGATTTCGCGGTGGCGGACCGCGGATTCATGGAATCCTTCCTGAAAGCCAAGGGGTTCAAGAGCGACCGGTTGCGGACGGCGCTCCAACGGCTGGGTCACGGCGATGGCGCCGAAACCCAGTTGGAACACTTTTCCCAGGACGACAAGCTACTCCAAGCCGACCTGGCGTGGCACGTCCGCGCTTGGGGTAGATGGGTGCTGGCGAAGGCACGGGCGGAGTTGGCGGCGTACTACCCCACCTACGCCGAATGTGAACCGCTCGACCCCGATCAGGACTACGAGCCGACTCCTCCGCAACTCTTGGAGGTTGACGAGGACGGCGTACCTCAGATCGATCCTCTCAACGCCGGGTTTGACGACGACTACCTCAAAAACCCGCGCAACCCGCGCTGGATCGCCAAGCCGACAGTGGCTTACCTGTGGGCGCGCACCGTGAGCTGCAAGGGCTGCCGCGCTACGTTGCCGCTGCTCAAAACGCGCTGGCTGTGCAAGAAGGAGCGGAAGCGGGTGCTGCTGACGATGACGCCGAACTCAGAGGAAACCGGCGTCCTGTTCGGCGTAGAGACCGACGTGCCACAGAACGGCGGGAACGCGGCGCAGCGGCGAGAAAACGACAAGCGCCTCGGAGCGGGCACGATGTCACGTACCGGCGCAAGTTGCCCGCGTTGTGGCATAATTATGACGATGGAGGATATCCGGCTAGAGGGACGCGCCGGGAAACTGGATGCGGTGATGACGGTTGTCGTGGTGGGGGGGCAGAAGGGGAAGGAGTACCGTCTACCGACGGAGCATGAACGCGCCGTAGCAGAGGTGACAGAGGAAAAACTCCAATCGCTCTATGCAGATATCCCTTTCGGTTTGCCAGAGGAGCCTCTGCCAAGCAAGGACGCTCTTGGATTTCGCATCCCACTATATGGTTTCGACACGTGGCGCAAACTGTTCACAAATCGGCAACTTTTGTGTCTTGGACAGTTCGTTAGCAAAATAGCCGAAACAAACGAAGTTTTCGACCAACAGTATAAATCTGATTACTGGAAACAAGCAGTTGTCGGTATTCTAACATGTGGCTTTGACCGAATGCTCGACTTCAATTCGACGCTACTGTCTTGGATTACCAGCGTCGAAGCAATTAGGAATGTCTTCGCCCGATACGCGTTGCCGATGAGTTGGGATTATTCCGAGGCTGTGCCTTACAATGACGTGCGCGGGGGATGGGCAATGTGTATTGACGCCGTTTGTAAAGCTATGGAAACAGCCGCGAGGGTTTCAAACAATCTCGCTCCGGATCCAAGAGTTATAGTTGGAAGCGCATCATCCACGAAACACTCCGATAGCTTTGATGTAATCATTACTGATCCGCCTTACTACGACGCAATTTCTTACTCAGATTTGATGGACTATTTCTATGTCTGGAACAGGCGCACTATTGGAAAGACGAAAGACAATTCTCCTGATACGTTTTCCAAAAATGTTGGTCCAAAGTGGAATCATGACATCTCCGATGGTGAATTAATAGATGATGCTAGCCGGTTTAACGGCAATCGCTCTGTATCAAGGAAAAATTATGAGCAGGGAATGGCAGAAGCGTTTCGGCGTTGTTGGGAATGCTTAAATGACTCCGGTCGCTTGGTAATCGTATTCGCCAACAAAAGACCCGAGGCGTGGGAAACACTGGTTGGTGCTGTCATTCGTTCTGGCTTTGTCGTTGATGGAAGCTGGCCAGTTCAGACGGAACAAACCGCTCGAATGCGTGCACAGACATCGGCGGCGCTCGCATCGTCTATTTGGATTGTGTGCAAGAAACGTCCGCCTGCACGCCCGGGCTGGGACACGAGCGTGCTTGACGAGATGCGGACGAACATCACGGGGCAACTCCACGACTTCTGGGACGCCGGCATTCGGGGACCCGATTTCGTGTGGGCAGCCACAGGTCCCGCCTTGGAAGCCTTCAGCAAGCACCCGGTCGTGAAGAAGGCGGATACCCCGGAGAAGTTGATGAGTGTCTCAGACTTCCTGCGCGAAGTACGGCGGATAGTCGTCGATTTCGTCGTCGGCCGCGTGCTGACGCAGGATGGCGAGGAGGAGGTCACGGCAGGGCTGGACGATGTGACGACGTACTACCTGCTCCACCGCCACGATTTCGGGATGGGGGATGCCCCGGTCGGCGGTTGTATCCTTTACGCGCTGTCGTGCAACCTGTCCGACTCTGCGCTGGTCAATCAGCACGACCTTTTGGCTCAATCGGGGGCGGGAAGCACGGCTGACGCGCTTGAAGGGGAGGACGCCGAGGAAACGGAAAGCGGGGGCGGCGCCAAGGTGAAACTCAAGCCGTGGCAGCGACGGGGGCGGCGCAACTTGGGTCTTGAAGCGCCGAGCGGGCAACCGGTGCCGCTCATCGACCAAGCCCACAAGCTGATGCACCTCTGGCACGCCGGGGAGCAGGTCAAGGTGGACAGCTATCTCAGCGAACGCGGCCTCCAGCGGGACGCCCTTTTCAACAAGATTCTCCAGGCGCTTATCGAGTTGGCGGACGAGGGTTCGGAGGAGCGGTCGATTCTTGAGGCGTTGAGCAATCACGTCGCGGCGCAGGGGGAAGTTCGGGAGCCGGGGCAGAGGTATATACCGTATGCGGGGAGCGAATAGGGGGCAATTCTATACACCTATCGCCCCGCTGGGGCTTTAAGCTCGACTTTGTACGTATGTAGGGGAATTAACGATTGTCAAATCGTCGATTTCTCCTCTTACCGACCATTTCTTGTAGAAACAACCAAGAGGATAGCGAAGCTGATAGAAACTCCACCAGCGTTCTGTTAGCCCCAGAGGGGCGGAAGGTTTATAGAAACGCCGAGCCCGGTGCACCTAAGCCCCAGCGGGGCGACAGGTGAAAAGTTCTTTAAGATAAAACCACCATGGCGGATACGTATACCCAAATATATCTACACATCGTCTTCGCGGTAAAAGGCAGGCAATGCCTCATACCGAAGCAGCACAAAGAAGCATTACACCAATACATTACTCGGATTATCACCAACAAAATGCAAACCGTGATACAGATTAATTCGATGCCCGACCATATTCACATCCTTGTCGGCATGGCGCCGGACATTGCGCTTTCCGATTTAGTGAGAGATATCAAAGCAAATTCGTCAAAATTTATCAACACGAAGGGGTGGGTTGCTGGACGTTTTGAGTGGCAGGCGGGTTTTGCGGCGTTCTCGTATTCTCATTCTCAGTTGAATGACGTCGCCCGTTATATCAAAAATCAAGAGACGCATCATTCACGTCAGACGTTCAAAGAGGAATATCTTACGTTTTTGAAGCGTTTTAATGTCCCTTATAATCCGAAATACGTTTTTGATTCAGATGACGCATCTGAGACATGAATCCCCTGTGGGGATTTCTATCGCACTCACTATTCGTTCGCTTGATCCCCGCTGGGGCTTTGGAGCGTAGTGGTTCCACGACTCTATAAACCTTCCGCCCCTCTGGGGCTATCAGACAACACTTTCCAAAGCGAGTCTCAGACGGGAAATGAATGTTACTTGCGGACAGGATTATTCCGATAGGAATGATGGGATGCTATAAACCTTCAGGATCTCTATGGGATATCTATCGCGTTCCCTATTCAGTCACTTAATCTATCCACTCAGTTGATCGTTCGCTTGATCCTACTACTTTGAAGCGATGCCATATACTCTTGGCAAGAAGACCACTTAAACGGTATCTTTTCTGGAAGCATCCAATCGAAACGACGCAACTGCGTAAAATAGATTCCTTGACCTAATACCGATCACACATTAAAATACAAACTCGCGCCATCGCGTATAAGGCTTGTAACATGGCAAAGATAGAGGGTTTCAGAGTACGAAATTTCAAGGTGCTTAGGGATGTAACCTTGGGCCGATTGTGGAACCAACAGAAAAAGAAACCTCTCACCGCTATGACGGCGGTCATCGGCAAAAACGGTGTCGGTAAAAGTGCGCTGTTCGATGCGTTTGGGTTCCTTGCCGATGCCCTGAAATCCGGCGTTGAGGAGGCATGCGACCAACGGGGGCGCGGCGGCTTTGAAAAACTGCGATCCCAAGGAAAAACGGGGCCCATTGAGTTTGAAGTGCTCTACAGAGAACACGAGAATCTCCGCTCCGTTACTTATCAGATTGCTATTAAAGTGGACGATTCGGGACGCCCATACGTCTGGCGAGAACGCCTTAGTCATGAACCAAAAGGCGACCAGGTCGATTTGCCATATTATTTTTTGTACCTCAGAAATGGAATGGGCTACGCATGGAATGGGCCACTCGCGGGGCAGCCAATTAACGAAGAAATGGAAAAGCTTGACTCTGACGGTTTTAGAAGCTTGATAAAATTTGACGAATCTAGGGAGATTGAGTTCATCCAATTGGAAGATCCGCGTAAACTCGGCATTGCCACGCTCGGCGCCCTGAAACAGCACCCGAGGATTTCGGATTTTCGCCGGTTCATTGAGGGGTGGTATCTCAGTTACTTCTCCCCGGACGCTGCGCGTAGCCTGCCACTGGCGGGTCCACAGCAACACCTCAATGCTCATGGCGACAACCTCAATAATGTCGTCCAATTCATGGAACGAGAACATCCGGAGCGTTTCAGGGCTATCCTGAACGGAATCGCGGCTAAAATCCCCGGTATCGACCGGATTGACACGGAAAGGACCGCCGATGGAAGACTGCTGCTCCGATTCAACGACAAAGGTTTTCGGGATCCTTTCTACGCCCAGCAGGTGTCCGACGGCACGCTGAAGGTCTTCGCCTACCTCTTGCTGCTCGAAGATCCGACACCCCACCCGTTCCTGTGCATCGAAGAACCGGAGAACGGCCTGTACCACAAACTCTTGGAGACCCTGGTGAATGAATTCCGTGAACACGCCAGCCGTAGCAGAAGGAGATCGCAGGTGTTTGTGACGACGCATCAGCCGTACTTTGTGGATGCGCTTGAGCCGGAGGAGGTATGGATTCTGGAGAAGGGCGCGAATGGCTTTTCGACGATTCGGCGGGCAAGCGACGATCCGATTGTGAACAACATGGTCTCCGAGGGATTGCCGTTGGGCGGGCTATGGTACAGCGACTATCTGGATGCGAGGTAGGTCGGATGCACTTTGAGATCCTCGTAGAAGATTCCTCCGGGAAGCGGGGCTTGACGCTCTGGTGCCGAAGATTATCGGGGACCAACATACATTCAGGATTATTGATTACCGAGGCGTCGGACGAATTCCCAAAAATCTCAGGAGCAGTACGGATGCAGAGGCGCGCATTCTGCTTGATCGACTTCCCACGCTACTCCGGGGGTATGGACGAGCATTTGCCGCTTATTCCACCCACTATACAGTGGTGGTGATTGTGGTGTGCGACTTGGATGACAGGTGTCTGAAAACCTTTCGCCAAGAGTTGTTGGCAGTCCTGAATACGTGCAACCCGAAACCGACGACGCGGTTTTGTATCGCCGTGGAGGAGGGCGAAGCGTGGCTGCTCGGCGACATCCCCGCGATTAAGGCGGCTTATCCGAAGGCAAGGGAGGATGTCCTGAACCGTTACAAAAACGACGCGATCTGCGGAACGTGGGAACTCATGGCAGATGCCGTATTCATCAAAGGCTCAGGGGCACTCAAGAAGCAGGGGTGGGGGCAGTGGGTCGGGAAAAATCGGCATGGACGGAGAATGTCGCGCCGCACATGGATGTAGATGCCAACGCATCACCGAGTTTCCGATATTTTCGAGATAAGATTCGAGAGATCATTTGATGCCGGACCTATACTCCACGCTGCTGAGAATTGCTTATCTTGTAGGAGCAATCTCCGAATCTCGACCTATTTAAATCTTGGTAGCCCCAGAGGGGCGGAAGGTATATAGAAACATTGATTCGACCTACAACAAAGCCCCAGCGGGGCGACAGGTGGAAAGTTTCCTAAGAAGAAACCCTCATGGCAGACACGTACACGCAAATTTACCTGCACATCGTCTTTGCAGTCAAAGGCAGACAATGCCTCATACCGAAGCAGCACAAAGAAGCATTACATCAATACATTACTCGGATTATTACCAACAAAATGCAAACCGTGATTCAGATAAATTCAATGCCGGATCATATTCATATTCTTATCGGCATGGCTCCAGACATTGCGCTTTCCGATTTGGTGAGAGACATCAAGGCAAATTCATCAAAATTCATTAACACGAAAGGATGGGTTGTCGGACGCTTTGAATGGCAGGCGGGTTTTGCGGCGTTCTCGTATTCTCATTCTCAGTTGAATGACGTTGCACGTTATATCAAAAATCAAGAGACGCATCATTCACGTCAGACGTTCAAAGAGGAATATCTTACATTCTTGAAGCGTTTTAATGTACCCTATAATCCGAAATACGTTTTTGATTCAGAAGACGTATCCGAGACATGATTCACCTGTCGCCCCGCTGGGGCTTTTGATGTTTAGTGATCGGCATTGCTATACACCTTCCGCCCCTCTGGGGCTTACAAAGGCGGACAAAATCTCTCTAGGAACTCTATCGTACTCATTATTCATTCGCTTGAATCCCACTCCGGGGCTTTCAAAGGTGAGGTCAACAATTTCCGTAGGCGTGCAACGCGCGCCAGCCTTGCCGGTCTTAGCAGGTTTTCCATCATCAATCAGATTAAAGACAAACTACAAATGCCGCTGATTAAGGAACCTTAATCCGTGACAATCCGCGATTCAGACAACGACCAAAACCGCAACAACTAGACAAGAAATCGTCTTTCAACGAATGAGGATAACACGACGATGAAATCGACATGGAAACCGTGGCACGAGGTCGTGCAACTGCGTGACGATGTGAGAACCGGTGAACTTTCGCTGGCGGTGTTTGCCGCCGACCTGTACGACGTGGTGATGCGAAAGGGTAAACGCTCGGTCTACGAGGATCCCGCCGAGTTTTTCACCCTCACGTTTCCCACGTATAACCTACGGGAACTGGTCAAGGATGTCGCGCTGCGGTTGGCGCGACAGAGCGACAAGGCGTACCGCACACTCTCCGTCAACTACGGCGGCGGCAAGACGCACACACTCATCACGCTCAAGCATCTGTTAGAACGCCCCGCCGCACTGCCAAGCCTGCCCGCAATCAAGGTGTTTGAAGAAGATATCGGACAGATGCCTCCACCGGCTCGGTGCGCCGCACTGTGTTTCGACAAGATTGATCTGGAAAAGGGCGTCGAAACACTCGGACCTGACGGGTCGATTGCGATACTCAAACGTCCGTGGAGCATCCTCGCCTATCAGATTGCCGGAGCGGAGGGGCTGCGGCTGCTCCACGCAGAGGGCAAAGATTTGGAACGCGATACGCCGCCGGCAGAACCCATATTATCAGATCTGTTGTCAAAACCGCAACGAGAGAACCTCGGGACACTGGTGCTCCTCGACGAAGTGCTCATGTATCTTCGCGACATGGTTGAAACCGACCGAAGTTGGCGAGGACGCCTCATCAGTTTCTTCCAACACCTCACGAGTTCGGTGGTAAAGGTGGATCGCTGCGCCATGGTGGCATCCTTGCGCGCTTCTGATCCCAACAAGCACGACAGCCTTGGAACCGAACTCCTCACCGACGTGTCCGATGTCTTTGGCAGGCAGATGGAAGTAGATGCCAGCCCGGTGAGCAAGGAGGACGTGGCGGAGGTACTCCGACGTCGTTTCTTCACACTGGAATCCCTGCGAGATCAGGATGCATTCCGACCGCAAGTCACGGCGGTCTTGCGCGGCATCGCGGCGCTTGACGAGGAGACGAAGAAGGGACAAAAAGCGGAGGAGAAACGGTATCTGGACAGTTACCCCTTCCATCCGGCGCTCACCGAAACCCTGTACACCCGCTGGACACAGGTTGAAAGATTCCAGCGCACGCGGGGCATCCTGCGCACGTTTGCGGTTGCGCTGCGCGATGCGGAAAAGTGGGACACCAGCCCGTTGATTGGGCCCAACGTCTTCCTCGCCGAACCGGGAAAGAGCGATCTTACGGAAGCCGCGAGCGAACTCGCCTCCTTCGCCAGCGTAGATGGGGAATCGGGGCGGACGCAAGAGTGGCGACCTATCCTTGAGGGCGAACTGGATAAGGCGGCAACCATCCAGTCGGAAGCCACCGGTCTAAGCGGCAGAGAGATGGAGCAAGCGGTGATGTCGGTATTTCTCAGCTCGCAGCCGATCGGTCAAAAGGCGTTGACCCCGGAGTTAATGGTGCTAATCGGCGCCGCAAGCCCTGACAAAATAGAGTTGGGAAAAGCGCTTCGTCGCTGGACGGAACTGTCATGGTTTCTGGATGAGCAGGAGATTGACACCGGAGAATCCGGTGCCGATGGCGCCACGGCGTTGCCAAAGGCGTGGCGGCTGGGCAATCGCCCCAACCTGCGCCAGATGCACCACGCCGCGTGCACCTCTCGCGTCCCTCCCGAACTCGTTGACTCACAGGTGATTGAGATGATTGAGAAACAGAAAACTCTCACTTCGGATGCGCGTGCGGCGGGGGCACGAGTGCACAATCTTCCGGCGCGGCCGCGCGACATTGAGGACGACGGCGATTTCCACTACGCCGTGCTTGCTCCGAGCGCGGTCTCGGAGTCGGGTAAACCGAGCACCGAAGCCAAGCGGTTCATCAACGAAACGACGGCAGTCGACCGTCCACGCGCCAATCGCAACGCGCTCGTCCTCGCCGCCCCCTCTAAGGATGGGCTTGAGGTGGTGGGCAACCGCGTCCGCGAGTATCTGGGTTGGGAGGAGGTCCGAAGTCAACTCAGAGATCAGCAGATTGATCTCCTCCGCGAACAGATGCTGCTCCGAGAGACGGATACGGCGCGAAATCGCATCCCGGACGCGGTCAAACATGCGTATTCTATCGTAGTGACGGTCAACCAGAGCAACGAGATTCACGCCTTCAAAGTGGCGGTGACCGATGAACCCTTGTTTACAATCATCAAAGCCGACAAACGGTCCCGCATCCAAGAGACCGCTGTCAGCGCCGAGGCGATGCTGCCCGGCGGTCCCTACGACCTGTGGCGCGAAGACGAACCCTCCCGCCGCGTCAGAGATTTGGTGGGCACCTTTGCCCAATCTCCGAGGCTGCCCAAGATGCTGCGCCCAAAAGGTGTTATGGATACGGTGGTGGGCGGCGTCCGGCAAGGGGTGTGGGTAGCGCGATACGCGCGTCCGGATAGGACGACGAAGACCTTCTGGCGCACAGCTATCGATGAATCCGCGCTCAAGGAGCCGGGGCTTGAGGTGCTGTTGCCCGAGTCGGCAACGCTGAGCGAACTGTCGCCAGGTCTGCTCAAGCATAACGAATTGCCGGAGCTTTGGTCAGCCGACGAGATTACCGTCCAAAATCTATACGACTACTTTGCGGGGGGACATGTCGTGAGCATACCAAAGGAGGGTTACGAAGAACCCCTCACCATCCCCAAATGCGACACGGCGGAGGTTGACGCCGCGGTGGCCCAAGCCGTTGAGCAGGGGACGTTGTGGTTGACGAGCGGGCCGGCTTCAATCTTGAATGAAGTCCTACCTCCCGGCGTGCTTAGCGCCTCGGCGTCATTACGACCGCCGCCCGACCCAATTACCGTCCAGGAGTTCATGGAAGCAGAAGTCCCCGATGCTTGGAAGAATAATAGAACCAACGCCCTCGCACTCGCTACCGCACTCTCGAACAAGCGGGGTGTAACACTTCCTTGGCACACAGTGAAGACGGCGATTAGCGGCGCCATTCAGGCGAACTGGCTCAAGCGAAGCGAGGAAAGCGGTGACTGGCCCTGCGAATTCGCTGGCGCTCAGAACGTTCTGCTTGAAATTCCGAAGAATCTCAAAGAACGCAAGGAGGAAGGCCTACGGAAGACGGGGGTGCTAGTCGCCGAGGCGGATCTGGAAGTGCACGGCATCCAGGACTTGTCCGATCAGATTCCAGACATTATTACGGCCGCTGTCGGGACAGGTCTGAAGTTTAATATCCGTATTGAGTTCGGCGGCGAAACCCGGCCCGACCCAGAGGCAGTGGAGAAGATTAACGAGTTGCTTGCCGAGGTGGATGGTGCGTTGAAACTGGAGTGAAGGGGATCGTAGCGGGGAACGCTTTGAGTGAATAACGATTCGAATTCGCTAACGCGCTTGCGTGATTTGTTAGATTGTGGCATGCGCAAACTAACAGTTTGCGCTACAAGGGCGCGTCCAATTGTGTGGGTAGTATATGGCACCGTTTTACTCTACGGTATAAGAAGCACTTTTCCCTTTGTTTGCCTCCCCTCAATATAACGATGCGCGGCAGAGGCGTCCGATAGTGCAAAGGTTGTATCAAGCCGCACATCCAACTCCCCGGACGACATCCACCTAAAGAGATCTCCCGACCGTTGTAACAGTTCTCCCCGATCATCGGCATAGTGCGTCAGGCTGGGGCGTGTCAGATAGAGCGAACCTTTCTGGTTCAAAATTTGGGGATTAAATTCGGAAATAGGCCCGCTGGACTGACCGTAGAGCACCATATAACCTCGGGGTTTCAAACAGTTGAGTCCTTTCTCGAAGGTGGTCTTGGCAACGGAGTCATAAACGACGTTCACCCCCTGATCGTCCGTCAGTCGGAGGGTTTCCTCCTCAAAGTCGGTTTGCGTATAGAGTATGATTTCATCGGCGCCGGCTTGTCTTGCCAAGGCTGCTTTCTCCTCCGTAGAAACGGTACCAATGACGCGAGCGCCCGCACGTTTCGCCATTTGGACCAGGAGCAATCCGACACCGCCGGCTGCGGCATGAACGAGGGCGGTATCCGTCGAGCCGAGCGGATAGGTAGTGAAGGCAAGGTAATGGGCGGTCATTCCCTGCAACATCACCGCCGCCGCACCCTGAGTGCTAACTCCGTCTGGTACCGGCACCAACTTTTCTGAGGGAACGATAGTGAATTCGGCATAAGAACCTTGGTGCGTGGCATAAGCGACGCGATCTCCCACATCAAGCCCGTCCGTTCCCGATCCGACCGCATCCACGACTCCGGCCGCTTCCATTCCGGGCGTGACCGGTAGCGTCCCAGGGTATAATCCCTTACGATGATAACAATCAATGAAGTTCAGACCGATGGCTTCGATTCGGACGCGGGCTTCTCCAGCACCCGGCTCAGGTACGGGTGCGTCTTCATACTGTAGGGCCTCAGGTCCGCCAAATTCATGGACCCGTACTGTTTTCATGTTGTAGTTCTCCCTCATTGAGGTGTTGTTGTTTATCTAAGTGGTTCATTCGCTAAGTATTTAATCCTTACGAGACTGTCACAATAAACCGCTCACCTCGCTGGTAGGTGCGGTTTCTAACCGCACCTACACCCAACACTTAATCACATTTACTTACCGATAGAACCACTAAGTGGTTTATTTTTTAAAAACATATGGTAAGTGTTGGGTGATGGCAGTTAACATTGTCTGAACTGTGATTTATGTGATGAAGTGATTGCCATGATTATAAATCCTTAATTGCCCGTGATGAGTGGATTCAACCATTACCTTGAAGCCACTTTGACTCCGGGAAGAAACCGAGTTTTGAAGAAAAAGGGATCTCTATCAGGATCTACTATCGCCTTCACTATTCGCTCAGTTGATCACTCATTATCCATTCGCTTGATGGTTTCATTAAGCATTAAACACTTAGCGAATGAACCACTAAGTGGTTTTCTCGGTAAATATTTAATGCAATCAAAGAGTTCGCGACCGGGAGGTCGCTCCTACAAAAGACGCAACTTCTGACAGCGCGGAGTATAAATCCAAGTTTGACAATTATAAGATTATCTGACCCGTCTAAATGCTCGATCCGATGGATTTTTTGAAGATACTGTATTGGTCAACGAGATGGTTTACACGTTGTATTGCTCCTACGGACTGGCAATCTCATTGGCCAAGGCTTGGATTTGGCAATCCAAGCCGAGCGGGTAACGGCTTTGAGTGTCTAACATGACTGTCTATTACAATTTTTTGAAGATACTCAATCAAGGCGATTGCGTTGAAGTTCAAATCTCGACCTTCGGACTTTTTTGAACTGCCTTTATGGCTTCGGTTGTGCCAAATTTCTTTAATGTTTGAAGGATGTTGAATCGTACTTTCGGGTCTTGTTCGGTCTTCAGTAGTTTGATGAGTGCGGCGACCGTCGACCGGGCAGGTGAACCCATTTCGCCCAATGCCCAGGCGGCATTCATCCGAACCCGCGCCGCGCTATCCGCCAACGCCTTTTCGAGAGCTGGAATAGCCCCTTGCGTTACCTCACCAAATTGCCCTAAAACACTTGCCGCTCGAGATCGCAATTGATCGGTATCGTTCTTCAATATCTCAACCAAACGGGATGTTATATTCACATCAGGAACGCCTATCTGGCCGAGGGCTTCGACGGTGCGCGAACGTGCCGCCTCGTCTTCAATTGAAAGCCGGGATAAAAGAATACTGGTGACTTGCGGTGCTTCGCTCCTTAGCATCGGGCGATTTTCCACCGCACTGCGCCAACGCTGCTTCGTGAGGTAATCTCCAATCTGAGCTTGTTTCCATGTAGTTGGCCAGACCTCATGCGTTTCAATCGACTGTCCGTTGCACAATTCAAAGACACAATGTTGAATTTCAGACTTCTCCTGAGTGTAGATGTATTTTCCGATGACCACACCCGTCCAAATCTGTGTCCAGTGATGGAACCACCGTCGTAGCCATTGATACCCCCATCTATAATGTCTGATGAACAGAAAAAGGAGTGCGCATATTGTAATGACGGCAAGCACTTGAGTTACAAATCCAAGAACTTTCATACCCTCATTTCCTCAATTGGCAGAGATCGAAACCAAGTTTGAGAGCCTCTTTGATGATCGCTAGCGGTGCGTCACACCTACGTCAATCTCTCTTTGTGGTATAAGAATTCGTAATTGTTTAGTTCATCGGTCTGGATTTGCCAATCCAGACCGAGCGGGGGACAGGGAACGCGCCGAGTAGGGAAGTACAATACTAATTCCGGCTAATCGGGGGCTTACATCCCCAGACCGGACGCGCGACGAACTGTAATACTACGAATCAAACGATGCACTAAACAGTTACAAGAATTCGACTACAACTGTTGGAAAGCGTTCATCACTGATGAAATCAATCTGTCTACATGGCTATCGTCCATTGGCAGCGAGACATTCCCACCCTCTCTCCAGTGGATCCCTTGATTGAGAAGTGCAAAAAACAGCCAATTGTGCATTAACCCATCATTTTGCGCGGATTCACGATAGTTGGACGGTACCTGCGGCATAAAGTGCACCTTAAACAGCGATCCCGCTGTCGAGACCTGCGCTTCAACACCAACTTCATCAAATACTGCTTTCAATTCTTTTGCGAGCCGTCGAGTCAATCCTGCAATCTTGTCATAAGCGTCCGGCGTCATGATTCGGAGCGTCGCTAGTCCCGCAACCATGGCTAGTGGATTTGCATTGTAGGTGCCCGCATGATGAATCTTTGGGCCCGCAGTTGTTGGATCGTATAGCGCTAGAATATCCGCGCGTCCTCCGAAGGCTGCGCCCGGTACGCCGCCAGCGATGACTTTGGCGAGACATGTTAAGTCGGGTCGGATGTTGTATGTTTCCTGCGCTCCACCGCGCGCGGATCTGAAGCTGATGATTTCGTCGAAGATGAGCAGTACATCTGCACGTATGGTCATCTCCCGCAACTTGGCGAGAAATCCATTTTCGGGAAGGGTGAACCCTGCGCCAGTCGACAACGGGTCGACTATGACCGCAGCCAACTGATCGGCATGCTCGTTGATTATCTGCTCGCAGGCCTCCGCGTCATTAAATGGCAGCACTATTACGCCGTCAGCCGTGGACTCCGTGAGTCCCGCGGAGGACAGCACCGAATTCGGTCGCTCTGGCGGCCCAAGCGCATCGTTTAATGGTGGACTGCAACTCACCAGTGCAAATTCACTTGTGCCGTGGTAAGCGCCTTCAAACTTGGCTATCTTGGGTTTGCCCGTAAATCCCTTCGCTGACCTGATAGCGTTCATTACGGCTTCTGTACCTGAACTGCAGAAGCGCACTCGTTCGAGGGAAGGTATCCGTTCCATTAGTAGCTCTGCCATTTCAACTTCAAGAGCTGTTGGTCGTGAAAAGGCGGTACCCTTTGCGACCCGCTCCTGGAGTGCACGTACGACTTCGGGATGGGCGTGTCCCAAAATAAGCGCTGTCGCCTGATTGACGAAATCCAACAGGTAATGACCGTCCAGATCAATTAAATGGACGCCCTCACCGTGACTGATATAGGGTGGAAAGGGGTGGAAATACAACCCTGAACGGGAGTTACTTCCCGGTAACGATTGTTTCGCCCGCTCACACATCGCCCGTGAACAAGGATTATTTGCCACGTATTCGGCCACCAGAGAGTCCAACGATTTTTGCAACTTTTCTTTCACTTTCTTGTCTTCAACAGTATGGGTATCCAAGTCTTGATTTGGTGCGCGAATGTACTCATGAGCGTTTGTTTTCTCTCTTCCGTGAATGAGACCCGAATCCGGCAACTGGCGTGTGATAGTCCGGGAGCCGTGGCACGCCGTAAGATTGCGCACCTCAACTCGCAATCCAGTCGATTCCGAAAACCCGCATCTGTTCTGATACCTCGCGGTTGGATGTTATCCCATTTGGCAATCACGTTCAAGTGCAAATTTCCGTTCGGGAAGCGACGGATACGGCATGTCGGAAACGGAGGCGCAGTGGGCAAGAAATCAAGAAAGGCGCACGGATGGCGGCAGTCAATCGTGAAGGGAAGGGGAACGGGGAGGGATACTGAATCGCAACGTACATTTGCGTTGGGTATTATTGCGCTTTCTTTTCTAGTAATAATTGTTTCTAATTAGGTCTTACGTAGCACCAGCAGGTCGGGAATCGAAGTTCCCTCGTACAAGGGTCGCGACCTGGAGATCGCTCCTACAGACCTTCGGTGCACAATTGCGCAAAATTAACCGGTGCTGAGTATAGCAATGCCTCACTTATTTTTTCTGTCTTTCTTTTGGCTGCGTGTTAGCGGTACAAACCGAACCGGCATAACCTGTTTTGTCGTGACTGTTCCGTCCAAGGCTTTTTCGACAATCAATAGATTCTGCACTTGGAACCGCCCGCCAACCGGAATTCCCATTCGTCCTCCAGGCTTGAGTTGACGTACAAGTGGAGGCGGAATGTGATCCGCGGCTGCCGTGACGATAATAGCATCGAAAGGCGCGTGTTCTTCCCAGCCAAAATAGCCGTCGTCAATTCTCACGGTGATATTCTTGTAGTTAAGCCGTTTAAGACGAGCTTTCACCTGTTCGCCGAGTTTTTTGATAATCTCTATGCTATAGACATTGTCAACGATTTCCGCGAGAACTGCGGCTTGGTATCCGGATCCGGTGCCAATCTCAAGAACTTTGTGCTCCTTCTCGACTTTGAGCATCTCGGTCATGAATCCAACGATGTACGGTTGCGAGATGGTCTGATCGTACCCGATTGGCAGTGGCCGATCAGTATAAGCGCTAGATTTGTACTTTTTAGGCACGAATTCGTGACGCGGCACTCGCCGCATGGCGTCCAATACGGCTTCGTCGCGCACTCCTTTACGGCCAGCGCTCACACCACGCCAGTCAATTTGCGTAGAAACCATGCGCTCGCGTTGTTTTTGGTATGGATCCGCTTTGGCTTGGCTCGTACGAGGTTGAGGAATATTTGCCGAGAGTACGCCGATGATTAAAAATGTTGCAAGTATAGCCACGCTTGTTCTCATTATTATAATTCTCCTTGAATCGCCGACGATGTTACCGTGTTTCACCTCATTATACCATTTCTCTAAAATGCTTGCGAATTGATCGCGTGAATCAGGTCAAGAAATTTGCGTGGAGCGGAACAAGAAGTCTCGCCTTCGCGCAAAGCCGGCGGGGCAAGATGGGATTTCTATCGCACGGGATTTACTATCGCATTCGCTATTCGCTCATTTGATTCTATTCGGTCGTTTGATCCCCGCCTACGTAGAAGGTAAACGATATAATACAGACATCATATGCACTGTTACTCAAGAGAAATAGTATTACCTACTCATTGGACACCACGATCGCCTCTTACAGTGGTTTCCGAATCACTTGATACATAGCGGTCAATCCCATTTGCAATGGCTTCCGCGATGCTATGCTGATACGCTTTTTTCGTCAGTTTGTCGGCTTCTATGGTATGCGACAGGAAACCCACCTCAACAAGAATAGCCGGAACCTTTGTACCAATTAGCACGACAAAGGGGGCATGTTTCACGCCACGATCTGTCGCCCGTGTGGAGCTGGCCAACTGTGTCTGAACACACTGAGCGAGCCGACGACTCTCCACGCTTTTGCTCTCTTTAAGGATCTCTCTCACAAGTTTATCGAGTTCCTTGATACCGTATCCCGCGTCACTATTTTCGCGAGCGGCGGTGCGTTTCGCCGTCTCATCAGACGCCAGCGCCAAGTAGTAAGTTTCAACACCCGATGCACGGGTATGGAAGGCGGCATTGGCGTGAATGCTAATGAACAGGTCCGCGCCTTGCATGGTAGCTTTTCGGGTGCGTTCTCGGAGGGGAAGATAGATGTCGTTATCGCGCGTCAGTCGCACATTATAACCCCGACTTACCAGCACGTCACGCAGTATGAGCGACAGTTCCAGTACGACGCTCTTCTCATAAACCTGCGAGTTGCTTATCGCTCCAGGATCCTTGCCACCGTGTCCCGGATCGATAACAACTGTCTTAACTTCAAGACCAAGCTGACGCGGCAATGTGAGATTGGCGTCGGCGTTGGCTGGTGGTTTTTCCGGTATTACGTTCCGTGCCGGATTACGCCTCTCATTTTTCTGTGACTGGGTTGTTCGTCTTTCATTCGTCGGTGCGGTTGTTTCTAACTGGCCATCGGTAGATGGAAGACTAGCAATTTCAACTTCATCAGAAAGTAGTATTTGCGGAACAGATTGACCTTCCGTTCGATCATGTCCATCATCAGTCTTGGGAGGGGGTGCAGTTATGACCGGCATAGCTAGAAATTCGTCGGTCGGCGGCGCCAACGAGCGCCGTTCCGATGGCATGTTATGCCCGATCGAACCAATTTCCTCTAATTCCGATTCAGTTGTATCAGAGGTTAGCCCTAATCGAATACTTCGGATGCGTCCCTCTGCCCGGGTGACAAGATGCGAATTACTGCTTCGTTCCGAAACGGATTCGTACATTGAAATTGCGACTGCCAAATTATTCTGTTTTTCGTAGATTCGGGCTAGGTCAAATTGCGCTAACTCGGATATGGAATGGTTGAAAAAGTCGTTGGTTACCTTCTGAAAGTGTATCGCAGCGTGGTTGTTGTCGCCGAGTTGAAAGTGGCAAGTTCCGAGCCAGTAATGCGCGTCAGCGATTAGAGGTGTGTCAGGGTAGTTTTCCAGAAGTTTTTCGAGTGCGTGTATCGCATGTCGGATGCGCACCGGATCCGTACCTTTCGATAGCCAAATCCAGCATGAACCGATGGCGTATTGAGCATCATCTGCCCATTCGCCGCTAGGATTGGCGGCGACAACTGTCTCAAATTCTTTGATAAGTGCCATCCATTCGTCCTCCGATCCGCCAACCGTCCTGTCGGTAAGTTGATGATGACGATTTGAAGCGCTGTTGTACATTGCCGGTGTCAAATCGGCAGAGCGAAAACAGGAGGACAGTGTTATTATAAAGGAAAAGAGGACAAATACACTTGTTCTTTTCATAACCCTTAACACATAATTCGAGGTTGCGCCACGATCAGGGGAAACGCATCTAATAATAGAGGATGTCTCACGGCGGTAGAATGTACGATTAATGTTGGGTTTCACTCAAATTTTGGCAGGTTCAGGCAAAGTGGACACTCGAAAGGTCCTCTAAGATTAGCAATCATTAACGAATTCCGTTCAACCCAACCTACGACTCCCAAAAAAATTATCACAAACTTAGCCCGATTTGCTTTTTTGTCAGGCAGAAAATCTAGATGCGTTTCCCCTGGCGCCAAGATCTGGCGACCTTGACAAACTAGACGACCTTTGATAAAATGGCTCATCAGAGTTAAGTGTGGAAAATGGGATTGGACATCTTTCCAAAATAATCCTAGAGGCCGGTGCGCAGGGGATCTCCATCAGGATGAGCTATCGCCTTCGCTGTCCACTCAGTCGATCGTTATCCAGTCGCTTGATCCATACAAAAGCCTTGCCGAAATCATCAGAAGCGTAATTGGGAGTTTTTGTAATCGATTTGAACTCATAGGGTGAACGCGCCATCCTGTAGCAAGTTGCATTCCCACACGTAACCCTTAAGAACCGATAAAATCTACATGCGAACGACGTTGAGCACAGTTGGTCCAAATCATTTGAATCTCATCGGAAAGAAATGAGTAACCACCCTCGATTCTCAAAACGCAGGATTACAGGTTCACCCATGATTTCAGGTAAGCGAAGCGACTTGCTTATAGTTTAGGTATTCCATCAAATCTCTCTCCTATCTGAACATGATACACTAACACGAAAATAGAGAATATATGCTTTTTTCCATACCGTATTTAATACTCTTGGTATTCCCACTGGTCTGCGCTGTATTCATCTCATTTTGTGTTGTAAAGGTGTTTGAGAAGCCAATATTCGCCATTTCCAGGCGTATCATTCAGGATAGAATCAACGTTGCGTTCACGAAGTATGTCAAATACGCGACTTACCTTTTTGGTATTTCAGGTGGTCTGATTGGTCATTGGTCCGAAGAATATATGCTAGACAACTATTTGAGTGAACTGACATTAGATTCACAGACTTCAGCGTTGAATGACGATTTGATGACGGACATCAGGGAAAATCTATGGCTAATCATGATATGTAGTTTGATTATGGTGCGCATCACTGGGACACTTCACGCAATCGCCCAGATGTACTTGGTTTTATTTGTGATTGCTTTAATTTCATACATAATCGTTAAGATTTTCGAGCAAAGAAAAGCATGATAGAAGACAATGTAAGCTGAGAGGCGGTTTGAAGTAATTATATTACCATTTCGAAGAAGTGTGTACGGGTTTTTCTCAGCGGTTCATCAAAGTTCTGCATCATCTGAACATGGGCATTAAGACTCAAATGGAGGAAATATGTTTTCTGCATTTCTGTTCGTTCCACTGTTAGTGGCTGCGATCGTCTCATTTTGCGTCGTCAAGGTTTTTGAGAGGCCAATAACTGCCATTCTTAGCCGTGTCATAAAGGATGAGATTAGCCTATCTTTCTTTAGGTATGTGAAACTGGCTACTTATCTGGTCGGTGTTTCGCGTGGTGTCAGAATTTTTCAGCTTTACGAAGATGTGCGTAAACTTACCGCAGACAATCAGGATTTCGATTGGAGTCACGTCTTATGGATGTCAGGTATATATGGGACAATCGTTGGAACGCTGCAAGCTATTGTCCACATCTACCTATGGCTATTTTTATTGCTATCACTTCTATACTTTGTGGTTAAGGCTCTGGAGTTACTGGAAGCTAAACAGAAGTAATATCACCCCAAAATCGATTTCGAGAACCAGACGAGAATCTGCCCCCGTCTCTTTTGGGGTATTGTCATCCAATTTGGTTTTTCAAACTGTCTCTAAGCCTGCAGCGCTTCTATACTTTGCGTTGGGTATTATTGCGCTTTCTTACCCAGTGATAATTGGTTCTAATAGGACTTACGTAGCACCAGCAGGTCGGGAATCGGAGTTCCCTCTTACGAGGGTCGCGACCTGGAGATCGCTCCTACAGAAGACGCAATTTCTGACAGCGCGGAGTATAGCTGCTTGTGTGCCATTCTATCGTTCAAATTTCATACCTTAAAATGTGCTGCTTCACATCCTATCGTCTATGAACCCATCCAGCGAAACAACGGCGTACAAAGAGATTATCCAACGTGCCCCCAAGGAGTATTGCCGGTTAGTTGCAAAGAGAATCGGATTGCCTAGCCAGTTATCTGTTCAAAGCCTCCGAGAAAAAATTCCCGAAAGAGTGCTTAACATCACTTGGTTGAAAGAGAGGGTCACCCGCCTTAATCCTCACGAACGCTCTGTTTTAACCACACTCACATTTTTATCCGGTTCACATGGAGTGACCGTCGATCTCTTTAACCAGAAACTCAAACAACTTTGTCGCGGTTGGTCGCGTGCCCCCGAACAGGTGCGACAGGTTTTACATGAATCAGGTTTGGTTTTCCATGTATCAACTGGCCATTTCCGACACGTTTACGTGATTCCGGAAGACCTTCAATCGCTGTTGTTACAGGTCTTTTCAGACGAGATAAATGCTGCACTCATTTCTCCAGAAGCAGCACCCAAATCCATTCGCAGCGATGGATTTGCACTCATTCAGGACATATTTACATTCCTATCAACCGCGTCGCGGGACGGAATACGGCTTACACAACGATTCACGGTCCACAAACACGCTCAGAAACGGCTTCTCAACGCTTTTGAAGTTACCGAAGACACGACGAAAATCTACGATCGCATCAACCCGCCTGACGGAACTACAGATCGTCTGCATTTTATTTACCACTTCTGTCAGCGTCACCAACTCGTCGAACTGAACGAATCCAACAACCTACACTGCTTGCCGCTTGGGCATGAATGGATCCGTAAATCTAACGCCGAAAAACTTGCAACTATCTATGACTATTGGCTTGAATATGACGTGTTTCCCAGTCGTCCGCTCACAATAGCCTTTTCCCTCTTACGCATTCTCTCCGAAAACCGGTGGGTCAAACTTTCATCAATTCTGGATCAGATACAACGGTTCTCCGTGGCGGAATCTTGGGAACAGACGCTTTACTCACACCTTGAACGCGGATTTACCAATTATCTGACTTACATGGGGTGTGTGAACTTTGCCGCTGCGGGGGATGATACGGCCATCCAGCTTACTGAGATTGGAAAGCGCCTTTTATCGGGGGAATCAATTGAGGATTATGAACGGGAATCCTCCTTTGTCGTCCAGCCCAACTACGAGATTCTGGCGTCAAGCAACCTCACTCCCGACGTTCGCTGGAAACTCAATCTCATCGCAGAAATTCATCAAGCCAGTCAGGTTATTACCTATAAACTTACGCCCCAATCCATCTACAATAGCCTGCGTTCAGGTATGTTGGTAGGCGAAATTCTCGAATTATTGGAGACCTACTCCAAGACAGATATTCCGCAGAACATCAAACTTTCGATTCAGGAGTGGGGAGCGCGGTATGGGCAGGTCTATTTTATGGATGTGATGCTGCTTCGCTGTAAAAATGAACGCCTCGCTCAAGAACTGAAATCTAGCAAGCAAATTGCGAAACACATCTTTGGTGAAATCTCTCCAACCGATCTTATCATCTCAAGAGAAAAATTTGAAGAATTAAAGCGGCTTCTTGAGAAGAACAATTTTATGCCGCTAGCGGAGATTGTTACTTTCGAGAACCAACCTGTTGCCGCACCCAACACCTGAGTCTCGTATTTCAAGACGGCTGTTTGCTTTAAATTGTTTCAAAATATAGTAGATTGTGTTCACGATTTCACGTCTAAGCGTTTCTGCCGATGTTTGTGCCAATAGGCGAAAACTAGTGTGAGCAATCCGTATAAAGTGGGAATAATGATAGGCAAAACCATCGGTTAAAGGACGCATACGATTTCGAAGATCTGTCAACAGAGCCTAGAATAAGATAGAGTGTGCTGTCCTTCTGTAATCAACAAGCCTAGCCTCTTAATCCATCTATAGGCATGCTCTCTTTATCACACAATCCCGAGCCTCACGAGCACTGCCGAACGAATTGTAGGGTGGGCACTGCCCACCATCTCTCAGTTACTTGCACTCAGTTCAGATACCGCAAACCACCTCAAGTATTGATTTTGAATGCATATTCACCCCCGAGAACCTCATAAGTTGTACGCTATTTTTAATCCCATCCTGCGTGTCTATTGCTGCCTCGTTTTTGCCGCTATACCTATTGATGCCTCCCACGCACAGATTGACGACATCGCCGCATCATTCTCCGAGTCTCTTGAGGCAACTACTACGATAATATCGGAACCTTTAGACGTAGCCACCCCTATTACCTCCGAACAGCGCTTTAACTTCAATAATATCTACACAATCAATCTAGATCTGTCGCTCGCTGGAAGTGTAGAAGTAAATGCAGTCGATGGTGAGGAAATCATCGTCAGACTTGAGAAACGCGGACGCGGGGCAGACGAGGACAGTGTGAGGGAATATTTTGGAGGCGTAGACCTGTCGGCCTCAAAGATGGATAATGTGCTCTCACTTGCACCAAGACTACCTGCGGCTCCCGACTCAAAAGTGGAGTTGACAAGATTAGATTGCTTTGTCGAAACGCCGCCAGATGTCTCTCTCAAAATTCGAACACAGAACGGAGATATTCGGGTCAATCGAATCCGAGGAGATATTGAATTAAAAGCAGAAATCGGTGAGATTCACCTGAACGAAACAATGGGAGGGTATAAAGTTTATTCCGGCGGAGGAGACATCCACGGTAACATTCTTCTGACCGATCGAACGAACCAATTTGAAACCGCTTTAGGAGACATCAATCTTGTCGTGTTGGATGAGATTACCGCTCCAACCGTTTTGACCGCGATGGGTGGAGGGATTACGCTGCGACTTCCCAATTCGTTCCAAGCCGAGGTAGAGATTCAGACCAAGAGCCAAGACCCGCGTGCAGTGTCCATAAATCTCCCGGTTGAAGTCGAAGGCTCATTCCAAGGGGACTCACTGCACGGTTGGATTAATGGAGGTGGTCCCCTTTTCCGATTGACTGCGGACGCCAAAGTCGAAATCCTTCCCCTTGAAGGCACATCTGCCGACGCTGAAACGTCGACTGGATCTGCAAGTTTTCAGAGCGAAGCAGACAGCGTTCAGCCGGTGCCCAGAGCGCTGCTATCACCAGTAATTGATGGCAATCTGTTTGAAAAAGCTTGGTCAAAGGCGGTGGCATTACACCCTTTTTATAATGCAGACGGGACAGCACAACCTGACGAGCCCACACAGGCATACCTTATGTGGGATGAGCGCTACCTGTACATCGGAATCAAAGTTTATAGTTATGACATGGGAAAACTCCATATCTCACAGACAGAGACAGGTTCGGCAGTGTGGCAGGACGATTCGATAGAGATTCTGGTCGATCCCAATCCAGAAACTAAGCTGTACTATCACCTAATCGTCAATCCGATCGGAACCGTATTCAGCCAGACGGTCAAGGCAGATTATCCGCCGAATCATCGGTTCGCGCCGACGGTTACCGAATCCGACGACAATCGTAAACGCAAATCGGGCGGAAAGATTGTGCGAAATTCACAAGTCAAGCCGAACCGAAATCGGAAAGGCGGCAATTCACATCCCGATACCGCGCAAGTCGAGGTCGAAACCCAAATCACATCTCGGTACTGGAGCATTGAAATTGCCTTACTGCGCGATTTCCTGGAACCAGAATCAACGGGTAATTGGCGATTAAACCTGCTCCGCAGAGCTTATGAAAACAGTGAATTCAGTTATTGGATGCCGACTTACAACACGCAGACACCGTGGTGGCCCCATTACAGAGATCGAATGGGGAGGCTTCAATTTACCACAGTTAGTGAAGAATCGGCGATGTTTGGAATCGAGGAACAACTAGAGATAGGCGAAATAGAGATTAAGGGCAACAGTGAAATTCCGATGCCAGAAATCGTTCGGCAAATCCCGTTTCAAATTGGGGAAGTTATTACTGCTAGCCAATTGTCATGGCTCGTTGGTGAACTTGAGGAACATCCATGGCTTCGGAAGGCAAGGTTAGACACCGTCCCGTTTGACGCGGTTAATGGAGAGACCGACGTTAATCCTCTTGAAATGGATGACGTGCATTCAACAGAAGTGCCGCAACCCGCTACCGAAGAAGATGAAATGAGGGACGAGAATGATTCATCGCTTCCGCTCAGACTTGCTTTACGTATCCACGTTACGGAGTTTCCATTCTCCGTACATGAAAAATTTGAACTTAAGGGGAACACACAATTTCAATCGACAATGCTGCGTAAGTGGTTTGGATTAAACTGCGGGCGCACCTCCATTGGGGACCTAAACACGAAATCTCAACTAATCACGAAACTTTACAAGAATCACGGTTACGAACTTGTAAAAACGGAAGAGAGGCGTACTCCACGCGAGCTGGAACTTATCATTGACGAGGGACGCTTGGACGAAGTCCGTTTTATCGGAAACAAACGGATCAAGCGGTACGAATTGACCCAAATGTTAAGAGTGCAAGCGGGTGATATCTATAATAGATTGAAAACCGAGGCGCAAATAAGTCTCATGCGCGAAAAACTCGCGAAACGCAATGCATTCTTCAAGGACGTTCGGGATTGGCACGCGCAGCGAGAAGGACGGAATAATGTGTTAATCATCACTGTGGAAGAACATTCGCCCATTCAATATTATGCCGTGCCGCGCGTAGGCTTCAATCGCGTACACGGATTAATTTTGGGAGGCAGCGGCGAACTCTCCACTGAGGCATACGTTAAAGGACGAATCTTCGGCGGCGCGAGCGTCGGGTTATCTAGTTCAATCGAGAATTTTCAGCTCGGCATAGAAAAATCGTGGTTTGACACCCGCGAATTGCGCATGGGCGGAGCTTGGTACAATATGACCGGAGTTGTTCATAGCGCATCAACATACGTGGAAGAGGGATTGTTGTCATCAGCAATATTCGGAACGTCTCTCGTCGATTTCTATCAACGCAAAGGCTATCAAACGTGGTTAACCCAGAAGTTGATGACTTCCACGGAGATTGCTCTCAGTTTTACCGATGAACAACATGAGAGGCTCTTAACAGTTACGGACTGGAGCCTGTTTTCGCGAAATTCTCCGAAGCGAGGCAATGCCCGCATTGACGAGGGGACAGTGCGTAGCTTGAAGGTTTCTTATCATTTCGATACTAGAGATTACAGATCCTTCATCAATCGTCCGTTTAGGCTAATACCTTGGCCCAGCGAACACACGACACAGGGATGGCGGAGTTCTCTTTCTGTCGAGTATTCAAGCAGCCGATTCAATAGTGACTTCAATTTTGCCTTGTACCAATTTGAGGTAGTAAGATACAACCGTTTACCTAATGGTCATAATCTTGATTTTCGAATTATGGGTGGTCTTTCAAACTCCCCGTTGCCTCGACAAAGGTTGCATTATCTAAACCTCAATCACATAGTGCGTGGTTTTGGCTTCAATAGATTCATTGGCGACAACATGCTCGCGTTGAATGTTGAATACAGAGTTATCCAGAGACTTAGGCACATCGGCAAGGGTGAAGTCGTAAACGGAGCGGTGTCAATCTTCCTTGATGCCGGCGACGCCTGGTTTGATAGCGAACAATTTAGCCTTTCGCGTGCAAATGCCTCAATCGGTCTCGGCTTCTCTCTCTTCACAAATGCAATACCGTATGGAGGGGTTCCCGACACCTTACGCTTCGAGATTGTCCGCGGGCTAGAGAGGCGGCGCGTCACCAATTATATCTTGCGGCTCTCGCGGAATTTCTGAGCAATCACAGGGCTGATTGCATTTCATGAACTTGACATTAACAAGCGATTATCCGGAAGAGTTCAAAGCCTTGCCTATCTTATACCATTTCTCTAAAATGCTTGTGCATTAATCGCGTGAATCAGGTCAAGAAATTTGCGTGAAGCGGAACAAGAAGTCTCACCTCCGCGCAAAGCCGGCGGGGCAAGATAAGATCTCTATCGCATTCGCTATCCGTTCATTTGATCCCCGCCTACGTAGAAGGTAAGCGATATAATACAGACATCATATGCACCGTTATTTAAGAGAAATGGTATTATCTATAATCACTCAAAGGCCTGTTCAACCGCTACTCCACAACTTTGGCGATATTCGTCTCAATCGGACGATTGTTTTTCGATACATACGCTAACAGAGCACGTAGTCGTGAATACTGCACTCGGCTCGGTACAGTGAAGGTAGGATGCATCCTCCCGTCATTGCATAGCAAGCTTTAGATACTTTTGACTTCCTTGTGGCTGTGCGCTATAATTAACGTTTGTAGAGTAGTCAAGCGCTATGAAGACTTCGAATCCGCGACAACCCGTTTTTTTCGGTCTAACAGATGAAACGAACGCCTCTCTATGACGTGCATACTGCCCTTGGAGCGACATTCGCCACAAGCCATGGCGATTGGGATCTTGTCGCCCATTTTGCTAATCCCATTGAAGAACATCTCGCAGTGAGAAACGAAATCGGAATCATAGATCTTTCTCATCGCGGCAGATTTTGGTTGACGGGTGAAGATAGGGCTACGTTCCTCCATCGAATTAACTCTAATGATGTGGAAGGACTGAAAGTCGGCGAGGGGAATTGCGCAATGATGCTGACCAATCGCGGGAAAATCATTTCAGACATGAAGGTGTGCGCATTCGAGGACGGCATCGGTATTTCCACTAATGCCGAGACAACTGAAATCCTATTCAACGAATTGGACAAATATATCATCGCGGACGATGTAATCCTCGAAAATTGCACGGATAGGACGGGAGTAATCGCTATACATGGTCCCCAGTCAGAAGACCTCGTTCAAACTTGCCTCGGAATCGACGTTACAGAGCTCAAGGAATACCACTCTATCTGCCAAGAGGTAGAGGGAAACCCGATTGCTTGTTTCCGGTCGGACGAAACCGGTGAGATTGGTTATGAACTCTACGTCGCGGCTGAGTCGATGGGATGGCTTTGGGAAACTCTTCGGGCAGAAGGACGAGAATTTAATGTGAAACCGATTGGATTGACGGCGCTCAATTCTCTTCGCATTGAAGCTGGAATTCCCCGGTATGGTGCCGAACTGTCCGACTCGGTCATTCCGCTAGAAGCTGAGCTAGAACACGCTATTGATTTTGAGAAAGGCTGCTACATTGGTCAGGAGATTGTCGCACGTATGAAATACCGCGGACACCCGAATCGACTTCTCCGAGGGCTTGAAATTGAATGCGACACACTACCTGCAAAAAACGATTTAATCGTTGATAGTGACAAGGAAATTGGTTGGATTACGAGTGCGGTCACGTCGCCATCGCTAGATAAAACCATTGCTCTCGGCTATGTGCGGATGGCTTATACCGATGCTGGCAGTAAAGTCAAGATTATAACAAGGGATGGGCCCGTCAACGCAACGGTAACAGTGCTTCCGTTTTGCAAGAGCGGGATGTGATCATTAGGAGTGCCATTGAATATTAATGCTGCCCCCATCGCTGTTGTAGAATTGAGCGATAACTTGGAGGCCTAAATAACTATGAACTATACCTGTTTCAAGTGTTCGTTCGGCTGGGTAGGTGTTGCCAAATCCCAGCGCGGTATTTCGCGGGTAGTTTTTGGCAAATCGAATGAGGCGGACGTTGAGGATAGTCTGCTTCGGGGAAGGAAGGCGACGAAGTCTAAAGAAGGCTTATCCAAAGCGGTGGATCTTCTCCGACGTTATTTCAGTGGCGAACCTGTGGAGTTTGACCTGGATCTCGATCTCCGGGAGGGAACGGAATTCCAGCAGATGGTTTGGAAAGCCACCTACCGAATCCCGTACGGTGAAGTCCGCAGTTACAGTTGGATAGCCAGAGAAATTGGGAATCCACTTGCCACGCGGGCAGTTGGTAGGGCGGAAGGCGCCAATCCCTTGTCGATTATAGTTCCATGTCACCGCGTGCTCCGCAGTGACGGTAAATTCGGCGGTTATTCGGCTGGATTGCACTGGAAACCGAAACTACTTGACCAAGAACGCGCAAACAAGCACAGAATGTAATTGCGACCTACCGTGAATGAATGCAGCAATTCTCATTTTGAATTTGCCAATCGATTGTGTCGATTAGAACTTGTCTGAACAGTGGGTCTCAAGTTCATTTTTTGTCATTTTTGGGCCAAAATCATTTGATTTTGTAAGAATTTGCACTTAAATGGACGTTCTCAGCGAATCGATTACTTGATTTCATGCTGAAACAACTCAAAACTGGCTTGGCTCCATAGGCTCTTAGTTCCATAATGAGAATTGCTGGAATGAATGAAGAGGATTGAGGAGAATTTCGACGCTTAAATCATGTTTATCATCAGCCTGAAAAGAACACTGCCGCAATGAGAACGAGAGAGAAAACACAAACTCATCCCAAATTTGTTGAACAGTTTCGACAATTCCTCCAGAGCGGTGGTTTACGGCTTACATCGGAGCGGCTTGTTATTCTCGAACAGGTCTTTTCCTATGAAGGGCACTTTCAAGCGGAGGATTTATTGGTGCACATTCGCGAGAAAGGGTACTCGGCTTCCAGAGCGACAATCTACCGCACCTTGCCCCTTCTCGTCAGGAGTGGTCTCCTCACAGAGATTATTGATGCTCGGAAGAATACCTACTACGAACACGTCCACGCACTCCAAGAACAGCAACACGCTCACCTTATCTGTCTTCGGTGCAACAAGATTATTGAGTTCACAAATCCCGAGATTGATAAACTTCAGAAGGGTATTTGCGATCTCAACCAATTCAAGCCTATCAAGTTTCGAAATGAAATACTCGGCTACTGCGGCGAATGTCAAGCCGAGGACAGGTGATGGTTACAATTGATGGACGCGTGGAGTGCCTACCTTAGGTATTCGAATGTTCCTCGGCAATGTGCGCTCAGAGGATGAATCGATTCTTCCGACTGAAGCTAGGGGCGATAAGCAGCTTCAAGCGCGAGAATCGCATACGAAGTTACAAGGACCGGAAAACTCTCCATCCACCGACTTGACTCATTCACCCAAAATCCCTCGGGATTCTGTTCAGATAGAAGTTTCTCGCCAAGTTCCCTGTACCAGTCGTGGGACATACCTTTACCATCCACAATGACAGGATCGCCGTAAGCACTTAACGCCTTTGCCATGGTATGGTAATTGTAGTAAAGCCCTTCTTGCCCCATCCCGTAATTTTCTTCAACGGTAAAGTGCTTTTTTATCCAATCGACTGCGGCTTGTACTCGTGAATCGTCCTTATCAACGTTAGCATAGATGAAACTCAAAAGGCCTGCATACGTCATGCTCGCATAAGACCTCGGTTTGTCGCTTTCATCCCTGCCGGCTTTACTTTCGCCATCTGGAGCGTAGATGAAACCCCCGTCATTACCAGCCCAACTCTCGCTGTTGGTTTCACTACTATTCTGGCATTTTTGCAGAAATTTGATGGCTTTATCCCATACTTGTTGATCGTCAGATCCACTCTCTTTCAGCGCTTGGACTGCAAAATTTAGATTTGAGAGATCGTGAACGGTTTCACGACTACCGTAGCCAATTCCGCCATAGTATACGCTCTCCGAATCTTGGACTTGCAATCTTTTGATGAAATTTTGTGCTTTTGCGATTGCCAACTTGTATTCAGGATTGTCCGTGGACGACAGTGCCATTAGTGAAACCGATGTATTGTAGTTGGGAAGTGCCGGCTGCTGGTCCACATTATAGATCGCTCCATTCGGTTGTTGAAACTCCAGCAACGCTTGGAGCGCCTTTTGAACGAATGGGTGGTTGGTTTCCGCATACCGGTTCTCAGGGTGCCTTAAAAAGGCGGTAACTGCCAACCCGGTCATACCGGGGTGATGTTCGAATAGACCATCATCTCCCTGCTTGGTTTTCAGCCATTCAAGTCCGCGATCAATGGCTTTTAACACATCGCGGTTTAAGTCTTCATAGGGAGCATCGGCACCTGGTTGCATTTGACTGCTGGATGACGATGCCTCGCTGTGCAAGAGGATAGATAGGTTCAGAACTAGCGTGAGAAAAACGAATGCCAGAATCCAAGACGTACGGGCAAGATGAATTCTTCTTATCATTCTTTGTAAACCTCCCAGTTTTAGGGCGTAATTTATTGAGTTAGCACAATACAGTTAAGGAAACACGTTTCAGTGCATGGTTTCTTCTTCGCAAATGCCGTGCCAGCATCGGAAGTACCGTATCCATTCGGCGAACGCACGGCATCGTCACAACCTTGACCAACTACTGTACATCGCTGTTCATAAGTTGAACAAAAAAAACTCCAATCCAACGCTGTACCAGTTTTGATGTTTTCACTCTACGAACAGCGGCATTCGTTTCGTCATTAGCAGGTAGGGGCTATTCTCGGTGATTTCAAGCGCATGCTTGATTGCCGTTTGCCCTTCTAAAGTCTTGGATTTGTAAACTTCAAAGAAGTCGCTGTAAAAATGATCCGGATGTACATCAAGTCGAACTTCCAGGGATCTTGCATCATCGGTAAAGGGCACTTTGTATGTGTATACCCATGTTCCACCTGCCGGGATTCGCGTGTCAAATACCTCTTTATCCAATGACAGCGGTACACGTCGTTGAATCACTCGAATTGCCTCGGTATTTGGAATCAGAGTTTCTGCCTCATTGAGCAATCGCACAGTGACAAAAATCGCCGGTGTCAGATATGTAGGTAAATGGTGTCCCGCTCCCTGGTTCGTTAGACGAATTTCTGCTTCTATAGACTCTTGAAAGTTCTTGATTTCTACATCCAATTTTAGCGCATTCTTCACACTATCGCGATCATGAATACCACGCCACTGGTGGCGGCGGTTCGGCATATGACACGATTGACAAGTTTTCCCTTCCTTCGCATGCGGACTTTCTAGCCATTCATTGTACGTATTTTCTAGCAGTTTGCCGTTTAGCGAGAATCCGTTTTCCTCGAACTGATGGCACGGCTTACAAAACGCAGAATCACTATAGGCAGAAGAGACTACCGCTCCACCGTGATGCCCCTCCGCAAAAACACTTGCCGCAGCCTTATGCTCCGAGAATGGCGGACCAAAACGCTGGTGTGAGCGCACATGGCATGCCGCACAAACTATTCCGTGAGATTGAAGTTCTGCATCATATCCTTTATTTGCAATATACTCACTGCCCCTACCGGTCAGATTAGCTTGATTGCTGACGTCATTCTCACGAGGCGGAAGAAACTCCACCTGTTCGGATAATGGGGCATGACATTTCTGGCAAGTGAGGATGGTTGCCGGACTTTGCTCAACCAGTTGACCGTGCACCCCGGGGCCCATGGCGATGGCATGCCTAGACGTTTTCCAATCCTCAAGCTGTTGTTGATGACAAATCCCACAAGCCTCCGGGCTGAGTCGCGATACCTCTTTGTTATAGTAGTCAGGTGCTTTTTGTTGTGCAGGGATAGGCAACTTCCAAAACTGATCTAAAAACTGATCCGGATTGTCCAACGCTCCACCGATTGGCTTGTGTTTCAAGGCATTATGAATCTCATTTCGGCGAAGCGCCAAGATTGCAACTTTCATCAATTTAATATCCGATTCGGGCATGTCAATCTCCGGCACTTCAGTCTGAATGCCCCGATGTGTTTGAATCTGACGGATGGAATCTTGGATATCGTTGTCTAGCAGTTGATTTGTAATGTTGACTCCCATATATTTTCCAATGCCGTGACATTGCGCACAACCTTTACTAATGTACAATTCGAAACCATTTGTCGCCTTTACAGTATCTATCTCAATCGGTTTTTCCACTTCCGATAGATTCCCGCCTTCGAGGTCTGGACTGGAGGCGCTGTCCGTCGATTTGAGAGCGGCATCTCCAAGCAGATACTCAGTCAGATTCAAAACCTGTTGATCGGTAAAGTCATAACTAGGCATTTTTGTCTCGGGGTGGAGAATCGCCGGGTTTTTCAGATACGATGTCAGCCATGTTCGACTCACCTTTGTACTGACTTTGGCAAGTTCTGGTCCAATTGTCTCTCCTGCCCCCTGCAAGGCGTGGCAGCTTTGACATTCGTTCTCAACAAAAAGACGTTTTCCGGCTTCAACATCTCCGACCCCTTCGATTGGTTGAAGTTGCTCTTCAAGTCGCAAGCTACTGAGAAACTCAACAATCGCCTCGAGCTCCGAATCAATCATTTCAACGCGCGGCATCTTCGATTCTGGCAGATACACCGTCGGATCGCTTAGCCACTGATTCAGCCATGCTCGTGTGACTTTATTCCCGATATAATCCAAGCGAGGAGCATAACGTCGAACGGGAATTTCGACAGGAAGATGGTGGCAGGTCACGCAACCGTATTTATTCAACACATACCGACCGCCGGAAAGATAGGGTGCATCCTGAATGGCAGGTTCGACATGGCATTTGCCGCATGATACCTCTATCTGGTGACCCTTCAAAAACGGAAATCCCTCTATTGAGGTGTGCGCTTCCTTTTTATTTGCAGCGCCGGCGTTTCCACCATGGCAAAGCACACAACCGAATGTTTCAGGGGCGTGACGAGCTAGATGTTTACCGGGGTGTGCGTCTTCGGCAGTCTGCTCTGTGAAATGACAATCACGGCATTGTTCGGCTTCCGGATTTATCCCGGCGGAGGCTATAACCTGCGCCCACACATTTGGTTGTGCCGATACGTCCTCAATAGCCTTGTCATCCGCTGGAAGAACACGTACGGCTTGGACAAGCGGATGCACACTTTCCGGTGCAGGTTGAGGTAGCATCTGACCGTTCAAATGCGGCACGGGACCAAAAGCAACAAAAAATATGAATGCGAAAAAACTATGGGCGAAAGATTGAAGTTTCACAAAAGGCGGTGCAGCATTTAACAACACAAAGAGATTCGTCTATTCAACAATCCTAGGGGTTCTTTGGATCGTCGGGAGAAGAGGGGACAGAAAGGTTCGTTTTCGCCGGAATGTCCCAAGAAACGTGGCCGCACACCGGACACCGTAACTCAACTTCGACAAGGTTTCTAATCGCCCCAGTTTTAATTGGCTTCCGCTGTGTTTGACATTGCGAACACCGAACATCACGTAATTCGTCGGCATCGCTTTTTCCAAAATAAAGCAGAATGCGAAACAGACCGTAAATCATAACCAGAATTATTACGCAGAACAGAATAAAAAGAAGAAACGGTAGGATTTCCATCTGTCGGGCGGTAAAGTTCTTACTGCACCGTAAAAAGCGTCTTGAAGAAGTTCTGCATATCGGCCCAAGATTGTTTATCCGCCGCCGCATTGTATCTCAACGGCCCGCCGCGTGTATCCGCCGCCGGATTGGTGAAGCTGTGGCTAGCCTCGGGATAGGCGATAAACTTAAAATCTACTTCGGCATTTTGCATCTCTTTCTTAAAAGTGTCCACTTGCTCCGGCGTTATAAACGGATCGACGGCACCATGACACACCAGAATCTTGGCTTTCACCGTCCCACGTTCTGCAGGCGTCTGTGTTGACAACGAACCGTGGAAACTGACCACTCCGTCAAGCTCATCAATTCCGAGTCGAGCCATGTGTAGAACAATACCGCCACCAAAGCAGTAGCCGATTGCAGCCATATGTTCCGAATCAACGGTTGAGTGTTTCTTCAATAAATCCATGCCTGCCATGAAACGGGCTTTAGCAACTTCCATATTTACCATCACCGCGCGAGCAAATTTGCCGGCATCATCGGGGTGGTCGGCAAGCTTTCCATCGCCGTACATGTCTACCGCAAGTGCCGTATATCCCAACTCAGCCAACATTCGTGCCCGGTTTCGCACATATTCGTTGTGGCCCCACCATTCGTGAACAACCAACACACCGGGGCGTTTCCCTTCAATTTGGTCGTCATAAGCCAGATAGCCTTTAAACACGACATTATCCACCGTGTATTCGACCGCTTCCCCATGGGTACGGGCATAACCGCACATCGCTATTGACAACATTAACAGCGAGGAAATGCACTTTCGCATTTTGTGTCCTCCATAAAATAATCATTGTCCCCGAGAAAACCTAGCACCATCTCGTTGAGAGGGGGTTAATAATACAATGCTTGGGGCGCGAGTCGCCCCGTGATGGTCTAACTGTCCGGGATGGTTCATTGCGGACACTGAACCGCAGGAGTTCTGAAACAAGCTAGGCTTGAGATTATCGGACACTTCGACGAATCAAAGTTGGAAGTTGAATACTTTCAGACCATATTTGCCAGTTGGGCGGGCATGAACTTTGGATCCGCTTTAATTGCCTTAGCTAGGGCGGCCCTTGCCTCCGTTTCAGAACCATTCGTTCGATTGGCTAGCCCAATCGAGAAGTACGCTTGGGCAAGCTGGGTGCCGGTAAGCCGGAGATTCAATGCACGGTGAATGTACGCTAGTCCGGGCGCCGGATCATCGCCATTACGGTAGGCAATTGTAATCAGTGTTTGGCCAAGAAGCAACAGTGCCGGCGTATATTCGGGATCCAATTCCAACGCAGCCTGAATGGCGGCTCTCGCCTCCGCGAAAAAATCTCCTTTTTCCAGAACGCTCGATACGATGCGCGACTCTTGGTTCAACGTCCTCGCCAATTCCGTCCATGAGGCAGGGTTTTCCGGATACTGGCGGGTAGCTTCGCGCAGCACCGCAATCCTCAAACCAATATCACCTCCCTCTCCCAGTTCTGCCGCTGCCTGATAATAACCCTCAAAACTATCGAGTTTCGAGGTTTTTTCTTCAAACTCACGCGGGTCGGCGGACGGAACAACCGACGGCTTGAAGTGCTGCCAACCCGGTTCAAGGGAATCAATCAACCCACGATACACACGCAGAGCGGCATAACGGGGCGTACCCCACACCTCGGCGATTCGGGTAATCCAGTCGGGTAGATTATTCTCAAGATCTATTAGTAACTCAGCTAACTCCATACCGTCCTCAACTCGTTTACGAACTTCTGTTAGGAAGTATTCTTCAATTTTAATCAGTAGATCGATTTCTGTGTCATGCGCTAATGGTCCATGACCGGGAAGCACGTGATCAGGATTGTATGAGCGTAGTTCGTCTATCGTGTTAATCCAATCTTGATTTCCCATCAATCCCTCGTTCATTACGGGCTGACCGAAGATGGGGAAACTTCCGGTCATAATCGTATCACCGGAAACAATGCATCCTTCGTTCGGAATGCGGACGGCAGTAGCATCATCCGTTTCTGCTTTGCCAAGATGGACAAGATGAAGCGGCTGATTTCCCAGATCGAGTTCCGTTTCAAGTTGGAAAGTCTCATCAGGTAAATAGGGGTCATCGCCCAACTCAAAACCACGAGATCGGAGAAACGCTTTTTGACGAGGGGCTCGATTGACCATAAACCCCTTTGTCATCTCTCTTGAAATGACTGCCGCCCCCTCATCGTGAAAAATGACATTTCCGTTCGTATGGTCCCAGTGGTAGTGGGTATTGATGGCATACAGAATCGGTTTATCCGTTATCCTCCGAACAGCATGAAGCACCCGACACGCCATACGCTGGTTAACCTGCGTATCAATGACAGCAACCCCTTTGTCACCAACAACGATGGATGAATTAACGATATTGCGAAAAAGGTAAACTCTATCTGTTATCTTTTCAAGCGCGCCGTATTGAAGCGGAGCGTACGGGTTGTTTTGGGCGGACTTCATGTAGTTTCTCCCAACGAAATCGCTTCCTTATTGAATCAGATTATTCATATTGCCTTGATTCCTGTAACCGGGACCATTAAACCTACGACCGATACTGATTCGCACCCCCGAATTATCGCAACTGAAGAAAAACAACACAATGATCCTGACACGGGATTTTGTACGGATTACTCGGATATCATTTGTTCCACGTGTGGGCTTTAGCCGCCTTCACGAATTGCTTCACATTTTCGAATGGAGTATCCCGATGAATTCCATGATTCAGATTAAGAATGTGCCCGACTCCTCCAGCTTGTTGCAAACACTTGTCCACGGCCTTCGTGACATCGTCGGGAGTTCCGTCGCGAAGAACACGATTATCCACATTGCCTTGGACCGCAACCTTTCCTGCCACATGCACCTGAGCTTCTTTAAGGTCTATGCACCTCCCTACACTTAGCACGTCTGCGCCGCTTCTCAGCATCAAATCGAGATAAGGACACTCTTTGGCAAACAGGATAGAAGGGGCATCAGCACTCAGCGCTGCGAAAATCTGTTCATGGTACGGCTGAGCAAACGCTTCATACAGTGGTCGTTCAATTCCATCCGCGATTGATTCGAACAGTTGCACTATCTGAACACCTTGCGAAATCTGATAATTGAGGTACGTTATCGTCATTTGGGTTAAGCGCTGCAACAGTTCATGAAAGAGATGGGGCGATTCTCGCATCATCTGGAATACGACATCCGCTTCGCTCGATAGTTTGCTCTCTTGATTCATGGGACTCTTCCCGGTAATCATAAAAAATGCTAACGTCAAGGGAGCTCCGGCAAAGCCAATTAATGGGAGTCTGCCATCCAATGCTCGGCAAAGACCTCTGATTACTTCGCCCGTAAAATTCAACTGCGACGAAGGTTTATCAAGCGAACGCAATCCCGCTATTTGGCTAGCTGTCCGAATAGGAGTACTCAACACAGGCGCAGGGGCAAAGCGAAAATGGACCCCCATAGGAGCTAGCGGGGTAAGGATATCGTGGTACATAATTATGGCGTCAACCCCAATGCGTTTCGGCAAGAGTGAGATTTCGATTACCCTCTTGACTTCCGTCGTGCTGAACGGTCCCGGAACTGTTTGAAACAAGCGCTCCAGAGGAAGGCTGATTCTATTCCTGAGTTCCCGGTAAGCCGGGTCGGAACGACCTGCTTGGCGCATCAACCACACAGGCACACGTTCAACCGGAAGGCGTCTTACTGCTCGAAACAGAAGGTTGTTTTCTCCCACGGGGTTGGACAATTTCTACTGTTTCCCTTCTCTTCCGTGTTCATGGCGCTCAAGGAACTGTCTAAGTTTCGCGAAACTCTTCACGTTCTTCATGATACGGCCACTTTCCCGCTCTTCAAGATAGAGAAAAAAGCCCATCAAGTACAAGCTAATGAAAAATAGTATAAAGCCTGAGAAACATCTAAAAACGGCAAAGTAGTTTGCCTCTAGATGAAGACGGGGAATGGAACCGTGATAAACATTCAACACACCATTTTCCCGTCTAAGTGTGTAGGTTCGTTGGTTATCTCTATCAAGAATCACCCACCAGTTGTCCCTATTGCCGCCGGGTGAACGGCTGAGGTTTTCGGAAAGCGGAAACCCATTCTTCTCAAAAGTTTCTCGCAGCCCTTCCGAAATCACGTCGCCATTCAACTCCGACGCGAACTGAGAATCTATGCTGAATTTCCACGTGATTGACGCGAAATCGCTCCATCCTGTAACGCCTACGGATAGAAATGCAATTGAGAACGCGAACACTATGAAGAATTGTATGCCCATAATTTACGTTATGTGGTGAACGGTTGCCACGATCTCAGACTACACCCTCTTTATCCAAGATGTCTTTCTCGCTGCAACCAGCACCATATGCAAGAAAACCAGTCGCGACCACGCTTTCAGGGAAAACTCGCTAATGGATCGAGTTATCCATTGCGATGTGTGACCCCTCGTACAAGCCTCAATTGAATTCCATCAAGCAATCAACAACAGCATATCGTTCCGGAACATCGTGGAATCGATTCTACGAACTGGTTTGCCATGAAGTCCAAGTTTCAGGCGCATTAGGCTTTGATGAGATGTTTAACGTGATTCAACATTGACTGTTCAGCGGCACCAAGTGGTTTATTTTCCAAAAAAATATGGTTAGTGTTGGGTGTCGGTGCGGTTAGAAACCGCACCTACCGTATGGGGTTGTTAATCCTTATGCGGGAACTTTCGCACCATCCCCAATTGAATTCCATCAAGCAATTAACAACAGCATGTCGTTCCGGAACATCGTGGAATCGATTCTACGAACTGGTTTGCCGTGAAGTCCAAGTTTCAGGCACATGAGGCTTTGATGAGATGTTTAACGTGATTCAACATTGACCATCCAGCGGCGCTGAGACATGGATGGCAGTTTTATGGGGTGCTTAGTTGCAGCAACAGATACTCCGTAACGATGCAAGTAGCCCGATGTTCAAAATGACAGATCTTAAGCCTAATTGTGACTTTTAACGGTAACACGAACCTACATTATTATAGCACAATCAAGAGGCGGCTATAACGAAAATCTGTGGCGACTATTTGTCGGAATGGTGTTGTCTCAGGGCAAGTTGCCGATGTGTTCGGCGTCAGCTTGGGGGCTAGCCATTATGCGGCTCCCCGGATTGGGGAGGAAAATGCTTGGCTCGATGTCCTAATATCCGGACCGCATAACTTACTACACTACATGAAATATTTCGTTTCCAAGAACAGGAATCTTCCACAAAACTCGCCTATAAAAACTGTAATCATGGCAACATAAAGGAATCCTGTCGCGGCACGCGTTGCTCCAACGGCATCATGTTCCACGGCTTTATCTCGCAGACAGTACCATATAATGATGTACATCAGAAATGAGCCACAAAACCCGATTAGGACACGCATACCCAACACGACCTGCAAAAAGAAGTTGCGCGGTAGTCCCATTGGTGATTTCACACCTAAGGCAAAATTCAGCACGAAAAGTGAAGTTGAGAGCAAAAGTGCAATTAGAAAAACCTGATTGAACCTTTTCAGATGAATGACCGGAAGATCTGGCGTCACCAGATACCAGTGGCCAAACCACATACCGCTATTCACAGCGCCAAGCAGAACGGCGGATACCAGAAATTGGAGGGGCAATAGGAATCTGTCCGCCGGAAGACTGCTTTGCGAAAAAAAGGATTGGGCACTGTTCACAATCCAAATTATCCCGACGACGGTTCCTACAAATAAGAGCACTCTGTTTAGAATCTCAGACTTCAGCCAAAGACTCACAATGTAACTGAGGAGAATGAAAAACAAAACTAGTGTAAAAAGAACATCTTTGCCATTCCACGTTAGGAAAAAACTCCGCCAAGAAACGGTTTGACCGCTAATCGGAAGGTTTGCACACCGGGCGAATATGATGGCTAATAGGTAAATGCTCCCCATCAAGCGATAAAAGCCGCGGCCTACCAATCCTTTTGGCACAAGAAGAAGCAAGGTAAAACCACCAATTGCCAGTTGACTGAATACCAGATAAAAAATCGGGGTGAGAATCATATTCGGGTCTTCTTCAGAAATAGAAAAACCCATTGTGGTAGATAACCACAATGGGCTTGGATAAATTGAGAGCAGCGTTGAGTTATAGAATCTCTACAACTGCCCCTACCGCTTCCAACTGCTCTTTGATCTTGTCCGCTTCGTCTTGCGGGAGACCTTCCTTGATTACAGTAGGAGCGCTTTCGACCTTCTCTTTTGCTTCCTTGAGCCCAAGACCTGTCACCGCACGCACCTCTTTGATAACAGGAATCTTTTGTGATCCGACCTCTTTCAACTGAACGTCAAACTCGGTCTTTTCTTCTTCCGGTGCCGCTTCAGCTTCGGCTGCTCCCGCCACCGGGGCACCTGCCATCATCGGCGCCGCCATCATCGGTGCGGAGGCGCTCACGCCGAACTTATCTTCCAAAGCTTTCACCAATTCGGAAAGCTCCAAGACTGTCATGTTGCTGATTGTTTCAATCATTTCATCAATGTTAGCCATTTCCTTATTCCTTTCTAAATTAAAGTAACTACGCTGATTCAGCCTCTTTTTTCTGATCGGCAACAGCTTGCAGTGCTGTCGTCAACTGACGCACCGTACCACTTAAGACGCTGACAAAATCCGTCATGGGCGAACCATTATGCAAAACAGAAACAAGCCCGGAAAGCGGTGCTTTGATACCGGCAACAGCCTGAGCAATCAACTGTTCCTTTGACGGCATGTTGACCAGCGCTTCAACTCCCGCAGCATCAATTACCGTTTTACCCAGAAGACCGCCTTTAATTTTCAAATGCTCATGTTCACCGGCAAATTCTGTCAAAATCTTTGAACACGCCGCAGGGTCATCGCTCGTGGCGAGGGCGGTTGGGCCAACTAAATGGTCATCTAACCCCTCGATTCCCAGCTCTTGCACAACAACCTTGACAAGACGATTCTTGCAAACTTTATACTGGATACCAGCATCGCGTAATTGCTGTCGCAGTTCATTAACCTCGGCAACGGTCATTCCCTTGAAATCAGTGAGCAACACGACGTCGGCACTCTGAATATGCTCTCGAATCGTATCAACTTGCTGGATATTTGCTTGACTAGGCATATCTCACCTCCTTCCGTGGAATATGCAGAAAAATTGAAAACAAAAAAGCCTCCAGTCACCTGGAGGCTCTTACTCATGGATATGCACACAGATACTTTCCCCACTGCTTCAATAGGGGAAACCCACGATCCATCGGAACTGCGCCTCGGCAGGCTGAATAAATCATTTGAGCCATTGGCACCTGCTGTCTTTGACTGTATCGAATTTCTTAATTTTTTTTCAAATTTGTGCGTTCAAGCGCTGAATTGCACTGGGTCTAGCCGAATTCCCGCACCCATTGTCGATGAAACGGCAACACTCCTTAAATACCTCCCCTTCGTCGATGCAGGGCGTGCTCGCATTAAAGCCTCCATTACAGTTTGAAGGTTTTCCTTAATCTGATTGGCTTCGAAAGACGTTTTTCCGATGGGAACATGTACAACCCCCGATTCCTTTTCCACGCGGTATTCAATCTGACCGGCCTTTATGCTCATGATAGTTTCGGCTATCTCCATCGTTACAGTCCCAGTCTTGGCATTGGGCATCAGCCCTCGCGGACCTAGGATACGACCTAATTTCGGCATAATTGTCCTCATTAGATCGGGCGTGGCTACCGTGGCATCGAAATCAAGCCATCCATCAACAATTTTGTCAACTAGGTCGTCAGTGCCGACTGCGTCTGCCCCAGCCTCTTCCGCTTCACGTGCTTTGTCTCCTTGAGCAAATACAACCACGCGTATCTGCTTGCCAGTACCGTGAGGCAACGCAACAGTGCCGCGAATGTTCTGATCCGCGTGACGCGGATCTACTCCAAGACGTGCAGCTAGGTCAACTGTTTCGTCAAACTTTGCTTTTGAAGATTGTTTCAGTAACTGTACACCTTCGTCTAAACTATAAAGTTGAGATCGATCAATAAGATTCGCAATCTCGCGGTATCGTTTTCCGTTCTGTTTCAATGTAACCTCCACCCGATTCCGGCTAAATTCCAATCGGGATTATTGGATTGTGATTCCCATACTGCGAGCAGTTCCGGCAACCATCCGCATCGCAGCTTCAACATCGTTAGTGTTCAGGTCGACCAATTTTTTCTGTGCAATTTCTCGCACCTGATCTTCTGTAATTGATGCAACTTTATTGCGGTTTGGTTCGCCAGATCCTTTAGCAATTCGTGCCGCTTGTTTCAACAGCACGGCTGCGGGCGGTGATTTTACCTCAAAGGAGAATGATCGATCCGCGTAGCAGGTGATATTCGTTGTAACAACCGTTCCAGATTGATCTTGGGTCTGGGCGTTAAACGATTTGATGAACTCTGGGATGTTAATCATGTACGGGGCAAGACTCGGACCGACTGGCGGGTTCGGAGTCGCTTGTCCCGAGACCAATTGAAGTTTAACGATTCCTGCTATTTTCTTTGCCATTTTGATTCCTTCAAAACGCAGGCGGAAAAGCCTGCTTTAGCTGTTTCATCACCGGCTTAACTAACTAGTGTTGTTCGACTTCAAGAAACCCGAGTTCGACAGGTGTCGCTCTACCAAAAATTGAAATGACCAGATGCAATCGCTGACGCTCCAAATCAATCGCTTTGATTTCACCACCAAATCCATTAAATGGTCCGTCAATCACTTTTACTTGATCGCCGACAACAAAATCTACAGTCGGTACCGGTTCGTCTTTCTCCTCGTCGCTTGACAGATTCAGAATATTCTTGACTTCGTCTTCATTGAGCGGGGTGGGATTTGAACCTGATGCACCCACAAAACCCATGACTCCGGGCGTTTCCCGAATTATGTACCAACTACGACGGCCATCTTCCGCTTCAACCTCGGGTCCCAGTTCATGGCACGACTGGATGAGAATATAGCCTGGATAAGAGGGACGTTCCTGCACCCGTTTTTTTCCATCTTTAACAGAAGCAACTTCCTTCATCGGGACAATCACTTGCAGAATCTCATCTTGCAGCGTCAACGCGGACACGCGTTGTTCAAGGTTCATTTTCACCTTCTTCTCATGTCCCGAGTAAATATGAATAATGTACCAGTAGCCGTCCATAAAATTAGAGACTCTTAAGCTTAAATGCAGAAATTATCGAATGAATAGACTTCGTAGCAATGCCATCCCGAACCCTTCAATAGAGTAGTCGATAACAAATTCGAAAATTAGCACAACAACCAATGGGATAACGGATATTAGGAGCGCCGTTCGCCAGCGCTGTATTATGGCTCTCGAAATAAGGAAGACGGCGATAGTCAGCGGGACTATCACAACCGCCCCGTGCAAAGATCCCCAATTCGGATACGTGGTATTGCCATCAACTAGCCACAAAAACAGTCCCAAACACGCGCACGCGACAAGCACCACGAGCGTATTGCTTTGTACCTCTTTACGATCCGGCTTTGATACTTTTTGCCACTCAAGCTGTGTTTCTTGGATGTACTTCTTGATTTGCGCTATCATCGTGTAGTTTCAATCAAAGATACAGGCCAGGAGGGATTCGAACCCCCAACATTCGGTTTTGGAGACCGACGCTCTAGCCGTTCGAGCTACTGGCCTTCAAGGTCGGTAAGCTAAATTGTAACGCCATATGTTTCTTGGTCATTTGCGTTACTGCTCAGGTGGATTCACACAACGCAGAATATAACACGCAATGGAATCTAATTTGAGTTAAGATTTGCGTGCCGAAGTAAATTATGCGGTTTCTTTGTGAAGCGTATGTTTTCGGCAGAACCGGCAGAATTTCTTTAAGGCGTGCCGCGCTTGCTGAGTTCTCCGATTACGTGTCGTTACATAATTACGCCGTTTACATTCGTCACAAGCTAACGTCGCTACATCTCTAGGCATAGTCGTTTCTCACGGAATTTGGTTTTTGTCAGTATTAGGAATAACACTGGCAGGCAAAGCCGACGACCGGGATTGAACCGGTGACCTCGTCCTTACCAAGGACGCGCTCTACCTACTGAGCTACGTCGGCTTCTGAATATGAGCCAAAGGACATTGTACCACAAGAGACACTCTATCTGCAAACCGTTTTTGTGAATGGATTCGGAAGATCCAAGTTGGTATGCTAGGGCATCTTGTGTTACCTAGGGGCGTTAATTCACCGGAAGCATTAGACCGAGTAGCACGGTTCTCACAACACCGGCACATCCGGGTTTCAAATCGATAGTAAAACCAACAATTATTTATACACTGCAGTAGGTGTGGTTGGAAAGGGATCTTTATCACAGCTACCGAAATATGTGTAAATTATGAATGGAATTGACTATAGCAATGCCTAGCAATAGATTTTTCAGGCCACCATCCGAGTAGTATCTTATGATACGATTTCCGTCATTCAAATCGCAAGGAAAAGAAAAAGCCCGTACAGAGACGGGCTATAATAAAACGTGATGAATGGATCTCTATGCAAGCAACATCCCTATCGCCAGTTGGTCATTTGATACTACTTGCCGATGACCATCTTTCGCATTGCACTAAACCCGTTGGTCTTGATTGAGTAGAAGTACACTCCACTCGTAACAAATTCTCCAGCATCGTTCCGACCATCCCAGTGGGCGGCTTGGGAGTGCTCGACATACCTGCCCGCGTGACGGTGGCCGATGTCAAGACGCCTCACCGGCTGACCAAGAACGTTATAAATGAATATCGTTACGTCTGTCGAGTTGGCAAGATGATACGGAATCCACGTTTCCGGGTTGAAAGGATTGGGATAATTTGGTAGTAACCTGGATTCAGACGGAATTTCTCCATTGGTTGCGAGCCATTGACGCAATAACTTTGCGGGAAGAAGCATACTCGGATCTATGTCGGATAGATTCTCGAGTTCTGTCAGCGCAACACGTCTGCGCATACCGGCATCCCGGTGCGTTAATCTCATGCTCAGGTGCTGTGTTGCTCCGAAATCCTTAGCATTCAGCGCAATAAGCGGTGGCGCAGTCGCTACGGTGGCTTCAGCGAAATGACTGGCAACGAGTACCAGGTCAAAAACATTGACGGTTCCGTCCGCGCTTATATCTCCGGCAAGTCCTTGCCCTGACTGATTAAATTGAGACGCAACGCTTACCATGTCGAAGATATTTACTATCCCGTCCTTGTTCACATCCCACGGCGGGAAGTCTATATACTTGAACTGAATCGATGCTGAGCGGCTATCGGGGTTCGTGACAGCGAGTTCAGCAACACCCCTGGCTCCCGGCGGGACGGTGACAGAGAGTTCCGTATCTGATACAAGGACAACATTGTCTGCCTCAATTCCATCAAATGTGACGGTTATTCCCCTGCGGAAACTCTCGCCTATGATTTGAACGGTTGCTCCGCCCGACGCCAAGGCATTATCCGGAATGACACTAATCAAACTTAGTTGCGAAACAACTTGCAGGCTAATGATCACGTCTCCGGTCTGTGACACATTATCAAAGTCGCCTTGGACAACTGTATAGGTTTCTTCAGCGACAACCTTTCCCTCTTGTTTAACACTAACCTTGATTTCATCATTCACGTCGGCTACGCTTCCACCGAAGAAGTCAATAAACGTGACAGCATAGGTACCCCGTCCACTGTCACCGGTGACTTGCGTGAGCATTAGATCCTTTGTTTCATTCAAAACGTTAACTTCCAGTCCGTCAAGCGGCAAATCATTTGTATCTGTCACTTGGCCACGAACTATAAAGATGCTAGCGGCATTGCCAATCATCGGGATACTCAACCCAAGTATAACAAGTCCTACATAAAACCAGCGAATCCCGTGTTTCATTTTGCTTTCCTTTCTCATTGAGCGTTTAATTGGGTTCGTACTTTTCCGCGAATTTCCTGACCGATGAAACCTAACCCCGTATCAAGTGACGATCCTCTGTTATCTCAATTGGCAACGAGGTGTTTCAATAGTCATGATTATAACATTTAACCGCCCGGCAATACCCGCAACCTATGAGGTGTCGCCAGCAGTTCACTCTTTGTGCGTTTCCCAATATCAACGAAGGATTGTCGGGATGGTTTCCCTTGAAAGTGCGACGACTTAACATCCCCGAAAGTTTAGCGGTTTATTCGCGTAAGTGTATATGGCAAGCGTTGGGGGTCGGTATTTCACATTGTCTGAACTGAGATTTATGTGATGAAGTGATTGTCATGATTATCGATCCTCAGTTGCTCGTGATGAGTTGATCGACCGCTATTCACTCGTTTGATCTATCCGCTCGTTTGATTTCTCTGGGGCTTTTAGAGACTGGTGCGCAGAGGATCTCTATCGCAGTCGCTTTTCGCTCATTTGATCGCACCCTACAAATGTACTTTTCAACCTAGCTCTTAGAGGCCTCCGACTAACTGTCTGAACCTTCGCCAAGCTAACTTGCGTTTGAGCGCTGACGTGTTGATTTGATGGACAAATAGTTGCTTGCCATCCATTTCCAACACCGGAATGATGTTCTTGTATTTTGCGAATAAGCCTATACTTGTCGTAATATCTATCTCTTCTACCTCAATCGAGGTATCCAACGCTATTTTTTCCAAAGCGGCTTTAGCTTTGTCACACAGCGGGCAGTCGGGTTTTGTGAATAATCGAAGTTTGGTTGGAAGCATCTGTCGGGATAAAGCCTTGGCGGGAATTTTCTGTCGATATGCCCTAACTTGCAAAATCGAGAACAGATTGACAATGTACGAACAGTCGCATAGAAGGGGTACCAACAGAACACTGGTGATTACGTCAAGCTAAAAGTTTGAAATCAGTGAAAATCTGTGCGTTGGACCGAGTTTGCCAAATGAAACGAAGGCGTAGTCAATTTGGAAACTCTCAATCCTGAACCCAACGCCGCCTGTAATTCCAGAAGCAGTTCCCAAATCGTTTCCGCCAACCCGGTATTTATAGCCGGTACGCAGGTGAAGTAGCTCTGAGACAGCGGCCGCAACGCCGAACGCGGCGGTTACATTGTTGTCCGAAGGACGATTCACATCAGCTACAATCGTAAAATTGTCTTCCAGTAATTTGTATGCCCCTCCAACCTTAATGTTGAAAGGAAGGCTGAAGGAGTCTTCGATATACGTGGCCTGGGTCCCTAGATGTTGGAGGTTGAATCCGAAGGAAAGAGGATGATTCGAAAGGGTGTATAATCCTCCGACGTCAAACGCAAGCGCTTGGGCGCTCTCTGTGTCAATCTCTTCACGCACCCATTTCGCGTTTGCTCCAAAAGCCAGGCTCGATCCAATGCGACGAGCATACGAGAGAACTAGCGCCAGGTCATAGGGTCGAAATACTTGCGTTTCTTTGCCATTCACATCACGCCCCTGTATTTCACCGAAGGACATGTAAATTACGCTTCCGCCAATGACTCCTGCTCCGCCGATCGGCTTTACGAATCCAAGGAACTCGTGATTAATACCTTCAAACCATTCGTTGTGCATTAACCCGAACTGTGGTCGGTGTATTTTGGCAAGTCCGGCGGGGTTCCAGTAGGAAGCGTAGAGGTCATTTGCTTCGGCTACCTGCGATTCTCCCATACCAATTGCCTTGGCTCCAACGCCGATTTTCAAGAAGGGCATCGCACGTGTTCCGGTGTTTTGGTGAATCTCCGCAGCGCCGGCGATCATCGGTAAATAGAACAGGAGTCCAAGCACAATAAGTAAGCCTAACCACAGATTCTTCATTAACAAGGAAATTCTCTCCTTTTTTCTTGGTTCCTTGGTATGTGCGCGCCATTATAGCGTTTCACTGCAATATTGTCAATGCAATCTCAATAGCGGGCGTGCAAAGATCTTCCAAACAGGCTCGTTAACGATTGCCTCTCCAAACGCCTTCCCCGAGCTAAACCTGTTATGGTGGACGCAGTATCTATCAATTATTGACCGAATTACCACTAGCCGCGTCGTCAGCGACCGAATCGTAAATAAGTATGGTAGTACCAACAACAGAAAAAATACTCAAAACGAAAGACCAATTTATGTGGAACCTCTTTCCAATCTCCAGTGAATCGCCAGGGTATAGCAACGTCTTTGAACCTGCCGCATCTTCATCATCGCCCCAATCCAATGTTATTTCCTCAATCGTTCCATTTTTTCGCCAAACTTTTACTTCTTCTCGCTTTGCAAGTTCCTCAAAGCCGCCGGCTCGCGAGATTCCTTCGCGGGGGGTAATCGGGTCGCGGATGCGGTAGGGGCCCGGATTGCGTACGTAGCCAAGCACGTGAACCGGATCGACACTGAAAGCACTAGGTACATACACTGTGTCGCCATCCCTCAAATAGTATTTATCATCTTCTTTTCCCGGGTTTTTCCAAAATTTCTCGTCAAGATTTAGCTCGATAGTTTCACCTCCCTTTCGAACAATAATCACGGAACGGAGATCTGCCAAAGTGTCTGGTCCACCAGCTTGCGCTAACGCGTGATTGACGCGAATCCGATGATGAAAATAGATCTTCTTTCCGGGCACTTGAACTTGCCCTTGTACCTCAGCCACGGCCAGTGGCGGCACATAAACTACGTCACGATTCTTCAAATAAATGAGGCTATCTTCATTGTCCTCCATATTATTTTTCCACGCATAATCGGCGAGATTCAACTCTGTGCTTTCGCCGTTTGCTTTGAATATTTTCACATTTTCAAGATTTGCCCTACTGTCCGGGGTATCTAGGGGGCCGTCTGCCATTGCCAACGCGTGATCAATCCTAATTTTGTCACGAATCAGGAAGTTACCAGGTTTCTTAACATGTCCGTGTATCTGCACAGAATCAAGCGCGGGAACAAACACGATGTCGCCATCTCCAATGAAGATTTCGCGGTATTCTTGACTAGCCGATAAATCATAAACTTCAATGCTTCTGTCAGAACGGATAATCTTGACGTTCTCCTGATCCGCTCCCCCGGCCATCCCACCTGCTTTCGCCAACACCTCATACAACCCAATTTTGTCGTGAAGCATTAACGGAAAGCGATTTGGCACGGTTACCGCCCCCCAAACCAAATAGCCTTTTCCTTGGACGGGATCGACTATAGCGACGGGCTCTTGAGTTCGCCCAAATGTCCTAATTTGGTCTTTAATCAAGTCCGCCGCTTCTTGGAGGCTTTTGCCTTCGAATTCCAACCTCCCGCCCAAGTATATCACATGCCCATCCCGTGTAACTTGTATGGTACGACTGTATGATGGGTGATCCAAGACAACGATGGAGAGCGTGTCTCCGGGTTCGATTATATAGGTGTCGCCGAGTGAGACAGACGCAGGCAAAGCCAGAATGGTCAGAATCCAGATTAAACGCGAAGGTGTCATTAGTATGTATAGTCTCCTTATAAATTCAGGTAGAATCGTCTTCTGCATCGATATTTTCTGATTGGTCCGCGGGTAGAGAAGCAAGATATAGTTCGATAAGATTTCGCGCACTTCCGAAATCCTCCGGATGGACACGGATATCACCCCAGTCGGACGAAAAATCACCCTGCACGCCCCCTACCGACGGCATTTCGTGTGACCGCAAAACAGCTTCAATTCCGCCATTCTCCAAAACGCCTTTCAAGATATTTCCCAAGATTTCACTTGAGACAGATTGGACAATCTTCCAGTCGACGTATTCGACCTCTGTGTCGAGCGGTAATTTCCCGATGAGATTTATTCCACAGTCAGTACAAATTAGAATCCCTTCATTGAATTCGGACCGGCATTCCGGGCAAAACGGCATAAGGCACCTTTCTTTAAGTGAAACGAGCCAATCGAATATACTGGATACGGGAATACAACTTCGAATATACGGGGTAACCGCGTATATGTCTTACCGTATATCCGAATTATATCCGAGATTTTCGCGTTTGAAAAGGGCGAATTCAAAACGAGAATCGAACTCAGGCATCAAGTAGGGCATCACCCGTCCTTAATAGTAATTAGTTTAGGATCTTGCTTGACATCTTCATTTCGTGTTCGTGATGGCGCGGTTTTTTAATTAGCCCATAGATACCCAAGGGAATGCAGTAGAGCAGGATGACGAGATGTAGACTAAAGCCAGCGACGATAGCCAACTCTTTTTGTGTCCCGAAGCGCATTAACACCCACACGAAAGGAAATTCTACCGTTCCAAAATTGCCAACACTTTGCACTGGCAACAGGTTAAAGATGCTGGTAAAACCCAAAGCAAAAGTTAAACGAACTACGGAAACATCAATCCCCATCTCACGTGCAAGGTAACACTGGAATCCGAAACGGATTCCCAAACCGAGGAGTGAATATCCCCAAATCTTGGAGAAACGCCGGTCAAAACGGATATGCGTCAATTCATGAATGACATCAAGGCATTTGTTCACCAACCATGTAATGGGCCTCTTTTCGAAATGTAGTAAAGGTTTGGCACACCAGGAAGCAATAGCAATGCAAACGTTGGGCGCGGTGCACGCCGTAGAAAGCAGAATTGCCAACGCACAGAACATCGTTAGCGGTGCTACAAAGAGAATCGTGCGCGACAGTTCTCCAATGAGGCTAGAGCGGAGCAACCAACCTGTGCCCACCATAAAAGCCAACAGTAACATCAGATCGATGATGCTAGCCAACATCAACGATGCAACGCTTTTTGTTTCATCTACTCCTTCCCTTCGCTTCATCAAGTAGATATAGGAAAGATCGCCGCTGCGCATCGGCAGTAGGTTGCCCCAGAAGGTATGCAACGCGAGGATCGGAGCAAGCTGCCGAACCGGAACGTCCAACTCAAGCAACTCTCGAAAACGAAGGGCTTTCGTCCAAATCAGTAAAGAATACAGAAAAAAACCCATCATGAGCGCCCGCACCGAGACTCGTCTAAGGGTGCTTGAGATTTCTTCCAAGCCCTTCTTGATGGACTGAAAGGCACCGATTTGCTCGGATGTTGGAGTGTCTGGACGCGAGATTTCCGTTAAAAGAAAATAGCTAACGGCAACTGCAATTAATGTTGGGATAAGGATTTTAGAGAGGAAGGTTCTTATCGTCATACAATAAAATTCTTGTCGGCACAGACCGTTAGCAAGCCCATGCATGAAATCGGCTGAGTCATACTTCGACGGCCATTGCTACTAATCACGGTATAACACTCCGTTCTCCAACAGTAGATAGGGAGATGGTAGCTACTCCCGCTCATTACAATGAGGAGAAGTTCTCTGCCTAATTGCTATGATTACGTAGTCGTTGCCGAATCAGAATTCTGCGTCAAAGCATTTGCGAGCCGCCCGTTTATTTGATTATATCACACGCCCAAACAAATGCAATGGAATTTAAGGATTGACGCACGTTATCAGCGGTGCTATTCTATTCGGCAGCGAACTTACGAGCAATTCCCGAATCGTCCATTCTTGCAGATATCTCCGTCGAAAAATGGCAAAACAGCAACAAATATCCCCGTTAATGGAGCAATATAAACGCTTGAAAGATCAACACGCCGACGCAATTCTGCTGTGCCGCGTTGGCGATTTCTACGAAGCGTTTTACGATGATGCGGAATTGATTTCGCGCGTGCTGGAAATCACACTTACCTCCAGAGATAAGGATAGCCTAGGCGGACCGATTCCCATGGCGGGAGTACCACACCACGCTCTCGACCCGTATCTTTACAAGTTGGTCACGGCAGGCTATAAAGTAGCGATTTCCGAACAGATGGAAGATCCGAAAGCGGCAAAGGGAATAGTCAAGCGAGACATCGTCCGAATCGTAACTCCCGGAACACTCACGGATCCTAAGGCGCTGGAGCAGAAGACCAACAATTACTTGGTCGCAATCTATCAACTCAGCGACGTTTACGGTCTCGCCGCTGCCGATCTTTCGACAGGAGAATTTACAGTTACCGAGCTGATGGACGCGCCAAAACTCTGGGCGGAGTTACATCGATTCGCTCCCAAAGAGTGTCTTTTTTCCGAATCATTCGACGATGGAGAAATGTTTGAAAGCCTTCGCACAAACTTAAAGGCTGCGGTCAATTTTCTACCCGAATGGCGTTTTGCTTTGGATAGTGCGCGAGTTGAGCTTCTCCAACATTTCAAGACACTCTCGCTTGACGGTTTCGGTTGCGAACATCTTCACGCCGCAATTAGTGCCGCAGGCGCCTTAATCTATTACCTGCATGAAACACAGAAGCAGGAGGTTGAACATATTCTCTCCCTTCACACCTACACAATCTCCAACTTCATGGTACTGGATGCCGACACTCAGCGAAATCTGGAATTGACATCGTCCCTTCGAGACGCTTCCTCCAGAGGTACGCTCTTGGAAGTTCTGGACGAAACCGTTACGCCTATGGGCGGACGCAAGTTACGTCAGTGTATCTTGCAACCTCTATTGAAACCGGCGGATGTCAACGCTCGGTTAGATGCAGTGGGTGAGTTGAAAGATTGTATCGGTTTGCAAGAAGAATTGCGCGAAGCGTTAAATGGAATGTACGATATTGAGCGTTTAATCTCCCGGGTTAGCTTGGGTTCCGCAAACGCACGCGATCTCCTTGCCTTGAAAAACTCCTTGCAACTGATTCCCACAGTCAAAGAGCAGTTACAAGCTTGCGAAACCGCGCTGCTTAAATCCATGAATGAGGAACTAGATCCATTGACTGACCTGAGCGACCTTATCGAGGTTGCGATACATCCGGAGCCACCCGCAACCGTGCGTGAAGGTGGCTTAATCCGTGACGGATATAGCGAGCAGTTAGATGAATTGCGGTCCATAACCGGTGAAGGTAAAGATTGGATTGCATCGCTCCAAAAGAAGGAACGTGAGAAGACCGGAATCACCTCTCTCAAGATTGGGTTTAACCAAGTCTTCGGATACTACATAGAGGTAACCAAAGCGAATTTAAATCTCATTCCCGAAGACTATATCCGCAAACAAACCTTGGTAAACGCAGAGCGATTCATTACCCCGGAACTTAAGGAGCGCGAATCGCGAATCCTGAACGCCGAAGATCAGATTCAAACGCTCGAATACGATCTTTTTTGTGAGATTCGCGGCCGAGTCGCTCGTAAAACCGAAAGTATTCAGCGAGTTGCTTCGGTCATTGCCATGATTGATGTTGTTGCAGATTTGGCTTATACAGCCTCTAAATACGACTATTCAAAGCCGATTGTTGACGAGAGCGACGAAATCATTATCCGAAACGGCCGTCACCCCGTAGTCGAGCGGCTGTTTACCCAAGAGGGGTTTGTCCCGAACGACACGGAACTAAATTGCCGCGATCATCAGATGCACATTATCACGGGACCTAATATGAGCGGGAAAAGCACCTATCTACGGCAAACCGCACTTATCACGTTGTTGGCGCAGATGGGGAGTTTCGTGCCGGCATCAGCAGCGAAAATTGGTATCGTGGACCGAATATTTACGCGCGTTGGGGCATCTGACAACCTTGTTATGGGGCAGAGCACTTTTCTTGTGGAAATGAACGAGACCGCCAATATATTAAACAACGCCACCCGCAAGAGTCTCATCGTCCTTGACGAGATTGGTCGTGGTACGAGTACCTTCGACGGATTAAGTATTGCATGGGCGGTCGCGGAATATATCCTTGACGAGAAGCGAATTGGCGCAAAAACCCAGTTTGCCACACATTATCATGAACTGATCGAGTTAGCCGGAAAGTATAAGCTGGTCAAGAATTTCAACGTTGCCGTTCACGAGGATGGACACGCTGTGACCTTTCTACGAAAAGTTATCAAGGGCGGAACGGATCAGAGTTACGGAATCCAAGTTGCCCGCTTGGCGGGTCTGCCGCATGCAGTCATTGAACGTGCTCAGCAGATTTTGGAAGTCCTTGAACAGCACAATCTCCGCGTAGAATCTGAAACATCAAATAACCTACCACGATCCAACCCCAAAATGCCTCGTCCACGCAAACGCCTTTCAAGATCCGAGTTTCAGGGGGATGAACTTCAGTTGGCACTGTTTACCCCTAAAACTCACCCCATCATTGAGGAATTGCGGCAACTCGACCTCAACCAACTATCGCCGCTTGACGCATTAAACCAGATTTACCAGTTGAAAGCGAAAGCCGAGAACTCCTAAGGGCAGTGCCCGGTAAAGTAGCGAGGAACTAGGCAAAGATTGCCACGACTACGGCGACAGAGCATTGCTATCATAGGGTTACCGTCCCGAATTGCAGATGTATCTGATTCATCTTCCGCATAATAGACTTGTGCAATCTCGAATTTTCGCATACCAAATCTTGGGGTATATATCCACCAACGAGCAGAAATCGCCAGGGTACTACCGTGGGTCCGATTGATTGACCGGTTTTGCCCTTCCATCATCAACTTCATTTCTCCTAAGTCATACACCACATTGCGCAGGATTTACTATCGCACTCACTATTCGTTCGTTTGATCCTCAGGAGCGCGGGACTCTGGACATTTCGCATTCTATTAACATTGAAGATCTCTATCGCACTCGCTATTCGCTCGTTTGATCCTCTGGATCGAGGAATGGGATTCCGACTAGAAAGTGTTACTTGCGGAAAGAATTATTCCGACAGAGATAATGGCATGCTGCAATTATGATGCGGGATACGGCCAACCGATAAATTAAACTTTTAGGCGATCGATAATGCGGAAGAGTAAGTCTGAATATACCATTTCCCTAAAATGCTTGTGCATTAATCGCGTGAATCAGGTCAAGAAATCTGCGTGGAGCGGAACAAGAAGTCTCTTCTCCGCGCAAAGTCGGCGGGGCAAGGGAATTTCTATGGGAACTCTATCGTCTTCACTATCCGTTCAGTTGATCGCTCCTTATCCAGTCGCTTGAGGGATCTCTATCGCACTTCTTATCCAGTCGCTTGATCCCGCCTTCAGGGAAAGCGGGTGATATGTTTTAATACAGGGTATGCACTATTATTCAAGCGAAATGGTATAACCTGCCAAACGACAGGAAATCCAGATGTCGAAGAACACAATTCTCGATCGAATGCCCATGGATTTGGGTAACAAACTGGTGCTTCGATTCGCAACCCCCGAAGATACCGATGAATTAGTTGATTTTAATGCGCGTTTGCATGAAGACCCAGCCGCCGGTGTAGCCGTACATGATCTGATGTCAGGAAAGCATCCGACGACTCATGCAGGCGATTTCACCGTCGTTGAAGATATCAATGCGCGGAAAATTGTTTCATCCATGTGTTTAATCTCGCAAACTTGGAGCTATGGCGGAATTCCCTTCAAACTAGGGCGTCCGGAATTTGTCGCCACGGAACCTGATTGCCGCAGGAGAGGTTTGGTGCGAAAACAGTTTGACGTGATTCACGCCGTCAGTGCCCAAAGAGGCGAACTGATGCAAGGAATTACCGGCATCCCGTGGTACTACCGTCAATTTGGCTACGAAATGGCGCTAGACCTTGAAGGGAACAGAACTCTGGATGGAATAAATATCCCCACTCGAAAAAAGGGGCAACCCGAAACCTGCCGACTGCGAGCGCGGAGCACAGATGATAACATGTTTATTCGGGCGTTATACCAATATTCAACCGAACGTCACGTCATTGCATGCCCCCGCTCATCGTTAATGTGGGAATATGAATTCGAGGGGCGCTCGGATGGAAGCGGAGCCCAGTTCGAGTGGACAATCATAGAAGATCTCGCGGGAACACGGTTGGGTTACGTAGGAAGTTTCCCTAAACTCTGGGACTTTTCAGATAATGTTTGTTTTTGGGTATCACAACTCGCGCTCAAACCGGGTATTGGTTATCTTCACCTCATGCCGTCTTTGCTTCGAGCGTTATGGGCAAAAGCCAAGAAGACATCTGCCGTTGAAGACAGCAAGAACAGGAAAGCCAAAGGAATCATCTTCACCCTCGGACGAAACCACCAAGCATATACGGCTATGCCGACAAACATCCTACGCAATGAGGACTCGTATGCTTGGTATATCCGAATACCGGATATAATCGCATTTTTGCGGTATATCCAACCTTCACTTGAACAACACCTCGTCGGTACCGTGGCTGAAGCCTATACCGGAGAATTGAACCTCAACTTCTATCGAAGCGGCATGCACATGAGATTCGAGGCTGGGTGCATCTCGGACATTTCCAGATGGGTGCCCAAGTCGGTTGAAGAGGGCGACGCTCAGTTTCCATGCATGACATTTTGGCAACTCCTTTGTGGTCGCTGTCGGACGAATGAGTTGACCTCACGATTTGCCGACTGCTCGGCTACCGATAGAGCGGCAGCCCTACTTGATTGTCTGTTTCCACCGTTCACCGGTGAAGTTTGGGCGATCGAATAAGTTACCGCGCTGTTATTTCTAAGGACTTATTCAAATAAAATACGTTGCTACCATTCTTAAGATTCATGCAGCAACGGGAGGTCGCGGTGCGAACGGCAGCAGCGTAGTTGGATGTAGCTGTTTCTTAATTCACCCATGTTGTCACCTTTGCTCATTATTGGGGCAGAAACTGAGTTTTTTCCAACGTGGAAACGCGAGATTGACGAAAAGCAGACTAATTTACCTATAATTTAGCAAATGTGGGCCAAAAACTCGGTTTCTCCGTTATAGGTAGCAACTAGCGTTAATTCAGGAAACGAGTTCTTGACTTTCGGTGTGTAATCTGATAGAATATTTGGTACATTTGTCCGATTTTGGTGTGAGGAAAGCCCATGTTTTTTCGGCGAAACAAGAATAACCCAGCCACTTATATCGCTTCCAACTTTCTGCTCACCTACTTCATTGTCGGGCTCCTCATTTTGATGCTTGCTTTTGTTTATTACACCAAACAAATTGTCCAATTAAACCGCGATCTCAACGCGCAAGTCTCTCCGCTGGCAGATTTGGCGTCCGAACTCCCGGAAATTAATGACATGAGGTTAGCCGGTAAATTGGAGGCAATCGTCAGGGACTTCCTATCAGCAAGTCGTCTCTCTTTCATTCTTACCGATGCCGAAACCCAAGAAGTAGTGATTGCACTCGGGATTGACGAATCAATCGACACCAAAATTGGGAACCATGGCCCATCTGCGTTGTCCCCTTCGGAGAAAGAGAAGGTGAGAACCGCCCTTAATCGCATGAAGAGAAACACCGATGAACCAAAGGAGATAATGTATAGCCTTGAAGACCGGACGCTATACGCATATCTCTACTATGGAGAAGGTGATGGGGCGGCGGTAACCCACATCCCGTTTGTGCTTACAGATGTGAATGATAAACCGCAAAAATGGCAGATATGGGGAGAATGGACGACGGCTGAGAATGCCGAACAGAAGCAATACGCGAATGCGGAGAGGCTCGTGCAATACTCGAAAGCACGCAACTTCTACGTGCCACTACAAACACAGCCGGATCTGAAAAGAGGGTATTTTTATTACGGAAAAACACCTTATTACGGACTTATCATTATGCCGGTGGTTCTGGCACTCGTTTTTATCACATTCTTGGCGGTAGGACTTCTCAGTTATCAACGAATTCAGTCCTTCGAACGAGCCGCAATCTGGGGGGGACTCGCGAAAGAGACTGCCCATCAATTGGGAACACCGATTTCCTCTTTGATGGGATGGATTGAATTACTTAGGGAGCGGGGTCGAGAAACTGCAGACGAGAGTATGAATGAAGTCTATTCGGACATTCAAAACGACCTCTTCCGACTACGGAAAATTGCAGACAGGCTCGGAACTATCGGAACTTATCCATCAAAATCGAAGGTTGATATCAACTCAATCATTGATGTTGTCGTTACATATTTTAGAAAGCGATTACCCCAGCGAACCAAACAGATTGAAATTCGGTTCATAACGAAGGAACTCCCTCATATTCAAGCGAATGCGGATTTGTTACAGTGGGTGTTTGAAAACCTGATTCGAAATTCGCTTGATGCCATGGAGCAGGATGTCGGGCTGATCGAAATTGCACCGATATTCGACGCGGAAAAGCGGCAGATTGTCATTCATTACAGGGACAATGGGAGCGGGATTGAACGGAAAAACCGGCGGAAGATCTTCCAACCCGGAATGACGACGAAGAAACACGGCTGGGGGCTTGGGTTGACGCTTGCCCAACGAATCATCAAAGAGTACCACCATGGACAGATTCGGTTAATCGAGAGCAATTCCGATGGTACAGTCTTTGAATTGGTATTGCCTGTGGAATCCAGCGGGGCGGAGCGAGCCAGCGATGAACACGCGGCGAACCACCTGGATCAGATTACAAGATGGAAACTCAAAAGCATGAAGATGAATGAGGAGGATGTTTGATGGCACATGCCGCGCGCAAAATCCTCTGGATCGACGACGAGATTGAGGCACTAAAACCTCACATTCTTTATCTGAATGAAAAATCGTATGATGTTACTCCCGTTTCCAATGGCGATGACGCAATATCGATGATTAAGACTTCCCGGTATGATGTTATTCTGCTAGATCAGATGATGCCGGGACAAGATGGAATGTCCGTCCTTGCGCGGGTCCGCGAACTCGACTCAACGATACCACTTATTATGGTGACGCAATGCAGGGAGGACGCGCTAATTAATGAAGCGCTGGGAAAAAGGATTAGCGACTTTCTTGTCAAACCCATTGGGGGAGCCCAAATTGCTTCTACACTCAAGCGTGTCTTAGATCAGACCAAGATTATCGAAGAGCAGGTCCCACACAAATATACGCAAGACTTCAATCAGATTCGTCTACTCAAGGATTCAGCCCCCGATTGGCGCAGTTGGGCAGAAATCTATTTGAAATTGGTCGAATGGGATCTTGAATTCGATTTACTAGGCGAAACCGGTCTTGAAGAAACACACCTCGAACAGAAAAAAGAGTGTAATGCCCTATTTTCCGATTATGTTGCGGAGAATTACACTCGCTGGATAAGGGGAGAAGATGCCCCGGTTCTTTCAGTTGATGTTCTCGATCGGTTTGTGATTCCCCACCTTCGCAAGAATAAACAGGTGTACTTTATTGTTGTTGACTGTTTGCGGCTTGACCATTGGCTAGCGATTGAACCTTTGCTACAGCCGCATTACTATATCGATCGGAGTTGTTACTACTCAATTTTACCTAGCGCGACACTTTATTCGCGCAATGCCCTTTTCAGCGGTCTCTTTCCGCTAGAGCTCGCCGAAAAGTTTCCTCAATACTGGCTGGAAAACTCGGAGGACCAAACAAGTACCAATCGGTTTGAGAAACAACTTCTGCAAGTGAAACTGCGGAATGCAGGGTTGCGACTCAGGCCCGGCTTGAGGTATTTTAAGATTTTTGACGCCAAAGGTGGCAACGAATACATCCGACAGGTTTCATCTTTTGAGCGAATTAGTCTATCCGCGCTGATTGTAAATTTCATTGACATCTTGACCCATCAGCGTTCTCAATTGGACGTGCTTCAACAGATTGCTCCAGATGAATCCGCATTTCGTTCTTTGGCGAAATCGTGGTTTGCACACTCAGCTCTATTCGAGATTTTGAAGATTATTGCCCCTCGAGATGCTGTCGTTGTGCTGACCACGGACCACGGTTCCGTACTCGGCAATCGGCCGACAAAAGCGTTTGGAAATCGACAGACTTCGACAAGCCTTCGCTTCAAAGTTGGCACGGACTTGGCATGTGACGACGGTCAAGCAGTCTATATCAAGCAGCCGAACACGTACAAACTGCCTGCAGAAAGTTCAAATAAGAACTACATTATTGCAAAAGAAGATTACTATTTTGTTTATCCAAATCAATTCCACGAATATACTCGACAGTTTCGAGGAGGATTTCAGCATGGGGGTATCTCAATGGGAGAGTTGATTGTGCCGGTTGTTACAATGACATCGCGTTGAGCGGAAAATCACTGAACCAATTCTCAGTGAAATCGTACATTCAAACTGTTCATATTGGGAGATTGTACGGTCAGAAGACTCCAGAAGATTCGCACCAACTGACTCCTCAAGTGGAACGTAATACATGCTACAACTCAGGCATCGTGGTTTTCGTCCTTGAACGGCTCACTGTATCAAGCATTTTGAGTGGTAGTACATGCCGCCACCACTGTAACGGATGGAACATTTGGCTTCGTCTATGAGTTTAAGATAGATGTTGCCTTGATGAGTCCTAGGCAAGCTTCTAGACGGATCTAAAAAAATGCTTGTAGATCATCTGTGTTGATTAGACAGAGTGGGATATGGAAATCGACGGTTTTCGCACACCCCTGTACCGAAACCGAACTTTTCACGTCAAAAAGCCATTTTGCGATTGACAAACATTTGTTGAGACGCATTCAATCGGGTGGTTGTATTCGTTGCCTCCATAGACAGGCCTGTTGCGGATTGTGTAGCAACGGGTTCTATGCCCGTACTAGCATTTAGGAGGCGACAATGCCAAAGGAAATTCTCATCTCTGATGATGAGTTTGAGACAAGATGTGCCATAATTGAAGATGGCGATTTAAGCGAAATCTATGTTGAACGTAAAGATGATGAACATACTTTAGGCAATATCTATAAGGGGCGTGTCGAGAATGTTCTTCCCGGTATGCAGAGCGCCTTCGTCGAGATTGGACTGGAGAAACATGCCTTCCTCCACATTTCAGACATAAACTACGATTTCGACGAGATTGAAGAGGAGACGGATAAGGACCTAACGAAACTTGATTTAGGCTCGGAAAAGCCTACCACTCGAAAAGGCTCAAAAGGATCTCCGTATTCAATCAGCGAATTGGTTCACAAGAACCAAGAAATACTGGTGCAGGTCGTAAAAGAATCGCTGGGCACCAAGGGACCGCGTGTTACAAGTTGCATTTCGTTGCCCGGACGCTACGTAGTGTATCTCCCCACCTCATCGAATATCGGTGTGTCGCGCCGGATAGAATCCGCAGAGGAACGGCAACGACTTCGAGACATTTCCCAAAAACTGCGATCAGGGATTGAAGGCGGTTTTATCGTCCGTACCGCGGCTGAGGGTAAAAGCGAAGAAGCCTTCTCCGCCGAAATTAAATATCTCGTAGACCTGTGGAAGGAAATCCGCGACCGCGGCAAGCAAATGCCGGTTCGAAGCCTCGTGCGGGAAGATCTTGGTTTCGTCGGAAGGATTATTCGGGATTACTTCACAAACGACGTTACCAAGCTAGTGTTCGACTCCAAGCAACGATACAAGGAAACAACGGAATACTTGTCATCGGGGTTGCCGGAACTGAGTTCACGCGTCAAACTGTATGAAAAATCATCTCCGCTCTTTGAATCCAATGGAGTAGAAAAAGAACTCAAGAAAGCATTGAGCGAGAAGATATGGCTAAAATGCGGCGGACATATCGTCATTCAGCAGACTGAAGCGATGGTGTCTATCGATGTCAATACCGGACGCTTCGTCGGGAAGGCGGACCCGGATAACACCATTCTGAGCGCTAATCTCGAAGCAGTCGAAGAAATCGTCCGACAAATGCGGCTGAGGGATCTTGGCGGCATCATCGTTGTCGATTTTATCGACATGGATAAGCACGAGCACCGAAAAATGCTTTTCAAGACGCTGCAGGAGGCGCTGAAGAAGGATCGCTCCCGAACCAACATCCTGCACGTGTCGGAACTGGGCTTGGTAGAGATGACGAGACAACGTACACGCCCGAGCCTTTCGTCGCTCCTCACCGAATCTTGCCCCTATTGCGACGGTCACGGAAGAATCCTATCCGTCGATACAATTACAATTTCGGTGCTGCGGTCGATAAAAAAAGCGCATCTGAAGTCTCGGAAAAGGAAACTTCGAGTCATTGCGAATGAACTTATCGTCTCCCGGCTTCTTGATGAGGATTCGAACAAACTCAGCCAACTGGAGAAATCGATGAATCTCAAAATCAAGATTGATGAGGACGCCGACCTGCATCTTGAGGATTATCAGATCCTGGCTGACGACACCAATCGTGAAATCTATCTGGATTAGCAAGTTGACGAACGTCTTTTGACCGGCTCAATGATGGCGTTGGCGGGTGGTTACTGTGTATTGGCAAAATAATTTTGATACTGTATATCCATTATGATATACTTTCTGTTTAGGTGAGTCGCTAGACGCAATCATTCAATATTCACCTTACGCAGACGAAGAGATCAAGATTATCCGTTTCAGAGGAGAAAAAATGTACGCTGTATTTGCCGCGGGCGGGAAACAACATCGCGTTGAAGTCGGTTCGTTAATCGATGTTGAAAAAATCGAAGCGACCGTGGGAGAAGAAATTACCTTTCCGGAGGTGCTGGCAATCGGAGACGACGATGGCGAAATTCACATAGGGCAACCCCATGTCCCAGACGGTGCTGTCGTTGGCGAAATCGTTGAACAGGGCAAAGAGAAAAAAATCGTCGTATTCAAATCCAAGAGGCGTAAAGGCTATAAGCGCAAACTCGGGCATCGCCAGAGGTTTACGAGGTTAAAAATAACCGACATCCAAGGCGTAGGCAGTCCACCAGATACGGAGGAAGAAGATGGCTCATAAAAAGGGCGGCGGCAGTACCGGCAATGGACGTGACAGTATAGGAAAACGGCTCGGTGTTAAACGGTTTTCCGGGCACTATGTGACAGCGGGAAGCATCCTCGTTCGGCAGCGCGGCACGCACATCCACGCCGGAAACAATGTCGGCGTCGGGAGCGATTACACGCTCTTCTCGACGATTGACGGCTATGTGTGGTTTGAACGGAAGGACAAAGTGCGCAGAAAGGTGAGCGTTTACGCCGAACGTCCCAATTTCTAATCTGCACTTCAACCCGAAATTTGATACGTCGAAGCCCCGTCCTCGTGCGGGGCTTTTTTTATACGCTATAGTCAGGACTGTAGTACGTGATATTTTTCTATAGTCAATTCCATTCATATTTACACATGTTTCGGTAGGTGATCAACTGAGTGGATAGCGAAGACGATAGAGATCTTTTTCCAACCGCACCTTCGAGATCGTATAAATACCGGTTCGGTTAGGAAAGGGATTTGCTATCGCCCTCACTATCCGCTCGGTTAATCGAACCTACCAAAGTGTATAAATTGCTATTGGATTTACAATAACACAAGAAAAAGTCGTCAAATTTTACAGATAAGTGGTATAATGCGCATAGAAGACTCCTTTTCTGAACTTTTGCGTGTTTCATCAGACCAAGACGGTAACAAAGGATAATTACCATGAAGACATCAAAAATTTTGTGTTTAGGACTATGCGCATTAATTGCTATAACTCTCGCCGGCTGCGAAGCAGAAAGCGTGATACCGCTGTTACAATCGACGAAGGACAGAAGTATCCATGTAGAGGGGAGCGGTTCCGTTACCGGTGAACCGGATATAGCAACTCTGAATTTAGGTGTATCCGTTGAGAAAGAAACCGTTGCAGAGGCACGGGAGGCAGCCGCAGTCGCAATGACGGCGGTGCTAGACTCTTTGAAAGCTAACGGCGCTGCCGAAGAGGACATTCAAACGGAAAATTTCAGCATCCACCCTCAGTACGATTACACGGAAAACGGTCGTGTGCTTCGTGGTTACCGCGTGAACAACACCATCAGCGCAAAGGTGCGAGACCTCCAAAGCCTCAGCGATATCATTGACGATGCCGCCAGTGCCGGGGGAGATATTATCGTTGTGAGGTCCATCCAATTCATGATTGAGGACCCCACGGAATTGCAGATGCAGGCACGCGCATTGGCAGCAAAAGATGCTGAAGCGAAGGCACAAACTTTGGCAGACGCACACGGTGTAAAGCTGGGAAAACCTGTGACTATCACAGAGGTTATCTCTGGAGGAATCTCTCCAATCGTCTTTGCCGAGAGCGCTGTTGCTGATGATAGTTTCCGGACACCGACCCCTATTGAAGCGGGTCAACTCACTGTTACCGTGAATATCACGGTAGTCTACGAGTTTGAGTGAGGTTGGTTTGACATAAGCAAATGGATCGAATTCAACGGCAGCGGTTAACTGCACAAATTGCAAGAGGCTATTGACTAACACGATTACCGAGCGCACAGTTTATTAGAGTTCGGTATCGGTAATAAGGCTCAACACGCTTGGCTTCCTTTTGCCGGATGATGTATTTCCATCTTCAACGCGAAAAGCCAAGCGGAGGATTTTTCAAACGTAGACCTGTCCCTGCAGCCCCACTCCCACGCTAACAAGTTTCCGGTTTTCCTATCAACTGCCTCCCTTAGTCATAGTCAAAGAATGCGCGAACAGTTACGGGGTGTATGTACCAGACTTGCCCGGCTGCGCCGCAATAGGCGAAACGCAGGCTGAGGCGGACCGATTGATTGTGGGAACGATTTAGAACCTGTTTGAATAATCGTTAGCAAAGTCGTTTTTGGTCATTTGTGGGTAGTTTCGTCATGTATTTTGTGTTGTCTGCTACATACCTGGCGCCCCGCTGGGGCTGTTAGAGGCTGGTGCGCAGTGCGCACCCTACAAATGTACTTTTCAAACAGGCACTTAATTTCATATTGAAGATCTACAGGAAAGCAGATACGTTGTTCTACCTCCATCGTCAACATTCGCATTTATTGATGTTACTATCGATTAGCAATGAGTTCGACGTTTCTAAACACTGATTCAATTCCATTCTGACGGATTAACTTCTTGTCATGCGTAGGGAATGTAATGTCCTTTCAAACCACGTCCTTTAAGGAGGCAGTTATGGAACGTAAGATAAAATCTACTCTGAGTTTCGCATCTTTCATGCTTCTGTTTTTCTGTGGAAACATTGTGGCAAACACCCTAACTCCACAAGAAATTGCTAAGAGTGCGTTAGACTCAACAGTGCTGCTTGCCATTGAAGGCACGAACGGGCAACCGCTCGGTGTCGGGAGCGGATTCTTTGTACAATCGAACCAAATAGCGACAAACTTCCATGTTATAGAAGGGGCGGCGCACGGTACTGCAAAGCGTGTTGGACAGGACACGGTGTTTTCAATTGAGGGCTTCACGGCAATGGATGAAGAGCGTGATTTAGCGATTGTACAAGTGTCCGATTCCCACGTACGGTCGTTGCCCCTTGCCGATAGCGATGCCGTCGCCGTCGGAGATACAGTGTATGTTGTTGGCAACCCGAAAGGCTTCTTGGAGGGAACCTTTTCGCATGGGCTTGTCAGCGCAATCCGGCATTTAGACGCACGTAAACTAATTCAGCTCACCGCGCCGATTTCATCCGGGAACAGTGGCGGTCCTGTGCTCAATGACAGGGGTGAAGTCATAGGCGTTGCCGTAGCGCAGGTTAAAGATGGACAAAATCTCAATTTTGCCGTGCCTTCAAACTACCTCAAGGGTCTCATTGACCGGATGGGAGCGCCGAAACCGTTATCGGGTATATCGAAACCTTCCGCGAAGAAGCGACAAGCAACAACTGCTGAAACCTACCTTATAAGGGGCATCGTCAAGTCCGCGCTCGGTCTATATCAGGATGCCATAGTAGCCTTTGAGATTGCACTCCGACTCCAACCGGATTATCCTGAGGCATACGTTGGTCGTGGCAAGGCTAAAGTGGGCCTCGGACATTACCTTGACGCAATCACAGACTACGACACAGCGATAGAACTCAATCCGGTTAATTCCGATGCCTACGCCGGTCGGGGTTTGGCGAAGGTTGGATTAGAGCAGTACTTAGATGCCATAGAAGACTACGATTCCGCTATTCAATTCGAACCTGATGATGCCGAAATCTACATAGATCGGGCGCGTGCGAAAGAAAAGGCAGAGCGATCCACGGAAGCCATCACAGATTATGATGCCGCAATTCGGCTTGATCCGGATAATGCCGAAATCTACCTGAGCCGAGGGTTCGTGAAGGTCAAACTGGAACAATACGCAGATGCCATCAAAGACTACGACATGGCTATGCGACTCAAACCAGAAGATGCAACGGTCTATAGAAATCGGGGAATGGCGAACGCACTTTTAGGTCAACACTCTGAAGCCGTTATAGACTACGATACGGCTATTCTACTTAATCCATTGTACACAGAGGCGCTAACCGATCGAGCCAAGGTAAAGTCTGACATGGGACAATTCGCCGCTGCTGTCAGAGACTACGACGCCGCGATACGTCTCAAACCCAATTATGCTAAAGCCTTTATCGGGCGGGGTGACGCGAATATGGATTTAGGTCAATACTCTGATGCCATCGCGGACTATGAGACCGCAATTCGTCTTAAGCCGGATCATTCCAAAGCCCATGCCGGTTGGGGCAAGGCCCAGTATATCCAAGGAAAATACGTTTTCGCTGTGAAAGCCTACAACATTGTGGTACAACTCACGCCCTATGATGCCGATGCCTACCTGAATCGCGGCATCGCAAGGGCAGAATTGGGGCTACTTAAGGCCGCCATCAGGGACTACGACACCGCAATAGAACTCAAAGCGGATTGTCCAAGCGTGTATGCCCGTCGCGGTTTTGCAATGGTCAAGTTAGACCGATTCGTGGATGGTATAAGAGACTATGACACCGCGATAGCTCTTCAACCGAATCATGCCGACATGTACGTCCGTCGCGGTTTTGCAAAGGCCAAATTAGGCCAACTCGCGGATGCTATCAAGGACTACGACGCTGCGATAATACTAAAACCGAATCATGCTGAAGCCTACCTTAATCGTGGTGTTGCGAAGGCCCATTTCGGAGAGTGGGACGACGCTGTCAAAGACTACAATACTGCAATGGAACTCCAATCGAATTATGCCGAAGCTTATTGTAATCGTGGAATTGTGAAGGCTAACTTAGCACAATATACCGATGCAATTGGCGACTACGATAACGCAATACTTCTTAATCCGGGTTATGTCACAGCCTATTACCATCGCGGGATGGCAAAGGTTGCCTTAGAGCAATATGATGATGCCATTTACGATTTCGACGCAGTCTTCCGACTTGAACCGGATTATACGCTGGCTCCCACCCTGGAATATGCCGAAACCTACTACAATCGAGGGCTCGGAATGGCCAAATTAGAAGAATACGCTAACGCCATCAAGAACTATGACACTGCGATACGATTCAAACCGCACGATGCTCTATTCTACAATAAACGAGGGCTAGCGAAAACAGAATTGAAACAGTATGACGATGCCATCAAGGACTACGACATGGCAATACAAACCGAAGCGGATTTTGCAGAAGCCTATTTCAATCGCGGTATTGCGAAGGATGCGATCGGACAACGCGATTCCGCCCTCGCAGATTTCCAGGCCGCTATACGAGTCCAACCGGATTATGCCGAAGCTTTGGTAAATCAGGGATTTGCCAAGGTAATTTCAGGGCAATACTCTGGGGGCATCAAAGATTACAAGACCGTGATGCATCTTGAACAAGCCGTTGGCGAAATTATTAGGGAAAGACGAGTCCTAAAGACTCAGTTGGGGCCGTATAGTGCCCTAATCGCAGACCTCGACAAGGCTATAGAACGCAAACCAGAGTTCGCTGAAGCCTGGGCCGGGCGTGGATGGGCGAAAGCGCAATTGAAGAATTATCGTGGTGCTCTTAAAGACTACGACACGGCGATAAAACTCAAACCGGACTACGCACTCGCCTACTTTAATCGAGGCGTGATGAGGTACTCTCGATCTGGACACCTCACCCGGGAAGCTAAGCGAGATCTCCAAACTGCATTGAAACTCGCAGAGCAGGCAGACAATGATGAACTCAGAGGATTAGTTGAGAAGAAAATACGAGACTTGCGCTAACCACTTGTTCTGAGTGCCCCAAACAGAAGTAGAGTTTGACATTCTTGTTTCTGGGAGAGTTAAATGTTGTTGCTTAATAGTTGGAGAATCACCCTCCAATAGAGCTACAACATGAAGTGGGAGGTGAGAAAACCTAGGTTCAAGTGAGTTTGTCCAATCAAGGTTAAAGACCTCATTCGATCGAGAAAGATGATTGATATGCAATTCTTCGTTATTATTGAAAACGATGCTAACAATTACGGTGCCTACGTGCCAGACCTACCCAGTTGCGTCGCAGTAGGCGAAACGAAAGCCGATGCCTACAGATTGATTTCGAAAGCGATACAATTCCATATTGAAGGTTGGAGGGAAGACGATGATAATGTTCCACCTCCATCTTCAACGGCAGCATTAATTTGATGTCACTACGAGCTAACAAACGGTTACACGAGGCGAAAATATCCGTTCTGGTAACACGATGTAGGGAATAACAAAGATTCTCTATCACACTGAGATCTCTATGGGAACTCTATCGCACTCACTATCCGTTCGTTTGATCGGTCCACTCGCTTGATTGCTTCTACCGGATGTTCAACAATCCATTTCAATCATCGCAAAGTCCTTGTGCATCACATACTGACTCACACAGAATATGACAAAGGGATGTGGAAGAAATGAGCGTGGTTCCAGAAGACATTCAATTACACTGGCGTGTTGTGCAGCCGCTTTTTTCCATTCGAAATGAAAGCGAATACAATCTGGCAATTGAGCGGTTGAACGCACTTATTGACGAAATCGGCACCAATGAACAACATTCGTTGTATGAACTACTTGATACGCTGGGTACAGTCATACACGCCTATGAAGAGAAGCATTACCCAATACCGGAGTGCGGCGGCGTCGAGATATTCCAACATTTGATGGAGGAGCATCAACTTGCTCCCTCAGACTTTCCAGAGTTAGGAACATCAGATGTTGTTTTGGAGATTCTTGATGGCAAGCGAGAACTCACGGTTAAGCACCTTCAAGCTTTAGCGACAAGGTTTCACGTGTCACCATCCGTGTTCGTGTAAACTCTCTACCTATTGATGTCGGGGCAGCCGTCGAATCAAGGAAAAAGTGTATTCCAACTATTTTAACCTCGCGGCTTCAAAATGACACGGGTATCAGACAGATGAACATCGACACAGCCAGAATCCAAGCAAAGGGTGGTAAGGGCGGTAACGGCTGCATCAGTTTCCGCCGTGAGAAGTTTGTGCCTCGCGGCGGACCCAACGGCGGCGATGGCGGGGGTGGCGGGAGTGTTATTCTTGAAGCAGCCGAAGGCTTGAGCACGTTAATCGACTTGAGACACAACCCGCTTCAAGTCGCCGACGACGGCAAGCACGGCACCGGCAAAGAGATGCACGGGGCAGACGCCGACGACCGAATTGTCCGCGTTCCTTGCGGTACCATCGTGCGAAATGCCGGAGGAGGAGAGATTCTCGCCGACTTAACAGCCGCCAAGCAACGTGTCGTCGTGGCTCGCGGAGGCATCGGCGGAAAAGGAAACGCCCGTTTCAAAAGTAGTATCTTCCAGACACCGCGCGTGGCGGAAAATGGAGAACCCGGCGAAGAGCGAGCCATCGAACTTGAAGTCAAGCTAATTGCGGATGTCGGGCTGGTCGGGTATCCCAACGCCGGAAAGTCGACTCTGTTAGGACGGGTTTCATCAGCCAAACCGAAAATCGCCCCTTACCCGTTCACTACGCTCGCTCCCAATCTCGGGGTGGTGAGAATCGACGCGGAACGTAACTTTGTGATGGCGGACATCCCGGGGTTAATCGAAGGCGCGCACGACGGAGCGGGGCTGGGCCACGATTTCTTGCGGCACATTGAGCGGACAAAGATGCTGGTTCACGTCATTGACGCTGCCGCGACTGATGGGCGCGACCCGATAGCGGACTATGAAACACTCAACGCGGAACTTGAAGGGCACGATGAACGTTTGATCCAACTCCCGCAGTTGATTGCATTGAACAAAATGGATGCGCCCGATGCCCAAGCTAATTTGCCACGCATCACGCGCTACTTCGAAAAGCATGCGCTTTTCCCGATTTCTGCCTTAACCGGTGACGGAATTGGAGGATTGATTCGTGCGACATACCACCGTTTACAAAAGCTGAATGAACAGATGGCGGAAGAGGAAATCTCATTTGAGGAATTGGAGCTCTCGGTTGCCAAACCGCGCGGGCGGTTTGAATTGACCAAGGAGAGTGATCGTTTCATTGTCGTTGGCGACGAACCTCGTCGCGCCGTTTTAATGACGGATATGGAAAACGATCAAGCGCTTATCCTACTCCATCGAAAACTGAAAAAGATGGGACTCATGAATGCGCTGAAAAAGGCGGGTATTAAGGAAGGAGATACTGTCCAGATTGATGAATTCGAGTTTGCGTACAGCAACAGCGGTGTCAACGCCGGATAGTCGCCACAAACAATTATCCGGCGTGAAGCGCGTTGTTGTAAAAGTCGGTAGCAGCACCATTTCGCAGGAATTCAAATTAAATGATGACGCCCTGGATAGGCTCGTCGACGATTTGGCACGCGTCAAGAAGGCGGGTAAAGAGGTCATCCTTGTCACGTCGGGAGCGATTGTGGCGGGGATAGGCACTCTCGGTCTCCCAAGTCGTCCACAGACGATCCCCGGATTGCAGGCGGCGGCATCCGTGGGCCAGAGCCGGTTGATGCACGCCTACGAAGATCGATTCCAAGAGTACGGCGAGATTGCGGCAATGATGCTCTTGACGCAGGAGGATTTCAATAATCGCAAACGTTATATTCATATCAGCAATACCCTCAACACACTACTTCAACTCGGCACGATTCCAATCATCAATGAGAATGACACGGTGGCGGTGGAGGAGATTAAGGTCGGCGACAATGACACGCTATCAGCCCAAGTTACCAACTTGGCAGATGCCGATCTACTGATTGTTCTGTCAGATCAAGCCGGTTTCTTTACTGCCGATCCACGCAAGCATTCGCAGTCACAGTTTATCGAGGTTGTTCCCGTCATCAACGAGGACATTAAGAATGCTGCCGGCAAGGCGGGTACCCTGGGCGGCACAGGCGGGATGATTACGAAGTTGCAAGCCGCAGAAATCGTCACAGGTTCTGGTGAGATGATGGTGCTGGCGGATGGAAAAGAACCCGACGTTGTCAACCGTATTCTTAGCGGCGAAAACATTGGCACACTCTTTCTGCCGCAAACGCAGAAATCGTCACGAAAACGGTGGATTGCCTATTCACGTTCGCCCAAGGGGCGGCTGCTCGTAGACGATGGTGCGCGATCTGCCCTCGTAGATCGCGGAAAAAGCCTACTCGCATCGGGCGTACGGGGTGTGGAGGGGGAGTTTGAATACGGGGATACTGTCTCATGCCTCGATGAGAATCGGGATGAATTTGGCCGCGGGTTGGTGAATTATAACACCGAGGATATAGCGAAGATTATCGGAAAACAGACGAGCGAGATTGAAAAAATCCTTGGAGCACGTTATTATGATGAGGTGATTCATCGAGACAATCTGGTGCTGATGGAACAGACGTGAAAATTGATGAATTGAAAGTATGAAAATAACGGACTATTTTACATTTAGGAGTTACTCAGCAACAGGTGGCCGTTACGGTAGGCAGAGACCAAGGGAGCGGATAGCGCGTGCGATAGAGATTTCTTGCTCTGCCATGCGTAGGTGGTCGCGACCGGGAGATCGCTCCTACGAGCCGAAGTGCGTCAGTTTTTACATTAATTGAACGCACTCACGTAACGAGCGGAAAAATTAGTTGCTGATAAAACCCAAAAAGGAGATAACTAGGTGAGTCAAACAATTCACGAAATGGTAGAATCCAAAGCACGCACCGCGAAAACCGCAATGCGCGAACTGTCCAAGACATCCTCGGACATCCGTAACCACGCGCTTCTCGCGATGGCGGAGGGCATTGTTAAATTCAAGGATAAAATTCGAGACGCAAACGAGATGGATTTGAAGGCTGGCCGCGACACAGGGCTTGCGGGCCCGCTAATGAGTCGGCTTGCGCTGGACGATAAAAAGATTGCAAGAATGGCGGACAATCTCAGGCAGGTTGCCGCCTTACCCGATCCAATCGGCGAGATTGTACACATGGGTGAACGGCCGAATGGGCTGAAGATCGGAACGGTTCGCGTCCCGATTGGCGTTATCGGAGTCATCTACGAATCACGCCCAGATGTCACCGTCGAGGTCTCCGCTTTGTGCATCAAGTCGGGCAATGGCGTTATCCTGCGAGGCGGATCGGAAGCCATCCATTCAAACACGGCTCTTGCCAACATATTGATTGAGACGGCTGAAAGGGAAGGAGTGGCAGGCGCGATACAATTCGTCGAGATTACGGATCGGCAGGCGGTATGGGAGATGATTTCGATGGCGGACCACATCGATCTCATCGTGCCGCGCGGCAGTCAGGAGTTTATCCGCAATATCATGAAAAGCGCCGATATCCCTGTTGTTGGTCATGCGGACGGAATCTGCCATGTGTACGTCGATGAGGCGGCTGACCTCAACATGGCTGAAGATATCTGCGTCAACGCCAAGGTGGGATATAAAGTTGCCGTATGCAACGCAATGGAAACACTACTGGTTCACGGGTCGGTTGCACCAAAGTTCGTTCCATCGATGTGTGAGAAGTTTGCGGCTGAAGGCGTGGAGTTGCGGGGGTGCGAGGAAACACGGAAGTTGTATCCCAACGCAAAACCGGCAACTGAAGAGGATTGGCGAACGGAGTATCTGGATGAGATATTGTCGATTCGGGTTGTTCCCGCCTTCGATGACGCGGTGGATCATATTGAAACCTACGGCTCGCACCACTCCGACGCAATCGTCACCGACAGTTACGCAAACTCGCAACGGTTTCTAAAGGAGGTCGATTCGGCGGCTGTGTATGTTAACGCAAGCACCTGTTTCACCGACGGGTATGAGTTTGGACTCGGCGCAGAGGTTGGCATCAGCACGCAGAAACTTCATTGTCGAGGACCGATGGGGCTTCAAGGCTTGACGAGTTACAAATACATCGTCTATGGAAACGGGCAGGTGCGTACCTAGGAAGGCTAGTTGAAAACGTGGGGGCTTGGGAGAGATTGAGTGACATATTCGCGGTAGAGGTCAACGATCGTTGACCTCTACACTGTAGAAATGCTTGGGCTGAGGCAAATTCTCATATCCCACGTGCCGATAGCATTTGAACAATTCTCCCCGTCAAAAGTTAATCGGTCCTCCCACCGGACATCTGCTCCAACGCCAACGTTAGCGCATGCGTTCCAAGTCTGCCATGCCCTTGGGCTTGCACGGAAACGTAGAGTTGATGCACGAGGGCAAGCCCCGGAAGGCTTAAACCCATCTTCTTGGATTCATCAAGAGCAATGCCCATGTCCTTGATAAAATGCTCGACGAAGAAGCCCGGATCGAAATTGCGTTTGAGGACCCGCGGCGCCAAGTTATCAAGCGTCCAACAGGCAGCGGCGCCTCCGCTAATTGACGACAGCATCGTCTCCAAGTCCAAGCCGGCTTTGTGACCGTAGAGAAGGGATTCACAGACCCCAATCATGGTCCCGGCAACAACGATCTGGTTACACATTTTTGTGTGCTGCCCGGCGCCTGCTCCTCCTTGATGCACGATACTTTTTCCCATTGCTTCAAATAGAGGCATAACCGATCTGACGGTGTCCTCGTCGCCGCCGACCATAATGGATAGACGGGCTTCTCGCGCACCGACATCGCCGCCCGACACGGGAGCATCAACAGACGCTATTCCCTGTGCGCCGGCTTGGTCGTATATTTCCTTCGCCAACGAAGGTTCGGTCGTCGTCATATCGACGGTAATACTGCCCGACTTCGCCCCCTTGAGGATACCATTTTCACCCAAATATACGTCGCGAACGTCCGGCGGAAAGCCTACAATTGTGAAGATGACATCGGACGCGGCGGCAACGTCGTATGAGGAGTCCGCCCATGCGGCACCGGCGTCAAGCAACGGTTGCGCTCTTTCCTTCGTACGGTTGTGCACGGTTGCCGAATAGCCGGAATCCATAAGGTGCTGGCACATCCAACGCCCCATGACGCCAGTGCCTACCCATCCAATTTTGGTTTTGTCGGGTGCTACTGTGATACTCATAATCTGTCTCCTTTGTGGTTCATGTTTTCAAGATGTGGGTAACGATGTGATGCCAATTCGACTTATGAGCAAGAATACGGTAAAGCGTGATTTTCGTCACACACTTGCTTTAAATTATATCCTGTTCCATCCCACCACGAAATACTTATACCATTTCTCTAAAATGATTGTGCATTGATCGCGCAAAGTCGGCGGGGCAAGATGCCCCGCCTACGGAGTAAGTGAACGATGTAGTTAAGACATCATATGCACTATTATTCAAGCGAAATGGTATTAGAACCTGTCTGAATAATAGGTGCCAATCCCATTTTTTGCCATTCGAGGAGTGGTTTTTCATGTTTCTGCCGTGAATTGTTGTACACCTGTAAGATCTCTATCGCACGGCATCTACTATCGCGTTCCTTATTCAGTCACTTGATCGCTATCCACTCGTTTGAGGGGATCTCTATCGCCTTCGCTAATCGCTCAGTTGATCCCTCTGGGGTTTTTAGAGGCTGGTGCGCAGGGGAACTCTATCGCCCTCGTTGTTCACTCGGTTGATCGCACCCTACAAATGTACTTTTCAAGCAGGCTCTTACGTCAGACTATCTTTCATGTTAGGTCGTACGCACTTGAACTCCAGTAGGGAATGTAAATCGGCGTTCCCTTCAGTGCGCAAATGTAAATTTGTGCGCGACGTTGAATCAAAGCCAACCGTTATCCAAGTACCAACGGGCGGTTTCCTTGATTCCCTTTTCGAGCGGAAATTTGGCACAATAGCCAATTTCCTTTTCTGCCTTGGTGCTGTCGCAGATTCAATACTGTTGTTTCAAATCAATCATCTTCTGGCGATTCAAAGTAGCAGGTTCAGCCTTCAAATCCACCATAAAGTGGCATTCTCGGTGATATGTCGTTGCGAAACTAGGAAGACGTGTCAACTGGTTTCTTCGTTTTCGTTTCTTTGTCGGATTGCCAATCCAGATCCTTTGCAAGTTGCGATATCACAACAATCCCGCCAACCACAACACCACAGTAGGTCGTAAAAAACCGAGTTAATAACGAATATAATCCGCCCGTATGTCCAACCAATAGGTTCCCCATAAAGATAACGGTCAAGACTTCAGCAATTCCGCTTGCACCCGGGCTAGGCGCAAACAGCGTGACAAAGTGTAAGATGGATTGTATTGCGATTACATGCCAGAAAGGCGCGTCTCCCCCCAACGCTCGAACAATGACATATCCACCCGTGAATCGGCTCGCATAAATCCCTGCGGTACACAAGAAACCGACGAAACACACAGCTTTGTGGTGTGTGATGAACATCCGAGTGTACGTGGCATGTTCCGTGATGAGTCTTTCAAGTGTGGTAACCAGTCTATTGAGAAGGTTTGTGACAAGGTGAAATCCGCGTCGATCGGGAAATCGGATGAGTGTTAACGGAATGAGAAAAACCTTCGGCTTCACCACCATGAGGAGAAAAAACGAGAGGAAGAGCGAGAACATCAGGAGGGTATATCGACTAACATGCGTGACTCCGCTAGGAACGAAATCCGGAGCATGAATTGCAACGTATGCCGCGGCGAGAAACAGGAACATAAGGGTTCCGGTGAAAGAAATGATCCCCGCAGTAATACAGCCGGCTACTGGCACCCCGACCCGACTGCAAATATAGATGTGACCAACACCGCCAGTCTGAAAGGGCGTAATACCTCCTATGCAGATAGTTGACAGATTCGCGCGAATACTATCAAAAAAGGTGAGCCCGGTCGTCATCTTCCGGCAAAAGATATGGATGCGCATTCCACCAAACAGCCAATCCGTGAGCATGCAAAGTGCTGCCAGAAGGATGAATTCCCCCCGCATGGACAGAATATGAGTACCAATATCTTGAGTGCCACTCCACAAAAAACTAGCACATAACCCGATAACCGTACAAAGCCCAAAAAATACGAATCCGCGTGTGATGTTTTTTCGATTCAGGGATCGACTTAAGAACTCTTGCATTTATGATTCGATGGACTCCTTCCAGATAAATCGTCGCCTCCGAAGGTGCTTAATCTGCGCTCCTGAATCAATCTTGAACAAGGGAACCAGTCTCCCCGAGAACTCAACTTTACCAATAACTCCTCCCTCGCTAAAAAATTTCCAGATCTAAACTTATGTCTAGCGGTGCTGCGGAATGCGTCAGTGCGCCGACGGAAATGAGATCTACACCTGAGGCGGCGACAGCCTCGACCTTCTCCAACGTGATTCCGCCCGACGCTTCCGTGATGGCTCTGCCAGCGACCTTCGCAACAGCCGTTTCCATCAAGTCAACTGGCATATTATCAAACAATAAAATGTCGGCTTTGGCTCGTAGGGCTTCTTCAACCTGATCCAAGGTTTCAACCTCAATTTCAATCTTTGAGGTATGCGGTGCAGCAGATCTAGCTCGTTCCACAGCCTGCACAATACCTCCGGCGGCAATAATATGGTTGTCCTTAATCAGAATACCGTCGTAGAGGCCAAAGCGATGGTTATATCCGCCGCCAACTCGAACAGCATATTTCTGAATTGTCCGCCAACCTGCCGTTGTTTTACGAGTGTCTATGATTTTAACCGAGTGCCCAGCAGTGGCAGTAACAAACTGTGAGGTTAATGTCGCCGTGCCGAGAGGCGCTGGAGAAAATTGAGAACGATACGCTCACCGGTGAGGATTGATTTCGCTGCGCCGACTACGTTGGCAATCGAGGTTATCCCCTGCACGGAGCCGCCGTCGGAAAGGAACGACTCGAATTGGAGAGACGAATCAATCTTGTCAAATACACGTTCGGCAATTGGCAGCCCTGCAATGATACCGCTGTTGTGCACAACGATAGCGCCTCTTGCAACCTGAGTATTCGAGATCGTAGATTCGGTTGTAATATCGCCCGAGCCGACATCCTCTACAATCGCCAATTCAATCAAGGGATCGATTAATCGAAAGTTCAACATGTGTGTGTATTCTATCCAACGATTTCCCGGCTAAGTTGGTTGATGTTATAGGAAAGGGAAAATCCAAACATGTGATGTTCATAGGATTCAGCCACAGTTTTCCGCTGCGACTGGCCACGCCTTACGGCTGTGGATACCAACAATCTTTGACACTTGGAGAATCCTCAAGCGAAAATCTCTCATTCCTCCGCTTGCCAAGAATCCCGCGGCCAGCGGCCCTCCCCCTCTTCACACGTAGAAATGATGTAACCCGCCACCTAGGGAGAATTCAAAAGTTCCACACCAAAGGCGTGATGAGTACTGCCGTGGCGCCCACCAACACGTCTAGTGGAAGTCCGATTCGTAGGTAGTCACTGAAACGATAACCTCCGGGACCGTAGACCATCAGGTTGGTCTGATACCCCAGCGGTGTGGCAAAACTTGCCGACGCCGCCACCATTGTCACGATAACAAAAGGCATGAAGCTCACGCCAAGGTTATCAGCCGTCGCGATTGCGATCGGGAAAACGAGCACTGCCGCCGCAACGTTGGTTAGAGTTTCGGTGAACAACAAGGTGATGGCATATACCACAGCCAACACGAGCAGCGGCTTCTGGCCCGCCATCGTTATCAGCGATCGGGCAATCACACCGGCTATTCCAGTGTTCTGCATTGCGTAACCGATTCCTATTGATGCCGCAATGACTAACAAGACTTGCAAATTGATACTGCGTCTCGCAGTTGGCACCGAGCAGCAACCGGTCAAGAGCATAAGCCCAGCCGCAAGAAGCGCGGCGTGGAGCATAAGTTCGGGCCGAATGACCACAATCGCAACCATCCCTATCAGAAATCCCGATGCAATGAGGGCGTGGCTATGGCGCCGCGGGTTGGAATCTTCGACTTGGCTTACCAAGAAAAAGTCGCGTGAATTTCGCTGCTGCGCTCCGAACGATGGATGTGTTTCCAATAGCAGGGTGTCGCCTGCCCTCAACACAATATCTCCAATCTTCCGACGAATGCGCTCGCCATTCCGAGCGACCGCGATAACCACAGCATTGTAAGTTGAGCGAAATTGTCCCTCGCGAATAGTTTGGCTAACGACCGGGCATGTGTTCGAGACGACAGCTTCAATAAGGCACCGCTCGGACCTGGGCGTGTCAAGTTTGAAAATCTGATTTGTGGCGGGGGATAAGCCGGGCACTTTTTGCAATTCGACGACCGATTCGACAATCCCTACAAAGATGAGCCGATCATCCGCCCGAAGTCTTTCCTGAGGTGAAACAGCAGCCATCACTTGACCGTCACGGTCAATTTCCATCAAGTAAAGTCCTTCAAGATGCCGTAATCCCGCTTGTTCAATTGTTTGGCCCGCAAGAGAACTACCATCTTCGACGAGCATTTCAACCGTGTACTCTCGCGAATCCTCCGTTCGGCGAAGTACCGGGCGCCTTTCAGGTAATAACCACCGGCTAAATACCACAGTGTATAGCATGCCTATCAGCGCACAAGGTAATCCGACCTTCGTTATGTCGAACATCCCAAGGCTCTGTTTCCCCCACTCTACCAGCAAGCCATTGACCACCAAATTGGTGCTCGTGCCTATGAGGGTACACATGCCTCCCAGAATCGCGGCATAGCTAAGCGGTATCAACAGTTTGGACACCGATAAGCGATTCTGTTTCGCCCATTCGTCAACCGCCGGTAAAAGTGTCGCGACAACGGGAGTGTTATTCAAGAACGCACTGGTGGCCGCGACGGGTAGCACGATGCGAAGAAGTGCCGCTGAGAGCGATTTGGGGCGTCCTAGCAAGTGGCGGACAATCAGGTTGATAACACCTGTCTCGCGTAATGCGGCTGCAACGACGAAAAGCACGCCAACCGTAATCATTCCCGGGTTGGCAAACCCCGAAAAGGCCTCGACAGGGGTGAGAATTCCTGTTGTCAGCAAGAGGACCAAGCCGCCAAGTAGGATTGCATCAGGGCTGATACGTGTGAAAATCAGGAAATTGAGTACTAATGCTACGACAGCCAGTGTTATCCAAGCGTCCCAGCCCAATGTGTCCCAGCCCATACCTAGTCCTCGGAGGTGATGCGTAGGTGAGAGGATAGCACTTGAGCCGTGTCTTGTCAAGGATTTTTGGGAGAATCAAGCTTGCGTTTCAACCCCCTTTCTGGTACACTTTCCACTCATGTGTTTTGGTATGCTCGAAGCTTGATTGAGTAATTGGCGGCGAAGCCTTTCTTGGTTTTTCCAAGAGGTTTTTTGCTTTTTTGGTTCGCACGATACACTCTGAGCTCGACTTGGTACATTTGAGCGGTATATCAGATGGTGTCAATCAAACGTTCTGCAAAAGTGGGTGAAATTTTAACCATCTGGTCCTTTTGGTTGACCTGTGAAAGAGTCAGTAGCGGTTTCCAGTACCATCACGGCGGGGCAAGGGGATCTCTATCGCCCTCGCTATCCGCTCGGTTGATCCCCGCCTACGGAGTAAGTGAACGGTATAGTTAAGACATCATATACACTATTATTCAAGCGAAATGGTATTATCTGAGTGCCTAGCCCCGCAACTACGTACAGACGACATTCCCGGAACCGACTCCCCTCTCTTGCTCCGCATCTCCATTTATGACTCATAAGAATTCGTTTACGCGTTTTATCTTCATTCTGGTTGACGGCGCGCCGTATCAGATATTTAAGGATTTAGTCAATGATGGTACACTCTCGAATATCAAAAAGTATGTGATAGATCGGGGCTCGTTCAAGAAGGCTGTTTCGACGTTTCCATCGGCAACGGGTCCCGCTTTTATTCCCTTCTTTATGGGGCTTTTTCCGGGCACCGCGAACGTGCCCGGTCTTCGTTGGTTATCAAAAAGGCTGTTCCAAAAACCTCATCGATTCCGGAGCCCTGGGATATGCAGCTACATGGGAATGGATGGGCTTTCCTTTACGGAAGACTTGCCGCACAAGCCTACTCTGTTTAATTTCTTTTCACCGGTAAGTAATATCTACAACCTATTGACCCGTGGTTGCCCATCGTCCCGAAACCGAACCCGCTGGATTAAACCACTGGTCTACACCTATGCGCATTTTTCCCATCGTTGGAGGTTTGTGAATACTATCGCGTCAAAAAAGCTATTGAATGCGGTCAAAGCAGGCGACGAGTTCGTGATGTGTCTCTTCCCCGGAGTGGACACGTTCTCCCATCTGTCGCATACAACGTCCGCCCGCGTCCTTGATACGTATAGGGAGATAGACAAAACGCTCGGAGACGTTTGTCGGATTCTGCAAGAATCAAACGACTTCGAGAATACTCTGATAATGATAACCAGTGACCACGGAATGAGTAATACTCACACACATATTGATATTCCACGTCATTTGGAAAATGCGGGTTTGCGTTGTCTTCATTATCCGCTGCTTTGGAGACAACAAGCAGAATCCGCCAGCATGGTATCGGGGAACGGGATGACGCACGTCTATTTCAAAGGGGATAATGAAGTGCCAGGTGCGACGGAAAAATTGCAGAAAGGCTGGGGTGAGCGCCTGTCAATTGAGCAAATCAGCGGTATGGGCGTCATTGATCCGCTGCTGGGAATTGAAGGACTTGATTTTGTTGCGGGACAAAGCGATGACAAAAGCATTATCGTCAAGAAGAAGACAGGACAAGGGAAAATCACTCGTCAAAATGAGGCCTTCTCATATGAATTTCGAGGGATTGATCCGTTAGGATACGGGACATTCTATGAAAATATGTCGTATCGTGAGGCACTTGCCAAAACGTACGATACCGAGTATCCGGACGGCTTGGTACAACTGTGGCAGATTTTCGAAGGCGACCGCACGGGAGATTTGGTACTAAGCGCCCAACCCGGTTTTGACCTACGCGCACGCTATGAATATCCGGAACATCACGCAACCCATGGAGCATTGCATGCGCAACAGATATTGGTACCGCTCGCAATGAACGTTCCCATTGAGACAGAACACATTCGCACCGTTGACCTGTTCCCGACCGTCTTAAGTTACTTCGGCCACACAGTAGATCTGAGCCAGATTGACGGACTGATTGTTCACTAATCTAGTCTTGTTTGGCAATCTATGTGCCCATCGCAGGGACGAATTTTCTGTCAATTGAGTTCAATATTTGTAGAGGAGTAATCTATTGGAAGCGAAATTAAAGAAACTCAAATCTCACCTTGTTGAAGTTGACGACTTACATTCCGCCGCCGCTCTGTTGTATTGGGATCAGTCAACCTACATGCCATCCGGGGGCGCCGCCGCACGTGCGCGCCAAACCGCAACTTTAAGCCGGCTCGCTCATGAGAAATTCACGGCACCGGCACTCGGCAAACTCCTCGATGAACTTCAATCGTACGAAGAACAACTGCCGTATGATTCGGACGACGCAAGCCTAATTCGCGTGACACGACGCGAATATGAGCGAGCGATTAAGGTGTCACCGGCATTTATGCAAAAACTGTATAGTCACGCCTCCGAATCTTATCAAGTATGGACCGAGGCTAGACCGGCAAATGACTTCAAGATGGTGAAACCCTATCTTGAAGAAACGCTCACGATGAGCCGTCAGTTAGCCGAATTCTTCCCGGGATACGAGCATATCGCCGATCCACTGATTGATTTTAGCGACTACGGTATGAAAGCTTCGGACGTACGGCACATTTTTTCCGAATTACGTACTCGGCTCGTGCCCATCGTCGATGCAATTACCGCGCAATCTCCCGCCGATGACTCCTGTCTGCATCAAACTTTTTCGGAAGAGCAGCAACTAAAGTTTGGAATCGAGACTATCAAATACCTTGGCTACGACTTTGAACGCGGGCGACAGGACAAAACTCATCATCCATTCATGACGAAATTCTCTCTCGGTGATGTTCGCATTACGACTCGTTCAAAAGAGGATGATTTAAGCGATGCACTCTTCAGTACAATGCATGAAGCCGGGCACGGGATGTACGAACAGGGAATCCGTATGGAACTTGACGGGACACCGCTTGCCAGCGGCACATCTTCAGGCGTTCACGAAAGCCAGTCACGCCTTTGGGAAAATATCGTAGGACGAAGCAGGAGATTCTGGAACTGTTTTTATCCCAAACTCCAAGCGGAATTTCCAGACCAACTCGACACCGTGTCCTTGGAAACTTTCTATCGTGCGATTAACAAAGTGGAGAAATCACTCATCCGCACAGATGCCGACGAAGTGACTTATAATCTACATGTACTGCTGCGGTTCGATCTTGAGTTGGATCTGCTAGAGGGAGCACTGACAGTGGCAGACTTGCCCGAATCGTGGCGGGAGCGTTTTCAAACAGATTTTGGGATTACCCCTCCGGATGACCGGGACGGGGTCCTCCAAGATGTCCATTGGTACAGCGGACCAATTGGCGGAGCGTTTCAAGGATATACCTTGGGCAACATACTTGGCGCACAGTTTTTCGAAAGTGCTATAGACAGCCACTCCGAGATATTCTCGGAAATTGAGGTCGGTGAATTTGGCACGCTGCACGGGTGGTTGAAAGAGAACATCTACCAACACGGGAGTAAATTCACCGCCTCCGAACTGGTTCAGCGCGTTAGCGGTGGTTCGCTACGGATTGAACCTTATATCTCGTACCTGCGGCAGAAGTATGGCGAATTGTATGAGCTGCCCTCCGAAGAATCTTTGATGAAGGATGTTGATTGAAAGGGGTAAAGAGATGGGGAAGTTTACATGCGCGTTGTATTTATTGAGCTACGTGCTAACGCTTGCGGCATGTGGAGGTGTCAAACTTATCGAGGTGCAAAAGAGCACTGCGGCGCTCAATCTATCCCCCGAGCAAAGGGAAATCGTTGAACCCAAAATTGAATTCATTACTGACATTGTCGAAGATTACAATTTTGAAAAGGATGAGTTAGAGTTGGCATATCAGCGTTATCGGAGTGAAGCAAGCCTGCCGCGGCTAAGCCGATATGAAGGCGGAGGTAGACAAACGAGACGGCAAGCCTTTCGTGAACAGAATAAATTGAGAACGAAATTTAGGGAATTTGCCCGGCAACGTCAGGAATACATAAAGGAAATTGCGAATCTTATTCAAGATATTCGATCAACTCTCACCTCTCGACAACTCGCGACTCTTGAGGAGATTGAATTGCCCAAGCTGAAACTCCCGCATACCCTTCGACGCAGCCGCTATAACGACTTTCTGTTCATTCCGGGAACACGAATCGGAAGCCCGCGTGATTTCTAGCTAGTTGTCAATCTCAATGTTAAGCATTTAGTAGATAACCTTCGAATTCACCGCAATATTTTGGATATCTCGTTTGGCGCAGACCACACAAACCGCTTGGCATCGCAGAATCAGTCATCTGTCTGCTGCGTTCTAATCTGTTCCAGCACTGGTTTCAACAGCAGTACTTGAATTTGCGAGCCTGATTTTGTGTTCTGCAGGTAACGGGTTACTCCCAAATAGACTTTATCTGGATAATATCTACGGTATGTATATCATGAAAACGCCATGTAAGTATTTCTGTTCATCATTTAAGCGCCCGGATTTCCATCTCACGGCATAGCCCATCTCGGATGCGTTGTCTCGCATGTAAATCGCGAGCGGTCAACTGTCTTTGTCGCCAGAAAACTCAAGAACGCCGTGTCTGTTTTGGCTCATGTTGTGCACTCAATGGTAGATTTCAGTTGGTTAGGCCGAGATCCGCATCCAGTTGAAAATCAATGCCAAAGGGTAGTGCGATGTCGGGTTCCTGTTTGGCGAAGTGCTGCGAAAAGTCAATAATTGTGAAACCGACCAACTGTTTGGTTTCAGGTTCCAAACGCAGAATCACATCATCGGAGTGCTCAACGTAGTCTGTGTATTCCGGCTTGCCGCGAGTAACGTAAAGCACATCCGCTTCTTGGTCATAGTAAATTTTTATTCCGTCTTTGCTACAAATCATTGTATGTCCTCTTTCTTATTGGATATGCCGTGATAATGAAATTGTTGCGAATTAGTTTCACAATCACGACGATACGGGTGTAATTGTGAGGCAGGTCGTCAAAATTTTTGTAGTAAGTATATTAGTGCGGATCGGCGGGAGACTGTTTCCTTCTCCCGGTTCGCACGGTCAAAAGAACGTCATCACGGTGGTGTGAAAGTTCCCAATGACTTTCGAGAATATGTGCCCATCTTTCTCCGGTCAACTCAATTCGATTTCCCCATCTGTCAATGACAATCCACATGGATATGTTTCCTCAATGGTAATCTGTGTACGTTCTCCGGAGCTGAGAACGGGATAGAAACCTCTTTGCTTCTGACGGCTGTGGCGCGCACATCAGCAAACTGGTTCCATAATAAAACATTGCCGTGGTTTAACAGGTGCAAGGCTTCCTGTGTGGCTGGCGATTCAGGCTCTCCCAGCAGTTTCGCGGCAAAAAGTGCGAAGGCTGATTTTCCGGAGCCGTAGGGAACGGTGAGCGCCCAGGCTTTTGATGCGGCTTGGTTCTCAAGCGCGGAGATTAGGCGTCCCAGAGTTTCGCGTGCGGTGACCGTTAGGACATAGTCATCCAACGAGTTCTCAGCATAAAATCGCGTTCAAGGTGGACCGAGCGACAGAAGCGGTTGGTCATGTGGAAGATGTCGGAGAGCGGGATGGTTTTATTCATGGATTCTAACTTGCTCGAAACTAACCGTACCCATAGGCATAGCGCCTGCCACGTACCCGCCGATGCGACTGTGCAATGAAGAGTGGAACAGCGTGGATAGTATAACACATTTCCTCCGATCCTGGGGAGTTCTCTGGAGGCGGTTACCACGGACTCTATCAATCAACCGACCGATCAACTGAGCGGATAGCGAAGGCGATAGAGATCTTTTTGGGAGGGTAACAGAAAGTCTCGCCGTAATTGTTTAGTTCAGTCCAGAACTCACGCGCCAACAGGAAATCGCGACCTGGAGATCGCTCCTACAAAAGACGCAGTTTCTAACAGCGTGGAGTATAGTTACCGCCCAAGATACGGTCGAAGAAAAACCTCAAAAAACGTTCTGCATCCACTCCGACACACACGCGTGCGTTTGGAGCACAGCCTGCGCGTTTCGCGCGGAGATTGCCAACAGTCGTGCCTCGAGTCAAATCGCTTAGCGTTTCCACCTGTACATAGGCATCCACAACATCAAAAAGGTCTGGCTGTAGCAGATAACCGATCGCGAGCGGATCATGCAAATACAGTCCATTGAATCCTTCATCCTCCTGATGGTACGCCATACACGCCTGTGTGGAATCTCGTAGAAACTGGATTAACCTTGTGTTTCCCGTCCCCACTTCGGCACATAATCGGTCGCGGCTCAGAACCACTTGGTGTGTTACATCAAGGGGCGTCATGGTGACCGGCACGCCGAAGTTGAGTACGACCTGCGCCGCTTGTGGATCGGCATATATGTTAAATTCGGCCTGTGTCGTCACATTTCCGTATATCTCGAATACACCCCCCATTAGCACAATTTCTCGAACCCTGCGCATTACTGTTGGACTGTTGAGCATAGCCTTTGCAATGTTCGTCAGAGGGCCAACAGGAACCAGAATTAATTCGTCTGGATATCGGTTGACCAAATCGGTAATGGTGTCCACCGCCGAAATTGGGGACAGCGGGCACTCAACTTCCGGGTAAAGTCTAGTTCCGTCAGGCGCCAAACTCTCGGATATACCGCCCAGCCCATCGGAACCGTGAACATGCGCTGATGTGACAAGCGGCATGGTCAACGGTGCCTCTTCCCCTTGAGAGATTAACGGCGATTCTTGGAGATCCATGCACCCAAGTGTAATCCGAAGATTCCGGGTACACTGCGCCACATGAACGTTGCCGCTCACTGTTGTAATGGCTTCAACTTGGAGTTCGGGAGATTTCAGCGCAAAGAGAACTGCAAGCGCATCGTCTACACCGATGTCGGTGTCAATCAGTACACGTTTCATGAAGTTTTGCCAATCTCGTGACCGGGAATCACGAAGAATTACCACCCTTCACATGAGGTGAAGAAAAATCGCATCTGTTTAGTCCATCGGTCTGGATTTGGCAATCCAGACCGAGCGGGGGCAGGGAACGTGCCGAGTAGGAAAGTACAATGCTAATTCCGGCTAATCGGGGGCTTACATGCCCAGACCGGACGTGCGACGCACTGTAATACTGCGAACCAAACGATGCACTAAACAGTTACGAAAAATCCTTATATTGAGAAATTTCATTCTGCCAAGCCGTGCTAAAATACGTGACCGATGCCGTACGTAATAACAGGAACGCGAGAGGTACCGCCTTGGACATCCAGCGGGTAAGCAAAATCGCACCTAAACACGCGCGATCCGCTTAGCCGCGGAATGCTGAATCTCAGTCCTGCGCCTACGCTGCGTTTCAGTTCGCTAAAGACGAGTTCGTCGCCGCTCCAGATGTAACCAATATCCAAGAATATTGCCGATCCGACTACGATCAGAGATTCAAGTTTCTCGAATATTCCGCCGCTGAAGATGGTGCGGCTTTCAAGATTCACGATTATCATCTTCTCTCCATTGAAGGCATACGGGCTGTAACCGCGTATCCCGTTTTCTCCGTCGAGAACTACCTGGCTTTCGCCACCACGTCCAAACTCGAGCTTGGTAGAAAGCCGAACTGCCAGTGTTTGATAGAAAAGGTTCTTGCGGACGATCTTAATCCTCCCGTTGAAAACCGATTCACGAGGTTCATCACTTAATCGCGTCGTGTAGTCTGCATGGGTATTCAAGAAGAGCAAGTCATGGTGCACTAGCGATGAGGAGAACAGCCAATTCAGAACTGTTTCGGATCGATCCGATCCGTAAAACGGAGAACCATATCCAATGGACATGCTATATCCGTATCCAACGGCAATATCCTCTACGCGGCCCATCTGATTGACGTATCGTGTACGAACGAAATCAATGTCTCGACGCCCAATTGAGATGCCTAGTATTTTTATGTCTCGATCTTCAGGAGAGAATTTCAATTCGGCCTCCTTGATTTGTGCCAAAGTCGTACGAGATCTAGGAACGGAAGACGTTTCAAGCGGGGCAAACATTGAGCTTTCACGTTTTATTTCTGCCCATTTAGCATCGGGCACAAAAGAACGCAAGGCGAACTTTGAACGTTGAGCTTCCGCCCAAACGGAGAGTTGCATCTGGCGATGTCGTTCTCCGAAAAAACGGCTAATCTGTCCCGAACCTCCCTCTACATTGCTGTCAAAAGTATGTGTCGCCCACCCACGTTCATACCAACTCTTCTGATCAACATGCTCCAATGCCTTAAATGCGGCGCTCCAGCGAGTTTTCAGCGTGTATTGTGGTCGCGCCAAACTCACTTGCCAAGAATCGCCCATGCGTTGTTGTATATAATAGCCATCAAATTCCCAATGCGTGCTGAAAAGGCGTGGATCTGTATAGCGAGTACGAATGAGGCTTCGCGTTCTTTCCCCAGCCTCGCTAATCCGTTGATATCGAAATTGTGCCAGGTTACCGGTGCCAAACATATTCGAATCTACGACTTGTACGAAAACGTCGGAACTATCTTTGCTAAAGGCGGGTATATCCAAGGCCGGAATCATCGACCAGAGATCCGTGACCAGAACTGTTATCTCAACAGTAGAGGTTTCGTCGTCCCATGTCGCTCCAATTTCTGCGTCCCCCAAGTAAGGTTTTCGACGTAGAATGCGCTCACTTTCCAACTCATCTTCCACGGTGTAAACATCGCCGGTTTGGAATAGAAGCTCTCGGAGAATAACGTGGTCTCTTGTGCGAGAATTCCCTTCGACCGTCAGTTGCCCAATCCGTCCCTCATCAATGTAGATATGTAAATAGACTCCGTCGGCAAAACCCTTCTTGAATAGGCGTTTCTCATCAATTCGCGCGAAACTAAACCCGTTTTTTCTATAAAAGCCGACAATACGCTCGAAGTCCTTCCTCAACAACTCGTCATCGTAAGTCTCTCCCACCTCTGTTTGCATCCCTAAGCGGAGTTGCTCATCGGAAAATGCCTCATTGCCGCGTAGGATGATTTTGCGAACGGCTTGGTGGTCTGCCATCGCCGAGCAACATAACATGAAGAAAAACACAAGGATGATGAAATATCGCGCGTTCATCGCTTGAATCCCGAAACTAGAGTAAGGCTAGGGCACTGGAGATGATTCTCCGGGAGCAGTACGTTCATGATTCGAAAGTAGACCTTCAATGAGCAAAAGAATGAGTGCCATAATTAGCAGTTCGCCCCAGACTTCTTTTCCCATTCGGTGGGAATTCAGCGCAAGATCCAGCGATTCAGTCGAGGCATTGACCATCGGCTGAGCGGCGACACGGTCTATTGCCTCTTGAATCTCAATTGTGCGTAAATCGGATTCTGTTGATTCAACATTGACGGCGAAAAAATCTCGAACCAACCGATCTCTACCTTGTACATCAACCTGATAAATCCCGGGCAGATTTGTACCATCAAATCTCAGGTCGCCAGTCGCGCTAACTGAAACAGTTTTAGGCGAACCGGACGGGTCTCCCACTCGCTCCACGGACGCCTTTGTTGCCTTCGCAGAGCGGTAATTGGCAGTAAATGCCGCTCCGACAAGCAGATTTCTGTCGTGTGCGGATTGAATCGCCTTGGTATGGAGTATGGTCTGCTGCAACAGTGGAACAAAATGAGGATTGACTATCAAGTCAGACGCATCAAGTTGGCTGGCTGACACATTGAATATAATGGCTATGCCCGAATGAATTCGCCGTTCAACCATAAAAGGCGTTCCGTTAGATAGTTCCGCAATCACACGTGCCTCCTCAGCCGGACTGAGGACTAAACCTTGATAAAACTGCGGCGCATATTGGCCCGAGAAGTCGTCTGCATCAAAAATTTTGAATATCGGGTGAACCGAGTCGAACTTCGATAGTGTTAAAGGCGGATGCCAGTCCACCAAGGCGCCGAGGTTAGCTGGCATCCAATCGGCAAACTGATTGTAACTTGGCACGTCAATCTTGTCGTCTACGAAATACACGACGCTTTTACCCGCACGAATGAAACTTTGGAGCTGTTGCATAATCCGACCAGTAAGCTGAAGTACATCAGCAAAGATGATAATGTCGTAATCCTCTAACGCGAAATCTACGAACTCTTGCGCAGAGCAACTCACTGGGAGAATCGTGAATTCTGTCGAAGGTGTTGCCTGAATTTCGGGATTTAACGCTAACGTCAGGTACAACGTCTGTTCTCCAACGCAGAGCACGCGAATCTGACCGTAGGCGCCAAATGCAAAGTATCGTCGATTATCGACCTGCAATCGATCGGGCGTGAGATCGACATGACCGGTATGTGTTCCGGGTGATTCAAATTTATGCGTGAATGTTGCGGCGATTGCCTCTTGCGCCGATACGTTGAAACTCAGCGATCTCCGCTTTTCGCCATCAATGAATAGCGTTAACGTGATTTCCTCCGACGATGAAGCAGAATGATTATTGACATCCGCGCTCACCTGGACCGGACGGTGTGCCCCAATTAGTTGATTGGAAACCTGAAGTTCTTCAATGCTCGTGTTGTCCCCATTCGCCTCACCTACGGGAAGCAGGTAGATTTTAGCGCCCGACTGATTCGGCACACGCCCCCAAGTGTCCCAACCGTTTTTGCCAAAGTCGGAAATCAAGTAGATTTCCTTGTTCGGGGAAATCGAGGTTTCGAGAATATCGTGCGCCAATTCCAGGCTGGGCTGTACGTGCGTAGATCTGCTGGAAACCTCTGTCTGACGAATTTCCGCTTTTGCTGCCTCCAAGTCTCTTGTTAACTTCATGAAGATAGCATCGGGGATGTCAGACATTAAGATGACCGCTATGCTATCTCCGTGTCGAAGTGAGTCGGCTACTTCCAACGCTACCTCTTTCGCCTTCTCGAATCTTTGACCATGGACTCCTTGATATCCCATACTAAAGGAGTTATCCAGTATCACGACTGCGCTAGTTTTCGCACGAGCTCCGGCAAACGAGAATTGGTTTTTCAGCAGGGGGCGAGCGAGGGCAAGTGCAATAAGGGTAATAATCGCCACTCTTAGAAATAAGATTAGGAGGTTCTTGAGCTGGACACGCCGTACGTTCTGACGGTGCGCAACCAAGAGAAACATAAGGCTGCTGAAATCAACCCTCTTCGCTTGACGGCGACTCCACAGGTGAATGAGAAGAGGTATCGCGGCAGCAAGTACCCCGAGAAGCAAAATCGGGTTGAGAAAGCCCAAGGAAATAAACTCCTTCGCGGGTCAAGTATCAGAGAAGAAAAGACGCGATGTACGATTAGTGCATCGAAAACGGTAAGATTGTATCGCGGCACGCAAACAACAGAACGGTATTATAGAAGAAAACGTGATGGAGATTCAAGTTGAAATAAGGAAGTAACGTTCCCCTAAACTAGCCCGGAACGAACGCCGGCATTGTGCTTGACTTTCCCTTTAGTGTGCAGTAAAATTATCATCGACTCAAGCCGGAGGCGAGTGAAGATGAACGACCAAGACAATATCATCTATATGGATTACCACGCGACGACGCCTCTTGATCCTCAGGTGGTAGAGGCGATGATGCCCTATCTGACAAACTGTTTTGGCAATGCGTCCAGCACAGCGCATGTGTACGGTTGGAAAGCAAGCGACGCCGTGGAAAAGGCTCGACACCAAGTTGCCGAACTCATCAACTGCTCACCGGAAGAGTTAATATTTACGAGCGGCGCCACAGAATCGGACAACTTGGCGATTAAAGGCATTGCATACACTTATAAGCACAAGGGCAACCATATCATAACCGGCAGCACGGAGCATCACGCCGTGCTGGACACGTGTGCGGTCTTGGAGAACGAGGGATTCAAAGTTACATATCTGCCCGTTGATGAGTACGGCATGATTCAACCGCAACAAGTTGAAGATTGCATCACGAGTCAAACTATCCTGATTAGTCTCATCTATGCCAACAATGAAGTCGGAACCATTAATCCTATCTCGGAGATTGGAAAGATTGCCCGGAAGCATGGCGTGTTTTTCCATTCCGATGCCGTGCAGGCGATTGGCAAGATTGATTCCGATGTTGATCGACTGGGGCTCGATCTCATGTCGCTTACCGCGCACAAAATGTACGGTCCAAAAGGGATTGGCGCTCTTTACATTCGCAAGAGGAAGCCGGAGATTCAGTTGTCCCCCATGATTCACGGCGGCGGACAGGAAAATCACATCAGACCGGGCACGCTCAACGTTCCCGGTATCGCCGGTTTTGGCGAGGCGTGCGAACTTGCTAAAACTTTGATGGTCGAAGAAGACGAGCGAGTCTCCATTCTGCGAGACAAGCTCCATCACGCGCTCTTCAATCGTATAGACCGCATTTATCTCAACGGACACCCGGCGAATCGCCTAGCAGGCAATTTAAACATCAGTTTTGAATTTGTAGAAAGCGAAGCCTTATTGGCAGGCTTGAATAACATCGCACTGTCTGCAGGATCGGCTTGTACATCCGGAGCCGTTCAAGCTTCTCACGTGTTGCTCGCCATGCAACTGAAAGAGGAGTTGGCGCATACGGCGGTTCGTTTCGGATTGGGTCGATTCACTACCGAAGTAGAGGTCGATCAGGTCATTGATGCCGTGGTAAAAGAGGTTCATCGCTTGCGGCAACTGTCACCGTTGTACGAGGGAGATTTGCCGAATACGGGTTGACGGACGAAAACTCTCAATTGACGAACACCGAGACATGACGATTTGGTATGACGTGTACCTTCAGAAGGAAGAAACATGAACCTTTTCAAAAAAGGCAACAGGAACACAGATTCAACGAACGATGCCCCGGCGCAAACGACGACAAAAGAGCATCCGGATCTTAAAGTAATCAGCGGATCTCAGATTTCTCGTCCGACCGCTCCGTCACGCACGGGACCTACGCAGGGCATGCCGCAAGCGGACACCGGGCAACACAATGTAGAACTCCCTGACATCCGTTACAAAATAGCGGTGGCGAGTGGAAAGGGCGGCGTTGGCAAATCGACGGTTGCAACCAACTTGGCGATTGCGCTTTCACGCGGCGGAAACAAGGTTGGACTAATGGATGCCGATGCCTACGGACCGAGCATTCCCACAATGATGGGCATCAGCGAGAAACCGCAAACAAGTCCGGAACGAAAATTAATCCCGCTTGTCAGACACGATATCCAGTTGATGTCCATCGGTTTTATGGTTCCGGAGGAACAAGCAATGATATGGCGGGGTCCCATGTTGCATAGCGCGATCCGCCAGTTTCTCAGCGATGTGAGTTGGGGAGAATTGGAGTATCTTATCATTGATTTGCCTCCCGGAACGGGAGACGCTGCCCTCTCGTTGACCCAAGCCATTCCATTGACCGGCGCAGTAATCGTGACGACGCCCCAGGATGTTGCTTTAGCCGATGTCAGACGGGGCGCCGCCATGTTTGAACGTTTGGGGGTGCCGATTTTGGGCATCGTCGAGAATATGAGTTACTTTCTCTGTCCGCACTGTCACGAGAGGACGGACATCTTCAGGTCTGACGGCGGGAAAAGAACCAGCGAAAAGCTGGGTGTTTCATTCCTCGGACGTGTTCCGCTGGACGCGGAGGTGTGTACCGCTGGCGATCTGGGCGTTCCGATTGTCGCCGCCCACCCCGATTCACCGCAATCCCAAGCATTCCATGAAGTTGCAAACCAACTCTCGATAGAATTGAGTGAGCGGGGACCTGAGGATGAGTTGAAGATTATCGTTTAATGACTTAACTCTTTCACTATTCGAGCTCTTCGGGCTGCATAACTCAAGCCGAGGTTTCCGACATTCCCGATTCGAAGAAATCTTGGCTTTTTTTGTTTGACGGGTGGAGATAGTTTAACGGTCAGCAACATGCAAACTTTGAGAAATTCATGGCAGACACTGGCGTTGTAGAAATCAACAAGAGATGTATCCGAAAACTACAGATGTTATCCGTGCGTGAAATCCTAGAAGGTAAGCGGTTTCAAATGCCGTATTTACTAGGACATCGTTTGTCTCCGCAATTAGAGATATCAGAAAAGTCTGTCAACCTATAGCTACTCATTCCCGTCATTTGTTGACGAAACGGCCGAAATCATGCCATACCACCGAATAAACAAGGGAATCTCATAGTGAACTATGAAACGATACTAGATGCCGTAACAACCTTTGGTAAGGTAGAAGTGTTCGTCGTGCAAAAGGAAAAAACTCTCTATGCCATACGTTAAGGCATGCCGTCGCGTTAATGAAAAGGAGATCAACCCTTGAAGTTTTCAAGACCTATCACAAGTAATATGCCCAAACGAGAAAGGTATACGCTGTATTTTGAGGCGTTGAGTAGGGTGATAAAAGAGAGGCATGACTGGATAGGTTCATATGATTCCGGAACTAATTGGTGCAAATTTCTGCACCAAGATGATGCTATCACGTTCAATCTGCATATTCCAAGGTTGTTCTGCTACACTGCGCGCTTTCCAAGAGGCAATAACGAAGTGATTGCGTATCTGCGCATTCGAGACAATCACCCGCTGTTTGACCATCTCCACAAACAGCGATCGGAAATCGACTCCGATTTCGACAGCGCCCCCGACTGGAGGGCACCCAGCGCACACAAATCCAGGTCAATCGTGCTAATCCGTCCCGGCAGCATTGGGGATACAGAGCATAAGTTAGAAGAATACGGCGAGTGGCACATCGAAACGCTGCTCAAACTAAACGAAGCATTTACACCGAGAATAAAAAGGTGGCTTGCCTGTTCACAGATGAAAGAGAAGTTTTATGAATGATTCCACACATTGCGCACCGAATTGGACGCCATGATGAATGCGTTCGAGGACCACTCTGAACAACCCGGATGTCGATTGGGAACGTTATAAACAGACAACTGAATTGTAGGAACAGCGACTCTACGAGGAATTGCCGAAACCTCATAACTCGTGGCTTGCACTAATTCTTAACGGCTCTTCCGAGTTAAGTGTGCGAATCAGACTTGCCACAGGAAGGAGCGTTTGCCCTCTGCGTTCAAATTGATTGCAATAATTCCCAATATGGTTCTGGAGACCCCCAATCTATACGCTTTTGATGATTTCGGCAATGATTTGATGTTGCGACAAGGCTTTTGTAGGGAATAACGAGGGATCTCTATAGCACTCGCTATCCACTCGTTCGATCCCCTCCGGGGCTTTTAGAGGCTGGTAAAATCTCTATCGCGCTCATTATTCATTCACTTGATCCCTCGTTGTTCACTCGGTTGATCGCACCCTACAAACTGTATTTTTCAAACAGGTTCTCAAGCCGAGGTTTCCGGCATTCCCGATTCGAAGAAATCTTGGCTGTTTTTGTTTGACGGGTGGAGACAGTTCAAAAAACAGAATTCGTCTCCGGGTACTCGTGCCGAGTTACACGCAAATCAATACACATGAAGTACAAGCCTATAGTTCCAAAACTGGTATATACCCGATGAATTAACCAATCCATGTGCCTATTTTCCCGCTCTCGGGCAGCAGCGCGGCAGATAGCACGTAGATGGAGGATGTCCCAATGCTTGATGAAAATCAACTAATCAATGAACTTGCAGATGTAGTTGGTGCACAGAATGTACTTACGGATCCAACCACATTGTCGGTTTACGAATGTGACGGAGCGACACTTTTCAAAGCATTGCCCGATATGGTTGTCTTCCCGGAAAATGCCCAACAAATCTCCGCAATTGTAAAACTGGCAAACAAACATCAAACCCCATTTATTGCCCGAGGCGGCGGCACAGGACTGAGTGGCGGGATGCTTCCGGTACGCGGTGGAATGCTGATTGCTCTCAATCGGCTTGACCGGATCCTCGAAATTGACTTGAAAAACCAGCGTGCGGTGGTGGAACCCGGGGTGGTGAATCTGCTGCTAACTCACGCCGTTCAGGACGATGGCTACTACTACGCTCCGGACCCATCCAGCCAGAAAGCCTGTACTATTGGTGGAAATATAGCTGAGAATTCAGGCGGACCTCACACCCTTAAATACGGCGTCACTACGGATCATATATTGGCGCTGGAAGTGGTTTTACCAAACGGGGAAATAGTCGAGTTCGGCGGCGCGGTTGAAGAAACGCCCGGCTACGATTTGCGCGGCGTTATGATTGGCTCCGAGGGCACGTTCGGCATCGTGACGAAAGCCACGGTGCGTCTCCTCCGAAGTCCGCAGACCTATCAAACAACCCTCAGCATTTTTGAGACGATGGATGACGCCTCGAACGCGGTGTCGAGCATTATTGCCGCGGGAATTATCCCCGCCGCGCTAGAGATGATGGATCAACTCGTCATCAAGGCTTTAGAAGACGGTTTTCACTACGGTTTCCCTCTTGACGCCGAGGCAATCCTGATTGTTGAGTTGGATGGCATTGAAGCCGGAATGCAAGATCAGGCGCAACGCATCATCTCCATTCTAAATGAACACAATGCCCGCGAAGTGCGTTACGCCAAAGATGACGCAGATCGAGAGAACCTCTGGAAGGCGCGGAAGAGTGCGTTCGGCGCTTTCGGACGGTTAGCGCCAAGTTATATTACTCAGGATGGCGTAGTTCCCCGCACGCAACTACCCAAAGTTCTCCGGCAGGTCGCGGCAATTTCCCGGAAATACGACATACCGATTGCCAATGTGTTCCACGCCGGTGACGGAAACATCCACCCTATCGTGCTATTTGACGAACGGGATCCGGATCAGTGTGAGCGTGTTGAAATGGTCAACGAGGAAATTCTTACCGCTTGCGTCGAAGTTGGCGGCACCATTACCGGCGAGCACGGAATCGGCGTTGAGAAGATGGATTACATGCCGCTCATTTTCAGTCCCGAGGATCTCAAAGTTATGGCATCCGTCAGGGATATCTTTAACCCGACGGGACTATGCAACCCCGGCAAGATTTTTCCCACGCCCGAATCGTATATCAAGCTGGGTCTTGCCGGTTGATGAATATCAACTTCGATTCGAAAACTTCGGTGGTTATAAACTGCAAAATCATCGACGACGAAGTGATGACTAGAGCGTTAACATTTGACAATTGAACCCATTTCTGTTCCGAGAGTTTTCGTTCTGATGCATGTCGATCCAATTTGATATAATTGCAAACAACCGGCATGTCACGTAATCTCATTTCGTAGGGGCGAGGTTGCCTCGCCCCATAGGAATCAAGTCAAGCGTTTTGGGTCGCAAGTCACGCGGTTTCTAATGTCTTAAACTGTTAATCTCCATGTAGACATGGGCGATGGAATATCAACCCATTCGTTGATGCATGCACCACGGAAGATGACTCATGACGCCGGTTTCTATGGGGACCGGGACGGTTGGAAGACGATCTCTATCGTCCTCGTTATTCACTCGGTTGATCGCTCACTATTCATTCGCTTGATCCCCGCCTACGGGGGAAACGAACGCTATACCAATGCATCGCATGCACTATTATTCAAGCGAAATGGTAAAATCTGTACATAACGTAGAATCGGAAATATTTATTCGAAGTCATAGGACCTCGCACCAATCACCATGATCAATTCAGACCTGTTGCACGAAGAGTTAATCCAGATTGTTGGCGAAAATGGGTTATTGCCCAACGATCGGCACAAAGACTATCGCGTTGACGGCTTTATGCCCAAAGCGGTTGCTTTACCCGCATCGGTTCAGGAGATTCAAGAACTTCTAGAATTCGCCTCCGATAGAGGGCTATCTGTCATCCCCGCCGGAAGTGGAACAAAACTCGGAATTGGGAACTTACCCCAGAAGGTCGATCTCGTGCTCTCAACACGAAGGCTCAACAATACGATTGAGTATGAACCCGCCGACCTAACCGTTACCGTGCAAGCCGGTATGCTGTTGTCGAGTCTTCAGATAGAACTCGGCGAAAACGCGCAGTTTCTTCCGTTAGATCCGGCATACGCTTCGCTAGCTACCGTCGGCGGAATTGCGGCGACAAACGCAAGCGGCCCACTACGATTGCGACACGGTACGCCCAGAAACCAAATACTGGGGATGCGAGTAGTTCAGTCAAATGGTACCGTTGTGAAGAGCGGCGGAAGAGTAGTCAAGAACGTTTCGGGTTACGATCTCAACAAGCTATACATCGGTTCATTCGGCACACTTGGAATTATCACGGAATTGACATTTAAGTTGTCGCCTTTGGCGGAGAGCAGAATCACCATGCTTCTCAGCTTCAAACGGTTTGAAGATGCGGCCAAGACGGCCTCCAAGATTACCAGCTCTCAACTCTTACCGAGCTACCTGAATCTGTTCATCAACGGCGTGCCGGACACAAGAATTGTAGACCCTTGTCTTGTTGTAGGTCTTGATTCTCACCCCAAAGCCATTGCTTGGCAAAGAAATCAGGTACAATGGATTGCGAAACAAAGCGGGGTGGTTGGTGTGGAAATCATCCAAGAGCATCAAGCGGCAAAACTCGCAGAATCCATGCGGACATTCGCCCAGACTAACCCATCTAAGCCAGTGATCGTCTGCAAGGTCAACCTGCGAATGAGCGACATAGAAGAATATGTAAGTGTTGTGTTGGATGTCACCAGCGCTTTAGAGTGTACTGTCCGAGGCATGGGATTAATGGGTACGGGACAGGTTTATTTCGTTTTCTCTGAATTTGCCGATACGGTCAAACCCGAGATGATGGCTTCCACATTAGCAGAATTGCGAAAACATGCAAGTCGTGCCGGGGGCAACTTAATCCTTGAAACAGCGCCGGTGGAAGTTAAACGCGATATTGACGTTTGGGGGACGGTTGGCAGCGGCTCCGAGATCATGAAAAAGATCAAGGCACAATTCGATCCGGGCAGGCTGCTGAACCCCGGTCGCTTTGCCGACGGGATTTAGCCTCGGCAAACGCCCCTGAATCCACCCCAAATTGCGTTTCCCATCATGTACATCACGCAGGAAGTCTTGAATGAGATTGAGCGCAAATATGGCGTGCCCGAGACTCTTCACACCCGATATACAATGAATCGTTCCGAGTTTGATTTGTTGAAGTGGAGCATGCGCAATGGACGGAGGCACGACGTGACATTGTTCATCTCCAGCGAAGAAAAAGACAAGATAGCCGTTATTCGAAAACCGAGTTACCCTAAGGGTGTTTACCGTCCCCCTAGCGGTGGAATTGAACCGGGAGAGGATTTTGAAGTCGGAGCACGGCGAGAAGCTTATGAAGAAACAGGCTTAGAAATCGAACTCCGGAAATACACTCTCAGATCTCATGTTGATCTTGCCTTTGAAGACGAGATTGTAGCTTGGACTTCTCACGTACTCACCGCTTGCGCAACTGGAGGGCGCTTGGAGCCTGTTGACAAAAAAGAAATCGCCTGTGTCCGGTGGGCAACAATTAATGAGTTGAGGACAGATTTGTTGACGAGACTTCAGCAGTCTCCTTCTGCCGGATTGCAATACCGAGGTGAATTACAAGATGCGACTCTCAAACAATACGGAGGAAGGTGATATGAAATGGATGGACAACGAAGAATCCTGTGGATTGACAATGAAATCTCTGAATTACAGCCACACATCCTGTTCCTCGAACATAACGGATATGACATCACTACAGCGACAAGTGATTCCGAAGGGTTGTCCATACTAGAATCGGAGATTTATGACGCAGTTCTGCTAGATCACAAGATGCCGGAGATGGACGGCATTCGCGTCTTGTCGAAGATTAAGAAGAGCCACCCTCAGCTACCGGTGATAATAGTAACCGGCAGCGATCAAAAGCACATCATGAGTGCCGCAATCATCCACCACGTGGATGATTTTTTAATTAAACCGGTGAGTCCGAAACAGATTGCCTCGGTTCTAACGTTTGTCTTCGATCACGGAGCAATTAAGCAAGACTACACCGCTCAAGAGTACGTCGTTGATTTCAATAAACGTAGGGCTTTCAAACAACAACCTGCCGATTGGAGATCGTGGACCGATTTCTATGTTCAGATGACGGAGTGGGACCTGCGTATGGACGATCTTGCCACTGCGGACGACCTGCGTGAAACACATCGGCTAGAAAAACAGGAATGCCAAAGTCATTTTGCTCGCTATGTCGAAGATCGATATTGCGACTGGCTGGTAGGCAAGGATTCGCCAGTTTTGTCAGTCGATGTTATTTACAAGTACGTCCTGCCAGAAGTTCAAGTTGGCAAACAGGTGCTCTTCATCGTGCTCGACTGTATGAGGTTGGATCATTGGTTCACAATCAAACCGCTCCTCCAACCATACTTCGACATGACCACCCATTACTACTATTCCATTCTGCCCACGGCAACGTCTTACGCGCGAAATGCAATATTTAGCGGTCTCTTTCCTTTCGAACTTGCCCAGCGTTATCCGAATCTATGGACAGAAATTGACGAGGAAAACACAAGCATTAATCGCCATGAGAAAAATCTGATGCGTATGCAGCTTGAGCGCCACGGCATTGTGCTGAAGCCGGCTCCGCAGTATTTCAAAATTTTTGATATGCGCGGTGAGACGGAATATCTGCAATGGATGAACAGTGTTCCACGCATTAGCTTAGCAGCTCTCGTGGTTGATTTCATTGATATTTTGACCCACAAACGTTCAGAAACGGGTTTGCTCAAGCAACTCATTCCGGACGAAGCCGCTTTCCGAACGGTGGTGCAGGGCTGGTTCCGGCATTCGGGACTATTCAAAATCTTGAGACTCCTCGCCGAACGGGGTATCACTGTAATTCTGACATCGGATCACGGCTCTATTCTGTCCGAGCGTCCGGCACGCGTATCCAGTAGTCAAGCTGCGACCAGCGGCCTTCGATTCAAACTCGGTGCAGAAATCCACGTGGATGAGGAGGTCGGTTTGCGAATTACCGATCCAGAGCGTTACAGGTTGCCCGACGATTCAGTTCAGAAGAACTATGTCCTCGCCAAAGAAGATTACTACTTTGTCTATGCAACCCAGTTCAATGACTACAAAGACCAATTTGTCGGCGGTTTCCAACATGGAGGCATTTCGCTGGAAGAAATGATATTGCCTTGTGTTGTTCTTGATCCCCGGTGAATGTGAAATTCAACGCAGCCATCGATTCTCATTCCTCATTAGAAATCGCCATCTGCGGATTGTGGGTTCCTTTTAGCGAAAAGGTATCTTCAATCCGCTTTTTTCCATGAAGTACAGATCGGGAAAAGTTTTTCTACTCGGATATCTTGCTGAGTGCCGTGACTGTGGATACACTGTTGCGTCTTAACGCCAAGCTATATTCTCACTGGAGAGATACAAGCATGAATAAAAACTACGTTATCTATGTCTTCCGATTGTTGATTATTTTTTGTGCGTTTTACACTGGAACCTTGGGGGCGTATGGACAGTTAACAGGGCTTGAGGCACTCAAGGCGCCAAGTCAACCAAAAGACACTGTTCACACGGAAGGCGTGTTGTCAGTGGACAAAGTGCAACCCGGCAGCACTTTTCAGATTGCCATCGTGATGACATTTGATGAAGGATGGCACGCGAATGCGAATCCCGCCGGAGAGGGGCTTATCGCCACACAGGTCGTCCTGCCGGAACATACCGACTTACAATTCGGTGAAGTGATATACCCCAAAGGGGATGTACTTGAGATCGCTTCAATCGGAAAGGCACCCGTCTATCATGATCAAGCGGTAATCGGAGTACAGGCGACTCTGGGACAGAACGCACAAATCCAAAAAATAGAACTTCCATTCAAGTTAACTTACCAGGCGTGCAGCGATGAACAGTGTCTGTTACCGAAAACCGTCAATGTGAATATACCTATGGACATCGTCGGCACCGATCAACCGGTACGGCCGATCAATGCGGAAATATTCTCCAGCCTGCAGCTCGATATGCCGCAGGATACTCTAACTGCAACCAGCGAAACCGGGGAGTTCCGCCAAGCATTATCACGAGGCTATTTCTGGGCGTTTCTGCTTGTTTTCACCGGCGGCATATTGACAAGCTTGACACCGTGTGTTTATCCACTAATTCCAATCACGGTCAGTATCTTTGGCGCCAACCGAGAGGCAAGCCGCCTGAAGTCGTTCCTTCTTTCGGTTACCTATGTTATGGGTATTGCCGTAATGTATTCAATCTTGGGAGTCGCTGTCGCATCGACAGGTGCGGTGTTTGGACAGATCATGGCGAACCCGATTGTCGTGGGGTTTGTGTGCGCCATCCTTATAGCACTCGGACTGTCCCTCATAGGAGTTTTCGAACTTAGGCTGCCCTACGCCGTACAAAATAGATTGAACACGGTTGGGGGCGCAGGGTTTGGCGGCGCCTTCGCCATGGGCACCGTCGCCGGTATCATTGCGGCGCCATGTACCGGTCCCGCACTTGGAGCCGTTCTCTCTTTTGTTGCCACAACTGGTGATACCTTTCTGGGATTCTGGCTCATGCTGACTTACGCAATCGGAATGGGACTGCTCTTTATTCTAATCGGTACATTTTCAGGTTTGATTTCGTCGCTGCCGCAATCCGGTGGTTGGATGTATGTGTTGGAGAACATCTTTGGGGTCGTTATTATTGCGATGGCGCTGTATTTCTTGAAGGAGGTCGTCACACCCCTGCGCGAGGTTCTTGACAATTCTGCTCCGGTTTTCATCATTGGAGGTGTCTTGCTGATCCTCGGTGTGATTCTGGGAAAATTCGCCCAACGGTTTAGGGACCTACCTCGCGCAGCGCAATTTCGCAAATCGGTAGGCGTTCTTGCCGCCGTGTTCGGACTGTATGTAATTGTCGGCGCATTCACTACAGTAGAGAGCGATCTGGATTGGGTGACCGACGAGACTCAAGGACTGGAAGAAGCACGTGCTTCTAAACAACCCGTCATGATTGATTTTTTCGCGACGTGGTGCGGGGCTTGCGTTGAACTCGACAAATTTACGTTTTCCGATCCGGAAGTGCAATCCAGATTAGAAGATTTCGTCAAGATCAAACTCGATTTCAGCCGAGGTTCGGATCAGGTTGAAGAGCTTAAGAAGAAATATGGCATCGTTGGCTTGCCAGTTGTACTTTTCCTGGATTCGGAGGGAAAACCGTTAAAGCGGCTTGAGAAATTTGTTGGTCCGAAAGAATTTCTTAAAATCATGGATGAAATTGAACAGAGCTAATCAAGATTTTATCTCAGTCAGTTACCATCTCGAACCGATGTGAAGTACATGACTTATGTCTGACAAAGCCCATGCGCCATCTCGAAATTGGCTTCCCTATGTTGAGGGTGCCATAATCTTGCTGTTTATCGCACTAATCGTTGTGTTCACTCACACCGGGGAAACACAATCTAATGCAGTGCCCGTATCGCAGGCGCGAGAGTTTGTCAAACAAGGGGACCAAGACTTCGCAAAGCAAGATCTTGGAAAGGCGGCACTCGCCTATTGGGAAGCCATACGAATCATTGATTCCGCGAAACAGGTTCGTAATGAGTCAACCGATGGATTAGACAATGAGTTACTTCACTCAAATTTGCGAGTAGCGGAGATTTATCTGCACAGTAGCTGGATTAAGGATGCGCGAAACCGTTTGGAACATGCGGCACGAATTCAGCCGGATCACATTAAAGTGCATCTGCTGCGCGGCAAGCTTGAACGTGATGACGGTGAAAGGCTATCTGCCGCGAACGAATTTCTCGCCGTGACCGAGAAGGATCCAACCCATGCGGAAGCACACTATCTTCTAGGTGTACTGTATCAAAGCAACAAGCAGTTTGAAGACGCCATTACACATTATGAAATCGCTATTGAAAGCGATGATGAGTTGATCGAGTTGCCGTTTGAATCTCAGCCAATCGGACTGCAAGCCCGCCTTCAGTTAGCGCGGACCTACCGGCGGATACTCCAGGACTATCAGTTTGTCGATCGTGAGTTATCCGAGCAAGAAATTACCAAGATTGGTCTGATGGAGGAGGCCGCCATGGTTGTATTGGAGCAAACGGTTGATAAAAGTCCAAATTTTGGCGAGGCAAAAACTGAACTTATCAACCTACTTGCAGCACGCGCCTCGATCATCGCACGAGAAGGAGATACCCGCCCATACGATGAAGCGCTCAAGGTATATGAACGTATAGTTGAACTCGATCCATCCATGTCAGATATATGGAAAAAAATTGGGGAAATTTATGCCCATTTCTATCAAGAAAAAGACGCAGCGCTTAAAGCCTACAAGGAAGCCTACCAATTAGATGCGGACCCAGCTATCCTCGCCGAGATTAAAAACCTTGAAGCCGATCTAGCAAACGAAATGAATCGGTAAGGGTAACGAAAACACATCGTAGTTCGCAAAGCCGTCTGAAAGTTCATAATTTCAGACGGCTTTTTTGTTTCTTCTTCAGCCAATAAATCTGTAAATCTGCCCATTTTTCTTAAGCGTCATTGACAGATTCATGTACACAGTTCGCGTCCTCAAGGAAGGTCGGCTTTGACACGTGCAAAATATACCTTGCAGCGCGAACAATGCGTGCATGAAACACAAGCAATCCGACTCGCGCCCCCAGACACAGACCAATAAGCGCACATCCATCCAAAATAGAGAATGCTAATTCGCTTCAGTCTTTTTTTACGCGCGAAGCAGGTTGTATTTCAACTTTTGAACACTGCTGTTCAAAAGTTGAACATGGTAAAATTCAATTGGTAGATACAGAAGGGAAATACCCGCCTAAAGACGTACCTTCCGGCATAAACTCCTTTGGCACATAATTTGCTGCACGTAGTACACGATCTCAAAACTTCAACCAACGTAGCACACAATGTAGGGAGAACAACCAATGAAAATCAGAGGAATACGATTGTTAATGAGTATCGCACTTCTTCTCATTGTGACCGCTCTCATTCATGCACAAACGGACGAAGTGGAAGACAATCCGATTCAATTTGAGGAAATCACTGTCATTACCCATCTTGAAAAAGATACTTTTCGAACTCCGAATGCAATTTCAGTCATTGACCGGTCACAAATTGAGCGTATCAACGCCCCGACGACGCCTCGAATCCTGCGCGAAACAGTAGGGGTCTGGGCACAGCAAACGACGTCTGGCCAAGGTTCACCTTTGCTGCGCGGACTTACCGGTTATCAAGCCTTTCTTTCGATTGATGGTGTCCGACTCAATAACTCCACCTTCCGCTCCGGTCCCAACCAGTATTTGGCAACAATGAGTCCGGATAGTCTCGACCGGATAGAGGTGTTGCGGGGGCCCGGTTCGATGCTGTACGGCAGCGGCGCCATGGGCGGCGTAATCAGCATGTTTACCAAAGACCTCATTCTTGACAGCGCGTCTGACAAGTGGAGCCTCCAATCTCGTGCTTTTGGACGATTCGCGTCAGGCACTTCGGAGCGGCTCGGACGTCTTGAGGTGATGGGCGGCAAAAAACAGATAGGTTTCTCGGTTGGTGCTTCCGCTCGATGGTTAGGCGACGTTAACCCGGGAAGTGGATACGATCTACACTACAAGAATCGCAAATTTGAATTCGTCACGGACGAACCAGAGGGCGTGCAGGTCTATGATAAACCTCCCAAGGAAGTGCCCGAACGTTGGCTAATTGATTCCGAAGGGCCGCTTGATTGGAACGCCTATGATGCCGATGCGAAATTCGCTTACCAACTGAGTGACACGAGTACCGTCAATGTCGCCTACCAACTCTGGCGGCAACCTCAAACGCCACGCTATGATAAGATTGCGCCGCGCGAGTATGACGAGTTTTTCTTTGAGCCGCAGAATCGAGACTTGTTCTATGCCACTTATTCCTCCGAACCTGCCTACACGGCGATTGACCAACTTCGATTGACCGCCTCCATTCATCGTCAGAAAGAGGGTCGAAATGAACTCAAACGCGGTGCAACGGAACGGCGGCAGCGATTCGATACCGTCAGCACATTAGGGTTAAGCGCGCAGGCAACCAGCTCATCCCTTCCGAGTCAGCGCGTCGTCGCGGGCGGCGAATTTTACTTTGATACCATTTCGAGTCAGACCATCAAAACCGATATCAACACTGGTGCCGAGGCCGTGGATGAGACAAAAGGACGGTTCATTGACGGCTCCCGATTCTGGGATGCCAACCTTTACCTTCAGGACGAAGTCGCTCTGCACGAACGCCTTGAATTGACGCTCGGTGGGCGATATACGCTCTACAACACACGTGCCGACCTCTCGGTGCGCTCCGATCAGTTCGGCAATTTCAATGAGTCCGGTAGCGCGTTGACCGGTAGCGCGGGAATCGTCGCAAATATCAACGACCAATTGAACGTCGTCGGTAATTTTGCGACATCGTTCCGTGCACCGTCGCTAAACGATACGACCGCCGTGGAAGTCACGAATGAAGGCATCGATTCTCCATCGCCCGACCTCAAATCGGAGACGGGTTGGACGGTTGAAGGCGGCCTGAAAGCGCGCTATCCGCAATTTGCCGGATCACTCACACTATTTCATGGTCGCATCAAAGATTTGGTCACCCGCGTACTGGCGGAAGATGCCTATGCCGGGGAAACGCTTCCAGACCTGATTCAAGAGCTCCAGCGGAACAATCCGGGAACTGAGGTCTTCGTTTTTGACAATGTTGATGAAGTTCAAATCCAAGGCATTGAATTGACCGGGACGGTTCCGGTCCAGGACAGTTGGTCGATTTACGGCAATGCTATGTTCACGCGCGGAAAGGTATTGGTTATTAACGGCGGAGCGCCTGATCCTCAAAAGCCGTGGGAAGAACGGGTTCGTCGTGAGCCGCCGCTCAACGGCATGTTGGGTCTCCGTTGGCATCCCCCCGCCGAGCGATTTTGGGGAGGGTTCTTCGTGCGCGGAGCTACCGAGCAGAGGCGGTTGAATCGCAGCGACATTCGTGACCCGCGCATACCGGGCACAACGCGTGAAACAAGTGAGGTCGAATTCGACGCGGCTGGCAATGCCATTGGCGAAGGTTCACCGAGTTGGTTCACGCTTAACCTGCGCGGCGGAATGCAAGTAACCGAATATAGTCATCTTACCCTCGCTCTTGAGAACCTGCTTAATAAGCGGTATCGCGAGCACGGAAGCGGCATAAGCGCCCCCGGATTTAATGTGATTGTTAGTCTCAATAATCTATTCTAATCATCGGGCTTATACAAAAGAGTCAGTTCCAGAACGCGGTTGAGACGTAAAGGACCGCATTGGATATAGGACGTGGGAAAGCTTGCCTCCATGAAAAAAATTGGAGCGATGCGGTGGCTTTCCCACCTCGGACGATTAAACCGCATCGCTCCTTCTTCTGACATAGCGTTCCGCTGTGTTTGAGATCTCGAAGCCATTTAAGGTCTGAGAATGCGCAATTAAGGTAGCCAAGTTTTTGCAACTGCAAGCGTTCGACATCAATTTGGTCTTGTGAAATCATTCAGAGGTCCGCAAATGCCTTTTCGAAAACAGAACCAGAAAGTACTGCATGAGAATAGTTGGCTCGAGGTTGACTATCGGCGTGCAGACATTTTCGTTCGACTGTATGGTAGGCTCGATATTGCACTCAGGAAAACCATTCGTCCGACCTTGGGTCAGCTATTGAACCAAGAAATCAAAGGCGCGATTTGTATTAAGATGGACGATGTGTTTTTCCTTGATACCTCAGCAGCTACGGCGCTGATTGGCTTTTTTGATGATGCCAATCGCTGTAATATAGTCATTGAGGTCTGGGGCGCAAGCCCAATTGTAAATCGGGTATTTGAAGGTCTGGGTGTTAGCACGTTGCTTGGACCGTGACACGCCAGTCTTTCTGTTCAAACGGTCGTGTAGTTGTATACCTGATCAGAAAAATCGATGTGCTAGTAGCAGTTTGCCTTCACCATACACCGATTCGCGGAGATTCCTGTACTCTCGGCTGCGGAACAGCTAGATGCGAAAGTCGATAGCGACTTAATCCTCAATGAACTAGATCATTCGCTTGTTCAAATCGCATAGCCTCCAAAACGCAAGAAGTAAGCAACTGCGACTCACCTTGCCCCCCCCCGCCGACTTACCCGTATAGACCGACATTAGGAAATCTGTGCTTAGTTGAGTTGGTCGACCCCTTGGATACCTAAGAGCCTGTTTGAAAATGTGTGAAAAGACTTCTTCTGGTAATTTTGAAGATGAACATTTTCGTGTTTCTGTTGCCGATTGCCATACACCTGTGGGATCTCTATCGCACGGGATTTACTATCGCGCTCATTATTCATTCGCTTGATCGCCACTGGGGCTACCAAGATTTAAATAGGTCGCGATTCGGAGATCGCTCCTACAAAATAAGCAATTCTCAGCAGCGCGGGGTATAGACTGTTTTTTCCCCATTTTCTAGGCGGATCTCGCGTGGATGCTCATTTTTCCGGTTTGTAGTAGGGATCAAATGAGTGAATAACGAATGCGGTAGAGATTCACTGAACACTTACCTTCTTTGAATTCTCTGTCTCTCCTACGTCGTGTTCGCTATCAAAGTTATCGGCACGATTGCCCTCCATTTCCAGCGTTATTTACCTCTACACCATAACTGCGGCCAATTTTCCCGCAACAAGCAAGACGCTTTTCCGCAAATGAACTGTTGCGGATGAAAGAGATAGTTGATACGATGCTTGAGATCCACTTCGTACCCGTGATTTGATAGCTTGAATCGTGTTGAGGTAACGAGAATTAGTTTGACCGGCGCGGTTAATGGTAGGTTGTCTTTTCAACGACTGTAGAAATTCATTCGGCATTGGTCAATTCGGAGACATGTATGAACAAGTACCGTATTGCGATTATCGGCTTAGGCGGCATGGGAGGGAGTCATGCCGAGGCAGTGGAGTTGGAAGAGAACTGTGAACTGATTGCCGGGGCGGATATTGATCCGGGGCGCGCAACATCTTGGGGAGAGCGATTTGGCGTAAAAGCAATCTACGATGACTACGAAAGGATGCTTGATGAACAACGCCCGGACATTGTCATTATTCCAACTCAGGCGCCTATGCATCATGCCCCCACGATTTCGGCGGCAAAACGTGGAATCCACGTTTTCTGTGAAAAGCCGATTGCCCTAGACCTTATCGAAGCCGATGAGATGGTTGAGACCTGCGACGAGTATAATGCCAAGTTTGCCATTAACCACATCAAACGTGCCAGCCCGTATAATCGGCACGTGCTATCGGTGATTGAACGCGGTGAAATTGGAGAAGTGGTTCTGTTGCAGGCAACGGACAAGGGTGGACGCAAGGCGGGCAATTCGCTGATGGAGATGGGCACACATCTCTACGATTGGGTGCGGCTCTTCGGCGGCGATGTGGAATGGACACACGCGCACCTCGTTCAAATGGATGGCCGCGAATCAACGGTTGATGACATCAAGCACACCCAAGAAGTGCATCCACACGACCGGGACGCCGGAATTGTGCTTGGCGAGCGAGGGCACGGCTCATTCCGCTTCCAGAATGGCATCCACGCAGATGTGCAATTTCTCGGGCAATCTCAAACTAACGATAGTGGCTATGGTATTGACATCATTGGCTCCGAAGGTCGAATCGCTCTTCGCGAGAGCGTGGGCACAACCATGTTTATCCATAGAGGGCAACACAAAACGCCAGCGGATGGTTGGGAGCCGGTGCACCTTTCTGCCGAAGACATTGACGAGGCTGGAAATTCCCGAAATCAAGGCTCCATACGGCTGTTATTGCAACGCCTCATGCTTCGCGATCTGATCGAAGCTATTGAGGAAGACCGTGACCCATTCGCAAGCGGTCGGGATGGCCGCGATTGCCTTGAGATGATTCATGCGACGTGGGAATCACATCGACAGCGAGCTAGAGTGAATATGCCGCTAACCCTACGCGAACACCCGTTGGAACGATGGAGAAGAGAGGAAGGCTACCGGTAGGAAGGTTTCGCCAAACTTGTAGGAGGAAATGCGTCGGAGAGCAAATGAAGCCGGTGAGAGGATTTGAACCTCCGACCTGCTGATTACGAATCAGCCGCTCTAGCCCCTGAGCTACACCGGCATAGCGCCAATGGGTTTATTCCACGAGCGAGATGTCAGATAATGATGCCGAGGGGCAGAATCGAACTGCCCACACATGGATTTTCAGTCCACTGCTCTACCGACTGAGCTACCTCGGCACCAGATAACGCGGCAAGAATAATACCCAAATATACGTGGAGATGTCAAGATTATTTTGACACTAACCATATTCCTCAATTCCATTGTTATTCGTTTTATGGAGTAAATCAGCACCTTAGATTTCATGGATAGTTCAAGCAGACTTGGGAGGACCGAAACGAATACTCTTAAATTACGCTGTTCGACTAAAAGGGTATGTTTGCATTTGACCGAAGGGGAACAATATGGTATAGTAGTTATGGTAATATTCTTTCCGTTCATTTTCGATCACCAGCCATGATTAATTCATAGATAGAGGACCCCCCACACCTGGCCGGTGTCTCACCCAAACTTTAGGTGGTCCGCAGACCGCATCGAAAGAATTCATGAGTAAACAAGCAGAAATCGCGAACGATCGAGCAATCGAATACTGGAAACGAGATCGGTTTGACGATGCAATCGCTCAATGGGAAGAAGCCCTGCGCATCGATCCCCAAGTGGCGGAGATTCACCACAACTTGGGAAACGCCTACGCTCATCAGAAGCTTCCGGACAAAGCTATCGAATCCCTGAAACAGGCGCTCTCCATAGATCCAACCTTGGTTGAAGCTTATAATAAATTGGGTTGTATTTTCTATGATCAAGGAAATCGCGAACTGGCAATCTCGAACTGGAATGAGGCGCTAAAGGTGGACCCAGACTTCAGAGAAGCACTGCACAATCTGCACTTGGTAGAAAGCACACCGCAATTTGATGTCAGCAGCGAAATTCCCGAATATGAGCACGGGGATTCAGAGGAGGGCGAAGAAAATTTGTCTCGGCTCACGCGGGTCGGACAATGGTTAGGAAGGCTCATTGGAAAAGGCAACTAGACGGATTCCGATTAGCCACGTCGCCCCGGAGGTTTTTCGCTCTAACTGATGCCTCGAAATCAAGCCTCTCGCATGACTCGGTTCCCAACGCGTGCGGGTCAAGCGTATTGAAATGAGCGTTTTATTATCAGACCGATACCAACCTACGGGCAAAACCGGGAAACCTAGCTCTGTCCCTCCAAGATTCGCTCGTAAATTGCCAAGTAGGAACTAGCAATATTCTTCCAATCGTATTTCTGGACAAAATCGATACTGGATCTGCCCATTCGGACGCGACTTTCCCCGTCATTAATGAGTTGCACCAGACATTTCGCTAAACCGCCGACATCACTTGGTGGAAAGAGTGCGCCATTTACGCCCGTCCTGACCAAGTCTTCAATCCCTTGGACCCTGCTTGCAACGATCGGCAGGCCGGTTCCCATTGCTTCGAGCACGACAAGCGGCATCCCCTCCGCTAAGGAACAGAGAACGAAAATATCCGCTTCCCTATACTTTTGAGGGAGTTCCGAATAGGAAACTGAACCGGCGAAACGAATTTGACGATCGACATCCAGTTCTTTTGCCAACGCCTCGAGCGTACCGCGGCAGGGCCCATCCCCGACAATCTCAATCTCGAAATCAACCGCCGCTTCGGCAATCACGTGAGGTAGAGCCTGAATAAGAAGTTGGAAACCCTTTCTCGGAATAAGCCTGCCAATCGTTAGGATTCGGACACAGGTTGGAGCGGAAGCCCGAAGCACCGGCGAGAAACGATTCAGGTCTAATCCGTCCGGAATTACCTTAAATGGAAGTTCCGGGGCGGTTTGCGAAGCCATTTCACGCAGTCCATCGCTGCACGCGACTACTGCCCCTGCTGCTTTCCAAATTCCCCGTATTACCGGACGGAGTAGACCGTATATCCAACGGTAATATGGCGGATCCGGATTCGAGCTTGGTACATCGCGTCCACTGAGAAAGACCACGTACGGCAGTCCGTAGACCTTCTTCAACACGTATCCGCTGCCACCTGCCGGAATTCCCGAGAAAATCTGGACAATATCCGGCTTGAATCGAGAAACGCTACGTAACCCCTGCAGACCGGAGCTAATTGCGTAGGTGAACATCTCGTGCACTGCGCAGACATCTTTGTTACTTCGCAATGTGGGCACGCGGTGAACATGAATTCCTTCAACTTCCTCATGTTCGGGGAGACTCTGGAATTGAGAGGTAATCAAGTAGACATCGTGTCCTGCTTCGACAAAGTGTTTCCCGAAAAAGTAACTTACCCAGCCACTTCCACCACCAATCGGTGGAAACTCGTGGTTAAACATCAGAATTCGCATATCTAGGTACCCAAAGATTTACTGCGTCGGTGGCCGGAGTTCTTAGAGTATTCGATCGCAAATTCGATGATTGCTTCGGCAACCCGGATTCCGGTCACCGTTTCAATCTCTTCGAATCCGGGAGAAGGATTAACCTCTAGTATCATGACTCCATCGGTTGTGTACAACATGTCTACTCCTGCTACTACCAAGCCCATGGCTGCTGTCGCACCAATTGCCGTTTCAATGCACTGTGCTGGTAATTCCACGGTTGTTCCGTATCCGCCACGGTGGATGTTTGATCTGAACTCCCCAGCCTGAGCAACCCGATTCATAGCAGCAATCACTCTTCCTCCGACCACAATCACCCTAAGATCGAGCACCCCCGGTTCATTTATGAAGGGCTGGATTACGTAGTCCTGATGCAAGTCACACATCGCACCGACAGCAGAGGCGAGTGAAGCCCGCGTGTCTAGCAAAAGGAATCCATCGCCGTGGGTACCGTGAAACGGCTTCATCAGGAACGGATAATCTCCCGTGTCGCCAACGGCACGGTCCAGAAATTCGGCGGAACCAACTGTGAAGCTCGGTGGAACTGGCAGGCCTTGCGCTGCTAGAATTCGGAGTGCGCGAAACTTGTTGCGTGCGTTAGTTATAGGTGTCGCACGATTAATGACCGGGATACCTACCCATTCGAAATGATGAACGACCTCGCTGCCATAGACCGCTGTTGCCGCACTCAAACGGGGAACAATCACATCATAATCCTCGACCGGAACACCTTCGTAATAAATCCGTTTGTCTTTGCCTCCAATCTGTAGATCGAAACCGAACGGGTTAAGTACATGGGGGACATGCCCTGCGGAATGCGCCGCCTCGGTCAATCTTCGCGTGGAATGATTTTGGGCGGCCCGTGATAAGATAGCAATCTTCATACTGGAAATCTACAGGAGGAAAGGAGTTTTTTGGGCGCGTGGGTGGGCGATATGGCGATACTATTTGTTATGCAGTCTGCTCGTCAAGAATGAGTCAAGCTGCTCAACGGTGTCAAAGATTTTCTCGCACAGGTTTTCGAAAAATGGACTACGGGCATGGGAGTATACGGCGTAAACCGGCTTGTTGTATCGTGATGCATAGTTCATCTCACTCAATACACCCGGGGATAGTTTATCGGTAGGATAAAGCACAACAACGAAATCGCTCTGATGAATAAATTGAAAGTCCCTTGAAATAGTACGTGTCTTTATCTGCTCGCTAAAATTCGCGTCAAGATTGCTAATGGTGTCAATGCTGTCTGAAGCTGCGGGACCCGGTTTTTCGATCGGTTCGGCTTCTGCGTCGTGAATCAACTCCATATCTTTTATATCTAGCGGATCGAACACGATAAAATTCTTGCGCATCTTCGATCCGAACGTCTGAATTTTATTTAGGTGGTCGGCGTTCTCCCGTAGTAGAGTGATCGGATAACTGAGGTAAAATTTCTGTTTGTCGGAGAATAAAAGATCGTAAAAATTCTCAAGATTGTGTCGTCGCGCAACCGTGTAATGGGGTTTGCCACTGAGGTTCGCCATCTGCTTGGTTAGGAATTCCTCTTCATCTAACCAAACGTTTATCTCTTCGCGGCGCATACCCGTCCACTGAGGATTTGGCGTCATACGATCTGCGATATCCGCGAGGTCATCGACCACGTTCACAAATACATCGGAAGGAAACTCTCGGATATCCCGAAAAGATATCCCTTCAATCAATCTACCGCGCCAACGAAAGCACGAATGAAGTCCGATAAACGCATGTTCATATTCGGAGGCGCGATTGGCGATTTCGTGGAACGCGGACCGACGCGCCAAGGAAAGCACGGCAGGATCGGAATCAAGTACCTTTTCCGTGAAGCGCACCCCGGATTCAGCGGCGGCACGGTGCATAAAATCACCAACATTGAAGAATCCAATCCGCACGTTGCTCTCGCGACAGAGCGTCTCAAAATCCGCCATCAGCTTCTTTCTGCCGGAGCAACTGATTCCCGTACAGATGATATTCATGCCACTCTCCTGTTCACTCCCCAAGGAATACCCTGTCGGCTACGAGCTATCAAAACCGATCCTCCACGTCCCAAACTCAATTCATGACCGGTTACCAGTATACACTCGCCCAGTGGGGTTACTCGTGGGCGGGCACTGCCGTCCATCGCGGCAGGGGTGCAATTATGCCACGCTGTAAGGTTAGTGTCAACTTGAAAACCTCGGGGCCAGTTTTCGAGGAGAAAAACGTGAGATGAATTCTACGACGGGATTGGAGTAAATCACGCGCTAACGGCTTCACCCGTTGGAGGCTTGAGCAGAATCAATGCGATGAACGCGGCAACTGAAGAGATAGCGCCCGCAACAACAAATGCCCCGGAAAGCCCGAATACATCCGCAAGTGCGCCGCATGTCATAGGACCCAAAAACATCCCGATGGCATAGGTAGCTTGAAAGACCCCCATTGCCGTCGCACGGTCCTGAACCGGTATCTGCCGAATGCTCAAGCCCATTAGCAGAGGATATGTCATACCGCGCCCAATTCCACTGATACCTTGGGTTATCGCCAGGATAGGTAGATTCCTAACGAGAGGAACGACAAACGCCATCATCGCCATAACAAGAATACCTGCGAAAAGTGCACGATTTTCGCCCAGACGACCTGCCACACGGTGGTTTATCAATGAGGCTAGGGTATAGGGCAGCAAGGCAATCACACCAATGACGCCGAGCGCCGATTTGCTCGCACCCAGACCATCCGCGTACAGCGGGATAAAGCCGAAGGTCGTTGCCCAGATGACATATTGATTCAGAGCGGAAATCAGCGCCGTCGTGATCACTATCGGATGCGTCATGACCGACCGAATCTGTCGAAGGGTGGCAGATTTCCGAGGCACTCGCTTCTCGGCAACCGGAATTGTTGTAACAATACCCAAAACCGCCAAGACGGCACCGACGTAAAACGTGGAAGCCATTCCCCAGACTTCCGCAATCTGACCGCCTAGACCGATAAAAATCGTTAGCGATATGCCATTGACGGCGCTGACGACACCCATCGCCTTGGGGGTTTCATGCGGTGGAAAGTAACTTGCATACAACACCGTGAATCCAACCCAAGTCGCCGCGCTGATGCCAAACACTCCACGGGCTAAGACTAGACACGCTGCATTCGGGGCAAAGGCAAGCCCCAGGCACCCTAGCAAGTTGAAAAAGTGACCGGCGTAAAGTAAAGGCAGGCGCCTCCCCAGACGATCCGACCAAATGCCGACCGGAATTCGCAGGAGCATTTGAACGAAACCGTATGCGCCTACAATCACGCCAACGGTTGTGAACGATGCGCCCAGCGATGCGGCGTAAACAGACAATATAGGCGAGTAGACGTACAGTGCACCCCAATACAGAAACATTGCCACATAGAACGCCCAAATTGACAGCTTACCGGGCTGTTGTGAACGCGATCTGTCTCCGGTTTGGGGAGTACCCTTGATTGGAAATCACCTCGGGTTCTGGGAAGAATTATGAAATGGCCCATGCCATTCTAACCAAAGGCGATAACGCTGTCAAGGATTCGATGCGGTGCAAATTGTGCAATCTCGATGTTTCCTAAATCCGTGTTTGTTAATTCTGACCGGAATTCGCTAGCCACGTTTCGGCGTGGGGGTCGTAGGGTGGGCATCGCCCACTCTACGAGGCAGGCGAACTATGGTGAATCAACTCCGTGATTGTCCACGTTGTCGCGATTGTCGATCGCAGGTAGCCCCACGAACATACGACTGTCGATGTCCGTGAGTGAATCGACTGTCCCTGTTGCCGCCGCGCGCGCAAAGACTATCCCGGGACGATTGGCTTGCATTGCCCGGCCGAGTACCGAAGCCCGATCGCCGATGGGGTTATTGCGTTTCAGGCTGCGTCCAAGTTCCGCCATGTCGCGTTGAACTCTGACGAGGACTTCCCAGTGGCGGTGTGCAACGGCACGAAGATCCTCCGGTCTCAGACCTTCCCGATAACTACGCCGGACATTAGGCGGCGTCGGAAGACCGTATCTTGCACTGTTCCATCGCACAATCATCTGAGAAAATGATTCGAGTCTGCCCTGTGCAAGGCTTTTCACTGCGAGTAACTGTGGTCCCACGTCATTGTCACTGAAATCCTTGCGGGTTGCGAGTTGCTCGTTTATTTCCTCCGTGTATGCCTCCCACGCGGCTTCATCGTGATCTGGAGGCAAAGGCTCTCTTTCCAAGCTTTCACCTATAAATGGACTAACTGACGCCCCCGATTCCTTGGCAATTTCAAAACCCCGCTTCATCAATTCCTGAATAGTACTGAGCGTTTTCGCGGCACCGTGACGTTCCAAAACGTTTTGCAGCGCCCATCCGAGCGTATTTCGCGTAATAAATCCTTCCGGTGCATCCACGTCAATACCCGTTAGCCTTGAGATTTCCGTGCGTCCCTTTGTGGTCAGGCTCAGATTTGCAAGCCCCCACATCGGATCCAGCGCCGGTATAAGAGCTTCAAGCAATCCGGGGTCACGATCGAGTCTTGGACGGAGTCCGCGTGTAGTCGAAAATATCGGAAGTAGGGAATCCAGCACTCCCGGATCACGTTCAAGATGCGCAGCAAGGGTAAGTTTCTCCCCCGCCTCGGTTTGTGCAGCCTCGGTAATCGGCAGAAATACTGCGGCTTGATCTCCGTCAAAATCCGAATTCATAGGCCTACAAATAATGGGTGGGACATGGATGGCATTGTCCCGGCGCCGTACCGGTCGGAATGCGAGAAATTGGGTTGGCGTTATAGCTGGGGCGCGGTACAGAAACACCCATGAGCGTCCCATGATAGAATCAAGCGCCTGTGATGCATCTTTGGTTCGTTTGCGGACCGCCTCGGAGTTCTGAATCTCGCGTGTCACCATCGGCTCGAAGAGTTTCCATGCCATCTCCTCCGGAATCCCAATTTGATCGTGCTGCAAGCTAATGTCCGGGACAATCACTCCCCGTCCGCTAAAAACCGATCGCGTGTTGAAAGCGAGATGACGAGGCGTAACAAGCGCGTGAAAATACTCTCGAACGCAAGTTTCTAGCTGATTGAGCGTCTGACAAATGAGACTTTCAGGGGCATCGTTAGCAAGCATTCGAGCCGCTCGACAATTGACTGTCGCCAAGTTTTCGTAAGCAGTAGAAGGGTTGGTACTCACGTCGCGAATTCTGGGCATCCACGATGCATTGCCATTGCCGTATTCGCGCTGACTAGAGGCGTTATCGGAGAAATCCTCATCTGCAGGGACGCCAATCTCGTTGAGCGTATGCTGGCGCAGCCAAGGATGTGGAATCGGGCGAGCTAGTTTGAGCGATTCGCCCTCCGGCGGCTCAAAACGGAACTTGATCGTCGGATCGCTCCTGTCTCCATCCGCCGATCCTGATGGGGGTGAATTCTCAAGTTCGAGACGAATCCCGGCGAGGGCGAGACGTTTCGTAAGACTGACAAATCGAGGCGAAAAGCCAGTATTATGTTGAGTTTCTCCGTGTGTAACCCGATCCGTGAGTGTACTTATGTCTTCCCAGTCAGTAGAACACGTATGGTATCGTTCATAAAGATTGTTGAAAACGGTAAGATTGCGCATGACGCTATACTCTAAGTTACTTAACCCCTGGCCGCCGTACGTTTGTCCCTCACGAGCGGGCTTAATCTTCTCTCGCGCAATGTGGCGCACGCATCCCCAGTACACCCAACCAACTGTGCTTGGGCGATCCAGGGTTTTCCCATTCTTACCGAGTGTAAGGTACTCCATGCCGTTCTCAGGCAGACCGGCACGCTTTAGACGCTCGCGTAACTCTTCGATGCTTGGGGCGCCGAAAGAAGGCACGATCACCGGTTCTCCATCCACTTTCGCGACACGGCTAATAATTGCTTCCCTCAACTGTCCTACGGTCATCCGCGTCTGCACGCCAAACGAATTGTAAACCATTTCAACCGGCGTTCCATCGGCGAGATGCGGCATTTCATCGTCCGGCGCAATGCGGGAGATGCAGCCTTTCGAGCCGTGACGGTTCGCAAATGCATCGCCGGGTTCGACAGGATGGGGGTAATCAAAGCGGTTCGCGCATGACTCGCTAATGAGGATAGCGTCTTCGAAAGTGTCGACTCCCCACGGTACAAAAGCCGTCAATACATTTCGTCCACACCAAAAACCATCGGCATCAAAGCTATTCGCGGTCTGAACAAGCGCGGGTTCGGGTTCAGGTGGAATGTAGGACTGGCGCTGCATGCCTATACCCATTTGTTGGTGGTTCGGGTCGTTGTGTTCGATAAACGGCACGAGCGAAGCACCGAGTCCAAGCATGGCTTCCGACCGATCATCAACGATGATTAGTTTCCCGTCGCGAATCTCTGCCCCGATTGCGATGCTTAAAACTTTGCCGACACTTGGTCCTTCGGGTGTTTCATAGGGACACACGCGACCGAAATAACTCGGATTCATAACTTGATCTCGCCAATCAAGGCGGATGCGACGAAGATTGGTTAGTCGATTAAGCCAGTTAAACCCGACATCGCGCGGGAAGTAGGGTTGACTCGCGAAGAACTCGCGAACCCACATGCCCAGCGAAAACCAAGATTTTATGACCGACGCATCCCATGAAAAATCGGGAGGAGCGCTTCCTAGGCGCTCTGCTATGAAATCGTGCAGTTGTTCGCCTACACATTTTATCTCGGCGATAGATAGATCTTCATCTTGAGCAATTGGCAGGACAATTCGCTCCTTACCATCAATCTTGAATACCCCGTCCGTATCCGGTTGTGGTATGTCAGTATACGATTTGTCCAAGTTGCCAGAACTAAATCCAAATGCAACGTCAATGCGGCAAGTATAGGTACTCGTTGATTCTACGTGATAGCCGGTCAGCGGCACGCGTGCAGCCAGCAGTTCCGGTAGTTGACTGTTGATGAAGCGGTTGAACGATTCTTTGTGCCAAAAGGCGGCAATATTGCGTGACATTATTTCCTTCCTTTCGAAAATTCAGGATTCAACCAGCGATTCTCATTTGGGAATTGAGGGGTTACGAAAGCAAGTCAATCTGAAGTTGAGTCAGCATAAAATCAATAAATTGACCGTTGAAAATGTCCATTTAAGGGTAAATTCCTTCAGAATCGGATGAGTTTGCTCCTAAAACGACAAAAAATAGCCTTGCAACCCACCTTTCAAACAAGATCAAAAAAAACATAGGGACCACTTTAGTTTTCTGTTCCAAAGCGCGCCTCCTTATAAACTGTGCTTTCTTGGAGACAGATTTACCCACCTGATAAAGCATTGGTGGATTAATCTTTTCTGTCGGTAACACTCTATTGTTGATTTTCAGATTAATTCGACGATTCGGAGGAGGCAAAACAGGAATCAAACCAGTCGAAAATCCGCTCCCACATATCTCGAATGTTCGCCGGGCTCTGAATCGTGTGTGCTTCCCCCCAATAACGAACGAACCGAGCCTTTTTGTTTTCCCGGTAAAGGGCTGTAAAGAATTCTTCGCCTTGTCGTATATCAACAAAATCAAGGTCTCCCTGTATAATCATCACGGGTGTTGTGACGCGCTCAACATGGAAAAGCGGGCTATTGCGGATGTAGCGATCCGGATCTTGCCACGGGGGCTGACCCATCCGTGTCTGTCCAGTTTCTGCAAGAAAGGGAGCGGAACTATGTTCATGTGGAAACGTATCGTATCGACGTCGCGCGTCGAACGTGCCATAATGACTTGTGAGATTCGACATTCCGGCAAGTGAGACCGCGGCGTGAAAGCGATTCGTTTGGGTGATTAAGCCGAAGACGGAATAGCCCCCGAAACTGTTTCCAATGACAGCCAAACGATTGGCATCCACGATTCCGGTTTCAATCAGTTGGTCAATCGCCGGAAGAACCCCATTAACGAGTTTTGGCAAGGGATCGTCCACTTGGCCCTTGGGTGCTAAGGGCATAGAGGGAAGTAAGACAGCAAAACCTTTGGAGGCAAGAAGTTGACGATTAAGTGCCGGATAGTTGTACATACTTGCGACTGAGGGAGGTCTATCCTTCAAGACACGTCCTGCATACACCCAAGTCACCAGTGGATATCGCTTTCCTTCCTCATAATCAACGGGCAAAATGACCCAACCTTTCAGTGGTTGCCCGTCAATTTGACTCTCATACTCAATCTTCCGCAGTTCACCGTGAGCGATATCTTTTAAGAAGGTGTTGATTTGGAAAATCTTAGCGCTCGCCTCACCCCTCGACAAACGGGATAGCCACAGGGATTGCCCCGTTGTATCAAAAGCGTTGGAGCGAAAGACTATACCTCGAGTCGTCGAGGAAGCGCTGACAAATGTTCTCCCTGAACCAGAAACCTCAATCAAATGCATCTCTGCAACATCACCATCGGCTGAGAGTCGAAGAAGATACCATCCCGGAGAATCGTCCTCTCCACATTTCACAATCAACTCATCGGCTCCCTGGTTAAAACTCGTCCAAACAATCGATTCAATTTTGGGCAATGATGAAACGTTTTCCGCTATATAACCCACCCGATTGGTACTGGCAGTCTCAGGTTGGATTTTCCAAAGGCTACCAGAGGCAAGGCCTATGAGCGATTGACTCCGTTGGTGACCCAATAATTTTCGGGGAACCGCAGCCATGTCTTTTGTGACATTCCGAGCATAGATACCCTCCTCAATCAACCACCAATCGACTGGGTTGCGCTTCTCATCCTCCTGCGTCTGTTTGGCTTGAGCAAGAACGAGCAAATGATTACCTGGCGACCATGCAACCGCAATTGGTTCCAGTAGCTCGTGCTGGACCGTGTTCACCATCCCATCTTTTGGCCGGATTCGGAAGACGACAAGTTGATCGCAATTGGGTTGATGCGCGATGAATGCGAGCTCTCTGCTGTTGTTTGACCATCGAATTGAATCCGTCGTCACGTGGCGAATCTGGCTTTGACAGTCCATCACAACTTTCCCGGCGGTGCTGGAAATTCCCAGAGTATATCCTTCCGGCGCCCGGACAACCCGCCGCAAAGGCACCCCAGGACGGGGCGTCAGGGGTTCAACTTGTCGATGAAAAGTGAAGTACGTTTGAGTCGGGCTAGAACGTAGGTAACGGATATTGCCTGTCGCGACGATGTACTGTTCGGCCGTTTCAACGTTGATCGAGAGCAATTGTCCCTGCGGCCGTTCGCTTATCGGAACCGATGGACTTTCCAGAACGCTGGCAGTCGCTTTCTCCCCACCCCATGCCTTGGGCCATTCGCGCATGGCAATCTTGGGAGATCGCACCTCAATGTCCATAGGTGCCGGTCGTTCACCTTCAGGCAGAACCGAACAGACTATCGTGTTGTCAGAACTCCAGATGACGGGGATATCAAGACCGTGGACATAGATGCCGCAGGTTGTCAACTGTTTGAGTTGGTCTGATGAGTGCTCCCAAACCCATAGGGTGACGTTTTCTCCTTTTGTCGAAAGCATTGCCAATCGACTACTGTCGGGTGACCAGAGCGGGTGCCAGTAACCGACATCATCTTTCGCGCCATCGGTAAGCTTGCGCCATTCACCCGTCTCCATTGAGGCGAGAAAAATGTCGGCGCGGTGATTCTCTAAAAGATAGTGCATCAAGTGGGTTTTTGCGGCCATCTTTGGACGTTGGACGACAAACGCTAAAAATCGCCCATCAGGTGAAAGTGCCGTACGACCTATCGACTCAAGGAGCAAAAGATCGTCAACAGTCAAGGTTTTTTTGGTCATTTCATCCCTCCTGTACCAAGTAATTTCTCACGTTAGCACGATTACAATACATTTTTTGCTCTTCCAGAGGCGCCTTATTTCCTAGCAACTCTGTTCTTGCTGCTCTGCCGGTCACTGTTCCTGTGCGAATAACCATGCGGTAGCTTCCTTTAGAGATTCGTTTCAGCTCCTTTATGTAGCAGCCATCCAGATTTGTCTTCACCATTCATCCCATTCAATGCCAAGTTCCTTCCATTCGCGTGCAAGACGTTTCAGGGTATAGTGTAAACGCGACTTGACCGTGCCTATTGGGATACCGAGTTCATCAGCAACCTGCCGAATGTCCATCTCTTCGGCGTAGACAAGGTGAAGCACCTCTCGTTTTGGATCGGGCAGGTCATCTACAAGCTCCCAGAGAAATTCAGTCTGCTCGGCTCGTTCGAGCATCGTTTGTGGTTCCAGCCACGTGTTATCGATTAACCACGTCGGCATATATGCAGGATCACCATCTTCGTCATCGTAGGAATCCTCGGGGATTTCAAGTGGCTGCTGTCGGCGTCGATGCACTGTTCGCAGGTAATTAAGAGCAAGATTTGTTGCGATGCGGTAAAGCCACGACCTCAATTCACCGCGTCCATCCCATTGTGCGGCACATGTCCAAACGCGAAGGAATACCTCCTGTACCAAATCTTCAGAGGCGTTTTCGTCTCGGACAGTACGCAGGATGTGCTTTTGGAGAACATACCTATAGCGCTCAAAAAGGATTTCAAACGCATCGGAATTGCGCTCGCGAATCTGCTCAATGAGTTCCCGATCAGATTGCATCAAGGGGATCCTTTCGTCGGGTTTCCACTGTGGATGACACCGCAGGATGGACGAAAGTTCACGAGGAAATCACAAATCGGTTTCTTAGAAGGGAAAAAAGGAAGGACGGAACGAGAGGAGCTGAAATGCTACCAGGTTCTGTTGACACGTATCCGCAATTGCTGGGATCACGGATTAGTCGGATTACGCGAGTTGGGAAATGTCACCGGATATTTCACCCCGCTTTCAGCCCGTTAATGCAATTCTCAACCGGAGGGGCCGAGTCGGAGATGGTTCTTGCCGCAAAACTTCGAGTGTTCGACTGCAAAAGTATTAATAATGCCAAATGTCAACAGAACCTAATACTAGTCTTAAATGATTTCGTTCTTCTTTCGTGATTTAGTCACAATCACAAGAATGATGACAACAACTATACACACAATCCACCAATTGTGTACGAAGAAACTCCAGAAAAGATTGAAACCGATCCAGACCAGAATCTCAATAGCCAAGATTGTGCATGCTCTCGACCATGGGAACTTGGCGTAACGCTGTCGATATTTTGTCGAAAGCCACCACGAAAGAGCGGCTGTTCCGAGTACAACAACAAAAAAGAGTAAATTTACCAATGTTTGGATTCCACCTAAAATGGACGTAATCATTCAATCTGTCTCCTTATTCGATTGTCCAGTTACTAACATTTCTAAGCTACAAGATTGTTGCCATTCTTGGATGCGGATTGTTGAATACGTTCCGGGCAACTGTAGACAGTCATGCGATTACCGCGTGTAAAACCGATGAGCGCCATGCGGCTTTCTTGGGCTAGATCGACTGCAAGCGTTGATCCGGCGGAAACCGCTACGACCACCGGAATGCGCGCGAATAGTGCTTTTTGAACAATTTCAAAACTGGCTCGACCGCTTACCATTAGGACACAATTATCAAGCGGAAACATTTCGGCGAGTAAAGCCTGTCCAATTACCTTGTCCACCGCATTATGTCTCCCGATGTCTTCCCGGACGATTAACAATTCCCCGCCCGCAGTGAATAAGCCCGCGGCATGCAACCCTCCCGTTACCTCAAACACCGATTGTGCGGATCGCAGTGAATCACTCAGGGTGTAGACAATCTCCGGATTGATTTGAAGTTGAGATTCAATTGGTGGAACCGCCTGCCGCACAGATTCAATCGTCATCTTGCCGCACAATCCACAGCTTGCATTGGCGTGAAAGTTACGCTGCCAACCATCTTTCGATCCGGCATCCCAGCCGTTTGTGAGATTCACATTAATGATATTCTGTAGGTCGGCTTGTTCCACATCCTCACAGTATGCGATTGTTCCGATGTCGTGGACAGACTTGATAATGCCCTCGGTATAAAGAAAGCCGGCGGTAAGTTCAAAGTCCTGTGCGGGTGTGCGCATCACAACAATCAAACTCTGACCGCCAACACGAATCTCAACCGGCTCTTCGACAACCAGCTCGTCTTCAACAAACGAAGCCCGCGAATCATGCCAACGTGCTACCTTCCGTTTGAGTGTAGGCTGTTGCGATGTCATAAATCTGTCGCATTCCTTGATCTATCGAGAAGTTACTGGCCAAGCTGTACTATCCCCAACTCCCATCTTTTCGCTTGTGGATGAAGATTGGATTTCCGCCCGGGTCGGTTATCATCGCTACGTGACAGGTAGAGAGTTCATTCGGCCCCCACTCTACATCCACACCTTTCTTACTCAATTCTTTAACGATGCCTTCGAAATCGTCTACAGCCAAGGCGAGCCCTGCACCGCCCTTGCCGTTCTTTAGCGGCGCCCCTGGATAGGTGCCGAACAACACCAATGTTATTGGAGGCAGTGAGAATTCCGCCCAATTCCAGTCAGGATTGTGCAACTCCAACTTCAGTCCGAGGGTATCTCGATAGAATGAAACCGCCTCCTCAAGGTCGGGAACATAATGTACGACGAAGTCTACGCCGCGAATCCCCATGTTGTTGAACTCCCCGGAGCGAACGTCAGAAACCTATTAACGAAAAGACTGTAGAACGATTGGATTGGTCTTATGACCTAAATGTCAGGAGTCACGGTTTTCGGACTTCTGTATTCCGAAGTATCCCCGGCGCAAATTTTTGTTATGGCAATCCATAGCCAAAATTCCCGGATCTCCGTCTATGACTGTGCCAGACTTGAAAATTGGTATTGGCTAACAAGAATAGTTAATCGAACGACATCATCGAAGTAGGGATTCTTCAATGCCCGCCGGACACATGAAAGGCATATACGGCTCGCAATCTGCGGCAAGTGACGCTACAACTTATTGGTTCCACTCCCCGCGGGTAAATACCATAACACCAGTACGTGCCATCAGATTGCCAGAAATAGATAGGATTTTGAGCGCTTCTTATTCTCGGTCATCCTCGAAACGCGCCTCCATCGCTGCCGCGTGCCCATCAAGTCCTTCAATCTGTGCCAGTTTTACGACTGATGGTGTAATTTTTTTCAAGGCTTTCCTAGTATAAGAGATGACACTCGTCTTTTTAAGAAAATCGTCTACACTCAGAGGGGACGCATATCTCGCCGAGCCTCCGGTCGGCAAAATGTGGTTGGGACCAGCGATATAGTCGCCAACAGACTCCGGCGTGTAGGGTCCAATCATAATCGCGCCCGCATTACGAATTGCACCAACCCATTCAAACGGATTTTCTACCTCTAATTCAACGTGCTCCGGAGCGATTTCGTTTGCAAGCGCTATTGCCTCATTCAAATCATCAACGAGGAATGCCGCACCGTAGTTGCCGAAGGCGCCAACGACTTCTGTCTGTCGCGCCAAATTCGCCACTTGCAACTCAATCTCCGACCTCACCTGTTCGGCAAATCCTCTTGACGTAGTGACTAGGATTGCAGAGCAATCTTCGCTATGCTCGGCTTGTGAAATGAGATCGGCGGAAACGTAGGCAGGATCGGCGGAACTATCGGCAATTACCAGTATTTCGCTCGGACCCGCCAATTTGTCAATGTCTACCGTGCCGTAGACCGCTTTCTTGGCTAACTGAACGTAGATATTTCCTGGGCCAACAATTTTGTCGACTTTGCGAATCGAATCCGTGCCGTACGCCATCGCTCCCACCGCCTGCGCGCCGCCGCATTTGTATATCTCGTGAATCTCACACTCCGCCGCGGTGACAAGCATATGCGGATCAATCTTCCGATTCGGCGCAGGGGCGATGAAAGCTGCAATTTCCTCCACTCCCGCAACTTTCGGAGGCACCACATTCATGATTAGCGAAGAAACCAGCAATTGGCTTGCGGCGGGGACGCAGACACCAACGCGCTGCAGTGGACGGATAAGATGCCCCAGGAGTACGCCATCGTCCTCGGTTGTTATCCACGAATTCCGCAACTGTTTTCGATGAAATCGTTCAATATTGGTACGGGCGTGTTTGATTGCATCAAGGAATTCCGAATCAACCTCCGAATACGCTTTCTTGAGCTCCCGGTCGGTTACACGCAATTCCTTGAGGGAGATTCGGGGCGCATCCAACTTTCGCGTATACTTAATTACTGCTCTGTCCCCATTCTCCCGCACATCCTCCAGAATACGATTCACTGTTCGCAGAACAGTTTCGTCTTGGAGTTGTCCCCGATGTCTCAATTTTTCAAGGAACTCTTTTGCTTTTTGGGAACTGGACTCAAGAATCCTAATCATCTGAACCTCGAAAAATCCATGTGATGTACGTCTATAGGGTTTACGCCGTGACAGTCGGTCACAATGCCGAGGTCACTCTCACGTTGGCGGGAAATCACGCGTTACATTGGTCGAGATGCGGAGATCACGCCGACTTGAACCAGATTACTCATCGATCCTAACAATATCTGCACCGATACCGGTTAGTTTTTCTTCAATCCGTTCATATCCACGGTCAATGTGGTACACGCGAGAAACAACCGTTTCACCTTCCGCTGCCATGCCTGCTAGCACCAAGACGGCGCCTGCCCGGAGGTCGGATGCCATAATGGGGGCGCCGCTGAGTTTTGACACTCCGCGCACCGTCGCACGGTTTCCGCGCACCCGAATGTCAGCTCCCATACGATTCAGTTCAGCGACATGCATAAATCGGTCGGTATGGATTGCTTCGGTAATAACGCTTGTCCCGGGTACGAGACTGAGAAGTCCTATGATTTGAGCCTGCATATCGGTTGGAAACCCCGGAAACGGTTCAGTGCTGAGCTCAATCGCACTAAGCCGACGCGGGGTTGTCACGCGAACGCCATTCTCTCTCCAATCAAGCTGAACTCCTGCTTCGGACAATGTTGCCGAGACGGTTTCAAGGTTCTCCTTCAAGGCATTTTTCACAAACACATCTCCCCCAGTGATGGCACCCGCTATCATGAAGGTGCCTGTTTCAATGTCGTCCGGGACGATGCTGTATTCCGTACCGCGCAACTGTTTCACGCCGTGTATTGTGAGGTCTGACGTACCGATCCTCTCTATCTCTGCTCCCATAGCGTTCAGAAACTTGGCGAGATCGGAAATGTGTGGTTCACGTGCGGCATTCCGAATAACCGTTGTTCCCTCTGCCAAGCTAGCCGCCATCATGACATTCGCGGTCGCACCAACGCTTGGACCGTGGACTCCGCTGAGATCTATGTCCGCCCCTTTCAATCGATCTGTTTGAGCATGAATGTAGCCGCTCTTTATTTCAATGTGCGCTCCAAGCTGCTCTAATCCCTTGATATGGAGGTCGATTGGTCGAGGACCAATAGCGCAGCCTCCCGGGAAGGAGACTTTGGCTCGACCAAGTCGAGCGAGAAGAGGCCCTAACACATAGATTGAGGCACGCATTTTCCGTACCAAATCGTAAGGCGCCTCATACACAATTTCGTTTCTAGGCGCAATATGGAGAGTTGAATCTTTAAACTTCGTCGTAGCCCCCAACACTTCCAGCACCGAACGTAGGGTTTCAACATCTCTGAGATCTGGAACGTTGTGGATTACGCTTGCGCCATCTCCCAAAATCGATGCCGCAACTGCAATTGGCAGTGTTGCGTTTTTGGAGCCACTGACCGACACCGTACCTTCAAGCTGCTTGCCGCCTTTGATAACTAATTTATCCATGGGTGATTCTCCTTAGAATTCTAATTAATCCAACGCCTTCGCGATCGAAGTTCCTGCTGTATAGTGCATCAACGATGCCAACAAATCTTCGTTTCATTCGTGCGTAATACAGCGGGCAACGCGATCAAAGATGTGTGGAGAACACCACATGTTACGGATTGCCGACGTTGACGCTAGCCGACGACCTTCTCCAAACGGCTTAACAGATAATTGCGGGGTGAAGTATATCCCAGATAGCATGGAAAATCAAGATCATTCCCTTTAGGATGCATTACAGTTTCATCCGGCTATGGCATTATAGGGTGGGCTCTGCCCGCTGTTTTAACTTCGTTGGCAGCCGATCGCGATTTTACATCTAACGAAAAGAGACAACTCTCCTTATTGAGGCACCAACAGCCTCCTACAATCCGGATTCGGCTACTCATGTCGTAACGCCTCCGTGGGTGTCAGTTTTGCCGCCTTGTATGCCGGGTAAACTCCAAAGATGAGCCCGATTGCGACGGCAACACTGAACGCAACGGCAACCGCTTGTACCGACACCGAGGCAGGCCATGCGGTCTGCTTGATTAAGAAGGTAGTGATTGCCCACGCCGAACCGAACCCGATACCTCCCCCGATGAATATGCCTATTAGCCCGCCAGACACACTTAAAACAGTCGCTTCAATCAGGAACTGTTGCAAAATATCCATTTGTCGCGCGCCGACCGCTTTTCGCAATCCAATTTCGCTTGTGCGCTCTGTTACCGACACCAGCATAATGTTCATAATGCCGATGCCGCCTACAAATAATGCGATACTTGCCACTCCCCCAAGCAAGGCTTGAAGGATCCGGCTCACGTTTCCAACTTGCTTCAATATCTCCTTTGCGGTGAAGAATACAAAAAACTCCTCGGAGCCGTGTAGGCGCCGCAAGGCAATCTTGACCTCCGCCAGCGCTCTGTTTACCTTGTCAAAACTCACTGCTTGAATAAAGAGTTCAATACCCGGTTTTTTACTGCCGAAGAAATATGTTTCCATCGTGGTGAACGGGATGATTACCCGCTCATCCCATCCCTCGGTCGCCATCCGGTTTCCTTTTTCCTCCATTACGCCGACGACGGTAAATCGTTGGGCGCCTAGTTTCAATTCTTGGCCAATGGGATTAATGTTGCCAAATATATCTTTTTGCACCTGCGAACCAATCACACAAACGGTATCCTTCCGATCAAGATCGTCCTCACGAAGAAATCGTCCGGATTCCACGTACCAGTTGTGTACCTGCTGATATAGCGGCGTTACCCCCTCAAATCGAAGTTCCTTACTTCTGTTCCCGTGTGAAGCACGTTTCCCAATGGTGTTAATGTCTGCCGAGACGGCTCTCACCGAAGGGCAGGTGGCCAGGATGGATTTCACATCTTCGTATTCAATATGCTCGGGGTGCTTATTCTCTTCCCATGTTCCGTCTGCTTGTTCCACCCATCTGGGGCGAATGCAGACAATCGTGGTCGCACCGCCGATTCGTTCAAACTCTGCCAATACCAGCGACTCGGCGCCACCGCCAACCGAGACCATACCAACGACTGAAGCGATACCGATTATAATGCCTAGCATCGTCAGCAACGATCTCAGTTTATTTCGTCTTAAAGCAGATAACCCAATGCCAAAACCTTGTATGATTTGCATCTTCCTCCGGTTGAACCTTCGGACATCTGAGCGGATTGGGGAATAACCGCCAATTCGCACGTTAAATTCGGACAGTCGAATCAGAGGATTGAGACCGAAAATTTGTGAACGTAGCCATGTGCGGCAGTTCACACACCACGTTCGAAATTAGCGATAGCTTCCGCCCTCCATTCCTGAATCTTAGCATTGAGGAAGCAAACATGTCAAAGCATTCCTGCTGTTTCACGCTTGACAAACCTTAGAAATAGCATGTATCCTATTGGCATCTTGAGTGCCAACGAGAATGCCGCAACATGACGAATAGCCGCGATATGCAGACCCAGACAACGCCGACTGACGAAACCCTTGACGGTTTTCGAGCAATTCAGGTTGATGTCCCCGACAATTTAAAGGAAATTCGAGTTATTCTCTTTGAACCTCGTGAACCGGGAAACATCGGATCCGTCGCGCGGGCGATGAAAGGGATGGGGCTGTCGCAGCTTTATTTGGTCAATCCGGTACCGTTTCGTGATACCAAGGCGACTTGGTATATGGCACACGGCGCAACAGACGTTATTGAGAACTGCCAAGTCGTGAACGTGCTGGAAGAAGCCTTAGAGGGGATTCAATATCTCGTTGGTACAACCCACCGGAAGCGAGGCGAGAGGTTAGCTCCTTGTGTGCCGGTGAGACAAGTAGCACAAAAAATCGCCGCCATATCGCAAAACCAAAAAGCCGCCGTGCTTTTTGGTCGAGAGGATTTTGGGCTGTCGAGCCATCAGATCAGCATGTGCCAACTGACGGCGAGTGTTCCAATGGCGACAAAAAATCCGTCATTGAACTTGGCACAGGCGGTGCAAATCTTTGCCTATGAAATCTTTCTGGCAAGCGTAACAGAGATGCCGACCGAGGAGTACGAGTACGCCGAGGTAAACGAGATCGAAGCATTTTATGGTCGGGTCACCAACCTGTTGAACACGGTCGGTGTCACACCGTACAATCATGACTGGGAGACGTATCTGAGATCGTTGAGACGGGTGTTCTCGCGGACACGTCTAGAGACGCGCGATATTGCTACGCTGGACATGATCTTTTCGACCACGAATCGTTACATTGATAGATTGGAGAAGAAATTAGAGAAACAGAATAAAATTGTAACTAGCCCCAGAGTGTAATCCTCGGCACGGTCGTCTTGTGACACACAGACTTTGAAATCGGAAGGCTCTCCAATCAATGGCACCACCGGCTTCAATAGATATCCTCTGAAGACGACTCTGCCTTCAGACTTGGCGTTCGTATGCCTCTACATATTTCCAAACCTTGCCCGTTTTCGCTGACATCGTAAAGCCAAATCCAGATCCGACCGAATGGACGATAAAACCAACCCCGCCCCACAACTGACACCTAATCAGTCGCTGACCAGCAGTGCAATAATCGCGATTATCTCTCTTGTATTTGCCGCGGGTTGGATTGCATTTGCGTATTATAAGGGCACAGATTCGGTGACTGCAGACGGAAGGGGCATCTTGCTGCTGCATCCGATTGTAGCGGTTATACTCATTGTCCTTCTTATCCGAATAAGACCGCTCATCAACGTCAAGAGTGTGGTCGATTTGCACATTCTTATGATTGCCATCTGGGTATTCAAGAACCTCTTGAGCGTCTTGATGCCTTTTCTGCTCGGGTTTGGGATCGCCTATTATATGCGATTCCTACTTGATGCCATACAGGACATTCCGCTGCCCAAGGGTAAACGTTTGCAACTCCCGCGCCCACTTGCACGCGGGATATTGACCGTATTCATACTTGGCATTTTCACATTACTGTTCTTCTACACCGTCCCTCAGATCGGGAAGCAAGCCCAAGAAATGAGCAACGGATTGGTTAGATTCTATCACCAATCCATAGTGCCTTTTGCCATAGGAAATGAGTTTAATGCAGTTGCGAATCAGCCGGTTATCGTCGGCAGTTTAGTATCAACCACTGACACAACTCTTGAAGACCAGCTAGATGACGGCAAGTTCTCGGTCGAACTGCGGCAAGTTTTCCACGAAAACAGGATCGGTTTTTCTGGTGATATCCACGTGTCAGTAAAGGAAAAACACGGCAAATGGCTTATAACCGACACCGGGGATGGGCAGACGTATGAAATTCAGATAGTACAAGATCAGCTGTACATTTTACCGGAATCCCTTTACCTTGGGACAGAGCACGGTCTGTACCGCTTTGACGGGGACCGAAGCGGGCCGGTCGACATTACGGATGGCGCCCTAATTGGTCAATCAATTCAAGCGATCTCTACAACCCCCTTCGCCGAATACCAACTCTTGGCAGGAACACCGGCAGGTTTATACGGGTACATAAAGCCGTCCATACAGGACAACGCTCCTCACGGTTGGCAACCCGTCGGGGAAGATGTGTTCGCAGGAAAACCTGTTCTGGCAGTTGCAGCGCCTGTTCCCAGTTCGCCCCGCGCCTACGTCGGAACAGAGGACGGAATTTACGCGAGTACAGATAACGGTACAACATGGGAACTTGTCGGTCTCGCCGGACACACCATTCGAAGCATTGCGCACGTACCTAACGGAAATTCAAGAATCTACGTCGCTACGGACAAGGGTGTATACTATGCAATAGACGCCGAACCTTGGCGATGGCTCAGACTAGATTCACGGACTGGCGATGCTCCGACCGCAGTCTACACGCTCGTCTTTGCCACGGACGACAGGCAACTCTACGCCGGAACATCGAATGGAATCTATCGTTGGGAAGCCCAAAAGAGACGATGGAGCAAAGATAACAGGGAATCATTTAAACCAAATCAGCCAGTTTCCCTACTGATTGCGGATTCGCGGGACGGACTTTACGCCGGCAATCGAGAATCAATCCATTTTCGGAAAACCGACGGCGCGGAGTGGGAGTTGATAGCATCCGCCAAGGAAGGAATCCTTACGAGACTCGAAGATCTCCCGATGGTGAGTGAAACCGGCATCATTTCCAATGTAGTCGCCGAATCAAAGCAATACCTTAAAACAAAACTCCCGACATTGGCTCAAACGGGCAGTGAATATTTGGGAAAATTTGTCTTGGGTTTTCCATCATTCGCGCTTGGATTAGGCGGCTTTTTGGCGACGTTATTCCTGACGCTTATGGTCTTCGTCTATGCGGGTCAGTCGCTTGTAAACTACATCAGGAGTTTTGTCAAGCTCTTCCCGGAACACAATCGCCCTATTGCTAGACGCTATATGTCAGAGATTGACCGAAATTTGCAGTCATTTCTTAAGGGGCAAGTCACTGTAATTTTTGTCATCAGTATTATCTCGATTGCTGTATATTCGATTATCGGCGTGCCGTTCGCTTTAGTTGTTGGAATACTTGCAGGACTATGCAACGCGATTCCTACATTTGGCCCCTATATTGGTGGCGCGTTTGCCCTGCTTTCGATGTTAATGGGACTGGCTGCGGGTAACTTTGAATTGGTCGAGTTCCTGGTTCGCATCGCTGTTGTGCTGGGAGCGATTGCCGGGATTCAGGCACTGGATAACTCTTTGATATCGCCGAAGGTTATGGGAAGTGCCGTTGATGTAGATCCACTGCTAATTATGTTTGGCGTGATTGTCGGTGCCGTTGTGCTCGGTTTCTGGGGGGTTATTCTGGCGATTCCAATCATTGTAGTGATAAAGTCGGTGCGCACCGTTTCGAATGAACTCCGATCCCCGACACCAGAATGAACATCCTTTGAAAATTCCTAGAAACATGTAGCAGTCGGTTAGACAGCAAACACACAGAACTCCGGAGGAGAGAAATAGCCGTAGAGAACGCAGATTTGCGTTCCTTAGAAAGTTACAAATTGACCACTGACTACTGTTTTAACTTGTTTTATCACGCATTAGGCAGTAATTTTCGTAAAGCGCCAATATTTCTGATGAAACTTGGCACACGAATTTACATTTTGTAAGTTGAGAACACAGTTATGATACGACCAGTTGTTGCCATCGTTGGAAGACCAAACGTGGGCAAATCGTCGCTCTTCAATTGCATCACCAAGAAGCGTATCGCCGTTGTACATGACCAACCGGGCGTCACGCGAGATCGTAACTATGCCGATGTAGATTGGGGCGACTCCCACTTTACTATCGTGGATACCGGTGGATTGGATCTCGATCCGGACGACAAATTGATTGATTTGGTACAGTTCCAAGTCGAGTCCGCCATTGGCGAAGCTGCGGTCATTCTCTTTGTTGTTGATGCACAAACGGGAATTCTGGCACAGGACCTCGTTGTTGCCGACAAGTTGAGAGAAACTGACAAACCTATCTTTGTGGTCGTAAACAAATCGGATAACGAGCGGCTTCGAGCTGAGGGAAGCGAGTTTTATGAACTTGGACTAGCCGAACCATTCTTCATTTCCTGCGCCCACAATCATGGAATCGGCGAACTTCTGGACGGGGTGGCGTTTCATCTTCCAGTACCGGGGACGGAGGTATCCGCACCGTCTCGAAGCATCAAAATCGCTATTGTCGGACGACCAAATGTGGGGAAATCATCAATCATCAACACTATCCTTGGAGAAGAGCGCATGATTGTTGATAACCGTCCCGGCACTACTCGCGACGCAGTTAATATTCGCTTTGTTTATGACAACGTCCCATTTGAGCTTATTGACACGGCAGGTATGCGCCGCAGGTCGGTAATCGACGACGAGCTCGAAGAGATTACTGTGCAGCGGGCAATTCGCAGCATTCGGCAGAGTGACATTGCTTGGCTAATCCTTGATGCCACTCAAGAGGTGGCGCGCCAAGACAAGGTGATAGCCAGTTTTATCGCTCGGCAAGGAATAGCAAGCATATTGGGGATTAACAAATGGGATCTTATTCAGAAGGATAATCTAACCCATGGTAAGTTTCTTGAGGAGATTTACCACCAACTTCCACAACTCACCTATGTGCCCTCCGTCTTCACGTCCGCGGAGACGGGGCAGCGTGTGAAGAAATTGCTGAGTCTGAGTTTGACGGTCCACCGAGAATACTGCACGCGTGTGCCTACACATGCCCTTAATGAACTTCTGCTACAGTTGAAGAGTGCCCATCAGCCTCCGCGAGCAGGAAAGGTGCGCCCAACACTGAAATATATGACGCAAATCAAGACCGAACCACCCACCTTTTTAATATTTGCCCGCTATCCGCATAAGATTTCCCAGCCCTACGAATCCTACCTAATCAACGGAATTCGGGATGCCTTTGGTTTCCACGGGACGCCGATACGAATCTACTACCGCTCCGCCGACACAAAACAGTCGAAACACTGAACCGTAGACGAGCCTTTTCACATGGACCATCTAGCGCGTCCGTGTCTTGGTACCTCGGTGAGTGCGGATTTGGACGAGCGACATCTCATCCTAACGCCATAGAATAGTACGACTCCCGCCCTGCCGATGCCACCCCGAAATCTGTAAACCACCACTCCTGTTCTCCCGTTTACCCCCATGTCAGTGCACCTGCCGGGAACTGACCGGTTTGAATTAAGGAGACAGGCGTTGTATTTGATTATCACGAGAGGTTACTTATATCATACCCCTGTATTAATCTTTCTCATCTTAGCCCTTCCTTGTTTCGGCGCTCACGCGAAACCCGTTACCAAAGATTGGAAGTTAACCCAACATTACTCGGAACTCCAAGAAAAATCTGCCGAATCGCCAGAAACGGAGGATGAATCCGAGGAAGAGTCGGAAGCTTCGAGTTGGGAAACTGAGGTCGAGGATAGTGACGAATCTGCTGATAAACAAGACGCAGATGATTGGTGGATGAGCACATCCGAATCCGAAACCCCTATTTTAACTCCCCCGGATTCTTTTCTGCCAGAGGTGGAAGACAGCTCCATCCGCTCCGAGCTATTGGTTCCGTATTATGAAGCGTTGCAACGGTGGAAAGATGCGCCACTCCTGATTGAACCTCGGATGCTATACAATCTCAAGGAGGACGGTACCGGAATCGATGAGGAAAAGGGCCTCGCCCTGCCACTTCAATCTAATCTTCAGATTACCGGCCACAAGTCTGTTACGATTGAAGGAAACGTAACACACTATTTTGGTGAGAGTGATGCTAACCGTTACGCCGGATACAGCACCTATGGGGGTTACAGTTCAGGGCTAGATCTCGGATTAACATCCTCCTACGGGTATGACGACTTTGGAAGTTTCGGTGGAGGCTACGGTGGCGGATATGGGGGTGGATATGGCGGCGGGTATGGGGGTGGGTACGGCAGTAGCTACGGAAGCGGGTATGGAGGTCGGTTCAGTACCTTCGGTAGAGGTGGGGTGGCGCGTGCCACAGGGTTCAATCTTAGACAGACACTTCAAGTTGGTTTGCATGGTCGTGTTGGTGAGCGTACGCATGTTGCCGTCGATTATAGCGATTCGGACGATTCCTTCGGAGGTGGGTACGGCGGGTATGGAGGATACGGCGGCGGGCTGGGCGGTGCAAAACAGCAGAAGATTAAAGTGTGGTATGAGGGCAAGCCGGACAGTATTCTCAAGACAATATCCTTTGGCGACATCACGCTGAATCTTCCGAATACTCGGTTTCTGAATATCAATCGAAATCTCTTTGGACTTGAAGCTGTTGCACAATTGGGTGGACTCAAAATGACTACCTTCGGTTCTCGAAGCAAAGGGATTTCGGACACACGGCGTTTCAGAGGAGAATCAACCAGAGCGGGGTATGGCCGAGGTGTCCAGATTGCTGACACTAACTATGTCAAAGAGCGATTTTATTCTATTCATCGTGGTGAGGACGATATTGTGCATGAGTCCTATCTGCCGATAAAAAGTGGTAGCGAAGAAATCTATATCGACGACAATGTCGCAGGTAACAATCAGGGAGGACAACGCACCGTACGCGGGTATTTCAACCTCCAATTCCCGGGACAGGATTACAATATCAATTATGAAACCGGAGAGATTGAGTTTCTAACACAGATCTCTCCCAGCTACACAGTAGTCGTTGCTTACGAATATCTCGGCGATGGCGGAGGGCAGGTTGGAAATCCCGGTAACGTTTTTGAAGATGAAAATGGAGATGGCTCGATTGACGAAGAAGGCGAGGAAATCGGATATGTCATACTCAAGGACAAAGGATACCGCGGGACAGAGGCGCGTCGGGTCTACAACTTGGGCAATCGAAATATCAATCCGCGAGATTATCAAATTACAATTTGGCGGCAAGGCGCCGGAGAGGCATTTGAAACTGATGATGGCCCCGTACTTTACACTGAAATCTTCGGGCTGGATCAAGACGGCAATGGCAGCATTGATCCCGAGTTCATCGACTTTGACCGTGGCTTGCTAACCTTTCCCGCGGAGCGTCCACGTCCGTTTGTAATTGATGACCCGGAGAGTCCTTACTATAAATACAGAGATCAGCTGAATAACGAGGCGATTTACCTTGAAAACCCGCGTACGACCGATCAGATTTACACCATTGTCGCCGACTACGCCTATCAGTCAGGGACCTACAATGTCGGGCTATTTGTGATCCCCGGCAGTGAAACTGTTCGATTAAATAGCAGAAGGCTACAGCGAGACGTCGATTACATGATGGTGTACGAGGTTGGGAGCCTTACCTTCTTTACGCAACTTGACGAATTCGATGTCATCGAAGTCGAGTTCGAGAGAACGCCATTCGGAGGTTCTTTGCAACAAACTGTCGCGGGCGTCTGGTTGGAATACGCCTACGTGCCCAAGGAGAAACCGCCGGAAGAACGGGAGCAGGAAGACCGATTTGGCAGGCTGGGAGGGGCTCAAGATTCTCTTGGCGGGAGAGACCGGTTCGGAAGTGGAAGTTCCTTTGGGAGAGGCAGCGGAGGCTACGGAGGCGGATTTGGCGGAGGATATGGAGGCGGATTCGGCGGACGCGGATCCTACTCTAGCTTGGGTGGACGCTCTAGATACGGACTCACCTCAGGGAGAAGCAGTTATTTTAACCCGGTATACAAGAAAGGGTTTAGCCTTTCGACGGGATATATTTTAAATACGGGAAGCAAACCGAGCACAATTCCGGATGTGAATAATGCGCCCAGCCGCCTGCAGGCGTTTAACATCAACACAAGTGCCGGACGAAACTTCAACCTAGCTTGGCTCGTGAATCCATTACCGTTTGTGTCGGTCGAGTATTTCCCGTTGTCAGTTGACCTCAGCGGCGAGACAGCGTTTTCCCATAACAATCCTAATAGCGTTTCCGTTGCGCTAATCGATAGCATGGAGGCCGCGCGCGATTCATCAAATATCCCCACCTTCAAATACAATTGGCGCATGGCAAGTCCGCCAGCCGTGGATGAATTAACGCCCGACAACCGCGCCCTCTTCCATGTGCTGTTAAAAGATAAGGATGAGTCCAAGGCGGTTGGCAATTATATGCGCAACCGAGAAGTGCCGGCTTCCGCAATCAATCCTCTATTGCAATCGACGGAACAGCGTCTTGTTATGGAGGTCGGCTACGATCTGACCGATGTCGTTGAAGAGTGGGGTGGATTTTCTTACGGCATCTCCGCGTCGGGCACAGATTTCTCCGAACGTGAATTTCTTGAGATTTGGCTACGTGTCCAAGGTGACGACGACGTGACGCTGTTACTAAATCTTGGGATTGTCAATGAAGACACAGACCACGATGGTAGGCTTGATAGCGAAGACCTACCTTTGGATCTTGAAGACCTAAATGGAGATGATAAGATTGACACATTGGATCTTGATTTGGAAAACCTGCCGGAATCCCAAAAATACAGTGCTAACGGTTCTCTCGACACGGGGGAAGACGAAGGTTGGATTTATGACGGGGCGCTCCAACCCACGCCATTTGGAAGCGACAACCAAGTTCTGGATACCGAAGATCTCAACGGAGATGGTGTGCTGGACACGGTGGACGCATACCTTGAAATCCCCATCTCTTTGAATGATTTACCGGAAGAGTGGGTTAAGAAACGCAATGACAATGGATGGGTATTTTTGAGCATTCCCCTGCGTGAGGCAAATGTGTATGGCAGTCGTCTGCCGAATCTCGGGTTCGTTCAACACTTTCGTTTTTGGTTATTGAAGAACAATCCCGGCAAGGTGCGGGGAAAACTGGAATGGGCATCAATTGAAATTGTCGGCAATCGATGGGAACGCGGAGTGGTTACACAAAACGGCGCTATTGTCACAAATACGAATGAAAAATTCACTGTTGGCACGAAGGATAACTTCAACTTCAACGACTATCAAAAAGCCTACGCGGAAATTAAAGATAACAGTGCCTTCAAAAAGTTGCACCCGTACACCGATGTTACCTTTGGATTCGGCACCCGTCAACAGCGAGAGCAGGCACTCGTGCTAGACTACAATCTTTTACCCAACTCGTTCGGCGTGACATCACAACGACTGCGCGGCATTCAGCAAGGCGAGGGACAAGACTTTTCCAAACACAACAAGCTAAAATTCTGGGTCTACGGCGATAGAAATCGCGAGACGCTTGTATTGCGATTGGCGCCGAGTGTCCGCACAAGCTACCGCTCATTCTACGGCTCGTCGGACCCGTTTTCCGATCCGCGCGCACAGCAGGAGGATGACGTCGATATCTTTGAGAATCTGACGAACTACTACGAGTTCACGCAGGAGATTGACTTTGATGGTTGGAAACTTATTGAAATCGATCTTGTGGATCTTCAACGGAACGAATATCCGGACATCGTGTCCTCAACGGACATCGTTGAGGAACCATCAGATTCAAGTCAATCTACCACGCCTCAACCGGATGGTCATCCCGACGGATTTATTGTCAGGGGAACAAATAGCGCTCAACTCTCCATCAAAAATATCGGTGGTATTCTACTCGGCATTCGCAATGACCGCGGCGAAGAAATCAGCGGTGAAGTATGGGTGAACGAAATTCACTTGAGTGATCCGCTAGTACGCTCCGGTTGGGCACGACGCGGAAACGTGTCCGTTTCACTTGGAAACCTATTGAGCGTGCGAGGGGGCTATGCCAGTCAAGATAAGGATTTTGAGAGTTCTGCAGGTGAAACCGGACGTCACCGCCAACAACAGAGGGGCTTTAGCACCACGAATAACGATTTCAATATAGACACGGATCTTAATCTCTTTCGTTGGCTTCCGATCAGCTACAACTTCCGAGAGAGTGAATCCGAAACTGAAAGTCGCCGCGGTTCATTCAGTTCGTTCCAAAGCGGAAAAAGTAAAACCAAAAACCAAGATGTCTCTGTACGATTTAACCTTCCTCCGTTCCCGTCGATTGGGCTTGCCTACAATCATCAGGACTTTTGGAATGAACGTCAAGGCACGCAAGTTAGCGACCTTTACACCGGAACTTTTCAATACAATCTAGGATCGAAGTTAGGCTTGAATCTCCAATACCGGCACGAGGATGTCGACGCCGATACTACAACGGCAGCCGGTGCTTCGTCGAGTAGCAGTTACTCCAGTTTCGGCTCTAGCTACGGTTCTGGTTACAGCTCCGGTTACGGTTACGGATATAGCAGAAATCGGGACGAAAAAGTTGATGACGGTTCCATTTCACTAAATATTAGTCCCATTTCCAGTTTCAGTCTAAATCCAACTTACGATGTTCGGCGGATTCTGGAGAAGCGTGCAAGTGCTCCAGACGCGCCAGCCTCCGAACCGGTGTTCACTATTGCAAGTCGCGAGCATAGTTTCTCAATGACGCCGCGTCTCAACCGCGACCTTCTGGGAATGCGCCCCACCATCAACAACCGCGTGAGATTGCGCGAAAACTGGTTCAGCCAGCAGAAAGATATCTCAATCAACGCAAACATCGGGTTCGGAGTAAATATACGACCTCACGTCTGGTTTGGATGGCTGCTGCATAAACCGGAGGAAGAACCGGAAGCGAAGTCGGAAGGACCGGGATCCGTGGGTAAGCCCGAGGGCGATCCGCAGACGGACTCACCGCCGAACGCTTCAGAACCCGATTCATTTGACGAACAAGTAGAAATGGAGGAGCGGCGGCAGCAACGGCTTGATAGGATGGAGCGAATGGGGGTTGACGCCGACAGAATACAAGAACTGGAAGATGAACGAGGCGATTGGATTAGCCGAGATAATGCTGAACTGGAACGAAAGTTGAGAGAACGACGCGGGAAAAAGAAAGACGTGGGGCTGGGTGTTTGGCGGAAAAGCCTTAAATCCTTCGCCTTAAATACGAACGTCAGCTTCGATGTCCAAGATTCTTTTCGTCGATTGGATGCAGGGCAGTCCGTACTTGGTGTCCTAGATTTTCCGGATGAAGATGAGCGGCGGACCCAGTCGCGTCAAGGGCAACGATATACTTTCCGCGGTTCTGTCGACCCGTGGTCATGGGCATCGTTGGGCACAAACGTGTCTTTTACGAATAACTTCCAGAAAACCTCAAGCACCACCTCGCGGGCCAAGTCGAAAAACTACGAAGGGGATGTGAAGTTTTTTAATGCCAAGAATACTTCAAGCTTTCAAGTGCGCTACGGCTTCACACGTCGAGATCGACGCAACCTTGCAACTGTGATTAGCGAGAGTTCAGCCCACAATCCTTCGATCAGTTGGAGGCAATCGTGGGGACAGGAAACTAGCAGCTCACTTGGACTTCGTGTGACGCTTCGTGAGCAACAAAGAAGCGGCGGATCCATCACGAGTACTTCGCTGATAGTTACGCCTAACCTTGCTTTTGATTATAATCTTAATGTAGAAAGGGGCGTCTGGATGCCGTTCTTTGGTAGGATTAAACTCAAACACGACCTTAGAATGAGCAACACACTCTCGACCGCAGTGCGACGCGAGCGCTTTGGCGCGAATCAAGAGGAAAAATCTGAGCGGTACGAGACAACTGTACGCGCAAATTACGAATTGAGCAGACGCTTAAGTGCGCAACTTAATCTGGGTTTGAGCTACAACAACGACCGTGTTGAGGAGGGCAGGGATTTCTTTTCGGTAGCCAGCTCCCTCTCGGTACGCGGCGAGTTTCAGTGAAAGATAGTGAAAAACACATTCAGATGCCGCGACATCTCGGCGGTTGTCGATTCGCAGCCCGAAAAGGAACGCGGATTCGTGTCCCCTATGATGTATACTTTGCGTTGGGTATTATTGCGCTTTCTTTCCCGGTAATTACTGTTTGTAATAGTGATTGTAGGGTGGGCACTGCCCACCATTCCAATCAGTTTGGGACAAATGGTTGGCTCCCCTGGCGCGCAACGTGACCGCGTTGATGGTGGGCAGGGGATTTCTATCGCACTCCTTATCCAGTTGTTTGATCCCACCCTACAACTACCGTCAAACGCTTGAAAATACGCAATTTCCAGCGGTGTGTCGTATAAGTGAGTGATACGTGTGTATTTGCCAGAATCTAGATGGCTTCAGGCGTAGCCCATGTTCTTCAATTTTCGAACGTCACGCCGCCAGTCCCCTTTTACGTAGACCTGCAATTCAAGGAATACGGAAGCGCCTAGAAATTGCTCAATCTCCTCGCGAGCGAGCCTGCCTATCTGCTTCACCATGTTTCCGCGATCGCCGATTAAGATCCGCTTCTGAGACAATCGCTCCGTGTAGATAATCGCTCGAATGTAGATTTTGCCATTCGAGCGATGTTTAAACTCCTCAACTGTAACTCCGGACGCATAAGGAATCTCTTGTTGAGTCTTCAGAAAAACCTTCTCTCGCACCGTTTCGGCAACAAAAAAGCGCTCGGGCAAATCACTAATCTGATCATCCGGGAAATAGAGCGGTCCAGTCGGCAGATGTGTAACGATTAGATTGCGAAGTCGCAATACATCGGCGGGATCCTTGGCAGAAATTGGGACAACCTCATCAAAGGGGTACTTGCCCGTATATTGGGCGATAATTGGCAGTAGACCCGACGCCTCGATTAGGTCTATCTTGTTGATGACCAAGAATACCTTCTTTGACTCGGTTTCGTGTATACGCTCAAGGATTTGCGCTTCAAGAGTCGGCGGCGGCTGGCTGCCATCGACCATATATATAATCAAGTCTGCATCTTTAATAGCACGGTAAGCAGCCTTAACCATCTCGTCGTGAAGCAGGTATTTCGGTACAACTATGCCGGGAGTGTCCAGAAATATAAGCTGGTAGCAATCCGTCGTGACGATCCCCATTATCCGATTGCGGGTCGTCTGCGGTTTGGGCGTTACAATTGCCAGCTTCTCGCCCATCATCCCGTTCAGTAACGTCGATTTGCCGACATTCGGTTCACCGATGATACTAACATAACCAGATCTGAAGGTTTCCTGATTGATTGTGCTCATTTTCCGGTTCCATCAACTATCGACGATAATTCGCTATGTGACGCATGCGGGTTAAGCCGCGAACCGCTCCGTTCACCCAGTGTAGACGGGCTAACGAGTCCAGGACGCCGTAATCCTGAAACGGTTTGCACGTCATAGATTTCCTGACAGACGCTCTCATATCTAAGGTGACCAACCGTCGTTCCGCTTGGCAGATGGATGGCGATAATGCCGCAAAACGGCGATTCCCTTGCAATTGGTATGTCACTAAAAGTCGGACTCTTGCGACGCAATTGCGATAATCCAACGAACAGATAATCCCCATAGCGCGCCATGCCGCGCACAAAACCGGGTAATCGTGTAACTACCTCGTAACTGCCTTTCCCCGTGTCCACTTGAGCAAGTTTCCCCGTTGCCGACAGCAACACATAGAGTTTATTATCGTACATCCGCGGGGTGTGCGGCATCGGCAATCCTCCCAGTACAACCTCGTTGCTGGCGACGTGCATGACAACACCGCCAGAAGTCTTATTAGTCCGCCAGCCTTCAGATGTGTTCGTTTCACCTAGTGCCGTGACATACCCGGGATGGCCATTGATCATCGCGACACCATTGAGGTGACACCGATCTTCCGGCGCAAGTTCGCTGACGAACCGCGGTCGCCACCGGGGATTAAAGTTGTCCCCGTCGTCCTTCAGGGAAAGACATGAAAATAGTGTATTGACTTGCCATAGCCCCAACCGTCCCCATACTAGGTCATGTGTTTTTAGTTCACCGCAGAAATGCGCCGCCTGTGGCACGTATTGCCCGTCGGAGGTGTTCGAACGACGTGGATAACTGCTCCCGAGTGCGCGTACATAGGACAGCATAATCACTTCGTCTTTTGTCGCGACAGCGAGGCGATTGCCCTCGGCAGCCAACCCCATAGGCGAGTCGAAATCCTGTGACAACTGAACGAGATTGTCCGAGTTTCCCGCGCTAATGTAGATAATCTTGTTCGCTTGATAAATACTAATGATAAGCGTACATTGCAGCGTCCACAGCAGTTCGGAGAATTCCGTGGAATGAGTGCATGTAAAAGGGTGCAGTTGTTGACTCATAACCTTGTCTCGACTTTAGGGCCAGTTTGAGAATTTATTTGTGGCAGAATGCACGGAACGAGGGATTTCCATCGCAGGATTGGCTATCGCGCTCGCTATTCGCTCGCTTGAGGGATCTCTATCGCCTTCGTTATTCACTCACTTGATCGCTCGCTATTCACTCGCTTGATTGTTGTTCCCTACAAGCCCCCTGCAACACGACATTGTTGCAGACAATCACTATTTCCGTTTTTCGCGGGTGGCCTATCAGCATTCATCTGCACTGACTACTGATTACCGTAATTCCGAATCAACGTCGTGTCGCTATGTCACTCCTCTTTTTCCTCCAAACCCAGGCGCCCTTGCAGGTTGTGAACGAACTGACGGGCAACGCGGCCCGAACGTCCGCTGGATGACGCCTCCCACTCCAGCGCCGTACGATGCAACTCCTCTGTCGAAATCGATATGCCATGTTTCCGGGCGTAGTGTGAGACCATCTGCAAATACATGGTTTGGGATATCCGGTAAAACGCGAGACGCAGCCCGAATCGATCGCTCAGGGAAACCTTCTCTTCTGTCGCTTCACGAGGGTACAACTCGTCTTCATCAGTGTTGGGAAACTGATTCTCCTTCACCTGACGCGGCATGAGATGCCGCCGATTCGAGGTGGCGTAAATAAGGACGTTTTCCGGACGCGCCGCAATTCCGCCTTCCAACATAGCTTTCAATTCCCGATACTCGGCTTCCCCTTCGCTGAAGGCGAGGTCATCGCAAAAAAGAATATACCGTTCCGGGCGCGACCATAGCAGGTCCGCGATTTCCTGAAGATGAAGCAAACCATCTCGATTTACCTCCACCAACCGCAGTCCATCGCTTTCGTATTGTCGAAGCATGCCCTTGATGAGCGAGGATTTTCCCGTTCCGCGATCACCCCAAAGTAGAACGTGGTTGGCAGGTAGACCGCGTAGAAACTGAAGAGTATTTCGATTGACCACCTCGATTTGACGTGTAATGCCAATAAGATCGCCAATCTCTACGAGATCGGGATGCTTAACCGGAAGCAAATGCCCCGACCCGTTCTGACTACGCCATCGAAATGCAATGTATTCGTCAAGCAGATCTTCTGCCGCCGCAATTGGCAGACGAGAAGTCGCCGCACTCATCAACGTCTCAGCTTTGTCAAGAAGTCGCTCAAGTCGGTAAATTATCGAATTCCAATTGAATGTTTTCTCGTCGATTTCTCCTTCTCCTTTGCGAATTACGCCCTTTTAATGCTTGGCAGATGTTCCCGAAACCAATCGAAAACCTTCGGATAGGGACTAGATCTGCCATGACCATCCGAGATGCCGATACTAGCCACCGTTGTATAATTGCCGCCTCAAGGAAATAGAATCCGCCCGCCGCTTGCGATTACGGTAGATCCCGTCATAAAACTGGATTCCTCGCTCAATAGAAACGCGATAATGTCTGCAATTTCTTCCGGTTCGCCCACACGGCCCAAGGGAGTGGTTATACGCATATGTTCCAGCATCTCCGTCGACAGCTCGCCCAGCATATCTGTCTTGGTAGCACCGGGAGCAACGCAGTTGATTCGGATATTATGTTCGGCAAAAGGCTCACAGCACGATTTCGTTAGAGAGATGACCCCGGCTTTGGAAGCGCCATAGGCTAGTTGATGCGGGCGCACCGCTAACCCGGCGATTGAAGCCAAATTGACGATGCGTCCGAATTGTTGCTCTATCATGTGATCCTTCACCGCCCAAATCACATTGAAAGAGCCCGTTAAGTTGACGGCGATGATGCGGTCCCAATGCTCGGGAGTCAACTCGTCAAAACCTTGGGTACCTACAATCCCCGCATTATTGACCAACAGATCAATGCGTCCTAGTTCATCTAACACCTTCGCGGCCATTGCATTGACCGCTTCCCGATCAGTCACCTCAGCCGCCACGGTGATACATTGTCGTCCGATGGCGCGAATCTGGTCACAAACCTCCTCTGCTTTTCCTGCAGATTGAACGTAATGAACCGCCACATCCGCGCCCTCATTTGCGAGTTTTATTGCCGTCGACTTACCGATTCCTCGACTAGCCCCCGTTACCAATGCCACCTTGCCCTCAAATCTCATTGATTCGTCCCCGTTTTCCGCATGAATAATCTCGTGAGAAAACATCTCTCATACGTGGAATATACTCTGATTCTTCAGTTGTTTCGCCAATTCGCGAAACTATATTTTAACACATTCTCGAAAATCATTCAAATCCTGAAATCCCAATGTACGTGCATTTCTTTTGATTCATTCTTTCAACCTATGATACAATGGCATTCTTTCAAACCGAGAAAGGATCGAGAAAATCAAACATGCTACTTGGAGCTCATGTATCTACCGCTGGTGGTTTATATAAATCAATTGAAAACGGAGAAAAGCTGGATTGCGAGGCAATACAGATTTTCGTGAAAAGCCCCAACCGTTGGGTCAGCAAAGAGCTTACTGAAGACGACACGAATCGCTTCAAAGCGTCGTGGCAAGCGTCCGCAATCCAATCCGTACTTATTCACGACATTCATCTCACCAACCTCACTTCTCCCAAACCTGAAGTGCTTGAGAATTCTCGAGATCAGGTCCGATCCCAATTGCAACTGGCGGATGTCCTCGGAATTCCTTATTTCGTAACCCACATGGGGGCACACCTTGACGCCGGGGAAGATGAAGGGTTGAGGTTGTTGAGCGAGAGTCTCAACCTACTGTTCGAACAGACGGCGGGTGGCGAAGTGATGGTGCTGCTTGAGACTACTGCCGGACAAGGATCGAATATGGGTTACACTTTTGAACATCTGCGCCGGACTATCGACAGTTCGAAATATCCGGAAAGGCTCGGCGTCTGCCTCGATACCTGTCACATCTTCGTTGCAGGCTACGATATTCGAACCGAGGATGCTTATCAAAAGACCTTCGAGGAATTTGATCGCATCATCGGTCTAGATCGACTTCGTGCGTTTCACCTCAACGATGCTAAAGCCGAATATCAAAGCCGTAAAGATCGCCATGAACACATCGGCGAGGGGAATCTCGGCGCACTTCCTTTCAAACTTCTCCTGAACGACTCACGATTTGCGGGTGTCCCGATGGTCATTGAGACGCCAAAGATGGAAGAGATGCACGGGACGAACCTAGCCGTGTTGAGGAGCTTGATTGAATCGTGAAATCGCGCCGGTGAAAGCATTTTCTGCGTCGAGACGGACAAGCCTCTGAACGCAATTCAAAAACTGCATTAATATTCAGTAATCCGTCAATGAAGGACTAGGCTCTGCTGACATTCCATTGCAGCCAGATGCTCGGGGAGTATGTACACACCCACGGTTCTTCGTAGGGGTTGGGTCTCCCAACCCTTTGGTCACACATCAGAGACGATTTCGGACTTCTGTAGGTTGGTTTCCAAAATCGACGTTTTGGTTCGGAGATATGAATCTCGATTTACAATCTACACTCAATCCGTATGGTTTGAGTCTCCCGACGCGGATTAATCAACGGACGAGGAAACCTCGCCCCTACGATTACGGACAGCTTCGCGCAAATGTCAACATGCCCTAGTAGGGACATTCGTTCTCATTCGATGCTAGGACGTACACCGATGTTTTTACTAGCTATCCTCGACCATCAAATCTCCTATTTCCCCTTCTTATCCTCATTCATTGCCCCTTTTGTAGGAGCGAGATTTGCTTGAGATGGGTGAACTTTCGTCATTCTCGCGGTGTCATCAACAGTGAGAACCCGGGGGAGATTTTTATCGCGCCCACTGTTCATTAACTAACCCAAGTTGCTACTCATTCTCGTAGGTCGGGCTTCTAGCCCGATTCTCTTTCTATAATACGTTTCAAACCGGGGCAATGTGGGTTAAATCGAATCAATTTTGCTCGCAATGGATTGACAAATCCATTGCGCACATGCGGGTACGGTTTGGATATGCCTATCCAAGCTGAGCGGGATTACAATCTAACACCCGGAAAATGCAAATCCAACTATCAGCGATAGGTCGCAACTTGGGTTAACTTTACTCCGCGTTGTCAGAAATTGCGTCTTCTGTAGGAGCGATCTCCAGGTCGCGACCCTTGTACGAGGGAACTCCGATTCCCGACCTGCTGGTGCTACGTGAGTCTTATTAGAAACAATTATCACTGGAAGATAAAGCGCAATAATACCCAACGCAAAGTATAATCGCTCCTGCAGCAGGTGAATTGTACAAACTCCCAGTCAATCCAATGTTTCTGATACTTTTCCGTAGAGAATTACTAGCAAATCTGATGACACTTCGATTTTTTGTCGTTGTCGTCACCTGCCTCGTACTGGTCACTGTCAGTACCATTGTACTTCTCCAAGATTACGAACATCGTCTGGGCGTCTACAACACCGCCGTGAATACGCATCGCGAAGATATAACGGACGCCATGACCTATTCGCAACTCCGGCTGTATGTGGATCGTCCCCCCAACCCTCTCAGCATTTTTAACCAAGGGCTCGACAAACGACTTGGAAACACCGTCCATGTTCATCACCAATATGTGCCTACTCTGCTGGACGCAAAACAACATGGCGTAGATAATCCGTTCCTCAATCTCTTCTCCGGCATGGATTTGGTCTTTATCTTCCAGGTCGTCCTAAGCTTAATGGCATTGCTGTTCGCTTATGACGCGATAGCGGGCGAACGCGAAGCGCATACTCTTCGGCTAATGGCGACTAACCCGGTGCCTCGAAGTCTCATTCTTCTGGCGAAGTATGCGAGCGCGATGGTATGTCTAACTGTTTCGCTGATTATCAGTGTCCTGCTGGCACTGTTTCTGTTGACAACCTCTGGATTGATTGCCTTTTCAGGCGAGGATTATCTTCGGATACTGGTAATTCTGCTGACATCCGTGATTTACCTTTCCACGTTCTATCTGATTGGTTTGCTCATTTCGACAGTTTCGCGCCGTTCCGCGACGGCGTTGGTATTTGTCATGTTTGTGTGGGTGATGCTAGTGCTAGTTTATCCAAGTCTAACCGTTGCAACCCTCGATCGATTGATAACCATAGACGAAAAGTTAAATGCTGCCCTGTCCGAGATTGAACAGTTCTGGGAACGGTATGATGCCGATGAGCGAGCTTCGGTCAAAGAGAACTCCGTACGTGCGTATAGCTATCCTGCGCGCATTGGTCAGGGTGACCATCTCAAATATTCCGGCGGTTACAACAAACAAACCCTGCTTCACCACAGATTTTGGTGGACGTACGGTTTTGACAAAATTGACGAAGACAAAGAGCAGTTCGTCCCGAATGTGCAATCCCATAACCAGCTCTTGGAATCATCCCGACTTCGAGCTGCGGAAAAGACGTGGCTGGTTCGAAAAATAGCGCTTGATGAGACGTACGGCGCCAAAACACATGTTGTGCGGATGGCGATACGTCTTTCGCCGGCGGCAACTTATGATTTGGCAACTGAGGCTTTGGCGGGCACAGATTTCCAAGGGATAGATCGTTTCGCGGAGTCAAGCCGGAAGCATCGGCGCGCTCTGATTGAATATCTGCATGAGAAGAAAGCCTTTTCCTCCAGGCAATGGTTTTCCCACGACAAAGGCAGAGTGCGTTGGGACGATTTACCGCAGTTTTCCTATCAGCGCGCAGATTTGGGAAGTGATATCATTGATGTTATTCCCGATCTGATTCTATTGCTAGCAATCAACTTAGCGATATTTGTGGCAGTCTTTTTGACCTTCCGCAGGCAGGCAATATAGGATCCAGCGAGCGATCAAATGAGATCAAGCGAATGGATAATGAGCGCGATAGAGATCCTGATAGCGAATGCGAAAGAGATCCTACTCCGATAGAGTTCCCAATACGTAAGCGGTTGTGCAATCTCCAACCAATCCCACATTGGCGAGTTTTCTATGATTTTTAGTATCGCAAAACGCGAACTTTACGACAACATGATGAGCCTTCGATTCGCGCTGATTGTGCTGTTAATGCTCACCGTAATGGTTGCCAATGCCGTTGTGTCCCTCGGTAGATACAACGAGCAAATGGGCGATTACCATCGAAATGTAGCCCAAGAACTCGAGGAGATGGATCTCCACGCAAAGAGCTTTCAGTTATTAGTCTTGTATGGCCCCGGTGAACTTCATAAGCAGCCTTCCGCACTTTCGTTTTGTGCGAATGGCGGAGAAACCTATCTTTCCAAGAATACCGATGGCAGACCATTGGAACGGTGGTGGGGAGACTTCCCTGCCCGGTTCAACGGCATCTGGCGGATGACTTATCCTCAAAGTAACCCGAGTCTGTGGAACTTCCTACCGGATTCTACTCAGATGGATTGGGCATTTCTGATTAGAGTTGTGTTGAGTTTTGCTGCAATCCTGTTCACTTTCGATGCCATCTCCGGGGAGCGGGCGCGCGGGACGCTGAGGTTGATGCTCGCCAACAGCGTTCCGCGACATGTGGTGTTAGTCGGCAAATTTCTTGGTGCACTGATAAGCATTGGTCTCCCGTTTCTCATGGCAGTGTTGGTCAATCTCTTCCTGCTTTACACCTCGGGCAGCATTCAGTTAGCCACAAGCGACTGGGCGAGGTTGGGGGGGATTGTCTTGATAGGCTTCGTCTACATAGCCATCTTTATCACATTGGGACTGCTGGTTTCCTCTCGCGCCCGGCAATCGCCATCAAGTCTGATGGTTCTCACGTTAATCTGGGTCGTCTGGGTGATTCTGATACCGAACACGGTAGGATTGGTTGTCAGAAGCCTTAAGCCGGCAATGACTAGCGACGAATTCCGACAGCGGCGTGAGGAACTGTATCAGCAGGTGACACAGAAATATCTGGATCGCGGACTGCTTGATATGGATTTTGCCCCGCGTCAGATTCCGCCTGCGGAGGTCACCCTGTTGTGGGGCGAGTACCATCTCGAAGAATCCCTCGGCGACGAGCGATTCTTGGAGGAACATTTGAGAGCGCAACTAGATCAGGTCGCGTATGCGAGATCGTTGGCACGCCTGTCGCCCGCAGCCGCGGCCCAATACGCCATTGAATCTCTTGCGGGAACCGGCTTTTCACGCCACTTACAGTTTCTTTCCCAAGTCAAGATTTATGCGTCCGAGTTTCGAGACTTCCTCGTCGAAGTCGACAAATCGGACTCGGAAAGCCCTCATGCGCTCTTTTTTCGATTGGCGATTTCGTGGAAGCCGGTGCCTCTTGACGCCATCCCGAAATTCAAAGATCGCTACAGCTTCGGCGAGTCACTAAACGATGCCATTGTGGATACGTTGCTGTTGGTACTACTCTTCGTGGTGTTATCCGCCGCTCTATTTCTTTCTTTTCTTCGGGTTGATATTTAGTACCGAAATTTCTTAGCAAATAAGGGCCATTACAATTGCGTCCAACAATCGGATAGCAAGATTAAGTGGATTTCCAATTTGCAGAACCGACGGCGCCAGGGCGCGAATTTGGTGAGGTTTTCGATTTGGAATCTCCGCCATTTCAGTTTAGGAGATGGACGTAAATTCAGACTAATTTTCTGGTATTCTTGAGTCGGTCAATTTATAATAGATGATATAGGCACGTATCCAAGTGTATTTTTTTTACGAGTTGTTCCTTCAGTTTTTGCTTGAGCAGCCGTAACGTCAGCCTAATTCAATTTCCGCTACTTGAGGAGGATAATGCAGAACGACTCACGCTACCGAACGGTACTACTATTTGGTCCCCCGGGCGCCGGAAAAGGCACACAGGGAAAAATTCTCGGATCGATTCCCGGATTTCTTCACGTTGCTTCAGGCGATGTTTTTCGATCGCTTGATCCCGCCTCCGAACTGGGGAAAATCTTCGCCGATTATTCGTCGCGCGGTGCACTCGTACCCGACGACCTGACAGTCAAGATGTGGGAGGAGCACACGCGGAATCTAACGGCGAAGGGAACATACACACCGAATAGTGAACTATTGATGCTTGATGGCATTCCACGGAATCTAAATCAAGCGCGGTTAATGGATGAACACATTCAAGTTCTTAGTCTTATCCATTTGGGCTGTGAAGACGAAGACGCGATGGTCGATAGGTTGAGCCGGCGGGCGATCAAAGAGAACCGCGTCGATGATGCCCGCGAAGATGTCATACGCCACCGTTTGAAAGTCTATGAACAGGAGACGCAGCCCCTAATCGACTACTATTCCGCATCGCTTGTGAACGTGGTTGACGCGCTCGGTACGCCGGCGGAAGTCCTTCAGCAAGTCCTCAAGCTGGTCGCGCCGATACAGCGCTCATGCTTCCCTGATGGCGTTGTGACATAGGCTCCTGCCGGTTGTATCGAGTTGCTAAAGGTGCTTTTTCAAACAAGCTTCCAGACTATCTACGAGGTGATAAATGGGATTGCAAGATAAGGTTTGCATAGTTACAGGAGGTGGAAGTGGAATCGGTCGTGGCGCCGCGCTGTTGATGGCGCAGAACGGAGCGAAAATCGCGCTCGTAGGGCGGACCGCCTCGAAAGTGGAAGCGGTAAAAGACGAGATTGAGGCTGCCGGCAGTTCTGCGCTGGCGTATGCATTCGATGTCGCAGATTATGAAGCTGCGCAACAGATGGCAAAGGATGTAATCGCAGCCTTCGGCAGAATTGACGTGCTCGTAAACAACGCCGGACACAGTTCCGCGAACCGCCGTCTCTTGAATATGACGCCCGAGGAGACCCGCCAAGTCGTCGACTCCAATCTGATCGGCACAATTTTCTGCACCAGAGCGGTAGTGCCCTTTATGTTGGAGGCAAAGAGCGGGACAATTATCAACGTGTCGTCAGTTGCCGCGATACAGCCGGGACCTTTTGGTGGACTGGCGTACGGAGCGGCGAAGGCGGGGGTGAACAACTTCACGCAGTTTCTCAATGTCGATTTGTTGAATACCGGAGTAAGAGCGAGCGTGATTATGCCGGGTGAGATTAATACACCCATTCTCGAACTGCGTCCAGTCCCTCCACCGGTAGAAGCTCGTGCAACAATGGCGGATGTCGAAGATACTTCGGAGCTTATTTGCTTTATTGCAAGCCTTCCGCAACGAGTCAACATACCGGAAGTGATAATCAGACCGACAATGCAACGGGACGTTTCGGAGGAAATCCAGTCCGTATCATGAAATGTTCATCCATCCTCTCAGGGCATGGAAAACCGAGGATTCACCTCAACGCTGATGTCGAATCGGAACAAATCCAAAAAATTGTGATGCTCGAATATACTTCTTCAGACCTACCAGGGAAATGACATGCACGCAGAAATAGTTATGATTGGCAGCGAGCTTTTGCTAGGAGAGCTTGTTGACACGAACGCCAACAAATTGGCAATAGCCCTTCGAAACATCGGGTTAGACTTATACTACAAAACCACCGTGGGGGACAACGAGGCACGCATCACCGATGTCTTGAACCTTGCTTTAGACCGATCGGATGTGGTCATTACCTCCGGCGGAATTGGACCAACCGTCGACGATGTGACGCGCCAAGCTGCCGCAAACGCGACCGGACGCCGGCTAGTTTACAGCAGTAAGCTCGAAGCGGAGATTGCAGAACGCTTCCGTGGATTTGGACGGACAATGGCGGAAAACAACCGGCGCCAAGCTTATCTGCCCGAAGGCGCACTGCCGCTCACGAACCCCGTCGGTACCGCTCCCTGTTTTCTAAGTGAGGATGTAGACGGAAGAGGATGCATTATCTCGCTCCCCGGCGTGCCGCGAGAACTTCAGCACATGCTTGAAAACACCGTTATTCCTCTGTTGATTGAGCGAATTGGCGGCGTCAAGGTGACAAGAATCCGAGTTTTGCGCACCTGCTCGGTAGGTGAAAGCAACATTGATCGAGGTATCGGCGATCTGATGACCGGAGGCAACCCTACCGTCGGGCTAGCGGCACATTCCGGACAGACCGATGTGCGCATCACAGCCAAGGCGGACACCGAGGTGGAGGCGGATGAGCTAATCGATGGGATGGAGACCGAACTTCGGAAGCGTTTAGGTGTCGCCATTTACGGCGTGGCTAAAGAAACGGTACCCGAGGTAGTAGGCAGTCTGTTGGCTGAACAATCGCTGAAACTCGGCATATCCGACACGCTCACGGATGGTCAGGTTGCCAGGGAATTGATCGAAGCCGGGTACGAGGATTTGATTACCACGAATCCCACGGTACGAGATTTGCCTGAAATTCTGGAGACTGCCGGACTTTCTTCCAATCCTGCAAAAACAGACAAGCAATCATTAGCTCATTCCCTTGCCAACAGTGTGAGACCGTCTAAACTCAATGGACTCGGTCTGGTGATGCTAGGTCCCTTTGAAGATAACTCGACCTGTATTTGTCTGCATGGCCCCGGTGACATGCGTTTATTCAAGAATGGTCGCCATTACCAAGCCACGGACCACGTTAACCGATGGTTGGTCATCCAAGGGCTGGACTGGATTCGCCGCGCCGTACTGGGGACACTGGAATCACCGGTGGACTGGAATTAACACCCCCATACGGATCAATTTAAGAGATTTCGCTAGGTATTGCCGGGATATTCCCTCGTGAAATTACTGACTTTAGTCCTTATCGGGCGGGGGAGGGATCACTATCGGGATCTACTATGGGATTGGCTATCGCCGTCGTTATTCACTCCGTTGATCCTTCACTATTCGTTCAGTTGATCGCTCATTATCCATTCGCTTGAGGGATCTCTATCGCGCTCCCTATTCAGTCGCTTGATCCCCGCCCCTACGAAAACGGTCGCTATGGAACATCCTCTTAGCTCGACTTTGTACAAAAGTACGACGGTTGGATTGTACGGAAAGCCGCACAAAACCAACCCCGTAGGCGGGGCATCTTGCCCCGCTGTGATGGCACAAGAAATCGCTGAGACTTTTTCAATGGTCCACCAAATAGGCCAGATGGCTAAAATCTCCCTCGCTTTTCTTCAGCGTTTGAGCGACACCGCTTGTTGTATCGCTCAAATGTACAAAATCGAGCTTAGAGCCTGTTTGAATAATCGGTAGCAAGGCCATTTTTGGTTATTTGTAGTCAGTTTTTCATGTTTTTATTTTTGTCTACTACCTACCTGTCGCCCCTCTGGGGCTTGAGTGCACGGGGTTTTGGCGTTTCTACACACCTTCAAGATCTCTATCGCACTCGCTATTCACTCGTTTGATCCCCTCTGGGGCTTTTAGAGGCTGGTGCGCAGTGCGCACCCTACAACTGTACTTTTCAAACAGGTTCGTAATCGGACCGACTGATGAATTAAAAGTGATTCTTTCGCCCAAGATTACGTGGGAATCAATAGATTGAGACATTGAAACTGCGCAACCTGCGCCGTGAAACGCTTAACTTGATTCCTATGTGGACTGGAATTAATACCCCTCGCACATCGGAACGAATAGATCCATCACTACTTCTTCAATGAGCATTTTCATCCCAAACGATGCGGCTATACCAGCATGAACACTATAAGAAACAAGTCTCATGGAAACGTCAGTTGGTAATTCGATGGAAGCACTTGCGGGGCACTGGATATATTACTGCCCCAAGACATAGACCGGTATGGTACGTCAGGGGCTTGAACAGTTTGGACACATTGACATCCTGGTGAACAGCGTGGGGTCACGCCCAGGACGTGACCGTGTGCCCGTGGTTGAGTTGGAAGAAGATGCATGGGATAAAGAATTCAACATCAACACCGAGGGGAATTTCCTCTGCTGCAGAACGGTTGCCCGGCACATGATAGACCGTGGCGGCGGGGGAAAAATCATCAACATTGCCTCTACGTCAGGTAGACATGCTAGACCCCGTTTTACTGCCTACTGCGTCTCTAAGGCCGCGCTGCTTATTTTTACGCAGTGTCTCGCATGCGAGTTAGGGGCTTACCACATCAACGTCAACGCTATCTCCCCAACCTCCGTGGATTCAGAACGGACAGGCTATATAGCAGCCGCAATGCCGTCGGAGCTTGTGTCACCAGGAACTTGGAGGACGAGTAAGAGGCGTGAGAAATTTATCAACAACCGGGTTGCGATGACTCCCTTAGGACGAGTTGCGGATGGATTTGATGTTGCCAAGACGGCGGCATTTCTCGCTTCGTCCGAGTCGGATTACCTCACGGGCATCGCCATTAGTGTCACCGGCGGTTCTGAATTGGACTGATGCCGATGAACGGTGCGGAGCTGCTCGAACGGCTGGGTAATACCAATTGAAGTTTGAAATGAGACTTTTATCGCCCCCATCCCAACCTTCCCCCATCAAGGAGGAAGGCGCACCAATTCCCGTCTCCCCTGGTGGTTTAGAAGCGGCTGAATCGGTTGTTGAGGAATGCCTACACGATCAACAGGAAGGGAATCTACGCGAACAAGTTAAATAAAAAAGCAGGATAGCAAATCACCTAGGCGTAAAAGCCCATGGAGTAACTTGCCCCCTGCTTTTCTAAACTGCAGAAGTCCCCACACAGTATGCAGGAACGAAGATTAAGTTGTGTGATATGTGAAACACAGGCACAAATACCTGGCCTGTGTTTCATGCATTGTAGAATTACTTGGATTTTTTGATAGCTCCCCATTGAGTGGCCAATTTGCCCCTGGCGTCAACAGCAGTAGCCGCAGGAAAGCCATCCGCATCGGTAACGGTAATGTTGTCAAGTATACCTTCTTTCATACTCTCCAGATAGATTCCAACATTGCCAGACCCATACTTAGTATCCCTGACGTCAAGAATTGGTTCTACGAGCCCCGCCTCGACTGTCTCGCGATTGACTGGGGTAGTACCATTAACATTCGGAGCGTTGTCTGGTTGTAGAGGAAAAAGGTGGGCCTGCGACGCAACTATTTCTTCAGCGTCTTCGGCATACTTGGGCCCAAACCAGACCTTAATGCTATCGCCGAAGACTTCAACCCGCAAGTACATTACAATGCTGTGATCCATCGGAAGCTGTCCGCGCTGCCCGGGAGGGTCCCCGAAAGCGGGATCGATCGCAGTATAGCCGTGCCACGCTCCGGCAATGCGTTTGCTAACCCCGCCCCCGTCAATATCTGTATAATCCCAGTCACACTCCCACGACGTCTCGGGATCGGGGATACCATCCGGACCGCCGTCTGGACCATTAACATCCGGCCCTCGTCGATAATTTAGGCACCCGCCAGGGACGCCGCAACCGTCTGCCAGATCAAGTAACTGGACAGACTGCGATTCATTCCATCCGAACGTCACCATATATCCCGTGGCCCAAGCGTCCGTGTTAACCATGGGAAGAACCTCAGCGATGTCGAAATAAGTTAGCGCGGCAGGGGTACGTCGGAAAGTAACGCCCCAAGTGTCATCGTCGGCCCAAGACGCCTCCAAATCGATAATACCATCGGTGAATTCTGGAGAAAACGGTAGCTCGGTATGCCCGGATACAGCACAACCTTCCGTAATCTGTATGAGTCCGTGCTCGCCTGCGGCTCTTCCAGAATCTGGATACTCTGCTCCGACATCCGATATGTCCCAGAATATATCTGGCATTTCGACGAGGTCATTCCAATTGTCGGGGTTATTTACCTCTGGGCCAGGAATAGCTTTCGTCGTGGCGTCAGGTTCAAAATCCGCATACCAAACGACCTTAGCATTTGCCTGACCAATCACCGTCAACACTAGCAGCGCAGTTATGGTGAGTAGTGTTGCAGTTTTCATGTATAGGATCTCCTTAGTTTATAGAGTTTATAGAGTTATCTAATTTTCCAAAATAAACGGTGCACTTTAGTTTGCGGCTCCGCAATTGTAATCTTGCCGCTTAACAGTACCTAGAAACTAAGGGAGCGGCAACGGATTACCAAACCACAAAGTACTCCATAAACACAGAAAATTAGGTCGTTGACGCAGCACGAGACATATCGCGCTTCGGGTTTTAGGGGCATAACACGTTACCCCTATTGGCGCGGGGAAGTCCCCACAATAATTGCGTATTATACATATATTCACATAGATGTCAAGTCCAAAATGCAGCTTGATTCACCCCCAGTTTTTAGGATTGGAGATTTTATAACCTCTACATCTACTGTCTCACCGAACCCTTGTATGTTGGACGCTCTGCATCCGTCATAAAATATGAATACCGCAGCAAGCTGTAAATCTGCATCAATGGAGAGAACGTTGGTCGGTTGGGCAAGGCGACGCACTTAAATTACGGATAGGCGGATGTTAGAGGAAATTCGTTGCGGAGATTTGGTATTGAGTCGCGAATCTATTAGTCGGTGTATGCCCCGGAGGGATTAGACTATGTGTGGTATAGAAGTATCTGTAAGCCCAAGGTTTAGCATTGCATCAACATATGTGGAATTGGACATATTGAGGTATGTGCTGTTCAATGATGGCTGAACGTAATTTAGCGTAAGTGCTCCAATAGCGCAAGCGGCGTAGCTGCCAACGTGCCAGCATCAACTGGCAACACTACTCCGGAAATCCAACGAGCCTCGTCACTTGCCAGAAATACTCCTGCCCACGCCACATCCCACGCAGTGCCCTCGGTGCCTAGGGACGTCCCACGCCTACGGAGATCGCGCGATTCTTCCGCAATCATACCTACAAACGACCCCCAAACATGTCCCGGGGCAATGGAATTGACCCTAATGTTGTCCCGTCCGTGATGTACCGCCATGTTCCTGGTCATAGCAATGACACCACCCTTGGCTGCGGCATAGGGAATATTTGGTCCCCACCCCGCGCGCATACCGTCAATAGAAGAAATATTGATAATCGACCCGCTGCCACTCGCGATCATCTGCGGGATGGCGTGTTTACAAGCCAGCATTGTACCCTTGAGATTGACCTCTACGACACGATCCCAGGCATCTTCTTCTACATCAACAACGGTCTTTGCGCCAGCGAGACCCGCATTGTTGAATAGGATGTGCAATCCGCCGTAACGTGACACAGCAGCTTCGACCATCGCCTGACAATCCGCGTTCTTCGTTACATCGGCGACAAATATGGACGCCTCGCCGCCTACATCCTTAATCGTGTCGAGGGTTTTCGCGGCATTGCTCTCGTCCAAATCCGCCAGCAGAACCTTGGCGCCTTGCCTAGCGAAGAGAATTGCTGTAGCTTGGCCCGTGCCAGTCACCTCGCAACGCGCTCCCGCCCCTGTCACAATCGCGACTTTTCCGGCTAACCGCGTTCCGTTCTGTTGCATTGTTCCCTTTCCCACTTCAGTAGACATCTTTTCTCCGTAGAGTATGTTTAATATAGCAAGTGCGGTGCGGCGGGTTAAAGATGCTTTCATCTGGCCCGACGCCCTGGGTTCGGACCATTGTCCGGTGGGCGTGGGTATCGACCTGTAATACACGACAAAACCCCAAACTTGCGGTTGGTAGGCCGCCTCCAACAATCAGGGAATGCCGATCATCTCAGTATGGGCACGCAGCGCCAGGGTCTCGGTGTCACTGACCCAGCGCTCCATGCCATCGGGTTCTATCGTCTCGCGGTAGCGCTGCCAGCCTGACGCATCAGGAAAATACAATTCCGCCATGCCCGCGTAGGGCTCCTGTTCCGGGTTCAGGCTGTGGCTGACGACGTAACGAAAACCGCCGACTTGGTGCATGACTGAGGTAACGTTCCGAACGTGGACATCGAGCCAGTGCGCAAACAGCGCATCGAAGTCGGTATTCGTCTTCGCTGCCACGAGAAACGTGATCTTGAAAAACCCTGTACGCGTTGTGGGAAAGGGCTCGTTTAATGTCAAAGCCACGACAGGTAGACGCTCGGATCCGTCCATAACGACGTACTCCGTGGTAGCCCAGGGAATATAGGGCTTCGCCTTTTCTTGAAACGTATCCGTCGGCTCGGTGCCGTGGGACGTGGCCGGAACGGGTAAGGGCTTATCGTACCAAAGCTGCGCAACGCCATCCCAAGGGTGCTCGCCGGCCTTGTCCGGGTCGAACAATGTCGCAATGTAGCGCGTGGCGTGCAATTTTCCGCGTGCGGCCTGCTCAGCCTGGCGGGCAATAACGATGGGCATGTGATTGGCAAACCAGTGAGCAACGAGTTCTTCTCGGGATGTCTCCGGGCGCCGTTTGATCAGATACATCATTTTCGCACCGGGGCTCTTGAGCGGCTGCGTCATCTCTCCCTCCGTTGACTAAAGTCAGGCGTCACGATCAAAACTCACGGACTTCACCAATGCATAAATATCACTATCCGTAGTCAAACCCGAGTCTGCGACAGCGGGCCGGGTCACGCGTGCATGCAGCACCTGTTCGCCGACCCGAATGGTCAATTCGGCGAATGGCATGCCGGCATTGGCCTGTACGCTCGCCAGTGTTCCGGTCAGAACATTGCGGATACTCATTCTGGCCGGTCTTGCAGTCGCCACGCCGACATCGCTAGCGTGAGCAGTCCGCCTGAAAGTCCTTTCGGCTGCGGGGCAGTGGGCTCAGAGCCAGGTCGGAGAAAGCGTCTTCGATACTGTCGGGCATTTCGTTCATCAGGAGTTTGGAGACGTAGGCGGCTTTCGATGAAATGGCGGTTATCACTTTGGACCAATCGGATTTGGGAATGGGGGTAATGCCGACCGTAGTTTGATAGCACCCCATTATCCCTATCGGAATAATTCATTCAGCAAGTAACACTTTCTGGTCGGAGTCCCTTTCCTCGATCCAGAGGATCAAACGAGTGGATTGCGAGTGCGATAGAGATCCCTCAAACGAGTGAATAGCGAGCGATCAACTGAGTGAATAACGAAGGCGATAGAGCTCCCATAGAGATCTTCAATGTCAATAGAATGCGATATGTCCATATTCCCGCACTCCAGAGGAGTGCCATGTCAATAGAATCGTGATGCGTCCGATGTCCGCGCTCCAGAGGAGCGCAATGTGGATCGTGCATCATGAATTGACCCGCGTTTTTCGCTCTATGACTAGCTTCGAGCGAGTGTTACTTGGTAGCGCCCCATTATCCCTATCGGAATAATTCATTCAGCAAGTAACACTTTCTGGTCGGAGTCCCTTTCCTCGATCCCGAGGATCAAGCGAGTGAATAGCGAGCGCGATAGAGATCCCTCAAGCGAGTGAATAGCGAGTGATCAACTGAGTGAATAACGAAGGCGATAGAGTTCCCATAGAGATCTTTAGTGTCAATAGAATACGATCCCACCCCACGTCTGCACTCCAGAGGAGTGCAATGTCAATAGAATCGTGATGCGTCTAATCTCCGCACTCCAGAGGATCAAGCGAGTGAATAGCGAGTGCGATAGAGATCCTGTGCAATGTGGAGTGTTACTTGATAGAGGGGTTCTTCATACACCTCAAAGTATGGAATGAACACTTGGTCGAGTGTTTGCAGCCATTGATTCGGCGCAATTCGAGGGTTGTTTCACTGTCCTCCCTCGGAGCCATCCTCAAAGAGAGAGGTCCCGCAAGGTGTAGTTAGTTAGGATGCTTTCCCTCATCTCCTCGCTCCACCGATTGGCATTCTCTTGTCCAACCAAGGGCTGGTATGCGTAGCGTGGCTCATTGAGGAAGCGTTGTTGCCGAGCATCGATGGCCAAGGCGATCAAACGGGACCTTTCAAAGATGCGCTCCTCGTCGTAGACGACCTCTTGGTCATCGTACTGCTTACGGCGAACACCCAGTACGGAAGAGCGGCGGTGGAATCCAAAGTTGAAACTCACCCGCTTGTACGGAGAGGAGTTTGGAAAAGAGGCGTGCAAGACTTGGCGATTGGCTATGACCACATCGCCAGGCTTGCATACCATCGGTACAGCCTCGGACAGACGATCGGAGCCGCCGTTGGCTGCGATCATCCCCTTGATGTCCAGTTTGCCCTGTTTGTGAGATCCGGGAATCACCCAAACCCCGTTGGTCGCAGTGCTACCGTAATACTGGAACATAAAATTAAACCCGTGTGTGTCCTTGTCCCAGTCAGGCTTGTCCCAGTGTGTGGTCCCATCCTGGTGCCAGGCGACAGATGGCCCCAACGCCTGTGGCTTGACAATTATGAACTCTTGGAACGGGGTGAAATCGGGTCCGTTGATCTGTTCTGCGATGGACAACAACTGCGGATGACCGTAGAGCCTTAAGCAGGAATCCATGATCTCTAGCGGGCGACCGATCCCGCTAATCACAAATTCCGGGGCGTCGGTGGGAGGCTCTAGTTCAGTCATCTTGGCCGGGTGCCGACCATTATTTGCCGACGTGCCACCGATAGGATCGCTCAACGGCTTAGCAAAACGGAAAATCGGCCGCGCAAACTCGGCCCCCAGTGCAGGCCGTCCTTTTGAGTCAACCAGTGCGTCCTTGGTGTGCGGTGCTCGCTCAAACACGTACTCTAAATCCGCCTGCAGGTCTTCGAGTTCTTCACTTTTTACAACCCCTTCGAATACATAGAAGCCAAAACTGAAGTAGGCATCCAGGATGTCCTTGTCTAGCGTGCCGTCGGAGTTGAATTTAATCGGTCCGCGATTGCCAAGTGCATAGGCCATCCGCTCGCCCTCGCGGACGTAAGCGGCTATTACATCCTCTCCTTTGTTTGTGGTACTCATTTGGTTATCTCCTTGGATTAACGAATCAACCTAAACCTAGGGCGACCAACGCTTCCCAGTATGCAATCAAAATGAAAATCCATCAAGTGGAATTACGGTTCGTTCTTCGTCAGCATCGGGTTGACACTTTTTAAAACTCAAAAAGATTCACAGCCGCGTTTGCGCTGGGGATAGCTCGCTGACGGGAAGGAATCGCGGCAACTATTGCTTTGTAACCTCCAATCAGCTTGGTCTCATCAATCAGTATCAACACTTTACCATGACACTTTAGATACACCTTTTTTATACCGTAATTGTTTAGTCCATTGACTCCTTGCGGCGAATACAAGGCACACCCTTTATTCCATGACCGATGGCAATTTTTCTCATGTACCCAACATGCGAGCGATTTCCCACATATAATCCAAGAATGCCCCGCTGCCGATAGTCAGGTGCGATACACTGCCAAACTAATATTGCCACTCGTTTTGGCTGAACTAAACCTTATCTTCCGCATTATTGAGCACCTAAAAGTTTAATTTCTCATTTGGCCGTATCCCGCATCATAATTGACAGCATTCCATTATCCCAGTCGGAATAATTCTTTCAACAAGTAAGACTTTCTAGTCAGAGTCCCATTCCTCGATCCAGAGGATCGAAATGTCAATAGAATGCGACATGTCCAGAGTCCCGCGCTCCAGAGGAGATCAAGCGAATGGATAATGAGCGCGATAGAGATCCTCCATGTGGTGTATTACTTGGTGGAAATGAAGTTGATGATGGAAGGGCAAAACCGGTCAATCAATCGGACTCACCGTAGTACCTTGATGATTTTTTCTCGTTTGTGAATATATACCCCAAGATTTGTATGTGAAAATTCGAGATTACACAAGTCTATTATGCGGAAGGTGAGTAAACAGTTACTTTATACCAATTCTATCTTTCGGTGATGCATTAGCCTGTAGTAGCGATTTTAATCGCTCTTTTAAGCGACTGAAGTCGCCACTACGCAGCATGCACCATTAGGTATTAGTACAAAGGTGAGTCATTTTTCTTGCATTGCTGCTATCGGCAGTTTGGATTTAACGAATCGGGAAAGCCGCTTCTGTTTCGTCTTTTCCGCTTTGACGGCTATCGGCAGATGCCGCGCTAGCTCGTTGAAACGGAACGCTTGCTCATCGCTATGGCGATGAGCAGCACTGTATTCTTCAGTTGCGGTTGACTCAAGGTCCCCGTGAAAATCGGCGACACAGTGGTCATCATTTCTTCTGGCGAGATTTGCTTTTTCACAGCGTGTTTCACTTTCATAAATCCTCACTCTGTTAAACTTAATGCGTTTCACAAAGGAGGGGAATTTACCATATCTCAACAGACTTTCTCACACCTTAGAGCCTGCTTGAATAATCGGTAGCAAAGTCATTTTTGGTCATTTGTGGAAAGTTTCGTCATGTATTTAGGGTTGTCTGCTACATACCTGTGGAATCTCTATCGCACTCGCTATTCACTCGTTTGATCCCCGCTGGGGCTGTTAGAGGCTGGTGCGCAGGGGATCTCTATCGCAGTCGCTTTTCGCTCCTTTGATCGCACCCTACAAATGTACTTTTCAAACAGGCTCTTAGGCCTTTCAAACTGCTCTCGGTGTACCCTCCCCAAAAACTGGGGGTAAGTCAAAAAAAATGCAAATATTATCTTCCGTTTTTCAACTCGCCCCATGTCACAGCAAGTTTCCCAGCCGGTTCAACGGCCTGACCCAGGAGGCCAATTGATTCCAATCCTTCCGCCATGAGGGTTTTAATATCATCCAGGCTCAGCGCTACATTGAAAATAGCCAGTTCGTCAATGGCGCCACTAAAAAAATCTGGGCCTGCCTCCGCAGGGGCAAGAATCCCGCCGCCTCCAATTTTCGTAGAGTATATCGATGATCCATAGGAGGTTATCGGACCAATGTTCAACTTGTTAACACGTTTCTGTACCCCTCTTGCCGCGTTACGCGTGTTCCTCATAATTGCTGCGTCCCCAATGGCCGCCAAATGAACCCAGCTCTCTTCATCTTCCCATTTAAAGTCAGGACCTGGCAATTTGAGGAGTGCGCTGATACAGATTTTGGCATTTAAACATCCGGCCTGGTCATGAGGATGCTTGTGAACGTCTTTCTTCTTATGTGTCTCTGTTAGCGGGTACGCCATCAGCATAAGGGTGCTTCTCCTACTCAGATACCATTCAATAACATCATGTTGCCCCACGATGCCTGTAGTACCAGCCCATTCCTCGGCGTCTTTATTGACCCAGGCAACAATTGTAAACTCTTGAAGATCATTCAACAAGGGTTTTCCGAGGTCAATGTAATTTTTTCTGCCCGGATCAAAGTGTATTGCCTTGCCGAACTTCCCCTCTACATAGTCGACTTTACGGTTAATTTCACCATGGTTGCGATTTCCAGACCAATCTATTAGAATGTCGTCGGCCTCCTCGTTATCAAAAAGGTACGCCGCGACAACATTGGTCGGATCGATTTCGGCAGAACCCATGTTTGTGAACACCAGGCTGACGCCGATTAAACCAATGCATGTTAAGGTGAACCATGTTGCTGAGGTTTTCATTGTAATTTCTCCCTCGCGCTTTCTGATTTGGGTGAAAATTGAATTACACTCATTTCTATTGTAATGCTAGGTTATGCTAATTCGTGCAAACCCGACGCCCACAAGGGGCTAGACTACGATGACGCCTCCGTAGCCTAGGGCTTTATGCCCGTTATGATTGAATCGGCAAAAACACCTAGCGTACCGCCACAATATATCTAAAATGACCCCCACTGTCAAGATTATAGTAAAGTGTGAAAAACCGGCGGTGGCACAATTTACACATTGCAGTTGATTACTTGGAAGCCTTGATAGCACCCCACTCAGTAGCTAATTTGCCCTGGCTATCAACGGCAAAGCCCTTCGCGTCTCTGATAGTTAGGTTGTCAATAATACCGTTCGACCAACTCTCATGCCAGATGCCAACCTGACCCGACAGATACTTGCTATCTCTGACGCTAATCATTGGTTCCCCCAGCTTGCCTCTGTCAAACTTATTATCCATCGGCATATACCAGATATCAATCTGCCTCCCGATGGCTTGGATGCGTCCATAAAGCGGGTGTTTGTGATCTTGCGGGAGTATGCCACGGTTGTCAACACCTCCACGGTGGCCAGCCTTCTTCCCATCAACCTCGAAGCCGACATCTGCAAGTAATACCATTTCAATCCATTCGCCACCTGGTGGCCATGCTGGCTCGTCACAGTGCTTCCCGTCTGCCCGAGGCTCGCTTAGACACAGCCCGGGTTCTGCGCAACCACGTCTCAGGTCATGCAACATTAGCGCAATTGTTTCATTGTATCCGAATACAACTAAATAGCCTCTGTCACCACTCGTTCGAAAAGTGACCCCCACGCTGTCATCATCGTTCCACGACATCTCCAACTCGATGGTGCCATCTCTGAATCTTGGCGACTCCGGTATTGGCGTGTTACCCGAAGTAGTACAGCCTTCGGCAAGCTGTATAAGTCCATTCCCCTTTCTTCTAGTCGCTGGCCAGTCTTGTCGATAGCTGGTAATATCCCAGATTGTAGCCGGGTTCTCGACATTGCGGTTCCAATGGACCGGATCGTTTACCCGTCCGTTAGGAATTGCGTGGCGAGATTCACGTCCTTCAAAATCTGCCCGCCAAACGACCTTCGCGCTTGATTGAACGATGACCGTAAAGCATAGCATTATGACAATGAAGAATTTCAGCCCTTTCATGTCCAGCATTCTGCTTACCAAGTGGAAGTTATTCCAGAGAGCAAGTTCAAGGAAGCAACTTCAAGACATAGCGGCGGTGTTGTTCATGTCTCGCGGGATGCTCCCATACCATATTTAGTCATTTTCATTCTGATGTATAATGCACTACACCATGGAGAGGGTGTCAACAATCAACGTCATAAGCTCGATGGGACACCGCCAGTATTCTATCGTTGTCACTTACCATTTAACTTTCATGGATCTCAAGGCATCTAGCGCCATTATTTCTGAATTGCGGACAGTGTAACACTTTCAGCTGAAATGTCAATCAGAAAGGGATGAGTCGCAGGGGAAACGCATCTGATTTTTCAGAATAGAGTTGCTAGAATAGTAGTCAAATAATTGTCGTCCCATGCGGCTTTGAGCCGCTTGTTGGCGACACCAAGTTTGGTTGACTTCTCAGACTTGAGTAGATTGAGAGCAATGCGTCGGACGATGGCGAAGTTCTCACCGCTGTTATCTTTGAGAATCTGGGAGGCGTCCTCACGAAAAGCAACATCTGATACCCAATGGCATGAGTTTTCAATCCGCCAGTGATGCCTAGTGGCTTCAAGCAACTGGGCTGCATCACCAGGAGGCGAAGAAATATAGTAGCGTTTCTCTGTGGTCACTTGTTGGTTGACTTCTCGCTCGGCGGTGACTTTGACGACCGAGTTAAGATTGACGAAGTTCTCACTTGCTCTAAGAGTAGAAATTACACCGGGGTCTGTAATCGTATAAGCAGAGCGGGTTTCTATACGTCCATGATTGCCGTCAACGGTTTGCGTCGAATCGACTTTAACATCTCTTATCTCACCCGTTGAGACGCCATCAAACAATAGTCGAACATCTTCATACAACTGTCCTTGATTGGCTTTAAGCGCGAAAACGTAGTCGGCATCTGAATCTACAACTGTTTGAGCAATGTCGGTTTGACAACCCATCGCATCAATAGTAACAATGCACCCTGACACCTCCAATACTTCAAGCAATTGAGGCATGGCTGGAATCTCATTGGATTTGTCTGCAACTTTGATTTGTCCTAGTGCCACGCCTTGATGGCACGCCCAGGCACTAACCAAGTGAATGGCTGTTTTGTTGTTATGAGTATCGTAAGAACGACGCAATTGTTTTCCATCAACCGCAATCACTTGACCTTGGGTTACTTCAATGGCACTACGAATCCAGTTGATGAAACATTCTTCGAACTTGGAAGCGTCTAGCGCACTAAATACACGCCTGAATGTTGCGTGCGACGGGATGCCTTTTGGCAATTCCAAGAACCCGGTTAACTATTTATACTTGGCGTCTCCGAATAATTGAACTGCTACCCAATTATCGGCGCCGCAAACAACCGCACAGATAGTAATGACAATAATATCGAGCAATTTATGGGATGTACGACAATCGTCTCGTCTGGGGTCTGGCAATGAGTCAAAGTGGGATCGTTGATCTCTAATCAACGATTAGCTTTGTCCATTATAGAGGAAATCGGGGGATTAGACATGTGTTCTACTCCTTAGAAAAGTTCACACCAGCATATCCCAAGTTCCTCTCATGTCAAGACCAATATTTAGATGCGTTTCCCCTGCCAAGAGAATGAGAAAAGCTTGACACCTCTGGGATAAAGCGTTACCCTTGGATGAAAATGCTCCCGGAGGATGGCTACGATGCTAGAAAGGTTGAACGAATCGCTTCGATTTTTCGGTGGCTTCTGTACAGCAAGTTCCGCGACAATCGGGAGGAAGCAATAGAAATTCTGTTGATGTTGGTGGTAGGACATGTTTTCGGCCACTATACGCCCAACCAATTGGCACAGAGATTGGATATACCCAAGAGTCAACTGTACGAAGAATTGAAGTTTTGGAGTATCTATCAATGGAGACGTCAGTTGATGGTGATGGGGAGTGAATTGGCTGTTGAGTTTTTGCAGTAACTTGAAGGCAAGAGCGCCTCGACGCACTCTCGTATGCGTGTGACTACTGGCGTCAACGATAGAGTGATAGACCGTTTGGGTCGAGTCTTGTCGATGACATATTCGTGGTGGAGTGTCGCGCCAAGATGGTGGTTCGTGGTCCGAATAATCTTGGTATCACCATCAAGATGGGTGCATGGTCATTCCCTTGGTAGTGCGCGCTGTCGGCAAACAAGGACGCGCTAACACTTCCAAGCCAGAAGTTTTTGAGACCATTGTGGCTCAAGTCATCACCTCTTTCAAAACAAAAGGGATTGACTTGACCGAGTATCCTATCAGTTTCGACTCGTGATGCGGCTCCGAAGAATTGGCGACTTTGCTGACCGACAAAGGTTTCGATCAGATTGCCATTCATGCCAAGAGCCGCTATGTATTCACCATTGGGTTAAGTCATCTGCCATCGAGTGAACATAAGCGTCAAATCGAATTGATAGAAGGTCAATGGGGGTGTGGAAACACACCGGTCGCACGTTGCCAAGCCCAGAGTCCAACCTTCGGGAAACTGATATTGTTGCTGTTTCGACAAGGAGGGCAGCACAAGGCCGTTATGATGTTTGGTCGGAAGTTGCGAGCATGTGAGATACTGGCCATCTGGCAGCAACATCATGGCATCGAGCAGTTCTGGCGTGCTCTCAAGACCGTCTTGCAGACTCGTCAAATGAGGTTGCGTGGCAGACAGGGCGTCTATGCCGCTTTGGCAATCAAGGTCATCGCCTATCTGCTGATGCTGAGAATCGGGTACTACTCTCATTTAACACTCCAGCAAATCCAAATGGAAGTCAGTAAACAACCGGACACTCAACACTTCTTCAATGAGCATTTTCATCCCAACGATGCGGCTATACCAGCATGAACACTATAAGAAACAAGACTCATGGAAACGTCAGAAGATAAAGAATCTTGTGCTGCCTCGTCCCCGCGTCTACCCTTATTTTGCTATTCTCCCTACTCACGCACCTACCCTGCTCAGATCCATAACAACCTTTTAGCTGCGCCTAGTCGACCCTCATGTTGCGGACGCACCGGGCAGTTTAGTTGTGGAATTGTCTAACATGAACCTTAGACGCAACCTCCTCTCCGTATGACAAAGGACAGCCAAATCAATCAAAACCCCAATGCCGGGGTCACACTACGAGCCGTGATTTTGGGACTGCTGCTCATCCCGATCAACACGTATTTCATCATGGCTAACCACCTGTTGTTTTGGAGCACCTTGCCCACCACGCTGTCGCTTATCTACAATGTTATTATTACGTTGATGATACTGACCATAATCAATTTCCTGATTCAACGTGTTTTACCTAATTTTGCACTCCATCAAGGGGAACTGCTAGTCGTCTACATCATTCTTTCGCTTTCGTCGGCGATTTCCGGACACGACATGATGCAGACGCTCGTTCCAACCATACCCTACGGATTTCAGTACGCTACCACCGAGAATGAATGGGAGCAGCTCTTCTGGAAATATCTTCCGCGTTGGTTAACCTTGGATAATCTGTCGCGTTTGGACGGCTTTTATCGAGGCGGGAATACCTTTTACACCAAGGCACACTTGGAATATTGGTTGCGACCAATCTTCTGGTGGACGCTTTTCTTGACTGCACTCGTATGGACACTAATCTGCTTGGATATTTTGCTAAGAAAACAGTGGGTGGAACGAGAGCGCCTCCCTTATCCAATCATCCAGTTGCCACTCGAAATGACTCGACCGAAGGGCAGATTGTTAAAGTCCAATATGATGTGGCTGGGATTCGCCATCGCCGGTGGTATAAATTTGGTAAACGGTATACACGCCTTTGTGCCTGCATTTGTAGAAATTCCGGTACGTAAAGCGGAGATTGGTCAATTCTTCACCGACAGTCCGTGGAACGTCATCGGATGGACTCCTCTATACATACTCCCGTTTGCCGTGGGGTTAGGTTTTCTAATGCCATCGGACATGTCTTTCTCTGTTTGGTTCTTTTATCTGTTCTGGAAGGCGCAGCGTGTGGTGATAAAGGCGCTTGGAGTAAACACAGCCACCGGATTTATGGACTCCCACGGGAGCATCGCTTACGATGGACAACAGGCGTTCGGCGCATTTTTGGCACTCGCCATATTAGCAATCATAGGCGCGCGTCGTCACATCGTTGCAATCGTCAAGAGCCTTCGCAAACCACAAGCGTATGAACGGGAAGAACCGATGATTTATCGTTGGGCGGTAGTCGGCTTTGCGGTAGGCTTGGTTTTTCTCATCAGTTTTTCGTATAGCGGAGGTATGGCTGTTTGGACGATATTGATCTATTTCATGATTTACTACCTCCTCGCCATCAGCGTGAGTCGCATCCGCGCCGAGGTTGGCTCTCCAACGCATGAACTCTTCTTGGCGAATCCACGCCAATTCTTTACCTCCGTGTTCGGAAGTCGGGTATTATCGCCCGGTAGTTTAACGATGATGGCGTTATATATCACGTTTAACAGAGGATACCGTGCCCACCCGATGCCTCACGCACTCGAAGGGCTAAAACTTGGCGGAGAGGCGGGCATGAATTCACGTCGGCTTGTTCCAGCCATGGTGCTTGCGACCATTGTCGGGATACTCGCCGCATTCTGGGCATATCTAGCCGTATCCCACGGTGCAGACGCAGTCGTGGGCGGAGGCGGCCTCGCTATTCGCGTTTATTCGTCGCTGCACCAGTGGCTGTTTAAACCAACGGAAACGAGCGTTGGGGGAGTCATCGCCATGTTCGGCGGTTTCGTCTTTACAGGTACGCTGTGGTGGATGCGAAGGCTTTTTCCACTCTGGCCGTTTCATCCTGCAGGTTACGCGGTGGCAAGCGGTTCATTAACCTTCAGTTGGCTGTGGTTCTCTATACTGGTGAGTTGGGCGGCAAAGGTAGTTATTCTGAAGGTTGGCGGAATCGGGCTATACCGCAAAGCATTACCACTCTTCATGGGTCTCATCTTGGGTGAATACATGGTTGGCGGTGCATGGGTAATTGTCCGTCTGATAACAGGCTTTCCCGTATATTCGTTCTATCGCTAGGAATCAAGCACGAACAGATGGAAGATCTATTTTGTATTTGTGTCTAGTTGGCAATGTTTGGAGATTCGCACCTGAACACTTAAAAGTCCGCGGTAGGGCAATTTTATGCTACACTATTTTTGGGAGCATCTCTTGGACGCGAGCATCCATGTGTGGTAAGGCAAAAAAAGATCTCGATGTGGTCACTATCGCTCTCCCTGTTCGGTCGCTTGATCTATTCGCTCAGTTGATCGTGGGTTAACTGTTTGCTCAATTCCTGCCTACGTCACAATCTCCTGTTCCTGCGTTGGTCCTAAATGTGTTGCAGAACGCAGCGAATTATGGTTAAGATGTCAATCTCCTACCCGTAATTCGTAGACTAGCCGTAAGGAGATTTCACTACAGGCCGTTATAATGAAAGGTGGTTAGAATGAAACTCTCGAATAAAGTAGCTATCGTAACAGCGGCGGGCAGAGGCATTGGTCGTTCGATCGCCCTGTGTCTTGCCGAAGAAGGTGCCGACGTGGTTGTCAACTCATATAGCCAAGACACAACAACACGCACCGCTGGCGAGGTCCAAGCGTTGGGACGCAGTGCGCTCGCAATGCCGTGCGATATTACAAAGCCGGACGCGATTACGCGCGTAGTGCAGGAAACGCTGAACACTTTCGGCAAAGTCGATATCTTGGTAAACAACGTCGGTGCGGGACCCAAGACGTGGGAGACATCCGATGCCGGACCTCTTTCGCGATGGATAGACCTGTGGGACAATATGTACGAACAGAATCTCAAGGCGCCGGTTCTAATGTGTGAAGCTGTAGTTCCGCATTTCATAAATCAAAAAAACGGCAAGATTGTGAACATTGCGTCAATTGCCGGACGTGTTTCGCTTCCTCAAAAGTTTCAAGAGCGCATCGTACCGCAGTCTTACAGCGCCATGAAAGCAGGGCTAATCAGCTACACGCAGACGTTGGCGGAACGGCTTGGTCCGCACAATATCAACGTGAACTCCATCTGCCCGGGCATCGTCTACACGGACGACTGGGAGAACAGCTCGAAGCGGATGGTAAATGATGTGCCAGAGTTTCAGGGACAGGACGCGAGAGAGTGGTTCGTCGGTATCGCCCACGGCAAATATCCGGACATGTTTTCCCCGACGCCGTTGGGGAGAGAGCAGACGGTTGAAGACATCGGCAGGTCAGTTGTATATTTCGTATCCGATGATGGGATGAATATCACCGGGCAGACTCTGAATGTAGATGGCGGCATGGTCAAGAATTGACAGAACACCTGCAAAGAGTAAACCTCGGACCCACGACTCCCATGGTAAACAAGCCAGCCAAATCAATCGATCCCGGACGCGGCATAATTGTGGGAGTTACCGGCGGGATTGCCAGCGGGAAATCGACTGTCTCGCGACTATTGGCGGAGAAGGGGGCATTCACCATCAACCTCGACGAAATTGGCCACGAATTGCTCAAGCGGGGCAGCCCCGTGATGGATGAACTGCTTGAAGCGTTCGGCCCGCAGATCCTCGACGCATCGGGGAACGTTAGCCGACAAAAACTCGGGGCGATTGTGTTCTCCGATGATGCCGCACTTGAGCGTTTGAACGCGATCATGCATCCGCCAATCGTACAACGGTCGCAATCCGAGGCTAGACAGCTTGTTGCTGAAGATCCGAATCGTGTCGTGGTAATCGATGTCCCGCTGCTCATTGAGGGTGGACGCCAAGAGCTGGTAGACGTAATCGTTGTCGTAATAACGTCACACGAGAATCAATTAGAACGCCTTTTGGAAAGGAGCGTCGCAGAAAGTCGTCCGTTAAACCATGAGGAGGCTCAGGCACGGATTAGTGCTCAGATGCCATTATCCGAGAAGGTCAAGTTTGCACATTTTGTCATTGATAATCACGGCAATCCTGAAGAACTTTCACATCAGGTCGATCGACTGTGGATTGAACTTCGTAGACTAAAGACTCTTTAACAAGCCTGAATGGAATTGCGCAACAGCACACACAGGGAAAGCGCGTCTAATTTTGATGCCGAGTTGCCTTCTACCATACTCCAGGTCGGATGTACAGATATCGTTCACTTGGTTGGAGGGGCGAATTTAAAGCTTGAAAAAATCTCTTGTGCGCATGGTCTCTCACCGTTTTCCGTTTTGCCCAACCACTGTATTCCCAAACGCCAACGCCGACTGGAACGGATTGTTGCTTTCTTTTTGCGTTTCAATGGCTTCTATTGCCAAGACTACTGATGTGAGTCGATCCCCCTTGTTCATTTCATTCGGTCGCGAGGTCTTCAACCGCTCAATTAATCTCTGCCACAGTCGGATTCGGATTCTCTCCAAGATTCCAGTTGATGGTGTAGAAGCGAATTATACTCCGCGCTATCAGAAATTGCGTCTTCTGTAGGATCAAGCGAGTGAATAGCGAGTGCGATAGAGATCTCCGCGATAGTAGATCCCGTGCGATAGAGATCCCGCGATCTCCAGGTCGCGACCCTTGTACGACGGAACTCCGATTCCCGACCTGCTGGTGCCGCGTAAGTCCTATTAGAAACAATTATCACTGGAAAAAAACTCAATAATACCCAACGCAAAGTATATCTGGCATCAAAGCCGTTTGAGCGTTATCTGTGTTTGGGCTCTGTTTTCCGGTACTATGACGCATAGCTTCTCATCTGAAGCAGCCACCAAAGCGCGGAAAGGCAAACAAGAAAAGACTCGCTTATCACGCTTTGTGCTCGCGAATAAACCGTCACGGAACACTCATTGGCAGACCGAGCAGACGCCAAGAATCTCGATCACTCTGGATTGAACCTGAAAGTCAAGTTTCTCGGCGGCGACAGTAATACACTTCTCGATCGTGTGACTGACAAGCTCAGTTGCCTCGCCACACAATTTGCAGACGACAAACTGGCCGCGATGAGGTTCCTGTGGGAAGTCACACCCGATATAGGCGTTTAACGAGGCAATCCGATGAATCAAACCTTGCTCAAGCAGAAATTCGAGGGCCCGGTAGACGGTTGGCGGTGCGGTTTTCCGGCCACGTTTTTGAAAGGTGTCAAGAATATCGTAGGCGCCGATTGGCTTGTGGCTGGCACACACGAGTTCAAAAACCTGTTTCCGTAGCTCGGTAAATCGCACCCCTCGCACCTGACAGATCGCCAAAGCCGTTGCCAATGCGTCTTTGACGCACTGAGAATGGTCATGGGTTGGCTTAGGAAAGGCTTCAAATGTTGTGTTTTCCGCATCCGTAAAAGACATATCCCTAGCTCCTTGTAAATGAAGGTGTATGTTATGTTATGACATAACACTGGTTTTGTCAATGAAATCAAAACGTCTTTTCGTAACTGTTTAGTAAATCGTTTGGTTCGTAGTATTACAGTTCGCCGCACGTCCGGTCTAGGCATGTAAGCCCTCGTTTAGCCGGAATTAGCATTGTACTTCCCTGCTCGGCGTGTTCCCTGCCCCCGCTCGGTCTGGATTGGCAAATCCAGACCGATGGACTAAACAATTACGTCTTTTCTTTAGTGGAAAAGAACGACAATGCCGTCTTGTTTTCTTCGTTAAAGATTCAGTCAACTCCTCCTACCTAGAAGATTCCATATTTGAGTTGACTTCCGAAAACTTATTATGTTATAATATAACACACTTTAGCAGATAATGTTATGTTATAACATAACTTAAGGAAATTTGGCACACAGAGGTAGATTTTTGATTTTTAACCCCCCTAAATCTCCCTTATCAGGGGACTTATGAACGCGCTGCGTAAGTCCCAATAACAAATTCAGAAGGAGTTGGCAGAATGGATTGGCAAATTCTCAAGACGAGTTTATGTTTGTTGGTGTTACTGCTGATGGTTGCTGGCGGATGTCAAAAGGATAACTCAGAAGACTCCGCAAATGCAAACTCTACGACAGGGAAAAAACTTCGCGTCGTCGCAACAATCAGCATGATTACCGATATTGTGGAAAATATTGGCCGAGATAGGATTGATGTCACCGGGATTGTCGGTGAAGGAGTTGACCCGCACCTCTATAAACCGACAGCGGGAGATGTCGAACGGCTAAAGGGCGCTGAGATTATCTTCTACAACGGCTTGAATCTCGAAGCGAAAATTATTGGCGCCGTCTTCGATAAGATGGCGGATAAAACGAAAGCCGTCGCCGTCACGGCTGGGACCCCACGCTCACAACTTCGGACTTCATCTGAATTTCAGGGCAGTTACGACCCACATGTCTGGCACGATGTGTCGCTCTGGATGAAAGCAGTTGAAAGCGTTCGAGACACGTTGGCTTTAGCCGACCCGAATAATGCCGAATATTATCGTTCTAACGCGAAGAATTACTTGGCAGTGTTGAAAACATTGCATGACGACCTACAATACCTCGCGGCACAGATACCCGCTCAGCGTCGCATTCTCGTCACGACGCACGATGCGTTCGGTTACCTCGGACGCGCTTACGGTTTCGAGGTGCGTGGGCTTCAAGGGTTGAACACAGAAACGGAAGCGGGCGTCGCCGATGTCAGAGAACTCGCGGCGTTTATTATTGAGCATCGAATCCCGGCGATGTTCGTCGAAACCTCAACCCCCTCGCAGGGCATTGAGGCTGTTCAAGCCGCTGTTCGCGCAAAGGGGTTCGAGGTCGAAATCAGCGGGAGTCTTTTCGCCGATGCGATGGGAACGCCCGGAACTCCGGAAGGGACGTATATCGGGTTGATGCGTTACAACGTAGGTACCATCGTGGACGCCTTGAGAGGTGAATTAGCTTATCGGAGGCAATGATGGCGTGAGACGTTATCGGCAATTGAACCGGACGTTTAAGTGCCCAGGTCAATCAGGAAACACGCAATGCTGATTTATGAATTTGAATGTCCCGGCTGTGATATTTTCTTCGAGGAACAGCTTTCCATTGCACAGTTGGACGAAGTGGTTGTCAAATGCCCCATCTGCTATACGCCTCGTGTCAAAAAGGTCATTAGTGCCCCCACCTTTCTCATCAGCCGAGGGCGCTCCAATCCATCCGGCGCTGAAGTAGATTCCGGCGGGTCGGGTACCGAAGAGGTCGTTGAACCTGTAGCGTTTGAGGCCCCGAAGGCACCCAGCCTCAGTCACCCGGTCGGCTGCACATGCAGCTAGAATATTGGGGAGAATAGGTGTTCACCCGGACGGATTTTAGAGGCTGAATGATGAAAACAGTTCTCAATTCGGAGACTCAAGGTGCTCAGTCGGGGCGACGAATCCACGAATACGAGCAATCTGTAATTCTAATGAGTTAAGAGGATGACTGACATCCAAGGCCTCACAGAACCGATTCCGGTGACCATCATCAGCGGCTTTTTAGGCGCGGGCAAAACGTCTCTGCTCAACCACATTCTCAACGCCGACCACGGATTGCGCGTGGCTGTATTGGTCAACGATTTTGGAGAGATTAACATTGACGCCGAGCTAATCTCTGGCGTCTCTGGGGAATCCACCATTAACCTTTCCAACGGGTGTATCTGCTGCTCAATTCGCAACGACCTGCTTGAGGCCACGGTTCAATTGATTCAGCGCCCAAACCCACCGGAGTATATCGTCGTTGAGACCAGCGGCGTATCTGACCCTATGGCGGTTTCATTGACCTTCATGGCGCCTGAATTGCGGTCGGGGGCGCGAGTAGACAGTATGCTGACCGTGGTTGATTCCGAGCAAATTGATCAGGTAGACGGTAAGAATCGGGAGCTCGCGTTAGACCAAATCGCTATGGCAGACATTGTGGTGCTGAACAAGGTAGACTTGGTCAATGATGAAAAACGGGAGGAATTGATAGACTTTGTCAAAGACCTTGTTCCGAGGGCGCGTATCCTCGAAACCACACACGGCAAAGTTCCGCTCGATTTGGTGCTCGGCGTCGGGACATACGACCTCCGCCGCTTTTCAGGCAAATCGGGCTTGGATGTTCACGTCCATGCCGACGGCGAGGTGCATGACCACGACCATGCGCATGACCTTGAGGATGAACACCATCACGCACACGACCATACGTTGGTCTTTAATACGTGGAGTTATACGACCGACAAACCGCTGTCACGTCAGGCAGTGCGTCATGCAGTGAGAACCTTACCGACGACGATCTACCGCGCCAAAGGGTTTGTTTACCTTGACGATATTCCCAACGGGAAGGGAATCGTCCACGTTGTCGGCCAACGGGCGCGCCTGATCACTGGTGAGCCATGGGGCGACGAGAAACCGGGCACGCGGATAGTCTTTATCGGTGAGTATGGCGGAATCGACGCTACTGAGTTGCAATCGCGCTTTGAAGCGTGCCAAGCTACAGAGAAAACACGCCAAGATGCAATTCTTGACGACGCTTTTGAATTGCTCCGTGACCTTGTGAAGAAGTGAAAGCGGCTTCTAATGGGGAAATGATTCATGTCTGGCAGAACTGGCGACGAATCTTCGCGTTGGTTAGATGCATTGAACAAGGTCAGTAAGATCGGGACAACGCTGTTGGACCAACAGTTGTGGTGTTGGGGACAGGACATTCGCCGGGCAGAGGGAAATGCTTTGCTCGCCTATGGTTTTACCAAACATCGACCGCTGGAAGGCAAGCACGGAAGTACCGCTTATGAGTGGCGTAGCTCTGGCAGAAGTCGAGTTGTTTTATGGGGATTCGGGTTTTTCTATGGCGATGGGGACCAAGGAGGGCTTTTCTTGCAGCGTTACAAATTCGCGCCCAAACAGACAGCAGCGGTCGAATTTTCGTTGCCCGTATGGAAACCGGAGCAACTCCCTGAGCTTACGCAGCCATGTGATGTGGAAGCGTGGCGACGCGTTTTCAGCTCGCTCACTCAAGGCCTCGCGTGGATGGGCGACTACGAGCGGTGGATTATTTCTGAATACGGGCTTGGCTATCGCCAACGGTGTACTGACGCATGGAAGAAGAAACGTATTCCTGCACACGAAATGGCTGCAAAGTGGCATGAACTCGTCGAATACTTTCTTTCACAGCCTGGAAGCGATTGAAAACATCAAGCTCAGATAATAATTGTGCTGAACAACCGCCTGACGATGTACGTCGTCGGGTTACCAAACCACTATGTAAAACCGAAAACCCGATTTTCATCGGGTGCCGTTTTTTAGGTTGGTGATGAAGTCACCGACTGAATCTTAATTTCATAAAATAATTTCAATTGAAAAGGAACTTGCAGCTATGCGTACTTACGTAAGAGCCAAACTGGCTCTGCTTATGTTTTTGATGTTATGTTTGACCATCTCATTGCAAGCCGTCGCACAACACGGTGACGATGGCCACGACCATGAACCTGTCGCCGACCTCCCCACATCTGGCATACACCTGACAATCGGTGTACCGTATCATATTGAGGTCGTTGATGTACCGTTCGCAGGCGCCTCGGAGACAGATCTTTTCGGTATCAACAACGCTGGAGACATCGTCGGGAGCTATGCGGATGCAAACGCTGTTCGGAAAGGATTCTGGGTCAAAAACGGTGTCTTCGAGACGATTGCCCCAGAAGGTGCAACAGACACACGGGCATTCGGAATCAATGCATCCGGCCAAATCACGGGTCGGTATAAAGACGCGGATGGCGTGCAGCACGGATTTCTGAGAGAACCGGACGGCATGTTTATCACAGTCAATCCGGGGGCAGCCTTTAACTACGGGTGGGGCATCAACGACACCGGTCAGCTCACTTCGTATCATTTCGATTTCCCAACAGCGAACGACATCGTCATCACCAGTTTTCTTCGCGAACCTGACGGGACTTTCGTGCAAGTTCCCTCTTCGGGCGGTGTTGGCGGCAATGTTTTTCGTGGTATCAACAACGCCGGTGTGATGGCGGGTTGGAATCTGCCTGAATCAGGATTTACACCAACACAGATTATTGACGGGCTGATTTACGAGGATGGCGCGTTCACTACTTTGTCCATTGACGCAGAGTTGCATACGCTCCCCGATGACATTGACAATCATGGCAGGATTGTCGGTCATACTGCACCGCTTGATTTCTCCGAAATACAGGGATTTCTACGCACTCCAGAGGGCGAGTTTCATCTGTTCGGGATTCCCGGCGCAGAAACCACGGTTGCACAAGCCATTAACGATGATGGCGTCATTGTCGGCTGGTTTGAAATTCACCGGGAAGACGGCGAACATCAGACCCACGGCTTCATTGCCACCCCAATGCCTACAGGCGAAGATGACTTCAGTCACGTCTACTTCGCTTCTCTCTCCCAAGGCTTGAACATGATCTCTCTACCGCTGAAGCCTCGCACGCCGATGAACGCTCGGTCGCTAGCGGAGATGGTTGGCGCAACAACAGTAATTAAGCTTGATGATGTCAACCAAGAGTTCGTTGGCTGGACGCCTGATTCACCAGACAACGGGTTCCCAATCGAAGGGGCAAAGGGATACATCGTCAACGTGCCGCACGCCCGACAGGTTCCCTTTGTCGGGGCGCCGTGGACCAATCAGCCGCAAGTTTCGGCGGCACCGATTGCAACATCAATCGACACCCCAAATGGCGCTTGGGCGTTCGTTGTCAGTGGGCAATTAGAAGGCGTGCAGAACCTTGACGGCTATCTGGTCACCGTACGAAACCTGCGGACGAACGCTATTATGACGAATCGTGTGCGAGACGGCTACTTTGCCGCAGTGACCGCCGATCTCTCCCGCCAGAGCGTCGTTTGGGTTGGCGACACTCTGGAAGTCACCGTTGCGGATGCAACCGGAGAGATTGCTTCGGAGAAGCTGAGTTTCGTCGTGACAACAGACATGCTTGCAAACGCGGTTCTCCCTATTACACTTGAGGGGGTTGGCATACCGAAGCAGAACTTAGTGTTGCAGAATTATCCCAACCCGTTCAATCCCGAAACATGGATTCCGTATCGCCTTTCGGAGTCAGCCCCTGTGACTCTATCAATTTACGATACGACAGGGAGACCGGTGCGAACGCTTTCCATTGGCTTCCAGCCAGCGGGCTTCTATCAAGGCCGGGCACGTGCTGCCTATTGGGATGGTCGAAATGATGTGGGTGAGCGGGTTTCAAGTGGTGTCTATTTCTACCGGTTGTCCACACCATCTTTCCATCAGATGAAGCGGATGGTTATTTTGAAATAAGCGCCGAGAAAATTCATCACTACCCTTGAATGTCATTGGGTAGTGATGAATCGGTATATTCGCAGGAGGGTAACACAGAGGAAAAAGGTATGAGCGCAGGTGGAATCGAATCGTCGTCCAAGCTGACATCAAGGCGGCGTGTCTTAGCGCATATGCTGATTTGTACGGGTTGTTGCGGCGTGACAGAGAAACGAAATTCGTCAGTACCGGTTGAATGGCTCAAACAGGAGTGGCGGAACAGGCGGCTGTCCCCTTCATTAGACATCTTTCCAAAATAGGTACTCATTTGGCTTAATTTTACCTTATATCCTTTCACTATGTAAAATCGCATCTCCCGTAGGGGACGCAGATTTGCGTCCAGTGCTTTCATAATGCCGAGAAGGGGTGCTAAAATCCTGCTGCAGAGTTTTCCGCTCGAATTCTTCGTCACAGTTGCCGCTAGCGATGCCCTCCTCGGCGCCAACTCTAGGGACTGTACCGCAAACTGTTAGTTTGCGGCCTATTTCAAAGGAGCATACCATGAAGCCATTGAGCATCACCCTCGTGATAACGACAGTTCTGATATGTGCATCGTGTCACAGTCATAAGGAGATAGTTACAGCCAAGCCGGTCAACCCACATTGCCGCTGCGCTGTCGAGAAGGCATACTACTATGAGAATCCAATACAGCCCGCGCCTGGAGGAAAAATGCCGGCATTATATGGCGCGCCCGGCAACGCCATCTGCCCGTGCGGCATCGATGACTCGGATCAGGGATAATCCCGGGCCAGGTACGGAACCCCCGCAGAATAGAGACTGCGGACTTGAGAAAAATCGGGTCAGAATCGTGTGCGATTACCGATTCGTGGCGATATTTCAGGTATTAAAACAGCATCATATGCGAAGAAAGGAGGGCATACAACAGTGCTAAATTTTTTCGATTCGCAAAAAGGGAGTGACCCACAGCAACTCGTCCAAGTCAAATCGTGGGTCTCTCAAGCCTTTGGCCTATCAGAAGACGTCTCCGTGATGATTACTCAGTTGCAATGCACCGAAGAAGGCTGCCCGCCTATTGAAACAGTCATTGCAATCATGGAGACGCCCGGAAAGCCCCGGCAATACAAGATTCACAAACCGCTGGTGGAGGTGAAGCAGACGGACATCGTTAGCTTGACCGCCGGCTAAATTCAACAAGGAGAGAAAAATGAACGCCATGCTAAACAATCAAGTCCCCGTCACCGTGTTGACGGGTTTTTTGGGTTCTGGTAAAACCACGCTTCTGAACCGTATTCTCACCGAGAACCACGGCAAACGTATCGCCGTCATCGAAAACGAGTTTGGTGAGGTCGGCGTCGATAATGATTTGGTCATCGGTGCCGAAGAAGAGATTTTCGAGATGAACAACGGTTGCATCTGCTGCACGGTGCGCGGCGATCTCATCCGTATTTTGGGGAATCTAATGAAGCGTCGCGATAAGTTCGACTACATCATGGTCGAAACCACAGGGCTTGCGGACCCCGGGCCAGTTGCTCAAACGTTCTTCATGGACGCCGAAATGACGGAAAAACTGCAACTGGATTCCGTCACGACGGTGGTTGATGCCAAACACATCTGGCAGCACATTGATGACAGCGACGAGGCACGTGAACAGATTGCCTTTGCCGATGTCATTTTGTTGAACAAGATTGACCTTGTGACCGAGAAAGAGTTAAATCAACTGGAAGCCAGAATTCGCGGCATGAACCGTGCAGCGAAGATTTATCGAACGAAAGACGCCGTGGTTGAAATGGACAAGATTCTCAATGTCGGCGGATTCGATCTGGACCGGGCGATGGAGGTTGACCCACAGTTCATGGAACCGGAGTATCCTTTTGAATGGGCTGGTCTTTATAACCTTTCGGCAGGCACGCATGAACTGGTTCTCCAAGAAGGTCCTGACCCGACGATGAAAGTCGCGTTGGCGCCTGTAAACGAGTCAACCGACGAAGCTTTGAAGGCCGCTGTCGAGCCAGTCGTTATGGTTTTCTCCGATGATGAGCATGAACTTTCGGCAGGTGGTGCCCTTCAACCGGGCGGACAACTCATTGAGTTGAATCTCACAGCGGACGAATTACGCTTTGACGTGCAGATCGACCGCCCCGGCACTTACGCGCTGTTTACCGAGCATCACCCCGACGAATTTCAAGCACAACTCTTTGGCAGCGGCGCCCTTGTCAAGCCAGTTGTTGACCGCGAATTTAAGCCAGACCACGAACATGATGACGAAGTCACATCGGTCGGCATCACAACCCCCGGCGACCTCCATCCCGACCGGCTGAACGATTGGATTGGCAATCTGCTTCAGACAAAAGGTCTCGACATCTTCCGCATGAAAGGTATTCTGAGCATCAAGGGTCAGCCAAACCGATTCGTCTTCCAAGGTGTTCATATGCTCTTCGACGGTCGCCCCGACCGCCCGTGGGGTGGTGAACCGCGCTACAATAGCCTCATCTTCATCGGGCGTAACCTCGACCGGACCGAACTGACAGAAGGGTTTGAAGCATGTCTCGCTTGAACAACCTAAGCAACCGCTTTGCCCAGCCCATTCAACTACGCGAAAATTGGACCGCAACCATCAGCGACTACGTCATTGATCTGGCGTGGTCACCTGATGGGAGATACATCGCTGCCGCGTCGGTTCTCGGTCCGGTGACAATTTTTGAAGGTCGTCGTCAAGAGGTTATCCATGCCTTCGAAGGGCATGAATTCGGCACAATGTCAATCGCGTGGCGTCCAGACAGCAAGGTGCTTGCAAGCGCAGGACAAGATGGGAAAATTCGGTTGTGGGATATGACAAGTGGAAAAGCGACCCATTCGCTTGACGGGGGTGCAGCATGGGTTGAGCACCTGGCTTGGAGCGACGGCGAAAAACCGATGCTCGCCTCTGCCGCTGGTCGTAAGCTGAAACTGTGGAGCGCTGTCGGCGATCTTGTTCGCGAATGTCCCGACCATCAGAGCACGATTTCTGGTATCCAGTGGAAACCGCGTGTAAAGCAACTTGCCTCGATTGCCTACGGCGGCGTCATGCTGTGGGACCCGCAACAGTCGGAAGCCGTCCGCCGATTGGAATGGGTAGGCTCATCACTGGTGATTGCGTGGAGTCCTGACGGCAAATACATCGCAACCGGAGATCAAGATTCGACTGTACATTTCTGGATTATGTCTACCGGTGACGACTTGCAAATGTCTGGCTATCCGACGAAAGTGCGAGAGCTCTCGTGGGATGCCACGAGTCGATACCTGGCTACGGGAGGCGGTCAGGAAGTTTCGGTGTGGGACTGTTCCGGTCGCGGACCGGCCGGTACGAGCCCCATTACGCTTTCACGACATAAGGATTTTCTAAGCGTTGTGCGTTTTCAACACCGCGGAGAACTGTTGGCCTCAGGCGGTGCCGACGGTCTGATCTACGTTTGGAAATTGCAAGGCAGCCTCCGTTCTGTGGCGGTTCATGAGGCCGCTCTGACAGCGGGGGTCACGAGCCTCGTTTGGTCACCGAATGACCAGTATATTGCTGTTGGTGACGAGTCGGGTGGGGTGAACGTTTTTTCGATAAGTTAAAGTTCAACATTCAAACGGAGTCGGTTGCCCGAGTTCTTATACCATTTCGCTTGAATAATAGGGCATATGATGTCTTAACTGTATCGCTCATTTACTCCGTAGGCGGGGCATCTTGCCCCGCCGACTTTGCGCGGAGGTGAGACTTCATGTTCCGCTCCACGCAAATTTCTTGACCTGATTCACGCGATCAATGCACAAGCATTTTAGAGAAATGGTATTACTTTGGTTATTTAACCGATGCCGAGTGGAATCGGAATGGCGTTTTCATCCCATTCACGTTAAGGACCATTCTCTTCTTTGGTTTGCCCCGCCTTCCGAGCTGCACCCTTAAACACAGCGTAAAGATACCAGAAAGCAGGCACCAACAGCACACCCCCCGCAATCAGTACAATCAACAACGGACGCAACACTGTATCCGGTGCAGCCGTATTTGAAAAGGTTAAGTCCGGTGTGACAAGATACGGATACTGTGCCAGCCCCCAACCGAAAACGATGAGCGTAACCTGTATCGGAACGAGGATACGCGCGAGGCGAAATTGACGCTTCCAAATTGTCCAGATCGCCCACAGTGCCATCGCGCCCGTTAAAATATGAAACGGTATCGACCAATTCGCGCTAACGAGTCCGCGTCGAATTGCTGGCGCACCCTCTGCAGACAAGATAAAACTCAGTCCTGCCATCGCACCGACACTCACTACCGAGATGAGAGCACGTCGCCGAAAATCCTCCTGCAATTCTGTGTCCTCAGTCTCAAGTGTGAGATACACCGCCGCAAGCAACGCACAAAGCGTCAAGGTAAAGAACCCGATTGCAAACGGAAACGGCGCAAACCATGCCGAGATGAAATCTGTGTCCACCTGTCCACTCTCCACGTCAACGTGTATCGTGCTGGACGCGACCGCGCCCAACGTAACCCCTAACATCACAGGCGTAATAACACTTGCAACAGCGAATACTCGGCTCCAACGGCGGTGTATTAGATCCGATTGAACATCATAGGTGCGAAACACAAACGCCGTGCCGCGAAGCACAATACCGATGAGCATAAATGTCAATGGAATATGTAAAGCCGTGCTAATTGCAGCGAATGCAACAGGGAACGCCACGAAAAGTAGAACGACAATCACAATCAACCAGACATGGTTCGCTTCCCAGATGGGTCCAATCGCGTGTGCGATAAGCGAGCGCTGTGCGTTCGCACGGCGGCCTGTTGCAAACAGATCCCAGATGCCACCGCCAAAATCAGCACCACCTGTCAACATATAGATAATCAGGGAAATAAGCATTACACATGCAATGCAGAATTCAAGACTCAACATGAAAGTTCTCTCGACGTGTCGGTGGGTGCCTGGCAGTAGGTTCGTCGCAACAATCTATTGGAGTGCAGCAGGAGGACAACACCGGAGTCCTGCGGAACTTATCCGAGAAATATTGTTTAACCAATATTCGTGTTTAACGCTTGGCGTTAGCTTAAAAATATCTGACGACGTAATAGTATAACAACGATAATAGAGAGGAAAATATAAAGTACCGTAAAACCGAGAAAGGGAACGACGAGGTTCGGCATTGAGGTTACCGCCTCGGCGGTTCGCATGTAATTATAAATAATCCACGGTTGCCGTCCAACCTCTGTGACCGTCCAACCTGCCTCAATCGCGATAAACCCGAGCGGTGTACAGAACGTAACGAACCGGAGATACCAACGTTGATCCGGTAGCCTTTTATGTTTCCACGCGAGCCAGCCACCGATAACACCAGCAGTAATCAGCACTATCCCGCACGCTACCATAATTTGAAATGCGAAATGCACAATCGCCACAGGCGGACGATCTTCCGGTGGCACCGCCTTAAGCCCCATAACCTCAGCGTTGAAGTCAGAGTACGCAAGAAAACTTAGTGCCTTCGGAATTTCAAGCGCATATCGAGTCTCTTCAGTGTCCTCGTTAGGAATACCACCGATACGTAAAGGTGCCCCGCGTTCGGTCTCCCACTGCGCCTCCATCGCCGCAAGCTTGATAGGTTGGTGTTTCGCAAGCTTCTTGGCACTGATGTCACCCGAAATCGGTTGCAGGAGTGCGAACACACCTCCAACACTCAAGGCAATCGCAAACGCACGGCGATGGAAAAGGTTGTCGGGATCATGTCGCAGAAAATAGGCGTGAATGCCCGCCACCGCAAATCCGACTGTCAGAAAAGCAGCGATAGTCATGTGAAGCGTTTGGCTAAACGAGGAGGGATTCAACATTGCCGCAATCGGATCGACATCCGTCACCACTCCATTGACAATAGAGAATCCGGTAGGCGTGTTCATCCATGCATTCGCGGTGACAACAAAAATACCGGACAAGGTGCCGCCGAGCAGCACCATCATCCCAGCAAACCAGTGGGCATATTTTGGAATGCGGTCCCAGCCATAGAGGTAAAGCCCTAAGAAGATCGCTTCCAGGAAGAATGCAAACCCTTCCAATGAAAACGGCATGCCGATGATCGGACCAGCGTAAGCCATAAAATTGGGCCACAACAAACCGAGTTCAAAAGACAAAACGGTGCCAGAGACCGCGCCGACAGCAAACATAATGGCAGTCCCTTTTGCCCACCGCTTCGCAAGCGTCAGGTAAACCTCTTCTCGCGTTTTGAGCCATAGCCCTTCGGCAATCACCATTAGCAGCGGCATCGCTATACCGATCACCGCAAAAATAATGTGAAATCCGAGCGACATTGCCATCTGTGCGCGTGCTGCCAATAAATCTGTCATGAGGCGACTCTCCTTACACTATTTCTGGCGTATCCGCCAGATACAAAACGCCTTGCACCTTCAAACGTACCGGCATATCATCCAACGACATATCCCAATGTAAATAAGGACGGGTGAACTTCCAATCCGGACGTTCAGGCGGATTCATACTCGCACGATCAAAACTAACCCAGAGTTTCTCCGTCTCCCAAATCTCTGAAAACGCCTGATGGATGCGCGGATATTGGCGGTTGTCCTACAACGCTTGGTGTTGATAAATCTCCACCATGATACTCCCGCGCGGTGGATCGGGATACCATCTGTCTGGGTTGTCCCGGTCCATTTCAAGAAAATCCCGGACGGCTTGTTCGGCGGCGCGGCAATTTTCAAGTGGTACCGCCTCCGGTACAACGACGTAATAGTTCTCTTCCCAAAATTCTAAGGCTTCTGCGTCAAATACTGGCATAGGTCTCTCCTCACTAATCGGTTCAGTTTCGGACTCCTCTGTAAACAGAGAAATGCTTTAACTGCTTGAAGATTAATGTGGAATTAAGAATACCGCAAAAGATTGAGAGAATCAAACTTTTCGATTTATAACCGTCCCTGAACCCTTCCAAATTTTCGCAAGGCCCTCCGATACCCGAAAAATTTCTTGCAGTCAGTTCAGTCTTGCGCTGAAGTACGGATACTCTGACCTACGAAATTTAGCGAACATTAAGACGAAGGAGAAAGGTCACAATGCTCAAAGCAGGATTTATCGGTGCAAGAGGACGCAGCCAAGGCGCACACTATCCAAGCGTAAATCGTCGGGAAGATGACGTTGAGATGCTCGGTGCCTGTGAGCTGGATGAGGAGAAACTCGCACAAGTTTCCCAGAAATATGAGTTCCCAAACACCTTCACAGACCATCGGAAGATGCTGGACACACTGGACTTATATGTCGTCTATTGTGTCATGAACGAAAAGTGGATTTTGCAACCCGCCTTGGATTGCCTTAACGCTGGCAAGCATCTATACTCCGCGCTGTCAGAAATTGCGACTTCTGTAGGAGCGATCTCCAGGTCGCGACCATTGTACGAAGGCACTCCGATTCCCGACCTTCTGGTGCTACGTAAGTCCTATTAGAAACAATTATCACTGGAAAAAAAGCACAATAATACCCAACGCACAGTATATTTATTGAGAAACCTCCGGGGGTGCAGCATGGGTTGAGCACCTGGCTTGGAGCAACGGCGAAAAACCGATGCTCGCCTCTGCCGCTGGTCGTAAGCTGAAACTGTGGAGCGCTGTCGGCGATCTTGTTCGCGAATATCCCGACCATCAGAGCACGATTTCTGGTCTCCAGTGGAAACCGCGTGTAAGGCATCTTGCCTCGATTGCCTACGGCGGCGTCACGCTGTGGGACCCGCAACAGTCGGAAGCCGTCCGCCGATTGGAATGGGTAGGCTCATCACTCGTGATTGCGTGGAGCCCTGACGGCAAATACATCGCCACCGGAGATCAAGATTCGACCGTACATTTCTGGATTATGTCTACCGGTGACGACTTGCAAATGTCTGGCTATCCGACGAAAGTGCGAAAGCTCTCGTGGGATGCCACGAGTCGATACTTGGCCACGGGAGGCGGTCAGGAAGTTTCGGTGTGGGACTGTTCCGGTCGCGGACCGGCCGGTACCAAACCCATTACGCTTTCCGGGCATCAGGATTTTCTCAGCGTTGTGCGTTTTCAACACCGTGGAGAACTGCTTGCCTCGGGCGGTGCCGACGGTCGGGCCTACGTCTGGCAATTGCGAGGCAGCCTCCGTTCTCTGGCGGTTCATGAAGCCGCTCTGGCAGCGGGGATCACGAGCCTCGTTTGGTCACCGAATGACCAGTATATTGCTGTTGGTGATGAGTCGGGTGGGGTGAGCGTTTTTTCGATAAGTTAAACTTATCTTCCGCATTATCAAGTACCTAAAAGTTTAATTTCTCAGTAGGCCGTATCCCGCATCATAATTGACAGCATGCCATTATCCCTTTCGGAATAATTCATTCGGCAAGTAACACGTTCTAGTCGGAGGCTCTTTCCTCGATCCAGAGGATCGAAATGTCAATAGAATGCGACATGTCCAGAGTCCCGCGCTCCAGCGGAGATCAAGCGAATGGATAATGAGTGCGATAGAGATCCTCAATGTGGTGTGTTACTTCGTAAAAATGAAGTTGATGATGGAAGGGCAAAACAGGTCAATCAATCGGACTCACGGTAGTACCTTGGTGATTTTTCTCGTTTGTAAATATATACCCCAAGATCTGGTATGTTATAATTCGAGATTACACAAGTCTATTATGCGGAAGATTAGTTATGGTTGGTAAAATTGCAAGAAATTGCCATCGGTCGTGGAATAAAGGGTACGCCTTGTATTCGCCGCAAGGAGTCAATGGACTAAACAATTACTTTTTTCATTTTAATTTATCTAGTTATCGCCTAAAATAGGGTGGTCACGTCAGAGCGCATAGAAAGGAAGCACAAGGATGACACGAGACATTATTCCCGACCGGATTAAGCAGGTTGACCCGGAACAGATAAGACGCAATCTGTTCTATTTGTCGAAAGCGCCTTTGCCCTATCGGAAGTTGAGCTATACCATTCCCGGCCACGCTACAAACACCTTGTACGAAGCCGACGATTTTATCCAACGAAACCTGGAATCGTGGGGATATCCGGTGGAGAAAGAGGGTGTTCGAGTCCAACCATTTGGGTGCGACACCTCTAAGCCGAAAGCACTCCAATACGCTCCGCCGGCTTCTGATGCACGCTGGTATACTGCCTACAACCTCTATGCCAAAAAACGGGGCGCCGTTTATCCTGAAGAGATCATCCTGTTCCTTTCGCATAAGGATTCCCAAAGTTGGGTGGATTGTCCCGGGGCTTATGACAACGCCGTAGGTACGGTGGGAACGATGGAAATAGCACGTGTTCTGAAGGACTACCCTTCTCAGCGATCCATCTGGTTTCTGTTCTGTAACGAAGAACATGTGCCTTGGACCAGTGTGACAGCGGCGCAAAATGCGAAAGCGCGAGGAGATAATCTAGTCGCTATCTTCAATCTGGATTCTCTAGGGGGCAAGTCGCAGGCGGATATTGATGCAGGGCGCCGGACAAATGTAACCCTCTATACCAAACCTGAAGGTGAGCGTTTTGCCGATCTGATGGCTGATGTGAACAAAATTTACGACATCGGATTAATACAAGAGAAAATCCAGCGAAATTCACCCGGCGATGATGACGGCTCCTACATCAACGCGGGTTATCCGATAGCGGTGGCAAATCTGGGGTCATTCCCTTACCTTGATCCAAATTACCACAGAGAAACAGACATCCCTGAATACGTCGATATCCCCAATGTGTGCATGGGAACGCAGGCTAGTCTCGCCGCCGGATTGCGGGTAGACCGCGGCGAAATATAACCGGGATTCTGCCATATCGGAAGTTAAGAGCTTGTTTGAAAAGTACATCTGTAGGGTGCGCACTGCGCACCAGCCTCTAAAAGCCCCAGAGGGGCGAAAGGTGTGTAGAAACACCGAAATCCCGCACATCCAAGCCCCAGCGGGGCGACAGGTATATAGCGGCCAATCACAACAACATGAAAAACTATCTTCAAATGACTGAATATGGCTCTGATACCGACTATTCAAACAGGTTCTAAGCGTTCAGGAACTCATTCGTTCACAGGTATCGTTTTTGTTTTACATCCCATAAACTAGAGGCAAAAACAAGGATGAAAATATCCGTCCGGGACGGAGGTCTCTCGGACAGTTATCTGAAGCTGGTTACGCAGTTAGGCGCAGATTGCATCGACTTCGGTAGTGGTACTTCTTTCCAAGCGGGCATCATTCTCCAATCTGTATTTTTATCAAACATATTCCTCCGCGAAAGTCTGCTCGCCCCTTTCCTCCTGTTTCCGTTTCATCTCTGTGATCTCCTGGTCTGTCAGACGTTCTTCGTCTGTCACAATAGTCTGTTCGATTAATTTCAACTTCAATTCTCGGTTGGTCAGCCACTCCCAGCGAGTGGCATTTACCGGGTGAGGATGTGGATGCACATCATCAGGACCGATCTCATCGGCAACGGTATAGAGATAACCGGAAGTCACGCCGTCATGCTTAACCGTACCGCCCTCAGACATAGTGAGCAGCGACGGTCTGTGAGAGAATGCTTTCGCCACAGTTTTGTCCTGTGTTATTGAACTTCCAACCCTGAGCGTGGTCAATTCTTGCTGAGATCCGTGATACCATGTCAGCGTATAGTCGAAATCTTGCATCGGTCGCCTCCTGAACGGATTACGGGCGATAATAGAATTGAAGATTACGCCTTCACGAGGGTTTAACTACGATACTCCGGTAGTGAAAGAATAACTTTGTTGATGGTATTATGTTATACTGTAATCCTCTCTTGATGCAAATAACTCTGTCTTTTTGGGTTCTTCAGGGTCAAGTGTGGGAATGGAACTTGCTACACGAAGGCGCGTTTGTCCATGAGTTCAAATTGATTGCAATAATTACCAATATGGTTCTGGAGACCTCGACGTATACATTTTGACATAACCGCTCGACATTTCCAACTACTGGGTGGTTTCTGTCGAGATGGGGACAGATATAATACAGGGCTTACGCAGAACGCGCAAATTGATGTTACGGCAAGGCTTTTGTAGGGAATAACGATCGTTATTCCCTACCGCCGAACTAGACGCATTTAAGCACTCGACTACGTAAGTCCTAGGTTCTGTTGACATTTGAAAATTAAGGCAATATTGATTCACTTGAGGCAATATGTTTATATTGGGCAACCACAAGGGTTGCCCCTTCATTGGGTCGATTTCTGTAGGGGTTGGGTTTCCCAACCCGTTGGGCGAGGATCAACTGACTGGATAAGGAAGGATCAACCGAGTGAATAATGAGGGCGATAGCTAATCCCGTAGAGATCTTACCTCGCCCCTATGATAGGGACTTATCGGCGAATTATGGACACGCCTTACATAAATGTCAACACGCCCTAAGATAATTTCATTTTCCACACTTAACTCTGAAGAGCCAATTTTTTTAGGGGTGGTAGGTTGGGTTGAACGGAATTCGTTAATGATTGCTAATCATTAGAGGAGTTTTCAAGTACTCACTTTGCCTGAACCTGCCAAAATTTGAGTGAAACCCAACATTAATCGTACATTCTACCGCCATGAGACAACCTCTATAATTAGATGCGTTTCCCCTGACTGCGCACATATCCGAACTTGACGATGCTTAAATTGTTGTGTTAGAATTTGTTTATTGCTAAGGGAGGTCGATTGATGCGTGGAAAAACGCTAGAACAACTCGTTAACGAAGCTCAGGCGAATGTCGGACACATTACTGCTCATGAACTCCACGCCGCTGTCGAAAAGAACGAGCCGATAATCATCCTGGATATCCGCGATAAAGAACTATACGACGCCGGACATCTGCCGGGTGCCGTCTCACTCCCGCGCGCCGCTATCGAGTTGGACATTGATGAGGTTGTTCCGGATCAGGACACGCGAATCGTTACCTACTGCGGGGGCAATACGCGCGGTTCCCTCTCGGCTCATACACTCAAGATTATGGGTTACGAGAATGTCTCAATGTTGGACGGTGGATTTCGTGGCTGGAAAGCTGATGACTTACCCGTCGAAGGCGGAGAGCGCGAGTAGCGCATGTTCACCGCGGTAACTAGGCATTTTCAGGGAATCGCATATAAAATCGCACGATAGTGTTACGTATTTCGTTCAACCCGACCCACGTGCCTTCCTGTATTTTCTCAAAATTTTAGTTTAGGTTAAAAAAGATTGATAAGTGACGTAAGAAATCAGATAAAAGAAATCCTGCAGAACGCCATCGGCACAGCGGTTCAGAGCGGCGACCTCCCTCACGTCAATACACCCGACATTCCGTTTTCTCCTACCAAAGCACCTGAGCACGGTGATATTGCCAGTCCAATCGCTCTGTCATTGGCTAAGACTGCCAAAACGTCGCCGCGCAAAATTGCGGAATCAATCACGCGCCACATACACCTTGAAGAATCCTCTCCGATTCGGAAGGTAGAAGTTGCCGGACCCGGATTTATCAACATATACCTGTCTAAAATCTGGGTCTATAACGTGCTCAAAACCATAAAAGAAGCGGGTGCGAATTTCGGACGCTCAAACCACGGGGCGGGACTACGGGTACAGGTAGAATTCGTCAGCGCCAATCCGACGGGACCCATCAATATCGTCAGCGGTCGCGCGGCTGCGGTGGGTGACGCACTCGTTAACCTGCTTGACGCTGTCGGTTACAAAGCGGTTCGCGAGTATTACGTTAATGATGCCGGGGGACAGGTCGACAACCTCGGGGCATCAATTGACGTGCGGTATCGCGAGTTATTGGGGCAAGGCGGTTTGGAGATCCCGGCGGGCGGATACCACGGCACCTATCTCATCGACCTGGCTCAGTCAATCATTGACGATAGCGGCGACGAACACCTACAGTTAGGTGATGCCGAGAGAGTCGCCGTCTTTCGGGACCTCGGGATTAAACGTTTGCTTGCAGCACAGAAAGCGACATTGGAGCGTTTCGGTGTTCATTTCGACACCTGGAGCAGCGAAAAGGCTTTGCGCGTGAGCGGGAAACCCGACGAAATCATTGAGGTATTCCGCCAACGCGGCTATCTGTACGAGGCTGATGGCGCAACATGGTTCCGCATGACCGATTTTGGCGACTCCAAAGATTGTGTAGTTATCAAAAGCGATGGCGAATATACTTACTTTGTACCTGATGCAGCGTACCACCGCGACAAGTTCGAGCGTGGATTTGATAAAGCAATAGACCTTCTTGGACCCGATCACCAAGGACACGTCGAACATCTCAAGCATCTCGTTGAGGCGCTTGGCTTGGGGGATGATTGGTTAGAGGTTTGGATTATCCAGCAGGTCAATCTAATCGACTCCGAGGGCAATCGAATCGAGATGTCCAAGCGCAGCGGGCAATTTTACACGCTTGATGCGCTCATTGATGAACTCGCCGAAGCCGTTGACGATCGATTTGCTGTCGATGTCGCACGATACTTCTTCCTGATGCGCTCTAATACGAGCCATCTTGATTTTGACCTTCAATTGGCGGTCACCCAAGCGAATGAGAACCCTGTCTTCTACGTTCAGTACGCACACGCGCGCTGCTGCAGCATTTTTCGCGAGATGGAGATCCAAGGCATCGTCCAGACCGAGATAGGCGAAGCACAATCTGAGCTTATTAGCGATCCGGAATCGTTGCAACTGATACGACATCTAGCCGAATACCCTGAGGTGGTCTTGAACAGCGCAGAAAAAAGGGAACCACACCGTCTAACGCATTACTTGTACGAACTCGCAGGATTGTTCCACGGATTCTACAATGAGCACCGCGTGCTCGACCCTTCAAATGCGAATTTGACACAGGTGCGGTTAATGCTGGTTGGTGGCGTACAGACGGTGTTGAGAAACGGCTTATCGCTGCTGGGTATCTCTGCGCCTGAGTCAATGTGAGATGCGAAAGCCCGCTCGTTTGACAATGGACATCCTTCCAAAATAGTTCTTTGTAGGTACGGTAGTCTTTCTGATTAGAATTGCTATACTATTTGATGCCTCGTCGAGGAATGCCTTTGGTGATGCGAGAAATCTTACGCCCTCTGACGATATGCTCAATGGCAACCACTTTGTGTTGCCAACTTTTGGTTGAATTGCTTCACTTCCTGAGTCAAGGGCTTGCTCCGATATTCCTTGATGGGCGTCGACTGGCGGCGTACGGTTTGGCTACACCTTGATAACTACTGTTAGCCAATTTTTCTTCCCTCCCGCAACTCGTCAATATAAGATTGATGGATTAACATGTGTGTGGTATATTTTAACGGGCTATGGCAAAACATCCTGGTGGCGGAACTTTTTTCTGTTAGCATCTCTTTTCACTGTATCGGTCGAATGAGAAAAAGCGGCGCGCAGCAAGCGGATATCCAAGCGTTTCTCAAAAAGGAGGGTCAAATATGTGCGCGGACTTTAGCGGACTTTAGCGGAGTGTGTCACGCACCGCTTCAAGTCACGCCCGGTAAGGCTTCAAGCGCAATTTCAGAGCTTGTCAAAAAAGTCCGTTCCAATCTCGACAACGTCACTGTATACCGCCCCCGGGTTCTGCTTGCCATCACGCGCTCCGTCAGCCCATTGATGGCTTTTGAGCATGTTATCAAGCGAGTGATCAAACGAACGATCAACTGAGATCAAGCGACCGGATAGGAAGCGCGATAGAGATCCTGATAACAACCGCGATAGAGACCTTCAAGTGAAGGCGATAGTTAATCCTGATAGCTATCCCTTAGCAAATCTTGATAGCACCCCGTTATCCCTGTCGGAATAATTCTTTCAGCAAGTAACACACATTTTTAGCTCTATGACAGGTTTTGAAAAAGCGTTCCTTCGTAGAATGGTTTCACTCCAGAGGATCAAGCGAACGAATAGTGAGTGCGATAGAAAATCCTGTGAGATGTCAATAGAACACGATTCCTCATCGCGTCTGCACTCCAGAGGATCAAGCGAGTGAATAGCGAGTGCGATAGAGATCCTGTGCAATGTCGAATGTTACTTGATAGCGCGCCATTATCCCTGTCGGAATAATTCATTCAGCAAGCAACACTCATTTTTCGCTCTATAACAGGTTTTGAAAAAGCGTTGCTTCGTAGAATGGTTTCACTCCAGAGGAGTGAGATGTCAATAGAACACGAGCTCTCCCCGTGTCTGCACTCCAGAGGAGTGCAATGTGGAGTGTTCTTGAGAGTAAATTCCTCAAACGAGGGAATAACGATTAAGTGACTGAATTAGGAACGATCAACTGAACGAATAGTGAAGGATCAAACGAGTGGATAGCGAGTGCGATAGAGATTCCTTCGGAGGGTTAAAGAGGTTTCCTGAAGTGAAGACCTTAGAAACTTAAAAAACGCAATTTCTAGTAACGTGAGGTATATCTCAATGCGGGGCACAGAGCTCGGGTACCATCGGAGTTCTGACCATAAATGTCATTTCCAAGTCAATTGGAACAAACGTAGACGCCATTAGCTTCCAGGCTTTTTTGGAAAGAGGTCTAATGAGGCATCATGGGTGCAACTATTCCTTATTCCCATATTAAAGCGTACAATCTGAATTGTTTGACACCAATCTCAACTCAGCCGTTGCAATGACCTCATCGCTATTCTTATGCCTGGTGGACTACAGCGTTCCTACACAATTTTGTGCATCGGCTCGGAATCCGAGCAGCTATCGGCGTTGCATAATGTTTCTTGGCCAAAGAGGATAAATCCATGACAATTTCACAGACAGACCTTTCCCCGGAAGATTACCGAAGAATCGATCGCGCTCACGTCTGGCACCCGATTTTTCAGCATCAAGCTTTGGAGAACACGGATTTAACCGTGATCAAAGAGGCGCACGGCACTACTATCATCGACTCGGAAGGCAATCAATACCTGGATGCGCTCTCGGGGTTATGGAACGTGAATGTGGGGTACGGACGGAAACAGATTGCCGACGCCGTGTACGAACAGATGCAACAATTGTCATACTATCCACTGTCACAAATTAATGTTCCGGCAACACTCCTAGCCGACAAACTCGCCGAGCTATTGCCGGGAGATTTGCAGCATGTCTACTTTAGCAACAGTGGTTCCGAAGCCAATGAAACCTCAATAAAGATTGCCCGCCAGTACGGTCGGCAAAAATACCCCGGTCAAAATCGACATAAGATTATTGCGCGCTATCGTGGATACCACGGATTCACGTACGGTGCCATGTCGGCGACGGGGCAGACGCAGCGACGCAAAGTTTTTGAGCCTCTTGTTCCCGGGTTTCTGCACGCGCAGCCGCCATATTGCTATCGCTGCCCACTAGGAAAATACCATCCGGAGTGCGGCGTTGCGTGTGCGAATGAGATTGAACAGATAGTACAGTGGGAAGGTGTCGATACGGTCATCGCGGTCATCGCCGAGCCGATTATTGGCGGGGGCGGAGTCATTGTTCCGCCCGACGACTACCTCCCGAAACTAAGAGAAATCTGCGATCGTTACGGCTTGCTCCTAATCCTTGACGAAGTCATCACGGGATTCGGGAGAACGGGAGCGCCTTTCGCCTGCGAACACTGGGATGTCCAGCCGGACATCATTTCCCTCGCGAAGGGGTTAACAAGCGGATATCTTCCACTCGGCGCGAGTGTTGTGACCCCGGAAGTGTTTGATGTGTTTCGGGGAGCGCCCGACGATTACCTTGAGTTCGCGCAGGTTGCCACCTACGGTGGACACCCGGTCACCTGTGCCGCGGGACTCGCCAATCTGAACATCTTGACAGAGGAACGGTTATGGGAAAATTCCGCGCGGGTTGGAAGTTACTTGCTGGATAAACTGAAAGTTCTGCAGGACCTTCCCGTAGTCGGTGATATCCGCGGAAAAGGGTTGATGATTGGCGTAGAACTCGTTAATCCTGATCAATCGAGTCTTGATACGGCAACCACGAATAAAGTCGTCGGCATGATGCGCGACAGGGGGATTCTGATTGGAAAAGTGAGTCACACGATGGATGAACCGGAAAACACCATATTCCTCGCACCTCCGCTCATCGTGACTACCGCTGAGGCGGACCGAATTTTTGATTCGTTACGCGACGTGTTGTCCGATATGTAGTCCTATAGTCAATTCCAGTCATGATTGCACATATTTCGGTAGATGCGGTTTCCAACCGCATCTATGAGACTCGAGATATGCCGGTTCGGTTAGGAAACCGAACCTACCAAAGAGAGCAAATAGTTATCGGTTTTACTATAGATTCTCAACTCCAAAATAGTCAGAGCACCGCACATGAACCGCGAAACCATTGTAATCCTGGATTTCGGATCTCAATACACCCAGTTGATTGCCAGACGAATTCGTGAGCGACGGGTATACTGCGAGATTCACCCATATCATATTTCAGCCGATGAACTGAGAGCATTGAATCCCAAGGGCATTGTCTTATCTGGCGGTCCGTCTAGCGTTTACACGGAAGATGCGCCTCTTCCAGATCCTGAAGTCTTAACGCTTGGTTCTCCCGTTCTCGGTATTTGCTACGGAATGCAACTCATCGCCTACCTTTCCAGAGGAGGAAGGGTGCATCCCACGTCTGAACGTGAGTTTGGCGCCGCAACCCTCGATGTCGATAGGCGTGGGGCGCTTTTTGAAGACCTGCCGGACGGAATCAATGTATGGATGAGTCACGGCGACCGAATCGATAGCTTGCCGGAAGGATTTCACGCCATTGGTCATACTCAAAATTCGCCGATTGCAGCCATGGCAAATCTAGATCAAGACATATACGGTTTACAGTTTCATCCGGAGGTCGTACACACGAAGGATGAAAACCGCATCCTCTCCAATTTTGTACACAAGATTTGCGGCTGTCGCGACGAATGGACGATGAAATCCTTCATTTCGGAGGCTACGGAGAAAATCCGGCGCACGACGAAGGACGGACGCGTGTTGTGCGCGGTTAGCGGCGGCGTTGATTCAACCGTTCTTGCCGCTTTGCTCAAGCACGCTATTGGTGATGCACTGGCGTGCGTTTTTGTCAATAACGGACTCCTGCGAAAAGATGAAGCCGATGAAGTCTTGGCAAATTTCCGGAAATTAGGGATTGGAATCCATTATGCGGACGCCACGGACAGATTCCTAGAATACCTCTCAGGCGTCGAAAACCCCGAGAAAAAACGCCTCGTGATAGGAAAGCAGTTCATAGAGGTGTTCAAAGAGGGCGTGGCGAAATTGGGAAAAATCGACTTCCTCGCGCAAGGCACGCTTTACCCCGATGTGATCGAAAGTGTGTCCGTCAAGGGACCTTCCGCTACAATCAAAACACATCACAACGTTGGCGGGTTGCCTAGTGATCTTCCGTTCCAGTTAATTGAGCCGTTTCGCGAACTGTTTAAGGACGAGGTTAGGGCTGTTGGTTTGGAGCTAGGACTTCCCCAGTCAATTCTTGGTCGACATCCCTTTCCGGGGCCCGGTTTGGCAGTGCGGATCATCGGTGCAATTACAAAAGAACGTTTGGATATCCTGCGCGAGGCGGATCAGATATTCATTACGGAACTGCGTAAAGCTGGATTGTACGACGATATATGGCAGGCGTTAGCCGTGCTTTTGCCCGTCAAAAGTGTAGGTGTGATGGGGGATGAGCGCACCTACGAAAACGCGGTGGCGTTACGTGCGGTTACGAGTACCGATGGGATGACAGCGGACTGGGCAAAGATTCCGCCCGAAGTGTTGGGAACCATCTCCAATCGTATCATCAATGAAGTGCACGGTATCAATCGCGTGGTCTACGACATTAGCTCGAAACCGCCAAGCACAATTGAGTGGGAATGAAAATTCGTAACTGTTTAGTCTATCAATCTGTTTTGGGAATGTTGGTTCGTCGTGCTGCAGTTTAACCCCCGTTCCTACACCATCAAGCGAACGGATAGTGAGTGCGATAGAGATCCTTGAGCGTAATGTAGGAGCGATCTCCAGGTCGCGATTTCCTGTTGGCGCGTAAGTTCTGGACTGAACTAAACAATTACGAGAATTCTAGCGTCGTGTGAGGTCGATGGATATGCACTCTTCGCTCGTGGGACAGAGATTCTGCTATTGCGTATCCGGGGCAGATCGATTATACTGCATCCCAAATAACGGCTAATAACCCTTGGTGATAGTTCAGAGACTGAATTAAGCCATTGTGAAGTCCCGTTTTCTCGACACGAGATTGGTTATCGGCAAGGAAATACTCTATGTATAGACGTCATTTCATATCCGTTTCGATTGGGATTCGGCATTGTATCGCACTCATTGCTCTATTGACTCCCATCGTAGGCTCTCAACATGCTTCCGCCCAATCGCAGTTAGCCCAAGACACCTACGCCATCTTTGAAGCGAGTTGCCTGAACTGCCACGGTACCGACGGCGCATTTCGAGAAACACTCCTCATGGAACACAGCGAGCTTATCAATGGCGGTAGCGTTGTTCCGGGAAAGCCCAACGCCTCCGAGCTGTATAAACGTCTCCTAGGCCCCACCGAAAACGGCGCTCAGATGCCGTTCGGACTGCCCAAACTGCCCGATCAATCCATTGAGACGGTTCGACGCTGGATTCTAGCCGGCGCACCCGATTGGGCGGCAACTAGCGCGCCAGATCATCGTTTCATTCCCCCCAGCGAAGTGCTCACGAGCATTGAGACACACCTCAACTCGCTCTCGTCGTTTGACCGCGCTTTTGCCCGTTACTTCACCCTCACCCACCTCTATAATGCTGGCGAAACAACCGAAATTCTCCGTGAGTACCGCAAAGCGCTTAACAAACTGGTCAACAGCCTCTCATGGGGAAGTGGAATCACCAATCCACAACCCATCGACCCCCAAGCAACCATCTTCTACATCGACCTGCGGCACTACGAGTGGGATCGAAACGATGGCTGGACGAAGATAGAAGAAGCCTATCCCTACCACATCGCGTTTGACGCAGCCGAACATCTTGGGTCCCGGAATCAACTGGGGCGCTTGCAAACACAGATGAAGACCGATGTTCCGTCAGTGCATATCGACTGGTTTATTGCAACCGCATCTACTCCGCCGTTATACCACGACCTGCTTTCACTGCCGTTGACCGATAGGGACTTGGAAACCCGATTGGAGGTTGATGTCGCAGGCAATCTGGTGAATGCGCCTGGAGTTCGCGTCTGGCGGGCGGGGTTCAACAATTCCGGTGTCTCAAACCACAACCGCGTTGTGGAACGGCATACCTCTCGCTATGGGGCGTACTGGAAGAGCTACGATTTTGCCGGCAGTGTCGGCGCACAGAACATCTTTACTCATCCGCTGGGTTTCACACACGATGGAGGTGAAGCCATCTTCAATCTGCCAAACGGGTTGCAAGGCTACTACCTTGCCAATTCCTCCGGCTTTCGATTGGATGAAGCTCCGATAAACATCGTATCCAATCCTGCCGCCAGCGACCCGACGGTACGCAACGGCATCTCCTGTATCGGCTGCCATACCGAAGGAATGAAGACGTTTGAGGACCAGGTGCGTGCCGCAATTGAGAGCATTCCCAACCCGCCTTACGACAAAGCGCAGGCACTGCGACTCTACGTGGAACAGTCAGTCATGGACGCCCGTGTGAGTGAAGACATGGAAACATACAGAGTAGCGCTTGAAGCAACGGGGGGTACGTTTGACGGTGTTGAACCGGTCTCCCGTTTTCATGAGGCGTTTCAGGCACCAGTTGACGCGGCATACGCCGCGGCGGTGGTTGGGTTGGAGACCGACACTTTCCTTGAGAGGGTACGCGCGAACACGGGACTGCAGAACATTGGATTGCTGGCGCTAGACAACGCAAACGGGAGTGTGAAACGCGACACGTGGACATCAAGCTTTCGAGATATAATTTCTGCGCTGGACTACCCGCAGCAGGTTGGGGAGCCTCCGGTCATAACACAGCCCGATGTGTTACCGGGTGGGCAGGTTCATTTCCTCGATTCGAACCTGCGTGCTGCGGTTGCAGAAGCACTTGGCAAAGGCGCCAACGCCCCGATTACTGCCGAGGAGATGGGAACGCTGAGCAAACTTGAGACGATTAACAGAGGTATTCAGGATCTGACGGGGCTACAGTTTGCCACCAATTTGAACTTGTTGGATATCAGGGAGAATCAGATTTCCGAGCTCTCACCGATAGCAGGCTTAACCACGCTGCGCACGCTGCGGCTTGATGACAACGCCATATCGGATTTATCACCGGTGAAGGGTCTAAAGGAACTCACCACCCTAGAGTTTAATTGGAATCGGGTCTCCGATATATCGCCCGTGAGGAACCTGAAAAACCTCACATATCTTCACGCTAGCAACAATCAGATATCTGACTTGTCACCAGTCGCAGGACTAATCAATCTGGAGCGGATAACTATTTCGGATAACAACATAACCAATCTGATGCCTCTTGCGGGATTAATAAGTCTACGGGGTATAGATATTGGGATCAACAACGTATCCGACTTATCGCCACTTGCAGGATTAACCAATCTAAGGGAGTTATTTTTTGTGCGTAACGACATATCCGACCTATCTCCAGTTGCACCATTAGTCAACCTGGAAATCATTCATGGGACAAGCACATCCGTATCCGATTTGTCACCCTTGGCAGGATTAACAAAACTCAGACATTTATATCTTCCCTGGGGAGATATATCGGATCTTACCCCTCTGTCGGGCTTAACCGGATTGGAAGAACTATACCTTCACGACAATGATATATCGGATATTGCCCCTTTGGCGGGCTTGACCAACCTGGAAGAAGTGTATCTATTCGGCAATTACGTAACGGATATTTCATTCCTTGCGCGATTAACCAATTTGAAACTGTTAGATTTTTCACGCAGTGAATTATCAGATATATCACCTCTTGCAGGATTATCCAACTTGAAGTGGTTGAACCTCCGCGACAACAAGGTTTCGGACATATCGCCCCTTGCCGGATTAACAAATCTAACATGGCTGGATGTCTCCGCAAATGAAATCTCAGACCTTTCTCCTCTCGACGAGTTACGTCCCAATATGAAATTTCTTGGGATACACGACAATCCAGGGTTCCCAACAGGAGGTCCGAAATTAGAAGGCCCCTGGTTATGGGTGTTTATACCTGACGTAAGACTAGATGGCGGCGTGGATTTCCTTGCGGAAGCGACGGGGAACACGGTGACTGAGGTTGGGATTTCTACTCACGGGGCAACGTTGGGGCAACCTGTCGGCGATGACGAGTGGACCTTCCACAATCTTCCGCCTACAGGATGGGATAATATTAGTGATATGTTGAAAAACGAAGTACCTACTGGCGTCATGTATGGAAGCCTATCCCTCTATTCGCCACGGCCACAGAATACAACCATGTACGTGGGCGGCGAGCATGGACTAAAGGTTTGGCTCAATGGATCTTTGATTCGTGAGAACCGTGGTCGGCACGCCGACGATTACAGTGATTTCTTCCCTGTCACGCTAGAGCAGGGGCGGAATGTGCTGCTAGTCGCGGTTCGCACCGAGTTTGAGCACTGGGCGGGGTCTAACGCCTTTATCGGGTTTGAAGCCGGCACGGAATACACGGTTGGAACCGGCATCAGCTACACCTTTTCCGAGACTCCAATCCACATCGACGATACTTTTACCTTCGATGTGCATGCGGAGAACGTCTCCGACTTGGCGGGGTGGCAGTTTGACATCGCCTTCGACCCCACCATACTTGAAGCCATTGACGTAAGCGAAGGCGATTTCCTCAAGACGGATGGCGGAGCGACCTTCTTCCAGAGCGGGAGCATTGACAATGCGGCGGGTAAAATCACCGGGTTGATTGCCGGACGGATTAGCGAAGGCGGCGTGAGCGGCAGCGGTTCTGTCGTTCAGGTGATGTTCAAAGCAAAATCCGAGGGTGAAACGGAATTAACCCTTCAGAACTTCCTATTTGGCTCCGTCGCGAAGGAAAATATCCCTGCAGGACCTCTTGAAATCCACTTTGCTGTAGAGGAACGTCTACTGACAGGGGATGTCAATCGTGACGGCGTAGTCAATATTTTCGATTTAATTAGCGTCGCACAGCAGTTGGGGAACAGGGTATCCGCCGATTCACCGGAAGATATCAACGGCGATGGGGTGGTTAACATTTTTGACCTTACGCTCGTCGCGCAGGGCATTGGGGGTGCCGCCGCGCCTGCCGTTACCACAGCACGGGTAGATACCGCGACGATAGAGGCGTGGATTACTCAGGCACGCCTCGCAGACGACGGTTCGATTGCTTTTCGGCAGGGGATTGCAAATCTCGAAAACCTGTTATCCTCGCTGATTATTCCCAAAGAGACTGCCCTGCTCGCCAACTACCCGAACCCGTTCAATCCGGAAACCTGGATACCGTATCAGTTGGCTATCCCCGCAGACGTCAAGTTGACAATTTATGACATGAACGGGGGAGTTGTTCGGCGTATGGACGTGGGTCATCAGGCGGCGGGTATCTATCAGAGCCGCAGCCGCGCGGCGTATTGGGATGGTCGCAATGGGCGCGGTGAGTCCGTCGCCAGCGGTCTCTATTTCTACACGCTGAGAGCAGCAGAGTTCGGAGCGACGCGCAAGATGCTGATAAGGAAGTGAAAAAGTAGAAGGCATACTCCGGTAACCTTCATGCACGGTACAGCACGGCGGAGGAATCTCCATAAAATTTCTATCGTACTTCTTATTCAGCCGTTTGATCTATTGATTCTTTGTAACTGTTTAGTCTATCAATCTGTTTTGGGAATGTTGGTTCGTCGTACCGCAGTTTAATCCCTGTTCCTACCCATGAGCGTAATGTAGGAGCGATCTCCAGGTCGCGATTTCCTGTTGGCGCGTAAGTTCGGGGCTGAACTAAACAATTACGATTCTTTGATAGATTGCTATCTGATCGCTTGATCGATTCGGAGACTGCTCCTACGAACCGAAGCGCCGGCTATGTTCTGCCAATGAGTCTCCTGATTTCAAACTATACTCCGCACTGTCAGAAATTGCGTCTTCTGTAGGAGCGATCTCCAGGTCGCGACCCTTGTACGAGGGAACTCCGATTCTCGACCTAATGGTGCTGCGTAAGTCCTATTAGAAACAATTATCAATGGAAAAGAAAGCGCAATAATACCCAACGCAAAGTATAACACCATTTGGTATTAGCCCTCATTCCGCTAGCATCACGGGAATGGAATTGTAGTCTCACACGAAAATAACGACGACTCAGCACACCTAAATACTAGATTTCCGTTTACCTCATCTGCAATTCATCCAGTTGGAATACGGAAGCGGCGAAAGAAAACTTAATGACCGACCTCCTTGAGTCCTTGAACCCGGTCCAACGGCAAGCAGTGCAACATGCCGAGGGGCCGCTGTTACTTCTGTCTGGCGCTGGCAGTGGAAAGACGCGCGTGATTACTCATCGCATTGCTTATCTACTTCGCCACCACCGCGTGTCGCCGTTTAACCTCCTCGCGGTAACGTTCACCAACAAAGCGGCAGGGGAGATGAAGTCCCGCCTTGAAGGGCTTGTCGGCGAAGAAACGACCAAGCTGATTTGGGTATCTACTTTTCATGCCTCCTGCGCCCGCATTTTACGCAGGGATATTGAGCGGCTTGGATATTCTCGTTCCTTCACGATCTACGATACGGTCGATCAACTCGCGGTAATCAAAGAGATTCTCAAAAAACTTCAGATGCGCGAAGAGTTGAATAACCCCAAAGCCGTCTTGAGCCAGATTAGCAAAGCCAAGAACGATTTCGTGACGCCCGAGATGTATATGCAAACGGCAGACGGCTACTTTGAAGAAAATATCGCAAAAGTCTACCCCGAATATCAAGGCTATCTCCGCGAAAATAATTCCCTAGATTTCGACGACCTTATCGGTCTAACCGTGGAGTTGTTTAATTCTTGCCCCGATGTCTTGCGGTATTATCAGGGCAAGTTCCGGTATATTCTTGTTGACGAATATCAGGACACCAATCGCGGTCAATACCTGCTAGTTCATGCACTGGCGAAGGAGCACCAGAACATTTGCGCCGTAGGGGACGACGACCAGTCTATATACTCGTGGAGAGGTGCGGATATCAATAATATCCTCGACTTTGAAAAGGATTATTCGGAAACCACGGTGCTGCGTCTTGAGCAAAATTATCGCTCGACACAAAACATCCTCTCCGCCGCCTACGAGGTCGTGCGCAACAATCGTCTGCGAAAGGAGAAGAAACTCTGGACGGAAAACAGCACGGGCGCGCCGATTGACTGCTATGAGGCGATAGACGAAGTTGATGAGGCAAAATATGTCATCAGGCAGATTCGAGAGGCGCGCGCACAGGGACTCAAGCACGGCGACTGCGTGATTTTTTATCGGATTAACGCCCAGTCCCGCGCGTTTGAGGAAGCATTGAGAGGCGCGAACATGCCGTATCAAATCGTGGGAGGCATGCGATTCTACGAACGGATGGAAATCAAAGATCTCATCGCCTATCTTCGTGTCATTGTGAATCCCGATGACTCAATTAGCCTCAGGCGAATCATTAACGTTCCCCGCAGAGGAATCGGCGGAACTACGCTAGGGAAACTCGAGGATTTCGCGGATGAGGAACAGATTGACCTGTTCTCCGCCCTCCGTCGCGTTGATGAGATCTCTACGCTGCGTGTAGCCGCAAAGTCAAAAATCCAAGAGTTCTCTCAACTGATTGAAAGTTTCGATCCCGCACGTCCTCCCGTAGAGATCATTAACGAGTTACTTGATGTCACGGATTATCTTACTTTTCTCAAAAGCGATAACACGATTGAAGCGATGGGCAGAGTTGAAAATGTGAGTGAGTTTATCTCCGCCGCCGCCAGATATGAGGGAAACGAACCGGAGCCGACACTGTCGGGGTTCTTGGAGTTGATTACCTTGGTTGCCGATGTGGATGACATGGATGACAAAAGTGACGTGGTCACCCTGATGACACTCCATAGCGCAAAGGGACTAGAGTTCCCCATCGTCTTTATGGCTGGAGTCGAGGAAGGCTCGCTGCCCCATCAGCGCGCATTTGCCGATGAAGCTGAACTGGAAGAGGAACGGCGGCTCTGTTATGTGGGTTTGACGCGGGCAAGGGAGCGAGCCTCTCTCTCTCATGCTCGAACGCGCAGAATCCACGGAGCAGAGGACTATCGCATGCCCTCTCGCTTTATCGAAGAGATTCCACCCGAGCTAATTAATCATGTTGACAGGTATGAGACCGCCCATCGGCCCGTTGTTCGATCCTACGATCCCGACGAACCCGATATTGACGTAGCGCCCTCATTTGATTATAGTGTTGGTGAATTTGTGTTTCACCCGAAGTTTGGGAAAGGCAAGATTACCGGAATCACCGGGGCTGGGCAGAATATGCGGGTTACGATTCGGTTTGCGCGTGGTGCCGAGAAGACCTTGGTCGCTGAATACGCGCCATTGCAACCGATGGTAATGTGATAGACAAACAGACAATCTACCCGAGATTGTGAAGAGGAAAAAGAAATGGCAGCGATTACGCCCGAGGAAGTCGAACATGTCGCGAATCTCGCACGCCTCGAATTTAATGAGGAAGAAATAGACCAGTTTACACATCAGCTCGGTAGAATCTTGGACTACATCGGAAAACTGAACGAATTGGATACTACGGACGTGCCGCCAACGTCTCATGTCCTCCCAATTCACAATGTGTCCAAGGAGGATGCAGTGCAACCATCATACGATCGGGAGCTTGTATTTGCTACCGCGCCGGAAACCGAGGAAGGACACTTTGATGTGCCGAAGGTGATTGAGTAAGAGGAGTTAGAAATCATGGCACAGAAAAAGGCGGAACGTCCGATTGGACAGAGTGAATCCCGAGCCACACGTGAGGACATTCTCAAGAAAATGCATGCTATATTCGACATGGAACCTGATCAGCGTACAAGGGATGTGATAGGCGCAATGCTAATTACAGAAATGTCAAAGGGCAATCTTCTCGATAAAACACAAATCGTCCAAAGGGTGATGGCGTGTTTACATTCTGTGTTTCCGCTTCTGCTTCGTACTCCGGATGAAAACAACGTAGACGATAATCCGTACCCCCGACTTCCATCCGATAAAGAGGAATTACAAATCATGGGGAAATTACTATCCGAGCATATCTATGAACAGTTCGTCCAACCGTATCTTGAACACGCTGCCAAACAAGGTGAAACACGAACCGAACGTTAGGATATCCTCAAAATGTCGAAATCCCGATTAGAGTTCGTGCGTGAATCCGTTGTCGACGAGTTTAGTTTATACTCCGCGCCGTCAGAAATTGCGTCTTCTGTAGGAGCGATCTCCAGGTCGCGACTCTTGTAGGAGGGAACTCCGATTCCCGACCTGATGGTGCTACGTAAGTCCTATTAGAAACAAATATCACGGGAAAAGAAAGCGCAATAATACCCAACGCAAGGTATAATAACCCAAGGTGTGCCATCCCCTTGAACGAAATCCACCAATTGGAAGTTGTCCTAAGAAAATACCTTTCAACGCTTAAAGCGAAGAAACGTTCTATGATTGCCCTTCATTTGAGCGATATCGCCGGGGAAATTCCGCATTTTGAGGAGTGGTATACCGCACTTGCACAAAGCGAGGAAATCTCTGAGGACGACCTTATTGAATGCGTGGAAGCGCTTGAAATCTCTGTACTCCACATGCTGCACCACATGAAAGACTTAAAGCCGCTTCTCGGGAAAGCGGTCAATGCTCTGCCAGAATGAGCCTCAAAGGAGCGGACGTTTCATGCCGTTGCACCAACTTACAGCCCACGAACTTCATGAGAAGCTAAAATCACGGGAGATAACCTCCGCAGAACTCACACAATCGGTGTATAATCGTATTGATGCCATCGAAGGGCAGATCGAAGGCTACATTACACTCACTAAGGAGACTGCGCTCCAGCAAGCCGAAGCTGCGGACGCCGGTTTCCAACGTGGTGACGAGATGCCGCCTCTCGCCGGGATTCCAATCGCGGTCAAAGACGTCATCTGCACAAAAGGTGTATTGACTACCTGCGGCTCCAAGATTCTAGGTAATTTTGTGGCGCCATACGATGCTACCGTGACGACGAAACTCCATCAGCAAGGGAGTGTAGTCATCGGCAAGACTAACATGGATGAGTTCGCGATGGGGTCGTCCACGGAAAATTCTGCGTACCAAATTACGCGCAACCCGTGGGACTTGGGGGCTATACCCGGCGGATCGAGCGGCGGCTCCGCGGCGGTTGTCGCCGCCGACGAAGCCATTTGTTCCCTCGGATCCGACACCGGAGGCTCAATCCGGCAGCCCGCGGCGCTTTGCGGCGTGGTGGGTATGAAACCCACGTATGGACGAGTTTCGCGTTTCGGTTTGGTTGCCTTCGCCTCCTCTCTGGATCAGATTGGACCGTTCACCAAAGATGTTACCGATTGCGCCCTGATGCTGAACGCAATCTGTGGACACGATCCGATGGACTCGACCTCTGTCAATCTGCCGACACCGGATTACTCAGAAACTCTCACGAACGATATTGAAGGTGTAAGGATCGGAGTCCCGAAGGAATACTTCATTGAAGGGATGGACTCGGAGGTTGAAGGAATCGTGCACGCGGCAGTCGAAGCACTGAAGGAGTGCGGCGCATCCATTGAGGAGATTTCTTTACCTCACACCGAATACGCGATTGCGACGTATTATATTATCGCCCCGGCGGAGGCGAGCGCGAATCTCGCAAGGTATGACGGCGTTCGGTATGGATACCGCGCGGAGGATACCGACGAACTCATTGATATGTATAAGAAAACGCGCAGCCGCGGGTTTGGCGAGGAGGTCAAACGGCGTATAATGCTGGGAACGTATGCGCTAAGTTCCGGATATTATGATGCTTACTATTTGAAAGGGCAGAAAGCGCGTACGCTGATTAAATCCGATTTTGATCGTGCCTTTGAATCAGTTGATGTTATCGTCACGCCAACTTCGCCGACACCAGCCTTTAAAGTGGGTGAACGCACCGCCGATCCGCTGCAGATGTACCTCTCGGATGTCTTGACGACCCCCTCAAGTCTTGCGGGCTTGCCGGGAATCTCCGTCCCGTGCGGGTTGACCAAAGGCGGTCTACCAATTGGACTCCAAATGCTAGCCGCGCCGTTTGAGGAAGGGAAAATCTTGAATGCCGCGTACACCTTTGAACAACACACAAATCACCACCGACACAAGCCAAATCTGTAAATGGCAATATGGGGCACCGACCAATAACGAATGTAGAGAACCACTGGCAAAATTGTTCTGTAGCAATTGCTTGCATTCTTCCTTGAGATTCACCTTGGTTTAACTATGAGCGATACGAACCACTCTTCAGCCAACGCAATTCTTGCGCCATCGGGCGCGCTGCTCGGCGCAATTATTGGCGGTATCTTGTGGGCAAAATATATCAGCTGGACAGGCATGACTGCGGGTTGGGTTGCGCTAGTTATCGGGCTCCTAACAGGTCTCGGAGCGGTGCTGACGGGTCGCTCACGCCGAGTTGCTTTTGCCTCGGTTGCCGCTGTCTTTGCTCTCATGGGAATACTATTGGGCAAGTACCTTGATGTTCGATGGAATGCGCCTAGCACAGTTGGTATCATTGAGGCACAACCGGATATCCCGCCGGAATACGCAGAGAGCATTGCCAAGATGGTTGAAGCAAGCGAAGCTGGCGGCTCAACCTGGAAACTTATGCGGTTGCGAATGGAATGGTTCGATCTGGTTTACTACGCGGTTGCCAGTTTCGTTGCGTTTCGCACAGCATACAGTAAGCGATTGCACCAACTCCTTTTCAGGTCAACGTGATTGAAAGTTAATCTGCGTTACCTAGAATCTACGATTCGGTACGTGGTAGCGCCATTCCCAGCGCGTCAATTGATATCTAATTACCAACAACCGTTTATGGAATCCGTATTTAACTTTATGGCGCCAGTGTCCAGAGACCATAAGCCACTGCCTTTGAACGGAGAGAATGAATGAAAGAAGGTCGTAACAATTTTCTTGCCGCACCTCATAGCCCCTTGTCATTTCACGATGGTTCGGTTTTGACTCGTCTCTTTATTTGGACTGTGGTAGCGATGTTGCTTGTATGCCCAAACCCGTTACCAGCTACGGAAACCGAAGACTTACTGTCCACGGATCCCCTGGATGAAGAATTGTTGGAAAACCTTTCTCTGTTGTCAGAAGTTTTGGCAAATATTCAACAGGGGCATCTGGAGTCACCGGAGCCGAAGAAACTAATGTACGGCGCCATTCGCGGGATGCTGCGTACACTTGACCCCTATAGCCAATTTTTCGATCCTGAAAGCTACGGGGATTTCCGTACCGAAAGCCGCGGCGCCTATGGCGGTCTCGGCATGGTTATTGGATTTCGCCAAGACCGTCTGACCGTAATCTCGCCATTCAAAGACACGCCCGCCTACGAAGCCGGGGTCCAAAGCGGCGATGTTATTAGCCTAATTGAAGATGAGCCGACTGCGACGATGTCTGTGGATGAGGCAGTCGAGCGTCTGCGCGGAGAACCGGGCACCCAAGTAACGATTACCCTGCTGCGCGAAGGTGAAAGCGAACCGCTTGAGGTAACGATTACACGCGACGTTATCCGTTTTCGTTCCGTTGAATCTAAAGTTCTAAAAGGCGATGTTGGATATATTCGAATTAACCAATTCCGTGATACAACAGGAACCGATGTTGATAAAGCCTTCGAAACCTTCGAGTCACTCGAACTTCGCGGGATGATTTTAGATTTGCGGTCCAACCCTGGCGGCTTGCTTAGCTCCGCTGTGGAGGTGGCGAGCGACTTCCTTTACCCCGATCAGTTGGTCGTCTATACGGAAGGCACCAGTCCACGCGAAGATTTGCTTGCCCGTCCCGGACAGAAGCAGAAACACTATCCTCTCATCGTCCTCGTCAACGGAGGGAGCGCAAGCGGATCCGAGATTGTTGCGGCGGCAATCAAAGACCATGGCCGCGGTCTTGTACTTGGCCGCAAAACCTTCGGAAAAGCCTCGGTGCAGAAGGTGGTCCCGCTCAGCGGCGATCATGCGATGAAACTTACTGTCGCTCATTACTACAGTCCCAGCGGCGTCAATATTCACAAGATCGGGATTACGCCAGATATTGAAGTCCCATGGTTTAGCCAATCCGAGAACAAAATCTTTACCAAGTTGCGCCGACACGAAAAAATCAAAACCTTCATTGAGGAAAATGGTGATGATGTTTTGGTACAGTTGGATGCGGCGCGCCATGCATCGCGCGAGGATCGTGAGGCGATTGCACTATTGAGGAAATATCGGCGCCTCGTGGAAGCGTTGTCCAAGGAGGAACTTGTCCTCAGCAATGCAGGGATAAATCTTGCCATCGCACGTGAAACCGAAAACGACCTTGACGAGTACGAACACGATCCACAGATCTTGGCTGCTATTCAGCAGTTAAAGTTGCTTGAGCTTTTTCAAACAAAACTCAAGTAAACGACATGACGGTTCCAACTAGCGAATGAAGAACCGGTTCAACTTACCGTTACTTGAGATGTTTATCCACATTCACCGGCGTCTGACTATCGCTGAAAGCGACCCATTGCCTTATGACCACGAAACCGAATGTCCTTCTTATAGGCGTTGATTCCCTGCTTGCCGACCACATGAGTTGCTACGGTTATCATCGCCACACCACTCCGCATATAGATAGGTTTGCTCAAGGCGGGACGCTTTTTGAGCAAACATACAGCGCCCATATCCCGACAACAAGCGCCTATTCATCAATGCTCTCCGGCATGGATTGCTTTAGTACTCAGGTCGTTGCGCTGCGACATAAGGGACCCCTTAGACCTGAAGTTAAGACATTGGCTGAAATCCTTCGAGAATCCGGCTATAGCACCACTTGCGTCGGTTTCGGCGGCAATCCCGGTTCCCGAGGTTTTGACAGCTATTTTGAATACCCCGGATGGGGAAGTTGGGCAGAAGGGCGTAGCCCAAAGGCGCAGAACCTTAACAACGTGACAATCCCCGAGTTGAACAAGCTCATCGACCAGAGCGACCCCTTCTTCCTTTTTCTCCGGCATATGGATCCGCATGCACCCTACCTGCCGCCCGAACCCTATGAGCGTATGTTTTATCACGGCGATGAATGCGATCCGAGTAATACATCAATGCAGCCCGTAATGGAGTTTAAGCCGTTCTGCGATTTCTTCGCGAGTTGGATGCCGCCCGGAATAACAGACAAAGACTATGTTATTGCACAGTATGACGGCGCTATTGCCTATATGGATGCCTGCATACAGGCGATTTTTAACGCTCTTGAGTCCCGAGGCGTTCTTGACGACACCATCGTAATCTTCAATGGCGATCACGGCGAAACTCTCTACGATCATGAATGCTGGTTCGACCATCACGGGCTTTACGATGTCACCCTGCACGTCCCCTTGATTATCCGTTATCCGCGTGCCGTCCCCGCAGGCAAACGCGTCTCCGGCTTTAACCAGCACAAAGATCTCGTTCCAACGATTCTCGAATTGGCATCAATCCAAACGGACATTCAATTTGACGGCAGAAGTTTGATTCCGATGGTCGAGGGGGAGGTCCCCTCACACGAGAGTGAATTTTACATCACCGAGTGCACGTGGATGCGAAAGCACGGCTGGCGAACACCACACTGGAAGTTGATTGTCGCGCTTGAACCCGATTTCCACTTCAAGCCAACGATTGAACTCTACAATCTCATCGAAGATCCGGATGAGAACAACAATCTCGCAGAGGCTCGACCTGATGTTGTCGCCACTTTACAAGACAGAATGCACGCTTGGATTGACAAGCGGGAAGAGGAAACTGGGTTAAAGAATCCAATGATGACTCAGGGAGCTTGGGTGGAAGGTGCGCCGTTCAAGACATCGCAGCACGCATATGACACGCTGCATATCGGAGATCCGGGACAGGCAGCACGATTGCAAGCCAAAAGTCGACAATAACCGGATTCGGTAGCGAAATAAACTCGTGGGAAGAGATGGTTATTCGAGGAGGTTTCCGTACAATCGGGTCTATCTAAAGCGGGACAATTGGAAGTTGCAACAATCATCGTGGATGCACAAACTACGGTCGTAATGCGTTCGGCGTACGATACATTATAGAGAGGGAATAGTGGAACCCGATCCAAGAGTTATTGACGATTTGGTGCGGCGCATCGTTGAAATCGTTAGTCCGTTGCGCATAATTCTGTTCGGTTCGGCGGCACGCGGCGATATGGGACCGCACAGCGATCTTGATGTGCTAGTCATCATGCCGAATGGAATCCACCGGGGCAAGACTGCCCAAGAAATTTACCGGCGGATGGGGGGATTTCATTTTCCAAAGGACATTATCGTTGTGACGGAAGGCGATGTGATACAATACGGTTCTAATCCCTACATGATAATCAAGAGCGCGTTGGAAGAGGGGAGGGAGGTTTATGACGCCCCACGATGAAACCATTCGTGGAGGACCGCTTGACTGGTTGGATCGAGCGCGAGGACATCTAGCTTTGGCAAAGCAGACCAAGCCGGAAGCGGCATTCTGGGAGGACTTATGTTTTCACGCTCAGCAGGCAGCGGAAATAGTAATTAAAGCCGTATACCAACATAATGATTTGCTTCACCACTACACTCACGATATTCATGATTTGGCACAAGGGCTTGGAGAAAGCGGCGTACCGATAACACCGGTTGTTAGTGAGGCGGCTGTGCTGACGAGATACGCCTCCCAAACTCGATACCCTGGAACCTTTGAACCTGTTACCCGAATGGAATATCAAGAGGCAGTACGCTTGGCAGAATCTGTAGTTGCTTGGGCAGAGGAACACATGGGAGTCGGACGAGATTGAACAGTTGAGGATAAAATATCCCGGATGACTCTAATAACAATCCGATGCGCACTGTCGTCTCATTTAAGCGTCAGCCTGACAGACCTGCGAATTCTTGAATGAACTCTGGAGTCTATAGGTGTCCACAGTCACAGTAATTGGACGCGGCCACTCCGGCACACGCGCAATTTCACATACGTTGTACGCCAGCGGCGTGTTCATGGGAAGAACGCTCAATTCTTCAGGCGACAAGATTCCCCCCGAAGCTATGTACGATGCCTGCCGTATCCTGGCAAAATACGTCAAGTGGAACGGCGGTTTGTCTTGGGATTTTTCTTCGCTTCATACGATGGAGATTGATGAGCAGTTTGAAGCGTTGATAAACAGCTATTTGGAGGATGTCCTGTCGAACGAGTCCAAACACCGAGGCTGGAAAATACCGGAGACAACGTTGGTTTACCCGTGGATCCTTCGGTTGTTTCCCGATCTCAAGTATATACATTGGATTCGCGATCCGAGGGACTGTATCCTTAGCGGCCACGGCACCGACGACCTGCGGCGTTTCGGCGTTGAAGGTCCGTTGACGGATGACCTTCGAAAACGCCGGGCAATTTCGTGGCTGTACCAATACCAAATAATGCAATCAACGCCCAAGCCGAAGCACTACATTCTCATTCGCTTCGAAGATTTCGTATTGCGGCAAGAGGAAACGCTTTCACGGCTTAAGGATTTCCTGGATATCCCGCTCGCGCGTATTATTGTGCGTCCCGATGCGGTCGGTCGTTGGCGAAGAGATCCGGGACCGCATTCCTTTGAGTTTTTGGCAGATGCCATGCGGGAAAACGGCTACAGCGAAGAATTATAGTAGCACAATCCACTCCACACTGGGGGTTTTCTGAAGTCTCTGTTCATGGTGGGTTTATCAACGCCCAGTGATTAGTTAAACCGACCACTGTTTCAAAGGAGGAATCACATGGCACAGAAAGTCGGTGTCGTCGGTCTAAGCGGAATTGGAACCACGCATTCACGCTGCTATGCAAACGATGACTTGGCAGACCTCGTAGCCGTATGCGATCTGGCAAAGGAACGTGCCGACACCCTCGCCGAACAGTTCCGCGTGAAGGCATACTACAGCCTCAAAGACATGCTCGACGATCAACCGGATTTGGATATTGTCGATGTCAGTACCGGAGGGAACGAGAACGGGAGTTGGCACTATGAACCCACCATGCAGGCTTTGGAGGCGGGAAAGCACGTGCTGGTTGAGAAACCGCTTTCAAATGATATTCGCGAAGCGCGGGAAATGGTCGCTAAAGCTGAAGAAAATAATCTATACCTCGGTTGCAATCTAAATCACCATTTTACTCCACCTGCCGAACGCGCGAGACAGTATATCGAAGACGGTGAAGTCGGCGAACTCGTCTATTGCCTCCACAAAATGGGATTCGCGGGCGGGGAGCGAACATACCAGCCCCAAGATTCGCCCAGAATCAAAGGTTTTCCATACTTCCACATGAAAGCCTTCCTCTCTCACCCGTTCAGCGTCATGCGGCACTTTTGCGGCGATGTGACGCATGTACAAGCCTTCGTGACACGTCCGAGTTTTCGCAAGAGTGCCGGCGATGTCATGTTATCCATTAACGGTATACACGTTCGATTCGCCAACGACTGCATCGGTTACCTCCTCAGCCAACGCGGAGACGCCACCTTCGGTTTAGGGGGCTGGTGGAGTCTCGAAGTTGCGGGAACACGAGGAACTTTCTGCGTTGAAAACTGCATTGAAAAGATAACGTTCTGGCGGGCACCGGGTGGAGAAGATGCCGCGAAGCCTGAAGATTTGGACGTGGGAACATCGTCGGGTCCCGTCGTCACGGAGTCCGGGATAACCGATTTCGGTGAGACCTTCCCGCGCAGAATCCATGCGTTTTTGGAAGACATCGCCAACAACGTCCCCAAATCGCAACTCAGAGCTTCCGGGAGAGACGCGCTGGCAGCCTTGGAATACACTTGGGCGGCAATGGAATCCTATGAACAAGGCGGAATACTCGTCCGCCCACAGCCGATGCCCCCGCAGCACGCCCACCCTAGTTAAATACAGTGATTGGTGGAGAGTGACGAGTTAAAGCGGGTTCTTATTGACTACTGCTTGTAATAGCGAACTTTGGCCATCAAATCGAGGCCGGATGTCCCTCATCATGTAAATATGGCGTTCTCCACTAGATAAAAGGCTTTTACTAGCCACTAATCACTGACCACTGTTTCTAAGGAACGAGATAGATGAAATTAGGAGCCAATTCCGTCCTATTTGGCGGCCATAACATGGAAACCGCCTTCAAGTATATCGCCATGGCTGGTTACGATGGCATTGAGATGTCAGCCATCGATGGCATGAGCGAACACCTCGTCCTCAGTCGCTGGCGCGAACTCGCGCCGGAGATCAAGCGGCTGTCGATAGATTATGGCCTAGAACTCTTGGCGATGGAGCAACCATCCCAAGACGCCGACATTATGGAGCAAGCCTTTCAGGCGGCCGTAGAAATCGGGATACCTATCGTCAACTGCGGTCCGGGCGGGACTTCCGATGACGAGGAATCTTGGCACAAAGTCATCGACTCACTAGGCAACTTGGCACAGACGGCGGAACGTTACGGCGTGACCTTGTGCGTGAAAGCGCACGTAGGCGGGAGTATTTACAATACGCCGACCACTCTCCGGGCGATGGAGGAGATTTCCTCCCCCGCTTTCGGTATTGACATGGACCCGTCGCACATTCATCGTGCCGGCGAAAATCCGGTAGAAGCCATAGCAGCTGTAATCTCGCGCGTCAAGCACGTACATATTCGCGACTGTAAAGGACGTGAGCCGGGACCCGGAAAGCCGGAAATGCAGGCGAATGGCAGAGGCGACATAGACTTGGTTGGCTATATCCGGGTGTTGCATGAAAACAACTATACGGGACCCCTAAATTTGGAAGTGATTGGCGCAAAAGATTACGACGCTGCGCAATGCGGCGCCATCGCCGCAGAGTCCAGAGGGCACATGCAGGCGTGCCTACAAGCGTGCGGTGCAAGATAGACGACGATCCCATCTGGTGCTATCGCTGGCTGCTATTTCGACGTCCGGAAATAAAGCACCATGCTGCCTCTCGTGAGACGATCCTCAAGATTGGAAGACGCGTGAAAATGAACGGGTCAGCCGCACCGGTCGTTCAATTCGAACACTTCTACAGTTACGAAGAGATTGATGGCTTTTTGCGGGCATTGGCTACTGCCTTTCCCGACCTGTGCCGAGTTGAATCCATTGGCAAGTCATTGGAAGGAAGGGATATTCATGTCCTCACCCTAACCGACTTCGCTTCGGGAAGCCCGGAAGAGCGTCCGGGCTATGTTCTACACGCCGGAATTCATGCTCACGAGCTAGCCTCCGCCCACGCGGCATTACACATTGCCAAACGACTCCTGGAAGACCCCACCCATCAAGGACTACTTAATCGTGTTGCATTTTTCATCCTACCGAGGCTATCGCCCGACGGTTCGGAATTCTGTTTGAGAACATCGACCCGTGTTCGCAGTCGAACGGATTTCTGCAACCGTGAGTCCAATGCCGTCTACCCGGAAGACGTGAACGGTGACGGACTGATTCTCACCCTAAGACAGGAACACCCTGACGGCGAATTCGTTGCTGACCCCGCCGACCCAAGACTTCTCGTCCAAAGGAGTTCTGGTTCCCGGGGCCCATACTACCGTACCTTTCCCGAGGGCTACATTCATGACTGGGACGGCAGTGACCGGATACGAATCGCCGGGTTTGATGCCTTCCTGACACACCGTCCCGGCATCACCGCCGGCAGGAGTTTCGACTGGAACAGGAACTGGTCTTACGGTTGGCGTCCGGAGGGCGAACAGCAGGGCGCGGGCGACTATCCGTTCAGTGAGTCGGCGATGCGGCAATTCGTGGAGTTCCTGCATCGCTACCCCAAAATCTTCGGCATGGTTGGTTACCACTGTGGACATCCCTCAGTCATCCGTCCTCCCGCGAGCGGTTCCCGGGAAGAGTTTGATGCCGATGATGACATCGCCCTGGAAGAGTTGTCGCAACTCGGCGCACAGTTAACCGGTTTTCCGGCACTTCCGCTGGTAGAAATGCATTGGGCGGGACGTCGCGATCGAGGCAAGGGTGGACACTCGCTCGATTTTACGTACCACCACCTGGGGCTTCTCACAGTTGAGATAGAACTTGGTACGGTTATGAATGCCGCCGGACTCACAACAGAGAACTATCTGTCATGGACGAGTCGCGTGGACGAAGACGAATGGATGCGGCAACTCATGCAGTGGTGGGATAGCGGCGGACAGCGTCATCCACTGTTTGAACCGTGGCAGCCCTACAAGCATCCGCAATTTGGGGACGTTGAAATCGGTGGGTTCCTCTACACCGTACTCGACAATCCGTTGCTCTCGGAGCTCCCTCCAACCTTGGAAGCCGCTTACCAGTTCACAATCACGCATGCACGCAGACACCCATGGGTGGTCGTTGAGGATCTCTGCGTTCAACGGTTCGACGACAACGTATACCGGATACGGTTGCGTGTTGCCAATCGAGGCGATTTGCCGACACATATTACGAACAAGGGCAAGTCTCTTCGCCGGTTGCGTCCCGTGGAAACTCGGTTCACACCGGCTCATGGCGTAACGATGCTATCTGCTGCCGAGTCTCAAGAATTGGGACACTTGGCTGCCGTGACCGGGAGTCAAATTGTCGAATGGTTCGTCTCGGCGCCGGAAGAATCCGGTACGGATACACGGCTATTGGGCGAACTTTACATCTCAGGCGGCGCAGGGCGTGACATCAAACGAACGGTTGAGGCTCCCGGTTAGTCGCCAAGTTGTACCACCGAAACGCAGCATGGCACACCTTTCACACATCGATTTCCACGGCAGGCGGGTTAACATAGTCATGGTACCGATCGTTGACCTTGCCTCCGCGCGCGTCGTGACGATGCACGCAAATACGGTAACGGAAGGTCAAGGAAGTGCCCGCGGAAATCGTGTGCGCCCCGTCTTTGAGAAAGCTGCTTCGGTAGGTCGCGTACCCAAATGGATTTGCCGTCATCAAACCGTAATCGCGCACGTGCCAACAGGTTGGATGCCGCAAGTTCATCGGATGATCGAAGATTGCGATGCCCATCTCTTGCCCATCGACTGGACCTGAATAATCGCACCAGTGGGCGGGCCTTCCCCAACATTCGGACTCACCGACTCCTCCCACGCTGTTTTCAATCCGACCGCCCTTGTTCGCGTCCATGGACGTGGCGACACGTACGCTGCAAAATGCCCCCTCTTTGGTATCGCCCAGTCGGACATCGCCATCTTGCGCCTTTAACGTAACGGTCAAATCCATCAAGCGTGCCGAGTCGGGGGTCGCGTAAAAACACGCTGTTCGTGTCTCTTTCATCACGCACCGACGGTCATGATCCTCCCACTCCAGATGGTGCTGAAATTCTCCGAGAACAGGCCCATCGACTACGTAAATCAACTGGCGGTGCGTCTGCCAGCCGTGCTCGCCCTCTTCGATCCAATTGTCCGTCCCGTTTACGTCGCCGAACGCCACCCATACGGAACGATGATGGATGTGGTCAGTCGTTTCGCCTTCCACCTCTGCCATGGGATAGTTCCGAGTAATCTGCTTCTGATCGGGTCCGAGAAAAGGATAGAAGTGTGGGCGTGGAAACTTGGAATCATATTGATAACTCGTGAACTCCTGCTCCCCAATTTTGATGTCAATCCTGCTGTCGGCATAATGGCTATCGAAACATACCCCGGGTCTTGTATCCAGACGATTCACCTCGGGTTCAAAGGTCAGACGCATATCACTGTTTTCTGCAAGTTCGTCGATGACGAACCACAGTGCTCCCTTGTGAATCTGACACGGAACCTCGGCCCCCGTATCATCTCGCGTGAGTCGACCGCTTAAAGAGTTGTCTGATAGCTTGATGCTTACCGGAGTGTGAAGTCGCTCGTGCGCCCCGGCTTTAACGAGAAGGTTGATTGGCTTTGTCATGTAGTGTTTATTCCTATATTGCGCCCGCCTCCCGAAACGTGCGTTTCAGGTACGTTAGGCTTTCGCGGGCTATTGTCTGAGGATTCGGTTCGTAGTCAAAGACTTCCACTGAAACGATTCCATCATATCCCACTTTTTTCAGGGCGTGGGCGATGGGAACAAAATCCACATCGCCGAATCCTGGTCCCCGCAGATTGGAATCGTTGGCATGAAAATAGGCAAGGTACTCTTGGTTCCCCCTGATGATGTCGTCGACGGATTTCTCTTCACTGCACATGGCATTCACATCCAAATGCAACCGGCACGCGGGATGGTCTACAGCCTTAATAACCCGCACGGTTTCCTCCGCGTTTACCATGAAGTTCGTATATTCGGCGGCAAGGGGTTCCAATGCTAGGGTCACCCCCAAGGGATGCGCAACATCGCACACATCGCGAAACAGTTCCACTGCCCTCCCGAATGCGGCGTCGTACGTCTCGCCGGGCAACACATTCCGTTGTTTGGGACTGCCGAAAACCATGATCTCGCCCCCCATGGCGACGCAGATGCGAGCCAGATGCTGAAGTACTTCCTTGGTGCGCTTGCGGATTTCAACATCTGGGCAGGTCAGATGTAACCCTTCCGGTTTCTGCAGCAACCAATGAAAACCAGCCACTGCAAGTCCGGATGACTTGGCGAGGTCACCGATTTTCCGGGCGTCACGCTCGGAAATCTCTGTCGGGTTGTCGCCCAGTGTAAACGGCGCAATCTCGACCGCGTCGTAACCACTTTCGGCGATATCCGCGCAAGCAGCGCCAAAATCCCAACCCTCGTACATCTCGTTACAGATTGCGAATTTCATTGGGCATAGTATCTCTAGCAATCATGAGTAGGCGATGTTTCAGGAAAAACTTCGAGAAAGTGAAAGATTTTCTGTAATTGTTTAGCCTATCAATCTGTTTGGGAATGTTGGTTCGTCGTGCTGCAGTTTAATCCCTGTTCCTACACCATACACCATCAAGCGAACGGATAGTGAGTGCGATAGAGATCCCTGAACGTCATGTAGGAGCGATCTCCAGGTCGCGATTTCCTGTTGGCGCGTAAGTTTTGGACTGAACTAAACAATTACGATTTCCTTTTCCACACGAACTGCACTTATCGGGACGAATCGCAACGCTCTTCCTCCCTATCTTTGTGTAGCTTATACTCCAAACTATCGGTCAACGCCTCCCAACTTGCTTGGATGATATTTTCGGAGACGCCGACTGTGCCCCAATGGTCATGCCCATCGCTCGCCTCAATAAGGACGCGAACTTTCGCCGCAGTGCCGGCTTGTGTATCCAAAACCCGTACTTTGTAATCGGTCAAATGGACATCTTTTAGCGATGGATAAAAACGCTCCAGAGCTTTGCGGAGTGCATTATCGAGCGCGTTGACGGGACCATCGCCATCGGCGGCGGTATGTTCAATCTCGCCATTCGGAGCTTCAACTTTGATTGTCGCCTCGGATCGAAGACCGTGGTCGCTGAACTTCTCAATGTTGACACGGAATCCGAGCAGACTGAAGAAGGGTTGATACTCGTCGAAAACCTTGTGCGTCAGCAACTCAAACGACGCTTCCGCCGCTTCGTACTGATACCCTTCGTTTTCAGCCTCTTTCAAGCGTTGGAACAGAGCCAAAACCTCCGATGAACTTCGATCCAGATCGGGATATCGGTTTTCAATCTTTTTAACCACCGCACTTCTACCCGCCTGATCGGAGACGAGAATGCGCTGCGTGTTACCGACGGATTCCGGGTTGACATGTTCGAACGTTAGTCTATTTTTTCGGACGGCGTCTATGTGCATACCCCCCTTATGGGCAAAGGCGGAACGACCGACATAGGGTTGACGCTCATCGTGGGATAGATTTGCCAATTCGCTGATGAGCCGCGAGGCTTCCGTGATTCGCTTCAGTTGCGCTTCTCTCACGCAATCAATTCCAAGTTTGAGTTTCAGCGTGGGAATAATCGAGGAGAGGTTCGCATTTCCGCACCGTTCGCCGTAACTGTTGAACGTTCCCTGCACATGGCTCGCGCCAGCTTGCACTGCCATCACCGCGTTTGCAACAGCCATTCCGGAGTCGTTGTGCGTGTGGATACCGATGGGGCAATCGATAGCTGCCGCCACTGCCTTGATAGCATTCTGAATTTCTAGCGGTAGCCGTCCGCCGTTCGTGTCACAGAGCACGAGACATCTCGCTCCCGCGTCTGCTGCCGTCTTGAGGGTTTGAAGGGCGTAATCCGCATCGTCGTTGAAACCATCGAAGAAATGCTCGGCGTCGTAGATGACCTGCCGCCCATTCTCGGTCAGGAATGCAACGGAACTTTCGATGAGGTCAAGGTTTACTTCGGGCGTCACACGCAAGACATCTGTTGTGTGCAGCTTTGAACTCTTGCCAAAAATTGTGACGGTGCGTGTACCGGCGTCCAGTAGCGCTTGTAGATTTTGGTCATCGCTCGGAGGATAGTCACGGTGGCGTGTGCTGCCAAACGGAACCACCTCGGAGTTTTGCAGATTCATCGACCTTGCCTGCTTGAAAAATGAAATGTCCTTTGGATTAGATCCGGGATAGCCGCCTTCGATATAGTGAACCCCAAGTTGATCTAATGCTTCGATAATGAGCAGCTTGTCCTCGACCGAGAAGGAAACCCCCTCCCCCTGATTCCCATCCCGAAGTGTTGTGTCGTAAAGCTGGAACATATTGTCTGGTTTTCTTTGTTTTGAGCAGGATTGCGAAATATTTGGGAATCCAGTGAACCAAGATTATTTCTAGAGCGTGCAGACATGCAACGCGTTCTTCAGCGCCTCCACAGGATCTCCCACGGGAATGAATTCGTGCCCTACGTATCCATCGTAGCCCGTATCTCGTATGGCGGCGATGACTGCCGGGTAGTATATCTCCTGAGTCTCGTCGAGGTTGTTTCGTCCGGGATTGCCCGCGGTATGATAATGGGCAAAGTGTTCGTGGTTGTCTTGAATCGTGCGGATTAAATCGCCTTCCATGATTTGCATGTGATAGACATCGTAAAGTAGCTTTACCCGTGGGGATTCGACGCGATTGATGACTTCTACTCCCCATGCGGTACGGTCGCACTGATAGCCTGCGTGGTTTACTTTGCTATTCAACAATTCAAGCACCAAATACACGTCTGCCTCTTCCGCCGCCTTCGCCACGCGCCGCAATCCCGCCGCTGTCACGTCTATCCCCCGCTCATCGCTTTCGGCGTGGCGGTTGCCGGAAAAACAGATTAAGTTGCGTATCGAATACTTTTCCGCCAGTTTGAGACTCTCGACAATTTCTCTTTCAATGCGATCATGATTGCCGGCTTTGTTCAAGCCGTCACCGAGACTTTCGTGTCCGGCCACGGCGGCAATGTCTAAGCCGGCGCTCCGGATGGCGTCCCAATGTTCCTGCCCGACTAACTCGATGCCATCGAATCCCAATTTGGCGGCGGTTGAGATCAGTTTTTCCGTGGGCATCAGGCTTTCAAAGCACCACCAAGAGATAGAATGTCGAATCGTCATTATATACATCCATTAAACGAGATTAGAGCGATAAGTGCTGTCCTCGCCAGGTTATAAGGTCTCGAAAGGGCGGATCTATGAAGAGAATGGAATCTTCATTCGCGTGCTTGGAAGATTCTCCTTTGTTTGTTCTAATAGTCAACAATTTGACAGAATTTGAATAGTTCACGCCCCCGCTCCGAAAAGCTATCGTATGTTTGCGGCGGCACTTTCATTTGGTGTGCAATGTCGATCCAAGACAGCCCGTAGCAGACTACGATTTCTGAACGTGGCTCTGTGGAAGTATTTGGCGTCCCGCGATGAAGCATACGAGGGTCCTGTATCCACATCGAGCCCTTTTTCATGTTGAGTCGACGAGCCGACGGGAAGTCACCCTGTGTCAGCACCTCGTCGTAACGGCTCTGCAAGTCTGGATTAGCGATATATTGAGTAGAAGGAAGCACTTCGACGCTGCCGTTCTCCTCGGACGTGTCCACGAGCGGAAACTTGATGCCCAGTACCGGGCAGGTATCGAGACCGACATGGGGAATCTCACTGGGCAGCGGCGTGTCTCGATGCCAGTGCTGGTACTCGCTGCCCGGATACGGGTTGTTAGAATGGAGGCATTTGATGTAGAAATCGTCTCTGCTCCAATAGCGCTTGAGAAACTCGAGAATTACCGGATTCTCATACACTTCCGGGACAGCGAACGGCGGCACCCACGGAAGGTGCAGTGTGTAACGGCTGGGGTTCTGTTGACGGCCAAAACCCGTTCGCAGGTCACCCCATTCCTTGTCCGCGATGATGTTTTCCCGCGTCCTGACATGTTCAAGCATCGGTAGAAATGCCATCAGGATGCGATCCCCCGTTTTGACTGAAAGGACATCTTCCAATACAACGTAGCCGTTAATCCTGAATTCGGCGATTTTTAAGTCGAAGTCTACGTCTTTACATTTTACAGTCATTAATTCCTCCGCCGCCAACCGTTCAATTCAGAATAACGCAGCCGATTTAATCAGTCAACATTACACCGAACTTAATACCACACCGCTTTATCCACAACATTGCGTAGCGGCTGACCATCGGCAAACCGGCGGGCATTTTCCAAGAGGATCTCATATCGACGTTCGGTGACGCTCTCAGCATCCTTCACCGCGATGTGAGGTGTCAGCAAAACATTCGGCAGCCTCCACAGTCTATGTTCTTTTGGCAACGGCTCCTCTTCGAACACGTCCAATCCTGCACCGGCAATCTGATTACTCTCAATCGCATCGGCGAGGTCATCGATTTTCGTGGTCTTGCCTCGACCGATATTTATGAAATAGGCTGTCCGCTTCATCAACTCAAACCGATTTGCATTCCACATTCCCTCCGTTTCCGGGGTGTGCGGCGTCGTAGTGACAATAAAGTCCGCGCGCGGAATTAAGGCATCAAGGGCTTCCGGTGCGTGCAGTTCGATGAACGGCAGTTCATATTCGCATCGTGGATCGACACCAATTACCGTCATGCCGAATTCAGCGCACAACCTTGCCGTTTCGTGGCCAATACCGCCGACTCCAATAATCAGTACCGTCGCCTCGGTTAGGTCGATGTATTGGCTTTTGCGAGCATCAGGATCCCAACTCGCACGACGTTGGGCGTCAATATAGTAAGGGAGGCCCCGCGCAAGTGCGAGTAGAAACATCATGATGTGGTGACTGATATGATCGAAGTAGATGCCGCGCGGATTACAGATTGTCACGGGGTGTTCGATTAGCTCTTCGTAGTAGTAGCCGATAAAGGGGCCGGCATCGGGGTTTTGCAACCATCTGAGTTTCTGCGCGACTCTGAGTGCTTCGGGTGGTACCCAGCCGAATGCGGCGTCCGCGTCAACGATTTCGCGCTTGGCGTCGTCGTCGGTTTCCGCCACAACGACACGATATTCCGGTAAAGCTTCCTCCAACCATGTCGCCCAATCACGCCTCATCTCGTCCTGCGGTGGCATCATCACTAACTTTAGCAATGTTCTTCTCCCAGAGTTACCCGCGTGTTGTCGATTCAAAATAAGATTTTTACAACGCGGTCAAGGACTTGTTGTTTGCTCCACACTAGGTTTTCTGCTTATTCCAAGTCATCCCCGTTTTCCACGCAGCGCGTAAGCAACTCCTGCAACCTTGGTGGGAACGTGTCATAAACCTCGCGCTTGACGAGCGGCCAAATGCGCCGGGGTCGATGGACGAATTTCGGGATATAGAAGGCGTTCGCGAACACTCGATGCTGATCAGGGGTAGTGTTCGCACTGATGGCGTGCCATAACCCATTGTGGTAGACAAAGAGCGAACCGCGTTCGCCGACGACAGAAACCTCGGAGGCATAGGAGCGGCGTGTTGGACCGCGCCGCGTGTGGTGGCTAAACGGGACGATGCGAGTTGCGCCGTTTTCAGCGGTACCATCGCTAAGCATCCAGAACGCCTGTAACCCGCCCCATGCCGGCGTTGGGGAACTTACCAGAGTCCAGCTCCAAGCAGCCGCAAGCAGTGCCCAATCGGGATGCAATGCGCCGGCTTCGGTGCCGGGTTTTGCCCACCTTACTGCAACATTATTGGCTAGAATAAAACCTTCTCCGAGGACAGCCTCGGCAATTTCCATGACAATTGGGTGAATACAGAGTGGCGCTAGCTCCGGTACGACGTTGAGCGCACACTCAAGGCTTATGTACTGTTCGCCTCCTCCCGTTGCATGCCCGCGGCGTACTTCGCGCGCGTCTATGCGCTCGCGGCAGATGTGTTCGAGGCGTTCCGCCTCTCCAGTGTCCAACACCCCCGGAAAGATACAGTAACCCTCCTCAGACAAACGAACCTTTACATCCTCAATATCCATTATTCTGTCCAGCTCCACAACAGCCAAGATTAAACCCCGATTCTGGCTATAGTTCCCTTCTACTAAGACATGTGTCTATTGTTGGCATTATAGCACTCTGCTTCAAGCAACTGTCAAGTCCAAAAGACCGAAAAGACAGGGGAAACGCATTTAATTATATCAGAGGTTTTATAGTGGAAGAATATACGACTAATGTTGGGTTTCACTCAAATTTTGGCACGTTCAGGCAAAGTCGGCACCCGTAAACTCCTCTAAGATTAGCAATTATTAACAGAATCCCGTTCAACCCAACCTACGACCCCTAAGAAAATTATGACAAACTTAGCCGGATGCTCTTTTTTGTCGAGTGGAAAATTTAGGTGCGTTTCCCTTGACCGAAAAGATCATGCCGTACCGGAGAGGTGACGAATTTCTCTACTGTGCGTGTTCAAGCGTTTCTCTTTGTATTCAAGCCTGAAGCCGAGAAAGAAAACTTAGCTTAATCTGCGTCCAATATTCTGCCTAAACTCCGGCGATGCTAGAGATTCCTGTTGACCTGAAATCGAAAAAACGTTAGAATGCGCAAACACTGCCAATAGAAAATATGTTCAACGTGCAATCGTATTAAACGAAGCAATTATGCGGAGACTAACCCATGATCAGAAGGCTGCACCCCGATTTTCACATTCCGGAATATATCACGAACGTCGCCTCCGAGTTTGATGGTGATGCTTTTGCCGATTCGCTGGTCGAAGCGCAAATAGATTCGGTCGTCATATTCGCCAAGTGTATGTATGGATTAGCGTACTGGAACACGACGGTCGGTAGGCGTCACCCCGGGTTAGGCGAGGCAGATTTTTTCGGGGAAGCCACGGAGGCGTGCCGCCGCCGCGGAATTGAGGTGCTAGCTTATTTCTACCCGCTGATCGAAGCCGCGCTTGATGAAGACGATAGCTGGCAGCAACGGGATCGGGAGGGCAATCCGTGCCGATTTCAGTGCCCAAATTCGGAATACACGGAGACATTTCTACTGCCCCAGATGAGAGAGATAACTCGCAATTACCCGATTTCGGGTTGGCATGTGGATGGAATCGTTTTGACCTCTAGCGGCTGTTGGTGCGATCGATGCCGCGCACTAATGAAGGATGAAGGAACGGACACTGATGCACCCGAAGCCGTACTGGAATTTTCTCGACTTACGATTGCCAAGCTCGCCCAACGAATGACTGAAGCGGTTCGCCCGGAACGTGATGGACTCATCCTCAGCTACAACAATCTTGTAAAGATAGGCTGCTATCCGCAAGTCCAGTGGTCCGATGTCGTAGATATTGAAGTTTACAACGTCTTGCAAGGCTTAAATTTCAACTTCAGTAGGGACGTGCTATACCACGAGGACATCGGTGCGATGAGAGCTTCCGTATTCAGTCGGCACATCCGCACGATTGGCCGCGACTTTGCCGTCACGACGTGCTGCCGCACGCGGGGAGTTGCCGTGTACGGCTCAATATCGACGACCGAAGAGTTGTGCTATAGCGCGGGACTGGGGTTAGCGTTGGGAGGATACTGCCAATTCATAAATGAGATGCTTCCCGAAGGAAAAATGGAACCTGCGCTGCTCACCCGCGTCAAAGAGGCGTACCAGTTCGTCAGCGAAAGAGAACGTTGGTGCATCGGTGCGAAGCCGGTATGTCATACCGCCGTTTTGGGAGCTACCGAACCGGGTACGGGTGAGGCGGCCTGCGTTCAGGGATCGTTGTCAGGGCTTATGGGTGCCGCACGTCTCATGAAGGCGTCTCACCTGCCGTTTGATGTCATAGATGAGAACGCGGATCTCTCTCCCTACAAGCTGGTGGTACTACCCGAAACAGAGGTGACCGCGCCTGATGTGCTCGCGAAACTACGCGAATACGTGCGAAACGGAGGCGTTCTGTTTGCAACAGGTGACTCCACGCTCGGAGAGGATGAGCAGCTAGGACTGTCGGATGTCTTCGGCGTGACATGTCAAGGAAAGGGTGATGACATCTCCTATTTTCGACTCGGTACACGCCTTTCCGAGAATCTGATAGACATGATTCGCATGGTGCGGGGTGCATGGTTGCGCGTTAATCCTGCTGCAGGCGTCGAACGGTTAGCGGAAATGCTCCGACCTCGACTTGCAGACGAAGGTTTGCAGATTGGTCACGGAAGACCTCCCGAAAGAGAGGACTCGGGATGGCCCGCGCTCACTCGCAATCAATTTGGGGATGGATGCGCGGTATATTCTCCGGCGGCAATCTTTAAGGATTTTGACGAAGCACCCGATGAGGAACAACGGTGCTTTCTGAATAACATCGTTGAATTGATAGCCCCCAGCAGTGAAAGACCGGTGCTTATTCCGGATTTGCCCCCATCCGCCGAGATTTCATTGATGACGTTAGATGGAATGTGGATTCTTCACATTCTGAGGGGAGGGGAAACAGCGCCACCCGAATTAAGAGATTTGGCAGTAACGCTGAGACCCGATTTTGAGCCGAGTAGCGTTTATCTTGCTCCTGAACAGGAGTCTATCCCCTTCAAATCTGAAGATTCAGCACTACGGGTAACACTGCCTCGCGTGGGAAGTCACACAATATTGGTGTTAGAACCCTGAGGTTTTAAATCATTCACGAATTTATACTCTGCGTTGGGTATTATTGCGCTTTCTTTTCCAGTGATAATTGTTTCTAATAGGACTTACGTAGCACTAGCAGGTCGGGAATCGGAGTTCCCTCGTACAAGGGTCGCGACCTGGAGATCGCGGGATCTCTATCGCACTGGGATCCCTATCGCGCTCGCTATTCGCTCACTTGATCTATCCGCTCGTTTGATCCTACAGAAGACGCAATTTCTGACAGTGCGGAGTAAAGTTTGGACCTGCGAGCGTGAGAACAACCAATTCCGAACCGCCGCGTCGAACGTCCTATCGGACACGCAGAGTGCCCACTGTGCGCTAAGCGTTTTAGCCGTCGCTTCATCCACTCAGTGTGAGGAGGTTTTCGATTTATATGGCTGGGGTTGACATAGATCTTGAATTGTATCATCGTCAGGGGTTTTTGGCAGGTTTCCAAATCTTTGAGGAGGCTGAATGCACCCGCTTATTGGAGTTGTATTGGCGTCTGCGCAAGCTGCTGCCGCCCGGAATGTCGACGCAAGAGATGGACTGGTGGCACGCCACGGATAAGGAATTGTGGGAGCTGTGCAATCATCCCAAGATACTGGATTATGTTGAATCTATTCTGGGACCGGATTTTTTCTTGTGGGGCACTCAATTCTTTAGCAAAGAACCTGGCGACGGTAAAACGACACCGTGGCACCAAGATGCCTTTTATTGGCCGCTCTCCCCGCACAAAGCAGTCACGGTGTGGTTGGCTTTTGCCGACAGCGATGAAGGAAACGGGGCGATGATGGTTGTTCCGGAGTCGCATCGTGCCGGTCAATTAAAGTACCGTGAGACGACACGCGACTCCGATGTCCTCGAAATGGTGTTAGAACACGGCGAATTCCGTGAATCCGAGGCAGTACCGCTTATTCTGAAGGCTGGGCAAATTAGCTTGCACGACGACAATATCATTCATGGCTCCGCGCCGAATCATTCCGAGCGGCTGCGTTGCGGTCTGACCATGCGGTATTCCGCGGGCGAGGTGCGATGCGACTTGTCGGTTTGGCCCTTTTTCAAAGCATTTTGGGTGCGCGGCATCGATCGGTGGGCTCGTAATCCGGTGGGTGTGCCGCCGAAAAGCGAGATGACGCACTACATTCAGGTTGCCGGTGCTCAAACGTAGGCTTTGGAGACGGAAAACCACCATTTTCTTTATCAGCCCTAACTTGTGGCACGGTGCCTTTCTCACCAACTTCAAGGCAGGAGGTTTAATCATGATAAAACTCGGTTGTCCGAGTTCACTACCTTACACTTTAGAAAACTACATTGCCTTTGTTCTGATTCTGGCGCTGGCATTGATAAGCGTTCAACAGGGAGCTCAAGCACAGATTGCATTTGCGTCGGCTCGCGACGGAGATTTGGACATCTATGTGATGGATGAGGATGGAAGCAACGTGATTCAACTCACCAATCACCCGCATACCGATTCCGGCCCGGTATGGTCGCCGGACGGCACACGAATTGCGTTTAGTTCGTTGCGGGATGATCCACTGAATATAGATCGAAACTGGGATGTCTATGTGATGGATGCGGATGGTGGAAACGTTGTGAGACTAACGCAGGAACCCCTAGTTGATGGGCTGCCCGCTTGGTCCCCAAACGGAAAACAGATTGCTTTCGCCTCCAACCGGCATGGAACCGGCGACATATATGTGATGAACGTTCGAGGCGGCAACGTGAGGCGACTTACTCATGATGATACAAATCGATCCCCGTATGATTGGGCGCCGACATGGTCGCCGCACGGACGCTTTATTGCGTTCGAGTCCACGCGAGGTGGACGCGGATCTGATATCTGGCTGATGAATGCTGATGGTACTAATCCCGTTCTACTGGCAAAACCGCCTGCTCATGATACATCGCCTTCATGGTCACCGGATGGAAAACAGATTGTGTTCGCTTCACGAGATGGAGAGAATTTCACGTGGGAAATCCATCGCATTGACGCGGATGGCGGTGGATGGCAAAATCTCACGAACAATGCAGCAAACGATACAAGGCCTGCATGGTCACCGAGTGGAGAACAGATTGCTTTTAGCTCCGATCGGGACGGAGATTACAACATCTACGTAATGAATCCTGATGGAGAGAACGTACTTGGGCTAACGAACCACCCGGCAGGCGACTACGCTCCCTCTTGGTTTCCTAACACGTTAGCTGTTTCGCCGCAAGGAAAGTTACCAACCCAATGGGCGACGATCAGGAGCAAACGTTAGAAACGCGTAACGGCTTCGTAACATCGTCCAATCACACGGCGGACGACAGCCATGCGTTGTTTATGAATGAAATCGGCACGGATTCTTGACTAGGAGGACGCCCACCGGTGGACGCTGCAATCAGCAATACGTCGAAAAGGTGACCACGGTGAGAGCCTTCGTTCGTCTTGCAAAGGAAACTGTCAATTGCATCAAGTTCAAGGGTTTTCGCGAGTATGCCCGATAACAAGCCCGGCAGAGAAGCAGGCGTCACCGCTAGAGCTGTCTGTATTGCCTTAGCCCTGATTCCACTGAATTGTTATTGGTGTATACGGCAGGGAGAAATCTCGTCCAATACCCCTACAACACTCTCCCTTATATTCACCGCCGTATTTTCGCTTTTCTTCCTAACGTTATTCAACACGTTCGTCCTCCGGCGGTTCTTTGCTCGATACGCCTTATCGCAAGGCGAGTTTTTGACAATCTACGTCATGATATGTTTGGCTTCAATCATGAGTGGATTTGATACAACTCAGGTCTTTTCCGCCGTCATCGGTCATGCGTTTTGGTTCTCCACGCCAGAAAACGAGTGGAAGCAGCTATTGGGACCGTACCTTCCGAGTTGGCTCGCAGTGTCAGACATGAAGGCGCTGGAGGGATATTACGTAGGTGGTACAAGTTTTTATCAACCCTCGTTTATCAGAGTATGGCTCAAACCTGCTCTCTTTTGGTCGGCATTCTTGGTAGTCATTGCCTGGGTGGCGTTATGTTTTAACACCCTCTTGAGAAAGCAATGGGTGGAAAGAGAGAAACTCGCATACCCCATCATTCAAATCCCGCTCGCCATAACCACGGGTAACGGCTTACTTGCGCTATTTAGAAGTAAGCTCTTTTGGGTTGCTTTCATAGCGGCAGGAAGCCTCGACACGTTAAACTCGTTGCACGCACTCTTCCCCAGTATTCCCGGAATCCCAAATCGCGGTTTAACAATCCACCAATTCTTCACCGAAAAACCTTGGAGTGCCGTTGGCATTCTCAGGGTCGAATTGATGCTATTCAGCATCGGTATGGCTTTCTTTCTGCCTTTGGACCTCTCCTTCTCCGTTTGGTTTTTGTTTCTGTTTCAGAAAGTTTTGAAAGTAGCGTTCAGTGCGCTAGGAATCAGGCCAAGTCAATTTTATATTGGATTCTACGAAGAATTATTGCCGTACCACAGCCAGCAAACCTCCGGTGGGTATTTCGCACTCGGTGTATTGGCTTTATTGAAAACGAGGCGCCACCTGATGCAGGTTGGAAGAACAATATTGGGAGCGAAGGGCGGTGACAATGATGCGTCGGAGCCGATGGGTTATAGAACAGCGTTCGTGGGGATGCTTATCGGGTTCGCTTTTTTGGCTGTTTTCTGCCTAAAAGCCGGCATCACGTTATGGGTCGTCGTACTTTTTTTCCTTTTTTTCTTCGTGATGTCCATCGGAATCGGGAGGATGCGGGCAGAACTAGGTCCCCCTTCGCACGACGTATGGTCGGCTTCTGCAGATCAGATGATAATGTCTGCTTTCGGGTCAAGGCGTGTCGGCTCGCCAAACATCGCCATGTTCACACTGTTTTACGGCATCACACGCTCCCAAAGGAATGAACCCATGCCCCACCAGTTGGAAGGTTTCAAGATGGCGGAAAGGGCAGGCATCAACAGCAAGCGATTGGTATACGTGATGATGCTTTCCAGTGTTCTCGGTGCCTTATTGGGCTTTTGGATTATCCTGGATAGATCGTATAAACACGGCAATGATTTCTGGTTTGCCGGTGAGATATTTGCCAAGACCCAGCGGTGGCTGCACCACCCGACAGATACCAAACTTGACGAGACGGTGGCGATGGGGTTCGGCTTTGTTTTTACCATGTTTCTCGCCGCAATGCGTCGGTTTCTCTGGTGGCCCATTCATCCGATTTCTTACCCGCTAATCTTACTCGACTATACCGTGCGCATGATGTGGATAAATTTTATTATAGCTTGGTTCGTTAAGTGGATAGCGCTAAAATACGGCGGATTGAAGGTATATCGAAACCTGATACCGTTCTTTTCAGGCCTACTATTAGGGGAATTTATCATTGGTGGCGGATGGAGTCTGATGGGTATGATTTTCAATGTACCCGTGTATGCCTTCTGGCATTGACGGATGTGGAAAGACTGTCAGTTAAATAGCGCGTCTCCGTCCCTAACACCTAAATGCCGTATTATTATCAAATCACACTCCTTTGCGGGGAATCCAAGTGAGAAAGACATGTTCAAGATGGTTTCGCAGAAGGGAAATTAACCGGTTGCACGCGGCGATATTCGCGCTGATTTTGACTTCCCTCATCTTGAGAATACCCATTCTGCTTCTTAGGTGCTTTTGTCCCGATGAATTTCAGCATCTGCACGCTGCGCGATCCATTGTTCAAGGGATGGTGCCGTACCGCGACTTTTTTGAACATCACACCCCATTTCTGTATTACTTTCTTGCCCCCGTTTATGCTATCGTAGGTGATAGTATTAGTATGTTATTCTATAGTCGAACGATTATGCTCCTATTCACGTGCGGCATAATCTACCTCGTCTATAGACTCGGCAAAATGGTATATGGAGCAGACACAGGTTGGATAGGCGCATTATTTATCGCGTACAATCTGATGTTTATGGACAAAACCATTGAGACGCGACCGGACCTACCCGGCATGGTTTTTTGGTTGCTCACGCTAATCTTCCTCATTTTGGGAATGAGGCGCAAAAAGCGGGCATACTATATTCTCACAGGCGGAAGCATTGCACTCGCCATTCTGTGCACGCCGAAGATGCTATTTGGAGGCATTGGGCTATTTTTTGCTACAATGTGGCTTCTTCTTGACAAGCGGACGGGAAACACGTTTAAAGAGTCTGTGAGTGCGATGGCATGGATGGCGTTGGGGGTTGCCATTCCTGCGGCGGCAACGTGCATTTACTTTGGGGTGAACCATGGATTAGATGATTTTATCTACCGAAATTTCACCATGAACCTACACTGGCGGCATAGCACCTCTCTCGGCGCTACGTGGTCGTTTTGGTTGTATAATGTCGCACGAAACCCCTTCTTCTCGGTGCTTAGCCTCACCGGCTTGGCGGTTGCCTCATACCGTTTGAAGTGCAAGAGTGACATCGTAAAGGGCGCATTTGTCCCTGTCATTGCAACATACACACTCATCGGAGCCCTTTTCTTAATTCCCGAAGCCTATGGGCAGTATTTTGTGTTCTTTCTCATCCTCCTCGCTATCTATTCCGGATTGGCGGTTTCGACGATAATGAACTGTGTCTCTATGGCGGGACTCAAGGAGATGCTGAGGAAAAGGAAATTTGATCTCGTTGTTTACGGTGTGATAGGTATAGCGACGACTGTCACACTGGGTTACGCGCTCGCCCATAGCAAGCCCAAACTTCCGTTTTTGTCCCGTGGCGGCAATGATCTTTGCTCTCACGCCTGTTTCCCTGCTGCCGAACAGTTCCCGCATTCGGGTCTTATCTATCTTGCAATCTGGGTGTGCCTGCTGCTTGGTGCGTTATTGGTCTTCCTTCACAAACGGCAGGCAACTGACGATTCTAATTCAATGCGGCGGTTGATGACATTCTTAATTTTAATCGGTATCTTCATGTATCCTTTGAGTGAAGTTGCGTCGCAAATGAAGCGCACTAACGCATTGACGCTGCAAGAGATCCAATTTGTCCTGGACAACACCACGGAAGACGATTGTGTCATTGACGGCTTTCACGGATCTGGCGTCTTTAGACACCACACGTACTATTATCACTTCGTACATGTCGGGGTTCGCATGATGATGACGGAAAAGGAACTTTCCACCGACATTGTGTCGGCGATGCGCCAGAAGCAGCCAAAAATCGTGGTATATGACCGGGACCTACAAGATACGTCGGAAGCGGTCAGACAGTACGTAAAGGAATATTATGTGCCGACAGGGGTTGGCGTTCTCTACATTCGGAAAGACGCCGAATAAGAATCAATGACGCTTCCACCAACAGAGAATTATGAGTTATAAGTGAGCAAAAGTTCATTCCGTACCCGAACGTGGGCACCCCACACAACACGAATTCTGTAGGAGCGATCTCCCGGTCGGGGCGTTCTAGCCTTAGCAGAAGTATGGAAGGGTATTGTATCGAATAGGACAGTAAAGAATTTTGGAAAAAGGCAAAATACGTACTCACGTTTTTCTCATCGCGATTCCCCTGATTATCGCCAACTCCTCGTGGCTGAATGCTAACTGGGGCGCTGGCGGATATATCACGGGCCAGAGTTTCCCGACGATTGTAAGCCTTTATTTCAATGCCATATTTGCCCTTACCCTGCTCATCGGCGTTAATTTTTGCCTTCGCCAATTCTCGGTGCGTCTTGCGTTCAGCAATGTGGAACTGCTGGCGCTATATATCATGCTCGTCGTGGCATCGGCAGTAGCGGGACACGACACCCTCCAGATACTATGGCCCATGGTCACATACTCCATCTGGTTTAGCACGCCAGAGAACGAATGGGCAATTTTTCATCCGTACATACCGGATTGGCTGACGATTAAGGACAAAAGCAGTCTCACCGCGTTTTATCAAGGCGAGTCGAGCCTGCACACCGGAGAACACCTTGCCTTATGGTTCCCGCCAATACTATGGTGGTCAGTCTTCTTCATCATTCTCACTCTGGCGATGCTTTTTATCGTCGTGCTGGTTCGGGCGCAGTGGATTAGACACGAGAAACTGTCATATCCTATTATCAGGATGCCAACAGCAATGACAGCGGAGGAGGGGAAGTTTTTCAAGAACAAACTGATGTGGATCGGTTTCTGCATCGCCGGTGTAATCAATCTTGTTAACGGCTTGCATTTCCTTTTTCCCAGAGTTCCCGGACTCGGAGGCTCATGGTACGATATCGGAACTCTGTTTGATATGAAACCGTTTTCCGCTATCGGGTCGACGCCGATTGCCGTATTTCCCTTTACCGTCGGCTTGAGTTTCTTCATTCCGGTCGATCTCTCGTTCTCAATTTGGTTCTTCTACCTTTTTCGCAAGCTGACACGCATTGTCGGCGATGCGTTGGGGCTAACCCGCATCCCGGAGTTCCCCTACACCGAAGATCAGTCCACAGGCGCTTGGGTCGGTTTGGCGCTGGTTGTCGCGTGGGCGAGCAGGAAATACTTCCTCGAACAACTCAAGACGGCGGGCCGAACGGGAAAACCACAAGGGGATGAACCCATCTCTGCTCGAACCGCCCTCATTGGACTTCTGTTTGCGGGTATATTCCTCATCGGTTTCTGCTGGATAGCCAATGTATCGCTACTTCCAATTCTTGCCTATTTTGCCCTATTCTTTGCACTTGGCTTCGCGATTACGCGCGTGCGTGCTGAGGCAGGGCCCCCATCCCATCATGTCTTTACGCAGCCAACAACAATACTGACCACGTTCTTCGGTCCTCGATGGGTTGGCACTTCCGGACTAACGCTCTTCAGCTTTTTTCGCGGGTTTAACCGGTCGTATCGGAACCATCCGATGCCGAGTCTGCTGGAGGGATTCGCCATATCCGCCCACCGGAACATCAATAACAGTGCACTGCTGTGGGCGATTGTCCTTGCGGTAATTGCCGGAACGTTGTCGTCGGCTTGGTCGTATTACGCGCAAGCCTATACCTTTGGCGGAGCGCTCTACGGTGAACAGAATCAGTGCCGTTGGTATTACGATGAGTTAGCTCAATGGGTCTCCAATCCCATACCGCCGGATTCAAAGGGTATTGCTGCGGCTTTGATTGGCGGTGGGTTTACCGCACTGCTCATGACGCTTCGGTACCGGTTTTTTTGGTGGCCCTTTCACCCCGCAGGCTACGCGCTATCCTTGGGCGAATGGAACATGAACTGGTACTGGTTTTCTATCTTTGTCGGGTGGGGGTTAAAGCTGATTGTCCTCAAGTTCAGAGGCATTCAAACACATAGGCAAGCGCTCCCGTTCTTTATGGGGCTGGTTTTGGGGGAATTCATGATGGGTGCTGCATGGACGCTATTCGGCATCTCTATACAGCAGCCGATGTACCGGTTTATGCCCTAAATGCGGGCGTAAGAAAAGAGCATGTATTGAACAATGATGAGAAGAACGCTTGAAAAAGCTGGACGGATATTTTATACTGTTCATTAATGATCGCTTCAAAACTGATATCATGCCAGTTTAATATAAGCGCCTGTTTGAAAATCTAAGATACTATGGCGGAAGAATCTGAAATACTCAGTTATTTCGACATTCGGATTGAACAACTCCCTGACCGCAGCTCCCGCTGGTTGTTTGAAGACAGGGAAAACGTTCGAGGATTATTAGAAATCGTTACTACCGAGCTAGTGGAGCGCATCGATTTTAGCCAAATCGCGCAGATTAGCAGGAGTTTTATTCCCGATAACCTTCGAGAGCAGGAATCCGATATGGTGTTTAGCGTACCATTTCGATCTGCATCGGAATCGGAGGAGCTGCTAATCTACATTCTCATTGAACATCAATCCACAGTCGATCCGACGATGGGGTTTCGAGTGCTGTTTTACATGACCCAGATTTGGGATTTCCAACGACGGGAGTGGGAGTTGGAGGCTGTTCCCAAAAGTCAGTGGCGTTTCCGTCCGATTCTACCGATTGTGTTTTACACTGGTGCACAACGTTGGAATTCGCCGCTGACGCTCGATGCGATAATGGACATCCCCGATGAGCTCGGGCGGTTCGTCCCAAACTTCGACACACTGTTTCTAAGTGTAAAGGAAGCAGATGAAACGTACTTGACGAAAACCGACCATCCGTTCGGATGGTTGCTAACCGTTTTACAGAAGGAACATGCAGATAGGGAGGCGATGAGCAATGCGTTGATTAAGGCAATGTCACACCTTAACATCCTTGATGACGCACACGCACAGCAAAGGCGACGGGCGATTTCCTATCTGCTGTTGCTTATCCTTCATCGTCGTCCGGCTGTAGAACATGAAGAATTGAGGGCACTTGTTGACCAGCACATCCAACAACCTTCAGACAGAGAGGAGTTAGAAACCATGGCACAGACAATGGCTGAGCATCTCATCGAACAAGGCAAAGTACAGGGCAAAGCAGAAGGTAAAGCGGAAGGTAAGGCGGAAGGTAAAGCGGAAGACAGAGTAGAAGGCAGAGCAGAAGGCAGAGCGGAGGAGAAACAATCAGCCGTCCTCAAACTGCTGCGGCTGCGATTTGGAGCCGTGCCTGAATCCGTTACTAATCAGATTAGCTTGATACAGAGTTTCTCCCATCTTGATGCACTGTTTGAAAAAGCGCTGACTGCTCAGACGCTTGATGAAATTGATTTACCAAATAGTGACAGCTAGGAATTTACTCAAGTCTTCCAGCGTGACGATTTTGGGGTAAATTTCTTGAAAATCCGATGATTTTGACCTCACGTGCTCTAAAACCAACTTTGCCACCGACACTGAAAATAGGTAACTGTTTAGTCTATCAATCTGTTTTGGGAATGTTGGTTCGTCGTGCTGCAGTTTAATCCCCGTTCCTACACCATCAAGCGAACGGATAGTGAGTGCGATAGAGATCCCTGACCGTAATGTAGGAGCGATCTCCAGGTCGCGATTTCCTGTTGGCGCGTAAGTTCTGGGCTGAACTAAACAATTACGAAAAGAGAATCCAGGAATATAGACCCGGGAAGAGAATGTGAGGAGGCGAAAGGTTGAGTGAAATAGTGTGCTTCCTTGTTACCGCACTTGCAAGTTCCGGCATTTACCCACTGTGGCGTCGGAAAAATCTACGCCAAAACTGAGTTTTTGAGTGGAATTCACATTAAAGGAACACCGCGTGACGTACAAAGGTGGTTGAGAGCATGAATCAAACGGATAAGATGGGCGGCTTGACGGACGCACAACGAGATTTTTACAAGACCTTCGGCTACGTGGTTTTGAAGGGCGTATTTTCGACGACAGAACTGGGCGCCATCCGTAAAGAGTTTGACTTCATGCTAACGGACCAATACTCGCACACGCCCTACGATGGCTCGGTGCGTCATTGGACACCGATGATGGATGAGGATACTCCCTTTCTTGCTAACTTAATGGAGGACAGCCGTTTTCTTTCGGTTGCCAAACAACTCTACGGAGACGACGTGCTAGGTGTTATCGTTGATGGTAATAGATACACCGGCAATACACGCTGGCACCGTGACACTGCTACTGTACATCAATACGGCGTGAAATTCGTATTTTATTTGCAGACCGTAGATGCGGACACAGGCGCCTTGCGCGTCATCCCCGGTACCCACCGATTGCCGGATGACGAGGAGTTTGCCCATGGAGTAGGTGCAACAGTTGGCGAACTCGTTCCGGCTACCTCACTCGCCTCGCAGCCGGGAGATGTGGTTGCGTTCGACCTTCGCATGTGGCATGCATCGTTTGGTGGCACCCAAGACCGTCAGATGTGCACCGTTGTGTATTACGCGAACCCCAAAATTGCCGAAGAGCTTGAAGCACTTCGGAACCAAGGAGAGCGAAATGTTTTGGCGGGGATTGATTCGTTCCAACCGAGGCGGCAATATATTTACTCGAAAAAATGGGTGTCTAACCCACAAGGCAGCCCAACCCGTCAATTTTGGATTGATCGTTTAACAGAAGTAGGTTACTTCGACGCACCGGGCGTTGTACAGGTGTAACAATTGAAAATTGAGCGTATGAGGAGGTGCCCAAAATGGCACAACAGGTGTCCACTAATGATTCGTTGGACGAATCTACTGTCACTGAAGTGTCCCGACCAACCCAGGCAGAACGCTTTTTCTTCGACAACAACGGTTATCTCATTGTTGAGGATTTTCTGAAGGAAGACCACATTGAAGCGTTGACAGACGCATTGCTTCGGGTCGTTGCTAGGCGGCGCGAACAACAGGAAAAAGGAATTCCGCACACGGGAAATACGCACATCAACGGCGAGCGCAGTGCGCGCATCTTGTACATTTTGGACGACGATCCACTTTTCCTTGAAATGTTGGATTGGCCCCCGATTATGCCCTACGTAACCGGACTGCTTAATGAACGTCCTCATCATCACTCCTCCGATGCGTTCGTGGAATATGGAAGCGATCAAACCGGACGCGGGATGGGGTGGCACATTGATGGCCACGACAACGGTTACCGGGACCTAGGCACACCTATTCCACTCCTTCAACTCAAGATTGGCTACTACCTCAACGACATGACGACCCCCGGACAGGGCAATATCGCCGTTGTTCCCGGGAGTCACAAGGCGTCGTACAACCCCGACGCAGAAGATCTGAAGCGGCCGGATCTGTTCCCCGGCGCGATTCAAATCTGTGCCCCTCCGGGCGCGGCTGTTCTCTTTCACAACGCATTGTGGCACTCGGCTGGTCCCTTTTCCAATCCCGATGGCTGCCGACTACTTCTCTACTACGCCTATGAACAACCGTGGATGGTCGGCTCTCACCAGCATTGGGGATATTCCAAGGATTTCTACAATGACCGGCTTGCGTCAGAGCAGCGCAAACTGTTTCACGGATTCCTGTTTGACCCGCCCGAAGAACGTTGGGGTTAATACACGACTCAGATTGCGAAGAACGACAATTCATTAACTGAAGGAACTGGCTATGGCAAAAAACATTATTGATTTGACTCATCCTATGGATGAATCAACGCCCCCGTTTCCCGGGAACCCGCCCGTTGAAATTGGCATACTCGCGGAAATTCCCGAAAATCACCCTGCCGGCAAACCGGGATTTGGGAACTCCTGCACCTTTAAGACCTCTGTCCACACGGGAACGCACATGGATGCCCCCTTCCACTTCTACAGGCATCACCCGACAATCGATCAGATTCCTCTTGACCGGTGTATGGGACGCACGCTCCTAATCAATCTATCCCACAAAGAACCTAATGCGGAAATTACACCCGGCGATCTCAAGCCTTACGAAGAACAGATTCGCACGATTCCCAAGGTAGTACTCAATATCGGCTGGGCAGCCCACTGGGGCAAGGATATGTTCTTCACCGATTTCCCCGTTATCACGGCGGAAGCTGCTCAATTCTTGGTGGATTGCGGTACAGATCTCATCGGTGTTGACACGCCATCTGTTGACAAATCACCCAACGAATCACATTTCATCATACTCGGCAACGATACCCTAATAGTCGAAAATCTGACGAACCTTAATCTCATCGGAGAGGATGAGTTTCACTTTATCGCACTGCCGCTGAAAATCACGGGCAGAGACGGATCTCCGGTTCGAGTTGCGGCGGTCGTGGAGTAGGTACGCCTTGGAGACCTTTGGGATTAACACGGAATTCCGGTTTTGCAGAGATAGACCTGTTCCGGGCACTGATCCGCTAACCACTGTAGTTTAAGGAAGGTATTTTTATGTTCAGGGCTGTACATCCCGGCAATATCGGCATCCGGGCGGGAATGGAAGACTGTCTCCGGTTGGCAAAGAACGCCGGTTTCGAAGGCATGGACCTAACGGTTAGCGAGGCTTACGATCTCGCACAGGCACATTCCGTGGATTACGTCAAGGGTCTTTGGTCGGCGTCCGGCTTGAAGATAGGGGGTTGGGGACTTCCGGTGAACTGGCGCGAGAGCAAGACAGAATACGATGAAGATCTTCGAAAGCTTCCGCAATTGGCAAAACTTGCCGCGGAACTTGGGTGTTTTCGAACAACAACCTGGATACTCCCCTCTGGCGAAATACCGTTTAAGGAGAACTGGGATCTTCACGTCAACTGTCTACGACCGGTGGTACAGATTTTGAAGGAGTATGGACATCGGTTCGGTTTGGAGTTCGTGGCGCCCGCAACGAGGCGATCGGACGGAAAGTTCCTTTTCCTTCACACCATGGATGCGGTGCTTGGGCTTGCCGCAGCGATTGGAACCGACAACGTTGGCATACTGTTCGACGTGTGGCACTGGTACACGAGCCACGCCACGCTCGACGACGTCAGAAAACTCGACAAAGATGACGTAGTTTACGTCCATGTCAATGATGCACCCGCTGGTATTGACCGCGATGACCAGCAGGACCTTGTCCGATGCCTCCCCGGCGAGACTGGTGTGATTCCTGTAGCAGAGTTACTCCAAATCCTCGCCACTATCGGTTATGATGGACCGGTTGTGCCGGAACCGCTAAGCAGCAAAGTCGATGCGATGGAGCCTCAGGATGCAGCCAACGCCACCGCGCGGGCAATGGATAAGGTGTGGAAACTGGCGGGATTTGAGTAATCGGAATTTCGAAACCTAGTCGGGAAATCGCATCCGATTCTAGCTAAGTCGTCCGATTGAACGTATCTCATGTCCGCGAACTCACTCACGGCGAATAGGCAAGAACTGATTTAACTCCTGAAGTCGCGACAACCGATAATCAGCTGCCGACGACTCTTCACCGGTGTCGGGTTGATCACCGACCAACCACGCCGTCCACATGCCCACATTCTTTGCGCCCACCATGTCGTCCAAAAAGGTATCGCCAACATAGATGGCTTCATCCGCCGAGATGCCTAACTCCGACAGTGCCGCCTGAAAAATCCCTGCCTCAGGCTTCTTGACACCGATAACCGTAGAATCAACGATAACCTCAAGCAGAGGCGAAAGCGCATAGTCGTCACACCAGCCCTTGGTATTCCCGAAGTTATTGCTGATCACGCCAAGCCGGTAATCCGCCTGAAGCGTTGCAAGCCATTTACGATTCCGATGCAACGATTTTTCCGCATCACAGCAAAATTCGTGGAGAAACGCATCCCTTATCCTTGAATCCAGCCCCAGCCCTTCGTAAATTCCCGTGAAAATGGCATCTGCGGTCTGCCTAAGATTGTATTTCCTGCCATTTTCGCTCGCGACAAATCTCTCCACAGAATCACGGTCCGCCCGATCAAACTCCGCACGGGTCACATGGGGGAACTTGCCCTGAATGAATCGGTAGGCGCGTTCTCGCCAATGCAACCCGTTGCCGTCAAGCGTTCCACCAAAGTCAAATAGAATGGCTTGGATTCTCGTCATGGAATCTCTTGTAGATTGAAGTGCTTGGCAATCTGCTCAATCACATCCGCTGTTTTGATTTCCGTCATGCACAGATTGGGTGCATCTGCCCGCAAGCACTCGCGTTTGTAGCAGGGACGGCACGATACATCTTTCTCAATCACGTGATGCCTTTCGCCGTACGGGCGGTGTCGCTGGGGGTTGGTTGGCCCAAATAGCGCAATTGTCGGCGTTTCAACTGCCGCGGCAATGTGCATGGGACCACTGTCACACGTCAGATAAAGGTTGCACCGTTCAATAAGCGCTCCGAGTTGCAAGATAGTTGTTTTTCCAATAAGGTTTATTACTCTTGCCTTGACCAGTCTCTGTAACGCCTCCCCCAGTCCAGCTTCTGAACTTGAACCCGTCAGAATGATAGCGGCCTCAAATCGACTTTGTATTCCCGCAATCACATCCGCGAATCTGTCCAACGACCAAGATTTCGTCTCCCAAGTCGTACCAAGGTTAATACCGATAATGCTGTCTCCAGGGCGGACATCACAGTCGCTCAGTAGTTGGCGGACAACGCGGCGATCTTCGTCCGTGTGCCAAAACTCCAAGCCAGAGGCTGGATCATCTATATTGATAAGTTGGAGAACACGGAGATAACGATTCACTTCATGAAGCGTGGTATCATCCGTGCAGGATTGCGTCAAGAGAATCCCACGGGCGCTAACGTCAGAACCGATCCGCAAGGGCACCCCGGCAAGACAGGGAATCAACGCATTGCGAAAAGAGGTCGGATGCAAAACCACGGCGAGATTGAACCGTCCTCGCCGGAGGCGGCGCACAAGTTGGCAGAACGTCTGTACACGACCGACTCCCTGTCTCTTTGTGTCGATTATTACCTCGTCAAGATATGGGCACGCCCCCATCAAGCTCGCGACAAGCGGTCGAATCAGAAGCGCAAGATACGATTGTGGGTAGGCACGCTTCAACGCTCTCAGAGCAGGGGCGAGAAGAATCATGTCGCCAATCCAGCCGCCAGTCTGTGTGACAAGGATTCTATCTGAGGATTTTACATTCATGCAGTTCTCGAATAGTGACTCGCGAATCGGAGACGCGACTCCTGCCCCCTTGCGGTGTATATCGACTTGTATACATCGAATAGCTTAATGAGATTAACCGGGGCTGTCAACGTAAATCACGCTGGTGGACAGGAAGCGAACACGACACCGCATATAACCGGAAAGGCACCAATGAGTGGTATATAAGCCAAAAACACAGTCTATTTCAGCATTTCTAAAGGGTTCTTTCCTCCGACTTCGCTGCATTTCGACAGTTTAATTTCTCATTGCGTGATTTTTGTGGTATAATTGATTCGTCCTTGGGTATTCTCGTGGATTCAAGATTCAAGCCTAAGGCGGAGAAACCCCAAATGCAAGAAACCCGCAGTCAAATCCTGAAGTTAATTAAACTTCAGTACAGTATGACCGTGAACGAATTGGCGGAATCCCTCAGTATCAGTTCAATGGGGGTGAGGCAACATCTCGCAATTCTGGAGAAAGACGGTCTGGTCGAATTCCACCGGGAGAAACCGAAGCGGGGTCGTCCAATCCATATCTATCAACTAACGGAAAAAGGGAACAATCTTTTTCCATTAAGTTACGAGAGTTTTGCCCTCAATCTGTTGCAAGAGATGGGAAGGCTTGATGGATGCGGACTTATCAACAAAGTATTACGGGGTCGAGTTAAATCCCACATGGAGTCTTATGAGCGACGCCTTGAGGGCAAGGATCTGGCTGAGAAAGTGAAAATCCTTGCCGAGATTCGCGACGAAGAAGGCTACATGGCAGAGTTCTCCGAAGAGGACGAAGACTATCTGTTAGTCGAACATAACTGCCCAATTGTCAGCATTGCTGAAGAGTACCCCCATGTGTGCGAGACGGAGTTGGCGCTGTTCCGTCGATCGCTGGGCCAGAAGATACACCGCGAAGAACATCTCATGAATGGCAGCCACAAGTGCAGTTACCGAATACCCAAGAAACAAAAAGAAGACAAGGACTAAGTCGAACCAAGGACATTGGGAATGACGAAATCCGACGATTCAACCTTGTCTGAAAGGCGCGATTTTTTCAAGCAGGCTGCCAGCAAATTTATCCGGCACGTTGCAGGATACTTGGACGAGGGAATTGGCGAGTATCTTCCCACCACTTCGGATTCGTCGCCCAATCAACTCCGTGACCTACCGATATTGCGTCCCCCGGGCGCCCTTCCCGAAGCAACGTTCTTAGAGACCTGCGAGCGATGTGGAAATTGTGTTGAGAGTTGTCCCGCCGAAGCCATCCAGGTTTACCAAAGTAACGCTCCAAACCTTTCCGGAACGCCCTACATTGACCCGAATTCCCAGCCGTGCGTTGTCTGTACCTCCCTCGCATGCATGCAAGTGTGCCCCAGTGGTGCGCTTCAACCACTCTCGGTCGATCAGATTCAAATTGGTTTGGCGGAAGTAAATCACGACACCTGCCTGCGCACAGGTGGGATTGGGTGCACCTACTGCGTGGATAGCTGTCCAATCGGAGAAACAGCCATTCGGCTTGATTCACGAAAGCGCATTCAGGTGATACCCGAGGGTTGCGTCGGGTGCGGAGTCTGCCAGCACGAATGCCCGACTGCGCCCAAGTCGATTGTCGTCAAACTGTTGGGAGAGTCGACATCAGCAAACGAGCTATTGGAGAAAGGCACTCAACTTGCTGAAAACTAAAAATCAAGTCGGTGCCGCGAACAGATATTCCAACGCCGTTTGGCACCCGAATCTCTCGGTTATTCACAACTGACTCTTTTCGACACATCAGACGCGATTTCCGAGTGTCCACGCCGATTTGATGTTGACATCTGATTTGGGCAATTGTTATTATTATCTGTCGCTGCGAAGAGCCGGGTTTAACTTTAACTAATGGCAAATCTTAACCACAATGACCGACAATTTAAAGTAAGGTGGACAATTTGAAAAAGGTTTGGCTTTTTGGGATAATTACAGTTTGTCTGATGGCGCTGGAAGCAAACGGGCAAATCAAGTGGGACTCCTCGAAATTTATGCCTCTCTCGGAGGTTAAACCCGGCATGATGGGGGAAGCTTTCACCGTATTCTCAGGTACAACGGTAGAAAAATTTAACTTTGAAGTCGTTAGCATTGAGTACAATTTCGCGCCGCAGTGGGATGTAATATGGGTAAAGGGTATAGGAGAGAATTTTGAGCGAACTGGACCCGCTGGTGGAATGAGCGGCAGTCCCGGCTTCATTGACGGACGTCTCATCGGTGCATTGTCTCTCGGCTACTTCAACCAGCGTGAGTCTTCAACTATTGTGGGATTCACGCCCATTGAATCGATGATCGACGTCACACATCGAGGCATGGCGCCAAAGCTTAGTTATCGAGGTGGGACACTGTTTAACTTTGGGGCTAATCGTGCGCAACAGGGAATTGACATGCTGCCGTTTCCTACCAAAAGTTACGCGAATAACGCCGAGTTGACTGAGACTTCATCCGCCTCTCCCACGTTAGCCGCAAGTACGGCCCGCCTTGAAGTTCCCGTAGCGTTTTCGGCGATAAGTCATCAAGCGATGACATTGCTAGCGCCTATTCTTGCGAAATACCGACTGCATCCGTTACAAGCAGGGGGCGGTGGTTCACCCGTTAAGGAGGCGCCAATCGAACCGGGGCAGATTATCGGCACTGAATTCGCGCGCGGTGACTTCTCTATGTTCGGTTATGGAACTATGACCTATATTGAAAACGACCAAGTGATTGCCTTTGGACATAGCGCATTCGGAGAGGGTAATGTAAATCTTCCGGTTTCTGGTGGTTACGTTCATTTTATTTTGCCCAGTATTTCAAGATCCTTCAAAGTGGCAGCCCCGACAAAACCAATCGGTACAATGGTGCAAGATAGACAAGCTGCAATTGCAGGCACTATCGGATCCTCGCCCAGTTATATTCCGGTACAAGCCAACATAGAAACTACCGATGGACGGACGTATCCAATGCAATTTGAAGCCATGCGTCATCAGGGATTTTCTGCTCTGATCGCCATGATTGGTGCATTAAATCTTCTGGATTCCGTTGAAATGAGTACGGGAGATCATACTATCAATGTCAATTCGGTGATTACGCTTAAAGATCAGCCGAACCTAGTTTCCCGGAAGATTACGCATGAAAATGTCTACTCCTCTAGTTCGTCACCGGGATTTGCGATGTTTCAAGCGCTTTCTCCATTATCGAACTTAATAGGGAACTCCTACACGAAGGTTTCCGTTGAGCAGGTAGCATTAAATCTAAAATTGGAAGACAAGCGAAAAACCGCCGTCATTGAAGCACTTCGAATTAACAAAGATCGCTATCGTCCTGGCGAAGTCATTGAAGTTACGATTACGCTGCGTCCATATCTGGAATCTCCAATACTTCAGACGGGGCACATCACGATTCCGGACGACGCCCCCGAAGGATTTACAACACTTCTCGCTACGAGCGCTGCCTCTTATGAAAGTTTTCAGCGGGCTCGGGCACCCATGAATTACCGCCCAACGGACATCAACCAGCTAATCGCACTTTTGCAACGCGGCGAAAGCAACAGCGATATAATCCTTGAACTCTTCACAGCGGAACGCGGGATGACGGTGCAAGGTCAAGAGTTCTCTAACCTTCCGCTATCGGTAATGTCGGTAATGAGTACCGGCACGCAGGTTGGCGAGGGCGGAAGTACACTTGGAACCACGCTACATGTTGCAAACCTTTCAACAACGTATGTTATTTCCGGCAGTAGATTTGTTAGATTCACCATCGACTACAACGCACCGTAACGATGAAAAATGCGGCATCTTATCCGTCTTTCCACCCAATTCTTTCCTACATGAGGTACAGATTCGATTGGCATGATTTCCCAACATGGATTTAAAGGAGGCTCTTTCCCGATGTCTTTTCGTTTGATCTTGGCTATTCTTGTACTCTGCCTTTTTTGCATCACTCCGTTGTCGGCGGTAACCACATCAATCTGGGAGCAAAGCAGCCAGAAGAACTTTGAAGCCGGTACTCTCAAGGACGTATCGGTTACAAGTGAAGGCGAGGTTCTCTTGGCACAGAAAATCGACCAATTTGCGGAGATACAAGAAGAAATTTACGTTTGGTGCCTCGCTGAAGATTCAAAAGGGAATGTCTATGCCGGAACAGGAAATCAGGGCAAAATATATCGGATCGCCTCGGACGGTCAGTCGTCACTCTTCTACGATTCTCCCGAAGTCTCGATTCTAAGTCTAACTGTAGACGCAAACGATAATATCTATGCCGGAACGGGACCGGATGGGCTGATCTACAAGATTACCGGCGAAAACGTCCCGCCGACGACAATACTGAGTTCCGAAGAAAAGTATGTATGGGCGTTGACATTCGACGATAGCGGCAATCTCTACGCAGCCACCGGCACCGCCGGGAAAATCTACAAGATTCCATCGACCGGTGAAGCCACGGTACTCTTTGATTCGGAAGAGACCAATATCAGAAGTTTGCTTTACCACGAAAATTCTCTGTATGCTGGCAGTGGCGGCAAAGGGATAATTTACCGCATCTCCGTTGATGGCGAAGCGTCAGTTGTACATCAAACCGCTGAAAAAGAGGTTCCCGTGCTCATAGCAGGCGCGGACGATAATATTTATGCCGCCGCGATTACATCGGCGCCGCCGCAACCGGGTAGCCAGAATCGCCCCGCGCCTCCACCGCCTTCGGGTGGTGGCCCTCCTGAGGAAAAGAAATCTTACATATACCAGATCCGGAAAGATGGTGTTGTGTCGAAAATCTGGACTGCCCCGGTACCACTCATACTATCTATGGTTTTCGAAGGCGACAATCAGCTGCTGATTGGGACAGGTGATGAAGGAAAGATTTATAAGGTTGATATTGACGGGGATTCCATTTCCGTGGGAAAATGCGAGGCTAGCCAGATACTAGCCATGCACCGCGCAGCGAGTACAGACAAACTGCTACTAGGCACCGGAAATTCCGCAAAAATCTACGAACTCATGACAGAATATAAGGCGGAAGGTACCATTAAGTCCAAACCGCACAACACCCGAGCCATATCTCGTTGGGGAAAATTGCGGTGGGAGGCAAGTCTGGAAGAGGGGACATCTATTTCTTGCGCAACACGGTCCGGCAACACCAAGAAGCCCGATAACACATGGAGCAAGTGGTCAGATGAATTGATCGACCCGGAAGGCAGTCAAATTGCAAGTCCTTCCGCGCGGTATATCCAGTGGCGTGCGAAACTTATGGCGAGTGATTCATCACAAACACCCGTGCTCAAAAAAGTTGTTCTGGCTTCCGCTCAAGCCAACATTGAACCTCGATTCACAGAGGTTGAAATTCAGCCCGGAAACGAACCAAAGGAAACTGGAGCGCCGCCTAGCCCACGTCCCCGTGAGAGCGGACCTCCAAAACGTTCGGGAAACCAGTCAAAGCAGTGGACTGTCCAATGGAAGATAGAAGATTTGAACAAAGATACGCTGCAATTTACCGTTTATTACAAGCGGATTGACGAGACGAACTGGAAACTTCTAAAGAAAGAACTGACAACCACCAGCTATAATTGGGACACAACGTCAATGCCGGACGGACGTTATATCATCAAAGTCGAGGCAACGGACAAACTTAGTAATCCCCCGGCTTGGGCGAAATCCTCCGAGAAAATGAGCAAACCTTTTGATATTGATAATACCCAGCCATCGGTCGGAAATGTCGTAGCTGCCGCCAATGGAAATGGAACATACAAAATCACCTGCACCACCGAGGACGCATCAAGTCATATTCAAAAGGCGGTGTACAAGATCGATGGTGACGAACACTGGAAGGTTATCTTTCCCGAGGACGGTATATTTGATTCCAAAAAGGAGACGTTGCTGCTCCAAACAAGATCGCTTCCGACCGGAGCACACACAATAACAATTCAAGTGACTGACGCGGCAGAGAATGTTGCTGTTGGCAGTGCAAACTTTGCAAATTGATTCCTCACCGTCTGACCATAGCTACCTGCAACGTTTTATAGGATTTCAAACTTTCACTCCTCCTGCCCGTTCCGAATCGTTAATAAACTCCTACCCTTCCGGATTGCACCGGTACCAAATCAGAAACTTGCCGTCAACATTGTTACCTTTCCCTACGAAAACCGACTTCGGTAATGCGGGACGCCGGGGTTGAATTTCTTACGCAAATAAAAAACAGAAATTGGCAATTATGCTCTGGATTGTTCGCTCGTAACTCGTTCGATGGCGTTGTATACAATCTCAAGTAGCCGATCAAGTTCAGCGATGGTGATTTGCAACGGTGGCATCAGGACAATGACACTCACGAGCGGCCGTAACATCGCGCCATTCCTTAATGCTTCTTGGCACACCCGCATGCCCACCTTTTCTGCTGCCGGATACTCCTCTTTGCTGACTGTGTTTCTTACCAGTTCTATGCCGGCTGCCAATCCACAGACGCGCACATCCCCAACGTGGTCGAGGGCATAGAATTCCTGAAGCCGATCTTTGAAGTGTTCAATCGTAGGTTGAATCTGGTGAATCAGGTCTTTTTCCTCGAAGAGATTGATGTTTGCCAATGCGGCTGCACACCCCAACTGATTGCCTGTAAAGGTATGTCCATGGAAGAATGTCCTGAAATCCCTGTAATCTCCGAGGAATGCATTGAAAACTTCATCAGTTGTCAAGGTGGCAGCCAAGGGAAGGTATCCTCCTGTTAGTCCCTTGGCGGAGCATAGAATATCCGGTACAACCTCCTCGTGTTCACATCCCCACATTTTCCCCGTGCGTCCGAAACCTGTCATTACCTCATCAAGGATGAGAAGCGTGTTATACTTCCGCGCGAGCGCCGCTGCGCCTTTCAGAAATCCCTTTGGCGAGACAATCATGCCGCCTGCCCCCTGGATAAGTGGCTCTAAGATAACCGCGGCGATTTCGCCTTCGCGCGTTTGCAGTACCTTTTCCATCTCACGCAAACAGTAGTCTCTTACCGTGTCGGAGTCCTGCCCAACTACAGACCGATAGACATGAGGCGCGGGCGTTGCCGCACTTTCAAATAGAAGTCCATCAAATGTTTTGTGAAATAGGTCTATTCCGCCTACGCTCATTGCGCCTACAGTATCGCCGTGATAGGCCGCGTCGAGATGTAAATAAACGTCCCGTCGTGACTCTCCCTTCTGTCGCCAATATTGATATGCCATTTTCAAAGCGACTTCGACCGATGTGGCGCCATCATCGGAATAAAAAACCCTGTTCAGCCCGTGCGGTGTAATCTCTACCAGTTTTTTCGCGAGTTGAATCGCCGGAACGTTAGCGTATCCCAATAACGTGGAATGCGCAATCTTATTAAGTTGTGCCGTGATGGCATCATTGATTTCTTTCCGGTTATGGCCATGGATGTTTGTCCACATTGAGGCAACCCCATCAATGTACCGATTGCCTTCCGTATCAATCAGGTAAATCCCTTCCCCCCGTTCAACGATAACCGGTATTTCCTCCATCCATTCCTTCATCTGTGTGAATGGATGCCAAAGATGTTTTCTGTCCCATTCTGCGAGTATTTTCTTGTCCAACATACGGATTCTCGCAATGAAATGCGCTAAAATGAAAATGCGGAATCTAGAAGGCACTCTAGATTCCGCATTGTAGGAAATGGATAAAAATAGTATGGCGATCTGCTGAATTATTCGGACCGAAGTGTGTTGTGATTACTACCCCTTCAGTTTGGCGTAATGCACCGGTTGTTCAATCACAAGGTCAGCAGCTTTTCCAGCTTTCGGAACGATTACCTCAAGCACCTTATCGCGTAGATCCGCACGATAATCGTTCGGCTGCCCTTCGACTTGGAACGTGTTCCTGAACCCGTTCGGAAACGAACTCGCTCGTCCTAGAACCTGAGAGAAACGCGGGTCCTCCAATTTGGCTTCGACGGTTAACGTGTCATCCTGCAAGTCGATTTGATATGCGTAATCGGGCATTCGATCGGGAAGATCGAACTGCTTCTTATACACGGAGTCGGGCACCCAGCGCGGAAACTCGATTTCGATCTGGTAGTAATCCGATTCTTCCTGTATACGATTCACCATCCCGTAACGACGATACCGTTCTCTCAAATCATCTGAGTAGATTGGGCCATCTGTTAGAACCGCTCCCGGCACACTTGAACGCGGTGCACTTGGCTGTGAAACAATAGCAGATTTAAGCGCCGCAAGAATCATCTGTGCAATAAATGATGGTATCCAGCCGTAAAATGCGGCTCGGTACCGTGATTTTTCTTCGCTTTCCGTAGATACCAAGTCATCCTTGAAGCGATAAAGCCCTTCAACCATCGCGAACACAACACCAATGAAAATGGCAAAATTGCTCTCAGCCGTAAAGAGACCAACACCTCGTCCTTTAACGGCAAATAGGAAAAGCAAAACAGGATAAAGTGTTAAATTAATCAAACAGTTGATTCCAGTTGAAACGGCAGCGCTAAATATCCGCGAATTGTCAACCAGTTCTTCCAGTTCACTCTTGAACTTCGCGGAAAATGCGCCCAACACCGGTTGCGTAAGCGTTATGAATAGACGTAAAGCCGGGCGAATTGAGGAGTCCGGCACATCGGGCAGTTGAACAAATTCTTCCGGAATCCCTTGTCTTTTGTCTGCTGTCTGTCCGTCACCACCGGCGCCTCCGGCGGCGTCCCCGCCAGCATCGGGTTTAACGAACGTTTCAAAAAATTTCTCGTTTATTTCAATATAAGAATTCCATTCTGCTGGAACCTCGTCATGCATAAAGATTGCGTTGACAGGACAGGCTGGCTCACATGCGGCGCAATCAATGCACTCATCCGGATTGATGTAGAGTTGATTGTCACCATCGACAGTATGAATGCAATCAACGGGACAAACATCAACACAAGCCGTGTCCTTGACATCAACGCAGGGTTCACAAATCACATACGCCATCTTCCGCTTCTCCTAGCTAAACGCACCGTGGTTCTCAACTGTCGGTCAATGACATATTATACCATAGCCAACACACAGTCGCAAGAATTTATGGTTCAGTTTGCTATCCCATGAATTGCCGCAATCCAAACTAATCAGGAGATCCCACTGCCGTGTTCTAATCAATGACTATCTAATCCGATTGAACCACAAAAAGTAATTATGGTATTTTTCCGATGTAGATGGTATAATTCGGGAAATTGTGGCTACGTGTGTAGTTTTACCATTGCTTGAACAGTGAGATTCATGTTCTTGAAATCCTTTTGTTTTTTTGAAACGCGTGTCCTTCACGAGCGTTGAAGGTTGTAGCAACAGGGTCTGAAGTGCTCGGGGCAAAGGAGGACACGAACTTTGGTGCACCGGATGATTGACGACCCCTCAGCTCAGGAAGATACTGACCTAGCAAAGCTTACAAAGAACCATGATGAGGCCGCATTTCGGGCTCTTTTTGATAAGCATTACAACTGGGTTTACAGTAAAACTTACCGGATGCTAGGTAACCACCAAGACAGTGAAGAGATCAGTCTAGATATATTTGTCAAAGTGTGGCAAAAGATCGAAAAGTGGGATACCAATCAGGGGAGTTTTCAATCATGGTTAAACGTTGTTGCGAAAAATACTATTATTGACGCAATACGGAAGAAAGAAAGGATTCGTGAATCTCTTCTAAGCATGGAGGACGAAGCTGACGTGCCACTTAGCGAATACGAAGACAGCAAACCAACTCCTGACAAACAGCTTGAATCCCAAGAAGTTCAGGAAATTGTGGAACAGGCTCTCCTTCAAGTGACAAAGCCGAATCACCGGCTTGCATGGGTTTTACGTCATATAGAGGGATGTAGCATCGCCGAGATTTCACACATTCTCCAGCGTAAAGAGGGCACGGTGAAGATTTGGATCTTTCGCTGTGCAGGTGAACTCCGCCAAATTTTAAATAGAAAAGGGATTCAGTTGATTCACTGATGGGAGGAATAGGTTAATGAATTTTTGGAAAAGATTTAAGCCAAGCCACGAACGCGGGGATGAGGTTCATCACGCAGAAATGTTAGATGTTTACACGCGTTGGCTTAAAGGCGAGAAGTTGTCACGTAAGCACAGACAGGTGTTAAAAGCGTGCCAAGAATCGACAGAACTGGGACCTTTAAGAGAACTAGTCGATTTCACGCATTATCAGTTCCAGCGGACCGAGGGAATTCAACCTCGTCCGGGGGCAAAAGAACGAATTGCGCACGCGCTAATGAGAAACGTTAGTCGGCCATTACCGGAATCCGAGTCATGGAGCATGGATGGCATCGCATTGGAACCGGTGTATAGCCCTGAGCAAGTTGGAAGCGATAGTGAGTTAGCTTACTCTCCAACTCCGGGCGCTGCGCCGAGTCCCTCTGGAGCAGACACTTCTCTTGATGAAACAATTGTCGTGGAGCCGGAAAGCAGCAACGCAAATCATCTTCCTTCTCCGACGGTGCAAAACCGCAGCCTAAAGTTAAAAGTCATTCAGGGCGACCAGGTGGGAAGTGAATTTAATCTTGTGTTCGCACAGATGACGATTGGACGGGGAACCGATTCAGCCATCCAGTTGAAGAATAATGCCATCGCCTCGCGTAAACATGCCGTACTGAGTATTGAAAACGAGGAATTGCATATTACAGATCTCAACAGTAGCAACGGCACATTTGTCGACGAGCAGCGAATCTCAAGCCCAACACCGATCTATCTTGCCTCCCAAATAATCATTGGGGATCAGGTGCTTCAGGTTACCGAACTGCGTCGAGAAGACGGTGCATTTCACGTTACCTTTAAGGCCGTAGCCGGCACAGATATCGGACAACCTTATACGGTAAGCGTACGGGAGATGACAATAGGGCGTGGCACAACAACGAGCCTTCGTCTTGCCGACTCGACAGGAAGGCTCTCGCGACGCCATGCCGGATTCGAACTGACGAATGGGGATATACATCTCAGAGACTTGGGCAGCACAAATGGAACCTATGTTGATGGCATCCGAATAGAAGCGCCTACAAGAATCAATGTGGGGGCTGTCATTAAGCTAGGCGGCATCACCTGCGAAGTAATAGCCATCGAACACTCATAACCGAAGTATCTTATACGCAAGTCGTTTGTTTCTTCATATTCCCGACTGTTTTCACCATCTTGATAACACGGTGAACAGTCGGGTTTTTATTATATTTTAAGCGCTTTACGTGTCTGAGGCGTCTAACCATGAGAGGAGAATCCGACCCACATTTTTGGACTCAAATTTTCTTAAGAACGCCAATGAATCAGACACAAGTCGCAGCGACGCACTTCAATCACGCTACCGACTGTTTTCAACGTGGTCGCTACGCTCACGCTATCCGGCACTACCTGAATGGACTGGAGATCGACGCCACCCGCGCAGAGGTGTACGCCGATTTATCCAAATCATACGAAATGATAGGCCGGTGGGACGATGCGTTGGATTGTTTGGAAGATGCGCTGAAGTTACGACCGGATTATTCAATCGCCTTGAGGCGCAGGGAACGCGTTCGTGAAGAAAAACAGGTTTATGAGGCGTTAATCCACGAGTGTAATCTAAATTCGGAACCGCCCGATGAACTACTAGTCGAGTACAAAGACACCGATTCCTGCCCGAGAATTAGGCGCGAATATTTCGTTCTTGAGTGTGACGACACAATCCCGTTGAAAACGCGGTGGTTCTTATGCCAACTTATTGAACGGACCTCCCATGAACTAGGTGAACTCCTCCAATGTTACCCTCCACGAGAAGTCTCGATTGTGCTTGATGATATCGAATTTCATGATGATGTGGAGATCCAAAAGCATACTCCTGCTAATTCCACCTTCTCTTTTTCAGGGGTTTCCGACTACGGGGGGTACATTCGACTCACTACCAGCGTTTATCAAGAGCCTAATCTTGGGCTATTACTGGCACTGATTCGCCACGAGTGGGTTCATCTGCTTGTGGACTTATTGACGCACCGGCAGTGTCCCGTGTGGTTCAACGAAGGACTTGCTCAGATTCTGGCTCGACCTATCATGAAGTTTGAGAGAACACGTTTGCAGCGGGCATATCATAAACGTCAGTTCTTACCGTTTTGTGAACTTCAGCAGCAATTCGGCAACATGTCGCCAGATCGGCGAAAGTTAGCATACCTGCAATCAACTGGGTTCATGGAGTATTTGATTCACCAAAATGGCTTTTCCCGAATTTGCGATTTCCTTTGTTGCATTGGTAATGGTGTTATGCCCGACGTTGCATTTCAACAATTTTTTGGTGAAACAGATGAGACTATCATGAACATGTGGAAAGAGGTGATTGACCGTGGCGAAACTTGATATCGCGATCATCGTGCTCGTGACCTTGGGCGGCGTCAAGTGTTTCCGCGCTGGCTTTACGCGTAGTGTTTGGGGAATTGCTGCCATCTCTGCTGGCCTTTTTACCGCAAACCAATTGTGGGGGACACTCGCGCCAATTCTGGGACATTGGATTGAAGATCGAGGAACAGTGAAGTGGGTGAGTGTGATTGTAATCACGCTAGTGGTTACTATAGTAATTGACATAGTGTTTGGGCGTGTTCAGGAAGTTCTTGATACCGGGGTTTTAGGCTGGATAAACAGTCTCGTTGGTGGTGCGTTTGGCATTGTAGCAAGTTGTGTGTTGCTTGCCATTGCATTCATGTTGGCGCACCGTTTTGGAGACGAATCCATAGATACGATAATCAAAAATTCCCGCTTTGGCCCCTCACTATTGGAAATTGGCATTCAAATCTTCGATTTTGGGAAAGAGGCTCTTAAAGAACAAGCCGATAACTTGCAGAATCTGTAACGAATCGACTAAAAAAGTGACGAAATTGGCGAATCGCTTTGTAGATATCATCTCACAGAAGTTCCGCTCCACCCGCTGTTTTCTCAGCTTAATCACTGTGGGCGGTTTTCTGATATTGCTCACGATACCGATTCAAGCCGATATCTCTGGCACGCTAAAGGCAACACTGTTGGAAAAAGCACTTGCCCAAAATCTCGCCTACCAGTCAGTGTCATTCAGTAACGCCGCCGAATCCAAGTCGTCAGACTCGAATCCGCAACAACAGATTGGTTCAGTAAGTGCCAGCCTTCGACTACTATTAATCCTACCAATCCGACTGCATCGAGAAGTAATTACGCATCAAGATGGAGCTGTATGTAGTTTTCAGCCGAGTTGTTCGCGTTACGGTTTGGCAGCCATTCGCCGCTACGGTCTAAAGGGTCTACTGATGTCAAGTGACCGACTATTGCGATGTCATAGCGGAAGTCACAATTACTATCCCGTGTTTGAAGGATCTGCCTATGACCCCGTACCTTGAAGACAAACGTCCCCACCGATGCAGATGCCAAATTTATGCTTCCTCATAAAAAGGATGTTGGCGCTGCATTCGAATCTTAAGCAAGAAAATGACAAAAACGCATGGCCGGCTCGTCTCTCTGTTTCCCGTCGTAATACTGTTTTTTGCATGGCTTCCCACCGCACATTCTCAAGAATTCAATAAAAGCGACTTGCTTGATTTTGCCGACTCTCTGTTTAACGAGGAGGATTATCTCAACGCGGCACACGAATACAGGCGTTATCTCTTTCTGTTTCCTGGAGAAGAAAATAGCGATTTTGTCCAATTTCGTTTCGCCGCATCCTATCAGAACGCGGGCAGATTGGCATCGGCAATTCAAGCCTACCAGCACTTAATTGATAACTATCGGCACAGTCCCTTAATGCAGCGGGCACAATCCAATATCGCCCAATGCCAGCTCTTGGAGGGAAATAAAGAGGTGGCGATTCGATCGTTACAACAGTTCTTGTCAACACATCCCGAGAGTGATCTGGCACCACGTGCGCAGTTCATGATTGCAACCGTGCAAATGGAGGGCAAAGATTGGGAGAAAGCATCAAAGACATGGGAAAAGATTGCCGTCAAATATCCGGATACGCGGTTCGCAGAGGCGAGCAATCGGCTCGTACGTATGGTAAGAAGCAGCAAGTTGATGCCTCAGCGCTCTCCAACCTTCAGTGGTTTGCTCTCGGCGATCATACCGGGGCTTGGACAAGCTTATAGCGGCCGCTTTTTGGATGGCCTCCAATCGCTAACTGTTATTGGAACAATCGGAGCGGGGACGGCATACTACATCAATCGGGAGCAGTATGAAGTAGCCATACCGGTGGGGCTGCTGGGGCTATTCTTCTATGCAGGCAATGTTTATGGAGGCGTGCAAGCTGCAATGACATTTAATAGTCGCCAGGAAGACAAGTTTCTCGACGGTTTACGAGATGAAATCCACAAGTCAGGGCTTTTCGGCATGTCACGAACTCGATCTACGGACATCTCACTTGTGTTATTGCGTGCCCGTTTCTAATGTCGAATCACTGCCTCCGTGCCTGGGCATACAGCATTTAACTTCTGAATGAAGCGGTAGCAACCGCTCACCGAATTAACGGAACAACTCGCAGGAATCTGGAGATTTAAATACTAGCCCTCCCCACATCAAAGCAATCGATTCACCTCCGAGAAAAAGACCACTAGTTGGCATACGGATCAGCTGCGTCTCGCAAACCATCGCCCAAGAAGTTGAACGCGAGAACGGTAATGATAACAAACAAGCCAGGAATCAAAAACCACGGCGTTTGAGAGATGACTCGGAAATGCTGCGCGTCGCTCAGCAACACACCCCAACTAATCGCCGGCGCCTGCAAACCAAGACCTAGAAAACTCAACGTGGTTTCACCAAGTATCATCCCGGGGACGCTGAGCGTGGTCGCAGCAATAATGTGACTGTAAAACGAGGGCAGCATGTGGGAGAAAATTAGTCGCCTCGTGCTCGCACCGCCCAACTCTGCCGCCCGTACAAAGTCCTCCTCGCGCAGGGACATGAACTTTCCTCTCACCTCGCGGGCAAGGTCCGCCCACCCGACGATGGAAAGCACGACCGTAATTGCCAGAAAACGTTGAGGTATAGACCAGTGGTCAGGTAGAGCGACACTCAACGCAAGCCATAGCGGAAGGGTGGGTATGCTTCGCAGTGTCTCAATGAGTCGCTGAATCAGCAGGTCCAAAGTGCCACCGAAATAGCCCGATGTCCCCCCGAGTAGGATTCCCAATAGAAGCGCCAAGAAGACGCCCAAAAGACCGATTGTAAGAGAAAGTCTCGCACCGAAGATTGTCCTGGAGAAGAGATCGCGTCCGGCAGCGTCTCCACCAAAGAGCATGAACCTTTCGCGCTTTACGCCGAACAAGTGTATGTTGCTCCCAATCAACCCCCACAATCTGTAAGGGTCGCCACGTACAAATAGCCGCAACTTTAGCGGAGTATCCATATCCTCGGAGTATTTCGTCGCTAGTGTCTGCGGATCTCGTCCCTTTACGACGGGATAGACGAATGGTAAAGAAAGTTTTCCGCTGTGGAAGATTCTTATTCGCTGCGGCGGGGCATGGGTATATCTTGGGTCTGTGCTGCGCGGATTGTAAGGGGCGACAAACTCGGCGAACATGGCGCAAACATAGAGGAGAGACAGGACGCCGAGCGCGATGACTGCTACGCGATGCTTAAGGAATCTCCACCGAATCAACTGCCATTGAGAAGCACTGGAAAACGCCGAGGATTCTGGTGGCACTTGATGGACAAATCTATCGTCAACTTGAGATTGAGAATCATCACTATTCTGTGCTCTGTCGCTCATAGGCAATTCGTTTACTTGCTCAGATGCTGTAATGCCATCTTCCTGCACACCAAACCCGGTAGGCGGGGATCAAGGGAGTGGATAACGATCAAGCGAATGAATATTGAGCGCGATAGCAAATCCCCCGCGATAGAGATCCATCAAGCAAGTGAATAGCGAGCGCGATAGCAAATCCCCTTGCCCCGTTTTGGCGAGACTTAATCTCCCTATTAATACACTGAAAAAAGTGAGCCAGGTCTAAGTAATCCCTACACACCATGCCTGATTCTCGGATCGGTAACTGCGAGCAGAAGGTCAGACACCAAAGTTCCTACCAGCGTAAGAACACTCAGGATCAGCACGATGCTACCTGCCAAAAACATATCTTCCGTTTGGAGTGCACGCAATAACACCGGTCCAATCGTAGGGAGTCCAATAACAATTGATGTAATCACCTCTCCACTAATCAGGGCGGGCAACACATAGCCGATATTGCTGATGACGGGATTGATTGCCAACCGCACCGGATATTTGAGGATGAGCCTAATCTCGGACACACCCTTTGCCCTAGCAGTCGTGACGTACAGTTTTTTTAACTCATCAAGCAGATTCGCGCGGACGATCCGGATCAGGCCTGCCGTACCCGCTGTTCCAATAATCACGGCGGGGATCCATAGATGATTGAGCAGGTCAAAAAACTTTCCAAAACTCCATGACGCCACGGCATATTCCACCGAAAAGATGCCTACCAGTGCCTGTCCGGTAGCTTCAAAGTATGCCCATAACAGAACCAAGGCAAGCAGAAAGTTTGGAGTGGCGAGGCCGATGAACCCAATGAACGTAAGGACGTAGTCCAAAATCGAGTATTGGCGCACCGCCGAGAGAAACCCAATGGGGAACCCGATTGAATAGACGATTATGAATGCCGAAAATGAAAAAAGGAGGCTCCACGGCAGGCGATCCATGATTATCCGCGACACCGGTTGGTTGTACGCCATGGATACCCCAAGGTCGCCTTGCAGGATGTTACCGATCCATATAAGATATTGCTGCCATAACGGTTTTCCCAATCCGTAGCGCGCTCTCAGGGCATTGATTAAATCCTCGTCAACCTGATCGCCCCGCGCTTCCATTTGTACAGCCAATGTGGTCACAAAGTCCCCGGGAGGCGCTTGAATAATAGCAAACGAGATTACCGAGATGAGAATCAGGGTTGGAATGAAGTACAGAAGTCGGCGGATAATGTAGCTTTGCATAACGCTTGAATCACAAATGAAAACTGTTGATTATGAATCAGCAATCCTTTCCCGTTGCAAGAATCGCCGGCAGCGAAACAGCGGTATTCAAACCTCGATAGCAAAGGAAAAATCGGGGGTCTGGTTCTTTAGGCGTCAAAGTCGAGTTCATCTGCAAAATGGCAAGCAACAAGATGCGAATCTTTCGTGTCTGTTGTCTTGGTCTCAAGCGATGGCGTTTCATCGTGACAGATTTGGGCGGCGTATGGACAACGATGAGCAAACACACACCCACTGCCCTTTTCCGATGGCTTTCCCACCTCTCCGCTCAACCCCGGACTCCAGGGTTTGTGGGGATCCGGCACAGGTAATGCCGCCATCAAGCTGGTCGTGTAGGGATGCATCGGCTGCGAAAACAACTCCTCCGTGTCTGCCTCTTCGACTATCGATCCCATGTACATCACAGCTACCCGGTCACAGATGTGTTGGATTACACTCAAATCGTGTGCGATAAACAGATAACTCAGCCCCAATCCATCCCTTAGATCGCTCAGCAGGTTCAGGATTTGCGCTTGCACAGACACATCAAGCGCGGACACCGGCTCATCTGCGATAACCAGCGAAGGGCTTAGCGCCAGCGCTCGGGCAATTCCGATTCGTTGTCTTTGCCCGCCGCTGAAAGCGTGGGGGTACCTTGGCATAAAACTTGGGTCCAACCCCACCATGGTAAGCAATTCCGTCACGCGTGCCTCGCGTTCGTCGCGCTTTATACCGTAGTTAAGGAGGGGATCAGCCACAATATCCAAGACTGTTTTGCGGGGGTTGAGCGAAGCGTATGGATCTTGAAACACGACGCCCATGTACCGACGAATCTCTTTCAACCGTACCTTCTCAACTGCCGCCATATCCACAATTTCGTTGTTGCCGGTCTTGAAGAAAATTCTACCGGCAGTTGCTTCGTGTAGTCGTAGGATCGTCCATGCCGTCGTCGTCTTGCCACACCCGCTCTCTCCTACTAGCCCCATGGTCTGGCCCTTCTGCACCGAAAAACATACGTCATCAACCGCACGGACGTAACCGGAAACCCGTCGAAGGAAGCCCTTCTCAATGGGAAAGTATTTCTTAAGATGGCGAACGTCCAAGATAGATTCATTGTGGTTGTTGGACAATTTCACTTTCTCCTGTACCTGGCTCTATCTCCCTTTTGGGTGAATGGAGAAAGCAAGCGGCAAAATGATCTGCTTCAACCTCCTCCAGAACTGGCTGGGTTTGACGACATATTTCTCCTATAATCTCACGACAACGCGGGTGGAACGCGCATCCGGCTGGCAGACGAGATGCATCGGGCACATTCCCTTGGATGGTGGCAAGCCTCTTTTCCGGTCTGTCAAGCTTGGGGATTGATCGAATGAGATCTCGTGTATACGGGTGTTTCGGACTGTCGAATATCGTGGCTACCGGGCCCTTCTCGACGACGCGCCCAAGATACATCACGTAAACAAAGTCCGCCATGTGTGCGATGATGCCGAGATCATGCGTAATCAGGACAAGAGCAAGACCTAGCTCCTGCTGCATCTTCTTGATAAGCATTAGTACCTGCGCTTGAATGGTCACATCAAGAGCGGTCGTAGGTTCGTCGGCAACAAGCACCTTTGGATTGCAGGCTAAAGCCATGGCTATCATCGCCCGCTGCCTCATACCTCCGCTGAGTTGAAATGGATAAGCGTCTATCGCTCGCTCCGGATTTGAAATGCCCACCATGCCGAGGTACTCGATAATCTTCTCTCTGACTTTCTTGTCCTTGGGAGGCTGGTGCAGCAGAATCCCTTCCGCGATCTGGTCCTTGATTGTGTGAACAGGGCTGAAAGATGCCATCGGTTCTTGGAATATCATGGCTATTTCGCCACCCCTCAGCTTCCTCATTTCTCGACTTCGCGGGTTAAGTTTCGTTATGTCGATTATACTCCCGTTACCCTCGCGGTACCTCACTTCGCCAGATACGATTCTTCCGTTTGAGGGAAGTATATTCAGGAGCGAGTACGACGTGACCGTCTTTCCGCAGCCGCTCTCCCCGACAATCCCGACCGCCTCGCCCTTATGCACGCGGATGTCTACACCGTTCACGGCGTTGACCGTTTCGTCGTCCTGAGAGAATGTGACGTGGAGATCCTTTATGTCTATAAGCCATTCCCTGTCTGGATTGCTATCTGAATTCATATTGACAACTACCTTATGCCAATCGACCACGTTTCCGGTTTTCCGTAGGTGTAATCCCCGGGTAAAGGAAGTGGCACGTTTTCCATCCGGTTGTGAACGATGATGTTTCGCGTCGGTGAAATGGCAGCAATTTTAAGCACCACTAGGAACCATAAGTTTTCGGCGTGAATGGCAAGCATCTCGTTTTCTAGCGCAATTCTCGTTCCTTCATCCGTTTCAAGCAGAAATTCCCGGTATAGTTCGTAAAGACGTTTGAATTCTTCCGGCGGCTCGTTGCCTTCAGTCCCTTCGGAATGCATCCACTGTGTCCAACGCGGAGACGCCTGGTTCCATGAAACCGGGTTGCTCGGCACCATTGAGCTCCGAACGCCCGGACGGGTCGGACGCACGCCGCCGCCAAAAGTACCGTCGCCGGTAAACATGTCAAACTTATTGGCAGCCACTCGTTCGGCAATGAATGCTGTTTCACGCGGATTGATGGAAATGTCGATACCGACAGCCTTCCAATCCTGCTGAAGCATCTCCAACATGGGAACATCAGACACGCGCAGATCGGTGCGTGCCATTAGAACGAACTGCGCCGGCGATCCGTCCGGAAGCAATCTCGTTTCCCGATTGGCATCCCATTTCAACCCCATCTCGTCCAGCAACCGATTTGCCATACCGGGGTCATGACGTGTGTAGGCGGTGTACTTCTCCGCTTCACCATGATATGGAGGCCCATTAGCCGGCGCCGCATTGGACACAATCATGAGACCATCCCGGAAGACTTCGTTCATTTCATCCCGATCCATAGCCACCGAAAGCGCAACGCGAAACCGCCTGTCCAGAAAGACTTGGCGTACAGCAGAATTTTCATGGGTCAAATTAAAGAAGATTGTCGTGACAAATCCCGGGCTACCGAACGCAGGCGTCGTACGGTAATCCCCGACCTCTTCATTTTCTCTAAAGTGTGATGGATTATCGCAGCAAGCAAATTCCACGTCCACATCGCCGGCGAATATCTTGAGGTATCCAGTCTCCAGTTCGTTGACAAGGAAGTTCTGTACCCCATCAAGGTACGGAAGCTGGTTTCCTTCCGGATCGACTTTGAAGTAGTACGGATTTCTCTCAAGCACCCAGACAAGAGAACCCCTCTCATTTATCGCCATCCATGGAGATATCGTCGGCGCACCGGGATGACTAATCCCCAGAACTCCGGTGCTCCATACATCCATTTTGGCGTTGAACAGTTGTTCCCAAGATGCGAACCCCTCCTCTTTCAACGTGTCGCTCAGTGCTTCGGGGCCACTGTACTCTGGATGAAACTGTCCCATGTAGTGCTCGGGAAGATACGGATGAAATTGAAAGCGGCCCATCTTATCAAGGAACAGCGGATTGGTTAGGTTGAATGTAATTTGAATCGTATAATCGTCAATTTTCTCAATGACCCCCATTTCGCCATTCGAGCTCTTCAAGCTGGAAACGCCGCTCGGATTGAGTGTCTCATTCAGCGCAAACGCCTCATACCAGAACATCACCGCACCGGCATTGAACGGCATTCCGTCGCTCCATCTCATGCCTTCGCGCATGAAGAAGGTGTACACCGTGGAGTCGTCATTCACTTTCCAACCTTTGAATACATTGGGTTCGAGCGATTGCACGTCCGATGAATAGTTGACGGGATGCGTGACCATGGCGTCCCACAATTTGTTTGATGTAGGTCCCGGCAGGTATATTTTTCGCCAGAATCCACCATACTCCCCGATGCCGTCTACGGGTACATAGACCAACGGCTCCAACGGGAGTCTTTCTTCAACAGGCGGCAACTCGCCCGTCGCGACTTTTTCGCACAACTCAGGTGCTTCGTTGAATTGGGGGATGGCATTCCCCGTTGCCGTCTCATAGTCAGCAGGCGTTGCGTAAACATCCACGATGGGTACTTCGCCGGCAAGGACAAGCTCCCTGAGCATCTCGAAGCGATCTTGCGGACCAAGCCCGTCTCCGTACGAGATCGATAGCGGAAACAGCGTCAAAATCACGCGGAGGATAGTTGAGCGCCGCTGTAGCGACGCTCGACATCGATTCCATCTTGAGTAGAGGTTTGAGATTGTTGCAACTCGCTTGTAATACTGTTTCATGTTTGTCACAGACTCAAACTATGGCGCGAGTCCGTGTCTGGCAGTCTCTCCAGCGCTAGAGCCTGATTGAAGAATCGGTAGCGAAGTCAGTTGTAGAAAGTTTCCTCGTGAATTAATTGTCGCACGCAACATGCCTGAGGGATCTCTATCGTACTCGTTATCCACTCGCTTGATTCCCTCCTAGCTGGAAATGTGATTCAGTTACTAGCTGAAAGAATTATTCCGATAGGGATAATGGGGCGCTTCCAAGTAACACACCACATTGAGGATCTCTATCGCGCTCCTTATCCAGTCGCTTGATCTCCGCTGGAGCGGAGGTTGGACCCATCACGATTCTATTAACATGGCACTCCGCTGGAGTGCAGACGCGAGGAGGAATCGTGTTCTATTGACATAGCACTCCGCTGGAGTGAAAACCAGGCCACGAAGGAACGCTGTTCACGGCTAGTCATTGAGCGAAAAAGGAGTGTTACTTGCTGTAAGAATTATTCTGACAAGGATAATGGCGCGCTCTTAAGTAATATGTTGATCGGCAGTTTGATGCTCGTCGGGGGAAAATCCTAACGCTGACGGGTGATTTGCCTGTCGCCAACCTGCCACGGTGCCAAACACAACTCCGATTTGGAAGGAGGTTGTAATCGGCAAGACGAAGAAGGAAATCGTTATTTGGCATTTGTTTCGGACAATCATTCCTACAATTACAGCCTATTCTCTTTCCTCGATTGCCGCGTAGATGACAGGCCTGAGCGCTTGTCCGAGTTGCTGCATCGGAAGTTGCTGGCTTAGGATTACCACAGCTAGATCGTCGTGCGGCGAGATCCAGAACTCGGTGCCGGCTCCGCCGTACCATTCGTACTCACCGACAGGCGAGGGATTCGCGTCAATTCTCCTGACGCGAACCGCGAAGCCCAAACCAAAGCCTCGACCTTCGGGTTTGCGGTCGATCGGCAACAACGCTTCCGGCAATTGATTGCGCGTCATCATTTCTACAGTTTCCGCTTTCAGCAGCCGCACCCCATCAAGAATACCACCGCCTGTTAGCATCAAGCAGAAACGCATGAAATCAGCCGCTGTCGAGACAAGACCTCCTCCACCGGATAGAAACTTCGGCTGAGTGACAAAACTCGTCTCGGAGATGTTGCCGGATCCGCCTTCCGCAGCAACGATAGTCTCCAGACCACCATCCCGTGCTGGGCCATACAAACGGGAAAACCGTTCGATTTTCTCAGGCGGGACGTAGAAACCGGTATCCTTCATGTGCAACGGCTGGAATATCCTTTCGGCTAGGAACTTGTCGAAAGCCAGACCGGAAATGACCTCAATCAGTCGAGCTAGGACATCCGCCGCAATGCTGTAATGCCACCGCGTACCCGGCTGGTATAGCAAGGGAACAGTGCCGAGTCTCTCGACCACCTCTTGTAAGTTGCACTCGCTTAAGCGCTGCAGACCCGCTTCCCGATAGAGCACTTCGATAGGAGACTTTTCACCCAGGTATCGGCTAGAGCCGGGCAACCCGGAAGTATGACGAAACAGGTCGAAAACGGACATGTCTCGTATCGAGTCAACCAGTACAAGTTCTTCGGCGTCCGGGTCGACCGCCACCTTTAATCCGCCCAACTCCGGAAGGTAATCCGAGACCGGGACGTGGAGACTAAGCGATCCCTCCTCATAGAGCATCATCGCCGCCACTGCAACAACCGGCTTGGTCATTGAATAGATGCGGAAAATCGTGTCCTTCTGCATCGGCGCGTGCGCTTCGCGATGTCTCATGCCGTATGCTTCAAAGTGGACAACTCTGCCACGCCGTGCCACGATCGTGACTGCTCCCGCGATTTTCTGCTCATCAATAAATTTTTGTATGGTTGGGGAGATACGCTGGAGTTTTTCCGCCGACAGTCCCACCGAGCCCGGGTCAGCCGTCCAGCCGGCGTTGCATGTATGCTCCTCGTTCTGTGCTTGCGCCACTATTTAACCCTCCCGGTCGTAGTCATTTTCATTTATGTCGGTCAATACTTCGGTAGGTGCGGTTGGAAAGGAATCTCTATCGCACTCCTTAATCAGTTGTTTAATCTCGGTTGACTGAACCTATCGCCGTGTATAGACAAATATTAGTTTCATTATAATAAAACCTACATTCCGCACCTTATACTCATCTTCCGCAAAATAGACTTGTGCAATCTCGAATTTTCACATACCAAATCTTGGAGTATATATCCACAAACGAGCAAAAATCACCGAGGTACTACCGTGAGTCAGATTGATTGACCGGTTTTGCCCTTCCATCATCAACTTCATACCTCTCAAGTAACACTCGACATTGCACTCCGCTGGAGTGAAAACCAGACCACGGAGGAACGCTTTTCACGGCTAGTCATTGAGCGAAAAAGGAGTGTTACTTGCTGAATGAATTATTCCGATAGGAATAATGGTGCGCTACCTAGTAACACTATCTAGCAATACACCACATGGAGGATCTCTATCGCGTTCCCTATTAGGTCACTTGATCTCCGCTGGAGCGCGGAAATCTGGACATGTCGCATTCTATTGACATTTCGATCCTCTGGATCGAGGAAAGAGACTCCGATTAGAACGTGTTGCTTGCTGAATGAATTATTCCGCCGAGGATAATAGGGTGCTACCAATAAATTCTGTAAACCCGAAAAATAGGTGCGGAGAGTAGGATAAAACCTATTGTGAAGATTATCTTTGCTCTACAGGCATAACCGGGACGCGAATGTGGGCGTTTGCGTCTGCTAGACTGTCAGGGTTCTCCTCCATTTTCCGGAGTCCCGATAGTGTGCGCTGATGGGCAATCCATGCCCGATCCAGAACGGGCTGCTGCAATGTGTCCTGCTCATCGGGGCAAAGATGCCGCATTAAAGGTTGCAGATCGAAGGGCAAGGCACGATACTCGTCGTGGGACAGCGGGCGGCAAATGGCGTTATCTACTCCGACCGGGGCATAGTCATCAACAGACAACCACCACGGACACCACCGGTTAACTACGGCTACTCGATCGCGCCCACTGGAATTGTGCAGGGGGGATGCGTGCCAACTCCGCGAGTCCTGTATATAGACCGAGCCGGCGGGGGCGGTGACCTGCATATCTCCGGGAATAGGCGCCGAGGTCGTGATACCGTCGGAGTGACCGCGCGGATTCCGCTTCTCCCTGTGGGAACCGGGCACGACCCATGTACCGCCCGAACTCGCATCGACATCGGTGAGATACCAAATCATCACCAAGCACATGGGGAGGTCGGGGAAAGGTAGGCGGATGCAACCGGCGTTCCTGCCAGCATCTCTGTTCCCGTAAGCGGACAGGTCATGGGGCCAATCCGTGTGCCATCCTCTGGCGTCCGAGCGTCCTCTGCGGCTAACGGGGCCAAAACCGCCCGGAGACCCGTCCGGTTTGTCTGTTTCAACCATGCGAATATGAAGTTGCCCGATGCGTAGGTGATCGTCCAAAACACGGCGCGCCACACCCGTTACCAAGGGGTTAGCGAGATGCCGAGCGTACCGGGGCATCCAAACGATGTCGTTGGGAGGCTTCGGAGGATGGTTCACTCGGCGCACGCGCCTTAACTCCACTCCGTCCGCCGCGTTGAGGCCGTCGCTTAAACTCGGCTCCTCCCTTCCGGTCGAACTTATCACATCCTTTATCGCTTTCATGTTTCGCTCTATAGTGACGTGCGCCGCCTTGACCTCTTCGCACACGGCGGTAACTTCGTCCGACGGTATGAGGTTATCGATGACACAGAACCCGTATCGGTCAAGAGAACCGACACAGCCGTTGATTACCTCGTCGGCGGCAAGCGTTTCGGCGCTGAAAGCGAACGCGCGGGTGCGGCAGAGTTCCCGTGTGAAAGCTTCCGCGTCGTGGGTAGATTGTGCAAGCAGTTCTCGGGCTTCCTGTAGCTCCTTTTCTAACGACCTCACTCTTGCCTGAAGTTCGTCGGTATTCATTTCACACTCCTATGATTATCTAAATGTTATAGCCGAACCGAGACGTGCAATGAATTGCACTACTACGAACCACCGATGATTGTATACTTCACGCTGCTGAAAATTGCGTATTTTCAAGCGTATGGCGGTAGGTGCGGTTGGAAACCGCACCTACGGGGAATGCAGGTCGCGACCTGGAGATCGCGGGATCTCTATCGCACTCGCTATCCGCTCGTTTGATCCTACAGAGGACGCAATTTCTGACAGCGCGGAGTATGTACGGATTCAAAATCTAAATGTTACAGCCGATCCGAGACGTGCAATGAATTGCACTACTACGAACCGCCGATGATTGTCACTTATAGGTTAATAATTATTATCAAAAACGCCCGATGAATCGGGCAACTACAATTAACCGATGCGTGTAACTCATTGATTGGGAATTAGCATTACCTCAAAAAGGCGTCCAACTTAGCTCGCAGTTCCGCCAAGTCACCGGCGTAAGCCGCATCATCAATCAAATTGCGATTTTCACCCGGATCAACCGCCAGATCAAACAGTTGGTCGGGCCAACCTTTTCCTTCAAAACGGAAGTATTTCAAGAAATCACGCTTTACCATGGCAGAAGGCCCATTAAATGGGTGGTACAGTTCGCTGTAGACCTCATTTCGCCATCCATCGGCGCGTCCCTCCATCAATGGCACGAGCGAGCATCCATCCAACCCGTCGGGTATGGGCACGTTGACAATCTCGCAGAGAGTGGGAAACAGATCGACCAGCGAAACGTTCTGTTGAACGATGTCACAGCCGCGAGGAAATCGCTGTTGCCACGATATGAAGAACGGCACCCGTACCGACGCCTCAAAATACTGTTGCTTCTCCCAAAGCCCCTTTTGCCCGAGCATTTCGCCGTGGTCACTGAGAAAAACAACCACAAAATCGTCAAGCACGTTCTTCTCCTCAAGTTTGGAGATAACACGTGTATACTGCATGTCCACCCACTCGATCATGCCGTAATAGGCGGCTGTTGCCCGGTGCGCTTCGCGGTAGGTGACATCCTCGCCTATCTTCACTTTGAAGAACTCGTGGCAGTCGAAGTTGGAGGGCAAATCCTCGACATACGGTTCCACGCGACGCATATAGTAGTTAAACAGATCTTCGGGGCACTGGTAGGGATAGTGCGGACAATTCAGGCTCACAGTGAGTAACAACGGGCGGTCGCCAGGCCTATCGTGAACTTCGTCGACAAAATACTCGTCGAGAATCATCAAAGCCCCTTCGACGGAGTACCGGTCTTGCTGCATCCAGGATCCCTTTCCGACACGGGCGTTGGTAACCTCTTTGGCAGCAGACCATTTGCCAGTCCCTTCTTCGGTAAATGTCGCGGCGGTATGAACCGGGTCATCTACGGGTTCGTAGCCGTTTGGTCCCCGGATGTCGCGACCGATGCGTTCGTGCCAACCGTGCATCTGGTCGGTACCTACAAAGTGCATCTTTCCGGCGCTTACCGTTCTGTAGCCGTAGCGTGAGAGGTGTCCGGGAAGGGTGAGCACGTCGCTGGGCAATGGACAATCGAAGCCGGTGCAGCCGCTGTTTCGGGGATAGAGCCCGGTCAGGAAACTCTACCGAGCCGGCACGCACACCGGTGCCGGCGTGTAGGCATTCCGAAAGTACGCACCTTGGTTGATGAGGCGGTCAAGGGTCGGGGTGCGAATATGCGGATTCCCTTCGACAGACATCAGATCGGGACGGTGCTCATCGTCAATCAGCAGCAGGATGTGCGGTTTCTTGTCAGGCATAAATTCTCCGGCATGAATCGGACGACAGCAGCATGATAGAATTCAGTGGCTTACGCAATAAATGTTTAATGCTTATGGGGCGAATTGGTTATTGTCTGAACTGTGATTTATGAGATTATTGGGATTACCTTGATTTTCAGTGACGAGCCGACTAAACCGTTACCTTGACACCACAGGAATTAGGGAAGAAACCGAGTTTTGAGGAATAGAGGGAACTCTATCGCGGTCGTTATTCACTTCCTTGATCGCTCATTATCCATTCGCTATTCACGCGTTTGATCCTATCCACTCGCTTGATCCTCCTACAGAGTCCCGTTAGCAGTTCGGTGTTACGCAACGCCCCAACCACGATATTTGTCCGGGTTGGCAAACTCTTGGCCCAAATCTAGAAACCCTCGAGGACCTCGCTTTCCGTATTCAAACGGATCGCGAGTCACCTCCATCCAGCGGTGAAGCCGCGCCTCCATTTCCTCCAGAGCAAGCCGCACTTCTGACGCATCCGCTAGATTGACCATCTCCAAAGGATCAGCCGCACGGTCGAACAACCAGGGCCCTCGTTCACTCCCATACCACCGGGCGTATGTCCAGCGCCCAGTGCGAACCCCGCGCCATCGCCCAACCCATTCGTCTCGATCGGGCCAGCCATGTGCCATGTTTTGCAGATATACGGAGTCCGATGCCTCTCGTACAAGATTCGCATTGCACGAATCGTCCCTCCCGTGAGCCGATTCTTCCGCTGTCGAGCCGGATTCCCCGCGCCATACGCTTGACATATCTCGTCCCTGCAGCCCGTCCGGCAGAGGTACGCCGCAGGCTCCGAGCAACGTCGGCATGATGTCAATCGCCCCCATAAAAGCGTCGCTGCGCCTGCCGGCAGGTGTCGCCCGGGGCCAGCGCAGGACAAACGGGACATGAATTGACTCCTCATACGGGGTGGCTTTGGAAGCGCGCATCGACTCGTGCATCCAGTGGTCGAACGGCTTGCCGTAACCGTGGCTGGAGAGATGGTCGCCGTGGTCGGACGTATAGCAGACGATGGTATTGTCACCGATACCAAGGCGCTCCAGCGCTTCCATGAGCCTCGCCATTTGTTCGTCAAGCCCGGTGCAGCACCCGTAATAGTCGGCGATTTCTCCACGCGCGAAATCCACCATCTGTTCCGGCACGTTGCCGGGCACATCCATCTCGGCAGGGTCGTATATCGAACACGCCTCAGGATACTGCTCATAGGGCCAATGCGGCGGACGCCAAGACACAAACAGCGCGAACGGATCATCGGGACGGGAATCTTGATGCTGTTCCATGAATCGAATCGCCAAATTCGTCTCCACCTCCGGCGCCCAGCCTTCGTAAACTGTCGGTCCCGACTCATTCTCGAAATAGCTGCGGTCAAAAAAACCGGAGCCACCGTGGAGTGCAGCGAGGTAATCAAGACCGTAGCGCTCCTCTTCAGGATAGGGACCTTTCCCGAGATGAAACGTTCCCACCTGTCCCGTGCCGTAACCGTGTTCGCGCAAGGTGCCCGGCAACGTCGGGATGTCGGTTCGCGGGCGATATTCATTATCAATGACAAGGTTCTGCCACCCGTACCGCCCGGTGAGCAGAATCGCGCGATACGGCGAACACAACGGATGGTTGGAAAACATATTGTCGCACACCATGCCTTCGGCAGCGAGACGGTCTATCGACGGCGTTTGAACAACAGTGTTGCCGTTACAACCGAGTGCACTGTAGCGTTGCTGATCAGAAAAAACAAACAGAATATTGGGGCGATTCATGGGAATTTCCGTATGTAGCAATGATTATGAGTATTTGCGCGCGCCTGTAGGAGCGATCTCGGAATCGCGACCTGTAGGGAATCGGAGAGGGAGTTCTATCGTGTTCCTTAACCAGTCGCTTAATCTGTTAGTCTGCGCATACCACAATCTAACAGATTGTGGTACAGAAGGATGTTAATACCCACAAGGATGTGTACTTATACCATTTCTCTAAAATGATTGTGCATTGACCGCGCAAATCAGGTACAGAAAATTGCACGAACCGGAACAAGATGTCTTGCCTCCGCACAAAGCCGGCGGGGCAAGATGCCCCGCCTACGGCATATGTGAATGCTATAGTTAAGACATTTTATGCACTATAATTCAAACGAAATGGTATTACTTAATTGCAATGATTATAAATCCTCTTGGGCGTAGGCTTTCCACAGCCTCTCGATTTCCTCGACGGGGAGCGGTCCGCCGTGAAGAATCATGCGGTAGCGGTGACGCATTGCCGACCCGGCGGGTAGATCAATGGATTGCGGGATACAGGGTGAAGGGTTAATCCCCCGCTGCGCATCTACGCGCCATTTCACCGGATGACCGGGGTTATCGGGATGATCGCAGACGGTGATTCCGGCGCCACTCTCGCTCTTTTCTATGGGAACGTACAGGGCCACCCACGCCGCCGCCTGCTGCTCGGTGTCGTCATCCTCCATGCCGAAGGAGTTGAGAACGGTTGCGCCGTAATCACTCCGATACGGCATACGTATGAACAATCCGCCGTACTCGTGCTGTTCGATGCGCACATCCGCAATGGAGCGGAGCGTCCAATCCAAGTCCAGAAAGAGTAAATCGCCGTTTGCACACAACGACCAATCTTGCCGTTCCGCAATCACATGGCTGCCGTCCGCATGATGCCAAACGCTCTCGATCCTCCAACGCGGCAGATTCGTTTCCAAGATGCGCGGGGTGCTAGGTTGAATCAGACCGACCACCTGATTGGGACGCTGCCCCGGATAGTGCCAAAAGTCGCAGCCGTTGACGTCGGTGAACGCCGTCTGAATCCCGTGCTGGTGCGGATGGTGCCACGGGCTATCCGCCGTGAGACAGATGCTGCCGTCCGCAGTGCGAAGCGGATGGATGTAAGGTAACATGCCCGGTCGGGCGTTGTGCTGCAACACCACCTTACCGAGAGAGGTGTCATCGACGAACAGACAATCGTTCTCGGCGCGGAGGTTCCAGCGTGAAGCCACAGACATAAAATTTTCTCCTTGGTTACCAGTGATTTATCGTAAGTGTTTAGTGTGTATAAAAATATCGCATCCATAAAACGCGGTCGCATAATGCGGAAGCGCGAAAATTGTGCGACTCAGCGAACCGAACTCGTGAAAATAGATGCTAACAGAAATAAAAAGTTGCGATGACGGATTTGCCGGGTCAAAGATCGCCGCGCTATTGACATGGCACCCCGCCAGCGTGCGGAGAGTGGCGTATCGGAACCGTGTCGACATTGAGTATCTTCTATAGGATCTTTATCGCACTCCCTTTTCGGTCGTTTAATCACTCGTAATTCAGTCGCTTGATGGCAGTTGATCATTCATTATCTATTCGTTTGATGCTCCAGAAGCGAGGATGGTGGGCAGGGGATTCCTATCGCACTCACTGAGGATCTGTATCGCGGGGAATTTGCTATGGGAACCCTATCGCCTTCGTTATTCACTCAGTTGATCGCTCATTATTCATTCGCTTGATCCCACCCTACAATATTCTGGCGTTAGATTCTACAGTGGCTCGGGAGATTTAAATCGCAGTTGACTTGTTACGACTTGAAATTGCTTGGAAGCGTGTCGTAGCACGGGTTCGTGCATGGTTTTTGCTCGTGATTGGAGTATGCGATTTTCTGCGATTTCCTGCGAATATAATTTCCCTCCCTCTCCCCCGGCGCTGAAACGATTGGCCAAAACGGCAGCAAGCGTTTCAAATGAATGCCACCGAGATTCGCTCACACGCCGATAGTTTAGGCGCCGAAAAGGGATAAAAACTGGTGAACCGGAATTGTGGCTTCGCGGTTTATTTGTTAAAAACATATGGTATGTGTTGGGTGTGGGTCGTTAACATTGTCTGACCTGTGATTCGTATGATTTAGGGATTGCCATGATAATAGGTGTTGGGTGGTTGTTGTCTGAATGGGATCTCGTAAGTGTTTAGGGGTCAGTGGCTAGTGGTCAGTAAAACCCTGAAACAGGGATTTCTATCAGGATTCTCTATCGCCTTGGGATCTCTATCGCACTCCCTAATCACTCACTCGATCTATCCATTCGTTTGATTCTAATGCAAACCGGAAAATTGGGCATCCACACGAGGTGCACCTAGAAAATAGCAAAAAGACCGTCTAGATTCATAGCTCTCGACTCCAATAATAAAGAACTAAACAGTTACGGGATCTCTCTCAAGTAACACTCGACATTGCACTCCTCTGGAGTGCGGAAATTTGGACATATCGTATTCTATTGACATTTCGATCCTCTGGATCGAGGAAAGAGACTCCGGACCAGAACGTGTTACTTGCTGAATGAATTATTCCGACAGGGATAATGGCGCGCTACCAAGTAACACAACACATTGCACTCCTCTGGAGTGCGGAAATTTGGACATATCGTATTCTATTGACATTTCGATCCTCTGGATCGAGGAAAGGGACTCCGACCAGAAAGTGTTACTTGCTGAATGAATTATTCCGACAGGGATAATGGCGTGCTATCAATCATTTAATCTCCTTCCCAGAAGAAACAAGCGCATGACTACCACTAACCGACTTCGGCGATTCGGCTCTATTATACTATACACGCATATAGTTATCAATCGAAAAAGACTGGAGGAGTTGGCAAGGGGAAGTGGAGGCTCACGCTGCACATGAAATTGCGTTCATAGCCCACTCTATCCTTCGGAAACCGAATGGTTAAAATGCAGATGGCGATGTGTCATTCTACATGGCGCGTCTTGATATCTCCCCACGTCAAGGATACCTTCTCCAGCGGATTGACGGCGAGGCTCATTATTCCCTTTATTTCCCCATCACTCATCGCCCTGTTCCAGAAACGGACTTCGTCATATCTTGCGGGAAAGAACCCGGTGCCCGGATTGCCGCCGTCACCCACGGCATGAATACCCATCCATATCTGTTTTCTTGCTTTCACGCTGTCCGGCTTATCGTTAAGCGCTCTTGAGAAATCTCCCGCCCGTCCGACGAACTCGCCATCAATATAGGCTCTAAGCTCCTTGGCAGCCTCATCGCGCACCCCAGCTATATGGTGCCATTTTCCATCGTTTAGCTTCGGCTTTTCCGCTATGACGCCGGGGGTGCCGTTGCCTGAAGCCACAAATACGTTCACCGCGGCAAATCGAAACTTATCGTCCCCGTCAATGTCCGAAAAGAAGAACATCGACCAGTGCCCTTTGTTGTGACCATCGGGGCCATGTCCTCCGAAGATAAGATGCCCGTGGAAGCCGCTTACAACAGCTTCAGGCACCTTGGGCGCTTTGGCTGTAGTCATCAGCCAAAGTTCGGCAGTAAACGAGTCTCGTTCCGCCTCAATCAACTCGGGTGTTAGACCGATTTCCACATACCCGGTCTCGCCGTCAAGTTGTAACGCCCTGCCCCGTCTCCCCTGAACGATTTTTGTCCCGCCGATGATTTTTCCGCCACCCGTTTTGCCCGTGAGATCCTGCGCTACCCCGCCGGTCACACCATCAAAGGGAAGGTATAGCAATAAACTATCGTCAAAGGCTTCGATAGGCAGAACCGCCATAACAAAAGTCGCGCTCGCAGCTATCGCGATGAACAGATTCGTTCTGTGTCTTGGCAATTTCTTATCGCTCCTCTTCTGCGTTATTTCCAATAGAATTTTTCATCGCGAGGATAATCGAACCTTCGAGTGCTAGCAATCAGAACCGCAATTCCAATCTTACCCAGTTCTATGGGTATTAACCAACATCGTAGCAACAATCAACGAGAGGATCAAGGAGATGAAGCCAAATTTTCAGCATATTCTGAAGTGCGGGCTCGCTATACGTCCTACCGTCTGGTTAATCTGGTCAAAAAGACCTAACCTCCCTCCACGCGCTTTGCTTTAATCTCGGCCCACTTCAGTGGTAGCTTCTGCAATGTATCCACGGCGAGCGTCATGTATCGCGCCGTGTCGTCTTGAGTCATGGCTATATTCCAGGAACGAACTTCGTCAACCGTGGCTGGAAAGAACCCGGTGCCGGTCTGTTCGGCGTGATTCGGTATATGGATTCCGATCCAGATGTGCTTTCGTCCGCCGTCAGCTTTGTTGAGACTTCGGTTGCGTTCCCCCTCCGCACCGACCAAACGTCCGTTAATGAAAAGTCTTATCTCTTTGGCGTCTTCTTCATGAACCGCGGCGATATGATGCCACTCCCCGTCGTTCAGGTGAAACGTGTTGTCTGCGACAACACCTTGCGGACCGCCGCTCGTATGCGAATTTATGTTAATGGTGTAGAAAGAGAGGTTGTCCCCGTTTTGCAGGAACATTGACCAATGACCGTGGAAGTGTTCGTCGGGGCCATACCCGCCGAAAACCAGATAGCCGCGTAGTCGTTTGACCAGCTGATCGACGGCAATTTCCGGACCTTTGGCTTTGGTTTTGAGCCATAGCTCTGCCGTGAAGGAGTTCCTCTCGGCCTCAATCATGTCGGGAGTCAGTTCAATCTCCAAGTAACCGCTTTCACCGTCCAGTTCCAGCGCTTTGCCGCGAATACCGTGAACAATCTTCGCGCCGCCGTTGATTACGCCGCCCTTCGTTTTCCCGGTCAAATCACGCGCTATCTTTGCGTCGCCGCTGTCGAAAGAAAGATAAAGCAGCAGGTTCTTATTAAACGCTTTAACGGGCAACACCGAGACTGCCAAAAATATGCAGACACCTATGGCGATGGTGAGGATTTTTGTTGTTTTCATGAACGCTTCTCCCAGTCGGTGAATCTTCACGGTCTGGTTTCTAATCTTGTCGATTCTCGCGGTCACCTTAACCAATATCCTAGTCAAATCTACATGATGTGTCAAGGAAGATGTTCAAACTTGAGGCAACATGAGGGTAAAATTCCAAGCACGCATAGGAATCAAGTTAAGCGTTTTGAGTCGCAAGTCACGCGGTTTCTAATGTCTTAAACGTTAATCTCCATGTAGACATGGACGATGGAATACCAACCCATTCGTTGATGGGTGCACCACAGAAGATGACTCATGACGCTGGTTTCCGTGTGCACCGGTGCGGTTGGAAACCGCACCTACCGTATGGGGTGAGATTGAGATTTACTCCTCGCCCAATGGGGACTAAGTTAAGGGTTTTGCGGCGAAGAACTCACCAATACTAGACGAACTCCCTTAACTTGATCCCTATGGGGTGTAAATCCAAGCACGCTTCAACGTAAGAGGTTATCTGCCGCATTGACTAGAATGAGCAGCAGTGGAAGGATGGAAGTTTCATCAAGTTACGGCATACGGAGTATGCCTACTACATGGTGCCGCCGAAGAATATGAACCGACCCATAATATCGCCGATTATCGTCCAGACGCTCCCGACGATGTATTCTCCCAATATTAGCCCAAGGAATAGAGGGCGCGCGCGGCGGTACTGTCCGACGCCGCCGTACCTTATCAACAACCACTTCATCGCAAAGCCGATAAACATGGAGAACCAGAAGTGGTTGATGTCGAGGCTGTTCGCTATCGCATACCCGCCCGGGTGCAGCCGCCACCAGAGAAATCGCTGGCGCATGGCAATCAGAAAGACCGACGCGCCAAAACCGATGCCTATCGTCTGTATGCCGGAAACCTCGATTTTTTTGGAAGGATAGGCAATCCAGTCCGCCACCCGCGTGTAGATGACATCGGCGAACCGTTGCAGCGAACTGCCGCCGGAGGAATAAGCCACATGCAGATAAACCCAGAACAGACTGAGTGTTCCTACAACCAGAGCGGCTGCCATTGCCAGAAATATCCGCCTGTTTCCGACTCCGGCACGGTCAAGCAGCGCCAATCCCTCCATCTGATGCGGCTGCGGATGCCCGCGGTAGGTGAAGTTGAAGAACCCCAACATCGACATCACTGTTAAATTCCGATAGCCGATGCGGCGCGCTCCGAAAACATCGGGCAGCATCTGATCGGGTCCCGTGAAATGGAAATCGTGCATGGGGACACCCATCTCGGCGCGAAATCGGGTTAGTCCAAGCGACACGAGATAGTATAGCAGGAAGAATGCGAGGCTCAACCAAATTGCCATCCCCGCTTTCCACAGGAACAGGGTCATAAACCCGATTCCCAGAACGATGGTCAATGCCGCTTTTCGGTAATTTGCCTGTTCATCGGCATCGATTCCGGAGGCGCGCCTAAACATAACGCGGAAGTATTTTCTATTCACCCAGATTGCAATCACTGCCATTCCGACCAATGCGCCGAACGATTGCTGATTGAGTGAAACCAGATATCCGGTGTAGGCAACATGGCGCGCGCCCAGCATCTCGGCGATAACCCGCTGCACCTTCATCAGAAAGAAAAAGAAGGCGCAGGAGAACGACATGTCCAACGGCATAAAGAATCCCAAGCCAATGACGGGAAAGACTAAACCGAGTTGCAGACTGCCCATGGCGCTCCACGGCTTGGTCGTGAAGAGATTGGACAGTTCGTTTTCGTAGGGGTGGATGCGCAGCCTCGGGACAGCGGGGTAGAGTGAGGACAAGCCGTTAAGCAATGCGATTCCCCCAGAGATGCCGAATCCAAGCCACAACAGCCGACTCTTGATTATGGGCGTTCTGGGATTCGTCAGTTCAAGCGGGAGTTGAATAATCGGATAGGAGAGCCGTTCATTTTCCACCCACGGACGGCGGAACAATACCGCAATGGCGCCCATAACCATTACCAACATCACGACAAACGCCGACCAGCACAGCGCGGGGATGAGCCACGGTTCAATGTGTTGCTCAACATATAGTGTGGACTCTCCACGGAAGTAGGTTTGCAGCACGCCTTTGTCGCTCACCGAAAGCCACGACGGAATATATCGTGCGAACAGGTTCTGCCAGTCGTTCTCCGGCGAGGCGACTCGGAAGGGATATTCCATGACTGGCACCAGCGTTTGCATCATCTGGAACGACTGTATCGCCGAGGTCAGGCTCAGCATGATGTAGACGGTTATTAACTCGCCGTGCGTCAGTGATAGCCGCGGCGCAAATCTCGCCATTGGACGGTTAAACAGGGCTAACACAAACACGATGAACACGACGTTGAAGAAGGGGGAGATGATGGTGGGAATCGACTGATACTGATAGGGTTGGCGGGAGAGGACGAGCCAGTAACAGTTAATCGGGATAAGGATCATCCCGATTAGGATGATCCGGAGTGAAATTCCTGGTGGCGGATGGCTTTGTTTCAAGACACTTTTTTCGCTAGTTTACGGTCTGTAGGGTGGGCACTGCCCACCATTTCCTGTTGAGTCTACACTACGTTCTGTTGACATTGATGTTAGGCACGTGCGTAATCGTAGGGGCGAGGTTCCCTCGCCCAAATGGGTTGGGAAACCCAACCCCTACGGATGCCGGTATATGTCTGACGAGGGACTTGCCTCTAGTTTGCGCCTCCAAGGGGTTAGTAAAACTGTAGGGTGGGCACTGCCCACCAATTCCTGTTGAGTCTACACTACGTTCTGTTGACATTGATGTTAGGCGCGTGCGTAATCATAGGGGCGAGTATCAAATGAGCGAATAGATCAAACGACTGAATAGGGAGTGCGATAGAGATCCCTTTCCAACCGCACCGGCACCTACGGAAACCAGCGCTAGGAGTCATTTTTTGTGGCGCACCCATCAATGAATGAACTGGCATTCCCTCGCTCACGTCTACATGGAGATTAACAGTTCAAGACATTGAAGCCGCGTGACTTGCACCCTAAAATGCTTAACTTGATCCCTATGGGGAGTGCGATAGAGATCCCCCAATGCTACAGAGATCCTCCCCTCCCCCAAACGGGTTGGGAAACCCAACCCCTACGGATGACGGTATATGTCTGACGAGGAACTTGCCTCTAGTCCGCCCCTCCAAGGGGTTAAGAAATTTGCAGGGTGCCCACTGCGCACGATTTCTTGTGGGGTTCATACTAATCACTGACCACTAGCCACTGTTTCTCTGACTACACTTGAGCGCGTTTTACACCATGCGTGAGCCTTCCGGCGGTGCCGTAAAACGGATCCTCTTTATCCAGTGGCAACCTCACCGGCTGGCGCTCCTCGGCGGATTTGTAAATCGCCCGCACCACTTCCACATGGTTACGCGGTATATCGATCGGCACAAGCGGTTCCGAGTCGTTGATGATACTCTCCAAGAAGAGTCGGCTCTGATAGGCTTCGGTCGCGGTTTCCGGAACGCCAGCCACCTCCGACCTTAGGCATTCCAGCGCTTCGACCGCGGCCGGATTGTCGCTCGATCCGAACGTGGTATCTGCCCGCCAGTAGTTGCTTCTCCCCAATGCCGTGTTTAGCGGCGGAGAATAGTACGCCTCTCCAACCAACATAGAGGCGTCGTAGCCCAAAACCTCGATTCGCCCTTCCGGTGTGAGCGGCTGTTTGTGGTTGAGTAGGGAGGCGTGGATGCTCCCGGTTGCGCCGTTGTCGAACTTGACGATTGCCTGACTCAGGCTCTCGTGCTCAATCTCCCGTAGCATGGGGCCAGAATAAGCAAAGATCTCTACGATTCGTGAACCGATAACCCACAAGAACGGATCGATAATGTATCTGCCGTGATGGAAGGAGGCACCGCCTCCCTCGCCCTCCCATGTTCCGTGCCAGCGTTTGTAGTAATTTTGCGGACGAAACCAGTTCAGTTCGACGCGGGCGCTGCCGATTTTGCCGAGTGCGCCGCTTTCCACCGCTTTACGCGCCAGAACCATTCCCCGTGGATAGCGCGCGCCGCACTGGGAGTGGAATTTGACTCCCGCTTTCCGAACTGCTGATGTCATGGCATCAGCCTGCGCTACACTGCACGCCATCGGTCCCTGCGTGAAGACATGCCGCCCCGTTTCAGCCGCGGCAACCGTCGGCTCCTCCCGAACCGGAGGCGTCGTGAGGAGCACCATTACCTGCACGTCACTGTCTTTCAGCAACTCTTCGTGGGAACGATATTTCCGAATCTTGGTCTTGGATGCGGCTTCCGCAATCTCAACCCGTTGTTGTCGGCGGTCGCGATCCGCCGGGGTGCGCGCCTCCGAAAGCATCATTCGCTCGCGGTGGGCTTCCATCGCGTACCCCTCACTGAGCGTAGTTCGCTTCCTTTCAGCCAGCTCATCCACGAAATCTGCGACGGCTACCACCTGAGCGATGTCTACCAAACTTGCATAAATGTCCGCGTACAGTCGTGAAATTCCGCCGCATCCCACGAATCCAACGCGAATTCGTTCATCTGTCATATCGTTTTCTCCCTGTTTTCGAGAGCAGATTGATATCCTTTTCCGCCCTACAATTCCGGTAGGCGTAACCTCCCTATAGCGATGTTTGGTCGGGAATCGGAATTCCCTCCTACAGGCAATTGTTCGCTAGCTCGTCTACGGAAATAGTGTGTACATGTTCTTATTCAGGATGACGCCAATGAGGCTCCACAGGCTGCCTGCGAGAAATTGACCGAAGATTAAGCCCAAGAAGAAGGGCAATGCTCGGCGATACGATCTGACACCGCCGCCGGCAAACAGTAGCTGTTTGAACAACCAACCTAAAAAGATGGAAAACCACAACCATCCCATCGCCCAACCGTCACTCACCGCATATCCTACAGGGTAAAAGGGCCACCATAAGAATCCTTTTTTCAAGATGGTGAGAATAACGGTAAACACAAACCCGAACGTCATGTGCTGGATTGATTCGATGTCCGTCGTTTGGGGAAATGCAATCCAGTTCTGGAGACGCCCAAATTCACCGACGCCCCAGCGCTGAAACTGATATTTGTGGTAAATGGCGACATGCGCGCCGATAGACATAATCGCGCCAACGATTGACGCCACAATCATCGCTACAACCAGACGATTCTCACTCAGCTTGAACGCCGATCCGATTTTGAATCCTTCCAACTGATGGGGCATCGGATGAGAACGATAGCCGTACGCCAACCACGACAAGAGTGTTGTATTCGTTAAATTCGCAGCGCCGATAGGTCTGGTTCCCATGAACCAGACCATCATCTGATCCGGGTGCGCACCGTGCAACTCGTGCGTTGGGGGGCCGAGTTCCGCTCTCATACGTGTGATTGCGGTGCAGAACACATAATAAATTACGAAGTAGCTAATCACGACCCAAGGGGATAGTCCGGCAAGAAGCCAAAAGACCACTACGAATGTTATGCCCAACACCATCCCGACCACGGCAAACGGGTATAGGGGATCGGCGGACCTGCCAGTAAACATTCCGCGTAATCCACGCATGATATGCCGTCTGCTCGACCAGACAGCCATAACACCGATGCCAATCCAAGCGCCCGCTCGCTGTTGTGTCTGCATCGCGGAGGCGGTCGTCCAGCCTGTCGCGTTGAAAAAGACATCTTGTGCCTGCCAAAACAGGAAGAAGAGCCACAACGACAGCGATAAATCCAGCGGCATCAGATATCCGAAACCGATAGCAAACGGGTAAACGTAGATTGGCAACATCCCCGCTCCGCCCCAGCCGATGGTGTTCCACGGTTTTTCGGTAAACGGAATAATATACTTCGCTTTCAGGGCGGGAACGATGGGATAGAGAAAGTTAAAGCCGGCGAGAATCTCCAACGCGAAAGCAAGTCCGAAACTAATCCAGATAAATTTGTTGGAGAACAATTTCGAGGTGTTACCGATGACTTCAACGGGCATCACTGTCAGGGGGTAACTTAGTTTTTCAAACTCAATCCACTGTTTCCTGACGATGATGTTCATGCAAAGCATCACAAAGAGCAGCACGATTACGAGGGCGGTCCACGCCAGCACCGGTGTCAGCCACGCATTGAGATAATCGGCAGTCCAAAAACTCTCAAACGCGCTCTTGTCACCCTCGAAATAGCCTTGCAAGATACGCCGATTCTCGACAGCGAGCCATGTGGGAATAAATCGGAAAAAGAGGTCTTCCCACTCATTCTCCGGAGTCGCGTACCAAAAGGGATTTGCCATCAGCGGTACCAACTGCCGGATGATGTCATGACCGGCGAGCGCTGTCGCCACAGAGACCATGATGTAGGTCGTCGCCAGTTCGGCTTCGCTCAACGCCAACCCCTTAAAGAACCGCTTTAACAACAGATTAAGGGCTGCCAAGCTGAACAGCGTAAAGAGCACCGTGGGGAAGATGGAGAAATCCGTTAGCTCATAGACGACTCGATTCTCTGCGGATATAATCCAGTAACAGTTGAGTATAATCAGTATAGAGCCGAAAATCAGCGTCCGAACGACGAAACGGCCGGTTGTGCTCGTATCGGAATGAGTCAAAGTATCTTTTTCCTGTCTCATAGTTGCTAGTTGAAAGCCGTGTAAATTAGTTTCGCCCCGAGGCGTTTATAGAAGACAAATGTCGTAGCGGCGAGCGTATGCACCTATTCCTCTCCACTAATCACTCGTCACTACCCACTGTTTTTTGCTGCTAACCCAATCTCTCGGACCAGTCAACCCACGTATCTATCATCCGCTTCAAAAGTTCCGGATGCTTCGCCGCCAAGTTTACCGATTCAGTGCGGTCTGCCGCAAGGTCATACAGTTCCCAACTGTTCTGGTCCGCAGGATTACCATGCCCAATGCCTTTCCAATTGCCGTGCCGCACCGCTCTGTCCTCACGCTGCGCCCAGAACAGCCAGTCATGCCGCTCTCGCTGATTGCCTCGGAAGACGGGCAGAAGACTCTTTCCCTCACAGGGATCGAGTTTGCGTCCGTCATACTCTTCGGGATACTCAATGCCGGTGATCTCGCCAAGCGTAGGCAGGATGTCCATGACGTGTCCGAACTCATGAGTAATTGTCCCTCCGTTGTTAGTTACTCCGGGAAAACGAACTATGAGCGGTGAGGCGATACCGCCTTCATACAAGCTCTCCTTGAAACTGCGCAGCGGCGTATTGTGCAGCGAACCCCATCCGGGGCCGGGCGAACAGTAGGTGTCGATTCCGCCGGGAATTATGTCCGGTGTATCACGATCCGCCCTCTCGTACCCGTCGCCGCCGTTGTCCGACAGAAAGAGGACTATAGTATTCCGGTCCGCGTTGCAATCTTTGAGAGCCTGCAGAATACGTCCGATACCCTGATCCATACAGTCAATCATGCCGGCGTAGATTGCCATGCGCAAATCCTGCCACTCCTTGTGTTCCTCGCTAGACCATGAGGGGAGATCCGGGACACTATCCGGCAGCCGGGTTTCCGGAGGCAGTAACCCCATGTCAAGTTGCCGTTCAAAGCGATTCCTTCGCAGCTCTTCCCAACCCGACATAAATTTTCCACGATACTTTTCGACATCTTCCTGTTTGGCTTGCAACGGGCTATGCGGCGTTAAATGAGCGACATAAGCGAAAAACGGATCGCCCTGTTTGCTGAAATGTTTGATTGTCTCAACCGCATGGTCGTTAATTGCATCGGTTAGATAGTAATCCTCGGGAAACTCCGAAACGACTTCGTGATTGTGCATAACCGGCGGTCGAAATCCCCCGAATTTCAAATCTCGCAACGCCGGATTGAAATAGTTCGACGGGATATCGCCAAAACCGTAGTACTCGTCAAAGCCCCAGTCTAACGGACTACCCTGCACCGGCACATTCCACTTTCCGCTGATGGAGGTGCGATAACCCGCAGACCGCAGGAGCTGTGCAACCGTGACCAGATTCGGAGACAACCGGGTATTTCGCTCATCCACCCAACAATACAACCCGGTCATCAGCGAAGCGCGAGTAGGTACACAAACCGGATTCACGCAGAAATTGCTGAATCGCAACCCCTCGGCAGCCAAGCCGTCGAGATGCGGCGTTTCGATTTCGCCCCCGTAACAGCCCGCGTCCGACCACCCCATATCGTCCGCCATTATGAGCACGATGTTAGGTTTATTCGTTCCCCCCATAGCGTCCTCGTTTCCTCTGTTGAAGGCGTTGACACCGCTAAATGGAGCAAATGCGGACGCCGTAGCCGCACCTCCCGCCATCTTGAGCAGTTCGCGTCGAGTGAGTTTACTTTCCGCTATTGATTTCCTAGTCATTTCCTCAAGTCGAAAGTGTTTGGTGACGAGGTTCTGGTGACATTTGAAAATCAATCCAATATCGATTCACTTGAGTCAGTATATTGAACAACCACAAGGGTTGGCCCTACATTGGGTTAATTTCCCAAGGGGTGGGTTTACCCACCCCTTGGGCGAGGGAAAATCTCTATCGCACTCGCTTGATCCTCGCCCCTACGATAGGGATTTATTGGCGAATTATGGACACGCCTTACATAAATGTCAACACACCCTAGCAACTACCTTAAAATCAAAAAACGCACAATGAAGGTAGCTCTATGGGAACTCTATCAGGATCTTCTATCGCCCTCATTATTCATTCGGTTGATCCTTCCTTGTTCAGTCAGTTGATCCAACGGTATCGACGAAACTCGTATAGCCAGGGCCTCCGGCGCCCATATAGCCGTAACTGGCGCCGGATTCGTCCGGGCTTACCCAGAAGGAATAGAGTTCGCCCAATCTAAGGTGAAAACGAAATCTAACGGGTTCACCCGCTACACTTGATAAGTCGGTTCCGTCTTTCCACTTCACCCGATGCGATGTTCTATTGACGGCCAACGGCACACAATTATCTGTGGTGAAAGGCTCAACAATCGTGCCGTCCTTATCAAGCACCTCGACGCGCAGTTCTCCTTGGTCGCAGTCCGTATTCACAAATAGGTGTTTGCCGGAAAACTTGAGCGGCTTCGTCGTCAGCGTAGCGGCATTTCGTATAGAACCCATGGAGGCAAACCCGTCACGCCTCAGGAAGGCGAGGCCCGTATTTACGAACCCATCCCATAGCTTCCCCTTTTCCGGCAGGTTGCGCCCCGTAAAATACAGGTATAACCTGTCTCCGACGACCAAGCAGGCACCGCTCGCCGACTGCACATTTCCCCAGTTCCATGCGCCGTCCGCTTCCGTCGCCTCAAAGAAGGGCCGCCGATCCGGGCGGTCGTAGTGGAATCCGTCCCGGCTAAAACCAAGCACCACCTCGTTCCGCTTCGGTATGTGCCTTACGTGGCACACGTCGTTTTCAGGTCCGTGCCAAATGGAAAAGTACCCAAGCATCAAACTCTCATAGGCGACCGTGTCGAAATGGTACAACTGCGGCAGGATCTCGGCGCTTTCCGGGTTCGGGTTGCGCGGATCAAGCAAGTCCGCGCCCAACCACGGCACAATCTCTCCGTGAGGCCTCACCTCCGCCAATTTCACAGCCTCGACCGGCGTATCTCCCTCAACGTAGGCGCGCGCACGACCAGTCTCCCGTCCGCTCCGAATGTTGATAACCCACTTGTCACGAAAAGGGTTGTAGTGGACATTCGTGTGGTCCCCTACGATGCCGGAACTGGCAATCGGCTCAGACCAGTGTACGCCATCGGTTGAAGTCCTGTAGGCGACGGCCGAGTCCTCGCCGAGACGATCGGGTAAGCCTATATGCCATGTCGTGTAGAAGATTTTGTATCGGGATAGCGGGTCGTCCCCTTGATAGTCGATCCACACGCTCGTGGTATCAATCGGTCGAATGTGTTTTTTCTCGGGAAATTCCGGCGGAATCGGCGGCAACTCTAAGCCGTGGTCAATCACGATGTTCGTCCCGGGTACCACGTCCTGCTCGGTTTTCTGCCAGTGTATCCCATCCTTAGAGGTTGCATAACAACTATACTTGATGTAACCCCCGGTATACCACATCTTGAATAGCGAGTCTCGCGAATCGTACCAGACGCCGCCGCTGAAGGGACCGGCAAATGGCGCGGGACCATGATGTTCCCACTCCCTGTCCGGCTTGATAATAGGGTTTCCCTCGTAGTAGGTCGGCTGGTGGAAGGTTCGTTGTAACGTGGTCTCCTCAATCAAGAAATCATCTACGAACAGTTGCCTTCCCACGTCAATATTGATGACCTCCGGCGGATTCTTGAGATACGGGACAGGCATTGGTTCCCGCGTCCACCCGCCATAATCCGGAGGCCAATGCTCGGGCAGAACGATACCGTTGTAAAGCGTTTCGCCTGCCCCCGATTCGTCTTTTTCTTGCTCTCTGATTTGCATGCCTACCTCCGAGTGATCGTCCTTTTTGACTTCGCCAAGAGCCGGGTTACTCACGATCCAAATTCCGACACAGATTGCGCCCAGGATGCTATAAGTTTTACTGATTGCCATGTCAAGCCCTTCCGAAAGTAATGCCACCTATTTACCATACATAAATCAAGTGGTTGGCAATTTCTCCTCTCTTGGCTTCGTCTGTTTCAATCACAACTGAATGAATATAGCTTTGAGTTCCACAATTCAAACTTCAATCGTATGTCCCTGCCGCTCACGCTGATAGGATCCCATCCAGCCTTCCACGTTACCGCGCCATTGGTGACGGTGTTGTGGATGGTTTCGCCATGCACGAGTGCCGCGCCCTGTTCATCAACAACCGCCGCGCGGACAAACCCATCCGCCTCCACATCTGCCGTGATACGCAGTGACGCGAAGTAACCAGATATCGGGTTGGTTGTAATGACGGCAGGCTCATCCGTCGACACCGGCTCGTAACCGGCGAAACCGTCGCGCCGTAATGTCGCCAAACAGAACGATCCAACCCGCCAACCGGAATGCGGACCGTCGCTCGCACCGTAGTAGAGACGAATTTCGTCATCCAAAAAAACAGGGTTGGCGGCAGGATACACGCACCCCCAATCGTAATCATTTCGTTCGCCCCCTTGCGGAATGAGTGGCGAACCGGGACACACGCGATGCCACTGAATGGTATCCGGGCTCCAAGCCAATTCCGTATGCGTTCGATCGGTTACCGTGTTGTAGATTGCCGGTAATCCGAGATAAATCCCCTGGTATCGAAACACCGGCATACAGTAAATCTGTAAATGGGGCATCTCCCCTTCAAACACCTGCTCCACCTTCGTCCATTTGAGGAAGTCCTTGCTGGCGACCCTGCCTACGGCGCGCACGCCCTGTTCCTGTCCGTTAACCGTAACCTTGGTCTCGCTGCTTATGCGGGTAAAACCGACGTACTCCCCTAGTTCGGGAACCCAAAGCGCGTTGTTGGCGCTGTCCCAGGCAATGCCCGCCTCGGGACAAGGAATCTGCCGGCTCCAACGCACGCCATCTGCGGAGAACGCCACCGCCAACATCTGGTGCCCCGTGGTATGCCCAATCATCAACGCCTTGTAGCGCCGCGCCGGGTCCGGATCCCGTAAGTCATTGAACACGCTCGCACCGTGGGGACCACGAACGGCAATGTTATTTTCTCTATTCCCGAGGAACTCCACGATTCCTAGCTTCGGTTTCTCCCAGTGGAGACCGTCCTCGGAAATAGCCTAGCAGATGCCTTCATCCCTATCCTCCGGCGATCTGTACGGTGTCCTCTCCCGCTCCTTGAGCGTCATGCCCTTGGCAGAGTTATCAATGATGAACGGCATGTACCAGCATTTGTACAACCGATCTTGCTCGTCATAGATAACCCTTGCGTAGAGGTTGTCATAGCGTTTCTCCCACGGCTCGTCTTCACCAAAAAGAGGATTGGCAGGATGTTTTTTCACCGCCCCAAGAGTCAGTTGTGCGTTGCGAACGTTAGCGATAACGCGGGAATCAAGCATAAGGTATTTGTCCCTCTTCATGTCTCTATCCTTGCTTCCGTGCGCACTGTCCGCGGGGAGTATGCAGATTGTCACGGCAAGTATGACTGTCGCAACTAGCGCCGATTTACCACCAAACTTTGTCCGCCGTGTCTTCATGATAACATCCCGCAACAATATGCACCAAACATGCGCTTTCAACAGGTTACTTAAAAGCAGACATAAACAACGGTGCCACCGGCAACGAATTGATGCGTATCGGTTACAGATTGGCAAGAATGATGGCATTTCCAAGCGGTAGGGTTTTGAAGGACAACGAAACATCAGTCTGGAGCAGGCTCAACAGGTAACAAACTTTTCCCACGCACATTCTTGGGCAATAGTTTAACCGTCCTTAAATGATACGTCAACACAAAGGATCGCAGGAAAGACCCCTAATCATCCGAGGAAATCTCCGACTCGCAGGGAAGCAATCGCAACGTTTTTTCTCAACACAATTCGCTGAACGTGCTATAATAAAAATGTAGTTGTTTAGTCCATCGGTCTGGATTTGCCAATCCAGACCGAGCGGGGGCAGGGAACGCACCGAGTAGGGAAGTACAATGCTAATTCCGGCCAATCGGGGGCTTACATGCCCAGATCGGTCATGCGACGAACTGTAATACTACGACCCAAACGATGCACTAAACATTTACATAAAAATTATTGGGTGACGACTGCCTTCACATGTTATGGTCCACGTTTTTTCTCGAAGCCTCGGTTCATGTCGCCTTATTAGCAACGATGAAATTCCATCTATTGCGACCCTCAAATTAAATCTCGGATGTGCCGTTAAAAATATCCTCGCCCAAGAAACTCTATCACGAAGGAGCATTGAAAATGAGATTCTTAAGAATACTTTCTATTTGCTTGCTGCTCGGATTTGGGCAACTAACCGCGACTTTCGCGGAGTCCAAGCTAGTATCTAGCGATCCGAACATGGATGATAGGTTTGGCTGGTCGGTAGACATCAGCGGGCATACGATAATCGTTGGCGCCCCTAAGAACAGCGAGAACGACCTTATTGAGCATGGATCAGCGTATATCTTTGCACTCAAAAGAGTGGGAAACAAGGACAACTGGGAACAGCAGGCAGTACTCGATCCTCAGGAGGACGGACGCTGGAACGATAACTTTGGTTTCTCTGTGGCAATCGATGGCGACTATGCCGCAGCCGGATCCCCCGGAATTGATAGTTCCACCGGTGCAATCTATACGTATAAGCGCACCGGGGGTGTTTGGAAGCAACAGCAGAAACTCACTCCCGCCGACGGAAAAAAGAGGGACAATTTCGGATATTCCGTTGATATGCTAGGAGAGCATCTTATCGTTGGCGCTTACCTTGACGATAGCAAAGCAGGATCTGTCTATATTCTCAATCGCAACGGGGATAGATGGCGACAGCAGGCAAAGCTGACCGGCAACGACACTGTCAAAGGCGACAATTTCGGCACCGCGGTTGCCCTTGCTGGCAACGAGAACGGCGTCGACTTCGCCATTGTTGGCGCGCCTAACAACACGCACAACGGGAAAAAGTCGGGCGCCGCATATATCTTTGTACACGACGGAGGAAAATGGACCGAAGAGGCTAAACTAGTGCCCACAGATGCTCAAACCTCCGACTTCATCGGAGATTCGGTTTCTATTAGTGGGCACCGCGGCATCAAGCGTTACGCCCTCGTCGGAGCGCCGCATTTAGACTTGGCGCAAGACGTGGAGGGAAGGAACAGCGCCGCCTACATCTTCTCAAGCGATGGAGGCGCGTGGACCGAGGAAGCCAAGCTTACGGCTAAGGATCCGGAGAAGGCAGACGGTTTCGGATCGGGGGTATCAATTAACCGTAATATAGCACTAGTCGGCGTTCCGCGTCACGGTGAAGGAGGTATTCTGGACGGTGAACTCAATGCGGGAATAGTCTATCCCTATCTTCGCGAAGGCGACGGCTGGGTTAGGCAAGCATCGCGGGCAACCACGGTAGCTCCGGACTTTCCGGAACAGAGTTTCGGAAATGTAGTAATAGCCACGCAGGAATTTGTTGTCATCGCCGCATACGGCTTGGGAAAAGGGAACCCCGGTCGCGGCGATCCAATGGGTGGTGCGGTGTATATCTATCACACCCAAAGGGATTGGAAGCTGCCCTACGCCGTTGAACCGTCCGTACTAAGGGCGGCAACGCTAGGAGGAATAAAGCGAACGGCGCTATTCCAGAATTTTCCGAATCCATTTAATCCGGAGACCTGGCTACCGTATCAATTGGGGCGCAAGTCAAATGTGGCTCTCCGCATCTACAACACACGAGGGCAACTTGTGCGTCGGCTAGATGTCGGGCTTCAGCCAGCGGGCAGTTATCAGAACAAAGAAACCGCTGTCTATTGGGACGGTCGAGATCGATTGGGACAGCCCGTCTCCAGCGGCCTCTATTTCTACACACTAACCGCAGTCACATCTCAAATCACGCGCCGAATGCTAATTTTGAAATAGGCTTCCAGTAAATTAGAAGATGAGTATCGGCAGGGCACTCGCAGGTGTCCTGCCTTTTTTGTGATCTCTAAATGGAAGCACTTTATGATTTGGACCGATGTTTTTAGGAAATTGGAAGTATGCCTGTTCTTATGGAAGAAATCGTTCCTTACTTACGTTGGCTATTTTGGCTTGACAATCTATAGGGTCAACAGTATTATAATTTTTTCTGCGAACAAGAATCGAATGTGTAGCAAAACGCAAGCGTTAGGATGGTGGCGACCATGGAATCGGTGTCCTGTCGTAAATGCGACGCACAACTTGCCAAACTGGAGTTTATTGAGAAAAATCGTAGAGTCTGCCCGGAATGCAATCATCATCACTTCATGAGCGCATTTGAACGCCTTGAACTCTTGGTCGACGACGGCAGTTTTGAATCGCACGACGACGGGCTTTATTCGCTCGATCCACTGGAATTTCCAGACTACGTGGAAAAACTGGAAAGGGACTCCGCCAAAACCGGACTAAAATCGGAAATGCTCGCCGGAATTGCGAAAGTCGGAGGTTATCCGGTCGCAATCGCAATCGGGGACGTCGGATTTATTGGTGGAACATGTGGATCTGTTATGGGTGAAAAGGTGACGCGCTGTATCGAACGCGCAACCGAAAAAAAGTTGCCCCTTATCGTTGTCTCCGTAAGCGGTGGAATGCGAATGCAGGAAGGAACGCTCGCTCTTTTGCAGATGGCGAAAACAGCTGCGGCATGCGTAAAGCATTCTCAAGCAGGACTCTTCTTTATCTCTGTGTTAACTGATCCGACATTCGGAGGTGCAACCGCAAGTTATAGCTCGCTTGGTCATATCATTGTCGCTGAGCCGGGGGCGCGCATTGGATTTGCGGGACCTCTGGCAATTGCCAGCATCCGGGAAAAGTTACCCGACAACTTTCAAACCGCTGAATTCCTGCTTGAACACGGGTTGTTGGATCGAATCGTGCACCGTAGCGAAATGAGATTGCTTCTCATAGATCTCCTTGAATTCAGTTCGCCGTAATTCAACTACAATCAAGCGAGTGGATAGCGAGCGATCAACCGACTGGATGAGGAAGGCGATAGCTAATCCCGTGAGATAGCAATACCATCACGCACTAGCATTATGACATGATGGACTACAAGGGATTGAGTGCTCAACCGCGTATTTTACCTTACTAACGCAAGTTGCCACCTATAATAGAGAAACCGAGTTTTTGGTTAACGTTCGCTTAAATTATAGGTAAATTAGTCTGATATTCGCCAATCTCGTGTTTCCACGTTGGAAAAACTCGGTTTCTGGCCTCTGTCGAACATAGGTGGCAACTCGGATTTACTAACATTATTAGCGCAATTTTGTCTTAATAAACATTGCAATCATATTGGAGATTGAAATATGTCCAAATCACTAATCGTTGTAGAATCCCCTGCCAAGGCAAAGACGATTAACAAATTCCTCGGTAAAGATTTTGTTGTGAAAGCCTCTATGGGACACATTCGCGATCTGCCTTCCAAGGAGCTGGGGGTAGACGTGGACAACGAATTTGCTCCCAAATATACGCTTATTCGCGGCAAGAGCAAGGTTATAAAGGAGCTTCAGGCGGCAGCCGAGAAAGTTGATTCCATTTACCTGGCAGCCGACCCAGATCGGGAGGGTGAAGCCATCTGCTGGCATCTTGCCCACGAATTGAAGAAGACAAAGAAACCCGTCTTTCGCATTACCTACAACGAAATCACCAAAGGGGCAATCCAGGCTGCTGTCGATAATCCTGAGGGAATCAATCAGTCGCTCTTTGACGCGCAACAAACACGCCGGATTCTGGATCGATTGGTCGGCTACCAGATAAGCCCAATTCTGTGGCAAAACGTGAAACCGGGATTGAGCGCCGGGCGCGTGCAATCCGTTGCAGTGCGCCTGATTTGCGAGCGAGAAGCAGAGATTGAGGCATTTGAAGCGCAAGAGTATTGGACAATCACGGCCACGCTAAGAGGTGATGAGACGACACCATTTGATGCGAAGTTGCTCCAGATCGCTTCACAAAAGGGTACGATTAGCACGTACGGATTCACTATTGATGAAACTCGCGCGAACGAGATTGTTGACGAGGCCAAGACAGAGAATTTTGTCGTAAAGGACATCCAAAAACGCGAACGAAAACGCCGCCCGGTTCCGCCGTTCATCACCAGCACCTTACAGCAGGAGGCCGCACGAAAACTAAAATTTACGGCGAGGCGCACGATGTCGATTGCCCAGCAACTCTATGAAGGTTTGGACGTTGGCTCGCAAGGTTCCATTGGTCTAATTACCTACATGCGTACAGATTCAACGCGTATTGCGGATGAAGCGCTTAACGAAGCTCGTGGATACATTGAGAAGACCTACGGCTCGGACTATCTTCCATCAAAGGCGATTCACTATAGGAGTAAGAAATCTGCCCAAGACGCGCACGAAGCCGTACGACCCACATCCGCCGGTCGGACACCGGGATCGTTGCGGTCACATTTGAGTTCAGATCAGTATCGACTCTACGATCTTATCTGGAAACGCTTTATCGCCAGCCAGATGAACCCGGCGATCTTGGATCAGACAACGGTCGATATTTCAGCCGGTGACTATCTCTTTCGAGCAACCGGCTCCGTTGTTAAGTTCAAAGGATTCATGGCTGTTTACATGGAAAGCAGCGATGAGGTGCCGATACAGAACCGGGGAGAAAGTGAAGAAGAAGCCATCCTGCCGCAGGTCGAGGTCGGTCAAGTGCTTGATTTGCTTAAGTTGGATCCCAAACAGCATTTCACCCAGCCTCCGCCCCGCTATACCGAGGCAACGCTCGTCAAGGAGCTTGAGGCTAAGGAGATTGGTCGGCCCAGCACCTATGCGGCAATCATCTCCACGATTCAAGACCGCGAGTATGTCGTCAAGGAAAAAGGCAGTTTCATGTCAACCGATATTGGCAAACTCGTTAACCAACTGTTGATTAAGGGTTTCCCCAATATTCTTGAGGTTCAGTTCACCGCAAAAATGGAAGAACAGCTTGATACCATCGCCGATGGAAGAGTGGACTGGGTGAAGGTTCTGAGGGATTTTTATCAACCATTTCATCTGGCTTTGGAAGCCGCTCCCGACAAGATGTACAAAGCGCGCAAAGACATGGAGGAGGAATCGGAGGAGATCTGCGACAAGTGCGGGGGAAAGATGATTGTTAAATGGGGCAGGTACAGTCGCTTTCTCGGCTGCGCCAACTATCCCGAATGCAGGAACACCAGATCTTTGGAGGCAGCAGCTCAACCTACCGAACCCGAAGAGACAGACGAAGTTTGCGACAAATGTGGTGAGCCGATGGTTATCAGAACCAGTCGTGCCGGCGGTAAATTCCTCGCGTGCACAGGTTACCCGAAGTGCAAGAACGCGAAGCCGATCAACATTGGGATCGACTGTCCGGAGCCGGGCTGTGACGGATATCTCGGCGAACGCCGCAGCCGCCGCGGCAAGCCTTTTTACGGTTGCAGCAACTATCCAAAGTGTGATTTCGCCGTTTGGGACAAACCGATTCCACAGAAATGCCCGGAGTGTATTGCCCCATTCATACTTGAGAAGACGACGAAAACCAAGGGAAAGCATCTCACATGCTACGACAAAGCGTGCGGCTACACCCAATCGCTGGGAGACCCGGAGTCTGACGAATAGTGACTCACAAGCATACTTTTTTGACATAGATCTCTATACATATCGGGTAATTGTTTAGCCTATTGGTCTGGATTTGGCAATCCAGACCGAGCGGGGGCAGGGAACGTGCCGAGTAGGAAAGTACAATGCTAATTCCGGCTAATCGGGGACTTACTGTCCAGACCGGACGTGCGACGAACTGTAATACTACGAACCAAACGATGCACTAAACAGTTACCATTACGGCTTACAGGTACAGACATCTACCGGCTTCAAAGCGCCCTGTGAGACCTGTTTACAACTAACACCAATTTGAACTTTGCGAGGGCAAGGATTGGGTGCAGGATGATGGAGCGCAAATGGGGCTCCCTATTACCCAAAACGGGACGAGCACAGAAGGCTCAACTCAGTGACACGGTAAGATTTTGATCTTCCATTGCTGCCCTGTCGTTGCCTGAGCCACGCTAGACGACCTCCCAATTTTTACTTTATAAAATGCGTCCATCCCGCTTGGAATTAAAGGTGACTTTCGCGTGACAAACGACCAAATCGGCACAGTTTTTCTCAATATCGGACATCTCCTCCAGATTCAGGGCGAAGACTCTCATCGTGCCAGAATTTATGCGCGTGCGGCGGATACGATTGAAAATCTTGATGTCAATCTCGCCCAACTAGCTGAGGATGGCAGGCTTCAATCAATTTCCGGCATCGGCAAAGCCATTGAGGGAAAGATCCTCGAAATGCTAGACACGGGACGATGCCGTTTCTATGAAGACCTAATTGCGGAAATGGGAGAGGAAGTCCTCGACCTACTTAGAATTCGAGGCGTAGGCGTAAAAACCGCCGCAAGGTTTTACAACGAACTCGGTGTGAGAAATCTTAAAGATTTGCGGGCGGCAATTGATGGCGGTAAATTCAAGCAGTTAAAGGGTATCGGTTCAAAGACCATCGACCAGATTGACGATGGCTTGTGTTTCCTTCAAGTGCAAGACCGGATGCGTCCGCTTTGGCATATCATGCCAATCGCTAAGGCGATTTTTCAAATATTGAAGGACGCACCCGGGATTGCAAGAGTAGACTCTACTGGCGAGATGCGGCGGCACGAAGAGGTGCTCCATCAACTTGAGTATACAGTCGAGTGTACCTCCCTTCCGATAATTGTCGAAGCACTTTCCAAGGTGCCGGGTGTAAAGGAATTCGAGACTACAGAAAGCACTATCTCTGGGGGACAATGCATCAGAGCATCCGTTGACGATGGGTTCCCACTCCGTGTTCACGTCTTCAGTAGTGGAGAATATGAAGCGGGATTACTAACTACCACCGCTACTATAGAACACTTGGTGGCATTTGATGAGGCTGCAGGTACGCACCACTTGGAAAAGAGCGGTGGGCGATTGTCGGACTGGATGAGGGACAAAACGGAGTCTTCAATCTATGATGCGGTCGGTTTGCCCTTTATCCCTCCGGAACTGCGGCGAGACGGGGACTCGATTGAGGCTGCTGCCGCCGGGGTGCTCCCAACCCTAATAGAATCAAATGACATTCGTGGCGATTTGCATACGCACACCAAATGGAGCGATGGCAGGCATCCGATGCGTGAAATGGTGGAAGCTGCGAAAGCATGCGGACACGATTACATTGCCATTACCGACCATTCCGTGTCATCGCGCGTGGCAAACGGATTAACCCTTGAACGGTTACTGGCGCACATGAACGAGGTGCGAAGTATTAACGAAGAAATAAATGGCATTGAGGTTCTTGCCGGTTCCGAAGTAGACATCCTAAACGATGGACGCCTCGATTTTAGCGATGACGTTCTGGCGCAACTTGATATCGTTGTTGCGAGTGTGCACGCCGGATTTAACATGAGCGAAGCAGACATGACGAAACGCATGATTAAAGCAATCGAGAACCCGTTCGTCAACATCATCGGACACCCCACGGGGAGATTGCTTGGTCAGCGTCCCGGTTACGCGCTAAACCTTGACGCGGTCATTCAAGCCGCGACTGAACACCGTGTCGTCCTGGAAATCAATGCCTCTCCAAATCGACTGGACTTGGAGCCGGACATGGCAAGAAAGGCAGATGAAGCCGGCGTGCTATTGACGATTAACACTGATGCCCACGCAGTTCCTCAGCTTCAACAGACACGCTTTGGCATCAACGTTGCGCGCCGGGCATGGCTGACGAGGGACGCTGTTATCAACACATATTCACTGGACAAGTTGCGCGAACTTTTGCAAGTCCGAGACCCGTGAAACTCCTTTCGACGGGAACACATATGAAGATCCAAATTGACGACCAAATCCACGATATTGATGAAGAAACCTTGCGCCTCTGGTTGCGGGTTGGATCTATTCCTGTCGGAACTTACGTTCTGTCAGAAACGCTTACGGGCGGCAAGTGGATGCCGATTCACGAACTGGACTGGATCAACGAGCAAAGCCGGACAGAAGCAACCGACGAGTCGCATCCATTTAGGCGTGAGTTTGAAAAAGAAAAACAATTCCTTTCCTATCAACGGCGGTTGCCAATAGTAACACTCGTTCTGATCACCCTGAATACAATCGCCTTTATCCTGCTTGACCAATTTGTCGGACGCTCACAGGATGTAGCCAACCTCCTCCGTTTTGGAGCGTATTCCTACCCCTTAATAGTCGAAAATGGGGAATACTGGCGGCTGATTACCAACACCTTCCTGCACATCGGGAGTTTCCACTTCCTTCTTAATATGGGTATCCTATTCATTCTGGGAAACCTGCTTGAGGGGTTATACGGAAGGTCGCGTTTTATCATTCTATACCTGGTTTCAGCCATTGGTGGTAGCTTGGTTAGCCTGATTTTCGTCCGAGTCGCTATTGGAGCCGGTGCGTCCGGTGCAATTTTCGGTCTCATGGGCGTGGTTGTTGCGCTCGGGTTGCGCCATAAAGACCGCCTGCCGTTACGGCGAGGGCGCGTCTTTGGAATGCGTCTGCTGCCTTTCATTGTACTTGATGTTGTTCTCGGTTTCATCATTCCCCACATTAACATCGCCGCTCACATCGGGGGTTTGGGGGTCGGATTCGCTACAGGTTTGATTTTGCCGCCGGCTATATACGCCGATGGCGAACGCGAGAGCTACGGTGTGAAAGTGACCGCGGCGGTATTCGTTGGCTTGACAGTTCTGAGCGGCGCGGTGACGATAGGACGTTTCTTTGATCCTTCCCAAATTGCCGAAAGGCGTGCGCAAGACGAATTTCGTTCTTTGCCATCCTCTGCCGAGCTTCCGGAATACATTGACCGCGTTGAGCAGATGTTGCATAATCGCGATTACACGCGAGAATCGTACAGTCTCCTCGCGGGGCTGTATTGGGAGGCGCTACGCACCGATCCGGAGAATTCGGCTTGGGTTGGAAAACTCAGAGAATTTTATGAACGAGCGCTCCTTGAGGATCCGGAATACCCGAATTGGAACGATGGCTTCCTGAGACTATATTTTTATCAGACCGAGGTTGTAGGTCAAAAGAGTGAAACGGAAGTCCTCCCGGACTACATTGAACTCTGCGAGAAAGCCATTCGTAAGAATGGTTACCATCAAAGTTTGTATCAGAATCTGGAGTATTTCTACACGCGTGGAAAAACCTTGGATCCCGATCAGATTTCCCACTGGGATGCGGAACTTGAAAAACTGTACCGGAAAGCTATTGCCGGAGATCCCGAGCATGCGAATTGGTACAATAATCTCGCGTGGCTCTATGTTGAACAGAGGAACAACTCCGGGCAGGCGGTTGAATTGGCACGGCAAGCGGTCAAGCGTGATGCCAAGAACCCGACAATGTTGGATACACTCGCGTGGGCGTACCTACAGAATGGTCAATTTCGACAATCCCTGCGGACCTTCGAGCAGGTGCTTTCGATCCGATCCGACACCGACGAAAACAAGCATGCGAGAGAAAGTAGTTGGGACGGGGTAAGCGAGTGGATACAGGCAGAAGTTTCGCCGTCAAAATCAGCGGAACATGCTCAAAATTTTGAAAAATTTTACGCTTACATGTCCCGCCAATTCACAAATCGTCCGGAGGAACAGGCGAAGCTGGATGTCGCTTTCGAGCAATTCCAAGCGAATCACAATTAGTTCAGGTTCTTGCAGTTTCGCGTCTTATCGGAAGGCGGATTTCCCAATTAAGATTCGCTGACCAACGAGATTTCGATCCATCGCACCGCAAAACAACACCTCATGAAAAACCTGACACATTTCGACGAGAAGGGACACGCGCGGATGGTTGATGTCACCCCCAAGCCGGAAACGGAGCGCGTTGCGGTAGCCTGCGGGCATGTGACCGCCAAACCGGAGACGATTCGCTTGATTGCCGACCGCGGTTTCAAAAAGGGGGATGTCCTCGAAGTGGCGCGGCTCGCCGGCATCATGGCGGCAAAGCGAACAGGCGATCTTATCCCACTCTGCCATCCGCTGACACTGACCTCTGTCAAAGTTGGCCTCTCCATTAACAACGACGAAAACCGGGTCGAAATTGAAGCCGAGGTACAAACGTTTGGACGGACAGGCGTGGAGATGGAGGCGCTCACCGCGGTTGCCGTTGCCGGATTAACCGTCTACGACATGTGTAAGGCTGTTGACCGAGAGATGGTCGTTTCTGAAATACGATTGCTCAAAAAGACGGGCGGCAAGAGCGGTACATTCGAGCGACGGGAATAAATCAAACGTTTGGAAAATTCCTGCCCCCACTGTTGAGAGATGTAGTTCGATGTATCTCCCCTTTGTCTTTCGCTAACGCTGATGCGTTGCTATTTCCTTCCGCTGTTTCGCCTCATCGAAGAGTATTCCAAGGCGCCTGATCACCGACTTCTACCAACTGATACCCTTCGTCTCCACTGCACGGTCCCAAGGTGACAAACAGTTTTGCCGGTGCCGATGAGACATTGAATGACGCATGCACGACATCCGCCGGAATAAATACCGAATCACCAGCGTTCAGTTCCTGCCGCCTATCTTCCAGCCACTGTTCGATGCTCCCCTCTATAACGTAGATAACCTCCTCCTGATCGGGATGCTTGTGAAAATTGTGCCCGCCCCCCGACATAAGATTGACTTCGATTGCCACAAGATCTTTCGCCCCGGTTGTTTGGGGGCGGCTTATCCACGTCATTGTTCCCCAGTCCAGTTCGTCCCGTTCGGCTTCCGATGCTATGACGAATTTTCCCTGCATAACATAGTCTCCTCGATCGTTTTTGTTAAGATTGGTTTATACGCAAAATGCCGTTTATACCTGGAATCATGACATCTTCGTAGATGGCGGATTATATCACGACCAATAGCTGGCGTCAATTGCCGAGTAAAAGGAGATCGCAAATGTGCAATTGCTATTGTGATATCGTTGGCATTGGTTGTTGCGTGAGTCTCACTGTAATCGGCAGCATTTTCCCGGAACTTAGTTTGACCGTAACGCTGATGTTTGATGGGGCAATCGCGGGAAATAGTTGCACACACCGGGTTGCTTGCACAAACTCTGCTGACAATCAAGCGCTGCCCTCATCCTCGGTCAAAAGAGTCGCTCTTGGTGAGCTATGGTGTGCGAGGTGCTCAATGTAATTCTGGTTCTGACGACTGAGTTCACTCTTCATTTCTTTTCTATCTTCACGCGCTTGCTCTTCAATCCTTTTCCGCTCAATGCTTGCTGCAGTTGACCACTCACGTATTTCCATCCTAATTTTTTCTCGGTCAGCCGCTGCTTCAGCGAACCCCTCGCGCATTTCCATCCTAATTTTTTCTCGGTCAGCCGCCGCTTCAGCGAACCCTTCACGTGTTTCTATCCTAATTTCTTCCCGGTCAGCCGCCGCTTCAGCGAACCGTCTGTCTACCTCCTCAAATCGCTTGTTTATCTCTGAACGAAGGACTCCAATACTATTATTCAAATCCTCTCTGGTCACACTATTTCTATTAATCTTCAGTAGCATAACAAATAGCGCTACAAAAACGCCAATAATGGACACCAAGAGTGCCCCAAACTGAAACAGATTTTCCACGGTTGAATCTCCTTATGCTTTATAAGCAAAGTTGTCACTGATTCCATCCCTATTATTTGTTTAAAATGGCAACTTACCGGAACATGCCACTGTTTTCGTTTTATGTGCCTTTCGTACTGCTTGTTTATCATGAATCAATACTCGCTTGGTAGTAACCCTCGTGTATTTCATAATACCATAAAATCAGGTCAATAGTCAATTGTGCTGAGCGGCCTCAACAAGGCACCCATGAGGGAGGAACAGCCGGAGTTATGAATCAGCACTTAAGATAGGCGGGTTACCTAATTCGCTTGCATCGGATGCGGCTACACGTTATAATATCACCCGCTGCGCACATGACACCCAAAGAGCGGATGGCTTGCGTGCGACTGGCGCAACGGACTATATCCTACATTATCCAAAGCTACTTGTTGCGAACTAATTCCGATTGGTGATGGCACTTATACTGGAAGAGCGTTCCGGCTCCGAACTATCAATTATGGACGGCGAGTCGCCAGTATTAACCTATCACCACGGGGGTGAACTCCACAAGCCGTATTTCCACCCCATCTATACCCCTAACGGGTCGATTGTTACAGACGATGCTCCCGGCGATTGCCCCTATCATCACGGTTTGTGTTTCGCATGGGAGGACGTGGATGGAGTCAATTATTGTCGAGAAACCGACTGTGACGAATCGGAGCGTGGTCGCATAGTCCATCGAGAGTTTCGCGACAAGGTCGCCAATGGACACAGCGCAAACTTCACAGTTGTGAATGATTGGGTTGACCCCAATGATTACAAATCAATTGAGGAAATCTGCCGGATTAGGGTGTATCAACCGCAAGAAGATCGGCAACTGATAGATTTGCAATTTTGTTTTAGCGCTCAATCTCGGGACGTTTCAATCGGTGTGTCTCCCGAATCCCAAGGACTTTGCTTTCGCGGTACAGAGATGGAATATCGGAAGGTTACGAATTCCGAATATTCTATAGGTCAATCCGAGGTGAGCGGGAAAGCCGCAAAATGGTGCTCGCTGAACGGAGTTCTTTCAGATGAAGCCGTTGGAGTTGCCATCTTCGATCACCCGTCGAATTTGGGACATCCAACCCCTTTTCTCGCGCTGGATGACTCAATCGGATTCGTAGCTACGACCTTCGCCTTTACCAAACCGCATATCATTGCGGCGGGTGAAACACTGTCGCTGAGCTACCGGATAGTGGTTTACCTTGGAGATCTTTTCACATTCGATTTGTGGACGTGCTATGACGAGTACGCAAAACAGGGATGAAAATGGATCGAGTCAGCGCATTTGCGCCCGGCAACATTTCTGGTGTATTCAAAATCATTTACCATGAAGATGCCACCAAGATGCACTCGCTCGGCACGGGATTCACGGTCAAGGAAGGAGTAGAAGTCGCGGTTTCCCTGGACAGCCAGACAACCGTCCTGTTCAATGAGGAGAAGATTCGTTTCCCAACGGTCTCAGCCGTCGTCCGGAGATTGACATCACAACCCATGCGCGTAGAAATCGCGTCCTCGCTGCCGCTGGGTTGTGGATTTGGTCTAAGCGGCGCCTCGGCGCTTGCCGCCGCATACGCGGTGAATGCTCTCTTGAACTTGGGGGTTTCTCGATTCGAGTTGGCAATGATTGCGCACGTCGCCGAAGTGGAAAACCGCACCGGATTGGGCGATGTCTGCGCGCAATATCACGGAGGCTGTCTCGTTAAGCTGAGAAAAGGGCACCCATTGGACGCCCAGCAACTGCCTGTTCGAGAACAGCCCATCTTCTACAAATACTTTAGTCCAATCCAGACCAAAGAAGTTCTTGAAAACGTCGAAAAACGTGGCCGAATCAACGACGCAGCGGAGGAAGCATTGAGACGTTTGGAAGAATTTACGCGATCTAACGCGGTTGATTTCAGCGTTTACGTTAGCGTATCCAAATTGTTCGCCGTCAATAGCGGGCTGTTAACAGACGCCAATGTCCACCGAGCAATTGAAGAAATTGAAGGTAACAATGGCGTCGCGTCAATGATTATGTTGGGCAATGCGGTGTTTGGTACCCACTCCTTTGATGGGGCGGCAGAGACCACGCTTGCGAAACACAGGGTGAAGATACTGTAAATGACGGATGTTCCCGAAAGCCATCCCCGCTATGTATCCTTGAGAATCCGAGATGTGATGGCGGCTGGAGTAGAGCGCGGAATCACTTCAATTCACGGTCTGATTGCTCATGGCCGCGGAGAAGCCTTTGACTACCTTATCGGGGAACAAACTCAGTCTTTCGCCAAGGAAGCTATACATGTGTCCGCGGCGATGCTTCTTCTCGCGAAACACGCGGTTATCTCCGTAAACGGAAATACGGCGGCGCTTGTGCCTCACAACTTGGTCGAATTGGGCAGAATTCTCAATGCACCGTTGGAAGTGAATATCTTTCACGCATCGGCGTCTCGCGAACAGGCGATACAGGGGCATCTCCTCAAAAATGGCGCGGTTGATGTGTTAATGCCCACCAAGAAAGCGCAGCTTTCGTACATCGACTCGAACCGAAAATTCGTTCATCCGGACGGTATTCCCAAAGCAGACGTTGTGTTCGTGCCCTTGGAAGATGGCGATCGTTGCGAAGCGCTGCGAAAGATGGGGAAAGAGGTTGTGACAGTAGACCTGAACCCGATGTCACGAACGGCGAAGCAAGCCAGCGCAACCATCGTGGATAACGTGGTGCGAACCTTGCCATTGCTCATTAAGGAAATTAAGACTCTAAGAAAATCGGCATCATCGGTTCTGCAAGAAATCGTGTCGGGATATCGCAACGAAAGCGTGCTGGATGATGCGCTCGAATGGATTCGCAGAAAGCAAGAATGACTACGCAGAGAGTTCAGATTAAAACCCCAATTCCATTATATCAACCGGTTCCGACCGCTGATTCGACCATGGAGACGGACATCCTGCAACCTAGGCGTGTCTATATTGAGACGTATGGGTGTCAGATGAACGTGAGCGACAGCGAGTTGATGGAGGGCTTAATAACCGGAGGCGGACACCAAATTGCCCACCAAATCGAAGATGCCGATGTCATTCTGCTCAACACATGTGCCATCCGGGAAAACGCCGAAACAAAGGTAATCAACCGTCTCACGCAACTGAGCCACCGAAAGCGGAAACAGGATGACCTTATTCTCGGCGTGTGCGGCTGTATGGCTCAGCACCTGCGCACAAAACTCGTGGAAGCTGCGCCTTACGTGGATCTCGTAATGGGACCTGATGCGTATCGTGACCTACCGCGAGCGATAAATTCCGTAGCACACGGCGACCCGTTCATCAACCTAAAATTAGATAAGACCGAGGACTACGCTGACATTGCCCCAGTCCGCAAGGAGGGACTGAGAGCATGGTTGACTATTCAGCGAGGCTGCGACAAGATGTGTACCTTCTGTATTGTCCCTTTCGTGCGGGGACGTGAGCGCAGCATCCCGCTTCCGATTTTGGTTGATGACGTCAAACGGCTGGTGGACGAGGGATTCAAAGAGATTGTCCTACTCGGTCAAACGGTGAACTCCTTCAATGACGGAAAACATGATTTTGGCGATCTCCTGTTTGCAGTAGGTGATGTCGAAGGGGTTGAGCGGATACGTTTCACTTCACCTCATCCAAGCGACGCCACCCACGGGATGATTGACGCGATGGCAAACTGCGCACAAGTGTGCAAGCACATCCATTTGCCTCTACAATCAGGATCGACAAAAATCCTGCAAAAGATGCACCGCACCTACACAGCCGAGGAGTACCGTGAACTGGTCGAGACGATGCGAGAGCGCGTTCCAAATCTGGCAATCTCCACGGATGTCATTGTCGGATTTTGCGGTGAGACAGAGCAGGATTTCACGGAGACGTGCGATTTAATGCGCGAGATTCGATACGACTCGGCGTTCATGTTCAAGTATTCCCCCCGTGAAGGGACACTCGCGTACAGAAGCCTTGACGACGATGTTAGCAAAGAGGAGAAAGGACAACGACTGAGGACAGTCATAGAGTTACAGGAAGAAATCTCCCATAAGATTAATCAAGAAGCCATCGGCAAGTCCGTACAAGTCTTGGTTGAAGGCGAATCACGACGAAAATCTGACAACTATCAGGGAAAAACTGACAACTTCAAAACAACGGTGTTCCCGAAAGCGAACGCGCAGATAGGCGACATCGTAAATGTGACGGTGGAGTCTGCCTCTGCGCACACGCTAGTCGGAAAAATCACGGTTTGAGAAAGTTTCAAGTTGTACCGGTCGTCAACCGTCTCAAAACCATGTTCTGCCTAAGCGGGTCATATGTATCTTCTTGGTCTCCAAGCGCAGCGGCGCTAGCAAAAACAACGGAATTTTCGCGAAAGGACTTCTAATGCCCCCGACTGTTGCAATTGTCAAGTGCTCGACCTACTCTCAAGAAATGGTTGACCAAGCCATCTCTAATCTGCTGAAGCTTCTCGGTGGAATCGGCAACTACGTGAAACCGGAAAATCGCGTTCTTCTAAAGCCGAACCTCCTCGGCGCCTCTCACGCCGATGATCCGACAGCCACTCATCATACCGTAATGCACTCGCTAATTCGTCAAATTCAGTCTGTCGGCGGAAAACCGTTTATCGGCGATTCACCCGCATTTGGAAATGTAACAACAGTTGCGAGAAAATCGGGGCTCATGAAGGTCGCCGAGGAGTTGGGCGTGCCGATTACCGATTGGACCGGAGGAGTGCGAGTACTTGCTCCGTCATCCTACAGTCTACGCACTTATAAATTAGCTCGAGAGGTCGTAGAGGCGGATGTCGTGATTAACGTGCCGAAACTCAAAGTGCACCAGCAGATGCAACTGACCGCGGCAATCAAGAACAACTTCGGCTGTGTCCCCGGTAAACGAAAAGCCCGCCTCCATTTTTCCCGTGGGCAGGACCGCATCACATTTGGAAAGATGCTAATCGAATACTCCCAACTGATTAAGCCTGCGCTGACAGTTATCGACGCAATCGCTGCGATGCATAAAATGGGACCGCGTTATGGAGATCCCTATCCGCTCGGTGTTGTGACAGGCGGAGTGGATGTGGTTGCGCTGGATCGTGTGCATGCGGACCTAATCGGTTTACCGGATGCGCAGTTCGATTTAATGAACGCCGCCCGAGAGCTTGGCGTCGGGGAAACCGACTTGGAAAAGATTGAGATTCTTGGGGAACGTCTCTCTGAGGTGCGAGTGTCCGATTTCCAATTCCCGAGCCCGGTGCCCGTGAATTTCTCGCCATTTCGAATTGCCAAGAGTACCCTTAAGCATCTCTGGGCAAAGCGTGTCGCCTAGTTTCGGATTGTGACGGCTAATGACGGGAAGGAAATCAATTGTATGGCTAGGAAAATTAAATGTCAAAAATTAAAATAAAATCTCGACCCGAAATCGAAGCTATGCGACGAAGCGGGAAAGCCGCCTCCATTTTGTTGCAAAGGATTGGAGAGGGCGTCGCACCCGGCGTTTCAACCTACGAATTAGACCAAATTTCACGCGAGACCATTGAAGAACTCGGTGGAATATCATCATTTCTAGGCTACCAGCTTCCCGAACACGCCCCCTACCCGGCAACCATTTGCGCTTCGATCAACGAAGAGATTATCCACGGAATTCCAAGCAAAGAGGTCATCCTGAATGAAGGTGACATTATCGGTATTGATACTGCAATTTTCCTAGGCGGCTTCCATGGTGACAACGCTTTTACGTTTAGGGTCGGAGGCATTTCCGAGGAGGCTCAAAAGTTGCTTGAGGTGACCAAAGCGTCGCTTTACGCTTCCATCAATGAGGCAAATCCGGGCAACCGATTGGGCGATGTCTGCTACGCCGTGCAGGAATGTGTCGAAGCACACGGATTCTCTGTCGCACGAGATTTCGTTGGTCATGGGATTGGACGCAGCATGCACGAGTCTCCACAGGTGCCAAACTTTGGTGACCCCGGCAAAGGCATCCGGCTGAAACCGGGGATGGTACTTGCCATTGAGCCAATGGTTAACGCGGGAAGTTATGAGGCTGCCGTTCGTGAAGATGGGTGGACTGCTGTTACTGCGGACTCCAGCTTGTCCGCACACTTTGAACACACGGTAGCCATTCTCTCTGATGGACCGGAAATCTTGACGTACAACCCGGAACTGTGGGAAAGGGTTTAGGGGTACAGATGAAGCTATCTCAAGTTGTCGGGGTAATTGCAACGGCGATTCTGTTTTTGGCGATTTATCTCGTCTTCAGCTACGCCCCAATCGAGAAGACCATGCTTGAAGTTCAAAAGATCTTTTATTTTCACGTTTCTTCTGCGTTCACCGTCTTCCTTGCTTTTGGCGTCACCTGTCTGTTCAGCATCCTCTATTTGATTAAGCGAAAAGACAAATATGACATGGTCGCTGCCGCCTCCGCGGAGCTTGGAATCGTTTTCTGCACAATCGTGTTACTTACGGGACCGATATGGGCGAAGCCTGCATGGAATACGTGGTGGAACTGGGAACCCAGATTAACAAGCACCCTCATTCTGTGGCTGATGTATATCGGCTATTTCATCTTGAGGTCCGCTCTGGCGGGAGAAAAGAAAAGAGTTTATTCTGCCGTACTAGGCATTCTCGCCTACTTGGATGTCCCGATTGTGTACTTCTCGGTGGAAATCTGGCACGGCAACCTGCACCCGGGCATTAATACGAAGATGAATCTGCATCCAATGATGATTAAAACATGGGTGCTAACTTGGCTTGCTTTGACGGTGGTCTATGTCTTTGTGCTCATACTGCGGTACGAAATGGAACGGTTGAAAGCACGTTTAGAGACCATTCAGTACCAACAGATGGGCGAATGATTGTGATTTTATGGGGGCACGAAATGGAAGCTCTCTCGATATGGTGGATTGGAGGTATTGAATGGACAAAGGAGCGCCGTTAATCGTTGGAGTCATTTTTCTTATCTTCTTAGGCCTATTTCTCTGGGGTCAAGTCCCGATTACAATTACACAGGATGAAGTCTCCGCCGCAGTTGACGATGCTATTGCCGAGACGCAATCCCAAGTCAACGAAACGGAAGTTGGAGCGGTAGTAAGCAGATCAATAGAGAAGTTGGAAGAACGCCAGAAGCGTCGCCTGAAATTTCTGGTTTCAGCCTATTTTGTAATCTGGCTAGTGTTTAGCCTCTACGTACTCAGGATTGCCCGGGCACAATCTCAGTTGCGGCAACGACTGAATCAGCTTGAATCTCACGCAAAGCGCTCGGGCGACAGTAGTTAATCTCACCCGCCTTCAACATCCCCCAAAACATTAAGCGGTAGTATCTTTTAGGGTGGGCATTGCCCACCATCCCTTGAGAAACCAGCAACTATCAAGTGACCGGATAGGGAGCACGATGGTATATACAGAGCTCCGATAGAGCACCTCTATGTCTGTAACAAAATGGTGCCGCCTTGTCCCGCTCTTACGGAGCGGAATGTAGACATACATGCTAATCTATACTTTGCGTTGGGTATTATTGCGCTTGTTTTCTCTGTAATAATGGTATCTAATAGCACTCATGCGGCACGAGTATGTCGCGATTTGGAGATCGCTCCTACAGGGTTTGGAGCATCGGTGCGGTTAGAAACCGCACCTACCTAGCAGATGCTTAAAAACACGCAAGTTCCGGCAGCGTACAGTATAGAAACATATTATACTTCTCCGACGAATTGACGGAGTCGAGGCGTATACAACCTCATGTATGGTTCCTAAGCCAAACGTTCGGTTTCTCTGGATTAAACCAAGGGAGGGGGTGTTGGGAGGAATCGTTATAGGAGGGATAGAACGTAGCACATATCTTCCGACAGGAAATGCAGCGAATCCCGGATATCGGAAAGATACGTGCTACAGTCTTTCTTCTAGTTAAATGGCTTCAGGCCCCTTCTCGCCTGTGCGGATGCGAATAGTCTCATCCGCTGGCAGAACGAAAATTTTGCCATCGCCGATTTTGCCCGTCGAGGCAGACTGCTGCACTGCCTCTATCACGTTGTCAACGTTCTCTTCCGCGACCACGATTTCGAGTTTCAACTTGGGCACAAACTCAATCGTGTATTCGCTTCCGCGATAAAGCTCTGTGTGTCCTCGGCTCCTTCCAAAACCCCGGACCTCACTGACCGTCATCCCGTGAACTCCAACGCTGTTTAGAGCCTCTTTGACTTCATCGAGCTTGAAAGGGCGGATTATGCATTCTAGTTTTTTCATGGGTTCATCTCCCTTTTAACCTTAGCGCAATTTAGGAAGTCTATGATCCACCACAATATCAAAGTGTCACATGTAGGCCGATTTTCAACAGCGGTACGTTTATCGGTTCTTACTACCGCGATTGAGGTATCGGCCCAACATGCGGCACAAATGTCAAGTGCTGAACTTTAATTGTCGCGAATCCTCTTACGACGTAGATTCGTCTCAATGGCTAAAGATTGTAACCTCGTTCATCGTGCAGCACGAGATCCAATCCTTCCCTTTCCTCATCTCCTTCAACACGCAGGCCGATAATTGCGTCCAAAATCTTAAGGATAATGAAAGAGAGTACGCCGCTCCAGACAATCGTGATAACAACGCTGAGGAGTTGCTTGACAAACTGAGCACCGATGTTTAGATCCGCTTCTAAGCCACCCAGGCTCTGCGCTGCAAAAATCCCTGTCAATAGCGCGCCGACGATGCCGCCGATACCGTGCACGCCGAAGGCGTCCAGTGAGTCGTCATAGCCGAGTTTCTGTTTGAGGCTTGTCGCGCCCCAGAAGCAGATGAGACCGGACGCAATGCCGATAACCAAAGCCCCCATCGGGCCGACGCTTCCTGACGCCGGAGTAATAGCGACCAGCCCGGCTACAGCCCCCGTCACGATACCGAGCACACTGGGTTTGCCGTGCTTCAACCACTCGGTAAACATCCAGACAATCGCCGCGGTGCCGGTCGAAATCTGCGTCACAAGCATTGCCATCCCTGCCGAACCATCAGCCGCGACGGCGCTCCCCGCGTTAAAGCCAAACCATCCAACCCAAAGCATGGATGCTCCGGCTACAGTCAGTGTCAGACTGTGAGGTGGCATGGCAGTGGTTGGGTAACCTATCCGCTTCCCAATCATTATAGCCGCAACGAGCGCCGCGACTCCTGCGTTGATGTGTACCACGGTGCCGCCCGCGAAATCAAGCGCGCCGATGATGTCTCCGAAGAGCGAACCAGGGCCTCCCCATGCCATATGACAGATAGGCGCATACACAATCAGTGACCAAATGCCGGAAAACCAGAGCACTGCGGAAAACTTCATACGCTCCGCGAAAGCGCCTACGATGAGCGCCGGGGTGATAATCGCAAAGGTGAGCTGAAACGTAAGAAATACCGTTTCCGGAATTGTTCCGGACGCAGTATCAACGTCTATACCCTTTAGGAATATCTTGCCCAGTCCCCCAATGAACGAATTAAGATTCAGGGTACCGGCGTTCATACCTGTCGTGTCAAAGGCAAGACTATAGCCAAGCAACACCCACAGAATGGTGATTAATCCCGTGATGGCGAAGCATTGCATTAACACGGATAGAACATTGTTCCTTCGGACGAGACCACCATAGAACAACGACAAACCCGGGATGGTCATGAACAGAACCAATGCTGTCGCTGTAAGTAGCCACGCAGTGTCCCCGGAATTAATTGCGGAAGTTTCCTCAGCGAGCGCTAGCCCGGGTGCCAACAAAACAACCAACGGTACCATCGCCCATAGAACGTATTTACGTCGACTATTATTCAAAATCCAAAGCCTTTCTCGGATGCGTTGATCGCATTCTGAAATACTGTGCTTTTGCATACTAACCCTCCTTTTGACGGTGTATGGTGAGAACCAGACGCTCAATCCATTTTAGCACAATGCCAAGATTAGATCAAGCATTAAACACGTTTCGCTAAAATATGCTGAGTTATACTCTGCGTTGGGTATTATTACGCTTTCTTTTCCAGTGATAATTGTTTCTAATAGGACTTACGTAGCACCAGCAGGTCGGGAATCGGAGTTCCTTCGTACAAGGGTCGCGACCTGGAGATCGCTCCTACAGAAGACGCAATTTCTGACAGCGCGGAGTATACATGTAGTTCGGAACCAAGAAAATTAGACGACCCACGCCGATTCACAACGCCAAGAGCTACGCGATGCGGTTGAGAGTTCGGATGGCAGCGAAGTCAACAATCTAGGGAGTTCGCCGCTCCCCTCAATTTCAAGTGGTATTATCCGAAGTCAGTTACATGCAGGCAGAAAGACAACATCCAACCGCCGCGTACGTTCACCTACTTTTCATTCATCGCAAACTTTTAGCTTCGGAACGCGCAACTTATGGCTGAACCTTACTACACAAACCGTCAAGGCTGACGACCCTGGGCGGCAGATGTACGGGTAGAATCCTGATTGTGATTCACTCCATGCCGTGATATAATGGCAATGCCCCAATCTTATCCACGATTCTCCCTGTTGAGCAAATTGTGTGCCATATCAACGATTTCTCTTCGCAACATTCCAGCAGCCCGCAAATCACGCCGTGTAAAGGTAGTTTTCACTAGATCAGAACATGGGAGTTAGCGCCGTTTTCTTTTTGCTCTTGAACGACAAATGCTGAAATTTTCATCAAAAACCTGCTCAAAAAATGAGCGGAGTTTATACCTCCTTTTACCAATTGTGGCAATCGGCGCAGTACTTCGTTTCTGGAATCTGGGTACGTGGAGTTTGTGGATGGACGAAGTTCTGACAGTGCTTCATGCAAAACAACTTTCCATTGACAGCTTGGGCATAAATCCACTTCCGTATTTTGCTGTCAAACTGTCGCTGTCGGCTTGGGGAATGGACGAATGGGGGGCGCGCTTTATTCCGTGCATCGTTGGCATTGCGTCAATCCCGCTCATATTCTTTATGGGAAGGTCACTGGTCAATACACGGGTTGGAATATTCGCGGCTAGCTTTGTTACACTTTCAAACTGGCATCTATACTGGTCCCAGAATTCTCGCGGCTACAGCTTCACATTTCTATTCGGCATACTAACAGCATGGAGTTTCTACCTCGCCATACAACACGACCGTCCCTTGATAATGATAGGTTCGTTCTTCTCGGTAATCTGCCTAATCCTCTCCCACACCCTTTCTGTATTCATCCTCCCCGCTCTTGCGGGATATGTAGCGAGTTACTTGCTGGTTGACGCGTTTCCCCGCGCGCGGAAAACGTCCGTCCGAGCTAAGGAAGAGGGACATTCACAACTCCCATCGGGTGAAAATATCAATGGACGTCCTGCGGGCATTCGGTGGCGCAACTTGCTAATCTTTTTTCTACCATTCACAATTCCGATCTTTGTGTTTATTCTGCCAGAATTCCGCACGTGGCTGGTCTCGGGATGGGGGTTAAATGAATGGCAGCGCAGCCCAATATATATCGTCTTTACCCTCGTGTACGGCTTGAGCGTGCCGGTTGCCGTAACCGCCTTTTTCGGGCTGTTTTCCAAGCCGGTGGATCCCCCGGCCCGGTTTTTGGCTTGCTATGCGGGAATACCGCTTGCTCTAATTCTAATTGCATCGCGCTTTCAGAACGTTGCCGGCTACTATCTGTTTTTTTCAACTCCCGCTTATTTCCTGCTCTGCGCTATCGGCTGCGATCGGATCTCAAGAGTGAAATCGCTTCCTATCGTCGTCCGCGCTATGCTGCCTTGCGTCATCATTGTCACAATGCTCTCTCAGAACTATCTCTATTTCAAACTCGAAAACGGCGGTAGACCCAAGTGGCGCGAGACATTCTCAACAATCCAATCTGAGATGAAGGATACCGATCGAGTTGTCCTCTCTCTCCCGCAGATGAGCCAATACTACCTACCGGAACTCGAGCCTACGGCGATCAAAGAGGTGTTGGATAAAAGACTGGAGTTTGAAAAGCAGTGGGAGGCGGGACGTACGCGGGTATGGTTTGTGATTGACGCGGGAACTTTCGATGTTTTTGATTCGCGAAGAAAATTTCGACAGTGGTTACGCCGGAGAGCAAGGCTTGTCCAGACCTTTCCTGTTTTTGCCAGGGCAAAAGATCGGACAATCAGTCTTTATCTATGGGATACAACGGAGTGAGAGGGCTTTATCGTTCTCGGTTCTGCCTAACCGCGCCCATAAGCAATTTCAGTTTTCGCGCATCGCGTGAACCCTTGACCGATTCAACACCCGAGCAGAGGTCAATCCCGTAAGGTTGAACGGTTTCGACTGCCCGATCAACGTTCTCGGCACGAATTCCGCCGGAAAGAAACGCTGGAATCGTAGATGCGGCAATTAACTCGGCGGCGATACCCCAGTCGCTGGTTTTGCCCGTCCCGCCGAAACGGAGCTTGCCGTGGCTAACCGCCGCAGTATCGAACAAGAGTGCATCCGCACCTGCATGAGTGTACGCATCCATTTCGACACGAACGTCTTCAACGTCAGGTTTCTCACTCGTACCGGCGGGTAGAAAAAGGGATTTCCAAACGTTGCAGGAAAGCTGCTGTTTTAGCTGATGAACTTCATCGGGCGATTCGTGACCCATTAGCTGGATGGCATACGGTTGGATTGTTTCCACCGCATGCCGAACCCAGTCTGTGGGACGGTTAAACACAGGTATTACCGTTGGAATCGAGGTCTGCCGCGTAATCTCGGCAGCCGTATCAATGGGGACGGACCGCTCGGAGAACGGCACCTCAAGGACAACTCCACAATAGTCTGCGCCGGCATCAGCCGCCATCTGCGCATCGGCAACGCTGGTTGTGCCGCAGATTTTTACTTTGCAGGCGGTAGTTCTTCTCATATTAAGAGAAAGGAGTAAGGCACGGAGGGAATAGACGGGGAAAGCAACATTGGTTAGGGATGTATACCGTGCGCTGTCAGAAATTGCGCTTTTCAAGATCTAAGGCTTGCCTCGCCGATTTTAGAGGCAGCACCAAGCGAACGAATATTGAATGGGGAAACGTCCGTAGTTTCCACCTGTGGGATTCCTATGGGATCTCTATCGCACTCGCTATTCGCTCGTTTGATCCCTCTGGGGCTACCAAGATTTAAATGGGTCGCGACCTGGAGATCGCTCCTACAAAATAAGCACTTCTCAGCAGCGTGGAGTATAGACCAATCTCCTATTCGGCCCCAAATTACCGACTAGGCCGTGGGTGCGAAGATTACATCGTTCGTGCTTCCAACTGCTCTAATACTTCGTTGAGGAATGTATTCAGGCTACTTTCACCTTGGAATCGTTCCTTCTGGCTCTGAAGCGCCCGAATTGCGGGCACATCGCCGATTTTGGCAAGCGCGTCAACAACAGTCAACCTAATGGTAAGTTCCTCTAACGAGTCAAGCGCATCAATTAAAACATCTCGCGATCTGGCTCCGCCAATGTTGCCAAGTGCGGAAGCCGCTATATCCTTGACGTTCGCGTCACCACGACTGAATGCGGCAATAAGCGAATCAACCGCGTCTGCCCCAATCTGACTCAGACCTAACCCCGCTTGGAATCGAATCCCCGGAACCTCACCGCTATCTTCCATTACGGCAGTCAGAACTTCAATCGCAGTGTGAGGTTTAAGCACACCCAAAATGGCTATGCAGGTCCGGCGAATCTCTTGGTCTGCCTCCACTGCGCGCTTGACATACTCTTGCGCCAATGCAACTAGACGCCCCTCGCTAATCTTCTCGCGCAGCGTTTGAATTTTCTCCGTAGAGTCGGCGCTCGATTGGCTAAACTCAACAAGGCGCGCTAAACTTCTAATAGCCGGTTTGCGAAGTGACAGGTCTCCGCTCTGCTCCACGATATCCATCAAGGGGTCGACAGCTCTCGCATCTCCCAACTCACCGAGCGCTTCGACAGCCGCAATTTTGACGCCCGCCAATTCAGTCGTTCGGAATGTGAGTTTGGAGCCGTGTTTCGTAAACTCATCAATTGCTTCCTTGTAATCATCAATTGTACGAATCTTGCGCTCATCAATTACTGCGTCAATCGAATCGCCTACCTTTATGTTTGCGTTTGCCGCCGGACTTCCACCCTTCACCTCGCTGACAGCATTTCCATTCACCTTCAGTCCAATCTTATCGCCACGCCGTCGGACAGCAAGCCGGACTATCCTATCGTCGGAAAAGCGAAGGATAAGATTGTTGTCCTCATGCATTGCCTTTTTTGCGGCACGTCCATAATTTCCTCCGCTCCCAAGCGAGTATTCGCCGACGACGTAAGAGATTAACTCGCCCTCTTCAAGATGTGCTTTGGCTGCCGGACCATTGGGTTCTACAGAAATCACCACCACACCGTTCGTAGACCATCGATTCTCGAGATCGCTATCCAACTGTTGTACCTGAATCTTAAACTGCTCGTCGTGGTAGCGATTCTCGCATCCAACGGCACATAGAAAGACGAAAATAAATAGCGATGATTGCACCTTTTTAAGCATGAGATCTCCTTATCAAGAAATACTAGCAGCCTGTTTGAATAATCGGCAGCAAAGCCATTTTTGGTTATTTGTAGGCAGTGTTTCTATACACCTTCAGGATCTCTATCGCACTCACTGTTCGTTCGCTTGATCCTTTAGAGGCTGGTGCGCAGTGCGCACCCTACAACTGTACTTTTCAAACAGGTTCTAACAGCGTTGAAGAGGGTGGTCATGAAAGCTCGCAAATTCAATTAGCGCAATATGCGTCGTGAATGTATCGGATATCAGAACTCGACTTCGACCTCTCGACTGCCCTGTTCACCCAACGCGTTTAACAACGGATTGACCGCGCGCTCATCGCCAAGTTTGGCAAGCGCTTGAATGGCATCGACACGCAATGAAGAGCCTTTATTTTCCGCAATTTCGACCAATTCCTTAACGGCGGCGCCACCAATTTTCCCGAGTGCTTCGACCGCCAACTGCCGGACTTCGGGACTTTCTCTGTCTCTTGCGCGTTTTGCCGACCCCGAGTTCACAATTTTGACCAATTCCGGAATCGCCTTTTCGTCTCCGATTTCTCCTAGCGCTTTCACTGCATTTAGCCGCGTCTCCTTGCGTTTGTGGTCGAGCAGCTCAATCAGTAGTGGCACGATTGTGCCGGGAGAGTCCTTCCCGAGTTCAGCAAGTACCCAGTGAGCGTCGTGACGATCGCGGTTATCTTTCGATTTAATAGCTTTTCTCAGAGAACCCAGCAACTTATTGCGATCTCCTTGATTGTAGATGCGTTTTAGTGCGTCAAGCGCCGCGTTCTGCACATCTGGCTCATTACGCCTCAAAGTCTCAAATACGAGAATCTCAAGATACTTGCTTTTTTCCTGCTGATATGCGAGGAACATATGCTTCCCGCGATTCTCGGTGCTAGCCATTTCCCAGTGCTCCTCCCAATTCTGTAGGGAAGACTTTGAGTCGTAGAAATCTTGGGAATCGTAGAATCCAAGTAGATAATGCGCCTCGGCGTTGCTGGGCTCCTGCTGAATTGCTAATTTGAACTGAGCGACTGCCCGTTCCTCTTTGCGTCGTCTGTCAGATTTAATTAACTCCTTGCCCTTGGAGAGATATTCATTATGGCTTCCGCAACTGACGAGGAAAACGGCAAGACAAATTGATATAACACCCTCTTTGAGATATTTATTCATTCTGAACTCCAATTCATTTTAGAAATTGCCTGATGTTTATTGCAGATATTGTCCTTCGTTGCCGACTATTTGAGTTTTCAGGATTCGCTTGATTCCGCTCATATCTCTGCACTTCGATTTGTTACGCTGAAATGCTCTCAAGTAACACACCACATGGCGCTCCTCTGGAGCGCGGAGATTAGACGCATCGCGATTCTATTGACATTGCACTCCTCTGGAGTGCAAGAAGTGGGAAAATCTCTGTTAAGTAACACTATCTGGCAATACACCACATGGAGAATCTCTATCGCGCTCATTATCCATTCGCTTGATCTCCGCTGGAGCGCGGAAATCTGGACATGTCGCATTCTATTAACATTGAAGATCACTATCGCGCTCGCTATTCACTCGCTTGATCCTCTGGATCGAGGAAAGGGACTCCGACTAGAACGTGTTACTTGCTGAAAGAATTATTCCGACAGGGATAATGGCGCGCTCTCAAGTAACACTCGACATTGCACAGGATCGCTATCGCACTCGCTATTCACTCGCTTGATCCTCTGGAGTGAAAAATGAGTGTTGCTTGCTGAAAGAATTATTCCAACAGGGATAATGGGGAACTCTCAACGAACTCCAGAAATGGGCAAATTGCCTTACAAATTGAATTATCTTACTGTAACACAAGACACTTTTGAAGGCAAGACAAAGATCTCTTTTCTTCCGTGATAAACTTCACCCCAAATAACAAAAACTCCTAACCTTACTCCAAGCGTTCGTCCTGGATTGATTATCAATTCTCGGAAGCCAACCGCGCATCGCCAATCACGTCCAAATTCCCGGCTACATCGCCGATCGCGCCTGATTCAACGGGCACATCGCCGGAAGGTGCGTCGCCTTGTCCCATTCGCAACTGACGTTCAGCATCAACCACATCACGGTTGATTTTTGCGATACATCGATCTAGTTTGTCCAGAAACGTGGTATGTCCCGCCATCGCACGGCGTGTCTGACGCAGAAAGTCTATCACGAGTCGAAATGAACGAACAAAATCGCCATCCGCAAGATCCGCATACCTGTGTAACTCTTCAAATTCGCAACCCCGGCTCCAAGCAAGCATTGCCGCGCTTAATTTGGTTTCAAACTTCGGCGTAATCTCTGCCACCCCGTGAAACGCTTCCAGAACACGCAGATTTTCGATCTCCTTATCTGCCGACTTTAGAAGCCGTCTTAGCCGATTGTCTTGTAGTTTTCGAAAGCGTCCCGAATCCTTGCGTGGTTCAGAGACAATTGCCATCATCAAAACATTGATGTCGTCTTCGCCCAACTTCTCAAAAAATCCGCCAAACAGCAGTAAAGAGATCTGCATCTCATAACCCGAAATCCGTGAGGCAATCTCCCCTCTAGGCAACAAATCGGTTCCTTCTATGTATCCAAGCTCTTCAAGAACTTTAAGACGGGACGCTATTTGTCTCTGCTGAAAGTGCTCAAAGTGGTCGCGCTCTCGAACGAAGGATTCAACTTGACTGGTGAATTGCTCAATTGTCTGATACTGTTGATGGCACAACTTAAATCGCTGGCAACCGTGGCACAGACTGTCCTGTAATATGGACTCGGCTTGTCGCACCTGCTGATTATTGTACGCGAGTTTCTTGAGTCGTATTCGCTTATTCTTGCGGCCGCGGTTCTTTCGTTTTATTTCAAGACGTTTTGCCTTAAGGACTTGTTTCCGATCCGCGACGTTGTCGAGGAGGTCAAGGTGGTTGGCAATCTGCTCGGAGGCATCCAAATGTTCATGGACACAGATAGGCAATGGCGCATTCTTGAGCCCCTCTTCGGCGCGCTTGAGGTGTTTATCAATTTTGCGAATGCGCGTGTAGTTTTGGAAGTTGCCTAGGCTAAGCGTACAAACATCGTATATGTCATCCCCGTACTTCTGATACAGATTCAATATGCTCGAATAGGAGAGATTGAATTGACTCCCGATCGACTCAATCTGATTGGAGGTGAGTTTCCGAACCTTCTCAATGTCCACGAATCGAGGATCGACCCTGGCATAGACGTAACCGACGGGATCGATGCCGCGCCGTCCGGCGCGTCCCGCCATCTGGTGATATTCACGCGCCTTTAGATAGCGGAAACCCACGCCGTCGAATTTTTCGAGGCTTTCAAACACTGCCGTACATGCCGGCATGTTGATGCCCACGGCGAACGTTTCTGTCGTGAAGAGCAATTGCACCAGCCCGGAAGTAAACAGTTGTTCGACTACCTCCTTCAAGGTAGGCAGCATCCCCGCATGGTGATAGGCGACTCCTTTCGAAATCAGACTGCGCAACTCAGTCGCTTTCCGATTGTCCTGAATGTCGTGCCGTATGCACAGCGAATCAAACAGATCAAGGATTTGCTCCCGCTGTTCCGCTTTAAGAAAACTACGGCCGGAGCCATGAGCATAAGTCTCTGCGCTTCGCTCACACTGCTTGCGACTAAAGCAGAAGTAGAGACAAGGCAGTCGGTTGCGTTTCTGGATGTAATCAACCAAATCCGCGCGAATCAGGTTGGGGGTTCCATTGGTTACGATTTCGTCAACCTTCTCATCGTCACGAAGGTGACTGAATTTGGCGATAATCTGTTGACTCCGCCGAAGATCGTCGAATGTCCCAATGCCATAGCCATCAAGATAGAGATGATGTTCAAGAGGTACGGGACGCTCAAGTTCTTGAACCACATCAATCTCGATCTCGCGGACGCTGCGCATCCAATCCCCGAACTGGTTGAGATTGGGTATGGTCGCGCTTAAACACGCAAATTTTATATGCTGTGGGGCGAAAATTATGCTCTCTTCCCATACCGTCCCTCGCTCAACATCGTTGATGTAATGGATCTCGTCGAATATTGCGTATTCTACATCCGCCAAGCGTTCTATATCGTCGAAAATCGTGTTTCGGAAGATTTCCGTTGTCATCAACAGAATTTGGGCATAAGGATTGAGGACAACATCTCCCGTTAAAATACCGACCCGATCGCCATATCGCTCAAAGAAATCCCGATATTTTTGGTTGCTCAACGCTTTGATTGGCGCCGTGTAAATCACACGCCGATCGCCTTGAATGCATTTGTCAACCGCATACTCCGCTACCACCGTTTTTCCCGCCCCGGTTGGAGCGGCGACAATCACAGAACGCTCATGATCTATTGCCCGGATAGCCTCTTCTTGGAACCGATCTAGCTGTAAACCCCTGTAGAACATTCAAATCTCCCAAACCCAAGTAACACCCGCATGATTATAACTGTTTCCGCCCGTTTTGTCAAATGTGAATCATTGTTGGAGCCATCTCCCGGCCGCGATGTCCCAGCGTATAAGGCGCGACAGATATACGGAACGAAAGTGAAATGACCCCAATGGCAGCTGATGAATAAGGACGACAACAGTGAAGTGTTCTTGTGATAAAGACCTCCGTACGGAACGTCATCACAGAAACAGGAATAATACCATTTCTCTAAAATGATTGTGCATTGGCCGCGAAAATCGCGTAAATCAGGTAAAGAAAATTGCACGAACCGGAACAAGATGTCTTGCCTCCGCACAAAGCCGGCGGGGCAAGGGGATTTCTATGGGATTTCTATCGCGTTCGTTGTCCACTTACTTGATCATTCGCTATCAAGATCCCTATCGCACTCCTTATTCAGTCGCTTGATCTCATTTGAGGGATCTCTATCGCGCTCGCTATTCACTCGCTTGATCCCCGCCTACGGCATATGTGAATGCTATAGTTAAGACATTTTATGCACTATAATTCAAGCGAAATGGTATAAGCACTGTTGCACCCAAATTCCCAAAAACAGATGCGGTCACCCCGCCGAACGTCAGGGGAAACGCATCTAATACGACTCAATCGCTCTCGCGTTAAAACTAACCTTGGCGGCTGTTTTCAGCTTCACAGGTTCTTCACTCTACAGCATCATCGGAACGAATGATGAATAAAATCAGTAGATGTTCTCATTCCCTTTTATCGTACTTTGTTCAGTCGCTTGAGAGTCCGAATACGTGAACAATATGTTGATCCGCTAGCCTTTTTGAGCGGTTTAGGCTGAACTTGCCCCTATTCATTGGAAAAATAGCCCCAAAAACTAGGTACAAGAATGTGAACGGCGGCTTGATTTCGAGGGGGTGTTCACCTTTTTTGATTCAATACTTTCCTTTGATAGCGCGGGTTCATACGCGGGCAAGTAGGTACAAAGTAGGTACAGAAAAAAAAAGATCATTGTCACCAAGGTCAAATTTAGGTACGAGAAAAGCCAAAGCGCCATCTGGTTGGAACACGGAAAACGGTTGATTAGGGTAGTGGCACATCCACTCCCCGCTTATCTGTCCGTTCCCTATTATACTATACACGTGTAAAGTTGTCAATGCAAATCAGATGCGTTTCCTCCGCGCCGAACATGGAAATCTATAGACAAGGCTCTGTGAGTTGTTATAATATACCCACTGATCGGCTGAACTATCTCATAATCCTGTGAGGAAAGCTATGAAAATCTTTGTTCCCGGCCGAATTTGCCTGTTTGGAGAGCATAGCGATTGGGCGGGAGGCTACCGCCGCATCAATGCTGATTTGGAAAAGGGATACACGCTGATTACGAGCACCAACCAAGGCGTGTACGCCGAGGTGAAGCCTCATCCCACAAAACTCATTTTCCGCGCAACGCTGAGCGATGGCGAACGTAAGGGACCATTTGAACTGCCGATGGAACGGGAAGCCCTGCTCGCCGAGGCGGAGAAAGGGGGATTCTTCAGCTATGCCGCCGGTGTTGCTCACCAGATTTTGACGCATTACCGTGTACGCGGGATCGAAATCGACAACTATCGCACCAATCTTCCCGTGAAAAAGGGATTGTCGTCCAGCGCCGCAATCTGTGTGCTTGTGGCTCGTGCCTTCAACCGCGTCTACGATCTGAAAATGACCACGCGCGGCGAGATGGAATCTGCCTATATCGGTGAAATCACCACCCCTTCTCGATGCGGCAGAATGGACCAAGGCTGCGCTTATGGCCGGCCCGTTATGATGATTTACGATGGCGACCGGCTTGATGTCAAGGAATTCAATGTACCGAACGACCTCTACTTTGTTGTCGTAGATCTCGCCGCCGGTAAAGACACGAAAGAAATACTGAGCGCGCTAAATCGTTGTTACCCGTTTGCTGAAAACCAGCTTCAAAGGAATGTCCAGGAGTACCTTGGACCAATTAGCGCCAGATTAACAAATGACGCCTACGATGCTCTGCGGCGTGGAGATGCCCCACGAATTGGCAAACTGATGACAGAATCACAAGCGGAATTTGACGCTCATCTTCAACCCGCCTGCCCCTCGCAACTGACAGCCCCGGTTTTGCACCAACTCCTTAACTATGAACCGTTGAAACCCTACATTCTGGGCGGCAAGGGCGTCGGGTCCCAAGGGGACGGTTCCGCGCAATTCATTGTCGCAGATAAGCAGAGCCAGCGGAAAGTCATTGATATTATTGAGCGCGAGCTGAAAATGCCGTGCCTTGAGCTTGTGATCGAGGCGGGTCGGCGAGTGCGAAAAGCGGTAATCCCTGCCGCGGGATTTAGCACCCGCCTCTTTCCGGCTTCAAAGGGCATCATAAAAGAGTTATTTCCTATCATTGACAGCGAGGGAAGGGCGAAGCCAGCCATTATGGCATTGATTGAAGAAGCCGTAAACGCTGGAGTAGAGGAAGTTTGTCTCATCGTTCAGCGCAGGGATCGCGAGTTTTTCGAGGATTTTTTCAATACCCCCCCTCCAATCGAAAACTACAATCGACTTTCCAAGGAAGACCAAGCCTACTGCCAATACCTGATGGACCTTGGACGGCACGTCACGGTGATCGCACAGGAGGTTCAGGAAGGATTCGGTCATGCCGTATTCTGTGCGAAGGAATGGGTCGACGAAGAACCCTTCTTGCTCATGTTGGGCGACCATCTATATGCGTCAGACAGCGACACGTCGTGTACGAGGCAACTTCTGGACGTATACGATCAGGTCGGGCATAGCGTTGTTGGATTGAAAACAACCTCCGTAGAGGAGCTTCACAATTTCGGATGTGTGAACGGCGTCTGGCAGGATGATTCGCTTCTTTCGCTTACCGAATTCTATGAAAAACCCCCTGTAGCATACGCACGGCAGCACCTGCATGTAGACCGGATGGATGAAGATCTGTTCCTTACCGTCTTTGGACTTTATGTGCTTACGCCACAAATCTTTGACTATCTTGAAGAAAACATCACCCATAACCTTCGCGATAGAGGCGAGTTTCAGTTGACGCCCTGTCTTGACACACTGCGAAAAGAGGATAATTTCTCAGGGTACGTTCTGAAGGGCAGACGATTTGACATAGGGCTTCCGGAGGCGTATCGAGAGACAGTGATTGATTTCCGGGATGCGTGAAAACGGCAGAATCAAGCGAGTGCGGTAATTCCTCGTACCGCACATGAGACAGAAAATGCGATAACTGTTATAAAGATTCCGCCGCGAATTCCGCGCGATAGGAATCTCTATGAAATCCAAGCATTTATGTACGGCGATGGAATCCCTCGTCAACATGGACGATTTCTCCCTGATAAGAGGTATCCGCAGGATTGAGCGATCTATCGCCCCGAACTTCCAACTACAAGGAGATAAGTTGATGAAAATCAGAGTTTTTTGGGTCATGCTAGTGGCGTTAACTTGCCTCGCGATTCCGGTGAGAGGGACAACGCAAGCGGTGGCTATCTCTGACGCCAACCTCCGCGCCGCCATTGAATCGGCGCTGGGGAAGGCGTCAGGCGACCCAATCTCGCACGATGAGATTACAACCCTTACCGAACTTAATTCCCCTCAAGCTGGCATACGCGATTTGACGGGGCTTGAATATGCGACCAACCTCTCAACACTGGTGCTTTTCGGCAACTCAATTTCGGATATCTCGGCATTGGCGGATTTGACCAACTTGACAGAACTGGAGCTTGGCGGGACCTCGGTGTCGGATATCTCGGCATTGGCGGGTTTGACCGACTTGACACGGCTAGGTCTTCGCGGGACCTCGGTGTCGGATATCTCGGCATTGGCGGGTTTGACCAATTTGACAGGTCTGAGACTTAGCCGAACCCCGGTGTCGGATATCTCGGCATTGGCGGGTTTGACCAATTTGACCGACCTGAATCTTGCCTCGAACTCGGTGTCGGATATCTCGGCATTGGCGGATTTGACCAACTTGACAGAACTGGAGCTTGGCGGGACCTCGGTGTCGGATATCTCGGCATTGGTTGATTTGACTAACTTGACCGACCTGGGTCTTGGCTGGATCTCGGTGTCGGATATCTCGGCATTGGCGGGTTTGACCAACTTGACACGGCTAGGTCTTCGCGGGACCTCGGTGTCGGATATCTCGGCATTGGTGGGTTTGACCAACTTGACAGAGCTGGTTCTTGGCAGGACCTCGGTGTCGGATATCTCGGCATTGGCGGGTTTGACCAACTTAACATGGCTGGTTCTTGAGGGGAATTCGGTGTCAGATATCTCGGCAGTGGCGGGTTTGACCAACTTGACAAGACTGCATCTTCAATCGAACTCGGTGTCGGATATCTCGGCATTGGCGAGTTTGACCAACTTGACATACCTGGATCTTGAGGACAACCCTCTGAGTTACCCATCCATCCATACGCACATCCCAGCCCTTCAAAGCAGGGGAGTTCAGGTCGATTTTGACAGCCGCGCCCCGGCGACGCTCCACAAAGCCCGGGGCGTGTTGATAGCGTCAGACAATGTGATGATCGTTGTTGTTGAGGTCAGGGACGAAAACAACCGCCCGTTTGAAGGGGTTCCCGTGACATTCAGCGTCACTTCGGGCGGAGGAACGCTCAGCGTAACTAACACGACGACCAATAGTCAGGGCAGAGCGCAGAGTCAACTCAACTTCGTTTCCGATGGGGAAACCAATCGCGTTGAGGTGTCTGCCGCCGGTATTCAACAGAGGGTGACTTTCAGCGATGAAAGTGGCGCAAGCGATGATGTGGTTGCGGGTTCGGTGATTATTCCCGACATCAACCTCCGCGGCGACATTGCAACGGCGCTGGGCAAAGCGCGAGGCGACCCAATCTCGCACGATGAGATTACAACCCTTACCGAACTTAAGTCCTCTTTTGCTGGCATACGCGATTTGACGGGGCTTGAATATGTGACCAACCTCTCAACACTGTTGCTTTCCGGCAACTCAATATCGGATATCTCGGCTTTGGCGGATTTGACCAACCTCTCAACACTGGTGCTTTTCGGCAACTCAATATCGGATATCTCGGCTTTGGCGGGTTTGACCAACCTCTCAACACTGGTGCTTTTCGACAACTCAATATCGGATATCTCGGCTTTGGCAGGTTTGACCAATTTGACAAGGCTGCGTCTTGGCTCGAACTCGGTATCGGATATCTCGGCTTTGGCAGGTTTGACCAATTTGACAACGCTGGACCTCTACCACAACTCAATATCGGATATCTCGGCGTTGACAGGTTTGACCAATTTGACAACGCTGGAGCTTTACAGCAACTCAATATCGGATATCTCGGCTTTGGCGGGTTTGACCAACTTGACATACCTGGATCTTGGCAGGACCTCGGTGTCGGATATCTCGGCTTTGGCGGGTTTGACCAATTTGACAACGCTGGGTCTTCGCAGGTCCTCGGTGTCAGATATTTCGGCATTAGCGGGTTTAACCAACTTGACAGACCTGGATCTTGACAGCGACTCAATATCGGATATCTCGACATTGGCGGGTTTGACCAATCTGACAGGTCTGAGATTTGGATCGAACTCGGTGTCGGATATCTCGGCATTGGCGGGTTTGACCAACTTGACAGACCTGGATCTTGGCTCGAACTCGGTGTCGGATATCTCGGCATTGGCGGGTTTGACCAATTTGACAACGCTGGGTCTTCGCAGGACCCCGGTGTCGGATATCTCGGCATTGGCGGGTTTAACCAATTTGACAGACCTGGATCTTCGCTATAACTCGGTGTCGGATATCTCGGCATTGGCGGGTTTGACCAATTTGACATGGCTGGATCTTGGGGACAACCCTCTGAGTTACCCATCCATCCATACGCACATCCCAGCCCTTCAAAGCAGGGGAGTTCAGGTCGATTTTGACAGCCGCGCCCCGGCGACGCTTCACAACATCTCGGACGAATTGACAGCATCAGACAGTGTGATGATTGTTGAAGTCAGGGACGGAAACAACCTACCTTTCGAAGGGGTTCCCGTAACATTCAGCGTCACTTCGGGCGGAGGAACGCTCAGCGTAACGGATACAGCCACTGATAGTCAGGGGAGAGCGCAGAGTCAACTCAACTTCGGTTCCGACGGCACACCCAACCGCGTTGAGGTGTCCGCCGCCGGAATTGAGGAGCGTCTTACCTTTGAAGCCGTCTCCGACGCGGAACCGCCACGGCTTGCGGCGGATGTCAACGGCGACGAGAGCGTGAATATCTTGGATTTGGTCTTTGTCGCCTCCCGGTTAGGGGAACAAGGCGCCGATTTGGCGGCGGATGTTAACGCGGATGGAGTCGTCAACATTCTGGATTTGGTGTTGGTAGCGGGAATGTTCGGTGATGCAGCAGCCGCGCCTTCAGTCCAATCGCAAGCGCTTGGAGCACTCAACGCGGCGGAAGTTCAGACGTGGTTGACCGAGGCGGCGTCACTTGCGGTCACGGACGCCATCATGAAACGCGGAATTGTGACGCTTGAACGGCTTGCGGCTTCCCTGAAGCCGGCGGAAACGGCGCTGTTGGCGAACTACCCGAATCCGTTCAATCCGGAGACGTGGATACCGTATCGGTTGGCGGAGGATGCTGTCGTGACGTTGACCATTTACGACGCAAACGGTCAGGCGGTGCGCAGGCTGGATCTTGGGCATCGGACTGCGGCGGTCTACGAGCGTCAATCGAATGCAATCTACTGGGATGGCAGGAACGAGCGCGGCGAACGGGTCACAAGTGGCGTGTATTTCTATCAGCTATCCGCGGGGGATTATTCCGCGACGCGGAAAATGGTGATTCTGAAGTAATCCGTGATTAGCGGCTAGGTTCTGTTGACGTTTCATCGCAGCGGCGCTGAGACACATCCCTTCGTAGGGGTTGGGTTTCCCAACCCGTTTTTCGTAACATTAAGAGCCTGTTTGAATAATCGGTAGGAAAGCCATTTTCGGTCATTTATAGGACGTTTTTTCGTGTTTCTATTGTTTTCTTCTGCGTATCTGTGGGATCTCTATCGCACTCACTATCCGTTCGTTTGATCCCCGCTGGGGCTTAAGTGTGCGGGGTTTCGACGTTTCTATATACCTTCCGCCCCTCCGGGGCTTTTAACGGCTGGTGCGCAGTGCGCACCCTACAAATGTACTTTTCAAACGAGCTTTAAAGCTCGGGCGAGGGGACCTCGCAACTGGAAGATTAAGAACAGCGCACAGAAATGTCCCTTCGTGGGGGTTGGGTCTCCCAACCCGTTTTTCGCACACTAAAGTTCGGGCGAGGGGACCTCGCCCCTACGATTGGACACACACGTCTACGTAATACTTATGTCAGAAAAGAAAAAGGGAATTCTGCTGGCTGGATTGGCATTTCTTGCCGTCTGCGCCTTTGCGGCATACGGCGAACAGCATCTAGAAGGTTCCAGCGTTCTTGTCTGGTATAGCATTGTCCCACCCCTCCTCGCTGTCACCTCGGCAATTGCAACACACCGGTTGTTAGTAAGCCTCGGATTATCGGTAGTCGTCGGGATTGTTCTCTCGTCACTACGAAATGTGTCGGATTCCGTCTGGAATTGGTTCCCCTCCGTTTACAGCCAAACAGCATCAGTCGCAACCTCCGTCGTAAGTTCATTCAACCTTTTTATAATCCTCTTCATCGTCCTGATTCTCTCCACAATCTCCGTGGTGATAGTGTCCGGGGGTATCCAAGGTATTATCCATTGGCTCTCGCGATATGCGAAGGGAACACGTTCAACCCAATTTGTCACCGTTCTCATGGGATTTGCTGTCTTCATCGACGACTATGCCAACACGATGATTGTCGGTTCGGCGATGCGTCCGGCAACCGACGAAAAGCGGATAAGTCGCGCGAAACTGGCGTACCTCGTGGATTCCACAACCGCTCCCATCGCCGGCTTGGCAGTGGTGAGCACCTGGATCGGGTATGAAGTTGGCCTGTTCAATGAGGTAGCCAATTCGTTAGGCATTCAGAAAGACGGCTATTCCATGTTTTTCGACGCACTGGGATTCCGTTTCTACTGCCTGATGACGATTATCTTCGTTGTTACAAATGCCGTCAGTGGTGTGGATTTCGGGGCAATGCGAAAAGCGGAGATGCGTGCACGCGCAACTGGGGTTGTGATTGGCGACGATGCTAAATTGATGTCCTCAAGAGCATTCACGGCGCTGAAATCCGCGTCAGCGGCAAATATTCATCCACTCAGCGCCGTAATCCCGATTGGAACCCTTCTCGGCGTCATGTTGATAGGTTTCTGGATTGATGGCGGCGGTAAGGGATTTGTCCTATCCCCATCGGCATGGCGTGAGGCGCTATCCAATGCGAACAATCTCAAAATCTTGGCAATTGCCTCTTGGGCCGGCTTCCTATTGTCGATCCTCTGTGCAAAGCTGCTATCGCGGATAAGTTTCTCCGCGATTGGAGTTGCTATAATCTCCGGTCTTAAAGGCAGCTTGCTGCCAACCGCGATTCTCGTCCTAGCCTGGAGTTTGAAAGCTGTCTGTGACCAACTTTCGACAGGGGATTTTCTCGCGGCAACGGTCGAAGGTGTGGTTTCTCCGCTATGGTTCCCCGCGCTCCTCTTCATCGTGGCGTCGCTGACTTCGTTCGCCACCGGCACGAGCTGGGGTACGATGGCGATTCTTATTCCGACCGCCATTCCGATCGCGTATTCACTCGATGGGAGTGCCTACGGATTGACGACAGCAATCAGCCTTGGGGCAGTGCTTGACGGATCAATCTTCGGCGATCACTGCTCACCAATCTCCGACACGACAATCATGAGTTCTATCGCGAGCGAATGCGATCCGATTCACCATGTGCGCACCCAACTCCCTTACAGCCTGACGGTTGCCGGGCTTGCGCTGGTCTGTGGGTATATACCGGCAGCGCTGGGAGTGGCGTCATTCGTCGGGATTGGCGCTGCCGGAGTTCTAATCGTCCTGCTGTTCTATGTCGTCAGCAAGTTTCGGGCGAATCGACGTGCAATGGCGTAACCACCGCCCGTGTTTCCGTCGCCAGACCTTCATGCACATCAATGAATTGCACAGATATCTCGCCGAACGCTATCCTCTGAGGCAGGAAATCATTCGACTGGCGAATCGGAATATCGCCATAACTGTGGTGGTCGATCCCGATCAATTCCTTGATGAATTAAGTAAAGAGGAAAACGACGGCGCGCTACGTCTCCCCTATTGGGCTTACTTATGGCCGTCTTCAATCGCGCTCGCGCGTCATCTGGACCATATGGATTCGCTGGAATCCCAACGGGTTTTGGAAATCGGCTGTGGATTTGGGCTGGCGGGAATCGTCGCTTCTCAAGGCGGTGCCAATGTTCTGTTTACTGACTATGAACAGGACGCGCTGCTGTTTGCTCAACATAACGCGCTGAAAAACAGTGCCATAGATGGCATTTCTTTTGTTCAAATGGATTGGAGTGCGCCATGCTTCAAAGGTCGATTCACGCGCATCCTTGCGGCGGATGTGGTTTACGAAGAGAAGAACTGGAATCCGATTCTCGCCCTAATTCAAGACTATCTTGCCCTTGATGGCACGGCGATTATCGCGGAACCGAACCGAGCAAACGCGGATGGATTTTTCGATCTGCTAAAATGTAACGGATTCACGACGGAGGAATTCGGGTATACGGCGCTGTTGAAGGAGGATCCGTCCACCATCACGGTTTACTGCGTGCAGAGGGGAGATTAAGCGACAAGGAAGGATGGAAGGGAGGAAGATTGGAAGGGTGGAAGATTGGAAGGGTGGAAACAGAGAAAGGGGGAAGCTAATTACTAGCCACTGTCTTTGGAGTGAAAGTTATGAAAGATACGTACCAAACACACAGCCCGGAAGAAACGCAGGCGATTGGCCGGCAGATCGGCGAAACCTTGAAAGTTGGTGATATAATCGCGCTTGTCGGCGATCTCGGCGCGGGCAAGACCTGCCTGACGCAGGGAATTGCCCGTGGGATCGGCATCGCTTCCCATGAGATCGTCAACAGTCCGTCCTATACGCTCATCAATGAATACGCAGGGGAAATACCGATCTATCACATTGATCTCTACCGCCTAAAACATCACGGCGAAATCGTCGACCTTGGGCTGGAAGAATTTCTGGAGGGAAACGGGATCTGCATCATTGAGTGGGCGGACCGGATGGCGAATTTGCTTCCGGCGAACCGCATCCAAGTTACGATGACGTGGGTGGATGAGACAACTCGCGTAATCGATTTGCAGCGAACCCCCGCCTGAAGCAGGACAGCCGCATCCACCGTCCGTTTGTTTGAATCATCCGAGGTTGTAGAGTCGGGTGCGGTTGAGAAGCGCCCCTATCAAGTAACACCCGGGCAACGGCAAGCGGGGCAAGATGCCCCGCCTACGATATTAGCCTATCCGACGCGGAATAATGGCGCACTCTTAACTTGATTGCCTTGGGTGGCTTGGAAGGTAATCTTCTAACCTTCCACGCTTCCATCCTTCCAACCCTATTCCCAGGTCCGCTTCAACGGATCATGGATATTAACCGTTAGCGCGGGGCCCAACCCTTCTATCTCAAGGCGCAGCGTATCGTCATCGTGAATCGGCGATAGCGATTCATGGTGGGTGCCGGTGGACACCACATCTCCCGGCTCAAGCGTCACGACGTTGGTAACCTCCTCAAGCATTTCGGGAATAAAGCGATCCATGGAGTTGGAGGAGAAGTCATGCCGAAGATCCTCGTTGACCCAAAGCCGAATGCCGAGCTCATTCGGGTCTTCGATCTCGTCCGCCGTTACTAGCGCCGGACCCATCGGTGCGAAGGTATGCCAACTCTTCCCAAGGAAAAAGCCGCCGTGCAACCCGCGGGCCGAGCCATCAATGAATTGCGTGTAACCGAACACGTGATCCATGGCGTCGGCTTGCGAAACCCGGCTTGCTGTCTTTCCGATTACCAATGCCAACTCGGGTTCAAAGTGGAAAACGCTGGCATCGGCTGAAGGAAATTCGGAGGTGTCGCCGGTTCCGATAATACTCGTCGGCGACTTGAGGAACGCATTAAACTCTCCGCGTTCGGGTGATGCGGGCTCGATGTAGTTTCCGGCGAGACATAACAATTGGCCCGGTCGTGGCAGGGGCGCTCTAAGACGCACGTCCGCAAGCGACACGCCGTCTCCCCCATCCGCCGCGCTTTCTATGTCAGCTTGGAGGTCCCCGAAACCCTCTATCAACATATTCATGAGTTCCTGCGGCGAATGATGGGATACCCCCTCCACCGCTGAAGTTACATCAACTATGTTATCATCCTTTATCACACCAAGTTGGTAGTCATTGAAGAACGCAAGTTTCATCTAATTATCTCCTTGTATTTTCAGCTAAACGAAGTGTGCTGCTACACTGTGTCGGAATAATCCGAGAGATAGCCTCAATGAAATTAAGTTCGACTCTGTACATTTGAACGGCATCGGTCAAGCGTTGGAGAGAAACCAAAGGGATCTTGATTATCTGGTCTTCTTTGGTTGACCGTTGAAAAAGTCTCCCGTGGTATTTGGTGCAATATAGCTTGTTGTCCGTTGCCCATTCAAAGGCTGGTGCGCAGTGCGCACCTTACAAGGAATGGTGGGCATTGCCCACCCTACGAACTTTTTTGAGAATTCTATTATAGCATGGATAATGAGGGATGTGAAATGAAGATTACATAGGAATCAAGTTAAGCGTTTTGAGTCGCAAGTCACACGGTTTCTAATGTCTTTAACTGTTAATCTCCATGTAGACATGGGCGATGGAATACCAACCCATTCGTTGATGGGTGCACCACAGAAGATGACTCATGACGCGGGTTGCCGTGGGGACCGGTGCGGTTGGAAACCGCACCTACCGTATGGGGTGAGATTGAGATTTACTCCTCGCCCAATAGGGACTAAGTTAAGGGTTTTGCGGGAAGAACTCACCAATACTAGACGAACTCCATTAACTTGATCCGTATGGGGATGTGAAATGAAGATTACCCGTATTTCTCCCTGAGTATCTTACTCGCAGCAGCTTCATTGCAGAGTTTTCTGTAGGCTTCGTCTATCGGAATGTCTGCCGCGCTGCCGGGTGCAAATCCGCAATCGGGGTGAACAAACAATCGCTCGGGAGGCACGAATCTCAAAGCTTTCTCAACTCGTGCAACAATCTCCTCCGGTGTGTCTATCCGTTTGTTCCGGCAATCCACACAACCAAGCCCGATAGCTCTATCCTCAGGTATTTCGCGCAAGACATCATAATCTCCCGCAACGGGAATCGCGAACTCAAGCATATATGCCTTGACACGCAACTGTTTGAGGCAATCCATTATCGGTTCGTAGCCACCTTCACCTACCCAGCCCTCCCTTCCTTTGTTGCGTCGACAGAGATGTATCGCCGTGTTTAGATCCTCGAATCCATCAAGAATCTCGTTGAGTAAATCGACACAAAGGTGCATCTCTCGCTCTGGATGCTCGTATTGACTTCGAACTCGCTCATCAACAAAGAGACACAGGTGCGGGTCATCGAATTGCACCTGACGGATACCCTCCTCCCGAAGGGCTTGAAGTTCGCCGCGCAGAACAGGTATCAGGTCTCGCATGAAAGCCTCGCGCGTTGGATAGCTGGCGCGGCTCTTTTCAGCGTCCCACATCCGCTGACCGAGGAGATATGGCGATGGTAGCGCAACCTTGGGCTCACATCGGCTATGCTGACGGATGAAGCGTGCCTCCTTCGCAATTAGACCGGGATTATGAGGTGAAATTGGCTTTGTCGCGATGGTCCACGGTTGATTGCCGCGATAACTCACCTCAAACCCATCACAGATGTCGGCAATAATCCCTATGTAACTCAGCCGGCGCCATTCGCCATCGCTGATAATATCGATGCCGGCGGCTTCCTGCATCGCGATGACGTAAGCCACGGCGGCATCCAGTCTCCGTGAGAATTCTGCGTCATCCAGGTCACGCCGTGTCTCCGGTTTGAGTAGATCGCGCACAAACTCCGGTCGGGGCATTGATCCCACGACAGTCGAAGTAAAGGGTTTATTTTCTTCTAACATTCTACCTCCATGATTTACGTGCCAACTCAAGATCCTGTTGGGTGTCAATCTCCATGTATCCGCCAGCGCAATCTACATGTTCCATCTCCACACCTGCCTCAATCATCTCCTGAAAAAGATGAATGAGATAGGCTTTCCGGAAGCTCGGCGCCTCCCGATACGGTTTGTCGCCGTAGCGTTGGCGAGACCGGTGGTAATGGTCCCGTAACAGATATGCGCCTTCGGTCGAGAACTTCGCCACCCCGATGAATTCACCATGGGCTTTCGACTCAGGTATATCTCGATGGATTTGGGTAACCAAGCCGTTTAGCACCGTTACCTTTTCGGCATCATCGGTTGGATGCTCCGTGCGGTGGGTATAACGCTCTAGCCACAGTGTATCTACGGCTAGGGAGATATCGCCATCGCTGGAAACAAGCTTGCTAACAATGTCTGGCTTAAACAGGATATCGGAATAGCAACAGACAAATGGCTCATCCATTTCGGGTTCGGCGTACATTAACGACGCGAGAATGTTGTTGTTTTCCCAGTTGGTGTTGTGATAGAACACGAACTGGGGATAGTCCCTACGCACCTTCTCGATTGCGTAACCTCCGATAAAACAGATACGTTCGAAATCGTTGTCTGCGAACGCCTGAAGTCCCCAATCGAGAATGCGTCGGTCATTTACTTCAGCAAAACATTTCGGAGTATTGGCTGTCGTGGGCATTAGTCGAACGCCCCTTCCAGCTCCGATAATAATCGCCTTCAAACCCCCTACTCCTTATCTCCAATTCGCGTCACGTAGTTAATTAATGCATGTTGCTACCTATAAGTGAGAAACCGAGTTTTTGGTTCACGTATGCTAAATCATGGTTAAATCGATCCCATTTTCGCCAATCTCATGCTTCCACGTGGGAAAAAACTCGGTTTCTACACGCTGTCGGACAGAGGTGGCAACTTGTGTTATTAACCTTTTGTGCTAGTTTAGAGACTGAACTGAGCGATTGATAAAGGCACAAAGCCATCATCGTCAATCGACACCCCGTCCCATTGCACCAAAAGATTAAACAAAAGCTGTTAAACAGAACTTCCCCTCCCCCATCGGAAAGCATTGGACAATTGCCGTGGGTAGATGTGGTTATGTCGAGACAATGGCTGTGGCTTGATGCACGCAGTGCAGGTTTTCGGACAGACATCTGTTTTTCTTCGAAAAAACTGCGATGTTGGTCATCTCTCTTCTGATAACCAGTTATCGCACCTTTCTATTTCCCATTGGCATTGTAATTGCTTAACCCTACCTAGAATTGATCTGAGTAGTTGTAGGGTGGGCACTGCCCACCATCAACGCGGTCACGTTGCGCGCCAGGGGAGACAACCATTTATCCCAAACTGATCGGAATGGTGGGCAGTGCCCACCCTACAATCACTATTACAAACAGTAATTACCGGGAAAGAAAGCGCAATAATACCCAACGCAAAGTATAAAAGCGCTTTTGATTGTCATCGCAACAAGCATTATACAGCTCTATGCATAAAGCTAGCAACTTGTGTTATTTTATCTACCATGAATTATTCGCCAAACAGATAAGGAGCAATCGTAATGAGAATAGACACGAAACCCCAACTTTACCTATACTTGACGCTGGTGAAAATTGCGTGTTTTCAAGCGTCTGGCGGTAGGTGCGGTTGGAAACCGCACCTACAGGGAACGCATGTCGCGACCTGGAGATCGAGGGATCTCTATCGCACTCGCTATCCGCTCGTTTGATCCTACAGAAGGCGCAATTTCTGACAACGCGGAGTATACCATGAATTATTCGCCAAACAGATAAGGAGCAGTCGTAATGAAAATAGACACGAAGCCCCAACTTTACCTATACTTGACGCTGGTGAAAATTGCGTGTTTTCAAGCGTCTGGCAGTAGGTGCGGTTGGAAACCGCACCTACAGGGAACGCATGTCGCGACCTGGAGATCGCTCCTACAAAAGACGCAACTTCTGACAGTGCGGAGTATAATCATCTGCTGCCTGATGTTCACCTTCCACCAACACGTCGCATCCGCACAACAACCGAAATTTAAGAAAGAATCTGCTGAGGACTTTGTTAAATTAGGAATACCGCTCGAAGAAGCACTCATCAAAGCTACGTTTGTCGTTGAGTGGTTAAGTGGAGACGGAAGTACTGAAGTAAATTTTCAAGGTGAGAACGTAATCCGCACCCCTGATTACATAGAACTCCCCTCCGATAACAATAAAGATGGCAGGACCGATAGTTATTATAGAATCCTATCTAAGTATGCTGTTGAAACGAATCGGTACATTTTTGTCCCTTTAGACCGCTGGGGCGGGGGTTCGGGAATCTTTCGGAAGCTCCACGCGGTTGACAAAAAAACGCTCAGAACTGTTGAGGAAATCGCGTTAGGGGATCGATCAGGTATCTGGGAACTTACTGTAGCCGATCCATCCACGAACACTATCTCTATTACTTATGTAAGAGAAGAGGATTGGCGCGGTAACTTTACAGATTCCCGCGATAAAGCAATCAAAGGACATCTTAGAATGATAGATGGTAAACTTCGAGATGTGGCAGATCCGCTAAGTCCGAGCCCACCTGATATGGTGTTCTTTAGGGCAGGCAGCTTTTTTACGATGGGAAGTTGGGAAAAAGATGCGGAAACTGATGAGAAGTCACACCACGTCGTCTTCCTTGATGCATTCTATATAGACAAATACGAAACGACAAATGCTCAATATAAGGAATTTATTGATGCGAACCCACAGTGGCAGAAAAATCGTATCTCCAAAAAATACCACGACGGAGATTATCTGAAGCATTGGAATGGAAATGATTACCCACCCGACAAAGGCAACCACCCCGTTGTTTATGTCAGTTGGTACGCAGCAATGGCTTATGCAGAGTGGCGCGGGAAACGCCTGCCGACAGAAGCAGAATGGGAGTGCGCAGCACACGGTTCTTGGCATTGGGGTGCCATGAATGCCGACACAGCAAACTATGGTGAAAATGTCGGCGATACGACACCCGTCGGAACGTATCCTCCGGGCGCAAGCGGCTTATACGATATGGCAGGCAACGTCTGGGAATGGTGCCTTGATGAATACAATCCCGACTTTTACGCTATTTCTCCGAGTCATAATCCACTTGCCGGTGGAACTATGGATAATATCTTATCCGATTGGACAAACGTCAAAACCGTCCGCGTGTTACGCGGCGGCTCTTGGGCAAGTAACGCCAAGTTTGTGCGAGTCTCTAATCGGACGAGATTCACACCGAAAATCACGAACAAGGCTCGTGGATTCCGCTGTGCCATGAGTGTATCACCTTAAGTTTTCGCAATACGTCGTTTTGGGCTTGTAAAAAGCATAATAAGGCAGGTCCGTACTGACCTGCCTTCCTTCGTGGGTGTTGAAATCGCATCCGTGATTTACCGCTCCCGATCGCCGTCAACAAATTCCTGGAGTTGCTGCACGGCGGCACCGTCTTCATCAATCGAGATTGGCGGGTGCTTGGTCAGCACCGCCGAAGCGGAATGGAGAGGGCCTGAGACGCCTCGATCCAGTCCAATCTTCATGAACCGAACCATGTCCGCTATCACGCCGCCAAAATTCGCGCTGTCCTCCACCTCCAATTTTGCCTCGAAATGCAGCGGCGCTCCGCCGTAATTCACGCCATCAACGAAGAAAATCGCTGTCTTGCGGTCGCCCATCAGCTCGACATAGGAAAATCCTGTCGAAATCTCGGTCTCCGGCGAAACCAAGGAGGAAAGTGCTTCCTGTTTTGTTTTGTGTTTCGACTGTCCCCGATGCACCAGATTGTAAAAATCCGTGTTGCCCGCGTAGTTCACCTGATAGGTGCGTTCAACATGGATGCCTCTGGCTTTCAACAGTTGGAGGAGCGCACGATGAATCGCCGTCCCGCCGAGTTGACTCTTCACGTCATCGCCTATGAGCGGGACGTTATTTTCAATAGCCGCCTGCTGGTAGGCGGGATCGCAAACAATCAACTCCGGCATACCGTTAATGAACCCTATCCGCGCTTCTTTGATGGCGGCGTCCGCGTAAAATCTAGCGGCTTCCGCCGACGCCGTCGGTAGAAAGTTTAGCAACATCTCCGCGCCGCTTTCCCGCAGGACGTTGGCGACATCCACCGGCGGTTTATCCGCGACCTCAACAAACTCCGCCAAGGCTGGGGTAACCCCATCCATCACGGGCCCCATCTGCACCGTCACGCCGCAGTCCGGCACGTCGATATCCGGATACCGGTATGCGATGTTGGCGCCCGAAAAAATTGCTTCCGACAAATCCAATCCAACCCGACGTGCATCAACATCAAACGCAGCCACCGGGACAATATCGGTGACATTGTACCCGCCGATGTCAACATTTATCAGCCCGGGCGCATCCGCGCCGAATTTTCGATAATAGGTCAAACCTTGAATAAAAGCGCTGCTGCAATTTCCAACACCGACAATCGCAACCTTGATTGGATTGTCTGCTTGCCACGTCATATATTTCCTCCATTAGCGGTGTGCACTCGTGGGATACACGTCTCGGTCACGATGTGCGTCCCAGTCGTCTTCGAATTGACTAAATTCCCAGTTGATTGCGTCTGACAATCTCCTCAACACTCTGCATCGTGCATACTTTGTGGTTTGTAAGCGGCAAAATCCGCTCGTGAATTGTATCAAGAATCCACTCTTTCTGCGGGAAAAACGCCTCCTCTAACTCGGCTGGCGGCGTAATCCAATTGCGCGCTCCGACGACAGCGACAGGACCATCAAGATGGTTGAACGCCAGTTGGCTGATATTCGATGCCATGGTGTGCAGAAAAGACCCGCGCTCACAAGCATCTGAAACGAGCACAACACTGCCGGTTTTCTCAACCGATTCGACAATTTTCTCGTAATTCAGCGGATTGATAAATCGGGCATCAATCACTTCTGCAGCAATACCGTGCTTGTCCGCCAATTCATCCGCCGCCTCCAACGCCCGGTACAGCACTGCGCCAACCGTAACAATCGTCAAATCTTCGCCCTGGCGCCTGAGCATTGGCTCTCCCATTTCAGCCTCGTAATACTCCGTAGGCACTCCCCCTTCGACAAGCGTCTCCGGCTCCGGGTACAAACGTTGGCTTTCAAAGAAAACTACCGGGTCCGAACCTCGCAGCGCCAAGTTTAACATCCCCTTCGCGTCGTAGGCGGTTGCGGGAAACATCACCTTCAAGCCCGGGATGTGCGCCACGATGGAGGTCCAATCCTGTGAATGCTGCGCCCCGTATTTCGATCCGACGGATACACGCAGTACCATCGGCATCTGCAGGACGTTTGCAGACATGGATTGCCATTTCGCCATCTGGTTGAAAATCTCGTCACCGGCTCTGCCCATGAAATCGCAATACATCAACTCCGCCACCACGCGCCCGCCGGAGAGCGCGTACCCGACGGCGGTACCGACAATCGCCGCTTCGGAAATTGGGGAATTGAACAAACGGTGATAAGGCAAGCATTCCGTTAGCCCGCGATACACGCTGAACGCGCCGCCCCAATCGCGGTTCTCCTCGCCGTAAGCGATTAGGGTCGGGTCTTCATAGAAACGGTGCATCAAGGCTTCAAAGAGCGCTTCCGCATAGGTCAACGTCTGAAGTTTAGGCAGCGGCTTCCCACCGTTCAGCCCAAAGCGGTGCTTCGCCAACGTGGTCTTGAGACGGCTTTCGGACTTCGGAATGAGAACCTCGGGCTTATTTTCGCTCAGCCGTTCTTGATACTGATCGGAGAACATCATCTCCCCGATGCTATCGACTTGGATGCTGACACGCGGGGATATTTCGAGGGAGGTTGCCGCTTCGAAGACTTTCACCAGTCTCTCTGTGACATCATCTCGAAAAGCGTCCAAATGACCGCTATCGGCGTGGCGATTTTCCTTAAGGTATTCCCCGTAATTTATCAGGGCATCCTGTTGATACCAGAGATCCATCTCGGTTTTGTCGCGATACGAGGAGGCATCCGAGGGTGAATGTCCGGAGAATCGGTAAGTCACCGTATCTAGCAGCACAGGTCCTTGGCCATCTTCCAGAACCTCGCGTTTACGCTCTATTGCATCCGCGACCGCCAATGGATTATACCCGTCGATGCGTTCCGCGTGCATGCCATCGGGGTTGACACCCGAACCCACTCGCGCCAGAGTCCCGAACCCCATCGTTTCGCCCTTGGACTGACCGCCCATACCGTAGAAGTTGTTCATGAAGTTGAAGAGAATTGGCGGGTTGCCCCCAACCTCCTGATCCCAAAGCGTGCGGTACTGATCCATCGCCGCAAAGGTGATGGCTTCCCACACGGGACCGCACCCCATTGATGCGTCACCGATATTGGCGATAACAATCCCCGGTTTTCGGTTCACGCGCTTGAAGAGTGCGGCGCCCGCGGCGATATCCGCCGATCCGCCGACAATGGCGTTGTTGGGCATTACACCGAAGGGAGGGAAAAATGCGTGCATCGACCCGCCCATGCCCTTATTGAACCCGTTCTCTCTGCCAAAGATTTCGGCGAGTGTGCCGTACAGCGTATAGTTAATCGCCAAATCTTTCGCATCACCTCTCGTGAATCGTGCCACCACCCGCAACGGCGCACCGTCCATGTACGACTCCATGATACCCGTCAAGTCGCTCTCGCCCAGTTTTTCAATCGCTGAGAAACTCTTTGCCAGTATCTCCCCGTGACTCCGGTGAGAGCCGAAAATGAAATCCTCCGCAGAGAGGTGAAAACATTGACCAACCGCCGCGGCCTCCTGACCGATAGACAGATGGGCGGGACCCCGGTGATCGTATTCTAAGCCCCTGTAGGAGCCCTCCTTCTTCACCCCATCCAGCATGCTCTCAAATTCGCGAATGTAGACCATGTCCCGGTAGATCCGCACCAGGTTTTCGCGCCCATATTTTTCCGCCTCCCGCTCTGGAGCCGCGGCATAGGCGTTCACCGGTATCTCTTGGCTCTTAATCACCGATCTCTGGCGAACTTCCGATGGATCTATCGTAAGTGATTTCGGCATGTTCTTCTTATACCATACGTTGGGTAATATTGCGCTTGTTTTCTCAGCAATAATGGTTTGTAATAGGGCTTACCCAGCACCAGCACAGGTCGCGATTTGGAGAGGGAACTCTATCGCATTCGCTATGGGATTTACTATCGCACTCGTTATCCACTCGTTTGATCGCTCCTACAAGCGGATTTGGACGCTTTACTGGGACAGATAGCATGACGGAGGCATCTATCGTCGTACAGACGCGATCACAATCTAACAGATTGTGGTACGGGAATCTATCGCCATCGGGACAGGATTCCTTGATAACACGCAACTTCCAGCAGCGTGAAGTATAACTTCCCTGCTTAAATTCCTCGTACTGAAACGACCAATTATCTGAGGACCTACGCCATTCGACGTTGAAATCTGCCTTATTCTACAGTTCTGCTGTAGGGAATAACGATCGTTATTCCCTACAAATGCCTCAATCTGAAACCATTGTGAAAATTAAAATTTTCGCTTTCTGCGCAAGTTGTACTTCTACATCGCCAACAACAAATCAATGGCAGCCAATCGTCCGGAGAGCGTCCCTAAAAATCGGGAGGCAGCGGCGCCATCGACCGCCTGATGGTCAATCGTTAAGGATAATCCGATGTGCGGGATGTGCTGCACCTCGCCCTCAATGTGCACCGCTTTCAGATTCACGTTCCCCACACCTAGGATTCCCACCTGCGGCGGGTTCAATATCGGCGTGAAACTCTCAATCCCCAAATTCCCTAGATTTGTCACCGTAAATGTGCCGCCGGTTAACTCATCGGGTGAAATGTCCCCTTCCAAACATGCAGACGTCAATCGTTTCGCTTCTTGGGACATCGCTTTCAGATTCAAACTGTTAGCGTCCCGAATGACGGGCACCATCAGACAGCGGGGCGTATCCACCGCAAAGCCGAGATGCACACTTTCGTATTGTGAAATAGTGTCCTTGAGGAGCACGGCGTTCAGCTCCGGATGGTCGGGTAACGTACGTGACACCGCGAAAAGGATGAAATCGTTGATGGTGACGTTCTGGAGATTGAACGCTTCGGCGCTGTCCTTCAAACGCTGGCGGTAGGACAATAGAGCGCGGGCGTCTGCCGAGGCATTGAGCGTAAGTTGCGCGGTCGTTTGAATGGAATACAACATCCGCTCGGCGATAATCTTGCGCGTGCCTTGCAACGGGGCTGTCTGCGCTTCGCCCGGAGGGAGATCGGTCTGAACCAGCGGGGTCATCCTCGTCTGAACTGCCGCAGGTTTCGCAGCAGTCGGCGGTGCGGCGCGCACGTCTCTTTCAATAATCCTCCCGCCCGGTCCTGTACCCCTGATGGCGGAGATATCCACGCCCAGTTCCTCTGCCAAACTCGCTGCCCTCGGTGATACGCGCCGTTTAGCCCGGTCGGACTTAGCGGATCGCTTTTGGGGCGGCTCTAACGCCTCCGGTTGGGTTGGGAGGGCCTGAACCGGTTCGTCGGAAGCCGCGGACGACTGTTCCTCGGGCGGAGCCTTTACTTCAACATCGGGCTTTAGGCTCGAGACATCCTCGCCGGGTTCTCCAATCGCAGCGATGTTGACCTGCACGGCAACTTCCTCGCCCTCGTCGAAGAACACATCCAACAGGGTGCCTGACGTCGGGCTTTCCACTTCTAATGCGGATTTGTCGGTCTCCACCTCGCAGAGCGGTTCCCCCGCGGCAATTGAATCACCTTTCTGTTTCAGCCAACCGATGATAATACAGGTTTCTACCGACTGCCCGAGTTTGGGCATCACGACCGCTGTTGCCATAAGGATATCTTACTTCAGTTAGATTGATGTTGTTTCATGAAGTGGTTTTTTGCGCGCGGTCACTCGATTGGTTTCGATGCTCTTCGTCTTGACTAACACGACCCCAAATCCAGTGTTCCCCTCTTAGAGTTTAACATCTATTCCGTACCATTTGCCAATGAAAAGTCAGCCTCCGGAAACGCCTCACTTGATGCTTCTTGTACGTCTGATCCGTTAACGTCAATTGCAAATTGGGGCTAAACGGCGGGAGGTCGACACAATCAACACTCTCTGCCAATTCATTGGCAAGACACGAGAAATGGATGTTACTCTTTATGACCTTGCGATATGCAGTTATTACAGGAACATAGAGACATTTGCTCCGGCGAGTTTTTGTAGAGCATCAGTTATAAATCGACTCATTCGGACACTCCACAGCATCGCACCTTCCACCCAAAAGGAAACCCATTCATGACGCAGACAATTAATGTTGGTATTATCGGTGCCGGCGGCATCGCGGCTGGCAAGCACCTGCCGGGGCATCGGAATGTTGAAGATGTCTCGGTCATTGCCGTGTGCGACATTGACGAATCGAGAGCGCGAGAGTTTGCTGAGCAGCACGAGATAGAGCACGTCTTTGCGGACTACAACGACCTTCTTGGCATGGACGAAATAGACGCGGTGAGTGTGTGTACCCCGAACAACTTCCATGCGCCGCCAACCATAGCCGCGTTAGAGGCGGGCAAGCACGTCATCTGCGAGAAACCGATGGCGAGCAACGCTGTCGACGGACAGACGATGGTTGACGCCTATCACGCATCGGGAAAGATTCTCCAGATTGGGTTGCAAAACCGCTTTACGGTTGAATCGAGAACCTTGAGAAAACTCTGTGATGAGGGATTCTTCGGGGACATCTACTATGCCCGCGCCATGTCGGTGCGCCGACGCGGCGTACCCGGCACACCCTCCTTTATTTCGAAAGCCATCGCCGGAGGCGGACCCCTCATCGACATCGGCGTGCACATCCTCGACGCGCTGTTGTGGATTCTCGGATGTCCCAAACCCGTTGAGGCGTTCGGGTTCACCGCGCAGAAGTTCGGGAATCAGAAGGACGTAATCAATCCGTGGGGAAGTTGGGATCCTGCCCAATTTGAAGTCGAAGATTTCGCGATGGGGGCGGTTCACTTTGAAGGGGGGCTGACGGTGACGCTGGAAACCGCTTGGGCGACTCATATAGAAGGCATCGGCCAGACGTTCTTCATTGGCGATCGCGCCGGCGCGACGCATTCCCCGATGCGCATCTACATGGACAAGGACGGAGAGATGATCGACTACGAGCCGGAACCCCTTACCAATTTAATCGGGGAATTTGAAGCGTTCCACCAAGCGATTCGGGAGGGATTGCCATCGCCAGTCCCCCCGGAGGAAACGCTAATCATCACCAAGATTTTCGATGCGATGTATGAATCTGCACGGATTGGCAGGTCGGTGCCGGTTGAGTGAAAAAGCAGTTGCCAGTGGTCAGTGGCCAGTGGTCAGTGGTTAGACGAATTATTGCACCGTTTCCTCAATAAGCGGCGTTGATTTGGAAATTGTCTGAATGGCATCTCTACGGGAACTCTATCGCCTTCACTATTCGTTCAGTTGATCGGTCACTATCCGTTTCCTTGATCACTCGCTATCCAGTCGCTTGATGGTCAGTGGTTAGAGACTGTCTGAATCGCGGATTTTCGCAGATTAAACGGATTTCACTGATTAGATTCGGTCCGTCTATAACATCTTCAATGTAATCTGCGTCATTTTCCCTAATTAATGGTCGGGTGTGAAAGCACTAATCTCTTGAACTTTAAACTTTTTGCGCCGAAATTGATTAGCAAGGCTACCTCCATCCGATATGCTCTCAAGTAATTCAACACCTGAGTGATGTGTACATCTTCCCAATCGGCAATAGCCTTCAATTCTACCAACACTTTTCCTTCGACCACAAAATCTGCTCTGCGAGTGCCAATAGGCTCTGGACACCCTTTATAGAAAATATATTGCTCAACTTCACGCGCAAATGATAAACCTACTCGAGCCAGTTCAAGCGCCAGCGCTCGCTGATAAATTACTTCTTGGAAACCGTTACCCAAGAACCGATGCACTTCTAACGCAGCCCAATAATCTTCTCAGTTATTTCTCCGTGCTTCAGCTTGTTATTCATTTTTTCGCCTCGGTTCGTGCAAATCTGCCACTAGATCTCAAAACAGCTTCGGAACTGCGAATTGCCCGCTTTTAATCTGCTAAATCCGTTTAATCCGATCAAGAGAACGGATAGTGACCGCGATAGAGATCCCATTCAGACAGCTTTTCAACGTGCCTTCAACAATTACAATCGCTTTGGCATTTGTCTGAATCGCGGATTTTCGCAGATTAAACGGATTTCACGGATTAAACACGGGTAGAAGAGCGACCTACCTGTAATTCACTGGTCTTCATCCGTCTATTACTACTCCCTTTAGAGCCGGGTTGAAGATTGATTTGTAGAACCACCATTTGCCTCAAAACCAAACTCTAATCACCAAATCCCTGATTGCCCTATTCTATTTACACGAGCATAAAAGCCCCAGAGGGGCGACAGGTGTGGAATCTCAAATGGCCGAAAATGGCTTTCCCGTTCATTATCGAGGCTGGCGCTAAAGTTTAGCCAGAGTTTTCCATGCCCGTTCGTAGTCTCTCATGATTTCCTTTAAGGCAATTTCGGCATCAGCCTCCACTGAGTGTGCCGTGTCCTGTGCTTGTCCATTCTGAAAATCCGTGAGCAAGTCAACGACCACTTGCAATTCTTCTGTAGACAGTTGTTCAATTAACGCGATGGCTTGCCGCTGTAGCTCTGCTTTCTGCATAGTAATTCCCTAGGGTATCAACATAGCGGCGATGTCGTCCGGTAGTTTCACGCCGTTCTTCTGCTCAAAATCCGAAACGCTCTCGTAATCGTTTCGAAACGCCGCAACGATATCTACCCCTCTCTCTTTGGCAAGCGCCAGGTCCGCCCTTGCTTTGTCCCATTCTCGAAGGTGTAGCCATGCCTCGCCGCGATTGTGATAGGCATTGGCCTGGTTGGAATCAAGTTTAATCGCTTTATCAAAGTCCTCAATGGCAGAGTTGAACTCACGCTTTTTTGAGTAATAAACCCCACGATTATAGTAAGCTATAGCATCATGGGGATTCGCCTTTAATATATAATTGAGGTCTCCAATGGCATGGTAATATTTATCTTCGGAATTAGTATTTTGTAGCTTTTAGACTGACGTCGAACATAAAATGCTAATACAATGTGTTAAATCTTTTCATTACACGTAGATGTCTATAGTAACTAATCTTCTCGTTGGAGTTTGCTATGGACATTTTGAATCTTATGAAAGAGTTTCGGGACCAAGAATCTTGTCTCAAATTTATAGAGGAAAAACGTTGGAAGCACGGTGTGTGCTGTATCCACTGTGGCAGTGAAAAAGTTGGACGCAAGAACAAGCACAAAATTGCTAATGGTTGGAATTGCTACGATTGTGGATCTAGCTTTTCGGCTACAGCAGGAACAATCTTCCATGCAACCAAGATACCTCTTCAGAAATGGTTTTTGGCTATCTCAATGCTTTCCACTGCCAAGAAAAGCATATCTAGTTGTCAACTTGCTCGTGACTTGGACATGAATCAAAAATCCGCTTGGTATATGGCAATGCGCCTCCGTGAGAAAATGAGTGATAATGATGAATTGCTGAAAGGGATAGTTGAAGCGGACGAAAGCTATGTGGGCGGCAGACCCAGAACAAAATCTAAGAGAGGTAGAGGCACGAATAAATCTCCTGTCATCGGTGTAGTCGAGAGAGGCGGTCGGGTGGTTGCTAAATTCATAAAGGTTCTATCGGGTGAAAATATCAGAGAATTTATCCTTAGTCATGTCTCACCCGATGAGTCTATTCTTATGACTGATGAATTTCGCTCTTACACGAGTCTGGACGAAGATATCAAGAGACATGTTATCCATCACCAAGAAAGATATGTTTCTGAGGATGGCGTCATTCACACCAACACCATTGAGTCGTTTTGGGATTGTGTCAAGAGGGCCTTCCACGGAACGCACCATCACTACAGCAAGAAATGGCTGCCACTGTATATCATGGAGTCTTGTTGGAAATATAATCACAGAAAAGATGATAACATTTTCATGAGATTTTTTGATGAATGTTTCACCTGAGCCATCTGAATTGTTTGGCTATCGATATATTCTGTCAAAGACAGCATCATGGTGCACTGTATATCCTCTAAAGAAGAGAAAAGCAAACGAATCGACCAAAAAGCAGCACACTACTAAGTCCCTTTGTTTTTAATCTGCGTAATCAGTGTAATCCGTTTAATCCGTGATTCAGACAGTTTTCCTACCAGTCCTCTCAACAACCGTCGTCCTCCCCCGAATAACTCGCACGCACAACCGTCTTAAGCCCACCTCGGATGTTGAACTCCCCAACCACCTCAACCTTACGTGGATGACATGCCGCAACAAAATCATCCAACACTTTGTTGACGACGTGCTCGTGGAAAATTCCAACATCGCGGAAAAAGAGAAAATATTCCTTCAACGACTTGAGTTCAACGCACCGCTCATCTGGCACATACGTCACCCGAATCGTGGCAAAATCGGGCAATCCCGTCTTGGGACAGACGGCGGTAAATTCGAGATTCGTGATGTCGATGGTGTAGTCCCGATCGCCGTACTCGTTCGTCCACGTTTCAATCTCCGGAGTGTCGAGTTGGCGGATGCTATCTTGTAAGCCATCGTAGGAGCGTGAGGCGGTCATGCAATTATCCTTTCTGGCGCTGCGCTTTGCAAGAATGATAACACCGCATAATGAATGTCGTCAAGTTGTAGACGCAGTCAGATGCGTGACGGACTTGACGGAGGTTTACCTTGACACGTCCAACAGTCGCCATCTATAATCATCTCATTGCCACCACATCGCGGCAGCGGGACCCCACGGATGACGAAAAGTGCACTAACGATTTTGTTTCTGACAATGTTTTTCATTATGCTTGGTTTCGGGATTATCATCCCACACCTCGCATACTATGCTGACGAACTGGGGGCTAACCCGCTACAGATTGGCGGATTGTTGGCAATTTACTCCGCCGCGCAGCTTATCTTCGCACCCATGTGGGGCAGGCTGTCCGACCGCAAGGGCCGCAAGCCGTTGATTCTAATGGGACTCATTGGAAATGCGGCTGCACTGATTCTGTTCGGCTTCTCGAAAACGTTGCTCTGGGCATTCATTGCACGCGCCCTGTCGGGGGCGTGGTCGGCGGCGGTTCTGCCAACAGTCATGGCTTATGTCGCTGATGTGACGTCGGAGGAGGAACGAGGCAAGGGCATGGCTTCGATGGGAGCGGCAATGGGACTCGGGTTTATCCTGGGCCCCGCCATCGGCGCCATCATGCAGCACCACCATACCCCGTTCTTCCTCGCCGGTATGCTCTCGGTTGCGACGTTCGTTTTCGCCTTAATCCTGTTGCCGGAGTCACTCAAGGCTGCGAATCGCGACGCTGGTGGCGGGGGGTGGGTTCTCCCTTGGGAGATATTCAGTCCGCGCACCTTGAGCAATCCGTTAATGCCGCTGTTCCTCGTGGCATTTTGCTCCACCTTCGTTTTCTCGGGCTTGGAGGCAACATTCCCGCTCTTCATCGCGGACCGATGGGATTACGGGGCGCGAGAGATGGGTCAGATGTTCGTCATTATGGGCTCCATCGTTGCGCTGCTTCAGGGGAGTGTTCTGGGAAGGCTGATAAATCGATGCGGGGAATTCAGGCTAATTGTCGTCGGGTTGTTGATTAACGCCCTCGGTATGGCGTTGCTGCCGTGGTCGGTGGCGTTTGTGACCGTCACGGTCTATCTGACAATCACCGGAATCGGAAACCAGATTATCCGACCGACAACCTCGTCGTGGATCTCGAAGGAGACAACAATCGGTCAAGGCACAGCCATTGGAATGATGGATGCGTATCTCAGCCTTGGCCGCGTATTGGGTCCTCCATTCGCCGGAAGGTTATACACCGCCGAAACCTTCCGAATCCCTTATTGGATTTCCGCGGGGATATTGGTGCTTGCGCTGGTGTGCCTGTTTTTCCCCTTGAGGCGGATTGGGAGGTGGAAGCAGTGACCAGTGGCTAGTGGTCAGTGACTAGTGACCTGTGGGGCATTCCGTGACCGCCCGTGTCGCAACGGAAGCAGGGCAAAAAGATGCACAGCGCAGACCTTACAATATTCAGAGCTTGTTTGAAAAGTACATTCGTAGGGTGCGATCAACCGACTGATTAAGAAGGGATCAAGGGAACGAACAGTGACTGCGATAGAGCTCCCATAGAGATTTCCTGCGCACCCTGCAAGAACAGGGCAACAGACGATTGGTGGGCAGTAAGAGGGGAAATCGGCGATTTGGTGATCGCCGATCCCACCCTACAAGAAGGCAACGGCGTTGTCTACTCTAGCGCCGGCAAATCGTGATTCACGCGCCGCGTGTTGTATTCCAATTGATGGCGCAAGTGCTCGGCGTCATTCGGATAGCTCTCCCCTTCGGGATACGGATAGGCGGACATGCCGTGGAAGGGCAATGGATCGACGGTTTGAGAGTGAAGCGTGTTGATATCCCCGTCCTTGTCCCAACCGTCGCTGTAGAGGATAAAACTCCTCTCCCATCCATCCTGTAACGGCGGCAACTTATCCGCATCAAACTCCACCGTCATTTCGTCTCCCGCGTTCATGATGACATACATATCGTCAACGTCTTGCAGCAACGGGGTGACATCCCCGAATCGGGTATAATACCCCTGTAAATCCCGCCACTGTCCCGCCGTTTCTACCTCTTCGTAATCAAACAGATGCGGCGCATGCGGCGTGGGACGGTACATCTTCGAGAATCCGCGATAGTGGAGATGCGCGCGGTCTGCCGACAGTTCCGTCACCCGGATCGGGAGGTCGCTGTCGTCACCGACGCTGAAGAACGCCGTATCCCAGTAGATCTGCATGTCCGTCGCAATCTTCACCCGACGGTCGTCGGAAAGAAACTTCCCCGTTAGGTCAATTGCGATGGTCTTATTCTTTCCCGCGGGCAACCCGATTATATCGATTACGGTTTCCCACTCTCCCTTTGCATTCCGCACCTGCAGATACGGGAAAACCGGATTGATTTGCGGATTCTGGAAGAGTGATACGTTGATGCTCGTATCGGTGGGAAAAATCCAACCGGTGAGGAAAAGCGTTACCGGTTCGCCATCAGGCACGTCCCCTAGGTCGAGGATGATAGCGTGCGGGGAGACGACGCCTTGGTACTTCCCGGGTTCGTGCTCAATCGCGTACCGATAATCAAATTCCTTGAGCGCCTCGGAGACATCGTTTCCAAGGTGGTCAAAAGCGCTTTGCGGCTGACGCTTCTCCTCGATCGTATAAATCTTGAATGGAGGATAGGGTGGCAGCGTGTATCTTTCATCGACGAAAATCTCCGTCCCGGCGGGTCGATCTACAGCCATCAATTTCACCAGATCGAAATATGCCGTTTCCCAAAGCTCCTCCGTTATCTGCAGCGAATAAACCCCGTCTTTCGGAGCCATGAAATCGGGAATCTTCACATAATCTGCGGTCTGATCCGGCGCGATGGAACCGATAGACGTGACCATGCCAAGAGGGCTGCGCCACAGAAGGTCGGTTACGAACCGGTAGTCCTCGCCATCATAGACATAAAGGAATGGGCAAGACCCCTTCAAGATTTGCTTCTCGACGATCCGCTGATTGGCTTCCGGTTTAATCACGTTTTGCGGCACGCCGTTCGTCCACACCACGCGCAATACATCCGCCCGCTCAGCCGACCCCAAGCCGAAATGCGTGGTCGGTTCAGTTGTGTACCTCATCTGGTACAGGTCGTCAATCTTGACCTCCACTTTGGAGCCGATGCCGTCAATGTTGACCTTGTTGTTGCCCGTGGTCACCGCTTCGAGCCGTACCTGTAGCCAGTTGTTCCGGTTGCCGCCGTCATTGCGCAGCGCCACAACCCGACCTTCTGTGTCAACCAAGAAGAGATCGAGATCGCCATCATTGTCGTAGTCCCCGACAGCGCCATGGACGCCGCCGGAAAGGGAATTTGGAAGGATGTTTGGAAGGATTTCTGAAACATCCGTAAACCGCCCAGTCCCGTCATTTCGAAATAGGAGAACGGGGCGATCGTGGCCATGTGCCGATCCGCCCCATCGTATGCAGAGTATCCATAGATCGAGAAAGCCGTCGTTGTCGAAATCGACGAAGTGGCAATCCTTAATGTGTAGTACAGATGAGATCAGCATAACCGCATCAAAGTGTTTATCGCGGGTGAACGTGCCATCGCCGCGATTGCGATAAAGTTGATGGTGGGTTGTTCCTGCTCCCGCGAGGAAAACGTCGAGGGCGCCGTCATTGTTGTAATCCGCGGCAGCAACCGAAGTGAAGTGTTGGTCTTTCGGGATACCGGTTTCGTCAGTCACTGCTTTCATCCGTCCCTGACGCTGGTTATCGTAGAGCGTGTAACCCCCATTCCCGTTAACAACAAACAGATCTGTGTCGCCGTCATCGTCGAAATCCCCGAAAGCGGCATCTCTGCCGGGGGAAGGCACGGAAGGGAGAAAGGTTTGGTATGTAACATCGATGAAAGTGTTGTCGGCGTTGTTGCGGTGGACTTCAATTTCATCCTCGGTAATGTAAATTTTGTCCAAATCTCCGTCATGGTCGTAGTCAAAAAATAGCAACTCCGCGTCGACTCCGCCGTCTACAATTTCATAAAAAGACGGTAGAGGATAAACGTAATCACCATCATCGATTTCGACTACCGTCTCCTCTTCCTTTTTCAAAATAAACCAATCTTGGTCGCCATCTTTATCAATGTCCGCGAAAGCCGATGCATCTCCACTCCATGCTGCTGCGAAAAGGCCCGCTTCAGTCACGACGGGCCCATTTTCATTCGACGGGGGCGATGTAAAATCCTCCCTATCTGGCGCTAATAGCACAAACAACTCTAGGCCGCCGTCGTTGTCAGTGTCTGCCACAAATACCTTCATCGGCTTCCCCCGTCTAGGTAAAGTACCAAGAATCTCTTCACTCACATCAACGAAACGCACGTCAATCGGTGGGCTCAACTTCGCCTTCACGCGGGATTTGAACCCTTGATCGAATTCCTCAATCGGGTGCCCCAAGATATCCGTCACCAACTCGCCAATCCCCTGCTGGTAGCGGGGCGTCGCTTTCTGAATATTCTCGAAGATTCGAATGTATTTCTTCGCGCCCTTTGAATCGCGCTGCTCAAGCAGGTGCAACCCCTGATTGAGATATTTCAGCGCATCCTCCTTAACATCCCGGAACAGAACAGCCAATTCCGCGCCAATCTGTTTCGCTTCTTCAATCCGTTCAACCTGCAAAAGCGCTTGCGCCAATTTGAGCCGAACAACGGCGTTCGTCGGCGTTTGGTCGCGCAGCGCCTGGAGGTGTAGAATTGCTTGCTGCGTGGCATCGGTATCATCCCGTATTCCGAGGTAGTGCCGGACCAACTTATACCGCGCCCCCAAATCTTCGGGATCAAGCTTCACTGCCTCGTTCATCTCCGCAACAGCTTCTTCGGACTTGCCCTGCCACTGGTAGATTTCCGAGAGGATAAAATGCAGTTGACTATCCATCGGTTGAACTTCAAGCCCGCGTTTGGCCCACACTTCCGCTTCTTCGCTGTTCTTGAGACGAAGATGCGCCACAGCCAAATTACCGTAACCGATGGCTTCATCAGGGATAAGATCGATTAGCGCCCGGAATTCGTCAGCCGCCTTGTTTGGCTGGGATTCTTCGAGATAGGCTAAACCTAGGTTCTGATGGTGAATTGCTCTCGCAATTACCTCCTCAGGGCTGCGTTCTTGAGCAATAGCAATAGGGAGATGAAGTAGAAGAAAGGAAAGGATGACAGGAATTGAAACGTGAAGAATAGAGTACCTTGCGTAGTTCATAAAATTCGTAGAGATCCCTATCGTAAAACTGAGATGGAGTCAATCATCTTTCTGCGCGAGGTCAAGCGCGATGAACCGGTAGCCGACCTCCGTCAGTCGATTCACAATCGTCTCGCGCATCTGGAGTGCACGGTCAAAAGCTGCTTCCGGCACTTGTATGCGTAAGACCGGTGAGTGGTCGAAAAGGAGTGCTTCCTTGATACCAATTTCCTCCAAACAACTCCGTGCCTCCGCGAGTGATTGGTCTTTTTCCGTGTTCGACTGGGTATCGTGGCTCATTCTATTTTGGCGTGTATAAATGATACTTCGAGATAGCGATATTTACCGCAACGGCGGCGGTCAATCTTATCACCTCCGCCATAGGTGGTCAAATGAAAACCGTTGACTTCAATTTCCCCCTCCCCTTACACGGAATGTAATTCATTCCCTGTCCGCCCCCGCTCGGTCTGGATTGCCAAATCCAGACCTAAATGACGGCACTCACTCAACCTTCAAGAGGATCTTGCCGAAATTTCTGTTAGACTCCATATACTCGTGCGCTTCACGCGCCTGCGACAACGGCATAACCGTATCGATTATCGCTTTAATCTTCCCCTCCTTGAGAAGTGGCAACCACCGGTCGATAAATCGCTCGGTAATGCGTATTTTGTCATCAAGTGGTAGCGCACGCATCACGGAACCGAAAATCTGCAGACGGTTACGCAAAATGATTCCCATATCGATTTCACCCGCGCTGCCGCCCATCAACCCAACCACGACCAAGCGTCCACGTGGTTTGAGTATGGCGAGATTGCGTTTGAGGTAGGGCGCTCCGATAAAATCTTGCACCACGTCTACGCCTTCTCCGTCCGTCAGTCGCATGATCTCATCGGCGAAGTCCGCTTCCTTATAGTTGATCCCTTCCGTGCATCCAAGAGCTTTGCTTCGTTCAATCTTTTCTGCGGATCCGGCGGTGATAAACACCCGCGCACCTATCTGATGCGCCATTTGCGTCCCGGTCGTCCCTACGCCGCTCCCGCCCGCATGGATCAGCACCGTTTCGCCGGCGCTCAGTTTGCCGAAGGTAAATAGCGTCTCACTCGCCGTAAAGAAGACTTCCGGCACCGCTGCCGCCTGTTCAAAGCTCCATCCGTCGGGAATAGGCATCGCCATGCGATAGTCGATAACCGCCTGCTCGGCGTATCCTCCGCTCCCTATTAAGCCGAATACGCGGTCGCCCGGTTTGAAACCGGTCGCGTTTTCCCCAACCCGTTCAACCGTTCCGGCGATTTCCAAACCGAGAATCTCGGATTCACCCGGTGGCATGGGGTAAGATCCCTTTCGTTGAATGGTGTCCACTCGATTGACGCCAGCCGCTTTGACATTGACCAATAACTGTGTCGGATTAGGGGAGGGTGTAGGAAACTCCTCTAATTTCAGAACTTCGGGACCGCCGCTTTCGGTTGCAATGATTGCCTTCATTAAATGTCGTGAGCGAGAATCGCATTCTCCTTTTTTATTCGGTTATTTTCGACTGTCGGGGAATTTTATCATATCTGTCACGCGCTAGGCAATTTCAAAAAGGGGTGTAGATATAGTGCGCGCAGGCGGCCACAAGGAGCGCTCCGCCAAAAGACAGGAAGAGTAGGTACAGCAAGTACTTTTTGCAACTCCTGCAGTTGTGCAACCGGGAAACAGAATCATTGTGGGTTGTTTGGAGCCCCATTCGCAGCAACGTTTTTCGAAGACATCCTCCCCGAATTTCTTGTTTCCCATCGCATCCCCCGGAAGCGGTGCTGGCGATTCTTTTCGCTGCGATCGTGATGATCTGTAGAGAACTTGAATTTTTTTCACGTTCACCGAATATTTTCCCAATTATTCGCGACTAGGCGGGTAATATGAATGGCAGAATCATCCATTGCCGCTTTGCTGCAAACAAAATTTTTCGAATTTATATCCCTGCTTCTCGTCGCTTTTCAGATTTATCCTTCAAAGGGGTGGAACATTTCGTATTTTTGTCCCCTTTTGTGGCACCTTGCTCAAATCCTTGTCTGGCAAGGGTTTGGGCGCCCTTTTCCACTAATTTTGCCGAATTTTGCGCCCGAACGTTCCACCCCTTTCTATTTTGCAGTATCGCACTTCCTCTTCTCCCCAAAAAAAATTACATCGCTGAACCCGCACCACGCCTTGGCGCAGCGCATACACCGAGTCTGAATTGAAGTATGATTTGGGTTTTGGCATGGACTTTGCTATAGTTTAGATTGAAACTTGGGCTACTATGAACACTCAAACCGTTCTGATTAGCAATCTGTCTGAATTTTCTAAATGTGTCTTTCGAGAAAGGGGCATTGGGAGATTAATGACTTGGAAGTTCGTCAATTGTGACCTCCAAATTGCCGAAACATGGTCTTGCCCTCTAATTTTCAAACAGGTTCTAAAGAATAAAGATGCGATGTCAATCTATCCGATATGTACGCTCGGATTGATACGCTGTTTTCGTGTGCGATGCCATTGAGAGTCCACTTTAATCTGAGGTTGCCCCTCCTCCTTGCTCCTTAAACATACTCTTGAGGAGACGCCATGACATTCGACAAGACGCTTTGGATAATCTTATTCGCTATCCTTCTTGCCGCTAAAACTGCCTCTGCTCAGCCCGAAGAAGTCCCTCCGGATGTGTTTGAAGCCCAACCCGACGGATACCTCTACGCCGATTACTCCGGCGTGTTCGATGACGCCGAAGGCGATGAAGCCTTTGGCGACGGCATCACAATCGAGATGTGGATATATTTCACCGAGATTCCTCCAGTACGGCCTCAGTCGCACCATTCGGAACACTGGCTGATCGTCGCAAAGCCCGGTAGCTATTTTATTTCTGCGGGTGGTCTAGCTCTTCTGGATGGAGTTGACAGCATCCTGCCAGAGGGAACTACCAGGGTTACATGGGCAGTGGAGAGCCTACCCGAGGAAAAAAACGAAGGGTGTTGCGGTGCCGGTATGGGCGCGATAAATTTAGAACCCGGCGAGTTTCCTTTATCACGCTGGCTTCATATCGCCTATCAGATCGTGGTGAAAAAGGACGGCACGCACCGTACCGAATTCTACGACCGTCACGGAACGGTGAAACGGCGGTTCTCCGAGCAGATGGGGCGCACCGAGGCTCCCCTATTCGTTGGCGGCGCGCCGCCGTTAGTCACATTCGAGAACGGCGTCGAATGGCGTCGCTTCTTCGGCACCCCGGTGTTCGAATCCATGAAAGGCTACATCGACGAAATTCGTATTTCCAAGGGGTGGCGTTATGTCCCCAAGGGGAACATCCACCCTAAACGAAACTTTCGCGTTGATAAACGCACCATCGCGCTCTGGCGGTTTGAGGAAGGTCCCGGCGCGCCCTTCTATAGCGATTCCTCCGGCAACGATTACACACTTTTCCCCGGTGGCGCCCTCGCCGTTCAACCTCTCGGCAAGGTGGCTTTCACTTGGGGGAGCGTAAAACGCGGTACGTTTTAGCCATGTCAAAATGGAAGGTATACATCGTTTTCGCCTGCTGCTGCGTCCAGAGGAAGAGAGGCGGTTTTAGTCTGAAGTTGCCTCTTTCTTCCCACTTAAACATACTGTCGAGGTAATGTCATGATATTCTACAAGACGCTTTGGATAATCTTAATCGCTATCCTTCTTGCCGCTAAAACTGCCTCTGCTCAGCACGAAGAAGTTCCCCCCGATGTGTTTGAAGCCGCTTCCGACGGCTTTCTCTACGCGGATTACCCCGGCGTTTTCGATGACGCCGAAGGCGATGAAGCCTTCGGCGACGGCATCACGGTTGAGGCATGGGTGTATTTCACCGGGCACCCGCCAGACCGGATGTCGCCCCATTCAGGGCATTGGATCATCGTTGCCAAACCCGGAAGCTATTATATTTCTCTCGCCGGAAGAACTCTCAGCCGTGGTATTGACCGAGAGCGACCAGAAGGGCATACGAGGCTCATCTTTGCAGTAGAGAGTCAGCCTGAAGAAGACTTAACAGGTCGGGGATCAGCCGCCCATGAGATTCAACCCGAACAATTCCCTTTATCACGCTGGGTTCATATTGCCCTGCAAATCGTTGTGAAAAAAGACGGTACCCACAGTACAGAATTCTACGACCGCCACGGTGATGTAAAACGCCGCGACAACGTTCCAATGGGACGCACGGAGGCACCACTGCTGGTTGGCGGCGCGCCATTCATAACGTTCAACGTTGGTTCTACATGGGGGAACGAGTTCGGAGCCATGAAGGGCTATATTGACGAACTTCGTATTTCCAAGGGGTGGCGTTATGTCCCCAAGGGGAACATCCACCCGAAACGCAACTTTCGTGTCGATGACCGAACCATCGCGCTGTGGCGGTTTGAGGAGGGTCCCGGCGCACCTTTCTACCGCGATTCTTCGGGCAACGATTGTACACTCTTCCCTGCCGGTTCCCTCGACGTTAAACCCCTCAGCAAGATGAACATCACCTGGGGAAGCCTAAAACAGGGTAGGTTTTAGCCATGACATACTACGAATCGCTTTTTGCAATCTTGCTTGCTGCCCTTCTTGTCGTCCCGAATGCCTCCGCTCAGCCCGAAGAAGTGCCCCCCGATGTGTTTGAAGCCCAACCCGACGGATACCTCTACGCCGATTATCCCGGCGTATTCGATGACGCCGAAGGCGATGAAGCCTTTGGCGACGGCATCACAATCGAGATGTGGATATATTTCACCGAGATTCCGCCAGTACGACCTCAGTCGCACCGTTGGGAACACTGGCTAATCGTCGCAAAGCCCGGCAGCTATTATATTAATGCGGCTGGACTAGCTCTCCTCGATGGATTTGACCGCATTCTTCCAGAGGGAACTACCAGGTTTATATTTGCAGTGGAGGACCAACCCGACGAACGCCATGGGTGTTGCGGTCGCGGCGTAGGCCCGTACCAGTTAGAACCCGGCGAGTTTCCCCTATCGCGCTGGCTTCATATCGCCTTTCAGATCGTGGTAAAAAAAGACGGCACACACAGTACCGAATTCTACGACCGCCACGGCGAGGGAAGACGGCGGTTCTCCGAGCAGATGGGGCGCACCGACGCGCCGCTATTCGTTGGCGGCGCGCCAATCATAACGTTCGAGAACGGCGTCAAATGGGGTGATTTCTTCGGCACTCCAGAGTTCGAATCCATGAAAGGCTACATCGACGAAATTCGCATCTCCAAGGGCTGGCGGTATGTGGCAAAGGGGAACATCCACCCGAAACGCAACCTTCGCGTCGATGACCGCACCATCGCGCTGTGGCGGTTTGAGGAAGGTCCGGGCGCTCCGTTCTACCGTGATTCCTCCGGCAACGATTATACGCTTTTCCCCGGCGGGGCGTTCACCGTGCCGCCTCTCGCAAAAAAGCCCGCCACCTGGGGCAGCCTGAAACGGAGTACGTTTTAGCCACGACAAAATGGAAAACATACATCGTTTCCGCCTGCTGTTGCGTCCAAAGGAATAGGGGCGGCTTTAGTCTGAAGTTGTCTCTTTCTTCCTCCCTAAACTTACTCTCGAGGTGACGCCATGACATACTACAAAACGCTTTTTGCAATCTTGCTTGCTGCCCTTCTTGCCGCTAAAACTGCCTCCGCTCAGCCCGAAGAAGTGCCCCCCGATGTGTTTGAAGCCCAACCCGACGGATACCTCTACGCCGATTACCCCGGCGTGTTCGATGACGCCGAAGGCGACGAAGCGCGCGGCGACGGCATCACCATCGAGATGTGGGTGTATTTCACCGAAATTCCGCCGGAACGGCAGTCACGCCATTGGGAACACTGGGCTCTCGTCGCAAAGCCCGCAAGCTATTTTATCTCTGCGGCTGGAAGACCTCTAGAAGATGCCTCCGGCGATCCAGAGGGGCATACCAAACTTATATTTGCAGTGGAGGATACCGAAGAGGGATGTTGCAGTCGCGGCGAAGGCTGGAGGTCTTATGAGCCCGGCGAGTTCCCCTTGAAACGCTGGCTTCATATTGCCTACCAGCTCGTCGTGAAAAAAGACGGCACACACCGCACCCAATTTCTAGACCGATTCGGTGGGGGGAGACGTCGCTTTAGCGGCAAGATGGGACGCACCGAGGCGCCGCTATTCATTGGAGGCGCGCCCACCGTGACATTCGAAAACGACGAATGGGGCACATGGAACACCGACTTCTTCGGCAACCCGATACTCGAATCCATGAAAGGCTACATCGACGAAATTCGCATCTCCAAGGGCTGGCGGTATGTGGCAAAGGGGAACATCCACCCGAAACGCAACCTTCGCGTCGATGACCGCACCATCGCGCTGTGGCGGTTTGAGGAGGGTCCCGGCGCACCTTTCTATCGCGATTCTTCGGGCAACGATTATACACTCTTCCCTGCCGGTTCCCTCGACGTTCAACCCCTCAGCAAGATGACCATCACCTGGGGAAGCCTAAAACAGGGTAGGTTTTAGCCATGACATACTACAAAACGCTTTTTCCGATGTTGCTTGCTGCCCTTCTGGTTGTTCCGAATGCCTTCGCTCAGCCCGACGAAGTTCCGCCCGATGTGTTTGAAGCCCAACCCGGCGGATACCTCTATGCCGATTACCCCGGCGTGTTCGATGACGCCGAAGGCGATGAAGCCTTTGGCGACGGCATCACAATCGAGATGTGGGTCTATTTCAGCGAGATTCCGCCCGAACGGCAGTCATACCATTTTGAACACTGGGCAATCGTCGCAAAGCCCGGAAGCTATTTTATCTCTGCGGCTGGCAGAGCTCTCAAGGATCACGTTAACCTCCTTCTGCCAGAGGGGCATACTAAGCTCATATTCGCAGTGGAGGAACTAACCGAGGGCTGTTGCGGACGCGGCGAAGGCGGGATGTGGTTAGAGCCCGGCGAGTTCCCCTTGAAGCGCTGGCTACACCTCGCCTTCCAGCTCGTGGTAAAAAAAGACGGCACACACAGTACAGAATTTATAGACCGCCACGGTGAGGGAAGAGGGCGCTTTAGAGCCCAGATGGGACGCACCGAGGCGCCGCTATTCGTTGGAGGCGCGCCAACGGTAACATTCGAGAACGACAAATGGGGCACATGGAACACTGATCACTTCGCGGACAACCTCGGCAACCCGGTGTTCGAATCCATGGAAGGCTACATCGACGAGATTCGCATCTCTAAGGGATGGCGTTATGTCCCCAAGGGGAACATCCACCCTAAACGAAACTTTCGCGTTGATAAACGCACCATCGCGCTGTGGCGGTTTGAAGAAGGCCCCGGCGCACCCTTCTATCGCGATTCTTCGGGCAACGATTATACGCTTTTTCCCGGCGGCTCCCTCGACGTTCAACCCCTCAGCAAAATGAACATCACTTGGGGAAGCCTAAAACAGGGTAGGTTTTAGCTATGTCAAAATGGAAAGATATACATCGTTTCCGCCCGTTGTTGCTCGCAGAAGCGGGGGGCGGCGCTAGTCTGTGGTTGTCTCTTCCTTGCTCCCCAAACCTACTCTCGAGGTAACGCCATGACATACTACAAGACGCTTTTGGTAATCTTACTCGCTGCCCTTCTTGCTGCAGCAAATGCCTCGGCTCAGCCCGAAGAGATACCTCCGGATGTCTTTGAAGCCCAACCCAGTGGATACCTCTACGCCGATTACCCCTGCGTGTTCGATGACGCCGAAGGCGATGAAGCCCTAGGCGACGGTATCACTATCGAAATGTGGGTATATTTCACCGAGATTCCGCCAGAACGGGTGTCGCACCGTTGGGAACACTGGCTGATTGTCGCAAAACCTGGCAGCTATTATATTTCTGCGGGTGGAAGAGCTCTCCTAGATGGATACGACCGCTTTCAGCCAGAGAGTGCTACGAAGTTCATATTTGCGTTGGAGGGGCAACCCAAACCACACGACGAGTGTGATGACAACAGTTGCGGTCGCGGCGTAGTCTGGGAACAGTTAGAACCCGGAGAGTTCCCTTTATCGCGCTGGCTTCACATTGCCTACCAGATCGTAGTGAAAAAGGACGGCACCCACGACACAGAATTTTACGATCGCCACGGTGAGGGAAGAGGGCGCTTTAGAGCCCAGATGGGACGCACCGAGGCGCCGCTATTCGTTGGAGGCGCGCCAATCATAACATTCGAGAACGGCGTTAAATGGGGCGACTTCTTCGGCACTCCAGAGTTCGAATCCATGAGAGGTTACATCGACGAACTTCGCATTTCAAAGGGATGGCGTTATGTCCCCAAGGGAAACATCCACCCCAAACGCAACTTCCGCGTTGACAAACGTACCATCGCACTCTGGCGCTTTGAGGAAGGTCCCGGCGCTCCGTTCTACCGCGATTCTTCGGGCAACGATTATACGCTTTTCCCCGGCGGGGCGCTCACCGTGCCGCCTCTCGCAAAAAAACCCGCCACCTGGGGCGGCGTAAAACGGGGCAGGTTTTAGCCATGTCAAAATGGGAGGTATACATCGTTCCGCCTGCTGTTGCGTCCAGAGGAAGAGGGACGGCTTTAGTCTGAAGTTGCCTCTCTACCTCAGAAACCTTTTCTCAAGGTGACGCCATGGCATTTGCCTGTCATACAAGCGCACTGGGCATCGTCTGTGCGCGCTATTGCTTTCGCCAAAATCTCATGCCACGCTTGGCTGCCGATGTGTAGGTGTCCGTTGGCATTTATCTTTGTCTGGCGTTTTTCACCCTATTTCTGATTCGGCGAGTCTGCCGCCCCGTTCCCGCCCCGTGAAAATGGGCGGCGGCGATGTTGGCGATTTACCCCGCAGCCTTGATTGTCGTTACCCCAGCAAAGCCGGAGTCCGAAAACCGTGAAAAAACGGTAGTCCGCTTCGACGATGTCGTTGAGCGGATCCACGTCGAAGAAGTTTCACTCCCTTACGAAGCCTTCCGTTGCCACGCTTCCACGCGCACTGTCACCGCAGCGTGTGTAAACAATTCAAAGCGTCTATGTAGTTGTCGACTACGCTTCCCGAAATCTAAACACGGCTTTCTTGGAAGTCGTTGAACAAGATGGTCAAGTCCGATACGCCTCGCCGCGCTTTGTACACTTTGATTCCGCAACCTTTGTGTCTGAAGGCGAATCCATCGACGGGGAACTCGTCATCATCTCTCACGACGGCAATCCCTACGCTTGGGACGTGTTCTATCTCTTGCCTTCCTCGTCTCAAACGCCAGACAATCGCCGCGTGGAAAACCAAGAATCAAGAGAATGAATGCAACCGAGCACCTTCGCGAGGAGAGCGATAGAACTCCCAGTCTCTGTAGGAGCGATCTCCAATCATCAATTTCGCCTCTTATTGCGCACCAGCCTTTGAAAGACGTTGCTTATACCATTTCTATATATTAACAGTACATTAATTGCGTCAATCAAGTCTGTCCAAAGCGGGGCAAGGAAATCTCTATCGCATTCGCTATTCGCTCATTTGATCCCCGCCTACGGGGTTTGGTGTAATGGAAACAGTTGTCAAAATAGTATATGGAAAGCACTATATGCACTGTTATTCAAGCGAAATGGTATTAGAAGGAGATTTTCTCCTCTTCCCTCCTTCCAATCTTTCTCCATACGATTTGAAGTAAATTGTCGCTATCAGATCGTACGTTGGGTTGAACAGTGAAACCCAATTATTCTGCTCCAATGTCTACGCTCTACCGAAATAGCACGGCTACCTACAGAAAAACGACGACTATGCTGTCTACTCACGAAGATTGAGGATAACGCGCAAGAGAATCTTCCAGCCTTCCCCTCTTCCAGCCTTCCAACCTCTCCATATGATCTGGAGAAAATCGTCTCTTTCAGGTAAAATATAGTAGATCGGAACGCTACACGAAGAATGTTCCTATGTTGTTTGGTTTAGTTATCCCTATTTTCGGCATTTTTAGCTGTATCGGAGGATTCGGGTCGGTAACATGAATTTGAAATACTTTCTTCTCGGAGGCGTCGCTGTATTGCTTGGCTTTCTGTTGTACCCGCGTGGGGAAGACGCGGTCGATCAGCAATATGTCAAACCCATCCGTCAGCTAGATAACGAGCCCCTCCATTACACGGACATTTTGCGCACAACTCCGATTTACACTACCTTCGATCTCGGTTATGTCTATAAAATCGACAAAGTTGAACTGCAATTCGATAACCCGAATGAGAGCGGCCCAAAACAATTTGACCTTTTGGTGCAGACCGATCGGTTAAAAACACCCTTTCCCCGCGCTTATTCTTTCGTTGGCAGTTCGCGCGAATACAAATATCCAACGCATTCCCTCCCTGTCCCGGTCGAAGCACGCTGGATACAGGTTGTGATTAACGACTGGTTCAGCGACCGGCCAAGATTGAAAAACGAGGAATTCAGAGTTGGCTTGCGACATGAATCGCCGAGCCGATTCCTTGCGGTGGAGGCGAATCACAACAACTCCGCAGACCTGATGAAATTGACGGATTTGCTGATCTCCGAGGATTCAAAGTGGAAAGGTGCGCGGAGAATAGAGGAGAAGGTTGAAATAGACGGTAAAACAGAACGCCAAATCGCCTACGCTTCCCCGACAGATGTCGTTGAGATCACGGCGGATTTGGGCGCCATTTCCAAGATTTACGGTTTCCGCCTCACAACCGACGGTCCCGGCAACAACCTCAAGCGATTCCGAGTTCTAATCAGTTCGGATGGGGGCAAATATTCCGAGGTATACGCATCCAACATCTTACCTGACGATACCCTCACGGATCTTCACCTTTTCGAGTCGTCGCGCGCAAATCATTCCAAATCCGGCGATCTGCCGGGCGGCGATACGATCAGCGCACGTTATGTCCGCTTGCAGATTGACAATGGAGATTGGTATGGAAGTTATCCGGAGCTTCGTGAATTTGAAGTCTTCACGGATGCCTATCGTTTACCTCCTCCGTCCGACCACAAATTGAGCGATTATAACGCCGTACAGATGCACTATGAAAATCTTGGAATAGATGGCAATGTCCTGGCGCCGCATCTGGTTCAAGGATTCGCCTTTGATCGTGACACGAGAGACGAAAACCACTATTTCATAGCGCCGGATGACGTGGACGCCGGGAATACGCCCAGCCAGTTGAGTTTCGCCTATCATTACGATCAGGTAAAATTGAGATTCACGGACCTGGATCCATCACACCTCTATTGGGTGCGTACAACATCTTTGGGCGAAAAGGCTGGGGGACGGACACAGAACTTTGTAGTTGATGGATTCATCCTGCATGAGGGGAGGTATGTACCGGAAGGAAAAGCCGAAATCGATGTTTTCCGGATTCCGAGCGCCGCATACGAGGATGGCGTCATCGAATTGGATTTTAATCGCCTCGCGGGACCGAACGCCGCTATTTCCGAGGTCTCCATTTTGGAGGCGCGGATTGCAGCAGACACGGATGTTGAGTCGCAGTCGAGAAATCAGGATATTGGTTGGGCGATACGCGTTCCACCTGAGCCATCCTCCGCCAGCCGTATAGTGATCGATGGACAACTGAACGAATGGCATCAACTTTATCCGCTTCTCCCTGACGGCTTTGAGACGGCTGAAAACGCCCCTGTGGCAATACATGTCCAATGGGACGAAGACAATCTCTACATTGCATCGGTGACCAATCAACAGGTAGTGTCGAAAGAAAATGAACCGTCCGGTGGAAGTGAAGGCGAAACCCCAACCACTGAAAATAGCTCTGTATTACACCTGTTTGTTGATTCAGCTCTGCGCAGGTCTCCGGGAATGTATACCGCAAGCGACCACCACTTCACATTCACCATCTTCGATTCTGAAGGGAACGAACCGCGGGTCGTGCCGGCGCAAATCCATCACCACCTTGATGCCATTCCCAACAGTATCAGTCACCATCAGGCAATTGAGACAGCCGTAACGAAAACAGATGTCGGACGCATCTTGGAAGCGCGAATTCCCAAGGGTCTCGCGCTTTCTGATTTCCATCCGGAACTTGAGGGGCACATCGGATTGAACTACGTGCTAGAAAGCTTGAATAACCGCGACAATCAATCTCGCCTGTTTGCGTATGGGACGAGCGATTTGACGGCTCCGCCAAATCGCTGGAATGTACTCCGGCTAGCAAACCAGATCAGCGGGCAGGCGGCTATCATTGGTCAACACCGCTCCGCGACTGGAAGTGAAACCATTGCCTTAACGGAAATGGACGGCCACACTCCGCGTTCTCACGCGGCGTTTAGTGCCGGAGACATTCTCATACTGTGTGTCTGGGATGCCGAACGCAATACCAATCGTAACGAATCCGAGTCGATTGCGGCAGAATTGCGAAATGAAACGTTAGGAAAATCGTGGAAGATCTCTTTGCACGAGAGCGATCCCGCTGGCCTCATTGACGACGACCCGGAAAACGATCGGGCGGACAACAGTTTCCTCTTCGCCGCGAAGCTTGAGACTCTCTATCGTGAAGATGGCGACACGCCCCTGGACTCGGAAGCGGACACAGAGCCCAAGTTTGCGCCCACCCCACTCCTCGTTGACGGTAAGGAAGTCATATCCTTAACCTACATCGATCCCTATTACAGTGCCACCCAACACAATCAACCTGTTAAAACCTCCACGACGGTAAAAACCGGAACAACGGGGACAATCGCAATCACAAACGAATCCGGGGAAATAATCCGAGAATTTGAGCTTGACGACACAATATACATCCGAGTTCAAGATGCGGACCTGGATGGGATGGATCCGGCGTCTGTTCATGAAATCAGTGTGCGTCTACTCGCCCCTCAAACATCGGAAGTTGAGTTTATAAAACTGAGTTACAATCAGAATCAGGATGCGTACGTGGGAGAAATTGCGACAAGGTATAGTGAATCCCCGGCGCCGGGCGACGGCATCCTGCAATCGGTCGGCAAACGGTATGTGCAGGCGGTGTATCTGGATGAGATTCAGGACACGGGAAGGACAAACGTGCTCGTCAGCGCAAGAGTAGACGCGCTCGTCGGGAAGACCGCCCGTATTCAGTTGCGCCCAAGTACGGACTGGCATACCGGAAACGATTTCAAATCTTTCTATGCCGGGGATCGACTTGCAGTGTGGTTGACAGACACCGATCTCAATCAAGATGACGACCAGAGAGAAACCGTTGACGTTACGTTGAGCGGAAACCTCCTTGGTGATCAGTATAAACTAACACTCACGGAGATTAAACCGGAATTGGGAGAATTCGTTGGGTTTTTCCAAACACGGCACGCAAATTCCGCGTCGACAAACGCTATTCTCGAAGTTACGGGAACAGAGATCATCACGGTCAGCCATCTCGATCTACTTCAAGATTCCGGCCAAACGGATGTGATTGTCACGGATAAAGCGCATGTGAAAGCCGGAGATGACGGAACAATTGAAATTCTCAAATCCAACTACTTAACACGGCGTGAGAGGTTCAATGCGGGAGAAACCCTCTACTTTCGTTTGCGAGACGAAGATATAAGGGATGAAACCGTCGAAATTACGCTTGAAGGGAACGAACTGAACGATCGCGAGACCGTTCATCTATTGCCATCTCCTGCACCCGGTGATGCTCAAATCCAACCTGTCAAAAGCGTATATTACGGCTCGATTCCAACAACCTATGACCTCGTATCCACGAAAGCCGATAGTCTGCTGCAAGTGCAAGGAACGGAACAGATTCGAGTATCTTACATTGACGAGCTACGTGCCACGGGTGAAGTGTCCTTCGTTACTTCGGCAAATTGTGTTGTAAATGCCGGTGCAACCGGTTTACTCAAGGTATATAACGATGCCAATTTTAATCTTGACGCGATCGAAAATCGCGAAATATCGAAATTTCGTGCCGGCGACACGTTGATTCTGGAGATTCAGGATAGCGACTTAAACAAAGCCGATGCGGTAGCAGACCTGTTTGAAACCGAGTTCAGTGAAAATACTCAACGTGATACCATTCGCGTTTCGATGGTTGAAACGCGAGGTGAATCAGGTGTTTTTCGCGGTGAGGTGCGCACCGGCTACAGTGAGACATCGATTCCAACCGACAGTATCTTGCAGGTTCAAGGGGGCGGTGTTGTCGATTTCACATACATTGATGCCTTGCAAAACACGGGAGCAACCCAAGTTCCAATCACCGCAACACTCTCTGTCGAATCCGGTGATAAGGGTAGGTTGAGGCTCTACGGCGCCGAAAGCGGGAAACTAATCAGCGGATTTGCTTTCGGCACCGGCAGTTTCGAGGCGGGTGAAAGACTCCGAATCGAATTAATTGATAAAGACCTAAACCTCTCGCGAGAAGTAACCGACACAGTAAAGATTATCGCAACGGGGAACGTGCTCAAGGACGAAGTGGCGCTTATGTTGGAAGAGACGGAAGACGATAGTGCCATTTTCGTGGGCGAATTGCGGACGCAGAAACTTGATCAGCCCGAACTTCCCGATTCCACTTCGCAAAGCGCAGACACGACCGAATCAACAGGAGAAGAGACATCCGTTATAGATTCTGAGAATAACCCTGATATGGCGAGCGAAATACAACCCTTCGTCCTCCCCGACGGTGTTCTGCAGGTAACCGATAAAGAGAGGATTACTGTCGAATATATTGATATGCTTACCACGAAGGGGGAACCACACGTCCCAATCCAAGTCGAAGCCGTCGTGTTGGGGGGTAGCGCCGGCTTGTTGCGAATTGTCAATGAGCACGGCGTTGGCGCTCAATTTGCCCCAAGTCAGGAATTGGCAAAATTCAATGCTGGAGAATCCATTTATTTCCGATTGGAGGATTTACTCTTGAGCACGGTAATCGGCACGGAAGAAGTGCAGATCACGGTCTCAGGAGACAGAACACGGGATAGCGTCGGTGTTACTTTGCGAAAACATCCGGAGGCACAGGAAGTATTCACCGCATTTATTCCGACGCGGTATGGCACCTCCCCGATAGCTGATGAAACTCTTGATGTGCAAGGTGGTGAAGAGGTTCGCGCAGTCTACAATCCGCCATCCCCTATTGTCCAAGATTTTGGCATTGCAGATTATACCTACGTGAAATACGGAGTGCGGGGCAACCTGAGCATTGTCAATCAGGACGGAACCCGTCTTAGCAATTTCAACATAGGAGGTTCGATTTACTTCCGTCTCGAAGACGCGGACTTGAATGCGGATCCATTCGTAGCGGAATCGGCGAAGGTAGTTGTAGCTAAAACCGATTCGCAGGGTACGATGCAGCGTTCCGTCTCGACAACTGTTCCTCTGTATGAAGATGGTCCGGATTCACATATTTTTCGTGGGCTGCTCTCTACGCAATACGGCAGAGCTTCAACCGAAAACGGCATGGGACTGGTCGGGGAAGAAATCTTGACCGCAACTTATGAAGACGCACTAACTGACACCGGAGAGATGAATGTGGAGATTGAGGTTTCCTGTCGCGCGAACCCTGTCGCATGGGCACAGTACACGGTCGAACCGGTAGTGATTGATGGCATTGACGATAAATGGCCCCTGGAAAGAGTTATCCGAACATCAAAAGACGAAGGACTGATTTGGCTGCAATGGAGCGACGATTCCCTTTATCTCCTCGCCCAAATCTATGATAATGATGTGAAGGTACCCAACGCGCTGAGATATTACGAAGGTGCCGATGCGCTGGAAATACACATCAATATGGGAGCAACCGGGGATAGTAAACCGGAGTACCTGGAGACTGGAAAAGATCCGAACCGATACATTCTTTGGATTTGTCCGAAAGGGGCGGGATTCGGCGGGGACGAGCCGTACATCGGTCAGTGGCTACCGGATCGAATCTACAACTACGAGGCAAACAATCTCAAAGCCGCCGTAAGACAGAAGTCCGACTATTACATTATTGAAGCGCGGATACCGTTCTACCCCGTTCTCGGGAGTTTTGACCCCATAAAGACGAAGCGGCATAAGCGAATCGGCTTTAATCTGGTCATCCATCGATCCGACGATCAACGGGTGTATTGGGCGAGGCAGACAACCGGCAGCGAAACCGCCCCGCCAAGCGATCTGGGAATGTTAATCTTGGAGGAGCCCGACCCACGGTAGCCCCGCGAGTCGCATTGTGGCTCAACAATCGGACAACTCATCCACAATCGCGACGTTCTCCTCCACCTCGCGTCGACTCTCCATCCCGATTGTCATGGCATGTACACAGGGCAATCCCATCACGAATTCGATGCCTTGTCTGGAACCATCCTGCTTGGCGAGCTTGCCCTCTCCAAACACCTTCATGCCGTAAATCCCCTTGCCGAAGGCGGCCATCTGTTCCATCGTTCGGATGACATCTGCCGGAGAGGCGTCCATACTCACACCGGCGTAGTTGATTCGCGCCAACACCACCTCGACCCATTTCGTCATTGCCGCAGTCTGAAATGCGCCGTAGTCGTGGCAAGACACGCCGTGTGCACGAATCAAACCCTGTTCCTTGCACTCCGCCAGAGCCTCCATCGCATCGGGATAACGCGCGGTCCAATCGTGTTGTGTCAGGCAGTGCAGCAGCACGATATCAACGTAATCGGATCCTATCTCCTTCAAGAAACGTTTCACATCCCTCATGACCTCCTTTTTGGTGCGCGAGGTCGTCTTTGAGGTAATGACAACGCTGGATCGATCCAAATATTTTAGGGTTTCCTTGATGTACGAGTGACTCCCGTACGCATCTGCAGCATCCCAAAACCTGACGCCAAGGTCATGCGCAAAGCAGAGCAGATCGGTAAACCCTTTTACACCAAGCTTTGTTTGGTTGGACCTGCCGCCACCGCCGACAGTGCCCGTGCCGATTGAAAGCCTTGAGACGCGGAGCCCCGAATTTCCGAGACTAACAGTTTGCATGCGATTCCCTCCTTCTCTTCAACCCGAACGTGTAGCGACAACAGACCTTGATAAAGATTATACCACAAATCTAACGATCGCGGGAGAATATCTACAATTTGCAGAAACGAGGCAACATCTATTCGGCATCGGACAGATGAACTACCTTCCCCGACTCTATGCTCTCACTTATCCCCCGAATGACGCGCATATTCTGATACGCGTCCTCCAGACTCGGTTCGGGCTGCTCACCTTCAAGCAGCGACTGCGCCCAATGGTTCATCTCCTCGTAATACCCGGGGCGTCCGATTCCGTCAAACGCGGTGTTAACTTCCCACTCCTCCGTCGGAGTGTTCGCATATCCACCTCCTTCACCCGTCCATGTCGGCACGCGGTAACGGCGTACCTTGCGTGTTTCGAGGACTTGCACTGCATGGTTGTTAGTACTCTTGATAAACACCATCGCCTCCAGAACGGCGCCGATGCCCAGCGTCATTGCGCCGACACCGCCGTTCTCGTACTGCAGATTGACGGAGATTGATACCGTGCCGCTCTCTGCGTCATTGGCGGCGAATGCAAAGAGCTGGCTTACCGGTCCCATGAAGAAGCGCATGCAATCGGTTGGGTGTATAACCTGATCCAACATAAAGGACCAAGCGTACGGCGTTCCCGGTTCATGAATCCGCGGCGTCGGCGCAAGGTATCGCGTCTCGTATTGGCAGACACGCCCGAATTCCTCCTCCTCAAGCAATCGTTTCGCAAGTCGGTGTGCCGCTGCATGCCGCCACATTGTGCCGACCATCCCGGTCTTGCCCGATCTAATAGACGCATCAAGCAGCATCTTAGCCCCTTCGACAGTTGTGGAGGGAGGTTTTTCCGTGTAGATGTGGTACCCTCGTTCGAGACACTCGATGCCGATGTCACGATGCATGTTGTCTTCGGGACGCCCCACAACGGCAACAGCGTCAAGCTTCTCCGTTTTCAGCATCTGATCGTAATCGGAATACCAACGTAACGCACCGTATTTTCGAGCGTTCGTTTTCGCTTTTTCTTCGACCAAATCGCACGTCGCGACAAACTCAAATTCGGGAATCATCGGGATGCACTGCTGTAGTGCCGAAGACATTGCACCGCACCCGACAAATGCCAGTCGAATTTTCTTCAATTTACCCTCCATGGCCATACCGTCGAAAAATCACCTTGGCAATAGCATTTATTCCTGCAATTCCAACATAGGTACGAATTTATACTCGGTGAACACTATAGTCATTTGCATTCATATTTACATATAGATTGTAAGTTACTCGATTTGATATTTTAATGCAAGTTGCTACCAATAAAAGAGAAACCGAGTTTTTGGCTCACGTTCGGCTAAATCATAGTAAATTAGCCCGATTTTCGCCAATCTCGTGCTTCCACGTTGGAAAAACTCGGTTTCTATGCCCCTGCCGAACAAGGGTGGCAACTTGGGTTATTTTAAGACTGATGCGACAGACCAACTATCTGCAGGAGCGATCCAGCGCATGGGTAGTGAGCGCGAAAAAATGCTAACGGTAGGTTTTAACAATCTCGGAGATGACGCTGGCTCTGTTTTTCCAATTCATGCGAGCGGGTGGGATGAGATAGATGCCGTCAATCGCGCATTCGTCTTGATTGCGGATATCCCGAATCAAGTCCAAGCACAGTCGCAGTCCTAGTTCGTGTCCGGCGGTATCCCCAATGTCTCGGAATTTGTCAACGATAAACTGTGGGATGTAAAGCCCCAAATTGTCGCGTAGGTAGGACGCGCTGCGGAAACTTGTAAGTGGCAGGATCCCGTAAAGAATTTTGATGCCGAGATGTTCCGTCGCTCGTTGCGCGCGCACGATATCCCGGTAGCTCCACACAGGTTGTGTATAGGCAAACTTCGCGCCCTGCGCCACTTTATTTGCGAGATGTTTGACATGTGGCTGCAGATTCTCGGCAATCGTGAATCCCCCACCGTAATAGAAACTGCACGGCTCGCCAATCGATGAGCCATCTGCGAGTTCACCTTGGTTCAATCGAGCAATCATTTTCATCAACTGCACCGCACCGCGGACATCGGGAACAAGGCTCGCTGTTTCATAGGGCCCCGCCTTGGGATGGTCGCCGGATAAGGCGACGATTCCGCGGATGCCCAGTGCTTCCGCCTCCAGAAGGTGTGATTGCATACTGATGAGATTTCGCGATCGGGTTGTCCAATGAATGAGCGTCGGAATCTGGGTCGCCTGTTGAAGGCGATACGCCGTGCCGACAGCCCCGATGTTCACCGCGGCACCAGAATTGTCCGTTACATCGAATAAATCTACCCCAGTCGTGGTGAGACCATTTGCCTCCCTCAGCAACCTCCGCAACTGTGGAAATGTATTGGCGCGCATCTCTACACTTATGATGCGTTCGCGTGTTTCAAACACCTGCTGCACGGGATTATCGGTTGGCGCTTTGGATATTGACGTACTTTTAGGGAGGACGAAAATACGGTGTTCCCGTTTTATGGGTCCGCGCCCTGCAACAGCCTGCCGGATTCTCGCCGTATATTCTGGTGTCGTGCCGCAGCACCCGCCAATCATGTTCGCACCAAGTTCGACCAACTTTACGACGTAATCGTTGAAAACCTCAGCCCCCACCGTATAAGATAGCGCTATTTCGCCCTGCTCCACTCTCGGATTTCCGGCATTCGGTTGTACCACAATAGGGGCTTTGATGGCAGGAGCAAGAAGTTCTATCGCTTCAACGAGATCATGCGGACCTCTGCAATTGACACCAATCGCATGCGCGCCGAGCTGTTCAAGTTCTTGTGCCAAAACGCGCACATCCAATCCCGCGCCGATAGTTCCGCCTGAAACACCGCTAATTTCAACGACAACAGGGACACCGTAAGTAAGTGCTTGTTTTGTAGCGATTTCCGCCTGTTTGGGAGAAACGAAGGTCTCAAGTATGAGAAGGTCAACCCGTTCATCAACGAGCGCGTCCATCTGCTCCGCAAAAAGCCTCCGGATTGCCTTGATTCCGGAAACAGGCGTATCTAAAGTATCGGACGGAATTTGTCCTACGGAACCGGCTACGTAGCAGGTCTCTTTAGCTACAGCATGCGCGAGCAACACGCCTGCTTTGTTGATTTCTTTAACCTTGTCAGCTAAGCCGTGGACAGCCAACGCTTCCCTGTTTGCTTGGTAGGTGTTTGTCTGGATAACATCGGCGCCCGCGTCAATATAGGCGCGATGAATCGCCGAAACTTTCTCGGCGTGTTCTTCAGAAATATTACAAGCATCGACGCACTGGAGATATGACGGGACGCGATTGCGGAGTTCGGTTCCGATAGCACCATCGCACACCAGAATCTTACGCGCGATGGCTTGCATGAAGCTATTTTTTCTTGAATTAGTGACCATGTAATAAAAAAGCGCGCTTAGAAAGCGCACTCTTTTGTGCCCATGAAATAGACTCTAAATATTGTAGGGTGCGCCACGACGCGATCAAGTGACCGAACAGGAAACGCGATAGAGTTCTCCCGCGCTACGGATTTTGCTCCGCCTAATGGGCTGGGGAGATGTCGATTACGCGCCATATGCTAGGTGCGGTTGGAAACCGCACCTAGCACGCCCGCACTTTGGTGAATTGTCAACAGAATCTAACTCCGTTCCTGACTAACTGCTAGGTTGCGAAACAGTGGACGCGGCAGCGGCGAGCGCTTCCTCGACCCGGCGATTTTTCTCCGCGTCAATGGCGTTCGGATGAATAGCCGAGATTGGCCCGTCTTGGTGAAGGTCACCGGCGATAACGGTAATCTGATCGACGGGGAACAGATCCAGTGTTTGAGCAAACGGCTCGACCAAATCTTCAAACTTTTCGATGATATAGGTCGTCAATCCCGGATCGCCCACCGAGCGAAGGATTTCAATAGTACGCTTCAGTTGCGTGAGTTCAGCCTGCGCTTGACCGCGAATCGTAGCGGCTTCCGCCTCCGACTCCTGAATCATCTTCTCCTTTGTCGCAGCCGCGGGAATAATGGTATCCGCCTGACATCTCGCCCGCACCATTTCGATGCGCTGTTTTTCAGCCTCAATCTGCGCTTGGATCCCCGCCACCTCGGACTCCGCGTTTCGGGTTTCCTCCTGCGCATCCACCGCACCGCGCTGATCTTCTTCCGCAGTTTGGACTTTAGCCTCAGCATCAATTCGCTGATGCTCATTTTGCAGCTCGCGAACAGCAACTTCAGCCCGTCGTTCCTCTGCTTGCTCTTTGGCGGCGGCACGCGCATTCGCCTGTGCTTCCCGTGATTGTGCTTCGGCGTCGGCGGTTTGTATCCGCTTCAGCAGCGCGATATACAGGTCGGGCTCGTCAACCCCTTCAAGCCGATGATCGTCCACATCGGCAATATTCATAGTGGTAATCTCCAGACCGATGCCCTCCAAGTCGGACTTGCAGACCTTAATCATATTCTGGATAAGCTGGTCTTTTTGGCTCATCACCTCTTCGGGAGTCATTGCCGCAATGGAGTCGCGCAGATGCCCCTCAATGATAGAAGTGGCAATGTCTTGCAGTTCGCTCCAGTTCTTGGTCATGTCCAAAATGCGTTTGACGGCATTGACCAAGCCCTTCTCCGTCTTTGCCACGGCGTAGCTGACTGTCGCTTTAACCGTCAACGGGACGATTCCCTCGGCGATGGCTGACTCCACGACAACCGTCGTTGTTTGAGGCGTTAGGTCCATAGTGCTGAAACGGTTGATTAACGGAAACACGAAAACTCGTCCGCCTCGAAACGTGCTGAAACCCCCGCCTTTTCCGTGTACGACGGCAAGCTGACTCGGAGGTATAAGTTTCATCTTCATCACGAGCTGAAGAATCAGCGTTACCAAAATAAGTACGGCTAATGTGATGAGAAAGAATATCATGATACACCTCCTTCTTGGATTGGCGCGGACCGTGTCGCGTCTTCTGTTGCGGCTGCCTCCTCTGCCTGCTTCCGGGTAATCAGCTCTTTTACACTAACGCCCAAGCCTTGTTCAAAGCATTTCAAAAAATCAACAAATGCCGCAGGGCCTCGATTGACGGCGCTATTGAACCCATCCTGTTCATTGAGAACCACGAGATTATCGACCTTCAATGATTTCGCGTGTGTGCGGTATGCATCGAATAGATGGGGCAGTTGAGTAATGAACAACGCGATTTTACCCGTATCGCCGGTATTCTTGAGTAAATCTACTTTCTGTTGAAGAAGTTCATTCTGCGTATGCTGAACAATTTCAACAGCTTTTCCCTCTCCCTCCGCGAGGATCTCCGCGGCGCGGCGCTTGGCTTCGGCTTCCACGATAACCTCGGAACTGTTTCTCAACTCTTGAAGCTCCGCTGAGATCTCCTCTATGCGGCGCTGACCTGTGCTTTTCGCCTTGACAATGGCGCTATCCGCCTCAAGTTTTGAGCGATGCACGTCCGCGTCACACTGACGTCGAAACAACTCGACCTCTTGTCGGGCTTGCAGAATCTTCTCGGTCGCGCGATTTTCTGCCACGAGCATTCGACGTTTGGAATCGGATTCGGCGCGCTCGGCTCGCGCTTGCAAACGCGCTTCCTCAATCTCCACCTCCTGACGCTTTCGCGAAAGCGTCTTGTTCGCAAGATTCGCGATGTAGTTGGAGGTATCCCAGATGCGTTGGAGCGATACGGAAACGACATTCATTCCAAACGCACTCAAGTCCTCTCGGCAATCCTCGAGAAGAAGGTGACGGAAGATTGCCCGTTCACCGTCTTTCGTTTGCGCCGCTTCGGCGGCAGGCACATCGTTTTGTGCCGGATTACCGTCGACCATGTCTCCCTCCGGGGACGATCGGCTCGGTGCATCAGAGCCTTCATTCTGTTCCTGCTGCTCGATACTTTCTACACTCTCGACCATGCCGATAGCCTGCAACGGCGTGGTCTTGTTAAGCGTTGCGCGAAAGTTGCCAATCATAGTCTGCTGTATCTGTTCCTGGATTTGCGCGCGCGATTTACCGAGCAACTGTTGTACTGCGCTGTAGAGTAACACTTTGTCCATGTCGTCGATACAAACACAGGCGGTCGCGTCGGATCCGACGGTGATGCCGTTCGCCGAATTGACGTTATCGACCTGCACGTTGATTGGGATGATCGTGATATCAATGAATTGAACACTCTGGATAAATGGTATGACGAAGGTCCAGCCGCCCTTTTGCAGACGGAATCCATATTTCTTACCTTCAACCACGGTTTCCGTGCCGCCGGTGACTACAAGAATGTGATTGGACGGACAGACGCGAATCAAAGCGCGTAGAAGCGCAATCAGGATGAGGAACACTATGATTGCGATTACACCGCCGGCAACGCCGCCCATCTGCGTAATCATCTCCATATTCATCATTTACTCCTTTGCCATATTGTCGTGTTCAACGTAAACGCACTCAGGCGTAACGTTGGTGACCCGAACCGTATCCCCTTTCTCAAACTGGACATTCGGCTCGGTAGCTAGCGCGTACTGTTCGGTCACATTCATACCCACCTGCACACGTACTTTTCCCATCGTGTCGTGTGTTAGTGGAACGATAACGGTAGCTTGTTGAAAGAAAAGTTCTTCTGAATGCAGGGATGAATCTGTATCGGTTCGCTGGAAACGAAAGAAGGCGTGTGCCAATGCAAAAGCGGCAACGCCTGCGGGCGCCGCCCACATTAAGCTCTGTACTGCGCTGTTTCCCATGGCTATAGCCACCCAACCCGTGGGGCCAAAACCGAGACAGAAATAGACAAGACTGCGCAGGTAAGCAAGCACGGAAAGCACTGCCACTTTGCCAGTGTCGCGAGGGACGCTCTCCGGCGGGGTTTTCCCGGTGTACGCCTCGTCGCCGGGGAGATCGGTATCGAATCTCGTGCCGCCGTCTTCAGCACCTTCGCCGCTCCCATCGCCCGCGGCATCGCCACCACCACTATCACTATCTTGGTTTCCACCTAGAAATCCCAGGAAATCTAGGACTGTGATGGTCACCGAAAACACTGTACAACCGATGTAAACTCCGTTTAGCCATATCATCGGAAACCTCTTTGTGACGGGAAGAATCGGGGTTGGAGAGATGAGAAGATGCAGACGCTTCCCAGCTTTTGTGACTCTAGGCTATTCAAACAATCGAAATCAACGCCGGCCTCGCCCACATTCCCTCACAGTATAGAAGGTTAAGTAACCAGACACTTATTTCGAGTATTGTGGTTTGATGTAAGTTCTGCTTTGCCAACTTAGGATGCTAAATCTGCAAATGGACCGCTCCATACTCGGTGCGATTTGCATTATGCACAATGCGTAGTCGGTATTCTTAGCTTGACTTTGTACATTTAAGAGCCTGTTTGGAAAGTACATTTGCAGGGTGGGCACTGCCCACCGGCCTCTAAAAGCCCCTGAGGGGCGGAAGGTGTGTAGAAACGCCAAAACCTCATGCACCTAAGCCCCAGCGGGGCGACAGGTACGTAGAAGACAGCAATAAAAACACGAAAAAACTTCCTACAAACGACCAGAAATGGATATGCTACTGATTATTCAAACAAGCTCTTAAGGGGACAAAGTCGAGTTTTACAGTTCTTGGGCATTTTCGTCATGGTTTTTTGGTCGCCTCTATCGAAGAAGCCAAGATTTGTAATTCACGTCCGCGTTTACGCTAAGTCTCAATCCATGTTGTCGTTTTCAGGATCATACAATCGGTATTTTCCCCGTTCGATTTTCCAGTACCTGTCCACGTTACCGGAATAATAAATGCGTGCATCGCTATTAACACAATCCGCGGTTATTTGGTAACCCACTGTCCGCCTATTGAAATCGGGCTCTCTTCTCAAGATGAATTCTCTAATATCCCTGATTGTAAACTCTACATCCTTATTGTTTTGTGTATATTCTTGTACCGCTTTCCACACCACCTCCTTTACCGGTATATCGCCTGACCATCGCGAAGGAGATAAAGGAGGTTGTTGCTGAGTGCAGGGGGCGGCGAATCCTTCATTTCCAACCATTGTTTCCGTATTGACGATTACCTCGCCAGACTTCGTCTCAAAGGTGGACACTTCTATGCAACTTACATCAATATGGTACGAAGTTCGAAGGAATCGGCAAAGGCGGGTGACCTGCGACGGAATTTCTTTCGCAACGATGAACAAGCGCAAGCGGCGATTGAGAGCGGGGAGTTCGTCTACGTCAAGCATTTCAAAGCAAACTCTGAAGGCATCATCGAAAGTTCTTTCTTGGTTTCTGACGTGAGTTTGAAAGTAAGTTTCAGCTATTTCGCGAATCTGGGTGTCTGAAAGTTCATCTGCCCATGCAGCGTAGTCGAGGAGTTGTGCTATTATCTCGCGCGGCGCACGCCCCTTCTTCAATTCAACGATAACGAGGTTCCCTTCAACATCAACAGCAAGTAGGTCAGGATAGATAGTTCTGTCATTATCTGCAGCAGTCGTTTGTCTGCCAATATAGAGGATGTATTCGTCTTGGATTAGTCCAACTGGACTGTTTTCGAGCCAACTTTCCAGATGACGTTCAAGTTCAATGTCTGTTTCTCTTGCAAGAACGAGTTCTGAACTGGACATATCGTCACCTTCTAATCGAAAAATTGCCATTTTTCCCCTAGTTTTCCTGATACAATAAACAATTGAACTAAATTGCTACGTTATCCGGTCGGGCTAGAAGGGGTCTTCATAGCCTCGCTTCCTTGATCGCAACCTACGGTCATTGGTGGCAGCTTGGTTCAACTTCAGTTTCAGTATCTTATGCGTAGCCGCGAAAACACCCGATCTCAATGTGCAAAAAATAGAGCTCACTGGCAAGGGGTTCCTCACCCCCACTGCAGCCATCTCAATACCTCCCTCCCCTTCGACACTTATAGTTGCCCGCCGCTTGATGCCCACCTCCGAACGCTTTACCACTCCCCGCCCCGGTCATACTATGAACCGTCAGCACGACCTTCACCGCGACTGCCTACTGGTGTAGTATGCGCGATTGCGTTTGGGAATTCGTATAGGATTAACCTAATTGTTCTCCGTACGCTACACTGAATCCGAACGGCGAACTAGAGAACTATTGGTTGGCGCATTGCTAGCCCGTGTCGAGGCACATCAGTATTATTCTTCGCTACGTACATGGGAGACATATAACCTCTCGTTCTATTTCCCGTTTCCTGATAAATCAAACAACTCAGATTTCGCTATCTTCGCATCAACATCAGAAAGATCGTCTTTCCTGTGCCGCGGCGCAGGTTTTTTCGCAGGTTGACTATTTCGATAAAGCCCTTCGAGGTAGTGGGCGTGTAAACGCGGCGTGAGTTCCGCCTTGCGGCTTTCCGATTCGGATTCTCCGTCGATGGAGACGTGGAGATTGTCGGTATCGACGAGAATGGTAATGGGACGTGGTGGACGACCCCTTAATTCACCGGGATTCCTACCTTCCATCTTCGCTTGTTCTAACTGAGCACGGAGTTTCTGCCACCGATCGAAGGTATAAATCCAGTCCCGAAACGCTAGCGAAACTGTGTAGACCGTATCTTGAGTGTTACCACGGCCTCTGAGTAGGACATAGTTGTTAAAGACTTGCGCCGACGGGTAATGCTGCGCAAAAAGCGGTTTTCCCAAAGCCTGTGCCACGGCGCAAGTCGAAGGCACTCTCTTAGGGTCGAGATAGCCATTGTCAATGATGTCGAGGCCGACTAGAATCTTCGTAATCATCGTTCTGTTTTCCTTTCTTGGGATAAAAGTGTCATAACTCGGTGAAATTAATCACTGTCCATTAAGGTTGAACTGAAGGAAAGTTTGTAGCACAAGCTACTTCAGAGTAATAGAGTAGCGTAGAAAACACGGACGAAGCGTCGGTTGTAAACCAGAGGTCCGACGCCTCCTCTTTAAATTAGGTTCCTCAGCGATAAATGAGCATCTTGTACATTCCCTGCCCCAAATGTCATTAGAACTCCCTAATTCAATGCGACTGACGTATACATCTGGAAACGTGCTTTCCGGGACGGTGATCAGGGAAGACTTCCCAACTTGCTACCGTCAGAACCGGCAACATTCACGCCCCCGCCGAACTGGTCGGTGAAAATGTGCACGAAAGATTTGCCATGTTTTCCGCCGACAGCGACAACTCCACCGTATTCATTTGTACCGATGACAACAATTTGCTTTACCTCCTTGCCATAAACGTTAACATTCCCGCCGTTTTCATCGGGAAATATAAGCACCTTTGGAACTGCGTCTGGGTTTCGCACGGAAATGTACCCGCCGCGTTCATCGGTACTCAATCGAACCAGGGCGTTACCATCTGAATCAACTATGCTCAAACCCGTGCAATTTATATCTCCCAAGTTCTTTTCTTGGCTTTGAACACCTAGGGGAAAGAATGAACAGATAACGATCGTTAATATGGCACCGGCGCAGCCACTGAGGATTGCGACCGATTTTTCTTTTCTCGTCATGTGGGTTCTTCCTTTTAATCATGGTTTAAAGGGTGCCTCAGAGATAGTGCTACAACATATTTGCCAATGACGAGAACACACTGCATGCTTGAGCCTACCCCTTCTAAACGGCCTGCAATCGCGTCGTCAGAATTACCCAAATTGGTTTAATTCCGATGACGCTCATGTCATTCACTGATTAAACGAGTGGTAGTTGCTTCTGTCGGTGTTCTCGCCGTATTTCATGGCGCAGACTAGCAAGTTGGTAATGAATCGGTGCACGTCGGGCGATCGTCTGTCTCGCAGCAATCACCTCGGCATACGTCCAACCGTTCCCTCATCTCGTCGACACGGTCAGCGTATTCGCGATAATCATCCGCGGTAGTCGAGGCATTCACATGTGGATAGCCCATCTCAGCCATTATCGCCTTGGCCAACTTGTGGGCATGTTCGCGGAGGTCGGCGTATTTGCGCATGGCGTCTGTGTTAAGGTCGATGAGGGGATTAAGTGGAACATGTGTGACAAGGTGATCAAAATAATGTTTCGGAATTAGTATTTTGTAGCTTTTAGACTGACGTCGAACATAAAATGCTAATACAATGTGTTAAATCTTTTCATTACACGTAGATGTCTATAGTAACTAATCTTCTCGTTGGAGTTTGCTATGGACATTTTGAATCTTATGAAAGAGTTTCGGGACCAAGAATCTTGTCTCAAATTTATAGAGGAAAAACGTTGGAAGCACGGTGTGTGCTGTATCCACTGTGGCAGTGAAAAAGTTGGACGCAAGAACAAGCACAAAATTGCTAATGGTTGGAATTGCTACGATTGTGGATCTAGCTTTTCGGCTACAGCAGGAACAATCTTCCATGCAACCAAGATACCTCTTCAGAAATGGTTTTTGGCTATCTCAATGCTTTCCACTGCCAAGAAAAGCATATCTAGTTGTCAACTTGCTCGTGACTTGGACATGAATCAAAAATCCGCTTGGTATATGGCAATGCGCCTCCGTGAGAAAATGAGTGATAATGATGAATTGCTGAAAGGGATAGTTGAAGCGGACGAAAGCTATGTGGGCGGCAGACCCAGAACAAAATCTAAGAGAGGTAGAGGCACGAATAAATCTCCTGTCATCGGTGTAGTCGAGAGAGGCGGTCGGGTGGTTGCTAAATTCATAAAGGTTCTATCGGGTGAAAATATCAGAGAATTTATCCTTAGCCATGTCTCACCCGATGAGTCTATTCTTATGACTGATGAATTTCGCTCTTACACGAGTCTGGACGAAGATATCGAGAGACATGTTATCCATCACCAAGAAAGATATGTTTCTGAGGATGGCGTCATTCACACCAACACCATTGAGTCGTTTTGGGCTTGTGTCAAGAGGTCATTCTACGGAACGCATCATCACTACAGCAAGAAATGGCTGCCACTGTATATCATGGAGTCTTGCTGGAAATATAATCGCAGAAAAGATGATGACATTTTCATGAAATTTTGGGATGAATGCTTCACCTGAACTCCCTGAATTGTTTGACTATCGGTACATTCTGTCAAAAACATCATCATGGTGCACTGTAAATCCTATTAAGAAGAGAAAAGCAAACGAATCGACCAAAAAGCAGTATACTACTAAGTCCCTAATGTTTTTCTCTAAAAGAATCCATTCTTCTCAAATATAGCATTACATCCACTTCATTGTCCTCTCCAGCAAAATATATCCAGTATTTACCCTCCCCTATTCTAAACCATCTGCAAATCCAGGACCCTAACACCACTAATAAAAACAATAGATTGGCAATAGTGTCTGAGTCTATAAGTTCTTGCAATTGCACGATTGTTCACATTTCCTTACTTAGGGCGATTGTCAGTTCATCTCTCTTATCCGATGTGATACCGGCGACTGAAGATACGTTAGTCGTATTCCGCTTGACCGAAAATGGCTTGGATCGCCTTACAGACAGAGCGATTGGCATTTTCTCTTGTCGGCGATCCCGCCACACTTCATGGCGTGGACCCACAGGTTAGTCATGAATCGGTGATCATTGGAACGTACAAGTGCCGGGTCGCGCGTGTTACACTACCGCTCAATTATGTCTTGCCAGCGTTGCAGTGTTTGCCCAAGTACGGCACGAGAGCGGTATAACAGACGTTGGTAATCAAGCGTTGGAGAAACCGGGAAAGATTTTAACCATCTAGTCTTTTTGGTTGACCTGTGAAAAAGTCGGTAGCGGTTTGCAACACCATCACGGCGGGGCAAGATGAACTCTATGGGATTTCTATGGGACTTCCATCGCATTCCTTAGTCAGTCATTTGATCCTTCGCTCAGTTGATCGCTCACTATCCGTTCGCTTGATCCCCGTCTACTGTTTTGGTGTTGAATGGCTTTCCGTACAACCCAATCGCTGTAGTTTCGTACAAAGTCGGGCTTAGGTATTACGTGTTACTTTGCCCCATTTTCTACGAATCGGAACAAATCGCGTAGGTCCTATTTGATATACGGCGACAGCAGGTCGTGAGCCGTTATCACGTTCACGGCAAGCGAATCCAGCGCGAGCAAGAGTTCATTATCATCCAGGTTCTCCGTTGCCAGACTGTCGACCAACACAATCCTCTTGTCGTTCGGATCGTCCGAATCGATCCCGAAACAGCACGGCAAAATTTCCGTATTCTGATCAAGTATCCTCTCGTAAATTTCTTCCAAATTGCCCTCATCAAGATCACCGACCCCGCAAAGGTCTACCATGAACTCGACTTGGGTGTCATCAATAACGGCGAATATAGTCAAGCCGTCTTCATCCTGCAAAATCAGCAGTGGATCTTTCTCTTGAGTCGTGTATCCTTGCTCCTGAACAAAACTGACAATCTCCGATTTGGTGCTTAACTGTGTCATTTTTCCCTCATTATAAAGTCTTGACTATAACATGGCGATCCGGAAAGTCACACGGGCGGGCCGTAAAACTAAAGATCAACCGCGCCGGTTGCTCCAACAAAAACGGGGGTACCCATGCGGGGTACCCCTTCCCTTAAGCCCCCTCTACGCACAAATGTAATGAGTGTGGACGCCGAGTTTCAGGTGTGAATGTGCAACAGCCGAACCCTCGAACACATCAATTCGCCCCCATCTTTGCTTTTAACGCGGCAAGATCGTCGTCTACGTTGCCCTTCCCAAGGTCAGCAAACTCTTTTTCCAAGGGGTCTTGGCTCATTTCGGTCATTTCCGCCGTGGCATCCGCGCGAGCCTCTGCATCGGCAACTTTCTGCTCCATGCGATCGAAACTTTCAAAAGCGCTGTTCTCCTTCATGCCAGACATTGTTTCATGGATGAGTTTCTGCGCTTTGGCGCGCTTCTGTCGAGCAATAAGCAAATCTTTCTTCCGCCTGGCTTCCTCAATCTTGCGCTCAAGCGTACGAAGATTCTCTTTGAGCGCTTCCACCGATGCCTTCTGCTTTTCCCACTGAGCCTTGTAGTCCTCCGCGAGACCGCCGTGTTCGTTCCGCCGAACGAGCGCTTCTCTTGCTAGATCTTCTTTTCCCTGCTGCAGAGCTAAGGTGGCTTTCCCTTCCCAACTCTCCGCCTGCTCCTGCGAGTCTTGGTAATCCTTGTGCAGCCGTTTTTCCAGAGCGATAGTCGTAGCAACCTGCTGCTTTACCTTCACCAACTGCTCCTGCATCTCTGTGGTTATCTGGTTCAGCATCTTCTCCGGATCTTCGGCTTTATCCAGCGCAGCATTTACGTTTGACTTGAAAACCCTTGAGACGCGGTCAAATATACTCATGATAAAATCTCCTTACGAGTTAAATCGGATTGTTTGTAATGGGGCTAAATTTTGTGCCTTCATCCACACTCAAGAGCGATGAAGTCCCCCGTATTGTTAAGTAACAACTGATTCCCAAATTTAGCAGATTATAGCCGAAAAGCAGCGGGTTGCCAACCCAAAACCTTAGCAGCGAACTCCTCCAGAATGCTCCATAGTGCACGGGAAAACTACAGATTTCGATGACTGCAATATATTTGCCGTTTTGTCTTTAGAGTTGCCTCGCCAACTCTGAAATATCCGTCGTGGGAACTTGACAAGCGTAGTTTTCACAAATGTAGACAGTGGCTTTTCTATCAATTTGCGTTTTGCCAACCGTTAACGGCATTGACACATCGGCAGAGGATTGATTGTCCCTTGGATCTAGCAGCGCCAAGATTTTATTCGGCAGAAATCGATCGTGAATCTCCTGCAAAACAGCATTCGTATCATTGGCGTTCTGTTCACCAATGACGGCGATTTCTCTGGGCGTCGAAAGCAGAAACTCAAGCTCACACAGCAGTTGTCCCGATCCGGATGGGGCATTTTCCATCTGATGGTAATAAAGACTTAACGCTTGAACCGCCTTTTCGTGGAAGTCGGGGCGATCAAGGTGCTTGGCAAGTCTCAACAAGCTATGCACCGCCATTGCCGTTCCGGACGGAGTCGCACTGTCATAAGCGGACTTCGATTGGACAATGAGTGATTCGTGCGCTTTGCCCGTGAAGAAAAAACCGCTGCTCGACGCATCCCAGAACTGGTCAATCATGACCTGTGCAAGGCGTTCCGCCTCCCGCAGCCAGCGTGGATTGAAACTAGCTTCGTAGAGCGCAACCAATCCGGCTGCTAAGTAAGAATAATCCTCAAGGTATGCGTTCAGGTGGCTTTTCCCCGCGCGATACGTGCGCAGCAATAAGCCGTCGGCTTGCGAAAGTTCACTCAAAATGAAATCCGCCGACTGCTCTGCGGCTTCAAGATAACGCCGGTCATTAAGCAATTGATAGCCGAAAGCCATGCCTCGAATCATTATACCGTTCCAACTGGTCAAAACCTTGTCGTCCAGACCGGGTTTGATTCTTCCGTCGCGCACTTCAAATAATTTCTGTTTTCCTTCGAGAAGTATTGCCTCCAACTCGGCTTCGTCTCGCCTCAATTTTTTCGCGAATGTATCTAACGGCGTTTGTACGTGAAGGATGCTCTCCCCTTCAAAATTCCCCGATTCGGTAATGTCGTAATATTCGCAGAAAACCTCCGCATGTTCCGGGCCGAGGAGTTCCTCAACTTCATCCAACGACCAAACGAAGAACTTGCCCTCCACGCCTTCGCTGTCCGCATCCTGCGCGGAGTAAAAACCTCCTTTTTCCGCATCGTACATTTCACGTAGGACGTAGTCGAGCGTCTCCGCCGCAATCTCGCGGTAAAACGGCTTCTTCGTCGCTTGGTAAGCTTCCAGATAAGCGACCACAAGCTGGGCGTTATCGTAAAGCATCTTCTCGAAGTGCGGGACGAGCCACACGGCATCGGTTGAATAACGGTGAAATCCGCCGCCGAGTTGATCGTACATTCCGCCTCGCGCCATCTTCTCCAACGTCAATTCCGCCATCTCCAGCGCATTTGAGTTGCCCGTCCGCAGCCAGTAACGCAGCAGAAAAGGCAATCCCATGCTCGGCGGAAACTTGGGCGCGTTTCCAAATCCGCCGTATTGGGAATCGAAGGTGGAACGATAGTGTCGAAAGGCACCATCAAGGAGATCGGTCGTCAGGTCTTGTCCGTGGCCGCTGACACTCGCTAGCTGAGTGAGGTGCTCCACAATCTGATCGGCTTGTTTTGTAACATCGTCTCTCCGATCGCGGTAGGCGGTTGCAACGGCTTGCAACACGTTTGCAAACCCGGGGCGTCCGTAGCGGTCATCGGGTGGGAAATAGGTTCCGCCATAGAAGGGCTGGAGATCGGGGGTGAGGAACATCGTCATTGGCCATCCCCCCTGCCGCGTCATGATTTGGACGGCATTCATGTAAATCTCATCCAGATCGGGGCGTTCCTCACGATCGACCTTGATGTTAACGAAGTGCCGGTTCATGATGGCGGCGATTTCTTCGTTTTCAAAGGACTCACGCTCCATCACATGGCACCAATGACAAGCCGAATAACCGATACTTAAAAGAATCGGTTTGTCCTCTCCCTTGGCACGCTCCAACGCTTCTTCGCTCCATGGGTACCAATCTACCGGATTGTGGGCGTGTTGCAGAAGATAGGGGCTGGTTTCATCGCTGAGTCTGTTGGTATGTTTCGGAGTGTCCGACATTGCGTTCCTTTCCATCTAGCCTTGATTTCGACGTAATTTACTTAATTCGTATCGGATTCTCAATCATCGCTCCCTGCTCGTAACGCAGCGTAACTCCGATGGCGGATAGAACTAATTGTTCCCGCATTTACGGCTTCGACAACTGCGCACCCCGGTTCACGAAGATGAGAACAATCGTTGTATTGACAGTTGCCAAGGTAGGGTTCCATCTCCGGAAAATAGTGTTCGAGGTTCTCCGTCTCAATTCCCCATAGCCCTACCTCCCGAATCCCTGGGGTGTCTGCCACCTCACCGCCACAGTCGAGCCGAAAGAGTTCAACGAGCGTGGTTGTGTGCTTGCCCTTCTCCGATTTTCTCCCGACTTCTCCTACGCGCAGGCTCAGGCCGGGTTGAATGGCGTTTAGTAGACTTGACTTGCCCACCCCGGATGCGCCGACGATTACGCTAAATTTTCCCTCCATTACCCGTCGAAGGTCGCGAACTCCCGGACAGCCCACTGTACTTGTATAGATAATCTCATAGCCGAGGGAACGATAGGCGCTGAAGAGCGAGATTACCCTGTCTCGGTCACCGGTATCGATGAGATCCATTTTGTTTACACAAACGACGGCATCCATCCCGCCGTTTTCCGCCAAAATCAGAAACCGATCCAAAAAGCGGAAATTCAGGTCGGGGAGCCGCGTCGAAATGATGACAATCATTCGATCCGCGTTGGCAACAATGACCTGCTCGACCGCTTCACGCATACCCGGATATTGGCGCGAAAACTTCGTCCGACGCGGGAGCAACTCTTCGATGACACCCTCTTCGTCATCAAGTTGCGTGAAGTATACCTCATCACCCACGGCAACCGGATCCGCGTAGATCCGCCTGCCTAAATCGGAACGCTGTTCGCGTTTAATACGTCCGCGCAGTGTACAGCGGAGCGTGAGATTATCACGCTGAACGTCGTAAAATCCCGATCGTGCGCGAATAACCCGCCCCTGAATCTTATCCATATCAGATCGACGTTAATCTACGTTACACCTCTCTCTTAGGAATAGGACATAGAATATGCAGCAATTATACGAATGGAACAATCCAGCGAAGGAACGTTTCAATCAACGAAATTAGAAAAGCAGCGATGAGCGTGTTGAACAACCCTTTTACCTCAAACCCCGAAATCAATTTGTCGGTCAGCCACAGAAGGAAAGCGTTAATGACAAAATAGAACAGACCAAACGTCAAGAACATCAGGGGGAACGAAAGGAAAACAAGAATATTTGTAAGCAATAGCTTCAATATCCCGTATACGAAAGCAACGATGACGGCCGTTGCGCACCCTTTGATACGCACGGACGGCAAAATGCGCGTCACCACAAAAACAGACACGCTAAGGATAAACCAATTGGCTAGCCACGTTGTAAGCATAGAATTTTCCCGTTTTCCCGCTTATTTCCCGAAACGCCGCTGACGCTGGCTATAATCGCGGATGGCGCGGAGAAAGTCGATTTTTCTGAATGAGGGCCAAAAGGTGTCGCAGAAATAAAATTCCGAATACGCGCTCTGCCATAGGAGAAATCCTCCGAGGCGTATCTCGCCGCTGGTACGGATAATCAGATCCGGGTCGGGCAGATTCGAGGTGTAGAGATGCGGCGTAATCTGATCGACGCTCAATTCGTAGGCAACTTGTTCCAGATCCTTGCCCGCAGCCAGTTCCGCGTTCAAATGCTCTCGGCAGGCTTCAACAATTTCCTCACGCCCACCGTAGGCAACAGCCACATTGAGGATGAATTTGTCGTAATCCTTGGTGGCTTCCTCTGCGGCACGGATAGCTTCCTGAAGACTCTTCGGCAGAAGTTCAATCTCGCCCATTGCGCGGACTTTAATCTGGTTGGTGTGCAACCCCTTGATGGTGACCAAATCCCGCATCTTCTTCTCGATTAGGTTCAAGATACCGGTGACTTCAGACTTTTCACGCTTGAAGTTATCGAGCGAAAATATCCAGATGGAGAAAATCTTAACCCCCAATTCGTCGCACCAATGGAGCACGTCTTCAAGTTTGTCCGCTCCGTCGTGGTGGCCCCGAATCACATTCGCAAAGCCGTTCTGGGCGGCGTAGCGCCGGTTTCCATCAAGAACAACTCCGATGTGGTACGGGATTTTCCAGTGACCCGCCTCCGTCTCCAATCGCCGTTGATACATGGTATAAAATAGCTTTTTTAGGCTTCCTTTAAGGAATGTCCATGGATTCATAACGAAACCTCGTCAGGTTTCCCGTGTCAACGGGATAGCGCTACATAGTTGGAAAAAATGCAATTTGGGCGAATTACAGGTCGAAATTATGCACAGATTAGCCCTTATCCGTGCGTCAGTATAATCATCATTGGAGGTATTATAACACCGAGAAGTCCCTTGCGGAAAGCAAAACATTCGGACAGTCCCACCTAATAAGGAGGATTGGCAAACATCCAATCCCCTATCCCTCCCTTTTTTCATTGCACTCTGATTCGTTGCACCTTGGTCTGAATCGAGATAGGAGTCACCTCTAACCCAAAAAACCGCACGAATTAATTGGAACAAGGCTTTTTTCTTATTGACTCAAATCTGTAATAGGATTATAATAATAGGATTATAATGACTTCAGCGTTCGTTGATTATCGATTGCCTTATCTCATGCGATGGAAACGAGCGTTTTCGTATCCACGAATACGGAAAACTAGAGAGAATCAATGGTATTGCTCCGAAGATTTGTGGAACACACGGATAAAGGCAGACCAGTTTCTCGTCTGTCTTTGCGAAAAATAGGAGGATAGATGTTTTGAAAGTTAGAGGATACAGATTCATACTGGGCCTAGGAATCGCGGTCTTGCTGATGGCTTCGCATTTCGCTGCTCTCGCGGAGGACAAAAAGAGTCCAATCAAGATTGGCGGCGCCTTGCGGGTGAACTATGCCTATGGTACTTACGAGTCCGGTTCTTCCGACGATGAGGCCGTCCACCGCCGCGGCGATAGGATTGGAGACGCCGACCTTGAGATTTTCCGAGTGAATGCGGATATTAAGCACGGCGACATCAGCAGCAGGATCGAATACCGATGGTACGACGGCTACAGCATGATTCACACCGCGTGGCTAGGGTATAACCTCGGTGAGTTGGGCACGGTCAAAGCCGGTATTGTGCGGGCACCTTTTGGGCCTACGGCTTACGGTGTCTCAAGCAGTTGGTTCTTCGATCAGCATTTTTATGTCGGGCTTGCCGACGACATGGATCTGGGAATTACCTGGAGCGACACGTTCGGCAAGTTGGCGCTCGATGCGGGATACTTTCTAACGAGCGAATTCCAGACCGATGGAGCTAGCCTTGCAAGTTCGCGGTACAGCTACGACATCGTCCCATGGGAAGAGAAAGCCGATGCGGACGGGAAGGTTGAATGGGGCGCGGGTGAGAACGGGTATGATGAGCAACATCAAATCAACCTACGCGGCATCTATTCGATTGAGAAGGTCGCGGATGTGGGTGCGTCGATTCAATACGGGTTGTTGAAACCCACGGAAGACATAGTTGATGACGGCGCGAATCACTATGCGGTTTCCGCGCACATGAAGAACGTGTTCTCGGACTTCACGCTCTTCACACAGTTTTCCTACTTTGCACACAATATTACCGATGAGACGCCCTGGGGAACCGGCGACCTCATCCCGATGGGGGCCTACGATTTCGCATGGCCCATAGCATCCAAAGGTATGATTCCCGCGTTATCCCTGCGTTACGGCGGGATAGATGCGTCAGGCTTCTCATGGCTTGACAGCGTTACGCCTTATATTGAGTGGAGCACCATCATGAAATCGGTGGACAACTACAACAACAGCACGCTGATAACGTTGGGCGGGAGTTGGACACTCTTCAGTGCGCTGTATGTTTATAGCGATCTGGCGCTCTCCAACGGCAACTCCTTTGTCGGTAACGTTGACGCCGACGGAAACCAAGAGGACTACGCCAACATCTATACGGGAGCTGGTGACTTCGGCGCCAACGGAAACAACGCGTGGAACTGGCGCGCCAATTTGAACTTCGGTTACTATTTCTAAGCGTCTACGCTTGAAGGCACAGACCTCTTGTTTGTCCAACCAGAAGGAGAATATTGAAAATGCATGAAGAAGGAAACCAAACTAAACTGCCGCATGAGAGGGAGTACAGGAAGTTGTTCGGCTTGGAAATCTACTTGACTCCAGTGTTCGTGATTTCCAGTATTGTCATCCTCATCTTTATTGTCGGGGCGCTCGTATTTCAAGAAAGCGCGACAAAACTCTTCGGAGACATCCGCACGTGGCTTACCACCAACCTTGACTGGTTGTTCATGATCACCGCTAATCTTGTCTTTCTATTTTGTCTGGTTGTGGCAGTCTCCCCGCTCGGCAAGGTGCGTCTCGGGGGGGCGGATGCGAAACCGGAATACTCCAATTTGACGTGGCTCGCCATGCTCTTCGCGTCAGGCGTGGGTATCGGTCTGCTGTTCTTCGGCGTGTCGGAGCCGATGTATTACTTGGCGAACCCTCCGCTCGGCATCGACGCCGGGACGGCGGAAGCCGCTACCGTCGGTATATCGGCGACGGTCTTTCACTGGGGGCTACACGGATGGGCGATTTACGGCGTGGTCGGCCTTGCGCTCGGGTATTTCGCCTACAACCGGGGATTTCCTCTCACTATCCGATCGGCGTTCCATCCTTTGCTCGGAGACCGCGTCTGGGGTTGGCCCGGCCATATCATTGATAGCTTCGCCATATTTGCCGGTCTGTTTGGGCTGGCGACTTCGCTCGGATTGGGAGTTCAACAGGTAACTTCCGGCATGAACTATCTGTTCGATGTGCCCGCAACCAACACCACCATGGTGGTGCTGATTGTGGTGATTACGGCTATTGCTCTGACATCGGTGATGACAGGGATTAATGTCGGTATCAAGCGTCTGAGCCAGTTCAACATAGTTCTCGCGTTCTTGTTGTTGTTGGCTGTTATCATTCTTGGTCCGACGCTCTACATCTTTCGCAGCATGTTCGACGGGCTTGTTAGCTACGGTGCCAAAATTGTGCCGCTCAGCAACTGGATCGGGCGGGAAGACACAGGTTTCTTTCACGGCTGGACCACGTTCTACTGGGCATGGTGGATCGCTTGGGCACCCTTCGTCGGCACCTTTATTGCCCGCATCTCGAAAGGGCGTACCGTACGCCAGTTTGTGATATTTGTGCTGCTTATACCGACGCTGTTATGCCTAATCTGGTTCGGTGCATTCGGCGGCACCGCACTCCAGCAACACCTCGTCGAGGGGTATACCGGCGTGACAGAGAACGTTTCCGCTTGGAAACTGGAGATTGCACTGTTCAAGATGTTTGACGAACTGCCGTGGACAAGGCTGCTTTCCTCCGTGGCAATGCTTCTGACCATCATCTTTTTCGTGACGTCGTCGGATTCCGGTTCGCTCATTATTGACACCATCGCCGCCGGCGGCAAGATGGATGCGCCAAAACCTCAACGTGTTTTCTGGTGTACGATTGAAGGGTTGGTTGCCATCGCACTGTTGCTTGGCGGAGGTCTAAAATCCTTGCAGGCGGCGTCGCTCGCAAGCGGTTTTCCTTTCGCGATTGTACTGTTAGGAATGGCGGTGTGCGTTTGGATAGGTCTTCGGAAAGAGGCGGCTGAATTGCGCTAAGAGCATTGGTAGGAGAGGTAACACGCCTCGACTTCTGTAGGAAAGGGCTCTCTAAGACATGAGTTCCTTTCCTACGGGCTACCACTTCAAATCTTCGCCATCAACGAGAAAAGGTTAGGCAGATTCACCTTAGGGTCTCAACGTGTTCATAATCGAGTAGCTTTCACACCCGCCACAGGCTCAGGAGGATTGTTGTATTTTATCGGCGTACCACGTAGCGGGTATCGGTTTGCCTCGCTCCGTTGTGAAGCGCATTGCAAAATAATGACTTCAACCAACTCCCCTTCCTGAAAAGGCAAATCCCTTAGAACCTGTTTGAATAGTCGGCAGCAGAGCCATATTCAGTCATCTGGAGACAGTATCTATACACCTGCCGCCCCTCCGGGGCTTTTAGAGGCTGGTGCGCAGTGCGCACCCTACAAATTGTACTTTTCAAACAGGCTCTTAATATTACCGCTTGATCTTGGCTGATAATAGTTTTTTTAGCACATTGAGATTAGTTTGCCAACTCCAAACAAAAATCTTAATGAAAGCCCTTGAGCAACACTGTTTTGAAATAAATGGCAGCGCGTGTCTGGACAGGCCTTCCACAGAATCCTGTTGATTCTTGGTAAACGACGCTCCTTACTTTGGCGTTATTCAAGTCACAAAGTGTGTTTAGCCCTGTCTTAGCGTGTCATTTTACGATGTGGAGAGGAGACATATAGATGAAATATTTGAAACGGTGCGTGCTCCGCTTGTTCTTCCTGATGCTGTTCGTGCTGCCCTTGATAGCCCTTATTGTTCATGCAGATGCCGAGGTGCCCGCCAACGCCGTCGTTTTGATCGGCGACAATGCGGGAATACCCGACGCCGACGCACAAACCGCGGCGATGTTAGTGCACGACGCCCTCCGCAAGCACGGCATATTTGTGCGAGAGCCCGTCTTCGAAGTCTCCGAGCGGGTGGACGTCTACCGCATTGTCATGCGCCCGCTGGGTACAAAAATCTTCGTGCGCTTGAGCGAAGAGAGGCCTGACGGAACAATTAGGGCTGAACGACAGATAATGTTGGCAGGTATCGAAGAGATGGTCTCGGCTGCTCCGAGGTTGGTCGATGCGCTTGTTAACAGAAAGCCAATCGATTCTACGATCGACATGGAAACTGTTACCGAACAGGATGCGCGGATTCACCGGAAGATTTCCGGGGAATCCCTTTGGCATGTAGGTATTCTGGGCACCTCAATCCCCGGCACGGACATAATTGCGGAACCCGGTTTTGCGTTTGGTTGGTATTATGAAACGCCATCCTTTGCCGTAGGAACCGAGTATCGGGGTAGTGGGCGCGATAACTATGAGGACGACAATGACGGCTTCTCCTTTTTCGCTTGGTCAATCGGCGGACGCTATTTTTTCAACAAACAAAATATTTCCGCTTATGTGGGCGGTGGGTTAGCCATAGTCAACGCCAGCTACGAAACGAGCGATGAAGGAAATCAACTGTACGACGACTTGTACGACGACTTGGGACAACGGTACGACGATTATCACTATTACGGTTATGAGTCTGAGAGCGACACCGGATTGGGAGCATATGTCGTCGCCGGAATTGAACTCCTCCGTCTTACCGAGAGTCGGCTAAACCTCGAATTACGCATAGATAGACCGTTCTTTTCATTACCATCTCAAGACATGATGCCAATAACCTTTGGCATTTCCTTCTCTCGAAACTATGTTCCCGGCGCTTCCTGCTTGTTCTGATTTTGCTTGCGATTGTTCAATTGTCCAATTAAGATATACAGCGTACGAGTTACTGTGTGCCAACCAAGATTGGTTCTAAATGGATTCGAATCTTAAAAATGAGAAACAAATCCATGAACTACAAAGACATTATTACAATCGAACCGGGCAAACGAGAGGGAAAACCTTGTATCCGTGGAATGCGAATCACGGTTTACGATGTTCTAGGCTATCTTGCTTCGGGAATGACACGCAAGGAGATCCTTGATGACTTTCCCTATTTGACCGAAACCGACATTCAGGCATGTCTAGCGTATGCCGCTGACAGGAATCAACCGACCGAACAAAATCAAGCGAACGGGCAGCGAGTGCGATAGTTATACTCAGCACCGGTTAATTTTGCGCAATTGTGCACCGAAGGTTTGTAGGAGCGATCTCCGAATCGCGACGGTCGGGAATCGGAATTCCCTCCTACCGCCTGCAAAACTCATGCTCCATTTCTTGACTCTTAAAAACGCAACTTCCAACAGCGTATAGAGCGTATAGTATAGATAGAGCGTATAGTATAAATATTGCGATCAAGGAATGGTGGGCAGTGCCCACCCTACATTAGTTCGGTGCAAAAAACACTGGAGTCAGCAGAGCGCGCACTGAAATCAAGCGAATGGACAGTGTACGTGCCAATCATCTCTATGAAAAACTGTCCAAGCACCCCCTCGGACGCCCGCCACGCCATTCTCCAAATTATTTGAAAAAAAACTTGACAAATCCTCACGCGCGGTTTATACTTACCAAAATTTGTTTCAGAACCAATACTTATTGCGAATGAGTCTCAGTAGCAATTCAAGGGTGTTCCATATCAATCGTACTTGTGGGCTTAGTCCGCTCACTTTTATTTGACTTGTTATTGAGTTTGAGTCTCAATTGCAATAATACAATCGGAGGTGTAATTGCGATTTCTTTCTTGTGTTATTTTTGTTCTTATGGCAGTCCAAGTCACACCTGCCGATGCTGAACGATTTGGAGTGTCGGGCTACGGGGTCATCAATTACGCCAAATTCGATTGGCAGATTGATCCGGAGCGGCGCGCCCACATTGATGTCGAGCGGTTTGTCGTCGCGCCCAAGTACCGGATGAGCGATAGCATACAGCTCGAAGCCGAGCTTGAGTTTGAGCACGGCGGCACCGGAATTACGATGGAGTTCGACAAGCTTGAGGAGTTCGGCGAGTTCGAAATGGAAGTTGAAAAGGGAGGCGAGGTCATCGTCGAAAAGCTCGCCGTCGTATTTGAAATCAAGCCTGAAATCAACGTTCGGATTGGACATATCATCGTCCCCGTTGGACTCCTCTCCAAGAGGCATCGTCCGGGACACTACTTTACTACCACTCGTCCCGAATCCGAATCGAACCTGATTCCAACCATCTGGCATGAAAATGGAATAGAGTTATTTGGAAAAATTGGTTCGTTGAGTTATCAAGCGCAAGTCGTCAACGGTTTGGACTCAACCGGCTTCAGTTCGCGCCGCTGGATTGTCGGCGGACACCAACTGCGATTTGAAACTGCAAATGCCGAGGACTTCGCACTCGTGGGCAGACTGGATTACACCGTCATTCCGGGAGCGGTTGCGGGTGTCTCCGGCTACTTTGGCAATAGTGCGAATAACCGCCCTAAACCGGACTTGTGGGATGACGCAAATGTCGGCATCTTTGACTTCCACTGCTTCTACGAGGTCGGTGCGTTAAAGGCTCGCGGCTTATTTCTTTACGGCAGACTCCAGAATTCAGACCTTGTCTCCAAAGCCAATCGGAACCTTTCGAACAACTTGAACGTAAAGCGAACTCCTGTCGGTAGCAAAGCCGTCGGCGGGTATCTTGAAGTCGGCTACAACGTACTCGCATTTCTCAAAACATCGCAGAATACCGAAAAAGTTCTCGACCTATTCGTACGATACGATAACTACGATACGATGGCTGCCGTTGAAGGCGAGATTTTCGACAACCCGCGTTGGGATCGTCAAACTTGGACATTCGGTACCAATTACCATCACCATCCGCAGCTAGTTTTCAAAGCACACTATTCCGCACGGAGATTGGGATCGAAAATTGATAACGCGGAAGATACCTTGGCACTCGGCTTCGGATTTCAGTATTAACTTCAAATCAAAAAGGAGGAATCCAATGAGATTCAACTTATCCACTTTCACAACAAGATTCTGTTTTCTCACTCTCTCCGCCCTTCTCGCCACATCATTTTTCCTCGTCGCATGCGGCGAAGACGACGATGACGGCGACGGACGGGCAGCCTCGGAAATCACACCCCGTGAACTTGAATATCTGAGCGCCACGACCGAGAATCTAAAATCGAAAACTTCCCAGTTGCGTCGGGCATGGGACCCGTCCGGAGAAAATTTCGCATCCGAGGTCGCTAACGCCGGCACCTCAAGCACGATTTATAAGTCACATAAATCCGCGGTTCAAGAGATGGTCAACGGCATGATTGTCATTGCTGACGAAGTGGCTAACGGTAAAATTTCCGACCCGTTCAACGAGAGGGATACGACACTCGTCGAATCGCAGTTCAGCTTCAATTCCATAGCCGACTTCCAAGACAATATCCGCGGCATCCAGAATGTCTACATGGGTAAATTTACTGCTGACGGCAAGGGACTGAACGAGTTTGTCGCGGGCAAGAACTCCTCGCTAGATTCCAGATTCCGGAGAGAGGTGCAAGCTGCGATTGACGCCATCGGGGCGATCCCAGACCCGTTCCGTGATTCAATCACTGCGAATCGTTCATCCGTCCAAGCGGCAATTGACGCCGTCAGCAAGGTACAGCAAACATTGGAGGAGGATATCCTCAAGTTGGTGTTAAGCAGTGATTTCAATGATTTCGACGCCTCCACGATGTTAGACGACTTCGCTAACAAGGTCGTGCTCGCCACCTATACCGATCTGGATAATAAAGCGAGTACGCTGCTAGAAGCGGTGAGAGAACTACAATCTAGTACGACTCAAACGAACCTAGAGAGAGCGCAGGAGGCGTGGAAAGCGGCGCGGCGCCCATGGGAACAGAGCGAGGCGTTCCTGTTTGGTCCGGTTGATACCCAAGGACTCGACCCGGCGCTTGATAGCTGGCCCGTTAATCGAGTGGACCTCGACGCGGTGCTCTCCAGCGGCAACACGTTGAGCCCATCGTCAATCGATGGTCTTGAAGACACGCTAAAGGGTTTCCATACCATTGAGTACCTGCTATTCCGGAACTGATGGAGGATAGTCGGCGTTTACGGTGAGCATTGTTAATCGTGCTCACCGTCTTCTCCGCCGGGACCATGTTCGTTACTTCCGACTTCAGGATGGGCCGTTCACCTGTCAAAGCCCTCACTTGTTGCCGCTAGTTCGACGGTTATTTGTTCACCGGCGTCTAGGTCAACAGGAACCGTCGGTCCAAGTTACGATTCATAATTGCCTACCTTTCTGAGTTGTCTAACTCTCGATTAGATGGGATTTAATTTGCGAACGGCTCCAAAGTAATCCTCGTTTACACGTCTAGCTTTTTCGCGATACACATTGACAAAGAAGCATGGTCATGCAATCAAACTATCCATTATACACTGCGTTCCTCGTCGGATTCCTGTGTATAATGATAACAGCTTGCGGTTCGGAGGACCTAATAGGCTCACCGACGCCAGACAATCCGACAAAGGCGCTCTCGGGCGGCGAGACAACCGTATTTGACGCGACAAGCCACGCCTTTTCAACCCCGGCGCCCAACCTTTCGGCGGAAGGGCTGGCTGAGCATCTTGTGGGAGATAGGGAGTTTGAAGCCGTCTTTGTCACCGTCCCCGCGGAGGTCAATCCGGGGCTGGGACCCGTGTACAACAATATCTCGTGCATCAACTGCCATGCACGCGACGGACGAGGGCGGGCGCCGACCACGGGCGAAAAATTCACATCAATGCTTTTCCGCGTGAGCCTACCCAATCCAAACGGCGACGGAACGGGGGCGCCGGTGCCGGTTCCCGGTTTCGGGACACAGATCAATAACCGCGCTATCTTCGGCGTGTCTCCGGAAGGCGAGGTGCGCATCAACTACACCGAAGGTCAGATTACTACGACTGACGGCGTCATCGTGCACCTGCGAACCCCAAAGTATACAGTTGTTGATCCGTATCAACCGCTGCCGGATGACGTTGAACTCTCCCCCCGCGTGGCTCCTGTCGTATTCGGACTGGGTTTGCTCGAAGCCATACCTGAAGCCACCATCCTTGCCTTGGCAGACGAGACGGACGAGAATAGTGACGGCGTCTCGGGGAAAGCCAATTTCGTTTGGGATGTCCAAAAAAATGGACTCAGCCTCGGACGTTTTGGCTGGAAAGCAAATCAGCCGACGTTACTCCAACAGGTCGCCTCCGCGTACAACGACGATATGGGAGTTACGACCTCGCTTCTGCCGCGCGAAAACTCCAGCGGACAACCGCAGCATGATGGACGCAGCGATGATCCGGAGCTGAGCGATGAAGTCTTGGAAGCCGTAACATTTTACGTGCAAACCCTCGCTGTGCCCGCACGGCGGGATCTTGACGATCCCGTTGTTCAACGCGGGGAACAACTCTTTGAGATGGCGGGCTGTACGGGATGTCATATTCCGACGTTGCAGACGGGAGTGTTACCGGATGTTCCCGCGGTTTCAAATCAGACGATTTACCCGTACACTGACCTGCTGTTACACGACATGGGACCGGGGTTGGCGGACAATCGTCCCGATTTTCTCGCAGACGGTTCCGAATGGCGTACCCCGCCGCTCTGGGGTATCGGGTTAATCAAGACCGTTAATGGCCATACCAATCTGCTTCACGATGGCAGGGCAAGAGGCATACTAGAAGCAATCCTGTGGCACGGTGGGGAAGCGGATGTCTCACGTGAGGCAGTCCAGCAGATGTCTACGAGCGAAAGAGATGCCTTAGTCGCGTTTGTTGGTTCTCTATAGGTGATAGATTCCAACTTCGTTTTTTTACGTAGTAGAGTACGTAGCAGAGAATGAGTCTCAATTGCTATAGATTAGGAGATGCCGTATGCTGCTCCAACTCAAGAGTATTTGATATGTCCCTTTCCACAGTTGAACGTATTGATCTGATGAATCTACTGGCATCAATCTTCGTGCCGCGAATTACGCTATCAACAGAAATGTCGACGAATGAATCATTGTTGATAATGAGTCTCAATTTCATAAAATCTAACATCAAACTGGGGATTTCAAAATGAAGTTAATCCACATTTGCCTTGGAAGCCTAGTAGTGGTAACCGTGCTTGTGGTCGGTCTGACGCTGCCCGGTTGCGAAAGCGATCCTTTGCTTGCGCCGCAATCTGAGGTTGCCGATGAGGGCGGCAGTTACGGGAACACGAATCTTCAGCCTAGCGGAGCCAATACTACGAAAACCGATGTCAACCCAGCTCAAAACAACAAAGCGGGGAACAGTCGTCTCCAAAGTACGAATCCGAAACGCTTTTAAGAGTGAGGAAAACACAATCCATGAACCAATTCCTGAGAATCATGATGGTGTCAACTCTCCTACTCTCTACGTTGAATTTCTGCACCGCTTCGGCCGAGATTCGCGGCAGAGTAGTTGACAAAGACACTGGAGTACCAATTTTCGGTGCCGCCGTAAAGGTCGAATCCGAGGGGCGGATCGTTGTGGAAACAAGGACGGACAGAGACGGAGTTTTCCATCTGAGTCAAGATGCCCTGGGACAACTCCGGATTTCCGTGAGCCTCATCGGGTATGCCGACTACTCCGAGATGCTCGAACTCAAGCGCGATTCAACAGAAATATTAACTATATCGTTGGCGAGCCGTCCTTTCCAGCTCGCACCCGTGGAAATTATCGGCAAAGCGTGGTCAGTGAACAAGAAACTTACCGGCACCGCTACCTTGTTGGAACCGGCGAACGTTGAATTAATCCGCCCGGTTGGCACACAAGAATTGCTTGAACTCGTGCCCGGCATCAACGGATATGCAGACGATGGATTCGGCAATTCACGCTTGAGCATCGGCATTCGCGGTCTGAATCCACGCCGGAGTGCGCGGGTGCTAATCTTGGAAGATGGCGTGCCAATTCAGCCCGCAGTCTATATCTATCCGAACGCCTACTATAATCCACCTTCGGACAGGATTGACGCGGTAGAGGTGATTAAAGGGAGCGCCGCGCTACGTTACGGTCCCCAGACAATGGGCGGCGTTATCAATTACACTACACGAAAACCCGATGGCACACGTGGATTGGCAAATCAAATAACCTTGGGCAACAACGGGTATTACAGCGCCTTCTCGGAGTGGCGGGGTCTCGGCAACGAGGTTGCCACATCTGATTTGCAGTTACTTTACAAACACGGGAACGGATTTCGCGACAACAACACCTTCGATCAAGCGAATGCGACCATAAAGTCGCTGTTCCGCATTAGCCGGGATAAGACGCTCTACCTCAAAGTGAACGGCAACTTTGAAAACTCTAACGCAACTTATACCGGTCTTACCGAATACTCCTTCCGTACCGATCCAAACTTCAATCCAAAAGAGCACGACAACTTCAAGATTCTACGCACCTCGCTAGATCTCATCTATACCAACAAAATCACGCCTGACATCGTAAGCAATACTTCGGTATACACGAGTGCCTTCGACCGGCGGTGGTGGCGAGAAGACGACGTCTTCGTGCGCCCTTCGGCGCTGGAGTCTGGAAACCTCGTTCCGGTGCCGTACTTCCAGACCGGGGATCTGGTACGAACCGGCGGGGGTCAAAGTAATTTTGGCATCCTGCGCACTTTTTACGTTGGAGGTGTCGAACAGAATTACACCCTCAACAATCACGTCATGGGAATCCCGGCCCGAACTGAAACTGGCGGGCGCGTGCACTGGGAACGTTTTATCGACGACAGAAAGATTGGCGATGCGCCGGATGCAAGAGATGGTGTGTACTACACCGGAACTCCGGGCTCCACGGACGACCCGGTCCAAATTGTCGGACAAAGTCACCACTACGAAACCATCGCCCTAGCGCTCTACGCCAAAGAGCAACTCGAATGGGAAAGGCTTACCCTAACGCCGGGTATCCGATTCGAGGTGTTCAAACAGGATCGAGTCGACCGACTGCGCGGCTCTATTTTAGCCGACAAGGTGTCGTCGGTTCTGTTGCCCGGCATCGGTGCCAACTATCAGTTTAACCGTTTCAATCTCTTTGGCGGAGTGCACCGCGGGTACACGGCACCTTCTAGCGGAGCCTTGAAAGTCACGAACTTTGGTCAGAACGTCGATGTCGGAGGACTCGACCTCAAAGCCGAAAAGAGTTGGAATATGGAAGCGGGTATCCGTTCGTGGAGCCCCGGCTTAACTTTGGAAGTTACCGGATTTCTACTGAAGATTACCGACATGGTCGCCGCAGGACGCGGTACTGCGTTCAAAAATCTGGGCAAAGTTGACAATTACGGTATCGAGACAGGACTATACGCTGAATCTTCGCGATTTGTGCCGTTGCTGCCCGACCTCAACTTATCGTACACCTATCTCCAAACCGAAATCAAGAGTGGTATCGTCAAGTCCGCCACCATCGCCGGAAATGTAGATGTAGACATTGCCGGCAACGAATTGCCCTATGCGCCTCGCCACACCCTAACCGTAGGACTGGCGAAGCGGATTGGCGATGCCCTGCGCATGAGAGCGGACGCGCGTTTTGTGGACACGGTATTTACCGATTTCGAGAATATCAAGCGGACTTTCAACCGCGGCGACACCGGTCTCATCCAGAGTTATGCAATTGTCAATGCAAGCATCGATTATAAACTCTCCGACCGTTGGCAGGCTTTCATTTCGGGCAAGAACCTTCTGGATAAAGTCTATATCGGATCGAGACTACACTCTAACGCTGGCCAACCCGAAGCGAGATTAAGCTCGGGTATTCTCATTGGACCTCGGCGACAGATACTCCTCGGTATCAAGCATGGGTTTTAGCCACATCCAATACCTTTCTTAGAGAGAGGTTCACTCTGTTGAATCAACCAATCATCAATTCCACAAAGGAGAAAAAATGAACACTTGTATTACCTACAACAGCAGAATTTTCTGGTTGACGGGACTGTTACTGATGACGAGCCTCGTTCTTGTTAGTTGCGGCGGCGATGAGGATGGCGACGGCGATAGTGATATCATCGTTCCTTCCGCATATGTCTTTGACAGCCGTTTCTTTGACGGTAAAAGCAGCGTTTCCTATTCGGGACAGACCGTGCGAAACTTGTTGCTGCAAGATTTGAAGGTCTTTATCGACAGCCTCGGCAAAGCTGGCGCTCGACCTGCTACGGTGCAGGATATGCTAAATTTCTACGCGTACGACGACGCCCTCAACTTGACATCATTGAGTACCGCAGGTACACTCTCGGTCGTGGAGAATCGCTACTCCTCGATTTCGACGGGTAAAAATTTGGTCGGCAAAATCTCAAGCGATGTCGTCATCGGATATAATCGTACCGCCGATGACCTAGTTCGCGGGTGGTTTCAAATCATCGCGGACAATTCCCAGAACCCTGACAAACTCGGGACGCCGGCGGTTTATACTGACGATAACGGCGTGGACTTGACGCAGATAATTAACAAAGTGCTTATCGGCGCCGTCCCCTACTACCAAGCTACAGGAGTTTATCTCAACGGTTTACTGGAGCGCGACAACAGCGAGGCGCGCAACGGCACGGACGCTTATAGCTCCATGGAACACGGCTGGGACGAAGCCTTCGGCTACTTTGGCGCCGCACGCGATTATTCTCGTTACACTGATGACCAACTCGCCGGTAGCGTTGACGACTTCACCTTCGATTCCAATAGCGACGGCAGGATCGACTTCAAGTCGGAGTATAATTTCGGTCTCTCCCGAAATGCCGGCAAGCGGGACAAAGGCGGTTCGGGTGTTGATTTCACGCAGGAGATTTTCACCGCGTTTCTCACCGGACGAGCCATGATCGCGAACCAAGGCACCGTAACCGACATCACGGAACAGCGTCAGCTTGCCGCCAACGGCATGGAGAAGGTTATCGCCGCGACGATTGTGCACTACATCAACGACACGTTGAGCGATATGTCCAAATTGGGCACGGCAGACGAAAACCGTGTTACTTTGAATAAACACTGGGCGGAGATGAAAGGGTTTACCGTCGCTCTCCAATACAACCCCTTCAGGTTGATTACCGAAGGGCAACTCAGGGAATTGCACGGCATCATGCGGAGCGCGCCCTCCTACGATGCACCGGGCAGTAATGCTCATAACACCACCGTTGCCAACTATAACCGCGCGAAGGCGGTGCTGCAAGCAGCCTACGGTTTTTCCGCAACCAATATGGCAAACTGGTAAAACCCTGTTCGGGGCTTGCGCAACTTGACCCGATTCATAGAACACGATAAGGGAGTAAAATAATGCGTAGTGCGTAATACGTAATGTGTATTGAAAAAACGCTATCTTTATGTATTACGCATTACGCATCACGATCAATGAATCATCATCACTTGACACTTCAAAACCCTTTATTGCGTAAGTCCCAACATTATGAAGTGTGGGGAGTCGTGTTCATCCTCTGCGTGGGATCGCGGCTGCTTACCACAATCCATTACATCGAAGACTTGGATAGTCTCCGCTTCGCGCTGAGTATGGTCGACTACGATGTCGCCAAGTTCCAACCCCATTTTCCGGCTTACCCGGTCTTCTGTTTCATTGCAAAACTCATCTACGCCGCCACAGGCAGCTATGCCCTCGCTTTCTCCCTCATAGGCAGCGTATCCACATTCCTCACCATCTATTTTCTGTGCAAACTGGCAGGACTCGAAAATACGTCACTGGCAGGTCTCATCGCCATTGTCCTTCTAATGATGAACCCATTACTCTGGCTGATGAGCAACCGCTATATGCCCGACGCTATGGGCGTCGCATGTCTGTCTGCCAGTCTTTATTTTACTATCGCGCATCACAAAAATTCACTAATAATCGGGTTGGGTTTTTTCCTCGCCGGAATCTTGGGTGGCATACGTCTGTCCTACCTGCCGATGCTTATTCCCGCCTTACTGATCTCGCTGGCACGCAGGCCGTTGCAGCGTATCGCGGCAGGGCTAGCCGGGGCTACCGTTTGGTTGCTGCCCTTGGTTATGCTAACGGGTTGGGAAACACTGGTCGAAGCCGCTAAGACTCAGAGCCGAGGACATTTTTGGGAGTTCGGTGGCACCATTGCCAGCGAAACGAATCTATTAGTACGCGCAACAAGACTCCTTGAAAGCGTCTGGGCGGACGGGTTCGGGCTATATTGGGGAGGTCGGAATATCATTACGGCATGCACGACAGTCGCCGTAGTCGTGATTCTCGGGTCAAGCTGGCGTGAGATACATGGCGTAAAACGATCAGATGTTCTGAATGCTTGTTTCATCGGATGCATCGTCTATCTCATCTGGATTTTCTGCTTTCAGAACGTCGTGCACAAGAGTCGTCACGTTTTGCCTTTGGTGCCTTTTCTTGCCCTATGCCTCGCTTTCGCCTGCGCCAGAATCATTGAGCGTCGGAATCGGATCCTCAAAGCAGTGCTAATCCTCTTTGTTCTCTGCTACGGTTATGTTACACTTCATTTGGTGATTCAACACAAATCACCTACGGCTATCGCTCAGGTACACCAACATCTAAGTACCAAACAAAACGATAGACTCCGCGTGGCGTCAGTTCCGCTGATCACATATTACCTCGCTTCTCAAGAATTGCAGGCTGTTTATATCCCGATACGGGATCCGGACGACCTCGCAGCCCTGCACGAAAACCCGGACGACGCATCGGATTTGGTCGTCATCGGTAGCCAGATCGAAGAGCGCGTGCCGAAAGCGAAGAGAACCTTCTACCACAACCCCTACGTGAATCGCATGTGGCCCAACCTGTCCCTGTACGAGTATTAATTAACCTGACTTGCTATTCACTGCGGCAAGTCTGACTTCCCACCCGATTTATCAACTGACGAAATTCCTGATTTCACCGCGTTCAGGTGAACACAATGCAATCCATCGAAACCGATATCCAGATTTTGGGCGGAGGTCCCGCAGGGTTGGCGACAGGATATTATGCTAAGAAACGCGGGCTTGATTTCGTTCTTTTTGAATCCGGTTCGGAAGTAGGTGGAAATTGCCGCACAATACGAGTTGGTGACTTCCTATTCGATACCGGCGCACACCGCTTCCACGACAAAGACTCAAACGTTACGTCTGAGGTGAAGAAACTCTTGGGGAGCGATCTGTTCCACGTCGACGCGCCGAGCGAAATCTTTTTCGAAGGGCAATTCTATCAGTTTCCGCTGTCACTGAGCGATTTGGCAGAGAAACTGGACGCCAAAACGCTGTTCAGGATAGCTTGGGATAAGTTGCATGTAGAGCGCGGAAGACCGGCGGACGACTTTGCGACGTTCGCAATTAACCGGTACGGAAGAACGTTGGCAGAAAGTTTTCTGCTCAACTACTCCGAAAAACTTTGGGGCGAACCGCCGAGCAAGCTGTCTGTAGCTGTGTCGGGGGGACGGTTAAGAGGACTAAACCTCAAAAACCTAATTCGGAGCGCGCTGCTGGGCGATTCAGCCGCGCAGAACCACCTCGATGGTTCGTTCCTTTATCCCAAATACGGCATCGGAATGATCGCTGACAAGTTGAGCGAATCCATAGGCTATGAACGTATTCGCACCAAAAGCAGGGTTAGCCGACTGGTTCACAAAGCCGGAAAAATCGAGCGCGTTATGCTCAATGACGGAGAGACCGAGATTCCCGCCACTACCGTTATCAATACATTGCCGTTGACGCTCGCACTAAAAATATTGGATCCGCCGCCGCCCCCGGAGTTTATCGACACCGCCGCCGCAATCAAATACAGGCATTTGATGCTGTGCGTGTTTTGCTTGAACCGAAATTCCTTCTCACCCAACGCCTCACTCTATTTTCCGAGCGAGGAATTTCCCTTTACACGGCTTTACGAGCCAAAAAACCGCAGCCCCTACATGGCGCCCGAAGGACAAACGACAATTGTACTCGAACTGCCGTGTTATACCGAGGACGCTATCTGGAATATGTCCGATGAAGCGCTTCGATCGGAAGTGTGGGACGCATTATGCCGCGTAAAGCCGATAAGAAGGGAAGACGTAATCCATTTTCTGACGTACAGATTGCCATTCGCTTATCCGGTGCTAACGGTCGGATTTGAGGAGAACGTATCATCCTTAATCGACTACTTGGCTACCTTTGGGAATATGCATCTCACGGGAAGAAGCGCACTCCACCGTTACCTTCATCTGCACGATCTGTTAAGATCAGGACAAACACTCGTGGAACAAATCGCGGGTTTGCGCACGCCAGACACCACGGCGTTTCACAACAGACGGGGCTAGACTTGAGTCCGTGCGGTTCGTCCGTTGATTCCAAAGGCGAAACGGAATACCATGCCAAATAATCCTGCCTGTTTCGCCTCCTGACCTCAATTTTATACAGGGTTTAGAGGTTTATCTCCGATAAAATTCAACAAGAGTATTTACCTATCAAGATAATTCTGCTATAATCTTGGCTGATTTGAATCATTGGGAACTTCTCTTACCGGGATGGTGAGACGAAATCGCTGTAATTCCGCAACCTTTTCCATAGTTTTTGGATACTGTTCCTTGGAACATTACACCATCTCCGAAACCAATTGTCCTTCTCCTAACTCTTGATTTTCAGGGGAGAAACGTATGAAAAAAACAACCCCGTTCTCCTGGGTACTTACCATTTGCCTCGCCGTACTTCTGTTTGCGGTACACTCAGGCTACCGCACAGCCTCCGCCGCCATCACCGGAAAGATTTCAGGTGTCGTTAAATCTGAAGCAACCCAAACGCCCTTGGCGAATGCCAAAATTAGCGTCCTTGGATCAAGTGACACCGCGACGACCAACCAGAGTGGATATTATGTTATCGCCAATATCGCGCCGGGAAACTACAATCTAAAGGTTGAACGAGCGGGTTACAGCTCACAGACCTTAACGGGTGCCAAGGTAAACGCCGGGCTGACCACAACCCTCGACTTCGCTCTGGGCACTACAGACGTTGTCGCACTCGAGGAAATCATCGTGACCGCCGCCAAGCCGTTGATTAAGCGCGATGTCACCCAGTCAACGCGAATCATAGAAGCGGAGGAGATTGCCGCCATGCCCCGCGACACCGTGAACGGAATCCTTCAACTGCAAGCGGGCGTCGCGCAACTCAATTCCACTGGTACGCTCCACGTACGAGGCGGCCGTTCCATGGAGGTCAAGTATCTCATAGACGGTATCCCGGTGAACGATCCCATCGGCAGAGGTCTTGGGGTGAACATCAGCACGAGTTCGCTTGAACAGATGGAAGTTATCACCGGGGGATTCAACGCCGAACACGGTGATGCACAGTCCGGTGTGATAAACCTCATTACGAAAGCGGGAGGGCAAAACTTCACCGGCAGATTCAGGTACCGCGTGGGACAGTGGGGCACGCACCACGGCGACCCCGTTTACGGTCCCTGGCTGGATCCCGACAACGGCTTTCGCCCGGTGGCATTGGAACCCTTCAGGGGAATCTTCCTCGGTAGACCGTACGATTATCAGACGCCGTACCGCGGTCAGAGTGTCACTGTGGAGGAATTGGCAGCACGTGAAGGCGATGCTCAAGTCGTCTTCAAGGAGATTGTTCCGGGTGTCTTTGCCGACAGGACGGAAAACCCCCTTCTCGCCGTCATTGATTCGGAGACTGGCGAGCCCAAGCTGAATCCTGATACGGGCGAAGTCATTACTACCCCCCAACCCTATCGCGACACCGATGGCACCCTCATCGACTACGAAAAGAAACAGGTAACCCTGCTGGACGGTTACATCGTGGATTTGAACCAGTACAGCGAGTTATTCAACAACACCAAGAACTACGACCTGCGCCCAAGCCATATCGGGGAATTTGCGCTCAGTGGGCCGCTGTGGGGCAATCGGTTGACATTCTCCACCGCCAGCCAGTTGCGGCGAGATGAAAGCTACCTTCCGAATGCCAACGGTAGTGGATACACATTCCAAGGCAAACTCAAGTTTGGAGTGACGCCTGACATCAGACTCACTGCAAGCGGGCTATTCGATCAGCGCGAAACCGTCCCCTACGGCGGTAGACTTCGCTTTTTGCCCAGCGCCATTCCGGTGGCGAACAGAGATGCGCGGAGTATGTCCATGCAACTCTCGCATAATCTCAACTCGGGCACCTTTTACACCCTCACGCTCGGACAATTTCATCGCACCTATGAAAGCGCTCAGCCGGATAAACTATGGGATCCCTTGAACAAGACATTTGAAGAAAACGCATGGGACCCGGACTTGTCCTTTGCACAGAATCAGGAAGAGGGACGAATCAGGAACCCGCCCCAGCAGGCGTACAACGATACAAACTATTTCATCGCCGGAGATGAATTTGGATGGACTAATCGAGAGACGACCTCGTCGATGCTAAAGGCCGAATTCTCCAGCCAAGTGACCGCAAACCACCAGATTCGTACAGGGATTGAACTTTCGACACACGAGATCTACAATCTCGGCACGACAAATTATGGGAGTTCGAACCTTTACATGGAATTTTACGACGTACAGCCGAGTTCGGTGAGCCTGTACGTGCAAGACAAAATGGAGTATGAGGGGATGATAGTCAATGCCGGGCTGAGATACGAACTTTATAGTCCAGACGGTGTCTCCCCCGCCGACCTGTCAGATCCGCTAGAACTCAACGACGATGGCACTATCAAGTTGGATAAAGACACCTATAAAGTCGGTTTGCCCATCATCAAAGAGCCGGTGGAGCCGTCAGTCAAACACATGCTTGCGCCACGCCTCGGTATCTCCTTCCCCATTACCGACCGCGCAAAACTACACTTTACCTACGGACACTACTACCAAATACCTCCCGGCGACGATCTCTATGAAAATCTTAGCTTCGACATGCGGGGCGCTATCCGCAGAAGAGGGAATCCCAATCTGGAACCGGAGAGAACGGTCGCTTACGAGGTCGGGGTAGCCCAGCAATTGACTCGCGACCTGACGGTTGATGTCACCGGTTTCACCAAGGACATCGACAATCTGGTGAACAGCGTCCACGTCGATATTACGAATGATTACAGCTATTTCATAAACGACATCTATGGTCGTGTTCAAGGCTTTGAACTCAGCGCCCGCAAATGGCGTCTAGGGCACAGCCCGATTTCCGGAATGATTAACTACACCTATTCCGTCGCGAAGGGGAAGGGCTCCAGCCGGTCCTTGGGTTATCTTACCTACTACCGGCAACAGCCCGAAGTCACGGAGAGCCACCCATTAGCTTGGGACCAACGGCATGTCGTTTCCGGGTCGTTGGACATACAATTGCCGTTTGATGTTGGTATCAACTTGATCGGCAGGTACGGCAGCGGTTTGCCCTACACACCAAATCCGAGCTCACCGGTCAAACCCGATATAAATTCAAAACGATACCCGCCAACCCACAACGTGGACATGCTCCTAAGCAAACGGATCCGTATTGGCGAGTTGACATACACCCTCTTTGCAGATGTTCGGAATGTGTTCAACACGAAGAATCTGGATGACATAATCGATGCGGTGACATACGACCGTTACGGCATTCCGCTCAACTCAAGGAAGCACTCAAACCCGTTCTCATGGAATTCACCACGATTGGTGATGATGGGCGTGAGTTTGGATTTTTAGGATTTAGGAGGGGATTATGAACTGGAATCCTGAACAGATTAGAGATGATTTTCTGAGGGTTGCCAGGGTGGCAGGTATTGAAATTCAACCTGACGATGTTGACATTGAAACGCTGGAGATGCCACATAGACCAACGCAACTGCCGGCAGGAAAAGTAGCTGTGTTCGTTTTCTCCACTGAAACGAGTGTGCTGAAGGTGAGTAAAGTTGGCCCAAACTCTGGACCACGGTATATGAGTCAACATTACAGTCCTCAGGGGGCGCCGAGCACCTTAGCGAAATCGATGCTAAATGATCACGACGCGGTGCGACGACATCGCCTGACCGAGGACATAATAGGTAGATGGATTAAGCAGAACACTGACCGTGTGAACTATTTACTAGACGAGAATTACTACGGTCGTCCACTTGATATGTTCAAGGACATCGTAGTAGACCGGTTGTGTCCGGTCTACGAGGGTAGGCGAGAGTCGTAAAGGGTGGCCATTATGTCAACAACTATTCAAGGTGTGTATCGGGATGGCAAGATTGAACTTTCGAAAACGCCTCATGATGTATCTGAAGACACCCCCGTAATTGTTACCTTTCTTGCATCCAACTCCATAAATTTACGGGAACGCGGTATTGACGAAGCACAAGCGGCAGTTTTGCGTGGGCGCTTGGAATCCTTTGCCGAAGACTGGGAAAATCCTGAGATGGACGCCTATGACAACTATGACGAGGTCAAATCCAGCCTACAAACGCGGTGATGTAATCTTGCTGCTCTTTCCACACTCCAACTTACTGACTGCTAAATCGCGTCCGGGATTGGTTATTCAAGCTGACAATCTTCAAACCGGCTTCCAGCAAGTAATTGTGGCGATGATCTCCAGCAGGATGTTCCGTGCCAATCATCGCAGCCGTGTCGCCGTTTTACTTTCTACTCCCGAAGGACGACAATCGGGGCTACTCATGGACTCGGTAGTGCTAACTGACAATCTTGCCACGGTCGGCGAGTCGGCAATTGATCGCGTTATTGGTTCGGTTCCCATGGCCGAAATTGACGTCGCTTTACGATATACGTTGAATCTATGACCGAGAAAATAGCCAAATGAGACTTCAACAATCAATACCACTCTCAGACATCTACCAACGAGAAGAAGATTTTTCGGAAGATCTTGCTAATACGCTTAATGCGCTTGAAATTGGTAACTTTGAAGACGCGGAGACGGAGTCTAATGTAGGTACGCGAAAGGCGGATATAGTCGCTGTTGGAACAGATGGAAATAGTATTCTTGTGGTCGAAAACCAGTTTGGCGAAGCAGATTGGGACCACTGGGGCAGACTTGAAGCTTACGCGCGATTGAAAGAAGCCACAGTCGCCGTGTTGGTCGCCGAAAGTTTCGAGGAGCTCATGATTGTCACGTGTAGTCTCCGAAATGAAGACAGCGAAATTGACTGGTATCTTATTCGTGCTCAAGCCAATGCACACAATGAGTTGTCTTTTCACCATGTCGTTCGGCCCGCGATAGATATCCAAACCGAAAAAAAAGCAGGCGTTGAATATAGCGAATTCTGGGAGCCGATTCGTAGAGACGGACTGTTTTCCGGAAAGCCCGTACCTATCAGCGATGACGGTTGGATTAGTAAGAGTGTCCGCGGCGTGTCATTGATTCTTCGACTTCGCAATAATTATTGCGCTATCGCGCTCCAATTCGAGGGAGAAACCAGATTAGAACGCAGGGATGAAGTTGTGAAGTTATTCCAAGAATCAGGATACAATTACGAATGTACGGAGGCTGTGAAGTCCACATCAATAGTGTTCCGTGTTCTTGATAGGGGAAAGAAGAATCAGGACGACTGGCCCGAAATCCGTGAGAAGTTGGTCAGTATGGGCACTGACATCTACAATCGAATTGACGAATCTGACATTTAGCGTTGTTGAGAAGCGGAGAAACCGAACCAAAATGAAAACCCAAACATTTACGGCAAGTATTTCGAGAGTAGGGGACTGGTTTATTGCCCAATGTTTAGAGGTTGATGTTGCGAGTCAGGGTGAAAGCGAAGAAGAAGCATTGGTTAATCTAAGAGAAGCGTTGGAACTCCATTTTGAGTTTCCTCAGCCTAGTTTGAAACCGGTAATCCGGAAATTCAAGGCGGAAATCCGTGCTGCTTAAACCACTTCACCGACTGATGGACATTACCGTTTTTGAAGTTCATTTATGCCGTTTGCTGTTGAGTTGCGCTTTGACACCCTAGCCGCGGAGCGCATTTGCGAAGCGTGGAATGCTATTCACGAAGCTGGGATTGGCTCGTCTCTGCTGGATGCCGGTTACCGCCCGCATGTCACGATGGGCGTTTACCAGCGCATTGAACCTGGCGCCTTCAAGGCAGAACTTTCCACTTTCGCGGGGAGTGTTGCGCCGTTTCAATTGTCGCTTTCCAGCATAGGCATCTTTTCCGGTGCAGAAGGAGTCGTTTTCTTGGGCGTAACGGTCACCGAGCCCTTGTTGGACGTACACGCGGCATTTCACAAGGTTTTCACGACATACTCACAAGAGCAATCCGAACACTACGCCGTTGGGAAGTGGGTTCCGCACTGCACGCTCGCCTTCGGTTTGTCCGAGCGCGAAATCGCCGAAGCGGTGAAAATCTGTCGGGGGATTCATTTGCCCATCTCGGCGAAAGTCAAAGCGATTGGATTGGTGGAGGTTTCGCCTAACAGTTGTGATGCGCTGTGTTTGTACAAACTTGATTGATAGCTCCTAGTTTCAGGAGTTTTAGAATATGGAACGTGACTACTTCGACATAATATTTTCGGTTCTCTTTCCAATAACGTTTGGAATCATGGCAATCTTTTTCTTTGGGATTGGGATTGGGATTAGGGCTATTTTGACGAAGCGTCCCTTCTTGGTATCTAACAGATGGATGCTTTCATTGATTTTTGTTGCTTTGGTGCCGGGTATTGTTCTGTCCCTGAAGTCCTTTTCTGGCGAGATCATGGGGTGGACAACCACTCTTCTCTATGGAGTTATCCTGGTGATGATGTGGTATCAACTCAAAGGCTATGTCGCATATGCCGTTACGGATACGTCGTTTCGTGAAGCATTGGTTGCGGCGCTCCAAAAACTGCAGATGCCCTACGAAGAGAGTCTTTCCGTGATACGCCTCACGTCGGTCAATGCCGACCTGCAAGTCGCTGTCCAATCCTGGATGGGAACGGGCACCATCAAGGTCAAGCAGCGGGCGCATCGTTCCGTGCTTAAACAGATTGTCCCTGTCATGAACGACTATTTCCGCACGGCGGCTGTGTCTACTGATTTAGTCTCCTGTGTCTTCATGGTAGTTGCAGGTGTGATTATGGCGATTCTCGCGCTAAAAGACGTCTACTTTATAAGCATCTTCTAAACGGTTGATAGCGGCAATTCTTGGCTTTATGATTAGGGGGTAAACAATGCAACAAACCATTGAAGTTACAATCGATGAACAAGGTAACGTGCGATTGCTAGAGCCAATCCAATTGTCAGAACCACGACGAGCCGTTGTGACGATTCTCACCGATGAGCAGGGTTCTCTCGAAACCGCGTTGCTGAGTGAAGCCGTGCTCGCAGAAGACTGGAATCGAGCGGTAGAGGATACCGCATGGTCGTACCTACAACAGGAACAGTCGTCTTAGTGGTTTATTTTCTAAAAACATTATGGTTAGTGTTGGGTGTCGGCAGTTAATTTTGTCTGAACTATGATTTATGTGATGAAGTGATTGCCACGATTATCAATTCTTAGTTGCCCGTGATGAGTGGATTCAAGCACTACCTTGAATCCACTTTGACTCCGGGAAGAAACCGAGTTTTGAAGAAAAAACTCGGTTTCATTAAGGATTAAATACTTAGGGAATGAACCATTTAGTGCCAAGTACATGATAAAATCAACACAACGTGATTTTAATGTGACAAATTTGGATATTAAACCGATAAAAACCGAATCAGACTGTGAAGCCGCTCTGCGAGAGATTCAACGGCTTTGGGAAGCGCCTCACGGTTCGCCAGAGGGGGATAAACTCGATGTACTGGTCACCTTGGTTGAGGCGTACGAACAGGAGCATTACCCCGAACCGCCACCAGATCCGGTTGAAACTATCCTTCACCACATGGAGAGTCAAAGGTTGTCTCGTCACGATCTTGAACCCTACTTGGGCTCCCAATCCTATGTGTCAGAAGTCTTGAATCGGCAACGTGCTTTGACTCTCGACATGATTCGGAATTTGCACGAAGGACTTGGCATCTCCGCAGATATCTTGGTTCAACCATACCAGTTGCAAACCGCATGATAAACAACGTCATTTTGGCATATACCGACGAAAAAAATCCACGACCCAATACGGACGAATTATGAAACTTGATAATCCGGATAGATATCCGAACCTCCGCCCGCTGTCGCTGCTAATGTCCTCACTTCTTCTCATAGCCAGTCTGCCTGCAATGGGGGGCGTAGATTGGAAGGCGCTTGATGTCGGCAATCTATCCTCAGCCGTCTACAACACCGCGGTCGTCGGTTACCCGACCAGCCCGACCCAAAACCCCTCCGGATGGTGGCCCGCCGGGACGAACGATTCCTACATCTTTGAAGGTGATATCTGGATCGGCGCCAAGAAGGGTGGAGAGGTCGGCGTCTCCTTCTCCGACGGACGGCAGTCCGAAATCTGGCCCACCGACGATTCGCCGGAGGTCATTTCGAACAAACCGGGATTGACGACGAAGGGAACGCCAACGGGCCAATCAATCTGGTTCAAATGTACCGACACCAACCCGGAGGCAAACCAGGAATTAATCCTCGGATTAGACATCGAGGTCAACGGATTCCAATGGAGTTATGCGCCGCTATACGACTTCTTCATCTTGGAATACAAAGTAACCAATGTCAGCAGCGACACCTTGGAAGATGTATTCATGGCGTTCCGATACGATGTGGATGTCTCCAGCAGTGAAACCGGAACGGCGAATTACTCTGCCGATGATTTCGTTGCGTTGGATGAAACGCCCGACGCCCTGAATCCGGACGTCCACCCGAACCGCTACCTCTCTTACGGGTACTCCAACGCATCGTCAACCGGCTACATCGGTCTACGTGTTTTGGACGCCTACATTGGCGATAACCCGCAGGACGCCAACGCCAAGATTCCGTTCGCAGCGCACAAACGGATTACAATCTCCACCGATCCGTCGACCGCCGCCGAGATGTACGCCTTAATCAGTGTCCCCGGCGTTGATCCGCTTCCCGCAAACTACGACGACCAACGTTTCATTCAATCCTATGGTCCCATAGCGTCGCTTGCGCCGGGGGAGGTATTCAATGTCATCACGGCGGTAGCTATAGGTGAGGGACTTGAAGGACTGCAAGCATCATCGGACTGGGCGCAGAAACTGTATGACGATGACTACATCGCGCCAGCCCCGCCGCCGTCGCCGAAAGTTGCGGCGTATCCCGCCGATGGTCAGGTGACGCTCGTATGGGAAAGTGCGGAGGGATGGGTTCACGAAGGAGTCAACAAAAGCATTGAGGAATATGTGGACATAACCGACCCGGAGAAGGTTTTCGAAGGTTATAGAGTCTACAGACGGGATACTTCGTACGACGAATCTACCGGCGACCCGGTGCAGGATTGGGTCATGCTGACGGAGTTTGACAAACCCAGTGCGACCGGCAACTTTCTCACGGTGTCACACGTCGGCAAACAGTCGGACGCCACCATTGCCGCCATAGGCGACGAACCATTTTTTGCCGACTTCTTCAAAAATGCCGTCTACATCATCAAGTTCGATTCTAGCACCACCTATGAGATAATCAATACAACGCTATGGGAAGTGATGGCGCTTAACCCTCAATTCCCGGCGGACGGCGGCGGGTACGTCGTTATGAATCCCAATACTGGCGAACTTTATCCCGACGGGGAGTATCATTCCGGGGCGTTTATCTACTTTGGCGGATTGTATGTGCAGATTTCGGATGGCCCCTCGGGGCCTCCTGTCGCCGGTGACATCTTCCGCATCGTTTCCACCCCTTCACAAGCGCTCGGCGAAGACGCGGGCATAAAGAATTTTTATACCGATGAAGGATTGACGAATGGAATTCAGTACACCTACGCCGTAACCTCATTCGATACGGGCAATCCCAAGACCGGGCTCATCGCGATGGAGAGCAGCCAGATTGAGACGATGGTTCATGTGACTCCCCGCGCGAACCCAGCAGGGTACCGTGATGCCACTGCCGATCTCGAGGAAAACGCTTTTACGCGCACCGGCAGCGTCACCGTCGAACCGATGGTGCTCGCCCCCAAGAAGGTGACGGGGCATCAATACAAGGTTGTTTGGCATGGAGCTAAACCCATAGATGCCGGCGCATATATCACGGGCCCCGGCTATCAACCGCCCGCTTATGAAATCATCGACATGACTACAGATCAAATCGTAGTGCAGAAACAAACCTTTGGGTGGTACGACCCAACACAGATTGCGGCTGTTGAAGCGCTCTCCCCCATGTTTGATGGAATCATCCTGAAGATAAAGGGGGTTGACGTGACCTACGGGCATCCAAACGAAAACCCAATCGAAAGTGTAAAGTTGACCAAAGGCACGGTGACAGGCTGGAATGTGGACATCCAGTCTCCCGGCGTTGGGGAGAACACCTGGCCCAACATCTGGTGGTCAACCTACTACCGTCCACATACCTATTCGATAACCTTTGTTGACGATACGCATGTCAGAGTGGTGGACGAAGATACTGGCGAAGAAATTCAATTCAACGGCGAGCGTGCGGATGGCTATGCGATTTTCACAGGAACAGGTTGGGGTGATGAATATAGCCCGGACAATACCCCCGGTTACTTCCGGATCTTCATACGCGGAGGATACGTTTTCATCAGAGATCCAAACGGTGAAATCTCTGCCCGGGATGTATTCACTGTCAAAATGGGTGGGGTTGGCGCGCCTCAGGACGGCGACGAGTTGCTGTTAAGCACTGGCGGCGAGACGCTCATCGTCGACGACATTCGCGCCGATCTGGACCGGATACGCGTCGTGCCAAACCCCTATTTCGTTACAAACAGGGCTGTGATTTCTGAAGGAACGGACAAAATCTTCTTTACCCACCTCCCGCCAAGATGCACAGTGCGAATCTATACCTTGGCTGGCGAGTTGGTGCGGGAAATCGAGCACGAACACACCTCACCCTTCAATGCGGAGGAGCGTTTGGCGCAGGGTGACAAGGGCGGTACGGAATCCTTCAATCTCCTCAGTTACAACAATCAGGCGCTTGCCAGCGGCGTCTACATCTATCACGTTGAAGCGCGTGACGAATCGAATGCCGTCATCGGAAACAAGGTCAGTAGATTTGCCATTATTCGGTAAGCTCGACTATTTACATTCGTAGGGTGGGCATTGCCCACCATTCCTTGAAGTGTGCACACCGCGCACCGACTCTAGAAGTTTTAAGGCGAGATAAAGTGAGGAATTAGGGTGTGTGATAGAGATTGATTTGCACTCGCCCAATGAAAATGGAAACCATTATAGCGGTTGTCCTACACACAACTTGACCGCGAAACAACAGATTAGCCTTCACTTATGAAGATAAATTTTAGACACGTTAAGACGCTCTGCACACTCCTATTCACGGCTATTTTCCTATACTCACCGTATACCTATGCCGTGACCAACGTGGGAACAAGCGGCGCCCAGTTCCTCAAGATTGGTCCCGGTGCCCGTGTAGACAGTTTGGGAGGCGCGTTTGGTGCAGTTGCCGACGATGTCACCGCCATCTATTGGAATCCCGCAGGCTTGAGCCAACTGTCGCAGACAACCATCTCCGGGACGCATACCGTCTGGCTCGCCGACACGAGATACAACTTCCTTGCCTTCGCAACGCCGGTCGAAAAAGTGGGCACTCTAGGAGCAAGCGTGACCTTCCTCTCGGTTCCCGACATGGAAATTACAACGCTGGCAAAACCGGATGGCACCGGTCTCTGGTTCTCCGCATGGGATGCGGCAGTCTCATTGGCGTATTCCAGACAACTCTATGAGAAAGAGTCCGGGGTGAAACTCTCCTTTGGGGTCAATGCCAAGTTCATTCAGCAGCAGATACATCGGGAAAGCGCCAAGGGGATGGCGGTTGATGTCGGTACCCTATATCATACAGGGTGGAACAGTCTGCGGATCGGGATGTGCTACTCGAATTTCGGGCCGGAGATGCGCTTTGGTGGGCCGGATCTTCAGACGGGTGCGGAAGAGGCGGGAGATCAGCGAACCGCCGACTACCGCCCATTCCCGGACACGACGAATCCTACTCGTAAGGTAGAGTTGGATACCGTCGAATTCCCACTGCCAGCCAACTTTCGCCTCGGACTCGCGTACGATCTAATAGACGACGCGAACAACCTTCTCACCGTCGCCATAGACGGCAATCATCCCACCGACAATAGCGAACGCCTGCACTTCGGTCTAGAGTATTGGTACAAGAAAACCGCGTCCGTTCGAGGCGGCTACAAACTGCGTTTGGGTCCCGAATCGGCGAAGGACGAAGAAGGGATTACACTCGGATTCGGAATCAATACGGTTCTTTCGTCAACCGCCCTATCTCTTGATTACGCCTTCGCGGACTTTGGGCATCTGCAACAAGCGCATCGCGTCAGTGTGGGACTGAGGTTCTAAAACGTTGTCGATTCCCCATCTTCTCTTCATTTTTAGCGCTTTTGGTAAAATGGCAGTGCCATCATCCGGAGGATTAAGGTAGTAGGGTGTGCCGTGAACTAGCTTACGCCGACTGGTAGGAGCAATCAACTGAGCGACTAGCGAAGGCGATAGGGATCCCATAGAAATCCCCTTGCCCCGCCGTGCAGCACCAAAATTCGAGTGAGACCCAACACGTCCAAATTTGCTTACAGGAATCTATCGTTTATTTTTCTTGCATAAGTCCTACAAATTGTGATATTATATACTTAATTGTATGTGAGTGGGGTTTTTCTGTATCCACCGGTGGGGAATTAACGTTATTATGTTAGCCCGATCTTTAATTGTTGTTCTTATTATGATAATGAGACTCAATATCAATAATGAGGGTTTTCGATGATTACCGTTGCAAACCGAATCTTTGTCGCTCCCGAGTATGCCGAAGCCTTTGAAGAACGATTCCACAACCGTGCTCGGCTCGTTGATGGAATGCCCGGCTTCGTCTCAAACCAAGTCCTGCGCCCAGTGAATGATGAAGATCCCTACATCGTATTCACGCTTTGGGAATCTCGGAAAGATTTCGAGAACTGGGTAGAATCGGAAGAATTCCGAAAGGGACACGCGCAATCCGGCACGCTTCCCCCGGAAGCCTTTACCGGATCAAACAAACTCGAACTTCACGAAGTATTTTTGGATTCAACCCGTCCCGAACTGAAGGAGGAACCGAGCGGCGGGCCGTTCAATGTTCACTAACGCAGCGGGAACATAACACTGTGTGTTACTATTGAGACTGAGACTCATAATCATAAACTGGCAATAAACAGAAAAGACGAACGATAGAAAAAGGGACAGCTCCCAACGGCCAATTGTTAGCTATTTCCCGATTCTCTATCTACCAATCCACTGGGGCTTTTGTGCGCCCATCGCCTTTTCTGTTCCTATTAAGATAAGTTAATCGCACCGTGATTGTCAAGGCAATCACGCGGAAAGGAGTGAATCGATGCGGCTACGGGACCGAAGTTTGAGTGCGTTATTCATGTTTGTCCTCCTCAGCGGAGTGGGGTTGAGTTTCCCCGAAATCACATCAATAGCTAACGTTTTCGAAATGGACGAAATTGTCATCACCGGTACTAAAACCGAGCGCCTGCTGAAAGACACCCCGGTCATCACCGAGGTCATCACACGAAACGAGATTGAAGCCACGGGTGCGGAGAATATCGGTGAGGCGCTTGAGCATCATGTGGGAATCGTCGTTCACCGCGACGCACACGGCGATGGCGTTCAACTCCAAGGTCTCGCCTCCGATTACGTTTTAATCCTGCTTGATGGAGAGCCGCAGGTCGGTCGAATCGCGGGCAAACTTGACCTGGCGCGCATTCCAATCGAAAACGTCCAGCGGATTGAGATCGTCAAAGGCGCATCGTCCGCGCTCTTCGGCAGTGCCGCCATGGGAGGCGTCATCAACGTCATCACGCGCGGTGCCTCATCTCCATTTGCGCTCCGGTTTACGAATAACGTTGAGGAACACAACACAATCGATAGCCGTGGAACGGTTGAGATTAAACACGGCAAGTTCAATTCGCTGATGACACTTGCCGCAAATCACCGAGACCCTATCGACTTGGACGAAACAAATCCTTCAACCACGATCGACGGGTATCAGAATTTTACCCAATCGGTGCGGACCGAATATCAACTTACTCAGCGCGCAAAACTCCTATTTTCCGGTCAGTATTTCGCTCAAGCGCAGGAGGGTGTCAGCGAAAACAGCGGCGTGGTCTTCGACCGTCTCGGTGATATTGACAATTTTAGCACAACTATCGGAACGGCATATCGGCCAGGTTTGGATTCAAAACTGGTGGGCAAAATCTATGCCACCCGCTACCGCGACGAATCAACCGTTATTGACCGCGGCACCTCCCTCACCGCTTCCTCGAACATCACGATTCAGGACCTTATCAAAGGCGAACTACAGTTTGATACTGCGCTCGGGACGAAAAACCAACTAACCGTTGGTGGGGAACTAATCCTCGAAAACCTCGAATCTCAGCGCATTACCGGCGGCGAAAAGGATGTTACGACCAACTCACTCTTCTTCCAAAACGAATTTCGACCATCCCTGAATCTCGCGCTCGTCGTTGGCGGTCGACTCGATCACCACTCTGAATTTGGGGCGCACTTCAGTCCAAAGTTGAGCGGATTATACCGCGTAACCAGCGATTTCACCGTCCGCACCTCGTTCGGTCAAGGCTTCCGTGCCCCCGATTTCAAAGACCTCTATCTCGATTTCAGCAATCCGACCTCCGGCTATCAGGTGCTCGGAAACCCAGGACTTCAACCGGAGTCATCGAACAGTTGGAATCTCGGACTTGAATACCAGTTCAGATCTGCGTTACTCGGGCGGCTGCACCTGTATCGGAACAATCTGAAAAACCTCATCGAAGCGGAGCGCGTGGGGAAAAGCGTGCTCGGCGGTAGCAAATTCCAGTATTTCAACGTTAGCGAGGCGTTCACTGAAGGAGTCGAGGTCGAGTTGGCAACGCGTTCCATCAAAGGCTTCGCCGCGGCAGTCGGCTACGCCTATCTCAACGGGAAGGACGAGGAGACCGGTTTAACACTGCTGAATCGTTCGAAACACAGCGGCAACCTCAAACTATCCTACATAAACGAGGAAATTGGCTTCAACCTGAATCTCCAGGGGCGTTACGGGAGCAAGTGGGGCTTCTATGACGATGGCGACAAGGTGCTTGAAGATGAAGAGTACGCGCCGAGCAACTGGATTTGGAACCTGAGGGGATCCAAGCAAATCCTCACATGGCTTAAAGCCTCGGTCGGCATCAATAACATTTTCGATTTCAAGATACCAAGTTTTTACACTTTCGCAGGGCGTTCGTTTTATGGCGGCCTCTCTTTGACCTATTGAACTGATTCGAAGATGGACGAGTTACACAGTTTGAGTGTGGGGTGGAAGGGGATTTTCCAAGCTTCCAATCCTACTCCTCTTATACCATTTCGCTTGAATAACTGTGCGCACAGGATTTCTCGATCATACTATTGTGACATGCCCAATACCAACCGTTACCCTTCACACCAAATCCGTAGACGGTGCATCTTGCCCCGCCGGCTTTGCGCGGAGACCAGGCTTCTTACTCCACACCAATCAAATTTCTTTACTTAATCAACGTAATCAATGCACTTGCATTAACAGCGACGATTGAGCCTTTTCGATGCGGGGCAAGGGGATCTCTATCGCGCTCCCTTTTCGGTCGCTTGATTCCCGCCTACGGAGAACGATATAGTTAAGACATCTTATGCACTGTTATTCAAGCAAAACGGTATTACTGCTCATTCCGTGTAACCTGAATGAATTCACCATGTGAGGAAAAGATGGCACTCAAGAAAACTCAGTTCTTGGCGTATTCCGGCTTCACCTCATTATTCTTTATTGTCGCCCTGATTCTTTTCACGACCTTCTTGAATCCGATTAGCTGGAGATTGTCTTCAAGGACTCTTCTACTTGCGAATGGCGCTTTCGCATTCGCATGTGTCGCTTCGGTGACGTACCTTATTCAAGAGATTCAACTCAAACGCAAACGATTTCTAACGATATTCGGCCATCTACCACCGCTTGAAAAATTGGATAGGATTTGCTACCTAAGCGTGATCGCCGGACTGTTACTATCAACTCTCGCGCTACTTACCGTTGTGCTATCGCTCGATAATGATCGCGGCGATTGGTCTCGTCAACTGTCATGCGCATGCGTTGTGTGGATACTTTATCTGCTCCAACTGTTCATGCGCTTCGTACTATGCCGACGCGGAAGGAAATCGGCTTATTTATCAATTACCTGTTTCTCAATCCTACTAGCTCTATACGCATCTACTCGGTGGTGAAGCATAACCAATTCTGCATCACCGATAACATTAAGAAAGGAAACCAAGAAAATGAAACACTCGAGAGAGTCGTTATCCAATTGTAATGTATGTGCCGTCTATCAATGTCTTGAAGGGCATATTCACTTCAAATACCGAGGCATTGATATCGCCATGCCGCCAGAAGATTTTTACCAGGTTGCCGGTACCATTGCGCAAGCCATGTTGGTATTGAACGATGATAGCACCAATACCCTAGCTGACATGGATATCCCGATATCTGTCTAGTCTGTCAATTGGAACAACAAATAGGAGGGAACGATGAAACACTTTAAAACTCTCGCCACTTGGAGATTGATTGTGTGGGCAGCTCTTTATACGAGCGTATTTTTCTATTTCAGTTGTGGAGGCGATGAGGAAGTTGGTGTCGCCCCGGCCGTTCAAGAGGCCGCCACGTTCACGGTTGACGCGACAAGCCGAGAGGCGTGGACCTATTTCTCGTTCACGAAGGGTGGTGTCGTCGAAGTCGCGGATCCGGCTAATTCAATGAATTGGGATCTCGGTTTTCAACGCACGAAGGTTAAACTCAACGGGGGTATCAGTGGTGCGGGAAAGGGTCGTGCCATTATGCTCACGGATGTGGCATTTAGCGAGGTGAACGAAGCGCCCGGGGGCGAGTATTCTGCCGATTCGGACGCGAACCTTGCTATCGTCGCACAAAGCGAGCAAGGATGGTACATCTACACCGGTCCCCCGAACCACTGGATTCTCCCTCTGGAGAATCGTGTCTTTGTGGTTCAAGCGGCGGATGGAACGTATGCCAAACTCCGCTTTGTAGGCTTCTACAAGGACAACGCGAACAAAACAGACGGCGGTTTCATCACGTTTGAGTACCTCCATCAACCCGATGGGAGCCGGCAATTTTAACAATTGCATCATTTTCAACCTGAGGAGCCAACAATGAAAATACGACTTGTCACGGTGTTGTTGCTTCTGATTTCATTAACCGCCGCCGCGCAGCCTGCCGAGGTAACCGACGCCAGCGGCGAAACAGTTGTCATCAACTCAACCGAGCGAATCATCGGACTGAACGGCAGCACCACCGAGATTCTATTTGCGCTCGGACTTGATGCGAACATCGTCGGTTGTGACGCATCGTCCACCTATCCCAAGGATGTAAAGAAAAGACTGCCATCTGTCGGTTACCAGCATCGGCTCAACGCCGAAGGGATTCTCGCACTAAAACCGACGTTGGTCATCGGTCGCGAGAATGTGAAACCGCCCCAGGTTGTCGAGCAGTTGCGCAGCGCCGACGTGACGGTGCTGCTACTCACGGAGCCGAGAACCTTCGAGGAAGCCAAACAACGTCTCCGTACCATTGGAACGGCGGTCAATCGCCAAGAAAGGGTTGAGGAGTTGATTTCGGCTTTAGAGAAGCACATTGAAACGCTGGAATCGAAACTCGCGATACGCGAAGGTCAGCCAAAACGAAAGGCATTGTTCCTCTATCTGCGGGGACCGCAAACCGCCTTTGTGCTTGGCAAAAATTCCGCAGCCGGGGCGATGATTGAAATCGTCGGTGCGGCTAACGCAGCGGAAAAAATCGAAGGCACCAAGCCGATGACCGCGGAAGCGGTTATCGCCTCGCAACCGGATGTTTATATACTCTTTGAGTCGGGCTTGAAATCAATCGGCGGAGTTGAAGGGTTGCTTAAGGTCCCCGGCTTGGCACAGACACCCGCCGGACGGAATAAGCGGGTAGTCGCGATGGATGGGTTGTACTTGTCGGGATTCGGTCCCCGCTGCGGCCGCGCCGCGCTTGACCTGTTTAAGGGAATCTATGAAGCGGAAGGACATTTCGTTGCAAAGGGGGAGTGACTGTCAGTCACCACTCCAGTGTCAACGGATTCATAAAGCACCTGACCCTCCTGGGTGACTTCTCGGAGAAACCAGTCGTTATGCGAAATGCGGTAGGCAATCTCTTCCGGCGACCGGACAACCAGATCCATGCGAAAGCGGCGCGGGATACGTCGCCTGATTTCTACCGCTAGGCTGCGGGTTTGCGATTCCGGAACGGGCATCACCACCAACAGGTCAACATCCGAATCCTCGGTAGGCGTTCCGTAAGCATAGGAACCGAAGAGGATAACCTTCAGGGGGGCAAACTCTCGGACGATGTCGTCGCAGGTTGCTTTAATGTCTTTTGGGTCAACCATTATGCCGGAACTCCTATTGGGTACTACGGCATCTATGAAACCGAGGGATAATTCATGGCAATGGGAGTCTAGGGGACCTTCTTATAGACGGCTGTTTGCAGCCGCGCCAAACTTTGGCAAATCAACTCACAGCATTCCCATTATAACACATCGCTGAACAATACTCAAGCGGGACACATTTCATGCAAAACCGAACGAACCTCCTCCTCATCCTTGCCGGTTTACTGCCAATTTCGCTTTGCGTAGCCGCGGGTGTAGGGGCATACCAAATCCCCCCATGGCGTATCCCCCACGTTTTACTCTTTCGCGAAGATGGCTTTGAAGTGCTAATCTACGTCCGATTTCCCCGTGTGATATTATCAGCCATCGTCGGCGCAGTCCTAGCCATCTCCGGTGCGACATTGCAAGGCATCTTCCGCAACCCACTGGCGGATCCGGGGTTAATCGGCGTGACGGCAGGAGCCGGACTCGGAGCCGCGCTCTGGATTGTGCTCGTCGGGAGCGGCTTCTTGGGCATCTGGGGCGTTCCGATCGCGGCGTTCACCGGTGGCATCCTCGTAACAATCGGTGTGTGGAAAATCGCCCAAACCCAAGAAAGTGTCCCCACGGTGACGTTGCTGTTAGCGGGAATCGCGCTTAACAGTTTCGCGGGCGCAGGCATCGGCTTGATGACCTTTCTCGCCGACGAGGAGCAACTTCGGAGCCTCACGTTCTGGTTGCTCGGCGGATTCGGCGGGGCAACGTGGCGTGCAATCGCTGTGACGTTTCCCGTCGCCCTCATTGGGGCTATCGTGTTGTTTCGACTTGCACGCGCCCTCAACGCCATGACGTTGGGTGAGTCGGAGGCGTATCACCTCGGGGTTTCGACTGAATCCTTGAAGCGGTGGGCGGTTTTCGGGGTAGCCCTGAGCGTTGGCGCCGCCGTATCTGCTGCGGGCGGTATCGGTTTCGTGGGACTCATTGTGCCGCATCTGCTGCGTCTCATGGGCGGTGCCGACCATCGCTATGTCTTGCCCGGTTCGGCGATTGGCGGCGCGATTCTGCTCGTCTCCGCTGACCTCTTCGCGCGAACAGTTGCCATCCCCGCTGAACTGCCCGTCGGTGTCGTCACCGCACTGCTCGGCGGACCGTTCTTCCTCTGGCTACTTCTGAGGTTCAAGAGAGAGGTGGTGTATGGTTGAACTTGATCAGGTGGGTTATCGCATCGCTCAGAAGTGGATTGTCCGCGACATCAACTTAAAAGTCAAAGCTGGCGAATTTTGGGTGTTTGCTGGGCCAAACGGTGCGGGCAAATCCACACTCTTACGCCTCATATCCGGTGAACTCTCGCCGCAAAAAGGAAAAATCCGACTATTCGGTCACGGCATCTACTCCTACTCGCCGCAAGAACTGGCGCGAATCCGCGCCTACCTTCAACAGAAACGGGAGGTCAATTTCCCGTTTCGCGCCCTGGAGATCGTACTGCTTGGACGCCATCCACACCTAAACGGCGCGAAAGAGACATCGGAAGATTGGGAGATTGCACGAAAGTCCATGAAGCAGGTAGAAGCCGATGTGTTCGCCGATCGGCTCTATCCGACACTGTCGGGCGGCGAAGCCTCTCGCGTCGACCTCGCCCGCATCCTCGCGCAGGAACCCCGGCTATTCCTGTTGGATGAGCCGACAAACCATCTCGACCCACGCCATCAGGTACAGATACTTGACCTCTGTTGTTCAATAGTGCAGTCCGGCAAATCGGTGATCGCTGCGATTCACGACCTCAATCTGGCAGCAATGTACGCCGATAAGGTTCTCATGTTGCGCGAAGGAAACACGGTCGCCGTTGGAACACCGGAGACAGTTTTTACCCCCCAACAGTTAGAATCCGTCTACGATCTGCCTTTTGAGGCAGTACGCACCCCAAGCGGACGAACACTAATCACACCGCTTCTGGCCACTCCCAAGTAACAAATCATTACATCAAGAAAACTAGATATGCCTGCTTGGTCAAGTTTTGCCAGCTTCTTGGTGAACAGACAAGAAAGGATTTGCGTGATTCTGAAAGACGATATATAATGGCAGCAAACAATGAGTCACGCACAATAAATCGCACTACTATAAACTTACTGTAGGAGCGATCTCCGAATCGCGACCAATTTTCGGGAATCGGAATTCCCTCCTACAAGTGACACATGTTGGAGCGATCTCTCGCAGAAGACGCACAGTGAATAGTGCTATTACAAACTATACTACACGCTGCTGGAAATTGCGTGTTTTCAAGTATCATACCAATCACTAGCAAGCTGCTGCAGAAACTAAGTGGCTTCACGAAACTTGATTTCTGTTACGCTGTCTTTCACAACAATCCATTCGAAAGGAGAGAGTCACCGTGATTCGTGCGCTATACATGCCCCGTATTGTGTCCCTCGTTACGCTGCTCTTTCTCACCGTTTCTAGCCTCGCTGAAGAAGCAACAAATACATTCTCGGGCCGCATTGTTGATGTAAAAGGGCATCCGGTCAGCGAGCTTACGTTAATCACTCGGCCCACGAAACTCATCAACGGTCATGCCATCACTGCTACGGACGACGTTACTATACCATTCTCGGCCTTCGATAAAAGCGACGAGGCGGGATATTTCTTCATAACCTATGTGAAACCTGGACCAGTTCAGTTGGAGCTACGCTCTCCAATGCCCGGGGAATCCGGGGAATCTTGGAAGAGTTATGAGATTTTATCAATGAAAACTGGGACTACGACGTTTTATCCGACGGATCCGTCCCACCGGGGTGGGCTTAAGTTTGCCATTGAACCGGATGCAAACCTTGAAGACATTGTCGTTACAGTGAGGCCTCGCACGCGGTATCGGGGTCAGGTTGTTTTCATGGATGGCACCCCGCTTGGGGACACAATGGTCGATCTGGACGTGCAGAGCAAACATAAAAAAGGGCCTATCTCAGTTAACAGACAAGCGGTTTATCAGGAGCAAACGGACGCTAACGGTTACTTTGTACAATATGTGGATGGGCCTGATTTCGAGATTGCTTCCTATACGGTTTCGGTGAAGTTTCAAGGGCTTACCGCGACCGCCGAGTTTCGTCTCAAAAGTGGGGAACAGCGGGAAGATCTTGTGTTTGCACTTGAAGGGGCTCCGATGCCTATTCGGGGTCAAATCGTTTTTGATGACGGGACTCCACTACCGGAAGCCCGGTTCACGCTCGACGTAAAGGCAACCGGAGACGACGAGGAACGCCGTTCTCATTTGAGCGGTCAACGTGAGACCGATAATGCGGGCTTCTTTGTCGAATATCTGTATCAACCTGGAAGTTACGCGGTTGCAGTCGAATATCAAGGGCTTTCGGCAACATCGGAGTTGGTGCTCAAAGCGGGTGAACAACCGGAGAATCTTGTGCTCACGCTTGGAGGGGTTCCCATGTCTATTCGGGGTCAAATCGTTTTTGATGACGGGACTCCACTGCCGGAAGCCTGGTTCACGCTCGACGTAAAGGCAACTGGAGACGACGAGGAATACCGTTCTCGTTTGAGCGGTCAACGTGAGACCGATAATGCGGGCTTCTTTGTCGAATATCTGTATCGACCTGGACGTTACGCGGTTGGAGTCGAATACCAAGGGCTGTCGGCAACGTCGGAGTTGACGCTCAAATTTGGGGAACAGCGGGAAGATCTTGTGTTTGCGCTTGAAGGGGTTCCCATGCCTATTCGGGGTCAAATCGTTTTTGATGACGGGACTCCACTGCCGGAAGCCCGGTTCACGCTTGACGTAAAGGCAACTGGAGAGGACGAGGAACACCGTTCTCATTTGAGCGGTCAACGTGAGACCGATAATGCAGGCTTCTTTGTCGAATATCTGTATCAACCTAGAAGTTACGCGGTTGCAGTCGAATACCAAGGGCTGTCGGCAACGTCCGAGTTGACGCTCAAATTTGGGGAACAGCGGGAAGACTTGGTTTTCACGCTCAATGGCGCACCGATTTTTTTCGATATATTAGGCGTGGAGATGATGGCACCCACAGTGCCAAACACGATTGGCGTGTGGATAGGCGCGCCCAACGGCTCCCAGTACAAGAGTGTGCGTACCAGCAGTTGGCGCGATGCCCAAACAAAGGCGCGCACTGAAGGCGCACAGTTAGTCTCAATCAACGACAAAGCAGAGCAGGAATCGCTTGTCGAGCGGTTTGGCTTTCTTTCCTATTGGATTGGGTTGAATTATTCAGTTGAGGCTGGCGAGTGGGCGTGGAGTAGCGGCGAACCTGTTACCTATACCAACTGGGCGAAAGGTCAGCCGAAGCGTATGGATGCCGAAAGTTACGGTTTCATGGACGGGGGATATCATGGAGAGTGGCGCGTAGTGCTACTTGGGGATGAAATCTTAGAGTGGCGCACTCCCATAGCGGTAATCCTCGAAAAGAAATAGTTTTCCACAGCAACGTGGGATGAAGGCAATACGAATTCTGACGAGGAGTAACCTATTCTGGTAACGCGAAGCATGACGAACACTCAAACTTTTGAACGCATAACGAATGGCCCCGCGAACGGCTGTGCTCCCTCTTGTAGACCCATAGTTCACTGGCTCCCACAATCCAAAGTATACTTGCATCGGGCATGGATGGGAATATCGAACTCTGGGGAACTTCCATGCGACCGTGTATTTCCACTCGCCGCGCACATGATGAAGAAGATCCCTTCTCTGGAGCATTCTCTTCGGATGAAAATGCGCTTGCGTCGAGAATTCCGGATGAATCCGGTCTGCTGTGGAGCACGTCGGGCTTAGCTCAATCGAAGTATTCATCTTCCTCAAATCTCGTCCATGATTCAAACAAGGGAAACGGCGGGGGCAAATTTCTACTTGGATTATTCAGTTTGAAGGAAATCCTGCTGCTGTTAAAAGGACTTCTAACAGAGACGGAGAAGCCCGACACCTCGATACAGTCTTCGCATGCCGTAGGAAACTGCTGTGTGAACGTCGGGTTGTCTAGATAGATCATGAATTCCGGGTTATGCCCGCCCCGTCCGATGCGGCTGCTGTGCCCTAACTTTAAGACGCGGTAAGCTTGCGCGGTAATCTCCCATTCGTTGACCGCATGACGCTTCTCCGAATACTGTGCCCACACCCGAATTCCATCAAAGAAATCAAGGACAACCGCCTTTCTCGGACTCGCGTCTTTGGAAGGCAAAAGCTGCCGGAACGAGCGATTCTTCAACGCATCCTTTATGCGTTCTTCCTCCCCTTGACCGACTGGCTGAAATGGTCCATCAGACCCGCACGACGACGCGAAAAGGAGAACTGACACGAGAAGAATCGGTGTTAGATGGAATTGCACACTGCCAAATGACACGATTAAACTCCATACGAAACGGTTACTATTATTGTTAACGCGAGTTGCTACCTTTAACAGAGAAACCGAGTTTTTAGTTCTCGTTTGCTAAATTCTAGGTAAATTGTTCCGATCTTCGTCAATCTCGTGTTTCCACGTCGGAAAAAACTCGGTTTCTGTGCCCTGTCGAACAAAGGTGGCAACTTGGGCTACTGTTAACTTAACACAATCAATCCGTACCGAGGTTTGTCTTTAACGCATAAACCTCCTCCAAGAAAACATCGTAATCAATCTGGTCGCTGTCCGCCATTCTTTGGGCAATCGGGGTTGCTATCGTTCTAGCGAGTTGCAGTCTACGCAATCTTGGAAGACTTGCCCGGCGTGAAAGATACTCTTGTATTGCAGTCAGTTCGGCGTCCGTCACTTGCTCAGGTTTAATCCAATCCGCATAGACAAAAGTTGATTTTTTAACAGCCTGAGTTTTCCCCGGACGGAGGGACGCCTTGGCGCCCTCCTTAACAACGAGCGTGCCGGCAGCCAAATCGCCCAGCCGCTGCCAGTTTTTGTTCAACAGCATGGTAAGTAACCCGGCACCGTAGGCAAACGGAAGCATATCGACAATCCGCACTATATTTCGAATAGCGGAATCCGAAAAACTAATCGGATACCCTTGTGCTTTGATAACCCGCAAGCCAAGAGCACGTTTACCCGGTGATTGGCCATTCGTCGCAATCTCGAACACCATATAGTAGCCCCATTGGAGCACGAAGGTAGCAATCCCTGCAAGTGCCGCCAGCCAGTTGCCAAAGCTTTCATCTAGGTCGAGTATAGCACGTATGATAACGTAATAACCTACTGCCAAGACTGGGATCAGCAGAGCGAGATCAATAAGTGCGGCATAAAAACGCGAACCGATGCCTGCGACACTATAGCTAATTTTAATCTGTTCGGGAGTTTCAATAGATAAATGGTCGCTCATGTCGGTCGTGGGATTCTTGATTTGAAACGTCAGGATTTACGCGAGTTGTTGGGGTAAAGTAATGCGTAACACGTGATGTATAATTAATTCTCTTACGTATTACGATCAAGCGAGTGGATAGCGAGTGCGATAGAAGATCCCATTACGTATTACGCATGCTAAGACAAATCCGCCGAAGAAAATAGCCATATGACGCGAGACGAATTTCTCAACAAGAAACAGCCAATCTGGTCAGAGTTGGAGGAAGCGCTAAGGCGTACCCGGCGCTACCGTGCCAACAAAATGTCTCCGACGCAACTCGATCGAATGGGCTATCTATATCGACGCGTCACTTCGGATCTGGCGGTTGCTCGCCGCGATTTTCCCGATGACCGCTGCGTGCCGTATCTCAATGCGCTTGCCTCCCGCGCCCATGCCGGTATCTACCAATCCTCGCCTTTGAAACGCAGCACCATTCGTCACTTTTTCCTCGCCGGGTTCCCGGCACTATTCAGAAGCAACCTCCGTGTCATCACCGCAGCGTTTCTGATGTTTGTCATCGGGTTTTTTGCCGCATATTGGATAGCGCTGGAGAACCAAGGCTTCGCCGAAAAACTCGTGCCCCAACACCTCGTCGAAACAATCCACGATAAGGAGATGTGGACGGATGTCCCGGCACTTCAAAGAAATCTTTTCGCTTCATTTGTCATGACGAATAACATCCAAGTGGCTTTTGCGGCATTTGCGCTTGGCATCACTTTCATGATTGGAACGGCGTATATTTTGGCTCTCAACGGTGTGCTCATTGGCGCAGTCGCTGGGCTATGCCACGTTAATGGGCTTGCCCTTCCGCTCTGGTCGTTTGTGTCGCCGCACGGTTATATTGAGCTAACAACTATCTTTATCGCGGGCGGCGCCGGACTAAAAATGGGTTACGCCCTGATTGCGCCGGGCTTTCTGACTCGAAAACAGGCGTTGACCGATGCCGCGAAAGTCGCTGTTCAACTCATCGGAGGGTGCGTTGTCCTGCTCGTCATCGCCGGAGTTATTGAAGGCTTCATATCCCCTTCGAGTTTGCCGCCAATCGTAAAAATAGGATTCGGATTCACCACGGGAGTAATCCTGTTCTGCTACCTTCTCCTGATGGGTAGGTCGAAAAGAGCGTCCATCCCAACCGGCAAGGCGAATTAAACCCGCGTCCAAGTCGGGCTTCAATCGGATTGTTTGTGAAAATCGTCCATCGCCTTTTACCCCAGTTCTGCGAACGGGATGGTAAAGGGTTACTCAATGAGTTGACCGACATTGTGTGGGTTTATTTGAAAATTGAGTCCGTTGTTTGAAATCTAAGGTTGTCTTTTGCCTCAATCTCGGCGATGATCGTCCTAACCTCCGCTTGCATCAGAATCCCAAGTTCCCATAGCGTACGCAAAATATCTTCTAGGTTGACGCAATCTACTCCGTATTCCCGACAGTGATGTTTGACCTGTCGCTCGTTGCTTAAAAAGATGGAATTCAACCGTTTACAGATTGCGATTGATTCGCGCTCTCCCAAACCGAGTGACGGAGGCATAGTCGCCATGGAGTGTTGGTCAAGGGCTGTCGGATGATATGTCCTGATTCGTCCTTGTGAGTGCAACGCCTTCCTTCAAGTCTTCCACCGACCCGACCTCAACTACCTTGCGGATGCCTTTTGCACTTAAAGCCTCATCAAATTCAAAGCGGTGAATGCCCGCCAATTCAGCGGCTCTGGCAAGCGTCACTTCACCGTGTTGATAGAGCAAAATTGCGGCGTCAAGGCGAGATTCTCTTTTGGTAGTAACCAGTTTTTCAAGAGCATCGGTCATCAACACCGTCAGGTCCGCATAGAGTCCGGCATGTATCAAGGCGTTAATCTCTCTTTCGAGAGTAGGCGAGTCAATTTCAATTTTGAGCATGGCTATCTTTCCTTGCGATCTGGTTGACTAACATCGGCGGTTACGCACGCATTTCATCGGACCAATCCCGCCAGATGTCGCCATCTGTGTCATCCACCGCGAGCGGGTCGGGAAGCGACTCGGGTGTTTTCTTGAATCCGTAGATTGTCGCTTGGCGGATAACGTCGCTAGAAGCGTTCTGTCCCGCGATGTGAAGGATTTTGGTGTGCCACAGTATAACAGTACCGGCAGGTCCATGGCAATCGAACGGTTGGGTATCCTCCTTGATTTGACCGATGACGGGGTCGGTATAACCTCCCGCCACCCGTACCGCCAAATGTTTGTCCGTGTGTTTCTCGCCAGCTCTGAAAGCCTTCCACTGTTCCCGCCAAATCCGCGAGTGACTCCGGGGCCAAACGGTAAATCCCCCGCAGTTCGGCGGCACATCGGCGATGTATGCCGACATCTGCAGCCGCCACGTGCCGTAGCACGGACCGTCGGAGTGGGCGCCGCTGTAATGAGGGACGTGAGAAGGGCTGTTCGGAAGCGTGCAATATAATCCGCGCGTCCCCTGCCCATTGAGCCACACCGGTCCGGTTTTGGGCAACCGCAGTGTGGGCTCTGTCGTGAAGCTGCCCTTTGCTGGAAAACCCATTGCGCCCCCCAGATGTGTATTCAGTCCTCCCACGGCGTCGTCACACATAAAGCACGGGCCGGTCGTATAACCCGACTTGTCGAGTCCGGCGGGCCAAACCACCGTCCCTTTCCCAAGAAGTTGCTCCGCGACACGCCATAAGGCGCGGGGTGCCAGATCGAGCATCAATTCTGACGCCCCATTGCGGACAACAAGCTGGTGTCCGCCCCCGCTAAGGTACGGCTCGCCTCCGCCCTCGGGACGCATTGCCCGCAGCTTGGCGCTCTCCTTATCGGTGATAGGCTCCCATGTCGAAGGGTCATCCCGTTTCATACGCGGGAGCCGGGTTTGAATCACCTCCCACATGTCGTCACGCGCCTGACGGCAGAGCGCAGAGTCGAGAACCCCTCTAAGAATTAGGAATCCGTCACGTTTGAACTGGGCAATCTGGTCTGCTGTCAGAGGCTCTATTGACTTAACGCCTTGGCTAGACATCGTCATTTTCCTTATACGGCCGATGTGCTGAGTGGGCATTTCTGACAATGCCCGTCGAGTTCACGAGCCTTGGCATTGCCCGGAGGATTGAAGAGAGATGCGTAAGGCATTTTTTCGAATCAAGAAAACTGCACATCAAGCCTTCACCCTCGTTATTATGGGAGTTCACGCCTCTCGTATCAAGCGACTATTTTAGCACTTCCGCCGAATCACATCAATGCCGATTTCATCAAAGATTGGCACGTTCGGTCCAAGAGGCGCAATGAATTGCGCTACTACAAACCGCCGATTCTTGTAACTTATGGGTTACAAATTAGTATTGAATCACAAATCCTCGACATTCCACACACGCATGGTCCCATCACGAGATGTCGAGACTAATTTTGTGCCGTCGTGACTGAAGTCCACGGAACGGATTTCCTCACGATGCCCGGATAGTTCCGTGATGCGCTTCCACGTGTGGGTGCTAATGAGTTCGATAACATTATCTGTTCGCCCAACTGCCATCAAGGTCGTGTCCGGATTCAGGTCCAAGGGAATTGAATCTCCGATATGCGGCGCCTTTACCCGTTGATAACCGGCATTCAATTTTTTCGTGACCCTTCCGCTGGCAATATCGAAGACCACAAAATCTCCCGACATCAAGCCTGTGAACAGTCGTTTCCCGTCCCTGCTGAATCGCAAAAACAGCGGCAACGTGGTGTCCGGCGTGGTGGGGATTCGGAGTGCCTGTACCGACTCTCCCGTGTTGACATCCCAAATCCGAATGACGTCGAACACTCCGCAAGCGAGGTGATTCCCGTCGGGGCTAAAAGCCAATGCGCTCACCAGTGCGAACCTGTCGTGTATTGGTTTGCGTCCGTACCCGAATACAGTGTTAAAATTGTCAAACTGATGCAATTTCTTGGGTTCCGAAATATCCCACAGGCTTGCCAAACCGTTACGCTGTCCCACGGCAAGTTGCATTCCGTTTGGGCTGAATTCCAGCACATGAGAGTCAAAGTCGGCCCCTAGACCATGTCGGAAAAGGTGTTGTTGCACAATATCTGAGTCGAATGTAATCGAGTCAAAGAACGTAGTGTCAAGGTGAGGGGATATTCGTTGAACCACTTCGCGCTTCTGAGCGGACCAGATTAGCATTTCATCTTTCAAGATGTAGCCAACCAAGTCATTCCCTGATCCTGAGGTCCCTCTGACGCTTTCCGGAACCTTGGCTGTCACGACACTCACCACGATATCGTTTATCGGACTGACAACCGAAAATTTTATGTCGAAATGATTACCAAATACGTCTTCGTCAATTATGTCGCCTGTACTCGCCTTCCAAATTGACGTGCGCCAACCTTGGACAAGGATCGTGTCATCGTCGGACAAGAAGCACGCGCGTCCCGGAAGTACGCCGTACTGAAGATTCACGCGCTCTTCCAATCTATTCGCCGCTACGTCCAGCACTTTGACCGCTCCCCCGTTGCTAATCAGCAAGTGAATGTCATCAAGGAACTGACTCATCGCCCTATACTCGCCTGCGTGAACGGTATCGCCAGTTCTGAAGTCCCACACCATGCTCCCTAGTGCGAGGTAACGACTGTCAGACGAAAACGAGATTGAGGCTTTCCGTTTTGGCATGTGGACAGGTGTCAAGAAATTTGTCATCTTTTGCCGATCAGGAATCGTGAAAGTTTTTTCAACCTGCCAATCAAGTGTATCTATCACATCAATGCGTTTGTCTCTCCACGCGCGGAACGCAAACCATTGACTTCCCGGGCTGTATGCAAAGGTCACTTCTGCGGCAGTGCCTTTGACGTTTAATTCGTGGAGAATCTCTCCATCCTTCGGATTAAGGAAAACGAATCTAGGTGGAGACGGTTTTGGACGAGTCGAGTTAAATTTGTCATGTTCGAACATCACCAGTTGCTCGCCATCGGGACTGTATTGCATAGCGTGAATGAGGAGGCCTTGGGTATCCGACCATTCAAACGAACGGAGTTCCTTTCCTGAAATGGGATCAATGAATACGAGTTTGAAGGTATTTTCATTCAAACCTGGCCAAGGCAGCCCTAGGGCGACTTCTCTCATTTCTGGATGGAGTGCAATGTTGAGCTGGTCAGGCCATCGCCGCTGGTGTATAGCGTAAACGCTGAGCTTATCATCCGCTTCCCGTATGTCGAAAATACGGCGGCCATCTCGATGCCCAAGATGCCAACGTGGGGCACCTCGTGGAAAGTACGGGTTCTTCAGCCGAATGTCATGTTCCTCGAAAACGCGCTTCAAGTCACCGGACACGATTTTGTTATCGAGTTCCCTCGCAAACTCCAGCCCTATGTGGAACAAAAACGTGCTCTTAAGCGAATCAAGCGAATGTGTCGCAACCGCCCCTTGTTTCTCAATATCCCACACCTTGACCTGTTCACCGCCATTCCAGACCAAAAACCGACTATCCCGACTAAAGGTTGGAGACTCAACGTGTCCGGTGGTATCAACAGTTACCGGTGGTTGGTTACCGTCGAGGCGGCGCAGTTCCAGTCCAAACGGTGTATGAATAGCAAACAGTTTTCCATCTGGGGAAGAAACAACATCTTCAACGCGACCGGTACCGATGACTTGCGCTGGCGACGTGCCGGTTTTGCCGCTATCACCTCGCTGTTCCCCCGTTTTTGCCGGTTTGGCTGGCACAGTAATTCGCTTCTTCCGCTCGTCCGCTTGCGCTATTTCAATATCAGAGTCGGCATCGACCAGCGACACATTCACACCCCCTTTGGACTCGCCGCTGTCTGTGCCCATTGGAAAGAGTCCTGCAAGCCCGCCGAACAGCACAACGCTCAATACGGCAGCGACCGGTAATGGTGTGAACCGATGTGCTTTTGAAACAGGCGAATCAGCCCCAAACGGTTGGGGAAGTGAAGAAATCCTGTCCAAGATTGCGACACATAGATTGGGTTTGGTCGAGGAGTCAAAATACTCCTCAAATGTACCCTTTAACCGCATACCGAGCCTTTGGCGTGCCCGAAACAAACGCGCTTTTATGGCTGTACGCGACGTCCCCAAGAATTCCCCAATCTCCTTGAGCGAGAATCCGCTGAAGTAATGCATTAATACGACCAACCGCTGGGATTCCGGTAACGCATCAATCTCCTTTTTAACCGTGAGTTGTGTTTCCAAATCGCTGCCGTGTGCTATCGTTGCTGTTTCAACCTCGGATTCCAACGCTTCGTGCGATTGGTGCTTGCGATGCCACATGCGGCACTCATTGGAGGCGATGGTATACAACCAACTCCGAAAAGCATGCGGTGTTTTCAGTTGCTCAAGCTTGAGATACGCCTTTAGCAACACCTCCTGTGTCACATCTTTCGCATCCTCTTCGCTTCGAACTTGGTTCAGACAGTAGGCGTAGACGGCGCCTTGATAGCGGTCCACCAAAAAGACAAACGCATCTTTATCCCCTTCTAACACGGCTTTGACCAAACCGGCATCATCATCGTAACGCATGATTTCCTCCCTGAAAAGTTTGATGATTAAATTTCAGCGAATAAGATGCGAGAAGTGCGGAAGTGGTTACGCCAAAAATGGAAGTGTGGAGGCGGACAGGTACAACGTTATAAAATTAGAAAGATATCAAGTAGGCGAAAAAACGTTCTTCCGATTGTCAGGTGGGGAGATGTCCGTGAAGAATGTAAACACCGGCAGTTTGGCATGATTCGGGTTCTCACAATGGAAGTCCACACCGAGTGTATTCTAAATCTGCGACTTTGCCTTAAGTTCAAGATACTTGTTCACCACCTCCATCGTCAACTGGTGCGCCGGGACATCAAGCGTAATAACGCCTCGACTCCGCAGAATCTCCAACGTCGCTTGTTTCTCCTGCAGCAACCTCTCGGCGATTGCCCGCTGGTAGACGACTTTGGAACTCGTCGGCTTCTGCGTAGCGAGTGCGATGATTCCTGAATCCGTCAGCGTCACACAAGCAATGAGATGGTGTCGGGCGAGCGTCGTCACATAATGGGCGAGACTTTCCGCCGCATCCCGATCCAAGATGTCGGTAAAAAGGATAATCAGCGCGCGTTTGCGCTGTTTCGACGCCAAGAATTTGAAGGCGGTCTCGAAATCCGGCTCGACCGGATAAACTTGCAAGGCGTAGGTGGCTTCCAACATGGCGAGGAACTGTTTCTTGCCCGGCTTGGGAGTTAGGTGGCGATGGACGTCATCTGAAAAAGCGATTAACCCCACCTTATCCCCTTTAAGCGTTGACACGTAGCTTGTCATGAGGGTGGTATTGATGGCGTAATCAAGTTTAATCATCGCTTGCCCCGAGATTGACGCCGCGTCCAGTGCGCTTTCCTGTTCCTGCGCCTCCGTTAAAATCGGCGATGCCATCAACCTGCCGGCGTCCAACATAATCACCACGTCCTGACTGCGTTCGGTTTCAAACTCGCGGACAATCGGTTTTTGGTGTCTTGACGTCGCCTTCCAGTCAACGCGGCGGATATCATCGTCGGGAGCGTAATCACGCAACCGTTCAAATTCTGTGCCCTCGCCAAATTGCCGTGAATTTTTCAGCCCAAGTTGACCCAGCAGTCCACGTCTAACCAGCAGTTCGTACTGTCGAATGGCGAGCAGGTTGGGATAGACCTTGACCTCCGCTCCCGCTTCGACCCGGCGCTGTCTGATAATCAGCCCCAAAATTCCCCAGCACTGGACATGGATGTCCCCAAAATGATAAATTCCGCGGCGCGATGGTGTGAGTCGGTAGATAACACTTTCAGTTGCGCCCGGCGCCGCATAAACCTCGTGAATAACGCGGTCAAACCGAAACGTTGGAGGGAAATCATCTTTCAGGCGCAACCGTAATTCGTGGCGAGAACGGTTGGCAACGCGCAGCGTCACCACATTTTCCGCACCCAATGAGAACTTGGAGTTCATCAGGCGGGCAACTTCAACCTTAGTGAACAGGGGCGTGTTCACGTAATCGACGAGGCAAACAACGAACAGCAGCGTAAGATAGACGGCGTCAATGACCAACAAATTCGGCGCGACCGAATAAAGCATAATCGGAATTGCCGATGGCAGTAGAAAGCCGAGTAGCCGTTTACTAAATCGCATGCGGGTGTTTACCTGTTGTCCTGTTGTCAAAATCACGGATGAAACTGGCGGCGCGGATTAACGTGGGATCTCCACTTCCGCGAGTAATCTCTCAATTATGTCGTCCGCCGACAGTCCCTCAATCTCCGCCTCCGGTTTCAGAAGCACCCGGTGCCGATAGACATGAGGAACTAACCGCTTCACATCGTCCGGTAAGATGTAATCCCGTCCCTGCATCGCGGCGTAAGTCTTGCTCGCCAGCAGCAGCGAGATCGATGCCCGCGGACTACCGCCCAACACGAGGTCATTCGAACTGCGCGAAGCTTCCGCAATACTCACAATGTAGTTGAAGATAGATTCTTCGACCGTGACCGCCTGAATTGCCGCTTGGCATTGCTGGAGCAAATCCCTATCAATGACACCCTCAACCCCGGCATCCGCGAGTTGAGAGGCATCGAAGCCGTTGTGATAGTTAATCAGGATCTGCTGTTCCATCTCGTGACCGGGATAATCAACGCGCAATTTGAACAGAAATCGATCCAGTTGCGCTTCGGGAAGCGGATAGGTGCCCTCGTATTCTACCGGATTCTGTGTCGCCACTACCATAAACGGTGCGGCAAGTTCGTGACGGACGCCGTCAATACTGACCTGCCGCTCCTCCATACATTCGAGGAGCGCCGATTGAGTCTTCGCCGGGGCGCGGTTGATTTCATCAGCCAGCAACACGTTAGTGAAAACCGGTCCCTGTTTAAGGTTGAATTGATGCGTCGCCAGATCATAAACGCTCGTGCCGACAATATCCGATGGCATGAGATCCGGCGTGAATTGCACTCGGCTAAATTTACCCGACACCACCATTGCCAATGTTTTCGCGAGCAGCGTTTTCGCCGTGCCGGGGACACCTTCAAGCAGAATATGACCTCCTGAAAAGAATCCGACAACCACCAGTTCAAACAGCTCCTCTTGCCCGACTATCACCTTTCGGGCTTCCTGTTTCATTCTTTCAAAGACGTCTTGAATTAAATCGGACATAGCCCTCCTATTCAGAAACCGAGTTTTTTTCTTGAAAACTCGGTTTCTTCATTGAAATATGGAGTTGAACCAGCCATCACCAAATCACCGATTCTCTCTCATCTGTCATGTAATATCAACTCAGATGCCCAAGAACGGTTTAATCACCCATTACTCAAACAAGCTCTTAAGAACCCGATTCATCGGAAACCAGGTTATGTTTCTTCAATCAGTGTACTTTCTACCCGCTCGGCTTGGATTGCCAAATCCAAGCCTTCTCCGATGACGTTGTCAATCCGTTGGAGCGGTACGGAATGTGAACCATTTTTAGCTCCACATCTTGTTCACAAAAACCACCAAGGCAAAAAGAGCGAAGTTTTCGTACTTCCGTCGTTGAGTAGGTACGGAAAACTTCTCTCGTAATTGTTTAGTGGTTTATTTTCCAAAAAAATATGGTTAGTGTTGAGTGCCGGTGCGGTTAGAAACCGCACCTACCGGGGTGGTAGAACGGGTTTATTTTGGCAGTCTCGTAAGCATTAAACACTTAGCGAGAGAACCATTTAGTTCAGTCCAGAACTTACGCGCCAACAGGAAATCGCGACCTGGAGATCGCTCCTACATTACGCTCAGGGATCTCTATCGCACTCACTATCCGTTCGCTTGATGGTGTAGGAACAGGGATTAAACTGCGGCACGACAAACCAACATTCCCAAAACAGATTGATAAACTAAACAGTACCTTCTCTCAAAACATCTGACACAAATCTGAAACACTATCAAGAACCCATGTCGGAGGCGCAGCCGGGCATTCCAACTGATCCGGTTGGAACTTCCCGGTCCTAACCAAAACGCTCCTCATCCCCATTCTTTCCGCGCCCAAGATGTCGGTTGTGATGTCATCGCCAACCATAATCACTTCGCTAGGTGAAAGTTGGAGACTATCAAGCGCAATATTGAAAAAGAGTTCACTCGGCTTGCCCATCACTTTCGCCCTCGTGTTTGAAGCATATTCGAGAAGTGCCACAAATGCGCCGCAATCTAACAGCACCCCTTCCGGCGAGACCCAATAAGGTGATTTTTGCAGCGCAATGAGTTCGGCGCCATCCATTAACAACCGAAATGCATGATTCAGGGAGCGAAAATCGAATCTGTCTCCGTAATCGCCAAGCACGACAAAATCGGGCGACTCATTGTCTGTTGGTATCTCCTCGAAAAACGCTTTCACGAAATCATCCACCATAAAGTGGCAGCGCGCACGGGGTTGTGAACGCAGATAGAGGAGACAAGCGTAACTCGCGTTAAATATTTCACTTTCATAGACATCAAACCCCAAGTTCTGCATCTCTTCATGGAGCATTTTCGGGGTCTTGGCAGTGATATTTGTAAGAAATCGAATTTGATACCCTTTCTCGCGCAAATACCTTACAGTTCCAACCGCCTCGGGGTAAGGTTCATTCTTGAAATAGAGCGTGCCATCCAAGTCTATGAGGAAAGCTTTGGGGCTTGCCGTCGTCATACCTCTATCCCCATTTCGTGCACGAGTGTGCAAGTCATTCCACCAGCGATCTCATTGGCAGGGAGATTCTCGAAGGAAGCCTTCAGGCGCATCATGGCGTCCAACACCCCTCTGTGTACGCCTCGCGGGTGAACAGTTTCCTGCGCCTCGCATCGGCGCGCGCCATCCATTCGGTCGGAATCTCTTGAGTGTGACGGTGCGGGGGACCTGCCTCCTTGAAGATGTCGATAGCGAAGATTCGGTACCTTCGTGGAGAGTCTAACGGCTTCGCTTCAACCGCATGAAAAATTCGCGCGTTAATATAAACCATGCTACCGGGTGGCAGGGAAAGCCGCTTCTCTTTGAGCGGTCGCCCTGCCTCGGCGTCGAACTCGCCCGTCAACATCCGCTCCGGTGTGGCGGTTTCCGTAGGTGCAACGCGGTGGCTGCCGGGGATGACTTTCAGATTACGGTCACCGAGTGTGAATCCGTTGGGATAGTACAAAATCTGCACATAGTACTTGTCACGCTCGGCAAGATTGATTGGGTTCTCATGCTTCCAATGGTGATGGTCTTGGTGGTACGGAACTGCCCCAACGCCGCGCGGCGCGATATTCAGGGCGGAATGACAGAAATGATAGTCGTCGCCGATGGTAGATTGTAGCAGGGATGTTATGAAGGGATCGTCAATCAAGCGGTCGCTATAAAGCCGGCGTTCGTTCCAAGGACGAATGAAATACGATTTCGGTTCCCCGCCATTTTGCTCCGACGCATCAAGGTACTGACGCACAGGTGCGTATTCCGTAATTTCCGCGATTAGGTTTCCCCTTGCTTGGTCGGTGAGGACATCGGGATAAATGATGTAGCCATCGTTATGAAAGGAATCAATATCCGCCTCGGACGGTCCCGATAAGCGAAATAAGGATTCTAATTCGACTGCCATGAGTGCCGCCCCGTATTTTGAGAACCTATTTGAAAAGTACAGTTTGTAGGGTGCGCATTGCGCACCAGCCTCTAAAAGCCCCGGAGGGGCGAAAGGTGTGTAGAAACACCGAAATTCCGCACATCCAAGCCCCAGCGGGGCGACAGGTATATAGCGGGCAATCACAACAACATGAAAACACTATCTTCAAATGACTGAATATGGCTCTGATACCGACTATTCAAACAGGGTCTAAATCTAGTAGGCAGCGTTTAGAATGGGTAGAACTCAGTTTTTGTAAGGGCGATCTCCCGACGTGACTCCCGATTGCCCCAAAAGCCCCATAAAACCAAACTTCATATTCCAAGGGAGGCGTGAAAGGAAACTTTCCAACCTTCCAATCGTCCGTTGCAACGCTATCGTATTCATTTAGCGGTGCATCGGTCTTGCGCGCCCTATTTTCGCCCTTTCACAATAAGCCTCGACCTGTTTCGCAATCAATAGTAGTCGGGCCTCCGAAATATCGCCCCGCGTTTCCATCTCCGTCAACAGCATCTGAAGTTCCTTGATATCAATCGGTTTCCGTCTGGCAATCTCCTCGACGAAGCTGACGGTCTCCAGATTCGGGTTGATATGCCATCGTGCCGCTAGATTTGACCGAAATGTATCTCGTAACTGCTTCAAAATCGCACGACGTGTATCCCCTTTTTGATACAAAGCGGTCATGGCGTGCACGTACTCCGAACTAACGCGCCTGTGCGTTTCCTCCACCGTTAGCGGCTTGCCGAATCGTCTGCCGCGAAGAATCAGAAACAGGAAGACAATCGCTCCAATATAAACGACGCCCAATCCGCCCGCCGTATTGAACAACAAATACATCAACGGATTTGCTCCTGATGCCGAGCCAACGGCATAGTAGTATTCTTGGGCGAGTCCCACACGCGCACGATGGGGAAATGTAGTCATTAGATTATAGAGGAATGTTGCGTTGCGACTGTCTCGTAAACCGTTCCGGTAAAAAACGTCGGAGCAGGAAATGAAAAATGCACGACCTTCTCCCTCACCGAGCGTTACGATCGAATAATCTTCACCCTGTCCGTAAAGCGGTGCAATATCCCGTTCGGACGATTGGATGGCATAATCCGTGCTAGAATAAATCTCGTTCACCGGACGATTTGGAAAGATGGGTTCTATTGGAATTCGGCGTGAGGTTTCCAACGAGTTTGATGCTTTGCGCATCTCCAATCCATAGTCTAACAACAAGGAATTGAGCGATTCATGGTCTCCCGCCACAATCAGCGTGCCGCCATCTTCAACGAAGCCATATATTTCCTCAATCTCCTTCTCGTCCAATTCCCGATGTAGCTGCCACAGAAATAGCACATCCAACCGGTCTAGCCGCGCAGGTTGGGTTGCCTCAATCTTCGTCACACGGAATTTTAACTTCTGCATAACACGATAAATCACGCTTTCATTGACAAGAGAATCACACGAAAATTGAAAAAAAACAAATACAACCAGTGCAATGCTGAGAATACAATTTTGGGCGTTTCTCACTGGAGATTTCATCCGCTCGTTAAGTACACTTTTTTCAACATTTCTCGGTAATCGGCGACGGTATCCGCATCACACGGTTTGTAGCCGTACCAAACGTCGTCAAATACCTGAATCGCCGGCCGCAGCACGTCTTGTAATTCAGCTTGAGCCTGCAATGTGCGAAGATATTCCAGATTGGTCAAACTCTTATCATAGGTAAGCATGCCACGCTCCTGGAGATGGAAAATTGCCGACAAGTAGAGGAAGCGGAGCGCCTCTCTAAAGTTTTTTGATTCCGCAGCCCTTTCAGATTGGGTTAGAGCTGCCTGCTCCGTCGCCACATTTTCCATTGCAGTTTCAGCCACCTCATCTCGCGCCTCGGCAACCAGATTTCCCCGAATCTGTTGGATGAAAAAAATGCTTGCGCCGACCAAAAGGATACAACCAAGCGTGATAAAAACGTGTCTGAGATTGATATCCATTTGCCTACGAGGAGCGAGGAGTTTGCTTAAAATATCCTCGTACTCCTCAAAGGAAACTTCCATCGTATCTTGGCTCGTTTCTACCTCTTCCCTAAACCGCATCTCCTCTGTCTCGATTGCAAACAAAACGGGGATAGCCGTTAGAAAGAGTATCGCACAGATGGGAGTCTTAAGGTTTGCCAATATCTTTCCAATGTCTAGGATTCGTGAAACTAGGATATCAATAGCATTTACATTCATGTTTATACCCTACACTCCGCACCTCATAAGTGCTAATTTAGGTATTTTTTGGTATCGTTCCAGCGATTAATGGTGATAGCATATACTATATTCTAATTAAATAGAACATACTATATATTGAAATTACAATGCAAGACTGATATGAACATCACCAATCAAGTAATACCCGCCACAAGCTAGTTATAGAGTGAAAAACGAGGGTTTATTGACAAAAGAACTGTACCACTAGGAATAATGGCGTAATACCCACATTGCGCTCCGCTGGAGCGCGGGAATATGGACATATCGCATTCTATTGACATTGCGCTCCTCTGGAGCGAGTTACTTGCGGAAAGAATTATTCCGCCAGGGATAATAGGGGGCTACCAATAAATTCTGTAAACCCGAAAAATGGGTGCGGAGAGTAGGTTATACATACAAAAGAATCTAATTACCGACAAAATCGGACGACACTTCGTAGCGCAAACTGTTAGTTTGCGCACACCACAATCTAACAGATCGTGGTACAGAAGAATCTAATTCCTAACAGAGTCGGACGCACCTTGTAAAATCTCTTTGTTCGTCAAGCGCATCTCAATATCGAAACCCTCTTTCCGAATGCGGCGGTCAAAGTAAACAAGTGTGACGCCAATGAGGCCAACCGGCAATATCAAACAAGTCATGGCGGCGTCGAGACAACTCCAAATGGCGTACTGGGGAAAACTACTCCAAGATGTCAGTTTCGGCAGTCCGAGCGCAAACAAGCTCGCCAACTTATCCAGTAGATTCCCATCTTCTTGCGGCGACTCTTCATCAACCGGCACACCATCCATTACCCCGCTAATAAGTCCCCGCGATAATGGAAGAATGCCAAGAATAAAGAACGTCAGCAGGAAAATCCCTATCACCATCCCAAAAACGCGCCACCACTCGCCTTTGACCAGTTCACTGCTACGCTTGAGCGACTGGAAGGCAGATTTTTCTTCAAACACTGCCGCTAGACTACAGAAAATCCATCGCACTCCAAGATAAATTGCAGCAAAAATGCCGATGCCAACCGCCAAAACCGCGTTCCCCGGTGGATAGACCAAATAAATAAACGGAATGCTCAATCCGACAGTACAAATGAAAAGCAATGCTATAGTCACTATCCCATAGAGGGAACCGCTATAAAAGAGTGGCCAAAACCGACGTTTGGTCTGCCTGAACGCAGCACCGGCTGTAACGCGTTTGCCCAGATAAACTTGCGTGACGCCGAAGAACAGCGTACCTGCGACAACGAGCATTGCTAAAATTGCCACAAAGAAGGTAACCAAGGGAACGGCACCACCAACGCGGGACAGAATGCTCAGATCATCGCCAGTAGAAACCAAAAGCGCTGACATCCCATCCAATAGATTGGCAGCCAATGCTATGACAAAATAAACGCTGCAGATTTTCGCGAACAGTCGGAAATGGTTGCGATAGAGGCTAAACATTGAGTCCAGAATGTCCGTGAACCCCATTGGCTGAAGTGATGCCGCACTCGACACTTCGCAGTCACTTGCTTGTGATGAAGCCATGGGTTCAGACATTGTGCCCTTTACGCGTCATTTGCGCATTCGTTAAGCAGATATTGATCGCATCATCCATCTACAGACGTACGCTTTACCGCATCTATTAGCTCTCAAGTAACACTATCTAGCAATACACCACATGGCGCTCCGCTGGAGCGCGGAAATCTGGACATGTCGCCTTCTATTAACATTTCGATCCTCTGGATCGAGGAAAGGGACTCCGACCAGAAAGTGTTACTTGCTGAATGAATTATTCCGACAGGGATAATGGCGCGCTACCAAGTAAACAGGAGTTGAAATGCAATCCAGCTCTCCACGGTTATCACACCTCCTCACTGGTCACACGCATCTCGATATCGAAACCCTCTTTTCGAATTCGACGGTCAAAGTAGACTAGCGTGCCGCCAATGACGCCGACCGGGAGCATCAGACAATTTATTGCTAGATTGATAAAACTCTCAATTGAATAAACGATTAGTTCCTTCCAGGTCGTCAGTTGCGGCAAGAGAATTTGTCTCCATACTTCCGCCAAATCCCCGTCGCCACCCTGTTGTGGCAAGAACATCTCTCGCAACGTTTCCACCAAACCTCGATCTTCACCCATCGCTTGCGTTAAGCCGAGCACGAACGTGAAAGAAATTTGAAGCACGAACTGGACGAACCAAACAAGCAGGAAAATCGCCGTCGTCATACCGAAAACACGCCACCACCCGCCCTTAACCAACTCACTGCTTCGTTTGAGCGCTTTGACTGCCGATTTATCTTCAATCACGACTGCCAGAGTGCAGAATCCCCACCGATATGCAAAAAAGATAGCCAACGGAATGCCGAGGCAAGTTATCATTAGTAGTCCTACCACCAAAAAGTAGAGAAAATTGGTTCCGAGGTAGGGCCAAAATCTGCGTTCCGTTCGCTTGAATGCCGCGCTGGCGGCAGTCTGCTTACCCAAGAAAGTTTGAGCACTTGCGAAGACGATAGCGCCTACGACAAACAGCACAACCACGATGCCGATTAAATCAAGGACAACCGCTATCAGCATCAACATACCGAATTTACCGGAGCCGGCGGCGGAGACCGTGGAAATGCCAATCAGCAGTGCGTCAGCTAATTCGTACACAAAAAAGACGCTACAGATGCCCACAAACAACCGGAAATGACTGCGATAGAGACTAAACATGGAGTCCAGGATGTCCCCGAAGCCCATCGGTTGAAGAGATGTCGTAGCCGCCTCTTCACCGTTGCTTTCTTGTGATGAATCATTAGCTTGTAACATTTGCTCTCCCCCTGTGTTTGAATGGTCGGTAAACGTTATCTCGTGATGCGTAAATTGGCTGTAATAGTAGCACAACCCACTATGATTGTAAAGAAGTGGTGAGAAGGTCGTGGTTGTCCTCTTCGCCGAACGATACGCCAGAAACCGGTCTAAATCATGGGTGCAAGTCCCGTACGGTGGGAAAATCTAATCAATCCGTGGCTTGTTCCTCGCAAATTATCAATTTAGCTCACGCGCTGCCATAACCTCAATATCAAACCCCTCTTTCCGGATACGGCGGTCAAAGTAAATCAGCGTTACACCAATAATGCCCATCGGCAGCGTCAGACACGTGATAGCCAAGCCAATGCAACTTAGAATAGCGTCCATAAAACCGTCCCAAGTCGTTTGTCCCGGTGCGACCATCTCAACTAACATGGCAGCCAACATTGCCTTCAATAGTTTTGTGAACATTTCCCGCAGACTTCCGGTTTCTTGCATCGTTTGTTCCAACAGGGCTTCATCTTCTTGCGTTACCTGATCCGTCAGGCTTCTAAACCCTTGGATACCGTAAATAACACCCAGAATGAATGGAAACACGGCTTGGACAAATAGAACCAAAAGAAGGATCCCTATCATCATACCGAAAACGCGCCACCATCCGCCTTTTGACAATTCCGTGCTGCGCTTGAGTGCGCTGACTGGCGGTTTTTCCTCAAACAGAGCCGCCAGACTGCAGAAAATCCAACGAAAGCCAAAAAAGAGGGCAAACGGGATGCCGATGAGCGTAACGGTGAATAACCCGACAACGATGCCGTAGAGGAGATTACTTCCGACGTATGGTAAAAACCTTCGTTTGGCTTGCTTTAACGCCGCGCTGGCAGTGACTCGTCTACCTAAGAAAGTTTGAGCGCTTCCCACGACTAGCCCGCCTTTGACGAGCAGCATTACCACCGCGCTAACCAAGATCAGTCCGCTTTCCGCGAACTTGAACATATGGAATTGGTCATAACTAGCGAAAAGAGCAGTGAAGATACTAGTTAACAGATTGAGAACAGTAATCCAGAGAAAATAAACCCCACAAATGCTTACAAACAGTCTGAAATGGTTACGGTAGATACTAAACATCGCGTCGAGAATGTCCGCGAATCCCATCGGCTGAAGCGATGCTTGCGTCGCGTATTCATCTTTGCTTGCTCCAGATGAGTCATTAGGCTGTAACATCTTTTCTCCTCCCGTGTTTGATTGGTCAGTGAACGTTACTCCATGATACGCAAATGTGCTGTAATCGTTGCACAGCCACCATGATGGTAAAAGCCTGTTTGAATAATCGGTAGGTAACTGTTTAGTCTATCAATCTGTTTTGGGAATGTTGGTTCGTCGTGCTGCAGTTTAATCTCTGTTGCTACCCCATGAGCGTAATGTAGGAGCGATCTCCAGGTCGCGATTTCCTGTTGGTGCGTATGTTCTGGACTGAACTAAACAATTACATCGGTAGCAAAGCCATTTTTGGTTATTTGTAGAAAGGTTTTTCATGCCTTTATTATTGTCTATTACTTACCAGTGAGATCTCTATCGCACTCCTTAATCAGTCGGTTGATCGCACCCTACAACCGTACTTTTCAAATAGGTTCTCAAGAGGTGGTAGAAAGGTTCCGGTCGTCCTCCTTCCCACACGGTGCGCGGTATATGGCGGTTATTTCGTCTCGGCAAGTTCCATCCGATGGGGAATCTAATCAATTGTTTGCCTTTGCCTCGCAAGTTGTCAATCTAGCTTGTCGGACATCATCATTTCAATATCGAAACCCTCTTTCCGAATACGCTGATCGACGTATAGCAGCGTGAAACCGACAGCCATAATCGGCATGATAAGGGCATTGATAGCCGTGTTGATGGCGTGCAATAGGTAGAGACCGCCCTCTATCGCATCGTGGGATTCGTCCCAAATGCACCATCGAATAAGTTCCAAATAGTCCATCCCTCCCACAATGCCTGATAAAGCAATGATGGACGTTGAAAAGATCACAAATATCAACTCAATTGTGAGAGCAATCATGAAAATTGCCAACATGATGCTGAACACGCGCCACCACGCCCCCTTGACCAATTCTCCGCTGCGTCTCAGCGCTGTCGTCGCAGAATTTTCCTCAACCAAGACGGTCAGCGGGAAGAAACACCAACGCGTTCCGAGAAAGATGGCGACCGGGATGCCGATGACGGTAGAACTCAATGCCAAGACAACCAACAACCAGAGCACGCCACTTCCGGCGTAGGACTTAAACCGATTCACGACTTGCCGAAATGCGGTGTGGAATGTGATACGCCTACCCAAATAGGTTCCAGCACTAGCAAACGCCAGTCCCGCATAACTTAAAATCACCAAAGCAGTATCACACCAGTCCGCCAACCAGTGCCCGAATGTAGTAAGTATAATGTGCGAAGTGACATAAACAGATGAAATACCCACAAACAGTCGAAAATGGTTGCGGTAAAGGCTGAACGTCGTGTCCAGAATGTCCGTGAAACTCATCGGCTGAAACGACGCTCCTGTGGAGGCTTCACCTTTATCGATTTGTGATAGGTTGCTAGGTTGGGACATGCGCTCTCCATTCAGTATAGACAGGGTTGCTGGACAGTGAATGACGGCTTCGTTAGTCGAAAAATGCATATCTCGCAATTTTCGACAGATAGGGATTTAGGTTAGCAAAAAATGGCAAGATTCATTGTTTCCTGCGCTTTCATGCTCTGGCGCGTCTGAGGTCAATCCGACGCAGCGCAATGTCTGCGAGCAACAGGAGTAGAGCAACTATCAGGAATGGCCGCCAAAGGTGAATCCGAAGAACAACCGGCTGCTCGGGCGAACGAAATGTGTCTTCGGGTGGGAGGTTGAATCTGCCGCCGGATACCGATGCGAGTTGCTTCAAGCCGGTCTCGTCGGCATTGTGAACAAGGTATTCGTCCGGATAAGAAACCACGGTGCCGGTCACTTGCGTATTCACGATCTCGCCGCTTCGTTTCTGCATGATGTTTACGAAATACGGTCCGACATCATTCGTCGGGAAATCCAGTTCATACCGCCCCGGCGCGGTTTGTGCCACCGCAAGTTGCTTCTTTTTTAGATCCGGCGCGATGAGGGAGATGTCGCTGTCCAACTCGTTCAGGAAATCTCCGGTCTCGCCAAGGGCATCAATTGCCAGGTGTGCGTTTCCCTTCTCCTGCTCGATTTCCGCTTGAAAATTGCTCAGCGTTGTCTTGCGCATGGTGTCACGCACCAACTGCGTCCAGAACTTGCCGTACCCGGGCCATTCCAACCAATCGGAAGCCCAACGCGCCTTGGCGTCGGATGTGAATGCGACAGATTTGCCCAAGCCGTACTGCCAACTTGCCAAAAGTGGATCGCCGCGATCAGAAACGAGGAAGATTTCTGCGGTTGGACGCGGTTGCGTGGCGACATAACCGAGCAGAAACGGCGCAAGTTGAAGATCAATTCCGCTTAGAACCTGCGTAGGCTTAATCATCTGAGGAATGAACGGTTCATCAATGATTGCCGACTTTGACGCGGTAATGGTCTCCTTTGCAAAAATCTGCGGAATGTTGTAAGGATCCTGTGTGAAGTAATCGCGTCCGCCGCCCCAGTTTGCTAGGTTGCCCAGCAGATTCATGTCCGCTCCGCTGCCGATGCCCACTGTGGAAATCGTGATGCGTTCCGCGCGCATAGAACTCGCAATGCCATACCAATCCCCGGGTTGCGACATGCCGTCACTCAATACGATGACGTGCTTTAGCTTGGCGGCCGTCTCCGTCAGAGCGAGATACGCCTGTTGGAGTGCGGGATAGAGGTTCGTTCCGCCGCCCGCAGTAATCGAACCTATCTGATCGGATATGTACATCTTGTCTGAAGCCGAATGCATTTCGGAAATCCAAAACGGCGAGCCGTCAAAGGCGACAACACCGATCTTATCGCGCCTGCCTAGCAGTTCTACCGCCCCGCGTGCTGCCTCCTTCGCCAACTCGATCTTGATGCCGCCCATGCTCCCCGACTTGTCAATCACTAGCACCATTGCCAAAGAAGGCGTTTCCTTTTTCTTCTCTGTGTCGGTTCGCACCGGCAGTATGGCTTCAATCGGGGTTTTGTAGTAGCCGCCAAGTCCAAAACTGTTTTCACTGCCCAACATCATGAATCCCCCGCCGAGATCCTGCACGTAGGTGCGGATTAGCTCCATCTGTTTCTCGCTCAGGCGATTGGCGGGCACATCGGCGAACACGACAAGATCGTAGTTTTGCAAATCGGCAAGTTCGTCCGGAACTCCCAAACCGTTGCGGACGTTAACGCGAATGTCAGCATCTTCAAGCGCCTGTGTTAGATAACGCGCTTGCGGTTCATTGTCGTCAATTAACAACACCTTCGGTTTACCCGATACAACGACAATGCCGAGTGCCCGATTGTTGTCGTAACGGGTGTCCCTCGTCGATCTGGCAAGCGCGTCAAAGGTTAACGTGCCGCTCTCCGTCGATGTCTGTGTAAACAGCACCCGATTTTCGCCCGCCTCCAAGCGAACCTCTTGTGTTGCGGCCTCGAATTTGTTCTTGAAAAGACGTATCTCCGCGATGTCCTCATGGTTGCTGTGAACAAGTACTTCCAAACTGAACGGTTCGCCCTGCTTGACTTGCGCGGGGGCATCAATCCGTTCCAGCATAATTTCCGGCTCATCACTCGGATAGAGTGGCACCGTGTCGATCTGCACCCCGAAATCCTGTCCGCGAAGTCCCGTGTGAATTGCGTCTCCCTGCGTCTCGACACCGTCAGTGACGAGAACGATCCGCTTATTCGCATTCGCGGGAAAAACACCCCACGCCATCTCGACCGCTTGTGCGATGTTGGTGGCGTCGCCCGCTTCCTCATCCTCCTCCAACCAAGCCTGCTTGATTTCAGCGAGGTCCAGTTCATCTTCGGATTCATCGCGAAAATCCTTGAGTATCTCCGACCTATCCGTAAAGCCAATGACGCCCGCCTGCTGCCCTACGCCTTGTGATTTAAGAGCTTCGTTGATAAAGCCCGTCGACGTTTCCAAGCCGTCTGTAGAAATACTATCCGATATATCCGCCAGAAAGATTACCGCCAGTTCGTCGTCTGTCTTCAGGTATTGAAGGTCCGCGACGCTCAGGATAAGCAGCACCACAATAATCGCTCGGATGATTAAGCTGACAATCCGCTGTGTTCGTGTCAGATCCACGAGGCTGCGCCGGAATCCGTAGTAAAGGGCAGGCAACAGAAGAAGGAGGAAGAGTAGAAATGGACGCGCAATTTCCATCAGTCTAAACCTGAATCAATTGGAACATTGACGATAAATGGTTTACTCGCCAAAAATTTGTCAATGGATTAAGGTAGTAGGCACACGCCGTGTGCCGTAAACAGCCTTACGCCAACTGGTAGGAGCGATCAAGCGAGCGGATAGCAAGTGCGATAGAGATCCTTCTCCAGGTCGCGACTACGCCACTACTTCAATATATTAAATACTTAAGAGGAAACCATTAACTAGCTGCATAAGCAGTGTGATAGGGATACCTTGCCAGCCTTGGAACGACTTGATCGACACTATCAATGCGCTGAAAATAAAAAAAGATTGGATACGTAGGAGACACCAATCTACTTCCCGACAATCTAAATTGCGTGAGTCCTATTTCTCCCCAAACGAGACTTTCACTCCTAATCAAACTCCGCGTATACGAAATCCAACCACCTATTCTGCGGCGGCACGAGTGGGGGCGTTGCCGAAAGAGGCGCCCAAAACAGCGTGAAGACATACCCACGATCTCCTTTTACCTCCCACTCCTCCACCGTTTCTTCCGGTGTGGTTAGCAGGAAAAAATGCCTTGTTTTCCGCGTACTCAGGCTTTGACTCGGCACCCATCCCGTAATCTTACACCGTATGCATGTCGGATTGAGTATGCTGTCGTATTCGACATATGAGACGTGCGTGAAATCTGTGTGTGTAGAATCGTAATGTACGGTCAGTCCCCTGGTTAGTTTTTCCTTGTAGACGTTTGCACTCAAATTTGGGTTGGTATAAATCGGGGTTGTAATCGAAACAACCCTCTCGTCCTCCTCCAACTCGTTTTCAATACAGCCGAGCGATTTTTCAATCTTCACAGCCCGCAGCCCTGTTTCCTCATAGACCTCTCTCATTACCGCCGTTTCGGGCGTTTCACCCTCCTCTACGGTCCCGGCTGGAATTTGGATGCCCGCCGTCGGATGCTTAAACAACAGTAACTCCTTTACCCCATTGCGTTCGCGCATGACAAATGCGGTAACTTTTTCGACGACGCTATTCACGTAAATACCCCTCGGTTCTCGCCCAATGCCTCAAGCTGGAGAATAAAACTGAATTCGCCTTCTATTTTTCATCTCCGCCTCATCGATCTTGGGAAGATTTCCATTCTCTCTGAGCATCTTTTCCGAAAAACTTGCCTTCAACCGCCTCCCCGATGTCAATATCAAACTGGTCGGCTAACGCCGCAAGTATCACGAAGGTGTCCGCAATCTCCTCATTAAGACGATCGGCGCGAAACTCGCCGTAGTTTATTGACCAAAGCCGTTTGAGTTCCGATGCAATTTCTCCAACCTCTTCAGTCAGTAACACACCCAACTTGACGGGATCCGTAACAAAGCCCCGTTTTCTGCGTTCCTCGGCGATTCGTTCCTGAAGTTCAGTCAAGTCGGTCATGAATTTCCCCTTTGCTCAGCAAAAAAATCAGGTTCTTCAGGGTTAAGTGTGGGAATGAAACTTGCTAATGGAATGGTATTAACCGTCAAAGCGAACCGTACGAAGGCACGGGGCTAATACAACCGTTCAACAAACCGACGCAACTGCAATTCTAGGTCTTTGCCTATTTCCGGGTGCTTATCCGCAAGGTTGTTGAGTTCGTATAGATCTGTCTTTCGATTATAGAGTTCTGCCTTTGGCGGCGTTTCCAAGCTGCCGACGAGCGTGCAGGAGATGGCGCCAAGCGTGCCCGGCATACTTTGCTCAACCTTGGGAAGGGTCGGCAACCACCAGATATAACTCCAATCGGACGTGCGTATACTCCACGATTTCAGGTAGAAGCCGGAGTAGGCATAATCACGAATCTTTTCCGTCTGTCCGGACATAATCGGGATAAGGCTCTGACCGTGCATGTGCCCCGGTCCTACTACACCCAAGAAATCAAGGACAGTGGGCATAATATCTGGCGGCTGCGCGAATGCCGACCGACGTTCGCCGTTGCCGATTCCTTCAGGATGTTTGATTATCAATGGGATATGTACAAGTTCCTCGTAGGGCCAAGGACGCGCTTTTCGCATGATGCCGTGCCCCCACCTGCCTTCACCCAGTGGTTCGCCGTGGTCTGACATGAACACAATCAACGTGTCATCGAACATGCCGAGGTCGCGCAACCGGTCCAGGAAGATGCCAAGCCATTTGTCTACCAATGAGATTTCGCCCGCATAAAGCGCTTGAACGCATTTTAGATCTTCCGCCGTGAGATACCCCTCCACCTCGCCGGGGATTGGATGAATGAGTTCTTTGCCGTTGTAGTCGGGCTGGTACATCCGGTTGAAAGGCTCGGGCGGGTCCCACGGTTCATGCGGATCAAAACAGTCCATCCACAGGAACAGCCCATCCCTCTTGGGTTGATTCTCGATCCAATGCAGAGACGATTTGACAACCTGCGCAATAAAGTGGTCTTCATCGCTCTTCCAGTGCGACCGATTTCGTAGGTATTGTTCGAGCTGGTCGCGAACGTTTGCACTTGCCCCTGCGTCGCTGTTGGATTTGTGATACGCGTCCACATCAACTTGAATTGATTCATCAAGGATGTGTGGGTCACCCTCTTGACCGCGGATGAAATGGACGTAGTCGAAGCCGCGCTCAAATGCCATTTGCGGCTTGTGCATGTGATAAGTATCGGCAATCAATGCCGAAGTATAACCCGAGTTCCAGAGCACCTCGGCCAAGAGAACATCGTCGTGTTCAAGACGCTGCCATCCGCGAAAAGGAAAGGTATAACGCCCGGTGAACAGCGAGGTGCGTGTTGGAATGGTCGGCAATCCTTCCGCAAAAGCCATATCAAAGACACAGCTTTCCTCTGCAAATCGATCCAGATTTGGCGTCTGAATCCACTCGTTGCCGTAGCAACCGAAATGGTCGACACGCCAACTGTCCGCCATAATGACAATTATATTCATATTCGGAACCTAGATTGATTAGTGGTGAGAGATACCAATTCGTATTCGATTTGGTATCGTTTGGGGGAATCGATGGCAGTCATCCAACTGACAGGACAGCGCACCGATCAGCTTAGGTTGAACCGGAGTTACAAACTCCTAGTTGGGTGGTGGGTCGCTGAGGAGGTATCTCTTCCCGCCGCTCAAAAGGGAGGCTTTCGCATAGGTGAGAATCTTGGCAACTTCCAACTGTCCATCGTACGAAACCGGCATGTTGTCTATGCGAAACATATCAATAGCCGCTTTCACTGTTCTGACGTGTAAGTGCTCCTCCGCGAAATCGAGATCGTCGGGCAGAATCCCTAGAATTGGATTCATCTCCCCATAGTGCCCGCCAATTGATCGGGATAGTCTTCAAATTTCTGCAGTGTGCGCAGATAGTCCGCGCTTACCTGTGCGGCTTCGGCGGGCGCCATAATCTCGGCGAGTGCCTGGTGAACCGTCACGTATCCATCGTAACCAACGGTTTCCAAAGCGTCGAAGACCTCATGCCAATTCACTCCGCGCGGATCGTGGAGCGGGACGTGGTCGAAATATACCGTCCCGCGAACCCATGTTTCGACGTTCGCCTTGCCTTCGGGGTTGGGCAGGTAATTCTGTAGGTAAACATTGAACAGATAAGGCTCGAAAGCATTGAGCGCCTCTAACCCATATGGTTGACCGCACATGCGCAGATTCGCAGGCTCGTAAATAATGCCGAAATTCGGACGATTTACCCGTCGCAACACTTCCACCGAACCTTCAATCGTCTCGAACAAACTTGCAGCGTGGCACTGATGCGCGAGACGTATCCCCCGCTCCGCCGCCTCATCACAGGCGCGCTCCATCCAAGCGATGTCCTCCTCCTTCTTCATGCATATCCGCATCAAGCCGCAGGGAAACGCCTCGGCAAGGTTGAGGTAGGGTGTGATGTTTCGTAACGCGTTGGGGCCCCGCTCGAAATTTTCCGGAATGGCGAAGTCGCCGGTGACCATTGAAACCGTTAGGCTCAAACGGTCGATAATTTGGCGTACCGCTGTAACTCGTTCCTTTGGCGACTGTATCCCGGCAATCGATGCTCGCATACAGATTGCATGATAGCCGTTGTCCTTCGCCAATTCCGAAAAGTCTTCAAATGGCACGGCAGCCTTCTCTTTGTCGGAGAACGATTCCGCAATCCGCGTGGAGAGTGAAAGTTTCATGGACGATACTCCTGTCAATCCTGCTTACGACCCACATGCGCGTAGCAAAAAGAGTGAGTTAGAACCTAGGGAACACTGACGTAACCTTAACACGATGACCCTTTTACGTCAATGACAATTAGTCTGAGATTCACCGTAGAGGAAGCTCTTTACCGTCCGATTTTCGACTATTTACGTTTCACGCTTAATATCTTTCTAATAGCCAATTCGCCAAGAAATGAGGTATCATCTCTTGTGCAACCGGAACACAACCGCGCAAACGTGCTAACCCCTTTCGGGAAAATATGGAGGGCTTTATGCAAGACCAAATGAAAATCGGAATCATCGGGTGCGGCGCTATCAGCGGGGCATACTTTGGCGGTGCCCAAAACACGAACGCCCTGAAAATCAAATCCTGCGCCGACATTCGCACGGAAACCGCTCAAGAGGCGGCGGACGCATGGGGGTGCCAAGCCGTCAGTGTGGACGCGTTGTTGGCGGACGCCGAGATTGAACTCGTCATTAACTTGACCGTTCCAAGGGCGCATGTGGAAGTGGCGACTGCGGTATTGGAATCGGGAAAGCACGTCTATACCGAAAAGCCTTTCGGTGTGAGCATCGAAAGCGGGCAGAAACTCCTCGCGAAAGCGGCTGAAACCGGGTTACGCGTCGGCAATGCCCCGGACACCTTTTTCGGGGCCGGGATTCAGACATCGCGCAAAGTGGTAGATGAAGGCGGAATTGGAAAGCCCATCGCAGGCTCGGCGTTCATGTGCGGCCACGGTCACGAGAGCTGGCACCCGAATCCCGCGTTCTATTACGACATCGGCGGCGGTCCGATGCTTGACATGGGCCCCTACTACGTGACAGCGCTGGTCAACATTCTTGGACCCGTCAAACGCGTCGCCGCCATGACCACCAAGGCATTTGAGGAAAGAGTGGCAACCAGCGAAACCGCCTACGGACTTCGCATCCCCGTAAAAACCACCACCCACCTGACCGGGGTGCTTGAGTTTGTTAGCGGCGCCGTCGTAACAATGATTATGAGTTTTGACATGTGGAGGCATAGCTTGCCGTGCATAGAACTTTACGGCGAAACAGGCTCCATTCAGGTGCCGGACCCGAACGGATTTGCGGGACCAGTGTTCCTTTCACAAAATCGTGAGGATTGGTCGGAATTCCCGCACGCCTTCCCTGCGAATGCTCGTATGATCGGCGTAATCGACATGGTTCGGGCTATTCGCTCCGGACGGCTGCACCGCGCCAGTGACGCTTTGGCTTACCATGTTCTGGAAGTCATGCTCGCATTTGATAAGTCTTCGGAATCGAATGAGCATGTAGAAATCCAGAGCACCGTGGAACGCCCCGCACCCCTACCACTAGGCCTAGATGAGTGGGAGGTGGAGGACTAAGGCACGGCCGTTGGCTGAAAATCGAAAAACAAATCTAAAGATCAAACGAATGGATAGTGATTTTGTAGGGTGGGCACTGCCCACCAGCCTTTTGCAAACCCCGGCCCATAGGATGGGTTGAACACGGTGGAGCCCAACAACAACTAGAATACGGCAACTTGCTTGGAGGTCATACGATGAATCAACAACTTAAAGCGCAATGGCAGGAAGAATTTGAAAAGGCAGACGTTCAGACCGTTAGACAGATGCTCACTCAAGAGCCGAGACTGGTTAATGTGCGGGTGAGGCGCAGCAATCAGGCAGAACCGCGGTGGGGACCGTTATTTGTTGCCAGCGTCAAGCTCAATAGCCTTGATAAGGTCAAAGCCCTCATTGAAGCGGGGGCGAACATCAACAACAGTGAACTCGGCACGCACTGGCCAAGCACCGATTACGAGATTAACCGGTATTTCATTGATCGTGGTGTTGACGTGAATCAGCCGAGTTATCTCGGATTTCACGCCATCGGTGTTACAGAACTAGATTCCTTTCTTCTGATGATGAAACACGGGCTCGATCCCAACTTCACGTGGGCTTACGTTGGACAGACAATGTTACATATGCAAGCGTTGCATGATAACGACAAAGAGTTGGCGTGTACGTATATGCTGATCCGGGCGGGAGCAGATGTCAACGCACAAGCCCGAACCGGTTTGGATGACGAACCCATCATGGAGAACGAACACGGTATCCGGTACGGTCGAAAAACCCCACTTCACTCCGCCGCACGTTCCGGCAGTAAGCTGCAAGTGTCCCTTCTGCTTGACCACGGGGCTGACGCTTCCCTCAAAACGGTCATCCGAATCGTCGAGCCGAAACAACTGGCCGAGTGGACGGGAGATGTTACATCGTTCCTCTGGCCCATGACAGAGTTCAAGCGAGTATTGTTTGAGCCGTATCCGGGCGAAACGCCGAGGGAAATGGCAATCCGTTACGGGCATCACGAGATAGCGGCAATCCTCAAGGAGAGAACCGGCTAAATCTCGTTTCATCTGGCTAGAGATGTCGTACATCTTCGCCATATAGGAATCTGTCGGTGGACGCATTTGTCTACAGAGGAGGAGTACAATCAATGCAGAAACGTCACGAGGCAAAACCCTAATCTTGCTGTCGCAGTCGCTATTCGCTTGATTGATCGTCTAACGTTTGGGAGGCAGAAGGCAAGAGATAGAACACGTCCCAATCGTAGGGTTGGCTGTCGTTGGAAATGATGACGAGTTGCCCATCTATGGTTTCACCATCGGGATTTTCTACTTCGAATGTCGATTCATCAAAGTGGACGGTGCGGGGGGCTAGATATTGAACGTGTCCGTCTTTTCTTATCACTTCGAGCACGGCGGAATCGGGTTTACGGCGGTTCGCATTGACGTGAAGGTAAACGCTTTGAAGTTTCAAATCTGTATAGGGTGCGTTACCGATGACAACAGTTTCGGAAATCGAAACCGTGCGTGTTGATGTATAGTAGCGGAAGGTTTCGTAGGGCAGTGGTGCAATGCCGTTAAATTGGATTTTTGCAACCACCGATCCGAAATGAAAAGCGAATGTGTCTTGAACCGGGTTCTCGGTTACGGCGGGGGTAAGGGCAATCATGCTGGCGGGGTAGAGCACCAATAGAGTTGCCGCCCATTTTCGCGTAGAGGTTATGCGCCGGCAGATACGCAAAACCAGAAAACAAGTTACCGTCGCCATGCAGATGTAGAGCACGATAGGCAGCCAAGCTGAGTTTACGTGTTTCTCAAGGATCTTATCTCGAAAAAGCCAGTAGAGCCCCCAGACGAAGCCAAGCGCCACAGCGTAAACGGCGTAGGATAACAGTGAAGTACGGGCAAAACGTTTCCAGAGATAACACGCAGCGACAGCGGCAAGGATTGTGGCTGGAAACCGAAAGAGAGGCTGCAAATCCCCGTAGCTGTGAGCATAGAGGAATATAACTAAGAATCCAATAGCGAGAAGCACGATAATTAACGGCAATTTGACCTCTTGGCACAGTTGCTATTTTTTTATCATCTCATAAGTGAGCGGCGCCTCAAATTCGTGTTTTCGCATTGCGTCGAGTTGCACTTGCAAATTCCCCGCCTCAGTGTTGTCAAGGTTGAGAATTTTCAGGTCGACAGTCGTCATGGTGCGCGCACGTGACGGCGGGGGAACCTTGAGATTAGGCGGTGGAGATGCGTGTGCCAACTTCGTTAGGGAAGGCTGTCGAATCTGCTCAAGCAAGTTGATGATGTTCTGCCGGGTAAGGGTATCCTGAAGGAAATACTCCTTAATCAGGTGCCCAAAAGAACTCCCTGTATTCGGCGGGGAGATATTGGGATTAGCTGCAATCACAATGAGAAAAAACGCCAAAATCGCGATGGGCGATGCTTCAGCGATGTATTTTTTCCATTTTGGCATAGCTAAAAAAGGAAGTCGCGCTTGATGTTGCCCCAAGTGGTAGCCACCTTATCGCGGGGATGAACGGAGAGCAAACCACCGGCGGTGAGCGTATAGCCGTTGCCGGAAGAATCGCGGTAGGCGGTGGCGCCAGGTCCTTCCGCGAAGCGCCAAAGCGCTATCGTCCATACGTCGGCTTCAAAGCGCCGCTGTGGATGTATATTTCTCTTGAGTTCGTAACGGAACCCCCTGGAAACACGCACTCCGTCAATATAGCCTCTCATGGATTCATGTCGGTGCCCCCACTGAACACCTTCCTTGAACTTTACAATCGGCGCCCCGCCAATCACGAACGGGGAGGGCGTTCGGCCCATCACACTGTTTGTACGTCCCTGACCTTTGCCTCGGCCGTCGAAAAAATACTGCCTCGTAATCTTGTTTTGTTCCTGCTTAATCTGATAGGCGATGTGTACCCAACGCCTTAACGGGTATTCGTGAGGCCGAAGGGGTATAAAAACGGCGCCAGGAGCGCCGACCTTAGGTGACGGTTGCGACGATATCGTATATCGGAGATAGACTGTGCCGTCCGGTTCCTCCATGTCAAATTTGGAGCCAAGGTTTCTGCCACGGAGATCTGCAGAATAGCTTCCAGGCTTGGCAAAAATTACCCACTGCCCACCTGTAGCTAAATCGTCGAAATTTGCATCTTCTGGTTTATCGGTCAAATAAATCCATGCCTCAATCGTGAGTCCGCCGCGATTGGCATTGTCGAAAACGCCGGGGTAATCGGCGTAGGCATACCCATCGGGACGCAGTTCAAGGACATCTCGAGGGACCGACTCATGCTGAGCAATGACGCTCGGAGCGGCGAGAATCAATATGATGAAGGTTGCAATACCGTAGGAAGAAATTGTGTTGAATTTCATGTAAAGTCTCGGATTTTCTAAAACGTACCCCGCTTTATCCTACCCCAAGTGATAGCCACCTTATCGCGGGGATGAACGGAGAGCGAACCGCCCGCGGTGAGGGTATAGCCGTTACCTGAGGCATCGGCATAAGAAGGCGCACCGGGCCCCTCCTCAAAGTGCCAAAGTGCTATCGTGCGTGCGTCAGCGGAAAATCGGCGTTTCGGGTGAATATTGCCATGTATGTCGTAACGGAACCCCTTAGATACGCGAACGCCGTCAATGTAGCCCTTCATTGAGGTATATTGTTGTCCCCATCGAGCGCCTTCCTTGAACTGTATAATTGGCGATCCGCCAATTACGAAGGGAGCGGGCGTGCGCCCCATCAGGCCCGGCTTAATTCCAGACCCTAAGGGTTTGCGGTTGAAAAACGGAAACCGTATAACCCTATGTTTCTCCTGTTTTAGCTCATAGGCAATATGAGTCCAACGCCTCAACGGGTAGTCTTCGATCCGTATGGGCACAAAAATACCGCCATCACCACGGTTATTTTCTGTCGGTTGTTTTGATTGCGCAAATTGGAGATAGGTAGTGCCATGCGGTTCAAGCATGTCAGCGCGCGAGTCGAGGTTTCGCCCACGGATTACCGCAGTATAGCTTCCAGGTTTGGCAAATATTATCCACTGTCCCTCGCGTGTGTCTAGATTATCGAAACGACCGTCTTTCGGTTGATCGGTCAAATAAATCCATGCCTCAATCGTGAGGCCTTCGCCATTGGCGTTGTCAAACACGCCGGGGTAATCGGCATAGACATACCCCTCGGGGCGCAATTCAAGCACATCGTGGGGAACCAAATCAATCTGGGCGAATGCGCACGGCAGGAGAACAAAAACAAGAAAAACACCGAAGAAAGAAAACGGTTTTAATGTCATAGCATTTTCTTGTTCAACAGGTTAGTGATGAGCGGAGAGTGTGCATAAAAATACTAACCGCTCATCACGGAGGGAGAATTGTTTCCCCCACAACTCACGGTACTGTAATATCATCGGTCAACGAGCCAGCTTTGGCGCCAGTCCCTTTGCGTGCCGCAGTGTATGCACTAAAAGTGTAATTGCCGGGGTTTGCCATGCAATCACCGGATTTAAAGACATGGGTGGATACAAAGAATTGGCCCGGGTTAATACTAACCTGAAACTCATCGGTCATGTCTTCGGCAAACAGTCCAGTGTTGTTATTTTTCACTTTGTGATGATATTCAATGTCGAATTGGAGCTTTTTGGTGTGTTTGTTCCAGATAGAATATTGGTGTGCAGAATCGGAGACTAATAAGTCACCGACTTGCGCGATGCCATCATTGCGAACCCAAGCCCACGATTGCCATTCACCATCGGGATCGGAATATGTGTCGCTGTCAGTCTCGGCAACGAGCATAGGAATAGCACAGGCTAATGCCAACGCAAATGATATCGCGACGAAACGTTGTTGTTGTGAAAAGCTGCGGACTTTCATCGGATAATCTCCTTTTGATTAAGAGTTGCCACGCTTAGAGTGTAAAACACGCTCTTGAGCGTGTCAATAACAAAAATTTTTGCCTGTGAGCGGAAATGCACGCTCAAGAACTTGTTTGAAAATCAGAATGTCCCCCTCTCAGAAGATACATTTAGAATCTTCAAACAGATTGCTAACCAAGATGGTTCAGGCGTCCCTAGAAACTCAAGCTTTACCCATTACAAAGCAAAGTCCATGCCAAAACCAAAATCACGCTCCAATTTGGACTCTGTGAATGCGTTGCGTCAAGGCAGCACGGGGATTCCAGGGCTTTTCAGGTAGGGGAGATGGCATTCCACAGCAAAGTATAAAGGGGTACCACATTTGTGGACGCAATTAGCGAGATTTGGCTCAAACAGGGGTTTGAACCCTTACCGGTAAAGGGTTTCGGCAAATGTACACAAAAGTGGACAAATCCACAAATGTGGTACCCCTTTGAAGGATGGTAGAGACCGGAAATTCCGCCTTGAAACTGCCTTCAATCATCAGATCGAATATGGAATCCCCGTTTTTTCTCCAAAATTCCGATCTAGTCGGTCGGGTTGGAAGCCCGAGTTATGAGAACGGGCAGCAATCTGAGGTGAATTACGGAAAAAAACGATACCCATATCCGCCGACAATCTCACGTATGATTGTCCACAGTCCACCGATGACATGCTGCCCTAAAATCACCCCCAAGAAAAACGGCACTAGCTTGCGGTAGAGCTGAATCCCTCCAAACTTCAGTATCACCCACTTCACCAACCACGCGAGAAACACGGAGAACCACATCGCGCTCATCACCCAACCGCAAGCCACCGCATACCCGACAGGATGAAACGGAAAGCCGACAAACCGATGGTGCATCACCGTAAACAGTGCCGTGATGCCGGCCCCCAAACCCACCTCCCGTAGCATGAGATCGTTTCCCTCGCCCGGGTTTTGCAACCACACCTCGAGGCGCCGAAGCGCTTCCGATCCCAGATTGTACCGGGTTCCCGTACCGTGGCGATACATGGCATCCGTGTATGCCCAAAAGCCCGCGACTGTGCCGACAACTGAGGCGAGAATCATCGCCGCCAGAAACCTTCGGCTCGACGCCCCCACGGTCTGCGCAAGTTTGAAACCTTCAAGCTGATGACCTACCGGATGAGACCGATACGCCCGGCTCATCCAATACAGCCTTGTGAACAGCGCGATGTTGCGCGCGCCCGTGCGGCGTGCCCCTAGCCCGTTCAGAATGAGTTGCTCGGGACCTATCCACTCGGCATCGTGCGCCGGCGGACCCGTTTCGGCGCGGATACGCGCAAGCGCGATCATGTAGAGAAAATAGATTAGAAGAAAAAGGGCGGCAATCGCCACCGACATGCCGGTAAAGTATAACGCCAGCACCAAGATACATATGCCCGCCACCATCCCGACCAGCGCAGTCCGGTAGCGCATTGGCTCGTTCGCCTCGGCTCCTTCCGGCGGATCGCCGCGAATACCCCAGCCCAGCACCTGTTGCAGGTATTTTCGGCTTGACCATAAAGCGAGGATGGTAAGCGCTATCCACGCGCCAGATGTCTGATAGCTCCGATACGGTCCCGGCGTATGCCAAATTCCGACCGACCGCCGGAAGATGAGTTCCGCCTTCCAGAACAGGTGGAAAAACCACGCCGAAAACGAGAGGTTCACCGGCAGGAAGTAGACCAACCCGATCACGAAAGGATACACCGCCACCGGCGTCCAGCCAATGGCGTTCCACGGCTTTGCCGTGAACAGCGGCGCGGGATTGTACACGATTTTTAAACTGGGAACAACCGGAAAGAGACCGTGCAAACCGTTAATGACATCAATGCTGCCGGTCAAGATGAATCCAATCCATAGCGCCCGATTCGAGAGCAATCCTGTCCCGCCCCTCGCTAATTCCAACGGCAACTGGATGACCGGGTAGGACAATTTCTCATTTTCCGTCCACTGCTTCCTGATGATGGCGTTCATGCACAGCAGAACGAAGAGAAGCACTACTAGGAACCCACTCCAGAATGTCACCGGTAGCAACCATGCGCTCAAGTTCCTATCAGCGTAAAGCGTGGTCTCCCCTTTTTGGAATGCGATGAGAGCGCTTTCGTCATATACGGTGAGCCATTGAGGGATATGACGCCCAAACAGCACCGCCCACTCGTTTTCCGGCGTGGCGGCCCACATAGAGGTCAGCGTCGGGACCACGACAATCATCAGGTCATGACCGAAGATTCCGGTGCCGATCGATAGCATTACATAAACGATGAGGATCTCGCTCGGTTGGAAAGCGATCTGTGGGACGGCTCTCTTTAGCAGTGCGTTCAGAATCACTAACACAAAGATGCTGAACGTCACGTTATAAAAGAGCGTGAAAAGCGTAGAATAGACGGCGGGGTTGAGCGACTCCGCATGCATTAGCCAGTAGAGGTTGATTGGTATCAGCAGCGCTCCCAGAATCAGGGGGCGATAGAACGAGATCTTCCTCTCTGCTTGCAAAGGCGTCGAAGCTCCTCAGATGTGAAGCGCGGAGGGTGGGATTCCTCTCACGATTCACGTGGGATGCGGTTTGATGCGGGGTTGATTCATCTGAACGTTAAGCCGCTTTGTGCTGTATCAAACGTCGTCTCGCACTCGCACCTGCCAGCCCGACATCCAATGTGATATGGCGATACTCCGTTATTCCAAGATTAATCGCATGTGCTGATTCGAGGTTGAAACCCCACTCAATCCATTCTAGCATGTCTGCCTCCGAAATTTCGCCCGCGGCGATAACCTTCATGATACTGATGCCTTTTCCGAGGTCATACGCGCGCTGGAGGTATTCCAGATGCCGATCAAGGGAGCCGCCCTCTAACAGCCTGCCCTCCTTATTCGCCGTCGCCAGGATAACCTCGACTTCGGGATGATCGATGACCGCATCCATCACGGCGCCCGTATAGACATGCGTGGAACACCCGATCACGCGGACTTTGCCAACTTCCTTCGCTTCCCGATATGCGTCCAAGGCACCCTCGCGCGAGACTAGATCTTCGGGTGTGGAGATGCCGTGCAGCAGCAGCACATCAACGTAATCCGTTTTCAACTCACGGAGTGAACGCGTGATGCTGGCGGAGGCGCCCTTGTAGTCTTTCGCACCGTTCTTCGTTTGAATGACAACCTTGTGCCGAGGAATCTGGCGCACCGCCTCGCCGAGATGGGGTTGTGTCCCGTAACCCTCGGCGGTATCCCAGAAAGTAATCCCCTCGTCTAAAGCGCTCAACATCAGTTTGCCGCCCGCTTCGTAGGTATCGCACGTATCCCTAATCCGTCCTGCACCGAAACAGAGCCGTGAAATTTCTAAACCTGTTTTTCCATACGACAAATATTCCATTTTATCCTCCACAATCATCTGTTGCCATTCGCATCAAAAGATCTTTTTGGCTCTTGTTTTATCAGTGTTATCGTCGATTCCATTGATATTTGCACATATTCGGTAGGTGCGGTTTCCAACCGCACCTACGATACTTAATAAATACCGCTTCGGTTGGGAAAGGGATCTCTATCGCCCTCGTTATCCACTCGGTTGATCGAACCTACCCCAGTGTATAAATAATTATTGGTATTGCTCTAGTCCTCTCCATCGTGCCCATTCAGGTTGGTTGTTTCCAATGCACTCTATTTCGACTCGTAACACGCCTCCTTCAAGAATTGCAGCATCCGTAACCGTCGAGGCGGGGCATCTTTGAACGTTTCGGGGGTGTAATATCCCCCATCTTTGCGGTACAGCCACTTGATGTATTCCGTCTCCTCCGTTCGCGGCTCTTGTAGGGTGCGCACTGCGCACCAGCCTTTGCTTTTTGTATAATTGACCGCCGCGACCATTCAAACGCGCTCTAAATCGTAACACGCCTCCTTCAAGAATTGGAGCATTTGCAACCGCCTCGGCGGGGCATTTTTGAACGTTTCCGGCGTGTAATACCCTCCGTCTTTGTGGTAGAGCCACTTGATGTACTCCGCTTCCTCCGGCGTTCGCGGTTTTTGTAGATAGTTAAGATAAATCCCGCGCCGTTTCACGCCCGCGCCGAATGCCGCATGGTAAAGTTTCACATTGAACGCCAGTAGATCGCCCGGATCCGTTTCGATTGGATACACGCCGGGAATGTCCCTCCCAAGCGGAAGAATATCTTCGCCGTATTTCTCCAACCGCTCTCGGTAAGGAAGAAAGTGACTGCCCGGCAGCACGGTGAGGCAGCCGGTTGTTGCTCTGACAGGATTTAGATAGAAAATCACCTTCAGTTGAAGATGCCCTTCCGGTGATATGTCATCATGATGCCACTTTGTGTTGTGCGTCCGAATAGTCCCCTGCGAAACCGTAAAAACATAGTCTTCGCCGAGCAAATCCTCAAGGAGCTCATTGAGTTTGTCGCTGTCAAGCAGCGGATGATAGACCGCAGGATTGGATTCGAAGAACTTGAGCGCATTTATCATCCTCCTCTCCTCGTTTGTCTCCAGCGTCTTGAGACCCTTGGCTCTTTTCAATGTCTCATCGAATGCATCGGTGTACAGCTGCAAGTCTTCAGCAGGAAGAAAATTCTTCAAACGGAGGAATCCTAAGGTTTCAAAACGGTGTTTCTGGGTTTCCGTTAGCATTTTTCACCTCCTGTGGATTCAAAGCATGCTTCCAAGTTCGACTTTGTACATTTGTAGGGTGGGGATCAAGATCTTAAGGCGATAGAAATCCCTTCAAGCAGACACATAACCCTGCATGGAAAAAGCATTCGAACAGGTGTAATCCACTTTATCCCTTCCACCACCCCTATCAAGACGCCCGCTCCAAGTGTTCTATTCCGACTCGTAACATGCCTCCTTCAAAAATCGGAGCATCCGCATCCGCCTCGGCGGCGCATCTTTGAACGTTTCCGGCGTGTAATATCCTCCGTCTTTATGGTACAACCACTTAATGTACTCCGCCTCCGCCGCGGTTCTGGGCTTCTGTATAAAGTTGATATAAATCCCGCGCCGTTTCGCTCCCTCCCCGAATGCCGCATGGTAAAGTTTCACATTGAAAACTAGCAGATCGCCCGGATCCGTCTCAATCGGATAGATGCCCGGAACATCCTTCCCGAGAGGCAGAATGTCTTCGCCATGTTTCTCCATCCGCTCCCGGTAGGGAAGAAAGTGGCTCCCCGGCAGGACGCAAAGGCAGCCGGTCGTCGCCCTGACAGGTTCCAGATAGAAAATCACTTTCAGATGGAGATGCCCCTCGGGCGCAACGTCGTCATGATGCCAGTTCGTATTATGCGTGCGAAGCGCGCCCTCCGAAACCGTGAACACATACTCTTCGCCGAGCAAATCGCCAATAAGTTCGTTGAGTTTGTCGCCGTCAAGCAGTGGGTGGTACACCGCTGGATTCGACTCGAAGAACCGGAGGGTAGCTATCGTCCTTCTCTCTTCGTTTGTCTCCAGTACCTCTACGCCTTTGGCTCGTTTCAATGTTTCATTGAACGCATCGGTGTACCGTTGCAATTCGTCAGCAGGGAAAAAGTTCCTCAAACAGAGAAATCCCAACGCTTCAAAATGGTGTTTCTGGGCATCTGTCAGCATATCTTTCTCCAATCTTGACACATCATCCGGTTGTCAATCACTAGAATTGAGCCGATTCGCCTGCTACCAGATAACTCCTTTCAGGTTAGGAACAAAACGTGTTCTCTTCAACTGCTTACCGGAGGGCACATCTTCATAAAGAGGATAAGCCACGCCTTTTGGATCGATAGAGACAACATCTGATCCGCGCAGTTCCAATTTGTACGGAACTTCCCCGAGCACCCGATGTACCACCCGTTGCACCACAGGGAACTTCAGCGTGACTTGATCGCCCGGATTCAGCCAACCGACCCGAAGATAACGCCCTTCAACCAACCCACGGCGGCTCTCCGAACCAACAGTAACTTGCACCGCATCGGGCGCGCACCACTCGGGAACTCTCACTGCCACTTCCGGCGCATCCTTAATCCGAAGAACAACCTTCCCCTCTGCCGGCAAATAGCTGTCGATGTCGAGCCATTCGGAGGCGCGATTAAGCAACATGTTCACCTTCACCAAATTGCCCGTCTTGCTCACCATGCTATCCCACACACAATAAAACGTCCGTGAGCCGTTAGCTGTACAGCAGTGCATAATTGAGGAATCCATCAATTTAGGACCTTCCGGAGTTTGATTCACGGTTAGGGCTTCGTTGGCGCGCATCCAGCCAAAGAACGACCCAACGGATCTTTCCCGAATATTCGTGCTGTCTCTGTACAACCGGTTGTCCGGCTCCGTATTGTAATAATCATCCGGGATGTGTTCAAACAGGTGCGGATTGCAGAGTTGACCTTGGGCGTACACATTACGCACCCATCTATCAATATCGTCCCAGTAATCGCCCAACCCTGCACGGGTCAAGTACAGCGCCAGCCAGACCATATCGGCGACTTCGCAGATCTCAACCGAATTGCCGTACCTTTCGAGGTACCTGTCGGTCCCCTGTTGAACCTCGGGATAGAAACCGATGAGCGGGTCACCCATCTCGCGTGCCCAACGGTAGCATGCATCCACCCGCTCCAATACCTCGCGATCTCCGATTGCGTAACCGTATTCGCACACCGCCATCAGCGCGTAAAGCCCGTGATGAAAATGCCAGAACGTGTATCGACCATCTTCGTCGTTGAAAACGCGAGCCAACGCCCAGCGAGCCAAACCGCGGCACAACTCCAGAGCAGGTTCATAACCCGTAACGCGGTACAGAAGTCCTGCGCCGTGACCGGTCGATCCTATCGAATATACCGTTGTGAACAGATCTTCCTTGCTATATAAGCCGCCGCCCTCGTCCGGCATCATACCCGGTTCATCGGCATTGCTCGGAGGATTCTGTCCCGGATGGTATTGTGCTCTCCAGAGAAACCTGAAACCATCCTTTTCTCGCGTCAGGGACAGAATGCGATCGACTTTGCGTTTGCCAATCTCAATCCATTGCGGGTTGTCGTCAACCTGCGCCAGTATCGACATCGTGACGAGTTGTCTACCCTCGCCCCAGATCTCGGCGAAAGGCGTCATCTCATTAGCCTCACCCTCCGCAAAGTGAGCTATTCCCATAGGAACCGTGTCGAAGATATCCGTGGGACAATAGGTGAGCCCATCAGCCCCGATGAGATCTACCTGCGCCTGAATAACCCCGGTATCGACATCCAGATCGTCGCTATTCCCGGACGCCAGTCGGCACAACGCCAACGCCTCTACAAATTTCGGCGGAATATTCAGATACACATCAATCAAATGGTTGACGAATAACACCGCAGGCTTACGCGAGAAGTCCACGATGAATTTCAACCCCCATCGTGACTCGGCGTCCCAAACATTGGTCAGGGCATTGATAGCCAACCCCATCCTGTCCGCCAAATCCAGCGTATCCGGCACCTCGGCTTCATAACGGTCACCCTCTATGCACCGCGCCGTTGGATTGTCATGAGACATACTCTTCCTGTCCTTTCAGGTTCAACACTGTTGCAAGTTTTACACTTCAAACATCTCTAGCTCGACGCGCGCCATCAATGCTCGGTCTGAACCGTCAAATCCAGACTGCGCACTCGAGTCCACTCGCCCGAATCACACCCCTTACTTACCTCTGCCGGATGAACTTCTGCAGCCGGCCATCCGCCTGCACCTCGCTCACATACATGTCCCCATGCGAATCTACCCAGATACCGTGAGGGCAAGCATAGAACAACCCGGGCACCTCGTTCCCGCGCTCACTCCCCCACTGAGTAATAATTTCCCCATCAAGTGTCATAATCGTGAGGTGCTGATCCATCTCCGCAATGTAAACGATGTCGTCTTCATCAATGTAAATGGTGTCCGGATGCTTCAACCCGCCCCACTCTTGGATGTACTCGCCATCAAGCGTGAAGAACTGGATGCGGTTGTTGCTGCGGTCTGCGACCATCACGCGGTTGCGCGGATCCACACGAACACAATGCGGCAAATCAAACTCTCCGGGACCCGTCCCCGGCGTGCCCCACGAAATTATCAGTTCCCCTTCGGGCGAATATTTGTGTACACGCGCATTACCGTAGCCATCGCTGATGAACATCTCGCCATCCGGACCCAATGCGAGATCAGTCGGTCGATTGAACGGTTCACCCTCGGTGCCCGGCTGACCTGAATTGCCGATCGACATCTTCAGTTCGCCATCCAAGCTGAATTTGTGCATAATGTGCGCGTCGCGATCGACACAATAGATATTATCCTCGGCATCAATGAAAATTCCGTGCGCATCGACAAGGATATCGTCCCCCCACGACGCGAGAAAGTTGCCGTCGCGATCAAAAACCACCAAGGGGTGCTCGCTGCGGCTGTAGACATAAACCCTGTCCTGCGAATCCACTGCCACCGCCGGAATCCAGCCGAAATTCCATCCTTCGGGCAATTGCCACCAGTCTTCCTGAACTTCGTACGTATGACTACCTGACCCGTAAATCATGAGACCATTCCTCCGGAATCTAAGCGCTGTGTAAATAAATCATACCATATCCCCGCATTATCTCATAGTTATTGCCGATTTGCAACAATCGATCGATGGAATAGATTAACCCAAATTGTTACCCTTTAATGTAGGAAGGGCATCTTGCCCCGACGTTTTATCTCTAGCTGTTGCGAGGCGTGATCAAAGGAGATGAAGCGAGCGGCTAACGAGTGATTAAGTGAGTGAATAGCGAATGCGATAGAGTTCCCATAGAGATCCCAAGACTATAGAATTCCTATAGAGATCTACGGATCACTTCTTTTCCTCCCCACCGCCTTTACTGACCACTGACCACAGGTCACCGGCTACTGCTTTTCCCTTGACTGTATTTTGGGATGAGATTATAATCCCATTCCCGAATGGGGGTTGAATTAAAGAAGGTGCGGAAGCGTGGCGTGATCGAAGAGGTGTGACGCGATTTCCCCATAACAATTTCTGCGCACAGGAATTCATGAGACTATGAGTATGCAGGCGGCGTTTATGCACGGCGCGCGCGATATGCGCGTTGAACGAACAGAAATTCCTCACGCAACCGAGACTACCGCCGTCCTAAAAGTGATGAGCAGCGGCGTCTGCGGCTCCGATTTGCACTGGTACGCCGTCCGACCGTACCCGGAGCCCACCGTACTCGGACACGAGGTCAGCGGCGAAATTGTGGAAGTCGGGGCGGGAACCGAAGGCGTCAACGAGGGCGATCGTGTCTGTGTGGACCTCACGCGCCACTATGCGTGCGGAAGTTGCTCATCCTGCAGGGGCGGCGCATACTTCCACTGCCCGAACAAGGCTCGCGTGCCGTGGGGTGGTGGTTTCGCGGAATACATGGCGGTCAAAAGTTCGGGAATTCACTCTCTCCCGGAATCGCTTACCCACGAACAAGGGGCAATGGTCGAACCCGTCGCTGTCGGCGTTCACGCCTGCCGCTACGGCGATATTAAGCCCGGCGAGGTTGTGTTGGTGTTGGGCGGCGGAACAATCGGTTTGCTTTCCCTTGCCGTGGCAAAAGTATTTGGCGCCAAACGCGCCTACATTGTAGCCAAGTACGACGTACAGGTACAGATGGCAGAAGCGATGGGTGCGGACGGCATCATCCGCTTAGGGACTGGCGATTTGGTTGAGCAGGTACAGGACATTTCAGGCGGAGAGCCTATCGACACGGTCATTGAGACCGTCGGTGGATCCGCCCCGACCATCGACCAAGCCGTAAGCGTTGTCAAACCCGAAGGAACGGTAGTGGTTACCGGCGTATTTCCCAATCCCGTCCCGATAAACTTGGAGGGGGCTTTGGAAAAAGAGGCAAAAATCATCTTCTCGGTATGCTACGGCGCCGAAAACGGAACACACGACTACGATATTGCTGTCGATCTCATCGACTCCGGAAAAATAAACCCGACGCAACTTATCACACATCGCTTCGCGCTGAATCAAGCGCCCGAGGCTTTTGAAACCGCCCTCGACAAAACGACCGGCTCGGTCAAAGCCATGATTAACGTGTCTAGATCATAAATCGTCCCCAGGTTGCGTACACATAATCAGCTCGACTCTGTGGCTTTAAGCGATATAATGAACGGATTAAATCAGGCACTGGAAGAAAGCGGGAATATCGAGCTCTAAATCAGACTTACACAGAAGAGTCCACACGCCGAGTGTTCTTACTAACCACTAATCACTAGCCACTGAACACCTAACAAATAGAGGTTATTTACATGGCCGAACATACCCACACTCAAAATGACTCGAAACCCCACTTAACCATTCCCGCCCCGGAAACCGCCGAACGGATGGCGACTGCGTGCGCGAATTTCCTGGAGACTCTGACGCCCGCCCTGCGCCAAAAGGCGGAATTTCAGTTTGCCGATGCCGAGCGGCTGCGTTGGCACTTCGTCCCCATGGAGTTGTGGGAAAGAAAAGGCGTACTGCTCAAGGAGATGAATGACGCGCAGCGGAAGGCTGCCTTTAAACTGATGGAATGCGGGTTGAGCGAACAGGGGTATAGCAAAGCAACCGCAATCATCGACCTCGAACCGACACTCGGCGAAATTGAACGCGCCGAGGGCGATACCCGATTTCCGCGTGACCCGGATAAATATTTCTTCTCGGTTTTCGGCGACCCGACAAATAACGAACCTTGGGGTTGGCGGGCGGAAGGACACCATGTTTCGCTCCACTTTACCGTAATCAATCGGGAATTCATCTCTCCAAATCCCTCCTTTTTCGGCTCCAATCCCGCGGAAGTGCGGCACGGCGCCGACAAAGGGCTGCGCATTCTCTCCGCCGAGGAAGACCTTGCGCGTCAACTTCTCGGCAGCTTGAAGACCGATCAGAGAGGAAAAGCGGTAATCAACCCGACCGCGCCTCCCGATATTCTGACTCGCGAACAACTGAAAGTCGAGGTTGGGGCGGTGCAAGGTTTGGCTGTCGAGTCAATGGAGACCCCGCAGCGCGAGCTTCTTGTGAAGTTGATTCATGAGTATGTGAATCGATTGCCGCGGGAGATCGCCGACATAGAAATTCGGAAACTACGCGATGCCAATCTGAACGATGTTCATTTTGCATGGGCGGGCGCCGAAGAACGGGGCAAGCCCCACTACTACCGTCTTCACGGGCCATTCTTCTTCGCCGAATACGACAACACGCAGAACAACGCCAACCACATCCATACGGTTTGGCGGCACATGGAAGACGATTTCGGTTTTGATTTGCTTCGTCTGCACTACCAACACGCCGAATCCACGAAACACCATCTGCATGGATGAAATCGGGCGTAAAAATGGTGGCAAATCAACCGGAAAGGCAGGTGAAGGTTCAATTTGAATGCATCCACAGAGCGATTATTGGAGTCGTTTCACCAACTTCCAGAACCGGAAAAACACGAGCTGGCTTCTGAAATTATACGCTTGACAGCCAACCTGGATGTTCCACCTTTAACAGATGACGAGTTAGCTCTTGCTGCTGAAGGACTATTCATTCAACTTGACTCCGCAGAGGAAAATCCTAATTCAATCTGTTGTTTGGGATAACGTTCTATACTGGCAACCTAAGCAAAAGGGCTACCCTCTACAAATGTGGTTTCCTGACTCGTCGGGAGTCGCAGTTTTTTTCTTCCAATCCACAGAAATCTTAACAAGGACTGAATGAAATCCGTACACGTTGGCATCGTCGGGCTGGGGCTTGTCGCCTCCTCACACTTGAAAGGCTACGCAAGCCATCCTCACGCCGAAGTTGTTGCCATCTGCGATCTTGATAGGGCTAGAGCGGATCGATTTGCTTCAGAACACGGTATTGAGACCATCTATAACTCTTATGAGGAAATGTTGGCAAACGCCGAAATCAACACCGTTGACATTGCCACTCCGACCTTCCTGCATCCGTCAATGACCCGCCAAGCCGCCGAAGCCGGAATGCATGTCCATTGCGAAAAGCCCTTCTGCCGAAACGTGGCTGAAGGGCTCGAAGCCTGCGAGGCGGTAAAGAGAAACGGCGTCAAGCTCGTTGTCGGTGAAACTTATGTCTTTATCACATCCCACACGAAGGCGCGGGAACTGATTGATGCCGGAGAGATTGGACGTCCTCTCCAAATACGCCAACGGCACGGCGCGTGGTTCGAGCAGCAAAGAGAGGTAGTCGAGGAAATTCCCGAAACCCGTAACTGGCGCGTAGACGGAGAGAAATCAGGCGGAGGCGACTATCCGTGGATCTTCGACCACGCCGTACATTTCTTCGCCACCGCCGAATACCTCATGGGAGATGCCCGCATCGCCGAAATCTCCGCCGTCACCGGCACTTGTCAAACGGATTCAAAGAGAAGCGGCGCCGCACACGATCCCTACTCGATTCCCGATGTCGATATTCCCATAATTACATGGAAGTATGAGGACACCGATTGCCAAGGACTCTGGATGCGAGCCGAGCGGCTGAACGACAAATACGACTACATGCAAGGCTTCAGCACAACCGTCATCGGGGAGCGTGGAATGATTGAGGTGCTGGGAGAGGGCGGTCACAATCTGCTGTGGAACGGTGAGCAGCAGCATCTTCTCTTGCATCGGGAAGGGGAGGAAACCCGCGCCTTCCGCTTTGACGAGGGAGGCGACGACGTTTGGCAATCTGACATCAGCTATTACAGCCGCGGGCATATAAACCAAGTCCACCATCTTGTCGACTGTGTCCGCAATGACTCGCCGCCGCGTTATTCCGGCGAGGACGGTGTGCATGCGGTGCGGTGCACCTTAGCCGCAATACGATCCGCCCGCGAAAGCCGCCCCATCGCCGTGGGTGACATCGCTCCCAGCTACACGGCTTATACCTAGACGTAAACGACTTGCACGGATATTAGAAGCACAAATCAAAAACAGCGCGGCATTTATACTCCGCACTGTCAGAAATTGCGTCTTCTGTAGGATCAAACGAGCCGATAGCGAGTGCGATAGAGATCCCGCGATCTCCAGGTCGCGACCCTTGTACGAGGGAACTCCGATTCCCGACCTGCTGGTGCTACGTAAGTCTTATTAGAAACAATTATTACTGGAAAATAAAGCGCAATAATGCCCAGCGCAAAGTATAAACCGGACGCTGATGTCAAAACTGTCGAGAAAGCGGTAGATGGGTCTAACGTGCGTAACTACACACAATCAGATGCACATCCGTTGTTGCTGCATAGCGAGGGGTTTCGTTTCATCATCTAAGCCAACAAATAACGGGTTAGAAAGTTAAGCAATTGTTCTATAAACTCTGTTGACGGCGTGTGAAAAGGGGAGCTAGCAACACTTTCCCCAGATTAGAGGCTAGTTGAGTGTCACTTCCAAATTTGAATGAAGCAGGCGAATTACCTGAGGGATTACATCAGGCAACGATTGATGAAGTGATTGCTCAATTTGGTCGCGGGACCTCACAGCGAGAAATAATGTCTGCGCGTTTGCGACGAATTCATCAACTTGCCAAGGATACAAACCATCTCCAGCGATTGATAATTTTTGGAAGTTATATCACGTCTAAACCCGAACCTAACGATATCGATCTCGTACTTATTTTTGATGACGATTTCGATATAACAACTTGCCCGAGGACGAGAAAAGACTATTGAACCATCAACAAGCAACGAACGAATTCGGAGCCAGTGTTTTTTGGATACGTCCATCCTTGTTGTTCTTAGAAACGCTTGATGAGTTTATCCTTGGTTGGCAAGTTAAACGTGATGGGACACGTCGAGGTATCGTAGAGGTCACAAAATGATTCACAATGATAAAGAACTTAAAGCGAGTCAGCAACGCATAGAGTATTTTCAGAACCTACTTTTGCAATTACGAGTTAAAGCGACACCTGAGGAATTTCCACGCATCTCAAGCGGATATCGGTCGGAGATGCGAAAAATGCAGGACGAGGTCCTTGAATATCTGACCCGACATTCATGTGAGTTGACATAGGCTAACGCTTTTAACTATAAAATGCAAATTCACTGTTGCGGATGTCGAAAATCTGCGTTATATCGTTTTGAGTAAATAGGTGCGAAGCTGCCCGGTTGCCGACCGAAACATCTAAGTTATTCGCGAGGGACAAAGATCGAATGCAGTCCTTTAAGATTATCGTCGAAAAGCACATAGACGGTTATGTCGCATATCCGCTCGGTTTGAAGGGCGTCGTCGCGGGAGAAGGACACACCTGCGATGAGGCTATAGTTGATGCGGCCTCCGCGATTGCATTCCATATTGAGACGTTTGGAGAGCAAGCAGTAGACTTACCTGGGTGCGCGGACACATTTTGCTAAAGTGGCATTTCACAGTTTGAGTCAGCAGTCGACGTACGTTTTTCACTTTAATGAATTAGGACAGTTTTTGCGGTGAGTTTTGTTTCAACCGATTATCATAAACGCTACCCTAGGAGGTTAGAATGAACATAGAATCGTATATTAACGATAGAGTTGACGACCAACTTAAATACTTTGACCAATGCGCCGTGCGGAACCAGAGAATTTACAGGTTGTTGCGGATTGTCGCAATTTCATGCAATGTTCTCACTGCCTTGGCAATCGCATTGACATTCGCTGTGCCGGCGGGATACAAGGTAAAGGTAGGACTTGCGGCATTGGTGCTCACGATGATTGTCCTTCTTACTTACCAGATCGAAGAGTTTTTCAATTTCGGCGCCAAATGGCAGAAGTTCCGTATAGTCGGCGAACTGATAAAGTCAGAGAAGTACTTGTATCTGAACGGTGCCGGAGTCTACACCTCTGCTGATATGGAGCAGCGGAAGCGAATTTTCGTCAAGAGAGTTGAGGACATCTTCCGCAGCACGGACATGTCATACTTTTCATTGACGGTGGAGCCGGGCAAGGGCCTTGAAAGACGCTCATCCTAGCGTCAAGCAGCACAAGACAGTGGGAAGATCAGATTCGTCTTGCCAGATCCATCTACCTTCCAACCTTCCTGTCTTCCAATCTTCCGATTGTCCGATTGGTAGATTGCTTTAGAAGGAAAACTATATTACTGGAACTCGCTTAACACCTGAAGGAGGCGCACAAACACGATTGCAATCCAATAGTCAGGGACGATTCATTCGTCCAGTCATCTTGGGGATTATCCTGATCCCGATAAACCTCTATTGGGTTATGCAAGCGGAAACCATCTATCGCCCCGTTTTCTCGACCCTCTTTACGCTCTTTTACAATGTAACCTTCAGTCTCTTTGTCTTGGTCGTTCTCAACGCCCTGCTAAAGAGATACATCCCCGGCATCGCCTTCCAGCCAAGCGAACTCCTGATTGTCTACGTGATGCTCGCCATCGCCACCGCGATCTTTGGGCACGATCTGATGCTGGTGATGATACAGAATCTCACCGCCTTCTGGTTCGCCACACCCGAGAACCAGTGGTCGGTGCTTTACGGCAAGCATCTGCCGGACTGGCTGAGCGTGGTCGATGAACAAGCGCTCGTCGGATACCAGCACGGAGAATCCACACTCTATAACAAATTACATCTCAAAGCCTGGCTAATACCGGCAGGGTACTGGGGCGGCTTTCTGATTGTCCTGCTCCTCGTGCTGCTCTGCATCAACACCATCGTTAGAAAGCAGTGGACGGAAAATGAGAAGTTAGCCTATCCAATCATCCAACTACCGCTTGAGTTGGCGCGGGGCGGTACCGGGTTGCTGGGCAATCGCGGCTTGTGGCTCGGATTTGCCCTCGCCGGCGGTATGGACGTGATAAATGGAATACACGGAATCTTTCCGTCATTCCCCGCCCTCAAGCCGACCTACGATGTCACACCCTTGTTTACCACCAAACCGTGGAACGCTATCGGTTGGACGCCCGTAGCTGTTTATCCCTTCGTGGTCGGGCTGGGTTACTTCCTGCCCTTAAACTTGGTCTTCTCCGCGTGGTTCTTCCACGTATTCTGGAAGACGGAACTCATTTTTCGGAATGCGGTCGGAATCTGGAGCGTTCCCGGTCCTTACAGGAGTTTTGAAACCGCTGGCGCTTGGATAGTCCTCGCATTCGTCGCGCTGTGGAGCAGTCGCAAATATCTCAAACAGGTAGCGATTTGGACAATTCGCGGTCAACCGCCGGAAACTACCGCCGATGAACCAATGACCTACCGTACCGCAGTCGGCGGATTGTTGGTAGGAGGCGCTATCTTGGTACTTGCTCTGAGTTACGCCGGGATGACGCCTTGGATTGCAATCGCTTTCCTGTTGATCTACATCGTCTACGCCGTAGCCATTGCCCGAATCCGAGCAGAGATTGGACCGCCCGCCCACGATGCCGAATGGATAGGTCCCGAAATGATGCTCCTCAACACGTTTGGCGCGCGGACGGTGGGACAACGAAACATCGCCCTCTTCAGCCGCACCTACTGGATGAGCCGTGCATATCGTTCCCATCCCGTCGGTCATCAGTTGGAAGGCTTCAAAATCGCCCAGACCCTTGGGGCATCGAGCCGCGGCTTCTTGGGTGCAATGGTGATTGCAATTATCGTCGGCACCATCGCCGGATTTTGGGTGTTTCTGGATAGCATGTATCGGCATGGCGCGTTGAACGTCTATCACAATATCTCCAGTGAGTCGTTCCGTCGGCTGGAGGTGTGGTTGGAAAACCCGTTGGAAGGCAACGATCAGATGCTCATAGATGTCGGTCTAGGTGCCGGCATAACCATGATACTGACACTGCTGCATCAGCGATTCGTCGGCTTCCCGTTCCACCCGGTCGGTTATGCCGTCGCCTGTGGGTGGGTATTGAGTGTCGCTTGGGCTTCACTTTTCTGCGCATGGCTGATAAAATGGTGTATACTGCGAATCGGCGGAATTAGACTCTATAGGAAAGCGGTCCCGTTTTTCGTCGGCTTGATACTGGGGCAACATGTCATCGGAGGGTTATGGACAATCTTCGGCGAAATCCGAGGCGCTCATGTACACCAGTTCTTCCCCTACGCCTTTTAAGCTCGACTTTGTACATCTGTAGGGTGGGCACTGCCCACCATGTCATCGGAACGAATCATCTCTAATCTACCGTGAAACCGAATTTTCTCTTGAAAACAGCATTGCTCTTGACGAATTGCGCATGGCTCTTTCTGTTTACGGCACCGAAAGCGTGCAATGCTCAACTCTTACCAAATGGAAACCGATCCATGGACAACACAACAGAAATAGAAAAGACCGAGCAACTAATCGACTCATCACTAGAGCTGAAGCAGAAATTCCGGAACGATCCACATCGACCGGTTTATCACTTTATGCCTCCCTCAGCCTGGATGAACGACATCAACGGAACAATCTACTGGCGTGGGCGTTACCACATCTTCTACCAATACAACCCGCAAGCCGCCTACTGGGATCAGATTCATTGGGGACATGCGTCAAGCGTAGATCTTGTCCACTGGGTGCACCATCCCACCGCGCTAGCGCCGGGCCCCGGCCCCGCCGACCGAATTGGTTGCTTCAGCGGCGGTGCATTCATCAGCAAAGAGGGCGTTCCAACTTTCATCTACTACGGCTTCCCCGACGGAATCTGTCTGGCAACCAGCCAAGACGATCTGCTTCTCAGCTGGACAAAGCATCCCGACAACCCGGTCATTCCCGCCCCCCAGCCGGGCGACCCCGACTTTGGAAAGTACACTGTCCATGACCCGTGCGCTTGGTTAGATGGTGACACCTATTACGCGCTCCTCAACCGCGGCAATCCCGAGGGAAGGGGAGATACGGGGTACCTGTTCAAATCGGACAATCTCACGGATTGGGAATACCTCGGTGAGTTCTACGAATCCTCGCGAGACTGGACTGAGGCTGACGAAGACCTCGCCGTGCCGGATTTCTTCCCTTTGGGCGATAAATACATGCTGCTCTTTTGCAGTCACCTTCGTGCCACCCAATACTATTTAGGATGTCTGGAAAACGAACGATTCCACCCCGAGTTACATGCGCGGATGAGTTGGCCCGGCGGACATCTCGGCGGCGCCAGAACGCTTCTGGATAACCAAAATCGACGTATCTTCTTCGACTGGATTTCCGAGATGGGCGGCGTGGAGAGAGCGCGTGCCGCGGGGTGGTGCGGGGTTACGACTGTACCACGCATCTTCTCGCTGAACGAAGACAGCAGGTTGCGAATCGAGCCGGCGCCCGAGCTGGAGGTGCTCCGCATGAACGAGCGCAGCCATCAAGATTTGCGCGTGCCACCCGATTCGGAATTGACACTTGAGGATGTGCAGGGCGACTGCCTCGAATTGGAAATCAATATGTCCTCTGAAGACGCACGGGAATTCGGTGTGAAGGTGCGCTGCTCTCCCGATGGCGCGGAGCAAACCACCATCTTCTACGACAGGGCTACCAAAACGCTGAAGGTTGGTGTCAGTCATTCAACCTTGGACGACTCCATCCGATACGCCTACTACCGCACCTTGGAAGCGACCGAGCGACTTCCCGAGGAGGAACGATTTGTAGCCGCCCAAGCGGCGCCGTTTGAGTTGGCTGCCGGCGAATCGCTTGAAGTTCGGATTTTCCTCGATCACTCGGTGTTGGAGGTGTTCGCAAACAATCGAGAGTGCATCACACAGCGCATCTACCCGACCCGTCCCGACAGCACGGGCGTCCGTCTGTTCTCGAACGGCGGGAGCGCCCACGCCGCATCCATTCGGGCGTGGGACATGGCGCCAACCCATAACTGAGGACTCCATTCACGATAATGCTTACCGGCAGATAGCAATGATACAACAACACAGCAAATTCGATTCATTGAGGAGTTGAACTTGTGTTAACCGGACTATGGACAATTGGTATCAAAGTGCCCTCTCTTGAACGGGAATTAGAGTTTCACAGGCAGATGGGCAACGAAATTGTCCTTGATGAAACCTTGGAACTTGACGGTGAATCCTTTCGCCTACCCCTGATTAAGATGGGGGACAAATACATCCATGTGGCGGAGAAGATGGCATACGAATCTCTCTTGGACGAGCCGCTTCCCTACGGTATCGCGCACTTGGTCTACATCAGCAATCGTTTCGACCAAGACCTCGCCAAAGCCATTGATAACGGCGCCGTCGCTGTGCGGGAACCTGCCGACGTAAAGGCAGAGTTCGGCGAGAGAAGAGTAGCATTTCTGCGCGCCCCAAGCGGCTGGATCTTCGAGATTATCGAAATCAAGCGAAATCTAGTCCCCGAAGTTTAAACGAGAGAATAAATCAACCCAGAGACTATTGAAGACGATGGAAATCGCGGCGCCGCAGAGATTATCTGGTCCCACACGCCGAACACGGTAGGCGGGGCATCTTGCCCCGCATTGCGGAGCAATGATTTCTCTCCCTACGATTCAAACAAAGTCCGCACAACCAAGGACAACCCCATGACCGAAACACAGCAAGAAATCACGGAATCCCTCGTAACCAATCTCCGGAACGGAACCCTCACCGAAGCCCAACTCCGCCAAAAAATCACTGCTATCGCGACAGAAACTGATAAAAAACGCCAAGACATTCTCTACCTACAGGTCGGAACTACCTCCCCCGCATCGCAGGTCGTCGGCATGACGTACATAGAAGCGGGCGTTCTCAAAGAAGCATCTTCCAACCCGGACGAATGGCAATATCAGACAGCGCTTGACGCCGTCCAAGACGGCTGGCGGATTATCTCTTTTCCCAACATGGCGCTATTGGCAATGTCTGACGAAGAAGCTTACGGCCTCGGATTCGAATTTATTTTGGAACGCTGGAGATAAATCATGAAACCTTCCGAGATGAAAATCTACGATTGTAAGCCAACCTTGACCGATTCACAGGTACTGGAATTCTGTACGAACGGCTATCTGATGCTGGAGGGCGTGGTGCCCGACGAAACCAACCGCCGATCAATGGACTACTGCAACGAGTTCTCCAATCATGAACCGAGCGGTATTCTGGGTCAAGACTGGTTTATAGAGGATGTCATTGTCAATCCGGTCGCAGCCGGCGCCGTGCGATCACTGTTGGGAGCGAATTTCCACCTCCCGGTCCTGATGAGCAACCACCGTGTCCCCTGCCCGCAGGGCCCCACGCACTGGCACGTAGACGGAAACTACAAACATCAACATGAGTTGAACTTCCTCCAAGTGTTCTACTATCCTCAAGATACGCCGATTGAGATGGGACCGACACAGATGCTGCCAGGATCTCACCTTGTTCGCAACAAAGCGAAATTCATGTGTCATCTAAGCGGGATTCGTGGATCAATTTCGACCGCTGCCCCGGCAGGTACCATCTTTCTCACGGTATATCACATTTGGCACCGCCGCGGCCCCTCGACAGCGACGGGCATACGTAACCTGCTCAAATACTTCTACTGGCGAACAACACCGCCTAAACGCGATTGGGTCATTGAACCGGATTTCGATTTTGCGACCGCCCGCTACGACGGCCCCGGACAGAACTATAGTGAACAGTTTCGCGATGCGGTAAAGGTCGCCGAGACGTTTCTGTGGCTCTGCGGCAAACACGAGTCCTTTCGGAATTTGGGCGGACAGAGCTGGCCGCTTCCGGCGAATCGGATCGACCTGCCCTACGGTTTTCCAGAAGGTCTCCCCCAGCCCTAAACTGCAACAGGTCTTTGCCCAGTTGTAGGGTGGGATCAATTGACCGGCTAGGGAAGGCGATAGTAAATCCCCTGCCCACCAGCCTTTTAGCGCTGCAGGGTGCGCATTGCGCACCAGCCTTTCAAACCGCTCGCGAGCCAACGGGTTATAGCAAATAAAAGCAGAAACATGCACAAATTCTTTCTCGCCAAAACAGAAATCGAACCGCTATCGACCTTTCTGGCGCATTCTAAATATGCGAGACACATTGCGCTGTTATGCGGCGCAATCCTAACAGCGCTCGTACAACCGGTAGACTCCTATGTAAACGACGAGGCTGCTCTCCGACTGTATGACAAAGGGTTACGTGATGCTTTTCGCGGCGAAATAGATGAAGCCGTCTCCGCATTCAAGCAAGCGGCGCAGCTTGACAACACGCTCGCGGATGCGCACGCCTATCTCGGCATGCTTCACGGAATTCGTGGCGAGTGGAAAGATGCGATACAAGCGTTTAAAGATGCCATTGAAGCCGACCCCACCTATGTCGAGGTCTATACCGAGCTAGGAGAAGCCTACCTGAACGCGCTTGGCAGCGTCGATCAGGCAATTTTACCCCTCGAAAAAGCGGTTCAACTACATCCCCTTGACGACCGGGCGAGACGACTGTTGGGGGCGGCATATCTCCGGGTGAATCGGATTGATGAGGCAAAACACGAACTCCAAAAAGCGCTTGAACTCAACCCCTCTGATGTCGACGCCATCTACAATCTTGGTCTTGCCCATTTCCGACAAGGGGAGTTTGAAGCGGCGAGTTTGCGCTTCAAGAAACTGCTAGAACACGACCCCCTCCACGCCCAAGCGCATTTCAACTTGGGAAATTGCTTGGCACGTATCGGGAAGCGCGCCGAAGCCAATAAAACCCTTCAAGCCTTTGAGAAACTCCGAGTTCAAGAAGAACAAATCAAACAGCTTGACCGATTGGTGACTCGCCAGCCGGACAACCCGGATGTTTGGCGTCAGTTAGGTTTGCTTCGCTTGGAACGAGGTGAATGGGACAGCGCGAAAAGCGCGCTTGAAAAATGTATCGAACTTGCACCGCAGGAATCTAGATGTTGGGAGGCACTCGGTTTCCTCTATGCCCAACTCAAGGACTACGATATGGCGCAAGAGATATACGGGCAGCTTGTTCGCAGTCAGCCCGATGTCCCGGAATATCGACACAGTCTGGGCCTCGTTCACTACATGCTGGCGGATTACTCCCAAGCGATAGAGCAGTTTCAAGCCGCAATTCGTCTTGCGCCCTCCAACCCCAGGTTCCATGCGAGTTTAGCCAATGCCTACAAACTCGCGGGGGACGAATCCAAGGCGGCAGAGCATTATAAACAGTTCAAAGAATTGCAGTCCCAAACGAAATGACTTTATCTAAACCGCCGTCCCTCGCCTTACTCTTCGCTATCGCCTACCTGCTCCCAACGTTCCCAAATCTTCTATGTAAACATGAATCCGCTGCCTTCGCCCAAACGTCACCAGTCCCAAAAGGAATGGTGCGAGTTCCTGCCGGCGAATTTTCTATGGGCAACGATGATGGAGGACAACACGAAAAGCCTTTACACAAAGTGTTCCTCGATTCTTACTATATCGAGCTGCATGAAGTCACCAATGCAGAGTATCACGTCTTTTGGATTGCTGATGGCGGCGCGAACAGTGACCACACCCCCGTTAGCTATGGAGCGAAACTTGGCTTAGAAAATTGGCCCACGATTGCCAAGACCAAGCCGGACCAGCCGGTGGTAGGCGTGTCATGGCATGATGCCGTTGCTTACGCCAAATGGGTCGGCAAACGATTGCCCACGGAAGCCGAATGGGAAAAAGCCGCTCGCGGAACGGATAGACGGCTATGGCCCTGGGGGAATGCCTTCTCGCTCCGAATCCGAGGGACGAAAATCCACGCCAACGTATGGAATAATGTCGACGGTTATCAGGACGGCCCCGCCCCCGTGGGAACCTATCCAACCGGCGCAAGTCCGTATGGCGTTTTGGACATGGCAGGGAATGTTTGGGAATGGGTGTCAGATTGGTATTCGGAGTCCTACTATCATTGGGGGCCATCTCGAAACGCCAAAGGGCCCAAACACGGCGGCAGGCGGGTGGTGCGCGGCGGTTCGTGGGCAAACGGGGCACAAATGACACAATGCTCGAATCGTATGGGACACTATCCAGCCGTGGGAACGAGTTTCATCGGTTTTCGTCTCGCACAGGACGCCGAGAAAGAATCGCGGGAATGAGCATAACGACAAATTGGCTAACTTCTTTACTCACAATTAAAATCTCTTGGTTTGCCTCCTTGGTAATACTGGCGGCGACGTCTGTAGTGCGCAGTGATGTCCCTCAAGTTCAATTTACCGATGTCACCGTAGGAGCCGGCATCAATTTTCGGCATATAAGCGGGGCAAAAGGCAACTACCATCTTCCGGAAACCATGGGCGCCGGCGGGGCTTTCTTTGACTACGACACCGATGGCGATCTCGACCTTTATCTCATTAACAGCGGATATTTGACTGATGCCGCATCGCAGGCGTTGGTCACAAGTATTCTCTATCGTAACAACGGCGATGGCACGTTCACAGACATCACCGAACAATCCGGGGTTGGCAACACTGGAAATTACGGAATGGGCGCCGCTTGCGCCGACTACGACAACGACGGAGATCCCGATCTCTACGTCACGAATTTCGGCGCGAACATACTATACCGAAACAACGGCGATGGAACCTTCACCGACATCACCGAAAAGGCGGGCGTCGGCGATGAGTTGCTGGGGAGCAGCGCCACCTTTTTCGATTACGACCGCGACGGACATTTGGATTTGTACGTCGTCAACTACGTTCATTATGATGTTGATGTACCGCGCCGCCCCTGCGGCGTCAAGGGCATTCGTACCTACTGCCACCCGGAACACTTTGTCGGCGCCCCCGACCAACTCTATCGGAACAATGGTGACGGCACATTCACGAATGTCACCGAGGCGGCAGGGATAACAAACGTCAGTGGTCCCCACAACGGAAAAGGGCTCGGAGTCATCGCGGCGGATTTCAGTAACGATGGAGAGCCCGATCTTTACGTCGCCAACGACACTACTCCCAACTTTCTCTTCTACAACAACGGAAATGGCACGTTCACCGAGATCGGTCTTTTCTCAGGCTGCGCCTATAGCTTTGATGGAATTGCGCAGGCGAGCATGGGGGTTGACGCCGGAGACTTTAACCGCGATGGGTTCTTGGACATCTTCGTAATAAACTTCTCCCAAGAAACGAACGCGCTCTACCAAAACAATGGCGATGGAACATTCACCGATGTAATTTACGACGTAAACCTCGGTAAAGAAAGCTACATCTTCCTAGGGTTTGGAACGGGTTTCTTCGACTACGACAACGATGGATGGCTCGACCTATACATTGCAAATGGGCACATTAGCGACAATATCGAACAGATTACCAACGTGGTCACATACGCCCAACGAGACCAACTGTTTCGCAACAACAGGAACGGTACGTTTACCGAAGTGTCGCTAAGTTCTGGGGGCTATTTTCAGTACGAGGGAGTGGGGCGCGCCGCAATCTTCGGAGATTATGACAATGATGGCGACCTTGACATCGCTGTGACCGAATCCAATGGCCCCGCCCATCTTCTGCGCAACGATGGTGGAAACCGCCAAAACTGGCTGCGCATTAAACTGGTCGGCACCAAGAGCAACCGCGATGGATTTGGGACGCGAATTTGGATAACGGTGGGTGATGAGTCTTGGGTGCAAGAAGCACACGCGGGCTATAGTTACCTGTGCAGCAATGATCCGAGAGTATTTTTGGGGCTGGGTGATGTTAGGACGGTCGATCGTTTGGAAGTTCGCTGGCTCAGCGGAACGGTGCAGGTGCTTGAGAATATCCCCGCGAACCAAGAAATCGTCATCACCGAACCGGATAGTGAGAAGTGACGAAGATAAGTAAACTGAAACCGCCTCGAATTCTATAGCCTCTGTACCACAATCTGTTAGATTGTGGCACGTGCAAACTAACAAATCAAGCGAGCGAATAACGAGTAAGATTTACTATAGCCTTCACTAGAAGATCCTATCGCGGTCGTTGTCCACTCCCTTGATCGTTCAGTTGATCGATAGAGATCCCCTGCCCTACGATGGTGATTTTGTAGGATGGCACTAATCACTTGGGGCGTGTTGACAATTGTGCGAAGCGGTCCGTAATCGTAGGGACGAGGTTCCCTCGCCCGATACTCCATGCGGGTCGGCGGCGAGCCAAATCTCGAGCGAACGGAAGGTGATGTCAAATGTCGACAGAACCTAACTCTCAGGCGGGATATTCTGTGTAGCGTTGATGTGGATGGTACGCCTGCCCGATTTTGAACTCAGCGCGGAATGAAATAACTTGTGATTCATGAAAAGAACATCGCCCGGCTCGTTCACCAAATCGTATCTGCCGGGCACTGCCTCCGCCGGTGTTCCCAACTTTTCAATCGATCTTATGCTTCGCTGATCCGCATCTGTGCCTAACGCCTCTCGAAACTGCGTAAAGTGGCTACCGGGAATAACGCTGAGACAACCGTCATCGGGACCGAGCCAATCCAGATAGATCGCCGCGCGCATGGTGAAGTAGCCCTCCCTAGCAACATTGTCATGATGCCATCCGCTCCCACCGGCATGAATCAGCCCTTCGGTCACCGTGATTCTGAAATCATCACCCATCAAGTTTCGAAAGATTGCGACAATCCGTTCATCATCAAGCAACGGATAAAACACGTCGGGCGCGTAATCGAAGAAAGTAATATACGGCGGTATGGTATTGTTGACTTGCTGCCTGACCGCGGAATAACCGCGATCGTCTTGGCGAAGTTCCGGCTCCGTTGCCTCGTCTCGTGCGCTCTTCATCGCGGCATCAAAGGCGTCGGACAGTACTTTCATCTCCGCGACGGAAAACAACCCCTTACACAGAAGAAACCCGAACGTACGAAAATGGGTCACCCATTCCGCCATCACCTGTTTCTCTATCACTGTAGTCCTCTCTCTCCCTACTTCTTCACCATCTTCGCTTCCTCTGGGTCAAATCCGACCGGGAACTGCGTCTGTGAGTTATAATGAGCGCCTTCCAATACCGCTTCATCGAGCTCTGCTTCACGAAGATCTGCGCCGCACACGGTCGTTGGACGAGATTCTGCACCCTCAAGGTTCGTTCGACTCAAAGAACGCCAGCGATAATCGACTTCATTCAAATCCGCGGTGCGCAAGTCTGCGCCCCCCAGATTCGCTCCGCGCAGAATTGCTTGGCGAAGGTCCGCACCGCGTAAATCTGTCCCTGACAAGTCTGCCCCTTGCAGATTCGATCGCGTTAGGAATACCCGATGAAGATTTGCGTTTTTCAAATCTGCGCCATGTAGGTCCACGTCAGCGAGATAAACGCCGTGCAAATCCGCTCCCGGCTCAATTACATACCCATTTACGGTTCGACTCATCTCGTATCTTCTAATTGGGAACTGTACCCCGTCCTTTAATGGCGGCCCAAGTGGTGGTTACTTTGTCGCGTGCGGAAACGGCGAGGAGCGATCCTATACCGCTCTCCATAACCTCTTTGACTTCGTCTTCCGACAATGGTCGATTCCAGAATCCAATCTCGTCCAGGGTGCCGTTGAACCATTCCGATCTGCCCTCCCAAGGCAGGCGGTTACCGAAGTGCATCGGCTTCCCGGTCACAGGAACTTCTCCTAGAATCTTGTTGCCAACTTCCTTGCCGTCGCGGTACACGATACTCGATTCATTAGGCTCGTGCGACCACGCCACGTGGTACCATTTCCCGAAGTTCCCAATCGGTTTGCCATCCGAAAAAGCCCAAGCCCCTCCGATACCCCAATGGTGGCGTTTATCGCCGAGTAGATACCATTGGATTCTTGTACCATCGCCGCCCGATTTGTCCATAATAGCACCGCCCTTCGTTGGCTTCATCCAGTGCGCAATCGTGAATCCCTCCGGCAGTTGGTCCAAATCTCTTGCATTCTTCACCGTTATGAGCGATTGACCCTTGAGTTCAAACGCCTTTCCCACTTGGGCATCATCGGTCCACACGCCTCTGTCCACCTTAATTTCGCCCGGGTTCTCACCCACAGAATCGCCCATTACATCCCCGCGCCCTTCATCAAGCGGCCAATAGGCAACAAGACCGTCAATGAGTTTGGCGTGCGCGTCTGCCTGAGTCGAAAGTACGAATATAACGATGAGTAGCGCAAGATAGATTCCGTTTTTCTCTGTCAATTTCAACCTCACCGACTTGCGGACGATTTCCGCCCCGACTGTTTAATTTTGCCCCAAGTTACAGCACGTTTTTCCTTTGGAGAAACCGAAAACGCAATCTTCGGATCGAACCACGACGGGTACGTGTCGGACGCTGAATCATTCGTGACATTTCTAGGGTTGCTCCCATCCGCGCCCATAATAAAAATTTCATTGTTTCTCGCGCGGTTGGAAGCAAAAGCGATCTCTTTGCCGTTCGGTGACCACGTCGGATGACCGTCCCAGACGAAGATATTCTCGGTCAACTGCTTGACATTGCTGCCATCCCTATCCATGACGTAGATCTCGCTATCGCCGTCCCGGTCGGACGCAAAAACTATCTTGAGGCCCAGCGGAGGCCGCCATGCCGGCTTTTTCTCGTTCTTGGGCGTATTCGTAAGATTCTTCTTGTTGTCCCCCGTTCGGTCCATGACAAAGATGTCGTAATTGCCTGTTCGATTGCTCGACCAGGCAAGCCGTTTTCCATCCGGCGACCATGCCGGGCTCTCATCCTGTGCCGAGTGAAAAGTCAGTCGAAAACTGGTTTCCCCATCGCCGTCTCCAAGATTGCCGAACGGGAACGGCTCAATATTCTTCTTCCTGTCCTCGACAAGGCGGACAACCCAAACATCAAAGTTCCAGTTGTCGGCGCCGTGTGCGTGGACGACAGCAAGCCAATTCTCATTCGGAGACCACGCCGGAGTGAGATCCCGGTTGCCGGCAGTGACCACTTTAACGTTCTCTCCATCGTTGTCCATGATGTAGACTCTCTCAAAATGTGATTCTCTATCGGAAGCAAACAGGATTTTGGTCCCATCCCGAGACCACGAAGGGGTTATATCCTGTTTGCCGTGCTTCGTTATTCGCTCCACATTCTGTCCGTCAGGGTCTATGGCATAGATATCCTTGTTCTTCTTTCCCTTTCTATCCGACACAAAGACGATGCGCGCAGTCTCTGGAGGCTCTACCGCAATTGCACTCACCACCCCCAGTAGCATACTCGCGAGAAAGGCGCCGCACAGACCGACGCATAGCTGCTTAACATTTCCTTGCATTTTTGGCCTCCTTTGCCAATTAGTTGACTGTAAATACGTAAAATCAAAACCAAATTATCGGTGAAAGCAAATTGGTGCATCACCGGAATTGTGCAACTCGAAAAAGCATATTCCATCTCCGCAGTAGATGAGCGGAATTTCTCAAGCGTGCCACACACATCATCATCGACCCGAAGTCGGCCTTTTAATCTCGCCCCAAATCGCGGGGTAGCCCGCCGCTTGAGACACCGACCATGCTGTCGGGTCAAACCAATCGAGATCGAGACACCAGGTACCGTCCTCGCTGAGTTGTTTAAGGTGATTTCCATCGGTAGTCATCAATTCGATCGTCGAGGCAATCTTGTCCACCCATGCCACGTATGCAATCGTGTTCCCGTCGGGGGACCAGGCAGGGAACCATTTGGTTGGCGGGTTGTCTGTCAATCTTTTTGTTCGACCGCTGCCATCGGCTGCCACCACACTGATTTGAGAAAGCCAACCTGCGAAACTATCGTCATACGCAATCCATTGACCGTCGGGAGACCACGACGGACGATCCTTAGTTCTCAAATCGTGGGTAAGCCTTACTTGATTGCTGCCGTCGCTATCCATAGCGTAGATTTCAGGTTCAGCCTGCCTTTTGGCGGATACGAATGCTATTCGAACCCCGTCAGGCGACCACGCTGGATTATAGTTCGATCCCCATTGCGTTAACTGTATCTGGTTACCCCCGTCGGCGTCCATTACCCAAACCTGATGTTTCAACGCTGTGAAGCGATTGAACGCAATCTTCTCTCCGTCAGGAGACCACGACGGTTCCCGATCTGTAAATCATTCTGACAGCTGCATCAAATTCTGTCCATCGGAATCCATAACATAGATATGGTGACCTCTATTGAACGCAATCCTATTGCCATCGGGAGACCACGACGGTTCAGCGTCAAACCCCGGATTATCCGTAAGTCTTACCTCATTGCCTCCGTCACCATCCATCACGCAGATATCGCGATTTCCGTCGACTCCCAGGCACGTGAAAGCAATCTTGGTTCCGCGGGCGGCGTAGCTACTTGCTGCAATGTGCATCTGGATTAAAAGAGAGACGACAAGCGCTGCCGTCAAGAATCGTCCAGCTTTGAATGACATTTTTCCTCCTTAGCCAGAGCTAAATTGATATGCGAATTACAATATTCTAGACATCAACCGACAGTTTTTAGCGCAAGGGACCTCTATCGATCAAGCGACTGATAAGGGAGGGCGATAGTCCATCCCACTCGCTGTTCACTCCGTCGATCCCTTTTTCCGTAACTGTTTAGTCTATCAATCTGTTTTGGGAATGTTGGTTCGCCGTGCTGCAGTTTAATCCCGGTTCCTACACCATCAAGCGAACGGATAGTGAGTGCGATAGAGATCCCTGAGCGGAATGTAGGAGCGATCTCCAGGTCGCGATTTCCCGTTGGCGCGTAAGTTCTGGGCTGAACTAAACAATTACCTTTTTCCTTAAAGACTAGGTTTCTTCCCTAATTCCTAGTGGCTGCAAGATGCGGAATAGTCGGCTCAAGACTCGTAACTAATCACGTACAATCAAGGTAATCTCGTAATCCCATGAATCACAGTTCAGACAACGTTAACTGCCACCGACCAAGCGCACCCCTCACCGGAGGTTCGCCGCGATGTCCTTCAGCCTCCCCCAAATGGTAATCTGGTTGCCCTCCGGCGAAACGGAGGTTACTCCGCTATATAGCCAATCCGGATAACTATTCCAGAAATCGGGTTCACGTAGCAAAGCGTCGACAGCGCCGTCAGTTACATCCACCGTGTAAATCCCGATAATTCCAAGATCCCTCTCTCCCCAAGAGGTAAACGCGATGGATTTACTGTCCGGTGACCATGTAGGGTATGCTTCCGTAACACGCTCCGTGAGTTGCCTCGGATTCTCTCCGTCGCTATCCACCACCCAAATTACGTTGTTGCCCGTATACGCGATGCGCTTCCCGTCGGGCGACCATGATGGCACACGTTTGTGCACAAAGTCATCCGTTAACTGGGTCCGATTTCGTCCGTCGATATCGATTACGTAAATTTGAGAGTTTTCACCAGGATTTTTAGCGGCGATAAATGCTATTCGTTTTCCATCGGGCGACCAAGTCGGATGTAAGCCTCTTGCATTCTTAACTAACCTCTTGTTCGTCCCATCCGCATCCATCACGGTAATCCCGGCGAAGGCGTCGTCGTACACAATTTTCGTGCCGTCTGGCGACCAATCCGGTAAATTGTCCACCAACCCGTCCGTCAGTCTAATCGGGTTCTTCCCGTCGGCGTCGATCACCCAGATTTGCCTGTGATCTCTGTTTTCATTGTTTCTATTGGAAACAAAGGCAATCTTTGCCCCGTCGGGAGACCATGTCGGAAATAGGTCTGTTGCCGGATGTACCGTTACTCTTCTCTTGTTTCCCCCGTCGCCGTCCATGACATAGATATCAAGAAAAAGCCCGCCGGCAGGCGAAGAGGTGAAGGCTATCTTGGTTCTGCCAGAGGCGTAGCCGTTTACCGCAATCTGCATCTGGATGAACAGGGAGAGGACAATCGCTGCTGCGAACAAGCGTCCAGCTTTGAACGACATTTTTTTCCTCTTAGTCAGAGCTTAAGAACCTGTTTGAAAAGTACAGTTGTAGGGTGCGCACTGCGCACCAGCCTCTAAAAGCCCCAGAGGGGATCAAGCGAACGATCAACTGAGTGGATAGCGAAGGCGATAGTAAATCCCATAGTGAGTGCGATAGAGATCCCACAGGTAGGTAGTAGACAAAAATAAAAACATGAAAAACTGACTACAAATAACCAAAAATGGCCTTGCTACCGATTATTCAAACAGGCTCTAAGGAAATTTACGACTCACAAGATTCCAGACATCCACCACTGTTTCTGTAGCGCAAACTGTATGAAGTTTAAAAATTAGTCCGGTAATTTCTTGGCGAAACCCGGTGCGGTTGGAAACCGCACCTACCGGACCTGGGGAAAATTAGAATTACTAGTCGCTCGCTTAATCTGTCAGTTTGCGCATCGCAGGCGCGAGTGCTATCCGGACGCCTTCCTGAGCAGAAAATTGACTAAAGGGTCCGAATTTTCGGGCGGAACCAGCAATCGTCGAATCACCGAGATCTTCTCCCGTCGCCGACCACACACATAGTTCACCGGATGCTGGATCCGGTATTCTTCAGCTTCCCCCAAATTGTGATGCGGCTACCCTCCGGCGAAACCGAGAGTCCTCTGGGATATATCCAATCCGGTTCGTAATTCCCGAAGTCGGGATCACGTAGCAAAGTGTCGACAGCACCGCTAGTTACATCCACCACGTAAATCCCACGTCCACGTTGAAAAGAGTGAAAAGCGATGGATTCACTGTCCGGTGACCATGTTGGGTGATCATCCGAATTTATGTTCGTAAGTCTTCTCTCATCCCATCCGTTGCTATTCATCACCCAAATCCCGTCATTTGCCAAATACGCAATGCGGGTTCCGTCATGCGACCATGATGGCATACGTTTGAACCCCATACCATGCGTTAACCTTTCCGAATTTCGTCCGTTGGCATCCATCACGTAAATCTGACCGTACGCGTACACGATGCGCTTCCCGTCGGGTGACCACGACGGATTCCCGCCGCCTCTTTTCTTAAGCAGTCTTGTGCTGTTCCCATCCGCATCCATCACAGTAATGCCACGGGCGGCGTCGTACACTATTTTCGTGCCGTCTGGCGACCAGTCCGGGTTTGCGTCCACCAACCCGTCCGTCAGTCTAATCGGGTTCTTCCCGTCGGCGTCCATCACCCAGATTTGCTTGTGATCTTTGTTTACATTGTTTCTATTGGAAACAAAGGCAATCTTTGCCCCGTCGGGAGACCATGCCGGATCTTCGTCCCTTGCTGGATTTACCGTTACTCTTCTCGGGTTTCTCCCGTCGCCATCCATGACATAAATTTCCAAATTCCCGTCTCTATTAGAGGTAAAGGCAATTTTGGTTCTGCGAGAGGCGTAACCGTTATCCGCAATTTGCATCTGGATTAACAGAGAGAGGACAAACACTGCCGTCAAGAATCGTCCAGCTTCGAATGACATTTTTTCCTCCTCTTTTGGATATAAGCTGATGCTTCAAGCGCGATCAAGTGACTGGAAAAGAAACGCGATAGTGAATCCCGTGCGATAGGGTTCCCACCTAAAGTCGGTAGGCGGGAATCAAACGAGTGATCAACTGAACGAATAGTGAAGGCGATAGTAGATCCCGATAGAGATCCACTTGCCCGGTTTTATGTAGGGCGCGAGCAACCGAGCGGGTAGCGAGGGCGATAGAGATTTTCGCGCGATAGCAACTCCTGATACAGTCCCAGAGCAAATCCCACGCGATACATGCCTCTCTTCGATTGTCAAATCGACAATGGAATCTTGATTGCTAATAGAAAAACGACAACTCCACCACCTGATTCAGAGATATGATTCATTGAGGAAGACGTGCATACGAATCTTCCAACCTCCCGCTCTTCCCTCCTTCCAATCCAGCCCTTGCCGGTTCCTTTGGAAAATAAATCTCAATACCGAGACATGCTCAACACCTCAATACAAAAGAAACCGAGTTTCTTTCGAGAAACTCGGTTTCTTGCTTGGCTGGATACTTAATAAAGGTTATTGAGACAGATACCACCTGTTTCCGGCAGTATCAAGTAATCAGAAATTCAATAGTATGTACTCTTTATTTCTCTGTACTTTTTCCACCGGTCTGCTTTATCGCGCCCCAAGTCACAGTGCGTTTGGTCTTCGGCGAAACCGAAAACGCAATCTTGGGATCGAACCAAGCCGGGCTTTGATCAGAGCCCTTGTTATTGGTAAGATTTACCGGATTGTTGCCGTTGGCATCCATGACATAGACCTCATTGTTTCGGTCACGATTCGTGGCAAACGCAATCTCTTTACCGTTCGGCGACCATGTCGCGTGGCCATCCCAGACAAAGACATTCTTGGTCAACTGTTTGATGTTCCCTCCATTCGGATCCATGGTATAAATCTCGCTATCACCGTCACGGTCGGAGGCGAAAACAATCTTTTCACCCCACGGCGGCTGCCAATCCGGACCTTTGTCATCTTTGGGATGATTCGTAAGGTTTTTCTTGTTGCCGCCAGTTCTATCCATAACAAAAATATCGTAGTTGCCAGTGCGGTTGCTTGACCATGCTATCTGTAGCCCGTCTGCCGACCACGCGGGGCTTTCGTCTTGCGCCGAGTGTTTCGTGAGTCGGTAACTATTTATCTCGTCGCCGTTCCCAAGTTCGCTAAATTTATACGCGTCCATCTTCTTTTTCTCATCTTGCAGACGCACAATCCAGACATCGAAATTCCAACCATCCTGCACATTCGCGTGTACACAAGCAATCCAATTTCCGTTCGGCGACCAGGCGGGTGTCAAATCCCGTGTACCCGCCGTGATCGTTATCATGTCCTCCTCCCTGTCAAGCGCGCTCAGAACACGGATATGCTCCCACGAATCATCCCGCACCGCCGCCATGGCGAACCGAGTGCCGTCTGGTGACCAGGTGGGTGATATGTCGGCTTTGGCGTGGTCGGTAATTCTCTCTACGTCGGTCCCGTCGGCGTTCATGATATAGATGTCTTTATTCTTTTTTACCTTTCGGTCCGACTCGAAAAGGATTTTTGCGACGTCCGGAGGTTCCTGTGCAATCCCGCCCGCTACCACGAGTAGAGTACTCATCAAGAAGACGCCAAGAATAACATTCATACCTAAACGTGTCTTAAAGATTTGCATGTTTTCCCCCTTTTCATATCTTAATTCCTAAAAACTCGCGCGGCTTTGAGTGCATATTCGATTATGTCGTCCAGCGACACCAAATCAGAAAATAAATTTGGGAATGCCGTGAACTCGTGCACGCGTCTAGTATCGTGACTTGATTGTGCCCCATGTTGTTGTAGATTTCCCGCCAGGGGCAACGCTCAACTTAATACTGTTGTTCATAAAGTTTCTCAGTTGAGTTCGTGTTAGGGCGACATCGAACAACGCCACCTCGTCTATCAACCCGCCGAACGGCTCACCCGGTGCCGACACGGACCGCTCGCCGATCACAAAGTTCGGTTTGCCGTCAAATCCGATTTTGCCCTTGCGGTCCTTGTGATTGGCTACCTCGTCGCCGTTCACGTATGAAATCGCCGCACTTCCAGTGAAAATGAAAGCAATATGATTCCATTCGCCCGCAATGACCTGGCCCGCATCGTATTCCCAATCAGCATCATCCCCGTCTGGACCGCCACCCTGTCGTCCACCAGGGGCAGGAGCTTTGCCATCTAACGTAAGCCAGGTCGCCATCTTATGGCCCCGCACACCAATCTGGTGCCCCACCCACGGATTGTCCCAATTCCCGCCTGCATCATACGGCACGCCGCAGCAGAACTGTGTAGGCGCCGCGTCATCCGGGTTGACCCACGCCATCAATGACAATTCGTCTGTCAGACGGTAATCATCCGAGTTCCGAATCACAACCGCATTCCCGGCTTGCATTGCGAACTGTACAGCCTCGCCGGCATCGGGAACCGGTGCTTTACTCTTAACAAACTTGACATTGCCCTTTTTTCTGCCGTCATGCCCATTTCCGGTGGCATCTTTGTAATCGCCGTTAAACCGCCAGTAGGCAACAAGATTCCTGGGACTCTGTGCGATGCTCAACACGGGCAACAGCATCGACATCGACAGACCGACAACCACAAATACGGATATATACATATAAGACTTCGATATAGGTATTCGTTTTTTCATTTGATTGTTCCAAGAGAAAACAGTGTCTGTTGAAGTGAGCGGAAAGGCGGGAAAGCGGAGGAATGGGAGAACATCCCATTCCTCCGTTGAATTGATGGTGTCAGAGGTTAATGGTCCTTGATTCTACCCCATGTGGTAGACAATTTCCCAACGGACTCGACAGATGTTCCTGACACATCCGCGCCATTATTCATAACATCCTTAACCTCATCCTGCGAAAGCGCCGCGTGGTAAATAGCGACCTCGTCAATCAGACCGCCAAACGGTTCGCCAGGTGCGTGTGCGGAACGCTCGCCCATAATGAACAACGGATTACCGTTAAACGCGATTTTTCCGCCGCGACCCTGCCCCAGCTCTGGCTGAACTACTTCGCCGTTGATATAAGTAATGGCATCGGTGCCGTCGATAACCAAGCAGATGTGCTGCCACTCCTGGCCAAGCACCGTGCCATCAGCCGTATTGTATTCCCAATCGGCGTCATCGCCATCCGGACCGCCGCCTTCGCGCCCTTCCGGAGAAGGAGCTTGGCCGTCAAGGGCGATCCAGTTCGCCATACCGCCGCCGCGAACGCCAATCTGGAGACCAATCCACGGATTGTCCCATTCCGGCTCGTCATCATACGGGATGCCGGCGGCAAACTGCGTCGGCGCCGCATCATCCGCGTTGACCCACGCCATTAACGTCGCCATGTCGTCGGGGTGCAGCCCCTCTGAGTTGTCGATGATGATCGCGTTACCGGGCTCCTGCACAAACGACATCGCAAATCCCGGATTAGCGACCGGAGCGTCGCTCGGAACCGGAAGAACCGGGCCGCTCGGCCTACCGTCGCGCCCTGCACCTGTATCATCTTTGGCGGGGTTGTTCTCATCGTTGAATGTCCAATATCCCACCGGGCTTACCGACATACCAACGAGAGGGAACACCATCGTCAAACCGGCAATAGCCAGTATCGCTACAAAAGACTTCATAAAATTCCTCCTTAGTTTGTTGAACCGTGGATATCGGACTTCTATCCTTCAATCCACGGATGGGTTAATCAAAATGCGCCGCACGAGGTAGAGTCACTACCTGCGTTCGACACATGATGAATACGATATGTGAGATTACACATCATTTTATTGACATTCGTCTTTCATGTCAACGAAATAATTATGCCCCCGTTTCGGTATCATCGAAACACACCAAGCCCCACAACCGCCGCCGGGGTGACAAGTTGTGCCACCAGTCAAATCCAAGCGGCAATTGCGATGCTTGGAACATATCGAATCTGTCCAACGTAATCGGTCTGTGTTATGCCAGCGCGTCACGAACGGGTCGTCCGCCCCGCGAGAGTACCACACGAACGCCTTCGGGCGATATCAAACTCTGGTTGTAGTCAATACCGAGGCAGTGGTAGATAGTCGCCGACAGGTCCTCGGGACGCACCGGGGTTTCCGCAGGTTCCGTAGCCAGTGGATCCGATGACCCGACCACGGTTCCGCCTTTGATTCCGCCGCCAGCCATCATCATGGAGAATACCTTGGGATGATGGTCTCTTCCTGCGTCGCGGTTGATAACCGGGGTTCGTCCAAACTCTCCCATGGCGATAACTAGCGTGCTATCCAACAAGCCGCGTTCGGAAAGATCGCTTATAAGCGTCGCCACGGTCTGGTCAAAGCCGCCAAGCTTTCCTGCGAGTGCCGGGAAGATGTTCGTGTGAGTATCCCATCCGCCGTTCGACACGGTGACAAATCCGACGCCTGATTCAACCAGTCGCCTCGCCAGCAAGCAACTCTGTCCAAAGTCATCACGCTGATATGCGTCTCTGACGTTATCCGGTTCTTGCTGGAGATCGAACGCCTCACGCGCCTCGGAGGAGCTGATTAGATTATAGGCGGCGGTATAGAAATCATCTACGCTGCGCACCTGCTCACTACCGTTCTCGTGTTTCTTGAACGCCGCATCAACCGTTTGCCGCAACGAGCGACGTCGGTCAAGACGCTCCATCTCCATGCCCTTGGGTGGATGGAGGTCATGAACCTGGAAGTCATCCCGCGACGGAGCTCCGCCCACTGAAAACGGGTCTAGTGCCGCCCCGAGGAATCCCGCACCGGAATACTCGAACGCAGTCGGAATCGCAATATAAGGCGGTAACGCAGTACGCGATTCCTTTAGTTTTGCAACGACCGATCCGTAACTCGGAACAGCGAATCCGGGAAGCGGTTGGAATCCGGTCATCAAGTAGTGCGTCCCGCGCGAGTGATCTGCTTCCATCGAAGTCATAGATCGAATCACGCACATTTTGTCCATCTGCTTGGCGAGTCGAGGCAAGTGTTCGGAAATCTGGATGCCTGGGACGTTCGTGTTTATGGGATTGAAAAATCCACGTACCTCCCTTGGCGCATCGGGTTTTAAATCCCATAAATCCAGATGGCTTGGACCGCCGCCCATCCAGATCAAAATCACTGACTTTGCGGTTCCCTCTCGGCCGTCCGCCGGCGATGCGAACGCTTTGAGCCGGAGATAATCAGCGATGCCGAGCCCAAACAGCCCTAGAGCTCCAGCCTTCAGAAAATCGCGACGATGAAACCCTTCGCAATCCGTGAAGCGTGCCAAGTTTTTTCCTTTCATGGAAATCACCTTTCTAATTTAGCCAAATAGCTATTCAAAGCGAAAACTTGAGATTCAACGCCTTCTACCACATCAATCAGCAGAATCTCACTCATCGACACCTAAGATGCACACTTTTGTGAAGTTTCATGCCCCGTCCTGCAATTGGGCGAAACCCGAGTTGCTACCGCAACTCGATAATCGGTTTAGTAGGTCGGCTTTTTAGCCCGACCCACCTGACAAGGTACATTGCAAACTTGATCGGTGTGAGCTTAATCAAGTCAATTCTCGCGAATTTGTCCGAGTTAGTTGACAAACAGGAACGCTCTGGAAGAAACAAGTGCCCAAAGCAAATCTTCGAAACCTTCCTGACGTGTAGGGCTTTCTACAACGTATTGGTTCGCCTCTGCGAGTTCTGTTTCGGTGGGCGGACGACTCAACACCTTGAGGTAAAGGTCGCTAATTGCCTGTTCATCTGTCCGATCAGAACCCACTAATCGAGACACTATGTTGTCGCCGGCACTAATCTTGTCGTTCACGTACGGCGAGTTGATAACATGCAAAGCCTGAGTGAGTGTCGGTTCAAGCTTCGGCTCGAGGTCCGAGAGAACTTCTCGGTCCGACATGCCAAAGAGCGATAGAAACCTTCGACCGACCGGCAACGGAAGTTGCACCGTCCGCGTACCCATCGGGTACCGCCCAAACTTCTCCTTAACTTCGACGGCATCGTTCAGCGCATCAAGGAACACCTGCGCAAGCATCGGTCGCGGGAAAAAGCGAGAGAAGAAGCGATCATCAAGTTCGTTCGTCTCGTTGGGTACGGATGACAATTGATAGGTTCGCGAATTCAAAATCAGCCTGACAACGTGCTTCGTATCGAAACCGCTGCGCACAAATTCCTCCGATAACGCTTCCAATAACCCGTCCACGGTCGCAGGCGTAGTTTCGCGCATGTCGTCAACCGGATGAATGATTCCTCTACCAAAATAGTTGCTCCAAATTCGATTTACCGTCGCTTTGGCGAAAAATGGATTGGTTGGAGAGGTCATCCAGTCCGCGAGTAACTGCACATAATCGCCTTGATACCGTCGTTCCACCGGATCGCCGCCGAGAACGGTGGGAATCGCTTCCGCACCTCGATTGCCAACCACCGACTGATTGATGACTCGACCCGTCGGGTTGTAGTAGATTACGCGCTCTCGGTACAGTTTGCCATCGCGCGTCGCAACCTTGCCGCTGAACGCCGCAAAGTTCCAATAATCGTCAGTCGTCCACCGATCAAACGGATGTTTGTGACAACGTGCGCACGTTAGACGCAATCCTAGAAACGCTTGGGCAGTCGTTTCGGCACGGCCGTCGGGAGCCTGCTCAATGCGATAGTAAGCCGCAGGTCCGACCTCATAAGTGCTGCCCCGTGCCATGAGTACCTCTCGAACGAATTGGTCATACGGCATATTCTCTTCGACACTCTCCTGTATCCATTCGTGAAAGAGGGTAGCGCTCCGGGCATCCAACCCGGCCCCGCCGAGCGTTCGTGGATGACACCGCAGCATATCTGCAAGTCTTAAGGTGCGAAGGTCATTATATTCAGGTCGTTCGAGAAGTTCATCAATCAATGCCGCCCTTTTGCCTGCATCGCGGTCTTCCACAAACGCTTGTAACTCATCGGGAGTCGGAAGCATGGCAATCGTATCCAAATAGACGCGACGCATGAATTCCCCGTCGCTTGATAGAACCGAAGGAATCACATTCAGTTTTTTCAACTTTGTTCCAACAAATGTATCTATAACGTTGTTTGCGGGGAATTCGGGATACTCATCCATCTCGTCCTCGCGCGGGATGGTCACGAACGCGGCACCAACCTGCCCCAAGAATCGCGCCAGAATCGCCGTCCCTCCCCATCGCACGCTAGTCACTAAACCATTTTCCCCTACCTCTGCAATCGGTTCGTCATTCGATTCATAAACCGTTTTGTGGGTCACATCCTCCACAGATCCATCGGTGAAATATGCCATCACCCTGAGTTGTTGATGATCGCCTACTGCCGGTAGAATGAATTCGTCCGGATACACCTCTAGCCGTTCAATGCGCGGATCCGAAGGCGAAAACGGTGCTCCCGCCTCCAGCCAGCGCAGGATGGTATTATAATCGTCGGAATTGACGCTAAAACGCATGCCGCCTTCATGGCTTACCTGCTCCGTCGGCTTAAGCAGAAACAGGCTGCGCTCCGGCTCGATTAAATTTATCCGCCTTCCACGGCTGGCGGTAGCAATCGGCAAATAATCTGCCTCCGGGTCTAAGGTCAATAGTGAGAGATCGAATCCCCCCTGTCCTCCAAATTTTCCGTGACACAGCGCCGTAGAACACCCGTTTCTATCAAGTATCGGAGCAATGTCATTCAGAAATCGTGGAACACCATCATCGGTAGTCGCGTAGACATTTGCTACCGTACATACAAGGGCAAGCATTCCTATGTACAGAACCTTCCGCATCGTATTTTCCCTCCCGAAATCTTTTAATCCGGGTTACTTTATATTTTGGGCTTTTCAGGACCTCTTTGAGCCGCTCACAACGAACAACGAAACCTAACAAATGAATCCACTTACAATAATCCACCTAAAGTATAGCATAACACATCCTGGGTGTCAACACCTGAAAACCAAGAAATTTCATTTTATTGTGTCGATTGCGGAGTTTGTACGCAGTACGAGTATGATGATTGTTACGCCACCGCCCGTTCGCTGATTATCGGAGAATTTCTCAAATTTTTTCACTTAAAAACTTGACACGTATATCAAGAACGGATATACTTAATATTTGTGAAGGTAATCGTGTCGATTTAAATTTTTCGCGTAGTCTACTGCGGTCTACAAAGGCCCTCCTAGCCATGCATCCCGTATCCACAAATATGAATCCTTCAACCCGATTGGCGGAGATGTTAAGGGGCTGCTCCTCGGGGTGGATAGAAGCCGTTGACACTGCTATAGTCCGAGGAACTGCCGAGCCGGTTCTACTTGAGGCGACACAGTGCTGGCGAACTGGAGCCTACGAACACGCCGATCTGCTTGTAGCAATGGGCGAAACAGTAGATTACACTGTCGTCACGGATCAAGAGACGTTGACCTCGGCCCTTATGCCTCTTGCGGATGCCGGGGTTGTTGCGGTTGATACGGAAACCTATGCTCCCGCTGAAGTCCGCACGCGGGCGGAATGTGCGGAAATTGAATATTCGCACGTAAGATCAATGCTTGCACTCGCTAGAGAATCGGTTAGGCTCGCGACAACGCAGGCACAGAAGCGAGCGGCGAGAGCCGTGTGTGATGCGACTAAAGATCAACTAAAAACGGCAAAGGCGAGGCTCAAAAACGCGAAGACATTGCTCAAAGAAGCGGGTTTGAATCCGCATCAGGCAAGAATCCGGCTGATTCAATTGGCGGTGAAAAACCACCCTGTAATCGTGGTGGATCTTGATGCCTTTAATAGTGTGAATGAATTGGAACCACTTAAATGGCTGTTGATGAGCGATTCCGTGAAAGTATTCCACAATGCGAACTTTGACATAAAAATGTTGTGGTCAAGCGGATTCAATGTGAACGGCCAGATTTTCGACACCATGCTCGCGGCGAGATTGCTCAGTCCGTCAGGACGTGTCACGTTAGCCGAAATTGCCCGCACACATCTCGATATATCGCTGCCCAAAGGAGAGCAGACGAGCGACTGGAGTTGTGATTTGACAGATTCGCAACTGCTCTACGCCGTTCACGATGTGCGGATACTCCTGCGTCTGAGAGAACGTTTGAAATCGCGGCTCGCCGACGAAGCGCTCACCGAAGTTGCCAAAATTGAATTCGATTGCGTTCGGGCGACTGCGGAGATGGAATACTCCGGAATGAAGCTGGATACCGACCAGATAAATCGTTATCGGCGTCGCGTCGAAGCACGACAGAGGGAACTTCAAACAATCTTATACGGTTATCTGGGAGAGATAAACCTCGCCAGCCCAACCCAACTCAAAGCGGCGCTGGCAAACATCGGTGTCGAGGTGGAAAGTACGTCCCGGCGCGCCTTACATTTCCTGGTCGATAGCCATCCCTGCATTTCAACTTTATTGGCGTACAAGAAGTTATCCACCCTAATCACTTCATTCTTCAACCCGGTTCCACGGGCAACCTCCGCTCACACCGGACGTGTCCACGCAAATTACTGGCAACTCGGCGCTGCGACCGGTCGATTTTCCTGCTCCGGTCCAAACTTCCAACAGGTGCCGCGCGACATGGAGGTGCGCGGATGCTTCACCGCTGAAACGGGTAGGAAGCTAATCATCGCCGATTATTCACAGATTGAACTGCGTGTGGCTGCGGCAATCAGTGCCGATGCAAAAATGATTGAAGCATATCGCAACGGCGAAGACTTGCATCGATTGACCGCTTCGCTCGTGCAGAACATCTCTCCGGCGCATGTGACTCAAGAACAACGCAACGCTGCCAAGGCGATTAACTTTGGACTAATCTACGGGATGGGTCCCAAGGGCTTGATGTACTCGGCGAAAGCGAATTACGGTGTCGAGATGAGTTTGGCGGAAGCGGAAAAATTTAAGAGACGTTACTTTGAGGCGTATTCCGGAATTCGAGATTGGCATCGGAAATCAAGCTGCGAACTACGGTACGCCAACAAACAGAGGACGCTTTGCGGCAGGCGATTTGTCTGGCGTGAGCCGCCATCGTTTACAGTCTATGTTAATAGGCAGGTGCAGGGGACGGCGGCTGACATCGCAAAAATTGCCCTGGGACGCCTTCCATTTTCCCTCAAGGGAACACAAGCGAAAATCATTGCCATGATTCACGATGAAATCATTATTGAAGTCCCGGAAGCCGGCGCGCACGACGCTGCCGCGATTCTCCAACGGACGATGGAAACCGCCGGAAACGAAGTCCTGAAAACCGTGCCCGTTGTTGCGGAAGCCCGAATCGCCGACAACTGGGCGCAAAAGTGACAACCACGCTTGACTAAAGACAGCCCTTGTGCCGTCCATTCGTTCACGGTTGTAGGGGACAGCCCCCGTGCTGTCCCATAATTCATGGCGGTAGGGAACGGCCCCTATGCCGTCCCATGGTTGTAGGAAACACTAGCGGATACCCAGTGAACACCCGCAGGGGAAACGCATCTAAATTTTCTGCCTGACAAAAAAGCAAATCAGGCTAAGTTTGTGATAATTTTTTAGGGGTCGTAGGTTGGGTTGAACGGAATCCGTTGATGATCGCTATTCTTCAGAGGAGTTTTCGAGTCCCCACTTTGTCTGAACCTGCCAAAATTTGAGTGAAACCCAACATTAATCGAACATTCTACCGCCATGAGACATCCTCTATACGTAGATGCGTTTCCCCTGTGAACACCCGGCGCAGTTGTTGACATCCCTTCCAGTTCCTGATAAAATACTCCCGTCCAATCTAAAATAGAACAGACTTGACTCAGATTGTAGATATGCTCACGCAGATCTGCATTCCCTGCTTACCTAATTCACACTCGGTTCCCATGCGGCAAAGGTTTGCATAACCATCGGCGATTAACCACTTGCGGACAACAAATGACAGACAAAACCTATCTCCTCAACGATAAACAGATGCGCGAGTTCATCGTCAACGGGTACGTGATCGTCAAGACGGACCTGCCCCGAAGTTTTCATGATAAAATTTATGCAACCACTAACACAGTGTTTGAAAAAGAGGGGAATCCGGGAAACAACCTTCTGCCTCGCATTCCCGAAATTCAGCAGGTGTTCGACGATTTGACCGTCCGTGGCGCGTTGACGAGTCTCTTGGGAGCAGACTACTATATGCAGCCCCATCGTCACCCGCATATTAACCATCCAAAGAGCGAAGGTCAAAGGCTGCATCAGGATGGCGGAAAACGCTGGTCGCATCGGACGCGCCGTTTACTGGTCTTTTACTATCCACAGGACACACCGGAAGAACTGGGTCCCACGAGCATCGTTCCGGGAAGCCACTACTATTATACCCCTGAAGGCGCTAAAACTCGGGGCGAAGTACCGCTTACCGGAGATGCAGGCGCCGTGACCATCGTCAACTACGACCTTTGGCATAGGGCTATGCCCAATCGAACCGACACGCCCCGCTACATGATGAAGTTCCTTTCTGCCCGCATGTCGGAACCCAAATCTGCTTCGTGGAATACTGACCAATCGGACTGGATGAACGGCACACCAATCGGCAATCCCGAACACCAAGCAATGTTCAAGCATGTTTGGGACTGGCACCACGGCAAAACCGCCGAAATCCCGCAAGCCAACGGCGCCCCCTGTGACACGACAATCAGCGAACTGACGGCAAGACTGCGCAATAACGGCGAGTCAATATGCCTCCACACGGCTTATCAATTGGCGGCACTCGGTGCGCGGGCTATCCCCCATTTGGTAGCGTTGTTGGAGGAAGAATCGCAGGACATCCGTCGAAATGTGTGTTACGCCTTGAGTGCAATCGGTGCACCTGCCGTTTCCCCCTTGATTCACGCCTTGGAAGCCAAGAATTCGTGGACACGCGATAGCGCCGTAGAAGTGTTGGGAGACATGGGGCTTGACGCGCAGGACGCCGTGCCGGCGCTGACGCGTGCGGTTCGAGACGAATCGGATAACGTCCGCTCCCATGCCGCGGAAGCCTTGGGGACAACCGGGCAATTATCCGCTGCCGCTGTTCCGGCGCTGATTACCGCATCGCAGGATGCGGAAGAATCCGTGCGCCGCAATGCGGTGTTCGCGCTGGCTCAGTTGGGACCGCACGCAAAGGACGCCACACACGCACTACAGAATGTCCTGTTCGACACAAACCGGTACGTTCGTGGCGATGCCGTGCACGCGCTTCATCGTATTGGCACAAAGGAAGCGTCGGACGCATTGCTTCGTTACCTGACCATGACCCGGTGGTGCCCACTGACCAGTCGAGAGAGCACACATTAACAGATTGCTATCTGCTCCCGATCAAATTTCAAAAATCAATCTTGCGCCTTGACAAAGACCACGGAACGCCGCGTCCCAGGCGCTCGGCTTGGATTGCCAAATCCATGCCTTGGGTGATGAGACTGTCAACTCACAAGAACGGTTTGATGTGTAAATCATCCTTTTGACGAATACAACAAAACTATGAAACTTCCCATCGACATACGAAAACTAAGGCCACGTTAAAATGGACAAGACGGCAATTATATCCGGTGTTGGTCCCGGCTTGGGAGCTTCACTGGCGAGGAAATTCGCACGAGAGGGATGCGCAGTCGGATTGCTTGCCCGCTCTCCAGACTACATTGATAGTCTCGCTCGAGAACTTAACGAGGGTGGCGCAAACGCACTTGCCATCTCAACCGACATCACGCAACCCAATCAAGTCGCCGATAGTTTCGCCGCGATTCGCGAGCAACTTGGCTCGGTAGATGTTCTGGTAAATCATGCGGGAAATGCGGCATGGAAAACCTTCACAGACCTAACCCCGGAGGAGTTCGAGCAATCGTGGCGGGTTTGTGCGCTCGGTTCCTTCCTGTGTTCCCAGAACGCTCTGCCGGACATGCTTGCCCGCGGAAGCGGAACGATTCTCTTTACCGGAGCCACCTCTGCCATTCGAGGCAGAGGCGCGGCGTCAGCCTTCAGCAGCGCGAAATTTGCCGTCCGTGGGCTCGCGTGGTCGCTCGCACGCGAAGTTGGTCCCGGAGGCATTCACGTTGCGCATGTAATCATTGATGGCGTAATCGACACCCCCGGTCTCCGATCGAGCCTTTCGGACGATGCGGACGAGCCGCTTCTTGATCCCGACGCCATTGCACAAACATACTGGAGTTTGGTGCTTCAAGACAGGAGCGCCTGGAGCTTCGAGGTTGATTTACGGCCCCATGACGAGGAATTCTTCACCTAGTTGCACGCATCACACCGTTTCACCAGAGAGGGTTTTCAACGATGATAAATAACGATCAGGTAAAGTTCTTTTGGGAACACGGTTATCTACGCATCCCACAGGTTTTCACGCCTGAAGAAACAGATGAATTGACGAGCGAGCTTGATTGGCTGATTGATCAGTGGGCGAATATTACTCCCGGATGGTCAGGCCCCTGGCGTCGAAAGTATATGGATGCGGAAACCGAGAAAAAATCCAAACTCATTGCCATGCACGATCTGTCTTTCTATTCCGAGGCGTGGATGAAAGCCGTCACCAATCCCCGGTTATGCGATTCCATGGCTGCCCTGTTAGGACCTCGCGTAGAACTTCATCACAGTACCATGCACGTCAAACCGCCGGAAACCGGGCACCCATTCCCCATGCACCAAGATTGGGCGTTCTACAAGCATAGGGACGGTCGCTACGTTGATCTGCTTGTCCACCTTGATGATACCTGCCACGAAAACGGCGAAATCCGCTTCCTTGACGGCTCCCACAAGGGCGGTGCCTTGGAGCATATCACCCGAAATCCCGATGGGACGACCTGCACGCCGCACTTGCCCACCGATCAATACAAGCTGGAAGATTCAGTCGCCGTCCCCGCCAAGCGGGGAGATATCGTATGTTTTAGCCTGCATGCTATCCACGGATCGTACATCAATCAGACAGACAAAAACCGTCGTCTCGTGCGGTTCGGATACCGCCATCCCGAGAACGTACAGTTCGAAGGTCAGAGTTTGGGACGCCCCGGACTGATGGTTCGCGGCAGTCGGAGACGGGGAATAAAACAGGAACTGTTCTCCAACACGGGCCCAATATAAGTTATGCATTTACACTGTAGGAGCGATCTCCGAATCGCGACCTCTGCATTTGTGAAGAAGCAATTTCGGCGTTTCCGGGGAAGGAGACAAGAATGGAAGTAAAAGAGGACGCCATTATAAGCATGGCGATTGAGACGTGGCGTTTTAGGCGAGTTATTAATCGTTTGCTAACCCAGCTTAATCCTAATGATCAAAAACGATACCAAACCCAGTTGAGATGGTTCGAGAAGAAGCTAGAAGAATTTCTGGCGCAATTCGGTTGGCAGATTGTTGATGTCGAAGGACATCCTTTCGATCCGGGTATGGCTGCCACCCCGCTTAACATTGAGGATTTTGACACCGAGGATTCTTTGATAGTCGATCAGGTGCTTGAGCCAATTATTATGGGAAATGAAGGATTGGTAAAAACAGGCACAGTTACTGTAAAACGGGAGGAATCATGAAAAATTTCATTGGAATTGACTTGGGAACAACAAACAGCGCCATCTGTTCTTACGATGGCACCGAAGCCCATGTCTGGAAGAGTCGGGAACGGAATGATGTAACCCCCTCTGCCATCTATATTGACCGCCGAGGACACAAGCATGTCGGTCAGGGGGCTTATAATACGGCACCGCTTAGCCCCGATAACGCCGCGACGCTATTCAAGCGTCTTATGGGAACAAGTGCATCGGTTAAACTCTCTGATGTCGGTCTTACCTTGACCCCGGAAGAATGCTCGGCGGAGATATTGAAAACACTGTACGGTTATCTCCCGGAGGAGGTCAGGAATGACCCGGATACGGGCACTGTAATCACAGTGCCGGCGGCATTTGAACTCAAAGCGAAAGATGCCACGATGAAAGCTGCTACAATGGCGGGCATCGGCAAGGTCGCGCTTATGCAGGAACCGGTGGCTGCCGTGATGAGCGTCATGCGCGCGCGCAAAACCGATGGCAGGTTCCTCATCTATGACATCGGGGGAGGTACTACTGACATCGCTATTGCCGAAAGCGTTGACGGGAGAGTAATCCTTCTCGCTCATGGTGGAATCCAAATGTGCGGAGGGCGGGACTTCGACCGTTCACTGGTTGACAATGTTGTACGTCCTTGGCTGCATGAGAATTTTGAGTTGCCTGAAGGTTTCTCCGCAAACCCTACCTTCAAATCGCTCGACCGACTAGCCACTTGGGTCACCGAGAGTGCCAAGATTGAACTCTCGTCACGCGAGGAGACGATAATAAGACTTGATGAAATGGTGGCACGCACCCAGGACTTAAACGGGCAGGAGATTTACATTGACATCCCCTTGCAGAGAGATAGATACACTCCCCTGATAGTCGATCGCGTAAATGAAACCATTGACGCTGCCCGAGAAACCCTTGCGAGTGCCGGGCTTCAACCGGACGACATGGAGCACATAGTGTGGGTCGGAGGTCCTACAAACTACAAACCCCTAAGAGACCAAGTCTCGTTCGAATTAGGAATCCGCGGCGACCTTGCTGTGGACCCTATGACAGCCGTGGCTGAAGGTGCCAGTCTATTTGCCGAATCCATTGACTGGAATTCCCAAAGCCGCACACCCAAGGATACCCACGGACAAATCTCATCGCAAGGTGAACTCAATGTAACATTCAGGTACATCTCCCGCACACCGACAGACAAAACACACATTGGAATTCAACTCGAAGGACAAGCCGCACCCGGTTCCGAGTTCCAGATCGACAATGTTGATACTGGGTGGACTTCAGGCCGCCTCCGACTCAAACACGGCGTAACCGTTGAGGTAGCTTTAACGAACGACGGGGATAACGCGTTTCGGGTGTTGGCATTCGATGATGTAGGCAGACCTATAGCTCTTGAGCAGAACGAAATTGTTGTTACCAAGACTGCCGCTACCGTTGACGCTATTCCCGCCTCCCAATCAATCGCGCTAGAGGTTTTGGAGAAGCTTGGTGGGAAGACTACACCCTTTTATTTAATTCGGAAGGGGGATCCACTGCCAAAAAAGGATAGTGTCGTGGTAAAGGCTGGTGAATCGCTTGCGGCAGACTCGCCTGGCGCGCTCAATTTTTATCTGTGGGAAGGCGAAATTCAGGACCCCATTACTGACAATCGTCCACTTGGCACATTGAAGATAACTGGAGAAGATTTCGATTATGGTGTTATTCGTATTGGCACGGACCTTGAGTGTGAGTATGAGATTTCGGACGCAGGGAACCTCTACATTGAGGTCTCTGTTCCGTCCATCGGTTCCACATTCAACTCGGACAGGAACTTCTATTCTGCCGAGGATGGGAAATTTGATCCTACCTCCGATTCTGGTCAGGTTCGTGTTGCCGAGGAAATAACTGAAACCATGGACCGGATTGATGGAATCAGGGAAGCCGTGGACAATCCAAAACTGGAACCTGCTAGACAAAAACTTGTATCCGCTGCTGAACTAATTTCCGATAAAAGGGATACCGAGAATGTGCAAGAGGCAAACGAAAGAGTGTTGGAGGCAAAGCGCATCCTCGCTCAAGTCAGAAAAGAGCACCTCAAGGAATTCCGTCAAGCCGAGCTCACGAGGCTAGTCAGCTCATTTGAGCACGTCCGCCAGTATGCCCGCGCGTCAGAGGAGGCCGAGTTTGATAAACTCACAGAAACCGCGCAGCGCGCTATTGACAACAACGAAGACGACTTCGAGGAGTACTTAAACGAGCTTAGTCGGAAGAATTTTGACCTCTGGTGGCGCCAACCTTGGTTTATTATTGAACAGTTCAAGCGATTTGCGAGTTCGCCTGAGCAATTTGCTAACAGGGAGCGTTTCGAGGAACTTGTCGCAATCGGCTCGCAGTTCCTGCCGACAGACATCAGCCCTGACGGGAGGGGTACAGGATTTATAGACCCGGAAAAAATCAAGAGCCTGCGCCCTGTTGTCGCCGAGATGTGGCGGCTCCAGTATGAGGGGCGCTCCGACACAAAAAGCATTGAGGATATGGTGGTCAATATTGTCATTACGTGAACTACCGAACTTCATTGAAAGCGGCGTGGCTTCGTACCGCATGGTAGGTAGTCGCATCAAGTGCGTATTGGCTGCTGCAAATTAGCATAGCCGAGAAGCACCTATGCATCGAATTCATCAACCATCCACAACTCGAAAAGCGCATGGATTTTTTTCAAAACCCATTCTATATTCTTTCCGCTACACCGCACGATAACCATCGAAGGATTATGGAGTTGGCAGATAGATATAGTCTGATTCAGGATCCGGAGAAATGCAGAGAAGCGGCTGCTACCTTGACGCATCCCCGAAGAAGGCTCTATGCTGAAATCGCGTGGCTTCCAAGTATTGCTCCAGAAAGTGTTGAAGAAATATTGGAATTTCTGAGATCATCGGCACTGAATCTGTTTGGAATAGATCTGACACAAGTTAGAAATCTTTGCGACAAGAACGAACAGATGCCAATCACCAAATCCAACTTACTTACCGCCGGGTTGTCCCGCCTGGTACACCACACCTCAGAAAATGTCCCTGAATGGATTCTTGAAATCGCTTGGGCATCCAAGGATATTGATGCGGAAGCTGTTTGCGCGGTCATCAATTCGGATCGCAAGGTAGCCGGTTTCTCGCCAGTACAGTTGTCAAATACCGAAGAGGAGATTCAGAACCTTCAGGATTACTACCGTCAGGTCATGACATCCGCATTGAAAAGGCTATCTGCAAAGCAACGTGCCAGAGCTGTGACCCTGGCAGTGGAGTTGACAACTCGGCGCACGAAACAATTACCGCGTTTGATTAATCGCTTGGTTGCCTCGTATGAAATAGACGCTCACGAATCTCTTGCCGAGCACGAAGCGATGATTGCGGAGTTAAACGATAAACTCAGAGCGGCGGTAGATGCCGATCGCCCGGATTCAGAGCTTGCCCCTGTAGTTGCTCAGTTCATTCAGGCCGTCAAAGACTGGGATGCTGTCGCGCAGCCAATTCAGGTTAGCCGAAAAAGTCAAGGGAGATCGCACGACGCAAGCGCCGATTTAGCGTGGCGTGTCCGGGAATTGGCGCTTCATCTCTGGAATGAATACGGCAAGCTTGATATCTGTCAACAACTTATCAATACGCTTCAAGAAGTGTTTGCAGAGGTTAACGAAGTTGTCGCTATCATTGACGAGGACACAAGGACACTCGGTGAAATTGCCCAACAGCACACACGGCTCACCCAAGGTGTTAAGCTATTTGAACGTCTTAAAGAGCAGGTCGACAATCTGCAAACCGCGGCTGACTCGAAAAAACTCGACTCTATGCTGAAGCTTATGGCAATTGGACTCATTCAATCTGTCAAGAAATGGGATGCCGCTGCGCAACCCATTGAGGCAAGCCAGAGCGTATCCCTTCTAGTGCGAGGATTGGCGCTTCATCTATGGAACGAGCACGGGAAACTAGATCTTTCACTCCAACTGACAGATGTGCTCCAGGAAGTATTTGGGGAAGTTGACGACATTGCCAATCGCCTTGCGGAAGATAAAAGGATACTCAACCAATTCGCAAAACAGCGCGCACGCATGATTGAAGGCGTAGAAAAGTTCGAGAAGATTAAGGACCAGGTCGAGAAACTGCGTGCCGCAGCAGATGCAAAAAGATTTGATGCCCTCACGAACTCAATGACGGACGAACTCATTCAGTCAGTCAATAACTGGGATGTCTCCACACAACCCATTGAGGCAAACCAAAGCGTATCCCTTTTAGTGCGGGATTTGGCGCTTCATCTATGGAACGAGCACGGACAACTAGATCTTTCTCTCCAGTTGACGAAAGTGCTCCAGAGAGTATTTGCCGATGTTGGCGAAATTTCCGATCGTCTCGCGGAAGATAAAAAGGTACTCAGCCAACTTGCCCAGCAGCGCGCACGCATGATTGAGAAGTCTGTTAACGAAAACCGTGCCGGAGGCTACGGTTGTCTCATCTTCCTACTTCTGGGAATATTGGGTGCGCTGTTGCAAGCATGTTAGTCGTTGGCGCTGGCGAAAGCGGAGGTGCGGATTTTGCTCGCCTCCGACAAAATTGGCAGATTTTTTAGCATGATGTTAGTCGGTAGCAGGTCTACACGAGTAATATTTAGCGAAGACCGTAATGAAACGCATAAAGAGGAATAACGAGATATAGAATTCAACTACCGCCCATAATTGGAAAAGCGCATGGATTTCTTGAACAACCCTTTCTATATTCTTGACGCTACGCCACATGACAATAGAAGAAGGATTATGGATCTTGAGGCGGAACGTATTCTGTTTCAGGATCCTGTCAAGGTCAAGAGAGCAGCGGAGACTCTTACGAAACTGCTGCCGCGACTCTCGGCTGAGTTAGCGTGGCTGCCAGTCAAAAACTCGGAACAAGCTGAAAAAAGTTGTGAACTACTGAAGTCATTCGAAGCGAATTTAGGCGCGAGGGATGGACTGAAGCGCGTCCAAGACTTTCTCGTCTCAGGCGAATTAATGCCCATAGCCAAATGCAACGTGCTTGCTGCCGGGCTGCGCCGCCTACCGCGTTACTCATCGGATACAATAGCGGCCTGGATTCTCGAATTTGTGCACGCCTCTGAAGCTATCGACGCAGAAAATCTTTGCGGGATCATCAACTCGGACCGTAAGGTAGCCGGTTTCCCAACAGCAAAGTTGCCGCACATGGAAACGGAAATCGAAAATCTGCGAGACCATTATCGACAGGTCATGACATCGGCTTTGGCGGATCTATCCGCCGATGGACGCGCCGAAGCAATGACCTCGCTTGTCGAACCTGCAACTGACAATGGGAAGCCATTGCCGCGCTTGATTGATCGCTTGGTTGACTGGTATGAAGTAGATGTCAACGCATCTCTTGAGGAACACGGAGCCAAGATTGGGGAATTAGACGAGAAACTTCGATTAGCAGCTGATGAGAATCGCCCGGATTCAGTTCTTGCCTCGCTGGTTATTCAACTCACCGATGCCATCCATAACTGGCATGCAGTTGCACAGCCAATACAGATTAACAAGAAAATCAAAGGGTTACATGATGAAGATAGCCAGCGTGTAGCGTGGCGCGTGCGAGACTTGGCAATTCACCTCTTTAATGATTATAACAAGCTAAGTTCCTGTCAGCGACTAATAGTGAAACTCCAAGCAGTGTTCGCAGAGGTTGCAAAGATTTCGGAGGTACTCGCCGAGGATATAAAACAACTAGAGAAAATCACTAAGGTACGTGCGGCGAAGTTTCCTAAGGCAACCGCGAAGCTTCGCGAACGGAGAGCGCGCCAAGCCATTGAGATGCAAGTCCAGAAGTTGCGGACTGCTGCTGATGCGAACCAATCCGAATCCATTCTGGGCCCGATGGTAAATCAGCTCATCGACTCTGTCAAAAAATGGAAAACTTTAGCGCAACCAATCAAGGTATATAACGAAGAATTTCGTAATGTCGCGAATCTTGGGAGAGAGTTGGCACTGTATCTTTGGAAGAAGCACGGCACACTAGATTTTGCTCGCCAGATTCTTGAGATGCTCCAAGAAGAGTTTGTAAATTTACGCGAAATTGCCGCACTCATTGCCCGGGACCTAAAAGCAGTAGAAGCGTCAGAGCGTGCGCGCGTGGAAGTTCAGATCCAGCTTCAGGTTACAAAACTACGCACCGCCGCTGATTCGAAAAAATCTGATTCAATTTTGAACCCAATGGTTAACCAAATCATTCAGTCTGTCAAAGAATGGAAATCTTTGGCGCAACCTATCAAGGCACATAGCGCGAATTGTTATAGTATTACTTATCTTGTGCGTGAATTGGCGCTGCGCCTTCGAAACCAACACGGAAATCGTAATATAACTCGCCAATTCCTAAAGATGCTCCAAGAAGAGTTTGCACAGATTGGTGAAATTTCCACCCTTATTGCCAAGGACCTAAAGGCGTTGGAAGCTCCAGAGAGCACGCGCATGGAGATCCAAGTACAGGCTGAGAAGCTGAGATCCGCCGCTGAATCGAAAAAATCTGATTCTATTTTGAACCCAATGGCAATCCAACTCATTCAGTCTGTAAAAGAATGGAAAACTTTGGCGCAACCTGTTAGGGCATACGCTGCAGATTATTATAATGTAACTAATCTTCTACGGGAATTGGCGCTATACCTTTGGAATGAATACGCGAAGGCCAATCTGTCTCGTCAACTCCTAAAGATGCTCCAAGAAGAGTTTGCGCAGTTAGACGAAATTGCGAATCTCGTTGCCGAGGACCTAAATACACTTGAGACACCAGAGCGTGCTCGGCTAGATGTTAAAGTCGAGGCTGAGAAACTTCGTGCCGCCGTTGATGCGAAACAACCCGATTCCATTTTGAATCAGATGGTAGACCAATTCATCCAGAGGGTCAAGGAATGGAACGCCTTAGCACAACCGTTTGAGTCATACCGCGCAGATTATTATAGCGTGGCAAATCTTGTGATGGAGATGACGCTTCACCTTCGGCAGCACAACAGGCGGAATTCTGCTCGCAAACTCTTTGAGATGATCCAAGAAGAATTTGCAGAGATTGACGAAATCGCGGCTCTCGTGACTGAGCACCTAGATGTCCTAGAGGCTGCTGACAGTGCACGTCGACATATTGAAATTCAGGTGAAGGGATTGCGCGACGCCGTATATGCGAAGCACTATCATCCCGATTTGAGCCCCATGGTAAACCAACTCGTTCAGTCTGTCATAGGATGGAGGGATTTGGCGCAACCCATTAATGCATATTATGGAGAATATTGCGGTGTGGCGAAGCTTGTCTCGGAATTGGCATTAAGCCTTAAGAAGAAAGGTAAACTCCGGTCTTATCGTCAACTCAAAAAGATGCTGCAGGATATTTTCGGAAAAATCCCCGAAATTGACACTCTTCTTGCCGAAGAGCCCAAAGCACAAGACGAAGCTGAAAAGAAGTATGCACGCCGAAACACTCGGAAGCGCGCACGCTGGAGAAGGTAATCATTGCGATTATAATAATTGGCTCAGTGGTGGCGTTGTCATTGGTGGGTTTGTTCTAGACCTGTTAGCGCTTTAGCGCTGGTACGGAGGCCTTCGAAGGTTGGTAGGAGCTCTATGAGAATTCAATCGCGCTCCCTATTCAGTCGCTTCAAGCGTGATACAATCGAAGCGCCGTGAATAGTAACGTGTCATATATCTTGAGTTCTTCCTATTAGGATGTGATTAACTTCACCGCAGAGTTGCAAGACTAAATCACAATCTAAATCAAGAGAAATGTGGGGGACAAAATGTCAACCGCCGCTGTACAATCTCATCTGACACCCGACGAGTACCTTGCATTAGAACGCAAAGCGACAATCAAAAGCGGATATCTTGACGGTCAAATGTACGCGATGTCAGGTGCGACTTGAGTGCATAATCTCGTCTACAGAAGCAAGACCGCGCAATCATTCAGACTTTCTGTGCTTCTCGTGATCGGAAACATGCACAAATAGCAGTTCTCGGAGCTGTCTGATTTCCTTACTCAAACCCTCTTGCAGGGCTGCCGCATCGGCTTTCAGCTCCTGTCTCAGAGCCGCCGCATCGGATTTCAACTCTTGCCTCAGCGCCGCCATTTCAGTTTTGAACTCTTGTCTCAGCGCCTCCATATCAGTTTTGAGTTCCTGTCTCAGCACCGCTAAATCAGCTTTTGTCGCCATTTGTGCCATTGACGTTGTGATCTTCCACCACAACGCACAAAAAGCAATGACTGCGCCAGCAATCTTCAACCATTCTTCCAAGACATTTCACCCCCTAAAGTTTCCTGCTTGGGACTTGCGCAAACCCGCATTCGGTCAAGAATACCCAAACAATCTATTTGTCAAGCACCTTGTTGTTACGCTGTATATCCCAAGGTTCGCTGAAGCAGCGATGACATTCAAGTCTAAGTACTATACGACAAAACCGCGAAGATTGCCATAAAAAACTGGCACTTGATACAAGGTCAATTTGGAATTGTAGGCTTACGCATTCGGTCTGTAGCAGCGTAATTCACTGCGTGTGTTGTATCGGAGCGAGTTCGGCTCGCCACAAAGGAAGTCGCGGCTTGGGGAGGAACTCTATCGCCTTAAAAATCTCAATAGTACTTTCTATCCGGTCGCTTGATCGCAGTGTGAACGGAAATCGACGATTTCATGATTATCGATCGCAACCTACAAACCTACAAACGGCGTTAGTCATTTCGATGGTACACCCACCATTCTATCAGCAGCAGCAATACCCCCAAACACGCCGTATACTTCCAAATCTCGCGATCTACCTCCTGTAGATGATCGTCGGTAGCGGTTGCCGCCGACCCCGACTCCGCCCGACCCTCCACGGGTTGCGGCAAAGAACCGCCCGATTCGTGCGAATCAAGAAGATTGACTGCAAATCGCCCCACCTGACGATCGCGTACAAACACGGTATACACGCCCACGAGCGATGTGTTCGTGAAAATGATAGGCGTGGATTCTGATGAGACATCCATCACCGATCCGTCGGGCAATTGGACGGTAATGTCATCTTGCGCCTCCAAATCCGTTAGAAAGATTTTCACGGGAGTCCCAACCGTGGCGACATTAGGCTGAACGGTGGTGTTCGGGACATCAAGCCACTCAAGACAGCGCGACAACAGAATCGGTGCAGAGGGAATCAAGAGCGCGAATCGGGAAGCCTCAAGATTGAACGCATCAAATCCAAACACCACGTACTTACGATTGGCGTTTTCCCCAGCCCAGATTAACGCTCCCTCCACGGTCTCGACCAATGGGCTTCCCCAACTTGGCAATCGAACAACAAGCGATTCCTTGACTGACAAATCGATTAACGGCACATCACGCATTATGGCGTGAGTTCGGTCTTGGTAAATCACCTGCACCGGTTCCGTCTTCCTTTTGGCAACCGGCATAAACGGTAGTCCGTCGATAGGGTTCATGAGAATAGCGTTCGCCTCCGGAAGATTCTCTGGCACATACCCATCAAAAATCACAATATCTTGGTTTTCCGCCCCCCGATAATCTAGGGACCCAATCTCTGAAAGTTCAATGTTCGCGCCTGCCTCAAGCATCTTCGACAATAACCGTGGGGAACGATCGCTCACAAGTAGAACACGTGACAGTGTAGGGCGATGAAGAAATGCCCAAGCCTCGTTATCCAGCGCAAAATCGTCATCCAACTCAAGATTGAGACTGACGACCGTTCCGTCAAACCCCTTGTCATCAATAGGGAACACAATTGACCGGTTTTCCCCTGCGGGCAAAGTTACCCTTTCATCGTCATACCACCTGCCTCCGATATCTAAACGGGCGCGAAACTCCTGCTCCTCCGAGCCGAAATTCCGTAGACCCACAAGCACCTGAAATTGACGCGGCTGATTTGGAGCACGTGAGACATGTAACTGCACGATTCCCACGTTTTCTCTCTGAGCTCCTATTGCGATTCCATGGAACGTTGGCGGCGAATTTGACAGCCCATCAAACTTGTCGCCTATATAGATTATTCCCGTGCTTGCCCCTGTTCCATACGCTGTCGCGGATGAAATAGCCGATTCGATGTCTGGTGATGTGTGTTTTGGCGCCATCCCTTGAACTGCGCGGCGCAGTTCTTCTTTATCCGAAGTATAGCCTTGATGAATGTGGTGCGGGGGGCTGGAAGTGTCCATAATCATCATCTGCCCACGGTCATCAAGCTGGTTGATTAACTCCAATGCCCGCTTCTGCGCGATTTCAAATCGGCTCTTACCCAACTCGGTTGATTGCATACTCGCCGAATTCTCGAGGATAAGAACTGATTGTCCGAATAGCATGCTGTGATGGCGAAAGGCTGGGCGTGCAATGGTGACTACTGCCAGGGAAAGAAAAAAGAGTTGCAGGATTAACGGAAGGAAATTGCGAATACGTTGAAACGGAACATTGGCTTTCATATCCTCAATGGCTTCGAGCCAAAACATCACGCTGGGAACAACGTGACGTTTGCGGCGCAACTTTAGGAAATGCAGTGACGCCACAAGCGGGATAAACGCCAATAGATAGAGTGCCGAAACGTTCAGGAAGTGCATCTTTAAAGAGTTCCCGGCATTCAGCGCGCAGAATGACCGAGAAATTGGCGAATCAACTGTAATGCTTCATAGGGCGCCGCGAGAGGGCAATTCGTACTCACAATCTAGCGTTCAGTTGCGGGGATATCTGATTCGGCGGATTCGGTTGCCTCATCCGTTTTACCCGTCTCACTGTCTTCGACTCGCTGCAACAGGTCCTCTGCGTCCAGACGCCCTACTTCCCCATAATTTTTCAACTGCTCGCATTTTTCTCGGGCTTTATCATATTCATGTTGCTCAAGATAGATCGTCCCGAGGTTCCTGTGCATTTCTCGAAACACCCCGGGCCAATTGCGTTCCGACTCCTTGCTGAGCAACTGCGTCGCTTTGGCGATGGCGTTATTGACAACTTCATCAAGTGCCGACTTCTCTGCTGCCGGCAAACTGTTAACGTCCTCACCGTTTTCTTCCATCTGCTTAATTTTCTCGTTATGCTGACGTAGTTGATTAATCGCCTTGTCGCAAACGTTATAGGTCTTCTCGATACTTAACGCCCCTTCAAAGATTTTTGACAGAAATCCCAGTTTCATAGCATCCTCCACAATAGTGTGCTTCGCACTACATCGTTTTGTTATGTGTATTATACCAAACATTCAAAAATAAGACAATGATTGATATGGTAATTATTGTCTGTGCGCCCACACCCGGAACTCGGGGAAAACGGTTGCGTTCGCCGTTAAAACAGGTTAAAATACTCATAGTTTGCATTGATTGATATCGCCCTCATAATCGTACAATCGGTTTGTTTTATGCCGGCTTCTACCGTCCGCCATACGAAAAAATTTGACACGCGCACTGAGATTATCTCTAATGACGAGGTTGCTCAAGACCATTATTTGTTATACTGTACCTGTCCGGAAATTGCAGAAAGCGCTCTGCCCGGGCAGTTTGTCCACGTGCTAGTCACCGGTGATTCAGGGCTTCTACTGCGTCGTCCGTTTACAATATACAGTATTCACGGAGCACAAATCTCAATGTTGTATCAGGTCACTGGAGAGGGTACAACCGCGTTGGCACGGATGCGTTCCGGGGCGCCGATTCAAGTCCTCGGTCCCCTCGGCAAGGCGTTCCACATTCCCTCACGCCTCAAAGCGGCAGTCCTCGTGGGTGGCGGTGCGGGAATCGCGTCGCTGATGCTCCTTGCTGCCGAGCTGAAAGACGCGGGGGTACGAACACTTGGGTTGGTCGGTGCTATCAACCGAGCCCGTCTCTTGAGCATCTCCGATCTGCAGCGGATTGACGTAGAGACGCACATCGCCACCGACGACGGGAGTGTAGGACGTCAAGGTTTCGTTACGGAAATCCTTAGCGACATTCTGAAACGACCTCAAACGCATTCACTTCGAAATCCCACTATCTACGCGTGCGGACCACACGCAATGTTGCATGCGGTGACGGAGATGACACTTTCGCACCATGCCCCGACACAACTCGCCATGGAGAACCGAATGGGGTGTGCGCTGGGTGTCTGCCTCGGCTGCGTTTGCAGAGTCCGTACCGGCGGCGGTGTAGAATATCAGCGGGTGTGCACGGAAGGACCGGTGTTTAATGCGGAGGACATTGTCTGGTAATACCAATTCGCTTGCATAATAGTGCATATCATGTTTTTCATCATACTATCATGACACAACCCATACCCACGTTGCCCTTCATACCAATCCTCGTAGGCGGGGCATCTTGCCCCGCTTTGGAAAGACTTGATTGACGCAATTAATTCACTGTCAATATATAGAAATGGTACAACATCTGTTAGGGAGCCATTTGCGTAAATTGATAACAATTACCATTTAGATAGTGCCTGGAAAGAACTGCGCGGCAACAAATAGCATGATTTCACGAGTACGCAATCTCATCTGAGACTTGGGAGAGTCTATGGAACGGTCATTCTACGATGAACTCGCGGAAAAGAGTATAAATGGAGAAATTCCACCTGACGCGTTATGTCTTGAAATACTGACCTCGTCGCGTATTGAACTTCTGCGCTTGCTTGACGCCGCCTATCAAGTGCGAAGAAAATACACCGGCAACGAGGTGCAACTCCATATAATAAACAACGCGCAAAATGGGGGTTGCCCGGAAGACTGCCACTACTGCACCCAAGCCAAATCCTCGACCACGGGCATCGAAACCTATCCGGTTAAACCTGACGCGGAAATTTTGGCTGAAGCTCAACGTGCTTATGAGTCGGGAGCCTACCGATATTGCATGGTATTTGCTGGACGAGGACCATCGACATCACGGATTGAACGTTTGGCGAGAGTAATCAAGACCATTAAATCCCAATTCCCAATGCAGGTTTGCCTCTCCGCGGGATTAATCAATCGCGAGGGTGTCGGTATTCTGAGGGATGCAGGATTGGATCGGTTAAATCATAACCTCAATACGTCGGAAGGGCATTACCCAAGTGTATGCACAACCCACACATACGCGGACCGAATGGACACATTGAAAGCCGCGCGAGATGTTGGAGTCGAGTTGTGCTCGGGATTAATCGTGGGCATGGGAGAAAACGCCGATGACATAGTTGAAGTAGCCAAAACGCTGCGAGAACTCCGCGTTTCTTCCATACCTGTCAATTTCCTTCTGCCTTTTGATGGAAATGTTTTCTCAGACGCACCTGATATCGCCCCGGACTACTGCCTTCGAGTTCTGTGCCTGTTTCGTCTACTGAATTCCGACGCTGAGATTCGCGTCGCTGCCGGGCGTGAAGTCCATTTACGGAGCATGGAAGTGATGGCTCTATACCCGGCAAACTCCCTCTTTATCGACGGTTACCTGAACGCCAAGGGAGCGTCTCGATCGCGAGCCCTTAAAATGATTCAAGACGCGGGCTTTACCATTAAGGCGGATCAATCTTTAGAACACTTATTGGAAAGAGAGAATGAGCGCGGCGAATCGTTGTCGGTTCTCAATCGGGGGAAACCGATGAAAAATCTCAATGAACTGAGACCAAACTTTCGTGAGAGGGATATTTCCAGAGAGAATGATGGGCTCTAAAGTTGTTGTGTTGGTCATCGTCGCGGGCGCATGCCTTTTGCTAATGTTTTTTCACAACCGGGCGCAGCGGTTGGTAGACAGCTATAAACCGGCGACAGATGTTCCGTCATTCGCATTGCCCTACGACTGGGCAGGCAACATCTGTCAAACACCAATTGCGGAGCCGTCAGGAATAACCTTCCACCCGGATCGAAAATCGATATTTGTCGTCAGTGATGAAGGCGAGCTTCATGAGATGCGAAGGGACGGTAGACCGGTAAGATCCCAGTCCCTGAACCAGACCGACTTGGAAGGAATCACCATGAATCCTTCAACAGGATTGCTGTATGCCGTTGTTGAAGGTGACGACGCCATTCTCGAAATCTCGCCGCAGACCTTCGAAATCACGCGAAGATTCGGGATAAATCGTGGATTTGAGGGGCGCGAACTACTAAGAAAAGGCGGAATGGGGTTGGAAGCTATTACCTTTGTCTCGGACGATTCTCATCCTGAAGGCGGAACATTTTGGGTGGGCAATCAATCCTTCAGTTTGAAACCAAATCGTGAGCCTTCAATCGTTTGCCAAGTCGTTTTACCCCTTTCATCAACTAATCCAACACCGCCAGAAGGTAAGATTGTCGGCTTTTTCCCACTCAGCATTATTGATATTTCAGGACTTGCCTACGATTCCTCTCGAAACTGTCTAATTGTTGTTAGCGATACGACAAACCTTCTTGTCGAAGTCACGCGTGATGGAAACGTTTTACGTCAACATCTGTTGCCTGGTAATGATCAGGAAGGCATCGCTCTCGACGATCAGGGGTTCATGTATATCGCTCAAGAAAATGGCGAAGTAATTAAAATTGAAGACCGACGGGTCCAATAGAGTGTGTACCGGTTGAATCGCGCCGGGATGTTGAACAGAGAGTAGGTGCTACAGGACATCTATAGCTTGCGACAAACTCTGCAACTATCCTTGAAGGAGAGTGGCCTAAGCGACCAGAGTTGCTACGGGTGACAATAGTCAGCGTGAGAAAACCATCGCAGTATGAAAATCTGAATTTTGCCACCTTTGCCGCAAATCAAATATTGATGCGGATGGGCTGGGTCTTCAAAACCGAATCAGTTATTGTGCCGGCATTCCTCGACACTCTTTCCAAGTCGGATGTTCTCCGAGGTCTCTTGCCGGTTAGTTTTAGACTGGTGCAAAGTCTCGCCCAATTTTTTCTTGCCCAGCGCGTATCGCAGTCACCCTTTAAGCAACCACTATTCACTACCTCCGTGTTCGGGATGACGCTGTCTTGGTTGGTCATAGCGATCGTAGCCGGCAGTGGACGGTTGCCGTCAAGCGTCATCGTCGTCCTGTTTCTCGCGCTGTATACGTTTCAATGCTTTAATTTTGGCTGCAATCGGCTAGTGGCAGGCACGCTTCAGGGAAAGCTAATACCTGCGGAAAAGCGGGGTTTGTTACTTACACATGGAAACGCTATCGGCAGCATTCTTGCGATAGCTGTAGCCTGCCGCTTCATGTATGAATGGCTCGGCGGCGAAACGCCTAGTTACGCCGCGGTATTTGGGGGGAGTGCCGTATGTTATGGCGTAGCGGCGATCGTGAGTTTCTATTTTGTCGAGTCTCCCTCACCGCCGCAAAAGTCGCAACCTCCCTTACAATCGCTCCGCGAAGGACTATTGATACTGCGGTCTGATCGTGATTTTCGCAAATTTGCCGTGGTTGCCGTGCTGTTTTTTTTGAGTTGGCCCCTTTTTCCGCACTACACTGTTTTTGGCAAGCGTGTGCTGGGAGTGGAATCAAGTCACTTCGTCACTTGGATTATCGTTACGAACCTAGTGGCGGCTTTGGGCATTTGGGTTATTGGTGGTATAGCGGATCGGCGAGGAAATCGGCTTGTCTTGCGAATACTCTTGTTCCTTACCGCGTGTACCCCTTTGGCGGCGGTTGGCTTGAGCCGAATCTCTTTCGGAGTCAAACTTTACTGGATCATATACGCCCTTTTGGGCATGATACCGGTGCTCGTCCGTATCATTGAGAATTACACTTTGGAGATTTCGACCGAGAAAAAACACCCGCAATATTTGAGTGTGGTCAGCCTCCTTGAGGCGTGTTCACTCTTGGCTTCACCACTCGTGGGATTATTGATCTCGAAGTTCTCATTTGAGCCGGTCTTTCTGGGCGGAGGCGTTCTTCTCGCTATCGCCTGCCTCTTGACGTTCTGGCTAGTTGAACCGCGATTTAGCGGAGCGCGATGATCGGCACTCTCGTTTTTCTTCTTCAAAGGATGTAATACTAGGGGCCACTGGTGCAAAAAGAATCGTGGTAACTGTTTAGTCCACCGATTAATAATGCGTCGGAATAATTCTATCAGCAAGTAATACTTTCTAGTCAGAGTCCCTTTCCTCGATCCAGAGGATCGAAATGTCAATAGAATGCTACATGTCCAGAATCCCGCGCTCCAGAGGAGCGCCATGTGGTGTGTTACTTGGTGGAAATGAAGTTGATGATGGAAGGGCAAAACCGGTCAATCAGACTCACGGTAGTACTTTGGTGATTTTTGCTCGTTTGTGGATATATACCCCAAGATCCGGTATGCGAAAATTCGAGATTGCACAAGTCTATTATGCGGAAGATGAGAAACAGTTACAAGATTCGCAAATAAAAACCCTTGTGCTCTTTACTTAGAATGGGTAGGCGTTTCCACCAGCTGTTAAGTAACTAGACATCTTTCCTAATTAACCTTAGTTGCTGCCGATTGATAATCAATGGGATTTAAGCGAAAATTGAAGCCACCGAGCTTTTGTTCCAGCGGAACAGTGTGTTAAAAGCTTTTTTGAATTAACTCATATAGCCCCAGCGGGATCTAGCGAATGGATAATGAGCGCGATAGCAAATTCCTCAAGGAACGAATAGTGAGCGAACAGCTAAGCCGATAGCAATCCCATAGAGATCCCACAAGTAGCACTTGCATTAATCAATTCAAGAAGAGACAGAGGCGTCAAGCAGGAAAACAAGCATAGAGGTGCATCCCTTTAATCTCTTGATAGTGCATTTGCGGCTTTGGTCAATCAACGCCGTGAATAAATCCCGAAGCAACTGACATTCTTTTGGAAAGATGTCTACTTAAATATACTACACACCGCTGGAAATTGCGTATTTTCAAGCGTCTGGCGGTAGTTGTAGGGTGGGATCAAACGACTGGATAAGGAGTGCGATAGAAATCCCCTGCCCACCATCAACGCGGTCACGTTGCGCGCCAGGGGAGCCAACCATTTATCCCAAACTGATCGGAATGGTGGGCAGTGCCCACCCTACAATCACTATTACAAACAGTAATTACCGGGAAAGAAAGCGCAATAATACCCAACGCAGAGTATAATTATAACGACAAACAATTTGCAGCGCTGAGAAAGAGATGGTTCGTTTTCCCCTTTGACATTGTCAATCCATCCTCGAACCACCGTCAATGTTAATGGAGAGTCCGGTAAGGTAATCAGACTGAGACGAAGCGAGGAACGCCACTACGCTGGCAATGTCCGATGGCTGCGCCACCCAGCCCAAAGGGATATTGCGTGCCCGTTCTTGAATGTATGCTTGGCGGTTTTCGCTTGTGTGCCACGTTTCGGCTGATATGTCCTCCGAAGACATTGCCTCACGCTGATAGCCCACACGTTCCGTGTCCACAATGCTTGGACAGATTGCGTTGACGTTTATATGATGAGGCGCGAGTTCCTGTGCGAGAGACTGCGTAAAGCCTCTCACGCCGAACTTCGATGCGCAATACGCTGCAAAACGAGCGCGCCCATGCCTACCCATTATTGAGGACATGTTGATGATTTTACCGCCCTTTCCCCTTTCTATCATATGACGCGAGACTGCGCGACAACAGAGAAAAGTCCCCTTTAAGTTTACGTTCTGCACCTCATCCCAAGCCGCCGCCTCCAATTCCACTACAGGAACACGATCCGAACCTGGACGCGAAGCGGCATTGTTTACGAGAATGTCGATACGGCCGAACCGATCAAGTACCTTACCTACCATGCCGTCTACCTCATTGGCATCGCAGACATCTGTCAAAACGCACATCGACCTTCGTCCTTTTTCCTCAATCTCGCGCACAACAGCAGAAGCACCGCCCCAACGCTCCGGATTATGCCGATTTGGATCGTTGACAATGTCCGTTATGACCACATTCGCGCCGTCCCGGGCTAGTCGATTGGCAATTGCACGCCCTATACCATGCTCGCCCCCGGCGCCCGTCACAATGGCAACTTTTTCGTTGAGGTTGTACACCCTATTTCCCTCCTGTTTTCAATTCATTGTGAATTTACCCAACGCAATGATTTAGATTTCTAGCGTCTTCAACCTAGGAAATCAGTTCAATAATCAAGATTTATCCGAGATTGCACCTACGCTAGCACAGTAGGGGTTTGAAGTTGTTCCGTTACGATGGATCGTTTACAGCATATTTTCTTGGATTGGTTGGTTTGGCCGATTGACTTCGGTATTGACGCAGTGGGACCTTTTCAATGGCCAACCAAACACACTAGATGGTCAAAATCTCACCTGCTTTTCGTCACGGAGCGAGATGATTAGCGTTCCCGTTTCTCTTGAAATGGTGTAGATGTAATAGCTAGGCAGATATGAAACACCATAGCTGTTTTCCTCAAGAAGGGAAATCAGGGTAATGCTGGATTCAATCCTTCGCCAATTCGTTTGTCCTGTCTATTCATCTTCGAATCCCAGCATTTTGACCTCTATCTGTAGAGCCACGCCAGTCGTTCGTTTAACCCGCGCTTGGATATGTTGAACAAGGCTCAATACGTCTTCGGCGGTCGCGTTGTCAATGTTTAGAATAAAGTTCCCGTGGATTTTGGAAACCTCGGCTCCGCCGATTCGGTGCCCCTTCAAACCACAAGCATCAATCAGTCTGCCCGCAGAGTCATTGGGCGGATTCTTAAAAATGCACCCCGCATTTTCCTCCGCAAAGGGCTGGGTTGAAATCTTTTGGTTGTATAATTCATTCATCCGGTCGGTTATAACTTTTGCGTCTCCGGGGGTGAGGCGAAGCACTGCCCCTGTTACACTAAAGTAGTTACCTAACCCACTGCGACGATAGGCAAACCGCGCTTCATCGTGGCTGATTTCAGTAACCTCTCCCTTGTCGGTCATTACCCGCACCCGCTCGACAACATCGCCGAAACTGCTTCCCCATGCGCCGGCATTCATAATCAACGCCCCACCGACCGATCCCGGGATACCGAGCGCAAACTCAATCCCACTGAGTCCTTGCCGTGCGGAAACTTTCGACAGTCTCGGCAACGAAACTCCCCCGCCTACCGAAACGCAATCTCCGTCAAATTCCAACTGATCGAATTCCTTAACTAGCCGAAGCACGATACCTCTGTACCCGTTGTCACTGACAAGTAAGTTTGAACCCCTTCCAATCGTGGCTACGGGCAAATTCCAACTCTTTTTCAACTTTGCGATCGCGGCAAGTTCATGGACGGTACTCACCTCAAAATATGCTGCCGCCAATCCTCCAATACCGAAAAAAACATGTTTATCCATCGGTTCATCAAATCGCAGTCGTGACGTAGGTGCGTTCCCGTCGCTTTTGATTAGTTCAGCAAGTTCTGTTTTCCATTCCATGTATATCTATCCAACAATCATCGTAGTACGACTCAAAGACCGAATTAACCTCTAATAACCAACGTTTGGCTCGTTGACCGTCCCTCGTCATCAACACACGTGAGTCTATGTTTGCCAGCTACCGGTGTCAAGAACACTTTCTCGGCTGGGTCGCCGCTAAAAACCAACTGCCCGTCAAGAAACCAGTAAATCTGCTTTGTTCGATTCGACACGGACGCTTGGAGCGAAATCTTCTGATCTTCAAGCGGAATACCGGGACGAATATGGTATTCACTATTCTCTGATGGAGAAATGACAATAGGACTGTGCCCTGCAACGAGACCGGTGCATGAGGAAAAATGCGCCGGCATCTCCGTAATTGTAAATCCGTTGCGTTTTAACCAAGTTCCTATTGCTGCAGGCCACTCCTCGAAAACCGCATGACTATAAGTCCGGCCAACTCGACAGTGCGAACACAACGTCGTTCCCGTCCTCTCGTCGACATAAATCCCTTTGTGAATCGTGCACACGGTATTGGGGGAAACACTCGGAATGTAATAGTCAAACTTCGAACTGGGACAATATGAGGAGGGCAACATTCCGCTCAACGAGCAAACTTCTCGAGTATTCACGCGTCCGGCGCGTGTGAACCAACGATTGGTTGCAGGTGTGGTTAGGGCTGTGAATAAGCTGAACAGAATAGGCCCCGCGACTTCGGATCCGACAAGCGAGGAAACACCTGTACCATTAAAATTACCGACCCAAACACCGATTGTAAAATCGGGAGTGTAGCCGATACTCCACGCATCTCGATGTCCAAAAGAAGTGCCGGTCTTCCATGCAATCTTGGGGAGATTCGTCGATGCCTCAAATGCCGCAGGCAAATCGGGACGGCGGACTTCGGTTAGCATTTCAGTTAAGATATAACAGGCTTCTCTACTCAAAAGTCTCTTTGCTATTGCGCGGCTCTTTGGGATATTCACGGGGCTATCCGTATTTCGAGACGTAGAGTTTAGGTATTCAAACGAGGAGCCTGTTGAGTGCCTAGACCTCATCGAACCCGCCTCATCTCCTTCCCCTACCGGATCCATTGTCAACCGATACTGCGCAAACTCTCCGGAGTTCGCCAATCCGGCATAGAGTGTCGTTAATTCAAGCAGTGTCAACTCGCAGCCGCCGAGTACCAACGATAATCCGTAATGCCCTTTTGACTCCGGTAACGTGGAAATCCCGGCATTCTGCAGAAATGAATAGATACCATTATTGCCGAGCCGCGAGTATAGATTCACGGCTGGGACATTGAGAGAGTGTGCCAGTGCCTCGCTCGCAGTCACGGATCCGCGATACTCTCCATCATAATTTACAGGACTATATCCCGAGTAATCAATTGGCACGTCGTTCAAAAGGCTTTCGGGAGTAATTAATCCACGATCAATCGCCAATCCATAGATGAAAGGCTTGAGTGTTGATCCGGGCGATCGTCGGGCATTTGTGCCATCAACCTGCCCCTCGCTATCTTGGTCGAAAAAACTATACGAGCCAACGAGAGCCAACACCTCTCGGCTCTTCGTGTCCATCACGACTATTGCGCCCGTAGAGATGCCTTCTTGGCGAAGCGGAGCCAGGCTCTCGTGCAATATCCGCTCCCCTAGCTCCTGAATCCTAATGTCAATCGTCGAGTGGATGTGGCAAACCAAATTGTCGGCAACGCCGGTAATCTTCCCATCAGAGAGACCAGAGTGCAAGCGAGTAGAATATGGAGAAGTCTGTTCAAAATGGGAATTCTTGAGCAGACGCGTCAAATGCGGCGCACTGAACGGCATTAGGTAACGAGTCGTCGGAACCGGTTCACTGGCTGCTTCCCGTAATTTTTCATCAGATATCTTTCCGAACGTTACCATGCGCTTCAGGACTTTCTCCCGGGCGCGCACGGCGTTTGCATGATGAAGATCCGGGCGCAAGCGTGTTGGTGAGTTGGGAATAGCCGCCAATAGCGCAGCTTCGCCCAAACTGAGACGATTTTGTGGTTTGTTAAAGTACATGCGAGATGCGGCGGCTGAACCAACGATGTTGCCGCCGTAAGGTGCCATGTTGAGGTAAAGCCTCAGGATCTCATCCTTGGAATAACGCGCCTCAAGCTGAAGCGCGCGGAACATCTCTATAATTTTGTTGCGAATCGTTCGAGGTTTCGGCTCCATCATACGTGCGACCTGCATTGTGATAGTGGACCCGCCCCTGACGACCCTACCTGCTCTAATGTTCGTGACCAGTGCCTGAGCAATTGAAAATGGGTTGATTCCAAAGTGATAATAAAACCACCTGTCCTCATACGTTAGGACGGCCGTTCGCAACTTCGGGGAAATCTCAGCCAAAGAAGGTGCGGGAATTCGCCACGAGTCATCGGATGCCGTAAACACCCTGAGCCATTCGCCATGTCGATCAGAAACTACCGTTGAAGACGGCGGATGTAATTTTTCTACGGGTAACGGGAATACCCAGTTAGCGATAAGAAAAACCAATCCTGAAAAAGCGATAATGGCGAAAAAAGATGGATAAAAAGGACGTTTGAATCTTTTGAAATCAAAGACATTCTTCATCGTCGCTACCCTACCTTTACCCTTCGAATTTGTCGTTCATCATCTCCACGAGAGAGAATCAGCCGCACCTACCACAATTATCTATACCCGCGATATACGGTAAGATTAATCTCCGAATCACGACTTTCTTTACTACCGAAATCGTGAGTCACCGATTATACATGTGGTTAAATTTCAACATGCCTAGGCAAGGACTAAAGAAGCACCCATAAGCTATTGCCAGCCATGAATCCGTTTGAAGTTCATAAGCAAAACGCCGCTCAGGCGATGTAGGGCAAATGTCATGCCAGATTTTATCCATCAATCGAGCCCGACGCTAAGAGCTTGTTTGAAAAGTACATTTGTAGGGTGCGATCAAAGGAGCGAAAAGCGACTGCGATAGAGATCCCACAGGTATGTAGCAGACAACTCTAAATACATGGCTAAACTTCCCACAAATGACCTTGCTACCGATTATTCAAACAGGCTCTAAGCGTGATTTTCGACTAGTACCGCGGCCATCGAAGAAAAGGCATTTCAATTCAAGAGTGTCCGGTTCCCAATAGTTGCTTCTTCCAATTATCTCAGCTTCGGAATTCAGTATATCAGGAGCGATTTTTAACCTCAAGCCAAAAGCGGCTTGTAGTGAATACACTGCTCATTCCTAGATTCCGAAAATAATCAGAGAAATGACTTTCATTCATACCGCAGAAATGATATAATTTTCACTGTTAGAATAGGACTTTGGCGAACCGGCGGATATCTAGCGGCAAAACTCGGGAAGGCGAGGAAAGGAACTAAATATGAACGGCAAATCTACTGGAATGTATCTAGTCGGAGGAATTACGGGATTGCTGAGCGGCATTTTGATGATTGTCTCAGGCTATCTAGTGACGTTTCATTTAAAGGGAACCTTTATCGGATCCGCGGAGCAGCAGTTGGGATTTATCGCGCATCATCCGCTTTCCGGGATTGTGCACGGATTAAGTGTTGTCAGTCTCATCCTAATCGTGCCTACGATAATCGCCCTACTCACCCTATTTGGCACAACGGCGCCCATACGTGGCTGTTTGGGAACCGGTTTCGCCGCCCTTTGGATTTTTGTCGAAGTCGTTGGACACCTGTCCCAAACGGCACCGCTGCGCGCCCTCGGTGAGTTGTACGCCAATCCTTCTGCCAACGCGATGGCTTTGTCAATCTATCAAGTGTCCCAAGAGTTCTGGGAAGCGCTTTCTATGACAGCCGCTTTTGTTTGCGTTCTGATGTGTTTATGCTCCGGCTCCGCGTTGGTAGCAATGCGAACCCGCACGTCAGGTTATGCATTTCTGGTAGCGGCTATAGCCTTTCCGGTAGGCCTTTTAATTCCGATCCTTGGGATTCAACTTCATGTTGCCGTGCGCGGATTGGCATTCATTCTTGTCTCGGGCATACTGATCCGCACCTCCAGAACCAAAGAAGGATAGACCTCTCTCAGACTGATCAATAATTTTTATAGCCAACTTCAGCCAGACGTGCGGCTTTTTTGGCGACCCCGTCACTCAACTCTAATTTATATGCTTGCAACTTTGACTGAAGCTCAGGGCTATTCAGGCTAAGAATTTGGGCGGCAAGAATGCCGGCATTCCGCGCGCCGCCAGAGCCAATCGCCATCGTCGCAACAGGAACGCCAGGCGGTAGTTGCACCGTTGAATAAAGCGCATCGACTCCGTTGAGCGGCCCTCCGTCAATTGGAACACCAATCACCGGAAGCGTTGTATGCGCGGCTATCACTCCGGCAAGGTGGGCTGCCCGCCCGGCTCCGGCAATAATCACCTGAATCCCGCGGTCCTTGGCGGTTTTGGCGTAATCCATCGTCATCTCGGGAGAGCGATGCGCCGATGAAATGGTTATCTCGAATGGGACTTGGAAGTCATCCAATACCTTTGCAGCCTCTGACATCTGATCTAAGTCTGAATCACTCCCCATTACAATGCTAACAATCGGAGTTTCCTTGGAAGTCATGTGGTTATTAAGTCACCTCATAGTAAAAATGTTAGGATCAGTAATATTCTATCTGACTGACCGAGCATCAATAAGAATCCAAACGATGTTCCGAAGAATCTTGACTCGCTCCATTCTATGACACAAACATCGCCTTCTGAAAATACATATATAGCACGTGGTAAATACGATGTCAAGCATAACTCATTACTAAACAACTTAAGCGGATTAACGTCTGATAACTTTACAACTGTCCGCTAGTGTTAAGGGCTGTCGGAGCTTTTTGACTTAAAAAGGAAAGTGCGATGAGAGGAATTTCGAAGGTAATATTAGGGCTATTGCTTTGCAGTTTAGTGCTGTTAGTGGTGGCATACGGCTTCTACAGCAGAGGTCTCCAAGCCCAAAATGAGGATCGTAGCCAGCCGACTGCCGAGCAAACTGAAACAACGCCAACGAGAACTACAGGCGAAGTTCGGCGTCAGAACACAACCAACAACAATGAACGGACACCTCCACGAAGGCAATTGAACCAACCGAGCCAAGACTTCTATCAACCAATTGTCGAGAACAATCTATTTCGTCCTCTAGGTTGGAGAAAACCGGACGATGAACCCCGATATACCTTAGTCGGAACACTGATTGAATCAAATAACCAACGTGCGAAAGCGTTCTTGATAGAGCGGCGCTCCAATCGTTACTATCCTGTATCGGTTGGTGAAAAAGTTGGTGACGCCATTGTGGAAAGCATCAAGCCGGACGAGGTCAGCCTCAGCGAAGATGGCAAGAAGGTGACGCTTAGAGCAAATTCCAATCGATTTCTTGACACCTCGGCAGTATCCAACAGAGGGGGGACGCAGTTCAACAGAGGTTCTGAGAATACTTCGTCCGAAAACAAGAAGTCGCAAGAGGACAAGCCCGAAAATCGTGGCAATCGTGAATGGAATGAGGATAGAATGCGAAATATAGCCGAACGGTTTCGCAACGCCTCACCTGAAGAACGCGAACGCATGAGGGAAGAATTTCGCCGTCGTGGTAGGGAACGACGCGCTCGTGGAGAGCGGGGAGGAAGAGAAGGGAGAGGACGAGGTAGAGCCAGAGATGGGGCTAGGGATTCAGGGCGTCGAAGGGACTAATGTGCCCTTTTACCGCCAACGTCATAAACGTCATAAGTGTAACGTCAATGATGTAGTTTCACAATACGACTCTATGTTGGATCACTTGGTTTTTCGTCACCCATTGGGATCAACTTAAGGGATTTCGTCTAGTATCGGTGGTGTTCTCCGACGCAAAACCCTTAATTAGTCCCATAGGATGGGGAGGAAATCTCTATCATCCCCCGTACGGTAGGTGCGGTTTCCAACCGCACCGGCACCTACGGAAACCAGCGCTAGGAGTCATCTTTTGTGGCGCACCCATCAGTGAATGAACTGGTATTCCCTTGCTCACCTCTACATGGAGATTAACAGTTCAAGACATTAAAGCCGCGTGACTTGCACCCTAAAACGCTTAACTTGATCCCTATGACACTTGATTTTCCGTCCCCAGTGCCGAATAACTCGTTACTATGGCGCCTAAAACATGCTGACAGGACCATCAGGTCAAGCGGCAATTTTCACGGGGAGATCCAAAAACCTGAAGACACCTATAGAGAGGACTTCAGGTTTTTGGCTAGGTTTTAAAATCGCACTCAAGCACCGAATCCGGGACTTGCGCCCTAATTCCAAGTAACTACGCCCGCAGACCCAAGCAAACGTAGGTTTTCCGGCTTCATCAAAACTTCACCTTCTTTGACTATTGGCATACGGGTCGGGAATAAGGCGTAGGCAATTCGTCGAGGAAGATGGTTTCCCAGATCAGCCATCATCTCTTTCTCTGACTTATAACCTACCATGCCACGGTTCTCAACTTGAAACGCATGCCAATATTTTAGGTAATCCACAATCTTGTCATCAAAGATGAGTTCCCCTGTTTTTGTGTCCACGATTCTTATTTGGGTCGTTACGAGTGCGCTTTGGCGCGCACGGAGGTAATCCGCGGTTCCTGAAATCCCGCCTTGGCTTCCCTGTTTTCGGTATACGACATTATCGTTCCAACGTTTAAATTTGGGATTATCGATTTTTCCGAAAACGATTAAATCAACTTCCAACCCTTGACCAACCTTCGCGGCTAAGGCGGGATCGGTGAATATATCGGTCAGCGTCAAACCCAATTCCTTAAGTTTTGTCGCTACCGGTGCCACCTTCTCGGATTGATCATAGACCCATTCGGTTTCCTTAAGCGCAAGTTCAAAGCGGGTGGCGAGATTAATGGGCACCCATTTTCCCATGGTTTCTGCTTTATCTTCTGTTAGGAATGGCGTAATGGCAACAGCGTTTGCCTGCTCTAATGGCGGCGGCGCGTTGAGACTTGACCCGCAGCCAACAACCAATACAAGAATAAACGGTACTAGGAAAAGACGAAGCAAATTCATCTGAAACAGTCCCCCTTTTATAATGTTGGAGATTCGCAGCAAATTATTGTTTAAGAATGTCACTGGATTGGTTTAATATCTACCTCAAAATTTCCCTATTGTTAATAGGATACCACAAAACCGCATTGGATGAAACACATTTTTTCCCCATCAGGGACTTTCGGTATTGAACGTGATTCATCGCCTCCCTGAACCTTGAACACGGTAAACAGACTTGCAAGACACCGAGAATAAATCGGTCACGTCGAAAAGTCAATCGCGCCGTTGTACGTCCTGCGGAGCGCTGTTACTCAAGAACACGGAACAGCATATCAAATACCGCTCGTTCATCGACACGATGCTTGAGTGTTGCATGGCATTTTATCGCGTGATGTTTCTTGTCTTTCAGCGTTAGGCGAACTCGAATTTGAGGACTGGGAATCAACTCATCTAGCGTGAAGACCTCGTAAAAATCTTGCCGCTGCTCCGGTTCAAGCGTTACCGGCAGGCTATTGCGAAGAAGGCTGGGAAAAATGGAGGCTTGAGGCGCCGCGTACTGATCTGCCATCTGCCATTTTCGTCCGATTCTCGCCTGGAATCGACATCCTTCAATGGTAACGGGAATCTGGTCGTTGTCATTATATATTCTGCACGAAATCAGGAACAAAATATATCCGCCGCGCGTAATAAAACAGTTGGTTTGCCCTGCGATCAAATCCACTCGGTTCCGCATTCTCCATCGTCGCCGTTGTGGATATGTCGAGTGTGACAGACCGCGCAAGAAGTCAAAAAGCCACTTGGATACAGAAAGCAGTAGCGCTATGACGCTCAAAACGAGGGCAATTGTGGCTTTGTCCAATTCGATTTAACAACCTCCGTATAGAGTAGTATATGAATCCGGAGTACTTCAAGTCAATACAAATTAGGACAGAGGATTCTTGATAAACTCATACTGTATGGCAGGTGATCGGATGAAAAGGCAACAGAGATTGGAATTTCTGATACATTTGTCATTTGGTTGTATGCTTTGCTGTTTCAGTTACGGTGAAGCCGACGACTCCGCTAAGCGCACTCAGCTAGCAGACCTACGCACACGGAAAACCGGCAGCGACTGGCAAGGTTTTCTTGGTCCAACTGGAGACGGCAAGTCTCCCGAAAAGGGGCTGCATCTTCGCTGGCATAAATCGGCACCACCGATAGTCTGGCATAAACAGATTGGTACGAGCTATGCCTCCCCTTCAGTTGCCAAGGGACGACTGTTCAACTTTGATCGACATTGGAACAATGCCCGTCTAACCTGCATGAGAAGTGAAACCGGCGAGGAGTTATGGAGATTTGAATACCCAACAGATTACGAGGACATGTACGGTTATAACAACGGCCCTCGTGCATGTCCAGTCGTGGACGAAGATCGGGTATATGTTTTCGGTGTAGAGGGGATGTTGCATTGCGTCGGTGCGGCGAACGGCGAGTTGATCTGGAAAGTGAATACGGCAAAGGAATTTAATGTCGTCAAAAACTTTTTCGGCGTTGCATCTGCACCTATTGTCGAGCACAATTTGCTAATTGTCCAAATTGGTGGGTCGCCGCCAGGTAGTCCCAAAGACGTGTATGCCGCTCAGGGACAACTCTCCGGCAACGGAAGTGGCATTGTTGCATTTGACAAACTCACCGGAGAAGTGAGGTATAAGATCACTGACGAGTTGGCGAGTTACGCTAGCCCAACGGTGGCGACGATTAACAGTAGGCGATGGTGTTTCATGTTTGCGCGGGGCGGGTTGTTCGGCTTTGAACCGCGCACCGGCAAAGTAGATTTTCACTATCCATGGCGGTCCAAGAAGCTGGAGTCGGTAAACGCTGCCAATCCGGTTGTGGTAGGCGATCTGGTGTTCATCAGCGAGGCTTATGGGCGAGGGAGTTCACTGCTGAAGGTGCGACCGAGCGGGTATCAAGTGCTATGGAAAGACGCGCCCCGTAAGCGAAACAAGTCAATGATGCTGCATTGGAACACTGCCATCCACCACGACGGTTACCTTTACGGTTGCGGCGGGAGACACGCTCAAGGCTCGCACTTGCGCTGCGTCAAACTGGAAACAGGAGAAGTTATGTGGTCGGAACGGACTGATGAACGTACCTCATTACTTTACGTAGACGGCTATTTCGTGGGGTTGGGCGAATACGGTACGCTGAGTCTGATTCGTGCCAACCCTGAGGAAGCGGAGGTCGTATCGCGACTTAAAATCGTTGACGCGGGAGGCAAGGAACTAATTGGTTACCCGGCATGGGCGGCGCCAATACTGTCGAACGGCTTTCTCTACATTCGGGGAAAGGATCAGCTAGTGTGCCTAGATCTCAGTTTGCCGAAATGACGGAGTTGTAGCATCGGCGAAAATCGAGGTATGTAACTCATTCGATAAGAACGTCTGTAGACCTTATGTCCTGACGTCCCGATTTCTCTGTGATGGGAGGCGCAATTAACGACTATCTGAGAACATGCGTACGACTCCTTAATCCTAATGCGTTAAAACCCATTATACACTCTCACCGGTTGCCCTGTCTCAATCGATTCCCACGCCGCTACTGCAACAGCAACCGTTTTCGCGCCATCAACCACATTTGGAGATGGTTCAAGGTCTTCCTCCAAACACTGTTGGAAGTGTCGCATGTAACGAATCACGGTTTGGCCATGCCCATATACACTCGTATCGGTTTCAGGCGGGCACGTCATTTCCAATGGTTCTTTCGCCTCCGTTTTGTCCAAGACGAGCTTTACCTGTCCTCCCTTGTTGTCCGTGAAGTCACCAATCATCGTTCCACCAGTGCCGTAGACCGAGACCTGCATCATGGGCATGGGCGGGTGGACGATGTCATATAACCCCATGGCGCGCCCTATCTGCCCCTCCTTGAACTTTAGATTGAGGAAAAAATTGTTCATTATCGGATATTCAGGGGTGATTTTTCCCTTTGTACCATAGGCGTGTACTTCCTCGACATCTCCCAGAAAAGAACGAAGGATATCAATAGGATGCGCCACGCCGCCGAACATGAAGTCTTGTGGAGTGTGCAGCCGCCAAGGCGTAAAGTCGTAAACGGGGCGCATATCGTGAACGTAATGAGCATCCACTGCCATGATTTCCCCTAAATCACCATCGTCGAAGAAACGCCGCATCGTTAGAAACTGCAGATCGAACCGCATCGTTTGACCTACGAGAAATTTTACCCCACGAGCCCGAACCAACCCAACCAAGCGTTTAGCATCATCCAAGTTGGTCACCATTGGTTTTGTGCAGATGACGTGTTTGCCAGCCTCTATCGCTCCGACACAGTGCTCGGCATGCATGTGGTCCGGCGAATAGATAGCAACTACGTCAATGTCATCACGGCGTACCAACTCCTGATAATCGACTGTCCAGAATCTTGCTCCAATCTGCTTGGCATACGTCTCTAAAACATCACGGCGCCTTGCACATAACCCCCGCAACTCATACTTTAAATCCGGTACATCCTTAAGCAGGGATGTCGTCGACCCCATGTTCGTGGGATTTATCCCGATTACTCCCAGTCCAATAGTCATTTCACTTTCTCCCCAAATCAATCCTTCGCTACTTAGAATTCGTCAACCGAGCACCGCTTTATTGTTCGTCGACGATGCGAACCAACACTAAGGTTTGCCGCCGTGATTTGACATTTCCAAGAAACGGCGTGCCGCTACCAATGCCTCCTTTGGTGTGTGTATTTTTCCATCAAACTGAAGCTCTTCTACCTGTTTCAGTATTTCGCCGATTATGGCACCGGGTTTTAAATTTAGCGCGTCCATAATTTCATCGCCGGTAATCAGCCGTTCCTGCGCCATCATTGGGAGGATTTCCAGAAAGTAGCGATCTGCAACCCTCTTCATCAATTCCTCTGCTGTTGATACATCGGAGGATTTGCGCCGATTTTCCTGCGATACGCGTAAATCTGCATAAGAGATTAGTAAGACCCCCAGCCAGTCCCGACCTGTGGCTTTCAAAAAACGGCTTATCGACTCGTGTCTTGGGGGAGTTTCTAACAGTTCCGTGAAGTGAAGATGATTTCGCACGAGACAACTCATCAACTCTGCCGCTTTGCCCCCGAGTCGCAACCGCTTCACAACCTTAACCGCCGTCTTAGCTTCGACGCTCTCGTGATGGACAGACTTTGCGATACCGCGGAAAATTAGCCCGAGTTTGATGATTGTTTCGCGCTTCAACCCGTAGAACAAATTCGTGTTGAGGTAGTCTTGAATCTCATGTTGATATGGACGCAATATGTTGGGGGCAGACTGTTCCTCGAACGACTGAAGCGCACGCAGCGACTGCTCCCACAGATCGAGACTTTGATAACCCTCCTGCTGAACGCATCGCATGGACTCAATTTCCGGAAAGATTTGGGAGAGAATGCGGGTGTCGTCCATCTGACGAATGTAAGCGGCGGCAGCGGTGACATCCAGAATCTTAATCAACTCATCGCGGATACGCTCGATTGCCACGGCACTGCGTGAGTTTTCGTCAGGTTTTACTTGGCTCAACAGGTTCTTGTGCCGGCGAATCAGGTAGACCGTATCTTCAGGAACCGAAAAATCCAGTTGTGCAGCAAAGCGGTAGACACGCAGTAACCGAAGTGGATCTTCCAGCACGACTCTCTCACTTGGAAAGTGCAACTGGCGCGATTTCAGATCAGACACTCCATTGCAGGGATCGATGAGGCGCACGGATGGTTGCGTTATCAGTGACGAGAGTTCTATGCCAATAGCGTTGATGCTAAGATCTCGAAGGCATAAATCCTCTTCGATTGCACGACCGCGAAATTGAGCAAAGTCGAGCGTGAACCCTGTCTCGCGAATGACGACGCGTGCAGTGGGCAATTGCTCCTCTAACGTAACAAAAGCCGCCCCCAAAATATCAGCAAAAGCGCGGGCAAATGGCAGCGCATCTTGTTCCAATGCAAAGTCGAAATCAGTAATAGGACGGTTCAACAGAAGATCGCGCACGCAGCCACCCACGAGGTAAAGTTGCACGCCTCGTCCACTCGCAAAGGAGTTCAATTGGTTAATTAATGCGGGTTCGGGTAGATGCTGTTGTAGCTGCGTGGTCGGAACTTGTTGCATAGAAGCGATGGGGTGGTCATAGATTCTAGAGAACTACGGCAGTGCAGTGAATCGGACAAGGGAGCATTCGCACCCGGTGTGCGGAAACGTGAAACCGCGGTCGGTGTGGAGAAGTATCTCCGCTTTATTACTGTAGAACAGACTTGGGAGTTGCTTGGAGGCGCTTAACGACAATTTGGCTTCGATCAATCAATTCACCGACCCGATCGGCAATCTCGTTTTTCCATTGATCGCTCTCATACACCGCTTCATAAAGATGTTGGCGTTCCTCTTCACTCTCAAAACGACGAATCCAAACGTACAAATCTTCTTCCTCTTCGCCAACGAAATTTCCGACAATCACCATCCCTTTTGAGATTTGGAAGGGGATAACAGTCTCCTCCATATACTTCACCCAATTATCACGTTGGCCCGGTTTGGTCCGATACTTACGAAGTTCAAAAAATGCCATTGTTTTCTCCTCATTTGAATTATTTGAAATTGCTGAATGCGTCACTCGGTATTATACGGATCTGCTCATCTAAGTCAACAGTTTTCAATCTTGGCGAAGAAGCAGCATTAGGCGTCAACCAACAGTTGCCAGTTCCAGATTGTCCTTCCAGTGTGATTGCAGCATGCATCTTAACAGTTGATGCTCCGGTTGCTTTAGGCTGGGATCGGCTTGGGCGAGCCGGCTTGCTTCGGCTTTCGCGGCTTCAAGCAACGAAGCATCTTGAATAAGATTGGCAATTCTAAGGTTGGGAAGTCCCGATTGACGAGTGCCGAAAAACTCCCCGGGACCTCGTATTTTCAAATCCGCTTCGGCGATTTCAAATCCATCACTGGTGCGTGTCATGACCTTCATGCGTTCAAAGCTATCTTGGGAGTTCGGCGTGGCAACAAGATAGCAGAATGACTTGTGTTCTCCGCGCCCAACGCGGCCGCGCAACTGATGGAGTTGCGCCAACCCAAAACGTTCGGCATTTTCAATTACCATAAGGGTAGCGTTCGGGACATCAATACCGACCTCAATCACCGTCGTTGACACCAAGATGTCAATTTGCCGCGCTTTGAATTGGGACATCACCTCTTGCTTCTCCAATGACCGCATCCGCCCGTGCAAAAGGCCGAGGCGCAGATGCGGAAAGACCTCGCGCTGCAAATGATCCGCCATCTCCGTTGCAGCTTTAATCTCTTCGAGTTTTTCCGATTCCTCTACAAGCGGGTACACGATGAACGCTTGTCTGCCGCGCCGGACCGCCTTTTCAATACCTTTGTAGAGTTCGCCTCGTTGTTCCTCGTTCACCCTTTTCGTTTCGACCGTTTGCCTACCCGGAGGCATTTCATCAATCACCGAGACGTTCAGGTCGCCATAGATCGTCAACGCGAGTGTACGTGGAATCGGTGTCGCCGTCATGACGAGAACATCCGGTGTCATGCCTTTGTCCCTGAGTGTCGCGCGCTGCATGACACCGAACCGGTGCTGTTCGTCGATAATTACAAGACCAAGTTGGTGAAAATCAACTCCCTTCTGTATAAGCGCATGTGTCCCGATGACAATATGTGCCGACCCGTCGGCCATGTCCGTAAGAGCAGTTTCGCGTTCGCCCTTGGCCAAATCCCCTTTGAGCAAAACGACATTCAGCCCGATGGGCTTGAGTAGTTCCGAGAAGTGATAAGCGTGCTGTTCGGCAAGGATTTCGGTGGGAACCATCAAGGCACCCTGATAGCCGGATTGGATAGCGCACAATAGTGTCATCGCGGCGACAATGGTCTTTCCGGATCCAACATCTCCCTGAAGGAGACGGTTCATCGGGTGGGCGTTTTGCATGTCCGTTAGGATTTCCCCAAATACACGCTTCTGCGCCTCCGTGAGTTGAAACGGCAAACCGGCGATAAACCGGTTTAGCAACGGGCTCTCAACCTTGAATGAAATACCCTTCTCCTTAACCTCCCAACGCTTCTTCTTAAGTTCAAGCCCCAGCTCCAGCAAGAAAAATTCATCGAACGCGAGGCGCTTTCGTGCCGCATTGCAATAGGAATCGGACGCCGGGTAGTGAATTTCTTTAATCGCCGTTTTCCAGTCAATCAGTTGGAGTCGCTGGCGGATATTCAAGGGCAAAATCTCCGGACACATGTCCCCGTATTCATCCAAAGCACTGTTTATCCATTGACGCAGCATCCGTTGTGTGAGATTTGTTGTCAGCGGATATTTTGCGACGATTCGTCCCGTATGAATTAGATTGGCGTCCTCATCTTCGAGGATTTCGAACTCGTAATCGGTGGTTTGTATTTCATTGTTGCGGCGTCCGAATTTACCGCTTATGACGACGGAAGTACCCACTTTAAGCAGGCTTCTGAGATAACCGATCCGTCGCCCGAAGTTGACGAGCACCGCGACCCCCGTACCATCATAAACCATAATCTTGCCGACCGATTTTGCTCCTTTGCGCCGCGGCGTGAACTTGTCGTGGTTTACCACCTTGCCTTGGATAGTCTCCTGTTCGCCGCTTCGTCCGACATCGTAGATTTCTTGGAGACTCCTACGGTCAATATAATCGCGGGGGTAATACTGTAGCAAATCTCCGAGTGTGCGAATGTCCAGTTCGGCTATCAGTTTGTTCGCACGGCGTGTGCCGATTCCCTTGGCGTCTCGGAGCGGGATTTTCAAAAAGTTCAGTGTTTTGACATCTGTCTCGACGGGGGTATCGGCGATTATCACCGTTTCATGCGTTGCCTTGTTCTCAACGCGCGCAAACTCGGGTTCGGGACGGGAAGTGGAGAGGTCTTTGGCGCGGGGAGCCGGTGCATGAACGGCAGGTTGGACGGGGGTCGACTTCTCAATCGACTTGAGCGATCGCGGACGTGGTTGGTGGACTGCGCGTGTATTGATGGGCGGATTCACCGACTGATCAGACACTATTGCATCAATCCGTGCCGCAGCATCTTCAATTATCTTTAGGCGATCGGTCGGCGACAATTGGTCATAATTCTCAAAGCAGTTGGCGAGTTTGTCAACCGTCTGTTCTTCGGAAGCGTTGAGCGACAGTTGGCGAGCCTTTTGAATCCACAACTTTACGTAGTTGCTCAAGCCGTTGATGACGACGTTGTCTCGGCAACCGTTACGAGTTTCCTGTTGAAACGGGCGACGGATTGTCCCCAAGATCTGCGTAAATTCGTTCATTATCTCGTGTGCCACCCTTTCAACACGAATCCCAGCGTTTCAAGAGGAGCGAGACCGAACTTCACTTTGCAACCGTCGTCTCAACAGTATGATAACCGACTACGCCAGCCGGTTCCGCATCATATCCGGTCGCTTTTTGAATCAATCCGTCATTGGCAGTGGCTCTGGCGTAAACGTTAACGGTGCCCTCCTCCTTCGGCGCATGCCATGTGTATTTCCAGAGCGTCCATGCCAGGGGTGAATCGCTCGCCCATATTTCCGCGGTGTTCCAGGTCTGTCCCTCATCAAGGCTGACTTCAACGCTTTTGATTCCACGGTGATTGCCGCTATCGAATGCAGCACCGCTTATTGTATAGGTTTCCCCCGCTTTGATTGTCGAACCCTCGCCCGGCGTGCCAATCATGGTCGCCAACTTGACGCTCGCCACAGGATCCCATCCCCTTTGCTCCCAGTATCCTTCATGTTTCTTAGCCAATTCTATCGTCACGATCCATTTCGGGTTTTTCGTACCGTAGTGTCCGGGATTAAGCAGACGGATGGGAAAACCGTGTTCTTTTGGAAGAGACACGCCGTTCATCTTATATGCCAATAGGGTATCTTCACGCATGGCGTCGGCAATCGGGATCGCCGTGTGATAAGAATCAGCACATCGGAAAACCACGACCTTCGCCTCTGGTTTGATGCCGGCTTTCTGAAGGAGAACGCGCAGCGGAACGCCTGTCCACTCGGCATTGCTCATCTGAGTTGTACCAATCGGATCTCCGATACACTTCAGCGTCCGCATGGCGGTTTTTGAAGGATAACCTGTGATGTCCTCATACGTGAAAAGGTGATTTTTCTCCACCAGCCCTGTAACGAGCAATCGCCAAGATTTAGAGTCGGCTTTAAGTTCCGGCGGGCTTCCGATTTGAAGTTTGTAGAAATCTGCATTGCTTGTAATCATAGCGCCGGGTTTGAGAACGGATTGAGTTACGCCCATCGCCTCAAAGTGGCGAATCGGTAGTGTAACCCCTGCAGTGCTAACTGCCAGAATCTTCACGAATTTTCTGCGTTTCATCGTCTATCTCCTTAGCGCTTTATTTCTTGGCGTTGGCGCTACGTTCTCGCATTCGCATTGTTATCCGGACAACCCCTCTAATCATGATTAACGTTCCCGATGTCAAGAAGATTACGAGTCCCCATCGCCCAATCTGAGTGGATCGTTGGAACATGAACATCACAAAAGCGATGACCATAATTAGGATAAAGGTGTTTAGAAGCGGTTTGTTCTCATACCATGTTCCCACGACTGTGTTCCTCCGTTGTTGTCATTACAACTAAGCATTTTACATGTAGGACTTCCGCGGTTCGGTTTGTGGTAGTGCAATAAGGGAAATGCTGGGCGGAAGATCTCTATGGGATTTTGATCGGATTTACTATCGCGGTCACTATTCGTTCCCTTGAACCTTCGTTATTCACTCAGTTGAACACTCATTATCCGTTCATTCGATCTCACCCTACAAGTAACTTTTCCTTGGATAGCTGCGTCAATCTGAATGTCCGAAATGAATCTCGTTGAACGGCTTGAATCCGGGAAGGGCAACAGTGTTCACCAAAACGTCAACTGCCCGATGCATGGTGTCGGGTGGAATATAAGCGATGCTACCGGGTTCAAGCGGGATTTGGTTGTAACGCCTGGGATTTCGGAAGTCGGGAAACGCATGCAGATAACTTTTCCTGCCACACGTATTCAGGGCATACACGTCAGGGTCTAAGGCAAAATAGATCTCGTGCTGCGGCTTTCCACCACCGATTGGTGTTGCCGGGTGGTAGTGGGGTTTCGAGTGTTCCGCCGACATATTGACAACACGGCTGTTGACATTGTTGACTCCATCCGGGTTATCCTCTATCTCTGTGTTGCAGTGCCAAGCTGCCGATAACCGATGAAAATCACCTGGTTCTGCATCGCGCCCATCGACAATATTTCGCAAATGACGTAAACGACGAGTCTTGGTGAGATGCGTCATAAAGCTATTGGTGTCTTCAATCCACCAATACCGGAAGTTCCCGCTTACAGGAAGCACCTCATCTGGTTCTACAATGAGTTGATCGCCGGGCCATATCGATTCGAACGAAGTGGTCTGTTTCGTGGACCAGCCGATGATCGAATAACTTTCCAAGAGGATATCAAAAGCGCGACGTACTTTCGGGCGGGTCGCCCACTCATTAGGCGGTATACCGCTTCCCACGAGTAATCGGATATCACCAGCAATATCTCCGACAAGCGTTCGGCCGGATATCCGACTCAAAATTATTTCAACGAGCGGTCGTATCTGCTCGTGGATAGTATCGAGATTGTCGGCAAATGTTCCCAGTATCGACCACGTCTCATCGTCACACTCGTCGGCTTGGTAGAAAGATGGCAACCTCTCGCCATCGCCCTCCTGTGTTCGATAGCCCAATTCCAACAAAAGCTCGCCAACGCCGTGGTTAACCCAGATATATCGGACACCCCCATACTCCGCGGTAAGTTCGCCCTCGCCGCCCTCAAAATGTCCACACCCTATTTTGAATCCGGAGTGGTCTCGCTCAAATGCAGCAAAAACGGGCTTAAGGCTGGCGGGATTTTCAATGTGTCCAACAACGACATCCGGCATGGGGCTTTCATGATTTTTTGTGATGTTCAGTCGGCTATAACGGCATTATAACGAATCCGTGACAAACTGGTCAAGCGCTAATTCGCTAACCGTCGTCGGGAATTCCTTTTTGATTTGGATCAGTCCTCGGTTTCTGGTATACTGATGACGGCACTCATGTCACTATGGCGAAGGCGGTCAACATCTTCAACCGACGGTTCTCAATTATGGATTTGGAAGATCGGGTAGGACAATTTCGCGACAATTATTCCCGCATAAAGGCGGAAGTCCATAAACGCATTACGGGACAGGACGAGGTGATTGAGGGAGTATTGTTGTGTTTGCTAGCGAACGGACACGCATTGCTGGAAGGCGTTCCCGGTTTGGGGAAAACGCAGTTAATTCACACCTTGAGCGAAGCGCTCCATCTTTCTTTCAGACGGATTCAATTTACGCCCGATATGATGCCCTCAGACATCACCGGTACAACGCTGCTTGTAGAGGATGCGCAGGGACGAAAGCAGTTTGAGTTTCAGCGCGGACCAATTTTTGCGCAGATTGTCCTTGCCGATGAAATCAACCGCGCGACACCACGCACCCAATCCGCATTGCTAGAAGCCATGCAGGAGCATACCGTAAGCGTCGCTCAAACAAGCCACAGGCTGGATGAACCGTTCTGTGTCCTTGCCACCCAGAATCCTTTAGAGATGGAAGGCACGTACCCTTTGCCAGAGGCTCAACTTGATCGATTTCTTTTCAAACTCCACGTGAATTTTCCGGATGAAGATGAGATCCTTGAAATCTTGCGGCGTACAACGTCGGACACGGAAACCGCCGTTGAAGCAATTATTGATGCCGAGACGGTTAATTGGATGCGCCAGTTGGTACGCCGCGTCCCAATTGCCGAACACGTCGAGCGCTACATTATTCGTCTTGTCTGCCTGACACACCCAGATCGTACGGATGCACCGGAGTTAGTAAAACGCTACGTCCAATTGGGCGCGAGCATTCGCGGTGTACAAGCCATTACGTTGACCGCTAAAATCAAAGCGTTGCTTGATGAACGTTATAATGTCGCATTCGAGGACATCCGCGCTGTCGCACTTCCGGCATTACGCCATCGCATTCTTCTGAATTTTGAGGGTGAGGGAGAAGAGATAAAGACTGATGAGATTATCAACCAGGTGTTGGAGACGCTGTCAGAAGCATAATCACCGTTACGCTTGATAGAAACCGGGCGAGGAACAACCTATATTCGGTTTCCAAAATCCTGACCTGCCCAAGTTCTGAAGATGCAGTGTAGCAGAAGGGCGAACAGACTGTTGACTGCTATCTGGACGAGCGCGGTAATCCGCCTTCAATCTCGTTCAGACTTTCCAGTAACGCATCCATCTCAAGTCGCAAATTCTGCAACTCCTTGGAAACACCGTCACTTTCAAAACTGGCATTGCCAATTTCGGTGGTTTTCACTCTTATTATCTTAGCCAGTGCATTATCGAGAGAAATACGAATCGTAGTTAATTGCGCGCGAATTTGAGCCGCTAAGTTTGTCAAGTGCTCATGGTTTGCAAGTCTTTCCCTAAGAACCTTCAATGCCTCCTCATATTGTAAAGCAATCCCTACGTTGTTTGCATTAGAGAGCTTCCCTTCTATTTCTTCCCTTTCGCGATAAAGATTTTGCACGCTGGAGGTCTGCAGATAGTCTTCAATCTGTTGCAAGCGATTAATAAGTTCTACCGCTTTCGAGACCACACCTCCAATATGCTCAATCGAAGATTCTAGCAGCGGTTTGACTTCTTCGTTGGCGGAATCAATCGCCTCGAAAATCCTATCTCGAAGTTCCCTCATCTGTGAGATTAGTCGAATGTACTGCGCTTTGAGCATGGAAGGGTATTGATCTCCAGAATAGGTTGCTTCATTTAGCAACACTTCTTCTGGTTTGAAGATTTCGCGATATGCAATCACCTGTGCGCAGATTGCTAGCGGAAGCGTAATGAAAATACCGATCCCAAATACAACGATTCCGATGTAGCCGAGGAATGTCAACGCCAGTCCAAAGAACCAAAACCGCCACCAATTCTTCCATGTAAACACGGTACGGAAAGCAGCGGACATGGCGGCAAAAACCCCCAAGTTTTGGTCAATCAAAAGTGGAAACGCCAGCATCGCTGTTGCCCAAAGAAGCGGAACCAAGAGTACGCCAGCTCCAGTTGAAACCAAAATAAAAATTCCCGCCGGGACGATTAGCCATAAGAAGCAAGTTCCCCAAAATCGATCGAATCCTTTGAAGATATCACGGATGCGGGGCTTCTCTCCGCGCATCGACTTCAGTCCCATAAAGCACATACCGGCATAAAGCGGTCCGAATAAAACCAACAACAGCGGTGCACTGATGATCGCCACCGGCGCGAAGCCCCACGGGTCCGCGTACCCGTAAGAAGCACTCAACCCTCCGACTGCATCCGAGCTGAACATCCACAAACGGCTTCCCACAATACCAACAAAGAAGATCGACAGCGGTGTGCAAATAAACGTACCCATGAAACTGGCGAAGAAAAAGGTGAATTGGTGTCGTTTATGTATTTTTCTGCCCTCAGTGAGCCATTTTTCGATAGCCACCGTCGGTTGATTCTTTGATGAGTCCCCCATGTCTGATTTCTCCTAAAAGGTGACTGCGTTTAATCCTTTCATACTGCAAGGAATTCGCCATTGATAGATAAAGTACGAACCTCAATGTGCTCTTTGGGGTTATATCCATGAAATTCACAAAAGAATTGGTTCTTTCTACAGCACCGTGTTCGGAGATGCGTCTTTACCCTCAATCATCTAGCAGTCAATCCTGGCCAATGGGGCGGGTTCAAAAAGTCGCATCATGGATGCTATTCATTGTATATCATCCTGTTTGTGCTGTAAAGTTGATTTCTCAACACATGCGTGCAGGAACCTCGCCATCAAGGAAAACACAGTGGGCGACAGCGGTGTGGCGCGAGGTGCGATTGAGTAAACGATGCATCATCTGCCACCAGATTTGTTTGATTGCACCCTTCCCAATGTGTTAGAATTTTTCGCTTTTAACAATGAAAAACTTGGCTTTATCGCCAATTTCCATGTCTTCTTTTAATCACAGTTTCCATCTGCATGAATTTCATGGAAAAGCGCTCAATTCATCAAATTGCAATCGCCCTATTCATTCTGCCGCTCTATCTTCCTCCTTGTCTTTCTAAGCAATTATCGCCCGTTAATTCAGGGATTCTAGGTGTGATAATTCATCAGGACACTAAACAACCCATAGCCGGGGTAGAAGTTCGCTTAGCCAAATATGACGAACATACCACATCAGCCGACGCGAGTGGAAAATTTCCATTCAATAATCTTCCTGCTGGAAAATATAAGATTCTCGTATCTGCGGCGGGTTACTACGTCTCCGAGACACCCGTTGTTACCGTAGTACCTGGCAGAATCACCCAAGTGGAGATGTATCTTGAAAAGATCGAATTTCTATTCGATGAGGTTATTGTCACAACCGATCGTTTTCCAACTACGGTCAGCCGACAGAGCATACAGGCACTAGAGATTAAGCGCATCCCCCGGCACAGCAGGCGATGCGCTTCGCGCGTTGCCAGCACCACCGTCAATTACTGTCGCTAACGATTTTAATGGGGTACCGTACATCCGCGGCGGCGCGCCGGAGGATAATGTATTCTACGTTGACCGCTCTCCTATTGGATACCCTTATCATTTCGGCGGTCTCGTCTCCACACTTAGCTCCGAGTTACTTGAACGAATCGATGTGTATGCCGGCGGGTTCGGCGCAGAATTCGGGACAGATGCGCAAGCCATGATCGACATCTATTCGTGGGAAGGCAACGAACAGAGCCTGAGTGGAAAACTCAACACAAACCTCATTTATTCAGAAGGAATGCTGGAGGGGCCGCTTGGCGACAAAGGTTCTTGGTATCTGCGTGGACGGAGGAGTAATGTGGAAATACTTCCTATTGAGGTGGATCAGATTACCGCTTTTCCCCGTTTTTGGGATTATCAGTTTAAAGCCACGTATAATCTGAACGCAAAGCACGAGGTAACCGCGAACGCGTTTGCCGCGGACGATTTCATGGAACTCAAATTGGGGTTGGACGATGTGGTTCTTCAGGGTTACGTGTGGGAATGCAACTTGTTACAGGATGGCGCGTTCACCCTATGAGTTCAAATTGATCGCAATGACTCCCAATACGATTCTGGAGACTCCAATCTATCGGCTTCTGATGATTTCGGCAAGGTTTTTGTATGGATCAAGCGAGTGGATTTTGTATGGATCAAGCGAGTGGATAACGATCGACTGATTGGACAGCGAAGGCGATAGCTAGTCCTGATAGAGATCCCCTGCGCACCGGCCTCTAGGATTATTTTGGAAAGATGTCCAATCCCATTTTCCACACTTAACTCTGATGAGCCTTAAATTCAAACCCTACCATCGATAGATAGTCGAATCTGAAGCGTCTGCTTGGTTGGCATGAAAGGTGCTAAACCTCCACATAATGCGTGGTTTCGCATAAGTGGTTTACGCTCAACTATTCTATGTCGGTGGAGAGATGAAAATGAAAAAACTATTCCTTTTAAGCCTGTTAATGGTTGTTTCTTCATGGGAACTTTGTACAAACGGTCATGCTAACTTCCCATCCGAGATTTTGATTCCTCACGAGAGTAATGCTCGGGAAATCGCCTTTAGTACTGACGGCAATTGGCTTGCGGCTGATGGCGACAATCACAACATCTATATTTGGGATATCTCGACCGAATCGAAAATCTATACGCTTACCGGGCATGAGGGAAAGATATCAGGTCTTGCGTTTAGACGAAACGGCGACCTAATCTCGGGATCGGAGGATGGGACCGTGCGATTGTGGAATGTCTCGGAAGAACGAGAACTTCAACGGCTTCAGGATGGGTTTGGCCAGGTCACATCCATTGCACTTAGTCCCGACGAACAACAAGTTGTATTTGGTGCTACCGATGGAACTTTAAGGTTATGGGAAGTTGATACAGTTCTACCGCCAAGACCATTTATAGGTCACGAAGACGTTGTTTTATCTGTTGATTTCAGCAGCGACGGACAGCAGATTGTGTCCGGATCAGAAGACAACACAGTCCGACTTTGGGATGTGTCAACGGGTATGACTGTTAAGACATTCGTCGGACACGAAAAGCGTGTCTGGTCAGTCGCGATTCATCCCGATGGGGAACAAATCGCTTCAGGGTCATGGGATGGCACTGTACGCTTGTGGAAAAACATACCGGGTATAGAGGCAATCGACGGGGAAGACACTTCGAACGTGCCGCTTGTTGCATACGATCGCGCAGTGCTCTCAGTCGCATTTAGCCCGGACGGTCGCTTACTCGCCATTGGATTGGCTAATTCTGAAAACGACAACAGTGTTAAACTATGGGATGCCATAACACATGATAGAAAGGTTACGACACAGCAGGAACTGTGGTCATTCGATACCAAGTCGAAGCATGATGTGGCATTTAGTCCGGACGGGAGACTGTTTGCAGCAACGGGCGGCGGCAATGCGGTTATCCGCGTGTGGCGAACAGAACCCACGACCTCCATCCCGCTCTCACCTCAGGAGGGCACGCTTATTGAGTCCTCAAATACGAACCTGCAGTGGCAGGCGGTCAAAGATGCTCTCTACTACAACATCGAAGTCGCGATTGATGCCGATTTCATAGCGGTTATACAATCGGCAACCGTGTCAGAGACCGAGTTCAGCTTCTCCTCAGAAATCGAACGTCCTCAATACTGGTGGCGTGTGCGTGCGGGAGGATTTGGAAGAGCCAGCGATTGGTCGGACCCCCTCTCATTTCATACGCGGTTTGGACCACCGCCAACCTGTTCCGTTCAGATGATTCCGGGCTACGAGCGGATAGGTTTGGAGGAAGAATTCGCGCTACAAATTCGCGCCGATTCTGTAATGGACCTTGCCGGTTTTCAATTCGATCTCCAATGGACAAATCCGGAGCTTCTCACGTTCGTAACGGTTACCGAATTCAGAAACATTTTTGGTATAGCCGGGCTAGGCAAACCGGGAGAGATTCGCCAAGAGGAGGGGCTCTATGCGGGCGTCGCCGCGACCAAAATTGGCGAGCCAAACATAGAAAATAGCGGAATACTCCTAGAAGTTTTGTTTCGATCGAAAACCGTAGGTGTGAGTAAAATTCAACTGGAGAACTTTATCCTTTCCAATTCTGATCAGCAACCGATTGACTGTCGTGTCACAGAAGCCATCATTATCGTTGAGGCCCCCCTGCGCTTATGGGATGTCAACCGCGATGGCATTGTTAATGTGTTCGACCTCGTCATAGTTTCAAAATTCCTTGGACAAGAACTCCCACCAATAGGCCTCGAAATCAACCCTGATGTCAATCGCGATGGCGTGGTTAACATCCTTGATCTTAGGCTTGTCGCTGAACATTTTGAAGAAAGCAATGAGAACCCGGCGCAAGCTCCATCCGCTTTTTCAGCCGCGGAAATCAATTTCGAGCTCATGCAACCTACACTACGTCGAATCCACGCAGCACTAACTCTTTCGTCAGATTCATCCGGTCCATTGCTCGGAGCCATTCAGGCTCTAGAACAACTTATATCCTCATCTCTTCCAGAACGAAATTTGCTGCTACAAAACTATCCTAATCCGTTCAATCCTGAGACTTGGATGCCCTTCCAAATAACCTTTACCTCTGATGTAACGATGGACATTCATGATGTTCACGGCGCCCTTGTGCGCCATATCCCGCTGGGCGTTCGCATACCCGGGCGCTACATATCTCGTGCCGAAGCCGCATATTGGGATGGAAAAAACGGTCTTGGTGAGTCGGTAGCGACAGGAACGTATTTCTATACAATCTCGACCGAGGCTTTCAGCGCGACGAAGAAGATGATTGTGATTAAGTAGAAAGGAAACAAATGGATTCAGGGTTGAAAAGGTTCAAGAATCCACTCATACTCCCTGCCTTCCGCCACTTTACACTCCTGTTTTTCTTCGCTGGTTTCTTGGTACCCTTCATTAGTTCCGCTCAACAAAATTTCCAGTGGCGTAATTTTTCACGTATCGGCGATGGACTGGGTAGCAATAATGTGCGATCAATAGCGGCCGATCGTGCAGGGGGAATCTGGCTGGCGACTAGCGAGGGGCTAAGCTACTTTAATGGGTTTTGGCACAATTTTGATGTACCTGGCGGAAATGTTTCCCAGGTGTTTGAAGACCGTGACGGATTCATTTGGGCAACAACAGACGCCGGCATTTATCAAGGCGTTTTCAACCGCGATCTTAATCAGATTGACTGGCAACATCACTATTCGCTCGAAACGGGTTTAATTGACAATCGCGTTCTTGCCGCAATTCAGCGTCGTTCCGATGAAGCCGCTGGAAACGAAGGCGAGTTTTGGATTGGTACACCTATCGGGGTAAGCTGGTCTGATGGAGAAACTTGGAATCCCGTGTTAAACGCTGTTGACGGACGACTCAATGCCGGTGTCCAATCCATTTATGAGGATAAAGCAGGCGGGCTTTGGTTTGGTTTGCTTCCTGGCGGTGACACGGATAAGTTAAGTCACTTTGATGGCGTTCAGTGGCGAATCTATGGTAGAGATGATGGGCTACCCAAGGGGGATGTGCGCGCGATAACTGAAGATGACGCCGGTAATCTGTGGATTGGTACATCCGAAGGTGTAGCGGTTTACAATGGCTCCACCTGGGAGGTCTTTACAACCATCAATTCTCCTCTGATCGATAATAGAGTACGCGCAATGATGCGAGATCGCGAAGGGGTTATATGGATTGGGACGGCATCAGGAATTAGCCTCTTTGATCATGGAGAATGGAGTCAACTGACCAAGGCAAATGGGTTAGCGAGCAATAATGTCCAAGTAATTTTTGAATCCCAAAACGGCGACATCTGGGTTGGTACACGGGATAACGGCGTAAGTTTCTCGAATCGGTCTTGGAAACCCATTACGACATTCGACGGATTAAATAACAACAGAATAACTACTATGTTTACAGATCAGAATCATCAGGTCTGGGTCGGCACGCCAACGGGGCTAAATCGTCACACACCAAACGGCGTGGAGACAATCGAACAACTGCAAGGACGCGAAATCCGAAAGATAATCGCGGATGTGGAGGGACGCATGTGGCTCGGCACCAATCGGGGGCTTGGGATGTTCGATGGCACTGTTTGGGAGATTTTGCGAATTGAGGCAGAAACCAACGAAATTCAAGCGATTGCGGTCGATTCGGCTCAAGATGTTTGGGTCAGTACAGGTATTCTGCTCGACGACGAACCCGGCTTCCTCTCTAGCCTTAATCGGTACGATGGGGTCCAATGGCATTCAGAGCAAGAAATTCTTCAACAGATTGATCAAACCATTGTCGCTATGTTAGTAGATTCACGCAATCGAATCTATTTTGGTACGCTCAGTGATGAGGGTTCTGAAAGTGGATTGTGGGTTTTGGATGTGGGAGTGTTGAGGCGTATTGACCTTTCTACAAGCGGTGACATTCGCACCATGATAGAAACTGCAGATGGAACAATCTGGATTGGGAGCGAGATCGGGATTCACGTGCTTGATGGAGATTCCCTGCATCGTACTGCCCTACTGACAACAGATCAGGGATTGGTGGATAACGACGTTCAGGTGCTTTATCGTGATCCGAGCAATCGTATCTGGATTGGCACGGTGGACGGTGTCAGTCTGTTTCAAGATGGACAGTTTGCGCGCGAACTTACCGCATCTGACGGGTTAAACAGTAACAACATCTCCGCGATTACTCAGGTGGGTGAAACATTCTGGTTCGGAAGTCCGGACGATGGGATTAGTGTTTTCAATCCGGAAATGATTCCACCTAACACTCGAATTACAAGTGGCCCCACACAGGGCGAAACGATCGGAGATACAAGTGTTATTTTCAAGTTTGAAGGCGGCGATGCAAGTACTCCGACTGCAGATCTCCGTTACATTTATCAGATTGATGACAAAGATCCTGTCCTCACCGATGATGATGGACACGATAAACGTGTGCTCCTGTCAAATCTCGACGAGGGCGTTCATCATTTCACTGTACGTGCCATTGACAGAGAGGGAAATCGCGATCCGGTTGGGGCAGTGGCAGAGTTCGCCATAGACTCAATTCCTCCGCGAGTGAACATATCACTGCCGAGGCCAGGCGAGGTAATTCGGGGAACTTACTCGGTTGAAGGCACAGCAACGGATGAAACCGACTTTCAAAACTACCAAATTCAAATTTATGTTCGTGATGGTCTTACTGAAAAACCTGTCCTAGCGACGCCCTTCATTTCGGCAGATTCAGTGGTAAATAGCACGCTCTATAGCTGGGACACGCCAACATTATCTGACGGTACATACACCATTTGGTTGTCCGCACGAGATACAGTTAATAGTAATTTTGACCAACAACACTATGCTGAGGCAAGGGTTACGGTTGAAGTTGACAATTCGCCTCCACGTGTAAGCATTCAACGCCCTCTCCCTGAATCTACTATTTCCGGGAGCACGATGGTGTTGATTGAACTTGACGATGCTCACTTAAAACAGTATGCACTTGAATATGCCCTCCAAGAGGGGACCAATGATGCAGATTGGAATCCAATTCGCGAGGATCGGAATAACGAATCGGTGGTTAATGTAATGTGGGATACTTCGTCCTTGGATGGAAAGATTTATGTTAGGGCAACCGCCCAAGATCTGGCTGAGAATACTGGCAGATCGGAAATAGTTTCTTATCTACTTGATAATGAGGCGGCGAGACCAACCGTTTCCCTAATCCAACCGGAGGGAGGGGAAACACCCGTTACGCAAGAACTCAATATCATAGGGACTGTAAAGGTTGGTACTGCCGCCGACGCCACAATTGAGGAGGTTCTTCTCGAGTATCGCAATCTCTCTGAAAACGATACGGAATGGACCGAGATTCCTAGCCTTGCGGCACGTGGACGTCGCTTCAACGAGGAAGAAATCGCGCGCTGGAATACGGAGGAAGTACCCGATGGAGAGTACCAGCTAAGGCTTATCGCCACTGACAATCACGGCTACAAATCTGAGACGATTCGCAACTTGATTCTAGACAATACCCATCCTATGGCATCCATCACATCACCCCGAGATGGGACGGTCCTGTCAGCCGGAAATGTCGATGTGATGGGCGTTGCCACGGATAAACATATCCTTCAGTATGAATTGCAAGTCGTGCACGACGAAGACGAAGAGGTTATTCGCACCGTGAGTACGTCCGTCGAAGATGGATTGCTGGGGCAGTGGAACGCAACCAATCTGGAAGGTGAGTACACACTCAGACTTACCGTGCGAGACGAAGCCGGACTCAAGTCATCCGTGGAAGTTAACGTTACTCTTGACGCAAACGAAGTCACTGCACGAATCAACTCGCCAAAGGCGGGTGAATTTGTTGAAGAGATTGTGCAAATTAGGGGTACTGTACAGGACGAAAACTTCAGTCACTATGAACTCTCGTACCGACCGTCAGATGCGCAGAGCCGGTCTCCACAGGGAGAAATCTCTGTTGTTAATTCCGGTCAGCCGAAAAATGACGAATCGCTAGGAGTTTGGGACACGCCAAGGCTCGACGAAGCCTACGAACTCCAAATCCTTGCATTCGATCTCTCCGGCAAGCAATCCGAGCATTCAGTGCCAGTTTTTGTTGACAATATTGGACCAAGTTCCGAGATTATCAGTCCCAATGATGGGAAACTACTATCGGGTACGGTCGAAATTGTCGGAACGGCGAACGATGTACATTTTCACCATTACCAACTGGAAGTCAGGCCTGCAAGCCACACTGATGGTTGGACGCCTATTTCGGCGTTTCCGTCAACACAACCTAAGCGAACTGAGATTCTCACGTCTTGGGTCACTCCGCCAACCGAGGAAGATTACGATATACGTCTCATCGTTACCGATCAGTCAGGGAAATTCAGCATATCCTCTGTGCGCGTGACAGTCGATAACCAGTCGCCGCAGGTTAAAATCAATTCCCCTGTCAATAACGAGCTTGTATCGGGAACAACCGAGATTCGCGGCGTTGTCGCGGATGCAAACTTGACAATGTATCATTTCGATGTTCGAGCCATGGGCGATGGCGAAGATTGGCAACAGATTAGTCAGTCCAATGCTTCAGGCGAAGTTGCTGCCCTATGGACACCTCCTGAAGTGGAAGGCGAATACGAAATACGCTTGATGGCTGAAGATGCGTCGGGCAATCCAACTGCCGACGCACGCGTCACGGTAGTTGTCGATCGGGTTCCGCCTCAAGCGGAAATCCTTTCTCCCATAGAAAACCAACAACTGTCCCAACAGATCGAGATTCGTGGGACAGCACACGACCGAAATTTCGGAGAATACGTTATTGAGTATAGTAGCGAAGAATCTCCCGACATCTGGCTGCCCATTTCAAAACCATCAGCGTTTTTGAACCCCGTCACACGCAGCACACTGGCAATATGGACCACCTCCGAATTGGCGGGGCCTTTCAGATTGCGACTTCGTGTGAGAGATCGAGCAGGGCACCGTACACAAGACGAAGTCCTAGTGCATCTCAGCTCAAGTTTAGGACAATTAAGCGGTGGAGTAGTACAGAGTCAGGATAGGCGGGCGAAGATTGTCTTCCCGCCGAACAGTTTGCCAGATCGCACGGTGGTGACAATTAATCCGGTCCCCGACACCCAGTCAGAAGGGCTGGACGGGATAGATGGAGGGAGAGGTACACCCATATTGAGTTTAATTTACGAATTTGCACCGACAGATTTGCGTCTGCACGATCTCAAGCCTGCCACAATCGAATTTGCGATAGATATCCTCCCCAACTCTTCTGAATTGACAATTGTCCGGCTGAACAGTGGTAGATGGGAGCGAATCGGTGGAACGATCGATAGCCAAAGCGGCAGAATCTCAACGGCCATTTTGAAACTTGGACGCTATGCAGTTGCCACGTCCCCACGAGAAGATTCCGACGGAGTGATTATCAGCAATCTGACATGTCAGCCTCGTCTCTTTTATCCAAATCGCGGCGAGTCGACGGACATCTCTTTTCGACTCTCCCGTGGTACCGATGTCACCATCAAGATCTACAATGCAGCAGGGCGATTACGTCGAGTATTGAAGAATTCGGAACATCTTTATGCAGGGACCAATGTCCTCAGATGGGATGGGCGAGATGATGATGGCCAACTGGTCGTAAGCAATTTCTATATCGTCACAGTTGAAGGTGAAGGTAAACTGGGAACGAAAACGGTTGTCGTGAAAAACCATTAGCTTGATACAGACCTTGTTCGACATATCAATCAAGAATTTCGACACATACAGTCTGCGAGGAAAAAACTCTCACTGGCACGGCCCGCAAATCGAATCAATGAAATTGCCCATATCGCTAGATTAGCCCCGCAATATATTATCATCGTGCCCAGCAACATAGGCAAGTTTTCAAGTGCCTTGCCCTTCAGAATGGCAGATGCCTACTACTCGCAGGATACGCTTAGGCTTAAAAAGGGATTGATGAATTCTAGCTTTTGAAACCCCTTGACAATACCGCAAGCACTTCAACATAATAGGCGAAATGCGATTCTGTCTTTCACTTACCTTCCTACTACTAGCCGTTACGACTTATGCCGTCGAAGAGTACACATTGCCGGGAGCCCGTCCAATCGGAATGGGCGGAGCTTTCACAGCAGTCTCTGACGACGGCAACAGTGTCCGTCGCAATCCTGCCGGACTGCCACGCTTGGGGATTTATGCCTTCGAGCTTGAACGCACTCGCTTATTTGGTCAATTGGAGACGAATTATCTTAGTGCCGTGATTCCGATTTCCGATAAATCCGCACTTGGCACAGACTGGATTAACGTTGGAATTAACGACGACGAACTAAAGGCCGGACGGAGTCGCTTTAACATTTCTTACGGTTATCTCCCATCAACGCACCTCTCGGTTGGAGTAAATCTCAAATACGTCACACAATCAGTTTCGCTGGACAAAGAATCGCGAGGTGCGGCAGACGGCTGGGGCACCGACATTGGTGTTATCGTTCGCCCTACCCACCGCTGGTCTGTAGGGGTGTTTGCCCAAGATATCATTGGTTTTGGATCGGGTGAAGGGCTGGTACGCGGCATGTGGATTCGTCACAATCCGGACGTCAGCGAAGAGATTTCTGACACAATGTACAAGTTCGGTGCGGCGTACCGCCCAAACTCACGCTGGCTGCTTGCGGCGGAACTGACTGACAGGCTCCACTTCGGGGCAGAATTTCTCCCGAATGCCAATCTTGCTATACGTACTGGACTCCAGAAAGATTTGCACATTGCCGAAGCACCGACTTACAGTCTGGGAGGTAGTGTGAAATTCAGGTGGTTGAATTTCAACTCCGCTTACCTGATATCTCCAACATTACCGGCAACAGTCTATGTCGGGCTATCATTCAACTTCGATTACCGTAAACTGCCCGTTAGCATTGAATACGTACGTATGGAAGATCTCTACCCGGTTCATTATCACTATTATGCCTCACCCAACCGAAACGCCCAAATTATCACTTACGATCAACCTACCGCACCTCCTGTAATTACTGATGCCGATCGAGAACGCTACTACCAGTTGACATCTTCGGATACTATTGGTAGAATTTGGCTCAAGAATGAAAGCCACGAACCCGTGACCGTACATATTAAACTCTTCATGGACAGATTTGTTAGCAGAGATGGCACGGAAGTTGCTCTAGGTGATATTGAGTTGGCACCGCGCGAACGTATTTCGGTCCCTATTCGTCAACTTGTGCTAACTTCAAGTGCAGTGGAATTGTCGCAAGTTCAACCCGTTCAGGCAGAGATAAAGGTTATTGAAAGTGGTGGAGCCGCATATCAAACCGCAACGACGACTGTCAAGTTGCATGCGAATCATACCACACTTCTAGATGATGTGGCGAAGCTCGGCTCTTTTGTTATATCTGAAGATCCAACTGTGGAGGCCTTCACTGAAGCGGTTTTCACTGAGTTCGCGCAGGAGATGGATGATATCAAGCAAACCGGTACACCAGACGGGTTGTATCGGGCGATGCTTCTGTTTAACGCCTTGCATGGAATTTCGTACAAAACCGATCCGAACATACCGTTTAACAGCGGCACAAATGATGACATCAAGTATCCTCACGAAATGCTGACACGTCTAACGGCGCAAATTTCGGATGACAACAAATCGAATGTTTTTGGCGACTGTGATGACAGTACGGCGTTGTATTGTTCATTGTTGGAGTCGGTGGGCATAAAAACTGCTCTAATTCAGCTCCCCAGCCATGTTATGATGGCATTTGAGTTGGGACAAGTTTCCATAAATCGTGCACAACAAGCAAATTTGCCGTATTACACCCCAATCAATGGGCAAGTCTGGATTCCCATTGAGACGACTCTCATAAAAGACGGCTTCGTTGCCGCATGGGAAGCAGGGTATGAGGAAATCCAAGGAACAGGAGTTGGTGATTCAACTGCCACGGTTGAAGAAGCTTGGGAAAAGTATGGAATTAGCCCGATTCGCGGTTCGGCACAGTCCTTTTCTATCCCCAAAAATCTGACGTTGGAGAAGATGCAGGCGGATTTAGCCAGCCCTTGGTTACAGGAATTCTTGAAGGCGTATCTTAATACTGAATAAGTAACGATAATCAATTAGGAGATAATCACAATGAAAGCCAAATGCCGTATCTCATTAGTTTGTTTGATGTGCGTGGCGGTGTTAAATTTTCCGAGCACAGGCGATGAAATAGTAACTGCCTTTACTTTCGGCAGAATTGAAGTCCTGACCTTTGGAGAAGATGAGTGGGCGTTCTTGGAAAAAGGTTTTGTATTGATGGAGAAGGACCTTGTGCGTATGCCGCCAGATTCGCTGATCCGACTTCAATCGAAGGACGGTCTGTTGCCTACATTACCGGGTGGACGTGAGCTTTCAGTCGGTAAACTTCTTGTCGAGGCAAAGCGGCTGAAGACAATGCCAAGGGCGAAGCGAATCAACCGCGGCATTGAGCATAGTCCCATGAGCGATGTGCTGCCAGTTGGTCGTCCAACCGAGAGCGTCAACCAATTGACTACAGGTGCCAAAACGCGCGCCGTGGCAATTTCCAGTGCTGAATTAAGTGCTCTGCAGTTGGAACTTGATGCGTTGCCTGATGAAATTGCTCGGTTAATCCCCGAGTTGGAAACATACTTAAATCATCCTGTCAGCGAAGAGGATAATCGAACGGAAAAGCGTTATCCCTATCCGACGGTGGATCTGGCTCAGAAGTTGTACAGTTCTCTCAGAGGACTTGGAGCAGATGTCTTGGCGGGTTACAACCCAACACTGTTGTACGTTCAATTGCTCCGTCGTTGCGGTATTTCAGCCAATCTGACTGCGGATAACAACGGAAAATTACTCGGCGTGTTCGACAGTGGGATACCCCTTACTTCGGAGAAAAGGGTTGCAGCGAATCGGTCACTTATTCAAGAAAAGGACCCTGCGGATACGGTCTGGATCTCAGTTGATGTGCAACCCCACAAACAGAATTTCATCACCGCGTGGTATGAGGGCAGCAAACAGATTGCTAATTGACGTTTATCGCGTGTCTATTCTAATGTGTCTACCATGAAACTAAGCCAAGTTCGAAGGACACATTTACTCATCTGCCTTGTTGGTCTATTGCCCTTTATTGTGGTAGGACTCTTGTGGGCTTTCCGCCTGTTAGAGTTCATGGAGTTAAGAACACTTGATTGGCGTTTGCACCTCCGATCCACCAGCTCGGAACAGGTATCGCCGGACATTTCCCTCATCACAATCGATGCCAAGAGCGAGGAGGAGCTTGGCATTCTGTTTCCCAGGCATCCCAATCTTTATTCCCCTCTTTTGTCGTCCCTTCAGAAAGCGGACCCCAAGGCAATTGGTCTAATCATGTGGTTCGAGCGCGAATGGGAAGGTGATAGCGGCATACCGGCCGACAGGTTGTTTGTGATTCGACCCTATGTGTCTCCTGCCGATGCCGAAAACCTGCGTGCGATTCCCATTATAACACACTGGACGAAAATCCCCCAATATTTTGAGGCTGCGCAGAAGGGTTTCAGCTTTTTTCCGTTCGACCAGTCTGATGGGATCCGTCGATCTGCCCAGTTGGTCGTCAAAGACAGAAAAAATAAGAACCACTACTCTCTCGAGTTGCGGCTTTTCTGTCAAACCTATGGAATTTCTCCGACTTCTATTAAATTGCGAGAACGATTCTGGCGTGGAAACTATCTGGAATTCTCTTTGGCGGATGGTAAATTAACGCGCATCCCGTTAGATTCCAAGGGAAGACTCTTTGTTCGTTTCGTTGGTGATCTTCATCCGGCCCGCGGCGGTACGCCACTGTGGAATACAACATCGTTCATCGAAGCTCTAAACCAATTTGAGAATAGCCGTGCAGAATTTAATCAGAATTTCAGGGACAAATGCGTCCTCGTCGGCGTTACGACGGACGCGGCAATCGAAACACCAACCTCGTTCGGCAAGCAGTCGGCGCTCGCTTTGCGCGCCAACCTTCTGAATGCCTTGTTCAATCAAGATTTTATTTGGCGCTCCACTCCCGGTGTTGCGTTCATCTATTTTCTCATTCTCGCGCTCCTTTCGACATTCGCCGCATTGGTTATTCACCAAACAGGGCATGGTTCCCGCGCGATGATATTGGCGGGAAGCGGACTGCTCATCTTACATCTACTGCTTGTTGTCTGCTGTTTTGCCTTATTTGACTACTGGATGGAGGTAACGGCGTTTAGTCTGGCAATCATTTCCGCTGGCATTGTGAACAGCTTGTTTTTAGCCCACTTGCGTCTCCGTTACGCGGTAACGCAACTGCGGGAAACCCAAGATCAGCTAGTTCAGTCTGAGAAAGAGGCTGTTTTTGGGGTCATGTCGGCGCAGGTCCGACATGAACTACGAAACTCTCTCAACCTGGTCCGAGCACCGGCAGAAATGATTCGCAACAACTTTCAACGTGGAGACGTACTGAATTTGCGAGATCGCCCCAACGAGATCATTGATGAGATGAATACCATTATTGACACGGCGGCAACTCTTGATGACATGATTGAAAATGAGTTAAGTTTTTTTCAAGATGCACACTTGAATTTTGAAACTCATGACTTAAAAACAATCTTACTGTCTGCCTGCGACATGAACCAACAATTGATTGATGAAAACCGAATCCGAGTAAATCTGAATCTACCCGTGAAAATACCTTCTGTACGCCTTGACGCCGAAAAGATGCGGATTGCCTTCGCCAATCTGATAAAAAACGCCTGTCAAGCTATGCCAGAAGGAGGAGAATTAGACATTACCGTCAAATTCGGTTCCGAATTTGATCTGCCCGCAGGGCGGCGAGATAGCCTCTTTGTTTCTTTTGAAGATAATGGTACCGGGATTTCAGACGGGGAACTCCGGCGAATTTTCGAGCCGTTTCACACCACCAAACCGCGCGGCTTGGGGCTTGGGTTGGTTAATGTCAAGAACATCGTTGAGCGACACGGTGGGCGTGTGTATGCTACGAGCAATGTTGGCATTGGAACAACGTTTTGCATTGAACTTCCTCTCCATTAGTCACCGAGCACTAGCAGACCTTATTTCATGGTGAAAATGAATAGAGCGCGTATCCTAATTGCAGATGACGAGAAGGCGATTTGTCGCTATATCAGTCAACAACTTGAGATTGAGCCAACGGTAGAGGCCGATGTAGACTTCGCCCATAATCGGGATCGGGCGATTCAACTGTTGGATACGGGAGCCCCGTATGACTTGCTGCTACTCGATCTCTGGATGCCGGATGCCGAGGGAGTGCTGGATAAGGAGGCAGGGCTAAAAATCCTTAAACACAGCAAACACGGACCACGGATATCTCATGCCATTATGATTACGGCGAATAGCTCCTCCAAAACCGCACTTGAGGCGAGCGGATTGGGAGTTTACGATTATATTAGCAAACCCATCGACTATACTCACCTCACGAATATAATCAAGATGGCTTTGACTCAGCGGTCGAGCGCGAAGTCACATCAAGATTCGCATACCACGATTGCATCCAACGACAAGCCGCATGATTATGAAATCATCGGAAATAGTGATGTGATGATTGATGTGATGAAGAAAGTCGGGCGAATTGCCGCTTCTGACGTAGACGTGTTAATCTGTGGTGAGAGCGGTACAGGTAAGGAACTTGTCGCACGTGCTATACACGAGCACAGCGATCGACGGAAGGGCCCCTTCATAGATGTCAACTGTAGCGCAATCCCATCGGAGTTGATTGAGGCGGAGTTGTTCGGAATTGGAAAACGTGTAGCTACGGCTGTCGATCAGCGACCGGGAAAATTCCTGCAGGCGCGTGGAGGTACGATATTCCTTGACGAGATAGGCGATTTAAGTCCCGCTATGCAGCCCAAACTGCTGCGTGTCCTTGATTCCAAGGAGGTGCAAGGAGTTGGTCTTCATGCTCAACATGTCGATGTCCGCATTATCGCTGCCACGAATAGCGACTTGGAATCTGCCGTTGAAGCGGGTAAATTTCGCCGCGACCTCTACTACCGTTTGAAACTCACAATTTCTCTACCACTGCTACGTGAACGGGTAGAAGACATTTCCATACTTGCCAACCATTTCTTACGGAAACATGCGCGTACACCTGATCAGAAACGCATCCGTGGCTTCGAGGAAGGAATCCTAACTCGATTTGAACAATACCACTGGCCCGGAAACATCCGCGAACTAGAGAAAGCAGTTGAATACGCGGTTGTAACGTGCACGGATACTCTGATCTCCCCGAAAGATTTGCCTGCAGAAATCTTTGATGAAGGCGATAGCATTAAGCTGCCACCATCTGTTGATGGCTACTCCTCGGATGCTAACCTGCTTGGTTTGCTTAATGTTCCAACAATTAGGGAGGCATCCCAAGGCTTTGAACGAGCCTTTCTCGAACACAAACTCCAGCAGAATAATTGGAACATTCAAGAAACTGCGAGACAAATCGGGATTAAGCGACAGTCGCTCCACCGAAAACTTAAGGAGCTCGGGTTGCAGCGAACTTGAGCAACTGAGACACCATTTGGACACACCAATACGTCAATCACAAGTGACAGTGTCACATCTAGGCGACAGATTTTCGAGTCTTATTTGTACCAGATAGTGAGGCCGCCGGGTTGATTTCACCGATAACTTGGCGTTCCGCCAAAAAACCCTATGATTCGTCCGTAGCGGCAGAAACGTTCAGTCAGTTCGTGGACACGCGCAATTTGTCTCATTTCGTTTGTCTGTTCCCGCAATTTTTTCTATTCTCTTTCCACATTTTCCAGTCCTCCAATAAAATCCCCCATCGTGATTCTTGTCTGGCATATATCTTGCCTTCTATAAAATCCAAAGATACAGAATCGAAAAGGATGAGATCTAGCTGTTCGGAGAAGAAGATGGCTCCTACCAAGAAAGGCACCAACTCTCGCCAAACAACCCATAAAGCGCCTACAAGCGATTCTTGGGAACCCGTGATTCGCGGTGTTCCGACCGAAACGGGACTACTTTCCCCGGTTGAACGGTCATCAAACCCTGCAGGTGCGCTGGAGATTGAACCAACCGAATCATCATGTCCAGATAGGGAAAACGGCGTTATTGGCACTTACTTAAACCAGATTGGCAAAATATCTCGCTTGACACCGGAAGAGGAAACCAGTGCTTTTATCAGGATTGAGAAGTCTCAGAAGCGGATAGAAGAATACTTTTGCGAATTAGCGGTGTATCTCCCCCATATCGACCTGGAGAATCCACCTCTTTCGGTTACATTGAAACGACAGATTAACGAATCTCGTCTTTCATCTCTTGACCAGTCATATCTTTCTGATCTTGCTCGGCACATCCGAATCCTCGAAGATGAAATTCACACCTTCAAGAATCGGATTGTCGAGGCAAATCTGCGCTTGGTTGTTTGCATTGCAAAAAAATATCGAGAGCGCGGATTGGAATTGCTTGACCTGATTCAAGAGGCTAACATCGGGTTAATCAACGCAGTCAATCGCTTTGATTGGCGAAGGAATGTTAAATTCAGCGCCTACGCCTCTTGGTGGATCCAGCAAGCAATTGGGTGTGGCATTGCCAATCACGGACGAACAATTCGTATTCCTGGCCATCTCCTTGAAACGTGTCGGAAGGTAGAACGTTCAAGATGCGATCTTCAACAGCGGAAAGCTAAGGAACCGAGTCTAGCACAACTCAGTGAGGTAACTGGCTTGCCTATCGAAAAAATCACGCTGTTACCTCAGCTAACCGCCCAAGTGATTTCGCTGGATGCATGCATTGATGGTGAGTCAACTAGCACTATTGAAGATACTCTCTCGTGTGAACATACGCCGAATGCACTTGCCGAAATTGTTCGTAAAGAGATTATCGAAGAGGTCCGAAAAGCACTCGAAGAGTTGCCTTCACGCGAGAAACAGATTGCTGAACTTAGATATGGGTTAGAGGACGGGTGTGAACACAGTTTGCAGGAAATAGGGAGCATTCTGGGGCTTTCGAGGGAGCGGATTCGGCAACTTGAGGCACGTGCGCTGAACTGTCTAAGTCGTCGCACCCGGGGTACGAGACTCCAAGAATTTCTTTGATGTCTAACATAAAATGTTCGCATGTGCCTAGTCGAAGAGGAGGAACCCGAAGGGCTATATTGGTCATACTAACAAGTTGCTTGTACCACGCCAACTCAACGCCGTTTGAACTCAGCGTCCGGTTAAACTTCTATGTTGACCATACACATTCCAGACGTTCGAGTTTTTTCGTTGACAAAGTTTGTCTGTTTTGATATACTGTAGTTTGTCCGCGGGAGTAGCTCAGTGGTAGAGCTCTACCTTGCCAAGGTAGAGGTCGCGGGTTCAAGTCCCGTCTCCCGCTCCAAAGCGGCGGCGTAGCCAAGTGGTACGGCGAAAGTCTGCAAAACTTTTATACGTCGGTTCGATTCCGACCGCCGCCTTCATTTTTCTAGTAAGGGCGGTTAGCTCAGCTGGTTAGAGTACTTGCTCGACACGCAAGGGGTCATAGGTTCAAATCCTATACCGCCCATTATCCAGAAACAATCTTCATCCAAGGGCCGAAAGGCTCTTTTTTTATGAGGTAAATTTGGGGGAGCCAGATTCGTCGAACCGGTTCGCCTTCTTTGCTCAACCGCCGGATTCAAGTGATGTAGCGGTTTGAGGCTCCGATGAATGGAGAAAGTCATGTCAGATTCGGAAAGAGATCGGTTGTACAAAATTAGGCATAGCGCTGCTCATGTGATGGCGCAAGCCGTCTTGGAACGCTATCCGGATGCCAAACTAGCTATCGGGCCACCGATTGATGACGGTTTTTATTACGATTTCGATCTGGGGATCGGGGAAGATGGAAAGCCTCGTTCGTTCTCGCCGGATGACCTTGAAGAGATAGAGAAGCGGATGCGTCAGATTGTGACGGACAAGCATGAGTTCAACTATCGTGAAATCAGTCCTGATGAAGCCCGGGAGTTGTTTACGTATCAACCGTATAAGCTAGAACTGATTGAGGGGCTCATCGAAGGTGGAACGGACGAGTACGGGAGTGTAGTGGATGAAAAACCGGCGTTAAGCACCTATCGCCACGATACGTTTGAAGACCTTTGTCGGGGTCCCCATGTCGCTGACACACGTGAGATTCGACCCGATGCATTCAAGTTGCTCAGCGTCGCCGGTGCATACTGGCGAGGCGATGAAAATAGCTCAATGCTTCAAAGAATCTATGGCACCGCATGGAACACAAAGGCGGAATTGAAGCAGCATCTTCAAATGCTTGAAGAGGCGAAAAAGCGCGATCACCGTCGGCTTGGGAGGGATTTAGAAATCTTCATCTTTGATGAAGACGTCGGACCGGGCTTGCCATTATGGCTGCCTAACGGAGGGATCATAATCGAAGAGTTGGAAAAGCTTGCCAAAGAGATGGAAGACAAACGCGGTTACGACCGCGTTCGGACGCCTCATCTTGCTAAAGATGCGCTCTTTCAACGCACTGGACATTTGGCACACTATACCGACAGCATGTACCCTCCGATGGAGATGGAAGGCGTGCGTTACTATATGAAGCCCATGAACTGCCCTTTCCATCATAAGATCTTTGATAGCAAACTCCGGAGTTACCGAGAATTACCGTTACGTCTAGCCGAATACGGCACCTGTTATCGTTTTGAAAAGAGCGGTGAACTTTTCGGGTTAATGCGGGTACGCTCCATGCAAATGAACGACGCGCATATCTACTGCTCGGAGGAACAGTTTGAAGATGAGTTCATGGGGGTGGTAGCCCTCTACCAAGAATATTTTCGAATCTTCGACATCGAAAAGTATGTGATGCGCTTCAGCACCCATCACAAGAGTGGGCTAGGAAAGAAATACGTTGACGATGAATCGTTATGGTCGAAAACCGAAGAGATGGTTCGACGCGCGATGAAGAATGGCGGCATCCCCTTCGTCGAAGTGAATGATGAAGCGGCGTTCTATGGGCCCAAAATCGATGTCCAGATTTGGAGCGCCATAGGACGCGAGTTTACGCTAGCGACGAACCAAGTTGACTTTGCGCAACCGGCACGATGCAACCTTAGCTTCATCAACCGAAAAGGAGACAGTGAGACTCCGATATGCTTACACCGTGCGCCGCTCAGCACACACGAACGTATGATTGGCTTTTTGATTGAACATTATGCCGGTAAATTTCCCGTCTGGCTGGCGCCTGAACATGCGCGCGTCATACCCATCAATGATAGCCACGCAGAGTATGCCGATCGAATTGTTCAAGAATTGAATTCGGCGAACCTCCGAGCTTCGGCGGACGTTAGCAGCGAACGCATGAATGCGAAAATTCGGCAAGCCCAGTTGATGCAGGTGCCTTATATGCTGGTTGTTGGAGACAGGGAGATGGAAAACAGTAATGTCTCCATTCGAAAGCGAGACGGAGCGCGTCAAAGCGGCGTGGCCATTGGAGAGTTTGCCGCTTTAGTCCGAGACCGGATTGTGACCCGATCCGCAGAATTATAGAAATCGAGGCCAACCGGTTTGATAGCGTTGCTTGTTTGTGTCTTCGCCATCCCGAAGTGATTTGGTAACATACCATGAAACGAATCTATCTCGACCATAACGCGACAACACCACTCCATCCAGACGTGTTGGAAGCGATCACGCCTTACCTGACAAATCGATTTGGCAATGGATCGAGTATTCACGCTTACGGACGCGAAGCACGCAATGCGATTGACACGGCTCGCGAACAGGTGGCGGATTTGATTGGCGCAAAGAGTCCAAGCGAAATCGTGTTCACCAGCAGCGGGACAGAGGCGGACAATCACGCCATAAAGGGACTCGCCGAACTTCAAAGGAGCCGAAATGGCGGACATCACATCATTACCTCCTCGGTTGAACACCATGCGGTTTTGCACACGTGTCAACACCTAGAAAAGCACGGATACGACGTTACGTATTTGCCCGTCGATCGGTATGGAAGGATCCATACCGACGCGCTGCGCGAGGCGATTCGCGAAACGACCATCTTAATCTCCATAATGCATGCTAACAATGAAACCGGAACGGTGCAACCCATCGCCGACGTTGGCGAGATTGCGGCGGCGCATAATGTTCCGTTTCACACGGACGCCGTGCAATCCGTCGGCAAACTGTTTGTAGACGTTCAGGAATTGGGCATAGGTCTCCTTTCACTTTCTGGACATAAGCTATACGGTCCCAAAGGGATTGGCGTGCTGTACATACGGCGCGGTACACGTCTGGAAAACCTCATGCACGGGGGCTCGCATGAGCGCAATCGCCGTGCAGGTTCAGAAAACGTACCGGCGATCGTCGGTCTCGGAGCGGCGGCGCAGATCGCCAAGACTAACCGTGAAGTTCATGTCGGACACTTGGATCATCTGACGCGCAAACTCCGAGACGGTCTCCATAAAGGGCTTGATGGACTTTATGAGAATGGACACCCCGAACACTGCCTGCCCGGAACGTTAAACATTTCCTTTGAATTTGTCGAGGGGGAAAGCCTTATCCTGAGATTGGATATGGAAGGTATCTGCGTTTCAACAGGGTCTGCTTGCACCTCCGGTTCAATGGAGCCTTCCCATGTACTGGCTGCGCTGGGACTTCAGCCCCAATTAGCACAGGGAACGGTACGGTTTTCGCTCGGCAGAGACAACACGGAAGCCGAAATCGATGAGGTGATTGAAAAAGTACCGAAGATTATCGAACAGATGCGCGGTATGTCCCCGGAATATAACCGAAAAAGGAAAAAGTCTAAACCAACGTAGAGTTAACAGAGCGTTACGCGGCATGCTACAATCAAAACAGGAAGTCGACTTGACTGTTTGCTATGCCAAAATTCGATCCCTTTCATTTCACTTCAAATAAGTCCGGTACTCGACTCGATAGGTTTATTGACGCGCAATATCCGACCACGTATCATTCGACACGACAACTCTCAAGGACATACATTCAGCAACTCATCCGCGATGGTGCCGTAACCGTTAACGGCAAACTTAGCAAACCGGGCTACAAACTCCGCAAGGGCGACCTGATTGTACTCTCCTTGCCCGACCCCGAACCATTAGCAGCAATCCCACCCGAATCCATTGCGCTCGATATCATCCATGAAGATTCGAGCTTAATCGTAATCAACAAACCTGCCGGCATGCTTGTGCATCCCGCAAGCGGTGTGTATTCCGGCACGCTCGTCAACGCGCTGCTCGGACACTGCGAGGATTTATCCGGAATTGGCGGCACCGAGCGCCCCGGAATAGTTCATCGACTCGACAAAGATACCTCCGGTGTACTCGTTGCTGCAAAGACAGACCATGCCCACCGGACGCTTTCTGCTCAATTTGAAGCCCACACGACAACTCGAAGTTATCTTGCGGCTGTTTGCGGCGTTCCTCAACCTGGAACCGGAACGATTGACGAACAGATCGCGCGAAGTCACAGAGACCGGCGAAAAATGTCGGTCGTGAAAACAAACGGACGACATGCTGTCACTCATTACCGTGTGTTAGAAGTCTATGAGGGGTTTAGCCTACTCCAGTTGACCTTGGAAACAGGGCGCCTGCATCAGATTCGCGTTCATTTAAGCTTTTTAGGCTACCCGGTAGCCGGGGATGCGGTGTACGGGGGCGGTAGAGGACGTGCGCTGTCGGCTGCGCCTTCGATAGCCGTGCGACAAGCGCTCGAAAGACTAAACCGCCAAGCGCTTCACGCCGAGACGCTCGGGTTTACTCACCCTGAAACAAACGAACGATTGGAATTCTCCGCACCAATGCCAAGCGATATGCAGCAAATCGTTGATGCGCTGAGAAACAGTAATCAGGGAATCGCGAATGCGAAAGTGTCGTTGTAAAAACCCTGTGCCGAACGACATGACCAAATTTTGATTGGATTATGCTCCGCTAATCCAAACCGACATACCACCCTGCCAACAACTCCCCGATTCTCCGTATTTGTCATACCGCTTGCGTACGATTCTCATCGTTTTTTAGGTGAAGCCCCGACCACTTGAAGCCAAACCGCTACGGACAATTTTATTCTTACGCAACCCACCACACGGAAAATGTGTCTAATATTGTAAAATAAAATTTATGACGGCAAATCCGCCCGAGTCTTGTTATCATTTTTTCTGTAAACATACGGAGGAGAGAAAGTTTGTGTCTACCGGCAAAATAATCGCCGAATATCGAAAGAAAAACGGTCTCACCCAAGAGCAACTCGCCGAGAATATTCATACCTCTCGTCAGACAATTGCGATGTGGGAAACGAGGAAACAGCTTCCTTCCGACAATGTTGCCATCCTTGCCGCTCGAGTACTGGGAATCGATGAAAGGGAACTTTTCGCACAACTATCCGTGGATAGATTACATCAACGAATTGACCGCCTCCAGCGAACGTACGATGTAACGATAACCGTCGGAGACGAACGGCAGGAACGTGAAGCTGAGGACCTTCAACGGAAACTTACACAAACCAATGATGACGTTACACTGACGATTACACGAATTTACAAGTCAATCTATTGGGATGAGGCTCGCGAAGCACTGTTTAGCCAAGCGCACCGCATGCATGGCGGAGATTTTAATCCTGAGATGGGGCACAGCAATCCATACCTCTTCCTTCACCTGCTCTGTGAGGACCGCAACAGGCAGCTTGATCTGCTTGGCACTCACCGTGACATTGAGGATGATCTTGGTACTTTCGAATCTAAGCGCCTCGTTACGGCGGGAGCCCTGTCTAGCACTCACTATTACATTGAAGACGATCTTGGTAATCGCTCCCGCAGGACGAATCTGTGGAGAGATGTGAGCGATGAGGAGGGTGGTTCAGGAAAGTTTTCAGAGATTGTCAGGGCAGATTATCCACTGCAGGGAACACGCTTCACCTTCCATCGTGATTTTGTTAATCATCATCAAGACGACTGTGACGCTATTCTGTTTGAGGACATTCCGATTGACGGGAAAGGCATAACAAAGAGATTCAAAAATGCCGTAATCAGATATGATGGTATCCGTGAGAACGAGATGAGCAAAGGTAACGCCATCCACCTTGTGCATAACAATCCTCTGGAAGTTCGCTATCTGGGTATCAGACAGGTCGTGGATAATTTGGGGAACACATATACGCCATACATAAAAGGTCATTTCCACCCGCGCCGCTCGGACCTCGGGGGCTACTTGGAATACTTCACGTTGAAGGAACTTAACCCTAATGCTGCGACGATAAGCTTCAAATACTTTTTCGCTAGAACAATTCTCTCTTTTGAATTTAGCGATTTGCCGTTGCCATAGCAGTTGAAACAGGATTCAACCATTATTGGCTTGCCAACTGAAGTTTTGCTTTTTTATGTCCACTAACCGAAATCAATTGTCACAAATTGCCCAGTGAAACATTAGTCATGCGAGCTCCAACACATTTTGTCTGTGAGTCATTCGATCTGATGGGGTTGACAATGTTGTTAAGCCAACTCTTACTTGCTGAGTTGGCCCTCTAGTTTGCCCTAGACCTGTTGAACGAATCCAAACAGACGATACTACGCCAATTTCAAAATAGGAACGCTATGCTACGGATTATCATCTGGCGCGAGTTTCTAGCAAACATTCTTACACTCCGCTTTTTACTCGGGTTAATCATTTGTACCGGTTTGGTCTGTCTCAACACGTGGGTGCTCGTGCAAAGTTACACACATCGCCTAGGTGACTATCGGCGTGCCGTGGATGCAAACACAAATGAAGTTCGCAACATCCAGACATATTCTCAAATCTCATATAGTCGGAGTCCAAGCGCCGAGAAAAAACCTCCTTTGCTAAGTATATTAAATGAAGGTCTGGAGGGACGCCTCGGTAACAGCGTGAAAGTCTCGCACGTGGTGGTGCCTGTGAAAACGACGCAACACGGATCGGACAATCCCTATCTCGTCGTTTTTCCCCGAACCGACCTGACACTTGTATTTCAAATTGTGATTAGCCTTTTGGCATTTCTGTTCTCCTACGATGCCATCGCAGGCGAGCGGCAGAGCGGCACACTGGCACTCGTGTTGTCGAACTCTATACCGCGGGGCAAGCTGCTTTTCGGTAAATATTTGGGCGGAATACTGAGTTTAGCCATTCCCTTGGTAGTTAGCCTGCTAGTAGCGCTGCTCTTTATACTTCTATCGCCCCATGTCGCCGTCAGTGTATCGGATTGGGCGCGGATTGGTATCTTCTGTTTGGTTTCCCTCATATACATGTCCGTGTTTTTTACGTTGGGTATGCTGTTTTCAACTTGGGTAGGACGCACAACGACAGCTTTGATTCTCACCATGTTCTTTTGGGTCTTGTTTGTGTTGATTTTTCCCAGAGCCAGCGCTTTTGCAGTCTCGAAATTGATACCGATCAAATCGGAAGATCACATAAGCTTCGAGAGCTATTTCCGCTTACTCTTTTCCAAAAGAGAAGACCCTTCCCGGCACCGGCTTTATGAATTGTCGCAGAATTTCGAGCGTGAACTTGATGAGTTCAAGAAGAAACGACATTTCAAGCTAGTGTTCGATGGTTTGAGGAGCTCTTATGCACTTATGGGCCACGAATACGTCGGATCTCTTGTCGGCGCCCCGAATCAACTGCCTACGTTCCACGAATACCTAAAATATCAGGAGGAATTGAACATCCGATATGCGGATGAGGTTGGCAAGTTAAGGAAAGAGTTTTTAATCCAGAATCCAATTCGGCAAGCAAAACTGACACGACAGATTTCCAGCTTCTCGCCAGCGTCGGTTTATTGGCACGCGACCGCGATTCTTTCGGGAACCGATTTGGACAGCCATCTGCGGTTTCTGGATGAGGTTAGGCAGTACCGATACGAGTTAATCCAGTTCCTGCGCGATCAGAACGCATTCGAATCGGAAGCATGGTACAACCCGGAGGCATTCAAAAAGATTGACACCGGGGATATTCCACTTTTCCGCGAACATCCCGAGTCGTTGTCGGCGATTCTCTCACGGATAAGTTTTAATGTCGGAGTATTGATACTTCTGAACGTGGTTTTCTTTCTTCTTACTTATTTGTTGTTTCTGAGGTCAGACATAAGTTAAATGGCAATGTAGATTTTGTCTCCAATCTTTGTCGTAAGCGAAAGTTACAGCAAATCCAAAAAACTTGCTTGAAAACCTGATTTTATTAGCACGATTTGTCTTGAAATCGAACTTGCGGACAAATCAAGGATATTATCCATGTTCGTCCATATCATGAAGCGCGAGATTCTTGACCATCTGATGTCTCTCCGTTTTTCGCTAAGCCTCGGGGCTATAACATCGCTCCTGGTTTTGGGGACATTGATCTTTGTCAGCGGCGATCATAAGCAAAAACTTGCGGAGTATTCACTGAACAGTACTTGGGTAAACGATCAAATCAGGGAGAGTTGTCAACAGCTAAACGAATTGGCCACACGAGGACCTATATCGTTGTACAAACGTCCGAGTGCGTTGGCATTTTGTGCTGCTGATCAGGAAGACGCATTGCCAATGCACATTGCCGCCGAAATTCCCAGCAACATGTGGCGGTCGGGTGGAAATAGTTTCTATAGATATAGCATACCGTGGAGATTGCAGTACGTACCGGACAGCTATCAGGAGGATTCCATGCTTCCGAGGTTTGGGGCGCTTGATTGGAGTTATATCATCGGTCTTGTAACAAGCTTTGTGGCAATTCTCCTTACCTTTGACGCCATTTCGGGAGAACGAGAAAACGGTACGTTGGCACTGATTTTGTCGAATGCCGTGTCGCGCGCGGGTGTCCTCGCGGGCAAATTCCTTGGAGCTTTCATCGTCATTGTAGTACCGATGCTGATTGGAATTCTGCTAAGCACGTTGGTTGTGAGTCTTTCGGGTATTGTGTCTCTCCACGGTGCCGACTGGGCGCGTATCGGATTGATGGTAGCTTTATCGCTTATTTACATCGCACTATTTGTTGGATTAGGTTTAGCCATTTCGAGTCGTGTGACGCATTCATCAACTAGCCTAGTCGTGCTGCTGCTCATCTGGATTGTTTTGGTCGTCCTAATACCAAATACGTTTGGTACCGTGGTCAGCACATTGCATACAGTCCCGTCGCAGCGAGAATTTCAAGAAAAGAGATTCGCGGCATTACCGAGCGATGAGAAAAACTATCATGAACTATTCAAATACGGCTCGCCAACCGATCTCAATCCCGACAGAAGAGCACTTGAATTGTGGGCGGACTATATCACAACCCCGTTGAATATAGAAACTCGCCTTGATGACGAACATCTTGATGCACAGTTTGCTCAAGTACAATTTGCCCGTCAGATTTTACGTCTTTCCCCGGCAGTAATTTATAACTACGGGATGGAATCCTTGGCGAGAACAGGATTTGCCGGACACCATGAATTTGTAAAATCTGCTCGGCGGTATCGGCAGCAGTTTATAGAATTCATCAAGGAAACAGACAGCGCAGACCCGGACAGTCTCCACATCTTTTATCTTAAAGAGGGGTTGTCTAACAAGCCTGTACCCTTTTCGAGCGTTCCTCGTTTCGAGCAGTTCACAAATAACAGCATGATAGCAGGCGAAACACTGAAGGATTTTGGCTTGCTCATCCTATTTTTTGTAGTGATTTCTCTAGTCAGTTTTTTAGCCTTCTTGAGATCCGAGGTGCGATGACACGTTTGATCGAGTTGATAAGTCAATGGAAACCTACGTTCTGATTCCTCGGTATTTGTTTGGCGCGGGAAGCGGTAGTGCCATCAAATCCCCGGAGAGGACTCGGATGAGCGCGATGGTGTCTACCCTTACGAATCTGTGATAATCTCCGCCCTCACCGGATTCACATAGCACGCATAGTGTCTTTCGACATCCGCCTGTGGCGTGATGCCTTCATGGACATAGACTCCGAATTGTAGGCGAAATCGGTCATTTTCCAACTCATCGGGCGGGTGGTGGAGAATGCTCATCTGCTCCGGTACGGCGATTTCCCCGAAAAAGCCTGGATGTTCGGCGTTTTGCGGGTGATCGAACAACGCCATCCCGTTTATCCCGTCTCCCACTGTGCCACATAAATCGCACCACCGCGCGCGCTGATGGTGTACCTCCGTTCTACCAATCTGTCCTTCGGAGTTTTCAACGTGCCCTTCTTCCGGGACATCCATTGAAGGATTCAGCCGTGCTACAAAAAGAAACTGCCGGTCGCCGATGTCCAGCGGTGGTGTAGTTTCGTGGGTAATCTCCAAGAACCGGCGTTCAGCGTCCCCATACCAGAAGCGGGCAATGCGCCTTTCTGTCATGATGATATCGCCATCTCCGCTGACGTGGGTGAGGTCTTCGGCAAATTCGGCGTAGATGTTACCCTCGGTGACGCGCATGAACCGTTGATGCAGCATCTTGCCGCAAGGACCATAGGGTGGTTCGTCCCAGTCTGACCAGATGTTCGCGGATCCGCCCTCGCCGTGTCCACCGTACGCGAGGTAAAGCCCGGTGTGATGGGGGTGGTCGCCTCCACCGGCTCCGCGGACAACGCTTCCGTGATTCCCGTTGAGTGGCCAAAAGTAAGGTTTCCAGACGCCGAGAAAATTGTACCGAGTGAACAACGCACCATCGACCGTAATGAGCAGGTGTGCGGGTTTTTGCTCAATCCGATATCGAGCCTCGGGTTGGGGCTCATTCGTGTACCGAACGGCGTAATGTGCGGTTGTGCCCGCAGGCATCTCACCCGTAAGCCAAGCAAGCTCACGCCACGTAGGCTCGAACTGGCAGGGGATCTCTTCGCCGACGATATGGCCGTTTGCATCACACTTAAACACAATAGGCCTCGAAATACCCTCTTGCCAATCGTGGAAGTGGAGTTTTGGTTTGAAAGTCAAGCGGACAAGATCATTGCGACGATCGACCGGTCCTGCATCAATTTTTGCAATCACTATTTGATTTTCTGTCAATGGTTGGCTCCTTTATGGTGCGGACTTACTAATCTATTTGTATTTCTTGCACATGGGCATGATATCACGCAACGGTTTTGAAACGCAAGCCGTGTGAACTGTTTATACAGGATGCGATTATCATTCCTTGGAGGGTTCTAGGGCTTGTCACAACGACGGAAAACGGTTACAATTTGAGTACTGATCGACATCCCTGCTGCTGGTTCTCGCGCCGAGGCAAAGACTTAACGCGGGAAATGGGCTGTCCTCGGGAACAAAATGATCAATAACGGGCTACCAATATGGCACGCAATCGGAGAGGTATTCTAAAAATCGTGGCGTATTTGTCATCAATTCTTTTGATCGTTCTGGTAGGTGTAAGCATTTTCCTAATCATGAAGTTACGCGCCTCCCTGCCTGTCCGTGACGGCGAAAGAAAAGTCGAGCAGTTAGACCTACCGGTCACCATAACTTCGGATCGCTATGGGGTTCCCACGATTGCCGCCCAAACGAGAAGGGATGCCACCGTTGCGTTGGGATATGTGATTGCGCGAGACCGGCTTTTTCAGTTGGACCTGCTGCGCCGTCGTGCCGCCGGTCGGCTGTCCGAAATCTTCGGAAAAATTGCTATTGAAACCGATAAGCGGCAAAGAGTTATCGGGTTCAACCGGGTGGCATCGAAAATCGTCGCGCATCTGCCCGATGAACAGAAGGAACTCCTTGCCGCCTACGCCGATGGAGTGAACGCATTTATCCAACAGATGAGAACGGCTCCTCCGGAATTTCTTCTGTTGCGCTATCGGCCCGAACCTTGGAAAGCGGAGGACAGCATCCTTGTCGCGCTCAATATGTTTCAAATGCTATCTTTCAGCGACGATGAAGAGAGAATGATGTCTATCATGGAGAAGTCTCTTCCGCCTGAAGTTGTCGCTTTCCTTACCCCGGACACCGACAGCTATACACAGATTCTCTTGGGCGGGACCGACTCTCACCGTCCAATTCAGCCAATTCCGGTTGCAGCGCTCGCTTCAATTCGTCGACATCCAAAACAGAATGGTGCACGGGCAAAATTGGTTCAACCAACAGACTTGGGAATTGGTTCGAACAATTGGGCGGTTGATGGTTCCAAGACCATTGACGGGCGCGCGATTGTGGCTAACGATATTCACATAGGTCTTTCCGTGCCAAATCTATGGTATCGCGCGTCCATTCGCTACGGAAGCGTGGAAACCACCGGTATAATTTTGCCCGGTATTCCCGCCACAATCATCGGATCTAACGGGCATGTGGCGTGGGGGCTTACGAATATTAGTGGCGACTTCCTTGACTTAGTACGATTGGAAATCAACCCAGAAAATCCGGATGAATACAGAACTCCAGATGGCTGGAAACGGTTTGAAGTTGTGGACGAGCGAATCCAAATTAAAGGCGGGGAGCACGTTATCCAGCCCGTCAAGTTAACGATCTGGGGCCCCGTGAGTCAAACACTACTCATGGGCAAACCGGTTGCCATTCATGCCACCGCACAGCAGCCAGACGCGGTGAATGTCGGTTTACTTGAAATGGATGAGGCAAAGACACTGGAAGATGCTTTAAGTGTGATGAATCGCTTCGGTAGTCCACCGTTGAACGCAGTCGTGGCTGACGCGAATGGTCGCATCGGATGGACGTATTGCGGTCGTATTCCGATTCGAAAGGGGTTCGACGGATCCTCCACGAAATCGTGGGCGGATGGTCACATCGGTTGGGACGGCTGTATTCCCCCTGCGGAACTGCCACGCTTAGTCGATCCGCCAGAGGGTTTTTTAGCGACCGCGAATAACCGGACGCTTGGGAAGAACTATCCTTACACCATCGGGCATAACTTCGCCAATAGCTACCGCGCTTACAGAATTAGCCAACGATTGAATGCTATGGAGCGAGTTACCGAACAGGACATGTTCCAACTCCAGTTGGACACGAGGTGCGACTTTTATGAATTCTACCAACAGCTAGCTTTGTCCGTCTTGACGGATAGCGTTATTGCAGATACCCCACGCTTATCAGAGGCACATAAACATATAACCGCTTGGGATGGTAAAGCGGAATTGGACAGCGTAGCCTTCGGGCTGCTCGTTCGTTTTCGAAAAATCCTGGCTGAGGATGTCTTTGAGCCGTTTCTAGTCCCTTGCCATGAGGCTGACGGCAATTTCCTATACACATGGCGGACTATGGATGTCCCGCTTCAGATGTTGCTCACGGAAAAGATATCGGAGACCCTTCCGGATCCGGTGCACTTTCAAGATTGGGACGGGTTCATCCTTTCAAAATTGGAACGATCCATCGACCAGCTTTGCAGCGAATACAAGTGTAAGTCATTGGATGAGGTGACATGGGGCAGAATTCACAGACCACGAATTTCACATCCTCTGGGGTTCATTCCAATTCTCGGCAGGTTTCTGAACATGCCGGAGCATCCACTTCCGGGAAGTGAGGGTTGCATTCGGTCGCCACGCGCGTCCGATCGCATGGTCGTCTCTCCGGGACACGATGCAGATGGGATTCTGCATATACCTTGCGGCCAATCGGGCCACCCTTTGTCAAAGAACTACAAGGATCAACACGACTATTGGGTGCGAGGAGAGCCGTTACCGTTTCTATCCGGGCACGCTACCCATACACTGACACTGAAACCCGGTCCCTGATCAAGCAACAGCATCCGGCTTTACCTGAATTCGAAAGTCCGCAAAAGGGAAGACAAAAGAAAGTGCTACGATGTGAGAAATTAGGCAAGCATGTGTAATAGTCAATCCGATGATAGACGCTCATAGCTGTGTCCCGCGAAAATGTACATCTGCGGTTCAATAATTGCAGATTTGCTTGGATTGCCAAATCTAGTTGTTAATCTTGCGTCGAGTCCGTCAGTGTCTGTCTTCTCTCGACCATCACATTGCTCCTCAAAACTCGCGAAAAGTGCATCCGAATCTGTGTAACAGTGAAAGATGCAGGGTTCAAGTATTCTAGGAAAGTATTGCAGAACGATAAAAAGTTCGCCCAACCCGGCAAACACGCGCGACGTTTTCCGCGTCCTTATTCGCGTTAGCCGCGACTGCCTAACGAAGAAAATAATGCGATGCTAAAAACAATCATCCGGAGAGAACTCCTCGCTCATCTATTGGCGTATCGCTTTTTCGTGGCGATGATTGTCCTACTGGTGCTGATCGTTGCAAACGCGGTGGTCCTAATTCATGACTATGAGCGTCGGTTAGCGCTCTACAACAACGCCATACAAAACCACCAGGATGAGGTCGTCTCGGCACAAACCTATTCCCCTCTTCACTTGCATGCGGATCGACCACCGAATCCTTTGAGTCTCTATAATCAGGGACTAGACAAACGATTGGGCAACACGGTTCACGTCAATCACGCCTTTGTCCCGACGCTCTGGGACGCTGACCTGCACGGCATGGACAACCCTTTCCTCAACCTCTTGTCTTCTATAGACTTGGTTGTTGTTTTCCAAGTCGTTCTGAGTCTTCTCGCCCTACTGTTTGCCTACGATGCCATTGCCGGCGAGCATGAAAAGGGCAGCTTACGCCTCATCATGACCACCCCCGTTAGCAGGGGCAAAATCCTCTTGGCTAAATACGTCGCTGCTATGATCACCCTCGTTGTGCCGCTGACAATCAGCATAGTCCTGACGCAGATTTTAATTTACACTTCGGGGTCAATTGTGCTCTCCGGTGATGACTGGATTCGCATAGGCGGTTTTTATCTGACTTCGATTCTTTACCTGTCAGTGTTCTATCTAATAGGTTTACTGGTTTCGGCAACGACGCGTCGAACGGCTACCGCACTGATGTCCTGCATGTTCGCATGGGTGTTTCTTGTTCTGATTTATCCCAATCTCGTTCTTTTTGCCAGCAATCCGAAAATCAATTCCGAGGAAAAAGGACGCGCGGTTTTCCAGGAACTTGCTCAGATTTGGGAGCAGTTTGATAAAGAACGACTACGGTTCCTGAAACATGATTCATTGGAAGGAGAGGATCCCCATTTGAACGTAATTGGTATCGGATACAGTTTTGGTCCCAGTTTTCATTCCAATCCCATGACGCTCCACTATTCTCACCAACACGCTATAAGTTCCAGTGAGCTTTCGGAAGATTCGAAAGCGGCGGTGCCGCATGCGAAAGCTTTTTTCCAACACATTGAGCCGCTTCGGATAGGGACAGCCGAGCGTGCATGGATTGTGCGAAAACAGGCGCTCTATCGAATCTTCACCCGTCCAGTGCAACGAGATCGATTCTTGATAAGGGTGTCTCCAGCGTCAGCTTACGATTTGGCAACCGAGGCGTGGTTAGGAACAAACCTTAACGGTCTTGAACACTTTTTTGAAGCTGTTCAACAGTATCGAGAAACGCTTATCGGTTATTTTTATGACAAAAACGCTTTCGGTTCAAGACAGTGGTTTGCAAGCGACAAGGGTGCGGTTGATTGGTCGGATCTGCCGCGGTTTTCCTATCAACGACCGGATGTGTGGGTTGCCGCAACGCAGGCGCTGCCGGATTTGATGCTACTACTGTTGATTAACGCCATTCTGTTCATGGGCTCCTATCTGATTTTTGTCAGACAGGAGATATAACCAAATCCGTTAGATGGCGTTATACTCCGCGCTGTCAGAAATTGCGTCTTCTGTAGGATCAAGCGAGTGAATAGCGAGTGCGATAGAGATCCCTCAAACGAGCGGATAGCGATCAAGTGACTGAATAGGATCAAGCACGCGAATAGCACGCGCGATTGAGATCCCCGCTATAGTAGATCCCGTGCGATAGAGATCCCGCTATCTCCAGGTCGCGACTCTTGTACGGGGGAACTCCGATTCCCGACCTGATGGTGCTACGTAAGTCCTATTAGAAACAACTATCACTGGAAAAGAAAGCGTAATAATACCCAACGCAAGGTATAATTTGACGTGAGATGACGCAGAACGCCAGCTGCAAAGTCCGAAATGTCGTCATTAGGTTCTGTTGACATTTATGTTAGGGGCACGCAAATTGAGGTCGGGTTCCCCAACCTCTACGCCCCCCTGTGCATGCCCCGAATTCATTGAGCGCAAACTCTCTCTCAATCGTAGGGGCGGGGTTGCCCCGCCCTCACTCAACACAGACATGGTTGTTTCACCCGATTTGATTATTTGCGCCCTCCTATTTATGCCCCTCTCAATGATCTGGCGGCTATGAAATGTAAACAGAACCTAGTAAAGTTGAGGATTTAGAATGATCTTTCACATCGCAAAACGCGAGCTTTACGACAACATGAACAGCCTTCGCTTCGCCCTAACGGTGTTACTGATTCTCACGCTGATGATTGTCAACGCCGTCAAACACCTGGGCGACTATCGTGCGGAGATGAGTATCTACCGAAAAAACGTCGCTCAATCCCTCGACCATCTACGGTCTAGATCGGAAAATCTTTACGACCTCGTTGAAAAAGGTCCGGGTAACTTCTATAAACAGCCTTCGCCGTTGTCGTTTTGCGCGGACGGTGGGGGTGCGTTTCTACCCGATCATGTCTTAGCGGCTGAGGGCCGCTATATTGTCGGCTGGGAGAACGCTGAAGGAATCCATGTCTGGGTGAACGGGATATGGACGCTGAAATTCCCCGACGAAAACCCTAATCTCAGGGATATCCGACCCGACTACACACAGATTGATTGGGTGTTGGTTATCTCCGTCGTTTTGAGTTTTGTGGCAATCCTGTTCACGTTCGACGCCATCTCGGGAGAACGCGAGCGCGGAACACTTCGGCTGATCCTTTCCAACAGTGTCCCACGTTCTCAGATTTTGATTGGCAAATTCCTCGGCGCCCTCCTGAGTATTGGTCTTCCTTTTTTAATGGGGGCGCTCATAAACCTTTTTCTACTCAACGCCACTAGCCACATCTCGTTGGAAACGCGCGATTGGGGGCAATTAGGTGTTATTTTCTTGATTGCGATGGTCTACACCTCAATTTTCATCGCCCTCGGGCTATTGATTTCTGCCCGAGTGAATCAACCGGAAATCAGCTTAACCATTCTTCTACTAATTTGGGCGGTTTTTGTTGTCTTAACTCCCAACACGCTGGGATCAACTGTTAGCAGTCTAAAACCCGCACAGACTAGGGAGGAATTCTACATCCGTCTCGGCGAACAGTGGGAATCACTTCGTGAGCGCTACGAGCGGCCACATGGATTGCCTAAGCGGGAAGTTCCTCCGGCACGAGGTACGGAAATGTGGGCGAAATACATCGAAGCAGATGCGGAATTGGAGGAGAGATTGCGCGAGGAACGTCTGAGGACACAGATAAATCAGATCCAATTTGCTCGTTCGGTAGCGCGGGTTTCACCTGCTTCAATTGTTCAATTTGCAGTCGAATCTCTGGCTGGTACAGGTTTGTCTCGACATCTGCAATTCCTGGATGGCGTCCGTCGCTACGCCGCACAATATCGTGAATTCCTCATCTCCGCCGACCAAGCCGACCCGGATAGCCCGCACCTGTATTTTGTCAGGCAGGGAATGTCTGAAAAGCCTGTGCCGTATTCCGTTATACCGAAATTCGACGATCGCATCGTGTTTCGCGAATCCGTCAACGCCGCGATGATGGACATCTCACTGTTGGTCTTGTTCTTGGTGGCTCTGTTCGTGGGCGCTGTGCTTGCATTCGTGCGTGTTGACATCACATGAAAGTGAGATTTTTCGAGGTGTTTCAACGTAAGATTTTGGTACATTTTAGTCGGTTAGGTGATGATTGGCTCAAGACCTGAGGCTACTTCAATTCATTACTATGTCATGACGTGGAGGTAACATGAGACTAAACCTAAGCCGCATACCGCAAAGTTCGACAAATGTTTCGGTTCAAGCACATTGGGATCCGATTGCGGATTCTTTTTCCAATCTACCCAATGAATCACCACGGCATGCCGAACTGTGCAATCTGTCGCCAAGCCACCCCGTTAAAGAATATGGGACGGAAGCTTTCAAAGTTTTTATACCCGCATCTGCCGTAGCGGTGGGAGATGTATGGGATCTAGATTCGGAGGGCGTTGTTCCATTTCTTCGCCAGTTTCACCCCGGTGCGACAACAACCCTAACCAACGGCGAGGAAGGCGCGTTCGCCTGCTTACGAGCTATTTCGTCGGATTATGCGGAGATCGTTTTTCGGATTCATGCTGAGATAAGGCTGGCGGGTCTTGCCGAGTTTGATTGGGAGTGGCAAGGAGAACGAATACAAGACGATTGGATGGATGCCGCACGATTTCTCCTGTCGCAGTTTGCGGGGCGACTCTTACTCAATCTGAAAAAAGGGTCGGTCCGTGCCTTCTCGCTGGCGTTGCCATCCCGCAACAGCAATGTTGATTTCAACTCCTTTGAACGTCCCGATATGGTTTTTGTGCCGCGTATGGAACTCGTTGCCGAGGATGCGGACGACCAAAGTGAATTCGCATGGGAAGAAGCCATTACAGCGGAAGAGGCGCGCAAAAAGTTGGAATTAAGATTTTACAGATTTGCCGAAATCGACTGGTTACCGATTGATGAAGCCGTCGTACAAGCCGAAATAACGCATCGCCCCATTCATGCAATTCTCGTCTGGGGCGCGTTAGACGATGAATCTTGCTGGGCGAACGGAAAATACTTCAGGGCGGGTCCGCTCTGCGAACCAGAAGTCATAAAGACGCTCAACGAGAAATTTGTTAACACATGGGTTTTCGAAAGAGAGTTGCCAGAGTTGATAGACGGTGCAAAAGGCGAAGCTGCCAGCCGTATTGCGGAGAAACTCAAACGGCATCACAGGGATTCGGTGAACATTCTCGCGCTCACCTCCGATGCAGAGGTGATTTTGTATCAGCGAGAATCGGAACTCCCCGGTGGTACAGAACTCCCCGATGGTGATGGGACACAAGCATACCTATCATTGTTAAGAAGGGCTTCAAGCAAAAGCTAGGACTCACGTAGAAAACTCTTATGATAGCGTTTTGCTATGAACTGATATTGCGGGGATCTCGTAGGGAACGCAGATCTGCGTTCCCTTCAATCTGAGTTGCGTTCGGTCTATAAGAAAAGGGCGAGCAGTGACACTTGACTAAACCTCAACGCGCACAAAGGCGAGATAGGCACCGGACATAAGAATGACGACGACCATCACCAGAAGCAGCAAGTCGAGTGCTACAGCGTTGAAGTCACGACTTAAGCTGAGGGAATCTTCAAATCGCGGAATCGACTCCGGACTGACGGGTTTCTGGGACATACCCTCGCGGACACCTATGATGTGGGGGCTATCCGGATCAGCTCTATCCGTGTCAATGACGAATTCGCGGTATTGACGGGCGTAGTTCCGAGCATTCTCCACGAATTGTATGTGGCGACTAAATCCGGTGCCGGCAAAGGATTCCAGAAGATGCTGGACAAGCGACGCGGGGGAGATACGGGTTGTGGCGCGCGCCAATTCAACCTGAGTGATTTGCTGAGTTAAGTGTTCTTGACTCAAGCGTTCGTGACCTTCCGCGTCTTTAGTAACGAACTCGCTCTTTGACAATGGTTTGTCCCCCCGAGCGTAGTATTCCTCCGAGAGTTTGTCGTGAAGTTGGCTTTTACGTTCCCAAAATTCATCGGAGGTCATTGGTGCTGGTGAAAATCCACTCGCAATCGAGGCTAAGGTGCTCGGAATGAAAACGACGAAAGTGACCCAGGTCAACAGGAGAATCACGAGACTCACCGCGCTCTGTCGTACACGAGCGGAAACGAGCAAGCCCAAAGCGATGAAAAGACCGGCGTAGAGAACTGCGACGATGGAGATGATGCTCAAACGGCTCCACGCCTCGGCGTCGAGGTGGACATCGCCTGAAGCGGAGATTACAAAAAGGTTAATCAGCACGGCAAGCGTGAAAGGCATAAAAATGCTCATTAATGCCCCTAAAAACTTTCCGATTAACACGATGTGACGCGGCATCGGATTTGCCAACATCAAGCGCAGCGTGCCGCGCTCGCGTTCACCGGAGATTGAATCAAAGGTGAACAGGAGCACAATCAGACTCAGGACATAGCCGACGATGAATCCCCAATAGATTTTGGTAACGTCTGGGCGAATATTCGTGAGATTGGGCGTAGAAGATGGATATGCCAGACTCCAAAAACCGTTCAAATCACCAGTGCCCCAATAAACGTCGCCTGCGTCAACCCTATCTGATAAGAAAGCCTCACCGCCTTCTGAACAAAAGCGAAGCGGTGAGGGTTGTTTGTAAAGGAATCCGGGACCCTCTTGGGCAAGCTCGTAAAGATTAGTTCGCGACGTTAGAGCATTCCAATAATCAGTGACAGAGGTGCGGTATCTCTGTATTCGTTCCGGATGTTCTCGGAGATGCACGACTGCATTGGTCAGCATCAATGCAAGCAGCAGAAGGGTCGCAAGGGCAAAACGAAGGCTATTCAGGTTATCGTAGAGTTCGCGTTTTGCAATGTGCCAGATCATAGTGTCTTGGTTCCAAATCGCAAGTCCATAGAATTAACGGGTTTCCGAGATAAAGAATGTGGAAGGAAGATTGGAAGACTAGATGTGTTTATTCCACCGTTCTTTCTCGGCAATCTTGTCTGTCTGCACATTCTATTGACTACACTTCACTCTTTTGGAAAATCAGAAATATCGCCATGAACAGCGCTAGATTGGTCATCAGTAATAGGTATACATCAGGAAGTGCTCGTTTTGCATTTGCTACGACATCGACTCTTTGAAAGGAAAACTGTGGCAGTGTGCGCCAATCTACTGGTTTTTTGTCTGCAGTAAACCATTGTCGAACTTCGAACGCTTTGTTATCAATGAAATAGTCAATCACCGTCTGTCGGTACTGCCGCGCGGCGTCGAAAAAATCTTGAACCCCCGGGAGATCTGTGCCAGCCCATGCCTGTGTTGCCGCATCGTATAGCCCCGTTGGAGAAAGTTTCAGCAAGAGTCTATCCACGGTTGCCGGCTGAATAAAGCGGTCTTCCAGTGCTGGCTTGCGGACGATCCATGTGCGCCCTGCTGTGTTGATGGTTCGTGGGCAGAGGAAGCGGAAATAATCCTGAACGTACGACACGTTTGGTTCGGATTCTTTTTCGAATGATTCCATGTACACTTTAATTTCGTAATAATACAGGAATGTTGACGCGTTTTCTTTAGAAATGACCTCGTCTTCTCCTGTCGTCGTCCATTCTATATTATTAAAGATTAAAGAATGGAGATCCTCCCCAGAAACTGGGTCATTGGCGAGAAAGTGTTTCCGTTCTCTATGAAATTCGTCCCACATCTGTTTCATTTGATTGAGTGCGGATTCCGCACGCGGTTTAAGGTGCTCTGAAGAATGAGTCATGGCAAGGATCATGTTGGGATACACCAATACCAAGAATCCCCAGACAAACATGGAGATCATGAGCGCGGTACCGGTTCTTTGTGTTGCTGCCGAAATCAGTAGCCCGATGAGGTAGAACACGGAAAGATAAGCAAGTGATGAAATAACCAGTCCGCTAATGCGCAGAAAATCGGGGGTACCGAGCGAGAAGGAGGTAGTGGTTGTTAGCAGAATCAATGAGAGCAGTAAACTAAGCATTAGTGGTATGAGCAGGCAGAGCATTGCGCCGATGTACTTTGCAAGAAGGATATGTCCGCGATTGAGGGGATGTGTCAATACTAGACGCAACGTACCACGCTCGCGTTCCCCTGCCAGTGCGTCATAGGCAAATATGAGCGCCATCAAGCTGAGCACTACCTCGAAGATGAAGACGATGTCAATCGAGTTGAAGATGTTGAGAAACGGATTGTCCGAGCCACTCATCTCGGCATCCCAGAGTGTTGGCACAAAGGCGTAGGATACCTCAACTTGGTTTCCCAGCCGTTTGTCCAATCCAACGTTGAAAATGCTCAGTGGGTTGGGCGGTCTGTCAACAACGATCTCGCCGGCGGAATAGGTTTTGGTCTCTCGTAATTGATACCGGTGCATTTTGACCGCGGTGTTATAGCTTGCCAATCGCCGCTCGTAATCCTTGATGAGGACAGCGGTATTGGCGACCACGAGCAACAACATAATGAACATTGCCGCAGCGAAGCGGAATGTCATCAGATTGTCAAGGAGTTCTCGACGTATGAGTGTAATTAGCATTGAGTTACCCCCGCGCACCAACGCCCTAAAACCATACGAGCATTGCGGGCATTGGTTCGACATATATGATAAATGTATGATAACATAATCACATGACTGAGTCACCTAAACCCGGAATAACTAACGCCTGTCAACCTTTGGTCTTGCACACCGCCTAGGGTTTCTGTTGACATCTCAGCGGAGTCAAGCTTCGGTGTCAGAGAGTCCTATGCGAATAAAATCTCTCACCAGATACTTGGTGCGTTGGTTAAGGTGCTTTCGATGAAAAATCGCGAGCATTCATTGGGGATAAATCTGCAAACCATCGTATTTGATGCGAACGAGCAACCCATTGAACGTTCAACAAAAGGACAGCGTGTCTACTACAGCGGTAAAAAACGGCACACCAGAAGAGTGTAATTGATTACATATTCTTATCTTCCGCATTATCGATCGCCTAAAAGTTAAATTTCTCAATTGGCCGTATCCCGCATCATAATTGAAAGCATGCCATTATCCCTGACGGAAGAATTCTTTCAGCAAGCAACACTTACTAGTCAGAGTCCCTTTCCTCGATCCAGAGGATCGAAATGTCAATAGAACGCGACATGTCCAGAGTCCCGCGCTCCAGAGGAGCGCCATGTGGTGTGTTACTTCGTAAAAATGAAGTTGATGATGAAAGGGCAAAACAGGTCAATCAATCGGACTCAGGGTAGTACCTTGGTGATTTTTTCTCGTTTGTAAATATATACCCCAAGGTCTGCTATGTGACAATTCGAGATTACACAAGTCTATTATGCGGAAGATGAGATATTTGGCGCCTTTAGCAATATTGTCGTTTATCTGCCGTAAAGGTAGCGCTAATGATTACAGTAATTTAGAGGAAAACCATCTGGCAAGGGAACTCTTCGAGACTTCGAAATTGGCCGACAGGAGTCATCAAGGCATAGCCAAACTGTTTGCCAACAGTTCGCCGCCCATCAAGAGATGCCGGGGCCAGCCATTGACTCAGGACGCGGAGCAATTCAACCAACAGTTGACGCCACACAGGGCTGCCATTGAAGGTGCAAAGTTTTTTTGGATCGCCAATGACGGCTATTAAAGCAAGCAACATGATTATTATAATTGCCAAGATTTCTGTACCTACACAGGTCTATATCGGAAAATTATCTAATTCCGTACCAAGGAGGATACCCAATGTTAGAAACTAGAGACCTAACCAAAGTCTATGACAACACAATTCGAGCTGTCAACGAATTGAACTTGAAGATCGAACGGGGAGAAATCTACGTCATACTCGGTGCGAATGGTGCTGGGAAAAGCACCACCATCTCCATGCTCCTGAATTTCATTGACCCAACCAGTGGCACGGCGTTAGTCAATGATATTGAGATTCCAAAGTTTCCACTCGAAGCGAAGAAGCATCTCGCTTACGTATCGGAAAACGTGGAGTTGTATCGAAACTTTACCGCACGACAGAACCTTGAGTTTTTCACCAAGCTGGGAGGCAAAAAGAAAGTGACTCGCGATGAACTGGATGCGACACTTGCTCGTGTCGGGTTGCCGGAAGAATCATTTAAACGTCGGGTGAAAACCTTTTCCAAAGGGATGCGACAGCGATTGGGAATCGCGGTAGCCATCATGAAGGGCGCCGATGCGATACTGCTTGATGAACCCACCTCTGGACTAGACCCAAAGGGTGGGGCGGACTTCCTGAACCTTTTGCGCGAACTGAGGAGTGAAGGCAAAGCCATCTTCATGTCTACCCACGACATATTTCGTGCCAAGGAAATCGCTGATCGGCTTGGGATTCTTGTGAGTGGAAATCTGGTTCGCGAGCTATCCCGTCAAGAGATTGAAACCGAAGATCTGGAAGCCCTATACCTGCGTTATGTGGCGGGGTACGAATCGGAAGAGGAAGTAGCATAAACGGCAATATCGCCTCCTACTCTTTCTCCACTTCCCCCTTTGCGTTCTGTCGCAATATAGCAAGACAGTTGGTAGGATAACCCTGTCATTTATCTGTTCTTGCCCGATGTTGTTAAAGGAGAAACTCTACGTGCGAAGTATATACCTCTTATTGATACTCAGTTTGATGTTTCTATCGGGTCATGAGCCGCTCCGGTCACAAGTGGTGGACTCGCGAGATGCGTCGCAATCTGAAAAGGCGCGCACCAAAGATGAACAGTTGCGCCAGATTCAAATCGACAAAGCCAAACTGGACATGGAACTGGCGAAAAAACTGATGGAGAAAAAAGAGGATGAGCTTAAGAACCTAAAGAATATGCTCCAAGAAGCGAATAACATCGTGACAGTTCTAGAGGTGAACCGTGCGGAGGAGGAATACGAGCTCGCAAAGGCAAACTATGAGAACGCGAAACTCGACTTGCAAAACACCGAACTTGATTCGCTGAAGGCGGCTTGGCACATCACCATCTTGGGGACCCGGCGATATGAAGCACGAGATGGCAGGGAGATGTTCTCTATCACGTTAAAAAACAGCTCGCTGCCGGTCAAATTGGAGGAGAGCTCTCGGGTTCTTGAAAGGGATGTTATCATCAGCGCGCAGATTGACGACATCTATGTCTCAATTAAAGACCAAGGAGACTTCGGACGGCAAGGTGCTATCGTAGCCACTCCTTACGAGGTACGTATTCCATCGCTGAAGGAGGGTGAGGAGAAAACACTGGAGTTTGAACTGGTCAAGGATGAAGTGCAGGACGTGGTCGTTAGCCTAAAATATCTTGATCTTGAGGAGGACCGCAATATCCATCTCAAGCAGGAGGAACCCTACATCTCGGTGCTGTCTGCGCGGCGGTACAAGGAGGGAGATCGAAGGAGGCTTGAGATTGTCCTCAAATACGGAGCGATTCTGGATCGTTCCGTGCCCCCATCCAAGCGGGACATTGACGATCTGCCTGCCGCTCCGGATGAAAGGGCGACATACGGTGCCGCACAAGAGATCAACAATGTCTACGTCTCAATTAAGGATGAAAAGGATGCGATTATCGGCGTACCGTATGAGATTCGAATTCCGAACCTCAAGGATCAACAGTCGAAAACCCTCGATTTTGAACTCCGCCGCAACGTGGACAGCATTATCGTGAGCTTGAGGTATCTGGAACAGTCCTATCCCTACAAGATTCATCTTGAGGAGGACACCCGCCACATCTCAATCACCAGCGCCAAGAAGTATCGTGAGAACAATCAGATAATGGTCACTATCCGCTTGAAGAACACCTCGACGACTGAGTCCATGCCCGTTGACGCAACCGTGGAAGAAATCGCCGCCGCCAACGAGATTCGTTCTATTTTTGTTTCCCTCAAAGACATTGACCCAACTAGTGGGACTCAATCGACGAATATTGCCCAACCTTATGAGCAGAAGATACCGCTGCTTGGCTACAATGACGAAGTCGACCTGACGTTCCAACTCCAGAAGGATGTGGACTCAATCATGATCGCATTGAAATACCCCGATCTTGTTGAGACGGACAATCGTTTGGTTTATTTACAGAAGGAGTCGGAGGAGGATGTGGTCAATGTCAGTTCGCTGCAGTTCTCCCAAGAGGGCAATCTCGGAAGTTCCGTTACCTATGATATGACACTGGATCGGTTAGCGGAGACGGAGAATACTTTCCAGTTGCGGATTATCAATCTTCTCAATAGCTTGACTTTTGAATTTCAGGATACCGAGAGCCAATCGCGCGTGTCACAGGTGAAATTCACACAGGCGCAATCCAAACGAGATCTATCACTTTTCGTCCACGTGACCGAAGAGCTCGATGCCTCCTATCTTGACAGGACGCTGGAATTTTACGTTGCCGTCATTGATGCAAATGAGGCGCAACAACTCGGCGGCGTGAACAATCGTCTAGAGCTATCCCCGGAGCAGATTAGCCAGATTAAGGGCGGTGTCGAGCGGTTTGAGCTTATCCCCAAAGGCGTGCCGGAGATTGAGCTATTTATCCCTAGTTCTTACCATACCATCAAAATCGGGGAGCAGATAGACATGACATTGAAGTTACGAAATAGCGGCACGCGAGATTTAGCCGATATTCGGATGGGGGTCGATGTCTACACCGGCTGGGACTATGTTGTTGAACCGGAAGTCGTCGCAAAGCTGGTACGGAATGAAGAGACCGAAGTACATCTGACGCTCATCCCATCTCCGGACGTGGGCGTCGGAGAGTACGAAGCGAAGGTCAATGCGGAGCTCACAGTTGATAATCGGCCCGTCGAGGCACGAGAAAAGACGGTCAGAGTTCACATCCAATCACAGCCTAGGCTCTCGGTAACAACGATTTTGTTTGGGGTGCTCGTTCTATTGGTCATTGGCATAGCGGTTGTCACCGTGCGGCTCAGTCGCCGATAGCTCATTGCGTAAGCGAACGGTGGAAGGAAAACGGGATGGGGGAAAAGTATCGTACATCGTGTATCGCGCGATACGCGCTGTGCCTCATGTACGGCGCATTCTGCGCGTGGATTTTGAATAGCGCCGAGCCGACTTTGGCGCAAGGCGAGGTAACACTGACGTTGGAGAAAGCGTCTCGACTCACGTTGAAGAACAATGAGAAAGTGCTTAAAGCGGAGAAAGTCCTGGAACGCGCACAGGCGAACCTGCAAACCGTCCGTTCTGTTTACCTTCCTCAAATAGGACTCACCGGATTTTATGAACGGCGGAAAAGTGACGACCATGACTTGGACGACAGGGATTACCTTTCCAGTTTTTCCCTCAGCCAAGTAATTGCGCGGTTTGGCGAAGTTCCACAAGACCTGGATCAGGCGCAAGAAGATGTGCGCAAGTCGGGCATTGAACTGAAAAGCGCCAAACAGGAGGTCATCTTCACTCTGAGAAGACTTTGGCACAACATAACATTGACGGAAGAGGAGATTCAACAACGAAGTGTTATTGAGACTACATTGCAGGAAAAGCTCATAGTTGCCAAAAGGAAGCACACCGAAAAAAGAATACCCATCCTGAGTGTGTTGAACACGGAGTTGGAGTTGGCAGAGCAGCAGTTGGCGCTCAACGAATTGAGACGACGGCTGGATATTGACAAAGCGGAACTGGTTCGATTGACAGGGCTGAACGCATTGGCGACCGTTCGTCTGTCCGGTGCCATACCGGATGATGACCTGTCGCTTGAACGCGCGGTAGAATTGGCGTTAACGAACCGAACGGAACTTGAAGATTTCACTGGCGCGATAACTCGTCAGGAGAGACTGGTCAAGGAAACGTTTTGGGATCGAATCCCGGAACTTGACGCCGCTCTCCGCTACCGCGATGCCCATCTGTTTTTGAGCCAGCAGGAACGGACATGGGATACGACTGCGGCATACGATTACCCTTTTCTCGAACGGAAAACAGATAATACCATCCCGATTGAAGGAATTCGCGACAATCGCGATGGCTGGGAGGTTCGCCTAAACTTCAATCTTTCCCTTTTCGACGGCGGGGCGACAGACGGGCGTCAGAAGGCAGAGCGCGCCGAATTGTCACGTCTCCAACTGGAACTCATCGATTTACAGAAGGGGATTAGAGTCGAGGTGCGCCGCGCCTATCGGGAAGTGGCGAATGCCAGAGAACGTATGGAGATTGAAGAAAAGCGCGTGCAAATCTTCGAGCAGCGGCTGCGGACGATTGAACGAGTTCTTGATGAAGGGCTGGACCTACCGAGCTATCGCGGTTTGACGTTTGATGACGCTTTCCAAGCCCAAGCCGAGTTTACCGAAGCGCAGCGGGTGTTCTATCGCACACGCCGGGATTATGCGGCGGCAAAGGAGCAACTGCGTGAAGTGTTGGGATGGACAAATTGAACGTTGTCCGTGAAGTTTGAAAACGAGAGTTTACGCACGTTGTACTCCGAGCCAAAGCGTTCCTCTTCTCGCTCGTTCTGGATTAACAAATCCAGTCTCTCCTGCACGAATTCACCTACTCACCGAGAGGAACAGCCAGCCTTTAGCACCCTGATGTAATTGCCGGATTTATAGAGATTTTCGATTTCAGCGATGTAGGTTGGGTTGAGCAGTCGACAGCCAAGTTTTATTCAGCTTGCAAGCACAGATAATCTTTTCGATGACCCGTTGGGGTAAACAGATATAGCGAAACCCAACTATTGGAAGAAAAAATCGCTTCTGCATGTGATTTCTCTCGGTTTTCCGTTCAACCCAACCTACGCACTGCTATCATAAATCGTAGATGGAGCTACAGGTATAACTCCTTGTAGGAGCAATCTCCCGACTGCGTTTCGTCTCGTCTTTCATTGTCACTCCCGGGCTATATCGAAGCTGATGATGCTCCCACCGCCGTGAATTACATGCGATTGCCCTGTACCTCCCGATATTTTGAGTTGACTGAATTTTCGAGGAAATGTATCATGTGAAAAGGAACTACATCTTTTAGGAGGGTTAAGGAGTTGGAGAAAGCTGATATTGGACTCATCGGGTTGGCAGTGATGGGTGAAAATCTTGCCTTAAACATCGAAAGCAAGGGCTATCGGGTCGCAGTCTTCAACCGCACGGTTTCAAAGGTGGAGAATTTCATTAACAGCCGAGCGCGGGGGAAGCATGTGGTTGGAACGTACTCTATTGAGGAACTGATCAACGTGCTTTCCACACCGCGCAAGATTATCCTGATGGTCAAAGCCGGCGAACCGGTCGATCAATTCATTGAAATGTTGAGACCTCTGCTCTCCGATGGAGATCTCATCATTGATGGTGGCAACGCGAATTTCCCCGACACCATACGCCGACACGAGGCGCTTGCGGCGAGCGGTTTGCTCTTTATCGGGACAGGTATTTCCGGAGGCGAGGAAGGTGCACTGAAGGGACCTGCGATGATGCCGGGCGGGTCAAAGAAAGCATATACCTTGGTGGAACCAATTTTCACGAAAATCGCCGCCCAAATTGACGGAGTACCGTGTTGTTCATACATTGGTCCCAACGGCGCCGGGCACTACGTCAAAATGGTACATAACGGCATCGAATACGGCGATATGCAACTCATCGGTGAAGCTTACGCGCTCATGAAACAGGCACTGGGGTTGAGCGCCGATGACATGCACCAGCTATTCAACGAATGGAACCAAGGCGATCTGAACTCCTATCTCATCGAAATTACGGCAGACATCTTTACACAGTCAGATGCGTCCGGCGTACCGCTTGTGGACACTATCCTTGATCAAGCGGGTCAGAAAGGCACGGGAAAATGGACAAGCACGTCGGCGCTAGACCTCGGCGTCTCGGCGGGAACAATCGCCGAAGCCGTTTTTGCACGATACATCTCCGCGATTAAGAACGAACGGGTTGAGGCGGCACAAGTTATCCAAGGTCCGAAAGGAAAATTCGAGGGGGACCCATTAACCTTCCTAGAAGCAATTCATGATGCGCTTTACGCCGCCAAAATCTGCTCCTATGCACAAGGCTTTGCGTTAATGCACGAAGCAAGCCGCGAGTACGAATGGAATCTCAATCTCGGGAAGATAAGCTTAGGGTGGCGCGGGGGTTGTATTATCCGCGCTCGCTTTCTCCATCGAATCGCCGATGCCTACGAAAACAACCCGAATCTACCGAACCTGCTGCTGGATCCCTACTTCCGAGAAGTGATTGAATCAACGCAGGAGAACTGGCGCAACGTTGTATCGACCGCAACACAACTTGGAATTCCGATACCTGCTTTTAGCTCGGCGCTCGCCTACTTTGATAGCTATCGCAGTGCTCGGCTTCCGGCGAATCTTATCCAAGCGATGCGCGACTACTTCGGTGCGCACACCTATCACAAAATTGACCTGAACGGAAATCCGATTGTCGGGAACGATGGTGCGCCAACAGTTTTTCACACCGAATGGATGGTAGATGGAAGACCCGAGATCGTGGTTGAATGAACGCGGGTTATACTCGACGCTGCTGAGAATTGCTTATTTTGTAGGAGCGATCTCCGAATCGCGACCTATTTAAATCTTGGTAGCCCCAGAGGAGATCAAGCGAATGAATAATGAGCGAACAGCGAAGGCGATAGAGATCCCATAGGAATCCCACAGATGGAAACTGCGGACGTTACCCTATTCAATATTCGTTCGCTTGGTACTGTCTCTACAATCGGCGAAGCAAGCCTTAAATCTTGAAAAGCGCAATTTCTGACAGCGCACAGTATAAAACCTAGTGTGGCAGTAACATCTTCCATTTCTTTGAGTTTATCAGGTGAAGGAATCTCATTCTATCATGCCGGCGGTTTCAGAAGTGAGTGTCCCAAGAATCGGTTACATTCGAGAGGATTTTGGCATACGGAGGCGGCATGGCTCCTAGTGCGCTAAACGGTGTGAAAGTTCTGGATCTATCACGGCATTTGGCGGGTCCCTACTGCGCCATGATGCTTGGAGATTTGGGTGCCGAAGTCATCAAGGTCGAGCGCCCAGGCACAGGTGACGAAACACGTCAGTGGCAACCGCCGTTTGCCGGCAGCGAGTCAGCGTATTACCTTTGCTGTAATCGTAACAAGAAAAGCCTCACACTCAATCTCAAACACGAGCGCGGTGTCGAAATCGCGCGAACGCTTGCCGAGAAGAGCGATGTGTTAATTGAGAACTTTCGTATTGGCGGGGCTAAGGAACTTGGTCTCGGCTATGACGAACTCAAGCAGGTAAATCCACGCTTAATCTACTGCTCAATCAGCGGTTTTGGTCACACGGGGCCTGATCGGGAATTGCCGGGCTACGACCTCATGATTCAAGCCAGAGGCGGTATCATGTCCATCACCGGCGAGCGGAATGGCACGCCCACGAAAATTGGCGTTGCCATCGCCGATGTCGCCACGGCGTTGTTTGCCTGTAACGCTATTCTCGCGGCGTTGTTCGTACGCGAACGTACGGGGGAAGGACAGCATCTTGATACCGCACTACTTGACTCCCAGATTGCGCTGCTGGCGAACGTTGGCAGCAACTACCTCTGCTCGGGTGAAGTGCCTCAACGTTGGGGAAACGCGCACTCCGGAATTGTACCCTACCAAGCCTTCAAGGCGGCTGATGATTACCTCGTGCTGGCTATCGGAAATGATCGTCAGTGGCAACGGTTTTGTAAAGCAGCCGGTGCTGAACGTTTAGGGAATGATGAACGATTTGCTACAAACTCAAAACGAGTCGCAAACCGTGACGCTTTAATCCCGTCACTAGAGAATCTATTTCAGGGCCGAACTGTCGCCGACTGGCTGCAAATCTGCGGAGATGCCGATGTGCCTGCGGGGCCCGTGAACACACTTGATGCGGTCTTTGCAGATCCACAGGCACTGGCACGAGGTATGTTGGTAGAGATGCCCCATCCGACAGCCCACACAATGCGGTTGGCGGGATCGCCGCTCAACCTCTCGGCAACGCCGGTGCAAATGCGTCTCCCGCCACCACTGCTCGGAGAACACACAGACGAGATTCTCGCAAGTGCACTGGGATTCGATGAATCCACCATCGCCAATCTCCGACAGGTTGGCGCCGTCTGAGGAGGGAAGGATTAGAGCATTGTACGAGGCGAAATCTCACATCACATGTTGCACCTGCGGTGCTTTTCCTCCGGTATCACCCCTTCTACTTTTCTGCTTTCTCCTCTTAAGCAGTTGCGCAAAACCCGTCACGATTGATGTTTCTGAATCACGAGGACAGAGCGACCCATTCCAGCGGTTGCAACAAGAAATCGAAACGAATCTGTATGATCCGCTGCTTGCTCCTTCGAATGTCGGCATAAAGGTCGTTTCGGTAACAACGGGTGAAGTTCTCTATGAAGCCGGCGCCGACAAGTTATATCATCCCGCCTCCACTATGAAACTGCTTACCTCGGCGACGGCACTTGTGAAGCTAAAACCAAACTATCGCTTCCACACAACGCTCTATGCCGAAGACATTGAAGGGGTTCGCGTCCGAGGGAATCTCTACCTCAAGGGGAGAGGAGACCCTCTACTTGCCGTTGAAGATTTGGTAGAGATGGTTGAAACGCTTTTTCATTCCGGGGTCAAAGAGATTGACGGTGATATTGTCGTCGATGACACCCATTTTGATGACGTCCCCAAGGGTAAGGGCTGGATGTGGGACGACGGTCCGATTGGCGGGTATTATTCACATCAGAGCGCGTTGACAATTAATCACAACGGCGTCACGGTTACCTTAGCGCCCGGCACTGAGGTGGGAGAACCGGTCCGCGTAACGCTTAATCCGCCGACGGAATACCTGAAAGTTGTCAACAATGCGACAACCGTCGCTGCTTCAGAGAACACAACCTTACACATCGAACGCCAATCAAAACCCGTTCCAGCCAATGTGTTGACAATTCGTGGCTCTATGCCAGTCAGCCAAGAGAAGGTGCGCCGACAAGTGGACATCATCAATCCCGCTCTGTTTTGCGGAACACTGTTAAAGGAGGCGCTTGACCGGAGGGGCATCCCGGTGCAAGGGGTAATCCGGCAAGGGGTGGTTGCGGATGACGTGACCGAAATTGGAGTCCATACCTCGTTGCCGCTCTCTCTCATCGTCCGGAGGATGAATAAACGGAGCGATAATCTGATTGCCGAGTTGCTGTTGAAGACGATTGGTGCAGAAATGATTGGACCACCCGGTACGTCACAGAAAGGATTGCGAGTAATTAGCGAGTTTCTGGGTGAAGGCGGGATGGCTAATGCTCAGTCTACGCTGGCGGATGGGTCGGGCGTCTCGCGCTACAATCTTTTATCTGCTTCAATGCTCACGAACTTACTGGTGTACGTGTTCCAAGATTTTTCGGTGATGCCGGAGTATCTCACGTCGCTTCCGGTTGCCGGTGTCGATGGAACGCTTTCATGGCGGATGAAGGAATCGGAAGCCGAAGGGGTTCTGCGTGCCAAAACCGGTACAATGCGGGGGATAACAACGCTTGCCGGGTACGCAATGACGGCGGACGGTGAAATCCTCGCGTTTGCTATGTTGATGAGCAACTATGTAGGTTCGTCCAATCCTCGCCGCGCGTTACAGGACAAAATCGGGAACGCCCTTACACGATTCAGCCGTATGCGCAGGGAATAACGATTTTTATTCTTTGCACCTCTCTATTTGCGTTGTTCGGTTAACCGGGTTTTCCTCGTCCAACGCCCAGTTCCGCGGGTTGTTTTTGATATAGGTACGGATATCGTCCAATGATTCATCGTCACGGATGACATGGTCGTAAAAGGAGCGCTGCCACAATTTTGCATTAAATGGTTTCCAACCCTTTGTTTTGACGCCTTCGATATACAACCTGGTTGTCAACGATTTGAATCGGTGTACAACCTCAGACAAGGAAAATGTAGGGACAACCCCCCGTGGTTGTCCGTTTGGGTTGAAACGCGCTTCGTTTGGGACGGCACGGGGGCCGTCCCCTACAATGATAATTATTCCGTGCAAATGATTAGGCATTATCTGGAATTGGTCTGTCCGTATACCGTGATAAAATATCGATAATTCATGCCAGGTTTTTGCCACCATTTTTCCTGCGGCATTTGGAATCATCTGACCATCAACGATTTTACCAAATAATTCCTTTCGATTTTGCGTGCAGATTGTCACAAAATAATATCCCGGCTGAGAATAATCGTAATGCTGTAGCCGATTCGGTTTTCGGATTTGGTTATTCATAATCCGTGCGGATTGTAGGGACAACCCCCCTGTGGTTGTCCGTTGGGGTTAATACGTGCTTCATTCGGGACAGCACGGGGACCGTCCCCTACAATGACAATTATTCCGTGCAAATGGTCACAAAATAATATCCTGCATGGGGATAATCGTAATACTGTAACCGATTCGGTTTTCGGGTTGGTTATTCATAATCCGTGCGGATTGTAGGGACAACCCCCTGTGGTTGTCCGTTGGGGGTTGATACGTGCTTCATTCGGGACGGCACGGGGACCGTCCCCTACAATGACAACTATTCCGTGCAAATGATCACAAAATAGTATCCCGCATGGGGACAATCGTAACACTGTAGCCGATTCGGTTTTCCGGTTTGGTTATTCATAATTCGTGCGGATTGTAGGGACAACCCCCCGTGGTTGTCCGTTGGGGTTGATACGTACTTCATTCGGGACGGCACGGGGACCGTCCCCTACATTTCCTAAACCCCTCATATCAATCGGTCATAAACTGCTTGTACCTGCTCCACGTGCTTGGTGATGCTGAAATGGCGCTCGGCGTGCGCTCGCGCCGCTCGTCCCATCTGCCTACAAAGCGATGGATTCCGTATCATTTGCACGATTTTAGCTGTGATGCCTTCAATAGGAAATTGTGGAATCACCCACCCTGTATTACCATCGTCAATCATGTCTATCGCGCTTCCAACCGGCGTGCCAATGACCGGTTTGCCAGCCGCCATGGCTTCCGGGATGACACTTCCCGCCGAGAGAGTTACGAGAAGATCCAGCCCGTGCATCACTGCTGGCATGTCCTCGCGATGACCTGTGCAGGTAACATATTCCGTAAGATTCAATTCAGAGATTAACCGGCGCAGTTCCCGCTCGTACGCAAGGTGCTCGGAGTTAGATTGCGTTCCGCCAATAATCAGAAAACTGACATCTTTGCACGCTTTAAGGACATGCGATGCTATCTTGACAAATTCCTTCTGACGCTTAAATGGTTCAATCCGTCCCACTATGCCTATCACGAATCGCCGCAGTGTAAATTCTTGCCGGAGGGTATTCGGTTTAACTCCTATTGATTCAAACGCGTCCAAATCCACACAGTTCACAATGACTTCAATCTTGTTGGGCGAAATACCAGCCTCAAGAAATGGAGGCGTGTATCGCTTCGAAATTGAGATAATAGCGGACATGTTGTGGAAGCCGTACTTTGTCACCTGATCGAGGCGAATAGGAGCCTTAACATGAGAGATGATCGGAATCCTACACTGACGGGCTACGCGAAGTGCGTAGGGATTGTGCCACGAATCGGAAGCATGAATCAGTCGAATCTCCTGTTCTGTAGCAAGTTGAACGAACCGAGATGCCGCAGCATAGCGGTGAAGTATGTTTTTCCACTTTCGCCACCCGGGTAGTGTATGGATAACGGTATCGATTCCTGCCTCACGCAGTTGCTTCGGGAATACGCCATCATCGGGACAGACTACAATTGGCTGATAGCGGCTCCAATCCAGATTGGTAACGAGATAGAACAGTTGGCGTTCAGCGCCGCCGAAGATTGAACCGCTCAGGTATAAGATGCGTGTCATAATCACGTTTGGAGTTGGATTGATGAGGTAAATGGAATTTGCGTATCTTGGTACAAATCCGATTAGCTGTCAAGAGTAATCCCTCTACTTCCATGCGTCGCTTTAAGTATTTGAAACTAATTCGCAATCAGTAAGTGACAAGTGTGGAGATTGGAGGTAATATTCAGGTTCAGACTTGGAACCAATTGTGAGATTGGCGACCTGTTTATGCGCAATCTCGTACGACGTACGTCATTGCCTAAAATTATGAAACTCAACCTAGTCGACCGTAAACCGCGTGTTCTTTTGTTGCTGCCGATGCGAACGTATCGCGCGCGCGATTTCTTGTCCGCCGCACGGCAACTCGACGTGGAAGTTGTCATCGCGTCAGACCATCCGCAAACACTCTCCAAACTGTCGCCGCTGAAGTCGCTTTCGCTAGATTTTCATTGTCCGGAACCGGCCATGCAAAAAATCGCCGCATTTGCAAAAAACCACCCGATTGATGCTGTTATCGGCGTGGACGACGACACCACCATCCTTGGCACTATGGCAGCAAGAAAATTGTCGCTTCCACACAACACGATTGAATCTGCCTATGCGACGCGGGACAAACATCAACTGCGAAAAATGCTTGTCAAGGCGGGCCTCCGTGCTCCGTGGTTCAAACTACGGTCTGTTAATGAAAACCCGGAGAAGATTGCGAATCAGATTGATTACCCTTGTGTCCTAAAGCCTCTTTCCCTTTCGGCGAGCCGAGGTGTTGTTCGCGCAAACGACCCAGCGAAATTCACGGAGGCCTTTCATAGGGTGGTTGCCATCCTCCAATCATCAAACGAGGAAAACGAGCATCAGATTAATACGGAACATCTGCTAATAGAAGGCTTCATCCCTGGAACCGAGGTTGCGCTTGAAGGCATATTGGTTAGAGGAAAACTGAAGGTGCTTGCCATTTTCGACAAGCCGGATCCGTTAGATGGTCCTTTTTTCGAGGAAACACTCTACATAACACCGTCTCGACTTTCACCCGATGTTCAGCAGGAGATTTCTTCTTGCACAGCAGATGCGGCGAAGGCGCTGGGTTTGAGGGAGGGACCGGTACATGCCGAGCTTCGGATAAAGGACGGCTGTGCTTGGATGCTTGAAATCGCGCCTCGATCAATCGGGGGGTTATGCGCTCGCATCCTTCGCTTCGGCACCGGAATGTCATTAGAAGAATTGATTATCCGTCATGCCATTGGTCAGGACGTTGCTTCACTTGAACGCGAAGGAGCAGCCGCCGGCGTGATGATGATTCCCATTCCGCACGCCGGAATCCTGCGAGAAGTGAGCGGTCAGGAACGAGCGGCGGCGGTAGAGAGGATTGAGGAGGTCGCAATTACGATTCCCATCGGTCAGGAAGTTGTGCCGCTGCCGGAGGGAAAACGCTACCTCGGATTCATCTTTGCGCGCGGCGACACTCCCGTTCATGTTGAAACTGCTCTGCGGGAAGCGCATCATCAACTAGAGTTTGCCATCAAACCATAGATGCAGTTACGCCCCACTGCCGCATACAAGACAGGAGCATCTGTTGCGCCGACGATAGCGCCCACCCGGTAAATTCTGGATGACAAAACGATTGCAAATCCCTAGGAAATCCATTATAATTACATAATCTCCTGTACACGATTGTCAACCTCTAGACGTGAAATTACGCTGATAAATAAGGCTTAAGGAGGAGTTGGAACGATGGGTGCACCGGGCGTATGGGAAGTGATTATTATCCTCGTGGTTGTCCTTGTGATATTTGGACCTAAACGTCTACCGGAAATGGGACGATCACTTGGAAAGGCAATTCGAGAATTTAAAAGCGCCGGCAAGGAGGTTCAAAGAGAATTTACGGAATCGATAGACCCCGACGCGGATTCGACAAAGCCTGCACCCCGAGACACTAAGGCAGGTTCAACCAAGCCGGAGAACAAAGGGACGTAGTCGACGAACGGCACCATGTCAAATCCCGAAGATGCGTCAATGACTTTTTGGGAACATCTTGAAGAATTGAGACGGCGGCTTATTGTGATAGCAATCGCAATCTGCGCCTTCACTTTTCTAAGTCTAGGCTTTAGCCGGCCAATCGAGAATGTCCTGCGATTCCCGATGGAGACCTCCATCAACACCATACTGGCAGGCATCATTGACCGTACAGTTGGCGTAGAGGGGTCAATGATGGGTTTCCTCTCTGTTTCCCTGAAAGCAGGCGCATCAATTGTTGAAGCCGAACTGCTAAAAATTGGGCCGGTCGAAGGGATTATGGCATACCTAAAGATTAGCATAGCTTGCGGCTTGCTACTCGCTTCTCCGATTGTGCTCTATCAAATCTGGGCATTCATTTTTCCAGCTTTGACACAAAAAGAAAAAAAGTTTGCTCTACCGCTTTTCCTCGTTATTGTCGCCTTTTTTGTGGTCGGCGTCATATTTGCTTACCTAATTGTCACTCCGACCGTCCTTCACTTTTCCGCCAACCTTTTTCCCAACATGGCGAACCGTTGGGACATCGAAAAATACGTGAACTTCATCACCCGACTACTATTAGGGTTTGGTATCGCGTTTGAACTTCCGATTGTCATGGCGTTTCTGTCTTGGATCGGAGTGGTCAACTCACGCGGATTTCGAGAGAAACAGAGTTTTGCCGTCGTGGGAATCTTTGTCATGTCGGCGCTGCTGACTCCGGCAGACCCGCTCTCCATGTTCCTGATGGCAGTTCCGCTAATCGTACTATACCAGTTGGGGATCTTTTTTGCCTTTCTCCTTGAACGGGAATCCGAAAGCTATGCCTAATTCCAATCTACAAGAGCAACTTGGCTTGCTTCACCAACTTCAACAACTTGAACTGACCATCTTGTCATTGCATCAACAACGCCAAGCCATACCGCTAAAGATTGCAAAGCTGGAAGAAGGTTTTCAGGTACATCAGGGGGCATTGGACGCAAAGAAAGAAGCGCTCGCGGAGGCGGAACGAGAATTGCGTTCAAAAAATGCGGAACTTACGGATCAACAGGAGCAACGTGGAAAATACGAAACTCAACTGCGTGAAGTGAAAACCAACAAGGAATACCAAGCACTGGATAACGAAATCAGATTTTCACAGGAAAAGGAAGCAGAAATTGAAGATGCTATCCTCGGATTCATGTTGGATATCGATCGATTTCAAGAGGAGCTTCGGCAGGCGCAGGCTTCCTTTAACGCAGAGAAAGAGAAAGTCAGTAGCCGGAAAGCCACATACGAACAGGAGGGGAGAGATTTAGAAGCGGCGGTCACGGCGCAGCAGCAGAAACGCACACGTTTTTCGCCTGACATAGATAAGGAGTTGATGACCGGTTATCAAGCGTGGGGTAGGCGCAACAAATCAGCGTTTGTGTCGATAGTAAAAAATAATGCATGCGGCGGTTGCCGAATCGCAATCCCACCCCAGACACTCAAGGAAGCCCGCAAATTCGAAAAGGTTGTCCAGTGCTCCAGCTGCAAACGTATCATTTACCCCCTGCCTCAAGAAGAAAAAGAAGCCGATCAAGCGAGTGGATAACGAGCGCGATAGAAATACTTTCAAGCGAACGCATAGTGCGCAAGATTTCCATTCGCCTTGGGATCTCTATCGCGGTGGCTGTTTGCTCCGTTGATCCTATTCGGTCAGTTGATCGAAAGAGACCCTTTCAAGCGAGTGGATAACAAGCAGGATTTACTATTGCAGTCACTGTCCATGTCCATTGATCGATAGAAATCCTACCAGCCTTGTTGGAATCGGAATTTGGCGCCAGTGCAAATTTTTTTTGAGGTTGATTATCCTACCGCTCCGAGTCATCAAGGTAAAACAAGGCATGAAAGCGCGGGACGTTGTGCCCGCGCTATTGAGAAAAGGAAGAATCCATCCCTCCTACTTACCGATCAACATCTTGCGAGTTGCAGCGAAATCATCGGCGGTTAGGGTGTAAAAGTATACGCCACTGACAACACGCTCACCGACACTGTTGCGGCCATCCCAATACGCCGCAAGACTTCGTTCGGTGTAATAACTAGCTACCTGATACCCTAGATTCAAATGACGCACTAACGTACCGTTGATGTCGTAAATCGAGATTTGTACCTCGGCATCATTGGCTAACCCGTACGGAATCCACGTCTCCGGGTTAAACGGATTTGGGTAGTTGGGAAAAAGCACAGTCTCTGCCGGGGTTAGAGTTGCCAGAAGATGCTCTAGGAAAAGAACGCCAAGCTGCAATGTGGCGTCCTTCAGATCAAGTTCTCTCGCTTGTGCCAACCACTCTCCCACGTCCGCTCTTGTAGGAGGGATCTCCAGGTTGCGACTCCAGGCTGAAGGCGCGGCGGCTGCGTTCCCAAGCGCACTCACCACCAACACCAAATCAAGGATGTTCACTATTCCATCCCCGTTGACATCCGCGGGCAAATCTGCATCTTCGGTCCCGAGACCTGACGCCACCGAGACCAAATCCAAAAAATTCACAACATCGTCCCTGTTTACATCCTCCAGGATAGGCGGCAATTCGGCGGTTGTTGTGGCGGTCTGGCTCTGCTGAATCCCTGTAACAGCCACTTCGACGGTGTTCGTTCCTGGATTTGGGCCCAATGTGAGGGTACTCTCCGCCCGACCATCACTATCCGTCGTGGCACTGGTTACACTGAGTGTCCCACCGCCACCGGTAACCGTGAAGGTGACCTGCACACCCGGTAAGGGTTCGCCGGATCGATCTGCCACGTATACGACAATCGGTCTGGGAAGCGCTTCACCGATGAACCCCTTTTGGTCGAATCCGGAGATTATCCAGAACGCCAAAGGCGTTCGGATGCCTCGGGCAGTAAACGTCTCTGTTCGCGTAATCCCCGCTACAGTCACGTCAACGCTGTTCGTTCCCGGATCTGGTCCCAACGTTAGGATACTCTCCGCCCGACCATCGCTCTCCGTCATGACGCTTGTGGCGCTCAGCGTCCCACCGCCAGCGGTAACCGAGAACGTTACTTCGGCGCCCGGCATAGGTTCGTCAAACTGGTCTCGCACTTCCACGATAAACGGGTTTTCAAGCGCCTCACCGTACGGCCCCTCTTGGTCGTCTCCCGAGATTATCCCCAATGTCGTGGGAATCCTGATGCCTTGGGCAGTAAACGTCTGGTTCTCCTGAATCCCCGAAATGGACACGGTCACTGTATTCGCTCCCGGATTGGATCCCAACGTGAGGGTACTCTCGGCTCTTCCGTTCGCATCAGTCGTAACGCTTGTGGCGCTCAGCGTCCCGCCGCCACTGCTGACCGAGAACGTGACTTGAACACCAGCGAGGGGTTTATCCGACTGATCTCGCACCTCCACCACAAACGGGTTCGCAAGCGCCGAACCGGGCAGTCCCTGTTGGCCGCCGCCCGAGATTATCTCCAATGTCTTGGGAATTCTGATGCCTTGGGCAGTAAGCGTCTGCTTCTCCTGAAGTCCAGTAACGGACACAGTAACTGTATTTGCTCCCGGATTGACTCCCAACGTCAAGGTACTCTCGGCTCGTCCGTTGGCGTCGGTGATTGCGGTGGTGGCACTCAGCGATCCACTGCCCGCGAGGACAGTAAAGCCCACAGTAATCCCTTCCATCGGAGCATCGTACTGATCGCGGACTTCAACCACAAACGGGTTCGCCAAAGCTTCACCTGTCAAACCGTTCTGATTATCTCCCGAGAAGATTGACAGAGCCGTTGGAATCGGTGGTGGGAGAACCGCTTCAGCACTAAAGACCGCTGTTTGGGAAAGACCTTCGACACTCGCCTCGACGGTGTTCGTGCCGGGACTGCCTCCAAGCGTCAGCGTACTCTCGGCTCGTCCGTTGGCGTCGGTAATTGCGGTGGTGGCACTCAGCGATCCACTGCCCGCGAGGACAGTGAACCTCACAGTAATCCCTTCCATCGGGGCATCGTACTGATCGCGGACTTCAACCACAAACGGGTTCGCCAACGCTTCACCTGTCAAACCGTTCTGATTATCGCCGGATATACTCTTTTGGCTTGTCGGTTCTAACACAGGTGGTGTCGTCACTGGCGGATCGATTGTCGTTGGAGGTTGTGTTGTAATTTGTGGTTGCTGCAGTGACTCTTGTTGCTGCTGTTGTGACGATGGCGATGATTCTTGCTGCTGTTGTGACGATGGCGATGATTCTTGTCGCTGTTGTGACGGTGGCGATGGTTCTTGCTGTTGCTGTGACGATGGCGGTGGGGTACCAACTGTCGCGGTTCCGCTGGTAGATTTGGAGCCGACCGTCGCTGTGACCGTGTATGAACCGGAGGCGCTGTTCCCAAGTGTTAGTGTTGTGGAGGCCTGGCCGTTGCTGCCGGTTGTCGCACTTGTGGAATTCAACGACGCATTCCCATCGCCTGATGTGATACTAAACGTCACGGTTTTCCCTGACGCGGCACTCCCATCCTCCTGAACTTCAACAGTAAACGTCAATGCATCACCAGGGGCACCAGATCCGGGACCACTTACCACACTTATCGATGATTCTGGCGGCGACTGCGGGGATGGGGTGCCAACTGTCGCGGTTCCGCTGGTAGATTCGGAGCCGACCGCCGCTGTGACCGTGTATGAACCAGAGGCACCGCCCCGAAGTATCAGTAGCGTCTTTGCTCGTCCATTGCTATTAGTTGCTACATTTGTAGGATTTAGCAACACAGTCCCATCGTCTGGACTCAGGCTGAACGTCACGGTTTTCCCTGACGCGGGACTCCCATCCTCCTGAACCTCAACAGTAAACATTAGGCCCTGACCGGGATTGCCAGATCCGGGACCACTTACCACACTTATCGATAATTGTGGTGTGTCAACCGTCGCTGTCCCGCTCGTAGATGTGCTGCCAACTGTCGCTGTGAGCGTGTATGAGCCGGCGGCGCTGTTCCCAAGTGTTAGCGTTGTGGATGCCTGGCCGTTGGTACCGGTTGTCGCACTTGTGGGATTCAGCGACGCATTTCCATCGCCTGATGTGATACTAAACGTCACGGTCTTCCCTGACGCTGCACTGTCATCCTCCTGGACCTCAACAGTAAAGGTCAATGCAGCACCGGGGGCACCAGACCCGGGACCACTTACCACACTTATCGATAATTCTGGCTGCGTCGGCGGCGATGGGGTCTCAACTGTCGCAGTCCCGCTGGTAAATTTAGTGCCGACTGTCGCTTTGACCGTGTATGAGCCGGCGGCGCTGTTCCCAAGTGTTAGTGTTGTGGATGCTCGCCCGTTGGTACCGGTTGTCGCACTTGTGGGATTCAGCGACGCATTCCCATCGCCTGATGTGATACTAAACGTCACGGTCTTCCCTGACGCTGCACTGTCATCCTCCTGGACCTCAACAGTAAAGGTCAATGCAGCACCGGGGGCACCAGACCCGGGACCACTTACCACACTTATCGATAATTCTGGAGGCGGTGGTGGGGCCTTAATTGTCGCAGATCCGCTCGCAGATGCGTCGCCGACCGTCGCTGTGACCGTGTATACGCCGGAGGATCCGCTCCCGGTAGACAGTGTGGTCGTCACCGACTGGTTGCTAACGGACGTCGCGCTTGTGGGACTCAGAGACACGGTCCCATCATCTGGGCTCACACTAAACGTCACCGTTTGACCTCCCGCGGGGTTTGAATCCTCTCCGACATAGACATATGCACTAAACCTAAACGAACTTCCGGGGCTGCGGGCAAAAGGAGTATAAGTCATTATAATGGAGACTTCTTCCGTTTCCTCCTCTTCCGTTGCCTCCAATGGCATCAACACACATACCATAAATAGTGCGATGAAACAAATCAGTGATTTTTTCATAAGTTTCAAGTCCTTTCATTTCGTATCATGGTAAATCAAAAATTAGTGGTTTATGGTTGACACGTGATGGCATAGTATTGCCGGGACAAGATATCCGATTCACACGTGCCTGAAACCTGCGATATAACAACATTTTTGCCCTGAAAATGATCCCATATATATTCGATGATGTCAAGGAAAAATGAACTTTTTTACCACTTCCGTAAAATTTTTTCTGCGGTCTGAAATATGTTTAGGCTAATTGCATACTACCCCAGACACTGATGTCGCAGCGCTTGAAAATATGATGGTTTGGGTGATATATTCATTATGCAACTAAAACATCATCGAAATTGCCATTGTGGGGAAATCAGCAGATCGAGTTGATTAATCTCATCAAAGCGACTGTGTTTTGACAATCCTCTAAGCGTATGATACAATGCATAGAGTAAGAGGAGGTGAGAACCATGGCATCCCGCAATACCTACAAGTATCATTTGAAACGAGGCGATAAAATCATTATTGCATCGCCAGGAAATCACTATACATTTGAGATTCAGATGTCTCGGTTGTTGCTGAGTTTCTCAAGAGTATTGCGTTTGATATTGGCGGCGGGGTTGAATCAAATTCCTGCCGCCTTTTTGCATTGTTACCGAGTAGTTTAATCCTGATTTGTTACGCTTGCTTAGAGCAATCACGTCAATGCGCGCCGTGCTAGAAAGGATCATAACAGGGAGGCAGAAAAGAACCGGAACGTGTCGCGACCCATTGCAATTGTGGATTAGCAAGTTGGTACTTGTGAACACGGGGAAAAGCCAAATCAAACCTGCCGAGGGATTGCGCGATGAATACTACAAAAGAGGCGGAATTTGATTATCAAACTTATTTTAAAGAAAACAGGCCAGATCCAGCACGGATTAATCGCGGACCAAAGGCACGTCAAAAACGACGTGAGGCCGTGGTATGTAACATTCGCGGACTTTCTCACTATGAAGACGGTCTGTATGACTGTGCTATTGAAGATTATACGAAAGCGATAGATGCCAATGCCGATTTCGCCGAAGGTTATAACAATCGCGCTGTTGCTTGGATACATTTGAGCGAATGGGACAAAGCCCGAGAAGATTTGAAGACCGCTAAAGAAAAGGGTGTAGACATCATCGTCGCATTTCATAACGACTACGAAAAAGTCTCGGATTTCCAGCAGAAAACAGGAATACAGTTGCCGGAAGACATCGCCGCAATGCTGACAAACTAATCAATCGGTAAGTAGATTTCCTATTGTGGAGACACTGTCTGAGTCACGAATTAAGGGATTTCTACCGCACTCACTATCCGTTCGGACGGTCGGATTACGCGGATGACAGGGACAAGAGGCGATTCTCACTGTACGCGGATTTGATCTTTGGCAATCGAAGATTCAGACGGTCATCAAAAAATTCAACATCATTAAAGCAAAAACATGAAAATTAAGAATATTGACTTCCCCAAACCCCTGTTAGATGCCTTGCATGCAAATAAACTGGTGGTGTTCGCCGGGGCAGGAGTTTCAATGGGTGACCCTGCCCATCTACCAAATTTCAAATCGTTAACCGATATGATCGCCCAACGTACTGGCAAAAACTTGCGCAAGGATGAAAAGTTCGAAGAATTCCTCGGAAGATTGCACGATGACGAAGTAAAGGTTCACGAAATTGCAGCCGGTGTACTTTCCCAAGAAAGTTTGCAAGCAACCAAACTACATAAGAATCTTTTACAGCTTTATCCCAACATCGGGCCAGTTCGCCTAGTGACCACCAATTTCGATCTCCTGTTTGAGCAGGCCGCAGAGGGAATGTTCGACAGTCTACCAGAGGTGTTTCGGGCACCTGCGTTACCCTTGGGGCGCCAGTTCAACGGCATTATTCATGTTCACGGTTCCGTCTCAAAACCCGGCCAGATGGTGCTTACAGATAAGGATTTCGGTCTCGCCTATCTGACCGATGGATGGGCTCGACACTTCCTTGTTGAACTGTTCAGTAATTTTACAATCCTCTTTGTTGGCTATAGTCATGACGACACGATTATGAATTATCTGGCGCGTGCGCTTCCGGCCGGTTCAGAGGATCGGCGCTTCGTTTTAACCGGTTCAGAAGACAGTAAAAAGCCAGGCGATTGGCGTTTGCTCGGAATTCATCCCATTACCTACCCACAGACTCACAAGGAAGACCATAGCAAACTTGAGACGGGTGTCCGCGGCCTCGCCAATCATGTCCGACGCAGTGTCGTTGATTGGCATCGCGAGATCACTGCAATTGCTGAAAACCCGCCTCCTCTAGCTGATGACGAGAAAATAGTGGGAACTATTGAGGAGGCGCTTGGAGATAAGACAAAGACTCAATTCTTCACAAAAGCAGCGTCAAACCCAGATTGGATTGATTGGCTCGACGAGCACGGGTGCTTAAAGGCGCTGTTTGGTAGCGATTCGTTAAGAGACCAGGATATGGCTCTGTCTTGGTGGGTGGCAGATCGGTTTTTATACGACCATGCAAACAGAATTTTCCTTCTAATTAGCAAATACGATACGCGATTACATCCAAAGTTTTGGCACGATTTAGCTCGGAAGATTGGTAGGGATATGGAGGCTTCCCGAGATAAGGTAGTTCTATCTCGCTGGATTTCATTGCTGCTATCAACGGCGCCAAGCGACGGGGACAGCACCAATGGGGTGTACGTAGATACCGGCAATCTTCTTGATCAGATAGGCAAACGCTGTATTGCACACGGGATGTTAGAAGATTTGTTGAGAATCTTCGATACCATGATGCAGAGTCGTTTATTAATAAGGGGTGGTTATCCGCTGCTCAGTGACGATGGAGAAGAGGAGAATCTCTTATTTGACGCGAAATTGTCGCTAATCGGTAAATATGGCGGACTGAATAAGTTATGGGAAGGGGGACTGAGACCGAATTTATTTCAAGTAGCCGAGCCATTACTAGAATCGGCTGTCAGACGGTTGGAAGAATGGTATCTTACATTACACACTTGGGGAAAGGCAAATCGCGAGTTGGAACCTGCTAGCATCCGGCGTTCCGCCATTGAACCTCACGAACAGGACAGGCATCCTCAACCGGTTGACGCGATAATAGATGTTGTTCGAGACTGCCTTGAGTCACTGGCATTGAACCAGCAAGACTCGGCGGCGCGGTGGTGTGATAAGCTCGTGCAGTCGGATGCACCATTGCTGCGCCGGCTGGCGGTACATGGACTATCCATACGCACCGACCTGTCACCGGACGACAAAATTCAGTGGTTGCAAGAACATATAGACCTGCACGAATACGCTATTCACCACGAAATATTCCAGGCGGTGTACCAAGCATACCCCAAGATGAGTTCGGAACACCGAAAAACTCTGATTGAAGCCGTGAGGGCGTACCGTTGGCAGCACGAAGATTGTGAGGATGATAGGAAATTCACGTCACGAGTACATTTCGACTGGCTTCATTGGCTCCACAAATCAGATCCGACCTGTCAGACGGCTAAACAGGCTTTGAACGAGTTACAAGCGGAATACCCAGATTTCGAGCCAAAGAAATATCCTGATCTGACATCTTGGATTGAATCAGGTTGGGGCGACCTACCGAACTCATGGACGTCTGAAGAACTCCTGTCAAGACCGACATCTTATTGGCTAGACAAACTACTGTCGACTGAGGACTCAGAAAGAAATCGACCGAGATTCGGAATGCTAATTAATAGCATCACAGAAGCGACGGAACAGGACTTCGCTTGGGGTTTAAGTTTGGCTGATGAATTGGATGCCTCTGAAAAATGGGATTCAGAACTCTGGTACGCCTTGATTCGCGCTTGGTCGAAAATGGCGTTGAACGAAGATAAGCGCGCACAAGTGGTTTACTGGCTTGGCAGAACCGAACTGTATGCGAAACATTGTCGTGAAATTGCTGATGCGCTTTGCACGCTAGTGAAGAATGGCGGGCTGCCCTACTCCTTAAACCTACTCCATCAAGCCAACGAGATTGCTGCCACGTTATGGCGTAATCTTGATCGGACCCAATCGATCGAGGAGAAGGAGAACTGGCTAGACACTGCCATGAACCACCCAGCAGGGTGCCTTGCATACTTCTGGATGTCCAGTTTCTTCCTTTGGCGAGAGCAACAAGACCCTAAGCCTACAACTTTCAGTGATGAGTATCTTAGGGCACTGTCAGACATTATGGTAGACCAGTCACTACCGGGGAGGCTGGCACGAACTGTTCTTGCCAGCCAATTGCACTTCCTGCTGACAGTAGATGAGGGCTGGACACGAGATAATGTGCTACCGCTATTTGAGCCTGAATGTGAAGATTTTCAAGCAGCATGGGACGGCTTTGCAAGGTGGGGAAATCTCAATCCTGCTGTCGCTGAAGCGATGGCAGGCCTATTCCTCAAGGCTGTTACTCGGATTAGCAACGATCTTCCCAATCAATGTGAGCCCTTCATTCGACATTATACTGATATGCTCGCATATTTTGCTGAAGACCCCCTTTGTGAATGGATTCCTAAGTTGTTTCAACATAGTAACCAAGAAACTAAGGATTCCTTTGCATCGGCGGTGGGCAACCGTTTGCAATACTTAGCTGAAGCAGAACAACAGGACGTACTACGAAAATGGTGGATCTCTTGGCTCAAGCCCTTTTGGATGAATCGCTTACAAGGGATGTTCGCTAAACTGGAGCCTGGCGAGATTTCGCACATACTGGACTGGTTGCCACATTTGACACCCGTATTTCCGGAAGCTGTTGATTTAGCAATTCAGATGCCAAGGGGCCGGTTGCAACCTTGCTGGGTTTTAGACTACCTAAGAGAAAGTAATTTGTGGCAGAAACACCCCGAGTCAATAGCGAAGTTGATTCTGTATCTTTGGGAATGCGAGTTCAGGTTTACTCGGCTTCTAGACCAAGAATTCATTGACTCGCTTCTTCAGGCGGACGTTTCATTGGAACTTAAGAAGGAATTAGAGGACATCAAAATCCAACTCTAGCCGGAAACCTAAACAATCCCAACTTAACTCGTTCGACTATGAACGGAAAAACGTAGAGTGGATACCGCACGGCAAGAGAAGAGAACGGGGATGTAAAATTCTAGACACTACCGGATTTCAGTTCTGACAGCAGGCGGGTGATGCCCTCTTGGATCTTTGCTTCGACGGACGGCTCCGGGATAACCGATGTTTTAGCGACGCCTCATAACCACCGGCAAGTCCAAGGTAATGACCCTTCTTCGTGACGATGCCGCACGATTGCGGAAGTCAACTGGGTTAGCACTTGATTAGTAAAACCGTGCCGCGGCTGTTCGTGCCGCGATGAATCCTTCAAGCGCTTCCTGCAACTCTTCACGTGTGTGGCTTGCTGTCGGTGTTATCCGCAGGCGGCTTGTGCCGCTCGGCACCGTTGGAGGACGAATGCCGGGAGCAAAAACACCTTCGTTTAGCAACGCCTCCGCAAATTGGGTCGTTATCTTCGCTTCTCCGAGGATTAGCGGAAGGATGTGAGTCTCGTTCGAAAGCAGTTGAAATCCCGCCTCCGATAACCCCGATCTGAGGGTGTGAACATTTGTAAACAGCTTGTGGCGCTGTTCGAAATTTGACCGGATTAAATCAATTGCAGCAGACGCAGCCGCCAAGGTACCGGGCGGAAGACCTGTGGTGAAGATGAACCCACGCGCCCGGTTTATCAGAAAATCAATCAGTGATTGACTCCCCGCCACAAACGCCCCGATGCTCCCCACCGCTTTACTCAACGCCCCGATTTGGATAATCCCGCGATCTGCCACGCCCAAATAATCTACGATACCGCCGCCAGAATTGCCGAATATCCCGAACCCGTGCACGTCATCCACCAGTAACATGGCGTCATAAGCCTCTGCTATGTCCCAGATTTCGGCAAGTGGCGGAAAATCGCCATCCATACTGAAAACGCCGTCGGTCACTATCAGCCGACGCTTATAATTTGAGGTTTCGGAAAGCAACTCTTTCAGGTGCTGCGGATCGCAGTGACTATAGATTCGCTTGGTAGCTCTACTGAGACGGCATCCCTCAATGAGGCTAATGTGGTTGCGTTCGTCGCTCAGGATGAGATCTCCTTCGCCAACGAGGACAGGAATTGTGCTAATGTTGGCGAGGTAGCCGGAACTAAAAACCAACGCGGCTTCCGTGTTCAACATCCCTGCGATTTTCGATTCGAGTATTTCGTATAAGTGGCTATTGCCCGCGATAAGCCGTGACCCGCTTGCCCCCGTTCCATACTCCAGCGTCGCCTCGCTGCAAGCCTGAACTACCTCGGGATGGGTACTCAAGCCAAGATAATTTGTTGAGGCAAGCGAGATTACCCCACGGCCGTCAAGGAGAACACGTCCCGTCGGGGCACTCATCGTGGAGCGCAGCGCACGCCAGTGCCCAGCCTGCTCCAGTTCGCGTTTTTCGTCTTCTAGCCAGCAATCTATGTCCATTCCCGCTTTTAACCCGACGTTTTCTCGAATCGTACACTGGCATGTACCAACTCGTCTGTCGGACTGAAGGTCAATTCATAAATCGGGTCGTTCAAGCTGTACTGATAGTTTGCGCCGTAACAGGATGTCCCGGCGGGAACATACCCCTCCGGAACATGGATAAATAGTGTCCCCTTACCATGTCGGGGTGATTTGCAAACGGCGAGGAAACTCTGACTTTTTCGATCCCATCCGGCAGAAAGAATTTCCACACCACCCTGAGTAAAGTGAATGTCCGTGGAAACCAGTTGGGGTGTATCTCGTTCAGCACGTAAACAGAGGAGTCTTGCCGAACGTGACGGCATATCTGACACGGCTACTCGTCCCCGGATGACACCTAAGTACTGTCGATTCCAAAAATCGTGTACGAGATAGAATTTAGATGAATCCAAACCGAGTGAGCCCAAGTCTAGATTGACATCATCGACCTGGTCCTTCCAATTGAACACACCCAAAATGTTCCAAGAATCAAACGACGCCTGCACCTGCATGTTCCAAATTTGGGGATATCTATTTTGATAAAGATCTACCGGCGTTGCCGATTTTCCCGTTAGAGGGAACAATTTCGCCAATATTTCCGCACGTGCCGGGGTCAACGATGAAAACTCATCGGCACATGTTATAATCCCACCGCTCAAGGCTGCCGCCGTCATTGCCACAATAACTTCGTTGATAGGGCGTGGTTCATTGATTGCTATTGCACCGAACTCATTCGTCCACGCGGTCTTGTGCATTGACATGTACGCGGCGTGCGCACTAATCATGTGCTTCAACCCGCGCGAATCGTCCCACTGACCGCTGCCAAGATAGCCCCCGTTGCTCGAAAGCGGGGAATTCAGTGAGAAGCCTCCTATACTTGGCGTCGAGCACGCATTGCGTCCTTCGAGAAGCGCTTCCCTTGGGCTCTCGTTGATAACTTGGTTCAGTAGTTGGATTCCCAGACGGTAGAGTTCAACAGAGGTGAGCGATTTATCGTACCAAACAAAATCGCCGAATTCTGCCAGTGGTCCAACGGTATAAGACAGCAGATCTGCCTTGACAAGATCGCACCCCCACTCATCAATAATCTGACGGAGGCGCCCCCGTATATTCGCTCGTGCTTTAGGCTGAGAAGCGTCAAGTAATGCTACCGTCATACCATCTTCCAGTGCCAATGTGGCAGGTTTGTCATTACGATCTTTCAGGAAATATTCCGGGTGGTCTTTGACTAAATTGGAGCCAACTGCAACACTGTACGGATCGAATCGGATTCCGGCTCTCAATCCTTTTGCATGGATTTTGTCGACAACAGATTTCATCCCCTCCGGAAAGCGTTGCGGGTGCACCGCGTTGCTCCCGATCGACTGCTGCCACTCATCTTCGATCTGGATGTATTCCAAGCTGCCCGGTTGGGAGGGGTAGAACAATCGATTTTGTGAAATCTGGTTGACTTGACCAAGAATATAGGACGCATCTCCCCTCTTCTTCTTGCCGATACGTTGGGCGTTCCATCCGGAAAACACACCATCCGATTCTTGCGCATTCATGTGCTTCGCGGCCATTTCAGTGTAGAGTTGATAGGAGTCTATGGGAAGATCGCAAAAATTGAGATAGGCGAGTTCCGACTTTATTTCCTTCCCCGGCGCACACGGTTGATATTCACACCGATGGCGCAATGCCCAGCCGTCAAGCCCTTTCTCTTTCTGATCTTTTTGCGTTTGAGAATCGTATCCGACATCAACGGTTGACCACCACTTATGGGCGCTAAGAAAGCCAAAAACTAGAGAACGCTGGCTGCTCGTATCATAAAGGACGCCGTCGTAACAAGCCTGCGTCGAGATTTTCTTGTTGACGCTGAACCCGTCATAAATCTTCCTTACCCCTTGGTTAAGAGACGGGTTCACATTTAGAAAAAGATGGTAATCCGAAGGAGTTCCTCCCAAGTATACACCACCACGCGCATCCGGATTGAGCGTGGATACACCTATTACGGTAATTCGATCTAACCTAATGGCAGCATCACCCAAGTTCTCAACACCGACTGTCAGAATAACGTAAGGCGCCTTGCTATAGCACTTCATGTACAGGTTAATTCGTATGCCCTTCGCGTCCGATTGGCATGAAAACTTCATCGGCTGATAAACGCCTAATTCATCCTCTTGGGTGGCCTCCGCGATGAACTCACGGGTTGCATCAGATTCTGACGTGGCAAGTGCTGTCCCATCCTGAAGTAGAATCCTCGTGTAAGCATTTTTGATAATCGTATGTCCTGTCTGATCTACATAATCCCATGTTCCTTTTGAAAGATCGAACTTTACTCCAAACTGTTTGTTTTGGGCCACGACGGAACGACCTTGCCTCGTGACAGCCAAATCACTAACTCTTTGCATTATGCGGGTTAAACCTCCATCTGAACAAAAAACTGAAACCAGAGGTACTTAGCGAATCAAGTTCTTTGAGGAAATCGTGCATTTGTGGATTTATGTCATAAGTAGGTATGAATCGTTTTTCAGGCATTCGACGGCGTGATTGACCGAGGTCAGTCGAAAGAGGAGAAAACTCCTCTTTTTTTCACGTATATTTATTTGACTGCGAGGGTTTCGAAGGGAGTAGCGGAGTGAAGTTCCGTCTATTCTACGCGTTATCTCTTGAACTTCAGACCGTTTGCGTAACACCAACGTGAATCTCAAGAACTGATTGTCATGACGAATTTCATAAGTGCCACACACCTCGAACGGTGGATCACCCTCGGCTAATCAAGTAATACAGTATAGCTTAGAGCCCCCAACAAAGTCAAAAGCAAAAACCGAATTTGGCGAGGCAGAAATCTTGATTACAAAATCCAGATTGAGTCCATCTGCGATTATCAGGGCGCCGACATCTCTTCTTCTATCGTTGCGCGCCACTATTGACTAGCGACTGTCCACCACCCACTGCATTTTGTTTTGTGTTCGAATCTCAATTGATGTATAATTGCTTTTCACTGGCAGCCACTCAGACCATGGGATTGGGATATTTCTACCATACGCCGGCGTAAGGAGATTTCATGAAAGTTACAGTAAAATACTTTGCGGTGTGTCACGAAGAGTTGGGGAGAGAGGAAGAGGAGATGGAATTGCCGGAGGGGGCGACATTAAGAGATATTCTCGATCGTCTTGAGGAGGAATGGCCCGAGATCGCCGAGTTTTATCAGGTTATGCAAATGTCTGTCAACTGGGACTATGCAACAGAAGACACCGAACTCTCAGAAGGGGATGAGGTCGCGCTGATTCCGCCCGTGACGGGAGGTTAAAATGTTCAAGATTACACGTGAGGTTATTGACACCCGGAGTGTTATTCGCGCTGTTGAAGCTGATATTGCGGGGGCAATCGTGCATTTCTTAGGCACCGTGCGGAACAACACAGGCGGACGCAGAACGTTGTACCTTGAATATGAAGCCTACGCGCCGATGGCGGAAAGGAAGATGGAGGAGATTGGCCAAGAGATTCAGGAGAAGTGGGGGCTGGAGCGTGTCGCCATGATTCATCGCGTCGGACGGTTGGAAATTGGAGAGGTGAGCGTTGCGGTCGCCGTGGCGTCGCCACACCGCAGCGACGGATTCGAGGCGTGCAAATACGCCATGGATCGACTCAAGCAAGTTGTACCAATCTGGAAACGCGAAATCTGGGAGGATGGCGCAGAGGAGTGGGTAAAGCCGGATCCCGTTTATTTTGATGCCGATCGGGGAGTGCGTAGGTCGGATGGATGACGCTCATTAAATCGCAATTAGTGGTTACAAGTTTGTACCCCGTACTATACTCCGCGCTGTCAGAAATTGCGTCTTCTGTAGGAGCGATCTCCAGGTCGCGACCCTTGTACGAAGGACTCCGATTCCCGACCTGCTGGTGCTACGTAAGTCCTATTAGAAATAATTATCACCGGAAAAGAAAGCGCAATAATACCCAACGCAGAGTGTAGATTAGCCAGATTCTGAGATTCCCAATATCTCTCACTACATTGACAATGGTATGATCAGACATTATTCAGCTCCGATAGAATCTCTTGGATTCTTGCCGAGAGCCTCCTAACGGGGACCATTTCATCAAGCTTTTTTGTTAATTTAAACGTTACCCCTTGTCCTTCCGCCATCCGTACCAATCTGCCTGCTTTGTGTTCAGCAACCATTCCTTTACGCCACACGTTGAAAACTATATTATGCGGGCAAATCCCTAAGCAAAGAAGGTAATCATACTCACGATCCAATCGAACATGGTTGAACTGGAATGTTCCATTAGCACCCAGCGAAGCTGTCTTGACCTCGAATTGAAGTGTTCCAATTCGTATGTCCGTCTCTGACGTACGGTCTCCGTTTTCGGTCTCGATCCCATTCTGTAGAAGGTACCTGCGTATGAACTCCTCTCCGATTTCTCCGCGATTCGTGTTGCCAAGCATTCGATACCGGATCAACGGAGAATCTCTCCAAATATCCTCGGGCGAATGCTCCCGAATGATTGAGACAAGAAGGTCAACTGGATTCACTTGGGAGGCTCCCATGCGCGTTTGTCCGAGCCGCGTTTCCAGAATACTAGAAAGTACGAGTGATTTTTTCGCGCATGAACCTGTCGCACTGCTCGACTGACACCGGGCTTATTCTGACGCATTACTACGAACAGGTCCTCCGCTACGAACCCTATCCGCTCATAGGCTTGCATGATTTCAACATGAGTAAATCTCTGGCGATTGGCGCAGACCTCGTCTTGGCATTTCACGATTAGCACGCCGCGCTCGCGTAGTACCCTATGTGCTTCCACAGCAGCATCCTCGTAGAGTGATAGGACTGCCTCATGGTATTTCTTTGTAGTTCTGTTCCCGGTGCGGTTGTTCCTGTAGTGGTGCTCGAACGCTTGGTGAACGGTATGAGCCGTTCCTCCGGGAGAATGCATGTATGGCGGATCGAGCACAACACAGTCGATTTCACCGTCCATGTAAGGAAGATCCCTGCAATCAATCCCCATCAAGATGTCGGAAGGCCTCAAGCGATAAAGATCTTCAGGTATTCGTCTCCAAAATACGCCCTTTCCGTAAGTGACATCGGCGACAATGCTACCCGGAGCAACATACAAGCCAATTACATGACGGAAGACATCGTCATTCCCCTCGGCGTAGGCACTAAATACAAGATCGTTGGTTGGCTTTCCGTTGCGAACTCGACGACGCTCTCGCGTTGCTTGCGGAACTCCAGTAATAGTCAGTTGGTTCATGTCCGTGCTCCTAAATCCAGTCCCGCATCTTGCGCTACCTTTTAATGATACTTTCATCCGCAACGGCAACTAATATTTCTTCAACAATTTCTCTTTTGCGATGCCCCTGGATTTCTTCAAACTTGTCGAAAGTTACACCCGATTTCTCTATTCTCTTTACAACCTCACTATACCAGATTCTTGGAGCAAGTGCAATATGATCTGTTGCAAGATACAACCAGAACCGGAGTTGTTCGACATACTTGATTGGTCGAATAATTGATAGCCTTCTTTATCGTTGCCACCACCTCTTGCTCTGAGATTCATTCCCTGACGCCTCTTGGCCGACAGTTGATTCCAACGACTTTAGTAAACGCAAAATCTCCTTATCCTTTCTAGATATCGCCAGCGCGTCTTGACACGCCTTAATTGCGCGTTTACCCATCGTTTCATCTCCCGCCGATTGATATGCAACCCCGTAGATTTGCGCGACTGCACGACAATAGTCGGCTGAATCCACATCTCCTGTCGGGGCGTCCCCTATTTGCTCAAGCGCCACTAACCCATCCTCCCATGATTCAGCCTTGGCATCACAGATTACCTTGTGACACAGCAATTCCGAGTTGGAATCGTCCAACCAATGCGCTTGTTCGTAGCATGCGGCAGCTTCGTCATAGGCTTCATTCAGGACGTGCAATTTCGCCAACTCGGTATAAAATACGTATAGACCGCTTTCGTGGATTGTGTAACGATTGGATTGCGTATTTACAAGCCAATCCCGATCCTCCAGAAATTCAATCGCGCTATTTTTCTCCTCGTCGGTTATAATCACGTCGGTAAGTAAGTGTTTCGCAATGGCGGCGTTCGGGTAGATTTTTGTACGGCTTTTCATTAGGGGGTAGGCTTGCACGCCTTTATCCATCTGAAGCAGTTTCAAGCCGGTCGCAATTCGGAACAGCGAAACAATCTGATCGCTATTTTTCCGCGCTCTTTCTTCAAATATTAGTTGCTGATTTTGCGCTATGTGCTGATTTAATGCGCTCAACTCATCTTTGTATTCCGTAACCTCGGGCTTGACTTGGTGTGCCCTTCCGAGAAATCTTTGTGCCGCGAATATTTCATTCCATTCTCGGTAGATCAAACCGAGTTGAAAATTAGCATTGGCGAGCACCTCGGCTGCCGACGCGGCAAGTAAAACAGAATCGTAGGCTTGGATCGCACACCCCAGTTCTCCCTCAACGGTCAGAGTTTGCGCGTGACCGATAAGTTCATCCAGTGAAGATTGCCCGCAGTCCTTGTCGAGGAGAAAATTCTTCCGCATTTGTCAGTAGTATCTTATGTCTAGGCAGGATTGTCAGCCACCCAGTCTTGGGTGTTCTCACTAAATCGTTCCGCCAACTCGTCCGAAATCGTCTGCTTAATCAGTTCAATGAGATCCTGGCGAAATTTTGCCCAGTCTTTTCCTCTCCGTGTAAATCGATACTCGCTATCAATCTCAACATACATGGTGTCCTTTGGTTCAGAAAGAGATTCAAAGTAGCGCACAACTTTCATACCGCCTCCGAATGATTGTAGATTGAAAATTTAATTTCGTCAATTTATGCTATCTTGGAGATTCAATACCTTGTTTGAAAACTCCAAGTCCTACTTTGTAGGGCACTCATCTGCTAGAGAACCATGCCATCCCAGCGACTAGAATTCCCACATGTCGCAAAACCCATTCAAATCAGTGGGAAAGGTTTCAACCCGTTGGAAATGGCAGATGATTTTTGCCTATGATCTTCCAAGAAAACTGGCAGCGCGCATCAACAATAGAAAATGGACAATGATATAGCGCACATCTTTTAGTCCTACAGATTTTTCTTGTACTTGATAAAAGTCGCTTCAATCTGCCTTTCCTCTCGGACAGTCGTGGTAGTAATAGTAGTATTACCGCTTGTGTTTTCGTTAGTTATTTCTCCCACCGGCACGCGATCGAATTCATGGATAATGACCCCGTCAGCACCTTTTTCGCGCGCCTCTTGCAGAAGCTTCTCTTGCAATCTCTTGGTACTGACGCGTGTACCCGCGCGTGCAACGGCGCGTCCCATCACTACATAATCTTCCTCTACATCGAATTCTGAAAAGTAAAGGTCAACATCAGTCGTAGGTGAATAAGATGTGCCAACATAGTCAACACCACGTTCGGAACAAGCGCCAACGAACAGGACCAATACCATGAGTGGAACAGTGTATCTGAACATGTTCACCTCCTATGGAAGTAAACGTGTGGTGCATAACGGCGCCCTATAATCGAGCTATGAGTTACGTGGTTGCTACTCACCGTACTCGAAAATCGATCGTTTAATCTGTTCGCTCAGTTGAGTCCGTTTGATTGCTATCCCCCACTTTAAACTGCGTAGTATTGACGGTGCCAATCAACTCAAGAACCCCACTCGCAAATCTTCCAACCCGACTCAGTTGCTATCTGACGGAGCGCTTTGCCCGGATTTACCACAACAGGTGTACCAACACAGCGTAACATAGGCAGATCGGCGCGGCTATCACCGTAAGCGAAACTCGCGGCGAGATCAATCCCGTGCTCTTGAGCGAAAGCTCTCACCACCCGTGCCTTTTCCTCCTCGCCCAGCGGCGGGGACATCAACTCGCCCGTGAACCTCCCATCTTGTTCACGGAGAGACATAGACAAAACGTGGTCTGCCCCCAGATGGTCCGCAAGAGGGGCTATGATGAAATCAAGAGATCCGGTGACGAACACAATAAGATCTCCTTTAACTATGTGTTCACGAATCCGATCTGCAGCAGCAGGGTAAACCTTCGATCCGAGAAGGACATCGAATGTCTCTACAGCCATGCCTTTCAGCCGTTCTACCTCCATGCCTCGGTAGTTTCGGTAGAATACACGGTTAAATTTTGTACGACTCACACGGTCCAGGAGAAGGTAGTAGGGGATTTTCAGGAGGAAGCAAACCAGCCAAAACGGACGAATTAAAGGATGAAGCGACAGCAACCTAAACCGCACATAGTAGTGGACAATGGTCGAATTCACAAGCGTGCCGTCAACATCAAAGAAGGCAGCTACTTGCGGGGTGACATCATTTCCATTTGTGTATTCCGTTGCACCGAGGGGCTCCATAGTCACTTTGGGGCTATCCACTGCCTGCGTCACGCAATCGTTCGATCCGCCTGCGTACCTCGTCCGCAATATTTCGGTAGTTTTCCCGCTTATTCGCTTTCGTCGCAGATTCTTCGGGGAAGCCGGGAGCGACCGGCTCCCCGAAAACGACACGAATTCTGCTTTTGCGCGGCAACGACTTGCCTTTGGGCAATGCTTCATAGGTGCCACTTACATACGCGGGCACGATAGGCACATTAGCTTCGTATGCAAGCAAACCGAGACCAGGCTTGAAAGGCTGGAGTTCCCCGTTCAGTGAGCGGGTACCTTCCGGATAGATGAGCAAGTTTTCGTCTCGAAGAAGCGCTTCCTGTGCAACGCGTAGGCTTTGGAGGGAATTATCCGTTCGATCGAACGGCAAGGCGTTGAGACACTGGCTAACAAACCACGCTTTCATTCGACTGTTGTAGAAGTAGTCTCTTGCACTAAGCGGACGTAATTTTCTTGATTCTACGCCTAGAGCGGTCATAATCGCCGGTGTATCGAGGTGGCTGCTGTGATTCGCCGCGATGATGTACGGTACTTCGGATGGGATGTGCTCTAATCCCCCGCACCGAAGCGAGAAGCGGCGCCGGAAAATCGTCCGAATGCCGAAGCGAATAAGTTTAGCCAAATGGCTCGGAGGCGAGTCGAGTTTCCCATGCTCCGCGGCGATCGAGGAACCAAGGGACGTATCCTCGGCATCCGGCGTGGCTTGCTGTGAGTCTAACGTGTTGACAACATCAATTACATCTCCGACAGTACGAATCCTTGCAGCGACCTCGTCCGGCACCTGTTTACCCAGTTTCGATTCAAGCAGCAACAGCAGTTCAACACGGGTCATCGAATCCAATCCGAGATCCGTGTCCAACGCGCTGTCCGCACGGATGCGATCCGGCGGAACGCGTGACAATCGCGTGAGTTCGCCGACAACCTCAGCTGCCCGGCTGCCCGGTTCCCACTCTCCAACAGCCACATCTGCCGAGGTTTCTTCGGCGGAAACAACGGGATGAGCCGCGTCTACCACTATCTGCTTGAACAGCAACGTCTTGACACGCGGACGGTCAATCTCGCCGTCAGGCGTTTTGGGCAAGTCCTCCTCCCAGAAATGTACCTTTTGGAGATTCTGATGCGTGGGGAGACTGCGTGCGCATGTTTGGAGATGTTTCTGAATCGATTCTTGGACTTCCTCCCGAGCGTCGCGCTCCGAGCAATTCGGCACAATTACTGTGTGTACTTCCTCTCCGAACGAGTCCGGCGTATCTAGTCCGACGACGCAAATCTCGGAAATATGGGGACTATGTCGATACAGTTCCTCAAGTTCGACCGGATAGATATTTTTGCCGGTGCTGGCAATAATGACATCTTTTTTGCGCCCCGTAATAAAGAGGTAACCGTCATCATCAATATAACCGAGATCGCCGGTATAGAGCAAACCATCTCGAAGGACTTGTTGGGTCGCCGCCGGATTCCGATAGTATCCGGCCATGGTGCTCGGACTCTTCGTGACAATTTCGCCAATTCCGCTGGCGTCCGGATTTTCAATCTGGAACTCCACCTCATTTACCGGCAGTCCGACGGAACCGGCTTTGCTCTTCTCCGCAGGATTCACGCTTAACACGGGCGCCGTTTCCGTCATGCCGTAACCTTCAAGGATTGTGAAACCAAAACGCTTGAATCCGTCGTAAACCTGACGAGGCAAGGCGGCACCGCCGCTTATAAGGACGCGGATCTGTCCTCCTAATGCCTTCTTAACGTGTTCAATCACGGCTGAATCATCCGACTCGTCCGTTTCAATCGGGGTTTTCAGCACATACCTCTCAATGGCGTCATAGAGCAATTTGTACAAGCGCGGAACCCCGATAATGGCGGTCGTTTCCGTTTCTCGCATGGATTCCAAGATCGCGGTTGGTTTGAATGTATTGATATAGGTGACAGTGGCGCCACCGTAGATAGCCATCAGAAAACTGCAGGAGAACCCTAGGGCATGATACAGCGGAAGAATTGCTAGGACACGATCTGTTTCGGCTGGGGGAAGTACCTGCGCGACAGCGTGGAGATTTGCCAGAAACCCCTTGTGAGACAACATCGCGCCCCTCGGATCTACGGTGGTACCCATTGTGAAAATGATCGAGGCGGTTGCCTCTGGCTGGATTTCTACGATTGGAAAATCGGCAGGAATTTCATCAGTGGAAGACACAACTCCCTCGGCGCCCGAAGGTGCGCAGAGCTGATTCAGATTCAATACGTCCAGCTTTTCCCTTTCGTCGGAGATAGAGTGCAGTTGTTTAAAAAGGGACTCAGACGCGATAACCACTTTTGCCTCCGTAAAGTCGGCAAGCGCCATCACTTCGAATCTAGCGGTCTGCGGATCGATAGGCACTACAATGGCACCGATCTGGATGGCGGCTAGGTAGGTGATTCCCCACTCGGGTTGATTCTCGGAAATGAGAATCACCTTATCGTCTTTGCGATAGCCACGTTTCCAAAACGCAAACGCGATCTGTCGCGATACATCATAAACTTGACGGTAGGAATACCGTACCCACTCCCCGCCTCGTTCAATCTGCAAGGCTGTATTATCCGAGTGCGCCTCGGCTTGTCGCTCAACGAGATCCAAAATCGTCTGACAGTCCTGTATTGAGCCCTTTTCCTGCGGGCAAGCATCGTGGCGTACCGCATTTGAACGCTCAACTTCTATGAGCGTTTTCACCGACGGATCGGCATCCATTTTAAGAATGAACCGCTTGATTCCCGGAATATGGATATTCTGGAGATAGTGTTGCCAGTCGAATTGGGAGATATTGAGGTCGAAGCGGCGCTGATCGACTGAGGTCAGCGATGCGAACAGTTGTCCAATCTTGGAGGTTTCAAACTCGAAGTTGAGGCGCGTATACGGACCATAGATGCGAATGTAGTATTGAAGCCCCTCTAGTGCATTTTGTATCACGGCGATACGACGGTTCCGCTGTCTCGACCATCTCAGTGGAACAAGATTCAGCAGCCGACTTGCTGCTTTGAGCACACTCAACTTTCGCGATAACTTGTGCTGAAATTCCTCAAGACCGGGGTACCGCCATACGGGTGGAGGAATGGGCTTTCCACCATCTAGCATTGGATATTTGATAAAGTGGTCGTGAGAGGCGTCCACTATGTTTCGGAAATACAGTGGGTTTTGGGAGCCAGTCGCCACATGGTAGACCTCAATTCCGCGCCTCTGATAGGTCTGCTTCGCCGCGATTAAAATGGCGTTCACTACAAAGTCCACGGGGACAATATCAAGGATAATATCCGGATCCGCAGGAAAATCGGGCAGGCGCCCTTTTCCAAAACCAACGATAAGCGGATCCGCCATTCGTAACCCATCGAGCCAACCCGGTCGTGGGTCTTCTAGGCTACTTTCAATAATCGAAGGGCGAATGATTGCTACCGGCAAATCACCCCGCGTCTTGGCGACCATCTGTTCGCCCAGCGCTTTCATGTAGGTGTACGTGTCATTCCAGCCTCGTGACTGTGCTCGTTTCAGCCCTTCATCGACCAAGCGCTGCTCAATCCATTTCTTGCGAATGGTATCATACTGACCACGATAACCGTCGCTGTCTTCCCGTTCTTCTCCGACCTGTTCCAAAGCCTCTCGTCGGAATTGGTCGCTTCGAGGGGATTCATCCGCCTCGGCTCTTATCTTTTCCGCAATTTGTTGGACATCTTCAATTTCTTCCTCAAGCGAGTGAGGGATTCTCTCTCCGGTCTCTTCGGCAATCTTTTGGGCACAAACTTCGTACGGTGGGTGTAATTCCTCGCTGATTCTCCCCGGCTTCGTTCCGCACACGTAGGCGGTCGAAACGTGAAGAAGTACGGCGTCATTGCATCCTCGAACGAATTCGACGGCCTGTTTTGCACCAAGTACATTGCTATGCAATGACATATCCATCGGCGGATCGAAGTTAACCAACCCTCCGCTATTTATGAAGATTTGGACTTCGTCCTGTAGTTCTTTGTAACGGGCATCAGGCATCCCGAGTCGTTCGTAGGTCAAGTCGCCATCTACGCCATGCACCTTCTCGCGAATCCAGCTATCGAACCGGTCTCCATGAAAATGTTTAAGTTTTGCAAAAACGCTTGACGTGAAGAACTCGTCCTCTAGCCGATCAGCGGCAGAATTCACTTTGCCGTTGGGATTGGTTCGACTGCGAACGAGTAGGTAGATCCGCTTTACACCCGGCAGATCCGTGAGAATTTTGGCGACCACCGGCTTGCCCAAGAAGCCCGTAGCACCCGTAATCAGCACAGTTTTGTTTTGAAAAAACTCGGATATGGTGTTCAACTTAATTTCCGCCTTTATAACACATCATAGGGCCAAGTAATGCGGTAATCGCCCAGAACGGATTCCATAGTCAACTCAACTTTGTCCGATGCCCCATATCTTCCCGAAATCTTGGGCCGTCGCCGAGGATTGCTCTTCGATCGGCATTGATTGCGAACAAGCTCGGAACAGTGAAAATTTGACAGCGTGTTAGTATAAGGGAATCGCGCGTTTGGTGTCAATGCAAAACCAAATCGTTTTCAGGGCGAGTGCGTCTGATTGTAGGATTAAGTGAGTGACTAGCGGTCAAGCGAGCGAATAGCGATCGTGATAAGGGGCCCAGGACCAAAATGCTCTCCATTCAGACGTACGTTCCCTACAACGTTTGAGGTCTACGGAGCAAAGACCGTCTCATTCAGGTAGGTGGGATAGCAGGGGAAACGCATCTATACTCCACGCTGCTGAGAATTGCTTATTTTGTAGGAGCGATCTCCGAATCGCGACCTCTTTAAATCTTTGGTAGCCCCAGAGGGATCAAACGAGTGGATAACGAGGGCGATAGTAAATCCCGTGCGATAGAGATTTTACAGGTGTACAACAATTCACGGCAGAAACATGAAAAACTACTCCTCATATGACAAAAAATGGGATTGGCACCTATTATTCAATCAGGCTCTAAGGATCGTAGGTTGGGTTGAACGAAATTCGTTAATGATCGTTAATCTTAGAGACGTTTCCGAGTCCCCACTTTGCATGAACATACCGAAAATATGAGTGAAACCCAACATTAATCGTAAATTCTACCGCCATGAGACATCCTCTAAATTAGATGCGTTTCCCCTGGGTGGGATAGTCCTTGAGATTACCTCGGCAGTACGATATAATTGAATCGCTTGGGCATTAGGCTCAGAGTATTCCACCGTGTGAATGACACTCAAAGATAGGGATTGAATTTCGAAATCGGGAAAACGAATCCGAAAATGTCAGAGTTTCCACTCCGAAATCTAGAATTCAAGGCGGCAGCCGAGTCGCTCGAGTCCCTACGCGCGAACCTTAATGCACTTGAAGCGGAATGTTCGGGTAGGCTGTATCAGGTCGATACCTATTTTCATGTCCCAAAAGGGAGATTGAAACTGCGTGAAGTCGAAGATTACGCGGCGACACTAGTCTACTATGAGCGTCCGGACGCAGCAGAATCGCGGTACAGCCACTACCAACTATGTGATATTGCGGACTGCGCGAAGTTTAAACAGATGATGTCTGACGCTCTTGGCGTGAAGGTAATCGTCAAGAAGAACCGTGAGTTATGGATTTACGGAAACACACGGATTCATCTAGATGAGGTTCTCGACCTCGGCGAGTTCGTTGAACTGGAAACCGTGATGCGAAATCAGAGCGAAACAGAGGCGCAAGCGGAACACAATCGTCTCAAGGCAACACTTCACATTGCGGCTGCCGACTTGATTCCGGTTTCCTATAGCGATCTGCTGTTAAAAAGCAACTCGTAAAACCGGGATTGCGGCTTGACACCTACACTACTCGCACTCCGATTTGGGTCTTGTTGTAGGGACTAACGAGAGGACTCCATAGTAGCTTTACCGCACGGGGATTTACTATCGCACGCCTTATCCAGTCACTTGATCGCTGTTCACTCGTTTAATCGGTAAAAGCGAATCGCGTTTTCACAGAACAGTTTCTTCATTTCGTCCTCGGAGCACCCATCCACCGCCCACGCCAAGGTCTCAACCCACTGTGGATAGTCGATTGCTTGCGTTGAAACAGGCCAATCACCGCCATAGATGACCCGATCAAATCCGAAACACTTGATAACATGATCGATATACGGTTTCAGATCTGTCGGTCTCCATGTTTCAAAATCCGCCGAGGTTGCAACGCCTGACACTTTGCAGTACACGTTAGGGAATTTTGATAACGATTCGATTTCGCGCGCCCATGGCTGAAAAACCTCATTCTTGATGTCGGGTTTTCCGAGGTGGTCTAGCATGAATTGGTTGTTCGGACACTGCCTGACGAACTCAATCACGTTGGCAAGCTGCGGCTGGACAATGCAAATATCAAAACTCAGTCCATATTCCTCCAGCAGTTGAACGCCTTTGATGAAAGCGGGCTGCAAGCAGAAATCCAGGGATTCCGACTGAATGAGGCGGCGAATGCCTTTGACCAATGGGTTCACCGCCAGCTTCTCAAGTACGGGCCTCACGCCTTCCCCATTTTCCAGAGGCGCCGACGCCACAATCCCCTTAATCCGCGGTTCGTCCTTAACAAGGGATGTCACCCACTCAACCTCAGCCAGGCGTTCGTCCGGGTGGACATCACACTCGACAAAAACAAACGACCCGACACTGACAGATCCACTAGCAGCCCTCAAGTCATTCAACAGATGCGGTTTACTTATAGCAGGAACTTCCCCAAGCCAAGGGTATCGCAGGCGTTCCGGATCCCACAGATGCACATGCGTGTCTACAATTGGAAAGCTAATCATAAATCCTAATGCCTCCTTCCTGATGCGAGAGCGATTCTATAGTAGGTGCAGGTTGCTGTCAATAGTAAATGCCGATTGTTCAAGGGTAATTGCATTCGATTGCACATGGTGTAAAAGAAGGGAGGGATGATGGACAGTAAGATTGGGAATCGGTAATTTGATGATTGCTAATCTCATCCTACAACTGACCGCACTCAGCGCAACTTGCCAAGTCCCATCCCTACGTGCTATAATACCTCTTGCGTTTAGTTCACGTGTTACTCGCCAAGCGGGGAGCCTTCGGATATTGTCAACCACATCTTCCACAAAACTATGGGGCGGACGATTTAGCTCAGAGACAAAGACTGAAACCCAAGATTTCACCCAGTCCGTGGATGTTGATTCGCGTCTGGTCGCACATGACATTTGGGGGAGCCAAGCACATGCCATTATGCTGGCGCGGGGCAAAATAATCTCCGATGAAGACCTCCGACAAATCTTAATTTGGCTCCGGAGGACGGAAGAAGATTACGGCAATGGCACCTTTGTACTAAAACCCGAAAAGGAAGATGTCCACATGAATGTGGAATCTTACCTCATTGACGGCGCCGGCATTGAGTACGGTGGAAAACTTCACACGGCGCGTTCCCGCAACGATCAGGTCTTGGTTGACGCACATCTCTATATCCGTGAACAGATTCTCAGAACACAAATAGGACTGTCTCAACTTTGCCGTGTGTTTCTGAAAATTGCGTCGAACCATGCCGAAACGGTGATGCCGGGCTACACGCACATGCAGCATGCCCAGCCAATCAGCCTCGGGTTTTGGGCAACCGCTTATGTCAGTATGTTACTCCGCGACCTGAAGCGGTTGGATTCTGCCTACGCCCTCGCCAATATGAATCCGTTGGGCGCTTGTGCAATTGCCGGCACGTCTTTCGCTATTGACCGCCATCTAACCACGAAACTTCTTGGATTCGACACCGTTCATGAACATGCCTTGGATGTTATCAGCAGTCGGGACTTCATCGCGGAAACGCTATTTTGTCTGTCTCTGCTCATGACGAACCTCTCAAGATTGGGAGAGGAGATTGTTTACTGGACAACCCATGAGTTTGGAACTGCTGTTCTTGACGACGCCTACTCAACCGGCAGTTCGATTATGCCTCAGAAGAAAAATCCGGATATCGCCGAAATGGTACGCGGACGTTGCGGACGCGTTTATGGTGAACTGCTAGATGTTCTGACAAACCTCAAAGGGCTTCCGCTTGGCTATAATCGAGACCTTCAGGAGGACAAACCTCCACTTTGGAACGCTTTTGACATCGCGCAATCCTGTTTGGGCATCCTCCCCGGCTTACTAGAAACGACTCGCTTCAACACAGACCGAATGGCAGAACTCTGCAACGCGAACTTTGCGGCAGCAACAGAATTGGCGAACTATCTGGTACGGGAACAGGGTATCGCGTTTCGTGAAAGCCATGAAATTGTTGGAGGCATCATTGGCAATCTGGTGGAAAAGGGGGCGACCTTCGACGATTTGGAACAGACCCGGAAACTACTACAGTTCAGAGGTGTCAATCTCTCTACGCGGCAGCTTCAAGGCATTCTCGATTCCCATCTACTACTCCGCGGCAACCTGAGCTTGGGAGGAACATCCCCTACCGAAGTACGGCGAATGACATCTGAATTTGATGCCGAACTAAGAGATATGGATGCGGAAATTTTGTTGCGCCAAGAACAAATTGACGTTGCATATAAACAGACGCACCAGATTATTGAAGAAGTCATTGCAGGAAAGGCTATCTCTGAGGTCGATTCTCCGTATTGGGCATGAGAATTAAAATCATGCCTCGGCGAGTAGCTTGCACTATTGATTGCTAGTTCGAGGCTAGTGATGTATTTGGCATGGCTTCCGTTATCGGTTGCAAATTTTGTTAAAAACTGAATATAGGTACTCAAGATGACTGAAAAATTATTAAAACTACACTTTTGGATTGCCATTTGTATACTGATTTGCGGAAGTGGTATTGCCGCATACGGTTCATCAAGTGAGAAACCTGAAAGAGGACGAGTGAAGTGGCAGAGCAAATCATACCATGGCAAGCGGACAGCCAGCGGTGAGAGGCACAATCGCAGAGACCTTGTGGCAGCTCATCCCACGTTGCCTTTCGACACTTATCTTCGCGTCGTGAATTCAAAGAACGGGAGAATGGCTATTGTTCGGGTCAATGACCGGTGCCCGCCAAGGAGTGACAGAACACTTGTTGTGTCGTGGGGCGCGGCGAGGTTACTCGGCATCCTTGAGCGCGGCGCCGCGGAGGTACAAATCAGCAAAGCAAAGACGCAGACAGGTTACGCCTCATGGTACGGCAAACAATTTCACGGGAGGAAAACCGCAAATGGCGAGGTGTATGACATGGACGCTATGACGGCAGCCCACAAAGAGCTCCCCTTCAACACGCGGGTGCGAGTGGTAAACCTGAGAACCGGTAAATCTGTCGTCGTTAGAATCAACGACCGGGGACCGTTTATCGAGGGACGGATTATCGATCTCTCCCGTCGCGCGGCGGGCAAACTCGGCATGTTCTTCACCGGCACAATGAAGGTTCGGGTTGAAATTCTGCCGCCGTACAAGAAGTCCGGCAAGTTAGCTAGGGCGACGAAGGATGTCAAACGATAAGCTGATTGTCGCGCTTGATTTTGACGACCTCCATTCGGCGAATCAAACCGTCAGCCAACTCGGCAATCTCGTTACATGGTTTAAAATTGGGGGACAGCTCTTCACTACAACCGGGCCCACCTCGGTTGAAACCTTCCTTAATTTGGGAAACAAGGTTTTCCTAGACCTCAAATTTCACGACATCCCGAACACGGTTGCCGGGGCCGTCACCGCGGCGGCGCAGACAGGGGCAAGCATGATAAACATGCACGCCTCCGGCGGATTTGAGATGATGCGCGCCGCTAGCGAAGCCGCTGCCGCACAAGCCTGCGCGCTGGAAATCCCAAGACCAATGCTGCTCGGCGTGACGGTACTCACGAGCATTGATGAACCGAGTTTTCAACGCGACTTCAACACAGAGCGAAAACTGGGGGATCAGGTCGCCTATCTCGCGGAATTAACCCAAAAAGCGGGATTGGACGGCGTGGTTGCGTCACCGCTGGAGATTGAGCTTGTCCGCCGCGTCTGCGGCGAGCGGTTCTTGATTGTTACCCCCGGCGTTCGACCTCGGTGGGCGGCGGCTGGCGATCAACGTCGAATTAGGACGCCGGCGGAAGCCATAGAAGCGGGAGCGGATTACATCGTTGTCGGGCGCCCCATCACCGGGGCTGATAATCCGCGCGAAGCGGCGGAAAATGTCCTTCAGGAAATCCAAAACTGACCTGATTCAGGATTCAAGACGGATAGCCTATGACGCGAGTAGAAGCCTTGCGAATCTTGGGATTGGCGTCCAACGCAACACGCGCCGATGCGAGGAAGGCGCACCGCCAACTCGTCAAGACAGTACACCCCGACAAGAACCCGGATCCACATGCCAGACACCTTTTTCATCTCGTTCAGGAAGCGTATGAATTGATAAGCACGACCCAAGAACAGGTGTGGGCAGGTGAAAGAGAAGCAAGAGCGAGGGCAGAGAGAGAATACAAGGAGAGGGAGGCGAGGGCGCGTGCCGAATGGGAAGCTAAGGAAAGAGCCTATCGAGAAAGACGAGCAAGAGAGGCTAGGAAGAGACAAGCGCGAGAAGCACAGCGGAAATGGGAACGACGACGCGCCGCGGCCGCAACCGGAATTACGGGTGTCATCGGTTGTTCCTATAAAGTCCCAATGATTGTGATGGCAGTCATTTGTCCCGGCGTATCTATAGTGTTATGTTACATAATAGCCACGGCGTTTCAGTTTAAGTGGATAATTTCTTTCGCTCCATTAGTAGGCGTTGGATCGCTCATTTTAGCTTATCATTTATGGGAACTTGCCGATAAGCGAGTCAAAGAACATCAGTTGAGAAAATTTGACAAGAACCATCCACCGCCATCTAAAGATGCAAAAGAGGAGATGGGAGACAATGCCCTTTAAGAACTTGTTTGAAAATTCATTTTCGGTAAAGTCATTACCCTGAAACCGAGGTTTTTTTCTTGAAAACTCGGTTTCTTCCCGAAATCAAAGTTGATTCAAAGTAACGGTTTAATCGACTCATCGCGGGCAACTAAACTCTGACAATCAAGGTAATCCAATAATCCTATAAATCACAGTTCAGACCATGTGAACTACCTACACCCAACACTTACCGAGTGTACCACTTAGAGAGAAAGAGACACCAGTGACACGAGTAGAAGCCCTGCGTATCCTGGGATTGGAGTCCAACGCAACACCGGACGACGTGAAAAAGGCTTACCGTCAGCTCGTGAAGGCCGTACACCCCGACAAGAACTCAGCCCCGAATGCGCGGCATCTCTTTCAACTAGTTCAAGAGGCGTATGAATTTATCTCTGCGGTTGAGCCACTAGAACAAACGTGGGAAAATGAAAATACAGCAAGTGACACAAGGGACAGAGCGGGAGAGACTAGGGCACGAACCGCTAGAGAAAGAGCCAATAGAGAAGCCAAGGAAAAAGCCGCGAAAGAAGCAAAAACACAGTGGGAACGGAAACGACAACGCGCCTCTGCTCCGACCGGACTTTGGGCATTCGGGGGCAGTTGTGTGCTGGTGTTTGTAGGTTTGTGTTGTGTATCTGGCATATTGGCAATTGTAATAATCGCCGGTGTAGGTGCCTTTTTCGGCCTTAGGGTCGATGAGATACCTTTCATGGGTTTAACTTTCCTCCTAGTGCCTATCCTGGCCTCCATTTTGACTAGGCTTGTCCATGTGCGGCTGAAGAAGCATCAAATGAGAAAATCTCACAATAGCCATCCTCGCTAACAAAAGACACTACAATAATATTAGCAGCAACGCTGCTTCATCCGTTGCATCAAGAATAACAATTTGTGTTGTGATTTACACAATAGCTTGATACATGACGTACTCTCCATACGACTTCTGTAAACTTTATTTACCATATACTCGTGCTTGAAAACGATGATTTGCGAAGAACGGAATTTTCTTCTTACCATTCTTCATTAGCCACCGACCACTGTCAATGACCGACCAAGAGAGAATTAGAAACTACTGTATTCTGGGCCATATCGATCACGGCAAGAGTACACTGAGTGATCGTCTGCTCGAATACACCGGCACCCTAACGCAACGCGAGATGCGAGATCAGGTGCTAGATCAGATGGATCTGGAGCGAGAACGCGGTATCACCATCAAAGCTACGGTGGTCAAACTCGAATACCGCGCCAAGGACGGGCACATCTACGAACTCAATCTGATCGACACACCGGGGCACGTCGATTTTACCTATGAGGTCTCACGAAGCCTCGCGGCGTGCGAAGGAGCCGTTCTCATCGTTGACGCGGCACAGGGGGTGGAGGCGCAAACGCTTGCAAACGCTTATCTGGCGGTGAATCACGACCTCGAAATCGTCCCCGTCATCAACAAAATCGACTTGCCGACTGCTCGTCCGGATGAGGTGAAGGAACAAATAGAAGATATTGTCGGTCTTCCTGCGGCGGATGCACTTCTGGTAAGCGCGAAAGAGGGACTGGGAATTACCGAGATATTGGAAGCCATTGTGACCCGCATCCCGCATCCCGGTGGAAAAAGGGATGAGCCGCTCAAGGCGCTGGTTATCGACTCGATGTACGATAACTATCGAGGCGTCATTATGTACGTCCGCGTTTTCGACAACACCATAAAACCGGGCGACAAGATACAACTGATGGCAACTGGCAAGATATTTGACGTGGAGGAGGTAGGGGTCTTTTTGCCAACCATGACGCCGGTCGACCAACTCGATACCGGCAGCGTTGGATACCTAATCGCCGGCGTCAGAGAGATTGCGACCGCCAAGATTGGCGACACCGTAACGCACGCCAGTCGCCCAACATCCAGCCCGTTGCCGGGATATCGGGAGATGAAGCCGCTTGTCTTCTGCGGACTCTATCCGGCGGACACAAGCGATTTCATTACGTTACGCGAGGCTTTAGAGAAACTCAAACTCAACGACACCTCCTTTAACTTTGAGCCGGAGACCTCCGTTGCACTTGGATTTGGGTTCCGCTGCGGTTTCTTGGGACTGTTGCACATGGAGGTAATTCAGGAACGGCTTGAGCGTGAGTTCGGTTTGTCTCTTATCCGAACCGTTCCAAGTGTCAAATACCACATATACACTACGGACGGGAACCGCCACGAAGTTGACAATCCCGCCCACGTGCCGCCGCGTGACAAAATCGATTACATTCAGGAACCTCATATCACTGCCGATATTATTGTTCCGAGGGACTACATCGGGAATGTGATGGATATCTGTCAAAAGCGCCGCGGTGCGTTTATTCGGATGAATCAGCTCGATGAAACACGGGTGCAGGTTATTTACGATCTCCCGCTAAGCGAAATACTGGTAGACTTCTATGATAAATTGAAATCGGTGACGCGCGGATACGGTTCGCTCGAATACGAGATTGGCGAGTATAAAACGGCGAATCTCGTCAAATTAGACATTTTGCTCAACGGCAAGTCGGTGGACGCGCTCTCAAGCATTCTTCACCGAGATATGGCATATTCGCGCGGGAAGACATGTATCGACAAACTACTCGAGTTGATCCCGCGCCAGATGTTCGAGATTCCGATTCAAGCCGCAATCGGAAACAAAATTATCTCACGCGAGACCGTGCGTCCCTTGCGAAAGAACGTCACCGGCAAGTGTTACGGGGGTGACATCACAAGAAAGCGAAAACTGCTGGAACAACAAAAGGAAGGCAAGAAACGCATGAAACAGATTGGCAATGTTGAGGTGCCTCAAGAGGCTTTCATGGCGGTTTTATCAGTAGACGATTGAGCTCTAGATTGGGATACCGATTGCCGACAAGTCTCAAGAATGAACTATACAGATTACGGATGGTGTGGAACGGAATCTTTCAACCGTTCACTCTCCCAGCCTTTCAACCCTATTCTCCGGCGTCGCGCCAGAAAACAGATAGTGGAAAGTATTCCTACATAAGTTATATACTCCGCGCTGCTGAGAATTGCTTATTTTGTAGGAGCGATCTCCAGGTCGCGACTCTTGTACGAGGGAACTCCGATTCCCGACCTGATGGTACTACGTAAGTCCTATTAGAAACAACTATCACTGGAAAAGAAAGCGCAATAATACCCAACGCAAGGTATATATCTCTGAGATCTCTAGCGGAATCGAGATCTGGAGATCACTCTCACTCAACCTCGCATTCTGATATGCTTTTTTCGAAACTGTTTAGCCCTTGATTTCTGGAGTCGAGCACTATGGATCTACACGGTCTTTTTTGCCATTTTCTAGGCGCACCTTGTGTGAATACCCATTTTTCCGGTTTGTAGTAGGGATCAAGCGAGTGGACAGCGAGCGATCAACTGACTGATTAAGGAAGGCGATAGAGATCCCGTAGAGATCCACTAATCACTAGCCACTAAACACTTCCCTTTTTTCTTAGTATTGGAGGCCATGCATTCATGAACACACCCCAAATTGACGCAGCCGAGCAGCTAAGCCGCTGGCAAAGATTCCAAAACACTGTTGTATGGGAATACATACAAGTTGCCGTTGTTGCTTTTGTGCTTGTCTTTGGGTTTATCCGCCCCTTTATAATCGAACCGTTCAAAATCCCATCCGGCTCCATGGAGAATACGCTACTCATCGGGGATCGCATCCTCGTCTGTAAGTTCATCTACGGTATTAAGATTCCAGGTACCGATATCAAACTCTTCGACTTTCATAAGCCCGCCCGCGGAGATGTGTTCGTATTTATTCCGCCGCATGAAAAGGCGAAGAACTTCATCAAACGCGCCGTTGCCATTGAAGGAGATACCGTGGAAACGAAGGAGGATACTCTTCGTGTGAATGGTAAAACGATTGATGACAGAAACTATACCAAACATCTGGCCTTCCCATATCATAGGCGTGATTTCCCGCCCTTCCTCAGACCACAGTATGTTCCTGACGGAGACGCGTTTGCCGATTTCAAGATTTCGCGGGATCGATTCTACCGCAAGTTTCCGGACGGCAAGCCGTTCTCGGTTCCCGAAGGTTTCGTTTTTGCGATGGGCGACAATCGAGATCAGAGCAGCGATAGCAGAACATGGGGACCCGCCATGCTCGACGACGTCAAGGGACAAGCGTTTATGGTCTATTGGTCGTACGACAGCATCAGCCGGCGTAGTAAACCGTGGGCAATCTGGGAGATTCCAAAGAGAATCCGATTCAATCGTATCGGCAAGTTAATCCGCTCAGAATTCGATGGAAGTCAAGAGTGACGTGCGAAAGGCAGCTCTGAGTTGTCCTTGCAAATTCGTTTAGATCATATTGTCAAAACATTCGATACTACGAAGGCGGTCAATGATGTCTGTCTTGAGATTGCGGAAGGCGAGCTATTTTTCCTTCTAGGTCCCTCGGGATGCGGCAAGACGACATGTCTGCGGATAATCGCCGGTTTCTATCAGCCCGATGCCGGCCGATTAATGTTCGGCGATCGCGTCATGAATGATGTGCCGCCGCATAAACGGAACACGGGAATGGTCTTCCAGAATTATGCGCTGTGGCCGCACATGACCGTGTACGAGAACATTGCATACGGTCTGGTGCTCCGCAAGGTTGACAAGGAGACGCGAGAAAAGCGCGTAGCGCAGGCGCTTGAGATGGCACAGATGCCGGAGTACGCTGATCGCCCCGTGAACAAGCTATCCGGCGGACAGCAACAACGAATCGCGCTGGCACGCGCGTTGGTCATTGAGCCAAGCGTGCTGCTGCTTGACGAACCCTTGAGCAACCTTGACGCTCAGTTACGCCTCGAAATGCGCCACGAGATTAAACAGATTCACTCGCGCTCCCGAACTACAGCCGTCTATGTCACCCACGATCAAGCCGAGGCACTCTCTCTTGCGGACCGTATGGCAATCATGAAAGACGGCGAAATCGTGCAGGTGGGTACACCACGCGAAATCTACCGTTTCCCCGCCAACGCATTTGTCGCCAGTTTCGTCGGCGAGACCAACTTCATCAGTGGCAAGATTCGCTCCCTGTCCAACGGGTCGGCTGAGATTGATACACCGATTGGTACTCTTCACTCCGCGTCCGTCTACCATAACTTTGCCGTAGGTGAAGAAGCAAACTGCTCAGTTCGTCCCGAGGCGATAAACTCAGCCGAGAACATCCCGCCGACCACGCCCAATCAGTATCATGCCAAGGTGCTTGATGCAACCTATCTTGGGCGCGTCGAGGAATACCAACTCTCAATCACCGACCATGTCAGAATCAAAGCCGTGCTTCACAACCCCGGCACCTCTGGTAAACAGACGGGCGATGCGCTTCAGTTTTGGATTCATCCTGAAGATGTTGTTCCGCTGCCCGCTCGCGACTCGCATCAACAGACAGGGTAAAAGTATCTGCTTTCAATTCAAATATAACCTTCTCGGAACGTTCCATCCTACGTTCGCGTTAAACCTGTCGTACCCCGCAACAGCATGAGGTGTATACGCCAATCTATCCATTCAAGCACAAATGACCACGGAGGCAAGCTCATCAGTCCGCGTCATTAAGCCGCACATTGAGGAGAACCGGTCGTGCAATACACGCCAAATCAGAAGAAAGCCCACGACTTGAATCGGCATATCGGTGTAACAGCCGGAGCGGGATCTGGGAAAACCGAGGTGTTGGCAAACCGTTACCTCAAAATTCTGCTGGAATCCGATGTCTCCGTGCGAGGTGTCGTTGCCATTACCTTCACGGAGAAAGCCGCCGCCGAACTCAAAGTGCGCGTGCTAAAAAAGATCGACGAGAAGACTGCCTCAAGCGCCGGGAACGATCGGTTGCTGGCGAAATTGGAAGCCATCCGTGAAGAATTCACCGCAGCACCCATCTCGACTATTCACGAGTTCTGTGCGCGAATCTTGCGGCAATATCCGGTTAAAGGCATCGGCTCAGGATTCGACATTTTGCAGGGAGTCGACCAATGGCTGGTTCTTCGGGACACGGTCGATTCAACGCTGAGATCAATTGCCAATCGTCCACGGGGAGATGAAACGCGGGAAAAGCTTGCCAATCTGCTGCGAATGTTCGGTCGGAGGAAACTTGAGGGGATCCTCAATAAACTTTTGAACAATCGTGATGCGACCAATAACTTGCTTAAATCCTTGTACCGTGAATCGGACGATCAAATCATGGCAGCGTGGAAGGAATTTCTAGGTGCGGAATTAGGACGAAGCTTGAGAGAGCAATTTCCGGTTGACCGATGGGTGAAATCTCTAAACGCCGCTCTAGGTATTGCGACAGGGAAAAATGCGTCCAAAGTCAGAGATTTGACGAAGCAGCTTCAGAACACGGGAAACACGATAGCCTCACTGCCGATTCTTTCCGAGATTTCCCTCTTAATCTTGACCCGGGCCGGGGATATTGCCAAACAGAATTTCATTGGCAGAAGGATTGATACCACCGCGGTTGAAGCCGACATCAAGTTCCTCACCGAAGCGGCGCAACATTTCCAGTCTTTTCCCTCCCTCACCGAGGACGATGCTTTTCTCATCCGCGTCACATATCCGCTGTTAGCTATCTATGATCTGATACACGAGCAATACACGAATTACAAACTGATACAGGGCGCATTAGATTTCGAGGACCTTCAAATCGAGGTCAAGAATCTGTTGGGTGATGACAAAATCCGCAGCCGCCTTGCTCGTCAATATTCCCATATCATGATAGATGAATATCAGGACACCAACGGTTTGCAGTACGATATAATCAAGCCGTTAGTCTCCGGCTTTGCATCGGGCAATCTGTTCATCGTTGGCGATCGAAAACAAAGCATTTATGGCTTTCGCGGCGCGGATGTACGAACATTCCGCCAAACCTTGACGGGCATGAGCGCGTACCAGTCCGGAAACACCGATGATTTTGTGTGGGAGACGGAAACCCTTCAAGCGGAGAAATCGGAGAAGCAAGGCGATATTCATCTCCCGGAGGCTTTTCGTTTCCTACGGAACCTTGTCGGTTTTGTCAATTTGGTCTTTGGGAGGATTATGGGGGATGGCAATCTCAATGAGTTTGAAGTGGCGTATGAACCGCTGATTATGGGCAGGAAAAACGAGGCGCCCGGCGACGTAGAATTAATCATCGGACGAGAGCTAGGGGCACAAGAAAACGAGCTAATTGCCTCACGTATCCGCCACTTGATTCAGTCCAACGAACTCGTCCGGGATCGCGATACCGAAGAACCGCGTCCAATGCGATACAGCGACATCGCTATCCTCATCAGGAGCCGCACCCGACTCCCGGATATCGAGTCTGCACTAATCAAAGCGAGGATTCCATATTGCGTCACGAGCGGAATTGGGTTTTATCAGCGGCAGGAAATCTATGATATATGGAATTACCTGCAATTTCTCGAAGATCCAACCAATGATGTAGCGTTGATTGGAATCCTGCGAGGACCGTTTTTCAGTATCTCCGATGTGGAATTATTTGAAATCTCACAACATTCCAATCAGGATTCATTTTGGGAAGGGGTCAAGAACTACGCAGCAGAAAGCGGCACATCCGCGACGGATGGCGATAACCACAGCCAAGTACAGGATTCTAGAGGGCAGTTCGAGGCGAAGGCTTCAGACTTTCTCCTATGCGCCTGTGAGACTTTGGAAAAACATCTGAAAATTTGCGGCCGTTTGCCCATCGCGACATTCATCCGTCGGATAATCAATGATACGGGTATGGTTGGAACGCTGTCCGTGGGGCTTTCCGGCGGACAGCGATGGGCAAATTTTGAAAAACTGTTGGCTATGGCGCGCGACTTTGACAAATCGGAATTTTCCGAACTTTCCGATTTCATAGAACGGTTGAATCTGTTGATTGAAGAGGAGGACCGCGAAGGTCAGGCAAGGATTGAGTCTTCAGAGGATGTCGTTCAAGTGATGACCAGCCACGCCGCGAAAGGGCTGGAGTTTCCGGTTGTTATCCTCCCTTACCTAAGTAGAAAATTCAAATTTGACCAAGATCCGTTCATCGACGAGGATATAGGCATCGGTTTCAGTCCGGCAAAGCCCGACAAGAACTACGAGGGCAGTAACCCATCAATTGCCAAAGTCATGAAAAAGCGCCAGGAACAAAAAACTGTCGCCGAGGAAAAGAGACTCTTTTATGTGGCGGCAACGCGAGCTCGCGACAGACTCATCCTCTCGGGATCCGTCGGTTTAAGCGGTGAACCACCTAGAAATTGTTGGTTCAATTGGATGCTAAACGCTCTCGAACTGACAGAGGCGCCTAACGAATCTCGGATTGAATTCCCCGTGACGATTGAAACCTTTACTGAAAACTCGCGAACGCCAATTTCGTTCAATCTTCCCATCCGACTATTCCATTCCACCGAGGAGATGAATCTCCCAAGCGAAACACCGACACTTTCGAAACCTCCAGCCGACTTTCCCGAGATTTACATAGAGCCGCTGGAAAGTACGTCGGCAGGCGAAAATCTGGCTGTCCCGCAACTATTGAGCTATATCCACTGTCCCACGAAGTTCTACCTTAAACATCGCCTCGGTCTACCGGACACAAATGTCCTCGTCCCGGAGGAAAACCATTCGAATCTGCAAGATTTCGCAATTCGCAGCGTACTTGGTCAAATTAGAACACATGCGGATCGCAATCGCGATCTGGGCAAGTTAATCAACACTGCCGTGAAATCCGTGTCAGACGAGTTCGCTGAAAATGGTGTGGCTCTCCACGTGAAACACTTCTTGGATTCCGAGTTAGGGAAGTTGGCGTTAGCCGCCAACGAAAGCTGCTGCGAACAAGAGATTCACGCGCTGTTCGATAATCACGTTATCTATGGTGTAGTAGACCGTCTCTTCAAAGGCTCGGATGGGCTATGGCAAATTATCGACTATGAAACCAATCAATTCGACTCGTCAGAGATTGAAACGTGGATAGACTTCTACCGTCCGAAGGTCGAATTGTGCACGCTGCTGGTTCATCGGCTTTACCCGGAACAGCAGGTGATACCGGCAACAATTTTCTTTACCTCGATCGCCGAAGCTCATTCGATGAACCTGACCCTGGACAACTTAGAACATCTGGAACAGCAGTGGATTGAGAGAATCGAAGTCATTCAGACGGGGAAATTCGAGAAAAACACGGGGCACTGTCCGCATTGCCCCTACTTCGTAGAAGAGCAGTGCCTGTTCCCGGATCCGGAATAGTTGGCCGGATTTATACTCCGCACTGTCAGAAATTGCGTCTTCTGTAGGATCGAGCGAGTGAATAGCGATCAAGTGACTGAATATGGAACGATCAACCGAATGAATAATGAGGGCGATAGAACTCCCATAGTAGATCCCGTGCGATAGAAATCCCGCGATCTCAAGGTCGCGACCCTTGTACGAGGGAACTCCGATTCCCGACCTAATGGTGCTACGTAAGTCCTATTAGAAACAATTATCACTGGAAAAGAAAGCGCAATAATACCCAACGCAAAGTATAGGAATCGGATGTCTCGGTTCGTAGTCGCCTTGGGAAGAGACGGCTTCCGATTGACTCCTCCCAGTCCAGACTGTATACTTCGGAAGTTGGTAGGGAGCTAACAGTTGGCGAGTATCTTTGATGCAATGATTGAAGACCCGCTGCGAGCCGCAGCGCGTACATCCCATTAACCATCAAATCAGTACAACTTTACGAGGAGTATACATGAATCGACCTCCGGAATCATTTGTGCGAGTGCAGGAAGACCGTTTGCTCGATTTTTCAACGGCTTGTTATGAGAAAGCCGGTTTGACCCACGACCACGCGATGCTGATTAGCCGGTTGCTTGTGAACTCCGATCTGCGCGGTGTGCGCACTCACGGAACACGGAACACGAATGGCTACTGCAGCGGTTTTGAGAATGGGAGTCACAATCCGCAGCCTGACATCCAGGTTATCCATGAATCGCCAACCGCCGTGGTTCTTGATGGAAACGGAACACTGGGTTATCTCCCGATGGTTCGTGCGACCGAACACGCCATTGAGAAGGCGAAAGCGTTGGGCATCGGAATGGGACTTGTGCGCTATATCGGGCATTACGGATCGGCAGGTCACTATGCACGCATGTGTAACGAGTCAGGTTGTATCGGATTTTCGGTGCAGGGGTATTCCGATCAGGGCAGAGCCGGAGAGCGTGGGGCGCAACTGGGTTACTTCGGCAACCCGCCCATCTGTTTTGCCATTCCGTCCGATGAGGAGCCGCCGGTTGTGCTTGATGCCGCGACCTGTATCTTGGCGGATTATCAACGCGGTCCCGAATTTGACGAACTCTTGTCATTGATTCCGGCGGCGTTTTTCAAGAGCATCGGATACACAGCGATTGCCAGCTTGCTCGGCGGTGGGTTGACCGGATTCACCGAACCTCCGCCCGAAGGCACCGCCAAATGGAGTGGCGCTAGATTGGGGGGAATGGTTCTCGCCATCCACGTCGATTCCGTGGTGCCCGAAGCGGTATTCACAGCGGAGGTTGATCGGATGGTAAAGGATGTGCGTGATACACACGAACCGATGCCGGGATATGATCGCGCGCTGCTGCCGGGCGCACTTGAAGCGGAGTTGACGGAGAAGCACCGCCGGGAAGGCATTCGTTACGGTGCGGAGGAGCAGCAGTCGGCGCGTGCCGTCAGTCAAAGGCTCGGCGTGCCACTGCCGTGGGATGAGCCGAACGAATAGGGCGGGATCAAGCGAGTGATTTACGAGTCTAATTTCCTATCGCCCTTCCTATTTGGTCGGGTGATCGAAAGGAATACCGTAGTGAATCCCGCGCGACATTGACTTGAGACTTACAACTTGAACGTCCTCCGAGTAACTCAAACTATCATTCTTCCACCTCTTCAGATAACTGCCCATGCTTCTCGCGGCAGCTATCAAACAGTAGGTAGGCGTCGGCCGTTTGCTGCTGTTTTTCACGTAGCTCTCTTTTGGCGGTCACGAGTTCGGGTATGGGCGATCGGAGCACCGATGAATAGTGCAAGGCAAACATCATCACGAACAGCGCTCCCACTCGAAGTAGCTTGTGTCTGGCACTGGTTGGCGCCGCGTCAAGAAGAACCATGGCCCAAAGACCACCAACGAAGCCGGCGACAACACAGGCTAATACACCGGTAATCGCAGGAACCACTTCGCGTTTGGAACCTAAGTTAGTACCGAAGATAGCGCCCCCCGCGATAGCGAGAATCAGCATGTTGAAGGCAAGTTCCATTTCCGTTTTCGCAAAATCCTCATCCTGTGTCGCTCGGTTGTAAACGCGTTGTTCCGCCTTGCACACCTCCTCATCTAAACTTACAGGATTTTGATCGAACAGTTGTATCCTCAACCAACTAAAGAAAAAAAACAATACGAAAATGCCTGCCAAACGAAAAATGAATCTTACCCAATAAGGAGATTGATATACTATCACAGACTCGTACCCCCGCAAAACAGGTGAGTTTCAGAGGTCTGGAGTGGCTAGACGTCTACAATCTGCCGTATGTTGGAAGAGGCAACTAATACAGTATAACATAGTCGGCGGAGATGTATAGCGATAAATTGACAAAGCGGATAGATGACCGAATATCGTTGTAATGCCTGCCAGAGCACATACGCCATCGACACCATTCGCTACAAATGCGACTGCGGCGGCGCCCTGAATCTCAGGACGTCGGAAAATCTCTTACCGCGTGACGAGATTTCGAGGCGGAGCGGTACGCTTTGGCGTTATCGCGAAGCCATTCCGGTTGATGATGATTCATCGATCGTTTCACTTGGCGAAGGCATGACGCCGCTCCGTCCGTTCCATGATACTGCGTCCAAACACTACCTGAAATTGGATTTTATTTCGCCGACCGGATCGTACAAGGATCGTGGCGCCTCCGTGCTAATCTCCAAACTGAAAGAACTAGGAATGCGAGAAGTCGTCGAGGACTCGTCGGGGAATGCCGGCGCCGCGATAGCCGCTTATTGCGCGAGAGCCGGAATCGGTTGCACTATCTACTGCCCCGCGTCCACGTCGAAAGGAAAACTCGCGCAGATCGGCGCCTACGGAGCGAGTCTCAAGCTAATCGAAGGTAACCGCGCGGCGACCACCGAGGCAGTGCTAGAGGCGGCGGAGACCACCTATTACGCGTCTCACAACTGGAATCCGTTCTTTCTGGAGGGAACAAAAACGGTGGCGTACGAGATTGCCGAGCAACTTGGATGGAGAGCGCCCGACCACGTGATTTGCCCTATCGGGTTCGGGAGTGTCTACCTCGGCTTGTACATCGGGTTCAGCGAGCTATATGCGCAGGGAATTGTTAACAATTTGCCTCGCCTACTGGGCGTGCAGTCTGCGGCGTGCTCCCCAATCTACAAGGCATATAGCAGAAGCGGGAAGATTAAGCGCACTTCGCAGACGTATGAGACACTTGCCGAGGGAATCGCGGCGGAATACCCGATTCGGGGGGAAATGATAATGGATGCCCAACGAGGGACAGATGGGACATTCACCATTGTGAGCGAGGAGGAAATTACATCCGGAATCAAGATTCTTGCTCGAAGGGGCGTTTATGTTGAACCGACTTCAGCGGTTGTCGTGAAGGCGTTTGACAAGTTTGTGGAGGAGGGGGTTATCGGCCGGGATGAGGTGGTTGTCTCAATACTCACGGGTTCCGGGTTGAAGGCGACGGACAAGTTGATGAAGGTTTTCTGAGATATATCAAGGACGTGTTCTTATCCCGAGCCTATAGAAACAAACGCTACTGGAAACGGCGTGAATTCCCTCCAGTAAAGCCTATAGGGAGAAACTACACTTGACAGCGGTGGCAGTCTATGAGAGCATAGCGCTACTATTTTAGCAAACTTCCTTTCTCAATTCAGCCGCGCAAGAAGATGGGAAAATGACACTCCCCGCATAATTTAGTGTTACTAGAGAGGCGCGGCTATGGGAAGCCAATATGCCAGCCAATCAGCTTTTGCGGGAATGATATTTCGGTTCTTCGGACTCCCATGTGCCCTCTAAAAGATATACAAGGACGATTGTTATGGCGCAAACAGCAGAAGAGTTCGCCACCGGTTGATTCGAAACCAACTAAATCCAGCACGATTATTAAGGAGGCCCAAACTGATGCAATCTTCTACGAAGGAATGGATAATTCAAACTATAGCACAACTACCTGAACCGGAGGCAAAACAGTTAAAAGACTACATCGAATTTCTTACATGGAAATCAATGCAAAAACGCAAGCCGGAAAACGGACAGAACCTAATAGCACAGAGCCTTATCAAAGCAATGGAAAATCCGCCACATCTCACCTATGAAGACGTTGAAGCGCTGCGTCGGTCCATTGAGGAAGGGAAGATGCCCGTAGATTTCGCTTCGCCCTTTGAGCCGGATGAACGTGAGAAGTGCGTAGGTTGGGTTGAACGGAAACCTTAATCAAATGCGGCGGGAAACTAGAAACCCTAGACTCACATGTTGTTTAATTCGCTAATACGCGAGTGAAACCCAACTTATTGTAACATGCGCGTCGGATTGGTTGAAGCGTTGGGTTTCACTTTCTCCACCATAAGACAATGTTAATGTAAGGTGGATTCTATCCTAGTGTTCATGTGGATTCGTGTATGAGGGGACCTCTATCGCGGCCACTGTCCGTTCTCTTGATCGTTCAACCCAACTTACGCGCTACGAGGGGCTACGGATTTAACTCCACAACGAGTTTGCTCTTCGGGTCGTGGTAGCGGATGAGGCGCCCAACGGAGGAGACCCAGAATATCTGATCATCCACATTCAGGCGGAAACAACTCAACTTCTTACCGTTGACGACGATGTCCTCGGCATCTTCGACAATGATTTGCGACGAACGAAGCGTCGCATCCCGCGGATTGAGTAGATTGACTTCCCACTGCAATTCGGTCGAAAGTTCCTGTTGACGGAAGATTAGGTCCCATCCCCAAAACGAGAGGTCTCCAATGAAATGAGGTGTTTTCTCGACCCACATTTTGAATCTTTTACCATCCATCCCGAATCGAAGACGAGCCCCTTCCCGGGTATATTCATAGGACATCTTCTCGCCGTTTACCTCCATCTCCAATTGATAAAACAGCGCTTTACCATTCAGCGTAAGATAGAGACTTGATTGGGCATCGATTCGACCGAGCACGTCATCATCAAGGGTTAAGGCAGCCTCGATTTCATAACATTGGATGCCGTCATAGGTTATAATTCGCTCGACACGATTCGCGCTCACCCCAATAGCTTGTCCGTCACGCGCAAAGGAATATTGGTTTCGCTCGCCGACTTGCAACGGAATCAGATCCTGCCAAGTAATCATGGCGCTCTGAAAATCGAGTACCTCCATCTTGCCGGGTTTCGTTGCCAAGCGACCATCTCCTCTCCACAAGGCAACGTGCGCCGCGCCAACACCTTCGGTCTCCCCAGTGAGTGAATCCATCGCCATCCAATCTTCATTCCCCCCAAGGTTTACCTCTATCCAGTGATGTTGGACAAATACACCGTTATTCGTGTACAGCAGTCCCCCGAGAACGTTCGCGGGAACGCCAAGCGAACGAATTAGTTCGACCGCAAGCCGCGATCTTGACAACGCGTTGCCGGATTTGTTTGAAAGACATTCATCGACAGAAACCATCCTCGGAATGTGAGAGATTTCCCCTGTCACCCAATGGACAACCGCTTTCACCGCATCGTAGCGTGTATCAGTTCCGGCAGCAATCTCCTTTGCTTTCACTTCAATCTCCCCGGAGGATTCGTCTGCAGGGCTATCTTGAATCGGTCTCGGGTTTGACGCCCGTTCAGGGAGTTTATACGACTTGACGTTAAGGACGCCGGCAATATGCGCGGTCTCGGTGCTTGGGTGCACCTTACCCTCAAACCACTGATTTGAAACATCGAGGCCCAATTCACCTGATACAGAAACCTGGAGGTCAAGGCGCATTTGCAACGCGATAAGGTCCGCTGCAGCACCAAGTTCTCGATTAACGCTGAGGCGAGGCAGATTCGCATCTTGACGCAGCGCCGCCAAACGGTTCTCAATTGCATCTTGCCTCGGCAGCACGGAATCGTCCGCAAGTACAATCTCGGTACTTTGTGAAGGGATGTCCCATTTCACAATCCGCCGAGTTTGTCGATCATACCAAAAATCCATCGCCAAGCCGCTGTTATACCCCTGAAGCCAGTCGGTTTGGTAGGTTTCTTCCCCAACTGTAAGCTTCTCGCCGCCAGCCCACGTCAGCCGTAATTCGACGGTTTTAGGTTGGCGCGGGATGGCTAGCGGGGTAAGAATATTGAACGATTGCGTGCCGCGTTTCCTGAAGTCGAACTGTCCGAGAAGAATATTGTAGTGGTCAATCCTGAAATTGTCGTCTACGAGATACGTCGGCGCCGGCAGGGAAAGCTCGTTATCAAAATTCTGTCCGCCAGCGACGATTCGTTGGGTTGCTGTGTCACCCTCAAACGTGGTCTCAACCGTAGATTGAGTAAACCCGTTGATGTACGTGGAAAGCTGGTATTCAATCGGCAACTGCGTTTGAGAGTTTAACCGGGTATCAGCTACAAACTTGACTTTCTGGTTCAATTCGCTTTGACCAATGTTGAACAGCACTGTCGTTTGCATCGTCAAATCGTCGTCGCCGGATCTTATCTCATAGGAGATGTAGCCGACAGGGTTGCCCGACATCTTGATTTGGTAGTACACCCGATCCGCGTGGACAGAAAGGGACAGAGACAATAGAAATATATGGATTACGAAAGGTAGTCTTCTCATAAGGGAAATCTTAAACGTGACAGAGTCTTTAGCAACGTCATGGTTAATTCAGGGTTTCGCCTGGCCGAAGTGTGACAATCTCGACATCCAAGGATTTTGTTAGTTCACGCAGGGCGTCCGGTGTCCCGGTGAGCACTGGAAAGGTGCCGTAGTGAATCGGCAGAATCGCGGAGACATCAAGCAACTCGATGGCGCAAGCGGCTTCGCGCGGGCCCATGGTGAAGTGGTCGCCGATGGGCAATATCGCCAGATCGGGTTGATAGAGGGAACCGATAATCCGCATGTCTCCAAAGACGTTTGTATCGCCGGCGTGGTAAATCTTATATCCGTTCGGAAATTCGACGACATATCCCGCCGGCTCACCGAGGTAGACAGTTGTGCCGTCGTCTTCCGTGAAGCTGCTGCTGTGATTGGCGTGAACCATTGTCGCTTTGAGGCCGTTGGATTCAACAGTGCCGCCTTTGTTCATGCCGATTGTGTTTTGGACGCCCTTTTTTTCAAGCCAACCGGTAACTTCAATCATCCCGATTACGGTTGGCGAGTGTTTTTTCGCCAGTTCCTCCGCGTCAGTGGTGTGGTCAAAATGTCCGTGCGTGATGAGCATGGTATCAATTCTATCGAAAGTCTTCAGCTCGTCGGGGCAGGTAGGGTTATCCATAACCCATGGATCGATTAGCGTCGTTTGACCTCCAAACTCAAGTTTAACCGTGGCGTGCCCCAGCCATGTCAACCGAAGACCGTTATCAAGTTTCATCTAAACCTCCTGAACAAAATTGAATATCATGGTTGGAAACCGTATCCTCCGCGTCGCATTGATGCGAGAAAGTGAAGTCTCCACAGTACGTTCCAAAAAAGGCAGTTACTCTTTGAGAACCATGTCGATACACATGACCGCCGCTAGAATGAGTTGGCGAATCGGACTGTTTGCCTTTACACTGCCAGATATTTCGAGCATGTAGTTATCGGCGCTTGTAAAGAATTCCTTCCCGATTCCAGCCCATTTCTTTGAGACATGCGCAAATTCAATGTCATTATGAACGAACCTAAAATCCCATCCCGTCCATTTTCCTCTCAAGCTGCACAAAGAGTTCCCCTGCGCGTCGAGTATATCAAATGCGCCACCGATGGAGAAGAATTTCTGCTGGAATCCGCCGATTAGGGTATCGTTTTCGTCGTACACGCTCACGTCGGACAGGAATATGGCAACCCCTCTGGTAACTCGTATCAGTGGCTCGCCGTCGGAGGTTCTGATTTCGATATCAAAGGGTGTGTTGCGTTTCCAATCCGTAAATCTTAGGAGCCTCGTAACGGAGCCAAGGTTGTCCTCTCGGCACACCATCACCATCTTCCCGGTTTCCGGGTCGTAGATGTCGTAATTGTTCGCCGCCTTGAACATCCCAATGTGTTCCTTTACAAGGAACCGGTTCATGTTTAGCACGTCGTGCATAGTGAGCCCCCAGAGAACACGGGAATCGGAGATAAACGGATTTGCATCTTTTTTCTCATGCTGAATGGCGTTTTGTCTATCAATCTTGCGAGGAATCTAATGGGAACTCTATCACAGTGGATTTGGCAATCCACTGTAAGCGGTAATTAACGCGATTCAACTAGCATTCTTGCGATTTAAAACGCCTGCTGCGATTGACGGGGGCATAGTCGCCAAAGTATTGTGCTTCTTGCAAAATCGAGCTAATACCCTTCCCTTGGAATGCCTGCGTCGGGCACAGGGGATGACCGCGGATCGAAGATTTCCTCCACGCCGTAATATTGGATGCCGTCTCTTCCCGTTCCGCGCTCGACTACGTCTACCCCAGCCTCGTTGTTGCCGCGAAGAAAATTGTCGCGTAGCCGACCACCTTCGTACACAGCCCACCCGCGATTCATGATGATGTTGTTTGCGATAATCTCCGGAGAGGCAGTGGAGTAACACAGGATCGCGTCTCGGTAATTGGCGATAATCTCGTTACGCTGAATCTTTGGTCTGGAATCGTCGTCGCAACTGATTCCGTACTCATTCGCCCTAATCTCGTTGTGCGCCAAATCTGGAGCGGCATTACCCAGACACCTGATTGCGGTGCCGTTCGTATCAATTTGATTCCGGCTGGCAATTGGCGAGGCGTTGTCACAGATTATGGCAACTTCGTTATTGCTCAATAGGCAGTCTTCGATCTGTGCCGCATCCGACCGGCAAATGATGCCATTTATGGCGTCCCGTATGCGGCAGTAACCGAGGCGGGCATTCTGACTTGCGACATCAATGAAGATGCCCGCCCAATCCCCCGGTTTCGGCTCTTCATCCGCCGTACCGAGAGAACCGAACGTGATGAAATTGTCGGGTTCCCCTTCGGCATACAGCGTGCCTTGAACAATCAACTGGTAGGGCGGATCAGCGGGCTCAAAACCAACGACCGTCCCGGATTGGATGGTTAATGTCACGCCTTCCGATATAAGAACATCTCCGGAAACCAGAACTTTACCCGCCCAAACCTCGTCCGTTATCAATTCGCCCGATTTGACAAGCGGATTCGCGCTCGTGCCAATATCCGCAATATTGAGAGTGGTTGTTTGACAACCAAGCCCGAGAGCAAGGAGTGGAATTAAGAGGAATACAGCATTACTCAGAGTTTTCACGTTATGAATTGCGGCGACCGGTGCGTTGTTCCCGGCGCCGATGATATTCGCTTCACATTGATGCTTCGACATGAGTTCCTTATGTTTGGCTTATTTCTGCAATAGTCTTTCGGTTATGAATGCAGGCGCATGAAATCTGTTACGACAAAATTAGATACTGTTTGACAAGATGATTAAGCGCGTCCTTGTAGACTTCAAACATAATCGATAACCTGAAAAAGACTTCGTCCAGCTCATACTCCCGTGCGATTGTGTGCCCGGAAGCCTGTTCATAGTATTCGCGTCCGAAATCGATGTAAAATTGCGCCCCCAACGGGCGGTTTTTGTATCGCTGCCTGTATTCGATTGATCCCGGAAAAAGTCCCGTTACATAAAGGGAATAATTTCCGATATGAGAGTATATCAGGAACTGGCGGCGGGAATCGGCGTTTTGTGCCTCGGCAATCATATCGGTCAGATAGTTGACGGCCTGTTGATCGTGCTGATCGATTCGATAGAGCCGATTTGTCTGGACGAAAATGCTTAGCAGATTGGAGATATAGTTAATCACGCGCCGGTCACCCAGGATACGGCAATCGGTAAGGCTACGCCGCAACAATACGCTGAAAAATAGGAACGGAGAAATCTGTAGTATTCGCTCGCTCGGGTCGCAAATTCTGTCGAATAGGGATTCACTCTGCAACCTTGATTCCAATGTCGCCGGGAGATCGTGAATCAACGAGGCAATCTCCTCGTAGCTGCGTCCCGGCTTGGGGAAATTCTCAACGAGGAACTGTACATCTCGGTCTGTCAAACCGTTAAAATCTGTGCGGGCAAAATCGGGGGTTGGCATTGTGGGTTCCTCCTTGGATTAGATAAATCATAGCATATCGAAAAAATTCGTGTCAACGGGTTTTCCCCGTTGGACCGGGTTAATCGCGCGCAATCTCGACGCTGGTCGGAACATTGGGAAGGACGGATGGGAGAAATTGTTATAGGTATAGACATGCCGCTCCGCTGGATCGGAAGAGGAAGGTGCGTCTTTACTACAGACATTGCACTCCGATGGAGAAACATAGCGGTAGGGGACGCAGATCTGCGTCCCCTACGAAGAGCGAAAGGCGATCATCCGGCGGACTCGGCGTCAACACGGGCACGAATATTCGATTTGCGCCTGCCGGGTTAGGACCATATTCCGCTTGAAGTCGTACCGGGATCGTGATAGAATGCGGTTAATTGCGCATCGCGACAACGTCTTTCCCCATCGCACTCGCCGTACGCACCAAACATGAAAATCTCGCCGGTTGATGCCGCGCATCCGCCGTTAGCTGCAACGTTCGGTCACCTACCGAGGATTACCGTTTAACGGGGTTAGTGGTCAAGAAGGAGAGGTACAGCAGCATGAAAACCGTAGGAGTCATCCCCGCACGGTACGCGTCAAGTCGATTTGAAGGCAAACCGTTGGTGGATATCCGTGGCAAACCGATGATTCAACACGTGTATGAGCGCGCCTCGCGCGCCGAGGCGATGGACGTGACCGTAGTCGCCACCGATGATTCGCGTATCTACGACGCCGTAAAGGGCTTTGGCGGGGACGTGATTATGACGCCGGAGTTTTCTACCGGGACGGATCGGGTTGCGTTCGTCGCGGAAAAGGTGGAGTGCGAGGTGGTTGCCAATATCCAAGGCGATGAGCCGCTGCTTGAACCGAAGATGCTCGATCAGATGATTCAACCGTTACACGAGGATCCGGAGGTGCAGGTCTGTACACTAAAGCAGCGCGTCGATAGTGAGGAGGACTATCGGGATGTCAATGTCGTGAAGGTTGTCACCGATTTGGATGGGTTCGCGCTGTACTTCTCCAGAGCGTCCGTTCCCGGCAACCTCTCGAACGCCTGGATAGAAACAAACCCAATCTACCGGCACGTCGGATTATACGCCTATCGGAAAGAGTGCCTGCTCGCTTTCACGAAGTGGGAGCGCGCACCGTATGAGAGTTCGGAGGGATTGGAACAGTTGCGATTCATGGAACAGGGCGTGAGGATCCGCGTCGTCGAGACGGAACACCGGTTGGTCGGAGTGGATGTGCCGGCAGATTTGGAGCGTGTTCTTGCGATTATGGGGTGAATCGGATTATGTGGAAACCGTCTGAAATTTAAATAGGTTAGGTTAAACGAAGAATTGAATTTCCAAGGAATCCTACAAGGCATCAATGATGCAGGCGCAACCCTTGTCGGCGGTAAAACTCGACGCGGTAATAAACGGATGACGACGAAAAAACCGACCAAGACCAGAATTGGTCGAAGAAGACGCCGGTACTGGGATTCGCTCGACGGGGCGGAAAGCTGTTGACCAAAGCGGTATCTAACGTTACGACTGGCAAAGTGCTCAATTTTGTGCTGGACAAAATGAATCCTGATGGGTCAGCATTGATGATGGACGAAAATAACGTCTACTCGGCAGTCGAACGTTATATGAGTCACAAGACCTCCCAAACATTAGGAGCAATATGTGGACGGCGAGTTTCATACCAACACGCTGGAAGGGTTCTGGTCCCTACTCAAACGTGCTTGGTACGGACAACACCACAAGTACAAAGTCAAATTCCTGCCATTATACGTGGCCGAAGCAGTTTGGAAGTATAACAATTGGAAACGGAAAGATATTTTCGACTACTTCATTAAGAATTGCTTTACGTGAAGAGTGTATGGATAGAAAAAGGACATTCTAGCCTGAAAGTCGAAGGTCCTTATTCAGGCGCTACCTGAAAATTATAGCTATGATAGCGACTAAGGCTATCAGTGCTAACATATCCATTAAGCACCTCCTTTGATGCCGGACTTGGATTTACGCGGGCTCCGGCATCAAGGTGGTACTATCAAGAATGATTTTGGAGATGTCATGCTTGTTAAAATAAGCGATGAGGTGTTTATAAATGCCGACTCCATTGAGGAAATACAAGTTGTTCAGATACAAGGCATATGGAAGGTCATTTTGAAGAAAAAAGAAAGCACCAGTATTATCGTCTTGGCTGAATGCGAAAACAAGGATGAAACTATACGAGAAATGAGTAATATCCAATTTAGATTGGATAAGATTAACCGTATAGCCTGAAGGCATCAGTATGGAAATGGGTTTCCAGTAACCTCAACGAAAGCATATTTGACACGCATTAGGTCATCAGTATAGTAATACTTTGAAGATTCCAAGATTTTGGTAAATTGTGGCAACTGTGAGAATGGCAGATGTCCTAATACCACCAAATTGCCTATCATGACTTTAGCATCACGATCTGACACCATAGATTTAGCTTCGGAAAGTCTATCTGCGTAAGATGTATCATTGTCGTCGTTAGAATTACCAATTTTGATGAGAAATGCAACAAACAAGACGCATATCGTGATTGCACCGAATATCCAAAACCCACCTAATCTAATGGATTTCTCAGATTTATCATTCGACGCTGGCACCTTGATACGTTCCGTGGGATCAATTCCTGCTTTTTGAAGTCCGTGGCGTATAATGTACTGAGGATTAGTATCCGACGAGTATTCAACACCATAAAGTTTGGCGCGTCCTCGGGTATTAGATATCATATCTGCTAATTGCATGTTGTATATGGCAAGATATGAAGAACATTCTATTCGCTTAATTTCTAGCGCAGTCCAAGCCGAGGTTTTCCGCTTCAATTTGTTTTGATGCTCGATGAGTTTTACTTCTTGTTCAGCCAAACGACGTATTTCAGATTCAAGTTTTTCACGATCCGTCATCGGACACACCTTTGTTAGTTTCCGTGTGCGTATGCACCAACCTTTCTATTTCTCTAATATTGAGAAACTGACGCAGTTACCAGACGATCAAAATCATTTACTGGTTGCAGTTATTTTCGATAATTATTGAAAATAATATTGGGAGAGCAGATGCTAACTTTTGGGGCGAATGTTTATAGTATCGGGGATGGCAACCGTGTGATTCCCTTGTCAAAGGTGACAACGTTAGTATACCCCACAACCCCCAAACCCGTCAACCCTATATCTTGTTGCCAAAACCCGCATCTACTCATTGCGTTTTTCTCTTGCACTTCATCGGATGATGGGGTACAATATCCGCAAGGTGGGGGATTAGCTCAGTTGGGAGAGCGCTTGCATGGCATGCAAGAGGTCACCAGTTCGAGCCTGGTATCCTCCACCATTTTTTTGCCCGCTATTTCTGATTGTCTTCTACTCCTTGCCGCTCTCCCGAACGCCGCCTGCCTTCGTCTTTAACTCCTCGCTCCCAGCCCGTCCCCGTCCGATTCGACGCGTTAAACCGTTGTCCAATACGCCCAAGATGGTGAGATGAAGTTGTGCGCGAATGGGCAAGGTCTCAATGAGTTCGTCTTCAGCAGACTGTATCCCCTGTTTCAGTATTAGCCGCCGCTGACGGAGTTCTTCGAGCGTTGCTCCAATTTTGTCATCGGAGGCAACCTTGTCCCGGGCTAACCGGTTCAGGATTTTCAGATCGTTGAGCGCCTGAATATGGGCTTGACGTTTGAGTTCCCAAAGCGCTTTTACTTGGGTTTTTTGGGCTTCCGTTACGCCGAGTTTGGCTAGAGTGACGTTACCTTCAGTCGCCGCATCGTCCTTCTGCGCCATCAACCCGAACACGATGGCGAACACCGCCAGCGAACACACCACACCAACACTTAGCTTTCGCATATCTTATCCTTTTGCGACGGTAAGAGAGTTTCATGGCTTCACCGGGAGCCGTTCTCGTACAGTCTCCACTGCAAATCAGAGTCGCGATTTAGCGGAATCTTTATCGATTAACCGATCGGATGGATTAAATGATCGAATTGCGAATGCGATAGAGATTCGGGTGCGATAGGAAATCCCGATTGTTGTCCTCTCGTTCGATCGTTTCTAAAGCGCTCCCTCTGTTTCACCAGCCTTCGCTTTGTAGGACTCCCGGATCCAGCTCTCAAGCACTTCATCGGGATTTTCTACCACCTCTTTGGTGAAAGTGAACTCTTTCCGTCCCGTATTCTGTTTAATCAGATTGAGACCGTGCTGGCAACTCTGAAGTATCTCTTCGCAGATCTCTCCGGGGAGGCACTCGCGATCCTCCGCTTTTTTGCAGACAAGTTCAGTCGCCTCATCGTCAAAAGAGACCTGCATCTTGTGTTCGTCCTTGAACCGCGCTTCGTATTGGCGAACATGCTCGCGCATCACAATTTGGCGGTTGTAAGCGGCATCCCCCATAATTCGTTTTAATTCTCCAGCCGGATCATCAACCACCTTTTCAGCGACGACAAACTCCCTGACCGGAGTAGAGGGGAGTTCAAATTTATAGTCACGGAGCACCTTCTCGCACACGGTCATCAGTGCACGTGCTCCAGTTTTCTGAACATGCGCCTTTTCAGCGATTTGACGCAGCCCTCTGTCTGAGAACATCACATTGATTCCGTAGGCGCGGAACGCCTGTTCATACTGACGGATGATTGAGCCTTCGGAGTGATTCAAAATATAGTGCAGGTCGTCGACCGACAGATTCTGACAGATGACGTGCACCGGTAAGCGTCCGATAAATTCGGGCTCAAAACCGTACTCGATAAAATCCTGCGGTGTCACAAACTGATGGTAATCTTCTTCCTCTGCATCGCTTTGCACCAATGCGTTAAATCCCAGTTTTCGTTGGTTCAAGCGTTTTTTGATAATATCAGCCAGGCCCGTGAACGCGCCGCTGATGATGAAAAGAATGTGGCGAGTGTTGACAATCTGTTTATCGACTTTGCCTTTCTGCTGAAACTCCATCATCGCTTGCATCTGAGAGGCGACATCGTGCCCGCTCCGAAGATCCACCTCGGTTTCTTCCATCAACTTTAGCAGCCCGATTTGAACGCCTCGCCCGCTGACATCACGTCCGATAATATTCGGAGGAGTAGCAATCTTGTCCGCTTCGTCGAGGTAGATGATACCGTATTGTGCGAGCTCCACATCGTCATCCGCTTGAGTGACCAGATCGCGTATCATGTCGTCGACGTTTGCTCCCACATACCCGGTTTCGCTGAAACGGGTGGCATCCGCCTTGACAAACGGCACGCCGATCAGTTTTGCAATATGACGGATGAGATACGTCTTACCTACCCCGGTCGGACCAAGCATAACGATATTCTGTTTCGAATAATCGGTATCCGCAAGTTTCGGATCCTCATGGCATTCACGCACATGGTTATAGTGATCGCATACCGCGATTGCCAGTGCTTTCTTCGCCTCGTCCTGTTGAATCACATAGCGGTCGAGATACTGTTTAATCTCTCTGGGCTTCAGATCGAATTTCGGATCGAAGGTGCGCTTGGGTTCGGGCGGCTCTTCGTCTGTTGTCTCGGCCGTGGTTGGTTGGGCACCCGCCATGACGAGGCGCACGTTTCCGCCGTATTTTTGTTTGACTAAATCCTCAAACTCCTTCTGAAGTTCCTCCGGAGTCGGAATTTTCTTGTTGTTCGTTTGATTTGACATGTTTTTACTTACCTTCCGCATTATCAAGCGCCTAAAAGTTTAATTTCTCAGTTGGCCGTATCCCGCATCATAATTGACAGCACGCCATCATCCCTGGCGGAATAATTCATTCAGCAACCAACACTTATTTTTCGCTCTATGACAGGTTTTGAAAAAGCGTTCCTTCGTAGAATGGTTTCACTCCAGATGATCAAGCGAACGAATAGTGAGTGCGATAGTAGATCCTGTGAGATGTTAATAGAACATGATTCCTCCCCGCGTCTGCACTCCAGAGGATCAACGGAGTGAATAACGACGGCGATAGTAGATCCCGTGCAATGTCAATAGAATCGTGATGCGTCCAACCTCCGCGCTCCAGCGGAGCGCAATGTGGTGTGTTACTTGGTAGCGCGCCATTATCCCTGTCGGAATAATTCTTTCCGCAAGTAACACCTACTAGTCAGAGTCCCTTTCCTCGATCCAGAGGATTAAGCGAGTGAATAGCAAGCGCGATAGAGATCTTACAGGTGTACAACAAGTCACGGTAGAAAGATGAAAAACCGTTCATCAAATGGCAAAAAATGGCATTGGCACCTATTATTCAAACAGGATCTAACAGAAACCGAGTTTTGAAGAAAAAACTCGATTCCAAGGAAGGCGTGCGGCTATTTAAATCGCCAATCTAGCCCTTTTCGTCGACGATCGACGACTCGACTTTGTACAACTTAAGGTCATCCATTTGAATAACCACCGTCCTCAAATCAGTTTTGATTTCATCGAGATCAGTGCGCATGGTTGAGATTGCATCACGAAGCTCGGCTAGCTCGTCTTTGCTCACGGTTTTGGACTTGGTATGGGTTTTGAACAGAGATTTTACAAGTTCCGCGGAAATCCCAAGAATCGCAACAATCACAATCGCGTCCCATATTCCCATTCTAACTCCTCCTTCTTCCGATGTCGAGATCGCAGCCATCAGCCGAGGTTGAATACTAGGGGTCCGGCTGCCTTCAAACTACTATTGGACATTTACATAGATGAATGGCGGCATTGTCAACGCCACCACATCATCTTCACCAGATACTTCCCTCGCCATACCGAGGGCGTCATTCAAATTCCTCGCCCAATCTACGCCTAGCCGCTTGGCAACGCGGTCATCTTTGGGACCAACGAGGACAATCTTGGACAGATACTTCAAGGCGTAGGTTGCCCAATACCAAACCGTAAATGGATGAAACCCGTGATACGCGAATTTGTCCCGATAACAGTCGATCAGGAAAGGGTCGCGAGCGTATTTCTCTTGAAAATTGTTCCGCATTTCAAACGGGTCGGCGGTCTCGCTGAGCACCTCCTCGTAGAATTTCCGGTAGGGCACATGATACTCCTCGTGGAAGATCTCGAACGTCGGATTCATGATAATCACGACACCACCTTCCTTGATAAGCGGCTTGTTGTAGAACCAGTTGAAGATATAGCCGAGGATGTCGCTGACGACCAAGATGGGGTTGATGCGCGCCCCGATGGCGTACGGCGTCAGATCGGGAAGTCCGAAGACCAACGTGCTGTATTGCCGCGGCACATCAATCATCAACTGGTCTTTCATGACCTGCAGGGTTTTCGGGTGAACACCATCAATAGAACCGACGTTGATTTCGACGGGGTCATAATCGGTGCGGATACTCTTGAAAATCTTCGACCTCAATCCCTCCGGCAGCATTGACATCGTCCCCGGAGTGCAGGCTTTTATGATACGTTCGAAAAGGTTGCATTGGTCGTTCGGCTTGCCGAGATAGCGCAAGTGCGCCGGATAGATGGCGTCATTCATGGCGGCTTCCAGCACCATAATCTTGCTGCTCCGTTCAATGACGCGGCTCATCCGCTCAATGCTATCGTGCATATTCGAATGCTCCGGCTGCATGACGTGCGGGTTTTCCGCCGTCATGTGCGGCGAGTGGTGCGGCGCGATGGAATTGTAGGTGCCCATTCCCACGGCAACCGACTTGTGACCGCCGTTGAGCGGAATCTGAATGGTATCCACATAGATAACCAAGTCGCTCTCCACAACGGCGCGATCCGTTTCAACGATTTCATCGTGCTCCGTTTTTCCCAAACTGACGATATTGTCGGGGTCTTCGGCGTCGTAGTTCCTCAGTTGAGAGGGAAAAAACTCGTTCATGATGTTCTTGCCCAGCATATACGCCAACTCGGGCGTCTTCATCTTGCGGTGCAGCCCGCCCGCACACACGAGTTGGATGTTCGCCTTCTCGGCGCCGTAGGAGTAGAGCATTGATAGCAGGGGTTCAATCATGACTTGGCGAAGGTCGGGCTTTTTCGTCATTGGAAACGGTTGGCAATTGTTGTCAAAAGCAATTAGTATCTTGGTGTTTCCGTCAACGAGCTCGCGAAGCGGCGGCATTCCCAACGGATTTTCAAATGCCTCCTCCACGCGGGCGGGAATGTCGGCGCGCTTTATGCCGGCGATTGGCGGTTTCGCATAGTAAATCTGTGAGTTATCAGGCAATTCCGCGTTGATTAGGTGATTGCCAAAATAGGTCAAGTATTTCATAGGCTGTTTTCCTTCGCACGCTTACCATATTTTGTGCACCGGAACGTTATTCCGCCCAATGCTCAACTCCGGACGTCAAAAAGTGTTTTCACCGTTCCTGAACGACCCGTGTGGAGTGCTGCCTCAATTGCGCCACGGTAATCTTGCAGCGAAAATCGATCTCCAATCAAGGGCAGTAGCTGTTTTCCCGTCTGTCCCAAAAGCTGAATTCCAAGTTCAAAAGTCCGTATTTGCCTGCCACCATAGTTTTCCACTCCGTATGTGTAAGCCCCGCTGACCTTCAGTTCCTTGTACCAGATTGATGTCCAATCGATATTTTTGGGGATAGCCGGCATTCCGACGAGAAGAACGCGCCCTTGTGCCCGGGTAAAGCGCAGAGCATCGTCAATCGTGGTGGCGGAGGCGACACAGTCGAATGTAACATCGGCGCCACCAAGCAGAACAGGTTTGCCCAGTTCCGGTTGATGAGCTTCCGCCCCTGTCAAGCGGCAGAAATTGGCGTAAAGATTTTTATCGTGTGGAACAATCTCGTCTGCGCCAAGTTCGCGTGCGAGTTTCTGTTGGTGTGGGTATTTGGCGACTATCAAGATCCGGTTCTTTTTTTCAAGTGCGCGGATGGCTGCCACCGTGAGCAATCCCATGGTCCCCGCGCCGATAATCAGGATTTCGGCGCTATCATCCAAGTCTGCTTCGAGGACGCCGTGCAGCGCACAAGCGAACGGCTCGGCAAGCACTGCAATCTCATCGGACAATTCTGCCGGAACATGATGAAGTTGGTCTTGATGCGCGACAAAGTATTCGCTCCAGCCACCGCCCGTATCTCGACAGTAACCGGTCTGGATTCCCGAGGAGATGTCTCCCTTCGTGATGTTTTCGCAGTTGGCAAACCGCCCGCGCTGACACTGGTAGCAAAACGGCTGAATCCCTCGGATGGCGCAGGATAACACGGGCTCAATGACAATTCGATCGCCGATGTCGTACCCCTCAACCTCGGCGCCGACCTCCGCGATCTCTCCAACGACCTCGTGCCCCAACACAAATGGGGTTGAGGTGAAAGGTGAGAAGTATGGACTTCCTTTCGCGGTAATCGTCGCAAGATCGGAGCCGCAGATTCCGCTCAAGCATGTTTTAATCTTTACCCACTCTGCGCCGATTATTTGCGGCTCTTTTATTTCAGCCAGACGAATGCAGGAGACGCCAGAGGTGTACAATTCGCCGATGTGTTTGCCCAGTAGTCGTACAGCCAAATACCGCGGGATGCTTTTGACGTATTGGATTGCCTGCATGATAGTTGCCAAACTTGTTGCGCGGAAAAATATTACTAGCGCATCGTGATGGAACCGACTCCCCGTGCCTGGTAATTCATCGCCGTGTTTTAGGTGCCCTCTTCCTCTTGGTAATACCGCATCAGGATCTCGGCGACTTCCGGACGCGAAAATTCTTCGGGCAACTTCTCACCAGCCGCCAACATCTCCCTGACCTTTGTGCCTGACAGGAAGAGATAGTCCTCGGGCCCGTGCGGACAGTCGCGCATCATGACAATCTTGCCACACGTGTTGCTCCAGACGGTGTGGTCGCCGCGAAAGATTTCGATTTCAAGCGCATTTTCGGGGATCTCGTCAAAAATTGTCTGCGCGTCAAAGGGACCGTAGTAATCGCCAACACCCGCATGATCTCGCCCGACAATGAGGTCCGTGCAGCCGCAATTCTGGCGGAATACGGCGTGCAGCAGCGCCTCGCGCGGTCCGGCGTAAAGCATGTCGAAGCCGTACCCGGTGACGGAAACGGTGTTTTCGGGAAAATAGATTTCCACCATCTTCCGAATCGATGCATCGCGCACATGAGCCGGAATGTCCCCCTGTTTTAATTTGCCGAGCAGCATGTGAATCAGGATTCCGTCGGCGCCGACCGCCTTCTGGGCAATACGGCACAACTCTTCGTGCGCTCGGTGCATGGGGTTGCGCGTCTGAAAAGCGACAACCCTGTTCCATCCTCGCTTCGCTATGTCTTCACGAATCTCGGGGGCGGTCCGAAATGTATCGGCAAAATCGGACTTGAAATAAGAATAGCTGAGCACTTGGATTTGCCCCGATATTACTCGATCCCCCATAGCGCTGAAAGCGGCGACTCCCGGATGCTCCGGATCCGTCGTACGAAACGTATGTTCAATGAGCACCCCTTTTTGCGCATCGGTAAGGACTTCAACTTCGGAAACATCCATGATTGCAATAACAGGATAGCCATCCATGTTTGGATCCCGCAACGCAATCCGACTGGCATCCCCGACTGCCGTTGTAAGTTGGTCCGCCTTGACGATGTTCATAATTGGCACGGGCCAGAACAGCCCATCCATGGTCGTCATTTTCTCGGCGACGCTTATGGCGTCGGGGATGTTCATATACCCGGTAAGCGGATTAAAATAACCTGAACCGAGCATTACAGCGGATGATGCCGCGCCCGAGGATATGATGATACTCGGCATCTCTTGCGCCTCTTCCATTAGTTCCGCACGCCGGGCATCATCCGCAACATAGAGCGGATTAAGTTTATCGGATCCATGTGGTGCAATCATTCAATTCTCCTTAAGCTTCGTCAACTTGTGAGCGGAATTGCTGTGCTCCAAGAATTTCCATAACGTGTCGATTTACATACTACTCTTCATAGCTTTCCTTTGAAATACAGGCAGTGCTCCGTCAAGGCGCACACATCGCACTTTGGTTTTCGGGCATTACAAATCTGTCGTCCAAACTGAATCAGGTTCATGTGGAAAGGGAATGCTCTTCCCCTGGGAACGATTTCTCCCATTAACTCGTGCGCTTTGTCCGCAGTGCAGGTTGGCGGGATGAACCCAAGTCGCTTGCTGATTCGCAACACATGGGTATCCACAGGGAACACGTCATGACCGCAAACAAAGGCGAGAGTCACGGAAGCCGTCTTGATGCCAATCCCCTTGTGTTGACAGAGGTATTGTCGGGCTGCTTCGGTCTCCATCTCGCAGACGAACTCCAAATCCAACTTCCCGCGTTCCGTCTTTAGCCACGTCAGAAAGTCCTTAATGGTGCGGCTTTTTTGCGTGTGCAGCCCCGCAATCTTGATAGTCTCGCCGATAGCTTGGACATCGGCTTTGCATACATCTTCCCATGTGGGGAACCTATCCCTAAGAGCTGCATACCCCTTGTCACGGTTGACATCGTTCGTGTTTTGGGAGAGAACGGTGCGCATCAAACAATCCAAGACGTTGTCTTCGGCTTGGTCTTCATAGACGCCAAGCGCCTCTTCCAGTGTGTCGGCAACGAACTCTGTTTTCAGCTTAAGATTCAACGGTACCTCCGTATAAAATGATAGAGGTGTTCACACGCTAGTCCGTTGCTGTTTCTCTATCATGTCTCGTAGAATTGCCGGTCGATTTCTTCGGTAGCGTCGTCGTCCATTGAAACGTCTAGCTTCTCGGCGCACTGACCAATCTGCCGGTATATTGTGTCCGGCAGGTCAATTCCGTGAACGAGACGATGAGTTCGGGTACGGTATTCGAAGTCACCAGGTACCAAGACCTCGTCAAATCCCGGCGCCGGTGGTGTCCGCTTCATTCCGTCGAGAAAGGCACGCACCCCCTGTTGGTATTCCTCCAGAGGGGTGTAAGACTCTATATTGATTGCCTGCATAAAGTATCCCTGCATCGATCCCCTCTCAATATTGAAGTTCCCGGACAAACCTCCGAGCATACAGACTAGCAACGACAGCGCGTATCCTTTGTGACTGCCGAACGGTAAGATGGAACCGCCGTCATAGAAATCCGCCGTTTTCACCGATGGGTTACCGTGTTTATCCAAGATGGAGCCTTCAGGCAGATCCGTACCCTTACTCTGCGCCACTTGGATCTTACCCTCGGCAATCATGCTCGTCGCGTAATCAATGATGAACGGTGAGTCATCGCCAGTCGGAACACCCACGGCGATGGGATTTGTACCGAGACCGCCCTCGGCACCGCCAAATGGGACGACCGCACCCGCCTGTCCACAACCGCCGCCAGTCGTGGCAATCCCAATGCACCCCTCTCGAGCCGCAGCCTCCGCATATTCTCCCAATCGCCCAATATGGCCCGTACTGGCGAGGGTTAGGCCGCAAAGATTCGCCTTCTTCGCCTTGGCAATCGTCCACTTCATCGCCTGCCGTGCAGCGAAATGACCGAGGCAGCTTCCCCCATCCACTATCAACGTGGTATCGGTTTCTTTTATAATCAAAGGTTCGGCAGTAGGATTTAAACCACCACTTTCGATGCCTTGCAAATAACCGGGAATTCGGAGCACGCCGTGTGAGTCGTGTCCGGCGAGGTTGGCATTCACCAAGATTTCGGCCACGTCCTGAGCAATATGGAGCGGGGTGCCGGCAGAAACAAACAGCCGGCGAACAATCGAATGAAGATGACTGGCTTGAAGGTTCTGGCTCTCTGCCATAGTTGTTACTCCTTAACGTGGAGGTGGATTATTAGAACCGCCCGATTCCTCAAAAACAAGTTTTGGCATTGAAGCCATCTGCCGAAACGACTTGGAAGATTGAAAGAGCGGAAGTTTGGAGACCGTCTTCTGCGTCTCGGTTAAAATGTAAAGAATCTCCACCATTGACGGAAACCGAGAAATGGCGATGGTACTAAAAGCATTGAGTATAACATAGGACAGCGCAAAACGGAAAGGATTTATGATTTCAAACCATGGGGATTGTCCTGTTTCGCCACGACTTTGGGCTTGACCGATTTCGGAAGGCTACGTATAATGCGACTGATTTCGAGGCGAAAATAGGACGGCTCTTCAGAGTTAAGTGTGGAAAGTGAAATTAACTTAGGACTTACGCAGTCGAGCACTCAAATCCGTCCAATCCGGCAGTAGGGAATAACGATCGTTATTCCCTACAAAAGCCTTGTCGCAACATCAAATCATTGCCGAAATCATCAAAAGCGCATTGATTGGGGGCTCCAGAACCATATTGGGAACTAGTGCAATCAATTTGAACTCATAAGGCAAACGCGTCTTCCCGTAGCAAGTTTCATTCCCACACTTAACCCTGAAGAACCAATAGGACTTACAGCGAAAGCAAAAGTTATCTTTAATCCGTAATTGAAAGACCGATGTTTCAATCCCGAACTCGACCTGCTGATGGTTTAGTTTCATAGTGGGGGTGACATCCTGAACGGCAGTGGAGGAAAATGTGGTGGATTCGGAATACACGGAGCCTGTGGCACAACTATTAGCCTATGGAGATCCTCGCGGAGAAACGGAATGGCCGAATTATCTGTCACTTGGGTTCACGGAGGAACATGTCCCTGAACTCGTGAAAATGGTGCTCGACGATGAACTCAATCGAGGCAGCGGCGAGACCTTGAAAATCTGGGCTCCAGTGCACGCTTGGCGCACGCTGGCGCAACTTCAAGCAGAAGATGCAATCGAGCCGTTGTTGGCGCTGTTTGATTTTGACGAAGATTTCGATGATGATTGGGCTATATCGGAGCTTCCGACTATTTACGGCATGATAGGGCAAAAAGCCGTTCCAGCGCTAGCAGGATATTTGGCTGACGCTTCTGCCGAACCCTTGTCTCTCTATTCGGTCGTAGACTGTATTAAAGAGATCGGTAAGACTCATCCGGATGCCAAGTTGGAGTGTGCTCAGGCGTTAAGCACACAACTAGAACAGTTCCATCACAATCCTACAGACTTGAACGGATTCTTGATCAGCGGTCTTGTCGGATTGCAAGCGGTAGATTTTCTGCCTTTGATGCGAGAAGCGTTCGATAGCGAGCGGGTCGATCTGTCGATAGCGGGAGATATTGAAGATGTAGAGATTGAGTTGGGTTTGAGAAAAAAGCGTTCAACTCCTCGTCCGTCGCCATTTGGGGAGGGAGAGGAGTTTCCATTTATGTTTGAAAGCGCCGGTTCAAACCGGGAGCCGCAAACACCAAAGATTGGTAGAAATGATCCGTGCCCTTGCGGTAGCGGGCGGAAGTACAAGAAATGTTGTCTCAACAAATGAATAGTCGTACTGGAGGGACGCGCAAGTAGGTTTAAATAAGCACCAGCGGCAAGTCTTATTCGGGACATTCACGGCCGTAGTCGGATGAGCAACAGATACTATCCTTACATTTGGAGAATTGACTTCCTAGCCGCTGAAATTTGACTTGACTTTACGGTAGATTAATGTGTACCATTAACGTGTGCCTCCTATTCCAGAATATGTGGGCTCGTAACGTCGTTTACGGTTCCAACCACAAATACTTAATGAAAGCAGGAATATACCGAATGTCGATGGTTTACCTTGAGGACATACTAAAAGTGGTTGACAACAAGTATTTGGCAGTGAACATGGCAGCTCAACGCGCCCGTCAATTGAATGAAAGGGAGTTTGCGCTTCTCAGTTCAACGACGCGAAAACCGGCGTCAGTCGCCACATCGGAACTCATTGAAGGCAAGATCGGCTACAAAAATGCGGATTCATCTGCACAGGATTCCGATGAGTTGTTGATCTTCAGTACCGATCCTAATGAGGCCGCGGAAAATGACGAAGATTTGACTGAGATCGCTCAGCCAGAGTATTACGCTGAAGAAACAGACGCGGTAGTAGATCCGGAGGAGCGTGAAGAGGGGCTTTAGGCATAGGATTCGATTACCAGATTAAAAAGCCCCGTGCATAAATGCACGGGGCTTTTCTGTTTTTCCAATATTCAGGATGCCTCAATAAACCACAAACTCATCGCCAATACGGAATCCACCAATTTGGTTAAAGATTGGAGGGATGGAAAATCCTCTTCCACTCCACGTTAATACCATTTCAAAATCTAAATGTTACAGTTGATTCGAGACGATCAAGGAAGCGGGTAGCGACCGCGATAGAGATCTTCAATGAATTGCACTACTACGAACCCTCGGTTTTGTAACTTATGGATTACGAATTATACTCCGCACTGTCAGAAATTGCGTCTTCTGTAGGATCAAACGAGCGTATAGCGAGTGCGATAGAGATCCCGCGATCTCCAGGTCGCGACCCTTGTACGAAGGAACTCCGATTCCCGACCTGATGGTGCTACATAAGTCCTATTAGAAACAATTATCACTGGAAAAGAAAGCGCAATAATACCCAACGCAGAGTATAAGAAATAAAATTTCTATCTTTCCAGCAGTTCAACTTCATAACCATCCGGATCGGTGATAAACGCCATCTTCATTCCACCCGAAGTAAATTGTTCACGCCAGCCATCGGGCCAAATTTCAAGCCCCGCCTTTTCCAATTTGTCGCAGAACGCCACGAGGTCCGGAACACCGATGGCAAAGTGCATTAAATCCTCCGGAACATTGAGGTCGTAATCGGAGGAATAGGTAAACTCAAGCGTGTGCAGGTTCCCAGGTAATTCCATGTGCACAATCTGGTTGCCAGCAGGCGACTTGTCGCTCCGGCTTTTCACCACGAAGCCGAGGTGGTCGGCGTACCATTGGATTGACTGATCCAAATCACTCACACGGACACGAGTGTGTAGAAATTCTGCCATTTTCATCTCCTTGTATTAACTGGTTTGTGCCAAAATCGGTTTAGTAAGTTGCGCATTGAAGTCAATCTTTCTCACCAAGAAGAATGGGGGGAAAGTTCCAAGATTCCAAAGTTGGGATGACTAGAAGCTATCGGATTACACTTTTTCAACTCAACCGTCGGACTGAAGATCGGTATTACTCAGAAACGCCGCACCAATTCGAGGCTCCAATATCGCGGTTCATTGACATAGCCTGTCAGATTGTTGAAATCAATGCCCCCGGTGGGAGACGTATCGTTGAGGATGTTGCGCATTGAAAGCGCTACCTCTACGTCGTCATTCGGCAATAAATAGCTCAGTCGAACACCACCCTCCAGAAGCCAATCGTCGGCGTATTCCACGGAGTCGTAGAGGAAGAACCACACTCGGCTTCGGTAAGCCCAGTCCGTAGACGCGATGAGATGCGCCCCGGCGGGAAGCGCCATAATATAGCGCGCAGTTACATCTGCAATCCACCCCGGCGCTTGCGGCAGACTGTTACCGTCAATAGAAAAAGTTCCCGCTGTGGCGGAAGTGGGCGGGTCAAGAACCGTGCACGGTGCACCGCAGCCCTGCACCGCCAAATGCGAATCGTCAATACGCGTTCGATTGTAACTGATTCCCGCTGAAACCTCGAATGACGTAATTGGTAAGAGGGTAAATTCCGCTTCAATCCCGCGTCCAATCGTACTCTCCGCGTTCACTAACCGATTGAAATTTGTTTCGCCGCCCACCGCGGTGAGTTGTTGATCCTGCATAAAGTATTGGAACGCCGCCATATTCAGGTGCAAACGTTGTCCCCACAGCCGTAATTTCGTGCCTCCCTCAACCGAAAGGATGGTCTCCGTGTCCGCCAACGTGACCGCGTCGCCAAACAGCAAGCGCCCCTGAATGCTGGGTGTCCGGAATCCTCGCGCCGCGCGCAAATACGTCTGTACTCCGGGCGCCGCACGATAGCGCAGACTCAAATCGCCGCTCCATACCGTATCTTGAGGGTTCTGATGAATGGGACCTAGTGGACCTGCGCCCGTTACAGCAGGCGCTGCGTCTCGCCATGCCGTATACTCCTTTGCGTCATCAGAAAATCGTAGCCCCGCACTCAACTCCAAATCGTCAAGCCACTCGAACGTCATCGCCCCAAATGCCGCCCGTGCGGTAGCTGTCTGTTCTTGGCGTACCATCCCGTCCAAGGTACCTCCAGCCAAGGTATTGTAGTTAAAATCCTCCATTTCCACGAACTCTCGGAAATAATACAACCCGAGTTGATAGGCAAGACGGGATGCTCCCGTACTCATCAGGCGGACTTCTTGGCTAAATTGGCGCAGCGTGGGAATGCCGGACGCGGTTTCAGACGGAAAGGGAATCTCGCCGGGGCCACTGGGCTGACTAAACACAGCACCGTAGCCGCCGTCAATGTCTCCACGCGAAAAAGTGGTGAGCCGCTCCAGTCCCGTCAACGAAACCAGTTGGAAGTTCCCGATGTCGTACCGCACCTCAACTGCCAAACCGTGCGTTCTCAGCGTTTGCTCATTGCGTCCGTCGTGTGCGATGCTGTTACGGGCAAAGTCCTGAACCAGATCGCCCTCATCTTGCAACAGGATATTGGCACGAAACAGGCGTGCGGTGCCGTCAAGATCGCGAGCATGGAGCTTGAACCATGACTCCAGCTCAGGCATAGGTGTCCACAGCAATTGTAGGCGTCCAGCCAGGTCGCGATGTCCTCCCAGGACATTTGCTTCTCCCGTATGCTCGTTATCCACCCAGTCTCCCCGCCGCTGGGTGAGCAGCGAAAGCCGCGCGGAAAGCGCAGATGGGATAACCTGACCCGATACGGCTCCTTCAAAATTAACGCTGTTGAACCGCCCATAACTCAGGCGTCCGTATCCCTCTAAGTTCTGGGTGGGACGCGCCGACTCAATCTTTACGGTGCCCGCGGGCGTGTTGCGTCCAAAAAGCGTGCCTTGCGGTCCTCGCAGCACCTCAATGCGATCCACGTCGAAGGCGGGAAATCCTTTCAACAAGGCGTTTTCTAGCACAACTCCGTCGTGGAGAACCGAAACCGGTTGCGAAGCGTTGAGGTCAAAGTCCGTATTGCCGAGACCGCGGATATAAAAGCGTGGAAAGACACGTCCAAACGACGATTCCATTTGAAAACTAGGTGTGCGGTTTGACAAAAAACGGACATCCATGCCCGATGAGCGCAAGGCGTCGAATTTTTCGCCTCGGACGGTGGAAACGGAGAGCGGCACCTCAAAAGACCGCTGTTCCCGCTTTCGGGCGGTAACCACGACCTCTTCCATCACAATACTCTCTTCTGCTTGCTCGTCAGCAACGACTGCTAAAGACATCGACAGTGTTATTGAGAAAGCGAGAACACACAACTGCTTAGCAAGGTTCATATTTTCTGTCCAAAAAATTCGAAAAGATTTTGCGTAAAATAATTTAATTGTAGAGGAAAACCCCAAATCCAAGATTCAGTATACGATTGACATTATACCATATTCTGGCAACTCTATTCCGAAAAATCAAATGGATTCCGCTGCAATTTTCTGTGGATTTGCCATCATAGGATTTTTTGTCGTGATGCGTAGATTTCCCGCCCTAGCTTCGCGTCTCACCATCATCTCTAGCCACTGTTTTCACCTTGACATCCACCCCAGTTCATGATACTTTTTTGGGGTGTTGACAACCGAAGAATGACAACATCGTTTAGGTACACTATGAACCCCAAACCCGGCATTGAAACTATACACCCCTACCAAGGCGGCAAGCCGATTGAAGAGGTTCAACGCGAGTTTGGCATTGACGACATTATAAAACTAGCCTCCAATGAAAACCCGCTCGGCCCCTCACCCTTGGCGAAGGAGGCAATCAAGCGAGCAGCCGCGGAGGTCAACTTATACCCCGATGGGAACGCATACTACTTCAAAAACGAACTCGCCGAACATTTGGGTGTTTCTCCGGATTATCTCATTTTCGGGAACGGTTCCAACGATGTACTCCAGATTGTCGGTGAAACGTACATCTCGCCGAGTGATGAGGTCATCTATTCCGAAAGCGCCTTCGTCGTCTATATGCTGGTTTCTAAAATCTGCGGCGCTAAATCGGTTGTGACACCGAGGCGCGATTACGCCCATGATTTGGATGCCATGGCTGATGCAATCACAGATGCCACGAAGGTGATTTTCATTGCCAATCCGAACAACCCTACCGGCACGATGGTCGCGAAGGACGAGACCGAGCGCTTGATGGAACGCGTTCCGGACGATGTCCTTGTTGTATTCGACGAAGCCTACTACGAATACGTCGAGCGTCCCGATTACCCGCAAACACTCCCGTATGTGGAAGAAGGGCGCAATGTGATTATCACTCGTACGTTCTCGAAAATATACGGACTTGCCGGACTGAGAATAGGCTATGGAATAGCAAAGCCGGCGACCATTGAAATGATGAACCGGGTACGCCAACCGTTCAACTGCAATCTTATCGCCCAAGCAGCGGGACGCGCCGCACTGAATGATGCGGATCATGTTCGCCGCAGTTTGAAGTTGAATGCCGCAGGGAAAGTCTACCTGTATGAGGCGTTGGAACAGTTCGGTCTAGAATATATCGAAACAGAAGGAAATTTCATCTTGGTTCAGCTAGGGAGATCAGGACAAGAGGTGGCTGACGCACTTATGCGAAAAGGCGTAATCGTGCGGCCCATGGCGGCTTACGGCTTTCCCAACGCCGTCAGGGTAACGATCGGGAAACCCGACGACAACAAGCGATTCATAACCTCGTTGCGGGAAGTATTGAACTGATGAAGCTCGAAACCGAGTTTTTCTTCAAAACTCGGTTTCTTAACGGCCGAGGTAGCTATTGATGAATCAACTGCTTCAACTTGACAATCGAAAACTAACAAAACAGATCAATGTTGGCGGCGTGCCCATTGGCGGGCTGCGGCCGATTTCGATTCAGACGATGACGACTACCCTCACGCACGACACGGACGCGACCATGCGCCAGATTGACCGCTGCGTGGAGGCAGGCGCTCAAATCGTCCGCGTCGCCGTGCCCGAAGAACGGGACGCAAAGGCCCTTTCTACGCTTGTCGAGCGTGCCCCCGTTCCGATTGTTTCCGACATTCATTTCAACTACCGCTATGCACTTGACGCGATTGACGCTGATGTCGCCAAGGTACGCATTAACCCGGGCAACATCGGGAATGAGGAGCGAATCGCACAAGTACTGAATACTGCAAAATCGGCGAACATACCCATACGTATCGGCGTCAATGAAGGCTCCTTGGAAAAAGATTTACTTGATAAATATCCCTCTCCAACGGCGGAAGCCCTAGTGGAAAGCGCCATGCGCCACGTCAAAATCTGCGAAGACCACGATTTCACCGATATCGCCATATCCGTCAAATCAAGCGACCCATTGCGCATGATTGAAGCCAACCGCATGCTCTCCGCGAAGGTACACTATCCATTGCATCTGGGAGTTACGGAAGCGGGCACGCCGCGCAGATCTCATGTGAAATCGACGCTTGGCATCGGCACGCTGCTGATGGACGGCATCGGAGACACCATCCGCATCTCGATCACCGGCGATCCGGTTGAGGAAGTTCTCACGGCAAAAGAACTGCTGCGCACGTTAGGGATGACGGAGAATATACTTGACGTAGTTTCCTGTCCGTTTTGCGGCAGAGGGGATCCGGAAGCTGATTACGAAGGCATTGTCGCCGCTGCCGAAGAACTATTGGAGAAGCACGGGATAAAGATTCCGGTCGCTGTGATGGGATGCGAGGTAAATGGCCCCGGCGAAACCCGTAACGCGGAAGTGGGCATCCATCTCGGCGGCAAGGAGCTCGCCGTCCTGAAGATCCGCGGCGAGAAAGTCAAGACATTTCGCGGCAGAGACGAAGTAAATCCGCAGTTCCTTGCAAACGCGCTCTTGGAAGCAGCCATGCAAGTCCAGAGCCAACCGGGCACTACAGAAACTCACTGAGGCGACATTTACGCGAATTGTCTTCCCCAATAATAAACATAAATCCTTCGTCGACTTTTCACTTATTCACGTCACGTTGAATCTCGATCCTAAGGAGTTACACGAATCTAATTCCTCCCTTGTAAAGCCTGTTCTAATCCAAAATCGTGGTGATTCTAACTAAAGGTAAAAGGTACATCGCACATGCATTCTAAAACTATAATCTACTCTTGTAAGAGGCATCATAACGTATGAAGATAACCAACATTGAAACATTTATTGTGGATGCGGGGTGGCGCCCGTGGACATTTGTAAAGATTGAGACGGACGAGGGGGTGACCGGGTACGGTGAATGCAGCGATGGTTCGTCGCCCCACGGGGTTGTGGGAACAATCCAGGACTTGAAACCGAGGTTAATCGGCACAGATCCGAGGGCATTCGAGATGCGTTTCTGGGACATGATTCGCCGCACACGGCAGAGTCCCGGCGGTATCGCCGCCAAAGCCATCGCAGGCATCGACTGTGCACTTATCGACATCAAGGCGAAGGCGCTCGGTGTTTCTGTCGTAGAACTCTTCGGCGGACCTACCCGCGATAACGTCCGCGTGTATTGGTCGCATTGCGGCACATCGCGCGCAAGGAATTATGAACTCATCGGCGTGCCGCCGCTTAGAACAATGGAGGATATCGCTGATCTCGGGCGTGAAGTTGTTAACCGGGGGTTTACGGCGCTTAAAACCAACATCGTGTTTCCGGGGGACCCCGCGTCGCTGTATTGGAGCGGGTTTGACAGCGGTGCAGGAACAACCGACCAAGTTGCCAGTCCACAACTCCTGCGGCACATCGAAACGCTGCTCGGCACATTTCGGGATGCCATAGGTCCGGATATCGGGCTATGTTTGGACCTCAATTTTAACTTCAAAACAGAAAGTTGCCTGCGAATTGCCAAGGTAGTGGAACAGTTTGACCTCCAATGGCTTGAGATTGACATGTACGATCCCGAAGCTATTCTGCAAATCAAGGAGTCAACGACGACACGCATCTGTACCGGGGAAAACCTGTTCTACATGCGCGAGTTTATCCCGTATTTGGAGTTGCATGCCGCGGATGTATTGATGATTGATGTGCCGTGGAACGGATTCTCACAGTCCAAGAAGATGGGCGATCTCGCCGAAGTTTACCAAACGAACATTGCCCCTCACAACTACTATAGTCATCTCGCCTCATACATTAGCGCGAGCCTATGCGCGGTCTTGCCGAATGTCCGCATAATGGAAATTGACATTGACGATGTCCCATGGAAGGATGACCTCGTAACCGACCCTCCCGAGATTATTGACGGTTACATGACGGTGCCAACGAAACCGGGCTGGGGAACGGATTTAAATGAGGCCGAGGTCGCCAAGCATCTATGGGAAAACCGGTGAATGAAACCATAGAAATCAAGGTTTGTGGATAGTCAAAGAAACACCTCAGGGATGATCCCAATCGCGTTAAGCGCAAGATTATGTAAATCTCAATCGAATCTATACTCCGCACTGTCAGAAATTGCGTCGTCTGTAGGAGCGATCTCCAGGTCGCGACCCTTGTACGAGGGAACTCCGATTCCCGACCTGCTGGCGCTACGTAAGTCCTATTAGAAACAATTATCACTGGAAAAGAAAGCGCAGTAATACCCAACGCGGAGTATAGAACCAAAACCCATTGTGGAGCACCACGAATGAAAGCGCCAGATAAATGCGCGAATATGGAGGACATTCGCGCGGAGATTGACCGCATTGATCGAGAAGTCATAGCGTTAATAGGCAAACGTCTTCAATATGTGCAAGCGGCGGCACGATTCAAAACCAGCACCGAGGGTGCGAAAGATACGAGCGTACGAGATATGCACCGGGTAGAATCCATGCTGAAACAGCGCAGGCTTTGGTCAGAAGAGGAAGGGTTATCTCCGGATGCAATTGAGAAGATTTACAGCGACCTCGTGGAATACTTCATCAATGAAGAGATGACGAAGTGGAAAGCGGAAAAAGGTTAGGAGACGGGATTCCATTGAAACACTCGTTTCTCAAGGGCATCACGGCGGTCAAGTGATGTGTCCTTTGGTCCCTTTCTCCGTAAATCTTTGCCGTGTTGCGAAAGGAACAAGATGAATGTTTTAGTTGTCGGTGGGAATGGGCGAGAACATGCGTTGGTATGGAAGATTGTTCAGAGCCACCTTGTCGATAAAGTATATTGCGTGCCGGGAAACGCCGGAATCGCCGAACTTGCCAAATGCCGATTGATGCCGTGGGAAGATGAATTTGGTGAACTTGCGGATTTTGCGGAATCCGTCAAAATCGACTTGACCGTCGTTGGTCCCGAAGCGCCGCTGGCGAATGGAATTGTCGATGCCTTCGAGGAGCGCGGACTTCGTGTTTTCGGACCAAAACGGAACGCGGCGATACTTGAAGCCAGTAAAGACTTCGCCAAGAATCTAATGGTCGAAAACGGCATCCCGACAGCCGATCACCGCACGTTCAAGAACCCGCACGAAGCGATCGCTTACATCCAAGAGATCGATTCTCCCGTTTTCGTTAAAGCGGATGGGCTTGCCGCAGGCAAAGGCGCAGTTCCCGGCAGGACAGTGGAGGCGGCTATTCAGGCGGTAAAGACAATCATGATCGACCGCGAGTTCGATGATGCCGGAGATCAAGTCGTTATCGAAGAGGAGTTAATCGGTGAGGAAGCCTCATTCTTTGTCTTCACTGACGGGAACTACTGTTTCCCCTTGGCGAGTTCGCAAGACCACAAGATGTCGTTAGACGGCGACAAGGGCAAAAACACGGGAGGAATGGGTGCGTATTCGCCTGCACCGGTGCTAACCCCTAAAATCCGAGATTACGTAATGAATCGGATTGTTTATCCGACAATTAACGGCATGCGTTCGCAGGGGCGGATCTTCAAAGGTGTACTGTATGTCGGCTTGATGATAACCGACGACGGACCGAAGGTCGTCGAATTTAATTGTCGCTTTGGCGATCCGGAGGCACAAGTCCTTTTGCCACGGATGGAAACCGATCTTGTCCCTGTGCTGGAAGCGTGTATTGATGGAACTTTAGCCGATGTTGAAGTGACTTGGAAACCGGGATCAGCGGTGTGTGTGGTAATGGCGTCGGGCGGATATCCGGACGCTTACGAAAAAGGAAAAGTCATTATGGGGCTGAATGAAGCCAATGTGCTGAAAGATGTTGCGGTCTTTCACGCGGCTACCAAAGCGAAAAACGGCCGGACCGTGACCGATGGCGGGCGCATCCTCGGAGTGACGGCGCTTGCAAGCGACCTTGAATCGGCGGTAGACCGTGCATATCAAGGGATAGACGAGATTCACTTCGATCAAGCACACTTTCGAACGGACATCGGTCATCGGTCACTCGCTCGTTCAAGTTAGAGGGCAATCCATTGTACACTTGAGTGAGTGCGCTGAAGTTTCCATAAAACGCCAATAGAAAATCCCTGTTTCCTATTCAACTCCTTGATCGGCTTTTTTCTTCCTCAATCCAAATTCTTGATTAGCAAATCAAGATGATATTTCTCCTTGGGGGAAAGCTAGATGGAGCATGCGAACATGACCGTTGAAGAACTACGCGAACTCATCGATCAAGGGGAAGATTCGATGACGCAACTGAAGCGTCAGTTCAATGGCGTTGATGCCGTGGCATCGGAAATCGCCGCCATGGCGAAGCCCTGTGCGGTTAGAAAGAGATTTCTACCGCGCGAAGATCTCTATCGCACTCGCTATTCACTCGCTTGATCCTATTCGGTCACTTGATCGCACCTACCGGGCCCGGGGAGAATTGGGTTATCTTACTCGTTTGTCTCTCCTCTATGATTCAGGCAACTTTGCGTAAGTTCTAACCTTGAAAATTGCTCAATATTCGTCTTCATATCGAATCGTGTAACGATATCCTTGCTCAGTGAGGAACAGTTGCCGATTGAGAGCAAATTCTTGATCCCGCGAATCTCGCGTGACAATCGAGTAAAAATGGGCGATGGAGCCATCCGATTTGGGACGCAAGATTCGACCAAGTCGCTGCGCTTCCTCTTGGCGCGATCCGAAGGTGCCAGATATCTGTATCGCGACATTGGCGTCCGGAAGGTCTATGGCGAAATTCGCGACTTTGGACACAACAAGTAGCCCAATTTCACCGCGTCGAAACTGTTCGTACAGTTTAGCACGATCGGTGTTGGCTGTCTGTCCCGTAATCAACGGAGCATTTAATCGCGTAGAAATCTCATTGAGTTGATTTATGTATTGACCGATGATAAGTACCTGATTATCTCTATGCTGCTCGATTAGCCTGAGCACAATCTGAAATTTGCGCGGATTTTCAGAAGCGACCCGGAATTTCTGTCGGGAACCCGAGATCGCGTACTCCATGCGCAGATCGTCCGGCAAATCCACGCGAATCTCCGTACACTCTGCAGTGGCAATCCATCCCTGCGCTTCCAACTCCTTCCATGGCACATCATACTTCTTGGGTCCAATCAGGCTGAACACATCATCCTCCTGCCCGTCTTCACGTACAAGCGTCGCTGTCAATCCAAGCCGTCGTCGCGCCTGAATCTCGGCGGTCATGCGAAACACCGGTGCTGGCAAGAGATGTACCTCATCGTAAATAATCAGCCCCCAATCCATCTCCGAAAACAGACCAAGATGCACAAAGTTGTCGGATTTGTTTTTGCGATACGTGAGGATCTGATACGTGGTCACGGTTATCGGTCGAATTTCTTTGCGCTCACCGGTATATTCGCCAATAGCGTCCCGAGAAACGGTCGTCTTGTCGAGAAGTTCATCAATCCACTGGCGCACCGCGATTGTGGTGGTTGAAAGAATCAGCGTGTAGCACTTCGTGTTGAACATGCTACCAAGCCCAACAATGGTCTTGCCGGCGCCGCACGGCAGGACGATAACACCGCTTCCCCCGCGACTGTCACCGCCCGCGTAGAAAATCTCCGCCGCTTCACGTTGGTAGTCTCGGAGCCTAAAATCAAGGCCGGTTTGAGTAACTTCTCGTGGAGTAATCTCCAGAAATTTGCCTTGAACATAACCTGCCAGGTCTTCGACTGGAAATCCAATCTTTATCAACGCCTGCTTGAGATGCCCGCGAAGATGACCTGGAACTCTCACAGTATGGGGATCCAATTGCTCGCCCAAGAGACTCTTTACCGGCTTACTGTGTGTTATTTCAGTAATAAGCGCCGGTTCATCTGCAGTCAAGACCAGACCGTCGTTCTGTTCAGCCAATTTAACGCGCCCATACCGAGAAACATAATCATTGATTTCCGCAATGATGTTCTGCGGCACATCATATTTTGTGTGTCGTTCGAGCGCATCCAAAATGTACTCTGCCTGCACTCCCGAAGCAGCGGCATTCCACAGCGAAAGTGCCGTAATTCGGTAGGTGTGGATGTGTTCGGGGCTCTTTTCTAACTCCGCGAAACGTGCCAATTCATCACGCGCGGACTCGTAAGTCGGATTATCGACCTCCAAGAGAACAGTCCGATCGCTCTGGACAATCATGGGATTTTGGGGATTGTATCGCATCTGTTTTTTGAAAGTGTTGGCGAAATAGTGATTGGTAGCAACCCTGTGGGCGCACAGACAGGCAATGAATGCGAACCTAGCTGAGGGAGAAAATCGGCGATTTGACGATTACCAAACCGCGTTGTCGATTGTAGAAACAGAAGTAATCGTCAAGTTTCAGGGAGGCGCCACTAGCCGGAGAAATCAACATACAGTGCCGATTGTCGGCGGAGGAGAGAACACGCGCACAATTGCCCAAGTCATCTCTCTACGGAGTAAACTATCTATTCGTTCCTGAAAGATTGGATGGATTACATCCGGTGCAATCTCCGCAAAGGGCTCAAGCACGAATCGGCGCTGATGCATCTCCGGGTGGGGAATAACTAGTCTCGGTGAGTTGACACAGAATTGATCGTAAATGAGGATGTCAAGATCTATTTCCCGTGGTCCCCAGTGCATGCGCTGCTGCCGCCCAATCTTCTTCTCGATCTCTTGCAATTCCGCCAGTAATCTTCGTGGCAGCAAATCCGTTTCCACCCTAACAACGCCATTTAGGAACCACTCTTGTTCATCGTTGCCTACAGGTTCAGTTTCGTAGATGGACGAAACTTGTACCACTGACGTGCATTCTTCACCAGATAGGCTGTCCAAAGCTTGGCGGATATACGATTGACGATCCCCAACATTAGATCCAAATCCGATGTATGCGTATGGCATGATGCTAGTTTGAGGCGCGAGAAATTCTCCCGCCAGAAACGTGGAAAACCAAGAAATTGGATTGTAAGGCAGCAGATAACATTATGAACCTGCAGCACCATGTTCGGTTGAAGCGTGCAAATCAGTTATCAAATTCATCTGGATGTATGATTTTTCACTAGCATTAATAACAGAACCGCTTGGCGCTTCGGGCGGCATTTCTTTCAGGTAACGAAGGACAACCGACGCACCATCGCGTGGATTCAGCTTGTGACCACCCAAACGAATCAAATCAGAATTTCCCTGCGGTGGCACTACAAAGTATTCCGGATCGACGACAAATACAGGGAGTTTCATTTCAAGCGCTGTCTTCCCGGTATTGAACGTACCGCTCATTTTCCCTATCGCGTTTTGCTCGGGCGCCGATTCAATCACGACAACTGCTTTCGATAGCGCACAAATCAATTCGTTCCGCATCATCGCGTGGCGTGCCAGCCACTTGGAATCGGGCGCAAATTGCGACACAGCGAGCACATTGCGCTCCCAGTTGAAATTCCTGAATTCTCTTTTCTGCCGCAATCCGGTAATGCCGTGCGGAAGCACAAGTGTCGTTGTCCCGCCTGACGCCAACGCGGCTGAATGCGCTTCTGAATCCACTCCCTTGGCGTAACCGGATACGACATTTATCCCTTCTCTCGCAAGCCCGCCAGCAATCGTTCGTGCAACACGGACTCCCTCGTCTGAAACATTCCGTGATCCAACAATTGCAACACTATCAGATGTCAGGAGTTTGTGCTGTCCTTTGATAAACAGAATCGGCGAAATCTCGAGCAGGTGACGCGGAAAATTCGGATCCGACGGATGCAGCATGGTGATTCCCGCATTCTTAAGTCGTAGATATTCGGTATAGATTGCTTGGCTATCCTCCACGCGAATTTTGCCATTGAGGATATTGGCTAATCTTGGAAATTGAGACAATAACTCGGTCGGATTCAGTGGGAGTGTCTCGGGTTGGCGCTGATGCTCATGCAGAATTTTCGCGATGGAAGCCAGTTTTTTGGGGCCAATTCCATGCGTTTTGCATAACCACATCCAGAAATAAGGGGCTTTTACTTTCATTTTCACGTCCCCGTTTGTGTGAGTGCCAAGAGGAGCATCCGGGAAAATCGATCCATGGCACAGAGACCATGGTGGCTTGGAATACGGTCTTTCCGAATTCGGACAGACCGCAATGATCAACACTCAACTTCGGTTCCCGTGCGAGATTGGATTTCAAATGTTAACTGGAGGTGTTCCCGTTTACTCTTGTGACTCACAAAATTACTACTAAATGGTGAACTTGACCTCACTCCAGGTGAAATGCTGGCAGAGGACATTCACGATTAAACAAAACGATGGTTTTGATGCAGCGTTTCATCTGCTCTATGCCATCACATGGAAAAACGGACAGAATGTTTGCGCCCAAACAGATTGGACCGACTTGGGGAGATGAGGTTTTTTGCCATCGACACAGAAAGACTTCCTCGGTTGTTGAAATCAGCCTGTAGGTTGGATTGAGCGACGAGTGACCGAATAAGGAGTGGTATCTTGTACATCTTCCCTGTTCCGTCAGTTGATTGATAGCGCACCATTATCCCTGTCGGAATAATTCTTTCAGCAAGTAACACGTTCTGGTCGGAGTCCCTTTCCTCGATCCAGATGATCAAACGAGTGAATAGCGAGTGCGATAGAGATCTTCAGTGTCAATAGAATACGATCCCTCCCCACGTCTGCGCTCCAGAGGATCAAGCGAGTGAATAGCGAGTGCGATAGCAAATCCTGTGCAATGTGGAGTATTACTTGGTAGAGATTTCACCGGGATACGGGTTTTATGGAAATCGCTCGTCATTCCCTACAACGGAACGACAAGCAATGTGAAATCATCGCAGGAAGGTATCAATTCAGTTTCTCGTGCAGAAAATGAGTTTACTTGGACTCTGTTTTGCGAAGGAAATATTTTGCACGTTTTGCAGCGGTACGGCTTGTGCTCCCGGTCAATTAGGGGACACGAACCTGTGTCACAATGGTGAGGAGGCGTCTCCGGAATCACGCACCGTTATATTTACGAATGGCGATTGACGTGTTGTGACCTCCAAAACCGAAAGCGTTGGACAACGCAACTTGAATATCGGCAGGACGTCCCTCATTGGGGACATAATCCAGATCGCAGTCAGGATCGGGGGTTTCGTAGTTTATGGTGGGAGGGACATAGCCTTTCTCAAGCGCGCGCACGGTAGCAATCAGCTCAACCGCCCCAGCGGCTCCTAGCAGGTGCCCCATCATTGATTTGGTTGAACTCACGGCAATCCGTTTCGCGTGAGAGCCGAACAAGCTCTTAATTGCGAGGGTTTCAGCAACATCTCCCGCTGGTGTCGAGGTGCCATGCGCATTGATGTAGTCAACCTCCTCCAACTCGGCAGCGCCATCCTTCAAAGCGAATTCCATCGCCTTCGAAGCGCCCTCGCCATCTTCGCCGGGATGCACCATGTCATAGGCATCAGAACTCATGCCGTAGCCCACAACTTCCGCGTAGATACGCGCGTCACGATTCAGCGCGTGAGTCAGGGATTCCAGCACCAATACCCCCGCGCCTTCCCCCATCACGAAACCGTCCCGATCTTTATCGAACGGACGACTCGCGCGCTCTGGATCGCCGTTGCGCACCGACATCGCACGCATGCTGCAAAACCCCGCAAAACTTAGCGGCGTAACCGCGGCTTCCGTGCCACCGGTGAACATCACATCGGCATCTCCACGCTGAACGATTCGATACGCCTCGCCAATCGAATTGTTGGCTGTGGCACATGCAGTGACCGACGCGAAGTTGGGTCCCTTGAGTTTCAGGTGGATGGAGATTTGTCCCGCCGCCATGTTGATAATCTCGTACGGCACAAAGAAAGGGCTGACACGGCTAGGGCCCTTTTCTAACAGAGCGCGGGCATTGTCTTCAAGGACGCTAATGCCCCCGATGCCGGAGCCCACGCCAACACCCGCACGGTACGGATCAGAATCGGACAGATCCAAATCTGCATCCTGTTGCGCCATCATTGCCGCAACAAGAGCATACTGGATGACTAAGGGGAAACGCTTCGCAGCTTTCGGCGACAGGTATGCTTCCGGTTCAAACCCTTTAACCTCGCCGCCTATTTGTGTCCGAAAGTCCTCAGGATCGAAATAGGTGACGCGGTTTATGCCGCTCTTTCCCGCTGCGAGTGACGCCCAAAATTCCTCCTTCGAGTTTCCAACAGGGCTAATAACGCCAAGTCCGGTAATAACTACGCGCTCCACAGGCTACACCCCTTCTTCAATCGACAGATGCCAATTCAACGTTTCGCGTTTTAGAGGGTGCCCACAAGGGGCAAATCAACGCACTTCGCTATTCAGTGTGTGATTCCATGTAATCAAGTGCATCCTGAACGGTCCGAATCTTCTCGGCTTCGCTGTCGGGGATTTCCATGTCAAATTCCTCCTCAAGCGCCATAATCAATTCGACCGTGTCCAGAGAATCAGCTCCGAGATCATCCATGAACGATGCATCGGGAGTGACCTGATCCTCGTCAATCTGCAATTGTTCAGCAATAATCGTGACAATTTTATCCTTATCTAATGCCATGAGTTCTATTTAACCTCCTAGGGTATTGAGAATTACGGCTTTAAAACCGATTTCAAATTCCCGATTGTTAGACAACCGGTTTACATAACCATTCCGCCATCAACTTGGATGGCTTGACCTGTGATATATCGAGACGCATCAGAAGCAAGGAACAGCGCCAATTCCGCTACATCTTCCGGTGTACCGAATGTGGCTAACGGAATCATGGCTCGGATACGCTCCTGATCCGTCTCTGAAAAAGCGGCAGTCATGTCCGTAGTAATGAAGCCGGGGGCGATCGCGTTCACAGTGATGCCCCGACTGCCAATCTCCTTCGCCATTGATTTTGTTAGACCAATAATGCCGGCTTTGGATGCCGCATAGTTGGCTTGACCCGCATTGCCCATCAGTCCAATGACCGAGGACACATTGATAATTCTACCACTTTTCTGACGCATCATTGTCCGAAGTACCGCCCGAGCGCAGTACATCGTGCCTGTCAGGTTGGCATGGAGGACGGTTTCCCAGTCCTCATCCTTCATGCGCATCAGCAGAGTATCCCGGGTAATGCCCGCATTATTTACCAAAATGTCTATGCGTGAGAACTCCTTAAGTGTTAAATCTACCAACGTTTCGACATCGCTTTTCTGTGACACGTCCGCCTGCGCGAACTTCGCACTAAAACCTTTCTCCACCAATGCGTCCGCAACCCCGGCAACCGATGCCTCGGAACGCGAGCAAAGCATTACACTTGCTCCTTCCTCACAAAACTTCCCGGAAATTGCGGCGCCAATGCCACGCGAGGCACCAGTAACTATTGCGACCTTTTTATGAAGTTGCATTTGGATTAGTTGGATTTGATTGATTCTACAGTTTTCTTGAGGCTCTTCACATCCTCTACATTTAAACAAATTGCATCGTCAAGGATGCGGCGAACCATTCCACAAAGGATTTTGCCAGGACCAAGTTCCACAAAATGCGAAACGCCGGAACCGCCAATCAATCGAATCGATTTTTCCCACTGAACCGGGCTGGTGACTTGAGTAACCAGCAGTTGGCGAATCTCATCGGGCGTGGACACGTAACCGCCTGTGACATTTGCGACGAATTCCGTCCGCGGGGGCTGAAATTCGAAATCGTCAATTACCGAGTGGAGTTGTATAGATGCCGGTTTCATCAGTGCCGAATGAAACGCACCACTGACGGCGAGCAAGCGACAGCGTTTGGCGCCTACCGCTTCCGCACCCCTCTCGACAACTTTCTCCACCGCCGCCGCGTCGCCCGAAATGATTAACTGCCCCGGGCAATTGTAATTCGCAACTTGTACGACACCGACCGACTGCGCTTCCTCGCAGAATTTATTAAGCGTCCCCTCATCCAGTCCCAGGACCGCTGCCATGGCGCATGCTTGACGTCCGGAGGCTTCAGCCATGAAACGTGAGCGGTACTGCACAAGCTCCAATGCCTCTTCGAAGCTGATCGCGTTCGCTGCGACCAATGCGGAATACTCTCCCAAACTGTGGCCTGCCGCAACGCGTGGGGACATGCCGAGTTCCTGTACGACCCTCAACGCCGCGATGCTGCACGTCAGAACGGCAAGCTGCGTGTTTTCGGTTTGCCGTAGTGCTTCCTCAGGTCCCTCAAAGCAGAGTTGGCTTAATTTCCGGTTTAGAACCGCGTCTGCTTCATCAAACGTAGCGCGCGCCGCAGGATAGGCTCTTGCGAGTTCCAATCCCATACCTACCTGCTGCGACCCTTGACCTGGAAAAATAAAGGCAAGTTCAGGCATATAACCATATAGACGTGGGCGAAAAGTCAATTAGTCCAGAGCAAAACTGGTAGAATCACGGGCTCCGACGTCGCGTCCTAAAGTTTCAGCAGCGTACTTCCCCACGTAAGTCCTGCCCCAAATGTAACTAGAAGGATGTTGTCTCCCGGTTTTGCCCGTCCCTCGCGTATGGCTTCATCAAGCGCGATTATCACCGTTGCCGCGGAGGTATTCCCGTATCTGTCGACATTGACGTACACCTTTTCGCGAGGAAAACCGAGTCGCTCCCCGACTGCTTCAATAATCCGTAGGTTCGCCTGATGCGGAATCAACAGATCGATATCGTCTATCGTGAGTCCCGCCTGCTTCAAGACACGTTGAGCAGATTCGGGCATGATGCGTACTCCAAGCTTGAAAACTTCTCGACCGCTCATCTTTATCGCATGCAGGTTTTGATCTATTGTCTCATGCGACGGAGGCAAACGAGACCCGCCGGCTGGTATGCCCAGTAAATCGATATCCGCATTGTCGCCGTCCGATCCGATATACGATGCAATGATTCCTCTCGGCTCATCCGTCCCACGCAGCACTGCGGCACCGGCGCCATCGCCAAAAAGTACACAAGTACCTCGATCTGTCCAGTCAAGAATTTTACTGAAGACCTCACCACCAATTATTAGAACGGTGTTGTAGCGCCCCGACTTAATCATACCATCCGCAAGGTCAAGTCCATAGACAAAACCGGCGCATGCCGCGGAAAGGTCGAAAGCACACGCATTCTTCGCGCCGATTCCTTGTTGGACATAGCAACTTGTCGCCGGAAAGAGGGTATCGGGCGTCACTGTCCCAACAATTATCATCTCAATGTCGAGGGGGTCTACTTCAGCCGTTTTGATGGCTTGTCGAGCAGCGTGAACCGCCAGATCGGACGTAGCCATGTCGTTGTCGGAAATACGTCGCTCCACTATCCCCGTTCGTTTGCGAATCCATTCATCGCTCGTATCGACAATCTTTTCAAGGTCGAAGTTCGTCAAAACTGTCTCCGGGACATACGAACCGGTCCCGGCAATTGCAGCATATCGAGCCATTCTGATTCCTTATCCTAATCCTATATTGTTACTCTGTTATCTGTAGATGGTTGCAATGCGGGGTTAGTGTTTTGCGTCAGTACTCGACCTTTACTCTGGCTGCGAGCAATCAGCAACCCTTCGGCTACCTATGCTGACTCCTCAACGGTTTCCTCAACGATGGGTCTACCGTTGTAATAGCCGCAACTCGGGCACATACGATGGGACATGATTGTTTCTGCACAGTTTGGGCACGTCGGAAATCTGAAGAATGGGAAACCTCGCAAGGCGTAATGGCTCCTTCGCATTTTTTTCTTTGACTTTGAAGTTCGGCGTTTTGGATGTGCCATTTCTTTATGGGTTCAAGAATGAACCGATTTACCTCCTTTACATAAAACTCATGGTTGCTACATTCTGAATGTAATTACTACACAACGTCAATAGGGCAAACAATTAACTACCGAGAGTATTCACATATTAAATAACCTGTTATGCTCCGCGCTGTCAGAAATAGCGTCTTCTGTAGGATCAAGCACGCGAATAGCACGCGCGATAGAGATCCCCGCGATAGTAGACCCCGTGCGATAGAGATTCCGCGATCTCCAGGTCGCGAACCCTTGTACGACGGAACTCCGATTCCCGACATGCTGGTGCTACGTAAGTCCTATTAGAAACAATTATCACTGAAAAAAAGCGTAATAATACCCAACGCAAAGTATATATCTCGTCCTTACATTGGATAGGAAACCGGTCGCGATTCGGAGATCGCTCCTACATCGATTACAAAGGTTGTTTATCCTCCATTTTGTCGGACCACAAATCTGATAATGCTGAAAAGGGCGACGACGACTCTGCGGCATCACGGCAGTCGCATTCATTGGTATTGAGATTTGTGCCGCAACTCGCGCACAACCCTTTACACGACTCCGAGCAGAGTGCCCACACCGGAATTTCTAATACGAGTCCTTGGCAAGCATCTTCCGACAAGTCAATCACTTCACCCGAATAGTGCCGTTCCCCGGCATCAACCAACCTCGGATCCATTTTTTCGGGGTCATCGACTTGGCAGAACTGCAACTCTACATCTGCTACAATTTCGGTTTCAAGCGATTCTATGCACCGACGGCATTCCACCACAAGTGATGTCGAAAATTGCGCTTTTGTGTAAATATTCTGATCATGGCGCAAAAACTGGATACGGCTATGCACAAGGGAAACAGTTTTGAAATCTTCGCCCATTAGACCGATTTCCGCGGGCGAAATTTGGAGTTCGCGGATGATGGGATTATCTTCGGGAATCTCCGTGACCGTGAACTCTAACCCTTTCATGATGCAATGTTTCCCAGTTCAAATTCGTCGTGCACCGCGCGCACTGCCCGTTCCGTGTGCCGTTCATCAATCGCACAGGATATCTTAATCTCCGAAGTGCTTATCATCTGAATATTCACACCTTCCTCCCCAAGTGCGCTGAACATCCGCGCGGCAATGCCAACATGACTCTGCATTCCGATTCCGATTGCCGATATTTTCGCGATAGTCTTGTCGGTACTGATACTCCGAAAACCCATGTTCGATCTCAGGCTTTCCACTATTCCGAGTGTTGGCGCCAAATCTTTTTCGGCGACCGTGAATGAAATATCAGCAGTCTCGTCTTGACCCGCATTTTGAATAATCATGTCGATGTTGATGTTGGCATCTGCAACCTTCTGGAAGATTTGAGCGGCGATTCCCGGAGTGTCCGGCAAGCCAAGCAGCGAGATTTTTGCCTGGTCTTTGTCTGATGTCACACCACTAATAACAACCTCCTCTATCATGTCACTGTCCTTTACAACCATCGTGCCTTCATCTTCACCGAAACTGGATCGAACATGGAGCGGAACATCGAATTTTTTCGCAATTTCCACCGACCGAGAATGTAGCACTTTCGCCCCGAGCTGCGCCATTTCGAACATCTCATCATACGTAATTCGACTCAACTTCCGTGCGTTCGGGACGACACGCGGATCCGCGGTGTAGACACCGTCGACGTCCGTATAAATTTCGCATCGATCAGCGCCCAGTGTCGCTGCAACTGCGGTAGCCGTGGTGTCGGAGGCGCCACGTCCAAGCGTAGTGATTTCATTGTCAATACTGACACCCTGAAACCCAGCCAGAATAACGACTTTTCCCTGATTGAGTTCCGAAAGGATTCGCGTGTCGTTAATATGCTGAATCCGCGCCTCGCTGTAGAAGCCGCCGGTAACTATGCCCACCTGCGTTCCTGTGAGAGATATGGCTTGATACCCAAGTTCCGATACCGCCATGGCAAGTAGCGCAATCGAGACCTGTTCGCCCGTGGACAGGAGCATCGCTAGCTCGCGGTCAGGGGGATTGGCGGATATCTCATGCGCCAGAAAAGTCAGTCGATCGGTTGTGTCCCCCATTGCTGAAACTACGACAGCGACTTGATGCCCCTCCTCATGTGTCCGCACAATACGCTTGGCGACGTTTTTGACTCTTGTTGCATCGGCAACAGACGTGCCGCCGAATTTCTGAACGATAATCCCCACGCCTAGCACTCTCTTCCGCGGTCGGATTCCGACGTGAACCTTTTGTTCAATGCTACTACAGCGAAAATCTCAGAACGCGACCTCTTCCTCAATCCTGATGAGTTGACTCGCCCCTTTAACGACATCAAGTGCGTCAATCTCTTTCATCGCAAACCGCATATTCTTCTCGGATGCCATGTGAGTAACAATAACAAGGGACGCCGTCTCATCAGTTTCATAGCGTTCTTTTTGGATAACCGATGCGATGCTGATACGATGCTCACCCAGAATACTACTAATTTGTGCCAAAACTCCCGGTTTATCTTGCACAACCAAGCGAATGTAGTAACGTGTCTCAATGTCGTCAATAGGACAAAGCGAGACTTCCGGTTTTGCATCAGTTCGCCAAGCACGTGAAACCCGTGAATCCCTGTCGCCCAAAATCGACTTCCCGGCATCAATGATATCGGCTACGACCGCGCTCGCTGTCGGCATTTCTCCTGCGCCCTGACCGTAGAACAGCGTAGGTCCAACGGCATCTCCGATAACGCATACGGCGTTGAAAGCGCCACTGACATTTGCCAGCAGACTTTGCATCGGCAACAACGTAGGATGAACGCGAATCTCAACGCTTTTTGCCGAATTCAACTTGCCAATGGCGAGGAGTTTAATGACATAGCCGAGTTCCCGGGCATATTGAATGTCCTGCTGGGTGATTTTCGTAATTCCTTCGACGTGAATATGTTCCGATGGAGCATTCATACCGTAGGCGAGAGCGGTAAGGAGGAGGAGTTTCTGAGCGGCATCATGTCCCTCTATATCAAGTGTTGGGTCGGCTTCCGCGTATCCTTTGGCTTGGGCCTCCTTCAGGACGACCTCGAAATCTACGCCGCCTTCATGCATTTGACTCAGTATATAATTACACGTACCGTTAATAATGCCGTAAAGCGATTGGATGCGATTAGCGGCGAAACTCTCCTTCAACGTCTTTATAATCGGGATACCGCCCGCTGTACTTGCCTCAAAATTTAGACTGACGCGATTTTCATCGGCAAGTCGAAACAACTCTCCCCCATGTTCAGCCAGCAAAGCTTTGTTTGCGGTGACGACGTGTTTGCCGTTCTGAAGGGCTCTCCCAATAAAATCACGCGAGTCGGTTACACCTCCGATGAGTTCAACGACAATATCGATTTCCGGGTTGTCAACCACTTCGCTAGGGTCCGTGGTCAAACAGTCGTCCGGCAATTCAACTCCGGGACGCAGGGTAGGGAGTGTACGCTTCGCGATTTTTTTCAATCGCAGTTCAACGCCTGCATTTAGTGAAATGAGACCACTTTGGCCCAATAAAATCTTGGAGACTCCCGTTCCAACAGTTCCCCAACCAAGCAGCCCAACATTGATACTGGATTTGTCCACTAATGTACGATTCCTATTTTAATTAAGTGTCGTCGGTCTTTCCCGCAAAACGGATCTGCCAATCGGCATCGTTCCCGCCACATCGGCGCCAAATACCAATTGGTATATTAACAGCGTAGCTAATCGCATGGATTCCGATGGAAATATAGAGGTGGGGTTGGCATCGGAGATTACGCTGCCTTTGATGGAAATCAATCCATTTTTAAGGAAAACGAGCGGTCAACGTTATAGGGCTGAACTGTCAGGAAAGAGACCTATAATCGCTATCGGATGCTTTGAGCAATCCAAAAAATTCTGGTAGTTTCAGGTTGGCGCCCCATTCGTTTCGAAAGTCGGGGCGACTGGATTCGAACCAGCGACCTCTTGAACCCCATTCAAGCGCGCTTCCGGACTGCGCCACGCCCCGTCTAATCTTCAACTCAAAAATCCGCGTGAATATTAACATTCACATTGGCGCATGTCAAGAGAAAATAACTAATCGACAGAGTAATCGTATCTTGAGAGTAGTCGTGTGAGCGTCTCTACCTCACTCCCGACCACGTATGCATTGAATGGAAAAAGGTAACTGTTTAGTCTATCAATCTGTTTTGGGAATGTTGGTTCGTCGTGCTGCAGTTTAATTCCTGTCCCTACACCATCAAGCGAACGATCAAGCGACTGAATAAGGAGCGCGATAGATGTCCCATAGAGATCCCTGAGCGTAATGTAGGAGCGATCAAGCGACTGATTAAGGAGTGCGATAGTAAATCCCTCTCCAGGTCGCGATTTCCTGTTGGCGCGTAAATTCTGGACTGAACTAAATAACCCAAGTTGCCACCTTTGTAGCACGATCTGTTAGATTGTGCCTTTGGTGCGTAACTGGTGCGCAAACTGAAAGTTTGCGCTACGAAATCTCCGCGATTAATGGGCCATTTTCAATAAAAAACGATGGTACATGTCCAAAATCTTGTAAGTGGCAACTTGCGTTAAATAATTACGAAAAAAGAAATCGGTAAGAGCGGTAGCCTATGACGAGTAATAGCAGTGGTAAGCAGAGAGCAGGGAACGCAAATCTACGTGCCCTACAGTTTGAGGTGCGTAAGCCACACAGCACTGTACAGGTGTCGCTCCGAGAGGGCTTAGATTCGTTAGAAGTAGGGAATGAATCGTCTTTCTTTTCGACGGAACAGCAGGGACAACCCGATGCGTAGCCAGTCTGTCCTGTGGAATCAGTAGATTATCAATCATCCGGTGTTAGCCGAATCGGAAGTTTTCCCGGCGCATCGCTTTCGCCCACCATCACTTTAACCGCCGCCAACACGGATTCGTAGTGTGAATCATAGGCGGCGAGGGAGGCCGACACGCCCGGACATCGTTGAAGAGAATATGGCGATCCGAGCGCCGCAACAACAATGGGCGTTTTTGTTTTCTTGTCGAGTTGGTGAATCAATTCCGCCTGTCGGTGATTTGAAATTCCTGCTATGACAACATTCGCAGTATCGGCTTGAAGTGCCAATGTCGGTAAAACCGCTTCAATATTTGGTTCCACCGGAATCCTCGCGCCACTGCTATTCGCATATCGAACCCGGAGCAGGTTAAATAGCAAAGGCGACGAACTGATAACCAGCGGGGAGGCGCCTGCGTTTAACGGCAAAATCGCGGATTTGTTTTGGATAATCGTTATCGCCTGCTCGGCAATGGTTGCGGCAATCCTCCGGTGCGCTTGGCTCCCGACCAACTCAATCGCATTCGCAGAGGTAGCATTTTCCCAATCGAACACTCCAAACGCCTTCTTGTACTTCAGAATGCGTTCAACCGATTGATTGATTCTGTTTTCGGAGATTCTTTCACTCTTTACGGCTGAAACGAGTGCGTTGAAAACCTCACGCTGATTCCGGTACCTCCAAAGCGTGAGCACCATGTCTGCTCCCGCCTCAATTGCCATCACTGCCGCTTCACCCGTTCTATACCGTGTATCAATAGCTTTCATTTCCATGTCGTCCGTAACGACTAATCCATCAAATCCGAGTTCTTCACGCAATAGATTCGTCAATATTGGTCGCGAGAGCGTCGCCGGACGATCAGCATCCAAAGTCGAATAGGCAATATGGGCAGTCATAATGGCACCGACTTTTGCCTCAATCGCCGCATGAAATGGCTTCAGCTCAATGGCTCGAATACGTTCCACGTCGTGCCCAACAGTGGGCAAATTCGTGTGAGAGTCGACGGTCGTGTCGCCGTGTCCGGGAAAGTGTTTCGCGGTCGCAAGAACGCCAGTCTGCTGCAAGCCTTTGATATATGCACATCCAAGGCGAGAGACCAAGTCCGGACATTCGCCAAAGGAGCGGCGATCAATCACGGGATTACGCGGGTTGTTATTGACATCAATAACCGGCGCAAAGTTTAGATTGACGCCGACAGCGGCAAGCTCGATCGCCGTAATCGTTCCCGCCTGTTCTGCCAATTCTGTCGCCCCTGCCGCGCCCAGCGCCATATTCCCCGGAAGTGCAGTTGCTCCAGTTTTCATCCGGGCGACCCATCCACCTTCCTGATCTATCGCGATAAATAGCGGGATTTGGTGTTCAGTCTGCCGCGTCAGTTTCTGGAGATCGTTGGTCAACGTAGCTATCTGTCGGGGGGATTGGATATTCCGCGCGAAAAGCGTTACTCCTCCGACACAGTGTTGGCTGATGTTTGATCGAATGTCGGCGTTGATTCGGGTACCTTCAAAGCCAACAATAATCAACTGTCCGACCTTTTGTTCAATGGACATTTGTGGGATGAGTTGGTGCATTTCTTCCTCGGTTAGGGCAAGAAACCGGGCGGGTACCGACAAGTCAAAAATGCGGTGAAAACAAACTGACTAGGATGCGTGAAGCGCAAAATGTAAGTGCTGAAACCCGTTCGGCGAAACATGGGAACACAACCGCGTAATGCAGTCGATGATGTGTATTAACTTGTGAACAACCTATCTATCCCGGCTTTAAAGATCGAAGATAACGTTAGCCGTCCACTTCCCGTCGGTTGACTGGCACACGCTCAGTTGGTGATATGTTACACTCTTAATCTCCGTGTATACAACATGCTTGGCAAAATCCATGGGTTCTCCGTAGGCACATGCAGATAGGCGCGTCTGGGAAAGTTCCACTATTTCAACGCACTTAAAGAAGACCTCATCGACCTCATGTCTGAAAATCAACTCGTCCAGCCAAGCGACCATCAGTTCCTCGACGGATTCAGCCTTGACATTGATCTGAAACTGTGAAATGGGATCAATGGTATCGAGTACCGCAACCGTTTCAAACAAGGCGTGAGCCGCATTCGCAAAGAGGTCTTGTAACGTTTTTCCTCGTACTCGAATGCCAAGATCTCCGGTGTGATCTATGTATTCAAAGGTTCTCATAAATGGATACAACTCTCGCTTAGATCAATGCCAAAACTGTGTTCAGTTTAACAAACAACGTCATGTATGACAACAGAATAGAGATTCCATAGCGACTGCGATAAAGATCTCGCTTTATTCCCAATCCTCAGCGCAAATAAACCCCGATTCGCAGGTTGGGTTGAGCGGAATTCCATAAGAAATCTTACACAGAAGGCGTGCTTTCGAGGTTTCATTTTGCCCAAATAGCGCCGAAATTCAAGTGAAACCCAACACTTTATCGCAAACAATCGACAACTACCCTGCATGTAGACAATTCATATCGGATAATTCCACGCTATTGAGATAATGAATATGAAAACTCAAAATAGCCTATTACCACATCAGTTGGCCCACAATTGTGCTATCATCATTAAGTAACGACAGAATAATGACATCTACGCATTGATATCAATGTGATACAAACGGTAAGAGATGCTAAACCGTCAACTCTGCGGCGACACCCGTTCTTTCCCGCAGGTTCATCACCCATCTCAAAATAGTCTATACTTTCGGACCGGTGAACGCGCGTTGGGAATTGCATTTACATTCGTCGAGATTCTAGTCTATAATATCACTACAAAAACCGCGACATCTGAGTTCCACCGTACGCCCAAGGCTATTTCAACTTGTGGAACATATACTCCGCGCTGTCAGAAATTGCGTCTTCTGTAGGATCAAACGAGTGGATAGCGAGTGCGATAGAGATCCCGCGATCTCCAGGTCGCGACTCTTGTACGAGCGAACTCCGATTTCCGACCTGATGGTGCTACGTAAGTCCTATTAGAAACAACTATCACTGGAAAAGAAAGCGCAATAATACCCAACGCAAAGTATAGTTGGGGGTAAGAGTCAAGTTAACGGGCTTACTCAAATCGGAATCTGCGGTAATCCATCACGAATCGATGTAACTGTTTAGTGCATCGTTTGGTTCGTAGTATTACAATTCGGTGCACGTCCGGTCTGGGCATGTAAGCCCCCGATTAGTCGGAATTAGCATTGTACTCTCCTACTCGGCGCGTTCCCTGCCCCCGCTCGGTCTGGATTGGCAAATCCAGACCGATGGACTAAACAGTTACGAATCGATTATATATTTTACAGGAGATTGTGCCAGTGGAATACGAATTTCATCACGTACACCTTCGTTGCGAAGATCTGGATGCGGCTGTCAACTTTTATGAGAACGTGCTAAACGGCAAGGTTACCGAACATGTGGCGCTTGGCGGCATGCCAATTGTTCGCATGGAGGTCGGCGGTCAGAGACTTTTTCTTTCCCCAAAGTTTGGCGACATTGATGTCGAAGCCACTAGCGGAAAAGCGCGTTGGGGCGTTTACCAACTTGCGTTTCTCGTGGAGGACATTGATACCGCAGTCGAGGAACTGAAAGCGAGAGGAGCGCAAGCTCAAAATATCAAACCGTCCGGAAATCCGATTGCTTTTTTTACCGGTCCCGACAATGTACAAATCGAACTGATGCAGCGCTCCTAGCTTGCACGGAGGAAATTCTCCATCTAGATGCTTCGCTCCAGAGGATCAAGCGAGTGAATAGCGAGCGCGATAGAAATCCCTCAAGCGAGTGAATAGCGAGCGCGATAGAGATCCCTCAAGTGACTGGATAAGGAACGATCAACTGAGTGGATAACGAAGAATCAAAGGAGCGGATAGCGACTGCGATAGCTAATCCCATAGTAGATCCCGATAGAGATCCTCAATGTCAATAGACATGTGATACCTCCAATTTTCGCGCTCCGGCGGAGCGCAATGCAACTTGTTTATTAGCCAAATGCACCGCTCAATCCGCGAAGAAACGACGAATATCAACACACCGTACGGTTCCACATGAAATTCAGTGAACTCTTCTACACCATTCAGGGCGAAGGAAAATTCGTCGGCGTGCCATCTGTGTTTTTCAGGACAAGCTATTGCAACCTGAGGTGTATTTGGTGCGACACCGCTTATACGAGTTGGACGCCGGAGAACAAAGACATATCTGTCGATGCAGCGGTTAAAGCAATTACGCGGTATGGGTGCAGGCACATTGTCATCACGGGCGGGGAACCGTTTATCCAGGTCAAGGAACTCACTCAACTGAGTCAAGAGTTGAATCAACGGGGGCATCACATCACCGTGGAGACAAATGCAACGGTCTTCGCGCCTATTGCCGCCGACCTAATCTCAATGAGCCCGAAACTTCGAAACTCCAACCCCGCTCCAGACAATCGGTTCTTTAAGCGTCATGAACGTGGGCGTATCTGTACCGATGTTATACGCAAATTCCTCCATCAGTATGAGTGCCAAGCCAAGTTTGTTGTCGATTCTCCCGAAGACCTTGAGGAAATCAAGGCCTTGAAAGTCGAAATCCCCATTCCGGCGGAGACAATCGTACTCATGCCCCAAGGTATAACCCCGGAAGAATTACAGCCCAAGCAGGAATGGCTCGTAGAGATATGTAAAGCGGAAGGATACCGCTATTCACCTCGGATGCACGTGGATATCTGGGGAAACAAGCGTGGCGTGTAACGCTAGGATCGGATAATTATACGTCGGCTCAAATTGACAATCCGGGGAAGTTTCAAAATATGGCAGAATTCAAAAAGCTGAAGGGCTGTTATCGGAGGGTGTTACTTTTTCTGTTTGTACTCGCTGTAATTCTTCTAGCGGCGTGCTTTATCTTCTATCAGCAGGTTGGCGGGATTGACGGTGCACGATACTGGATGGCGGGACGGGCGCTAGGCAACGTGGAAGAGCATCTGTTGAAAAATCGACCCGACGGTATTTCAAAATCGGATGTCGAAAGGCAGTTTGAAACTGTGCGGAACGCAACCTCCGAATGGCGTGTGGATTTAGTGCAACTCCACGGTGTGCTCAAGGACTACCAAAACCGATTTCAGAACACAAAGCCGTCAACTCCCGAGACGGTTCAATTCCTCACGAATCTTGAGGCTACCGTTCTGCCTGAAACTAGCAACTAATGCCGGCATACCAAACCCCGTGGGCGGGGATCAAGCGAGTGGATAACGAGTACGATAGAGATCCTATCCTGCCCCGCATCAGAAAGTGTTTATTGGCGCTAGTAATTCACTGCAAATATAGGAAAATGGTGTAGATTTCGTTTTCTTAATCTTGCGAGAAACGAGGTTGGGTTAAAGTTACTTGATTGACAAAATTCTACACGCCGCATCACGTTGTTTTGGCAAGGGCCCGTTAACACGCCAAGATTTTCAGTACATAACCGACCTCTATTCCTCCCTACCCCAAACCACACGCATGCAGGTATGGGCGCGCCTTATCTGTTTACAACCTGTACTGAAAGCGATTGAGCAGCATGTCCCTCACACCGCCGAACGGCTGGTTGATCTGGGAAGTGGATACGGACTGGTAAGCGCCCTCACCGCACTGCGGCGAAAGACCACGGTTCTGGGGATTGAAGCCTCGCCCTCAAGACTTGCGATTGCGCGGCAAGCCACAACCGGACATATCCCGAATGTATCCTTTCAGCAGGGGGATATCGCCCAAATCTCACTTCCCCCGAGCGACGCCATCCTGTTAATCGACGTGCTATGCCTTTTTGCCGATGACACCCAAGCGCATGTTCTAGAGAATTGCGCGGATTCACTGTGTTTGGGCGGCGTTCTGCTTATCAAGGACAATACGACGACCTCGCGGTGGAAATACCGATACACAAATCTGGAGGAAAGAATCAAGCTTTGCTTGGGAACCTATGGAGTCAGAGCGCAGATGCGACCAAACTATCGTACTCCCGAGGCATGGCGGCATCTTATTGCGAACGCAAACCTGAAAATCGAAGAGGAATGTTTCATCAGATCTATTGCCCCCTATCCCGGCGTAATCTATCTTTGCCGAAAATAGCATCTACCCAGTTGCGGCGCCCTTGAGAAATCTCCCTATGTACTCCCGAATTCGCCGAGCACATGAATCATCACTCAGGTCGGAAGTTGCAAGAATCTCCAACGCACGATCCATTCTAGCCCGCACATCTCCCCAAGCTTTTAGCAGTGCACTGTTTTTCTCCCTTGTTGGCTGAGCAACCGCCTCCAACAACCGATGAACAACTGAAAGGTAGAAGAGGATATTGTGGTAATCAAGTTGTGCGATGATGTTTCCTACAGTGGTGCCTGGCCGGTACGCAACGGCTCGATTTGCGTAGGCGTCTATGACTTCTCGATTCAGCAAGTTGACGAAGTTTCCACCCTCGCGGTTTGCGCCTAGGCTATTGAAGAACTGAACGATGCGCCGTTCACTCCAGTCCCAACCGACGCTCCCAAAATCGACGAAGGTGCATTCGCCAGCATTAATCACGATGTTCCGCGCATTATAATCGAGCACCCCTAATGTCGCCGAATTTTTTTGGAGAGTTTTAGAGAAATTCGACCAGAACTCGTCAAAATCCGACGATAACGATTCACCACACGACCGGGCGAGGTAACTCATCGTTTTTCGCCCCTGGGTGAGCATGTCTTTCATCGACTGGCGCAGACAGGTCGGATAGTCCTGGTGATATACATAAGGCGCGAATTCAGCGCGGAGATCGGCGAAACTTTTCTCTATATGGCAGAACTTAGCGAGAGCGCCGGTTACCGTTTCCTTCAGTGACTCAAGCGGCGTTGTTTGAGCCACATCGTCAAGCGTCGATTCGCCGCACCACTCCAACAACAGGCAGAAATTGGGAGCGGAATGCCACACGACATTCGGAACACTGCAACCGGCGTCGTGCAGCGTCGAGAGAACCGATGACTCAACTTCAAACGGCGAAAAAACCGAATCCCCAATGGGGCGTGTGATGAAGTGCTGTTTGAGCAGGTAGCTCTGACCATCAACAATCACCCGCCAGAGGTTGTTTCTTTCGACACCGCCGTGCTTTATCGGAAGAACCCGCAGACATTCCGGTGACGTACCAAAACGATTCGCAATCTTTGGAATAATTTGGAACAGTTCAGGAAACATTGAGATTGGTACCAGGTCGGTCAATTGCGTGTGGAGCAGTATACCGCAAATCAGGCGATCATTCCAACCATATCGTGTTATAGATACCCAAACTATCCTTATTGTAGGGGACGGCCCCTGTGCCGTCCCTTTAGTTCTACCGTGCCGTCTCTTTAGCTCTAAGGTGAACACCGCCCACTATCCTTCCATTCTTCCGCCCTTCTATCCTTCCACATCCACCGCAATCCAATGTGATTGCCTACATTCGCATGTATTGTCTATCGCATCTGGACGTTGGATGTGATATAATTAAACGCTATTTTTCGTTGAAATTGGGGGCATCGCGTGTCAAAAATCAAACCAATCGTCTGGCTAATCTTCCTTTTATCCGGGGCAAGCGGCCTCGTTTATGAAGTCGTCTGGACACGCCAACTCACGCTAGTTTTCGGCAGCACCGTGTTTGCGGCAAGCACGGTCTTGACGGCGTTTATGGCGGGTTTGGCGCTCGGAAGCTATTATTTCGGGCGTATGGTAGACCGCGAAAAGCGCCCATTGCGCCTTTATGCCGTCCTCGAAGCGGGAATCGGTGCCTTCGCATTGATTTGGCCGCTACTCTTAAGCGTGTTGAACGCCATCTACATACTCGCGTATCGCGGCCTGAATGCCGAATTTTACTCCCTGTCGCTGATTCGATTTGCTCTCTCATTTCTCGTGTTGCTCCTCCCATCAACCTTGATGGGAGGAACACTCCCTATCCTGAGCCGATTCTTCGTCAACCGATTGGAGAAACTCGGTCTCAATGTCGGTGCACTTTACGCGTTAAACACCTTCGGCGCCGTCGTCGGCTGTGTCGCAGCGGGGTTTTTCCTCATCCAGTATTTGGGAGTTCAAGCGTCGATTTATCTTGCCGCAGCGATAAATTTCGGGGTCGCCATCATCGCTTTTCTGTTGGACAAAATGAGCGCCCAAATCACGGAAACTGGTGAAGCTGATACCCAAGAAACACAACCCGCGTCCGATCTGACACCAGTCGATACGGATCCTGACCCGGCTCTTCGCCTCGTGCTGTGGGCTTTCGCCGTATCCGGGTTCTGTGCGCTCTCTTACGAAGTTTTCTGGACTCGCATTCTCGTCTTTTTCCTCGGTAGCACGTCCTATGCCTTCTCGACGATGCTGGCGGCGTTTCTATTTGGAATCGCGCTGGGGAGTTTCATCTTCGCGTGGATTGCCGATCGCTTGAAATCCCTTGTCAATCTGCTCGGTCTGGTTCAGATCGGAATCGGACTGGCGGCAGTGGCGCTGATTCCCGCCTTCGGCGGACTTTATGACATCGGCAGCACGCTCCAATCCATGTTCGGAGGGGCGCGGTTTTGGTCATTCGCCGCCTGCGTTATCGTAATGAGCGTCCCAACGCTACTCATGGGGATGAGTTTTCCGATCGTCGCCCGTATCTACACGGTGAATGCCGCGAAACTCGGTCGTAGCATCGGCAACGTTTATGCACTCAACACCGTCGGATCTATTCTTGGTGCATTCTGCGCCGGGTTCATTCTGATTCCTCTAATCGGCATACGTCCGGGCATCGTCCTGATGGCGATGCTGAACGTTATCATCGGATGTGTCCTAATCTTTCGGAACGAGAAGCGCTCGCAGTTCTTCAACGGTGCGGCGGTCGGAGGGACAATTCTGACCATCGGGATTGCCGCAATTGTCCTCTTCGTAGCGAATAAACCGCTTTTTCTCAAGAGCGCCATCTTTCGTACACAGCGACCGGGCGATACCATCATCGATTACCAAGAGGAGATTGACGCAACCGTCACGACGCTCAAAGACGATGAAGATGTCTTTCGGCTATACGTGGATACGAATCAGGCAGCCGACGCATCCCGTTGGGACTCGCCATCCCATCGCGTAATCGCTCACCTCCCGCTGCTCCTGCATCCGAACCCGAAACGAGCGCTTGTGGTCGGTTTTGGCATGGGCGTGACATCCTACTCAATTACGCAACACGGCGTCCGCGTCGACGCGGTCGAGATCTCGAAAGGGGTAATCGACTCCGCGCGATCACATTTCAGCCACGTTAACCACGACGTTCTGGATAATCCGCTGTTCAGCCATTACATCAATGACGGCCGAAACCATATTCTGATGACCGATCAGAAATACGACATGATCTCAACCGGAATCATTCATCCATTGGTCAGCGCCGGAAGTTCAAACATCTACACGGCGGATTTCTATCGACTCTGCCAGCGAATTCTGACCGAGGACGGAATCATGTGCCAATGGGTGCCGTTGCACCGCGTGCCCGAGGAACACTACAAGACAATCGTGAGGACATTCGTCAACGTGTTTCCGCACACAACGCTCTGGTACAAGTATACCCCGGACTTCGTTATTTTAATCGGCACGCCCCGCCCGCTCAGGATTAACTACAACGACTTTCTGGCACGTGCCCAAATTCCAAGCATTCGCAAAGGGTTGGCGCACGACAATTTGGATGGCATGTCACTGCTCGACTCATTCATGATGAGCGAGAAACGGGTACTTGAATACGTTGGAGACGGTCCCATCCACACAGATGACCACCCGCATTTGGAATTTTTCCGAGCGCAAGACTTGACGAATACAACCGCCGCCAACGTCACCGGAATGACTAAACACCGCGAACGGGTGACACCCTATTTGGACAACTACGGACGCACGATTGGCGAGAAAAAAGAGATTAGAGGGCAAGTTCGCCAATACTTCGATGCCACTCAGAAGTTGATTCTCGGGCAGGTTGAGTACGCCAAGGGGCAATACGACCGAGCGGTCGGCTTGCTAAATCAGGCGATTGCCATCAATCCGGAGGACGACACGATTCGATATAACCTCCGAGTTGTTGCAGATCTCTTCAACAAGGAATACCAAGGGGAACTCAAGCAACTTGAGCAACTTGTGAAACAAGCGCAGCAGAAGGATCCCAAAGACGTGGAAGGTTATCTCCAACTGGCGGTCATCTACGAAGGGCAGGGAAAGCTGGCGGAGGCAGCCGAAGCCTTGGAGCAGGCTATCGATCTCGCGCCAAATCGCGTCGATTTCTTCCTGCTGCTTGGACCGATGTACGAGCGACAAGAGCGCTTTGACGAGGCACTACGGACGTACACACGGCTTGAAAAAGTGGATCCCAAACTGCCGGTACCGATTCTACAGGCGGTGGCGTTCATCAACCATCGCAAGAATAGGCACGACGAAGCGTTGAAATACGCCCAAAGGGCGTTGGATGAGGACGCAACTTCATGGCGCGCCCATTATCTCTTGGGAAGCATCTATGCCGCAAAAGAACGGATTGAAAGGGCGATTCAATCCTATCGGCGGTCAATCGAACTCGCACCCAACGAACCGATACCGCACACCGACTTGGCTGAGATATACTTCTCGCAAAAACGGTATGATGACGCGCTGAAAGCCAATGCATCGGCAATCCGCGTCGCACCGGATGTCCCGGAGCTTGAGGAGCAGCGCCGACGCATCCAAGATGCAATGTCAAAGTAGTAGGCATACTCCGTATGCCGTAACCTAAAGAACTAACGCACCCGATGTCCCGGAACTTGAGGAGCAGCGCCGACGTATCCAAGATGCAATGCCAAAGTAGTAGGCATACTCCGGTAACCTGAAGAACTAAGACAGGCGGTTAAGAGCCTGTTTGAAAAGTACAATTTGTAGGGTGCGATCAACCGACTGATTAAGGAGGGCGATAGAGATCCACTGCGCACCAGCCTCTAAAAGCCCCAGAGGGATCAAGCGAGTGGATAACGAGCGCGATAGTAGATCCCTCAACCGAGCGGATAGCGAAGGCGATAGAAATCCAACAGGTAGGTAGTAGACGACAATAAAAGCATGAAAAAGCTTCCTACAAATAACCAAAAATGGCTTTGCTACCGATTTTTCAAGCAGGCCCTAAAGAAACGTCAATGAAAATCAAGAAGTGAGAAGGAGCAATCAATAACAGATGCAGATTCAATCACCAAAGGGGACCAGAGATATCCTTCCCTCAGACATCCGAACCTGGCAGTGGGTAGAGAAAGTCGCGCGATCAGTTTTCGAGACCTACGGTTATCGGGAAATTCGCACACCGATTTTCGAGAGCACGGAGCTGTTTGTGCGCGGCGTCGGCGACACCACCGACATCGTCGAAAAGGAGATGTATACTTTCGACGACAAAGCCAACCGCAGCATTACGCTTCGTCCGGAAGGCACGGCGCCGGTGGTGCGCGCAATTCTCCAGAATCGACTGCTAGAGGGAACAAATGTGCTGAAACTGTACTACAATGGTCGAATGTACCGCTATGAAAGGCCGCAGGCTGGACGTTTCCGCGAACACTGGCAGGTGGGAGTGGAAGTCTTCGGGGCTGCGGGCCCCGCAGTTGACGCGGAAGTCATTACGTTAGCCCACCACTTCTACACGACACTCGGTTTCAAAGATTTGATGTTACACCTCAACACTATCGGCGATCGCGCGTGCCGACCAAACTATGTGGCGGAGCTCAAGGCGTTCACGAAGAGCCGCCTCAATCAGTTTTGTAAGGAGTGCCAAGGACGCTACGGGCGCAATCCGCTGCGCCTTTTCGATTGCAAGAAAGGTTGCCGTGAAATTCTTGCCGAAGGTCCTCGACTGGTGGACTACCTGAATGAAGCATGCCGTGAACATTTCGACGCTGTCAAGCGTTATTTGGAATTGTCAAACATCGACTATACCGAAAATCCCGATCTGGTGAGGGGGATGGACTACTACTCTCGCACCACGTTTGAATTTACCGCGGGCGGCCTCGGCGCACAGAACGCCATTGGCGGTGGCGGGCGTTACGATTATCTCGTCGAAGAACTCGGCAACAAGCCGACACCGGGAATCGGGTTCGGGCTTGGGGTTGACCGCATCATACTTGCCCTGGAGGCGCAAAAGGTTGCGATTCCTACGCAGCCCCACGTCGAAGTCTTTATCGCCGTGCTCGGGGACGAGACGATGCCGGTCGCCTTTCAGTTGGCGCAACGCCTTCGGACGGGCGACATCCGAACCGAGCTTGAGTACACCGGGCGCAGCCTGAAAGCACAGATGAAAACGGCAAACAAGTTGGATGCGCGGTATGTCGTCATTCTCGGAGAAAATGAGATCAGCACCGAAACGGCGACTGTTCGAGATATGGAAACCGGCGACCAACAATCCATCCCGTTTGATCGATTAGCAGATGAACTCAGGAAACCACAAATCTAAGAGGCTTTCGTAGGGTGGGATCTGCGATCACAAATCGCAGATTTCTTCTCTTACTGCCCACCAGCCTTTGACAACGCCAACGTGTGATGCCTCTCATGAACAACACATTGACCTACTCATACGACAAAGCAGCCGATGTGCTGTACATCTCATTTTCCCCGGGTGAGAAAGCAACAACGGCTGTCGAGCTGAATGATAATATCCTGTTGCGTTTCAATCGTGCTGAAAAACGTGCAGTCGGTTTAACGCTCATGGATTTCTCGGTGTTGGTACAGTTCACTGATCTGGGCCCACGGAGTTTCCCATTGGTCGGATTGGGCGAACTTGAACCGGACTGGCGCGAAACGGTTATTGAAATTATCACCAAACCGCCCATGAGCGAAATCCTCAAAGTATCCGTCTATACACCTTCGTTGGCTGAGGCAGTTCCAATCACGCTCATAGAAAAACCTCCGATTCCGATCGCAAGTTATACTCCGAGCTGTCAGAAATTGCGTCTTCTGTAGGAGCGATCTCCAGGTCGCGACCCTTGTACGAGGGAACTCCGATTCCCGACCTACTGGTGCTACGTTAGTTCTATTAGAAACAATTATCACTGGAAAAGAAAGCGCAATAATACCCAACGCAAGGTATAAACCAATTGTTCATGATGACCAGAGTTTGCCCAAGGGCCAAATTTTACAACAAGGAGAAACGAAATACACACAATGCCTGAAATGAAAAGGACGCACTATTGCGGAGAACTACGGCTCGCCGATGCTGGCACATCTGCCCGATTAACCGGCTGGGTCGCCCGCCGCCGCGACCACGGCGGCGTCATTTTCGTCGATTTGCGGGATCGGACGGGAATCACGCAGGTCGTTTTCGATCCGGAAATCGACCCCGAGCCGCACCAACTCGCACACCAGATCCGGAACGAATTTGTGTTGTGCGTCGCCGGAAGCGTGCGTGAGCGCGTGGAAGGCGATTTGTTGGCGCTGACCGATCAGAAGCACCAAGCCGACCTTGACACCGGTCACCTTTCCGAGGATCTCAAATCCACGTTCGAGGACGATAGACATAAACTCTCGGCGGACGTAACGGTTACCGTTAGAGAAGCCGGAAGCCGGTGGCTCATCACCGACAATGAGAGCAGCCGAACCTACGCGGCGAAAATCGTTGATGATGCGCTCCATGTCTATCAGGGCACCATCAATCCGGAACTCGACACGGGCGAAATCGAACTGGCAACGAATCATCTTGAGATTTTAAACCGCGCCGAAACCCCGCCGTTTCCCGTGGAGGATGAAATCGACACCGACGAGGAGATTCGCATGACGTACCGCTACGTCGATCTCCGCCGTCCCAAGATGCAAGAGATGTTATCGGTTCGACACAAAGCCGTTCTCGCCGCCCGGAAGTACATGGATGAACAGGGGTTTCTTGAAATCGAAACCCCAATCCTGATGAACAGCACGCCCGAAGGTGCGCGGGACGTGCTCAGCCCAAGCCGACTCAATGCCGGCAACTTTTACGCGCTGCCGCAATCGCCGCAACAGTTCAAGCAGATTCTAATGATGAGCGGTGTCGATCGCTACTTCCAGATTCCCCGCTGTTTCCGCGATGAGGACACCCGCGCCGATCGACAGCTCGAGTTCACGCAACTCGATCTTGAGATGTCTTTCGCAACGGTAGATGAGGTCCTCGAAGTCAGCGAAGGACTGATGAAACGGATGTTCGAGGAAGCCGCTGGCACTCCCGTACCCACACCGTTTCCGCGCATCTCCTACCACGACTCCATGGCGCGGTTCGGCAACGACAAACCGGACACCCGTTTCGGAATGGAGCTGTCCGACCTCTCCGACCTCGTCGCCGACTGCGATTTCAAGGTGTTTACCGGTGCCTTGGAACAAAAGGGACAGGTGAAAGGAATCGCCGTTCCGGGTGGAGCCGCGTTTTCCCGAAAAGAGATTGAGGACCTGACCGAATTTGTCGCCATCTACAAGGCGAGAGGACTGGCGTGGATAAAAGTGACCGAGAAGGGATTCGAGTCTAGCATCGTCAAGTTCTTCAGCGAGGAAACCCTCAAAGCTGTGGCCGAGCGGATGGAAGCAAAACCGGGTGACATCATGATGTTCGTCGCCGACCGGCCGAAGACTGTCGCCGACGCCCTGTCTAACCTCCGACTTCACCTTGGACGGCAACTCGGTCTCATCGACGAGAGCCGTTTCGATTTCCTGTGGATTGTCGATTACCCGCTATTCGACTGGAACGAAGACGAAAACCGTTACGAACCCTTCCACCATCTCTTTACCGCGCCCACCGACGACAGCATTCCGCTCTTGGAGTCCGATCCTGGGGACGCCCAATCGCAGCACTACGATCTTGTAATCAATGGCATAGAGATCTGCAGCGGCAGCGTCCGAATCCATCGCTGGGATATTCAACAGAAGGTGCTGGAAATCCTGAACATCGGACCCGAGGAGGTCGAGAAGCGGTACGGCTACTTCATCAAAGCCTTGCAGCACGGCACGCCGCCGCACGCCGGAATTGCGCCCGGTCTGGATCGCATCGTCATGCTGATGACCGGCGAGGAAAATATCCGAGAAGTCATCGCCTTCCCCAAAACCCAAAAAGGCTTATGCCTCCTTACCAGTGCCCCCTCCACGGTCACCGACGAGCAGTTGGAAGAGTTGTCGATCAAGGTGGATTTGGAACAGGAATAACCCGCGAGGTGGAAGACTTTGTAGGGACAACCCCCCGTGGTTGTCCTTGCGGATTCCTTCACAACGGGATGGATTGGACGTGCCCAGTCTTGTAGGGTGGGCACTGCCCACCGCAAAGGATTTCGCAAGCGCCAAGTCGGTCTACGATCTCAAACTACGCCGTATTTTCCACTAGCCAAAATATCTAGGAAAGGGTATGATATCAAAATTGAACGCCAACCAATGCGGGAATTTGATGTCCTCGAAACTGCGTTTAACCCACGCGAATGTGGGGCCAGCGACCTACTCTTTCACTTGCTCCGACCATTTGAATTTACTTTAAATGCTGGCAGATATGGAATAGAGCTTACTATTAGGAGAGCATCATGACAGCTGAAGTTGCAGTGATGAATAAACAAGCAATCGCCCTCGCAGCAGATAGCGCAGCCACATTTCGTGATGAATTAGGACAGAAAATCTTTACGTCGGCAAGCAAGATTTTTACTTTGTCCAAATATCACCCCGTGGGAGTGATGGTCTATGGTAGTGCAAGTATCATGGGCATTCCGTGGGAGACAGTCATTAAGATTTACAGAAGTCAATTGGAGAAGGAGGGATTTGACTACGTTACAGACTATGCTGAACATTTAATCTCATTCCTGACCCAGGGAGAGCTATTGTCCTCCGAACACGAAGAAGAATATTATGTAAAATCCTCTATCTATAGCTATTTTGACCATATTGTGACCGAGATTGACCGGAAAATAAAAAACATCATCAAAAACGAAGGAGAGCAAAAAGAGGAGAGGGTAAAAGAGATTTTTTCGGAAGTTATCCGGAGTCACTTCAATAGGTGGAAGAATGCGGACCTGCTTCAACAAGCCCCGGCAGATTGGACTGCTACTTTAAAACAGAAACATGGCAAATCAATACAAGACGCCAAGAAACACTTTTTTAAAAATGTGTCAAATGTGACTTCAAGGCATTTAACCGAAATTGCCGTCAGTCTTTTTGTTAAATATCCCAAAGGTATGATTCTGTCCAATACATCTGGAGTTGTAGTTGCTGGTTTTGGCACAAAAGATGTTTTTCCCGCCCTTGTTCCTTTTTCAATTGATGGTGAAGCATGTGGTTTCATGAAATACAAAAGGAACGAGGAGAAGTCTAGAGAAATAGCATTACATAATGACGCGTCAATTATTCCATTCGCTCAAGACGATATGGTTGCAACCTTCATGGAAGGTGTCGACCGAAAATATCAAATTACTCTTGAGAAAGGCCTGCATGAGTTGTTTACGTCGTATCCAGATATTCTTGTCGACAGTATCAACAAATTTAGCGTTCAAGAGAAGATCGAATGGAAGTCGAAACTGCGAGCAATCTCTGATGAGATGTTATCTGAATATCGTGATCGATTGCATGACATTCGCACGAAATTCTACGTGAACTCTATTATGAGAGTTGTTCGTATGCTTCCCAAAGATGAACTTGCTGCAATGGCGGAATCACTCATTAACTTGACCTCCTTCAAAAGACGGGTTTCAATGGAGGAAGAAACAGTCGGCGGTCCAATTGATGTAGCTGTTATTTCCAAAGGTGATGGTTTTATTTGGATAAAACGAAAACACTATTTTGACCGTGAGTTAAACCAACAGTTCTTTGCGAATTACTATAAGGAGATACGAGACGATGCAAGCCAAGAAGGAACAAACGAAACCGCCTGAAAAGGTGTTTCGCTCTATAGAGGAGATTAGGGACCACTTCTTCCCAAATTTCTATGAGAAGGAAGAACGGAGGGACCAAAATCCTGAGACTTCTGGGTTAGGTTTGGCTGAAGATATCCTGGAGCAAATTCGACACAAACTTCGTGAATGAACCACATATAAAATCAGAGAATTCTTTTCACCTCAGAGCAGGAGTGCGCCTCCCCTCCATCCAATGCCATCTAGCCGCATCATCGGTTCAGGCAATCTCATACCCTACATGCCGACTATGCCCTTGACCGAGACGCCTTAAATACTGACGGTTCAAATCTCTTTCGTAAATATCAACAACGCCCCCGTACATTCAGAAATCCCAAAACACCCTCACGGAGAAACACCTATGCCACGAAACAACCGCACCTCCCAATCCCCCGAAATCCAAGACTACCGCCACGACTCCGCCACTCGAAGAAACAACCCGCCCGCCGGCATCGCCTCCCACGGCGGGCTCCGCGAAAAGCCCAAGCAAGAATACGCCTACAACCCCCACCTGCCGCCCGTCCTCCGATTCGACGACACCGGTGACGCCGACCAGATTCCCGAACTCCTCCAAATAGCGCAACAGCGCCCCCTCACCGATGACGAGGCGAGAATCCTCGCAGACGCCTTGAAAGACCGCGCCCCGTGGCTCGAATGGGCGGGCAAACAGGAGGCGAAATCCTTCGCCGTTGACCCCGTGGCGCTGCATATCCACGAACGCCTGAGCGCCAAAGCCATCCTGAGCGTTGCGGCACGCCAAGATGTCCAACGCGACCTCTTCGCCGACCCGCAGCAGGAATACCGCGAAGCCGTGCAGTTCTACCAGCACGACGTGGATTGGTCGAACCGCCTCATCTTGGGCGATAGCCTCACCGTCATGAGTTCCCTCGCGCACCGGGAAGACCTTGCGGGCAAGGTACAGATGATATACATCGACCCGCCCTACGGCATCAACTACCATTCGAATTTTCAACCCACCGTCTTTGAGCGTGATGTAAAGGAAAAAGCGAGCGACCTAACCCGCGAGCGGGAGCAGATCAAAGCCTACCGTGACACTTGGACACTTGGTGTCCACTCCTACCTCGCCTACCTGCGTGACCGTCTGATTGTTGCAAGGGACCTGTTGACCGACAGCGGAAGCATCTTTGTGCAAATTAGCGATGAAAATATCCATCGTGTGCGCAGCGTAATGGACGAGGTGTTTGGGCAGGAAAATTTTGTCGTGGGTATTGTCGTTACAAAAACAGGAAGTCATTCCGGCGAATTGCTTGAACCCATTAACAATCACGTTATATGGTTCGCAAAAGACAAAACTAAGATTCGAAGTAGAAAATTGTTTGTAGAGCGGGAATGGTCACCTGTAAATACAGGTGGTTTTAACAATTATTACAATGATGTCGGAAACGTTGTTGACGCAAAGACTTCACCGCCGAAGGGTAAGAATATGCTTTTTAGAGGCGATCCTATGCTAAGTAGCGGCCACCGTGAAACAACCTCTTGTGATATTGAACTTGACGGTAGAATATTTAGTTCTGGATATGCTTATAACTGGAAGGTAAACGTGGATGGCGTAAAAAGGCTTCACAAGAGCGGACGTACTTTAACGAGCGGAAGATCAATTTCCTACAGAAGATATTTCGGAGATTTTCCTGTCAAATATATTTCAAATATATGGAACGATCTCGGAGGCGCATCAGGTTTGATTTATACCGTCCAAACGAACGAACTGATTATCCAGCGATGTCTCCTCATGACTACAGACCCCGGCGATCTCGTTCTCGATCCGACCTGCGGAAGTGGCACCACCGCCTATGTTGCTGAGGGTTGGGGCAGACGCTGGATAACCATTGACACCAGCCGCGTGGCAGTTGCCTTGGCACGTCAACGCCTTTTGACGGTTAACTTCAACTACTACAAAATCAAAGACGAATCGAAAGGCGTGGCGGGCGGATTCATCAACAAGATCGTCCCGCACATCCAACTCAACAGCATCGCCCAAAACACCGCGCTTGACCCCATCTTCGCAAAGCATGAACCCATTCTTGAGGGTAAGTTGAAGACACTGAACCGCGCATTAGAACGTGTAACGTCTGAGATTCGGACGGAACTGCGCGCCAAACTCGCGGAGAAACAGCGGCGCGAGGGTAAAAAAGCCGTCACCGATGCCGACCGGAGACGCTGGGAACTCCCTAAGAGCGCGTGGAAGGAGTGGGACGTGCCGTTTGATACCGACCCCGACTGGCCTCCCGAGTTGAAGAAAGCCTTGACCGACTATCGAACCGCATGGCGGGGGAAGATGGACGAGGTGAACGAATGCATCGCCGCCGCGTCCGATAGCGAGGAACTCGTCGATCAGCCGGAGGTGGACAAAAAGAAACTGCGGGTAAGCGGTCCCTTCACCGTGGAGGCGGTGCAACCTGCCGAAGAATCGCTCCACGATGATTCGCCGCTTGGGGGTGAACCCGACGAAGAACTTGAGACTTTCGAGTCTGGGGGCAACGGGAGCGCGGCTAACGCCGAAGCCTATCTTGACGGCATGATTCGTCTGCTCCGAAACGACGGCGTCCGTTTTCCAAATAACCGTACCATGAAATTCGCGACGCTGGACGCGCTTGAAGCTGATGTTCTCCACGCTAAGGGAAGCTGGGAAGATGATGCTGCAGAACGCGAGGTTGCCGTAGCCTTCGGTCCCCAACACGGCCCTGTGACCGCGATGCAAGTCGAGGAGTGTCTGAGAATTGCATCTCGGCGCGGGGTTGATGAACTTGTATTTGCGGGATTCAGCTTCGATGGCGCCGCCCAAGCCGCTATTGGCGACGACCCGAACCCTAACGTCCGTATCCACATGGCGTACATCAACCCCGACGTGGCGATGGGTGGCTTACTCAAAGAGACGCCCACCAGTCAACTCTTCACCGTATTCGGCGAACCCCGCACAAAACTTGATACTACGGAAGATGGTGAGTACGTCGTCACAATGGAGGGTGTTGATGTCTACAATCCCGTCGACAACATGGTGACCTCCGAAGGGGCAGACAAGGTGGCAGCCTGGTTCATTGACTCCGACTACGACGGCAGAACCTTCTGCATCACGCAAGCCTTCTTCCCCGACAAGAAAGCCTGGAGCAAAATTGCCCGTGCTCTCAAAGGTGTCATTGACGAGGAGCGTTTTGAGAGTTTCAGCGAGACGGCCTCATTGCCGTTTCCTGCAGGCGAACACCAGCGCGTCGCCGTCAAAGTCATCGACCCCCGCGGAAACGAAGTCATGCGCGTCCACAACCTCGGCGACCAAACCTATTGAAGTAGTAGGCATACTCCGTATGCCGTAACCATCGTGCAAATGACGACACGACAGAGAGAGCAAGCGAGCGGATAGTGAGTGTGACGGAGATCTTCTTGCCCCGCATTGGAGAGACTTGCTTAACGCCAATAATGCAGTACGAATCTAGAGAAATGGTATAAATACAATGTAACAGTTTAGTGCACCGTTTGGTTCGTAGTAGTGCAATTCATTGCACGTCCGTTCTGGGCATGTAAGCCCCCGATTCGTCGGAGTTAGCATTGTACTTCCCCACTCGGCGCGTTCTATGCCTGCTCGGTCTGGATTGGCAAATCCAGACCGGTGGACTAAACAATTACGATATGTCTATCCAAGCCAAACGGGAACAACAAGTAGCCACCTCGGTAAAGATATGTCTGAAGAAAAATCTCATGACTTGCACGATTTCATGCGGCAACTAAGCGACAAGATGGCTGCGAATTACAATCTTATTCGAAAGCGGACAGCCGAAGATCCTGGAACCGCCGGTGACCAAGGCGAAGAGAATTGGGCAGAATTGTTGCGTGGATGGCTTCCTCGCACTTACGAGGTTGTGACAAAAGGCAGGATTATCGGTCAAGATGGACACACAAGTCCACAGATTGATGTACTGGTTCTAAAGAGCATATATCCTAAACAGCTAATCGCAGAAAATCAAAAAATGTATCTAGCCGCCGGCGTGGCTGCTGCCTTCGAATGTAAAACCACTCTAAAATCTGCACATATTGAGGAGGCAGTACGGACCTCCGTGGAAATTAAGGACTTGTATCCAGTTCGCGAAGGATCGCCCTACAAGGAGTTACACGCCCCTATTGTCTATGGACTGTTGGCGCATTCACATTCTTGGAAGGCGCCTAATTCAACGCCTGAAGAAAATGTTCTGGAGAACCTGAGGGTTTCCGATATGCTCTTCGTCCCACATCCGCGTTTAAGCCTTGATATGCTCTGCGTTGCCGACCTCGGAGCACGGATCTTGATGAAACTCGCGATCTCGACTTTGCCTCGTAGTATTGAATCGTACCCACCTTCGCTGCGTCGCCTATACGTACATGCGTCGACCGGGTATGGTGAGCATACACCCTTTCGCGAAAGCCCAAGGCGCAATTTCACTCCGATTGGCGCTCTCATCACCAACCTTACTGAACTACTTGCATGGGAAGATCCGACTCTGCGCGATATTGCTAGCTACTACCGTGCTACGAAGATAGGTGGTGGCGGCCAAGCTAGCCTCCGTCAATGGCCCATTTCAATATACAGTGACGCTGTCCTGAGTCAAATTAGGCGTGAGCGCCCGCTAATACGGAAGGCTGCGAGTTGGGATGAATGGAAGTTTGGGTTTGGCATTTGGGCGTGATGAAGTATAGGCTCACCACGAATTGCAAACTGATGAGAACGCAGTATCAAGAAAACAGTTCCATGTTCTAGAAACATTTTAACAAGGAGATCGAATCTCCGGGTTAGAGTGTATTGTCGGACGTTTCCCACTGGATCAATCAGCTTACGCGGAAGACGCGGATTAAAATCTGTTGAAACCTTCAGACGAAAAATCTGTGAAATCCAATCAAGCGAAACGGATGGTGAGTACGATAGAGATTCCTTAATCCGCGATTTGGACAATTGCCGAAAATGCACAAGTTCCTTTTTCGGTCATTTTCATAAGACACGTTAGATTTATGCAAACGTCGCTGATTAACCCACATTTATCCGCGTCATCAGCGTAATCCGTTTAATCCGCGATTCAGACACTCCGCTAATGTCGCATTCGTTGTGAACATCTGTCAATATCCGGACGAGTCATGCACATGAAACAATTCATAGCCTGCTTACTAATTAGTACGTTATTCGGAACGACACCCCATCTTGTGTCCGCACAGCAGAACCAAAGCCCGCAATATTCAGCGCAAGAATTTGAAATCCTCAAGAACCGAGTGTCGGAACTCGAAAAAAAGCTTCAAACTGTGGAAAATACCGAGAAGATGGAGTTGCAAGCGGAACTTGCTGAGGCAAGGGCTGAACTTCTCAATGCGGCGTTTGGCAAGTTTGAGAGGGAATTGCGGGATTCGAATGACAAATGGCTGAGAACGTGGAGTCATTGGTTCTTGGGCATAATCGGTTTTTTCGCGCTAACTCTCCTTGGGGTTAGTGCCGTTTTTTGGTATTGGCTAAAATCCAGAGCAGATAGATTAATTGCGGACCAAATTGAAAAGAACCTTAACGGGTTCAAGGAATCTCTGAAAGAGTTCCAGTTATTGAAGACTCAACTAGCGGACTTAGAGGAAGCGGTTGTTGTTACTCTGTTAGAACGGACTTTTGAGCCTGACCTAGGTAGCGAAATTGGCTACCCTAGAGAAAACAAGGCACGTCGTGACGAAATCCTTAAAGGTCTTCGAGCCGAACCTCTCTTAAATGTAACTCAGAATGAAAAGTATCCCCTAGCACTAAGGCATAAGGCGGCAGAAATACTGGCTATGAGGTCGCCACCGCTAATCGCGCCCTTGTTAGAATCCCTAAATTCTATGGTAGATACAACCTCAGAGATGGATTCTCAAGCAGAACAACGACTGCGCAACTCAGTATATATTATCGGACAAACTTATACCCAAGACTCTTACGATGGGTTAAAGCAATTCCTCACCCGTTTATTAACGGAGAATCCAAGACATAAGCGTTTGATTCTTACATGGACAGTTTTTTCGTTGGGTTGGGTCAGCGTTAAACTGCATAAGAAAGACTCAGTGACTATTCTAAAATCAGCTATACCCCATTTGGAGGATCTCCAACCGGAACATGGGGCTCTGATTGATTTAGTTGGGCATCTTGATATGCTCGATGCGCCCGAATGCCTAAAGCAAATGCTCCGTGTTCATAAAGAAAAAATGCCGTCCGACGTAAAGGAAAAACTCCTGGAACTATTGGACAAGCACGACCCTGAGTTTGTAGAAAAATGGCGTGCGGAAAACACAACGGATGACACAGAATCGGAATAAGGATCCCTTATGAACCAAAACCAACTCGACATCCCAATCCAACCGGTTGAACAGCCCATCCTGTGCAGCCCCTACGAAGAACCCGGCGCCCACTGGGTCTACGACACCGAAACCGGCGAAGCCAGCCAGCATCCCGGACGCCGCGAAGCCGGCTACTGGTACAAAACCCAACGAACAGGCACCGAACAAATCCAAATGCGCTTTGTTCAAGAGGAGGAACGGGACGACCTGCCTCTGGTGAATGCGTTACGCGCCGATGTCCGAAGATGGAGGGAATCGAATTACCGCAACGCGACCAATGTCACGCGCGAACTGCTGAACCACTGGACGCGCGAGGATAAGGAGCGGCGCCTCTTCTTCTGCCAACGCGAAGCCGTTGAAACGATTATCTGGCTCGCCGAAATCCGCCGCCCTCGTAAACGCACCGGCTTCAATCCGCAATTCACCGATGACGACCTCAAAAAACTGGTTGACGCACCAGACCTTTCAGACCTCCCCGATCTCGTCCGTTACGGCTGCAAGATGGCGACCGGCAGCGGCAAAACCGTCGTGATGGCGATGCTGATTGCTTGGGCGTTCTGCAATCGCGGCAAAGTCCCCTCCGACGACCGCTTTCCACGCGCGGCGCTCGTCGTCTGCCCCAACCTGACCATTAAAGAACGCCTTCAGGTGCTGCGCCCCGAATCACCGGACAACTACTACGATGCGTTTGAACTTATCCCCACGAAACTTCGTCCACTGCTCAACAGCGGAAAGGTACTGGTGACCAACTGGCATCAATTCGCGCCGGAATCCCCACAGACGGAAAGCGGTTCCACCTACGCTGTCGTAAACAAAGGTGAGGAGACACCCGACGCCTTTGCGAAGCGCGTGCTGGGCGAACTCTACGACCGCGCCCCCATCATGGTGCTAAACGATGAGGGGCACCACGCCTACCGTCCCGCCCCCGTTGAAGAACGTTTATCCGCTGCCGAAAAAAACGAACGTCGTGATGCCACCGTTTGGATTAGCGGCTTGGACACCATTAACGCCGCCTGCGGCGTCCGTTTCTGCGTCGATCTCTCCGCTACACCGTTCTACATTCACGGCAGCGGCCACCCGGAAGGCACCCCCTTCCCATGGCTCGTCAGCGATTTTGGTTTGGTGGACGCCATTGAGAGCGGCATCACCAAGATTCCGCGACTGCCCGTGAGCGACACCACCGGGCGTCCCGAACCCAAATACTTCCGTCTGTGGCGTTCCATCAACGACAATATCCTACCCGCCGACCGACTGCCGGGCAGGGCGAAGAAGCCTAAACCGGAAGCCGTCTACCGTGAAGCCGAGGACGCGCTAGAACCCTCGCCAGCCAGTGGGTGGAACGCTTTGACTACATCCGGCAGGCGTCGGACGCCCAAGACAAAACGCCGCCGGTCATGATTATCGTCTGCGACAATACCGACATTGCCGAACTGTTTTTCCGCAAAATCTCCGGCGAGGAGGAGGTCGAGATTATCGAAGAAAATGAGGGTAATCGGGGACGCAGAAGACGAAACGGCACCAGGACAGTCTACGGCCCAGGCGCGGTGTTCTCCGACCTGCTATCCAACGAAAACGGTTTACTGCGAACCCTGCGAATTGACAGCAAAATGTTGGCTGATGCGGAGAGTGAAGACCCATCAAAGAACAGAACACAAGCCGCCGAAGATTTGCGACAGATTGTTGCGACCATCGGGAAACCGGGAAAACCCGGCGAACAGGTGCGGTGCGTCGTCTCCGTAGCCATGTTGAACGAGGGTTGGGACGCCAACAACGTCACACATATCCTCGGACTGCGCGCTTTCACCAGTCAACTTCTCTGCGAACAGGTGGTTGGTAGAGGTTTGCGGCGAATGAACTATACCCCCGACCCCGAAACCGGGTTGCTGACCGAGGAATACGTCGACGTGTACGGCATCCCGTTTTCTGTGATTCCGTTCAAAGGTCGTCCGTCCGGCAGAAAGGAGTGCGGTGACAAACCCAAGAATCACGTTCGCTCAATGCCGGAACGAGAGGGCTACGAGATACGTTTCCCGGTTGTTGAGGGATACGCATTCGCGCTAAAAAAGAATGAAATCAAGGCAGACATCCGAGCGATGGTACACCTCGATCTAGAACCCGATCAAACGCCAACCGCCGTTTTCGTCAAACCAGCCGCTGGCTATGAAACCGGAAATCCCTCCGCTTTGGGTCCCGGTCAATTCGAAGAGCAAAACCGTCAGGAATATTACAATACAACGCATATTCAAGCCATCAAGTTTGAGATTGCGCGCCGAATCGTCCTGAATTTGGTCGGCGGCGGCAACTTCCAACCTGATAGGGGGAGTAATCCCGAACTTCGACTTCAATCGCGGCACCGTCTATTCCCCCAAGTGTATCGACTGGTTGACGCCTATGTTGAAACAAAGGTAGACTTCCACGGGTGTAACCCCTGTGAGATTGGCCACGAGAGGTACACCACTCGTATCGTGGAGCGCCTGATGGCGGCTATCCAGCCCAATGACGTGGAAGGTGAAACCCCGCTCCTGCCCATCCTGAATCGGTACAAACCCATCGGCACATCGGCGGAAGTGGATTTCATGACCACCCGCTCCTGCCACGGTACCGAACGCAGCCAAATCAATCAAGTCGTTCTGGACACCGACACCTGGGAACGTTCAGCAAGTTTCCGATTGGAGCAATCCGACGTTGTAGATTACTATGCCCGCAACGACCATCTTGGACTCGGCATTCCGTACGAATACACCGATGTGTCTCACAGCTACGAGCCAGACTTCATCGTCCGACTCAAGAACAAGGTCAACCTAATCGTGGAAATTAAGGGTCACGAAACTGATCGAGAACTTGCCAAATACGCGGGCGCGGAGCGATGGGTGTCCGCCGTCAACAACTGGAATGAACTCGGACAGTGGGATTTCCACGTGTGCCGCGACCCGCAGCTACTGGAACACGAGTTGAGGTACCTCGTCCAAACAAACTAACCTAAAGTAGTAGGCATACTCCGTATGCCGTAACCATCGGATTTCCATGTATACTCCACGCTGCTGAGAATTGCTTATTTTGTAGAAGCGATCTCCGAATCGCGACATATCTAAATCTTGGTAGCCCCAGAGGGGCGGAAGGTGTATAGAAACGTTGGTTCGACCTACAGCAAAGCCCCAGAGGGGCGACAGGTGGAAACTGCGGACGTTACCCCATTCAATATTCGCTCGCTTGGTGCTGTCTCTATAATCGGCGAAGCAAGCCTTAAATCTTGAATAGCGCAATTTCTGACAGCGCACGGTATATGCCGAGATCCGCTGTTCCTGTAGGGTGGGATCAAAAGAGCGAATAGATCAAGTGAGCGAATGGCGAGTGATCAAGTGAGTGAATAACGAACGCGATAGAGTTCCCATAGAGTTCCCATAGAGATCCCGCGATCTCCAGGTCGCGACCCTTGTAGGAGGGAACTCCGATTCCCGACCTGCTGGTGCTACGTAAGTCCTATTAGAAACAATTATCACTGGAAAGGAAAGCGTAATAATACCCAACGCAAAGTATAACGGCGCCTCTTCTGTAGGAGTGAGTTTTCCTAGCGACAGGAGGTCGCGATTCGGAAAGGGGCTCTATAGATCAACTGACTGAATAGGGAAAGATCAAGTGAGTGAATAACGATCAACCGAATGGATAGTGAGGGCGATAGAAATTCCCGTGCGATAGAACCTCCCATAGAAAATCCCACTCGTTACCTACCCCCTTCATCCATCCACTCGGTTAATCAATAAAAATCCCGTGCGACAGAACTCCATGCACCAATCGCCACTGTTTTTCCATTGACAACTTTATACGTGTATAGTATGATAGGGAACGAACAGATAGGCAGCGGAGTGGATGCGCTACTCCCAAAATCCCCAATTTTCCGTGTTCCAATAGGGTGACGCTTTGGCTTTTCACATGCCTAAAATGGCCCTTAGTGACGACGATCTTTTTTGTCTGTTAACATTTTGTTCACACTTGCTCGCGTATGAACCCGTGCTATCAAAGGAAAGTATTGAATCAAACCATGTGAACACCCTCTTGAAATCAAGCTTTTGTTCACATTTTTGTTCCTATTTTTGGGGGCATTTTTGCAAAAAAATAGTAACAAGATCAGCCAAAACCGCCTAAAAAAGGGTAGCAGATCAACATTTTGTTCACATTTTCGAATGCTCAGGCGACTGAACAAGGGGCAATCAAAGGAATGAGAGCGCCTACTGATTTTATACACCTTTCGCTCCGATGACGCTGTAGAGCGAGGAACTTATGAAGTTGAAAATAGCCGCCATGATTCGTTTTAATGTGAGTTCGATTGGGTGATTTCAGATGCGTTCCCCCTGTAATCTCATCCGATTTTTGTTTCAAAAATGGCTGGAAATGGTATAATTTAGCATCTTACATCCATTCCAATTCATCAATTGTCCGGTTGAGTGTGCAGCATACTCATCCGTGGAGTTTTATTTCGTACACCCCCTCAGGATTCACTATAGGAGACTAGCATATGAATCAAACGACCCACGACGCGCCTTCCGATAATGGCGGAGGCCACAACATCCTCATTGGCATCATAGTTGCCATTATCGTCGGAATCATTGTCGGTGGTTGGCTGCCCGGCGTCGCCGCGAAGACTCATATCCTCGGCGACATCTTCCTAAACTTACTGAAGATGATTGTCGTCCCGCTTGTCATGCTCTCAATGATTGTCGGAATCACCGGTTTGGGCGATATACGCAACCTCGGCCCCATTGGCGGGCGCACCGTTCTCTACTACATGGCGACAACCGGAATCTCTGTGCTGATTGGCATCATCTTGGTTAATGTGGTTCAGCCCGGAAAAGGCATTGCGCACGGCGAAGCACGCCCCGAATTGGCCTATACCCTTAGCGGTGATGGGAACCGCACCGTCAATCTGACAAACGGTACATGGAATAGGACACGATACAGCGAAAAATACGTGCTGATGTTGTCGGATCAGCAGGTAGAAGGTGAAATCGAATCCGTTTCCAAAAATTCGGCGACCGTACATGCTTGGAAAAATAGGGCGGAGGGCGTATTCCACATCGCAACCGATACCGGTGAGCACCTGCCGTTCCGCCGCATGAACGGAGGGGTTGTTTCCGCCGACCCCGAACTTTCTAATAATGGACAAGGGCTTGAGATAAAGTTGCCCGTCGCCCAGGCAGTGCGAGGTAAAGAGGAACGGGACATGGGCGGCACGCTGAAAGAGGTGCTGCTAGGAGACAAATCGACGGGAAAAGAGGGGATGATTCCACGCAACGTCTTCAATGCGATGGCGCGGATGGACATCTTGCCCCTGATATTTTTCTCGTTACTGATTGGTGCAACGCTTTCAGTTCTCGGCGATCGGGGGAGGCCCGCTATAACGGTCATTTCCGGCTTGAATGACGCCGTGATGCAATTGGTGCACTGGATTATGGTGCTTGCGCCGGTCGGTATCTTCGGACTCATCGCCGGACGCATCGGTCACGCCGGGGGATTCAAAGAATTCCTACCCGAGTTGATGGCCGTCGGCAAGTACAGCTTTACCGTCGTGTTTGGACTTGGGGTGCACGGCCTTGTTATATTGCCGCTTATCCTTCTACTGATTGCCCGTCGGAATCCGATACGGTACTTAAAGGGCATGAGTACGGCGCTGCTCAACGCTTTCTCGACTGCGTCCTCCTCCGCCACACTGCCGTTGACAATGAGGGAGGTCCAACAGGAAAATAAGGTTTCCAACCGCACCGCGAGTTTTGTGCTGCCGCTCGGTGCTACCATCAACATGGACGGCACTGCGCTCTACGAAGCCATTGCGGCGATATTTATCGCGCAGGTCTACGGGATTGACCTCAGTGTAACCCAACAGACGGTTATCGTTCTGACAGCCACCCTTGCGGCGATTGGCGCGGCGGGGATCCCGGAAGCGGGGCTGGTCACGATGGTCATTGTCCTTAGAGCGGTTGACCTGCCGATCGAGGGTATTGGGCTTATCCTGACGATTGACTGGTTGCTTGACCGATTCCGCACTACGGTCAATGTCTGGGGTGACAGCGTTGGAGCCGGCGTTATCGAAAGCCTCGAAAACGGCAGCACTTCGGATAATGCGTCTTCCACCGCCTAAGCTGGGCTTTGTACATTTGTAGGATCAAGCGACTGGATAATGAGATCAAGCAAGCGAATAGCGCGCGCGATAGCAAATCCTGCGATAGAACTCCCATAGAAAATCCCTTAGCGAGGGATCAAGTGACCGATTAGGGAACGCGATAGCCAATCCCGATAGGGATCTTCGATAGCGGATCCCTATCAGAGCTTGTTTGAAAAGTACAATTTGTAGGGTGAGCACTGCGCACCAGCCTCTAAAAGCCCCGGAGGGGCGGCAGGTGTATAGATACACCGAAACCCCCGTACATCTAAGCCCCAGCGGGGCGACAGGTATATAGCGGGCAATACAAAAACATGAAAATACCTGTCTCCAAATGACTGAATATGGCTCTGCTACCGACTATTCAAACAGGTTCTCAAGTTCCCAAAGACATTTTTTTCAAAAAATTCGTGCCTTTTTCGGCTGCGTCGTGCGGTGATCTAATCACTAGCCACTGACCACTGCTTCTAGCCATTCGGCTGGATGAGGATTTTGGTTGGCGATCTCGCCGCTTCAAGCGCCAGCGTCGCGTCCTCAAGCGGAAAGACTTCCGAAACCAACGATTTCACAGGCAATCTCTCCCTCGCCAAGAGTCCGATTGCCTTTGCGAATGGTCCGCAACGGGACGTTTGAATCTGCACTTCATCAACGACCAACTTGGTGACATCAATGCCTCTCGCAGGCAAACCGCAGGTGGTCTTCAGCGCAATGGTTCCGCGCGGGCACACGATTTCTGCGGCGAGGCGGAGACCTTCCGGGTTCCCGGTGGCGTCAACAACGACATCGGCGCCGATGCCTCCCGTCCACTCGCGGGCGGCTTCAATCCAATTGGGTTGATTGGCATCGATAGTCTCAACCGCTCCCCAAGCAAAGGCACGATCGAGCTTGTCCGGCGACCGGGAAACGGCGCATACCCGCGCCTTCTTGAAGGAGGCGACCGCACAGATCAGCAATCCCAATCTGCCGATGCCGAGCACCACAACTTGGTTTGACGGAGAAATCGGCGTCAACTCGAATGTCTGAATGGCTGCCGCAAGCGGTTCTACGAAAACGCCCTCTTCCCAAGAGATTGTATCGGGGAGTGAATGAAGGTTCAAAATCGGAACACGGACATATTGAGCGTATGCGCCGTCATAGTTGATGATACCGACGACGGTGCGCTCGATACAGTGATTGGACAGTCCGCGTCGACATGCCGCGCAGAACGCTTCGCGATTATACGCACGACAGGTATTGTTGATTTCCGCAGTAACCCGTTTTCCAATCCAAGTACGGCTGTCCTGGGATCCAACTTCCACAACTTCGCCGACCATTTCGTGCCCCAGAACCAACGGCAGAGGGACAGGATAATCGCCAGAGAATAAGGCAATGTCCGTGCCGCACACGCCAGCGAATTCCACGCGAACGATTGCCTCGCTGGGTTGCAAAGGTGGAAACTGGCGCGTGACAACTTCAAATTTACGTAATGACGAGAGTGCGGCAGCCCGATGATGTGATTTCATGTCAATTTGTGACATATTGCGTGAAGGGATGCCATCATTGTAGCTTGGGAGGCGCGAAGTGTCAACCGGTTCTCATACGCACCTCAAAAATATTGAACCGGGACATGCCGATGGGGTGTCCAAGTAACTGAAATAAACTCTCAACCCGTGCTACCATTGAAACTATTTCTTATGAGAGGCGTTATTATGCACAAATAGGCTTGACGAACCATTATAGGCTAATGTATAATTGAAATACTGAAATTCCCACCCGCAATTATCCACAGCGAGGATTACTTCGAACAGGTCAAAAGCCCCCAAGTTTTAACTAGGGATGGTTCAAAGAGCCGAGAACCCCGCCTTGAAGTGAAGGAGTCGTTGCCCCCCTTCAGTTTCTGATGTGAGATCTCGTCTATGTGTTAATTCGTCTGGTAATGCCTGAACCCAGAATCCGACCAAACCCGAATCCCAATATACGTTAGGGAACGCGACTTTTGTCCTGTCAAACTCGATTGGGTACAGTCATCCACCGAGGGCACATTATAAATATTCTATTCTTAAATCCATTTGAGCAATGCCAAGAGATATCTTAACCCGGCTAGGAGAATCTGATGGTTTCGCTGGGTGACGATTAACTTGCCCGTGGCGTCAAAGCCACTTATACAATGAGGTTAAACTTTCCAAGGAAACCCCTCCATTACTCAACCGAAGGCGCCCCAAAGTGAATAGTTGATTCTACCTCCAATTCGGTGAGTTTCCCCTGAGTCTGTGTCTTGTCGGTATAAAACAATCCATAGATTGAATTCAGAACGGTGTTTAGCTTCATAGCTAACCCCATACTCACTGAGTAATCTATGAAAGTCTAGTGATAAACGAGGAGTAACGAAGATTATGGAGAATTTGGACATCGGTAAACTCCAAGAAATGAGAATCTCCGAACTGAACGCTATGGCCCGAAAACTCGGGATCACAGGCTACAGCGGACTTCGCAAACAGGAGTTGATTACCCGAATTCTTGAAGCCAAAGCAGAGAACACCAATGCGTTGTCCGGTTCGGGTGTGCTCGAAATTTTACATGACCGGGATCAGGGATACGGTTTTCTTAGATCGTCCCGTTACAACTATCTGCAAAGTAATGATGACATCTATGTATCTCCGTCACAAATTCGGCGGTTCGATCTTCGTACCGGCCATGAGGTCGCAGGAAAGATCCGTCCGCCCAAGAAGAGCGAGAACAAAGAGGAACGCTACTTTGCACTGCTGCAAATTGAAACCGTCAATCAGGAAAATCCCGAGATAGCCAAGGAAAGGATTCTTTTTGACAACCTCACGCCGGTCTACCCCGATGAGCGGTTTCAACTGGAACACGATCCCTTCGAGTTTTCTACCCGCATTGTTGACCTGATGTCACCTATAGGCAAAGGGCAACGCGGGTTGATTGTCGCGCCGCCCTACAGCGGGAAAACGACAATCTTGAAAAATATCGCACGGGGAATCGAGGCGAATCATCCGGAAGTCAAGCTAATTTTTCTCCTGATTGATGAACGTCCGGAAGAGGTGACCGACGTCGCCAGATCTGTCAGGGGAGAGGTGATTAGTTCGACATTCGACGAGCATCCGGAACGACATATCCAAGTCGCCGATATGGTCATCGAAAAGGCGCGAAGATGGGTGGAATACGGCAAAGACGTGGTTATACTGTTAGATAGTATGACACGGTTGGCGCGGGCGCATAACGTTATGGCTCCGCACAGCGGCAAGACGTTGTCGGGTGGTTTGGATGCACTCGCTTTCGTCAAACCACGGCGCTTTTGCGGTGCCGCTCGGAAGATTGAAGAAGGCGGTAGCTTGACAATTCTGGCAACGGTATTGATTGATACCGAAAGTCGTGCTGATGAACATATCTATGAGGAGTTCAAAGGAACCGCGAACATGGAAATTCATCTTGAACGCTCACTTCTGGATCGGCGCATCTTCCCCTCCATCAATATCGAAAAATCTAAAACGAGGCGCGAAGAACTCCTGCTCAAACCGGAGGCTCTCAGCAAAGTATGGGTGTTGCGAAAATTTATGGGCCAGATGAACACCGCTGAATCAATGGAGCTTTTGGTTGAACAACTGGGCAAAACCGAATCAAACGAAGAATTCATCGAAATGATGGTTAACAACAATAGGGGCAAAAACGGATCGTCGCGCAGTGCGCGATACTAATGCTATTCCAGAATTGCTGATTTTTACAATTTAATGTTTCAGACGTGGAGGACATATACCATGAAACCGAATATCCATCCGGAGAACATGGACTGTGTGATTACCTGTGCATGCGGTGCAACGTATAAGACAATTTCCACAAAACCTAAAATGGGAATAGACGTTTGCGCTAAGTGCCACCCGTTTTACACCGGGCAGCAGAGTCGCGTTATTGATACCGCCGGTCGTGTAGAGAGCTTCCGCCGGCGCTACGGTCTCACGGCGAAAGAATAAACTGGACATATACTCACGAGTAGATTCGCCATACCGCATCGAAGGCGGGGATTCTATCGTGCCCAAGGAGCGCACGGGTGGTTCGATTCAATTAATTGACAGTAGGGCGGTGTATCGCGCGTCGAAAAGACGAGGTACGAGTCAAAGATGTTTGACAAGCTAAAAGACATTGAAGCCAAATACGTTGAGGTCGAGAGAGCGCTGTCCGATCCAACTCAGATATCCAAACCGCAAAGGCTTCAAAGCCTCGCGAAGACGCATGCGGAACTCGCCCCAATCGTTTCGACGTTTAAAGAATACCAAAAAGTGCAGGCGGAGGCGGATGAGGTTCTATCTCTGATGGAAGAGGAGACAGATGAAGACCTTGTCGAATTGGCAAAGGGGGAATTTGAATCACTGACAAACCAGAAGGAGCAACTGGAACAGCATCTTCAGTTGCTTATGCTTCCGAAAGACTCGAACGACGAAAAGAATGTAATCACCGAGATTCGCGCCGGAACCGGGGGCGAAGAGGCGAGCTTGTTTGCCGCGGAACTCTTCCGAATGTATTCGAGATATGCCGAGCGTCAGGGATGGAAAATTGAAATACTCAACGCAAACGAGACAGGGCTCAAGGGATTCAAGGAAGTCATCTTCTCTCTCCAAGGAAATCGCGCCTATAGCAAATTGAAATTCGAAGGCGGCATTCACCGGGTGCAGAGGGTTCCCGCAACGGAAGGCAGCGGCCGTATCCATACGTCAGCGGTCAGCGTTGCCGTATTGCCCGAGGCGGAAGAGGTCGATCTTGTCATCGAGCCTTCAGATATTCGCATCGACCTGTACCGTTCTTCGGGGCCTGGTGGTCAGAGCGTCAATACGACCGACTCGGCGGTGCGAATTACTCATCTGCCGACGGATCTTGTCGTCACCTGCCAAGACGAAAAATCGCAACACAAAAACCGAACAAAAGCGATGAAAATCTTACGTTCCCGTCTCCTGGAACAGATGCAACTTGAGCAAGACGCTGAAAGATCTCAAACCCGCAGAACGATGGTCGGCAGCGGTGACCGAAGCGAGAAAATTCGCACCTACAACTTCCCTCAAACCCGTGTCACGGATCATCGAATCGGATTAACCATTCATCAACTCGACGCCGTTTTGGATGGAGAACTCGACCCACTTATCGGCGCGTTGACGACTGCCGATCAGACGGAAAAGTTAAAGACACTGCAGCCGTGAAAACCTGGCGCGTCCTCGATCTCATCCAGTGGACAACCGAATACTTCAAGCGTTGCGACATACCCGGCCCTCGCCTGGATGCCGAGTTGCTGCTCAGCCATGTCCTAGACACAAACCGATTGCAACTCTATTTGCGGTTTGAGATGCCGGTTTATCCCGAACACCTCGCGGCATTCCGAGAACTCATCAAGAAACGAGTCGCCCATTCGCCGGTTAGCTACCTTACAAACCGTAAAGAGTTCTTCTCTCTCGACTTTTACGTAGACCCCCGGGTACTAATTCCCCGTCCGGAGACGGAGGTGTTGGTCGAAAGCGTACTTCAAGCCCAAGAAACGCCATGCCAGCTAATTGACATCGGTACAGGGAGCGGTGCAATCGCGATTAGCCTTGCGGTCAACCGACCGGAGTGGGAGATAATTGCCACCGATATATCGGCGGATGTTCTCGAAGTCGCGCAGAAAAACTCGGTCGTGCACCATTGTGCGGATCGGATAACCTTCCTACAAGGCAATCTCTTCGAACCTTTAGAGGGGTTGCCAAATCCGCGATTTGACTGGATAGTCTCCAATCCGCCCTACGTAAGCACGGCGGAATTCCCCTCCCTGCTGCCCGATGTACGCGACCACGAACCGGAGACCGCACTTCTAGCGGGTGCAAATGGGCTAGATGTCATTACCGGCATTCTAGAAGATGCCCCCCGATTCCTCAAGCCGGGAGGGCGAGTCGGGCTTGAAATCGGCCATAACCATAGCCCAGATGTCCAAGACATAGTTCAATCCAATTCGGCGTATGTCGGCTGCCAAGTCATCAGAGACTATTCCGGTGTGGAGCGTGTCGTTATTGCCACCGTCGAGTGAATTCGTCCCAAACTCGCCAAAGCAAACGAGTGCAGACCGTGAAAAAAGTGTTGATTAGCGCGTGCTTGTTGGGCGTGAAGTGCCGTCACAACGGACGCGACAGCAGGAGCGAAGACGTGATGGAACGGTTTGAAGGAGAGGAACTTGTTCCGGTCTGTCCCGAACAACTCGGCGGATTGTCAACCCCACGCCCTCCCGCAGAGATTGTCGGTGGCGATGGAGCAGATGTGCTCAATGGGTGTGCCTCCGTCATTACCGTTGAAGGCGAGGATAAGACGAGAGAATTCCTGGACGGCGCACATCAAACGCTTGAGATCGCCAAATCGCATAACGCTACACACGCCGTTCTCAAGTCGAAAAGCCCGTCCTGCGGTTGCGGTCAAATCTTCGATGGGAGTTTTACCAGTAAACTCAGCGAAGGCGATGGGGTAACAGCGGCGCTGCTGCGCAGGCACGGCATCCACGTCATGACCGAAACGGAGTCCGAAATTGATGAATTTTCACAGGATTCCTGAGTGCGTCGATTGATTATACTCCACGCTGTCAGAAATTGCGTCTTCTGTAGGAGCGATCTCCAGGTCGCGACCCTTGTACGAGGGACCTCCGATTCCCGACCTGATGGTGCTACGTAAGTCCTATTAGAAACAACTTTCACTGGAAAAGAAAGCGCAATAATACCCAACGCAAGGTATAATTAAGAGCTCTCTTCAATCATCAAATCCCAAATTCCCCTCCACGCTCGACTTCAACTTGTCAATTCACCGCGCACCACCGGCTGTTCAACCAACAACGCGCCTTCCCGGCTTCGCGTTCCGGTAGGCATGTAGTGAATTATCATCGCTCGACGCTCTCGCGCGGATGTGTTCGGATTCGTTTGGTGAAGTGTGAGGCAGTGATGCACCATCGCGTATCCCGCTTTGACCGGCACTGCCACGGCGCGTTCGGTATCGACCTTGGCTGTCAAAAGAGCCGGCAATTTACCCTTCTCTGTCATAGCCCGCCCATGTTCTGCACGCCCCTCGCGGTGGCTGCCCGGAATCACGTTCATGCAGCCGTTCTCTTCATCGGCGTCGTCGAGCGCCATCCAGATGCTCACCAGATTCGGAGGAACGCAACCCCAGTAGCCGTTGTCCTGATGCCAGTGCACGGTACCGCCGTGATTCGCCGGCTTGTAGAGGGCTTGGTCGAAGAATACCTGGATATTGGGTCCAATGAGGCTCTCGGCAATGTCGAGCAAAGGCGAGTGATACAGCAACTCCCGAAAGACCTCATCGCGTTGCCACATCTGCTGTATCTGAAGCATCTCCTCGGAGTGGTCGGCATCCGGATCATCGGCAGACTCGCCAATCGCGGCGATGTTGCGCAGCCCTTCACCGAATGTTCCGCGTTTCTGTGCAAACACTGCATTGTAATGTTCTCGCAGGGATGCCAAGTGCCTATCGTCCAAAACGCGATGACCAATCTTGAGATATCCTTCTCGTTGAAACTGTTCGACGGCCTGCTTTGTTAATTTCACGAAGCCTCCTTGAATCCGATCAACTCCCGAACCTTCCCGCCGATATCGGCGCTCCGCATCAGCGACTCACCCACGAGGATTGCGTCCATGTCCGCCTCGCCGAGTCTGATCACGTCCTCGCGAGTGTAAATCCCGCTTTCGCTCACAACGATTCTGTCGTCGGGAATTGATTTCCGCAGTTGGAAAGACGTGGCGATATCGGTGTGGAAGGTTTTCAGGTCTCGGTTGTTGATGCCTACGATTTCCGCCCCCACGTCAAGGGCAATGTCCAGTTCCGTTTGAGTGTGCACTTCAACTAGGGCGGCGAGATTGAGATGCTTCGCAACTCCGATGAACTCCCGCAATTGCTCCGGCGTCAGGATTGCCACGATGAACAGGACGGCATCCGCTCCCGCTACGCGCGCTTGGTAGATGTGGTATTCGTCGATCGTGAAATCTTTGCGCAATAGCGGTAAATCAACAGCGTTACGAATCGTGCTCAGATATGAGAGATCACCGCCGAAAAACTCATGGTCGGTGAGGATAGAAATTGCAGAGGCGCCGTTCCCCGCGTAGGTTTTGGCAATCTCAAGCGAATCAAAGTCCTCGCGGATAATCCCCTTACTTGGTGATTTCCTCTTTACTTCAGCGATGAGGTTGACGATGCCCGGCGGCGCCAATGCGGCTTTGAAATCCCGTGTCGGCGGCAAATCGGGGATTTCACTTTTCAGCGTTTGGAGCGGCGTGTTTTCCTTGTCCCGCTTGAGTTCTTCCCGTTTGTGCGCTACGATTGTGTCCAGAATCAATGGTTTCTTACCTCCACGAACATCACTCACAGAGGAGTTCGACAACAGCTTCAATGTCATTGATCCAATCCAATATAAGAATTTGTGGACGATCATAAGCTGGCGTCAAGAGGATTTCGGTTGGATGACGTCGTAAGGGGATAGAATAACTGTGAGCAATTTGTTTCGCCTTCATTGCTGTATCGTCATTTCGATGCGCGTAAAAATTTCGAAATGACGACAAGTGATCAAAAACCTCAGTTTGGCACGACAAAGCTTCTCGAATCTCGATACTATTGGAACAGCAAATTTCGTCGCAACTCTTGATAAGCGTCTCAGGAACATGCCATGCTGGTTCATCACGCTGTTTCCAATTTCCCTGTTGCAAAATCCAAGGTTTACATTTTCTCATGGCGGCGTTGATAGCATCATCAAAGGTGCGAATAGCCGAGTTGTTTAATGTAATCTGTAGCCCTTTTTCCCGCCAAGGGGATAAAGTACATGAAAGAAAATAAGCCCGTGCAAAATTCGCCCAGGCATTTAGACATTGAATTGTCACAAAAGAGACTATCCGATCAGATTGACGCCAATGAAGGCTGCTTACTTCATTTGCCAAAATACGCAGTTTCTTTAGATGGCGCTCGTTTGTCTTATGGCGAAGGCGGCTTAGATATTTTGATGGGCGCATTACAATAGTTTCGGCTCCAATGCCTTACAAAACCACGTAAATCGTATTTCGCGGTTTTCCTTGAAATTTGTACCGCTCGAAGTCGCCGAAATAATTTCCTTGAATTTTCCGTTAGCTTCTTCCGGGGTTTCCAAAACTTGAGCCAACAGGGTGAGGTTTGCAACAACAATATTTGAATCACAGATATAAGGGATTTGCGATTGATATAAAGGAAGAAAACTCTTCGCCGGATTCTTCATGTGAATTATAGCGAGAACCAGAGAATAAAAGTTATAAGGGCGCATTAACGGACCTTTGTGGATGTCGGTTATATTGAGAATAAAGTCGATTGCGTATTCAAGTTTTTTTGCAATCTCCCTTATTTCATGAAACTCGTCTTCACGACTTTCATAGAGTTTATCAAGAATTTTCGCATTAGTTCGAGTTATTCCGTTCAACAGAGCATGGATTATCTCCGAGTATAGTTTTGTATCTGCCATTCTGGTGAGTTGCTTTTCGCCGAGAACACCGAGGTCAAGTAAATTCTGATCGTAAGTTCTTGACAATTTATGAATAAACCACTTAAATTCCCCTTGATAAACAGAATGGCGTTTCTCCTCTGGATTGAGTGGAACCGTATAAGCGTTAATTCTTCGAAACACTTCGCGTATGTCGAAGACGGTTGCGGACACTAGAAGATCCACTGACAAGGAATAACCTAGGAAAGCCTGCTGAAATTCTTTATCTAGTTCGGAACATTGTTTTCCCGCCACTTCAGCAATCTCGCTTGATCGAGACAAGCGAAACTTATCCTCGAAAAATTCTAAAATGGCTTGGCTTCTTTGTTGACCATCTACTATTTCCTTGTAAGTCTTCCGGCTCCTGAGATCGGTCTTCTGATATAAAGAAAGTTTCGGAATCGGGTAGTTGAGCAAAATCGTCTCAATGAGGAACGACTTTGCAGCAGGGGGCCAGACTTTGTCACTTCTTTGATAGTTTCGATTCACAATGATTTCCCTATTGATCATGGCTTGGCAATAATCTGCAACAGTATAGTTTGTTGAAGTAATATGCATTCTCAAGCCTCCCTCCATATCTCGGAATTATGCATTTGACTTTGCTTTGAGCCCTTCCAACTTCTCTAACGCCATCCCGGAATCAATGGACTCGTTAGCCAACGCTAATCCCTCTTCCAAACTTCCCGCCTTTCCTCCTGCAACAATCGCCGCCGCCGCATTGAGTAGGACGATATCTCGCTTCGGTCCTCGCTCACCGTTGAGAAGCCGCACAATTGTGTCAGCATTCTCCTCGGGTGTCCCGCTGATGAGGTCTGCAGACTGAGCCTTCGGAATCCCCAGTTCGGTCGGGTCAAGTGTATACGTCTTCACACCTCCATCAACCAACTCCGAGACTCGTGTCGTCGTCGTTGTTGTAATCTCGTCCAATCCATCGTTGCCGTGTACAACAAAGGCATGCTTACTCCCGAAACTTTTGAGCGCGTTCGCATGCGTTTCCGTGAGTTCCGGCGCATAGACTCCGAGCACCTGCGCGCCCGCACCCGCCGGGTTGGTCAGGGGGGCAATCGTATTGAAAATGGTGCGGAGTCCAATTTCCCGACGCGGTCCAATGGCATGTTTCATCGCACCGTGCAGCAATGGCGCGAAAAGGAGTCCGATGCCGACATCATCTATACACCGACCAACATGCTCGGGCGTAATCTCAATATTCACGCCGAGCGCCATTAACACATTCGCACTTCCACTGGCACGGGTCACCCCTCGATTGCCGTGTTTTGCCACCGGAACCCCCGCGCCCGCGACGACGAAGGCGGAAGTGGTTGAGATATTGAACGAGTCCAGACGCGTACCGCCCGTACTGCACGTGTCAACGACCAAGGCATGTTTTGTCTTGACTGGCGTCGCTTTCGACCGCATGACGCGAGTCGCACCGGTAATCTCCTCCAACGTTTCACCTTTCATCCGAAGCGCGGTGATGAAACTGGCGATTTGGGCGTCCGTCGTCTCGCCCGTCATGATTTCGGTCATGGTATCGGTCATTTCAGTTTCCGTCAAATTTTGTCCGTCAACCACTTTCTGGATTGCTTCTCGAATCATCCTGGAATTCCTCCTCACGTTTCGGGACGCCCATTCCTTCACGGGACTGGCGTCGGCAGTTTTAAGCAAGCGCGTAATGCCTTGAATTTGGGTTGGACAACCTTTTGTTATTGCTTCAAATATCGGGAACTAATCTCTGTCTACAGTCGTAATTATAACCCACGCACATAGGGCGATCAAGAGTATTCTTAGAACCAAAGAACCGGACGTTCACTCGCTCAACAAGGCTGAAGCCATCTCAGACGGTGGCATTTTTTCTCTACTTGTCGCCCATAATTGCGCTTGGGTGGAAGGGTGTGCTATCATTTCAATGAAATTATGCTTAAACCTGTGACATTCAACGAATGAAAACGTATGAAAATCTTTAATAAAATCCCCTATTTCTCCGTTGCCGCATTCGGCTGGTTTGTGCGCCGCTTACCTAAGAGACTGGCAATGCGCTTGGGCAGCATGATCGGCAGACTACTGTATCGTGCGCTTAAAAGACGCCGTCAGATTGCTTTGGAAAACCTGAGAATTGCATTTGGAGATACGCTGTCGGAAAGGGAATATCAGGAGACATGCCTACAAAGTTTCATCAACGTCGGCAAGACAGGTATCGAATTTTTGCGCTTCCCAAAATTGACTCGCGAGAACATTTGGCAGGAAGTAAGCGTTGAGGGTACGGAACACCTCGTACAATCGCTAGATGCAGGACGAGGCGCAATTGTTTTTCTTCCGCATTTCGGTAATTGGGAACTTCTTGCGTTGGTTTACGGTGTTATCATCCCGGATCAGGCAAAGGCACTTGCTTTTCCACTTAAAAACAGGTGGCTTAACGAGTTAGTTTGGAAGTATAGGGAACACCTGAGTTTGAAGTTAATCCCTCGTCAGCAAGCTATTAAAGAAACGTTCCGAGCCTTGAAAACCAACTACGCCATCGGTTTCTTCGCCGACCAAGACGCCGGTCGGGAAGGGGTCTTCGTGGATTTCTTTGGACGACCGGCTTCAGCCGTCCGGGGTCCCGTTACGTTTGCGCTCAAGACAGGGGCGCCACTACATTTCTCACTGGATATCCGACAGCCCGATGATCGACATCATGTGTATATCTCGCCGCAAATCACTCTTGAGCGGTCCGATAATTTTGAACAGGGGGTTCACACGAATACCGCACGGTTGATGAATTGTCTTGAGGAGTACATCCGTCAATATCCTGCTCAATGGCTTTGGATGCACAATCGCTGGAAAACGGTGCCCGATTCGGACTGGCAGACGAAGCGCCAACAGCGCGACTCCGTAGAAAGGCGCTAACGGTTATTTCAGTTGCGGGGCATAACAGGTCATGTTATAATTATCCCTCGCGGAAGAACTCGGTAGATGTATTCAAAATCGGATTTGGCAAGACGTGGGTTTCTACTGCCTGAATTGAAGAATGCCGATTCAGGAATCATTCAACATCCGATGTCCGTTTACTGATTCATCTTCATCAAAAGGGAGAATATGTCTTGGACAATTGTTCAAGATGAATCCCGCTATCACAATATGAAGGAGTTATCATGGTTTATCCAAATAGGAAACAGGTTCTACCTATCATTTTCTTTACATCTATTGTGGTAGTATCGCTGCTGTTTGCGTCCGGGACTGGCAAAGATGCGTTTAGCAATCGAGAAAGACGCATCACGAGTCCGATGTTTTACAAAGCCATTGTAGAGGCGGTCAAAAAGGCTGATGAATATTACTATCAGGAACTAGATCGAAAAGAGATGTATGAGGGCGCCATCAAAGGAGCGCTCGCCGCGTTGGGAGATCCATACACCTATTATTTGCCACAGAGGGAGCAAAAGCGGGAGAAGGAAAATCTTTACCATAGCAAATTTGGGGGGCTGGGGATACAAATTTACGTGGATAAAGGTTTGATCAAGATTTCCCGACCGTTGCCCGACTCCCCCGCCATCAAAGCGGGACTGCAGGCTGGGGATTATATCACCGAAGTCAACGACATTCCGATTGATATCGGCAGCCCTTCGGGACAGACACTTGAAGATGTGATCGATATCCTGCGCGGACGTGTAGGGACGAAGGTTAACATTAAAGTACAACGCCGCGGGCTACGGGAAGCGTTTGATTTAACCCTTACACGAGAAGAGATTTTGCCCGAAAACGTCAAGAGAGGGATGCTGGATAATCAAATCGGCTACATCAAAATAAGCAATTTTACCGGAAGAACCAACGCCGAGTTCAAGACGGCAATAACAGAGTTGCACGATGGGGGGATGGAAGCGCTGATTCTGGATTTGAGAAACAATCCGGGCGGTCTGCTTGAGCAAGCCAATTATGTTGTAGACGCGTTTGTCTCCGAGGGTTCCATTGTCTCTACAAGAGGGCGCGGACATCGATTCAATCAAGAATACACCGCGCAAAGCAGTTTACTCTGTCCCCCCGACATTCCACTTGTGGTAATGGTTAACAGGTATAGCGCGAGCGGTTCCGAGATTGTCGCCGGAGCAATCAAAGATACCAATCGCGGCGTGTTGGTCGGCACGAATACTTTTGGGAAAGGGCTTGTTCAACAACGCTTCCCGCTGAAAAATGGAGGGGGTTCTATATCGCTAACAATCTCGAAATATTTCACCCCGAGCGGTGCTGCAATTCAGGAGAAAAGTATTACGCCGCACGTGGTTGTCAAGAATCGGACAAGCGAAGTCGTAAATGTTGATAGATCTGTCAAGAATTTCGTCGAGAAGTGGATTGAGGAAAAGGAGAAGAACACGGGCGAGACTCCCACAGCGGCAGATTTCGCGGCGCTTGAGGCGGAACTTCCCGACCTGATTGCGTCCCTAGGAGAAGAATTTCTGGCAAATCTGCAGAATTCCGTGAGGTCAAGAGCCCGCGATTTTTTCAACGTCAACCTTGGAATCTACCCCCTCGTGGAGTTGCCAAATGACAAACAGTTAGTCGAGGCAATTCGAATTCTCAATGAGGGTGAGGTGGAAGGGATTTTAGCTGCGACCTCAACGGCAAGCAAATCCGTAAATTAACCCCAAGACGGACGGCGCCCGCTCAAATTCTCGATATAGTCGGCTGTTTCTCGAAGTTCCCTCGAATGATGCGCCTTCGCTTTTTTCGCGGCAGCATCTTCAGTTTGATAGTCAAGTCGCCATGTCCCTTTCTTGAGCCGCGTGAGTACGAACTCACCCTCCGTATGCGCGTTCACATACCTTAGGAAATCGTGTAAGATCCAATAGACATCCGAAGCGGAATATCTCAGCGGATTGGATTTGGATTCTCGACCAACATACTCCAACGCAATCTTGACAAACTCGGCAACTTCGGGCACCGTATAAGAGCGGTTGGCGTCTAATTGAATTCTATCCATTACCGTGACCACCTTGGCGACGGGACTATTGAGTGCTCAATTTAACCGTGGGCATACGCGCCGGTTGCGCGTCAAACCGGACATCCGGCTTTGCGCTGTTGCGTAGTTGAATCAATTGGGCGGCGATACTCACAGCGATTTCGGGGACAGTTTTTGAATTAATGTCCAAACCGATAGGGGCATAAACACGAGCGAGATCTTCTTCCGAAATACCAAGTTCCATTAAGTCATCAAGAATCAGCTTTATTTTTCGGCGACTTCCGATTAAGCCGACGTAACGGGCGTTGGATTCAACGACGCTGTGAAGTGCCTCCTCATCATGCTGATGTCCTCTGGTGACAATGACGACGTAAGTTAGATGATTTATCGGGTACTTTCGCAACTCTTCGGCTATGTCACCGATGATAATCTCTTCTGCTTCCGGCAAGCGTTCCTCTGACGCAAAATCGGGGCGATCATCAACAATGGCGATGTCAAAGTCTAACCAATCGCCAAGGTGGCATAGCGCTTGACCGACATGACCCGCGCCGGCGATGAGAAGCGTTGGCCGCGGTTGTACCGGTTCAAGAAAAACCCACACATCGTCGCCTTTCCAGCGAAACACCCCAGGTGAATTCTCTTCCAATACCTCACCGAGTTCGCCTTCGATTTCCGACTCCAATTCCCCGTTACCCAGCGCACCGATGCGTTCATTATTCACGGCACGGATCATCTTCATGCCGGCTTCGACATCTTCCACTTCACTCTTCACAACCGTTGCGACAACGAGCGGCACCTTTTCATCGTTCAATTCCTGTAAACGGGCAAACATGACAGCTTCATCTTCGGTCTGCGGAAGATCTATGAATATTTTCATATTGCCGCCGCAAATGAGACCATCATCCCAACCGTAGTCGCTATCTAACTGAAAATTAAGCAGACGCGGAACGCCTCCCTGCATTAAACCGATGGCTTGCCGACGTGCTTCCGCTTCCACACATCCGCCTCCGAGCGTCCCAACGTTGCGCAGATCCGGTAAGATGAGGAGCTTGGAACCGGGCTTTTGCGGCGTTGACCCCTTTGTCTCGACGACCGTGCAGTACGCCCCCATCTGTTGCGCTTCAATGAGGTTTAAAATTTCCTTATATATCTTTCTCATCCCCTAAATCACCGTGTGTAATTTCGCATCTTCGCTTGTTGATTGGCAACGCTTCTTGACACCAACTGAGTAAATTGCCGCTGTTGCTTGTCGGTCAATTCCAATTTGATAATTTCCTCCACACCACGGCTCCCAATTTTCACCGGGACGCTTAAATGAACCGATGAAGCGCTCGTCCGAATCAGCGTGCTTACACTGATTATTTTCTTTTTGTCCAATCCAATCGAATCAACAATCTGCCGGAGACATACTGAAAGACTGTAGGGACTGTCTTCATGTGGCGGAGCTCTATGCCGGTCATTTACTCCTGCGGTGAGATCACGAATCTGCGCATCGCTGAGAAGTTGGGCAATGGGAATACCACTAATGCGGCAATACTGGGGTAGAACCAGAACTTTCTCGTCATTTCCCACGACTAGTGCGGCAATGTCCGTAGCCGAAACGCTAAAACGATTGGCGATTTGATGTTTCAAGTAGGCGCTTGCCCGAATACTTGAAAGTCCAATCACGTGTCCCGGCTCCGATCCCAGTTCTTGGTGCATCAAGTGCGCTAGAAGATTCGCACGCGGCATCGCAACGAGAATTAGCGTCTGTGGAGCGTGTTGTTTGAGATATTTTGCAGAATCGCGCGCAAATGCCAGATCGGTGTTTCGGTGCGCCTGCCCCGAATAGGAGGTAGCGCGGGAACGAGGGGAAAGCAGAATTGCGACTTCAGAATCAGCAAGTGCGGCAAAAGTGCGAGAAACTGTAACAGTTGCGTCATGTCCACTAATAGCCAATGACGCTTCCAATTCTTGTGCAGCCCCGCGAGGTAACCTCCGAGTCTCATCAACGAGCACGACCTCCGAAACGACATCGGATCTGCAAATCTCGGAGGCAACAGCGAGCGCTGAATCACCTCGACCAAGTATACTTACTTTCATGTCGATTAGGAGGCAGCATTACCAATTTACACCTATAAGATAGTATCTATGACACCCTGGAACTGTTGCTCAAGTACCTTCCTCTGGTGGTCCATCTCCGATTGGGACGTAATTTTTGTTTCGAGGAGTTGATCGTATCTTTCAACGTACTCCAGCAAGGACTCCACTTCTTTGTCATAGCAAACTGCGGTCGAAAGCACCTTTTCCTTAATCAATGTGGGCAGTTCTTCTGCTGTAATTTGGGTGAGTTCCCAGCGCCACAGCTTTTCAGAGATATAATGTTCGAAACGCTTCAGCACATCGCCCTTATAACCTGCATCCTGAAGATTCTTCAATTCTTGAACGAGGTCCAACACGACATCAAACGTAGCCGCTGAATCGCCGTTCTCCGAGGAAGAGGACGAAGTCTTTCTCAGATTCATCAAAAAACGCCCCGTGGTAGAAATCGGCAACTGGTATTCAAGCAAGAATGCTCTCAGATTCGGATAATCATCGACCGATTTGACGTTTTCGAGCCATGTTTTCTCAATGGGCGGCAGTTCCTGTAGATCGAAGTTCATCACCTGGTGCCGCCGAATCTGGTCGAGTTCGGAAGATTTGGAATCAATGCCGGCTTCAACCAAGATCGGAGCCGCATCTGTATACGGTGTGAGAAAATCGATAAGCTCGGTGACCTTTGGCTTCTCCTCCTCAATCCAACCGAGAGTTTCAGTCACGGACTCTGACGATGACGTTTTGGCTTTGGCTTGTCCCTTCTTTTTACCGCTCTGTTTCTTTTGGGTTTTAGGGCTCGCAATGCGCAAAGCGCGTTTGTCCAAGGTTCGCTGATATTCTAGAAGCTCCTCCCGTAACAAGCAGAAAAGGGTATCTCCATGAATCTCCAGTATAGAGGGGGTTGTCGTCTCGCGTAGCCCTCGTCCACTTTTTGATAGAAGGGCACGATCAAGATTTCGTTTCAGGCCGTTGAGATCCTTCTCGTCGCGAATGATGATTTGACCGCTCAAAACCAAATCGACCAACCGCTTTGCTTCTAGTGGAATACTAAGATTAATGTCGCATAACGGGCGGAAGTTCTGGATAATCTGCTCTCTAATTTTACCCTCTGTCAGTATCATCCATAACGTAGCATAATGTTGGTCAAGTGAACTCCGCTCCTTTGGTGAATTCAGAATCCAGCGTTTAATGATAGGTAAGTTATCTTTGAGCCGATTAACGACGTGACGGAATTCTTCATCCGAAATTTCAAATCCGCTGAATTGGTTACTCTTGTTTCTTGATCCTCGGCGTAACTTACCGCCTGATGCCGACGGTTTGGGCATCAATAAGGAATCAACCAGGGGCTGGATAACGGTTTCAAACTGCTGACGGTGCCGACTCGTGATGTTAGCAATTTGTAATAATTCTAGCCAGAGGGTTCGCAGCCGTTCAACTTGCTTAGGATGCACCGAAGCGTTCAGAGCGAAACGATGAAGGCGCTCACGTACCGTTTTCTTTGTCCATGAAGGCAAATTGACTTCGTCAATTAACTCCCCGTTTTCAAGTATGAAGGCCTCTATCGTATGGGCATAACCGGACTCTATAAAGTACCTCTCGAACAAAAGGTTATAGAGTATGCCTGTTGCGCGGTCTAACACCTGATTCGCTAGTTTGTATCCAGACAATATGATGCTTTTAAGTGTAGTCTGACGCAAGTCGTAGATTTGCCATGACTCTATCATCGGGTCAATGATATTCCGGAGTTCTTCCTGTCTTGCATCTGCTATTTCCGAATCGAAATGTTCGCCGACGTATTCACCGAAGAAGGTAGTGAACTCAAGCATCCGATTTCGTAGATCATGATTGACAAGCTCATCCCAGACTTTGTCATGAACACGCTGCCCCGGTTGAAGAACAAGGGCTTGGAGTCGAGTTTCAATGCGTTGTTGAAACGCGGACATCAGTTGGAACGCTTGTTGATTCGCTTTTGACACATAGCCATCAATCATTGACGAACATTCGGTGATAGCTTCGTCAATTTGCTCGGCTGTTCCGTCAAGGGCGATTGGAGCAAGCTGAATGACATCCTGTTCCAACGGGTCGTAGATCGCCGCTGTCGGCAAAATCCGGACCCTGGATGCGTCATCTGCCGAACTAAACGGAGAAATGCTTGATCCAATGTCGTCTTGCTCGGATTCGCCGCGCAAATGGGCATCAAGCGTCAAGCAGTTGCGTATATCGACAAGATCGGGGTAACGCCTAACGTGTGTGCGAAACACAACTAGGAGCGCATCGCAGTCCGTCTCGGCAATTGATTCGAACAGTTCATCTTCGTTTAGATGTACCTGATGAATGTTCGTTTGTTCAGGGACAATGACGTTTGCGGTAGATGAGGCGCCGTCGGCGGAGTTGGCAAGGATATAACTCCCGGTTTTGGCAGAAGTCGGTACTGCCAACTCAACTTTCAAAACCTCTTGAGACAACTCGGACAACGTCAGCGACTTCCCCAAGTGCTGAACCGTAATGTCCGTCAGCACTCCATCGGCGAAATCCACGACTTGGCGGGCATTGCGTTCCAACTCCTGTACACTTCTCCGAACGCGCTCGTAGTCGTCGCTTGTTTCCGCGGCGATTTTTGCCTCGTCAACCCAAGACACCCATGCTCCGGGGCGCCCCTTCATTTTTAGTCTAAGCTTGCCATCTTCGGAGTCGAAACCGGGAAGAATTTGCGCTTCTGATGAATTCTTGGGCGTCCATACGAGTAAGTATTTGTCCGTTTTGGCGCCCAGTCCAACGCCGAACGTATCTCCCCAATCCATCCGACCTTCGACGCTTGATTTAATTTTGTCAGTTAAAGCGAAAAGTGAATCAGAACGGAAATTAAGCGATAGGTCTTGCATCTGGTCGAAGTAATGTCAGTCCTCCATCCTGACTGCGAACACTATGTTAGGTGTGAAGTCATAAAAAAAAGGCAATTCTTAACCCATATTTCTGTAAAAACATGGGAAATCCTTGCCTGAGAAAAACCTATAAAGTAGGCGTTTAATCGGGAACCTACTAAGAATTAACGTTCAACCCCTGTTGGGGAATCTCATTATTTGCCACCAACTCGTCACGATCAAAGATGAAATCGCTGCGCGAGCGTCCCAATATTTCACCTTCCTTCTGTTTTTCTCTAAAGTATTGTGGCAATGTAAGGCCTGTCATCTGAATGGCATCTTCCGGGCAAGCTTCCACACAGTACCCGCAAAAGATGCAACGCAACATATTGATTTCAAAAACATCCGGATACTTCTCGCGTTGAAAGCCTTCTTTGGTTTTCCATCCCTCCGGAGCAGGAGCCGCCTGAATTGTGATGCAGTCCGCAGGACAAGCTGTCGCGCACAGAAAACACGCCACACACTTAATATGTTCCTCGGAATCGGTGGTGAGTTTATGGATGCCGCGATAGCGTTCGTTCCGATCACTGACACTGCGCGGATCTTCCGGGTACTGACAGGTGAACTTCTTCTTGGGAATGTGTTTCAGAGTTGTGAGCATCCCTTTGACAAGCGCTGGAATATAGAGCCTGTCCCAAAACGACATTTCTTCATTAACTTTCTTCATAACAAATGAAAATTATACCTTCCTTAAGAATAATTCTGCACGTCCTTACGAATACTCACACTTAATAAGGAAATTTTATCTGTATTTTGGGTGCGCCCAGAAACCGTACAATCGTTGAATACGGTTTCCTCGTATAGTGATAGTAACACGATTGTGTGTTTATGTCAAGTATTACATAACCCGAGTTCAGGGGAAACGCATCTAAATTTTCTTCCGGACAAAAAAGCAAATTAGGCTAAGTTTGTGATAAATTTTTTAACGGTCGTAGGTTGGGTTGAACGGCATTCCGTTAATAATCGCCAATCTTAGAGGAGTTTTCGAGTGCCCACTTTGTCTGAACCTGCCAAAATTTGAGTGAAACCCAACATTCATTGTACATTCTACCGCCGTGAGACATCCTCTATAATTAGATGCGTTTCCCCTGAACCCGAGTTGCCACCTACGTTCGACAGGGGCACAGAAACCGAGTTTTTTCCAACGTGGAAACACGAGATTGGCGAATATCAGACTAATTCACGTATAATTTAGCGAACGTTAACCAAAAACTCGGTTTCTCTGTTATAGGTAGCAACTTGCGTTACATAACCAAACTCGAAAGACTCGGTTTCCGCAGTCGCTATAGGCCTGTACTGTAATTGGGCGCCTCCTCGGTAACCGCAATATCGTGAGGATGACTTTCACGATAACCGCTTCCCGTCATCCGGATGAACCGGCTTTCCGTTCTCAACGCATCAATCGTCGGGGTACCGCAATACCCCATTGATGCACGAAGTCCGCCAATCAGTTGATAAACAAAGCCGCTCAACCCGCCCTTGTGAGGGACACGCCCCTCTATTCCTTCAGGCACTAACTTTGAGGGGAGTTGATCGTCTTGGAAGTACCTTTCGCGTCCGCCGCGTTCTTTCATAGCGGCTAAAGACCCCATCGCTCGATAAGCTTTGAAAGTGCGGCCTTGGAATATAATCGTTTCCCCGGGGCTTTCCTCCGTGCCGGCGAACAGACTTCCTATCATCACCGAACTTGCCCCTGCACCAATGGCTTTGGCAATGTCTCCCGAATATCGAATGCCCCCATCCGCGATAATCGGAACGTCATATTTGTCAGCTTCGCGAGCGCAATCATAAATGGCTGTGATTTGAGGAATCCCGATCCCGGCGATTACGCGGGTCGTACAGATTGATCCCGGTCCCATACCAACCTTGATGGCATCGGCGCCGGCGCCAATCAATTCGCGAGTACCCTCAACAGTGACAACATTACCCACAATCAATTCTACAGCCGGGAATCGTTCCTTAATCTTCCGGGTCATCTCAACAACACTTTCGGCTTGTCCATGTGCTGTGTCTATGACCAGTACGTCGACTTCTGCCGTTACCAGTTGTTCGACGGCTTCCAAAGGTGACGATGGGGCAATGGCTGCGCCGACCCTAAGTCTGCCGAAGTCGTCTTTGCATGCCGATGGGTACTGTTGGATATTGTCAATATCCTTTATCGTAATCAAGCCGCACAACCGGAACTTTTCATCAACGATCGGCAGTTTTTCCTTACGAATCTGGTGAAGAATCTGCTTAGCCTTCTGTAGCGTGATACCCGGCGAGGCTGTGGTAAGCTCCTCACTTGGTGTCATCAACTCCGTCACGGGAAGTTCGCGATCCTCCTCGTACTTGAGATCGCGGTTCGTGATCATGCCTACCAGATAACCTTCCACCGTTACGATCGGAACGCCCCCGATACGATATCGTGCCGTCAACTCGAGCGCGTCTCGAACAGTTTTGTCCGGGGTCAACGTAATAGGGTCGGCAATCATCCCACTTTCGGATCGCTTGACTTTGTCAACCTCATGCACCTGTTCTTCAATTGAGCAGTTGCGGTGGATTATCCCGATGCCCCCTTCCCGCGCAACCGCAATCGCAAGTTTCGCCTCTGTCACGGTATCCATCGCGGCGCTGCAGATTGGTATATTCAAACGGATTCCGCGTGTCAACCGCGTAGTCGTATCAACTTCATCAGGCAGCACCTCTGACCTGGCAGGAATCAATAAAACGTCGTCAAACGTCAACCCTTCCTTCACAAATTTGGAGTTTGTTTCACCAGCCAATTCCGTGTCCATCGGGATCTCCTCCTTACAAAGTCAACATGAGCAATTTGAGTAAAGCGGGGGCGGGTAAATCCGGTTGATTAGTAGATACAAGTCGGCTTACTAGTGCTTAAATTTGAGATGAGTTGTCGTTTGGTAAACGCTATGCGGATTTACGAAATGAACACCAGGGTAAATCCATAAGGTGGTCTGAGAGGCAAGAACAGCCAGTTGCTTCATTTGGGAGGAAATGGTATCACATCCCAAGCAAATTGTCAATGAAAAGGGAAGAATTTTGTGGGCGTTAGGTAGTCATCACCGAGGGCGATTGCGGAGCGTCAAAAAGGTGCTTCCGGCTCTACTTTACCGCTCAACCACCAATATCCGCTTGATTACGTGTCCGGTTCATAGCTGTGCAATTCATTGCACTTCTGATGGGCATTTTCCAATTGACAGCATAGTTTTATCTGCGTTATGATTACAGGGGACAGTGTGCCTATCTAGAACCCAAAAAAATCTTACGAAGAAGCCGAGTTTTTTCCCAAGACATCAACTCGAAAATCTCTACTGGCTTACTTTGTGCGCATATTATCCGTCGAAAGAAGCAAAAACTCGGTTTCTGGCTTACCCACTCACCATTTCCTGTCAATCCGTCGTCTATATTCATAGACTGACGTACATCACACGCCGTGTTTTCTGTGGATCACCGTTCGACCAGAGGGGATGACCATGGCATCAACAACCGAAGAGAAAGCGTATTCCATCTTCAATAATCGCACCATAGCGGATATTCATCAAGGGATCCAGGAAGTCTATCTCTCCGATGCCCGTCCGTGGGTTGTGGGTTACAGCGGCGGCAAAGACTCGACAACCGCTCTCCAACTAATATGGTACGCGCTTGAAGAACTTCCCCCCGAGCAACGCCAAAAGCCGGTTTACGTCATCACCTCCGATACGCTCGTCGAAACCCCCGTGATTGTGGATTACATCACGAGCACTCTGGGAAAAATCGACCGGACAGCCAAGGAATCGGGAATGCCGTTCCAAACCGATATGGTGAGACCGAAAACAGACGAAACGTTTTGGGTGAACCTCATTGGCAAAGGATATGGCGCGCCATACACGAAGTTTCGTTGGTGCACCGACCGCATGAAGATTCAACCCGCAAACCGATTCATACTAGATAGAGTGGCGGAGCATGGCGAAGTAGTTCTAATTCTTGGTGTCCGTAAGGGCGAGAGCGCGACGCGTGACCAAGTGCTAAGCTTACATCAAATCAACGGCTCCCAACTTTCACGCCACACGTCACTTCCAAACGCTTTTGTATATACACCAATCGTCGACTTCGGTCTCAACGATGTGTGGGTCTATCTGTTTCAAGTCCCCTCTCCATGGGGAAACGACAACAAAAAGCTGTTTGCCATGTATCGCAACGCCAACGCTGGCGAGTGTCCCTTAGTCGTTGACGAGACGACCCCTTCCTGTGGTAACAGCCGATTTGGGTGTTGGACGTGCACCGTCGTTTCGAAAGATCGATCGATGGAAGCCATGATTGACAACGGCGAGGATTGGATGATGCCGCTACTTGAATTTCGGGACTTCCTCGCTTCGACGCAGGAGCCCGAACACAAGGCAAAATGGAGGGAACATCGCCGCCGGGGAGGTTTTGTTAGTGACCGCAATGGGCAACTGATCCGAGGACCGTACAAATTAGAGTTTTGTAAGACACTGCTGCAAATGCTCCTCGAAACCCAACAAAAGGTTCGAAAGGAAGGACCTGATCCGGAGATAGAGCTAATCACGCTGCCGGAACTCGAAGAAATTCGCAAAATCTGGCGAACAGAGCGTCAAGATTGGGAAGATTCCGTACCGCAGGTTTATCGGGATGTCGTTAGCGAAGATCTTGACTGGATTGAGGACGATCTTGGCACATTCTCCTCGTCCGACAAAGCCATCTTGGAAGACTTATGTGATGATGCGGGCATTCCTGTTACACTAGTTTCGAAGTTGCTCGACACCGAAAGGCAATTCTACGGAATGAGCCGACGCGCAGCAATCTACGACCGTATCAATACCATTTTTCACGAAGATTGGCGCTCCGAAGAGACCGTACTCGCCGACCTTGAACGGGATATGGAGAACGCAGGCTCATGATTCTTCATCAACTAACTCTCACGGACTTCGGACTATTTTCTGGCGAACACACGTTTTCACTCACGCCCCGCACCAAATACAGGACGCGACGCCCTGTTATCCTCATCGGCGGCAAGAACGGCACGGGGAAGACAACCATTCTTGAAGCGGTACGCCTCTGTTTGTACGGTTCGAGGTCCTTGGGCGACCGTGTCAGCCGCAAAGAATATCACGAATACCTCGCCTCAACCGTTCATCACAGCCAAGTGACGTTGCTTAATCTCAAACAGGCATCTGTAGCGCTCGATTTTGAGCAGTCGCATAGTGGCGAAAGGAACTATTATCACGTTGAACGACGCTGGGAAGTTCGCCGCAGCACGAAGGAACCTATCCGCGAATCTCTTATTATCCACAGAAACAATGAACCGCTCTCCGATTTTGAAGCCGATCATTGGCAGGACTTTCTCAATGAGTTGATTCCCATCGGACTCTCTCAACTCTTCTTCTTCGACGGCGAAAAAATTCAGGGTTTGGCGGAAGATGCCTCAAGCCCAATCTTCCTTGCAGATGCGATAAAGTCCCTACTCGGCGTAGACCTCGTCGACCAATTAGAATCGGATCTCAAAATATACTTGAATCGGAGGAGGAAGGACTCCGGCACCGAGGAATTATCTCACACCATCTACACTACTGAGAAACAACAGCTAGAGATTGATTCACGTTTATCATTTGCAAAAGAAGCCAAAGCAACTCTTGAAGGGCAAATCGCGGAACTTGAGTCTCAAATCACCCTTGAAGAAGAGCGACTTGCGAAAGAGGGCGGCGGTTACGCTCGGCAGCGCGAGAAACTAAAAGCACATCAGGCCAGATTGACCCAACAGATCTCTGAGTTGGAAAAACAGATTCGCGAGGCGTGTGCCGGGCTATTCCCGTTTGCGTTAATCCCCTCACTGTGCGAGCAATTGAAAACCCAACTCACGAAGGAAGACGAGCATGAGAAGCAGGCTTCCGCCTACAAGGCGCTGGAGCAGGTGTTAAAGACATCTGACGACGATGACCTCTGGGAACGTGTTGCCGATCGATTTGCGGAGCAATTTGGTACGCGTAATGCAGTTGGAGATTTTGAATTTCGACACGCCCTCTCTCTGTCCGAATCTCAACAATTACAGAACTGGCTGGAACAGTGCTTAACAACCGTACCCGAGCAGTCTATTCGCGTCGGACAACAGTATGAGGAGAGCAATCGTAAACTACACCAGGTTGAGACTGCGTTAAAGCGAGTTCCTTCTGACGAAGTTCTCAAGCCGTTGATGCAACGCTTATCGAGTCTACATCAACAACTTGGGGGCTTACACACGCAGTTAAAGAATGAAACAGATAACATTCATTCGTTGGCACACCGCTGGCAAGAGCTGCAGCGGCAATTGGACCGACTGCATGAGTCCCAAACTGAGATTCAAGCGGACCAAGAGCGCGCTGAGTTGGTTGAAGGCGTACGCTCGGTTCTGAACGCCTATTCCGCAGAATTGACATGTGCTAAGGTCGAAGCGCTGATGGGAGCCGTCGCGGAATGCTTTACTATCCTATGCCGCAAGCAAAGCATGGTTCAGCGAATCCACGTGGATCCGCGCACCTTCGCTACCGCTCTATTTGACCGGCAAGACCGGCTGATTCCCAAGGAGGAACTGTCCGCCGGGGAAAAGCAAATCTATGCCATCTCCCTGCTGTGGGGCTTGGCGAAAGCGTCCGCACGCCCACTACCGATGATTATTGACACCCCGCTTGGACGCTTGGATAGCGAACATCGGAGCCGAATGATTGAGCATTACTTCCCAAACGCAAGCCATCAGGTAGTGGTTCTTTCGACAGATACTGAACTTGATAAACAGAACTTTGAAATTCTAAGCCCTAACGTCTCGCACGCCTATCATTTGGTGTATAATGAACTGGAGGGATGTACCGAGGTTGAAGAGCGCTACTTCTGGCGAAGTAAAGATTCGGCGGGATGATTGCATGATTTTAAGCGATGAAACTAAATCGAATATATGTGTCCGAAGATTCGAGAAACAAACTGAGAATTCTGAAGGGTCGCACCGGATTGCTACCCAATGTCTTGTGTCGGTTGGGCTTATCACTTTCCCTAATTGAACGCGGCACTCCTGAACTCGCCTCTCCTCCGCGATGAGCCGCCCGATCGTACCCTCACAATCCCGAAGATACGTTTCAATCAACGCCCGCCAAATCGCTTCTAGATTCCCCTCGTCCCCGCACCAGAGGAGCGGTATGTCAATAGAATCGGACGACATCCATTAATGCACTCCAGAGTGTCAACCGACCCGTTCCGTAGGGGCGCGGTTCCCGCGCCCGATCCCCGCAACAGTCGCAGAGTGAGATTGTGCGAAAGATCCATGTACCACAATCTGTTAGATTGTGAGCCCATCTCTACGACGATAGAGAACCTCTTCCCCCGCTCGATTCCCCGCACCGGAGCCAGGTCAACCAAACGAGCACTGCCCTCGTAGGGGATTAAATGAGCGAATAGCGAAGGATCAAGCCAGCGGTTAGCGAGTGCGATAGAACTCCCATAGAGATCTTGTAGCCTCCCCCATTCTGCCAAACGCCGGCGCGGCACTAATCCCTCCGATCAATCATACCTGCCTGAGAACATTATCCCGGTGCCACGCCATCGCTTCTTGGGCAGGGCGAAGTTTTACCCTATCTGGTAACTGAATCCGTTTGTCTTCAAGTTCCGTCAACCTCCACTCCGTCGGACGCTTGTCGGACATCAGACCGGAAACGATGACCCTATGCTTCCCGCTCAACGAAAAGAGTCCTCTGTCAAACGCCCAATGGTGCAGTTTGCACAACGAAATCCCGTTCCGCGCATCGTCATTCTGCGACACACGAAAAGGAATGATATGAGCCGCCTCTGTTGCACTTTCGCCGTCCATGGTGACGATACGCAACTCGCATACCGCGCAAGTGTAGTCGTACAGTCGCATAATCGCTTGCCGAAAGCCTGCATCGCGCACCTTTGTGTTAACACCGGTTCGCCGTCTTGGCTTAGAGGTTGAAAACGGGGATTCAACTTCATCTATTAGAGATTCTCTGTACGCCCCAATCTGCTGCGCCTCCTCGATGAGCTCCCCAACCTGTTCTCTGTGTTCGTGGAAATACGTGCGGATCAGCGTCTGACGAATCGTCTCTCTATCAATGGCGTCGGTTAGCAAAAGAAAAAGTTCATCGTCCAAACTCGCGTGTGAAACGACTTCGCGCAGTCGAGAGATCCCCTTGATTTGGTTGGCAACCTGCAACGCCTTTTCGTCATCCGTGTTCGGGTGCAGATGCCAGAATTTATCACTCTGTAGGTGGAAAAATGGCAACGAGATATCAGGCTTTCGATCAGTGACCCTCGACCAATAGCGGATGAAAGCTCCTGCTAATTCAGGACTCAACTCAATTCGATTCTCCGTAAGCTGCCCATCCTCAATCAGCGCGATAACCGACAGCAGCAGCACCGGCTTATGAGGCGCCGGCCCATGCGCCCTGTCAATTTTCAAGCGCTTCATTTTTTCCACGTACGTTTCTAGCACGCCACTCGCCATTTTACCGTTTCCAACCCCTCTCGACCCACCCAACTGCACCCTCGCGATCCGAAAAACATAACTCCAATTAACACCTGACTTATCTCCCTACCTTATCAGCCACATACTTGCGCCAGTCATCCCACCACTGCCCCTCACTCTCGCGTACATTAAACACCCAGAACATTTGACTCAACAAACCTATCAATGTCTTTGTACACTTTTCGGAGTCGTTCAATTCGTGCGGCAAGAATTGGTCTCGAGCCGATACTTCCGATTCCACCGATGTTCGCTCATCTAATGTATAAGGATCTCTGTCCGTCCTGAATTTGAGGGTCTCTTTATCGACATCTCTCAGCCGTAATGTTATCTCAATATTTCCAATATAATCGCATCTTAGGAAAAGATCCTTTGTGGCCATAAGGAAGTTAAACACTCGATGCGCAATTTCGTCTGCGTCAAGGTATTTTCGTGCGCCACGTGAATCATCGCCAACATTCCCAAGATTGCGCCATGGTTCTCGCTTCAGCGACTCCCGTTCATAGATGATCCCGTATTCGTTCAGTTCCCAGTAAGTTAATCGGCCCCTGGCGCCCATAAAGCAAGCGCCGCCTGTAACATTCCGGGTTCCATAATTGCCATCTACACCTCCGAATGGAATATGCGGATCGAGGTACATGAATTCATAAATCTGTGAGGGTGCGATTAAAGGCCGATACGGAAACACAGGTCGGCCAATTAACTCAAGATTGGGCCCATCCAAGTGCGAGCAGTGGTTTTTTACTCGCTCCTCAACTCGGTCCAATATCCGCTGGCTGATTCTCTGCGGTTCCTCACGCCGTTTCAGCAGATATTCGATTCTCCCAGTGTCCGCCAGTTCATACGGCTGCGTAACGCTACCTTCCCGGACATACACCTTCGTGGAATTCTGGATCGCATGAGGCGCTTCTTGGCTTTCTTCTACCCGCACGACAACAACAACATTCCCAGATCCCACTGGCACGTCCCGAATAATGACTTCCGGCGAGACGGCCGGATGAATACCTGTGATAGCACTCTGCACAATCCGTTCTTCGATTCCGCCTTCGTTCGGTATTCCATGGATAGGAAATATGACCTTGTTGTTTTCGTCCGTCTCAGCCCCGATGATGAAAATCCCGCCCTGCGTATTGGCAAAAGACGAAATGATCTTGGGTATGTGTGCTATCTCACTTTTGTATTCAACACGCACTCCCTCGCCCCATTCTTGACAGAACGCCTCAATATCGTTGAAGTCAATCTCATTGGCCCACTTCGTAAACATGCCCTACTCCGCCGTCACCTCCCTCGGCAGCCCCTCCACAGTTGTAGGGTGGTCACCGCCCACCGTTCCTTATTCCCAAAATATAATTAACGACTGCGCTAATTGTCACCCTGGTTTAGGCGCTTACAGGAGATTAACCGCCCGGACATGGAGGGACCAAGTGAATGGAGAATGAGAAGAACTTACTATCACCTACCCAATCCAACCAGTTGATCCATTGAAATCCCTCTAATGGAACCCAGTAATCAATTTTGCCTGAATTCATTCTGCCGATGCCACTCCATCGCTTCTCGCGCGGGGCAATCTTGCATCCGGTCAGGTAGCAGGATCTTTTTCCTTCTTAAGTCGGTGAGTAGCCATTCTGTCTTGCGTTGCTTTGACAAACTCCGTGACACAATCACACGATAAGCATCGCTCAACGAAATCAACCCTTGGTCAAACGCCCAATGGTGAAACGGACACAACGATATTCCATTCCGCACATCGTCAATGGAAAACTCACTATATGAGATAATATGGGCCGCTTCGGTTGCGCTATTTCCCTCTGCAGTAACGATTCGCAATTTGCAGACCGCACAAGTAAAACCATACAGTCGCTTGATTATGCGACTGAAACTCGAGTTGCGAACTTGCGATCTCCTAACGCTCGTTTTGGCCTGCCGTTTCACTACTTCAAAGGGAAATTCAGTCTCCTTCAAGAGTTCTTGTGTGCACTCCGCTATCTCTACTTCCTCCCGCATGAGATCATTTATGTCCTCCGCCCACTCTGGAAAATACTTGCCGATTAGCGTTTGACGGATTTTCTCTCTGCTAATTACATCAGACAAGAGGACATACAGATTTTCATCAAGAGTGGCGTGCGAGATTAGCTCATGAAGTTGCGCCAGCGTCCGTATCTTGCGCACCCGCTTCAGCTTGTCACGCTGTTTAGGCATAGGGTGATGATGCCAAAAATTGTCCGTCTTTAGATGAAAAAACGGCATCGCGATATTTCGCCGTCGATTCCCTACCTTTGACATATACCTGCCGAATGTGTCCTTTAATTCCTCCGAACAGGCAATGACGTTTTCCTGAATCTGCCCCTCCTCAATCAGCGAGATCACCGACAACAGCAGCGCCGGCTTATGAGGCGCCGGACCATGTGCCTTGTCAATGTTCAAGCACTTCATCTTTTCCAAGTAATACGCTAGGTCCTTTTTAATCATAGTCGCCTTAACCCTTGTACCGTATATGCGCTTCTAAATCTTGGTCGGACCGCGTCCGTTAGCGGTGACACCTATTCTTCATATTACGGGTGGCCGTCCCTCTCGTCAAGATGTTTCTTTTTACTCCGATGGAAAACTCTGCGTTCAATTGCATCTCTTGACAATACTGATTTCCTGTACCTGCTGACAGCCCCATCGCTTCCACTCCCCTCCCTGCTATAAACACTGCCATCACCGATTACACTTGCACTCTACCTACCGCCCAACCCACCTCGCAATATCCAAGAGATCCAACAACCCCATATATCACAGTTCAGACACGCCCATCCCGCTCACCACTCCGCTAACCGCACCCATCTTCCCGTTTTCTCCCCCTTCATTCCCGCGCTCTTCACCCGCCACGAACTTCTCCCCACCTCCCCCTAATCCTGGCAATCATAGAAATCCCATGAATCACAGTTCAGACAACCCTCCCAACTCACCCTCCTTCCCACCACCTCTAATTGTCTCCTCACCGCCCCGATCGTCTGAACTTCCGCGTTCTCGCCCTCGCCGCTAGGAACTCCACTGTCTCCCACCGAATTTTGTCCCTACCCGTGGCAGAATTATAGCAAAATATGACATGAAAGTCTACAGAGCCCTAATCCGAAATTACCCGTCAAGACTCTCTCTCCATTCTTCCCCTCATGTCCCATTCAACCGCATGCTTTTCGGAACGGATACAGAACCTATTGGTGTAATCACCCACGAAGCACGACCTAACCAACAATTTTTTGACTGGATTTTGCCATCCATCTGTGAGACAATGAATTTCCGCTATCCTTTTGAGGGCGCCGTCAGATTCACTAAGTGTCCTAGTTATTCTACCTTACGATTCTTTCCGTACGAGGATTGGAATCAATCATCTGCGGAGCGTATGCCATGCACCTTAAGGAAGTCGCGAAAGCACAATACAGACCAAATCAAGCCATTCCGATCGATGCTTTCCGTGCCAAAATACGCGACCAACTAGGTACTGTGGCGCAACGGGAAGAGAACTGGGACGACCGTGAATCCAAAAAGCCGAGCACGGTAGCCCTAAACAATGCCAAGCGCTTAATGGAAGAATTGTTGGACAGCGTTATCTCCGCAGGCCATTTGTGGCTTACGCCATTCATCTCAAGCGATGAGGATGGCCACATCACCGTCGCGTGGCACAAAGGGGAACATGAACTACATCTAGAAATAACCGATCACGAAGTGGAGTATATTACGGTCTGGGGTATCAAGATCGATACCGAGATGGATGTAGGCGTACTGAGCAGGGACAAATGCATTCCTCTTTGGAAGTGGTTGCTTGATGGATAATAACGACCTCGTACAGGACGATGAGGAGCTCGATAGAACGTAAGAGGCGGACAGGGCAGTATAGAGTATTCCTACGACGATGAAGAAAGACTTAGAATTCAACCTGAAGCTTTTCGTGACAGATACAAAAAACCGTCCGTGGATCGCGCAAGCGTAGTAGAATACATTCCTTCCGCCGTACTGCTAAATCCAACTAATGGTATTGTTAGCCTCATGGCGCGTGATGTCCGTGCAATAGCAGATGTCGTAACGACCACAAGAGACAAGACTGTTAATCACGTCGTGGATGTTGTCCATGACCCCACCCCGGAAAGGCAATCTCATGCAATCATCAATGTGAATCCTGAGTTCTTCGACTCAGAGTCCAAGCAGAAAAAGGTATTCAAATTTTTGCAGAAAGCCCTCGCGCGGCTCGCCACAATCAACGGATGGACACTTAGACCCGGCGAAGACTAGCGCAAACCTGAAATTCCATGTAAACGCAATATGCCCTTTACCTAAACCTCCAAACACCAATCCCGTCTATGAAAATATACACCTCCTAACGTGTATAAGAACAAGCTAGACGCACACTCCGAGATCCAGTGTGCGGCACCAAGCCAAGCCCGTCAGCGGAAGTCGTTTCGCCTCCATAAACGCTCCCGTTCGCGGGCAGTTTTGTTTCCAGTCTTCCCGTTTTCTCCCCTTCCATCCTTCCTCCCTTCCAATCTTCCCTCCTTCCCGTTTTCCTGCCTTCTCCCGTCCTTCTCCTATGTTTTCAATAATTTCTAACCATTGAAAAATCCGCCCAAACATGTTACACTTACTCTCGATTGTACCCCGCGGCACTGGTCCGCTCCGCAGCTATCTATGTGACAAGGCGCGCCGCGCTCAAACTCAATATCGCAACCAAGACAAGCCCATTGGTGGCAGTCTTTGATGTAAATCAACAGACTTCACTGGTGGGCTTTTTTCGTAGTAGTAGGCACACGCCGTGTGCCGTAACCCATGCCACCAAGGCGTTACCGTGTCGCAAACACAATACGAACCGCGCATAACCTTATTTCGCAGCCAAGACAAGCCCGTTAGTAGAGGATATGTGTTGCTATTTGGAGACCAAACGAACAATCAAGCGAATCACATGAATCTCATAAATCACAGTTCAGACAATGTAATACCATTTCGCTTGAATTATAGTGCATAAAGTGTCTTAACTATAGCATTCACATATCCCGTAGGCGGGGCATCTTGCCCCGCCGGCTTTGTGCGGAGGCAAGACATCTTGTTCCGGTTCGCGCAATTTCTTTACCTGATTTACGAGGTCAATGCACAATCATTTTAGAGAAATGGTATAAGCTGCCAACACCCCACACGTACCATATACTCCTAAAAAAATAAACCGCTTGTACCCTTGAGCTAAAAATTATGTGGACAACGACCGGAGAATTCAATATCTCCTTTGATAATCACAAGGCGGCAATCCGCCGCTGAATTTACGACGCCTCGACAACCTCGCAGGTTGTCGATTCTTGGATAGAAAAATATCCGCAGTGGGCACATCTTGGTCGCAAGATATTTCGAGATGCCGCTCGCGTGTCTAATCCGCAGTCTAACAGATTCTCAACTGAATACCGCAAAATACATGAGCGCACATTAGCGCACTATCGTGAAGAACGCCAGACGCTGCTTGAAGCCACGGCTGGCAAGGCTTCAAGCGCAATTTTGGATTTTGTCGAAAGTGTGCGCTCAAACGTTACCAACGCCCCTATTGACAGCGCCCACGACCTGCTTCATCTCTCGCGTTATCAACCCCCTTAAGAGCCAGTTTGAAAAGTACATTTGTAGGGTGCGATCAACCGAGTGCATAGGGATCAAGTTAAGGGAGTTCGTCTAGTATTGGTGAGGTTTTCCTTCGCACCCCATACGGTAGGTGCGGTTTCCAACCGCACCGGGCCACGCCCTTACGGAAACGAGTGCCATAAATCATCTTCTGTGGCGCACCCATCAATCAATGGGTCGGTATTTCCTCGTCCAAGTTTACATGGAAATTGGCAGTTTACAACATTAAAACCGTGTGACTTACACCCTAAAACGCTTAACTTGATCCCTATGGGGTGCGATCAACCGAGTGAATAACGAGGGATCAAAGGAGCGAATAGCGACTGCGATAGTAAATCCCGTGCGATAGAGATCCTATCTTGCCCTGCCATGCAACACCGAAATCCGAGTGAAACCTAACACGGTATCTATATGACACTGGAAACCGCCGCTGACTTTTTCAATGGTCTGCCAGAAAGCTGAGAGAATCAAAATCTATTCCGCATTTTCGTCACACTTGATTATTGCTGCTTGTAATGTCTTTCAAATGTACAAAGTCGAGTCTAGGTGTTCCTCAAAAAAGTGGGGTGAAATATGTGCGCGGACTTTAGCGGACTTTAGCGAAGTGTGTCGCACACGGCTTCAAGCCACGTCCGACAAGGCTTCAAGCGCAATTTCAGAGCTAGTTGAAAAAATCCGCTCTAATTTCGACGGCGTCACTGTAACCGGCCCCCGAATTCTGCTCGCCGTCGCGCGCTCTGTCCATCCCATTGATGGCTTTTGAACATATCACTAAGTGCCTGTTTGAAAAACACATTTGTAGGGTGCGATCAACCAAGCGGATGGCGCGGGATCAAGCGAATGGATAATGAGTGATCAACTGAACGGATAGCGAATGCGATAGTAAATTCTGATAGTGAATCCCGATAGAAATCCCCTGTCCACCATCCTTATTCACTATTGGTACGATGTGGCGTGTCATCGAACGACTTGGTAGCGCCCCATTATTCCTATCGGAATAATTCATTCAGCAAGTAACACTCCTTTTTCGCTCAATGACTAGCCGTGAAAAGCGTTCCTTCGTGGTCTGGTTTTCACTCCAGCGGAGTGCTATGTCAATAGAACACGATTCCTCCTCGCGTCTGCACTCCAGAGGAGTGCAATGTCGAGTGTTACTTGCGAGAATCAAGCGAATGAATAACCAGTGCCATAGCTCCGAACCAGGCGGATTTGAGCCCTCGACTGCATAAGTCCCACGTTGATTTCATTTTCCACACTTAACCGTGAAGAACCAAGGCATTTACTACACGGCGCCGAGATTTTTCTATGCAGCCAAGGTGTGGCAACCAAGAGAGACTAGTCACCTGTTCGAAAATCAATTTCCGGAGAACCAATTTCTCCGATACGGGTACTAATCTCCAAATCGCCGACCTTTCAATATGCGCTGAGTTATGATATAATTCAGCGTAGGCACACGCCGCGTGCCGTAACCGCGGTGCTTACAATGGCGTGATGAATGAGCTTACTGCTGTTGCTTTGTTACGGCATACGGAGTATGCCTACTACCCTATATGATTAGGACATCTGAACTCACCAAGAGATTCGGCAAACTCGCCGCCGTTGATCGCTTGACGATGAAAATTGAATCGGGCGAACTCTTCGGATTCCTCGGCCCGAACGGAGCGGGAAAAACCACCACGATCAACATGCTCACCGGTTTGATTAGGCCTACCTCCGGAGCCGCGTCAATCTGCGGTTATGATGTCCAATCTCAGTCACTGCAGGCAAAATCTATTACGGGGTTAATGCCGGACACGCCGCAGCTATACGACACCTTGACCGGTAGACAGTTTGTCCGTCTCATCGCGGATCTCTACGAGGTCCCCCCAAAGCAATCTGAGGAGCGCATGGAGGGTATGCTCGACATGCTAGACTTGAGAGACGCAGCCGCCGATCTGATAAAGAGTTACTCGTACGGTATGCAAAAGAAGATTCTTTTGGTAGCGGTGCTGATACACGCCCCCCGTGTTCTCTTTTTGGACGAGCCTACAAGCGGTCTTGACCCCAAGAGCGCCCGCACGGTTAAGGAGATGCTGCGGGAACAATGCGACCTCGGTTGTACGGTGTTCATGACGACACATATCCTCGAAATCGCCGAGCGCGTTTGCGATAGAATCGGTATCATCAATAAAGGCAGACTCGTTGCCGTTGGAAGCATGAATGAATTGCGCAAACACAGTGCCGCCTCCAATCTGAGCCTCGAAGATATCTTTCTCAATCTCACGGAGGATGTTGAACACACTAGGATTGATAAAGCATGAGGGTTATTGTTTAGATCCTGTTTGAAAAACACATTTGTAGGGTGCGCACTGCGCACCAGCCTCTAAAAGCCCCAGACGGATCAAGCGACTGATTAAGGAGCGATCAACTGAACGAATAGTGAAGGCGATAGTAGATCCTGATAGAGATCCCTTTCCAACCGCTCCGGGTCACGCCCTTACGGGAAACGAGCGCCATAAATCATCTTCTGTGGCGGTCCCATCAATAAACGGATTGGTATCCTAGCGTCCACTACATTGAGATTGACTGTTTGAGACAGTAGAACTGCAGGATTAATACCCTAAAAACGCTTAACTTGATCCCTATGGGATTGATAAAGAATGAGGGTAATTGTTTAGTCTATCAATCTGTTTTGGGAATGTTGGTTCGTCGTGTTGCAGTTTAATCCCTGTTTGAAAAGTACATTTGTAGGGTGCGATCAAAGGAGCGAAAAGCGACTGCGATAGAGATCCCCTGCGCACCAGCCTCTAAAACCCCCAGCGGGGATCAAGCGAGTGAATAGCGAGTGCGATAGAGATCCTGTGCAATGTCGAGTGTTACTTGGTAGCGCCCCATTATTCCTATCGGAATAATTCATTCAGCAAGTAACACTCCTTTTTCGCTCAATGACTAGCCGTGAAAAGCGTTCCTTCGTGGTCTGGTTTTCACTCCAGCGGAGTGCTATGTCAATAGAACACGATTCCTCCTCGCGTCTGCACTCCAGCGGAGTGCAATGTCGAGTGCTTCTTGAGAGTAATCGATGGAATGAATAATGACTGCGATAGAGATCCTATTCATTGCACGTTTTGAGTTTTACTAGCCACTAAACACTTACGAATGAGGGTTATCATAGCTTTCTGCGTGTCAGTCTGTTCGATCACGTATATTTGAATCAAAACACATTTGAGTCGAGCAAGATGGTTGCTCCGACTTGAATCATACTAAAAAATGTCTGAATCTTTCCCACTCCAAAATCCAGGTATACTGACGTTCAAAACCCTGTTGAGCGCTAGCTGGCAACGCTGGCTGAACGGTATTCGATACCGTGCGGAAATCAAGCGAAAACACCTGATTGAAGCCGCCGGTTTTGCGATATTTATTGCTGCATTGTACTTGATGGGGCGCGCCATTCTGAGTGAACTGAACCGTCCCAATCCCGCAATCTTATTGAAAATAATCAATGCGTTCATGGCGCTTGGCGTTTTTGTTCTGGCAAAGGAGGCAATGGAAGAAACATTGAGGCTTCTGTATGAAGCACCGGAAACCTCACTGCTCTTGTCACTTCCCTTGTCGCCTTTAACCGTATTTGGATCCAAGTTGACCGAGCTAATTGCCGCCAATCTTTTCGGCATGATCGTCTGGCTGATTCCCCCGTGGGTTGCGTTCGGACAGTATTTCCATCTCCCTTGGCATTTCTATCTTGCTCTCATTCTAGTGTGCTTTTGCTTGTACGTCATCATAACGAGTCAGGTAGCAATGGGTTTGATGATTATCACTCGTTTTTTCTCATCCCGCGGTATAATCAGGGGCATTAAGATTATTGGAATAGTGATAGGGGTGTCAGCCGGGTTTCTCCTGTCCGCAAGTTTCCTAGCGCTGGATCAAGCCGACCAAATCACACAATTTCTTCTCAACCGATTCAAAATTCCCGCTTCAAGCTGGTACCCCCACGTATGGGCTGCAAAACTGTTGACGGGCTGGCTTCCCGACACTGACGTTGAACCGTGGCGGTGGGGTGGGCTACTTCTCGGCGGAACTATCGGTTTTCCGATCCTCGCGGCGCTGTTGGCGTCAAAGATTTACGCGCGAAGCTGGGAATGTGCCAAACATGTAGACGTAACCCCCAAGCGAAGAATCGACAATTCAGGGCGATTTTCCCCCTTCGGCAGAGGAAGGCTTAGATCAATGATGGCGAAGGATTTCTTGGTCTTTATTAAGCATCGCGGGTGGCTAGTGATGGGAATCATGTTAACGTTAGTTTTGCTGACGACATTGGTCACCTTTACTTATCAGGTGCGAAATAGCAGTATCCATCAAAGTCTTAGCGTTGGCTTGTACATGCTGCAAACGCAAGCCATGCTTTATAGCGCCATGATGACGCTTGGACTCACATGGGCTGGATTTAAAAACGAAGGGAAGACATGGTGGTTGTTAAAGTCAATTCCAACCTCACCTAATCTACTCTTTCATAGTAGGTTCTTCGTTGCTGCCCTCTGTGCTACAATCTATGCGAATTTTTGGATGCTTTTGGGATTAATCTTTTTTGAGGCGCCGCTAGGCTTCTGGTTGTCGACGCTGGCGGTAACAACCTTGGTTACAGCTGCCGCCGCCGCATTCAATACCGCTCTCGGAACGTTGCCCTGGGTCGCGGAGACGGGAACGCTAAATGGTACTGTAACAAGAAAGCCAATTCTGCGTATAGCCACTATGACAGGAGGCATCATCGCCAATGTAGCGTTCGTTGTCATTTCGGCAACGACTACAAAGTTTGTACTCTTGGCACTCATTGGGGCAATCTCATATATAGCCGGAAGAGGTAGTTTGAAAAGGCTGTTGGCAAGATAGGCGTGCACCGACACCATTGAAAGCTAGTCTGCTAACATCTAAACGTCGCCTTGGCACAGCTACACATCTCGCCAACTCATAACTTTAGAGCCTGTTTGAATAATCGGCAGCAAGATCATTTGTGGGAAGTTTCGTCACGTATTTAGTTATACTCCGCGCTGTCAGAAATAGCGTCTTCTGTAGGATCAAGCGAGTGAATAGCGAGCGCGATAGAGATCCTTCAAACGAGCGGATAGCGATCAAGTGACTGAATAAGGAACGCGATAGTAGATCCCGTGCGATAGAGATCCCGCGATCTCCAGGTCGCGAAACCTTGTACGAGGGAACTCCGATTCCCGACATGCTGGTGCTACGTAAGTCCTATTAGAAACAATTATCACTGGAAAAAAAGCGTAATAATACCCAACGCGAAGTATAGAGGCTGGTGCGCAGGGGAACTCTATCTCCCTCGTTGTTCACTCGGTTGATCGCACCCTACAAATGTACTCTTCAATCAGGCTCTTATAGTCTGTAAGGCGTATCTACGGGTTTCCTAACTTGAACGACGTTAATACAGCCCCGATTTGGAGGTAATATGCTTATAGATTTTGAAGGGTTATCACCGAAGATTCATCCCCGCGCCTTCATCGCTCCCGGCGCAGTGATTATTGGCGACGTATCTATCGGAGAAGATTCGGGAGTTTGGTTTAATTGTGTTTTACGGGGAGATATCGATCGGATTGAAATCGGAGCCCGATCAAACGTTCAAGACGGTACCGTCATCCATCTCGATACGGGCATACCCACTATCATCGGCGACGATGTGACAATTGGCCACGCCGCCATTATCCACGCTTGCACTATCGGCGACGGAGCCTTGATTGGAATGGGCGCGATTATCCTCTCCGGAGCTAAAATCGGTGAGGAGGCGATTGTTGCCGCCGGAACTCTTGTCCGCGAAGGGCAGGAAATCCCGCCGCGTTCGGTAGCCATGGGTGTGCCCGCGCAAGTCAGACGCGAGACGACGGAGGAAGATCTCGAGCGCATGCGAGATAATGCCGAAGGGTATGCAAAGCGCGGAGCAATCCTGCGAAAAACGATTGGAGACACCCAATCTTGACAACCGCGAATATGGCGGCACGAAATGCCGATGCCCCGATTCACTGAGCAAGATAAGAAGGTGAAGTACTACGTAATGAATCGCCGTTACGAAGCGGCGACGCCTTCAACTGCATGTGTCCTATTCGTCTATTTATACCCGCGCCATCAGAAATTGCGTCTTCTGTAGGATCAAACGAGCGGATAGCGAGTGCGATAGAGATCCCGCGATCTCCAGGTCGCGACCCATTTAAACTTGGTAGCCCCAGAGGGATCAAACGAGTGAATAGCGAGTGCGATAGAGATCCCTCAAACGAGCGAATAGCGATCAAGTGACTGAATAAGGAACGATCAACCGAATGAATAATGAGGGCGATAGAAATCCCTCAACCGAATGAATAATGAGGGCGATAGAGTTCCCATAGAGATCCCTCTTCATCGCCCGTCCCATGGCTCTGGGGTTTTACTGCCCACTAATCACTAGCCACTAAACACTTACGAATCTGCTTATCACGTTAACTCAAACAACAGACTATACATACAATGTTAGACATAAATCCCAATCTCCCAATAACGCTTGACGAAATACCCGAGTCCGAGCAGCAAGCGTTACTTGAAAAAGTTGCAACGCAGATTGTGAAGCGGCGATTGACCGTGCCTGCCATCATTGCTCTCGAAGTTTGTAAGCCCCTAAACTTTCTGGGTAGTCAAGCCCTCATAGCTTTTAACCCATTTGTTCAGTCAATCTTTAACTCCGCCGACTACCAGAAGTTTGCATTAATCATCGAGAAAGACACGAACGTCGAATTCCTAATCAAACGAATTGAAGAGCTAGACAAAGAGGAGAAATAGTGTGTCAGACAAGGTAAATATCTCCGAAGATACTATGGATTCGCCGAACGTAACGAAGGAGATTCGTTTAATCATTGCGACAGATTGCGGCAGTACGACAACGAAGGCAATCCTGATCGAAAAACAGGGGGAAGAATATCGGCTTATCAATCGCGGCGAAGCGCCGACGACAGTTGAAGCGCCCGTTGAAGACGTTACCGCCGGTGTGATTAACGCCATTACGGAGGTTGAAGAACTCGCTGGACGCCGACTTCTGGAGAACGGACAAATTATCAAGCCGCAGCAAAATGGGGACGGGGTCGATCTGTACATCTCAACTAGCAGCGCCGGAGGAGGGTTACAGATGATGGTGGCGGGCGTCGTCCGAAACCTCACCGCGGAAAGTGCGGAGCGGGCGGCGCTGGGCGCTGGCGCAATTGTGATGGATGTAATAGCGTCGAACGATAAACGTCTGCCTCACGAAAAGATTGAGCGGATTCGAGCCCTCCGTCCGGATATGATACTCCTCTCCGGTGGTGTTGATGGGGGCACGACCTCCCATGTTACCGAACTCGCGGAGATTATTGCGGCTGCCAACCCGACCCCGCGCTTGGGCACAGGTTACGAATTGCCGGTCATCTACGCGGGGAACAAGGACGCTAGCAGTCTCATTGCCAAGGAACTTGAGGAAAAGATGTCACTGGAAATCGTGGACAATCTACGGCCCGTGTTGGAACACGAGAACCTCATGCCAACCCGTCTGGAGATTCAAGATCAATTTCTGGAGCATGTTATGGCGCATGCACCCGGGTACAGAAAATTGATTGACTGGACAGATGCGCCGATAATGCCGACGCCGGGTGCCGTTGGCGAGATTATGCAGGCTGTTGCGGATCAGCAGAAAATTCAAGTCGTCGGTGTTGACATCGGCGGCGCAACAACCGATGTATTCTCCGTCTTTAAGAATCGTGAAGGGCAGGGGATGTTTAATCGAACCGTGAGCGCCAACCTCGGAATGAGTTACAGCATTTCCAATGTTCTTGCCGAGGCGGGATTGGAAAATATCCTGCGCTGGGTACCTTTCGAAATCGATCAAGCCGATCTCCGCAACCGAATCCGGAACAAGACCATCCGTCCAACGACCATCCCACAAACCCTTCAGGAACTGATTGTTGAACAGGCAATTGCGCGCGAAGCGCTGCGACTCGCCTTTGAACAGCACAAGCAACTTGCCGTCGAGTTGCGCGGAACCCAGCAACAACGTACAATCTCGGAAGCCTTCGCGCAAACCGAAGGCGGAGAGTCGCTTGTAAACATGCTTGGGTTAGACATGATTGTCGGCAGCGGCGGGGTGCTTTCGCACGCCCCTCGACGGCAGCAAGCCATGCTAATGATGATCGATGCCTTTCAGCCGGACGGAATCACGCGCCTTGCCGTCGATAGTATCTTTATGATGCCGCAACTCGGCGTTCTCGCACAAGTCAATCAGGAGGCGGCGACGCAGGTGTTTGAACGTGATTGCCTTGTCCATCTCGGCACCTGCATCGCTCCCGTAGGAGTCGCAAAACCCGGCGATGCCTGTCTCTCTGTCCGCGTGGAACAAGCAGAAAAAGAAACCATGGTTGACGACGTGCCATTCGGTCAATTACGATTATATCCGCTCGGTGTTGGACAGAAAGCGCAGGTTCGGCTACAGCCCGATCGCCGTTTCGACGTTGGCGGTGAACGCGGAAATCCTCTGGAAACCGAGGTAACTGGGGGTGTGGTCGGTTTGGTCGTGGACACACGGGGGCGTCCATTGGAGATTTCGCCCGATCCCAAACTGCGCGTCGCCGACCTCAAGACATGGACGGAAGCGCTCAACGTGTATGGCGCCTCTTGAATTAGAGGCTGTGAAATTTAATCGGGCATCACGGTCGCACCGTCAACTCAATCGCCCCGCAACCGATTCGCGCTCCAGCGGCACCCGACGGTTGTGAGGTAAAATCATCCGCACCCGCATGGACGATAATGCCTCGTCCAACGATATCTACGTCAGAACCGGTACCTATTTCCCACAAGTCGCTCGTCAACTCAATGCTTCCAGTCCCATCTTCGCCGACGTTGATGTTGCCGATGTCACCAAGATGAAATTCGCCTTCGCCCCATTGTCCGTGAGCGACGCCGGTGGGATTCCAATGCCCGCCAGCCGACTTTCCATCAGGGGAGTTGCAGTCGCCGTATTGGTGGATATGAACGGCGTGAAGCCCCGGGGAAGCGCCGTTGATTTTGACGAGGAGCGCAATTTGGTCGCCAATCTGTGTGAAGGTTGCTGTCCCGGTCACGCTACTTTCGCTCGCCGATCTTATCTTCGCAACCGCTTGTTGGGAAGCCGGGGCGTCGGCTCCATCAAATAGATCTTGAAGCACGGCGCAACTCGCCAAACTCATGACGAGTCCAATCAGAACTAGTGGAAACCAGTAAGTTGTAGTGAAAGCGTTCAAAGTCTTTTTCATTGCTAAATCCTCCGAGTCAAAGTAAAATTGAGGCGTTTGGATGCCGTTTTTCATTCGAATTCATTGAAGCAACCGCCTTACCGTGGCGATGAACAGAATCTAACATAAACAACCTGGATTGTCAACTCGATACAGGGAGTTTCAAGGCTGGTGAGAATTTCCGAGATTGAGCACTAACCTGGACCAGCCCGGCTTTTCACCCTAGAATCTTGATTTTCGCTTGGCGAACAAAATTCTACGTCCCCTAAAGGAGGAGTGAACAATGGCAGCAGAACATCCTATGGACAATATCAAGCCCGGCATCAAAGTAGCCGCCCAGATGTCTCCCGAACCGAGCGAAGAAGATTTACAATTTGCCCGACAGATGGGTGTGGAATACGTTGTGCTGTGGACCGACGGTGCACACGCGAACTACGACTACTTCATGAGCCGCCGCGAGATTTTCGAGAATGCGGGTCTCAAGATATACGGTTTCGGCAACGGCGATGTGCACTGCCAGGCGGCGCTCGTGTTAAACTTGCCCAACCGCGATGAAAAGGTCGAACAGTACAAACGTTACATCCGCGATTTGGGAAGAGCGGGGATTCCCTACACCACATACGCCCACATGGCGAATGGCGTCTGGAGCACCGATCCCGAGCAGACCCGCGGCGGCGCTCAGGCGCGGGCTTTTAATCTAGCCCAAGCCGAGAACAGAAGCCATGGGACAGATCAGACGCGGCTAACCCACGGACGCGAATACTCCGAGGATGAGATTTGGGACAATTTCACCCATTTCATCAAGGAAGCTGCTTCGGTCGCGGAGGAAGCGGGTGTCATGATTGGTATCCACCCGGACGATCCGCCAGGGCCAAGTCTAGGCGGCGTTCCTCGCTGTATATTCAGCAGCTTTGAAGGGTATGAACGTGCTATTGACATCGCCGATAGTCCCAACGTGGGAATGTGTTTCTGTGTGGGCTGCTGGTTAGAGGGTGGCAAATCGATGGGGAAGGATGTGTTGGAGTCTATCCGCCACTTCGGCGAGCAGGGAAAAATCTTTAAGGTACACTTCCGCAATGTTGACAAGCCGCTGCCGCATTTTGTGGAGACATTCGTGGACAACGGTTACATGGACATGTACCAAGTGATGAAGGTCATGCGAGAAGTCGACTTCAAGGGGGTAGCGATTCCGGACCACATTCCTCAAATGGCAGACGACGGTCGGGTCGGCACCGCCTACACCATTGCCTATATGAATGCACTTGTAAAACGCGCCAATGAGGAAGTTGAACCTCTATGATAACCGCTGCGTTGGTTATACTCCGCGTTGTCAGAAATTGCGTCTTCTGTAGGAGCGATCTCCAGGTCGCGACCCTTGTACGAAGGAACTCCGATTCCCGACCTGATGGTGCTACGCAAGTCCTATTAGAAACAATTATCACTGGAAAATAAAGCGCAATAATACCCAACGCAAAGTATAAACCCTACTCTCCGCACCTATTTTTCGGGTTTACAGAATTTATTGGTAGCACCCTATTATCCCTATCGGAATAATGCTTTCCGCGAGTAACTCGCTCCAGAGGAGCGCAATGTCAATAGAATGCGATACGTCCAGACTCCCGCGCTCCAGCGGAGCGCAATGTGGCTATTACACCATTATTCCTTGCGGTACGTTTGTCAATAAACCCTCGTTTTTCGCCCTATAACTAGCTTTTGGCGGGTGTTACTTGATGGGCGATGTTCGTATCAGTCTTGCATTGAAACTTCAATATATAGTACGTTCTATTTAATTAGAATACAGTATATGCTATCACCATTAATCGCTGGAACGAAACTAAAAATACCCAAATTAGCATTTATAAGGTGCGGAGTGTAGGATAAACCCTACTCTCCGCACCTATTTTTCGGGTTTACAGAATTTATTGGTAGCACCCTATTATCCCTTGCGGAATGATTCTTTCCGCAAGTAACTCGCTCCAGAGGAGCGCAATGTCAATAGAATGCGATATGTCCATATTCCCGCGCTCCAGCGGAGCGCAATGTGGGTATTACACCATTATTCCTGGCGGTACAATTCTTTTGTCAATAAACCCTCGTTTTTCGCCCTATAACTAGCTTTTGGCAGGTGTTACTTGATGCGCGATGTTCGCATCTGCCTTGCATTGTAATTTCAATATATAGTACGTTATATTTAATTAGAATACAGTATATGCTATCACCATTGGTCGCGGGAACGATACCAATAAATACCCAAATTAGCACTTATAAGGTGCGGAGTGTAGGATAAACAATTGCGAATCATGTAACGGATGGGAATCAACCGCCCGGATAGTGAGAAGAATTTTCTATCGTACTGAATTTTTTGTTATGCACCTTGTTCTTCGCGAGTGGCCTCTGTTTTCATACACTGAAGGCGTATGAGTTCACGCCGGCGCGCGGGATGCTTGACTAGAAAGTATGCCAAAGACGATTACCGTAGGAGGGAATTCCGATTCCCGACTAGACAGAACCTCTACGGGAGTTTTATGGAATTCGGAATCCTATCAAGCCGGAATTTGCGTCGCCTTGGGATCTCCATCGCGCGGGATCTACTATCGCGTTCCTTAATCAGTCACTTGATCGCTGTTCGCTCCCTCAATCCTATTCGGTCACTTTATTGCTACCCACTCGCTTGCTCTCAGTTGATTGTTCGTTAAGGAGTATAACCAGATGTTTGAAACTAGCATAAGCCAACACAATACCCCAATCCTTCGAGTAAACGGCAAGATTATCGGTGATGCCGTCGATGCGCTCCGCCATGAGATGAGGACACAGATTGAGCAAAGCGGCGGGCATCTGATTCTCGATTTGACAGATGTTCCGTTGTTGGACAGTTCCGCTTTGGGCGCAATTATCGCGACATTACAAGCGCTAAAAAAGGGTGAAGGTAGGCTGGTACTACTGAATCCGCAACAAGCGGTTCAAAATGTGTTGGCGGTTACCCGGTTGGACACGGTTTTGGAGATTTTTCAGGACGAGGCGACTGCCGTCAATGCTTTCAGTCGAGGCTAAACCACAATTATGCCGAAACGTTTATCTTTCAAAATGGGCTTGCGCGGGCAGCTCGTTCTACTTTTTTTGCTAGTCTCGTTTATCCCGCTGCTTATCGTCGCCTTTCTGGCGCGAGAGTTTGGGGTAAGAGCGCTTGAAAAGACTATTGGCGAGAACTTGGAGCGACTTGCGCAGGAAAAGTTGGATCAGGCGGATTACAACATTTCCACCCCATTGAATGCTCTTAGGAGAGAGCTTAATGGCGTGCGCGATACCGTTGTAGCGGCATCAAGCCCCTCAAATGACACGGCAAGTCAACAGCGATTGACAAACAAACTGAAACGACTCGAGAATCTCGCCGGCCCACGAAGCGAAATAATCATCACCAATTCACAGGGGCAGGTCATCCAAGCCAGCAACCCGCGCTTGCATCGTCGGAAAATTGATGCGGACTGGTGGGATCGTGCTTTCAATGAAGGAATCGGACACGACTATGTCGATGACCTTCAATATAACTCTGAGATGAAAGTCCATGTTCTGCCTGTGGCATTTCCGATTCTCGCCGCTAAGGGCGCCAGAGTCGTGGGTATCTTGAGAGCCATCATCACACTTCCAAATTTTTCGGATGCGGTTAGACCAACCCAAGGCCAGGATGTTACGGGGCAAGGGCTTGAAGCTGCCCTTATGACTGCACACGGTCGAGTAATAACGTCCTCCTCGGAGAATGAATACGCGTTCAGGGAACACATTGAGATGACCGATGCGGCGATGGAGGCAATTAACAGCGCAATAACTGATGACCAGTTCGCCGAGTTTTCCGGCTACGAAAGGGAAAGCGGCATTGACATACAGGGTGATAAAAGGGTTTACGGCTGGGCGCGAACTCAACGATGGAGTGAAGAACCGTGGAAGGCAGAGCAAAACTTCACCGATTGGACGGTTCTGGTTTCACAGCCCGAGTCCGTGGCTTTCTACGAGATAAATTTACTGACGGAAAAAATCCTCACTTTCACGTTGATCTCCTGTGTCATTGTCATTCCAATCGCATGGCTGGTTTCACGACGTATCGTTAAGCCGATTATGCGTATAGCGCGTGCATCACGCGCCATCGGTCAAGGTGATTTTAATCACCACGTACCGGTTACGAGCAACAACGAAGTTGGCGTGCTGGCGCAGGAATTCAATTCAATGCGCGATGATCTTAAACATGCGATTGAGCTAATAACCAAAGAGGAAAAAAAGATGACCGCGATCGTGAATAGCCTGGCTGAAGGACTGGTTCTGGTCGACGGAGATCATCGCGTACTTCATATCAACCCCGCCGCCGAACACCTGCTCAACGTTGGCGCGCACCAAGTCGGCGAGGAGCTAACGCTAATCGTGCAGGACATCACGTTAGCCAGAGCACTCAAAGAGAGCCAGGGACAGATTTCCTTGAACGAGACTGTCAACTTGGAAGTTTCTTTGGATCAGGGAGGTGAATCCGCAACACTCCGTATAGCCGCCAGTCCTTTTCTTGATGAGGCGGGAGTCGTTCTTGGAACCGTATATGTTTTTGACGACATTACGCGTGAGAAAGAAATCGATCAGATGAAGTCCGACTTTGTTTCGCTGGTTTCTCATGAATTACGTACCCCTATGACTTCCATTATCGGTTTTGTGTCGCTGATTTTGGATGGTAAGACGGGACCGATTAACGACAAACAGCGCCGCAGTTTGGTTCGTGTCCAACATCAGGCGGAGCGGTTGGCTGCCCTGATTAACGACCTGCTCGATATTTCCCGCATTGAAGCAGGACGCATCCAGATGAAGCAGGAAGAAATCTCGGTTTCGGAGATAGCTAAACAGAGAATTGAAGAAATCAGTCCGCAAGCCGATGCGAAGTCTATCGAATTGCGCTTGTTTGCTCCCGAATCGTTGCCGCATATCATCGGCGATCAGGAACGAATCGGACAAGTTTTTACCAACCTCATTGGCAACGCAATCAAATTTACGCCCGAGAGCGGTAAAATCGCGGTAAGAATTAGTGCCGACGGAACGCTTTCCGGCAAATCGGATAGGGCGTTACATATCGAAGTCATTGACACCGGAGAAGGGATACCGATTGAGGAACGCGAGCGAGTTTTCAATCGGTTCCATCAACTTGGAAACATCAATACCCGTCAGAAAGGCGGCTCCGGCTTGGGGCTGTCGATTGTGAAAAGTATTGTGGAATCGCACGGTGGCACGGTGTGGGTCGATGACGGTTACGAAGGGTGCGGAAGCAATTTTCAGTTTACTTTGCCGATAGAATTGGAAAAGGACGTGGGCGCTTGATGGCTCAAACAATCTTGGCAGTCGATGATGATGACGACATTCTCGATTTGCTCGAAATAAGCTTGGACTCGGATGGGTACAATGTGATTACGGCAGGCGATGGGTTGGATGCCATTGCGAAAGCCAAATCACACATGCCCGATCTTATCGTATTGGACCTGATGATGCCCAAGATGGACGGATTTGAAGTCATCAACAATCTTCGATCGGATTCGCAGACTCGCGTAATTCCTGTCATCATGCTTACGGCACGAGCGCAGACTAACGAGAAACTGCAAGGGTTGGATGCCGGCGCTGATGACTACGTCACCAAACCTTTCGATCTAAAGGAGCTTACAGCACGGATTAAAGCCGTCCTCGGAAGGACACAACCCACAAAGTATATCAACCCTCTGATTGGCGCAATGGGAGATTGGTTCAGCGAAGCCGGGGTTGAGCAATTGGCTACCCACCTGAAGACAGCGGCTACCATCCAACAGCGTTTACTGCCTCAAGTTCCCCCCGATATCCCCGGATTTGACATCAACGGGGTATTGCGAAGTTCAACGTCAGTCTCGGGAGATTTCTACGATTTCATCCCTCTGGATGACGGTTGTTTGGGGATAGTTATAGCGGATGTACGAGGGAAGGGAATCCCCGCCGCGTTATTGATGGTAATGATACGTACCGCATTAAGGCTCGTATGTCGCCAAGAATCATCGCCCGCAGCGGTCATCAAGAGTATCAATGATCTTCTCGTGATTGACACGGAACCGGATCTTTTCGCTACCATGGTCTACGGGATTTTGAATCCCAATGCCATGACATTCACGTACTCAAATGCCGGGCATTGCCCTCCTCTGCATTTGAAGGATGCGGAAATTCGAAAAGAGCGAGGAACCGGAATTCAAGGTAAGAAGTTGACAATCCGACAACTCCGCACCGGCGGAATGGTTGCAGGTAGCTTTGACTTTGCAGAGTTTGACCATGAAACTGTCGAGCTTCAGCGTGGGGACACAATCTTTTTCTATACGGATGGTATCACTGAAGCAGAGCGCGACAAGGACGGCGCTTTTTACGGAGAGGATCGGCTTTTGGATGTTATCAGGTCTAGCAAGAATCTATCTGCCGAGAAGATTTGTAAAACAATCGAGGATAATCTCGTGGACTTCATCGGCAGAAAGCAGCAGACTGATGATCTCACGCTAGTCGTCCTAAACGCGACTGCAGACGGAGTAGAAGGACATTAATATCGATGGGAGCGACAGTTTCCGGCAGTCAAGCTAACCTTGATTTCCAGATACCTGTCAGGAGCCTTAAAGTGACGAAGACAACCGAACACGTTATCCATCTTGATCTACCGAGTTCAACACATTTCGTATATGTGATTGATTCCATAATATCGGAAATCGTGAGCGACATGGGCTTTGACAAAGAGGCAAGCGAGCAGATTAATCTGGCGGTGATTGAAGCGGCAGTGAACGCCTTCAAACACGGGAACAACGAAGATTCGAGCAAAAGAACGCGCTTTGAGTTTATCTTGGGCCGAGAGGAACTGACGGTTGTTGTCGAAGATCAGGGGACAGGATTCAATCGTGAATCCGTGGCTGATCCGCTCGATCCTTCCAACCTCCTCAAAAGCAGTGGGAGAGGGATATTTCTGATGGAGACCTGCATGGACTCAGTGACTTATGAAGGATCGGGAAGGATTGTCAGAATGGTAAAATCCAAACCTTCCGCCATTTAACCCGCGTCAGTCATCGCCGGATTCAGCTCGAAAGTACACTACCTCGGAGAATTTCTAATGAACATTGATATCCGCCAAACGGGCGGAGTAACCGTTCTCGACATTGACGGGAGAATCATCGGATCCGAAAGCCTCGCGCTCAAGAACATCATTGATGGCGAGATTGACAGCGCAGAAGATGGCGAGGTGAAAATGCTGCTAAATATGAAACATGTGCGGGCGATGGACAGTTCCGGTCTTGGAATTGTCATTGCCGCCTACACGTCCGTCCAGCGCAAGGGTGGACGCATCGCCTTGCTGAATGTCAGCGGACGCATCAACAGCCTAATTGTTATGTCGAAACTTCTGACTATCTTTGACCGATATGATGATGAAGCGGAGGCAATACATTCGTTTCAGAAAGCGTGATAATACCATTTCGCTTGAATAATAGTGCATATGGATGTCGTAACTATATCGTTCACTTACTACGTAGGCGGGATCAAGCGAGTGGATAACGAGTGATCAACTGAACGAATAGTGAAGGCGATAGAAATCTCATAGAGATCCCAAGGCGATAGTAGATGCCTTTGCCCCGCCGACTCTGCGTGGAAACATAACTTCTTGTTCCGCTTCACGCAAGTCTCTTTACCTCGTTCACGCAATCAATGCACAAGCATTTAAGATATACTGCGCGCTGTCAGAAATTGCGTCTTTTGTAGGATCAAACGAGCGGATAGCGATCAAGTGACTGAATAGGATCAAGCACGCGAATAGCACGCGCGATAGAGATCCCCGCGATAGTAGATCCCGTGCGATAGAGATCCCGCGATCTCCAGGTCGCGACCTGCGTTCCCGGTAGGTCCGGTTTCCAAACGCACCTAACGCCAGACGCTTGAAAACACGCAATTTTCAGCAGCGTGAAGTATAAATGGTATAATTTCACCAAGCATGCGTATTAGCTGATGAAGAACCGATTTCGTGGAGACGCTAGTGAATCCAGCAACCGAACATATAGAAAGTCCCGACGGGCTATGGCATAAGTGCGAAGGTTGTGATGAGCTTGTGTTCAGGCAAACGCTAGAACGCAATCTGTACATCTGTCCCTCGTGTGACAACTATCTTCCTTTCCCGGCAGATCAACGTATGAACCATATATTTTCAACCGACTCATCGACAGATCTGTTTCCCACCTCGGCACCGCTGTCATTGCTGGAATCTCTCAATCTTGCGGATTTGGTTGCTCAAACCGATTGCCCGGATTTACCGGATCGCATTATAGCCGCTGGCGAAGGTGAGATTTCAGGTTGCCCGACTATTCTCGCTGTCATTCATCCGCTTGCACCCCTACAGCGACTTCATTTCGTCACACTGCTGATTGCGATTCGCACCGCGCTGCTGAAGGCGTTTCCGCTGATATGCATTTATTCAAACGACACCGTGCCGAAGCTGAATGCGACAGATCGAACATCCGTCTCCGAGTTATCCTTCGCTGAAATAACCTATCTATCAACCGAAATGGGGAAACTGTCGGAAGAAAGGCTGCCACAGATAACCGTGCTGACAGACGCGAACGCCGGGGCACTGTCAACCAGATTCCCGACAGGCGATATCATATTGGCTGAGGGCGCAAGTGCCTCTGCCCTCAGTCCTTCGGAAAAACCACTTATTGACGCTGCACAGACCGCGATAGAAAGCATCCTGGACGCACCGAACACCGACGCGTTCATTGATCGCTACGTTCCGCGCGAAGCCTTGCCTGAAACATTGGGCAAGTTGCTCGATTTCTTCGCCAAGGCACGTGGAACCTCTACCGAAAGTTCGTAAATGAATCGCTATACCGATTCTCTAAAATGCAAGCGCATTAATAGTGTGGATTAATCAAAGAAACTTGCGTGAAGCGGAGTAAGAGGTCTTGTCCGCACGCGATGTCGGAAGGGCAGGGGGAACTCTATGGGAGTTCTATCAGGATTGGCTATCGCCCGGGATTTACTATCGTACTCGCTATTCGGTCGCTTGATCGCATTTGATTCCCGCATACGGCGAAAGAGAATGATAGGATCAGAAAACCATATACACCGCAATTCAAGTGAAATGGTATTTTGACAATACAATCAAAGAAAGGAAGCGTTTCCCGCATTTAAAATCCTATGAAAAAACATACACAACTCGGCACCAAAATTTTAATGTTCTTGCTATTGGCGGCAATCGTGGGATGTTCCGCCCTGCAACCGGTGCAGATTGTCCCGCAATTTGACGCAGAGGCGGCAATTCTTCCGCAGACCGGTACTGTCATTTACGAGAAAAACGGCATTACGGCGATGGCTGTACCGCTGAACGATGTGAAGGCGGTTGACGCATTCGGTATTTTGATGTTTAACCGTACCGGTAATTGGGTTTCGTTCAAACGAAAAGATTGCCAGTTGCTGGATCAGGCTGGCAACGTAACGAAGCCGATTGACAGGTCCCAAGAATCGTTTTTCTTGGGCAAAAATTTTAAGCCAAAACTGCCTCCCGAATTTACAATGGAACTGTTTCGGCATGACCGCACACTTCGTGCGCATGGCAGTTCGGTCGCGCTTCCTCGAGAAGATATCGAGAGAACAACGATCATGCCAAATCATCGAACGCAGTTCTTCCTCTACTTCCGCAAGCGGAGCATTAAATCTTCAAGCCTACGCCTTATCGTGCCAAAAGTTAGAAACGATCTTGAGGATACGGAAACTACTTTTGTTTTCAAGTTCGAAGTTCGTAAGGGCTAAGCGATGCATGAGCGATGGCGCTTGTTACTATGTTTGATTATTTTTCCCATATACCTGAGTTGTGCCTCACCGCGACAATCCGACAATCAACCCGTTGCCGATGAGCATACCACCCCCGACAATCAATCAAGTCCGCCTCAGTTCGTTCGGAAGATTTCCTCGCCTCAAATCGTCCCGTCCAACCGCATTCCACCTTCCCCGCAAATACTCGGCGTAAATTATGTCGGGACGATTGGCGGTCCCGGTCAAGGTGCCGGGCAGTTTATTCAGCCGTCCGGATTGGCATTGGATCGGATCGGTCACTTGTACGTCGCAGATTCGGGAAACAATCGCGTCCAAGTTGTTGATTTTGACGGGAATTTTGTTACAGAATTCGGTAGTCGCGGATGGCGAACCGGGGAATTCGATCAGCCGACTGCTACCGCAATCAATTATCAACGCACAGAGATTCTTTACGTTATTGACACGGGAAACAGCCGCGTGCAGTATTGCAATCTCGTGGACCGTATCTTTCAACTTATGTTGGGTGATTACTCCGACAGCGACTCCGGAAACTCGGGTACGGGTGCGCATATTGAGCTGGATCTGCCCAGCGGGATCGGAATCGGACGGAATGGGGAAATCTACGTTGTCGATACCGGAAACAACCGCTTTATTCAGTTCGATAGCGAAGGTCGCCCAGCACTAGTTCGCGGAAGTTTCGGGGGTGAGAACGAACAGTTTCGCGATCCGACCGACCTCGTTGTTGACCCATACGGAAACATCTATGTCGTCGACTCGGGCAACCACCGAGTCAAAAAGTACGACTTCAGCGCCAATCTCGTCCAAATATGGGGGAGCGAAGGCTCGGCCCTGGGGAAGTTCAGAGAACCGAACCAAATTACCTTGGATCGCTGGAACTCCCTCTATGTCACCGACCGCGGCAATCGGCGGGTGCAAATCTTTACACCGAATGGCGAAACCTTGACAGAATTTGGTACCGACACACTAATCGATCCCTTCGGCATCGTGGTATCCAGAGACGATCTAGTTTTTGTCAGCGATTTCGGCACAAACGACATAAAGGTTTTTCAAGTAATTTTTCGTCCCTGATCGACCCGCACCGCCTGCGGAAATCTCTGTTTCTTCCCTGTCACGCCTGCACATACACCTACTAAATTACACGCCCGCATATTTAGACTTTGCGAACTCACCCCAAAAAATGAACGCTTGATGTGTTCTACAAGTTGTGCTAGAATTATCGTGCATCCGATGTTAAAGCCATCTCAATTGAGAATTAAACATTCGGGTCGTATGCGGTTCGTTTGCAGTTGTGCAATTCGTTGTACGTCTTCTGTAGGAGTGGTTTTGTGGCGATAAGAAGTCGCTATCTGGAGATCGCTCCTATAGGTTGAAACCTACTTAATGCGAGAGTATAGTGAGTCTTCAAACGGTTCTGGATCAGCTTGAAGGGAGGCATGTCCTCATCATCGGTGACGTCATCTTGGATGAGTACATCTGGGGAGATGTCAATCGGATTTCGCCGGAAGCGCCTGTACCCGTACTTGAAATCGCCTCCGAAACAACCCGTACCGGCGGTGCCGCTAATGTCGCACAGAATATCGTCAATCTGGGTGGGCGAGTAGACCTGGTTGGTGTTGTTGGGGATGATAGCAACGGACAGAAACTGATTCAGATGCTCGAACAACTAGGGATAGATGCGAGTGGAATCTGCATTGACGCAGATAGACCTACAAGCACGAAAACCCGCGTGATTGCGCGAACGTCAAGCACGAGTACCTCAACCCATCAGCAGCTTGTTCGTCTCGATCGAGAATCAAAAGCACTCGTAAAATCCGGGCTTCACGAGCGGCTAATGGAAAACGCTCTCAGCCGTGTACCGTACGTAGACGCTATTGTCTTTGAGGATTATGACAAAGGCGGCGTCAGCAACAGATTGATTGACGATGTACTACGTACCGCTCGACAGTACGGAAAACCGATTGTGGTCGATCCGAAGGTTGAGAATTTTTGGAACTACAAGGGCGTGACATCCATCACTCCGAACCATAAAGAGGCAGGGCTTGCCGTCAACCGGAAGATTTTTGACAAGGAAGGCTTGGTTTCAGTCGGCAAGGAGATACTGGATAGGCTTGAACTTGAAGGGTTGTTGATTACGCGCGGCGAGCAGGGGATGTCGCTCTTTCGACGGAACCGCGAAGGAGAATTGGGCGTCGATCACATTCCCACACAGGCGCAGGAGGTGTTCGACGACACGGGGGCTGGCGATACGGTCGTCGCCGTGTACGCATTGGCTCTTGCCGCCCAAGCTGACATGCTTGACGCGGCCCGGCTCTCCAATCTTGCAGGAGGCATTGTTTGCGGAGAGGTAGGCTGCGTCCCCGTAAGTCGAGATCAGCTATTGCAAGGCCTCAACCCTAATAACACCGAATGAAAACGGTTTTTCTTGATCGAGACGGCGTAATCAATCGCAATCTCGAAAATGACTATGTTAAGAGTTGGAGTGAGTTCGAGTTTCTGCCACACGCTGTGGAAGCAATCGGATTGCTCACTCATGCCGGCTATCAACTCATCGTCGTCACGAATCAAGCTTGCATCAATAAAGGAATTCTGTCACCCAAGACGCTGAGTGAAATCCATCGCAATATGTTGGCTGAAATCGAGGACACCGGCGGTCGTATCCGCGCCGTCTACTATTGTCCGCATCGTGATGACGAGAATTGCACGTGCCGCAAACCGAAACCCGGCATGCTGTTGCAGGCGGCATCGGAATATAAAATTGATATAGATAACACCTACTTGATTGGAGATTCCAATAGAGACATTCAGGCGGGAAATGAGTTCGGTGTTTGTTCGTTGCTTGTATTAACGAGGAACGGTCACAAATTAAATTTGACCACTGATACGGGCACTGCCTCCCCAATGCAGCCCTATGGAGTATTCAAGGATCTTCATGCGGCTGCGGAATGGATCGTTCATTCCAGCACTGGTGCGTGAAAAAGATTGTCGCTTTTCGGAGACTGATTGTATATTTCAATAAACAACCGAAAATATTGGAGACGTAAAATGATTCAGCAAAATTTGATGACTCAAATCGGTAAACATCAACTTGCATGGATTCTTACCGAACTGCTTGACGAGAAGGAGATAACTAACCTAAAGAATCGGTGCGGTATCCACGACGCCCCTGCGCCGATGGACTCTCGGTCTACCAATTGGGTTATCGAGAATCTAGCCGAGGCCTTTTTTCGCCAAGAGACGGCACAACAAGTCGTGCATGAATATCTCGTGCAGAAGACGGAGGATGCAATTCGCCGGGTCGGTTATATGAATGTGCAGGAGATTCAAACTTTTTTATGGACCTGCACACATCTGGTCGAAGGCGGAGATTTTACCGAGATTGTGTGGGCGCTTTTGACCGATTCCCGCCAAGATGTCCAACAGCACGGACAAAAACTCCTCAAAGAATATGAGCAGACTGTCCACGAAATAGTCAATGTCGGCAGCTTGACGAGATTCGAACGTGACTCAAAAAATAATGACGCAAATCAGGGTGTGCATCCGCCAAAAACCGCGGTACATGAAAACATCAACGCGATTCAAGCATTGGAGGTGAGGGTGGATGTGCCGCCCGAGAAACCCACACAAACCCCGATTCCGAAGGAAAGACACACACCCGAAACTGATCTAAAGCATGTCCCGCTACAGCAAACGATAAACCAACTGAATGACAAGTATTCCGCTCTAAAAAAAGAAAATGAGAACCTCAAACAGCAGCTACAACAGTCGCTCCAGGTAAACGAGGATTTCCGCGAAAAGGAACACCGATTCATGGAGCAAGACATACATGTTCAACAATTACAACTAGAGATTCATAACTTCAAACGGCAGGTTGAAAAAATGTCGAATCAGTCTGCTGAAATTCAATCCTTCCAGAAGCTAGCACAAGCGGAACTTGCCGTTGAATTGAAATCCTTCGAGGAATTCGTTTATAAAGGTAATCAAACGATTGAACAGATGCAATCGGATTTCCAGTCTCAGGTTTCCGAACTTAGCAAATTCTCCGAGATGTCAAAGTCGGCGCTTCTACGCGCCCGCGACAAAGTGGAACAGTTTCTTGGTCAACACGATTCTAAGCAGAGCTCGCAAAATCGGGTGCTGAAAGAACAGCCGAGTGTAGGAGTCTTTGTGGATGTTCAGAACATGTTCTATGCCGCCAAAGACCGGTATGCAGGGCGAGTGGATTATATCAAACTACTCGATCTCATTGTGGGCCCTCGACAGCTTGTCGTGGCGTATGCCTATGTAGTCCAGATTCCCGAGATAAACCAGTCGGGATTTTTGTCCCTTCTTGAACATAATGGATATACCATAAAAAGCAAGGACTTGCGTCTCCGAGGAGACGGCACAGCAAAGGGGGATTGGGATGTAGGCATCGCAATTGACATCGTGTCAATGCTCGGAGCACTTGATGTCGTAATTCTAGCTAGCGGCGATGGTGACTTTTGCGCGCTTGCGGAGTTGATAAAGCAACATGGCAAGCGGGTTGAGGTTGTCGCTTTTGAACACAATACTTCAATGGACCTGCAACGAATGGCAGATCAATTTTTTCCAATCGGCGACGAGCTACTCATTTGAGTACGGTTGACAAGAATCCGTTTGAAGATTCACATGGAGCAATGTTGTTCCCCCAAGCCGAGATTTCTGAGAATTGGTTACGTTTGTAACGTTATTACAAAGGTTGATCTGTCGTAATTGGGAGATTCCTCATACGATGAATCGTGGGTAGGAGAGAATTTCAAATCCCGGCGCTTGGCCGCGATCCGGGAATGGATTATCGCACGGGATATACTATGGGAACGTTATCGATCAACCTAGTGTATAACGAAGGCGATAGAAATTCCTATTCCATATTTAGCGGCTTAATCTATCCGATTCCACGGTTAATTCATTCAGTTGATTTCTCCTTGTTCAGTCGCTTTATCTCAGTTAATCGGTTGATTGAATCGGAGATTGCTCCTACCTGTCAACGATGCAAAAACCTAACCCGCCCGCACACAACCTTTCTCTTAATTCCGATGATCTCCACGAAAGCGGAGATTCTCGTCTTTCGCGTGCCGACCCCCTTCTTCCAACTACCACCGTAGCGCGGGATCAGTGTCTCCTTGGAGATTGGTACTTCAATGAACGACATTACACCCTTGCAATTCTAACATACAAACGTGCGTTGGAATTGGATCCTGAGTGTGCCGCTATTTATCACAGATTAGGGTTGGCATACTATAAAGAAGGTGAATTCGACGCCGCCAAAGAGGCTTTTCAAAAGGCAATTTCCTTAAATCCATTGAGCGCGCATTATCACTATTCGCTAGGTCAACTATTACAAGACTACCACGATCTTGATGGCGCATGGAGGGAAGCAGTCCACAAATTTACAAAGGCAATCGAACTTGACCCGTCTTATGTAGAGGCGTGGTACGATAGAGGATCGCTCTATGACAAGCAGGGCGAACTTGAAAAAGCGTGTCACGATTTTCGGCAGGTTGTGGAACGAATGCCGAATTATGCCGCTCGTTACAACCTTGCGGTACTATACATCAAACGGCAGCTGTGGGCCGAAGCGCAAGAGGTGTTGGAGGAGATTCTTAGCATCGAACCCAACGACTCCGATGCCTATTATCACCTTGCCGATGTCCATCTCCAACGTTCAGGAGATTTGAGTCTGGCGATTGATTGCCTGAAGAGTGCGCTGGAAAGAGATTCCGACCATCTGGATGCCCGTTTTGCGCTTGGGCTGCTCTATGCGAAGAGTCGTTACAATCATCCCGAGTATCGTCAGAAAGCAATCGATCAATTTGTTCAATTAGTTTCAGTTAATGAGATGTTGAAGACCTTCGATCAACTGGATCAGGTCTATTTTATTCTGGGAAGTCTTTACGACGATATTCCTGCCGACGCTGAATTGGCGATTTCGGCTTATCAGACGGGCTTGGAACATGCTCCGTCCGCTCGGGTCAGAAATAATCTCGGGCTCCTATATTTGCAGAAAAAGCAAATTCAGAAAGCCGCCGAGGAATTTCGCCAAGCGATTCAACTTGAGCCGGATTATGAAGCCCCATACCACAATCTTGCGAAACTCTACTTTTACGAACACGACGAAGAACTTCTGAAGGATCTCCGTGGATGGCTAACATTCCGTCCTCAAGATGCCGCGGCGATAATCTTTCGACTTTCTCTATCACTCATTGATGTTGCACGCGCCGAGGGACATCAAAGCCTGTTTTCCCGATTGCATCGTGTCAAAAATCTCGTTAGCGTGAGCGGCGTACAACTCCGATCGGCATTGCGACAGTCCGACCCCGTTTCCAAACTGCATAGCACGCTTGATCGAACCTTGACCCAACATGAAGAGTCGTACAATCAGTTGACCGAAATCCTGAACACTTTGCGAACAGAATCTCCCGTTTCGGAGCTAGTTGACATCAATAGGCTCATCGAAAATTTGTTAATCAAACTGAGTTCCGTTTGGCGGGATAATAAAATTGAGTGTCAATCGGTTTTAGCACCAAATCTCCCGCTTATCAAGGGCGACTCGAGCCAACTGAAAGAAGCGTTTCACAATGTCCTGATTAACGCAATCGAAGCTATGAAGAACGGAGGAGAACTGCAGATTCAAACCGAATACCAGCCGCAATCCTCGCAGGTTCAAATCTCCTTCACCGACTCAGGCGAAGGTATTTCGGATACGCATCAGCACAAAATCTTTCAGCCGGGATACACGCTCAAAAAGGAAGGTAGCGGGTTTGGCTTGACTATCGTTCAGCGAACCGTCCGCGATCACATGGGGAGTGTCGACCTTCACAGTCGGGAGGGAGATGGAACGACGTTGACAATCTACCTTCCGGTAAATCCGGACGCTGTTCCAATAATAACAAACCTGCAGATGCGCCCAATCTTCTACGAGGCGCGAGGCGACGTTGCATTTGAGGAGCTAGTGTGATGGTCATGTTACCCTGTAGGCGGCACATGGAGGGTACAATCGCCGATGGGTGTTGAACGGTATAAGCACTGTTCATTACTACCCTCGCACATTGCAGGACGGGAATCGACGTTATCCCGGAGGGAAAAATGCCGGAACGTATCTTAGTTGCCGACGATCAGGAAGAAATACAAGATTTATTGAACGACATGCTGGTACAGCGAGGTGCCGAGGTTACTCCCGTGGGCACCGCCCAAGATGCGCTAAACCTCATCGTTAAGGACACCGACGCATTCGACCTCGCCATTCTAGATCTGGATTTCGGCGAGCGTCAGATGAGTGGGTTGGCTTGTTTAGAAGAAATTAGAAAAGCAACCACCGCTCTCCCCGTAATTATCCTGACCGGTAAGGGCACCGTCTCAACCGCCGCGGAATCCATAAAATTGGGGGCGGAAGAGTTTGTAGAGAAGGATTTTTACCTTGAAGAGAACGTGGAACTTGCCCTCATGCGCCTTGATAACCTTATCCGCACTACCATTGACAACAAGCGCTTGCGGCGGGAACGTGAATTCTACCGCGAAGAGTTGAAAGGCAAGTACAATATCGTCGGCAAAAGCCCCCAAATCCAACGGTTGATTCACCAGATTCAGGAGGTGGCGCCAATACCGCGTCCTGTTTTGATTCGGGGTGAGCGTGGGACGGGAAAAGAGTTAGTTGCGGCAGCCATCCACCATGATAGTCCACGAAAGAAGAACGCCTTCATAACCATCAACTGCGCCGCTTTGGCGGAAGGGCTTTTGGAGTGCGAACTGTTCGGACAGGAAGATAACGCCTTCACCAATTCTTCGTTTCGGGAAGGACGTTTTGTGTTAGCGGATAAAGGGACGCTTTTTTTGGACGAGATTGGAAACATGTCTTATGAGTTCCAACAAAAGATTCTCCGCGTGTTGGAATATCAGCAGTTTGAGCGGGTTGGCGGGTCAAAGACGCTAAAAGTAGACGTTCGCATCCTTGCCGCGACGAATAGCGATCTCGAGTCGGAAATGCAACAGGGCAAGTTCCGTGAAGATTTGTACGATCGACTCGCCTTCGAAACGATTTGGCTACCTCCACTGCGTGAGCGCCGCGAAGACATTGAACTCTTGTGTTACCACTTTATGGAACGCTTGGCTGCCGAAGTGGCGGGGGTCAAGCCCAAGAAACTCTTACCTGAGACGCTTGAATGCATGAACGCTTATCACTGGCCCGGTAATGTCCGTCAACTCAAGTATGTCATTGAGCAGATTACCTACAAAGTCGAAGGCGATGCAATCTCCACCCATCATTTGCCGCAAGAAATTATTTCGGCGAATACAGATGGGTCTGATAAACAATCGTTAACGAATAGGGTGCGTGAGTTTGAGAAGCAACTCTTGACAGAAGCATACGCAGAGTCCCAAGGCAATCTGGAAGTTATAGCGCAGCGACTCGGCATTCCTCTGGAATCCGCGAAACAACTTTTGGAGAAACACCAGATTGGGTAATGGTCAGGCAGTTAGCGGAGGCTCGGAATCTTTTACTCCCGCCCCCCGGTAGAGTGTCGTGTTTATGGATATGCTTAGGGCTTTCAGACATGCGTTCAAGGCACTCGCCGCAGATAAATGTCCAAGGATTCATCGCGAGAATCGGTCCACACAATAACGGCGCCGCCATCACCGTCCGGCACTGCTCTAGGCGTGGTCTGATTACCCTCAGCGGTACACACAGGAATGCCATTTGGCGGCCAGACGGATTTGCCGGTGCCATCAATCCGCTGTGCATAAATGGCGTCGTGCGTAGTGTCACCGTAGTCTTCTCGGTAATCAAGCCAATACACGATGGTTCCATCTGAACCGTCGGAGACGAGAAACGGTTTGCGTTGTTCACCTTCCGCCGCACAAATAGGAATACCGTGATCTTCCCACATGCGCACTCCATTCGGGCTCATTCTTTGAGCATAAATGTCCGAGAAGATGTCGCGATCATCTCGCCACACGACAATCAAACCTCCAGCACCGTCGCTTATACCTTCGGGTACCTGTTGGTTTGATGGTATGTCGCAGAATGCGATACCGTCCTTCTGCCAAAGCGTTTTTCCGCTCGCGTCAATCCTCTGGATATAGATATCGGCGCTACTTAACAGGTTTGGGTCATTTCTGTAGTCCAGCCAGACCGAGAACACTCCACCCACTCCATCCGGAAGCACGAAAGGAGTGCTTTGATGTCCGGGAGCCGTGCACACCGGGATGCCTGTTTCCTGCCAGACCGCCTTTCCCTGCTTATCCAACCGCTGCGCAAAAACATCCCAATCCTCGGTACTGATGTCCCACCATACAACGATGGTTCCGCCTTCACCGTCTACTACGAGAAACGGATCGTACTGATCTCCCTCACCCCGATATACCGGTACACCGTTGTTACCCCACATTATGTGACCGTCGATGTTAATTTTCTGCGCGTAAATATCTTGATTTCCGTTCCGCCAATCTTCCCAGACAATAATTGTGTTACCATTTTCATCCGAGACAGCTCGCATGTCGGTCTTTATTGCAGAGTGAACGCAAACGGGAATTCCATCCTTCTGCCAAAGCGGAACTCCACTACCATCAATTCGTTGGGCATAGATATCTTGGTACCCGTTTCTTCCATCACCAAACACGATAACGGCTCCACCGTCGGCATCGGACACTACTGTGGGCCAAATCTGTTCACTCGGAAGGCTGCAGACCTGAACGCCATTTGCCATCCATAGCATTTCGCCGTTAGCGCCAACGCGCTGCGCAAAGACATCCCGATTTTCGTTCCGCGCATCTTGCCACGCTATTATAACGCCTCCCTCGCCATCGGTTGCCAAATCGGGGAAATGTTGCTCATTCACCTCAGTGCAAACCGGTCTACCTTGGGTGAAATCTTCAACCTGTTGGGCAGGAAGCGATAGCGCAAAGAGAATCGAAAACATGAAGGCCCCGCAAACAGCCTCGACCATGGAAAGGTTTCTCGGTTGGGGACTTGAAGGAAATGACATTGAATCTTCCACCGATGAAATGGCATTCATTGGGGTTATCCGGTCACAACAAAACCGAAATGAAAAAATGGCTTTGCCATGAAAAATCAGTGACAGACCAGAAATTAATTCTTGCTTGCAATGAATGTCTGGAGAGGATGCATCAAGAAGAAACCGGACGGATAATTTCTTGAAGGAGACAAAGGTAAGTTGTTAAATGGGAGGAACGTAATTCGGGCGTTTGGTCCGTGAAACCAAGATTTGGCGGCTGTGAATCCGGGATAGCCTTGAAGTCTCAAAAGCCTTGTTACGATTGATATGACATTTTTGTAGATTGTGAAAAGAGCAAAAAACAATCTAGTGTTTGAATTATTCTATGCCCATCTAGGACAATTCTAGGCGAACGGTCGCAAACTACTGTCCGGGCCAATGACCAAAGATAGAGTTCTTCGGGTTAGTCCAACGCCCTTCCTTGGGATTCCAGATTACATAGTCCTTCTCGGTTTCCCAGACCCCATAATGCAAGTGATATCCGGTACTACGACCACTGGTTCCCACATAGCCGATGACTTCTCCGCGTACCACTTTTTCCCCAAGGCTCATACCGTCGGCAAATTTGCTCATATGACCATATACCGTTTCCATCTTTGCCGAAGGATGTTTAACTCGAATCATATTTCCCATCAGCCTATCGTAACCGCGATATTTGATAATTCCGTGTGCGGCGGCTATTATGGGCGTATTCTTTTTGGCGACAATATCCAAGCCGGTATGAAATTCACGCCGCCTCGTTATTGGATTTGTACGCGGACCATATTCCGAAGAGTACCAGTAGACTTTCTCTTCGCCATTTTCCGGCGCAATTATGGGGAGAACAGAAGGCGTTTCACTCAGTCGTTTTTCTTCTTTCTGAACGTACTCGTAAACGGGTACGATTGCTGCCTTCGCCTTTGCGACTCGCGTGCTTAACGAGTCCGGACTTTCACTTGGGTAGACTTCTGAGTCTGAACTAGAATTCGTGTCAACGATTGCCTCGCTCGAATCAGAATCCTCAAGTGGGTTGGCGCCAAATCCGGATCCGCCTTGTCCGAGAGCCCCTTCTGTTTCCGCGTCTATGCCCAACCCACTACGCACTTTGTCCGCCATTCTCTTAATCCCATCCATTGTTCTCGCTTCAGAATCAAGTTTGGCTTGAAGGGTTTGCACCGTCTCCTTAAGATTGGCGTTCTTCTGTTCAATTGCCTGGTGGCTGGCTTTAGAGAAGAGCCCGTAACTAATCCCTCCGAGTGCGCTAACTACAACTGTAAATAGGAAAATATATAATAACTTCAAGCACCACCTTCCGACCGAAATCTGACGCACAGATCTGCCATCCGGGGACATAATCGCAAGTATGTATGTACTCTTCAACGTCAACCTCCTTCAATGTTGTTTTCTTAAGGATTTATGGAAGGAAAAATATCGTGTCCTACACGTAAGAATTTTAGTATAGCACAATTTAGAAATTGAATCAAGCGTTTTGGAAAAAAATTTTGACCTTTAAAGCAATTTATTTGGTGCATAATTTTTAATGCCATACTACATCTGGATTGTAAGTGTAATAGGCAGGCGAAACTGTTGCCTATTACGTACATCACATCAGTAGAGAGTATGCATTTTTAGGTTTTGAATACACGATATGCCAGCACCATCGGTTAAGGAGTGCGATAGTGAATCACAATAACGACCAATCAAATGAGCAAATGGCGCTTCCATGGCGCGCAATAGAGTTTCCTTAGATAATTTTCCACTATTCCATCGCTCGGTGCCCAAAACGTACAAAGTCAAGCCAAACCGCCTAATATATCTTGGAAAGGCACGCTCAAAACGCACTCAGAACACATTTCTGCAATTTACGCATTTTATCTAACGACGGTTCTCTAACGGGCGTTTCATGAATTTAATTAAAATCGGCGTTTCACGGCACTTTTTTGAGATTTCGCCTGAAAATCTATTCGGAGTTGCGTTTTGCTTCGATGCCGAGCTTATTCATCGCATCTTCGGTTTCCCTGATACAGAACACATTTGCTGTTGAATGAAATTCAATCCGTGTGCTATGCTACATCTTTGGTGTCAAGTGAACGAAAACGTCGAAGAGTAAGCTGGCGGCGCACGACATTTCGTAAGGGTTTGCCATGTTCCCTCTCGAATATTGTTTGTTCCGTTGCTTCTCACTAATCCAAAATCCTTTCCCGCGCCTTCTGATACGGAAGACTCCACAATGAAAATCGTTGTAGCACCAGATTCGTTCAAAGGAAGCCTTTCCGCTTTGCAAGCTGCTGAAGCTATAGAACAGGGCATGGGAAAGGTGTTTCCCGACGCAAATATAAAAAAAATTCCGATGGCAGATGGTGGCGAAGGCACCGTCCAATCGCTGGTCGATGCGACCGGTGGGCAACTCCTAGTTGAGCGGGTTGCTGATCCGCTTGGGAACGAAATTGAGGCGGAGTATGGCATCCTTGGGGACCGCGTCACGGCAGTCATCGAAATGTCGGCGGCTTCCGGTTTAACGCTTGTACCTCCCAATCGGCGTAATCCGCTCGTAACAACGACGTACGGGACAGGGCAACTCATTAAAGCCGCCTTGAATCGAGGGTGTCGAAAGCTAGTCATAGGTATCGGAGGCAGTGCGACGAACGACGGTGGCGCAGGGATGGCGGAAGCTCTTGGCGCGAAGTTGCTGACATCGAATGTTAAATCGATTTCACCGGGTGGCTGGGGACTAGGCGCCCTCGACACAATAAATCTCTCCGATTTAGATTCGCGGCTTGGGGCAACCACCACCGTTGTCGCTTGCGATGTAGACAATCCGTTGACTGGGATGAACGGCGCAGCCCATGTTTATGGACCGCAAAAAGGCGCTACGCCCGATATGGTCGAAACACTGGACGCAAACTTGGCACGTTTTGCCTCAATTGTTCAGCGCGACATGGGGAGGAGCGTTGGCGACATACCGGGTTCCGGGGCTGCTGGCGGGTTGGGTGCGGGTTTGATTGCTTTTTTGAATGCCGAATTGAAATCTGGAGTGGAGATTATAATTGACGCTGTGCAGCTCGAAAAGCAACTTGAGGGCGCAAGCTTCGTTGTGACCGGCGAAGGAGAAATCAACTTTCAAACCGTTTTTGGCAAAACACCTGTCGGTGTTGCGAAGCTCGCAAAGACGTACGGCATTCCCGTGATCGCGATTGCCGGAAGTATCGCCGATGGAGCCGACAAGGTTCATGAAGCGGGGATTGACGCCATAATTGATATCGTGCCAACTCCTATGCCGTTGGAGAGCGCGGTTAGAAATGCCTTTGACCTTACGGTTGAGGCCGCTACGCGGGCAGCGCGCTTCATCTCGATCGGAATGGGGATCCCGCAATAGTACGAATTAAACTGTGTACATCAAATGTGATTGAACAGCTTAAACGAGCGAATAGCCAATGCGGTAGAGATTTCCTTGACCAAACGTAGGAATGGCATGGTGCCACGATTCTGTAGTGAGTGCTTGAGCGAAGGAATCAATCTAGCTCGTAAATGAGCTATGAATGGCCAAACTAGACAATACCTCCCAAACAGGCTCTCAGGGAGACGAAATTTTCTACTTTTCACGGACATCTTCCGCATGGCGGTCAAACCGCCCGACGCTAGCGCGCAAAAAAGACGCCATTCACCAATGTCTCCACCTGTTGATTCTGCCCATCCTAGTATGCCGCACGCCTTCCACTTTGATACGCCCCGGCAGGTTGGTGCCCCCGCCAGCGTCCGAATCGTCTGACCCTTCAAATCATTTATCGTCACCACCTCCGCCGCCGACTTCCCTCGCAGCGTCACTTCCCCTGCCAGCCTTGCAATCCCCATCTCTCACATTCCTTCAGCCTTTCTCTCGTCCAATCTTCCTCCCTCAACACTAACCACTGGTCACAGGACACTGCTTTTCCCCTCATTTGCACTTGATCTTTTATGAATTTTGGTGTATACTTCGTGTTTGCGCTATTTCACAAGATATGTTCTCGTAGGTCGGCCGGTACATCCGACATTCTCCTCACACGCGGGGCGGCATCTTATCCTATAGGCTAGACTCTCGGCAAGTTCTGCATTCGGTGATTGGAACACACTGTGAATTGGCATACATATGTACGGATTTCTACGAATATCTGATTGCTCTTGAATCGCTGATTTTGCCGTCAAGCGAGTTGACGCCATTCAAACACGATTCATTCGCCTGACAGCGATTTATACATTCAATTTGGAGGGTCGAGACGATGTCAAAAATTCGCGTAGCTATTGTTGGTCTAGGGAACTGCGCTTCTTCGCTGATTCAAGGGGTTCATTACTATCGGGATGCCAAAGATGACGACTTCGTGCCCGGTCTGATGCACGTGAACGTGGGTAACTATCATGTAAGTGATATTGAGATTGTGGCGGCATTCGATGTGGATAACAACAAAGTTGGGAGAGACGTAGCCGAGGCAATTTGGGTCGAGCCGAACAACACGATCAAATTCTCCGATGTACCTGACACAGGCGTCACTGTCCACCGCGGGCCGACGATGGATGGATTCGCCAAGTACTATCGTGAGACGGTGGAAGAATCGTCTGCCGAAGTCGCCGATGTGGCAGCCGTGTTACGGGAAAGTCAGGCAGATATCCTCATAAACTATCTGCCTGTCGGTAGCGAAGAGGCAACCAAATGGTACGTGACGCAGGCATTGGACGCCGGTTGTGGCGTCGTGAATTGCATGCCTGTTTTCATCGCCAAGAACGATCAGTGGCGCGCCAAGTTTGAGTCTGCGGGCTTGCCCATCGTCGGTGACGACATCAAGGCGCAATTCGGCGCGACGATAGTCCATCGCGTCCTGACAAAACTGATGAGTGACCGCGGTTTGAAAGTTGACCGCACCTCTCAGCTAAATGTAGGCGGGAATATGGACTTCAAGAATATGCTCGAGAAAGAACGGTTGGAGTCCAAGCGAATCTCCAAGACGGACGCTGTCGTCTCTCAACTCAACCACGACATTTCGCCAAAGAATGTCTACATAGGCCCGAGCGACTATGTGCCGTGGCTTGACGATCGAAAGTGGTGCTATCTCCATCTGGAAGGAACGGAATTTGGCGACATTCCGGTAAGGCTTGAGTTGAAACTGGAGGTCTGGGATTCGCCGAACTCGGCGGGCGTGTCGATTGACGCTATCCGCTGCTGCAAGATTGCACGTGACCGAGGAATCGCCGGTGCTCTCTACGGTCCAAGTGCCTATTTCATGAAATCACCCCCGAGACAATATCCAGACACCGAAGCCAGAGAGATGTTGGAAGCGTTCATCGGGGGACGTTAAACTGAAACGGACCTGCGAGATTTGGAATGCGTCTGAACGAGTGTAATCTTCTATGTTGAAGATTACATCCATTGCTGATTGTGAGGAGCGAACATTTATGCCACGTTTTCGTGCCATTCACACGATTGAACTAAAACCTGACGTTGAAGGTGAGTTGTTTGAAGATTTCATGTTGCGCGAGTTTTTGCCCACTATTCGTTCGCTACCCGGCTGCCTAGGGGTCGAATTGCTGAAAGGATACCAGGGCGATCTTGACGGCGTGGCACACGCCGAGTCCGATTACGGTTGGTTGACGCTCTGGGAAAGTGTGGAAGCCAATAACGCCGCTTGGTCAAAGGAGGGAATTCATCACACGCCCGACCAGATTCAGGAGGTGAATTCCAAGTTGTATCACTACGCCGCCAACTATTCGCTGGTCGGAGGATTTACGATTTCATCAACGGTCTAATGCCTTCCGGTAGGCCGGAATCAAGCGACTGAATAAGGATATCGAAGGATCGGATAACAATAAAGATTTCGCAATTGTTTAGTTCAGTCCAGAACTTACGCGCCAACAGGAAATCGCGACTTGGAGATCGCTCCTAACATTACGCTCATGATGTAGGAACAGGGATTAAACTGCAGTACGACGAACCAACATTCCCAAAACAGATTGATGGACTAAACAGTTACAAGTTTCTATTGCCTCCGTTATCCACTCTGCTAATCAATAGAGATTCTTTCTAGCCCAACCTTGGCACTCCTTCCAAATCCCCTAGACCCGTAAATCGAGATTCACACCCACAACATTTCTGTAAGCCCATTCTGAGTAGAACTAATTGCATCGAAACCAAACCCCCGACTAAGGTGGTTGCGTGAAACTGTCCCGCCTCAACTCCCCCCAAATTCCCAATCCCGCCGCATAGAACAACATTGCCAATGGAATGAGCACCCATATAGGTAGTAGTTTTCTGAGAACAATCAGTCCGCACCCCATCAACGCGGAAAGCACGACGGTTTTGAACCCGTACCGTATAGTGGTCAGCGTTGCGACGTGTCGAGAAACGTAAACGAAGCCGGCAACGAACAGGAATGCTTCACTAACAATCAGCGACGCCGCCGCGCCGACATGGCTGTGCCGCGGAATAAGCAGATAGTTTAAGGTGATGTTTATGAGCGTCGTCATTCCCATAAGCAAAGTGAACTGGGTACGTTTATCCGCCGCCCTCAGTACGGTGATGAGGGTTGTCGTCAAGAAGGCGAGCCCGCACGACCAACTCAATAACTGTAGCGCGGGGGCAACCCTCGTGGGCGAATACTTGTCCGCGGGCAGGATTGAAACTATCTGCCACGCTAACGCGGCGATGCCGACGGCGGTGGGAACCCCGAGCAGAACCATCCATCGAGTGGCGTAGGTATACCCCTCGCGAAAGTCGCTCCCCTTGTCCTCAAAGGCACGAGACATTACCGGAAACATAGCGCCCAAGAATGCTCCCGGTAAGATAGTCACCGCGTTTACGATGGTATGTGCTAAACCAAACCAAGCGTTTGCAGCCAGACCGTGCGGGCTCAACCTTTGAATCATTAGCGCGCCAATCCGAAAGTATATGAGATGAAGCATGTTTCCAGGCGCAAAAGCTAGCGCTTGACGCATCAGCACGCCCCAAATCTTAAAATCAAATTCAAAACGCAATCCGACAAATTTCCATCTGACGATTGCAACGCTGAGCACAAGATTGAGACAGCTTGCAATCAGGACCACGATACAGAAATTGTAGAGATTCGCACCAAGCACTATTAACACGCCGCCGACAACACACGCGACAGACCGTTCGGCAATCACTGTAAAGGCTTCATATTTCATCTGTTCGAACGCCCGGAAGACGCAGCGGTACGACTGCGCAATCAGGTTGAACAACTCCGCCAAACCCAGTAATTTTACTATCTGCATCGTGGCTGGCTGATATCCCAACAGCCGCCCCACGCCTACCATCAATCCGAAGGCGATCGCCGACAGCAAGATCCTAATCATTAGGGCGTTGCCAACAAGATGCCGCGCTTGACTCAGACGCAACGTCATTTCACGAATCAATGGCGCATGCATACCCAGTTCGCTCACGCTGGCAATCAAACTGGTGAAATACATGGCGAGAAAATAGGTCCCCATCTCTTTTTCGCCATAGTAGCGAGTCATGAGCAGAAAGGTTACGCCGAGAGAAAACAGTCGGGTGACGAGATGGGCGACTAAAAGCGCAGACGTGTTTTCAAAGACACGGTTCATAGGGTGTGCGGTGAAACGTGTGAGATATAGGAATGGAGGGCAATGCCTTGGGTTTGTTGCAACCTGTGGATTGTTTCTTCGACGATGTTACCGTTGTTGCATGATATGAAAGTTGGTTTGTCAGGCGGGATGGGACATTAATTTTCCGGTTTACCATACAGTCCTTTCCGGATATAGTTCGGGATTAATCCAAAGTAGTCGTCCGAATCGCCGCGCAACAGACGTCCGCGTCCAATTCGAGCGATGTTGGTTCCACGCGGGACGTTGAACGTTGAGTCGGCGAGAATCACGTCCGCGCCGAATCTTTCGCGTACCGCTTCGGCATACCTGCCCAACCCGTCTCCTACGAAAACGGCGGAACTTTCAACGCAATTTAGTAACTCTTCAATTGAAACACAGATATCTTCACTCTTGCGTGTCAGCGTCGCTCCGCCATGAAAGACCGCGCCATAAACTTCGTCCCGACGTGCGTCTAGGATTGGACAAATCATGCCCTTGGCATAGCGTAGATTAAAGGCAATTGCCTCTAGCGTTGAAACACCTATAACCGGTTTCTTGATGGCGTAGCAGAGAGACTTTGCCGTACCAACACCGATTCGGACCCCGGTGAATGAACCGGGACCTATCCCAACAGCGCAAGCGTCAAGGTTATGAACAGTGAGATTGCCCCACTTCAAAACCTGATTTATTGCTGGCATTAGCCGAGACGAGTGGGCTTGCGTGATGTTCAATGTATGTTCGGCGATAAAATCGTTCCCGTCAATTAAACCAATGCTGCCAATTGGGGTCGAGGTGTCAATGCCCAGAACTTTCATTCGCTGCGTCTACCAGGGCCTCCCTCTTGGGTTCAACGCGGCAGGAACATCGTTCCTCACAGCTTTGATTGTCTTCAGGTACGCCCAAATGGCTTTAAGATCTTGGTCACTCATCTCCGAATAGTTTTTCACGGGCATCGGCGGAAAGATTTTTCGATTGCTCTCTACTCCCTGATGGCGTCCCTTCCTCATCGCGCCGATGAACATCTTCTCCGTCCACTCCCCAAGCCCAGTTTCCTTGTCGGGCGTTAAGTTTGTAGCGAAGGTAGTACCGAAGGGCGCCGCAAATGCCGTCATGGTCGGTGCAGTAACCATGAAAATCCCTTGTCCCATCATGGTTCTGAAATCGTACTTCGGCGCAGGAGAGTTTGCCGGGTGTCCAGCCAAGTACATGCTCATATCCGAACCCGCACCTTTTCGCGGCGTGTGACACTGACCGCACGCACCGATCGTATCCACAAGGTACTTTCCGCGCCTTACGACATCGCTCTGTCCTTGGACTCTGTCTAGTCCGAATACTGTAAGAATCATCGCCGAGAGAGCTATAAATCCGATGAACCAGTGTTTTTTGCGCATAGCATACTCCTTGTCCGTGTTAGTTAGGAATCCATTATATCACTGCCGTTAGGTCTTTGCAACGAATCATCGATTGGCTCCTCCGACTGTCACTTACCCACATTCTTTGTAGCGAACGACTCCGAGCAGTCACACGATTCTAGTGCGTAGGTTGGGTTGGACATAGCCATACCCAACTTTCGAGTCCCGACTCGCTCCCGAAAAAACTTGAAGCGACACGGAGATTCTGCTAAACTGAACGGGCATTGGCAAACCCGAATTTAACAACCGTACCGCTCCGTATAACCAGCGTCTAAGAATCGGGAAGTTTGCGAGGAGATAATTATGGACTGCGTTTTCTGCTCGATTATTGCGGGCGATATTCCGGCGATAAAGGTTTATGAAGACATTGAAACTCTAAGTTTTATGGATATTAATCCCGGCAACCCCGGACACCTGTTGGTAATCCCGAAACAGCACTACCGCAACATCTTCGATATTCCACCCGAAACAGCGGGAAAAATCATGCAAGTCGGAGCAAATCTCGCCGGTGTAATTCGGGACGTATTGAATCCGGATGGACTAAATCTATTTCAATCCAGCGAAGCCGCCGCTTTCCAGTCAGTCTTCCACTTCCATCTGCACCTCCTCCCGCGATGGGAGGGGGATTCTTTGCTTCTGCCGTGGACTCCCAAACCGGGTGACATGGATGAAATCCGCAAGGTAGCCACTCAACTTCAAGAACATCTCAAATAATCCGTATTTATGTAGGAGCGATTTCCAATCGCGACAACTTTTCGAATCGACAGGAACCCACAGCCCGTTTTCTCCGTCGTGTCTTCCCCTCATCCGTGTAAGTTGATCATGCTACTGACCAAGGAAGAATCGAAGGAATGATCAACCGAATGAATAGTGAGTAGGATATATTATCGCTATCTTTATCCAGTCAATCAATCGGGTTCTCATAGAAATCGGTTAATCTGCGCCCCAGACAACTCGCTGCCTCCCCATTCAAGGCAATCGCGCCTGCATCCAGTCCCACACATTTGTCACATTTTCCCTAAAGGAACCATCAGGCGCAAACTTCTCCTCAAAAAACGCGGTGCCGACCGTGAAACCCCATGCCTTGGAATCCACCACTTCGCTAATACGTTCATAGGTCCCAATGCCTCCGGCGCAAACAACGGGAACGCTTGTAGCCTCGACAACTGCAGTCAGTAAGTCTGCCGCCTCCCCAGTGTACCTGTAGGTGAGAAGATCCACTCCGTCCACCCCTTTTGCTTCTAACTGTCGTGCATGATCAACAATCTCCTCCACACTTCCCTCCAAAACAGTGGGATGGCTATGCACATTGCCCAAAAAAGGATAGTATTCAATCGGTTGATCTCTGAGATAGTCGTTAATCGATTCAAAGAAAACGGTGCCCATCAGGATGTCGACCCCCGATGCAACCGCGAGTTTCGCGGCTTCCAATCCCTCCTCCTCCGAAAGGCTTACTACTTCAAGGTAAGTCGTCTTGCCGGCGTTAGTCATTAAGTGGACCAATTCCTTAATCTTTTCTTTCGGAAGCCCGACATCCTTGAATCCCCAATGCCTTATGGGGGAATCCTTCATTTCGCCGAAAAGCTCCAGTGCGTTCTCAACCGTTTGATCGTAATGCGTGAGCATGACAATGAGTTCAGGATTCATCAATGTTCTGCCCTTCAATTTGGCACGCAACCCGCGTAATGACGAAACTGTTGTGTCTAAAAACCACGAATGCGACTTTTTAGTCCATGGCAATTCAGAGCAAACGCGGGGACATCCTTATGAATGCGGGTAATTTCCCGCTCTGTTTTTGTAGCGTGGGATTAAGGGAGATTAAGAGCCTGCGTGAATAATCGGTGGCATAGCCATTTTTGGTCAATTGCAAGAAGTTTCTTCAGGTTATTCTTGTCGTCTACTACCTACTTGTGGGATTTCTATCGCCTTCGCTATCCACTCAGTTGATCCCGCTCTGGGGCTTTTAGAGGCTGGTGCGCAGGGGATCTCTATCGCAGTCGCTTTTCGCTCCTTTGATCGCACCCTACAAACGTACTTTTCAAACAAGCTCTAAACGAACAAATAATAAGCTCGACTTGGCACATTTGAGCGAGACGACAGACGGTGTCAATCAAGCGTTGAATAGAAGTGGGGGAGATTATAACCATCTGGACTTTTTGGTTGACCATTGAAAAAGTCGGAAGTGGTTTCCAATAGCATACAGATGACGTTTTGGGTTTTACTCGAGTTTCGGTTTTGTACGACGGGGCAAGGGAATCTCTATCGCGCGGGATTGGCTATCGTGCTCCTTATTTAGTCGCTTGATCCCCGCCTACGGTTTTGATATTGTACGATTTTCCGCACAAACCAACCGTTGTATTTTGTACAAAGTCGAGATAAGCAGGGGGGCCGAAATTTCATTCATACAACACTGCTACTAGGCGTTTCGGTCCATGCACGCCCAGCGTTAACGTGAACTCGATATCCGCCGATTTGCTCGGACCGCTGATGAGGTTGAGGTTCGACGGCATAGGCGCTTCCTTATTCCGCGAAGCTGTCCAAATAAATATATCCGGCACAAGGCACGAAACGGGAACAAGCGCAATATGCACGGGTGGCAGTAACGTTGCCAATCGGCTTTTCCCAGCGCCGCTGCGCACGACGAGGCTGCCCGTTTCCGCCAACGCGGCTTCAACTCCCGATAGTCCCACATCCGCTCCCTCGCAGAACTCGCGCAAATTGCCCGATGATTGTCCAACGATATGCCAGGCACACTCGGACCAACGTTCAGCCAACGCCTCTTCAGAAAGCGGCGTTTCATTGTTGGTGACGACCGTTTTCGCAGATACCTCCTCCAGAATCGTACCCACCTCTACCAACGCCGCTTCCAGGTTCTCCGCGCGGCGAACCTCTCCCCGTACCGCCGTTAATGACGCCGCAAAACGCTCTGCCAGATCCGGAAAATCACGCTGCGATTGCCATGCGCCCGGCATTTCCACTTTTGAAGCCTTCCTTCTCAGGCGGTCCAGGATTTCCCCGCGCGCGCTCATCGTTTCTCCTCCAACTCTCCGGATTTCCACATCTCCCGAAAAGAGCGCTTCGCCAACGCCGGTAATTGACGCTCAAGCACCGGATTCAGACGCTGAGGAAGGCGAAGTTTTCCATTTCGCACGAACGGACGTTGTGCCAATCGAGCGGCGTTCGTCATGAACTGCATCAACTTCTCGTGTTTCAACACAAACGCCCCCGCCTCTTCCGCCTTTCGTTCGCTCCAAGGTATCGTCCGTTCCGCCACCTGATCCGCACGTAACTCAAGCAGCATCCTAGGCAGATCAATCCTTACCGGACACACCTCTTTGCACGCTCCGCACAGTGAACTCGCATGTGGCAACGCTTCATAGTTCTCGCGTCCCAGCAACAACGGTGTAACAACGGCGCCGATTGGTCCCGGATAAGGACTGTCGTACGAATGTCCGCCCGCCTCACGATATACCGGGCACACGTTGAGACAAGCGCCGCAGCGAATGCATTGCAGCACCTCTTCATACTTCGTGCCAACCAGTTCGCTTCTTCCGTTGTCGAGCAGAACGATGTGCACCTCCCCCGTTCCATCCGGGTCGGCGGCGTGAGATGGTCCCGTAATAACGCTGGTATAAATCGACAGTGGCTGGCCAGACGCGCTCCGTGCCAACAACGATAGCCAGATGGCGGCGGCGTCCCATGTCGGCACTATTTTTTCTATTCCGACCACGGCGATGTGCACCGGTGGGACGGATGTGACCATTCTCGCGTTCCCCTCATTCGTCACCAAGACAACGCTGCCCGTTTCGGCAACAATCATATTCCCGCCGGAAATCCCCATACCAGCCGTCAGAAAACGCTTGCGCAACAGCTTTCGCGCTTCGCCCGTTAGCGTAGTCAGATCGTCCGGTGACAGCGACCTCCCGGATTCTCGACTTAACAACGCTGCCGCTTGATAGCGTGTTTTATGAATAGCAGGGGCAATAATGTGGGATGGAGTCTCCTCGGCCAGTTGAACGATATACTCGCCCAAATCCGTTTCTATCGCCTCCACGCCAACATCACCCAAGGCTTCGTTGAGGTGAATTTCCTCCGTAGCCATCGACTTGCTCTTCGTTACCAGCTTTACTCCATGCTCTTGGGCGATTGATATGACGATTTCGCGCGCATCTGCCCCATCCCGTGCCCAATGAACGTTGGCACCGGCTGCAATAGCATTTTTTTCAAACGTCTCCAGATGCTCAGCCAAATTCCTTAGCGTCGCGGACCGAATCGCTTTGAAATGGTCACGCAAAGCATCAGAGTTGGGGAGTTCCTCGAAAGTAAGCCGCCGCATCTCCCACAACTTGCCCGTGCCGCCATCCAGTGCCCCCTGAAGCCTGATGTCTTCAATCGCGGTCTTTGCGCGTTGACGAAACTCGGATAAAGTGGCTGTCATCGCGTCATCTCCTCCAGCACGGTGGCGATGTGCTTAACTTTTATCGAGTTGCCCTCCGCCAATCCCCTCATCTGCGTTAAACAACCGGGATCGGATGTGACTAGCGCCTCAACGCCCGCATCACAAGCCTGACGGAGTTTTTCGGCGGTCATGGCATTAGACACCTCCGGCATGCGCACCGAGAACAGCCCGCCAAACCCGCAACACCGGTCCGACTCCGACATTTCGGATATCCGTCCGCTGACACGTTCAAGCAACTGGCGCGGCTCATCTCTCAATCCCAACAAACGGCACATGTGACACGAGTCGTGATAAGTAAACCCAATCTCCTCAAAATCGCCAGGCGGATTCCATTCGGCACAGTTCACCAAAAACTCGCTCAATTCATACGTCTTTGCCGCCAACTCTGCCGCGCGATGATGCCACTCCGGCCACTCTTCCAGCAGATGCGGGTATTCGACTCGAATCATGGCTGCGCAGGAGCCGCTGGGCAAGACCACCGCTTCAAAAGGTTCAAAAATTTCAATTGTTCGCTTTGCCAAATCGGTTGCCTGATTCCGGAAACCGCTGTTAAAAAAGGGCTGCCCGCAACACGTCTGCGCTTCCGGAAACTCGACCTCATAGCCTGCACGCCTCAATAACTGCACCGACGCGATACCTACCTCGGGTACGACTTGATCGACGAGACACGTGACGCACAAGGCAACCCACTTCGTTTCTGTCATTTTTTACACCACTGTTCCAATCCATTACCCCACTTCAGTAATACATTTTTATTCGTAACTGTTTAGTCCACCGATCAATAATGCGAATGTTGGTTCGTAGTAGTAATCAAGCGAATGGACTATGAGTGCGATAGAGATTCCATTCTAGTTTGTCCTATAAGTTCAACTAAACAGGTACCTTTATTCTATACCAAACCTCACAAGTTCACAACCGATATTATAGCGCCTCAGGGGAAACGCATCTAATACCACTCAACCGCTCTCGCGTTAAAACTAACCGTAACGGCTGCTGCCAGCTTCATAGGTTCTTCACTCTACAGCATCACCGGAACGAATGATGAATAGAATCAGTAGATGTTCTCATTCCCTTTATCGTACTTTGTTCAGTCGCTTAAGAGTCCCAATACGTGAACAATATGTTGATCCCCTATTCTTTTTGGGCGGTTTTGGCTGAACTTGCACCTATTCATTGTAAAAATAGCCCCAAAAACTAGGTACAAGAATGTGAACGGCGGCTTGATTTCGAGGGGGTGTTCACCTTTTTTGATCCAATACATTCCTTTGATAGCGCGGGTTCACACGCGGGCAAATAGGTACAAAGTAGGTACAGAAAAAAAAGATCGTTGTCACCAAGTGGTTTATTTTCCAAAATATATGATTAGTGTTGAGTGTCGGTAGTTCACATTGTCTGAACTGTGATTTATGTGATGAAGTGATTGCCATGATTATCAATCCTTAGTTGCCCGTGACGAGTGGATTCAACCATTACCTTGAAGCCACTTTGACTCCGGGAAAAACCGAGTTTTGAAGAAAAAAGGGAGTTCTATGGGAACTCTATCGCACTCCTTGTCCAGTCAGTTGATCGCTCATTATCCATTCGCTTGATGGTTTCATTAAGAGCTTGTTTGAAAAGTACAATTTGTAGGGTGCGATCAAAGGAGCGAAAAGCGATCAACCGAGTGGATAACGAGGGCGATAGTAAATCCCGTGCGATAGAGATCCCCTGCGCACCAGCCTCTAAAAGCCCCGGAGGAGCGAAAAGCATATAGCGAGCAATTACAAAAACATCCAAAAATGTCTTTGCTGCCGAATATTCAAACAGGGTCTTAGCTCGACTTTGTACATTTACGCGGCATAACAAACGGTGTCAATCAAGCGCTCCAAAATAGCAGGCGAGATTTTAACCATCTGGTCTATTTGGCTGACCGTTGAAAAAGTCTCCAGCGGTATCTAGTGCCACCAGAGCGGGGCAAGATGGGATTTCTATCGCGCTCCTTGTTCAGTCGCTTGATCCCCACCTACGGGTTCGGTCTTGTGCGGCTTTCCGTACAATCCAACCGTCGTACTTTTGTACAAAGTCACGCTTAGAGGAAGAACCACTAAGGTCAAATTTAGGTGCGAGACAATCCAAAGCACCACCTCGTTGGAACACGGAAAACGGTCGATTAGGGTAGTAGCGCATCCACTCCGCATTGGGATCAAGTTAAGCGTTTTAGGGCGTAAGTCACGCGGTTTTCTCTCGGCAAGTGCTTAACGCAGTTTTCCACCTGTGGGATCTCTATCGCACTCGCTATTCACTCGTTTGATCCCCTCTGGGGCTAAAAGACTCACACAATCAAGGAATCGCAGCAGCATGTTTGCCCCTACCGGCTTGAGGGTTTACAATAGGAAATCAGACAAATAATGCGTAAATTTTCTTAACTTGATCCCTATGGTAGTAGCGCATCCACTCCGTCGCTTATCTGTCCGTTCCCTATTATACTATACATGTGTAAAGTTGTCAATGCTAATTAGATGCGTTTCCCCTTTAGCGCCTCTAGGGTGCCTGCCATTATCAATCACCAATCACTCTTGAAACCGAGTTTTTCTTCAAAACTCAGTTTCAGCCTTCCACACTTTGCAGCATCGGCAATTACCAAACCACCGATTTCCCCTCGTCTCGGTGGGCGATAAAATCAGTGAACAGCAATCAACCGAGTGGATAGCGGGAGCAATAGAATTCCCATAGAGCTCCCATTCAGACAATTTCCCAAAGTCCCATACCACTTCCAGATTCCCATAATCACCTTACTAATTCCCAATTGGATTGAATACCGGCAGGAGATACAAGCCATCAATAGGATTGATGCCGGTGGGCGACGCGCACTAACGGCTCGAAATTGTGGATAATGGTTACAAATCGACAGCCCGTGGAAAAGGCTCAATGCACTTCCAGAAGCGTATTTATGTAATCTTCGATGCTCCGCGAACTGTTGACTAGCATCAGCACATCTTCAGGATCATCTTGATAAGTCACTGCTTCGTATCGTGCTACTCTGCTGGCATTATAAAGTGCATCATACTGCGGGAATATCTCATCAAGCAACTCTCGCACATATCGGTTCCTCTGCAGATGGCCTCTCGGATGAATTTCCAGTTTCGCGAAATAGGAATCGACCGCGTGCAAGGCTTTGTAGAAGGCGAGAGTCACAATCCAGTCGGCGTGGAGGGGACTGTTTTGGGATTGCTGAAGATTGGAAAGCGCGAGGTGCGTTCTGCTTTGTTTGTTTTGATGTGCTTGCGTTTCTGGCATGCGGGTAAATCTCGTCTAACTCCGCCACTGATACTGAGAGACAGACATAGTGGCCGGTAACAGGCGGGAACAAAGTTTAGTAAAAACGTTCAAAATCGCTCAGACAGCGAGAATTCGGCGAGTGATTATATTCGATAGAAAAGCACAAGGGGGCAAATTTTAGGTTAATTTCTAAATCAATCCTTGCTAATTGTTCGAATAACTTTACCGAATGCCCCGAAATTAAAATAACTACTTCCACATACTCCGGTCCCTGTTTGATGTAACCCTTTTGCACATCGGGAATCACTTCTAACCTATCTTGATAGAACTGTTTTATCTCTTTCCAACGCTCGGAGGGGACCAATTCCGGTTGTATTTCTACAATAATTTGTTTGAGGAAGGTATACTCATGAGTTGGCGAATTGTCCTTTCGATCAGCGCAATCCTCCGCCCTCTCATAACACGCAACAATTTTCCCACACAAGTCTGAAATTGCAGCCTTCACCTCCCCACCCTTCCCGCTTAAATCCAGATCGCCGTAGTTAGCGGTCACGACACCCGCCTCCCTTTCAATCAGGACCGGAATTGGCTGGCGCAAGTGATAAGACGGGTGCCTAAGATTTTGAATCCAACGTGTTTCCGGAAGCTGGCGAATCTCCGAACGGATAATCTCTTTTACCTGTACAGGCTTCAACTCCTCGGCTGCCATCGTTTTCTCCTAGCCAAAATCAGCATAATCGTATGAACACAATCACAGATAGCCCCATTATAACAAATCGGCAATCTAAGAGCAATTCAAACGAATACAGTCATCGGATGAATTTTTTTCGTTGACACGCATTTCAGAGCGGTGCTATCATAAGTTATGCTCCATAGTCCAGTAGATATTTTTCCTCGGACTGCATGTCCACAGATACGGTATACCGTACCATAAAGAACACCCCACCGGATTCTACCTTTCCGCCCAAAGCCTGAATCTACGGAGTAGCCAAGAGAGGTGTGAAAATTGCGAAAATCTCCCAAAGATTCGTGCCCAAAAGCAATCCGTTCATGCCGTGTAGCGAGAGGACAATGCGGTGACGGTGTTGTTAACACAGGAAGGCGTTATTGTCTGTAATTGAGTTAATCACAGCTTGGGTTCTAGAATACTGGCTCTGGATTGTAATTCTCTCCGCGTTAACTGCAATTGGTACTTTCATAGGTTTTACAGCATTCATCATCTCCCTCCCCTCCGACTATTTCAAGCATAAAATCCATGTTAATCGCATAAAAAACCCGATTGTCAGAATTTCACTACGAATCCTGAAAAACGTCGTCGGTGTGATTGCCGTGATTGCAGGGTTGGTAATGCTGATTACACCCGGACAGGGCGTTGTCGCTATCCTTGTAGGTGTCATGCTTTGCGACTTCCCCGGCAAGCACAAATTGGAACGCAAGCTTATTGCTCGTCCGCTCGTGCTGTATACACTGAACAAGATTCGCGCCCGCTTCAACCGTCCGCCAATTGAACCTTAGAATAACTAACCGGAATACCCAATCTGCCACCTATCGAAAGTCCAGAGGATTGAGGACGGGGCGGAAGACAATCTCTCACTCTTCCCGTGTTCGCCTTTCCAGCCCCAACACGAGGGACTGGTACGCACTGCGCACCAACCTCTGTTTCTGAAAGGTGAAGTCGGTAACCGCTAAATTTCCGATTTGCCGTCTCTTGTCTTCAATGTGTATAAAAACGGCAGACCCAACCTCCGCTCCAAGGAATCGACGATGGTGTGGGAGAGAATCTTCCACTCCGCTCCCTTTAATCCTTCCAATCTGGTTATTCTGCGACGTGTCCAAACGGATACTGTGAAGATTTGCCACACTAATCATCGCAGGGTAGGCACGGCTCACCAACCTGTCGTTCTTGGTTGCCGCGTGCTCTCTGTCTACCAAACGGGGTACCAAAGCAGTAAATTCCATGATAGGGAATTTTGCTTGTGTCCACCAATGAACAAAACATGCATAACTCGGACGATGCTATCAAGCGGGTTTACAAACACCAAGAAACGTTCCGTCTTTAATTGCCCGAACCCATCCTATTGTATCATATGTGTTACTTGCTGAAAGAATTATTCCGACAGGGATAATGGGGTGCTATCAAGTAACACTCCACATTGCACTCCTCTGGAGTGCGGGTCTCTGGACATGTCGCATTCTATTGACATTTCGATCCTCTGGATCGAGGAAAGGGGCTCCGACCAGAAAGTGTTGCTTGCTGAAAGAATTATTCCGTCAGGGATAATGGGGTGCTCTCAAGTAACACTATCTAGCAATACACCACATGGCGCTCCGCTGGAGCGCGGAAATTTGGACACATCGTGTTCTATTGACATAGCACTCCGCTGGAGTGAAAACCAGACCACGAAGGAACACTTTTCACGGCTAGTCATTGAGCGAAAAAGGAGTGTTACTTGCTGAAAGAATTATTCCGACAGGGATAATGGCGCGCTACCAAGTAACACTTTCACAAACGGGTCCAGGCGGAGTTATGCTTAGAATCTCTAGTCTACCAAACGGGGTACCAAAGCAGTAAATTCCATGATAGGGAATTTTGCTTGTGTCCACCAATGAACAAAACATGCATAACTCGGACGATGCTATCAAGCGGGTTTACAAACACCAAGAAACGTTCCGTCTTTAATTGCCCGAACCCATCCTATTGTATCATATGTGTTACTTGCTGAAAGAATTATTCCGACAGGGATAATGGGGTGCTATCACGTAACACTCGACATTGTGCTCCGCTGGAGCACGGAGATTAGACGCATCACGATTCTATTGACATAGCACTCCGCTGGAGTGAAAAGCATTTTACGAAAGAACACCTTCTCAAAGCCTGTCATAGATCCAAAGATGAGTGTTACTTGCAGAATGAATTATACCGACAGGGATAATGGCGTGCTATCAATGGTTGAACCGTACTTCCTCAAACCGTCCTCCCTCCTCCAAAACAGTTGGCATAGCATTTGCTCACAACCTCCAAAAGCGCATTCGCGTATCTTTGCGCACGGAACCACCACACAGAAAAATATAATTGATTCACTAAATGTGTTTTAATCGTTGTTCTTGTGGTGCGTGGTTGGCTATAATTAACCAAGAAAAGCTCAGCTATGCTGGGTACAAAGGAGCAACAAAAATGTGTGGCATTATCGGATACATCGGGAAACGTCAAGCTACGGACATTTTGATTGGCGGTTTACGCCGTTTGGAGTACCGCGGATACGACTCTGCGGGGCTTGCGGTTCTCAATCAAGCCGAACTTTCTGTTCAGAAATCCCAAGGAAAACTGGAGAAATTAGTCAATCAACTTCAATGGGACCAGTGCATCGGGAACGTAGGCATCGGACACACCCGATGGGCTACGCACGGCATCCCAAGCAAAACCAACGCCCATCCGCATTTCGATTTCAATAGAGAAATTGCCGTCGTACACAACGGAATCATTGAGAATTTTCGACATATCAAGACATCTCTCGAAACTGCCGGGCGTCGATTTAGATCCGAAACCGACTCGGAGGTGATCCCGCATCTGATAGGGAACTTCTATAAAGGCGATCTCCTTCACGCGGTTCAAGCTGCCTTGAGGCAGGTTGAAGGAAATTACGCAATCGCCGTTATCTCGGCAAATGAACCGACTCGCATGGTCGCTGCACGAAAAGGCAGCCCACTGGTGATTGGACTAGGCGAGGATGAGTTCTTGGTGACGAGTGATGTCACGGCGATGCTTGAGCATACCAACCAAGTCGTTTATGTCGAAGATGATGAGATTGTTGACGTCAATATGGATGGCGTTCGCATCTCGACGCTGGCTGGCGAGTCAATTCAACGCAGCGCCACGACAGTGACGTGGGATATATCGCAAGTCCAAAAAGAGGGATATCCCCATTTCATGATCAAAGAAATCATGGAACAGCCGAGTTCCCTGCGCCAAACCATCAGTGAACGCATCCAAGCTGGAAGGGTCGTTTTCCCGGAACTCGAACCTCTCCGCGAAAGCCTTGGCAATCCCGAGAAGATTAACCAGATTGTTTTCCTCGGCTGCGGCACGGCATATCATGCAGGCTTCGTCGGAAAATACATGGTCGAAAAATTCGCTCGTATTCCCGCTACAGTAGACATGTCGAGCGAATTTCGATACAGTTCGCCTGTCATTACACCTCGCACGTTAGTTGTCGCGATTTCACAATCCGGGGAGACCACCGATACTCTGGCGGCAGTCCGCTATGCCAAAGAGCAGGGCGCGACGACAATCGCCATAACCAACGTCGTCGGCAGTTCCATTACGCGGGAGGTGGATATCACCATCAATATGTACGCCGGTCCCGAAATCGCCGTAGCCGCTTCAAAAACGTACACGTCGCAGTTAGCCGTTCTTTCCCTTTTTGCGCTTCACGTGGCATATCTGCGGCAGCCGCCGGACGCCAATAGTACCGAAACGCTCCTACACGACATACTCCACCTCCCGTCACATGTTGAAAAGGTGCTAACCCAGTCCGCCTCCATCGAACACATTGCGAAACGTTACTCGGCATTTAATCACTTCCTCTATCTTGGACGTCATATCAATTACCCGAGTGCGTTAGAGGGAGCGCTCAAACTCAAGGAAATTTCCTATATTCACGCCGAAGGGTATCCCGCCGGAGAGATGAAACACGGCGCCATTGCGCTGATTGACGACGACATGCCCGTGGTGTGCATTGTCTCGGAGTCAGAGGTTCACGAAAAAATGCTTTCCAACATCCAAGAAGTTCACGCACGTAAGGGAAGGATTATCGCGATAGCGACGAAAGGCGATTTGGAGATTGAGGCACTATTTCAAGACACCATCTACCTGCCGCAAATTCACGAATTCGCCAGCCCGATTCTCATCGCCGTGGCGTTTCAACTCTTCGCTTATTACGTCGCGGCGCACCGGGGGCTTGACGTTGACCAGCCGCGCAATCTAGCCAAGAGCGTTACCGTGGAATAAAGAGAGAAAGAATGGCAACCCGTTCCCTAGGAATAGTTTTTCCCGACACCCTGTTTGAGCTAACACGGTTTGAGCATCGCGAACTATTTGATGGCGGCATCTATGTGTGGGAGGCGCTGCCCCGGTTGGAAGAATACGTTGCCGGCAGCTTGGCCTCGTCATCGTCGTCAACCTCTGCGCACGTCATGCAGGGTGCGACTGTCGGTGGGGATGTAATTCTCGGAGAAAACGTGGTCGTCGAACCGTATGCCTATATCAAGGGGCCCGCTATAATCGGTGATGGAACCGAGATTCGCAACGGGGCATATGTGCGTGACCATGCCGTAATCGGCAGGAACTGTATCGTTGGTCATTCCACCGAGGTGAAACATTCCATACTGATGGACGGTGTTAGCGTGAGCCATTGGAATTACATCGGCGATTCGATACTCGGCTTTGACGTGAACATAGGGGCAGGCACAAAACTTTCGAACAAGAAGATCGTAAAGACCGACATCATCATTCGCGATCTTAATGGAAACCCATACCCGACAGGGCAGCAGAAACTCGGCGCAATTATCGGAGACGGCACACAAGTTGGATGCAATGCTGTCCTGAATCCCGGTGCACTTCTCGGCAAACGCTGTTTGGTCTACCCTCTCGTTTCCGTACGGGGAACCCACCCCAACAATCGGCTCATCAAATCATAAAGCAGTGATTAGTGGTCAGTTTTGTAGGGTGGGCACTGCCCACCATTCCTTCGCTGGTACTTGTCCACAAATTCGCTCATTCCCTATTGTCTTTTCGATCCATGCCAATCTTCCTCCATCCCATTCAACACTACTTCATAATCAGCATCCGCCGCGTGGCTTGAAACGCCCCAGCCTGGAGCGTGTAGAAATAAACGCCACTAGAAACAATCTCGCTCAATTCGTCCCTGCCATCCCAATACGCTGCCGTCTCTCGGGTCAGATAGTCGCCTGCTGCCTGAGTACCCAGATTCAATTCGCGCATCAGTTGCCCTTGGATGTTATAGATGCGAAACATCACCGGGGCATTTGTCGCCAGACGATACGGAAACCACGTCTCCGGGTTGAACGGATTGGGGAAGTTCTGGTACAGCGCCGTGCGCTTGATCCGTCCCAGCGTGACAATTCTCAATCCGAACGGCTCGACTGCGAAGGGCGGCGTGTCAAAGTGCTCCTCACCGCTGTAGACGTATGCCGCTGTGCCGTTACCGAATCCGGCATTGCCGTCAGGAGCGGCTCCGCCAGCTACGACGATTGTGTCTCCGCTTATGGCAATCGTAGAGCCAAAGACAAGATTCTGTCCGGGCTCCTCGGGCACAACCGTTGCCGTATTTTTCCAAACGCCGTCAACGTTAACGAAGGAATACGCGGCGCCTGCACCGAGTCCGCCCTCTTCGCGGTGCGGTGCGCCCACCACGGCAATCTTGCCGGTAGTGGCAACCCCCGCTCCGAAATGGTCGCCCTTTTTCTTCCCCGGCGCAATCAGTTTTGCTTGTTGCTTCCACGTGATTCCGTTACGGACAAAGACATAAGCTGCGCCGGCGTCCTTCTTGCCGCCAGCATCGTTCAGTAACGATCCGACGATGACTGTGTCGCCTTCAATGTCAACCGAAACGCCGAATCGGTCGCTCGGTGCCGCATCGTCGGCTGTGAGTTTGGCTTGTTCTTTCCACGAATCTCCGTCACGCTCAAAGACAAAAACGGCGCCCGCGAATCTCACCCCGCCATGAGTATGTCCGGGCGCCCCCACTATAACAGTGTCCTCTTGGATGTCGACAGCCTCGCCTAGTGCGTCTGATCTCGCCAAATCTTTGGGTATGAGCTTCGCCTGCTGTTTCCATCTGTTTGCATCGCGCACGAAGACAAAAGCTGCACCTGAGTTTTTCGCCGCACCAACATCACCCTTGGGCGCGCCAATCACCGCGGTGGTTCCATCAACCGAGACTACGAATCCGAAAGCATCTCCCGCTTCTGCGTCACTCGCTGTAAGTTTTACCTCCTGTTCCCAGTCTTTCCCGTTGAAGGCATAGATGTAGGCTGCCCCGGCATTTTGCGCGGCGCCATCGTCGTTTGGCGCTCCGATGATGGCATAGTCCGCGCCTGTTCTCCCCGGGCGGCCGCTGATGGAGACGGCAAATCCGAATCCCGACTGGCCCGGCTTCGCTTGATCGATATTCCGGTCGTGGGCGATGAGTTCCGCCGTCTGTTCCCACTTTTTTCGATTCCGCGTGTAGATTCTACCCGCGCCGGGAATGTTGTTGACATCCACATCATGCACACCGACGATTATGACATCTCCGACAACATCGGCGGGCATACGAGTTCTATTGCGTTTTCCCTCCGGGGCTCCGATGAGTTTGATTTCGCCGTCGACGGCGTAGCCGATGGTAGTGGACGCGATGCCAAGTATAAGACTGACGACGATGAACCGAATTGTTTTCAAGAGCTTCTCCTTTGAACTACCAAGTAAAACATTCTCAAAGCGAGTCATAGAGCGAAAATGAGTGTTACTTGCTGAAAGATTATTCCGACAGGGATAATGGTGCACCATAGATAAAACATCCGGGAAAGATGCACCTCCTACACAAAAACATAATGTGGTGCCCGCCCGACAAATGGACAAAGTCGAGCGTAGTTGGGAACGCAGATCTGCGTTCCCTACAATCTAAATTGTGGAAGTCCCGTGACTGTAGTTTTCGCTTATTCTGTATTTCCGTGCATCCATTCAATACTACTTCAGAATTAACATACGGCGCGTGGATTGAAACGCACCAGTCTGGAGCGTGTAGAAATAGATTCCGCTCGCAACCATCTCGCCGTGTTCATCTCTGCCATCCCAATAGCCAGCCGCGTCTCTAGACAGATAATTCCCTGCTGCTCGGGTGCCCAGATTCAACTCCCGCACCAAATGACCTCGGGTGCTGTAAATGCGGATCGTCGCCGGTAACTCTGCCGCCAGACGATACGGCAGCCATGTTTCCGGATTGAACGGATTCGGGAAGTTTTGAAAGAGCGCAGTGCGCTTGACCTGCCCTAGCGTGGTCACGGTCAAACCAGATGGTTGCACAGAGTAGGGAGGCGTGCCGAAATCCTCTATACTGCTATACACGTAAGCTGCCGTGCCGGTACTCCTTGCAGCGACGTTGTGCGGCGCCGCCCCGGCGGATACAACCACGGTGTTACCACTCATGGCGACCCAGGTGCCGAAACGGGTGTTCAAACCGGCATCCTCGGGTACCACCTTTTCTCGCTCTTCCCAGCCCCCGTCAACATTTACGAAGGAATACGCAGCGCCCGAGGCGAGAGCGTTTTCTTCGTGAACATTCGCTCCGATGACGACAATCTTTCCGGTGGTTGCGACGCTAGTGCCAAAATGGTCGTTCTTCCGTGTGCTCTTGGCTTCGAGTCTTGCGTCTTGTTTCCACCTGTCTCCGTCGCGCGAGAACACGTAGACGGCTCCCGCATCTTTTCCCGCCTGAGTGTCGCGCAACGGCGCCCCTACGAGGAGCGTCTTCCCGCTCAAGGCGAGGGAGTTACCGAACTGATCGCTGGCTGTGGCGTCGTCCGCGGTGAGTTTGGCTTGTTGCACCCAGTTTTCGCCATCACGCTCAAACACGTAGACGGCACCGGCGAATCTTATTCCGCCGTGCGTGTGACCGGGGGCGCCCACCATAACGGTGTCCTCTACAATTACGACGGCTTCTCCGAAGGCGGAAGATTTGCCCACATTTTGGGGGACGAGTTTCGAATGCTGCGTCCAACTGTTTCCATCGCGCACAAAGACATAGGCTGATCCCGAGTTGCTGCCGTCATCATCGTCCTTCGGCGCCCCAACGATCGCGGTGGTTCCGTGAACGGAGGCGGCATAACCGAAGGAATCGCCCGCTGCTCCGTCACCGGCTATAAGTTTCACCTGCTGTTTCCAACTCTTTCCACTGCGGGCGAAGATATAAGCGGAGCCGGATTTCGCACCGGCAGCATCGTCCTGCGGTGCTCCGACGAGGGCATGATCCGCACTGCCGCGCTGACCGACACGGCTGATGGAGACCGACCAAGCGAAGTCGCCGGCGCCGGGATTTGCCGGATCGCGGTCGCCGGGGTGAAGTTCCGCCATGCGGTTCCACTTCTTTCCATCCCAGGTGAAGATTATGGCGATGCTGTCCTTTTTGTTGTGCGCCAATATAAATCCGCCGAGGATGATTGAGTCTCCGATGATATCGACGGACACGTGGCTATTCGTTGCTCCTTGATCAACGCCAATTAGCTTGACCTCTTCTCCCGCAAGCGGTGTAACCGACACGAAGCCGTAGATAATACCCATAAGGATGTATGTTAACGTCTTCATCATAACAATCTCCGTTCAATGTTGCCTGCCAGCCTTGTTTTAACGAGTGTAATCGACGATGAAACGAGTGTGATAGAAATCGTCTTCCTGCCACGACTCTCTGTCGCGAGTGAAACTCGCTCCTACAGAAGACAGGCATCAAAAGTTCCGGTCTTCGATTTGAAAATCGAAGATTGTTGCTACAAACCAACTTATTTAGGTTCTAACAAGCAACGCTCGACATTGCGCTCCGCTGGAGCGCGGAAATCGGACGCATCACGATTCTATTGACATTGCACTCCGCTGGAGTGTAATACCATTTCTCTAAAATGCTTGTGCATTGATCGCGCGAATCAGGTCAAGAAATTTACGTGGAGCGGAACAAGAAGCCTCACTTCCGCGCAAAGTCGGCGGGGCAAGGGGATTTCTATCGCGCTCATTATCCATTCGCTTGATTCCCGCCTACGTAGAAGGTAAACGATATAATACAGACATCACACGCACTGTTATTCAAGAGAAATGATATTACATAATCGCGGTGAAGGCTTGGCGTACCGACTCCTGTGAATCGAATTTGGCACGCGCCGTGGCGACGAGCCGCTCCGCGAGTTCATCCTGATCGACGCTGGTGAACTGACGCGCTTTCCGCACCCAGTCCGATCGAATTCCTCTAATGCCTTGATAAGCTCCGGCGATCGCCCCGCCCATTGTAGAGATGGTGTCTGCATCGCGCCCAAAGTTGGCGCCGTAGGTTACAGTCCTTTCCACATCCCCTCCGGCGAGGCGGAAAAGCGCCAGCGTCATGGGTACCGTCTCCCGCGAGTCACAGGCAATCCGACGGAAAAAATACTCCTCATCCGCGTATACAGTTTGCCGGAATGTCTTGTAATCCTTCGTCTCATCGGCTGTCGTCAACGCCTTGGTGATAAGATCCAACATCTCCGCACCACTTACGGGAACGACAGCGTCAACGGTTGCGTCAAGAATGGAGTCAACGCTTGCCGACGGATGAAATGCCGAGGCAACCGCTGCAGCTATCGCGGCGGCGCCATCTTGGCAGAATGAGACATCGTGGATATGGATGAGACTTGCCAAGCTGTAGGCTTGCTCCGCTGCTTGCCGCGGATTGCAGGCATTGACTATCCCGACCGGCGCAATGCACATCGCCGAACTTGAACTGGGCATGTTACCCAGCGCCGCCATTCTAGGGATGCTGTGGCGGCGCAATTTAACCGCTGTGTGGAGCACCGACTGGAAGAATTTGCCCACCTTGTCGCCAAATATGTCGTCCCAACGGTCAAGCCAGACTTTAGCCCAATCGTCATAGGTCGCGTATCCCTCCGTACGGATAAGCGCCTCCGCCAAGAGGTATTTCATCACCGTGTCGTCGGTTCCATCGCAATCAAAATCCGTCACCCAGCCGAACCGCTCTTCAATTTCGGGATAGCGCATGTTCTCGGTCGGCGTCCCGATGGCGTCTCCGATTAAGCCGCCTATCAACGATCCTAGCGTCTTTTGGAAAAATGCGGTTGAACGCAGTGTTTGTTTCATCTCGCTTCACAAAGCCAATCAATTCGATTCGTCGAGAACCTCCCTGTAGAATGGTCCCGAGAGCTTTCGTTCGACCTCAGTCCACGGCGCCGCCGTTCCCTGAAGTTCCTTCAATTCCGCCTCAACCCTAGCCATTCTGGCGTTGAGTTCAGCCATCGCAGCTTCCTGCTTCCGAATCACCTGCTGTTGCTCCTTGATGGACTCCACCAACAGGGGAACCAGCCGCGCATAATCCACCGACTTGGCGTCATGCCCGTTTTCCTCATACGCAACAACCTCGGGCACCACCTCGCCCACCTCCTCGGCGATCAGTCCAATGTCCCGCTTTCCATCTTCACGCCAATCGAACGACACGCCGCGTAACTGCTCCACCTTGTCCAATGCGCCTTCAAGGGGCTTGATGCCCGTCTTCCATCGTCTTGAGCTGTACGTCGTCCATCCATCCGCGATGGGATCGGTCTCGGAAGACCGCTTGACCGTGAGGATGTTCTCCGGGGGGCGGACGCCGATACCGATGTTGCCATTGGGGAAAATGACGTGCGGGCGCGCATTGTTCGGAACGATGCGCATCGCGTAGACAAGCTCGTTGATGTCACCGTTGAGCGACATCAGCGACAGCGTGCGCGGTTTCTGGGGTCGGCTGGGTTGCGCCCAGTTGGCGCCGATGTTGAGATCCCGCACCCCTTGACCGTAAAAATCGTAATTCCATTGTATAATGTGATTAGCAAGCGGTACGGTGGTTTGCGTTCGCTGAAAAGACATGAACTCGTCCTGAATATCGAACTCGTGCCCCGGCTTACCGTTCCCGTTCTCCCACACCTCGAAGAATAACGCGTTGTGGTCGGCGATAATCCTCCAGTAGCCGTAGTCGGCTCGGTAGCTCTGCTGGTCACTTTCCTTTAACCACAGCGCCGGTCCGCCGCTCTCCACCTGAAGTACGTTTCCAAAGATGTGCACTTTATTCTCGGGATTTGTCGTCCCGATGCCGATATTGTCATTCACTTCGACAATCCCCGTTGCGCTAATGGTGCCGGGTGTCGTAATTTTCGGAACGTGATTGGCCGACGCTTTGCCCACAATCTCGACGTTCTGTTGATGGGATTCTACAGTACCATTTAGTAATGGGATTCCCGACGACAAAACGAGCACCAACAGCGCCCGAAATTTAATTCTGCTGGTTTTCTTTCCCGTGTGCATTGTCCCCTCGTTTCCTTTCAAGATTTCGCTAACCGTAGGTTGGGTTGAATGTAGTGAAACCCCATAGGGATCAAGTTAAGCGTTTTAGGGCATTAATCCTGCGGTTTTACTGTCTCAAACAGTCAATCTCAATGTAGTGGACGCTAGGATACCAATCCGTTCATTGATGGGACCGCCACAGAAGATGATTTATGGCGCTCGTTTCCCGTAAGGGCGTGGCCCGGTGCGGTTGGAAAGGGATCTCTATCGCACTCATTATCCATTCGCTTGATCGCACCTACCGTATGGGGGCGACGGAGAACCTCGCCAATACTAGACGAACTCCTCTTAACTTGATCTCTATGCGTTGAATGTAGTGAAACTCTACTTAAAATGCGAGCCCAAATAGATTCAGTTTGAACTGACGCCGTAGGGAATAACGAGGGATTTCTATGGGAACTCTATCGCATTCGCTATCCGCTAATTTGATCACTCGCTATTCACTCGTTTGATCCCCTCTGGGGCTGCTTTTAGAGGCTGGTGCGCAGTGCGCACCCTACAAACCATACTTTTCAAACAGGTTCTAATACCCAACGCAAAGTATAACTAAGCAAGATGGGACCTCTTCTAAAGTCAAGCAACATGAAATAGTTGGCAGAAACTACCGGCTTCGCTTTCTGGGTAGTCCTACATCGAATTCAAACGTGCCTATATAGCAATCCTTCCAAGATCGAGTACTGTGGCGTATACCATCAGCCCAATAATGAGAACCCAACCAGTAACCGCCATAGGCACATGAAATTTCAGGCATCTAGGCGATAATTTCTCCAATAAACACAACACAAGCCTGCCACCGTCTAGCGGCGGAAGCGGTAGCAGATTGAGAACCGCTAGGTTCAAGCTAAGCATGATAGCAAAATTCAGCCCCTTGATTGTGCTCGTACCTACGAACTGCCCACCTTGCGCAACAATACCGACGATACCGGACAACTGTTCGTGTCGAACAAAAAGGGAAGGAATAACACTTACAAACTCATAAAGCGTGCCCAGTGTCTGCGCAACAGGTTTGATAAAAACACCCGCAAACGTAAAGCCAGACACCATCACATTCAAAACCGCGAAGAGAACTACCGGTATCACTATATTAGCTAATGGACCGCCAATGGCAAATATAACACGTTTCCGAATAGGGATTTGAAAGAATTCATTCTGATCTTTGACTGCAGGTAGCACATACCCGCCTATCGGAATCATGGAAACACAGTATTCGGTTTCTCTGTGCTTGATTCCCCATAATTTAGGTCCCAAACCCACCGAAAACCGAGAAACCGGCATCTTCATCCAGCGTGCAGCCAGGAAGTGACCCAGTTCATGTAGGAAAATTAAGAAGCCAATTAACCAGACGACAATAAGATAATTCATGATTTCCTCTATCAATGTTAGATTAGACTCAGCGTATTTCCTCGGCCGAGTCAGGTAATGTCATTTCATCAAAATGATAGTGCATCGATGGCGCGCATTTCGGAGGAAAGCTATCGCCCTCCCAATCCGGTCGGTTAATCGATAGGAACTCTTGTTAGTCCACCAGTTGCATTGGATCTCCCACAGTTCCCATCAGACTGTACGGCGGGTGCACATTCCAGCGTTTTCTTGCCCAGGCGACGTTGACCTCCGGGTGCGACTCAAACAGAGAGACGGTATTGACTTCGGGCAAGTGCAATTCAACCAGATCAAGGGTTTCATAAATCAGCGTTTTGAGGAGATGCCAACCCTCAAGCGGTTCTACTCGGAATACCTGTTTTAACCGACTAGCCAAATCGGGTGGCGACAATTTCATTCCCGCAATCAACCGATCGGTCCACTTGTGTTCGGGAGACGGGTAGTAGGTGCGGTTCAGCGCCGCCAACACTTGGAGCATATTCTGTTCAATCCATAGGAAATGTTGGTTGAGCACAAGGATATCGTCCCGTCCGGCGTACGACTCGGCACAAAACCAAGGACCGAACCATAGGTTTTCCTGAATGATCTTTATTGCCAATTCCATCGGATACGCTGCGACTCTCCCCTGCCACGTACGCAGCAGGTCAGACCCATGCAACGGTATGCCGTCCCTGACGGCTGCCATCAACGCCAGATTGTCGAGCGAAGTGTCGTAGGAATCGAGCACATCCACTAAGCCCTTCTCCATCTCGGCAACTGTCAGATGCTGGGTCGAGACCATCGCGGTACCGCGATAAGTTTTGGCCCGGATAGCCGCCTCGTCGAGCGCGTAAAGTTCATTCCTTGGCGATTCATCGAACGTCAACAGTTTCCCGCCAACGCTTTCGACTGCACTTTTACGTTCCGTCACCGTGGGAGGGTCGGACCAAAAAACCCCGATCTCCAGATCCGAATAACGGTCGGCATAGCCGCGAGAGACGGAGCCGCCGACCATGACCACCTTGATACTTGGATTATCGATATAAGTCGAGACAATCTGCTCCGCCAGAGCGAGCCCACCCTTGCTAATCACGCTTACCATTGTTCCTCCACCTGATGCATCCGTTGATATGTGTAATGATGAGAAAATCACCGCCGAATCATTCAGTTTAACACAATTTCGGATGCACTCTCTCTAGATATGGCTGTAGGTTGGGTTGAGCGCCGCCAAACGAAACTCTTTTTGGTATCTCTTGGAAACGGTGAAGGGATCTAATAATTACGAGTTAATCAAACGGATAGTTTTCGGCAGGCGCGTTGAGTTCGCGCGTGAACGTTTCCAATTGGAAACACCTGCTTCCGGTCAGCACGGGGTGATATTCTTCGGGGATGGTCTTCAAAAATTCCTCGTTCGGTTCGTACCCTTGATGCGCTTGGAACATCGAGGGCCAGTACCCGCCAAGAATAAAGACACGCTCTTTGCCCGATGTGCATATTCCGCCGGAATGCAGGAGGGATTCGAAAAACAGGAGCGTCGATCCCGCCGGGGCAACCACATGATGAATCAGATTGTCGGGATCTTGCAGCGCCACTTCGATGATCTCATGCCGTTCGATTCCGCCCAGCTTGTGGCTTCCCACAATAACAGCCGTGCCGCCGTCCTCCTCGCCCAAGTCCGTCAAATTGGAGAGCGTTTTGATAAACGGGCAATGGTACAGACCGTGCGTCGTGCGGCCAAATTCGGCGTGCCAGCCGCCGTGGAATCCGTAGCCCTGCCGCTCCATCTTGTCCGGTGGATATCGAACGATATGCGCGTCGGATTGCAGCAGCCGCACGTGCGTGCCAACGATTTCTTGGGCAAGACCCACCAAGTACGGATCGGTCAAGTATTCAAAGAAACATTCAGCAATGTGTGGGAGATTATCGATGCGAAAATAATTCGGATCGATTTTGCTGTGTGCATTCGCGACAAGCCCGTATGGATATTCGCCGGTTTTGCGAAAGAAGGCCTCAATCTCATAGATTTTGTCGAGTAGTGTAGCAACGCGTTCTTCCGACAACGTATTTTCAATGATGACGTAGCCGTACACCTCAAGATGCAGACGTTGGGCGGGGGTTAAAGCCGGGAACGGTTTTCGGAAGTCTTGCATAGTAGGTCCTCTTGGTGCGAATTGTGAGTTGGTTGGACTATTCGCAACGCAACCGCGCAATTCGGATGTAAGTATCGGTAACGGGACGCGCCATGTCGCTGTGCTCTGCTTGGTCGGGCGTTTCAAATCCCGAAATGCTTCTTGAGGAAAGGCAGAGTTTTTCGGTTGCTCCATGCGTGCGGCCCGTCAAAGAAATCTCTTTCCAAGTCCCGGTGAGCGTCGAGAAGATTGTATACCGGCTCCAAGTCCGAATACGCTCGCCGCGTGCCATCGATCGGGAAAATGGGATCTTTTGTGCCGCTGATGACGAGGAGTGGACGAGGCGCAATCAGGGCGGCAACCTCCCGCATCTCACCCCATTCCATGATGCCCGGCACGCAGTTGCATATACAGTGTTGTATGGAGAAAATGGAGTCGGCAAAGGTGCAGTAGTATCCGCCGACCATGGCGAGCTTGACTCTAGGCTCTAGCGCCGCCCAGAACAGAGCGATTGTACCGCCGCCCGACAAACCCGCCACCCCGACGCGAGACGGGTCGACGGCTTCCAGCGTTTGCACGTAATCGACGAGACGCGAGGCGTCCCAGCATCGCAAACCGATGGGAGTCATTCCGGTGAGAAAGCTGTTCATTGTCAACCGCTGACAGCCTTTCCCCGAATGCCCCGCGCTCTGTGACGTCTCGTTCCAACCGCGCTGCACGGGAGCGATGGTCACGTATCCGTTTTCGGCAAAGTACGGAGCGAAGTCAAGGTCAAGTTTCTTGGACTTTGCCAACTGTTCTTCGTTTCCCTCGCGAATGTATGGATATATCCCGCTGTGTCCGTGCAAGCAAACCACGGCGGGCGCCTTGTCGCGCCGGGGTTTCGGCAGAAAAAGGTAGGTCGGCACCCAATAGTCTTCCTCGGAGCGGATATAGAGTTTACGACGCGTGAACCCCTCCGTCTCCAATTCTTCGACGCATTCAACCTGGAGAGGCGCACTGGGTGGTGTGTGTCCCAAGAGCGCCCGCAACCGCCGCGCAAATCGCCGCCGCCACGCCCGATGCTCGTCAACGGAGGTCGCCGTCCACGCCGCCTTGGGTGCTAACGACGGCTTCTGCCCCCTGAAGTTCTGCAGGAAGTCGCTGTTGCGTGTGATGTTAGATTCCTCCGTGGTTGTAGTTACGAGGTGAAGTTTGCGGTGTATTGTCGGAAATCGGAACGGATCTCTATCGATCAAGTGAGTGAATAGCGAACGCGATAGCCCATCCTGCTCGTTATTCAGTCGCCTGATCGCAGTGCGCACCCCACAGACTAACCACTATGCGCTAGCCACTGAACACTGACGTTAGGCTTATACCCGACCGGGAAAGGATCTGCCCCTCACCGACTTGAACGGCGGCACCTTCGGCGCGTCCGTCACCGATTCATCCATCCAGGAGGACGCGCGCATGTAGTGTATCGCGTAGCCGCGGCGTCGCTCGCCCGATAGGTTGGCGTTGCTCATGTGCAGCGTAAGACTGTGGTGGAAACTGATGCTGCCGGGCGTGAGCGGCGCCGGTACGATGGGCCACTGCTCCCCTCCCAAGTCGTCCAAAAATACTTTCAACCGATCGCCCCGCACCATGCCCCAGCGATGCGTTCCCGGGAGAAAGTTCAAACAACCGTTCTCCTCCGTGGCATGGTCAAGGGCGGTCCACGCGCTCACCAGATCCATGGGAAAGATATCGCGCCATGAGGCGGAATCCTGGTGCCACTGCTGCGCGGAGCCGACCCCTTTGGGCGCTTTCATGAAGAACTGATCGGCGTACATCTTGATGTCATCTGTACCGAGCAGGTCGGCGATGATGTCCACAACCTTCGGATTGGTGACATGACTCCACATTACGTCATCGTACACCGCCAAGTTATATAGCTTGCGCACCGACAACACTTGGTTTTCGATGGGTTTTCCGCTTTGGGCAACCGCCGGTTCAATCTGAATGCTGGTGCTCGGGATGTTTTTGGCTTCACCGGCGGCGATAACGTCGGAATGCGCGGCGATAGTTTCCACTTCCTCAGGTGTCAGAACATTCTCGACCGTTAGAAAACCGTTGAGTTTGAATTGCGCCACCTGCTCCTCCGTCAGGCTGCGCAACTGTTGCTTAGACATAGATTACAGGCTCCTTTGTTCAAAATCCGTGTGGTTTGGGGAATATAAAGTATATCACATCTACCGTCCAAACCTCAATTCACAAGGTTCTTGTGACGACGCAATCACATCTATAATCTCTCAACCGCGCGCGATAAATGCAACCGTGACAACAATGTTTGACTTGATGTGTTTCGTGTCGCAGGGCGCCAGCGGCGCAACAAGTGTGTAGAATCAGAGGATATTATCATCTCCATGTCCCAGCGGGGATCAAGCGAGAGAATCACGAGTGGGATGGGGTTTAGGATGTCTATCGCCTTCGCTATGAAGATCTCTATCCAGTGTCGCCCCTCCGGGGCTTTAGTGTGCGAGCAACCGGCGCTACTATACACCTTTCGCACCTCTGGTGCTTTCGATGTGTGGTGAATCCGTGTTACTGTACACCGTGACACCCTCATCTTCGATTATCAAATCATCCATTCCCTTCTTCTCTTTGCATCCTCATCATTGCGCTTCCGCTTTGGTGAGATAGACTGGAGGTTGAGTTAAACATTGTGAACGCCAATGCCAAGCAGCTTAACCGCGCATACTCTCCGCCTTGGCGTCAATCTCCTCCAGTTTCAACCGCACACTCACCACGGACTGCTTCTCGGGTCCGGGTCTGTACTTGACATAGGTCGTCACGACAAGTGTGTCGTCTGGGAGAAGTTCCACACCGGGGTAGCCGGTGTCATGCATTTTCACGGTGTCGTAGCTGTGCAGCAGCTTGAGGCGATACTGCCCGGCTCGACAGTTTCGAATATCGTCGTAGGTTCCCACCCACGCCACGAAGTGCCCCCAGGTCGGGCTGTGCAGCGTCCTATCGCGGAATGCCATCAGGATGCGTCCATCCGAGGAGTAGCGCGGTTGGTGGCGGTTGCCGGTCATCGTGCGGTCAAGCTCGACCGGATCGGTCCAGGTTTCGCCTTCGTCGGTGCTGAACACGGCAAGAGAGCGGCATTTCATGGTGCTACTGACCCGCAGCACACAGGCGATTTCCTTCCCGTCAGGGGATCGGATAAACGCCGGTTCGCACGGTTTCGAATCGGGAAACTTCCCGCCGCTCTCAACCAAAACCCGCTCGGGCGACCACGTCAAGCCGCCATCGTCGGAGAAGCTTATGAGCGTCGGACCCTCCCGACTCCATCCGCCCATCAAGCGGTTCCCGGAGATTTCGATGATGGTGGTGAAGGGCATCTCGGTTTTCAGTCCGTTTTCCTCGAACGGCGTCCAGGTCTCACCGCGGTCAAGCGACACCGACTGACGCATGTTTCCCAAACCCTCAAAAACAAACAGGCGTTCCACGCCGTCCGGTCCGACAAATCGGAAGATCGCCGGGCAGTTGGTAGCCGTCTTCCAGTTCTCCGGGACGGGCAATGGATCCGACCAAGTCAGACCGGCATCGTCGCTGCGCTGGAGCACCGCGGAAGGACCGCCGTGCCCCAACGGATAGACGCAGAACATCGTTTTTTGGTCCGGCATCAGTAGCGTCGTGGGGTGCCCCTTGTAGCTTTCCGGCGTGCCTTGGGCGATGATCACGTGGCGGTGCGTCTCGTCGCACAGGTCGATCATTGGGATGTTAAAAGGTATCGATTCTGACATTATTCACTCCGTTGGGATTTACGAAACTGAACGTCTCGCAATGGCGATGCGTAATGCGTATCACGTAATGGGGAAGATTTGCGTGAGTCCTGTCCTTTTGGATTCATGAAATTCGGTTGTTCGTGGCAATATTCCATTATCCGCGCATTCTGCCTAATCCGTTAGATTTTGGAATCCGCAAACTAACAGTGGGACCTTCTATCGCACAGGATTTACTATGGGAGCTCTACCGCATTCGCTATTCACTCGCTTGATTCCCGCATACAGGGTTTCGCGTGAAGGGAAACAGTTGTCAAAATAGACTATGGAAAGCACTATATGCACTGTTATTTAAGCAAGATGGTATAACTTCTCAGCGATATTTCGTAGGTCGGGTTGAACGGAAACGAACAACAAACCCCTAAACCTTCGCGTACGTTCCGGTGCTTGATGGCGCTCATAGCCTCACCAAGCATAGAGAAAACCGACAGATACGCTACTCGGGAAATACGGTGTTGGGATTCACTTTGTCTATCCACAGGCGGATGTTGTTGTAAGTCAGATTCTCCCTCCGCTTTGGCACGAATTCGTGTTTGACCGTTCGACCCAACCCACAGAACCGCGTTACCGCAAACCGAGGGCCGCGATTCGGAGAAGATCTCTATCGCACTCACTCTTCATTCGCTTGATCTCCTACAGCAAATTAGAGATACGAGTTAGGCGGCAATTCTAAACCGACTCCAAGATTTTGCTTTGAAACGGGGGTTGATTATGGTCTTTCCCATGGTTTAACCGCGCATGCTCTCCGCCTTGGCGTCAATCTCCTCCAGCTTAAGCCGCACACTGACCACCGACTGCTTCTCGGGCCCCGGTCTGTACTTGACATACGTCGTCGCAACTAGCGTGTCGTCCGGCAAGAGTTCCACCCCGGCATAGCCGGTGTCGTGCTTCTTCTCCTGATCGTGACTGCTGTGCAACAGTTTGATGCGGTACTGACCCGCGCGACAGTTGCGAATATCGTCGTAGGTTCCCACCCAGCCCACGTAGTGCCCCCAGGTCGGGCTGTGCAGCGTCCTATCCCGGAAGGTGATGAGGAGGCGTCCGTCCGACGAGTAGCGCGGTTGGTGGCGGTCGCCGGTCATTGTGCGGTCAAGCTCCACCGGATCTGTCCAAGTTTCCCCTTCGTCGGTGCTGAACACGACGAGAGATCGGCATTTCATGGTGCTACTGACCCGCAGCACACAGGCAATTTCCTTCCCGTCGGGGGAACGGATAAACGCCGGCTCGCACGGTCTTGAATCCGGGAACTTCCCGCCGCTCTCAACCAGCACCCGTTCGGGGGACCATGTCAAGCCGCCATCGTCGGAGAAGCTGATAAGCGTCGATGGCTTCCGGCTCCATCCACCCATCAAGCGGTTCCCGGAGATTTCGATAATGGTGGTGAAGGGCATTGCGGTTTTCAGTCCGTTCTCCTCGAACGGCGTCCACGTCTCACCGCGGTCAAGAGACACGGATTGGCGCATCTTTCCCAAACCCTCAAACACAAACAGCCGTTCCACGCCATCCGGTCCGACAAATCGGAAGAGCGCCGGGCAGTTGGTAGCCGTCTTCCAGTTCTCCGGGACGGGCAATGGATCCGACCATGTCAGACCGGCATCATCGCTGCGTTGAAGAACCGCGGAAGGTCCGCCGTGCCCCAACGGATAGACGCAGAACATCGTTTTCTGGTCCGGCATCAGGAGCGTCGTGGGGTGTCCCTTGTAGCTTTCCGGCGTGCCTTGGGCGATGATTACGTGGCGGTGCGTCTCGTCGCATAAGTCAATCATTGGAATATTAAAAGGTATAGCTTCTGACATAATTCACTCCTTTGGGATTCACGAAACTGAACGTCTCGCAACGGTGATGCGTAATACGTATTACATAATGGGGAAGATTTGCGTAAGTACTATCCGATTGGATTCATGAAATTCGGTTGTTCGTGGCAATATTCCATCATCAGCGCATTCTGCCTAATCCGTTTAATCGGTGATTCAGACAATATCACCCGAGCAAATGACAATTTCGCATTTTTGTGGGTAATGGCGATATTTTGTACCACAATCTGTTAGATTGTGGAATCCGCAAACTAACAGTTTGCGGTACAGGGGACGTCCGTTTTTCCAGCAAACTAACTACCGTATCTGGAAGCCGTACAGCTTGGAGTTGCGCAGCCGAAATCTCAGGCGCGCCCGCTTATCGCTCAGACCGTCCAAAGCTCCATCCGATTTCCATTCCACTGTACCATCGGTGACGGTATCGCCAATGGGATTGCTCCACGCCAAGAGTTCGCTCTCCGCATCCACGACTTCGACCTGAACAGAGCCGCCTTCGTCCACGTCGGCGGTCACGCCAAGTGTTTCCCCGTCGAAATCCAACAGTTCCGTCGTTATCACTGCGCTGCTTTGGGGGGAGATCGGCTCGTAGCCCGCCCAGCCATCCGGTCTGAGCGTTGCCAGCGCGAGGTAGCCGTTCCGCCATTCGAAGAAGTGCCAGTCCCCGGCGCCGTAGTAGATCCGGACCTCATCGTCACCGAAGATTGGCGCGGCTGCGAATATGGTGCCCCAATCGTAAGGCGTCTCCCCGTATCGCTCCCGCTCGGCAGGGCTGTGTCCGATAAACGGTGTGCCCTCCTGTATCCGGTGCCAGGTGACGGTGTCCGGGCTCCACGCCAGTTCGGCGTGTTGCTTCACCCCGCGGTCGGAATCCTCCTCCGGAAATACCATTACCCCTACCAGTCCGATGTACACGCCGCACGTCGGAAACACAATCATATCGTGGGTTTGCAGTTGAGCAGTCGGTCCCTCCATAATGCTCCGCTCCCGCCTCCAGTTCACAAAGTCGGATGACTCGGTTTGCGTCACTTGGCGCCTGCCAAGCTCCGAATTGCGGCGGGTGATGACCACGTACTTGCCGAGATGCGGCGCCCAAAATGCGCTGGGCCGGTTACCGCCCTCGTGCCCGGGGACGGGGATGTGCTCGCCCCAGTGCAAACCGTCGCGGGAGAACGCCACGAATGTACCCCTGCTCGCGGAGAAAAACATCTTGTAGCGTCTCGCAGAATCCGGGTCTCGGTCATCCTTGTAAACGCCCGCGACCCCGCGGCGGCGCGTGACGATGTTGTTCTCTTTGCCGCCCTCGTACTCCGCGAGACCCAAATTCGGTTTCTCCCAATGGATGCCATCCGTCGAAACCGCATAGCAAAGCCCTATCTCTCGATCTGTCGGTTTCACATCGTTGTACTTTATGAGGTCAGGATGACGTCTTTCCGGTGGCGTGCTAGTCACCCGTGCGTCAACGACAAACGGGTTATACCAGCACTTATAGATTTTCTCGTCCTCGTCATAAATCACATCGGGGTAAACGTTGTCGTAGCGGGGTTCCCACGGTTTGTCCTCGGTGAAGAACGGGTTATCGGGGTGTTTCGTCGCTTCGCCCAGCGTGAGTTTAGCATCTTCAGCGTCGGCGATGATTCGTGAATCGAGGACAAGGTATCGTGTTTCTTCCGCCATCTTCAAACCCTTCGGCTGCGGCAGCATGAGGAAATTCTATAGGATAGCACCAGAAGATTTTACTCAGCTTTCGCCTCTCGGTCAACAACAATCGCTTCCGGCGCAATCACACCGAATGTAGGGGACGGCCCCTGTGCCGCATTGGGATCAACGTAAGGGATTTTGTCTAGTATCAGTGGTGTTCTCCGACGCAAAACCCTTAACTTAGTCCCATAGGATGGGGAGGAAATCTCTATCATCCCCCACACGGTAGGTGCGGTTTCCAACCGCACCGGCACCTACGGAAACCAGCGCCATGAGTCATCTCTTGTGGCGCACCCATCAGTGAATGAACTGGTATTCCCTCGCTCACGTCTACATGGAGATTAACAGTTCAAGACATTGAAGCCGCGTGACTTGCACCCTAAAACGCTTAACTTGATCCCTATGGGGGACGGCCCCTGTGCCGTCCCATAATCTTAGTTACAGATGAACGACCACGGGGGGTCGCCCCTACGGGTACCGGGCACACGATTTGAGGAACACACGTCTGTGCTGAATTTGCTTGACAGAAAGCCGGAGACTCGGCAAGAATTAATAAGGCTCAAGGACTTATCCGTTACTTAATTTTGAACTAGATGGAGGCGAGGAAGAATGAAAATCAGGTTTGCACAGTACGGCATTTCACACGATCACGCCAGCGGCAAAGCAAAGACGCTGAAAGCAAACGACGATGTCGATTTCGCGGGCGTTTATGAACCGTCGGCGGAAGTTCGCGAGACACTCGGCACAAACGAAGCGTATGAGGGAGTTCACTGGTTCTCGTCCCCCGAGGAGATCTTGGACGATGAGACAATCGTGGGGGTGGCGGTGCAGGGACGGGTGTCCAAAAACCTCGAATATGCGCGGGCGGCGGTTGAGCGCGGAAAGCACGTCTGGCTTGACAAACCGGCGGGCGACGATCTGGAAGCGTTTCGCGCGGTTCTGGACATCGCGCGCGAGAAGGGGCTGTGCGTCCAACTCGGCTATATGTTCCGTTACAACGCGGGATTCCGGTTCCTCCTCAATTGGGCAAATTCCGGGAAATTGGGCGATATATTTTCGATTCGCGGACGCATCTCGACCCGACGCTCGGACGAAGCCTCGTGGCAACGATGGGATTCCCGCGGCGAACGCGAAGGCGGCATCATGTTCATTCTCGCCTGCCATCTTATCGACATCATCGTCGCCATACTCGGGCGACCCGAGCGCGCGAGGTTCTTCTCGCAGAACTTGGATGGTACTTTCCCTTGGTTCCGCGATAACACCGCGTCTGTCCTTGAATACCCTAACGCCATGGTGACCCTCGAGTCGACCGCATCGGAGGTGTCGTCGGGTGCATCTAGACGCTTGGAGGTCTACGGAACCCGCGGCAGCGTGATTCTCGAACCGCTGGAACCACCCGCGCTGCGGCTGTGTCTTGACGAAGCTCGAGACGGCTATGCTGAGGGTTGGCAGCAGGTGGAAGTGGAGCATCAACCGCGCTATATCGACAGTCTCCGCGCGCTTGTAGCGGACATCCGGGGCGAAAAATCGCCTGACCGCTCGTTAGACCATGAATTTACGGTCCAAGAGACCGTCCTCCGTGCCGTCGGGCTGCTGTGAATCGCCACAGATTGTGCGTAGGTTGGGTTGAACGTTGCAAACGTAATATGTCAAGTATTACATTTGGGTATCGCGAGTTGATGCCGATTGTGATCTCGGAAGACTAGTGAAACCCAACGTTTGATTGCAGATTGAATTTTGTTGGATTTCACTCTATGGTTACGTATAAGAATTGTAATTCAAGGACTACTCGGCACTTATCGCAGGCAGGAGTTCGTTTTGATTCGTTCAACCCAACCTACACTGATTTGGAGGAGCCAATCTCCAGTGTCGTGATCGCTTAGGCGGGGCAGGGCAAGATGCCCTGCCTACCGGAACGAACTCTGTTGCTGCGTAAGTTCTACTAACTTTAGCAACAAACTATTATCCGTAGCTTGAATTTCATGGAGACTACGCTAAATGAAAGTCAGGTTCGCACAGTACGGCATCTCGCACGGTCACGCCTCCGGCAAAGCGAGCGTGATGAAATCAAGCGACGATGTGGATTTCGTGGGCGTTTATGAACCGTCGGCAGAAGTTCGCGCTACACTCGGCACTCACGAGGCGTATGACGGCGTTCACTGGTTCTCCTCGGCGGAGGAGATGTTAGAGGATGAGAGCATTGTAGCGGTTGCAGCCCAGGGACGAGTGTCGCAGAACCTCGAATTTGCACTGGCGGCGCTTGAGCGCGGAAAACACGTCTGGCTTGATAAACCGGCAGGCGATGATTTGGAGGCGTTCCGCGCGGTGCTGGACATTGCGCGCGAGAAGAGGCTGTGCGTCCAGCTCGGTTATATGTTCCGTTATAACGCGGGATTCCAATTTCTGCTTGATTGGGCAAATTCCGGCAAATTGGGCGATATATTTTCAATCCGCGGACGCATCTCTTCAAGTCGCTCGGACCCCGAATCGTGGAAACTAAAGGATTCGCGCGGCGAACGAGAGGGCGGCATCATGTTCATACTCGCTTGTCACCTTATCGACATTGCCGTCGCCATACTGGGACGCCCCGAACGCGCGGAATTCTTCTCGCAGAACTTGGACCATGCCGTCCCTTGGTACCGTGACAACACCACATCTGTCTTCGAATACCCGGATGCCTTGGTAACCATCGAGTCTACCGCGTCGGAAGTGTCGACGAAAGAAGCGAGACGACTGGAGATTTACGGGACTCGCGGCAGCGTGATAATCGAACCGCTGGAACCGCCTGCGCTGCGGCTGTGCCTTGATGAAGAGCGAGACGGCTACGCAGAAGGTTGGCAATGGGTGGAGGTGGCGAACCGGCCGCGATACGTCGAAAGTCTCCGTGCGCTGGTGGCGGACATCCGCGGCGAGAAATCGCCCGACCGTACGCTCGACCACGAATTTACCGTGCAGGAAACAGTGCTCCGCGCAGTCGGGATGCTATAGGACTTTCGCGATTGAATACCTAAGTGGTTTACTCGCCAAAAGAATATGGCATTAGATTAAGGTAGTAGGCACACGCCGTGTGCCGTAAACCACACTGTACCAGCCGACTCTAGGTAGGAGCGACCTCCCGGTCGCGAACCCTTTGATTGCATTAAATATTTACCGAGAAAACCACTAAGAGGACTGTCGTAGGGTAGTTTATTTGCCGTTTCGATGCTACACAACATTTGTAGGAGCCAACCTTCAGGTCGCGACCGATTAGGCCGGGCAGGGCAAGATGCCCTGCCTACTGTAACGACCTCTGTTGCTGCTTAAATTCTACTAACTTTAGCAACAAACTATTATTCGTAGCTTGTATTTCATGGAGGCAAACTGAATGAAACTGAGGTTTGCACAATTCGGCATCTCGCACGACCACGCCCCTAGCAAGGCTCGCACGTTGAAAGCAAACGAGGATGTCGATTTTGTGGGGATTTATGAACCGTCCGCGGAAGCCCGGGAGACACTCGGCGCCAACGACGCGTTTGATGGCGTTCAATGGTTGTCGTCCGCAGAGGAGGTATTGGAAGACGAAACCATCATAGGGGTCGCGGCGCAGGGACGGGTATCGGAAAACCTTGATTTTTCGCGGGCAGCGGTTGAGCACGGTAAGCACGTTTGGCTCGACAAGCCGGCAGGCGACGATTTGGAGGCGTTTCGGGCGGTGCTGGACATCGCACGCGAGAAGGGGTTATGCGTCCAACTCGGCTATATGTTCCGCTATAACGCGGGATTCCAATTTGTGCTCGATTGGGCGAATTCCGGGAAACTGGGCGACATATTTTCCGTTCGCGGACGCATCTCGACGGGCCGCTCCGATGAATCCCTATGGGCGCGGTGGGATTCCCGCGGCGAACACGAAGGCGGAATCATGTTCATTCTCGCCCCCCATCTTATCGATATTATCGTGGCGCTACTGGGGCGCCCCGAGCGCGTGACATCCTTCTCGCAGAATTTGGACAGCACCTTCCCGTGGGCGCAAGATAACACCGCTGCTGTCTTTGAATATCCGGGCGCGATGGCGACCATCGAGTCTGCCGCGGCGGAGGTGTCGTCCGGTGAATCAAGACGGTTGGAGGTTTACGGGACTCGCGGCAGCGCGATACTTGAACCGCTTGATCCGCCGGCATTGCGGCTGTGCCTTGATGAAGATCGCGACGGCTATGCCGAGGGATGGCAAAACGTAGAAATAGAAAAACGTCCCAGCCACATCGGCGATCTCCAAGCACTTGTGGCAGACATTCGCGGCGAGAAATCGCCCGACCGCTCGCTAGACCACGAATTTATCGCTCAGGAAACCATCCTGCGCGCCTCGGGACTCCTGTAGACAGACACGGATTGTGCTATCGTCAATGCAAATAATAATTACACATGAGGAATTTGGTTGGTTCGATTTGCAGTAGTGCGATTTATTGTGCGTCCTCCGTTGGAGCGAACTTTGCCTCGCGACCGGGAGGTCGCTCCTACAGTAACAATTTTCAATCATCAAATCACCAGTTAGTTTGTGTAAATATGATTGTGAATGACTATAAGACAACCATTCAAACCTGACCGGGGATAGCACATTCTGCTTGTGCCTTTCCAGAATCGTGCTATTATTTCAGCCTGTGGTAGCAATCTCACCCCTCTGAAACATATGTGGGTTTCATGCGCAACATTGGAATGACGATCGGAAATCACGATGCACATCCTTGATATCGCCGATTGCATTAATGAGACCTGTCCTTGGTCCGGCAATCCGGTGCAATTCGATTCTCTCACGAGACATGACGGCAATGTTGTAGGGTTTTGTAACCCCGGTTGCCGCGACACGTTTGAAAGCGCCATCCGCCATTTCGACGAGGCGAAGGGCGACCAGAGGCGCACTCTGGATGTCACCGATTCCATCAATGAGACTTGCCCCTGGTCGGGTAAACCAGTGCAGTCTGACTCCCTCACGAACTATTTCGGTAACGTCGTAGGTTTCTGCAATCCCGGTTGCCGCGACAAGTTTGATTGCGCCGTTCGCCATTTCGACGAGGCGAAGCGATAACATACTGCCCGGTTACAGGTGCATACTTTTAGAGTGAGATCTCTTTAAATTCAAAACTCGGTTTCTCCGCTCTAAATTCTGTAAAATGTTGACCATTGGTCGCGAAGTTCGCTACTAACTCCAACCCTCAACACGAAAATATTGAAAGGATAGAAGGAGAGTTGCCATGACACACGCAAGATTAACATTGAGCCTAATTTTCATCGTTGCACTGGCGTGCCCGACGGCGTTCGCCCAACCGCCCGTGTTGTTCTTCGACGCCAACACACAAGAGCCCGACGACGAGGCATGGGAAAACAGCGGTTCGGCTGGCGGAGCGGTGCCGCAAACCGACGACCATCCCACACTGGAAGAGGGCACGGTAGAGGTTGCCGGTATGTCATTTTTCACGAAATATTACACAGTGCCCGATTCACACGCGGTTTTCGCCAACGACGAACCCCTTGACGATGCTCCCGTGGTTTTCCTCGAAAATTGGACGTGGGGATCCTTGGTCAGAATCAATGGCGGCCGGTTTCCGGGCGAGGCGGAGGAGCATCATATGTACGGCATTCATTCCAATGCGCCGGAAGAAACCCAGACCATGCGCGTCATGTTGCCTTTTGACGCGGCGGATTGGGGATGGATTGACAACGTGAATATCATGCAGACCGCCATTGGCGTCCGAGAGGATCACGAGTCCATCGCGGATACCGGTTTGGATCTCGGCCAAGGCGTCTGGCGTTTCATGCACGTCTCCTTTGAAAGCGGGATTGCCGTGACGTTTTATCTTGATGGCGAGGAAACGGGTGAAGTGCCGTCCGAGGTGACCTTCGACCCCAAACACCCGATGAATCTGCACGCGTTATTCGCCAATAGCGCCGGAGAATCAGTGCAAGCGTGCAACTGTTCTGCGGTCAACTTCAAGTTGTGGGATAGGTGGCTCAGCGCGGACGAGATTAATGCCGACATCGCCCAAACGGTAGGGGGCGCCGCGGTCGAATCTATGGACAAGCTCGCTACCACTTGGGGACAAATAAAGCACGGTCAATGAGCCCCGTTCCCCAAAAATGACCGAACTGAAGAAACCGAGTTTTTCCGAAAAACTCGGTTTCTTGGCTGAATCTTCACGGAAAGCAGCCGCATTGGCTTAGCAACATCCAATTCACCATGGATTCGCTTGCCTCTAGGTAGGTCGACTGGCAAACCTGCTTGATTTTCTGAATCGCCGCACCAGCAATTATGCCGAAGGAAAGAGCACTGCAATGGAATGGATACTCGCTGGCGGGATAGTGTTCCTAGCCTATGTCTTAAAGCCTAAAAGAACATTGAAGGCGCTTGAACGCATGAGTGTTTTCGTGTTTGTCGTCTTTTTAGCGGTTATGGTTGCTTACGGTCTCGCATCTGTTGTTTCATTATGGTGAATGTGGTTCCCGGAATTTGTCGCATAGAAGCTCTATTCGTTTCCCGCCCGGTTTTCGTCTCTTTTCGCACGACCTTCACGTTTCACATGCTTTCCGGCCCCTTTGATCTTCACCTCTTAGCCTTCACCCGCTAAGGTTCAAGTGTCGATTTCTTGGACCTATAAATCTCCACGCTTGTACATGTACCAGCTGGCTATACTGCGGTACGGTTTCCATTTCTGTGCTACTTTCTCAGCGCCTTCGAGGTCATTTACGTCCAAACCGTAAAGAGAGGACATCGATCTCCGCAGCGCGAGATCTTTCACGGGAAATACGTCAATCCTTCCAAGTCCGAAAAGCAAATACATATCAACGGTCCAGTCGCCAATACCCTTTACCTCCTTGAGTAACCGTCGGATAGTGGGGTCGTCTTTCTCATGGAGTGTCGAAAGCGGAAGTTGTCGGGTGTCGGTTCTGTATGCCAGATCATTTAAATAACCGTACTTTTGATTCGATACCCCCGCGTCAAGCACTGCCTGCCTCGGTAGAGAAAGGAGCTGTTTTGCCGTGGGATGCCCGGAGTCAAAAAGTTCATGAAACCGAAGGATTATTGCGTTGGCGGCATGTTTTGAAAGTTGCTGCCGGATAATGGAATCGCACAAGAAATCAAAAGCGGAGCACCCGGACGCTAGGGTGCATGGGCCAACGATATCAATGACTTCGGCGAGTTTTTGGTCCTTCGCACACAGTTGATCGCAAATGTATTCTATGTTCATGTTTACTCGTATTCCGGTAGGAGATCAAGGGAGCGGATAGCGACCGCGATAGCTAATCCTACGATAGAGATCTCTTTCCAACTGCACCTGCGACACTGGATAAAGACCGGTTCGGTTAGGAAACCGAACCTACCGCAGTGTATAAATAACTATTGATTTAACGTAACTGTTTAGTGCATCGTTTGGTTCGTAGTAGTGCAATTCATTGCACGTCCGTTCTGGGCATGTAAGCCCCGGATTCGTCTGAATTAGCATTGTATTTCCATACTTGGCGCGTTTTCTACCCGCTCCGTCTGGATTGTCAAATCCAGACCGGCGGACTAAACAGTTACGATTTAACTATACTTTGGCGTTGGGTATTATTGCGCTTTCTTTCCCGGTAATTACTGTTTGTAGTAGCGATTGTAGGGTGGGCACTGCCCACCATCAACGCGGTCACGTTGCACGCCAGGGGAGCCAACCATTTATCCCAAACTGATCGGAATGGTGGGCAGTGCCCACCCTACAATTACTAAACACTTACGTCATTTGTAAAAAATTGGTCCATGTTTTCGTCGTTGGCTACCACCTACCTGTCGCCCCGCTGGGGCTTAAATGCACAGGACTTTGGTGTTTCTATACACCTTCCGCCCCTCTGGGGCTTTTAAAAGCTAGTGCGCAGAGGATCTCTATCGCTGTCACTGTTCATTCCTTCGATCGCAACCTACAAACTGCACTTTTCAAACAGGTTCTCAAATCGGCACCTATCACTTAAAAAAGACTTCCCGATTTTATCCTCAACCGCTTTCATCCGATTAACTCACTAACCGACAATGCCCCATCTCCAAATATTCGCGAATAGGTAAGCCCCCTGCTAGACTTCGTTTCCGCGGGCATGTAGCAGACGCTAAACGCGCGGCGCGGCACATCGCTAGAATTCACTCCGGAGCTGTGAAACATCCAATTGTGCAGCAGCACGACCTCTCCCACTTCCAACTCCAGCGGAATCGACTCGGACTCCGCTACAATCCTCTCCATCTGGGCACGGCGTTCGTCAGGTCGAGTCAGGGGGGCACGGTTACGATGAGAGTTCGGAATAATCCGGACACAACCGTTCTCTGCCGTCGCCGGGTCAAGCGCCGTATAGATGGTAAGCAACGGCTCCCTGTCAAGATGCGACCATCGATCTTGATGCCAGTTCAGCTGAGTGCCTTCACGCGCCGGCTTGTTCATAAACATCGCTCGATAGCAGGCGATGGCAGTCTCGTCGCCGTAAACCTTCGCGCACGCCTCGCGGAAAACCGGTTTCTGCATGTATGAAAGGAAGAGCGGATCGAACTCAAGCGACTGAATCTTTCGATACGACAGCGTAGCCCCTTTGTGACCGTTAGTTTGAGGTCCCGGCCCCTCCTTACCCGGTTCACGGTCGAGCTGCATCAGCATCCGGTCATAGTCCAACAGCGCTTTGCCCAGCATGATATCATCTATTCGGCTCTGAAGCGCTGAGAGTTCCTCATCGGTTGCCACCCGCCCAATTCGAGCATACCCCTCCTCCCGGTAATGCTTCCATTGTGCGTCCGAAATATAGCTTGCCATACATAACCTCCATTCAAAAATACGGATTCCACTGCCCATCAAGCTTCTGCCCACCAGCCTCTGTAGGAGCGACCTCCTGGTCGCGATTCGATACGATCCACCAAAACCATAAGGATCAATCGGACGAATAGAGATCAGGTTGTTCTATCTCCTAGGGCCTCTATCGTGATTGGCTATCGTCTTGGGATCTCTATGGGACTTCTATGGGATTTCTATCGCGGTCATTTTTCATTCCCTTGATCCCTCATTATTCATTCAGTTGATCACTCGTTAATCACTCGCTTGATCTATTCGCTCAGTTGATCGATAGAGATTCTTAATCCGTGAAATCTGCGTAATCCGCGTAATCCGTGATTCAGAATTGGTTGGCAACGAACACAAGGTCAAACACATTCACCACCCCATCCCTGTTCACGTCCCCTTCGCCGTCCCCCGTACTGATCGCCTGAGCTACCAGCGTGAGATCAAAGATATTGACTACCCCATCCCCATTCACATCCGCAGGATTTTTACTGGTCACTGGCGGCTGGTCACTGACCACTGCTTTTAGATACATCTCACCGTCAAGATTCGGCAACGCGTGCTCCGTGTTCACCAACCCGCTTGCCACGCCCTGCGTCTCCTCCGGCAGCGTAATCACCTGCGCCTCACCGCTGTGGTTGTAAACTGCCCATCCATTCGTGAACTCGCGGATGTAGAGGCCGGGTATTTCTTCATCATAGAGCTGGGCTTTGGGGCTGATGGGGCGGCCGAGGTCGGTATCCCAAAAGTCATACCAATAGTGATCGTGGCTGATACCGTTGTTAAAGAGCACGAACCCGTTGGAATGCGTGAGACTCATCGTGGTAAACGCTCTCATCCAGCGCAGGTTCGTGGGGCTATCTGGCGGTTCCGTGGGAACACTCCACCCCTCCAAGCCGTTTATCCGCGGTTCCCTTAGATTCGTATCCAGCCATAGAAGAGAGTCTTCTATTTCCAGAAGTCTTTGCTCCAGTTGATCGTCTGTTATGTCCCGCGGTGTCAATGTCTCCATGAAACTGCCGTTGATATACTTGCCGGTTCTAGGTATTTTTGCACGGTTGGTATTGACCCAAATCAAGAAATCGGGATGCGTCGCCGCGCGGATACGCTGAACGATATTTTCGCGCGCTTGTACCTCCGCTCTCCACCCAACATAAACATCCAGCACTGGACCGTCTTCCGTCCACCAATCAAAGAATATCCCGTCATACAAACCGCACTGCGATACCGCGACCGCTTGCTGCACGATTATGTCTTGGACACCGGGTTGAGTAAAATCGATCAAATAACTCCCGGGCCACACCGGATCTGGGACAGGTTCACCATTACTGTCTCGTACGTAATATGGCCAGTAAGGCGAATCTTCGGGTACGCGTCCGAGGGGTTTGTCTCTCATAGTGATTTTAACAAGAAACAACGTATTCGGATTTCGCGAAATGTAATTCTCGCGAATTTCCATGGATCGCTGACTTGCACCCCGCACAACGTATCTGTCTCCGGTATCAAAAAATTCATGGTCAAATGTGAACCCGGCAAGATAAAGGTCATGCAGAGCGATTTGCCCAGCCCCTGAAAGATGGGGAGTGTTGAGAGGCAAGCCCCATGCGGCGAATATTGAAGGGAAAATCCTGTTTTCCAACCTAGACTTTACATCGAATGGTGGAGTCTCGCAAACCTCGTCATACAAAAACTCATCAAGCGATAGATTGTCCAGCGGAGAATGGTCTGCGATAAGGTTACTCCGGATCTCAAGTTTCCGTAACCCGGTCAAACTGCGTAACGCCTCTACATTAGTTATTCGGTTGTCACGAATAGACAAGAGGCGGAGATTGGTTAACCCGGTAAGTGGAGAAATATCGGTAATTACATTCCAAGACAAGATTAATTCTTCCAAGTTGTGAAGATTGGCGAGCGGAGTTAAGTCGGAAATGCGGTTTCCTTCCAAATCCAAGAGCCGCAGGTTTGGAACGTGTTGGAGCCCTTCAAGATTTTCAATCTCTCTACGGGGTGCATCCAACCGCTCAAGTCGCCGCAGGGAAACGACGGTGATTCGGTTAGGGTTGACATTACTCTGCTCAATGATGGCATTCCGCAAATTCGGATCGGGGAAATGAACAACTTGGGCAAACGCCGTGCTGCATAACGCGAAAGCGACCAAGAGATATAATGCAATTTTCTGTTGGAACGTCATTGGTATCTCCTCAAAATTCGCGATAAAAAAACAGAAGGTATCATTGCAGACTTTCGCCCGGGTTAGTATTCCACGGCACCTGTTCCGCCTCCCCGTCATAGACCGGCACCAACGCTCCCGTGACATCCCGCGTCTGTTCGACCCAGCGGCACCAATCCTCTCGTTCGGTGATGTGATTGACAATCAACCTTTTGACATCCTCCGGCAACTCGTCATAGCCGGGCCAATACCAGATAGTGAGCACCGTGCGCCGCTGGCCGCTCTGGTTGGCGTGGGCGGAATGCATCAGGCGTGAATCGCCGATGACGACATCGCCCGCTTTGACCGGCACATCAACCTCCCCCTCGGCGTACTGGAAGGCGGCGTGATCCAAATCAGAAGCGTTATTCACGCCGTCGTCAGCCTTCCGGCGCACGCCGTGCAGTGCGTGGCGCTTCAGGTGAGAACCGGGTACCACGCGTAGACACCCGTTGCGGCGGTTCGTGTCCACCAAGTAGTACATCAGGAAATACTGTTGCGGCTGATCTGTGTAACTGATGGGATGCTCCCACAACACGCCGTCCTGATGCCAGAACAGGGGCGGCGCGTGCGGCGGCTTGCTGATTACGAATCCGCTCCACACCTTGGGGCGGTCGAATCCGAGTTCGGCGAGAACCGCTATCGCGCGCGGATAAGCAATCAACTCGGCGAAAGCGGCGTGAGGATACCGCCAGTACGGGATAATGCAGCCATGCGCACGGTGCTGATGGAAGTGAGCCGGATCCTCCTGCTCGATGGTCCATTCGCTCATGGCGTTTAGTTTCGCTACCATCTCCGGCTCAAGCACGTTCTCGAAGATGCAGTAGCCCTCACGAATGAGTTGTTCGCGTTTCTCCGTAGTCGTGACTGGCATAAACCTTCCTTATTTATACACTGCGGTAGGTTCGGTTTCCTAACCGAACCGGTATTTTTTCCGTCTCGTCGGTGCGGTTGGAAACCGCACCTACCGGCGTGGTAGAACAGCTTCTTATTACAGTCTCGTAAGGATTAAACACTTAGCGAATGACTGAACAATGGCAAGGCTTCCTATGGCCCCAGAAATCCCACAGACGCGCCGCAAGGGGCACAAAGTTACGGCATACGGAGTACGCCTACTACTTTGGCACTTCTGGCGGGATGACGACATCGGGCCAGGTATCCCCGGTGCGCTCGCACCAGTCGCGCAAGCCAGCCTTTAGCGATGCCAGCGCGTCGGCTGCCGTGGGATCGTCGATTAGATTGCGGCACTCGTGCGGGTCATCCCCGAGGTTATAGAGTTGGTGATCGCCGTGATACGACTCGACATATTTCCACTCCTCGGTTCGCCACATACGCAGCGGTGCAATCGGGTTTGTCCAGTTGCAGGAGTGAAACTCGGTGACCACTCCCGTACGCCTTCCGTCATGCCGATTCGAGTCGGGTGCCCTCTCAATTTGTGGGCGCAGCGACATCCCGTCCAAGCCAGCGGGTATGTCTGCGCCGCACCAGTCGAGAATGGTGGGCATCAGATCGATGTGCGAGACAAGACTCGAATCTACGCTCTCCGAACCGAGCCCGCCGGGCGGCACGACGACAAGCGGTATTCGCGCCAAGTCGTCAAACACCGCCGCGCCCTTCAACAGCATATTGTGCCTGCCCATCATCTCGCCGTGATCCGAGGTGAAGATGACGAGGGTGTCGTCAAGTTGTCCGGTGTCTATCAGCGACGCGATTAAGCGCCCCACGAGGTGATCGCAGAAACTCACTTGGCCATAATAGGCAGCCACAATCTCCCGCATCTCCGACTCGGACAGTCCCATTTCGCTAATCTTTCGGAGTTGATTGTCCTGACGTATTTTGGTGTGCGGGTGGAACGATACATCGGTAAAGGTCGGCGGGAGCGGCATGTCGTTGGGATTGTACATGGCGTCAAACGGTCGCGGCGAGACGAACGGGGAGTGCGGCTCGTGCGTGCTGTAGACCAGCATGAAGGGATCGTCGCTGTGCTGATGCCGCTGAATGAACGACATGGCGCGGTCGCACATCAGCGTCGCCGGATGATCCGCCAAGGGCATCACGCTCGGACCGACCCGCGTCCTATTGTTAAACGTCGCCGGATTCGGCTCGGTGCCCTGCCGCCTTCCGGTCAGTTCAACGCCGATGGCGCGTGCATGCGTTATCGCCTCGTTTTGTTCCGGGGTATCCGTATCGAAATCGAAGTGGCTGGCAACGTACTCGCCAAATCCCCGCCGGTCGCTGCCGGTGCCGAGATGCCATTTCCCGGTGTAGCCGCAGGCATAACCCTCCGGCTTCAGATAATCGGCGATTAGCTTGACATCCGGGCTGAGATGCATCTGATCACAACCGGGCCGCGGCTGATGGTTCGCTACCATGCCGTGCTGATGCGGATACAACCCCGACAGCAGGGAGGCTCTGGCGGGCGAACAGATTGGCGTGGCGCAAAACGCGTGCGTGAAACGGACGCCGCGCTCGGAAAGCCAATCGATATGCGGCGTTTCGATTGCGTCCTCTCCGCCGCAGCGAAGCGTGTCGTAACGTTGTTGATCGGTGATAATGAGTAGTACGTTCGGTCTTTTTGGCATCTATTCCTCGTGTTAGGTGTTGTGGTATGAATCAATACAAAACGGCGCTTAAATACCTGTAGGGTGGTCGCTGCCTATCATTTCTTGCAGGAATTTTTAATCGTCCAACCTATCAATAATCAGTCAATCGTGAATCTCCCATATCTCCTCAAGTACCGCGATTTAGGATTTGTGCATCTCAACCTGTAGGGGACGCAGATCTGCGTCCCCTACACCCTTTTTCAATCTATATGCACAAGCTACACGTTTCACGACTTCGCCCATTCCTGCTCCAAGAACCGGTCGAGCGCCCCCTCGGGCAGCGGTTCGCTCACCGCGCGCGCGTTCAGTTCCAACTGCTCGATGTTCAGGCTGCCGATGGGATTGCCGTGAATCCGTTTTTCTCGCATGCAGAAGCCCAGAGCCATCGCCAACAAGCTGTAACCGTTGTCGATACACCACTGACGCATTTTAATTGCCCTGTCCACCTCCGTGTTACTCCGGTCGCGTCCGGAGAGGTCAATCCCCGTCAGCAGCCCACGCTTGATCGACCAGCCGTTGAGCACGCCGATGTCACGTTCCGCGGCGGCGGGAAGAACATCATCCGCGGCGGTGGTGCCGAACAGATTGTAGTCGTCGAAGGTGAGCAGCACGTCCACCTCACCCGTTTCTATTGCGGTGAGATGGAAATCGTGCGGATTCATGGCGTACCCGATGTTGCGAACGATACCGCGGGATTTCAACGTCTTCAGGCATTCAAACGTCCCGCCCTTTGCCAACGTGGGTTCGATTTCGACCGGGTCGTGGATAAACATGGCGTCGAAATGGTCGGTCCCCGTGAACTCCAACTGATTCTCGATATTTGCCATAGCGTAGTCGGAGGAATAGTCGGGATCCTTTGAAATCCGCTCGAAATCCGTTCCGTTCCACTCGTAAGTGAGGTTGGCGCAGATTCGCGCGCTCAGGATAATCTCGTCACGCCGGATAGCGCCGCTCTTGAGCGCGACGCCGACCTTGCGCTGCGAGTCGCCGTAGCAGAGCGAGGCATCGAAGTGGTTGATACCGATATCTATCGAATGCCGCATAAGCTCGCAGGCTTCGTCGTCGGTGACGTGACCGAAGTTGTTGCCGAATCCCTGTGTGCCGAAGGGAATGACCGGAATTGAAATTTCACTTTTGCCCCACCTGCGTCTGGGGACGTTGAATGTATGGCTCACAAGTTAGCTCCTTTGACTAGCTACGTCGCTTGAACGGAATAATCAGACCCACTAGCGAATGTCGGGTTTGCACGTTAGCAGCACGCTGTCGTTCATTCTATTAACATGGCACTCCGCTGGAGTGCAAGACGTGAGAACTTCTATTATGGAACACTTTTTCAAAGTCTGTATAATGCGAAATACGAGTGATACTTGCTGAAAGAATAATTCGGCCAGGGATAATGGCGTGCTCTCAAGGTGCAAACTAGCCCTGATGGGGTGACAACCTTTGCTAGTTAGTAGGTTGGATAGAGTTTAGCGAATCTCTAACGCTCTCATAAAAATTGCCTCATTTATGTGCCTTCATGCGATAATTCTTGATTTTACATGGCACTTGATAGTATGGTATAATACATTCCACATATTGGCAAACGAAATGCCGTACTTCGCCATTTCAGATTCAAACTGAGGAAATCGAATCTTCTAGAGGATGAATCATGTCCAACCCGAGAAAGCACGCTGCATTAGACGACGACACGAAAGAATTACCTACACCGACTGCTATTATATCTAAAGACGCAGACGAATGGGAAGCCACGAATGAGTTGCTTGATGACCCTGATTTCGAGACTGAATTCGAGGCTGCGAAGAAAGATGTAGCGAAAGGCAATACATTTCGTTGGGAAGACATCAAGAGAGATGTATAGCGTAGAGTTTTCTGCTCGAGCGAAAAAACAGTATTCAATGCTCGACAGAAACATGTGTCGTCGACTGAATGATGCAATCGCCCAACTTACCGAAAACCCTTTTAACCAGAGTGTCAAACTGCGTGGAAAATTGGAAGGGTATTATCGTTACCGCGTCGGTAATTATCGGATTATTTATAACGTAGATACCGGTCAACGCACCTGCATGATTTACAACATCCTTCATCGGAGCAAGGCATACAATTAACCGCAGTTTCTCCTGTACAACGGCCGAGCGGCTTGACCTTGCTAATACAGTTCGTGGGTTTGGATCAAGCGAATGGATAATGAACAGGATTTTCCATCGCGCTCCCAATCCCGTCACTTGATCGATAGAGACCCGCTAGCCACTTACCACAGGTCACTGGCCACTGCTTTCCCCCTCTTCCATCCTTCCAGCCCCACTCGTCGTAATCGCTAAAGCGGATCACCTCAATACCGAAACCCCCTACAGCCTCAGCATTGCCGCACGGATATCGGAGGGCGGGCCCTTAAACCCTTCATAATAAATCATCACGAAATTCTCGCCGTCCAAGTCCATGATTGAGGCATACGACACATCGGGCCAATTCATGCCGGTGTCCGCGTGACCGTCCGGATCGGTTGGACTCATAATCCCGCGGGCGTGGGGAATCGCCAAGGCAGGCTCCCACTGCAATGTATCCGGATCAAATACACCCATAATCAAGCCCCTTCGCCGTTCCCTGCAGAGATCATCCGCGAGCGGTGTGTTGGGATCTTCGAACATGGCTCTGGCAGCGGTTACCAGCTTATCGCCGACAAGCCCGATTCCGGGACCATTGTTTCTGAATCCGAGTTCCGCAGCGTGCCCCCATTCGCGGTAGGGAGGCGAGGCGATTTTAAGCTCCGGTTTGTCGTGCTCATCGTGCCTCACAAAGGCAACCAAGCGTTTATCGGGGAGAAATGCCATCGCACACTCCGTCGCCCGATTCTCGTCGGAGATAATCCCAACCTTGTCCCAATCTACGCCGTTCTCGCTTCGCCAGAGTTCCGTCCAGCGGCAATAATCGGGACCTTCGTCCGCAGTACCCGCACCGTACACGGATGCATAGAGTGCGTCAGGTCCGGACGATACCCACCAGATGACCCGATGCTCAGGCAATGCTTGCTGCGGTTGCGTCCAGCTCACGCCATCGCCGCTGCTGACGACGTGACTGCTCATGCTGACGAGGCGCCGCTGCGTTTCCCCTTCGTGCAGCTTGCGTTTGTACGACATGCTGACGAGGAATAACCGGTCGCCGCAAACGAATATCGCCGGATCGCGGTCGTCGATTTCAGTGTTGATGACTTCTTGCGGCTCGGACCATGTCTCCAAATCGCTCGAACTCATGACCATGAGGCGGCCGTCGTCCGATTTATGGGAGTGACCGTTTCTGAAGGCTACCCAGTATTTGCCCTTCCAACGCACCATGGACGTAAACGCGTTGTGCCTGCCGTCGCGGTAAATAACATCGTTAGATAGAAGTTGCAATTCTGATTCTCCTTTGCTAGATATCGTATCGGATTCCCAGCTTGATGCTTCGCTCGGGCGCTTCGTCGATTTCGCGGTAGGCTTCGGCCGATTCGTTGAACGGGACGATAGGATGAACCAAACCCTCCACCGACAGCCGCCCCTCCTGCAGCAGCGTAAACGCTTCTTGGTGGATGCGCTTGGAATCCCACAGCGGATGGTCACGCAGGGGCTGACTCACGTCACGGCTGGAGATAATCGTGAGCCGGTTGCGGTGCCATTCGCCTTCAAGACTTAGTCCATGAGAATCACCAGTATAATACGCCGACGAGACAATCGTGCCGCCGTAGCCCGCGGCGCGCAACGCATCGTTCATGGCGGCGTAGTTCCCGCTCGTTTCCAGCGCCACATCAACGCCGAGTTTGTCCGTCTGATCTTTGATGACCACGCCGGCGTCTTGGGCAACCGGATTAACGACAAGATTCGCGCCATGCTTATTCGCGAGTTCGCAGCGGACTGGAATGGGATCAGTCGCGACGATCCACCGTGCGCCTTGAATCCGAGCTAGCTGGAGCGCCATCTGCCCGATCGCGCCGAGTCCGTGCACGGAAACGCGGTCGCCGATACGCAGTTTGCTCTCGCGGATGGCGCCGAGCGCTACCCCCGCCGGATCGGAATATACGATAGCCTCGGATGGCATCCCTTCGGGCGCTTTCTTCAATCTCTGGGCAGCCACGGTATGGCTCTCGCGGATGGGCAGGTACCCGAATACGCGGTCTCCTACCTCAAAACCGGTCACGTCTTCGCCGACTTCAGCGATCTCTCCGACCGTCATATTCCCCAATTTCATCGGAAACGTCGGAGATTGAGGCGTTCCGGCATGGACGCGCCGCTCTTTGTCGAACGGCTTCGTGTAGTCTTGGGTATCCGCCCGATAGGTGCGGAGGTCGCTCCCGTGTTTGGGCGCCGAGAAGAGGCTTCTTACCCTGACCTCTCCGTGCTTAAGTTCTGGCTCCTCATACTCGCGGAGCGCCGGATTTCGTAGCGAGATAGCAACAAGTTCTCTTGGCATATTGATATTCCTTGCGGGTGATTTTCAATATTAGATTTCCGCGGGCTCTTACTTGGTGTGTGGGTTGGTCGCGAGTTTCTTCACCCTACCCCAAATTGTGACTTTGTTGGAAGCGGGGGACACAGCCAGACTTACCGGGCCAAAGTCGGGGTAAAAATCGTTCCCTACGTGGTCAGCGCTAAGTTGTTTCAGATATTTGCCTTCGGCAGTCATCAAGTGTATCTTTGCCGGGGGGTTAACGTGAACATGAGGGCCCGACTCATAGGCTATCAGCCGTCCATTGGGAGACCATGAGGGGGCCATATTATCGTCTTGATTGTGGGTAAGCCTCATCCGATTTCTACCATCCACCCCTATCACATAGATATGAAAAGTTTCTCCCTCCAGCGAGGCCGCATATGCAATTCGTTTCCCGTCAGGAGACCATGCCGGTGTACCCTTGATCGCCGCATCTCGCGTCACCCTTTCTCGTCCGTCTCCATCAACACCGATTACGAAAATTTGATCCTTCCAATCATACCCCGACGAGAATGCGATCCTTCGACCATCGGGAGACCATGACGGGTGTTCCCCGTCGGTTAGCTTGAAGGCGTTGTTTCCGTCTGCATCCATCACGATGATACGGGAATTCTGCCAATCCTGCCCATCCCAAGCAGTGTATGCTAATTTCCGCCCATCAGGCGACCAGTCTAGGTTCGCCTTCCGCGGCGGTCCATCTGTAAGTTTAATCGCGCGCTTTCCACCGGCGTCCATTATGTAGATTTGATAGAACCCGCTGTCCCGGTTGGAAACAAACGCGATCTTCGTCCGGTCGGGCGACCATGTCGGATGGGAGTCGGACACGCTTTTGTCTGTCAGTCTTTCTTGGTTGCCTCCATCGGCATCCATTACGAAAATGTCGGCGCTGTGATGTCTCGTGGACGTAAAAACAATCCGTGAGTTTTGCACGGCGAGTCCTTCTCTCAACAACATGTCAATACTCGCCAGACAGACGCCCAGCCCTGCGAACAGTAGAAATCTAGCTGCCAGTTTGAATCGCATTTTTCCCTCCTTAGTTGTGCGTCAAATGAGCATTACATTAACGTACTGTGTCCCTAGGTGTTGTTTGGACGCGCTCCCACCCATGACGCGACGGCCTCGACTACGGCGAGGATTCCGATCGCCTGTCCATACGAAATTCGTACCGCTTATCGGAGGTTGGGCGCCAGTTTCTTCAATCTCCCCCAAGTTGTGACTTTGTTAGATGCCGGAGACACAGCTAGGCTAACCGGGCCAAAGTCGGGAAAATATTCGTTCCCGTTGAGCTCACCGCTAAGTTGCTTAATATATTTCCCATCGGCAGTCATCAACCGAATCTTTGCCGGGGGGTTTACAAAAATATCGGGAGACCACACATAGGCTATCTGCCGACCATCCGGAGACCATGTGGGGTCCATATGTTCCTCTAGATTGTGCGTAAGCTTCACCCGATTTTTTCCATCCACCCCAATCACAAAGATGTGAAAAGTTCCTTCGTCCGTAGCCATGTAAGCAATTCGTTTCCCGTCGGGAGACCATGCCGGCATGCTCTTGATCGCCCTAGATTTCGTCACTCGTTCTTGTCCGCCTCCGTTAACGCCTATCACGAAAATTTGATCCTTCCAATCATACCCGGACGAGAATGCGATCCTTTGCCCACCGGGCGACCATGACGGGTGCTCCCCGTCGGTCAGTTTGAAGGCGTTGTTTCCGTCTTCATCCATCACGATGATACGGGGATTCTCACGGTTCCACCAATCCTGTCCATCCCAAGAAGTGAATGCTATTCTCTCGCCGTCGGGAGACCAGTCCGGATCCCCCTTCCCCTCGGCTGTATCTGTCAGTTTAATCGCGCGCTTACCGCGTGCGTCCATTACGTAGATTTGAGGCACCCCGCCGTCTCGATCGGAAACAAACGCAATTTTCGTCCGGTCGGGAGACCATGTCGGATGATTGTCATACGCTCGATTGTCAGTTAGTCTCTCTTGGTTGCCCCCGTCGGCGTCCATTACATAAATTTCAGTGCGGTGATGTCTCGTAGTTGAAAAAACAATCCGTGCGTTCTGCGCGGCGAATCCGTCTCTCAACAATATGTCCACACTCGTTAGACAGACGCACAGGCCCGCAAACAGTAGAAATCTACCTACCAGTTTGAATTGCATTTTGTCCTCCGTAGTTGTTGGTTAAACGAGTACCAACATGACTTGTATTGATGCTCTCGACGCTGGGGAGGCATTCAATGACCCATCCCGTAGTTTGCCCCCATCATCAGAAATCCAAATTCATAAGCTATTCGCACAAACTAACGGCGATTTAGCTCAAGTTTCTTCACCCTCCCCCAAATTGTGATTTTGTTGGAAGCTGGAGACACAGCTAGACTTACCGGGCCAAAGTCGGGGTAATAATCGTTCCCTCTTTGGTCATCGCTAAGTTGCTTCAGATATTTTCCATTGACGGTCATCAAGCGAATCTTTGCCGGGGGGTTTACAAAAATGTCCGGGGACCACACATAGGCAATCAGCCGTCCATCGGGAGACCATGAGGGGTCCATATGATTCTCATGCTTGTGCGTAAGCCTTTTGCTATTTCTACCATCCGCCCCTATCAAATAGATTTGAAAGGTATCTTCGTGCAGCAAGGCCATGTACGCAATTCGTTTCCCGTCGGGAGACCATGCCGGCGTATCCTTGATCGCCCTATCTTGTGTCACTTTTTCTAGTCCGTCTCTATCAACGCCTATCACGCAAATCTGGTCTCTCCAATCTCTGCCGGACGAGAATGCGATCTTTCGACCATCGGGCGACCATGACGGAGACTTCCCGTCGGTTAGCTTGAAGGCGTTGTTTCCGTCTGCATCCATCACGGTGATACGGGGGTTCTGCCTATCCTGTCCTTCCCATGAAGTAAACGCTATTTTCTTGCCGTCAGGAGACCAGTCCAGATCCCCCTTCCTTCGCAGTCCATCTGTAAGTTTGATTGTGTGTTTTCCATGGTCGTCCATTACGTAGATTTGAAACAACCCGTGGTCCCGGTTGGAAACAAATGCAATCTTCGTCCGGTCGGGAGACCATGTCGGATATTCGTCACTCGCTGTATTGTTTGTCAGTCTTTCTTGGTTGCCTCCATCGGCATCCATTACAAAAATTTCAGCGTGGGTGACGCCTACCCAACGTCGATCATGTATCGCGGATGTAAAAACAATTCGCGCGTTTGGCGCGGCGAATCCTTCTCTCAACAGCATGTCCACACTCGTTAGACAGACGCACAGCCCTGCAAACAGTAGACATCCAAGTGCCAGTTTGAATCGCATTTTGCCCTCCTTCGTTGTTGGTCAAATGAACCCTAACATGACTCGGTTTGAGTGATGGCACGGGTGCTGTTAGCGTGCGCTCCCAACCATCAGATGACCTCATCGACGCCGGTGAAATTTTCAGAGCCTGTTTCAAAACCTATTTGCAACAACTCCGTTTTCCTTGACACTGATTCTTGTGCGTCAAATCCTCATGATTCGGCGATACCGATGTAGGGAATAACGATCAAGCGAGTGGATAGCGAGTGCGATAGAAATCCCTCGTTATTCCCTACGAAAACCAAAAGCGGCTACGATGCGGGCTTTGCAATCCCTATTCAGACAGCCTTTCAATAAACTGCGCTGCTGTATTTCCATGATTATCAAGGCTCGTAGTTCGTAAGGTAGTCGCGCAGCCTATCGGGGGTTGGGCGCGCGTGTCTTCACCCTACCCCATAGTGTGGCTGCGTTGGACGTGGGTGACACAGCAGTGGGAGGCGTTGCTAGTCCTACCGGGCTGAAGTCGGGGTAATATTCGTTCCCGTTGTGGTCACCGCTAAGTTGCTTCAGAAATTTTCCATCGGCGGTCATCAAGTGAATCTTTGCCGGCGGGTTTACAAAAATATCAGGGGACCACACATAGGCTATCAGTTGTCCATCCGGTGACCATGTGGGGTCCATATGATGCTCCGGCTTGTGCGTAAGCCTCACCCGATTTCCACCATCCGCATCCATCACATAGAGTTGAAAGGTTTCTTCCTGCAGCAAGGCCATGTAGGCAATTTGTCTCCCGTCAGGAGACCATGCCGGCGTGGCTTTAATCGCTATGTCGTCCGTCACTCTTTCAAGCGCGTTTCCATCAACGCCAATCACGAAGATTTGATCTTCCCAATCGAACCCGGATACGAATGCAATCCGTCGACCATCGGGAGACCATGACGGTTCCTGCCCCTCGGTTAACTCGAATGCGTTGTTTCCATCCGCATCTATCACGGTGATACGGGGATTCTGCCTATCCTGTCCATCCCATGAAGTGAATGCTATTTTCTGCCCATCAGGAGACCAGTCTAAATTCCCCTTCCGCCGCGGTCCATCTGTCAATCTAATCGGGTTCATTCCGTCGGCGTCCATTACAAAAATTTGAAGCAACTCGCGGTCTCGGTTGGAAACAAACGCAATCTTCGTCTGATCGGGTGACCACGTTGGATAGTTGTCATACGCCGTATTGCGAGTCAATCTTTCTTGGTTTCCCCCATCGAAATCCATTACATAAATTTCGGTGTAGGCATGTCTCGTAGTTGAAAAAACAATCTGCGCGTTCTGAGCGGCAAGTGTGTTTCTCAACAAAAGCTCAGCACTTGATAGCAGCAAGGTTAATCCGATAAACGACGCGAACTTCCGTCCAAATCGCATTTTTTTCTCCTTAGTTATAGGTTAAATGAGCACCAACGTGGCTGATATTGATGCTGCCGCCGCTGGGGAGGCAAAACGACCCATCCCGTAGCTTGCCCACCATCATTAGAAATCCAAGTTCATAAGCTATTCACACAAACTAACGGCGATTTAGCTCGAGTTTCTTCAACCTGCCCCAAATTGTGGTTGTTTTGGAAGCGGGAGACACAGCTAGACTCACGGGGCCAAAGTCGGGGTAATGTTCGTTCCCTCTGAGGTCGCCGCTAAGTTGCTTCAGAAATTTTCCGTCGGCGGTCATCAAGTGTATCTTTGCCGGGGGGTTTAAGTGAACATGAGGCCTCCACACATAGGCTATCAGCCGTCCATCAGGAGACCATGTAGGGTCCACATGATACGCGTCATTGTGCGTAAGCTTCACCCGATTTCTTCCATCCACCCCTATCACATAGATATGAAAGAGATGTTCTTTCAAAGCCGCGTATGCAATTCGTTTCCCGTCGGGAGACCATGCCGGCGAACTCTTGATCGCCCAATCTTTTGTCACTCTTTTTCGTCCGTCTCCATCAACGCCTATCACGTAAATTTGATCATCCCAATCGTACCCGGACGAGAATGCGATCCTTCGACCATCGGGAGACCATGACGGACCCTCCCCGTCAGTTAGCTTGAAGGCATTGTTTCCGTCCGCATCCATCACGGTGATATGGGGATTCTTTCTATCCCATCCCCGAGAAGCGAATGCTATTTTCTTTCCGTCGGGAGACCAGTCTAGATCCCCCTTCCTCCGCGGTCCATCTGTCAGTCTAATCACCCCCGTTCCACGGGCATCCATGACGTAGATTTGAGGCCACCCGCCGCCTAGGTTGGAAACATACGCAATCTTCGCCCGGTCGGGAGACCATGTCGGATGGACGTCGCGTGCGTTCTTGTGTGTCAGTCTTTCTTGGTTGCCCCCATCGGCATCCATTACGAAAATGTCGGCGCTGCGATGTCTCGTGGACGTAAAAACAATCCGTGAGTTTTGCGCGGCGAGTCCTTGTATTAACCACAACTCACCACTCGTCAGACAGACGCACAGCCCTGCAAACAGTATAAATCTAGGTGTCAGTTTGAATAGCATTTTTTCCTCCATTATTGTGGACAAAATGAGCTACAAAGTGACTTGATTTTAGCGCAAACGAAGACTAAACGACACCCTCGGCGCTGGCGAGGTTTCCAATGAACTACCCTCGTTCATAAGATATTCGCGCAAATTATTGGAGGGCGGAAACGCGTTTCTTAAGCCTGCCCCAAGTTGTGCTTTTGTTGGAAGCGGGGGACACAGCTAGTCCTAACGGGCTAATGTCGGGCTGGTAATCGCGCGCCCCACGGACATTACTAAGTTGTCTAAGATATTTTCCATCGGCGGTCATCAGGTGAATCGTGCCGCGAAGATTTCCCTCCAACATGCCGTCCCAGACCCAGTATGCGATCGTCTGTCCATCGGGAGACCATGTGGGACCCCAATGATGTTCTTCATTGTGCGTAAGTCTATTGAGATTTCTACCGTCTATCCCCACTACATGGATATGTCTGAATCCTTTGTGCGAGGCATAATACGCAATTCGTCCTTCGTCGGGAGAAAACGATGGGTTGAATCCACCCAAACCGCGCTTCACCCTTTCAAGCCCGTGTCCGTCAGCGCCAATCACGTAAATTTCGTGGTCTCCGTCTCTCCAAGACATAAATGCAATCTGTTTTCCATCCGGAGACCATGATGGCTCACTTGCCTGGTCTTCAAGCTTTTCGCGATTTCCACCGTCGGCATCCATTACGGCGATATGATACTCCCATTCATGGACGGTAAATGCAATCTTACGCCCATCTGGAGACCAATCAGGATCCTCCGTCCTCCCCTGTCCCTCCGTTAGTCTAATCACGTTCTTTCCATCGGCGTCCATTACGTAGATTTGAGAAACGCCGTCTCGACGGGAAACGAATGCAATCTTCGTCCCGTCAGGAGACCAATCCGGTTGGGCGTCATACGCTGGATGGTTTGACAGGTTTTCTTGGTTTCCTCCATCGGCATCCATTACATAGATTTCATTGTTGCCGTCTCTCCTTGATGTAAAGACAATTTGACCTAGGTTAAAGGCAAGCGCGTTTTTCACCCACAGTTCCTCAGTTGTCAGACAGACGCACAGTCCTGCAAACAGTAGAAATCTAGCTGCCAGTTTGAATCGCATTGTGTCCTCCATCGTTGTGGACAATATGAGACGTAACGTAACTGATTTTGAGCGCAAGTGACGATTAAGGCGGCACTTTCGACGCTGGCGAGGTTTCCAACGACCTACTCTCGTTCATAAAATATTCGCGCAAATTACCGGAGGTTGGGCGCAGGTTTCTTCAGCTTGCCCCAAGTTGTGATTCTGTTGGAAGCGGGAGAAACAGCCAGACTCACCGGTCCAAAGTCGGGGTAATTATCGTACCCTCTGTGGTCACCGCTAAGTTGCTTCAGATATTTTCCGTCGGCGGTCATCAAGTGTATCTTTGGCGCTAAAATATCAGAGGACCGCACATAGGCTATCAGCCGACCATCAGGAGACCATGAGGGGTGCTTATGATGCTCCGGCTTGTGCGTAAGCCTCACCCGATTTGTACCATCCGCCCTAATCACATAGATTTGAACAGTTTTTCCCTCCAGCAAGGCCATGTATGCAATTCGTCTCCCGTCAGGAGACCATGCCGGCCCACCCTTTATCGCCGCATTTTGTGTCACTCTTTTTCGTCCGTTTCCATCAATGCCTATCACGAAAATTTGATCCTTCCAATCGCTACCGGACGCGAATGCTATCCTTTGACCATCGGGCGACCATGACGGTTCCTGCCCGTCGGTTAGCTTGAAAGCGTTGTTTCCATCGGCATCCATCACGGTGATATGGGAGTTCTGTCCATCCCAAGAAGTGAATGCTATGTTCCGTCCGTCAGGAGACCAGTCTAGATGCCTCTTCTCCCCCGCTCCATCTGTCAGTTTAATCGCGCCCTTTCCACGGGCGTCCATCACATAAATTTGTGGCCACCCGCCGCCTAGTTCGGAAACATACGCAATCTCCGTCCGGTCAGGCGACCATGTCGGATGGGATTCGCGCGCGTTCTTGATTGTCAGTCTTTCTTGGTTGCCTCCATCGGCATCCATCACAAAAACGTCGGGGCTGTGATGTCTCGTGGATGTAAAAACAATCCGTGAGTTCGACGCGGCGAGTGCTTCTCTCAACAACATGTCTATACTCGCCAGACAGATGCAAAGCCCTGCAATCAGTAGAAATCTACGTGTCAGTTTGAATAGCATTTTTTCCTCCATTGTTGTGGACAAAATGAGCTATAAAGTGACTTGATTTTAGCGCGAACGAAGATTAAGCGACACCCTCAGCGCTGGCGAGGTTTCCAATGAGTTGCCCCGTTATATTGCCTCCATTATCAAGATTTGAAGTTCATAGTGTAGTCGCGCAAATTACCGGAGGTAGGGCGCGAGTTTCTTCAGTCTCCCCCAGATTGTGATTTGGTTGTCTGCCGGAGAAACAGCAAGCGCGCTAGGATCAAGCCAGTCAGGATCCCAATCTCCGCGTTCGTGTAAGCCGCTGAGTTGTTTGAGGTACGTTCCATCTGCCGTCATTAAGTGGATCTCGCTGATGTGGTCATTCCCTCTCCAAGATTCGTACGCAATTGCCTCGCCGTCCGGAGACCAAGCTGGACTCCAGTCATGCTTTCCGTCGGTTAACTTTCTCCGATTCTTACCGTCGGTATCCATTACGTAGATTTGGATCGAGCGCAAATCGTTGTACACGAAAGCGATGATCTGCCCGTCCGGAGACCATGAGGGCTCACGCTTGTTCTCGCGAACGCCATCGTGTGTTAGTCTTTTCTGTCTTGTACCATCTGCGTTCATCACGTAGATTTCAGAAGCCCCATTTCCAGAATTTACGAACGCAATCCTTTGACTGTCCGGCGACCACGATGGATTAGAGTTACTCCCGGGAACGCGTGTTAACCGCTTGCGGTTCTTTCCGTCCGGGTCCATGACGTAGATATCGATATCCCATTTACCGTCCCCAAGTCCCGCATCTCTAAAGCCGGTAAATGCGATCTTTCGCCCGTCAGGAGACCAACTTGGATTCTGATCCCACACGGCGTCCGTTAATCTAACCGGGTTTTGTCCATCGCTATCCATCACGAAAATTTGAAGGTTGCCGCCGTTTCTATTGGACATGAATGCGATCTTTTTGCCGTCCGGGGACCATGATGGCTGAGAGTCGGTCAATGGATGATTTGTAAGTCTTCTCTGGTTGTTTCCATCGGCATCCATCACATAGATGTCAGAATTTCCATCTCTAAAAGATGTGAACGCAATCTGTGGTTTGTGGTGCGCAGCATATCCAGTTCCCACCAATAGTGGCCCGCTCACCAAGAATTTGGATAGTACCATCAGAAACAAGAGTCTATAGATCAGTTTGAATCTCATGCTCTCCTCCTTCACTGCGTGCCCTATCACGATGTCTACTTCAAGACATACGGGCAAATGACCTAGAGTGGCCCGCCCGCTCCATTACTAGAGATTGGTCAAGTTTTTCTTCTCTGCGTTTGCACGTAATGTAATGACGCAAATCAATCCGGCTCTCAGGGTTCAGTTCTATGGCTTGTGTTTATGCCGCGCCGCCGAGTTCAATGACATCATCACGGGTTGGCGCTCCGTTTGAGAACTCCCCAAGACGTTGGCAACTTTCCGTCTGGAGTGACTGCAAATGCACCAGAAGCAGGCAACCAGGAAGGAAATCTGTTTTTAGCGCCGTGAGGATTCTTCGTAAGTTTGTCAGTGCGCCGACCGTCGGTGTCCATCAAATAGATGTTCCAATTGCCGTCACGGTTTGACTCAAATGCGATTTTGCTCCCATCCGGCGAATAGACTGGACTCCCGTTGTAACCCTTTTCATTCGTAAGCCTTCTTAGCCTTTTCCCCTCGGCGGTCATCACGTAAATGTCACGCTCCCTGAAGTTGGGCCGCGAGCTAAAAACAATCTTCTTTCCATCTGGCGACCAAGAAGGACTGAAACTGTCCGTTAGGTCGGTGTCCTCAGTGAGATTGCGCATTCCTGTTCCGTCTGCATTCATCACGAAGCAATGCTTGGGATGAAACTGGATGTTCTGAGGGCCGGAGACAAATGCAATCTTGCTTCCATCTGGCGACCAACTCGGTGAAACATCGTGCGGTCCATGTTTTGTCAATCTAGTCAGATTTTTTCCATCGGCGTCCATTGCGTGGATTTCCCAGTTGCCATCACGGACTGATGGAAAAGCAATCTTCATTCCATCCGGCGACCAACTAGCGCGGTATTCGCCAAATTTGCTATTGGTGAGTCTGATCACGTTATTGCCATCGCGGTCCATCACATACAGGTCAGGTGTACCGTCACGTTCTGAGGTAAACGCAATCCTTCTCCCGTTCGGCGAGCCAGCGGGTACTTCGTCGGAGGCTGGGTGGTCGGTGAGTTGGAGGAGATTGTTTCCGTTTGCGTCCATGGAGTAAATGTCCCAATCGCCATTCCGGTTCGACCCAAAGACGATTCTCGGTTCGAATCTCTGCGCTGTGCTGTCCGGCGTAACCATTATCGCCAAAACCAATAGAAATAGGCATCTCCTCAGACACGGGCTGATGTTGTTCATCGGTCATTTTCTCCTTTTTGGGTGTCTTCATTTCTAGGGCGTGTTGATATTTGTGTAAGGCGCGCCTATAATTCGCCGATAAATCCCTATCGTACGGGCGAGGTAAGATCTCTATCGCCTTCCTTATCCAGTCAGTTGATCCTCGCCCAACGGGTTGGGAAACCCAACCCCTACGGAAATTGACCCAATGTAGAGGCAATCCTTGTGGTTGCCCCTACATACTGCCTCAAGTGAATCAATATTGGCTTAATTTTCAAATGTCAACAGAACCTAGCGTATTCTCTAAATCCCGGCAATGATGTGTTTAGATGTCGACGCCGAGTTCAACGACATCATCACGGGTTGGTGCTCCGTTTGAGAACTCCCCAAGATATCGGTAGCTTTCCGCTGGGAGCGACTGCTAATGCACCTGGCGGCCAGGAAGGAGATACGTTGTCAGTACCGGGTGGACTTCTCGTGAGTTTGACCACGTTCCTCCCGCTGGTGTCCATCAAATAAATATTTTTATCTCCGTCACGCGTTGACACAAAGGCAATTTTTCTCCCATCCGGCGAAAAGGCTGGCATGCTGCTGTTACCCTCCTCCGTAAGCCGCTCTAACTTTTTCCCTTCGGCGGTCATCACGTAAATGTCATAACCCACGAAGATGAACCGCGAGCTGAAGGCTATCTTGCGTCCATCTGGCGACCAAGTAGGACTGAAACTGTCCGTCAGGTCGGTGCCGCCGGTGAGATTACGCCTCCCCTTTCCGTCTGCATTCATCACGAAAATATGACGAGATTCGAACGCGCCGCCATCACGGAAGGAGACAAACGTAATCTTGCTTCCATCTGGCGACCAACTCGGTAGAAGATCCTGCATCTCGTGTTGTGACAAATTTTTCTCGTTAGCGCCATCGGCGTCCATCGCGTAGATTTCCGAGTTGCCAACGTCCAAACGGAAAGATGAAAAGGCAATCCTCCTGCCATCCGGCGACCAACTCGGACGGCTTTTTAGAAAACTGTCATGGGTGAGTCTGATTACATTATTGCCATCGCTGTCCATCACATACAGTTCAGGTGAAAGCCCTCGATTTGAATTGAATGCAATCTTTCTCCCATCCGGCGAGAAAGCGGGGTACTCGTCAGTTGTCCGGTGGTTGGTAAGTTGGAGGAGATTTTCTCCGTTCATGTCCATGGAGTAAATGTCCCAGTCGCCATCACGGTTCGACCCAAAGACAATTCTCTTTTCGAATCTCTGCGCTGTGCTGTCCGACGTAACCAATGAAACCAGTAGTAGTATAAACAGGTATCTTTTCAAATTCGGGCTGATGTTATTCATCGGTCATTTTCTCCTTTTAACGTCATCACATAAAATGATTTGCTTTTCATAAGTTTAGCCAATTGTCTTTTGCCAGTCGTCGGATCCCAGCAAGGTAAACACAAATTATCGGAGGTGGGGGGCGAGTTTCTTAAGCCTGCCCCAGATTGTGATTTCGCTGCCTGTCGGAGATACCGTCCACGCTGCAGGATTGTACCAGTCAGGATCGTCATCGTCGCCTCCGTGCTGGCCGCCGAGCCTCGCGACGTGTTTTCCATTCGCAGTCATCAAGTGGATTCGCTGTCCCAATACTGCGTCAACGTGTTTGGAAGACGCATATGCAATGAATCGCCCATCGGGAGACCAAGCTGGACGATAATCATTCACTAGGTCGTCTGTTAACCTTTTACGATTTCGTCCATCAGCGTCGATAACGTAAATCTCAATGCTCCCAGCCACCGAGGCCGTAAATGCAATTTTTTCCCCGTCAGGTGACCACGCTGGTTCCCTTTCATTAATATCATCATCGTCCGTTAACCGCGTCTGATTTCCGCCATCGGAATCCATCACGTAGATTTCGCCGGTTCCATCCCTCCCGGATATGAACACAATCTTTTGTCCGTCAGGCGAGTATGCTGGTTCGTAACCGTCCGCTTGAGGGGCTGTGAGTCTTTGACGATTGTTTCCGTTGCTGTCCATGACATAGACTTGCATGCTTTCGCCGTTTAATGAGAAAGCGAAAACAATCTCTTGCCCGTCAGGAGACCACGATGGATACAAGCTAATCAGTCCGTCCGTTAGTTTCACCGGGTTCCTTCCATCGTTATCCATTACGTAGATTTGAACACGTCCGCCATCTCTATTGGATACGAATGCAATTTTTTGACCGTCGGGCGACCATGAAGGCTGCCAGTCATCAGCCGGATTGTCCGTTATCCGCTTCAGATTCCCTCCATCCGGATCCATCACGTAGATTTCAGCGTTTCCGTCTCTCGTGGATGTAAAAACAATCCGTGATTTCTGCGCCGTGAGTCCTTGTCTTAACCACAGTTCTCCGCTCGTCAGACAGACGCACAGTCCTGCAAAGAGTAGAAATCTAAGTATCGATTGGAATCGCATTCTCTGCCCTCTTGGTTGCGGGTAAAATGTAATCGGGTAAACTATCGGAAATTGGGCGTGAGTTTCTTCAACCTACCCCAGATTGTGATTTTATTAGGGGCGGGGGACACAGCCAGTCCTACCGGGTTAAAGTCGGGCTGAAAATCATGTGTATCATGGACGTCGCTAATTTGTTTGAGGTATTTTCCATCAGCGGTCATCAAGTGAATTGTTGGGTTGGTGCGAAAATCATCTTTTGACGTCACGTATGCAATCGTCCGTCCATCAGGAGACCATGCTGGCTGCGAATGATGCTCTTGATTGTGCGTAAGCCTTGTGCGATTTTTACCGTCAGTATCCACCACATAGATGTGATCGAATCTTTCGTGCCACCCATAGTATGCAATCCGTTCCCCGTCAGGAGACCATGCTGGCCTGTTTTTGGGCGCTAAATCGCGCGTCACCCTTTTAAGCCCCTGTCCGTCGGCGCCGACCACGTAAATTTCATTGTTCCCATGTCTCAAGGATACGAATGCAATCTCTCTCCCATCGGGAGACCATGATGGCTCCATCGCGTGGTCTTCATGCCTCACACGATTATTTCCATCGGCATCCATTACGGCGATATGAGGTGCCAAATTTTCTTTATCCGGGAGGACGGTGAATGCAATCTTACCCCCATCGGGGGACCAGTCCGGATTCTTCTCCGACTGTTCACCTGTCAGCCTAATCGGGTTCTTTCCATCGGCATCCATGACGAAGATTTTAAAGCCGTTGCCGACTCGGGTGGAAACGAATGCAATCTTCGTCCCGTCGGGAGACCAATCCGGATCGAAGTCATACGTTGGATGGTTTGTCAGTCTTACTTGATTTCGTCCATCGGCAAACATTACATAGATTTCAGGGGTGCCATCTCTCTCGGATGTAAAGACAATTTGGCCTGTGTCGAAGGCAAGCCCGTTTCTCAACCACAACTCCCCGTTCATCACACAGACGCATAGCCCCGCAAACAGAAGGAATCCAAGTATCGGTTTGAATCGCATTTTGACCTCTTCACCCGAAAGCACCGAAATTCGAGTGGAACCCAACATTTCATCCCACACGAGTTGCCATAATCAATTCGTTTGACACCATCTTTGATAACTGCTATCATTTTAGCAAATTTCGCCTGTATTTACAAGAACCATCCTGACGGGCACATAAATCGATAGGACATTGTCGCCACCAGCCAAGAGGAGTTCGTTGAATTCTGTTACGTTTCATGACATCGTTGCCGCACGCCGGGTTGTCTACCGCTTCCTTAAACCGACCCCGTTAATCCGTTACCCCGAGTTGTCCGAATTACTCGGTTTTAACGCCTATATCAAACACGAAAACCATCAGCCAACAGGAAGTTTCAAAGTCCGGGGCGGCTTAAACTTCATGAGCCGGCTTCCTGAACCACAGAAACGGCGAGGTGTAATTACCGTTACCAGCGGGAATAACGGGCAATCCATAGCGTATGCGGCAAAACGGTTCGGCGTTCATGCAACCATAGTCGTGCCGGACGGAAACAATCCTGAAAAAAACAGCGCGATGTCCGCCCTCGGCGCAGAGCTAGTGGAAGGCGGCGCCGATTTTGACGAAGCTCGCGAGTTATGCGGGGAGTTACAAGCGGAACGGGGACTTTACTATGTAGACCCGCTCAACGAACCTGCGCTCTTCCACGGCGTGGGGACATACTCCCTCGAAATCTTTGAGCAACTGCCCGATGTGACGACGATTATTGTGCCGATTGGCGGAGGATCGGGCGCCTGCGGAGCGATTACGATAGCCCGCGCGATTAACCCGAACGTGAAGGTCATCGGAGCGCAAGCGGAAAACGCACCGGCGATTTACCTCTCATGGAAAGCGGGGAGAAAGATTCAGACAGACTCGTGCCACACAATTGCCGATGGATTGGCAACGCGCGTACCGTCCGATTTCCCATTTTCGATTATCAAGGATGGAATTTACAATATCGTTTTGGTGAGTGAGGAGGAAATGCGGGAGGCAATACGGATGATGCTGCGATATACACACAATCTAGTTGAAGCCGCAGCCGCGGCAACACTCGCCGCCTCCTGTAAACTGAAAAGCGGGCTTGCTAACGAGAATGTGGTGATGGTGATGAGCGGAGCAAACCTTGACACCGAAACCCTGAAATCAGTGCTGAGATGAGAATAATTGAGGAGATTGTCCATGGCGGCAGGAAATACGCTACAAAACTATATCAACAATGAATGGCTGACGCCCGGCAACGGTGAATATCTGGATGTCACGAATCCCGCGACCACCGACGTGTTAGCCAAAGTGCCGCTTTCACCGGCGGCAGAGGTGGACATCGCCGCCCAGGCAGCCGCGTCGGCGCTCGACGATTGGCGGCATACACCTCCGACCGAGCGTATACAGTACCTGTTCAAGCTGAAACAGTTGCTTGAGGAGAACCTTGACGACATCTCCCGCACCATTACGATGGAATGCGGGAAAACCTTCCTTGAGGCAAAGGGCGAGATGCGTCGGGCAATCGAGAACGTGGAAGTCGCCTGCGGTATTCCGACGATGATGCAGGGTACGAATTTGGAGGACATCGCATCGGGCATCGACGAATTCATGATTCGGCAGCCGGTGGGCGTGTGCGCGGCAATCGCCCCCTTCAACTTCCCCGGCATGATTACCTTCTGGTTCTTGCCGTACGCTATCGCTTGCGGCAACACGTACATCGTCAAACCGTCCGAAAAAGTGCCTATAACCATGCAGAAGGTCTTTCGATTGCTTGAACAGACCGGCTTGCCCAAAGGTGTGGTGAATTTGGTAAACGGCGCCGCGGACACCGTTAATGCCATCATCGATCATCCCATTATACGGGCGATTAGTTTCGTGGGCGCGACAGCTACCGCCAAGTATGTATATGCGCGTGCGACGGCGAACGGCAAGCGCGCTCAATGCCAAGGCGGGGCGAAAAACCCGATTCTTGTGCTTCCCGACGCTGACGAGCAGGAGGTCATCCACGCCGTGGGTGAGAGCGCATTCGGCTGTGCGGGGCAACGGTGTTTGGCGGCATCTCTCGCGGTTACGGTTGGCGAAGCGAAGGGTTGGTTCACCGAATCCATCGCCGATGCGGCGGCGTCTCGGGAGGTAGGATACGGCTTAGACGAGGCGGTTGAGATGGGGCCCGTAATAACGGGAGAAAGCAAAACGCGTATTGAGGGATTGATTCAGCAGGGTTCCGACGAAGGGGCTGATGTGTTGGTGGATGGGCGGCATCCGCTCATCTCGGGCTTCGAGGGCGGAAATTTCGTGCGTCCGACGGTTTTGCAGAACCTGGATCCGGCGGGCGATATCGTATCCACGGAAATATTTGGCCCCGTGTTAGGCCTCATACATGCGGAAACCGTCGATGACGCGATTCAATTGATAAACAGCGGCAAATACGGGAATATGGCGTGTCTTTTCACCGGGAGCGGGGCTGCCGCGCGAAAATTCCGATACGAAGCGCAAATCGGGAATATCGGCATCAACGTCGGTGTCGCGGCGCCCATGGCGTTCTTCCCGTTCAGCGGGTGGAAGGAGAGTTTCTTCGGCGACCTACATGGTCAGGCGGGTGACGCGATTGATTTCTTTACACAGAAGAAGGTCGTGGTCGAACGCTGGTTTTAGCGCCGCCAAATAGCCCCTTGAGACTCACGCAGTCCGCAGATTTGGTCAAACCACCATTCGCGCCTGTAGATTGGGTTGAGCACAGCGAAACCCCAACGCTTTCGGGACACTTGAATGCTTGGACAGCCCCGTGTGCCTCCCGCCTGTATTGGTAGCTCGCTTTATCTGTCTTTGGCAAACGCTAATCGGGCACGCAAATTTTTACTGAAGAATTGCCAGCTTTCGATGGCGCGAATATTTAACCCCTTTCACGAGAATTTCAATTCGACAGACATAAACCCCTGTTGCCGCCTGAAGACCGTAGACAATCTTTCGATTCCACCACGCACGCCAGATTCGTGAATCTCCGCGATCAGCAGCCCCCGTGATTCGTTTCACCAGCGTACCATCCGATGAATGCACGTACACCTTCATTTCCTCGATCGGCAAGTTTGCCTCTGCCCGGAATATTATCAACTCGTCCGTCTTCCGCGACGGGTTGGGAAAAACGAGAGCGCTCTTCCATTCAAATTCGGGCTCGAATACGATAGTCTGTTCGACCGAACGAGCGCCCAGCGCATGAATTGCCGCGACACGAATTTGGTTTGCTCCGATGTTCAAGGGTACTGTCGCTGTAAAGGTATTATTCGCTCGATCGACTTGAGCCGCTATATTGCCCGGATGCACGATGATATAGATTGGAAAAGCCGTTTCAAATTGCCCGGTGATTTCGATCGGATTCCGCTTAACTAAGAGTTGTGGGTCAACTGTCACCCGCGGCATTGTCTCATCCGGCTCGGATGGCATGCTTGCGAGGCAATTTAGAGTTACGAGTGCAAGTTGCGCGACCTTTCGGACCAGATTGACGTTTACATTGTCAACAGTGTCATCCGGCGTGTGATAATACGGATTTGCACGATAACCCTTTGAATCGATTCTTGGAACGTCGCTTTCGGTGAGCGTTATGGCATGATAATCGTGTGCCCAGAACGATGCATGATCCCCATTTTCAACCAGTTCAGTTCGTGCATCTCGAATCTCCAATCCTAGAGCATACCATCTGTTAGCAAGCCGAAACACATCGCCAAGCCATCGAGACGAAGCGTCTTGGACGACCACAGCCTGATTGCTTATCCAATTGAATCCGATCATATCAAGGTTGAGCACCGCCATAATATTCTGGTTCGTCTCCGATGCATTTCGGGCATGGTATTCGCTGCCTAACAATCCAACCTCTTTGCCGGCAAAAGCGATAAATCGCAACTCGTGTTCATAGTCGAACTGGCTTAGAACATGCGCAATCTCAAGCAGCGCCGCAACTCCCGTCGCGTTGTCGTCCGCACCCGGCGCTTCTGAAATCAAGGGATTCCACTCGCGGTCGCGATCCGCCTTAGAGTCGTAATGAGCACATAGTACAAAAATCTGATCGCTTCTTGGTTCGAGGCGAGGGGGTAATGTGGCCACAACATTCCTCAAGCCGCCAGCGTCCTCGAACTGAACATCTAATTTGAGTGACCTCCGAAATTGGGAAGCGATATATTCTGCGGCATTGTCCGAGGCTTCACGATTATGGGCGCTCCGTGTACGGAACGCGAATTGCGACCGTCCCTGATTTACATTCTCTTGTAGCGCGACGATGTGGGCTTCGAGTGTTTCCGACTGGATTAGGGACAGCATATCATCACCCCTATCAGCGCGAGCCGAATATGAGATTCCATATGCAGCCAAGACAACCACGCACGCTATACTCCACGCTGTCAGAAATTGCGTCCTCTGTAGGAGCGATCTCCAGGTCGCGACTCTTGTACGAGGGAACTCCGATTCCAGACCTGATGGTGCTACGTAAGTCCTATTAGAAACAACTATCGCTGGAAAAGAAAGCGCAATAATACCCAACGCGAGGTATAACCTGAACTTGAGTTTAGTAATCATGGCGGGATTGAAATCGCGGAAGCAAAAATAGGTTCGAGAAGGGATTAATAACTTGAACTTTGAGTGTTGGAAGGCACTTTTAGCGCTGACGTGTGTTCATGGATTCGCTGGCGTTCGAGGTTCGCGTAAGGGTCTGCGCGGCGCGTTATGCCGGTAATCGCATCAACGGATTCATCCGCCTTGAACCGCATGTACAACTTTTGTTCCTTCGCCGCCATTGAAGAATTTTTGAGCGCGCGGTAGCAGAGCATCATATTGTAGTGTGCATTTAAATCTTCAGGGTCAACCGCTATGGTCTTCTGAAATTCCTCAATCGCTTCCTCGTACTTGCGCTGTAAGAAGAGCAGGCGTCCAATTTCATTGCGCACGGTTCGATCTCGCGGGAATTGCGCCGCTGCGGTTCGTAGATGCTGAATAGCTTCGTCGTACTCGCCAGCCGCTTTCTTGGTGAGGGCGTAGAAGTAATGTACCTTGGCGCGATGCGGGCTGTCCGGGGGCAGCGTCTTCTGAACCTCAAACGCTTTGAGAAGCACTTCGTCGGCGCCCTTCATATCTCCTTCTCGGATTCGACATCGTGCGATGTTGACCCACCCATCCATGTAGTCCGGCTCGAGCTCTGTAACTTTGACAAACACGGCTTCAGCCCCTTTGAGATCGCCCTGAAGGAACAAGCCGATTCCGTAATCGTTCCAACGCTCTCGTTGCCCCTCTCCGATAGCAACCTCGACTTTGGGTTTGACTGCATCGGCGTCGATAACAGCTAACGTCGTTTTGCCTTCCGCCATGACGACAATCGGCAAATTGGGAATTTCCTTGATTTTGCCGGCGACATCCGAGGTGTCACCGGTGAACACCCACCTCCCATCATCGTATCCCTTATCGACCTGAAAATCGGTGTCTTCGGGATCACGAACACCCGCATACGCCCACTGCGTATGCCACCAATTGAATTTTCGATAGTTCAACTTTGCATGAAGATAAATCTTATCGCCGCAGTCGGGCGGCACAGCCAAGCGATAATGCACCGTATCCGCCGCACCCGGTGGAATGGTTCGCGCGTAGAGAACCGTCCGCGTCGCCCAAGCGTTGCGTTTGTTGATTAGATTTCCATGTTCATCCAACATGTAGGCTCTGTAGAAGTGTGCCCCCGGGTCAACCGGACCGTTCCCGTCTTTCGCCTCCACCAGTCCGCTCCAGAAAATGACTTTCCCTTTTTCGTCGGTCGCTTTCAACTCCAGCCAGATATCGAAAGCATCAATTGTTCCCGCCGGGAAACGATGACCTACCCCTCTTGTCCGAACCACCACGTCTATTCGGACTTCCTCGCCGCGTCTCACCGTTGCATTTGACACATCGATTGGTGCCACGGTTTCTGATATATCTGTTAGCGTCCCGGCGGCACGTCCGTGCGTGTCTTCCTCACCCATCATACTCAGCACGGTTGGACGATTTGCCGGACGATTTTCTCTTGTAAGCTGGATCGGTGTTGCCGGACTCAGCGCAAAGATGTCTACGGTCACTTGGTCATTCTGCAAGAACTCCGTAACGACCTTGAGTTGCTCAGGGTGCTTGTTCACGAAGGGCAGCGCCGTGTTGGCACCGGGGAAGCGATGGTCGTGGACTTTGCCATCAACGTTGCCCGCATCTTTCGACGCGACGAGCGGCATGTGGCAATCGGTACATTTCTTTGAAGATTCGGGGTAATAGAAGGACAACGCCCCCTGATGAGAAACGCCGCTGGATTGCCACTGGTCATAATCATTGAAGCCGCGGAACCAACGGAAATTGTTAACCGGTTCATCCAGATGCACCTTGTGGCAGGTGGAGCAGAATTCGGCGGTGCTCTCGCGATGGAAGGGTTTCAGGAAACTCCTCCTATGGGGTTCCGGATCCAGACGGATGAGATAGTTATGGAGCTTGCGGATTAACGGGTTTTCACTGGCTGCCACCTCGTGCAACGGCGGATATTTTATCACGTATCCGTTGTTACCCATCGTATCCTTAACCTTCTCGATAGAGTGACACGCCACACAGGTCAATCCGGCTTGCGCCGCGGGAGTATGCAGATTCTCCCGAATCGGTTTGTCCATCACTCCGTTGAGCAGTACGGCGAGGTCATGGCAGCCGCCGCACCACTTGGATGGTTGAATGCCGTTAACCTCCTGCATGTACATTATCGACTTGCGATACCACTGATTGTTAAAGGAGGCGAAGTGATGCGCCGATTCGTTCCACTGGTTGTAGATGTCGGGGTGACAGTTGCTTTCGGCGCAGGTATGAGAAGTCAGGAAAAAATCGGTGGGAATGAGACCGCCGGCGTGAGTTTCGACGGAGCCGGGGAAGAAATGCCCTCCGCTGCCTCCACCCTCTTCAAACATGGTGGTTGGCGGCGATGATGGGTTCTTGACGAGATAGTCGGGGTTCGGTCGATAATGTTCCACAGTCCGTGCGGCGACGGAAAAAAGAATACAGACAACAAGAACGGCACCCACGGTCTTTGCCGCTTTTCGTAGGGAAATCGAGGCGTTCGGCTGCCTTGCCAGCACGACTAGGTGAATGACACACAGGAGCACGCCAAGCGTCGTGGCGGCGATATGTAGGATAAGTAACCACCGATAGGGCCGGGTTGCGCCAACTACCATCAGGTATCCGCCGGTGGCAATTCCGATCGCCAAACACCCCGCGCTCGCTTTGCCAAGGATTGGCATACTGGTGAAAGACCTTGCGAGGTACACAACAAACGGAATCACCAGCGCCAAACCGATCACGACATGGAGCAGGACGTTGAAGATGTAAAATAGGGTTGGCTCCCCCGAGCTGACAAGGTAAGCGCTGTTAATCAGCAGAGCGAGAAACCCTATGAATGACAACTTTACCCACGTTTTCATCGCTAAGACTTCGCAACCTGATTTCGTTTAAGCGCTTCAATTTCCTGTTTCAAGTACCCAATCTCCCTTTGCCAGTCGCCAGATTTACGCTCCCGGAAGACAACAATTATGTGTGGAACGATAATCCCTACGGCGGTTAAAGCTATGAGAGCAATTGCAATCCCACATAGTGTTTCTAGATGTTTATCCAGTCCCGCAAATTGATTGTCAATCGTCAACACTGCGACTATCAAGGGCAACATCAGCCCAACTATGAAGATGATGATTGCCGGCGATTTCCAAATATTTTCTTCCCACACAGGCATTTAATCACCTGCCTGCCCGTTTCACTTAGAACCTGTTTGAATAATCGGTGGCAAGGTCATTTGTGGGAAGTTTCGTTATGTGTTTAGTGTTGTCTGCTATATACCTGTGGGATCTCTATCGCGTTCCTTATTCACTCACTTGATCCCCGCTGGGGCTTAGATGTGCGGGAGTTTCGGTGTATCTATACACCTGCCGCCCCTCCGGGGCTTTTAGAGGCTGGTGCGCAGTGCGCACCCTACAAATTGTACTTTTCAAACAGGTTCTTACAGGCCGTATTTTACTACATCTAATCAGCTATGTCTACTTGCGGCGTTTTATCCCGGTCACTCTCGGAAAAGTCCATATTATGGCTTAATTGCTCCGCTTCATTGTCTGTAACCGTCGTCAATCGCAGAAAAACCTCTTCAAGCGTCATTTCGACAGAACGCATCTCCAGCAATCTCCACCCGTCACGAACAACGGCAGCTGCGATTTCCGGGCGAAGGTCCGTCTCTGCACTGTAACTCACATGAAAAACAGGATTGTCGCTTTCGCTCGTTTCCATGTTTTCTACTCGTTCCACACTCGGCACAGATTCGAGGGCAGTCGTGACTTCTTCTACCGGTCCTCCAACCTCAAGGTAGAGTGTCTTCCCATCTCCAAGTTCCGATTTGTCACCCGCACCTGTAGCAATAGAGACAGCCTTCCCCTCCACCAGTTTGACATCGCCCGCGATGCGTCCCTCGTTGATCACAATCAAACGTTCGCAGGTCATGCTCGCTTCCGGAAGTATGTGTGTGCTAAGGATAATTGTGTGTTCCTTGCCGAGTTCCTTGATGAGCTCTCTGATTTCAATGATCTGACGGGGATCCAAACCGGAAGTCGGCTCGTCGAATATCATCACATCCGGATCGTGAATCACGGCTTGTGCCAAGCCGACGCGCTGTCGGTATCCCTTGGACAACTGACCAATAATCTGATGCCGACGTTCCGTCAAACCGCAGGCCTCAATCGCTACGTCCAATCGCGCGGCACGTCGGCTGCGCGGCAACCCCTTAATCTTCGATATGTATTTGAGATACTTGGAAACGGTCATCTCGGGATAGAGGGGTATGTTCTCGGGCAGATAGCCGATACGCTTTCGCACGTCAAGAGATTCCTTGAAGATATCGTATCCGGCAACCGTCGCCCTCCCGCTGCTGGCTGGCATGAAACACGTCAAGATGCGCATGGTGGTGGTTTTGCCGGCACCGTTGGGACCGAGAAAACCGACCACTTCTCCCTTTTCTATACGAAATGAGATGTGCTCTAGCGCACGGAATGCACCGTAATTCTTCGTGAGATTTTCAACTTCAATCATCGGATTCTCCGCGTGAAAGTTCAACCGCCTTCATTCGGCAGGCTGCTGTTTCTGCATATTCTACCTGATTCAGCGGATTCTTTACCAAGCAAAATGGTAAGTGATATGATTGGCTTTCACGGTATTTAACCCTACCTACTGGATTGGCGCAGGGGAAACGCATCTAATTGTAGAGCGTGTCTCATGACGGCAGAATGTACGATTTATGTTGGGTTTCACTCAGATTTTGGCACGCACAGTCAAAATGGGCACTCGAAAACTCCTCAACCATCAGCGATTGTTAACAGATTCCCGTTCAACCCAACCTACGACTCATCAGAACCTCATCACAAACTTCGCCTGATTTTCTTTATGTCAAACGGGAAATTTAGATGCGTTTCCTCTGTGGATTGGCGCCCATGCCCTTGACATGAGGCCCTTCATTTTGTGATTGTCATTCTCTAGATTTTAGAACATAATATCTAAACTGTGAGACGCCCATGGTGGCGCGAGAATCAACAATAACAATAAACCTACGAGAGGGAGACCGCCCTATGAAACAAGCAGAAACGGCAACACAACCCGACTACACATCAAAGGTTCCGAAATATACGTTTGCGAACACGCTCGAAGAGCAGGAGGCGCAACTCAAAACCAATCCGTTGATGCTACGGTTAATTGAGGCGCGCAAAGCCATCTCCGGTGACAAGCACCGACCAATCTATCACTACGTCAATCCCGAACACACACTTAACGATCCGAACGGCATCTGTTTCTGGAACGATCGCTGGCACCTCTTTTATCAAGCCTATCCCCCGGAGGATTCGCGCCAACATTGGGGTCATGCCATCAGCGACGACTTAATCCACTGGCGTGACCTGCCCTATGCAATCTACCCCAACCCGGAACGGTGTTGTTACTCCGGCTCGGCGTTTGTCGAGGAGGATCGAGTCATCGCGATGTATCATGGCACGGAGGTGGGTAACATGGTTGCCGTGTCCAGCGATCCCCTTCTGTTGAATTGGGAGAAGGTATCCGGCAACGCTGTTATTTCGATGAAAAGCCCTGACGGATCTCCGCTCCCGTATCGCGTCTTCGACCCGTGCATCTGGAAAAAAGATGGTTTGTATTATTCCCTATCGGGTGGAACACTGCCGAACGGTCCCGGCGGCAAACCCGTGCGTGCGAATTTCCTGTTTCGCTCAAAGGACTTGGCAACTTGGGAATATCTGCATCCGTTCGTCGAAGACGACCATTTCACGCTAGTGGGAGATGATGGTGCCTGCCCCTATTTCTGGCCAATCGGTGATCGGCACATCCTGCCGTTTTTCAGCCACATGAGCGGCGGACAGTATCTCTTGGGCGATTACGATAAGGATCGGGATAAATTCGTCGTCACCGGACACGGTAAATTCACATTTGGGGCATCACACCCTGCCGCCTCGCACGCGCCGTCCGCTACCCCGGACGGAAAAGGTGGAATTATCATTATCTTCAACATGAACGCGGGCAGGAACACGGTGGGTTGGAATCAGATTATGTCGTTGCCGCGGCGCCTGACGTTGATAGGAGAAAACGAGCTGGGGATGGAACCCGCGGGAGACATTGAATCGTTGCGCTACAATCATCGGCACGTTGGCAGGACGCAACTCCCTGCGAATCGAGAAGTCGTGCTCGACGAGATTCGTGGAAACTCGATGGAACTCATCGCCGAAATCGAGCCGACGGATGCGCCGATGGCAGGCATGGTGGAACTCAACGTCCTCCGGTCGCCGGACAAAGAGGAGTTTACTCGAATCGTGTTCTACAGGGATCGGGGCTTCAGGAATCGGGAAGTTGAAGGACACTTTAGCACGATTACAATCGATTCATCTTATTCGTCCATACTCCCCGACGCGCGTCCACGGCCTCCCGAGATGGCACCCGTGTCAATCGGAGCGGAGGAGTCACTCAATCTGCGCGTGTTTGTCGACAGAAGTGTTGTCGAAGTCTTCGTCAACGGCAAACAGTGTGTCGCGTTGCGTGTATATCCGGGGCGAGATGACAGCACCGGTGTCTCCATACGTTCCCAAAGCCAAGACACGATGCTAAAATCGCTCGACGCGTGGCAGATGAAGAATATCTATGAATAATCTCTTCTTGCCATTCATTCGACCAACGCGCCGCCGCAGGACGATCCGCAACCTGCCGTGCATCCGAAACAGTGAAACTCCGTTTGAATCGTACGATTCATCAGCACGTCGGGATCGAAATCCTTGATATATTGAGGAAACGTCTCGCCCACAGGAAGTTTGAGCGCGTAATTGAAATCGCAATCATACAACCGTCCATCCCACCCTACATGAATCTGATGACGGCACATTAATCCGTTCAACGTTCCCGGATTGAAGGATTCTTGGAGCAGTTGGTTGTATTCTTCGAGCTTCTTCTCCCGCATCAGATCGCTGCGAAATTGGCCAATCGGCATGTTCGCGATGGTCAAGAGACGGGTAAATTCGATCCCGAATCTCTCCCGCAGTTCGCGCTTGTAATCCGCTTCAAGTTCGAGGGAATTTGGTGGCAGCGTAGCATCAACCGGGTTGTAGACCAGATTCAGGGGAAGGTGCTGATCTAACCCGTATCCGTGCCTGTTGAGGATTATTAGCGCTTGGATGCTTTTTTCGTAGATACCCGCGCCTCGCTGTGTATCCACGTTCTCTTTTAAGTAGCAGGGCAGCGATGCACAGAGTTCGACCTGATGTTCGCGGAAAAACTCCGGCAGGTTCTCAAACCCGCGTTCAAGCAGTATTGTCAGATTCGTCCTCACCAATACGGGTAGGTTTTTTTTGCGCAATGCGTCCACAAATCGTCGGAAGTGAGGGTGCATTTCCGGAGCCCCTCCCGTAATGTCGACGAGTTTGGCACGTACCCTCTCCGCAGCCGCAATCACGTATTCCATCGTAGTCCAGTCCATTGCCTCTTTTCGACGCGGAGAGGACACGACGTGGCAATGGGCGCACTCCAAGTTGCATCTGAGACCAATGTTGACCTGAATTGTGTCGATGTCTAAGGCGTTGAGTCCCGTACCGTTGTAGCGTGCGATTTCCCCTTCAAACGCATTCATCAATTCAGTCTCGCCTCACAGTCCTGTAAAAATGGCGCTCTGCATCGGCAGCCAAGTTACTGTAACACGTAGGTTGGGTTGAACGGAACATCACAAACCACGTATCCACGTGTCAGACATATTCAGATATCGACGCCGCTAGAAGTCCCCGAAATCGTAGTGAAACCCAACACAAGGGACTAACAACGTTCTTTCGTGAAAACTCCGTTCTCGTACCACACAATTAATCGGCGGTCTCATTGATTGTAGATTGTCGTGTCGGGATGGTAACGCGCCCAAGCGAACCAGTAGAGGTTGATCGAAGGCAAACGCTCAAGCCGTTTTCCTTTGTACTTACCCTCCGTCGCAAGACCGGTGATAAGATTCCATATCGTGCCGGAGCTATCCGCGGCAAAGTAGTCTCTAGACCATGCGAACTGCAACGGTGTTCCATCAAGCGTACGATTGTACACAGCAGTAGCGCGGGAACGTTTCTCGTGAAATACCAGTATTGGAACATTACTGACGCGGTCGTTGATGATTGGCTGGCGTTCAAACGCCGAAAACGGGTAAGCCCGGTGTTGGTCGTGGTGTTTAACGCCTACCACTAGTTCTTTGTTATTTAAGCGGGCGTCGGAATACCACATCCCGCTCACGCCTGTCTCCGGACCGGCGTGATATTGCGCGTAGCTATCACGCCGCTGTTCCTCAATGGTGACAGTCCTATCAAAAAGATTGACCGGTACAGAGAGTACTTTTGTCCCCGGAAAATTCAAGCGCCACGTTCGCCAGTCAATCTGTGGCATCGCCGTCAATATTTTTAGGTTTTTCCCTTTGAGCATTCCCTGTATGGCTTCGCCCGTGATGTGAGACCAAAGCGATCGAGTCTGATGGTCGTACATGACAAGAGCGTCGCGCCAGAGTTTGCCGGAGACACCGAATGTATAGGTTCGCCCTTCAAGTTCGCGGCTATACACGATAGCCGAATTGCACAGTGGTCACCACGTGGTCGCAATCTTAATTCCGCCGACAACATCGTTGACGATTTCGTGTCCGTTCAGCAGATAAATCGAGTAGGCGTGCTGCTCGCCGTTGAAACTCACACCGATAACCGGAGCGTTATCGCCCAATTTCGCCTCATTCGCGGCTACAAACTGCGGATTTCTGATTGCCGGAATCGCGTCAAAGGGCAGCAGTGTCCGGATGGCATCTCGCGAATAATCCTCTTCTGCCGTGACTGTATGGGTCATGTTTTCGACTGGGATGCATCCGAAAAATAGAAACAGGCTAATGGTCAGAAAGGAGTTAAATCTCTTATCAATGCTCAAGTCTAAGCCTCATTCCGTTGAACGTGTATCGCCGGGGTAAATTCCCGAGTCATTCCCAAATGTGCCAATCCCGATGCTTACTGAATTCTAGCATATGGAAATGCCGTTTCGCAAGTTGCGGTGGCATATCCTGAACGGCAACCAGACACGATTTCCCTCGGGTGCAGGTCAATTTGAATTGCTAACACTTAGCTTTGGTGGTATAATGCGAGCCATGCATCGCACAAGTCGTTGTTTTCGCGTGGCTAGTTTCTTCGTGCACGAAGCCATAGCGCAAACACAATGAAAGAAGTGCCTTAATTGGCGTGTTAGTTAAGGATATAGGAGCGAGGATAGTGGTAGATCGACTACTGAAGTATGTTTGGAAATGGATAACTACTATAACAGGAAGATATTGACGAAGAACATTCTGTTAAACGATTAACAGTACCATGCAATTTTATCAAGGGGGTTCACAACCATGAGTTGGATTCTAATGGGACAGATTGCCGCGCTAATCGCTTTGTACGTTGGAGGTATTTTCTCGGTCGCACATATTGTAGGCAAGCGTGTAGACGATCTGAGTAAGAACATGAGTAATCGATTCGATGATTTCGCCAAAAACATTGACCAGCGATTCGATGATTTCTCTAGGAATATTGACAATCGATTCGATGATTTCTCCAAGAATATGGACAAGCGATTCGATGATTTCTCCAAGAATATGGACAAGCGATTCGATGATTTCGCCGAGAATATTGACAAGCGATTCGTTGATTTTGCCAAGAATATTGACCAACGATTTGAGCACATCGACCTACGATTTGAGCACATCGACCAGCGATTTGGGCACATCGACCAACGATTCGAGCACATCGATCAACGATTCAACGATCTTCGATCGCAGATGAGCCGAGAGCATGATAACTTGGCTCGGAAAGTTGATGCTATTGACCGGAAGCTGGACGCTCATATCAGTAACTACGAAATACATATATCGACGGAAGCTGATTAATACACGTGGGGGCATAATGATGGACTGAAGACTGCGGCACCGAGAATTACTTCTGTAAAATCTTTGTCCCAAATAATTGCATAGGTCGGTATGTTCGAGCCGCGGGTTTGCCAAGCATTAAGCGACAGTGCACGAAGCCCGTCCGTAGAGTAACCGACACGATTAGGAAGGAGAAAATTTGAATCCCCCGAAAGTCATCATTATTGCTGCAGTCCTCACGTTAGTTATCGCCCGCCTTGCAGATGCCGCACCCAAGACACAGACACCACTCCCCTCCAATTCTGTCGCCGTGAGTGACGATTCGCTGGCAACCGTGTTCAACCCTGCGGGGCTTGCCGTCAGCAGCGGTTTCAATGTTTATTACTTACGCACCTACAGCGGTGCCTCGACCGGGGATGATGTCTTCTTCATCTCCAGCCCAAATATGGGTTTCGGCATGGAGTTCGCAGGTGCCCCGAGCAGTGTTGATTTTACCCGATATACCTTTTCAAGCGGGAGCCGTCTACGGGGCTCTCTTTATTGGGGCACAGGTTTTAGCTGGATCAATTCCGATGAAGAAAGCTACGATAAGTTCTCTTCCTTGTCGCTCGGACTGATGTTGCGTCGCCGATACCTTTCGCTTGGTTTCGTAGCGAGAGATTTGAATCGACCGAAACTCCTCGACAAGAATCGGACGTATGATTTCGGATTGGCAATCCGACCAAGGACGTGGCGTGTAACCCTTTCCTTTGATGCTCGCAAGACGGAGAATGCCAAAGGTGTGGATCTCGACTACGCTGTTGAACTCCGTCCGGTGCAAGCCGCGCTAGTGCGGGCGAGTCTAAACAGGTACGGCGCCTTTGACATCCGTTTCGGTTTGACGTTAGGTCAGACAGGCTTGGGATCCTACAACAGTTTCGATGACGATCGGGAACATCAAGATGGTCTCGGCTACATTCATTTCTCCAACGTAAATCAAAACAAACCCCGGTTGCGAAGTAGAATCTTCCTTGAGACTCCGATGGACGATGTCACAAGAACACTGAGGTATGCCAAACGCGATCCTGATGTCGCAGGAGCGCTGATCAGGATTGGGAGCAGTGACTTCGGCGTTGGGCGGTTGCAGGAGGTACGCAATTCGATTGTTGAATTCAAATCCGCTGGTAAACAGGCAATTTGCTATGCGCACAACTATACCACGGGCAGTTACATCGTCGCCTCGGCGTGTGACCAAATCATCCTTCACCCGTCCGGAGATGTACGGCTAATTGGGCTGAGATCCGAGAGTTCGTTCTACAAAAAAACACTGGACAAACTGGGCATCCGCGCGAATCTGGAACACATCGGCGACTACAAATCGGCATCGGACCTTTTTACTCGCGAGCGCATGTCCGATGCCCACCGGGAAGTCCAAAACTCCATTCTGGACGATCTGTACAGTCAAGTGTGCGACTCGATCGCTGCTGATCGCAACTTAACGCGCGATCAAATAAAAGAACGAATCGATCAGGGGCCATATACGGCAAAGAGGGCGGTTGAGAACGGTGTCGTCGATCGGCTTGCTTATAGCGATGAGTTGGAAGCTATAACGGAGGAACTGACTGGCAGAATGTATTCACTGGTGAAAGCGAAGGTATATCTGAACACGGAGATGTTTGAACCCGACTGGGAAGTCCCACTGCCCAAAATCGCAATCATTGAAGCTACCGGAACAATGGTCACGGGGGAGAGTTTTTCGGATCCGTTCACCGGGACCCGCACGATGGGTTCAGCCACCATAGCCAGGGCAGTTCGATCTGTGCGTGAAAACGACTCAATCAAGGCAGTTGTATTGCGGATTGACAGCGGCGGGGGGCTGGTTATCGCCGCAGACACTATCTGGCGGGAGTTGATGCGCTTGAAAGAGGTTAAACCGTTAATTGTGTCAATGGGCGATGTGGCTGGATCCGGCGGCTACTATATCGCCGTCCCGGCGCATATTATCATTGCCGAGCCGGGAACCATTACCGGCTCCATCGGCGTCATTGGCGGGAAATACAGCCTCAAAGGTTTATACGACAAGATTGGTGTTCACAAGGAAATTATCAAGCGCGGAAAGCACGCCGATTTCTACACGGACTACGGAGACTATCCGCCGGAAGAACGCGCCATTGTTCGCCGGCAGATTGCCGAGATTTACGACGACTTTGTCGAGAAAGTGGCAGAGGCTCGAGACATGACAAAGAAGGAGGTCGATGGTATTGCCAGAGGTCGTATTTGGACGGGCAAACAAGCGCTGGAAAATGGACTCGTTGACGAGCTCGGCGGACTGAATCTCGCACTCTCGATCGCACGGAAGAAAGCCGGATTAGAAAAACGGGAAGTTGAACTCGTCCGATTACCGCGCGAAAATTGGCTTAACCGATGGCTCACGGCATACAACTCCGCAAAGACGTTGGTTAGCAGTTCCGATGGCGTGCGGCGCAGATCTCTTTTGGACCTTCTGCGAAGACACCGGACCTTCCTCTTGACGCCTTACGCAATAGAGGTGAACGACTAGCTTGACTTTGCGCATTTGTCGGGATCAAGCGAACGGACAGTGAGGGTATAGAAGCTCCTGATAGAGTTCACACAGTCATCGCAACAGAGGTTTTATTGAGATTTCACAGGCACATAGCAATTCAAGTGACAAAAAGCGGCATTGCCAGCGATTATCATAAACGGGCTCTTGTGGTGTTAGCGATTTCACTGACCACGAATCACTAGCCACTAAACACTTGCATAATGCGCTTCCGTGTCCGAAACTCCCGCAACAAAATTCTCTCAGTAGAGGACAACTATGCCGAATTAAGGCACAAGATGGTTCGTAAACAGATTCGCAATCGTGGAATTGCCAATCCGCGCGTGCTGAAAGTGATGAGAAAGGTTCCTCGTCACCGGTTTGTTAAGCCATCGTTTTTGAGCGAAGCGTATGCCGATCATGCCTTGCCGATTGCTGACAACCAGACCATCTCCCAACCTTACATCGTTGCTCTGATGACAGAACTCCTTGAACTGCAGCCGGCTTTCAAAGTGCTCGAAATCGGCACCGGGTGCGGCTATCAAACTGCTGTATTGGCGGAGATTGTCGAGAAGGTTTACACCGTAGAAATCATAGAGAATCTAGCTAGAGATGCACAACAGCGTCTCAACACGTTTGGTTATCGGAATATTCACATGAAGATTGGAAACGGCTACCATGGATGGCAAGAGCACGCGCCCTACGACGGGATCATTGTGGCAGCGGCACCAAAGGAAGTTCCGACACGGCTCATCAATCAACTTGCAAGCGGCGGCAGATTGGTGCTCCCAATCGGTACGTCAAATCAAGAACTAGTCCTGATTCGAAAGACGGAACAAGGGATTAAGCAGAGTTCAATCACCGGAGTTCGTTTTGTTCCGATGACCGGAGCGAACGCATAATATCGGTTACGATCTCCGTACGAGATTATCGAAGACGACGCGTCACAATCTGTGAAGAATCTAGGATGCCCACGCAACATAGTCGCGTATATACTGCGCGCTGTCAGAAATTGCGTCTTTTGTAGGATCAAACGAGCGGATAGCGAGTGCGATAGAGATCCCGCGATCTCCAAGTCACGACCTGCGTTCCCGGTAGGTGCGGTTTCCAACCGCACCTACCGCCCAGACGCTTGAAAACACGCAATTTTCAGCAGCGTGAAGTATAGAAATACGTTGAACCTCAGTTAAGGAGCAATACATGGCGAATTTGAAAGTTGTCGTCTATGCAGTTGGCTTTATCGCCTGCACCTACACATCCACCGCTCTTGGAGCATTCCGAGACATCGGAGTGGGTGCCCGTCCTCTCGGTATGGGAGGAGCGTTTGTTGCACTTGCGGATGATGGCAGCGCGGCGAATTATAACGCTGCAGGGTTGGGTTTCATTGACAAAACATACGTCAACGCAACGTTAGCCCAACGGTTCCAAGGGCTGATAAATTACCAATACTTCGGTAGTGTCTTACCACTCGGCGGCGCGGGTACGTTGGGAGCAAGTATCGGAATTCTGAGCGAAAATTCGGACATTTATACTGAACGGACGCTGCAATTCTCTTACGGGAAGGCCTTTACCGAGCAGTTCTCGTTCGGCTTGAATTTAAAGTCTTTCGGAATAAACTTTGACGAGTACGAAGAATATGTAAGACAACTGTCCGAAGGGAGCGCCACATCTGCCTCCGCTTTCTCCGCCGATGTGGGTGTCCTCGTAAAATCGGCGACAGGATTAAGTCTCGGTTTGTCAGCCGAGAACCTCGTGCCCGCGGATGTGAGTGTTTTTGACCCGACCAATGCAGATAGTGTTCCCGTCAGTTTCCGTGCCGGGCTCGCTTACAACCTTGCGGGGATAGCCGAAAACACGCAGCAGGAAGCTCTGCGTGAGATATTGAGGTCGGGGATAGGGCTTGTTGAAGTAGAGATTCGGAACGGCGAAAATCACGTTCGCGCCGGCGCGGAAGTATGGTTAAACAAATCCGTCGCCGTTCGCGCCGGCTACGGCATAAAGAACGCCGTCAACAGCGCGACGACTCTCGCTCTGGGTGGAAGCGCGAAAATTGCAACCTTCATGCAATTCGATTATGCGTTTCAACTTCTCACGGGCCACCTTGAGGACAATACGACACAGCGCGTTTCCTTCAACCTGATATTTTGACGGAGAGGAATGCGCAATCATCAGGGGTTCACGGTTTTTCCGGATTGGTTTTTCGGCAGTCCCTCATCCTGTATAGCTATCAAGGGAAAATAAATGACGAAGACACAGCGAAGATTCTCCACCGGCCTCATCCCAATTCTAATGCTCATATCCGCGACGAGCGGCAATGCCGCAGTCACCTCGGTGGGTGAAATTAACGTCGTGGGCGACGATCAAGGAGTTGTGGTTGCAAATTCAACCGTAGCGCTGGAAGTGACATTAATCATTGATCGATCTCAAGCGGAACCGGGTGAGGACATTCGGACCATTGAAATTATACTGCCGAACGAATTCATTGCTGAAGCAGTCGATATTCGGTGGATTCTGCGCGACGGAGACAGACAAACAATAACTGCCGAATTCAGCGGAAATTCTCTTCGCATTGTTTTCGGTACGCCAATTTCCGATTTTAGCAACTCTGTATATCAAATTACCTTTGATTGCCAGACCCCCAGTCCGATCGCTCAAATCGTAACATTCAAGGCACGGCTAAGGAACCCGGCGGATAGTCCTATTGGCGAGTTCATTAAGCCGGGGCAAGCTGACGGAAAGGTGAATAATGATGACTTCACCCTCGAAGTCATCCCCAATGTACCGCCTGCCGCCGTACTGGGACTTACCGTCAAAAGAGATGCGGCAGGAGAAAATGACATTATTGTCAACTGGAGAGAATCGGAAGACCCCGATGTGATTGGATACTATATTTATCGTGACAACGAACTGTTATTCAATATCGATGATCGTGCGTCAACTGTATTCCGCGATATTGACGTTTCACCCGGTGTTCACGCGTATGCAATCGAGGCATATAAGACTCCACTTTTGCGATCTGAACGCTCAAGGAACTGGCGCGTCACTGTTCCCTCCGACACTGCAGCACCTCAACCGCCTAAAGGATTGGCACTTGTTAACGCAGGCAATGCAATCAAAGTGACATGGACACGCAGTCCAAGCCTTGACGTGACAAGATACCGCGTATCTTTCGGTTCCTCGATTAATCAGTTAAGCCCCCTAATCAACGGCGAAATTCTCGCCGACCCGATCAAGGCAGGTTACGAGCTTTCCGACAACCGTATACTCGGAATCGGCATCTTCTTCTATGCAGTCATAGCCATTGACGAGGCGGGAAACGAATCTCCGCCATCGACTGCCCAGCATCGCATCCTTGATTCCCCCGCACCGAATCCGTTTCTGCCGTTATCGGATAACCCTGCTTTTAACCGTATCGTGTTCCCCGCCCGTGCGATTGAAGGGGCAGAGGGTCAGTTCTTCGTACTTATCTTCGATATTGACGGAGCAATGGTCAAAGAATTGCGGGGAGGTCCCGATGACAACGAATTGGAGTGGGATGGCAAAGATGAAGGTGGCGAGGTCGTCGAGAGCGGCGTGTATGTCTACCAGATGCAGATTGGTGACAGCTACAAAACAGGAACGATAATTGTCGCAAAATAGCTTTAAGGGACAGAGGCTGACAATCGTCAAATCCGCCTTCGTCCTTTCACCCGACCGTCGAAACCCCGTCTGCGATTTAAAGTCAATTCCATTCATATTTATACTCCGCGCTGTCAGAAATTGTGTCTTCTGTAGGAGCGATCTCCAGGTCGCGACCCTTGTACGAAGGAACTCCGATTCCTGATCTGCTGGTGCTACGTAAGTCCTATTAGAAACAATTATCACTGGAAAATAAAGCGCAATAATACCCAACGCAGAGTATACATATGTTTCGGTAGGTGCGATTAAGAACCTGTTTGAATAATCGGTGGCACAGCCATTTTTATTCATTTGTAGAAATTTATGCCACGTTTCATTCGGCTGCTACCTACCTGTGGGATCTCTATGGGATCTCTATCGCCTTCGTTATTCACTCAGTTGATCACTCACTATTCGTTCGCTTGATCCCCGCTGGCGCTTTGAAAGGCTGGTGGGCAGGGGATCTCTATCGCCCTCCTTAATCAGTCGGTTGATCGCACCCTACAAATGTACTTTTCAAACAGGCTCTAAGGTTTTTTGCGTTGACACTATTTTTGACTGGGTGCTATACTAAGGCAAAAATCAGGGAAGGGGTAAATCTAATGATATACCAACGAAGATGGCTTCAAATCGGAGTCATTATATTGCTCGTAATCAGTTGCGGCATTGGTTATGCGCACGGAGAGTGGGGCGTGATGCAGAAGCAGGACCCTGAAATAAGGGATTACTTCTCAATCGCGTTCATTGGTTCAAAAGAGGGATGGGTGGTTGGAAGTTCTGTCTTTGACATGGACCACCCGGGGTTTATCGGTCACACGAAAGACGGCGGTAGAACATGGTCGAAAGCCGAGGTTGATGTCACTAAGAATCTGTCCGCTGTTTACTTTTACGACAAGAAACACGGTTGGGCAATCGGCGCCGAGGGTACCATTGTCGCCACCAAAGACGGCGGCAAGCGTTGGGACATACAAACTAGCAAGGTCGGCAACGATCTTTACAGTGTCTTTTTTGTAAGCCCGACGAAAGGTTTCGTAGTCGGAATGGGCGAAACCATTCTCCAGACGACGAGTGGTGGCAACACGTGGAAGATTCTGCGAGGCGGTCAAGCCGGCAGTGGAGTCGGCGAAGACGACACGAGTGTATTCAATGGGGTTCAATTCGTCGATGATTCCACGGGCTGGGTGGTCGGTGTACGACTCAGTCCACGCACCGGAGGTCAAGATGGTCTCATACAAAAAACCGTTGACGGCGGCGCAAATTGGATCGACCAGCCAACCCACATCGAGGACATCTTGAAGGATGTATACTTTGTTAATGCGTCAACAGGATGGGCCGTTGGGGAAAATGGCGTCATCCTGCACACCGCTAATGGCGGAGATTCATGGGAGAGCCAGAATAGTGGCACGCAGGAGCATCTCTTGAGCGTCCAGTTTGCCAGTGACACCGTGGGGTGGGCAGTCGGTGGAGACTTCGGCGTGACTGCGATTATTCACACGACCGACGGCGGAAAAACGTGGCAACAACAGGAATTGAGCGATCCCGATACTGCTAAGGTCCCCGTCAAAGACGTATTCGTAAGAGGCGAAAGAGCTTGGGTCACCGGAAACAACGGTCTGGTCATGCAGTACAGGTAGACTTGTCGAAATTTAATCGCCGCGAAAACCCGTCCACCGGAAACGGTTGTGTATTTTTCGTGCCGCGGGAGATTGAGCCGGTTAAAGTTGTTTGCGTCATTTCAAATTCAACACACATTCATGAATTGCGTTAGGGGGAAGACAACCGAATGAATTTTGCGGCTCGTATGGAGCGTCTGGGTACGGAATCGGCGTTCGAGGTACTCGCGAAGGCGAAATCCCTTGAAGCCCAAGGACGAGATATTATCCATCTTGAAATTGGGCAGCCCGACTTCATAACACCAATGAACATCTGTGAGGCTGCCTTTAAGGCAATGAAGGATGGGCATACGGGCTATGGTCCGTCTGCGGGATTGCTGGAGTTTCGCGAAGTCGTGGCTGAACACATCTCGGAAACCCGAGGTGTCGAGATACATCCGGACGAGGTCACGGTAACACCCGGTGCGAAACCGATAATGTTTTTCACCATCTTGGCTCTCGCTGATGAAGGAGACGAAGTCATCTATCCGGAACCGGGATTTCCAATCTATGAGTCCGTTATCAATTTCATTGGCGCTACTCCCATACCGCTCCCGCTCCGTGAGGAAGTTGATTTCCGTTTTCGTATTGATGACCTTGTCAGTTCAATTTCGGACAAGACAAAACTGCTGATTATCAATTCGCCCCAAAATCCGACGGGCGGGATTCTATTAGAGGAAGATCTCGACGCGATTTCGGAACTGGCAGTCAAGCACGATTTCTACGTCCTCACCGATGAAGTATACTCTCGCCTACTCTATGAAGGAAGTCACGACAGTGTTATCAATCGGCCCGGGATGAAAGAACGGACAATCATGATTGAAGGTCACTCAAAGACCTACGCAATGACAGGATGGAGACTAGGCTACGGCATAGCGCCCAAGCCGATGGCAGACAAAATTACACAGTTGACAATCAACTCCAATTCCTGTACAACGACGTTCATTCAGATAGCCGGCATCGAAGCTCTCAAAGGTCCGCAAGACTTCGTGGCGAATATGGCGGCCGAATTCAAAACGCGTCGTGACGCCATTGTCGAAGGTCTAAACGCGATTGAAGGAATCAGTTGTCTCAAGCCGCTGGGGGCGTTTTATGTTTTCCCCAATGTAACGCAGCTTCCCCTTTCTTGTCGGGACCTCGCCGATTACCTGTTGAATGAAGCCAACGTCGCGCTTTTGCCGGGAACAGCGTTTGGAAAATATGGCGACGGGTATTTGAGGCTTTCGTACGCGAATTCATTGGAAAATATCAATGAAGCTCTAAGCCGTATGCAAGCAGGGATTGCAAAAATAGCGTAGGTAAATGTCTCGTAAAGCGATAGCGCGTATCCCTGCAAGTACGACCAACCTTGGCCCCGGCTTTGATGTCCTCGGGCTCGCACTCCAATTGTATAGCACCGTTGAGTTGGTGGAGACGGAAAGCGGCAAGGAGGTTGTTGTAACGGGTATTGATGCCGACAAGATTCCCGCCACCACCGAGAACGTCAGCCTCCAAGCGGCGGAACGAATCTTTGAGCGAAGCGGCAATCAACCGAAAGGCCTCAGATTAGTCCTGACAAACGGAATTCCCGCGCTACGTGGACTCGGAGGTAGCGGCACCGCCATTCTGGGCGGCATGCTGACCGCAAACCTGCTCTGTGGAGAGCCATTCTCGCAATCCGAACTCCTTAACTTCGCGTGTGAAATCGAAGGACACCCGGACAATGTAGCGGCATCGCTGCTAGGGAGTTTGGTTGTTTCCGTGACGGATTGCAATGTTGTTCACACGCTTAAGTTGAATTGCGGTACGAATCTGCACGTTGTGGTGGCAATTCCGGACTTCCCACTGTCAACCAAAGAGGCACGCAAGGTTTTGCCCGGATTCGTCGAATTCAAGGATGCCGTTTATAATGTGAGTCGCAGTTCTTTGCTCGTCGCCGCCGTTGCCACCGGTAATTTCGAAATGTTATCCCATGCGATGGCAGATCGCCTACACCAGCCTTACCGCATTTCATTAATACCCGGTTACGATGAGATTGCAGAAGCGGCAACACAGGCAGGTGCGTTAAGCGTTGCATTGAGTGGAGCCGGACCGACCATCGCCGCCTATTGCACAACCGCGATGCACGAGGTTGCCGAGAAGATGTCTCAGGCTTTCGCCCGCCATCAAGTTGCCTGTGACGTCAAAATCTTGCCTATTGACGAAACCGGGGCAACGGTACAACTCATCCATTCAACGAATTAGGAACCTGTTTGAAAATCTATTTGGCAGTGGATCCCGTTTGCTCTGAAACCAATCTGGACCATCAAACCGCCGATTTTCCATCTTCCCTTGTATCTGGAAGTGTGCGGCAACTCAGATGACCATTAATTGCTTTGCCACTAAAAATTCAAACGCATTTAAACTCGGCAATATCCTCCATTAAGTCCCGAATCCGACGCAATCTCAAATAATCCCCACCCATTTTTCTCGTTGAGTCAATTATGCCAGACTGGCACACCCAGACCATTCCATACATTCTACACGAGTTTGGGACAGATCTCGAACGTGGACTCTCCAACGATGCGGCAAGATCCCATCGCCAGAACTGTGGTGCCAACGAAATAGACGCGACATCCAAATCTCGCCTGTTTCCGCTCTTCCTGAAGCAATTTGCAAACATCTCCGTGTTGCTTCTGGCAGTCTCCATCGCCGTGCTGTGGTATTCTCAGCCGAAAAGCCGAGCGGTGATGGTAATCGCTGCTATCTTGGTATTCCATGTCCTTTGGAGATTTGTCCAAGCTGCCAAGATACGAAATCAGCTTCAATCCATCCGCAAACAATCCGAGATACGCATTTCCGTCATTCGCAGCGGCTTATTTACCAAAATTATCCCCAAAGATGTCGTAACGGGAGATTTGCTCGTCCTTGATGAAGGAGACTATGTCCCCGCCGATGCACGCATCGTCGAAGCGGATTCGATGATTGTTGATGAAACATCATTGTTCGATGGAGCCGCATCGGTCCAGAAACGTGCGGAAGACATGTTGGAAGCCGTTGCAGTACCGTCTCAGGAACGGAGGAATATGGTTTTCGGAGGAACGTTCGTGACCGCAGGCAGTGGACGGGCAATCGTAGTAAAGACGGGCAAAAATCTCGAACTCCATAAGGTTGGCAAACGGACGCTTCCACTACTGGATCCTCCTACAGAAGCTGAGAGACAGATGCGCCTCTTTTACAACTGTTTCAGTTTTGCCGGTCTCATCATTGCCTCCCTTGCTATCGCGATTACTTGGTGGCTGGATAGAACCGCCGGTGTCCCACCGCAATGGCCCGAACTGCTTATTCTCGGATTGGGGTTTGCTATCGCTTCAGTTCCGGACGGCGTTGCTTTGACCGCCCGATCGATTCTTGCCGACCACGCAAAAAAGATGTTGAAAAAGGGAGTTACGATTCAACGTTTGAATACGCTGGAGTCGCTGAATAACCTTACTGCCGTTTGTATAGATGAAATCGGCACTGTCACAAGAGCAGAACTCTCTCTCTCTCATGTGTTCGTGGACAATCAACTTATCGAGCAAGCTTCTTGGGAAGAGTGGCTCGCAAAGCTAGAGACATCCTCCGGCGAGGCGGACGGAGATACGCTTCCCGTACCGCCGCCGGAATCTCAAATACCGCACGGATTTCCGCTGCTGATATTGGCGGCGAGCCGATGCGCGAGCGGCAGACAGTATCAATACGGCAATTCGGTTGGCGAAGATGTCTACACCGCGCTCAAAGCAACTGCCTTCCGTATCGGTTTTGATCTTGACCGTTATGACACGGAGCTGCCCTTGGTTGATGAAGTACCCGAAACACCGAATCATCCGTATAAAGGATTCGTATTCGAAACGGGAGGCGGGAATCATCTGGAGATAATACTTGGTAAGCCGTCAATCGTGTTGCAAGATTGCCGATCCATGCAAAACCAGGGAACCGCCTATGAAATTGCTCCGGATCAGGCCGAATTGATTCGGCAGGTCACCGAACATTTATGCAATAGAGGTGTTCACGTCCTGGCAGTTGCACATAGGATTTCAGGCATCGCCGATACGCAACACGAGATGGAACGTAGCGCTACGTTTTTAGGGTTGGTGGCGCTTTCAACATCGGCTCATGAGAGTGCGAGGGAGTCCGTTGAATTCTGCATGGACACAGGAACCAAGATAGTAATGCTTACGGACAAGAATCCGCAAATGGCTGCCGAACTCGCCAAGGAAATCGGGATAACTCATGACAGAAACGCAGTCGCAGAGAGAGCCGATTTTGACGATTATGGAGAAGATTACGATTTTGTTGTCAATGGTTGCTCGGTCTATTGTAAGCTTTCCGCCGCGCAACGGCTCAGAGTTGTGCAATATCTCGGACGTCATGGTTATACGGTGGGGTTTTTGGGGCGGCGACCTCTGGACGCGCACGCTATGAAAGCCGCCGATGTAGGTTTCGCTTCGGCATCGCATGCCTGCCACTTGGTACAAAAACATGCGGATTGTTTAATGCTTAAAGAGGGGATTGCCGTAATCGAGGCTTTGTTGCACCATACCCGAGAGGCGTATGACAACCTCAGAAACTCGATGCGGTGGCTGCTCTCATGTACGCTTGCCCAACTGATCACACTTGTCGCGGGATTCGTCCTGCATCAGTTATACAGTTTGCCCATGCCGTTGACTCTAACCCAAATTATCTGGATTCACTTCCTCGTAAACCTCGTGCCGCTTATCTACTTGGGCAGTGACCGGATTCAGGAGCGATTCAGATATAGTAAATCTCGAAAAGTTCCGCCGTTCCTGCATTCACCGCGCCGCACTGACCTTTTCCGCAGCCTGCTCATCAGCGGTCTCGCGATCGTCGGTTTTCTTGTAACGGTCGGAGTTACTTCCGGGGACTGGTCAAAAACCGAGACGATTGCTCAAACCACGGCGTGCACTATTCTCATTTTCACGCAATTATTTTCCAACTTTCAGTGTCGTCGTTATGCTTGGGAATCGCTCCCCCAAAGGATAGCAACAAACTTCCCATTGCTTATCAGCCTTCTCCTCTGTATGGGGCTGCATGCGGCGGTTGTTTACTGGGAACCGGCAGCCAAGATATTTGGGACAACCCCACTTATGTTGAGGGAATGGCAGTGGATTGGCGCGTCCTGCGTCCTCGCGGTGCTGCCGCTAAGTCTGGTGAGAGTCAAGAAACACTCAACACATTAAGGGGGTTCTCTCGGTTTCACGGTGCTAGAATTCTTTTGTTCTGACGAACCCGATATGGACCGCGTGTTTGACGAATGTGGGTAACATGAATAAAACTGTGGAGGTAGTGTTAACGTTGCGCTTGACAGTTTAGACATGGTATCCATACCGTTACGATATACCTCCGGTAGAGGATCAAGCGAGTGGACAACGAACGATCAAGTGAACGAATAGCACGCGCGACAGAGGGCCGAGTGTGATAGAATTCCCATAGAGATTCGCTCCCTTGATTGCCACTACAATCCGAACAAAATAAGTCCCCATAAAAGATTCTTAGTGACACCGACTTTAACCGACACGAGATCTCCATTACGTTAGGGGCAGCCAAAAAGACACCCTTGTCCCCTTACCCTCGTCGCTCTTAACGGTTACCTCCCCGCCGTGTTGCTCCATAATCCGCTTCGTATTCACCAACCCAAGTCCGGTGCCCTGCACCTTGGTCGTGAAGAACGGTTCAAACAGTTGATCCAGGTCCGCCGATGCGATGCCGACTCCGGTGTCGAGAACCTCGACTTGAACGCGGTCCTCATGCCGTGAGGTCTCTACCTCCACAGTTCCTCCCTCTGACATTGCCTCCATCGCATTCAACACAATGTTCATGAACCCCTGTTTCACCTTGTCTCGATCAAACTGAAGTGGAGGCAGTTCCCGGTCAAATTTCTTGACAAGTGAAAGCTGATGATGATTTAAGTTTGCCTCCATCACATTGAGCACCTCTTCAAGTGCCTGATTGAGATCGTGCGTTTCAAGTTCAAGCGCCGCCGGGCGGGCAAAATCCATAAATCCTTTGACGATGACATCAATCCGTTCTATCTCTTCAAGGATATAGCCTACCGACTGTTCGCGCTTTGAGACCGGCAAATCTTTCCTTTGCATCAACATTTGGGCTAACATCCGCATAGAGGACAACGGATTCCGAATCTCGTGAGCAAATGACGCCGCCATCCGCCCGGCGGTGGCAAGCCGTTCGGCGCGGATAAGCTCGTTCCGTGAATCTCGCAGGTCACGAGTCATCTGATTGAAGGCGGTGGCTAAATCACCAATCTCATCGTCGCTCTTTACGTCGCACTGCCCATCCAGCCTCCCTTCCGAGACCTGCCCAGTAAATTGCACCAAATTTTTTATCGGATTTGAGAGATTTCGTCCAATTAAATGACTGGTAAGTGCAACTAATGAAATGACGACAACGGCGATTCCCGAAATCCACCACGTCAGCCGGCGCTTTCCTTCCGCAATGTCATCCATTGGTCGGAGCAAGCAGTACAGCCGTCCCTGCGGTAGGGAGTCATAGATTGCCTTATAAGGTTTGCCGTCAAGCATGACGCTCTGCGACGCCAGTGCGCCGCCCGACTCTGTTATCTTCTGCCGCGCTGCTCGCACCTTCATATCAGCGGTCAAATTGACCATTCCGTCATCCGACAAATCGTCGAGCGTGGTGAAGTTCAAAGCGTTGCTCGCGCCGAAGACCATAACTTCCACGCCGTACGCATGTTGAACCTGCTCCGGCTGTTCGATATAACCTGTGTCTTTAATGACTTTCAACCATCCCTCGGTTTCACGGCTGAACTGCCTGTTGTATGTTCGATCAAAGAGTGCGATGGTAATGAGCGGAACCGCTACAAGGACGGCGATGAAAAGCAACAGAAATGGCAAAACGATTTTGTTCTGAATGCTATATCGAGGCATCGGACACATCAAAACAATTTAAATGGCAAGATTCGTGCAGGAAGGAAAGCGAACTGAAGGACAACATATAGGAAAGACGCAAAGTTACTTCACAACGGGAACTCGTGAACTCAAACCCCACTCCTGAGTGTCTATAATTGTTACGAAATGTGGAACGAATGTTCGGTCTAGGTGTTCAAATATGGGACATCTGTTGGCAAACGAACGTGTTCGCAAACTGGACAATCAGGGGATTTGACCGGTAATAGGGAGCAAGAACAATGGCTAAATCCAATCGTATATCCGTGGTCGATTTACCATTCGATCCAAATTCTATCGACGAGTACGCCCTCATTGACCGATTTCAGTGTGGCGAGCGCGATGTCTTCAATGAGTTGATTGTTCGATATCAAGGCAGAATTTACAGTTTGGTGTATAAACACGTGCCCAATCCCGAGACTGCCAAAGACCTTTGTCAAGAGATATTCATCAAAGCGTACCAAGCTCTACCCAGTTTTAAGCAGGAATCGGCGTTCTATAGCTGGATTTACCGAATCGCAATCAATCGTTGTATTGACTTCATTCGTCAACAAAACCGGAAGCGCACCATATCGTTTGATGAATTGAACCCCGCAATCCCCGAAAACGAACTCATTTTGAACGATTCAAGACCACGCCCGCCGGACCAAGCGGAATCAAGCGAACTCGGTCAAATCATAGGCAAGGCGGTCAGCCAGCTACCTCCCGGCCAACAACGGGTCTTTAATCTTCGATATCATGAAGGTCTTCAGCTAAAAGAGATTGCTGCTCGGTTGGATAGATCCGAAGGAACAATCAAGGCACATCTTCATCATGCGCACCGCCGCCTCCAAACCCTCTTACGTCCCTACCTACAAAACGAGCCGTTCGAATGGGCGGTCAATGCCTAGTTGCTTTCGTAAAACAGATGCTGCGAATTTAACTATGCAGTTCCGCTAGCCTCAATTGGCTCCCGGCAATTCTCGCATTCTGTCCACCGCCAGCTTACTATCGAGATTAATGGGTATGATGTTCTTTCAGTGTTTGTGCCCGTCGGACGAGCTCCGGAATTTTGGAAAACCGGCGGGTGGCGTCGATCAAAAGGTCGATGTGCGCTGTCATGTCCCTTTCCACATGTGAGATACGGCTAATCAGGTATGGCTGGTCGCTTTCGTAAATTGCTTTTTTGATAGTAGAGAGCAGATACATATAGATAGTGTCCGCCTCACTGCCCTCGATGGCAATGGCAATCTCAAAAGCCCCGTTCAGCGTAATTTCCCCACTATCAATCGTCTTTTCATGCTCGCTCAACGCGTCTGTAATCTGTTGAATGGACACCCCCGGCATTCCCGCGGCAGATGCGTCCAAACCGATTGTCTGATTACATAGCGACCGACCAAAATCGACAAGCATGTAGTGCTGCCACTCTTCTGTACTCATCTGCTCCCAAAACCGGGCAATCCGTTCATCGACATCACCCAAGCGCAACGATAGTGCGGCGTACAACTTTGCCTGTCTCAGTTCAATATCCTGACATGCGTCAAATACCTCTGCTAGGGTCACAAACTTATGCCTTTCTGCGGTTCCACGTGAGATGGGTGAATGGAACTCGCGGAGGGTGGAATTCTACGTCAACCGTAAGTATAGCAGACAAAGGGGGGCAAAGCAACTAAAAGCAAAGAACTCGCGGTGCACGCGCTGAGAAAGCGCAATATTCAGTTTCATAATAGAAAATAGGCACGGAACTTGCTATAATTATCTGCAGAATTCATGTCCCGAAAGCTGATTATAATCAAACAGTGGCACATAAGATTGTCCTATGCCGACAATTAGATACATTTTGCAGTTCGTCTCACTCCTCATGATTGTCTATGTCGAAATCGCCGCTGCTATGCCAACTAAGGCTGACGGCGCGGCGGAGGCTGCGCATGAATCCTCCGCATTGGCTCCCCAATCCATAGAAACAAGTATCCTCTGCGCAGGGGATATCATGTTGGTAGGCAGCGCAAAACCGATAATTGAGCAACGCGGCGTTGATTATCCGTTTGACGGCATGCGTCGAATAATCGAGGCGGCGGATCTCGCGATTGGGAATCTTGAGATGCCGCTTGCCACGACCGGCAACCCTCTCCCCGAGAAGGAATTCACCTTCGTGGGTCAACCGAAATTGGCAGAGGGAATTGCGAACGCAGGTTTTGACGTGCTTGCGCTTGCGAACAATCACATGGGAGACTATGGTGATGACGCGCTCTTGGAAACGTTGGAAGTGTTAAGCGCCAACAATCTGCGGTACTGCGGGGCGGGCCCCAATCTCCAAGCAGCGAGGCTGCCGGCAATTGTGAGATTACAGAACGCACAAATTGCGGTTCTGGCGTATTCCAAAACATATCCGTTTGAATTCTTTGCCGGAGAAACCGATCCTGGGACGGTGAATGGCATAGCGGAAATCTTCGTTCCTGACATCAAGGCGGCGAGGGCATGGGCTGACCTTGTTGTCGTATCCTTCCATTGGAGTGGCGAACTCGTTACCGAACCGCGCGAATATCAGGAATGGCTTGGCAGACAGGTCATTGATGCTGGCGCGGACCTCGTTTTTGGCCATCATCCACATGTCTTACAGGGGATTGAGATATACAAAGGCAAAATAATCGCCTACAGCTTAGGTGATTTCGTGTTTGGATCTAGTAGCGAGAGCAAGCACACGGGCGCAATCCTGCGCGTTACATTTAGGGATGGAGAGACAAAGCGGGGGGAGATAATTCCGATAAACGTTGACAATCGCGCGGTGCAATTTCAACCGCGAACGTTATCGGGTGACATGGCACGGGCGGCGATTGATGAGATTCAAACGCTTTCAGAGAAATGGGGTACGGAGATTACCGTAGAGGAAAATGTCGGAATCATAAAGCTGTAACAGCCGGATGCCGTTTACCAATGCCGGGTATCAATACGCCTTTTGCGACCATCTCGACTACCGTATAACAGGTGACCATGCTCACGTGCATATTCATGCAGTCGCCGCGTAATCTCGACATCCTTCCGGCAGTATTCCGTTATCAGATCGACCCTACCGGCCTTCCACCATCGCAGCGACTGCATCCCGTCGGCAGATTTAGCCTCGTTCAGTGTCGCACGTGCCAAAGCATTCAAACTCAACCGAAACCCGAGCGTACGCTTGACATGTTCCAGCATATCGAACGTTGGCAATTGCCATAGTGGGACAGCCGTATAGTGAGAAAGCACGGTATAATCGAATCGTTTGACGTTGAAGCCGACGACAAGATCTGCACGTGATAGCTCTTCGACTAACGCATCCGCATCTTCCTCGAAGAAAGTTTCATACCGCCCTGATCTCGTGCTATAAGTGACACCGACAGCCAGCTTCATGCGGCGGATATTCGTCCAGCCGCCGACCTCGGATGCGCTCTTCTGCGTCTCTAGATCGAAGTAGACGATGTTTGGATCTGGGGAGTCGGGGCTTTGGCGCAAGAGCGCCTCCTCTTTTTCGTTTGTTCGCTTAATCGGAGAATTCAACGGATTCCGCATCCTTCCTTGGAAAGGACTTGTGAACTATCCCATATTGTCATTTCAACTAGAAATTATTGATGGGCTCGTAGTAGTGCAATTTATTGCACGTTTTCTTTAGGAGCGAACTTTCCTCGCGGTAAGAAGTCTCGACTTCGTGTTCGATGAGGCGCTCTTTTGCTTACCCGTCGGCCACAATTTGAGTGCAAATGACTATAGCAAAGAAAAAAGCGAGCGCATGCGCTCGCTTTTGGACATCCCTCTTTACACGTTGTCACAAATATACTTTACGTAGTTTCGGTTGAACGAAAGTTAACCAAAATAATCTCTTAATCTACCCTTCTGCTAAGAAAAAATTCAACGGTACGCTTCATCGTGACGAAGAATGCCACGAATAATACACTTTTTTTGTTCGGTGTTTATGCTATAAACAATTCTATAATCTCCAACTTAATAACGGTATGCAGTTCTGTGTTTACCTCGTAGTTTCTTGATGTTGGGACCAAAAAACGGATTTTGAGATACTACATTCAAGGCAGTATTTACGCGGGCAGTCATGTTGGCATCAAGTCTGTCATAATTGTCCTTGGCTTTACTATCAAGCACAATATTAAACATCACGCTTTACTTCTTCCCAAGGTATCAAATCATCTTCATCCCCCACAGGGTATTTCTCGAAACTTTCAATGATTTGAGGATGGTTCAACAGAATTTCTGCCTCTTCGTCCAAATCAACATCGGATATTGTTGATTTTGATGACTCCTCAAAAGTACCAGAGGTTTCCTTCACTTTCACCCGAAACACCTCCTCACGAATCTCGGCACGAAGGTTGGGTTGAACGGAATCCAACGAAAAATGCCACACATTGGACTTAGATTTCACGGCTCCATTCCGCTAGAAATCCCCCAAACGATAGTAAAACCCAACTACAAAATCACAACTCCATATTCCGCTTTAACCAACAATCCTCCCAAGCGAAGCCCTCGACACCTCATAAACGGTGTTCCAGAAACCGATAACAAGCGTCGGCACGACGAACACAACTAGCAATGCAAGATTACCCCGCGAAAAAGAGATGGTTTCCGTCTCATCGGAGGTTTCCAGAAACATCGCCTTTATGATTCGCGCGTAGTAGTAAAGCGAGACAACCGAGTTCAGCAAGCCGATAACCGCCAGCCAGTAAAGCTCCTGCTTAATGACTGCCGCAAAGAGCAGCCATTTACCAAAAAATCCGGCAAAGGGCGGAATGCCCGTCAGCGAAAAAAGAAAGATTGCCATGGCTACCGCGACGAACGGCGCACGAGACCACAAATTCCGGTAACCGTCAATCGTTTCACTCCCCAGTTCGTTCGCGATCAGGATGACCACAAAGAACGCCCCCAAGTTCATAAACAGGTAGACAATCAGGTAGAAGAGAATGGCTTGGAGGCCTTCTGGAGTCAGCAACACCGCCCCCATGAGAAGATACCCGCCGTGCGCTATACTCGAATACGCGAGGAGTCTCTTGACGTTCTGCTGCGGCAGCGCAGCTAGATTCCCCACGGTCATCGTCAGCGCGGAGACAATCGCCAGCATAAGCGACCAATCTACGGAACCAACGATATTGGCAGCTTGGAATGTCGAATAGAAAAGCCGAATGAACAGCGCAAACCCGGCGGCTTTCGATGCCACCGACAGGAACGCAGTGATGGGAATTGGCGCGCCTTCGTAGACATCGGGCGACCACATGTGGAACGGCACCGATGCCATCTTGTAGCCGACGCCCGCGAGGATGAATGTGATAATTACTAGAACTACGAGTGGATAGGCTTCGCCTGCGCTAAACATCTCTGTTAGTCGGTTGCTAATCTGCGCTACATCCCCCGTGCCGGTCAACCCAAACAGTAGTGAAAAACCGAACAGCATCGTACCCGATGCTACCGCCCCATAGGTGATATATTTGAATGCCGCCTCGCTTGAGCGCGGGTTGTGCGTCAGGAAGCCCGCCAAGATGTATGAGGTCAGACTCACCGTCTCTAGCGCGATAAAAATCATCAACAGGTTCGTCGAGGACGCCATGAGGAACATCCCGAATGTCACCGCAATCAGGAGTGCGTAATATTCCCCCTTCATTCGCGGGTCAAGCTCTTCGGATTTGATGGAGAAGATAATCGTTACCGCCGTGGCTGCCAGGATGAGAATTTTGAAAAACACCGCGAAACTGTCGAGCCGAATCATTCCGAGGAAGAGGGACTGTTCGGTCGATCCGAGGACGATAACCGCCACCAACGTCGCAGCCACGCCGACAAGTGCGACATATGCACACCGTTCAGTGTTCTTGCCCTTGTTCACCAAATCAACCAGAACGGCGATCAGTGCGAAAACGACGAGAATCAGTTCGGGGATAAAATAGGGAATGCTTTGGATATTTGTCAACGACGACACGTCAGCCTCCCCGCTACGGCACGAGCGGCAACATACTTACCGCCTGATTGAACATGTTAATGAGAAGAGACGGGCAGACACCAAAAAGGATGGTCAGAATGCCCAGTGGTACAAGCGTCAGGATTTCGCGCCCGTTAATTTCGGAAATACCTTCATACTTCGGATTCAGCTTCCCGAGAAACACCCGCTGCAGCGTCCACAGGAAGTACGCGGCGCCTACGACAATGCCGATGGTCGAAAGGATGGTCAACACCTGGTACTTGCTGTATGCTCCCAGCAGGGCAAGCGCCTCTCCGACAAATCCGCTAAGTCCCGGCAACCCGAGCGATGCCATGAACGCCAACGTGGTGATACCGGTGTAGATAGGCATTTTGCTCCCAAGCCCGCCGAAGCCGTTGATTTCGCGGTGATGCGCTCGGTCGTAGACCACGCCAACGAGCAGGAACAACATCGCGCTAATCACGCCGTGGTTGAACATCTGCAGAATCGCGCCCGTCACGCCGCTCTCGTTACGCGCGGCAAGCCCCAATATGACGAACCCCATGTGCCCGATACTCGAGTAGGCGACGAGTTTCTTGAAATCGGTTTGCGCCAGCGCGCAGAACGATCCGTAAACGATGTTAATGAATCCGAGGATGGCTAGCCCATACCCCCATGTCGCCGAACGCCCCAGCTTCACTGCAGCTTCTGGATCCGTGAAGAAAGCCATTCCTTCAGGCAGCATAGCGAAGTTGACCCGAATAAGCCCGTAAGTTCCCATCTTCAGTAGGATAGCCGCAAGGATAACACTAATGGCTGTCGGCGCTTCGACGTGCGCATCCGGCAGCCACGTGTGGAAGGGGAATATCGGGACTTTGACGGCGAACCCGATAAAGAAACCGAGGAACACCCAAACCTGAAATACCGGGTTGGCGAGCGCGTGACCGTCCTGCTGAGCCAATGTGATCAGCGTCGGAATGTCGAATGTGCCGCCTTTGAGGTACACGGCAATCATCGCGATAAGCATTAACACGCTGCCAAAAAGCGTGTACAGGAAGAATTTTATGGCTGCATATTCACGTCGGGGGCCGCCCCAGATTCCGATAAGGAAGTACATCGGCAACAGCGTTAGCTCGAAGAAGACGTAGAAGAGGAAAAGGTCAAGCGCCGCGAAGAAGCCGATCATGCCTGTCTCCAGCAAAAGGAACAGCGCCATGTAGGCTTTGATGCCCTTCTCGATATTCCGCCACGACGCAATCACGCATATCGGTCCCAGCAGCACGGTCAAGAGTAACAGCGTCACGCTCAGTCCGTCTATTCCGATGTGGTAGTGAATATCAAACGACTCAATCCATACCATGTCAACGGCGTACTGATGACCTTCGCTCCCCCGATCATATCCCGCAAGCAGAATCACACCCAGTATGAGCGGAATAAGCGTGAAGACAAGCGTCGTGCGTTTAATAGTTTCCTCTGAGTTCCGCGGCAGGCATAGAACAACAACCATCCCGATCAGCGGAACAAAAATCATCAACGTTAATAGCATCTAATAAATTCCTCCCAAATACATCACTGCAATGAATTAAAATACGTCCTCATGTCAGATTTGGCTCATTCCCCTTCAAGTCTGTCTGAAAATCGATTTTCTCGTAGTACACAATGATCGTTGTTCCCTACTCACTTCCACGGATTCCCTCACACTACAAATAACGCCGGAAAATCAGAATCAACAACACGACACCGCCCAAAACGATTAACAGATAATTCTGGATTGCGCCGGTTTGAATCCGCCGAATCCGCCCGCCGACCGACCACGTAATCTGCGCCACCCAATTCACGAGCCCATCCACAAATTTGTTATCAAACCAACCCGTGAATGCGGCGACCACAGCCCGAGTGATAAATCCCACCAGGTTCACAATACCGTCAATCACGCGCAGATCAAAAGCTCTGAGAAATCCAGCCCACGCGACGGACAATGCCACAATTACGCCGTTATAGAATTCGTCGAAGTAGTATTTGCCCCAGCAGAGATTGTAAAGCGGACGCAAACGCGATGCTGCACCCTCTGCAGAGAATACCTTGCGATGATAGAATAGATAGGACAGCAAAATGCCGAAACTGGCAACAATGATGGACAGAACCATCGCAATTGTGTGGGCGGGGCTGTGAGCATGGTGGTCGTGCGCGGCGTCATGAGCACCGTGTCCAGCGTCTTCGGCAGCGTGCGCGTTGGAAGCGCCTGCCAGTGCGTATAGAACCGGACGCTCTTCGCTCGCATGCGCGGGCGCGTGCACGTGAGGTTGTTTTGGCGCCTTCACATGCTTGTCAAAAGACCACGGGTTGAAGGACCAGGTGTTGACAATCGGAAAACTGAGAACCGCAAGAATAATCAGCGGAATCGCCATGGAGCCCGGCGACTCGTGCGCGTGGTCGTACATCTCTCGGTTGCGCGGTTCGCCGAAGAAGGTCATGAAGATGAGACGGAACATATAGAAGGCGGTGATGCCCGCGGCGCCGAGCGCAATTATGAAAAGAATGTAGTAGTGCACCGAATCCCATGCCATCGCCCGATCAAGAACGCCCGCTAGGATAGCGTCTTTGCTCCAGAACCCGGAGAACACGAACGGTACCCCCGAGATCGACAGGGTGGCAATCAGCATGGTGAGGAAGGTGATGGGCATCTTTTTCCGGAGTCCGCCCATGTGGCGCATATCTTGCTCGGCCGGGATGCCGTGACTGTCAAACCCCGCATCGTTATGGTGTTCAGTATCGCCGTGCTCGGCGTCGTGATGCTCCGACTCATGGTCGTGGTCGTCGCCGTGCGAGCCGTTATGAACCGCCAACGCATGGATTACGCTGCCTGATCCGAGGAACAGCAGCGCTTTGAAGAAGGCGTGAGTGGTGAGATGGAAGAGACCTGCAACGTAGCTCCCGGCGCCAATTCCCAGCATCATGTAACCCAGTTGACTGATGGTCGAGTAGGCGAGCACCCGCTTGATGTCAAACCTTACGATGGCGATTGTGGCGGCGACTATAGCCGTTATACCTCCGACGTACGCAATCGTCAAAGAGGAGTCAGGCGTTAAAATGGGAAACATTCGCGCTGTCAAGTACACGCCTGCCGCCACCATCGTCGCCGCATGGATCAGCGCGCTAACGGGCGTGGGACCTTCCATAGCGTCGGGCAGCCAGGTGTGCAGCGGAACCTGCGCAGATTTGCCGATAGCCCCGCAAAAGATGAGAACGCCTGCGATGGATAACCAAACCATGTCGCCGGAGCCCAGATTCGCGACCGCTGCGAAGATGCCGCCATCGCCGTAAAGCGCGAACGTATGGAACTTCGTGAACAACATCATCATGCCCACGAACATCCCCACATCGCCCACACGAGTGGTCAGGAACGCCTTCTTGCAGGCATCCGCGGCAGAGTCCTTCTCGAACCAGAATCCGATGAGCAGATAGGAGCACAACCCGACTAGCTCCCAACCGATATAAATACCCAACAGGTTATCGGAAACGACGAGGAACAACATCGAAAAGGAGAACAACGAGAGGAAGGCGAAGAACCGAGGGTAGCGGGGATCGCCGTGCATGTAGCCGATGGAAAAGATGTGAACGAGGCTACTGACAATCGTCACGACGAGCAGCATCACCGCGGTTACGCTGTCGAAATAGAATCCCATTGACAGTTTGATTTGGTCAATCTCGATCCACGGAATAGAGATGGGCTTCGGGTGAGACGTAATCTGCGGCAGTAGGAGGAAAGAGCAGATTGTGGCGATAAGCATCGCCGCTGTAGAGACGAGGTCTTGACGCGAATAGTTTCGACCTGTCAGTGATAGCAGTGCGAAAAACGCGAACGCCGCGAGCGGACAAAGCAGAATAATGCTGATTAAAGGTACGACCATACCACCCTTTCCTTACTCAATCTCCGCGATGATACGATTTGGATCCCGTGGATATAGCCTCTGGTCATCACAATCCACGACAAAATCAATGTTGTAGGGTGGGCACTGCCCACCAGCCTTTGACAACACCATTCCTTACATTACCGGAAATGGCATTGCCTCCTGCCATTCAAACAGAGTCAAACGCAATAAACGACCATCCTAATCATCCCTTCAATGTATCCGTCTGATCGGGCTGAATGGTGCCAAACTCCCTGTAGATAGCCAAAATAATAGCCAAAAACACTGCCGCTTCCGCGGCGGCGAGCACAATCCCGAAGATGGCGATGATTTGCCCGTTGATGTCCTGGGCAGGCGTCATAAAGCGCGAGAATGCTGCGAAATTTAGGTTACAAGAGTTCAGAATCAACTCGATCCCCATCAGGATACTAATGGCGTTACGGCGGGTCAATACGGCAAATACGCCGAGTGTGAACAGAATCGCGCTGATAACGAGATAGTGTTGCAGTGTCATTCTTCGTCTCGCACCTCCTTGCGGGAAATCAACGCGGCGCCGATCAGCGCCACCAACAGCAGGATTGAGACAACTTCAAACGGCAGCAGGAACTCTCCCTGCATGATCATCTCTCCGATAGTGCGCGTTGTCGGTTCCAATGTTGCCCCGTCGTCCTTAATACCCTCCCATTGCGGCGTGTTCGATATCACGCCGAGCAGGAGCAGTAGTATCAGGAGAGCGACCAACCCGCCCAAGATTAGCTGCCCACGTTCAATCTGAATCCGCATCTGGAGGCGACCGCTCGTCATCATGACGCCGAATAGGATGAGCACCAATATTCCGCCGACATAGACGATGACCTGCGTGGCGGCGAGGAAGTCCGCCTGTAGAAACACATAAAGCCCCGCAACGCCGAAGAGCGTAATCATCAGCGAAAAAGCGGCGTGAACGATATTCCGCACCGTCACCACGAGCACTGCGGATACGATCGTTAACAACGCAAAAGCGTAGAATATCAGGGATTTAATGCCGACAAATTCCATAAGACAGTGTTTAGTGTTTAGTGTTTAGTGGCTAGTGGCTAGTGCACACCCTATATAAGTATTTGTTGGTGGTTGTCTGAACTGTGATTTATGTGAATAAGTGATGACCATGATTGTCAGTGTTTAGTTCAGCCCAGAACTTACGCGCCAACAGGAAATCGCGACCTGGAGATCGCTCCTACATTACGCTCGGCGGATCTCTATCTCACTCGCTTGATCGTACCTACCGTTAGTATTTTATTTGATTGTTCGCTCGATCCCCTCTGGGGCTTTTAAAGGCTGGTGCGCAGTGCGCACCCTGCAGATGTACAAAGTGTAGTTTAGGTTTTCACTAACCACTGACCACTAGCCACTACTTGGCTTCTTCCGCCTCGGCAGCAGCGTCATCCTTGTACATCTCAGGTTTGGCGAACGGAAACACCAACTCCATTCGGTCAAATGTCGAATACTCGATGCCCTTCATATCATCAAACATTATCAAGCACTCCGTCGGGCATACCTCGGTGCAAAGCCCGCAGTACATGCAGAGCGACATGTCGATATCAAACTTGTCGAGATAGAAGATGACGGGCTTGCGTTCGACGATGCGATCGATGTCGCCGCTCGGGATGGTCAGCGTTTGCTCATCGCGGGTTTTAATCGTAACCGTCGTGTCCGGAGTTACCTTTTCGTCACCTTCGACGAAACCCACAACTTCGGTGCGATCCTTGAGATGAACCACGTTCATACTATCCCAAAGCCGTTCACCTTTGGGAAGCTTTTGGGTAGTGATGGCGATGCAGTCAACCGGACAGATCATTTCGCACTTCTTGCAGCCGATACAGTCCTCAATCCGATTGAACAGTTGACCCCGATAACCCTTGGGAATATCTCGCACATTCCGCTTCTTCTCGAACGGACGTTGATAGGGATACTGATGCGTTACCGCGTGCCGAAACATCTGCTTAAACGTAATGCGCATGCCGATGAGCACCGTATAGAGCGCTTTGTAGATATTGAAGAAATACTTATTCATCGTACCAACCCTCCCTATGTTAAGCCGAACTCGGCTGAGGCTCGGGGCGTTTGGATAAACTCTTTCCAGCCACGGCGTATGTGACGATAATCCCGATAACGATGAGAGCCATGCTGATGATTATGCTTAGCCTGGAATCTTCCGGGAAAATCAATCCCCATATCCCCACTCCCAGAATATTGAAGAATGCGATGGGCAGGAGATATTTCCAGCAGAGGTTCATCAATTGGTCGACGCGCAGCCTCGGCAGCGTCCACCGCAGCCACATCATAACGAACACCAAGAACAGTGTCTTGAGGACGAAGCCCGGCATTCCGCCGAGGAAGTCGTATCCCGGCAGGATGCCCTCCCAACCACCGAGAAACAGTGTTGCGGCGATGGCGCAAACGGCGAACATGTTCGCGTATTCCGCAATGAAGAAGAGCGCGAAACGCATACCGCTGTATTCGGTGTGAAACCCCGCGACAATCTCCGATTCCGCCTCCGGCAGATCAAACGGCGTCCGATTCACTTCGGCGATCGATGAGATAAAAAAGACGAAAAAGGCGACAAATGTAAAGGGCGTGCGGAAAATCAACCAGCTAAACAGTCCCTCAGATTGACTCCCGACGATGTCCTGCATCCTCAGGCTCTGAACCAGCATCACGACTACCAGAATGGAAAGCCCGAGCGGGATTTCGTAGCTGACGATTTGCGCGGCGGATCGCAGCGCACCCAGGAGCGACCATTTGCTGTTGGAAGACCAGCCCGCCATAATGACGCCCATGACGACGACCGAGGAGATCGCCATAATATAGAAGATACCGATGTTGAAGTCACTGATTAAGATTCCTTGACCAAACGGGATGGCGGCGAAGGCGGCGAATGAACACGCGAAGATGATATACGGCGCCAAGACAAAAAGGAGTTTATCGCCCTGTGGCGGGATGAAATCCTCCTTAAAGATTAACTTGACCCCGTCTGCCAGCGTCTGAAGCGTACCCCAAGGACCTACGCGCATGGGACCGGTCCGGTTCTGAATCTGGGCGGAAACCTTGCGCTCCGCCAGCACCAGCACGAGGGGAATGAGCGGCACAATGGCGACAAATATTCCGCTCGCCCCGAACATCACGAGAATCGTGCCCAGCGAAACCGGAAAGTGTTCGGCGACCCCCGCCGGAACAAACGGCAGATGTTCCAGAATCGGAATCAATCGGTTGCGAGCAAAATCCTCCGCCCAGTTTCCCGTAGGTTCGGAGGATACTCGTGAAAAAACGGCACTAAATTGTTGTATCAGGTCTAACATATTAAAGACAGTGGCTAGGGCGTGTTGACATTCCTGTGAAGTTGTCCAGAATCGTAGGGGCGAGGTCCCCTCGCCCGTTGACCAAAGGGTTGGACGGGATCTCTATCGCGGTCACTGTTCGCTCCCTTGATCCCAACCCCTACGAAGAACCATGCGGATGTGCATACCTCTCGATTATTTGGTTGCTATGAAACGTCAACAGAACCTAGTTATAGCAGTTCCGGACTCTCAGCAAGTTTTAGCGGTCGACCTCGCCCATTACGATATCGATACTGCCGATAATGGCAATGATGTCGGCGACCATCAATCCATGGCTCAATTCCGACAGTGCGCTTAACGCGCTAAAGCACGGCGAACGCGCCTTGAGGCGGAGTGGCTTCGGCGTGCCGTCGCTCACGATGTAGAATCCCAATTCCCCGCGCGGAGCCTCGCTCCGGAAGAAGATTTCACCCTTGGGCGGGCGTACCGCTTTGAACTCCGCCACAATCGGTCCGTCGGGAATGCCGCCCTCAAGCTCAAGTATCTGTCGGACAATCTTGACGGACTCCTTCAACTCATCCATCCGCACCTTGTAGCGGTTCCAACAGTCGCCTTTAACGGCGCCGAATTCGGGCATATCCTTGCCGACCGGGATGTCGAAATCGAACCGATCGTAAATCGAATACGGCTCGTCCTTACGCAGATCCCACTGCATCCCGGCGCCGCGCAGGTTCGGTCCTGTCGCGCCGTAGTTGATTGCCATCTCTTGGTCCATCACCGCGACGCTGGCGGTACGCTCGGTGAAAATGCTGTTACCCGACAGCAGATTGTTATACTCGTCAATCTTCGGCTCGAAGTAGTCGATGAACTCCTTCACTTCGTCGAGAAATTCGGGCGGCAAGTCTCTGGAAACCCCACCGATACGCACATAGTTATACGTCAATCGCGCGCCGCAGATTTTCTCGAACAGAAGCAGAATCTTTTCGCGGTCCCTAAAGGCGTACAGGAACGGTGTGAAAGCGCCGATGTCCATGCCGTAGGTGCCAAACGCCAGGAGATGACTGGCGATGCGATTCAGTTCGCAGATGAGCACGCGGAGGTATTCGGCGCGTTCCGGGACTTCAAATGTCTTTTTCTCATCCGCCGCCATCAGCTTCTCCACCGCCAAGCAGAACCCCCAATTCTGGTTCATGGCGGCGATGTAGTCCATCCGATCGGTGAACGGGATAATCTGCGGATAGGAGAGATTCTCGGAATGTTTCTCAAAACAGCGGTGCAGATAGCCTAGATGCGGGATGGCTTCCCGAACAACCTCCCCGTCAAGCTTCAACTCCAGGCGCAACACGCCGTGCGTGCTCGGATGCTGAGGTCCCATGTTCACGACCATCTCATCCGAGAACGGCTGCAGCTCTATGAATTTGCTTTCAAGTTGTGGTGCTGCCATGATAAATCCGCGTAAAATTCAAAGTTAGAGTTTTAACCAAATAACGGTAAAAAATATCCTACAGTCCCTCATAGTGGGGGTTCACCTCTTTGATAAGGTCGCTAGAATACTCCGGTTCGTCCTCCCCGTATGCTTCTTCCAAGCCCTGAATAGATAGATTCAACCATGCCTCATGCTCATCATCTGTCACGGGATTTCTATCGAGATTAACTATGGGAACTCTATCGCTCTCGTTATCCACTCGCTTGATACCACCCTACAACTCCTGGAATAGAGGCCGCAACAGAAATCTTCAACCGTTAATACGGCACGCGCATCCCCCGATAGAACTCGGGATCCTTGTAATCCTTGCGCAAGGGGTGCCCTTCCCAGTCCTCCGGCATCAGGATTCGCCGTAGATCGCTGTGCCCTTCAAAGTTTATTCCGTAGAGATCGTACGTCTCCCGCTCGTGCCAATTCGCTGTTTTCCAGATATGTTCGACGGAGGGTATGTGTGGATCTTCCTTGGGCAGGATGGTTTTAAGGACTACAGTGTGACGGTGGGTCATTGAGAAGAGGTGGTAGACGATTTCAAGGTTTTCTTCCTTAACGCCCAAGTCAACCCCGCTTAAACACATCAGCGAATCGAACGCCAACTCGTCTTCTTCGGCGAGATAACGGGCAATGTCGGCGATTGCATCGGGTGCAATGAGAATAAACGAATCTAGGACGACCTTCTCTAAGGAGAGAACCGAGTCTCCGAACTTATCTTTAAGTTTTGTGTAAATATCTTCCGATGTCACAGATAAAACAACGCATGCAGAACTGGGAATCAACCTATTGCGTTGCGGCTCTCCTTTCGCCCTTTACCGGGGGTGTTTCGTTAGGCAGTCGCTTCTTCCTTCTCCTCGGCGCCTTCTTCTGCCGCTACCTCAATATCTTGGTCTTCGAGATCTGTCTTGGTATACAGCCTCCGCAGGAACGGGATGTACGAACGCTTGGCGACCGTTTGCGTTTTAATCTTTTCCTGTAGCTTCAGCAACCCTTCAATCAGGGCTTCGGGCCGGGGCGGGCAACCGGGAACATAAACGTCAACCGGGATAATTCGATCCACGCCTTTGAGCACATGATAGCCGTGCTGCCAGTAGGGACCACCGCTCGTGGCGCAACTTCCCATGGAGATAACGTACTTGGGTTCCGGCATCTGTTCGTAGAGCCGCTTAATTCGCGTCGCCATCTTCAGGGTGACGGTACCGGAAATCACCATCAGGTCCGATTGACGCGGGGTCGCACGCGGGACGCCGGCTCCGAACCGATCCAGGTCATAGTTGGAAGCCGCCGTCGCCATAAACTCAATCGCGCAACACGCCAATCCGAAGGTCATGGGCCACAGCGAGGATGCCCGCGCCCAATTCGCGACAGCGTCCACGGACGTGACGATTACGTTGTCGTCAAGTTTCTCATCAATAATCATAACGAATCACCCTCCACTCCCGGCTAGGCTTCAATTTCCTCTCGCTTCCCCTGAATTTCCTGCTGAATTGAACGAATCCACTCAAGATCTCCCTTCGCCCAAACATAGGCGAGTCCGACCAGCAGCACAACGATAAAGATTAACATTTCGACAAACGCGAGCAGACCAATTCCGCGGAAAACAACCGCCCACGGAAACAGGAACACCACTTCAACGTCAAAGATCAGAAAAATTAGGGCTATCACATAGAAGCGCGTATTGAACTTGATGCGGGTATCGCCAATCGGATCTTCGCCGCATTCATAAGGGATGAATTTCTCCTCCATGAAAATTTTCGTGTGGAGCAAGCGAGACACCGCGAGGTTCAGCGCTACGAAAACGGAACCGACGAAGAGGAAAATCAGTACATTTGCGAAGTTAAAAAACATTGTCTGTGGTATCTTTCGAAGTGATTGTGAAAAACTTCACAAATCGGATATGATGAAGCCGTTTGGAAATTGCAGCAGGCTAAATTATATATCAGATTCGGATTGTTTGCAACAAAAAATATGCGCCTGAGGAAAGTAGTAGGCATACGCCGTATGCCGTAACCATTGTGCAATTTATCGCGCAACGGTGGGATATCTATGGCAATCTTTATTCATTCGGTTGATAGCTTCTACAGTAATTCGTTGATTGCATGGGGTTTGCTATTGCGATGGATTGGGCGCTTGAGGAAGGTTTTATGATTTGCGATTCGGTCGCGTGTCTGGTATACTAAATTAACGACCAACCCCTTATGAAGGAGATTGACATGACCGAACTGCAAGAGGAACAAGAATTGGATGAGGTAGTATTGGATGAAGAGGGTGATGTGGAGTACGCTTTGGAGGAAATTGGCGACAACCTCGAATTTCTCCGTGACACTAGCGACAATCTCAACCTGTACCTAGCCTTCAAGGCATACCATGACGATCGCAATTTTGAGGAGGCGATTGAGAAGTTTGAAGCCGCCATCAAATACGAGAAGAAGCACAATAAGACGCCAAAAACAGATGAAACCGGCGAAGAAATCCCGAACGGGACACTTGTCAAATGTTTTTATTGGTTGGCAGAATCCCACAATAAAATCGAAGAGCGCAAAAAAGCAATAAGGATATTTGAGCGGCTCGCAAGAGATTTTGATAGTCACTACCTCGGTACCGCAGCCCAGCGGCGCGCGGAAAACCTAAAGGCGGAGGGGTAGCGATTTATACTCCCCACTGTCAGAAATTGCGTCTTCTGTAGGAGCGATCTCCTGGTCGCGACCCTTGTACGAGGGAACTCCGATTCCCGACCTGCTGCTACGTAAGTCCTACTAGAAACAACTATCACTGGAAAAGAAAGCGCAGAAATACCCAACGCAAAGTATAGGTACTGACAGACAGATGAGCAAACTCGTGGTTTGGATAACCGTCGTGATCGTGCTTGGCTTGATGGTTGCCATGGTCATTGGCATGCTCAGAATACCCCAAGCGACTCCGAAGACTTACCCTGCCGACAAAGGACAAAACTATGTTGATGTCTCCGGCTATCCGCCCAAGATGCGGGAATATTACCAACTGTTCGCAAAGAGATGCAGCCGCTGTCACACGCTTGCCCGCCCCATTAACTCTTCCTTCACGGCCGAGGAGTGGAAGAAATACGTCCAGCAAATGATGCGTAAGCCCGGCTCGGGATTGACACCGAAAACCACCAGCCAGATTACGGAGTTCCTCATCTACGACGCCCAAGTCAGAGAGCGGTAATCCTGTTATTCAATCTTCGTAACCGGTACGAGAAGTTCGGTAGCACGCTAGAATTAATCAATCGAATATGGGGAATGTGCGACATGGAAAGTTTTCTTGATGGACTCAAGTTTTGGGGACCGTTTGTTGGATTCTTTGTTGCGTTTGTCGGGTTTGGCTGGCGGGTTTTGAATCGCAGAGACGATAAACTTGATGCGCGATTTAGAGAGTCAATCAATCCGCTCCGGGGCGATATGAAACTGCTTCGGGAAGAAATGCAACAGAGACAGGAACAACTTGAAGTGCGAATGGACAAAAGGCGAGATCGGCTTGAAGCGCGCATTAAAGAATCAATCAACCAACTTCGCGACGATATGCGGCAGATAAACACTCGGTTGGATGCTAATTCTCAAGCGTTCCACGCGGATATTAGCACGCTCACCGAAAAGATTGAGGCGAACGCTCACGACCTCCGGCTGGAATTCAGGCAGTTGAATCAGAACTTTGTTACCCATCTGGAGCATCACGAAGAACCTCGCCGGCAGCCTGAACAGGATAGGGAGTAAGAGTTAACCAGCGCACAGGATTGACTATCGTACTCACTATTCACTCGCTTGATCCAAGCCACTTCTTCAATTCACCTACTGTCCTCGGCGCCGGAGCGCGGCACCCAGCCAGACGCATGGCAAACAGGTGATCCCTGAGAAATTCTAAATCGGACGGTGTGTCCACATCGTACCATGGAGGCAACAATCCTAGTGTGGCGCTGGTCCCGTCGATCTTTTCAAGTGTCGCCCGAAGGACATCCTCCGTGCTCCACGCAATGTCCTGAAAAATGACGGGGATTGTGCGGTCCGCTCCACTTTTCGAAAAACCGATAAGGTAATATCCCCCATCCGTGCTTGGACCAATGACAAGGTCACGGGAGTCCAAGAGCTCCATCCCTCGCTCGATGTACGCTATCGGAAGCGTAGGGTTGTCAGAGCCGACGATAAGGAATTTGTCATAGCCCCGATTGCAAGCCCATCGTGACACCGCGGTTAACCGTTCACCCAATCCCGAATCCCCTTGGGGGATATAGGTTGCGCCCTCGCCAATCAGAGTTTTCAGGTCGTGTAAGCTGTCGGGCGGAGTGTATGCGACAACCAAATCGCTCGCCGAGAGTGTGGAAAGCGCCTTACACCAGTCAACCAAGAAGGCTTGGTAGAGTGATGCCGCACCTTCGGGCGAGAGGAGAGAGAGCAGGCGGGTTTTTACCTGACCGGGGACCGGATTCTTGGCGAAAACAATGGTGCAGCAGGACATGGTGTGTATTTGGATTCAGAGATTCATGGTGAGCTCTCTGACTCGGTGTTCTCAATGCGCGTCTCCGGCTGTTCCGGGTCGGGCTGAGACTGTTTCCACCCGATAACAAGCGAAAGAAGGGCGAGAATTATGGCAATCAGAGCAAGGGAGGTTCCTTTACGCCCGCTGTCCTCAGTGTTAATTCTGTAGGCACCAAGCAGCGCCAGTCCGATCGCCACCACGGAAAATACGGCGCACACGTACAATGGCAACTGGATGAGGGCGGCTAACAATGAAACGAGCGAAAGCCAGACGCTGAATTTTGCGATTTGAGGGACTTTCGCTTCAGACGAATCGGCTTCAGGGTGCAGGGCAGCGGGATGCGGCTGAGTTGGCGGACGGTCGCGTTGTCCTCGCGGCGGCGGAACCTCGCGGTAGGTGGATTCGACCAAGCGAATAAACTCAGCCATCGATTTCCCATGCTTGAGCCACGCGTGAAGTTCCGGGTATTCATGCCTGAGAAGAATCGAGAATTCGTGGCGCTGCGCGCTCAGGTCCGTGAATTCTTCCCAGCGGTCCTCGTCAACAATGCTGTAGGGCTCGGGACCTACATGCAACTCATATCCGCGCCCGATAGAGTGGATAATCTCTCCAATGCCTTCCCGTTCCGCAACCGTAACCTTTTCAATAGCGGCAGCCGTTGCGTGCGGAGGATCGTCGTCGACATCTATGGCTTCGTGAGAAGGCTCATTTCTATCCGCCTCGTCTTCGTCCAAGCGGGGTGTCGGACTTTGATTGTCCGTAATGACCAAACCAATCTTACTCACAAGCTCAAGTGCGTCGACCTGATGCTCCGGCGCGACGAATATAGTGGTTTGACGCAAACTTCGATCGTAGTCCGGACGACACCGAATCTGTTGATTCTGCAATGTCGCCTCGATCAACTTTACCTCCCACTCATCTCCTGTCCGATAAATCTCGACCCAATCATCCGTACTAAAAAGTTCATTTGATTGATGTGCCATGTGTGCGTCCCTCCTGGATTGAGTTCGCAGTGAGGAGGACATAGATTGCAGTTTGGGAGTTGGGATTCGCCGCGTTCAATCCAGCCCCGGGCTCTTGGTTATTCCGCTTGTCGGTACTTGTCGAGGAGGGGGTGCCGGTGAGCGAACGGCGGCGCGCTCTGTCCCGATTTCTGACCAAATACCGTTCTGAGACAAATTCCGACTCCGATTGTGTTCGCAGCGAGGAACATGGGCAAGCCCACGTGCGGGATGGACGTCGCCATGAAATAGATCCAATAGCCCGCAATCACCGCTACGACCTTCGGTTGGTGGGAAAAGATTGTTTGCCCCATTGATAGAAAGATTGCCGTTTTGCCGTAGATTGCTATCGGAAGTAAGATCGAGATAAACAACAGCACAAATGGGATACCGATTATTGATAGCACCAACACGGTTATGAGACATGGGGCGGCGATCAGCACAACCAGCCCAAGCAGCGTGCTGCCAATGGGACGGCGAGAGATTATGTGCGCCATGGTATTCAAACGTTGCGGGAATACGGCATAAACCGAAATGTGAACCAACGTTAGTACGATGAAAACCAACACGCCCCACCCAAATTTCGCGGATTTCCCCATGCCCCATGCCTCCTGCGGCCGCATGATTAGCCATGCGGAGGCGGGGATAAACTTCCAGCCATTAACCTCTCTATGTATGCCCTCAAGATACTGCTTTCCCCGAATCTTCCCTAACACCGTGGTGACGCTGCCGAGAACCACCGCTCCTTCTTGCACCTCGACGTCACCTTTTAGAACCAGCACGTCGTTGCTAACCTTGCCTCGAAGCGTCAAGTTGCCGCCGATTACAACCAAACTCTCGACCGCCTCCTTGGGACTAAGGTGATAATTTCCGCCAATCTGCACTACCTGTTGATTAACGTCCACACCGCGGACGATCTCTGAAAGCTGAGTATCCGGTTCCGATTCGTCCGTCGATTTCTCTTCGGGGGCGTCAAGAGTCCGAGTCGTCTCCGCGGAATTTTCCGCGTGTTGTGCCGAAGCCGATTGTGCTGGAACGGGGTGAGGGAGAGCCAATTGTAAGCAAAACCACAAAACGAATGATAGGAACGGGATTTTTGTCATCTGAAATCTCTTAAAAATGATTCACACGGGAGGGCGGTGAAAACCACAAAATACCGAGGGATGATGCTAGTATATATTGTATTCAATTACAGATCACATACTGTATACTGACACGCTAAAATACGCGGTTTACAACGGTTTCGCATGCCTAACGCGCCAATAATCCAGATATTGTATGTCATTAAAAATCATCCACCACATAACTAGTACTATACAGAGTTTTGCGAATTTTGTCAACTATTTGTGGATGATTTTTCGTTTTTTTCGTTCTGGCTAGGATTTCGTACCGTAGATGAGGGATACGAGATGAGAAATTGAGGTTTTGACGATGGTCAATCACACTCCCGACAACGAATGCGATTGGGCTAGAACAATTAAAGTAATCAACTGAGATCAAACGAGCGATTATACTCCGCGCTGTCAGAAATTGCGTCTTCTGTAGGAGCGATCTCCAGGTCGCGACCCTTGTACGTAAGGAACTCCGATTCCCGACCTGCTGGTGCTACGTAAGTCCTATTAGAAACAATTATCACTGGAAAAGAATGCGCAATAAAACCCAACGCAGAGTATAGCGACTGGATACGGAGCGATCAAATGAGATCAAGCGACGGGATAGGATCAAACGAGTGGATAGCGAGTGCGATAGTAAATCCCGCGCGATAGAGATTCTGATAGCGAATGCTATAGAATTCCCATAGAGTTCCCGTACTTAACCGCACCACGCGTAGATCCTGTTTGAATAATCGTCAGCAAAGTCGTTTTTGGTCATTTGTGGGTAGTTTCGTCATGTATTTTGTGTTGTCTGCTACATACCTGTGGGATCTCTATCGCGCTCCCTGTTCAGTCGCTTGATCCCCGCTGGGGCTGTTAGAGGCTGGTGCGCAGTGCGCACCCTACAAATGTACTTTTCAAACAGGCACTTAACCAAGAAATTACCGAATCAACTTTTAAATCTTCATAACGTTTGCGCTGCAAGGGAGCGTCCGATTTTGTGGGTAATTAGATTCTTCCGTGTGTGTAAATATGAATGTAAATAACTAAAGACCGAAGGCGCATTTTATTGACGAAGGTCGGGAAGGTTTGCTAAGATTGAGTCACAAACCGGCTCCAAAGGCATTAAACTTGCGAGTATAGGTCAGATTGTTGTACGGCAGGAGGCAAGACCCCGCACAAACACGCATCGCGCTTAGTAGACGAGCTTGGACGCTGCACCGAGCGGTGCAATCGCAGTGCTCCAAATGGTGCGAATGGATTGCGATATAGTTGATTTCTTGGGAAAATGGCGCAGAAGGAAACATCTGAATGAATGAGAAGAATTTGAAAATCATTGGCGTTCTCGCACTGGCAGTGATTGTCCTATTATTGCATATAAAATTGTATCGCTTCGCCGAGGTGGTGCACCACGGCGCTTTAAAGAAATTGATCTGCCTTGGGCGTGTGGTTAATGTGGACACGAGTGAAAACGTCGACCAGATTCTTACTTTTCGCATTCTCTCGGGACAATTCCGTGGAGAAACAGTCAGCGTAGACAACATCTGGATTGGCCGCAAATTCAGTGACCGCACAATCAAAAAAAACGATGTGCTGTTTCTCGAAATCCCTCTCAGACATCAGAACCAAACCACAATCAATGAAGTTCGCATGGGCGCGTACTTCCGAACTCCCTTTCTCCTGTATCTAGCCTGTCTGCTGGGGATTTTGATAATCCTCGTTGCGGGGATGAAAGGGGTACGAGCCATCTTGACGCTTTTTTTCACCGGCTTGAGCGTGTTTTACATCCTTGTTCCTCTGATGGTACGCGGATTTAATCCGATAACTGTCGCTTTGGGCATAGCCGCATTCCTGACCATTGTCACCTTTGTGACCATTACCGGATTCAGCTTCAAGGTTATCTCCGGCGTCTTGGGAACGCTTGGAGGTTTGGCTGCGGTCGGCATTCTTTCCCTTATCAGCCAACAAGCCATGGTGCTGACCGGTCTTGCAGAGGAATTCGGCTTTTTGGAGCTCGGTATCGCGCTCTGGCGGACGGAAACTTCACACGGTTGGAATTTCGCGGGAATACTCTCCGCCGGCATCATCCTTGGCGCCGTTGGCGCTATGATGGATGTCGGAATGTCCATCTCCTCGTCTGTGCATGAAGTAAAGCAGGTCAACCCGAACATCACGGTTCGCCAGGCTATCCGTGCCGGACTGAATGTGGGTAGAGATATCATGGGCACGATGGCGGACACACTGATTTTTGCCTACCTCGGCGCCCACCTAATCACCATGTTGCTGCCCACCATCGAATTTCCCGAGGTCGGCGTGCTTTACCCGTTTCTCAGGTTAGCCAATGACGAAGCAACGTCGGTTGCCATAATACAGGCTATCGTGGGAACAATCGGTTTGGTATTGACGGTGCCAATCGCCGCTACCGTTGCCGGAATCCTGACGAAATACAGGAAGGTGGAGTTGACCGAGATTCATGAAGACGCGCCGACTGCCGAAGAACTTCAGGAACTCTTGCAAATCGATAAGCCGAGCGGCAAGGGGCGATTCGCTGTCTCGGGCGCAATGATTGTCGTGCTCCTCGGCACAGTCTTGATTTATCATAGATTGAATAACACAGCCGCAACAATCGCCGAACAACGCGATGAGAAGGGGAATGTCGTATCCAAGTCCGAGTATGCAAAGGGGAGGGTTTTGAGCCTGCTTGAATCCAACGCAAAGTTTCTATTTGATTCGGAATCGGATTACACGGAAGATTTGGATAATCGGGAGATTCCCGACGGTTTGCGAGTTGAGTTTGAATTCAACGGAGTCCCGCTCTCGCAGAATGTGGATGTCGAAATCAAAGCATGGAAGGATAGCCGGTGGTTGATAACCGACAAGGACAGGGAACAAACGTATGCCGCAAGGAGGGTCGGAGACAGCCTGACCATCTACGAGGCGAATACGGAACACCATATCCTTGAGATTGAGATGTTGTCGGGGCTTTATAAGGGACAGAGGCTGGTGTTGCGAAACATTGTGAATCACAACATGCCCCTGCTGAGTATTCCTGCCACGCCGGGTGATGTCGTGCTCTGCCGCGTCGGCGGCACACCCGATCAGATTAGCTTGGTAAATATCGTCCAAGAGTACGGGCGCGACGGTTTCTTGGTGTTGATGCTGGGACTGATGTTTCTACTGATTATTGTCGTCGGGCGGATAGAAGGGGTGCGCACCGCCTGCGCCATGATTATTTCCGGGATTATTATTTACTTCTTCATGCTCCCCTTAATCGCGGGCGGGACGCACGCTGTCTTCGTCGTCACGTTGACGTCGGGCATGGTTGCATTTGTGTCGCTTGTATTTGTAATCGGGCCAAGCCGCAAGACGTTTTCCGCCGTTTTGGGAACGATGGGTGGAATCCTCGTCTCGGGCATGATTGTCATGTTCGCGCAGAAGTACCTTCACTTTTCCGGGTTGGAGAACGCCATGTCCGCGGACATTGTCGAAGCCATGCGAACGCCGCCCTTCGATTTCAGCCAGTTGTTGGTGGCGGGCATGTTGATGGGCGTGCTGGGCGTCGCCGTGGACGGTGCAATCGAAGTGTCCTCCTCAATGGAGGAGATTCGCCGGGCGAACCCGAACATGCCCACGTGGCGGTTAATCTCCTCCGGGATGAACGTGGGCACCGACATCCTCGGAACAATGGTGAATACACTGGTGTTTGCCTACCTCGGCGCACGGTTACTGTTAGTCTTAGCCGTGGCTGCGCCCAACGTAGATCTGTTTCAATCCCCGCCGGTCGAGCTATTGAGTGTAGGTGTCGTCGCCGCTGAGATTGTGCGGCTGTTGGCTGGGACGCTTGGTCTCGTCTTGGCGATTCCGATGACAGCAATGATTGCCGCCTTTTGGCATTCAAAGGCTTGAAATCATCCTCGGTAACAGGTCTAATAAGTATTCACGGGGGATTTTGGCTTGCATCCACCATACGAATATGCTAGAATACGGAAATCTATGGTCGCCGCACTTGACTGAGATGGTTGGATCTATACATTCACCGTAGGATGCAGGAGTAATCGCCGGGTCACAGCATTCTGCTCGCTGGATGGTTTCTCAATGCCATACACTATCTTCTTTGCCGTATAAAACCCGTCACGCACGTGGAGGTGTGAAAAATACAACATAGAGGCAGACGGCTCCCGAAAAAGGGCCAACCGCAAAACAGAGTAAACCGCCAGATTCGAGCAAAGGAAGTCTTTGTAATCGATGAAGACAACCAACAACTCGGTGTCATTTCGGCAAGAGAAGGCGTAGAACGTGCCGAAGCGGTAGGGCTGGATTTGGTAGAAGTGTCGCCCAACGCGGATCCACCTGTTTGCCGAATCATGGATTACGGCAAGTTCCAGTATGAGAAGAGCAAACGGGCGAAAGAGGCGAAGAAGAAACAAGCCAAGGTTGTCTTGAAGACAATCCAGTTCCGATCCGATACGGCGGAGCATGACTATCAATTCAAGAAACGGCACGCCGAGGAGTTTTTGTCCCACGGTTGGAAAGTCAAGGCGGAGGTTAGATTCAGGGGGCGCGAGATGTTGCACACAAATCTCGGCAAACGGATGTTGGAGCGGCTTGCGGAAGATGTTGCCGAAATTGCCGATATCGAACAACCCCCTCGAATGGAAACACGAGTCATGCTTATGATCCTTACGCCAAAGTCATCGCAAAAATCAGCCTAGCAGTCGTAGCCTAATCGAGGATAAGTCGAATGCCAAAAATAAAAACGCATAAAGGGGCAGCGAAACGTTTGAAAGTAACTGGCACGGGGAAAATCCGTCGGTATCGCGCCAATTCCGGCCATCTGTTCTTAACCAAGACGACGAAACGGAAACGACGGTTAAGACGGAGTACTCTTGCCGATCCCACAAATGTTAAAAAGCTTAATCGCCTAATCCAGAACTGATGAAAATATTTCTACTGTTGAGGAGTTAAGGATGCCAAGAGTCAAAACTGGAAGTGTCCGCCGAAAAAGCCGCAAGAGAATCATGAAGCTTTCGAAGGGGTATCGCGGTGGGCGCAACAACCTGAGGCGATCTGCCGTCGAGGCGGTTGAAAAGGGTTGGAATTATGCTTATGCCCATCGACGCGCTCGCAAGCGAGAGTTCAGACAGCTCTGGATCGCGCGAATTAACGCCGCCGCCAGAGCGCATGGAACCACGTACAGTCGTCTGATGAGCGGCTTGAAGAAGGCTGGAGTCAATCTGAACAGGAAAGTGCTCGCAGACCTCGCCGTTCGCGACGAGAAAGGGTTTGGACGGATTGTAGAGTTGGCAAAAAGTTAGTATTCGGAACTGTCGAATAAATCACGATAAAGGCTTTGAAGGGACACAGTAAGCGATTGGGGAATCTCGACAAGAGAGAATGCGTCATCGGCTGAAAGCGCATTTTCGAGACCAATCGCCGAATTTCATCCCGGAGCCGCCGAGTTGAACGCCAGGTTGGTAAAGTAGGCTCGCGCCGGGAGGTCACCGTTATCGACCAATTAATGAAGTGAACAGGTTTTGAAATCGGCACATGTTAAGAGAATGTGCAAAGCAAATTTGAGAACCCGAGTTTTCAAGAAAAAACTCGGGTTCGCGCTCATATTCTCAACGCGAGTTTTGAAATCTGTTAATTAGGGTGGTACCGCGGAAGTCGACGCCTATTGCTTTCGTCCCTAGGGACTGGAGTGATAGGCGTTTTTTTTGCGGTGCCACGGGAGAAAAACATGCAAGATGAGTTGAAGACAATCGAGGATGAAGCGCTTTCCGAACTTAAAGCGGTGGCGAATTCAGCCGACCTTGAGGAACTTCGGATTAAGTACTTTGGACGGAAAGGATTGTTATCCACCGTAATGCGGGGAATGGGGAAACTCTCCGCGGCGGAGCGTCCGGTCATCGGGAAACTGGCAAATAAGGTTAGGGGGAATCTGACGACGGCTTTTGAGGAGGTCGGCGAAAAATTAGCTCGACAGGAACGCGAGAACCAGCTTGCACTGGAGGCGATTGATATCACCTTACCGGGCAGGCGCCCGCAGTTGGGGGTAAAGCACCCCATCACGCAGACTCTTGAGCGGATCCAGCAGATCTTCCGAGGGATGGGATTCCACGTCGCCGACGGACCGGAAATCGAACACGAATACTACAACTTCGACGCGCTGAACACGCCCGCGGATCACCCCGCCCGCGATCTTCAGGACACGCTTTACATCACGGATGAGGTGCTCTTGAGGACGCACACCTCTCCGGTTCAAGTGCGTTTCATGGAAAAACATGCACCGCCGGTGCGGATTATCGTACCGGGAAAAGCCTATCGACTCGACTACGATGTGTCGCATACACCGACCTTCCATCAGGTCGAAGGGTTGCTGGTCGATTACCATGTCACGTTCAGCGAGTTGAAAGGCGTTCTCCAGTCATTCGCGCGCCAGATGTTCGGCGATCAAATCGACATGCGGTTTCGTCCGCACTTCTTTCCTTTTACGGAGCCGAGCGCCGAGGTCGATATCTCCTGCACGGTGTGCAGCGGCAAGGGCTGCCGTACCTGCTCGGGAACCGGGTGGCTTGAGATTTTAGGCGCGGGAGCTGTCGATCCGAATGTCTTCGAGTATGCCCGCTACAATCCGGACGAGGTCACCGGCTTTGCATTCGGTATGGGTGTCGAGCGCATCGCGAGCATACGCTACGGCATTCCGGATATACGCGCGCTCTATGAGAACGATTTGCGGTTTTTGCGGCAGTTTTGAGAGGGTTGGATTGGAAGGAAAGGCGGAAGGCTGGAAGATTGCTCTCCGCACCATCCTCAATCCTCTGGAACGGACGATGGGACTGAACGATTTTCTATGAACATTGAAAGTACGAGAAGAGGGAAAATCGACGACTTGGCGCTCGCCGAATCCACACTACGAGAGGATGGAAGAAAGAAACCGAGTTTTGCAGAAAAAACTCGGTTTCAAGGCGAAATTGGGGATTTGAGGATTGAAGATTCCATTGCGAAGTATGATTCGAGCGTGGAGAAACATCACTTATGAATGTATCAATAAACTGGTTAAAAGAATACATCGACTTTGACCTCTCTCCGAAGGCATTGGCGGATCGTTTGTTGATGCTCGGGGTAGAGACCGAATCCATCAAGCAACTTGGAGAAGGTTTGGATGGCGTGGTCGTAGGCAGAATAAACGCTGTTAAAAACCACCCAAACGCAAACAAACTCGTCCTTTGCGATGTTGATGTGGGACAGAGTGCGGATGTGCAGATTGTGTGCGGCGCTCCGAACGCGCGCGCAGGGCTGGTTGCCCCCGCCGCGTTGGTTGGGACTCAGTTGGTTACGGGCTTGAGGATAAAAGCAGCGAAAATCCGCGGTGAAGAGTCGCTCGGAATGCTCTGCTCGGAAACAGAACTTGGAATCGGCGAAGACACGTCCGGTTTGATGGAACTCCCTGATGATTCTCCTGTCGGTGCGCCGTTAGCGACGGCGTTAGGGCTGGACGACGTTGTTTTGGAACTTGAGGTTACGCCGAACCGCCCGGATTGTCTCAGCATGATTGGCATCGCACGGGAAATCGGGGCGGAAACGGGCAACTCTGTAAAGTTGCCGTCAGTCCACGTGAAAGAAGATACTGCGGATATCCGGGAACTGACGAGCGTTGCGATTGACGCGCCGGAGTTATGCCCGCGGTACGCGGCTCGGGTTATTCGAAGCGTCAGGGTTGCGCCATCACCAAACTGGCTGCAGCGGAAACTCGAATCGGTCGGCGTTGGGGCAATCAATAACGTCGTTGATATTACCAACTTTGTCCTGATGGAATGCGGTCACCCGCTCCACGCCTTCGATTATCATAAACTGGCTGAAAACCGGATTGTTGTAAGACGGGCAGCGCCCGACGAAACCCTCACCACGATTGATGGAACGGAACGGAAACTCGCGTCGGACACGCTGGTCATCGCCGATGCCGAGAAACCGGTCGCGCTGGCTGGCGTTATGGGTGGATTTGATTCGGAGATTTCCGACCAAACGGTCGATGTGCTGCTTGAGAGCGCGTACTTCCATCCGCCGAGCATTCGAAAGACCTCAAAAGCGCTGGGTATGCACACCGAAGCTTCGCACCGATTCGAGCGCGGCGCGGATCCGGAGGGGGTTATACCGGCGATTAATCGTGCGGCGCAACTAATCGCGGAACTTGCCGGGGGAGAAATCGCGAGGGGAATCGTTGATGTTTATCCGGGGAGACGTCCCCCGGTGCAAGTAAAACTGAGACCGGAGCGTGTCAACTTCGTGCTCGGAACTGAGATCTCCTCCGACGACATGAATGAGATTCTGACCCATCTCGGATTCAACGTGTCGTCCACATTTGAAGTCACGGTTCCGACGTTTCGACCGGATGTGAATCGCGAGATTGACCTAATCGAGGAAATCGCGCGCGTGCACGGCTACGACAGAATTCCGACAACGATGCCCACGGGCAATATTCCTACGGCTCCATCAACCGCAAAATCGGAGTTGCGAGAACGGGTGAGGAACTACCTCGTTGCGTCGGGGATGATGGAAGCCATAAACTACTCCTTCTACGACGCGCAGAGTCTTGATCGCATACGGCTTGAGACATCCGATCCAGCGAGAGATGCGCTCAAAATCCGCAATCCTCTGAGCGAAGACATGTCGATCATGCGAACAACGCTTATTCCCAGTCTGCTTGAAAATGCACAGCGGAATCGAAACTATCGCGTAGAAAACATTCAACTTTTCGAGATGTCCAAAGTGTTTATGCCTAGCGGAGACTCCGAGTTGCCTAACGAGCCCGAACGTGTGTCAGGTGTCATTGCGGGGAATGTTGGGGCCGGCGTTCATGGCGACCCGTACCGGGCGGCGGATTTCTTCGACATCAAGGGAGTCGTCGAAGGTTTGCTCAACGTCTGCGGTATATCCGATTACGCCATCGCAACCATACAGCATCCTGTCCTGCATCCAGGTCGAAATGCGTCCGTTGCCGTGAATGGGGAATCTCTCGGTATTTTTGGAGAAGTTCACCCGGAGGTGCTTGAGAGCTACGATCTTGGGTATAAGGCATACCTGTTTGAGTTAGATTTTGAGGTCTTGGCAGATGCGGCAGATTTAACTCGCCGGGTTGAATCGATTTCAATCTATCCGAGCGTTAATCGGGACCTTGCCATCGTGGTAGACGCCGATCTTCCCGCGAGTGGTCCCGATGAACTCATCCGTTCTTCCGGCGGCGCTTTGGTCAAATCTGTGCGTCTGTTCGATCTCTACATCGGAGACCAAGTGCCGGATGGCAAGAAAAGCCTCGCATATGCCATTGAATACTCCTCCCCGACGGAAACCCTTACCGATGAACAGGTAGATCAGGTCCACGAAAGAATTGTCAAAAGGCTAAGTTCGGAACTGGGTGGTGAGTTGCGTAGTTAATGTAGGAGGGAATTCCGATTCCCGATACATCGCGATTCGGAGAGGGATCTCTATCGCAGTCATTGCCCATTCCTTTGATCGCTCCTACAGTCCTAACCACAATCTCTCAATGAACAAGGCAATCTACGTTCACAAGATTTTCTCCTCCATAGCGCGGCAGTACGACTTCCTCAATTCGCTCCTGAGTCTCCGGTTCGATCGTTCATGGCGGAGGTTCACCGCTCGTGTCAGCGGCGTCACACAGGGGAGCAAGGTGCTCGATGTCTGCACGGGCACCGGGGAGCTCGCCCTCGCCTATGCCGATGAAATAGGATCGAATGCAGAGGTAATCGGAACAGATTTCTGCTTTGAAATGTTGGTGGTCGGCAAGCGGAAGGCTGAGAAACAGAAACGCTCGAAGGTTTTTTTTCCTATAGAGGCGGACACGCTCGTACTCCCGTTTGCGGAGAACACATTTGATGTGGTGTCGGTCGGGTTCGGTATTCGCAATGTTGCCGACCTTGAAAACGGTATCCGAGAGATGGCACGGGTAGCCGTCAGCGGCGGACGTATCGTGATTTTGGAGTTTACACAACCGAATAATCGGCTGTTTCGGTGGTTCTACTACTTTTACTTTACGAAGGCTCTGCCCTTCATCGGGAATCTGGTCTCGAAAAACAGAGACGATGCTTACGGCTATCTCCCGAAATCTGTGATGGATTTTCCCGACTGTGAGGAATTGGGACGGATGATGCGGTCATGTGGCCTGGAGGATATTACGTTCTATCGGAAGACGTTTGGCATCGTCGCTATTCATGTTGGACGGAAAAGATGAGAATCAGCAGAATAATAGCGGACAGCGCCTAACCTATAAAGCCAAAAGCTGGTGCGCAGAGGATTTTTATCGTACTCATCGTTCATTCGCTTGATCGCACCCTACAGAAGTGCGGACGGAAGAAACTAAGTTTTCAAGAAAAAACTCAGTTTCAGCGGTTATTTCATCTACCTTCACGTGCTCTTTACGAGTTGTTCCACGTGCGCGACCAAAGACTCCGACAACCCCTTCAGGCTGTATCCCCCCTCCAATGTCGAAGCAATTCTACCTTCGGCAGTTTCTGCTGCAATGTCGAGCACGATTGAAGTAAGCGTCCCAAACCCTTCGCCGGTCAGATGGATGGTGGCGAGCGGATCCAACCGGTGGGCATCGAATCCGGCTGAGATGAGTATGAAATCCGGAGAAAAGTTCAGCAGCGCCGGAGTGAGCACCTTCTCGAAGGTTTCCACATAAGTAGAAATATCGCTCCTTGCCGGCACCGGAGTATTGAGCGTTGTACCGACCGCATCACCGGAGCCTGTCTGGTTGGCTGCACCAGTGCCGGGATAAAGCGGTGATTGGTGAATGGAGAAGAAGAAGACCGACGGGTCGGCGTAGAATATATCCTGCGTGCCGTTGCCGTGGTGTACATCCCAATCGATAATCGCTACTTTGGGGACACCATGCTCGCGCTGCAGGTAGCGAGCCGCAACTGCGATATTATTGAACAAGCAGAATCCCATACTCCTGCTCGGTGTCGCATGGTGTCCCGGTGGACGAACAAGTGCGAAAGCGTTTCGAACCGTTCCCGACATCACCGCGTCAACCGCTCTCAATAACCCGCCTGTTGAGCGGCGGGCAATGTCGAACGATTCCCGCACAACGGGAGTGTCGTAATCAAGGTTGATTTCCTGCTCGCAGCATCGCCGAACATGGTCGATGTAGTCGCTGGCGTGCGCGTACCGGAGTTGCTCCACGGAGGCATGGGTCGGTTCGATGTGATGCAGTTCTTCCCAATAATCTGATGCCTGAATCGCCTGGATCCCGGCTCTGATGCGATCTGGACGTTCCGGGTGCCCCGGTCCCGTGTCATGGTTGACATAATCGGGGTGATACGCCAAACCGGTTTTTCCGCAAGTGTCCATGCGTTTCTCCGACTACCCGCCGACAACCTCATGCGTCATCTTGAATGCCGCTCCCATCTCCTCCATCAGCGCGATGGATTCCTTTCCCGTTTGCTCCGTAACAGCCGCGATAGCATCTTCGACGACCGTCACTTTGTAACCTCGTTCAAGCAAACCGACAGCAGCAGCCTTGACACAGTAATCGGTGGCTACACCGTAAATAATGTATTCATCGCCACCGGCCGCCTCAAATATCCCGGGCGCGCTGGGATTGGTGAACACGTCGTAAGTTTGTTTCTCCAACAGAATCTGGTCGGCGTCTTCGATCTGATTGGCTCGCGCTGTTTCTGTTGCGTCATTCTTAAGCACAACCGTAGCCTCCGTGGTTGTTTCCTCGATTTTCTTCTGCCCCGGGGTGTCCTGGACGCAATGAGGAGGGAAAACTTCAAACTCTTTGTCATCCGGGACATGGGCATCCGCGGAGGCGACAATCCTGATGCCGTTCTGCACGGCGTAATCCGTCAATGCTTTTAAGTTGCCTCGAATCTCTTCGGCGCCGGGCACGGATAGCGCTCCATCTCGGCTGATAAAATCATATTGGGTGTCGATGTCTACGAATACTTGTCGTGCCATGGGAATATCCTCCATCGGCTTGGGGCTGGAAGAATGGAAGGTCGGAAGATCCCATTCCTCATCATCCTCGACCTGTTTGGAAAATAAATGCCAATTTTTTGTTTGCGTGGTTACTCCGTCAAAAGTGTGGGAGTAAGTTCACGCGGTTTGTGTGAACAGGTTTTTAGTCTTTGAGACACTCCATCAAAAGTTTGTCAGGAATGCCGCCGTGACGGAGGATTTTTGGGGGCGAAACCGAGAGATTCAGCACCGTCGAGGCGACTTTCGTGAAGGTAGTTCCGCCGTCCACAATCAGGTCGACGCGATCCCCAAGTTGTACGTCCACCTCCTCGGCAGATGTTGCCGGATTCTCTCCCGACCTGTTCGCGCTGGTGGTCGCGATGGGACCACCAAATTCCCGCAGGAGTTCCAATGTCAACGGATGATCCGGCATTCGGACGCCCACGGTACTTCCACCGGCAGTGATTTCCGGAGGCAAATCTCGCGCTTCAAGGATCAGCGTTAATCCCCCGGGCCAAAACCGGTCAGCAAGTCGAGAAAAGGGTTCTGAAGCAGATTGAGCGACCTGCTCGACATCCGCAATCGAACCGACGAGAATCGCAATCGGTTTGTCATCCGGTCGTCCCTTTATCCGATACAGCTTTCGCACCGCTTCCGGTTGGAACGGGTCCACTCCTACGCCGTATACGGTATCGGTTGGAAAGGCGACAACACCGCCATCTCTTAAGAGTTCAACGGCTTGATTGAGCAGTTGCGGAGGAAATGAATTCACGAATATAGGTAATCCAAGTTACACCATTTCTCAAAAATGCTAGTGCATTAATTGCGTAAATCACATCAAGAAATCTGCGTGGAACGGAACAGGAAGTCTAGTCTTCGTGCGAAGTCGGCGGGGCAAGATGCCCCGCCTACGAAGAAAGTGGATGATATGATTCAGACATCATATGCACTATTATTCAAGCGAAATGGTATTACTACTCAATCCAGTAGGTCGGGCTTCTAGCCCGACTCGCGAACGGGAAATAAACATGCAAACTTTGAGAGAATGACAAACTGCCCTACGAGGCAATCTGATGTTGCAACTCCGCAATTGGTCCGGCAGCGGAAGCATTAAGGTCAAGCGCATCCCTCTGCCCGGACTGATACTGGTGATACGCGATGCCGGCAATCATTGCGCCGTTGTCGGTGCATAGGTTGATTGGCGGATAGTAGACCTTTGCGCCAAGGCTATTTGCCGCTTCGGACATTGAGACGCGGAGTTGACTGTTCGCGGCGACACCGCCGGTCAGCGTAACGGCTTTTGCATCTTTCTCTTCTGCCGCGCGGATGGTCTTGCGCACCAGCACATCTACGACAGCAGCCTGAATGCTTGCTGCGATGTCTTCGATAGGAGACATCTCCCCGGAGGACTTTGCTTTCTCCACGTAATATCGAACGGCGGTTTTTATCCCGCTGAAACTGAACTGATAGTCGCCGCTGTCGAGCATCGGGCGGGGAAATTCAATCGCCGCGGGATTGCCCTGCTTTGCCAAATCGTCGATTACCTTTCCACCGGGGAAGCCGAGACCGAGATACTGCGCAACCTTGTCATACGCCTCCCCGGCAGCATCGTCCAGTGTGCCACCGAGCACTTCATACCGCCATCCCGTTTGTACCTCGACCAGCAGGGTATGTCCCCCGGAAACCGTCAGACATACGTGCGGAAAGGGAAGTTCCCCGTGCACCATGAAGTTCGCGTAGATGTGCCCTTCGATGTGATTAATGCCGAGCAATGGAAGGTCATGCGCGTATGCCAGAGATTTCGCCGCGGCAACGCCAACCAGGAGCGCGCCTATCAATCCGGGTCGATTCGTCACCGCGATAGCACCGAGATCATCAAACGTAGTTCCCGCCTCGATCATCGCTTGGTCCACGATGTAGTTAATCGACTCGACATGCTTCCGAGACGCCAGTTCTGGTACAATCCCGCCGTACTTCCGATGCAGGTCAACCTGTGAAGAGATGATGTTGGATAAAACCTCTCTTCCATCGACGACCACTGCGGCGGCAGTTTCGTCGCACGAGGTGTCAATACCAAGGATATTCATCTGTTACGCCGTTCATGAATCAATATCAGAATTATCACTTCTCGGGGCTGGTTGCCGCCCCCAAATTTGCATCACGTTCTTGAATCAATTCGGCAATCGCCGGTTCAAGGGCATGTCCCCGCAGGTCCGCTTTGCGAATCACGCCTTCGTGATCAATGAGGAAAGTCTGCGGAATTGCCATGACTTTATACTTTTGAGCAACATCGTTTTCCCCTGTCTCATTAAGAAACTGAGGCCAAGCGATATCGTGCTCCTCGATGTATGCCAGTAACTTGGATTTTTCGTGATCCAGGCTGATGCCGACTATCTCAAATTCCCGATCTTTAAACTCCTCGTATGCCCTTTTCAGATGCGGTGTCTCCGCGCGGCAAGGCGCGCACCACACCGCCCAAAAATCGAGCAACACGATTTTCCCGCGGTAGTTTTCCAAGGAAAGGTCCCCGCCATTCACATCCTTGACATGGAAGTCGATGGCCGGTTTACCGAGCAGTTCGTCCGGCGATCCCATTTGGAATCTATTGGACGGAAGTTCGCCGTTGCGAGACGCTCTGTCCAAAGCCAATATGCTCTTGGCGGTCTTGGCAAAGGGACGAGAGCCGTACTTGGGGTGATCGACAAGTTGCTTATAAGCGGCGTCGGCTTCGTCATGCCGCCCCAACTTATCATAAGCCAGTCCCATCTCCAGCCATGCGTCCCCCGGGAACGAACCATCGGGGTAATCCTTTGTGAGGCGTTGATACGTCTGGAGCGCCTCCTCGGGGCGATCTGCGCGGCTCAGTGCATTGCCTAGGATATAATGGATTCGTGCTACCCTTTTATACCCGGGATGCTCATTGACAAACACTGCCGCTTTATCGATAAGCATGTTTAAGTCGCCCGATCCGCTGCCTTGGAGCATTTTCTTGTGAAGCCTTTTAATCTCCTGATACTTAAACGCCGGTGGCACCGAACCTGCATAGACGAGGGCGGTGTGCATCACGATTGCAAGTATACAAACAACCGGAACGAGATGTCGGCAGGAACGTGCGCTTTGAAGATTCATGGTATTGCCTCCTTGCGTGAGATGGTGTTATATGCAGACTTACGAAATTCTGTTTTCAATAACAACCTTGTTTGTTGAGTCAAGATGAATTGGTGGTCATTAGTGCGTCGATGACTCCTCTTCTGGAAACCGTGACAGCCCACGTCGAAAACGCTGCGGGATTATATCAGACGCGGGCATTTGGTCAAGTGAAAAATAGTCAGTGGCTAGGGCGTTACGACATTTGTAGTCATTCACATACATAGTTATTTACACACATTACCGTAGGTGCGGTTTCCAACCGCACCTACGAGACTGGATAAATACCGGTTCGGTTAGGAAACCGAACCTACCGCAATGTACAAATTATACCATTTCTCTAAAATGCTTGTGCATTGAACGCGTGAAGCGGAACATGTATTTTTATCTCCGCGCAGAGTCGGTGACATTACTTGAACCGAAAAGAGTAGAGTTTGGCGTTCTTGAAGTAGAAACGCAACTTTACCGGCTGGTTAGCCAGCGCGCTCACGTCCGAGCTGCCGTTCCACGAGACAACTTGGGACGTACCGGATTCTGTGATTGGGTCGGCATCGTCGAAGCTAAATCCCTGCAATTTCTTGTGGTTTGCCCTTAAAACCTCAACCCGAACCTCCCCTAGCCCCGGTCCCGCGGCGATCGGTGCCATGCTTGTGTTCAGGTACAGGCGAGAGCCGGAGAACCCGAACGGGCGGGTCGTCATCTGACCGAAGGACTCGGGCTCATGGAAAATTTGATGCTCGGTGTAGATGTGTTGCAGTTCCTCCTCGGACCTGTCCTTGGTAACCCAACCCTTCCCGCTGTCGAGAGAGACGAATCCGTCCAGCCGTGAGATCGCCAGCCCAATCCCTTCCACGGACTTGTCGCCCAACTTCAAGGCAATTTCAGGCGATCGACTGTTTGTGCCGATATAGTAGGTGAGGATACGGTCCCCGCGAACGATCATGGTTTCGGCGTACACGCTGCTGGAGTCAAAGTCCGATAGCGAACCGCCGCGCGGGATGAAGGGTTCCCGGTAGTTCCGCTGAAAGTGGAATCCGTCCCGACTGAAGATGACCTCCGGATGATGCGTCACGTTCGTTGTGCGGAAGATCCACAGCAGCCCGACGTAGATGCCCTCGTACGGGATGAGCGGCATGCTATAGAACTCGGTGTCGGGATAGTCGTGCTCGTCCGGCACAAGGATAATCTCCGGCTCACTCCAGTTTATCATGTCCGGGCTTTCCGCCCTGCCGACAAGCCGTTTTCCGTAAGGTCCCCGCCAGTGGTGGCTGGCTTCCATCGTGACGTAATACGTCTCGCGGATCGGATCCCAGCCTTGGAACCGACCCGCCCAACGCCCCAACTCCTGCCCCGTATCAATGACGGGGTTGCCTTCGTAGCGAGTCCAGTGGAGCGCGTCCGGGGAATAGAAGAGATTGTATTGCATCCCTCGTGTATGCGTGTCGCCGATCATGAGCATCGCCTTGTAACGTTTGGCGGGATCTTTCTCGTGCAGGTCCAGGAAACCCGGCGACCTCGGCAGATTTTCCTTTTCGGGGAGGAGGTTGTTGTCCGTCGAGCCTTCAAACTCGACGAGCCCCAACGATGGTCGCTCCCAGTGCATCCCGTCCTCGGAGGTCGCCAGACACATCACTTCGCCTCGGATATCCCACTGAATACCCGAAGCACCGCCGGGAACCGGCTTCCCGTTTTCAAGGCGTACCGTGGTAGTCGAGGAGGAGTACCACATCTTGAAGACCTGATCACTTGGGTCAAAAAACACCGTGATGGGCCGCATGAAGTTGCCTTCCCACGGACGCTCCGGTCGGAGGATGGGGTTGTCATCCACCTTTACTGCGGGGTTCAGTCCCTGTTTGGCGTTGGTCAAACTTTCAATCAGGAAATCATCGAAGAAGAACTGCTTGGTGGATCCAATTTCAATCATCGCCATTGTTCTTTACTCCAACCGGTTTCGACAAGTGTTTGTTCGTGCAGGACTCATGTCGCTGAGTCACTAGCCAAGACTTCTCCCGACAGATTTGGTAGTAGATCCCAAGTAAAAATCATCTTTCCTCTACGAGATGGTGCAACTTCTCTACAATCTCGGGCGCGTCCTTCAATTCACACAGAGGCGTTAATCGATCAATGATATACTCCAAATCTAAACCACAATCTTGCCGAACCAAAATGCCTTCAATATCCATCCAATCTTTCCCACGATCAGCAAACGCTTTGAGTACGACCAGATCTTCGGCAGAGCACGTTATCAACGAGCATTCGGGTGCGTAAGAAAACGAGGTTGCTCTCTCAACCATCTCTTGTTCAAATGGAAGCCCCCCCAAGGAAACGTCAACAGCAACGTCATTTGAGGCGAGCAGTAATATCACCCTATTCGTCAAGGCGAACTCCTTGGCGTTAGATATACGAGATTTGAAACGCGAAAGAAGAGAATCCACGTATATCTCTTCGTCCTCAAACCCCGATAGCAGGTTGAGATCGACATCCTGCGTTACCCTGACTTCTCCCCATCGGATAACGGCAAGCCCGCCGATGAAACAGAATTGCCACTCTTTCTCCTGCATGAATTGCTGGAAATCTAGCCCTGCTTGAAATAAAGGATTCATCGTATCCTTCAATGTTGCATACTAAGACGCCGAATCACTTAATGATGATTTCATCTTCATGAAAAGGCGTTGTTGTTCAACCAGTCCGCTGCTTAACCTCACCTTTCGATGTTCAAAAGCCCATTGTAACATCCCGTCCACAATGGCTTGGTTTTTCGCATAATCGTAGGTGCGGAGTTCGTGTCGTTTCACCGCTTTCAAAGCAACCGATGCACGCTTCCAGCTTTCAATCCACCGTTGAGCGTTCTCTTGAGATGACGTCTTCATAAGAATTTACCCTATTATAACGTAAACTGCCGCATGTCGCCCCACCGCGGTATGCCGTCTTCCGGTCGCGAGTATGTCATACATTTGCGGAGCGAGCAGCGATATCCCTATTCTCTCTGTACTAGCTTCTTCTTCACAAAGAATAACGAAGGATTTCTGCCGTGCAGCATTTGCTATCGCGGGAATCTTATATCGCACTCGCTATCCGTTCCCTTGATTGGATTAAAGGTTTTCGCGGATTTAAAGATCGTGCGGTTTCAATCCGTGCAATCCGTGTAATCAGTTTAATCCGTGATTCAGAATTGGTCCGCCACAAACACCAAATCAAGAATGTTCACTACCCCATCTCCGTTCACATCCCCCTCCAACCTATCCGTCCCTAAATCTCGGGCAATAATCGTCAAATCCAAGATATTCACCACGCCATCGCCGTTGACATCGGCGGGATTCTTCGGTTTGATTCGCAGGTACATCTCGCCGTCAAGGTTAGCCAGCGCGTGCTCCGTGTTCACCAACCCGCTGGCGACGCCTTCCGCCTTCTCCGGCAACGTAATCGCCTGAGGCGAACCGCTGTGGTTATACACTGCCCAACCGTTAGTGAACTCCCGAATATAAAGCCCATCTATATCTTGATACAGTTGCCTTTTCGCGCTCAGCGGTTGACCCAAGTCCGCGTCCCAGAAGTTGTGCCAATGCCCGTCGTCCTTGGGAAGGTTTTGCATCATTGCATACCCGTCCGAATGCGTCAGACTTAACGTGGTGATTAAACGAACCCATTGGAAATTATCCGACCGCGATCCCTTATCGGGGGGAAGCGCTTCCCCGAAAATCGCGTTTATACGAGGCTCGCGCATATTCTCCTCGGCCCAAATTAAAGTGTTTTCGGCTAGCGTCACAAATTCTTCGCGCTCCTCCGGCGCATGCCACCGGTGGTGCGGAAGCCCCGTCTCCATCGACAGGCCGTTGATGTAATCTCCTGTGTGCGACAATGTATCATAGTTCGAGTTGACCTGGATGAGGAAGTTCGGGCGTGTCGCCGCACGTATCCGCCGCACGATGTTTATCCGCGCTTGAAGTTGTGCTTCGAGGCTGACATAACCGTGCAGCAGATCCTGATCCTCTTGCCAATAGTCGAATATGATGCCGTCAAACAGCCCGCATTTCGAAACACTAACAGCTTGTTGCACGATAATATCTTGCACCTCCGGATGTGTGAAATCTATCAGCCTATTTCCGTTGGGATCCCTAATCCAATAATGCGGCGATTTGTCCTGCCAGTCCGGCAAGTACTGTCTTTCTCCGGCGCCTATGGTATCGTTAAGTGCCGTTAAAAACACCGCATTCGGATTAGCCGCGATGAATTCGTCCCGCTCCTTTAACCCGCGTACAAAGTCGCCTGTCAACCGACCGTCAGCGTGCGGATGCATCTGGAAAAGGAGGTTTCCATATATTAAATCAATGCGTGGATCTTGTCCGAAAATCCAGTTGGCGCCGGCAACGTTTGGATAATCTCGATTTGCTAATCGTGGTGCAAGCGGCAGTGGCGGAATCTCGCATGTTTGGTCGTAGAGAAAATCACTCAGCGACAATCCGTCGATCGGACTATGCTCCGCAATGCTGTTCCACTGGATGTGAAGAACCTCCAAGCGCATTAGAGTTACAAGCGGACGCACATCTTTAATCGTATTGTTGTTCAGTAACAATTGCGTGAGTTGTGTCAGGTTTGTAAGCGGACTGATATCAACAATCTTATTGTTGTTCAGTAACAATTGCGTGAGTTGTGTCAGGTTTATAAGCGGACTGATATCAACAATCTTATTGTTGCTCAGAAGCAATTGCGTGAGTTGCGTTAGGTTTGCAAGCGGACTGAGGTTTTCGATTTGATTGGAGCGCATATCTAATGAGGTTAACGCCGTCAAGCCTGCCAGCGGACCGATATCGATAATCAGGTTGCGGTCTAAATCTAGCACTGTCAGTTGTGTGAGATGCGCTAAGGGGCTGATATCGTCAATCGTCCTACAGTCATTAAGCCGCAAGAAACTGAGTTGTGTGAGGTGCGCTAACAGGCTGATATCTGTAATCGGGTTTTCGCCCAGACGTAATTCGGTCAGGTTGGTGGCATACTCCAAGCCGGTGAGCTCTGTTATTTGACGGTTCTTAGCGTTAAGTGACGTTAACTGGCGCATGTCCGCTTGCGTGATGGGGGCACCATGCGGGACAGCCAAAGCATCGGCAACGGCGGCGCGAAGGTTCGGGTCGGGGATGTCGACAACCTGCGCAAACGCAACGCCGCCCAAAACAATAGTGAGCAAAAAACTGAGTGTGATTTTTTGTCGGAAATTCATTGATTTCTCCTTTAAATTATGAATAGTCTCCCGATTCAGCAAGGCCAACCAACTTCTCCATACATCGGACACAAAACTCTCGTATCAGAGAGCTATTCAGGGCGAACTTCAGACTTGCTCGCTTTCAGGCAAGTGCATTCCGGTAGGAGTAATCCAACAGGAGTTTAATCTCCTCCACCTGCACGGTTTGCAAAAACTCCATGACTTCGCCGTCGGCATGCCTGGCAGCGTCTTCGCACCAGTCGATGAATTGCGGGGCATTCCAGTTGTCGTTTTGCTCGATTGTACCCGCGTAGCGGGCAAGTTGAGCCGGTTGATTTGAACCAGCCTTGAGGGTATCTAGAACGCGCACCCGCAGCGTCGGGAAGACGGGATGGCTTCCCACCCGGGCGAACCAGTATTTGGAATTGCTGTAGTCCGGTTCGCGCCGGTGCATAATACCGTGCCAATAACTGCCCGTCTTGGAGCGAATACTCTGGGAGACGTTGTGAGAGTTATCCAACGCATCGTTCCACAGCAGCAGTCCGGATTTCACGGCATTTGCCAAGGATGAATCTTTGAGCGCTTGACCGTTAAAGAGATCTGTTGCCGGGGTTGCGTGAATCTGTTTCGTCAACTCGGAATCCCACTCCTTCTCCGGCACGAGCGGGGGCAGCGGTTGACGCGCATCGAGTTTCTGAACAATTTCATCAATCTGGGGCGGGTATTCCATGCTCATAATCTTCTCCTTCATACCATGTGATACCATCGCGATTCGGAGGTCACTCTAGGGCTAGATGGTAGCATTATTTTAACGAATCGTCAAGATTGCACCGTACCTGTCACGGCGCTAAGAACCTGTTTGAATAATCGGTAGCAAAGCAATTTTGGTCATTTGTAGGAAGGTTTTTTCGCGTTTTTATATTTGTCTTCTGCGTACCTGTCGCCCCGCTGGGGCTTTGGCGAACGTGACTCTGGCGTTTCTATACACCTTCCGCCCCTCTGGGGCTTTTAGAGGCTGGTGCGCAGTGCGCACCCTACAAATGTACTTTTCAAACAGGCGTTAATACCATTTCTATATATTAGACATCTTTCCAAAAAAGCCTGGAGTCTGATGGCATCTGCGTTTGTTCTAATTGACTTGGAAATGACATTAATGGTCAGGGCTCCGATGGTATCCGAGTTCTGTGTTCCACATTAAGTTCTATTTCACGTCGCTAGAAATTGCGCTTTTAAGTTTCAAGGCCTTCATCTCAGGAAACCCCTCTAACCCTCCGAAGGAATCTCTATTGGGATTCACTATCAGGATTCACTCACTTGATTCTATTCGGTCGGTTAATCTATTCGCTCAGTTGATCGCTTGTAATTCACTAGCTCAATGACATGCCCAAAAGCCATCAATGGGATGACGGAGCGCGCGACAGCAAGCAGACTCCGGGGCTCGTTTACAGTGACGTTGTCGAAATTAGAGCGGATTTTCTCAACAAGCTCTGAAATTGCACTTGAAGCCTTGCCGGGCGCGGCTTGAAGCCGTGTGCGACACACTTCGCTAAAGTCCGCTAAAGTCCGCGCACATATTTCACCCCATTTTTTGAGGAGGCATGGATAACGGTTTAGAAAGTAATGATGCGTCTATAAATTTGCTGCTCAATATGTTTCCCCATTCGGTCATCTCTTGTCTCAATGAACGCTTGGATCCTCGTTTTTCGGAGCGTCGATTCTAGCGGCGTGTTAGCATTTCCTGAAATGGAGAATTCCTTTGCTAGAGCGGGTTCTCAGGAATCGTAATGCTATCAGACAAAAGTTCCGCCGCCATGACAGCTTGCCTGTTACAGCATACCACATACGTGTTAAGTTATCAAGCTAACTTCTAAAGAGCTATTTTGGAAAGATGTCTATTGACATTGGGGATCTCTATCGCACTCATTATCCATTCGCTTGATCTCCGCTGGAGTGAAACCATTCTACGAAGGAATGCTTTTTCAAAACTTGTCATGGAGCGAATAATGAGTGTTGCTTGCGGAAAGAATTATTCCGACAGGGATAATGGGGGATCTCTATCGCGCTCATTATCCATTCGCTTGATCTCCGCTGGAGCGCGGAAATCTGGACATGTCGCATTCTATTAACATTTCGATCCTCTGGATCGAGGAAAGGGACTCCGACCAGAAAGTGTTACTTGCTGAATGAATTATTCCGATAGGAATAATGGGGCGCTACCAAGTAACACACCACATGGCGCTCCTCTGGAGCGCGGAAATTTGGACATATCGTATTCTATTGACATTTCGATCCTCTGGATCGAGGAAAGGGACTCTGACTAGTAAGTGTTGCTTGCGGAAAGAATTATTCCGACAAGGATAATGGGGTGCTATCAAGATTCTCTATCGCCTTCCTTAATCAGTAAGTTCAGAGATCTCTTTCGGGATTCATTATGGGATAGCTATCGCAGGATCTGCTATCGCGCGCGCTATTCGCTTGCTTGATCTCATTATCCATTCGCTTGATCCCTCGCTATTCGGTCGGTTGATTCTACAAGCAGGCTTTCGCATCCAGGCTCAAACGCCCCAGTTCATCAACAGGGACTTGTATGAGACATGGATTGTTGGCAGGCTTCAACCATCGAATCAACGACACGAGGTCATCCTTCGCCATTGAGGTGCACCCGGCTGTTGGTACGCCCTTAGCCTCCCACACGTGAAGAAAGATTGCGCTTCCTCTGCCCTTCACGACCGGCGCGGCGTTGTGTTCGACAACGGCTCCTAACTCATAAAGATGGTCGGGGCGTTTCATGTCTTCCCACGAATTCCACATCTGCTGGGGCGTCTCCGTGCTCCCGTCGAGCCTTACCCACCGATTGTAATCTTCCGATTGGGCATCATCGACGAAATAATCGTTCTCTGTAATACATTGATACGGTATCAATGTGCCTGCCGGCGGTTCTGTATCATAGCCAAACGCGGTGCCAAGTCGAAATATCCCCGCCGGTGCCTTGGAATCTCCTTCCGCTTTTTGAGGCGGATCACTAATTGTGCGGTGGATACCGCTCCCCCACCCCAGCCCGTTTTTGCCTAACATCACGGGGATGTGACTTTCCTCCAAGCGCCACCGGTCCGCTGCTTTCGAGAACAGGTGCAGACTGCCCTCATCACTCTTCCACGAAGTCGCTGTAACTAGCACGACTTGCCGAATCGACGACGAACATGATACAATCGAAGCGATCGCATCCCGCAAGGAGCTACGATTGTCCGAATCCGTTGCCGCCGCGGTTTTGTGATTAACTGCCACAACCGTTTTTTGCATAGCCGCCATCCTGTCTTTACTACGGTGTCGATTTCCAAATTCGTTATCTTTGAATCTTTCGACACCAATATGTCGTTATATTCACGGAATAATTGATAAGGGATTCTAAATCTTGTTTCACAGCGAGTAATTGCGGCGGAATGCGTTAAGAAAATAACGATACATTCACACACGATTCCTGCATGAAGGTATTGCAGAGGTAGGGGAGATATGCCGACAGGCCGAATCAAATACTATAACGCTGAAAAGGGGTTCGGATTCATTGCACAGGACAGCGGAGAGGCGGATGTTTTTTTACACAATTCTTCAGTGAAATACTGGGAAGACGATGAACTTCGGATTGGACAACGCGTGGAATATAGCGTCGTCGAAGGGAAAAGGGGACTGGTCGCTCAAGATGTCGAAGTATTGCTTTCTCCAATCGAACGGAAGTGGCTTCGTCAAGGCAAAGCCGTTATCCCGCGTGATTATTTGGGCCCCCTGTCGCAGCACCCGGAAAAGAGTTTGAATCTGAATCAACCCGTTCAAGTTACCGATAACCGTGAAGTTGAATCCCAGGAAGATGATATGTCTCTTCAATCGGTCCCGCATGAAGATGTCGAATCCCGAATGAATGAGGGAGCGAAGAAACATACCACCGATGCCGCCGCTCCGAAACCGAGATCAGAGCGCGTTAATCGACCAACCTTCGGCAACCTATACATTCAGAAGCAGATTGAATTTCAAACCGATATGATCTTCGGCTTGTACGACCATCAAATCATTTCGGGAACTATTCAAGGATTCAATAAATACGAATTCACTCTCCGAATTGATGACGAGAACCTTGAAATTTCAAGGAAAAACCTCAAATTCTGCTATAAAACTCAAGACGACGGAAAATTGCAAGCAATCTTCCACCACGACGAAAAGATTCGAGATCGTAAACTGGGGCCCGTGGGTTCGTCCGAGGAGGGATTCCAAATCGACACCGGGCAACTCGTAGCAGCCCGTGTAGATCGAATTCCCATCGAAGTGACAATGCGTGAAGGCGAGGTTTTCCGCGGTAGCGTGGACTGGGAAAGTCCGAATGAGATCAAACTCGTGTTGCGAAACGGTTCGAAAATTGTCCTGTTTCGCTCTGCGGTTGAGAAATTTCGGGTGTGTTCAAAGAAAGAGACTTGAGGAGACTAGCGCACGAAACTGAGTTGTCAACGCTACCGAGTGTCTGTGATTACCGCTTTGGGAAGGACGGGAAACCACTGTCACGGCACTCTCCCATTTCTTGTCGCCGCAAAACAAGATTAACGGACACGAATACAAGAACACGGTAAAAGGGCATATCATCGCCGTTGCGGCGAATCGGTCACACCCGAAAGACACGGCATAATCGGCGATTCCCACCAGAGGTAGACAAAAATCTCACCACGATAGATCGAGCCGACGGTCGTGTTGGTTCACGCCAACTCTTTCGACGAGCCAACTCCCGGATAAGTACCCATCCCCGTTTTTCGTTCGTCAGTAAAGATCGGCGCCTGCCTGAGATTCGTCAGTTTATTACTGGAAATAATCCGCGTTCAGTTGCGTAAAGTGAGTCCACTCCTCGGGAACATCCTCTTCCATAAAAATCGCCTCTACCGGACATTCAGGTTCGCACACTCCGCAGTCAATGCACTCTTCAGGCTCTATGAAGAGTTGGTTGACTTCTTCAAATCTAGGGTCCGATGATGTTGGGTGGATGCAGTCCACGGGACACACGTCAACACAAGCGGTATCCTTCACATCAATACACGGTTCGGCTATCACGTAGGTCATTTCAAAAACACTCCGTAGTCAATTTATTGCCAAGGCGAATGAAGCCCTTCGCGCCAACATGAGTTCGCGAATGTCTTAAGTTTATATTCTCCATCCGAGCAATTTAATCATATCACATCCACAAGATATTGTCAAATGGATTCAAAAGGAAAAGCAGTGGTCAGTGGCCTGTGGTCAGTGACCAGTAAAAGCATCCGTGAGAAGGAGGGAAGGCGATAGCAGATCCTACTCGCTAATCGATCGCTTGAAGGATTTACTATCGCGGTCGGGAATCGGAATTCCCTCCTACCCAAAAGACACGCGCTAACGTACAGCCATCGCACTGTTTGTTCAGTTACCCGATTGTTCCGGCAGGGGAAACGCATCTAATTTAGAGGATGTCTCATGGCGGCAGAATTTTCGAACAATGTTGGGTTTCACTCATATTTTTGGTATGTTCATGCAAAGTAGGGACTCGGAAACGCCTCTAAGATTAACGATTATTAACGAATTTCGTTCAACCCAACCTACGATCTTCAGAGCCTGTTTGAATAATAGGTGCCAATGCCATTTTTTCCATTTGAGGAATGGTTTTTCATGTTTCTACCGTGACTTGTTGTACACCTGTAAGATCTCTATCGCACGGGATTTACTATCGCCCTCGTTATCCACTCGGTTGATCGTTATTCACTCGCTTGATCCCACCCTGGAGCTTAGGTCCGTAGGGTTTCGATGTTTCTACACACCTTCAGAATTTCTATCGCACTCACTATTCGTTCGCTTGAGGGATCTCTATCGCCCTCCTTAATCAGTCGGTTGATCGCACCCTACAAATGTACTTTTCAAACAGGCTCTTACCGTTAATCGATCGCTTGAGGGATTTACTATCGCGGTCGGGAATCAGAATTCCCTCCTACCCAAAAAACTGGCTATAAGGTACATCCATCGCACTGTTTGTTCAGTTACCCGATTGTTCCGGCAAATCATCTTGACACCATCCCTGCACGTCTATATAATACCCCGCGAGCATTTTACCAGGAACCTAATTTCACGGAGGCGGAGATGTCCACATTTGACGTTGCTATTATCGGCGGTGGGCCCGGAGGCTACGTCGCGGCGATTAAAGCTGCCCAGATGGGCGGGGCGGTGTGCTTGATTGAACAGGGGGATTGGGGAGGCACGTGCCTGAATCGCGGGTGCATTCCGACCAAAACGCTCTATGCCGTCGCGAATCTGATGACACAAGTTCATGATGCCGGGGGGTTCGGTATCAAAATTCAGGGCGCCGAAATCGATTATCCCCAGGTTTTGGCTCACAAGAATGAGACCGTCACAAAACTGACCAAGGGCATCGGACAACTGCTGAAAGGAAACGGGGTTCACACAATCAACGGCTACGGTAGGCTGACAGGCGGCGGCACCGTCGAAGTAAACAAAGCCGATGGTTCGGCGGAACGGATAAGTGCGTCGAAAATCATACTTGCCACCGGTTCCGAACCGGCGAATATTCCAATTTTCGAAATTGATGAGCGGCAGGTGTTGACTACAACCGGCATCTTGGAATTGCCCGAACTGCCGCAAAGCCTAATCATAGTCGGCGGCGGCGTTTCGGGATGCGAGTTTGCCTCAATCTACAACGGCTTGGGCTGCCAAATTACCGTCCTTGAACTTCTGCCGAGCATCCTTGCAACCGAGGATGTCCAAGTCGTCAGGCATGTTCAACAGTCGATGAAACGAAAGGGCATCGTAATCAAGACCGGAGCCAACGTCACGCATGTCGCGAAATCGGAAACCGAGGTCAAGGCTACACTTGAATCCGGCGAAGAGTTTACGGCTGAAAAAATGTTAATTTCCATAGGACGACGATTGAACTCCGAGAACATCGGATTGGAGCAGGCGGGAGTCGAGACGGAAAAAGGGAAAATTCTTGTCAACGAGCGGATGGAAACCAATGTGCCCGGAATTTACGCTGTCGGCGATGTGGCGAGTCGATATGCGTTAGCGCACGTGGCATCGGCGGAAGGGATTGTGGCTGCACGAAACTGCATGGGGGAAGATGCGGAAATGGATTACGGCACCGTTCCTTGGTGCGTCTTCACAATCCCCGAAATCGCGAGAGTGGGCATGACGGAAGGCGAAGCCACCTCGGAAGGATACGAGGTTAAGGTAGGCAGATTTCCCTATGCCGCAAGCGGTAAAGCGATCGGCATGCGCGAGACAGACGGATTTGTTAAAACCATCTCCGATTCCGATGCCGGTGACATCCTCGGTGTGCATATTGTCGGGGCACATGCATCGGATCTCATCCACGAAGCCGTTGTGGCAATCGGTTTGGGGGCAACCGTGGAAGAGTTGGCTCACACCATTCACGCACACCCGACTTTGGGCGAGGCGGTTATGGAATCGGCGGAAGCGGCGTACGATCGCGCCATTCACATCATGTGACGGAAGTTGCTATCTATAACAGTTTTTGTAGGGTGGGCACTGCCCACCATCTCCACTCCGCATCGCTCTCACCACACACCTAGTTCAAACCGCAATTACGATTCAACCGCGATGCTGTCAGTGGCACGCCGAAATCCTAGCGAGACTTCAGTACCGCGTCGATTCCCGCAATTCTTGGTAGCGACGATCAATGTCCGTGCGTTTCAAAATACGTTGACGCTCCAGACTAAAGTCCTCGACATTGAACGAAGCGACGATTGTGCCGTAGATGATGGCTTGTCGTATGGTTTCCTCGGCGGCGTTGCCAACCGAGGCGACATACCCAAGAAAACCGCCGGCAAAGCTGTCGCCCGCCCCTGTCGGATCACACACCGATTCAAGCGGATGCGCCGGAGCAGAGAAAAAGGTCGTTTCGGTGAGGGAAATGGCGCCGTGTTCCCCCTTCTTAATAATCACTCGACTCGGTCCATAAGTAAGGATTTTCTTGGCTGCGGAGATAAGATTGCCTTCCTCCGTCAATAGTCGCGCCTCGGAATCGTTCAGGATTAGTATGTCTACCTTGTCAAGCGTTTGCATCAGCGCTGCGCGGCTGTTATCGATCCAAAGGTTCATCGTGTCGCAAACAACCAATTTCGGCTGATTGACCTGTTCGAGAACGTTGAGTTGCAACTCCGGATTGATGTTGGCTAAGAAAACGTACGGCGTGTCCCGATAAGACTCCGGCAATTTTGGCTGGAAGTCCCCATACACATTGAGATCGGTAAATAGTGTAGACGCCGAGTTCAAGTCATCGGTGTAGCGTCCTCCCCAACGGAAAGTCTGCCCGCCTTCCACTCGTTCCAATCCTTCAATGTTGATGCGCCGCGATTCAAGGAACGCGATATGTTCCTGTGGAAAATCGTCGCCGACGACAGCGACCATTCGTATGGATTCCGAAAAGAAACTCGCCGCGGTGGAAAAATAAACCGCGGATCCGCCGAGGGCATCTTCAACTCGACCGGCGGGTGTTTCAACCGAATCAAGCGCCGCGGATCCGACAACCAAGATACTCATCTGGATGAAACCTCAAGAGTAAGTGTCTAGTGATTAGTGGTTAGTGGATGTCTATGGGGCAACTCTATCGCGCGGGATTTACTATCGCACTCGCTATTCACTCGCTTGATCCCACCCTACAAATGATCGGTTGATTTATCCAATCGCTTGATCTCACCGATTCTTGTTTTCGCGGAATGCCGCCACCACCCTCCGAACACGCCGTATCAGAATGGTAACAAGCACCACGAGCAAGACAAACTGTAATACCTGAAGCAGGCTGGTTATCCCGCCGGGCATGGGCACCTGCTTTGATTGCGCCACCCAGATTGGAAGAAGCGCAACGGCGGACACGAGCAGAGTCACATTTTCCCACCGATCTGATATTTTCATGAGAGCAAACCCTCCAAATCAATCCCTAGCAGCTAACGCTTAAACTCGCCATCTGATTAGGTCCCCATGGTCCAAGAACTCAGATAGGTGTGTTGTTCCTCCGTAAGCTCGTCAATCTCGACTCCGAGCGCTTGAAGTTTCAGCTCGGCAATCGAAGCATCAATCCCTTCGGGAACAACATACACCTGTTTTTCCAGACTATCGCGGTTCTTTACGATATACTCCGCCGAGAGAGCCTGATTCGCGAAACTCATATCCATGACACTTGCCGGGTGACCTTCCGCGGAGGTGAGATTGATGAGTCGTCCTTCGCCAAGAAGATGGAGTTTGCGCCCATCCTTCAGCGTGTACTCTTCGACAAAATTGCGCACAACCTTCTTTTCGACGCTTAGTTCCTCAAGATCGTCGATGTTGATTTCCACATTGAAGTGACCCGAATTGCAAATGATCGCGCCGTCCTTCATGGATTCAAAATGTTCGCGTCGAAGAACGTGTATGTCGCCCGTAATGGTTACTACAACATCCGCCTCGGTCACGGCTTTGATCATGGGCAAGACACGGAACCCGTCCATTACCGCTTCCAGCGCGTTGAGTGCATCGACTTCGGTGACGATGACATTTGCGCCCAAGCCCCGTGCCCTGTCCGCGAAGCCTCGACCACACCAACCGTAGCCGGCTACGACAACGGTTGAACCTGCAATTAACAGATTCGTTGCCCGAATGATACCGTCCAACGTGCTCTGGCCCGTGCCGTACCGATTGTCGAAAAAGTGCTTCGTTTTGGCGTCATTGACAGCGATGATGGGATACTTCAGCACGCCTTCGTTCGCCATGCTTTTCAGCCGAATCACGCCGGTAGTCGTTTCCTCCGTTCCCGCAAACACATTTTCGACAAACGCGGGGTTCATGTCTTCGCCGTGAAGCCGAGACACGAGATCCGCGCCATCGTCCATGGTAATCATTGGGCGCGAATTGATGGCGGCGTCGATGTGTTGATAGTAGGTTTCGGTGTCTTCGCCGTTGATGGCAAACACCGGTATTTCATCGTGCACGACGAGTGATGCCGCCACATCATCCTGCGTGCTCAATGGATTCGAGGCGCACAAAACCACCTCCGCTCCGCCCGCCTTCAGTGCCCGCATGAGATTGGCGGTTTCCGTTGTAACGTGCAAGCACGCAGCCGCCCTTATCCCCGCCAACGGCAGATCTTTCTCGAAACGCTCGCGGATTAAACGTAGCACGGGCATAAATCGATCTGCCCAGTCAATTCGTTGTTTTCCTTCTGCTGCCAAATCGCGACTTTTAATATCGCAGTCCATTTCCACTCCTTCAAATTCCGACTTCCGATTTAAGCAAATCGGTGTAATCTGTTAACTCCCACGTAAATCCCGGTTCATCACGACCAAAATGTCCATAACTTGCCGTATTTCTGTAAATTGGTTTTCGCAAATCAAGACGCTGGATGATTCCATACGGCGTTAAATCGAACTGCTTCTGAATAAGCGTTGTAAGCTGTTCGTCCGCGATTCTGCCGGTCCCGAAAGTCTCAACCATGACTGATATGGGTTCTTCCACTCCGATAGCGTAGGAAACCTCCACCTCGCATCGATCAGCGAGTTCGGCGGCAACTATGTTCTTTGCCACATGCCGAGCGGCGTAGCATGCGCTCCGATCAACCTTCGTCGGATCTTTGCCGGAAAACGCGCCTCCGCCGTGTCTGCCCATCCCGCCATAGGTATCGGCAATAATCTTTCTACCGGTTAAACCCGCGTCACCCTGCGGTCCTCCCACGACAAACCTGCCTGTGGGATTGATGTGATATTTGATGTCCCCGCTTCGCAGATCGTCGGGAATGACGCGTTTAATAATCTCTTCGACCACGCCCTCCTTCAACACTCCGTCGGGCACATCCGGATGGTGTTGGGTAGAAATAACGACCGTATCCACATTAACGGGCACCCCATCTTGGTATTTGACCGTTACCTGAGATTTTCCGTCCGGGCGAAGAAACTCAAGTACGCCCGTTTTCCGCGCTTCGGCGAGACGCCGGGTGAGTTTATGCGCCAGCGTGATGGGCATCGGCATCAATTCCGGCGTTTCGTTGCAAGCGTAGCCGAACATCATGCCCTGATCTCCAGCGCCCCGGCGATCGACCCCCATCGCAATATCGGGCGATTGTTCGTCAATCGCCGTTAATAGGGCACAATGATCGCTGTCAAATCCATAACACGCGTCCACATAGCCGATGTCGCGTATAACACTTCGGGCAAGTGACGGGATATTGACATGGGTTGCGTGCGTCGTGATCTCGCCGGCGACAAGCGCCAGTCCGGTTGTCACGAGCGTCTCGCAGGCAACTCGGCTCATCGGATCTTCCGATAGATGTGCGTCAAGCACGGCATCGGAAATCTGATCCGCAACCTTGTCGGGATGTCCTTCGGTTATGGATTCTGATGTGAACAAATAGTTTCGGCTCAATTTGTATCTCCCCGTATATTTTATTAGAAGAAGATATATACTCTGCGTTGGGTATTATGCGCTTTCTTTTCCAGTGATAATTGTTTCTAATAGGACTTACGTAGCACCAGCAGGTCGGGAATCGGAGTTCCTTCGTACAAGGGTCGCGACCTGGAGATCGCGGGATCTACTATCGCGTTCCCTATTCAGTCACTTGATCGCTATCCGCTCGCTTGATCCTACAGAAGACGCAATTTCTGACAGCGCAGAGTATAGTAAGCAAGATTTAGTATTAGAGTTTATCTCCTGAGGCAACTCGGATGAATAGAATTGGAAGATTCTCTTCCACGCCACCCTCGGAGTGTAAAGTCTATTCTCCGAAATTGTTCCACTATTGATTATGGGCCGCTTTTCTCTGTGGACAGTCGTCTTGATTCTGACTTCGGTTAATTGGCCATCTTAGAGCCTGTTTGAAAAATCGGTAGCAAAGCCATTTTTGGTTATTTGTTAGGAAGCTTTTTCATGCTTTTACTACCTATCTGTGGGATTTCTATCGCCTTCGCTATCCGCTCAGTTGATCCCTCTGGGGCTTTTAGAGGCTGGTGCGCAGTGCGCACCCTACAAATTGTACTTTTCAAACAGGCTCTTAATGCCTCAAAACTTTCGGATTATCAATCTTACGCATGTATAATCTACCAGAGGTTACACGCAGAATGGTCAAGCGAGAAAATCCGAAAGTTCACATAATCTCTTGAGAATTTAGGGGCAAATATGAGATAGGCAGACTTGTCGTGGCCTGATGGAAGGGTTTTCACCAACCGATTCAGTTTAGGCGAGGTTTGAAAAACTGAATGAGGGCGGGGCAGCATACGTGACAGTCAAGTTACCTCCTTGCCAAGGCAAACCGATGCAATGACAAAGCGCACGGGCATAGACAATAGCCGAACGGTCCACCGAAATACTGAGCCGTTAATCTTCGATTAAAACCTGAACCTGACAAATTCGTCAGATGCCATACCCGACGGTTAATGGAATCCAAGCTGTCCCACTTGGACGCGCCATAAAGAAGGTGGGATCAATTTTGAAGAATTCGCAATGGCAGGTTTTGAAAATCCCTTACCCCACTGTTGCGGTTAGGGAGTCAGCTGTCCGAATTTGGCTTATCTAATTCTTCTTTAAGCAAAGCGCCTAATGTCGCCGGTTCTTCTTCCTTGCTCTCAGACTGTTCTTCTTGATACTGAACCGTTGTCGCCCGTTCCTGCTCAGCTAGCGCGGCTTTCAAACTTAAACCGATCCGACGCTCGTTGATATCAAGATGAATTACTTTTAAGTCCAATCGATCGCCAATCGAGACAATCTCTTCCGGCTTTTCGATTCTTCGATCGGCTAGTTCCGAAATATGGACAAGACCTTCAACGGCATCTTCCAGCTTGGCAAATGCGCCGAAACTCGTCAAGTTCATGATCTCGCCAGTCACGACGGAGCCAATCTTGTATTTCTCCGGGACTTGCAACCAAGGGTCTGGTTCGACCTGTTTCAACCCCAGCGATACGCGTTGGTCGGCGGGATCAATCTGTAATACCACGACTTCAACCGCATCGCCCTCCTTCAAAATCTCGCGCGGATGAACATCGCGCTTGACCCAAGAGAGGTCCGAAACGTGAATTAGACCGTCAATTCCCTCTTCAATTTCCACGAAAGCGCCGAAATCTGTGAGGTTGCGCACGCGCCCGGTAATCTTTGTCCCAAGCGGATATCTACCTTCAAGCAGTTCCCACGGATTGGGCTCCAACTGCTTAAGTCCGAGAGAAACTCTTCTCGAAGACTTGGTAATATCAAGAACAATTGCCTCGATCTCGTCATCTTTTGTGACAAACTTGGAAGGCGCGACATTGCGCCGTGTCCACGACATTTCCGAGACGTGAATAAGCCCCTCAACGCCCTCTTCCAGCTCCAAGAATGCCCCGTAATTGACGATGTTGACCACTTTTCCTTTGACGGTGGAACCTATGGGGTATTTTTCCTCGATACCCTCCCAAGGATTTGGCGTCTTCTGTTTTAGCCCTAATGACACTTTCTCCTTTTCGTGGTCGACACCAATGACGAGCACATCAATCTCGTCACCGATGGAAACGATTTCAGAAGGCTGATTTACCTTCTTCCACGACATATCGGTTTTGTGGAGGAGACCATCAATGCCGCCCAAGTCAACAAATGCACCGAAAGAAGTGATATTCTTGACTACCCCGGTTCGGGTCTGTCCGACCTCAAGACCACCAAGGAGCTCTGTCTTGCGCGCGACGAGTTCCTCTTCCAGCAACGCCCGTCGGGACAACACAATGTTGTGACGCCGTTTGTTGAGTTTAACTATCTTGAGTTCAAGCGTCGTTCCAACGTATTTATCCAGATTTGGAATCGGACGCAATTCTATCTGTGAGGCAGGAAGAAATGCTCGCAAGGACCCGACATCGACACGCAGTCCGCCTTTGATTCTCTCTATGACCTTGCCCTCGACAGTCTCTCCCTGTTCACATGCCGCGGCGACCTCATCCCAAATACGAGTCTGATCAGCGAGTTTCTTTGAAAGAATAAGCTGACCGTCGGCATCTTCCCTCCGGACAATGTATACATCAATCTCCTCGCCCACCTGCACTTGGGGTAGACCGTCTTCGGTCGCCTCAAACTCGGATGACGGAATGTATCCTTCGGATTTGAACCCTATGTCAATCATGACTTCGTCACGACTAAGCTCTACTACCGCGCCTTTTACAATTTGCCCCTCGGTAAAAGCTTTGATGGAGTTGTCGTACGCCTTTTCGAGAGACTCGTCGCTCAATAGAGATGCGCCGGCATCTGGTTCTTTGTCTGGAGTTGGCGTGTCGGAAACCGGTTGCTGAGAATCCTCCGTGACTTCGCTAAGCGCAGCGGCTTCCGGAGAAACAGCGGAATCTTCCTCCGCCGTTTCAGATGCGTCGGTGTCCTCTGCGTCACCTGTCGAGGTGTCGTCCTCAACGGCGCTCTGCACGCTGCCCTCCGGTTGGTCGCCTCGAGACTCTTCCCGAAGGCTTTCCGAAGTATCGGTTGCTGCTTCCATCACGTTAGTATCTTGATCTGAAGTTTCCCTTTCTTTGTGTGAATCCTCGTTCATCAACTTATCTGGCTTCATCCGAAAACGAAAAATAATACTAAATCTAACTCAACCAGACTCCTCCTTTGTCATGGTGCTATCCTCGGGATAGGTCATTACCGCCCACAATCGGTTAAAACTTGTATAGTATAGCACACGCGAATAATGACTTGCAACCGCAATCTTTTGTTCATTCAGGGGAAACGCATCTAAATTATAGAGGCTGTCTCATGGCGGTAGAATGTACGATTAATGTTGGGTTCACTCATATTTTGGCAGGTTCAGGCAAAGTGGGCACTCGAAAACTCTTCTAAGATTAGCGATCATTAACGAATTCCGTTCAACCCAACCTACGACCCCCAAAAAAATTATCACAAACTTAGTCCGATTTGCTTTTTTGTCAGCAGAAAATTTAGATGTGTTTCCCCTGTTTGTTCAATCAAATCAATTGCGTCTGATTTAAATTGTCTATGGGAGTGGTCAACTGACCGGATTAGACAGGAGCAACCGAGTGGATAACGAGGACTATAGAGATCTTCACGCGATAGAGATTCTAGGGCGATAGTAAATCTCTTCGCGATTCGATCGTTTGATTCTTGATTGCAAACCAGAATTATTTCTTTCGATTTCGCTGTATATGTAAGAACCGCGAATTTGATTTGCTTTGACTTTACTGTTCCATTTCTGCTACAATAAGCGGGTGATATCTGTTTAAGATATATTACGAAATTTAGTGTGACGAGAGGAAATTTAAAATGGGAAACAGACCCCTAACCGTTCGAGAAAATTCCGATGTAACCGTTATTGAAATTCTGGACGACCTTGGAAGCTATGTGGCTTCGGACTTGCGAGAAACCCTTGAAGACCTTCTCTTGAGCAAAACTCAGAAAATCATCGTAAACATGGGAAATGTAGAACATGTTAACAGTACGGGCGTCGGGGCGATAGTTGGTGTGGCAAAGCGAATACGCCAAAGAGGCGGCGATGTAAAAGTGTGCGGGCTTTCGGACAACATTAAACGAACCTTCGATCTCACCGGCGCTTCTAGCGTCGTCGAAATCTATGATTCGGAAAACAGCGCCATTGCGGCCTTTTGACGCCGAGTCACAATTCCCTAGATAGCCTAAAAGCGTTTATGCACCGCAGCATATTAATCGTGATACGTGTTCAATGACATGCGTGATCCAACGTTGAACCAAAGCACGAATACCTGATTTTCGAGGCACGAATGTTCTAATCGGTTGGTTCGAACTTGTTTCCGTGGCGACAACATATGCGTTACGATCAGAGCGACAACTCATTTTCTGCGCAACAACTTGCGGTTAAAACATGGGACAAAAGCATATTGAAATCCAGTTGCCCAGCGGTTTGTGGTACATCGAGCCGGTTCTCGCCCTTCTCAAACAATTGGCTCAGCAACTCGGATTCTGCCAACAGCGCATTGCGGACATTCAACTTGCGATTGATGAAATCTGCGGGAATGCAATTGAGCACGGATCGGAAGGCAACGACACGGGAATCGCTATCAGTATCAATGTGAACGACCATCAACTTGATATTCTTGTTAGCGACAAAGGAACGCAAGACAGAGAGGATTGGTTAACAACGGAAAAACTCAAGGAAATATACCAACGGCGATCGCCGGATCGTGAGCGGGGACATGGAATCTACATGGTAGAACAACTATCGGACGAGGTGAAAATGGAACCGAACTCATTTGGCGGAACGGATGTTCAAATTAGCTTTAACCTTCCCAACCGATGAACTGCGCCCACGGAACACAACCCCCTCCACGTAACCTGCCCTTTGAGTTCGGTTTCGCAGATTCAAGCAGTATGACAAGCGAGGCCTGTGCGCAGTGGGCACCCTACAAGTGTATTTTTCAAACAGGCTCTTAGTCATGTAAGCAACACTCATATTTCACCCAAGTTGCCACCTTTGTCCCCGAGGTGCAGAAACCGAGTTTTTTCCAACGTGGAAACACGAAATTGGCGAAAATCAGCCCAATTTGCCTTAATTTAGCAACAGTGAATCAAAAACTCGGTTTCTCTGTCATAGGCGGCAACTTGGTTAATTTATGACTAATGACATATGGAGCTCATCTTCCGCATAATAGACTTGTGTAATCTGTAATCTCGAATTTTCACATGCTAAATTTCGGGGTATATATCCACAAACGAGCAAAAATCACCAAGGCACTACGGTGAGTCCGATTGATTGACCGGTTTTGCCCTTCCATCATCAACTTCATTTTATCAAGTAACACTCGCTCAAAGCCAGTCATAGAGCGAAAAACGAGGGTCAATTTATGATGCACGACCCACATTGCGCTCCTCTGGAGCGCGGAATTCTGGACATGTCACATTCTATTAACATGTCGATCCTCTGGATCGAGGAAAGGGACTCCGACTAGAACGTGTTACTTGCTGAAAGAATTATTCCGCTAGGGATAATGGCATGCTTTCAATTATGATGCGGGATACGGCCAACTGAGAAATTAAACTTTTAAGTGCTCGATAATGCGGAAGATAGGTGGAGGGATAGAATGAAAGTTATACTCACAATCATAACCTTGTTTATTCTATCCCTGACGAATGCGTTCAGTTTCAGTTACCATGTTCCGGCGGAATTAAAGAAGAAATACTCTGTAACTTACGACATGGAGCGAAGTAAGATTGTCGTTGTCGGAAAAGTATCAAAACTCGATTATAAAATGCGAGCGGGTTGGACCACCGATGTAACAATTGAAATTGATGAACTCATCAAGGGAGAACCTAACCTCGGTGAGAATCAGGTGATATTCATGGTTGAAGGCGGAATGAATCTACACGTCGGGGGCCAGCCAGAGTTTGAAATTGGTGAGGAAGTTATGGTATTTCTAAAGGATAATCCTGAACCGGATAGTTATTATAGGAATTATCCACACGGAAGGATTAGTATAGTTGAGTATTATATGGGTAAGAGAAAGATTAAAGATGGTAAAGTGTACTTCCTGTATCCGAGAGCAAAAGATAGCTTAATTGCGGTCTGGTTTCCATTAGAATTGGCAATCGCTTATTCTAAGGCTGTAGTCAAAGATGAAGACGCAATGAAACCTTTTGAGGACGAAATCCGAACGATGGCTCGTAAAGAGAAAAACAAGGTTGATTTGCCTGAAACTTTAGTAAAACGGATGATGACTGAATCTAAAAAGATTCTGAATAGGAAATGAACTTACTCCCACTGTTTAGAACCTGTTTGAATAATAGGTGCCAATCCCATTTTTGCCATTTTAGGAGTGGTTTTTCATGTTTCTGTCGTGAATTGTTGCACACCTGTGAGATCCCTATCGCACTCGTTATTCACTCGCTTGATCCCTCTGGGGCTTTTAGAGGCTGGTGCGCAGGGGATTTCTATCGCCCGCGCTATCCGCTTGGTTGATCGCACCCTACAAATGTACTTTTCAAACAGGCTCTTAGACCGTCATGAACCAAATTAAAGGCGTAAAGGCTATCCAATCCGGCTACGCTTCAATACCTAATGTTGTTCAAAATACATCTCGCGGGAATCTCAATCAATGATTCCTCGGTCGGAACGGCTTGACATCCGGCTTAACAACATCAACGGCGACGAATGTCAAATCGTCATCCGTCGGAATCCCGTCTCTGAACTTTTCGATGGCGCCTAAAAGTCGATTGACAAGGGCATTTCCGGATTCATCCGTTTCTTGAACGGCAGTTTCCTCAAGTCGGCGCACGCCAAATTCTTTTCTTTCCGGATTTCTCGCCTCGTACGCGCCATCCGTATAGAGCAACATCCTGCTGCAACGGTCAAAGTTGTAATTGGCGGTTTCGTAGTCGGAATCCGCTAACAACCCTAGCCCTTTTCCGGCAACACCCTGGCATAGGAACTCACACGTACCGCGGTGTCGGTGGATAAGGAGCGGATACGGGTGCCCGGCATTTGCGCAGAAGATTTTCTCGCTCGGCAAATCTATCACCGCATAGAACGCGGTCGCGAACATGAACATCTGCGAACTGATCGTATTGTTAAACCGGGTGTTTAGGGTAGTAAGCATGAGTCCGGGATCGTTTCCCATCCGATCTCTAATCTCCCCGACGACGGTCTTCATGAACACGGCAACGAGTGCGGCGGAAACGCCATGACCCATCACGTCGGAAATAAATAGCCCCAAGCGGCCCGGCTGTATCTCCCAGAAATCGAAGAAATCCCCGCCCACCTCTATCTCCGGGGTGGAGTGCGACACAATCCGGAATCCCCCCAAATCGACGAGTCCGTTCTGCGGCATCAAGATTTCTTGGACTTGCCGCGCCATCTCCAACTCGGCTTTCATACGGGCATTATGCGCTTCCAGCTCGTCACGGTATTCTTTAATGCGCAGCAGTGAGCCGACGCGCGCCACGATTTCGTGACCATCAAACGGCTTGGAGATAAAATCGTCCGCGCCTGCTTGAATTGATTGGATACGATCGGCGGTATCCTTTAGCGCCGTGACCATCACTACGGGCACAAACTGTGTTGATTCATCCGCGCGAATTCGCCGACACACCTCAAACCCGTCCATTCTCGGCATCTGAATATCTAGTAGAACCAAGTCCGGCGGGTCCGACGCTATCAGTTCCAAGCCTTCGCTTCCGCTGGTGGCGGTAAGCACGACATAGCCCTGTGCTTCAAGCTGAATCTGAAGTATTTTGATGTTTATTTCGTCATCATCAACAACGAGGATTTTGGGTGTTACGCGCGCGCTCATTCCCCGGATTCTCCTGCATACTTACCCACTAGATTGACTAGAACGCGGGTATCAATAGGTTTACTGATATAATCGTCGCATCCGGCTTCAATTAACCGTTCCCGGTCGCCCTTCATTGCCGCCGCGGTCAAGGCAAGGATGGGAACATGCTGCCATCGGGGGTCCATTCTAATCTGTTTGGTCAAATTCTCTCCGTCCACTCCGCCGGGAAGGGCAATATCCATCAGAATCAAGTCCGGTGTTTTTGCGTTCAGTATCTGAAGGGTTTCTTCCGCGGTAGTTGCCTCAAGCATCTCATAACCCTTTGATTCCAACACAATCCGCACGACCTTCCGATTTAGTTCTTTGTCCTCAACAACTAAAACACTTTTGGCGCTCATGTGTCAAGATCCTTGTCGTTTTCTTTGTTGAATCTTCCAAATTAGTCGCCCGATCCTTGCTTTTGACTGGAAAATCCAAAGCCGACTCTGTAAGCCCCACAACGACGCTATCTATTCATCATCTACGGATGATGTGCTCGGCGTCCGGAAGCGCTCAATCCGCTTGATTGCCTCCAACAACTTCTGTCTCACATTCCCCGTTTTTTCAATCACGGATTGGATTTGACCGTTGAGGCGATCCTTTTCCTCGTTTGTAAGATCCATCGCCGTGCAAATCACAATGGGAATGTCACACGCCTCCGGATCTTCCGCCAGACGTTTGACAACTTGGAATCCGTCTACTTCGGGCATCGCCAAATCCAAGATGATAAGCGCCGGTGCCTCGGCAACTGCCAAGTCAATCCCTTCCTGCCCCCCATAGGCTTTTAGCACGTCATATCCCTCGGACTCCAAAGCGGTAGACAACAATCGAATCGCCCGCGGATCGTCATCGATTATGAGGATACGGACGCTGCCATCCCGTTCCGGAAGGTGCAATGACCGTAGGGAAGCAAGAAGGGCGGCCTTATCAATCGGTTTCACAAGATGGTCAACTGCTCCCAACCCGAATCCCAATTGACGTTCTTCGGTGATAGAGACAATTATGACGGGGATTGACTGGAGATCGGGATTCGCCTTTAGCGCTTTTAGAACTTGCCAGCCGTCCTTCTTCGGAAGCATGATGTCGAGGGTTATTGCAAACGGCTTGATTTCCGCCGCTTTGGCGATTGCCGCTTCACCATCTGTTGCGTATTCAACGCGATAACCCGCTTCCATCAAATAGATTCCGAGCAGATGTGCAGCCTGCTCGTTATCTTCAGCCACCAAGATTGTCCGGTTATCGGCAGAGGCAGGAAGATTCGCGGGCATCGGAGCCGGGCTTGAAGTTACATGCCGTTGCATCGGTAGAGTGAAGGAAAAGGTGCTTCCTTCACCGACCGTGCTCTCGACCCATATTTCTCCGCCGTGTAATTCAACCAGCCGCTTTGTCAGAGCAAGCCCTAAACCCGTGCCTTCATGCGCGCGTGCTTTTGATGTGTCAACTTGGGTAAATGCTTGGAATAGCATCTCCTGATCCTCCGGTGAAATACCCACACCGGTATCAATCACCTGAATTAACAACGAGTTATCCGAAATCTCAAACTTGGTAGTCACCCGACCATCCTCGTTCGTGAACTTGACGCCGTTGGCAAGTAAGTTGTAAAGAATCTGCTTGAATTTGGTCTTGTCCGCTGTTACCGTTATATCTTGGTCGAACTCTTGGGCGAGTTGAATCTGTTTCTTGCTGGCTAGAGCATTGACAATCGTGTTCACCTCTTCCATTGCGTCTACGACGGAAAAAGTCTCGAAGTCCAAATCCATCGTCCCCGCTTCAATCTTCGACAAGTCGAGAATGTCGTTGATCATGTTGAGAAGATGCCGCCCGCTGGTATGAATATCGACCACCAATTCCCTCTGCTCCGGTCTTATTGGCCCGATAATCTCATCCCGCAAAATCTCCGCAAAACCGATAATGGCGTTTAACGGCGTGCGAAGTTCGTGGCTCATGTTGGCGAGGAAGTCGCTCTTTGCACGGTCCGCATATTCGGCAGCCTCTTTCGCCGCTTGCAACTCCGCCTGTGCACGCATTCGCTCGGTAATGTCTCTGGAAATACCGAAGGTGCCCATGATTTGCCCTGCCTTGTCAAATAACGGCGCCTTCGTCGTTGAAGCCCAAGTTTCCTCTCCACTGGGCCAAGTCTCTTTTTCCTCCTTCGCTGCCATCGGTTTGCCGGACCGAATTACTTTTTGTTCATCTTTGTATGCCTGTTGTGCATGTTCCTCCGTAAAAAATTCGGCATCTGTTTTTCCAATCGCCTCTTGCGCGTCGGAGAGACGGAAAAGATTAGTTTGTGCCTTGTTAATTCGGATAAACCGACTTTCCTTGTCCTTGAAGTAAATATGATCGGGCGTATTATCCATGAACGTCTGCAAAAGGCTCTGTTCCTGTTCCAAGGCGTCCTCCGCCTGCTTTCGCCGCGTGATGTCTCTCCCGACAGCATAGTACAGACGTTTTTCGAGAGATAGCGTGGAGCTCCACAGTATCCACCGATACCCGCCATCCTTGCACAGGTAGCGATTTTCAAAGGAAACTACATCTCTACCGGTTGACATAATCTTCTCGGCTTCGGCCGTTGTCGATTCCCGATCATCGGGATGCACGAAGTCGATAAAAGGCCTGGCTTTGAGTTCCTCAATCGTGAAACCGAGCGTTCGCTCCCATGCCGGATTCAAATCAAGGAAATAGCCGTCAAAATTGGCGATACACAGCATGTCTAATGAGAGAGTGAAAAAGCGTTCTCGCTCGGAGATGCCATTCGGGCGGTTCATAATTACTGCCTCACCTCATTTTCTTTTCAGAACCAATAGTGTCAAATCGTCAAACTGCTGAGTGTCTCCTTGAAATTCCGCCACGGTGTCGCGAATCTTGGTACATATTTCGGTCGCGCTCGCATGTCGTATTCCTCTCGCAAGTTCGTATAAACGTTGCTCTTCAAACGGCTCGCCATTCCGATCCACTGCGTCGGTCACACCATCGGTGTAAAGCAGAAGGGTATCTCCGCTATGTAGCTGTATCGTTTCCTGCTCGTACTCTGCAATCTCGGTCAGGACATCGGCGGGGAACATTCCGACGACCGATCCGCCCTTTTCCAGCCGCGTTATACTCCCCTCCCGCCGTAAGACCATTGGATAGTTATGTCCTGCGTTCACCGATGTCAATTCGCCTGTTTCCGTATGCAATCGGGCGTAGACGAGAGTTGCGTAGGCTTCGCCTATGCTGCCCTCATACAAGAGCGTATTTAGCCGCATCGCCATGGCGAGTAAGTTGCTCTGTCTCGCGACCTCCGAGCGTAAGGAGGTCCGAAGCATCACCATCAGCAACGCGGCTTGCATCCCTTTGCCGGAAACGTCGGCAATCACAAATCCCCAACTCCCGTCCGGTTCCAGAATGTAATCGAAGTAGTCTCCGCCCACGCCATCGTGATGCGGGAGACTCAATCCGGCGACCTCGTATCCGGGAATGTCGGGCTGTATTTTGGGCAACAGGTTAGCCTGGATTTTTGCCGCTTCCTCCATCTCGGCTTGCAACCTGCGTTTTTCGAGAGCTTCGCGGTAGAGACGGGCATTCTCAATTGAGACGCCGATTTGGTAAGCGAAGGCTTCGAGTAGAATCCGATCCTCGTCAACAAAATCGAGAGAGACGTCCCCGTGTCCCGCCTTGTCGCATACCACCAACACGCCCAAAACCTCTCGCCTGAAAATTGGAACGGCGATAAGATTCTTCCTGCCGAACGGCGAAACCCGATTCGCATCGTTGCTAATCTGCGAGATACCGGAGATAGCTACTTCCCGAAGTATGGTAAGTGCGGGCGCTCCGTCCTGTTGATCTTCCAAATCGATAACAACGCCTTGCAGATTGGTTGGGAACTCCGTATCAAGTAGGACATGGCTTCTCACCTCAAGTCTTCTTGTGTCCGGAACAGTAAGCATGAGATAGCCCATTCCACTATCCAAGAGAGAAACAACATGATTCATTGCCGCCTTCTCAATGCTTTCCACATCCAGAAGTTTACTAATCTGAGCCGTGACATCGGACAGCAGAAGAAGACGCAACTTGGCGGTGCGCATCTCTTGCAACGCGTGCGAATGCGCCATTGCGGTCGCAACACGATTGGCTACTGTATTCAGCAGCACATCAACCCACGACTGTTTTTCAATGTCCAATGAGGGGGTGCCGAGGGAAATAATACCTATCAATTCCCCATCGGCCTGCAAGGGTATCCATATCTCTGAGCTAAGCCCATGCAGTTGCCGCGTCATCCGTTCTCGAAGTACCGTCAGAGATTTCGGTAGATGATCGAGATGAATTGGCGACGATTGAAGGATGGCGTCAATCTCCTCGGATGTGACCGGAATGACGACCGATTTCGAGTGGGGGGTGATGGACGATTCCACATAAAAGCGACTATTGGCAGGGTCAAGGCGCAGGATTGCTCCGTCGCACGCTTCCAGCGCATCCAGAGTTAGCCGCAGATATGCTTCACTCAAGGACTCAAACCCATCCTGTCCAGAAATGACTGTTTTACCGATCTGTTCAAGCTTGGACAGGAATGAAAGCAGTCGACTCATGCTGTCCTCGGGGGAAGCATACTTCATCTGCACACCTTGTAACGGATTATCGAGACATTTTAAGCACCAAACGCGCCGCATCCATCGCGTTTCTACGGGTTTGTAGGGTGCGATTAAAGCGACTGATTAAGGCGGGATCACGGGAACGAACAGTGACTGCGATAGAAATCCCATAGAGATCCCTTTCCAACCGCACCGATTCCACGGGTGAAAACTTATGTTAAACACTTGGCGAATGAACCACTAAGCAAGTTTCTTTGCCTGATCCATGACCCGCTTCAGGCAATCAATGCACAAGCATTTTAGAGAAATGGTATTAGGCGCAAAACTCGCCGCAGTCATTGCGTTTCTCCGGCATTAGCAACCCCGGGACATCTGGTCTCGGCGATGCATTATCATGGCACACCATCAAATGATACATCCCCTTGAATCAGGATGTGAGCGCCGTAACCGCCTCGTTCTCGCTATCGAAATGTTCGAAAGTGCTAATCAAGCGACTCCTGACAATCAGGTTTTTGATATTTGTGCCGACGTTGATGACACCGATCCGTCCGCCCTTTTTTACGATTGATACGTGCGTTCCCATCAACGTCCCGAGCCCCGAACTGTCCATCATTGACACATCGGCGAAATCGATCAACAGCCTCGGATTCTCGCCACTGCTGGGCAACTCGCGATCAATTACCTGTCTGAGTTCGGAAACGGCGCTTCCAATCAGTTTTCCGCTGGGTTTCAGAACGATAACGCCATCTTTTTGAATAACGTCAATTGCCATTTTTCCCTCCCGAATAAGTTTCAAAGTAGAGTTTTATTTAAGTCGAAAGCCAGGTGTGACAGAAACAGACGCCCCGATTTGTGCGATTGCATTGCCCTAAAACGCCGGATACCTTCGGCTGTCCAAGTCCTTCGCAAGCCGCGCGTTTCTAATCTATCGTGCGCTCTTGACTCCAAACACTGAACCTATGGTATTTGTTCTAGTGCTGATTCTAAAGGATTTAAGAACATTTGTCAAGCCTTCAGCGCAGAGAATCGTAGGGGAAACGCATCTAATTATAGAGGATGTCTCATGGTGGTAGAATGTACGATTAATGTTGGGTTTCACTCAAATTTTGGCACGTTCAGACAAAGTGGGCACTCGAAAATCCCTCTAAGATCGACGATTATTAACGGATTCCGTTCAACCCAACCTACGATCTTTAGAAAAATTGCCACAAACTCAGCCTGATTTTCTTTTTGACGAGTAGAAAATTTAGAACTTGTTTGAAAAGTCAATGGAAAATCATTTTTGGAAGTTTGGAGTGTTATTACCTACCGCCCCGTTGGTGCTTTTAAAGGCTGGTAGGATTTCTATCGCGCTCACTATTCATTCGCTTGATCGCAGGGGATCTCTATCGCCCTCCTTAATCAGTCGGTTGATCGCACCCTACAAGTATACTTTTCAAACAAGCTCTTAGATGCGTTTCCCCTGGCAGAGAATCGTATCCGCCTGCAGATTGTAAAATCGGTTGACCCCTGTTCGGCATTGTGTTAGAATTGAGATTGTCCTTACAACACATCAACCGATCAGGTTTGAGGAGATTGCGACGACATCGTGCAGTTCCCGGGCTTTAACCACAATGCTATAATCCCGTACATCATTGCCCTGGCGTATTTTTTCTTAATCGTAGAAATCTCCTTGGTCATCCACTCCTTCTTATATGCACGCCGCGTGCGAAAAACAAAACGTCCACACTATGCGCCGAAAGCCGCGATTATTGCCCCGCACTACGGTTGGGATGCCCAAACCGAGGAGAGCGTCAAACTGTTGCTGAGTCAAGATTATGCGGGCGAATATGCGGTGTTCTTTGTAACTCACGTCATAGGCGAATCGGATTTCGATCCGTCATATTCGCATCTCGTCAGACTCGCTAAAGAACACTCCAATGTACGCGTACTTCTGGCACCTAATGTCATCGACAATTCTCTCCCTCGTTCCCAAAAGGTGCAAAACCTCATAACAGCAATCACGGAATTGCCCGATGATGTTGAGATTATCGCTTTTGTTGATGCAGACGTGGCCGTTCGAGAAGATTGGCTGAGGTTGTTGGTCGAACCCCTTCAGGACCGGCGAATCGGTGCAACGGTAGGAGCACGGTTCTACTACCCCCACACTCTCAATCTCCCGTCACTCGTGGAAGCCATCTGGGTCAATTTTCAGATTGGCGTGCAAGGCGACCACCGTTTTACCATGGTATGGGGCGGATCGAACGCGATTCGCCGCAATCTGATTTCGGATGCGAATGTGTTACAGCGCTGGGAAAACGCCACCATAGAAGATCACAATCTGACACACGCCGTAAGAGATTCAAAACTCAAGGTGCATTTTGTTCCGGACTGCGTCGTTATAACCCATACAGCGAACCGTACATGGAGACAAGTTCTGGAATTTACAAACCGCCAGATGATAATGACGTACAGGATGGGGTTCCCGGCACACTGGGCTTTGAGTTTGGTGGCTTTGCTCCCCAAGGCGATTATCGTGTTTGCGTCCATCCCGCTCCTGCCGTTTTACTTCAATTGGCCCTTCAATTTTAATCGACTTTTCCTGTTACTTGTACTTCTTATACCATTCATTGAAATCCAAACCTATCGGATTTTCTCAATGAATCTACCCAAAGTTCTCAGAGATATGGACGGTGTTCGCGACAACATCAGAATGACCTCCTTCGCCACGCCAATCTCCATGCTTATTGCGGGGTTGAATGCGGTATACACCGTGTTTCAGGACAAGATTATCTGGGGCGGCGTGCGCTATAGAATTCTCTCCGCAACCACATGTCAGGTGCTGGGCCGCGTCCCCGACACCACGGATAACCAAGAAAAAGATTGTTAACCGTCACCAGAAATTGCCAATTATTCGGTAGGAGAAACTGACGTGGAAACACCCATAGGCATGCGTAGGGGTTGGGTCTCCCAACCCGTTCCCACCCTTTGGAATTACGCTCGCGCCTAACATAATTTTCAACAGAACCTAATACAGTTTCGGGCAAAATAAACACTCTCGCAATTTCAGAAAGGAATAATAATGTCAACACGGAGTCGAATTTCACCACGTTTCTTCGTCAACCAACTCGCGACCGCACTAACCGATGATTGGCAAACCGCCTACACGCTCGCCAAGTATCAGGTTGCGAAGGAAAGCTTCAACTGGAGACACCCATTCGGCGGCAAGCACGGAAAAGGCGACAGCGTGCAATTGGTCAGTTTGCGAATCACGGATATGTGCAATCTCAGGTGCCATTCCTGTGGACAGTGGGGCGATAACGGTTACCTGCTCGGTAAATCCCTGAAAGAGTTGAAGCAGCGTGAAGTGCCTGTCGAGGTGTATAAGCGGCTGGTCGATCAGATTGTTGACGCAGGTTGGTCGCCCGTATGGTACATCTGGGGCGGCGAGCCGATGCTATATCCCGGTTTGATTGAACTGTTGCACTACATCTCGGAGCGAGGCATGCCGATCTCGCTCGTGAGCAACGCCACCAACATCGCCAGGCGCGCCGACGATATTCTGGAGACCTGCAAAATCATCTATCTGAGTGTTGACGGACCGAACGAGGAAATCCACAACACGCAGCGTCCCGGAGTCACGGAGAATTACGACAACTTTATCGACGTAAAAGCGGCACTGGAAACCTTGAGCGCCGAGAAAGAACGTCGGAATGTGGCATTTCCCTATATTGTGCCGTTGAGTTGCGTCACGATGTACAACATTGACGTTGTCGTGGATCTGTATAAATTCACGAGTCAATTTGCCGATGCACAGATTTTCTATCTGACGTGGTGGATGGACTCGCATTCCGCGCAGGCGCATACGGAAGACTTTGAGCAGCGCTTCGGCTTTAAACCGCAAACCCATTACGGATGGATCGGCAACTGGAAAGATTTCGATCACGGCGTGATATTCGATCGATTCGAGGAAATGGAGAAACTGTCGGAATCGCAGCGGCGTTGTCCTCCCATGATGATGCCGCGTCTCAACACGCGAGAAGAGATTCAAACGTACTATACGGATCACAACGAAACCTTCGACTACAATCAATGCGTGAGTATCTTCATGACAATGGAGATTGACAGCAACGGCGATGTCAGCCTTTGCCGCGACTACCACGACTACATCATCGGTAACATCCAGACCGACACCGTTTTGGATATGTGGAACAACGAAAAAGCACGGAAGTTCAGAACCTCAATCAGCAATGACGGGATTATGCCGGTATGCCGCCGCTGTTGCGGTCTCATGGGGTTTTGATCGCCCTCTACCGGCGCTTTCTCTGGCTGCTCGGCTTGGATTGCCAAATCCAAGCCTTGACCGATAAAAGGTTTCCAACCGGCTTGCCCAACACGGCAAATCCGATTCTTGCTGACGATATCGCCAATCATCCGATATCACACACATCGCATTTTCATGTACACAATCCTCGCCATCTGCTTAGCTTCCATCTGCTCAATAGAGCCTTCCATAGACTCATCCAACAAAGTTGAGCTTGAACCCACCGAAAAACAGTTGCTCTACGCCGAGCAACTATTCGATGCGCGTACTTACAATCCCGCTATTCTTGAGTACAAGCGGTTCCTTTTTTACCAGCCGTACACCGACATGGCGGATTTTGCCCGCTATCGCATTGCCCAAGCGCACTACTACCAAGGTAACCGTGAATACTCCCGGCAACTGTTCGGGGAATTCATAGAAACCTATCCCGAATCCCCGCTGTATCACAACGCTCAGCTAATGCTCGGGAAAACGCACCTGGACGACGGAGAATACGCCACCGCGCGATCTGCCTTCTTCCGGATTCTGCAGGCGAAGGGTGATGAACGTCTGCAGATTCAAGCCCAATACCTGCGCGGATGGTGCTATGTACACGATCGAAACTGGTTTAAGGCGATAACCGAATTTCGCAACATCCGTCAACTGCGCGGGGAGAATCGTGACACTGAAACTTTCGACGCCCGACTTGAACAATCCGCTACCAAACTTGCCGACACCACTCTCGCCAATACGCCGTTGCCGCTAAAATCTCCGAGACTTGCTCAGTTAATGTCCACGGTTGTCCCCGGGAGCGGCCAAATCTACGCCGGTAAAACCCGCAACGGTCTAATCTCATTAGGAATCAATGCGGCGTTCTTCTACCTGCTGGGGGATTCGGTTGCGGATAAGCGTTACGTTGATGCGGTTGGAATCTTTCTGGTGGGTTCCCGGTTCTATTGGGGCAATCGCCACAATGCGAAGAAGTGGGCGATGGAGCACAACCGAGATCTTGAGATGGACTTGATTGAGCGATTAAAAGCTATTGAGCGTGAAGGCACCGAATAGTGCAATAATCGCTTGCAATCGAGGATATTCGATTCCAATCGTAGGGAAGTTTTGTTAGTCGCGAGTCCGAACTCGCTCCTATAGGCTACTAACACGATCAAGTGAACGAATAAGAAGGAGATTCTAATCCGCGATATCCGCGTAATCTGCGTAATCCGTGATTCAGAATTGGTTAGCTACGAACACCAAATCGAGAATGTTGACAAGCCCATCCCCATTCACATCCCCCTTCTTGCTGTCCGTTCCAAGCGCTTGCGCAACGATTGTCAAGTCGAGGATATTTACCACGCCATCGCCGTTCACGTCCGCAGGATTCTTCGGTTTCACCCGCAGGTACATCTCGCCATCGTAGTTAGGGAGGGCGTGCGTCGTCCCCTCCGCTCTACTCGCAACGCCGTTAACCAGCTCGGGAAACGTAATCTCTTGTGTTCCCCCGCTGTGGTTATAAACTGCCCAGCCGTTGGTATATTCGCGGATGTACAGACCGGGACGATTGTCGTAAAGTTGCGCCTTCTCTTCACTTAGCGGGCGACCAAGGTCGGCATCCCAGAAGTCGTACCAATAGTGGCTGTCGCCAGTTCCTATGGCAAAAAGAACATAGCCGTCGGAATGGGTCAAACTCAACGTCGTGATGGCGCGCATCCAGCGGAGATTTGTTGGACTGTCTGGCGGTTCGTTGGGATTGCTCCCGCCTTGAAGACTGTTTATCCTGGGTTCTCTTAGGTTCTGTTCTAACCAGAGCAACGAGTTCTCTACTCGGGTAAGTGATTCTTCAAGACGATCGCCGGTTTTAGCGTGCGGCACTGACGACTCCATGTAACCGCCGTTGAGGTAATGTCCGGTTCTTCGGATTACACGGTCATTGGTGTTACCCATTATCAAAAAGTCGGGTCTCGTCTCGGCACGAATGCGCTGAAGAATGTTGTCGCGAGCGCGTTGCTCCGCTTCATTTCCGACATACCCCTCAGTCCAACCGAACTGGTTACCGGCAAGAACAACACCATCGTCTCTCCACCAATCAAACATAATGCCGTCGTACAAACCGCACTTCGATACGGCAATAGCCTGCCGGACAATTATCTCCTGAACATCGGGGTGCGTAAAATCAATTAGACGGTCACCTTCGCCTAGTTCCACGATATTTCCTTGGGCATCCCTTATCCAATAGGGCGAGTTTGTAGGAAAGTAATCGGAACCGGCATCTCTCATTCTGATCTCAGCGAGAAAAATCATATTTGGATTCAGCAGAAGGAGTTGGTCTCGTAGTATTAGAGCTCTCTCATGATCGCCTCGCACCTCCCAACCATCCCCTGTATTAAAAAATTGTTGATCGAAGAAAAGACAACAAATAAATAAATCGTGTTGAGAACTTTGCTCTATCTCTGATACATGCGGCTGATTAAGCGTAACAGGTGACCATATGGCGAAGACAGACGGAAAGGTTCTATTTTCCAACCGCGGCTGAAGAGGGTGTGGTCGCATTTCACACGATTGGTCGTAATTGAGGTAGGTTAAGGAAAGTGCGTCGAGAGGGCTGTGATCCGCTATGTCATTTCGTCCTATTCCCAAAGAAGTTAATTGGGTCAGGTTGGAAAGTGGACTAATATCGGCTATGCGATTGTGGCTCAGATCGAGTTCGGTTAATTGGGTGAGATTTGCAAGCGGATTAATATCGACTATACGATTGCGGCTCAAAAATAGGCGAGTTAATTTAATCAGATTTGCAAGCGGACTAATGTCGACAATTTCACATTGCCAGGCGTAGAGACTATCCAATTGGGTGAGTTTCGCTAAAGGTGAAAGGTCGGAGATTGGGTTTCTGTCCAACTGCACATACTCCAAGTTTATCAGGTCGGCAAGAGGTGAAAGATTACTGACACGGTTTTCAAAGAAGTTTACCCCAGTAATGTTGACGGCATGTTCCAGTCCACTGAGGTCTTCTATCTGTTTGCCTTGAGCTTCAAGATACGTTAATTCCAGCATGTTCGCTTGCGTGATGGCGACATCACCGGGCAGGTGGAGGGCTTCTCGGATGGCGATGCGGAGATTCGGATCGGGAATGTCGACAAGCGGACTGTCTGGGGCGAATATGGGGTTGTTTAGAGTATTAAGGTGTTCTAAATTTGTGAGATTCTCAAGAGGAGTAACATCGGTAATACGATTGTTTTGAAGGTCGAGGTATTCTAAATTTGTCAGATTCTCAAGTGGACTCACATCGACAATTTCATTCTGGTTTAGCGCCAATGTAGTTAACCGCGTGAGGTTAGCAAGTGGACTAATAACGACAATGCGATTGTGGCTCAGATTGAGCTCGGTCAATTGGGTTAGATTTGCAAGCGCACTAATATCGACTATACGGTTGCGGCTCAAAAACAGGCGAGTTAATTTAGTCAGATTTGCAAGTGGGCTGATATCGATAATCTGACATTGCCAGACGTAGAGACTATCTAATTGGGTAAGTTTTGCTAAAGGTGAAAGGTCGGAGATTGGATTTCTGTCCAACTGCATATATTCTAAGTGTATCAACTCCGCAAGCGGTGAAAGATTGGTAATCTGGTTTTCAAAAAAGTTTACCCCGGTAATGTTGACAGCATATTCCAGCCCACTAAGGTCTTTTATCTTTTTGTCTCGAACTTCAAGATATGTTAATTGCCTCATGTTCGCTTGTGTGATGGGAACGCCATCGGAGAGGTTGAGAGCTTCCCTGACTGCGGTACGTAAGTTGGTATCGGGTATATCGACCTGTTGCGCAAATAGTGGGAAGCACAAAGCGATATAGAACAAAAGACTGAATGTGACGTTCTGTCGGAATTTCATCAATTTCTCCTTTTCCATCTATGCGAATCGTTTTCTCATCTCACCGTCAAGCCCCGATGACTATCTTGATGAGCAGCCATTCGTAATCCTAACATTCCTGCAAGCGTCGAGTCAACAGACACTCTCCATCAGTAACCGATACTTCAATCGCGAGAACCAAAATGGGGCGTGCATCCCTTTCCTCCGTGACAAAAGCCGACAACTTGAGTTCATCCTTGCGGGTAACGATGATATAGTCGGCCCCCGCCCGTTGCGCCTCTTGCTGAATCCTTGCGACCTCCGCACGTGAGTATTGATGATGGTCGGGAAACGGCAGCAAATCAATAGCCTCAGGCGCATACCGGTGCAGCGTTTCTACAAATGCCCCCGGATTGCCAATTCCGCACACAGCCAATAGGTTCTTCCCCTTCAAGAGGCAGAAATCAACGTTCCCGCCCCCACCTAGCCGGTAGAGCCGCGTCGGCTCATGGCGGCTCTCTATAATCGGCGTATCCCCTACCAGCTTGGCAATATCCTCGCGTATCTTGCCTGCGGATCCTACCATGTCAACTCGGGTGAGCATAATCAGATCCGCCCGCCGCAACGCCGAAACCGGTTCGCGTAAAGTTCCCGCAGGCAGCAGCTTCCCCGTTCCGAACGGCTGAGTTGCGTCGACGGTCACGATATCCAGATTGCGCCCCAATTTTCGGTGTTGAAAACCGTCATCCAAAATGAGTACGTCACACTTTAATCGTTCCAAGGCGTGGCAGCCGGCTTCATGGCGATCTTTCCCGATGAGCACCGGAACGCTTGGCAGCTCCCGTGCGATCATCACGGCTTCATCGCCGCCTGCCTCCACGGACGAAAAAATCTCTTGACCGTCCGACACGACGTGTGACCCCGGTGTTTTTTGTTGGCGGTGATAGCCGCGCAACAGGATGGCTGGACGGCGACCCGCATCTAGCAACGCCTTTGCAATCCAAATGACTACCGGCGTTTTGCCCGTGCCGCCGGACACAATGTTGCCGACACTTATCACGGTGCAGGGAAGCTGTTTCGATTTGAGGAGGCGGGAGTCGTAGAACCAATTGCGGATGTTGAGCATCGCAGCATAGACGTAACTCAACGGCGTCAGCAGGGTTAGCAGCAGGGAGGGAACAAAACCCGTGACTTTCCGCGTGATAACGAAGTAAAGATAGTTTCTCATGATTCGACGTAGCCCAATACCAACTCAGCCGTTCGTTCCGCCGCCCCGGATTCTCCGAGTTGCTCCCGTACTTTGCAAAGCGCCTTGCGCTGTTCGTCTTGTTTTTCGGAATTTTGTAGTAAATCGAGCGCGATTGAGGTTATTCGCTCAACCTCTACCTCATCTTGCAAGAGTTCGGGAACGATGTGGCGCCCGGCAACGATATTCGGCAACGCGCTCGAATCGAGTTTGACGAACCGCTGCGCCGTCCACCAACTGAGCCGGGACAGCTTGTAGAGCACGATCATCGGTGTCAAGAGGCATGCGGCTTCAAGCGTAGCTGTGCCCGATGCTACCAATAGCAGGTCGGAGGCACGCATCGCCTCATACGTCGCATCTTTGACGATGTTAACCGAGGGGGCTTCGGACAAGGTTTCCGGAGGGATGCTCGGCGCCAGTGGTAAAATCAACTGGCAATCGGGTAGGGTTCGACGAATTTGCTCGGCGGCGTTCAACATCACGGGATACAACGCTTCCACCTCTCGCCGCCGACTGCCCGGCATTAAGCCAAGCACCGGGGCATTCGCCGCCAAGCCAAGTTTCTCACGGGCTTCGGTGATGCCGAGGTTCGAGTTCGCGTAGTCCAATAGTGGATGACCGACGAATCGTGCGTGCGCACCCGCACGTTGGTAGAAGTCTGCCTCAAAAGGAAAGATTGAGGCGACCGCGCGTGTTCTTTTCGCGATTTTCTTCGCGCGATAGCCGCGCCATGCCCACGCTTTCGGAGGGATATAGTAGACGACCGGTATTTGCAGTCGATGCGCGCAGGCGGCAAGCCCCATGTTAAATTCCGCGAAATCGACGAGTACGACCGCGTCGGGGCGCCTTTTACGAATGAGCCGCTTTAAGTGCCGCTGTTTTTTTAGGAAAGCCGGAATCGCCGAAAGCACCTCTCCGATGCCCATCACCGCCGAATCACGAATGTGATAAACGAGGGAGACCCCTGCGGCTTCCATACGATCGCCGCCCATCCCGAAGAGTTCGATATCGGGACGGAGAGTTTTGAGTTGAGTTGCAACCCGAGATGCCTGCAAGTCGCCGGATGGCTCACCGGCAACGATTAGAATCGCTGGCATGTTTTCACACTCGCATCTCGTCGGTGAATCAGAAAAAAATGCTGCCGATTTCTTTCCGGGGGTTGGGGGTTCAACCGGCCGATAAGTGGGAGATCAGAGGGATGGCTGATGACTGCGCTTGAGGATTCTGATAGTAAATCCCTTAAACGACCAGAATCGTAGGGGGGAGGTTCTCTCGCCCTATCCGGCGGGATAGTGCCTATTTCAAGCGACCGAATAAACCACGGAAATCTTCATCGCGCACAACCACTAAGGCATCATACCCGGAATGCGCAGCCCGGCAGTTTCGTCCAACCCGAACATCACATTCAGGTTCTGCACCACCGCACTTGACGCGCCCTTGCCGAGGTTGTCAATCGCAGCCATAACGACGACGCGATTTGTTCGCACGTCAACTTCAAGCCCGATGTCACAGTAGTTTGTTCCGGCAACCGCTTTTGTCTGCGGGTATTCCCCCGGATCGAGAACACGGACGAACGGCTCTTTTTCATAGTATTTCGAATAAATCGTCGACAACGACTCGGTTGAAATTTCGGCTTTGAGTTGGAAGTAGAGCGTACTCAGAATACCCCGCGTCATCGGGACGATGTGGGGCGTAAAGGTCACGCGGATTGTCTCGCCCGCAATCTTGCTCAACTCCTGCTCGATCTCCGGGGTGTGGCGATGGGTGCCGATGTTGTATGCGATGAAATTCGATTCTCGATTGGGATAGTGTGTTGTCGCGCTGGGGGTGCGCCCGGCGCCGGAGATTCCGGACTTCGAGTCGATGATGATAGAGTTTCGCTCCACCAAATCTCTGGCAAGCAGCGGCAGCGTGGGAAGAATGGCGCTTGTCGGATAGCACCCGGGATTCGCCACGAGTTCTGCCGTGCGAATCTCGTTTCGATAAAGTTCCGGCAAACCGTAAACTGCTCGCTCCATCCACTCGGGGTCCGAGTGCTCGACATGATACCATCCCTCGTACGTGTCAGGATCGTCCAAACGGTAATCTGCACTGAAATCAATGACGCGAAGCCCCTGCCTTAGAATCTCCGGTACATACGACATCGCAACCTTGTGGGGGACGGCAAGAACGACCACGTCCACCCGATCTGCGAGCGTCTCAATCTCCAACGGTTCGAATTCAAGGTCGATTAAGCCGCGAAGGTTCGGCATTATCCGGTCAACTCGCTGGCCCGGATACGTCTCCGACGTGACCATCTCGATTTTTAACTCGCCCGGGTGGCTAATCAGGAAACGCAACAACTCGCTGCTCGTATAACCTGACGCCCCCACAATGCCAACCTTAACCATTGGGATTCGCGCTCCTCGTCGTGTCGTGCCTAATTCTAGAATATCGGTGAGTCTAAATTCCCCGTGAACGATGAAGAATTGTAGCACCGGCAACGACGGATGTCAAGCGTCAAACTCAGACGCCAACGCTTCTACGCCGCCTCAGGTCCCCGATTTTGCCCGATAGATAGAACATAGAACTCCCTTCAGCGAAGATGCGACGAGATTTTTGCCTCGATTCCGTTGCACCACTTCATGCCGGCGTTTTACTCACCACTAGTTTACGACTCTATAATCAATTCCATTCATATTTACACATATTTCGGTAGGTGCGGTTAGAAACCGCACCTACGAGACTGACAAGTACCGGTTCGGTTAGGAAACCAAACCTATTGCAGTGTGTAAATAATTATTGGTTTTACTACAAATGCCTACCCAAAATGTATCCAATGCCCATCGGGATCTTGAAAACTCAGACTCGGACCGCGCCGCGTGAGTGGAATATTCCTCTGGCGAAGCGTATCAAGCGCTTCCTCTTCCGTTACCTCATGTAGATCGAGCGCAAGATGATGCACCCCGGCGCCAATTTGCGCCGGATCGGACGCTTGGAACAATGCCAACACTTCACCGTTTGCCAAACGCAAAAAGATGCGATTCTCTGCGGCACGTACCTCTTCCAGTCCCAAGTTAGCAATATACCAGTCGGCAGACTTTCGCACATCACTCACCCAGATAGCAACGTGATTGAAACCTTCCGCTTTTATACTCGACATTGCCTTCTACCTCCTTTCTTTCAAAACCGCAATAGATATTATCATATTCTGAGCCGTGCCGGACACACGAAAAGAGTTGATTCGATTACGCCCGTGTGTTATGCTCTTTAAGGTGCGGGTTGTCTATACCTAACGGTTCAACTGCTTAATGGCGAGAGATTGGTGTATTTATATGGCACACAAGCTATCGGTTGTTATCCCAATCTACAACGAGATTACGACCTTGGAAGAGATTCTCAGGCAGGTTAAAGCCGTTGACATCGGTATGGAAAAAGAGATTCTTCTCGTAGATGATTGTTCGACGGACGGTACCCGCGAAGTACTCAAAAAGATTGAAGGGTCGGACGATGAGCAGGTGCGGGTGTTCTACCATTCCGTTAATCGGGGCAAAGGCGCAACGCTGAGGACAGGCTTTCAACACGTCACCGGGGACATTACCATCATCCAAGATGCGGATTTGGAGTATGACCCGCAGGACTACCCTAAATTGATCCAGCCAATCCTTGATGGAGAAGCCGATGCGGTGTACGGTTCGCGTTTCCTGGCGTCACGACAACACTTCCTCCTCCGCAGTTTCATCGCAAATAAAATCTTGACCTCCCTCTCCAATCTGTTTACCCAACTCAACCTTACCGATATGGAGACCTGTTACAAAGTCATTAAGACCTCGATTTTGAAGGAAATCCCGTTGCGCTCTGACCGGTTCGGATTCGAACCGGAAATTACGGCAAAGCTTGCCCGCAGGAAATGCCGCGTCGTTGAACTGCCGATCGCCTATCACGGACGCGATTACCACGAAGGAAAATCTGTCAATTGGAAAGATGGGATTGCCGCCATTTTTCATATCATTCGCTTTCGATTCAAGGACTGATTCTAGCACAGCGTCGTGAGACAATAACCGAGGCAAGTCCAGAGAATAAACTTCACATCTTGAGGACGACATGGAAGAGAATTTTCCAACCTTCCAATCTTCCATCCTTCCAGTTTCATCTTTCCTCATGTATGCCCCTATCATTGTTTCGTTTCCCCAAAATCTCGGCAGAACCTAACGACCGCCTTCAAGACATTTCACTTTCCGCTCCATGAGGAACTACAAAGAGCTTCTTCAAGAAATTGATGCGCGTCTTGAATCGCCCCCGAACACTCCCAATCCATCTCCGAACCCGGAAGTCGACCAACCCGCCGATGCCGCAATCAAAGAGGACGAGCTGCTTGCCTCGCTAACGCGGCACTTTGGTCACACCGGCTTTCGAGCAACTCAGCGCGAGATTATTGAAGCCATCCTGAACGGGGAGGATGTGCTCGCCGCGTTCCCCACCGGATATGGAAAATCTCTATGCTATCAACTGCCCGCCCTAATGCTGCCGGGCTTGACCGTCGTCGTGTCGCCCCTGATTTCATTGATGAAGGACCAAGTTGACGGATTGAAGCAGCACGGCATTCACGACGCTGCGCTGATAAATAGCAGCCTACGGTTAGATGAGTACCAGTGGGAGTTTGGCCGCCTCACGCGAGGGGAAGTCAAGCTGTTGTACATTGCGCCGGAACGCCTTCGCAGCCGCCGGTTTCTGGATCTGCTGGATTCGCTCTCAATCTCGCTGTTTGTCATTGACGAAGCGCACTGCATCTCGCAGTGGGGACACGATTTTCGACCCGCATACTTGGGTCTGCGTGATGCGATTCAGGCGCTGCATCCACGCACAATCGCGCTGTTTACCGCTACCGCTACGCCCGAAGTTCGAGAGGATATTTTCAACGCATTGGGCATCAATGGCAAGATGTGCCGCCAGTTCTCGCGCAGCGTTCAACGCCACAACCTAAAATTCAGTGTGTATGAGGCACCCGACGATGTCAAGAAGTACGAATACCTTGAAGCCTGCCTTCGGGGGCTTGAGGGCAACGGCATCATTTATGCCGGCAGGCGCGGCGAAACCGAGAAAATCGCACGTCATCTAAATAAGCGTGGATATCAGGCTGATTTTTATCATGCCGGACTGTCGGCGACCGAGCGTAAAGGGGTACAGGACCGGTTTTTCAATGACGGAGCGGACGGGGTGGACCTCGTCGTCTCGACAAATGCGTTTGGCATGGGAATCGACAAACCCAACATTCGCTATGTCATTCATTGGACAATGACGGGCACTTTGGAGGCATACTATCAGGAAGCCGGACGCGCCGGCCGGGATGAGAAATCCTCTCACTGCGTGTTGCTGTACTGTCCCGACGACCGAGAACTCCACGAATGGTTCATCAATCAGGAAAACATCCTGAACAAGCGCGACCTCGCGAAACTCCTCGAAATCCTTGAAACCCTTCCCGCCGTGGATCACTTTCGCATGGGGACAGCGGAGGAACTGGGATGGTTGAGCGGTTTCAAGGAGGCTAAAATCCGAGTCGGGATCAGCTACCTCGAAAAACTCGGGTATGTCAGGAGGCGGTACAATGTTCCTTCAAGACTTAACGTACGCCTATCTTCCTCAAATAACCGCGTAGCAAGTCCCGCCGACGAGTCGCAACGCGCGTTACTTCAGCAGTTGAAGCGGAAATCCCCCATCAATTTTCTCGAGTTCTGTCGGAAATTCAGCCTGCCCCCGCACAGTCTCATGGAACAACTCATCGACTTTCAGAACGACGGACACCTGAAGTACTGGGGAGCGGAGGATTTATTGCTCATCGAGTTGTTCAAAGACAGCGACTTGCTGGCGGCAGCCTCCGCGGACGAGCTAGGGTTCGCGGATTACCAAGGGCGCAAATATCGGCAGGTTGATCAGGTTGAACGGTATGCACGGGAGAAAAACTGTCGGGGGCGGTTGGTGCGCGAATATTTCGGCGAGCCCGTTGCGGCGGACTATCGTTGCGGCAGTTGCGACTTGTGCAGCCCGGGTGTTCGTCTTGTGGAAAACGAACCGCCGCAGCCGTAAATCCTACTCTCCGCACCCATTTTTCGGGTTATACTCCACGTTGTCAGAATTTGCGTCTTCTGTAGGATCAAGCGAGTGAATAGCGAGTGCGATAGAGATCCCGCGATCTCCAGGTCGCGACCCTTGTACGAGGGAACTCCGATTCCCGATCTGATGGTGCTACGTAAGTCCTATTAGAAACAACTATCACTGGAAAAGAAAGCGCAATAATACCCAACGCAAAGTATAGTTCCAGCATTGAGTATGTGTTACCGTGATTTCTGGCGGGCAATCAACGAGGGCGGAGTTAGGTATTTGCTCCGCCCTTTTTTATTTCTAAAGCCCACTCGAATAAGTCAAATAAGTTGATATCGATCCTGTACCGGAAATTGAAGTTGTATCAATTCATAGCCTCGGATTAAGCTCCCGAATGTTCTGCATGAAACCGATTTGTCGTTTTGTGAAACATAAAAAATGGAGAGTGCACCCATCTCGTTCTCTTATCACGGCGTAATGTGCCAGTGAACTCTTCTCAAACTGTCCCAAAATGGGACACCAGTCCCATTTTGGGACAAACCCGCTCGAAGCCACGCCATTACAGGCTTTCTGCCAGTATCCTGCCCCTATAATTCACTTTAACTGTCCCATTTTGGGACACTACCACCTCATCCACTTCTGCCCGTCCATATCCTTCAAAGTCAAGCCTGGCAAGGGATCTCCCCGTCTCGTCCTCGTTCAATCAAGAGTTGGCACAGTTTGTGCTATATTTTGGTGCATCGTCTTTCTTTTAGGTCGCATCGAGAGATTGACGCTCCCAATAATCCTTCCCGCGGCAGGAGGCGACATCACTGCTCAGTGATGCCTGCCGCTCCCCTTCGCCGGGGCATGGAAGGAGGGAAGGAACATCCCTGTACGTATCACAATAGACCTTTTGCATATCCATGGGTTCTCCTTTAGGGTGTTGAGGGAACAGTGAATTCCTCAACTCTAACGAAAACCCTCGGTTTTTCAATTCAATCATTGGTGGCAACTTAGGTTATTTTAGGAAACGTGGTTCGCAAGCAATCCGAGTTATAGACAGCCGCGTCCATACACGATGACAATCTCGAAATCAAGGCAAAATGAAAGACGAAAAGAAATCCCAAGCGCAACTCATCAGTGAATTGCGGCGCCTCCGCGAGCGTGTGAAGAAATTTGAGAACGACGAAGCCCGGTACATACAGTTCTTGGGTGAATATGAGGAATCGATAACCGGGTATTTCGGCACCTACTACAGCGCCCATGATATGGTTGTTTCTGTCGATATGGAAACGGAAAATGTCCTACAGTGCAATAAGGCCGTGACTGATACATTGGGCTACAGCAACGCGGGCATTATCGGACAGCCCATCTTTAAGTTGTATCATCAAGATGGTCTCGAAGATGCGAAGAAATCGTTTCAGGTTATTGCAGAGACCGGCGAGATACACGACACCGAACAGGTGCTGCGGAAAACGGATGGCGGCAAAATTAGTGTGAGTTTGAATGCCGCAACCGTCCGCGATGAAAATAGGAACCGGACTTTGGCGCGATTTGATTGGCGCGACATCACCCGGCGTGCGGCGGAAATCGGCGACTTGCGCTCCGAAAACCGCCAACTGAAGGCGCGTCTGAGTTCCGACAGACCCGAAAACCCGGAAGTGTTTTCCGATATTGTCACCCGAGACCCGGCGATGTACTCAATTTTTCGACAAGTGGAATCCATTGCGGTCACCGGACAGTCTGTATTGATTACCGGGGAAACGGGGGTCGGCAAGGAGAAGATTGCGGAGGCGATTCACCGACTGAGCGGGCGATCGGGGGCGTTTGTTTCAATCAATATAGCAAGCGCCGACGATCAACTGTTTTCGGACACGCTCTTCGGGCACGAAAAAGGCGCATTCACCAGCGCGGAATCGGATCGAAGGGGTTTGATTGAACAGGCGTCCGGCGGCACGCTATTTCTTGATGAGATTGGTGACCTCGGTATGGAATCACAAACGAAACTCCTGCGCCTCTTGGAGGAGGGGCAATACTATCAACTGGGGGACGACACCCCAAGAACGAGCGAAGCCAGAACGGTTGTCGCCACGAATCGGACAATCGAATCCCTCATGACGGACGTAACTTTTCGCGACGATCTCTACTTTCGCCTCCGAACGCATCATGTGCACCTGCCGCCGCTGCGTGAGCGGAAGGAAGACATCCCCTTACTCACCTCCCATTTCCTCAAACGAGCCGCGGAGATGCTTGGAAAGAAAATACCCTTCCCGCCGCCCGAACTCTTTACGTTGCTTGCGGCTTACCACTTCCCCGGGAACATCAGAGAGCTTGAGGCGATGGTGCGCGATGCCGTTAGCAAACACAAAGGCGGCGTCCTCTCCACCGAATCTTTCCGCCAAGAGATTGACGAACAAACTTCCGCTTCGCACGGAGGCGCACTGCCCGGAACAGGTGCGGTGTCATTTGCAGACGAACTGTCTTCGCTTCACAAACTCCCCGCGTTGAAAGAGATGGAAGAACTGCTAATTGCGGAAGCTCTAAAACGTGCAGACGGCAACCAAACAGTTGCGGCTCAACTCCTCGGCATATCAAGGAAGGCGCTAAACAATCGCTTAAACCGCGCGCGCGGCTAACAACACCCAAAGCCAGCCAAAGATTTCGATTACCCACCTGCAAACTCCCTTACAAAGGGGTGGAACATTTGGTATTTTTGTGCCCTTTTGTGGCACCTTGCTCAAACCCTTGTCTGACGCGGGTTCGAGCGACCTTTTACCCGAATTTCGCCGAATTTCGTGCCCAAACGTTCCACCCCTTTCTATTTTTCAGTATCGCACTTTCTCTCCTCCCCAAAAAAAATTTTACATCGCTGAACCCGCACCACGCCTAGGCGCAGCGGCATCACCGAGTCCCGAAATCATGTCTGTTTTCGAATTTGGCATAGGTTTTGCTCATAATCGGGTCAAGAAATTCGATTCGTGTTGCCAGAAGAATTGATTGACCTGTTAAGGGGTTATGCACCCGTATTGGTAGGTGCGATAGAGATTCTATTCTAACCGCACCACTAATGCCACGTCGCAATTCGGAGATTCGTTATCAAAATCAAAAGGGGCTATGCTGATGAAGTTTGTAGTCGGGTTCACCTCAACTGGAATTGGTGGTGTCATTCTGCTCCGGCTTCTGTTGTCCTGCTCAGTTGCAGATGCCTCCGATACGCTTACGCTTTTTTACTCCGGTGAGGAACAGGGGCAACTTGGTCTACACGGCTGTGGAACAGAACAGGTCGGCGGACTGTCTCGACGCCAGACCGTTATCCAGTCGTTGCGCCAAAAACACGCGAACACCCTAAATCTTCATACCGGAAACATTCTCTCCCCAACAGATTCCGATTACGAACTCATCTATCAAATCGCCCTTGAAGCGTTGGGAGAGATGAATTACGATGCGTTCTTCCTCGGACCGCAGGATTCATGCCTGCCGGTTGATTCACTCCAAGCCCTCTACGCAAACCATCCGAACCTCCCCGTCGTTTGCACCAACATTCTCTCTCCAAATACATCTTCATACCCTCCCTACATCCTTCGAAACACGCCAAGTCAGATTAAAGTTGCTCTCGTTGGACTGATATCGAAGTCGCACGAAACGGAAATTGCCGCCTACAATCCGGGGATCACTCTCACCTCGCCGGAGAAAGCATTGGACGCTCTGAGGGGAGAAATCGCTGCAAAAAGCGATGTTGTCCTCGGCGTGTTCCACGGGACGGAAGTTGAAGCGCGTGGGCTTGCGGCGCAATTCTCATGGTTAGATGTTTTGATTCTCGCCCAGGATGAATCCGCCGACACATCTTCACCGGCAATCGTCCGCAATACGGCGATTGTGACCAATCCCGCCAAAGGCGAAGCGGTCGGTGTTTTGGAGATTGGACTAGACGAACATCTAAGCGTGGTTTCAAGGCACGATTATCGCGTTGAGGTATCGGAACGAATCGCACCCGATGAGAACCTTGAAACCTTACTGGCGCTTTACCACAGCTTCTCCGAAGATGACGGATTCAAAAGCAATGACGGTGTACCAGACGACAGTGCCATCCATATCACCTACTTTCATAAACGTGGGTGTCAAAAATGCGCCAGAGCCAGCGACATTTTGAAGAGACTCAAAACTAAATATCCACAGCTTGTCGTCGAAATGAAGTATACCAAAGAAAACCGAGAACTGCTTGAGGCGATGGGGACGCTATACAACATCCCCGAAGTCAAAAGGCTCACTACACCGGCGGTGTTTATCGGGAGTGAGTATCTGCTAGATGAACTTGATGAAGCGCGCTTGAAAACAATTGTGGAGAAATACCTTTCAACTGGAGTTGCCTCTCGATTACCGGAGGCGGAAGGAAAAACGGGTGAGGCGGAATCCGATATCATCAAACGGTTTAGCGCCTTCGGGACGTTGGCTGTTGCGGGGGCAGGATTGCTTGACGGGATCAATCCCTGTGCGTTTGCCACGATTGTATTCTTCATCTCCTACATGAGCCTTGTTGGGCGGGAGAGGAAAGAGATGCTCATCGCTGGCGGGGCGTTCGCCGCGGCGGTGTTTGTAACCTATCTACTGATGGGAATGGGCGCCCTTAAATTCCTTTCTTTCCTTAACGAGTTTTCGGTCATCGCTAAATGTGTTTACCTGCTTGCGGCGGTTGGGACATTCACGTTGGCGTTCTTGAGTTTGTACGACGCCATCAAAGCGAGGCAGGGGAAGGTCAAAGAGATGTCGTTGCAGTTGCCGAAATCACTAAAGTTGCGTATCCACAAAGTTATCCGTGAGCAAACGCGGACATCGGGCGTCGTCATCGGTGCGTTGGTGATTGGGTTCGCCATTTCTGCCCTTGAACTGGTCTGCACCGGTCAGGTCTATCTGCCAACGATTACATTTGTGATGGGCGTTGAGGGGATGCGCCCAAATGCGCTGTCGTATCTCGTTTTGTACAACCTGATGTTTGTTACCCCGCTGCTAGTCGTGTTCGGGTTTGTTTATTGGGGTACAAGTTCCGTCCAATTGGGTGGCGTGCTCCAGCGACATCTGATGCCGGTGAAGTTGGGAATTGGCGTGTTGCTCTTTGGACTTGGAGCGTGGTTATTATTCAATATTGCGTAACAGGGAGAAACTTAATCATGAGAAAAGATGTTCGTTTATTTTTTATAGCGTTGTTGTTCGCCGTGGCAAACGTGTGCAACCAACCTTCCTTATCCTCAGAACCACCTGAAGATATGGTTTTGATTCCTGCTGGCGATTTCCCTATGGGCGCTGATTCCCAACTCGCAAACGCGGATCAGAAACCCCTTCATAATGTCTATTTGGATGCCTTCTACATTGATATACATGAAGTCACCAACGCTCAGTATGAAGAGTTTATCCTGGCAGGCGGTTATACGAAAAAGAAGTATTGGACGGCCGCCGGCTGGGATTTTATCCAGAAACATCAGATAGCAACACCTCTCCAGTATGGCGAGAATTCCGTTTCAACGGAACCCGATCACCCCGTGATTGGCGTCAGTTGGTATGAAGCGAATGCTTACGCCACCTGGCTGGGGAAGCGGCTTCCGACCGAGGCGGAATGGGAGAAAGCCGCGAGAGGAACCAAACGAAATCTCTATCCATGGGGAAATGAAATGGATTTCTCCAAACTCAGCTATTTTCCTCATGTTACTAAACTTCAAGCCGTCGGCAGTTTTCCAGACGGCACCAGCCCGTACGGTGCCATGGATATGGCAGGCAGCGTTTGGGAGTGGTGCTCGGATTGGTATAGTGAAGATTACTATTTAAAAAGCCCACGCAAAAACCCCAAGAGCCCAAATAGCGGCGAACACCGAGTTTTACGCGGCGGAGGCTGGGATTCGATACGACTGCAACTCCGAACGGATTTTCGGTATTTTGATAAGGAAGACCGCCGATCTTACAACATCGGATTTCGTTGTGCCCAAGATGCACCTAACCGATGAGTCCGGTAGCAATGTTTCATAAACGCAACACATGGAGCGCAAATCATGGAACGTAAATTATTAGTTTCTTCGTTGCTTGTTTCGTGCCTTATCCTGTTCGTTTCATTCGGGTACTATCTCTATACCGGCTATCGATTGCGCGTCGAAAATCAGAGCGTACAGGAATTAATTACCAAACTGGAATCCCCTGTCGTCGAGCGTTGGAACGCTGGCGATTCCTTTCAACACTCGAGACTCGAACACACAAATGCAGAGCCAACGGAACACGAAGTGTTTGAGCAGCTCTTTGAAAGTACGGAATTGGAGGAGATGGAAGAGACCGAAATTGCCGCCTTGTTAGACGCCTTTGACGAGATAGACGGCTTTGGGGGGCAGGACGAGGAAACCACAGACGGGCTGCTAAGCCATCGGGAACGCGAACAACTCTTCACAGAACTCAAACCAATAATCACGCGACGGGATGAATTTTGGCTAGCAGCAATGCCTCTTCATAACGAAGCAGATCGACGGTCGCAAAGAATGCAGGAAATCGGGGAACTCTCAATTGGCACCTCCGACGACAATACTGCCAGGCTGCACGACGAATGGGAAAGGCATTCCGCTCGATTAGACGAATTATATCCTATACTAGATTCTCATCACGAAGAAGACAAGCGACTGCTCAAACAGATAAAGCAGAAAATATCGGAGTATGGAATAACTAATGCCGAATTCTGGGGACAGTATTGGCACACAGGGATTTATAACTCTTGGAGAGAGGCGCTATGACAAGTTTTCGTCAATACTCTCAAGAAGCAATAGGTTTTATCTATCTCGTTCCATCGATTTGTAATGGGAAGAAACCGAGTTTTTAGGAAAATTCGGTTTCAGTTTTCAGTGTGGAAATACCTCTTCCTCGCAAGGGCAAATTGGGAAGAGAAGTAACTTAACCTTTAAGAAAGGAGATAACTTACGATGTTTACGACACGGTTCGCACGAAATACAACCTGTTTTGGGGCAACTTTCCTAGTTGCGATATTTGCCTTGGTAGCCCTGTTGCATAGCTCCCAGGCCGAGTTTGAGGCGTTGAGCGATGAAGCTATGTCGCAATTTCTCGGCGGAGCAAAGACAAAAGGCAATTTTATCCAAGGGCAAAGCGGCTCAATAGCCAATTGTAACTGGCCAAGCAGTTGTCCACCCCAACAATTTACCTTCAGACCGCTCATTTATTCTTGCTTTACCTGCTATCCGGGTCAAATAGAATACCGCGAAGAAACGGTTTACTTGCAAACTAAGAGTTGGTGTGACAACACCCTACCGACCGAGTGCCCGTTTGGAAGGCGGCAAACAGGCAAGAGGACCAGGTGTAATACTTCACTAGGCTCCTTTTGCTGAACAGTTACTCACGCGATTGAGGTATTTCCACTTTTGGGTTCTTTTTCCTCGCGGCAACGTGAGGAAAAAGAGCCTGTTGCTATACAATATCCTCAAAACTTAAGTAGCTCAATACGATGAAATGCCAACAGTCTAGTGTTTGCGGGACAACTATACGACCCGCCAGCAAGTTTCGGACAACTCAATATTGAGGGAGGAAAATATGTTTAGAATATTCTGCACACTTGCGCTCTTTTCGATTGCCCCTTTCTGCCGATCTGGAGAGTTAACGACTAAACAGCTTATCGCCGGCGTCAATCAAGCGCGAAACCAAATCAAAACCGGCGAGATGCGACTTTTGATAACATTCGACTATGAAGCCAAAAAGTCTCCCGAAGAGATTCAAGTCTGGATACAAGAACAAAGGGAGGAAATTTTACGAGAATATCCAAGCCCTCATCAAAAAGATCTCCGACAGGGATCTCTCAACGATCTTCCTCTTGAAGCAAAGTGGTATGATAAACGCCAAGAGCGTGAAGAATCGAACATCGCCTTCAAAATTTTTGACGCAGATCCTGTGCATAATCCGAGGCTTTTTCAATACAAGATGAACCAAATTTGTCGTTTAGAGACAGATTTATTTAGCGAGGAAGCCGCACATGTCGACGCTGATGCCTACCGCGTTATAACTTACGATGGAAAAACCCAAGCTTATGAAGCATTGGATGATTTTCCTGCGGACTCAATTTCTTTTGTCAACCGCAGTCTTTACAGAAGTTTTCTCTATTTTCACCAATATGGGCGTTCCACCTATCGTTTGCCTCCTAATGCAAAACTTGCAGACAGAGAAGTGATAGCTGGGGTCAATTGCTATGTACTTGAATTCCAGCCGTCTGCCAGCGACCCTGCCCTACCTCCTGGGCGACTTGTGAAAATCTGGGTCGATCCAGAAAAAGCCTTTTGTGTTCTTAAACAGGAGTCACAAAAATTGTCTGATGATAAGCGTCCTCCAGACACGTGGACGATGATCTATGAGGACTTTCGACAATACGGGAACATCTGGTTCCCCACTGTGTCCCGATGGATACATAAATGGCCCGGAGGAAAACTTGACCGCGTTAACACCTTTGTTGTTAAAGAAGCCCAATTCAATCTTGACTTTCCAATTGATTTTTTTAACGTTGACCGGAAATCTTACCTGAATCAAAGCCCGCATCTTCAACTGGATCCACAAGGTTTGGAAGGACTACTCGGCAAATCTCCTCTAGATTTGAAAGCGCTACTCGACAAATCTCAAACGCCACCAAGCGAACAGGACCGACTTCTCTTATCGTGTGGACCTAATAGCTTGTTACGAATCTGCCAGTTGTTGGGCGTCGAAAGCGATTTCAACGAACTCGCTCAACTTTCTCGTTTCGACCCCGACGAAGGCACAACTCTGCTGGGACTGCGGGATGCCGCCAAATACAAGGGCTTAAACCCGAAAGGCATACAAGCAAATCTTAAATTGTTGAAAAAGGACAAGGTCCCGATGCCGGCTATTGCCTATGTCAAGGGGAATCATTTTCTTGTGTTTGAGGAAACCGTCTCGGATGGTGTTTTGATTACCGATCCTGCTGATAAATACGACCATCATTTAATATTTAATGAGCTGGCGCCAATTTGGAATGGCGTACTGCTTACCTTCGACTATCAACCCGAAAAAGCTCAACCCATATCAGGCCCGCTTGCCGTGGCTGAACCCAAGTTATACGATTTCGGTGAGGCGCTTGGCGGCAGTAAAATTTGGTACACTTTCAAACTGAAGAACGTTGGCAACCAGCCATTGAAAATTGTCAACGTTGAACAGTCTTGTGCCTGTACCGCGACCATTGTCTCAAATGACGAAATTCCTCCCGGAGCACTTGGCAGCATTGAGGCTGTGCTTTCCGTTCCATCTGAAAATACATCGGTCGAAGAAAGCATCAATGTCTACACAAATGATTCCGTCCAAGGCAGGATTGCGTTAACATTGAAAGGAACCGCGTTTGTACCCATTACGACCTTCCCGACTCATTTGCGCATTGGGACTGTACAATCCAAGACCTCCATTACCAGATCTTTGTCGATTCACCAGAAGGGGAAGACTACGGTTTTAGGCGTACGAACCGATGCAGAATACTTAAAAGCAATCCTAGCTCCTGCTAAAGTGGATTCGGTCGCGCGAGTTGAATTAACACTGCTGGAATCCGCCCCCGTCGGTCAATTCAATCATAACCTTCTAATCGATTACCGGTACGAAGGCAAGGAAACCACGCATAATGTTCCCGTTTTTGGCGACATCTTAGGCGAATTCACCGTCTCTCCGAAGCACCTCTTTTTTGGCTTGGTCAAGGGAACTGTTACCAAAACCGCGCAGATTTCGTCCGTCTACAACCATCCTTTCAATATCACGTCTGTTCAACCCAACTCGGCATATCTCACGGCGGCAGTCAACCGGCAACCGGATCAGGTGGGCTATCAACTCAAAGCAACCGTCCTTCCACAGGCGCCAGCCGGTGAGTTGTCCGGCGAAATTCTGATGAAAACAAACAGCGCCATTCAGCCGACGATTCGTGTCACGTTCTCAGGCATCATTTCAACAGAAAGTGAGGTGGCTTTAAAACAATGAAAATACCTCTTAATCGCTATGCATTCGTGAGTGTTATCCTCGCGGCACTAATTTTTTTCAGTCTCCTGCCACGCCTCCGTTCGTCCGATGCCGCTTGGTCATCCGACGAAACCTATTGGCTTTTCAACTCTCAAGAATTCTTCCTTTCCACTCTCGGTGGAGACTTTTCCTCTACCGCGGAATCTTATCACCCCGGCGTCACAACCATGTGGCTCGGCGGCATGAGTCTGTGGACGAAATACAAGGGCGCGTTAGCCGCCGCCCCTGTGCTTCGCAGCCAACCCTTTTTGTCCCCGTCAAACCTCGCCAGAGCGCGTTTAACGATTGCCCTCATAACAGCGTGCAGTGTCGTAATCGCTTTCCTTCTGTTAAAGAAGTTATTTGGATTGCGAATTGCCGCTTTCGCCGGTATCTTTCTGGCGGTTGACCCCCTTTTCCTTATCCAGTCCAGACGATTTCATACCGACGCTCTCGCCGCGGCTTTTCTTCTACTGGCAATCCTCGCGCTATTTGTCTTTGTAGAAAAGCTGGGACGGCGACGCTACCTTGTAATCTCGGGGGTATGCTTCGGTTTGGCATGCCTCTCAAAAAGCAGCGCTTTGGTTCTCGTGTTATGGTTCCCTTTTCTCGTCGCATTTTCTTCCGCCGAGTCCAGTCCGGCAGTTCAATTTTCCAGAAATATCCACGCTTTTCTAACGTGGATTTGCGTTGCATTCCTAACGTTTTTTGTATGTTGGCCCGCGCTGTGGGTTTACCAACTGCCAATCAATGGCGTTCCCGTTTCTGTGGTTGCCGTACCCTGTTTGATTGGGATAGCGGTATGGTCCGGAGTTAAGTTGAAACACCTTACCGTTTCGACAGATGTTGTTACCGCACGGAACGCTACAAAATCAGGCTTGCTCATTATCGGAATCGGACTTGCCGCTCTCGCATTCGTAGCCTACAAAGCCGCTCTACCCTTTGTCCACCGTATCCGGTGGGCGTTAACAACCGAACATGACGTTCTCCATTACTTCTTGGGTGAAATCGCCTACGATCCGGGTTGGCTATTTTATCCCTTGATGTTGTCGATTAAAAGCGCTCCGTTAACACTCCCCTTAGCCGCGGTTGGCGCTGTGCTTTTATGGCGGGTGCGGAAGCAATCTAAATACGCCGGCACCTGCCGCATGTACACGCTGCTTTCCGTTTTTGTCGTTCTTTTTACGCTATGTATGTTGGTCTGCGCAAAGAAATTCAGTCGCTACCTATTGCCGGTCTTCCCGATTCTCGATATTCTGGCGGCGATTGGATTGTCTCTACTGATTGATAAAATTACTGCACTAAATGTTGCCAAGTTACAGAATGGAAAGAGCCAAGCCAGCATCGAGAAACCGAGTTTGTTTGCGCGATGGCACGTTTGGAAAATTGCCGGTGTAACGGTTATAGCGCTCGTTTTCGTGATTCAGGCGTTTCCCGTACTACGACTTCACCCCTACTACGGCACTTACTATAACCCTCTCTGGGGCGTGACCGGTATTACCAGAATTTGCACAACCGGAGATGCCTCCGGCTTGGATCTTGCTGCCGAATATTTGAACCAAAAACCAAATGCCGAAGACCTTGTGGTGCATGTTTCTCCTCTATCAGCCGAGTTTTTCGGATACTATTTCAAAGGGAAATCGTATCGACGGGATAGAAATCCCGGCATATCTACTCCCGATTACCAGGTTGCTTATATTCGCGATGTTCAAATTAAATTGGTGAATCTCGACGACATAGAGGGTACACTTGAACATATCATTCGTTTGAACAATGTTGACTACGTATGGATTTACAAACTCTAGAACACTGCATAAATTGGGTGTTGTTACTGTGAATGGATTTTATATTGGAGGTAGAAAAATGAAAACGGTAAAAGGGATATCATCGGTTCGGATTAGACGGCTCATCCTCGAAATGGCAAAACGGGCAAACGTGGGACACATCGGCTCGGCGTTGTCAATTGCCGACATTATTGCCGCACTTTACGCGAATGTATTACGGGTTGTGCATCCCGATGCCTCCAATCGCGACCGACTGGTGCTGTCCAAGGGGCACGCCGCGATGGCGCTTTACGCCGCTCTTTATTTGAAAGGGTGGCTCGCCGAAGAAACACTCGAAACATACTGTACAGATCCGGTGGAGAGTGAAGAATGGGGAGAGGAAAGCAAGAAAGATTTAACTCATCACTCGTCACTAGCCACTCGCCACTGCCGTTTAGGTGTTCACGCGGAACATAACATTCCGGGGGTTGATTTCTCTACCGGCTCCTTGGGGCACGGACTGTCGATTGGCGCCGGCGCCGCACTAGCCGCACGACTCGACGGCTCATCTCGTCGTGTCTTTGTCCTAATCAGCGATGGCGAGTGTAACGAGGGATCGATTTGGGAAGCCGTGATGTTCGCCGCACACCATCGGCTTTCTAACCTCGTCGCAATCGTGGATCTGAACGGTCAACAGGCATTCGGTTATACGGACGATGTACTTTCTCTCTCCCCCATGTGGGCGAAGTGGGAGGCGTTTGGTTGGAACGTGCATGAGGTTGATGGTCACAATGTCACAGAGATAACGAAGACGATTGAAATACTCAACTCGGCGCCCTCCCAGGCGTCGCTTGACAAGGAATCTTCGTGTCGTCCGCATGTGTTGATTGCCCACACCACCTTCGGCAAAGGAGTGCCCTACATGGAGAACCGGATTAAGTGGCACTATTTGCCAATGTCGGACGACGAATACCGGCAAGCCGTGGAAGCAGTAGAGAGTGGAGAGGAAAAGCAAGAAGATTTCGATTTAACGCATCACTCACCGCTAATCACTGACGATCAGGGCAATCCCTTAAATCACAGTTCAGACAATTTATACCGACACCAAAGGAGACAGCGCCAATTATGAGACGTGCATTTGTGAAAACCCTCTTGGAACTGGCTGAACGAGACGAGCGGATTTTGCTCTTGACCGGGGATCTGGGCTTTATGGTTCTAGAGCCGTTTGCCGAAAAGTTCGCGAATCGCTCAGACGTGCGCCATGATCGCTTTTTTAACCTCGGCGTGGCTGAGCAGAACATGGTTGGGGTGGGTACCGGGCTCGCCGAGGCGGGGTATATGCCCTTCCTTTACTCCATTGCGACTTTTTCCGCGATACGTCCCTATGAGTTCATAGCTAACGGTCCCGTTTTGCATAAACTACCGGTGCGAATCGTGGGCGTCGGAGGCGGATTCGAGTACGGTCCCGCAGGCAAGACCCATTGGGCGCTTGAAGATATCGCCTTAATGCGGACGCAGCCGGGCATGACCGTCATCGCGCCTGCGGATCATTTGCAGGCTCGTACCGCTTTATTGGAGACGTGGGATTTGCCAGGCCCGATTTACTATCGCTTTGGAAAGGATGACAAGGCGACAATTCCCGGTTTGGACGGGCGTTTCTCGCTCGGGCGCGCCCAGTTCGTCCGCGAGGGTTCCGACCTCTTAATCATCGTGACGGGCAGCATAGCGGGTGAGGTGACAACGGCTGCCGAAGCGCTGTCCGCCAAGGGGATTGAATGTACGGTCATGGTGGTAGCAAGCCTTAATCCTGCTCCGATTGATGATTTGGTCGCCGCCTTGTCCCGCTTTTCAGTTGCGGTGACGGTTGAAAATCATTACTTGGCAGGAGGTGTCGGTTCACTCGTCTCGGAAGTCGTTGCCGAATATGGGATAGACTGTCGAGTTGTCCGATGTGGGATCAAGGAAATGCCCAATGGAGTATCCGGCGGGACTGACTATTTGCGTCACGCCTTTGGGTTATCCAGCGATGCGCTGGTAAGAAAGGTAGCGGAGATTAAATCCCGGTAACCGGGAAATAACGGAAATCGGAAAAATCCTGCATTGATGATTGTCAGCGAATAGCCATTTGTTGAATGCCTCAAGGAGGGAAATATGCTTACACAGACTCAAGAGACGTATCAATTTGAATCCCGCTCCATTTCGGATAGCGGCGCAAAATGTTTAACGTCGGTGGAAGTTGATTCTCCGGATGTCCAGCTCATTCAACGCTTTCAGGAGGGCGATTCGGAGGTATTTAATCTGCTATATCGTCGCTACCACGATCGCATTTACGGCGTTATTTGCTTGGTTGTTTCAAATCATGAAGATGCTCTCGATATAACACAAGATGTTTTTCTCAAGGCGTACCAAGGGCTTGGGAATTTCAAGAGAGCATCTCAGTTCTACAGTTGGCTTTATCGTATTACAATCAATCTTTGTATAGATTTCATGCGTCGCAGGGCAAAACACCGCGTGCTTACCGACGATCCTGTATCCGATGATGTATTCTATAATCACGAAGCCGCTCGACACTTATCATCCCCTTCTATAGCCGTGGAACATGAAGAATTTTGTATATATTTGCGCCGAGCCGTGTTGCAGTTGACGCCCAAGCAGCGCGAGGTTTTTATTCTGCGCTACAAAGAGGAACTCCCGTTAAAGGAGATTGCCCGGAAAATGGGGCGGTCGATTGGCACGGTCAAGGCACATCTCTTTCAGACGCATCGCAGCTTACAGGAGTTGCTTCTCCCGTATCTGCAAGGTAACGGATTCTAATACCATTTCGAGTGAATAGCAATCAAGTGACTGAATAGGATCAAGCACGCGAATAGCACGCGCGATAGAGATCCTCGCGATAGTAGATCCTGTGCGATAGAGATCCCCTTGCCCCGCCGGCTTTGTGCGGAGGCAAGGCATCTTGTTCCGGTTTGCGCAATTTTCTTTACCTGATTTACGCGGTCAATGCACAATCATTTTAGAGAAATGGTATAACCTACTCTCCGCACCCATTTTTCAGGTTTACAGAATTTAATGGTAGTCCCTATTATCCCTCGCGGAATAATTCTTATCACAAGTAACTCGATCCAGAGGATCGAAATGTCAATAGAATGCGACATGTCCCGAGACCCGCACTCCAGAGGAGTGCAATGTGGTGTGTTACTTCGTAAAAATGGAGTTGATGATGGAAGGGCAAAACAGGTCAATCAGTCGGATTCACGGTAGTACCTCGGTGATTTTTTCTCGTTTGTGAATATATACCCCAAGATTTGCTATGCGAAAATTCGAGATTACACAAGTCTATTATGCGGAAGATGAGTCTTGTACCGCTCTTTTCGGCTCCCTGTTTTTACACAAGGACTGTTTTCAATGCAATCTCGCGAACTCACGTCGATTGTGCTTCCGGTTTACAATCAAGCGAATCATATCGACAATGTCGTCAAGCAATACGAAGCAATACTCCCGCACATTTTCCACGAGACAATCTTGGTTGTGAACGGGGGCGAAGATGAATCGCTTGATGTGTGCCGCGCACTTGAGGTGCAATACGGAACGGTACGGACAACCTACTGCCAACAGAACGGGTGGGGACGCGCCCTGAAATTGGGACTGAGAGCGGCAAAAGGGGATGTGCTGTGCTATACCAATACGGCACGCACCCAGCCCTCCGATTTAAAACGCTTCATTCACGCTGCGCTGGACAATCCCACGATGGTTGTCAAAGCTAAACGTCATCGCCGCAGACCGCTAAAACGCAAATTGGGGACTTTACTTTATAATCTTGAATGCCGGACTCTTTTTGCCCTCCCGACATGGGATGTCAACGGCACCCCGAAGGTCTTTCGACGCGATATCTACACTGCCATCAATTTGGAGTCCGATGATGATCTCATCGATCTCGAATTTAACATCAAGTGCAAGCAACTTGGTTTCCCGATCTTGGAAATTCCAATTGAGTCACACGACCGGCGTGATGGCCAATCTACAACGAACTACCGCTCAGCGCTGCGCATGTGCCGCGGCGCTTTTCAGATGTGGAAAAACTAGAAATCGTGGAATCCACCCTTGAGTTGATGTGGCGCGACCCTGCTCAGGTTGTCAGCCAATGGAGTGACGCCGCTAGGATTGACACCAAATTATTGCAGTATAAGGCTCATGGAGACTGGTGGGAAACCTTAGCTAAAAGCGGAATCACGCTTCTCGTCACTAGAGAATACGAACATCTGGTTATGGCTGTGGGCGCCGCCGAAAACTGCCCGACGCTTTCGTACATGTCCGTGCCCCACCCGTCCGGATTGGTGGCGGATCGCAACTCCCGGAAGGTACATGTTGCCTCCACACGCAACCCCAACCAAGTCTACGACCTGTTTCCTGCAACGGACAGCCTTCCACGACTTGATTTCAAGAGCGAGCCGTTAACCGGTCACCCGCTTATCCCGGTGCAATCTCGGTTCTATCCCGGGTGTTTGTATCTACACGACTTGGCTTTGATTGGTGGAGATTTATATGCCAACGCAGTCGGGGAAAATAGTATCGTCAGACTCTGCGACGCGGGCGGTTATCAACGTGCATGGTTGCCTCGCTGTATCCAAGAACATCGACAGGGGCTTCAGCGAAATTTGATTCAACTCAATTCTATTGCGTCCGGTATGAACTTGGAAACGTCGTACTTCTCCGCCTCAGCCGAAAAGCCTTCGCATCGGCGCCCCGGTCATCGGAACTATCCCGTAGACCGGCGCGGCGTCATCTTTTCGGGAAAGACGCGAGAACCTGTCATCAGAAGCTTGACACGTCCGCACTCTGCCCGTTTGTATCAAGATCGTTTATGGGTGGACAATAGCGGATATGGTGAGTTTGGCTTTGCCGAACATGGAACTTTCACCCCCGTAGTGCGATTGCCGGGCTGGACGCGGGGGCTTACCTTCCATAAAAGAATCGCCTTTGTTGGTACGTCTCGGGTGCTTTCCCGTTTTCGCCAATATGCCCCCGGTTTAGATTTGGAGGAGAGTGTCTGCGGCGTTCATGCCGTAGACATTGAGTCTGGTAAAGTGATCGGCAGTTTAATTTGGCCCCATGGAAATCAGATATTTGCCCTTGATTGGCTGTCTAACCGTGTAACCTGCGGCTTCCCTTTTCGAGTCGGCCAAAAGCGGGCAACGCGCCGCGAAAAAGCCTTCTTTTATTCTTTCAAAACCAAATAAGTGACCCATAGCTTATCATCCGCATCATCGAACACTTAAAAGTTTAATTTCTCAGTTGAACGTATCCCGCATCATAATTGAAAGCATGCCATTATCCCTGTCGGAATAATTCTTTCAGCAAGTAACACGTTCTAGTCGGAGTCTCTTTCCTCGATCCAGAGGATCGAAATGTCAATAGAATGCGACATGTCCAGAGTTCCGCGCTCCAGCGGAGATCAAGCGAATGGATAATGAGTGCGATAGAGATCCTTCATGTGGTGTGTTACTTCGCAAAAATGAAATTGATGATGGAAGGGCAAAACCGGTCAATCAATCGGACTCACGGTAGCACGTTGGTGTTTTCTTCTCGTTTGTGAATATACACCCCAAGATTTGGTATGTGAAAATTCGAGATTACACAAGTCTATTATGCGGAAGATGAGATAGCCCCAGTAAACAACAGTCTTTACCGGACACTAACCACTGACCACTGCTTTCCCACTGTTCCTATGGCTCGCGTTATCATTACCGGCGGCACGGGCTTTGTCGGTTCAAACCTAACTCGGCGCTTACTCCATGACGGACATGAAGTTCATCTGTTGGTTCGTCAAGGATACACCTCATGGCGTATCAGTGCCATCCGTTCTGACGTGCAACTACACATCCTCGATTTACATGAAAAAGATGACCTCAGTTCTACTGTGCAGCGAATCCGTCCGGATTGGATTTTTCATCTCGCAGCCTATGGCGGGAATGCGTCGGAAAAAGACTGTTGCCAGATGGTGGAAGCGAATATCATCGGAACCATCAACCTCGTGGAAGCTTGTCTCAAGACCGGCTTTGAAGCGTTTGTCAATACCGGGTCATCATCGGAATACGGTTTCAAAGACAGCGCCCCTTCCGAAACGGAGTGGCTGGAGCCGAATAGCCATTATGCCGTAACCAAGGCGTCCGCCAGCCTATTTTGCCGGTATACCGCGCAGAGCCAGAATGTTCTCATGCCTACATTGCGGCTTTATTCGGTCTACGGTCCGTATGAATCGCCGAACCGTTTACTTCCCAAACTTACCGCGCTGGGGCTGAACGGAGAGCTACCTCCATTGGTCAGTCCGGAGACCGTCCACGACTTTATCTATATTGACGACGTAATCGATGCCTATCTTCTGGCGGCTAGAACTCCTGGTCAAGAACCGGGAGCGACATACAATGTCGGCACGGGGGCTCAGACGACGTTGCGCGAAGTCGTGGCAGTGGCGCGGCGAATGATGGATATTCCGGTTGAACCGATTTGGGGATCAATGCCGTCTCGGCAGTGGGACGCCAACACGTGGGTAGCGGATATTCGAAAGATAGAAAAGAAACTGGGTTGGCGACCACGATATACATTTGAGGAAGGGTTTCGCCAAATGGTAGACTGGCACAAAAATAGGGCTCTTCAGAGCTAAGTGTGGAAACGAAATTAATTTTGGACTTGCATGGTAAAACATCCAAAAGATTGTAGGAGCGATCTCCAGGTCGCGACCTCCTATCGCGCGCAAAACTCGCGCCTACAGACGGCGTGAAATAAACTGCGCTAGTACAAACCGATATGTATCCAAATCTCGGCAGAAACCACGCTGTAATTGGAAATATCAAGTAGGTTCGTCAAGTGTACATACGTCGAAGCATTCAGTACCCTATTGGCTATCATTGCAATCAGCTTCGACCTATAGGGCAAACGCGTGTTCGTGTGGCAAGTTTCATTCCCACACTCAACCCTGAAGACCCAAAAATAGGAAGTGACGACAAATGAATAAAAAGCACGAACCCCTTGATCCAAACTCGCCACTCGCCACTCATCACTCACCCCTGTCTTTTCAGTTATTGATGCTGAGCGCAATGTATGAAAATGGAGGCAACCTAACCCATCGGCTGCTTGACGGACACCCGCAAATGTTTGTTTACCCATTCGAGTCGCAATTAGGTACTAGTCTGGTGGATGATCGCCTCTCCTCGATGTTCCCGGTTAAATACCGTTGGCCCCTCTTTGCACTGGAGGCTACCCCGTTCCAAGACTACAAAGCCATAATTGACGAGGAATGCAAAGTTCGAGCGCGAACCTCTCACGTAAGCAAATTCAGACATATCCCCTTTGATTTCTCGGATGACGAAAGGTGTGACCGCTATTGTACCTACGCCAATGAAACCGGGCGCTCGCGTGCACACAATGTAGCCAACTTTTTCCGAGCCACCTTTGATACTTGGAAAGATTACCGGCGCACGAGGGAGGAAATTTTTTACGTTGGTTACAGCCCGATCATTATTATTGATACCGGCAAGATTCTTCAGGATTTCCCTGAGGCGCACCTGCTGCATGTAGTTCGGAATCCGTGGTCAGCCTATGCCGACACAAAGAAACGCCCCGTCCCCTTGTCCATTGAGGATTACATGCTGGGCTGGACGTTGACTCAATACTACGCGTTGTTATTTCGTGAGAAATTTCCTGATCGTGTGCATATCGTTCGCGCTGAAGATGTGATGGGCAATTCGTCGGAGGTTCTGGGTACCGTGTGCGAAAAACTCGGCTGTTATTCTTCCGAATCACTAAAAACCGCCTCCTTCAATGGAATCGTACTCGGTGAAGTTTATCCGTGGGGCACCATCCGCCAAGCAACACTTGCATCCAATCGTGCTACCGCGGCGGAACTTTCGGAGGCGGAACGCGAAAAAATCCACATTCACGCTTGGCAATACTTGGACATCCTTGATTACAAGGATTTCGTCTAGAGAGCCGGCATCCAACACTTAACCATATTTTTTTTGGAAAATAAACCACTAAGCCAGCCAGAGATTTCGATTACCCCACCCACAAACTCCCTTACAAAGGGGTGGAACATTTCGTATTTTTGTCCCCTTTTGTGGCACCCTGCTCAAACCCTTGTCTGACGTGGCTTTGAGCGTCCTTTTACCCAAATTCCGCCGAATTTCGTGTCCAAACGTTCCACCCCTTTCTATCTTTCAGTATCGCACTTCCTCTCCTTCCCAAAAAAATTTTACATCGCTGAACCCGCACCACGACTAGGCGCAGAGGCTTCACCGAATCCCCAAATCATGCCTGTTTTCGGTTTTGGCATAGGTTTTGCTGATAATTGGGGCAAGAAACTTGATTCGTGTTGCTGGAAGAATTGACGAACCTGTTGCTGCTCAACTTCAACCGCTAGAGGAAATCATGTCTAAAAGAAAGATGTTCAAGACGAAGTTTGTTATGGGCGTAAGTGGTTTGGCAGGGCTATTGATATTCTTTTTGCTTCTACACTACAGTGGTAAGCCCTCTATCCGCATCACTGAGGCATCATCCACATTTCAATCGCAGCCTGAGACGCAGCGGCTATGGGCAAAACCGCCGACAGCGATAAATACTCCTACGGCGACAAATGCTTCCAATACGGTTCCCGCTTTGGATAAGGAGGATTTGGATGAACAAGAAACGGTACAATCGCTTGTGAATCCCCTATTCGACGAAGACATTGAGGAGTTAAAGGAGCTTACATGGAAAGATTTTCTGTTCGACAAAGAACGCGACGATGTAAATCCTCAGATTGTCAAGTATCTTAAGGAAACAGCAGCAGTGGTTCCTCGAATGATAGAACTCAGGTCATCGGCTAGTGAGCTTGAGACTGCTCTATATTTGATGCAGATATCCGGATCACTAAACCAGACTTCCCGCGAAGAACAGAAAAAAGTCAGATCGAAAATTGGCGAGGTATACGATGAGTTGGACCCACTGCAGCGGCGGGCTGTCGAGTTAGATTCCTTTTTGACAAACAAGGATAACACGTCCATACGAGGTGATGTAATAGATACAGATAAGATTGAGCAACTGTATAAGGAGTTGTGGGATGGAAAGGGCTGGTACTGGTACGATGCCCGTGCCGAATAAATTCAGGTTGTTTTTTAAGGCGAAACAATCGCTTAGAGCCTGTTTGAAAAGTACATTGAGGCAATTTTCGTAGGGGTTGGGTTCCCCAACCCGTTGGGCGAGGATCAACTGACTGGATAAGGAAGGATCAACCGAGTGAATAATGAGGGCGATAGCTAATCCCATAGAGATCTTACCTCGCCCCTACGATAGGGACTTATCAGCGAATTATGGACACGCCTTACATAAATGTCAACATGCCCCAAGATAATTTCATTTTCCACACTTAACTCTGAAGAGCCACATCTTTCCAAAATAGCTTGTTGTAGGTACGGTAATCTTGCTGACTAGAATAGCTATACGATTTGATACCTTGTCGAGGAATGCCCCGGGTAAGCAATTTTCAAAAATACACTTTGGGTTGTCAACTTTCGGTGGAATTGCTTCATTCACCGAGTCAAGGGTTTGCTCCGATAGTGCTTGATGGGCGCCAAACTGGGAGCATACAGTTTGGCTATGCCTTGATAAACACTGTCAGCCAACTTTTTTTCCCTCCCGCAACTCGTCAATGTTAGATTGACAACTTAATGTGTGTGTGGTATATTGCAATATACCCGCCATCGTGGAGGCGGAACTTTTTTCTGTTAGCATTTTGTTAGCATCACGATTCCTGAGAACCCGCTCCGGCAAAGGAATTTTCCGTTCCAGAAAATGCTAACAAGCCGCTTAACTCGACGCTCCGAAAAACGAGGATTCAAGCGTTCATTGAGACAAGAGATGACCGGATGTGGAAACGTACTGAGCACAGCAAATTTATAGACGCATCATTACTTTCTAACCCGCTATCCGAGCCTGCTCAAAAAATGGGGGTTAAATATGTGCGCGGACTTTAGCGGACTTTAGCGAAGTGTGTCGCACACGGCTTCAAGCCGCGCCCGGTAAGGCTTCAAGCGCAATTTCAGAGCTAGTTGAAAAAATCCGCTCTTATTTCGACGGCGTCACTGTAAACGATCAAGCGAATGAATAGTGAGCGCGATAGAGTTCCCATAGAGATCCCTCAAGCGACTGAATAAGGAGCGCGTGGGAACCAGCGTGTTGCTGCTGGCGTTGGGAGTTTGGTTGTTACCCGGAGTTTTATGAATTCTAGGAAATATCGAAATTGTATCTTATCTTCCGCATTATCGAACACCTAAAAGTTTAATTTCTCAGTTGGCCGTATCCCGCATCATAATTGAAAGCATGCCATTGTCCCTGTCGGAATATTTCTTTCAGCAAGCAACACGTTCTAGTCGAAGTCCCTTTCCTCGATCCAGAGGATCAAACGAGTGAATAGCGAGTGCGATAGAGATCCTAAGATGTCAATAGAATGCGACATGTCCAGAGTTCCGCGCTCCAGAGGATCAACGGAGTGAATAACGACGGCGATAGTAAATCCTGCGCCATGTGGTGCGTTACTTGATAGCACGCCATTATCCCTGTCGGAATAATTCATTCAGCAAGTAACACGTTCTGGTCGGAGTCTCTTTCCTCGATCCAGAGGATCAAACGAGTGGATAGCGAGTGCGATAGAGATCCTAAGATGTCAATAGAATGCGACATGTCCAGAGTCCCGCACTCCAGAGGAGTGCAATGTGGAGTGTTACTTGGTAGCGTCCCATCATTCCTGTCGGAATGATTCATTCAGCAAGTAACACTCTTTTTCGCTCAATGACTAGCCGTAAAAAGCGTTCCTTCGCGGTCTGGTTTTCACTCCAGAGGAGTGAGATGTCAATAGAACATGATCCCTCCCCGCATTTGCACTCCAGAGGATCAAGCGAGTGTATAGCGAGTGCGATAGAGATCCTGTGCAATGTGGAGTGTTACTTGGTAGCGTCCCATCATTCCTGTCGGAATGATTCATTCATCAAGTAACACCTATGCTACAATAGGGTTGGTTCAGGCATGCAAAAGACGGAAATTTTCTTGGTGTTTGTAAACCCGCTTGGTAGCGTCGTCCGAGTTATGCATGATTTGTTCACTGGTGGACACAAGCAAGATTCCCTGTGATGGGATTTATTGCATTGGTACCCCGTTTGAGAGACTAGCGATTCTAAGCATAACTCCGCCTGAACCAGTTTTGAAACCCACCTTGTATGTTTCCGAATCCTATCTCGGCAAGGAGAACTCGCGATGAAAAAACGGCGTAAAACCGGCATTTCGAGAAAAGGACGATTCAAAGAACGTCCTGCTACCCAAGAGATTCAAGACGCGAACGCTCTTGAACAAATCAATTATAACGCGGCAGGTCTCGACATCGGAGACGCTGAGATTTATGCCGCTGTACCTGAAGGACGAGATAAAAACTGTGTGCGAGTCTTTAAGACTTTTACCGAAGACCTCCATCTCTTAGCAGATTGGTTACAGCATTGTTGCGTGACCACGGTGGCGATGGAATCAACAGGTATCTACTGGCTTCCAATCTATGAAATGCTTGAGGCACGCGGCTTTGAAGTGTATCTGGTGAATGCGCGTCATATTAAAAACGTTAGCGGTAAGAAGACTGACATTGAAGATTGTCAATGGATACAGCAATTGCATACCTATGGGCTGCTTTCGGCTTCATTCCGTCCGCCTGAAGAGATTTGCGCCCTGCGTTCATTGGTGAGGCATCGAGCCAATCTAATCGCTATGTGCTCGACACAAGTGCAGCATATGCAGAAGGCATTGCAACTGATGAATCTCAAGCTGACCAACGTCATCTCAGACATCACCGGTCTGACAGGCATGCGTATCATCAGAGACATCGTCAAGGGTCAACACGATGCCGACCAATTGGCAGCACATCGTGACGAACGATGTGCCAAGAGTGAAAAAGAAATTCGCAAATCTCTTGAGGGCAATTACAAGCCCGAACATCTGTTCGCCCTCAAGCAAGCGTTGCAAGCCTACGATTTTTATCAGGAGCAAATCAGCGATTGTGATGTAGAAATCGAAAAGTTTTATCAGACGATTGAACCCCAGATTGACATCAAAGCGCACCCATTGCCGGAGAGTCAAAGAAAGCGGCGGCGTCCAAAGGGGAATGAGCCCTGTTTTAATTTGCGTCAACATCTGTATCAACTAAGCGGGGTAGATCTCACTCAGATTGAGGGAGTCAATGTGCTCAATGCACAAGCGATATTGAGTGAAATCGGCACCGATATGAGCAAATGGCCTACGGTCAAACATTTCGCCTCCTGGCTGGGTTTATGTCCGAATAACCAAATCACGGGTGGCAAAGTGATGCACCGTCAAACACAGAAAAACAACAATCGTGCGGCACGCGCTCTGAGGCTGGCGGCGCAAGGCATATCGACAAGCAAAGGTGCTCTCGGCGGTTATTATCGTCGTCAGCGAGCGAGGCTCGGTCCTGCTCAGGCCATCACGGCAATTGCTCACAAACTCGCACGTATTATCTATGCCATGCTGAAAAATCGGACATCCTACCGTGAACCTGCTTCCGGCTACTATGAAGAACAGGCTCGCCAAAGGGCGGTCAAGAACCTGGAACGTAAAGCCAAACAATTAGGATTTCATCTGATTGCACAAGCAGCTTAAATCGGTTTTCCCATCAACGAAATTGAGGTGAAATCGAATTGTCGAAAACGCTTTTCAACACTCCCTTTGAAAAAGTGTTACTTGAGAGAGTTCCCATAGAAAAGCCACTGCGATAGAGATTCCACAGGTACCAACTTGCGTTAATTAAACCACGGAGATACAGAGGATACGAGCAGGAAGGTAAGCAGACAAGCGGGTAAACAGGTATACAGACACATCTCCTTAATCTCTTGACTGTGCATTCGATCCTTTGGTCAATCAACACTGTGAAAAAGCCCGAAACAACCGACATTATTTTGGAAAGAGGTCTAATTACCTTCGTGACGGGCATTGAGGAAATGCGGGGGCACGCGTTGTCCTACTTGTTTCTGTATAACCTCGCATTCGTTGTCCTGCTCTTAATTATCTTCGCGCTTGTCTATTGGGGCACGACTTTTCTGCAACTCGGTGGCGTGTTTCAGCAACACCTGATGTCAGTGAAAGTGAGAACTAGCGCGTTGCTGCTGGCGTTGGGAGCTTGGTTGTTACTCGGAGTTTTATGAGAAGTTGTATGTTAATAAACGATGGCTATCTACACCAAAATACGCAAAATTGACTGTATTGTCAACGTATAGAATCTTGATTGCAATGACTATTCGGAGGCAAGCTCATGAAATTACGGACACAGTTTAACTTTCACAAAGTTTTTGTCGTCAGTGCCATTGTCATCGGAATTGGATTTTTCCTGTTTTCTCTCATTTATTCGAGGATGATGAATCGATCCACAATGGAAATATTAAACCAAAAGCGTGAAGGTGTGTTGGGGGAGCTTGGACAGTCAGCGGTTCTAAGTTCCGAACCAACAGGGACAGACATTGAGATGACGATTTCCACTTTTGAAAACCCAGATGCGATGGAAAGTCGTGCTAGTGGGATTGAAAGTTATGGTGATGAAGCAAATTCCGAGATGCTGCTGACGGATAGCGGTGATGAAACCCCGCTGAGCTATGAGGAGGAACTCAAACAACGCTATAGGCGCATCAGAAAAACTCCAGAATATCAGGAACTTAGTGACGAAATTCTCATCGTACAACTAGAGTTGGAAGCGTTGGGAAACTTGGAAACACCCGCGCAGGATGCTTGGGTGAAATACTCGAAAAATACATATTCAGTTTTTGGTCTAACAGAGGCTGAAGCCGACGAGATATGGGATTTCTCCGAAGAACAAATCGAATTTATGAAACAGGAGGGTGAAAAACTAAAACGAGAGTGGGCAGATGAAAGAGATTTACGGGCTGCGCTCCGTCAGGAAAACAGGCGCCAACGTGCTGAATTGGATCAGCAGATGCTAGAGTTATTAGGGATGACAAAAGAGGAAGTTCTGATGGTTCTGGGTAGGAGGTGATATATAATCAATATGCGCGATTCACAACAATTCCTGGGGCACGACTTCTCTGCAACTCGGTGGCGTGTTGCTCTTTGGACTTGGAGCGTGGTTATTATTCAATAGATGCAAACGCATTAGCTTTAGCATCAGCTAGGTAAATCCCGTAAGCAATCATCTTAGAGGAGAAAAAAGAAAATGCACAAGAGATTCCTTTTATTTGCGTGCCTAGTTTTTTTGGCTTCGGTCATTTATTTTATCTATACAACCTTAAGTCAGCAGATTTTTACGGGAGAACTACAGCAAACAATCCAAAAATCGAACGGGAATGTTGCCATGCATGTCCCTCGCGTCAGTCCTTCGAAATTCAAGCGAGAACAGTTAACTTCGGGAGAAGAGAAAGCGTTTGAACAACCCTTTCACGAAAGTTATGAGGGAGCTGAAAATGAGGAACTTACCTTCGCTCCCAAGATGGGAACGGATGATGCAATTGCCAACTCGGAAATTAACTCAGAAGAGTTAGAAACGCTCTTTCTCTTTGTTGTCGTCAATGAGTGGAGGGATAAAAATATCGCCCATGGAGAGCAAACGGCACCCTTTATGCGTGACTATGCTGCGCTAAGCCATATTGAGCAAGACCTGATTCGCGCAATTGACGGAACAAGTGGAGAAGAAACCCAAAGATTATACGAGGAACTCGAACGAGTTCAAAGTGGGAAGGAAGATATTTCGAAAATGTTGGCCCCCTTTGATCGAGAAATGGAGCGAGCCAACCAAGAATTGGAACAGTATTTGGAAACGAATCACGGATTGACCATTGCGGCTTTTTTTGACACGTATCGCAAGGACTTTGATACTTGGAGAGAATTGCAGTAAGGCGTGTAGTAGAATGCGAGAATACCTTGTGCTGCCGGTCTGTAATTTCGATTAGAGCGGTATAGGGATCTTTATAAATAAAGGAAGTGATTGATATCTATCTTTCATTCCATCGAGAGTATAGGACGAATACGGCGGTTAACGAACTTCTTTCTCGGCAACGACACTTTATTGGGAAAAAACGTCGGCACGATGGGTAATCCCATTTTTGATTTGTTGAAGTCGTCCCATTTAGAACCTAGAAGGATCCGCCAATTATTTTTGTGATGGGTGTTGAGGGGATGCGCCCAAATGCGCTGTCGTACCTCGTTTTGTATTATCTAATGTTTGTTGCCCCGCTGTTGGTCGTGTTTGGGTTTGTTTATTGGGATACAAGTTCAGTCCAGTTGGGTGGCGTGCTCCAGCGGCATCTGATGCCGGTGAAGTTGGGAATTGGCGTGTTGCTCTTTGGACTTGGGGCGTGGTTATTATTCAATATTGCGTAATGTAGTAGGCATACTCCGTATGCCGTAACCTTGTGCAGATTAAGGCAGGCCGTAGGTATTTCTATAGCCCTTGTTATCCGTTCGCTTGAATGTGCCGACTCCGCTTTCATCTCCGTCAAGCGAGCTTGTGTCTTTCAGTTTGAGGACGGTCAATAAACCAAGATGTGTGTGACAGAAGTTTCTGGAGTCCCAATTTGGCATGTTAACCAAGAGGAGGAAAATCATGCGAAATTTCCGCTGGTTGGTCGTTTGGGTGTTTGCCGTACTGATTCTGGGCTGCGGCGACGACCCGATTGTCAATCCCGACATAACCCCTGCCGAGAATATGCCTTTGCCCGGGAGGATAGCCTTTGCCTCCGATCGAGACGGCGACTTTGAAATTTACATGATAAACGCCGACGGTACCTCCTTGGTACGGCTGACGGAGAGTAAGGGCGTTGATTATCCCTCAAGTTGGTCCCCTGACGGTCGGAAACTCGCGTTTGTTTCTAATCGGAGTGGCGGCTATAACATATACGTCATGTCAGTGGATGGTTCTGAACCGACGGTGCAATTGACCCAAGATTCGGAAGGCACCGGGTCACCGAGTTGGTCCCCTGATGGTCGGAAACTCACGTTCGTTACCGAACGCCGTGACAGCTATAACACATACATTATATCAGTGGGTGGTTCAGAGTCGACAGTGCAAATCACCCAAGATTCGGAAAGTACCGGGTCACCGAGTTGGTCACCCGATGGTCGAAGAATCGCTTTCAGTTCTGCGCGCGATGGTAATGGTGAGATCTATGTGGTGGACCCTGACGGTAAAAATCTTGTCCGACTGACCAATAGCGATGCTCATGAATATACCCCGAGTTGGTCGCCAGATAGTCAGCAGATTGTATTCGCTCGCTACCCTAGCCTATTCAACCAGGATAGCGAAATCTGCGTAATGGACGCGGATGGGAACAACGCTCGTCAACTGACAGACAACGACGCTTCTGACTTCTTTCCTGTTTGGTCTCCCGATGGAGGGACTATTGTATTTACATCAAGAAGCGCGGAACCATCTTGGGTCACAGACAGCAAAGGTGTGATCAGCATGGGTATATATCGACGGCGCTACGACGCGGATATTTACGTAATGAATGCTGACGGCTCCGATATAACGCAATTGACGCACGACAATATATCGGGCGGTTCAAGTTGGTCCCCCGATGGGGATTACATAGCATTCAGCTATGGCAGCAAAACTCCATACCTCAAATCGGACATCTATGTAATGAATGCAAACGGGGGTAGGGGAAGAGCGCTGATTGATTGGCAGGGCTCTAATGAGGGAATACCAATCTGGGGACCGTTGCAGTAATCTGCCTAATATGGAGGAAATTCCCGTGAGATGGTTGCCGATAGCTTTAATAATGGCTGCATCGCCCGTCGTCACTGCACATTCCGGTACGTTTCTGGATGACTTTAGTGATGGAGACCTTGATGGATGGGACATATTTGGGTTCCCGCGCAAACTTGCCCGAGATGATGTTGTATGGATTGAAGATGAACATTTGGTGCTAGACACAAGGATTAAAGAAAAAGAGTTACCCGACATAGCCATTAAGGTTGTGAGTTTGGAACTTCAGACGGGGGATGAGGAAAACTGGGACTCTTATACACTGACCCTACGCGTAAGATTCAAATTAGTTCAGCGTGAGGGTGATATAAGCTCATTCAATGTCAGTGTTCGAACACAATGGCATAATGACGGAAAGGTGGCTTTTCAGAGCATGTCCATTTTTCCGGGAATGCAAGGGGGTAGATGTTAGCACTAGTTCGCCTGATGACCCGAAGGGACAAGCACGAAATCGCCAAAAGCTACAGCTTGTAGATCCCGGACGACGAATAAAACTAAATCGCTGGGTGCCAATCAAAATCGTGGCTGAGAAAGACTTTTTTGAGTTTCATTTCGACGATAATCTCTTGGTACAATACGAGGATGAAACCTCAGTGCCGGGAACTGTGGGCTTTGGTTTAGGTAATGGGCTGCTTGTCCATCTTGATGACGTTATGATTACGGGGCCAGAAATCCCAAACATTGGTGTCCCTCATAACGTTAGTCCTGTAGCGCATCTGGCTGCCACTTGGGGCGAGATAAAGGGATTGCCGCAAAGATAATTTCCTGAAGGACATATTTCTAGAGATTGCGGAATAGTACCTGCCAACTCCGTGCCCATTTCCATCAAGCGAGTTTGTACGCGTTTCAGTTTGAAGACGGTCAATTAGTCAAGATGGACCTCGGAAGTTGCTAGAGTCCGAACCTGGGACATTAAACCACGAGGAGGAAAACTCATGCGAGATCCTCGCCGGTCAGTTGTCTGGATACTTATTGTAATTCCAATCCTCGGTTGCGGCGACGACCCGATTTCACAGTCCTATACAACACCGGATGAGATGTTGCCTTTGCCTGGGAAAATAGTTTTTGCATCCGACCGAGATGGGGACGTTGAAATATAGAGGAGGAAAGGCGATCATGATGGAGCGTACGGCAATAGCCATAATCATTGAAGCAATCTGCACTTTTTTCATCCGCGCTTTTATTATTTTTCGGTACACCTCGACATCGCTCCCTGAAATTACCCCCGAAACTAGACAGTAGATTATTGAAGTGCCTCATAGTTCTCGGCATCTTGGTTTTCTTGCTTGGTTTGTATTTCTATGTTACAACCAGTTTTCGGTCGACCACACAAGATGTCATCGAGAATCAGGAACAAACGACTAAGGACGCTCAACCTTCTGAGGCGGATGCACACTTTGTTGGAGTTGCGATACCAAGTTTTTCATGGGGTCCAGAGGAACACGATATCGGTGTATCACATGAAGTAACATCTGACCAACGACTGTTTACAAAATACTCGACTCACCTTCCGCATAATAGACTTGTACAATCTCGAATTTTAACATGCCAGATTTTGGGATATATATCCACAAACGAGAAAAAATCACCAACGTACTACCGTGAGTCCGATTGATTGACCGGTTTTGCCCTTCCATCATCAACTTCATTTTACCAAGTAACACACCACATGGCGCTCCGCTGGAGCGCGGGAATATTGACATATTGCATTCTATTGACATTTCGATCCTCTGGATCGAGGAAAGGACTCCGGCTAGTAAGTGTTACTTGCGGAAAGAATTCTTCCGACAGGGATAATGGTATACTGCAATTATGATGCGGGATACGGCCAACTGAGAAATTAAACTTTTAGGCGATCGATAATGCGGAAGATAAGCTCGATATTATCCATTTGTGACAAATGCGCATCATAGGGAGCGCCGACCTAAGCACTACTGTGGGTCGGTACTCCTTACGAACTATAATTCTCAATTCGGAGGGAATACAACATGACACTCGACAAACCGAAAGCGTTCTTGATTTTCAGCATCGTCGTTGCCTTAGTCGCTTTTGGTTACTTTTTAAGCACCTTTGTCCCTCGACATGGCGACGATGTCATTTTGAACAAAAAGGGATCGGACGTTAGCTCAATAACAGCTCCAACAACCAACACAACTGATTTTACCGCGTCGTCATATCCCACGTCATCCGCGTCCACAGCAGGCAACCGTAACAACGACATTATAGACGATAGATCGGAACAGAGTGGCAGTTTTGGGAGTGACCACACAAACCAATCCTTAGATAATTTGACTGAAGATGAAATATGGATTTTGATAGAGGATTTGGAGAAGAAAAGGACTGAGTTGCATGAAGTGATGGAATACAAGCGAAAGTTATCGGATCTTGCACAAGATCGAATGTTTGACCTTGACGACAAATTTCAGGCTATATTCGATGAGAACTTGAAAGAACGCCAGGCGCTTACCAAAGATTTCGAACACAATGAGTTAAACGGAGCTTCGCTTGATGAGACCTCCCGAACTGCCACGCCTGAAGAGCTTGAGGAACTTGCGAGTAGACCGGGCGCGCAATTGCTTTTAGACGCATTCCTTCAGGAGAAAGCAATAGGAAAACAGTGGGCAGCACAATCAAAAGCCTTAGCGGACGAGGGTAACGCGCTGACGGCTGAGTACGCAGCAATTTACCAGCAGATTCTGGCGATAGATAAGTCCATCGCGGAATTGAAATCAATGTTACCGTAAACTCAAACCAAGGCGACGCTCTGATGAAACGATTGCATTTGTTACTCAATTCGTGCCTTCTTTTTGTTTGGTTGGGGCGATCTATCGGTACAGTCAAAGCCCATCTCTTTCACGCACACCGCACTTTGCGCCACCAACTCCTCCCATATTTCAAATTCGGGCTTTAATTCCATCCGCACTACCTCTATTCGCGGAAGTTCTGAAACGTGCCGATGGCAATCAAACGATTGCGGCTCAACTTCTCGGCATATCAACGAAGGCGCTAAACAATCGCCTAAACCGCGCGCGACTAGCAGCACCCTAAGCCAGAGATTTCGATTATCCCACCTACAAAAACCTTACAAAGGGGTGGAACATTCTGCATTTTTGTCCCCTTTTGTGGCACCTTGATCAAACCCTTGTCTGACGTGGGTTTGAGCGTCCTTTTACCTAAATTCCGCCGAATTTCGCGCCCAAACGTTCCACCCCTTTCTATCTTGCCATAGGACTCCGTCTTCCTCGCCTGAATAACCTCTGAACCCGCACCACGACTAGGCGCAGCGGCTTCACCGAATCCCCAAATCGTGCCTGTTTCCGGTCTTGGCATAGGATTTGCTAATAATGGGTCAAGAAATTCGATTCGTGTTGCTAGAAGAATTGATTGACCTGTTAAGGGGTTATGCACCTGTATTGGTTAGGTGGGGTAGAGATTCCTAGGCGATAGATTATCCTACTGGCTAATCACTCGCTTGATGGCTAGTGTTCAGTGACCAGTGTCCAGCAAGGGAGAGTAGTTCGCCCAACAACCGGCTGTGTTGGCAAGATCGTATTATCCACATGCATTGAGACACGAATTTAGGAGGCAAAAATGTTAATACACCGCTTCTTCAATAGACGATTACCCCGTATGCACAGAACTAGAAGGATTACCTTTCTTTTAAGCACCTTATTGATTCTCGGGTGCGGCGGAGAGGAGTCCGTCGTAGACGAGAAACCCATTAACGACGTACCCATCTCCACTCCCTATTATCCAACTACGCTCGGCAGCCGCTGGGTATACCGCAATACCGACGGCTCCGAATGGACGCGCGAGGTAGCAGAGACCGAGGTGGTTAATCGTCATAAATTACACCTTTTTTTCATTGACAATCCTCCACTTGAGGGCAATGAAGAAGCCAATCAATTGGTGTTTGTGAAGGCTCCCTCGTATATAGTGACATCCGACCGGATTGTCCACCCTATCAGCCTGACGGAACTTCAAAACCAGCTCGGCAGGACTATCGAAATCCCTTATAGGATCAGCAAAACGGTCCATGGGATATTCAACGGATTTGAGGTAAATACGCGCTATGGATTTACCGGTTCACGTACCTATAAAATATTTGGGTTGAGGCACAGTGACTTTAGGTTGCTCGCGTCTCCATCAGTTCCCGGCGCAACCTGGAACGCGCTCGACCTACGATTTAGTCTCGAACATTCTTTAACGCCTCAATGGTTTTTTCACTCGCTTGACGCTCATCTGGAAATCTGGGCGAAGATTGGCGCGAACCGCATATCAATCGTGACGCCGGCCGGTACCTTCGAGGACTGCCTTGAGATTCATTATCACTCGACGCCGTTCCAAATAGAAACTACAGAACTTGAAGTATCTGTCGACGGTGGTTTTGGCCAAGCAGCCGAGTTTCCAAAAGTGTGGAAGGAAATTCGCAAATATGTGGAAGCCGAAATTCCTAAGACAGCGGCAATTGAGTTTCTGAAGGCAATGCCACCCTTACAATCGGCTAGCGTATGGTTGGCGCCGGGGGTTGGACCGGTGAAAATAGAGGGCGCAGAGGGCACGGCAATATTGATTGACTACGCAATAAAATGAGACAGAAGCACCTATATTTTCCATCGCACCGTCCTAAGTTTTTGCACACAGTACCAATGAGTGCCGCCGTTAACTTCGCACTAACAAAGAATGGGGAGTCATAGAATGCAATTCAAATATCTATTGGTTTGGGCAAGTGTCTTGTTATGTGTTCCAGGCGCCGGTATTGCGGGAGAAACCACCATCCTTGAGTATGGCAGGGCGGTGTACTCGCTCGCATATTCGCCCGTGGATTCCTCGCTCATTGCAGCCGCCGGGCGTGCTAACGTCCGCGAAGACAACCTCATAAAGATCTGGAATCTGCGGACAAATGAGGAGAAAAGTTTTCGGGGCCACACAGATGTCATCAATTCCGTGGCTTTTTCACCGAGCGGTAAATTGCTCGCCAGTGGAAGCGATGATGGGACGTTTCGACTCTGGGAAGTCTCGCAGCACCAAAATACTGTAACCAAACAGCATGTAATCAACGGGCTACCGACGGTAGTGAAGGTAGTCGCCTTCTCGCCTGACGAACGGCGTCTAGTGACGGCGGGTGAGCACGTAAAGGTATGGAGTGTCCGCACAATGAAGGAAATAGTTGCGTTTCGGCACAGTGATGTGTCGGCGTTAGCGTTTTCATCTGATGGCAAATACCTTGCCGTCGGAGAAAGTAAGAGTAAAGCACTTGGTCGCGTGAAGATTTGGGATTTTCCGAAGCGAAAAAGTGTTGCAGTGTTAGAGGCTGATTCTACATATGTTACTAGTGTCGCATTTTCGCCCGACAATCAAACTCTAGCGAGTGGAGGGATAGGACATATCAAGTTGTGGACGGTGTCAGATTGGCAACTCCGAGGCACAATCCCCCGCGCGGGACCAACAATCAACTCGCTTGATTTTGCGCCTGATGGCAAGACACTTGCCGCCGGCAGCAGTCATGCTTTAAATCTGTGGTCCGTAGAGAACGGTAAACTGATTGACTCTTTGCCGGGATATGATGACGCTGGTGTCGTATGGACTGCCGCGTTTTCAAACGACGGGCGCGGAATAGCGAGCGGGAGTGAAGATGGCTTGGTACGCATCCAAAACATCAAGAACCATTTGCCGACGGAGAGACGACGAGAGGTGATTCGGTGCATATACTTTGTGCCAAGAGACCGTGCGCCTCAGAAAGACATGACGACTAGAATCGATACCGTGATAAAGGAGGTACAGCACTTCTACGCGGAACAGTTGGAATACTATGGACATGATAGAAAAACCTTCATGATTGAAACCGATGCGGGCGGAAAAGCGCTGGTGCATCAAGTCGTGGGGCGTTTCAACGATGAATACTATCGTGAGGGCACATCGACAAAGGTTCAAAGTGAGATTGTTGGACCTACCGATGGGAAATACGTTAATGTTGTTATCGCGGAAATCAGCGAACTTATCCATCACAGGTATTGCGGCCAAGGGACATTTTGGACTGGCGGCGGACGAGCCCTTGTCCTAGAACGCTGCATGAGTATGGGGGTTATTGCCCACGAACTCGGACACGCCTTTGGATTAGAGCATGACTTCCGGAGCGACAACGATATTATGTCTTATGGGTATAAACACCCGTTACGGCTGTCAAAATGTGCAGCCGAATGGTTGGATGGGCACCGTTATTTCAACCCGGATCAACCCGGCTTCAACGCACCGGCGACAATCAAGATGTTCGCACCGCTGGCGAATCCACCGCGAGGCGTAAGACTCCGCTTCAAGATAGACGATGCGGATGGATTGCATCACAGCCAGTTACTCGTCCCAACCGTTCCCAATGATCCGGACGGTGGAATAAAATTGTATGACTGTAGGTTGTTAAGTTCGGAAAGCGAAGTAATCGATTTTATCATACCGGAGTCAGCGATACATGCGAACAATAAGGTGACGCTTCGGGTTCTTGATGCGCAGGGCAACTTCTCGCAGAGCATATTCCCGGTCGAAGCCGTTCACATAGCCGAGGAACACCCTGGCAAACCACCCTTCGCCGTCGATCCGGTTGAATTGAAGATCGAAACGCTGGGACAGGTCAAGCGCACCGCGCTATTTCAAAACTTTCCCAATCCGTTCAATCCGGAGACATGGCTGCCGTATCAGCTCGCGAGCGATGCGAACGTGCACATAGCGATTTACGACGCGAAGGGAGCATCGGTGCGTTTATTGGATTTAGATTGGCAGGCAGCGGGATTTTACACGGATCGGGCGCGCGCTGCACATTGGGACGGCCGCAACAACCGCGGGGAATCTGTGGCAAACGGCATCTATTTTTATCAACTCCGTGCGGGGGATAACAATACGCAGGTGCGGCGGATGGCAATTACGAAGTAACGCCGACGATCTCCGTTAGGGTTTTGGCGGGAGGGAGATTCTGTGTTGCTATACACCTTTCGCGCCGCTGGCGCTCTCAAAGGCTGGTGGGCAGGGGATTTCTATCGTAGTCGCTATTCGCTCCTTTGATCCCACCCTACAATGTACAAAGTCGCTAAGAGGTTAATACTAATTGGACTAGTGCTTCGAAACCGAGTCTTGCTTGAAATGCAATTTCAGGTAGCGTTTGGCTTCAGCGCTGACTCTTTCGCTCTCATCGTGCGTCATTTCTTGCAGAATGGGAATGGCTTTCTCGGGTTGCATTTCGCCCAACGCGTGCAGAACCTCCATACGTACCCACTCGTAAGGATGCCGCCGTTTCGACAATAGATAGGGGATGGCTTCTGGATGTGGACTCATTGCCAGAGCTCCTGCCGCCGACCGGTATATATTATTGTCCGCCCCTTCTGTTTCCAGCACGTTCCGCAACGCCATAAACGCGGATTCATTATTGAACTTTGAGAGTGCGCGAAGGGCGCTCGATCCCAGTCCGAGGCTATTTGGTTCAAGTGCTTTTAAGAAATACGGTATTGCTCGTTCATCTTGAATATAATCTAAGGCGCGGAAGGCCTCGGTAGGCTTGTTAACAAATTTGCTAATGTACTCTCTGACCATTGCATCGTCTAGACCTTCGATTTCACACTTACTAATGTATGTGCCAAACATCGCGCTGCCAAAACGATCGATGATGTTCCCCATTTTAGCCTCATCCAACGGAACTACCCGGAATTTCGTGCTCGCCTCGGTTTCCACCTGAATTCCCCTTTCCATAAGATTCCATAGTTTCGACGAGTGCTTACGCAGGCTTAAAATTCTGCTGGCAGTCATTGTGTAGTTGCCGACTTCTTGAAATGTCGCCCAATGGGGAAGGAAAAGTCTGAAGGCGTAATTTCCTCCCGCGGGTATCTTTTCAGGTCCAAGCAAGCCGCCCATTCCATACCCTGCATCGGGCTGCGGGACATGCCGATTGCCCTCTCCTTGCACGGTAACGGTGAAACTCTCCGGTCTCCCAAGCGCGTTTCTATAATCGCCGCCTACAAGTACCTGCAAATCCTGGTGCGAGTGGTTTTCCACGACGAACGAGACGTGGACTGGCTCGCCAAGCATTATGCTTGTTTTGTCGGGAACAAGGCGGGTTCGGATTTCAAATCCGTCGACCGTGTAGGTTTCGCAAGTTACCCGCGATGTTTGAGTTACAAAAGCAGCAAGAATCAGAAATAGAATTAACGCGAAATTCCTTGGTCGAGTGAGTCGCATCTTTTTTCCTCCCGTGATTGTGTAAATGGAGCACCTTCAACCCAGCGCCCGCATCGCTTCCTCATACACCCGTCGAAATGGCACACCGTGGCCCTCGGCGATGTGCTTGCAATCCTCATACTCCGGCACAGCCTTGATCGGCTCACCATCCATATAGCCGCGTTTGGCGCGAACCGTTCCCCACCGCGTCTGCACCTCAACGAAGTCACGAGCCAGCTTGGATCGCTCAACGGTGTGGCACCTCACCCCGAAGGTTGTGGTCTCCCTGAGTACGACTTGGATAAGACTCTCGCGAAGGTCGGGTGCGGCAAGGAGGCTGAGTTTCGTCGCCGGACGCCCCTTCTTCATGAGGATTGACGTGAGGAAAACGTCGAGAGCCCCCTTCTCAAACAGTAACTCCGTCAGATAGCCCGCAATCTCCGGGGACATGTCATCGAGATTGGTTTCGATGAGGTAAACCTGATCGCTTTCAAGACTGCTCGCCTTCTTCTCGCCGAGACTAATCCGCAGCAGGTTCGGTTGCTCCTCAAGGTCGCGCGTGCCGGCGCCGTAGCCAACTTGGTGGATAACCATCTCCGGCATGGAACCGAACCCGCGAGCGAGCGTAGTGATTACCGCCGCGCCTGTGGGCGTCACCAACTCCTTCCTAATCTGCGTGTGCCGTACCTCAACCCCCTTCAGCAGTTCCATTGTGCCGGGTACCGGCACCGGCATTAATCCGTGAGCGCAACGAACAAAACCGCCCCCGAGCGCAAGCGGTGAAGCGTAGATTTCTTCTATTCCCAATAGACTCAAGCCGATGACGCACCCGACTACATCGACGATTGAATCGATACCGCTCACTTCGTGCAGGTGTATCCGATCTTTGGAGGTATTGTGAACCTTTGCTTCTGCTTCCGCCAACCGATCAAAGATTTGTTTCGCCTGATCGATTATCGGCGCTGCAAGATCGCTGTCCTCAAGCAGTGCGAAAATGTCTGATAAATGACGGCTGGGACCGTGTTCATGATGGGCGTGATGATTCGCGCCGTGAACGTGGTCATGTGAGTGCGTATGGGCATCCGCCCCCTCTGATGATTCGGCAGTCCGGTTTCCATCGTCCTGTGTAGTCTCGGTCGTCCGTACAATCGCTCGCGTGCCAGTAATATGATGTTTGCTGGCTTTCTCAAAATCCAAGCTGAATTCGGCGTCAAGTTTCAATTTCGATAATTCCGCTCTCAGCGCACTCGGCTCGATGCCAACATCAACTAAAGCGCCGAGTGTCATGTCGCCGCTGATCCCCGAGAAGCAATCAAAGTATGCGATTTTCATATTTTCTCCCTGTTGGCGAGAATACTCACGATCCGCCGGATTCATTGTCGTAAGTATAGCAAAACCGGGGATTCATTGTCAAATGGCGAACCTGAAGTCATCGGATCAAGCGCATGTGATTCTAGCAATTCAAGCGACTGGCTAGGGAAAAATCAAAATCTCACGGAAATTACATAGATAACGCAAGTTGCTACTTACAAGATTATGTACATGTACCATCGTTTTTTATTGAAAACGCCCCGATAATCGCGGAGATTTCGTAGCGTAAACTGTCAGTTTGCGCACGAGTTACGCACCAGAAGCACAATCTAACAGATCAAGCGACTGGATAAGGAACAGGATTTGCTATCGCCTTCGCTATCCACTCAGTTGATCGATAGAGATCCTCGTGCTACAAAGTGGCAACTTGGGTTAGATAACGTTCTCTTAGATGGCAGCCTCAACGCATATAACGGCGCCGATTAAGCATCTTTAATCCGTGAAATCCGTTAATCCGTTTAATCCGTGATTCGATCCTCGCACGCCATTTATTGAAACCGGATGATGGGGATTGCGTTTTTCTATGATGCGTTTTACGCGTAGTTTCAGATTTAACCGGAGGCAGGAAAAATGATCGCATCTTTCCGACTACTCGCTCTCCTGCAAGTCTTTTTGCTCGCTTCTGCCCTATGGATATCGGGTTGCGGCGGCAGCAACATAGAAAACCCCGTCAAAGAAACCGATCCGGACGAAGATTCCCTCGTGTCGGGAGGCCCCGACAATCAGCAGCCCCTGAATGTAGAGGTTAATGTCAGTCAGGCTGTCGTTCAACCGGGCGAAAGCGTTCAGTTAACGGCAACAGTTGACGGCGTTCAAGGCTTCCGTATCCTGCTTGACTGGGTCAACGTCACTGAGCACGGAACGCTTTCTGTTACAAGCCCCAATAGCGCTACGTGGGTTGCTCCCGCCATCTCGAACACGGATGGCGTTCAGCTAGAGGTTATTCAATTCGTTGTTACGGTGTTTGACCGAGTTGTCTCGGTTAAAGAATCGGGAATCGATACCGATACGAAGGTTTCTACCGAGACGAAAACGGTGCTTCTGACCGTGGCAGCGACATAGTTGGGGTTCACCGGATTAATACGCGTTTTGCAAATCGGCTGACTCGCAATTGCGTCGAGGGTTTTCACATACGGACAGGATAGCGTTCTGTTTGCCGTCCCCTCTGGAAAACTTCCACATTACCCAACGATACCGCTGTATTTGCACGCAATGGTTGTCCTACCGGTGCTCCGCCCCATTCCGAATCCGGACAGAACAGACAAGACATCAACCTGCCATCATCCATCCATCTTCAGAAACTGCTGCTCAGGGTTACGCTCATTTAATGTATGCCTCGCCGTATGGCTGTGCTGTGCTTCCTTCGCGGCACAAGCCGATTCGCGTCCCGCGGTCGGAGTAAGGGCGCTCGGCTTGGGTGGCGCGTTTATCAGCAACGCCGACGGGTCAACCGGCGCGCTATGGAACCCGGCGGGGCTTGCCAACGTACAACACGGAAGTCTGGTCTACGATCTCTCTCAAGGTGCGCTCTCGTTTGCGTTACCCCTCAGCAGATACGGTACATTGGGGCTTAGTGTGGTCGATCTCAATGGTGCGGACCGTTTCTTTATAGATAAACCCAATAATCCGATCGGTACATTCGAGTTGGGGAACAACCAAGCCATGCTGTCCTATGCCGCAAAAATCCGAAGATGGCAGATCGGCGCCAATGTCGGCTACAATCGGGCGCCCTACGAAGGCAGCCTTTGGATTCCGAGTTATGACGTGGGAATCGTCGGAAGACTGCATCCACATTGGAGCGTCGGGGCAAGCCTTCGCGACATCTCCGGCGTCGTGATTACGGACGGCGATGGCGAGTCTCTTCAGAGTTTCGAACAGCAACTCGCAATTGGTGGCACGTGGGCGCCCATTCGACATCTGCGACTCAATAGTGCGTTTAATGTCACAACCGGAGGGTTGGCGATGGGTGCTGAGATTGGGACACAGGACATCGCGCTCCGGTTTGGCTCGGTCTTCGATTTCGTCGAGTCCGAGCCAACGCCCCACTGGAGCCTGGGGCTTACACTGAGTCGATGGAGCAAGCAGCTAAATTACGCCTATGTAACTAACCCGGATCCCAACTCCAAACATCTCGTTTCGGTTGGATGGAGGTTCGGTGGAAAACCTCAACCGCAGCGGAAGGGACAGTCGGGGCGCCGTATTTGGACGCAACCAGACTCACCTGATTGGAAAACGGGGACCAGCAGCGGTTCGCTGCGGCAACTTGCGGCTAGCTACAATGTCGAGCTCGAGTTGATACTCGCCGTGATTCGTGTGGAGTCTAACTTCAACCCAAACGCGGTTTCGAGCTCTGGGGCAGTTGGGTTAATGCAGTTGATGCCGGGAACTGCGCGCGATCTCCGTCTTAACGTGCCCAAATATCGTAATGCACTCAAGCCGACCCACGATGAGCGGGTAGACGAGCGCTTCAATCCGCGCGAGAATGTGAAAGCCGGAGTTGCGTACTTGGCAGCCCAGCTAAAGAGATACGATGGCAGCTATGTTCGCGCTCTAGCTGCGTATTATGTGGGCCCAGCCAAAGTACGCAAGAGCGGCTCAATTCCCCGGAGAGCCGATCGGTATGCGGGCAAAGTGCTGAAATATTATTACGAATATAAATCAAATTCCGCACAGAAGAACACAGCGCTTGGGCGGTTGGAAAATCTACTTGCAAGCCGCCGCTAGATGTGGTAGATTTCAAGAACCTGGTTAATCGATAGAGATTTCATCCACCGGGCGAAACGATTCGGGATATCCCAATCCATCGACCCTACTTTCACCCCCGATTCAAAACAGATGAATCGGTCAACTCAAAATTAGGCGCGTTAATGCACAATCGAATAGCGGCTGCAACATCGGTTCTCTTCAATCCACTTATCACGCCAATTGCGGCAACCCTCGTAATCGCCGCGAACTACGCCGAAACCACACGCGAGATGTTGATGTGGATGGGGATTGCTTTCACTTTTTTTCCCTATTGCCGATCCTTTTTATCTTTATCCTCTTCCGCCTAGGGAGGGTGAGTAACCTCAATCTTGAGGTCAAAGAGCAACGCACGTTGCCATTGCTTTTTGCCATAGGAGCGGCATGCATCGGGCTAGGCATTTTTTACGTAATTGACGCCCCGCGCGAGATAATTTGGGCGGGGCTTGCCTATATCGCGAACGGTATTATCTTCGGCGCCATCACGCAACTCTGGAAAATTAGCTTCCACACGGGAGTCTATACCGGCTGTATAACTGTGCTTGTGCTGATTCTTCAAGCTAGGTTTGCGTGGCTTTTTCTCTTGGTCCCACTCATCGCATGGGCGCGAGTTCGACGAAAAAGACATACGCTGATACAGACGGTCGTTGGTGCACTCATTGCGCTTATCAACACGGTCGTCGTTCTTCGATTGTGCGTTGGTATCGGTATGGGACCTTAAGGGCGGGATTCACGGGGCTAGTGTCGCAGGAGTTGGGCAGGATCTGACCGCAGAGCATCGAAATTCGGTTTTCCCCGTACGCCAAGCTTGTAGGCGGGGCATGTTGCCCCGCATGGCAGAAACTTGATTAACACACTGCATACCTAGAAAAACCGTTTTGCCTCATCTCAGCGTAGGAAGATTATCCCACTCGCAATCCAAGCAGAAGTATCTTCCCACACCTATGTTCTGAACCAGCCCACCACATTTCGGACATTCCGTCTGATTCTCCTTCACCTCTTTTTGCTCGTCCGGCGAAAACATCAGAAGTTGCCGCCCTTCTGCGGGGTGTTCGGATTCTGCGGGGACACCGGTTTCAAGTGCTTCAATGATATCTTGAGGGTGAAGATTAAGCGGAGGCGGCGTGTTCGTGACCAAATCGATAAAATCGCTGCGATACACATTGATCGCGCGCGATTCAACTGCCTGCCGCATAAAGAGCGTATACTTGTTCGGAGCAATCAAGTAGGCTTCCGTATCTTGAAGCTGTGTCTTCCGGCTCACCACAAGCTCATAGTCATCGTATGTCAGACGGTTTCCGGCACTCGCGTTATGAATTTCAAACAACTCGCGAGTGCGATTCGGAGACATGAGAAGGCAGTATAATCGGTGAGGATATCGATTTAGCTGATTAAACGGCAAAAAAATGTCGGGCTGGGCGTTTCGCTGTAGAAACCCGACAAATGCTTCGTAGGCATACTCCGCTGCCTCATTCAATACCTCAGTGTCCAAACTTGCGCTTGGCCTGCCCGCAAACAAAGGGAGAATCTCGCGAGAGTGCGCGTGAATGTCAACGTCGACATCAATATTCTGTTGCTCGCTGCGCGCCGTAATTCGGCACAACCGCTCGACCGGCTGATGAGTAACCTTTATCGTAAATGGCAACATGGAGTCACTAATACGGATTTATAGAATAATGGTTGGAAAATTCCGGCAATGTCTTTCCATAGGCTGATTTAGTGTATCATAGGGTTTCCGGCGTGTCCAGAAAAACCCCATCTCACACAGGGGTCGTAGGTTGGGTTGAACGGCAATCCGTTAATTATCGCTAATCTTAGAGGGATTTTCGAGTGTTCACTTTGTCTGAACGTGCCGAAATTTGAGCGAAGCCCAACATAAAAGGTACGTACTACCGCCATGAGACATCATCTATAATTAGAGGCGTTTCCCCTGTATCTCCATAGGGATCAAGTTAAGCGTTTTGGGCCGCAAAGTCACGCCGCTTCAATGTCTTGAACTGTTAATCTCCATGTAGACGCGAATGAGGGAATGCCAACTCATTCATTGATGGGTGCGCTACAGAAGACGACTCGTGGCGTTGGTTTCCGCAGAGGCCGGTGCGGTTGGAAAGGGATCTCTATCGCACTCATTATCCATTCGCTTGATCGCACATACCGAATGGGGTGGGATAGAGATTTCCTCCCTACCCAATGGAGACTAAGTCAAGGGTTTTGCGACGGAAAATCCTCCAGTACAAGAAGAACTCCCTTAAGTTAATCCCTATGGGCGTTTCCCCTGTATCTCACATCAGAACAATTGGGCGGCGTGGTCCGAAGAGATTGTCCTTGACCCTATATCCCGGCCAACTTATAATGCCTAACCAATAATGAAACTCATGCTTGTTGACTCGCTTTGATGGAGTCGATGACTCACGGAGGGATTGAAACATGCCGAAAACTGCTTGCTTGGTAGGAACATTAGATACGAAAGGTCCGGAATTTGCGTTTCTCAAAGAGCGCATAGAGGCAAATAACGTCGGAACATACGTCATCAATACGGGTATTCTCGGAGAGCCGCATTTTGAACCGAATGTGTCCGCCGAGCAAGTGGCAGAGGCGGGCGGAACATCGCTCACCTCGCTCAAAAACGAGGGGGATCGGGGCAATAGCGTCGCCGCAATGGCGAATGGAGCCGCACGAATTGTCGAGCGACTCAACGACGATGGAGCAATTGATGGCATCATTTCGCTTGGAGGATCCGCCGGGACAACCATTGGAACGACCGCAATGCGCGCGCTCCCCGTCGGTGTTCCGAAATTGATGGTCTCTACGTTAGCCTCCGGCGACACCAGTCCCTATGTGGACACGAAAGATATCACGATGACGTATTCCGTCGTGGACATCGCGGGCGTCAACAGTCTTTCGCGCCAGATTCTGGCGAACGCCGCGGGGGCGATTGCCGGGATGATTAACGCCGAGGTGCCCGCAGCCGACGATAAACCCTTGATCGCCGCCACAATGTTCGGAGTGACAACCCCATGTGTGACCAAAGCACGGGAGATTCTTGAGGAGGCAGGATATGAAGTGCTTGTTTTCCATGCAACCGGCACCGGCGGACGCGCGATGGAGGATTTGGTCAGGGGTGGCTTTATCGTCGGCGTGCTTGATGTCACAACGACCGAACTTGCTGACGAGTTGGTTGGCGGGGTGTTGAGTGCCGGAGCGGACCGCCTTGAAGCCGCGGGAAATCAGGGAATACCGCAGGTGGTTGCGCCGGGGGCGTTAGATATGGTGAACTTCGGTCCTCCGGATACCGTGCCCGACAAATTCGAGGACAGGAAGTTCTACCAACACAATCCGACAATTACGCTCATGCGCACAACCGTAGACGAGAACGCCGAGTTGGGGAAAATCATGGGGCAAAAACTGAGCCGGGCAAAAGGACCGACGACCGTGATAATTCCCGAGCGGGGGGTCTCCGCCATTGACGCTCAGGACCAGCCGTTTGATTCGCCGGAAGCCAGGGCGGCGTGGACTCGGAACTTGAAGGAGAATGTGGCGGATAATGTCGGGGTGATTGAAATGGACAACAACATAAACGATGACGCCTTCGCCGCGCGACTTGCCGAAACTCTGTTGCAAAACCTAAAGCACCAGGCTTGATTTCTTTCACACCCAGAGAAATATGACGCTGTAGGGGACGGCCCCCGTGCCGTCCCGCGGTTGCTGTTTCCCCTGCCTTATATGAGGTAGGAGGTGCATCTTTCCCCGCACACCCAACACCGTGGGAGGGGCATCTTGCCCCGACCAATCAACTGAGTGAATAGCGAGGGATTAACGGAATGAATAATGACCGCGATAGCCAATCCTGATGGACATCCTATAGAAATCCCATGAATCACAGTTCAGACAATCCCCCCACCCTGCTATCCTTCCCACTCTTTACTGCTTTTGCTGACCACTGAGCACTAACCACTGCCTGTACGCGCAAATTTGGCTTGAAACTCACCCAAGACTTTTGATACACTTTCCCCAATACCCGGTGTCTATGTACCCGGAAAGGTGATCCAAAGGTTTTAACGCAATTCTGTTTAGTGGGAATGACGCGCCCATGCGTTGGATTGGAGGGATACTTAGGATGAAACGTCAATTCTGCATACCGTTGCTAGTCCTGTCTTGCTTCATGGTAGGTTGCAATGCTGGCTTCATGAGTGCCTTGGTGGCGCCGCAGCAGTGGAGCGAAAATTACGCGCTGCTTGAGGGGGCTACGTGTTCCGTACCTGCAATGGCTGACGGCAATTTGGAAACCGTTGGCACAGCCAATCAACATTGGATTATTGTTACCTTGCCAAAGCGCAAGCCGATTCACCGAATAGTCATTCGAGAGACGAATATTGAGGATCTGATTATTTATGAGAGTATCGGCGGAAAAGGGGAATGGAAGAGAATCGACAAGATTAACAATAACCGAAAATCAACGATTGACATGCGAGTCAGCGTGGTGACGGATGGTATCCGATTCAAGATTGGAGAAACCTCCGACGACAAGCGACTCGCGGGTGATTTCTCCTACCAAGAAAACAGGCTAAGAAACCGGCAAGTCAAACGCGGCTACCCCACCGCACAAGAGATTGAACTTTACGGGTTTGTGCAGAAAAAAAACTCAGACTCCGAGTAAATCCTCAAGTCAATTCATCGAAATGCGCGGTGGCCTCAAGGCGGTGGTGGTCAACTGCCGCCTCGGGCTCGACGCTTCGCTCTCAACAACCGCCCCATGTTTCCCTCGCCTTGAAACGCTGCCGGAGTGTTATTCTCGGTTGCTAATACCGGCTTTTCGGCAGATCCGCCCCGGGGTATTGGGGCGGCTCTCGTTATTCCAGCCAATTCCGCTTTGCGGGCGCTTAATCGGTTCATCGTCCCGGTTGACTCGCCTTTCCCGCTGCGACGAAACGCCGCCAATTGCTCCCGAAGCTGTGTGAAGTAACCGCTTCCCACGCTAAATCGGCGAAGAATCATCTCAAGCACAAAAAACAGAATGCCGGCAATCAGAAGAACATGCGAGAGCGATTTGGATGTTTCAACGGCATGTCCGGTATGTTTCGCAATCTGCTTTGGCGTAGGTCCGTTGATGCCGTTCGTACGGCTGGCGATTGCCCCTAGAAGCTGCTGGTTAGTTTCAAACTCGGCGTATTCCGTAGGGTATGAAAGCGCGAAACTCGCGTGCCTAGATCCGATAACGAGACCGTCCCGCTTCATCTGGGCGGTGACCAAATAAACGCCGGTCTCCCCAATAGAAAACTCCCCGCTGAACCGCGTCGGCGTTTCCCGATGCATTTCGACAACCTCTCCCGCGCCCGTCGGCGGCGCAACGCGGACATCGAAACTCTGAACGCTAGAGACAGCTTCGGCGTTAGCAATATCGATCACTACCTGCCCGACACCCCCGCGGTGAGAAACATCAAGGTCAAAATCCCTACTGTCGCCATGAATGGGCGCCGCCCAATTGACGACTTGCCCCCAAAACTTGCCAAACTGATCCCATTCTATCCAATCCGCCGCCCACCCGGGTTTTACATCGGAGGTAAAAGCGACGGATTTGCCGAAACCGTAATGCCATGCTGCGAGAATCGGGTGCTCTTGGGGTGAACGGATATGAACCTGAGTGTATTCCTTTTCCGAGGTTGCAATGTAACCGTGCAGCTTTGGAACCTCGTAGATGCCCGCCATGATTGCCGAGCCCTTCTCGCCAATTACGGGTTGAAACGTCTCCTGAATCATGTATTTTTGGGTTTGCCTGACCTCATCCGCCAATATCTTCGGCAATTGATTCACATTGCGAACAGCCACATAGTGTCCTCCTCCTCTTTCCGCAATCGCTTGCATCAGGTTTTGAGCGGTATAACCTATAGCAATCGTGGTCACATAGATGTCGTCAGCCGCGATCCGATCCGCGAGTGTGTTAAAATCCCCGTCAGACCTGCCATCGGACAAAAGAATAAGATGCTTCTGTTTGGCATTGACCACCTTGAGTTTTTCATAGGCTCGTTTCAGCGCGGGATACATTTTCGTGCCGCCGGTGGGGGCTGATCTGCCAACTTCGCGGATAATTCTCTCATGATCAGTTGTGGGTGAGATATCCAACCCAATCTTGGCGGCAAAGCCGATTACACCCGCCTTGTCTTCCTTATCAAGCTCGCGCACTCCCGCTCGAATGCCTTCAATCGCCAGTTGAATCTTCTGATCCGCACCGACGTAATTTGCCATGCTGCCGGACGTATCGAAAACGAACATCAGCGCCAAGGACTCTTTACGTTGTCGAGGCGTCATCTCGACAGGCAGCACTCGCTCCAAGGGTGTGCCGTGATAGCCGCCCATGCCGAATGCGCGGTCACCACCAATCACAACCAATCCTTTTCCCAGATCGCGGACATAGCTCTCAATCAATTCCATCCGGGTGATCGAAAGGTCATCAGCCGAAACATTATTCAGAATCACCACTGCACTGCTCCGTAAATCGGCTAATTCGGTCGTGAATTCATGCGGCGATACAACATCCACCGCAAATCCGCTGGATTTGAGGACACGCTTCAACACGTCGGTCTGTCCCGAATCATCCGCCACATACAGTGCGTGAGGTTGGCCGCTCACACTGACATAGCCGTAAGCCTCATTGTTTTCGGAAATGGCATCCCGCGCCGAAATTTTAAATTGGTACGTATAGCTCCCCTGCTCGTCAATCCGTTGATCGGGTATTCTGATTTCCTGTTTCCCCGGTTTTAGCGTAATAGACTGCGGATCAGAAACCGGTTTGCCGTCGCGATGAAGGTGAATCTCCACCGGTCTGGTACCCGTGCTTTCGACAATTGCGTGCACGGCAAAAGTTGTGCCGGATATCACATGTGAAGGGAGGCGCAGGGCTCGCACCCAGACCTCATCGGCTCTTTCGGAATCCAATGGGATCGTGAAGACTTCAATCTCGCCAGCCCGCGCGAGGTCCAGGAGGGGATCCAGATCGCCGGCATTCCGCAATCCATCACTCAGCAACACGACTCGCCTCTGTCGGTCGTCCGGTAGAATGCGCATGGCTAGATGAAGCGCCGCCGCGATGTCTGTCGCATTGTAATCCAACGCCGCCTCCGACAAGATGTCGGGATTGAAATTCGGTTGCTCCATCTTCGGACGCATGGGAGTGGAGGCTGTCGACTGCACGGCGAACGGGATAACACTATACAGGTCGGTCGGCTGCAACTCGTCAATCGCCGCATTAATTATATCAATGCCCCTGTGCTGTTCCTCTGTTGGAACGCTCTCCGAAACATCCAAGAGGAAAGCGACGGCTAGTACCTCTTCGCGGTGATTTCTGTGCAGACCTGCCAGTGCCAGAACAAAACACAGCAGGGCAATGGTTCGCAGAGTAAGCGTGGTAGATTTTCGCCATCGCGACGCTTCGACTCGCGTGCCGCGATGGATAATCAGCAGTAGCGGAATGCCAATGAATAACAACAAGAAAAGGGGATCAAGTGACCGAATAGGGAACGCGATAGTAATCCCTCAAGTGACCGAATAGGGAACGCGATAGTAAATCCTTCAACCGACTGAATAAGGATTAAACGAACGACTAGATCAAGTAACCGAACAAGAAACGCGACAGTAATTCCCGATAGAGAATCCCGCGCGATTGCAAGTCCTGATGGAAATCTCTCTCCGATTCCCGACAATACGGCGTGATTTGAAAATAGCTATTGAACTGGGATCTTTATCAATTATACTTGACGCTGGTGAAAATTGCGTGTTTTCAAGCGTCTGGCGGTAGGTGCGGTTGGAAAGGGATCTCTATCGCATTCGCTATGCGCTTATTTGATCGCACGTACAGGGAACGCATGTCGCGACCTGGAGATCGTGGGATCTCTATCGCGCTCCTTGTCCAGTCGCTTGATCTATCCGCTCGTTTGATCCTACAAAAGACGTAACTTCTGACAGCGCGGAGTATAACAGCGCCGACCTACTCTATCCCACATGGAGAATCGGTGGGGCAAACTCAAAACATGTGATCTCCGGGAAGCTCGGATGCCTGCCGAATCCAATTCGCCAATAACTCTTCGTCAAGTCGATCATCTTCGTGGATGTGAAAGTAGCGCACGTCTTCATGCTTGGATTCGACGGGCGGGACAGGACGCAGCGACGCGCCGTTCAGGAAAGTTACCTTGATGTACTTCGTGAAGCAATGGAACGAAAGGAACCAGCCCTGATTCTTGATGCCATAGAAGGGCGAGTTCCACCTCACCGCCTTGCGCACTTCGGGTACGGTGCGGGAGATAAGTGCGTCAAGGCTGCGCCCGACATCCCGTTTCCAGCCCGGCATGGCTTCGATGTAGTTCTGCACGGGGGCGTCCCCGTCACCTTTTGGAATTTGTGGGTTGCCGCCGGAGAGAAGTTTCGGTTTAGCTGCGTTTTTCATAACAACATATCATATCACGTTCATAACGATGCTCGCTGAAAACCAGCCCGAATGAACGCGTTTAATCTCTCGGTTCAGTGGGATGGGTTGTCGCTTGACGTATTCACAGCGTCAATTCTAGGTCTGACTCTGTGCGTAGGGTGCGCAATGCGCACCAACCTTTGAAAGCACCTGTGGCGTGACAAGTGTATAGTACCGGACAGTTACTCACATCAGAACCTGGCGCGCGCCCAAGCGAGAAAATATCGACCAACCGACTAAACCGGATTGTACTGAAGGGGAGTGCTATGTAAACGGGCGAGAAACCGGGGACGGAGTTATGAAGAAGCGTTTTGCAGCGCTTCGACTTTTTCGCGCAGTTGTTGGATTTCGGCTCTGATTTCCTTCCAGTCTCTTTCCTTATAGGCAATAACGATTTGAGGGATTGCTACGGCGGCGGCTATCAGTCCAATGAGCGCAATCTGCAGGAGTTGTAAATCGCCAATTCTGGCATTCAAGTTGTTTTCTACGCCTTCAATTCTGGCGTTCAGGTTATTTTCTACACCATCAATTCTAGCATTCACGGCGGCAATTTTAAGATCGATGTACTCCCTCGTGCGCTTCTCGGACGCCACAATTTCTTCTCGGATGACTGCGCGCAAATCCTCCTTCGTCAATTCGGCAAAGGCTGGAGAGGTCAGAAGTAGCAAGGATAGGGCTGTTATGAACTTCATGATAGCACCACTTTTGGAAAGAATGCAAATGGAGCAGACGGGATTCGAACCCGTGACCTCATCCGTGCGAGGGATGCGCTCTCCCATCTGAGCTACTGCCCCATATGGCGGTAAATTAGTAACCTTTGATCGAAGCTGTTTTGAACGAAACAACTGACGCTGCGTGCCGATTTTGCCTATTTCAACGGTGAGGGCAACCGGGCCAACAACACGGTCGGCGTTTTCCCTCTAGGAGTTCAGTGGGTACGCGCTCAATATGACGTCTTCTCGTCTCCGGCTTCTTGACCGATGTAACCCAGCAAATCCATTCATTACGCGCGAGTGGTGTGAGGTCATTCCACGCGTCTCGCACCGCGTTCGCTGAAATAAGAGCCTGCCGTAAATCCGCCGGTGGCTATTCCATTTTTGGACATAAGATTTAGTGTAAGTGTTTAGTTCAGTCCAGAACTTACCGCCAACAGGAAGTCGCGACCTGGAGAGGGATTTTCTATCGCACTCCTTAATCAGTCGCTTGATCGCTCCTACATTACGTCCATGGAGTAGGAACAGGGATTAAACCGCAGCACGACAAACCAACATTCCCAAAACAGATTGATAGACTAAACAATTACCTTTATTCTTAACGACCACCAAATACCAACTAAGAAATAGTCTGTCGAAACAGACTTGACTTCGTTTGAAGGATTTTCAGCAATCAATCATTATGGCTCATTTTTATGAGCCTGCTCATGGTGTTAAAATTTCTCATCGTTGCAGACACATCGAGTTTTTTCTCTAGAAAGTTATTACTCAGCTTTGAGCGGGAAGCATCGCCAGGGATATACATATAAGCAGCATCTTCACCAAATTTTAACTGACAGTCTCCAAAATCTTCTTCTTGCAGTTTCTCTATTTTATGTGAAGCAGGTTTGTGTGTAAATGAAACAAAAAATACTCGTGAAATATCACGACTCTCTTTGAAAGGATTTTCATCAAGTACTTTCTGTAGTTGTGCGCCAGTACGGACAACTATCGTTAGATTAGGACCAATATGTTCTTTGATGAGATCATGTACTTTTGTTTCGATATCACGCACAGACAAATTGGATTCAACCAAGGCGTTGCCACTAGCAATATACGTACGAACATTTTCAAAACCATTTTTACCAAGCACTTCGCGTAGCTGCTCCATCGGCACTTTATTCTTCCCGGTAGGCATAACGCCGCGTAATAAAAGTATGTATGTCTTCACAACAATGTCTTATTCGAAGCGTCTGATTTCTTCCAGATTCGTACTTTCAATAGAACCGTCCTTGTAACATCCATACCAATCGTTAGCATTGGGAATATTCGTCATCTCCTGCTCCGCCCTCTTGGCATCCTCTTTAGAATTCCAGTACACAATGTCCGTGTAGCCACCGGTATTATTTTTGTGAATTTCCCACTTTATGAATCCGGGTTGCTTTGTCATCCAACTCTCTACTACTTGATCCGCAACACGAAGTAAATGCTCTTCGGTGACCTCGTCTGCCAGTTGGTAAGTGATAATATCTTTGTACATGAATTATTTATTGTAAATATAACTCTGCTTGATGAGCTCCATGATTTTTTCAATGTCTTCTATACTCGATACTTTTGCTTCATAATCACCATTGCCCCAGTGTCCAATCCTCTTTGGTTTTGTAAGATCGCGAGCAATGCCGTGCGGGTCATCAAGTTTTCCACTTGGGACATTTAAAAATAATTTCAGTGAATCTTTAAGGATCACAACATCAACAAAATTGGTTGCTAATTTATAGGCAATATATTTTGCTTTTGGCTCCTCGATGATAGTTTCATCAAGCGCAACAATTTCTTCTATCATCGTTGCAAAGATATCTTTTACATTCTTGCTTGCGGTTTCTAGATGATCGTCAATAGTATATTGCTTTCTCTCTTTGAGAGAATTCGTTTCTTTTTTATCAAATACCTTTGGTGTAGATATTCTGACTTTTTGTTGTGTTTCTGGCTCTACCAACAAAACACTATTTTCATAAATACGATATTTCAATAGCTCTATCTTCATTGGCAACAAGTCAGCCGTATCAAGATCAAATTTGTTGTAGCTTTCGGCCACACAAATTACGCGCGGAGAAGCCCAATCAATATCAGTATCAACTTTTGCTTTTTGTACTAAGATTTCAAAGTCTGCCTTGTGATCCAAAAGCCAACGCAAATATGAAAGCCCTTGATTTATAACATTATTGTTTTGGCCTTTTTTGTATTCAATAATTACTGGCGCGCCGTTATTATCAATACCGAGTGTATCTATTCGCCCACCAAAGCTGGTTGAGTATTCTGTGGCAAGAAAAGTAATATTTAAAATTTCGTCGAGATTACTCTCAAATATCTTTTGTATACCGCGCTCTAACCCAACTTTTGTTGGGGGAATCTTTTTTGCGTTGCCATTGTTTAGTGAAAATAAAGCCATAGTTAAGAAATTAAATTATCAACACCTGTTTCAAGTGCTTTTGCCACTTTTTTGAGCATATCAAGTGTTGGATTCTTATTTTTGCCCAGTTTCAATCTTTACGATTCTATTGTTGGTAACATCTGCCAAGCGTGCCAACCTCTCTTGTGACAATCCTTTGGCTTCTCGCACCTTGCGCAACTTCTTTGCGATGTTTGACCTATCTAACCCAAATTGCCACCTTTGTCCGACAGGGCGCAGAAACCGAGTTTTTTCCTATGTGGAAGCATGAGATTGACGAAAATGAGATCGATTTACCCATAATTTAGCAAACGTGGGCCAAAAACTCGGTTTCTCCGTTATAGGTAGCAACTTGCGTTATCTATGAAATTAATTGGCCTTCTCGCCAAAAGAATGGGGCATCGGTTCAAACGTAGTTAGGATTAAGCGAGTGGATAGCGAGCGCGATAGAGATCTTCCGTGTGCCGTAAACCACACTGTGCCACCCACCTATAATAGAAGCGCACTAGTGAGGGAGCGGAAAAACCTGGGTGCATTGAGCAAGAATGGGATTCCGCTTCGCACAGCAACGCGCACATTCCCGCCCATTGCGGTGAAAATGCAAAATGGCGGAGAGAGTGGGATTCGAACCCACGGTGCAGTTGCCCGCACAACAGTTTTCGAGACTGTCCAGTTCAACCACTCCTGCATCTCTCCGCAGGTTCAACGACGTTCACGGAAGAAGGATCGAAGTAGAGCGCGGCTCTCATCACCCAAGATGCCCTTAACCACATCGACTCTGTGATTCAATCGCTGATCTTGCAGTATGTCAAACACACTGCCCGCAGCGCCAAACTTCGGTTCCGAAGCGGCATAGACGACCCGCGGGATACGCGCCAGAACAATGGCTCCGGCACACATTGGACACGGTTCCAAGGTTACGTACAGCGTTGAATCCGTTAGCCGCCAATCTCCGACACATTGCGACGCGGACCGAATGGCGAGCACCTCCGCGTGCGCTGTCGGATCCTTCGACCATTCGCGCGCATTGTGCGTGCGTGAGAGAACCGATCCTTCTCTCACGATTATCGCCCCAACGGGAACCTCGCCCCTTTCGGATGCCTGCCTCGCAAGTTCAAGGGCTTCACGCATCCAGAGCTCGTCCGACATATTTAAACGTGAAGTTACGCGTAAAGGAGTGTCCTATTGCGACGCGGGGTCATCTCCACTGTAGTAGGCATACGCCGTATGCAGCTTACGGCACCGCAGAGTCTACTTACTACGCTAAGCGCCTGAGAGGATTCGAACCCCCGGCCTTCTGATCCGTAGTCAGATGCTCTAATCCGCTGAGCTACAGGCGCAAAAGAATGGCGGAGAGGATGGGATTCGAACCCATGGTACCACTAAGGCACAACTGCTTAGCAGGCAGCCCGATTCAACCGCTCTCGCACCTCTCCACACGTGGTTCCTACAATGGCGGTGGGAGTAGGATTCGAACCCACGGTACCTTGCGGTACAACGGTTTTCAAGACCGCCGCTTTCGACCACTCAGCCATCCCACCAAAATTGCCACTTTATTCTATCAGAGATCTTAGACTCTTGTCAAGAAAATCCCTGTCTCCGAACAGGGTAACTGCGCACAAGTATAGACTCCGGTTTTCCGGTCTTCCCGTTTTCTGCTTTTCAATTGTCAACTTCAGTGGCAGTTTGTATAATACGGTGAACACCGATGTCACAACATAGTTTCCATTATGATCGGCGTCAGTTCGATTCGACATCGGGGAGGTTACTCGGGGAAGGGAAAATGTTGAGCCGTAAACAGGGCTGGAGGAACTTCCGGACTGTCAGAATCTTATGCCTTGGACTCTACGGCTTAACAGGGCGCGGCGAGAACTAGCGTCACGTTGTCTTTTCCGCCGTAATCGAGTACCTTGTCAATCAGTCCGCGACTTGCGGCGTCAAGGTCTGATGCGTCTATGATTATCCGGGCGATCTCCGTATCGTCAACTATCATGTCGTGCAATCCGTCCGTGCATGCGAGAACAATATCGTCAGGATTGAGAGGACAAATCTCGCAATCGATATCCACCGTCGGCTCAAATCCGATTGCGCGATCGATAATATTTCGGTGGCGATGAACACGAGCCTCTTGTGCGGTTAATTGCCCAATATCCACCAGTTTTTGGACTAAGGAGTGATCCGTGGTTATCTGCTCAAGCACGCCGTCACGCAAGATGTAGAGCCTACTGTCTCCGACATGGGCATAGATGAGTTCGAATGGCGTAATAAAGCCCCCGATAATGGTTGTCCCCATCCCGTTGCTAAAACTTCTGGTTAACGATCTCTCGTAGACCCGGTGATTCGCTTGGTTGACAAGTTCTTTCAACGTCTCCAGTCTACCGGTGGGGCTGGTATCCATGCTATCTGCGGGCAGTTTGTGAATCTCATCTGCCCATTCTTGGAAAACGGCGACAGCGATGCCGCTTGCTAAATCACCCGCATCGTGGCCCCCCACGCCGTCCGCGAGAACAAACAGACCGATTTCTTCGTCAACGAAATATGAGTCTTCATTGAGCGTTCGATATTTTCCTATATCTGTCCGGGCGGCGAATTTCATGGTTGCGGCTCTACAATCGGTGAGTCATGCGTTGCGGCGGGAATCCTACATAACACGTAACGAAAAACGACGAAAACCGCTTCCGGTTTCATCGCCTTCAACGGAAGTCGGCGTTCATCGGATGTCTATTGACACGTCCGGTTTAGGTTGGGTAGAACTCAGTGAAACCTTAGTCGCGGCTTCCATTTCTGCGCTACTAAGACAGCCTTTGAGCACCAAACCGAATACGATTTTCTCAGCGTGTGTACAAACACCGCAGCTTTTTACCTGTTCCAGATTATTGAGGACGGCATGGAAGGGAAGCCTTCCACCCTTCCTCTCTTCCATACTTCCAATCTCATCGCTCCGGAAGACAATCGTTAACCAAAACTTGCTTTACGAATTGTAAAACAGACATGCAAAAGGTTTTCATCGTTCACTACGGCGAGGTCGGGCTGAAGGGCAAGAACAGATCCTTCTTTGAGAACCGGCTCGTCCGAAATATCAGGCAGGCGCTCGAAGGTACGGAATATGCAGATGTCCGGCGCATTCATGGCAGGCTTCTGGTGACGTTGAGCACAAATGCCGATATCCCCGAGATTCAACGACGTTTGGGGGCTGTCATGGGCATCGCACATTTTGAGTTGTGCCGCGTTACCGAGCAGAGTATGGAGGCAATCAAGGACGGGGCGTTAGAGTGGATTCAAGGCCACGAATTTCAAACGCTCAAAGTCGAAACGAGGCGGGCGAACAAGCAGTTTCCATTGACCTCCCCGGAAATTAGCGCCGAGGTCGGGGGGCATCTGCTCAAACACACCGGCGCTAGGGCTGACATGCATCATCCGGACGTGGTGTGTTGGATTGAGATTGTCGAGAAATCAGCCTACATATACACCGACAAAATTCGAGGTGTCGGGGGATTGCCCGTCGGCGCCAGCGGCAAGGTGCTCGTGATGCTATCCGGCGGTATCGACTCGCCCGTGGCGGCATGGCGCATGATGAAACGCGGCGCAAAAGCGATATTTGTTCACTTCCACAGCTATCCCTACACGGACAAAGCATCGCTCGAAAAGGCGGCGGAACTCGTGGGGATATTGGCGAAATCGAATCATCGAACGCAGGTCTATTGTGTCCCGTTCGCGGAGATTCAGCGCGAGATTGTGACTAAAACCCCGGCGCCGTTTCGCGTCATTCTCTACAGACGGATGATGGTGAGAATCGCCGCGCGGATTGCGGAGAGGGACGGAGCGTTAGCGCTTATTACGGGAGAGAGTCTGGGACAAGTCGCCTCACAAACCCTTGCAAATCTCAAGGTGATTGAAGATGTGGCACGGCTGCCCATTCTGCGCCCGCTCATCGGTGACGATAAAGAGGAGATTGTAAATCTGGCTCAGCGGATTGGCACCTTTGACGTATCGACACTTCCGCACCAGGACTGCTGTTCGCTCTTTGTGCCCGACCATCCCGCCACGAACGCTGCCATTGAAGACGCTCGAGCCGCAGAAGACGCGCTAGAAGTCGATGCCCTTGTAGAGCAAGCGTTGAAAGCAGTCGAAAAACGGACCATCAACCCCTCGTTTTCCTGAGAGACCGTTCTGAAATCCGTGTAGGGTGTGCACCGCGCACCATTTGTAATCACTAGAGTGCACACTAACCCACCGACCTCGCCATTCAGATTAGTTGCTCTCCTCTTGATAGGGCCGTAACTTCTCGTCAAGGCTATACTTTCCCGCACCAATCAGGATTAAACTCAAGAACACGATCCCGAGTTCGATGGCATGTGAGGCGCCGCCCAGACCGTCGCCGCGGCTCAGATGGCTGAGTGCGGCAACCAGCATGGTTATCGTCAAAAGGATACAAGCCGGTCGAAAAACAACGCCGAGGATGAGACAGACACCGCCAAAGAACTCCGAAATCGCCGCCATGAATCCCCAGAATGCAGGCGCGAACTCGATACCCAGCGCCGCCATCGCCGCCCCAAGTTGCCCCCATTTCTCCACACCGCCTAACAGTTTGGGCGCTCCGTGAACCATGAACATCAACCCGATCCCGATGCGGAGCACCAAAAGACCGATGTGCCTATGCTTGTTCAAAAATGTTAACACCATTTCCCTGATTCTCCTTTCCTGCTATGGGGCATTAGACGTTAAGAGAGACGATAAATGCTGCTCTCCGCTTCAACTTTAGCCACAGTATCCCTTCTTTCTCGCACTCGGGAGTGTAAGTTTTGTTGTTTAAGCTTACACGTTGAAGTATAACCGCCCTAGCCGGTTATGGCTAGTACAATCTCTAGCCTTTTGCGAAAAAAAGCGGAAGTCACCGCTCAAGGCGGACAAGCTATGCGTGCGCTCTAGGGAAATTGCGATTGTCACGGTAACATAGCTGGTATACACTGTCAAGGCTAATAGTCAAGCGCGATTCAGCAACCACAACCCCTACTCAAACACCTCAAACGCCCCATTCCGCACAATCAACATGACGGGATTGTAGGCGGCATCCCCCACGTCGTCGAAAGAAAACTTGCAAGTTCGAATCATCCGCACCTTGGGAATACTTGCCCGACAGGGGCAATACCACGCCAACGAGAAGCTCGTTCGGGCAACTGCGCCGAGGTTTGTCCGTCAGAGGAAATCGAAGCTGATTTAGTGCAGCCGCAAAACCCCGCCGTCAGAATGGCGATGCCAAGCGATAACATGATGTTCATCACGTGATCGCGACGCCTCTCAGTCCCCTTGATGTATAGGATTTTCTGCTTGATTGACGCATCCTCATCCCAACGCTTTACCTCTCTCCGTCACACACTAAGTCAAGAATCTTTTGTGGATTCTGTCTAATCGTTTCAAAGACCTCTAATCCTTCGCGACATACAACTTCGCACAATCTTTTGAACACAACTCCTTTAAGGGCAATGCCCATGACACCGAGTTCTCTAGCTAATTCGCTGCCAGCGGGAACGAAATGGACATTCGACAAATTAGGAATTAGCCTCTTATGTGTTTTGCCAAGAAGAAAGATTTGAGTGACCGTATCCGGAATGTCAAAAGGAAGTTGCAACGCTTGGACGTACTCGCTACCCAATAGGAAGAATACTAAATTATAACCCTCAATTAAATCCTCCGTTTTTTCATGAATTTGAAGGCTGTCACTGCGCTCCAAGATGTCTCGTTTCTTTAGACCTTGAAATGTTTCATCGTAAGGAACAATAGAGTCGCATTCCCGGAGCAAACCATACTTCGCGGAAATAATCGCTAAATCGATAGTTTGCTTTCCGTGAAGTTCCCAAACCTGTTCCAACCCCTCCATTAAATACCCATGTTGAAGTCCGGTATACATCTTTGCTGCGGGCGCTTCACAATTTAACTTACCGCTAGTGCAAGAACTGATAACCAATCTCTTCACTGTACAAACTCCTTTCTATATTATGACATCATCTATGCCATCATTACTACTTAATCATGAATCTCAAAAGTTTTCGTGTCCGAATAACGAACAGGCCAATTCTCAAATCCATTCGATCTTCGGCCACATTATCGCACGACACTACAAATCAACCAAGGGCCGGAATCAATTCACGGCTGTCGACTATTTTGTCTCCCATTTTTCGGCATAATACCTGTGCTTTCTCAAACTACCGGTTGTATCTTCTCGAAACCGGAATCGGCCACGGTGACAAATACCGTATATATGCCACGTGTTTAGATCCTCCTAACAGATTTCCGTGCCCTCGCTCTTGCATTTTTCTATTGAAATTTGTCCAATCTCTTGTCCTTACAGCTTCCTTGAAATACGGATACAAGATTTCCAAGAACTGGATGTCACCTTTCTCCTTCAAACCTCGGCGGGTTTTTGATAGAAGCGTGAGTACGGGAATGACCACGATTTCACCCTTGCGCAAGGGCATTCTTTCGCGCGTATGCGCGATTCCTTTCTGAGCTTCAGCGCTCCAGGCATCCAAGATTTCGACAAAGCCATGGTCTTTGAGTTCACCGAATGCGCGGACTCTACTGTCCTCTTCATGCGGGAAAGAAGATAATGTATTCGTGAGCCTAAGATGACTTCGAAAGTTGTCGTGGCTGGAAAATCGAGAGAATCCCAGTCGAACGTGCTTTTCTTCAGCCCAGAGATGGGAATGAATGTACGCAACAAAAACAGCGTCCATAAAGGATTGCAAATCCAATTCATTATCGAACAAGCGAAGTTGCCGCAGGTAGGTCGCCAAAGTACGTCGACGATTTACGCCTGGAAAATTTTCATTCCAGACGATTTCGTCGATTCTTGACCGTTCCGCTGGTTCTAATGCATGCAGATGTCTACCGTAATTTTGCAAGGGATCGTTGCTGGACGTAAGGATAAAAAATTCGCCTACGTGTACCGCAGATTCTGAAATCTCCGTCCACTCTACAGCATCGTAGAATAGCGCTTTTAGGTCTTGAAATCTCCCCAAATACGCACCATACCTTGTAATATCGGAAGCCTGAATCGTGCCCTTCGTGTACAGTTTTACGAGTGTTTCCAATGCCTTTGGATGCATCTCCTGCGCTAATTCAATATCGGAGTTCGCTTCCAAGTGTCTTATGACCCGCGCTTTATTCGCGCCATTACCTATAATAGGCGTAGTGACGCACCCGAAAAGGAAAATTCCTATAGTAACCGCCGCAAGTTTTGAATACATGATTTTACCTCCTCACTGATTCTATCGGTGTTAATCCGATTTCTATAATCGTTATTGCCTTGATTGATAAAGGCACCCACGCCCCTCTCATTTTCCATCCTTATACCGCTCTACCGGGCTCCCCTCTTCAGGCGCTTCCCCGACATACCGCGCCGGCATCGCCGGATCACTCCACCGCCCCGCCCGTTGCACCTCCCGCACCGATGCCCCTGCCTCCGCAAGCGAAATCGCAGATCCCATACGCAGCGAATGACCGCTGATGAGCCCCTCCACGCCAGCTTCCACCGCCCGGCGCCGTATCGCCGCACGCGCCCCCTTCACGCCCAGCCGATCTGCTGTCACGTGATTCTGAAACCGAATCCGCCGGAACAGCCCGCCGGATCCAACCCCTGCTCTCTGCCGATACCGCGCTATCCGCCGCTTGGTCGATCCGCAGATGTACAATACATCCTCTCGTCCGTCAGCGCCATGCAGCATCAAACCGTCCTCGCGTACATCTGCCGCATTGACAGCGACAACCTCCGAGATGCGCAACAGGCAATCGCTCATCAGGCTAATCATGGCGGCATCGCGCAAACCTGCCGCCGTGTCAGCCGATTCCGCTGCGGCACACACCCGCTCCACCTCAGACCAGGTCAGCCCGTTCACCTGACGGCGACCACGCCGCTTTCCTGCTCGACGAACATCGGACAACTCGCTCTCGGTCACCGCGCCAGCCACGGCATCCATCCCATGGTACTCCGCCATCCACTTCACCGCCGAAACCACCAAATTGATTGTCGCCGGCGATTTTCCCTGCGAATGTAGAAAACGGACATACTCCGCCAATACCGCATCGGAAAGCGCCCGACCTTTCAGCCACGAATCTAGTTTGCGGGTCGCGTGCTCATAAGCCTTCAGCGTGTTGTCCGAGACGTTCGCGCGAATCTCCTCACCCGAACTTGAAGCGATTCGTAACCCTGCCCCCGATTCCTGTGCCTGTTTCATGATAAACCCTGCATTCCTGGCGGATGAGTGCCGTACCTACTAGAATACGCCCTCCCGCACCATTGACCGGTTCAGTTTCTTCACGACCGCTGGCGTCACCGGATCGTTGTCCGGAAGGAAACCCTCGCCTTTCTTCAGTTTAACGGCGGCAACACTGTCCAGCCCAGCTAACTTCTTCGCGCCTTTCAAAGCCTCCAAATCGCCTTCGTAGTAATCGAACCAAGGCAGTCCTGCGTCCGTGTAATCCTGTGCCGTCTGCGGTTTCCCCGGCGGCTGGCAGCCCGTCAATTTGAAGAGCGTCACGCTGTTGACGATATGGACGAAACACCGCGAAACGACCGACTTTTCCCACGCATCGATTCCGTGTTCGTCCTCGTATATCTCCTGCCGCATCAGACCGCCCGGCGCCAACCCCATCTCTAGTCGTGATGCATTGCACATTACTGTCGATTCTATACAATCTACCAGCTTGATACGATGCATTTCCTCGTATTTCGACCGCTTCATTGGGTGCACCGCAATCTGTAGCCCGCCGTGCTCCGCCTCTCCCGTCAACTGCTCCTCTGCCGTGTAACCTTTCCCCAGCGGCATCGCCACAAACTGACGTATCAACCCCTTCTCCACGCAGAACCCGTCTAGCCACGGTTGCTCCGGTACCACCACGTAGTCTTGGAGATGCCGTGTGAGATTCTCCTCCCATGCCTCTCCGGTTACCGCGTTGACCTTGCCCGCCGCTATCTTCACTGCCGTCGGATAATCGGCGCGGAAATTAATCCACAACGCCTCCGTCTGGTACATTGGTAAAAACACGCCCCCGTGCTCCTCCCAACTATCCGGAAGGTTATCCGGATAGTCGTCCACACGGTACAGCGGGAATCTTCCCAGTCCCGGCGGCAGATAATGTTCCCGGTTATCGTCCGGAATCCGCAGCGTCCGCTGGAATTCAATCCCGAGCTCCGCGTCCTCGTGCACCTCCGGGAATCGAAAAATAAGTTGATCGTCCCTAAGTTCAATAGTCTTGTGTTTCTTCGTGCTCCCGTTAGCCATCATTACACCTCTCTTTTTTGTATGTTTGCAATCGGTTGTGAGTAAATCAAACAACTCATTATATATCTCATAATATGAATTATACTACCTAAAATTATGTATGTCAAGATATTTTTGCACCTCCAATTTCAATTGCGCAAAACACCGCGTCGCGCTATAATGCCTTGAATCGATTTTCTGCGCGGCTTCCCGTATCATAGTCGGAGCGCCTTGACACAGGCACACCTTATCCAACGAAAGGGTTGAAGCCATGATGGACACAATTCTCCTCACGCTTGTCATTCTACTACTGATTGTGTCTCTGATATTGATCGTTAAATCCGCAAAGCGTTTTAGAGGGCGCTTCCTCTTTATCACCATCGGCGCCGGCGCGGTTGCCGGTTTCCTCGGCAGGCTAGTGCTCAATATGTGGGGCAAGGTCGTATTCTCTGTTGTCGTCGCCATCCTGTTGGTTCTCCTTCTGGCAATTCTGGCGCTCGTTGGAAGGCAAGAGCCTCCAGACTCGCCCTCGCATGATTAACACAGCGCCCACAGGTTTGTTTTTGCATCGGAACTTTATGCCGTATCTTGACCAAGATTCAAATAACAACTCTTGTCTCACATTCGCGTGTTTGTGGTCTAAAATACCGTCGGCACTTCATACCAAAATTTCATAACTATGCTTTTTTGACGTGAACATCAAAACAGCGCAGAATCCAGTGATAGCAAGAGTTCTACCCCTCTCTCCGTCTCTACCGTAAACCCTCATTTGGTATGAAAAGTATGAAAGGTATGAAATTTTCGAGGTGTACCAAACGAAGGTTTCAGGTCACTCTTAAAGTTTCCAAACCGGTAAAAAAGGACTCCTAGACCATAAAACTCCATCACAAAATCTTTCTCACCTACACCTCGCTCTTCCTCGTCACCATCGGCGGAATATTCGCGATTGCGAGCTATTTTATTCGCAACGCGTTTGATGGGCAGATTCGCGAGGAAGCAGCAGAATTCAGAACGCGCATCTCGGAAACGCACGATTACCTTGTCGCGGATATCGAGGAGAAAGTCGAGACCGAAAGAACCGACCCGGACGTCGTCCGCGCCATCAGAAACCAAGAAACACGGCCGACGACGATTAGAGACACGGCACTTAAGATTCTGGAGTACGGGGACGTGGACGGGAAAATCATCGCCAGTCGATTGGATGTGGGTTTACGGCGTGGCGAGGTCGATTCGGAGGCACTGGGGCGAGCGAAGGGAAGAGCCCCGAAATCCGCGATTCGGCTCAGAAACTCGCGCCGCGCCACGGCCAATTCCTCCGAATCAGCAATTGAGGTTACGCTGCCAATCATGGCCGGCGAAAGGCTATTGGGATTTGTGACGGGTGGATATTTCCTGCGCGATCGACTTCCCCGTGCACTGAGCAACCAATCGCGGCACACCGTTTATCTGCGGGAAGCGGACAAGCTAATCCCTTTGAATCGGTCGGACGGTTCAATTCCCGCTGAGAAAAATGAGTTGCTTCAAGCTGCCGCCAAGGGCAAAACCGAGGGATTCTCGAAGATCGAAATTAACAACATGCCGCACAGCGTCATTTCGGTGGCGCTGCCGACGCTGCCCTCAAGTTCGCCCGTCGAATTGATTATCGCGTATTCCCACCAAAACGAAATCAGGTTGCAGCGTCAGTTGACAGTAATCCTTGTTGTTGTGGGAACGCTCGGACTGCTGTTCGCCTACATTGTGAGTTACTTGATTGGGCTCCGGATGACCAAACCGATCCATCAACTCACGGCAGGCGTGAGCCGAATCGCCTCCGGGGAACTCGCTCACCAACTTGATGTGCACACCCGAGACGAAATTGGGGAGCTCACACAGGGCGTCAACCGGATGGCGACGGATCTGAAAACCAACTTGGAGCGGCGAATCAGCGCCGAACGTGTCGCCGCCTGGCGGGATGTGGCGCGTCAGATCGCCCACGAGATCAAGAACCCTCTGTTTCCCATTCGCGTCTCCGTTGAAAACCTTCAGAAAGCGCGCTCTCAGCCCGAAATCTTCGACAGCATTTGCGACGAATGCACCGAGACCATCATCGAAGAGGTCGACCGACTCCAGCGGATGGTGGACGAATTCCATCAATTCGCGCGGATGCCGCTTCCCGACCGAAAGCCCTGGAGCCTCAACCAGATCGTCGAACATGCACTGAATCTGTACGCCCAATCGTTATCGCAGATTCAGATTGAGACCGACCTTCACCCTAATTTACCTCCCATCTCTATCGACCCGGAACAGATTGCCCAAGTTTTACAGAATCTTATCAAAAACGCGGTTGAAGCCATGCCGGACGGAGGAACTTTGCGAATTTCAACGCAACCGATGGACGTAAGCGGGGTTGCGGTAGAGGTTCGGGACACCGGTACGGGTATGTCGCCTGAAACGCAGCAGGAGATTTTTACCCCGTATTACACGACAAAGGATACCGGGACTGGCTTGGGCATGGCGATTGTGCAACGAATCATCACCGATCACGGAGGCAAGATTGCCGTGACGAGTGCCGTGGGGGTCGGCACAACGATACGACTTGAATTTCCGATTCCCGGTCCGGTCGGCTGATCGATAGCGTTCCTATAGAAATCCTTTCGCCGCGTCGTAAAGTGCATGAGAATTGCGGCATACGGCGTATGCCTACCACTCTTTTATTCCTTGCATTTCCCATCCCCGTGTGCTAAAATCCGCGCAGTTTCCAATGCGTTTGGCAATTCAAATTACTACCGAATTTTGGCATACAATATGAGGAGGATAACACATGTTTGTCTGCACAGCTTGCGGCTATTTATGGACGGATGCGGCGGAACCGCCCGAGGAATGTCCCGCATGCACCGCACCCAAGGAGAAGTACATTCCGTACGATGACCGGGCAGAAAGATGGGTGAAAAGAGCGGTGGCGTCTCATGTAATGTACCCGGATGAAGAGGGAGCGGACCTGCGTGCGGAAAATTCGGCGCTGTCCTCACATATTCGCTTCGCACTCGTTGGATTGCTTGAAGAACTCAAGAAATGACCTGATAGTTTTAGCGTCCCACTACAATGACAATGCGTCAATAGCGTGAATTAAAGTCGCGATTCGGAGACGGGTTTCTATCGCGCAGGAATTACTATCGCCTTGGGATCTCTATCGATCAACCGACTGAATATGGAGGGCGATAGTAATTCCTACTCGCTACTCGCTCGCTTGATCTATTCGGTCAATTGATACCTGTCCAGTCGCTTGATCCTGAAGCTGGCAGGTTTTCACCCCCTAAGGAGATATGGATGCGACAACCGAAGATTACTAACAAAAACATAATGAAAATAATTAAACCAATTGCGTGTCTGCTGCTCGCACTATACGCGACAGCGCTATACGCTGCGGGCTTCGAAGACATCGAAGCACAGGTGCAGGAGCATGTGCTGTCCAACGGAATGAAGTTCATTATCCTTGAACGCCACGATGCGCCCGTTTTTTCCGGATACATCTACGTCAATGTCGGCGGCGTTGACGAACCCGTAGGGAACACCGGAATCGCCCATGTTTTCGAGCACATGGCGTTCAAAGGAACGACAACGCTCGGGACAAAGAACTACCAAGAAGAAAAAACCGTCATGGACGAGATGGACGCGGTGTACGACCAACTCAGAAGCGAGTGGGTGAAAGGCGATTATGCCGATCCCGAGAAGGTGAAACAGTTAGAAGCGGAGTTTAACGCCCTTCAAGAGAAGGTATCCCAGTATTCCGATGGTGAGGAATATTCGAAACTTCTGGAGCAGGAGGGGGCTGTCGGTATGAACGCGACGACATCCGCGGATTCCACCGAATACTTCTATAGCCTTCCCTCGAATCGGCTTGAACTCTGGATGGCGCTCGAATCGTCACGCTTTCTCGACCCTGTGATGAGGGAGTTCTTCAAAGAGAAAGATGTCATCAAAGAGGAGCGCCGGGGACGAGTGGATAGCAGTCCTATCGGCAGGTTGCTTGAGGAACTGAATGGTTTGGCTTTTCTGGCGCACCCCTACGGGCGTCCGATCATCGGTCACATGTCAGACATCAATACGACGACGCGCGCCGAGGCGCTTGCATTCTTCGAGAAGTATTATGCGCCCAGCAATATGGTGGCGGCTATCGTCGGTGACGTGCAAACCGACCAAGTCATCCAGATGGCGGAAAAATACTTCGGTAAAATTCCGTCCCGTGCCAACCCGCCACTTGTCGAAACCGTTGAGCCAAAACAGTTGGGTACACGGCATGTCAAACTCACAGAGCAATCGCAACCCATTTTCATATGCGCTTACCATGTTCCAGCCGTCAGGCATCCCGATTTTATCGTACTAGGAGCAATCGCCGACATTCTGTCCTCCGGACGCACGTCACGTTTTCACAAAAAGCTGATTCGCGACGAGAAAGCCTCAATCTCCGTCGGCGCGTTTCCGGGGTATCCGGGCGACAAATACGCCAACCTTTTTATTATATACTCATTCCCGGCGCAAGGGCATTCCAACGAGAAAAACGAAGAGATGATAATGGCTGAGATTGAGAATCTCAAGACCGAACTGGTGACAGGGGATGAGTTGAAGAAAGTCCAGAGGAATGCGAAAGCCGGTTTTATCCGATCATTGCGCTCCAACCAAGGCTTAGCCGCGGCGTTGTGTACCAGCGAATTTATCCGGGGAGACTGGCGCGAAATCTTCAACTTGTTGGAACGCATCGAAAAAATAACCGTGGAAGATATCAAGCGGGTTGCGAACGAATATTTCGTGGATAGCAATCGTTCTGTCGCAGAAATCGTTACGGAAGAACCATCGAAAGAAGAAACGGAGGCGGGTGAATGAGAAATTTCTTGTGTAGTTTGATGATATGGAGTTGCGTTTTCGTTGTCCTCGCTTGGGGCGATGAACCGCTTGAACCATCGAATATCGGGATTGCGGAAGATACACAAAGTGTACCAACCATTCAAGAGAGAGACACGCTTTATAAAAAGCCGCACGAGGGACTGGTCTATCCTCCTCTGAACCAACCTCAACCGCCCGTGCCCCAAAGGGTCGAATTGGACAACGGCATGATTATTTATCTGTTGGAGGATCATGAACTGCCCATTGTCGACATTTCGGCGCGAATTCGTACCGGGGCAATTTATGAGCCGGAAGACAAAATCGGGTTAGCCGCGATTACCGGCGCCGTCATGCGTACCGGCGGAACCACCAGCAAAACGGGGGACGAACTTGATGAAATTTTGGAGAATCTCGCCGCCTCCGTCGAAGTAGGGATAGGCGGTGATGCTGGCACAGCGTCGATGTCCGTGCTCAAAGAGGACCTTGACACCGGTTTGGCTATTCTCGCAGACGTACTCATGAATCCGGCGTTTCGAGAAGACAAAATCGAGTTGGAAAAGGTTCAACATCGCAGCTCTATTGCCCGGCGAAACGATAGTGCCGGCAGTATCACGTCGAGGGAATTCCGCAAGCTAATTCACGGCGCCGACAGCCCGTATGCCCGCACGACGGAATACGATACCATCAATAGCATCACGCGTGACGACCTTGTGGCTTTCCACGCGAAGTATTTCCGACCGAACAACACCATCTTGGGCGTGCTCGGGGACTTCAACTCCGAGGAGATACTCGACAAGATCAGAGTGGCTTTCAAAGGGTGGCAGCCTAGAGCCATTGACCTGCCCGAAAAGCCCAAGGTTCCCGAAGGAATGGGCAGAAGGGTTGGTTTAGTAACTAAGGACGATGTCAATCAGACAAACATCAGGATGGGCCACGTCGGCTGGCTGCGCAGCAATGAGGACTACCCCGCCTTGGTGGTGGGGTGCCAAATCTTGGGTATCGGTTTCAGCAGCCGATTGATGAACAGTATTCGCGTTGAAAAGGGATTGGCATATTCCGTGGGCAACAACTACGGTGCAGGCTACGATGTGCCCGGCGTTTTTCTTATTGCCTGCGCAACGAAGTCGGAGAGCACGGTTACGGCTACCGAGGCGATTCTGGCGGAGGTCGAACGGATGCGCGCCGAAGAGGTGTCGGACGAGGAGTTGAAGCAGGCGATTGATGGATTCATGAATTCGTCCGTGTTTGACTACGATTCCAAGGGTGAAATCCTGTCGAGAGCCCTTCGATACGCGTACTACGATTACCCCCAAGACTTTGTCGAGCAATTGATGGCAGGAATTCGGAATGTCACAAAATCGGACGTGCAGCGAGTTGTTGTCAAATATATGCATCCCGACCAATTTGCGATCTTGGCTGTCGGCAAACCTAGCGACTTTGATAAACCCTTGGATTCCTTCGGCGAGGTGACCGGGATTGATATTACCATTCCGAGTCCATCGCCGGAGGCAGTGCCCGAAGCGGGCGAGGGCGATGTCGCCAAAGCGAGGGAGATTCTTGCCGCGGCTATAGAGGCACACGGCGGGTTGGAGAATTTGACGCAGGTGAAGACTCTTGTGTCGGTCGGAAAAATAGTTATGAATACGCCTGCAGGCGAGATGACGATGGATGGCGAAGTTACCGTCGCGCTGCCTAGCAAAGCACGATATGATATGACAATTCCAGCGATGGGGATGACAATGAGTCGGGTGCTCGGTGAGGAATCGGCGTGGATGGCGAGTCCTCAAGGCACACAAACGATGCCGGAAGTCTTCGCTCAGGAAGGCAGGAACGAAATTTTTCGACTGAATCCCCGCTTGCTTACTTATGTTTCCGGCGCCGATGTCCCCGTTCAACATCTCGGCGAAGAGGATGTCAACGGGAAAATGGCAGATGTGGTTTTGGCCGGCGACACGCCTGCCGGTTCCATCAAACTCTTTATCGATCAGGAGTCAAAATACATCGTCAAAAAGGCGTTTCAGGCTTTGGGCCAACAAGGCAGCCCGGTGCAGCGCGAGGAATTTTACAACGATCATCGAGACATCTCCGGAGTGAAGATTGCTTTTTCTATTACGTCGGTTGATGATGGCGAAAAAGTTGCCGAGGTGACACTCAGCAAGGTAACAATCAACGCGGAAGTGGACGAATCAATTTTTGAGCAATAGTGCATTGTCTGAATTCCCAACTCGCTCCATTTTATGACTCTGAATTTTATCGATTCGCAGTCTGGTGATAGCACACCGCCGCTCCCCTCGGATTGGCAAATCCGAGGGGCTGCGTTTGCCAATCCAGACTGTGCAGGAAGCGGGACGTTCTGAATGGAGAGATTTTTTGGAATCAACGCGCACAAACTGATAGCGTCGGACGTATCCGCTTATCAAGCATTCAGTCGCCCCGCAAGTCGATTGTTTCGGCGGATCAATATCGGGCAACTCCAAGTCCGAGTTTCTACAAAATATCTTGTAGGGTGGGATCAAAGGAATGAACAGTGACTGCGATAGAGATCCCCTGCCCACCAGCCTTTTCTTTGCCATTTACCTCAGACCGTTTCCTGATTAACGGCTGTCCGAGCCAAAAACAGATTCTCATTCCTCACGTCGTCTCACCTCATGTGCCGTAAAAATTCCCCTTCCCTATGCAAGTCGATGTCAAACCCATCCGGACCCCAGCAGATCTGAAAGCCTTCATTGAACTGCCCTGGCAGATTTATCGCAACAATGCGCAGTGGGTGCCGCAGTTGCGCAGCCAACTCAAGGAACGGTTTAGTCGATCGATGTGCCCGGTTTTTGATTACGCCGAGGCGGAGTTTTTCCTTGCTCGACAAAACGGGGTTGACGTCGGACGGATAGCGGCAATTAAAAACGAGAATCATATCATCTTCCATGACGAACGTGTAGGGTTCTTCGGATTCTTTGAGTGCGTTCAGAAACAGGAAGTGGCGGACGCGTTATTGACCGAGGCTGCGGACTGGCTGAAAAGCCGATATCTTAACGTGATGCGCGGTCCGACGAGCTACTCGACCAACGGCGAGTGCGGTCTGCTCATTGACGGATTCGACTACCCACCGGCGATAATGATGTCGTACAATTTACCATACTACGCCGATCTCGTTGAGGGGTTCGGGTTCAAAAAGGCAAAAGACCTGTTAGCCTATGAGGTCACGGATGAAACCTTCGCGCCGGATCGGCTGGGCAAAATCGCGGAGCGCATCAAGAGGCGGCGAAATGTTGTGGTGCGTCCCATCAGAAAGAAACAGATTGTTCAAGAAATCGAACATATCAGAGAAATCTATGATTCCGCATGGCAGAGGAATTGGGGATTTTTGCCGATGACCGATCGGGAGATTGACTATTTGGCGGACGAACTCATCCAGATTGTTGACCCCGATATTGTGCTGATTGCGGAGGTCGAGGACGAACCGATTGCCTTCATTCTTGCCCTACCCGACTTTAATCAGGCGCTGAAGCATGCCAATGGACGCCTATTTCCGTTCGGTTTGTTCAAGATCATCTGGCACGCCCGAAAGATCAAAGATGCCCGCATGGTGGCGTTTGGCGTCAAGGAGTCGCACCGCCAGCAGGGGATTGATGCGCTTCTGTACTACGAAGCCTTTCAAGCATGTGTCAAGAAAGGCTACCGCCATGCGGAGTTGTCGTGGATTTTGGAAGATGATCGTCTCATGAACCGGGCGCTCGAAACCATGGGAGCGAAGATTTACAAGCGCTATCGCCTCTACGATTATCCGCTATGTGAATAGATTTTTCTCCGTCCCTTAGACGAAAATAGAAGAGTTTTAAGGTGGAAAATCCGATTGACTCGCTCACAATTATACGTCTGAATCTAGCACAGAGTAATCCACCATGCTTGTCGTACGTCCAAGAGAAATTCAAATCTTCCGTGACCAAAATGGCAGAGAACCTTTTACTGAATGGTTTGAGTCAATCCGTGATTTAAAGATAATAAATCGAATTCAAAATCGACTAGACCGCGTTGAGTCTGGTAATTTGGGTGATTACCATTTTGTTGGTGATGGCGTATTTGAACTTCGATTACAATTTGGCCCTGGTTATCGCATCTATTTTGGAGAAGTAGATAATACCATTGTGTTGTTGCTCAGCGGAGGTGATAAATCCTCGCAAACCAGAGATATTCAGCGGGCAAAAGCCTATTGGCAGGCTTACAAGGAGGAACGAAAATGAGAGAGATGAGAAAATACCGCGATTACCTTATTGAAAGACTTTCCAACCGTGAGGAGGCTATCGGTTATTTCCAAGCCGCACTTGAGGAATACCAGAACGACGGTGACACGCTAGCGCTCCTGATTGCTCTCCGAAGCGTCGCCGAAGCGCAGGGCGGACTAGACGAACTCGCCAAGCGCACCCACACGGCTCCAGAGGTTCTCGTTAAAGTGTTGTCACGCGAGGACGAGTCCCACGTTGACGTAATCAAAGCGATTCTTGACATTTTAGGGTGTCGGCTTTCAGTTGTCGAGATGGCAAAGAAAGCATAATCCTCCCCCAAATCTACAGTGAATACAACAATGGGAAATATTGTGCGAAAAACAGCGTTACAACGTCGAGCAGTCATGTTAATTGAGCAACTCTCCACGGAAAAGCTGAAAATGGTGGTTGACTATCTGGCATATCTACAAGATAAAGAAGCATGGGAAGCAACTCACGAATTGGCACGCGATCCCGAAATTGTCAAGAGTTTGGAACGCGCAGAAGCCGATGTCAAAGCAGGAAGATTAAAGCACTGGAGTGATGTCAGACGCGACCTTTAGTGCGCAATCCCGACAAGCATGAAAATATGAGCGGCTTTTGCATCTCGATAACCCCACCACCCCACCAAACATTCCGTGCAACCTAGCCCCCCTACAAACCCTCCGCACATCGGCGCGTCATGGCGAGCTATCATCGTCGGCGTGCTGCTAATCATCCCAAACGTATACTGGGTTACAGATTCGGCAGAGCAGGGCGATCCGACCACGGTTTCGCTATACTTTAATGTCGTATTCTGCATCTTCATCATCACCTGCCTAAACGCACTACTTGGTCGAATCCATCCGGCAATGGTTCTTAAGCCGGGCGAGCTCGTGACCATCTATGCGATGTTGGCAATCGCCTCGTCGCTGGCGGGGCACGATCTGCTCAGCGGTTTAATCCCGATGATCCCGCACGCTTTCTGGTATGCCACGCCGGAAAACGACTGGGCGGCGCTCTTTCATCGGCATATCCCGGACTGGCTCGCCGTTAAAGACAAGACAATCTTAGCGGACTATTACCATGGGGATTCCAGCTTTTATCACTGGGAAGTCGCCCAAGGATGGATCGTAACAACCATCACGTGGGGCAGTTTCGTATGTGTCCTGCTATTCCTGATGGTTTGCATCAATAGCATCATTCGCAAGCAGTGGATTGAAACTGAGAAACTGTCTTACCCAATCATCCAGCTTCCGCTCGCGCTTGCAACGGGACGAGAAACCTCAAGTTTTCTAACCGGCAGAATGTTATGGATCGGATTCTGTACCGCAGGCGCTGTCAATCTTCTCAATGGTCTCCATTTTCTCAATCCCGAGTTTCCCTCTTTGGGCGGAAAGGTGTACGACATCGGCGCACTGTTCACCGAGAAACCGTGGAGCGCCATCGGCTGGACACCCGTCGCGGTTTATCCGTTTGCCGTTGGATTGGCAATCTTTATCCCGTTGGATCTTTCGTTCTCCTGCTGGTTTTTTTATCTCGTTTGGAAAGCCGTCTACATCTACGATGCGGTGGCGAAGACACTACCGAATAATGCGCTTACCTACCAAACCTTCGGAGCGTGCATCGGACTTGCGGTCATTGCGCTTTATGTGACCCGGCGGCACCTCGCAGGCGTGATTCGGAAGGCTCTTACAAATGACAGTTCATTTGATGATTCAAATGAACCGATGTCCTATCGCACCGCAATACTCGGAACCGTTGCGGGGGCATTATTTATCATGCTGTTCTGCAGCGCCGCCGGAATGTCGACTTGGGCGGTGTTGGTGTTCTTCGGCATCTACTATGCCATCTCGCTAGCCATAACGCGAATGAGGGCGGAACTCGGTGCTCCGGTGCATGAACTGCTTTACATCGGACCCGACGAAATTATGCCCGCCATGTTAGGCGCCCGTAGAATTGGGCCACAAAACTTGACCATATCCGCCTTCTTCTATTCCTTCAATCGCGCCTACCGCGGTCACCCCATGCCGCATCAACTCGAGGGATTCAAACTTGCCGAACGAACCGGAACAAACAACCGCCGATTGCTCGCGGCGATGCTGATTGCCACCATAGTCGGCACAATCTCCGCGTTCTGGGCGTTCTACCATATCTCGTACATCAAGGGCGTTGAAGATTTAAGGGATTGGTTGGCATACGACACCTTTCATCGGCTTGAAAGTTGGCTGGGCTGGCCCTATCAACAGTTCGCCGACTTTCCCGCGATCATCGCGATGGTGTTCGGTTTCATCAGCACCCTGTTCCTGATGTTTATGCGGATGCGTTTCTTATGGTGGCCCTTTCATCCCGCCGGCTACGTCATGTCTTACAGTCGCTCCATGGATGTGTTGTGGTTCTCAATCCTCATTAGTTCCGGCATTAAATGGATACTTTTGAAGCATGGAGGCAGGAGGACATACCGTAAACTGGTTCCGTTTTTTCTGGGGCTGGTATTGGGAGAGTTCGTCGTTGGAAGCCTGTGGAGCCTTATCGGGATTATTGTCGAGCGTCCGATGTACCGATTTCTTTACTAATGCAATGAAAAACTCGACTGTAGGGGACGGCCCCTGTGCCGTCCCGTGTTTTAGATGAACAATCATGGCTGTTCCGACTAATACCATTTCGCTTGAATAATAGTGCATATAATGTTATTCATTATACTATTATGACACGCCCCATACCCACTGTTGCCCTTCATACCAATCTTCGTAGGCGGGGCATCTTGCCCCGCTTTGGAAAGACTTGATTAACGCCATTAATGCACTGTCAATATATAGAAATGGTATAAACAGCGTGGAACCGTCGAAGGACATTAATGCCTCTGTCCGTTACAAGAAGGCGAACTCACGGGTTCGCTCCTACAAAATTCACGATGAAAGATCCGCAACACCATCTATGCATTTTAGATTAGACTGCCATAACAAGACAGCGTTTTTCGCTTGCCCACGCAACGCTCTCTATTATATACTCTCTGCTCAACATGACGCGGATGCACCGCCAATAGATCGCTCGGTTAATTCTTCGAAGCAATGGTGGGCAGGGGATTTCTATCGCAGTCGCTATAGAATCTCTATCGCACTCCCTAATCGGTCGTTTGATCTCCTTTGATCCCATCCTACAAATGTATTCGTTCTTGCCACGAGCATTAAGCCTCGGCGGTTTCTATCCCATTCGCCCGATTCAAGGAAGTAACATGGTACAGAATAAAGCACATTTCGTTCTCGGCGCCGTACTATTTCTAACCGTTGGAGTTTCAACAACGCTCGGTTACGTTCCCGACCCCCAGCTCTGGTTCGACGCGAAGGACAATCCCGATCATCCGGAGGGGTGGACGAATCTCGGCACCGCCGGAAAAAAGTTGGTCGCCAACGACAAGGGCGTGCCCGTGCTTGAGCCGCATGCCGGACCGGATGGTGGACCGGCTTATACAGCCAAAGAGGAGGGGCAAAGCTACGGGAAAAATGCGTGGGGAATACGCCACCCCGAAATCACGCCCGCGCCGAGGATTGAGAGTTGGACAATTGAGCTGTGGTTGAAACGCGATGGGCCGGCATTCGACAATGCGGAGCACCAGATTCTGGGCATCATGGATACTCCGCCTTGGCCCAGGCAAGCGGTTCTTTTCTTTTTCGAGCAACCCAACAATAGCAAAATTTTTTTGGTTGTTATCGGAAGGGAGCCGGGCGACGACCGTGACGACGTTGTTACCAACATTGACGTGGGATTGAAGGAATGGCATCAGGTAGCCGTCGCTTACGACAACGATGGGGGCGAACTTTACGCCTTCATGGATGGCAAGCAGGTCGGACGCCCAAGGAAGCTGAGACAGAAGTTCAGCGCGGAAAGCGAGATGAAGAATAACTCGATATTCTCGACCGAATTTAAAAAGCGCGTTCTTAACGGCTCTATCAGCATCGTCAGAATGTACGACCGGCAGTTGAGCGAAGAGGAAATCCACGAAAACTTTGTACGACCTCGGATACCGCAAGCTGTCGCGTCGAAAGGGAAACTAGCAACAACCTGGGGAAGCGTCAAGACGCTGCCTTAGTTCGACTTTGTACAATAAAGTTTCAAATGGTGGTGCGCAGGGGAACTCTATGGGAACGCTATCGCGCTCAATATCCATTCGCTGGATCCCTCGTTGTTCACTCGGTTGATCGCACCCTACAAAGGTGCCGGGGAAGGGTCAAGCCGGGGCGGTAGCTCCAAATTGCATGTTAACCGGAAGGATTACTCGCTACGTCTGACGAGTAGATTTTCCGCCGGTTTACGCCCGAAAGAGGGTGTAAGATAGAAGCCAATTGTTAGGTCACCAAATCCGAAAAACGTCTGCAGAATCTGTAGGCGGAGCGGATAGTTATTTCCGAATTTTGTTCAAAATCGAATTTTCCACTTGTCAGCGACAGGAAGTGGATTGAATATCCAACTTTACACTACATCAACAATACCAACATTTAGGAGGAAACACGAGTGAGAAGAGTAGCGGCTATGTTTTGCATGGCCTTTTTCATGGCAATAACTTGCATTATCGGAATCAGTCAGGCGGATATGGTTATAAACCTTGACGCCTCAGATAACCCGGACCATCCGACCGCTTGGACAAATTTGGGTACCGCTGGCGGTTCCTTTCTGGGAAATGACGACGCCCCCACACTTGAGGAGGGCACAATCGAAATCCCGGCGCTTGGGTACGTACAGCCTAACGCCAAGTTCTACACCGCGACGGCGGGACGACAAATTTGGGGCGGCCCCGTCGGCGTGAACCCGGAAGTGAAGGTGACCAACTGGAGTTTTGAGTTCATCGTTAGGCGCAACGGGGAGGCGTTTGGCGAGGAACATCAATTCTTTGGATTCCATAGCTCCGAGCCGCTATGGGGCGGTACTGCCATGCGGATAAAGGAGGGCAACGTGCTACATATTAATCATCCGCCGCCCCATGTCGGACCGGCTGTAGAGGATGTAGAGGAATGGTGGCGCGGCGAGGGAGATTACGGACTCAGGCTCAACGAGGGCGAATGGACCTGGATTGTGATTACAGGTAGTGATGAAACCTTCCGGGTCTATCAAGACGGCGTAGAGGTTGGAAAGGACGACCCTTTGCCGTTCGACGGCGACAACGCTATGGATGACATCGCCATAGGCGCAATGATGTATGACGAGCGCCACCGAAGCTTCAACGGCTCATTTTCCATAGTTCGGGTTTATAACCGGGCACTCAGCGCAGATGAGGTACAGCTTGGCCCCGCAACTTCCGTTGAATCCATCGGCAAGTTAACGACGACCTGGGGCAGAGTCAAAGCCACCCATTAGAACCATGGGTATAGAAACCGAGTTTTTTCATCAAAACTCGGTTTCTTTCTCACGCAATCCTGTAGGGCGTGATTGGCGGTCATTAAATCGTCGATTTCTCGTCTTATTGTGATCGAGAGAATGGACAATCACCGCGATAGGGATCCCTGTTCGGTCAAGATCCCTCGTTACTCCCTACAGCATCGTAACTCATCCCAAAGATTACCCACTGGACGTGGAAGAATAGACACTTAAACTATCAACTCACCGCACGGCAAAACTATATAAAAGAGATCGATCTCACACCTGTGCCTACAGACACCACTTCATCTGATACTTCATCCCAACTAAAACAGACAGACGTATTCATCGGCGGTCAAGACGGTACACATACCTATCGCATTCCGTCGGTCGTCGTTGCGCCCAATGGGGAGCTGCTTGCGTTTTGCGAGGCGCGAAGGACAACCGGTTCCGATACCGACGATATCGACCTTGTTCTAAAGCGCAGTGCGGATGGCGGCGCCACATGGGGCGACATGCAGGTTATTTGGGATGACGGTCCCAACACCTGCGGCAACCCGTGCGCGGTGGTCGATCAGGAGACGGGCACCGTCTGGCTATTGGCGTGCCATAACCTCGTTGAAGACCATGAGTCAACAATCTGGGAAGGGTTAAGCAAGAGCACTCGCACTATCTGGGCGATGAGAAGTGACGATTGCGGCGTGTCATGGTCTTCGCCGATTGAAATCACGTCGAAGACAAAAGCGCCGAACTGGTCGTGGTACGCAACCGGTCCGGGGAGCGGCATTCAGTTGCAACACGGCGACCACAGGGGGCGCTTGGTCATTCCGTGCGATCACGGCATTGCCGGAAGCCGGGATTATCATTCCCACGTCTTCTACAGCGACGACCACGGCGAAACGTGGCAACTCGGCGGCAGCGTGCCCGACAACACGACGAGCGAATGTCAGGTGGTCGAGTTGGCTGACGGTACGTTACTGCTCAGTATCCGGTACCACGCTTGGGTGAATCAAGCCGAAGGCCCGCACTATCGAACCGTCGCGTTCAGCCGGGACTGCGGCGAGACCTGGGGCGATGTGCGCAAAGACCGGGGGCTTATCGACCCGCGCTGCCAAGCGAGTGTATTCCGACACACCGGTGGAAATGCAATACTGTTTTCCAACCCGGCGAACACCGCTCGCGACCGCATGACAGTCCGCGCAAGTTTCGATGAAGGCGAGACTTGGGGAGCCTCTAAAATGTTGCACGCGGGGCCATCAGCCTATTCCTGTCTAACGGTTCTGCCGGATAACAGTATCGGCTGTTTCTATGAGCGTGGGGAGAAGCATCCCAGCGAGAAGATTACGTTTGCGAGATTCACGCTAGAATGGTTGTCGGGTGCGCAAAATTCCGAATATAGTCATTGCAACTAATAACTGCACATGGTTGCGGGTAATGACATTCTTCTGTACCACAATCTGTTAGATTGTGACATGCGCAAACTAACAGATCAAATGAGCGAATAGCGAATGCGATAGAGATCCCAGTGCGATCGAGATCCCTTGCGCTACAAGGGCGCGTCCGATTTTGTAAATAATCACACATATCATCATCGTTCATTAATAGACAATCATAATCTGTGCAAATATGAATTTGAAAGACTATAGGATCATCTGAAATCAACCGAAAGGGCAGTGAGGACGATAGAGTCGTCACCAGCTTTTACTAACAAGACCCTTATGAATACAAAAAGCAATACAAACCGCATCCGAATGGTTGTCGTCGGCTGCGGCCGCGGACAATCACACGCCCGCAGTATGCTGGCGTTATCCGACAAATTCGAGTTGGTGGGATTGGTAGACCTTGACGAGAAGCGGCTCAAAACCGCAATCGACAATCTCGGACTGCCAACCGACCTCGCCTACACCTCACTCGCCGAAGCCTTGGAGAAGTCCGAGTGCGATGGCGTCGTGGTTGCAACTTGGGCGCGCAGCCATGACCCACTGGTTGAAGAGGCTATTGAAGCCGGTAAACATATCATGGTGGAAAAACCGTTCACGCTTGAGGTTGCCCCGGCCCGACGCCTGACAGAGATGGCGGAGGCGCGCGGTCTGAAAATCGTTGTGACTCAACAGTGGCGCTACATGCCGGGACGGCGCACGATTCGCCGCTTGATGACGGATAAGGTATACGGCGAACTCCAAACCGGGCACATGGTGACCTACAAGGCTCGCGGGGGCGAATATCCGGACTCCGAGCACTCCCAGCTTTGGCAGATGACTGTCCACGAAATTGACGCACTAGTCGCCATGGTGAACCAGAATATCGTTGAGGTGTATGGACATTCCTACCGTCCGCCGGCGACCACGTGGCGCCGCGAATCGACCGCCACAGCCGAGATTACCTTCGAGAGCGGTGCACGCTTTGTGATTGTTTCCACGTCCGACGCACGCGCCGAGGGCAACGAGTTCCGCGCCGAATGCGAACACGGCGCCGTGGTATTGCACTCTACCGGGGCGTTTGGTGGGGAGGAAACCTTGCTCGTTGGGACGGACCGCAACGTTGGATTGCAACCGCTGGAAATTGATCCCGGGTTATCCGATGATGAACTTGACCAACACGTAGCCGTGACATTTGCCGATTGGGTAAACGGGGGTCCCGAACCGGAGACTAGTGGGCGCCAGAATTTACACGTTCTAGCTGTCCTGAATGCTCTCATCGATTCCGGCGCATCGGGAAGACCGGTAAGAGTGGAAGTTTAGCCGTCTGCATCCGGTTTGGGATTAGCTGCATGCCACCCTAAATTTGACTTTGTAAATTTGTAGGGTGCGCACTGCGCACCAGCCTTTGACGGCGTCAGCGGCGATCCAGCAACTGAATAGATACTGCGATAGAGATTCCACAGAAAATAGCACTCCAAACGTTCAAAATGGCTTTTTCATCTATTCTTTTTTCAGGTACTTGTTCAATACAATCCATACCCACACAAAGGAGAGGCGGCGTTCCTCCAACCTAGAAATAGGGATTGGGAATCGTCGCAACAGAAATCTATGGTCGCAATACAAGAAGAAAAAATTTCACGCGTAATTCACCGGTTGGAAGAGGAAGACACCGAGGATCGACGCATACGCACCGAACAGGGCAAAGATCCGAACCGAGAACCGATGCTAACCCTTCACCCTCACTCTGCCCGGCTTTGTCACATCATGATTCAATCCATCTGTGCCAAGCGATTGGTAGAAATTGGCAGTTCATACGGTTACTCCTCCGTGTGGCTGGCTCATGCCGCGCGTATCACCGGCGGACAGTTTACCTCCCTAGAGGTGAATCCGAAGTTGGTTGAAATCGCCAAGCGAAACGTGGCGGAAGCCGGCCTAACGGAGAACGTCACTTTCATCGCGGGAGATGCGCGCGAGACAATGACCTCCGTGGAAGGTCCCCTTGACTTCGTGCTGTTAGACTGTTGGGAAGCGTTGTATGTCGAGCTTCTCGATCTTATCGCCAAAAAGTTGCGCCCGGGCGGTTTGCTAGTCGCAGACAACGTTATTCCGGGAAGGGAGGGTTCGGACGAGTACATTCAGGCATTGACGGATCATCCCCTGATGGAAACCGTCAGTGTGCCTATCGGCAAAGAGATTGAAGTCAGCGTGAGAAGGTTGGAATAAGCTGATTGTAGGTTACAATTAGCAAATGCGAATTGCTAGGTCGGGCTAGCAGCCCGACCTATAGGAAACGGGTCGCAGCGTGGATTACTTATCCCCTCCCACCAACCGAAACATCCTGAAAGTCAACCCTTCCCTCGGTACAGACCAGGGCGACGCTGCCGGTTAACAGCGGGCGATCTGTGTCCGAATACTCGAAGACGACATCGCCGTCAATGTAGGCAATCATGTTTGAACCCGCCGCCTCCAAGCGCAGTTCGTGGTCCGCATCCCAATCCCAAGCAAATTCTTTCTCGGCAAGTTCTGTCCTTCCATCAAGTTCCTTGATGAGCCGTACCTTCGCGTCATCGCAAAGCAGCAGCGCGTAGTATCGCTTGAGGCCCTGAACACACACAGCGATTCCAGCCTCCTTCGCAAGATGCGGACTGACTGTAGAGGAAAAGGAATAGTTTTCCCACTCGCGGGTCCCCTGAATAAATAAACCCGTGTCGTGGTTTTGCATGAGCCGGTAGGCTACCACGTCCGGTCTGCTGGTAATCGCTTGGTCAACCGCGTCGATCCATGCTCGTTTCCACATCGTGCCGCCAGAAGACGGCTCGATTAACGACACTTCCGGTGTGCCCTCCCAAGTTAGGTAATCAAGGTATACCACGCCGGACGCTCCGGCGTCCGAACTCACCTCGATTCCCACAGCCGCAATCGGGGCACCGTCGGTCGGATCCACCCTCCAGTTGTAGGTCGTCTCGCCTCCGGGCGAAATCTCGCGTGTCTCGCCTCGCCGCATGACCAACGCTTCATCCGCTCCGTAGACCTGAATGTAAAGCGTACACGTCACCGTCTGGCAATTCTCCTCGCCTGCGGTTAAGCGCGCTTGAACTGTCTGTCCCGCATAGAGTGTGGGCGACGCCATCAACTCATACCCCGGCATATCAATGGCTTCGGGTGGAATGAAGGTCGGCGTCGCCACGCGCACCATTCTGCCGACCGCCAGTTGATGGTATCGGATGGCGAGGCTGCGGTTGCCGCCGACGCTATGACCAATGACGTTTTCTATCACGGCGGTTCCGTCGCTCTCCGGGCTTTCCTCAAGCATGAACCCCTGCACCGATCCCGGAAGTTCAAAGTGGAATCGCGCTCCGTTCTTCGGGGATTCAATCGGTTGATTCGCCAGCGCTCGCGCTGCCTTACTAATTATATATGTCTCGCGCACCGCGTCCGTAACGGCACGCCCTCCGTCAGCAGCAGAAATATACAGGCGATCCGCAACCGGGCGGCGCCAATCGGGACCTTCGTCAATCCCCGCCAAGCCGTTCTTGATGCCCATAATGCATCCGACGTTTCCGGAATTGCAGTCGGTATCCCACCCACATGTGTTCACGATGGTTAGAGCGCGCTGGAAATCGTCCTCGCTGTAAAGCAGAGCGAGCACAATCAGGGCGTGATTCGGCACCATGTGCACGTTGCCGCCGTACTTGTCATAGCCGTAATCGGCTACGATTCGCTCCCGCGTCAAACGCCAGTCGCCATCCCGCTGGTGCCAGTCTCGAAGATCGGCAATCAGCCGGTAAATCACCGAATCTTTGGGAATGAAACCGACCGCCGTATCCAACAGATTGTCGATGTTGGATTCCGAAAACGCCTGCGCCTCAATCGCGGCGACGACCTGCGCGCCGTAAATGGCTTCGCCGTCATGGCTAACGCTCCCGGCTCGGCGTGCAAAATCGGCGGCAAGTTCGGGGTCGCCGGGACACGCCATGCCCCAGGCGTCGATAAAAATCTGTGCGCCAATCTGCTCTGCAACGACTTGACTGTTCAACTCGATTGAACCGCTTTGAGGCGCGGGCGTGCCAGCCTTGAGGCGCAGAAAGGCGGTATGCTCAGTTGAATTGCCCATGCCGCCCCACCAGAGGATGGTCCGCCCTTCGATAATGTAATTGAGCCAGGACTGACCAATCTGTTCAGCTGTGAGTTCGCGGTTGTCGCCGTAATCTTCCAACGCCCGAAAAAAAGTGAAGGTGCCGGAGATGTCGTCGTCCGTGACAATCAGCGGCTTGTTCAGCCGTTCGTGGACATAGTAGTTGATCTCTCCGAGATCAGCCATGATGTGGTCGTACGTCCAGTTTTCAAAGGGGCGTCCGAGGTAGACGCCGATAATTTTGCCAAGAACGCCCGCATATAAGCGTTCCTCATAATCATTGGGTATAATCAAGAGTGAATACCTCCCGTATTGTAATAAGAATCCACCGCGTAGGAACGCAAATCTGTGTTCCCTAAAATAACGCTCCGTGCAGTTTAATCAATTCCAAACACCAACGCTCCCTTGCCATCGTCAAAGAAGTTCGATAACACAATGGCGAAATCTGAGACTGCTCGTTCGTAGCGTGATGCGTAGTTCCCTGATTTTACCACATATTCCCTCGGAGTTGTACTTTTTACCATGGTCGAAGATAATACCATTGGCTATGAGCGAGTTGTGTAAGAAAGAAAACTCCAACAGGCGATTCCAGCTCCCGACATTGCGCCCGTAGGAGGGAATTCCGATTCCCGATATATCGTTCTCATACCATTTCTCTAAAATGACTGTGCATTGACCGCGTAAATCAAGTAAAGAAAATTGCACGAACCGGAACAAGATGTCTTGCCTCCGCACAAAGCCGGCGGGGCAAGATGGGATCTCTATCGCGCTCGCTATTCACTCGCTTGATCCCGTAGCAAATCCTTCTCGCTATCACACTCGTTAATAGTTATTGACAAACGCTTGGAGAAGTGCTATTCTAGATAATGTAACATTGTCCACATTGGGACAGGAAGGAGGTGATCATTCTGCTAGCCGACTTTAGCGGAATGGTCAAGGGAGGTGCTGACTCCTAGGAGCCAGCGCTTCCCTTAATCGTTCCGTTTTTTTCCAGTCGAAAGCCCTCCTCTCGATCTCCTAAGCCCCTTGTCCCCACTTGTTTGGGGTTGGGGAGCGGAGGAGGTGGGGAGGAGGGCTTTTTTCGTGAGTCAACAAGCGGTCGAGAACGGTGTGGCAATGTGGCAGATAAATTACGAAGCGAAGTGTGGAAAGGAATGAATCATGATTTCTGTAATTATCGATGGCGCATGCGGACGCATGGGGAATATGATCACCCAAGGTGTGGTAACACAGAGTGACATGCAATTGGTCGGCGCCATCGAATACAGCGGGCATCCCCAGCTAGGTCAGGACGCGGGCGAGGTTGCGGGTGTAGGGACACTCGGAGTTTCGATCAGTGACAATTTATCCGAAGTTCTGGACGAAGCGGATGTCGTCATTGAATTTACCGCGCCCAGCGCATCGATTGAACATCTGCGTAACGTCGGCGATGCCGGTAAAACAATGGTCCTTGCGACGACAGGATTTACGGAGGCCGAGCTTGCAGAAGTACACGAACTCGCCGAAAAGATTCCGTGTGTGATGGCGCCTAATATGAGCGTCGGTGTCAACGTTATGCTTCAAGCCGTTCAACTCGTGGCGAAGGCGCTTGGCGACGACTATGACGTTGAGGTTATCGAAGCGCACCATAACCAGAAGGCGGATTCCCCTAGCGGCACCGCGTTGCGAATCGCCGAAGTGCTGGCGGAATCGCTTGATAGAAATCTCGTCGAAGTGGGCGTTTACGGCAGGCATGGTATGGTGGGCGCTCGGCCAGAGAAAGAGATTGGGATACATGCTATCCGCGGCGGCGATATTTCCGGTGATCACACCGTGCTGTATGCAGGCGCCGGAGAACGGATTGAAATCACGCACCGGGCGCACACCCGAGAGGCATTCGCCAAAGGCGCCATCCGCGCCGCACGGTGGGTGGTGGATGCGCCGAAAGGTTTGCATGACATTGCGGAAGTTCTCTTCTAGGATTGCCTAGCCGCGAAACAGGTGATTTGATGAAGCATAATCGTGCCGATACGCTCCCAATTCCATGTTTTATAATCCTGTCGATTGCCGTCGGAATATCAATCCTTGCCATGTGCGGTTGTGAGACCGGTAGCACATCGAAATCCGGACGCTGGAAAGCCGTCCGGCGGGCGGATTGGGAAGCACGCTTCTACGATGTATTTTTTATCGACGAAAATACTGGCTGGGCGGTCGGCAACAATGACGGGAGTTCGTTGTCTGAGGAGTTGGAGAGTACCATCGCGCATACGACCGACGGCGGTGCGACGTGGGAACCCCAAAGCAGCGGCGTTTTTGAACACCCACTTCGGAAGATACATTTTATTGATGCCCTGACGGGCTGGATTGCCGGCGGCGACGGGATTGTCATCCACACGAAAAATGGCGGAAAAGATTGGATGAGACAGGCGACAAATACCTTCAACGACCTGATTGATATACAATTTCTGTCGCCGCTAGAAGGATGGGCGGTCGGCGATTGGGGCACCGCGCTGCATACTCGCGATGGAGGGGAAACCTGGACGAAGCGGGGGTTTGGGTTGGGTGAAAGAGACTCGTTATGGGGCGTGTATTTTCTCGACCGGAAGCACGGATGGATTGTCTCGCAGGGGAGTTCAATCTATCATACGCGCGATGGAGGGGAAACGTGGCAGTCGCAAAAATCGCCCGTAGGTTATGCGTTGTCCGATGTGTATTTCGTTAATCGAATCACGGGCTGGATCATTGGCGACAGACGGACAATCTTAAAAACCGAGGACGGCGGGCAGACTTGGAACTATTTGACGCAGGGATCAAATAGGCGGCACCTGACGGTTTACGGGCAACCGGAGCGTATGGAAAGAGTACCGCTGCACAGTTTCCTCCTGTACGACCTCTGCTTTGTCGACGAGAAACATGGATGGATTGTCGGCGACTTGGGCGTGGTACTGTACACAAACGATGGCGGGACGACATGGAAACACCAGAGGGGAGGTCATCGATTCCATGTTGGAGGAGACAACGTTTTGCTCGGAGTGCATTTTGTGAACAGTAAGGTTGGCTGGGCGGTCGGCGAATCCGGGACGATTTTCAAAACAATCAACAGCGGAGCGACGTGGCAACTACAGGCCTCGCAGAGTTATCTGCTCTACGACCTTTACTTTGTCAGCGATAAAATTGGATACGCCGTTGGCGATCGCGGCGAGATTTTGTACACGAAGAATGGCGGAAGAGACTGGCAATCTCAGGACAGCCGAACGACCGAGTGCTTCGGCGGAACACACTTCATTAACGAAAAAGTGGGATGGGCGGTTGCGGAGTTCGGAACGGTTCTGCACACGAAAAACGGCGGAAAGACTTGGGTGCCGCAGGAGTCAAACACCGCATATTTCCTTTTGGGCGTCTTTTTCGTAGACGAACGAACCGGTTGGGCAATCGGTAACGGCGGCGCCATAATTCACACAGTCGACGGCGGAAACACTTGGGCGACACAAAACAGCGGCGTACGACACAACCTATTCGGGATTCACTTCGTCGACGCCAAAACCGGATGGGTCATCGGTCTTGACGGGACGCTGCTGCACACTGCCGACGGAGGAAAGAAATGGGTGCAACAGCAGGACTTCGGCAGTTTATGGCTCGACGACATCTTCTTCGCCGATCATCGACACGGCTGGATAGTCGGGGTTGACGGAACGATTGTGCATACCAGGGATGGCGGTAATACCTGGGAGCGGCAGCAAAGCAACACAACGAACTTCTTGGACAGCGTATTTTTCCTTGACACGAACGAAGGCTGGGTTGTGGGCGGAGAAGGCGTCGTGCTGCACACGACCGATGGGGGGCAGAACTGGCGCCCCCAATGGTGTGATACTCAGTACGACTTGAAAGCGATTCACATGACGAGTTCCAAGAAGGGGTGGATTGTCGGTAACTTGGGGATTATCTTGCAATATGTGGTGAATTGACGAATTTGGGCAACCACTTTCACACACTCGCGAGGATGAAAGATGAAGATTTTGATTAACACCGAGATTACATCCGATCACCGCCAACAGATTCAATCCGTATCCCCCGACCTCGTAATCGTCGAGCCGAAAGACGAGGCTGCGCGGCTTGCGGAAATGCCTGATACGGACGTTTTGTTCGGCGATTTCAACCGTTCGCTTTTCGACGCCGCTGAACAACTGAAATGGGTGCAGGTTCTTGGCGCCGGCGTGGACGGACTGCTTTTCCCCGAATTTGTCGAGAGTGATGTCGTGTTGCTCAGCGCGAAGGGGTATGTCGGTCCCCACCTCGCCGATCAGACGTGGGCGCTAATCCTCGGTTTGATACGCGGCGTCGGTCGCGCCGTGCGCGAGCGCACATGGGAAAACCGCTGGTCTATCCGCGACCAGACGTGCGAACTGGCTGGTCTAACCCTCGGAATCGTGGGCCTAGGGGGTACCGGTATTGATGTGGCTAAACGCGCGCAAGGATTTGACATGCGCGTGATTGCTGTCGATCCGGAGGATATCGACGCCCCCTCATTCGTCCACGAAGTTTGGAAGATGGGCCGGTTTTATGATCTGCTCGCCGAATCGGATATCGTTTCGATTTGCGCCCCGCTGACGAATGAAACCCACGGCATGTTCGACGACGAAGCCTTCCGGCGGATGAAGCCGAGCGCGCTGCTCATCAACGTCACGCGCGGAAGAATCGTCGATGAGTCTTCCTTGCTGCGAGCCTTGGAGGAAGGTTTGATCGGCGGCGCCGGACTGGACGTAACCCCGGAAGAACCCCTTCCGCAGGACAGCCCGCTCTGGGACATGCCCAACGTCATCGTCACGCCCCACGTAGCGGGCGGCTCGCCCCATCGGGATGATCGAACGGTCGGGTTATTCTGCGACAACCTCGAACGCTACCTGGTGGGCAAACCCCTCCTAAGCGTAATAGACAAACGGAAGGGTTACTAGGTCGTTTTGACATGTCGTCGTCGCCAGATGATTATGCAAAGTCAGGGCGAGATTGACCGAATGGGCTAGGTCTCCCGGTTAGGCATACACCGACATCTGTAGGGGTTGGAATCGACCAAGTGACTAACGATCAACAGACTGAATATGGAGGGATCATGTGAGTGAATAGCGAACGCGATAGAGTTCCCATAGTAAATCCCCAGCAAAAGCTAATCCCATAGAGAGGCCCCAACCCACTGGGCGAGGTTACCTCGCCCCTACGATTACGCATACGCCCAAATTACGCGGCGACAGATTCTTATCGACCTACCACGACGTATGAGAATAAGCGTGTTTTCCGCTTTCCGCGTGGATTTCCGAAAATGAAGGAGTTCTATGATCAAGATTGGCATCTACGCCTCATATTTCGGCAAAGACGAACCCAAAGTTTTCCCGGATGTCGAATCCTTCATCGATCTGGCGTATGAATTGCGGCTGGATGCCATTGACTTCCGCGCCGATGTCGGATTCAACTCCCGCGATCCCGACTATCTGCTCGCCATCAAACTAAAATGCCTGAAGGCTGGGTTGCCGATCGGTTACTTGGCGTCCGGCGGCCATTTCGTGGGGGCTGAGGAGGAATTGCGAGCGAAGGTGGAGCGAGCCAAGGCGGATGTGGAAATGGCGGCGTTTTTGGGCGCGCCCATGATTCGGCTTTTCTGCGGCGCCCCGGAGGAGGGCGGCGATGAAAGTGAAATTGAATGTTTCCGGGAAGTGTGCGATTTCGCTGCCGAAGCCGGAATTATGGTAGGCTTGCAAAATCATCCGTGCACCGGCGCCGACATCTTGCGCATACTACGAGATACAGACCGCGAAAACTTTACATTTATCTTGGACACCGGGCAATGGGTCGGCTCACCCGGGCTGAATCGCGGTGTGGGCGATCCGAACGTGGACATCTACCGGTATATGGAACAGACAGCCCCATACGCATCCTACGTCCGAGCCAAAATCTACAAAATCGACAGCGGTCGCGAGGAATGGCTGGATTACTCCCGCATCGTGCGGATTCTGAAGTCCGTGGATTTCAACGGCGTGATGTCCATCACGTTCGAAGGGCAGGATATCAACCGGTGCGATGACAAGGAGACGTTCAGATTGGCGACTCGGCACCTGCGCGAATTGATTGGCGAGACATAGTTTGATTCCGCCATATGTATGACTAGAACCGAAGGAAACAATTAAACGACTGGATAGTGAAAATAAAGGACTTACAACATGATTAGATTCACACGCTTCCACGCTTTGTGCGTCGCTTTAGTATTGCTTGTCAACGTTGCCGCCGCGCAGGTTGTTGCTATTCCCGACCCCAACTTGGAACAGTTCGTAAGAGAAACACTTCAACTTCCGAACGACGTTCAAATTGAGCATGGACACATGCTCCAGCTACGCGACCTTGACGCCGGAGGTGACCGGGGGATTGAAAATCTCACAGGTTTAGAATACGCGACCAACATCGTAACTCTGAGCCTCTATCACAATCCAATCGAAGATATTAGTCCTTTGGCTAGTATGACCAAGATGACAGGTTTCAACTTGTGGGGGTGCCGCATTGTTGATTTGAGTCCACTCCGTAACTTGAAAAATCTGAACTGGATTGTCTTAGGGAATAACCAAATCTCCGACCTCAGTCCGTTGTCTGAATTAACGAATCTCACGTCTCTGAATCTCTCAGCGAATCAAATCTATGACATCAGCCCCCTTGCCAACCTTGTTAACCTTCAGCATCTCTGGATAGACCAAAATTCGGTTGAAGATGTCACAATACTCGCAAATTTGACACAGGTTATTCGTTTGCGCGCGGACACAAATAAGATTCACGACATTAATCCCCTTGTCAATCTCTCACTGTTAGAAGAATTGTGGCTTAATGGAAATGCGATTACGGACATCACCCCGCTGACAAAATTAAAGAATCTCCAGAAACTTTACCTTGCCGACAACCCTTTCCACGATTTTAGTCCCCTTTTGGAACTTGAAGGGGTAGAATTGGACATTGAAATAAGCGATGGGTTTAATGTCGTCGTAGAAGTGCCCGACCCGAACTTAAGACTGTTGATTCGAGAAACGTTGTTTCTGCCTGAGGCTGTGTCCCTCACGCAAGGACAGATGCAGCGATTAACGAGACTGGACGCCGGTGGGGACCGTGGAATTGCCAACCTAACTGGACTGGAATACGCAACCAATATCCAATCTCTCGCCTTGTATGGCAACCCTATTGTAGAAATTAGTCCCTTAACTCATCTTACGAAGTTAGAAGGTTTAAATCTTTGGGGGTGCCACATTGTTGATTTGAGACCGCTCCGTAACTTGACGAATCTAAGGTGGATTGGCTTGGGGAATAACCAAATCTCCGACCTCAGTCCGTTGGCTGGATTAATCAATCTTACCGATTTGCAGGTAGCTAACAACCGAATCGTTGACTATAGTCCACTTGCGAATCTTTTCAACCTTCAGGAACTTTGGATAAATAACAACTTAGGTACTGATATCAGTCCATTACAAGGACTCGGCCTCACCGATTTTCGTTATGATGAGGTGTGTGAAATTGAACCGCTTCCACCCCCAGTAGGAGAAAGAATAGAGAGTCGGAGTTTTCCTTCTGTTTTCAAAGCATGGGATGACGTTGTTGGGCTCGATCACCTCACACGGGAACAGCGCAATGTCCTTCATGACTTGACTTTTACGCCACGGTTTGGATTGAATTGGGATACCACCGTAGCCGAACCAACTTATGGTGTTGCCATCCGGCGTGCAGGCAGCTTAGCATATGCGCGTGAAATTAGAGAGCGGCGGCTTGCCCAAAATCCCAACATGTTATTCTTGCCCGATGTCCGACTCTACCACCATGATACGCCTGAAGCCTTTCCACCAGATTCTGACTATTGGCTCAGAGATGCCCAAGGTCAGATAGTCAGAAATACATCCAATGAATATCTCATCAATTTTTTGAAGCCTGAAGTTCAAGAGTTGCTTATAAAGCGTATCATTGCCGTTGAGCGGTGTGGGTTCTACGATGGAGTTTTTTTGGATGGTTTTCACAACAATTTCACCGGATTCGTAGGAAGGAGGCATTACCCCGTTACCGATGAAGAGATTATCCAAGCTGTGCTCAACATTCTGCGTACTGTCCGTTCACAAGTCCGCGACGACTTTCTGATACTAGTCAATACCAACAGAACCAAAGCAACGCGCCTCACCGAATACGTTAACGGCACCTTTATGGAGACCCTCACAGATAACCACTTTAGTGATACCCCTGGCGGATATACCCATAGTGGACTTTACGAGATTGAAGACACACTCACTTGGTCAGAAGAGAATTTTCGATCCCCACAGATTAACTGTTTAGAGGGTTGGGGCATTCCCACACAGCACCCGGACAGCCCGGAGAACCGCCGCTGGATGCGCGTCTTTACCACTATGAGCCTGACCCATTCTGATGGCTATGTGATGTATACAACCGGGACAGGGGCTATCCCCGGCACTGATCCTGACGCTATTTACCCGTATGGACCCGGCCATGAGCACATTTGGTATCCCTTCTGGGATGCAGATTTAGGTCGTCCCATCGGTCCCAAAGCACAACGATATGAAAAAGTCGAAGGTCTATTCATTCGTGAATTCACGAAGGGCTGGGCGGTGTATAATCGGAGCGGTAAGCCTCACGTTGTCACATTGCCTGAGCGTGTGCAATCTGTGCGAAGCGGCCTCCAACATACCCAGCACGCTGTTCCCGACCTTGACGGCGACATGTTCCTCCGCATAGCGCCGGTCAATCCCGCGGATATAAATGGCGACGGTGTTATGAACATCCTAGACTTGGTTCTCGTGGCACAAGCTCTTGGCACTAACGATCACGATGTCAACGGCGACGGTGTTACTAATATCCTGGACTTGGTTATAGTTGCACAGGCTATTAATCAGTAACTAACGATGTGGCTATTCGATGGGACGAGTACAAATGCCCGTTGACTATCGAGTCTTAACTGTCCACTCACCACGAGTCACTAATTCCATTTCTCAAAAATGCAAGTGCATTGATTCCGCGGATAAACTGAAGGAATTTGATTGGAGCGGAGTAAGAAGCCTTGTCTTTGCACAAAGCCGGCGGGGCAAGGGGATTTCTATCGCGCTCATTATCCATTCGCTTGATTCCCGCCTACGGCGAACGAGAACGATATAGTTAAGACATTTTATGCACTATTATTCAAGCGAAATGGTATAACCGCTGCTTTTGAGGAAGCCTTTATGTTAACGCCGCAACAACTAACACATTACCACGAACAGGGTTTCGTGATTCCGGATTTCCGGTTGCCCGACTCAACCATACAGTCAATCAAGAACGACTTTGATCGGTTTCTGGAACGCTACCCCGGATTCCGGCAGAGTTGCGCGGCTCTGTTCGTCTACGACACCACCTTCCTAAATTACGCGCGGCACTCGGATATCCTCGACATGGTAGCCCAGATTCTCGGAGAGGATATAGCCATCTGGAATTCCAGCTATTTTGGCAAACCCGCCCATGACGGCAAAAGGGTGCCTTGGCATCAGGATGGACGCTACTGGCCCATTCGACCTCTCGCAAGCTGTTCCGTATGGATTGCGATCGACGATTCCAACACCGAGAACGGCTGTCTGCGGGTTATCCCCGGCTCGCACAAGTCGGGCAAATTATTCAAGCACGAAAACAATCCTAGCGACGATCTTGTACTTTCGCTTGAACTCCTAGGTTCCGAGTTTGAAGAAAGCACGGCTATGGATATCGTTTTGGAATCGGGACAGATTTCGCTTCACGATGTATTTTTGGTGCACGGCTCAGAACCCAACACCTCCGGTACACCCCGCCGCGGCATGACGCTGCGCTTTTTTCCCACCACATCCGTTTACGAGCGCGGCATTGAGAAATGGGAACAGCCAAGATCGCTGTTCTTGATGCGGGGCACAGATCGGTCGAAACGAAATGACTTCGTGGTGAAACCGCTGCCAAGGTAGTAAGCCTACTCCGGTAACTCTTGTGCGAATCGGGAAGGTATACCGTGCGTTGGGTAATATTGCGCTTGTATTCTCAGCAATATTAGTTTGTAATAGTGCTTACTCAGCACCAGCAGGTCGCGATTCGGAGAGGGAACTCTATGGGAGTTCTATCGCCTTCTAACCACTCAGTTGATCGTTCCTTACCAGTCACTTAATCGCTCCTACAAGCGGATTGGGACGCTTTACTGGTACAGATAGCATGACGGAGGAATCTATCGTCGTACAGATGCGATCACAATCTAACAGATCGTGGTACAGAATCTATCGCCATTGAGATAGGCTCCCTTGAAAAAACGCAACTTCCAGCCGCGTGGAGTATAAATTAAAACGCGGTGGACATCGCCACTCCAAAACGCTCAAGCCAGATGTACATGAGGCTGACGCCGTGCTGTCTATGAAAATAGTTGAACATCAGGTGCGACCGGTCTCCGTCATACATCCCGCGACCGGAGAACCCCTTGCCAAAATCCACCGTGGCGCCGAAAGGGAAGTTAAATCCGTCGTCCCATTCCGAATAGTTCACGGTCGCATACAACGATAGCGGAAGGCGCGGCAGGCGCTTCGCGAGTGTGAAATAGTAGGCTTGAGTGCCGGCGGGCGAGCCGATACGGTCCGAGCTCGTTCCGATGAATAGGGCAGGGCGGGTATCCGTTTCAGTAAGGAGGAATGCGTTGAGGAGCGGGGAAATTTCGGATGCCACAGGGTTGTATTCGATGCCAAACTGAACCCTGCGTAGGAACTGGTAATTCAACGTCATCCGCCAACGCGGACGTTCCAGCTCCGTATCCACATAGCGCCAAGAAAACGCCCATGTAGTCTGAATACCGCTTCCCCGAAGCGGTGCGCCTTCGCCAGGTCAGGCGCTTCAGGTGGGGGTCATGGAGGTCGGGGGTTCGGTCTTTAGCGGCTTGAGCGCGAGACTTACCTCGTTCGACCAGCCGTCAACCGCTACCGCCAAGACCATATACAATGCAAGACAGCCAATGAATGTGTGCGTCAGAGTTTGTCCAAAACGTGTCACGGTTTGATTTACCGGGAGATAACGGACAGGAAAGAATACCATCTTGAATTAGCTAACCGGAATCAAATCCCCACCCTTCCTCAGGCGCAGGCGGGGCTGTCTGCCGTCCAGCGGTTGTACGTCGGATTTTCGCTCACCGCGAGTTTGCTGCGGGTGTCATACCACCTATTCGCCCATTCTATCGGATCGTGCAGTTCGCTCTCCGGGTTGGATTTGCTGCGTGCGACGAAACCCGGAAATGCACCGCGCCCCGTTGGTTGACCTATTGGATTATAGCGAAGATCGAAACTCCAACGGATGCTATCGCTCGTGTTTGGCAGCGAAGAGTGGCAGTTCAGGCGGTGGAAAAACAGCACCGATCCGCGCTTCATGGGAAGCGGGACGCCATCCCCCGAGCGCAGGAATTTGTCCGGAATGTGCAGCCCGAATCCTCTAGACATCTGCCCTCGCGCGTGACAGTGTTGGAGCAATCCCTCGCGGTGACTCCTCGGAATAACCTCTAAACAACCGCTCTCAATCGGAGCATCCCACAGACAGAACCACACCGTCAGCATATTTGTCTCATCGGCTTCGGGCGTGACGACGCCGGTGTCTTGATGCCACGGGGTTGCTCCTAACTGGACATTCCCTGTCTCCTCGTTAATCGGGCATAAATGCTCCGGCGGCTTAAGGCGCACGTGCTGCACCGGGTTGGAGTAGATTTCCGGTCCAATCAACGACTCGACGGCATCAAGGAGCCTTTCGTTTCGCAGCATCCTGAAAACCGCTGGACCTACCCACATCGGTGTATCCGCCTCCACGTTCCGCTGAGGCAACGAAAAGTCGAAATACTGCGCGTGTACCTTTCCGGATTCGGCGTAGATTTTCGTCAGCCGGTCGCCAAAAGGAAGGTCGTCATAAGTGGACGAGATCTCACCCTTTTCCTTTAATTCGAGGGCGAGTCGATCCAAAACAGTCGCATATTCCTCAATGACCGGATCAAGATCTTGCTCGGGGTCAAACAGATCTTCCACGACCAAGTACCCTTGTTCCTCAAAGTGCGCCACTTGAGAGGCGGTAAGATGTGCCATTTTTCCTTCTTCCTTTGCGCAAATCGCGCGCAATGGTTCCGAGTAACGTCAGTTTCCCTTGAGTCTGTAAATCAGGCCACCCTTTGTGCATCTGACTCATCACATAATATAATACTAAGGTGTGCTCCATTTTCGCAAGAAAGTTTGTCCTAATGAATAAAAAAATCTATCCCCCTTCATCCGATGCAATCGTCACGGTCACACCTTGGTTTGGCTGTTCCAAGTTACCGCTATCATCGACGGCGCGGCTCAAGATTGTGACGCTTCCCGTCTCCGCCGGTGTCCATTCGTAACTCCAGGCTTCCCGCCCATCCGCCGGGTGCCATGTGTCGCCGTTGTCTACCGACACTTCGACCCCGGCTACGACGCCCCCTGCGTCCACGGCGGCGCCTCTGATTGTCAAAGTTCCGTAAGGCAGGATTGCTCCATCCGCGGGAACGTGAATTGTCGAATTCGGAGGAGCAGAATCCGTGGAGGCGCTCGCAGGGATAAGGTCGTCCTGAAGCGTTGACGGCTGTATCCCCATGTCCGCGAACAGATTTACGGTCGCCTGTTGGATGTTCCTATCCGGAGCATGCGGGTCGACACCCACGCGGGTGCCATGTTCATTGGCACGCTCCGGGGGAATGCCGGTTTCGGTGTCGTGATGCGCGTCCAACCCCCAACCCCACTGGACCGTACCCGCGCCGAAGACCAAAGCGCCGCTTTCGTGACGGTACAGCGTCAGGTGGTGGGTTGCCGTGCCCGAGTCGAATACCGAGCCGTGGTCCTGAAGATACATAACGTTGTCGATGGTCGTCTCCGACAAGCGGAAGAGACCCGGCGGACGAAACCCGTTGTCGATGTCTTCATCCCACTCGTGCCCAAGCAATCCCTTCAACAGAACCGCCCTCTCTCCCGGATCGAGTCGTGCGACCTCGGTGTTCCGCCAGAAACGCAAGTTGGCGTATTCCGACGGCACGATGAGCGGGTCGTTGCGCCACGCATTCACGGTGAAAATGGTGCCCGTTAGCGCGTTCTCCGGCTGCGCTCCCTCCGGATTGAAGGGCCGCGAATCTCGCCAGGTTCCGGTCCAGACATCGGGAACCGGGTCAATCTTGGCGTCGTCGTGCGTTTCCTTGTACGTGACCAAGGTTCGATGAGGGACTTCTTCCTCGTCAATGGAGGGTTCCCAGCGTGTTTTCCAAAATACTTCGTTTCCGCTAAAGAAAGCAAGGTGTACACCCGCATCGCGCGCCCGCTCGACATGCCTTCTCTGGTCAAGCGACCAGTATTCGTCATGACCGACAGACAGAAACAGCCGGTGTTTCAAAATCTCCTCGCCGCGCCGGTCGCTATCCACGCCGGTAAAGTAACTAACATCGTATCCGTTCGCTTCAAGCCATCGGATGAAGGGATACTCGCCATTGAAAACCATGTTTACCGCCCGATAATAGCGTGTCTCGAAGGGACGGTTGTAACTTGACTTGTACGAGCGAGGCGGTCCCCCGTGTGCGCGCGGATTGTCCGGATTGAAACGCGCATAGGTGCAGTGCCCGCCGTAGCGGTTATATGCTTGCCATGTTGTATCTGCTGTTTGGAATAGAATATCCGAGCAACCCTCATCGTCTCGCACGATGAAGTAGATGTGGCTCGCCCGCGGCTCGCGAATCGCATTGGCTAAGCGTCCATGCCCCAGTGCGCCGTAGGCGTGCGCGGATGAAGTTGGCTGCGCCGTTGGACCATCTTGTCCGTTGTCCGCACGCCAGCTTGAGGGATCCGAATCCTGCCTCACCAAACGCGCAAAATAGACGCCCGACACTGCGTCCGAAGGGGATTGCCAAGAGGCGGATACCGCCCAATTGCCGCAATCGTAGAGGCGTGTCGCCGGATCCCTGAATCCTTCCGGTTGAGGCTGCGGGAGCTCTACAGACGGGTTGATCGTATCGACGAGGCGTGCGCCCATGCCTCCGTAATAGCCCATACGATAGATGTCAATTCGGTAGTCGGTCGAGTCAGTCTTTATCTTGAAGAAGATCGTCTCGCCGCAGTTGATACTGATGTCGTGACCGAAACCTTGGATTGTCGTATCGCCCTGACCGTTTATATCCCACTCGGTCGAGGGACTGCCCGGCAGCCGATTCTCTTGAACAATCCTGTTATCCGGTTTCCCGCCGCGATCCCGTGGTTCAAGACTCATTGCGCCTCCAGAAAGGCAAGTGTTTAGTGGCTAGTGATTAGTGGCTAGTAAAACTCAAAACGTGCAATGAATGGGATCTCTATCAGGATTTACTATCGCACTCATTGTTCATTCGCTTGATCAGTCATTATTCATTCCATTGATTACTACTACGAACCTGAAAGCAGTGGTTAATGGCTAGTAATGGGCACTCACAAAGGGTAATCCTTAAAAATATGGCGAAAATTCGCCTATATTCATAAGCGATTGCCCTAGAAATCAATAGGCTAAACAGTTACCCAGAAAGGATACCGCTTCAACTTTCATATTCGACGACGATGTCATCGCCGTCAATCTTCACCGAATAAGTCTTGACCCGCACGGTCGGATCCGTCAGACATTTTCCGGTGGCAATATCGAAGGGCCACTGGTGCCATGGACAGCGTAAAATCTCGCCCAATCCGTCTACGGCAATATCCGCACTCTGAACGGAGGGCGGCACCTCGGTGTCAACCCAGCCGCTGAGTTCTCCCGTGCAGAGCGGCCCATGCTTGTGCGGACAGATGTTGCGCACCGCGTAGAACGAGCCGTTGACGTTGAAAACGCCGATGCCAGCCCTGCCTCGAAACGGTACGACAATCTTGCGCTCTCCCGTAGGAATCTCCCACACCTTGGCAACGACGACGCGCTCCACCGAAGGCTACCTCCCTTTTAGCCGCAGCATGTCGATTGCGTTGTCGGCGAAGATGCGCCGGTGCAGTTCTTCCGGGAGCTTGGGAAAGACTGTTACCGGGTCGTTCCAGTCGAAGTGAGGAAAGTCCGAGCAATAGATGAGCGTTTCGTCCGCGTGCAGCATCTCAAGCATCTGGTACATCTGCTCCGGTTTCTCCGGCTCGTGCATCGGCTGCGTGCCGATTCGGATGTGGTCTCGGAAGTATTCGCTCGGCAGGCGTTTGAGCCACGGCGTCTGATCGCGCAGCCCTTTCCAGTCGGAATCCATGTGCCACATGACGGGTACCGCCCAGAGTTGTTGCACCTCAATGAGCGCAAACTTGAAGTTCGGAAACTTCTCGAACACCCCCTCGCAAATCAGCGATGCCGCGTGTGCGCTGGCGGCGTACGGTCGACTCATTCGGGATTCCATGTAGTAGGTGGGATAGCCAACGGGCGTGGGGGTAGTTCTGGTGGCGCCTCCGTCGCCGCCGACATGCGAGATGGCTGGCAGCCCGTGGCGCTCACACGCTTCCCAAATCGGATGATAAAACCGATTGCCGTAGGGCATGCTCGCGCTCAACGGCACCAACACGGCGGCTGTGTCCGCCCGACCTCCCAGTCTATCAATCTCCGCCGCAGCTTGGGCGGGATCCGACGGAGAAACCAGAATAGCGTTGACCACACGCTCGTCATGTTCGAGCCAATGCTCGATTGTCCAATCGTTGAACGCTCGGCACAACGCGGCAGCCCAGTCCGGATCGGGCAGACCCGAATAGCCGTAGAAGGGCGGGGGACCGGTGAGCAGCGCAACGTCAATGTTCCAGCGGTCGAGGTGTTCCTCCTGCAGGAACTCCAGCTTGAAGTTGAAATCCCGCGGATCGCCGCCGGTGAATTCCTCCTCCACGAAATCGCCCTTCGGGATGCGGCCCTTTAGATCAGTGCGAACGCGCCGAATCGGGACATTGGAATAAGTGCCGAGATGCAGCCCCTGATCCAGGAGGTGTTCCTGATAGAATGTCGACAGGTGCGGCAGCAGTTGGCGCGGATCTCGAAAGTTGTGATGCACGTCGCAATCGACAATCGACACGCCATCTTTGGGCTTTCCCGTCCAGCCCGGCGCGGTAATGGGTGCGGCTCCAGCTTCACTCATCTTGTTGTCTAATATGCCTTAAATGATTGGGACTCATGCGGTCGAGTAGGTTGGGTTGAACGATCAATGGAGCGAATAGTGAGACTGCAATAGAAATCCCATAGAGATTCCCAAACACAGGACTCAACCCGCGACTCAAGGCGTTCAGCCCCTCAATAACATTCCTCATACGTCACGATAAAGTGAAACCCAACTCAAACCAATTCGCGCTTAAATGTTGGGTTTCACTAGCTTTCCGAGATTTCAATCAGAATCAACTACCGATATTCAAGTGCAACGCGTGATATGATTCGTTTATTTCGTTCAACCCAACCTACGAACTAGTTACAACAATGATATATTAAAACTACATCAATCGGTAAATCCAAAGCCCCAGAACCAAAGCCAGAGCACCCCCTGCAAGGCAATTTCGGATGCGAGCAGGGGTTCTCTGCCAAGCCTGCGGGAGTTTTCTCGGAAAGCATAAGGTGCCGATGGCTAGCGGGACAATAAAATACGAAAACGGATGATAGTCCCAAGCCGCGCCAAACCTACCTTGAGTGAGAGAAACACATGCGCGAGTCATACCGCAGCCCGGACACGATGTATCGGTGACCAGACGGAATGGGCACGGAATCAGTGTAAGTTCGCTAAGCCGTAGTCCCGACCATGCCGTGTAGAGGCTGACAAGGACAAGCCCAATCAGGAAAACTCGCGCAAGATGTACGTGATTACAAGTCAGAGCTCTCACCGTAGAATTTGTTGATTTCAGCTTGCTGGATTGCCAGAGACGCTATGCCGAAACCAAGAATCGAGACCAAGATACAGATTACTGCCAAACTACTGAGGACACGCCAACCGTTGTTTTCCTGGATCTCGTTGATTCCGTTCGCCATTTTGTATTCGTAGTAGATGGCAAAAATCCCGCAGGTCAGTATGCTGAGAAAAAACCATAGCCAAAAACTATAATCCTTCCGATGTAGCCAGGAATTTAGCGTTTCCATCTGTTTATATTGCCAATACAGGGTGTAAATCCCGCACGTCAGAATGCTGAAAATTATCCCGAGTACAATGCTTCTGACGGCGTCACCCTTTGGATGCGGGTAGTCGCGCATTATGGAACTCCATTAGATTTTACGCACCACGGGAGGTGGCGATTTGGAGTGGAATCTCTATCGATCAACTGACCGAATAGATCAAACGAGCGATTAGCGAGTGCGATAGAGATCCCAAGGCGATAGAGGATCCTACTCGTTATCCACTCGCTTAATCGCTCCTGCAGGCGGTTGGTAGTGCAAAAATGGGGAACAGACTCTCCTGCCATTGATATTATTACGGATTACGCAATACGAATTAACTTACGGCGTCCACGCTTGCGGCGCAATCCCCTCAACGTGCGTCTTCACATCGACGACCGCCGGTCTGCCCGCGGCAAACGCCTGATCCAGCGATCCCGCAAGCTCACTCGGTTTGTTGACCGTGATTCCAAAGCACCCCATCGATTCAGCAATCTTGGCGAAGTCGGTGTCGGGGAAGAGCCACAACTCGTCCGAACCCGCCGTTCGTCCGCCGTAGACGGACTCGACGCCTCCCTGTTCCTGATTGAGCGAATGGTTGTTGTTGACCAGAATGACCGCATTGATCTCGCATCTCACGGCGGTCTCCAAATCCGAGATGTGATACCAGATTCCGCCGTCTCCGGTGAAGCAGAGCACCGGTCTATCCGGCGCGGCGCACTTGGCGCCCATCGCGGCGGGCAATCCCCATCCCAGCGATCCCGAACAACGGATATAGGACTGGTCAGCGTGTTTTAGGTCGAGCATGGTGCCCGTCCAAACGCCGGAGTGCCCGGTGTCGGAGACGAGAATCGCGTCGGACGGCAGATAGTCGCTGAGATCTCGGCACAGGCGTTCCGGACGCATAGGCAACACCTCGGAATTGACTTCGCCGCTAACGCTCGCTTTCCACCTCTGTACCAACTCCTGTACGCGGTTGACCCAATCCGTCCGTGGCTCACCTGTTTCCGAGTGTTCAATCATCCGGCGCAGCGAATCCCTCACATCGCCTTGGAGTCCGACCTTGATTGGATAGTTGCGGCCCAGTTCCTCCGCGTTGATATCGAGCTGAATTGCCGGCGTTCCTTGGGGCGGAATGTTATAACCGTTGGTCACTTGCCCGCCCGTATGGCTGCCGATGAAGAACACAAGGTCCGTTTCGCACAAAACCTGGTTGGCGCAGGCGCGAGAGTACGAACCGGGCACGCCCACCGCCAACGGGTGATCGGCCGGGAACATCGCCTTGGCATTTAGCGCGGTGGCTACCGGGATGGACAACTTTTCGGCGAATGCGATGAGTTCGTCTCTGGCATCCGAGGCGGTCACGCCGCCGCCAGCGACAATGACCGGCCGCTCGGCTTCGTTCAAGACCTGAAGCGCCGCCGTCACCTTCTCTACCTCTGCCTCCGGTCGGCATGGCGGGAGTTGAGCGAACATATCCTCGACCACAACCTCCAAGTCCGCCTCGTTATCTATGACCACCTGTCCGGCGAGTCCCTCCAGATCCAGATGCGTCGGTCCCGGAGTGCCCGACGTAGCCGAACGGAACGCTTGCCTCAGATAAATCGGGAGTTGCTCGGTTGCATTGACGAGAGCGCTGTATTTCGTCACCGCGGAGAAAGGGTTCGCGTGGTTCACTTCCTGATAAGCGTGGCGCAACTGGCTAATCTGGTTCTCTCGTCCGGTGATGGCAATGACCGGAGAGCACGCCAGATAGGCGTCCTGCAGCCCGGCGGCGAGATTCACGGCGCCCACGGACTGCGCCATGCAGAGGCCGGGAGCGCGCTTTACGCGGGCATAGGCATCCGCCATGTAAGCCGCTCCCTTTTCCCCGTGCGTTTGAACGCGCTTAATCCCCAATTTCTCCATTTCCATTAGCGCTCTGGGACCGATATAGGGCATAAAGAAGACATGGGTAATCCCATATCCGTGGACGGTGTCTGCGAGGAACTTCGCTCCTGTCATTTTCGGCATGATGTGGTTTCCCTCTGTGATTTCGGGATTGATTTATTTTCGGGTAAAAGTACGTTTGAAGACAAGCGTCGAGGCAAACTCCGGCGCCATGAAAACATTATAGCCCGATCCTCCGACTTAGGCAAGCGATTTCTGTAATCCCGCGCTCAGATTAAATGAAGGACCGCGAACAGGGTAACTGCATTTGGTTGTAGGGGACGGCCCCTGTGCCATCTCATGATTTTAGATAATAGACATCTTTCCAAAATAATGTGGGTTGTTTCGGGCTTCTTCACAGTGTTGATTGACCAAAGGATCAGATGCACAGTCAAGAGATTAAGGAGATGTGCGTGTATACCTGTTTACCCGTTTGTCTGCTTACCTTCCTGTTCTGATCCTCTGTATCTCCGTGATTTAATTAACGCAAATTGCTGCTTAACAAGACTATGGACATGTACCATCGTTTTTTTTTGAAAATGACCCATTAATCGCGGAGATTTCGTAGCGTAAACTGTCAGTTTGCGCGCGTGTTACGCACCAGAAGCACAATCTAACAGATCGTGCTACAAAGGTGGCAACTTGGGTTACGTAATTGTTTAGTTTAGTCCAGAACTTACGCGCCGACAGGAAATCGCGACCTGGAGAGGGATTTACTATCGCACTCCTTATCCAGTCGCTTGATCGCTCCTACATTACGCTCAGGGATCTCTATCTGGATTAGCTATCGCCCTCCCTGTCCGGTCGGTTGATCACTCGCTATCCACTCGTTCGATCCCTCTGGAGATTTTAGAGGCCGGTGGGCAGTGCCCACCCTACAAATGTACTATCGGGATTGGCTATCGCGCTCATTATTCATTCGCTTGATCACTCGCTAAATGATATGCTCAAAAGCCATCAATGGGATTGAGGGGGCGCGTGACGGCAAGCAGACCCCGGGTCTCGTTTACAATGACGCCGTCGAAATTAGAGCGGATTTTTTCAACTAGCTCTGAAATTGCGCTTGAAGCCTTGCCGGGCGCGGCTTGAAGCCGTGTGCGGCACACTTCGCTAAAGTCCGCTAAAGTCCGCGCACATATTTCACCCCACTTTTTTGAGGAACACCTGGATAGCGGGTTAGAAAGTAATGATGCGTCTATAAATTTGCTGTGCTCAATACGTCGCCACATTCGGTCATCTCTTGTCTCAATGAACGCTCGGATCCGCGTTTTTCGGAGCGTCGAGTTAAGCGGCTTGTTAGCATTTTCTGAAATGGAGAATTCCTTTGCCGGAGCGGGTTCTCAGGAATCGTAATGCTAACAAAATGCTAACAGAAAAAAAGGGCCGCCGCTACGATGGCGGGTATATTACAATATACCACACACATATTAAGTTGTCAATCTAATATTGGCAAGTTGCAGGAGGGACGAAAAGTTGAAGGTATCAAATAGTATAGCTATTCTAGTCAGCAAAATTACCTTACCTATAACAAGCTATTTTGGAAAGATGTCTAATCCGTAGATTGGGTCTCATCTTCCGCATAATAGGATTGTGTAATCTCGAATTTTCGCATACCAAATCTTGGGGTATATATTCACAAACGAGAAAAAATCACCAAGGTACTACCGTGAGTCCGATTGATTGACCGGTTTTGCCCTTCCATCATCAACTTCATTTCCACCATGTAACACACCACATGGCGCTCCTCTGGAGCGCGGGACTCTGGACATGTCGCATTCTATTGACATTTCGATCCTCTGGATCGAGGAAAAGGACTCTGACTAGAAAGTCTTACTAGTTGAAAGAATTATTCTGACAGGGATAATGGCATGCTGTCAATTATGATGCGGGATACGGCCAACTGAGAAATTAGACTTTTAGGTGCTCGATAATGCGGAAGATAAGTGGGTTGTCACTGAAAAATTAGATGCGGTTGCCCCGGAGTTCTGGCAGGCTATATTTGACTCTATGCGTGGATTCAGGTAAAATAGCCTATAGGTTCTGTTGACATTTGGAAATAAAACCAATATCAATTCACTTGAGGCAGTATGTAGGGGCAACCTCAAGGATTGCCCCCATAGAGATCAAGTTAAGCGTTTTAGGGTGCAAGTCACGCGGCTTCAATGTCTTGAACTGTTAGTCTCCATGTAGACGTGAGCGAGGGAATACCAGCTCATTCACTGATGGGTGCGCCACAAAAGATGACTCATGGCGCTGGTTTCCGTAGGTGCCGGTGCGGTTGGAAAGGGATCTCTGTCAGGATCTACTATCGCCTCGGGATCTCTAGCGCACGGGATCTACTATCGCGCTCCCTATCCAGTCGCTTGATCGCTAATCGCTCGCTTGATCTATTCGTTCAGTTGATCACTCATTGTTCATTCATTTGATCGCACCCTACTACTAAAGGAATCAGCAAGAATAGGATTGGAAGGGCGGAAGAATGGAAGGTAGGAAGCAACGAAGAAACCGAGTTTTGAAGAAAAAACTCGGTTTCAACAGAGGGCGATGTCAGAATTTCTGGACGAGCCATAGCACAGCGACGCCCAAGAAAACGAGCATGGGCAGATTGAGCAGAACGGCGAGGCGCATTCTACGACGTTTGTGAGGACTGACTTTCTCGCTGGAGAAGGTAAGTCGTCCGAGCAGCCAGAGCGAGTAAAAGTACAGAGGGAAAAAGGGAAAGAGAATCAAGCCGAGCAGCGCGGCGCGCACCGCGCGATCGACGGCATTGTCGCCCGCTGACGGAGGGAGATCACCCTCGGATTCATCCATCTCCGCAACGTCGGTAAGCTCTGCGCCCGCCTCAATAGACCTATCTTCTCGCGCCGCAAGAATGCCGGTGGCGCGCTCGACATCGTTCTCGGCGACCTGCAATTTAATCCCGCCAATCGCGTTGCTTAGATGCCACGCCACTCCCACCGTCAATTCGTCGGCGAGAAAAGCCGCCAATCCATTGGCTTCGAGCAACCCCTTGGCAAGGTGCGCCTCCGTAGGCATGTCAAACGTAGCGACGGTCACCATCTTTCCTGCCATAACTATCCTCCTTTCGACGTATCGTCCGCGCCCTCAATGCGAATGCATGACGCTCCTTTTTACGCATTACGCATTACGTATTATGCTTTTCGATTTCAACCAGCCATCCGATGTGGTTCAGGTCGTGGCAGATTACATTCTGTTCGGGGATCCCGCACGCCTTCAGGTTGGACGAGAGGCTTTCCCGCGTCCATCGTGCCGACCAGAAATGCTCCGCAGTAGCCACAAATCGAGACCCGCGCGGCGTCACTACATGCTGATTGGTGTGTTCGTAGAACTCAATCTGCGCCGCTTCAGTCTCGGGGACATCCTTGTAGATTGTCAGGAACATCAGCCCGCCCGGCTTTAGCGCCTGATAGAACCTTGAGAATATCGCGATAAAACTTGGGTTCCGGTTGAGATAGGCGTCCGTATAAAGGCTCAAATCCGTTGACGGTTCTCGAAAATTTCCCGGCGTAAAGTACAAGCAGAATACCAAATCGTAGAAATCGCGCTGGGGCGCCGCTTCGGTCGCATCGCCCAGAAATAGCGTCGTGTTGGTCAACCCCTCCTTACGCCATCTCTCCCGTGCGATTTCGCCAATGTGAGCCGATATCTCAAAGCCGTGATACAGTTCGCAAGCGGGAGCAAAGATGGAGCCGTGGTATCCGGTGCCGCAACCGATGTCGGCTATGGCGTAGCGGCGACCTCGGAACCTCTCCATCAGGATTTCATCCTGTCGGTCACGCGCCTCCTGTATCGCATGGGGGCAGTAGGATGACTCCAGGGAATTGAGTACAGCTCTACTTTCGGATTCGCGCAAACTTTTGGACATGTGGGATTTCATGTAAATCAAGTGTTGGGTTTCACTAGAGTTTCAGTTATACCATGCGTTGGGTAATACTGCGCGTGTATTCTCAGTAATAATGGTTTTAATTAGGGCTTACCCATAGAGATCAATTTAAGAGATTTCGCTTCGTATTGCCGGGATATTCTCTCGTGAAATTACTAACTCTAGTCCCTATCGGGCGGGGGAGGGATCTCTATCAGGATCTACTATCGCCTTCACTATTCGTTCAGTTGATCGCTCCTTTTTCAGTCGCTTGATCGCTCGTTATTCGCTTGATCGTTATCCACTCGTTTGATTGCTCCCACAAGCGGATTTGGACGCTTTACTGGCACAGATAGCATGACGGAGGAAGCCATCGTCGTACAGATTCGATCGCAATCTATACTACACACCGCTGGAAATTGCGTATTTTCAAGCGCCTGGCGGTAGTTGTAGGGTGGGCACTGCCCACCATTCCAATCAGTTTGGGATAAATGGTTGGCTCCCCTGGCGTGCAACGTGACCGCGTTGGTGGTGGGCAGTGCCCACCCTACAATCACTAATAGGACTTACGTAGCGCCAGCAGGTCGGGAATCGGAGTTCCCTCGTACAAGGGTCGCGACCTGGAGATCGCGGGATCTCTATCGCACTCGCTATCCGCTCGTTTGATCCTACAAAATAAGCAATTCTCAGCAGCGTGGAGTATACGTTACAAGAGAACATCCGCCTCAAGAAACTGCCAGAAAAAAATCTTCCACCCCGACTCCCCTTTTCGAAAATAGAGTTCACATCGGGTGATAATCTCTCTCCGAACCGAGCGCGCTCCCTTCTCCGTAATAATGTCCACACCCAATTTTGCAGAGGCTTGCCGCGGATGGGGAACGTTCATCTCGATTTCGCGGAACTGAAACTGGACGAGATTGAACTCCTCGAATAGCGCTGTAAAAACCAGTGTCACCGCGTTGCGATTAACCGGAATGACACCGGTGTTCAGCCCGAAAAATCGAGTGACCAAATCGTCCGATGCGAGATATTCTTCCGTGAACAGACCTTCGATTTCCAAGAGCCTACCAGTGTCCACCGTCGCAATCAGCGCCGAGAATCTATCCAACAAGCCCCGTATCTCTTCCCCCGGATTCGTCAGGGGCGTCAAAGATATATCCACTGTTAGATTCTCTGTATTGAGCGCAACAGTCCGCGTGTCATCCGCATAATCGATTGCCTCGACCGTGATAGTTATGGCGTCCGAGAAACCTACCTGGGCAAATCTGTATTTCCCTTCCGCATCCGATTCCCACTGTCGCCCGGATATCGTGACAACCGCGCCGCGCACCGGGCGTCCGGTTCTGGCGTTGGTAATCGCGCCGGACACTATTCCGACAGTTTCAACCGACGCCACGGGTGTAACGGGCGAATCTTCGCCGCATCCAGCGAAGAGCAACGTCAGATAGATTGTGAAGAATAACCGTATGTGAACTATGGATTTCATCTAGTTTAGGAAGATGGAATTCTTTCCAATGATAATGGTTGAGCGGCCAAGCCAAGGGAATAACGATCGTTATTCCCTACAAAAGCCTTGTCGCAACATCAAATCATTGCCGAAATCATCAAAAGCGCATAGATCGGGAATTATTGCAATCAACTTGAACTCATAGGGCAAACGCGTCTTCCTGTAGCAAGTTTCATTCCCACACTTAGCCCTGACGAACCTCCACACTTAAACTCTGAAGAGCCAACTGTTTTTATGCGCGATAGAAAAAAACTTGCAATTCACACGGGCGTTATGATATTCTAAGCGCGCAATTCGGATAGTAGCTCGGAATGGGCGAAAGGAGGTGGACGACGTGGCTCGTATCTGTCATGTGTGCGGCAAAAAGCCGATGGCTGGCAACCGGATCAGTAAGTCTCGCAATCACACGAAGCGGAGATGGCTTCCCAATTTGCAGCGTGTGCGCATCGAAGTCCGGTACGGCGAAAATCGCGTAGGTCACAAGCGCGTGCGTGTATGCGCGAAGTGTATTCGATCCGGAAAAATCGTCAAAGTTGTGTCAGGCGCACCGAAGGCGGCGTAGCAATTCCCCGTTGTTACACCTCGCGTTTTACGCGCCTCACCCCATCCAAGAGCAAGATTTTTCCCATCACCTCTTCGAGTTGTTCGACACCGGTTACCTCAAGGGTCATTAGATTGGAGACCCTGCCGTCTACCCCCCGCCTACCGCTGCCGGCGCCAAAAGTCCCCGCTTGAATATTCACCCCGCACTGAGCGACCGCACTGCCAATCACCCCGATCATACCGGGTGCATCCTCGCACTCCACGGAGATTTGCGCCATATAGGTGACCTGGTCCGCGGATTTCCATTCAACCTGAACAATCCGTTCCGGTTCATTGGCTAAACGCAGACAGTCTTCTTTGTGGACAGAGATCCCCCGCCCCCGCGTAATATACCCGATAATCGTGTCGCCGGGAATGGGCGTACAGCATTTCATAATGCGAACCATCGCCGCATCAATTCCGTCTTCAAGTTGAACGGCGGGCATCGGCTCCTTCATAGCCTCGTAGCTCCCATCCCCCTGTTTATCCGCATCCGGTTTTAGCAGGCTCGCGACCTTGTTGGCGAACTGTTTGCCGTTACCAATCTGCATTAACAGGTTGTCCGTGGTGCCCGCTCCCAGTTTCGTGGCAACTTCGAGAAGACTTGAGGACTGGAGATATACCTTCGGGTTAAGACCGTGCCGGCTGATTTCGTTTTCCAGCAAGCGCTGTCCGACTTCCAGCGCGTGTTTCCTGTCCTGCTCGTTGAACCAGTTCCGAATTTTGCTGCGCGCGCGCGCGGTTCGTGCCCATTGCAGCCAGTTTCGATTCGGGTGTCCGTTGGGATTGGTGAAGATTTTCACGCGGTCGCCGTTTTGGAGACGGTAGCGGAGCGACAACAGCGCGCCGTTAACCTCCGCGCTGGAGCATTTGTGCCCGATATCGGTATGGATTTTGTACGCGAAGTCGATCGGCGTTGCACCGGCTGGAAGCGCGTACAGATCGCCTTTGGGCGAAAACACATAGACCTCGTCAGGGAACAGTTCGCGTTTCATCGACTGGATGAATTGGTGGGGGAGATCCTTGGATTCCTGAATATCCTCCAGCATCTGTTTGTACCCCGCAAAAATGGATTGCCCCTCCTCTGTTAACGGTAATCCCTCCTTATAGCTCCAGTGCGCGGCGATTCCGTCTTCCGCCACTTTGTGCATCTCACGCGTGCGTATCTGGATTTCCACAGAGCGTCCGCTGTCCAAAACCGTTGTGTGCAAGGAGCGGTAACCGTTTATCTTCGCCGTCGGTCCAATCCAATCCCTGAGCCGCTGAGGTAGATGATGCCACTTCGTATGCAGAATCCCAAGAGTGGCGTAACATTCCGGTACGGTATTGACCAACAAGCGCAGCCCGATTAGATCCCGAATCTCTTCAAAGGGCGTTCCCTTCTGGTGGATCTTTTGGTAGATGCTGTAGATGTGCTTCGTGCGGCCATGAACACTCGCCTCAATGCCGTATCGCTTGAGTTCTTTCTCGATCGTGGCTACCATCTTGTCCACATACGCTTCCCGTTCGGTGAGTTTCTCGGCGATCAAATCGGCTATGTCTCTGTACTCGGCGGGATACAGGTGCTTGAACGCCAAATCTTCGAGCCTGCTCATAATTCGCCAAATGCCCAAACGATGTGCAATCGGAGCATAGACCTCCAGCGTTTCTTTGGAAATCGCCTGCTGCCTATGCAAGGGCAAATATGACAACGTTTCCATGTTGTGCAAGCGGTCCGCCAACTTAATGAGAATAACCCGAATATCCTCCGCCGTAGCCAAGAGCAATTTTAGATAGTTCTCCGCCTGCCGTTGTTGTGCGCCTCCCCTGAACTTGTATCTTCCTATCTTGCTGACTCCCTGCACCAACTGCGCGATGGTTTCACCGAACAGGTTTGAGAGTTCATCGCGCGTCACCGGAGTGTCTTCTATGATATCGTGCAGAAGACCGGCGCAAATCGTGCGAACATCCAACTTGAGTTCGGTAAGGACGTTAGCCGTGGCGATGCAGTGGGTAAAGTAAGGTTCCCCCGATTGGCGCCACTGCCCTTTATGCGCTTTTTCCGCGAATTCATAACTTCGACGCAGAAAGTCGAAATCGGCGTCGGAATTGTAGCCACCGATGTGATTAATTAGAGTTTCGACACTCATACGATACCCTCTTCCAAATCTCTTGGACAGATTGTTTCAACTGAAATTCCGAGAAGATTGCGCTCGTCTGCTTGAGTTGCTCCCCATACAGGTAAGTACGTGATTGATGTAACTTGCGTTTCTCGGATGGTGTCGGCAAGAGTTGCACTACCTTCCCGGAAGATTGTTCCCGACTTTTAATCAACTTCAACTCTTCAAAGATGCCCATCCCGTTACGAACCGCGTCGGGTGGAATCGAATTTGTCCGGGCTGCAGAAACCACATCCTCCAAACGGATCGGTGCGTCACTCCGAGAACCCAAGGATTTTATCGTTTGATACAATCTCTTCAGTGTCTCTTCGTCCGGATATTGCCATGACAGCAAGGTGTGCATGGAATCGGCATCTTTTGCGCTGTAAATCAGATGAATATAGGTCGTCTCCGGGGTTCTGAACGCCGGCTGACACCGATTATAAAACGCCAGCGGAGTGCACACCGGGTGACAAAACACGAGATGCTTCGCGCTCTGAGATGCCGTCAACAACGTCCGACTTGAGACGATGGCGAGCAACTTTCCATTTCCAAGCGTGCCTACGAGACCTTCGATTTCCGACTCCGGCGTAGCAGCATCACACCGACCTATCGATTCTGTTTGCGGACCGATTAAGTCCAAGAATCGATCTATCGCCTTCTCATCACGTACATAGAAAACGATAGGCTCCTCCTGTTCGAGGAGTATGGAGAGATATGATTTTTTGTCCGTGTGCCGATAATCAAGAATCTTGACAGGACTCTCAGCGTCTTCTGAGGGATACTGTTTCCCCTGAAAATGACGGTCAATTGTTTGAATGTGTATGTCTTTGATTATTAGCTGAGGATTCTGAGTACCTTGCCATTCATTTATCTCAGGCGTACCTGCTAAGTCTATACGAATGTTCTTGCTTTTTAGCGCAACCGCGAAATCTGCCATTCCCCACCCAATCGCATCCAGCATATGGTTACCGTCTGTCACGGACAGCTTTAGGTGCTGATTCCTTTTACCCATGAGTCGTGGCGGACGCTGGAGAGTGAGATCCCGGACCACCAATTGTGGTGACGGATTCTCTTCTCCAAAGGGTTCTAACAGATTTAGTTCGTCGATTGCGTCCAACGTCAGTTGGGAAGCCTGAACATCAAAATCTAGATGTAATTTCTTAACGTGCGTTTTATGTCTTTCCCTTTCCTCATCGGTTTGCGCCGCGATTTTGCCCTCAAGTTCCTCTACAATGGGGCGTGCAACGTCGTAGGATTTTGTCGTGAGGGATTCAACAATCTTTTGGCCCATTCCCAGCCTTCCAGCAGCATTTAGGCGAGGGCCAAGCACATATTGAAGCGTATGTCCTACAATTGGTTTTTTATCGCTGAAACTAGCGACCTCGCACAGCGCGCGAATTCCCGGACGATTCCGCTTATTAATCTCCTTCAAACCCAACGCAGTGAGAGTTCGATTTTCTCCCGTGAGCTGTCCGGCATCACCAACTGTGCCGAGGACAACGAGGTCCAACTGTTTACTTAAAGGTGGGGGGAATTCTGTGCCGCCCGATAAACCATGAGCAAGCTTGAACGCTAGACCAACGCCTGTTAACCCATCTGATAAATGTCGACTCTCCTCCATCTGAGGTGTGACAACAGCATAGGCAAAGTGCCGCATATCCGGATGTGGTTGATGGCGATTGGTTACAATGACATCCAGCCCAATTTCATTGGCTAGTTGCACCTCGTCAGTAGAAGTATTTCTGCGGTCCACTGTGATGACCAAGCCGCAGCCATTATCTCGGAGAGTTTTGACTGCCTCCTTGTTCAGTCCGCATCCCTCGTGAAACTGATTTGGCATATCAGACTGTATGGGCACATCAAACTCGCGAAAGATACTCAATAACAGCGCAGTGGCCGTTGTGCCATTGGTATCATGATCGCCGTATATCCAAATCCGCTCCCCTTTCTTTTTCGCTGATTTAATCCGCTCCACAGCCTTTTCCATGTCGTTTATTAAGAATGGATTGCATAGATCGGCGAAGGTTGGAGATAAATACTTACGCGCCTCTTCCTCTGTGTCAATCCCACGACTGATCAGAAGTTGTGCAAGGATTGGAGAGACCCCTAGCTTCACTGCCAACGCGGAACTTTTCTCAATATCAGGAAATTTCACTTCCCACTTTCTCTGTTTCATCATAATGAAATTCTCTGCCATCCGTCCCTTCCGCCACCCTAAAGCTTCTAGTCTGCATCGCCCGTCCGTGACAGCTAATTTCAGGTGTTCTTTTTCTTTACCCACGCGGTGCGGGGTGCGCAGAAGTGTGAGCCCTTTAAGTGTCAGTCGTGGCGCGGGATTGTCCTGTCCAAAGGGTTCTAGCAATTTTAATTCCTCTATTGCGTTTAACGTTAGGTGGGACGCCTGCACCTCAAGGTCCAAATCCAGCTTGGGGACAAGATCTTCCTCTGACAAGTGTTCACAAGCATATTGGTTAAAGTGTTCCTTAAATTTTGGGATATTTTCTGTTTTAATCGTCAAGCCAGCGGCGGCTTTGTGTCCACCGTGTTTGATTAGCAAATGGGTAGCTGCATTCAAACTGTTGGCAAGATTGAGGCCTTCAATGCTACGTCCAGAACCGCGCGCTTTGTCGCCTTCAATGGCTAACACGAAAACAGGGCGATGATATCTTTGCATTAGGCGTGAGGCAACGATTCCGACTACTCCTTGATGCCAACCCGACTGAGCTACGACCAGCCCTTTAACTTCATCAAGACTTCCCTCGTTTTCAACTATATCAATTGCCGTATCGTGAATTCTCCCTTCGACTTCTCGTCGTTCTGTATTGTCGGCATCAAGTTGCTCGGCTATGGGGAGCGCTGCATCATCGGATTCGGCCGTGAGTAATTCAACAACCTTGCGCGCCCCAGTCATCCGCCCGGCAGCGTTGATCCTGGGACCGAGTACAAACCCAAGTGTATGTCCGACAATAGGCTTGTCTCTGCTGAAACCGGCGACATCACACAAAGCGCGAATCCCAGGTCTTTTCCGGCGATTGATTTCTGTCAGCCCTAACTTGGTGAGGGTTCTATTTTCCCCTGTTAGTGTGACCATATCGACCACAGTGCCGAGGACGACGAGATCAAGTTGATTAACTAGTGGCTGAGTAAGTTCACCGCCTCCCATCAATCCGTGAGCAAGCTTAAACGCTAAACCAACACCAGCCAACCCATCGAACGGATAGTTACTATCCAGCACCTTGGGCGTAACTACTGCGTGCGCAGGAGGCAGCGCATTTGGATGCACTTGATGATGATCGGTTATGATGACATCCATGCCAACTTCATTAGCAAGTTCCACCTCGTGAATCGAAGTAATCCCACAGTCAACTGTGATAATCAAATCGCATCCTTCATTTTTAAGAGCTATCACAGCTTCCTTGTTCAGCCCATATCCTTCGTCAAACCGATTGGGAATGTAGAATTGTGCAGGAACATGAAGGTCGCGGAAGATGCCTAATAACAGGGCGGCAGCCGTTGTACCATCAGTATCGTAGTCACCGTATACCCAAATCCGCTCCCCTTTTTCTTTGGCTGAGTGAATGCGCTCAACAGCCTTCTTCATATCGTGCATTAAGAATGGATCGTGTAAATCTGTGCTAGTTGGGTACAAATAAGTTCGCGCGTCTTCCGCCGTCTCAATCCCACGATTGAACAGCAGTTGCGCTGTAAGCGCCGAGATTTCAAGTTTCTCTGCCACCATGGTACAGTTCCTATTCTCAACGCGGCGAGTTTTGACCTGCCATTTCTTCTGTTTCCCTTCTTTATCTTCTGCTGTAGACAAGGCGTGATGACCTACCGTACGGCGAACATCGTTTCTTACAAATCGAGGCGTGTAGTGAAGGTCTTCTATTACCAATTGAGAACGACGAGCACCGTACCAGTTGCTAATTTCAGGCGTGCCAACTAGGTCTACAGAGTCTTCGCAAGTGTTCTGGCTTTTTATCGCAAGAAGGTAATCTGTTGCCCATCCTATCTGCCAACCGGCTGCTTCGAACATGCCCTGTATTCCAAGCGAAGGGCCTTGAATTGCCAAGTGGGGTGGTGGATTACCTTCTCCGAAAGGTTCGAGCAGATTCACCTCCTCAATTGCGTCTGATGTAACGTGAGACGCCTGTACGTCGTCTAAATACTGTCTGGGAAGAAGATTCTCCTCCGTCAGGCACTCAGCAGCGTATTGGTTGAAATGTCGCTCAAATGTTTCAATATTTGCTGTCTTGATGGTCAATCCTGCTGCCGTATTGTGTCCACGATGCGTGAGAAACAAATGAGTGACTGAATTTAAGCTGGCTGCTAGATTGACTCTTTCAGTGCTGCGTCCAAAACCGTATGCTTCGTCATCCTCAATTGACAGTAAAAACACGGGACGATGGTATCGTTCGAGAAGACGCGAGGCAACAACGTCAACTACTCCACCATACCATCCTTTTTGGGCAATGACCAATCCCTTAATTTTGTTAAGTTCGGTTCTGTTTTCAATTAGGCCAATTGCTTCCTCTTCAACTTGTTGGGCTTTCTTCCTTCGCTCCGTATGATCACTGTTAAGTTCCTGAGCAATAGGTAGTGCTGTCTCATAAGATTTGGCTGAAAGCAACTGTACAACCTTCGACGCCGTCTTCCTGCAACCAACAGAGTTGATTTGGGAGCCTAGAGCAATGCCAAGTGTGTGTGCAACAATCGGTGTGCTTACCTCAAGAAATGCAACATCACACAAGGCGCGGACTCCTGGGCGCCGCCGATTTTTAATTTCTTCCAACCCTAATTTAGCGAGCGTTCGATTTTCTCCTGTGAGTTTCGCACCATGAGCCACTATTCCGAGTGCAACGAGATCTAGCAGGTCAACTAGATGAAGAGTTTGTCCAATGCTTCGCATCAAAGCGTGTGCGAGTTTGAAAGCGATGGCTACACAAGATAACGCATGAGACGGCTCATTGCTACCATCTATCTGAGGTGTAATAACTGCGTGAGCAGATGGCAGTAAGTTGCAATGCACATGGTCCGAATGTATGATGATGACATCTAATCCTAGTTCATTGGCAAGTTTCACCTCATTGACCGATGCAATCTCACAATCTAGCGCAATTAGAAGATTACAACCATTCTTTCTGAGAGTTGTCATGACCTCCTTGTTCAGTCCATATCCCTCCGTAAAAACATCAGCAATGTAGTATTCGGCGGGCACATCAATCTGGCGAAAAATACTTATCAATAGCGCAGTAGCCGTTGTGCCATCAACATCACCAAAACTGTAAACCCAAATCTGATCGCCTTTTTCTTTTGCCATACGAATCCGATCCACCGCTGTCTCCATGTCTTGCATTGAGAATGGATCGGATAGGTCGGCCAAAGTTGGATATAGATACGACCTTGCCTCCTCTGTTGTTTCGATGCTCCGATCAATCAGCAGTTGGGCAAGGATTGGAGAAACACCAAGCCTATCAGCGAATGTCGAACTCTTCTCAATCTCGGGAGGTTTGACGTGCCACTCTTGCGAAATCATGACGACCAATTGTTACGAGATAATTGACTTGCAGACAACGGATGTATCAGTTGGGATGTCACCCTATACTCCATCAATAACAGAAACCAGATATGTCCAGTGGAGACATTGGTAGCATTAGATTAATCGGAAACATGCAGATAATTCGTATTCTTTAATCCTTTGAAGTTGTTTGTGGTATCCTTGAACTACTCTTTATGATTTGTAAAATCTAAACAACCTGCGACGCAGATTACGGCCCAAACTCAACGTCCACTTCACCAAAGTGTTTCTATCGTCTGGAGCCCCGTGGTGCGATGAGTAATTAGGTTCTGGTTTAAGTTGGTGGTGGTCATTATTCGTAGCTTGGTTTGCCCGCCCGCCATCGGTACGTTTGGATCGATTCCCGGCATTGCTTGAAGGAAGCGCGTTCTCTTGCATACGAGAGTCTACTCTATGAAGGCGTATATCCTTGATTTCCAACTGGGGGGAACGCCGTCCTTCCCATTCGTTGATTTGAGGTGTGCCAACCAAATCGACGGATACGTTCGGATTCTTCAATGCATTAGCAAAGTCCGCCATCCCCCAGCCTATTGCATCTAAGGCCTGTCGTCCATCCGATACAGATAGTTTTAGATGTTGTTGCTCCATGCCCACTCGACGCGGTGGACGCTGGAGCACAAGTCCCCGAATTACCAGTTGCGGCGCAGGATTATCTTGCCCATACGGCTCCAGTACACTCATCTCCTTGATTTCGCTTAACGTAAAGAAAGACAACTGAGCCTCGAAGTCTATATCCAGTTTGGGAACAAGGTCGTCTTCAGACAAGCGTTCGGACACGTACTGATTGAAAAACTTCCCGAATTCCTGAATTTTTTTTGTTTGAATGGTTAATCCCGCCGCCGCTTTGTGTCCGCCGTGACTGACCAGCAAATCCGTCGCCGCGTTTAAACTATCCGCCAGATTGAACCCCTCAATGCTGCGTCCGGAGCCATGCGCTACATCGCCATCAATGGCTAACAGAAAAACCGGGCGATGGTATCTTTGCATGATGCGCGTCACAACAACTGCAACTACTCCTTTATGCCAACCTTCACGAGCTAACACAACCCCCTTGACTTTATCGAGATTAACCTCTCTTTCGACTATATTGATTGCCTCGTCAAGAATTCTTTGTGTGACCTCTCGTCGTTCTGTATTGTGGGCATCAAGTTGCTCGGCAATTGAGAACGCCGCGCGATCTGATTCTGCAGTGAGCAATTCGACAGCATTGGACGCCGTATCCATGCGTCCCGCAGCGTTTATACGGGGACCAAGTCTGAATACCAGGGTATCTCCGTGAATCGGCTTATCCTTGCCGCATCCTGCAACGTGGCAAAGCGCGCGAATGCCCGGCCGCTTACGACGATTAATTTCCGCCAACCCCAACCTCGTTAACGTCCGATTCTCTCCCGTCAGCGTAGCCATATCGACGACGGTGCCGAGCACGACGAGATCGAGTTGGTCAATGAGCAATTGCGCAGGCTTGCCGCCGCCCATCAAACCGTGTGCGAGTTTGAACGCTAGACCAACACCCGTCAGGCTATCGGAATGATTCTGATTGTACCCCTGCACGGGCGTGATGTCTGCGTGCGCGAATGGCAACGCCTCCTTGCCTTCATGGTAACCGGTGCTGACAACGTCCATTCCGGCTTTATTCATTACGTGAACCTCTGGACCCGTGGTAACGCCACAATCAAGCGTGATGAGAAGTTCGCACCCCTTCGCTTTGAGATCCTTTACGACTTCTTGATTCAGACCGTACCCCTCCCTAAACCGATTAGGAATGTAGTAGTGCATCGGCACGTCATCCTCACGAAAGACGCTTAAAAGCAACGCGACAGCAGCCGCACCATCAGCATGATAGTCGCCATAAACCCAGATTTGTTCGCCTCTTTTTACTGCCGCGCGAATCCGATCCACAGCCCTTTCCATGCCATGCATCAGGAACGGATCATGCAGATTGTCGAGCGTTGGGTACAGATACGTCTGCGCCGCTTCCACCGTGTCAATTCCGCGATTGACCAGCAGTTGCGCAAGGAGTGGGGACACTTCGAGCCTCACCGCCAACGCTGAACTCTTCTCAATATCGGGAGATTTGACTCGCCACTCTTTTCTCGTCATGGTGAAATTATATTATCATGAATTGGAGGCATCGTCAAGAGTAAGGGCAGTAGCAAGCGGGGGAAATGCATCCGAATTGTAGGCATCCAGCGACCAAACGAAGGGAGATTGAGTGACCGTAACGGGATCGGATTTTACTATTAAGATTGACTATCGCACAGAATTAGTGGAGAATTGTACAAAGGGTATGTGATAAGTGTCGGGTGTCGGTATTTTACATTGATTGGTAGGATTTAAGGATTTTCTTGATTGTCAGTGTTTATAGCGTTTTTCAAAATGACAGTACATAATGAGCAACTGGCGTTTATTGAAGTCGCAATACGGAGATCCAGAGATCTCTATCGCAGTGGGATTTGCCATCACGATCGATTGGGCGCGGGAACCGCGCCCCTACGAATCCAGTCGGTTGAGGTAGTTCTATCGTGCGTGATTTGCTATGGGAGTTCTATCGCGCTCCTTTTTCAGTCGCTTGATCGCTCGCTATCCACTCGCTTGGTCGTTATTCCCTACTGCCGGATTGGGCGGATTTAAGAGATCGACTGTGTAAGTCCTAAAGTTAATTTCATTTTCCACACTTAACTCTGAAGAGCCGGTGTTTTACATTGTCTGACGCAGTGGGATTTGCCATCACGACCGATTGGGCGCGGGAACCGCGCCCCTACGAATCCAGTCGGTTGAGGTAGTTCTATCGTGCGTGATTTGCTATGGGAGTTCTATCGCGCTCCTTTTTCAGTCGCTTGATCGCCTCTGGGGCTACCAAAGATTTAATTAGATCGCTATTCGGAGATCGCGGGATCTCTATCGCGCTCACTATCCGTTCGCTTGATCCTACAAAATAGGCAATTCTCAGCAGCGTGGAGTATACCGTCGTACAGATGCGATCACAATCTAACAGATCGTGGTACGGGAATCCATCGCCATCGGGATAGGATCCCTTGAAAACACGCAACTTCCAGCAGCGTGAAGTATGAATGAACTTCGGAGGAACAGATGAAAGCCGCACGTTTTTATGGAGGTAAAGACATTCGCGTCGAAACTGTGTCAGAGCCGCAGCCGGAGGAGCGCGAGGTACTCGTTGAAGTCCGAGCGACCGGCATCTGTGGGAGTGACCTGCACGGTTACCACCGTCAGCCGGAAAAGCCACGTTCCCCTACAACAGGCGGACACGAACTCACGGGACGAGTGGCCGGAGTCGGCAACGCGGTGCGTCAATACCGGATCGGCGATCGAGTCGCTATCGAGCCGACAGTTCCATGTAACAACTGCCCGGAATGTCTAAACGGCAATTACAATCTTTGTTCAAAACTCGTTCACGTCGGCGGTTCCAGAGGAGAACGTTTGGGAAATGTTTTCAGCGGGGGATTCGCCGAGTATATGGTTGCGCCCGAAGGAAACGTCTACGAATTACCCAATCAGGTTTCGTTTGAGGCGGGAGCCATGGCTGAAGTTTACGCCGTTGCCGTCCACGCCTTGTCAATGGCGCCAGTCTACCCGGGCGATAGCGTGGCGGTCATCGGCAGCGGTCCGGTCGGTTTGGCGCTCGCGCAGATGGCACAACTGGCTGGCGCCGCGTCCGTTGCCGTCTTGGGGAAACCGGACGCGCCGTTGCAACTTGCCAAAGAGTCGATTGGAATCGTCCCGATTAACGTAGACGCAGTCGACGCGGTCGAGGCAGTCCAAGAGTGGACAGACGGCCGCGGCGCGAATGTCGTTTTTGAAGCGGTCGGCGGGAGGGCACAAACGCTCCAGCAAGCGACACAGATTGCCGCTGTACGGGGGAAGATTTGCATGGTTGGCGGACACACCGGCGCACTTGAGTTTGACACGCGATACGCGAGGGGCCGCGAATTGACCGTCACGTGGTCATTCTGTTACGGTCGGCGAGATGGAAAACGGGAGTTTCAGATTGCAGTCGACCTGATGGCAGTCGGCAAACTCGACCCGATGCCGTTAATCACCCACCGTTTCCCGCTAGGTGAGATTCAACAGGCGTTTGCGGTCGCTGCCGGACGTGATGAACACGGCTCGGTGAAGGTTCTGGTATTGCCCTCCGACTCACTCGGAGATCGCTAAAACCTGTGAAAAGATCAAGCGAGCGGATAGCGAGCGAAGACGATAATATAGTCATTATTGCAATGCCTATAAGCAAGTTTTGACTCATCTTCCGAATAATAGACTTGTGTAATCTCGAATTTTCACATACCAAATCTTGGGATATATATTCACAAACGAGAAAAAATCACCAAGGTACTACCGTGAGTCCGATTGATTGACCGGTTTTGTCCTTCCATCATCAACTTTATTTCCACCAAGTAACACACCACATGGCGCTCCTCTGGAGCGCGGGACTTTGCACATGTCGCATTCTATTGACATTTCGATCCTCTGGATCGAGGAAAAGGACTCTGACTAGAAAGTATTACTTATCTTCCGCATCGACTGGGAAGAGTAGGATTGGAAGGATGGCAGTGGGGAAGGTTGGAAGATTTCTTTTCACGCCATTCTCAATCCTCCGATACGAAAGACTCGGAACTTAATGGGTGCATAAGAACCTGCTGGATTGGCCAATCCAGCAGGAGCGGTTGGGGCCTAGATTGACATATAAGTTTTTTCTTGGAAGTTGCTGACCTAACGGAGTTTGTCTAATGCCTCAACCCAATCTACAAGCCACGGAACCCTACAAAAATCGTCATTTCTTGGTTATTTTATAGAAAATACCCGAAATCACGGGAATTTGAGATTGAAATCCATAGACAGATGTGCTAAAATTGAGGTGATATTTTATAAATTGGCACAAACACTCCACCCCCAAAACTGATTCAACGAGAGTGAACAATGGGATCTAGCCAAAACAACTCCGCAGCACATTTGGAAAACTTGCGGCACCGCCGCATGAAGCGAATCAGGCGTCAGCGAGCGATTGAAGTGGGTAAACCGGTCGATACCTCCCTGAAAGCCATGGCATTGAGTTCTGTACAGAAGAAGGAACTTTCCGGACTGCCCCTGCACGCTCACGGCGACCAGAAACATCAGGAGGCGAAGCGAAGCGGGCTGTCCGTATTGGTTTCCTTGGGGCTTCACGGGATTATGGTGTTTATTGCGGCATTCTACGTCGTCAGAACCGCTCAAGTCGATGACGAGGCTGTCAGCGTCGACTTTTTTCGAGAGATTCTGGAGAAACGCGACCCGCGTGACCGCAAACCTATAGTAAAGTCTAAACCCCAACCCACCAGACAACGGCAGGTGCTAAAGCAGCCTGTACTTAAACCGATAGTGAATCTGCCGAAATCGGACGCCGGGTTTGATTTGCCAGAGGAGGGGTTGGACAATGTTCCTGACTTGGGTCCGTCTGACGCAGGATCTGGCATTGATACGTCCGGTATTGAAAATAGGCTTCGCCCCGTCAAACCCAAGTTTGATACCGGCAGTCCCGAGGATAGTATTCGACAGAAATTTGACGATTCCAGCATTAGTAACTTTGGCGATCCTCCGGACATCGAGCAGGGACCCGAAGCAGATCTCGGTGGTGGCGACGCCTTCAAGCCCAAAGAGATATCAAGACCTCCCAGCTTTCGTAGGAGGATTGAGGCTAAATACCCGACCGAGGCGAGGCGCGCCGGGAAAGAGGGAAAAGTTGTTCTGGAAGCTACCATCGGTGTTGATGGAAAACCCCAGGACATTAAGGTCAAGGAAGACAACGTTGGATTTGGGTGTGCCAGAGCCGCTATTCAGGCTTTGAAAGCGTCGCGCTTCAACCCCGCAAAACGGGGCGAGAAGAGCGTCCCGCAGAGAATAGCCATTCCGTATGTCTTCAAAATTGAAGATTAAATCACTTGCTGGAAAGGTCCACAAACGCGTGTAAAGCACAACTCACCTCTAACGCCTCTCAACACACCGGGATTTAGAAAAAATCACACCCACTGATCGAGCGAGGTCATACAATGAAATCCAGTCAGAGCAACTCCTCGGAACATCTCGCAACCATGCGGCAGCGTCGCATGAATCGGATCAAGCGTCAAAGAGCGATTGAAATCGGGAAACCCGTCGATGTTTCTTTGAAGCCCATGGCGTTGAGTGCGGTACAGAAAAAGGACCTCTCCGGTCTTGGACTGCATCACCACGATGACCAGAAGCATCGGGATGCCGCGCGCAGCCGCCTATCTGTTTTGGGATCCTTGGTGATTCATGGGATTGCCGTGTTCATAGCGGCATTCTACGTCGTCAGATCCGCCCAAGTGGATGACGACGCGTATGTCGTCCACTTCTTTGACCCCATTCCCGAGAAACGTGAAACCGAAGAACGCAAAGTTATAGTAAAACCCAAACCACTGCCTACCGAGCCGCTTCAGCCAATAATCCTGCCCGTACCGAAGGTGCCGGTGCGTCCACTCACTTCAGACAGCGACAGCACCCTGGGAGACACCAGGATGGATGGTCTTGTTGATTCAGGTCCCGTCGCCGATGCTACCATAGGCACTGGCGGTCTCGCCGGATTAGGCGGAGTCGGACCTATTAAACCACCGACATTTGATACCGGCGATCCAATGGAGACTATCAGAGAAGGATTCGAGGAAACCGATCTGGGGGTCACCGGCGATCCACCAGGTCTTGAGGATACTCCCGGCTTCGACATCAATGAAGGCGATGCCTTCAAGCCCACGGAAATATTAAGGCCGCCCAGTTTCCGCAACAAGGTCGAACCGGAGTACCCGAGCCAGGCGAAGCGCGCCGGGAAAGAGGGCGAGGTTATTTTGATAGCTACCATTGACGTGGATGGAAAAGCCAAAGACATCGAAGTCAAGGAGGACAACGTTGGATTTGGGTGCGCCAGAGCCGCCATACGGGCTTTGAAAGCGTCGCGGTTCACCCCTGCCAAACGGGGTGGGAAGAGCGTCGTCCAGAGGATATCCGTTCCGTATACCTTCAAGATTGAAGATTGAGCGGCCAAATGAATCGGTCAACTAATCCGATTTCAAAATCTATATGTTACAATCGATTCGAGACGCGCAATGAATTGCGCTACTACGAACCCCCAGTGCTTGTAACTTATGGATTACGAATTGGTATAAAGCGTAAAGCACAGGCCGCCTTGAACCCACATTCACGCGCCTCGGTTGAGAAAACCGCATTCCACTGCTTGAACGAGGTGGAGCAATGAAATCCGGCGAAGAGATTTAGATAGCACAACGGGAAACTATACGCCGCCGCATGAGGCGAATCAGGCGCCAAAGAGCGATTGAGGTCGGTAAACCGGTAGATGTCTCTTTGAAACCCATGGCGTTGGCCCCCCAGCAGAAGGAATTTTCCAACCTCCACGTTCGACCGCATGTTGACCGGAAGCATGGAATCATGACACCTAAACACGTGTCCATAATGGCTGCTGTAGGACTTCACTTGATTGCCGTGCTGCTTGCGGCATATTTTATCGTTTGGCCCACCCGCCTTGATGCTGAGGCGACAACCGTTGAAATTGTCCACTTAGTACCACCCCACCGCGTACGACAGCCAATCTGTGATCTCGGAGGGGACAATTACCCACGCGATGGATGTTTGACGCCAAATCCGTCTCCTTGGGGATTGGATGACCGTGATCGAAGTTTTGGACCGACTCCTCCCGATGCTTTCGTAACCCTTGAAGTTACGAGACGCCCCACGTGGCTTAAGAAGATAGAACCGAAATACCCGATCGAGGCGAAGCGCGCCGGGAAAGAGGGGCGTGTTGTTCTGGAAGCTACCATCGACGTGAATGGAAAAGCCAAAGATATTGTAATCAAGGAGGACAAGGTAGGATTTGGATGTGCCGAAGCCGCCATAGAGGCTGTGAAAGCGTCGCGCTTCACCCCTGCCAAACGGAGTGTAGAGAGTGTCCCCTTCAGGATTGCAATCCCCTATCAGTTCAAACTTGAAGATTCGTCGGATCCGCCTGAGCAGGCAGGGTGTTTTTTTCTTAGTCCTGATCCAATTCACCGCGGCAGTCTCAGTTCTCTCGACATTACTCGACCGCCCGCGTTTCGTACGAAGATTGAGCCAAAATACCCGAGAACTGCTCGTCTCGCCCAAAAGGAGGGAAGGGTTGTTCTGGAAGCTACCATTGACGTGGACGGAAAAGCCAAAGACATCAAAATCAAGGAGGACAAGGTAGGATTTGGATGTGCTTAAGCCGCCATAGAGGCTTTGAAAGCGTCGCGCTTTATCCCTGCCAGACGGGGTGAAGAGAGAGTTCCTATCAGAATTGTAATCCCCTATCAGTTCAAGTTGAAAGAGAAAGTGACTCGCGTGAACCGACAGCAAACGCGCTTGAACCAAGAGCCACCGCGAACGCCCGTTGAGGGCAATCGCGCGAAGAAAGTTGAAGACGGTTGTTGGTAGAGCTGGTATTCCAACGCGGTTGCCAAATCAGACTACTAGGCACTGCCATGTACCATGCTCTTGCTTATAGCAAAACCTCACCTAAAGACTAGCTGTCGCAACTCTCTTCGCCTATCAACAGACCTCGGTTCAGAATAACCGTATCCTGCCGCGAGAGGGAGGGGGAGCAATGGAATCTAGCCAGAAGAATTCTGTGGCGCATTTGGAAGCCGTTCGGAAGCGCCGTATGAGGCGAATCAGGCGTCAAAGAGCGATTGAGGTCGGTAAACCGGTTGATGTTTCTTTGAAACCCATGGCGTTGGACTCCCCCCAGCAGAAGGAACTTTCCAATCTCCACGTTCGACCGCATGTCGACCGGAAGCATGGAATCATGACACCGAAACGCGTGTCCATGATGGCTGCCGTCGGACTTCACTTGATTGCCGTGCTGCTTGCGGCACACTATGTCATTTGGCCCACCCGCCTTAATGCCTATAACTATAGAAAGACCGTCAAGTTTGTCCCCTTTTACCATCTGTGTTATGTTGGAGAAGAGCATCTCCAACCTCTTCCACCTAATGTACCGAAAGATCCGTTGCCCGCGTTTGAGTGGATAGGATGTCCTAATCTTCCCGAGCCATTTCCCCACGACTTAGTCGAATCCTTTGTAGTTACGATACGTCCTTACTTGCGCTTAAAGATAGAACCGAAATACCCGATCGAGGCGAAGCGCGCCGGGAAAGAGGGAAGGGTTGTTCTGGAGGCTACCATTGATGTGGATGGAAATGCCAAAGATATTGTAATTAAGGAGGACAAGGCGGGATTCGGGTGCGCCAGAGCCGCCATTGAGGCTTTGAAAGCGTCGCGCTTCACCCCTGCCAAACGGGGCGTAGAGAGTGTTTCCTTCAGAATTGCAATCCCCTATCAGTTCAAACTTGAAGACTAAGCGGTTCCAATGGGAAGGCCAACAAATGAGGAAATGACAAAGGCGCTTTCCCGCATCATTTCGCTTGTTTGCACCCCAAACCTCTTTAGGCTCATATTAACGCTCGCCGTACTTTTTTTCACCTCTTCTCCCGACCTCTCCGCCGAATTCCCCTTTGAAGAAGCGCGTCCGCACTATACCGGCGCGCGCGCCTTGGGAATGGGAAATGCGTTCACCGCTGTCGCCGATGATGCCTCGGGGGGGTTCTGGAATCCCGCGGGCTTGATCCAGTGGTCCGGCGTAAAACTCTTCGGCGTCAACAAATTGCGCAACCGCTCGGATTACGCCTTCGATCCGAAGGGTATCGGCTACTCCTATCGCAGGTTCGGTCTATTTTGGGGCAACAAAATTGCGTTGGGCGTCGAGTCGGGAACCCCGGATTTCAACTACTACGGGTTCGCCTACCAGTTGAATTCGCACGTTGCGGGCGGCGCCAACGTTAAATTTCAGCGTGAACATCCAAGCGATCGTTACCAGTTCTTCGGCACGGATCCCTCCTACGATTTCGCTCTGCTCGTCAAGCCTCGCGCCAATCTTAAATTCGGTTTTCTGGCGGGACACCTGCCCAGGACGCAAGGGATACGTTGGATAACCCTAGGCGCCGCATTCCAATTTCGACAGGTGCTGTTTGCCTCGGACATCGCTGTTCCGCGTTCGGGGCGCCCCGACCTCTATGTCGGCATTGAGTGGGCAGCCGCGCCGTTTCTATACGTGCGCACCGGTTATTCCAATGACGATTGGACGGGCGGAATTGGCGTCGATTGGAAATGGGGACGTATCGACTACGCCAGAATCTACGAAGATGATTTCACATCGGATTTCGTCTCTGCGGAACTACGGTTTTGAAAGCATGCTCCAAAGTTTTTGACCTATGTAGGTTGGGTTGAACGAGCGAAACCATGTCCTGTTGCACCACTAGTGACGCTGTTTTTCAAGTAGGCTTTCGTGTGAAGGATTTATAGTGAAACCCAACATTAAGCGCGTGTTATGAAGCGTTGGGTTTCACTACGGTTTCCCGACTTCCAAGCACGAATAGCTTTGCGGCGGTGTACTGTGAAGCCACCCGATTTCTCATGAAATTCCGTTCAACCCAACCTACGTACTACCGTTGTTTTGACGGCGCAATCCAAGCTGAAAAACCGATTGACACACGAACCCTTTCAGGTTATGCTTACGGGACGAAAATCCTGATGAGAATCATCTCCGGAAGGTTCAAAGGCAAACGTTTGAATTCGGTCAAGGCGAGCACGGTGCGCCCAACGTCGGACCGCGTGAAGGAGTCCGTGTTTGGCATTCTGGGCGGCAGCGTCATTGACTCGAATTTCCTGGATCTCTGCGCGGGGACGGGCAACATCGGGCTTGAAGCGTTGAGCCGCGGAGCAAAATCCGTGACGTTCGTTGATCGGAGTCCGCACTGCATCCGGGTGATAAAGTCCAATCTTTCGGGTTGCGGTGTGAGCGGCGGCGAACCCCACATCAATATCGTCAAGCTGGATGCGCTCAAGGGGCTAGCTTTTCTCGCTCGGCGCAACGCCCGATTCGATCTAATCTACTTCGATCCACCATACGATTCGGGCATCCATGAAGCTTGCCTGAAACAGATTGGGATGAGCAAGATGCTGTTGCCCTCCGGTCAAGTCATCGTGGAGCGACGGAGAGAACGAAGGACAGAGTGCGCTGCACCCGAAGCGTTCGACGAATTAAAATTGAAACGACAGGAACGGTACGGTGATACGGTGATATCGTTCTACCAAATGGAGGACACTGCATGAAACTTGCAAGCCAAGAGAAGATGGTGCCCGGTGCGGAACTGGCAGAGAAACTTGACAACTTGGCGAAATATGGCTACGAAGGAATCGAATTTGGGGGTAGGGATTTGGAGGGACGGCAGGATGAGATTGTCAAAGCGACGGAAAATCATCCCGTCAAAGCCAGTACAATTTGCGCCGGTTATGGTGGGTGTCTCTTGGATGGCGATCCCGAGCAACGGGAACTTGCGATCGCGGGCATCCGATCGCTGCTCAAGATTGGCGCGGAGATCGGCGCTGTGGGGCTGATAATGGTGCCAATTTTTGGCGCGCCGCGTATCCGCGACTTAAGCCCGTATAAGACGACGGCGGAACTGGAAACCGAACTGCTCGTTGCAATTCTGAAGGATCTCGCGGGTCATGCCGAAGAGGTCGGGTCTATTGTACTGGTCGAACCCCTTAATCGCTATGAAACGCATTTCATCAAGAGCCTCAACGACGGCGTTGAAATCTGCAAGCGGGTAGATAGTCCTAACGTAGCCATTATGGCGGACTTCTTTCACATGAGCCTTGAGGAAAGAAACATCTCTGAAAGCATTGAAGCGGCGGGCAAGCACATCAGGCACGTCCATTTGGCGGACAGCACGCGTGAACTTCCGGGATACGGGCATACGGATTTCGCTGCCGGGTTTGCAGCGTTGAAACGCATCGGATTTCGGGACTACATGGCGTTGGAATGCGCCATCCCGGGACCTGGCGACGTTGAACTCCCGAAATCGGCGGCGTATATGAAACAGTGGCTTTAGAACTGATTTTTGTGGTGCCCATAGGGATCAAGTTAAGCGTTTTAGGGTGCAAGTCACACGGTTTTAATGTTGTAAACTGCCAATTTCCATGTAAACTTGGACGAGGAAATACCGACCCATTGATTGATGGGTGCGCCACAGAAGATGATTTATGGCACTCGTTTCCGTAAGGGCGTGGCCCGGTGCGGTTGGAAACCGCACCTACTGTATGGGGTGCGAAGGAAAACCTCACCAATACTAGACGAACTCCCTTAACTTGATCCCTATGGGACTGATTTTTGTGGTGCCCGCTCAGGTTGCCACGATTCATGGAGATAGATGAGAGCGTAAAGAAATAAGAATTCTGTGGGGATTAGCTATCGCCTTCGCTATCCACTCAGTTGATCGTAAAGCGTAATGAATCGCCATTACGAGGTGTGGTGGAGTTTACCGGCGTAAGAGCTATTTGGTTCGCGATGCGCGGGAGGTGGAATTAACGGAGGAAAACATATTATGGATAAAGTAAAAATTGGTGCGATCGGCGTCGGCGGAATGGCAGGCGGTCATTTGCGGAATTTGTCGGGATTCGACGATGTCGAATTTGCCGCAATGTGCGACATCTCGGAGGAGCGAGCGAACAAAGCCTCGCAAGATTATGGCGGCACTCCCTACACCGACTACAAGGAAATGTACGACAAAGAGGAGTTGGACGCCGTATATATCTGTACTCCCCCCTTCGCGCACGGGGAACAGGAGTTGATTGCGTGCGAAAAAGGCATTCCATTTTTTATCGAGAAACCGGTGGGCACTCGCGGGGACGTGGCACGAGAGATTCATGAAGCCGTACTCAGCAGCGGCAACATCACCAGTGTCGGCTATCATTGGCGCTATCACGGTCACACGCGCGAAGCGAAAGCCGCTCTCGAAGGCGCAAGCGTCGTGGGCGCGCTGGGCTACTGGATGGGCGGTTTGCCGAGAGTTCCGTGGTGGCGTGTTCGCGCCGAGTCGGGCGGGCAGCACGTTGAACAGACGACCCACATCTTCGATCTGTGCCGCTATCTCGTCGGAGGCGATGTCGTAGCCGTGCACGGGTTCGCCGCCCAAGGCAGCATGACCGACGTCCCAAACTACGACGTTGACGACATGAGTGTTGTCAACCTCCAATTTGCCAGCGGCGCCGTTGCTAACATAACCTCTGCCTGCATGTTGCAAGGGTGGGGAAGAGTAAAGCTAGAAGTGCTGTGCCGCGGGCTGGTCGTCGAGGTCAATTCGGGCGACGCCGCAGTCAACCGCGACGGGGAATCGGAATCGATCGGAAACGACACCAACGGGGGGTTGCGCGAGGATCGAGTCTTTATCGACGCCGTTAAGAGCGGAGATCCATCGGAGATTCTCGCTCCATACGCCGAAGGCTTGAAAACCTTGGAGGTCTCACTGGCGGCGAGCGAGTCCTTCGCGACGGGAAAACAGATTAACCTGTAATCCTCAAATGATGTCGTGTCACGCTTATTGGGAACGACAATGGAATCTGAGTACCACATTCGATTGAAAGAACTTCCGGCGGAAGAGCGCCCGCTTGAACGTTTGCAAGAACATGGCGCCGAGGCACTGAAAACGTCTGAGTTGCTTGCGATTATCATCCGCACGGGAACCGGGCAAGCCACCGCCGTGCAGGTGGCAGAGCAGTTGTTGAGTAAGTACGACGGCAACTTGAAACGAATCGCGGAGGAACCTCCACAGCAGCTAGGAAAGGGTGTCAAGGGTTTAGGAAGCGTAAAAGCGGCTCAAATTCGCGCGTCATTTGAGTTGGGCAGGCGCATGGCATCCTATTATGAAGAGAAATTCCAGATCTCCGCGCCGTCCGACGTTGCGCGGTTGATGATGTCATCCATGCGAGATTTAAAGCAGGAGGTGTTGTATGTCCTCTGTCTTGATACCAAGCATAACGTGATCAAACGGCGTCAAATCTTTGAAGGCAGCTTGAACGCCAGCATCATCCATCCGCGCGAGGTTTTTCGATTCGCGATTGAGGAGGCGGCTGCCGCCATTCTCTTGGTTCATAATCATCCGTCGGGGGATCCCGCCCCGAGCAAAGAGGACATCCGCGCGACAAAGGAGTTAATCGCGGCGGGCAATCACATCCAGATTCCCGTGCTGGATCACATCATCATCGGGGACGGAATATACACGAGCTTGAAGGAGGAGGGCGCCATCTGATTCGGTCGTTTGGTTTTAGCTCGTGCGATAATTCACTCCAAAGTCCTTTGCCGAAGGACCTCATACAACAGCACACCCGCCGCTACCGACACGTTCAAAGACGGCAGATGACCGTGCATCCATAGACGAATAAGAATCGCCCCGAATGCAGGACCGCATCTGTTAGAAGATCCGGGCTGTTGTGTTAAGTTATCGGTTGATGGCGTTAGCTATTATCACCAAGTCGAAGACATTGGTAACGCCGTCCCCGTTCACATCGTTTTCGCCTGTGCCTAGTGACTGGGCTACTATCACTAGGTCTAGGATATTTACAACGCCATCTCCATTAATATCTGCTGGGGCAACGGTCGCAACGCGCAGGAATATATCGCCGTCCAAGTCCAGTACGACATGCGAAACATTCTCAATTCCGCTTTGCACGGACTGAACCTGTTCCGGCAACTCCACGACATTTGCCGACCCACTCCGATTGTATACCGCCCACCCATTTGTGAAATCCCGAATATACAATCCTTCGATATTATCATAGCGTTGCGTTGTTTCCCCGATTGGTTGACCTAAATCAGCGCCCCAGAAAGGATGCCAGATATGCCTTTGGAATTACCGTTGCCCACCGAGATCGCCCAACGTATATATTGAGTATCCGTCGGAACAAGTGAGGCTCATTGTTGCAAAGAGGCGCATCCATCGAAGGTTGTTAGAACTATCTGGAGGCTCAGAGCCCACTCCAAAGCCTCTTAGACAGTTAATGTGCGGTTCTCTGGTATTTAGCTCGTACCTGATAAGATTCGTTTCAATCTCAATAATCCGGTCCCGAGTATAACCCTCATCGCGTACGTCTGGAAAAGTTTCCATAAACGAGCCGTTGATGAGAGGGGCTAATTCTGGGATATAGAAATGGTTGGTGTTGAATAGAATCAGGAAATTTTCAGGCACTTGTTCGCGGATTCTATTCAGGATAGAGTAACGATCTTCTACTGGATCAGACCTATCAATGCCCCAAGCGTCGAATATTATTCCATCAACCAGACCACACTGTGCAACAGCTACTGCTCTCTGCACAATAACATCTTGGACTTCGGGGCGAATGAAATCAATCAGAATCTGACCAAAGTCATCACCGCCATGCACTAAGAGGTTACCATCATCGTCTCTTAGCCAGCCAAACCAGTCCTCTCCAAAAACGCTTACAGGAGCGTAGCGTTGGCGCAGGTCAGCCAAGATTATCATATTGGGATTCTTGGACAGGAGATCATCCCGAAATTCTATCGCCTCCGGCATGTTTCCGACTAATCGGTAGCCTTGAGGTCCCAGTTTGAACTGGATGCCAAATCGACCCGGGAAGTGCCACCATAGGTCGTGAGACGTGATACGTTCCTCGTATAGGATCGACTCGTCCCACCATTCACCTCCCACGTTCCGTATTCCATTTTCCCATGGAAGAAAGATAGATGGCAGACTTCGGTTCTCGATCCTGTCTTGAACAGGAAGCCCGGGCGAGTCGCATTCCTCATCATGGGTAAACACGTCTAGCTCAAGCCCCGACACAGGGGACACGTCCGCGATTGGGTTAAGATGCAGCTGCAACACTTTGAGTGCTGTTAAGTTCGCCAGAGGACTTATATCGACAATCTGATTTCTGCCTAATCGCAAACTTTCCAGATTGACCAAATCTGACAGAGGACTTATGTCAGTAATCTGGTTCGTTGGCACATTCAACATCCTAAGTTGAGTCATGCCAGCAAGAGCACTTATATCCGACAATCTACAGTTTATTGCCACAAGTTCTTGCAGATTCCTAAGTGATGAAATGAAAGACAAGTCTCTGACAAGGATACCCGATATATTCAGATATCTAAGTGCCGTCAAATGTCTGAGTACATCAAGGTCTTCGACTGGATTGTCTCGAATAATCAGAAAATCCAATTTCGTTAGTCCGGCTATCGGAGTTATGTCATGAATCTCGTTCACAGATAGTACCAGAAATGTTAGGTTGGCGGCATATTCGATACCGGTCAAATCTTTTATCCGGTTATCTTTGGACTCAAATCTTTCCAGTTGTAGCATATCTTGTTGGGTAATGTTCGCGCCACTGGGAAGTTCAAGAGTTGCGTGAATTGCTACTCGTAGATTCGGGTCAGGTATGTTGACGACCTGGGCGGTCGCGATAGAGGTGAGTAAAACAAGCGCAGCAAGCGGCGCGTAGAGTCTACATAACATGGTCATCCCCTAAGTCCTTTGCCGAAGAACCTCGTACAGTAGCACACCCGCCGCGACCGACACGTTCAGAGACGGCAGATGACCGTGCATCGGTAGACGAACCAGCGAATCGCATTTTTCCCTCACCAACCTCCGCAGACCCTCCGCCTCATTCCCCAAAACCAGACAAAGCGGCAGCGTAAAATCCGCTTGGGTGTAGTTTTGCGGCGCATCTTGGTCAGCCCCGATAACCCAAATGTCGGAGGCTTTTATGCGTTCGATAGTTCGCGCGAGATTCGTGACTTGGGCGACCGGGATGTATTCGACGCTGCCTGCCGACGCTTTGTGGACGGTTGTCGTTACCCCCGCCGCTCTATTCTTCGGAATCACAATCCCATCCACACCCACCGCGTCCGCCGTCCGCGTGATTGCACCGAGGTTGCGCGGATCTTGCACCCCATCCAACATGACAATCAGGGGAGGGACATCGTCCTGCTTGGCTTGGATCTGCTCCAGCAACGTTCCGATTTCCAAGTATTTCTTTGGGCTGGCAAGGGCAATGACGCCCTGATGTGGGATAGTTGGCTCCAGTTTATCAAGTTCGCTCCGGGGGACAAACTCGCAGCGGATCCCCTTTTTCTTGGCGAACGAGATAATTTGGCGAAGGCGGGGGTGGTCCCGTCCCTGCGCGATTTGGATCTGCTCAATCTCGCGGTCGCCCCCGCGCAGGAGTTCGAGCACGGAGTTCCGTCCGACGACGGCATGAGGGGTTGATGATGTGTGATTATTCACTAGAAGGCGTCGATTCTTGAAATGAAAGTCTGTAGGGTGGGCACCGCCCACCATTTCTTGTAGGATCAAGCGAGTGAATAGCGAGCGCGATAGTAAATCCCTCAAGCGAGTGGATAGATCAAATGAGCGAATAGCGAATGCGATAGAAATCCCAGCGCGATAGCAGATCCCTCAACCGAGTGGACAACGATCAATCGACTGAATACAGCAGAATTGCAATACAACACCCGGAAACCGAAAATCCAACTATTACCGACAGGTATACTTTGCGTTGGGTATTATTGCGCTTTCTTTTCCAGTGATAATTGTTTCTAATAGGACTTACGTAGCACCATTAGGTCTGGAATCGGAGTTCCCTCGTACAAGGGTCGCGACCTGGAGATCGCTCCTACAGAAGACGCAATTTCTGACAGTGCGGAGTATAACACTCTGTCCATTATAGCATCGAACAGCCAAAAGTCAAGATTTGACTGTCCTTCCGCCCAGTGACATTTCTGTAATCATCCTCAAAAACTTACCGGATTTTCTAGCTTGAATCCCTTATCCTACCGGCAAAACCTTCCTTTAGCGACTATCTATGAGTGGTAGTCCAAACCCATCAATAGCCGTCCGGTTTCAACCATCTATCCCACAGATCCTCTATTTCTGAACAATCGTGTCCAGAAAGTGAACAGTTTAAACTCCGCACGGGTGCGGCATAGCGAGAAAAACACGTGACGTGACAGGTTTTCCCGTGTGACACACGCTTGGCATAACATTTGCGTTCTCAAGAAGAATTAAGGGGGAAACCGGTGGCGAACGGCGTCTATTTCTACACGCTTTCCGCGGGAGATTTCTCCGCCACACGCAAAATGCTGGCCGGCAAGTAAAAAGTAGTAGGCACACGCCGTGTGCCGTAACCCCGCAGGTCCGAAATCGCAGCATGGAGAATCAATTGATGAGAAATCCTCGGTGTTTCAAACTTTGCCTCTTAATCGTTTTCTCTCTGATTCTACGAACTAGTTTTGCCCAGGACTATACCCGCTGGGGGTTGCCCGAGGGCGCCAAGAAGCGGATCGGGAAGGGTTGGATATCAAGCAATATCGCATATTCGACAGACGGAGCCCTGCTCGCGGTTGCAACTAGCATCGGCATTTGGCTCTACGATGCAAACACCGGCGCCGAAGTCAACCTTCTCACCGGGCATACGCGCGTGGTAAATTCCGTAGCGTTCTCGCCTAATAGCTCCATGCTCGCCAGTGGGAGCCCGGACAGTACGATTCGTTTGTGGAATGTGCACAATGGGAAACAGGTACGGACGCTCGAAGGACATAATGGTAGTGTCAATTGCATCGCATTTTCTCCTGTCGGCTTCACGATTGCCAGTGGAAGTAGGGACAGTACAATTCGACTGTGGGATTCCCGCACCGGGGAGAGTTTGCACACGCTTGAAGGGCATTCGGATGATGTTGTGTCCGTAGCGTTCTCGCCCGATGGCTTCACGCTTGCCAGCGGGAGTGACGACGACACGATTCGCGTATGGGATGTCCGAACCGGGGAAGCCATACAAACGCTGGGCAATGTTTCGCGCCGGGGGAGTTACGTCGTAGCGTTCTCCCCCGACGGACGAACGCTTGCCGGTGGAAGGAGTCCGAACGGGGCCGGCATGCCGTCTCCGCCAGGCAGGATTGAGTTGTGGGATACCCGCACTTGGGAAAATGTGCAGACCCTTGAGGGGCATAAAGCGACGGTTGGCTGCGTAGCCTTCTCACCCGATGGAAACACGCTTGCCAGCGGGGGAGGATGGTATGACGACACGGTTCGTTTGTGGGACACGCGCACATTGGAACAGACGCGTACGCTAGTGGGGCATAGTCGAGGGGTAGAATCTGTGGCGTTCTCGCCCGACGGCTCCACGCTTGCCAGCGCAGGCTACGATGATAACACGGTTCGTCTGTGGGACCCCCGCACCGGAGAACACATTCAAACACTTGAGGGGCATGCAGATAGGTCCCTTTTGTTGAGATATTTGCCCGGAGCGTCGACGCTTGTTACCCGGCGTAACGACAACACAGTTCACCTGTGGGATGCGCGTACGGGAAAACACCGGCGCGCGATTGTGGGAAATATAGGCTGGGTCTACTCCGTTGCGTTGTCCCCGGATGGGTTCACGCTTGCCTGCGGGAGCGAGGACGCGATGATTCGTCTGTGGGACACCCGCAGCGGGGAACTCTTGAAAATTCTTGCAGGACATAGGAGTTCGGTCGCCACCATTGCTTTCTCTCCTGATGGCACCGTGCTTGCCAGCGGGGGCGGGGACATGATGGTTCGTCTGTGGGATACGCGCACCGGGGAAGAGCTGTACACCCTTCAAGGGCATACGAAAGGGGTGGGCACAATAGCGTTTTCCCCTGATGGTTTCATGATGGCTAGCGTGGATGCTGGTGGAAAGGTTCATGTGTGGGAGGTACGTACAGGGAAACGTCTGATGATGTTTGAGGGACATAAGGGTTGGGTCAACACCGTCGCTTTCTCGTCCGATGGTTCTACATTTGCCGCCGGGGGCGCGAATACGATAGTTCTGTGGGAGGTACGTACCGGAGAGCACTTGACGACATTTAAAGTACATAGGACGTCGGTGCGTGGCATCGCACTTTCACCTGACGGTTTAATGCTTGCCAGTAGAGGGCCGTATAGGGAACACACGGTGCGTTTATGGGATGTTTCCACTGGAGAACACCTTCAGACCCTTGAAGGACATATCGGTGCGGTTCGTTTCTTAACGTTTTCGCCCGACGGGCGCGAACTTTCCAGCGCGAGCTCAGATGGCACGATGCTATTCTGGGATCTCAGGCGTCCGACGACTTGGGGCGGCATTAGAGGAGCAACTGTCGCTGACGAGATGAGGCAATTGCCGGAGCTTTCACCTTCAGCTACTGCTATAGTCCCAACGGAAACCGCACTCCTCCCAAACTATCCGAATCCATTCAATCCGGAGACATGGATACCGTATAAATTGAGGAAATCGGCAGAGGTAAGGATGGCGATTTTTGATATGCATGGGAAAGCAGTTCGGACGATGGCAGTGGGATATCGACCCGCCGGGACATACCGGAGCCGGAATCGCGCGGCGTATTGGGATGGACGCAATCAACAAGGAGAGATGGTTGCGAATGGCGTCTATTTCTGCACGCTGTCCGCGGGAGATTTTTCCGCCACGCGGAAGATGTTGGTCGGCAAGTAAAATCTAGATTCATCGGACAGGAAAATTATCAGATGAAACAACCTCGGCTATTCATTTCTGGTTTATTATTGCTCGCTGCCGTTCTATCTCTGCAGACTAGCTTTGCCCAAGACTATACGCGGTGGGGACTGCCCGACGGCGCCAAGATGCGGCTGGGAAAGGGTTGGATATCAGGCGATATTATGTTCTCTCCGGACGGAAGCATGTTAGCGGTGCCGTGCAGAACCGGTGTTTGGCTTTATGATGTGAAGACCGGGGCTGAAAACAATTTGCTTGTCGGGCATACCGGGCCGGTTGGTTCCGTAGCATTCTCGCCCGACGGAGCTATGCTTGCCAGCGGGAGCCGGGACAGAACGGTTCGCTTGTGGGATGTCCTCACATGGAAATCCACCCGCACGCTTGCGGGGCACACAGATAGTATCGACGCCATAGTGTTCTCGCCCGACGGGTCTACACTTGCCAGTAAGAGCAGGGACAAGATAATACGGCTGTGGGATGTCCACACCGGTCAACCCTTGCAAACGCTTGAAGGTCTCCAGCTTGGGAGTAGGAACAACAAGGTTCGTCTGTGGGATGCTCATACCGGGGAAACCGCGTTTACTCTTTCTGCTGAACTTCGCCAGCATTGGCTAAGTTCGATCGTGTTCTCGCCAGACAGGAAACCGGTTGTCCGTGTCACGGATGTCGTACCATCTTTTGAAGATGACTTAGATGAGATACAATACGTCGAGTTTTCCCCCGATGGTTCCACGCTTGTCATTGCGTTGAAAGGTTGGCACACATGGTGGAGTGACGAAAGTGAGGTTCAAGTATGGGACACCCGCACCGGCGAGTTTTTATACTACCTTGCAGGTCACTGGAGTGCAAAAAATCACCTGAGAGATATTTATGTCGCTTTTTCACCTGACGGAGACACACTTGCAAGTGTTGGGAGCAATGATAGTATGGTTCGCCTGTGGGACGCCCGCACCGGCGAACTCCTCGGCAGGCCTGAGACTTTTGCTAGTGCCGTGTCTTCCATAGTGTTTTCCCCCGATGGGAGCACGCTTGTCTGGAACGAATGGAGTAGAATTCGGTCATGGGATGTGCGCACCGGTCTGCTTCGATACACGGACCTTGGGAGGCACGCCGGGAATATCTATTCTGTCGCGTTCTCGCCCGATGGAGGCACGCTTGCCAGTGGGGGTGACGACGGCTCGATTGGATTGTGGGACGTCCGTGCTCGCGAAAACAAGCAGTTGTATTTTGCGCACGGGGGCGGTGTTACGTCTGTGGCTTTCTCCCTTGATGGCTCAATGCTAGCCAGCGGGGGCAGGGACAAAACGGTTCGTCTGTGGGATGCCCGCACCGGGGAACACATTCGAGCGATTTCCGGGCAAATGGATGAGTTTATTACCGTGGCGTTCTCGCACGATGGCGAACTGCTGGCGGGCGGTAGCAGGGGACGTTATTCTTGGAGTGAAATCAGCGATTCGGCGATTCGGATTTGGGATGCCCGTACAGGCGACCATTTGCATACGTTGGAAGGGCATTCGGACGGCGTCTCGTGTCTCGCATTCTTCCCCGGAGTCCCTATTCTCGCCAGCGGGAGTTACGACAACACGATTCGGATTTGGGATGCCCGCACCGGTGAAAACATACATACACTTGAGGGACATAAGGATGCTGTCACGTCTGTCGCGTTCTCTCCCGACGGAAACACGCTGGTCAGTGGGAGTTGGGACAGCACGATATTGCTGTGGGAGTTCAGGCGCTTTACAACGTGGGGCGATATCAAGCACGCGACGACTGATGGCACAATGCAGGCATCCGAATTGTCACCGTCGGCAACGGCATTGATACCGGTGAGTACGGCGCTTCTGCCAAATTACCCGAATCCTTTTAATCCCGAGACGTGGATACCCTATCAGTTGAAGAAATCGGCGCAAGTAACATTGACAATTTATGACATGAATGGTGGCAGAGTTCGGACGCTGGAAGTGGGACACCGACCCGCCGGCGTGTACCGCAGCCGCGAGCGCGCGGCGTATTGGGATGGACGCAATCAACAGGGTGAGTTGGTGGCGAACGGCGTCTACTTTTACACGTTGACTGCGGCGGATTTCAATGCAACGAGGAAAATGCTGGTCGGCAAGTAAAAAGTAGTAGAACCAAGCGAGTGGATAGCGAGTGATCAAGTGAGTGAATAACGAACGCGATAGAACTCCCATAGAGATCCCCGTGTGCCGTAACCCCGCAGGTCCGAAATCACAGCATGGAGAATCAATTGATGAGAAAATCTCGGTGTTTCAAACTTTGCCTCTTAATCGTCTTCACTCTGGCTGTTCGAGTTAGTTTTGCACAGGACTATACCCGCTGGGGGTTGCCCGAAGGCGCAAAAATGCGCCTCGGTAAAGGCGAGATCACCGGCAATATCGCTTATTCACCGGATGGTCGGCGGCTCGCAGTCGCGAGTTATATCGGAATTTGGCTGTATGATGCGAGTACCTACGCCGAAGTAAACCTGATCGGGAGGCATACGCAGATTGTATACACCGTAGCGTTTTCTCATGATAGCTCCATACTCGCCGTTGGGTATTATGATTCCCTCCGATTGTGGGATGCGGAGAATGGGGAACACTTGCGGACGCTCGAAGGACATGTCGGCGGTGTTGATTGCGTTGCATTTTCCCCCGACGGCTCCACGCTTGCCAGTGGAGCTTGGGACAGAACAATTCGACTGTGGGATACCCGCACGGGGGAGGGATTGCGCACCCTCACCGGGCATGAAGATAGGGTCCAGTCTGTGGCGTTTTCGCCCGACGGCTTCACGCTTGCCAGCGGGGCATCAGACGGCAGCGTCCGTGTATGGGATGTGCGAACCGGGGTAGCCATTCAAACGCTGCAAGACGAACCGGGTCGGGTGCGTTTTGTAGTAGCGTTCTCCCCGGATGGACATACACTCGCGGGCGGACGGTCAGGTTCGCACGACAGGATTGAGTTGTGGAATACCCGCACTTGGGAACATATGCAGACCCTTGAGGGGCATAGGGCGACGGTCCGTTCCGTAGCGTTCTCACCTGACGGAGATATGCTTGCTACCGGAGGAGAATGGTATGACGACAAGGTTCGACTGTGGGACACGCGCACGTGGAAACAGACGCACACCCTAGTGGGTCATAATCGAGGGGTTGAATCCGTGGCGTTCTCACCCGATGGCTTTACGCTCGCCAGTGCGAGTGACGATGACACGGTTCGTCTTTGGAACACCCGCACCGGAGAACACCTTCATACACTGGAGGGACATGCAGATTATCCTCGTGCCTTGGTGTACTCGCCCGGTGGACCGACGCTTATTACCGCACGTAGCGACAACACGATTCACCTGTGGGATGCGCACACGGGAAAACACAGGCGCCCTATTGTGGGAAATATAGGCTGGATCGTCTCCTTTGCGTTGTCCCCGGATGGAATCACGCTTGCCTGTGGGAGCGAGGACCTAATGATTCGTCTGTGGGACACCCGCACCGGTGAACGCACAAAAATTCTGAACGGACATAGGGAATGGATCAACACCATTGCTTTCTCGCCCGATGGCGCCTCGCTTGCCAGTGCAGCTTCGGACAAGACGGTTCGTCTGTGGGATGTGCACACGGGTCAACACCGGCACTTACCCACAGAAGATACCGATCGAATCATCTCTTTAGCGTTTTCCCCTGACGGATCCATGATTGCCGGCGGGAGTGATGACGGGAAGATTCCATTTTGGGATTCCCGATCCGGAAATCGGTTGCGTACGCTTGAGGAACATAGCGGTTGGGTTGCCTCCGTCGCTTTCTCACCCGACGGTTACACGTTTGCCGCCGGGGGCGCGGAGAAAACAATTCATCTGTGGGATGTGCGCACCGGGGAACACCTGGCGTCACTTGCAGGGCACACAGACTCGGTCCGTTCCGTCGCGTTTTCACCCCGCGGTTCTACACTTGCCAGTGGGAGTCTTGACCGAACCATTCGATTATGGGATGTTTCCACCGGCGAACACTTGCAGACGTTTGAAGGACATACTGGGGGGATTTGGTCCGTACTGTTTTCCCCGGATGGGAGCTCGCTCGCCAGCGCGAGCGATGATAGCACGATGCTGTTATGGGACCTTCGTCGTATGACGACTTGGGGCGAGATAAAACGATTAGAGTTTGTCGGTGGGGCTAGGAAATCGCTGGAACTTTCATCTTCAGCGGCGCCTCTGACTCCGACAAAAACGGCGTTGCTTGCAAACTACCCGAATCCGTTCAATCCGGAGACGTGGATACCGTATCGGCTGGGGACGGCGGCGGAGGTGGTGTTTACCATTTACGACATGAGAGGGCGGGCGGTTCGGACACTGGAAGTGGGACACCAGCCGGCCGGCGCCTATCAGAGCCGCGAGCGCGCGGCGTATTGGGACGGACGCAATCAACAAGGAGAGATGGTCGCGAATGGCGTCTATTTCTGCACACTGAGCGCAGGAGATTTTGCCGCCACTCAGAAGATGCTGGTCGGAAAATAAAATGTCAAGTCCAAGTATCTCTACCTCACCTGGATTCTTTGTCCTACTCATTTTCCATTCCATCGATCTCTCCATTTTCGGCCGGTTGACCGTCCTCCGCTCACGTAATCTTCAGTCCACCCGGCACACTGAACTCTACATCCTACCGCTAAGCCCACCTTCGATAATGCTTCAAGAGCGGCACGCCAATCCTATCAAGAGCGGTCCAATTTCGATTCCCCGACCTCCTATCTGCCCATTCTCGGATGCTCGGAAGACCCATATCTGAACAATCGCGTTCAGAAACTGAACAGCTTTAGCTCCGCATGGGCGCCGCGTACCGCTAAAAATACGCGAAATGACAGGTTATCCCGTACGATACGCGCTTGGCATAGCATTTGCGCTTGGTAACTGTTTAGTCCACCGGTCTGGATTTGTCAATCCAGACCGAGCGGGCAGGGAACACGCCGAGTAGGGAAGTACAATGCTAATTCCGACGAATCGGGGGCTTACATGCCCAGAACGGACGTGCAATGAATTGCACTACTACGAACCAAACGATGCACTAAACAGTTACTGCGCTTTTATACTTTGCGTTGGGTACTATTGCGCTTTATTTTCCAGTGATAGTTGTTTCTAATAGGACTTACGTAGCACCAGCAGGTCGGGAATCGGAGTTCCCTCGTACAAGAGTCGCGACCTGGAGATCGCGGGATCTCTATCGCACGGGATCTACTATCGCGGGGATCTCTATCGCACTCGCTATCCGCTCGTTTGATCCTACAGAAGACGCAATTTCTGACAGCGCGGAGTATATTCTAGGTGATTAAAGAGGACGATAATGAAATTAGCCGGCATGATATTCCTATCGTTGTACCTCATACTCGGCAAATCGCTGGCGATTGAGCCGGTTGGAATGATTGGAAAAGGATACATACGTCAACTCTTTTTCCTTCCTAACGGGAATATGCTACGCGTTATGCCAAAGCATATAGAGATTGTGGATCCGGACAACGACGTGGTGCTTGCAAACTTCGCCGAAAGCTCGGAATTCTTAGGGTTGGTTATTGTCAGTCCGGATGGCAGGCTGCTTGTCAACAGCAGAAGTGAGATGGTCGAACTCTGGGACATTATCGGGCAAGAGAAACTCGGAGAATGGGAATTTGCATCTCTTGGATTGTGGACGGCGGGAGTGTCGGATTATCCGTCTCGCGTTGCATTCGGTAGGTCACAGCCGCTTATTGCGTTAAATGGCAGGACAGACGAGATTTTCTTGCTGGATTGGGAGACGGGTGAATGGGTTGGTCGGCTGGAAGATACGAGGAGACCTATCGATGAGTGTTATAGTCGCTCTGGCAGCGGTTGGAGCAGTTCGAGGTGCAATGACCGACCGCCATTCGTCTTCTCTATAGCCTTCAGTCCCGATGATCGCTTTCTCGTGGTAGGATCGAAACGTCCGGATGCCGAGATTTGGGATCTTGAGACAGGAAAGCTTGCAGGGCATTTGGAAGGTCATGACGGCTGGGTTACCGAGGTCGTCTACAGCCCTGACGGTCAATGGATTGCCACCACCGAGGTGGAGTCGACGAAGGTCTACCTGTGGAACGCCGAGACGCGGCAACTGGTGCGAACGCTGCGGAACGGAGATTTCGGAGCTTACAATGAGGGCGAGGTGTTCGAACTCTTTTTCAGCGGAGATAGCCGGCGGCTGTACGTGGGGACCAGAACGCCGCAACGGGCTTATAGGAATACGTTCAATGACCGGCTACGCGTCTGGGAGGTTGAGACTGGCGCGTTAATCAATGAGTTCCGCGCGGAGCCGACCGCCCTCAAGCACGTCTCGGTGTCTCCCGACGAAAGCCGCGCGATTCTGCAGTATTACGATGAGGTTGCCGTACTTTGGGACCTGAAACAGAATCGGCAACTCAAGCTATGGGCAGATTACGGGCGTGGTGTTTGGGATGGTCTCAGCCCGGACGGTAAATCGCTCGTGCAGGTATACGACACGTTGATTAAGATTTGGGATGTGCCATCACGCTCGGTGCGGCACATCGTGTTTGAGGGGACACAAAAATATAGTCATGCGTTAGCGATTTCTCGGGATAGTCGTCGATTTGCGGTCGGCTTGGAATGGGACGGCACGGAAGTCAGGGACATATATACCGGTAGTTTACGGGCGCGTCTTCTCGATGGAGGAGGGCTGTTCGCGACTGCAGTTAGTAATCGTGGAGACCGTATTGCGACACGCGCCTATTGGAATAACGCGACGGTGGTAGTGGATGTCGATGAGCCGCACCGGCGCCAGTTACTCGGAAATGAGCCGGGATACTGCTTTGCGTTCAGTGAAGATGACCGCTATCTTGTCGCATCGGACAGGCGTACGCGACTGCACTTGTGGGAACAGGGCGAACACGAATATAGCTATCGCTACTCATGGTTCCCGTTAATCCCCGTCAGTTGTTTTTACGGTTCAAACCTCGTGTTTCATCCGCATGCTGCGCCCCCGATTTTAGTTGTTGCAACCTACGACGCTGTTGTGGGATGGCAACTCGGGGAACAAGCGCCGGAACAATTGTTTCGGATTGACGGCAAAGGCCCTGCAAATTTCAGTGCAGATGGACGCTACCTGTTCTTGAACGGAGAGGATGGCTTGCAGATTTGGAATTGGCGTGCCAACCAGCCCCTTGAACACCCAGTTTTGCCAGAATACGTGGATGTCAGTCGGGATGGGTCGGTGCTCCTTACGCGTTTTACCTACCCGGCGCAGATTTGGGATGTCAGTGCACTCCTTCTTCCCGAACCCGTTCTCTTGGGATGGGTCAAGAAACCTATGTTACTGGTGAACTTTCCCAACCCGTTCAACCCGGAAACTTGGATTCCGTACCGACTGAGCGAGTTAGCCAACGTAAACATCCGGATTCACGATGCGTCGGGGCGTCAGGTGCGGACGCTAAATCTCGGCACGAAGCCGGCGGGCAATTATCTTTCTCGATCCCAAGCCGCTTATTGGGATGGGCGGAACGATGCGGGCGAGGCGGTTTCGAGCGGACTGTATTTTTACACGTTGCAGGCGGGCGAATCTCGCAGCACCCGTCGAATGAATCTTGTGAAATAATCTGAGAATCTGCGAGTTATACTGTGTGCTGTCAGAAATAGCGCTTTTCAAGATTTAAGGCTTGCTTCGCTGATTGTAAAGACAGCACCAAGCGAGCGAATATTGAATGGGGTAACGTCCGCAGTTTCCACCTGTGGGATCTCTATCGCGCTCAATATCCATTCGCTTGATCCCTCTGGGGCTCTCAAGTAACACACCACATTGCACCGGATCTACTATCGCCGTCGTTATTCACTCCGTTGATCCTCTGGAGTGCGAAAATTTGGACATATCGTATTCTATTGACATTTCGATCCTCTGGATCGAGGAAAGGGACTCCGACCAGAAAGTGTTACTTGCTGAATGAATCATTCCGACAGGAATGATGGGACGCTACCAAGATAAATAGGTTGCGATTCGGAGATCGCTCCTACAAAATAAGCAATTCTCAGCAGCGTAGAGTATAGTCTAGGTGATTAAAGAGGACGATTATGAAGCTTGCTGGCACGATACTCTTATCGTTGTATCTCATTCTCGGCGAATCGCTGGCGATCGAGCCGGTTGGAACGATTGGAAAAGGATACATACGTCAACTTTCTTTCCTTCCTGACGGGAATATGCTACGCGTTATGTCAAAGCATATCGAGATTGTGGATCCGGACAACGACGTGGTGATCGCCAACTTCGCGGGTAGCCCGGATTCCTTCCGCTCGGTGATTGTCAGTCCGGATGGCAGGCAGCTCGTCATCAGAAGATGGAACATGGTCGAACTCTGGGACATTTACGGACAGGAGAAACTCGGTGCATGGGAATTTGAAACTCTTAGATCGTGGTCGGGAGGAATTGTCGCTGCATTCGGTAGAACACAACCGCTTCTCGCATTGAATAACGGGTCAGACGAAATCGTCCTGCTGGATTGGAAGACTGGAGAATGGATTGGTCGGCTGGAGGATAAGAGGAGACCTCGACGTGCGTGTTATCGCCGCTCTGGCAGTAACTGGAGCGGTAGCTGGAGCAGTTTACGCTGTGGTAACCATGCGGCGCATGTCTTCTCCATAGCCTTCAGTCTCGACGATCGATTTCTCGTGGTCGGATCGAAACGTCCGGATGCCGAGGTTTGGGATCTTGGGTCGCGAAAACTTGTCGGGCATCTGGAAGGTCATGACGACTGGGTTACCAAAGTTGTCTACAGCCCTGACGGTCAATGGATTGCCACAACTGGGGCAGAGTCGACGAAGGCCTATCTGTGGAACACCGATACTCGGCAACTGGTACGAACGCTGCGGAATGGAGATATCGGAGCTCACCATCCGGGAGAGGTGTTCGAGCTCTTTTTCAGCGGAGATAGCCGACGGCTGTACGTGGGAACCAGAACGCCTCATCCGGCTGATAGGAATACGTTCAACGACCGGCTACGCGTCTGGGACGTTGAGACTGGCGCGCTAATCAACGAGTTCCGTGCGGAACCGACCGCCCTCGAGCACGTTTCCGTATCTCCCGATGAAAGCCGCGCGATTTTTCAGTGTTACGATCAGGTTGCGGTTCTTTGGGACCTGAAACAGAATCGGCAACTCAGACTATGGGCAGATTACGGGAGCTCTGGTCGAAGTGCTCTTAGCCCGGACGGCAGATCGGTCGTGCAGGTATACGACACGTTGATTAAAATCTGGGCTGTGCCGTCACGCTCGGTGCGGCATGTCGTGTTCGAGGGGACAGAAAAATATGAGCAATCGTTAGCCATTGCACCGGATAGTCGGCGATTCGCGATCGGCTTGGACAGTAACGGCACAGAAATTCGGGATATATATACCGGTGGTTTAAAAGCGCATTTTCCCGATGCTCCGGCATGGGGTGGCTTTACTTTTAGCAACCGTGGAAACCGTATTGCGACAGGCGCTTTTGGAATGAGCGGTATGGTAGTATTGAATGTTGATCAGCCGCAGTGGCGCGAGGTATTAGGAGTTTACGCGGGAGGTCTCATTGCTTTCAGTGCAGATGACCGCTATCTTGCTGCGCCGGGCGCACCTGGTCGGATACACTTGTGGGAACAGGGCGAAGACGGGTATAGCTATCGTTATGCATGGATTCCACCTATGCAAATCAGTTCCTACAGTGCAAATCTCATTTTTCATCCACATGCTATGCCCCCGATTCTGGTCTTTGCGACGCGCGACGCTGTTGTGGGATGGCAACTCGGGGAACAGGCGCCGGAACAATTGTTTCGGATAGACGCCAGAGGTCCTGCGCATTTCAGTGCAGATGGGCGCTACCTATTCTTGAACGGAGATGATGGTTTACAAATTTGGAACTGGCGCGCCAATCAACAGCTAGAACACCCCTTTGTGCCTGAATATTCGGATGTCAGTCGGGATGGCTCGGTGCTCCTTACGCGTTTTACCTACCCGGCGCAGATTTGGGATGTCACGCCGCTCCTTCTTCCTAAACCCGTTTTGTTGGGACAGGTCAGGAAACCCGTGTTACTGGTGAACTTTCCCAACCCGTTCAACCCGGAAACCTGGATTCCGTACCGACTGAGCGAGTTAGCCAACATAAACATCCGGATTCACGATGCGTCGGGGCGTCAGGTGCGGACGCTAAATCTCGGCACGAAGCCGGCGGGCAATTATCTTTCTCGTTCCCAAGCCGCCTATTGGGATGGGCGGAACGATGCGGGCGAGGCGGTTTCGAGCGGATTGTATTTTTACACGTTACAAGCGGGCGAATCTCGCAGCACCCGCCGAATGAATCTTGTGAAGTAAGCGAGAATACTGTCTGCACCGCGCAAAAAATGAGCAAGCTATGACAATAGATTCTCATCGCAAGGAGAAGGTTCGAATGAAGAGTAAGTGGGTGTTCAATTTTCACCTTTTGTTCGCTATCGTGCTGATGGTGCCGAGCAGTATCGCTCAAGATTATACACGATGGGAATTGCCCAAAGGCGCGAAAATGCGCATCGGGAAGGGTCAAATTACCAGTAATATTTCCTATTCACCCGATGGCACTCGCATCGCGATCGCGAGCAATGCCGGTATTTGGATTTATGACGCCGCTACCGGTGCCGAGCTCAACCTGCTCACAGGGCATACCGCTCGGGTCGGTTCGGTCGCGTTTTCTCCGGACGGCGCCACGCTTGCCAGCGGCGGCCGCAGCAGGGACGACCCCACAATTCGTCTGTGGGACGCCGACACGGGGGAGCACCGGCGAACGCTCAAAGGTCATGCGCTTTATATAACTGCTCTGGCGTTTTCTCCCGACGGCTCTACCCTCGCTAGCGGAAATAGTATCGGCTCAGAGCGTACCGATTCAATCAGTCTGTGGGATGTCGGCACAGGTGACTATCTGCGCTCGTTCCACGGTCACAACACTTCGGTGAATGCGGTGGCGTTCTCGCCGGACGGTTCCATGCTAGCCGGTGCAGACGATCGGGACGCGACAATTCGCTTGTGGGATGTCCGCACGGGTGAGCACCTGCATACGCTTGAGGGACATAAGGATGAAGCCAGTTCGTTAGCGTTCTCGCCGGACGGTTCAACGCTTGCCAGCGCCGGCGACTGGAATGACCACACAGTGCGTTTGTGGGATACGCGCACGGGTGAGCACCTGCAGGCGCTTGAGGGGCATCTGAGCGAAATAACCTCGGTAGCGTTCTCCCCGGATGGACAGGTACTTTGCAGCGGTAGTCGGGACGAGACAATACGATTGTGGGATAGGCATACGGGAGAACACCTGAAAACGCTAACGGGACATACTGATGGGGTGACTTCGGTAGCAATCTCGCCCGACGGGCTCACGCTTGCCAGCGCAAGTTGGGACGGTACGCTCCGTTTTTGGGATATGCGCAATCGGGAACACAAGCATACCGTTGAGGGCTATCGTGGGGGATATCCGTACAGGGAAGACGCTATTGCTTTTTCGCTCGATGGACATCTCTTTGCACACAGCGGCGTTAACGGTACGATTCGTGTACGGGATGCGCGCACTTGGGTGCACAAGGGTACACTTGAGGGACATTGGCACGGAGTGAGTTGTTTGGCATTTTCGCCCGATGGGACTACGCTTGCCAGCAGCGGCGGGGACTACGACGGAACGGTTCGGTTATGGGATATCCGCTCCGGAAAACGGCTGCACACGCTTGAGGCGCATGCAGGCGAGGTGTATTCGGTGGCGTTCTCACCCGACGGGCGCACGGTCGCAAGTGGAGGTCGGGACAACAGGGTTCGGTTGTGGGATTCGGGCACGGGAAAAGGGATACATACCCTCGGCCGACACGTAAACACGGTTTCGTCCGTAGTGTTTTCTCCGGACGGAATCACACTTGCCAGTGGAAGTCGGGACGACACGATTCGTTTGTGGGACGTGCGTACAGGAGAAAACTTGGGGATGCTGGAGGGACACACAGACGATGTCATTTCCGTAGTGTTCCTGTCGGACGGTTCCATGCTTGCCAGCGGCAGTCGAGACAATACCATTCGATTGTGGGATGTACACTCCGGGAAAAGTCTGCGAATCCTCGGTGACGAATCCGGCGGTCTCAATGCTATTGCGTTTTCGCGCCGTGAGGGCATGCTTGCCAGTGGGAGCCGAGACGCCGCCATTCGATTGCGGGATGTACACACCGGTAACATCAGTAAGACCTTTTACTGGAATTGGTTGTCAGTCACCAGCGTGGCTTTCTCGCCCGATGGTTCAACCTTGGCTAGCGTGAGCAATGATGGCACGGTTTTACTGTGGGATGTGAGGCAAGTGACGACGTGGGGCGAGATAAAACAATCGGAGTTCGTCGACGGGGCGAGGCAATTGCTAGAACTTTCACCTTCAGTTGCTCTCTTGACTGCAGCGGACACGGCGCTGCTGCCAAACTACCCGAATCCGTTTAACCCGGAGACGTGGATACCGTATCAACTGGGAAAGCCCTCGGAAGTGGTGTTGACGATTTATGACATGAGGGGACAGGCGGTTCGGACACTGGCGGTGGGATATCAACCCGCCGGGATATACCGGAGCCGAAGTCGCGCGGCGTATTGGGACGGACGCAATCAACGGGGCGAGACGGTAGCAAATGGCGTGTACTTCTGCACCTTGGCCGCAGGTGACTTTAGTGCCACGCTGAAGATGTTGGTCGGCAAGTAAAATTACGGTTTCAGAAAAGGGAAATATCTCATGAGGAAATCTCAGTGGGTAAAACTTTGCGCTTTTATAGTTTCTGTGATGTTTCTACCGAGTAGCTTTGCGCAAGACTATACCCGATGGGGGTTGCCCGAAGGTGCCAAGATGCGAATCGGGAAGGGCGAGATTACCGGCAAGATTGCCTATTCCCCGGACGGAGCCCTACTCGCTGTCCCGAGTAGCATTGGCGCTTGGCTCTATGACGCGAAAACTGGCGCCGAAGTCAATCTTCTCACCGGGCATTCAGATGAGGTGAATGCCGTAGCGTTCTCGCCGGATGGACTTACGCTTGTCAGCGGCGGAGCGTCTAGAGACAAAACACTCCGTTTGTGGGATCCCCGTACCGGGACACATCTGCACACACTTGAGGGACACACCCGATCGGTCGAATCCGTGGCGTTTTCGCCTAATGGACTGATGCTTGCCAGCGGGAGCGGCGACAAGACGGTTCGTTTGTGGGATGTTCGCACCGGCGAGTTCTTGCGAACACTGTCCGGACATACACGGTCGGTCGAAGTTGTTCAGTTTTCGCCTGATGGCTCCATTCTTGCGAGTGGAGGATATGACCACACAGTTCGTTTATGGGATGTCCGCGAGGGTGAACCTTTGCACGCGCTCAAGGGGAATTCCGATGTCATTACGCTGGCGTTCTCGCAAGATGGGCTAACGCTTGCTGCCGGGGGCGGCCGAATTCACCTATGGGATGTCCGCACCGGAGAACTCCTGCATCCGTTTGAAGACCAATCGGACGGAGTGAATTCCATATCGTTCTCGTCCGATGGTCTAACACTTGTGAGTGGGGGTCGAGGCTCAAACAGTCCGGTACGATTGTGGGACGTGCACACCGGGGAACATCTAAAGGCATTTCATGGGCATACGGGTTCTGCAGATTTCATACTGTTTTCGCCCGATGGGTTGACAATCGCGGGCGGGAGTGGCGAGGACGGGACGGTGTGCCTGTGGGATGTGCACACCGGAGAAGATTTTCGCACCATTGCAAAGCACATGACGCCTGTGGATTCGATCGCATATTCTCCCGATGGTCTTACGCTTGCGAGCGCTACGGCATATGGTGACGAAACAGTTCGTCTGTGGGATGTGCTTTCCGGGCAAAACTATCAGAGCTTGGTGGGGCATGAATTTACAGTCCGGTCACTCGCATTTTCGCACGATGGCTCCATACTTGTCAGTAGCGGCGGAATTGACCTTACAGCTCGTTTGTGGGATGTGCGTACCGGCGAAAGTTTACATATCCTTTGGGAGGGGTTTGGATTGGAATGGGGAGATGTCGATTCCGTGGCGATTTCACCCAACGGGAGACAGCTTGCCAGTGGGAATGACAGCAAAGTTCTTTTATGGGATGTCCGCACAGGTATACGCTTGGAAATCTTCGAGGGCCATTTGGGGGATGTCTCTACCCTAGCGTTCTCGCCCGATGGTGCTATGCTCGCGAGCGGCGGCACTTGGAGGGACGCCACAATTCGTTTATGGGATCTCCGCACGGCGAAAGCTACGCACGCTCTTGTGGGACATAGAGAAAGCGTGACATCCGTGGCGTTCTCAGCCGATGGACTCAGGCTCGCTAGCGGAAGTGGGGATGACACCGTTCGTATGTGGGACGCCAACACCGGAGAACATCTGCGGACAATTGAAGGACATTCCAGTGGGGTGAGCTCCGTAGCATTTTCTCCTGACGGCCTAACGCTTGCGAGTGGGAGTGGGGACGACACGGTTCGTATATGGAATTCCGTCACTGGGGAACACCTGCGGACGCTTGAAGGGCATTCCGAATCGGTGAATTCCATCGCGTTTTCTCCCGACGGTCTAACGCTTGCGAGTGGGAGCTACGACGGCACGATTTTGCTGTGGGAGCTGATGCGTTCCACGACTTGGGGCGGTACGAAGCGAGTAGCGGTAACCGATGAGACGAATCAATCGCCGGAACTTTCACCTTCAGCCAAGCCCGCAGCTCCGACTGAAACGGCGTTGCTGCCAAACTACCCGAATCCGTTCAACCCGGAGACGTGGATACCGTACCATCTCGCGGACGACGTCAAGGTGACGCTCAACGTCTATGACGCGAAAGGTGTGTTGGTGCGGCAATTGGATTTGGGGTATCAACCAGCGGGATTCTACACCGAGCGAGGTCATGCGGCGTATTGGGACGGACGCAATCACCAAGGGGAGACGGTGACTACTGGCGTGTATTTCTGCACCCTAAGGGCGGGAAATCTTAGTGTCACGCGGAAGATGTTGGTGGGCAAGTAAAATTACGGTTTCAGAAAAGGGAAATATCTCATGAGGAAATCTCAGTGGGTGAAACTTTGTGCTTTTATAGTTTCTGTGATGTTTCTACCGAGTAGCTTTGCGCAAGACTATACCCGATGGGCGTTGCCCGATGGCGCAAAAGCAAGACTCGGCAAGGGCTGGATATCCGGCGATGTCGCATATTCGCCTGATGGATCCCTGCTCGCAGTCGCGAGTAGCACCGGGACCTGGCTCTACGATGCAACCACAGGCGCCGAAGTCAACTTGCTGAGTGGGCATACGCGCCCCGTACGGTGCATAGATTTCTCGTCGGACGGCACCATGCTTGCCAGTTGCGGGGCTGACGGAGACAACACCGTTCGGACGTGGGATGTGCACACCGGGAAACCCTTAAAGATCTTCGAGGGGCACACGAATCATATAACTTCGGTCATGTTTTCGTCCGATGGTTCGACGCTTGCTGCCGGAGACGGCAGGGATATTCCCCTGTGGGATGTTCACACCGGAGAGCGTTTGCGCCGCCTTCAAGGACATACGAGCGCGGTCCTCTCCTTGGCGTTCTCGCCCGATGGCGTTACGCTTGCCAGTGGGAGCAAATGGAACGACAACACGGTTCGTTTGTGGAACCCCCGCACGGGCGAGCACCTGGGCACTTTTGAGGGGCACTTCGGCGGCGTCTTATCGGTCGCATTTTCACCTGACGGAAGAATGCTCGGCAGCGGCGACTTGAAAAGGGTTCGTTTGTGGGATGTGCGCTCCGGGGACTATTTGGGCGCTCTTGGGGGGCAATGGGCAGTTGGTTCCATTGCGTTCTCCTCCGACGGGACAACACTCGCCAGTACGAGCGAGGACAACACCATTCGGTTGTGGGATGTCCATAAGCGGGAAGGTTTGCGCACAATCGACGAGCATAACCATACCGTTAATACCGTTAATTCGGTTGCGTTTTCACCCGACGACCTAACGATTGCAAGTGCGAGTAGGGACAACACGATTCGATTGTGGGACGTGCCTACCGGCAAACTTCGAGGGACGATTAAAGGCGATACGCGCGAGGTGCGTTTCGTAGCGTTCTCACCCGATGGGTTTACAGTTGCCAGTGTGAGCGGTGACACGTCGATTCGTTTGTGGGACGCGCACACCGGAGAACTCGTGAAGACGCTGGAGGGACATACGGAAGACGTCTATTGCGTTGCGTTTTCTCCGGACGGTTCCACGCTTGCCAGCGGAGGCGGCGACGCCACGATTCGTCTGTGGGATGCGCACAGCGGCGAACATCTGCAGACGCTTGAAAGGCATACCCAAGACATTTCGTGTCTGGCATTTTCGCCCGATAGTTCCGCGCTTGCAAGCGGGAGCAGTGACGAGACGATTCGTCTGTGGGATGCACGCACCGGGGAACACTTGTGGATGCAACAGCATCGCGGCGACGAGGTTTTGTCGATCGCATTTTCTCCGGACGGTTCCACAATTGCCGGGGGAACCGCCGGCGCGGCACTTCGTCTGTGGGATACCAAGGATGGAACACGATACGGCATTGAGAGGCAGGTGCGGGACGTGTATTCCGTAGCGTACTCGACCGACGGATCCATACTTGCCAGCGGCGGGGGCTATGAGGACGGGAGTATTCGTCTGTGGGATTCTCGCACCGGGCGATTGTGGTTTCTGGTCGGCGGACATACGGGCAAAATTACTTCGGTGGCGTTCTCACCCGGTGATTTCACACTTGCCAGTGGGAGCGAAGACGGGACGATTCGATTGTGGAATGCGCGTACCGGCGCGGAGTTGTACGCCCTTGAGGGGCATACGGAAGCGGTCACCTCATTGGCGTTTTCGCCCGACGGTTTCACGCTTGTCAGTGGGAGTAACGACGGCACAATTCTGCTGTGGGGAACGAGATTTGGCACAACGTGGGGCGATATTAAACAGAAGGAAATCGTTGATGGGACGGGGCAATTGCTGGAGCTGTCACCGTCAGTCACGCCTCTGGCTCCGACTGCCCCTGCACTCTTGCCAAACTACCCGAATCCGTTCAATCCCGAGACGTGGATACCCTATCAGTTGGAGAGATCAGCGGACGTAACATTGACGATTTATGACATGAATGGCGGCAGAGTTCGGACGCTGGAAGTGGGACACCAGCCCGCCGGTGTGTATCGGAGTCGAAGTCGCGCGGCGTATTGGGACGGGCGGAATGAGCATGGAGAAACGGTGGCGAATGGTGTCTATTTCTGCACATTGACTGCGGACGATTTCACCGCCACGCGGAAAATGCTTGTGGGCAAGTAAAATCTAGGTTCGCCGGAAACGGAAACTATCAGATGAAAAAATCTCGGCTATTCATCTTCGGTTTATTATTACTCGCTGCCGTTCTATTTCTTCGGGATAGTTTTGCGCAAGACTATACCCGGTGGGGGTTGCCCGAAGGCGCCAAGATGCGGATTGGCAAGGGTGAGATAACCGGCAGGATTGCCTATTCCCCGGACGGAGCCCTGCTTGCTGTCCCGAGTAGCATTGGTGTATGGCTCTATGACGGGAATACCGGCGCCGAAGTCAATCTTCTCACCGGGCATTCAGATAAGGTGTATGCCGTAGCGTTCTCGCCTGATGGACTTTCGCTCGCCAGCGGAGGAGGATCGAGAGACAAAACAGTCCGTCTGTGGAATGTGCGCACCGGGACGCATCTGCACGTACTTGAGGGACATACGCGCTCGGTCAAATCCGTGGCGTTCTCGCCCGATGGACTTATGCTCGCCAGCGGCGGATCGTGGAGAGACAATACAGTGCGTCTGTGGGATGTCCTCACCGGGACACAGCTACATACATTTGAGGGACACACTGACTCGGTGGAATCCGTGGTGTGGTCGCCCGATGGTTCTATTCTTGCGAGTGGAGGGGATGACCACACAGTTCGTTTATGGGATGTCCGCGAGAGTGAACCTTTACACGCGCTCCAGGGGAATACACGTAGTGTCACTACGCTGGCGTTCTCGAAAGATGGACAAACGCTTGCAGGAGGGGGCGGCAATATTCGCTTGTGGGATGTGCGCACCGGAGAGTTCCTGCATTCGCTTGAAGAACGTTCGGGCGGAGTGAACTGCATATCGTTCTCGCCCGACGGTCTTACGCTTGCAAGTGGGGGGCCAGGCGCACTCAGCCCGGTACGTTTGTGGGATGTCCATACCGGAGAACATCTAAAGGCGTTTTATGCGCATACGGGTGCTTCCGATTTCATACGGTTTTCGTCGGATGGGTTGACAGTTGCGGGCGGGAGTGGTCGGGATGGGACGGTGAGTTTGTGGGATGTGCACACTGGCGAAGATATTCTGACCATTGCGGAACATACGACGCCTGTAGATTCTATCGCATATTCTCCCGATGGTCTTACACTTGCAAGTGGTACAAGATATCATGACGACGCGATTCGACTGTGGGATACGCGTACCGGAATAAACTTCCTTACGATGAAGGGACGTGGGCGCGAAGTCGTGTCCTTGGCGTTCTCGCCGGAAGGCTCCACACTTGCTAGTGGAGACGGTTGGGATAATACAACTCGTGTGTGGGATGTACGTACCGGTGAAAGTCTGCATATCCTTTGGGAGTATAGCGGATGGGGAGATGTCAATGCCGTGGCTTTCTCACCCGACGGGAAACAGCTTGCCAGTGGGTATGACAGTAATGTTCATCTGTGGGATGTCAGCACAGGTGAACTGCTGGAGACTCTGGTGGGCCATTTGGGGATTGTCTCTAGCGTAGCGTTCTCGCCCGATGGCTCCGCACTCGCAAGTGGGAGTCAGGATAACACCTTACGTCTGTGGGATCTCGGTACGGCGCAAGCAACACACGCTCTTGCGGGGCACCACGACACTGTCACTTCCGTGGCGTTTTCTCCCGATGGACTCAGACTTGCGAGCGGCGGTTGGGATGACACGATTCATATCTGGGACGCCGACACTGGAAAACGTCTGCGGATAATGGAAGGACATACCGGCGGGGTGGTATCCATAGCGTTTTCTCCTGACGGTCTAACGCTTGCGAGCGGGAGTTGGGACGACACGGTGCGTCTATGGAATCCTTACACGGGTGAACGCCTGAGGACAATGGAAGGACATACCGAATGGGTAACTTCCGTAGTGTTTTCTCCCGATGGTCTAACGCTTGCGAGTGGAAGTTACGACGGCACGGTCTTGCTGTGGGACATGATGCGCGCAGCAACTTGGGGCGGCACCAAGCGAGTGTCGGTCACCGATAAGACGAAGAAAATACAGAAACTTTCACCTTCAGCCGTGCCCGTCGCTCCGACTGAAACGGCGTTGCTGCCAAACTACCCGAATCCGTTCAATCCGGAGACATGGATACCGTACCATCTAGCGGACGCCGCCAAGGTGACGCTCAACGTCTATGACGCGAAGGGTGGGTTGGTGCGGCAATTGGATTTGGGGTATCAACCGGCGGGATTCTACACCGACCGAGGTCATGCGGCATATTGGGACGGACGCAACCACCAAGGGGAGACGGTAACGACTGGCGTGTATTTCTGCACTCTAAGGGCGGGAAATCTTAGTTTCACGCGGAAGATATTGGTCGGGAAGTAATATCATTACTCTCTATTATCAGGGCACAAATAGGATTGTCCAAGTCGTCGTAAGACGGGAAAAGGGATTTCAATAGAATCTCTCTTGCGTGGGATCCTCTATCGCAAGGGATCTCTATCGCGCTCGTTATTCACTCACTTGATCTATCCGTCCGGTTGATCGTAAACATTGCACTCCTCTGGAGTGCTAGTTTTCTGTACCGTCATGTTCTATTGACATTGCGCTCCTCTGGAGCGACACTACAACGGGATCGTAGACGTAGGGAATACACTATGGCGTTTCTATCACAATCGAAGAAAACTTCTCGCTTAATAATACTCAACATTTTTTTTGCCACCCTGATTCTGCATAGTGGCTATGGCCAACAAGACTATACCCGATGGGGGCTGCCCGATGGCGCAAAAGCAAGACTCGGCAAGGGCTGGATATCCGGCAATATCGCGTATTCGCCGGACGGGACTCTGCTCGCGGTTGGGAGTAGCATTGGCATATGGCTCTATGATGCGACAACACGCGCCGAAGTCAACCTGCTCCGTGGGCACACGCGCCCCGTACGGTGTGTAGATTTCTCGCCGGATGGCGCTATGCTTGCCAGTTGCGGAGCTGACGGAGACAACACCGTCCGTACGTGGGATGTGCGCACCGGGAAACCCTTAAAGATCTTCGAGGGGAATGCGGATCACATCACCGCGGTGGCGTTTTCGCCTAACGGTTCGACGCTGGCCGCCGCAGATGGCAAGCATATTCGTCTATGGGATGTTCGCACAGGAGAGCGCTTGCGCACGCTTCAGGGACATACGAACGCCGTTCTCTCCTTGGATTTCTCGCCCGATGGCGTCACGCTTGCCAGTGGAAGCAAATGGAACGACAACACGGTTCGTTTGTGGAACTTCCGCACGGGCGAGCACCTGGGTACTTTTGAGGGACACTTCGGCGGCGTCTTATCGGTCGCATTTTCACCTGACGGAAGAACCCTCGCCAGCGGCGACTTGAAAAGAGTTCGTTTGTGGGATGTGCGCTCCGGAAACTATTTGGGCGCTCTTGGGGGGCGATGGGCAGTTGGTATTGCGTTCTCCTCCGACGGGACAACACTCGCCAGTCCGAGCGAGGACAACACCATTCGGTTGTGGGATGTCCATAAGCGGGAAGGTTTGCGCACAATCGACGAGCATCACCATACCGTTAATTCGGTGGCGTTTTCGCCCGACGACCTAACGATTGCAAGTGCGAGTTCGGACAACACGGTTCGATTGTGGGACGTGCCTACCGGCAAACTTCGAGGGACGATCAAAGGGCATACACGCGAGGTGCGTTTCGTAGCGTATTCGTCTGATGGGTTTACGGTAGCCAGTGCGAACAGGGCGGAGATTGGTTTGTGGGACGCGCGCACCGGCGAACATGTGCGGACGTTAGAGGGGCATACCGAGGACGTGTGTTGCGTGGCGTTTTCTCCGGACGGTTCCACGCTTGCCAGCGGAAGCGCCGACGGGACGATTCGTATGTGGGATGTACATACCGGCGAATATCGACGGACGCTTGAACAGTATACCCAGGACGTTCTGAGTCTGGCGTTTTCGCCCGATGGATCCAAGCTTGCCAGTGGGAGTAGTGACCCACCAATTCGCATGAGGGATACGCGCACCGGGGAACTCTTATGGTCGTGGTCGCGTGGGCATTTCGGCGGCGCGATTACGTCTGTCGCGTTTTCTCCGGACGGTTCAACGCTTGCCAGCGGAAGCACCGAGGCGGCACTTCGTCTGTGGGATACGGAGGATGGATCGCCACTACTTGGTCTTGAGAAGCAGATGCGGGAAGTACGTTCCGTAGCGTACTCCTCCGACGGTTCCATGCTTGCCAGCGGCGGGGGCTATGAGGACGGGAAGATTCGTCTATGGGATTCTCGCACCGGGCGATTGTGGTTTCTGGTCGGGCGGCATACGGGCAAAATTACTTCCGTGGCGTTCGCTCCTGGTGGTTTCACGCTGGCTAGTGCGAGCGACGACAAGACGATTCAAATGTGGAATGCGCGTACCGGGGCGGAGTTGTACACCCTTGAGGGGCATATGGAAGCTGTCACCTCCTTAGCGTTTTCGCCCGATGGTTTCACGCTTGCCAGCGGGAGTAACGATGGCACAATTCTGCTGTGGGGAACGAGATTTGGCACAACGTTGGGTGATATTAAACAGAAGGAAATTGTCGATGGGACGAGGCTATTGTTAGAGCTGTCACCGACAGTCACGCCTTTGACTCCGACAACCACTGCACTTCTGCCAAACTACCCGAATCCGTTCAATCCGGAGACGTGGATTCCGTATCAGTTGGCGCATCCGGCGGAGGTGGGGTTCACGATATTTGACACGAAAGGACATGCGGTTCGGACGCTTGCGGTAGGGCATCAACCTGCAGGGCTGTATCAGAGTCGAGAGCATGCGGCGTATTGGGACGGACGCAATCACGAGGGCGAGACCGTGGCAAATGGCGTATATTTTTACACGCTGACTGCGGGTGATTTTACGGCGACGCGGAAGATGCTAGTCGGCAAATAGGGGTCGATAATACTCCTCGCATAGGGATCAAGTTAAGCGTTTTAGGGTGCAAGTCACGCGGCTTCAATGTCTTGAACTGTTAATCTCCATGTACGCGTGAGCGAGGGAATACCAGTTCATTCACTGATGGGTGCGCCACAAAAGATGACTCATGGCACTGGTTTCCGTAGGTGCCGGTGCGGTTGGAAACCGCACCTACCGTGCGGGGGATGATAGAGATTTCCTCCCCATCCTATGGGACTAAGTTAAGGGTTTTGCGTCGGAGATCACCACCGATACTAGACGAAATTCCATAAGTTAATCCCAATGGGGGTCGATAATACTCCTCGCGCCAAAAATGTGAAGAGTAACAATGCTATCGGTAACGGAAGAAAGAGATTTCCAATGCTCGCCGTAAATCCTTACGAGTCGGGGGACTGGTTTTGCGGTGCATGGACATCTCTTTGATTGGACAACTGTTTACTCCCCCAAATTTTACAATGTGAATCCATCGAGTATCACCATTTTTTTAATCAAAATCCTAACATCTAGAATTTAAGGAGGATTTCAATCATGTTTAACGCTTTTGCCAAAACAGGCACGCTACTATTCACGGTTCTTCTGGTTTCATGCATTCTGAGTTGCGGAGACGTTGAAACGGTTGGCACGCCGGAATCTCATGAAATTAAGGCGATAGAGGAGGCGTTGAGGGCGTGGCGCACCGGGTATGAAACTGAAGATGTCGATGCATACATGAATGTCTTCTGGGCGGACGGCTTCCGCTATGTCTCGGACATGGGCACACCCGACGACACGACAGATGATGTGACGTTTGATGATATCCGCGAAGAGCGAGAATCCGCCATTCGCGTATTTGCCCTGTACCAAGACATCGAGATTGAGTTGGAAGAGCCACCCGAGGTGGAGTTAAACGCGGAGCGCAACAGAGCCGAAGTTAGGGTCCACTATAGGATTCAAGGATTCGTGGCAGACGGTGTCTCGCTCGAGGGCGGATATACCGGGTGGTATGCCGAAGGAGATAATCTGTTTATCTTTGAGTTGAGAGACGGCGAATGGCGGATTTTAGAGTGGGTCGACGAAGCATTCAGCGAAGAAAGGATTGAAGCGTCGCGATAAACCTCATACGTTCCTACGCCGCCTTCACTGCCTCCCCGCTCGGTCTGGATTGGCAAATCCAGACCGATGGACTAAACCATTACGATCCATCTAAATCGCCGCTAGTTGACCCGTTGGCATTCTGTGCCCTCAAATTTTCGGCTCTTCAGAGTTGAGTGTGGACCTTCAGAGCAGTAGGGAATAACGAGGGATCTCTATCGCACTCGCTATCCACTCGCTTGATCGTTATTCCCTACAAAAGCCTTGTCGCAACATCAAATCATTGCCGAAATCATAAAAAGCGCATAGATTGGGGGTCTCCAGAACCATATTGGGAATTATTGCAATCAATTTGAACTCATAGGGGAAACGCGCCTTCCTGTAGCAAGTTTCATTCTCACACTTAACCCGGAAGAACCAAATATTCTTGCCCCGGTTGACTATCCAACTCACGAAGTAATTTACGGCTGCCGGAAGGGAGCATCAGTCAATGAGAACCTCTTGGATTTTCAAGTTTTGCCTACTGTTTGTTTCCGTCGTGTTTCTGCGGAGCAGCTATGCCCAAGACTCAACACGATGGGGATTGCCCGAGCGCGCCAAGATGCGCATCGGAAAAGCACCGATAACCGAGATTGCATATTCGCCGGATGGGTGGCGGATCGCGGCTGCGACTCATAAAGATATATGGATGTATGATGCACGCAGCGGCGTCGCGCTCAAACTGCTCACCGGGCATACGGATTCAGTTCTTACGGTCGCGTTTTCCCCCAGCGGCAATACACTTGCAAGCGGAGGGGCGGACGGAACGGTTCGGGGGTGGTTTGTCCGCAGCGGTAGACTATTCGAAACCATTACCGGGCATGAGGGGCCGGTTCGATCGGTACGGTTCTCACCCGATGGATCCACGCTTGCCAGTGCGGGCGAAGACAAACTTATCCGTTTATGGGATGGGTGGAACGTAGAGCTCAAGGGAACACTTGAGGGACACTTGGAATCGGTCGACACCGTAGCCTTCTCGCCCGATGGATTGACTCTCGCGAGTGGGAGTAGGGACGGTGCGGTCATGTTGTGGGATGTCCAAACCGGAAAAAAGATACATACGCTTGAAGGTCATGAGCAGCCGGTAAGTTCGGTCGCGTTCTCGCCCGACGGACGGACGCTTGCCAGTGCGGGGAGACCGCAGAGCGTGGATCCTAGGCGGAGCCGAGATGGCAGGATTAAGTTGTGGGACACACGCACCGGGGAACAGGTGCGGACACTTGAGGGACATTCGCACACGGTCGGTTGCGTGGCGTTCTCGCCCAACGGAGACCTGCTTGCGAGTGGAGGCGGCTGGTACGACGACACCGTTCGAATGTGGAATGCCCGCACCGGCGAGGAGGATCGAATTCTGGAAGGGCACATAGGGGGAGTCAACTCGATAGCGTTCTCGCCCGACGGTGTCAAGCTGGCAAGTGCGAGCAGCGGCTCGATTCGTATGTGGGATACCGGCACCGGGGAACATCTACGTACACTGGTGCACGGGGTTGCGGGATGTGCATTTGCGCCCGATGGAAAGACGCTTGCCGTCGGTGGCGCGGAGGCGATTGAGATTTGGGATGCCCGCTCCGGGGAGAAGTTGAGAACCCTTCCCGGACTTACGGGCAGTGTCCTCGCGTTTTCGCCTGATGGAACCACACTTGCTATTCGAGGTATACACGACTACACTATAATACTCTTGTGTGATGTGCGTTCGGGAGAAGTCCTGCAAACCTTTGAAGCGCACACGGACCATGTCGTGTCCGCCGCATTTTCACCCGATGGAAAGGTGTTTGCGAGTGGCTGGCCGCATAAAGGTAACAGTCTGCTTCGCTTGTGGGACGCGCACACCGGGGAACCCCTCCACGTCATTTCCTTTGATGAGGACTTTGTACGGGCGGTGGCGTTCTCACCGGATGGGAGAACTGTTTACACCGGAGGGTGGCATTCCGGGATTCGCATTTGGGATGTGCACACGGGCGAGCTTCTTCACACACTGGTTGGGAGTGCGGGTGAACTCTCCCCGATTACTTCTATCGTGTTTTCTCCCGATAGGACCAGGTTTGCTAGCGGGAGCGGCGACTTGACAGTTCATGTGTGGGATACTCAAACTCGGGAAGTGCTGCATACGCTAACGGGACACGGTAGCTCGAACGCGGTCAAGGCACTATCATTTTCGTCCGATGGAGAGATTCTTGCTACCGGCGGAGATGACACGATTCGGTTGTGGGACGTTCGAACCGGCGCGCTGCTATGGAAGTTTGAGGGGCATGCAAGCAGCGTCGAGTCCGTAGAGTTTGCCGCCGATGGAAATATGTTAGCCAGTTGGAGTTGGTATGGGACGGTCTTGCTGTGGGACTTCAGGCTTGGGACGATGTGGGGCGATGTCAAACGAACACGGGTGGTGGCGGTCAGGACGGGGCGATTCTCGGAACCTGCGCCCACAGCCGTTGTGTTGATTCCGGCGGAAACAGTTCTACTGCCAAACTACCCCAATCCCTTCAATCCGGAGACGTGGATACCGTATCAGTTAAAGCGCCCGGCAGATGTAACGCTGGCGATTCATGATCTGAACGGGCAAACGGTCCGGACGCTGGCGGTGGGACACCAGCCTGCCGGCGCATATCAAAGCCGCGAACGCGCCGTGTATTGGGACGGACGCAATCAGCAGGGGGAGATGGTGATGAGTGGCGTCTATTTCTACACGTTGACCGCGGACAATTATACTGCCACGCGGAAAATGTTGGTCGAGAAGTAAAATTCACATTTGTCAGAAAGGAGGATTGTCCGATGAGAAAAGCGCGAGTCTTGGATTTCAGTCTTTTCTTTGTTGCTGTTCTGTTACTCCAGAGCAGTTTTGCCCAAGACTCAACACGATGGGGATTGCCCGAGCGCGCCAAGATGCGCATCGGAAAAGCAGGGATAACCGAGATCGCATATTCGCCGGATGGGAGGCGGATCGCGGTTGCGACTCACGAAGATATATGGATGTATGATGCACGCAGCGGCGTCACGCTCAACCTCCTCACGGGGCACACGGATTCAGTTCTTACGGTCGCGTTTTCACCCGGCGGCAATTACCTTGCAAGCGGCGGATCGGACGGAACAGTTCGGGGATGGAATGTCCGCAGCGGCACTCTATTCGAAACCATTACGGGGCATGGGGGGGCGGTTCGCTCGGTCAGGTTCTCGCCCGATGGATCCACGCTTGCCAGTGCGGGCGAAGACAAACTTATCCGTTTATGGGACGTATGGTGGAACGCAAATCTCAAGCGAACGCTTGTGGGACACTCGGAGCCGGTCCACACCGTAGCCTTCTCGCCCGATGGATTGACGATCGCCAGCGGAAGTAGAGACGGTGCGATTATGTTGTGGGATGTCCGGACCGGAAATAAGTTACATACGCTTGAAGGTCATGAAGAGCCGGTAAGGTCGGTCGCGTTCTCGCCCGACGGACTTACGCTTGCCAGTGCGGGAGGACCGTACAGCGTGAATCCCAGGTTGAGCCGAGATGGAAGGATTAAGTTGTGGGACACACGCACCGGGGAACCAATGGGGACGCTTGAGGGACATTCACACACGGTCGGTAGCGTCGCGTTCTCGCCTGATGGAGACGTGCTCGCGAGTGGAGGCGGCTGGTACGACGATACCGTTAGATTCTGGGATACCCGCACCGGCGAGGAGGTCCGAATCCTAGAGGGGCACACCGAGGGAGTCGACTCGATAGCTTTCTCGCCCGATGGGGTTAAGCTGGCAACCGCGAGCAGAGGAGCGGTTCGTTTGTGGGATACCCGCACCTGGGAACAGTTGCGTACGCTATTGCACACGGTTGGGAACTTTGCATTCTCGCCCGACGGGAAGACGCTCGCCGTCGACGGCGCGGAGGCGATTGAGATTTGGGATGCCCACTCCGGGGAGAAGTTGAGAACCCTTTTCGGACTTTCGGGCCGTGTCCTCGCGTTTTCCCCTAATGGAACCACACTTGCCATTCAAAGCGGACATCATCCTATACTCTTGTGTGATGTGCGTTCGGGTGAAGTCCTTCAAGCTTTTGAGGCGCACACGGACTATTACATATCCACCGCGTTTTCGCCCGATGGAAAGGTCTTTGCGAGTGGCTGGCGGCAGCATGAAGGTAACTGTCTGCTTCGCTTGTGGGATGTGAGTACCGGAGACCTTCTTCGCGTCATTTCCATCGATGACGACTACCTGGAGGGGGTGGCGTTCTCACCGGATGGGAGAAGCGTTTTTACCGGAGGTTGGCATTCTGGGATTCATGTTTGGGATGTGCACACCGGCAAACTTCTTCACACACTGGATGGCGGTGCAGCTGAACCCTCCCCGGTTACTGCCATCGCATTTTCTCCCGATGGGACCAGATTCGCGAGCGGGAGCAGCGATTTGACAGTTCGTGTGTGGGATGTTCGAACTCGGGAAGTGCTGCATACGCTAACGGGATACGGAATCTCGAGCGGGGTTAGGGGACTATCGTTTTCGCCTGACGGAAAGATTCTTGCTATCGGCGGACATGGAGATGACACGATTCGATTGTGGGACGTTCGTACCGGCGCGCTGCTATGGAAGTTTGAGGGGCACACAGACACTATCTATTCAATAGAATTCGCCTCTGACGGAAATTCGCTTGCAAGTGCCAGCTATGATGGCACGATTTTGCTGTGGGACCTCCGACTTGCGACGACATGGGGTGATATTAAACGAATAAGGGTGGTGGGTAGGACGAGGCGATTCGCAGAACCTGCATCCATAGCCGCTGTGGTGATTCCGGCGGAAACAGCTCTACTGCCAAACTACCCCAATCCCTTCAATCCGGAGACGTGGATACCGTATCAGCTAATGCACCCGGCAGAGGTAACGCTGGAAATTTATGATCTGAACGGGCAAACAGTTCGGACGCTGGCGGTGGGACACCAGCCTGCCGGCGTGTATCGCAGCCGCGAACGCGCCGCGTATTGGGACGGACGGAATGAGATGGGAGAGACGGTGGCGAACGGCGTCTACTATTACACGCTGAGCGCCGACAATTTCACTGCCACGCGGAAAATGTTGGTGAGAAAGTAGTCGAATCAAGCGAGTGAATAACAACGGCGATAAAGATCCCATAGAACGCCCATAAAACTCCCTGTGTGCCGTCACCCGGTAGGTCTGAAATCGCAAAAGGAGAATCGTCCGATGAAAAAAATTCGGTTAGCCGCGTTTTGCCTCGTGTTGGCCTTCGCTCTATCTGTGCGGAGCGGTTTTACCCAAGATTATACCCGATGGAAGTTGCCCGAAGGCGCCGAAGCGAGACTTGGTAAAGGTGGAATCACCGGTAACATTGTATACTCCCCGGACGGAACTCTGCTCGCGGTCGCCTGCAGCATCGGTATCTGGCTTTATGATGCACATACGGGGGCTGAAGTTGAACTCCTCACCGGACATACGTACGCGGTGAGTTGCGTGGCGTTCTCGCCTGACGGTTCCGTACTTGCCAGTGGAAGCTGGGACGAGACGATTCGGCTGTGGGACGGCCGCACCGGCGAGCGCCTCCGGACTCTGTTCGACGATGTGGGTGAGGTGCTTTCCCTAACATTCTCTCCCGATGGATCCACGCTTGCAAGCGGAGGTCATGACGCAAAGATACGACTGTGGAACGTGCATACGGGAAAACGCATTCTCACACTTGAAGGGCATACGAGGTATGTGAGTGCCGTAGCGTTTTCGTCAGCCGAGCAGATACTTGCCAGCGGGAGTTCTGACGGTACGATTCGATTGTGGGACACCCGAACCGGAGAGGAATTGCGAACGCTTTCCGGGCATTCGGAGGCGGTGCTATCCGTCGCCTTCTCGCCTGATGGACACACCATTGTAAGCGGAAGTAGGGACAGGACAGTTCGATTGTGGGACATCCGAACCGGAGCGGATGCACAGATTCTCGCGGAACATGGGAGTAACGATGCACCAATCGCATTCTCTGCTGATGGCTCCACAATTGCCAGTGGGAGTAACGATGAGTCGATTCATCTATGGGATATCCGCACGCGCAAACATCTGAAGGGCATTTACGGGCATAACGGGACGGTTGATTTCATAGCCTATTCGCCTGACGGACTTACGATAGCCAGCGGGAATAGAGGCTCCGGAATAATCTGGTTATGGAGTGTGCACACCGGGGACTGTCTGCGGAGCATCACGAATCATACCCAGGCTGTCTCTACCGTGGCGTACCATCCCGATGGTCTTACGCTCGCCAGCAATACGGGGTATTATGATGAAGTGGTTCATTTGTGGGATGTGACTACCGGGGGTAGATTTCGTACCCTTGAGGGACATGAGCGCCGAGTAGAGTCTCTGGTATTCTCGCCCGATGGTTCCATTCTCGCAAGCGGCGGCGGTTGGGACGGTACAACACGTTTATGGGATGGGCGCACCGGAAAGAGCCTGCGTATCCTTAGGGAGTGGGGGAAGTGGAACGATGTCGATTCCGTGGCGTTTTCACCCGATGGGAGAAGGCTTGCCACCGCAGGACACAGCGAAGTATGTTTGTGGAACGTCGTCACGGGCGAACTACTGGAAACGCTTACAGGACATTTGGGCTATGTCTCATCTGTCGTGTTCTCTCCTGACGGCACCACGCTTGCGAGCGGCGGTTGGACTACAGTTCGATTGTGGGATGTCCGCGCAGCGAAAGCGACGCACGCCCTGGTAGGTCACAAGGACAGCGTTACATCCGTGGCGTTTTCTCCCGATGGACTCACGCTTGCGAGCGGGAGTTCGGATCACACGATTTGTATGTGGGATGCCAACACGGGTGAACTCCTGCGGACCATCGAAGGTCATACGGACGAGTTGCGTTCGGTAGCCTTTTCCCCGGACGGATGCACACTTGCAAGCGGAAGTTGGGACGGCACCATTCGCCTGTGGGATGTTCGCACCGGGGAGAACCTGCAAACCCTCTTCGGCCATGTGTGGGGTGCTGATTCCGTGGCGTTTTCTCCCGACGGGCTAACGCTTGCGAGCGGGAGTTCCGATGGCACAATCCTGCTGTGGGACCTTATGCGCGCGACGACTTGGGGCGATATTAGGAAAGTAGCGGTCACCGATAGGACGAGGCAGTTGTTGGTACTTTCGCATTTGGCCGCTCCGATAAGTCCGCCAGAAACCGCGCTTCTGCCAAACTACCCGAATCCGTTCAATCCCGAGACGTGGATACCGTACCAACTGGCGAAACCCGCGGAGGTAGAGTTGACGATTCACGACATTAGAGGGCAGGCGGTTCGGACGCTGGAGGTCGGATATCAACCCGCCGGCGTGTATCAAAGCCGCGAGCGTGCGGCGCATTGGGACGGGCGCAATCAACAGGACGAGACGGTGGCAAATGGGGCCTACTTCTGCACGTTACGTGCAGGCGACTTTACTTCCACACGGAAAATGTTGGTGGTCAAGTAGGATGTAAGGGCAGCAGCACGGAGATTAGTAAATCTGTAGGGCGTGCACTGCGATCAACTGAACGGATAGATCAAGTGAGTGAATAACGAGCGCGATAGAGATCCCAGGGCGATAGAGTTCCCTTGCGATAGAAATCCGTCAAGCGACTGGACACGGAGTAGGATTATCTATCGCCTTCGCTACCCGCTCAGTTGATCGATAGAGATCCCAATACGATATAGGAATCCCACGAATCACAATTCTGACAACCCTACCCCGTAACCGCCCCTTCGGAAGCCGAAGAAACACTCTTTGCGTACTTGGCAAACACGCCGCGTGTGTAGCGCGGTGCCGGTGCAGTCCATGCGTCAAGCCTCGCACGCAACTCGTCCTCCGACAGTTCCACATCAATTCGCCGATTCTCCACGTCAATCACGACGATATCGCCATCCTGCAGCGCCGCAATCGGTCCGCCCCGCGCAGCTTCCGGGGCGACGTGACCGACCATAAAGCCGCGTGTGGCGCCAGAGAACCTTCCATCCGTCAAGAGCGCAACCGATTCGCCAAGCCCGGCGCCGACAATCGCGGCGGTGATGCCGAGCATTTCACGCATCCCGGGTCCGCCCGCCGGTCCCTCATAACGGATAGCGACCACATCGCCGGGGTTAATTTTTCCGCCCTTGATCGCCGCAAACGTATCCTCCTCGCGCTCAAACACGCGGACAGGCCCTCGGTGAACCGTTCGTTTGCTGGCGGCGACCTTTATGACGCAGCCGTCCGGCGCCAAGTTACCGCGCAAGATGACCAACCCGCCCGTTGGCTTGATGGGATCCGAAATCGGATACACCACCTCTTGCCCCTCCGTTTCCGGCGCCCGTGACGCCTCTTCGCCAATCGTGTCTCCCGTCACCGTCAGTTCATCGGCGTGCAGTAGTCCTGCCTCAAGCAGCCTCTGAGTCACCAGCGGAATGCCGCCCGCTTGATGCAAATCCGCGGCAACGAAACGTCCCCCGGGTTTGAGGTCGACGAGCGTTGGCGTACGCGCATTGATTTGGTGGAAATCCTCAATCTCGAATGGAATATTCGCTTCGTTCGCAATCGCGAGCATGTGAAGTACGCCGTTGGTCGATCCGCCTGTCGTCGCTATCGAAGCCACCGCGTTCTCAATCGACTTGCGCGTGATAATTTGGCTTGGTCGGCGATCATGTTCCACCATGTCCATGACGAGTTGACCCGCCTCGAAAGCAACCTGATCTTTGTCCGGATGAACCGCCGGCACACTCCCGCTCCCCATCGGCGCAATGCCGAGCACTTCGATTGCCGTCGCCATCGTGTTGGCGGTGAATTGCCCGCCGCAGGCTCCGGGACCCGGGCAGCCCTTGCTGACGAGATCGTCCAGTTCTTCAACCGTTATCGTTCCGCTGGCATGTTTACCCACCGCCTCGAAAACGTCCTGGATCGTGACATCCTGCCCCTGGAACTTGCCGGGCATGATAGAGCCGCCGTAAATCGCGAGCGACGGAATATCGAGCCGTACCAGCGCCATGACGGTGCCGGGCACGGTCTTGTCGCACGCGGAGAGAGCGACAACCCCGTCGAACATATTCCCGCGAGTCACCAATTCTATGGAATCCGCGACAATCTCACGGCTGACCAGCGATGCCTTCATCCCCTCGCTGCCCATCGTGATGCCGTCCGAGATGCTGACGGTGTTAAACTCAAGCGGTGTTCCGCCCGCGGCTCGAATTCCCTCTTTGACCTTTGCCGCAAGCCGACGGAGGTGAAAATTGCACGGACCAATCTCAATCCACGTATTGGCAACGCCGATGATCGGTTTGTCCAAATCCTCCGGAGACAATCCGCCGTCTCCGAACATGAGCATCGCCCGTGCCGCCGCTCTATCCGGCCCATCGGTGATTACATAGCTGTGGCGTTTTAGTTTATTTGGCATGATGTTTATTCATCCCTGTTGGTGAAACAACTTCATCGCGGTGAAATACTATCCCGATAGTAATAGGACTTACGTAGTTGAACTGTAGGGAATAACGATCGTTATTCCCTACGTAGTCCATGTCTTTTTCCATACATCATGCAAGTAAGGAACGCAGATCTGCGTTCCCTACGAAAACCAAACCGCTGAAGTCCTATCCAAGCCTTACCCGTGTCAATGCAGTGGATTTTGCAACCCACGCTGTGTGGTGATTGACTTGATTCAACTCATCCCCAACAAATCGCCGATGACCGTACCGTATTTGGCAATCAGTCCGGCAAATACGACGGAAACCATCGACATCAGCTTAATCAGGATATTGAGCGAGGGACCCGACGTGTCCTTGAACGGGTCGCCCACGGTGTCGCCCACCACGGTGGCTTTGTGGTTTTCGGAGCCTTTGCCACCGAATTCGCCCTGCTCGATATACTTCTTGGCGTTATCCCAAGCGCCGCCGGCATTTGCCATCATCACGGCGAGCACAAATCCGGTCGCCAGTCCGCCGGCAAGCAGACCGAGAACCCCCGCGACGTTGAAGACAAGCCCAACGACCACGGGCACGATAATCGCGATCAGCGAGGGAAAGATCATCTCTTTCTGCGCGCCGGTGGTTGAGATCGCCACACAGGTAGCGTAATCAGGCTTTACTTCGCCCTTCATGATGCCGGGATTTTCACGGAATTGCCTCCGTACCTCCTGCACCATTGCCCCCGCCGCGCGTCCTACAGCTTTCATAGTCAACGCACAGAAGAAGAACGCCATAACCGCCCCGATAAACAAGCCTATCAAAACCTGCGGGTTCATCAAGGTCACGTTGTAGTACGCCATGAACTGGGAAATACTCACCTTGAGCGTATCTACCGGTCCCACACCGGGTATGTCGAGTTGTGTTTGTCCCGCGAGGTGCACCAAGCCGTACCGAACCTCTTCCAAGTAGGCGGCGAGGAGTGCAAGCGCGGTCAGTGCGGCGGAACCGATGGCAAACCCTTTGCCGGTTGCGGCGGTCGTGTTTCCGAGCGAATCCAACTGATCCGTCCGCTGACGGACGCCCGGCTCGAGTTCAGCCATCTCGGCGTTGCCTCCGGCGTTGTCGGCAATCGGTCCATAGGCGTCGGTGGCAAGCGTAATTCCGAGCGTTGCGAGCATGCCGACCGCGGCAATGCCCACCCCGTACAATCCCATTAAGGTGTCTTCGGCGCCGCCCGGTAGATAAAAGCTGACAGCCACCGCCGCAATAATCGTTATCACGGGAATGGCGGTTGACTGCATGCCCACGGCGATTCCTTCAATGATTACCGTTGCAGGTCCGGTTTCCGCCTGTCTGGCTATCGCTTGTGTGGGACTGTAGTCGTGAGAGGTATAGACCTCGGTAACTTTACCGATAATCAAACCTGCGGACAAGCCCGCCACAATCGCGCCCCAAATCTGCCACTTGTTCGGCAGGTCGAGATACATCAGCACCGGAATTGCCAATACCGCAATCCCGACCGCGCTGCCGTTGATGCCCAGATTGAGCGATCCCATCAACTGCTTCATGCTCGCCCCTTCTTTGGTGCGCACCATATAGATTCCCAGCACGGACAGAATCACGCCGATACCTGCCAGAATCATCGGCGCCGACAGGTACTTCAACTGGAGCGCGATGTTATCGTGCTCCTTGGCGGCTACGGCTGCGACGCCGAGTGCGGCGGTAGCGAGGATTGAACCCGCATAGGATTCATAGAGATCGGCTCCCATACCCGCGACATCGCCGACGTTATCGCCGACATTGTCCGCGATAACCGCAGGGTTGCGCGGATCGTCTTCGGGAATGCCCGCCTCCACCTTTCCGACCAAATCCGCGCCTACGTCAGCCGCCTTGGTATAGATACCTCCGCCCACACGGGCGAAGAGCGCTTGCGTAGACGCCCCCATACCGAAACTCAACATAATCACGGTAATTTGGGGTAGAGGGTTGCTTCCCAAGAAACCCGGGAAAATCTTCGGGAACAGGTAATAGAGGATTAAGAACCATCCCGCGATGTCCAACAGCGCAAAACCGACGACGACCAATCCCATGACGGCGCCCGCGCGAAAAGAGACTCGCAGGCCCGCGTTGAGACCATCCATAGCGGCGCTCGTTGTGCGTGCCGAGGCGTTGGTGGCGGTCTTCATTCCCAAGAATCCGCAAAGCCCGGAGAAAAATCCTCCTGTCAGGAACGCAAACGGCACGACTTTGTTTTGAGCGTGCAATCCAAACGCCATGACGAGGAAAATGACGCACAGCACGATAAAGACGATTGTCACAACCTTATACTGCTGTCGCAGGTAAGCCATCGCCCCCTCGCGCACGGATTGTGCAATCTCGCGCATGACATCCGTTCCTTCGCCCTGCTTCATAACGGACTTATAAAAAATAAACGCAAACACCAAAGCAATAATCGAACCGATTAGCGTAAGCCACCAGGCGTCCGGCACGGGCGGCAGCTCTCCATCCCCCTCGGCAAGCGCAAAATCGGTTGCGGCCATGCTCAACAATAAGACAAGAAATATCAGGCTTAGCCGGTAGATCCGACACCGCCCCTTTCGTTGAAAATTTTCTGACATTACAACTCCTTTTTTCTAAAGTAAAGTATTAACAACCTCCCAATGGGCGACAGATCGCCCACCAAAGTAACAGTTTCTCGATTTGCAATTGTTTAGTTCAGTTCAGAACTTACGCGCCAACAGGAAATCGCGACCTGGAGATCGCTCCTACATGTAGGGTGGGATCGATGATCACCAAATCGTCGATTTCCCCTCTTGCAGCCCACCAGCCTTTCAAAACCCCAACACTTGCGACGATTCTCCAATCGGTCTGTTGTAGCGCAATTCAGTGCGATTCTTCCGTAGGAGGGAATTCCGATTCCCGACGATAGCTCGCGATTCGGAGATCGCTCCTACATGTAGGCATGTAGGGTGGGATCGATGATCACCAAATCGTCGATTTCCCCTCTTGCAGCCCACCAGCCTTTCAAAACCTCAACACTTGCGGCGCTTCTCTGATCGGTCTGTTGTAGCGCAATTCAGTGCGATTCTTCCGTAGGAGGGAATTCCGATTCCCGACGATAGCTCGCGATTCGGAGATCGCTCCTACATGTAGGGTGGGATCGATGATCACCAAATCGTCGATTTCCCCTCTTGCAGCCCACCAGCCTTTCAAAACCTCAACACTTGCGGCGCTTCTCTGATCGGTCTGTTGTAGCGCAATTCAGTGCGATTCTTCCGTAGGAGGGAATTCCGATTCCCGACGATAGCTCGCGATTCGGAGATCGCTCCTACAATTAGCGTGTCTGAGGATCGCTTTTGCACACAGATCTCAACACCTGCATCGCCTCCCCGATAAGAATCATCGACCCTGTGATACATATCAGGTCACTCGAACTCGCGATCGATTTCGCCTCCGTAATCGCATCGCCAACCGATGAACTCATACGGAGATCCGCTCCAATATCCGACCACGTCTGCACGATCTCCTCCGCGCCGACCCCGCGAGGATTGTCGCGCATCTCGGTCGCTATGACCGTGTCCGCCATAGGACATAAGGCCTCCCCGATTCCGCGCAAATCCTTGTCCCGCATGAATCCGGCGATGAGGATCAACTTCTCGTAGCGAAAGACCTCGTGAATCGTGTCCCGTAGCGCCTCCGCCGACGCCGGAGAGTGCGCCCCATCAAGCAGAATGAACGGATCACGTCCAACCAACTGGGTACGTCCGGGCAGACGAACGTCTTTCAATCCACCGTACACGTTCGCCGTGGAGATTTCATATCCCGAATCTTGAATCTCGTCAATACACGCTATGGCTGTTGCCGCGTTGATTGCTTGATGTGCACCCAGTAGCGGCAAATAGATGTCTGAGTAGGATTCATTCGGGGTGCGGACATCGAATGTCTGTCCATGAACATCGCGCGTTCCGTGTTCCCACGTTACGTCTCGTCCGACCAGAGAAACCGGTGCGTTCCGATCTGCGGCGACAACTTCAAAAACCGATTGTGCTTCCTCGGACTGCGGCGCAAGCACAACCGGGCGGTTCGGTTTGATAATCTCCGCCTTTTCCTTCGCAATGGCTTCGTGCGTGTTGCCCAGTATTGTCGTGTGCTCCAAACTGATTTGGGTGATGACGCTCACGAGCGGACTAACGATGTTGGTCGCGTCCAAACGCCCCCCGAGTCCGACCTCGACAACCGCAAAATCTACCCCTTCATCGGCAAAATAGGTAAACGCAAGCGCCGTATATATTTCAAAGAAAGAAACATCGCCGATTCCGTCTATCCCCGAAACCGCTTCTATCTCCGGCTTGAGCCGGTCCACGCAGCCGGCGAACGCCCCCGTTGAAATGAGATTCGAGTCGATGCGGCAACGTTCGCGCGGCGTCACTAGATGGGGAGAGGTAAACAGTCCCGTCTTGAAACCGGCGCGGGTGAGAATCGACGCGATGAATGTTGCCGTGGATCCCTTGCCTTTGCTGCCGGCGACATGAATCACCTTAAGATTTCGGTGCGGATTCCCGAGTCGATTTAGGAGGCGAGAGATTCGATCAAGGTTATAGAGGCGTGCCAGTCTGGAGAAATCGGGACTTCTCTCGGCGTTGATAAAGGAATTTATATAGGCAAGCGCCTCTTCATAATTCAACATCATGTGAAACGCAAAGAATGGCACATCGTGCAGCGTACAGGTTACGGCGAGAGACGAAGATCTTCATAGATCGGGAACTGGCGGGAGAGGTCTAAAACCTTAGCCTTGACACGTTTCTTGACTTCCGAGCTGCGCCGACCTTCGAGTGTCTCGGTAATTAATTCGGCGATTGTCCTCATTTCCCCGTCCTGCATCCCGCGTGTCGTGACCATCGGGGTGCCGAGACGAATCCCGCTCGTCGTGACGGCTGAGCGCTTGTCGAAGGGAATCGTATTCTTATTGACGATAATTCCCGCTTCCTCAAGGTGGTCTGCCGCTTGCCGTCCGCTTAATTTCTCATACGAGGTGCTCAGATCGATTAACATCAGGTGATTCTCCGTCCCTCCGGTAATCGGACGAAGCCCGTTCGACTTGAGCGTTTCTGCCATCGCCTGCGCATTCTCCACCACATGCGCTTGGTACTCTTTGAAGGCGGGTTGCATCGCTTCCTTGAAGGCAACCGCTTTGGCGGCTATGGCGTGCATGAACGGACCGCCCTGCAACCCGGGAAACACCGCTCGATCAACCGCTTCGGCAAACTCTTGCCGGCACATCACCATCGCCCCGCGCGGTCCGCGCAAGGTTTTGTGTGTTGTCGTGGTTATCACGTCGCAATGCGGCGCCGGATCAGGGTGAACTCCCGCGGCGATAAGCCCCGCGATGTGTGCGATGTCCGCCAAAAGGTACGCGTTCACGGAATCGGCAATCGCTCGCCACTGCTTGAAATCGAACTGGCGCGGATATGCCGTGGCGCCGACCACAATCAACTTCGGGCGATGCTGCTCCGCAAGCTCGCCAACAACGTCCATGTCAATGCGTTCCGTCTCGGCATCAACGCCGTAATGAACGATATTATAGTACCTGCCCGAGAAGTTCTGCTTCAGCCCATGACTCAGATGCCCGCCGTGATCGAGCTTCAGCGACAGAATGGTGTCGCCCGCTTCCAAAAGCGCATGGTAGGCAGCCATATTCGCCTGAGTGCCGGCGTGCGGTTGAACATTCGCATGGTCAACGCCGAAGAGCTGCTTGGCGCGCTCTATCGCCAACGATTCGACGCCATCCATGAACTCGCAGCCGTTATAGTAGCGGGCTTCGGGATAGCCTTCGGCGTACTTGTTCGCCAAAATGCTGCCCTGTGCCTGCATCACGGCTATACTGGCGTAATTCTCGGAAGGGATTAAGGTGAGGCTATTCTGCTGGCGTTCCAGATCCTGGAGCGTTATTTCGAGAAGTTCGCGGTCAACTTCATGAAGCGACCTATCCATCAAATTTTCCAATATCCCACCGCGCTTCCGGATTCAATGCTACGGCAAATAACCCGTTGTCGACGACAATCTTGAATCGTCAAAATTTAACCCTTATTATGCGGACAACTCATACCATACCGGGGGAAAAATTGTAACACACATAATAGGCAGTTTCAAGTAAAATATCCGGCACAACACGTAATCACAATGTGCTGTTCCGCCGATAAAATCCTAGGCCAGAACCCGTCGAAATACGGGTACTGTAGGAGTGATCGAGCGACTGAATAAGGAGCGGGATTGACTATCAGGATTAACTATCGCCTTCACTATCCGTTCAGTTGATCGTTCGGTATTCACTCACTTGATCGATAGAGATCCCTGTCCGAATCGCGACTCAGAAATCGGGGCAAGATGCCCCTCCTACAGGGAGACGCCAAATGTCGCAAATCTATCTATATGGTGTGAGTCGCGGCAATCGACGATTCTACGACATCACCTGCAGACACCAAGGAACCTCACCAGATTTTCATTGACGCGCGTTTTCCCGAATGCTATACTTTTCCCGGTTTGGTCGCATCCTTCCTTCTGACGACCGCCCTCTTTCACTAAAACACGGGCGCCGTCTCCCACACATTTTTCGAGGACTGTCAATGGCTTGGCGTCTCATCTTTATCCTGTCCGTGTCTTTCACTGTGCTGATAGGCTGTCAATCTCAAGATTCCCGGGATACCCAAGATGCCGAGAGTACGAAGTCGCCCGCTGAAACCTCTTCCAAACCAACCGCAAAGCCGAGCGCACCCCAAACCCGCCCTGGAGATTGGGCGATGTTCATGCGCGATCTGCATTTTTCGGGTAGGAGTTCCGACGCGACGCTCAAACCGCCGCTAGAGTTGCGCTGGAAATTCAAGACCGGTGGTCCCATCCACGCCAGCCCCGTTATTGTCGACGATACGGTCTACGTCGGCTCGACGGACGGTGTACTGTACGCGCTTGATGCAAAGCGGTGGGGCGTGAAATGGATGTTCCGAACCGACGATGCCATCCGGTATGCCGCGGCGGTGTGGAACAATCAGGTCTACTTTAGTTCGAGAGACAATTATGTTTACGCCCTTGATGCCAAAACCGGCGAACTTGTTTGGAAATTTAAATCGAATACTTGGATCGATTCTCCGCCAATTATAGCCGACGGGCAAGTCCACATCGGCGCATTCACGCGCACGATTCACGTCATCAACGCGGCAACCGGGGAAGCGGAGGGAAAACGTAGAGATCGCGTGCGGATTGACGGGATTGAATTCGGCTGTGTCCAAGGTAAATTGCGCCCGATATTTCCTGAGCACGAGGCCGAGGTGTGGCGAAGTTTTGTGGATTACACCTACAGCTTCCCCGTCAGAGCCAATGCCGTAGTTTATATTGGCGCGCGAGACCATCATGTCCACGCCATAGACGCCGTATCGAAAAAGAAGGTGTGGTCATACAAGACGCTGGGGTTCGTTGACGCGGCGCCTGCGGTCTCCGATGGCACCCTTTACGTCACGTCGCATGACGGCTATGTATACGCCTTCGAGAATCAAGCGGCGGAATCTCCCAAGCCGCAACCCGACGGACGAGAAATTGGAATCGTGGTGCACGATGAGGCGCCCGTCTATTCTGCCAAAGGTTCCGATTCGCCCGTGCAACTGCATCTCAACGACGGCGTCGCACTCCCCATTCTGAATGAAGAGGGTGGATGGTACGAAGTTGAACTCCCGGACGGCGAAACCGGGTGGATGGACGAATTCGGCATAGGCAGGTTTGAAGAAACCGACGATGTGCAATTCAACGCATCGATTTGCTCCAACATCCGTACATTGGAACTGACCGAGGGCGGTGAATATCCGCACTGGTCGCCCGACGGCAAAGCAATCGCGTTTTTCAAGCGAACCAATCTCTCCGGACAGTATTGGAAAGCCAGCGAAATCTGGATTACGGATAAAGAAGCGAACCGATTTCGGAGGTTGTGCGAGGGGAAGTTTTACAATCCAAACCTGTCATGGTCATTCAACGGTAATCTGCTTGCATTCGAGGCGCGCAAAGAGGGTGAGAGCGAAGTATGGACATTTGACCTGAAAACCGCACGTCTGATCAACCTCGTGGATGGCGAAGCGCCGGTATGGTCGCCGGTCGCCAACAAAATCGCGTTCAGGCGGTGGGAAAAGGGGTTCGATGTCGTGTATCAAATCAACAGTGATACCTCCGGCTTGGCACCGATTGCCCGTATCCCGATTGAAGGACGGGTCGGCGCGTTCAGTTTCTTGGACATACCCTCGTGGTCGCCGGATGGGGAGCGGATCGCTATCGGGCTGGATCACCAACACTACAAGTCGGGTTACGCCCGCCTTCGACTGCAGAACGTCAACGGAACGAGGATTGGCGAAATTCGTACCCAACACCAGCGCGTCAAGCAGATTCACTGGTCAGCGGATGGCAAAGACATTGCTTATGTGCTGCTTGGAGGCATTCGCCCTGACCGCTTGCTGGACAAACGCCTTCACGTCACGGATGTCGATGAACGAAACCGGACAAGGATTCTCAAACACACATCGCCCTCATGGTCGCCCCAAGGGAAACACTTGGCGTATATGGAGCATGAAGACTGTATGGGCTTGCGATGGAAGGTGTGGGTACTTGATGTGGAAGCGAATCAAAAACGCGCGGTTGCACGTGCGGCGGGGGCACTCACCTCCGTGACGTGGATGCCCGACGGGAAACAACTCAGTTTATGGCACACCTCCGACTACCTCCGCGAAGGAGAATATAAACCCGCCGCGACGAGAGGCTGGGTGGTGGATGTCGCCCTACCGCCGACACATTGAGATTAGTACGTAGGTTGGGTTGAACGGCTCTTCCCAAAAACACCGAAAGTCGAATTATTTGTGGAACTCTCTTTTTACTTGATATCCCCCGCCCTCCGAGTGAAACCCAACAGATTGACTGTCTGTGGATAACTACTTCCGTATCAACATCTTCCGCGTCCCCGTAAACTCGCCCGCCTTCAGCGTATAGAAATACAATCCGCTGGCAACCAATTCTCCATCCCGGTTCCTGCCGTCCCAATACGCCGCCCGGCTGCGGTTCTGATAGATGCCCGCCGCTTGATGACCCACGTCCAAACGCCGAACAACTCCCCCGTCCATGTTATAGATGGTCAGCGTCACCTCACTTGGCGCAGCCAACTGATACGGTATCCACGTTTCAGGATTAAACGGATTGGGATAATTGGATAGTAGCGCTGTCTCGCTGGGGATATAAGACGCTAGCAAGTCCTCAAGATTCTGAATGCCCTGTGCAAAGGCAATTGAACCGTCATCTGCAAGTTGCGCTTCTGCAATCCACGATTCTATCGTCGTTGAAATTGCGACTCCAGGCGCCGGTGCCGCAGCACCCCCAATCCCTTGTGCCACGAGAGTAAGGTCGAAGATGTTGACAATCCCGTCGCCGTTGACATCCTCCGGCGAACCGGCAGTTACGCTCTTACCCAACTGCCGTGCAACCAAAATCAAGTCTAGAATATTGACAACCCCATCACGGTTCACATCTCCGGTTCGCCGTCGTTCGTTCACAGTAAAGGTGATTTCGAGCGGTCCCGCCGGAATGTTTTCCCCAGTGAAAGAGCCGAATAAGAAGTTCTGCAGCACCAGCGTTGTTTCGCCTTCGGATTTCGGCTTGAACTTCACCTGAAGAATGCTGCCGCTGCCACTCGCACCGCTGTCAGAGAGCAGTGCAGCGTTAAGTCCTGTGATTGTACCCGCTGTATTGTCGATGCGACCACCTTGGAGAAATGTCGATCCGCCATTGGTCGTCAGGAAGTCGCCTTCGCTAACTTCAATCGCTTCCAGGACAGTAGGATCAAAGGCGATATCAAACTGCCATCCTGCTAGGTCGGACACATTTTCCGCGCGGATGTTGAAGGTAAAGTTATCGCCTTCGCGCGTTGGCATCTCGGAAAAAGAGTATCCTATACCGGTCGCCACCGTATATTCGGTTCCGGATTCAAACCCGAAAAATGCGCCAGTTTCAGCACTGGGCGAGGAAACCGCGACTAACAGGACATTTTTCCCCTGCCGAAGCGTAACCGGGAAGAAATCATTGAAATCAAGTTCCAGTTCCTTTCCGCCCAACGCCTCGTAGACCAAATCCCCGTTGAGCCAGACCTTCAGTCCCTCATCATTGCCGACGTGCATCCTTGTTTGCTGCACGCGTGGTGAATAGAGGGATACAGTGCCGTAGATAACGCCGTCGCTTAGCATATTTCCGATGTTATTCCGATCCGTAGAGGGGAGAATGTTGGCTATCCACACCTCACTCCCGACAGGTTTTCCCACTGTGGCGCCATTGGTAGCAATCCTCTCCTCTGTCACCCTGCCTCCGGTTGTTTCCGAGAGTAGATCGGCACCGCGCTCCAGTCTTGTTTCCGGCACGTTGACCCATAACCAAGGCCCCTCTATCTTTGAACCTCCTTTTGGATAGCCCGGATTATCGTGCCATACAATCTTTGTGTTAGCACGCAATGCATCCAAGGGCGAAAAGTCGGAGATATTGTTGTTGTCGACCGCCAGCCATTTCAAGTTGGTTAACCCCGCGAGAGGCGAAATATCCGATATGTGATTGAGACCGATATTCAGGCGCGTTAATCTGGTTAAGTTCGCGATGGGTGCTATATCCGAGATTCCGCTGTGTACAAGATACAGTTCCTTTAGATTAGTCAAGCCCGCCAAAGGGGAAAGGTCTGATAGCTCTGCGCCGCAAATATCTAATCTTTCTATTGTTGTTAATCCTGCTATGGGTGATAAATCGGATATGGGATTGCCCCAGGTGACAATTCCCTTTAAGTTGGTCAATCCTGCAAGCGGTGATATATCGGAAAAACCGTCGGTGCTAAAAGCTATGTGCTCCAGATGGGTTAGTCCCGCAGCGAACGACATGACGGTTTGGTTCGTACCGGAAAAGCTTAAAACCTTCAGGTTAATCAATCCTGTGAGCGGCGATAGGTCGGGTATGTTAGTTTCGATAATACCTAATTCTTGCAGATTGGTTAGCCCCGCAAGGACTGACACGTCGGATACCTTGGTACCTCCAATATCCAAACTTCTCAAATTGATTAATCCCGCAATCGGCGACAAGTCGGTTACGTTGGTACCTCCGATCTCCAATTCCCTCAGATTGATTGACTCCGCAAGCGGCGACAGATCAGATAACTCACCGTGAACCTCTAGGAACTCGAGGTTCGTTAAACCTCTCAGGGGGGATAAATCGGAAATCCTACTGTTGTCAAGTTCTAAGTGAGTGAGGCTTGTTGCCAATTGCAAGCCTGTTAAGTCCTGGACACGCCTATCCAGCGAAAGCAGCGTTCCCAATCCCTCCATTTCCTCCACCGTAAGCGGGGCATTGGGGCTATTGCCAAGCTCTTCCGCAATCATTATACGTAGCGTCGGGTCCGGAATCTGAACAACCGTACCCGGTAACACATCGGGCTGTGTTATGACCGGCGGCGTTTCAACCTGTCCCGGGTAATCCAACGCATACATCACGTCTCGGAAACTCGATGTCCAAGTATCCCGTTTCACATTCCCGTTCTCGTCATCCAAGGCTAACAATCCGACATTCTGCAGTCCCGTATTCTCGCGAACCCTTTCGAGGAAGGTTTCGGTCTGCAACCCTACCACGGCGGCGGCATATGCCGCGTCTATCGGCCCCTGAAACGCTTCGTGGAAACGTGAAATCGGCTCGATACCACCAATCTCGCCGCCCGTGTCTTCCAGCGCCTCGCGATATCGGTTCATATCTTCTTCCACAAGCGCGTCCATCTTGGATTTTTCGACGTATAACCTTAGCGCGTGCGCTTTGTTGTAAGGCGGGTTGGCGTTGCTTTCAATTACCGAACGCACCTGGTCCTCAAAGGTCTTCATGCCCTCCGTATGGCACCCGATACAGGAGATACCGTTGCGCACCGTCGGGTCACTCGCAGCCGGGTTGGAAACGATGCTAATCGGGGCCGCATTCAGTCGAATTCCACTACCATCCGCAAGGTAATAGCCCTGCAACCCGTTCGGCAGATTGAAGACAATTTCACCGCCATCGTGCGTGAAACGAAGCGGGTGCGTGAAGATGTTTTGCGTACCGACGCTCCCGGCAAAGTCGTAGCTTTTCCAATACGCCCCATAGCGAGAGGTATGGCGTTCTACCACCCGGTTGTGGTTTGAGACACCGGAATTGTTGAATCCTGCCCGCCAAACTTCAATTCCCGGTGCATCGCGCAGATTGCGGGCGACATCAACCTCCAATCGAGTCTCCAACTCCTGAACCGATGAGGGCAAAGAAAGCAGGTCGTCGTATAGCGGCGGGGTAGATGCCGTTGCAATGAACCAGTCGATATGCACCGAGGGCACATCGGTCTTTGTTGCGGTCTGCAACCGCACCAGTTGATTTCGGGACCCGAGATGTTCGGGTGCGTCAAACGTGATGTGATAAGGATAGGTATCTACTATCTTCGTCCAGCCGTCAATCCGATCCCATTCGTAGTGCCGCAAGTCGATGTAGAAGATGGTTTCATGCGGGTCGATGGGCTGCGGGTTTGTGATTTTGAGCCGCCACGAGAGACTATTGACCAGTTTGGAGAGGGCTTTGCGGTATTCAGCAAGTATCTCGGATGTTTCGCCAGCGTTATAGAGATGTGTCATCGTGAAATATCGTGCGAAGGGGCGGTCAAACGACGAGAGTGAGTTGAGGTGCGACTCAATGCTCGTGAGTATTTCGCGGGGGGTAATGAAACGGCGGAGGTTTGTGGTGGTTGCCGTCCAATCGGGTGCACCCGCCAATATCCACCGTCGTATGGTGTCAATCGACTGGGCGGGCAATTGGGGTTGCCCAAGCGGCATCTGTGCTCCGTTCTCGGTGCTTCCAAGCAACCGCTTGTACAACTCCGACGCATCGGGGTTCCCCGGAACAACCGTACCCCCATTTATGAGCGCGGCGTGCTCAATGAGAAGCGTTTCCCGATAAGCGCCGTCGGACCCATGACAAATAAGGCAACTCGCCTCAAAGATGGCGTATACGTCTCGGGCTACCTGCGGCTGGGCGATCACTGTGCTCGATAATGCGACTGCTAGTAGTGCGGTCAATGCAACGATTAGCGAACGCTTCAGCATAAGACTTTTTCTGCTACCATCCATAATGTACTTTGGGATTTTGGCGTTATTCCCAACGCTCCTGCACCTTGTCCTTTTCGTACCAACCCTTGCGTCCTTTCCCCATCAGCTGCAAGAGCGATTTTCGCTTTTTCAGTCTCGGAAATATGGACTTGGAACTGGATTTGGATAAAGATTTCAGTAAGCGTCGTCTGCGTCGTGGCATATCACACTCTCCTTAATATGGCATAAAATAATGGATAAAGAAGCCCCGACCATGGATTATCGGGTTTTTTTATGTGCACATCCTTTGCCTTGGTTACTTCCTTATTAGCATCCTCCGCGTCGCCGTGAACTCGCCCGCCCTCAACGTGTAAAAATATAATCCGCTGGCAACCGATTCCCCACCTCGATTCCGACCGTCCCAATGCGCCGCCCGGCTGCGGTTCCGGTACATCCCCGCTGTCTGATGTCCCATCTCCAGACGCCGAACTACACCCCCGCTCAAATCATAAATCGTGAGCGCGACCTCGCTTGGCGCAGCCAACTGATACGGTATCCAGGTTTCGGGATTGAACGGATTCGGATAGTTGGGGTGGAGTGCGGTCTCTTGGGGAACAACCAGCGAAGCTAACAAGTTTTCAAGATTCTCAATCCCTTGCCGAAAAACGAGCGAGTTGTCATCTGCTAGACGCGCCTCTGCAATCCACGCCTCTATGGTCGCCGCATCGGCGTGCCCGGTCGCAACGGCAGGCGCGGCGGCACCCCCAATGCCCTGAGCCACGAGTGTGAGGTCGAAAATGTTGACCACACCGTCGCCGTTGACATCCTCCGGCGAATTGGGGGATACGCTTTTCCCTAACCGCCGTGCGACAAGAATCAAATCTAGAATATCGACACCACCATCACGATTCACATCCCCGGTTGGCAACCGTTCCTCCACGGTGATTCGGATTTCATGTGGTTGAGCAGGGATGATTTCCCCGGTGATAGAACCAAGCTTGAAGTTACCCAGTGTCAAACCCGTATCGCCATCCGATCTCGCCTTGAACTTCACCTCAAGGATGGTGCCACTGCCACTCATACCAACATCGGAGAGAAGTGCCGAATTGATCTTGGTAATTCTCCCTATTCTGTTATCAATGTTTCCGCCCTGGAAAAAAGTGGATCCGCCATCGGTCTTTAGAAAATCACCTTCCTTTACATCTACAACTTCAAGGACGTCAGGATTGAAGGTGATATCAAACTGCCAGCCTGCCAAGTCCACGATATTTTCTGTAACCACGTCAAACAAAAATGTATCGCCAACATGGACAGGTGTTTGAGAAATGGCGTAGTGGACACTTGGATTTATTACGATATATTCTGTACCGTCCTCAAATCCGAGAAAGCTGTGAGAAGGCTCGCCATTGTTCTGAACATCAACCGCAATTAACAAAACATTCTTGCCTTGCTCCAGCGTAATCGGGAAAAACTCAGGATAATCTGGGGACGACATGCGGTCTCGCAGTCGAACCGCTTCTCCGTTAAGCCACACTTTTATCCGTTGGAATGTTACGTGATGTAATATCACCTCTTGTCTTATCGGAGAATGGATCAAGATATTACCGTAAACAATACCGTGCATCCCATAGTCTCCAAACATGTCTTTTACATTGTTTTCGCCCACAGTTGGGAGCTTATGGGAGGTCCACACTTGGTCGCCTACAGCTTTTCCTTCCGTTGCGCCGTGTGTAGCAACTTCAATTTCTGTCACAGCCCCGTTGCTGAGGTCTGATAAACCGTCTCGAGACCATTTACTATCCATTGTTCTGCCAGACGCATAAATCCACAGCCATGGTCCCTGTATTATTGGGCCTTGATTTGGAGTTCCCGGGTTTTCGTGCATTATCAATCGACAGTTGGGTAACTCCCATAATGGCGACATATCATGTATCAAATTGTTGTCAACATGTAAGGTTCGTAGCTTGACTAACCGCTTAACCGGCGATACATCGGTTATTTGGTTGTTGTCAATGTACAACTCCTCTAAGTTCACCAACCTTGTCAATGGTGATACATCGGATATTTGATTGTGTCCAAGCTTCAAATGCCGTAAGTTTATCAGCCCTGCTAATTGCGATACATCGGATATTTGGGTATGGTCAGCTCTTAACACCTTTAGCTGTGTTAATCTCTCCGCTCCGGTCAAATCCGTTACACCAGAAGAACCCCCGATATCCAAGTTCTCAAGGTTTGTTAGTTTGGCAAGTGGTAACAGGTTTGGTATATGAGGTTTACGACTGCCACCATCTATAATAAGCTCTCTTAATTTGGTTAAGTTCCTAAAAGGTGATATATCAGCAATTCGACAATCGTGCATGTTGAGCACTTGCAAGTTGACCAATCCCGCAACAGGACTAATATCTGACACAGGTGAATGCCTAATAGCGAGGATCTCCAACTTTGTCAAGTTTGCCACAGCAGAAATGTCCGTTATATCGGCTACATAAAATGTTAGGTTTCGCAAATTGGTGAGCCCGGCAACAGGTGAAATGTCATGTATGCCACCTTTATGCCTAAGTACTTCCAGCTTTGTCAGGTTGGCAACTGGTGCTATGTCGAATGCTATCGGCATATTCCACAAATGTAACTCAACCAGATTGGTGCAGTTGGCAAGGGGTGATATGTTAGATACAGGATTGTCGCCTATCCATAATTTTTCGAGGTTCACCGCAAATTCAAGCCCTGTCAAGTCTTTGATGTTCCTGCTTCTCGCCCGTAAGGTTTTCAGTGTTGCCATCGTATCAGGTCTGATTGTATTGGTTTCAAGTGTTTCCTCGAGCAGAGCGCGAAGGTTCGGATCCGGGATCTCAATGAGTTTGCCCGGTATCACATCTGGTTGCGTTACCACCGGAGGTTCGCTAATCTGTTGAGGATAATCCAACGCCAACATTATATCTTGAAAACTTGATGTCCAAGTGTCACGCTTGATTTGCCCACCGTCTAATACAAGCAAACCTGCACTTTGCAATCCGGCATTCTCATGTATCTTCGAGAGAAACACCTGGGGTTCCAGACCAACCGAAGCTGAAGCATGGTGAAGATCCAACGGCGAATGAAACGCCTCGTGAAAACGAGAGACGGGTTCGACATCGCTGGTGTCTCCACCAGTTGATTGCAACGCTCGCTGGTATCGCTTCATGTCGCCGTTTACCAAATCGTCCATCTCGGATTTTTCAACGTATAACCTTAGCGCATGTGCTTTGTTGTAGCTGGGTCTGGTGTCGCTTTCAATTACTGCCCGTACTTCGTCGGTGAATTCTTTCATCCCTTCCGTGTGGCAACCGATGCACGACAGACCGTTGCGAACAGTAGGATCGCTTGCGGCAGGATTCGACACAATGCTAATCGGTGCTTCGTCCAATCTACGTCCGGTTCCGTCCACAAGGTAATAGCCCTGCAATCCATTTGGGAGATTAAAGATGATTTCACCGCCGTCGTGCGTAAATGCCAGCGGGTGTGTGAAGATGTTCTGTGTGCCTACACTTCCCGCAAAGTCGTAGCTTTTCCAGTAGGCACCATAACGAGAGGTATGCCGTTCCACGACACGGTTATGGTTTGACACGCCTGAATTTACAAACCCGGCTCTTGAGACACGCAAACCTGGAGACGTTGAGATATTGTTCTTTACATCAACTTCGAGGCGATTTTCCAATTGGAGATCGGTTTCAGGTAGTGAAAGAAGGGCGTTGTAGAGCGGTGGACTTGCGGCAGTAGCGATGAACCAGTCGGCGTTTACCGACGGTACGGCTGTCGAAAGCACCGTTTGTAATCGGGATAGCTGGTTACGAAGCGCAGTTTGTGTTGGCGAATTAAACTCAACGTGATAAGGATACGCTTCTTCGATCGCTGTCCAACCGGCGTTGCGATCCCATTCATAGTGTCGCAGGTCGATGTAGAAGATTGTTTGCTGCGGGCCGATCAGTTGCGGATTAACGATGTTCAGTCCCCATGACAAACTGTTTACCAGTTTGGCAAGTGCTTGACGATATCCGCTCAAGATATCGGATGACACACCCGCATTGTAAAGATGCGTTATCGTGAAGTAACGAGCAAATGGACGGTCAAACGGCGAGACTGTTTTAACGTGTGTATCAATGGCTTTCAAAACGTCGCTTGGTGAAATGAAACGTCGGAACGGGGCAGCAGTAGATGTCCAATCGGGTGCGCCGGCTAGAATCCAGCGTCGAACGGTGTCAATCGATTGAGCGGGCAATTGGGGCTGTCCGAACGGCATCTGTACGCCGTTTTTGGTGGGGCCAAGCAGGCGTTTATACAACTCGGAGGCGTCGGGATTTCCCGGGACCACGGTACCCCCGCCAATGAGTTCGCTGTGCTCCATGAGGAGCGTCTCTCGATAAGCCCCGTCGGGGCCGTGGCAGTTTAGGCAACTTGCTTCAAAGATGGCGTAGGTGTCACGGGAAATCGGCGGTTGCGCGGATACATTTTGCGAAACAACGAGGAGCGCCAACGCAACCACAGTGGTGAACAGGCATCGCCTCAACATAAGAGGGTTCCTTCTTTCTTGTGTCAGGTTTTTGCAAATTTCCCGATGTATTAGTGTATTCTGAATCTTAACATAACCCGATTCAGGTCGTAACACAAAAACGGGCGATTATGCCATTAATCATGGGAAATGCATCGAGATTTTCCTACCTGATTAAAAGGAAAAACTCGCTAAGTTTTTGATAAACTTCTTGGGGGTCGTAGCGTGGATTGAATGGGAATCCGTACGTGGCAAAACCTAAGTGAAACCCAATACCGATCATACGTTCTGCCGCCATGAGACACTTCTATAATCGGAGATGTTTCCCCTGTAAAGTAGCTGGCAGGGGTTGACCAAACGTGTGTTCCTCAGTATAATCCCTGCCACGGAGGAATCGCCAATGAAGAAAAGCGTTCCCGTCAATACCACAACCTCCTCCTCGGACGCCGCGCCAAGCTGTACCAAAAGCCTACGCCTACAAGACCCAAGAACTGTTCGCTAAACTCGCCGGGCGGGCGTTTAATACATCTTTTGTCCCCAAATAGCCACCCGTCACTCACCACAAAAAAGAGGCATTAAAACCCTCACTGCCCGAGTTCCAAACGGAGAACGATTAAATATGAACCGAGAACAAACTGATTACTGGACATCAACTAACTATAGCCATTTAACAGAGAAACAAGCCAGATTATTTAAGTCATTACATCCACACCTCGTAAAACTGGGCCGTCCCACATCTTGTTCTCTGGATTATATCGCTTACAAAAAAGAACCTGAGATGAGAGGCGCTTTCGTGCGGATTATTAGTAGTAATCGTAGTCCTTTCTTGACAATACGTTTAGCACTGCTGACTGAAAATCAAATCCATGATCCGCGAAAATTGTGCCAGAGTGATCCCAACAACCTTGGGTATTGGACTCGCGCTGGTTTAATTTTGAGATACACGAGTCAAAGCGACACTGAGTACATTCTGTCTTTGATACGCCAAGCGTATAATTATGCGTTGGCTACTGACCAAAAGAAGGGGGGTTTTGACCTTAGGGGAAACGCATCTGATTATTCAGAATAAAGTTGATAGAACATCCGAATGTAAAGTTGCCTGCAGGACATGACAGATGGGCTTTGCGTTTCTGGTACTCAATCAGACAGTGATTCACCTCTCCGATTTTCTTAGGAGAGCCACGTTGCCATTTAGTCATCGTTCCTCAATCTTCTTCCTTGCGACTGCATTCGGTGCTTTGAAACACATAGCCGGTGAAATAACAGGCAATCTATTTTCTTATTAACATCTTCCGAGTCGCTCTGAACTCACCCGCCCTCAGCGTGTAAAAATATAAACCACTCGCAACAGACTCACCATCCCGATTCCTGCCGTCCCAATGCGCCGCACGGCTGCGGCTCTGGTACAGTCCTGCCGATTGATGTCGCAGCTCCAGACGCCGAACCACACCCCCGTTCATATCATAAATCGTCAGCACCACGTCTGAAGGGGCTGCCAACTGATACGGAATCCACGTTTCTGGATTAAACGGATTTGGATAGTTGGCGTGCAACGCCGTCTCTTGAGGAACAATCAGCGAGTCTAACAGGATTTGGAGATTTGCGATACCTTGTCGAAAGGCAATCGAACCGTCATCTTCAAGCTGTGCGAGGGTAATCCATGTCTCTATCAAATCCCTATCGCGCTCGTTATCCGCTCGCTCGATCGCAGGCGCGGCGGCGCCTGCAATGCCCTGCGCCACAAGAGTGAGGTCAAAGATGTTGACCATTCCGTCGCCGTTTATGTCCACGGCCGAGTTGGGCGGTACTCTGCTTCCCAACTGTTGCGCCACGAGAATCAAATCCAAAATACTCACCCGTCCATCTCGATTTACGTCCCCGGTCACCAGTCGTTCCGCTACGGTGATGCGTATCTCAAGGGGACCTGCAGGAATATTTTCACCGGTGATTGAGCCGAACTCAAAGTCTTCCAGAGTCAATTCCGTTTCACCTTCGGATTCGGCCTTGAACTCCACCTGAAGCAGGGAGCCGCTGCCGCTCGCGCCGCCTTCGCTGATCCGACCCGCAATTAGACCCGTGATTTTTCCTGCTGCATTGTCGATGCGCCCGCTCTGGAAGAAAGTGGTTCCGCCATCCGACTTCAGGAAGTCGCCTTCGCTCACGCCAACCGCTTCAAGGACGGCAGGATCAAATACGAGATCAAACTGCCAACCCGCGAGATTGGAGACGCTGTCTGCGCGGACATCGAAGGTAAAGGTGTCGCCGATGTGGACCGGTGTTTCGGAAAAGGCGTAGCCTATGCCGGCTCCCAGCGTGTATTCGGTGCCCGGTTCGAACCCGAAACAAGCGAGATGAGCGGTTCTAACCGCAATTAACAGCACATTTCTCCCTTGCTTCAGCGTGACATCCAAGAAATCATCGTAATCACGAGCCCACCAACTACCGAGACGTTCGTAGGTCAGATTCCCGTTGAGCCAGACCTTAAACTCGCGTTCGCTACCGACGTACATCGTTGTGTTCTGCTCGCGCGGCGAATAGAGGGAGACAACCCCGTAGATGATACCATCGGCATCGGGAGTGGGGTGTTCCAGAATTTCGCCAGTGTTCCATGAAGGCGGGAGTTTGTGGGATGTCCACGCATCGGTCCCGACGGTCTCCCCCTCCACTGCCCCAAGAGCAGCAATGTCTCTCTCTGTCACCGCGCCACCACTCGCCTCCGATAGCCAATCCGTATTGCGGTCTAGACTTGCGTCCGGTAACACAGCCCATAACCATGGCCCCTCTATTTTCGGTCCACCATTGGGGAACCCCGGATTGCTGTACCAAATGAGTTTTATATTCTCACGCAACCCATCCAAAGGCGAAAAGTCCGCTATGTTGTTATTTCCAACATGCAGCCATTTCAAGCTGGTTAAACCTGCAAGCGGGGATACGTCCGAAATGTTATTGTATGAAAGTTCTAGACTAGGCAACTGAGTTAACCCGGCTAAAGGCGATATATCCGATATTTGGTTGCCTCGAAGGTACAGTTCTTTCAGACCCGTTAAGCCCGCCAAAGCGGTTATGTCTGATACCTTTCCGCCGCAGATATCTACTTTCCTAAGTTTTGTTAAATTTGCAAGACCCGATATATTAGATACGGGGTTTCCCCAAATGAATATCGATTCCATGTTGATTAATCCTGCAAAGGGTGACAGGTCGGTTATGCCGCCGCCCGTAATAGCTATAGATTTCAGATTGATTAATCCCGCGAGCGGCGACAGGTCGGATATGTCTGTACTCCATAAGTCTAACCATTCCAGATGAATCAATCCGGCAAGAGGTGACAAATCGGATAACGGCGTTTCATTGAGCCACAAGTGAGTAAGATTCGTCAAGCCTTTCAAGAGAGAGAAATCGGATATAGGGTTGACGCTTAATCTGAGATTGTGTAAATTGATTAATCCTGCTATCGGTGAGATGTCTGAAATCTGATTGTTCCAGAGGAATAATTCGTTCAGATTGGTTGCAAACTGCAGCCCTGTCAAATCCCGGATATCTCTGTTTTGCCCCTCAAGTTTTTTTAATCCTTTTATCTCATCCACAGTTATCGCGGCATTTATGTTTTTGCCGAGCGCTTCTGCTATGGCCGCGCGCAGGTTTGGATCGGGGATTTGAACCTGCCCACCCGGTAAAACATCCGGCGGCGTCACAACCGGCGGCTCTCCAACTTGCTGTGGGTAATCCAACGCGGAAATTATATCTCGAAAGCTTGATGTCCACGTGTCCCGCTTCACGCTCCCGTTTGGGTTGTCTAGCGCCAGTAACCCTACGTTCTGTAGTCCCGTGTTCTCGCGTACCCTTTCGAGGAAGGTGTCGGTCTGCAATCCGACGACAGCCGCAGCATACGCCGCATCAATCGGTCCCTGAAACGCTTCATGGAATCGTGAAACCGGCTCAACACCGCTAAACGTTCCCCCCGTGGCTTCTAGCGCTACTCTGTATTTTTGCATGTCTTCTGCCACAAGCGCATCCATCACGGATTTCTCGACGTACAATCGTAAGGCATGTTCTTTATTGTATGGCGGATTGGGATTGCCCTCAATAGCGGAACGCACCTCGTCTTCAAACGTCTTCATACCCTCCGTATGGCACCCGATACAGGAGATACCGTTGCGCACCGTCGGGTCACTCGCAGCCGGGTTGGAAACGATACTAATCGGCGCTTCATCCAGTTGAATTCCGTTGCCGTCGACAAGATAGTAGCCCTGCAAACCGTTGGGGAGATTGAAGATGATTTCACCGCCGTCATGTGTAAAATTGAAGGGATGGACAAAGATGTTTTGTGTGCCTACGTTTCCCGCAAAGTCGTAGCTCTTCCAGTACGCTCCGTAGCGAGAGGTATGGCGTTCCACCACCCGATTGTGATTCGAGACGCCGGAATTGTTGAATCCTGCCCGCCAAACTTCAATTCCCGGTGCGTCGCGTAGATTGCGGGCGACATCAACCTCCAATCGAGTCTCCAACTCCCGAACCGATGAGGGCAAAGAAAGCAGGTCGTCGTATAGCGGCGGGGCAGATGCCGTTGCAATGAACCAGTCGATATGCACCGAAGGCACATCGGTCTTTGTTGCGGTTTGCAACCGCACCAGTTGATTTCGGATTACGAGATGTTCGGGTGTGTCAAACGTGATGTGATAAGGATAGGTATCTACTATCTTCGTCCAGCCGTCAATCCGATCCCATTCGTAGTGCCGCAAGTCGATGTAGAAGATGGTTTCATGCGGGTCGATGGGCTGCGGTTTTGTGATTTTGAGCCGCCACGACAGACTATTGACCAGTTTGGAGAGGGCTTTGCGGTATTCAGCAAGTATCTCAGATGTTTCGCCAGCGTTATAGAGATGCGTCATGGTGAAGTATCGTGCGAAGGGGCGGTCAAACGACGAGAGTGAGTTGAGGTGCGACTCAATGCTTGTGAGCACTTCGCGGGGAGTGATGAAACGACGTAGGGTTGTGGTGGTTGCCGTCCAATCGGAAGCACCCGCCAATATCCACCGTCGTATGGTGTCAATCGACTGGGCGGGCAACTGGGGCTGTCCAAGCGGCATCTGTGCTCCTTTCTCGGTGCTTCCAAGCAACCGCTTGTACAACTCCGACGCAGCGGGGTTCCCCGGAACAACAGTGCCGCCATTGATGAGTGCATCGTGCTCCATGAGGAGTGTTTCTCGAAACGCACCGTCGGTACCATGGCAGTTCAGGCAGCTCGCTTCAAAGATGGCGTAAGTGTCTTGGGCTAACTGCGATTGGGCGGATGCGCTTTGAGAATACGCAACAAGTGTCAATAGAGCGATGAGTATGAGGTGATGCTGAGTCTTAATCAAAGCGGAACTGGATTGATGTTTGAACATGGACGGTGTCTCCCTGTAAATTAGGAAGTCGGGAATTGGAATTCCCTCCTACGGTATGCGGAACCTTTATTGTCGGTAATCGGATGAAGTGTTGGGTTCACTCACTCTATCGACACGATGTCAGTATCAAAAAGCCGACGCTCTATGCTGAAAGCCAAAGAATCGCATCGCTTAGCGTTCAACCCAACCTACATCACGTCGGGAATCGGAGGGGATCTCTATCGCACTCGCTATCCACTCGCTTGATCCCTCCTGCCTTGTCGGGAATCGGGAGGGATTTCTATCTGTCAACCGACCTGAGGTGGTGAGGTGCAAGCGACAAGCATTTAACGACGTTACTCCGTCACGCGGTGCTGGTACAAGGGTTTGACATTCTCCGGGAAGGTGGCAAACACATTCGCCGGTATCGTCACCCGATTGCGCTTCCCCATCTCCACGCTGACCCACCACGGGATATAGCGCGCTAACATCGCAATCCGCGGCTCATCGCTCAGATTCGCAGTGGCGGTGTGCCAAATGCGGCTGTCCGTCATTAACACGCTGCCGGCGCTACCCGTCACCTGCATCTCGTTCGGAATCGGTTTGTTCTGGTCGATGCCGTCGTTTCCCCGCGGGTTCCGCGTGTCACGGTGGCTGCGCGGCACAATCCAGGTGCCGCCGTTCTCCTCCGTAAACGGCGAGAGCATCCACAGCGTGACAACCGCCATCGTGATGTTGGGGAAGGGTTGAAGGATGTGCCCTGATTTCGATAGATCTCGGAGATCATGAGGCCAGTCGGAATGGTAGGTGCGGAGAAGTGCGTCGCCGTTGTGCGGCGCGATGGTCTTCAGCTCGGTTTGAGCGATTCGCACATGCGGGTGATTGAGCATCGTCTTCACAATCCCCAACACCCGTTCGTCGGCGAGGTAGGGCGCGAAATCCGGTACGCCGGCAATGATGCTTATCCAGTCGTTTGTGTACGCCTCAAGCGCCTTCTCACTCGACACCGAGACGTATTCACGCACGGAGTCGATTTCGGGTTCGGGGATGACACCCTCCAGCACGCACCACCCCTCCTGCCTGAGTTGTATCAGGTGCGGCTCGATCTCCGCACGGATTTTGTCGGAAACTAACATGTCTTGTATGCCCATTTCAAAGATTTACGGAATCGCAACCATGAGGCCGGTCGTGCAACATATCGCGACCGGGAGGTCGCTCCTACGGTAGTAGATTAATCGATCCTCCCCCTGACTTTGACGCCCCATGCGGTGACCTCGGGCGGGTCTAACGTCAGCGAGTACAGTTTGGTACCCGGAGAAATGTAGAACCGCAACTTGATGTAGAACTCCTCTTTCTGCAGGTTCGGATACCTCCCCTGCCGCTCGTCGCTCAGACCGGGCCACCCGGGGACGCCGTTCCACGACAACTCGCCGTTTACGGTGTCCGCGCGGATTGGGTCGCACTCGGCGGCGGTGAATCCGGGGATGGGTTCGCCCGTGTCCTCCAAGACTTCGTACCGCAACTCGCCCGCCGAAGCGTCGACATTGACTCCGATGGTGCCGCCGGACTCCTGGCGGAAGCGGTGCGTCGTTAAAACGCCGGGCGCGTAGGAAACCGCTTCCACGCTGACATACCCGTCAAGCCGCAAGGATGCGAGCCCCTTGGCTTTTTCCCGTCCCGCCGACAAACCCCTTTCGTAGGGTCGCGGCGAACGATAGTTATGGGTTTCGCGATAACCGTCGTAGAAGAACAGTGTCTTTCCGTCGTGCGTTATGGGCGCTCCGCCGTAAAGCATCCCCCAATCCCATGCGCCGGGGTTGCCGCGCGGGATAAACGGTTCGCGGTAGCGTTTCCAGTGTACGGTGTCGCGGCTAACCGCCAATTGCGTGTCGACAAGTCCGTCAATCCGCGCCGGAATTACGGCGGGTCCTTTTTCCGCTCCCCAGTATGTCTCCGGATCGTCGATAGCGTAAGGTTCGGTTATGTCGGTCAAGTAGGTGTTGAGCATGATGATATGCAAACCGCCGTCCGTGCGGTTCGCCGCGTCAAAACTGGCGCTGTAGAACTCGGTGCCGATAGGGTCGTCGAGATCCTGTTCAATCACCGTGCGCAGCCCCGACCAGTTGAGAAAATCTTGGCTGTCGCGGCGTCCCAGAACGCGTGTGCGTCGACTCGAGCCCCGTTGCGTGTACCACACATAGGGTGCGTCGGGATCGATTGGACCACCGAAGGTCTCTCGCCGTGAACCGAACGCAAAGAGCTGCGTCTGAGTGCTGTGCGTGCCCGGCGGATACAGTTTCCAATCGTATCCGTCGCGGGAGTAATAGGCGCACCACACCCGCTCGCCGTCGGGACCAACTCCTTGAGGTTGAAATTCGATCCGCTTCCAGCGGTACGCTTCGTCGGTTTCATGCGGATCGCACAGGATGGCGCCTATGTGGGATGGGCAGTTCGTGATGTTGTTGGCTTTGGAACCGTTAAACTCGACCAAGCCGAGGTTCGGACGTTCCCAGTGTAACCCGTCTTTCGACTCCAGAACGCACACCTGCGAATCCACGCCGTGGTAGTACATCCGAAACGTACGATTGATTTCGTCGTACACGAAATTGCCGGTGCGTTCGATGTCATCGCTTTCCCACGGTTGGTCCGGGGTAATGATGTTCAACGGTTCGTCAACGGTTAGCTTTTCCGCGGGGTTAAGCACGCGGTGTGCACCGTCCAGCGATTCAATGAAAAAATCATCGATGAAGGTCTGTTTTCCGGGATGCAGTTCTGTATTAGAGATTTGTATCACCTTCCTTATTCGGCGGTTGATTTTCTAAATGATATAGGGCATATGGGACGTTTGGTGGTTGTCTGAATCGCGGATTAAACGGATTACACGGATTGCGCGGATTATGTTTGGTTAAGTGGTATCCCTCGTAGAGTTGGGCGAGAAGAGGGATTTTTATCGCATCAAGATCTCTATCGCGCGCGCTATTCGCTTGCTTGATCTATCCGTTCGGTTGATCCTATTCAGTCGCTTGATTACATTGAATCGCGACCAGGAGGTCGCTCCTACTGACCGTTGAGTCGTGTGAGGCAGTTTACGGCACACGGCGTGTGCCTACCACTTTAAAACGCATCCATATGCACTTAGCGAGAAGACCAGTTAGTGGGTTATTTTCTGAATAGATGGTGCATATGGGATGTTTGGTGATTGTCTGAATCGCGGATTAAACGGATTACACGGATTGCGCGGATTATGTTTGGTTAAGTGGTATCTCTCGTAGAGTTGGGCTAGAAGGGATTTCTATCGCCCTCCTTAGCCAGTCGGTTGATGGATCTCTATCGCGCTCGCTATTCACTCGCTTGATCCTACAGAGGTTGGTGAGCGGTGGATTGACAAACCCACCGCGTAATGTAGTCTACGTTGTACCATCTCGTAGGACCGAATTCACTGGCCACTAACCACTAGTCACTCTCCACTGCTTCACGCCGACATTCGCTGTGGCTGGTACTCGATCCGGCGCATGAACCGCTCGCCGATGTCGTAGTCCGGCTGATCGGAGACGTACCGCCACATCTGAACGCGCTTCATCAGCTCATACCGCATGTCATTCCCTTCCCAGCCGTGACCCTTCGACAGAATGCTGCCAATCTTCGGGTCGTCGATATCCGAGGTATCGAAATTGCAAACTTGGGGTTGCGACGGGTTGAGCCGCAGCTTGTACATGTAGCGATCCTGGTCCGTATGGTTGCTGCGCGCGCCGTGCCACACCCGCGTGTTCCAGACATACATCGTCCCCGCGGGGCAGGTCGCCCAAATTTTGCCGGACACTTGCTGGTAGAGTTTAACCTCGAACGTACGCACGTTTCGGAAATGCGAACCGGGAATCAGGAACGTACCCCCCATCTCGTCGGGCGTGTCGTGCGCGAAGAACGATAACTGGATGTCGAAGTAGTTTTCGCGGAAGTCGATGACCGAGTCTTGGTGCATGTTTGGACCCGCCATGCTGTTCGCCCGCAGCAGATGCACCGCGTGATGGTCATAGACCGGATTCGGACCCACCAACGAATGGATAAGCCCTTTGACCTGCGGCAAACGGAACACATCGCCGAGCGGCGTGCCCTTGGGCCATGTCTCCTCGAACGGCGTGCCCACCTCAAGATAGCCGCGGTGGTTCTTCATGTCCTCCAGACAGGCGTCGGACAAATCTTTTGGCACCATCTCTTCGAACTTCAAGTAGCCGGAAGCCACAAACTGCGCCATTTCCTTTGATGAAATGAGATGCTCGGTCATTATGAACCTTCCTCCTCATCTTGTATTTCACTGAACCGGGACAACACCGTCTGATACGGCAGCGGTCCAAGTTCGTATCCGTCGTCGGCGCTGCGATGTTTCATCTCGCTCATCTGGATAACCTGCCATCCGTCGCGCATCGCCGCTAACGCATGTTTGTATGGGGGTTCCGTTTCCTCGACAAGGTTCTTGATCCCCGTGCCCTTGGACGCTTCGTACCGCGACCACGCGGAAGGGGTGATGTCGAGACCGGGACTTGTTTGGAAGAACACTAAGATATCCTGAACTTTTGGCATAGATCCTCTCCTGAAAATCACCTTGACGTGCGGACTCATTCGAGAGCGCCATAGCCGACCGTCAAAACGACAATATCTCTTTGATGCGCCCTCGTCAAAACGAAAAATCATCGTACCATAATTTAAATTTGATGTCAACGCGAATCCAAGAGATCCCTCTCCCGGTTGCGGCGAAACCGACTCATCACCACCTACGTAGGAGGGGCATCTTGCCCCGACGGCAGCGCGCGGAGACTAGGCCAATCTACCGCCCTCAGAATCCAACGCAACCAATCCCTCCTACCTCTGCACCGTCCAGGGCAACGCGAACTCAATACCTTGACCTATTCCGTGCACCGGAGCCACGAAATTCGTCTTCTGGAGCGGTGTGATTGGGTTTTCCACTGGCATGGATGTTGCTCTTTGGCGAAGTATGCGCTTTATATCTGTATGGCTTGCCCAAGTTGCCATGATTCATGAGAAAGAGATTAAGGATAAAATAATACGTAATGCGTAATGGGATTACTATCGATCAAGCGAGCCCGATAGTAGATTCCTCGAATGAGCGAATAACGAGTAATATGTGCTATCGCGCTCGCTATTCACTCGCTTGATCTCTGCTACGGACCTGAAGGCAAAGGAGGAACTCCACAATGAAATGGTTATCAATAGCCTTGCTGATGTCAATATTGCCTGTTATGGCGGCATATTCCGGTACGTTTGTGGATGATTTCAACGATGGAAACCTTGACGGGTGGCATATCTTAATAATGCCAGGTCCCCCTTTTCCGGTCGAGGATGTATTGAGATTCGAAGAGGGCTACTTGGTTATAGATCCAGTGTTTGGAGGACAGAGGCATTCGGTGAACTTGGAATTAAGAATGGGCAATACGGAAGAATGGGATTCTTATACACTGACCTATCGACTTAGATTCAAAGGAGTTCCAGAGCCACCCGCAATTTTCGGTTTTGACGTCCGAAGAAGCGAGGGAGATAAGTTTCGAATAGGCAACGAGACTTTTCCGCTGAATAACTTCCAACAAATGTCGATTTTCGTGCACCACCCCCAGGAGATTCAGGTCACCTCTTCTCGACCAGATGAACGCCCCTTCGACGAAGGTCTGGACGTCCCTCCTTTGGTTGACACCTCTCGTGCGGCACTTCGGCTTAAACCTCTCGGACGACCAATAAAGCTAAATCGATGGATCCCAGTCAAAGTCGTGGCTAATAAGCACTTGTTTAAATTTTATTTCAACGGCTATCTGATAGCCCAATATGAAGATGAAAAGGCAGGCCCGGGCACCGTGAGATTTTGGACAAGTGGTGCGATGATTGTTCATCTTGATGACATCAAAATTTGGGGGCCACGGATTCCAAATATTGGCGGTCCACATGGTGTTGCCCCTGAAGCGCGTTTGGCTACGACGTGGGGCGAATTAAAGAATTCGTCGCGAAGGTAATTATTCTCTTTGCTTCAGAACGTGCTGGCATAATAGGTGACAGCGCCATTCATGTTTAGCAATCCTATTGAGTCCTATCGCACTCGCTATCCGATCGTTTGATTCTCTGGATCGAGGAAAGGAGAATGATGATGAGAATCGAAAAAGCGCGGTTAATCACATCTAGCCTTGTGTTGCTCTCCGTCCTGATTTCCGTCAACACTTCCGCCCAAGACGTGTCGCGATGGGGGTTGCCCGAAGGCGCCGCCATGCGGCTCGGTAAAGGCGCTCTGATTGGTCCCGTCGCCTACTCTCCGGATGGGGCACGCCTCGCCGTGGCAAGCAGCCTCGGAATTTGGTTCTATGACACAACAACCTTTCAAGAGATTGCACTGCTTGACGAAAGCACGGCGTGGGTCGAGAATATGGCATTCAGTCCGGATGGATCGGCGCTGGCGACTGTAAGGTGGGATGGAATCTACCTCTGGGATGCGGTCACAGGTGTGCATAAACAGACGCTTGAGGGGATTAAACACGGCTTGCTGAGCCTGGCGTTCAGTCCGGATGGCGGAACGGTTGCGTCCGGGAGTTATGGAGGCACCGTCCATCTATGGGATTTGGCAACGGGGAAGCATCTGCATGCGCTTGAAGGGCATGACTGGATGGTGCCTACAGTGGCATTCAGCCGGGCCGGAAACACGCTTGCCAGCGGGAGTTCGAGCGTGGTTCGTCTGTGGGACGTGGAAACGGGTGTTCAAAAGCAGACGCTGGAGGAGGGGCATACGTGGGAGGTTCATAGCGTGGCGTACAGTCCGGATGGAAAAACGCTTGCAAGCGGGAGTTGGGATGGCGGTGTGCGATTGTGGGATGCCCGCACCGGTGAATACATTCGCACGCTTGAATCGGACAGGATTTCGGTTAATAGCCTGGCATACAGCGCGGACGGAAAGATGCTCGCCAGTGGCGGCTGGTTCGGTACGGTCAGTCTCTGGAATCCGGACACCGGTGATAAACTCTTAACATTAGAGGAAGCCGTCGGCACCAGCAGGAGCAGTCGTGCGTATAACCCGACGGTTGCGTTCAGCCCGGACGGGAAAACGCTCGTTAGTGTGGCTTGGGACCACATCGTCCGCCTCTGGGATACAACTACGGGCGAGTTGGCGCAGTCAATCAACGGGTATTCCTCCTGGATCAACAGCATCGCGTACAGCCCGGACGGGAATAGGGTTATCAGCGGGAGTTGGGACGGTGCCATCCGTCTATGGGATACGGCTGCGGCTGCGCAGATGCGAACGCTTCAAGCGGGCGAGGAGGAGGTCATTTGCGTGGCGTACAGTCCAGACGGTTCGACGTTCGCCAGTGGGAGCAGGGACGGGAGCCTCCATATCTGGGATGCCGTTACGGGCGCGCGGCGGACGCTTGAGGGGCACTCGCATTGGGTCACCGGCGTGGCGTACAGTGCGGATGGATCGACTCTTGTGAGTGGAGGTTGGGACAGTACCATACGTCTATGGGATGTGAGAACGGGCGATCAACTGAGGCTAATTGACGACAACACGGACATCGTCCTGTCCGTCGCCTATTCGCCCGACGGTCTGACGCTTGCCAGCGGGAGTTTCCACGGCGCCATCCATCTATGGGATGCCGTCACCGGTGTGCGCAGGCGAAAGCTTCAAGCACGCACCTCCAACGTCACGAGTTTGGCGTTCAGCCCGGATGGCTTGACGCTTGCCAGCGGGAATCGTGACCGCAACGTTCGTCTGTGGAATACGAGCAGGGGTAGGCTGCTACGGACGCTTAAGGGACATACGGGTTACGTCGAGAGCGTCGCCTTCACTCCGGATGGTGCGATGCTTGCCAGTGGATCGAGTGACAATACCGTCCGCCTGTGGGATGCGGCTACAGGGGATATGCTGGGTACTTTCAACGGACATGTCTCCGAAGTGAGGAGCGTCGCTTTCAACCCGGACGGATTGACGCTTGCCAGCGGCAGTTTGGATGGGGCAATCCTGCTTTGGGACGTAACCCCTCACACCAACCTCATTCGAGCAAGGGCGGCAGATGTCAACCACGATGGAATCGTGAGTATCCTAGACTTGGTGTTGGTCGCTGCACGTTTCGGGGAGATGGGGGGAGGTGGGGCAGATATCAACCGGGATGGGGTTGTCAACTTCCAAGATTTGGAGTGGATTGCCGAGGCACTCGGAAACGCCGCCGCCTCACCCTCCAGTCAAGTGGGCGGACTTGAAACGCTAACTGCCGAGGATGTGCGGAAGTGGCTAGCTGATGCCCAAGAATTGGAAACCACAGATTCAGCCGTGAAGCGAGGAATTATCGCGCTTAAACGACTCTTAACGCCGCTGACGAAGGAGTTAAGGGTTCCTACGGAGACAGCCCTATTGCCGAATTACCCGAATCCGTTCAATCCGGAGACGTGGATACCCTATCAACTGAAGACGCCTGCACACGTCACTTTAACGATTCATGACGTGCATGGGAGGAGGGTACAAACACTGGAGATTGGCTATCAACCCGAAGGTCTATATCAGAGCCGGGATCGCGCCGCCTATTGGGACGGACGCAATCAACTTGGCGAACCCGTCGCCACCGGCATCTACTTCAGCACCCTCACGGCGGGCAACTTCACCGCCACCCGCAGAATGCTCGTCAATAAATAAAACATCAAGGTTCTGTTGAAATTTCGTGACGCCAAATAATTGAGAGTTATGCATGCGAGCACGGTTCTTCGTAGGGGTTGGGTTTCCCAACCCCATAGGTCTTGTAGGGTGGGATCAAGCGAATGAATAAGGAGCGCGATAGAGATCTACGGCCCACCAGCCTTTAAGATTGCCAACTCGTAGGTTGGGTTGAGCGAAAATCCAAGAAGAATTCACGCACGCCAAAAAACGCCGAATGTTCAATGCCACGCGAAAACACCTCAATTCAAGCGAAACCCAACGCTTCACGCAGGATCGACTGACTGATTAGCGAAGGCAATAGCTAATCCCGATAGAACTCCCATAGAGATGCACTGGCAACAGACCGTTTTCTTTCTTCCTCTCTTCCATTCTTCCGCGCGTTCCACCGTTCTTACTGGCCACTGCCTCACGCCGACATCCGCTGCGGCTGGTACTCAATCCTGCGCATGAACCGCTCGTCGATATCGTAATCCGGCTGATCCGAAACATACCGCCACATCTGGACGCGCTTCATAATCTCATAGCGCATGTCGTTCCCTTCCCAGCCGTGACCCTTCGAGAGAATACTTCCGATTTTCGGGTCATCGATATCCGATGTATCGAAATTGCGAACCTGAGGCTGCGACGGGTTGAGCCGCAGCTTGTACATGTAGCGATCCTGATTTGTATGGTTGCTGCGCGCGCCGTGCCAAACCCGCGTGTTCCAAACATACATCGTCCCCGCCGGGCACGTCGCCCAGATTTTGCCGGGGATCTGCTGGTAGCCGCGAATCTCACCGGTGCGTACATTTCGAAAATGCGAGCCGGGAACCAGGAACGTACCCCCCATCTCGTCGGGCGTGTCGTGCGCGAAGAACGACAACTGGATGTCGAAATAGTTTTCGCGAAAGTCGATGACCGAGTCCTGGTGCATGTCTGCTCCAATCATGCTGTTCGCACGCAACAGATGGACTGCGTGGTGGTCATAGAGCGGATTCGGACCCACCAACGAATGGATAAGCCCTTCGACCTGCGGCAACCGGAACAAATCGCCGAGAGGTGTCCCTTTGGGCCACGTCTCTTCGAACGGCGTGCCCACCTCAAGATAGCCACGGTGATTCTTCATGTCCTCCAGACATGCGTCGGACACATCCTTCGGCACCATCCTCTCGAACTTCAGGTAACCGGAAGCCACAAACTGCGCCATTTCCTTTGATGAAATAAGATGCTCGTTCAATATGAACCTTCCTCCTTTTCTTGTAACTCGCAGAACCGTGACAACACCGTCTGATACGGCAGTGGTCCAAGCTCATTTCCGTCAGCCGCAACCTTTCTGATGCGCCTTCGCCAAACCGAAAAATCAACGTACCATAGTTTGAATTGGATGTCAACGCGAATCCAAGAAATCCCTCTCCCGTTCCCGCCGAAACCGACCCGTCACCACCAACGTAGGAGGGGCATCTTGCCCCGACGCCATCGCGCCGAAACCGTCTCATCACCACCAGCGTAGGAGGGGCATCTTGCCCCGACGGCTTTGCGCGGAGACAAGTTCGTAGGTTGGGTTGAGCGGACATCCAAGAGCGATTGCACACGGAAAGAAAACTTCCATTGCTTGATGCTCCCTGAAAGCACCAAAGATTCGAGCGAAACCCAACATTTCTACAAGAGACTCGCAACGAATTACCCTCCCTCGGAATCCAACGCACCCAAATCCACCTGCCGTTGCACACTACAGGGCAACGCGAACCCAAACTTTGACCCATTTCGTTCACCTGAACCACGAAAACCGTCTTTGAGAGCCGTATAATGGAGTTTCCCGTTGGCACAGATGTTGCGCTCTCCCCAAAACACACATTTTCATCAATCAATATTTGATGCGTGACACGGAATGGAATACGCGTAGAGCGATCTGTCTTGCCGCTCGAAGCAAAACTCTTGTACGGCGCAATCAACCGACTGGATAAGGGCTGCCATTTACTATGGGATATCTAGAATCTTGTGAGTCGTAAATTGCTTTAGCTATGACTAAGGAGGAAAAAAATGTCTTTCAAAGGTGGACGCTTGTTCGCGGCAGCGCTTGTAGCCTCCCTGTTAATACAGATGCAAATGGCAGAAAACGGTTACGCCTCTCACAGAACCAAGATTGCCTTCACCTCTTCGCGTGACGGGAATTCGGAAATTTATGTCATGGATGGCGATGGGAGAAACCAGAGAAGAGTAACGGTAGAGCCGGCAGAGGACTTCCTACCGGCATGGTCTCCCGACGGCAGAAAGATTGCCTTTGTTTCCAATAGAACCAATAGAAACAAACATATCAAGCAAATCTGGGTGATCGACGCCGACGGGAAGAACCCGATTAGGTTGACGGACGGGTTGGGGGACAGTAATCCGGACTGGTCGCCCGACGGCACGAAAATTCTGTACGACGCCCATCTTGATCCAGAGAGGCATATAGGGGACGATGGGATTACCGTGATGGATGCGGACGGGAACAACAAGAGACTACTAACGGAGGAAGGCGCTCATCCGTCCTGGTCGCCCGACGGGAAGCGCATCGTGTACACACATGGCCAGATTTACGTGATGGATGCCGACGGAGGAAATCGGACGCAGTTAACGCATGACGTAGGGTTCAAACGTATGCCGTCATGGTCACCCGACGGGAGAAGCATTGCGTATATGGCAAATGACCGGATTTGGGTGATGGATAGCGACGGGGAGAATCAGAGACAACTCACGAAGATAAATGGTGATAAACATCCTACATGGTCACCGCAGAGTGACGCCATTGCATTTCAATCTTGGCGCAAGGATCGTGTATTTGGGATTTACGTGGTGGATGCAACTAACGGCGCCGTCAACGCTTTGCAACACGATCCCGAGTTCTGGAATTCCGCACCGGATTGGCTTTATCCCGGAGAGCTCTCGGTTTCGCCGCAGCGCAGCCGCATCACAATGTGGGGCAGGTTGAAGAAAGTTGCGTCCAGCCTCCCGTGAGGTGTATGCGGAGCGGGCGATGGGAGAGGATCTCGGTGATTCGTCGATTGCCGGTTGCGCACTGTGTAGTGGATATGTTTTGTGCGTGAAATGAGGTCGCGACCTGGAGATCGCTCCTACGCAAGGCTGGTCGGAAGGATCTCTATCAGGATTTACTATGGGATCTCTACCGCGGGAACTCCTATCGGTCAGTTGCTCCTTCGCTATCCGCTCAGTTGATCTATTCGGTCGGTTGATTTACTACAGGAGTTGGGTTTCACTCTAATTTTCCGCGTTTTCAGGTAGATTGTAACGTCGGAAGTCCTCTTGCTATGCGGAATCTGTTTTGGATTTTCGTTCAACCCAACCTACGAAGTTAGCTTGACCTATTCACTCGCTTGAGCCTACCATACAGATCCTTGCTGCAGGGGATTTCAGCGCGACTTGGAGAGGGTTGAGGAACGCAAATCTGCGTTCCCTACTGTAAGGAGAACGACCATGCAGAAAAGAAAAGCGATGTTATTCAAAACCTGCATTCTCTTGCTCTCCATCCTGTTTTCACTCGACGCCCTCGCCCAAAACGCATCGCACTGGGGATTACCGGACGGCGCCAAAATGCGCTTGGGCAAAGGTCGAGTATCTCAGATTACGTATTCCCCGGACGGACTGCGGCTCGCGGTAGCGAGTACCATCGGGATTTGGCTCTACGATACGGCAGTGAATCAAGAAATCGCGCTATTCACCACGCATTCCTCCATCTTCACGTGCGTTGCGTTCAGCCCGGACGGAGAGACCCTTGTCAGTGGAACCTACGACGGGCAGATTCATCTGTGGGATGCGGCTACGGGTGCACACATTCGCGCGCTTGAGAGGTTCTCGGGTCAAGTGGATAGCGTTGTGTTCAGCCCCGATGGAGAGACGCTTGCCAGTGGAAGTTGGGGCGGCAGCATCCATCTGTGGGATGCGGCTACAGGCGCGAAGATACAAACGCTTGAGGGGCAGAACTCTTGGATCAATAGCGTAGTGTATAGTCCGGATGGACGTACTCTTGCGAATACGAGTTGGCTTGAAATTCGACTGTGGGATGCAAATACAGGTGTACACAAACGCACACTTGAAGGCCATAGGGCGGAAGTCAATAGTGTGGCATTCAGCCCGGATGGGAAGACGCTCGCGAGCGGGAGTTGGGACCGCACCGTGCGTCTGTGGGATGCGGCTACCGGGGCGCACCTCCGGACGCTTGTGGGACATACCGCTCTGGTCAATAGCGTGGCGTACAGTCCCGACGGCGAGACGCTTGCCAGTGCGGATTCGGAAGGCAACGTGCTTCTTTGGAATGCCGCAACGGGAGCGCATCTGCGAACGCTCCAAGGACATATGTCTTGGACGAATGGCTTGGCGTACAGTCCGGATGGTCTGACGCTCGCCAGCGCAAGCCTGGATGGCGGCATTCGTCTATGGGACACGAACACTTGGGTGCAGGTATGGACACCTGCGGGATACACCGCCGGGATCAGTAGCACCGCCTACAATCCGGAGGGTTCGGCTCTTGCCACCGGAAATGAGGATGGCGCTGTTCATGTCTGGGATACGGTTACGGGTGCGCACATGCGAACGCTCCGAGGGCATACGGAGAACGTAACCCGCGTTGCATACAGTCCGGATGGCTTAATCCTCGCGAGCGGGAGCGAGGACTATACAGTCAGATTGTGGGACGCTGCCACGGGTGCGGGGGTTCGGGTACTTGAGGGACATACGGTAGATGTGACCTGTGTGGCGTTTAGCCCGGACGGATTGACGCTTGCCAGCGGGGACAAGGGCGGTAGCATCCATCTATGGAATGCGGTAACGGGGGCGCATGCACGGACGCTTGAGGGGTATGGGAGGGATATCAAGAGCTTGGTCTTCAGCCCGCATGGATTGACGCTTGCTAGTGGGGATAGGAGCGGAATCCGTTTGTGGGATGTGAAAACAGGTGAGCAACTGCCGATGCTTGAGGAGAGAACGCCTAGAGAACGTTCGTCGAGTGTACACAGCCTAGCCTTCAGCCCGGATGGTTCGACGCTTGCTGGTGGGGCGTTGGGCAAAATTCGTCTGTGGAGCGCGAATACAGGTACGCAACTGCGGACGCTTGAAGTGCGTACATCCAAAGGATACACAGCTCAGGTAAATAGCCTAGCCTTCAGTCCGGACGGTTCGACGCTTGCCGGCGGGAGTGGGGGGTTGGAGGATGTTGTTCGTCTGTGGGATGCAGAGACCGGCGAACTGCTGCGTACGTTCAAGGGACACACGCTTGATGTTACGAGCGTAGCCTTCAGTCCAGATGGGCTGGCGCTCGCCAGCGGCAGCATGGACGGAACTGTCCTGCTGTGGGACGTGACCCCGTACACAAACCTCATTCGAGCAAGGGCGGCGGATGTCAATGCCGATGGAATCGTGAATATCCTGGATCTGGTGTTTGTCGCCGCTAATTTTGGACAGATGGGCCAAATTCGTGCGGATATCAACGGCGATGGGGTGGTGAACCTTCAAGATTTGGATCGGATTGCCGAGGCGTTCGGAAACGCCGCCCCGTTTAGTCACGTGGATGGACATGATATCCTCACGGCAGAGGAGATAAGACTGTGGCTGGCTGATGCCAAGCGGTTAGAAACGGCAAATCCAGCCGTGCAAAAAGGAATGGAATAAGTAGATGGCGACTTTAAGAGTAAAAGCTGGATTCTACTTAATCCGATTCTAAATAAAGATCGTACACTACAGACTAAAAAATGTCAAAACTAGCTGGTGTATTTTCTAAAAATACATGGTAAGTGTTCGGTGCCGGTGCGGTTAGAAAGGGATCTCTATCGCGTTCCTTATTCAGTCACTTGATCGCACCTACCGGCGTGGTATAACGGTTTCTTGTGACAGTCTCGTAAGCATTAATTAGTTAGCGAATGAATCACTAACTTTAGCCACTACGAAGATTTATAGCCTCAAAATGGGAGGAGACTGAAAATGAAGTGGTTGATGGCAACGCTTATTTGCTTCTCTATTTTTCTGGAAAGTGCTTTCGGAACCAGTATTGCTGCCACGAAAGCATATATTGAAAATCATGCTTTGTTGAAAGCGATCGAAGGCAGTACATTGGTCGTCGTTGGCGAGGTTGTAGCCACACAGTTTGTATCCCGCAGTATAACCTTTGATGATTCGGTTAAGGACGCAACGACCGATGTAATAGTAGATGTCCAGACAGTTCTAAAAGGCAAACCTAACGCTGGCAAATCTACAGTGAAGTTTATGATTGAAGGTGGGAAGGGATTGAATCCAGAGACGGGCAAGATGACGCACACAAGGGTTGTCGGTACACCTGAATTTTCTGTGGGAGAGCAAGTTCTATTGTTCCTAACAAATGATTCGAATCCGTTTTTTATGTACTATCCACATGACGGGTATCGCCTGTTTCACAATGCTTACGGAAAAGTGGAAATCGAAAAGGGCAACGTCGAGTTGCTTTATTATACGGGAGACTATGAATTTGACACTCGACCAAGAGAAGATGGGTTAGAAAATCGCACATTCTTCGACATCAGAGTTGTTGTACTCCCATTGGATTTGGTTGTGAAGTTTAGCAAGGCACTTGCCAAAGATAAGAATGCTGCAATAAAGATAGAAAATGCTATCAAGAGTGTAGCAAAGAAAACGAAACGAAACGATAAAGTAGTCATATCTCCGAAGGGTCTGAAGACACTAGAACAAGCAATAGATCGAGTTTTAACAAAAGTGGGAAAGTTTTAGTCACTCTTATCTTCCGCATTATTGAGCACCTAAAAGTTTAATTTCTCGGTTGGCCGTATCCCGCATCATAATTGACAGCACGCAATTATCCCTGTCGGAATAATCCTTTCCGCAAGTAACATTTACTAGTCGAAATCCTTTTCCTCGCTCCAGAGGAGCGCAATGTCAATAGAATGCGACATGTCCAGAGTCCCGCGCTCCAGAGGAGCGCCATGTGGTGTGTTACTTGGTAAAATGAAGTTGACGATGGAAGGGCAAAACCGGTCAATCAATCGGACTCACGGTAGTACCTCGGTGATTTTTGCCCATTTGGGGATATATACCCCAAGATTTTGTATGTGAAAATTTGAGATTGCACAAGTCTATTATGCGGAAGATGAGTCACTAACTACTGAATCCGAAAAGGAATCATCGTTCTTGAACAATTCGTGGCGTCACCGACCGAGTCTCCGCGTCTTCCGACCGACACAGCCTTACTGCCGAATTGCCCCAATCCGTTAAATCCGGAGACGTGGATACCGTATCAGTTGGCGGCGCCAGCAGTGATCGCGTTGGCGATTCATGATGTGCACGGTCGGGTGGTTGGGAGGTTGGCGGTCGGCTACCAGCAGGCGGGGGTGTATCGGAGCCGGGACCGTGTTGCGTACTGGGATGGACGGAATGAGCGCGGTGAACCGGTTGCCACAGGCGTGTATTTTTGCACGCTCGCGGCGGGAGATTTCAGGGCGACACGCAGGATGTTGGTCGGTAAGTAAACTTCACGTTCGCCAGCGAGGCGAATTATTCGATGAAAAGACACCTGTTTTTCGTAGTTTGCTTTATATTCTTGTCTGCTCTGTTTCTACCGAGCAGTTTTTCCCAAGATATTACTCAGTGGGGGTTGCCCGCGGGCGCCAGAGCACGTCTCGGTAAGGGGGCGGTATCTGAAATCGCGTATTCGCCAGATGGTACGCGACTCGCGGTCGGGAGTAGCGTCGGTATTTGGCTCTATGATGCGGCTACCGGTACCGAAGTCAACCTTCTCACGGGGCATACATCATCGATAAGATCCATAGCGTTCTCGCCGGATGGATTGACGCTTGCCAGTGGAAGTAGGGACAACACGATTCGATTGTGGGATGTTCGCACCGCTCGGCACCTACACATCCTGGAAGGGCATACGGATTTGGTCGAATCCGTCACGTTCTCACCCGACGGATTAACGATTGCCAGCGGAAGTTTTGACGGCAGCGTTCGACTATGGGATGTTCGCACTGGAGAAGGGCTGAAAATTCTTGAAGAACACCCGAATACGGTCAATTCCGTAGTGTTCGCGCCCCATGGATTAACGATTGCCAGCGCGAGTAATGAGGAGATTCGGCTATGGGATGTGCGTACTGGGGAATTAAAGCAAATTCTCCATGGTCATCGGAGTACTGTCAATTCCATGGCTTTCTCGCGTGATGGGTTGAGGCTTGCGAGCGGAGAAAGTTACGACACGATCTGGTTGTGGGATGTTCGCACCGGGGCAGCCATGCATACCCTTGAGGGGCATTGGCGTTCGGTCAATTCGGTGGCGTTCTCGCCCGATGGATTGACGATTGCCAGTGGAAGCGGGGACGCTATCAACGATGTCCCCGACAATACGGTCCGTCTGTGGGATGCCCGCTCTGGAGAAGCCCTGCAGATTCTTGAGGGACATACGGCTCCGGTCGTATCGGTAGTGTTTTCGCCCGATGGATTAACACTCGCCAGCGCGAGCTGGGACGACACGATTCAGTTCTGGAATGCCAACACTGGTGAACGCCTACACACGCTTTCTGGACATACGGGCGGAATTCGTTCCATGGTTTTCTCGCCAGATGGACTGACGCTTGCCAGTGCGGGGAGTTTCGGCAACACGATTCAGTTGTGGGATATCCACGATGGGAGGTATTCTCAGACCATTTCAGGGCATACAGGAGATGTTTATTCCATAGATTTCTCGCCTGACGGATTTACGCTTGCCAGTGGGAGTACTGATAATACGATTAGACTGTGGAATGTCTATACCGGCCGACACCTGCAAACCTTCGAAGGACATACGAACTATGTCTATTCCGTAGCATTTTCCCCGGACGGAACCATGCTTGCTAGTGGCGGAGGTTGGCCAGACTACTCAATCCATTTGTGGGATGCTCGCGCCGGAGATCGCCTGCAGACCCTTGAGGGACATATAGGGGAGATTTGGACTGTGGCGTTTTCTCCGGACGGATCACAGTTAGCCAGTGGAAGTGCGGACAGCACGATTTGCTTGTGGGATGCCGGCACTGGTGCCCCTCTACGAACCCTTGAGGGGCATACGGGTACGGTCTATACTGTAACGTACTCGCCAGACGGGAGCACACTCGCCAGTGGAAGTGAGGACTACGCGGTTCGTTTGTGGGAAGTCCGCACTGGGAATCATCTACGAACCCTTGAGGGGCATACGGGTACGGTCCGTTCTGTAGCGTTTTCGCCCGATGGGTACACGCTTGTAAGTGGTGGAAGTTGGGACAATACGATTCGTTTGTGGGATACCCGAACTAGTGAAGGCTTGCAGGTCCTTGAAGGAAATACGGGTTATGTCACCTCTGTTGCATTCTCCCCTAACGGGCGCACGCTTGTTAGCGGGAGTTGGGGTTCAGCGATACTACTGTGGGATCTCAGGCGTGCCATGACTTGGGGAAGTATTAAGCGTGCAGTGGTCGCGGATGGGACTAGACATCCACGAGAGCTTGCTTCCTCCGTCGCTGATTCGACGCTGATGACAACGGCGCTTCTGCCGAATTACCCCAATCCGTTCAATCCGGAGACGTGGATACCGTATCAGTTGAAGGAGGCGGCGGATGTCAGACTGACAGTCTATGACGTGCACGGTCGGGTGGTTCGGACGTTGGCGGTCGGCTATCAGCCAGCGGGGGTGTATCGGAGCCGGGATCGCGCGGCGTATTGGGACGGACGGAATGAGCGCGGCGAATCTGTTGCAGCGGGCGTGTATTTTTGCACGCTCGCGGCGGGAGATTTTAGGGCGAGTCGCAGGATGTTGGTCGGTAAGTAGGGGTATTACAGGATTATGGAAAGCAGATTTGCGTTCCCTACGCGGTGGCAGCAGTCGATTCACGCTGCCGACGGACATGAAATGCAACAGAAAAGGCTGGTGCGCAATGCGCACCCTACAGACTTGGAAATATACATATCGCGCGCTTAATGTTCAGTCGTTTGATCTCCTGCACAAAATCTGAACGATAATCCCGACTGTTGCACGATGCAGGGCACGGAAAACGACAATCCTGCCCTATCCGGTACGCTCAGTGAACGTACTTCGTCGAAATCTCCCATAAAATTGGACTTTCACTGATGGCACGTTCCTTGCTCTCCCTTTTGACTAATCCAACTAACAATCATCAAACCACGGACGGTGTGGAAAGGAATCTTCCATCCTTACCCCCTTCCATCCAATCTTAAACTCGGAGGACACATTATGAAATTCAAGAAACTTTCCTGCGCATTAACGGCTTCGCTAATGTTACACACCGCCATCGTGTTGCTTATTGGCGCCTATTGGGTGACGAAAACCCCACAGCCGAATGATTCGATGAGCATAGAATTCCTTTCGCCATTCCCCCCTCCTAAACCGAAAATGCGGAAAGCCGAGATGCTACCCGCGTTCACGCCGAAAAAAATCATCCAAGTGAAGGTAGCCATTCCTCGCGGAGGACTGGCTATGGAGGACGCGATAGGCGCGCAGCCATCGCCGCCCAGTGCCCGAAGACCCATACTTCCAATGAAGGCAGTTTCCAATTACCAACCGTCTTCGGTATTGGAGTTTTCTTCAAAGGCGGTTCGCATAGATTCCCCGATTGCGATGAAAATTCCAAAACAGAATGATTCGAGGAACGTAGAAATCCTATCGCCAATCGCGCCTCCTCAACGGAGAGCCCTGACGCAATCTGAGTCCGAGCCGCAAAAAATCATCCAAGTGAAGGTAGCCGTTCCTCGCAAAGGACTGGCTATGGTGGATGCGATAGGCGCGCAGCCATTGCAGTCGACAACTTTTTCCGCGAAGTCGCGTGCATCGGCGGTGCCGCTGGAATCGCTCCATCGAATGGCTCCCCAACTCAAACCGCCAAACGCTGCCGCCTACCCGGATATGTACTTCAAGAGCAGCGGCGTCAATCCCTTCCTTGATACGGAGGACGAACACCTTTCTACCTTTGCGATGGATGTCGACACGGCGTCGTATTCGGTTACCCGCCGATACTTGACGGAGGGGCACCTGCCCCCGTCGGAAGCGGTGCGCGTCGAGGAGTTCGTCAACGCCTTCAAATACGACTATGCCGCACCGACCGAAGGCGCATTCGCCATCCACCTTGAGGGCGCACCGTCAATATTTTCCGATAGCAAGCGTACCCATTTACTGAGAATCGGATTGAAGGGCCGCGTGATTCCCGACGAAGACCGGAAAGACGCAACCCTTACCTTTGTGATTGACGTATCCGGCTCAATGGAAATGGAAAACCGTTTGGGGCTGGTGAAGAGGTCGTTGAGGCTGCTTGTGGATCAACTTCGACCTACCGACAGAGTGGGCATCGTTGTCTACGGCTCTCAAGGAAGGCTGGTGTTGCCGCACACGGCAGTCAACCGACGCGCCGAGATTTTGACAGCCATCGATTCCCTGTATCCGGGTGGATCGACCAACGCCGAAGAGGGGTTGCGCATCGGGTACGACCTCGCTTGGCGTAACTCGGAGGTCGATCACATCAACCGCGTGATTCTTTGCTCGGACGGTGTCGCCAATGTCGGTCAAACGGGACCGGAAGAGATCCTGAAGGAGATACGCGCCCATGTCAAGCGCGGAATCACATTGTCGACCGTTGGCTTCGGTATGGGAAACTATAACGACATCCTCATGGAGAAACTTGCGAATGCGGGAAACGGGAACTACGCCTATGTTGACACACTCAGTGAGGCGAGGCGCATTTTCGTGGAAGATTTGACGGGGACGCTGCAGGTCATCGCCAAAGACGCCAAGATTCAGGTGGATTTCAATCCGGAGGTGGTTAGTCGATTCCGCCTGCTCGGTTATGAAAACCGTCACCTCGAAAACCACCAGTTCCGCGATGACTCCGTTGACGCCGGCGAGGTTGGCTCGGGTCACTGCGTGACCGCGCTGTATGAGGTCAAGTTGCACGAGGGAGCGTCCGGAAAAATAGCGACCGCTTCGATTCGTTACGCCGATCCCGATAGCCAGAAAGTCACCGAAGTTGGAGAAGACATCTTTTCATCGGATCTGCGCGAGTCGTTTGAGACGGCTTCCGCGCCGTTTCGCCTCGCGGCAGCCGTGGCAGAATTCGCCGAAATCCTGCGGGAGAGCTACTGGGCAAAGGACGGAAGTTTCGAGGACGTGCGCCGAGTGGTCAAGGGTGTCTTCCCGGAATTCGACAACGAACAGGTTGTCGAGTTAATCTACTTGCTCGGCAAAGCTATCGAATACAAGGCGCAACTTGATTCGTAGGCGAATCGAGGCTATCGTGAGATATGATGAAGGAAGTGGTTCTCTGGGTAGGTGTTTAGCGCAAGTTTCACCTGTGGGATTTGCTATGGGATTTCTATCGCATTCGCTATCAAGATCTCTATCGCGCTTCCTATCCAGTCGCTTGATCTCATTTGATCCCGCTCTGGGGCTTAAATCTAGAGTGTTACTATACACCGTCCGCGCCGGTGGCGCTTTTAGAGGCTGGTAAGATCTCTATCGCCCTACTTAATCAGTCGGTTGATCGCACCCTACAAATGTACTTTTCAAACAGGTTCTTAAACTTGGAGGACACATTATGAAATTCAAGAAACTGTCGGTCGCTTTATTGGCTTCGTTGATGACACACACCGCCATCGTGTTGCTTTTTGGCGCCTATTGGGTGACGAAAACCCCACAGCCGGATGATACGATCACTGTTGCATTTTTGTCGGGACAGGCTCCCCCGAAACAAAAAATGCGGAAACCTGCCATAGCGGGCAGGGTTTCGGCAATTGGAACGCAGCCATCGCCGCACGCGGAACGCAGACCTCCCGTTGCGATGAAGGCGGTTTCCAATTACCAGCCAACGTCAGTGTTAGAGTTTTCCTCAAAGGTGGCACGCGTAGATTCCCCGATAGCGATGCGCGTAGACTCCTTGACGGGTTCACCGGCACCAACACCGGGAGCATCGAGATCGGATAATAACGCACCTTCCAACCTCAAACCACAGACCAGTTCAACACCCACAAATATGGTCGCCGCGATGAATCGCGTATCGGCCGATGGACAGCAAGCCGCCTATCGACACGCTCCTCGACTGAAACCGCCAAACGCTGCCGCCTACCCGGATATGTACTTCAAGGGCAGCGGCGTCAATCCCTTCCTTGATACGGAGGACGAACACCTTTCAACCTTTGCGATGGATGTCGATACCGCCTCCTATTCGGTTGCACGCCGGTACTTGGCGGAGGGGCATCTGCCCCCGTCTGAGGCGGTTCGCGTCGAGGAGTTCGTCAACGCCTTCAAATACGACTATGCCGCACCGACCGATGGCGCATTCGCTATCCATCTTGAGAGCGCGCCGTCAATATTTGCGGATAGCAAGCGTACCCACCTACTGAGAATCGGATTGAAGGGCCGCGTGATTCCCGACGAGAATCGAAAAGACGCAATGCTTACCTTTGTGATTGACGTGTCCGGCTCAATGGAAATGGAAAACCGTTTGGGGCTGGTGAAGAGGGCGTTGAGGCTGCTGGTGGATCAACTTCGACCCACCGACAGCGTGGGCATCGTCGTCTACGGCTCTCAAGGAAGGCTGCTGTTGCCGCACACGGCAGTCAACCGAAGAGCCGAGATCTTGACAGCCATCGATTCCCTGTATCCGGATGGATCGACCAACGCCGAAGAGGGATTGCGCATCGGGTATGACCTCGCTTGGCGTAACTCGGAGGTCGATCACATCAACCGCGTGATTCTTTGCTCGGACGGTGTCGCCAATGTCGGTCAAACGGGACCGGAAGAGATCCTGAAGGAGATACGCGCCCATGTCAAGCGCGGAATCACATTGTCGACCGTCGGCTTCGGTATGGGAAACTATAACGACATCCTCATGGAGAAACTAGCGAACGCGGGGAACGGGAACTACGCCTATGTTGACACACTCAGCGAGGCGAGGCGCATCTTTGTCGAAGATCTGACGGGGACGTTGCAGGTCATCGCGAAAGACGCAAAGATTCAGGTGGATTTCAATCCGGATGTGGTTAGTCGATTCCGGTTGCTGGGCTATGAGAACCGATACCTCGAAAACCACCAGTTCCGCGATGATACCGTTGACGCCGGGGAGGTCGGCTCGGGGCACTGCGTGACCGCGCTGTATGAGGTCAAGTTGCACGAGGGAGCGTCCGGCAAAATCGCGACTGCCTCGATCCGTTACGCCGATCCGGATAGCCAGAAAGTCACCGAAGTTGGAGAAGACATCTTCTCATCGGATCTGCGCGAGTCGTTCGAGACGGCTTCCGCGCCGTTTCGCCTCACGGCAGCCGTGGCAGAATTCGCCGAGATCCTGCGGGAGAGCTACTGGGCAAAGGACGGAAGTTTCGAGGACGTGCGCCGGGTGGTCAAGGGTGTCTTTCCGGAATTCGACAACGAACAGGTTGTGGAATTGATTTACTTGGTCGGCAAAGCTATCGAGTACAAGGCACAGCATGATTCGTAGGCAAGTCAGTGAGGGAAAGTGTTTGGTGGCTAGTGAGCAGTGATTAGTCTCCGTCGAGTTTCACCATGCTTTGCGAAAGGTTGGACACGATTGAGCATTGGTATTAGGTGGAACGCCGCACGATTTTGGTTGGGTAGCTTAACCCAAGCTACCGGCTGCAAGATATGGTGATGGTGGGCGGTGCCCACCCTACAGGAAGAATCGAGTGACCGAATGGGTAAGGAGCGTGAAACCCAGCGCTCGTGTCCTGAATCGCGTCTCTGTTGCGTTTCCCAACCGATTGGGCGAGGGAAGATCTCTATCAGGATCTCTATCTCGCTTCCTATCCAGTCGCTTGATCCCCGCAGGGGCTTTCAAAGGCTGGTGCGCAGTGCGCACCCTACAAACTGTATTTTTCAAACAGGCTCTAAGACGGGCAATGAATTCACTCGAACTGAATCCTCGCCATCGTGAGATATGATGAACTCTAAACGAAGATCACGCGCTCTGATAGCCGTAGTGTTGCTTCACGCGATAATGGCGGCGGTGGGCGGGCTGTATCTATTGAATCGGGCACCAACGTTCCAGGAAATTACTAATCCGAGCGTAGCGCCGCCGCAGTCTCCTCCCGCACCCCAAATGGCGGGGCCCGCAATCACTATCCCCGCTCCCCCGCGTCCGTCCTTGGACCGCTCCCTAGTGAGAGTGAACGGTCGCCAGACACCGAGACGTGTAACATCTAGCGACCGCGCCCCAGGCCTTGACCTCCCGTTCTGGGTTTATGCTTCGAGCTACTACCGCTGCTCAATTGGAAAATACTTCCCGATGCGTCATCCGAAAACATCCGTCCGTGCGTTGGACGCACCCCCCGCCGCTATCGTTCTTCCCGATGCCCCCGGCGCGTTGGAATTCTCCACGCCGGTGGCGCCGGCATCGAACAGGCGCATTGCCGCGCCCGTAAAACGTACGGCCGAGGAGGTGGTCAAACTCAAACCAAGCTTCGGGCGCCCCGCCGGACTTGCCATGTTACAGCATGTTGGCGCTGTCCAAGATGCACTGGCGAAGGTGGTCGAACAGGTGTCGCTCGGCAATGAAGAGGTCCCGCCCTTGCCGCCCGGCGTGCCGGGGGGACGTGTCGTCGGCAGAGGGAAAGACATCCGCGGCGTTTTCCGATTTTCGCGCGTGCGGCACTGCCTCTCCGATTGGTGGACAGATCCGAGTTCGCTCAATGACCTCGCCGCATGGCTTAACCATCGCACAAGAATCAAGACCGACTTGAACGTGGCGGGCGGTTCGCTCAAGTTAACCGACGCCGATCTCATGAAAAGCCCCCTGATCGTGATAACGGGACACGATCCGGCGATGCTCCGCGCCTACGATTTGATGGGACCTCAATACGGCGGCGGAAAGTTGGATAGCAAACTTCCGGAAACCGAGATTATTGCCTTGCGAAAGTACCTCGTGGAAAAGGGTGGTTTTCTTTTCTTCGACGATTGCGGCGTCAACGCGCCCGCGCAAGCCATGGTGCGGCTGTTTCTCGCTCAGATGCGGCGTGTGATGCCGGAGCACCAGATTGAGCGCATCCCAAACAACCACGAGGTCTACAACAACTTCTACACGCTGGGCGGCCCTCCCATGGGATTCAACGTCTATTGGTGGGGCACACGTCCGCCGAATCAGCCTTATTTGGAAGGCATCTCCCTTGGCGGCAAGCTGTCTGTTCTGATTAGCCGTCGGGACTACCTGTGCGCCATGCGGAGCATCAGCCTTCCCGGCTTTGGTGTCCAATACTCCCCCGGCGTTTACCGATTCATGACCAACGTCGCAGTCTATTCCCTGACACACGGCGGAATTTCCGACTACTCCGGCTACGTCCCCGAACCTCGCTTCCAAGACCGCCCACTTCCCCGCCGCGCCCCCCAAGTCGCACGCATCCGTGCAATCGAATAGATCAAATGAGATTTACCGAATGAATAATGAGCAGGATTTACTATGGAAGCTCTATCGCATTTGCTATCAAGATCTCTATCGCGCTCCTTATTCAGTCGCTTGATCGTTGTCCACTCGGTTGATTGATAGAACTCCAACCAGCCATTTAAACCCAAAACAGACAACCTATTACTGGCACGCGACACGCAACCAAGAAACTTCCCTCCCCGTGCGCCCGCACACGCCGCCCATTTCATTGAAACATTCTCCAAAGGATGGGGTAAATCCAAGAAACAACCCTACAGGCCCATAGAGACAATTCATGCGAAGAATCAACCTTGCCTTAACTATAATCTTGGCAACTTCCCTGCTCCTCTCGCCACTCTCATTCGCGCAAGAGTCGTGAGGCGCGTGAAGTAATCCCGTGATTCCGCGGAGCGGGATTGGCGAAGTCGGTTCGACTTCCGATGATAGCAAACTTCGATTCTCCCTCAACCTACTGCGGGGATTCGATGCCGACGGTGGACATCTGGAGACAAGAGGGCTTTCTCCAACAGGTGACGTGGTTCAGGTTCCGCTGCATCGGCACCGCGTTTCCTTGGATGTCGTGCGCTTTCAACTAGATATCGCCTACCGCCATACCGCTGATTGGGATATCGCGTTGAGCCTGCCCTACGACATCAAGGATCAGGACGCCTTCGTCGTCGAGCTTGCTCCCGTGACGTTGGGGGAACGTGAGGCAATCCTGCGCAACCAAGACATCCACCACCGCGACGAGGTGTACCGCGGATTTTCGGACGCTCGCCTGTTCATCTCCCACAGCCTCCCAAACCTGCTGCGCGACACGGACCTTTTGATGGTGTCGATCGGAACAAGCATACCGATCGGCGCGACAGAGGCGGACCCGTTCAAGCTGGGAGACGCCGGCATCAAACACCTTCACATCCAGTTTGGCACCGGCACATTCGATCCGTTGGGGGCGCTGCACTATGAAACGATGCTGTCTGACAGGTTCTCGCTCAACGCGTCAATACACGGGCAGTTTCCGGTCTACGAGAACGGCAAGACCTATCGCGGCTCCGTAGAGGTCACCGAAACCGTCGGTATACGGTATCAGGTCGGGGATTGGTTGGTGCTGCACGCTAACCATCTGGGGCTCTTCCAATCCTACGCCCATTGGGACGGAATCCGGGACATCAACTCCGGTCTGATTTTCAACGCCCTACAAATCGGCGTGTCGCCCGATCCGCGGTTCGGCGTGCCCATCCGACTTAACGCGACGCTCCCAATCCAAAGCCGAGTCCTGTCTGACGAAGGCGATGCTTTTGAGGTGGGCCCCATCCTATCAATGACCGTATCCTACCACCTCTAATCCCTGTGTGTAGCGTAGTATGGAGACGCCCTCACGCAGGAAACCCAATTCCAACGCCCCCCCGACACCATAATCCTCAATAGCCCGGTTGCTTCCCCGCTACCGGACATCTCTGTTCTCCAGAGGATCTGCGCCGTAACGGTTTGGGCCTCTTGTGCCGCGCAGAAACAGCAATTGAATAGTCGTCCAAATGTTGTACAACGGGATAAATTCGGTCAATATCCACCAGCCCGATTTGTCGTGATCATGATAACGCTTTATCTGTACCATGATACCCGCATAAATAGAAATTAGGAACCACCACAGAAATAGCACTATTCCCAATCCGCGGTCGGCAAGATAAGCAGCCATTGTCACGATGAAGATTGTAAAAGATAAGCCGCCATACCCCCATATCCAGGACCGACTGATACGGCCCTTTGGAGAAAACAAGAGGTGGATTAGCGTTGTGGGGGTGATGTAGTCTTGATAGCTTAGTTGCTCCAAGCGCTGATCGGGAGGATGTTGCCGGGTTGGCGCCGCACGCTGAGTTGGGATTTTCGTGTCGTCAATGTGGCCGGCATCAGAGGGCATCTCTGTTCTATTGCCGCACTGGTGGCACTGGGCGAACTCGCCTACTTTGAGGTACTTAACGATGACATTTTCACCGCAATGGGGACATCTGAATTGTAATGCCATTTATATCCCTGTTAGAATTGATTTGCGACAAAGACCAAATCAATCACATTCACTACTCCATCCCCATTCACATCCCCCTCCAAATTATCCGTCCCGAACCCCCGCGCCACCAGCGTCAAATCCAAGATATTCACAATCCCGTCTCCGTTCACGTCCGCCGGATTCACCGGCGTCACCCGCAGATAAATCTCGCCGTCAAGGTTGGGGAGCGTGTGCTCCGTCCCTACGTGGCTGCTCGCCACACCCTGCACCTCCTCCGGCAGCGTAATCACCTTCGGCTCGCCGCTGTGGTTGTGCACCGCCCACCCGTTCGTGTATTCACGGATGTAAAGACCTAGAATATTTTCGTCATAGAGTTGCGATTTTGGCCCTACCGGCTTGCCCAAATCTGCGTCCCAAAAGTCGTACCAGTTGTGGTGGTTACTTATGAATTTGCTAAAAAGAAAATAGCCGTCTGAATAAGTCAGGCTCATTGTCGTGATAGCTCGCATCCACCGAAGATTCGCTGGACTATCAAGTGGTTCGGTCGGGATTGCGTGACCTTTAAGAGCGTTAGTGCGAGGTTCTCGTGTGTTGGATTCTAACCACCTCAGCGATTCCTCCGCTCTACCTAACCAGTATACAGCTTCATCCTCGGTCAGGTCGCCGGGCACGGGTGTCTCCATCCAGCTTCCGTTCATGTGCATGTGTGAACTTGGCAATGAATGTACATTGGTGTTCCCCATTATTATAAAATTGGGGCGAACGGCTTGGCGAATACGTCTAAGAATGTTTTGCCGGGCGTGGGTCTGCGCTTCTATCGATACGTAGTTTTCAAGGACGTCGCGGCCATCGCGCCAATAGTCAAAAAATATGCCATCGTATAGACCGCACTTCGACACGGCCACAGCTTGCTGCACAATTCTGTCCTGCACCTCGGGCTGCGTAAAATCGACTAAATAAGCGCCGGGCCATTTACTGACGCGTTCACCGTTGGCGTCCCGTATCCAATAGGGCCAATCCTCCGGGGCTTCGTGATCCCAGTACTCACGCATTCTGATATCAACGAGAAATATCATATTGGGATTGATTGCATGGAATTCGTCGCGCCTGAGTATCGCCTCATCTAGGCTGCCCCTAATCTTAAACCCATGAGATGTCCCATCCAAATCTAAACCAAATTGTGGAACGCTAAACCACAAATCATGACTTGCCAAGTTCGCAATGTCTGATGAATCAGGACGATTTAACGTGCGAATCCAACCGGGACCGCCCCACGCAGCGATTAGGGATGGGTACGTTCGATTGTTCACCCGTGGCTCTAGCGGTAGTGACGGCAGAACGCACGTTTCATCGTATTTATAGTCCCGTAAAGACAATTCATCGAGTGGGGAATGGTCGCCAATTTTATTGTCCATGAGGTTCAGCACTTCTAACCGTGTCAAATTAGCAAGTGGACGAACATCGCCAATGTCGTTGAATCTAAGTAGTAACTCGATGAGATTCGTCAATCCAGCGAGTGCACTGATGTCGTCAATGCGATTATAACTGAGATCAAGATATCTCAACTCAGTTAGATTCGTAAGTGGGCTGATATCGGTTATTTCGCAGTGCCACGCGAAAAGCCAGCGCAACTTGGTTAAGTTAGCCGCGGGTGTGAGGTCGGAAATCGGATTTCGGGCTAACTCGAGATATTCGAGGTTTGTTGCGAACTCTAAGCCAGTAAGGTCGGTTATTCCGCGGTTACGCGCGTCAATTCTTACGACGTAAAGCATGGCAGCCCGGTTGATGGGAAGGTGCTCGGGGCGTTGAAGGGATTCGTGGATGGCGGCGCGGAGGTTGGGGTCGGGAATATCGACAACCTGCGCAAACGCAACGCTGCCCAAAACCAAATAGAGCCAAAGATATAGTGCTATTTTCTGTCCGAAATTCATTGATTCCTCCCTTTGACTTGAAACCAATCTTGATGACCAATCAAGATGGAATCCCGTTCTATCCCTTCACTGAATTCTAATCCGCGATTCAGAATTGATTCGCCACAAACACCAAATCAATCACATTCACAACCCCATCTCCATTCACATCCCCCTCCAACCTATCCGTCCCTAAATCTCGGGCAATAATCGTCAAATCTAGAATATTCACCACACCGTCCCCATTGACATCCGCCGGATTCTTCGGTTTCACCCGCAAATACATCTCCCCGTCAAGGTTTGCCAGCGCGTGCTCCGTGCCGGCTAATCCGCTCGCAACCCCCTGCACCTCCTCCGGCAGCGTGATGACTTGGTGATCGCCGCTGTGGTTGTAGACAGCCCAGCCGTTCGTGTATTCCCGGATGTAAAGCCCTTCTATCTCTTGATACAGTTGCCGCTTCCCCCCTACCGGCCTTCCTAAATCCGCATCCCAGAAATCGTACCAGTAATGATGATGTCCCCCGCGTCCGTCCACAAATAGTACATATCCGTCCGAATGAGTAAGGCTCATCGTCGTAAATACACGCATCCAGCGAAGATTTCGTCGACTATCTGGCGGCTCGTCCGGGAATCCCCATCCTTCTAGCGCGTTGATTCGTGGTTCCCTGAGATTAGCTTCTAGCCACGACAGCGTAGCTTCGACTTCAACTAAACCATTTTCCACTTGTACTCTTCCGCCCTCCCTATCGTCAATCGATGGCGATAGCGTTTCCATAAATCCGCCGTTTAGATAGTCTGCCGAACGTGGAATTGTGTGACGATTCACGTTACCGAGAATGAGAAATTCTGGGCGCGTATTAGCGCGTATGGCGCGCACAATATTGAGCATCGGCCCAAACCAAGCATCGGGTTCGCCTTCGATGTCGTCCCAGTGATCAAAGAAAAGGCCGTCGTACAGACCACACTTGGAAACGGCGATAGCTGCCTGAATGACGTCGCGCTCCCAACCTGGCGTAATTGGCACGGTAATCTCAAAAAGACGTATAAAATAAGGATTTTTGGATAAAAGCTCTTCGCGTTCGCGCCGGGCAGCGGCAGTATTGCCAACTATGGCGTTGCGCGAGCGGCTATAACGCATAATGTTGGCAGGACGAAACCACATATCATGATGCGTGATGTTATCTACCCACTGTAGTTCATCCCTATTTACTATGCCTCCCCATGCAGCGAACACAGAGGGATAATTCCTGCCATCAATTCGTTCGCCTAGCGGCAGCGGTGACATATCGCACACTGCGTCGTAGACCAATTCCTCAAATGGCTGTGCCAACAGGCTTGTGTAATTAATAGCAGGATTGTTGAGGATATGCAACGTGCTTAATTGCGGGCACCGAGCAAGTGGGTCAACGTCGACAATCTGATTATGATCTAGATTCAGCCACTTTAATTCCGGGAGTGTGGCAAGTGGCTCAACGTCGACAATCTGATTCTCGCGCAAATCCACCCATTCCAAACGGGGTAGATGAGATAAGGGGCCGAGGTTTCCAATTCGGCACTTAGCGGCATTCAATCCTTTGAGTTTTCGAAGTGAAGCAATCGGAGCGAGGTCTGATATAGGATTTCCCCAAATGCTTAAATGCTCCAAGGACTGCGCGAATTCTAGTCCACTCAGATTTGTCACGCCACGCTCGTATGCATTCAGCCGGGTCAGACGCGTTAAGTCTGTGCGATCAAGAGGCAGGTCTGTTGCTACGTTAAGTGCTTCGTGTACCGCCATACGAAGATTCGAGTCGGGAATGTGGACAACCTCCGCAAACGCAACGCTGCCCAAAACGATAGTGAGCAAAAGACTCAGTGTGATTTTCTGTCGAAAATTCATAAATTTCCCCTCCAAATCCACGGAATCCTTTGATTCGTACCCTTGACCTCTCGTTGTCCACTCGGTTGATCGATAGAGATCCCCTTGCCCCGAATTTTTGACGAGTAGTTGTAGGGTACAATCAGACGAATGGATATCGACTGATCAAGTGAGTGAACAACAAACGATCAACTGACTGGTCAGGGAAGGCGATAGTAAATCTTGATAGCTAATCCCGATAGAGATTCCCTAGCACTGTCTTTTCACTGACCACTGGTCACTAGCCACTGACCACTGCATCTCACCCTCATGGCAACAACCCGTCCGGCGCTTCGATCAGCCCCTTCAACTCCCCGAGGAACCGAGCACACGGCGCGCCGTCAATCGCCCGATGGTCAAAGGTGAGAACCAACGTCCCGATATCCCGCGCCACAATCGACTCTCCCGCGAACACGGCAACCCGCCGCACGCGCCCCACACCGAGAATCGCGCACTGCGGCGGATTGAGCACCGGCGTGAACCAGTCCACGCCAAGCCCGCCGAGGTTGGTGACGGTGAACGTGCCGTCCGCATAATCGTCAACTCGCAGCTTCCCCTCGCGCGCACGCTCCGCAAGCGACCGCACCTGCGTTGCAATCTCCACGATGCCGAGTGCGTCGGCGCCTCGGATAACCGGCACCACCAAGCCGTCCGGGATGTCGACCGCGACGCCCAAGTTGACATCACGATACTGGTGCACCGCCCCGTCAATCAGCGCCGCGTTGAGCCGGGGATGCGCTTTCAACGCCTCGGCGGTGGCTTTCAGCACAAAGTCGTTGATTGTTGGAGCCACGCCGTGGGTTTGGCGCCATGCCTCTTCGTTCACCCCGCGAAGGTTTAGGATGGCGCTGAAATCGACTTCGATGCCCTCCGTAACGTGCGGCGCTTGCGACCAAATCGTGCCGAGCCGTTCTGCGGTCGTGCGGCGGATGCCGCTAAGCGGAGTGACTTCAACCTCTGATGTTGGTTTCTCGTCAGCCGGTTTTTCCGGACGCGCCGCGCCGGTGTCGATAGCGCGTTGCACATCCTCCTTGGTCACCCGTCCGCCAGGACCCGTGCCAGCGAGCGATTCGGCATCTATATTGTGCCGTTCCGCGAGCCGCTGTGCCACCGGCGTCACACGCGACCCCGAAGGTTTATCTGCCATCGAACTTCTGGATTGCTCCACGGTGCTGGCTGGAGTCTCTTGTGCAGCCTTTGCCGGCGCCGCCCCGCCCGAGTCGATGGCGCGCTGTACATCCTCCTTCGTCACCCGTCCGCCCGGTCCAGTGCCGGCGAGCGCCTCGGCGTCTATATTGTGCCGTTGCGCGAGTCGCAGCGCCACCGGAGTCGCACGCGACTCCGCAGGCTGAGCGGCGGCTGGGGTTTTGGGGGCAGCCGCGGGGGCGTCCGGCACCGCCTCGCCCTCCTCGCCAATCCACGCCAAGGTTTCGCCGACATCGTACTCGCCATCGGCTTGGCCCACGATGCGCAGCAGCACGCCGCTCACCGGCGACTCCACCTCGACGACAGTTTTGTCTGTCTCAATCGAAACCAGGGGTTGCCCCTCTTCAATTCTGCTCCCTTCGGCGATGTGCCACTCGACGACGCGGCCCGTTTCCATGGTGTGACCAAACGCCGCTAGACGGAACTGTACTGCCATGACTTCTCCTTTCCTGCGATGCGCATAGATGCGATGTCGGAAAATCCTCCTACGCCATTACACGGTTGACCGCCTCGGTGATATTGGGAACTTCGGGCACCACGTGCTTCACGAGCTCCGAGCTAAACGGCATCGGCACATGCGGACTGCCGATTCGCGTGACCGGCGCCTTGAGCGACGCAAAGCAATTCTCGCCAATCATCGCCGCAATCTCGGAAACCGCCCCGGCAAAACTGGAGTCCTCGCCACACACCACGGCATGACCCGTCCGATTCACCGACTCGCAGATGGTTTCGGTATCCAGCGGCGACAGCGATCTCACATCGACGACCTCGACATCGTAGCCGTCATCCTCCAGCAACACCGCCGCTTCCAACGACTTCTGCACCATGGGTCCTATGGCGACGATGGTCGCGTCTTCGCCCTCACGGCTGATATCCGCTTTGCCGATGGGCACGGTATGTTCCCCGTCCGGCACCTCCCCCCTGGACGTATAGATACGCTTGTACTCGAAAAACAGCACCGGGTCCGGGCTGCGTACCGCGGATTTGAGCAATCCTTTGGCGTCGCTCGGCGTTGATGGCACAACCACCTGCAAGCCGGGCACGTGCATAAACCACGATTCCATAATCTGCGAGTGCTGCGCCGCCAGCAATCGACCGACGCCGCACGGAAGTCGGATAACCATCGGAACGCTGGCTTGACCTCCGGTCATGTAGCGCATCTTCGCCGCTTGGTTAACCACTTCGTCCATGGCGCACGTCACAAAGTCCATGTACATAATCTCGACGACCGGACTCATTCCCGCCATGGCGGCGCCGACCCCCAATCCGACGATACCTGCCTCGGCAATCGGCGTCTCGAAGATGCGTTCCGGGAAGCGTTCCGCGATCCCGTCCGTCACCTTGTAGGGTCCGCCGTGCGTAATGACATCTTCCCCCATGACGAACACGGATTCGTCACGCTCCATCTCCTCGTGCAGCGCCTCGCACAGCGCCCTGCTAAACGTCAACGTCTTCATTATGCCACCTCCTGCTCGGGAGCGAGCACGTCCGTGGTAACGTTGGCAACCGTCGGGTACGGACTCTCCTCGGCAAACTTCACCGCGTTCGCAATTTCGTCTTTGACCTCTTCCTGAATCGCTGCGTCCTCGTCATCGGACATCCAGCCCTTGTGGCTCATCACCGTGCGGAAAAGCGTAATCGGGTCGCGCTCCGTCTTCCACGAATCAACCTCATCGCTGGAACGGTACTGCTCCTCGTCGCCCAAGCTGTGCCCGTGGAAGCGATAGGTTTTCGCTTCGACCAACGTGGGACCGCCCCCGTTGCGGGCGCGTTCGACCGCCTGACCAACCACCTCGTAGACCTCGACGATGTCCTGCCCGTCAATGGATACGCCGGGAATGGCATACGACCCCGCCATATCTGCGACCGAATCGAGAACAGCCACGTTTGACCGTGGTACCCACTGCTGATACTGGTTATTCTCGCAGACGTAAATCACCGGCAGCTTCCACAACGCGCCGAACCCGATACCCTCGTGGAAGGTGCCACGCGCGGCGGCGCCGTCCCCGAAGAAACAGACCGACACCTGATCGGTTCCGCGCATCTTGCTGGCGAGCGCCGCGCCGGTGGCGGGCCCAATACCCGCGCCCACGATGCCGTTGGCGCCTAGCATGTTGAGCGAGAAATCGGCGATGTGCATCGAACCGCCCTTTCCGGCGCAGGTGCCCGTGGATTTGCCGAACAACTCCGCCATCATCTCGTTCGGCTTGGCGCCCTTGGCGATGCAGTGCCCGTGACTGCGGTGCGTGCCCAACACATAATCGTCATCCCGCAAATTGCCGCAAACACCGACCGCGACCGCCTCCTCGCCGCAATACATGTGGAGTGCTCCTACCACGCTGCCGAGACTCGTCTGGCGATGCGCCTCCTCCTCGAAAAGGCGAATGCGCCACATATCTTTGTACATCTTCTTGCACAACTCAGGTGACAGTGCCATAAATCAATCTCCTTGGAGTTGATAGTTGAATACGTCGTGAAATATCGTTTTGAAAGTCGCCGCGAAGAATCCAATTTCTTTGTAAATCACTTGTACCATTTTACGCAGTAGGCACTGTTCGGTCAAGGACAATCTCTGTATTGCTGTAGAAGCGATCAAACGAATGAACAATGACTGCGACAACCTTATGTAGGGTGGGATCAAGCGACTGAATAAGGAGCGCGATAGAGATCCCCTGCCCACCAGCCTTTTTCAATCCGAACGGAAACAGAGAACCCCTTGCCCTGCGTGCTTTCCCGTAGGGGCGAGGTTCCCTCGTCCCCCTCACAATCACACGTGCAACGCCGTATCAACCGACTGCATATCGCGCGCGAAAGTAAATCCAGCGCCATAGCGATCTTTCTTGTCCCGCATCGGAGGGGCTCAATCGACCTTAATAATGCACTGCAAATATATAGAAATGGTATAATATTTCCACATGAATGATCTAGAACTCACTCATCTACTCGGTAAAGCCTTCGGGAAAACGGTAGAAATCCTTAATGTGGAAATTCTGCCCCGCGGCAACAGTGGCTTATTCAAAGCCCGAATCACCGGCAGCGCAAATCGCCGACGCTTCTCAGCCGTGGTAAAGGCTCGACAGGACACAGCGGTTCATGGAGCGTTGTGGTACGCCAAGGACAGCCGAATCGCTGACCGTGAATACCACGTATACGAACTGTTGGAGCATCTCCGGGTGCCGCATGCGCGGATCCTAGCGCGATATTATGACGCGCCGGCGAGGTGGGCGCTCCTTATGGAAGATCTCTGCGAACGGTACGTGATGCTCGCCGACGATTACCGATTCAGCACGGTAGAGCAAGAGACTATCGCTAGCACCTATGCCACGATCCATAACGCTAGCCGTTCGGCGCCGCAATTGATGGTTGTGGCGGAAGATTTTTTGGCTCCTGAGGAAGGCTCACAGGTGCATGCTGGGTCTATCGAAAAAATGTGGGAGGTTTTAAGAGAGGCGCAAATCGGAGGGCATCGGCTCTCGCGGCAGGACTTCTTGAATGCGTGTTCCGTTCTCTTTGAAGGTCGTGAGCGGTGGAAAGGGGAGTCACGGGTACTCGTCTATAATGATTTTCACCCAAGCAACGTTGCTTTGCCGAAGTTGGAACAGGAGTACGCGGTTCTGTTTGATTGGGAACTTGCCGGGATAGGTTTCCCCCAATTTGATTTGCAGAACTTTTGGACAGATCGCGATGTCGACAGAGAACGGATCCTGAGCGTCTATCTCGACCACTCGAAAGGAATCGATTTCGACCGTTTCATGTCCGTCATGCCTTATGCGGAACTCTGCCGGCAGTTCTACACGCTTTGGCTGCTGTATCTCAAACTGGAGGCAGACCCCGGCGGCAAGCTACCGTCGTGGTTGAGATTGCATTCGGAGCGGCTGTTCAGTGGTGAACTGGCTAGGTTAGCAGGGGAAGTCTTGTTGTAACATGCTAGTATCGCGCGGCAGAAGCCTTCTGCCATTCGGCAACAGGGCAATCGTCTATCGCCCATTTTCCCTCTTGCACAAAAAATGAACATTGGCGTTCACTTGTTGGATAGGAAAATATGAAACATCATTGCGTTTCCGTAACATATCGGAGAACAGTGCCGATGAAATTCGTGCGGTAGTGCTAATACAGGGCAGATTATAGACAAGGACAGCCTTGGTGCGTGATAGTTAGTGGCACACAACTTGCTTAAAGTAAAACCAATAGTCATTTATACAATGCGGTGGGTTTGGACTTAACCAAGCTGTCACAAAGTAATAGAATGGAGAAAAACATGAAATGCCTAATCCTGCTCTCCTCATGCAGCCACGACCACCCGCATGAACACCCACTCGCAGACCACGGCCACGAACACGCGGGCTAAACCGCTTTTCGAGCCACCTAGGACACTGGCGCCGAAGTCGACTTTGTGTATAAATGTCCCGAAGAGGACTAACGAATCCTACTCTAGTCGAATGAAAGGAAAAACATGAAACGCCTCATCCTGCTCCTACCCCTCATCCTCATCTCCGCTGTCGCACACGCCGAGTGGGAACTCATCCTCGACGAGGAAACCTACTCGATCGCCAGCGACGGCGAACGACTCTACGCCGGCACCGCCCGAGGCATCCTCTACTCGCGTGACGACGGCGACACCTGGCGCCTGAGCGATTTTAAGCAGCCCGCCGTAAACCTAACCGCATCGCCCGATGCCATTTACGCATCCACTTGGGGGCTCGGCATCATACGTTCCGTCACCAAAGGCAACACCTGGCACCTGAAAAACAACGGCTTCGATCCCCGATCCGATTATCCGAGAGTCCGCCAATTCCTCGTCACAAGTTTCGGCATGGTCATCGCCGTCAGCAATGCCGGCACCTGGATCTCCCGCGACCGCGGCGATAGGTGGCACTCGATAATCGGCGAATGGGAAGTAAAAGACCAATATGGTGACGGCTTCCGTTTTGGCGACCGCATCTGGTCGATGGGCGAGTTCGGCGGCTATCTCTGGGCGCTCTACCAGGGCCAACGCGCCCTGCGTTCCCCCGACGAGGGCGCCACCTGGGAAACCATTCCCGACTGGGTACACGGCCGCACTATCGGGCAGTTCGGCTGGGCAGAGGTTTGGATCACATTCAGAGGAGAGTTCTACGTCGCCGAAGGCCGCGGCTTCGGACGTTGGCGCGAAGAGGGGCTCGAATGGGAGAATCTCAGTCACGGCCTCCCGGAGGTGCCCGGCCTACGTTCCGGCGTCGTGTATCGTGACCGCATCTACGCCGGTTCGTGGCGGCATGACGGCGTGTTGCGGGGTGACAGCGTGTTCGTGTTTGATCATCATGCCGAGACTTGGTATCCGGCGGGGCTGTCCGACAGGTCTATTCGCCCCGGCGGGCTCGTGTCCCACCGCGGGAGTCTCTACGCTAACGTTACGTCCCACGGACATCAGGGCGTATACCGCGCCAAGCGTCCCATCGTGTCTCCCGAAGGCAAAGCCGCCACCACTTGGGGCGCCGTAAAGCGAGGTAAGCTGCCATGAAAATTGCCATGCTCCTACTCATCGCCGCCTGCCTCGCCGGCTGCGGCGCCGACGATAACGAGCCCGAACCCTGCTGGGAGCCGTTCGGCCCTTCGTATTGCATTGCGCCGCCGGACTGTCGTGTGCCCCCGGAGTGCCGCTACATCATCGGGCCAGACTTTGCCGCTGTCGATTTAGATGCCGTCAAACCCCAACTCACTTTCGAAAAAGAGGGATTAAACACCCTCGTGATTCCTTTCACCAGCGAGCCGGTGGGGCTCACTGTTGAGACGAGGCACTACGATCCCCCAAAAAGCAACAGCCGTCTCATCGGGTGGAGGTTGGACAAAACAATCTTGACCATCGAACTGTTCTGCGATCAGGCGCCTGAACACGAGGAGGCGCTAACTGACTGGGGCCTGCGCCTCGAGTGGCGCGACGGCTACCTAACCATCGGCGGCTTATGTGGCCCCATCTAAAACTTCGGGCATAAAAAAAGTCGCTCCGGAAAGGACTACTGATGAAAACAGCCGCCAAACAAGCTTGTAGGGTGGGCATTGCCCACCAGCATAGGGATCAAGTTAAGCGTTTTGGGTCGCAAGTCACGCGGTTTCTAATGTCTTAAACTGTTAATCGCCATGTAGACATGGGCGATGGAATACCAACCCATTCGTTGATGGGTGCACCACAGAAGATGACTCATGACGCTGGTTTCCGTGGGGACCGGTGCGGTTGGAAAGGGATCTCTATCGCACTCATTATCCATTCGCTTGATCGCACCTAACGTATGGGGTGAGATTGAGATTTACTCCTCGCCTAATGGGGACCAAGTTACGGGTTTTGCGGCGAAGAACTCACCAATACTAGACGAACTCCCTTAACTTGATCCGTATGGGGTGGGCATTGCCCACCAGCCTCTTGAAAACACCAGGAAACGCACATCCTCCCCCTACTCAAACTTTTCTCTTGATCTCGTGACGGAATCCGCGTTATATTGACGAGGGGCAACTATGAGGACTAAAACGGTAGGGAAGAAACACAGGAGGTGGCATGGCAGGACTGGAAACACGTAGGATGGGGCGCACCGAGATGATGCCCGCATCGCTTGGACTCGGCGCTGCATGGCTGGGTCAAGGCTCGGAACACGAGACGATAGAAGGGATTCATCGTGCGATTGATTTGGGCATCAACTACATCGACACCTACCCCAGAGGGCAGGAAGATCGCTGGGGAAAAGCGTTGGAGGGCGGCTTGCGCCAAAAGGTCTACCTGCAAGCCAAGGTCAGTCCGCTTGAGAAAGACGGCAAGAAAGACTTCTCCGCTGCGACGACCCGCCGCAGCGTGGAGAATAGCCTCAAATACCTCAAGACGGACTATCTGGATTCCGTGTTAATTCACGATGCCATCGACATTGAAGATCCGCTCGCTCCCGGTCATGCTCTGGACGAGCTGATAAAGATGAAAGAGGAGGGGTTCATCCGACACCTCGGTCTCGGCGTGCGTCAACACGAGTTTCATCGACGCGCCATCGAAACCGGACATATCGACATTGTACTCACCTTTTTGGACTACACCCTGCTTGACCAATCGGTTGCGGAAACCACGCTTCCTCTGGCGCGGGAACATGATGTCGGAATAATCCTCGCCAGCCCGATGGCGATGGGCACACTCACCGGCGTGGAGCCGAATCAGGAGGATGAACTCCGCCGCGCGAGAAAAGAAAACCTGGACGCCAAGCCGCAAGCGCACGATATGTGGAAGTGGTGTCAAGCGCGGGGCGTGAACATCCGTCACTTGGCGGTGCAGTTCTGCCTCGCCGCACCGGTTGACGGCATTGTCATGTTCGGTCCAGCGGACAAACGCGAGGTCGAGGAGGGCTATGAAGCCGCCACCGCAGATGTGCCGCCCGAAATCTGGCACGACTTTGAAGCGGAATTCGGCGTCACCGCCCTCCACGAACTACGGTAGGAGCGATTTCCAAATCGCGACATATCAACGGGAATTGAAGCGTCGGGAATCGGAATTCCCTCCTACAAAAGCGATTGTCTTTGCCGAAAGCAAATTCACACTTCCACGAACTACGGTAGGAGCGATCTCCGAATCGCGACATATCGGCAGGAATTGGCGTGTCGGGAATCGGAATTCCCTCCTACAAAAGCGATTGTCTTTGCCGAAAGCAAATTCACACTTCCACGAACTACGGTAGGAGCGATCTCCGAATCGCGACATATCGGCAGGAGTTGGCGTGTCGGGAATCGGAGTTCCCTCCTACTGCATGTCGAATTTACACCGCCAATGAGGATAATCCTGTGGTTGTTTGACAAGTCCTTTTCTGACGGGGTTCTCGTAGCAGTAACGAATAATCTTATTCAAAGATTCATCGCGACGAATCCCGTGGTCATAATAGTTTGCTTGCCAGAGGGGACCGGTTCGCATGAGACGCGCGTTAATCTGGTTCGCCGTGAATCTCCTGAAGGATTGGACAAGCCTAGACAAGGTCTGTTTATGTCCAAGTTGTAAGACTGCGTGGACATGGTCTGGCATAACCATTATGCACACCCATTGCAGACGTTCGTCGGTTTCGAGCCAGTCGAAGCATCTAAAAATAATATCCGGAATGCCCGCAAGTTTCAGGACGGACGCTCTATTGTGGGTAGCGAACGTAACGAAGTAGTATGCACCAGGTATAGATTTTCTGCCTTTCCGCAACTGGCGGTGTCCCTTATTGGAAGTTTGGTTCACGTTCTTGCTCGCTCCGTGACATGATTCGGAAATAGGCTATGTGACATACGGTCGCGCCCTGTGTCCATCTGCGCGCTTCCACACATAACGACATATCGACGGGAATGGAAGCGTCGGGAATTGGGAGGAATCTCTATCGTTCTCGTTATCCTATCGGTTGATCCCTCGTACACGCGCTTTTGGTAGGAGCGATCTCCGAATCGCGACAGATTAGCGGGAACTGGAAAGTCGGGAATCGGAATTCCCTCCTACGGGAGATTTTTGTGTGTGTCAAACGTAATTTTCAAATCCGCAAACCACGGTAGGAGCGATCTCCAAATCGCGACATATCAACGGGAACTGGAGAGTCGGGAATCGGAATTCCCTCCTACGGGAAGTTTTTGTTTGTTGCCAAACGTAATTTGCACGTCCGCAAACCACGGTGGGAGCGATCTCCGAATCGCGACGCATTGGCGGGAATGGAAGCGTCGCGATTCGGAGGGGAATCTCTATCGTGGTCGCTGTTCGCTCCCTTAATCCCTCTTACATCAATCGCGGTGCAATCGCTTGATGGAAAGGTATTTCCTCATCTTTCAAGGCGTTGATAACCGCGCTTCCAATCATGCTACCACGGCATGGTGCGCTTGGTGTATTCCCTGCCAATTTTGGCGGATTCTTCGCCTCCCGCTCCAATCATGACCCCCTCGTCAATCATCTCGGTGATGTCGTCCGGAGCCATCCGGTTCAAAAAGGCGATATTTACCGCGTCGCATGCCGCCTTGACCCGCGCTCGGGCGTTCGCCATAGGTTCGGGGTACGGCGCGTCGTGCGGCGGCGGCGATCCGAACGACATCCCCATGTCGGACGGTCCCCATTCCGCGTATGCGATGCCGGGCACGCTGGTGCTGGCTTCAACGTTGGAAAGCGCCCGCCGATTCTCGATCTTCAACCCCAACATTAACTCGCCCTTGGGATTCAACGGCCACGGGTCCGCCAGTTGGAGGTACTCTTGCACCGATACCCCCCAGACATCCGCCGCTCTGCCCTGTCCACCCGAACCGCGGCGCCCGACATCCAGCCCCTCGCCGACGCCAATCGTCTGGAACGGGTAACGCGCCGATTCTACCAGCGCCTTCGCGGCGCCCGGAGTTTCCGCATGACAGAGCAGGATGCCGTGAACACCCGTCGCCAACACCTGCTTAATCATCCACGCATTGGCGCGTACCACATCCTCGTTCGTGCCGTCGGTCGGCAGCGTTACAATCACCGTCGGCGTCCGGTGTCCGCTCCGCGTCGGACCGCCCGCGGCGAGACCGCGCATGAACTCCTGGAGCGCGGGTACGTCATACACGCCGTGTTCCATTTCATACATGATATAGTCCGCCCATGTCCCGACGGCTTCGATGCCTCCCTCATAACTGCACTCCTTGGGGGACGTGTAGTAGAGCGGTTGTCCTTGTTCAAGCAACTCGATTGCACGATTGATTCTTGCCATATTTCGCCTCGTAAATTGTAGTTAGTGTAAATGAGTCAAAGGCTCAGATAGGGATTAACAAATCATTCGACCAAATGTCGTTATAAATTAGATGATGCCTGTGAGTAATCGTAGGGATCAAGCGAGAGATTAGCGAGTGCGATAGAGATCCCCCCTCGCCCAATGGGTTTCCCAATCCATTGGTACGTTTCCCGGAGCACGTACACACCAAACATAAGTGTCAACAGAACCTAGTGATTGTGTCAATATCTTTCTTGTCAAGTTGGTTGAATGAGGTTACAATTTCATCTGCCGACGTGGAACGAAACACAAGATTGATCCATAGAACTATTTTTGCCTTACCATACGGAGGATGGTTATAATGGAACTACAGATAGCGGCTACACTAGGAGTGGGAATTCTAACAACGGCGCTAGGTATTTTCATGAAACTGGGGTTTAACGGCATCCAGAAGCAATTTGATGGCATTCAGAAACAATTTGACGCGATCAATACTCGGCTCACCGACATCCACAACGATTTGAACAACATCAAAACGGATGTGCGTGCCACCAATCAAAACCTGATTGACCATCTGGCACAACATGACTAAGAGCCTGCATAATCGTAACCTCATTTCGCGGCTGATGTGATTCTATAGATTTTCGCATCCCGCAGGAAGAAACGAATCCTCACCTGTTGCCCCGCGAGTTCGCCCCCGTTCTTCCCGTCCCAAACCAGTGGCAATTCTCTCCCGTCACAATCCTCGAAAAGACACTTCGTCCGTTCATAACCCGCAATTACTTCCCCATCCCCATCGCGCAACTCCGCCATGATGTACGCCTGTCCATTCGGTCGCTCCACTTCGCGGTACATCGCGTAAGCGTTGAGAAACAATCCCTCCGCCGGCATCGAAAAGGTCGGCGTCGAGAATTCACCGTTCGCGCGGCAAGTCGCATAGAAGATCCGATCCGAAGGAAGACCGGCGATTCTGCCGTCCGGATGGTAGAACCGGAGTACCCCGTCGCGAACCAGCGGCCCCTGAAGCGCCATCCAGAACTGAGAGGTGTACGCGTTCGTGTCCCGAAAACTGCGCTTCCAGTTTAGACCGTCCCGGCTAATCGCCCATTCCGCCATATAAGACGGCCCGTGTTTCGTGGTGGCGCGCCGCGAGTTGGCTTCCGCCGGGGGCGGCATGTAATCCGAAATTAGCATGGCGTAACGCCCCAGATGGGGAAAAACCACAACTCGATAAAACTCCAAATCTGCAGGATCGGCTGAATCCGGCAGCCACAGCTTTTCACTCCCGAGAAACGTTGGAGAAAAGGATTCCCAACTGACGCCATCCGCCGACCGCCGGAAGGACAGCACGCGGCGCAAGGCGCCGATATTGTCGGGGTAACGCTTTGGATAAGGCTGCGTCACTGTCTGGTAATTGAGAAACTGACCAAAGGGCGGATACCACGTGACACACATGGCGTCGTGTCCGGCATACGCCTCCTTTGTCAACAGCGTAAAGTTTTCTCCGTCATCGCTCCGGAAAACATACAGGCGGCCGGCAGCCCACGAAAAGAGAAATATCGCTCCGTTGTCCGGACGGCGGACGATATTCGCGAAACCCTGCCAAGCCGTTCCGCCGTAAGAATACACGACGTGCTCATCGAAGAACGTCACTCCGTCTTCCGTCGCGCACCGGACCACCTCAAGCACCCGGTCGTCCGTTTCCGCCCAATTTTGAACGCGCCACCCATAGATAAAACTGCCGCCCTCGGCTCTTGGGACTTGGCAGCCGTACTGCATGTGAGGATAACCGGACGCGGCTCCAAGATTCCGCAGGGGCTCGGCGCGGAACTCAATCCTGCCGAACGGGTCGGCAATGTCTTCCGGCTCCCAGAAGAGAAGGGGAAATTCAAGTTTGGACATGTCGTCTTGGTTTTGGATTTCGGGTAGGTTACATGCCATGGTCGTCATCAGCACTGCCGCAATAAAAGGTCTCATGAACCGCCTCCGGTTCGTTACACATCTTTGCCATTGTCAACTCAAGCCGGACAATTTGCTACTATGTTCCAACCGCACCTCAATCCGTTTTGGAGGCCGCGACCGTTAGCCAAGCAGGCAATCCGGCACGGGGATTTACCCTCCAATCAAGCAACGATTCATCAACACGTGACTCATCACCGGTTACCTTCCAAAATCCGGGCTCATCCGCCGCACTTTCGAGGACCTTGTTCAATGTCAACCCCGCCTGTGCCAGAGGATTCAGCAAATCTGCCAAGGTCCAGTTGAACTCATACGATTCATCACTCGACAATCGAAACGGTCCGGTGTCCCAATAAGGCTTCGCCATTTCAATAGGCATCACCTGTTCCTTCCACGGACGCATGAACGGATGAATGTCGTAGAAAACGTATGCGCCTCCCGGTTTCAGAATTCTAGAAACCTCGCGAAATACCCCACCGAGATCGGCAATCCACACGAAAAAGCCCTCTGTGGAACACACCAGATCGAAAGTCGAGTCGGCCGCAAATCCGAGATCGGCGGCATCGGAGCGCACAAAATCAATTGAAACGCCGAGTGCTTCTGCGCGGCGTGCTGCCAGGTCCAATCGTTCCTCCGAAATATCCGTGGAAGTCACGACTGCCCCTAATCCCGAAAGAGCATAAGCCGCCAAATTATCTCCGCTGCCAATGATACACACGCGCTTGTCCCGAAGATTGCCGACCATCTCTCGAATGATGGCAAGTACGTCGACCTTAAATGCCAATTCGGGCTCTTTATGGCACCGGTGCCAACGGTCGGCACGATTCAAGCGGTCTTCCCACCATGTTGCCTGATTATTCCAGCGCCGGCGATTGGCTTCATGAATTTTATTCATAGACGATTCCACCTCGCCATCTCCGTCATTCACATTGGCGCTAAGAACCTGCTTGAAAAAGTGGTGACAAAGCGATTCTTGTGTGTTCAAGTTACTGACACCTGTCGCCCCTCTGGGGCTCTTAATATGTAGTGGATTGCTATTTCTACACACCTTCCGCCCCTCCGGGGCTTACAAACGCCGATGTAGTGTTTTCATCTTAATTTTGGGAACAAGATTGGTCTCAGGAATACGGCTCTATCCAAAATGGCTTATCAAACAAGCTCTAAAACGTGCAACCTCCGTCAACATTCCCTCCGATACCGCCAACTCAACTCGGGTATTCATGCTGCCTCGGCAAGCGCTGCTCCATCTCCGGTAACGGCAACGCCTCGACAATCGGATGCTGATACCAATACGCCACGGATGAATAATCGTCGCTTCGATGATTGTTGTGACCGTTCTCTATCGTCGCTCGCAACGATTTTGTAAACGGAATCGGATCCTGAATATGATATCGGTACATCGACCATTGCCCCTCCCAGTTCGCATGACCGGTGTTGAACAACGGCGTGCCCGCATACGGATAGCAGCAGTTCTGCATACCCCACGCTTGATTGAAATAATCCTCGCTGCCGGTGCCGTGGAACGACGGTGGAAACGGTTCATCGTCGATGAAGATCATGTCGTCTCCCTCGCCCCACCAGCCGCCGCTGAAGTTGTCCACGCTCAGGCTGCACCCCAAGAAATTCCCCTCGCCCCTCGTGTCCAAGATACAGTAATTGTCGTCACCGGTGAGGTTGGGACCCTCCTTCCCGTCGATTAGCGGCGTCGCACGGCGCGGCATCTCCGCCCGCCAATTCGAATGAAAGTAGTATAACCGTTCGGGAAGGCTCTCCAGTTCCCGATAATCAAAGTAGTGAAAGAGTCGAATCTCCGCCTCGGATTCGTTATTGACGACCACTTTGGCGCGTTCTCGAAACGGCATCTTCACCCAGCAGTTAAACGCGGCTGTCGCCGAGCCGGGATTCAGCGACATCTCGAACAACGCCGAAGTATAATCCCGAATCTTCCCGTGTCCGACCCCGAAGAAGTCGCCGAACGGCACCCGCACGCTCGGAAATTCGTTGTCATCCCAATAAAACTCCAAGCTGTTCTTCCTCAGAAAAAGCGGCTCCTCGGCATTGTAATTGCTGAGCGCGAACCAAATGTGCACAATCATCCCCGGTCCCGGAATCTCCGCGAGAACACTTGCCTGAGAGGCGGGATACACCTTCCCGTCCCGGTTATATCCTTCGCGGTCCCAACTTGACTCACGCTTCGCCTTAAACGGCAGCGACGCGTACAATACATCGCTATTCATGCTCATATCAACTCCTATGTCATCTGTTCCAACCCCGTAGGGGCGCGGTTACCGCGCCCTTTCCCTCACGATCACACACATAACTCGGGATTTGCTGTAGGGGCGAGGTTTCCTCGCCCTCTCCTTCATCATCGCACACATAACTCGGGAGTGCCCGTGTGGGCGTGGTTAACGCGCCCTCTCATTCGCGAAAGCCCTGGGCAATCCAAGAAATCACCCAGAACACTCCGTGCCCGATAGCCATGACGATGATGAAAGTCAGAACTGCTGACTTGGCACCATTGAGAAACCAAGCAAAGGCCCCCAGCAAGAATGACAGCACCAGCCAAAAGCGGCTGAATCCCCTGTACATTGTCTTCAATTTCATGTACGCCAACCGTCTTTCAAGTTCGTAGTTCGTAGGTTGGGTTGAGCACAGCGAAACCCAACGACGTAAATCCTTTCATTCCCGCCTTCCATCCTGCCCCCTTCCACTCTTCCCATCTTCCATCCATCCTCTCTTCCGCCCTTCCAATCCTACCCTACTCTGTTCGCTTGAAAGAATCTCTATCGCTTTGGGATTTCTATCGCACGTGCTATTCGCGTGCTTGATCTGTTCGTTCGTTTGATTGTTTGTTATTCACTCACTCGATCTCATTTGATTCAACAAATACTCCCCGCCGCGACCCCGCCAAACGTCCGAAAGCTGATGATTCCTCTCCGGCACGACATGCAACACGAACCGTGACGACGAACACCCCTCCTCCGCTTCTGCTCGTACCACCGCTTCCGCAAAGCGCAGGCACGCATCCGTTCCAACCCGCGCGTCGCAATTCCCGATTGCCATCCAGACAGGGCGCCCCGCGAACGACCCGGCGAACTGGGTCAACGCCAGATCTGCGATTTCGGGCGCATCCTTGACTTCCGCGAACTCGTTCAGAATCCGCCAGTCGGTCACCGGAGCAAACGCCGCCACGGCCCCGATGCGCTCGTCCGCCGCCATCAAACGCAACGCGCAATAACCGCCCCGCGAGGTGCCGGAAACAAAGATGCGGCCCGGCTCGGCAAGCTGGCGCTCAATCAGTGCATCAATAACGGCGCGCCCCTCGTCGACGAATCCCGCGAACACATCGACCCCTCTCTGCCACTCCGCACAGAATCCCGCAATCCCTCGGGGTTCCCCCGGAACCTCCCGGCCGCCGTGACACGGCAGATCAAAACTCGCGGCGCGGTGCCCGGCGTCGAGGAACATCCGCGGCGTGATGTTGTAAGGCTCCGTATTTAGCGTAGCGGATTTGTCCGCCGCAAAATTCAGCAGCAGCGCCGGACGGTCTGACAATTCGTTCGGTTCCGCCAGCAAGCAAGTCAGCGGTTGTCCATTTACCTCAACGGAGAACTCTCTGATATTGAGCATCGCGTTGTTTTACGATTTTTCTATCGAAATGTTACAGCCACTCCAGGACGCGCAATGAAGGGATTTCTATCGCGCTCGCTATTCACTCGCTTGGTTGCTACTACGAACCCTCGGTTCTTGTTATTTACGGATTACGAATTTGTATTAAAATTCTCACTTCCAGATTGGGTTGAGCGAAGTGAAACGCAGCGATAGGGCCGTCGCGAATCGGGCATTGCGCTTACGGCATGAATAGACCGCCGCTCACGTGCAACGTCTGACCGGTGACAAACTCAGCGGCGTCCGACGCGAAAAAACTTACCGCGTGCGCAATATCCTCCGCCGTTCCTCTCCGGTTGACCAAAAACGGTATCCCGAGCCAACTCTGGGGTTCATCCTCCTGAATCGCTATCGGCTTCGTTCTGTCTTCCACCAAATCCTTGTTCGTCGGACCCGGGCAGATCGCGTTCGCCGTGACAAAAGGTCCACCCTCATGGGCAATCCCTTTGGTCAGCGCAATCATCGCCGCCTTCGACGCGCCGTAGGTCGCGAACGAACCGCCGCCGCGCCCGTACACCGCGATGTTTGACGAAATCGAAACCACACGTCCGAACTTCCGCTCCATCATACCCGGCAGCAACTCGCGGGCAAGCGAAAACATGGCGCGAGCATTGACGTTCATCACGCGGTCCCATTCCTCGTCGGACGTATCAACTATTTTGTTCGGCTGACCCATCCCGGCGTTGTTCACCAAGATATCCACCCTCCCGAACGCCTCGGTTGCGCCCTGAGCCAATGCCTTGCACTGTGCGCTATACCCGACATCCGCGCCAATGACAACGGCACGTCTGCCCATCGCCTCGACCTTGCCCCGAATCCGTTCCGATTCTTCCGGGCTTTTGCTATGGTTGATGACGATGTCCGCGCCCGCCTGCGCCAGCACCAGCGAGATTGTGGCGCCGATGCCGCGTCCTCCGCCCGTGACCAGCGCCACCTTTCCGGAGAGGTCGATCTTCCCTGCCTGCGTATATCCCGGCTGTGAACCAGAGTTATCTCTATTTTCCATCTTCGTGCCCCCTGTTTACCGTTTACGGAATGTGAAACTGTACAACTTGCTCCGATTCAGAACGAACCGGAGTTTCACATCCCCGTTGATTGTTGAAATATCGGCGGCTTTCCATCTGACCCGCCACCGCAAGTCATCGCCGCTCAACGGGTGACACTCCTCCCGCGAGAAACCGTCCAATACCCGTCCGTCCGCCCCGCAAAGTTCAACCCGCACCTGCCCGCCTTCCGCATCCGCGTTCACCTCCAAATCACCCGCATCGTCCGGCAGAGGCACTGCTTTCGTAGTGACCACACCGTCGTCCTGTGCGCTAAGCGCGACGAACCGCTGCCGTTTCCACGTGGCGCGACCCACGCGGGTCATCTTCCTGTCCAGATCAACTTCGCCGTGCGTGTAGTCGCAGCCGGTGTAGTACCAGTGAACGTCGTCTCCATCGATTATCGGTTGCGTGGCGGTTCCAGCGATCATGCCGCTGTCGAATGCGTCCCTGTCGCCGCGGGGAATTGCGGGCGTCCGATCCCGGTCGGCGTGCGCCCAATTTATCCCGTCCCGGCTGTACACAATCTGCGAATCAATCGGTCCGTTGCACGGCATCTGGTTCTTCTCTCCGGGAATCTGCTCCGCCGTCACGTACAAAGCGCCCACCAAACCGAGATACAGATTATGGTACCGAAACGCGGACATGTTGTGAAATTCCGCACGCAGAGCGCCGTATTTGCAGCGCCCGACCTCATCGTCCCAGTGCGTCGGTTCCAGCATGGGGTGGGAGTCCTTCCAAGGCCCCTCAAGAGAAGGGCTTTCAGTATAACAGATTACGCGGCGCTTGTCTCTGTCATCGAACCGGACAATCGAATACGCGCGGAATATCCGGCTATGAGCATCCCAAATCACATTGAACGTGCCCTCGTTCTGACGAATCGCGGCAGGTTCGAGGTAGTCCTTGTCGTCCCAATGGATCCCATCCGGCGACGTAATCACGAAAATGTTCCGGTAGCGGCGGCAAAACCCGATAGCCTTGTATCTCTTGTTAGCATCTATCTCCTCCCGGTCAATAAACACAGAGGCGCCGTGAAGATCCCAGACGATGTTGTTATCGGGACTCCCGTCGAAGGTAAAAACGCCGAGATTCGGTTTGACCCAGTTGATTCCGTCGTCGCTCTCCGCATAGCACGTCAGATCGCCCCGGTCGTTGTCCACAAAGGCTCGCCCGTACTTGTCGTGAGTCACGCCGTTGCAGTTGTACGGTTTCTCGTCGGTGCGCGGCACGTTCAAGCCCGGAATCTGATAGTTTCCGCTCTCAAAGCGCCAGTGCGGTCCCATCCGACCGGCATACCACATCCGGTACTTCCCCGTCAGATCATCGTAAAGCGTGGTTCCGTAAATACAAACGCATTTGCTCATCCCCGCCCCGCAATACTCCCACGGTTTGTCCCTGTCGGGCTGCATGAGGCAGTCGCTTTTCTTCCCGGGCTGTACCTCTCGTTGGATACCGCTCTCTGCGTCAATCAGAGCCTCGTCGAGCAGCAGCATACTCTCGCTATAGTCATTTACAGTCATAGATAGATTGGTTATATTGTGGTACGAAGGAATCTAATCTCCTACAAAATCGGACACGCCCCTGTAGCGCAAACTGTTAGTTTGCGCATGCCACGATCTAACAAATCAAGCGAGCGAATAGAAATCCTTCAGCATGTTCTTAGAATCACATCAGCACCATCATCTGCTCCGTAGGTACGACCCATTTCGCGCCGCGCGGCAGGAAATCTTCCGCCCTTCCACTCTTCCATCCTTCCAATCCTAGTTTTCCTAGTCGATGCTAAAGCATAACGTTTAATTCCAAACTCGCTAAATGAAACCCCTCGTTTACCGACTGAGGAATGTGAAACTGTACAGTTTGCTCCGATTCATCACGAACCGAAGTTTCACCTCTCCCTCGATTCTTGAGATATCCCCGGCTCTCCATTTGACCTGCCACCGCAACTCATCGCCGCTCAACGGAAGACAATCCTCCCGAGAAAAACCGTCCAACACTCGTCCATCCGCCCCGTAAAGTTCGACTCGCACCTGCCCGCCTGCGGCATTCGCGTTCACTTCCAATCCAGCCGCATCCTCAGGCAGAGGGACAGTCTTTGTCGTGACCTCAGCGTCGTCCTGTGCGCTCAGCGCGACGAACCGGTGGCGTTTCCACGTGGCGCGCGCCAAACGCTTCACCCGTTTTTCCATGTTGACTTCGCCGTGCGTGTGCTCGCAGCCGGTGTAGTACCAGTGCACGTCGTCTCCATCGATTATCGGTTCCTTGGCAGTTCCGATAATCATGCCCCGGTCGAAGGCGTCCCCCTCCCCGCGCGGGATGACCGCTGTCCGCTCCCGGTCGGCGTGCGCCCAATTTATCCCGTCGCGGCTGCACACGATTTGCGAATCGATTGGCCCATCGCACGGCACCTGATTCCTCTGACCGGAAATCTGCTCCGCCGTCACATACAAGGCGCCCACCAAGCCGAGATACAGGTTGTTGTACCGAAAACCGGACAGATTGTGAAATTCGGCACGTAACGCGCCGTATCTGCGGTGCCCAATCTCATCGTCCCAGTGCGTCGGCTCCAGCATAGGCAGCGAGTCCTTCCATGGTCCTTCGAGGGAGGGACTTTCGGTGTAGCAAATCACTCGGCGTTTGTCCTTGTCATCGAACCGCATAATCGAATACGCCCGAAAAATTTGGCTGTGGGGATCCCAAATCACATTGAACGTGCCCTCGTTCCCTCGATCCGAGACAGGCTCTATGTTGTCCTTGTCGTCCCAGTGGATGCCGTCCGGCGAGGTGATAAGGAAGATGTTGCGGTAGCGCCGGCAAAACCCGATAGCTTTGTATCTCTTGTTCGGATCCGCCTCCTCCCGATCGATAAACACCGATGCGCCGTGGAGATCCCAGATGATGTTGTTGTCGGGACTGCCGTCGAAGGTGAAGATGCCGAGATTCGGTTTGACCCAGTTGATTCCGTCATCGCTCTCCGCATAACACGTCAGGTCGCCCCGGTCGTTGTCCACAAAGGCTCGCCCATATTTGTCGTGTGTCACGCCGTTGCAGTTGTGCGGTTTCTCGTCGGTACGCGGCACGTACAAGCCCGGAATCTGATAGTTTCCCGCCGCCTCGCGCCAATGCGGTCCCATCCGGGCGAAGTACCACATCCGGTATTTCCCCATGAGATCGTCGTAAAGCGTCGTGCCGTAGAGGTGGATGCGTTTGCTCATCCCGGGTCCGCAATACTCCCACGGCTTGTCCTTGTCTGGCTCCATGAGAATACCACTCTTCTTCCCGGGATGCACCTCTCTTTGAATGCCGCTCTCGGCGTCAATCAGTGCTTCGTCAAGCAGCAGCATACTCTCGTCAATTGACATCAAATAAAACTCCTCGTTATAAGCTTACGACGGATCGATAATAATTCCTCGCCAATCATGAAATCCAAAAAGGGCGGCGTAACGTCATCGTAGGGGCGAGGTTCCCTCGCCCAACGGGTTGGGGGGATCTCTATGGGATTTCTATCGCAGTCATTGTACATTCCTTTGATCCTTCCTTACCCAGTCAGTTGATCCCATCCCTACGGATGCCGGTGCGTGCCTATACGCAACTCGTCATTTCTTGCAAACGCGCCGGCAGCTTTTCATAAACGCTTTGCTTCACCAAGGGCCACGAATCTTTGGGACGGTGGATGTACCGCGGCAGGTAAAAGACGTTGACCGTACCTCGATGCCGGTCCCGGCTGGTGTTCTGTCCGCGCCCGTGCCAGACGCCTGGACGCATGAGGAATACGGATCCCTTGCTGCCGAGCACCGGAACCTCCTGCGGATAGCTGGATCGCGTCGGGGGCCGCCGCGTGTGGTGACTGAACGGTACGACCACGGTTGCTCCGTTGTCCGGCGTGTAATCGGTGAGCATCCAGAACACCTGCAACGCGGTGGGAAATGCGGGCCACGGTTGAGGCATCCAGGACAACGGAACGTCCGCGTGCAGTCCTTGGGGCGGGGCACCGGGTTCGGTCAGTGTAACATCCACGTTGTTGGCGAGGATAAACCCCTCGCCAAGCTCGTGTTCCGCAATCTCAAGGATTGTCGGGTGGATACACAGCGGCGCGAGTTGAGGCACGTCGTTGAGTGCGCCTCCCAGATGATAGAATTTCGGTTCGGGCATCTTCATCCAAGGACGCGACAATTCGGCGAGTCGGTCCGCCTCCGCCGGATCCAATAGCCCCTCCAACACACAGTAGCCCTCTTCTGCCAACCGAATTGTGGCTTCTTCCGCGCCAATCACGACCACAGAATCTCCTCGTTCCGTCTAAGTACGACTTTGTATAGTCGTAGAATACGCACTACGATCAAGGAAATCGCGGGATGCACTAGCAGTTGTAGGGGTTGGGTCCCCCAACCCGTTGGACACCTTCCTTGATATATGCGCCCGCCTAACATAAATGTCAACAGTGCCATACAAACATGTAGGTTGGGTTGAACGGAAATCCGAAAGAAATCGCGCACAGAATGAAGATTTCAAATCTTTCATTCTATCCGAAAACGGAAGTGACTCAAGTGAAACCCAACGCTTCATTGGCCGCACGTTCAGTCTTTGCATCAATACACTTGAATCTCAGAGAAACAGCACTAAAACCTACGCTTCAACTTACCCCAGGTGGTCGCCAACTTCCCCGCCGGATTAACCGCGAACGAACCGTGCACATCTTGCTCAATTTCAGCGTCGCTTAACGCCTGATCATACACTCGGTAGACAGATATTGAACAATTGCAAGTTCGATGCGCTTCCGGCCGGCTATGAGAGAAGATGGCGTGCAAGTTCATATGATGCTTTTTGTTCCACTTTACCGTCGTCCGGCTCTCGGAAACCTTCTCGCCATTGATGTAACAGGTGAGGCTATCCCCGCTTCTGAACACCAGATGCACCCAGTGCCACTTGCCTTGATCAAATGACATCTGCGTCTGACCGACCCGAAGATCGGCGCGTGCCCCGATAGCGCCCTGGGCGATGCTAACGTTTTGGAAGCCCCCGCCGTTTTGGTCTAACCATATTCGCACGTTTTGCACCTGTTCTCTCGGATTCGCCTGCAGCCCGACTAGATGGTGTTCCTCTCGGATTAAGCCGCCGTTAATTCTCAGCAGCAGTCCCATTGTGAAGTCCTCAAGGTTGACAATAGGGACATCACCTCCCGGTGCGGCATTGCTGAATGTCGAACCGGATTTCTCCGCCGTATACCATTTGGTGTCCTGTTTGAATCGGATAGCTGGAATCTCGATAAAACCCTCTTCCAATTTCGGGTTTCCCGTCCGTTCCACTTCGCCGCCAGCAGTGCCCGCATTTCTCCAAGCTTTATCGCCGCCTTTCTGATCGGTTTTTAGGGCGTCAAAGTCGAGCACAGGCGCAGGACCTGCCTGAGCGTGCGCCGCTGAGAATGATAGGATAAGGTTTAACGCCATGCCAAGCACGGCAATTATGCATACCGTGTAGTTTCGCATCTAATAACCTCCGTTATGGTTGTTTCGACTGTTGTCAAGATGTTCGAGTGATGCTCGGTTAAATTTCCTCACAATATTTACTTCAATACGAAAACTCGCTTTACGTGCTTAAATCAAACCCGAACGAATACAATTTTGCGCCGTTCATGCTGAACTCAACGCGCAACTCTTCATTCTCCACAGAACCAAGCGAAAAACCGTTCCGCCACGCGGCAACCCCGTCCGTAACTGTCTCCTCTATCGGCTCGCTCTCGGCGACCAGCCCGTCGTCGGCTTTATTCAAAAAGCGCACCTTCACCGACCCGACGCCGTAAACATCCGCGCTCAGGTGAAGTTCGCTTCCCGTGATCGCCATCGGCTTGGTGGTGACAACCGCGGGCACTTTGGCAGAGATTTGCTCGTATCCCGCGAACCCGTCCGGGCGCAGCCGAGCCAAGCAGAGAAACCCGTCACGCCAGCCGAAATGCAGCCAGTTGCTCGCGCCGTAGTAGAGACGGATCTCGTTTTCAAGGATGATTGGGTAGGCGGACGAATAGGCGCACCCCCAGTCGTACGTTCCCACCTCATCGCTGTTCGGTATGAGCGGCGATCCCGGACACACAAAACTCCAGTTAATCGTGTCGGGACTCCACGCCAACTCCGTCCACGCCCTGTCCGTCCGTTGGTTGTGGATGACCGGCAGCCCAAGATACACGTTCCCATGGCGGAAGACCGGCATGGAGTATATTTGCAAGTTCTCGTCCACTCCCTGCATGACCGCAGTGGCCTGCGTCCAATTGACAAAATCCTTGCTCCCAGTCCGTCCCACCTGCCGCGGCGGCCACGCGCCGTGAAGCGCCATCACCTCCTTTGGACCATCGTCGCACGGGTCGCGCATCCGTGTGAACCCGGCATACTCCCCCAACTCCTCGACCCACAGGACATTATAATGCGTGCCGTCAACCCGATAGGGGTTAATCGTCGGGCACAAGGTTGACGGCGTCCACCTAACTCCGTCTGGCGAGAACGAGACACCCAACCCCTTCCGTCCGCACGAGGTGAGTATCTTGTAGCGCTTCGCCGGATCCGGTTCACGATCCTCCTTCAAAACGCCCGATCCGTGCACGGTGCGGATGACGAGATTATTCTCCGTGCTCCGGTCAAATTCGACGAGCCCGAGTTCCGGCTTGTCCCACACGATTCCGTCATCGGAGGTGGCATAGCACAATCCCATCTCCCTACCCTTCGGAGGGTTGTACTCCCTCCGCTGCCGCTCCGCCAAGCCGATGTCCTTGGCTGGAAGATCGGAGATGAAAGGGCTGTACCAGCATTTGTATAACCCTTCTTCCCGGTCATACATCACATTCGGGTACAGGTTGTCGAACCGTTGCTCCCACGGCTTATCCTCGCCGAAGAGAGGATTGCGCGTATCCTTCTCCGTCGGCGAAACGACCAGCTTCGCATTCTTCGCCCTCTCCGTGATGCGCGTGTCTAGTAATAGGTGTCTGCTACCCAATTCGACCTCCGCTCCAAATACATTCTTCAATCATGAAATAATAAGTCTGCTGGCGACAATCTCTCGATTGTTCATCTGCTAATTGTCCGTCAACTTACAGGGCTGTCGGTGAAGGTGTTGGCAGTTCTGAAATCCATCTTGGGTAACTACCACGATTTATCGTTTCGCTCTGATTGAGGCAGTCGTGAAGGATCTCAGGCTTCTTTTTAAGGCGCTCGCTAAGTTTTTAGGGTCATCGCAGCGCGCTGTTTCAATAGTCATGGGGGTGCCGCCGAAGTTGACCTTTTTGACGTTAAGCACTTTGAACTGTTTCTTGTGCATACCTCGATCGTGGATTAGGACGGGTAGACAACAAATGGGGGATGGAACTTCCGGAGCAAAACGACTGACAAAATCAGCGCCTCGTTGCAATTGCTCAAACGCCTCGGATGTGTCGACACTGCCGCTCTTAAGTTCAATCGGAACGGTAATTAACATGTCCTCCGCGATATTCATGAAAAAGAGGATGCAGTCACATCGCTTGCCTTCAATCTTATGACTCGGGAATGCCTTATTTGCGTCAACGATAACTCGAGGGAAAGGCACACCGTCCATTGATGCTTTGCACCCACTTTCCTCACACGAATCACAAAGGTTTTCTTGTCTCACTCTGGTCCGAATCTCTTCAAGAATCTCATTCACCCCGGTATTTCGCTCCTGCCGCTGTTTCCGCGAGTTGGTTCTGCAGGCCTGCCGACCGTTTGTAAAGTTCATCAGCTACATCTTCGTATTCTCTAGGTTCCACCCCTTCGATGCGGTCAAACGGGATTTCCTCCACCGTTGAGCCCGCGGAGGATCTATCCTTGCGGAACAACCAAACTCCCACGTCGTTCCGCTGGAGCGAACTTGGAAGGGGTTGCTCGTTGATGGGCTCACCGATCTTTTCTTCCAACTCCCCTTCACGTATCAGGTTTCCAATTTCCATAAGCAACCAGTCGCTGTGTGTCGTAACCACTACCTGCACCCCGGCACGCACCAAACGCCCCAGCGTCTTCGCCATCTCGGTCTGGGCAGCGGGATGAAGATGCGCTTCCGGCTCTTCAATGATGAGCATATCGCCGCGGGAAATGGTGCTGCGAAGGAGTAGCACAACAGGGGCGAGTTCCGACACCATGGACGACGCACGAGCCAAGCGGATATTCTCCTCCGTTTTCTGTGGCCGATATACGAAGTCTGGATACCCGCCTGCTGAGGCTCTGTTGGTTTGGATCTGCCCGTCAAGCACCTCGCGTTCAAGTGTATTGGCCAGGTCCTTCATGAGATTGTCGGATACAAGTTTCTCTTCGTAAAGGATAAGTTGCTGCAGGAAATCTGCCATTACGCCAGAGAACGTCGGGACTTCCGGAAAGCCTTCCAGCCCAACGCGAGTGGCACGTGCCACAAGCGAACTCGCGATGACGCGATGGCTCTGCATGATTCCGCTTCGGGCCGCTGGTAGGTAATGTGCTGTCCCTTGTCCGTTTACGGCACCGACAGCGATCAAGAGGTGCAAAACGAAGTCTTCAAATATGGCCCCACCGTCCGACGATGCGTTGTCTTCCAACTTTTCTCGTATCGACTCCCGAACGTGGTTGGTGACCCACTGGTGTTTTGAATCTGACCATGTTGCAGGAAGGAGGTCCATATTCTCAATACTCCCATTCGTGGTGATACGCGATTCTGAAATGTCCATGTGCAAATGCCAGAGAGGTTGTCCTCCTTTGGCCGCAGCCAGTGCCAATTTCATCTTGTCGGAGTGCCTTGTTAATCGAAACAGATCCACTATTGACTCAAGATCAAAACAGCGCTTAAGTTCGGCCTGCAGAAGCGTACCCCACAACTTCGGATCCTTGTGCGCAGACTGCCAGATGTCGCGCATGCCTAGAGGTAGATCTGAAAAACAAAATGGCCGTCCCTCCACATCTAGTTTAGTAAGAACATCATGGAACTCTTCCTTTCGCACGTTGATGTCCTTCATTGACGCTTTAGCATGTCTGAAGCGCCGCCAAAGGTGAAATCGATGGTCCTCTACAATTGGAAGCAGTGAGAATCCATTGAGAATTTTGTGCAATGCGTATATCAACGTGGCAAAATAAGTCTTACCGGTGTTGCTCGGACCGACGAACACAGTCAGCGGCCTCAGGTCTATACTGCCATTCACGATAGGGCCGAAATCCTCCGCCGAAATCCGAACGTTTGGAAGTGTCGAAATCTGCGTTCCCCTAGTCTTGGTATTCCTACCAGTTTTCATTGTGAGTCTCCCGTTTTTGAGCGAGTCTTCAGCAGTAACATTTTCTCCTGATGTATTTGAAGATTAATGGCCGTGGTTGTCACTTTTTTCTACTCTTGCCCGGCAGCTTGATGGGGCTGTCGGTGAAGGTGTTGAAAACTCAAAAGTCCAAGAGTCTTAGGGAGCTAGAGGTCTTTCTCCAAACTTATTACGCGTTCACGCAAGAGAATAAACTCCCGGTGTTGCCGAAACTTTACTCTATTCCTCTTTTCCCTGAAAGAAATCACCTCAGCCCGCCTGAATTGACCGTCGTAGACTGCAACGGGTTTGAATTTAACCTTTACGCCGTTGGGAACAATCTTTTCCGCAACGGAGGCGCCAGCGCGAAGTTGTGACACAATCTTACTTGCCTTGGGTCTGCCCTTCAATTCGATGGGTACAACCCAATCGTCGCCGCTGCACTCGCCGATGAAGAGAAAATCACAGTGTTCTCGATCCTTTGGAGCCGGCGATTTCGAACAATCCATGTTAATAACGACGAATAAACACGGATTGTTTGGGAGGCCTACTTTGCACTGTCTGTTTTCACACTTGGTCGTGAGACATTCCTCCGAGACCCTAGCGCGGACGGCGTTTGCGAGACTGCTCATTCGCCTTCCCTTTTATCCGTGAGGCTTGTCATCTCGGCCCACCGGTTGTAGTTATTGACAGCGACCTTGTCATAGCCGGCAGCAAAGGTTCCCGATTCCCGATTCAGCGGAATCTCCTCCACGACTGAACCCTTGGGGCGTTTCTTGGGCCGGAACAACCATGCTCCCACCTCATTCTCGTTGAGTGCGATGTCACTACTGTTGATTTCTTTCCGCTGGGTTTTAGTTAATGCCGAGGCTTGGACCAGATTGGCGAGTTCCTCAAGCACCCACTCGCTATGGGTTGTCATGATTACCCTAATACCTGACCTCACAGCGGTCGCTAGAATGCGTGTGAACTCGACCTGCATTTCTGGGTGCAGGTGCGATTCCGGCTCCTCAATAATTAGGACGTCACCTTTCCGGACAACATGACGCAGGTACAACACCACCGGTGCTAACTCGGAAACCATTGACGAGGTGCGCATCATCGGCAGACTTTCCTTCCAACCGCGCGGACGATAGAAAAAGGATGAATAGGGAGTCTCCAGTTTCGCCCTTTCTTCATGATGCACAGCACCTCCGAGTAGCGTTTTTTCGAGGTGGGATGCAAGGTGTTCACTGCGTCGACGTCGATCGCGCGGTAGATCGTCCAACGCTATCAGTTGCTCCAAGAAATCAGCTAAGACACCGGAGAGCATCGGTACTGGCGACGCCGATCGGATGCCGGCACTTGCCGCGCGTTCGACTAGAGCGCTGACTACCACCCGATGTGCGTGCATCACTCCCGCACGGTCCGCAGGGAGGTAATGAGCGGGGGAACCTACTGGACCGACGATATAAGGGAAAACGGCGTCTATGAGTGTCTTAGGCAGTATGACTCCCACATGTCCTTCTATCGCGGAACTGGTATACTCCCAATCCATTTCGTAGACATCGCTACCATAATATAGCGGCCGTTCTGCGTGCATTGATGTCGAAAGACGAGTTGCGCCTCCCTTGGATAGGTCGAGTTTGTAGACAAAGAGGTTTTCTCTTTCCCTCTTTGTTCCCACGTATCTGCGAAGAGAAACCTGTGCGGCGGTTGTACCGGGACTACGAACCAACTGGCCAGGTGATTGAAGACCGAAACAACGGGAGATTTCATCTCGAGCAATCTCGTCCGAAACACCCTCGGTGTCAAACAGAGGTCGAACTAAAGCAGCAACGCTTTCCGGCATTGCATACCAAAGTCTGCGTTGGCCTCGTGCCGGTCTTTCCTCGTTGAATAATCCGTGTACCCATTCAGTCAATTCTCCGAGGCCTTTACTTGAGGACAGTATCCGCTCCTTCCGCGGACTTCTCCATACGTGAGGTGGATAGCGTTCAAAGGCACTGTGTCGCCAAGAAGGCCGCCTCGTCGCTGACCCACCAAATAAGCGATGCAACGCATAAATCATTATGGCAAGATACGATTTGCCAGTGTTGCTCGGGCCAACGAACAGTGTAAATGGCCGCAAGTCAACATTAGCTTCAACGATAGGACCGAAATTCGTCACCTCTATTTCAAGGGCGTCTGAAATTTTCATGGTTTATGCCTCGTATTGTATCTGCCCATTGTCATTGTTTGTTCACACTCGTGATATATGAAACACCCATGCAATATCAAGTTCTAACTGATAATGGACTTACACTGCAACAGGAGGTCGCGATTCGGAGATCGCTCCTACATGCTCGGGAGCCGGTCGTCCGCCAAGCTCATTCTTCTCCCAGAGTTGACCGAGGCTATAATCCTCAAGCCAATTCTTCAGTTTCTCTCCATCCAGTCTGGTAAATTGCGTTGCTCCCTCCACGCGTTCAGTCACGAGCACATCTTCCGGCTCGAAATGATCCAAGAGCAAGGAAGACTGAGTGGCGACGACAATCTGGGTATCCACGGAAACCTGCTTGATGAGGGCGGCAAGAATCGTGATTGCGGCGGGATGCAATCCCAACTCCGGCTCGTCCAATAGAATCACCGAAGGGCGCAATTCTCTCGGTTGCAGCAATAATGTCGCTAAAGCGATAAACCGAAGCGAACCGTCAGATAGTGACGCGGCATCAAAATAGTTGTCTGACCCCCGATGACGCCATTCAAGCCGAATCGTATCCTCGTTCAGCACACGCGGCTCTAAGAAAAAGTCGTCGAAAAACGGCGCAACGAGTTGTACCGTGCGTCGTATCATGTTGTACGAATCACCGTGTATTTCACGCAGATGATACAGGAATGCTGCGAGATTTGAGCTGTCGTGCCGCAAGAAACGATTGTCGTTTAGTGCCGTAGTTTTCTTTACGGGTGACGACGCGCTTGTGTCGTGGAAGTGGTACACTCGCCATTGAAGAAGGTGTTCTCGAACGTAAGGAATTGCGCTGGATTTGTCCTTTGAGTTGTAAATACCCGCCTCGCCGCCCCGCCCGCCGATCCCGTAATCTGTCGAATCGAATCCTTCGAAAATCTGCTCCTGTTTAACCGAAGTTCTAACCCCCTCACTAGAAGGAATTAATCTCTCCTTTGACGGAAACATGCCATCGGCATCGTTCGGCGCCAACACTATATTGTACTCTCGCTTTTCATTCTCAAAACTGATTCCAAGATTTAGAAACTGAGTTTTCTTTGAACCGAAGTGAAGTATCTTGTCAGCACCGCCGGCCCTCATGACATAGTCTCGAAGTCCTCCTAAGCGCATAGCGTTAAGGAACGAGAAAACCTCCATGAAGTTCGACTTTCCGGCGCCGTTCGCACCAATCAAGACGTTGATTGGAAGGAGTTCCACGTCAGCAGATTTGATGCTCTTAAATCCTTTTACGGTAATCCAGTCAAGTGTAGACATGGTAACCTCTCTATTCCCCAGCGCAATCGCCCCCGAGTCTAGAGGTGTAAAAATCTGCAATTATCAAATCGAATATGGAATCCTCTTTGCTCCCGACAGGAAGTCGCGACCTGGAGATCGCTCCTACATTTCCGGCTTCTCCCGCGACTCCAGAATATCCTTCCACGGCTGAACATGGCATCGATCCGTCCAATCATCGTGCAGCCCCCTCAACTCTTCGACGATGTCCGGACACTTACCGCTTAAATCTTCCAACTCGGTGCGGTCAGCTTCCATATCGTACAGTTCCCAATCGCCCGGATACTTCATGACCAGCTTCCAATTCTCCCGCCGCACCGCTTTGTTCCCCTCGTGCTCCCAATACAGCACACCTTTGCCGTTGTCCCGGTTATCGAAAACGGGCACCAAACTCGTGCCCTCCAGCGGATAAACCGGATTCCCATCGTTCTCTTTGGGATACGCCGCGCCAGAGACCTCGAGACACGTCGCCATCACGTCCGTCAACTGCCCCGGCTGATGCCGAAACTCGCCCGCCGATGTAATGCGCTCGGGCCAATGCGCGATTAAAGGCGTGCTGATGCCGCCCTCATGCACCCAGTGCTTGTATTCGCGGAACGGCGTATTTGACAGGTTCGCCCACGGCACGCCGTAGCTTTGATACGTGGTTTCCGGTCCCGGCATAATCGCCGGGTCGTTGCCCTTACTGACCGGTGTCCCGTCGCGCGTCAATGGCGGTGAGACGGGACGATCTCGCCCGGTACGCGTGTTGGGCCCGCCCAACTCTTCGGCGCACCCACCGTTATCCGCCAAAAAAAGAATCAGCGTGTTATCCCGTTGACCCGTGGCTTTCAACGTGCTGATGATCCGTCCAATCCCCTGATCCATGCGATCAATCTGCGCCGCGTACACTTCCATCCGCCGCTGATTCCATTCTTTGTGTTGCGCGTCTCCCCAAGGTGGCTGTGACGGATCCCGATCACTTAATTCCCAGCAATCCTCCAAGATTCCCATCTCCCGCATACGCAGCAGGCGTTCCTCGCGCAGCGCATCCCAGCCGGCGGAGAACCGACCCTCATAACGCGCGATATCCTCCTCATGCGCATGCAGCGGCCAATGCGGCGACGTATAAGCGACATACGTGAAGAAGGGGTCGTCGGGCGATTTCGCATGATGGTCTCGGATGAAACCGGATGCTTCATCGCTAATCGCATCGGTCAAGAAGAAGCCGTCCGCGAGGTCGTCGTGCAAAACATGATCGTTGTCCCGCGTGAGCGTATGCGGCTGCCAGTAATTAGCACCGCCGCCGCGGAGACCGAAATACCGGCCAAAACCCCGCTGGCACGGCCAGCTATGCTTTGGGCCTTCCGCCCCCAAGTGGCGCGAAATATGCCACTTGCCGCTCATATAGGTGCGATAACCCGACCCTCCAAGCGCCTCGGCAATCGTCACGCAGCGATGATTCAAATCCCCGCGATAACCCTCCAATCCGTCGTCAACCATCATGTGTCCGACACCGGTTTGGTGAGGGTGCAACCCGGTCAACAACGACGCGCGCGACGGACAGCAACGCGCCGTGTTGTAGAACTGCGTGAATCGCAGTCCGCCGTTCGCCAGCTTGTCAAGGTTCGGCGTCCGCACCTCGCCGCCGTAGCAGCCGAGGTCGGAATAGCCCATGTCATCGTTCAGAATCAGCAGAATATTCGGTCGCTTCTCTTCGCTCATAACTCGCTCCAGTGAGATGGATAGATGATGTCATGCACCCCCCACCCGGTAGACGGGAATCAACCGACCGAATAGGGATGGTGAATTTCTCGGAATCGCGACTCCGATTCCCAACAGGTCGCGATTCGGAGATCGCTCCTACGGGTGGCGAGAACAACAATCACTTCAAGTCCTCTCCCGGCGTCCACTGCTGCGGGATGGGTTCCGCATCACCCTCATACACAATTCGGAGAGGCTCCATCAGGTGCTGCGTCCGTCCCGGTGAGCGCCTCGTGATCTGGGTCTTGGTTTCCAATGACACCACCGTGGCTTGGGTGGACTCGGGCAGGTCGACAAAATCAGGATAGTACCACATCGTGAGTCCCGTCCGACGCTGATCCGTGCGGTTGGCGTGGGCGGAGTGAAACAGCGTGCCGTAACCCATCACCGCATCGCCCGCCTTAAGCGGCACGTCAATCTCTCCTTCCGCATATTGGAAAGCGGTGTGATCCGGGTCGGCGTAGGTCGACAGCTTCTCAGTGTGCCGCTCCGGAACTTGGTCGTGCAGTGCGTGGCGTTTCAGGTGCGATCCCGGAATCACGCGCAAGCAGCCATTCTCCGGCGTGGTGTCCACGAGATAGTACATCAGAAAACACTGGATAGGCTGCGGTGTATAGCTGACCGGGTCGTCCCAGAACCTGCCATCCTCGTGCCAAAACAACCGCGGGCTGTGCGGCGGCTTGCTGATGACTCTGCCATGCCCGAACTTCGGCTGCGTGAATCCCAATTCAGCCAGCCCCTTTAGCATTTTTGGGTGCACGATGAGTTCGGCGAAAACGTCGTACCGGTACGCCATATCCCAATCAATCATCAACATGCTGCCCGGTGCACGCTGCTGTTCGAAGTGCGTCTCCTCCTGCTGGTCGAGCACCTCATCGGTGATTCGCCTCAACTTATCGATTAGCTCAGGCTCAAGAAGATTTCTGAAGACACAAAATCCATCATTCTTAAACTGTTTCTGCATATCCGAATCAGTGATTTTCATACACGAACCCCTTGTGTGCGGTATTAGGTGTTGGTCGAGCGATCAATAGTGGGTCGGCGAGAGGCGGTATTTCAGTTGCGCCGATTGGCTAGAGATAGGCAGCCCTTCCCTTTGTCAAAATGCGTCAGCTTCTTGACAAACATCATAGCGGCGCACGAGTCAAAAGTCAAGGACATTGTGTTGGAAGACAGTGTAACGAGCGGGTTACCCGTAGGGTGGGCACTGCCCACCGGTGGAGAGTTTCTGCAGGGTGCGATAGAGATTCCACCGAAATAAATCTCCCCTATTCACTGCTTTCCCCGTCTTCTCGTGCACCCGTTTTCCCGTTTTCTGCCTTCCCTCTTCCATCCTTCCTTCCTTCCAATCTTGCACCCTTGCCCCTACCCCTCTCACTACCCCTCTACTGACCACTAGCCACTGGTTACTGGCCACTGCTTCTCCCTACATATCGATCGTAATATACGTCGACTGTCCGGTGATAATGCCGAACACGCCCCAAAACGTCGTGACCACAAATTCGCCAAGCACCAACCCCAGAAAAAACGGCGCCGCCCTCCGAAAACTTCTTAACCCGCCGTGCTTTACAATCACCCATTTCAGCACAAAGCTGACGAAGATAGAGAACCAGAAAAAGTTCATCGTCCACGTCGTCGTGACGGCGTAGCCAGCCGCGTGCAACGGCATCCAAAGAAACTGACCCCGCATCAACGTCAGCGCAACCGACACCAGAAACCCCGCTCCAATCGCCGTGATAACCGATCCATCCGTTCCCGAGGGATGTGTCAACCAACCCTCAAGCCGCTGAAACGCCTCCTCACCCGCCCAACCGGTATTTATCTCGCCCCGGTAGGCGAAATGCAGATACGCCCAGATGGACACAACGATGCCCAGAACGGTTGCAAAAGCCATCACACGCCCAAACTGTCGATAGCGAATGTCCGCACGCTCCGCTATCTTGAGTCCTTCAAGCTGATGCGGCATCAGCAGGCAGTCGTAAGCCCGATTAAAGAAATAGAAGTAAGACAGCATCGTCATATTGGTCGTGCCAAGCGGCTTGGCACCCGCGAAGGCATACGTCATCTCATCCGCCCCCGCGAAGTGCTGGTCATGCACCGGCGAACCGAGTTCCGCCCGCACCCGCGTAATCCCGATAGCCAACATATAATACAGCCCGAAGAACAGGACGATGACCCAGTATGACATCCCCGTCCGATGACAGAACCCGAACAGGAACGCCAAACTCGACAGCAGCCAGATAACCGTTCCGCGGTACGACATCGGTTCGTCGGTATCGTTGACGACCGCCCCCACGCCCAAACACTTCCTGGCGACCTGAACCAGATGCCGCCGCGCCGCCCATAGCCCCATCACCCCGATGCCGACGTAAGCCCCGAACGACTGCTCCGAGGCGTACGGAAACCCGTGCGGCAACGCAAAGGCGCTCCCCAAGACCCGTTGCAGTTTCCAGTACAAGTAAAACACCCAGACCGAGAACGACAAATCCAGCGGGATAAAGAACGCCAAGCCGACGGCAAACGGGTAGACCCCCACCGGCAACCAATCAATCGCATCCCAAGGGTGAACGGTAAACAGGTCGGCGAGGTCGTTTTCCCGAGAGCGCGTGAGACCGATACGCGGGAACTGCGGAAAGAGGTGATTGAACCCGTTGAGCAGATCGACAAAAGCGGCGGCGCCAAAACCGATCCACATCGCCCTGCTCCGAAAAAATCGCTTACGCCCGCTCGTCATCGCCAGCGGCAACTGAATCAACGGATAGCTCAGCCTCTCGTTTTCCGTCCACTGTTTCCGTAGGATGAAGTTGATAGCCAGCATTACCGAAAACAGGGCAAACAGAAAACAACCCCATACGAGCATCGGCGGCAGCCACGCCCCGATGTGCGGTTCAAGGTACAACGTTGAGTCCCACCGATACAGATTGTCGAGCGCTCCCTTGTCTCTGACCGACACCCATTCCGGGATATAGTTCCAGAACAGCGCCTGCCAGTCGTTCTCCGGCGTCGCGAACGCAAAGGCGTAGCTGATGACGGAAATCATAATTTGCACGCACATGTGCCCGCCGATCGCCGTGGACAGGGAGACCGCCACGTAGAGCGCGAGCAATTCGGCGCGGGAAAGCGCAAGTTTCGGTAGGAATTTTTCGATGAGGCGGCTTAACGCCGCCAGGAGGAAAAGAATCGTCACCGCATTATAGAGCAGCGAGATCATCGACATATGCGCCAAGCCCGGCTGCATCTGGAATACTGCGTTCAGTGGAATCAGCAGCGCGACGAGGAGGGTGGTTCTAAGTCTAAGCTGGGCTGGGGAATTGGATTTCATCAACACAGGAAGGAATTAACCGAGTGAATGGGGAATATGTAGGAGCAATCTCCTTATCGCGACCTGCCGGGTGCCGGGTAGGCCCTATTACAAACCAGTATTGCTGCGAAAACAAGCGCAATATTACCCAACGCAAGGCATACATCAAGCGAAACTCATCGACTCTGTTTGCAAGGATGAGGGTAAGGTCAACCAGTGACCATCAAAGGGAGATATAGATGCTATTGACTTTGGGAACTTTATTATTGACATCTGATTTTCTCTTGAGTAAGATTTTAGAAGTAGCGATTCACCTTGGATGGTCATGTCGTGAGACAACTAGGACACTCAACTATATCTGTCCGAGAAACGTTTTATGGTAAACACCCGAATTGATAACGATAAGGGTGCCGAGATTGTGCCCTTGATAGGCATCCCCCGTAAGTGGGCGAACCCTACCTTAAAGTGCTACTCGTTCATCTTTTTGGGATATACGATATGGGTCACGTATCAAGAGTTCGGCACCGCCGCCAAAACCCTCAAAGCAAAGTTGACATTTCTGGTTCCGCATCTGGGCGCGTTTAGTGTCTTTGAAGCAATCACCATCATCGCGCTTATCCAAGTTTGGGATATTATTATGTATTTGACAAACAGATTCAAAACCGATATTGAGAAGATTAAAGCCACAAGTGAAGCACGGGGTAGAGCCGAGGGCAAAGCCGCGGGTAGAGCCGAAGGTAAAGCTGAGGGTAAAGCCGAAGGTAAAGCCGAGGCGTTCCAAGTTTGGGCAGATTGGTACCATCGGCAAGAAAACGCAAGAGCGCAGGGAGTACCCTTTGACGAACCCCCACCTTCTCTGAACGGCGACAAGACCAAGGGATAGCGTTTTAGGCGCTAGCCGGCGACATGCGTACATTGATGACGATAAGGGTGCCGAGATTGTGCCCTTGATAGGCATCCCCCGTAAGTGGGCGAACCCTACCTTAAAGTGCTACTCGTTCATCTTTTTGGGATACACGATATGGGTTACGTATCAAGAGTTTGGCAGCGCCGCAAAAACCCTCAAGACAAAGTTGACATTTCTCGTTCCGCATCTGGGCGCGTTTAGTGTCTTTGAAGCAATCACCATCATCCCGCTTATCCAAGTTTGGGATGTTATTATGTATTTGACGAACAGATTCAAAACCGATATTGAGAAGATTAGAGCCACAAGTGAAGCACGGGGTAGAGCCGAAGGTAAAGCCGAGGGTAAGTTTGAGGGTAAAGCCGAGGCGTTCCAAGTTTGGGCAGATTGGTACCATCGGCAAGAAAACGCAAGAGCGCAGGGAGTACCCTTTGACGAACCCCCACCTTCTCTAAACGGCGACAAGACCAAGGGATAGCGTTTTAGGCGTCAGCCGGCGATATGCGTACGAAGAAGCAGCGGGGGAATTGCAAGTTATTTCAGCGGAGTAGAGAACGGATGGTTACCTTCTTCTCGAGGGTATGAATCACAGGACGTAAGAGACACGATGAACCCCGTGCGATTGCGAATCGGAACGGAGCAGCAAATGCCCGGCTAAATATGGGTTTGCTCTTGTACCGAGTAGTTACTGGCGTCCAACTCTGAATCGCATGATATATCACTCAAACACCAAATTCCTCGGCGCTTCAATCACGCTCAGAATCGTGTACGGCTCATCGTTCCGCTCCAAATCGCAATTCACAAAACGCAGCCCGTTCACCCAATTCTTTATGCGCGCCCCCATCCCGAATCCCTCCACCACCACATCCCGCACCACAGCCTCCGTGACCGCCGTGATAAATATCCCTTGGTTGTTCGGTGTACCTCCGCCGTTCAGGCGGCAATTTCTCACCACCACGCGGTTCAAGCCGGGATGCGCCGTATCGATCAGCGTTTCGTAGCCGTGATTCTCGCTTGACCGATACACATTATCTGCCAACCCGTTCAACACAATCCCGTAAAGGAATGCCGTGTCAATCACAACGCCGTTTATCTCGTAACCGGTGTGAGCCAACGGACGAAGTGGCACCGGGGCAAACTCAAACCCGCAGTCGCCGCCGAAGATTGCCACCGCGGTCGCCGCTGACGCGACATGCACGTCCCGTATGCGGATATTGTAACACGCCGAGCAGCGCACTCCGGCGTCGTTGCCGTCAACGTTCCGCGTGAGATGCCCGACTTGGATATCCTCAATCAGAATATCGTGAGGGTGCGTGCTATAGATTTCGCCGCGTTCCCACAGCTCGCGCATACGCGGAATCTGGGCATCGGCAGTGGTCATCTTCCCGACGCTCCCCCAGTCCAATCCGATGCCCATCAACGCCTTCGGCGAATCCAGAATCCGAACCCGTCGTATCTCGCCGAAACACGCCTCCGACATCAGTTGAATTGCCGACGCCGCCACCTGCTGATCGATGGTGATGTCCTCAATACTCCAGTTGAACACTTTGGAGAAATAGCTCGGCTTTTCGGGCGTGCCGCCATCGTCGTACGGAGCGCCCACGCTGATCGCCGAATGCCAAATCGCCTGCGACCCTTTGCCCTCGCTGCGCACGACGCGGATTGTCCCGTTGCGTATGCCGGAGTAGCTGGACAGCCGAACACCGTGCGAGTTGGAGCGCAGATCGAGCACCAGCGTGCTGCCGTTCAGATTAAGCTGGACGTGAGGGGGAATCAGCAGCGCGTGCCGCGATACCTCGCCGTGAACAACAGATTCGAGAACGGAGCAGTGGAGCGTGGTCGGTTCGCTGATGCGCAGAATCGCGTGTCCATGCATATCCATTGTCTCTTGCAAAGAGGCGCCATCGCTAACCTCGATGTCCAGCACTGCCGGTTTTATGGCATTGGGGTGAACAGCGTACATCGGCAACAACAGTATAATTCCAACGAACATTGGCAAAGCAAGAACACCGACTTCCATCCGAGACCTACAAAATTTCCAATTCATCTTTATTGCTGTCACTATCCTTTCGCTTGATTGCTAGTCAGTCATTTGGGGATTGTCGCGATTCGGAGATCGCTCCTACCGATCACATTAAATGCAGGGATTTCTATCGCGTTCGCTATCCGTTCAGTCGGGGCAAGATGGGATTTCTATCGCGCTCTTTGTTCAGTCGCTTGATCCCCTCCTACAAACCGCAGGTGAATGTTCGCAGGCGATGGCCATTTAGGCGGTTTAGGGATATCTTTCGCACGAGATTTTCTACGGTGTCACAACCCGCTCACCGGTGTAGTATTCCGTGAGGGCGCGCATCAGAATGCCTCCGGCCTCGATAGCCCGCGCCTTGTTCATCCCCTTTCCGCCGCCCTCCACCAGAAACGTCGTAATGCCCCACGCATGGTGCGGTCCCCCGTCCCAGAAACATTCCGGCGTCACGCCGCGATGATGCTCGCGATAGTTGTTAATCAAGTCCTTCGGATCATGCTCCTTCAACAACGCCCCGAAAACCTCGTCGGGATCCAACACGCCCCGCAACTCCGGCCCTCGACCAACCAACATCGGCGACAGCTTCGCCGACGGCGAGGAATGCATCGCCCAACTCGTCGTCACCGACGCGTCGGAATGGACGAGCGACTCCAAATCCCGCTGGAAGATGAACGCCTCATGCGGCTGGAGCGCCGGATCGGATCCCTCCACCCGAAAGTTCCTGTTCGAGTCAATCCCCTGCGCGTTGACGCGGCACCAGCCGTGGTCGACGCCGTCGGGATTCATCATGAGCGTGAAATGCCCAATCGTCCGCGAGCGTGCCTCCGCCGCTTCATCGCTCAGGAACCATTTCGCCATCCCCGCGACGTACCACTGCGATATCCCCTCGCCGGGATGCTGATTGGCGGCATGATGAACCCAGCGGCGCGACCTTGGCACATCTCCCTGCGGATCAGTGACCGTCACGCGATGAAGTTTCCGCCCCCCGAGCGACTCCCCGAGAATATGCACCTCCGCATGAGGATGCTCCTGCCATTCCTCAAGCAGCGCCTCCGCGTCATCGACCGTCATCGGCAGTTGCGTGCAAACCAGCACCCGATCCCGCTCGAACGGTGGAAAGTTGAGCGTCCCCGCGCGTCCCTGAACAAAGTCATCCTCCCACGAGATGTACTGCCACTCCTCACCGTCGTAAGACCAGCACGGATCATAACTTGTGAACGGATACGGAACGCCGCCCTCCTTTGGCGAACGGAAGGTGCCCCACTCCTCCGGCGCATCGAATTCCACATCGAGCCGGAGCCCGTGCCCTTTGGCGTTGCGGGCAATCTCGAATCGCACCCAGTTCGCCCAACCCTCCTGCCGCCCGGGATAGTGCTTGCGGACATCTGGCGGGAGCTCCGCCGTAGGCATCGTGGGCTGAGGCACGCGCCCCAGCGTCAATTTGAAATGATTCTGCCCCACCTCGCGAATCGAGGCACCGTCCGAACGTATCGTCCCGTCCAACACAAAATCCGTTTCTCTCATCGACATCCTCCTCCAACCTGTATCCCTGTAGGGTGCGATCAACTGAACGGATAGTGAAGGCGATAGTGATCCCTCAGCTGACTGAATAAGGAGGGCGATAGCGATCCCCTCCCGGTCGCGTCCTTCTGCCACGAGGCAAAGTTCGCTCCAACAGAAGACGCTCGATAAGCCCGATTGAGAAAATCGTGATGCGGAAAACTGCCGCGTTTGCCCTAACGCCATCCGAAACCCATTTTACCCCCATCCCACCCCCGCGTCAACCGCTATCCTCGAACCCAAAGCCAATAGAACTGAGCTATTGCACTTTTCATCGTAGGTAACGCTGACCGCATCGTCTTGCAACCGTAGGGGACGGGCCGCCCCTGTGCCGTCCCATCCATGTGACTTCCGGCACTATCAATCTTTGCGCTAACCCCCAGGGGAAACGCATCTATAATTACACAATCGCTCTCGGGTTGAAACTAAACATAACGGCTGTTTTCAGTTTCATAGGTTCTTCACTCTACAGTATCATCGGAGCGCAAGGTGTATAAGGTTAGTAGATGCTCTCATTCCTTTGATCGCACCTTTTTCAGTCACTTGAGAGTCCGAAAACGTGAACAATATGTTGATCCGCGCCCCTTTTTGGGCGGTTTTGGCTGAACTTGTACCTATTTGTTTGTAAAATAGCCGCAAAAAATAGGTACAAGAATGTGAACAGAGGCTTAATTTCGAAGAAGTGTTCACATGGTTTTATTCAATACTTTCCTTTGATAGCGCGGGTTCATACGCGGGCAAATGTGAACAAAATGTTAACAGCAAAAAAAGAATGTCTTAACTTAGGTCAATTTTAGGTACATGAGAAGCCAAAGCGCTACCCTGTTGGAACACGGAAAATCGGCGTTTTGGGGTGCAGCGCGTTCACTCCGCCACTTATCTGTCGGCGCAATATTATACTATACATGTGTAAAGTTGTCAATAAAATCAGATGCGTTTCCCCTGCACTAATCCCCATTTTACATAGACGGGAAAGGGAATATATGGTAGATTTCTCGTTGTTGTGGAGAGGTTGGCCGATCCTGTGGAAGGAAACGCTCGCGATTACAAGGAGAAAGCGATGAATCTTCGATTGATAATCACACTCGGTCTTTTGGTCTATATCGTTCTAGGGAGCGTTGTCCTTGCGCAACCTGTCCATTTCCCCGACCCGATTCTACGGTCTGCCGTCGCCAGGGCGATCGGCGTCAATCCCGACCGCATCACCGTCGCTGCCTTGCAGCGTCTTACGCGGTTGGATGCGGTTGACAGCGTGATTGAGAGTCTCGAAGGACTCCAGCATGCTCCAAATCTGAGACTCTTGGATTTGGCGAACAACCGCATTTCCGATTTGACCCCGATTGCCGGTCTTAGCGATTTGGAAGAGTTGGGGTTGGACAGGAACGTTATTAAAGACGTTTCGCCACTCGCCGATTTGATAAATCTCCTAGTGTTGACTATTGAGTATAACCTAATAACCGATGTGGAGCCGTTGCGCAATTTAACGAATCTTAACGTGCTTAAGATAGAGGGCAACTCTATAATTGACCATTCCCCGCTCGACGGATTAGCGATCGACATCTTTACCTACGACCAAATCTGCGACATGTCAGCGGAACCGCTTGAGCCGCGTCTTGAAAACCGTTCCTTCCCGTCCGTCTTTGCTTCTTTTACCGCGCAGATTGTGAACAAAGACGAACACTGGACAGTTGAAACGCCGTACCATGATTTGATTTTCACCGGGCACATTTTCACGGACGGTTTTCGGGTGTTTGACGGGGAATGGCATATTACCGGCGTCTTTCCGCACATGGTTGACCTCCGCGACCAATTCCTCGCCCGCAACCCCAACATGATTTTCCTATTCGAAGTGCGAATCTACAACTCTGGCGGCACCTCACCGTCCAACGCTTTCCCGGACGACCACCCGTATTGGCTTCGGGATGCGAACGGACAGATAGCATCCGAGGGTGAGCGTCGCTTAATCAATTACGCTCACCCCGATGTTCAAGACATTATCGTGGGACAAGCGCTTGCTGTCGCCAAGTGCGGACTCTATGACGGCGTGTTCTTCGACCACTGGAACGATTTCGGTTCAGTCGGCAATCTAATCTCCCTTGAAGAAGCCCAACGCGCCCGTGCAAATATCGTCCGGCGCATACGTGAAGGAGCACGCGACACTTTCCTGATAGTGGGCAATACGAACGACCGCATTATTCCCCTTACTGGTCACATGGTGAACGGCGCTTATATGGAGTCTATCGTGCCGGCGCCCGGTGTACCGAGAAATCTGTCGATTCGCATTGTTCGGGACTCACTTGAATGGCTGGAATCCAACCTGCGCGAACCTCGTTTGGTTATGCTGCAGGGCGGCACGGACCGGAGTGAACCGCCGGATAGCCCGTACAACCAACGGCTCATGCGAGCCACGACCACGATGAGCCTCACCCATTCCGATGGTTACACGCAGTTCGGTATAGACTCTAGTGACAATAAGTTCTGGTACGATTTCTGGGATGCCGACTTGGGGCGTCCGGTAGGACCGAAATTCCAATTCTACGAAGAAATCGAGGGACTGTATATCCGGGAATTTACGAACGGTTGGGCGGTATATAACCAGAGCGGCGAAGCGCAGGTTATAACGCTGCCTGAGGAGGTGCAGGGCGTCGCTAGCGGGCATTTGGGAACAGAACACGCGCTGGGAAACATTGACGGGGAGATGTATTTGCGGGTGAAACCGGTGAATCCAGCGGATGTGAATAAGGACGGAGTGGTGAATATCTTGGATTTGACGATTATTGCACAAGGGTTTGGCACGGATAGCTTGAAGGGGGATGTGAATCGGGACGGGGTTGTCAACATCCTTGATTTGGCGTTTGTAGCGGACCAATTCTAAATCGCTGTAGGAACGATCAACCGACTGATTAAGGAGGGATTAAAGGAGCGAATAGATCAAGCAAACGAATAGTGAGCGCGATAGGGATCCCACTGCGATAGAAAATCCCGATAAGGTTCCCATAGAGATCCCTGGTAGCGAAGACGATTGCAATCCCTCAACCGACTTTAATCTGCGTAATCCGCGTAATCCGCGATTCAGACAATCGCACAGGTTTAATGGTCGCTTTCCAACTACAAAGGAGATAAATTGATGACAAAGCAACCTTTTCGTTTCACCTTTTTCGTGTTGATGTGCCTCTTAATTCCGTTGACGGCAACAGCGCAAACAGTAAACATCCCCGACGCGAATCTCCGTGCGGCAGTTGAGAAGGCTCTGGGCAAAACACGAGGTGCCGCCATCACTGCGCCAGACATGTCGGAACTGACTCGTCTTGTAGCCCCAAACGCCAGCATCAACAATTTAGCCGGGCTGGAATTTGCCACCAACCTGACAGAACTCAGTCTTTCCGGCAACAGCATCTCGGACATCTCTGTATTGTCGGGGTTAACGAACCTGACACTGCTGGGTCTTGATAATAACAGCATCTCGGAGCTCTCGGCGTTGTCGGGGTTGACGAACCTGGTAGGGCTGGCCCTTAACGACAACAGCATCTCGGAGCTCCCGGCATTGTCGGGGTTAACGAACCTGATAGGGCTGGATCTTTCCGGCAACACCGTTTCAAACATCACACCGTTGGGCGGGCTAACCCAACTAAGAGTGCTGTACCTTAGAAACAACAGTATCTCGGAGCTCTCGGCGTTGTCGGGGTTGACGAACCTGATACGGTTGCGTCTTGGGAACAACAGCATCTCGGACCTCTCGGCGCTTGTAACCAATACAGGATTGAAGGGTGGAACTTCCGTCAATGTGTCGGAAAACCCGTTAAGTTTCGTATCCATCAATACACACATCCCGGACCTGCAGGAAAGAAATGTGGAGATAACTTATGACAACCGAACGCCTCAGAGTATTCGCATTGTCTCAGGCGGCGATCAAGAAGGGAACGCCGGTGGAGCGCTCGCGAACCCGTTTGTCGTAGAGGTACGGGATGGGGACAGTGTTGCCTTTGAGGGGGTTCCGGTTACGTTTACTGTCACCAGCGGCGGCGGAACACTCAGCGCCGCGAGCGCCACGACGGATAGTAATGGCCGGGCAGAGAGTACACTCACGTTGGGACCGGATGCCGGAATGAACACCGTCACAGTGTCTGTTACCGGAATCCAAGAACAGCAGACGTTTACCGCCGAAGGCGTTCGCATACCCAAGGCGTTCTGGATAATCACTGGCGATAAACAACAGGGGCTAATCGGTGAACCACTTTCAGGACCCATTGTCGTTGAAGTGCGAGACCAGTCCGGCGCACCCATGCCGGATGTCGAAGTCACCTTCTCGGTCAGCAGCGGAGGAGGAACGCTCAGTGTGACAAGCGCCATGACTGATAACGATGGTCGGGCGGAGAGTATCCTAACGTTGGGCACAGATCCGGGAACGAACAGCGTTGAAGTCACCGTTAAAGGGATTCAGGAGAAACAGACGGTTACGGCAATCGCCGAATTGCCCCCTATCCCGGAGGACGTAAACCGGGACGATATCGTGAATATCCTGGACTTGGTGCTAGTGGCGTCTGCTCTCGGGACTGCGGGTCCAGATTTAGCGGCGGATGTCAACGGGGATGGGATTGTCAATATCCTGGACTTGGTGTTGGTAGCGGGCGCGCTAGGGAACACGGCAGCCGCGCCATCGGTTTTACCGGGAGCGCTTGATGTGTTAACGGCAAGAGACGTGAGAGAGTGGTTAACACAAGCGCAGGAATTGGATGTAATGGATGCGACATCGCGGCGGGGAGTTCTTCTCTTGGAGCAACTTCTGGAAGCGCTGACTCCGAAAGACACTGTATTGTTGTTCAACTATCCGAACCCGTTCAACCCGGAGACGTGGATCCCGTACCGGTTGGCAGAGGATTCGGATGTGGTGTTGACGATTTATGATACGGCTGGAATTACGGTTCGCCGGCTGGATTTGGGACATCAGTCGGCGGGATTCTACGATAGCCGGTCCCATGCAATCTACTGGGATGGGAGAAACGATTTTGGGGAGCAGGCTGCAAGCGGCTTGTATTTCTATCACCTGTCTGCCGGGGATTATTCCGCTACACGGAAGATGTTGATACGGAAGTAGAGCCTGGATACTTAGATTACAAATCGACCGGCAATCTGGCAATTTCAGGCTATAGCCAAGGGAAACGCATCTAAATTTTCTGAGTAACACAAAAGAAAACCAGGCTAAGTTTGTGGCAATTTTCTAAGGATCGTTGGTTGGGTTGAACGGAATTCGTTAATGATCGCTAGTCTTAGAGGCGTCTCCGAGTCCCCACTTTGCATGGACATGCCAAGATTACGAGTGAAACCCAACATTAATCGTAATTTCTACTGCCAAGAAACATACTCAATAATTAGATGCGTGTTCCCTGAGGCTATAGCCGCTCCTTGTCGACAACATATGCGCGCCGGACCAGCGCACCTTCATCAATGCCCGATGCTTGGCGAGGCGAGCGTGGAGGCGAATTTGTCAACATCCTCGATCTGCTGTTCATCGCGAATCAATTTTAAGGAGGCAGAAAGATGATTACGCAATACGCATTACGCAATAATAACCACACACCATTACTGCTAATCACTCTATGCATGTGCTGTGCGTTAACCATCTCCGTTCACGCCCAAGACATCCACATCCCCGACCCAAGCCTGCGCGCCGCGGTACGCGAAACGCTGAACATTGCTGACCGTCCCGAGATCGAATTGGATGCCGTTTTTTTACGTCGCCATCTCACGGATCTGCACGCAGGAAACCGCGGCATCTCGGACCTCACCGGCTTGGAACACGCCACCTCCCTCACTACTCTTTTTCTTCATAGCAACGATATTTCCGATATACGCCCGCTTTCTCCGCTTGTAAACCTAACTTATATACGCCTTCACGGAAACCAAATCAGTGACATCAGCCCCCTCGCCAAACTCGCCGAACTTACTACGCTGGCATTGGACGCCAACAACATCACCGACATCAGTCCCCTCGCCAACCTTACCCAGCTTACCGCACTTGGATTAGGTTGGAACAACATCACGGATATCAAGCCCCTTGCCAACCTGTCGGGGTTGATGCACCTGGTGTTGAGTAAGAACAACATTTTGGATATTACTGCACTTGCGAATCTTACAAGTCTAGAGCACCTCCAACTTCAAATCAATCGTATTACCGATATTACTCCACTGGCGAATCTTACAAATCTAAAGCACCTCGAACTTCAAAACAACCGTATTACCGATATTACTCCTCTTCAGAATCTCACAATTTCAGAACATCTTGATACTCAAAACAACCCCATATTCGACCCGGACAGTCCGGCTGTCGATATCCCCGATCCCAACCTGAGAGCCGCTATTCACAATGCCCTCGGTCTTGACAGATCCATAATCACGCAAGCCGACATGCTGCGTCTTGAGGCACTACCAGCGGAACGTCGGGGTATAACCGATTTGACAGGAATAGAATACGCCCTAATCCTAAAAAACTTACTTTTACAAGGGAATAACATAGCGAATTTAGCCCCGCTAGCAACCCTCACAACATTGGAATATCTATATCTATCGAGAAATTCGGTAACCGATATTTCTCCGCTGTCGTCATTAACACGTCTTAAACGACTCACTCTAGACTTTAACCGTATATCCGACATTCGCCCTCTCGCGGGCTTGACAGCGTTAACGCACCTGGGGCTCACACGCAATTCTATTTCTGACGTGAATCCGTTAGCCGGCTTGCACAATCTGGAAGTCCTCCATATTCAAAACAACTCGATCGCGGATCATTCGCCGCTGGACGGATTGACATTGTCCCTCTTTGAGTACGATCAAAGTTGCGAGATACCGCCGGAGCCGCTTACACCGCGATTGAAAAACCGTTCATTTCCCTCAATCTACGCGCGATTTAGAACGCAGACCTTGAACAGAGCCGAAGAATTGCTTCGCAAATACCCCGATTATTGGGACAGGCGTATCGCGGAAGGAGCATATCACGACTTGTACTTTAGTGGGCTTGATATGTTCCAACAACAATTCGTGGAAATCGACAACGAATGGCATGTGTACGGTTTAATGCCATTCTCGATTGAACTGCGGGACAGGCGACACGCTTTTAATCCGAATATGGTGTTCCTTGCCGTGTTGAATCATCACGGTACTGGCATAATTGACGTATTTCCGGATGACCACCCGTATTGGCTGCGGGAAGCGAATGGTGAAATCGCACTCCGCGGTGACAGTAAACACGCACGTCTCATCAATTTCGCGCACCCCGTCGTTCAAGATATTATTGTCGGACAGGCGCTCGCGGTTGCCAGATGCGGGCTTTATGACGGCATTTACTTTGACTGGTGGGACGATTCACGGTCCACGGTCGGCGATCTTATCCCCCTCGACGTAGCACAACGAGCGAGGATGAATATTGTCCGACGGATACGGGAAGCAACGCGCCCGGACTTCATCATGATGGGCAATGTGAATCACCGGATAATGCCTCTCACCGGACCATTTATGAATGCCGGAGATATGGAGTCCTCGGTGTTTCAAGATCATACCGGCGACATCCTTGAAGCAAGACTTACTCGAGTTGAGAACTCGCTGCGTTGGTTAGAGCAAAATCTGAGAGAACCTACGCTAAACGCTTTTCAAGGCGGATCAGATCCCAACGAGTCCCCCGACAGTCCCAAAAATCGCCGCTATATGCGCGCAACCACAACGTTGAGTCTGACGCACTCGGACGGTTACGTGGTATTTGGCATAGAAAATCACGATCACAAATATTGGTACGACTTCTGGGACGTCGACCTCGGTCAACCCGTTGGCCCCAAATCCCAGCTTTACGACGAAGATATCCCTGGGCTTTATATCCGTGAATTCACCAACGGGTGGGCAGCCTACAACCACAGCGGCGCCCCGCAAGTCATCGCGCTGCCGGAGGAGGTGCAAGGCGTTGCCAGCGGGCATTTGGGCACAGAACACGCGCTGGGAAACATTGACGGGGAGATGTACCTCAGAAAAACAGTGGACAGTGACCAGTCGCCAGTGACCAGTAAAAACCCGGCGGACGTGAACGGGGATGGCGTGGTGAATATCTTGGACTTGACGATTGTTGCTCAGGGTTTTGGAACGGACAGTTTGAAAGGGGATGTAAACGGGGACGGGGTTGTCAACATCTTGGATCTGGTGTTCGTCGCGAACCAATTCTGAATCACAGACTAAAAGGAGAAATCAATGAATTCCCGACAGAAAATCACACTATATCTTTTTCTCACTATCGTTTTGGGCAGCGTTGCGTTTGCGCAGGTTGTCGACATCCCCGACCCGAATCTGCGCGCCGGGCTACGTGAAATCTTGGGACTTCCTCGGGAATCGCCCATTCCCCTCGATTTGATGCGCCAAGTGCCCACGCTTGTATTTGGCGCACGAGACATAAAAAACATTGAAGGTTTACAGCATGCAACGAACCTGACGCAATTAAACCTTTCCGGCAATCCGATATCTGATATTTCGCCGCTTGCCACCCTTGTTAAATTAGAGCGGTTGGACCTTTTGTCATGTGATAACATTGTAGACGTGAGCCCGTTGTCCGAGTTGTACTCCCTGAGACATCTAGAATTGGGGAACAACAAGATTCGAGATGTCACTCCCTTGGCGAATCTGCATAATTTAGAGAGATTGTATATTAACCGCAATCGCATAATAGATCATAGTCCGCTCGATAATTTACAATTGCTCGACTTTCGCTACGACCAGGAATGCGATATACCTCATCTGCCCAGTGCGCCTCGCATCGAAAACAGACAATTTCCTTCGGTATTCGGGGCATTTTACGAAAATACGATGAACCAGCCCCATCTATCGCGCACCGAGAATTTTGCGCAGCACGACATGGTGTTCAAGTCATGGTTCTTTCACATTGACTTATTTGACAACGGCAACCATTGGGAAATGCGCGGCGACATCGACGGCGCCATCGCACAACGCGACAGGCTGCTTTCGCTTAATCCGAATGTCCTATTACTCGCTTCAGTAAAGATGTTCGATACCGGATGTAAGGAATATCCCGCGGATTGGCCATATTGGAAAAGAGACGAGCAGGGGAACATCGTCCGGGAGGGAAGATTTTGCGATATTGATTTTACAAACCCCGGTTTCCAGGATTTGCTCCTTAGCCAAGTTGCGGCCGTGGCCCGGTGCGGGCTGTACGACGGCATTTTTATTGACTGGTGGACCGAGCAGGTGCCGCCCGACGAGCTGCACGCCAGGGAAACAATCATCCGGAGGATTCGAGCGGAGACACGCCCGGACCTGTTGGTGCTTGTCAACACAAACGACAGGATATTTCCGCGAACCGCACCCTTCATTAACGGCGGGTTCATGGAGTCCTTTTTTCCTCACAGTCATACAGGCGAAGAACTCGAGAAACGAGTTACAAGGGCAGAACATGTGTTGCGTTGGCTGGAATCGAACCTCAAATCGCCCGTAATCAACGCACTCGCGGGGGGCACATATGAATCCGAACCGCCCGACAGTCCTTACAATCTCCGGTGGGTGCGTGCCGTCACCACACTCAGCCTGACTCACTCAGACGGTTACGTGTATTTTCACATCGCAAGCGAAGATGCGGATCACTACTGGTACGACTTTTGGGATGCAGATCTCGGTCGGCCTGTCGGCAAAAAGGGACAACTGTATCAAGATGTAGAGGGGTTGTATATCCGGGAATTCACTAACGGTTGGGCTGTATACAATCACAGCGGCGATAATAGGGTGATAACCCTGCCGGAGGAGGTGCAGGGCGTCGCCAGCGGGCTGGTGAACACAGAGCACGCGCTGGCTAATCTTGACGGGGAGATGTATTTGCGGGTTCAGCCGAAGAACCCGCTGGACGTGACCGGGGACGGGGTGGTGAACATCTTGGACTTGGTGGTGGTGGCGCAGGCGTTGGGGACGGATAGTTTGGAGGGCGATGTGAACGGGGACGGTGCCGTGAATGTGTTTGATTTGGTGATGGTGGCGGAGGCGTTTTAGAAGCAGTGGATCTCTATCGCACTCGTTATCCACTCGATTGATCCTCATTCAGTCGCTTGATCCCAACCTACGAGATGTTCTCGGGGGACGGGGTTGTCAACATCTTGGATCTGGTGTTCGTAGCGAACCAATTCTGAATCACAGACTAAAAGGAGAAATCAATGAATTCCCGACAGAAAATCACACTATATCTTCTGCTCACTATCGTTTTGGGCAGCGTTGCGTTTGCGCAGGTTGTCGACATCCCCGACCCGAATCTGCGCGCCGCAATTCTCGGAGCGCTTGATATTGCCGACCGCCCCGACGTTATGTTGGATGCACCTGTTTTGCGATTCCTTCTCAAGGATCTGAACGCGGGAGACCGGGGCATCTCGGACCTCACCGGCTTGGAACACGCCACCTCTCTCACTTTACTGTTACTTCATAACAACGCTATTTCCGATTTACGCCCGCTAACCCCCCTTGTAAACCTAACTTCTATACGCCTTCTCAGCAATCAAATCAGTGACATCAGCCCCCTCGCCAACCTAACCGAACTTACTATACTGCTGTTAGGCGACAACAACATCACGGATATCAGGCACCTAGCCAACCTTACCTAGCTTACCACACTTGATGTGGCCTCGAACAATATCAAGCATGTTAGTCCCCTCGCCAACCTAACCGAACTTACCGCACTGCTGTTGGGCGACAACAACATCATGGATATAGGGATACTCGCCAACCTTACCCAGCTTACCACACTTAATGTGGGCTTGAACAACATCACGGATATCACGCCCCTGGTCGACCTTACCCAACTTACCACACTTAATTTGGGCTGGAACAGCATCACGGATATCAGTTCACTTGCCAACCTCACGGGGTTAACGCACTTGGTGCTGCGTGACAACAACATTACCGATATTAGTCCACTTTCGAATCTCACAAAGCTTAAGCACCTTGAACTTCAAAACAACCGTATTACCGATATTACCCCTCTTCAGAATCTCACAAATTTAGAATATCTTGAGACTCAAAACAACCCCATATTCGACCCGGACAGTCCGACTATCGATATCTCCGATCCCAACGCGGACAGTCCGACTGTCGATATCCCCGACCCCAACCTGAGAACCGCTATCCACAATGCCCTCGGTCTTGACCGACCCACAATTACGCAAGCCGACATGCTGCGTCTAGAGGCACTACCGGCGGAACGGCAGGGGATAACCGATTTGACAGGCATAGAATACGCCCTAAACCTAAATAGCTTAGGTTTACAAGGGAATAACATAACGAATCTAGCCCCGCTAGCACCCCTCACAACATTGGAATATCTGTTTTTAGCGGGAAATCATTCGATAACCGATATTTCTCCGCTGTCGTCATTAACGCGTCTTAAACGACTCGCTCTGGACTTTAACCGTATATTCGACATTCGCCCTCTCGCGGGCTTGACAGCGTTAACGCACCTAGGGCTCGCACACAATTCTATTTCTGACGTGAATCCGTTAGCCGGCTTGCACAATCTGGAAGTCCTCCATATTCAAAACAACTCAATCGCGGATCATTCGCCGTTGGACGGATTGACATTGTCCCTCTTTGAGTACGATCAAAGTTGCGATATGCCGCCGGAGCCGCTTACACCGCGGTTGGAAAACCGTTCATTTCCCTCTATCTTCGCGTCATTTGTCCCGCGAATCGAGAACAGAATCGAAGAAATTAATAGAAAGTACGATGATTATTGGGACAGGCGTCTCGCGGAAGGAGCATATCACGACTTGTACTTTAGTGGGCTTGATATGTTCCAACAAAGATTCGTGGAAATTGACAACGAATGGCATGTGTACGGTTTAATGCCATTCTCGATTGAACTGCGGGACAGGCGTCTCGCTTTTAATCCGAACATGGTATTCCTCGGCGAAGTGCGTATACGCGATTCCGGTGATTTTGAAGCGTTTCCGGACGACCACCCGTATTGGTTACGGGATATGAATGGCGAGATTGCGATAGACAAACAGGAACGACACACCCTACGCCTCATCAATTACGCTCACCCCGATGTCCAGGATATTATCGTCGAACAAGCTCTCGCCATCGCCAGATGCGGACTTTATGACGGCGTCATCTTTGACTGGTGGCACGAATCCCATTCCACTGTCGGCGATCTTATCCCCCACGACGTCGCACAACGGGTGAAAATAGATATTGTCCGTCGGATACGGGAATCAACGCGCCCGGACTTTATTATCATGGGCAATGTAAATGATAGGATAATACCGCTTACCGGTCCGTTTGTGAATGGCGCTTTCATGGAATCTATCGTTCCTCCGCCAGGCACTTCGAGGGATGCGTCTATTCGTAAAGTCCGAGAATCTTTAGAATGGCTTGAAACCCATATACACCAACCTACTATTGTTGCACTTCAGGGCGGTTCGGATCTCAGCGAGTCGCCGGACAGCGCTTACAACCGCCAACTCATGCGCGCCACGACGACCATGAGTCTAACCCATTCCGACGGGTATGTACAGTTCGCGATAGGTTATTACCACGAAAAATACTGGTACGACTTCTGGGACGCCGACCTCGGTCAACCCGTTGGACCCAAATCTCAGTTCTACGAAAATATTGAGGGGCTGTATATCCGAGAATTTACGAACGGTTGGGCGGTCTATAACCAGAGCGGTGAAGCGCAGGCGATCACATTGCCGGAGGAGGCGCAGGGCGTGGCAAGCGGTTTGGTCAACACCGAGCATACGCTGCCGAATCTCGACGGGGAAATGTATTTGCGCGTCAAGCCGAAGAATCCGACGGATGTTAACGACGATGGCGTGGTGAATATCCTCGACTTGACCATTGTTGTACAGTCGCATGGGACGGATAACTTGAAGGGGGATGTGAACGGCGACGGAGTTGTCAACATCTTGGATTTGGTGTTCGTCGCGGACCAATTCTGAATCACAGACTAAAAGGAGAAATTAATGAATTCCCGACAGATAATCACACTCAGCCTTTTGCTCACTATCGTTTTGGGTAGCATTGCGTTTGCGCAGGTTGTCGACATCCCCGACCCCAACCTGCGCGCCGCAATACTCGGAGCGCTTGATATTGTCGATCGCCCCGACGTCATGTTGGATGCGCCTGTTTTGCGCTTCCTTCTCAAGGATTTGAACGCGGGAGACCGGGGCATCTCGGACCTCACCGGCTTGGAACACGCCACCTCTCTCACTTTACTGTTACTTCATAACAACACTATTTCCGATTTACGCCCGCTTTCTCCGCTTGTAAACCTAACTTCTATACGCCTTCTCAGCAACCAAATCAGTGACATCAGCCCCCTCGCCAATCTCACTGAACTTACTACACTGCTGTTAGGCAACAACAACATCACGGATATCAGGCATCTAGCCAACCTTACCCAGCTTACCACACTTGATGTGGCCTCGAACAACATCACGCATATCAGCCCCCTCGCCAACCTCTCCGAACTTACTACACTGTTGTTAGGCTTGAACAACATCGCGGATATCACTCCCTTGGTGGACCTTACCCAACTTACAACACTAAATTTAGGCTGGAACAGCATCACGGATATCAGTTCACTTGCCAACCTCACGGGGTTAACGCACTTGGTGCTGCGTGACAACAACATTACCGATATTAGTCCACTTTCGAATCTTACAAAGCTTAAGCACCTTGAACTTCAAAACAACCGTATTACCGATATTACCCCTCTTCAGAATCTCGCAAATTTAGAATATCTTGATACTCAAAACAACCCCATATTCGATCCGGACAGTCCGGCTGTCGATATCCCCGATCCCAACCTGAAATCCGCTATCCACAATGCCCTCGGTCTTAACAGATCCATAATCACGCAAGCCGACATGCTGCGTCTTGAGGCACTACCCGCGGAACGGCAGGGGATAACCGATTTGACAGGCATAGAATACGCTCTAAACCTAAATAGCTTAGGTTTACAAGGGAATAACATAACGAATCTAGCCCCGCTAGCAACCCTCACAACATTGGAATTTCTGTTTTTAGCAGGAAATCATTCGATAACCGATATTTCTCCGCTGTCGTCATTAACGCGTCTTAAACGACTCTCTCTGGACTTTAACCGTATATCCGACATTCGTCCTCTCGCCGGCTTGACAGCGTTAACGCACCTAGGGCTCGCGTACAATACTATTCGTGACGTGAATCCGTTAGCGGGATTGTACAATCTGGAAAACCTCCATATTGAAAACAACCTAATCGCGGATCATTCGCCGCTCGACGCACTGTCATTGAGTCATTTCAATTACGACCAATCCTGTGAACTGTCCCCAGAACCTCTTGCACCGCGGTTGAAAAGCCGTTCATTTCCCTCAATCTTCGCGCCAATTTCCACTCGGCTTGAGAACAAAGCTGAAGAATTGGATCGCAAGTATCCCGATTATTGGGATAGGCGTATCGCGGAAGGAGCATATCACGACCTAATCCCCAGTGGGATTCAGATGTTCCAGCAGAAATTCGTGGAAATTGACAACGAATGGCATGTGTACGGTCCAATGCCGCTCGCACTTTCTCTACGGGACAGGTTTCACGCTATGAATCCGAACATGGTGTTCATTGCCGCGGTGAAAAATCACGATACCGGCGACATTGACACATTTCCGGATGACCACCCTTATTGGCTGCGGGACGCGAATGGTGACATTGCACTCAAAAATGATCGCGGCTGGCGTCTCATCAATTTCGCTCACCCCACCGTTCAGGACATTATCGTAGGACAAGCGCTCGCGGTTGCCAGATGCGGGCTTTATGACGGCATTTTCTTTGACTGGTGGGACGATTCCCGGTCCACGGTTGGAGATCTTATCCCCCTCGACTTGGCAATACGAGCGAGGATAAATATTGTCCGACGGATACGAGAAGCAACGCGCCCGGACTTCATCATGATGGGCAATGTGAATCACCGGATAATGCCTCTCACCGGTCCGTTTATGAATGCCGGATATATGGAGTCCTCAGTGTTTCAAGATCATACCGGCGACATCCTTGAAGCACGACTTACTCGAGTTGAGAACTCGCTGCGTTGGTTAGAGCAAAATCTGGGAGGGGAACCTACACTAAACGCTCTTCAAGGCGGATCAGATCCCAACGAGTCCCCCGACAGTCCCAAAAATCGCCGTTATATGCGCGCAACCACAACGTTGAGCCTGACGCACTCGGACGGTTACGTGGTGTTTTCAATAGATCATCACGATCACAAATACTGGTACGATTTCTGGGATGTCGACCTCGGTCAACCCGTTGGCCCCAAATCCCAGCTTTACGACGAAGATATCCCGGGGCTTTATATCCGTGAATTCACCAACGGGTGGGCAGCCTACAACCACAGCGGCGCACCGCAAGTCATCACGCTGCCGGAGGAGACGCAAGGCGTCGCCAGCGGGCATTTGGGCACAGAACACGCGCTGGGAAACATTGACGGGGAGATGTATCTCAGAAAAACAGTGGGCAGTGACCAGTCACCAGTGACCAGTAAAAAACCGGCGGACGTGAACGGCGATGGCGTGGTGAATATTTTGGATTTAGTGGTGGTAGTGCAGCGGTTGGGAACGGATAATCCTGAAGCAGACATCAACAGGGACGGGGTGGTGAATGTGTTTGACCTTGTTCAGGTTGCCGGGGAAATCGCGGGTGACGGAGCCGCGCCTTCGGCATCTTCCCCGGAGCTGTCGATTATTAGCGCTGCCGATGTCGAGAAATGGCTTACACTTACACAAGGCTTAGATTTGGGCGATGCGAATTTTCAACGGGGAATCCGCTTCCTTGAAGGTTTGCTTGCGGCGTTGACACCGAAAGAGACGGCGCTGTTGCCGAATTACCCGAACCCCTTCAATCCGGAGACGTGGATACCGTACCGTCTCGCGCGAGAGACGGAGGTGACGATTACGATTTATGACACAAAGGGGACACTGGTGCGGCGGTTGGCGCTCGGGAATCAGTCGGCGGGATATTACGCGGAGCGTGGAAAGGCGGCGTATTGGGACGGACGGAACGAACGCGGGGAAGCGGTTGCAAGCGGGATTTATATTTATCAATTCCGGGCGGGGGATTATGCGGCGTCGCGGAGGTTGGTCATTGTGAAGTAGGATCAAGCGAGTGATTAGCGAGCGCGATAGAGATCCCTCAACCGACTGAATAGGGAGGGCGATAGTAAATCCCTCAAGCGAGTGAATAGCGAGCGCGATAGAATGTCCTGTTCACTATCCGTTCGCTCGATCGGATTACGCAGACTAAAAGGAGAAATCAATGAATTCCCGACAAATAATCACACTATATCTTCTGCTCACTATCGTTTTGGGCAGCGTTGCGTTTGCCCAGGTTGTCGACATCCCCGACCCAGAACTGCGCGCCGCTATTCGAGAAACTCTCAAGCTCACCGATGGTATCCCTGTCACCCGTGCAGCCATGCAGCAGATGAAGAGGTTTGGCGTGAAAGGTGGACAGATAAAAGACCTTACGGGACTAGAACATGCTACATCGCTGACGTGGCTCGCTCTTAACGTTAACGAAATTTCCGATCTTCGCCCGCTTGCCAACCTAACACGCTTAACTTATTTAGATTTGAACGACAACGATATTATCGACATTAGTCCGCTTGCCAACCTCACGGGGCTAACGCAACTGTCGCTGCGTAACAACAATATTATGGATGTTACACCCCTTGCAAATCTTACAAGTCTAAAGCACCTTGAACTTCAAAACAACCATATTACCGATATTACCCCTCTTGAGAATCTCACAAATTTAGATTATCTCGACACTCATAACAACCCCATATTCGACCCAGACAGTCCGGTTGTCAATATCCCCGACCACAATCTGAGAACCGCAATCCGAGAAACTCTCAAGCTCACCGATGGTATCCCTGTCACTCGTGCAGCCATGCAGCAGATGAAGAGGTTTGGCGTGAAAGGTGCACAGATAAAAGACCTTACGGGACTAGGACATGCCACATCGCTGACGTGGCTCGCTCTTAACGTTAATAAAATTTCCGATCTTCACCCACTTGCCAACCTAACACGCTTAACTTATTTGGATTTGAACGACAACGATATTATCGACATTAGTCCACTTGCCAACCTCACGGGGTTAACGCAACTGTTGCTGCGTAACAACAATATTATGGATGTTACATCCCTTGCGAATCTTACAAATCTAAAACATCTTGAAGTTCAGGACAACCGCATAACCGATGTCAATCCGCTTGCCAATCTCACGAATCTCAGACACCTTGAACTTCAAGATAACTCTATCATAGACCATCAGCCCCTTGACCAACTCTCATTTACTACCTTTATATACGATGAGATTTGCGAGATGCCCCCATTACCATTGTCACCCCGGCTCCAAAACCGTACTTATCCATCTATTTTTTCGGATTGGGGTCATGTTGGAGGTGTGCCCATTCTGAATCGACCGGAATCATCGGACATTGAAATCATGGCTGCCCACGACCTCTGGTTCAGCAACGAAAAATTCGGACTGGATTTCCGTAAGACATCACAAGGTATCAAAATCCTCGGCGCCGCTAGTAAAATTGACGCGGCAATAGAGATGCGCAATCAGTTTTATGCCATTAATCCAAATATGATATACCTTGTCGAGCTAAAATTTCGCCATGGAGATCTCGGAGATTATCCCGCACACTGGCCGTATTGGCTACGAGATGCCCAAGGAAAACGCGTTAACGTACGTGACGAATCAGAAATATTCTTAATTGATTTTACCCACCCCGGTTTCCAAGACGAAATAGTAGAGCAGACAGTCGCACTCGAAGAATGCGGATTGTACGATGGCATACTCATTGATTGGTGGTATGAACGCAGGGCTCTCTTGGTTAGCCACAATCCATATACGGTGTATCGCGGACTTGAGGCTGAACTGAAGGCAAGAATCCAAATTTTGCAACGCATTCGCGCTGCAACTAGGCCAGATTTTTTGATTATGGTGAATACTAACGATAGAATACTTCCTATAACTGGCAGCCTCATCAACGGCAGCTTCATGGAATCATTCTTGCCTCATACTCACATGGGCGACGAACTCGAAGATCGTGTGAATCGCGCAGAAACCGCTTTAACATGGCACGAGGCAAATATGCGTCAACCTCGCATCAACGGATTAGCAGGAGGAACAAACATTAACCTAGCGCCCGATGATCCATACAACCTCCGTTGGATGCGTGCTGTTACAACGCTTAGTCTTACCCATTCCGACGGTTATGTTACATTTAACATTGGAAACATTGAGTCTATGGGCTACTGGTACGACTTCTGGGATGCCGACCTTGGCCGCCCCGTAGGCCCCAAAGCCCAGCTCTACGACGAAGACATCCCCGGTCTCTACATCCGCGAATACACCAACGGCTGGGCGGTGTACAACCACAGCGGCGCGCCACAAACCATCACGTTGCCGGAAGAGGCGCAAGGTGTCGCCAGCGGTTTGGTGAACACGGAGCATGCGTTGCCGAATCTTGATGGAGAGATGTATTTGCGGGTGAAGCCGGTGAATCCGGCGGACGTGAACAGGGACGGGATTGTGAATATCTTGGATCTAACTATTGTTGCCCAGGGGCTTGGGACGGATAACTTGAAGGGGGATGTGAACGGCGACGGAGTTGTCAACATCTTGGATTTGGTGTTCGTCGCGGACCAATTCTGAATCACAGACTAAAAGGTGAAATCAATGAATTCCCGACAGAAAATCACACTATATCTTTTTCTCACTATCGTTTTGGGTAGCGTTGCGTTTGCGCAGGTTGTCGACATCCCCGACCCAGAACTGCGCGCCGCCACCGCGGACGAACTGAATATCGCCCACGACGCTCCCGCCTTCTCAACGAGTGTGCATATTTGTTTATCTAATTTCTGTCCTGACCTCAAATTATATAAACCGACGTCCTTATGCGAAACACCCTAATTAAAAAGGAGAGATTTATGCTGATTAAACGTGTTATCAATGTGTTGGCTGCTCTATTTCTAACCTACGCGGCACATGGCAACGAGATTCACATTGTCGATGATAATCTGCGTGCATCAATTAAAGAGCATCTTGGCATACCGACAGGCGAACTCATCACTCAACAGGACATGATGCAACTTACCCGCCTGAACGCGTACGCCAAAGGTATATCTAATTTGGCAGGGTTAGAAAAAGCGCTTAACTTGCAATATTTAGCCCTTGGCGAAAATCCCATTAGCGACTTGTCGCCTCTTTCGAGTTTGCCGCGTTTGCGATTCCTTATTCTGCCGAATTGCGACATAACGGATATCGGGGATTTGGCGGGCATGCCGTTACTTGTAGAATTGAATCTGCGCAGCAATCCAATATCGGACATATCAGCTCTCGCTTCGCTCACCACATTAAAATATCTTGATTTAAGCCATTGCCAAATTGTAGATGTGTTGGCGCTTTCGCAGTTAATTAATTTGGAGGTGCTCCAGCTCAATCATAATGAGATCCTAGACGCCCGCCCACTGTCTTTACTGTCGTCTTTACGTAAGCTCGAAATTCAACGCAATCTTATCCTTGACCATTCGCCGCTTGATTCGCTTACGCTGGACGTATTTAATTATGACCAGATATGCGACACGCCGCCGCTGCCGCTGGAACCGCGGTTACAGAATAGAACGTATCCGTCGGTCGCGACGGCATTCAGCGGATATGGGTGGCCTCCCGTTAAAAATCGACCTGAATTGTCGGATGCCGAAAATATCGCACTACACGATTTATGGATTCACGGCGACGAATTAGAACTACGATTACGTAACACCCCTAATACAATTACTCTGGCTGGCAACATGCCCGAGGCAATACGCCGCCGCGATGAGTTACGCACATTAAATCCGAATCTCGTCATTCTTATGGCGCTCCCCTATGGCTTTGCGCATTTCGATGAATTACCCCAGGATAGCCCTTATTGGATACGAAACGATGACGGTACGATCTTCGTGACCTACGATCACTTAGGTGTCCATAAAACAAATCATGGGTTATTAGATTTTACGCATCCGGATATTCAAGAGCGAATAGTGCAAATGGCGGTCGCCGTATCGAAATGCGGTCTGTATGACGGTATTCACTTCGATAGCTGGAGTGAAATATGGCCTATTATCGTTGGCATCGATGCTCACGGCAATTCTCATGCATTTCGACCGCTCGAGGCGGAAGTCCGTGCTCGACTCAATATTGTTCGGAGCATTCGTGCTCGAACTCGCCCCGGTTTTCTGATAACAGGGAATACTAATGATAACACAATACCGCTGACCGGGCCATACATAAATGGCGGATATATGGAAGCGGGCTGGCCTCAGGAGGGCTATAGGCTCCGGCTTAAGAATTCGCTCACTTGGCTTGAGACGAATCTACGCCAACCCCAATTTAACGTCCTCGAGGGCAAGACGATTCCGAATGAGCCTCGTGACAGCCCTAACAATCTTCGCTGGGTACGCTCCCTTACTACTTTAAGCCTTACACACTCCAATGGCTATGTGAGTCACACCAATCCTCACGATGTCCGTAGGGACTGGCACGACTTCTGGGATGCCGACCTCGGTCGTCCGGTTGGCGAGAAGGGACAACTGTATCAGGATATCGATGGGTTGTACATCCGGGAATTCACGAACGGGTGGGCGGTCTACAACCACAGCGGCAAGGCACAGGTGATTACGTTACCGGAGGAGGTTCAAGGCGTCGCCAGCGGACTGGTGAACACGGAGCATGCGTTGCTGAATCTTGATGGGGAGATGTACCTCCGAGTGAAACCGGTGAATCCGGCAGACGTGAATAAGGACGGCGTGGTGAATATCTTGGATTTGACGATTGTTGCCCAGGGGCTTGGGACGGATAACTTGAAGGGGGATGTGAACGGCGACGGATTTGTCAACATCCTAGATTTGGTGTTCGTCGCGGACCAATTCTAAATCACGATTGAAAGGAGAAATCAATGAATTCCCGACAGAAAATCACACTATATCTTTTGCTCACTATCGTTTTGGGTAGCGTTGCGTTTGCGCAGGTTGTCGACATCCCCGACCCCAACTTGCGCGCCGCCATCGCGGACGAACTGAATATCGCCCACGACGCTCCCGCCTTCTCAACGAGTGTGCATATTTGTTTATCCAATTTCTGTCCTGACCTCAAATTATATAAACCGACGTCCTTATGCGAAACACCTTAATTAAAAAGGAGAGATTTATGCTGATTAAACGTGTTATCAATGTGTTGGCTGCTCTATTTCTGACCTACGCGGCACATGGCAGTGATATTCAGATCATCGATGATAATCTGCGTGCATCAATTAAAGAGCATCTTGGCATACCGACAGGCGAACTCATCACTCAACAGGATATGATGCAACTTACCCGCCTTAACGCGTACGCCAAAGGTATATCTAATTTGGCAGGGTTAGAAAAGGCGCTTAACTTGCAATATTTAGCCCTTGGCGAAAATCCCATTAGCGACTTGTCGCCTCTTTCGGGTTTGCCGCGTTTGCGATTCCTTATTCTGCCGAATTGCGACATCACGGATATCGGGGATTTGGCGGGCATGCCGTTACTTGTAGAATTGAATCTGCGCAGCAATCCAATATCGGACATATCAACTCTCGCTTCGCTCACCACATTAAAATATCTTGATTTAAGCCATTGCCAAATTGTCGATGTGTTGGCGCTTTCGCAGTTAATCAATTTGGAGGTGCTCCAGCTCAATCATAACAAGATTCGAGATGCAAGCCCACTGGCGTCATTGTCGGCTTTAAGAAAACTGGAAATTCAACGAAATCTTATCCTCGACCATTCCCCGCTTGATTCGCTTACGCTGGACGTATTTAATTATGACCAGATATGTGATATGCCGTCGTTGCCGCTCGAACCACGCATAGCAAACCGTGGTTACCCGTCCATCGTGGCTCGCTGGAGTGGCTATGGTTGGCCTCCAATTACCAATCGCCCGGAATTGACAGACGCCGAAAACATCGCTAAGCATGACTTGTGGTTTACCGTCGAGGAGTTCGGATTATCCTTGGACGCATACGCCAACGAGTTTCGGCTTACAGGTGATGTTGCCGAGGCAATACGCCGTCGTGACGAACTAATCCAACTCAATCCCAATATGATTTTTCTGCTCACTCTTAAAATGCGTGCTGCAGACCTCGAGGATTTCCCTGTGGATTGGCCTTATTGGCTCAGATATCCAGACGGGAAAATATATCAGCCTGTTGGCGCCGACGGAATTGTACGCAACGCGGGTTTGATCGATTTTACGCACCCGGACATTCAGGATATAATTGTACAGCAAGCCATTTCCGTCTCTTATTGCGGCTTATACGACGGCATTTTCTTTGACTTCTGGGCCGAAGAGTGGCAAGTACTTGGAGGCTGGGATGGTACCGAAACCGTGTTCTTTAGGACATTAGCCCAAGAAACACAGTCCCGTCTAAATATCATGACACGTATTCGCGCCGCAACTCGTCATAACTTTTTAATAATGGGTAACACCAACCGTGGCATACTACCAATGACTGGCTCATTTCTCAATGGCGGTTTTATTGAAGGCGTCGGTTCCGTAAATGACATCATTTCCGTTCAAACCGTGCTTCCATGGCTAGAACGCAACCTGCGTCACCCGCAAATCAACGCGTTAGAAGGGTTTAACATCGCTGGCGAGTCTCTTGATAGTCCAAGCAATACGCGTTGGATGCGTGCATTGACTGCTTTAAGTCTCACGCATTCAAACGGCTACGTGCTTTTCACCGACAGTGTTGACCATAATCATCACTGGTACGACTTCTGGGATGCGGATTTGGGCAGACCGGTTGGGGAGAAGGAGCAATTATACGACGAAGACATCCCCGGCCTCTACATCCGTGAATTCACCAACGGGTGGGCGGTGTACAACCACAGCGGCACCCCGCAAGTCATCACGTTGCCGGAGGAGGTGCAAGGTGTTGCCAGCGGGCTGGTGAACACGGAGCACGCGTTACCGAATCTTGACGGGGAGATGTATTTGCGGGTGAAACCGGTGAATCCGGCAGACGTGAATAAGGACGGGATTGTGAATATCTTGGATCTAACTATTGTTGCCCAGGGGCTTGGGACGGACAGTTTGAAAGGAGATGTGAATGGGGACGGATTTGTCAACATCCTGGATCTGGTGTTCGTCGCGGACCAATTCTGAATCGTTTTAGGACCAACCAAACGGGATCAAGCGACTTTAATCCGTGAAATCTGCGTAATCCGATCAAGGGAATGGACAATGACCGCGATGGAATTCCCATAGAGATCCCATTCAGACAATTACGACCCTTCCCTCATCTTCTTCCAATCTTCCATCCAACACTACTTCAAAATAAGCATCCGCCGTGTGGCTTGAAACCCTCCAGCCTGAAGCGTAAAGAAATACATGCCGCTGGAAACAGCCTCGCCGACCTGATCCCTGCCATCCCAATACGCCGCCGTCTCCCGGGTCAGATAATCACCCGCCGCTTGCGTCCCCAAATCCAACTCCCGCATCAGTTGCCCGTGGATGTTATAGATGTGGAACGTCACCGGTGCGTCTGTTTCCAGACGGTACGGCAACCAGGTTTCCGGGTTGAACGGGTTCGGGAAGTTTTGATAGAGTGCCGTCCGTTTGAGATGAGCCAACGTTGTGACCTTCAATCCAATCGGCTCGACGGCGAAAGGCGGGGTATTGAAGTGCTCGGCGCCGCCATAGACATACGCCACTATTCCGTTACCGACTCCGACGCCCTTTTCCGGTCCGTCTCCGCCAGTCACAATGACAGTGTCGCCGCTTATGGCGATCGCGGAGCCGAAAAAGAGGTTTGGATGTGCGACATCGGGCACCACGGTAGCGGCATTATTCCAGGCTCCGTCAACATTCACGAAGGAATACGCGGCGCCCGCGCTGGGTGCGCCCTCTTCCCGGAGCGGTGCGCCAACGATCGCGATATCCCTGCTCGTGGCAACCCCAGTTCCGAAGTGATCCCCGTTTCGCTTCTTCGGCGCGGTTAGCTTTGCCTGCTGTCTCCACGTGTTCCCGTCGCGCCGGAAAATATACGCGGCGCCCGCGTCCTTTACGCCGTCGGGATCGTGCTTTTTGGCTCCTACGATAATAGTGTCGCCTTCCATGCCGACCGAAACGCCGAACTGGTCACCGGCTCCCGCATCGTCAGCCGTGAGTTTGGCTTGCATCCTCCACGTATCGCCATCGCGGACGAAGACGAAAACCGCGCCTGCGAATCTTACGCCGCCATGGGTGTGCCCCGGCGCCCCGACAATAAGGGTGCTCCCCTGGATCTCGACCGCATCACCGAATGAATCCAATTTCCCTAACTCTTTGGGGACGAGCTTGGTGTGCTGTTTCCATCCGTCGGCATCGCGGACGAACACATAAACCGCCCCGGAATTGTTGCCGGCATCATCATCATCGGGCGCGCCAACCACCGCGGTTGTGCCGTCAATCGAGACCACATACCCGAAAGCGTCTCTCTCCCCCGCGTCCGCCGCGGTAAGTTTCACCTCCTGTTGCCAGTGAGGTGCGTTGAAGGCGTAAATGTAGGCTGCCCCGGCGTTTTCTGCGGCTCCGTCATCGCCCGGCGCTCCGATAATGGCGTAGTCCGCGTTTCTGCGTCCCGGCGGTCCGCTGATGGCGACGTCGTACCCGAACCCCGCCTGCCCCGTATTCGGTTTTTGGTCATGAGCGGTAAGTTCCGCGGTCAGTTCCCACTTATCCCGATTCAGCGTGTAGATTCTGCCGGCGCCCGGATGCTTGTCGTGGTCCACATTATGCTTGCCGACGATGACGACATCTCCCACAATATCGGCAGGCAATCGACCTCTATTACGTATTCCCTCCTCGGCTCCGACAAGCTTGATTTCGCCTCCGGCGGCGTGGCAGACGCTTCCCGACGTGATACCAAGCATAAGACTAATGGCAATTAACCGAATTATTTTCATAAGCATCTCCTTTCCGTGCTATCAAGTAACACTATCTAGCAATACACCACATGGCGCTCCGCTGGAGCGCGGAAATCTGGACATGTCGCATTCTATTAACATTTTGATCCTCTGGATCGAGGAAAGGGACTCCGACCAGAAAGTGTTACTTGCTGAATGAATTATCCCGATAGGAATAATGGGGCGCTATCAACTAACCGGTTACCTCGACTTTGTACCAAATGTAGGGTGGAACCAAACGAAAGAACCGTATAACTGTAGGGTGCGCACTGCGCACCAGCATTGGGATCAACTTAAGGGATTTCGTCTAGTATCGGTGGTATTCTCCGACGCAAAACCCTTAACTTAGTCCCATAGGACGGGGAGGAAATCTCTATCATCCCCCACACGGTAGGTGCGGTTTCCAACCGCACCGGCACCTACGGAAACCAGCGCCATGAGCCATCTTTTGTGGCGCACCAGCCTCTAAAAGCCCCAGCGGGGATCAAGCGACTGAACTGGCAGCGCGATAGAGAGCCCACAGGTATGTAGCAGATAACACTAAATACATGACGAAACTTCCCACAAATGACCCAAAACGACTTTGCTAACGATTATTCAAACAGGTTCTCAAGGCAACGCTCTAGTCTGCCATCAATGCAACCAAACCGGGACAATCAGGGTAATCCCATGATCACACAAATCACAGTTCAGACAATCACCACCCGTCCCCATCTCCCAATCCTCCCGTTTCTTCTCTTCCAATCTTCCTCCCTTCCATCCTTCCCCACCCTTGCTTTCACTAGCCACTGACCACCGCTTCTCCCCTCCTCCGTCGCCGATTCCACTGTCATCAACCACTGCCCATCCGACAACGTTAATCCGCGAAAATCCGCGATTCAGACAATCACCACCCGTCCCCCGCCTTCCATCCTTCCATTCTTCCATTCTTCACTGTCCTTGCCTTCACTAGCCACTCATCACTAGTCACTCGCCACTGTACCTCAACCCCACCCGAATATGCCCATTCGCCCCCGCCAAGCTATCCGGATCCTCCTCCAGCCGTTTGAATGCCCGACGCGCCGACACATCAGCCTCCATTGCCCGATCCAGCAGCGGCTGCTGCACGGTTTCCTGTTCCTCCGAACACAGATGCCGCATCAGCGGCTGCAAGTCCGTTGGCAGCGCTAGATATTCCGAACGCGACAACGGTTGACACACCGTATTATTTAACCCGTGCGGGGCATAGTCATCGACGGCAAGCCACCACGGGCACCAGCGGTTCACCACCGCAATCCGATCCCGTCCGCTCGTGTTGTGCATCGGCGAAGCGTGCCAACTGCGCGAATCCTGAATATAGAGTGACCCTGCCGCCGCCGTAATCTGCATTTCTCCGGGAATCGGCGCCGTGCACGTGATCTCGTCTGAAGCTCCCCTGGGATTCCGCGTGTCCCTGTGCGAACCGGGAACCACCCACGTACCGCCCGAGTCCTCATCCACATCCGTCAGATACCATATCATCACCAAACACATCGCCACGTCCGGGAACGGCTGCCGGATGCACCCGATGTTTCTGCCGGGGTCGCCCCTGCCATAAGCCGTCGTGTCATGCGGCCAATCCGTGTGCCATTCGCGCGTGTCCGCCCTGCCTCGCCGGTGCACCGCACCGAAACCGCCCGGCGTACCGTCCGGTTTATCGCAATCGAGGATACGCAGATGCAGTTGCGCGATCCGAAGGTGGTCGTCCAGAACCCGCCGCGCGACACCTGTAACAAAACGATTCGCCAAATGTTGGGCGTACTGCGGCATCCACACAATGTCATTCGGAACCTTCGGGGGATACCCGACCCGACGCACCCGTCTCAACTCCACACCGTCCGCAGCTTCGGCGTCCGTCAGCAACGCCTGCTCCTCCGCGCCAATCTTCAGCGTTTTCAGCGACTCCCCGCCGAGCAACTCCTGCAACGCCCGGTGGTTACGGTCAATTTTTGACCGTGCGTCCCTGACCTCCTCTCGGATGGCGTCCACCTCACCGCTCGGTATGACATTGTCGATGACGCAGAACCCGTACCGATCCAGCGAATCGGCGCACCCCTCGACAACCTCGTCAAGCGGCAACGCCCCTGCGCTGAAGGCGTAACTCCGGTTACAAGCCAGATCGTCGGCTACCGCTTCCGGGCGATGCTCAATTTGCGCGATACGATCTTGAGTCTCCCGAAGTTCCCGTTCCAACCGCGCCGCTTTAACGTACAATGCGGAAATATTATCCATCAATCCCATGTGAAACCGAGTGCTTCTCAAAAACTCGATTTCTCTCCTAAATCCTAGAAGGCTTCAAGGCAACGCCCTAGTCTGCCATCAATGCAACCCAACCGGGACAATCAAGGTAATCCCATAATCACACAAATCACAGTTCAGACAACCACCACCCATCCCCATCTCCCAATCCTCCCGTTTCTTTTCTTCCAACCTTCCAATCTTCCTCCCTTCCATCCTTCCCCACCCTTGCTTTCACTAGCCACTGACCACCGCTTCTCCCCTCCTCCGTCGCCGTTTCCACTGTCATCAACCACTGCCCATCCGACAACGTGAATCCGCGTAATCCGTGTAATCCGCGAAAATCCGCGATTCAGACAACCACCACCCATCCCCATCTCCCAATCCTCCCGTTTCCTCTCTTCCAACCTTCTAATCTTCCTCCCTTCCCCACCCTTGCTTTCACTAGCCACTGACCACCGCTTCTCCCCTCCTCCGTCGCCGTTTCCACTGTCATCAACCACTGCCCATCCGACAACGTGAATCCGCGTAATCCGTGTAATCCGCGAAAATCCGCGATTCAGACAACCACCACCCGTCCCCATCTCCCAATCCTCCCGTTTCTTCTCTTCCAACCTTCCAATCTTCCTCCCTTCCAGCCTTCCCCACCCTTGCTTTCACTAGCCACTGACCACTAGCCTCTAGTCACTGTTTTTACTACCCACTGACCACTAGTCACTAGCCACTGTTTTTACTAGCCACTGCCTCCTCCTACTTCACAATAACCATCCGCCTCAAATCCCTAAACGAAGGCGTCGCCAACTCATAGAAATAAATTCCACTGGGCACCGTCTCCCCGCTGCCGTTTCTGCCATCCCAATACGCCGCACGCCCTCGATCCGTGTAATACCCCGCACGCTGGTGCCCCAACTCCAATCGACGCACCGGCGCCCCCGCAACATCATAAATTGTCAGCCTGACAGTCGCATCCTCGGCTAACTGATACGGCAACCACGTCTCCGGGTTAAACGGGTTCGGGTAGTTCGCCAAAAGGGCTGTCTCGCCGGGTGCAACCGAAGCCAACAGCCGCTCAAGCGCCTCAATCCCCCGTGCCGCGGTGGCATCCTTGATACCAATCGCTTTCGCAACGTTTAACCAACTCCGAATCTCCGCCGCAGTCAGCGCCCGATCGCCCCCTTCAAGTAGAGGCGGCGCCGCTCCGGCGTCATCAAATCCGTTCGCAACCAGCACCAAATCCTGGACGTTCACCACCCCGTCACCGTTGACATCCGCCGCCAGATTTCGCCCCTCATTCCCCAAACCCGACGCAACCAGCACCAAATCCGAGACATTCACCCAACCGTCGCGGTTCACGTCCTCGGCTCGTGGAGGACGCTTCGTAAACCCGATAGCGAGTCCCCGCTCTCGTAACTTCGGAATATCCGTGAGGATTGTACGATAACTCAGAGGGTTATTCTTCACCTGAACCGCGTCCTCACGCCCCAACCCCGTATTCGCCACTAGGGGAGAGAGATCAGAGACGCTGTTACTATTGAGAATCACATACGTCAGGCTGGACAAATCCGCCAAGGGCGACAGATCCGCTATTCTGTTCCCGCCGGCGAAAAATAGCCGCAATCCAGTCAGCCCCGCCAGAGGCGACATGTCCGATACTCTGTTCCCTCCAAGATCCAACCAACTCAGATGAATTAAACCCTTCAGGGGGGAGAGATCCGATATTGAGTTGTTTGGGAGAAGCAGCGTCTTCAAATTGGTCGCCCACTCAAGCCCCGTCAAATCGCTAATAGACGCCCTTCGCGCGCTCAGCTTCGTCAAGGTCGCCACGTCGGTGCGTCGAATGCGGGAGTCCCGCGGTATCCCGAGAGCCGATGCAATCGCCGCGCGGAGGTTACGATCGGGGATCTCAAACTCCACCGACTCAACCCACTCGGACGTATCCCACAAGTCAACCGCGCCGGCTTCCGTCCCCGATGCCAGCGGCTTCCCATCCGGGGCAAACGATACGGAGGTAATCCTGTCCGCATGCCAAAGCGTCGCCAGGTTTTCGCCGTTCACCACATCCCACAACTCAATCCTCGTGCCTCCCCCGGTGGCGAGCGCTTTCCCGTCGGGCGAAAACGACATGGAAGCGATCCACCGGTGCGGCAGTGTGCCGATTGACGAATGTGTCGCGGCATCCCACAACTGAACCCCTCCGCTCCACGCCCCGGACGCAAGCATACTCCCGTCGGGCGAATACGATACGCACCTGACACCGCCCGCATAGCTTTCAAGCGTGGTGATCGTCGATTTGGTATCCAGATTCCATAGCTTGACCGTCCCGTCCCACCCTCCGGAGGCAAACGTCTTCCCATCCGGTGAAAACGCCGCGCAAGTAACCCTATGGTGCCGAAGCGTTCCGGTATTCTCGCCTGTCGCCGCGTTCCACAAATTGATGCTGCCATCCCGCGCCCCGGACGCCAGCGTCCTGCCGTCGGGCGAAAACAACACAAACGAAATCTGCTTGTGCCGGAACATGTCGATATTCTCGCCTGTCGCCACGTTCCACAAATTGATGGCGCCATCCCACGACCCGGACGCCAACACCCGTCCGTCGGGCGAAAATGACACCCCTCTCACGGCATGAGAATGCCCCTCAAGCGTGGTAATAGATTCCCGCGTCTCTTCGTCCCACAGCCTGACCGTGCCATCGTCCGAAGCCGAAGCGAAAGTCGTGTAATCAGGCGAAAACGTTACCGCATTGAGCCTATCTGCATGTCCCTCGAGCGTGACGATATGGATTGGCGAAAGTTCTACGAGCGTAAAATCCTCCTGATTCCAATTCCCCTCCGTATCGATAGCTCGGATTGTTATCGGGTGAGAGAAAGGGTCGGAAAGAGTCGTCAAACCGTTGGATGGTATAACACCGTCATAATCGAATTGGACGACGGAATTTGTCCCGTCCTCGATTCCCTGATACGCCTTCAATTCACGTTGTCCGGCAGCCGAATGCGGTTCTACTGTCGTAACCATCAGCAGTGTCTGAAGTAGCCCGCCGGACCCGCCAATCTTGAGTTCGATAGAGATGCTCTCTGAACCGGCTGGATACATGCGCGGAGAGATGAGTTCGATGGTTGGTCGGGTCCCCTGCGCGATCGGCGCGTCGGGGTTGAAGTAAGGATGGCCCGTCAGCGAGCCAGCGCTGTACGCCGACAGCTGGTCATATTCCGGCCCGTAAGACATGATGTACCCGCCATGGTGAAAATTGTGCTCCAGTCCGAAGGCATGTCCCAGTTCATGCGCCGCTTTCGCCCAGTGAAATTCATCCGTTACCAACGCGATGCCGCCGCCCTTGGTATAACGTTTTCCCAGACCGTCTATCCGTCCGGCTAGCCTCTCCGTGCTGTTGTCGAGTACGATGAGATAAACGTTACTTCTAAAATTAAACGCTCGACCAATCTCCGTAAATACTGCCTCCGCATTGTCTCGAGTGCCAATGTAGCGACTGTCGGGCGCCTCGCCATTCACGACATGCACCAGTGGTTCGTCCTGTAGATCGGATTCGACGCGGAACGTCCGGTTCCCGTATCCGTGCGCCTCCATCTGATCGCCGTAAAACGTCTGTATGGCGCGAGTTTCATCCTTCAGCCGCTGAACCACCTCGGCGCGGTACGCGCGGTCATTAGGGATAAAGTAAATCAGCCGCACCGTCCGCGGCTCCCCCACGATCGAGACGCCCGGAGTTTCGACATCGCACCGCTCCCCCGGCTGCCACTTGGGATCTGCACAAAACGGCGTCTCGTCCTTCCCGGGTGCTTGAGAGTATATCGGGTTCGATATGAAGACGGTAAGACAAACCAACAGGACAAGCTTAAAACGATGAAGATGCCTTATCAAGTACTAAGCTCCTTTATACCCAAAATCAAGCGACCGTTTGAAAAGTATACACTTATCTTCCGCATTATTGAGCACCTAAAAGTTTAATTTCTCAGTTGGCCGTATCCCGCATCATAATTGACTGCACCCCATTATCCCTGTCGGAATAATTCTTTCAGCAAGCAACACGTTCTAGTCGGAGTCCCTTTCCTCGATCCAGAGGATCGAAATGTCAATAGAATGCGACATGTCCAGAGTCCCGCACTCCAGAGGAGTGCAATGTGGAGTGTTACTTGAGAGTTTCTTAGTGGTTCATTCGCTAAGTGTTTAATGCTTACGAGACTGGCAAAATAAACCCGTTCTACCACCCCGGTAGGTGCGATCAAGCGAATGGATAATGAGTGATCAACTGAACGAACAGTGAAGGAGCAACTGACCGATAGGGAAGGCGGTAGAGATCCCATAGTAGATCCTGATAGAGATCCCTTTTTCTTCAAAACTTGGTTTCTTCCCGGAGTCAAAGTGGCTTCAAGGTAATGGTTGAATCCACTCATCACGGGAAACTAAGGATTGATAATCATGGCAATCACTTCATCACATAAATCACAGTTCGGACAATGTAAACTGCCGACACCAACACTAACCATATTTTTTCGGAAAATAAACCACTAAGAGCGCGATCAACTGAGATCAAGGGAGCGGATAGCGATCAACCGAGTGAATAACGAGGACGATAGAGATCCCATAGCAAATCCCCCGCGATAGAAATCCCATTCACACAATCACCACTCTTCCTACTCTTTTCTGCTTTTACTGGCCACTGGACACTAGCCACTGACCACTGCTTCTAAAACCTCTGCTCCAGCTTTAAATCCACCCCGTACTTCCCCTGCTCACTCCGTTCCCCCGTGACCGAAAACCCCCGCCTAATCCGGTACTCGACTTCAATCCGCGGTTCCGCGTGAATTTGGTAAGTTGAGTTGACGGTAACGAGGAGACGTTCAAATATCTCCCTTGAAAGTAGCCACCGCGGCTTTTCCGATCCGGTAGAGCTAAGGCCTACCCTCGCTTTGTCCATGCCGAAAAGTTGTGCCAATTTGTCCCCGATAAATTGCTCCGACGGCCGAACCAGCAACGGCACAGACGCGTCGAAAGGCGATGTTCCGAGCAGGGCGGCATCTCCCGTCGTCAGAATCGAAATGATGTGCGCCCGGCTCAAATCGTAGGTTTCCCCCGCGCCGCGGCCCAGCACATTCGCGTAAAATTGGGGTTTATGCCTCTGTTCCTCCTGTTTGAGATAACCGCTGAGATGCGCGCTGATTTCAACATCCCGTGTATGTGCCGCACCATCTGTCGTCACAACCGGAACTCCCTCGATGGGCTCCAGCGTCTTGGCGTAAATCTCATACCAGGGATTGAATTCAAGCAGGTTCGTATTCTGAACATACGAACCCTCCTCGATTGTAAACCGGTAAGTGAAGTTTTTAAGCTTGAACTCGCTTCTTGGCATCAAATCGATTCGCCCGATGAACAACGGTTGCTGTATCCTCCCTGAAAATTTTCCGTCTATCGACACCTCGACATCGAGTTCCCCCAAATTGGATATTACCGAGAAATTGTCCGGGGCTAACACTTCCAGATCGAATCGTAAGTCCCTCATGATGGGGTAATCCGACCAGACCTCAAACTGAATTTTGGCTGATTCATCGAACAACTCATTAACTAGATCTTGCCAATGTCGTTCATAGGTGCCCTCGGCTATTCGAACCGTACCCTGCACCGGCGGCAAGCCTGTCACGGAATCCCCGCTTTCGCCGCCTCCGACTGGTCCTGTCATGGACACGTCCACTTCGCCGCAGGTTACGCGGTAGAGTCCGCGTTGTTCAAACGTGGAACCCCCATCCAGCGCAGCCTCGAGATCGACGTATTCAATCCGGTGCCAATTCGACGAACCGGAGCCGCCAGCTCGGTAAACGCCGCCGTTCAAAACCCCGCCGCAGTTTCGAATCTCAAATCCTTCATGCGTAAAATCCACGGCGGCACCGGTGTTTTTGACGCTGATATTCGCATCCGGTAGATTGAACGCCACGTCGGCGAAGTTCGCGATTCCTTTGAGTTGAGGCGCGTCAACCTGCCCGCCAATGGTGACGTTAACGCTTCCGGTGCCTGTGGCGAACCCGATTTGCGACTGGATCAGCGGAAGAAATTCCAAGTTTTCAATGAAGACATCCAACCTCCCTTCGATCGCATCGGCTTGGCTCGCACGGTTTGGGGATGCCACTGCCGCGTGCAGCCTGTCGAGAGATATGTCGAAAGGAATCGAACCGTAGAAATCCGCACGATTGGATCCGATGACAAGACGCGCCGGTTCTTCCGTGAAAAGCTTCCCGTTTTCGTATGAAATCCTACCCACGCACTCATCTACCCGGGCGTTGTTTATTGACAGATTGGACGTGTCCCACCGGCACGTCAGTTCGGGATTCTCGCCCGTGCCGCGCAGCCGCAACTCTGAATTCAGCCGCCCGTCAACCGCATATCCCTTGGGAAGAAAATCGGAGACAAAACCGAGATTCAAGTTGCTCGCACGCACGTCGAGAACATACCGGCCACTCACCACTTCCCCCTGACTTCCCGCCATTGCTTTTTCTTCACTAGCCACTGACCACTGACCACTGGTCACTGCTTCTCTGTCCACCGACCCCTTACCGTCGGTCACTGCCAAGGTAAACCGTTTCCCCTCATCAATGCCAGCGCGCTGATCTTGCAACACGAAGCCATCGACAAGATTAAGCTCCCCGGCGGCTAAATGGCACTCCAGCGGGTTGAGGTTTCGGACTTCGTAGTCAAGCGCGTTGATGAAAAACTCTTCGACCTTCAACCCGCCCTCCGCGTAGCCGGCGACGTTGTACGGAGTCAAAGGCAAGATAATCTTCGGCAGCCATGGCGCATCGCCGGCTATGACAAAACGCTCCATCGGAAGGCTTAAATGTCCGTGCGCGGTTACATGTCCACTCACATTCGCCGCCATGTTTGCAAGAGGGGAATTCGACGATTTGATGATCGTCGATGGCAGAAGGTTTCGGGCGAAATCCGAGAGTTGCGCCTGCTGGACATGAAAACTCCGAACTTCAACCGTTCGGGGAAGGAGCCCGTTCATGTCGCAATAAATGTCTAGCGCATAAACCCCTTCCCCGATTTCAAAGCGATACTCCGGTACGCGGAGTTCTTCGCCATCCGCGCGCAGGCTTATCCGCGTGTTCGAGATTGGCGTGTCGAAGTCGGTGAACTTGACCATGCCGTCGTGGAGAGATGCCGTGCCATACAAGATCGGCGCCGCCGTTGTGCCGCGTATCGTAAAGTTCACATCGGCTATGCCCCCCACAGTTTCAAGTTGTGGTTGAAACCGGGAGAGAAAGCTGAGATCGGCTTCTTGACTACGTATCGTGAGATGAACCGGTTGGTCGAGGAATCGATCATTCAAATCGTGCGGTTGAAGGCGCAAATCGATCGGTATGGTACCCTGAATCGTCAAATGGTTGCCGTAACCGCTCAATTCGGTCTGCTTAATCTCAAGTACACGATCGCGATACTCTACCCGCCCGGTATCCGCGAACTCCAAGAAATGGGACGTGAGTCGATCGCCGATGCTGCCGTGCGCCTCCCACTCCGCTTTGATCACGGGACTCGCGATATTACCGTCTACGTGCACTACCCCTGTCAAACTCGCTTCGACCCCCACGGTGCTATTGAACAGTGGAACCGTCATCCCGGGTAACAGAGCGCCGAAAGGAAACCCGGTGAGCTCAAAATCGAATTCCAGATCTCCATCCAAGTCGATCCAGCCGCGCGTGTCTGCCCATTTGACCACATTTGGAGATGCACCATCGTCCGATTGATTCGTGGCTGGTGAATCGTTGTTCCCTTGTCCTGTACGACTTTCCATTCCTTTAGGCGACCCGATCTGGAACGAGTTTACCCGGAACGTGCCCCCGGTTAATTCCCCGCGAATCGGTTCCACGGACAGCAGGTCGCGGTTGTTAAAATCGACGCGCAAATTGTCAAGCCTCAGTTGCGCCGAAATCCTATCAAGGCTGTATCCGTCGCTCTTGAGTTCGAGTCGTGAATCGACTGTCGCACGCGTAATCTTGTCGGAGAACAGATACTCGGAGATTTCCTGATCCCCGGCATTGTTGGCGAAGTGACGCGCGAAATCGGTCAAATTCGTGCCCTTCCCGTTGAGTTGAAGTTGAAAAGACGGATCAAGTTCGGCGAGCGCCGGAGGGAGACTGACGAGTGAGTATTGTGCCTGCGTGCGGGGCAACTGCCAATTCCCCATCGCTTTATAGTGACCCTCTCCAATCTGCCAAGTGACGACGTCCGCAAACACCGACAGCAGCTTGTCGGATGTGACATCTCCGCCAACCACCCGCAGATCGAAGTTGATGTTTTCAAGCGGCTGAGGATAATCGAGAACGTGGGCTTTGGCGCCGGTTACGCCGATTGATGCGTGGAGCAGCGGATCACTTAATGCTCCGGTGAGATGTGCGTCGAGGTTTAACTGTCCCTCCCTATGCAGCTTAATCGGAGATTGCCAATCATCCTTTCCCTCGAAAACCGACCCCGCATCCATGGAACCCAAATCAAAATCTATGATAGATGTTCGGAGATCCACGCTTGAGGATTGAGGGTTACTGATATCTACGGAGGCAGTGGCTTCGACTTCCACCGGCACGCCCATCAGCAAAAAGTTGAAAGGTTCGACCGTGAGCGTGTGGTCGGTAAAGCGCGCGCTGCCCGATGCCTCGCTAACGACAACCGGAACGGGGGCGTTTTCAACCCGGAGCGCGGGAATCGCCCACTCGAGCGCAAGTTCGGGATTCGCAAGGCTTCCGCCGCCGGTCAGTTTGTAGCTGGCGCTGCCGGTTACGTTGGCGGGAAGGTTTAACGCCTCACATATCGGTTCAAGCTGAAAACCCCGGGATTCAGCTACGAGGTCAATCGACTCATCGTCCATCGTCAACTGGCACGTCACAAACGGGCTGCCGACAGTTCTACCCTCTAAGTTGCCGAGCGAAAATGAATCGACCCGCCAGATGTTGTCGATAAATCCGAACCGGACCGGCGCCGCGTTTCTCAAATGCTTGCCGTTGACCTCAAGCACGAGATAAGAGAGTGCCGTGTCAAGCGTGAATTGCGTCAGATCTGCAAGTGTGCCGCTAACTTGAAGTGTACCGTTAGCCGTCGCCGGTATCTGCTTGAAAGAGTCGTGAAATATACCGAGTATCGGACTGACATTTATTCCGTTGCTTCGAATAAAGAGTTGATACGGGTTGCCGACGGTCGATTCTATGATGCCGCGTATCTGGCTGCTGCCGTCAAATCCCGTGCCTTCGAATCGGAGCGCGTTTTCAGTAAACACGCCGCTGATTCGAATCTCGGTCGAATTACGGTTTCCATACCCTTCCGGGATGACAATGTGGTTGTCGTAGGTGATGTCGTAAAAATCGAAGATGACATCCACTCGCGGATCGGCGGCATTCCCTTCGCCCGTCGCGTTCACGAGGAGGTCGGCGTCCAACAGAAAATCCGGTATGGCACGGGCAATCGCAAGCTCCTTCAATCGCATCGGATCGCTCTGAAACTGAAGTTGGTAGTCAAGCTCCGGTGTGATTTGGAAATCGATGACGCCGCGCTGTTTTCGCGCAAGCACCTCGAAGTCTGACACAAGTAAGGTATAATCCTCTATGACCAACGGAAGGATTAACGGGTCGAGCGCCAGTTCCCAGGCTTTCGCATCCGCGACGTTGAGCCTGCCGCGCCCGTCAAGCTTGTTTAGCGTCCCGTCAAGCGTAAGATTGCCGGTGACAACACCCGCAACGGGATACTCGGCGCCCGCCAACAGCCGCACATAATCCGAAATCTGAATCGGCTGCGCACCCACTTGGAACTTGACGGGGATATCGCCCTCGATTTGAGCGGCTCCGGTAAGTGTCAATACGCTCTCCCCTTTGGTGAGGCGCACCGGATGAAGGGTTACGCTGCCGTCACGGTAATCGAAATCCGCCGTCAACACGCCGATCGGCACGTCGAAAAGGCTGGCTTCGGGGATGTGCAGAAATCCGATGAGCGGAACTTCCGATGTAATCTTGCCGCGGAGCGTCGCGTCCCCGCTGAGGTTCGGGGCGCGTATGATTTTCATTAATTTGCCGGTGTCGATGTGCCGTATCTCCAGATCGAGATCCAACGCCCCATCCAGACCGGCTGCGCCATCGACCTGAATCTTCGCCTCGTCGAGATTGGCGTCAATCTGGAGCCGGTTCCCCGCCAACTCGAAACTGGCTTCCGAAACGAGGATGGACTCATCGTTCATGGCAGCTTCGTCAATCTTCAATCCGCCCGTGACCGTCAGGGAATCGGCGTGCACCGATGTCGGACCGCCGTTGCCCGGTGGATCCGCGTGCAAAGTACCGCTGACGCGAACGTCGCCGTCAAAGACTCCGGTAAACGTGAGAAAGTCTTCGGGAAGGTCGATGATTAGCGGAAGGATTTCCTCGAAGTTCGCGCCCTCAAGCTTTGCCCAGCCGTCGTAGGCAATCGGCGATACTGCGTCCTCGTCGGATGAAGGTGTCTCCGCCGCGGCGTTCTGAGTCGATTGCTCGGCGCCCGATATTGCTGAAAATAGACTGTCCCCCAAGCTGCCCAAACTCGCCTCCATACCCGCGGTGAGTACCCCGGACGCGAGTGTACCGTTCACATCAGTCAATGTGACTGCGTCACGGTTGAACCCGGCATCAACGTTGAGCTCTTCCAAATGAAAGTCGTTGAAGGTAGCCGCACGCAACTCCAGACCTAGGTTGCCGCTGATGTCCGATGATGACGCGTTCGCCTCTAGGTTTATCCGCGCAATCCCTGCAACCTCGAGTTCCTCCGGGAGGAGATTCTGGAAGTCATCCAAATCGATATCCAAATCGATTCTGGTCTCCAGATAGCGCGATGCCTGCGTGAAATCGCGCACCTTGCCGACAACCGTCGCGCGCGATTTCCCCATCGCCAACTGCAACTCCTTCAACTCTCCCCCGCCCGCAAGCAGCTTGAACCCGATTGAAAACTCATGAATCTTCGTCGTTGCGTCATTAAATTCGAAACTCCCGTCCCGTATAGCCAACTGCCCGCTATGCTCCCACCGGTCAAGCGGTCCTTTTACTTGGCTATGAATGCCGTTCACGGCAACCTTCAGATTACGTTCGCTGTCCTCATAGTTCACGTGCCCAGCCACAATCTCGACATTGGCGATTCCGAATTGAAACGGGACGTTAGTATCCGATGTGGAATCGGTTTCCGGCACGACCGACGACAGATTGGTGCGCCCATCATCTCGCATTTGAAGATTGAACACCGGTCGCATGACACGCAGCTTGGTGATATGAAACTTCCCGCCCATCAATCCCCAAATGTCGTATTTCAACACAATGGCTTCCGCCGACACGAGCGGAAGATGCCGCCGTTGGCTGTCCGCAATCTCAAACCGCTTTAGGCTCAAGCCGGTGAAGATGTCACCCGAAAGATCACCGACGTTGACAATGAATTTCGAGACATTGAAAAATCGCCGATCATCAAATCGCAAATTCCCGCTCTCGTTGCCTTCGCGCCTTATCGCGTACCGCCATTTGTGGTTTCTGTCGGAGACGAGCCACTCCCCGGATTTGTCAAGGAAGACGACGGACACGGCAGGCGAAAATTCGATACCGTGATCCGCAAATGCGGTTCGCAGCGCCTCCGGAAGTCGCCCATTATCCATCGCCAGCGCATGCGATTCCTCATACGCTACCGAAAACAGAAGAGGCTGTTCGAACTGCTGCCCCAACCGCGTCTCGATCGTCGCGCGAATCTTCTCAAGCAGATAATCCGAGCGCAAAAACGCCACCCCGCCCACAATCAGGCAGATAGGAATTGCTATGAGTACCGTTACGACTATCCTTCTTCTACTCATTGGTATAAAGGAGTGTAAAAGAATATCATTCCATTTGATTAAACATGCGTATGATGCCCAAACTATATCATTTTCGTGTTCCGTAGGCGGGGCATCTTGCCCCGCATCGGAAAAACTTGATGGACGCTGTTATTCCCCCGTAAATGAAAAAGGTCACTTCACATCACCCGCCGCTACCAACCGATCATCAACAAACTCCCGATGCGCTTCCTCCACCACCTGCTCGGCGACATCAACGGCAAAAGACACCGCACCACTCCCATCCTCGTTTATCCAAAGGAGATATTCTATGTTACCCGCCGGCCCCCGAATGGGCGAATACGTGATTCCCAACACCGACATCCCCATCCCTTCGACGAATTGAACGAGGCTTCGGATAACATTGACGTGAACCCGCGAATTGCGAACGACGCCCCCCTTATCCACGTACTCCCTGCCCGCCTCGAATTGAGGCTTGATCAAGAGGATAACGTCGCTACCCGCTTCGACGCACCTCTTCACCGCCGGTAACACCGCGCGGAGCGAGATAAACGAAACATCGACGACGCAAATCTCCACCGGGAGATCAAATAACGACGGATCCATCCCGCGCGCATTGAGGCGTTCGATAACGCACACCCTCGAATCCCGGCGCAACTTCCACGCCAATTGACCGTAGCCTACATCCACCGCATAGACGTGCCGCGCCCCATGTTGCAGAAGACAGTCCGTGAAACCGCCCGTGGACGCTCCGACATCAAGCGCGGTTTTCCCCGAGACAACCACATCAAAAACCTGGAGCGCCTTCTCCAGTTTCAAACCGCCTCGGCTCACATACCGCAACGGCTGCTTTATCTCAATGCTCGCGTCCACCGGGACGCTCTGTCCCGGCTTGGAATGCAATTCACCGTCGACAAGGACTTCACCCGCAAGAATAAGCCGCTTCGCCTGTTCCCGGCTATCCACAAGCCCCCGATCCGCGAGGAGCGTATCAAGCCGCTGTTTTTTAGGATGTTGAACCGTAGGTTGGGTTGAGCGAACACCCATAAAATATCTCCCGCGCGCCGCCGGCTCCCGACATGCCATTCCACTCAAACCTCCCGAAATCCAAGCGACACCCAACACGTCCTCTACCATTCGCCAACACGTACCGCTTCCCCTCTATCCTTTGCGTTTTCCCGTCTTCCTTTCGGTCATCCTTCCTCACTGACCATCAAACGAATCAAACGAAAGGATACCGAGTGATCAACTGAACGAATAGTGAAGGCGATAGAGATCCCATAGAGATCCCTCAAACGAGCGGATAGCGATCAAGTGACTGAATAGGATCAAGCACGCGAATAGCACGCGCGATAGTAGATCCCGTGCGAAAGAGATCCCGCGATCTCCAGGTCGCGACCCTTGTACGAGGGAACTCCGATTCCCGACCTGCTGGTGCTACGTAAGTCCTATTAGAACCAATTATCACTGGAAAAGAAAGCGCAATAATACCCAACACAAAGTATAGAAAATGGTATCAGAAGGGAAATTGGCGATTTGATGATCGAAGATTCTGCGCTAACACGTAAAAAAGGCTGGGGATGTAAGAAGAAAACAAAAGGGGGAATGGAGGAGGGAAATTCGTGAAGAAAAAATCCGTGATTGCGGATCCTGCCGCTTCTATAATCAGATGTGATTCCCTTTCTCTGCTCCCTTTTCTATCTTGACGCTACCCAATAGCCGGGAACCTCTATCAACCCTCAATCTTATCAGCTTTGCCATGTATCCGTTCCCTGATTTCTGCGCGTAAATCATTTGCCACGCCGTCCATTTTCTCTAGCACTTTCATTATGTCCTTATGGTGCGCATCATAAAGCCCATCCATCCTGTCATTGAACTTGTCCATTCTGTCGTCGAGTCTGTCCATCCTGTCGTCGAGTCTGTCCATCCTGTCATTGAGTTTGCTAATTTCAGCAAAGAGCCTGTCTTCTAGCTTGCTCATGTCTGCGCGAAGCCTGCCTTCGAACTTGCTCATGTCTGCGCGGAACCTGCCTTCGAGCTTGCTCATGTCTGCGCGAAGCCTGTCTTCGAGATTTCTCATGTCTGCACGCAGTTTGTCGTCCAATCTGTACATATCGGCTCTGAGTTCCGATATGTCCTTTTTTGTTGCCATGCTTGTAGTAAGTTTCCACCACAAGGCGGCAATCGCGGCCAGCGGCGCAATAACTGGCGCGATAACTCTAATCCATTCTTCCATCACCTTTCTCCTTCGGGGATTAGTGGCTGATATAGGTTTTCCATTATACCACCATCGCAGCCCAGTTTCAACCACTGCTTTTCAACCACAGGACAATCGTCTCCGATTATGGCGCGTAGCACGTAGATTGGGTTGAGCACAGCGAAACCCAACGAATCTCCACCTTGCTGCCTTCCCCATTCGTCAACGTGTACCGCTTCCCTTCCTTACTGACCACTAGACACTAATCACTAGCCACTGCTTTTCCCGTCTTCCATCCTTCCTTACTGGTCACTGGCCACTGCCTTTCCCCGTCTTCCATCCTTCCTTACTGGTCACTGACCACTAGCCACTGCTTTTCCTCTCTTCCACCCTTCCTTACTGGTCACTGACCACTGGTCACTGGCCACTGCTTTCCCCCCTTCCTTACAAGCTCCCGCCCCACACGCACAAGCGCCTCCTCGTCGCAACCGCAGAGGCTGTATAACGTCTTCACATCGCCGTGTTCGATAAACTCATCCGGGATACCCAGACGCCTGACCTGAACGCCCCGCATCCCCCGATGCGCAAGCGCCTCCAACACCGCGCTTCCAAAGCCGCCCATCAGCACTCCGTCCTCAATCGTAATCACTCGCCCGATCCGTTCCGCCAACGGCACAATCAACTCCTCGTCAAGCGGTTTGACGAAACGCGCATTCACGACCGCAACCGAGATGCCCGAATCCGCCAACACGTCCGCCGCTTCCACAGCGGGATACACGCGATTTCCGATGGCGACAATCAGCAAATCTTCGCCCTCGCGAAGCACTTCCCCCTTTCCGATAGGCAACGCCTGCAACTCTTTCCGCATGGGAACCCCAATCCCCGACCCGCGGGGATAACGGAACGCGATTGGTCCCTCCTCGTACTCAACCGCCGTCTTCACCATATGCTGCAATTCATCCTCATCCTTCGGCGCCATCGCCACCATGTTCGGCAACGAACGCAGATAGGCGTAATCGAACACGCCGTGATGCGTGGGACCGTCGGCGCCCACCAGTCCGGCGCGGTCCAACACAAAGGTCACGGGCAAGTTCTGGATGCAAACATCGTGAATCACCTGATCATACGCGCGCTGCAGGAAGGTCGAGTAAATGGCGACAACCGGCTTGATTCCCTGAGTTGCCAAGCCGGCGGCGAACGTGACGGCGCACTGCTCGGCAAGCCCCACATCAAAGAACCGTTTGGGAAATGCCTCTTGGAACTTGTCCAAACCCGTGCCGCTGGGCATTGCGGCGGTCACACCCACAATCCGCGAATCCCTCTTTGCCAGTGCGATTAACGACCGGCTGAATACGTCCGTATATTTCGGAATGGACGACTTGGCGGCGAGAAACTTCCCGGTAGGAACATCAAGCTTGCCGGGGAGGCTATAGAATCCGACAGGATCCGTTTCGGCGGGCGCGTACCCCTTCCCCTTCCGCGTGCTCACATGCACCAAAATCGGTCCCTGCAGTGCCTTGACGCCTTCAAGCACCGGCAACACCGCTTCGAGGTCATTGCCGTCGAGAGGCCCGAAATACCGGAAACCGAACGCCTCGAACAGCGTGCCCGGCTTGAGCGCTGCCTCTATCTTCCGCGCCACGTGTTTGGCGTCGGGCGAGATGAAATCCATGAACTCCTTGGCTCCGGACCTGAGCACATTGTACGCCTTGTTGCTCGTCAGCCGATTGAAATACTTGGAGAACGCCCCGACGGTCGCGGATATCGACATCTGGTTATCGTTCAGCACCACAATCATGTCCGTACGAAAATCGCCCGCCGCATTCAGCGCCTCGAACGCCATGCCGCCGGTAAGCCCGCCGTCACCGATCACCGCGACAACGTTGTAATCCTCCTTGTTGATATCCCGTGCGGTGGCGATGCCCAGCGCCGCCGCGAGCGACGTGCTCGAATGACCCGCGCCGAATACGTCATACTCGCTCTCCTCCCGGCTCAAAAAGCCGCTGATCCCCCCGTACTCCCGCACCGTCGGGAACTGGTCACGCCTTCCGGTCAGCAGCTTGTGAGGATACGCTTGGTGCCCGATATCCCAGATGACCCGATCGCGCGGCGTGTCAAAAACGTGATGCAGCGCGATGGCAAGCTCAATCGTTCCAAAGTTCGGCGCAAAATGCCCCGGGTGCTCGGACAGCACGGTGAGCATATATTCGCGAATCTCTTGAGCCAGCGTCTTCAACTCCGCGAGACTCAAAGACTTCAGATTCGCGGGACTATCAATCTTTTCCAGTATCATAAATAAACTCCACGATTATCTAGAACCTCCGTAGGGTGCGATCACGTGACCGAATAGGGAACGCGATAGAGATCCCCTGCCCACCAGCCTTTGCTACTTGTATTCCGTAGGTTGGGTTGAACGACACAAACCAATAACATCAAACACTTCACTCCGCTTTCGAGCCACGATTCCGCCTGACCCCAGTGAAACCCAACTCCCCGAAAACGATCAACCCCCCTCTTTCCCAAAAACTCGACTGCTACAACATTTTGCGTCATGGTAGGTGCGGTTTCCAACCGCACCGAACCCAACGCATCACGAACCCCATACACCACCCCGCTCAAAACGGAATATCATCCTCCGTTCCCGAGGACTCCTCGGATGCCGCACCTTCGGACCCCTCATCTCCCGCCGGCGCCCGATCCGTCTCATCCCCCTCGTCCTCAGCCAACCGCCGTACCCGCAACTCCGCCTCCTCAAGCGTCTTGCGGCACAACCGCGTCAATCGAACACCCTCCTCGAACGCCGCCAAAGATTCATCCAACGTCAACGAATCCCCGCTTTCAAGCCGCTCGACCACATCCTCAAGTTGTTTTAGAGTTTCCTCAAACGTCAATTCTTCAGACATAAATATTCCTTTTCGGCGCCTCTAATATTTCACTCGGCGCTTTCCATCCTCCTCTCGACCACCTCACACGTCAAGGCACCGCGCCGGAGCCGGACACCAAGCGTCTCGCCATCCTCCGCTTGCGATGCATCCGTAATCACTTCTCCACTTTCACGCTGACAAACGCTATAACCCCGCGCCAGTGTCGCGATCGGATTCAACGCCGCCAACTGCGCCGACGCCACCCTCCACTTCTCAATGCCGGTACCGATGCGTTGCGCCGCAAGCTGTTTGAGGGGCGCGGCAGAGCCGTCCAATCCGACCCGCGCATCGGCTAACCGCTGTTTTATCTCCCGATGGCTCTGCGCCTCAAGCCCGTCAATCCTCTGGTAGAACCGATTGATGGCATCTATCCGCTGACCGGGCACTATGCGGTTGTCCAAATTGGTCAATTCCGATTGTGCCGAGGCGATACACGCCGTGATGCTTCGTCCAAGCCGAACTTCAAAGCTTCTAACTCGATGTCCCAACTCCTCTCGATCCGGAACAATCAACTCGACCGCCGCCGATGGCGTTGGCGCGCGGCGATCAGCCACAAGATCGGATATGGTAACGTCCGTCTCATGCCCGACAGCCGATACAATCGGAATCTCTGATGCAAAAATGGCGCGCGCGACAATCTCCTCGTTGAACGCCCACAGATCTTCAATCGACCCGCCGCCTCTGCCGACGATGAGGAGATCGATATCCGAAAAGCGGTTCAACCGTTCAATTGCTCGCGCAATCATGGGCGCCGCCTCGTCCCCCTGCACGAGCGTCGGGCAAAGCACTACCTCGACCAACGGATACCTTCTGCCCAACAGACGGAGAATGTCCTGCAGCGCCGCCCCCGTCGCCGATGTCACAACCCCAATCCGATGAGGAAAATCCGGTAACGGTTTCTTGTGATCGGGATCGAACAACCCTTCCTCCGCGAGTTGTTCCTTGAGTCGTTCAAAAGCCAACTGGAGCGCGCCCACACCGGCTGGCTCCATCCGATCCCCGATAATCTGGTACTCGCTGCGCGCCTCATAAATGCCGAGATGCCCATGCAGAAAAACCGCGTCCCCGTCCTTCGGCGGAAATTTCAACCGCTGCGCCGCTTGACGAAACATGGCGCAATTAATTTGGCTGTCGTCGTCCTTCAGCTTAAAATAGATGTGACCCGACCTCGGACGCGCAAGACCCGAAATCTCGCCCTCAATCCAGCAATCTTGGAACCGCGGTTCCGATTCGACGACATTCCGCAAAATCGCCGTAATCTCACTAACACTATACATCTTTCTATCGGGAATCATCATTGTCTTCTAAATCCTGTTGACATTTGTGTCGTAGGGGCGAGGTCCCCTCGCCTAGGGCGGGGAGATAAGTGTAGGGTGGGCACTGCCCACCAGCCTTTGCTTCATGCCGAGCCAATCAAGCAAACGATTAGCGCACACGACAGAAATTCCTGTGCAATACAGTCTCCTTAATCTGCGTAATCCGTGTAATCCGTGATTCAGACAATTTTCCCCACGCCAAATCTCTCTCCTCACTGACCGCTCCCCGAATCACTCTCCTCCAACTCCACCCGAATCCGCTCAATGGAAAGCGCTTTTCCTGTATCATCATCCACCTCAACCACCACCCCGCAAAGAATAACATCCCTCTTCGCCACATTATGCCGTATCGGAAGCATCGTGGTGAAATGGTGGAGCACATCCTCCTTCCGCGTGCCGATAACGGAATCATGCGGCCCCGTCATTCCCACATCCGTGATGTACGCCGTACCGCCCGGCAGCACCCGCTCATCCGCCGTTTGAACGTGCGTATGCGTCCCCACCACCGCCGCCAGCCGCCCGTCGGCGTGCCACCCCATGGCTATCTTCTCCGCCGTCGCTTCAGCATGAAAATCCAGAAAAAGACAATCCGCCCTCTCCCCAATCTCCGGCAAAATCGCGTCCAGCGTTTGGAAGGGATTGTCGAACCCGCCCATATAGACCTGACCCGCGATATTTATCACCCCGAGCCGCGCTCCGCCGGAATTTAACACGACGGTCCAACCGCAGCCGGGGGCGCTCTTCGGATAGTTTGCCGGTCGCACCAGATTCGGCTGATCATCGATAAACGTCAGAATTTCGCGCTGCGCCCAAACATGGTTGCCGGTGGTAATCGCATGGATACCCGCCCCCAAGAACTCATCGACAATCGCCTTTGTTAACCCTTTGCCCCCCGCGGCGTTCTCGCCGTTCACCACGACGAAATCGAAACCCCCGTAACGCTCCGCCAGTTGCGGCAACAGCCTGAAAACCGCCTTTCGCCCCGGCTTCCCGACAATATCTCCAACAAACAGAATCTTCATAATAGCGATGCGTCACGCGTATCAACCGCGCCCTTCTTGGCATCCCATGTAGGAGCAATCTCCGAATCGCGACCGCCGTTGTAGGAGCGATCTCCAGGTCGCGACCCCCCGCCCCCATCAAAGCTCATCCAACGTAAAAACCGCGCTCAACGAACACCCCAACGCCTCAATCCTTTCACGCCCGCCCTGCTGCCGGTCAATGGCGCACACCACATGCTCGACGACCAATCCCCGTTCCCGTATCTCACCTACCGACTCGCATACCTGCCCCGCCGTCGTGATCACGTCCTCAATGACGACAACCCGGTCACCCGGCTGAAATCCTCCCTCAACCAGATTGCACGTCCCGTAAGTCTTCGCCTCTTTTCGCACGTATAGGCACGGCTTTCCCGTCCGCAGCGACAACCCGGTTGCCAAGGGGACGCCCCCCAACTCCAAACCCGCGAACCTGTCGAAAACCTTCGGCAAAAGCGACTCCATCTCCACTGCCACAGCCGCCAATAACGCGGGATCGCTCTCAAATCGGTACTTGTCCCAATAAAACGAACTGACCTTCCCCGACCTCAGCTTGAACTCGCCGGTCAGGTACGAAACCCCTCTAATCTTGCCTGCAAGTTCCTCTCTAGTCATCCCCACTCCCCGACATTTGCAAACTCAAGCCACACCCTCGCGCCTACTCTACTGGCATTTATACTCCACGCTGCTGGAAGTCGCGTTTTTTCAAGGGAGCATATCCCAATGGCGATAGATTCCCGTACCACAATCTGTTAGATTGTGATCGCATCTGTACGACGATAGATTCCTCCGTCATGCTATCTGTGCCAGTAAAGCGTCCAAATCCTCTTGTAGGAGCGATTAAGTGAGTGAACAACGAACGCGATAGAGATCCACTGTTTTCCTCCGATGCCCACTGCTTTTACTAGCCACTGACCACTATTTCCGCTCTTGACGACTCGGCGACCCGCCCCACCACCGCGGCTTCCGGGCAATCCAGCTCGTGCAATTCCGTCACCGCCTCATCCGCTTCCGCCTCCGCCACGGCAAACAGCAATCCGCCCGACGTTTCCGCTTCCAACAACACATGACGCATCTCCTCCGACACCCCCGGCTCGAACGACACAACCCCGTTCAAGAACTTCGTGTTGGCGGCATAGGCACGCGTAAACGTCTTCTTCCTCACCAGTTCCGCCGCGCCATCAAATACCGGAATCTTGTCCGCAAAAAACTCCAACCGGACGCCGTTCCCCTGCGCCATCTCAAAGCCGTGCCCCAGCAGGCCGAACCCCGTAATGTCCGTGCAGGCGTGCGCGTTATGCCGTTGCATCACCTCCGACGCCGAGGCGTTCAGCCGCGCCATCGACTCCACAATCTCCGGAAGAACCGCATCGCTAATCTTGTTGAACTTCAATCCCGTCGTGAGAATGCCGACACCGAGCCGCTTCGTGAGAATCAGGACATCACCCGGTTTTGCGCCGAAATTCCTGACAATCCGGTCCGGATGAACCACGCCCGTCACCGCAAGCCCGTACATCAACTCTTGAGAGGTCACCGTATGCCCGCCGAGACTCACTGCGTTCGCCTGCTTCACCTTGTCGGCGCCGCCCCGCAACACGTCGCGCAGGATGCCCAGATCGAGCTGATCCTTGGGCCAACACGTGATGTTCAGTGCCGTTTTGGGGACGCCCCCCATGCTATACACATCGCTCAGCGAGTTCGTCGCGGCGATCGCACCGTAGTCATACGGATCGTCGACAATCGGCGTAAAATAGTCCGTGGTGTTGATGATGGCGAGTTCCTCGCTAAGCTGGTACACGCCGGCGTCATCCGATGTCTCCGTACCCACCAACAGATTCGGATCATCCATGGCGGGCAAACCGTCCAAAACCTGTGCCAGATCCCCCGGATCCAGTTTGGACGCTCACCCCGCACACTCGACCGTCTTCGTTAAGCGAATTTTCTTCTTCGTCATCAACCTCAAATCCCCCTCCCAATCCGATGATTCGACGACCTTGTAGGGTGCGCATTGCGCACCAGCCTTTCAAAGCATTAGCGGGCATCAAACGACTGAACATGGATCAACCGAATGTATATTGAAGCACCAAGTGACCAAACACGACTCTGCCGCCCATTATTCGACTAGGCGCTAATCCTAAGGATTCTCACTCCCAAAAAGAACCTCCACACTCTCCCTAAACTGCTGAAATATCGTTCCGTCTCCATCACAATCCGGTTGATCGCACAAACTAGCCGCCAACTCCCGGTAATACCACTCCTGCGCGCCCCTCCCCCTGCTAAAGCGATCCCAAACATCGTCCCCCATAACCTCGTAATCCGCGATGATTGTCATAAGATTATGAAGCTTATCCGCGCAAGTAACCGTGCGCACCTCCAACGGAGCGGTTTTCAAGAACTCCACCGTATACTGTTTCCGCTGCTCCCACGGCAACGACTTATCCGGTTCCGAACACCCCTGCACAATTTTCGCGACCGTCTCACCAAACTTCTCACGGATGTATTCCAGCGTAAGAGGAGTGTCCTCGACCGTATCGTGAAGAATCCCCGCGACAACAAGCTCCTCCGAACAACCCGCATCCGAGAGAATACGCGCCACCGCGCGCGGATGCGAAATGTACGGGATGCCGCTCCCTTTGCGGAACTGACCGTGATGCGCCTCCTCGGCAACATCAATCGCAACATCAACCATCCCCTGCCCACCGCGCATAGACCCAGATTTCCTTTCCGCAACTGCGTACTTCGAGAATAATATCATATCGGCAATGGCGCGTCAAGCGATTGCCGTCGCCGCCCTTCCCCCACTTCAATGATCAACTCACCCCGTGTAGGAGCGATCTCCGAATCGCGACTCCCTTTTGCCTTCTATGGCTTTCTCGCCTATGCTAGAAAACAACAATCAACTGAACGGCAAATTAAACGACTGAACCCTGTCACCGTAGGGGCGATCAAACGAGTGAATATCGAGTGATCAAGTGAGTGGACAACGAACGCGATAGCCAATCCTGATAGAGATCCCGCGCCCGCTCCCGTGCGATAGAGTTCCCATAGCGATCCTCCCGCGCCCAATCCCCCGAGACAGAGATCCCTTGATCCGTGATTCAGAACGCATTCGCCACAAACACCAAATCAAGAATGTTCACTAATCCGTCCCCATTCACATCCGCCTCCAAACTGTCCGTCCCTAATCCCCGCGCAATAATCGTCAAATCCAAGATATTCACCACGCCATCCCCATTGACATCCGCCGGATTCTTGGGTTTCACCCGGAGATACATCTCGCCATCAAGGTTTGGCAGCGCATGCTCCGTGTTCACCAGCCCGCTTGCCACGCCCTGCACCTTCTCCGGCAGCGTAATCACCTGCGCGTCTCCACTATGGTTGTACACCGCCCACCCATTCGTGAACTCGCGGATGTAGAGGCCAGGTATTTCTTCATCGTAAAGCTGGAATTTGGAACCTACGGGGCGACCGAGGTCGGCGTCCCAAAAGTCGTACCAGTAGTGACTGTGGTAAATGCCATCGTTATAAAGAACGTAGCCATCGGAATGAGTGAGGCTTAACGTCGTGAAAGTACGCATCCAACGCAGATTAGTGGGGCTGTCGAGCGGCTCTGTCGGAAAACCCCAACCCTCCAGCGCGTTAATTCGCGGTTCTCTCATGTTCTGCTCTGCCCACTGCAGCGTACTTTCAATCTTCTGCAATCCCCGTTCAATTTCTTCAATTCCTCCAACGTGGCTATCATTAGAAGGCGTTCCTGTTTCCATAAAACCTCCGTTGATGTATTTGCCCGTGCGCGGGAGTTTGTCCCGGTTAACATTGCCGATGATTAAGAAGTCCGGCCTCGTTTGAGCGCGAATACCTTCCAAGATGTTGATTTTCGCCTGCATCTCAACTTCGTGCCCTCGATACTCTGTATACGGATTATAGGTGACTAATAAAGCTCCTTTGTCATTCCACCAGTCAATCATGATACCATCGTACAAGCCGCATTCCGAAACCGCCACAGCTTGAGCAACCATCCTATCTTGAAAACCGGGATTGGTAAAATCAATGAGACCTGCCGGATCACCCTCACCGGAAGGTTTAACGATTTCGCCTTGCGTGTCTCTGAGCCAGTATGGCCAGTCTTCCGGATATACACTTAGCTGAGCGGCGCGAAACTCTATTTGCACGAGGAAGACCATATTCGAATTAAGCGCAATATAATCATCGCGTAGTTGCTCGGCCCCTTCAAGATCGCCTCGCACTTCCCAGCCATCCCCTGTGTCAATTAAATGTTCACCGAACATTAGGCAACAAAAATATAAATCGTGTTGCGACATCTGCTCAAGGTCTGATAGATGTGGCTGATTAAGAACAGAACTCCAACCTAGTCCACCCCAAGCAGAAAAGACAGACGGGAAGGTTCTATTCTCTAACCGCGGCTTAAGCGGGAGTGGCGGCATTTCACAGGATTGGTCGTATTTGAAATGTGTCAACGACAGTACATCAAGCGGGCTGTGGTCACCTATGTTGTTATGCTGAATCTCTAACGATTTCAACTTGGTTAGATTCGAGAGAGGGGAAACATCGACGATTCGGTTATGGTTCAATGATAATCGTGTTATCTGTGTGAGGTCGACAAGCGGGGCGATATCGACTATTTGGTTGCCTGCTAAATTTAACTCAGTCAGTTCAGAAAGATATTGTAATGCGCTAATATCCGTAATCTGACAGTTCCATGCCCATAGCCTTTTCAACTTCCGCAAGTTTACCAATGGCGTGATGTCCGATACTGGATTTTGGTACATGAGAAGATGTTCCAAATTTATCAAAGGTTTTAAGGGTTGCAAATCATGGATGCTATTCCCTCCGATATTCACACCGAGCAGATTTACAAGACCTTGCAACGCGGATATATCCGAGATCCCGCAACCGCCAATGCCCAGGTCTTCCAATTTGGAGCAGTTTGAGATTGGCGACAAGTCGGACAAGGGATTGCTGTCTACCCACAAGCGTCTCAAGTCCGTCGCATACTCCAATCCGTCAAGGCTTTCTATACCGGTGTTTTGTGCATTTAACCCGGTCAACCGTCGCATATCTTGAGCAGTGACTTGGGAATCATTCGGCAGATTCAGGGCTTCTTTAACTGCCCGTCGCAAATTCGGGTCGGGAATGTCGACAACCGGACTGTCCGCGTCGAATATGGGGTTGTTTTGAGTGTCAAGATGTTCTAAATGTGTGAGACTTTCAAGTGGAGTAATGTCCCTAATACGGTTGTTTTGGAGTTCTAGCCGCTCAAGGTTGACAAGGTTGGCGAGGGGACTTATGTCGGCGATGTTGTTGTTGCCCAATCCAAGTGTGGTAAGCTGGGTAAGGTTGGCGAGGGGACTGACATCGGCGATGTTGTTACTGTCCAAAAGTAGCGTGGTTAGTTCGGTGAGGTCGACAAGCGGGGCTATATCGACTATTTGGTTTCCTGCCAAATTTAACTCAGTCAGTTCAGAAAGATATTGTAACGCGCTAATATCCGTAATCTGACAGTTCCATGCCCATAGTCTTATCAACTTCCGCAAGTTTACCAATGGCGTGATGTCCGATACTGGATTTTGGTATATGAGAAGATGTTCCAAATTTATCAAAGGTTTTAAGGGTTGCAAATCATGGATGCTATTCCCTCCGATATTCACACCGATCAGATTTACCAGCCCTTGCAACGCGGATATATCCGAAATCCCGCAACCGCCAATGCCCAGGTCTTCCAATTTGGAGCAGTTTGAGATTGGCGACAGGTCGGACAAGGGATTGTTGTTTACCCACAAGCGTCTCAAGTCTGTCGCATACTCCAATCCGTCAAGGCTTTCTATACCAGTGTTTTGCGCATTTAACCCTGTCAACTGTCGCATATCTTGAGCAGTGACTTGGGAATCATTCGGCAGATTCAGGGCTTCTTTAACTGCCCGTTGCAAGTTCGAATCAGGTATTTCAACAACCTGTCCGAATCCAACGCCGCGCACCGCACCAATTAGCAAAACATATAACGTAATCTTCATTCGCAAATGCATCTATTCCTCCTTGGATATTCCCATAGAGATTAACCGACGACTGCTTTTACTGACCACTGGTCACAGGCCACTGGTCACTGCTTTTGCTTTCCAACACCTCTCCCCGCCAACTGAGAAACTCCCCGTGAACCAACCTCCACCACAGCGGCTGCCCCTCCCCGTCCAGGCGCAGAACGGCGTACTCCCCCCGGAACTCCAATTCCGATGTACACATCTCCGCAAACCCGTCATCCGAAATCAGCACGAGATCGGTGAACCCACCGTGCGCCACGCTGAACCCCGTCGCCAACACATCCGCATCCGCCGCGACCTCTATCAAACGAATCTCCGGCGATACCTCGGCATACGGCGGGGTAGGAAACAGCACGAGGTTCATGGCGGTCGGGAGCAGCCGATCCATCGCATAAACCAACTCGTGCGGCGAAGTGCTGCCGCCCCCAAGCGTAACCTCCAGACCCTCGGCGTCCGCTGGCGCAATCACGAAGTTCCCCGAATGCGCCTCAGCCGTCCGCACGATTCCGCCCTCCAAGCGCTCCACGTTCCCCGGCTCCAAGTGCAAAACCTGTTCAAGCCGATGCTTCCCCTCGCCAAGAACCAGATCATGCAGAATAAAGTACTCCCCCCGAACATAGAAAATCGACCGCTTATGAACGAGGTCCCGCACAACCGCATCGTCGGCGTCATCCCCGTAACCGTCCTTATACCAACCCTCCGCAAAATCAAACGACGGTGTGCTAATCCAGCGCGTATCCGGATCCGGCACATGTGCCGCTTCACCCGTCGCTCCGCTGCGCTGCCCCTTCCCATCAATGGCGACGCTATTGTGAGCGCGGCTAGATCGCGAATACCCCTCCGAGCCAGATACCCCCATGCCCGGAGCGGCAATCAGCCGTCTTCCGTGGGCGTATAGCGCGAAACTCAGTTTGTCCCCGAGTGGACGCCCTCCCTCCCCACGGCGCCCCGCGTCAAAGAGCAGATACTGCGCTTCCGGGCGCCAACAATCCCGCATGACATAGCATCCCGCATACGGAAAAGCGTGCGAGGTCTCCTCCGGCGGCTCGCCCTCCTTTCCCTCCGACGCGATATACCTTAAATCATCTCGATCAAAAATCTCGATACCGAGAGAACACGCCTCCGCCGCACTGGCCTCCGAACGATCGCCATCATCCGAAGCGGGCAGACAGTAGTCCGGCTGGCTCAAATAGGTGAACGCCTCAAGAATCCTCTCCATCTGTGCGTCAAAATCCGGCGATAATTGAACCCCGCCGAGTTTGCCGAGGCGATAGAAACGCCAGAGTTGGATGAACACATCGTACTGAGAACGGGTAGAACCGTGTACATGGCAACCGTCGGGAAAAAAGCGCGTATGGAGGATCCAACTGCACCGTCTCACTGCGAGCGCGAGCAGTTGCTCGCTGTCCCTCCATTCGGGATAAAGCGCCGCCGCAACCCCGACATCGCACGTTTCCACCACTACCCGACCCGCGACATCGTCAACACTGAGTCCCGTCTGAGTTGACAAGCGCCGGGCACGCTCCAATCGCGACTTGGCAATTGAGGCAGGTTGTGTCCCCACCGAATCATCCCAATCTTCCGATGCACGGTACAACTCCGAGTCACGCCCTCGCCGACAGAGAAATACCTCGTACGCCGACTTCGATCCCTCCAAATTCCCGATAGCCAACTCGGCTTTGACGCCTTCCAAACCAGCCCGCTCCAAATCCAATCCGTCGAAAAATTCGGCATCCGACAGCCGAAGACGCTCCAGCTTCTCCCACCGAAAATCCGGATTGAAGAGGGCATTATAAGCCTCAATACCCCCCTCCAACATCGGCAGATGGAGCGCCGCTGCTATCTCGAACGCCGCATCGACCAGTTCGACGAGATAAGACGGAGACGCGCTTTCCGCCGCTTCCGCAATCCGCGCGAACCCCGCCAGTCGCCACGCCACCGCCTGCGGTATCAGGTGGCATACGCCCCCCGCCAAAGCCAGCGCCGCGCCCCCCGTCATCCGGTGGCGCTTCTGGGGCGAGTGGTGAAAAGTATGAAGGTATTCGGCGTGATCGACGATAATCCCCGCCAAGACCTCCCAATCCTCCCCCGACAGCCGCTCATGAGACGCGATGGCAAACGCCTCCACCAGCCTCGCCGCAACCGACTCCACCCGCCACACAGGATCCCTATCCCCGCTAAAAACCGGCGTAGGATTTTCGGCGGCGAACGTGCTCAGTTCCTCAAAGTCCGCGACCGGCTCAAACCCATCGATCACCGGCGTCCCGCCCCGCGCCAACTCCCCCGCCAGCACCCGCACCTGCTCCACTGTAATCGTCGAATAACTCCTGAGTTCCATTCTTCACAACCAACCGTAGGGGCGAGGATCAACTGACTGAACAAGGAAGGCGATAGAGATCCACCCTCGCCCAATCGCAATAAATCCTCATGCACCCATTGTAGGGTGGAATCAAGCGAATGGATAGAGAGTAAGATTTTCTATCGCCTTCCCTGTTCAGTCAGTTGATCGATAGAGATCCCCTGCCCACCATCTCTTGTCAAATATACCGGCCAATCAACCAAACTTGTAGGTTGGATGGAGCCCCACGAAACCCAACTCAAACGCTTCCACTCTTCCGTCCTTCCATCCTTCCCACTCTTGACTGCTTTAACTAGCCACTGGCCACTGGTCACTGGTCACTAGCCACTGCTTCTACTAACCACTGTCTTCCTCATCGCCAACACCACCAAAGCAATCGAATTAAACAAAAGCAACGTCGAAATCGCATTGATCTCCGGCGTAATCCCAAACTTCAACTTGGAATAGATGTGCACCGGTAACGTCGTATACCCCACCCCCGCCGTGAAAAACGAAATCACAAAATCATCGATCGACAGCGTAAACGCCAGCAAAGCCCCGCCGACCACTCCCGGCGCAATCAGCGGCAACGTGATAGACCGAAACGTCCTCCACTCGTTGGCGCCCAAGTCCAACGCCGCCTCCTCCATAGACCGGTCAAACCCCTGCAACCTCGCCCGAACAATGATAGTCACATACGAGATATTGAACGCCACATGCGCAATGACAATCGAGGCGATACCCAGCGGGATATGCGCCTGCGCGTAGAACATAAGCAGAGCAATCCCCATCACAATATCCGGAACAATAATCGGCAGAAAAATGACCCGCGTGAATACACCCCGCAACGGAAATCGATACCGTTCGATGCCGAGCGCCGCCATGGTACCGATGACCGTCGCAATGCAGGTGGATACCCCCGCCACAATCAGGCTTGTGAAACACGCGCGCCACAAATCCCGATTTCCCGCAAGTTTGGCGTACCAATCCAGAGTAAACCCCCTCCAAACCGCCGTATGCTCCGCAGCGTTGAACGAAAACACCACCAGCACAACAACCGGCGCATACAGAAATAGTAACACAAAAAACACATTAAGTTGCAATATTCGTTTCATGATAAACCGCACCTAATACGATCAACCGAATGGATAATGAGTGCGATAGAGATCCACTAACCACTGTCCTTCCTCCTCCTGCTTTTACTGGCCACAGGCCACTGGTCACTGACCACTGCTTCTCTCCCCCTTCATTGACCGAAAATAAACCACCGTCCCAACCAACACAACCCCCATCAGCAGAAACGACAACGCCGATCCGAACGGCCAATCCCGCGCCGTCTTGAACTGACGCGCGATGACATTCCCGATATAATTGACCTTCCCCCCGCCCAGCAAATCCGGCGTAATGAATGCGCCGACCGTCGGGATAAACACCAACACCGAGCCGGCGACAACCCCCGGAATACTCAACGGCAGCGTCACGTTCAGAAACGCCCGCCAAGGCTTGGCGCCCAGATCCTTCGCTGCGTCAATCAGTGCGCCGTCAATCTGCTCCAGAGACGCATACAGCGGCAATATCATGAACGGAAGATAACCGTAGATGAGACCGATATACACGGCAACCGGCGTGTAGAGCAACTCCGGCGGCGTGATATCGGGGAAGAGTGCAACCAAGAGCTTGTTCAGCACCCCCTCCGCCCGCAAGATCACAATCCACGCATACGTGCGAATCAAGAAATTTGTCCAGAAAGGGAGCACCACAAGCAAGAGAAGGACATTGCGCCAACGATGCTGATACCGCGCAACGTAATAAGCGAAGGGATAGCCCAGAATCAGGCAGACAACCGTAGAAACCGCAGCCGTCAAGATCGACTGCCAAAGGATGCCCAGATACAATGGATCCAGCAGCCGTCGGTAGTTACCAAGCGCAAGCGCCCAGTCAACGCCGCCATACGTGCCGCGCTCGGCGAAACTGTAGACGAAAATCGACGCGATAGGGACAAGAAAAAAGAAGACGAGCCAAAACAGGGCGGGAAAAAGAAGTATGAGAACGCGGCTATCGGAATGTTCGCGTATAAATTGACCGAATCGATACCATACTTTCACATCAACACGTTAGACAATACAAATCAAACGACCAAACAGTCCCCTCCGTAGGGGCGAGGTCCCCTCGCCCAATCCCGCACCAGCCTTTTCTTGGATAACGACCAATCAAGCAAGTGAATAGGGCCTACGATAGAGATCCCTTCCGATTCCCGACTTCCCACCTGTAGGAGCGATCTCCAGGTCGCGACTCCTTCAAATCAACCTAGCGGTATCGTAGGGGCGAGGATCAACTGAGTGAATAACGAAGGCGATAGAGATCCCCCCTCGCCCAATCCCGCACTAGCCTTTTCTTGGATAACGACCAATCAAGCAAGTGAATAGGGCGTACGATAGAGATCCCTTCCGATTCATGACTTCCCACCTGTAGGAGCGATCTCCAGGTCGCGACTCCTTCAAATCAACCAACCAAAATCGTAGGGGCGAGGTCCCCTCGCCCGATAGTAAATCATGCATGACGCATCACGCCTTACGAATCACAACCAACCAAAACGAACAAATCTCAACAAACCCAAAATGGAGACAACGGAAACGCTTCTCCCAACCCCGCTTCGCTACTCCTCAAGCGCCTCCTCGACCTCTTCCGGCAGCGTCACCGTATTCGGATCAACATCAATCGGGAACTCCGTGCCATACGCTTCAACCAAGTCGCTGAACGACGTATCATCAACCCGTTCAAGATCCTGACCCGCACGGTTAAGAACCACAACCCGACAGCTATCGCAACTCATCAAATCCACATCCGATTGCTCAACCGGAAACTGCGTCAAAGGATTATTGCAATCCGGGCACGGTAACATATCACGAATCCTTCCAAAACAATCTATTTAAGGGGGCTATATACAATTGCGCCGAAAGCCATGTTTTTTGAATACGTCCCTGCTGGGGAGGCATTCATCGTTTTCCATCTGTTTTCTTGCTCGATTCAAACTCGCAATAATATCTGGGTCAGAATATAAATCCGAATCTTCATCCACATAACGAGAAGATTGAGCTACGCTTTCCAACAACTGGCTAGGTTGCTTTTTTTCATCTCTTTTTTCTTTCATTGATTCACCATATTTTACTGTGGTATCTTAACCCTTCTCCTAACCCGTAGGTTGGGTTGAGCCGATAACCAATAGAAATCGCGTCGAACAAAAGCCTTCCGATGTTCCATACTTCGTGAAAACACCGAAATCCTAGCGAAACCCAACAGCCTCCCTTCCAACCTTGCACTCCCACTACTAACCACCGGCCACTGCTTTCCCTGCCTTTACTAGTCACCGACCACTGTTTCCCTTGCCTTTACTGACCACTAGCCACTGACCACTGTTTTCCCTAATCCGCCGCCTGCTCCACCGGCGCATTCACCCAATACTCATCATACCATGCCTCATAATCCTCATACAACGCCGTCACCTCCGGCTCATCACCGCAAACCGGACAATTCGCATCCCGGCTGAGTTTCAACTCGCGAAACTGCATACGCAGCGCATCATACAGCACCAACCGACCGATGAGCGGAGTGCCAATCCCCACCAATATCTTAATCGCCTCCGTTGCCATCATCACACCGACCACGCCCGGGAGCACGCCCAGGACACCCGCCTCACTTCAGCTCGGCACCATCCCCGGAGGCGGCGGCTCCGGGTACAAGCAACGATAGCACGGGCCATCATGCGGCTTCAGCACCGTGACCTGCCCCTCGAACTCCGAGATGCTGCCATGCACAATCGTCTTGTTCGTCAGTACCGCGGCATCGTTCACAAGATAGCGCGTCGGGAAATTGTCGCAGCCGTCAACGATTAAGTCATACCCCTCGAAAATCTCAAGCACATTCTCCGCTTTCAACCGTGTCTGATGCGGCACAACCTTGACATCCGGGTTCAATGACTTGATGGTCGTCGTCGCCGATTGCACCTTCGGCGTGCCGATCGACTCCGTGCGATGCGCAATCTGCCGCTGCAAATTACTAATCTCGACCAGATCCGAATCCAGCACGCCAAGCGTCCCGACCCCCGCCGCCGCCAAGTACACCGCCGCGGGCGAACCCAGCCCCCCGGCGCCCAGCAGCAGCACCTTCGATTCAAGCAACTTCGCCTGCCCCGTCTCCCCGATTTGGCGCAGCATGAAGTGGCGGCTGTACCGGTCCAACTGCTCGTGCGTCAGCGGTTTGTCCTGTTCCGTGGCATAGCCCGCCGTCAACCAGCCGCGATATCCGCCCGCCATTGAGATCGTGTCCGTGTAGCCCATATCCTTCAGCGACTTCGCGGCGAGAAGAGAACGCACTCCGCCTGCACAATACAGAACAATTTTCTGATTCGCGTCAGTCACATAATCGTCAATCGAAAGCTCAAGCATGCCTCGCGACACATGAACCGCGCCCGGAATATACCCCGCCCGCCGCTCGTCATCGTCACGAACATCGAGCAGCACAAAATCACCGCCCCGATCTTGTTCCGCCTTCACCTCGTCAACCGAGACCTCCGGAATCTCCTGTCTCACCTCTTCAATAATCTCTGCAGACGACCTCATAAGATTCACTCCCCTCAAAACATGCGGCACAATCCGAGGCAACCGCTGCACATCCCTCACGGCATGCCGCTTTCCACAGCCCACTCAACCAAATTCCATTATATCACGCCCCCGCAAACCTGTCAAAACCAAAATCATCCCCACACCCCCATCCCGTGGGTTGGATTGGGCACATCGAAACCAACTCTGTAGGGTGCGCAATGCGCACCAGCCTTGCGGTCCGTAGGTCGAGACCAAGCCCTGTAGGTTCAGACAACGCCCACTCCTCCCCCTTCCCGCCGACTTTTTCGCTTTTACTGGTCACTAGCCACTGGTCACTGGCCACTGCCTTTACTTGCCACTGCTTCTACTCCTCCCAAAAAATCCCGACCCCCAGTTTCTTCCCCATCCCCGCCAAACCCCGCAGATGCTCCACATGCAACGGAATCCCGCTCGCAATCCACTCCTCCCGCTTCCGCCACTCAATCTCCCCCGGTAAATAGACCTGATCAACCCCCGCCGCCGTTTTCGACGCACGCACCGTCCGAATCCCCCGATCGACCTCCGCCGCATACGCACCGAAATCCGTAAAACTCGACACATTAACCGCGATAAAGAAATGTTTCGACGGTTCATCCGAAGCATGGCACGACATCAAACCTCCGACCAAGGGCCCCGCCAAAACGCCCATAACCACCGCCAACCCGTACCCCTTCGGCCCCGCCGCCGGCATCATCAAATGCCCTTCGCTCGGATCCGTGACCGTTTCACCGTCACCGCCCAAGAACCACTCCGGCGGCACCGGCTGCCCATACATATTCATCGTCAGAATCTTGCCCCACGCCGCCACTCCGCACGCCATATCCAAAACGATGGGGTACTCCTCCCCCGCAGGGAGCGCATAACTCAGCGGGTTATTCCCCACCACACGCGCCGCGCCCCCCGGTGCCACAACCGATGGTCCCCCCGTATTCGTGGTTGCGAACCCGATCATGCGCTCCTCGACCGCCATCATCGTGAAACACGCCGCCGCTCCGAAATGACCCGCGTTAACCACGCCCGCCGCCGCGATACCCGTAGCCTTCGCCTTCTCGATAGCCGCCCTCATCGCAGCCGCACTCGCCACATGACCCAAACCGCCATCGCCGTCAACGAGAACATAACTTGGCCCCTCCCGCTGCACCCGAATTTCCGGGGTCGGATTCACATCCCCCGCAAGGATCTGCGCAATATAAGACGGCGCATGCCGCGTCCCGTGCGAATACACCCCACGCAAATCCGTCTCGACCTGAAGTTCCGCTATCAACTCCGCATCCTCCCTGCCGACCCCCGCCTTCCGATAAAGCGTGTGCACAAACTCCCGCAACTCGTCAACCTGCACCACAATTTCCTGAACACCTTCAAACATAACCTCCCCCTTTCACACAGTAGTAGGCATACGCCGTATGCCGCAACCATCCTTCCCACTCACTCCACTACGCCGGTAGGAGTGATCATACGAGCACGACAGAGCCTCTGTAGGGTGGGATCAAGTGAGTGGATAACGAGCGCGATAGAGATCCCCTGCCCACCAGCCTTTCCTTCAGGAACGAATAGGATTGATCGAAGGAGATCAAGCGAGTGGATAACGAGGACGATAGAGATTTTGTTCCCGCGCCCGTTCTTTCCTGAAACAAACGCCACTCCCGTTAACTCCCACGGTTCCCCTCCCTCCGTTACGTCCGGCTTCCACCCCGACCCCCACACGAAAGAGCTTCTGTAGGGTACAATCAAGCGAGTGGGTAGCGAGCACGATAGTAAATCTTCCGCGCACCAGCCTTTCATGTGGGAGCAATCTCCCGACCGCACCTAATCCGCGAAATCCCCCAATCACACCAATCCTCGTTTAGACAATCTCTTCCGGCTTCCCATTCACTCGCTTCCAATTTTCTCGCATTCCCGATTACCCGTTTTCTCCCCTTCACCCCAACGCCCGATCCTAAAACCGCTCCCGCTGGATTGCCAATTCCAGCGCCCGCAAAATAACATCGTGCGACTTTAATCTTCGAAATCCGTTAAATCTCAAGAATCGTAGTTCAGACAATCTTCCCCATTTTCCACCCTTCGTTGGCTTTGCTAGCCGCTGGTCGACTGCCTATCGTTCCTCGTCCGTTAATTCACGACCTCCATCCGCCGCGTCATCGTTACATCCCCCGCCCGCAGTTGATAGGTATACCCCCCGCTTCCAACGGCTGCACCGCTTTCACTGCGTCCGTCCCAATATGCAGCTTTCTCCCGATCCACATAGTATCCCGCCACCTGACGCCCGATCGCCAATCGCCGCACGCGCCTACCCTCTGTGTCGTATATCGTAATCTCTACAGCCGAACTTTGGGCAAGGTGATACGGTATCCACGTCTCATTATTGAACGGGTCGGGATAGTTTGGCAACAGCGTTGTCTCCGCCGGCGTCAACACGGCAAGCACTCGACTAAGGAAGCGGCCGCCGCTCTGCAGTGCCGCTTCGGCATCGTCTATTCGCGCCGCTTGCGAAACCCAGCTCGCCGTATTCCGGCCGAGCGGCGTCGGAGCAATCAACCGCCCATTTTCAACCGAAGGGTAGGTAGGATTTGCGTCTTCATCGACCAAGCTGACGTTGAGCAGTTTCACACTGGAAGTTTTCGCGGCGAGAACTTCAAACCTGATTACGGCAAGCGTCCCGTTACCCTGAGCGTTCCCATTAAGCGCCAATGCGCCGAGCGTCACACGATCCTGCTCGACGACGGGCTGTAGATCGAACACTCGCTGGGTAAGGTAGGTGCCGACCGTGCTGTCAATATATCGCAGCGCGGTGGGATCAAAAGTCACTGTTACCTGATAGCCTGCTACGCGGTCCCGGGATTTTACCTCGAGCGACAACGAGAGTTCGCGTCCAGGCGCGGGCAACGTCACCCAAGACGGTGAAATACCAACCGTCGAACTAGCGGCGGACAGCGTGGCATCGTGCCGCCAGACTAGCACGGTGCCATCCCCGCTCGCGGTGAAAAGCGTCTTGCCATCCGGGCTGAACGCGATGCTATTGATGATGTCGATGTGGCCTTCAGATTTACGTCGATGTTTCCACTCTTTTGACTCATGGGTAAGAAAGGTGAGGGGCACGCGGCCAACCGCAAGCGCGTCTCCGGCCGGACTGAACGCCATGCTTCTAACGGACTTCGGATACTTGCCGAGCATGCGCCGATGTTCGCCGGATTTGACATCCCAGAGATGAACCCGGTTTTGATCGCCGGTCGCAATGCTGCCGCCATCCCGCGTGAACGCGAGGCTGTACACCGCGCACAGACGCTCGTCGAGAATTTGCTTCAGTTTACCCGTTTCAGGGGTCCACAGCCGAACCGTCGCGTCGAAACTCCCGCTGGCAAGCGTATTGCCGTCCGGGCTGAATACGACACAATGGACTCTATCCGTATGTTCATCGACCGTGCGCAGATGTTCACCCGTCTCGGCATCCCGCAGCACCACTGTGCCGTCCTGACCCCCAGTGGCGAAAATGCCCCCATCAGGGCTGAACACCACGCTGGTCACTAAATCCTGATGTCCGGCGACTTCCAATCGAAGTTCACCCGTCTCGGCATCCCACAGCCGCACCCCCGTTCGACCGCCGCAGGCAATTACACCGCCGTCCGGGCTAAATGCAACGATTCCGTCCTCTCGGAAATCATCGTTGAGCGTGCGCAACAGCCTCCCGGATTCGGCGTTCCACAACTGAATCTCATGGCTACTCGAGGTGGCAAGCACGCTGCCGCTTGGGCTTAGCGCGAGACTCCTGATGTGGTGGTAGTGACCGGGGAGCTTACCTATGATTGTCCCGGTGTCGACATCCCACAACTGCACGATTCCGCCGTAAAACGAAACCGCGAGGAGGGTTTTTCTATCAGGGCTGACCCTTAGGAGATCTATGCCCCTCGGATGTCCGGGAAATGCCCTACTCACTCCTCCGGTTTCGATGTTCCAGAGTCGTATTTCCGAGTGGGCGCCGCAACTGGCGAGCGCACCACCGTCCGGACTAAACGCAACGGCGTGCACTCGATCTTCGTGCCCGCGAAGAATGTCCAGTTGTTGAGCCGTTTCGGTGCTCCATAGCCGGACCGAGTGGTCGCTGAATCCGCCCGCAAACGTGACACCGTCCCGGCTAAATGCAAAGCCGGAAACCTCGTCGGCATGCTCGTTGTGTGTGCGTAGACACCCGCCGGTGTCAACATCCCACACTCGTACCGCATGTTCCGTGTCTCCGCTGACGAGAGACTTACCGCCGGGACGGAATGCCACACGGTTAACCTTCGCGGCGTGTCCGGAAAGTTCGTGCAGTTTTTCGCCGGTTCCAGCGTCCCAAATTCGTACAGTGCGATCATGATGGCCGCTGGCAAGCATCCGCCCATCCGGACTGAAGGCCAGGCTACTGGAAAATGCGTTACGCCCGGCGAAAATGCCCAGTTTTTCGCCGGTGTTGACATCCCAGAGGTGGATTCCGTGGCTGTGTCCACCGGCAAGTGTTCGTCCATCCGGACTGAACGCCACACAAGTGACCCAACCCGAGTCCACGCGAAGAAAAGAGATTTCCCGAAGCGTCGCCGCATCATACAGCCAGGCTCCCAGCAAGCCGCCTGCAACAAGCAGACGTCCATCGGGCGAATACTCTATATTAGTTATCCGCCCCTTGCCGATGCGCATCTTCGCGCCGTCCGGCAACCCCCACCGCGCGTACTCCCCAGCAATGCTGTTGAGCGAAATAACAGCCAGAAAGATGCACGACGCAACCGCTATTTTCATCTTACACCACCCTTCGTGAGAACTTGCTCAAAAATCAGCAATTTCCCTTTGAGGCCATTTTAGTTCGTAGGTTGGGTCGAGCAACGCGAAAGCCAAAACTGTAGGAGGGGCATCTTGCCCCGACTCCACCCAATCCGTTGCGACAGAAATCCCGATAAAAATCCGCTAACCACGGGGCGCCTGCCCATTGCTCCTCGTCCCTTACCTCACAACCTCCATCCGCCGGGTCATCGTTACATCCCCCGCCCGCAACTGATAGATATACCCACCGCTACCAACGGCCACACCACTTTCGCCGCGTCCGTCCCAATGAGCAGCTTTCTCCCGATCCACATAGTATCCCGGCGCCTGACGCCCGATCGCCAATCGCCTCACCCGCCTGCCTCGCGCGTCGTAAATCGTAATCTCCACCTCTGCCTCGCGAGCCAGGCGATACGGTATCCACGTCTCATTATTGAACGGGTCGGGATAGTTCGGCAACAGGGTTGTTTCCTTCGGCGTCAACACGGCAAGCGCTCGGTAAAGGAAGCGGCCGCCCCGCCTTAACGCGGAATCGGCGCGGTCCAATCGCGCCGCCTTCGAAAGCCGACTCGCCACATACCGGGCGTAAAGAGTTGACAGGGCGGCGAACGGGTCAGGCGGCGCTGCCCCACCGTCCCCAAGCGCAGCAGAAACCTTGGCAACCTCGTGGATAGCCACATCCCCGTTTGCATCGCGCCCGAGCGGCGGGGGTAAAACCACAAGCCCATCCTCAAGCCGAGGCCGGGCACGGTTTCCGAACTGATCGACCAAGCTGAAATTGAGCAGCTTCACGCTGGACGCTTTGACGTCGAGAACTTCAAACCGTAGCGTGGCAAGCGTGCCCTTGCTCCCAGCTTGCCCATCACGCGTCATCGCCCCGAGCGTCACACGATCGTCGCCAATCACCGGCGGTAGGGCGAACGGCGTTCCGGGAAGGTAATCACCTATTGCGCTATCAACAAAACGCAGCGCTGCGGGGTCGAATTTCACTGTTGCTTCATACCCTGCCACATTCTTCCCGTGTGATATGGTGAGCGACAGCGAGAGTTGCTCTCCAACGACTGGCGATGTCACCCAAGTCGGCGTAACACTGACCGTCGAATTCGCTCTTGGCGGCGCGGCGTCGTGTTGCCAGGCATGCGCCATACCATCTCCACACGCGCTGTAAAGCGTCTTGCCATCCGGGCTGAACGCGAGATCGTTGATAAGCCCCTTGTGCCCGGTGAATTCACGCCGTTTTTCCCATCCGTTTGCCCCTTGAGTAAAGAGGGTGATGCGAAAATGCCCGACGGCGAGAATGCCGCCATCCGGACTGAATGCCAAACTTCGTATAGCTCCTATATACCCGCTGGGCTCCTGCTTGCTTCTGCCGGTTTTGACATCCCAGAAACGCACGTTTCCATCTCCGCTCCCGCTGGCGAGTACGTTTCCATCCCGCGTAAACGCAACACTCCACACCGTCCGGGTATGCCCGACGAGAATCTGTGTCTGTTCGCCCGATTCAGTGTTCCACAGTCTCACCGTCCGGTCGGAACTCCCGCTTGCGAGCGTTTTGCCGTCCGGACTGAATGCCAAGCAGTGGACTTTTCCGGTATGTTCCTTGGTGGCGTGCAGTTGTTCACCTGTCTCGGTGTCCCATAACCCCACCGTACCCACTTCGGTTCCCGTAGCGTAGACAGTTCCGTCCGGGTTGAAGGCAAAGCTTGCTGACCGCACGGGCGCCCTGGCATCCGGCAGTAATTGATCGTCGGCCTCGGTGTCCCGAAACTCCACTGTCCCGTCGCCGCTTTCCAGGAGGTAGACAGTTCCGTCGGCGCTTTCTTGGAAATAGTAAGTTCCGTCCGAGTTTAACGTAAAGTTTTCTGACCGCCACAGCTTCCTGACGTTTGTCAAAAGTGAATCTCCCGTTTCGGCGTCCCACAGAAGCACTCCCCCGTAGCTTCCGCAGCCAAGCACACTGCCGTCGGGACTAAACGCAAGGGTGCCGGCATGGAGGGGATCTTGGCTGAGCGTGTGCAGCAGTTTGCCCGTTCCGGCACTCCACAGCCGAACAGCTTGAGGGCTCGACGTGGCAAGCACGCTTCCGTTCGGGCTCAGAGCGAGATGCTCAATGTGGTAGGGGTGTCCGAGAATCTTGCCGGTAACAGTGCCGGTGTTGACATCGCACAACTGCACTAAGCTATCATGATGGGAAGTCGCGAGTGTGTTGCCATCCGGGCTGAATCTCACGTTAGTGATGGTGGCTGGTTCTAGCGGGGGTGTGCGTCGCATCTCCCCGGTTTTTATGTCCCATAGTCGTATTCTCGAGTCGTTGGCGGCACTGGCAAGCACGCTGCCGTCGGGACTGAAGGTCACGCTGAACACCTGACCGGCATGCTCGTAGTGTGTGCGCAGCGGTTCCCCCGTTTCAGTATTCCACAGTCGAACCATGTTGTCCCAGCCCCCACTCGCAAGCGTTACGCCGTCCCGGTTGAAAGCCAGACTGTTGATAAGGTTAGTGTGACCGGTGAGTGTGCGTAGACACTCACCGCTGTTGACATCCCAGAGTCGTATTGTGTGGTCACTGCCCGCGCTAGCAAGCGTTCTTCCGTTCGGACTGAATACCACGCTGGTGATCCAAGCCGTATGTCCGACAAGTTCATGCAGTTGTTCGCCGGTTCTGGCATCCCACACTCTAACCGTCTCGTTCACACCCGCACCGGCAATCATACTTCCCGCCGGGTTAAACGCGATGCTCCCGTCGCCGACAGAGAATCTGGCGATTGTCCCCATCGGTTCGCGGCTGTCGACATTCCACAGATGGATACCGCGGTCATCGAGAGCGGCGAGTGTCTCCCCATCCGGACTGAACGCGACACTTGTTGCCCAACCGGCGTTCACGGGCAGAAATGATGTTTCTCGAAGCGTGGACGCATCGTACAGCCAAACCCCAATCGTCGTGGCGACAGCTAGTAGCGATCCGTCAGGGGAATACTCGATGTCATATATCCTCCCCTTGCCGATGCGCAATTTGGCGCCCTCGGGCAAACCCCACCGCGTGTATTCCGGAGTGTCGCTGTCGAGCAAAAATATAGCCAGAGCCATAAGGCCCGCGACCGCTATTTTCATCTAACGCACCGCCTTTTTAAAATCGTGTTCAGATATCGGCAAATGCCGGTTAAGGTTTTTGTCGGGAGAAACGATGTTGATTTATTGCAGGAAAATTCGTAGGTTATTCTGCTTTCGCTTGATCTATCCGTTCGGTCGATATCACACCGGAGCGGGGAGCCGCGACCTGGAGAAGATCTCTATGAGAATTCTATCGCCGTCGTTATTCGCTCAGTTGATCTATTCGTTTGGTTGATCCTACTTCACAATCACCATCCGCCGCACCGCCGAATAACCCCCCGCCCGCAACCGGTAAAAATAAACCCCATTCACGACCGGCTCTCCTCTTTCGTTCCTACCATCCCAATACGCCGCCCTACCTCGATCTGCATAATATCCCGCCGCCTGATACCCTCGGCCCAATTGCCTCACCAAAGCGCCTTTAGCATCATAAATCGCAATCGCCGCCTCCGTCCCCTGCGCCAGTTGATACGGAATCCACGTCTCCGGATTAAACGGATTCGGATAGTTCTGCAACAGTGCCGTCTTCATCGGAACGAACGCTGAGAGCAACTGTTCGAGAAATCGGACACCGCGCTGAGTTCTAGGATTGGTCAGGTCTAGCCCCCGCGCCTGTTTAATCCAACCTTCGACATCCGACGCACTAATTCCTAAAGTCGCCAAAGTATCTTGGGAAGCCATTGTACCAGCATCTCCGATTGCCCCGGCGATTTGTAGGACATCATAGATGTTCACCACACGGTCGCCGTCGATATCGGTATCACTCTCGCCCGTGTCACCAATGCTTTCGACTACCCTTACCAGATCCGCAAGGTTCACCAGGCGATCTCCGTTGACATCGCCATCAATCAGGTCTATATCGGGAGACGGTGCAAGTTCCCAGAGCAGCACAGTTCCGTCATAGCTGCAGCTAACCAGAGTCCTGCCATCGGGAAAAAACGCCACGCCAGAGATTCCGGAACGATGACCGGGCAGGGAGCGCAGCGTCTCACCAGTCTTGGTATCCCAAATTCGCACCTCCCAATCGCTGGTGGCCATCACGACCATTTTACCATCCGGGCTGAACGCGACGTTCCCGATTTCATGCACATCGTTGTCGAGCGTGTGAATCTCGCTCCAGGCGGCGGTATCCCACAGTTTCGCGCCGTTGCGGCTCATACTGGCGAAGATGGTACCATCAGGACTAAACCCGACACCTTCAACCGCGTGCACATGTGCGGCAAGGGTGCGCGTGCGTTCCCCGGTGCGGACATCCCAGATGGCGATAGTACCGTCTTGACTTCCACTGGCGAGGATTCTGCCATTCGGACTGAAAGCTATGCTAATGACCGATTTCACGTGCCAATTGAGCGTGCGAAGCAGGTTGCCTGTTTTGCTGTCCCACAGATGAATGGCATTGTGCATGTGCCCTCCGCCGCCAGCCAGCGTGCTTCCATCCATGCTGAACGCTACGCTCATGACGTTGTCCTCATTACCTGTCAGCGTTCGTAGACGTTGTCCTGTGCCGGCATCCCAAAGTACGACATTCTGATCGGCCCCGCTGGCAAGCGTTCTGCCATCCATGCTGTACGCGATACCGCTAAAATAGGAGCCGGGAATTGCCAGCGTGCGAAGGTGCTTGCTTGTTCCGGCGTCCCACAGACGAATCTCCATCGAATACACGGCGGCAACCGTGCTACCGTCCGGACTTACCACAACACGCTTGGGCCAACCTGTATGTCCGGTGAGGGCATGTACCTGTTTGCCCGATTTGACGTTCCAGAGCCGAACCAACCCGTCTTTACTTCCTGCTACGAGCGTCTTTCCATTCGGACTGAATGCTACGGCATTGAAGAACCTGTTGTATTCGTCAGAATATGTAAACGTACGCGACTCCGCACCAGATTTGGTATCCCACACTCGCACATCGCGAAAGCCGGTCGTGGCAATGAGATCGCCAGCCGGATTGAACGCCATATCCAGTAATACACCACTATATGCGGGAATTGAAAGCCGGCGGTCACCCGTTTCGGGATTCCACAGTCGCACCCCGTCACCGCTGCTGCCTGCGGCGAGGAGGCTGCCATCTTTGTTGAATTCTACGCGCGCGACACCGTCACGGCTCCCGGGGAACGTACGCAGATGTTCCCCCGTCTCAGTATCCCACAATCGTACGGTCTTGTCTGAACTCCCACTGACGAGCATGTCGCCAGACGGATTAAACGCTACACTCAAGACAGAATCGGTGTGCCCCGAGAGTGTGCGTATATGTTCCCCCGTCTGGGCGTGCCATAGTCTCACACTATCGTCGCTGGCTCCGCTAGCGAGCATCTTGCCATTCGGACTAAACGCCACACTATTGACTATCCCCGTATGCCCACTGAACATTCGCTGAAGTTCCCCAGTTTTGGCATTCCACAGCCGTACCGACATTGAAGGATAACCCGAATTGCTGGCAAGCATGCTTCCATCCGGGCTGAACGCCGCACAGGAGGCACCGCCCAAATGACCGGGGAGAAGAGCGACCTCTTGAAGATTGGCAGTATCATACAGCCAAATACCGACGAAACTCGCCACGGCAAGCCTACTGCCGTCTGGCGAATACTGTATGTCTCCTAGCCGCCCCTTTCCCAGACGCATTTTGGCGCCATCGGGGATCCCCCATCGCGTGTACTCCTGAGCAACGCATCTGACCGGCAGCACAGCCAGTACAACGAGCGACACAACCACCACTTTCATCTCAAGCATCTCCTTTCCTAGGCTCGACTCCAGCCAAAAAAAACCGCTCCTGCTGGATTGCCAAATCCAGCAGCCTCACGTCGAATTCTCCACCGCACACCCGCCTTGGTAGGAGCGATCTCCGTAGCGCGACCATCAAACACACCCATCAGGCGAATGAATAATGACCGCAATAGAAATCCTGTAGGGTGGGCACTGCCCACCAGCCTTTCCTTTAGGAACGAATAGTGACTGCGATAGAATTCCCATAGAGATCCCTTCCGATTCCCGACTCCCACCTGTAGGAGATTAAGCAAGCGGATAGATCAAGCGACTGAATAAGGAGTGCGATAGAGATCCCCGCGCGATAGAGATCCTCACCAGGTCGCGATTCAGTCCGTAGGTTGGGTTGAGCGGAAATCCATCAGAAATCGTTCGCAAAACCAAGAAAATTGAAATCTCATGCCGCCCGAAGAAACCGAAATCTGAGCGAAACCCAACATCCTATCTTCCATCCTTCCTCTCTTCCCCACTGACTACTGTCCGTAGGTTGGATTGAGCGCAGCGAAACCCAACTTCGTCTTTTCTGGTCACTGGCCACTGGTCACTGCTTTTCCCCCTTCCGTCCTCAACCCTGCAATTCACATCCCGTGCCGTGGCGGCGGTTCAACCACCCGCCCATCCTCAAGGCGAGGGTAAGTACGATTTCCGTCCGTATCAATCAAACTGACCTCCAAAAGCCTCACGGCGGAGTTTTTGATCGCGAGAACTTCAAACGTAAGCTTGTCAAGCTTTCCGTCGCCCTCTCCGACCCCATCCATCGACTGCCCCCCGAACGTCACGCACCCCTCCTCAACCACGGGCGGAATAACGTGCAGCGCTCCCGGAAAGAAGGAGCTATATCCACTATCAACATAACGCAGCGCGTCCGGGTCAAAAAGCACTGTTGCCTCAAAGCCTGCCACGTTCTCCCCGGATTCTATCAAGAGCGACAACGAGAATTGGCTTTCAAGCGCGGGCGATGTCGTCCAAGACGGTGCAATACTCACTGTTGAACTCGCGGCGGGCGGTGCGGCATCGTAGTCCCAGATAAGCACGGTACCATCCCCTCCTGCACCGTACAGCCTCTCGCCATCCGGGCTGAACGCGAGGTCGTAGACCGCCCCCGAGTTCCCTGCAATTTGGCGCTCAAGTTCCCACGCCTTCTCGCCTCGCACGAGAAGGGTGATGTGCGAATGCCCAACCGCAAGCGTGCTCCCGAACGGGCTGAATGCCATACTCCTGATGATTCCTCCTAATCCGTCAAGTGTTTGTCGATGCTCGCCTGTATTGGCATCCCAGAGCCGCACCGTTCCATCGTCATCCCCACTGGCAAGTCCGTTGCCATCACGGGTGAACGCGACGCTCCGCACCTCATCGGTATGCCCGGAGAGAATATGCTTCAGTTCGCCCGTGTCGGAGTTCCACAATCCCACCGTCTTGTCGGCGCTCCCGCTGGCGAGCGTATTGCCGTCCGGGCTGAATGCTACACTATGAACTCGATCCGTATGCGCGTTGATGGTGTGCAGATGTTCACCCGTCTCCGCATTCCACAGACCCACTGTCCCGCCTCTACCTCCTGCAGCTAGAACACTGCCATCAGAACTGAACACCGGGCGCGTCACTCTATTCTGATCCTCGTCAGTTCTAAATTGAAGTTCCCAGGTCTCGGCATCCCACAGCCCAATCGACGTGTGCCCGCCGCAGGCAAGCACACTGCCGTCCGGACTGAACGCTAGCGGGCCGACCTGGCGGCAATCCTCCGTGAGTGTACGCAGCAGTTCGCCCGTTTTGGCGTTCCACACCAGGAGCTCATTTCGACTCGACCCGGCAAGCACGCTGCCGCTTGGACTCACAGCAAGACTCCTCATGTCGTATGGGTGGTCCAAGACCGTTCCTGCAACTTCTCCACTGTCGACATCCCACAACTGCACCGTCCCCTTATACAGAGCGCCGGCGAGGATTTTGCCATCCGGGCTGAACGCCACGCTATTCATGCCGCCCAAATACGAGGAAAGCGTCTGCCGCACCCTCATATTTTTCGTGTCCCAGAGTTGTACGTCCGGGTCGTTTCCGCTGCTGGCAAGTGTACTGCCATCCGGACTGAACGTCACGCATTGAACCTGACCGCCGTGTCTGCTGTGCGCGCGCACGTGCTCGCCCGTTTCAGTATTCCACAACCGCACGGCGTTGTCCCAACCCCCGCTCGCAAGCGTGACGCCGTCTCGATTGAAGGCAAGGCTGCTGATATAGTTGTGCCCGCTGAGTGTATGTAGACACTTTCCCGTGTTGACATCCCAGAATCGCAACGTGCCGTCTATGTCTCCGCTGGCGAGAGTGTTGCCATCCGGACTGAATACCGCGCTATTGACCGGAGCCGCATGCCCGACGAGTTTGTGTAGTTGTTCGCCCGTTCCGGCATCCCACACTCTCACCGTCCGATCTCTATGCGCGCTGGCAATCGCGCTGCCCTGCCGGTTAAACTCCACGCTGTTGGCTTCGTACGCATGTCCCGGGAGTGTACCCAGTTTTTCGCCGCTGCTAACATCCCAAAGATGCACCCCGCGGCGATTTCCTGTGGCGAGTGTCCCCCCGTCCGGACTGAACGCTATACACGCGACACTTCCCCAACTCACGGTGAGCAAGGCGACCTCCTGAAGCGTTGCGGTATCATACAGCCAAACACCATTCGTGCTGGCTGCAGCAAGCAGGTTACCGTCGGGCGAAAATTCTATCTCGGCTATCCGCCCCTTCCCCAAGCGCATCTTGGCGCCCTCCGGCAACCCCCATCGCGTATACTCCTGAGCAACGCCGTCGACCGAACACACAACCAACAGAACAAGCGACACAACCACAACTTTCATCTCAAGCACCACCTTTCCAAGGTAGTAGGATCAACCGAGTGAATAGCGAGGGCGATAGAGATCTTCAGTGTTGATAGAATGCGACATGCCCAGATTCCCGCGCTCCAGAGGAGCGCAATGTGTGTCGTGCATCATAAAATGACACTCGTTTTACGCTCTGTGACTGGCTTTGAGCGAGTGTTACTTGATAGATATCCCATAACGAAGGCCATAGTAGATCCCCTGCCCGCCATCCCGTATAGGGCACACTGACAATCACTAATTAACACACGACCCCGTAGTAGGCATACGCCGTATGCCGTAACCCTCCTCGTAAAGATTACGTCACCGCGAAGAGATTGCAATCCCATAGAGATTTCATCAACCTGTGAAAGCGCCGGAGGTGCGAAAGGTGTATAGTAACGCCGAAGACCTTCACATCAAAGCCCCAGCCGGGATCAAGCGAACGGATAGTGAGCGCGATAGAGATCCCTCAAGCGACTGGATAAGGAGTGCGATAGAGTTCTCTCAACCAATCTTAATCTGCGAAATCCCTTAATCACACGAATCCCAGTTCGGACAATTACCCCCTCCTCCCCCCATCCAACTCTCGACGCCTCCCTCCCGCTTCCCCGTTCTCTCGTTTTCCTGTCTTCCCTTCTTCCACCCTTCCCCACTCCCCACTGCCTCTACTAGCCACTGACCACTGCCTTTACTGGCCACTGCCCCTAGGAGGCGTGACAGCATCGTAGTCCCAGACGAGCACCGTACCGTCTCCACTCGCGCTGAAAAGCGTCCTTCCATCCGAGCTAAACGCAAGGCTTGTGATGCCGCCGGTGTGCCCGACAATTTTGCGCCGATGTTTCCACACCCCTCCCTCCCGGGTGAGAAAGGTGATGCGCGAACCCCCAACAGCCAGCGTGTCCCCATCGGGACTGAATGCCATACTCCTGATGAACCCTCCTAAACCGTCAAGTGTTTGTTGATGTTCGCCGGTTTTGACATCCCAGAGTCGCACCCTTCCACCAACAGTCCCACTGAAAAGCCCGTTGCCATCCCGGGTGAACGCCACACGCCACACCCAACTGGAATGCCCGGCGAGAGTCTGCTTCAGTTCGCCCGTTTTAGCGTTCCACAGTCGCACCATCTTGTCGAAACCCCCGCTGGCAAGCGTATTGCCATCCGGACTGAATGCCACGCACATGACCATTGTCGTACGTGAAACGTCTACGACTACGCTCACAAGTTCGCCCGTTTCCCGGTGTCGATCGCGCGGCGGGTTTGGCTCCGGTTGATGTGCAATGACTGTCCGCAGATGTGCGCCCGTCTCGGCATCCCACAGCCCCACTGTCCCGTCGGTGCTCGCTGTAGCGAAAACGCTGCCATCAGGGCTGAACGCCAGGCTGGTGACTGTCCACTGATGCCCGGTAGTCGTAAATTGAAGTTCCCCCGTCGCGGCATCCCACAGCCGCGTCCCCGTGCGGCCGCCGCAGGCAATCGCACTGCCGTCCGGGCTAAACGAAACGCTGCCGGCTTGGGCGAAATCCTTGGTGAGTGTACGCAGCAGTTCGCCCGTTTCGGCGTTCAACAACTGCACCTCATGCCGAGTCGACGTGGCAAGCATGCTCCCGCTTGGATTCAGCGCAAGACTCCTGATGTCGTGAGGGTGCCCGGAGAGCGTCCCTGCAACGGCTCCGCTGTTGACATCCCACAACTGCACCGGTCCCTCGGTAAACGATGCGGCAAGCGTTTTGCCATCCGGACTAAACCTCACGCTATTTTTGCCGGACCGATTCCCCATGAACGTCTGTCGCAACTTCCACGTTTTTATGTCCCAGAGCCGTACTCTCGATTCGTTGTCGCCGCTGGCAAACGCACTACCGTCCTCACTGAACGTTACACTGTGAACCCGAGCTTCATGTCCGGAGAGTGTGCGCAGATGCTCGCCCGTTTCAACGTTCCACAGCCGCACCGTGTTGTCCCAACTCCCACTCGCGAGCGTGACGCCGTCTCGACTGAAGGCAACGCTGCTGATATCGCCCGTGTGTCCGCCGAGTGAACGTAGACACCTGCCCGTGTTGACATCCCAGAGTCGTATCATGCTGTGCATGTCTCCGCTGGCGAGAGTGTTGCCATCCGGACTGAAAACCACGCTATTGACATGAGACGAATGTCCGACGAGTTTGTGCAGTTGTTCGCCGGTTTTCGCATCCCAAATTGTCACCGTCCCATCAGAAACCCCGCTGGCAATCGCGCTGCCCGACGAGTTAAACGCCACGCTCTCGACGTAGTACAAATCTCCGGATAATGCACCCAATTTTTCGCCGCTGTTAACATCCCAGAGATGAATTCCGTGGCTATTTCCTCCGGCGAGCGTCCCCCCATCCGGACTGAACGCTATGCCTGAGACCTTACCCGATCTCACCGGAATGAATGAAGATTCTCGAAGCGTCGCCGTATCATAGAACCAAACACCGATAGTCGTAGCGACAGCAAGTTGGGAACCGTCAGGCAGATACTCTATTTCAATCACACTCCCCTTGCCTATCCGCAACTTGGCGCCCTCCGGCAGCCCCCACCGAGCGTACTCCCGAGCAACGCCATTAACCGAAAACACAACCAGAACAACGAGCGACGCAACCACAGTTTTCATTTGACGCACCACCTTTCCTAGGATGAAAATATGTCAAATCTTGGAAGAGCATTTATGCAGAACTGTAGGGTACGATCAACCGAGCGGATAGCGAGGGCGATAGAGATCCCTCAACCGAGCGGATAGCGAGGGATCAAGCAAGTGAATAACGCGCGCGATAGTAAATCCTGCGATAGAAGTCCCTTCCGATTCCCGACTCCCACCTGTAGGAGCGATCAACTGAACGAATAGATCAAGTGACCGAATAGGGAACGCGGTAGAGATCCTAAGGCGATAGTAGATCCTGATAGAAGTCCCATAGAGATCTCATAGAAACTCCCGTGCGACCGAGATCCACTGATGACTGGTCACAGGCCACTGCTTTCCCTCCTTCCCGTTTTCCATCGTTCCTCTCTTCCACCGTCCTAACTCTCCACCCACCGCCACCTATCCTCTCCCAGTCCTCTCGTTTTTCTGTTTTTTCCTCTTCCTCCGTGCCACCCTTCCCCACGAGCCACCGACCACGAATCACCGAACTCTGCCTCTCTCTGAGAAATCGGACAAATCCCAAAATAGCACCGTACCATCATTACTTCCGCTAACCAAAGTTCCTCCATCCGGTGTAAACGCCGCGCAAGTGATAGACGTAAGATGCCCGGGAAAAGAACCCAGTAACTCGCCGGTCTCGGTATCCCAAAGCCGCACCTCTTTACCGATAGTCGCCATAGAAATCGTTCCGCCATCCGGGCTGAACGCAACATTGCCGGTTTTGCGCACAATGTTGTCGAGCGTACGCATTTCTCTCCACGACACGGCATCCCATAACGTCGCCCCATCACGACTCATACTCGCAAATATTTTACCCTCCGGGCTAAACCCGACACCCTCGACCGGGTACATATGTGCCGCAAGAACGCGCACGCGTTCCCCGGTCCTCGCATCCCAGATGACCACCGTGCCGTCTTCGCTTCCACTTGCGAGCGTTCTCCCACTCGGACTAAAAGCTACGCTCTTGACCGCCTTTGCGTGCCAGTTGAGCGTGTGAAGTAGATTGCCGGTTCCCGCGTCCCACAGTCGTACCGCATTCTCCTGTCGCCCCCCTCCGGTAGCCAGTGCGCTTCCATCCGGGCTGAACGCTACGCTCAAGACGATATCCTCATGACCTGTCAACCCCCGCAGTAGTTCCCCTGTTTCCGCATCCCACAACCGCGCCTCCCCACCGCCCCCGCTCGCAATCCTGCCGCCATCCGGGCTAAACGCTACGCTATTGACGTTGCTCGTATGTCCCATGAGCGTGCGCCGAAGTTCGCCGGTGCTGAGATCCCACAACGAGATCTCCGTTAAATTTCCAGTCGCCGCCAGATCGCCGTTGGAACTGACCGCCAAGCTTTTGACCGATACAACGTGCCCCGATATTGTGCCCGTTTGCTGCCCGGTATCGGGATCCCAGAATCGCACCGTCCCGTCCCTACTCCCGCTGGCGAGCGTGCCCCCGTCGGGACTGAACGCTACGCTCGCTACCCTATCTTTGTGCCCCGTGATGGTGGGTAGACTTTCCCCCGTTCCGGCATCCCACAAATACACATTGTCACTGAAATTTGCTACTGCCACCACACCGCCATCCGGCCTGATTGCTATACTCTCGACCGTGGCGCCGGGCACCTCAAGCACATGCTCCAGTGTTCCGGTATTCAAATTCCAGAGCCGCACCGTGCCGTCCCAACCACCGGAGGCGAGCACGTTGCCATCCCGGCCAAACACGACGCTTTTGACAAGCGACGTATGCCCGCTAATTGTACGCAAATGTTCACCTGTGACGGCGTCCCAGATTCCGACCGCGTTGCCCTGAGTACCGGCGGCGAGCATCCTGCTGTCCGGACCAAACGCAACACTATTGACCTGCGACTTAACCCCGCGAAACGTGCGAACAAGCTTGCCGGTTTTGACATCCCAAAGTCGCAACTGCCCCCGCGGGTCATAACCTCCCGTGGCAAGCCTTCTGCCATTCGGACTGAATGCCACGCTTGCAACGACACGCGTGTGCCCGGGGAGCGACGCCAGTTTTTTCCTCGAAACGGCATCCCATAGTCGCACCCCGCCGTCCCAACTTCCGCTCGCAAGCAATCTACCGTCCGGACTAAACGCGACGCTCCTCACCCCACTCGGATGCACTGCGAGCAAGTCCAACGCTTGACGACTCGACGTATCGTAGAGCCAAACGCCGAGAGAACTGGCGACCGCGAGGCGCGTCCCATCTTGAGAATACGCAATCTCGACAATGCCGCCCTTGCCTAAGCGCGTCTTGGCACCGTCGGGAAGACTCCACCGCGTATACTCATTCGCCAGACCATCATGCGAAACAAGTGCCAACAGAAAAAGTAATGACACCGTCTTCATCATCTTAGCAGTATCGTTTCAAAGTAGTAGGTAAACCATCTGTTGCCAATTGTAGGAGCGATCAACCGACCGAATAGATCAAGCAAACGAATAGTGCGCGCGATAGAGATCCTAGGGCGATAGAGATCCCTCTCCAGGTCGCGACCACGGCCATCTCCCCCTCGGTACGCTCGACTCACGCGCGATCGCACATCACCTACCATAGAGATCTCCCTACGACTTCCCCCCGCGTAATTCGTGTAATCGGTGATTCAGACAATAAACCACCTTTCTTCAAACCTTCCCGTCGTCTCGTTCTCCCGTTTTCTTCTCGCCTCCCATCCTTCCCCACCGACCTCACTAATCACTAGGCACTGACCACTGGTCACTGGTCACTAGCCACTGCCTTCCTCATCTTCCGCGATGCCATACAATCCCACTTCACAAGCTCACAAAGAAAAAGCCCGTTCGGGACCGGCTTCCCTTCATCGTCACGTCCGTCCCAATACGCCGCCCTCGACTGGCCCACATAATACCCCGGATTCTGAGACCCAAGGTCAAAATGCCGCACCGGCAAACCCTTTCTGTCGTAAATTGTTATATAGACCTCCATCTTGAATGCCAGATGGTACGGAATCCACGTTCCCTCATTGAACGGGTTGGGATAGTTCGGCAATAGCGCTGTCTCCTTCGGAACCGACACCGCTAGCCGATGTTGAAGCGTGCGAACGCTATCCTTTAAGTCCGCGTCGGTGGTGTCCGACCCGCGTCCCTTCCTCACCCAATCCGCGACATCTGCAGACGTAAGGATCGCCTGCGCGGCGAGATACGCTGCCGGCTCAGATTTGGCAATCTCAAGATTTGTTACAGCCTGAAACAGGTCCACTGTATCCACAACGCCATCCCCGTTGACATCGGCGCCAATCTTACCCGTCCCATTACGCCCTATGGAAACCTGCGGCAAGTCCAAAATGCTAATCACGCCGTCACCATCTACATCCACGACGACGCGGGACGGTTCCTCCACCCGTGCATCCTCAAGGCGTGGGAAGGATTGTCTCGCGTCCGGATCTACCAAGCTAACTTCCGACAACTTCAGTTCGGAGTTCTTGACCGCGAGAACTTCGAAGCTGAGTGTGACAAGCGTCCCGTCGCCATCGCCGGTGCTTCCGAGCGACACTGCCCCCACCGTCAGACGATGTCCATCAACCGCGGGCGGCACGAAGAACGCGCCCTCCGGCAGGTAGTCGCCGGCGGCGCTTTTCACATACCGGAGCGCCGCAGCGTCAAAGCTGACGGTTGCCTGATAAGCCGAAACGTTAACGCCGTTCTCAACCTCAAGGGAGAGCGTGAACTGTTCCCCAACCGAGGGCGACGGCGCAGACGAGGGAACCAGCCTTATCGTCGAGTTCGCCTCTGACGGCTGCCCGATGTCCCAGAGCAGCACACTCCCCGTACTGGCAGAAGTGGCTAGCGTCCTCCCGTCCGAACTGATTGCGGCACAACGAAACTTGCCCGAATCTCCAGTGAGAGATTCCGGAGGTTTTCGCGTGGGTGCGTGCCACAGTTCAATCACCTGATGATCCCAAAGCGCCAGCACACCGCCATCCGGACTGAACGCCGCTCCAGCGTACCGAGACCTCGACCCGGTAGGTATATGCCGATATTCCCACGTGCTTGTATTCCAAAGCCGCAGTTCCTTGCTCGTTGCGCAGTATAATGTCTTGCCGTCGCCGCTAAACGCGACATCCTTGACTTCATCCTTTTCAAATCCAATCAATCTCCTCAGATGCCTACCCGTCTTTGACTCCCACAACAGAATCTCTTTGCTGCCGCTAGACACAATCACACTGCCATCCCGGCTGAACCTTAGGTTATCGACTCCAAACTCATGCCCGCTGAGTGTCCGCAGATGTTCCCCCGAGTCGGTATCCCACAGAAGGATGTCCGCACCGATTCCCGCAGCCAGCGCCCCTCCAACCGGACTGAACGCTAAACTTAAGACATTTCTGCCATGCTGCTCGCTGAGTGTTCGCAGAAGTTCACCCGTCCTGCCGTCCCACAGCAAAACCTTCTGAGTTCCCCCGGACGCAAACAAACGCCCATCCCGACTGAATCTTAGGCTTTGCGGTCCAAATGCATGCCCCCTGAGTGTGCGCACATGTTCCCCGGACTTGGCATCCCATAATCGAATGTCCCGGCCACTTCCAACGGCGAGAATCCTGTCATCGGGGCTAAACGTTACGCACCCCGAACCCGTCTCCATCCAAGCGATCGAGCGGAACTGGGCTCCCGACTCGGCATCCCAGAATCGCAGTACGTTGTCTCCACTTACACTTGCGATCGTGCTGCCATCCGGGCTATAAACTACGCTGAAGATGCCCCCCGACGGTCCGACTAACCGTTGTTGCAGCCTTCCCGCTTCGGTATCCCACAGGGTAATTCCGCCTGAACTCCCGGCGACCACCCGTGCGCCGTCCGGCGCAAACGCGACGCGAGGCGCTGACTTCATATACCCGGAGCGGCTCCACAGAAGTTCCCAAGTGCTGGTATCCCACAGGCACAGCCTAGCACCGACACCGCCGGCCACAATCGTATTGCCGACCGGGCTAAAGTCCGAATAAATGACCTCACTGATCATGTGCAACTCTTCGCCGGTCTCGACATCCCACACGCGCATTGTGCGGTCCTCGGAACAAGTAACAAGGACGCTCCCATCCGGGCTGAACGCGATGCTCGTGACAACATCGGCGTGTCCTGTTAATGTATGCTTTTTCGCGCCCGTTTCGACATCCCGAATCTGCACCTCGCGTAAACTCACGCTGGCAAGTGACGAACCGGTCGGGCTGAATGTCACACTCTTGACAGCGTTTTCATGCCGGAGAGGAGGGAGTTTCGGCTCCCCCGTTCCGGCATCCCACAGCCGCACCGTCATGTCCTCGCTCCCGCTGGCGAGCAAGCTGCCGTCCGGGCTGTATGCGACACTCACCACCCCGCCCGTATGTTCGGTGAGCAGAGCGACCTCCTTAAGCGTCTCCGTGTCATACAGCCAAATTCCGATAGAACTTGCGATGGCAAGCCGAGTCCCGTCCGGCGAATACGCCAGATCTTCCATCTCTCCCCTGCCGATCCGTCTATGCGCACCCTCCGGCAACCCCCACGTCGCATACTCCTGCGCAACGCCATCAATCGACAACAGGGCTAATAAAAAGAGTGATGATATCGCGATCTTCATCCTACATACCGCCTTTCGAAAACTCTACTTTATAAAAACATACAGTGCCGGGATCAAGTGAGTGAACAACGGGCGCGATAGCTAATGTCCTGCGATAGTAAATCCCGTGCGATAGAGTTCCCATAGAGATCCTATCGTGCCCCGCCATGCAATATAAAAAATCGGGAGAGTCGCTGTAGGGAGCGCATCGCGCACCAGCCTTTTTGTGGTTTATTGGTCCTTCATTCAGTTGAACACAATGAAACCCAACGCTGTAGGAGCGATCAACCGACCGAATGGGGAGGCCGATAGAGATCCCTCTCCGAATCGCGACCATCCCGTAGGTTGGGTTGAACGAATCCGCGCGAAAAAAACCACATGCACAACCGCCGTAACCGAAATCCAATCACGCTGCGAACCACCGAATACCAAGTGAAACCCAACGCTGTGGGGGCCATCTCGGAATCGCGACCCACGCCCCCCTCCACCACACCCATCTACCGAGAACCCGTCCCCTCCGCCGCACTCCCTTCAATCTGACCCTTAATTCGCACAAGGTCAAGAACATCCACCACGCCGTCATCGTTGACATCCGCCGCAATCCCGCCGCCTTTCATAAAGTTCGCTCCCACCTCCGCCAAGTCCAAGGCGTTTATGACGCCATCGCCGTTGACATCCGCCGCAACCCGCCGCGGTACAAACACCCGTGCGTCTTCAACGCTTGGGAACATGCGTCTTGCGTTCGGACCCACCAAGCTAAACTCCGACAACGTCACGGCCGAGCTCTTAACTGCAAGCACCTCAAACCTGAGCGCGGCAAGCGTACCGACGCCGCGATTGGCGCCATTAAGCCCGGTAGCTCCCAACGTCAGTCGATCCCCATCAACAGCCGGCCGTACCGAGAAACCGTCCTGCGCGAGAAAGTCGCCGGCGTCAGCATGTACAAACCGCAACGCCGTCGAATCAAAGTAGACCGTTGCCTCATAACCCGACACATCGTCCTTTGACTCGATGTTCAGGACCAACGTGAGTTGCTCTCCAACCGCCGGTGACACCGTGACAGACGGGACCAGGCTGACAGTCGCATTCGCCGCTGGCCGAGGGACGATGTCCCAGAGGAGTGCCGTTCCGTGACCCCACACCGCGGCGAGTTCCCGACCGGTTGGACTGATTGCCAGCCCCGTAATCTGTCCGGGATACCCCACGAACCTTTCCAGTCGCTCGCCCTTAACAGCATCCCACAATTCAATCTCCCCATAATTCCCGATCGCAAACAAACTGCCGTCCCCGCTGAAAACGACACGTGCGTGACCCGATCGAAAATCTATGGGCACATGGACGTAATTCCACGTGGCGGTATCCCATATGCGCGCCTTCCTGTGATTTGCACCGCACAACGTCTTGCCGTTCTGGGAGAACGACACACCATCAACGCCATACTGATGTCCCTCTAGTGTCCGCAAATGTATCCCGGCACCGGTATCCCATAGATTCACGGTTCCATCAATACTTGCGCTGGCGAGAATTCCGCCGTCCGGACTGAACGCCACACTCCTGACCGGTATTGTGTGAGTAGAATTCGTGTGCAGACTCTCGCCCGTTTCAGTATCCCAGAGGCGCAGCGTGTCAGCCCCATACTCCCCGCCGCTCCCGAGAATGCTGCCGTCCGGACTGAACGCAAGACACAGCACCGATCCCCTATGTCCGGTCAGTCTGCGCAAGTGGTTGCCGGTCACGGTATCCCACAACCGTATCACCTCCTTACTGCCGGAAGCCAACACGTTGCCATCTGGACTAAAGGCTAGGCTGCGCACCGAATCCTGATGTCCGCTGAGAGTCTGCAGATGTTCCCCCGAACTGGTATTCCACAGACGTACATGCCGACCGCCCCCGACCGCGAGCATCCTGCCATCAGGATGAAACGCCGCGCCGCCGAACTCCTTCCCGATCCAGGCAACGGAACGCAGCATCGATCCCGACTTGGCATCCCACAGCCGCACGCTCACGTCGTCGCTCCCACCCGCAAGGGTCGCGCCGTCCGGACTGAAAACTAGACTGAAAACGGAACCCGAATGTCCGGCAAACCTCCTAAGGATTGACCCCGTTTCCGCATCCCACAGTATCATCTTTCCGGCGCACCCGACGACCACACCCTTGCCGTCAGGGGTAAACGCTACGCGGGTCATCTTGGTTCTTTCATCGGTAAGAATCCGCTGAAGCTCCCATGTGTCCGAATCCCAGAGCCGTAGCGAGAAATCGTCACCGGTGCTGGCAAACGTCTTGCCGTCCGAACTGAACGCTACACTAGTGACCGATTGTGTGTGCGCATTAATCGTCCGCAGCTGCTCCCCCGTCTTGGCATTCCACACGCCCACAGTCCTATCCTCAGAGCCAGTCGCAAGGACATCTCCGTCCGGGCTGAATGCCATACAAGTGATTTTGTCGGCATGCCCGATGAGTGTATGCCGTTTTTCAAACGTCTTCGCATCCCAATCTGTGCCTGATTGCCGCCCGCACTGGCAAGCGCCATACCATCTCGACTGAATTCGACGCTAACGACATCGCTCCCGATTAAGATAGGAAGGTGTTTCGGTACACCCGTTGTGGCATCCCACAGCCGCATCCTCCCGTTCTCACTTCCACCGGCAAGCAGGCTACCATCCGGACTGTATGCCACGCTCAACATCTCTCCAGCATGTTGCCTAATCAGAGCGCCCTCCTCAAGCGTTTCAGCATCATTCAGCCAAATATCGAAAGAACTTGCGGTGGCAACATGGTAACTGATCAGAGCAACCTCTTCAAGCGTCGCAGCGTCATATAGCCAAATTCCGATAGCACTTGCGATGGCAAGCCGAGAGCCGTCCGGCGAATACGCAAGATCCCTCATCATACCTCTCCCGATACGCAACTTGGCGCCCTCCGGCAACCCCCACTGCACATACTCCTGCGCAACGCCATTGACCGAAAACACCACCAGCGCAACGAGCAACGCAACCACAATTTTCATCTGACGAACCACCTTTCCTAGGATGAAAATATGTCAAATCTTGGAAGAGCATTTGCGCAGAACTGTAGGGTGCGCATCGCGCACCAGCCTTTCTGGTAGGAGCGCGATAGAAATCCCGCAAGCGTGCCGAATCGTAGGGGCGAGGTTCCCTCGCCCGTTCTTCTCCGATAGAAATCCCTCTCCACATCACGACATATCCAATCACGCGACCTCCCTCCGCGTAATCTGATCAAGCGAGTGGATAACGAGCGATCAACTGAACGAATAGTGAAGGATCAACTGAGTGGTTAGCGAAGGCGATAGCTAATCCTGATAGAACTCCCATAGAGATCCCCCAGCCATTGTAGGAGGGATTAACCGAGCGGATAGCGAGGACGATAGAGATCCCGTCCGATTCCCGACGCCCACCTGTAGGAGCGATCTCCGAATCGCGACCACGGCCCCTCCGCCTTGGTAGGTCGGGCTTCCAGCCCGACCCGCACGCCACAGTGAATCCTGCGGTAGAAATCCTGTAATCCATTAATCACAGTCCAGACAACTACCCCCTGCTTCCCACTTCCTCGTCTTCCCGTCTTCCATCCTTCCTTTCTTCCCGTTTTCCCGTCCTCCCATCTTCGTTCCTTGCTCCCGATTTAACTGGCCACTAATCACTCGCCACTCTCCACTGCTTCCTACTTCACGATCGCCATCCGCCGCACCGCCGAATAACCCTCCGCCCGCAACCGGTAAAAATAAACCCCATTCGCAACCGCCTCCCCGCTTTCGTTCCGACCATCCCAATACGCCGCCCTTCCCCGGTCCGAATAATACCCCGCCGCCTGATACCCCAACGCCAACCGCCGCACCAAAGCACCCTGCACATCATAAATCGTAATCGCCGCCTTCGCCCCCTGCGCGAGATGATACGGTATCCACGTCTCCGGGTTAAATGGGTTCGGATAGTTCGGCAACAGCGCCGTCTCATCGGGCGTCAACGCCGCGAGCAACTGCTCGAGAAAGCGCATCCCCCTCTGCACGGTGTCGTCGTGAATCCCCAGCGACCTCGCCTCGTTGAGCCACTCACGCACATCTGCCGCGCTGAGTTGCTCAAGAATTTGTGGATGCGCCGAAGGCGCGGCGCCCGCTTCCCCAATCGCGACGATGACCAACACAACGTCCAAAACATTCACGACACCATCCCTGTTGACATCCGCAGCCGTATGCCGCGCTTCATCACCGAAACTGGCTAATACCAACACCACATCTTGAATATTCACCACTCCATCTCCGTTCACATCCGGCGATGACCGCGGCGGCGTTGCCTCCGAGACAACCCTAAAAGTCACCATGTTCGCAATCTCGGTAATCTCTGCCGCCGAAACCGTTACCGTGATTGTCCCCGCGAGTTCCCCAAGAGTAAGAATGCTCTGCGCCCGTCCGTTAGCATCGGTCGTTGTAGTTGTAGCGCTGAGTCTACCGCCGCCTTCGGGAACACTGAACGTCACTGGTACCCCTTCAAACACGTCGCCGTGCTCGTCCCGCACTTCAACCACGAACGGGTCGGTAAGCGGCTCGGATGTCGCCCCCTGCTGCTCGCCGCCCGAGATTGGTTGAAGCGTTGTGGGTGTACGATCATCAAAGGATACCGTAACCCCTCTATCCTGCAACAGCGGAATGTGCGAGTTGACCGCTTCATAATTCAAGGGGTTTTTCCGCAAGAGCAGCGTGTCACCTTCTCCCAATCCCCAATTCGCGACCGACGGCGAGATATCCGAAATCGAGTTGACTGCAAGATGAAGCGTTATTAACTTGGTCAAACCGGCGAGTGCCGATGTATCAGTTACTCTGTTGCCTGCAAGAAAGAGTTGTTCCAGGTTGTTTAATGCGGACAGCGGGGCAATGTCGGTGATGTTGTTGTTTGAGAGATCTAGCACAGTCAATTTTGTCAAGCGCTTTAAGGGGGAGAGGTCGGAAATGGTGTTGTTATCATAAAGGTATAAAGATGTCAGATTGGTTAACCTCGCCAAAGGTGTGATATCGGAAATGCTGTTTCTCTGGAGAAACAATGTGCCAAGGTTAGTTAACCCCGCTATGGGCAAGAGATTCACGATGTTGTTTCCGCCAAGATAGAGGTATTCTAGATTGGTTGCATACTCAAGCCCGACCAATGCGATAATAGAAGCGTCCCAAGCGGATAATTCCGTCAACATCGCCAAATCAGTCTGTGTAATTGTCGCACCGGTTGCCTTGTCAAGAGAAATTCGAAGCGCTCTGCGGAGATTCGCGTCCGGTATCATCTGATTACCGAGCGACACCCATGCTGATGTGTCCCATAGCTCGATGGTGGGAGTGAACCCGTCCCATGTGGAGGCAGCCAGATGCGTCCCGTCCCGAGAAAACGTCAGACCTCCAACCGGTCCCGGAATCCCAAGAGTCGCAATAGGTGTGCCTCTCTCAAAATCAAATAGTGTTATCCTTCCCCCACCAAGAACCAAGATATTTTCTACCGGCGAGAACGAAGTATGGTGCACTGCAGCACGCGGACCTCCGATCGAGGTGAAAAACCGTGTTGTTTCAATGTCCCACAATTTGACTGTGAAATCAGACGCCGTGGAAGCGAGTGTCCTACCGTCCTGCGAAAATGATATTGAACGTATCCCACCGGTGTGTCCCTCAAGTGTGTCGATGATTTCTTCCGTTTCAGTGTTCCACAACTTGATTGTCGCGTCATGAGACCCCGAAGCAAGCAGATTCCCGTTTCGAGAAAATGACAGAAACGTAACCCAATGCGTATGCCCTTCAAGTGTAGTGATACCGTTTCCTGTCATGGCATTCCACAATCTAATCGTCTGATCTCCGGACCCGGACGCCAGTATTTTACCATCGGGCGAGAACGCCACACACGTGACCCATTCCGAACTATCATGCCCGACAAGCGTGTCAATGTGCGATCTGGTTACCATGTCCCATAGCATGACCGTGGCGCCGATTGTACCGACAGCGAGCATCTTCCCATCGGGCGAATACGCTAACGAAGTCGGCGCTTCGACGAACGAGGCGGCATCATGCAGAACCGAGAACTTTTTCCCCATCGCTACATCCCACAAAATTACCCTATTGTCATAAGACGCGGAAGCAAGTATTCCGCCATCAGGCGAAAATGCCAATGAGGACACCTCCTTCGTATGTTCGGTGAGAGTGGTGAAATGGCCCAAGGTAGCTTCGTAGAGACGTACGTGTCTAGTAGATACGTTTCCGTGAAGATCGACCGCTTCAATCCAAATTGGATGAATAGTGGGATCGGACAGACTTCCAATGCCGCTTGATGGAATGACTCCATCGTAATCGAACCGTATTACCGCGTTCTTTTCTCCTGCCAATTCCTGGCATCCAAACACTTCGGAAAATCCCGCGGCTTTGTGAGGCTGCTCTGTTTTGACGTAAAGAAGCACTCGGTGAACGCCATTGGAGTCGTTGATATTGAGTCGCACGGTAACGCTATTTGCACTTTTCGGATATTGGAGCGAAGAGATGAGTTCTATGGTTGGATACAATCTCCGATCCGCGCTCACTGAGTCGAGGAAATTTTCAGTATTTCTGAGTTGCTGTATCTCATGGTCGTATAGCACGTCGTCAACCGGGACATTCGAATCAAAATAAGGATGTACCGCGAGGAAGCTTGCGCTGCACGCGGATAGTTCATCGCTTCCTTCACCATACGACATGATGTATGCATCGTCATGAAAATCGTGGTGCAAACCGAAGGCGTGACCGAGTTCATGCGCCGCAGCCTTAAATGTGAATTCTCCTGGAAGCAGAGTATATCCGGCAGTTTTATTGTGTTTGAGGCCATATCCCAACACACCGAACAGCGGGCCAATGCGTGGTCTGTGATTGTCGATCACAATCAGGTAGATATTCGCATAGACATCGAACAGCAGTTCAATCTCGGCAAGCGTGGTGCCAGCCACATCGTCCTTGTGATAGTAACTGTTGCGATGCTGCCCATTCACGCGATGAACCACCGGTTCACCTTGTGCGTCGGTTTCAAACCGGAAGGTTTTGGCGCCGTGACCGTGCGCGCGCATCTGATCCTCAAAAAACGTTTGAAGACGGCGAATCTCGTCCTTCATGCGCTGCACAACTTGCGGGCGATAGTCCTTATCATTCGGAAGAAAATAGATGAGCCTGACGGTGCGCGGTTCACCGGCATCCGCATTTGCCAGACTTCGGGCAAAACGCCGGCTATCATGTTGCAACTCAATCGGTGCGGCGTTTCCCCCTTGAGGCGGCACCGAGCCACTCGCCGACTTGAACGCGGCAAAACTGAATAAAACGACAATCAAGTAAAACGCAAAACGCCCCGGAAGCGTCCTCATATTCATACTCCCCTTTTTTTGGCTTTTAATGCTGATTCAACCCGTTCTAGGGTCCCACAGCCGCACGGAACGGTCCAGGTGCCCTGTCGCTATGCTGCTCCCGTCAGGGCTAAACGCCAAACTCATCGGCCACTCCGGGTGCGCCGAGATAGCGCCCTCCTGTTGCCCCGTCTCCGTATCCCAAATGCGCACCGTTCCGTCCTCGCTCGCGCTGGCAAGCTTCGAATCGTCCGGGCTGAATGCGATGGATACTACGCTTTTAGTGTGCCCGCCGAGCGTCATCAAATGCCTCCCCGATCCGGAATTCCAGATGTCAACGGTTCTGTTGAGATTGCCAGCCGCGACAGCGCTGCCATCCGAGTTGAAAGCTACGGTTTTGACCGTACCTCCGGAGGCCTCTAGCTCGTGCAATACTGATTCCGTCTCGGGATTCCAGAGTCGCACCGTACTGTCCCAACTCCCGCTCGCAAGCGTACCGTTCCGGCTGAATGCCACTTCTGAAATGTGACCCGCTTGCCCTTTCAGCGTCTGAAGATGCATCCCCGTTTGCACCTCCCAAACCCTCACCCTATTGTCATAACCGCCCGTGGCAAGCTTACTGCCATCCGTGCTGAACGCAACGCTCGAAACAAGACGCGTATGTCGGTCGAGTGTATGCAGACGCTCCCCGGTTTGGGTGTCCCAGAGATACACCGAACCCTCGTGATCCGCGCTAGCAAGCGTCTTGTCATCCGGACTGAAGGCTACACTCTCGATTCTTGACGTATGTCCGGCGAATGACTGCAAAAGCTCGCCCGTTTTCGCATTCCGGAGACGCACTTCACGTCCTTCGCCACTGACCAGCGTCTCACCGGTTGAGTTGAACGCGATACCTCCGACCGGACCTGGTTTATCGGTAATCAGCGCAACTTCCTCCAGGCTCTCCGTATCGTAGAGCCAAATGCCGAGTGAACTGGCGGCGGCAAGTCGTCCCCCGTCCGGAGAATACTTAATTTCATGAATCTTCCCTTTACCCAGCCGCACCTTGGCATGCTCGGGCAGAAGCCAGCGCGCGTACTCTTGGGCAAAGCTATTGAGTGAAAATAGAGTTAGAACAACGATCGATGTAACCGTCAATTTCATCTGAATAACCACCTCTACTAAATTGAATCATGTGAAATACGCGAGCCCGTAGTAGGCATACTCCGTATGCCGCAACCCTCCCCCGGATCACGCCCGCCTCTCGGTAGGAGCGATCTCCGAATCGCGACCTATACTCCGCGCTGTCAGAAGTTGCGTCTTTTGTAGGAGCGATCTCCAGGTCGCGACATGCGTTCCCTGTAAGTGCGGTTTCCAACCGCACCTACCACCAGACGCTTGACAACACGCAATTTTCACCAGCGTCAAGTATATGTAGGGTGGGATCAAGTGAGTGGATAACGAATGCGATAGATATCCCATAGAGATCCCCTGCCCACCAATAGTTTGTAGGTTGGGTTGAGCGGAAATCCATCAAGAATCGTTCGCAAAACTAGGAAAATTAAAATTTCACACCGCCCGAAGAGACCGAAACTTGAGCGAAACCCAACATCCTATCTTTCACCCTTCCCCATCTCCGTTCTCAGGCCACTAACCACCAATCTTCCCGTCTTACCGTTTTCCAGCCTTCCTCCCACCATTGGTCACCCTCTATCACTTTGCTCTCTTTCTACCTAGGCCTCAGCGCGCCGAGTTTGGAGGCAAGTTCCATAGGATTACCGTCCCATCCCAACCCCCGCTCGCAAACAGCCTGCCATCCGGACTAAACGCAATACTTTTTCCCCACTCCGCGCTCTCGGCAATCCTGAGCAGATACTCTCCCGTAACCACATCCTGCAATCGCACCGCCCCATCCGCGCTCCCGCTGGCAATTGTCCTATTATCTGCGCTGAACGCCAAAGCTAGTGACAAAATCCGTATGCCCCGCGAAAATGTGCCGATGTTCGCCCGTTTTAGCATCCCACAGTCGAATCTCCTTACGGCTCGCACTGACAAGCAAATTACCATCCGCGCTGAACGCGATTCCGTAGACACCCTCCGTATGTCCCGTGAGTTCGTGTAGCAGCTCCCCCGTGCCAGAGTTCCACAAGCGGACTTGCGTATAATTATTGCCGACAATCACTTTTCCATCAGGGCTAAACGCTACCGAGTGGCTATCCCCGGTGATTGTGAGAGAATTAGCCCCTGTTTTCGTATCCCACAATCGTACCGTCTGGTCCGAACTAGCGCTGGCAAGTGTTGTGCTATCTGGGCTGAACGCTACGTCTGAAACCCATCGCGTATGGCCGGTAAGCGTGTGACGCAGTCTCCCGGTCTTGGTATCCCACAAACATACCGTCGTGTCCCGGTCCCCTCCTCGACTAGCAAGAGTCGTGCCATCCGGGCTAAACGCCAAGCCTATAACCCATTTCGGATGTCCGGTGAGTACGTGCTTCTGTTCACACGTTGCGGCATCCCACAGACGCACCGTGCCGTCGTAACTGCAACTCGCCAGCGTCTGTCCGTCCGGGCTGAACGCGATGTCTGCGATCGAACCCTCATGACCGACGAGCGCACGCAGAAAATAGCACGTTTTGGTATCCCACAGACGCACCGTACGGTCCACACTCCCCGTGGCAATTACACTTGAATCCGGGCTAAAAGCAACACTCTTCGCTGCACCCTTGTGGCCTACGAGGCGCCGCGGGCGCTTTTCCGCTTTGGAATTAAAGAACTCAACAGTATGGGTAACAAAGGCCCACTGGTAAGCACCGTGGAACCTGCTCCAAATGCTGTGTTTGCAATTGGCACGACATCTCCGGAGAGAAATGCAATCTCCTGAAACATCGCCGAATCGTAATGCCAAGCGTCAATAGAACTGGCGACAGCAAACCGACTGCCATCCGGCGCACACTTCATCAGAAATATCTGTCCCTTGCCCAGATGCATCTTGGCGCCTTCCGGTAGCCCCCACCGCGTGTACTCCTGCGCAACGCCATTGACCGAAAACAGAACCAAAACAACGAGTGACGCAACCACAATTTTCATTTCACGCACCACCTTTCCTAGGATGAAAATATGTCAAATCTTGGAAGAGCATTTACGCAGAACTGTAGGGTGCGCACGGCGCACCAGCCTTTCTGGTAGGAGCACGTTCGAGATCCCAGTACGATAAAATTCCCTTAAACAACCAACATCGTAGGAATCAAGCGAGCGGATAGTGAGCGCGATAGAGCCTCTGTAGGGTGCGCACGGCGCACCAGCCTTTCTGGTAGGAGCACGTTCGAGATCCCATTCAGACCATTTTCCCATCTTCCATCCTGCCCGCATTTTCCTGCCTTTACTGATCACAGGCCACTGCTTTTCCTTCCACCCCCGCCCACCAGCCCTTCTCGGTAGGAGCGATCTCCGAATCGCGACCACGGCCCCTCGGTAGGTCGGGCTTCCAGCCCGACCCGCACGCCATAGTTTGTAGGTTGGGTTGAGTGAAAATCCATCAGGAATCGTTCGCAAAACTAGGAAGATTGAAAATTCACACCGCCCAAAGTGACCGAAACCTGAGCGAAACCCAACATCATATCTTTCACCCTTCCGCACCTCTCACTGTTCTCAGGCCACTAACCACCGATCTTCCCGCATTCCCACTTCCTCGAGCCTTTACTGACCACTGGTCACTAGCCACTGGCCACTGTTTCTACTCGCCACTGCCTTTACCCCCCATCGCCTCCCCGCGCAACAGAAACGCCCGAATATCATACCGCCCAGGACGCTCCACCGGCAACGCCCCCTCGTCAATCATGACATCCAACGGCGACACCTGCGTCCGAACCGGCATCGTCACCACCTCATGCATCCGCGCCGACTCATAGATAGCCATGATAATCTCCACCGCCGCCCTGCCGTTCTCCGCTTTGCCCCGGTGCTCCGCCCTTCCCTCAATCCAATCCACCAGCTCCCGCGCCTGAGCCACAGACGCATCCTCGCCCTCGCGTCTGCGTTCCTCCCACCGTCCTGTCCGACTGCTGAGCAGACGCACCCGAGTCTCATCCAGATCCAAGATGCCGTCGCTGCCGTAGAACGTGCCGCCCTGGCGCCCTTCCCCGCCCAACTCCTGCAGCAACTGCCCGATAGCGCCGTTATCGAACCCGATAATCCCCGCGCTCCGGTCCTCGATACGGGTATCCCGTTCATAGCGGTCCGTCTTCCGCTCGACATTCCCGATCACCCACTCCGCGTTCGGGTCCCCCATCACGAACCGCATCATATCGAAGATGTGAGAGCAATCGTTGAGCAGCCCCTGTCTCCCCACCGCCGTGACATGCCGCACCTGTCCGATAGCGCCGTCGGCGATTAGATCCCGCGCCTCGTTCCAGGCAGGATTAAAACGCCGCTGGTGACCGATAGCCAACTTTACCCCGTTCCGTTCCGCGGCAATCATCATCTCATTGCACTCGCCCATGCAAGTCGCCATCGGTTTCTCGCACAGCACCGCCTTCGGTTGACGGGCACAGATGGCGATGGTGATAGGCGCATGCAGTTTGTGCCACGTGGCGTTGCTGACAATGTCGAGGTTCTCCCGGTCCAGCATCTCCCGAAAATCCGTGTATCTCCGCTCGATTCCGTACTGCTCGCCAAAGGCGTCAACCGCCGCCTGCACCGGATCCGCCAAAGCGACCATCTCCACACTGTCAACCCCTTGGTACCCGCGCGCATGAAGATGAGAGATGCTGCCGCACCCGACAATCCCGCCCCGATACTTGTCTGCCATAATCCCCTTCCTCTCTTAGTTATTCCTAATCCTACAAGCGCACGACTTAGAATTTGCTTGAAACGATCAAGTGACCGGCTAGGGAACACGATAGAGTTCCCATAGAAATCCCATGCAGATGCCTCAGCCGACCAAACAGTGGCCTCGTAGGGGCGAGGTTCCCTCGCCCGGTAATCAGTACGTAGGTTGGGTTGAGCGCAGCGAAACCCAACAATTCGACCGCCCGCCCCGCTCTCACCTGCTCCGTTTGGATTGCCAAATCCAGGCCATCACACGGCCAACTAACTGAGATGAAGCGACCGAATAGGGAGCGCGAAAGAGATCCTGATAACGAAGGCGATAGAAAATCCCGTTCGATAGCAATTCCTGCGTGATAGAAGCCCCATAGAGATCCCAAGGCGATAGAAGATCTTGATAGTGAATCCTAGTTCAGACGATCTCCCTCGCTTCTCGTCGCTTCACTAAGCACCTAGCCATACCCAATCCGTGTAATCCGATCAACTGACTGAATAAGGAAGGCGATAGTAAATCCTGATTCAGACCATCAGCCACCGACAACCAAGGTAATCCCAGAAATCCCACAAATCACAGTTCAGACAACGTCAGCCCCGACACCCAACAATTCGCCTGCCCGACCCCCTCTCACCCGCTCGGCTTGGATTGCCAAATCCAAACCGTAACCGATGAGTTGTCAATCCGCGGGAGCAGTCCGTAGGTTGGGATCAAAGTAGAACGAACGATCAAGCGACTGGATAAGGAGCACGATAGCGTTCCCATAGAGATCCCTCAAGCGACTGAAAAAGGCAAACGCAAGAAACGGCTTCAGTGTTTGTTTTAACCAGACAATTTTTCCCTTGACACATGTGACCTCCGTGCGCTACGATGCTATCAGCGTTCATCAGGGAGCCCCCAGCCCGCGGCAAGGGCCGAGCCCACCTGCACCTTCAAATTTGTCTCCCATTGGCAAACTCTTCTCTTCCCGATTAGAAGCGGACATCGGTGCTGTCACGAAAGGAGTTTCTTATGTACCGTTCTCTCCCGAAAAGCCCATCACTCGACCAACTTCGTAAGCAGGCAAAAGATTTGCTGAAGGCCTGCCCGTCAGCATCCTCGGAAACCATCGCTCGGATTCAGGAGTGGCATCCTGCCTACAAAAACGCTTGGGCAACGGGAATTAATAGCGGTTCTTTTTCGCTTCGTGACGCCCAGTTAGTCATCGCACGCGAATACAACTTCGAGAATTGGGCACGCTTGAAGGAGTATCTCGACTGGGATCTCGCTGTTCTCGACCAAGACCTTGTCAAGATGGAGTTGCTGCTTAAAGCGAAACCGAGTCGGTCCGGACAAGTGGTGATGGTCTTCCGACGAAACAACTCGTATTGGACCATGGTGCCGATGCACTTTGCGAATAACAACATTCCGATGGTGAAACTGCTTCTCAAGTATGGTGCGAAACCCGATACCCGAGGAGAGTCCGTGCTGAGCGGGCACAGCACACCGGAATTCATTGATTTTGTGCTTCAACAAGACGTCAACCTGGAAAACCAGTATTACAATGGCACGGTGCTTTCGCTCGCTGCCTATGTCGGAAATGCCCAGGCCGTCCAGCATTACATTCTTCGGGGTGCCGACGTCAACTCTCGGTGTGAAACAGAAAGACTGGATAACTGGGAAACACCTTTACACCGTGCGACCTTCTGTAACCCCAGACTGAGGGGTCACGACCGGGACGAATGGGCTGAAGATAGGGACTATTTGAGCGTTGTCCGCTTGTTACTCGATGCTGGCGCCGACGTGAACGCCAAGACAAACGTGGATACGTCTTCTGACATGGGACCGGGGCTTGTCGCTCAGCGCCATACCCCTCTTCATTTTGCCGCCTCTAGCGGCGCACCTAAAATAATTCGACTCCTGCTGGGCGCCGGTGCTGATAAGTACGCTGAGACCGCTCTTGGGGAAACACCTCTGGACTATGCCACGAAACATCGGTGGTCGACGGAGATTGTCGAACTCCTCACATAGTAAACATTCTGACGCGGCACAAGAAAGCGGCAGCCTTTTTCTTGCCACTTACCCACACATATCGCACGCTATTGAATCCAGTCGTAGCAAGGGTTTCCACCCTCGTCCCATCTCTCTTGAAAACCCCCATTTGGTATGAAAATTATGAAATTCTTTAATAGTCAAGCAGATGTGAAACACCTAGAACTGTATCCCGCTCGGCTTGGATTGCCAAATCCAAGCCGTAACCGGTGAGTTGTCAAGCTGCGGGAGCAGTCCGTAGGTTGGAATCAAGGTAATCCTAAAATCCAACGAATCACAGTTCAGACAATTAGCCATCTTTCCAACCCCCGCCGCCTCTCTCCCGTCTTCTCGTCTTCCAATCTTCCGCCCTTCCCTTCTTCCACGTGTCGTCCCTCTTCACACGTTGCTCTCCCCCGGCTTTACTGGTCACTAGCCACTGGTCACAGGCCACTGCTTCCCCCCTCTCACTTATCAAGACGGCTTCCGCTCATATCCCCCAATCTTCCACTGCCCGCTAGGCGATTCGTAACGCACACCTCGCGGCGGCAGAAACTGCCGGAGATGCCGACACCCGTAAGCGAACCCCTCCAACCCCGTCATACCCCTATCCTCATTCTCCACGCACAGCACATAGTCGTAGCCCGATTCGACCAGCGCGCCGACCACCGTCCCCCAATCCAACTGACCGCGCCCCGGCACCCGGTACTGCCACCACCAATTGCCGATAATGCCCTGCCGGTACAACATTCGCGGACTCACCTCGCAATCCTTCACGTCCGCGTAATACCACTTGCCCGCATACTCCCGAATCACATCCTCAGCCGGCATAATCATCATCCACACCCAATGCGACGGATCACAGGACAAGCCCAAGTGATCCGAGGGGACAGCGTCCAGAATCTTATCCCACATCTCCGGATTGCAACCGATATTCCCCATCCGCACCGCCACATCCAAGGCAATCTTGATATCCTTATCCTCCGCGGCTTTGACCACCGGCGCGAACATCTCCTCAAAACGTTCCACCAGTTCGTCCGACCGGTCGCTCACGTTCCCCGGCGGATACGAATACGTACCGTAGAACCGCCCGTTCATCACCGGCGACCCGCTCCCCGTGACCACTACCGGACACCCCAGCACCGCGGCGGACTCGATTGCCCGTATCAAACGGCTCTGCTCCGCCGTGCGTTCCTCCTCACGGTCATCCAGCAAGTTGCAGTGCGAAGTGATACAAGCCAAATACAGCCCATGCCGCTCCAACGTCTCCAAGACCTCATCAGGCCCCTCGCTGAGAACACGACTCGACTCCATCACGCCCCTGTCAGACAGCCGCACACAATCAAAGTCATGCTCGCTCGCCCACGCGGCGCACTTCTCCAAACTCCATGTACCGTCCCCGGCACTCGTCTGAAAGCTAATATCCATTTCCCCTCCACTGAGACACGTACAACAATCAAACCGTAGGGGTTGGGTCCCCCAACCCGCCGCGCACTTCTCAAAACTCCACCTGCCAACACCGGCACTCATCTGAAACTAATATCCTTTTCCACTCCACTCAGACACGTACAGCGCTGAATTCGTAGGGGTTGGGTCCCCCAACCCGCCGCGCACCAAATAGTAGTAGGCACACGCCGTGTGCCGTAAACCGCCTTGTGCTATGCAATCTACAATTGTAGGAGCGATCAACCGACCACTGTCCCCGTCTTCCACCCTTCCCCACTGACCACTGGTCACTGACCACCGCTTTTCCCGCCTTTACTGACCACTAGCCACTGACCACTGGCCACTGCTTCTCGCCGTATCTCCTCCCAATCCCATAGCTGCGGAATATACTCCACATTCGCCCAAGCCTCCGCCTGATCCGCATAATGCGGACTGCCCGGATGCCCCGACGCCCCCAGCGGAACAATCCACCGAGACCTCCTCCAATCCGACGGGTCGTGGATATACCGGTTCACCGACATACTCGTGGCGATGAATTCGTCCTGCAGCCCGTAACCGCCCGCAAGCGGCGTGTCCCCGTCGCCGTGAGTCTCCACCGAGGGCGGGTCCAAGTGTTCCGCCGCTTCCGGAAATACCTCCGATAACGGGTGGCACGGCGCCGTACGGTGCAGCCGCCCCCACCGCCATTGAGACATATCCTCCCCGAGCGAATCTTTGAGTTCCCGCACAGCATCACTAAGACTCGCAGCCAACAGCGTCCCCCAGTCGCCCCCATCCGGGGTAATGGACGTATCGCCCCGCTCCATCCCCAGTGTCATCTGTTCCACAATCTGACGCAAGATAGTCGCGCTGCCAGCCGCCTCCGAAAGCACCTCCGACGCGAAATCCCCCAACAGATGTTCGACGATTCGCCGGACGAGGTGCGCCCTTGTCTTGGCGTAGATGAGCGGCTGCGCCAGATCACGATCCATGCGGTAATCCCATTCACGCATCAAAGCGAGCGCCGCCTCCGAATCGGCGTCAAGCGGCTCAATCTCAATCAGCGCCCTCGTGAAAATCCTTGCCGGTTCGGATATTCTGTCCGCGTGGATGCGAGCCATGTCGTCTACCGTCGCCGACCCTGCCTCAAGCCCCAAGATGCCCGCTTGCACCCGCCGCGCGCGGTGCTCCGGCGTGAAACACAAGCCAACATAGTACGGATAATCGTGCCCCGCCACGCGCTGGTTGCAAGTGACCGCATACCCCGTCTCCGGATTGATGGCTTTGGGTAAATCGTCGTGCGGAATATAGCCGTCCCATTCGTACTCACCCGTCCAACCGGGCACCGCACGCCAGCCGTTTGCCTCGCCCCGCACCGGAATCTTGCCCGCGTGGATATAGCCGAAGTTCCCGTCTATATCACCCACCGCATAGTTGTTGACGCGATCCGTCCAACCACGAAACGCTTCGTGCAATTCGGCGACCGACCGGCTCTTCATGGCATCAAGCGCGGCGTCCACCCAGCGCGATCCGTCAATCAGCCCCGGGTCGCTGATTGCCACGCCGACGCCCATCGCCGGATCCCCAGCAATCACGGGTCCATGATGCGTTATCGTGAATTCAAGTTCTATCGAATCCGCGTCGCGCACCTCAATCGTTTCGTTCAGCACCTCAGCCTCGCGCCACTCATCCTTGAACAAGTATTCGCGTCCATCGTCTCCTTCCCGGAACTGCTCAATGAACAAATCCTGCGTATCCGCACTGCCGTACGTCATCCCCCACGCCACGTGTTCATTGTGGCAAAAATGGAGCGCACCCGGCATTCCCGGCACCGAATGCCCAATGGCAGAGAACTCCGGGCACGACAGATGAACCTGATAGTAGACGCTCGGCGTGTCCAGCGCACGATGCGAGTCGCCCGCGACCAGCGGCAACCCGGACGCCGTGCGCTCTCCCGAGATCGACCAAGCATTCGATCCGAATTCGGTTTCGTTCAGCCAGTTTACCTCTTCGGCGGCTCTTGTGAGTTCCTCAAGTCCGTCCAGCGGGGGACCCTCATACACCGCGCCGGGCGGCACCGTGAGCAGGTGTCCGGCGGGATAGCCCTTGATTAGGCTTGCCGCCCGCTCCCCGCCTAGCGCTATCGCCAATCGCGTTAGGAACAGCTTCGGCTCGAATGTGCCCAATAGCGTGTTGCGCATCTTGTAGACCGCGAGGCAATGCCAATTCTCCCACCGCTCCGGACGCGCGTCCAAGAGTTTGTACTCAATCGGCAATGTCCTCGTCGTATCCAGAAAGGCGTTCACGCCAGCCGTGTAGGCGTCGACCATCGACTGTGCCGTGGGACTGGCGAGTTGGTAATCCAGCTTCGCCGTGCGTCCCATGCCTGCCGCACGCAGCAACCTGTCCCGCTCAATTCCACTCGCTCCAGCGAACTCCGACCACCTCCCCAGCGCTTGGTGCCGGTCAAAGTCCATGTGCCAAAGCCGGTCCTGCGCCGTGGCGAACCCCTGCGCAAAGAACAGATCCGCCTCGTTCTCCGCCCTGATGTGCGGAATCCCCCACCGGTCTCGGCACACCTCCACAGCCTCGCTGAGTTCCGGCAGCCGTATCGTCGTCGTGAGTTCCGGTAGCGCTGACCTGAGGTCATTTTCGTTAATCTTCACGTGCGTTATCCTTATATCGAATGTCAGGAGTTAAAGTTCCAGCCCAAGGTAGTTAGTTGTAGGGTGCGCATTGCGCACCAGCCTTTGAATGCGCCAGCGACGACCAAAGGACATAGGTTACTGTTTACTTATCTTCCGCATTATCGAGCACCTGAAAGTTTAATTTCTCAGTTGGCCGTATCCCGCATCATAATTGAAAGCATGCCATTATCCCTGTCGGAATAATTCATTCGGCAAGTAACACTTTCTAGGCGGAGTCTCTTTCCTCGATCCAGAGGATCGAAATGTCAATAGAATGCGACATGTCCAGAGTCCCGCGCTCCAGAGGAGCGCAATGTGGTGGTTACTTCGTAAAAATGAAGTTGATGATGGAAGGGCAAAACAGGTCAATCAATCGGACTCACGGTGGTACCTTGGTGATTTTTTCTCGTTGGTAAATATATACCCCAAGATCTAGTATGTGACAATTCAAGATTACACAAGTCTATTATTCGGAAGATGAGGTTTAGTTCAGTCCAAAACGTACGCGCCAACAGGAAATCGCGACCTGGAGATCGCTCCTACATTACGCTCATGGTATAGAAACAGGGACTAAACTGCAGCACGACCAACCAGCATTCCCAAATCAGATTGATAGACTAAACAGTTACGGAGATAGGAAATCCCACTCCCTATACGCACTCGCTGTTAGATTCTGCTTGTCATAGTCAAACTGACAGCTCAGTTCCCGGCGGCGAGATCGCTATTATCCCACAGCAGAATCGTTCCATCATCACTCCCACTGGCAAGCACGCTGCCATCCGGGCTGTATGCCACGCTATTGATCCACGCCGAATGTCCGGTCAGTGTACGCAAATGCTCCCCCGTGTTGGTCTCCCAGAGCCGCACCGTATCATCACTCCCGCCGGCAAGCGTCCTACCATCCGGACTATAGGCTACACTATTGACTGAACCCGTGTGCCCGGTGAGTGTGCGTTGATGTTCACCTGTCACCGCATCCCAGAGATCAATCACTTTCCAACTCCCACTCGCAAGTGTTTTGCCGCCCGGGCTGAACGTGATGCTCCAGACGGAGCCGCTGTCTCCGTCCAGTGTTTGCCGATATTCCGCGGTTTCGACATCCCACAGTTTCACAACTCCTCCGAAACTTCCGCTGGCAAGCGTCTTCCCGTCCGGGCTGTATGCAACGGCGCAGACTGCACTCGAATGTCCAGCAAATTTACTTCGCTCTTCTCCTGTCTCGGTATCCCACAGAGTCACGGCGCGATTCTCATTCCCGACAGCGATCGTGCTGCCATCAGGGCTGAAGGCGATACCGTTGACTCTGGAGGAACGTCCGGGAAAGCCATCTTCTACAATTGTGCGCACATGATCCCACGCCGCGGCGTCCCACAGCCGCACCCTGTTGTCCAAACTTCCGATTCCTAGCATCTGCCCGTCTAAGCTGAACGCGATGCTCCTGATCAAATGCCCATTCCACGTGAGTGTGAGTGGATGTTCACCCGTTTCGGTATCCCACAATATCACTGTTTGGTCCGAACTCCCGACGACAAGTGTCTTCACATCTGGTCCGTATGCCATGCTAAGTACCCTAGACGAATGCCCGAGCAACGTGCGCCGATGTGTCCCCGTTTTTGCGTCCCAGAACCGCACCGTCCCGTCAAAACTACCGCTGGCGATCGTTTCGCGGTCCGGACTCAATGTTATGCTGCAAACTCCTAATCTGTGCCCCTTGAGAGTGCGCCGGTGTTCTCCCGTTTCTGTGTCCCACAACCGAACCGTCGTGTCCTGACCGCCCGCGCCGGTAGCCACGGTGTTGCCGTCCGAGATGAAAATTACGCTAAAAACCCAGCCGTGGTGTCCAGCGAGTTCATGCCGAAGTTCGCCTGTTTTTGCATCCCACAGTCGCACCCTCCAGTCCCGACTTCCGCTTGCTATCGTGCTCCCGTCCCGGCTGAATGCTACCGTATAGACCGATTCTTCACTGCCGGAAAGCGTACGCAGATGTTCCCCGGTTTCCACATCCCAGAGCCGAATCGTAGAATCATCACTCCCGGCGGCAAGCGTTCTCCCGTCCGCGCTGAACACCACACTCCTAACGGCTAACGCGTGTCCGCATAGCGTCCGCAGATGGTCACCCGTGTCCCCGTCCCAGAGCCGCACCGTCTTGTCACGGCTTCCACTGGCAAACGTGCTGCCGTCCGGGCTAAACGCAACGCTCAAGACAGAGTTCGTATGGCCCGTTAGCGTACGCTGATGTTCCCCTGTCTTGGCATTCCACAGTTGCACCGTGTTGTCCGGATAATCCGCACCGCTGACAAGCGTGCTGCCGTCTGCGCTGAACGACACGCTATGCACCCAACGGGTATGTCCGGTGAGTAGGGCGGCTTCCCGGAGCGTCTCCAAATCGTAGAGCCAGATACCTATAGAACTAGCCACCGCTAGCCGAGCGCCATCCGGCGAATACTCTATCTCGAATATCTGGCCTTTGCCCAAGCGCGCCGCAGCGCCTTCCGGCAAGCCTATTGTCGTTAAATGTTCGGAGCGAGCATTGAGCGGAAACAGAATAGACAGTAGAAGTAATATCACAGTTATTCTCATTTGTAGCAGCGCCTTTTAGAAAGTGAATTGCCGTCCGATTGATAAAATGAATCTCAGATTCCACAGGAGGAGTTAGAATTCTATCAAGGCTGGTAGCGCGCCATTATCCCTGTCGGAATAATTCATTCAGCAAGTAACACGTTCTGGTCGGAGTCTTTTTCCTCGATCCAGAGGATCAAGCGAGTGAATAGCGAGTGCGATAGAGATCCTGTGCAATGTGGAGTGTTACTTGGTAGCGTCCCATCATTCCTGTCGGAATGATTCATTCAGCAAGCAACACGTTCTAGTCGGAGTCTCTTTCCTCGATCCAGAGGATCGAAATGTCAATAGAATGCGACATGTCCAGAGTCCCGCACTCCAGAGGAGTGCAATGTGGAGTGTTACTTGATAGCGTCCCATTATCCCTAGCGGAATAATTCTTTCAGCAAGCAACACTTACTAGTCAGAGTCTCTTTCCTCGATCCAGAGGATCAAACGAGTGAATAGCGAGTGCGATAGAGATCTTCAGTGTCAATAGAATACGATATGTCCAAATTTCCGCACTCCAGAGGATCAACGGAGTGAATAACGACGGCGATAGTAAATCCTGCGCAATGTGGGTCGTGCATCATAAATTGACCCTCGTTTTTCGCTCTATGACTGGCTTCGAGCGAGTGTTACTTGATAGCACCCCATTATCCCTGTCGAAATAATTCATTCAGCAAGTAACACGTTCTGGTCGGAGTCTCTTTCCTCGATCCAGAGGATCGAAATGTCAATAGAATGCGACATGTCCAGAGTCCCGCACTCCAGAGGAGTGCAATGTGGAGTGTTACTTGATAGCACCCCATTATCCCTATCGGAATAATTCATTCAGCAAGTAACACCTATGCTACAATAGGGTTGGTTCAGGCATGCAAAGACGGAAATTTTCTTGGTGTTTGTAAACCCGCTTGAGAGCATCGTCCGAGTTATGCATGATTTGTTCATTGGTGGACACAAGCAAGATTCCCTGTCATGGGGTTTATTGCATTGGTACCCCGTTTGATAGAATAGCGATTCAAAGCATAACTCCGCCTGCACCGGTTTTGAAACCCATGTTGTATATTCCGAACCCTATCTCGGCAAGGAGAACTCACGATGAAAAGACGGCGTAAAACCGGCATTTCGAGAAAAGGACGATTCAAAGAACGTCCTGCTACCCAAGAGGTTCAAGAAGTTGATGCCTTTGGACAAATCAATTATAACGCGGCAGGTCTAGACATCGGAGACGCTGAAATTTATGCTGCTGTACCTGAAGGACGAGATAAAGACTGTGTGCGAGTCTTTAAGACTTTTACCGAAGACCTCCATCGCTTAGCGGATTGGTTACAGCATTGTTGCGTGACCACGGTGGCGATGGAATCAACAGGTATCTACTGGCTTCCAATCTATGAAATGCTTGAGGCACGCGGCTTTGAAGTGTATCTGGTGAATGCGCGTCATATCAAAAACGTTAGCGGTAAGAAAACTGACATTGAAGATTGTCAATGGATACAGCAGTTGCATACCTATGGGCTGCTTTCGGCTTCATTCCGCCCTGCTGAAGAGATTTGCGCCTTGCGTTCATTAGTGAGGCATCGAGCCAATCTAATCACGATGTGCTCGACACAAGTGCAACATATGCAGAAGGCATTGCAACTGATGAATCTCAAGCTGACCAACGTCATCTCAGACATCACCGGTCTGACAGGCATGCGTATCATCAGAGACATCGTCAAGGGTCAACGCGACGCCGACCAATTGGCAGCACATCGTGACGAGCGATGTGCCAAGAGTGAAAAAGAAATTCGCAAATCTCTTGAGGGCAATTACAAGTCCGAACATCTGTTCGCCCTCAAGCAAGCGTTGCAAGCCTACGATTTTTATCAGGAGCAAATCAGCGATTGTGATGTAGAAATCGAAAAGTTTTATCAGACGATTGAACCCCAGATTGACATCAAAGCGCACCCATTGCCGGAGAGTCAAAGAAAGCGACGTCGTCCAAAGGGGAATGAGCCCTGTTTTAATTTGCGTCAACATCTGTATCAACTAAGCGGGATAGATCTCACTCAGATTGAGGGAGTCAATGTGCTCAATGCACAAGCGATATTGAGTGAAATCGGCACCGATATGAGCAAATGGCCTACGGTCAAACATTTCACCTCCTGGCTGGGTTTATGTCCGAACAACCAAATCACGGGTGGCAAAGTGATGCACCGTCAAACACAGAAAAACAACAGTCGTGCGGCACGCGCGCTGAGGCTGGCGGCGCAAGGCATATCGACAAGCAAAGGTGCTCTCGGCGGTTATTATCGTCGTCAGCGAGCGAGGCTCGGTCCTGCTCAGGCCATCACGGCAATTGCTCATAAACTCGCACGTATTATCTATGCCATGCTGAAAAATCGGACGTCCTACCGTGAACCTCCTTCCGGCTACTATGAAGAGCAGGCTCGCCAAAGGGCAGTCAAGAACCTGGAACGTAAAGCCAAACAATTAGGATTTCATCTAATCGCACAAGCAGCTTAAATCGGTTTTCCCATCAACGAAATTGAGGTGAAATCGAATTGTCGAAAACGCTTTTCAGCACGCTCTTTGTGTTAGTGTTACTTGGTAGTACATTTGTAGGGTGGGCACCGCCCACCATTTCCTGTAGGATCAAGCGAATGAAGAATGAGCGATCAACTGAACGGATAGTGAAGGATCAAACGAGTGGACAACGATCAACTGAACGAAAAGTGAAGGCGATAGAGAATCCCGTGCGATAGTGAATCCCATAGTAGATTCTGATAGGAAATCCCGTGCGATAGAGATCCCAAGGCGATAGGAAATCCTACTCCCTATACGCTAGCTTGATGTGATAGATTCTGCTTCTCATAGTCAAACTGACAACTCAATTCCCGGCGGCGAAACGGCTAGCATCCCACAACAGCACGGTAGCATCTTGGCTTCCACTGGCGAGCACGCTTCCATCTGGGCTGAACGCTAAGTCCACGACTGGATTCAGATGCCCGGTGAGGGTTCGAAGGTGCTTCCGCGAGGGCATATCCCAGAGATGGATTTTCATTCCCCTCCTACCGGCAAGTATCCTGCCATCCGGGCTGAACGCCAGACTGGTGACTGGAACTGCGTGCATGTCGAGCATCCGTTGATGTTTCCAAGTCACGGTGTCCCAAAGACAGATTCCCTCCAAGGTTCCACCCGCGAGGGTTTTGCCATCCGGGCTGAACGCTACGCTGTCGACCACTACCGTATGCACCAGCATCTCAATATGACCTCCCGTACCGGCATCCTGCGGCCGCTCAGATCGGTTCTCGGACGCGCTAGACGGCACCGTTCCTGCCGGGTTGAACGCGGAGTCCCCACTTGAGTCAACATGCACGACGAGTGTACGCAGGTGTTTCCCCGTTACAAGATCCCACAATCGCACCGTTTCGTCCCTGCTTCCACTCGCAAGCATGCGCCCATCCGGGCTGAACGCAACGTCCCTGACTGAAGCCGTATGCCCGGTAAGTGTACGCAGGCGTCTTCCGGTTGAAGCATGCCACACCCGCACCGTTTTGTCAGTGCTCCCACTCGCAAGCGTCCTGCCGTCCGGGTTGAACGCCACGCTCAGCACAAGACCTCTATGGCCGGTGAGTGTTTTTTGATGCTCCCCGGTCAAGGCATCCCACAGGTGTACCGATTTGCCGAAGTTCGCGCACGCAAGAGTGCTTCCGTCCGGGCTGAACGCTATGCTTGAGATCCACGCAGAATCCTTGTTGAGCGTACGCAGATGTTTCCCCGAAGAGGCATCCCACAGTTGAATTGATGAGAAAAACATACCCCCGCCGCCGGCAAGCGTTCTGCTGTCGGGACTGAACGCCACGCTCGTGACCCGGCTCGTGTGCCCTGTGATTGTGTGCCGGAGCTTCCCCGTTAAGGTATCCCACGCCCGCACTGTACGGTCCCGACTTGCGCTGACAAGCGTGCTTCCGTCCGGGCTGAACTCCAAGCGCAAGACAACATCCCTATGCCCGGTCAGCGTGCGCAGATGTTGTCCCGATCCAGTATCCCACAGCCGCACCGTATTGTCGATACCCCCGCTCGCAAGTGTTTTTCCGTCCGGGCTGAATGCCACGCCACTGATAGCTCGGTGATGTCCGGTGAGTGTAAGTAGACGTTTTCCCGTAGCGGTATGCCAAAGATCGATTTCGCCCCAGCGTCCGCTGGCAAGCGTGCCGCCATCCCGGCTGAACCCTATGCATCGTACTTCAGCCTTAGGCGGCGCCTTTAGTATGCGTAGATGATTTCCCGTGACCGCATCAGCGAGATGAATCTTCCGCTCACGTCCGCTGGCAAACATTCCGGTTTCCGGGCTGAATGCCACAATAGAGGACTGTTTCGCCTCCAAGGTGAGGGTGCGGAGAGACTTCCCGGTGGCGGCATCCCAAAAACTTATCGTATTGTTGCCGTAACTGGCGCCCACAAGAGTATTGCCATCTGAACTGAACCATAACCTATGCACCGACGATTCCGTAGGCACGGCAAGTGCGCGCAGATATTCTCCCGTGACAGGATTCCACAATCGCATTTGTTGGCTGCTCAAACAAGCAAGCACCTTGCCATCGGGGCTGAACGCCACGTTTAAGATCGCGCGGGTAGGCAGGTCGAGTAAGGGAACCTCTTGAAACGTCGCCGTATCATACAGCCAAAAACCCATGGTGCTGGAGACGGCGAGCCGCGTACCGTCCGGTGAATATGCTATGTCATTTATCGTGCCCTTACCCAAACGCGCCTTAGCGCCATCGGGCAATCCCAATTGCGTGTAATCTTGGGCAAGTGTATTGAACGGAAACAGAATAGACAGTAGAAGTAATATCACAGTTATTCTCATTTGTAGCAGCGCCTTCTAGAAAGTGAATTGCCGCCCGATTGATAAAATGAATCGCAGATTCCACAGGAGGAGTTAGAATTCTATCAAGGCTGGTAGTACATTTGTAGGGTGGGCACTGCCCACCATTTCCTGTAGGATCAAGCGACTGAACAAGGAGCGATCAACTGAACGAATAGTGAAGGATCAACGGAGTGAATAACGACGGCGATAGCCAATCCCGATAGTAGACCCTGACAGAGATCCTCAATGTGGATATTACACCATTATTCTTGGCGGTACAATTCTTTTGTCAATAAACCCTCGTTTTTCGCCCATAACTAGCTTTTGGCGGGGGTTACTCTATGGGTGATGCTCGTATCAGTCTTGCATTGTAATTTCAATATATAGTACGTTATATTTAATTAGAATACAGTATATGCTATCACCATTAGTCACTGAAACGATACTAACAAATACCAAAATTAGCACTTACAAGGTGCGGAGTGTAGGATCCACAACCATAGCAAAGGGGATAATAATAAAAGGCATGAAGAAAAACGACAAGAATCGTAAGGTAGGCCGTCCTGAAAAGCGTACCGTTGAATCAATACCCGATACGCCTGAAAACGTGGCAAAGTCACTGTTTGGCATTGCGCCAGATGGTAAGAAGGTAAAAGAGATGAAACCTTAGTGGAGATTCTGTGCACAGATTGTGGATCATGGTTTAACTCCGGGCCGGAGTTCCATATCCATATTGGAATAAAAATTGTCTCAATTCACCATTGTAAGCAAAATAACCTTTCCTCAATACATCTATTCCAATGAGGCAATCTATCATTCTACCTTCCACAGCAGAAAGCGATTCATCCAAAACAACTGCGTGCAAATTATCTATACTCAAGCCATTCATAAATCCCAAGCGAAATATACATACATCTGCAGTTGTATTGCTAGAAGTCGGTGTGGAGATTCTAGCTCTGTGTGAAATCCCAAGACCAAGATTCTCTTGCACACTGCGGTGAATTCCGGTACAAGTTGCTCCCGTATCTATCAAGCCCTTGCCTAAATATGTTGTCGACCTATCTTCTAACGGTGGCGAGGTTGAGCTGATTTGTAGCCATACTGGTATAATCAGTTCGGAATCAGTTTCATTCCCAACAAATGTATAATTCACTATGCCGTGCGCACTATTCTAGGCACAAAACGAATATCATCTTTTTCAGCTACTTCATCAACAAAAAAAGCAGTATTAGGAAATCGTTTTAATCCTTCATCAATCGCATGTTGTTCGTCATCAAAAAATCCTACGACTTGCTTGCCCTTAATCAAAACGAATCTTCCTTCGTGCTCTTTAATCCATTCGTCCTTATTCGCCTGAAACAATTCGAATTCCTCTTGGACTGTGAATTTCATAGTGCTATCCTCTCATGAAGTTACCTAATCATATCAAAAATTGACACTAAATGACAACACTAAAACACCTAAAAGTGTTTCAAGGATTGTTACTATCGTTTATTCCCAAGAAAAGGATGATGTCCGTTTATCCGAGACGAACACACAGAAACGGAATCAGCATCTCGTCCGGCGTCAAGCCGCCGTGCTTGCCGCCCGTGTAATACGGCTTTTCTTTGACAGACGAGTAAAAGGCGTAGTTATCCCGCATGATGGCGACGAGATTGCCCATTCGCTCGGGCACTTCCGGGTGCACATCTCCGTATCCCCACAGCCCCGAACTCAGCGCCTTCGACGAAGGAATGGCGACCATCTGATCGGAGAGCTGTTCTTTCAAATAAGCGCGCAACGCCTCGACCTTGCCCTGCTTGGCGTATAGGTACGCCGCCCGGAAATCTCCTGTCGGTGGCAACAGCAGATTGTCCCTGATTTTGGAGTGCCGATCGACCCGCACCAGCCGGTTATCGGGCACCGTCACTTGCCCGTGGTCGGCGGTCAGAATGAGCAGTGTGGTACCCGAAATTTGGGAGTCAACGTGCTCCATGAATTCACGCTCAAGGGAATACGACAGATTCCGAACCTCCGCCGCAAACGCCTCGCTGTTCGCGCCGTAAGCATGCGAGATGGAGTCGATGGCATCCCAATACACCATGATACACGCCCGTTCATCGGGATTCTGCGTCACCAACCGCTTCAGCGTCACAAACATGTCCGAGGAATTTACGAATCCGTGCACTGCCTTTGAGCCGTTATAAAACATCTTGGATAACGGGCTTTCTTTATAGATGCTCTTGATAAGCACATACGACGGAATCCCGGCGTTTGCGAGCCGTTGACCTACAGTCTCCGCCCGGAGAAACCGTTGAGGCTCCAACCCCATGCGCAGCAGGCGTCCATGTTCGCCGTCATGAATCGGAGTAAACCCAATCATATCGGCGACGGTAGCATACTCCCTGAGGAAAAGATGGAAACCGAGCATGCCGTGCTCCTGAGGGGTCAAACCGGTGCTAAGGCTCGTCAGCGCCGCTACCGTTGTCGATGGAAAAATCGAGGTGAGGGGGGCGAATCGACCGCGGCTGATAAGTTCGTTGATGATCAGGTTGGGTTCGGAGCTCAACACCGATCGAAGTTGATTGTATCCCAAGGCGTCGACGAGGAACAGTATCACCTTCCGTACCCCCTCGCTCTGCCCCTCGGTCAGGGCGTCGGGCAGCGGGGCGTGATGCGGGATGCGGATGTCGAATAGCTTCAGCAGCGTGGCGGGGATGTTGACCAACGAAAGGTCGGAATAGGCGGGATAAATGAATTCGCCGGGGCGTAGCCCTTGGTCTATCTGCTTGATAGTTCTGCTGCGAATCCGGGTTTCAATTTGGTCGGCTAATGTTTGAGGCACGGCGGAATCCCAATCTGCCAAAAATGCAGTGGTTAGTGGCCAGTGGCTAGTGATGGTCAATGGATGGCAGACGTGAATCTATACTTCACGCTGCTGGAAGTTGCGTATTTTCAAGGGATCCTATCCCGATGGCGATAGATTCCTGTACCACGATCTGTTAGATTGTGATCGCATCTGTACGACGATAGATTCCTCCGTCATGCTATCTGTGCCAGTAAAGCGTCCAAATCCGCTTGTAGGAGCGATCAATAGACTGGATAAGGAACAATCAACTGAGTGGTTAGAAGGCGATAGTACTCCCATAGAGTTCCCTCTCCGAATCGCGACCTGCTGGTGCTGAGTAAGCACTATTACAAACTAATATTGCTGAGAATACAAGCGCAATATTACCCAACGCAAGGTATAACTGTCCACTGGCAACTGTCTTTCCGAGGCTTAAGAACAAGCCCCGATTATCAGGACAGCGGCTGGCAGCGACGTGGCTTGCGCCTTCCGGAACGCACCGCTGATGTGGTCGATATCGTCATCGGATTCGATGATGTCGTAGGGAACTCCCCACGCTTTGAGCGTCGGCACCAGAAATGTCGCCGCGGAATCGGGGTGGAGATTGCTCTCCGGACGCAGCGTTTGATAGCCGCGATAGCCGATGATTGACACCAACGGGATTTCCATATTGACGGCGGTGCCTCGGATGGCGTCCCCCGATTCCAAGAATCCCGTATTCTGGATAAGCACCACCGGCTGCTTCCCGCCGACATACAACCCGGACGCGATGGCGAACGCCTCCCCCTCGCGTGTGACAGTGACGACATCAATCTCCGGTTCGCCGCGAAGTTCCTCGAAGAGCTTCGCCGACCCGTTGTCCGGAAGTCCAATCACATGGGTAACGTCCCATTTCTTCAATTCGTCAATAATTTTCTGCGATGATGGCAAATCACATTCCTCCTACGTTTCCGGTTCCGTTGGTGACCAATTTCCGTGGGCGGGGATCAAGTGAGTGAATAGCAAGCGCGATAGAAATCTTCTCGCCCCGCTCATTCGCCCGCAATCGCCCACCGACCTCGTAGGCGGGGCATCTTGCCCCGCTCGTACGTCGTACCCCGTCCTCAAAACTTGGAAGCGGGATCAAGGGAGCGGATAGCGACCGCGATAGAGATTGTCCTATCACAAAAATCCACTTCGATTCGTGGGCGGGGCATCTTGCCCCGCTCGTACGTCGTACCCTGTCCACAAAACTTGGGAGCAGGCAAGATGCCCCGCCTACATGTGTCTATACCCCGTCCATATTTGTCTATTTCTTCGACCACATTTGCCTATCCCCTACCAACCGCTACTCCATCTTATATTTGCACCACCAATAGGGATAATCTCTCGCCCGTTTAACCAAGCCCTTCCGAACCGGGTTCCCATAGCAATACTGCACAATCTCATTCAACGCTTCTTCTCCTCGAATCCCGCGCTCATAATATCCCTCCTGCCATACAGAGCCGGTTTCACCACGCAGCGCGTTAATCTCTTTCGCCGTGAAACTCTTCAGGGAATGCAGAACACTTCCCAGTGTTTGATTGCAACCCGGTTGGATAACCGCATGAATGTGGTCAGGCATTACCATGACACATATCCACCTTATTCGTTCCTTGTCTTCCAGCCACTGGAAGGCGTTGAAAATGATCTGTGCAACTTGGGGACTTGAGAGAATACGCTTCCGGTTGAATGTGGAGGTCGTCACAAAGTAGCAGGTACCGGATACTTCGTGCCGTCCTTTTCGTAATTGGTGGCTTCTACGATTTGGAAGAGGGTCCATGTTTCCCTTGTTTGGTTTAGGTGTCGACATACGCCACGGCGGGGCATCTTGCCCCGCTCATTCGACCGTACTCGACCACCGACCTTGTAGGCGGGGCATCTTGCCCCGCTCGTACGTCAATACCACGTCCACAAAACTCGGAAGCGGGATCAAGCGACTGAATAGCGAGTGCGATAGAGATCCCTTCAAGCGAGTGGACAGCGACCGCGATAGAAACTCCCTCATAGCGAAAATCCACCCCACTCCCGTAGGCGGGAATCAAGCGACTGAATAGGGAGCGCGATAGAATTCCCCTTGCCCCGCTCGTACGTCCATACCACGTCCGCAAGACCCGGAAGCGGGGCAAGATGCCCCGCCTACATTTATCTTTTGACTCGCCTCTCATCACTAGCCACTCACCACTGTTTTACCTACTTCCTGCCCTCCACCAATGAACCCACAACCCCCGGCTCCGCGAGCGTCGACGTGTCCCCGAGGTCCGTAATATCCCCTTCGGCAATCTTGCGCAAGACACGCCGCATAATCTTGCCGGAGCGCGTCTTGGGCAGCGCCGGCGTAAATTGGATCTTGTCGGGCGAAGCGTGCGGACCGATATGCTGGCGCACCGCCTGCCTGATGCCGGTTTCAACCTCATCCGAGCCGGACTCCCCGGTCATCAACGTGACATAAGCGTAGATTCCCTGACCCTTGATATCGTGCGGATAGCCGACCACTGCCGCTTCCGCGACCGCGCCGTGCTGACCGATGGCGCCCTCAACCTCAGCCGTACCCAAGCGGTGACCGGACACATTCAGCACATCGTCCACGCGCCCGGTAATCCAGTAGTAACCGTCCTCGTCACGCTGCACACCGTCGCCCGTCATGTAGTAACCGGGGAACCGGTCGAAATAGGTCTCGCGAAACCGCTCGTGATCGCCGTACACCGTGCGCATGATTCCGGGCCACGGCGACTTGATGCAGAGATAGCCGCTGGCGGGATTCCCCTCAACCTCGTTGCCTCCCTCGTCCAAAATAATCGGCTCCACCCCAAAGAGCGGGAAGGTCGCCGATCCCGGCTTGAGCGGGGTCGCCGCAGGCAATGGTGAAATCAACATGCCGCCGGTTTCGGTCTGCCACCAGGTATCAACGATAGGACAGCGCCCCTCGCCGACGACATGGTAGTACCACAGCCATTCGGGTTCCTTGATGGGTTCGCCGACGGTGCCGAGCAACCGGAGCGTCGACCTGTCGTACTTCCTCACCCATTCGTCTCCCTCCTTCATCAGAGCGCGGAGCGCGGTGGGCGCGGTGTAGAAGATTTCGACATTATGTTTCTCGACCACCTGCCAGAAACGTCCGAAGTCGGGGTGGTTGGGAACGCCCTCGAACATGATGCTGACGGCTCGATTCGCCAGAGGACCATAGATGATGTAGGAGTGCCCGGTGATCCAGCCGATGTCAGCCGTGCACCAGTAGGTGTCGCCCTCGCGGTAGTCGAAGACGTTCTGGTGCGTGTAGGACACATATACGAGGTAGCCGCCCGTGGTGTGGAGCACGCCCTTGGGTTTGCCCGTCGAGCCGGAGGTGTAGAGGATGAACAGCGGATCCTCGGCGTCCATCTCCTCCGGCGGACACTCGTCATCGGCGGTCGCCATGGCGTCGTCCCACCAGATGTCGCGCGGCGACTCGAAATCCACCTCGTCGCCCGTGTGGCGCACAACGATGATGTGTTCGATGGAGGGGCATTCCGCCGCTGCCGCGTCCGCATTGGCTTTCATCGGGATGCCGCCGCGGGGTCCCCGAAAGGCGGTGTCCTGCGTAATCAGCATCTTGCACTCGGAATCGTTGATGCGGTCGCGCAGCGACTCCGCCGAGAACGCGCCGAACACGATGGAGTGCACCGCACCGATTCGGGCGCATGCCAACATCGCAATCGCCAACTCGGGTACCATCTGCAGGTAGATGCAGACACGGTCGCCCTTCTTGATGCCGTGCGATTTCAGCACATTGGCGAAGCGTTTCACCTCCCGCAGCAGTTCGCTGTAGCTGAAGGTTTTGTCTGCCGCCGGGTCGTTCCCCTCCCAGATAATCGCGGTGGCGTCGCCGTGCCCAGCCTCAACGTGACGGTCAAGGCAGTTGTAGCAGGCGTTCAGTGTGCCGCCCTCGAACCACTTGATATGCGCACCGACAAAGTCGTACTCGCAGACGTTATCCCACTTCTTGAACCACGAAATTCGCTCGGCGATATTCGCCCAGAACGCCTCCGGGTTTTTTATGGATTCTTCGTATATTTCTTTGTACTGTTCAATACTGCTCACGTGGGCAGTGTCGATGGGGTAACCGGTATCCCCCGGCGGAAATATCTTCGTAGCCATTAGTCCCTCCAAACATCGGTAATATGATTGAATTAGCAGGTCGAAAATTGTCCCGATTCATTAAAAAGGCGTAACTGTTTAGTGCATCGTTTGGTTCGTAGTATTACAGTTCGTCGCACTTCCGGTCTGGGCATATAAGCCCCCGATTAGCCGGAATTAGCATTGTACTTCCCTACTCGGCGTGTTCCCTGCCCCCGCTCGGTCTGGATTGGCAAATCCAGACCGATGGACTAAACAGATACCCTTTTTGTATACTCGCCAATCTTTTTCGTTCAACTATTGGTTTGGGGGAGGTAATTATGATGATGCCCTTCGCGTTCTTACTTTGACTTAAGGTCTCTGGTGCAAACGGGTGTTCCATTCCGAGCAAAACATATGAATTTGCAAGAGACGGCGACAAGGATAATTATAAGGTATTAGTCTTTGTTGTCAATCAAAAACACATGACGATGGATCAACGACCTTCACCGATTCATGACGCAAATCAGATCCATGGATGCCGCGACCAGCCAGTGGATAGCGGCGCCGTAGACGAAGGACCGCGTTTCAAACGCCACGGCTCCAAGCAGCAGCCCGGCAGCGATGGAACCTATCACCTCAGGGAACGGCTTCGAGTAGTGCATCACGGCGAAGGGCATGGTCTGGATGAGGATGCTATAGTTCCCGAACCGTTTCTCCAGCCCGAACAGCATGAATCCGCGGAAGAAGAACTCCCACGCGAACAGGTAAGCGCCGTAGGCAAGCTCGTATAGGAGGAGGGTCTTCCAACTGGTGGCGGCGAGTTTGTTGAGGGGGTATTTCGCTTGGAATGCGGGGTACAGGTGCACGACGAGGAGCAGAACGGGAATCATGAGAATCCAACCGCCGAGGGCAAATCCCCAGCCCAGTTTGCCGTGGCTCAGCCGGCAGCCGTAGTCGCGGAGATGCCCCTTGACGCCGAATTTCACGACCAGCATCGGCAACAGCAGGAGCGTAATCAGGCTGGTGAGGAACCAGTAGTAGTGACGGTAGAGTCCGGAGAGCGGAAGGTGGACGACGTACTTCGCGAGGTGTTTTCGGAAGAACGTGCGGCTGCTGTAGAACCGGTAGAGCGTTAACAGAATCGCCGAACCGAGCAGGATGACCGTCGGCTCACGATCCCAGCCGTTCAAATACTTTTCTTTCTTATCCAACAACCACGCCTTTAGGCGAGATTGACTTTCTAAACCGCTCACGTTCGCCTCCGATTAGCATTCCGGCTAGTATAGCACAGCATTCGGAGATCGAGCGAGCGAATAGATCAAGCGAGTGGCTAACGAGCGCGATAGAAATCCCATAGAGATCCCAGCGTAATAGAGATTACAAAAGGAGTATGTATTGGGGTAGGAGGGAATTCCGATTCCCGACAGTAATTAAATGATATAGAAATCCTAGGACGATAGATCCGTCACCAAAACACTTTTTCAAATTCCTCCGTTTGTGTTTCGTGAGGTATCGTGATACAATTCATGGGAGAGGAGGATAGGTGAAGATGGAAATTCGCAATGCACTTCGAGTGGTTCTAAAGCTGATAGCGTGCACGGTTGGTGGTGTGGTGGCGTGGCTCGCACTTTCCGTGTTCGCGCCGGCAGTCTATAAGAACGCCATTGAAGGAGCTGTGCTCGTAAAAGTTTGGCACTGTGCGGTGTTCGGTTTGGTCGCCGGGATTGGCTGGGCTATCGGATACAAGAAGACGTGGGGCACCTATATCTTGATTGCCCTGCTAGCCTGGGCAAACGGTGTTGGGTTTCAACTTTGGAGGTACGCAGATGCCCCATTGCCGGGTTATCTTTTGGTCTTCCTCTTGATCTTTGCTTTATGCTTGGTGCTCACGGGCGGTGGGGTATTCCGCAAAAAGGAAGGCGTGGAGTAAAGGGATGGTCAGTTGACGGGAAATCGTGGTCATAGACGGCTCAGTGCAATTGGTTACTATCGATTTCCCGTTTTCGTATGATGCGCCAGATGATCAATATAATAGGGAATTTTGCTTGTGTCCACCAATGAACAAAACATGCATAACCCGGACGATGCTATCAAGCGGGTTTACAAACACCAAGGAACGTTCCGTCTTTAATTGCCCGAACCAATCCTATTGTATCATATGTGTTACTTGCTGAAAGAATTATTCCGACAGGGATAATGGGGTGCTATCAAGTAACACTCGACATTGCACAGGATCCCTATCGCCCTCGTTGTTCACTCGGTTGATCGCACCCTACAAATGTACTTTTCAAACAGGGTCTAAGCTCTTTCCGATCACTAACCACTGTTTTTTTCCGTCTTACTTTCGTGTCCGGCCATCTGAATCTACAACAGCGCAATCCCAAGCCTGACCTTCGCTTTTTGCCCGCCGACCCGCCGCTGACCAATCCCGAAACCCCGCCGCGTCAACTCGCGCCCAAAAGCGTTCTTCGATTTTGTGCCCTCGAAGCGCGTTTCGTAGCACTCATACAGATCGCTCGTCCTCGCAAAGGCGTCTTCGCTCTGGATACAGAACGTTTCAACGAAACGCCCGATGTCATCCTGGTCGCGTCGGTACTCTTCCGTCGCTTGCCTCACCGCATCCGGCGGTTTCAAGCCGTGGGCGTACCAATCCATGGCGCCTCGCACAATCCACGTTAGGATTGCCGACTGAATGTCCGGGTTGGTGGTCAAATGTTCCTTCAGGCGGTTGTCCTTCCCGGCGCCCTCGAAATGCTGCGTGAAATTGACGAGGTGAATCCGTCTCCAGATGCCGTCATCGGCGCCCCGGATCTCGAGTTTGTGATTCCCGTACAGCCACGGCGTATCCGTCGGACGGTATTCGATTGGGCGCTTGGCGTAAGGGTGCCGCCCCTTCCGGGTGTCGCCGCCCGTCAGTTTCTTGACGAACGATTCGGCGAGCCGCGCCCCGCTTTCCACCTCGTCATGCACCACCATCCGAGCGCCTTTCATGTCCGCGACGGCGTACTGCAGCGCCGTTGGATTTTCGTACTGCCCATCCGCGCGCTGGATGGCGCCCGCCATTGCCGCTTGGCAGTAGTTGCCCATCGCCCGCCATATCGACTCGATAAACGTAGACTTTCCGTTTGCCCCGTCCCCGTACAAATACAGCAAGCACTCCTCCCGCACGGAATCCGTAGCCGAGTACCCCGCCGCCCGCTTCAGAAACTCCCGCACCTCCGGATCCGGTTGAATCTGCTCCATGAACCGATTCCACTCCCCGTTTTCATGCTCAAGCCCCTTCCATTCGAACCCCGAATGCCGAGTCAATAAATCCTCGCGCCGATGCTCTCGGAACGCTCCGTCCCGCAAATCGATTATGCCGTTCGCGCAGTTGAACAGGTGCCCCTTGGTGTCAAAATCTTCGGGGACAGCCGCGAGAAGACTGCGCGCGGACTCGATGGCGGCTTTAATCTTCGCCTGAGAAAGACTTGAGGCGATATGCTTGAACAGCTTGCTTACGGCGTCGTTATCCGACAGCGGATCAGCCTTGGCGGACAGTCCCAAAACCGTAGTTTTCATCTTTTCATTGATAGTGTTGTGCCGATCCACCGCCCACCGTTTGCCCGTCCAAAATAACCAATGATTGTTGTCGTCAACCCAACGATAGTCGTTCCCGTGTTGTCGTGCGAACACATCCGCGTTATAGGCGTCCGAATACGGCAACTCTGCAGATGCCGGTTCCGCCGAACTCTTTTTCTTCCGTCCGCGCGGTGTCTTCCCTTTCCATCCGTTCCGTTTGGCTAGGTCATACACGGTGCCGAGCGTAATCCCTCCCCCGGCGGTAAACGTGCGCCATTTGCGTTCACACGCCCCTGCTTCGTATTTTGACGGGGCGGACCGACTCCACGCCTCCCATAGTGAAATGTCCCCTCCGTCATGGTGGATTGCCATACCGACGAGCAGCCAAGTCTCATAGTCGTCGGGAGGAACATGATGGAGCGCATCCCCCAGCGCGGCATCATTGATAGGAGAGTTTTTGCCGTTCGTGCTCTCCTTGTTACGAGGGACGGTCGCTGCTCCATTTCGGGATGGTTGAGCGCCCGAATGTGTGGAGTGAGAGACTGCTTCCCACCAAAGTGGAGTGACCTCCTCGGCGAGGTAGGCGGACACATCATGCGCAAGCAATGTCAGGCGCGGCAAATCCTTGCCGCTTGAATCCGCCGTTCCCGAAAGCAGCTCATCGTAATGCGCCGCGGCGGCGCGCCACGCGTCAGTGTGTGAAACGGCGTCGGTGGGTTTGGGTTCGACCGCGACCAGCACCTTGATACCGTTTCCCGACGGGCTGACAAACGCAGCCGCGGTATGAGCCGCGCCCGTTGCGATCTCCTTCATATCCGCGAGGTTCCGACCTTCGATGTCGTCGTAGTCGAGCACAAGTAAGCCGGAGTGGGAAACCAGCCCCTTGCGGTTACGCCTTGAGAACACGCCCGCCGGCGTGAAGGCGGGGAGCTGTCTTCCCTTGAACTTCCGATAGGCAGGTTTGTTCTTCGCTGCCAGCGTGCGTGCCCGTGCCGTTTTACGCTTGAGTCCGAATCCGCCGTTGCGAACACGCTGAATCACGGAAGATAGTGGAGCCGTGATACCGCGCGTGTCGAACGTGTTCTGATAGACACTCACGACGGTTTGAGCAAAGTCTGCTTTGTCGGTAGCGTCTGCATGTGGCGTATTGCGCAATTCCGTCATTCCTGTAGATATTTCGTATAGCCTCAGCTTGGGATGTGAACTCGAAAAACTGTTACTGCGCTAAAAATATACTATACGCTAGTTAAGTTAATCAACCCCAAAAAAATTCAATCGCAATAAAGGCACGAGACTGTAGTTCTGTAGGGCGTGATCGAGGGAGTGAATAGCGTGGGGGATAGAGATTTTTCCTCGCCCATTGATCGATGTGCTTTGGCAGACTCAAACCAGGCGGGTTGAGCGCAGATCTGGTCCGAGATTCATATTTCGACACCATAACGTCTCGTTTCGAAAATCGACCCACAGAAGTCCGTATTCGTCGAGGATGTGTGGCCAAAGGATTGGGAAACCCAACCCCTACGGAGAACCATGCGTGCATACATGCGTCTCGATTATTTGGTTGCTACGAAATGTCCGCAGATCCAATCACTAAACACCTACTCCGTTAGAGTCTGTTTGAATAATCGGTAGCAAGGCCATTTTTGGTTATTTGTAGACAGGTTTTTCATGTTCTTAATTTTGTCTCTCAAGTAACACTATCTAGCAATACACCACATGGCGCTCCGCTGGAGCGCGGAAATTTGGACACATCGTGTTCTATTGACATAGCACTCCGCTGGAGTGAAAACCAGACCACGAAGGAACACTTTTCACGGCTAGTCATTGAGCGAAAAAGGAGTGTTACTTGCTGAAAGAATTATTCCGACAGGGATAATGGCGCGCTCTCAAGTAACACTCCACATTGCACAGGATCTCTATCGCACTCGCTATTCACTCGTTTGATCCTCTGGAGTGCGGAAATGTGGACATAATCGTTTTCTATTGACATTGAAGATCTCTATGGGAGCTCTATGGGATAGCTATCGCGCTCATTATCCATTCGCTTGATCCTTCGTTATTCACTCAGTTGATCACTCGCTTTCACTGACCACTAGCCACTGTTTTGATTGACATTCCTAACCGATGTTCAATATAATGTCCCGTGGTCGTCTCCTCCACGCTCCCATTCACCTCCAACCACACAAAAACGCGAAAGGAGTCTCACCATGAACCACTTAGCCCCGTTAACAACAAGCCGAACTATTCTCCCCCTGTTAGTTACAAATCTGATGATTGCCCTTGTATTCCTTCCCGCACACCTCTCGGACGCGGAGGCAAATCGCAAGGCGAGCGCAGATTCCGACTGTCTTGTGGGGTCCGATGGCGATCCATTGAACCGCGGCCTCAATCCCGTTAACATCACGCCGCGTGACCGCCAAGACGCACACTATCAGCGGCGACATTACGGCAAATATCATTCACAGGGGTACCAAGGCAGACGTGTACCACAGGGATACCAAGGGAGGCGTGTGCCTCAAGGGTATCAAATCAAAGGCAATCCGCGGCGAAACCTCGGCACATTTCACAAGCGGTCATCCTCACGTTCCACTACGCGGAGTTTCTACTCCCGCCAATCCTCGACTAAATGGAAGTCGTCGAAACCGTTCGCCGGAAGACGGACCAAATCGCTCTGGGGCGCGCCGCGCGACAACAATCCGAACCCCGCGAACAAGCGCTCAAATCTATTCGGCTCAGACGGAAACATCTTTGGGGTTTCACCGAAAAAAACTCGGACGCCGTACAGTTCCTACATACCGTTCACGTCGTACGGTTCAAACCCATACGGCATGTCAAACGACAATTCCCAAAAAGATAGCTCTGAGACACCCGTCTGGCACAACTACAGCCTTATCGCCCCCGGATGGTCGGGAAACGATTGATACGCCGCGAAACCGAGTTTTGTAGCAGCCAATGGGGTGCCGTTGTGAATCGCCGACACATCTCTCTATTCTGACTTGGTAGGCGGGGTATCCATAAACTTGGTAGGCGGGGCATCTTGCCCCGCATCGGAAAAGGGTTATGTCCCTCGTCACACTGCATTGAATACTCACAATTCTACGGGACAATTCAAAACCGGACGATATGGAAAGGACTCACGATGAACCGCAATAAAAACCACTTCCTCTGTTACCCGCCCCTAACCGCCCTAATTGTCATGGTGTCTGCCTTGAGCTTCACGCTACCGTGTGCCCACGCATCAAACCTTTGGGTCGAAGTTCATCCACCTCGCATTGAGGAGGCAGTCCACGGCATAGAATTGATTCACTTCATTGATGCCGACACCGGCTGGGCTGAGGCGCAAGGTTTTCTTTTAGAGGATGTCGGCACTTCGCTGGTGGAAGAGATTATCTTGCGTACGTCCGATGGCGGACAAAGTTGGCGGCAGGGTGAACCGCCCGGAATTTTTCATAATTATAGGGGATACAGACGCCGGCGCACCCATTTTGTTTCTCCAACCATTGGCTGGAAACTCGGTGACGACGCACCTAAACGCGAAGAGCCGGCATTAATGGACGACGTTGAGATTTATCATAGTGCCAATGGCGGTGTGACATGGCAATTGCGGCGTGGGAAAGTTACAGAGCTGGTCTGGATTGGTGAAACAAAACCCATGCCGCGGATTGCGATATGGCGGCGCCTTCATTCAACCCATATCCAATTTATTGATGAAAGGATCGGATGGCTGATCGGCCATACGGACGTCGGTTGGGTGGGGGCGGAGGAATTCGGAAAGCGCGATTTATTGGTATGGCACTTCCTCTACTCTACACATGACGGAGGACAAACGTGGAAATGCCAAGTGCAGCCCTTTCCCGGAGTTGTCGGGGTAGGTTTAGGAGCATCATATAGGAGACCGGAAGATATAGACTTCGTCGGTCGAGAACGCGGCTGGATCACACAGCGTGGAAAATTCATGTATAGAACCACAGACGGCGGCATGTCATGGGAAGGGACGGGCCACCCGTATCCAAATTGGATTACCGGGATTCATGACATTGATTTTGTGGATGAGTCGCGAGGCTGGGCGATTGCCTGGGGGGATGATTCCGGCGTCTGGTACACCTCGGACGGAGGTCAAACATGGACAGAAAAACACTCAGCCATGTGCTTGGCGGTCTTCGCGGATATGAACAACGTATGGGTCGCGGCATCTCACAAACTGCCGACTGAAGAATGGGTAATGCGAATTCTACACAGCGAGGATGATGGAAATACATGGCAGGTGGAATGGGAGGGGCCCCACTTCCCAACCTACCTCGGATACCATGAAGTGACGCAAACCCTCTGGGCAGGTGGTGCGGACGGTGTCATACTCAAAAGGACTATACCAACCACCGCCGTCACCTCGAAAGGAAAACTCGCCACACTCTGGGGAGAACTCAAAGCCCCTCGCGACTCCAAATAATGCTCCGGACACCAACCTAGTAGGCGGGGCATCTTGCCCCGCATGCGAAACGGATTGCCTCCTCCCCTAACCCAGAACCGCGGCCAACGCCTCGAATTGCCTTGATCCCGCCTCAAAGGCTGTTGTACAATCAAATCCGCCGCACAGTCCCCAAATGGAGGCGCGCCGTAACTTCCGTCGATTCAAGACGTGTAATCATTCGCCCCGTCTCTTCATCTGACAGCACTACAAAAGTCTGACATGTCCGCATCGACATCGATTATCCTATCTTCCCTCCTTATCGCCAGCCTGCTCCTGGAAAAGCTGTCCGAGTCGCTCAAAAACGATATCACCACATTTGGACGCGCTATAGGACACGTGTGCGAGGTCGTCGGTCAATACCTCTTCGCAGCCGTCACCGGCTTATTGATCTACAGTTTAATTGACCGTCTATTGGAATAGCCGAGAATTACGGGCGCAATTGAATGAAATCAAACGAAAGAATAATCGTAAGTGTTTAGTGGCTAGTGATTAGTGGATCTCTACCGCACTCACTATCCGTTCGCTTGCTGGTTAGTAAGAACCTAAAAGTAGTGGTTAACGGCTAGCAATGGACTTCCACAAGGGGTGAACCCTACAAAAAATATGGCGAAAGATTGCTTAAATCCAAAAGCGATTTCCCTGCACACGCCATAGAAATCAATAGACCAAACAGTTACGAATAATCTTTGTAGGGTGCGATTGAAGGAATGAATAATGAGTAAGATTTTCTATCGCAGTCGCTGTCCGCTCCTTTGATCGATAGAGATTTCCTGCGCACCTGTCTTTAGCCTTGTATATTATGCAGGGTGGTATCATTGCCGATAGAAAACCCGCAGAGATCCGCTGACCACTGCTTCCCCCGTTTCCACACCAAAATCGCTTTCATCATTGAAAACCGCGGCTGAAGGTGATATAGTAGGAAAGTAGTTGTTTAGTTCAGTCCAGAACTTGCGCGCCAACAGGAAATCGCGACCTGGAGATCGCTCCTACATTACGCTCATGGATCTCTATCGCATTCACTCAGGGATTTCTATCGCCTTCGCTGTCCACTCAGTTGATCGTTCGCTTGATGGCGTAGGAACGGGGATTAAACTGCGGCACGACGAACTAACATTCCCAAAAGAGATTGATAGACTAAACAGTTACGTAGAAAAAATCATACCCCATCAGAACAAATCATCTGCACAGATCGTATATTCTAACTGTCGCCAGGAGAATCTTCCGTGCGTTATCAGATTAGATTCGTCGCACTTCTCTACGCCCTGCTCTTCCCGTTGCCGACCCATGCCTTATTCTCGTTCGTCCCCGGCCTCGTTCGGAAGACGCTAACCGCAACGTCTTCCTTGGAGATGCAGAACGAAAATGGAAACACTCTAGGTCAAAGAAGTGGCTTTTCCGTTCGCCCCAACTCGCCGCCGCAAACCTTGACTTCGCTAAATGAGCGCTGAGACCAGCAAAGGAGATTAATCGTGGAACAACTCGGATACATTGCCGTCGGCGTTGTTTTGGTGCTGGTCGCGCTTGGGCTGCGCCGGATCAGGTGGTCCGACCTCAGACTGCTCAGATTCAGATCGGGTAAGTTGGCATGGACTCCCCGGACGAAGAACTCGATACTCTTGAGTGTCGCATTTCACGCTGTACTGGCGACGATTGGCGCGTTGTTCATTGTTACGAAGGACTTCGAATACGATGCTATCACGGTGGAATGGGTGAATTTACCCCGGACGCTGCGGCAGTTAAAAAAACCTGAAGTCAAACCTATCCTACCTCAAATCACGCCCCCTCGTAAGGTGGAGGCGCATCGAACAGCCCCGGTGGCAAAACCGGAAACTGCGAAGGTGGCGGCAAGGCGGTCGATTTCACTGGTGGAAAGGAATGTTGATTTGTCGATAGACTCAAGCGAGGCGAGCGTCGGAGAAATCGAAACCAGAGCCGAATTGGTTCCCAAGCCGCGTGAAATACCCCTATCTTCACGGGAAGGACAATCCGGAAGGGGCATGGTTACGGGAAGCGCCGGCGCCCCGGGTAGCGGCAAGACGAAAACTGCGGGCAAGAGCGGACTCGGGGCATCAATAAAATCGACCGGGACAGAGGATTCAGCCAGCCTCGAGGGAACCGACTTCTCGCATCTTGAGTCTGTACCCGATGATGAGTTGGGTGCGATACTATCGGGCGAGGGAAAGGACATCTCCGGGCATATCCGGCTGATACGGTTGAAACATTCGCTTTCGGATTGGTGGCAAGACCCGACGGCGCTGCCCAGCTTTATGAAATGGCTGATGGACAACACGCGCATTCGCGCGGATATGAAATACAAGGGCGGATCGCTTCGATTAACCGAGCCGGATATTCTGGACGCCCCGTTAGTCTTCATGACCGGACACGACAAGGACATGGCAATCGGACGCGGTCTCAACAAAGATGGGCCGTTGTCGGAAGGATTCACGGCGGCAGAACGTACAGCCCTACGGAAGTACATCGTCGAACGGGGCGGGATGCTATTCTTCGATGACTGCGGGTTCAACGGACTCTTTGCCCAACAGGTCGCGCTTGAGCTTGACAAAGTCTTCCCGGAATATCCGCTCAAGGATATACCGCACAACCACGAGGTCTACAAACTCTATTACCAACTTCCCCGACCGCCAAGAAGGGGCGACGTGTTTTGGTCGGCTCCGGGTGCAGGGCAGGGCGCGCAAGGGACTTACACAGCCATCTCCTCCAGGTTCCCTTACCAAAAGGGGATATCGATTGGCAGGAGATTAGCCGTCGTCTATAACCGCAAAGATTACATGTGCGCGATGGAGACAGCGGAAGTCGATAGCAGGGCATTGCTGCGAGACAGACGCTCGACCGATGTCCACCGGTACATGACCAACCTGCTGGTCTACGCCATGAAATACGGCGGCAACACCGACAGATCGCGATACCAGTCACTCAGTCAGTGACGGTCCCCGCCTCCAATCCTCCCCCCATCAATCTCTGTAAGAGTAATCAACCGCAACCGTGAACCCGTTAACGATTTACACCGATGCGTTAGTAGTGGTTAAAGACATGGAGGCAGCCAAAATGGCGCGCTTAGCGTGTTTTCACCTTTGCGTTGTAATTTTCGTCGTAAACATAACACTTTCCGGTTGCGGATTCGGGACGGTTGTGCCAATCCACACGAGAATCGATGAGGCTAACCGCAAGTTTAACGCGGCGGAAGCGTACCTTTTGGTCGCGTGCGAGGACGAAGCGCGAGACCGGCGGAGTGAGCAAATCGAGCAGAAAAATTCACTTTATGACGACGCCCTTACAGCCTACCGGGCGATTGTCAATGCTGATCCTAGCGGCGAATATGCTCTAAGGTCTCTGCTGAGGATGTCGGAGATTTACAAAAAGCACCGCGAATGGAACAAAGTCATCGAAAGCTATGAAGCGATTCTGGCGATAGCCCCGTCGGGCTACTACGCGGACAGGGCAAAAAGCGCCCTCGCGGACATACGTAGGTATCGTCGGCTCATTGAAGAAAGGCGGCACAGATATCAGAAATACAGTGCATTATATGCTCAAGACAACATTTGCACGCACCGCAGAATTGCCGCGCAAGCGCTTTATGATGTCGCTAACGGTTACGAGCAGTTGGGTGATTATCGGACGGCGATCGAGAATTACCAACGAGTGGTGGATGAATTTCCGGATTGGGGTTCGGTTTGGATAAAAATTTTAGAAATCTACTACTATAAATTGTTCGACTATGGCGGCGGTTCACCCGTTTACACAAAGATTGTTGAGATGTATTCTGGGTCTATTGTGTCAAAAGCCATCACGCTTATGAGAAAGACATCCATCCCTGCACACAGAATTCGCGGATTCAGAAAGGTGATTGAATCGCTTAGCGATAAAAATACGTAGACGCACGCCGGACAAAGTAAGCTGCCAGACTTCGACAAAAACTTTTTTAGTACCATGGAAAACATTGTCCGAGCCTACAAGACAATTGCGCACAACTATAGGGAACTTAGAAACTATGCCGGCGTTATTTCCACTTATCGGGAACTGGCAGACCGTTATGGTTACAAATTTGATGCCGTGCATGCTCATCACGGGATTGGCATGTTATATGCTACAAAAGGGCAAGTTCATCAGGCGGTTGATGCCTTTCAGAACCTATTAGACTACTCCCCTGAATCCGTCCACCTAGCGGACGATGTTTACCAATACGCGGTTGCAAATCGTAATCATAGCCAGTTTACGGAAGCTTATGAATACTTCAAAATCTACATTAACATTGGACGCGGCTTGAATCATTATCAAGAAGCCGCGCAGATTCTTCGTCAACTTGAGACCGATGAGGATGGCGACGGGTACAAGTCATATATTGAACTAGACGCCGGCACATCCGATCAAGATCCTCACAGTCACCCGCGCAAACAGTTGTAGGGTGCGCATCGCGCACCAGCCTTTGAAAGTTCCAATTTGTGACCTGGGAATGAATAATTCCCAATCAACCCCCTTATCTCTACAGGAAATCAAGCGACTGGATAGGGAGCGTGATTGACTATCGCGGGGATTTGCTATCGCACGATTTACTATCGCGCGCGTTATTCACTTGCTTGATCTCATTATCCATTCGCTTGATCGATAGGAAATGCTGATCGAGACTTTCTACGTGCGTAGGCAACTTCAACGGTTATATTGATTCCTCCTGCCAATACACCGTATAATTGCGCTTACCAGCACCGCCACACAGATGTTCCGCTTATCGCTAACACGAACCCGGTGGTGTTCTACACCGATGCGTCGGTGTTGGTTAAAGACATGGAGGTGTCCAAAATGGAACGCTTAGCGTGTTTTCACCTTTGCGTTGCGATTTTCGTCGTAACCGTAACGCTTGCCGGTTGCGGCGGGGCGCCGCTTGCTCCGATCGGCGAGAGCATTCACGACGCCGACCTGAAATTTGACACGGCGGAAGCATTTTGCGTCCACGCCGACGAGGAGACCGAGCGGAAGGAGCACCGCGGGCAAGTCAAGCAGAGGAAGACACTCTACAACGACGTACTCAAAGCCTACCGGTCTATCGTAAAAACCGATCCTACCGGCAAATTTGCGCAGCGCGCGCTCTGGCAGATGGCCGAGGTTTACAAAAGGCGTTACGAATCGGAAAAAGCCATCGAAAGCTATGAAGCGATTCTCGCCGTTACCCCGGCAGGCTACTACGCGGACAAAGCGAGGAGCGCCGTCGCGCACATCCGCAAATATCGTCAGCTAGTCCAAGAGGAGTCGCGCAAATACCAAAACTACAAAGAATTATACGCTCAAGACAACCTGCGCCAAGACTACGACCGAGCCGCAGCCGCCCTGTTTAATGTTGCCGAGAGTTGCGAGAGGTTGAGCAATTATCCGGAGGCGATTGCACGCTATGCACAAGTAGTCGACGAATTTCCGGAAGACGAAAAAGCGCCTGCAGCGCTAGCAAAGATTGGAGACATTCATTTCTACAACTTCTACGATTATGACGCCGGTTTGCCAGTGTATCACAAGGTGATTGAGATGTATCCCGACTCCTACGAGGCAACTATGGCGATTCGGCTATTGAAGGAATATGACCGCACCCGACGAGAAATTGCTTATAACCAGACGGAGATCGACAGATTTTGGAACGAAACGACACGGGAATACAAGCTGGAAGAACGGAAAATTACGCCGAGTAGTAGATACTCCTTTTCCCGTACAATTCCAATCGTTGACATCGTTGTCCGGTGCTATCAGATGAACTCCATGCGATGGAAGGATTTACGGAACTATCCCAGTGCTATTTTCGCCTCTCGGAATGCCATCATAGCTAATGAGTCATGGACCGGGACGCGGTGGCGCAGCTCGGTCAGCATCGCCGATTCCCACTATCAGATGGGCAGATTGTTCCAGTTGAAAGGGCAGCTCGAGCGGGCAATTGAAGCCTATCAGGAACTGTTGGACAACCATCCCGATTCAGCCGATCGGAGTGAAGCGATTTACCGACAAGCGGTGTGCTACCGTGAGATTCGCGAGTTTACGAAAGCCTACGAAGGATTCAAAGCCTACATGGGTCTTGGTCCCGATGCGGAATATTATCAAGAAGTCGAGCAGATTGTTCGTCAGTTTGAAATGGATGAGGATGGCGACGGGTATAAGTCATACATCGAACAAGACGCCGGTACCTCCGACCAAGATCCGCAGGATTTCCCCTCGTGATCGCGACTCCCCGCACCGGACGGAGATCAAGGGAATGAATAATGACCGCGATAGAGATCCCGCATGTCAATAGAAACGGGCGGCATGCGTTAATGCACTCCAGCGGATCAAGTGAGTGAATAACGAGTGGGATTTACTAGCGCGCTCTTCATTCAGCCGGTTAATTGTTTAGTCCATCGGTCTGGATTTGCCAATCCAGACCGAGCGGGGGCAGGGAACGCACCGAATAGGGAAGTACAATGCTAATTCCGGCTGATCGGGGCATACATGCCCAGACCGGACGTGCTACGAACTGTAATACTACGAACCCAACGATGCACTAAACAGTTACATCCGGTTAATTGATACAGATCTCCTCACCTGGTCCCGGTCGACATAATTCCGATACGCCGGATCCGCGCGAAAAGTAGAAATTTTACCGCCGCAAACGAAAAGGAGATAGATGACTGTGAAACGTCTGCCGTTTATATTGGCATATTTCGGCGTGATTTCATTCTTTCTTTCCTGTGCGCTGCGGCCCGGAGACAGTCCTCGGCAACCCCCGGCGATCGAGAAGCAAGTGGACGTTATATCCGCTCCAAAAGATTTGGTTCCTCCTTTGGAAGCTTCGCCATTTTACGTGCCCGAGATGATCACTGTCGATGTGCGAGAAGTCGCTCAAAATCTGGATAACGGCGAGATGTTTGAAGATGTCTTAAGAGTGTTGCGCCGGGCTGAAAACGCAAGTTTCTCGACCAAGACGGTCAATCTGTTAATCGAACACCTGTACCACGGTTCATCCGACAGGATTAGAGGGAATGCGATGGTTTTACTGGGTTATTCCAGCCACCCGGATGCCATACCGATTCTCATCGATCAGCTCCGTAACAATCCTTCGGTGCATCTCCGGTCCGGTGCCGCCATATTTCTGGGAAAACTTGCCGGCGAAGCCGCGGTCCCCGAATTGAAACGCGCCTTGACAGAGGATGGCGAGAGACACAACAATCACGGGCTGCCCGACATTGTCGAGGGCGTGCAAACCGGGTTTGGGTACGCCGGCGGTACCGCTGTTCCCGTGCTCATCAAAACGTTCGAAAAATCGGTAGATGAGCGCGGAGGACGGGGCGGAGCCCTTTGGCTCGTCGGAAATCTCGGCGACACATTGGACAGGCGGGTGATTCCGCCGCTTATCAAAATCCTATCTCTACCAACCCCTCCCTCCGACCCCATGATGGACACTGTAAGCGACGAAGCTGCCTCGGTCTTATATGCGCTTGCATTCAAGCCTAACTACGAATGGATGCTAAAGCGCCGCATCAACGGATTCGCGGAGGGAATCCCGGTCATACCGCGCCCAAATAGGAGAGTTGGGAAATCCGATAGGACAAGTATCCGTCATGCGCTGGAAGCCGCGGGGTACGACACCTTTGGAATAACAGACACGTATCCAAGGTTCAAACGAGAAAACCGCCAGTGATAGAAATCGTATCGACAAGGAGAGTTCTTACCATGCGAGCCGGACATTGCAAGCGTATCTGTGTCATTTTACTGTTGTCATGTCTTTCCTGCGCCGGAACGCCTAAGTCCAATGTTCAACAATCTTTGGAGCAAAGGAGACAGGTCGATGTTATCACCAAGGACGGTAAAACGGTTGATGTGAGAGAAGCAATTCGCAATCTACACAATCGCAAGATGTATCTTGAAGCATGGAAAATTTTGGTTCTTACCAAGAACGCCTCTTTGTCCTCCCCCACGGTGAAGCTACTGATAACCGTGCTGAATGACAATTCCAAGGGTGTGTTGAATGACAAATTCGAGGACATAAGGGTGCGTGCAGTCTCATTGTTGGGATTGTCCAGAAATCCCGAAGCCATAGCTATCCTCACCAATCGCATGTTCAGCGACCCCGCTTGGAGAGTAAGAGGGACGGCAGGCACCGGTGTAGGACGGCTGGCGGGAGAGGCGGCGTTGCCCGCATTATTGGAGGCGCTAGAGAAGCGTAAAATTTCCAATCTAAATGGAGGGTTCCTTTATGCCGGCGACAAGGCTGTCCCTATCATCATCCAGTGGATGGAAGAGGACTTTGCGAAGAACGGCGGCAAAAGCCATGCCGCGACCCATGTTAAACGCTTGAAGAGAATCGGCGATAGGCGAGCAATCGACCCGCTTCTCCGTATCGTCGCGCATCCCGGCTCTCCCTCCGATACGAGAATTGACATCGTTAGATTCGACGCCGCCGAAGCCTTGGCGAATTTTACTTCGGAGGATTGGTATTACTACGGTCCGGACAAGTATTCCAAGTATTTGGCAATTGATCCGCCGGTGCGGCGAGTGAATAGGAGAGTCAACGCTTTTGATCGCAAGCGAATTGTTAAAGCGCTTCAAAAGGCGGGTTACGATGTTGAGCGGTTAATTTTTCCCTTCCCTTTATCACCTCCGGACGATAAAGGCGAGTAGAAAGGGTTTCGGACTCCAATACAATTCACGCTCCAACGTCGCACCTAACCCCGCGCATTCCTTGTTCAGCGGCATAATGCATTTCAACGGAGGTACGATATGATGAGTCATGTTCATAAAGGTTGTTCCCGGCGCTATTTGGCTGCGATACTCATTGGGCTTGCATGTTTAGTGTTCTTGCCCGTGGGATGCGGTACCAACAAGAATCTCCGGGCACCGGAACTAAATTCAAAACTCAAAGAACTCGGTGAATCCAACTGGGATTATCTGGGGGCACTCTGGCCTAGTGACGAAGAGTTAAGGCGCTACAGAGCGAGTCTATCAATCGTTCCTCCGGATGTCGTTGAGGGCGCATCTAGTGAGATTCGAACGTACATCAAGAAGGAGTGGCTGCCCGCCAACCTTGATAATCGACTCATACCCATGAACGATTGGGTGCGTAGGCAAAGAACTGTAGAACCTACACCCACTCATTATGAATGTGAAGTGGACGTTCTAATCGCCGAGCACAGCATTCAAGGATATAATATCCGGATTCAAGAATTTTTTCCATGCGTACGTGTTTTGATTTCTCCCGTAAAACCGAATAAGGAAATCGCGGATATAGAGGACTATATCAGCAATTCAATCTCAACGTTCCTTAATTTTCCACCCTCCAAACTCGGAAACATAGAGTATATGTTAGAACATACTCAAAATGGCACCGATAGGAAGATATTCTACGGCAAATTGACGTGTGAATGGAATTTGGATTGGGACGGGATACGTATCAAGGACGGGATGTTTACCGGTTATGAGCAGTTTCGACACAGAAAATGGTGGAACTCTATGACTGTCTGTACAGATGGATATTTCATCTTTCTGTGTATCAGCGCATCGACTCCTGAAGACTATGTTGAGCCGACGCTTACAGCGAGAATAGACGACATTGCGGATAAGTCAAGGTTTTGACTGCATCATTAAAGCGAGCAATTCGGTAGGCGGCAGATGAATCGAACGCACCCAAACGGCGCCCCATGTGAAGGAATCATGGAAATCATGAGATGTAACTCCAAACGGAATCTGATACTGGCCGGAGTCGTCACACTCATGTGTGCATTGGCGGCACCCGCCGAATGCGATATCAACAGAGATCTGCGGACACCGGAACTAAATTCAAAACTTAATGAACTAGCGAATGACAACGGCATTTATTTACCGGCACTTTGGCCTAGCGGCGGCGAGTTAACGCGCTATGGGGTGAGTTTGTCGGTTGTTCCTCCAACGGTCGTTGAAGGCGCCGCGAGTTGGATCCGGCGGGTTATCAAGGACAAATGGTTGCCAACGGAGATTGATAAGCAACTCATCGCGATGAAAGATTGGAAGCGGCGGGAAAGGCGCGTTACTCCCGATTACGTTGCCTTCGGTGTAACCGTCGATGCCTTGATCGCCGAGTTTAGTCGCGGCGGCTATAATTTTCAAATTCAGGACGATGGGAAATCGTTGGGTGTTTTGATCTTTCCGGTAAAACCGAATCGAGCAGCGCCGTCTATAGAGAAGTATATTACCGGTTCAATCTCCAAGTTCCTAAATGTGCCGCGCGCCAAGCTTGGCAGCCTAGAGTATACGCTGCGGAATAGCCGGATAGGAGAAAATAAGAAAATACACTACGGTCATGTTTGGTGCGAATGGAACGAGCAGAAACACTCCAGCTTCGAGGCTAGTAAATCTCGAACGTGGTGGAATCGAATTTCCGTGTGTACCGATGGAAATTTTATCTTTCTCAGCATGCTCGAAGATTTACCGAACCCAAATCTCAGACCAACTGCCAGGAATTACACCACCGAGCACCACCCTAGATTCTGACTGTAACCCGCAAATAGTAGGAACCCGATACGGGGTGGTTGTGTATGGATTGATCGGCGCTTTGCTCGAGAGTTTTGAATGTGCGCTATCGTGTGCAGCCCGCTACTACGCGAATGCCGGTGAAACAACATAGCGACCGCAGTCCCGTCCATGAAATGGGCGCTTTCAGGCGATGCTCAATTCGGCTTCCCGGTCTATTACGCCCTACCGCTTCTGGGCGTATACCTCAATATCCTCGATAAAGTCGAGTTTGTTCGCAACAGCCGTATTCTGCACCACGCGAATGTCCTCTGCACGCATGTTTATGCGGATGCTGTTGGCTCTACCGACCGGTCTTTTCAGTTGCTTGGCTATCTTCCAGTTGTTATTTCCGACGCGGACATAGATGTCCACGTTCCTCACCGGATCTACGGTATCCAATCGAATGTGTCGAACAAAACGGGGTTCATTAAGTTCGTAAAAATACGCCGTCCCAAAACCAGGGACGCAGGCCGTCCCTCAGCCGCCCCGAAGCGGATTGACTACCTGTTCCGTGCGATAACGTCCCTCCACCCGTTCCACGCCGCCGCCGCTGAGGGCTTCACTCAGGTGTGCGGTCTGCACGCAGCCGGCCAGCGCCGCGCACGCGAATACAAGGATGATTCTCATGATATCCTCCTGCTTGAAGTAGTCTTTTCTATACACCGGTGTTGCGGTTTTGCAACTCACGAAGTTTCTTGATTGGGTAGCACCCAACACGGTTGGCATCGCCAAAGCTGTCCGCGGTCTTGAAATATTGAGCAGAGCGGCGTCCGTCACGAAACGGCTAGACGATCCTACCACAATCCAATATTCCCAGGTGCAATTGGTCTGCCAAGCGCTTATCCTCCAAATTACAAGCCTCTACATGATGTGACATACTAAACCAAATAGCACAAGTATGTCAAGGTTTGGGAGTAGGAGACTTTCTTTGAATCACCAATCCTTGAGACTAAGCGGTGACCCACAAATGATTGCCAACATCGAAAAGACAATCGCAAAAGAGAAAGACCATGTGAGACGGAATTATAAGGCTAAGATTATGGGATCAAACGAGCGAATAGCGAGTGCGATAGGGGCCTCTTTTAACGAGCCGATAGAAATCTTTGTCTCTTGGTGGTTTCGATGACGGCGCCAGTCTCTTCGATCTTGTCGGATTGGGTCAATATCTGGAGGGCGTATTGGGATGCAAGGTGGACGTGGTGTCCCGGCAATCCCTTCGCGAGGAACTTCGCGCCTCCGTTTTGAACGAAATGATAAGCCTGTGAGAATTCTTCGCTTTGTCGGTGGAAGATTTCCGTCGGCGCCGCTAAAGGCTGGTAGAATCTCTATGGGAACTCTATCACAGTCATTATCCGTTCCTTAGATTAATAAATATCGTCGCAACTGCTTTCCGTTCTGCCCGTTTCGCCCACACATGATGTGCCCATACAGATAGAATGCGAACCTCTCTGATGTGCTCTGATACACTTTTTAAATGTTTTCTATTACGCCTCAAAAGAGATTGTCAGATGTTTGCACCTACAGTCTAGTAGTGAGATGGAATGGTATCCCGAGATTATAAGGGTCATCTCCAGTCCTTGACCCCGTGTTCTCCCATGGCACAAGAACCAGTGTGAGCGTCTTCAGCCGCGACGTTTCCTTATTGTAGTCGATGCCGTCTATCCGGTACGAACACCAAGCGCTTGATTTGGTCAAAGATCTTTGTTTAACAAATGTGCCCGCCTTCATGCTTATCCAATGGTCAGATCCATCATACCATTCATGTTCTTTGCCTTGCACCGTGCACGTACCTTCCTTCTCCATTAGAACGTTGATGCCATAAGGAACTGCTTGATTCGATTCAAGGCGGTATTTGAGCACAAATCCCTCTTTCGAGCGTTGCAAAGATGTCTTTTTAATCGTAATGGTTGGTGCTCCAGGATAATTAGAGATTTGTTGGCCATAGTGCTGAATGTCTTCATCACTTCCACAACCCAACAGGGCGATAAGAATAACTAGTGGCACCAATTTGAAAAACACAGCGCCTCCTTTTTTGGACTATTGTTAGCCCCTTCCCTGACATGTTGGTGCACTTCAAAATACCTCATAACGGTTTCTTCCGCGGGTTTGAAGTAAAGTGGAATGCCCACGCGAATAACCACTTGAGTTTAGTAAATCCGTGCAAGGATAGCTGTTCTACTTCCTATAAAAGAACTACGTTACTAGGCCCCGTTCTGCCAACTCTTCCGGGGATAATGCCTTACATCTTTGAATCCACGTGACAACATCGTTCTCTTGTTGATATTATGTCATCCTCCGTTCCAGGCCTTGATGACCCAAGCAATAAACATTAGACCACCTAATGCTAACAAGGTATAAAGACCGCAACAAATACACAGTTGTCCAATTCGTTTCCGTTTCTCTCTCTTTTGTTTCCAGCACTCCATTTCCCGTTCCATGTGTCGGTCAAACGCCTCAAGCGACCCATATTTTGAAATAATCTGTTGCTGCCATCTGTACTCGGCGCGGCTAATACCATGAATTTCCCTAAATTGGTAGTCCAATATAGCGTCCGTTATCCGTGCTCGCATCTCCGATCTATCGAACAATTTTCCCGCATAACTGATATGTGTTTCAAAACGCGTTGGACTTGAGGATCCTGCCCCACCCCCAGGCGTCGCATTATACCCATTTTCGTAGCTATCCCATTTATCAATAAATGATCTCTCGAGTTCATTAGTGCCCGCCCCGCCATCATATACCTCTATATTCCACTTCCATACATCGGGGTGATACTTTAGCAAGTCCTTTTGTATGGCTTGCGACCCATCAGACGCCCAAGGCATCAAATGGTGCAATATCCGTTTATGCGGCCTATTGGACTGCCCAACGTAAGATTTCCCGTTCGCCTCATTCCAAATTCGATATATCGCACCCATTATAAACCTTCTCATTTCCCATAAAATAATTTATCAATCGTGCTCTGTCCCGCCAACTTCGTTTGTTTGGAGTAACGGACGCGAACACCGCTTGGTCGCCTGCGATGTGGAATTGTATCGCAACATCTCTAGAAATACAAACGCCAGAAATCTGCTATCATTAAATCGCCGAGTTTCCTACTTATACCATTTCGATTGAATTATAGTGCATAAAATGTCTTAACTATAGCATTCACATATCCCGTAGGCGGGGCATCTTGCCCCGCCGGCTTTGTGCGGAGGCAAGACATCTTGTTCCGGTTCGTGCAATTTTCCTTACCTGATTTACGCGGTCAATGCACAATCATTTTAGAGAAATGGTATTAGATGCGATCTTCCGCGCGTGCCGCCCAATGATTGCGGGAAATTAACATTCTGCGAAAAATCTCTATGTAGGCAAGATTGCAGGATGTGCTATCGCGCTGGGATCTCTATGGGATCTCCATCGCCTTCGCTATCCGCTCAGTTGACCCCACCCTACAAGTAAAGAGACCTAAAGGCTGCTGGGATGGGCGGCAGTCTCTTTTCTGAACTTTTGATTCTCGCTATCGATCTTTTTCATGTCGGATTGAAACCGTTGCAGTGTTTTCAGGCGTCGATTTTCGTCCTGAAGCCTTTGGATCAGGTCGAGGGTGTCAGGATCCGGATAATCAGAAGCAAATTTTACGGGGATAGTCCCATCGGACGTCCGAACATGTACAACTGTGTTAATATCGACGATCTCGCCTAGCGGTTGGAATTCATGCGACAGCTCCGCCGCCGGTACACGGATGACGTTTGATACGGCGCTTTCGTCTTGCACGACTCGTGGTTGATTCAGTTGAGCCGCGATGAGGGCTATCGACAATCCGGCAAGGATTGCAGCGGTATGGGTGACAATCGTGGTCACGAGTCTTTTCATGGGTTCGTGACAAGCTCCTTTAGAGCCTGTTTGAAAAGTACATTTGTAGGGTGCGCACTGCGCACCAGCCTCTAGCAGCCCCAGCGGGGATCAAACGAGCGAATAGCGAGTGCGATAGAGATCCCACAGGTATGTAGCAGACAACACTAAATACATGATAGAACTTCCCACAAATGACCTTGCTACCGATTATTCAAACAGGCTCTTATGTGGATTGGATTTGGCGCGGAAAAGAGAAGGTTGCCGCATTACGGCACATTATAGCGGTTACGCGCCGAGTTATCAAGGGGATTCGGCTTGAGACCCAGGGGAAACGCATCTAAATTTTCTGCCTGACAAAAAAGAAAATCAGGCTGAGTTTATGGCAATTTTTCTAAAGATCGTAGGTTGGGTTGAACGAAATTCGTTAATGACCGTTAATCTTAGAGGTGTTTCCGAGTCCCCGCTTTGCATGAACATGTCAAAAATATGAGTGAAACCCAACATTAATCGTAAATTCTACCGCCATGAGACATCCTCTAAATTAGATGCGTTTCCCCTGGCTTGAGACCACGGCTCACTTGACATTGCGTAATTTTTGTGTATAATAACCGTTATCTACAATTGTGGAGGAATACAATGCCCTTCAGAGCTAGCGGCTTGTTGGCGGCGGCGTTTGTCGTTTCCTTGGCAGCGCGCCATTATCCCTGTCAGAATAATTCATTCAGCAAGTAACACGTTCTAGTCAGAGTCCCTTTCCTCGATCCTTTCCAGTCGCTTGATTTCAGTTGATTAGTCATTCTCCATTCCTTTGACCGGACCCTACAAACCCCAATTGTCAATGATTAAGGAGGAAAAGATGTTATTCCAAACTAGACGCTTGTTCGGTGCGGCGCTTATTGTGTCCGTGTTTTTCCAGATGCACATCGCACAGATCGGTTACGCGGGAGGGAGACCCAAGATTGCCTTCAGCTCTACGAGGGACGGAGACAGCGAAATCTACGTGATGGATATTGACGGGAGCAATCCGTTACGACTAACAATCAACCCGGCGCGCGACTATGATCCGTCGTGGTCCCCCGATGGCTATAGGATTGCGTTTGTCTCCGACAGAAACAGAGGAATCGAACAGATCTTCGTTATGGGTTCCGATGGACAAAATTTGAAAACACTGACAACTGGCTCCGCACATCAGCAACCGGCGTGGTCGCCCGACGGAGAAAAGATTGCATACGTGCACAACAAGGGAGGGCGGCAGATTTGGCTGATGGATGCTGACGGGAGTAACCGGCAACAGTTGACTCAGATCGGAAAGAACAGCGAGCCAACTTGGTCGCCCGACGGGGCGCGAATTGCCTACGTATCCCGTAGGCACAGCGGGCAGGGAATTTATGTCATGGATGCGAACGGGAGCAATCAGAAAAGACTTACCCCGAATAGAAATTTTACGGCTAACCCGGCGTGGTCGCCCGATGGCAATTGGATTGCGTATGAAGCTGTCGACAAAAAACACACGTTTCTAATCTACGCCGCAAGAGTGGTGGGAAACCCTCATATAGAGAGACTAACGCCCGACAAGCCCCATAAATTGCAGCCGACGTGGTCCCCTGACGGGGAGACGATTGCATACACGTCATGGAATGTTCAATTTCGTCGTAATCGTAAGACAATTCACTTGATGACTGCCGAGGGAGAGCATCTCAAACAACTCAGCGAGGAGCACAATGGCAATGATACCTTTCCCGATTGGTATGCTCCGGTGGGATGGTCGGTGCCCCCGGCCGCGAACTTCGTCACCATGTGGGGCGAGATTAAAAAGCCGGCATCGGCTCGTAGATGATGCGCGCGGTGCGTTTGAAACATCCACTCAATTACAAGCAGGGAGGAAAAAATGTCATTCAAGATTAGACGATTCTTAACGGCGGCGCTTGTGCTCTCTCTTTTCATCCAGATGCTAATTGCGGCAATCGGATACGCCGCATGGAAACCCAAGATTGTCTTCAGCTCCACGAGAGATGGAGACAGTGAAATCTACGTGATGGAAAGTGACGGAAGTAAACAGGTGAGACTAACGATTGATCCGGCACGAGACTATGATCCGTCGTGGTCGCCCGATGGCGAGAGGATCGCGTTCGTCTCTAACAGAGAGAGAGGACAAGAACAAATCTACCTGATGGATTCCGACGGAGGTAATACAACGAGACTGACAAACGATTCGACACATCAGGAACCGGCGTGGTCTCCTACCGGAGACAAGATTGCTTACGTTCGCAACAGGGGAGGCAGACAGATTTGGATCATGGACGCCGACGGGGGCAACCAGACGCAGTTAACCGAGGTGGGAGATAACAGAAACCCTGCCTGGTCGCCCGATGGAACACGAATTGCCTTCCGATCCCTTAAGAACGGAGCGGCCGGTTTATTCGTGATGGAGAAGAACGGCAGCAATCCGGTAAGACTTGCGCCCGACATGAATATTACGTCGAATCCAGCGTGGTCGCCCGACGGTCAACGGATTGCGTATGACGATAGTATCGGAGCTTGGCCTTCTCAAATCTATGTGGTGGATTCGGATGGCGGCGGTGAACCGGAAAGACTAACAGAAGACCTGCCAGACAAATCGAGTCCTGTTTGGTCCCCTGACGGCGACATGATCGCATACGCGGCAAGTGAGGGATGGGGGGACGTTCCATTGACGATCGAATTGATGACTTCTGATGGAAAGCACCTTAAACAACTCAGTGAGCTGCACAATGGTTCGGATGCCGATCCCGATTGGTATGTTCCGGTAGGATGGTCGGTGTCTCCAGCGGCGAACTTCATCACCATCTGGGGCGAGATCAAAAAGCCAACATCGGGTCGTTGATGGTGGGACCTCTATCGATCAATTTCTTCGTAGGGGCGCGGTTCCCGCGCCCGCGAACGTGCGATAGAAATCCTGTTAGCGAAGGCGATAGCAAGTCTTGCTCGCTGTTCACTTGCTTGATCTCATTATCCACTCGCTTGATCCTTCGTTATTCACTCAGATGATCGATAGAGTTCCCATAGTAAATCCCAATAGACACCAATCAATGTCTTCGTAGGGGCGCGGTTCCCGCGCCCGCGCGATAGAGATCCACTTGCCCCGCATGCGAAAGACTTGGTTGACGCTATTAGTGCACTGTGAATGTAGAGAAATGGTATAAGCCCCCGATTAGCCGGAATTAGCATTGTACTTCCCTACTCGGTGCGTTGCCTGTCCCCGCTCGGTCTGGATTGGCAAATCCAGACCGATGGACTAAACAATTACAAAAAGAGGAACAAATGTCATTTAAAGCTGGACGATTCTTTACGGAAGTGCTTATAGCCTCCCTGTTTATCCAGATGCACATTGCGGGGTACGGTTACGCTTCACCCAGAACCAAGATCGCCTTCTCCTCTACGCGTGACGGGAATTTGGAAATTTACGTCATGGACAGCGACGGGAGTAACCAGAGAAGGGTAACTGTACATCCGGGGGCGGACGAATATCCGGCATGGTCTCCCGACGGGAAAAAGATTGCCTTTGTTTCCAATAGAAACAATATAAACAAAGATCACAGGCAAATTTGGGTTATCGACGCCGACGGGAAGAACCCGATTAGACTAACGGACGGGGTGCAGGACTCTTATCCGGATTGGTCGCCAGACGGCACGAAAATTCTGTACGACGCCTATCTTGTTCCGGATCACCATGATTTAGCGCCCGGTGGGATTACCGTGATGGATGCAGATGGGAAGAATAAGAGACTACTCAAGGCGGCAGGCGGCCGACATCCGTCTTGGTCGCCCGATGGAAAACGAATAGCATTTATCGCCCGTAGAAATGCTGGTGAGGACCATCAAATTTACGCAATGGATGTCGACGGACGAAATCGGATGCAGGTAACGCATGACTTTGTGCACAAACGTATGCCATCATGGTCACACGACGGGAGGCGCATCGCGTATGTGGGCGATAACGTGATTTGGGTGGTGGATAGCAACGGAGAGAATCCGAGGAAACTCACGGGGCATGTTACGGCAGAACACCCTACATGGTCACCGGACAATGAATCCATCGCGTTTCACTCTTTTGGTAGGGATCGTGGAATTAGTGGGATTTACACGGTGGATGTAACTAACGGCGATGTCGACGCTTTGCAAGTTGATCCCGCGTTCTTCAGTCTCGATCCGGATTGGCTAATTCCCGGAGGACTATCTGTTTCGCCGGAGGGCAGCCGCATCACGAGTTGGGGCAGGCTGAAGAAAATCGAGCGGAGTCTCCGGTGAACCATGCGCACGAAGGTCGGAGAGAGAAGTGATTACCGGTTCGACGATTGCCGGTTCCAGCTTGCATAGAACCTATGTAACTGTTTAGTTGCACTTATAGGACAAACTAGAATGGAATCAATCTATTAGAGCCTGTTTGAAAAGTACAATTTGTAGGGTGCGCACTGCGCACCAGCCTTTAAAAAGCCCCAGCGGGGATCAAGCGAGTGCGATAGAAATCCCGTAGAAATCCCTCAAGCGAGTGAATAGCGATCAACCGAGTGGATAACGAGGGCGATAGTAAATCCCGTGCGATAGAGATCCTGTGCAATGTCGAGTGTTACTTGAGAGCATGCCATTATCCCTATCGGAATAATTTATTCAGCAAGTAACGTCCTTTTTCGCTCAATGACTAGCCGTGAAAAGTGTTCCTTCGTGGTCTGGTTTTCACTCCAGCGGAGATCAAGCGAATGGATAATGAGTGCGATAGAGATCCCGAATGTCAATAGAACACGATTCCTCCTCGCGTCTGCACTCCAGAGGATCAAACGAGTGGATAGCGAGTGCGATAGTAGATCCTGTGCAATGTGGTGTGTTACTTGGTAAAATGAAATTGATGATAGAAGGGCAAAACCGGTCAATCAATCGGACTCACGGTAGTACCTTGGTGATTTTTTCGCGTTTGTGAATATATACCCCAAGATTTGGTATGTAAAAATTCGAGATTGCACAAGTCTATTTTGCGGAAGATGACATATAGTTTGGCTATGCCCTGATAAACACCGTCAGCCAACTTTTCTTCCCTCCCGCAACTCGCAAATATTAGATTGACAACTTAATGTGTGTGTGGTATATTGCAATATACCCGCCGTCGTGACGGCAGAACTTTTTTCTGTTATACTTTGCGTTGGGTATTATTGCGCTTTCTTTCCCGGTAATTACTGTTTGTAATAGTGATTGTAGGGTGGGCACTGCCCACCATCAACGCGGTCACGTTGCGCGCCAGGGGAGCCAACCATTTATCCCAAACTGATCGGAATGGTGGGCAGTGCCCACCCTACAACTACCGCCAAACGCTTGAAAATACGCAATTTCCAGAGGTGTGTAGTATAGCACACGATTCCTGAGAACCCCGCTCCGGCAAAGGAATTCTCCATTTCAGAAAATGCTAACAAACCGCTTAAATCGACGCTCCGAAAAACGAGGATCCGAGCGTTCATTGAGACAAGAGATGACCGAATGTGGAAACGTATTGAGCACAGCAAATTTATAGACGCATCATTACTTTCTAACCCGCTATCCAGGTGTTCCTCAAAAAAGTGGGGTGAAATATGTGCGCGGACTTTAGCGGACTTTAGCGAAGTGTGTCGTAGACGGCTTCAATCCGCTCCCGGCAAGGCTTCAAGCGCAATTTCAGAGCTAGTTGAAAAAATCCGCTCTAATTTCGATGGCGTCACTGTAAACGACACCCGGGTTCTGCTTGCTGTCGCGCGCGCGCTCAATCCCATTGACGGCTTTTGAGCATATCATTAAGCGGGGGCGAAAAAGTAGTAGGATCAACCAAGCGGATAGTACATTTGTAGGGTGCGATCAACCGACCGATTAAGGAGGGCGATAGAGATCCCCTGCGCACCAGCCTTTAAACGCCCCAGACGGGATCAAGCGACTGGATAGGATCAAACGAGTGGATAACGACCGCGATAGAGATCTTCAAGTGAAGGCGATAGTAAATCCTGCGATAGAAAATCCCTCTCCCGGTCGCGATTTCCTGTCGGCGCGTAAGTTCTGGACTAAACTAAACAATTACCTATTTTTCAAACACGCTCTCAAGGAGGTACATATGTTCTTCAAAGCCAGGCGATACTTAACGGCAGCGCTTGTCGTCTCTTTGATAATACAGATGCAATTAGCAGAAAACGGCTACGCCGCTCGCGGAACCAAGATAGCCTTCACCTGCTGGAGAGACGGGAACCACGAAATCTGTGTCATGGATGGTGACGGAGGCAATGAGATTAGACTAACGGATAATCCGGATCGGGACTATCAACCGTCGTGGTCTCCCGACGGCGCAAGGATTGCGTTTACCAGAGGCCACCATCTCTACGTTATGGATTCCGATGGACAGAATCTGGTGGAACTAACAAAAAACACGAGTGGTTGGAAGGCGGCGTGGTCTCCAGACGGGGCGAAGATTGCGTACACTCGATTCAAAGCGTTGAAAAGACAGGTGTGGGTAATGGACGCCGACGGGCAGAACAGCGTACAGTTAACCGAATGGGGAGAGAACTATGATCCGGCATGGTCGCCTGACGGGAATCGAATCGCATTCGTATCCGCCAAAAGGCACGGTGGACCTGAAATCTACGTGATGGATAGCGGCGGGGACAATCAAGTAAGGCTTACCCACGATTTGAAGGAAAAAGAAAATCCATCATGGTCTCCCGACGGTCGATGGATTGTGTATGACGCGCACAGAGACTGGGCATTCCAGGTCTATGTCGTGGAGACAGACGGCGGCGGTTTCATGAGAAGAGTATCGCGCGACCCGCCGAATAATTCCAACCCCGCCTGGTCCCCCGACGGGAACACGATTGCGTACGTGGCATGGGGTCTCGTTGATTCGACGATCAACTTGATGACGCCCGAGGGAAAGCACTTGGAACAACTCACCGAGGACGGTTTCTATTCTGCCGATCCCGATTGGTTTGATCCGGTGGGTCGGTCCGTGTCTCCAGCGACGAACTTTGTGACAATTTGGGGCAAGATTAAAGCGCCATCCGCGGCTCGCCGATAATGTCCGCGGCTTGATCGAGAAGTTCCGCTTATACTCCACGCTGCTGAGAATTCCTTATTTCGTAAGAGCGATCTCCGAATCGCGACCTAATTAAATCTTGGTAGCCCCAGAGGGGCGGAAGGTGTATAGAAACATTGATTCGACCTACAGCAAAGCCCCAGAGGGGCGACAGGTGGAAACTGCGGATGTTACCCCATTCTATACTCCGCGCTGTCAGAAATTGCGTCTTCTGTAGGATCAAACGAGTGGATAGCGAGTGCGATAGAGATCCCGCGATCTCCAGGTCGCGACCCTTGTAAGAGGGAACTCCGATTCCCGACCTGCTAGTGCTACGTAAGTCCTATTAGAAACATTTATCACTGGAAAAGAAAGCGCAATAATACCCAACGCAGAGTATACAATCAAGGAGGAAAAAATGTCATTCAAAACCAGACGATTCGCGACTACGTTGTTCATCGTCTCCCTGTTGATTCAGATGCACATCGCAGCAAGCGGCTACGCAGGTCGGAGACCCGGAATTGCCTTCAGCTCTACGAGAGATGGAAACAGCGAAATCTACGTGATGGATAGTGACGGCGGCAATCAGGTGAGACTAACGAATCATCCGGCGGAAGACTCGAATCCGTCGTGGTCTCCGGACGGCAGAAGGATTGCGTTTGTCTCCAATAGGGACAAAGGATACGATCACATCTACGTGATGGATTCCGACGGACGCCACTCGACGAAGCTTACGGAGGTAGGGGCAAATCGCACCCCGGCGTGGTCTCCCGACGGACAAAAGATTGTGTACGTTCGCAGCAAAGGAGGGTATCAGATTTGGGTAATGGACGCAGACGGGGGTAACAAGACACAGATAACTCATGCAGGATTGAACGTTTACCCAGCCTGGTCGCCTGATGGTAATCGAATCGCCTTCGCATCATTTAAGGGCGGAGTGCCCGAAATATACGTAATGGATGCGAACGGAAATAATCAGCAACAACTTACCCAACACATGGCGGTTACGGGGCATCCATCGTGGTCTCCCGACGGTCAATGGATTGCGTATGAGTCTGACGACGAAGACAACAGACTTCAGATCTACCGCATGAGAGCCGATGGCAGCGGTCTTCCGAAAAGGTTAACACACAACCCACCGAGTAAACGGCTGCCCGCATGGTCCCCCGACAGCGGCGCGATTGCCTACGTGACAATAACCCCCTTCCCCGACCAGAAAGGGACAATTCACGTGATGACGATTGACGGAATTCACCTTCAACAACTTAGGGAGGAGCACGATGGATCGGATACGGAGCCCGATTGGTATGCTCCGGTGGGATGGTCGGTGTCTCCAACCGCGAACTTCGGCACAACTTGGGGCGAGATTAAAAGCCCGACATCGGGGCGTTGATGGTGCACGCGTCGCGTTTGGAACTTTCTCTTACTTGCAAACGAGGAGGAAAAAATGTCATTCAAAGGTGGACGCTTGTTCGCAGCAGCGCTTATCGTGACCGTGATTATGCAAATGCACATTGCGCTGAGTGGCTACGCCGCTCGTGCGCTGCCCGGAATTGCCTTCACCTCTACAAGAGATGGGAACAGCGAAATCTACGTGATGGATGATGACGGAGGCAATCTGTTAAGACTAACGAGTAACCCGGCGCTAGACCATGATCCGTCGTGGTCTCCCGACGGCGATAGGATTGCGTTTGTCTCCAACAGAAACAGAGGAATCGAACAGATCTTCGTCATGGATTCCGATGGACAGAATGTCACGGAACTGACAACGCAATGGACGCATCAGCAACCGGCGTGGTCTCCCCAAGGAGATAGGATTGCCTACGTTCGCAACCAAGGCGGCAGGCAGGTTTGGGTAATGGACGCCGACGGGGGCAACCAGAGGCGTTTAACTAAAATCGGAAAGAACAGCCTGCCAACTTGGTCGCCCGACGGGGCACGAATTGCCTTCTTATCCACTAGGGACGGCGCAAGCCGCATCTACGTCATGGACGAGAATGGAGAGAATCAGGAAAGCCCTACACAAGACATGGTACCCAAGGACGCTCCTTCGTGGTCGCCCGACGGTGGTTGGATTGCGTATGCAGCTAACGACGAAATGCGCATCATTCAAATCTATGTCGTTAGAGTCGTGGGCGTCGCTCGTTCAGTTAAACTAACACAAGGCCTGCCCCACAAATTGCAGCCGGCGTGGTCCCCGGACGGGAACACGATCGCATTCACCTCATGGGTTTTTAATCTCAAGCGTGATCAGAAGACAATTCACTTGATGACTTCAGGGGGAAAGCACCTAAAACAACTCAGTGAGAACCACCTTGGCAATGATACCGATCCCGATTGGTTTGACCCGACAGCATGGTCGGTGTCTCCCGCGTCGAACTTCGTCACGACTTGGGGCGAGATTAAAAGGCTAAAATCGAGTCGTCGATGATGTGTGCGGCCCTATTGAGATATTCCGCTTATTTACACTCCGCACTGTCAGAAATTGCGTCTTCTGTAGGAGCGATCTCCAGGTCGCGACCCTTGTACGAGGGAACTCCGATTCCCGACCTGCTGGTGCTACGTAAGTCCTATTAGAACCAATTATCACTGGAAAAGAAAGCGCAATAATACCCAACGCAGAGTATACAATCAAGGAGGAACAAATGTCATTCAAAACCGGACGATTCGCGACTACGTTGTTTATCGCCTCCCTGTTGATTCAGATGCACATCACAGCAAGCGGTTACGCCGCTCGGAGACCCGGGATTGCCTTTGCCTCCACGAGAGACGGAGACAGCGAAATCTACGTGATGGATATTGACGGGAGCAATCCGTTACGACTAACGAGTGACCCGGCGCGCGACTATGATCCGTCGTGGTCTCCCGACGGTGATAGGATTGCGTTTGTCTCCAACAGAAACAGAGGACAGGAACAGATTTTCGTCATGGATTCCGATGGACAGAATGTCACGGGACTGACATCGCAATGGACGCATCAGCAACCGGCGTGGTCTCCCGGCGGAGAAAAGATTGCATACGTTCGCAACCAAGGCGGCAGGCAGGTTTGGGTAATGGACGCCGACGGGGGTAACCACAAGCGTTTAACTCAAATCGGAAAGAACGAACTGCCAACTTGGTCGCCCGATGGGGCACGAATTGCCTTCGTGTCCACCAGGGATGGGTGGAGCCGCATCTACATCATGGATGAAAATGGAGAGAATCAGGAAAGCCGTGCAGACGACATGGCACCCCTGGACTCTCTTTCGTGGTCGCCCGACGGTGGTTGGATTGCGTTTGCGGCTAGCGACGAGACACGCATCGGTCAAATCTATGTCGTTAAAGTCGTGGGCGTCCCTCGTTCAGTTAGACTAACACAAGACCCGCCCCGCAAATTGCAGCCGGAGTGGTCCCCGGACGGGAACACAATCGCATACACCTCATGGGTTTTTAATTTCAAACGTGATCAGAAGACAATTCACTTGATGACTTCCGAGGGAGAGCACCTAAAACAGCTCAGTGAGAACCACCATGGCAATGATACCGATCCCGATTGGTTTGACCCGACGGTATGGTCGGTGTCTCCAGCCGCAAACGTCGTCACTATCTGGGGCGAGATAAAAAGGCCGCCAACAGGTCGATGAAGATATGCACGGCACGCTTGAATTATAAGCTCATGCGCAAAATGGGAGGAAAACATGTCATTCAAAGCGAGACGATTCTTGACGGCAACGCTTGTCCTCTCTCTATTCATCCAGCAGGCCCAAATTGCGGAGTACGGTTACGCCGCAGGGAGACCCAAGATTGTGTTCAACTCCACAAGAGATGGAAACAGCGAAATCTATGCGATGGAAATTGACGGAAGTAATCAGGTGAGACTGACGAATCACCCCGCGGAGGACAATGATCCGTCGTGGTCTCCCGATGGCAGAAGGATCGCATTCGTCTCCAATAGAGACAATGGAGTTGAACATATCTACACTATGGATTCCGATGGACGGAATGTGACGCAACTGACGAGAGAATCGAATGGTTCGCACCCGGCGTGGTCTCCCGATGGGGCAAGGATTGCGTTCACTCGCAACAAGGGAGGAATACAGATTTGGGTGATGGACGCGGACGGTCAAAACCAGACGCGTTTAACTCACGCTGGATTCAACGTTCTGCCAGCTTGGTCGCCTGATGGCAGACGAATTGCCTTCGTATCCAGTAACAAGGAAATAAACGTAATGGATGAGAACGGCAACAATCGGGAATCACTTATCAGAGAAAGGTTGCCTTGGGGCAATCCATCGTGGTCTCCCGACGGCCAATGGATTGCGTTCGATTCCGAGCACGATTTTATTATTCAAATCCATGTCGTGAAAACCGATGGCAGCGGTTTTCGGAAAAGGCTAACTGGCGGATCTCGAAATAAATTGCGTACCGCGTGGTCCCCCGACGGAAACACGATTGCCTACGTCCAAGAAGTTCCCGGCAAAAATACGACGACGATTCACTTGATGACTGCCGATGGAGAATACCTTAAACAACTTAGTGAGACGATTTTTGACTCGGATACCGATCCCGATTGGTATGCTCCGGTAGGATGGTCGGTGTCTCCAGCGGCTAACTTCGTCACTATCTGGGGCGAAATCAAAGAGCCAACATCGAGTCGTCGATGATGTGTGCGGCACTCTTGAATCATGATGTCATGTCCGAAAAAGGAGGAAAACATGTCATTCAAAGCCAGACAATTGGCGGGGATAGTGCTGGTCGTCTCCCTGTTTATCCTGATGCAAATTGCGGTAAACGGCGACGCCTCTCGCAAAACCAAGATTGCCTTCGCCTCTAGCAGAGACGGGAATTATGAAATTTATGTCATGGACGGCGACGGGAAAAATCAGAGAAGAGTAACGGCGCATCCAACGATTGATCAGTATCCGGCATGGTCGCCAGACGGGAAAAAGATTGCGTTTGTTTCCAATAGAAACGGAGGCTACATTCAGATCTGGGTCATTGACGCTGACGGGAAGAACCCGATTAGACTGACGGATGGCCTGTGGGACCAAAATCCGGCGTGGTCTCCCGACGGGAAGAAGATTGCGTACGACGTGCTTCTCAACCCATGGGACAATGATAAATGGAACCGTACCATCTACGTGATGGACTCGGACGGAGAAAACAATCGGAAGTTGATTAAGAGACCGCAGTGGGACATAAATCCGGCGTGGTCGCCCGATGGGAATCGGATAGTATTTTCTTCCGGTAAAATTGCCCCCCAGCATGAAATTCATGCAATAAATGCCGATGGACGAAATTCACGGCAGTTAACGAAGGACATCGGGCACAAACGCATGCCGTCTTGGTCCCACGACGGCAGGCACATCGCATATACGAGAAATATGCGGATTTGGGTGATGAACAACGACGGAAGGAATCAGAGAAGACTTACGAATATAGTTGGGGACGAAAATCCTACATGGTCTCCGCAGGGTGATGCCATTGCGTTTCAATCCTATGGAAGGGGAAGGCGTGATGGACGCGGAATCTACCTGGTGGATGTAACTAACGGCGCCGTCAGCAGGCTGCAGCACGATCTCGGGTTCTGGGATCAACAACCGGATTGGCTCTATCCCGGAGAGCTCGCCGTTACTCCGGAAGGCAGCCGCATCACAATCTGGGGAAGACTGAAGAATATCCCCTCAAGTCTCCGGTGAGGTGAGTGGGCAGTTGGCGGGCGGCAAGATCCTGTTTGAAAAGTACATTTGTAGGGTGCGATCAACCAAGCGGATAGCGCGGGCGATAGAAATCCCCTGCGATCAAATGAGCGGATAGCGAATGCGATAGTAGATCCTGTGCAATGTGGAGTGTTACTTGAGAGCACCCCATTATCCTGTCGGAATAATTCATTCAGCAAGTAACACTCCTTTTTCGCTCAATGACTAGCCGTGAAAAGCGTTCCTTTGTGGTCAGGATTTCACTCCAGCGGAGATCAAGCGAATGGATAATGAGTGATCAACTGAGTGAATAACGAAGGCGATAGAGATCCCATAGAGATCCATTGTACTACAATAAGTCGTGACATGATTTAGCGATTACTAAGGAGGGCATGATGTTTTTCAAAGCCAGACGCATTCTCGGAGCAACGCTAGTCGTCTCTCTGTGTATCCAGATGCACATTGCAACAGACAGTTACGCCTTTCGCAGAACCAAGATCGCCTACACCTCTACGCGTGACGGCAATATTGATATTTATGTCATGGACATCGACGGGAGAAACCAGAGAAGAGTAACGGTAAATCCGGCAAATGATGAATTACCAGCATGGTCTCCCGACGGCAAAAAGATTGCCTTTGTATCCAATAGGAACAATGTTAACGAGGATCACAAGCAAATTTGGGTAATCGACGCCGATGGGAAGAACGCGATTAGACTGACGGACGGGTTGGTGGACACTAATCCGGACTGGTCGCCAGACGGCACGAAAATTCTGTACGACACCGTTCGTGTTCCGGAGGATCATAATCTAGCGCCCGGTGGCATTACCGTGATGGATGCGGATGGGAACAACAAGAGGTTAGTTAAGAATGCAAGAGGCTTACATCCGACCTGGTCGCCCGATGGAAAACGAATAGCATCTATCTCCGGTAAAAATCCTCGCGGCGCTCAAATTTACGTAATGGATGTCGACGGACGAAATCGGATGCGGTTAACGCGTGACTTTGTGCACAAACGTTTGCCATCATGGTCACACGACGGGAGGCGCATCGCGTATGTGGGCGATAACGTGATTTGGGTGGTGGATAGCGACGGAAAGAATCCGAGGGAACTCACGGAGCATGTTACGGAAGATCACCCTACATGGTCACCGGACAGTGAATTCATCGCGTTTACCTCTTTTGGAAGGGATCCTGGAATTATTGGGATTTACACGGTGGCTGTAACTAACGGCGTTGTCGACGCTTTGCTACGTGATCCCGATTCCTGGAATCACCATCCGGATTGGCTATATCCCAGAGGACTCCCCGTTTCGCCGGAGGGCAGCCGCATCACAATTTGGGGGAGGCTGAAGGATATCGCCTCAGGTCTCCGGTGAGGTGTGTGGGCAGTTGGCGGGTGGTAAGGGAAGGGATTAGTCGTTCGACGATTGCCGGTGGCTTGCCGCATAGCGGATATGTTCATGCAGGTCATGAGGTCGCGACCTGGAGATCGCTCCTACAAAAAAAAACTGCCGAGGATGCCTAAAGCCCGGGAAGTCGTGACATGATTTAGCGATTACTAAGGAGGGCATGATGTTTTTCAAAGCTGGACACTTGTTCGCAGCAGCGCTTGTGGCGTCTCTGTTAATCCAGATGCACATTGCAACAGACAGTTACGCCTTTCGCAGAACCAAGATCGCCTTCACCTCTATGCGTGATGGGAATACTGAAATTTACGTCATGGACGGCGACGGGAAAAACCAGAGAAGAGTAACGGTGAATCCAATGTATGATCGGTATCCGACATGGTCGCCGGACGGGAAAATGATTGCGTTTGTTTCCAATCGAAACAGGGGCCGCAATCAAATCTGGGTGATTGACGCAAACGGGACGAACCCGATTAGATTAACGGACGGTGCGTCGGACTCATATCCGGACTGGTCGCCCGACGGGAAAACAATATTGTACGTCGCCGGCCATGTTCCGGCGAACCATGACCTAGCGCCTGGCGGGATTGTAGCGATGGATGCGGATGGGAAGGACAAGAGACTGCTTAAGAATAGAGGCGGCATACATCCGTCGTGGTCGCCCGATGGCAATAGGATAGCATTTATCTCCGGCAACATTGGCGGGGATACTCAGGTTCATGTAATGGATGCCGATGGCAGAAATCAGCGGCAGCTAACGAGGGACACGGAACACAAACATACGCCGTCTTGGTCGCCCGACGGGAAGCGCATCGCATATGAGAGCGGAGGCCGGATTTGGGTGATGACCAGCCACGGAAAGAATCAGAGAAGACTTACGAATATAGTTGGGGACGAACATCCGACATGGTCGCCGCAGAGTGATGCCATTGCGTTTCACGCTGAGAGAAAGGGTGGTGGGCGCGGTATCTACTTGGTGGATGTAACTAACGGCGCCGTCAATGTGATGCAACATGCTCCGAGGTTCTCGGATCAACAACCGGATTGGCTTTATCCGGGAAAACTCTCCGTTTCGCCGGAGGGCAGCCGGATTACAATGTGGGGGAGACTGAAGAAAGTTGCGTCCAGCCTTCGGTGAACTACGCCCGGTAGGAGCGATCAAGCGACTGAATAAGGAGATCAACCGAGTGAATAACGGGGGATCAAAGGAGCGAATAGCGACTGCGATAGCCAATCCCGATAGAAAATCCTGCGATAGAAAATCCCTCTCCAGGTCGCGATTTCCTGTTGGTGCGTAAGTTCCGGACTGAACTAAACAATTACGCGAATTTTATGCTAACGAATGCGTCCGAATAGCGTTCACGCTTGCGCTACAAAAAACGGCAGTGCGTGTCTAAATGGTTCATTCGCTAAGTGTTTAATGCTTACGAGACTGTCACAAGAAACTGTTCTACCACGCCGGTAGGTGCGATCAAGTGACTGAATAAGGAACGCGATAGAGATCCCTTTTTCTTCAAAACTCGGTTTCTTCCCGGAGTCAAAGTGGCTTCAAGGTAACGGTTGAATCCACTCATCACGGGCAACTATGGGATTGATAATCATGGCAATCAATTCATCACATAAATCACAGTTCAGACAATGTGAACTACCGACACCCAACGCTTGCCATATACACTTAGCGAATAAACCACTAAGGAGGAAAAGATGTTATTCAAAGCTGGACGCTTGTTCGCAGCAGCGCTTGTCGTCTCCCTGCTAATCCAGATGCAGATTTCGGTAAACGGCTACGCCGCTCGCGGCGCCATGATTGCCTTCACCTCTACGCGTGACGGGAATGAGGAAATTTATGTCATGGACGGCGACGGAGACAATCAAGTGAGATTAACGGATAATCCGGCGGAAGACTACGACCCGGCGTTCTCTCCCGACGGGCGCAAGATTGCGTTTGTCTCCAATAGAGACAATGGAGTTGACCGTATCTACGTCATGGATTCCCATGGACAGAATTTGATGCTACTGACAAAAACATCGAGCGGTACGGGCCCGTCGTGGTCCCCCGACGGACGAAAGATCGTGTTCAGTCGCAACAAAGGAGGGAAACATATTTGCGTAATGGACGCCGACGGGGGTAACCAGACACTGTTAACGCACGTAGGATTCAACATTCTGCCAGCCTGGTCGCCCGATGGGAGACGAATCGCCTTCGTATCCCACAACAACGCAATAGTCGTAATGGATGTGGATGGTACTAATCGGGAAAGACTTATAGGAGAAGACTTGCCTTGGGGGTTTCCGTCATGGTCTCCCAACGGTCTACGGATTGCGTACGAATCTAGGCGCGATCCATTTTTTTTTCAAATTTCTGTCGTGAAAACCAATGGCAGCGGTGGAGTTAAAAGACTAACACGCCACCCACCAAATAAAACGCGTCCCGCATGGTCCCCCGACGGCGACACGATTGCATACGTCCAAAGCGGTCCCAAGAATAAGACGAGGATTCATTTGATGACCGCGCGTGGAAAACACATTAAACAGCTCGGTGAGGACCACGAGGGCAGTGATACCGGTCCCGATTGGTTTGACCCGAGGGCATGGACGGTGTCTCCCGCCGCGAATTATGTCACTACCTGGGGCAAAATCAAAGAGCCGACATCGGCTCGTAGATGATGCGTGCGGAGTGCCCGATAATTCCGTGTATCCGGGTTCAAGGATGAAATGATGTCATTCACAGCTAGACGATTCGTGACCTCAGTGCTTGTTCTCACCCTGCTGACCCATATGCAACTTGCGGAAAACGGTTACGCCTTTCGCAGAACCAAGATCGCCTTCACCTCTACGCGTGACGGCAATATTGATATTTATGTCATGGACATCGACGGGAGAAACCAGAGAAGAGTAACGGTAAATCCAGCAAGGGACTGGCTTCCGGCATGGTCTCCCGACGGCAAAAAGATTGCCTTTGTATCCAATAGGAACAATGTAAACGAGGATCGCAGGCAAATTTGGGTAATCGACGCCGACGGGAAGAACCCGATTAGACTGACGGACGGGTTGGTGGACACTAATCCAGACTGGTCGCCAGACGGCACGAAAATTGTGTACGACACCCATCTTGTTCCGGAAGATCATAATCTAGCGCCCGATGGGATTGCTGTAATGGATGCGGATGGGAACAACAAGAGGTTAGTTAAGAATGCAAGAGGCTTACATCCGACCTGGTCGCCCGATGGAAAACGAATAGCATTTATCTCCGTTAAAAATCCTCGCGGCGCTCAAATTTACGTAATGGATGTCGACGGACGAAATCGGATGCGGTTAACGCGTGACTTTGTGCACAAACGTTTGCCATCATGGTCACACGACGGGAGGCGCATCGCGTATGTGGGCGATAACGTGATTTGGGTGGTGGATAGCGACGGAAAGAATCCGACGCAACTCACGGAGCATGTTACGGAAGATCACCCTACATGGTCACCGGACAGTGAATTCATCGCGTTTACCTCTTTTGGAAGGGATCCTGGAATTATTGGGATTTACACGGTGGCTGTAACTAACGGCGTTGTCGACGCTTTGCTACGTGATCCCGATTCCTGGAATCACCATCCGGATTGGCTATATCCCAGAGGACTCCCCGTTTCGCCGGAGGGCAGCCGAATCACAATTTGGGGCAGGCTGAAGAAAGTTGCGTCCAGCCTCCGGTGAACGATGCCCGGTAGGAGCGATCTCCGAATCGCGACCCATTTTGTACGAGCGATCAAGCGACTGAATAAGGAGATCAACCGAGTGAATAACGAGGGATCAAAGGAGCGAATAGCGACTGCGATAGCCAATCCTGATAGAAAATCCTGCGATAGAAAATCCCTCTCCAGGTCGCGATTTCCTGTTGGTGCGTAAGTTCCGGACTGAACTAAACAATTACGCGAATTTTATGCTAACGAACGCGTCCGAATAACGTTCACGCTTGCGCTACAAAAAACGGCAGTGCGTGTCTAAATGGTTCATTCGCTAAGTGTTTAATGCTTACGAGACTGACAAAATAAACCCGTTCTACCACCCCGGTAGGTGCGGTTTCTAACCGCACCGACACCCAACACTAACCATATTTTTTTGGAAAATAAACCACTAAATTCTTGCACATGGAAACTTGGGCTACCTATGACTAAGTGGCTTCAAGGTAATGGTTGAATCCACTCATCACGGGCAACTAAGAGCCTGTTTGAAAAGTACAATTTGTAGGGTGCGCACTGCGCACCTGCCTTTAAAAGCCCCGGAGGGGCGGCAGGTGTATAGATACACCGAAACCCTTGCACATATAAGCCCCAGCGGGGCGACAGGTATATAGCGGACAATACAAAAACATGAAAAAGCCTGATTCCAAATGACTGAATATGGTTCTGCTATCGACTATTCAAACAGGTTCTAAGGGATTGATAATCATGGCAATCACTTCATCACATAAATCACAGTTCAGACAATGTAAACTACCGACACCCAACGCTTGCCATATACACTTAGCGAATAAACCACTAAGGAGGAAATGATGTTTTCCAAAGCCAGACGATTCCTGACTACGGTGGTTGTCCTCCTCCTCTTAATCCTGACGCAAATTGCGGCAAACGGTTACGCCGCTCGCGGCGCCATGATTGCCTTCAGTTCCACGAGAGATGGAAACCATGAAATCTACGTTATGGATGGTGACGGAGGCAATCAGGTAAGAGTCACGCACCATCCAGACTTTGACTTGGATCCGTCATGGTCGCCCGATGGAAAAAAGATAGCGTTCGTCTCCCACAGAGATGGCGGAACTCCACATATCTATATCATGGATTCCGATGGACAGAATCTGATAAAACTAATAAAGGGAGGATTAGATCCGGCGTGGTCGCCTGACGGAGTCAAGATTGCGATGACTTACGGCAAGGGGGACGGTATTGATATTTTTATAATGGACACCGACGGGGGTAACCAGACACAGTTGACGCAGCTAGGATGGAACTATCATCCAGCGTGGTCGCCCGATGGAACACGAATTGCGTATGTAACCTCTCTGAGGCATGGGGGACCCGAACTATACGCAATGGATGTAGATGGCAACAATGAGGTGCGGCTCACCCGAGATCTATTGATTAAGCACCGGCCTACGTGGTCGCCCGATGGAAAATGGATTGCGTATCAAGCGAGGCGCGAAAAATCGGTTTCTCAAATATATGTGGTAGAAGCAGATGGCAGCGGCCGCATAAAAAGACTAACACGCAACGTTCCAGCTAAATGGAGCCCTGCATGGTCACCTCACGGCGATACAATCGCATACGCATCGGCGATTCCCTTCAATCAATCGACGATTCACGTGATGACTGCCGACGGGGATTACCTTAAGCAACTCAGTGTATTCGAAGATGGGGTGGAAGGCAATCCCGATTGGTATGCTCCGGTAGAAAGGTCGGTGTCTGCAGGCGCGAACTTTGTGACAATCTGGGGCGAGATTAAGAGGCCGACATCGGGTCGTTGATGATGTGTGCGGCGAGTTTGGAATAACCGCTCATTTGCAAGCGAGGAGGAAAAAATGTCATTCGAAGCCAGACGCATTCTCGGAGCAGCGTTAGTCGTCTCTCTGTGTATCCAGATGCACATGGCAACAGACGGTTACGCCTCTCGCAAAACCAAGATTGCCTTCACATCTGCGAGACACGGATCCTGGGATATTTATGTGATGGATGATGACGGGAGAAACCAAAAAAGAATAACGGTGCATCCAGAAACTGACCGATATCCGGCATGGTCGCCCGACGGGACAAAGATTGCGTTTGTTTCCGATCGAAACAAAGGTTACATCCAAATCTGGGTGATTGACGCCGATGGGGGGAACCTGACCAGACTGACGGAGGGTGTGTGGGACAACAATCCGGACTGGTCTCCGGACGGGAGGAAGATAGCGTACGACTTCCTTCTTAATCCGTGGGACAATGACAAATGGAACCGTACCATCTACGTGATGGACTCAGATGGAAAAAACAGTAGACAACTGATTGAAAAACCGGAGTGGGACACAAACCCGTCGTGGTCGCCCGACGGAAGAAAAATTGCCTTTGCATCTCACAGAGACATGCGTCACGAGTTTTACGTCATGAACGCTCACGGACAAGAAATAGAGCGTATAACCTTTGACTTCACACCGAAATACAGGCCAACTTGGTCGCCCGACGGGAGCCGCATAGCGTATGAAACTAATAATTTCATTGGCGTGATGGATATCGACGGAACGAATCAAAGACGACTCACGGAAAACGGATGGCATGGGCATCCGACATGGTCGCCTGATAGTGAGAGCATCGCATTTCATACTCGGAACATGGATAGAGGCGATTTTACGATTTTCAAGGTAGGCGCGAAGGGCGGCGCCGTCAACCCAATCGGTCTGGATGCCGGCCAGAGTGATTTCGAACCTGATTGGTTTGTCCCCGGACAGTTCTCGGTTTCTCCTGCCAGAAGCCATATCACGATCTGGGGTAGGCTGAAGAAAGTTGCGTCCAGCCTCCGGTGAACGATGCCCGGTAGGAGCGATCTCCAGGTCGCGATTTCCTGTTGGCGCGTAAGTTCTGGACTGAACTAAACAATTACGCGAATTTTATGCTAACGAACGTGTCCGAATAACGTTCACGCTTGCGCTACAAAGAACGGCAGTGCGTGTCTAAATTCTTGCTCGCAGTAACTTGGGCTACCTATGACCAAGTGGTTCATTCTTCAAGTAATTAACCCTTAATGAAACCATCAAGCGAATGGATAATGAGTGATCAAATGAGTGGATAGCGAATGCGATAGAGTTCCCATAGAGATCCCTTTTTCTTCAAAACTTGGTTTCTTCCCGGAGTCGAAGTGGCTTCAAGGTAATGGTTGAATCCACTCATCACGGGCAACTAAGGATTGATAATCATGGCAATCACTTCATCACATAAATCACAGTTCCGACAATGTTAATTGCCGACACCCAACGCTTGCCATATACACTTAGCAAATAAACCACTAAGGAGGAAATGATGTTTTCCAAAGCCAGACGATTCCTGACTACGATGGTTGTCCTCCTCCTCTTAATCCTGACGCAAATTGCGGAAAACGGTTTCGCCGCTCGCGGCGCCATGATTGCCTTTACCTCTACTAGAGATGGGAACAGCGAAATCTACGTGATGGATAGTGACGGAAAAAATCAGATGAGACTAACAGACAATCCGGCGCGCGACTATGATCCGTCGTGGTCTCCCGACGGCAATAGGATTGCGTTCGTCTCCAATAGAGACCAGGGATATGACCGCATCTACGTCATGGATTCCAACGGACAGCATGTGACGAGACTTACAAAGGATTCGACAAATCTTGCCCCCGTGTGGTCTCCCGACGGGGCAAAGATTGCCTTTACTCGCACCAAGGGAGGGATACATATTTGGGTAATAGACGCCGACGGGGGTAACCAGACACAACTAACGCAGATAGGATGGAACCATCAGCCAGCGTGGTCGCGTAACGGCAATCGAATTGCTTTTGTAACCCGGCAAAGGCACCGGGGTCCCGAAATCTATGCGATGAATCCGGATGGCAGCAATAAACAGAGACTCACCCGAGACACAGCGGAAAAGGGGCGCCCATCGTGGTCTCCCGACGGTCGGCGGATTGCGTACGAATCTCTCCACCAGGGACTCTATCAAATATTTGTCGTGGATGCGGATGGAAGCGGCAAAACAGAAAGATTGACACACAATCCGCCGCATAAAAAGTATCCTGCATGGTCCCCTGACGGGGACACGATTGCATACTCCTCATGGGATGTGAACACGCCGCCGATTAACTTGATGACCGCCGACGGGATTCATCTTAAACAACTCACCGAGTTCCACGGCGGCAGGGATACCGATCCCGATTGGTTTGATCCGGTGGGTCGGTCTGTGTCTCCAGCCGCAAACTTCGTTACCATCTGGGGCAAGATTAAAGAGCCCACATCGGGCCGCTGATGATGTGTCCGAAGCACTTGAAACATCCCCTGTTTACACACAAGGAAAATCGGATGTCATTCATGGCTAAACGACTCTTGACTACAGCGTTTATTGTTTCCGTGTGTGCCCAGATGCAGATGGCGGCAGACGGTTACGCCGAAACTCAAGCCAAGATTGTATTCAGCTCCACGAGAGACGGGAACAGCGAAATTTATGTTATGGATAGCGATGGCGGCAATCAGGCAAGGCTAACGGATCATCCCGCTATTGACTCCGATCCGGCATGGTCTCCCGACGGCAATAGGATTGCGTTTGTGTCAAGAAGAAATGGTGGAGCCGGACATATCTACATCATGGATCCCGATGGACGGAATTTAATGCAACTAACAAAAGAACCGAATAGTACGCATCCGGCGTGGTCGCCTGACGGGACGAAGATTGCGTTCACTCGCAGCAAAGAGGGGAGACAAGTCTGGGTGATGGATGCCGACGGGGGTAACCTGACTCGGTTAACTCATGCAGGACAGAACTTTCATCCTGCCTGGTCGCCAGACGGAAGAAGAATTGCCATCACATCAAGTAGGCTCGGAGGCGGAATAGTCGTAATGGATGAGAATGGGAATAATCGGCAAATACTTACCCGAGGTGTGTTGTCTCAGGACAATCCATCGTGGTCGCCGGACGGTCAATGGATTGCGCACGAATTCTGGCGCAAAGGAGCCACTTATCAGATCTCTATCGTAAGAACCGATGGCAGCGGATTGTCCAGAACGCTAACTCGCAACGCGCCGCACAAAAGGTATCCCGCATGGTCGCCCGACGGTCAATGGATTGCCTACGTCCAAGAGGATCCCAACCGTAAGATGACGATTCAATTGATGACTGCCGACGGTAGACACATTCAACAACTCAGTGAGAGGCACGACGGCGATGATACCGATCCCGATTGGTTTGACCCGGCAGCATGGTCGGTGTCTCCAACTGCGCACTTCGTTGCCGTCTGGGGAAAGATTAAAATGCCGACCGCGAGTCGTTGATGATGCGTGAGGCACGAATGAGAGTTTACGCTTGTCTACAATCAAGGAGGGCGAGATGCCATTCAAAGTTAGACGATGCCTGACCACGGTGGTTGTGTTCTCCGTGCTGATCCAGATGCAATTTGCAGCGGACGGTCATGCCGCCCGTGGAACCAAGATTGTCTTTACCTCTACGCGGATTGATGGATTCGGAGAGATCTACGTTATGGATGGCGACGGAGGCAACCAGGCGAGACTTACGAATCACCCGGCACAGGACCGAGGTGCGTCGTGGTCTCCCGACGGCGCCAGGATAGCGTTCGTTTCCAACAGGGATCGCGGATATGACCACATCCACGTCATGGATTCCGACGGACAGAATGTGACGCAACTTACAAAGGATTCGATAAATCGGCATCCGGCGTGGTCGCCTGACGGAGGAAGGATTGCGTTCAATCGCAATACTCAGATTTACGTTATGGACACCGACGGGAAAAACCCGGTGCAGTTAACGCATATAGGATACAACGCTCAGCCGGCATGGTCGCGCGATGGAAGAAGGATCGCCTTCGTATCCCATCGACACGGGGGACCCGAAATTTACGTGATGGATGAAAATGGTGACAATCAGGAGAGACGTACCGGAAATAAGGCGAGTAAAAGCGCTCCCGCGTGGTCGCCCGACGGTCGATGGATTGCGTATTCCTCTCTTGACTTAACGAGAATTTTCCAGATTTACCTCGTGAGAGCCGATGGCATTCCCCTAAAAGAGAAACTGACACGCAAACTGCCGCATAAATTCAATCCCGCATGGTCCCCCGATGGCGGCACGATCGCATACACATCGGAGGTTGCCTTCGGCAATTCGAGGATCCACTTGATGACTGACAAGGGAATTTACCTCAAACAGTTCCGTGAGGTCGGCAACGGATCGGACAAAGGTCCCGATTGGGTTGACCCGACAGCATGGTCTGTGCCGCCAGCCGAAAACGTCGTCATAAGTTGGGGAGAGATTAAAAAGCCAACATCGGATCTTCAATGATGTGCACGACACGTGTGAGAGATTCCGCTGAATTTCAATCAAGGAGGAACGGATGCTATTCAAGCATCAAATCTCGCTGCTCTTGGGATTATGTTTCGTGATCGCCAGTGCGGAGCCGCTGTTGAGAAACGGCAGCGCCGCGGACAATGCACGGATCGCGTTCGTTTCGACCAGAGGAGAGAATACGGATGTCTATGTAATGGACTCCGACGGCAAACACCAGAGAAGGGTGACAACACACGACGCAGAGGATATGCAACCAACGTGGTCGCCTGACGGGAGGAAGATTGCGTTTGTATCCAATCGAAACGAGGGTCATATTCAGATTTGGGTGATTGACGCCGATGGTAGGAACCCGATTCGGCTGACGGACGGTGTGTGGGACGACCATCCGGACTGGTCGCCTGATGGACATAAGATAGCGTATCAAGCCAGTCGCAAGAAGGCATTAAACATTGAAAAATGGAACTATGAAATATATGTGATGGGCGCCGACGGAAGCAACAAGAAACCTCTCACGGACCACCCGGCGTATGACGGCCAACCGTGTTGGTCGCCTGACGGTAAAAAAATCGCTTTTTCGTCCAATAGAGAAGAGAATCTTATGGAGGTTTATGTGATGGGCGCCGATGGGCGAAATCAGAAGAGAATAACACACAACTTCCAAGATGCAGGAGATAAATCCTTGCCAGCGTGGGCGCCTAACGGGAGGCGCATCGCGTATGTTTGGAACTGGCAGATTTGGGTAATGGATAGCAACGGTGATAACCGGAGAAGACTTACGGAGAAAGGTGAGGGAAGATACCCAACATGGTCGCCGGACGGTGATACCGTTGCATTTGAGTCTTGGGATAGGGAGGGACCTGAACACGGAATCTACACGGTAGGCGTCAGCAGCGGCGCAGTTAACCTAATCAGCGAGGTTCACAGGCAGGGAGATTTCCAACCTGATTGGTTTAATCCCGGAGAGCTCTCGGTTTCTCCGGCGGGAAATTATATCACAATATGGGGAAGGCTGAAGAAGGTCGCCTCGAGCCTCCGATGATGCGCGCGCAGGGCGGTGGTAGTTAACAATGTCTGTCGGATTATTATCGAGGCGGCTCAGGCGCGGTAACCGCGCCCCTACGAGTTGGTTGAGGGAGGTCTATTGCACAATGGGCTGGTGGGCAAGGGCAGTGAAGAGCGATGTACCCACGCTTTAGGCTAGACAATTGCCGTCACTACGGCGAAACTGGGACTGAATTCAATAGTTCAAATCTGTTGATGAGTTTGTCCCATCTGCGCAGCGCCTTCCGATGTCTATCCGACCAGGTAGGGTCCGGAGGTTGAGCCGGCGTGACATCGTCGAACAGCGTGGGATATAACTCGCGTGCAGTTTCCGAAAGTCCTTCGCGAATTGAGGCACGGTCGGCGGGGGATAGCGTCGCGTAAAATTCGTTGTTCAGAGCGTTCAACTCTTGCATCACTTTGTCGTATTCTGCTTCGTACATCCACATGAATACTGTGTATCCGTCGAAGATAACCTGTCGATCCTGTACAAAGTTTACAGCAACAGCGATCAGTAGCAGCATGACAAGCGCAACACAGTGCCAAGGTTTTATTCGGAACGGCATGGCAGCGCCTCCCTTCAATCAATGTTGTTAGCGAGGAATCAGATATAGTTTTTGTGCAGACTGATCAATCCGCGAATCTTGGCTGGTACTTCAAGCACCCGTCACAAATTTTTACAGGAGTGACTCGTGCTGGAAAAATCCCCATGGGCCGCCAATGCGTTTGGATTGGCAGACGGAATTCTAATCAATAGTGTACGCTGCCGCGTCATACCGTGCGACAGAGAGGTTTCCGGCGGCGGACACGCTTAGGTAGAACTTGAGCCGTGAGCGCCGCCGTGAAAGCTGTACACGCCTTACCCTAAAAGTCCCGCTATGGTACACTTAATCGCAACCGATGACACTAGTATAGCAAACGCCGCGCGCATTGAAAAGCCATTGTTTTTAGCGGGTAATCGTATATAAATCGCCGGGGAATCTTTGATGCGGCGGGCCACCCTCGACGTCCCAACATTGCGGCAAGAGATAGCCAGTCATTCCATGGAGAGAAACCGCTCATATGAAAACAGTCTTTATGTCACTCATGCTTCTAGCCGTAGCTTCGCTCAACGCCATTGCTCAAGGTACTCCCCATAGGGGGTTGCCCGACGGCGCCAAGGCGCGGCTCGACATCGGCGGAGGTAAGGTTTATGACGTTAAGTATTCCCCTGACGGTACGCGACTGGTGGCGGCAAGCACCAACGGGCTTTGGCTCTACGATTCGGCGGCCAGTGACCCCGTCGCCTTGAAGAGTGACGGAAATCCGTTCCGAGCTTTTGCTGTCGCGTTCAGTCCAGAAGGTCAGACGCTTGCCGCTACCGCCAGAGACTCTTTTGGAGTTTGGGACGCGGCGACGGGCGAACTGAAGCACTCACACCATGTGCGCAAGCTTCTCAGCCTCTACTTTATCAGGCTTTTCGCCTTCAGCCCGGATGTCCGCACCCTTGCCGTCGCCACTGATGGTGTTTTGCGTTTGTGGGACACGGAAACGGGTGAGTTGACACACACCCTGGGCGGAGAGCGTTTCGGTTACATCAGGAGCCTCGCCTTCAGCCCGGATGGTCGGACAGTTGCCAGCGGTCATAGGGCGCACGGCGTGTGGATGAGTATAGCGGACGCTACTATTCGTCTGTGGGATGCGGCAACGGGTGAACTTAAGGATACGCTGAGTGAGATTCTCAGCTTGCCCACAAATATCGCGTACAGTCCTGATGGTCGGACACTTGCCGTTGGACATATGCACACGGCGCCAGGACATGACGCGTGGGGTTGGGTTACTCTTTGGGATGCGGCGACAGGAACACTCAGACGCAGGCTAGGCGGGCTTACTCCTGATGTCCTTCATATAGGCAGCATTAGGAGCCTCACGTTTAGCCCGGATGGTCGTACGCTTGCCATTGTGCGTTGGCCGGCTCGTTACAGCGGAGACAAATTGGGTGCGGTGCGGCTTTGGGATACGGAGACTGGGGAGCCCACCCCCACACTGAAAGGGCATACAGATGATGTCAATAGCGATGTGTTCAGTCCGGACGGTTACACGCTCGCGAGCGGGAGTTCGGACCACACGGTGCGGCTTTGGGATGCGGTGACGGGGGCGCTCTTCCGCACGCTTGAAGGGCATACAGATGATGTCAATGGTGTCGCGTTCAGTCCGGATGGGGGGCGCTTGCCAGCGGGAGCAGCGACGGCACTTTGCTGCTGTGGGAAATCACCCCGACCCCCGACCCTCTGGAAGATGGGCACCCCCCATTCGTGGAGCCTCTAGGAGTGAAACCCGATGTGAACAGAGACGGGGGCGTGGATGTTCAGGACCTGGTTTTGGTTGCCGTACGGTTAGGCATAACCGCGGTGAACCGCATGGACGTGAACGAGGATGGGACCGTGGACATCCTCGATTTGGTGCTAGTTGCGGGGACGGCCGAAGATACTGCGGGTACGTTGCCCATGTATTCCAACGGAGCGATGATGCTTCGTATGACCAAAGTAAAAGAGTGGCTCAAGGAAGCGCGGAGGTTAGCCTTCACAGACCCGGCGATTCCGAGGGGTATCGAATATCTGGAGAATCTGTTGGAGGCGTTGACGCCGGAAAGGACGGCGCTGCTGCCGAACTTCCCGAATCCGTTCAATCCGGAGACATGGATCCCGTATCAGCTCGCCCGCGATTCGCATGTCCGAATATCAATTTATAGCTCGAAGGGAATTTTGGTGCGGCATTTGGATCTGGGTCCCCAGCCGGAGGGATTCTACACCGACAAACATTACGCGGCGTATTGGGATGGGCGCAATGACGACGGAGAGTTGCTTGCAAGCGGTGTCTACGTCTATGTATTCCGTGCGGGGAGTTTCCGCGCCTCGCGCCGCATGGCAATTGTCAGATAGCGTTGCATACGCGGGGCGGGAAGGTTCACACTCTAGTTGTATTCCCATTTCGTCTGAGGGTGTTCTCGGCTCATGGCTCGCCATCTTGTGACTAGCGCATAGGAGTTAGTGGCTAAAGTTGGCAAAGTAAACAGCAGACAGAAACTGTGTCTGCTACAATATGCGTTTAACCAGAAAAGGAGAAGGGCATAAGTGGTTAAACTGTAATTGGTTTTCTAACAAGCTCGGTTGGTGGGTTTTCCGTAACAAATGGGGCTATAGAATGCGATCCCCAATAATCTATAAGTAAGGCTTTGGCGTCATTGGGCTTGCCTTGATAATGTGCGATAACTTGCATCATAAGTTCTATTTCACTATCATCAGGATGAGTATTTGATTCTACTCGCGTTGCAGACTCAAAATCGGCTCTGGCTTTTTCATAATTTTTGATATAAAAGTACACAGACCCCCTGCAATAATAAACTTCGCGGACTAATTCAGGGTCTTCATCCGTCCGTGTTTCAATCAGTAGATTTGTCGCTTCTAAGAACGCTGGGAAAAATGCAGTTTTCATAAAATCATTGAAAGCGGCATCAAAAAAGTGTCGAGCGTAATTAGAACTAGAGTTTGATAATTCCTCGCGTAAGAAATCGCTGTACGTGCTCATGCTAATTCTCCATTTTTATACTGTTCTAGATAACCTCTTGACTTTCTTATAGCTCTATTCTGTTTAGATTTCTTTGTGCTTCCAAATAGAACTATGATTTGAAACTCTATCCTGCTAAAGTACACTCGTAAAGTACAGTCCCATCTGAATTCAAATAGTGACTTCTTTAGATTCTTAAAGTTACAAATATAGCCGTGTTCCGCCTGAAGTATCCTACTATCAACCTTTCCTTTGTGATCATCGCTTAACTTGCTGCGCCATTTTAAGTATTTGCTCAATCGCACTATTCCCTGAATTTTCCAATGATCATTCATGAATCAAGGTAATCCTTTTGGATTTAAAACGGGAAGTTGACTGTAATGGGGTGTGTAATAGGGTAGTGTTCACCAACTTCAGGCGATAGCATTGATCCTAGAAAGTATTCTACTCCCTGTTGATAAACAGATTGAACTTGTGCCCATGTGACATATAGTGTTGAAATACCAAATCTTGTTATTCTAATATCTTTTCGGTGATTGTTTAGCCTCTCTCTTATGGTCCCTCGACCAACGTAGATTACTTGTTTGCTTCGGCCGCCTTTCCAGATTACATAAACACCGGACAGATTATTAAAATGTTCTTGGTTAAGGTCTAGGGTTTCTAAATTACACCAATCACCGCTTTGATATTTGATCCAGTTGACTTCCATATAGGCACCTCTAACATCGACGCATAGGCTTCAATCTAGTTTATAGCCTAACACAAAGATCGAGAGAATGCAATGCTAGTAGTGAAACCCTAAGATTACCCCCAAAATCGAGCCAGGTGAACAGGAGATTTAGAGCCTGTTTGAAAATTCATATTTGTAGCATATTCGTCCCAAAACCAAGGTTTTCATCAACGTTTTTGTAGGGTGCGCACAGCGCACCAGCCTTTTTAAAAGCCCCAGAGGGGCGGAAGGTGTATAGACACGCCGAAACCCGACGTATATAAGCCCCAGCGGGGCGACAGGTGTACAGCGAATGACAACAAGAATGCGAGAGAACTTCTCCTCATGTGACCAAATACGACCTTGCCACCATTTTTCAAACAAGCTCTTATTCGACTAGAAAAATGGTCATCATCTGAGCGAAAGTTGGAACCGGAATCCTCAAGAAAAGAAAGGAGATTCTCCATCATGTCCCGCAGCAAACATGAGATCCTGCTGAACGGAGGTTGCCCGATGACGCATATGCCCCCATTACTACGCTGCTACTTATTCTAAGCACCATACGAATAGATTCCGTAGACCAGACAAGTTCTTTGACAAAGCGGACAATCTCAGGTCTGCAAAGTTTAAGCGGAGATACCCATGGGCACCTGGAAATCCAACAGAACCTATAATCATGAAAACCAGGCGCTTCCGAACCATGAAACATAGTCGCAAGTTTTATCATATAGAAGCAGCTTCAGGTTCGACAGTGAAAACTACGAAGTTAGATTTGAAAGACGGGCGATTAAGAATCATTTCGCCCTCTCTTAATTAACCCAAGTTGCCACCTTTGTCCGACGCGACGCAGAAACCGAGTTTTTTCCAACGTGGAAACACGAAATTGAAGAAAATCAGTCCAATTTGCCTATAATTTAGCAAACGTGAACCTAAAACTCGGTTTCTCTGTTATAGGTAGCAACTTGGGTTATATACTTGTATCTTGGGTGAGAATATTGGTAGGGTATGGAGTGAGGACAGCAAAATTCCATTGCACCCCGGCAGGTCAGACACTGATAGCAAATAGTTAGTGTCTGCCTTTGCTATCAGTATTTTAATTACGGAAATGGAGGGTCATATCATGACTTGGAAAAGGGCGTTGTCATACATCGCGGTAGCGATTGCCAGTTGTGCCTTAACGATAGTTGTAATACAAATCATAATTGCCGTAATTGCAGCCGACTATTTGGCAGAACAAACGGAGGAATTTCGCGATTTAGTGGGGGCTGAAGTTTTGAAAGCAGACGATCCTCCACTACCAATGATTAAAAAGCCTGGCAGTGAAGAAGCATTAACTACAACGGTCATTGATGTAACTAGCCTGACTGACGAACAAAGAGCTAGGCTTGACAAGTTCATTGATGAATTGATAGCAGAACAGATAGCTGAATAATCCTATACGAACGTTATCGTTTCCAGGTCAAGTTTAATAAACCTATGCAGGTGGGTGGTATTACTTTAAGAGCACCCCATTATCCCTGTCGGAATAATTCTTTCAGCAAGCAACACTTTCTAGTCAGAGTCTCTTTCCTCGATCCAGAGGATCGAAATGTCAATAGAATACGATATGTCCAAATTTCTGCACTCCAGCGGAGCGCAATGTGTGTCATGCGTCATAAATCGACCCTCGTTTTTCGCTCTATGACAGGTTTAGAAAAAGCGTTCCTTCGTAGAATGGTTTCACTCCAGAGGAGTGCAATGTCAATAGAATCGTGATGCGTCTAATCTCCGCACTCCAGAGGAGTGCAATGTGGAGTGTTACTTGAGAGCACGCCATTATCCCTGTCGGAATAATTCTTTCAGCAAGTAACACATATGATACAATAGGATGGGTTCGGGCAATTAAAGACGGAACGTTTCTTGGTGTTTGTAAACCCGCTTGATAGCATCGTCCGAGTTATGCATGTTTTGTTCATTGGTGGACACAAGCAAAATTCCCTATCATGGAATTTACTGCTTTGGTACCCCGTTTGGTAGACTAGAGATTCTAAGCATAACTCTGCCTGGACCCGTTTGTGAAAGTGTTACTTGGTAGGAAATTGAATTTAAATCTAGACAGGATAGCGTTCGTGTACAGGTCTGAGCGGCCATACCGGACCGATAGTCACTCTCGCGTTCAGTCCGGGCGGCGAATTGCTCGCCAGCGGCGCGTATGCCCATAAACTCAGAGCAGGAGATACCGCGTTTCGCATCATGGCAGTTGTCAGATAGCATTGCATTCGCGAGCCGGGAAACCGAGTCATCGCTCGGACAGGAATCCCGTACGCTGCGGGGCATACCATGTCAGTTGGTTATGTTGGCGATTCACACTTCACTTCTTTTGAGCTTCGTGCTCTAACCCTTGAATTTCGGCTTGCGGCTCTTTGAGTGTGTTCTGACCTCCATCGCCGTCCGTAATTCTTTGAATCTCGGCGGCGTGGTTCTCGCGGTCGATGTCATCGGTAGTCTTTTTCGGCGGCGCTTGGCTTTCGAGGATGGGTTTGTTTTTTGCGGCTTGATCCACTGCCGGGCGATCAAGATAGTTTGCGAGGGAGAATAACAATACGATAAGAATGGGTGCGGGGTGAGTGGCAATCTCGCGGAAGAGTTCTTTCATGAGCTAATCACCAGTTCCTTCATTTGACCCGATTGAGTGTCTTCCCTTAGACAATCGTTGTTTTCAGAAATCGAGCGTATCAATTTTCTTGAAATGGGTCGTTGTTTATATGTTTCTAACGCCCCTGACTTTGGAAAATGCCAAAACGCCGCCGACTAACGCCCCCGCCAGAGGACTCAAGACGACTGGAAGTGGGTTCCCGGACGGAACAGCGGAGGCAAATACATCAATGAACAAAAATCCCGCGACTATCCCCAGAATAAAACGCAGCCGCGCCGGCTTGTGTTTGATCGCCCAAATCAATCCAGCGAATAAGCCATAGAGCGCGCCGCTGCCAGCAACAACTGGCATTTCACTAAGGTTAACATTTTCCCCCAACATTACGATACCATGGACGCGATTCACGGGCCTGAGGACCGCCCCCAAAACGGTGCATGTGATGATTCTACGAATTTCCGGTCTTAGATTACTCATGCCAAACTGCCTCTGTGTGCCTGAAATCTGCACCTAAAATCTCGCCCCTCAATTTGCCGCGATCACCATGCCGAGAGGCGGGTTATTCAGAATAATTTTCCCTCTCATACAAGTATTCGGCAAATAAACCCATCACATTACAGGTGCTACTTTCATACGCATTCGCACTTGAGAAAATACTTCCGAGAATGCATCAAGTCTTTTAGGCGTCATCCAACCCAAATACCGATGTGACAGCAAGGCGCCAGCCACAAATCAAACAGATTTGCAGGTTTCCGGTTTACTTCTGAGGATTCGACGGGGCGTTGCGCCGGAACACATAGCGGACGAGACGCCTGAAGCCTTTGCGGAACAGGTCATCCCACTGGCTGCGAGCGGCATTATATACAATTAGCACTACGACCCCGATACCAAATCCCACACTTTCGAAGTGCATTGCCATCAACCCGAAAAAGAATACAAAAGATAACTCCGACGCTCGCCTAAACACGGATGATATGTGTTTCCCGCGTGTTCCCTTTTCGCCGAGAACGCTTATGCAAATGCAGGCAAGTGCGATATATTGAAGCAGGGTTGGTGTAGACATCTTTCACATTCCACCTGTGGCGGTTAGCTCGTTCAGCGGCACCCCTCTTAGTATGCGTGGCAATCTTCGGGGCTTTCTTGATTTCCGCGTGTCCCCGATTCCGCGCTGACTTGCACTTTCTTCGCCCACCACTCCGCATATGGACGCACTAAAGTTAAGAGACCATCCGCTCTGTTATCCAGTTAATTAACGGGATGGTTATGATTGCGACCCCCACGCCCAACAGAACGTTGCCAACCGTGAGATAGAAGAATCTGTGCTTGCGGGTCTTATTGCGCATTCTCCGAAGAATTAGAAACCCTGCGATTGCCAAGATGCTTGCGAGAATAAACTTGTGATCGTTTGACCAAGAATCAATGAAGAAGAGATGGAAGATTAACATTATTGCCGTGCCTATGAAGACGCTTATAGCTATGGCGCTGAAATCGGCGGGATTCGTTTTTTCCATCGTTAGACCTGCTTGATTGGTCGGCAGCAAAGCCCCTAATGGTCGATTGAGGAATGGCGTTTTCGCGTTATCGTAATTATCTGCTATTTCCTCGCGGGGTGGGCGCACATAAATGGAAACTCCCCCCAAAATACATGATTATAAGTTGCAAGTCAAGGGGTTTGTATATGGCTGTGACGGTTTCGGGCGGGGAAGGGATCTCTATCGATCAAGTGAGGGAATAACGAACGATCAACTGAACGATCAAGGAAGTGGATAACGATCAAGCGAATGAATAATGAGCGCGATAGCAAATCCCCCGCGATAGCGATCTTCAAGTGAAGGCGATAGTTAATCCTGATAGTTAACCCCACTCACTATCCCTTCGCTCGATCCCCGCCCCTACGACTGACATGAGAACAGGACCGTCAATAATCATGCCACGGCGACGTTCTTTTTTCTTCCTATTCCATCGGAACAGTGCTACACTGTCCATAATGAGTTTCGACGAGCGGTGCAACGGCTGCGAACGGGCAAACGCCGCGCTTTCCGCATGTCAACATGGTGATGCACGATTAAGCAAGCCTATGACATGCACTATCGTTCAAAACACAGCGCGACTCAAAGAGAATCATAGGTTATTTGTCGTGATGTTAAAGCACAGGGAGAACTCTATATGAAGGCAACATTAACGGTTTTCATTCTTCTCACTCTAATTTCCCTCAACACGTTTGCTCAAGACTCTCCGCAGTGGGGGTTGCCCGACGACGCGATAGCGCGGCTCGGAAAAGGCGTCATATCAGGAAATCTGGCGTATTCGCCGGACGGTCAACGGCTAGCCGTTGCCAGCGGCATTGGCGTCTGGGTCTATGACACGACGACCGCTGAGGCGGTTTTCCTGCTCTCCGGTCATACGCAGGAAGTCACAAGCGTCGCGTTCAGTCTGGACGGCAACACAATCGCAAGCGCCGACGGCAATTGGGAGGAGGACAATCTCCGTTTATGGGACGCGGTCACCGGCGAGGAAAAATTTGCGCTCGCTGGAGGGTTTCTTGAGTACGGCGACATAGCGTTTAGTCCGGATGGCAACACACTTGCCAGCACGGATTTTCGTGGAATCAGGCTATGGGACACGGACACGGGCGAGGAGAAGCGGGTAATCAAAACTGGAAATAGCATTGCTAGCTTGGCGTTTAGTCCGGACGGCGAGACGTTAGCCAGCGGCGGGTGGTTGCAGGATGGGACCATCCGCCTTTGGGATGTGGAGACGGGCACGGAGAAGCTGGAAATCACGGAGGGTTCGGATTCGGCAGATCATCTTGCGTTCAGCCTAGACGGAACAATGATCGCCAGTGCGGGCGGGTTGTTTGACACGAACATCTATCTCTGGGATGCCGCCACGGGAGAACTGAAGCAAACCCTTCCCGGCGATGATTTCGAGATTTCGAGCATTGCGTTTAGCCGGGACAGCAAGACATTGGCTAGCAGCGGTGGGATTGGCGATACCGCCATTCGTCTCTGGGACGTCGCGACGGGGGAACAAAAGGGCACACTCTCCGGCCACACGTCCGAGGTCGTAAGCCTTGCGTTCAGTCCGGATGAAGTCACGTTGGCAAGCGGCAGCGAGGACGGCAGCATCCGGTTTTGGGATTTTGCAGAAGCTGCAGAGAAAGCGTCCATCACCGGTCATACCAGCGGAATCAACCGCATCGCTTTCAGTCCGGACGGCAGCACGCTCGTTTCCGTCAATTATCATACTGTCGATCTTTGGGATGCCGCGACAGGCCAATACCGGAACACGGTCACTCAGGAAGGATTCATTTGGCGAGCGGGTTTAAGCACCGATGGGGATACATTCGCCATCGACGACTATGATAATTCTATCAGGCTGTTGGATGTCACGACCGGCGATACCAAAATAAAACTCACCGGGTATACTGATTCGATAAATGCTATAGCAATTAGCTTGGACGGCAATACGGTTGCCGGTGCGACCGGACCTCTGTTTGGGGATGGCGAACATACCATCTTCATCTGGGATGCCGTGACGGGGGAACTCAAGTATGAGCTGAGCGGCCACACCGGCGCGATAGACGTCCTCGCATTCAGTCCGGACGGAGAGATGCTCGCCAGCGGAAGTGAAGATTCCACCGTGCGTATATGGAACACCGCGGCGAGTATTCAAGTGTTCGCATTCGAGCGTCACTCCGAAGCGATTACCAGCCTAGCGTTCAGCGCAGATGGAAATACTCTCGCAAGCGGGAGCATGGACGGGACGGTTCGACTATGGAATATTGCCACGGCGGAGAACCAACACACGCTGTCTGTAGATGCAATTTGGCCCGAGAGCGTGGCTTTCGGTTTCGACGAAGGCACGTTCGCTGCGGGAACTTACGATAATACCGTCGAGTTGTGGGATTCAATGACGGGCGATCGGCGGGCGGTGCTTGAGGGGCATAGGGGGAGTGTCAACGCTCTGGCTTTCAATCCGGTGAACGGGATGCTTGCCAGCGGGAGCGACGACGGCACGGTGCTGCTGTGGAATATTACCGTCGAAACAGAAGTTGAGGTTGTCAAGGGCGATGTCAATCAAGACGGGGAGGTGAACATACTGGACTTGGTGTTGGTCGCGACTCGAATCGGGCAAACGGGCCCCAATGCCGCGGACGCCAACGGCGACGGGAATGTCAACATTTTGGACCTGGTGTTGGTCGCGGGCGAGATAGGCAACGCCGCGGCTGCCCCGTCATTCCATTCCGAAGGCATGGCGATGTTAAGCCCAAGCGAGGTGAAACAGTGGCTGGAAGAAGCGCGGGGCTTGAAGCTTGAAGATGCCACGTTGCAGAGGGGGATTCGGTTCTTGGAAAGTCTGTTGGCGGCATTCACGCCGAGAGACACGGCGCTCCTGCCCAACTATCCGAACCCGTTTAATCCGGAGACGTGGATACCCTACCGGCTCGCAGCCGATTCCGAAGTCCATATCTCAATATTCGACAGCAAAGGCGTTCTGGTGCGACAGCTAAACCTCGGGCGTCAATCGGCGGGGCATTACATCGACAGGGGACGCGCGGCATACTGGGATGGTAGGAACGAACACGCCGAAACTGTGGCGAGCGGCGTGTACTTCTACCAACTCCACGCCGCGGATTATTCGCACATGCGCCGGATGGTGGTTGTGAAGTAGGGTTGCAGCGGTCGCCAAGCCTAGCGAGATGCACATATAGGGAATTCGGCGATTGTTGAGGAAAAGTCATGTAGGTTGGGTTGAACGGTCAGATACGAATACGTGTCAACGCCAAAAGAGAACCCTACTTACGATAGCGCCGTCTTGCGGGTAGAGAAAGTGAAACCCAACACCCATGTTTCCTGAACCGTGTCGTCGTTGGGTTTCACTATGGCTTGTGAGATTTTAGCGTAATCAAGCGTCGGAACTAGATGGTAAACCGGGCGTATTTTGGTTGGCCGTTCAGCCTAACCTACGGATTGTCGCTAGATGCCCTGACCCTGGCGAGTGCCAAAATGCCTCCGATTAACGCCCCCGCCAGTGGACCCAAGATGACTGGTAGCCGGCTCCCGGTGGGAACAGCAAATGTAAATACAATACCGAACAGGTATCCGGCGGCTAATCCCAGAATAAACCGCCGCCGTGCCGGCTTGTTTTCGATTACCGAAGCGATTCCGAATAGCAAGTAATGGAGCGCGCCAATGCCGGCGCCAAACCGCATTTCACCAAGGTTAACATCATTCCTCGACGTAACGCTTGCAATGCCAATTATTGCAGGCACGTAAACCGCCCCCAACACTGTCCATGTGACGAGCCTGCGAACCAAGCGTCTTACATCACTCATGCCAAACCGTCTCCCTGAATCGGACATCTGCAACCGGCGATATTCACCCAAATCCATTAAGCTGACATTACCCGTGTCAACACGCCGAGAGGTAAGTTATTCGAAATAGATCTCCCTCTCATTCATATCCTTGATAAAATCATCAATTATTGGGTCGATAAGGTCATCATAACCAACTTCATGGAGTTCTTCCGTCAAACGCCTCCCATATTCCTTGAGGAATTGTTGACGTTCCTCTAGGGATTGACCCGACAAAAATTTAGCGGTTTTTGTGCGTCCATCTTCATGAAACGGCGCGGTAAACCAATTAAATACCTTTGCTCGGATTTCAATAACCGTCGATAACACGGGTAATTCGGCAATGGTGGGCGGCGTGTCGGTCTTAAATAGCACGAGTACGCCGAGCTGGAGCACAATCAGTACAAGAACTGCCGGAAGGGTGAATCGCAGGAGTTTCTCAACGTAGGACATAGGTGGACGCACGTACAGATGTAAGCGAGTGATTTTGCCTTTTGTTAAACATGCATTGGCTTTCGAACTACTCATCCTGTTTGACAGGTGTATTGTTTTTTAACATAGTCTAGGCGTGGGTGTTAGAATCGATTCGCCACGAATACAAGGTCAAACACATTCACCACCCCGTCCCCGTTCACATCCGCCTTGAGGTTGTCCGTCCCGAACGCCTGTGCAACTATTGTGAGATCTAAAATATTTACCACACTGTCCCCGTTCACGTCAGCCGGATTCTTCGGCTTAATTCGCAAGTACATTTCGCCATCAAGGTTCGGCAGCGCGTGCTCCGTGTTCACCAATCCGTTGGCGACGCCCTGCACCTCCTCCGGCAATGTGATAATCTGCGGAGCTCCGCTTTCGTTATAAACCGCCCAACCATTCGTGAACTCGCGGCTGTAGAGACCTGGTATATCATCATCATACAGCTGCGATTTCTCTCCCACCGGATGCCCGAGGTCAGCGTCCCAGAAATCGTACCAGTAGCGGTCGTCCCCACTGCCGATGACAAACACTACGTAACCGTTCGAATGTGTGAGGCTCAACGTCGTGGCTAAGCGCATCCTTTGAAGATTGCGTGGGCTGTCTGGTGGTTCAGCCAGTAGGCTGTTTCCCTGTAATGCGTTAATCTGAGGCGACCTGAGGTTGTGTTCTAGCCACTCAAGAGCATATCGTCCGTTTGGGCTGCTGCCTCCGTTCTCCATGTACGAACCGTTGAAATACTGTCCGGTTCGTGGGATGATACGGTCATTGGTGTTGCCCATCATCAGAAAATCGGGACGGGTCTGGGCGCGAATACGTCTAATAATGTTGTCTCGAGCGCGTTGCTCGGCTTCGTTGGTGCGGTAGCCGGCAAGAACAGTCCCGCCATCATGCCACCAATCGAAAAAGACTCCGTCAAATAGCCCGCATTTCGACACCGCAATAGCATGTTCCACAATGATGTCCTGCACCTCGGGGTGCGTAAAGTCGAGGAGAGCGAGCTTGTCGGCAACCATCACAACCTCGCCTTGTGCGTCTCTAATCCAATATGGAGAATCCTGTGGATACTGGTCGGAAAACTGCCATGTCCAAGTGTCGCGCATTCTGATATCAACAATAAATATCATGCTGGGATTCAAAGCAATCCATTCATCGCGCTGTCGTATCGCTGCATCAAGACGTCCGCTCATCTTCATGCCGTCCGGGGTGGCGGTATATCGAAGTTGATGCTCGGTGCAACACGTCAAATCGTGCATGGCTAAGTTTTCGTTTGGCGATAAATCGGGTCTGTTGACGATTTGTCCCCAGAAGGAGTAAATCGATGGGTATGTCCTGTTTCCAATCCTATCGGCGAGCGGTAACGGGGGCATCTCGCAGACTTGGTCATATTCAAACTTGACAAGTGGCAACACATCAAGCGGGGAGTGGTCGCCAATACGGTTGTCGTCGATATATAGCACTTCCAAGTTTGTTAAACCACTCAGCGGAGCAACATTGACAATTTTGTTTTCGTTTATCACCAATTCAGATAGTCGCGTGAGATTGGCTAGCGGACGTATGTCGACAATCGTATTCATGCTTAAATTGAGATGGGTTAGTTGCGTGAGATTGGCAAGTGGACCTATGTCGCCAATCCAATTGTGACTTAACGCAAGATAGGTTAATTGCGTGAGATTGGCTAGCGGGCTAACATCAACAATTTTGTTTTTCGTTAACGACAATTCAGATAGTCGCGTGAGATTGGCTAGCGGACCTATGTCGTCAATCCGATTGATACTTAAATCAAGATGGATTAATTGCGTGAGATTGGCTAGCGGGCTGATGTCGGATATTTGGCAGGACCAGGCGAAAAGTGTGTGCAGTTGGACTAGGTTAGCCAAAGGGGAGAGGTCAGAAATGGGGGTTTTGCGGAGCTCCGCATATTCCAATCGTGTTAACGCCGCAAGAGGCGATAGATCGCGTATATTGTTTTCGCCCAAATCTATCAGTGTGATGTTAACGGCGTGTTCCAGCCCGCTGAGGTCTTCTATCTGTTGACCTCGTACTTCAAATCTCGTAAGGCGGCGCATGTCCGCTCGTGTAATAGGGACGTCCCCAGCCAGGTTGAGCGCTTCTTTAATCACACGCCGTAAGTTGTGGTCGGGGATATCGACATTTTGCGCATGTAGGACATTGCACAACGCGATACAAATAAACACATACAGAGCCAATGCGTGTCGCAAATTCATTTGATTCCCTCCTGAAACGAATTAGTGTTCGTAGCACCGATAAGCCTACCACACATGACTTCCGGCGACAAGCACCGCGTCATTCGATTTTACGTTATTGTTTAGTTCAGTCCAGAACTTACACGCCAACAGGAAATCGCGACCTGGAGAGGGATTTTCTATCGCACTCCTTATTCAGTCGCTTGATCGCTCCTACATTACGCTCAGGGATCTCTATGGGAACTCTATCGCATTCGCTATCCGCTCATTTGATCACTCACTATCCGTTCGCTTGATGGTGTAGGAACGGGGATTAAACTGCAGCACGGCGAACCAACATTCCCAAAACAGATTGGTAGACTAAACCTCATCTTCCGCATAATAGACTTGTGCAATCTCGAATTCTCATATACCAGATTTTGGGGTATATATTCACAAACGAGAAAAAATCACCAAGGTACTACCGTGAGTCCGATTGATTGACCGGTTTTGCCCTTCCATCATCAACTTCATTTTACCAAGTAACGCACCACATGGCGCTCCTCTGGAGCGCGGGACTCTGGACATGTAGCATTCTATTGACATTTCGATCCTCTGGATCGAGGATTGGACTCCGACTAGTAAGTGCTACTTGCGGAAAGAATTCTTCCGACGGGGATAATGGCATGCTGCAATTACGATGCGGGATACGGCCAACTGAGAAATTAAACTTTTAGGCGATCGATAATGCGGAAGATAAGTAAACAGTTACGATTTTACGTATATTGGACACTTTTCTGTCGCTCGACTTGTCGTGTTTCGGATGACGTATAAAGAACACTGCGCCGCACGCCCTGTCGAAACGTTCCGATATGGCGAATGGGACGCGGTGGTACATCTAGTGAATCTCCCTTTCAGGCTGTGTAGTCCGCAGCGAAAAGCTCCAGGTATTGTCCCGGTACGTTTGTGCGTGTCCCTATTCCGCAGAGGGGGCGAATGGGACATCGATCAAATGATTTACAAATGCTTCAAAACCGCCATGTGTTTCCAACACACGCGTAGAATTACCGTAGTTGGAATATGCCTCTTCAATTTGCAAGAGAACGGCATCGGCGTTACTGCCAAACGCCTCTTCGACCTCCGTGCGTAAAGAGGCGGGAAGGGAGTTCTCGACCGTAAACGGGCGCTCGTTTTCACTGAGGGTTTCTAGAGCGAAAATGATAACTTCTCCGACGGCTAACTCTTTGACTACGGGCGCGCTTCGGAGTTCCCATTCTATACTTCTAGCTACGCTTTCCGCATACGATATTTTTAACTCTTCAAGTCCTTGTTTGACTACGGCGAGTACTGCAAGTGCGAACCGCGTGTCGGATTTAGTCCAGTCGTCCGGATCAGGAGGCACTACATCGGGAGGGAGATGAATTTCTCCGCGGGTTAGGCGTGCAGTCTCGGGGTGTCGCGCTATCTCTTCCGCAGAATAGCCCTGGTAAATCAGCCACTGAATTGTTTGGCAGAATCCGATGCCTCGAATCGTAGGCCTCCATAAATCAGAGAGACCTATGACCAAATTGACGGCGAGAATTGATGTTGTCAGGATTAATAACTTGTGCAGGATTCTCATTCGGCTCTTATATCCCGGTTTTGTGATTTGGCTTGCACGGGTATCCAAGTTGACGCATAATATGGGAATGCAATCATCAACCGTTGAGATTATCCATTCTTGAGGAGACTTCGAGCGTTACAGATAGTATAGCCCATTTTGCGGATAGTGTAAATGACTATCGTTTGTGGATAATGGCGGGAGAGCCGGTGATTGTTGGATTGAAGTCAGTGGATTCTACGGTGCCGTGCCGGGGAGGAGGTCTTTTTGGCACGGGATTTTTATAGCCAAAGAACGGGCGCGGGAACCGCGCCCCTACGTGCACGGCGGTACGGTTGGTTGATTACACCATAGAAAGACTTTCGAGGAGAACATCACAGGATGTACAGTGCCGCAAAAATCTTTGAACGGATTACGAACTACCCGTCATGTCATGGGTCAACCATAGTCGAGCTGCCCAACGGTGATTTGCTTGCCGCATGGTACGCCGGATCGCGGGAAGGGGCGAAAGATGTCGCAATCTTCACCTCCAAAAGCCGACAAGGAAGCGATCACTGGATGTACCCGAAAATCGTTGTGAACACACCGAACTGCTCCGAAGGCAACCCCGTCCTGTTTGTCGATGCGAACGGTCAGATCTGGCTGTTCTACGTTACGATGTACGGCAACCGGTGGACGGAGTGCAAGGTGTATTACCGAAAGTCGAATACGATGGGAAAGCGTTGGGGCGAGAAAGTCGTTCTCCGCGATGAGCTGGGATGGATGACGCGCAACAAACCGCTCTATCTCTCGAACGGCGAGATATTGCTGCCGGTGTATGACGAACGTAATTGGCATTCCGTGGTGATGATTTCCGGCAATGGCGGCGAGACGTGGAACGCTTACGGCGACTTGTCGAGTCCGAAGGGCGTTATCCAGCCGACGGTCGTTCAGCGGGGCGACGGTAGTTTGCTGATGCTGATGCGCAGCCGCGATGGCGAGATTTGGCGTTCAACCTCGGATGATCTGGGACGGAGCTGGGAGAGGGCGCACCCGACGGATCTGCCGAATCCGAACTGCGGTGTTGATATGGTGCGTTTGCACAGTGGAAACATCGCTCTCGTCTACAATGACACGCGGCGCGGGCGAACGCCTCTGACGGTCGCGCTATCGACCGACGAAGGGGAAACGTGGGGATATAAAAGAGATCTCGAAACGGAGGAGGGTGAATACTCCTATCCCGCGGTTATCCAAGCGCGTGACGGCGGCATCCACATCACGTATACCTACCGTCGCATCAGCATCATGCACGTTGAAATCGATGAGGCGTGGATTCGTGGTTAGGGTTTTTGTATAGTTTGTCCTAAATCCAAGTGCATTGATGGCGAGCGTATTGGAGACAGGATATCGGCACAGGATTTCCACCAAGTAACACACCACATGGAGGATCTCTATGGGACTTCTATCGCGTTCCCTATCCGGTCACTTGATCACTCACTATCCGTTCGCTTGATCCTCCGTGACGGGCACGTATTCGGGGAAGATTTTCGGATAGCGGCGGCCGGTGGTGACTTGGTGGGTCGCCGCATCGATATAGCACACACTGAATGCGCGCCGCGGGCGGTTCGTGGTGTTGACCTCCGAGCGGTGCAGCGTCCAATTGTGCAGAAGAACCACCTCTCCCATTTCCATCTCCAGATACAGCCGCTTCTCGTCCGGCGCGTGGCTGGCGCGCTCCTCCGGAGACAACAGGTCGCCTTTTTCGGGGATCATGGTTTTGTGCGAGCCCGGAATGATCTGGAGACAGCCGTTGGCGACGCTCGTCGCATCCATCGCCGTCCAGATGGTCACCTTGGGCGGAATGCTCAACCTCCAGCCGCCCGCGCCATCCTGATGCCAATTGATGGGTACGCCCTGCCCCGCCGGTTTGTTGAAGAACATCGTCCGGAAGGCGGAAACCTCGTCGCCGATAATTTTTCGTGTGATGTCCCGAAACAGTGGGTGCTGTATGTAGGGGAGAAACAACGGGTCTTGTTCAAGGTCTTGCACTTTACGGTATTTTAGGGTGGAACCTTTGAACACTTTCGTCTGCTTCGACAGTTCCGGTTTGCCGGCCGACGGGCATAACTGCATCAGCATGTTGTCGTAGCTAATCTTCCCCAGCATGATATCATCAATACGCCGGCAAAGCGCCCTAATCTCGTCGTCTGGTGCGACTTTTCCCAAACGTACGTAGCCGTGTTCATGGTATGCCGCGAGCTCGTCGTCAGTCAAGACTGGTGCGTGCAGGTTGGTCATGGTATTGCCTCTTGATAGCGCATCAGGTGTATTCGAAAATATCTACGGGTACGGATGGAGTTGGGTTTCGCTTCTCTCTACCCAACCTGCAGGTTTTCGGCCTAGCCTAAGGATTGGGAGCGGAAACGGGATCTCTATCGCAGTCGCTATGGGATTTTCTATCGCCTTCCTTATTCAGTCAGTTGATCTCCATTGGTCATCCCTACGGGATGGTCGCGATTCGGAGATCGCTCCTACAGTAGTTGGTTTGTCGGTCACGCTGGGATCTCTATCGATTAAGTGATTGCGCAGCGACCGTGATAGATTATCTTTCTCATTATTCATTTGTTGGATTCCGCCGTACAACCGGTCGTTGAAAAAAGTGCGGGCGAGGGAACCTCGCCCCTACGGGATGGGCGCGACCGGTCGGTCAGTTCACGATCGCGACCAGGAGGTCGCTCCTACATGGCGGGTTTAGCTATGGGAATCCTATCGCCTTCCGTATCCAGTCAGTTGATCGCTTGTTATTCGCTCGCTTGATCGCACCCCACCAATACGTTAAGGCTGGTGCGGGATCTCTATCGATCAAGTGAGTGAACAGCGAACGCGATAGACCATCTTGCTCACTGTCCATTCGCTTGATCCCAACCTACGTAGTGTCGCCAGTTGTAACGGAAATGGTGGGCAGTGCCCACCCTACAAACGGTTGAAATTTGAGTGGGGGCGGAGACCGCGCCCCTACGGCGGAGGCGTTAACGGGAGAAGTCCCAGAGCAGGACCGTGCCATCGCCGCTTCCGCTCACCAGCGTTTTGCCGTCCGCGCTGAAAACGAGGCTATTGACCCAAGCTGTGTGTCCCGTCAGTTTCCGCCGATGCGCCCCCGTCTCGGTGTCCCAGAATTCAATGTCACCTTCCATGCCTCCGGTTGCTACTTCGCCTCCATCCGGGGTGAAGACCACGCTCATGGCACCCATTTCCGGTTGAAGGGTGTGGCGATTCGCGCCGGTCATGGCATCCCAGAGCCGCACGGTTTTGTCGCCGCTAACGCTCGCCAGCGTGCCGCCGTCCGGGCTGAATGCAACGTTAATGATGTCCAACTCATGCCCTTTCAGTGTGTGCAGAGGGGTGCCCTCCGCCGTATCAAATAGACGAATGGTATAGTCGCCGCTGCCGCTCGCCAGCATGCTTCCGTCCGGGCTGAATGCGAGACTTGAGCGAATCGGACGATATATGTCCATGGGGACGGACTCGGTTTCCCATTCGAATGATTGGAGTTTAGCCCCCGCCTTTGCATCCCATAGCGTGGCGGATCTGTAGCCGTCCCCGCTGGCGAACGTGGAGCCGTCGGCACTGTACGCAAAGACAACGTCATCCCCGGCATCGGATACCACCGATCGCAGTTCGCGGCCCGTCCCGACATCCCAGAGTCTGATGCTATGGTAATCGTCCCCTCTCACGAGCGTTTGTCCATCCGCACGAAAGACGAAATTGGGCGACAGCGACATATCGTATTCAAGCGATTGCTTGTATGCCCCCGTGACAGTATCCCACACTCGAACAGGTCCTCTTCCACCTGCGCTTGCCAGCGTGGCGCCGTCCGGGCTAAGGGCAACCACACTGATCCGGTCGAAGTGGCTGCCCATGCTGCCTACATGCACCCCCGTATACCTTTTCCACAGACGGATGGTTGCGCCGGCACTCGCCAGCATCGCCCCGTCGGGACTGAACGCGATAACGTCAATCTCGTCATCTACGCCGATTCCTGCCGTATACCCACCCAGCGTTGGCAGAGGTTTGCCCGACTCGGTATCCCACAATCCGACGGAATCGCCCAGGTACTCGCACGCCACCGTTCTTCCATCCGGGCTGAATGCGACGCATCGGGTTCCTAACTCCGAATCCTCCATATGACGCAGTTGATTGCCGGTCTCGACATCCCACAAACGAACACTATCGCGCCAACTCCCGCTTACGAGGTTCGATCCGTCCGGGCTGAAGGCAACGCTTGAGACGTTACCCGTGTGTCCTTCAAAGGTGCGCAGATATTCTCCTGTTGACACAGCCCATAGGTGGATGTTGGTATCGGCAAAACTCCACACCGCAAGCGTTGAACTATCCGGGCTAAATACGGCGCCTACACCTCTTTCCTCCATGCCTTCTTGCCTCCGCGCACCGAATGACCGCTTCTTTTCGCCGGTCAACGAATCCCAAATGTGGACGTTAGTGTCGGAATCTATGCCTGCGAGCGCGGCGCCTTCCCGGCTAAAGGCAACGTCAATGATTCTCGACGTGTGACCTTCCAACGTTCGCAAAAGGTCACCGGTTGAAGCATTCCACAGACGAATGGCGCTGTCCCAACCTCCAGCCGCTATCACACTGCCATCCGGGCTATAGGTTAAACGCCAGACAACACCGGCATGGGGGGCAAACAGGTTGGTCGCCTTGCGGCTCGTTGTGTCGTAGATCCAGATACCGATGCCTGTTCCCACGGCGAGCCGAGTGCCATCGGGAGAATACCGCATCTGGGTAATCTTCCCGTTTCCGAGACGCAATTTAGCACCGTCGGGCAGTTCCCACTGCGGGAATTCTTGGGCGGCGCCAAGCGGGGAGAGCATAACAAGCAACAACAAGGTCACAAGTATTTTCATCTCAATACTCCTTGCATTTTAAGGATTGTGGGAGGTCGCCAAATCGCCGAGTTCTCCCAAGGTTTGCCGCCGCGCAGGATTTTCGGTCCGGTCGGTTAATCGTTCGCTTGATTCCAAGTGCTCGTTTGATCGCGCCTACCAACTATCGGGCGAGGAAACCTCGCCCCTACGAGGGATGGGCGCATGAAAATGGGCTCTTCAGAGTTAAGTGTGGAAAATGAAATAAACTTAGGCGATCGAGCACCGAAATCCGCCCAATTCGGCAGTACGGAATACCGAAGGATTTTCTATGGAATTCACTATCGGGATTTTCTATCGCGGTCGCTGATCACTTCCTTGACTCATGTTTAGTCGCCTGATTTTCTACACCCGCAGATGAGTGGCGCGAGGCGGTGTACGGCACGCGGAGATCTCTATGGGATCTCTATCAGGATCTACTATGGGATTTCTATCGCAGTCATTTTTCATTCCCTTGATCCCTCATTATTCATTCGGTTGATCCTTCCTTGTTCAGTCAGTTGATCTCCCCTTATTCAGTCGTTTGAAGGGATCTCTATCGCACTCGCTATTCGCTCGCTTGATCCTACTACTTTTTCAAAAGCCACTGATGGGGTGCGCAATAACAAGCAGATTGCAAGTGTCGGTTACAATGACGCTGTCGAGATTAGAGCGAACTTTTTCGACAAGCTGTGAAATTGCGCTTGAAGCCTTGCCGGGCATGGCTTGAAGCCGTGCGCGACACACTCCGCTAAAGTCCGCTAAAGTCCGCGCACATATTTGACCCCCCTTTTGGAAAAACGCTTGGATAGCGGGTATGAGGTGTTTTGGTGATTGTCTGAATGGAATCTCTATGGGACTCCTATCAGGATGAGCTATGAAATCTCTATCGCACTCCTTATCCAGTCAGTTGAGGGATCTCTATCGCGCTCCTTATCCAGTCGCTTGATCCTTCTGTTGAGTAAAATTGAGCTTGTTTCCTCGACAACTATGGTTTCTAATACGACTTACGCGGTACCAGCAGTTCGCAATTCGGAGATGGGATCTCTAATGGTCGTACAGAGGCGATCACAATCTAACAGATTGTGGTACGGAAATCTACAATCTCACTTGATCGTGGCTGCTACTTTACCAGACGCTCGAAAACACGCAATTCCCGGCAACGTGGAGTATAAATAGTGCGATATACTGCGAATATAATTTCCCTCCCTCTCCTCCCGGTGTTGAAACCGTTGCCTAAAACCGCGTCAGGCACCATGACCGGTCGCCGCCGAGATTCACTCATTTCCCCACAAAGCCGGCGCGGAAGAATTTGGCAGCTCGGTTGCAGCGTATGCGCAGGTGCACCGAGGGCATACGAGACACATAGGATTTTCTCCCTGGCGGTAGATTGCCGGTAGAAGTGAGGTCTCGACCAACGCTAACCGATATTATTATACTATACATGTGTGGAGTTTTCAATCATAAACTTGGGAATTATTGCCATCAATTTGAACGCATAGGGCAAACGCTCCTTCCTGTAGCAAGTTTGATTCGCACAGTCGATTCCAAGTGCTCGCTTGATCGCGCCTACTAACTATCGGGCGAGGAAACCTCGCCCCTACGAGGGATGGGCGCATGAAAATGGCAATACCTCCCACAATACTAGAAAATCATTTACAAGTCAACGGTTTAGTATGCGCTCCAATAGGAAGATTGGAACGGATGGAACCAATGGAACCGGGTATTCGGAAAAGTTCTCTGTAAAAGTTGTATATGGATGGGTAACGAAATGGGTTCCATCCGTTCCATCCTCGGAGAGGTAAGGGGATGAATTTAGTCCGGGCGTGTGTTCGACGGGTGGAACGCAAAAGGCAGTGGTCTGTAGTCAGTGACCAGTGATTAGTGTCGAAGGCTGGAAGAGAGGAAGATTGTCTGAATCGCAGATTAATGGGATTGAAGGATTTCGCGGATTCGGTTCGGCTAGGCGGTTTCTTTTGTAGTAACGAATGAAGTTGGGTTTCGCTGCGCTCTACCCAACCTACAGACTGATTATCAAGCACGTTGGCATTTGTTTCTTGGCGTGTGCTAGTACTTTAGAAAACATTAACCTTCGTATTGGAAGGAATGGTAGGCAGTGCGCACCCTACAACTTCCTTTTCAAAAGCGGATCTCGTCTCCCAGCATTATTAGTGTACAGAGCTAAATGGTTTTCAGACATTCGCCATATCCCCAAAAATATCTCGTAATTGCCGTTAGTGTCCAATATAGCTAACATGAACTCATCGTCCGTTACCATAAAAATCCCGGTCTCGGTATACCGTAACTGATCACCCGTTAGCGTAGAAATGCCGGTCTCGGTATCCAGTTCTTCTTCGTTAATTTGAATATTTACTTCAAAAGTTCCGTCTTTGCGAAAAATATAGGTTCCTGTCTCCAGGATGTCATAATAAAATCTACTTCCTATTCCACCGGATAGCGCTACTATTTCCCATTCGCCTACCCACTGGTCCGCGAGACTCTCTATCTCACTACTCTCGGAACACGATGATAGTGCCGCTACACAGATTACCATACTTAGGATTGTCTTTAATTTCATAAGTTGAATCTCCTTCTGAAGAAATCTATTGAGTGTGAAGATAAGTGGACAGCGGATTATAAATATTAACAGCGCGTGGAGCGTTTAGTATTGTCTGCTACACACCTGTAGTGGCTGTCAATGTTCTTCTGGTGCAGCGAGCCGGATGTGATGATGGCGACTGTTGTTTTATCCTTTCTATACTTTGCGTTGGATATTATTGCGCTTTCTTTTCCAGTGATAATTGTTTCTAATAGCACTTACGTAGCACCAGCAGGTCGGGAATCGGAGTTCCCTCGTACAAGGGTCGCGACCTGGAGATCGCTCCTACAGATGACGCAATTTCTGACAGCGCGGAGTATACCTGGCGCTCGACCACTTTTCATTCGCACCACATGCCTAACTTAGTAGCGGGCTGGTCTCGAACCTTGTACGGGTGGAACTGATAACCTTCGGGCAGTTGGATGTCCTCTCGATGGTACGGCAGATGTCGGGATCGTTCGGCCATCGACTTTATTTGCGGCTCGAAGTAGGGCCGCGAGTAGTCAATGGTTACCGTCGGACATATTTTAGTGAAGGTGACGAGATCGGATCTGAGTTCGCCTTCTGCCATGCGGACAAAACGGTCTTCGACCAAAATGTAGGTTGTGTTCGGCATGGGAATATCCGACACCAGATAGAAATGAGCGCGGCGTGTGATGTGTTTATCCTTCTCAAGACTCGTACTACCCCATCCCTTTGGAGTAATGCTAATGGTGGGCACGGGCGGTTCGGGTTCCGGGAGCGGCCGCTCCTCCGTCTCGCTGCAGGCGAGGAGCGGGCGCAGGAGGAGCAGATATATTCTGATAATCATTTGGTGTTTCCCAGCTTTATTGCGCCCCAGGTGACGACGTTTTTGTTTGCGGGAGTAACGAGCTGTAGGTTGGCGCGGTATAATTCGTAACGACCATCGGAGAGACCGATGAAATAGAGTTTGCCGCGGTGGGACACGAGGGCGTTATCGAGAATAGCCATGTCAGACAACTCGGTCCGGTACCAGGTTTCGGAATGATGGTCAAACACAAGCACGCCGTGGTTCCAAGAGCCGGCGAAGATGCGATTTTGATGCACAGCGAGAGAGCTCAACTTGGGATCGTCCGGGAGTCCGCGGCTGAGGTAGTCCCATTCGAGCCCCTCTTCGCGCCAGCGTCCGAAGCCAAGACGGCCGGCGGCGTAGAGGTTGCCTTTGAATGAGATCCAAACGTTTGCGCGGTCGAACTGCCCGATAGCGCGGCCGCGCACCTGATCGGGTATTCTTTCCCAAGTGGCGCCCTGGTCTGGGGAACGCGCGATTGGAGAGGACGAGCACTGCAACCATAGATAACCGTCGAACTCGCCCATCGACGAGATACAGTTGCCCATCGGGAAATCGGGGTATCCCGGGCTTGACGGGAAGGCCCACTCGTCGGCTACCTCGTGCCACGAATCGCCGCGGTCAAGGGATGTCCAGGTGCCTGAGAGGTACCCGATGGCGACAACCATCCCGGAACTGGCGACGAAGATTTGTTCGATGGCTGGATAACGGAATCCGAATTTCCCGTTCCACCACCAGCGTGTTTTGAGGCCTATGTTTATCGGGTGCCAGGTGTTCCCCTTGGTGTCGGATCGTAAAATGCCGTGATCGTCGCTGAAGGCGTAGACGGCATCGGGCGATGCGACCAGGGCGGCCACCCCGTAGTTGAAATTACTTCGGTACCAGGTTGCCCCGTCATCAAGCGAAAAATAAATGCCGTGCTCGGTGCTGGCGTAGAGACGTTCGCCGTCGCTAGCAAGCTGGTAGGCATCGTGTTCAAAGATAAGCTCCCGCTCGGCGTGTGCGGAATCGGACACGAGGGCGAGCAGGACGATGAGTAGTAAGAAGACGATTCGTGTCATGATAACTCCTTCTGTCCGCTTTTATTTGCACCACCAGCTTGCCGATGAAAAGATGGGCTGCTCGCCGACCTTGTACGGGTTAAGCCGAAATCATTATATTGCGCGTTCTGCGTAAATCCTAAAGTATAATCCTTAGTTGAAATGATTATGCTCATGATTGGAGTGGCAATCACAAGTCTTGGCACCTGACCACTATATCGGGACTTAGCTGCAAGTTTGGGTTAATCTGAAGCAGCACACAGAGCGGCGACGTATCTTCAAGGCTTTGATTGTGATAAAGACCGAGCCGGCGTAATTGGGTTAAGCCCGTTACCGGCGTGATGTCCGTGATTTGATTATGGGAAAGGTCTAGCCACCTTAATCGGGTTAAGCTTGCCACCGGCGTGATGTCCGTGATTTGATTGTAAACAAGGCGCAGAGCGATTAGGCGGAATAAGCCTGCCAATGGCGCGATGTCCGTGATTTGATTGTGGTCAAGGTCTAACTCTTCTAATCGGGTTAAGTCTGCCAGCGGCGTGATATCCGTGATTTGATTGCTGGCGAGGCGTACACCGAGTAAGCGGGTTAAGCCTGCCAGCGGCGTGACATCCGAAATTTGATTGTGCCCAAGGTATAACGCCTCTAATTGGGTTAAGCGTGCCAACGGCGTGACATCCGTAATCTGATTGTGGGCAAGGGATAACTCGGTTAATTGGGTCAAGCCCGCCAGTGGCGTAACCTCCACAATTTGACTGCCGCCAAGGAATAGCCTGGTTAATAGGGTTAACCCCTCCAGTGACGTAATGTCCATCACAATCGGATTTCCTCGGTCGTCCACAATTGTATTGTAGGTAAGCTACAATTCCCTTAATCGGGTTAAGCCCGCCAGTGGCGTGATGTCCGGGATTTGATTTCTGTTAAGGGATAGCTCCGTTAATTGGGTTAAACTCGCCAGCGGCGCGATGTCTACAATCTGATTGGTGTCAAGTTCTAGCGTTGTTAGACCGGTTGCAAACTCCAGCCCCGTCAAATCGCCGATGTTGCTTCTTTCTGCGTTAAGCTCGGTCAATGTCGCCATCTCCTCGTCGGTGATGGGAGCGCCCTGCGCTTTCCCCAGCGCGCGTTCAACTACCCCGCGGAGGTTGGGGTCGGAGATGTTCACTTGTACGGGGGCGGGTCTATGGCTTCCGATTAATTCTTCACGTGGATCGTCAGCCTCTCCACAACCAGATGCACAGAGTATAAGGAGGAAGACGGAGGTAAGAGCACGAGTCATTTGTTTTCACCTTATTCTTACGCGCGCAATGATGCTGTGCACGTTGTTGCCGGTATTTTTCGAGGATAATTGAGCTAGAGTAACTAGAGCAAGTTGTGTGCCACTATCTCGCGCCAAGGCTGTCCTAGTCCATAAGTTACCCTGTATTAGCACTACCCCACGAATTGCATCAAACTCCCCCCGATGTGTCATGGAGACGCAATGGCGTTTCGCGCTTTCGTGTCTAACAAGTGAACGCCAATGTTCATTTTTTGTGCAGGAGGGGCAATGGCAGTTCTCGCACCAGTGCCAGTGCCCTACAATTCTAGTAGAGCGCCGGTGCTGTCCTATCCTTCTGTTGGTAATACTTTTTCTTAAAGTGACGGGGCGTCGTGGCTAGTGGCTAGTTTGTAGGGGATAAGGAATGGTGCAGGAACTCTATGGGATCGCTGGCGGGATTTTCTATCGTGGAAAGCTCTATCGCGCGTGCTATTCGCGTGCTTGATCCTGTCCAGTCTGTTGAGAGATCTCTATGGGAATTCTATCGCATTCGTTATTCACTCATTTGATCGCTCATTATCCATTCGCTTGATCGTTATCCACTCGTTTGAGGGATCTCTATGGGATTTCTATCGGGATTTTCTATATCCACTCGCTTGATCTCAATCCACGGTCTGGGCGGGGAGACCCCGCCCCTATGGGCAGGCGGGGTAAGTTGGGATAGCATTTCTACGCTACGAGCTAGAACGGCTGGAATGCCCCGTCGCGTGCGATCAAAATGATTGGGTCGTATACGGCGTCGCCGACGGCGTCGAATGAGAACCCCCCGAGAACGGTGTCAAAGCCGCTTGTGGCAGCCAACGCCTCCCTTATCGCAGCCGCATCGGTTGATCCAGCCGTCGAGATAGCGTTCACCAGAAGCTGCACGGATGTGTATGCCAACGCGCTGAAAACCGACGGCTCCGAATCGTGTGCCGCGATGAAGTTCCGGACGAACTCCTGATTGCCGGGCGTGTCCGCCGCGCTCGTCCACGCCGTAAACGTTATTGCCCCTTCCGCGGCTGCGCCGGCCTGCTGCACCTCGCCCACACTCATCAGAGGAATGATGAAGGGTACATCGTCCGGAATACCCACTTCACGCCCTTGAAGGAGTATCGTCGGCTGGTCAAACGAATTCGCTGCGACCAGAACGGCTTCCGGCGCTAGATCCCGAATTCGAGTCAGTTGAGGGCGGAGATCCGCCTCGCGGGTGGAGAAGGTTTCGGTAGTCAGGAGTTCGATATCGATTGCCCCGAGGGTTTCTGCATACACGTCGTTGGCGCTGCGGGAGAAGCCATCAAGCGTGTCAACTATAATTGCCACGCGCTGATACCCCAGTTTCTCCTGTGTAAGCCCAAGGCCTAGCGGGATCAGTTTGTCCACGGTCAGGTTCACGCGAAAAACAAAGTCCCCAAGCGCACTCAGTCCATGCGATGCGGAGGTCGGCGCTATGGCGACAACCCTGTTCTCCTCCGCCACCGGGAAGGCTATCTCGGTTAGGGTTGAAGTCGCCGGACCCAGAAGCGCGGTCACCCCGTCCTCGTGGATTAGCTTGTTGTAGGCGGCAATCGCTCCTTCCGCGGAGCTTTTGTTGTCCTCCAGGATGAAGCGGATGCGCGGCGGCGCGAGTTGCGAGTTGTTAATCTCGTCGCGCGCCAAATAGAAGCCGTTCAAATACCTGATTATGTCCGGGTCGTCGGGGCCGTCGACGAAGGCGCCGGACAGCGGCATCACCAAGCCAATGAGGAGCTCATCGGGAAGGGGCGGCGGCACCTCGCCCCCGGAAAGTATCGAAACCAATTCGTCGCAACCGTACAGCCCGAAGATGAGCGCGGCGCTGACTATCAATAGACAGATTTTCTGAATGTAATTCACGTGTATGGACCTCCATCGTTGAATGCAGTTTGTTGTGGAAACGAAGTGTCCCCCGGTTGCAGAGAGCGGGAGCGGTTCGCACTGTGGTTGCGAATATTGTATCCAATTCGGCGCGATCATTCAATCCTGTTTCGAAGGGTTAGAGTGCGAATCGCTTGGGATTTGCTAGGATTCTTCTCGGTTCTGCTTGTGTTTGATGGATAGCTACTGTTAAACTGTAGAAGGTATACCGGTGTTTATTGACATAGGGGATTCCGAAATTCAAGGCGACGGAGGGGTCAGCATGAACTGCAAGGTAAGTCTGAATGTAGCGCAGCAACCGGAGGGCGGTTTCACGGTGACGTGCAACGAGTTGCCGGAACTAGTGACTGAGGGCGATTCGGTGGACGAGGCGATGGGGAACTTCAAGGATGCCTACGCCGCGACAGTTGAATTGTATGAGGATTTGGGGCGCCCGACGCCAGATGGGGTTCAAACCGCTTGCGACGAGACGCCTACGGAAGGACCTCCACGGTTTTCAAAAATCGGACCCGATTCGCGAGTTCGTTCCGGTGAAGATGTACCGGTTGATAACGGCCAGCTCCGGTTTGAAGCCATGCTCTCCGGATTTGGAATGAAACTCTCCCCACGAAAGCTGATTACGCTCGGCTGTCACGAGAAACCTAGGCGAGGGGACGGATGGCACCGGATATGGACTAACCCGCTTACCGGCGGCTGGGCGGTGCTACCGGATGTCGGGGACCGCGAGTTGAGGATAGGGACTGTGCGGGCGGTTGCGCGGAATTTGGGGGTTGGTTGGGAGGATTATTTGAAGGCTTGAGGGGCAGTAGTTAGGCGTGATTGGGAGCGGATGGTAATTCTCGTCAGGATTCTTGGAATTTCATTATATTTTGCTTTGTATTTTCGATATGGTATAATGCAGGCAGTTAATCAGTATGGAGGGAGACTATCATGCAAGAAAAGAAGGAAAAGATTCACATGGCATCGCCTGCGATTGACTCAGCGGCAGGAGCTACAGGAGACGCAGAGCACGAGGAGTGGGATGAAACTCAAGAGTTGCTTGATGATCCTGTCTTTATGAAAAGCCATGCGCGGGCGGAGAAAGACAGGGCAAATGGAGTATCAAAGAAGTTCTCAGAAATCCGAAGAAAAGTATGAAATCGAGGTTGTCGGTGATTTTGAGCACCAGTATAACCTCTTGGATGCCAAAATGACTCGAAGAGTGAATGAAGCGCTGGATCGTCTAGCCGAAGATCCAATGAAATATGGAAAAAAGCTGAAAGGCAAATTGAGAGGGCTTTACTCTCTTCGTGTCGGCCGTTATCGTATCACTTATGACTTAGATGTTCAGACGAAAACCTGTTATGTTCGCAATGTGTTAAAACGATCGGCAGTATATCGACGTTGATTTCAAAACCGGTTCCTTTACAGATCCCCTCCAAAGACACCTCACCTACCATCCACCCGTGTTGAACGGGGATGGACGCTGAATCTCCCTAATGTCGAAGAAACCACACCAGGCGCCACCTCCCTACGGCAACCTCCCACGTAACCCACACCATTTTTCAGGTCAACAGAACGTGACAAGCGATACTTCAGAATCCCCGGATTGAAGGTAAGTAGAAATGACTGAGGAAAGAAAGCAGGAATTGAGGCGGTTGCTTGAAGAAGCGATGGAGAGTTTGGAAGTATTACGTTCTGGAACTGAGTCTTCACTAGTCGCTGTAGAGGTATATAGAGAACACTTACAACGACGCTGGACATCCTATTCGGAAAATGTCCGATCGGCGTTGGTTAGCTTTACGCCTAACATTGTAAGCAAGACCACAAAGGCAAAACTGCTTGGTTTCATAAGAAAGGAGTTCGCTCAATTTATCTATGAAGACAAGATCCAATCTGCTAGTTTTTTCAAAAAGGGCGGTCCTTATGATGGATTTCCGCTGGATTGGCTTTTACAACAATTGCTAAGAATCACCATAGCCTGGGGAATAGAGGAAGCCGTATTACGCGTTGATAGATGCACCGAAGAAAACTCTGGTTCTTTTCAACACTTTGCATTACTTGAAGGTATAAGATTAAACGCAGAAATACCAGTTTATAAAGGCATGCGACTTGTTCCTCTTTCTGATGCTGCATCATATCTCCAGCGCTATCTGCCGACTTATTTTATTGGTACCGCTGGTATGCCAGAAGACACCCTCCACTCGAAAACAATGCTTGTAATTGACTGTTCTGTATCCCCTATATTTCACAAACCTCTTCCGGAACTCTATCAAGTAACACTCCACATTGCACTCCTCTGGAGTGCGGAAATTTGGACATATCGTATTCTATTGACATTTCGATCCTCTGGATCGAGGAAAGGGACTCCGACCAGAAAGTGTTACTTGCTGAATGAATTATTCCGACAGGATAATGGGGTGCTCTCAAGAAGACAACTGCCCATTTCGAGTTCAGGTAGATGGTAAAGATTGCCCCAACTTCATGGCGGATGATTTTTGTGAGCAATTCTGCCTAACACTGTCTTTAGCCTGCAATTTTCCGCTTCAAACTGCCTTTAGCTGGAGATTTCTTGAGGAAGATCGGCTCTTCAATCTGAATTCGGAGATTGAGAGTGTAGTTCTTGGTATCTCAAATTTACCTTCTTGGCCTTTTGATCCGCTGGGAATTTCCGCTGATGTTGGGAAAGATTAGGTAGACGAAGCAAAAAGTTGGTGCGATATCTTGGACAGAAACCCAGACCTGAGAGAAACATTGCGAGTACCGATTGATAGATGGATAAAATCAAAGACACCGGAACGTGATATTGATAAAATGATAGACTTGGGGATAGCACTTGAAGCTCTCTATGTTCCAGATAGTGGGGAATGCGAAATTCGTTTTAAGTTAGCTGTCCGTGCTGCTTGGTATTTGGGAAAGGACAAAGAAGATCGGGATGACCTGCTGAAGAAATTCAAACAGATATATGATGCTCGCTCCAGAAGCGTTCATAATGGGCGACTTGGCCAAACAGTCAAGTTTGGGGAGGAACGGATACCTACATCTGACTTTATCGAAAGGACTCAGTGCCTATGTCGGAAATCACTCCTAAAGATGTTAGAGGAGCCGAAGATTCCTGACAAGGATTACTGGGACAGGTTGGTGCTGGGTGGCGACTGTTGACGTGTAAAGGAAGCGCAGACTATAATGCTAGGCACAACCGGGGCATATTGGCGAGTTTCGGGCCGAAGTACGCTACCAGCCATTTGACGGTAAAATCAACGGGGTACAAATCATGGCAAAAACTGTGAAAGCACTCATTACGCCGGAAGTTCTGAAATCGGTGCGTGAGAAACGCTTAAAATTAGAGATTGAACTCGCAGCCGAAAAATCAAATGTAAAGCCCGAACAACTTTCAGCATGGGAGGCGGGCATTGATACACCGTCTTTCGCGCAATTGAAGAGAATTGCGAATGCTTATAAAACCCATGTGTCTATTTTCTATTTGCCGACGCCTCCCGATAGTTTTGAACCGCTCGCGGATCATCGAAGATTGCCGGAGCCTATCACTTCTGATGAAGTAAAAGTGAAGAGAGAACAAGCCTATAGATTAAATGTCAATGTCGTTGAAGCTCACGAAAGACGAGAGACACTCATCGAATATTACGGATTGTTAGAGGAATCCCCGCCTGAAGTAACGCTCGAACTGAATGAGACCGATTCGCCGGAACAAGCCGCACGAGAAATAAGGGAATTTCTCCAGTTCAACACAGGATTACTGAAGCAATACAGTGATGATCGTGCCACGTTGAAATTCTGGAGACACCTCGTTGAGGAGCGAGGTGTCCTGGTCTGCCAGACTTCAGTCAACACGCATCTCTCCATTGAGTTGTCAACCGTGCGCGGTTTTTGTATAGCGCAAAAACCGTTTCCGGTGATTGTGGTGAACCCCAAAGATAATCCGTATGGCCGCATTTTTACGATTGTACACGAACTAGTGCATCTCGGGCTTGGGAAGAGTGTCATGCAGAACACGGGTATTGGCACGTACCCGGATTTGAACCCTACCGAAGTGTTTTGCAATCAGGTTGCAGCCCACGTGTTAGTCCCTACGCACGAGTTGCTTGAGCGAGTTGACCGAGGGGCGCTCGAAGAGAATCTGCTTGAACACGTAGAAAGAATTTCCCAGCACTTTCGTGTGAATCCCGAGGTCATTCTGAGGCGATTGCTGACGATCGGTTATATTTCTCGGAAAGTGTACCGCGCATACAGAGACAGTCAATTCAAGAAGTACAAAGAAAGCGCGCCCACCCCAGGTCCAATTCCTATACCATATCACACACGCTTGCTCAATTCTGCCGGAGAGCATTTCGCTCGAACCGCTTTTACGGCTTATCATGAACAAAAAATCACACTCGCTGATTTGGCTGCCTCCTTTTCCTATTGCGATCCAAAGCACCTTCCTAAAATTGAGAGCGTTATCTTTGCATGAATTCATTGTTCAACTAAAACGCGGTCGTTTACAGCCTTGATCTCAGTGCGCTGTTCGCTGCTTTCAATGAGCGTTACCCAATTGAGAATTTCCCGGGTTTTTGGAGAAAAATGGAGGAATTAATAAGATCTAATCGACTGATAATGCCAGAAGTTGCTTTCGATAAAGCCCTCAAAGACGAACGCGTTAAGGAATGAGTTACAGACAATCAATTGAGACCATATCTACGTCGGCAGATTGACGAACCTATACAGAGTAAGGTTGGCGAAATTCTAGAGGAATTGCCTAGACTGCTAGATGATCGAACGGGAAAATCCGGTGATGATCCGTGGGTAATTGCTTTAGCCATGGTATCCCAAAATTGTATCGTCGTAACCGAAGAAAAGCCGACGGGTGCCGCACATAGACCTAAGATTCCTGATGTCTGTAGTCATTTTAACCTTCAATGTATTCAGGTGGTGGAACTTGTCCAAAGAGAGAATTGGGTGTTTTAGACCGAGAGTTGGTTGAATGTCTCCTTACGATATTGGGGAAACATCACCCACCGCGAAGTTTCAAACGAAAGGAGTCGAACAATGATTAACGTTAGAGCGGCAGTGATTCGGATTCTGACGTGCGCAATTGGAGGAGCAGTGTTCGGCATACTGCTCCTAAACTTTGTGCCGTTGGCGCCGATGACGCACACTTATGCAATGCTGCACAAGTTTGGTATAGCGTATTCCGGGAATCATCCGTGGGAATCTGATGCTTTGCTGCATGTTATGGGCTCGCCAGTTCCCACGCTCCTCGTTTTTGCCGGGATCGGCGCTTTTATCGGGTTGCTGCCAGGAATCGCTTGGGCGATTGACGAGGAGCCGGCGAGGCGGCGGTTTCTGCTATGGTCGAGCTCAGGCATCGTGATTGGCGTCATCTTGGCGGTGGCTACGGGGCGCGTCCTATTGATGTTTGCGATCACGCTGGCAGGGGTGTACGTCGGCGGCGTCACGGCGTTGAAGCGGCTTGGCGCATATAAGACCGAGGAAGACAATCAAGCTACGGGAGAGGATGAATAGAGCGCATAGCGTGTAAGACTCCTTATCGCCTTTGAATTTTTATCGGATTTCTATCGTGCTCCTTCTCCGGCTGATTGATCGGTCATTGACCATTCGCTTGATACCTCGCTATCCGTCCGGTTGATCGTGCCGTACAACTCACATTGCGCTCCGCTGGAGCGCGTGCTCTGACGTATCTCCAGCCTATTGACATGCCGCTCTTCCAGAGCGGGGAATCGCGACCAGGAGGTCGCTCCTACAGAGGCGCGTCGATTGAGGGATCCGGCAGGGGATGGCGGAGCAAGATGCTCCGCCTACGGATTGAGCGGAGGCGGGATTTGGATACGTAGCGTTTCTATCAATTTCGCGAACCGATCGTGCAGGGAATCGCGACCGGGAGAGAATCTCTATGGCAGCTCTATCGCGTTCGTTATTCACTCTCTTGATCACTCGCTTGGTGGCTCCTACAGAGAATAGAGGGTAAGCATGCCCTAGATCTCACATAGCGCTCCGCTGGAGCGCGTAAATCGACATATCCCCTGTCTATTGATATGCCGCTCTTCCAGCGCGGGGAATCGCGACCAGGAGGTCGCTCCTACAAAGGCGCGTCGATTGAGGGATCCGGCGGGCACGGCGGAGCAAGATGCTCCGCCTACGGATCGGGCAGAGACGGACATTGGATGCGTAGCGTTTCTATCAGCATGGCGAGACGCTAGTGCGGGGAGTCGCGATTCGGAAATCGCTCCTACAGAGCGGACGTCGTAACTCCTGAATGTATGATTTTCAGTTGCAATGACTATGACAAACAAGAAATAAGGAGGCTCAATACCACAAGATGAAGAGCGTAAGAATATCTGTGTTTGTGATTGCAATGGCTGTATTGGTTATTGGGATTTCCGGTTGTGATCGGCTGCTGGACCTTATTTCCGAGGGCGATATGCCACAAATTGATAGTGATGTACCTCAATTCGAAGGGCTGCATGGCGAGATAGCTATAGGTGTTGTGTACCCTAGTCCGACAACGTTTTTCGAGCCGGTTCGCATACGCCTGGAACACGGCTTGGAGTTAGCGCTTGAAGAAATCAACAGTGCCCAGATAGGCGATGCGAGAATCAGGCTCATCTCCGAAGATGATGGCAACAGCGTCGATGGCGCGATTAATGCGTTCAATAAACTGATTCACGAGCACCGTGTGCCTTCCATCATTGGCCCCCTAACCTCAAGCCAGTCCAAAGCGGTGTTTCCGATTGCCGAAGAGAATCGGGTGGTAGCATTCAGTCCTACTTCGTTCGCCACCGGTCTCAGTGCGCTAGGCGAATTCATCTTCCGTGTAAGCTTGACCTCCGATGCGCTAATTCCTCATCTCGTCAGAGTGACTCATGCGGAACTCGGCTACCAGCGGGCAGCGATTATCTATGATGAAACCGACTTAATCTCGCAGACTGGCGACCAGGCGTTTCGGAACGCGCTAGGCGAGAACGGCGTGGCAATAGTGAGAAGGGAAGCTTATCGACCCGGCGAAACCGACCTTGCGGCACATTTATCTCGGATCAAGGAATCAGATCCCCAAGCCATCTTCATCGCTACGTTACCAACCGACATGCCCGGAATCATGATTCACGGACGCGAACTTGGTATCCACTCCTCTGTGCGCTATATTGTCGCGCAAGTTAGCAACGACGAAGTTGAAACCGCCGGCGCCGCTGCCGAAGGTCTGTTATCCACCTCAAATTGGATGAGCACGACTTCTACGCCAAGGAATCAAGCCTTCATCCGGAATTATCACGTGAAGTACGGGCGCGAACCGAACGTGTGGGCGGCGCAATCCTATGCGACGCTTTATATTCTGGCTGAGGCGATAGCGAATGCCGAATCCACAGATTCGAAAGCGATTCGGGATGCGCTAGCGAATATTCGGAATCTGGATACGGTTTTGGGAGCGTTTTCTTTTGATTCGGTTGGGGATGCGCTCTACGATCCGACGATAATAGTTGTGGAAAATGGGGAAATTAAGAGTTTTGAGTAGGTTTGCCGTTACGCAATCAGCCAATTGCCAAATGAGTTGGGGGAGGACAGGTACGCAGAATTGGGACGGCACAGTTCGATGTTGGGTTTCACTCAGATATCGGGCCATGAGGCAATATGAGAGTACCACGTGCCTTTTACATATACAGTTTTTTCAGGGGACCGTTCAACCCAACCTACGGGCTGAGCGTATAGCGAACGCGATAGCAAATCCTCATCATTATTCAGTCGCTTGATACCTACAGGTAATCCAAGTGAGTTAGGTAAACAATATCGCATCGGTATTTCGGATTGACGCGTGAGACGTTTAGCGGCAAACAGCATTAGATGAATGGAAGTTGTGTATGGGAAGCCGGGTTTCCTCTAGGGAACTCGGCTTTTTTTGTGCAATTTAATTCGTGGGACCGCACAGCCTCATCAACTAGTGGTCTGATTGGTCGCTATTCGTTCAGTTGACCGCCCCCCATTTGCTTGATTGGTCGCGATCAGGAGATTGTTCCTATCTCGCTAGTTGGTAAATGTTTTAGATTTTTTTAAGATTGACAACTTAACATATGTAAAGTATAATTTGGTTAGAAATTGACACTTTTGAGGTTTCAACAGGGGAAATTGGGGATTTAGTGAATGTCAGTAATGAGGTGAGGATTTATGGGTACGCCACTTCCGAATAACATTGCATTGAGGGCGAGACAGAAGGAATCGAGACCGCTTAAATTCGATCCCGGTGAGTATCTGATTGCCGCCGGTGTCACGTCGGGAAACAAGCTGCCGAAAACGATTACGCTCCAGATTCGGTTTGGGGATGAATCCGGCGCGATCACAGAATGGCGAGATACGGATGTTGTCTTGAACGCTGAGAATGGTTGGCAGGATACGTTTTCCGCGTCACCGTTCGTGGAATTTAAGGTCGTGGCGTCTGCGCCGGGTGCAACGGTCCATACATCGTTGATTACGCAGTCGGTGTTTGTGTGAGAAGACAGTGGTCAGTGGCTAGTGACCAGCGTCAGTAAACAGCGGAGGCCATCTTTAACTGGTCACTAGTCATGTTCAAGAATTGTAGAAACCGAGTTTTCAAGAAAAAACTAGGTTTCGTCTTCATCGTGGGGAGATGAGATTGTGGGGATTAGTCGAGCACCTCTAAGCGCCAAGTTGCCTCGGTTGGTTACCGAAGAAGCGGCGTTAGCTGGCACGGATACGAAGCAGCGGACGTTCAGCGCGCTCCGGGCGCGGCAGGCAGCGCGTTATGCGGTGGATGTTGTGGATGCGCGATCGGGCTTGCCTGCCGCCGATAGCGAAGGCGCGGATGATGGAAAGGTTGCCATCCGGAATGACGGTCTCTATACGATCGAGGCGACGCCGCGTTACGGCACAGATCCGATGGGCTCGTGGGGGACATACAGCAGCACAGGATTTCGAGGAGCGCACTCACGTTACGATGTCCCGGCATCGCCGCAGGCTGGAGAGACGTATTACAACACCTCGGAACGGACGTGGTACCAAGGCGCTGTGGCAGAGGGTTCTCGCGTGCAGTGGATTCATGCGGCGGATCCGGAGAACTGGATTGGACACTTCGATTCGCAGGGGGAGGCACTGGCTCATGCCGGTAGTGACGGGCTGGCATATACAGGTTCGGAGGTTGAGACGCTATCATCGTTCGCGGCGGGGAGCGACGCATACACGGAACGTCGGTGGGTCAAGCGGTCAGACCATGAGAGAGAACGTGAGTTGATTTATGAAACCCAGGATTTCAATGACTATCACGAACAGGCGCAATTGATAAACCTTCGACGATCGATGACGGGCGAGAGGAATGCATTTTTTCTTTTTCACTACTTCAACCTTCCGGAGACTATTGCGGCGGAACGTACATTTGTCGCATCAACGGCGGAGCATGGGGCATCGACGGTGCACGTCAGTGCGGATAATTCACGTGTGTCGTTCGCCGTAGGAGACGAATTTCCGGCTGACATCCGACGGTATGATGGTAGAAAAATCATTATCGAAGGATTATCAAGCAATGCATACCGTATTGCGAGGGAAACTAGAACTACTACGTACAATGCAGCGACCGGAATAATGACATTACCGCTCCGAATACAGGAGACCGGCGGCAGCTTCACGGCTGGCGAAGCTGTGCGCGTGACTGTGACAAATCCGTTTTCGCATTCGGGATTTTCTGATCCGATACCGGTCGAGGAATGGCTGGCGTTGCCACGTTCTTTGGGCACAGCGAGAAACACGAATGCCAGAAATCTGGACCAGAAGATTTTCGTGGTTATATCAAGATTGTCGACCACAGGACTAGGCTCTTGGGCGCATGCTCGGATGGCATTGGGACGTGTGACGGATTCGCGGATGGTAACGACATTTTCGCATACGCTGGAAGTGGTGGGAGGCACAGGTTCGCTCGGTCTAAGGGTCTATCTTTATCGAGGAGCATGAAGCAGTGGCCAGTGACCTAGGGATTTCTATCGCACTCGCTAATCACTCGCTTGATGGTCAGTGGTCAGTGAAAAGACCGTGAAGAGTGAGTGGTTGGTAGCAGGTGAATAGTTAGAACTTGAAAACGAAAGGAAAGCAGTGGCCTGTGGTCAGTGGTCAGTGAAAGCCGAGGAGTGAGTGAGGAATTTGTAGAAATCGAGTTTTCAAGAAAAAACTCGATTTCGTCTTCTTCGTGAGGAGGTGAGATTGTGGGATTAAGTAGAGCGCGTCTTGGCGGTGCGAGGTTACCTAATCTGATTACCGAGGAAGCCGCGTTGGCTGGCACGGATACAGCGCGGAGGATGTTTAGTGCGCTCCGGGTGCGGCAAGCGGCGCGTTATGCAGTGGATGTCGTGGACGCGCGGTCTGGCTTGTCTGCCGCCGATAGCGAAGGTGTAGATGATGGAAAGGTTGCCATCCGGAACGACGGTCTCTACACAGTCGGGGTAACGCCGCGTTATGGCACAAATCCGACCGGCTCTTGGGGGACGTACAGCAACACGAGTTTTCGAGGAGCACACTCACGATACGATGTCCCGGCATCGCCGCAAACTGGCGAGATGTATTACAACACTTCTGAACGGACGTGGTACCAAGGCGCTGTGGCGGAAGGCTCTCGTGTGCGATGGATTCATGCCGCGGATCCGGAGAATTGGATTGGACATTTCGAATCTCAAGACGAAGCGTTAGCCCATGCCGACGACGACGGACTGGCATACACGGGATCGGAGGTTGAGACGCTATCATCGTTCGCGGCGGGGAGCGACGCTTACACGGAGCGTCGGTGGGTCAAGCGTTCGGATCATGAGAGGGAACGCGAATTGATCTATGAGAATCTGGACTTCAACAACTATTACCGACAGGCGCATTTGCTAGACCTTCAGCGGTCAATGACAGGCGAAAGAAATGCGTTTTTCATCTTTCACTACTTTAATCTTGCGGAGACAATCACGGCGGAGCGTACCTTCGTTTCGGCAACGACGGATCACGGGGCATCGACAGTTCACGTCAACACGGGCAACACGAGCGCGTCGTTCGCTGTCGGAGACGAGTTTTCGAACAGTGTTTTAGATTATGATGGTAAAAGAATCGTTGTCGAAGGGTTGTCAAGCGGGGCACACCGCATTGCGCGCGAAAATGGCACTACCGTGTACGATTCCACATCGAGAATACTCACATTGCCGGTCACATCACAGGAGAGCGGCGGCAGTTTCACGGCTGGGGAGACCGTGCGCATAACTCTGACAAACCCGTTTTCGCATTCGGCATTTTCGCAACCCATACCGGTCGAGGAGTGGCTGGAATTGCCGCGTTCTTGGGGCACCGCGGGAAGTACGAATGCTAGAAATCTACATCAGAAGATTTTCGTGGTCATCTCGCGACTGCCAGATACGGAACTGAGCCAGTGGGGGCACGCACGGATGGCATTGGGGCGTGTGACGGATTCGCAGATGGTTACGACATTCTCGCATCAACTGGAAGTGTCGGGCGGCACATCAAAGTTCGGTGTACGGGTTTATCTGCATCGCGGAGCGTAAATTAGTGGTCAGTTACCAGTGACCAGTAAAAGCAGTGAGGAGTGAGAAATTGCAGAAACCAAGTTTTCAAGAAAAAACTCGGTTTCGCGGGGGCGGATATGGAAACGGGAATAAATTTTGAACTAGAAGCCCATCCGACGATGCGCACCTCCAAGGTGCAGGTTGTCGATGTGGGGCGTGTGTTCGTCGAGTTTACGGATCGTTACGGGGCAACGGCAATCTACGACCTCAATGTCGGTGATTATCAAGGTCATCGCAATTTCTTGAGCGAGGATGCCGGCGTGGATTTGCCGTTCTTTCGATCAGGGAAACATGACCGATTAGAGCTTACTCTCTACCATGATGACACCGCGCTAGCGCCATCGGTGAACAGGAATGCGAGGGTAGACGAATATCCGAGTTTTGTTTTCACCAGCGATGGAACGGAGCCGCAGACGTTTGCGGCGAGCCGCGTGATACGGGTACCGAATGCATTTTTTGGTTTGAATTTTAAACCTGTGGCTCTGAATGCGGCGGCGACGTTTATGTACAGCTACCGGCATATTTGGGATGCGATGACAACGCGGGCGCATATCGGAGATGCGCTTGATTGCACTGATCCGATACAGGAGGCGGCGTCAATCCGCCAAGTTCGGGTCGGCGATTGGGGCAGGATGCATGCGGGGTTAATCGCGGCTATGCTGTGGCATGTGCAGCACAATTTGACCGAGTTTTTCCCGGCTGGGTTTGGGCCGAACATGCAATCGTTGACTCGCGGAATTCTGTCCGAGTGCGGGCGGTTGATTGAATCCGAATTGCCGGATGCGTTTGAAACGGAGTTTGGACCTTATGGCGACAACTCGGTGCTACGGATGTTTCGCTTGCATGATCCGAATAGTTGGGCGAATTACGAAAGCAATTTTCAGATTTGGACGACCGATCAGGAGACGGGGGCCGGCGATAAATTGATTTGGACGGCACCGGATGCCGTGTGGTGGAACAGTCTCAAGACAGCGTGGTTTGGGGCGGCGATAAATTATCCGACGGGCGAAGGTGACCGCAAGTTTGTACGGGAGTTATATCCGGAGAAGGGGATAGCAGGGTTGTCGAGCACGATGCCTGCCGTCGGGACCGAATTGCGTGCGTCTCTCGTCTCCGGGGTTGCGGCGCCGGTTACGGATTTGCGTTATCGCTGGCAGCGGCGCGATGGGGATTCAGTCTCGGATATTGATGGTGCGGATACGGATGTGTACACGCCTGTGTCCGGTGATGAGACGAAGGCATTGCGTGCGGTCATCAGTTACCGGGATGCCAACGGGTTTATATTGCCGGCGGTTAGTCGTTGGTCGGAGGCAGTAGTCAGTGGTTAGTGACCAGTGGCTAGTGGAGAGTCGTAGAATAGAAGGGCTAGGAGTGGAAGGGTGGAAGAGGCGGAAGACGGGAAAGCAGCAGTGGCCAGTAAAGAGGGATATAGAAAGCGGATATTGTAGAAACAAGATTTAAGAAAATGGTCGGTTTCAAGGGGGGATGATGTCGAAGATTCATTTGTCTTTTTCGGGGCATGGACACGTGTTGAAAAAGATGTCCGTCGTGATGGCGGGAGACGCGCCGCAGATTAAGTGCGAGATTGAACAGAACGGCAAGCGCGCCGGGGTGGCTTTCAATTTCGCCAATATGGTACGGGGCATACAGTACACATTCGAGGATGACTTGATTTATTCGGCGAAGCGTGATCTGTCCGGAGATCTGCTGAATATCTACTTCAATATGAGCGGCATGCCGAGACCCCTTGACGGGACGATTGACGCGCCGGAGCAGGTTTCCTTTTACTATTTGGCGGCTGGAGAGCATCGAACGAATATTACCACGTCGCGTAGGATTGCGGTGCCCAGTGAAACGGCATCGGAACTGTACGCTGAAGGACGACCTCGCCTCACGCTGACGGCGCGCTACTTTGTACGTAGTTTGCCGTCGTCCGTGCCGGGTTTGATTTCGCGTGCGCCGAGTGACATTTTGACGGATTTGGATGCCCGAAACGCGCTGCAGTTGCAAGCGGGCACGCGGTTCGATAATACGGCGAACTATTTTCGCGGGTTAATCGGATTTGCTTGGCGGGAGATTAAGAACCTAAATAAGGGAACGGCATCGACCAAGACGGTCGATCAGCTTAGGCACATCGTGGAGACGCTGGAGGCGGAGGTTATGGGCAAGCCGAGCCATCATGCGCTAGATTGGCGCCGTTCGGATTTCGACAGGGAATCGGATTTTGTCTTGCACTTCTATGCGGAGCACGATGTGGATGCGTGGCGCGAAAAGTTTGCGGCGCGAACGCTGTGGCTCTCCGATGGCGGCTATCGTCCGGCGGCGGAGGTTTATGATGTGGACGCGCAGCATACGGGAGGCGGCGGTAACGCGGCACAACAGGAGTTTGCGAACCTGTTGACGACAGAGTTTGCGGAGTGCCTTTTTAGCCGTGATCGGGAACTGGTGGTGGAGAGGCGTGTAAAGACGGTGGCTAGTGGTCAGTAGAAGCAGCGGTATGTGAGGAAGGTCGTGGAAAGGAGAAACCGAGTTTTGAGAGAAAAACTCGGTTTCTAGTGGTAATCGACAAACATAGAGGTGATTTATGATGCGATGGCTTTCGCTTTTTTCGTGATTGTTCTTGGAACTGTCAGGGGAGGCTGGTTCTCGTATTGGCTCACGCTGACGTATATGTAGAAGATTTTGGTAACAGGCACTTATAAAACGAATCCCAGTAGTGGTAGTTTACAAACGCGGGACAGTGTTCCGTGATCAGTGCTAAGTATCGGTGAAACCGAGTTTTGGCGAAAAAACTAGGTTTCAGCAGATGTGAAGGAGATGATTATGCGCTGTTTTGTAAGTTTGCTACTGCTGGGATTATGTTTGAGTGTTGACGCACACAACACACCGAGGATTCGGGACGAAAGTTATACGCACACCCCATTTAAGGATTGGCATGAGCGCGTGCGTGCAAGGTGGCCGGAAGATCACTGGCATTACAGCGAGCGCCAGGCGGGGGCGTGGTATCGGTGCGTAGCGGATGTGTACGACGAAACGACGGACAGGTACGACTTCGCGGCGATGAGGGTGAGGTGCGGCGACGGCGGTAGGTCTACCAATTCCGAAGCCAACGCGCCAGCACTACCGACCTCCACACCGCCAACAATCCATCCGGAAGTTCCGCGTGACGACACGCAACGTGAATCCGAGAATTTAGAACAGAACACGGATTCGATGGAAGCGTTTGCTTTTACTTACGATCACACATTTCCGACAGGCGTATCGTTACAGCATATCCCGCTTGACATTACAGACTTCAACAACTCCGGTATTGCCGTAAATAGTGTGCCAGGGGTGTTCGACCAGCTCGGGGATTCGGTGGCGTTGCTGATTGCCAGCCGCGGCGCGAGCGGTTGGACGTATGTGACGTACCCCAATTTCCCGGCGCACAACGCCATCTGGAAGAGCATCGGTTTCGTGGCTGTTATGCACGAGGAGGTCACGGTGAAAATAACGGGGACTTTCGTGGGTTGGACAGGCAGTAGGGAAAAGACGTTTCAAACTTTGTACCTTCGGCAGGGCGGGTTGACGCTACTGGGTGTGCCGCTGCAGTCTGTGTCGTTGCGGACGGTGGGGGATTTCTACAAATTTTTCTCCAACGTGGAGTCGGTCATGGGGATCAATCCCGACTTGGAGATTGACACGATGGAGACTCCGATTCGCGTTGAGGATGATTGGTTTGTCGAGTTGGATAGGGATACGGTGATTGACGGTTATACGTCGTATTTGATTCGGTCGGATGGGGCGGCGCAGCGGACGTTGTGGGGCGTTCCGTGGGGGTATGATCAGCCCTCGTCGGCGCCCCCGGCGGAACAGTGGGCTTATTACAAAAAGATGGCTACGACATGGGGGGCGATAAAAAACAGTGGTCAGTGACCAGTGGCCAGTGGTTAGCAAAAGCAAGAAAATACAGGGGATCTTTATCGATCAACTGACTGGATAAGGAAGGCGATAGAATATCCTGCTCGCTAATTGCTCATTTGATGGACAGTGACCAGTGGTTCTCTATCAAGTAACACTCCACATTGCACTCCTCTGGAGTGCAGACGCGGGGAGGGATCGTGTTCTATTGACATCTCACTCCGCTGGAGTGAAAACCAGACAACAAAGGAACACTTTTCACGGCTAGTCATTGAGCGAAAAACGAGTGTTACTTGCTGAATGAATTATTCCGACAGGAATAATGGGGTGCTATCAAGAATAACTATCGCAGAATCTACTATCGCGCTCATTATCCATTCGCTTGATCGTTCCTTATAATGTTTTGGGAAATTTTTGAGATTGACAACTAAACGTATGTATAGTATATTTTGATAGGGTCCGACACTTCCAATCGATTGCGATAACTTTGCGGTCTGTCTAGCGGGCGACGACGGGAAGTCATACCATTTCTCTAAAATGCTTGTGCATTGATCGCGTGAATCAGGTCAAGAAATTTGCATGGAGCGGAACAAGAAGTCTCGTCTCCGTGCAAATCCGGCGGGGCAAGATGCCCCGCCTACTGTGTAAGTGGGCGATATATTTACGACATCATATGCACTGTTATTCACGAGAAATGGATTTAATCTTCAAATGGTAGAGCCGCAGACGGACGAAGTGATACACCGGTCGGCGCCGGGTTACTCGGCCCGGAAGGGTACGATTATTTTTGCGTGAAAGGGAATTTGTTCAAGAAGGGACTGCAATGCACGACAATGACAATGTAGCAGCAATGTTCATCGAAATCAAGAATGATGTGAAACATATCTATACCCGTATGGACAAACACTGCGAGTATATCGAAGCGTTGCAGGTGGACCAAGAACAGACCAAAACACGGGTTACGAAGCTTGAGGTTAACCATGAAATATTGGAAAAGGAGAATAACGAACTCACAGCGGATAACAAGGCGCTGCACAAAGAGGTCAATGAGCTCACCACGCACAAAAAGTCGGTAATGGCGCAGGTGCGTACATTGCAATGGATAGGCGCCACACTCGCTGTCATTTTAGCTGGTCTGGTCACAGGGGTCATACCGGAACTGTTCAAATGAAACACTTCATATTCCTTGGCATATTATGCGGCATAATACTTGGAGCCGCCTTGATGTTTGGCATCATATTGTTAGCACAGCGGCCCGAATTCTTTCCTTGATAATTCTTATCACGGCATTACTTTTCGGTTGTGCGCAGGATACGCCGCGTATCGTTATCAACAACTGTGTCGACGAGCTGCCGGAATCCGCGATAGGTTGGTATACGCTACGGAAGATTGAATTACTTAACACCGTATCCGGATACAGAATGGTTGACACGCCCCGCCGCGTCCTGGGCTGGCTCAAGATTAATCCCGATCAGAAAATGAATCTAAGCATACGAGAGGGGCGGCTGAAGAAGGATATTGACGGTTATTACGATGTGAACGTCGGCATACTGTTTATTTATTTGGACGATACTTTCGAGGATGTAGTGCTATTTTACGAATATCACTATACCGAGGGAGCAATCATTTTGCAGCGATACGACAAAGATTTGCGACTCCGAGTTACAACGTATTGGCGGCTATTACCGGCTGCACCAGTGTAGCGGGAGAGTCCTATGATCGCGAGACAAAAGGGGCGGTCAGTGGTCAGTAAAGGCAAAAACAGGAGCGTTTCTTCTTGCTTTTCACGGGTCACTGGTTTTTAACAAGTGGAAAAGCAGGAATATATACTTTGCGTTGGGTATTATTGCGCTTTTTTTCCAGTGATAATTGTTTCTAAAAGGACTTACGTAACACCATTAGGTCGGGAATCGGAGTTCCCTCGTACAAGGGTCGCGACCTGGAGATCGCGGGATCTCTATCGCACTCGCTATCCGCTCGTTTGATCCTACAGATGACGCAATTTCTGACAGCGCGGAGTATATCTCGACCGACCGGGTAGGGATACAATCCGCTGAGCGAAGGTCCATAAGGAGGAACGAGATGCCTTACATTAGGTCTAAAGAGTGGGCGAGAATCCAAAACGAACTGTCACGGGCAGCTTCAGAAAGATCATCTGCGCCGGATTTCACAGATCTCAAAAAAGCTATTAAAGAGGATTTGGTGCAATTCGGCGCAAATGATGTTGCCAATGCCATGATAAAACACCCGGTGGTTCGTCGGTGCCGCGAAAATGCGTTTGTGATGGAATCGGGCGAGACTGTGAGAACACAGCCTTTCCGCTTGACGGACGGCACGTTTTTTGTGCTAAGCCGACCGGTCATTGAGCGCATCGTCCGAGAGACGAAGATTGACGCTCTCGACTGGTCTGCCGATGTCAGTGATTGCGAGGACATTTGTCTTCGATTCAATTCGCGATGTTTGGAACTTGGCTTAAATTCTTGTGGCAGGGTGCTGGCGTGGAGCGGGAGGCACTGTTTCGTTGTGTTTATTTCCAGAAATGAAAGCGGTGAATTGGATTTGCTTTTCTTTGAACCGCAGACCGATCGGTTTATTGAGCCCGGCGAAGGCATCTACAACATGGAAAACGCATTGATTCTAATTAACTAACCCAAGTTGTCACCTTTGTAGCACAAGGGATCTCCATCGATCAACCGACTGGATACGGAGCAAGAAATTCTATCGTAGTCGCTATCAAGATTTCTATCGCGCGAAGATCTCTATCGCCCTCGCTATCCGCTCGGTTGATCCTTATTCAGTCGCTTGATCCCCGCTGGGGCTGTTAGAGGCTGGTGCGCAGTGCACACCCTACAAATATACTTGATCTCGTTTGATCGCTCCAACGGAAGAGGATGGTGGGCGGTGCCCACCCTACAAATGTACTGGTGGACGATCACGCGGAATTGAAGGCTCGAGTCGACCGGCAGGGACGCGAGATCGACCAGATCAACATCAAGATTGCGAAGAACAAAGAGAAGGCGGAGGCTCAGATGCGGAACCAACGCTGGATGTTCGCGACGATCGGGGTGGTGTTGTTCGCGGTCGAGATCGGAGTGTTGATATTTAAGTAGCGGTGGCGAGTGAATAGTGGAGAGTTGGCGCCCCGCACGGCAATCAGGGCGCGACGGAGGATAATCTGACAGGAGAACCTCCACCGACTTCGACCGCCATGCTCGGCATAAGGTGTTATATCCGATAACTTGGATTATAGGACGAATTGGTCAATATTCAAGAAGAAGGTCGCATCCTGATCCGATTCCGATTTTGCCGCGTCCCTTGTCGGCTCCTTGAAATCCGTATTCAATCAAGAACTTGAAAGAGGTCTCGCAGTAGTATTCTATCTCGAGCAGGAACATGTCTCTGTATTCGTTCGTCCACCATCCCTTGGTTCTTTCTAATCTCCACCCGATGATTTGGGTTGTTTGATTGCGAGAAACATTCATAACTCTGAGGTTCAGGGGTTCTTGGGAAAAGATGTAGGTGGTCTTGTTATAGCCCGGTCGCGGACGGTACGGTTGCCACCAGTCAGAATACTCATCGTCCAGTTCTTCGAGACTGTCGTAATATGGCTCTCCGATGCGCGGGTCGGGGGACTCCGAACAGGCGGCGAGGCTCAAGATGCCGATCAAGAGAATCGGGGATAGTCGTTTCACGGCGCCTCCTTCATGATGAGACCTCCTTGCAATCAGTGAGGTTAAGTTGTAAAAAGCATGGATTCGCTTTATCGCTTGTGCTTCGTGTGAAGGAGCGACAAGGGCGGCTGCCGGGTTTGGCCACCGTGACACCCCTTGCCGAAAGCGATGGGAGGGTTTTAGCATGACATGGAAGATATGTCAACAGAAAAAATAGCGACTGTACCAGTTGTGACAGTCGGAGGGTTTCATGAACGAGCAGCTAACCGATGCGGAACACTTGCGTCGGATCGACGAGGTGAAACGGGATAGGCCGGTGGAGGTTGACGAACTGCCCGCGAGCGGTAGGGATGGGGACGAGGTATATTACGATGACGGCGAAGGCGGCGGCGTCAGGTTGTACCATTATTACACGCGTGGAGGCTGATCTCTTGGACATGAAGGCGCCGATAGGAATCATTTTCGCGGGCGGCAGGAATACGCGGCTCAAGCCCATCACGAACCATACGCCCAAGGCATTGCTGCCTATCACGCCCGACGGCGCCACGATGCTTGACCGTGCGATCTACCAGATGCGCGGTGCCGGAATAGAGGATATTAAGGCGCTGGTGGCTCCGCACTGGGAATGCGATTTGCCGGGGATCGAGGTTATCAAGGATCAAGAGGAGTGCCTGATACCCGCTCTTTATAACGTCCTCAATAATATAAAAGAACGCGAGATAGTGGTGATGAACGTGGACTTCGTGTGCGTCCGCAATCCGGTGAAGCAGGTGATGGGGTTAGAGCCGCCGGCGGCGCTATGGGATCGGATCGGCAAGCCCGGCAACTACGGCGTGATGGTCGGCGACGCGGTGGTCTACAAACCGCATGACGAATATATCGGCTGCCGCGCGCTGCTCGGCGTATGGTACTACCCGCGTGAGATATTCAGTTTATTAGGTCGCTTAATGAGCGTGGCTTCATATCCGTTATCGATGAGCGATATAGACAGCGCCTATCGGCAAGCGGGATTGCTGGCTTGTGAACGGATAGACGCTGCTTGGGTGGACGCGGGAACACACGACGGGTTGGCGGAAGCATCAAAATCAAAGCAGATACGACGTACAAAAAAGATACGCGCCGTGCGAGCGATTATTCGAGCACGATTACCGCGCATATCGGCATGGAACGGATACCACCGCCGGAAGGTATCCAGAAACTTTTGGACATGCAGAACGAAGTCGTGCAAAGCGCGATGCAGGTAAACAAGACGATTATCGAGAAGCAAGCCGATATGTTGTCTGACGCGGCTGGCGAGTCGGAGATTCCGTCAACGCTGTCTGAGTGCGAAGGCGGGTCGGCTAAGGCGGCAGAATAGAATCATGATTAAGTACGACGTGGAGATGTATCAGAGCGGGGAATGCACGAGGCTGACGCAGTGTTGGTCGGATTCGGTGCGGGCGGCGAAGAATTATGCGACGCGCTGGGCGATTCGTGTATGCAAGCTGCCGCTGAATCAACGGTATCGCTGGACGCCTTTGCAGAACGCGGCGCGCGAGGTGATTGGGTATAGCAGGGATTTTGTGAATTGCGAGATTGTGTTGAAAAAGACGGGGAGAAGGTTGTGAAACAGTGGCGAGTGGCTAGTGAGGAAGTGGAGAGTAAGAAGGCTGGTGGGCAATGCCCACCCTACAATAAGGAGGTGTGATGATGATGCGCAGGCAGACTGATGAGCAGGATTCGACGGTTGCGCTGTGGGGCAACTATCTATTGTGCGGGCTGATTCTCGGCTTGCTGTTTGTGACGGATTGGTTTTTCAGCAACAATCTATTGTCCGAGACACTGGTTGGTCTCTTAGTCGGAGTGCCGTTAGGGTGGATTGGTGCGATGAACGGGTATTTCTTCCCGTCGGCTCGCAATAACGGGACTGGGCAGGCGAAGTCCACAACTCCTAAATCGAAAGGAACTGACGATGCCGCAAAGAGCACGAACTAGGTTCGCCAAAGCTCGTGGGAAGTGACACGCCCCGCAGTTGACCCGACACGCTAATCATTCGCCGGACTTTGTGCGGTGTTGCTCGGTAAGATGTGTCGTCCAAAGCTGCCGCAACTCGCGTATGTCATTTTCAATGCGCCCGAAGCGATCGTCGATTTGGCGACGCATTTCTTTGAGATCGTCTTTTGTCACAAGGGATGTGGTCATTTTCCACCAGAGCGCGGAAAAGGCAATAATCATCCCTCCGAATCCAATCCATATTTCCATTTTTTTAGTTCTCCTGTCATGAGATGGACGCATATTAGCATAATTTTAGCGGTTATGCAACAGAGATTGACAAGTTAAAAACTTACTTGCTAGCGATGTGCCAAGAGGGGAAATCGGGGCTTTGACGGCTCTCAATGGAAGTCAAAAACAGTAGAGTAAACAGAAAGATGGCGTCAATAAGACGGTATAAGGACGGCAGGGTAGCCATAGTCGGAGATTATTGCGCTGGCAGTCCGTTCGTCCGCCAGAAATGGGTACGCGACGAAAAAAGGACAGCGACAAGAGAAGAGGGGAAATTGGGGATTCGGCGGTCCCCGATGGAAATCGGCGATGGCAATCTTCCACTTCACCATGAGGAACGACCGCAGTGCCTCGCCAAAGAACAGTATAGGTACGTAGACGATTGATGAGAGTGTTCGTGATCCTGCTCATATTCCTTACTGCATGTTCGTCAGGGGAGCGGAACGTCCTCATATCCTACGAGTGCATCGATGAGTTGCCCGATTATGTACGGGGCACATACGTGTTGGCTAGACTAGTCATCACGGATACGAAGACAGATGTCACAACGGAACTTCGCCCACGCGCCGTCACAGGCAGGCTAAAGCTCGGGAAAGACAACAGTTTCGAGATGGAACTGCAAGAGGGAAGGCTGGTCACCAATCTCGCGGGGGACTTTGATGTCAACGACGGTATTTTACTGGTATATACGGCTCGGGACAGCGAGGATATCATTACTGCCTTGAATTACCGTTATTCGCAAAAGCGCATAACATTCACGTCGTACAATGGCATAAGCAAGCGTCGTTTTGTCAGTTATTGGAATCAAATATCGACCTTAACCTTAGGTGATTGAAATGAAAACTAGGCATTGGTCCTATATCGGGTTGTGTGTGTTGTTTTGCGTGATTGGGGTTATCGTGTTATCGGGAAGCGCACCGGATGACGAACCAGTGGTCAGTGAAGAACCGGCGGATTACGATGTGCCGTTGCCGGACAAAAACTATTTTCGCATCGAGCATCGAGGTGATGTGCTTGAGCCGAATCGCTGGCTGGTGAAGTTCCAAGTACCGCCGCCGAATTGGCCGGGCGCGGTGCAGGCGACGATGCACACGATGTTGGTGTTGCGGGGCGTGGATGTGCCGACGAGCCGCGTGGACTGGGATGAGCCGTATTGGCAGACGAAGAGGCAGCGTGCCCGGAATTCGGTTGCGGAGTCGTTTGTCTGGGAGATTCTGTCGAGGACGGAGGTGTTGTGGGCGGAGGATCCGGAGGTGACCGAGGATGGGACGGCGGCTTTGGTCGATGTGTATTACAAGCGGGGGGATGTGACCGTGGACATGGCGGAGGCGATGATTGAGATGGGACACGCGAAAGTCGCGGTTGACGGCATGCCGTATGATTGGGGGAAGCCGTAAAAGCAGTGGCCAGTGGCTAGTGGTCAGTGACCAGTGGAAGAATGGAAGACGAGGAAGTATTGGCCAGTGGTTAGTGGAGAGGGGAAGAGGGGGAACAGTGGTCAGTGGCTAGTGGTCAGTGACCAGAGGAAGGATGGAAGACGGGGAAAAGGCAGTGGCCTGTGTTCAGTGAAGAATGGAAGGAAGAAACCGAGTTTTGAGGAAAAAACTCGGTATCGCGGGAAATCGGGATTCGATGATAACCATAATACGTAACGAGTAATGCGTAAAAACAATTACGCACTACGTATTATGCCGGCGGATGATTGGTAGTTATAATCGCATCCTGCGAAGATTTGATCTGTTTGGTTGGTTAATCGCTACAACGGTCGCGATTCGGAGATCGCTCCTACATGGCGTGATGGGCAACAGGGAATGAGAACTTATAAGAAGGTTTCTACTTTCGCGTGTCAGGAGTGCGGCGTCGAGTTTCGGACGACGAACCGCCGACAGAAGTATTGTAAGACGGAGTGCAGGAAGACGCGGAATAAACGGACGTACAAGCATGCGTATTCGCGCGAGCGTAAGAAACGGAGCGTCGTGACGGAGACGACGTGCGAGAGTTGCGAAAAGCAGTTCAGCTATGTGTTGTATGAGCGCAGCAAGCCGCGACGGTTCTGTTCGAGAGCGTGCCACTATGCGCAGCGGAGTCTTGAACATTTGTGGCAGTCGCGCAGCAAGCCGAAGGGGAAGCTCAACAGGGCGGACTTGACGGTGATTGAGTTGATTTGGCACGCGTATGATTTCTCGCCGTTGGGCGTGTTTTTCGGTAAACGGGATGTCGCGGAGATTTACGGGCAAATCGCGTCCAAGGCGCTGTTCTATGAGTGGGTGGTCTACACGATTATTTTTCAGGCGCATCTCACTCATCGTTATGAGTCAATCATTCAAATTCCCGGCTTGAGCAAAGAGGATTTTCTCGGGCTGTGCGACAAGTTCAATATCACGCTGATGGATTCGGAGGCGTTTGCGTCGGATATGAAAAGTATTGTGTAGTGCGAAATTTTTTTGTGCATTACGTCATTACGCAATAGTGTCAATAATACGTAACGAGTAATGCGTAATAGATGAGGTTGCGCATCACGTGTTACTCACTACATTTGGAGGATACTACCATGAAGACCCTGTGTTTCACATTACTACTGGCATTTGTCGTGGCATCGATTTCGTATGGTCAGTATGACGAGTTGGCGCATGATGTGCGGCAGATCAATATCGGTATCGCCGGTATGAACGACGATACGAGTTTTAGCGCGACGGCGATTGTGCCGATCAATCAAAACAAAATCGAAGGCTGGGGCGGGTTTTACGGGCAACAGCAGACGAGCGATGGCGAGGTGACGTCGCAGGTGCTTAACGCGCATACGGTAGTCGGCTACGCGTTTCATGAGCGTGTCGGCGTGAATGCGTTTGTGGATTGGAATCGGGACAAGCAGCGAGGCATCGCCGGGCAAACTCAGCTTGGAGCGTTTGTGTCGGTCGATCTCTATGAGGATAAGGGCTGGCGCGTGAACGGCGGCGCGGGCAACTTCCTGGAGAACAAACAGGCGCGCGAGGACTTGGAACTGAAGGAGACGGACCCGAACGTGGTGCGTGCTCTGGCGTACCTACGAGCACAGTATTCGCGCTATTCGGTGATGTACAGGTTCACGCCGAGGATTGACTTTTCGGATTTGCAGGTGTCCCTTGAACCGACGGCTACCTATACGTTGAGTGATACGCTGTCGCTCATCCTAAGGGCGAAGTTGGGATATGAGACGGAGCCATTGGTGGAGGGCGAGGAGTTCTTTACCAGTTACCAGTTGCAGTTGGGGGCAACGTTCTAAAGGCAGTGGTGAGTGACGAGTGGTGAGTCAGATGAAGCGTTGGGTTTCACTCCGATTTCCTACGTTATCGGACAGCATGAAACATTGGAAGGTGTCTTCTGTGTGCGATTTCTTTTGGATTTCCGTTCAACCCAACCTACGAGCTAGTCACTCTCCACTCTCCACTGGTTTGCGATATGAGTGAGACTTGGGTAAACGGATTAGCGGCGAAGGTCGACGAGTTGATTGTCATGGTGCGCGAAATCAATGTGCATCTGAAGTACAGTCAGGATCGGCTGGAAAACCAGTGCGAACGGATTGTGCGGCTGGAGGATCGTGTGGATCAGCTTGAGTCGGAGAATCAGAAGGTCAAGGGAGAGTTGACGATGCTGCGGTGGATGGGGGTGGCTATCGGCATCATCGCCACGGCGGCGGTGCCGATTGTGATGATACTCAAATGAAGAAGCAGTGGCCAGTGACTAGTGGCCAGTGACCAGTAAAGACAGTGGGGAAGGTTGGAAGGTGGAAAAAACTGAGTCGCGATTCGGAGATCGCTCCTACCATGTGCCGTCTGTAGGAGGGAATTCCGTTTCCCGACATGGGAAGACGGGCAAAGGAGTGGCTAGTAAAGGCAGTGGGGAAGGTTGGAAGAAACCGAGTCGCGATTCGGAGATCGCTCCTACCATGTGCCGTCTGTAGGAGAGAATTCCGATTCCCGACATGGGAAGACGGGAAAAGCCCCAGCGACGCGGAAGGTGGGAGAAAGAAACCGAGTCGCGATTCGGAAAGTCGCGACCTGGAGATCGCTCCTACAGAAGGTTTCAAGCTTCCGGTAATCACCTGTCTTTATCGTTGTCGGGAGGGTATTTGAATATGAATTGTCGGATTTCTCTGATGTCTGCTCGAAGTTCGGTGATGTCTTCTTTGACTTCCGTTCTGAGTTTGCCAATATCCGCTTTGAGTTCAGCCTTCACGTCGGCGATTTCCGATTTAAGTTCGGTTCTGAGTTTGTCAATATCCGCTTTGAGTTCAGCCTTCACGTCGGCGATTTCCGATTTAAGTTCGGTTCTGACGGAGGCAATATCCTCTCTGAGCTCTGTTTTCATTGTGGCTATATCGGATTTGGTTGCTACCGATGTTGCCATCTTCCACCACAACGCGCAAAATGCAATTGCTCCTCCGATAATCGGGATTAGATTTAGAATTGTATCCATTTTCAGCGGTCCTCCATTTTTCGTGCTTCAGGAAAAAGGCTGGTGCGCGATGCGCACCCTACATCTAAGTATAGCAAAGATTGGACATTAGGTCAATGCGAAATGTACTCATAACAGGTTGTAACGGCTATCTCGGTGTCGAGATGAGCATGTATTTCCGGATGCATGGCTGGCATGTGTACGGCGTGGATCCGAAGCCGGCGCCGAAGTGCCAAGAGGGGGTGCTGGAGGACTTCGAGAACAAGCATATACATGAACTAATGGCGCCGCCATGGATTGTCGATGCGGTGGTTCATCTGGGCGGGGCGTCGAAAATCGTCGATGACTATCCGGATTCGTACTACACGAAGCACAATGTGGAGACGACGAAGAATCTGCGGGAGCTGTATCCGGATGTGCCGCTGTATCTGGCGTCCACCACGGCGATGTATAACGAGCAGAAGCAGATAGAACATCTGCACCCGTACACGCGCAGCAAACAGGAAGCGGAGGCTTATGCGGATGTCGTCTTCCGGATGGGAACGATTGTGGGCACCAACCGCGTGGGCGACTTCCATGGAGTGATTGACTTGATGATCGATAGCGCCCTCAAGAAACGGGAGATAATCGTCGCACAGGGGGCAAAGATGCGCCCATTGGCGGGGATTACGTATATCTGCATGATGTACTTTCGGAATGTCGAAAACGGCGCCCTCGCGGGACGCGCGAGGAGGGAGGGCGCGAAGGTTATCATGCACCTGTACGAGACGTGCCAGTCGATCGAGAATATCGCGACGGCGACGCATCGCGGGCTGTATGCGCTGTCGCAAACTCGGTATGACGCCGGTGAGATTAATTTTGTGCGTCAGAATGATCTTGCGGGGATACTCAAGCAGGCGCCGGCGATTTCGTCTATTCCGCCGGATTTCAGCCGAGTCCGGTTTATGATGTGCGGTTGTTTCGGTTGGTTATGGAGTGTTTGGAGCGGTATGAGTATTTTGGGAGTAAAACAGTGGAGAGTGATTAGTGGAGAGTGGAGAAAACGGGAAAAAAACAGTGGTTAGTGACTAGTGGTCAGTGAGGAGAGGAAGGATGGAAGAGTGGAAGATGGGAAGATTGTCTGAATCACGGATTACGCAGATTACGCGGATTTCACGGATTAAAGGCGTCCGATGGGTGGCATCGGCGATTTTAACGTCGAGGGTTGGAGAAAAAAGAGGGATGGTCGAAGAATAGCACCAGAGGTGCGGAAGGTGTATAGCAAGGGTGGCATCCAAGATGTAAAGCCCAGCGGGGCGACAGGTGGGACAGCGGAAGATGGGAAGATTGTCTGAATGGGATTTCTATCAGGATTTACTATCGCCTTCACTATTCGTTCAGTTGATCGGATTACGCAGATTTCGCGGAACACGTATCGTAGGGGCGGGGAGGGATCTCTATCGTCTTCCTCATCCAGTCAGTTGAGGGATTTGCTATCGCCCTCGTTATGCACTCGGTTGAGGGATTAACTATCGCCCTCGTTATTCACTCGGTTGATCCCAATGGGTTGGGAGACCCAACCCCTACGAATTGTAGGAGGGAATTCCGATTCCCGACAAAGGATTTCGCGGAACACGTATCGTAGGGGGCCGGTGCGGTTGGAAAGGGATTTCTATCAGGATCTACTATCGCCTTCACTATTCGTTCAGTTGATCACTCATTATCCATTCGCTTGATCGCACCTACCGTATGGGTGGCGAGCAAGGAAGGACGGAAGGAAGAAACCGAGTTTTGAAGAAAAAACTCGGTTTCAGCACTATCATATGAACGTTTTGAGGAAGCACATTGATCCGGATTATGTTCTGGGGAGTATACCGCTGGCGAATAAGCTGGAGGCGCCGCATGAGAGGTATGAGCTGGGCTTTCGGTGGCTGGGCGAGGGAAATCTGAGGCTGACGGAGTTCGTTGATCCGAAACTGATGTTCAGCAATTACGCCTACCGGTCGTCGACGTTGTCGGCGGAACATGTTAGCAGCCGGATGACGTATGCGCGGCGGATTTACGACGGGTTAAACCCAACGCGGAAGCCGAAGTCGGTGTGCGAGGTGGCGTGTAATGACGGGTACATGCTGAACCGGTACGCGGGGAACGACGACCGTTTCACCACGATTGTGGGGGTGGAGCCCGCGGCAAACCTGCACCGGTACATCGACGACAAGGTCTACCCCTACGCGCGTCTGATGAACGCCAGGGTAGGGGCTTCGATTTGGAATCTGCACGGCGCGTTCGACATTATCCACGCGCACAACGTGCTGGCGCACACGCCGAACCCGGTGGATTTGCTGAACGGGATTGGGGCGTTGATGGGTAGCCGCAGCGTGGCGGTTATCGAGTTCCAGTACCTCGTGGACTTGCTGACGAATACGCAGTTTTACCACTTCTACCATGAGCATTACTACTATTATACGGTTACCGGGTTTGCGAATCTGGCGGAGAAGGCGGGACTGGAGATGGTCACGGCGAAACGGGTGGAGGCGCAGGGCGGAAGCATCCTGTGCACGCTCGTGCTCAAAGGGAACGAGGAGGCGGTAAAAGCAGTAGCCAGTGACCAGTCGCCAGTGGCTAGTGAAAGACGGGAGATGGGGAATAATCCCCACAAGATCGCGCATTTCGAGAGGAATTATTTTAGTCGCGGGGATATCTTCGCGAACTTCATGAAGCGGACTGAGCGAAAGCTGAAGAACTTTGTACAGTACGTGAACGCGCAGCCGCCGGGGACGCTTGCAGGAGTGTTCGCCAGCGCGAAGGCGACGGTGATACTGAATCTCGCGGTCGAGCGGGGATTGGAGCTTGACCGGTTTACGTACTTTTATGATGACGCGGAGGAGAAATGGGGGCACCCCGTGCCGGGGACGGAGATACCGATTCGTCCGATGCGTATGGCTGGCAACGCGGACAAGCGAGCGATTCTGTTCTCGCCGAACTTGGAAGCGTTAATCACCCAACGGTTCCCCGACCTGAAAGTAGTTAGCGTTGAAAACATCTTTGAAGGGCATTAGCGCCAAATGGACAAATATCTGGTTGTTGGCAGAGGGCTTGTCGGTTCTATTTTCGCGGAAGATCCGCAGTTCGATGTGGTAAGCCATGACGATTGGCATAACCGGAATCTTGATACTTATAGCGGCATGGTGTGTGCGGCGGCGATTAGCACGGAAACGCTGTGTCAGAAAGCGACGATGGCGGAGGTGATGGAGGCGAATGTGACGCTGCCTTTGCGAATACTGAAGCAGGCGAAGGCGCGGAATATCCCTTGCGTGGCTTATTCGACGGCGGGGGTGTACCGGTCGGCGGGGGTGCGTACCGAGGAGGACGATGTGAGCCCGCACAATCGTTACACAGCAAGCAAAATCATGATGGAGTACACCCTGCAGAACGAGGCATATCAGCATACCTTCATCTTTCGGATTCCGTTTGTGGTTTTGTTTAACAACCACCCTAACGATTTGAGCGTACGGGTGCATAACTGGGAACAGTGCGAAGATGTGAACGCCAGTGTGGTGTACAAAGCAGATCTTGAGCGTTCGGTTCGTCAGGCGATGACAAAGGCGTGCGAAGGCGGGGTTTACAACATCGCCACGGGCATTGTGCATTTCCCTTCGTTCCTGAGTGATCGGTTCGGATGGGATGGCGATGTGGTGCCGGCGCATTCGATGGGGCGGACGCCGAATTCACAATTGGACACGGATAAAGCAAAACAAGCCGGGTTGCTAACATGAACAGTATACAAGAACTTGTGGAAGGGAAATCGGTTGCGGTTGTTGGGCGAGCCGAATATCTGAACGAGATTGAGCAGGGCGAACTGATTGATTCGCATGAGGTGGTCATCCGTACGCAAAGCAATCTTCCATGGCCCTCCCCTGCATACGAGTTGAAGTTTGACAATGAGGGGTCGTTTGTACCTCGTGACTTTCAACATCTGTTCGGCAAGAAAACAACCGCTTTTGCGCCGACGAATATGCCACATTGGCCAATGGATGAGTTGCAAAAGGTTATACCAAAACTCATCGAACGAAACTGCAAATGTCTGATACAACACAAAATCTACAATACCGTCGGCGCGAGACAAATCGCGGTATTGGATTTTATACGGGATAAATATAAGATTCCTATATTTTGTACGTCTTACGAGCAGTTCGTAGAGCTCGTGCGCGCGCTCGATTATACGTTCCCTATGCCGGGCACACTGTTAATCGATTATATCAAACGACACAATCCAAAATCGCTGTATTGCACGGGATTTGCGTGCTATCTCGACACAAATGACGTGTGGCTAAAATGCGAAGTCAAAGTGTATCGAGACCACAAACCCTTGTACGACATCCGGTTTTTGCGCGATTTAGTCTCGCAGGCTGATAACGTTACGGTCGACGACAAGCTCATGACTTATTTCAAAACAATTTGAAGGGACAATTATGAAAACACTGGGAATTGTCATGGCGAAAAGCCAGTCTCGTCGGGCTCCACACAAAAACATAGCGGATATATGCGGCAGACCGTTGATGGCTTATCCGATCGAATCGCTACGCGAATCAGGTGTCTGCAATCGCATCATAATCTCAACGGACTCACCTGAATATGGTGATATTGGTGTTGACCACGGCGCAGATGAATATGTACTACGAGACGCTCGGAGCGACAATTTTATTCAGATGTCAGTAACTGCGGATGATGCGAGGCGCAAATATGAAGAGAGGACTGGCATCTCGTATGATGAAACAGTGGTATGCGGAGCAAACGTCATATTCCTCCGCCCATCGTGGTTGCGGGCAGCGCGGCGAATATTGCGGGAGTTTGCTTACAAATCGATGCCTATTGATGTGGTGGGCATGGAACCGTACCATTGGGGCGTCAATGTATGCCGCGTGAGGCGAGGTATAATGTACGCGCCACATTTTTATGTATTGAAACACGTCGGCATATTTATGGAAATGGATTGGCCTCATGAATTAGACCTGGCGCGCCAGCTCACTTCGAGGATTCAAAACGGTGACATCGATTATCCGCTTGATGAAAAGGTACATGAAATAACGCTGGCACATCGAAACCAGCAGCCGAATCGCATGAGAGACCTGACACCAATCGAGGAACTTACGGAGTGCAAGACTATCACTACGAATGGCCAGTGGGATTGGTGCTAAAAGCCACGCCTGATGTACGGCTAAAAGCGCTAATACCGAATCTTGGCCGGCGGACCGAGCGCTGGGAGCCGTGTTACGAGAAGTTAACAAGCGAAGCACAGTTCCCCGCATCTCAAATTCAACGTTTTTCGGCTTTCGACTACAAAGACTATCCGACTCTCGAAGCGGCGAAAGAACATGCGGCGCGGTACTTTCAGGGATTGCCGCCTTTGCTCACGCAAGAGACGATTATTTCGAGTTTTTGTTGGCTTTTCACATGGTACGCCATGATGATGCAGATTAGTGTTGCCGATCGAAATGAATACTACATGATGCTACTAGATGATTGCACCGTAACGTTGACCTATAACCAGTTGCGGCACAGTATGGACGTATTGAACGCAAACGGCGCAAAGGCAACGATTATCCAGTTGTCGCGCAACCCACGAAAAATACAGTGCCGGCGTATGATACCGGAACTGGACATCTGGCAGTTCGGATTATGCGGTAGATCCGATGCCGGTTATATCGTGAATTCAGAGGGAGCGTTACAATTGATGGATAATGCGAATCAAACGCCTTTTCCAAAGGTACCGGCTGATGTTTTGGAGCGGTTGTCTGGTGAAGCAAATCAAGACGGGTACTATGCCTTGTCAGCAAAATACGAGCGATTAAATGGCGGCGGCGCTGGCGCCGCCGCCATTTTCATATGGACTATCGAACTTCAAGATAGGTTAGGCTCTACCAACTATCAATAAGCTCTTCAATAACTCGGGAATAGGGTCATGAAATACACTGATTTTCCGCTTAAACAATCTAAATACGCAACCGCAATTGTGCGTAAAGTTCGCGAAAATGCCACTGCTTCCGCCGCTCGAATACGGCAAACCGTCAGTCCGCGACACATCATTCAACATTCCGAAACGGAATTATGCACACTCTATGAGATTGCGGCATCGCTACATGACGACGAACTGTTGGTCGGTTATACTCTACAGTGTGGTACATTTTGCGGTGGTTCCGCCTGCGTCATGGCACATGCACTTAAGGACGCCAATTCCGATTTCACGCCACTCCTTACAATAGACAGCTATACCAAAGAATTTGAACCGTTACGTGAAGCATTCAACAACGCATACATTGAATGCCGCGAAAACATCTGGGCTAACAACCTAGCAGAGCACGTCCACTTAGTATTGGCCGACGATGTGCAATACCTGAAGCACTTTTGGAACTCGCCGGTTCGGCTCGCATTCATAGACAGCAGTCACCACTATCAGCATACCAAAGATGAAATTAGCCTCATCACTCCACACCTCATTAACCAGGGCTGGCTAATCTTCGATGATTATTTCAACGAGAACACTCCGGGCGTCCAAAAAGCTATCTTAGAGTTTCTCGACCACACCTCGATTAACTTTGAAATCTACCGCGTTAACGGACTGCTTATCTTTAGAAGAAACAACGAAGACAGAGGATAGCCGCATAGAGGATATGAAAATTATAGTGGCCAATCTTAAGCGAAGATCAGATCGCTGGTACACTTGTCTTGGCGCTTTGATGGGACTTCAATACCCTCCAAATTCTATCATACGATTTCATGCGCATGACGGGAACAAATACGAATCCTTCGAAACGGCTCGGGCAGCAGCAGCAAAACAGTTCCCTTATTCCCGCTTCATTTGCAGTAACACGATAGCCAAAAATTATTATTGTTGGTCTTGGACATGGTATGACATAATGTATCAGATAGCAGCTGGCAAACATGGCGATTTAGTCCTTTTGCTTGTCGATGATTATGCGCCGGGCTGCAATAGAACACAGATGCACAACTATGTTGATGTTTTAAATAAAATTTACCCAATCAACTGTATTCAGTTATATTGGAACGATCAAAATGCACCAGAATTTGCCCGAGATGATAAGTTATGTCCCGGCGAAAAGATTCCAAATACTCCATTCCGTCTAGGCGTTCACGCCTCCGGTGATGGAGCCAATATAATGTCGCCAGAAGGCGCGCGTCAAATTCTTGAACTCGCAGATAGTCATGTAAATGCAGGTGTCCCAAATTGGGTGTTCTATCGAATAGCAAGGACCCTGGTAAACACTAACGGATACTATTGTTCTGACCATTGTTACATTTATCTCGGAAACAGGCATGTCAACAAACATCAGGATGGGCCAAATTACTAAAAATAACAGCAAATACAGAGGATAGCCGCACATGGTACAAGAAAGTATTTATCTATTTCCTAGTCCGACGGATTTTCCCGTACCTAACTATAATTCCGAAGTTGCCCTATTAATACGGTTATTCCCGATTAATGATGTTAAAATTCGCTCAAAAGATTTGCAATATCTCAACGTCGCGCTCTGGTCTATGCGATCGCACATCATCAATACTGATATGGCACATTTCAACGTCAAACCTTTATTCCACATAAAAGCGTGTTATTACGACCGTGCCGCGCCAATTCTTACCACCGCCGGCGTACCTGAAGATTGCCTGCTCGCTTTTCCGGACGACCTGTGTTCCACCTCACTCCCAGGTGCCATTGCCCAATGGAAAGCCACAGCACCCATACTTGATTCCCAACTCGACACATACGACCATGTCGTAGTTGTCGACGCCGATACATTTAGCCTCAAATCCGACGATAACCAGCCTCTACCGCTGATTGATTTGTCTCTCAACACCTTCGCCAAAACGTCGTTCACTGTCCTGTACGATTGGTATAAGCCGTTTAGACACAAAACGCACGAGGTAATCAATTGGTGGGCCTGTCCCATGGGACTTGACAACTTTATAGACAAAGCGGCGCATTGGGCAGGTTGCTCAAAGGCTGAATACTCGGAGATAATGTTTAATCCTGAGATCTCCAAGCCCTTGCTCAACGGGCTCTATATCAACTTGCCCATACCTTGGCTACGGGAAGACAAAGAGTTCCGCCGATTCATCCATGACTGCTCCAGCGCAATGGGACATGAAGAAATAGCTCTGCATATTTGGTCATTGCGACACTATTTCCAGACAGGCGAACAATTGCCCATCGATTCTCTTGCCAACCATGTAAATCACGCTGCCGATTTCACGTCATATAGACAATCAAATCCAAAAGAACCGCGTTTGCTCCATGCCGTCACGTTGGCTGGCGTCGAAGAACACGCCGGCGATTTTTCCACCTCCATTGGGGCGACGCCTGAAGATGCCAACAATTTTGCGGGCAACACCGCACATCTCTATTCGTCTGCTTCCAATTATAAAAGGTCATGATTTATGCAAAATCCTTTTGAAAAACCTTCCGTACGCGATCCCGATAACAACTGTCCAATTCGAGGTTTGGACTATGTCGATGAAATTAGCGCACAATTTATTAAAGCAACAGGTGCAAAGGTTGAACACCAATACGACTTGTCGTTACGCTTGAACCTGTTTAAACAATTTGTGCAAAATAAATCTGTCGCAATTATTGGACGAGCGAGCTATTTGAGGCATCTGGAGCAGGGGGTCAATATTGATAAATATGACGTAGTAATACGCATTCATACGTGGTCAATACATAACGAGCCGACAGAATTCAAAGGAACGCCCGAAGACGAACACAATCGCATATCGAAGCGAAAATACGTCCCTGCGCGCTACCAAACCAATATCGGGTCAAAAACGGATGTTCTATATCTACGCTTGCAGTGGATCGGGTTTGAAGATCTTACAAACACAATGGAACTCCTCAAACACGATGGCACATCATGGATAGGATGTGAAACGTTTACGGAGATGCGCGACGGTGCACCTCGTCATCATTACATTGAGCAACATTTTATGCCGGTTCACGTTATACCAATCGATTTCTTCGGGAATCTGTCGGCTCGCCTAAATTATAGTCATCCATTGCCCGGAACAATAATTGCCGCCTTTCTAGCCGATACTGATGCGCGAGATATTTACATTACAGGTTGCCCCTGCTATCAAGACAAGTTCGGCAAAACCGAACACGCGAAACTAGAGCTTATTGGCCGCCATCAAACCCTTACGGACTTTCATTACCTTCGCCAACTCGTTCAACGTGACGAGCGTTTTGCGTGCGATGGCGTAATGGCAAAACTTTTCGAAACCGAGATTTCGTAACATGACACCATTTACTGCGTTTCCGCCGACAATGGCAATAGACGCTCCGGAGTTCGTTGCTTATAAGGAACGAATAGGGGTGCAAAAATTGACATTGAAAAGCCCTGAGACCACAGGTCGCGTTATAGAAGACATTGAAACAGCCGTACGCAACATCGCGGGGCCGTTCAAAGACCATCTGCATGCCCCCGGCGAATTCCGCGCTCTTTACGAAATTGTTTTAGGCTTAAATGATACTATACCTCAGCCCGAAGGCTATATTGTAAATTCTGGTACATTTCGCGGCGCGAACACCTGCGTTATTGCAGCTGCACTCCGTAACTCACAATGTGATAAACCGGTGGTTACTATCGATCCTTTTACCCATGCACATCGGCAGGCAAACATTAACGATACGACCGACCTCGTGTTCCTTCACCACAAACGGCTCATTGAAGCGTTGCAACTCCAAAAATACATTGTGTCCGTGTTCCACACGAATTTGGAATACTTGCATCACTTCTGGACACTGCCGATTCGCATCGCCGTTATCGACACGTGTCATCGCTACGAACAAACGGTGGCAGAACTGCAACGTTTGACCAAATACATACCTCCGGGTGGCTGGTTCATATCTCATGATTATATGCCGGCATTCAGTTCTGTAGTGCAAGCACTACACGAGTTCCTCGCCACAACGCCGCGCAAATACAAACTGTTTAGTTACTGGGCTTATTTGTTTATTCAATTTTTGGACTAAACAACAAATCAAGAAAAGGAGTAAAACAAAATCATGTTTATACGCATCTTATTCGTCTTATTGTATTTAACACTGTCCGTCCCGTTATGGGCGCAAGTCGTTGAAATCCCCGACGACAACCTCCGTGCCGCAATTCGCGAAGCTCTGGCACTCCCCGCCGACGTTCGCGTTACACAGGACGCCATGCAGGATTTAACGGCCATCGTCGCTTCAAGCCGCCAGATACAAGAACTCACCGGCGTTGAATATGCCGTCAATCTACGAAAACTCCGACTTGCCGGCAACAGAATCACCGACCTCCGCCCAATCGCCGGGCTGACGAAGTTGAAGCTTCTCGACTTGTTTTCGAATCCAATATCAGACCTGACGCCGTTAGCCAATCTAGCCGCGCTAGAACTCCTGGGCCTTGGAGCGTGCCACATTGACGACATTGCGCCGCTTACCTCACTCGTCACACTATCCTCACTCGATCTGCGATTCAATGTAATCGACAATATCAGGCCCCTTGCCGGACTTTCACGGTTAACCGAATTACTTCTGACCAACAATTTAATTACTGATGTCAGCCCCTTATCGAAACTCACTTCGCTTGAGCGTTTGGAACTCCACGGCAACCGAATCGCTGACCATACTCCACTTGATGGATTATCTCTTGATCATTTTATCTACGATCAACAATGCGACTTCCCGCCGCTGCCGCTTCAGCCTCGTTTGGAAAACAGAACCTTTCCCTCGGTTTTTACGGCATGGGGCAGCATTGGCCACAGCACGGTTCTTAACCAGCCGCATCTGTCTGATCTGGAACAGTTGGCACAACACGATTTACATGTCGGAGGACCGTCACTATTCCACGTTCACCTCGTACCTACGGCTAAAGGATGGGCTGTTCAAGGTGAGCTCGACCGTGGGGTACAAACACGTGACGATTTTATCGCCATAAATCCCAATATGGTTTTTCTTTTGCAACTAGCGCTGCGGACCCGCTCGAAAGGCGAGTTTCCCGACGATTCTCATTACTGGATAAAGGACGCGAACGGCCAACCGGTTTCTCAAAAAGGGGGCACTTATTTATGGGATTTCACCCACCCTGATGTTCAAGACATCATTGTTGAGGAAGCTATAGCTGTTGCTAAGTGCGGATTATACGACGGGATTTTTTTCGATTGGTGGAACGATGACCACGCTATTCTGGCAGATTTTGACGGTGACTGGTCGCATAAGTTTCGCGGCAACGAAGTTGAGCAAGACGCACGAGTTAATATCGTTCGACGCATCCGCGCCGCCACACGCCCGGACTTTTTAATAATGGGCAATACCAATGAGCGGATACTCCCACGAACAGGAGCCTACGTCAACGGCGGGTTTATGGAAACCGGTATGCCTTTTGACCGAACAGGCGACGAACTTGAGGAGACTGTCGACAGAGTTGAAAAGGCTCTACTTTGGCTCGAAAACAATCTGCGCGAACCCAGAATAAACGGGCTTCAAGCGCATATTCAACCTTCGGAGACCCCTGATAGCCCGTCAAGTCTGCGCTGGATGCGTGCCGCCACAGCTCTCAGCCTCACACATTCCGACGGCTACATACTTTTTAGGGCGGAGCAATACCATGGTCACTACTGGTACAACTTCTGGGACGCGAATCTCGGGCGCCCTGTTGGTCCCAAATCCCAGCTTTACGATGAAGAGATACCTGGCCTCTACATCCGGGCGTTTACGAACGGATGGGCAGTGTACAACCACAGCGGCACACCGCAGAACATAACCTTGCCCGAGGAAGTCATCTCCGTAGCAAGCGGTTTAACGAATATCCTCCACGCACTCCCAAATTTAGATGGGGGAATCTACCTCAAAAAGACGGAGCCGGTAGATACTCCCCATGTCAATGGCAGCGATATTTACATTTCCGAGCCTATCGACGCTGTCCCCGGCGCGGCGCTTCTATTGGACGCCTCGAAAAACCCGGGCACTACAGCGCACTGGGTTAACTTCGGAACGGCGGGAGGAAGATTACTACCGACTGATAAATCTCCAAGCCTTGAAGAGGGCGAAATAGATATTCCATCCATCGGTTTCAGTGGGCAGCGCCGATATTACACCGCCACGGTGTCAGGTCAAACCTTCGGGGGACCGGTCGATACAAATCCTAAACTCTACTTGGGCGACTGGACGCTTGAATTCCTTTGCAAGCGCAACGGCAATCTGTTCGATCTGGAACATCACTTCGCCGGCTTCCAAAACAGCCCTAGAGAAGAGCTTCAAGGGATCCGCTTATGGCTGCCGAATGACGGGAAAGAACTTGGCATGTCCATACACGCCGATGGCTTTAAACAACGCGCACGAGCGCTGAATATTTTCCTAGAGGAGAACGTGTGGACTTGGGTGACAATTGTTTCCCTAAACGGTGAGTCAATCATCGCCTATCAAGACGGCGTCGAAGTTAGCAGGCATCAGGGGGTGCATTTCGACGAAAGCTTGCCTTTAGACGACATTTCGATCGGCGCGTTTTCGTATGATGAACGACACCACAACTTCAACGGTTCATTTTCCATCGTGCGCGTTTATGCCAAGGCACTAACCCCGGATGAGGTGCTGCAAAACATCGGTACGACAGTAATTCCAATTGTCAATCCCGCCGATGTCAACGGCGATGGGGTGGTGAATATTTTTGATTTGACGCTGGTGGCGCAGGGGTTTGGGACGGACAAGCACGAGGCGGACGTGAATGGGGACGGGGTTGTTAATGTGTTTGATTTGGTGTTCGTAGCCAACGAATTCCGATAGAAACTGTTTGACTATGAAGCCTATTAACTTTATAATCCCGAACCTCAACCGCCGCTCTGATCGTTTCGCCGAATGCACTCGACTACTCAAAGTGTCTAATGTCCCCGACCACAACATTCGACGCTTCACTGCACACGATCATTTAGACTACAATGCGTACGCGGAAGCCTCGGTGGCTATACACAACGAATTTGGCGAATTACCGGCTTGGTTATGCGAACCCCTTTGGAACGCATCAAAATCAAACTTCTGCTGGAATTGGACATGGTATTCAATACTACACACGATTAGCATGTCAAATCAGCATCATTTTTACGTACTGCTCGTCGACGACATTTACCTTCAAATAGATTATTTCCGATTACGCAAATTGATTAACACACTATACCTTCCTGAAAAACACCACAAGTTCATCGTATTCCTAGGCCATCTTCATCCCAGTGCCGAGCCCTGCCACGATTATGTCCAACACATAACCGAGTTCCAGCATGGGATACCGGGAAAAAGCGATGCCGCCACACTCTACACGACAGGGGGGGCGCATTTTATGATGCAGCAAGCCAATCAACTACAAAACCACGTCTTACGCAACCAATCCCCTATCATTCTTGACCCTTGGATTTTGTGCGTAACACTCCGCCAACGAATTCGCAGGGAACCCAATCTGCAAACTGGGATTTTCTCTTGTTCCGACAAACTCACGTTAATTGACAGCGACATCCCCGGCGTCTTTACCTATTATAACTCTGGTCTCACTGATTTCACACAAAACCGCGATGAAATCCCTCGCCAAACCTAGCATTCAGGAAATTCCCAATAATCAGAAGTGGCCCTCAATTTTTTTCCGCCCCAGGCCGTAAAGGATGCAGCGGGAATGAACACGGACGGAAAGGAATATCTTAATGATAGATAATTTTACGCACCATGCGAGATGCCAAAAATCTCATGATGACAAAACAGCACATAAAAAAAGAAGTTGAAGCCGAACCTTGCCTTAAGGAACTCTGCAAAGAACTTCTCGCACGTATAGAAAAGCAAGATGAAGCAATAGCTGCCCTTCGTCGTGAGAATAGCGAGAGGCACAACAAAATATGGCAGAAGCTTATCGGTATCCATATCGCCGCGGGTAGACGCTAGCACATGGACAGCCATTGAGATAATCGACGATAAATGGCGGCTGAAACTGCTAAAATAGTAAATATGATATAAAAATAGATTCGTAACTGCATATCGGAAGGCATCTTATGCGGCCAGATGTCATTAAGCCTAGGTTTAGGAGACAAACATCGATGGCCTTGAAAACCCATTTCATCTTCTATTTGTCTCATCACACGAAATCTATCTTGAACTCGCGCTCTATAACGAAAAGTCACACAAACCCAATATGTCAATAAGAGGCAACTGCCAACAGCAGCAGCGTCCACCGTCTCGGGATATTTGGCATACGCGATTGCCAAGCTCCCAACTGCCAAAGGTATGAATATCCTATCCAGCGATCTTATATCTCCTGCGTCTTGGATATTCCAATCACTTAGATTGCGATATCCTTCTAGAATTTGTTCTGGTAGTTCCATGGAATCGTCCGCCGCGGTTTTGTCGGATTCTTCCTGTCGACTGTCGGTGTTCAATTGTTGTTCATTCATTTCGAATTCCTTCCATACATGTGTATTAGGATTATATTAGAATGGCAACGACAATACAAGGCATTAAGCTGGCAAAGCTCGCAGGCGTGAACGGGGTGGTAAATGTGTTTGATTTGGTGTTTGTGGTGAATAGGTTATAATGCGTAATGAGTAATGCGTAAAAGGAGTATCTTAATGATAGATTATTTGACACACCCGAAGTTTTTGAATTACGATCCGTCTATCCTGCCGTCTAATCAAGGCGGCGGGGGCGGGATGGGTACGAAAACGTCCCGCGTCTTGGAGGCGCTTCGAGACGTTTATCCGCGAACGCAGGGGATATGCGACGCGAGCGAGATTACGGCGGATACGGTGTTGATAGAGCCGCTGCGCTTCACGCTGCCAATGGAGGGCTACGGCGACAGGGAGTACGAAAGCGTTGAACAGTTAATTCACGGGCTGCGGAATCACAAGAGCCGCAAGATTCTGTATTGCAGCGAATTGACACTGATGCGTATGCCGCACTTCTTGCGGGAGCAGGTGGTGGGATTGAGCGATGCTGTCACCGCGAACTGCAAGTTCCAGGCGAACGTTTTCAAGTATGTGAACGTGCATACGAGTCACATTTTGTGCGACCCGGTGCCCGACGTTTTTCTTTCGCGTCTGAGCTATCGAGAACGGAAACCGCGGTTGGTGGCGACGGGCAACGTCTCGTGGCAAAAGAACGCGCCGCAGGTGACGGAGGTGTTCAAGGGGTTGAAGGGCGCCGTGGAGCGGGTTTATGTCGGCTCGGCGTCGTTGTGGTACGATGCTTCGGAGGAGGAGGGACCGCAGCGGTTGCAGGAGGAACTGTACACGAACACCGACAGGGTGGTGCGCGAGGCGACGACCTCGCAGATTGCGGAGGAGTTTCAGAATGCGCGGTTCGGGTTGTGGTGCGCGTTTCACGACACGTTTGCCACGGGGGCGCAGGAGATGATGATGTCGGGTATGCCGGTGGTGGCGTCCAAGCACGGGTTGGCGTCGGAGATTCCGGTATGGAGCGCCAGCGGGGTGCGGGCGCAGGTTGAGGCGATTAAGCGGTTGGCTAACGAGACTGACGAATCGCTTGAGGAGCAGTCGGAGCGGATTTCGAAGTGGGCGGTTGAAAATGTGTCGTATGCGGCGTTTCAGGGGCAGTTGAAGGATGTACTGAGAGCCGTCTGGTAGAGAAAGGGGCGATCACAATCTAACAGATTGTGGTACAAAATAGAACATGCAGATATTACATACAACATCGTTTATGAATCAGGAGTTTGCGAGTGACGCGCATATCTTTAGCCTTAATCAGATAAGCAGGGATACGGCGTCGGACTTGCTTTACGCGCAGATGGTGGTTGAGGCGAAGTGGCTCGGGGATTTTCCGGTCTTCGCTTTTCCGTCACCTGACGATGAAATTAAGCGCTTTGCCCGGTTGTACGAGGATGTGAAGTTGGTGTACCCGGACAATTGGGATGTGATTGACAAGGTGGACGCTTTTTTAATCAATGAGAAGATGTACCAGATGTGCAAGATGCAGGATGCGCCGTTTGTGAATTTGGCGTATTCGACATCCGAGGAGCTGATGAAGCTGTTCGAGACGGAGATGTTTGTTGTTGCGGCTGCTGGATCAACCGAGTGACCCAATAGGATAAACTGAATGCCTGGTAAAAACGATAGAATTCCCGCTACACCTCCGACACCGTGCTGTTCGCCGGTGTATTGCGACTTAGTGCGGGCGATTGAGAAGTTGAGGCAGGAGCATCGGTTTGCGCGGATTGAGTTGTCTATCCGGAATCATGAGATAATCCATGCGGATTTGAAGGTGGAGACGAATGTGCGTGTGCCGATGAGAAAGGCGGTGGCTGGTGGCCAGTGGTCGGTGGAGAGTAGAGACGGTGATTAATACGTAGGTTGGGTTGAACCGGAAAAGGTATAGCTTAGCAATGCAAATAGCCGTTGCTTTGCAAGTCGATTGTCGTGTGAAATATTCATAGTGAAACCCAACTTATCGTTGATTTCTCCCCTCCGCCTCGATCTTGAATTGATGATTGAGATTAGTTTCAGCGTTGGAAATTGGTCAGTGAAGGTGTTATAGTTGGATACCCGCAAACCCGGCGTCTTGACCAGCATCGCTTTTCAATTTGTCATTGAAATTCTTATCTGTTAAAATAAAGCATTATCGCATCTGCGACATTCCCATCCAGCGAGCCGGTGTAAGGAGGTTACAGTGAGTCTTGAGAAGTTGGAATCCTCCAGAGTCGAAACAGACATCACCCAACCGCCTGAAACACGTTGGATTCAGAATCTTAGACATCCGTCCTACCAATTGCGCCAGGCAATCCCAATCGTGGTCGAGCGAGAGGGTAAGGCTGTAACCGCCCACTACGACGATCTGAACTTGTCTGCCGAGGGTGACAACCTGCAAACGGCGATGTCCGCCTTGTGTGGGCAAATCGTCGCCTCGTATGAAAACGCGGAAAAATGTGCTGATTCAATGGACAGCCCGCCTACGCAGGCGTATGCGTTTCTCAAACAGATAATCGTCGAGACTCAGCCCAAGGCTTGGGAAGAGATAAAGCAACTTTACGCTGAAAAGTTGAGAGCCTTCCCTTACGTCGATAAAGGCTACATCAACATTTCATCACCGGATTATGCTGATGTTATCATCATACTGTCGGATGAATCTGCGGACCGGATTGCACAGCTAGCGCAAATCGATCTAGAGATTAATCTGAAATTTCGTCCTCTCAATTTCTTCGTAGAATACCAGTCGTCAGAAGAATACCTCGATTTGAGCAATTTCGAGCGTTTTTATCACTCTACCCCCCAGTTGGCTCCTTGACCTCTTATATTCATTAGTTAGAGGAATTCGATGGGGGAACTATTGACATGCCCAATAAGCGCCAACACCAAAGAAAACAAAGTAGAACTCAGCTAGCGCTCTCCGATCTCCAAGCTTCTCAGAACAGCTCTCGCCACGCTGATTGGGTTGTGACGCTCGCCTTTTACAAAGCCTTGCATGCAGTAGATTCTTATTTGGCTGATAAATGTAAGATTCACCCGTCCAATCATCAGGACAGACATATGCATGTGCGACAGCATCTTTCAAATATATATGGAGACTATTCGGCACTCTTTAGCGCGAGCCTAAAAGCACGATACAATAAATATACCTACCAAAGTAACCCGCGAGAAGTCGGGAATCTGCTCAATATGTCGTTGCACATTGAGAATCACATCAAAACACTTCTGTGACCTGGCGCGAGACGCCACGAGCCAGCAACTCTATTTAGCTAACCTCTGACTAGCTTCTCTGTTCATTAAACTATACAACTCCAAGCGGCTAGACACACACCCTATAGGCAGGGAGCGATCAACTGACCGAGCAAGTTTCATATGTATTAGGACGGTCGGTAATCTTCGACTCGATTTAATCGTGATTTAATGTTCAGGATTATTTTTAATCATTGAAAAATCGGCGGTGAAGGTGTATAATTGGGAACGTTCTCCAATCGCTGGGTATCAGAGGGAAAGAATTGATGGAAGAATGGGTTAAAGTTTTCATTCCGTTAATCGGTTCGCTAGTCGGGATTGCCGCGCTGTGGTGGAAGCTCACCACGAGCATGGCGACAAAAAAGGACATATCAGACCTCAGAGTTGACATGTCAGAACTTAGAGCTGATATGATCCGAATCGATGAAAATCTGCGCGCGGAAATAAATAGAGTGGATAGTAACCTACGCGCAGAAATAAACAAAGTGGATAGTAACCTACGCGCAGAAATAAACAAACTCAATGAGAAGATGGACGCCGGTTTTACTCGACTTGACGAGAAGATAGATGCTAATGCACGGGCACACCATGCCGACATGAACAAACTCAATGAGAAGATAGATGCCAATGCACGGGCACACTATGTCGACATGAACAAACTTAATGAGAAGATAGATGCTAATGCACGGGCACACTTTACCGACATGAACAAACTCAATGAGAAGATAGATGCCGGTTTAGCTCGTCTTGATGCAAAGATAGAAGCCAATTCAAAAGCGCACCATACAGACATCATGCAGGTGATAAACAAAATTGACGGCGTGGCAAACGATCTCCGCGCGGAAATCAGAGAAAGGATAAATGGCAAAACGAATGACGTTGACGATTGAGCCGGGAAAAGCAATCCCGTTAGCGGAACAATAGAAGGACAGAGGCGTGGAAGAATAGGATAGGCACAGATATTATAGGTTGTGGAAGAAAGACAAGCCCGTTAGTGGAAGTCTTAGAATCAGTGACCAGTTGCCGGTGACCAGTGACCAGTAAAAGCCGAGGTTCGTTTCCTTTGTTTTGCTGAGCACGAGTCATTGACTACTGACCACTGTGTTTATGACGCCGCTGGCGGGCTTTTTTGTTTGTGAGCGAAAATCACCGAATTCCTATCGTCGTTCTACAATTTGGCGATTGTTGATTCCACCCTACGAACATAATGAAAGTTAAAATATAGAAGCGCAAAGCCGACAAGAGAAACCGAGTTTTCAAGAAAAAACTCGGTTTCGGGCTTCGGTAGAAAGACAAGCCCGTTAGTGGAAGTCTTAGAAACCCAGTGGCTAGTGGTCAGTGGTTAGTGATCAGTAACGGCAAGAAAATGTTTGGCTTTTACTGGTCACTGGCAACTGGTCACTCTTCACTGTTTTTCATGACGCCACTGGCGGGCTTTTTTTATATAAGACAAGCTCACTAGTGGAAGTCTTTCAATCTCAAATTAGTGGCTAGTGTTCAGTGGCTACGGGTCACGGGACACTGGCGCTGTATGATGGAGGAATATCATGGGTGTCGAAAATGAACTCGCGTTCCATCTGAGAGAATCACTTCCCTCAGCATTGAGCGGCGAGTCACTCAAAAATCAGGGTTTCATGGTCGGGGCGTTGACGGCAAACGCGGAGTTTGTGTCGGGCGAGCCGACGGAGGGCAAGCGGATTGACCACTTGCTGAAAGCGCCGCGGTCACAGTGGTACGGCGGAAACGATACGCTGCGGAGTCAGGAGCAGGTGTCGGGCGTGAACCGGCATTTTGCGTTCTGGGGCGCGATGATGACGCCGGTATCCTGGGACATGCTTCAACTCACCAAAAACACCGGGATCACTTCCGGGCTACTGTTTGACGAAAACTTTAGTATCGCTCGCATGGGCGAGACGGGACGTTACGCATTCTACAACCAGATAGAGACACGCTATCGCCAAGCCGTGTACGGCGCGAGTCTCGACTTGGAAAACTCGCTGTGGGGGATTTGGCAGCCTGACGACAACGAAAACCGCGCACCCGAATCGCTGGCGGATATCATGAGCGATTCGAAGCAGTTGCACGGGTTGGGACCGACGGAGTTGGGCAAGTTCGACAGCCGTCACGTGTTGGGGCGAGAGAACACGAAGTTCCCCGGTTGGGAGTATGTGCATTCGCCGCGAGTTTTCTATTTCAATCACACGGATGGCAAAGGCGGCAAACCCGCTGCCAACACCGCCGCCAAGCAGTTGACCAGGGACAACATTTACCAAGCGATGGACGAGTTTCTGAGACCTTGGGATCTGATTGTCAAGGGCATGAAGATGATGCCGCTGGATCACCGTCTTTTCGGGCTGCTGGCGGAGAACAAATACATCCTAGAGAATGACAAGTTCGCGATGCGCATCCATGACGGCATGGGCTGGGAGGAGACCAAACAGGTTGTGCGGATGCACAATACTTATATATTCTCCGAGCCGAATGCGCCGGAAAACGAGATGTGGGGTCTGCATACGGGGTCGCCCGGAGGTATGAACGGGACGATTTATCCCGTGTTCTGGGAATCGTCGGCTAACCGCAAGGGGCGTCAGCAGATTGATACACTTGTGCGGGGGACGAATCAGGCGGCGCCGGGTTACGCGACTATGGGCATGCGTGTGAGACCAGTTCCGTTCTACCACGACGAGTTCTTCAGATTCACGGGCAGAGCAGACAGCGGCGGATCGAATATCCGGTTGCTTTACATGTGGATTTGTCAAGAGCGCTGGTGCCAGACGATTGGTCGTGGCTGGACTATCTAAAAACAGTGAATAGTGATTAGTGGAGAGTGATTAGTTAAAAACAAGAGTTCTTGCCTTTACTATTCACTCTCCACTAATCACTGTCTTTCAAAAGGAGAATAACATGTCGAGGGAAGTTCTTCACGATTTTGACGATGGGCACGGGTTGACGGAGGTACAGCGGAATACGCTGGGTATCTGGGTACCCGATGCCGTAGACGGATACTGGTGTTACGGCCAGTTTCACGGGAACGGGACGTACAACACCGGTTGCTGCGTACGGCATCAAGCCGGCGCGGATCTCATTGCCGATGCCGACAGAGTAGCGTCCGAAGATATTCCGGCGGGATCGAATTTCCTGGTAACCGACGGAAAATTCGCCGACAAAGACGTGCGAGGGGCTATCGGTTATATTTACGAGGGCACGGGCGCGGGTCAAACATTTTGTATCCGGCGCATGATACCCGGGGATAACAACAAGGTGGAAATTCTGTTGTTGTCGTCGGTCTCGGCACGCCCCACGACAACGGGCTGGGCCGCAGCACTGGCGAATGACAGTAAATTTCATTTGTGGTTGCCGGGGCGATTTTCATTGTCCGCCGCGACCGCGGGGCAGTTGCACGCTGGATTGGTGCAAACGACACTGACGGTTACGGATTCCTACAAGCCGTTCGGCTGGGTGAAATGCGCCGGACGCGCCGCCGGACGCCTAAAATCCGGTTTTGTCGCGTTGACGGACGCAAATGCTTATGTCACGCCGGACGCCAACGGTGAACTGGAGGGATCGGGGCAGCCGGCTATTGCGGATTTTCGTGACGCAATTGGCCGCATCAATATGCCTGTACCGCAAGTCGCGTCAACAGCGTTGTTGGCGGAAATTGCGCTCGGCATCCCGAACCGCGGGTCTTCTTTCTCACGCGAGGGTGAAGGTCATAGCGGCAATCGTGTCAATATTGTTTAGAAACAGTGACTAGTGATGAGTGGCGAGTGATAAGTTAAAATCAGAAAGGTATATTTCTTTAACTCTCCACTCATCGCTCTCCACTGCTTTTCCCACTGATCACCGGGTTTATATGAATGCCGCCATTTGCGAGACGATTATCAAGCCTTCAAGATGTAATTTTGAGAATTCGTATACGTGGACGGTCTGCGATTACGAGATCTCGGAATCGGGCTCCGTCCACTTCGGAACCTTATGCGTTTAGGGCACCGATCCGAGGGAAATGGAGGCGCAGTTTTTGAAAAATGCTGCCATCTTCTAAATCTAAACCTGAGCCTACGCTATCAAATTTGCAAAGCATGTTAACGAAGATGGAAGCTCGCTCGCGCGATTCAATCAGTGATTCTCGGAACAAGAGGCCAAGTGTATCGGAGGCTCCCAATCCGTATGTTTTCAACCCTTATAGCCGTCCGTCACTCCCGGTTCGGGGACGCTGGCGGCGCTACTAGGAGGAACGTGTGACAGCGCGTGAAGCTATTGCAGAGATGCGAGACATGATAAGCGATCGGCACGGCGATTATCATCAAGATGATGATGCGCTCCGCTATCTGAATCGCGCCGCCCAGTACATCAGCACGGAGAGCGAGTCCCTGAGGTCGGGTATCTACAGAGAGGTGGAGGAGGGGCAGAGCAGTTACGGATTGCCGTCCGATCTGCTGCAAATAGACTTTGTGGCGTTCAGGAGTCCGGACGAAAGTCGTTTCACCCCGCTGCATCCGCTTCGAAACGTGTCATCGCAAGCCATAAACCAGAACTTTGAAACCGGGCGCCCGATTTACTATTCGCTGTGGGGGCGCGCCGCGCGTGAGCGGTTGGTGGGAGTTGTGACGGAAGGAACCGCAACTACATTCAAGATTGCCGGCTCGTTGCCGTCCGGAGTCAAAGTCAACGACGAAGTGTTGAACGTCACCGATCGCGGCGCCGAAGCCAGAGTGATAAGGGTTGTGAGAACCCCGACCGAATTTATTGAGACCACGCCACTCCGCGGTGGGGAACGGAACACCTTTGAAGTGGACGATACGGTGAGGATATTGTCACCTGACCGGGCGAGCCAAACGCTTCACATTTCGCCGCCGCCGGATTTCACGAGCGTACCGGGCGAGGAGAATCTGTTCGTCTATCACGCGCACAAGCATCGGGTGATTAGACAGGTTGACATTGATAACGAGAACGATCTGCTTGAAATCGACCCGAACTTGGAGGAGGCGTTCTTGCATCGGATGTGCTATCACGCGAGCGTCGCGGACAAGAGCGTGAGTGACGCGTCCGCGGGATATTTCGACGGGAAATACAACTTCCATTACAAGCGCGCGATGCCGCGGGTGCGGCAGAAGATTCGGCAGTTCCGCTCTTTGTGGTTTGCAGGGCAAGCCACCGAGCAAGTGCGCGACGTAAATCTGATCGGCTACACGGACATAACGGGGCACTCGGGAAATAACCATCGAATATTATAGGTTTGATTTAACTTTGGTACAGAACCCCTAACACCAAAAAGATCCCAATCACGATTTACGCATTACGCAATACGTACTAGTTTTATCATGCAAGAGTTGATTTGGAATGTAACGAAATTTAATCATATTCTGAGTTATCCGTCAGCCGCGCCAGCGGGTGCGGAGGCATACGCACAAGACATGCTGAATCTCCGTGTCGATCGATGGGGGCATTTGCGGCTGAGACCGGTGATACGGGCGCTGCAGATGGACGATGAATCTGACATCGCATCGGAGAATAGGCTTATCACGGGTGTCGCAGCCACGGCGCGCGAACTATACTGGTTGCACAGTGACGGCAAACTCTTTGTCGCAAACTCCATCGCTGCGAATCCGTCAGAAATACGCAATGCGCCCAATCTGGAAGGGCGGCTCTCAATCGTCGGCGACATCGGCGATTTCGCGGTCATCACCAGCGAAGGCGATGATAACGGGTATATCGTTTACTATCCGGACATCGTTGCACGGATGCTGCACTTGGAGCCGCCGAACGCGGAAGATTTTCACCAGCGCTACTTCGTGAATCCCGACTTGCGATCTAATTATGCCATATCCTACGACGCCGCCAATAGTCGCTACATACTGTTGGATTCCGTCCCCGGTGATTTGTCCGGTACCATTACGGTTGAGGACGTGTCATTCAGCGGCAACACCATAATCCTGGGAGACGCAACGCGCGGGACTTCCTATCAACTAGCCGATGGCGATGTGTTGATTGTTTCGTCTCCGATTACAAACGCGGGGGCAGTTCAGGTTCTTGTCGTTGGGTCGCCTGCACTGCCATTGCGCCATGCTGACGGCTCGGAGTTAGATCCCGGTAATTTGCAGGCGGGATATACTGTCGAACAGTCGGACAAATACACGTTCTACAAGTTGACTTTTGAATCGGAAGGCGGGGCATGGGAATCCGAACCCTCCGAGCGATTTAGCGACCGTGCTCGTAACAACCCGGAGGAGTTCCGAATACGCTTTGTATTGCCGCACGAAGACAAACCGACTGATAACCGCGTAAAGTTTCTAAATCTATATCGCAGTTCTGAAACACGCGGCGATGAAGACGCGGACGACGACAATCTGCTTTATTTTCGCGTTGGTCGTACTCGACTGCCGCGCACTGCGATTGATTGGGGCGTATTGGATAACGAGTCGCATGGCGAACATAACGTTTCGCTGCCGTTGCGCGACAACAGCAAAATGCCGAGTGAAATCACGCAACTCGCTCGATTTAATGACCGGCTTTTCGGCGCCGCGGGGGACGAACTCCGGTTCAGCGATGTACGCAATTTGACGCCCAATTGGGGAGCGTGGCCAATCCTCAATTCCATCCAAACCGGCACGCCGATAGAGTTCTGCGCCGCGTACCGCGGCATGTTGCTATTCGGCGGCGCAAACAATTTGTATCGCCTGTCGGGCTCTTCGCCGGCGACCTTTGGATACGATCAGATATCATCCCGCGGGCCAGTGTCGCCTCACGCATGGGGCGTACTGGGGGACGCACTCGGTTTTGTGGGATCGGACGGACTATACCTCACGGACGGCACCCGAGCGCCCGAGACGGCGCCGCAATTGGAGGGCTATTTTAATCGCCATGAAATTGAAGAAGGACTGGCGGGGACACTTCCGAATAAGGCTAGTTTGTGGGGCGTATCAAGGAGGCGAAAGCGGGACAATCACACAGACCAAATTCTTTTTGTGAAGAACGCCAATAATTGGAGTCGCCTTGCAATCGGAAATGAGCGGGCGTTAGTAAAGGAATATACGACAGTCAAATTCGACGGATTCGCGTTGACAGGCGTGATTGCCGATCAAGGGCGTGCGCCGCGGCTAATCGATTGGGTTGTCGATGACGGCGATGTGGACGAACTGACGAAGTACTCCGGACAGGTAAATCCGCCCACCGAGGAGATTGCGTGGTCGTGGGAATCGCAGCAGCTTGACTGGAACTCACAGGGGCTTGGCAGCGAGATGAAGACCTTCAAAGAATTAGCGATTGACGGGAAAGCGGAGAACGACATAACTGCCACATTTTACATAGATGAACAGGATCCGGTCGAGAAAACTGTCTCGGCGATGCGCACGGGCGGCGAACGGTTTGACTACCGCCGGATTCGGATAGACCGGCGGGGGTTTTCGCTGCGGTTCAAGATTACCGGAACGGGCGGCGTGACGATTCGCGGGTTGAAAGTTAGAGCGTATGTGTAGGGCGTAATGCGTAACCCGCATAGGGATTAAGTTAAGCATTTTGCGGCGCGGGTTGTACACTTTCAATGCTTCAATCTGTTGATATTCACGTAAACTTGGACGAAAGAATCCCTTTTAATTCATCAGTCGGTCTGACTAAGAAGATGTGCGATAGCGCTCGTTCTCGTAGGGGCGGGGTTCCCCCGCCCGATAGGGACTAAGAGCCTGTTTGAAAAGTACAATTTGTAGGGTGCGCACTGCGCACCAGCCTCTAAAAGCCCCAGAGGGGATCAAACGAGCGAATAGCGAGTGCGATAGCTAATCCTGCGCAATGTGAGGCTTACGGTGCTATGGTAAATCCCATAGAAAATCCTAGTCACCGTCCGTTCGTTTGATCAGTATTATGCCGCACCTACCATAATCAGGGAGGCAGCAATGCCGTTGAGAGAACAGCTATCTTTAGATGCGTTAACGAGACATGTGGACGACGAGAAGCAGGACAGGGTACGAGAGGTTCGAGCGCTGCCCGGAAAAGCACAGTTTGGCGATGAAGTAGTAATGAATGGCGAATTGTACAAGTATCTGATTGACGGGTGGTTTAAAGTGACGACGGAAAAGGTGGTAACTGTTTAGTCTATTGATTTCTAGGGCGAGCATAGGGCAATCGCTTATGAATTTAGGCGAATTTTCGCCATATTTTTGAGGATTACCCTTGTGAGCGCCCATTACTAGCCATTAACCACTGCTTTCAGGTTCGTAGTAGTGCAATTCATTGCACGTTTTGAGTTTTACTAGCCACTAATCACTAGCCACTAATCACTTACAAAAGGTGACTTAAAATGGCGGAACCAATTTCGATGGGGACACTCGCGCTTATCGGCGCAGGGACAGGTCTGGCGCAGGTCGGCTTGGGGATATACGACCGCATTGCGAATCGCCGGTTGTATCAGCTCCAAGAAGAGATACTCGACCAGCAAGCGCAGTTCAACAAAGATCTTCAACGGCGCAGTCGCGGGAAGTTCACCGAATCGGAACTGGCGATGATACGCCAGAACGCGGAGCCGCAGTTGCAGGCTGCGTCGGGAAACATCGCGGCGCGGTTAGGTCCTTCCAGCCCCGCGGGTTTGGCATTGCTGCAGCAAGCGCAGCAGGCGCCGAATAACGCCGCAATGGGTGCGGCAACGGCGCAGTACGGCACATCGTTGTCGGGTCTGTCTCAGGCAGTGAACCAGCGGCTCGGACAACTGTCGGGCGATTCGTCGTTCATGGACGATCTCGGCGCGATACTCAAGAACTATATGTACCTGAAAAAGATGGGTCAAAACCCCGACGACGAAACGACTCGCGGCGCTGTGGATACACTGACCCGTAGCGCTCCAAATGTAACCGCGGCTTGGGAGAGGATTAAGAACCCGGGAAGCGGATACCAATCACGTCCAGGGGGCAATTTTGGTGACAATGAGAGATGGTGGTAAATGTTATACTCCGCACTGTCAGAAATTGCGTCTTCTGTAGGATCAAACGAGCGGATAGCGAGTACGATAGAGATCCCGCGATCTCCAGGTCGCGACCCTTTACGAGGGAACTCCTATTCCCGACCTAATGGTGCTACGTAAGTCCTATTAGAAACAACTATCACTGGAAAAGAAAGCGCAATAATACCCAACGCAAAGTATAGCAAAACCATCAAATGAGATCAAACGAGTGAATAGCAAGTGCGATAGTAAATCCCGTGCGATAGACATCTCACAATCCGTGTGAATATGCTAAACAAAAAATCAGCCGAAAAATTCATCAACCTAATGGACGAGGCGCAGGAGGCGGCACACGAGCACCACAGCCGGATGCGCCACGAACTCGCGATTTACAATAACCGCAGCGCCTACGTTGACGGTACGTCCATCGGAAATGTCTCTCCGATAACGCATGAAAGCCTGAATCCCGAGATTCAGAAGGGAATCCTGAGGCTGGTGCCGGCGTTCACGGAGCAGGCAACACGGATTGAACTGCTGCCGGACAGGAGCCGTCATAGCGTGGCGGATGCAGAGAACATCGAAGATCTCAAGCAGTGGACTCAGATGTTTCAGGAGGTGGACAAGGAGGGAGAGCGGCTTGAAGATGCGGTTTACCACAACCTGATTTTTGGACACGCCATCTCGAAAGCGGTGTATGACCCGCGGTATCGTGTGGTGCGGATGATACCGATATCGCCGCTGGCCTTCTCCGTCGATCCGGATGCGACGAGCACGGATTTGTCGAATGCCGGATTCTTGGTGCATGAGACGACGCAGAATGAGCGTTATATCCGCTACCACTATCCCGACTACAAGATTCCCGATTCAAAAACCGGCTCCATATTGGATAATGAGCACAGACAGTTCAGGATTCGGGAACTGTGGATGCGTCGATGGATTGCCGAGATGCAGGGCGTACCGGTGAAAGACGCGGACGACACAGAAATCTTCTACGCCACGGCGATTGATAACGACGTGGTGCGAGTTCGGACGACACCGTACTATTACCCCGACTTCCCGTTTGCCACGTGGCGTAACTTCCCCGTCATCAAACACAACAACAATCAGTCACGGTCGTTTTGGGGGCACGGTTACGGGGCGTTGTGCTGGTCGCAACAGAAGTTTCTCGACGAAGTCTACTCCAATCTTATCTTGATGCTGCGTCGATTGTCGATAGGTCGCATGATATCGAAGCGCGGCGCGCTGGATATGGAGCAGGTATTCACGGGATACGGGGTGAACATCGAGGTCGAGGAGGAGTATGACCTTGATAGAGACATCAAGCCGTTTCCAACGGAAGCGGTGCCGCCAATTCTGTACAATCTCTTGGAACATTCAATAAGAGGGATAGCGGACATGATGCCGTCGTTGAATCCGGTGTTCGCGGGGCAGTCGCCGTCATCTAACGCCAGCGGCAGATTGGCGAACACGCTGCAGTGGGCGGCGTTTAACCAGTTAAGCAACAACGTCCGCGAGATGAACGAGTTCCGACTTCATCGGATGCGGTTACTGATTTCGTTGACGCAACAGTTTGCTCGCCGCCCACTTGGAGCTAACATTTGGCGGCGAGGCATTGATTTCCCTGAGTCGTTCAGGGAGGAGGCGCGGTATATCGGATACCGCATGAAGATGCCCGACGCAACCTCACTGCCGAACACGCCGGCTGGAAAGTTGGAGATTGCGCAGATTATGGCGGCGTTGGGCGCGCAGATGTCTATTAGCGAGTTAATCAAGTTTGTGGGATTCGACACCGGCTACGGTTGGGATGACGACACGTTTGTGGGTCCCGTTCAACCAACCGGAGTTGGCGGAAATCCGCTTAGTCAAGATGTGACATCGGGTATGGATGTTGGAATGATTTAAAAACAGTGACCAGTGGCCTGTGGCTAGTGGTCAGTAAAAACGAAAAAAGGAGGCTGGTCACTGACCACTGGTCACTGGCCACTGTATTTACTATGGGACCGATACAAGGTACAGGGCAACAGGAACAAACAGGCGCGGAAACCAAGCGTACAATGACGTTGGATGAGGCCGTCGCGGCGTTGGGGCAGCAGGGGATTGAAATCGAAGGTCTGCCTGAATCACCCGATGCTTTGTCGATGGATCAAAAGATTGCGACCATCATTGAGAGTCTCGGCGGTATGCCGCAGCAAGGCAGCGATGAGATTACGGAGGAGCAGCGGCTCATTCTTGAGAATCAGTATCGTCAGGATCTGAAGATGAAGATTCTTGAGACAGAAAAAGAGATCCGCATGAAACACCCCGACGCATCGGAATCGCAGCTTTGGGAAGCGGCGCATGCGTTTTTGCGCGGCGACGTAATTGGCGTGTCCGACATCTTTGGAAAAATGTATCAGACAGCGACTGAAAAGGAGAAACAGCAAGCCGCGAAGGACATGGAATTGCACATTGAGGGCGATTCCGGCGGCGGAGATCAGACCAAGGAGACACCGGTCGGCTTGGGCGACATCTTCTCTCCGGGCGGCACGCTTGACGCCAGCTTCGCCGCCAGATCATGATGCTACACATCCGTAGGGGACGGCCCCCGTGCCGTCCCCACTCGCCAATCCCGACGCAATCAAACTGTATGTAGCGCGTGATAAAGCGATAGATCCCTGTACCACAATCTGTTAGATTGTGATCCCATCCGTACGACGAAGAAGATCTGTGCGCGATAGCAAATCACCTTGTCCCGATTAGCTACGCGCTATCCCCTCCACGCCACCATACCCTACAATCCACAATCCCATCCCATACGCTTTGCAAACCAGAGACATCATGTGCGATAATATCCCCCAACGACTCCCTGCAATCCCACCACCGTCATTGAAAACACCATCGACCAACCGCTGTCGGAGGGAAAAATGAAACGTAATCCTTGGTTTTCATGCATCGCCGTTCTGACGGTGTCCGTCATTCCCACCATTCTGGCTCACGCCATCTGGTCGGTGATATACATTCATGAACTGGTCGAGAAATCCGACATCGTGTTCTTCGGAAGGGTCACCGGTACCCAGTTCGTTCAAGGTAAGCCGCTCACATTTGACGAGACGGGCGGATACTTACATACCATCCGGATTGAGAAGGTACTCTACGGAGATGAAAAGATCAAACAAGCCATTTTTTCCGAAACCGACCTGAAAAAAATCAACAAGAAAATAAAGCGGCAACCTGAAGCCAGCCCGGTAACGCTTCTCGCGTTTAAGCGTGATATTTCGCTGGGCACGGAAGATCCTATATTTTCAAAAAATCAGGACCTAATCTACTTCCTGAAAATCTCAAAATTCCCCGAGTTCCTTCTCGACACGGCCATGATCTTCGATGAGAATTGGACCCCGGATGGCGAACACTCTCAAATACGCACGAAATCCGACCTAACGGAAAAGCACTACTTCGAAACATCCTATCGCAATAATCAAGCCACATGGCGATTGGACCATGAATACTACCAGGAAAAACTTCCCGCCCTGGAAGCATTCTGTGAAGTCATGTCCATCCCCAATCTTGACCAGAGAAAGAAAGGGCTTCAACGGCTGGAAAAACACCCGGACAAGTGGATCTCAAGCAATGCGTGGGCCGAATTAAGAAAAATGAACCAACCCAACCCCCCAAAGAAGAAACGCACACCCCCGGATCAAGAGGGGCAATCAACCGACTGAACTAAATGCCTTCGACAAACCTAGCACGGTAGGAGGAGATCAAACGACTGAATAAGGAGAGAGACTTGCTATCGCGGTCGCAATTTACGCCCTTGATCGGTAGAATTGCCTTAATCCGCCATTCAGCTAACAATCTCGTAGGCCGTCCCCCTGATGTTAGGCCAAATTTTTCACTATTGAAAAACCGGGGCCCAAAGGGAGGAACGGTTGCATAACGTCGGGCCAGGACTTCGTAATCGGTATGGTAATACTATTCGTTCTGATTAACGACACCGCGTAAACTTTATCGAAGATATTCTCCAAATGCTTATCAGCAACCAATTACCTGCGAAATTCGGAACAAATCCAGAGCCTATTTGTGCAACCACCCGCCAAGCATGAACTCGTCGGCGATTTTTTGACTGGAAATTGCTGTCCCATCTGTGAGATAATTAAAAATCCCTAGTTGGTTATGGGAGTTGTCAGATTCACCAAGTGTTCTGGTAATTGTATCTTACTATTCTTTCCGTACGAGGATTGGAATCAATCATCTGCGGAGCGTGCCATGAATTTTAAGCAAGTCCAAAGAACTGAATACAAAAACAACACCCTATTTAACGTTGTCTTTCAGGCGCGCTTTCCCGAAATTCTGAAGATCGCGCATGAAGCACCTGTACTATTCCAAGATATTGTCAGGAAGCTAGGTTATCCAGAATCGCTCTCAAGTAACCCACCGCTGCCAGCCAATACGCCCAACGAGCTGAAGCAGATGATGCCTTTCGATAAGGAATATCATTTTTTATCGGAAGACAGAATTTGGCAATTATCCTTATCAAAGAACTTCATCGCCCTCGCATGTAATGGCGATTACAAGAATTACCCAGACTTTCGGGTAAGATTGAAGACCGCGCTCCAGACATTCAACGAAATTTATGAACCGGCGTATTTTTCGCGCGTTGGACTGAGATATCAGGATATAGCCAATGAAGTGTTCCTACCCGACATGAGAGGAAGTGTCGTCGAGTTTGTTCCAGACCATGTTTTTCCCGAGCTAAAGACACCCATAGCTAAAGATATTGACACCTTACGAAAGGTGTCTCGATTGAAAGACGGGGACATAAGAGTTACCGTGGTTCATGTCCTTTTCCACGCAGTCGGAACCTTTGGGCGGTATCACGTCCCAAACAAGATGTCCTACCTAATCGACGTAGACTGTTACACCGAAAACAAAACAAGGGGAATAAGCGATGTCCTCACCCGCTGTGACACGTTCAAGCAACACATCTGGAACATCTTCCAGTGGAGCATCACAGACGAATTCCGAACAGCAATGGGAGAACCTAGGCAATCTAGAGGTTGAGTGGCCCTCCCAGACATGCAGTTTTCCCATCAGTGACCGCGGTACATCTGGCGGAAACCAAGAGGATGAAGTTTCTACTCTCCATTGGCGCGAACAAACGGCCGCTAGCGTAGACCCATTACTCCTAACCGAGGAGACCATTCGCCTCCGACCCTTCCGCCTCAAGATACTTCAGCAACTTGAATCCATTCGCCAGCGCAACGAGGACTGGGATGGTTACGGCTCGAAACGCCCGAATCCCCTGAGTCTAGCTTACGCCGAGCATCTTCTCAATCAACTCTTAACCTCTGTGATTTCCGCATCCCGACGATGGATAGATCCATTCATCACCAGCGATGAGGATGGACATACTACCGCAGAATGGTACAGCGGAGATCGGGAGCTACATTTCATCATCCGAGAACAAGAAGCGGTATACATAAAGGTATGGGGTACAAACATCGAAAATGAGATGCACGTGGACGTTCTTGGTACGGAAGACTATCTATACGTCTGGGACTGGCTACTTGATGGACGATAAGGAAACGATATCGAACGAGGAACACTTGTATCGAAGTGTCCGCGGAGAACTCCGTGAAAATGAGTATACATATGATACGACCGGAAGGCTCAAGATCAGATCCAATGCTTTTCGTGATAGAAATAAGAAACCGTCAGTAGACAGAGCCAGCTTGCGCGAATTTAATCCAGCGCTTTCTAGACTAGATGTTTCCGACGGAATTGTTACTCTCTTGACTGCCGACGTTCGCGCCATAGGTGACGTTACTACACGTATCGACGAGACTTCTGTTAGGCACAGGGTAGATGTTGACTATGCACCTCTCGCACAAAACCCCGCCCACTCTCAAATCGTCATATACCCTGACTATCTCGGTTCTAAGACAAAACAAGAGAATGCCTTTTATCTGCTTCGGGTCGCACTTGCGCGGCTTGCCACGACCAATGGGTGGACACTTCGCCCCGGAGAAGACTAGTTTAAACCCTCAAATTCAACATTAATACGATTTTGCGCCCCTCTCCCCCAAAACCTCCAAATTGTAACGCCACGACATACCCGTTAGCGAAAGTCGTTTCGCCTCCATGAACACTCCAGATCGCGGGCTTTTTTTTGTTTCACGTCTTCCCGTATTCTCCCCCTCTTTCTTCCTCACACTCTGCTGCCTTCCCCAATGTTCAAAAAGATTTTTGATGATTGAAAAACCCGCCCCAACATGTTAAAATTACGTCGGTTGCCCCCGTCGGCACTCGTCCTCATTGCAGCCGTGCATAAAACAGCGCGTACCGCGCCGCACTAATAGTAGTAGGCACACGCCGTGTGCCGTAACCCATGCACCAAGGTGTTACCGTGTCCTAGACAGTTCGCACCGTATTCAACCAAATATTGAAACCAGACAAGCCCGTTAGTGGAAGTCTTTGAAATCCAGTGGCTTGTGGTCAGTCGTTAGTGGTCAGTAATGTCAAGAGAATATCTTGGCTTTTACTGGTCACTGGCAACTAGTCACGAGTTGCTGCTTTTTATCGACCTCCGCCAACGGGCTTTTTTTATAGTAGTAGGCACACGCCGTGTGCCGTAACCCATGACCTATGTTTCGCAATTCGTACGAAAGATATTATTTAGCAATCCTAATCCCTTAATCCGCGATTCAGACAACTACCAAAATGTGCAATCCTCATACCTTTTCTTCTTAGCGAATAAATCACTAAACGACTACTAGCACGCTAATCCAATGAATCACAGTTCAAACAATGTTAACTATCAACACGCTTAAACAATAAACCGCTTAAAACCCTGAGCAACTGAATGTGGCAACAACAGACGACAAATTCAAAATATCTCACGAAGACCACGCAGAAGGAATCCGCCGCCGCGTTTACGACGGTTGGACGACCTCCCAGATTATCGATTCATGGATCGAAAAATATCCCAAGTGGAAACACATCGATCGCAAAAAATTTCGAGATGCTTCATCCCTCTCCAACCCTAATACAAAGCGCTGCTCCGCCAAATGGCATGAAATATATGAGCGGACTTTCGCGGAGTTTCGCGAAGAGCGCGCCAAGATACTGGAAGCCACGGCTGGCAAGGCTTCAAGCGCCATTTCGGAACTTGTTGAAAAAGTTCGCTCCGGCATTCGAGATGTCACCGTTGAAAACGCACGCGACCTGCTAGCCGTTGCTCGTTCTATCATTCCGGTCAAGGAGGTAGCCCTCCACGAAGCCGCTAAATCATCACATGAGCATAATCGTTCCAGACATCGCAACAATCAGCCATCTACAATCGATAGGCTTCAACGCCACAGAAGATTGGATCGAGGAAGCACAAAAACAGAATGATGAGGAGAAATATCGCTTTCGCACCGCCCATTCCGGTTATGTCTACCCCGAGCTATTCATTTGGGAGTATATCGCAGGCATCAGCTATCGGATAGACCAAATTATGGATTTCCACATCCAAATCCTCAACGCCATAAAACCTGGCGACTACGGGAAACAGATAAACGTCCAAGCGCCGCGAGGTACCGGCAAGACGACCATTGTCAACAGGCTAATCCCTATCTGGCGGATCTGCTACAAGGACTTCGATTTGGCAATGGACAGACCTCCGGAGGAGTTCATCCTCATCGTCGGTCGCAACGAGCGCATGGCGCGCCAACGCATAACCGAAATCCGCCAAGTCCTTGAACGTAATCCACTTATCCATCAAGATTTTGGCGACCTGGTTGGCGATCCGTGGTCAAAGACGGAGACCGATACCAGCAACGGCGTGGGACTGAGACCTCTCGGACGAGGCTCGTCGCCTCGGGGCGCTCTGATCGGTGATGTACGGCCAACGTTGAAACTGTGCGACGACATCGAAGATCCGAAGCGATGCCTAAATCCGGACCTGCGCGAGGAAGATAGGGATTGGTTCATGACCGACTTTATGTACGCCGGCGACCTCGGAAGCAAGCACTCCAACACGATGATAGTCGATACCGTGAAACACCCCGAATCGCTGTCCGAACATCTCCGCACCGTGCCCGGCTGGGAGACGTTGCGGTTTGAAGCCGTGCGTTATCCCAAAGATGTTTATCACCCCTCCGCCGAGTATTTGTGGAAAGAGTGGGAGCGGTTCTACAGCGACACGACGCTCGATGACCTGGAGCGCGAGAGCAAGGCGGATGCGTTCTTTAACGAACACGAAAATGACATGACGGCGGGTGTGTCGATGCTGTGGGAGAACGAATTGCCGTATCTCCGAGTGCGGAAAGAGGTCGTGGAACGCGGCTACCACAGCGTCATGCGCGAACTTCAGAACGATGCGCGCGATCCGTCCATGGCGCTGTTCAAGATGGACGATGCCGTCACGTTCTCCGTCACCGACGAAGGGTTTCGCCGGGGCGACGGGCGTGTGGTGCCGTGGCACGATATCGGGGGATTCACGACGTACCTCGACACCATGGGCGGCCGCGATGCGGTTGCGAATAGCTATGCGTGCGCTGTAGTGGTGGCATGGGAGCCGCTACTCGGTGGTCAATCCATGAATCCCGATTCGCTCTCCGGCGTGAACGGGTATGTGATGCTGGCGTGGATGGAGCGCGTAGCGTTGACGGAGCAGATGGAGAACGCCATCCTGCTGGCGCAGCGCGCGGAGGCGATGTTGGCGCCGGCGGTCCCGAAGACCAATTTTGTATGCGAGCAGAGACCGGATAAGGACGGCACAATCAGAATGTCAACCGACCACGCATTCCGCGTGATGAAGGAGCGCCATCGATTTCAAGGGGCGATTACGTATCACGAGCAGCACCAGAACAAGGAAGATCGAATCGAAACGCTTGAACCTGCGATAGCGAACGGTTGGTTGGCGTTCAATGAGCGAGAATTGCCGCCGGAGTTATGGAAGCAGTTCAGGCAATTCCCGTCGGCGGATCATAACGATGCCCCGGACGCGGTGCAGGGTGCTTGCAGGTCCCGCATCATGACGACTGCGCAGCAAAGGATTGATCGTGCGGCAACACGCAAGCACAGAAAGAACGTGGTGAGAGTGTAAAAACAGTGGTCAGTGGCCTGTGGCTAGTGACCAGCAAGAACAACACGGAGGACTGACCACTGACCACGGGTCACTGGTCACTAAATTTCATGCCAAACATTCAAAGAAGTGATGAACAAACGACATCCTACCAGCCTCCCATTGGCGCGCAGATCGGAATGGACGCGGCGCGGGGTTTAGCCGCCGGGATTCGCGCGTACCTTGAGGCGAAGGTGATGGTGCATCAGGCGAAGACGGAGCGTGAAAAACAGTTGGCACAGCGGTTGCTTGACGAGAAGCGCGTGCGGCTGCAGGAGATTCAAGATCAGTGGACGGAAGGAGCGGCGGAACGAGGGCAGGAAACGTCTGAACACAAGTTAAAGCAGGAAAGCGAAACGACGAAGACGGATTTGGAGGTACTCAAGGATTTGCTGGATAGAGCGGAAAAGGCGGGGAATACGGAAAAAGCGGACAGGTTTGAAAACGCGATTCTGAAGCGAATCGGGATTGAGTTGGAGACGCCGTCGGAGACAAAAACGGAAGTGGACGAGGCGGAACGGAAGCGGAAGGCGGATCAGTGGACGAACCTTTATGATCGGGGGTTGCTCGGGGACACGCCAGAGGAAAACAGGGGACGCTATGAGTCGGGACTGCGAGAGATAGACGGATTGCCCGAGGACTCGGCGCCAGGCGCTGAAACGATTGAGAGCGACACGTTCTTGGAGTTTGCCAGTGATGTGGAGGAGGCGGTGAAATCCGGGGTTATCGAAGACGAGGCGGGTGTGAAGATGATCCAACAGAAAAGAGGGAGAATGACGGGAGGTGCCGCTAGTATCAAAGGCGAAGATGATACCGATCCATCAATTTTTGAGGGCATTGAACTAGCATCAACAGAGATTGATGTGCTAACCGCTTTGGGCGAGAAGATGTTCGGTTCAGTCGACGGATGGAACGATACGGCTATGGATACGCTCAAGCAAATCGCGGAAGCGGCCGCCAAACTGCCGACGGGTTCGGATAGGCTCGATAAATTTAGCCAATCAATTGAGGCGGGAGAAGAATCGGAAGCGTTTGAAGAGTTTCGGGAACTGTTTGAGACAGGGACAACGACAGTGCCGGATAGTGTGAAGGCGGGGCTGCGTTTCGCGATTGTCGAGGCGGCTGACCGAGGGGACACACAGCGGGTTGCCGAACTGCTGCTGATTGCCGCACGGGGCGCCGCAGACGGGGATGAAGAGGGTCGCGTTTCAAGCAGGCAGTCACTACTTTCGGCGGGGCACCTCCTCAAGGATTCGCTTGTCAAGTTGGAGGAACTGGATATTGAGGTCGCAGCGTTTGACGGGACGGACGAACTGGAACGACAACTTCAAGACTATACTGAACACCTCGAACTGGTTGGAACGCAAACGCTGGCGGACTTGACACAAGCGGCGCGGGCGCTTGAAGCGATCGGCGCAGCGGCGAGTGACGAAGAGGTTATGCAACTCTCGAAAACCCTCTCCGAGATTCTCGAAAGCGGGGAATCGACTTCGGCGCGGTTGGATGAACCTATAGAAGCCATCGAAAAGGTTGCGATCGATGCCTATGCGCCGGTCTACGGGAACGCTTTGGTCGAGGCGTTTGATAGAGAGGTGCTCCGGAAGGCGCTAATTGCGACGAGTTCGGGCATTGGAGAAGATCGACCGACTGAATAGATCAAGCTATATGTAGGGTGCGCACTGCGCACCAGCCTTTATATGCAGTTGTAGGATTAAGCGAATGAATAAGGCATAGGATGGACTTACAAGACTTTCTATCGCCTTCCTTGTCCAGTCAGTTGATCGTTCGTTATTCACTCACTTGATCGATAGAAATCCTAGCCGGGCCCATGTTGTTCCAAAGGTATACGCATCGCTCGCTTAATCGAATCCCTCCAATCTTCCACCCTTCCCCACGCACCCCCATTCACTAGCCACTGTTCACTGATCGCTAGCCACTGCCTTTATCTGTCCCCAAATCGTAATCAATTTCCCCTGCGGAGAAACCGGCGTCGCGGATGGCAATATTCCATTGTACCAGTATCCGCAGCAATCCTCCGCCGGGTGATTTGAAAGATTAAAGGGATTGGAGCCGTCCTCATTCATGATGTAAACCTCCTCATTGCCGTCGCGGTTAGTTTGGAACACAATTTCCGAACCGTCCGGGGACCACGAAGGTGATTGGTGTCGTCCCGGCGCATGGTGCTTCGTAAGATTGACCAGATTCGTTCCATCGACATCCGCAACGAAAATGTCGGACTCTGCTGCGAAGACGATCTTTGTTCCATCAGGCGACCAATCCTGGGAAAGCGAGATATAAGTCATTAACGCACCTGTAAGCTTGACCAAATCGGTCCCATCCACGTTCACTACAACGATTTGAAAATCATTATTCATGTGAACGTTGTTTAAAGCGACCTTCAATCCATCAGGCGACCATGAAAGAAATCGGGTGTGTATAGCAAGTTTAGTTACCTCACGGCGCCCCGACCCATCCGCGTTCATGATCATCGCCGTGTTTGGGATGCCATCGAGCGTAAAGCCAATCATAGTCCCATCCGGCGACCAGTGCGGCCAAAGTCCCCGCCCCAAATCGCGCAGATTCGTACCGTCCGCATCATTCAAGTAGATTCTCGCACCCGCTCCTTCGCCCTTTATCGGAGGCCACCCATACCAAAGCACCTGCGTCCCATCCGGAGACCAACGGGGCCTGTTGTTGCTCACAGTGTTATGGCTAAGTTTCACGCGATTAGTGCCGTCAATATCCATCACATATATATCCGACTCGCGTCCGCTGCCAGAATCAAATACAATCTTCGTCTTATCCGGAGACTGCGATTCGGTCGGTCGTACGCCGAGAGACTCCGAGAGATTGATAAGGTTCGAACCGTCAGGACCGACGATGAACCGGTTATTCCTATTGCCTTCTCGCTTGGACAAAAAGGCAATCCAAGAATCGGCAGAAACCGGATTCGCGATTGCTATTAAAACCAATATTAAAACCACTCTCGTATATTTCAAGGTTCCGTTTCCTCCCCAACCAGATGAATGCACTGTCCTTTCTGATTGATTAAGGCCTCTCGTCTCAATTCGCACGAAGCCAACCCCGCCTTACCGCCCGCGACACGATAGTGTATCACAACACCTCTTTAGGTGCAATACCGGACCTGCGTTCCATACAATCATACGATGAAAACCCTTGATTCTTAAGTGCGAGTCTGCTATGCTATCTATGGCGGTGGGTAATGACGACAACAAATACCGCTCTAGGAGGACACCGTTCATGAACATCAAGCAAATGCCACCGCCCGGCTCTTCAACCCTAGCCGTTGCCATCGCAATCGCTTTGCTGCACATCTCTAGCTTCTTGGTGCTGCCAGTCTACGCTTCTTCCCCTTGGGTTGAGGTGCATCCTTCAGTGATCCCGGAACTGGCGTTCGGCTTGATATCGATTCATTTCATAGACGCCGACACCGGCTGGGCTGAGGGACCAGGTTATGAGGTACGCGCCGATGGCCGTAGCGGCGGGAGGGAACAGAATGTGCTCCTGCGAACCTCCGATGGTGGGCAAGGTTGGCACAAGGTAGAACCGCATGAAGAAGTGCGCGATTTCCCTATAAACTTTTATTCGCCGAGAATGGGGCAGCGGATATTGAACAGCAGGCGTCCTTCTCCTAACCTTCTCGACGATATTGAGTACTATCACAGCGCGGACGGTGGGTTGACTTGGCAATTACGGCGCGGGAAGGTCACCGAACTCGTTCGAATTGGAAACGAAGTGCCCGAAGGTCCTCTTCGGGAGAACCGGAGAATTTTCGCATACCAAGCCTATTTTGTGGATGATCGACACGGCTGGTTAACCGCAATCACTGACGATTGGCGCAGGAGATGGAATGAGGCTGACTTTCCTGTTGGGAAACCACTGGCTGCGAATGTCCTCTGTTCGACTCGCGACGGGGGGCAATCTTGGAAGTGTCAAGTGCATGTCTATCTCTCGCAACACGAGGGGCACCGAAGCATCGCTCTTGCCTTGAGAGCGCCTGAGAATATAGATTTCGTCGATCCCCGCGTGGGCTGGATCGTGCCAAGAAGCGGATGGATTTATCATACCGTTGATGGCGGCGCGACATGGGAATTGGTGCCGAACCCAATTCCTGATCGAGTGCTGATCGACGATCCTTTCATAACGGATATTGATTTCGTGGACGAGTCGCGCGGTTGGGTGGTTACCTACGGCAGCGGTGTTTGGTACACGGACGATGCCGGAAAAACGTGGGAACAGAAACTTTCGGGGCGGTATTGGGCGGTATATGCCGATAGCGACCGTGTATGGGTCGCAGGACGCGGCACGTCGCCGACCAATTACCGAGAAAAACGCGAGGGAATCTTCTATTCGTCAGACGATGGCGAAACTTGGCAGTGGGAATGGGAAGGCTCCAATTGGCTTACCTACATCGGATACCATGAAGTGACGCAATCCCTTTGGGCAGGCGGAGCGGACGGCTTTATTCTCAGAAGGACTAGCCCGGCCACCGCCGTCACCCCGAAAGGCAAACTCCCCGCGCTTTGGGGACAACTCAAAGCACCTCCCGCCGTCAGCCGATGAAATGAGTTGCGGCGCCGTTCCACATCTACGGTTCGTGGCGGCAGCGGTAGTCAGATATGGTAGAATCTTGGAAGATGGACAACCTGCGGATTGATGATTGAAGATTGGTTTCGCCATCTCGTTATTACTGCCTGATTCGCGCATTTTTTCCAATCGTTTCTCGTGACTTTCCTACCGACGCCCTTCTTCAATTTTCCGATAGAGAAGCCAATCTTGTGCGCGGCGAAACATAGATAACGCAACAAAAATCAATGCGACTGTATGTGCAACCAGCACAGTCCTAAACAGTAGTATCCGTAGCCCGGGTAGCATTAAATAAGTCACTCCCACGGCAACTCCCACGGCAAATGCGGACACAACAAGAAATCTTATGGCTCGCATGAATTTCCGATGCTCGGAAACCGCGCGCTTTTGCCGTTCTTCCCACGCCTTGGGGTTCAATCTCTTTTCTCGTTCCTCGAGGACACTGGGCTTAATATTTCCGGTCCGAAGATCTTTGAGGTCAAATGATATTAGCAACGTGGAGTTGGGAATCCTGACAAGTGTGCGGTCGACTGACTGTAAAATCAATTTACCGACCTTTCCCTGTAAAATATCTTCAGCTTGCCGATCACGTACCTCGGCAGAATCTTGCGCATAGTCCTTTTTGAATGCCGACATTATTTGACTTTTGGCTTCTGTGCGGAATTCGGCGATTCGTACCGGTGATAAAGGGATTCCCTTTTTATGGCGCCAATCTACGATGCGTTTTTTGAATCGGCGGTACAGCTTCACGACCTCTTTGCGAATCACTTTCATCGTGCTTTCCCTTGGACGCGCTGGCGGATTCTTAAATTCAAAATATGTTCCAATTCCTTGGAGCATCAAGAATGCCAACATACAACTGCCAATAGAGTAGGGCAAGGCTCCGATTAAACGGATCATAGACCAGTTATGGTCTGCTAGGTTGATGATATCGTTTATTTGCGTGAGATTGCCGTATCTGATAAACCTGTAGGCGTCAATTATCGGGACACCAATCATAAAGAACAGATACAGCAAAATGAGCGAAAAAACAGCCAATTCAATAAAAATACGGATATGGTCGTTAACTTCCGTTGTGCCGGATTGGTGCGGCGACGAAGTATCTTTCTCTTCCTTGGCGGATTTTCTTTGCTGGCTCTCCGAAGAAAATGTGAGTACGTAGAAAACCCAAATCGCTCCAGCTAGCACGACAAATAGCAGGGCACCGCCAATCATGGCTACTCCTTATACCAATCTTAGTGGATCCAAAGACTCAAACGTGCTGTTGATACTAATTCGTCATCCATAAGTTACAAACCCAGGGGTTCGTAGTAGCGCAATTCATTGCGCGTCTCGAATCGGCTGTAACATGTAGATTTTGAAATTGTATGAGTTGCCCAAAACACAGAAACAGAACGTAGCGGAAAGCATTGAGCGGGAGATTAGGATAGAGGTGATTACCGGAAGCATAGGAAAGACCAGTTCCTATGTTCCCGCTCTGGCGAGACGAACGTGCGCGGTTGATTTAATCTTCGGTGCGTTCGGGAGGGAGACGCTTAAATCGTTTGATCGAAATTACGAGGTTCGCAATGGAGCACCATAAGGGATATGCCACGGTATCCGCGGGATTATACGAAAACAGCGTCAGGCAGAAATGATAACCATATCCGAATGGCGTTTTGGCTCTCAATTGACCCCTCCTGCGTGCGGTTGTATCCATGACCAGACAGTTGAATACGCCGGGCCTCCAGCCGCTGTTTCACCCGTTCTGCACTGGCTTTTCCTAGCCACTGGTCACTGGCCACTAACCACTGCCTTAATCTGTCCCCAGGTCGAAATTAGTTTCTCCTGTGGTGAAACTAATGTCGAGGAGGGGTAGACCTGCCACTTGGCAGCCCAGTCGTGCGCCGGGTGATTGGTGAGATTAATCGGATTGGAGCCGTCGGCATTCATGACGTAAATCTCCCCGTGATGCACATCGCCGATCTGCACCTCAAACTCGTACAGAATCTTAGTTCCATCGGGAGACCATCTAGGGTTACGTCCCCAGCGAAAGTCATGGTGTATGGTAATATTAACCGGATTCGTGCCATCTGAATTCAGGACGTAGATGCCGCCAGTTGATGTAATTGCGATCTTCGTACCGTCCGGAGACCAAGCGGCGCCGTAGCAGTCGATCTCAGGCACGTCTTTGGTGAGTTCGAAAAAACCGGTTCCGTCGAGGTTCACGATGTAGATTTTATTTTGTACAAATCCGAAATGTTTTCTATGGTCAAAGGCGACCTTTGTTCCGTCACGCGACCACGAAAGAAACCTAGTGGGAAAAAGTTCATCGGTCACCCGCCGCCGACCGCTGCCATCCGCATTCATTAAGAAAGCATTTTGTTGATCTACGCGACCTAGCGTAAAGCCAATCATCCTCCCATCGGGGGACCAACGAGGCCAATTACCATTCCCCAAGTTGCGCTTATCGGAACCGTCCGCATTCATCGTGAAGATGTCCGCTGCTCCGTGACGCCAGCGCGTCGACCCTCTATTCCAAAGAATCTGCGTCCCATCCGGAGACCAGCGGGGACCCTGGTCTATTTCAGGGGCATTCGTAAGATTCACGAGATTTGAGCCGTCAACATTCATCACAAAAATTTCACTGTCACCGGTGCGTTTTGACGAAAAGAGATACGTCGTTTTATCCGGCGACACGGATGGCAATGAGTCCAAGCCAATCTCCTTCGAAAGATTAACAAGGTTAGAACCGTCAGGATTCATGGAGAAAACTGACCTCTCAACTAAAGGCAATTCCCCCTCGCGGTCTGAATAAAAGGCAATCTGTAGGTCGGCTAACACCTCGCACGTCAGTGCGACTGCCAATAGCGCCGCTATTGAAACAACCCTCAAATATCTCATGGCTCAATCTCCTTTCCGATTGGTGACTGCTTCGAGAATTTTGACTGATTGACACCCTCACAGCGCAAGCGGTAGTAAGCCAATCCTGCCTCGTCTCCCGCTATGCACAATTGTACCGGAAAGCCTCTAGAGCGAATACCCGAAGTCGAGGGACGGCCCCGTGCCGTCCCTCGACCATTTCTCTACGTCGCACATCCCCACCACACCGCCTCACTTCCGTTTTCTCGTTCTCTCGTCTCCCCGTTTTCTGATTTATGCTCTCCCACCACGCATTCCTCCCTGCTTCACGAGTCAATAGCCACTAGTCACTGACCACTAGCCACTGCCTTTATCTGTCCCCAAGTTGTAATCAAGTTGTCCTGCGGCGAAACCGATGTTGCTGCGAGATCGAACCTGAACCAAGATGGCGAGCGATCACGCGAAGGGTGATTCGTGAGGTTTATCTGATTGGAGCCGTCCGCGTTCATGGTGTAAATCTCCCAGTTGCCATCGCGCTCCGTCTGAAACGCAATCTTCGATCCGTCGGGAGACCATCTTGGCTCTTTGCTGAGTGCGGGAGGTCGGGTAAGACGAGTCGGGTTCGTTCCGTCAACATTTATGACGTAGATCTGGGGCCATATGAATCCCTCCAGCCTCTCAAAAGCAATCTTTGTACCGTCCGGCGACCAATGGGCACCATAGCAGTTATAATCACGCAAATCCTTCGTAAGTTCAACCAAATCGGTTCCGTCAAGGTTCACAACATAGATGTGATCGTGCTGAATATCCCATATGACGCGTCCAATCCCATCAAAAGCTGGCTCACCGTCGATGATGGCTTGACGCACAAAGGGAGTATGCCTTCCAAAGGCGACCTTCGTTCCATCGGGCGACCAGGAAATAAACTCGGTATCCACAAAGCGATTGGTTACCCGCCGCCGACCGCTACCATCGGCATTCATTACGAAAGCATTATCCTGTCTACCGGTAAGAGTAAAACCAATCATTGTCCCATCGGGCGACCACTTGGGACGAAAACCGCGCCCCAAGTTGCCCGGATTGGAGCCGTCGGCATTCATCGTGAAGATCTCCGGTCCTCCGTCAAATCCGTGCAGCGGCCATCTATTCCAAACAATCCGCGATCCATCAGGCGACCAGCGCGGGAGGCCGTGTGAGCCAGCAGGGTCATTCGTAAGATTCACGAGATTAGAGCCGTCAACATTTATCGCAAAAATTTCACTGTCACCGGTGCGATTTGACGAATAGAGATACCTCGATTTATCCGGAGACACGGATGGAAATCTGTCTACGCCAATCTGTTTGGTAAGATTGACGGGGTTGGAACCGTCGGGATTCATAACGAAGACTTCATACTCGCGCAGATCATTCCTGAGCTCGTCAAAGATTGGGCGGCCCTCGCGGTCGGACAAAAAAACAATCCCCAGGTCGGCGAACACATGGCACGTCGCTGCGACTGCCAATAGCGCCGCTATCGAAACAATCCTCAAATATCTCATGGCTCAATCTCCTTTCCGCTTGGTGAATGTTTCGAGAATTTTGGTTGATTTAAAGCATTCGGCACGCAAGCACACGTTGTAGAGAACGCCCCCTCCGCCGTCCCTTGGCTAAATCCGACTTCCTGTAAGCAATACGCAGGATGGGTTGAACAGAAACACCCAATAAACGCCAAAGTGAATTATATGCCGCGGCTACGTTTTGCACAATTCGCCGGCGCCGAGTAAAACCTAACGCTATCTTTGTCGCTCCGATGCTTATCTCGTTCTCCCGTTCTAACCTCTTTCCACGCACCCCCGTACACTAGCCACCAGCCACTGGTCACCGATCACTAGTCACTGCCTTAATCTGTCCCCAGGTCGAAATTAGTTTCTCCTGTGGTGAAACCAATGCCGCAGAGGGGTTGACCCACCACCCACCACAGCAGTCATGCGCCGGGTGATTGGTGAGATTAACCGGATTCGAGCCGTCGGCATTCATGATGTAAATCTCCCCGTGATGCACGTCGCCGATCTCGACCTCGAACTCGTACAGAATCTTAGTTCCATCAGGAGACCATCTAGGGGCAAATCCCCAGCGAAAGTCATGGTGTATGGTAATATTAACCGGATTCGTGCCATCTGAATTCAGGACGTAGATGCCGCCAGTTGATGAAATTGCGATCTCCGTACCGTCCGGCGACCAAGCGGCGCCGTAGCAGTCGATCTCAGGCACGTCTTTGGTTAGTTCGAACAAACCGGTTCCGTCAAGGTTCACGATGTAGATTTTATTTTGTACAAATCCAAAAGGTAAACGATGATCAAAGGCAACCTTTGTTCCGTCGCGCGACCACGAAAGAAACCTAGTTGGAAAAAGGTCATCGGTCACTTGCCGCCGACCGCTGCCATCGGCATTCATTATGGAAGCCTGTTTCCCGTCTGTGAAGCCAATCATGGTTCCATCGCGGGACCACGCGGGTCTAGCGCCATCTCCCAAGTTGCGTTTGTTGGAACCGTCGGCATCCATAACGAATATTCCCGATTCTCCTCCAGGTACGCGCCCCGCTGATCTTATCCAAAGAATCTGCGTCCCATCCGGAGACCAGCGGGGCCGCTGGTCTATTTCAGGGGCATCTGTAAGTTTCAAAAGATTTGAACCATCCGCATCGATCATAAAGATGTCGTGTTCCCAATTTGCACCTGACCAAAAGAGATACTTCGTTTTATCCGGCGACCTGGATGGTAATGTGTCTACGCCAATCTGCTTCGAAAGATTAATCAGGTTCGAACCGTCGGGATTCATGACGAAGACTGACCACTCACCTAAACCTCCGGGCGTACCGCCCTCACGGTCGGAATAAAAGGCAATCTGCTCGTCGGCAAACACATGGCACGTCGGTGCGACTGCAAATAGCGCCGCTATTGAAACAACCCTCAAATATCGCATTGCTCAATCTCCCTTCCGCTTGGCGAATGCATCGAGATTTTGGCCGATTTAAACCCTCTCGGCTGAAGGGGCATAAAACCAATCCCGCCCCGTCTCCCGCTATGCACAATTGTACCGGAAAGCCTCTAGAAACGCGAACACCCAGTGTAACGCACTACCTCCGTGCCGTCCTTAGTTAAATCCGAAACTCCGTAAGTAATGAGTAAATGAGTAAGATGGGTTGAGCGGAAACACCCAAAAAACGCCAAAGTGAATTATATGCCGCGGCTACGTTTTGCACAATTCGCCGGCGCCGAGTAAAACCTAACGCTATCTTTGTCGCTCCGATGCTTATCTCGTTCTCCCGTTCTAACCTCTTTCCACGCACCCCCGTCCACTAGCCACCAGCCACTGGTCACCGATCACTAGTCACTGCCTTAATCTGCCCCCACGTCGTAATCAGCGCCTTCCGCTGCATAGGAACGCTTGTCAAAAGGTTGGTATCAAACCTAAACCAAGACGGCGCCCCGTCGTCCGCGGGGTGATTCGTCAGATTTACCGGATTCGTGCCGTCCGCGTTCATAATGTAAACCTCACGGTTGCCGTCGCGGTCGGTTTCAAATAGAATTTCCCTTCCATCTCGGGACCACCGGGGTCTGCGGTCTTTTCCGCGAGGATGATGTTCAGTGAGATTAATCCGGTTCGTGCCATCAGCATTCACCACAAAAATATCGCCAATATCGACGGCAAGACCGTTTGTGTAAAAAGCAACCTTCCCCCCATCCCGCGACCAAGCAGCGCCATGGGCGTCAAGGTTACGGAGATCGTTCGAAAGATGCACTAAATTGGAACCATCAAGATCAATTACATAGACACACCACTGCGTAAGATCCTTGTGTGAGTTATGCTGAATATGTTTGGCAAGACCAATCTTCGTTCCATCGGGCGACCAAGAAAGAAATTGAGTGTCTATAATCTGCTCGGTCACCGCACGCCGACCTAAACCATCGGCGTTTACTATAAATGCGGTATTTACGATGCCGTCAAGCGTAAAACCAATCATCGTCCCATCCGGCGTCCAGCGCGGCCAAAGACCTCGTCCAAAGTCGCGCAGGTTAGAACCGTCCGCATCATTCAAGTAAATTCTCGCACCCCCTTCAGCCTTCGTCGGAGGCCATCCATACCAAAGCACCTGTGTCCCATCCGGAGGCCAACGCGGGCTGTAGTCGCCGCCGCCTTTATTGCTAAGATTCACGAGATTGGAACCGTCAGCGTTCATCACAAAGATATCGGATTTGTTCATATTATGTGATGCATAGGCGATCTTCGTTCTATCAGGCGACCACACGGGCATCTGCCGCATACCTAACGCCTTATTGACATTAACCGGGTCGGATCCGTCAGGATTCATGACGAAGAGCGAATCACTGCCGCCATCGCGGTCCGACCAAAAACGAATCTTTAGGTCGGCAACTACCTGATTCGAGACTGCCAGTAAAAATAATATCAATGCAACTCTCAGAAATCTCATTGCTCTGTTCCCGTTCCAACCGGATGAATGCTATGTGTCTTTTGATTGATTAAATCCTCTCGGTTCAATTCGTATCAAGCCAATCCCGCCTTGTCGCTCACGAAATTACAGTCTATCACAACACGTCTCGAAAGTCCACAACGGTTGAACCGCCCTGCGCCGTCCCGCAAGCAACCACCTACAATTAGATGCGCCCTCGGATGGCACCACGTTTTGCGTTTCAATCCCTTTGCGCCCGTGCTATAATGAAATTCAAGGCAGTTATGACCATGGACAAAACCATCATCTACGCGCCAGTCGTTGCCGGGGAGACATCAGTGAAACGAGACCGGCAGTGATGTTCATGAAATAGCGTAGGAGATGATACTCAAGCCACAATCGCAGCTAAAAGGATAGGAGACTCAAATATGCCGACCGATTTGGCGCATCACATTCAGGAAACCCCTTTGGTCGATACGCACGAACACTTGGATCGAGAACCCACGTGGGTGGAAAACGGTCCCGACATTCTGCAGGACCTGTTCGGGAATTACGTTGTCGCGGATCTCGTCACCGCCGGTGCGTCGCCGCAGGCGATGACCCGCCTGAAGGATGGAAACGACCCGGACATCGCCGGTCGCTTTGAAGGTATCCGGGCAGCTTGGGAAGCGACACAGTTTACCGGATACGGTGAAGCGGTCCGACTCATCGCAAATCACGCCTACGACATTGAGGAACTGTCCGGAAAATCCATCGAATTTGCGCAGCACAAAAATCGCGTCCTGCGAGAACCGGGCGAACGCTATCGGCTGCTGCACGACGTAGCCAACCTTGACCACACGCAGACCGACGATGGGCAGTGGGAATGCGCACCGGACGAATCGGGGCTGGACTTCTTTCTCTACGACCTTTCGTGGCGGGCGTTCTGCAATGCCGATATTGATCCAGAGCAGATCGAGGCGGAAACCGGCGTTGTGGTGACCGACCTCGGCTCGCTGAAACGCGGCATGGAAGCCATCTTCGCAAAGCACGCTCCCAATGCCATTGCCGTGAAAGCTCAGCACGCCTACAGCCGAACCTTAGATTGGGTCGAACGCACCGATGCGGAAGCGTCTACCGCCCTCGCAACCGCGTTGCGCGGAGAGGAGATGGACCTCCAAACCCAGCTCTGTCTCGGTGATTGGTGCTGGGCGCGGGGCGTCGAATTGACAATCGAGCACAACTTGCCGTTCAAAATCCATACCGGCTACTACGCCGGGAACGACCGCATGCCCGTGAGCCGGATTCCCGCCGGAAACATGTGCGAACTCTTCGCCCGTTACCCGGACGCAAAATTCGTCCTGATGCACATCGCCTACCCGTACAACGATGAACTGGTCGCCCTCGCAAAGCACTATCGAAACATCTGGGTGGACATGTGTTGGGCGTGGAGCATCGACCCCTACAGCTCCCGCGACTTTTTGCGCCGCTTTATCCATGCCGTGCCGATCAACAAGATTTTTGCATTCGGCGGCGACACCCACTGGCCCACCAACGCCATGGCGTACGCCGTCCAAGCGCGGGCCGAAATCACGCGGGCTCTCGAATCGGAAATCGCGGACGGCTACATGACGGAGAAGGGTGCCATGGCTATCGCAGGACGTATTATGCGGGATAATCAGTTCGACTGTTTCGATATCGGGGGTACGAGAGCGAACATTCGGGCGGCGGCTTGAGAACCGTTAAGCACCTTCAAGAAGAGGCGCGCATCGGGTTGGGAGACCCAACCCCTACGGCTACCGAGACATGCTCAGCATCTACGTAGGGGCGAGGATCAAGCGAATAGCGCGCGCGATAGTAAATCCTGCGATGGAAATCTTTCACCTCGCCCGTTCCGAGAAGGTGCAATGCACAAGGAAAAGTCGTGGAGGCGAGAATCGGCCTTAACCATCTTGCCGGGGGCACATGTGGGTGGGATTAAGGCGAGCATCTACTTGGGAAGAGGGGTGTAGCTCCTGAGCAACGCGGAAGTGGAGGTTGCGACACCCAATGGCAGGGAGGGATACTGGACATCGCTTAAAAAACTACTACTTGTGAGCAGCATAATTTAGGGTATGCTTTTGTAACTCATTTTTGACCTGCTTGACCTCATCACGGTAAGTAGTCATGGCAGTAGTAATGGTAGTTTCGAGGTTTCTGAAGTCTTCTTTCGTGGTCATTTTTGACTCTAATCTAGTTTCAAGATTTCTAAGGTCCTCTTTCGTAGCCATTCTCGACTCTAATCTGCTTACCTTTGATTCCAGCTTATCAAAGTCAGACTTTGTGGGAACATTTAGCCAGAGAAATCCGGTGGCAGTTAGAATACTTACAACCACGGGCCACGTATCCTTTAGAGCTTTCATTATCGGCCACACCTAGAAAATGTAATCAACGTAATCTATATCACTTCTTAATAATACTCGGAACCCATCGTGAAGAGCAACCAATTTCTTGCTGCAAATATAGCGAATCCCGTGCGATAGAAATCCCATAGAGATTCCTCAAGCGAACGGATAGCGATCAGGATTGTCTATTACTCTAGGAACTCTATCGCGCTCCTTGTTCAGTCCGCTGATTCTTACTTCCCTCTAGCCACTGGCAACTGACCACTGCTTTTAGTTGTTTTCGGCGCCGTCGTTGATCCAATCTGTGATAAGTTGAACCTGATTGTCTTCCAGAGGCGGCCCGCCCGGCGGCATATTCCCCGTGGCGATCTGGTTGACGAGTTCGCTTCCAGCCGCATTGCCCGCAACGACGATAGCGCCGCGTTGCCCGCCCTGCAGCACCGACTCAAAGCTGCGAAGATCAATCCCGCGCGGTCCCCCGGCGACATGACACCCCGGCACCGCACACCGCTGAGTGAGTATAGGCAAGACATCGTTTTGAAAGGAGACTCCGCTGCCCGTTGAAGTATCTACTACACCTCCGGCTCCGTCGCCAGTATCGTCATCACTTGTGCCGCAGCCGCAAACCCAAATCGTGAACGCTGCCAGTAGTAACGCCATTCCGATTCTTATTCCAATCATGCAATTATCTCCTTGTGTAGTTGACCACGTTTTGAATTCGTAATAGTCAGTGTCAAGCTAGTTTCCAAATGTGAATCGTGCTTCAGTTGAGCTCCCATTGCTTGTGGTATTCGTAAGTCCAATCCGCAACCCGGTACCCGCAATTGCTGTAGAAGAGCAGGGCGCGGTAATTCTCCCAATTCGTGCTAATCGCGGCGTGTCGGTAGCCGATTTTGTGCATCTCTTGGAGGGAATACTGGAGTAAATGTCGCCCAATGCCCTACTCTTGAAACGCATCGTACACATCGAGCCAAACCGTGACAAGCCAATCTTGCGCATCGGCGTGGCGTGAAAACCTGCCGCCGGAGAAAGACTCGCAGACGCCAACCTGTTCGCCATCCAAATAGGCAAATACATCGCAATTCGGACGTTTCCCAAGATCTTGCTTCCAGTCGACAGAAAACGTGATTAGTACACTTGCAGGCGCCAAGGTGACTGAAAAGTTTGTCCAATCCATAAATATCTCGCCCACATGGCGGCGATAACCGTTAAATCCAAAGAGCGCCTGAACGTGGTCGAGCGCATCTGATAAACAAGCATATTCAAAATGATAAAACGGATAGCAGCAGTCTGCTGAAAATGCGAAAATTTGGCTAAGATTACACGCTTTCAGGTATGCCTCCGCTTCCTCAAGCACGGCTTGACCAACAAGCCGAGCGCCACGTTCATAGCCCAAGAATCGAATAACGCCTACCTCCACCTCCCGGTTATCTCCAACCTGACCGATACCGACATGAACAAACCCTAGCACAATCCCCCGCTTCATTACGATGAATGCGGCTTCGGAATCGAGGGTTTCACTGTCCTTCACGTTGTCGGTGACTCCGCGCATCGCATGGGCAAACACATCTTCAGTTACCGGATAGCAATGCGGGACATCCACAATGAGACGGTTATAAAACGCCGTTACGGAAGACACCATTTCGGGTGTGTATTGGAGGATTTCCATCTTGAAGGAGCGTTGAAGCGTTTGCTGATTGAGTTACAACGTCCCGAGAATCTACCGCACGCGCGGAAACTGTAAAATCTCAATAGTGGTTAATCCCACAGATGCGCGCTGAAATAGCGCTCCCCGAGATCGTTGAACACGGTCACGATGGTGCCCTTACCGATCCGCTTGGCAACTTCGTATACGCCCTGCAGATAGCCGCCGGAGGATTGGCCGACGAACCACCCGTGTTTTGCCAAACGGCTGCATATATCGTGCGCCTGATAGATGTTGACAGGGATCTTGCAATCGATAATGCTCTCGTCAAGGATTTCCGGTACGATGTCCCCCGGATTTCCGAGCGGTTTGAGACCTTCGATGCCCGGGAACTCGTCCGGCGTTATGCAGCAGATTTCAATGTCGGGATTGTATTCCTTGAGCCGTCGTCCGGTGCCCGTCACCGTGCCCCCTGTCCCTACGCCGCCGACGAAATGGGTCAGTTTTCCTCGGCTCTGTTCCAAGATTTCGACGGCTGTCGTGTCGTAATGGGCGCGCCAATTGTTCTCATTCTTGTACTGATCGGCGAAGAAGTATTTATCAGGCGATGCCTCATAGCGGCGGTGAACCTCGCGCAACGCTTCGTCGTATCCGAGAATGGCGTCTGTGTACACAATCTCCGCGCCGTGCGCCGTGATGCGTTTTTTCCGCTCCTCGCTCGCGTTGTCGGGGATGACAAGCTCCACACGGTACCCCAACACCGCGCCAATCATGGCATACGCGATTCCGGCGTTCCCCGAACTCGAGTCCAGAATCGTCTTGTCCCGATCCAGCTCCCCGGACCGGATAGCTTCTATCAACATCCGCAGTACGGATCGATCCTTGATCGACCCGCCCGGGTTGTACATCTCGGCTTTCGCGTAGATTTCGATCTCTGGAAATTCGTCGGAAAAAATGTCTATCTTGACCAGAGGCGTGTTGCCAATCTGTTGAAGGATGGGGTAAGTCGAAAGATCCACGGCGAGCGTGGCTTGGCTACTCATTATACGGTGTGTTGTCCATTCCTAAACAAGTCTATACAAAGTAGCAGGCACAGTCCCTGTGCCGTTGCGCAAGTTCCTAATTTGAAAAAGTAGGCTCAAACCTCGTCCCGAGCCGTTGTTCCAGTAATGCGGCGACGCACTCCCTGGCGGCTTTGCCCGTAAGCTCTCCGCGAAGCACCTTGGCGACCTCAAACTCGGCTATGCGAAGCGTCGGACGAAGCCCGTGCAACGTCGGAAGCCAGTCTCGAAAGGTGTCGAAGAACGCCCGTTGCGCGGCGCGTCCATTGACGAAAGGAAAATCAGTCGTTTTGCGTCTAAATCGATCAGTTCCCTTCCGAAGCGCCGGCTCATGATGTTCCGCACAGAGCCGGAGGTACTGTTCCCGATCAAACGCCAGCGGCACATCCGCCGGATAAAGCGTCAAGGTCATTTGCCGCGGAGCGGTGAAGTGCTGTAACTCGTCGAACTCGAAAATGAAATGATAAGGCTCCGGGAAATAGGCGTCCGGGATCAAGTAGCCGTCAGCTTTTCCGAGTAACCCGTCCTCATCGCCGCCTAACCGTTCAAAGAGACTAAGAATCTTCGGGTAATGCACCCCAAAATGTTCCGGCGTCGGTTTGTTTATCAGCCAATCGAACTGTGCATGGCGCTCGGCGGGAACACCCAACACTTCGGCAACCAGCGCGATGATACCGACTTCAAGCCGCATGGCGAATTCAAGGTTGAGGTAAAATCACTCCAAAGAGGGAACGGGATACCATTGACGGTGCCGTTGTGCGTTACGATTTCCTTCCGCAAAGCGTTCAACGCGCGTCCTTGCTATTGGTCAAAAGCATACCACAAATGCTTTCGTGTTTCAAATGGAAATAGAACGACTGACCACAACATACGGATATGTAGGCGGGAATCAAGCGAATGGATAATGAGGGCGATAGCGATCTTTTCTGCCCCGCCCCGAAAACTTCCCGGTCTATTCTGGCAGTACTCCTCAAACTCGGCTCGCTAGAACGCGGACGCGCCTATTCGACAAGCGATGGATAGACAGTGACAACATTTTTTATTGACAGCGCCTTCGATTTTTTGGCACACTATGTGTGCTGCTTGAGCGAGTGAACACGGCTCCCTGCCCGGTGATGCCCGTCACGCTGGATTGCTGAACCACTACGGAATCCGTATCTCCGTTTCGAGATATTCTTGAAAAACACCCATGGGGACAAATGATGGATGACTTACTCAATATTCCAATGTTAGGAAGGCTTGAAATTGTAGAAACCTTCGAATACTACGATCAGCCTGTTCTCTTTTCCTGCAAAAACGGCGCTGGACATTTCTACCTTGTTGTTGCCGCTGATGAAAATGACCAATATGAGACATGGCTGTACGCTGGAGTCTCCGAGGCACGCCTCAATCTCATCCGATCTGGAGCAATTGACCTACACGAAGCATTCGCTGATCCCGAAGATGGCTTTCTAGTCCAGGCAAGAGTTCGGTACGACGATCAAACCCCATTCCGATTCGAACCCATCCAACCCGACAAACTCTCAAAGGACATGCTACCCATCCCGGGCGAACGGCTCGATCTTAGCATCTCATAATCCGCGCACTCCGATCTTCTATCATCCAATCGATAATAGGGCGATGTCACTCCGCGATTTAAACTCCACGCTGCTTCAAATTGCGTGTTTTCAAGAGTCTGTTGAAGTAGCAAGCGCGATTAATTGACTCCACTATATAGCATCATGTAACATTCGATTCTAGTGGGAGTCTATTTCCCCGATCCGACGGATCGATATTTCAATAGAATTGCGATTCCCGCACCCCCGCCCTCCAGCGGAGCACAGTGTGTATCCCCAAAGATACAATGCGCGATTGAAATTCCATACCAGAATCGGTACTCACTGCACCTCGGATTGACATTCGTCCCACGCCAACTTTCGAAATGATGTAGCATTGACGTGGATTATCCCGTCCCTCCGTTGCACCACACCGGTCACATACACGAAGCGTGAGAGCTTGAAAACCTGTCGATAGCGTTCGTAAGTCGGCGGCATAATCACCACGTTCATCATTCCGCACTCGTCTTCTAAGACCAAAAACGCGACCCCTTTCGCCGTCGGGGGCCTTTGGATACATATCTGCATCCCGGCAACGCATACCCGCGATCCGTCTCGCCGTGATTTCAACGCATCACTTCTCCGTACGTAGCTCCTGAGCCTTGGCCGCAGGAGTTCCATGGGATGAGCGCGCGGTGAACAATTTTGCGCGGCGTATTCCCAATCGAGTTCTTCCCAAGCGTTCAAGTCTATAAGATCTGGAGATTTCAGTCCCGGTTCGACCACCGGGTTGTTTTCGCGCCACCTATCTAAAATCCACAACTGCCAGAGAAGTTCCCGCCGTTTCAGTTTGAAAACGTCGCAGGCGCCCGCGGCAACCAACCGTTCAACAACCGCACAATTAAGTTGAGTACGTCGCACGAAGTCCTTCATCGACACAAACTCCCCCGCACTACGAGCGGCTTCCACGCGTTTTGCCTTGGACGAACTAAGTCCTTTCACGCAAGAAAGGCTCAAACGCACCGTTCCTTTCTCCTCGATTTTGCAACGTGCTTCGCTTTGGTTCACATCTACAGGCAAGATGCGGATGGATCTGCGTTTTGCATCGTTAATGAGCACGTCGGGAGGATAAAAGCCGGCAGGCTGGTTGTTGATCAGCGACGCTAAAAATGCGTCGGGATAATAATATTTCAGCCATGCCGCCTTGTAAACAAGATCTGCGAATGAGAGTGCATGGGACTTGCAAAATCCGTATCCCGCGAACCCTGCCACCAAACCGAAAATCTTGGTCGCGTCGCTGTGTGATACGCCGTTTTGCACAGACGACGCGATGAACGCGCTCCGCATTGCTTCAAGTGCCTTCTTAGACCGTGCCTTGTTCAAATCGCGCCTGAGATTTTCAGCTTGGCCCGGGGTATATGCGGCGATCTCACAGATGACCTGAAGCAATTGCTCCTGAAAGAGAATGACTCCCAGCGTCTCCTTAAGAACCATTTCGAGTCGCGGTGTGGATATCGAACCGCCTCTTGGTTCATCCGACGGCGGAGGTAAGGAGACACCATGCGCCCCTGAATCGGTCCCGGCCGAATTAACGCTATTTGAACCGCCAGTTCGGCGACGGATCTCGGTTTGATGCGCGGCAAAGTGGACATCTGTACCCTGGATTCGACTTGAAACACACCGAGCACATCTGCTGCCCCGATCATATCGTAGACGTTTGGGTCGCCGCCCGGTATATCGGCGAGGTCAATGTCAACGCCGTGCGCTTCAGCAATCAAGTTGACAGCCTCCCGCACAACCGCCAGCATCCCCAAACCGAGGAGATCGACTTTGATCAGCCCCGCCTCCTCCACCATATCTTTATCCCACTGGCAGACGCGCCGGTTCGGCATGCGGGCGGGTTCCAACGGCACGAGTGTTGTGAGATTGCACGAAGTAATCAGCATTCCGCCCGGGTGCATCGAAAGGTGCCTAGGGATTCCCACAATCGATTCGACATGCGCCCGAAAATGATCCCAGATCGGGCGGCTCGCGTAAGACGAAAATTCTTCGAGTTCATCAATCTTATCAAAAGCGGAGGACACATTCCGCCCCTCCGCCAACTTTGACATCTTCTCTAAGACGCGGTTGGGAATGCCGAACACTTTTCCAACCTCCCTAATCGCGCCGCGCACTTGATAAGTGATGAAAGTACACGTCAATGCAACATAATCGAATCCGTATTTTTCAAACACGTACTGGAGCACATCTTCCCGGTCTGCTACGTGCGAGTTCCGAGACGCTGCGAAGTCAATGTCGATATCGGGGATTGTGCTTTTCTCGTCGTTCAGAAATCGCCCGAAAAACAGATCGTGCGCGATTGGATCTACCACGGTAAGATCAAGCAAATATGCCACCATCGAGTTCGCTGCGGATCCACGTCCTTGTGCGGGAATCCGTTTTGACCGTGCAAACGCAACAATATCCCAGACCACTAAAAAGTATCCCGCCAAGCCCAGCCGCATAATCAGACTCAGCTCCTCCTTGAGTCTTTCTTTGACCTCAACCGTGACTTCATGATACTTTTTTGGGAGTTGTTCCTCGCACAAAGTCATCAGATAAGATTCATCGGTATGCCCTTCCGGCGTCTGAAATTCGGGAAATCGAAAGTCTGTGAAATCCAAATCTAGCTGACATTGTTCGAGGATCGCGCATGTGTTATTTATTGTCTCCGGTATTTCGGCGAACAGTATTCCCATATCGTCAGCGCTTTTGAGAAATCGGTGATGATTTTCGGGTCGGATGGCATCCGATTTGTCTATTGTCACTTTGTGTGCAATACACCGCTGTACATCGTATAGCGTGGCTTTATCCCTGCTTGCGTAGCGAACCGCATTCGTAGCAACGCATTCTAAATCCAATTCCGTGCCCAGTTGATACAAATTCCTGCACCGGTTAAAATTCCCTGGCTCCCGATGGTTGACGAGCTCGACATACAGTCTATCCTTACTAAAGATTTCACGGTAGATTTCAATCGCTTCCCTTGCCCTTCCAATCTGATCGTCTAATACCAGCGTGGGGATATGGCCCCCCTCTCCCCCGACCATGCAGATCAAACCTTCTGACAACTCGCCGATTTCCTCAAGCGTCGCTCTGGCTTCGCCTTTTGGGCGGGCGTGCCGCGCGCGCGTAATCAGTTGCGACAGATTGTGGTAGCCTGTCAAGTTCTGACACAGCAGCACAATATAATCGTCATCGCGGTGCCCGCTCCCCCGCTCCAATGCCGTGTCATTTTGTCCCACGGTGATCGTTGCTCCAACGGTATAAGGTAGATAAAGTTCCTTGCATTTCTTCGCGAAAGGAATCACGCCGTAAAGCCCATCGCCATCTGTCAACGCCAGGCCCTTCAACCCTAGCTCAACCGCCCGCTCCGCGAGTTCGGCGGGGCTGGATGTCCCATTCAAGAAAGAGTAGTAACTGTGACAATGAAGTTCTGCGTATTCCATAGAAGCCCCTTAGTGAATGTACCAGATGTCTTGATCAAGATCATGACTGTAAATGGAAGTCCAATTTCCCAACAATTCAGCGACCTCAAAGTATTCGCAATTTGTTTTTTGCTCCGTCCACCATCGATTTTCAATAGACCACAGATCGACTATTTCCCCAATCATGATCTCCATGCCTTCTACCAAAATTGCCCGCGGATAACCCCCGTCAGCCACAACGGATACCTGCACAGGTTGCCGGTGAGTTTTGGCGTCTTCCCCATCCCACATGCCCATCTGCCGCATGCCCTCGTCCAATCCACCCGGCAGCAACTCGGATGGCAACGGCGTTGGGTCGATTCCCCGCGCCCACTCGGACATGAGTTGCCCCTGACGTCCAAACTGATTCACCAGTACGCGGACATCAATGCGTGCAAGCTGCCCCAATGTTCGTAGTCCTAACATCTCCAGGCGTTCGTGGTTTTCGCCCGAGATGGGGAGAAATGAAACACTTTGGTCCGCCAAGAACGACTCAATCTGTTCCGGTGATATGAAAAGGGGTGTGTCAACCGTGGCGCCGTGGGCTGCCGCCAAGCTTGCCAACCGAGTGGGCGCAACTCCTATGCGGGCTTGCATCTCCCGAAGTTTCAGTTCATAGATTAGCACCTTTATCCGACCGCCAATGCTGTCGAAATCGATATAGATGACCCTATTATCCGCAAGTTCCCATTTCAATGAGTAGAACGCCAACAACTCGCTGATTTCTATCAAGTAGTCCTTGCAATCGTCGATGAGCAGGCATACGAACATAACCAATTTTCCCCTAACACGTGTGAATATGGTTGTTTTTGCCACTCAACCACTATCAACGACACTTTACCACACACATGTTAAGTGTGTCAAGAAAAAAATTACGTGTTGTTTTGGGAGGTGCTAAAGGGTGAAATTCTGGATGTGTTGGATACGGCGGGAGATGGTGCGAGGTAGGATGTCTATCGCAGTGTCCGGGAGGTACTTTACATTAGACGGGTACAATGCACTCGGGCGAGTCATTCTTGGGTTGGTTCACGAGGCGCGACACGGGAAACGCAACCATGTCCTCGTGGGCGTACGGCGTCAGAAGATGGTTCAGCGTCGTCGGAGGACATTCGTCCGGCTCCAGCCATAAGTCATAGGCATCTTGGTCCAAGATTACCGGCATCCGGTGATGGATTGGTTCCGTGAATTCATTTGCGGCGCACGTAATGATTGAGCACGACAGCACCGGCTCCGTCTCTCCGCTTGGCTTCCACGTTTCCCACAACCCCGCGAAGCCGAAAGGCTTCTCCGATTCCATTCGGATGTAAAACGGTGTCTTGGGACCCCCGTTATCTTTTCGCCATTCGTAATATCCATCCGCTAACACGAGACACCGCCGGCGTTTATAGGCGTTTCGGAACGAGGGTTTCTCCGCGAGTGTCTCAGACCGCGCATTTATCATCCGGTTTCCAATCTTCGGATCCTTCGCCCACGACGGAATGAGCCCCCAACGGTAGAATTCAACCTGTCCAGATCCGTTGTTCGGCACAACGGCAATCGGCTGCGATGGAGTAATGTTGTAGCGAGGTGTCAATTCGTCGGGAAATTCAAACTCGGGAAAAGTTTCTGTCAAACTCGTGGGGCTAGATGCAAGAGTGTATCTGCCGCACATGGTAGTCTCCTTTCGCTCTCAAATCCAATATTGTAATACCATTTCGCTTCAATAACAGTACAATTCGTGGTTTCCATTTACAATTACGACAAATGTTTCCCTTAGCACCAACCCCCACAGACGGGAATCAAGCCACCGAAAAGAGATCGCGATAGAGATCCGCTGCCCACCTGACTCTTGACTTGTCGGAGCAATAAAATAACTGAACAAGGATAAAGCGCCCGAATAGGGAACGGGATCACCTCTCGCCTTCCCTGTTCGGTCAGTTGAACGATACAAATCCCGCGCGAGAACACCTATGGCGATTCCCTCAAGCCAGCGGTCAATCTTATACTAAGTTTCTTGGAATATCGGGGAGAGATAGGTTGGGTCGCCAGCCTTGCGGAACAGAATATGCCAGGCTTCAAAATCCTGTCTATCCATGCTGGAGTACCTACGGCGAACGTCAGTGAAGTCGGTTGTTGAAATTATAAAAGAATCCATCTGAACATTCTCGTCCCGAAAACGTTGATGTGAAATTTCACGGAGCCTTTTGAAGAGGTTAATTTTCGGATTGTCCTCATGGATGTCTTCATACACCATACCGTGGGGTTCAATGAAAACGATGCGCTGTTTCATGTCTTCCGTAACCCAGAGGATGAAGTCGGGATAAAAGCCTTCGTTTTGATAGAATCCGATTCCTTTACCACGACTCTGATTACGTAAGAAGAATATCTCCTTTGATGCGAGTATGGATTCACTTTGTTCGCGGATGTAACTCCGCAGGTCTTCCACGAACTGTTTCTCGCTGTCTTCTAAGGCGGGCGGCGTTGTGCGCCACCCTGTCTCTTCCGTGTTTATCGCGAGCAGCGGCTGATACAGATGTCGGTCGTGAAAGACGAAATGAACTTTGGACAGTGTCGTTAATCGTGATCCGTATATTTGACCGCTCTCCATCAGATGTCCAACACGTGGCTCCACTTCATTTGCCTCGCTTCGTGGAATGTAGACGCTCCAATCTGTGAAGTTGGCATTGTTTTCGTCTAATTTTTCCAACTCCACCCTTTCCGCGTTCCATCGCTTTTGGACAATGCGGTAGAATTTCGCGATGTATTTTCGGAGCAGTGTAAGCACTAATCTCTCTAAACGTTTGAGTTCTTCTAGTGATGTCGGAACAACTTCAGATTCCTCCATTACAGAGAGTTCGTACATCTCTTCGATGGGACTGAGAATTCGTCTGAGAATATCTGTATCAAAAATGAGGTTGTGATAGCCTTTTTCCTGTTTATATTCAAGAAGCTGAAGGTGAATTTTTTCCCAATCTACTAATTCCAAGCTCGTCTCTGGAATCTGTCTTTGAAATCTCGCTTCTATACGTTCTCTTTGGATGCCTCTCTGCGTGCTGCTTCCAATCGTGTCAACCGTTTGAGTGGTGTGAGAAATAACAGCGCCGGACCGTAGGTCAAGAGGTACACATTGTCCTTTAGCTGCTTGGTGATAAGGGGCAACTGTTGGAACATAGAGACGATTTGCTAGGTATTCCGTGTTGTGTCTGATTGGCAATATCATTTGAACAGGTTCTTCCATTGGAACGCCTTCGCGCATGAGGTAGTCCCGAAATCTTTCCATGAAATTTGCGCGGACAGCAAAGATATTTAGGGTTTCCAAGAGCGATAGATTACGCGGATGTTCCCCGTCAAGGGCGCTACTACGTTTGAGGCTCATGTCTTTGCCGCGTAGGCGGACACCTCTACCGAACAATTGAATAATTTGGGAACCTTCCTGTCTCCCGATGTTGAGTAGTCCCATGGCAGTCACACGCCAACTATCCCATCCCTCAATGAACTTTTTCGCACCGATAAGGATATTGATAGGACTATCAGTCCTGTTGATATCGTTGAAGAGGCTTTCTGTTAGGACATCCTCGGATTCGATGAAGATGCCCGCATCATCGTTTTCGACCAATCTTTTGAAGGCGGGAGCGTCGCCGATATTGATAACCCCAAAGTAATCGCTACTACTGGTAGTTTTCAACCCGATTTCACCTTGAGCATTACGCACATCGCAAAGATGCAGTGCACCGCCTGTATTGGTGTGAAATATTTCGTTAAGGATGTTAGTGTACATTTGGACAGGCGTTTCGTTGAAGTCTTTGAGATAGTTGAGTCGGCTATAGAAGACATCCCTGCCACTGTCATCAGATAAACCCGATTCACCGTTTAGAATGCGCTCAATAATGCGAATCGACGCATTGCCTTCGTTTTTTAGAAACCTGTGTAGAAAGCGGATGACGCTAAGCACGTCGGAGCGATTGTGGCGATTTTCGCTGTACACAGCATTGACTTTACTGCCAACGAATGCCCATAGTGGTGGGTCCAATCCGTAGGCACGCACCGCATCACTGTTTTGGGTAAAATAACGTCGCTGTTGATAGAAGCTAAGGAGATTGCCCAAGAGGAGTGTCTCAACTTGACTTTCTTCGTCGTTGCGGACGTTGAGGATTCGGAAGTTCTTTCCGTATCCGTCGCCGTAGAAGTATCGGTAAGAGTAATCAAAAGCGATAGCTTTTCCATATTCCTCAACGAGGTCTGCGTTGTTGGCGGCGGCGAGTGCTTGTCCAAAGGTCGCGCTGTATTCAAAAGTAAATCCGGTTTCGGCGAGATCTTCGCGATATTTTCGCCAGACTTTACCCCCACTGCCTTTGTGTCCTTCGTCAACAAAGATAAGGTTGTTTCCCTCAAATGCCTCAACCGGGACGCTCACACCGCCACCTGTCTTTTCCTCCACCAACTTGGTGATTTCGATTACCTGCATTGCGTTCAGGGCACGATTGTGACGATTTCCTTCAATATTGAAGCGTTCGCACTGGATGTCAGAGTTTGCAAGTTCGCGGAGATGTTGCTCGCTCAACCCTTCGTTTGGTGTAATCAAGACAATATTGTCTAAGCTCTCTTTGCAGTAGTGAAGATACTGGTGGTAGTTGATGTGCATGATGAGGGTTTTGCCTGCGCCAGTCGCCATCCAGAATGCAAGTTTTTCAAGATCGTCCCCGGTATAGGAGGAATCCATGTCATCGCCGGGGGCTCTTGCGTCGTTTCGATGTTGGACTAAATCATTGAGTTCCCGCAAGAATTCAAGCGGCCTGTTGAACTTCCAATCCAAGAAAACTTCAGTATAGAGTAAAGCGAGATATTGGAAATAGCGGAGGACAATCGGTTGTGTGCGTTTGTTGTTTATGGTGGCTAGGTACCGTTTGATGTTTGCATCATAGGCTGGGAGTGCTACTTCGATTGCAGAGTTTGGTTCTGCACAGGAAATGAGAAATTCGCCGATTGGGGAGTACCCGTCTGGGCTTAATCCCTCACCGATGGTTTCCGTGTCGTTAAGGAGATCGCGCGTGGTTTTATATCCAAAGTGGCTGTTAAGCCATGCGTGGAGCGTGAGATGGTTATCAAGTAGGAGTTGTGAATTGTTGGGCATAGGGCTTGTCCTTTGACAAGATTGATTAACTGCGTCTCAATCACTGGTTAGAGAAATGAAACAACTGACACAACTTTCATTCTAAGAACATCAATCGTTTGAAGAGCGGATCTATTGGCTTTGCCTTTGGAACGATACTGTTTGTGTTCAGATAGACCTCAGCTGCGCCTTCTGTTAGTTCCTGTTCCTGAATAAAGTTGTAATCTCGTTCCCAATCTCGTTCTTCCCATCCCTTGGTCTCACGCCAGATAATCACAACCAATTTTTCCTTGACCGTGCCACGGTAGATGAGATAGCGCCTTTCGTTATCATAGAGGCATCGGCGAGTTTGCACCGATACGCCGAGAAGGTAGTTGAAGGTTTCGGGTAGATCTACGGTTTGTTTCTGCATCTCTAGTCCGTTGGCGATGTTGAGTTGATAACTGAACGGATTCTGAAGTTCTGCAACATTTAAGAAAGTTGGACTATGGCGAGTTTCGCTCCCTAACCAGTAACTAAGTAGATGTTCATCGAATAACGAATTTTCACGTTCCGTAAATTCAATGTTATTGAGTGCGTCTTCATAGGATTCGATTCGCTGGTATTTGATTATATGCGATAGGCGACTCTCGCGTGAGACGGGTTTGGTATCTTTCCATTTTTCCGCGTAGATAGCTTTCATGATGCGTGGTTTAAGGACAGTTTCGAAATGATGTCCCATTTCAATGAGGATATATTTTCGTTTACCCCCATCATGGCGATTGAGGTTGATAACGGCGTGGGCGGTAGTGCCGGAACCTCCGAAATAATCTAATACTGTTTCGCTCGGATCCAAGCAACTGGCCCGTAAGCAATCTGAAAGTAGGTATACAGATTTCGGAAAATCAAAGATCTTTGGTCCCAACATTTCTTCTAACAGTTTTGTGCCATAACGCCCCGCAGCATAGGTTCCCTCACTCCACCATGTTTTTGGTACTGCTTCCTCCAGCATCCGGGATTTATATTCTATATGAATGTCATCTTCACGACGAACCCGATATTCTTCTCTTTCTCTAGAAACTTTCTCCCATCCATGGCGCCATCTTTTCTCCCTCCCTGATTTAATAGGTAAAACGCTTATTTCATCCTCATTGGGGGCATCCAAAACATCATAAACTCGTTCCGCTTCGCTCCAAGTCATCCTCGGAACGCGAATAGTGTTATCTTGCCTGACATAAATCGGATAAAACATGGTTGGCACATCCTCGCGGTTATCACCTGGAGGTCGTCGAATTAGATTGTCCCAGGCGAAACGCCCCTGTTCATCTTGGTATGGATAACTCCCTCTCTGACTCTCTGTTTTTGGCAAACTGCCGGGCGATGCTTCAGTTTTGCCATAAAAAAGTGCATATTCATGTGCAGGTGAAAAATAACCCGTTCTGGAACGCCCTTGTGGATTAGAACGAACTGTAGCAATGCCTAATTCTCTCTCAAAAAGGTCCTCTAAAATAAATCGTAGTAGTGAGACCTCCACATCATCGATTGCCACACAGATGATACCAGTATTTGGCAAGAACTTCCTTGACAACGCAAGTCGATCTGCCATTAACGTCAACCACGATGAATGTTTGTAGTTATTTTTATACAGTATCGCAGAGGCATCAGTATTATACGGTGGGTCAATGTAGATGGCTTTTAGGGATTCATTAAATTTTTCTGTCAGTAAGTTTAATCCTTGAAAGTTCTCGCCGTGAATCAGCACACCATCTGTTCGATTATCTATATCGTCAAAACACGCTAAGAGTCGATCTTTAAAGTCATCCTCGAAGTGGCGCGTATCAATAACGAGATTGGGGTTCTCTTTGAGGAAGGCAACGGTGAGCGGTTCGCTATAAGCAGATTCAACCAGATTGCCATCTATTTCGTGGATAGCAAAAAGATGCTTCCATTCCTCACGTTGGTCGGTATTGTGTCTGATTTCGAGGTGAAATTCTTCTGGAACACTGTCAAGTGTGATGCAGTAGTCTGTGGAGAGAACAAACTTCTTTTTGAGCCAAATACGTTTCTGGAATTCTTCGATTTGAGAAAGGAACTCAATGATTTCACTCGCGATTTTATGAACGAGTTGTGCAGTTTCAAGCCACGCTAAATTTTCATTCTTTAATAAAAAATCAGACAAAGGAATGACTTCATTTTTGATGTAGACATCAAGCTCGCGGTCGAGGAATTGCTTCAGGTTTTTGTGGATGAAGAAGTCTGCAGTATTGCGACGTGTGTATGCGCGCAGATGTTTCTTGAGGATGCTTACGTCTTCCACTTGGCGATCTAACGCGGCTAGAGCATTATAGTGGCTGGCTAAGCACGCCATAATCTCTCGTTCGGCTTCATCAATTATTGATTCTTGTTGGTCTCGGTTACCATGAAACATCTGCTCCTCTGGGGTGAAGGGGCGGTGTTCAAAAGGGACACGTATCTCATCGGTTTCCGGTGAATATGTCGTCTCAGTGGATAGGGGAATGAAAAAGCGCTTCGCACCTTGCACATTATCTCTTTCAATGTCTATGTTGCGCAGTTCAAAGTTGACAGTAATGCCTTGAGACCTGAAACAATAGATGGAGAAATACTCGCCGCTCTTTACATAATACTGGTCTCGATTCGCCCAATGGAGGTAGACCTCTTCGCCGTTGTAAGGAATGGAGTAGCGTTCCGTTTGGGAGTATCGTCGACGCGGAATGAAGTCACCATTGTCGTAGTAACGGGAGAAGAACGTGTAAAGGTGGTTATATACAATGTCTTCGCGCTGGTCCCGCGACCGTGGTGAACCATGCCGCTCTTGTGCTTCAAGATATTGTTGGACAAGGGGCGTTTCTCTGTACGTCTCGTTAATGAGATCGCCGTCGGCATCCAAGACATTCCCACCGAGGGTTTGAACAATTCGTTGTGTGAGGGTTTCTATTTCTTGGCGTGCGGATTCTGCGTCGCTGTTTGCGTCAAGCGCATCATTAACGATGGCGGGGAGTGCTTCGTGGATGAAATTTTCGATTTGGTCGCGTCGATAGTTGATAATGCGATAAATGCCGAAGTCAAGGTCTGCGTTATCTGCACGGAAGAGATGTTGTAGGAGCTCTTGTAGTTTTTGTTGGGATGTCTGCATGCTGTTTGTAATTCCTGTATCCAAGGTGGGAATTCTAGACTGTGTCTTGATTATACTAGAATTTTGCCACTGAGTAAATCACTATTTGGAGCCTGTTTCAAAATTCATTATTGTAACACAATTCGCCTCAATATCAAGGTTTTCATTAGCGCTCTTGTAGGGTGCACACAGCCATCAAATGAGATTAAGCGATCGAATTAGGAGCGATCAACTGACTGATTAAGGAAGCCGATAGCAAATCCCCATAACCTTCTCATGACGCCCCTGCCCGTCCAACCCTACAAGGCGTGCCACTAGGCGAGTCCAAATCCGTGAGATCCGCGTAATCCGTTTAATCAGCGATTCAGACAATCTCCCCCAGTGACCACTGGCCACTGCTTTTCTCCAATGTTTGGAATTATTTCTAACGATTGAAAAATCCGACCAAACATGCTACACTTATCTCCGATTGCACGCCGCGGCACTGGTCCGCTCCGCAGCCACGATAAGGCGCATACGCACTCTCCATAAAGGACAGGCCCCGCGCTGAACCAAGTCTCGCAACTGAAAACAGCCCATTGGTGGCAGTCTTTGATATCAATCAACAGACTTCCGCTAATGGGCTTTTTTTATTCCACCTAATCCCCAAATAACCCTTGTAGGAGGGCATCTTGCCCCGATACCTTAAGAAAGGTTCTAAATATGTCACAAGAAAACAATCAACCCGAAATTTCCCTGAGCCATGAAGAACATCGCGCAACTCTTTGGCGCCGTGTGTTTCAGGGTGCAACCACCACCTCCCTGATAAACTGGCTGTTGGAAACACACCCCGAGTGGGAGAATGTCCCGCGGAAAAAAATAGCGGACGCGCTTAGAACCTCCAATCCGCGGTCAAACGCATTCTCAGGTGAGTGGAGCCAAGAATATAATCGCATAAAATCGCAGTATTTCGCACATTGCAAGAAAATCGTTGAAACCTCGCTGCGACCCGCTTCTGCCGCGATTTCAACCATTGCCATGCGACTGCGAGAGCACGCGCCTAACGTCCCGGTCGAATCCGCGAATGATTTCCTTGCCCTCTCGCGCTCCCTAGTTCCAATCAAGAAAGTCGTCCTAGATGTAATCTCGGACGCTCTTATGAACGGTATTTCCCATGATCCAACCGAACAAGTATCTGATCCAACAGTTCGAGACGATGACGCAGAGCGGCTTGCGCGCCTTTATCTCGAAGGCAATCTTGATGAATCGTTTGGACCTGGCTCTGACGTATAACATACACGCTGGATACGTCCGACCCAATTTCTTCGTCGATTACTACATAAAAGACACCAGCTACCGCATGCTCGACCTCAAAGACTTCCACATCCAAATCCTCGGTGCGGTCAAGCCCGGCGAGTACGGTAAACAGATCAATGTCCAAGCACCCCGCGGTACCGGCAAGACAACCCTTGTCAATCGCCTAATCCCCCTATGGCGAATCTGCTACAAGAACTTCGATCTCATAATGGATAGACAACCTGAAGAATTCATCCTCATCGTCGGACGCAACGAACGCATGGCGCGCCAGCGCATAACCGAAATCCGCGGCGTCCTCGAACACAATCACCTCATCCGGCGCGACTTCGGAGACCTCGTCGGTTCCCCGTGGACAAAAACCGAAACCGACACCCGAAACGGCATCGGTCTCAGGCCCCTCGGCAGAGGCGCGTCGCCCCGCGGCGCGCTCCTCGGCGATGTCCGACCCACACTGAAACTTTGCGACGATATCGAAGACCCGAAGCGTTGCCTCAATCCCGTTCTCCGTGAAGAAGACAGAGACTGGTTCATGACCGACTTCATGTACGCCGGCGACCTCGGAAGTGAGCACTCCAACACCATGATTGTCGATACCGTCAAACACCCCGAATCCCTCTCCGAGCACCTCCGAACCGTGCCCGGTTGGCAGACGCTGCGCTACCAAGCCGTCTGTCACCCCGACGACATTTATCACCCCGCTGCCGAGCGCCTGTGGAGAGAGTGGGAACGTGTGTACAGCGACACCACCCTTGACGACGATGAACGCGAGAGCAAGGCAAACGTCTTCTTCCAATCCCGTAAAACCGAGATGAATGCCGGTGTCGATATGCTGTGGGAAGAAAAACTCCCCTACGTCCGCGTCCGCAAGGAAATCGTCGAACGCGGCTACCACCGCGTGATTCGCGAACTTCAAAACGATGCCCGCGATCCGGGAATGTCCTTATTCAAAATGGAAGAAGCTATCACCTTCTCCCTCACCGAGGAAGGCTTCCGACGAAGCGACGGGCGTGTCGTGTCCTGGCACGATATCGGCGGTTTCACCACATACCTCGACACCATGGGCGGGCGCGATGCGCTTGCGAATAGCTACGCCTGCGCTGTCGTTGTTGTTTGGGAACCATTGGATGGTGGAAGTAAAATGAACCCCGATTCACTTTCCGGCGTAAACGGCTATGTCATGCTGGCGTGGCTGGAGCGTGCCCCGTTGACGGACCAGATGGAAAACGCAATCCTGCTGGCGCAGCGCGCCAACGCGATGTTGGCGTCCTCACATCCGAAATCCAATTTCGTCTGCGAACAGCGCCCGGATAAGGATGGCACAATTAAGATGTCCACCGACCACGCATTTCGCGTGATGAAATTGCGGCATCGCTTTAAAGGCGCAATTACGTATCACGCGCAGCACCAGAACAAAGAAGACCGCATCGAAACCCTTGAACCTGCGATAGCCAACGGTTGGCTGGCGTTCAACGAACAGGACTTGCCCCCCGAATTATGGACGCAATTCCGGCAATTCCCGTCTGCCGATCACAACGACGCGCCCGACGCTGTCCAGGGCGCCTGCCGCTCGCGCATCATGACCACCGCGCAGCAGAGGCTAAACATCCTCTCCTTCGTCAAACATCGCCGCAACCGCGTTGTTCAACTATAAAGACTCTTGGTTAATACATACGCGCCTATGATAATTACGCTTTACGTATTACGGCGCTTTGCCATTGCTCAAAACCATCGATTCTGTTAAAATGTCCTCAAACGACCCTCGGTATTCACATGACAGAACAACGGTCTAACAATCAAAGGAGCTCTCATGACACGGCAAATCACGGTAATCCTACGGGTACTCATTTTGTTTCTCCTTGTCACGGCGAGCGCGTGTGATAAGGGTAGCGATCTCCCGGCAAGCGCCATCGTGGCTGGGAAATATATCATTCTGGACACACGGACGGATCAGGGCGATTCGGCGACGGCGAAGAAGAACGCCGAAAACACCCTCAAGAAGTATCCCGACATCGACGCGATGGTGGGGCTATGGGCGTACAATACCCCTCAATGCCTGGAAGCAGTGAAGGATGCGCGCATGGAGGGGAAGGTAAAGTTAATCTCGTTCGACGAAGACAGCTCGACGTTGCAGGGAATCAAGGACGGCCATGTACACGGCACCGTTGTGCAGCAGCCTTACGAGTTCGGTTACCAGTCGATGAAATATCTCAATGCGCTCGCGGAGGGCGACACGTCCGTGATTCCGCCGAACAAAACGCTGGACATCCCGACCAAGGTTATTAAGAAGGACAATGTCGATGAATTTTGGGCAAACCTCAAGGAACTCAGTGCGTTGGGTGAAACCGCGAAAGCCGCCGAAAAACCGGAGGGCGGGCACCATTTCGCCTTCGTGGTGAACGTCCCCAACGAGTTCTGGAACTATGCCAGAGCCGGATGTTACAAAGCGGAACAGGATTTCGGCATCCTCTGCGAATTCAAGATTCCCCACGACGGTTCTTCGGCGGAACAGAATCGAATCCTCGAAACGCTCATTCAGAAGGACGAAATCAAGGGGATTGCCGTAAGCCCGCTTGATCCGAAGAATCAGACGGCGCTTCTCAATAAGGTAGCCGACGAGGTCGACCTCCTGTGCCACGACAGCGACGCGCCCGACAGCAACCGCCTGTTCTATCTCGGCACGAATAACTATCTCGGCGGGCGACAGGTTGGCAAGTTGGTCAAAGAGGCGCTGCCAGACGGCGGCAAACTAATGATTTTTGTGGGGAAATTGGATGTGTTGAACGCGCAACAGCGGCGACAGGGCGTGATTGACGAACTGATGAACAAGCCGATTCCGGAGTAGGTTAGCTGTTGCAAGTTTGAATGTAAGTGTTGATTCTTTGCATCGACTGGGAAGAATAGAATTGGAAGGATAGAAGAGTGGAAGGGCGGAAGATTTCCTTTTACAGCATCCTCGATTCTCCGGAGAGAAAGGGGAGGGGATTTGAATAATTGGGTTTCGCCTTGTTCAACCCAACCTACAGGCTGAAAAAGAGTTGACGAATCTCTCGAATATCGGCTTTAACCTCTGTGAACTGTTTATCTATGTCGTCTTTTTGCTTGTGTAGATCAGCTTTAGTTGCCATGCTTGTAGTAATCTTCCACCACAAACCGGCAATAGCGATAAGCGGTGCAATCGTGGGTAGCCAGGTTTCCATTTGTCTTCTCTCCTTGCCGAAGATGGTAATATCATGGAGTTTGTGCCACAACTAAAATAACAACAATAGTTTACCATATACCGTTTAATATGAACATTAAATTTTATCTTGAGACGTAAGACTTAGGAAAAACGGCTACCTCGCAACCGATCAATCGACTGAGCGAAGCGACCAAGAGACTGAGCAAGGAGTAGTTTTTTTGCATGGGATCGTTGTCACGCTTAATAATTGTTTGATTGATCTATTTTCCGAGTGCGTAGGTCGGGTTGAACGGAAATTGCGTGGAAAATCACACGCTGAAGGAGGGCTATCAAGGTTATATTCCGTCTGAATGAGCCGAAATATGAGTGAAACCCAACGTGCACCGCATGCTTGGCTGTTGGGTTTCGCTATCTTTGTGCACGAGAGCACATTGTCGAAAAGTTGAATTAGTGGCGAGGTCATGTTTGATCGTTAGATGAGGATACTTGTCGATCGATGTCGTCACTTGCTGCATATCTGTCGCCCCTCCGGTGCTTTGGAGTGTGTGAATTCGCTATTCCTATACATCTATCGCCCCCTTGGGGCTTTTTTATTGGGGTATGAATCGGAAATACTATGCCAAACGCTGATGCGAATCCCTTCTTGGAGGCGACTGGAATCCACAAACACTTCCCGGGTGTGCACGCGCTCAACAATGTGAACGCCTCCTTTTGCCTCGGCGAGGTTGTCGCCGTCATCGGAGAGAACGGTGCGGGCAAAAGCACGTTGATGAAGGTCATCGCCGGCGTCCATCCGCCCGACGCGGGAACTATTTGGCTTGAAGGGGAACCGGTGACCATCCCGACTGTCGCCAAGGCGACCGAATTGGGGATTGCGTTCATCCATCAGGAACTCAATCTCTCGGACAATTTGAGCGTGGGGGCGAATATCTTCTTGGGCAGGGAACCGCGCAAGTTTCGGCGTCTAGGATTTATCGATCAGAGGGCGATTCGCCGCATCACCCGCGATATCCTAGATCAACTTGAGATGGACTGCGACCCGGAAACAACCGTCCGCGAGCTTTCCATCGGGCATCAGCAGATAGTAGAGATTGCCAAGGCGCTATCCCAGAACGCCCGGATGATCATCATGGATGAGCCGACGAGCAGCCTGACGCAACACGAAACGGATCGACTCTTTAATCTTATCCGAAGCCTGAAATCCCGGGGCGTTTGTATCGTCTACATCTCCCATCGCCTGATGGAGGTCGGTCAGATTGCCGACCGCGTGATTGTCCTCAGAGACGGCGAAAATAGCGGCGAGTTGGCGCGCCGCGAGATTAACCACGAGCGCATGGTATCGCTGATGGTGGGCAGATCTCTGACGCAGTTCTATCAGCATAGAGAGCACCAGGTTGGAGCGCCGGTGCTTGAGGTCTCCGATTTGGTGGTCCCCGGACTTTCGGAACAGCCTATCAGTTTCACTCTCCATGCGGGAGAGGTGGTGGGAATGGCGGGCCTCGTGGGAGCGGGGCGGACAGAGTTGGCGCAGGCAATCTTCGGCGTTGACGGCGCTGTCTCCGGGACGATCAAGGTGGAAGGTGAGATTGTAGCAATCAACAATCCCCGCGACGCAATCAACGCGGGCATCGCACTTGTTCCGGAGGATCGTCGGGATTACGGATTGATTACGGAGTTCGCCGTACGCGACAACGTCTCGCTGTCCGCACTGGACCGTTATCAGACGGGTAAGTTCGTGCGTCAGAAGGAGGTCGCCGACCTGGCGACGGAGGCGGTGGATGAGTTCAATGTGAAGACAACCTCGATCGAAAACGAGGTCGGGCTGCTCTCCGGCGGCAATCAACAAAAAGTGGTGCTTGCCAAATGGATCTCCCTCAAACCGAAAGTCCTCCTATTGGATGAACCGACCAGGGGTATCGATGTCGGCTCCAAGAGCGAAATCTACCAGTTGATTGAGAAGTTGGCAGGTCAAGGCGTCGCTATCTTGGCAATTTCCAGCGACCTTGAGGAGATTCTGCGGATTTCGGATCGTGTGCTGGTCATACACGATGGAGCGATGGCGGGCGAACTCGGGCGCGACATGCTCAGTGAGGAAGCGGTCATGGGATTGGCAACTGGAGCAAGTTAGATACATGAAAAAGACGCTGGGCATTTTCCTGCTCTTGGCAGCCATTTTCCTCATCACTGGCGTGATTGAGCCGCGCTTTTTGGGAATTCGCAATTTGACAAACATGGCGCGCTGGACGGGGCTTTACGGTATCCTGGCTATCGGCGCAGGGTTTGTGATTATCACCTCGGGCATCGATCTTTCAATCGGTTCTCTGATCGGCTTGACTGGATCGCTTTTCCCCCTTTTTCTCGTCGGGGCGGGGCTGCCCGTGGGCGTCGGGTTCGCGTTGGTCATCCTACTGGCGTTGACTATCGGCTTCACGCACGGGGTGTTAATCACCAAGCTCAAGCTGCAACCCTTCATCGTCACCCTCTGCGGGCTGTTCATCTACCGCGGAGTCGCCCGGTACATCACGGGCGAGATTAACCAAGGCTTCGGCAACGATTTCCAGGGGTTGCGCCTCATCGTGAAGTATCGGGTGTTTGACGTCATCCCGATGCCGTTCGTGATTGTTCTGCTGCTTGGGGGCATCGCCGCGCTCTTTCTCAACAAAACAATATACGGGCGCTACCTGCTCGCACTCGGTCGAAATGAGAAAGCGGCGCGTTTCAGCGGAATCAATACGGATCGAATGGTGATTTGCGCCTACATGATCTGCTCGGTTCTGGCGGGGTTCGGCGGGATGCTGTTCGCGCTGGATCAGAATTCGGTTCAACCGTCGACGTTCGGGAACTTTTACGAGCTGTATGCTATCGCGGGCGCCGTGCTCGGCGGGTGCAGCCTTCGCGGAGGGGAAGGAACGATCGGCGGCATTATCTGCGGGGCGGCGATGGTTGAGGTGATAAAGAACGCGGTTTTTTTCCTCAACGTTGCCACCGAGTCCGAGTTCACGGTGATCGGTTGCGTGATTCTCATCGGCGTCACGGTAGACGAGTTTATCAAGCGTTTCGCCGCCAAACGGCGAGCGAAACAACAGGCCGGCAACGCATAATTGCCTGTTGTGCGGGGTGTAGGGAATAATGATCGTTATTCCCTACACGGCCATCGTATATTCGGGATTATAGGAGCGATTAAGCGAACAATCAACGGACTGAATAAGGAGTGCGATAGAGATCCCCTTGCCCCATTGCTGCATCGTAGCCGGTCAACCGACCTCTGTAGGAGCGATCTCCAGGTCGCGATTCCCACTCCGGACGGAGATCAAGCAACTGATCAAGGAGCGCGCTAGAGTTCCCATAGAGGGCCCAGGGCGATAGAGAATCCTGATTGCTAATCCCGAGCGATGGGCATCCTGACACGTCGGGAATCGGAATTCCTTCCTACCTAAAGCACTCGTTGTATGGAATCTTGATCGCTGAGGATCTCTATCACATTCATTACCCGTCCTCTGATGGCACCCTACAAATTTAGAAGGTCAATCTGAAGATTCGTAAAGAACTTCATTTTCTATTCCAAGGAGGTAAATGATGGGAATTTCGGTATACACAGTTGGGTTAATGCTCTTGGTGGGCTTACTGGTGACGTCCGCCCGAGCTCACGTTCAAGGGCACGGCGGTGCAAGCATTCACAAAACCGAGTGGGGATCGGTTGGCGACAAATCCGTCTACCTGTACACACTGAAGAACGGCTACGGCATTACCGCGAAAATCACCAATTACGGGGCGCTCCTCACGGAACTTCACCTCCCCGACCGCAACGGGAAGAGCGCCGATGTCGCCCTCGGATTCGATACGCTTGACGGCTATCTCGCCGGTCACCCGTATTTCGGCTGCGTCGTCGGCAGAGTCGCGAACCGCATCACGGACGGCAAATTTACGCTTGATGGGCAGGAGTACACACTCGCGACCAACATGGGTCCCAGCCACCTGCATGGCGGCGAGGAGGGATTTGACAAGAAGGTGTGGGATGTCGTTGAGGTAAAGAAAAGCGTCGACGGTGCGTTCTTGACGATGAAATACGTCAGCCCCGACGGCGAAGAGGGCTATCCCGGCAACCTAACGGTGACGGTCACCTACACGCTCATGACGCACGAGCTTCGGATAGATATGCGCGCCGAAACCGATGCACCCACCATTGTGAATCTTGCGAATCATGCGTACTGGAATCTCGCAGGGCATGACGCCGGTGACGTTCTGGGACACGAACTGAGTCTCAATGCCGACAATTACACGCCAACCGACGAAACGGTCATCCCGACGGGCGAGATTGCACCGGTGGAAAACACGCCGTACGATTTCCGTGAATCCAAACCGATTGGACGGGATATTGGTCAGTTACCCGGCGATGGCGGAGAGGATCCGGGAGGATACGACATCAACTTCGCGCTCAACGGCGAGGCGGGTGCGATGAGGTTGGCAGCTCGCGTCAGTGAACCGAGTTCGGGCCGAAAAATGGAAGTCCACACGGACGCGCCGGGAGTGCAGCTTTACACCGGTAACTATCTTGATAGTTCACTCACCGGCAAGAACGATACGGTCTACAAAAAACATGCGGGGTTCTGCCTCGAAACGCAGCACTTTCCGGACGCAATCAACAAAGAGGGGGTGCCCGGCTGGCAATCGGTTATTCTGCGCCCGGGAGATGTTTACTCCCACAGCATTCTGTTCAGGTTTTCGACGGAGTGAGGTGTGGATTCACGTCACAATTCGCGGTGAGTGTCAATTGACGATTTAGGGAATTTTTAGCGATTGGCTCAACATGGTGTTAAGAGAGGCGGGCATGAATTAACTATTCAAAGGGTACGGTTTTGTAATACGGCATCAAAAACTAAGGGTAAATTGATTCACATAACCAATATAGATGAGGACGCCTTTAGCCAGAATATCTCTTCCGATAAGACATTGAATTGGCTGATCTTCAAGTGGCATCGCACTAACTATAATGTTCTGAATACGCACGTTATCTGGCAGCATCATGTCTACAGCGTACTGGTAACACCTTACACCAGTAGCCGAAGGTGTATTGGCAGAGATCTCGCCAACCTGATTTAATCCTAACTTTTCAGGAATGTCGTCTCGAATTACTGTGTGAGATGCCCCTGTATCTATCATGGCATCCAAATTGACAGAATTTCGCGACCCATCTATCGGCATTACAGAACTGGGTACCAGCGTTGCAGATACAACCAACCCTTTGTCTCGGACAGTCTCTCCTAATGATGTAAAAGACGACATAATCAAACTCGCAAAAGGTTGGATGTGAAGTGCGCTGGTTGTTCAACCAAGGTAATTTGCTTAACCAGAAAGGGGACATTTCCAAATTCTTTATAACCTTGTCGAAGCGCATCAACATTGGTATCAAAGACATCAACAAGTCGGTCACCCTTTATCAAGGCAAACTTGCCCGCATTGTCTACGAGCAACTCTGACATATGCGCCTCGAAAGTCTGAAGCTCCGTTTGAAATATGCTTGTCATAGTGTTCTCCTTCAGGTTGCGTGCGATGAGAATTAACCTCTCCGTTTGACTAGCATCCGCCATATTTTAGCATTTGTCGGCAATAGATTCAAGACTATGTTAGCATGGACACAGGGAAAACGCATCTGATTTTGAGCGATGTGGCGGGTGGGTTAATAGGGAGTCATGTAGGTTGGGTTGAATGGGTAAATGCGAATCGCTATCTAACGCGAACCGAATGAAAGATCTTCAACGATAGTGCGGCGTGGCTAGATGGAATGAAACCCAACATCCCAACCCACACGGTAATTTTCAAGTTGGGTTTCACTGGATTCTGGGAGATTTCACGCGGAATCGAACATCGACAACTGAGCAAGATGTTTGATTTTTTGAATGGCGCTGTTCAACCCAACCTACATAGAGCTAGAAAATCAGGTGCGTTTCCCCTGAGCATTGACAGACAACCTCACGCCGATAGCATTTTATCTTGGTTGATTCGTGGCAAACTGAACCGCCCCGTCCATTTGATACAGATGAAGGAAGTTCAACATAGTAAATTCGACGGGGTTTCAATCAGGTTTCAACCTCCGGGATTTGTGAAATTTACTTGGTGTGCGAAAAGTGAGAAGTAGACAAAGCTCCTCTTGGTTTTACGAGTTTAAATTGTCTTTCTTTTGACGACAAGCCTTATAAATTGAGTGACATACCTTGAGATTGCCCTCTCCATACTTGGAACTCATCAGGGGTGTGCACTAAAAAGTGACGAATCTGACGAATTGACAAATCGTTCTCAAGAATTCGGGCATAGATATCTAAAGATGGCTTGATGCAACCTACGGGTGACATCAGGATTTGTTGGAGTCGCCTATCCAGCAGAAGCGTTTCATGGGGCAATGTCCGAATGCAGGTTTTTTCTTGAAAGTTACTCAATTTAGGGATTAGAAGCAATACAAAGTGGAGGCATCTATGAATAGAAGTTGGGATGGGGGACCGGTTCGGTATCCCGATCCGGCAATAGAAATACTCGATCCGCGGTTCAAAAATTATGCAATTGGAAATTCGGCGGTAGAGCGCCTCTGGACGGGGTGCCGCTGGGCAGAGGGGCCCGTGTGGTTTGGCGATGGACATTATCTACTTTGGAGCGACATCCCCAACAACAGAATCCTGCGTTGGACGGAGGAAACGGGAGAGGTTAGCGTTTACCGCAGCCCTTCCAACAACAGCAACGGCAACACGCGCGACAAGCAGGGACGATTGATTACCTGTGAACACGGCGCCCGCCGCGTCACGCGCACCGAGCTTGACGGCACAATTACGGTGCTGATAGATCGATTCGAGGGTAGGCGCTTGAACGCGCCCAACGATGCGGTGGTGCACGAAGACGGGCACGTCTGGTTCACCGATCCGGGGTACGGAATACTCCTGAATTATGAGGGACACCGGGCAGAGTTCGAGTTGCCGACCAACGTCTACCGCCTCAATCCGGATACCGGTGAGGCAACCGTGGTAGTAGACGAGCTTGAGAAACCGAACGGGCTATGTTTCTCGCCCGATTATTCGCGTCTCTACCTCGTTGACACCGGCGCCTCCCACAAGCCTGACCATTCTCGTCATATACGTGTCTACGATGTAGTAGACGGGACCAGCGTGACGAACGGCAGAGATTTCTGCGACATGGCACCTGGGACCTCGGATGGCATTCGTTGCGACATTGACGGCAACCTGTGGGCGTCCGCCGGCTGGGCTGGCGAAGGGTTTGACGGGGTGCATGTCTATGCCCCGGACGGTGACCTCATCGGCAGAATTCATCTCCCGGAGGTTTGCGCGAACCTGTGTTTCGGCGGCGTGAAGAAGAATCGGCTGTTTATGGCTGGCAGTCAATCCCTTTACTCCCTCTATGTGGAGACGCAAGGCGCACAAACGCCTTAAAGATTGGAAGAATGGAAGGCGGGAAGGATGGACGACAATCTATGATTGACTGCGTAAATAGCGAGCGGGACATTGTATAATTCCGTAGGGGACGCAGATCTGCGTACCCTACAACCCCAATTGCGTAAGACCTGTATATCTCAACATCAAAGGCGTGGTTTGTCAACTATCGTTTACGGAGAAGATATGGAAGAAAATCAAAATAACACGGAAAGTTCAGCAACGGAAACTGTTCCCGGCGGGAGTTTGCCGGACTGGGAGGTTCAGGATCTACCCGCGCCGCCGCCCTACCGTTTCAGCGGCGCATTTCGCAATATCTTGGGCCCCGGAATCATCGCGCTCGGCGGTTCGATTGGGAGCGGCGAGTGGCTGTTGGGTCCGGCGATTACGGCACAGTACGGCGGCAGGCTGCTCTGGATCGCGACGATTGCCATCTTCCTTCAGGCGTTTCTCAACACGGAAGCCATACGCTACACCGTTTATACGGGCGAGCCAATGCTGAGCGGCTATATGCGGTGCCGTCCGGGGTCACGGTTCTGGGCGTTCTTCTATTCAATCATCGACTTCTTCGGGATTTGGCCCGGCTGGGCGATGGCGGCAGTTACAGCCGTTGCCGCGGCGTGGTTGGGGTATATGCCGGCTGATGCGGATCAGGGGACGGTTCGTACGTTTGCGTATCTCATCTTCTTCGTTTGCCTCTTCATTGTCCTGTTCGGCGGTAAAATCTATAACGCCCTTGAGAAAGTTCAACTCGTCATGGTGGTGTGGATTATCGGATACCTGCTCATCATCGACATCTTCATGGTCTCTCCGAAGGTTTGGTGGACGGTTATCAAGGGATTCTTTAGTTTCGGCGCACTACCCTCGGCGGATGAGGGAGGCGGCGGGATAGACTGGCTATTGCTCGGCGCATTTGCCGCGTTCGCCGGCAGCGGCGGATTGGGGAACATCACCATTACCAACTACGTCCGCGACAAAGGCTGGGGCATGAGTAAACTCGTTGGCGCCATACCGTCGATAATCGGCGGGCAGAAGGTGACGCTGTCGCATCTCGGCAAGGTGTTCCGGATTACCCCGGAAAACGTGAAACGATTCCGCGAATGGTGGAAGTATAACCGTTTTGAGCAATATTACATCTGGGTGGTAGGCTGCTTTTTCGGGATGGCGCTTCCGGCGATGCTGACGATTTCGTTTGTGCCAGCCGGACAGGCGATTGACGAGTGGTCGGCGGCGGCATTCCAAGCGGAGGGACTCGCGGAGAAGGGCGGACAAATCTTCTGGTATCTGACGCTGCTGTGCGGGTTTTGGGTGCTCTTTTCCACACAGCTGGGCAACGTAGACATGGTCCCGCGGCGTTACACGGACATCATCTGGACAGGGTTCTCAAAGGCGAGACGACTGAAAGAATCCGATGCGAAATACATCTATTACCCAATCCTCGTCGTCTATATCCTTTGGGGCGTGGTCGCCATGTACCTTGCCAAACCGTTTTTCATGATTTTGGTTTCCGCGACGATTGGCGGATACCTGCTGGTGATTACGTCGCTGCACACGCTTTACGTGAACCGGAAGTTCCTGCCGAAGGAGATCCAGCCTCCGGTTTGGCGGCAGATTGGGCTGGTGCTGTGTGCCGTGTTTTATTCAATCTTTGGCACGCTGACCGTGATTCAGAAGTTGATTGTGCCCTTCATCCTGCCACTTATATTAGGGTAATCTCAAGTTGAAGGGCGGGATCGGTGGCTATAAAATTGCCGACTTCGTCCGGAATGCGTGTATCCATATCAACCGAATCGTTTTAATTGGCGAAGTGTGATGTGATTCAGGCATTCAGCTAATTTAGAATGAAACGGCTTGAGAATTTGGCGTCGAAGGTAGAGTTTGAGACAATGGACAACTCAATTGATGTTTTGACGGTATGGCTTCCGCTTATAGTCAATTTGTGTACATTTCTGGGAATCTGCGTTACGGTGTTTTTGTTGGGGTGGCGATTTCAGAGCAAGGTTGATTTGGATCGCTCAATCGATAAACTGGGAAAGCACATAGGTAGCAGGATCGCCAAACTCACAATTACCATTAATCATGGATTTTCTGCAACGCTTGCGGTCACTAATGAAATCTGTGAAGAGATGCGCCAAATGCGATCTGAAATCCAACGACTTTCCGATAAGATTGATGCCAACTCTCAAGCGATCCATGTGGACACGAGGAAACTCACAGAACAACTTAATAATGTAGCAAACGATCTCCGCGCCGAAATCAGAGAACGGATAAGTGGCAACACGGAAGATGCGTAAATTGGGTTGCGCTATGATTCCTTACATAGGCGATGCATCGAAACGTAAACTCGCCGTGGAAATTTGATGGAACTCGGTTGTTACAGGAATTTCTATCAATCAACCGTCTGGATAGGGAGGACGATAGTAAAACCAGTTCGTTATTTACTCGCTTGATTGCTCAACCCAACCTATGTGTTGTAGACCACAGAAACCGAGTTTCTCGGAGAAACTCGGTTTCTTCACCCTAGCAAGTCCCGTCATCTCACCGCAAACAACTCTGCACAACCTCTCGGTAAACATCTAACCCTGGCGTCTCCAGGTTTTTCACTTTCGCGAGGTCGTCCCATCGCCGCAAGCTGAGCGCATCCTCGAAATGAGGGATTTGCTCAAACGCGGACCTTTCATCCTCCGACATCACACCGCCCTGAACTCGTAGACTCCGCTTCGACGCCTCGGATAATCCGTCGTAATATGCCGCGTCTGTCGCGCAGAGGTAGCGCTTTGCGGGCACGTGCAATCGTACCGGCGTCGTTACCGCATCCGGGAAGAACGATTCCAGAAAGTCCGCGCCCACCGCCTCGTGATTCAGATCGTCCGCCAGAAACGCTTTGTCGGCGTTATGTTCGTCCAGCAAAAAATGTCCCAAATCATGCAGCAGGGCGCCTGCAATCTGCGTCGGCGTGCCGTCATTGATTCGAGCTTGGTTTGCGCACTGGAGTGCGTGTTCCAGTTGCGTCACGGACTCATCGTAGAAGGTCTGCCCTCTTCGCACCATAAAGTCGAATAAGGCGGCAATCTTCTGACCGCGTGCAGCGCCCGCCATGTTCTCCGCGAGCGTTTCGTGGGGGCTATTCTTCATTTTTCAATACCGTCCTTCCTTGAAAATGGGCTATCTTGCTGATTTGACCGGATCTTCCCGATTCGTCCGCTGCGTATTCCGAAAAAGCTTGACGCTTGTCCTTGTAATATTTGTCGCGCCAATCGCCATCGGAGAGGTTATTGTAGACTGCATAGATGATGCGTCTGGGGAGATTCGAACCGTTCGCGCCGCTCTTGTGGGGAATGTAGGAGCTGAACAACAGGATATCACCGGGTTCTGTGGGCGCGGCAACCCAATCCATGCTATCTGCAACGTCCGGAGCAATACAACCGTCCGCGTCCAGTGCAATCATGCCCTCCCGATGTCGCCCGGGCGAAAAGTACAGACACCCGTTCTCGACCGTCGCCGCATCTATCGAGATTAGGCATGTGGTGTGGTTCTTAACGAACTCATAGGCGGGAGCATCCTGATGGGGGGCGTAACCGCCGCCGCCGGGATATTTGTAGTTGATTTTCTCTTTGTAGAGTACGGCTGGCTCTCCGGTCAACTCCGAGATAACGTCCAACACTTTGCCGCTCGTCAGTGTCGATTTCATGCCCTCATGATACGGAATGAAGTTTTCCGTGCGCGAGAGCCGGGTGCCGTCCGATACCGATTCGTAATGGTGCATCCACCTACCCGGGTCTTGCTCCCAGCCTTCGATTTCGGCAACCCATTGACGCAGCGCGGCGACCTCGCTGTCCGAGAAGAATCCGGGGATTCTGAGATAGCCGTTAGTTTCCCAAAAATTGAGTTGTGACGGTTCAAGGTAAATGGACATGATTCATGTGCTCAAGCGTTGTTGAGAAGAAAGTTGGGTTTCACTAGGATTCTTGTGTCTAAAAGCGTTGTGGAGATTCTAAGGTTTGTACGCTCTGTAGGTGAGATTTTCAAGCTGCCGTTCAACCCAACCTACGAAAACTGATTATTGTAATTTAATCCCTATGGGAGCACTGTCGCGCTCATTGTTCACTCGTTTAATCGCTCCCTGTTGGGGCACTTGATCGCACGCTACAAGAGAAGGTGGGCAGAGGAACCCTATCGCACTCGCTAACCGCTCGCTTGATCCCACCCTACTTCTGCCGATTAGAGAATTGGAGGTCATCGCGCGGGTTCTCGATTGCTATCCGATAGCTCCATGCGCCCGTGTAATTCGCGCACTTTACCATTAGGGTGTTCCAGCCCGCCCGCAACGGCAGTTCGACATAACCCGAAACATCCGAAACCCGAAACTCGTCGCCGTTTAGGAAAAGCCGCCCGATGTCGTTCCACCGCACCGCCGCCAGGACTGCCCGGTCGTCGGGGCTCTTGATACGGGACACTCCGTATCCGATTGCCCAGTTTGGTTTACCGAACACTTCGCCCAATTTAACCCGACCATCCTCGGCGCGGTATTTTTGCCAGAAGATTTGCCCGTTTTTACCCTGATGAGCCGATCTATCCATCTCCGGTAGAAGGTCCGCAGTGAACTGTGCCGGATATGCTCCCGGTGTTGTCGGCGGATCCGTCACGCCGAGATCCAAGGGACCCAAAATCATCCAATCTTTGAGACTATACAGATCCATCGGGTCAACAAGATCCATTACCCTTAACTGACCGTACAACACCTCTCCGCCATACGCAATTGAATACCCGTAAGTAGGGAACGGGAGCAGCACATCGGATGGACAAGCAAACTCCACGGCACTCTTCGCTTCCCCGCCCGGTTTTGCCTCAAGGACAATTGTAAGCGGCGTTATCTTCCAGTTCGCATCCATACCGAACATGACCTCGGTTTTCACCGGTTTTTCGAGTGTATTCTTCAACCGGAATTCAACCGTGCCAATCGACTGTGTCCGTTGTCTGTTAATCTTGAAATCGGGTATGATTGTGAGGAAGTTGGTCAGTTTCTCTTTGAATTCGGCGGTCGAGATGTCCGCCGGATGAACGTTGCCGGGTTCAATTATCGCAACGCCCACATCGCCCCCGTCCACCGTCACGATGCTGTAATGGTCAAACGCACCGAATTCTTTCGTTTGCTGCGGCGTGAAAGCGCCGCCGGTCGCGCCCAGAACGAAATAGCGATGGTCATCCCGCGTGTGCAGCGTCAGGTTATGGTAGTGCCCCGCGAACACCGTGTAATCACGTCCGGCAAGACCCGCCTCAATCTCAAGCCACCCCGAATCTTCGTGCAGCCATGCGGGTTTGTGCAGCATAACAAAGGTGTGCCGCACGTCTTTGTGTTTCGCCAGTTCCGCGAGGGCGTAGTCGATTTGACGAGCGCCAAACCAGTTTTCCCACCAGCCGTCGTGGGATCTGGGAAGACCGTGTCTTTCCTCCGTGTTGAGCAGCAGAAAAAGGCAGTTCTTGTAGGTGAACGCCGAATACGTGCGTCCGAGATTATCAACCCAGTAATCGTACATCATGCGGTTCGTGATGTCGTGGTTGCCCGGCAGCGCTATAAAGGGAACTCGCAAGGGTGACTGGTGCCCCCAAAATTCTTTCCATTCAGACTCAATCTCTTTTGAATCCGTGGTATAACCCTGGATCAGATCACCGACCATGATGGCAAAGTCGGGTTTCAGCGCATTGATTTCGGCGATGGCGCGGTCAAACACGTGCCATTTGTCTTCGCCGCCGCCGGTCTTGTCGCCGATGATCGCAAATTTGAACTTGTCCGGATCATCCGAAAATGGACGTTCTACCATCGGGATTCGGTCCGGAAAGCGCGGCGTCTCGGCTCCCACCATCACCGAACTTGAAAGGAACACGGCGAGGAGGGTTAGCAACCTGAAAACTGTTCTGTATTTGAAAGGAATCAATGACTTCCCCCTGTATCGTTGACGCTAGAATCAGCGAATCTCTGCGGTTTGCGAAGGCGTGCCAATCCTGCAACTCGCCGTTTGTGTTTAGGATGCAACTTCCACCCTTTGCCAAGAAATCCTGCCCTTGCACTTCGGACAATAGCCTGCTCGTGCGCGGCGGCTCAGGCGCTGGCGTTTCCACTCTTTACCGCACGGGCACTCTCCCCGCCAGCGCGGAGGTGTATGATCAACTTGGTGGCAGCGTTTCGCCGTGCATCCAATCCGCCGCGCCACGATTTTCCACGCCTCATCGTGTCCATGATTCGGACCGACAATTGCGTGGGCAATCTCGTGCAGAATGGTATCCACAATCTCCTCCCGGGATGCCTTCAGGCAGTATGCCACGGAAAGCGCGATCAGCTTTTCTTTGTACCTGCATACGCCTCCGCGCACTGGCGCGAGATCGAACCCAAACTTCCACCCTTTTTTGAGTCCGTTCATCGACTGGTGTTTTCGGATGAGACGCAGCCCGATCACCTCGACCTCTTTGAGCGGCATTGCGGGCGCCGTCGCCGGTGCCGCGTGTGTCAAGGCGCCGTAAGGGACGTTCCATAGCCCTTCGTGCGGTGTCCCTACCTGCGCCCATCGCGACAGAAGTTTTTGGACGGTGCCCTCCTGCAAGCCTGCCTTTGTCCTGAACGATACTCTTGTCCCCGGCGGGAATGCGGCTCCGGGGAATTCGGATGTCACAATGGGCATGAACGCTTTGCTCCTGCGGTGGCGATGGCTACATTGAAATTGGGATTTGCGCGGTTCAATATCTGAAAGTACACAATAAAATTGAATATTTGTAGGAGCGATCTCCAGGTCGCGACTTTCTGTCGTGAGCAAAACTGAACTAGTCTTCGATTTGACGAGTCCGAGGCACAAACCGAACCGCGTAAGCCCAAACTATTATCGCATAATTTTCCGCATATTACCCATAAAAAGTTTGGGAATCATGAGAACTCGTTTGAACATCAGGTGGCACAATTGTTACCGGAAGGATGCAACGAGCGCGGATTGATATGGAGAGACAAACAGAAAATTAGGTTCTGATGGGGGCTGCCGGTTGAAGAAGGGGTCTTGGGAAATTTCATACTTTTCACACCAAATCGGTTTATGCAATGGTAGTGGGGAACAGGTTGAAATACTTGCTATGACTGGATTGTATGCGCTTTCGACGATGAGGTCGTCGGAGCGTTGGTATGAAATCTCGGGATGTGGGTGTGCACCCGGAGTTGGAGCCCCAGCTAGCGATGAGGAGATTAGGATTGTGACAGAGCCGTAACATAATAGAATAACAATATTCACATAATCGCCATCTGTTTGTAACATGCCGCTGCTATCATCCATGGCGTTGAAAAAGCAGCAACGCCGTCGGATTTGTCAATCTGGGTCGAGCAATGGTGGGACGCACCGAGGGGAGAAAAACAGTTCTAATCCAACGAATCGGGGCGTCGAGAACTCAACACCGGTACCGGATTGCAACAGGGGAGAGGGTTGAGTAATGGTAGAAACGCCATCATGGATAGAAGCAAGCCCAACGGTATTGACGTGGCAGGAATCAAGATCGATTTTTGTTCTGAATGTATGGGCACTTCCACTGTGGTTGTCGTATAGGAACAGACCCCGGCAGAACTGGATTGTTGCCTATATTAAGGGATGTAAGCCGGATTATGTCCTGCTTCAAGAGGTGTGGTGTTCACATGATGTGAATTGGTTGGAGAAACAGCATCCAGAATATCAGGTGTTTCGATCCGGTCAGAAGCACCGCCTGATGAATACGGGCGGATTGGTCACGATGGTCAAATCGACAGAGCCGTATGAGTCGGCTTACAAGTATTTCGGGAAACCTGTTGGCGGAAGGCTAGACGAGATACATGCGGAAAAAGGGGTGCTTTTGGTCGCTGATAGCGACGGATTGGCGCTGGGGAACACGCATCTGTATTCGCCGAGGACTACCGGTAGAGCCTTCACAGAGTCGCAGTTCAGGGAGGTGTTGAGCCTTGCAGCCATCTATCCCAATCTCGTTGTCGGCGGTGATTACAATTTGACGTATCCGCAGCGGGTGGAATTGAACGTGGAACACGGAGAGCCTTTCAATATTGCCGCCACCGATGCAACCTACGATACTGTCCTCAATCCGTTAACTCGCAGAGGAGTGAATCGGTTTAGCGGAAATACGCCTCAACAGAAAGCCATCGATGGACTGATGGTTCATGGGGACGATGTAAAGTTGCGTTACAGCGCCGTCCTCAAAGCTCCGATTTTTTCGGACCACCTTGGGGTTGTGGGGATGCTTGCGTTGAACGATTCAGCGCAATGAACGTCCTCTTGACGCGGAATAAGCAGATGGGGAAGCGAGGAGCTGGTGATTGCCGATTTCACGTTTGTGCTTTCAAAGGCTGGTGCGCAGAGGATTTCTATCGTCCTCATTATTCATGCGGTTGATCGCACCCTACAGCACCGTGGCAGTTAGAGGAGAAAGAGGATGGGAAGTCGTGGAATCGGTGATTGAGGATTATGCGGCACGAGAAATGTAATTGCCAATCGGGTGATACAGTCCCACACAGAGAGGAACATTTCAATTATGGCAACACTATTCTATAGTCTGTCCGGTGAGGGGCGCGGTCATGCCACACGTGTGCGTGCCATCGTTGAGGAGTTGCGGCGGAATCATCGGATAGTGATTTACGCGCCGGGGCAAGCCTACGACCTGTTACAACCGGTGTATCAAGAGAGTGATGTTACCGTTAGACACATCCCGGGGTTGGCGTTTCATTACACACGCAGCCACCGGCTGAATCCCGTGAGGACGGGGATAAAGGGGTTGTCCTATGCGACGAGGTACGCCGCGCTTTCTCGGCGGCTGCGGTCAGACATTGAGCGAGAGTCACCCGACTTGGCGATAACCGATTTCGAGCCGGCGCTGCCCAGAGCCGCACGGCGCGCAGGCGTTCCATTCATCAGTCTGGATCACCAACACGTGCTGCTTACGTCGGACCTGAGTTCGCTGCCAATGGAGCTGAGGTGGCATGCGTTCTTTATGGCACAGATTGTGCGCGGCTTTTGCCGCGGTCAAATGCAAACGGTTGTCTCGTCGTTCTATTTTCCGCCGCTTAAACCGAGGGCGCAGGATGTCACCCAGATTGGCGTATTGTTGAGGTCCGAAGTTCTGGAAGCCACTCCGGAGCGGGGCAATCATCTTGTGGTGTATCTGCGGCGTTTCGGTTCTCCCGAGGTTTTTCGCGCGCTTGAAGCCTGCGGGTGCGAGGTGCGGATTTACGGATTGGGGGACCAGCCGTCTTCCGGACGATTGCGATTCCTGCCGATCGACATGCACCGGTTCGTGGAGGACTTGGCGACAAGCCGTGCATTGATAAGCACGGCTGGCAACCAACTCATCGGGGAGGCGCTCTATCTTGAAAAACCGGTGCTCGCCATGCCGGAACACCGCAACCACGAACAACGCATCAACGGGCATTTTGTCCAATGCTCGGGTGCAGGACTGAGCGTGGGTATGGAGCAGATTTCGCCGGTACACACCCGTCATTTTATGGAGCAGTGCGAGGCATTTCGCGCTCGCATCAATCGTCGTCAGGTGTATGGGAACACCGCCGCTCTAAATATTATCAATCAGTATTTGCCGGGATACAAGCCTATCGCCTCACCATTGCCCCCCGCCACACGCAAGAAGGAGCTCGCCACATGAGCGGACCTCGGTTTCAATTCGAGATTAAAAATCGTCTGCTCTCGTTTCTTCACACGGTTTTGCGCGCCCGGCGCCGCGCCGTGACACTACCCCGGTTTTTGACGTATATCGTAACGTTCTCGTGCAATGCGAGGTGCATCATGTGCGACTCGTGGCGCAAGCCCTCGCCGAACGATTTGAGCCTCGACGAGATCGGAAACATCTTCAATCAACTGCCGCGAATGGACGCCGTGCGGTTAACGGGTGGCGAGCCGTTTGTTCGGCGCGACCTATTGGACATTGCTCATTTTGCCCAGGACAAACTTGGACCGCTGATGATTCATGTCACGACGAACGGTTTCCTGACAGACCGGATTGTGCAGTTCTGCGAGAAGCGGCGGCGTGATGTTCCGTTGAGTATGCTCGTTTCCGTTGACGGCATGGAGGCGAAGCATAACCACGTGCGGGGCCACGACAAGGCGTGGGATTTCATCGTGGGGACGCTCAATGCTCTGGCGCCGCGACAGAAGGAGCTGCGGATGAGTCTGTCGGTGAATCAAACGATAGTTGATGCGGAGGGGGTTGAACACTACAAACGCTTGCGTGAGTTTCTAGAGCCGTTGGGAGTTCGGAACAATGTCGTAATGGCTTACGACCTCAGCGCTACCTATAACTTGGAGGAGGAGCTGGAGGTTGCTCCGTCGCAGATTGGTCAGTTTACGACGTTTGGCGAATTCACGGAGGAGCATCTTCAAACGCTGTTCGACGAGATTGAGAAGGACCTCACGAATTATCCGCTGCTTGACCGGCTCGCGAAACGCTACTATTTGCAGGGCATCCGGAATCGGTTGCTTGAGGGTGAAGGCGTGCCTAATCCGAAATGTGTCGCGCTTAATTCGCACCTGCGGCTGCTGCCGGACGGGCGTGTGCCGACGTGCCAGTTCAACACGACGAGCGCCGGTAATCTGAGGGAGGAGAAATTCGCCGATTTGTGGGCAAATGACAGGATAGGGAAGCAGCGGGAATGGGTCAACAAGTGCCCCGGGTGCTGGGCGGAGTGCGAGGTGTTGCCCAGCGCGATTTATACGGGTGATTTGTTAAGAGCCGTCTGGAGTGGTAGGTAAGAATAGTGGTCAGCGACCTGTGACCAGTGGCTGGAAAAGGAGGTCGTGACTTTGCAGGGAGGAGGAAAGAGGAGTGGATTATCAAACGGGTTGTTGGGCTTGGCGGGGTGCCTCGCTCGGGGGGAAATCTACTTTCGCATAAATCTCGTGTAGGGGGAGTTCGCAGTTAATTGACGTAAGTTGAACAATATCATCGGGGCTGCCGAATTCTGTCAGGATCCACTGCTCGTTATGTCGGAGGTAGTGTTCGACGCGCATGAAATCTTGTGAGACGAGGGTGTATTCTTGCATGGAGTCGAGTTGGCGATAGTACCCGAATTTCGCGCCTCGGTCGTAGGCTTCGGTGGTTGGCGAAAGGACTTCAAAAAGGGCAGTGGGATTTAAGAGTGTATCAACACTAGCGTCCTCAAATCGCGGTTCATCACAGACAACGAGAATATCGGGGTAGGTATATAGTCCGGCCGCGCTGACCTTTAGGCGCATGTCACAAGCATAGACCTCGCAGGAACGCTCCTTCAACTGGAGATGGAGTCCACAGCAGATATTTCCGCTGACGAGATTATGCGCCCGGTTTGATCCCGTCATCGGGTGCATGCTGCCGTCGCGGTATTCGCTCTTGGTGGTCGCCTTGCGTTCCAAAGCGAGGTACTCTTGTGGTGTCAGATGAGATTGCACGGCAGCAGATGAAATGGTTTTCCTTGTGTTCTTCCTATTCAAGGCTGAAATTTAGTCCTGCAGTCCTTATTGTTCTACCATTCAATTATACCACAGGTGCCTTGGCGCGTCATGTTCTTTTTGGACAGGCGAAACGCATCTAATTTAGAGGATGTCTGATGGTGGAATAATGTACCATTAATGTTGGGTTTCACTCAAATTTTGGCAGGTTCAAGCAAATTGGGCACTCGAAAACCCCTCTAAAATCGACGATTATTAACGGAATTCGTTCAACCCAACCTACGATCTTTAGAAAGATTGCCACAAACTTAGCCTGATTTTCCTTTTTGCCAAGCAGAAAATTTAGATGCGTGTCCCCTAGGGACAAGGTCGGCAAATAGCCAACTATAACCGTTATCGCGGGAGACGCCTACTACGCCGTCAATCAAGCCGGCGTGGGCGGGGCTAGCGGCGGGAGGGTGATGAGTAGGACCAGGCAGACTCTCATATTGTGCTGGCTAAAAGTTGTGGGACACATACTTGGCGATTATGCCGCCGGAGTGCCACTCCACAGCGAAGTGGATTAGTCCGCCGCTCTGCGGCGCGTTTACTTCAAGCAATAACCAGTTGGCATGGAGGTCGTCCCAGTACCATTTTTCGACGCGTAGGTTGCGGTCGGCAGGTTTGTGACGCGAATATCGCACGGCTTGCCGTCAAACTTTACCACGATCACGGTGTGGCCAATCGGAATGCTAGCCGCGTCGTCATCGATGTCGTATTCAGTTCCTTCTCCGTAGCTAACGTGCACATTGCGTATGGACGGCAGGAAATCTAGAATATTAACTATTGGGGGATCCGCCCAATATGCCATGCCTGAATCCTCGGGTTCATATGCGCCGCAGGCGACGAGGACGAGCAGTGAGAGCAGATCAATTTTCATGATTATCGTCGAACGATGTTGCCGTGCGTCGTGAACATCAGGGTGGAGACGCCTACGGTAAATGGATGTCCGTTCTCTAAATACCATTTTTGATGCGGCGGCAACTGCGAAATTTCTATGACGACAGAGGTGACAATGCCGCGCTCCCCCTCTTGAAAGGGGACTTCGGCCTTAGAGAATTCATGATCCGTTTCCTTCCAGGGACCAATCGTTCTGTACGCAGCGCCGGCGTATTCTTGCAGACCCGCTAGTATCCTCGCAGCTCCCCCTACGTCGCGGATCTCAAATCGGCGAAACCTGTCGTTCGAATAATGTCCTCTGTAGGTTTTTACTATCCAGACGTATATGGGCCGGTCCACAGTGCGATCGGACTCAAGCTGGAACACGAAATAGGTACGATCAATATCGTAGGCTCCGATGTCGATGACCGGAAGGTCAGGCTCCCGGATGGGCTCGTCGGCGCCGCAGCCGATGATGGCGATGACCAGGAACGCCAAGATAGCGAGTAAGTCTAAGAGGGTGGCAATGAGGGTTAGGCATTTCATGGATTTTTCAGGGCGCCCCAGATTGCCGCGGCTTTGCCATGCCGATTCACGATCGAGATTGAGGCGCGGTAGATGCCGTTTTCGGTGCCGGCGTACAGATCGGATCCGTGGGATATGAGCGAGTCAAAGAGAACGTGCCGCGGTCCTGTCGGGAACCATGTTTCGGACGGCTGATCGAACAGCCACACGCCGCGGTCCGATTCGTAACACGCGGCGAAGATTCGGCCGCGATTGACCGCCAGTCGATTCATATAGGGCTCTTCCGGCAGCCCCCGGCTGAGATTCTCCCACATGAATTCGGCTTCGTTCCAACGCCCAAAGCCTCGACTTCCGGCGACGTATAACTTATCCCCAAGCACCACCCAGTCAGCTAAATCGCCGTATTCTAGCTCGGGAAGAAGTTCCCACGTTTCGCCGTTGTCCGGGGAACGGAATAGGATTCTGGAGGAGCTTGAATAGACTGCCCACAGATAGCCGCCGAACTCCGTCATCGACCAGATACTATCGCCGAAGTGCCAGTCGGGTATGTTGTGCTCTTTGATGCCCGGGTATATCCATTCGTCGTATACGGAATGCCAGGTTTCGCCCCGGTTGCTGGATATGTGCGTGCCCTGGTGGTACCCTACGTTGATGACCATGCCGGAACTGGTAACGAGTAATTGATAAACGGATCCGTGGCGAGGCCCCCGTTTCGGGTGGTCGAAGATGTAGAGCCCTTCGTTAATCTGCTCCCATGTGTTGCCGCCGTCGTCCGAGCGGAATACGCCGTGGTCTATCGCACCGACATAAACGGTGCCGTCCCCGCTTCCAATGGCGGTGATAACTAAGTCATCGATGCCGCGGCCAATGTCCCGGTGGCGCCAGGTGTAGCCATCATCGAAGGAGAGGTAAAACCCGGTGTCGCCTACGGCGTAGAGACGGAGGCCGTCGCTCTCAAGCAGTCGGACGCTCCCGATGACCTCGGTACCGGGGATATGTTCCCACTCGGCGCGGGCATCTTGGCCGCAGTTGATGAGCCAGATCAAGAACAGGAGTGGGGTTAGGATAACCGTCAAGCCGAGTTTGGTATTCATGAGTGGTCTCCTTCATTCCGTTTTAAGGGCGCCCCAGGTGGTAGCGGCTTTGCCGTAGGGTTGAACGATCTGGATGTCGGCTCGGTAGATGCCGTCCTCCATGACTGGAGCGTACAGATAGTCATTATGCGATACGATATCAACGATACGAGAATCCTGTAAGCCAACGGAGACGAACGTGTCGGACCGGTCGTCGAACAGGTATACACCGGAGTAGAAATCGCCGGCGAAGAGGCGGCCGCGATGCACGGCCAGGCTTGTGAAATGCGTGGACTCAGGCGAGGGTGGAAGCCCTTCGCTGAAGTACTCCCAGTTGTGTTCGTCTTCGTTCCACCGGCCGAATACGTGGCGGATGACGTACAACCGGCCGTTAAATTCTTGCCAGTCGTCTATGCGGGTGAACTTAAAATTTTTCGTCGATTGCCACGTCTTGCCTTTGTCCGGGGAACGGACGATATTCGCGGTGGTGGCGGCCCACCAATAACCGCCGGTCTCGGTCATTGACCAGATATCGTGGCTAATGCGAATCGTATTGTTAAAGTTCCCGGGAACGCGCCAGAGATTATAGGTACTCTTCCACCACTCGCCACGGTTGGTGGATATATAGGTGCCCGCGTGATACTTGCAGGCTATGGCGGTGCCGGAGCGCGTAACGAGTATTTGGTTTACTTCGGCATACCTGCGCTCGTCGACAAACGGACCATTATCAAAAGTGTCGATGCCGACACTGTTGTTTTCCCATGTGACCCCGCCGCTGTCGGAGCGGTATAGGCCGTGCTTGAGCGTGCCTGCATAGACGGCATTCTTGCCAACGCCTATTGCAGTCACGTGGCGGTCCGGCAGGGTTAATCGGAAGGTAAGGCCTGGGCCCCGGGACATGTAAAATCCGCCCGAATACCCGAGGTAGAGGCGGTGCTCGTCGGCTGCAAGCACGGCGTCATAGGGGAGGTCCGCCTCATGGGTTAGTTTCCAGGCAACTTGGGGCGCGGCGTGGGCGCGGCCCGAGGCGAAGAGGGCAATGAGCAGGAGCAGGTAGATTTTCATGGTGCTTTATCTCCGCTTTCAGGAAGTCCGATATGGGGGTATTAACGAACGATTCTGTGCGTCGTGAACATCAGGGTGGAGACGCCTACGGTAAATGGTGCGCTATTCTCGTAGTAATATCCGGCCTCCTTCGTCGTCGGGGAGATTGTTATTGTGGCAGCGGTGACGATACCGTACTTTCCTTCTTCGAAGGGGTGGTCGATGTCAAGGTCGGTAAAGTCGCCGGCATACAGGCGTCTTGATATGCTTCCGGTGTACAGTTCCTGTCCGGCGTCTATTCCGAAGATGGTGTTAGGGACGCGGATGGTAAACTGGTTCCGCCAGTCGTCGTAGACATATCCCGTGTAGGTTACAGATTTGCTGACGAATGTTTGTCCCTGCGCCGCGGGTTCAATCACCAACCTAAACACGAAATAGCCGGGCGCTATGTCGTAGGCTCCGATGTCGATGACCGGCAGGTCTGGCTCCGGAATCTCGGGCTCCCTGATGGCCTCGTCAGCGCCGCAGCCAGCGAGGAGGGTGAACAGTAGGAGCAGATATATTCTGACAGTCATTTGGTGTTTCCCAGCTTTATAGCGCCCCAGGTGACGGCGGCTTTGCCTTCGGGGGAAACAAGGGGCCGCTTGGCGCGGTATATCCCATCATGATCCCGGGTCAGCCCGGCGGCGTAGAGATTTCCGCGATGGGACGCGAGGCTGAAGACGCGTTTACCGGAGAGGCCTGCCGGGTACCAGGTTTCGGCATGATGGTCGAACATGAACACGCCGTGGCTCCGCGAGCCGCCGAAGATCCAGTCACGATGTACGACCAAGCAACTCAAACGAACCAACTTCGGAAGGCTTTCGCTGAGATCTTCCCATTCCAGCCCTTCCTCGCGCCAGCGTCCGAATCCGCCGCCGCCAACGTAGAGGTCGCCTCTGAATGAGATCCACGCTTCTACGGGCGAATAATGTCGAATACTGCGCTCGTTTCCCCAGTCGGGAATGGACTCCCAGGTGGCGCCTTCGTCGGGAGACCGCGCGGCTTTGTCAATCGAGTAGAGCGCCCAGAGATAACCGTCATGCTCGCCCATCGACCAGATACCGGTGCCCAAGTCGATATCGGAGGATCCCGGACTTTGCGGAGCGACCCACTCCAAGGTTACGTTATGCCATGAATCGCCGCGGTCGCGGGAGATCCACGTGCCGGAATGGTAGCCGACGGCGATGGCCATCCCGGAACCGGTGACGAAGAATCGCCGTAGATAGGGATAGTAGGACCTGTTTCCGTCCCATTTTGGGTCGAAGCCGTTGTTTTTCCAATGCCACGTATTGCCTTTGGTAACGGAACGCAAGATGCCGTGTTCCGAACTGTAGCCGTAGATGGCGCCGGGCGATGCGGTGAGATCATTTATGTAATCGTTGAAATCACCGAGGCGCCAGGTGTAACCGTCGTCACGCGAGTAGTAGATGCCTTTTTTGGTACTGGCGTAGAGGCGTTCGCCGTCGCTGGTAATGCGATCGGCACCATTTCCGAAAATGAGCTCCCACTCGGCGTGGACATGGCCTGCAACCAAAGCGAATAGGAGCAGATAGATTTTCATGATGGGTTGGCTCCAGATGTGTTGTCGCGAGTCCAATACAACTCCCAAATGAACGTTGACTCTAAAGGATGCCAAAACTCTAGTTTTAAGGTATCCCCAATCCACTCGTAAGGGAATCTGCCGTACTCGTGCGCCGAATACCCCGTTTGGAACAAGATGTGAATCACGAGTTTGGTTCTGAATTCGCCAGGTTTGACCTCTTTGTAGTAGCGGTTGGAAAAACTCTTCTCGATTGTGCGGGGCGTTTCTTCTTCTAGTATGGCTTTAAATCTACCTCTGTATTTAAGGGGCGCCACCGGCATCGGCGCGTCCAAATAAAACGTACCTTCGCCCAGCTCGAGCCGCCCGGTGCCGGCCGGGTAGGCATAGGTGGTCGGCACGCGCCGTATAATTATTGGATCGTCGAGGTCGGGGCCGCCGACGTCCATGAGTTCATGCATGACCGCTTTGGTGAGCACAAAGGTGCCTTTGAGCACCTGGCCCGTGGGTGCGGGGACGATCGTCTCCGATTCGCCGCAGCCGGCGAACCATATCACGAGCAGGAGTGGGGTTAGGATAAACGTTAAGCTGAGTTTGTTATTCATTAGTGGCCTCTCTCATTTCGTTTTAAGGGCGCCCCAGGTGACGGCGGCTTTGCCTTCGGAGGAAACGAATGGTCGCTTGGCGCGGTATATCCCATCATGGCCCCGGGACGCAGCAGCGGCGTAGAGATTCCCGCGATGGGACACGAGGCTGTTAGTAGGGATACTCAATGACAGCCCTGCCGGATGCCACATTTCGGCGTGATGGTCGAATATGAACACGCCGTGTCTCCACGAGCCGGCGAAGATACGGTCACGATGCACGACGAGAGAACTCAACGCAGGGTCGTGCGGCAGGCCGTGGCTAAGGTCCTCCCATTCGAGCCCCTCTTCGCGCCAGCGTCCGAAGCCACCGCCACCGGCGACGTAGAAGTTATCCTCGAATGCGATCCAGCCGTTTATGCGGTCGAACTGTGCAATACTGGGTTTGTCGACCCAATAGGGGATTTTCTCCCAGGTGGCGCCCTCGTCGGGGGAACGGCAGGCGAGGTGGTCCGAATACGCCGCCCACAGATAGCCGTCGAATTCACCCATCGACCATATACCGGTGCCCAAGTCGATATCGGGGTATCCCGGGCTTTGGGGGGCGGTCCATTCCAAGGTTACGTCGTGCCAAGAATCGCCGCGGTCCCGGGAAATCCAACTTCCCGAGTGGTAGCCGATGGCGATGACCATCCCGGAAGCGGTGACGAGAAATTGTTTTATTTCCGGGTAGTAGAACCTGCGGCCGCCCCATACGAGGTCGAAGCCGTTGTTTTTCGGGTGCCAGGTGTTGCCTTTGGTGACGGATCGCATGATGCCGTGATCATAACTGTAGCCGTAAACGGCACCGGGGAATGCGGTGAGGTTGCCGATCCAGTCCTTATAAGTACTCAGGCGCCAGGTGTCTCCGTCATCACGCGAATAGGACATACCTTTATCTGTGCTGACGTAGAGGCGTTCGCCGTCACTGGCGATGGAGCCGCCATGGTCATTGAGAATGAGTTCCCACTCGGCGTGTGCGGATGCGGAGATGAGGGCGAGGAGCAGTAGGACGAAGATTCGTGTCATGGCGCCTCCGTTCAGTCGCACCACATGCCTAACCTAATAGCGGGCTGGTCTCGAACCTTGTACGGGTTGAACTGATAACCTTCGGGCAACCGGATCTCCCCCTCATGGTACGGCAGGTATCGAGATCGTTCGTCCATCGGCTTTATTTGCGGCTCGAAATAGGGTATGGAGTAGTTAACGGTCAGGGGCGGACATATTTTAGTGAAGCGGACGCGCTCGGATTTCAACGCGCTTTTCGCTATGCGAACGAACCGGTCTTCTACCAAAATGTAGGTTGTGTACGGCATGGGGATATCCGACACCAGATAGAAATCGACTCTGCGTGTGATGTGTTTATCCTGCAAATAGCTCGTTCTACCCGATCCGCCCCAAGTAATACCAATGGTGGGGATGGCCGGTTCGGGCTCTTCGACGATAGATCGATTCTCCATCTCGCTGCAGGCGAGGAGGGTGAACAGTAGGAGCAGATATATTCTGATAGTCATTTGGTGTTTCCCAGCTTTATAGCGCCCCAGGTGGCGGTGGCTTTGTTGTAGGGTTGAACGCGGGGAAAGGCGGCGCGGTAAATCCCCAGGTCGGTGGCGGCGTAGAGTTCGCCCCGGTGGGTCGCCAAACTGGTCACCTTGAGATCCCGCATGCCAACGGGTTCCCAGGTTTCGGACGGCTGATCGAAGTATGCCACGGCCCATGAGTGGACGACCCCGAACAAACGGCCGCGATGAATCGCGAGATCCACCATACAGGGTTTCTTCGGAAGCCCGCGGTTGAGCACATCCCATTTGAGTTCCTCTTCGCGCCAACGACCCAAGCCGTAGTCGCCGGCGACGTACAGGTTGTTATCGAACACCGCCCAATCCTGTATGCGGCCAAACCCGGCGATGCTTCCGGAGTCCCAATCGGGGAGAATCTCCCAAGTGCCACCCTCGTCCGCGCTGCGCATGGCGCGGGAGTCGGAGCGCGCCGCCCAGATATAGCCGTCGAACTCGGCGATGGTGTAGGCGCCGGTACCCATGTTGTAATTCTGGTGCCAGGTATCGCCGCCGTCGCGAGAGATATAGGTGTTTTCGTGGAATCCAATGGCGATCAGTATTCCGGAACGGGTGACGAGCATTTGTTTGATATGCTGACCATCGGCGCCGCGCTTGTGTCGAAATGTGGGTAAACCGTCGTCTATGCGGTGCCAAGTGTTGCCGCGCGTTTCGGAGCGGTAGACGGCTTGCGACCAGGTTACGGCATACATGGCGTCGGGCGCGGCGGTCACGCCCGAAATGCTGCGTTTCAGGTCGCTCTCGCGCCACGTTAAGCCGTCGTCGAGGGAGAAGTACACGCCGTCCTTTCCGCCGCCGTAGAGGCGTTCGCCGTCGGATTCAAGCGCGTACACACCGTAACGGCCCGTACCGGACAGGAGTTCCCAGTCGGCGGCGTGGGCGGAGCAACTGATCATCAGGCACAAACAGGCGATGAGCAGGGTGAGCGCAATGAGCACAGACAATTTTAGTTCGCAGGCTTCGAAGCTGTGCATTTAGGCGCTCCCTGAGAAGTGACGGCATCCGGATAAACAATGACAGACGATAGAATGCAAGTAGTGTGCCACTAGCGAAAACGCCGTTGTGGGCGCGGCTTGCGGGGCGGCGAGGGCAGCGGTAACAACAAAATGGACGGTGGTGTTCACTTTGTGTGCACTGGCGAGGGCGGAATCGGGTGGGCTATTCTCGCCGGGAAAGGATTAATTAAGGTTAGAGAACGCATCAACTATTGCGATTGGCGGGCATTATAGCAAAGGCAAATCTGCCGTCAACAGAACAACGATTAAGAAATACCAAGAGAGGTTGCAATTCTCTTTGACATCGCCTAGAATAGAACACCACTTTTTTTGGGAAGAAGAATTACCAGTGCAGAAGCGAACAAGCAAAATCTCGGATACCACACTCGTTGAGGTTATCGCAAAACGGTTCCTTGGGGAATCACAGTCGGAAATTGCGAGAGAGTATGGGGTATCCACCAAACCATTCAGTATTACGAAGCAAAAGAGACCTCACAAGATTTGAAGAGGATTGTGCTTCAAAGGATAGCCGAAGCTGTTGGTGACGCACTCGGAGAACAGGCACTCGAACAACTGGCGATCCGGAAACATGATAAACCCGATAATGAGGCGGATGTACAGAGCGGCAACTTCGACTGTAGCGCGAAATGAAAAAGAGAACTGTTAATGCTATAAAGAAAGCAGGTAAGTGTTTAGTGGCTAGTGATTAGTGGTCAGTCAAGATTCTGAAACCATTAGACGGGCAATGAATTGCCCTACTACGAACCAGAAAAATGGGTAATTACACAAGGAACCTCTTAAAAATGCCAAAAAAGGCCGTCTAAATCATAGCATTCGACCCTAGAAACCAATGGACTAAACAGTTACGAAAGCAGTTTTGATCGCCGGTATCCCGTTTACGCTCTGCACGATCATTATAATCGTGGTGTTCATCGTGGTGATGAGACGAGATCAGATCCGCGGTAGTGAATTCTTGTACTGGTTTTTGGACTACGCTTTCGATTACATCAGTTTGCTCTGGATGGCGGCGTTCACCGTGTTCATCTTGGCGCTCTACTTCTACCTGTCGTCGTCCGACAAGGAATAATCGTCCACGACCCAATAAGGAGGAAACCATGTTACGCCTAGCCTTTGTCCTTCTCGTCATTGTCCACGCCGGCTGTTCCCAGCATAAACCCGTCGAAGCGCCTGCCCCCGAGCCGTGGCCATGCGATAAGGAGCTGCCTGTCGTCCATTACTGGCTCCCGAACGATTACGTTGACCTAACCCATAAGGACGTGGTCAAAATCGGCTCCGAGATGACGATAAGCTGCGGCACCGCACAATTCCACGTGGGCTCCGAAGCAGCGCGGCATCGCCGAGAAGCGTTGGAGGACAGACTGAACGAGTGGTTCGCCTCGATCGTAAAGCGTGTGGACGACGAGATGAAGGCCGGAGGCGATGTCCGGGTGGTGCTCCGTCAGCTACAGGACGAGATCGGCCAACCCATCGACATCTTCCTGTCCAAAGAAACGCTGACCGCCGAGGACGGCGGCCGGACCGGCTTCATGGAACGCCTCGCCGAGGAACTCTACTTCGCCGAACGCACTTTGGGAATGTCCCTCGAGCAGTTTGTTTCGGCAGCCTTTTACCACATTCAGAAAAGGGTCGAGGCGGAACGACAAGACGAAGTTGCAGTAGAACTGCCGCCCGACATCAAAGCCGAGATCGCAGACGCCGAGCACCAATTGGAGAACGCCGAAACCATGTGGCACGTCATCGAATCTGGCGTGACAGAGATGGTACGTGCCGAGACCGCATTAAAGGAGGTCGAAGAACTCTTCGAAGCAAAGAGGCCCGGCTTAACCGAATCCGAAATTCGAGAATATGAGCGGCAAATCGGATACGCAAAGAGCGCTTTCCAATCCTTGAAAGAGCAAACCCAAGAGCTGTTGAAATCGACCGACAAGGAGATTCAACGTGAATAGTCCGCTCAGACGCAGGCTTTTAGCCGGACTACCTATACTCGCTGTGGCAAGCATCACCCTAGCCGCCGGCTGTGGCGCCCACAAAGCAGCCGAACTACCCTATATCGAGGAAACCATCGTCGCCAGAGCGGCCGCATTTGAATGGGACACGGGCCGTTTCGTCACGGTCAATGAATACGGCAGTTCCATAGACATGGGCAACATGAGCACGTACATTAGTGTCGCCCAAAATGGGCACGAATATCAAATGAGAACCCGCGAGCGCCGGGAAGCGTTGGTGGCTAGACTCAACGCTTGGTACAAATCGGTCGACCTGGGAGTTCTCACGCAGCTTGTCAACGGCGTCGACCCGCAGATCGTGATTACCAACTTCCCCGACCATGTCGGTAAACCCTTCAAGCCCTTCCTCTCGCCCGAAACCCTCGCCGCCGAGGACCGCGTGGACTTCCTCAAACGCGTCGCCGATGATCTGGCTTTCGCCGAACGAGCCTTGCACACCACGCTGAGCAAATTTAGAGACCGCGTCTCGTACTACCTCAAGGAGAAGATCAACAACGCCCTTGATGAGAAGTTCAAGCACCACCTCGAGCCCCCTAAATCCAGAGCACGCGACCATTCGAGTTACATTTATGACCAGACGGCGAAGAAGCTGCGCCGCCTGACGCTCTCCGAGCGCCGCGAATACCTGGAAGAGCTCCGCGTGTCGTTGATGGAGGAGTATAAAGATTCACGCGATCCCGATTCCCACCAGATCTTTATCGCCCGCTTCCTCCGCGCCATGGAGGAACGCGACATATTCTTCACCGAAAAACGAAGCGTTGAATAATGGATTACAAAACGCTTTTCCGGATCCTCTGGACAAAACAAAGTTGCTGAGTGGACCTTGGAAGACCGCGTACTGACGATAAAAGTGTTTTGCGACGATAATTACTGGTCTGCTCATACGTACCCATTTTGGGTTTCGTGGGATTCTGCATACATCCGGCTAAACGACCTGTGTCCAGAATAAAAAAGGAGGTCATTCTTTTATGCTATTCTTCAAAACGCCGCGGCACACGGCAGTCCGGCGGCGCAATGCAATACGAAGGGCCGAACGGCTCCCAGCAGGGTTCGGGCTCGTTATCGTCGGCGCCGCAGGCGGCGAGTAGGATAGCGAGTATGAGGTATCGTGTTTTCATGCCACTTCCTTTTTGTGGGTTGCTTAACGTAGGGATTAAGCAGACGGACGGGCGGCGGTTGTTTTATCCTTTCTTCGTACCGCTCCTCCACTTTATCGTTATTAGTCCGGGCACTTATAGGTGAGCTGGATGTAGCCTGTATCCCAGCCGACCATGAAAGCAGTCGTCTGCCCCGGGTACCATTGGTGACGTCGCCAAGTGCAAGATGTTCTTATCGTGAGGACGCGGCCTTTCAGCACCCATTGAGACACCTTAGGGTATGCATAATTATAATATACCCATAGGTCTTTAGGTATTGCGGAGAAGGTGATGGTGATGGGCTGCCAACCGTCCTCGGTTAACTCGCCAAGGTTGATCTGCTCTTCGTGGGGCTGGCCTTCGTCGAGGATTGGAGGGTCGATGCTAACGATGTAGGCGCCGGTAGTCGGCTCGTCTCGCTCAGATGTCTCGCTGCAGGCGAGTAAGGTAAGACAGAGAAGTAGGGCGAGAGTTCGTAACATGGCGGTCTCCTTGTTCTTAATCCGGGCATTTATAGTTTAGCTGAATGTAGCCTGCATCTCACACGACGGAGTAGGTAAATGTCCGACCTGGGTACCATCGCCAGTTGCAAAATGTTCTTATGGTGAGTACACGGTCTTTCAGCATCCATTGAGATACCAGGCCTTGCGGCATATTTACCCGTGGGTCTTTAGGTATTGCGGAGAAGGTGATGGTGATGGGTTGCCAACCGTCCCCGGTTAACTCGCCAAGGTTGATCTGCTCTTCATGGGGCTGGCCTTCGTCGAGAATCGGAGGGTCGATGCTAACGATGTAGGCGCCGGTGGTGGGTTCGTCCCACTGGGGCGTTTCACTGCAGGCGAGAAGGGTGAGGCAGATGAGTAGGGTGAGGGTTCGTGTCATGGTTTAGAGTTTCCTTTTATTGCGCCCCAGATTGCCGGGGCTTTGCCGTGCGGATTCACGATCGAGATTGAGGCGCGGTAGATTCCGTTTTCGGTGCCGGCGTACAGACCGGATTGGTGCGATACAATCGAGTAAACGCCAACGTGCTGCGGGCCTGTCGGAAACCATGTTTCAGACGGCTGATCGTATAGCCACACGCCGAGGCCCAATCGGTAAAACGCGACGAAGATACGACCGCGATTGACCGCTAGTTGCTTCATATGGAGCTCGTCCGGAAGCCCCGGAAGCCCTTGGCTCAAATCTTCCCAAGCTTGTTCGGATTCGTTCCATCGCCCAAAACCTCGGGTCCCGGCGACGTATAACCTATCGTCAAGCACCGCCCAGTCAGCTATCGTGCCGTATATGAGGTCGGGAAGAAGCTCCCACGTTTCGCCGTTGTCCGGGGAACGAAATGTGGCGAGGGAGGCGCTTGAATAGACGGCCCACAGATAACCACCGAACTCGGTCATCGACCAGATACTGTCGCCGAAGTGCCAGTCGGATATGTTGCGCTCTTTGATTCCCGGGTATATCCATTCGTCGTATACGGAGTGCCATGTCTCGCCTCGGTCGTGGGATATATGGCTACCTTGGTGGTATCCTACGTTGATGACCATGCCGGAACTGGTGACGAGTAATTGTTCAACTATTCCGTGGTGAGGTCCCCATTTCGGGTGGTCGAAGATGCGCAGCCCTTCGTTAATTTGCTTCCAGGTGTTGCCGCCGTCGTCGGAGCGGAATACGCCGTGGTCTACCGCACCGACATAGACGGCACCGTCCCCGCTTCCAATGGCGGTGATATAGAAGTCCTCGATGCCGCGGCCGACCTCGCGGCGGCGCCATGTGTAGCCGTCGTCGAAGGAGAGGTAAAAGCCGGTTTCGCCTATGGCGTAAAGACGGACGCTGTCGCTCTCAAGCAGACTGACGCGTCCGATGACCTCGGTGCCGGGGATATGTTCCCATTTGGCGCGGGCATCTTGGGCGAAATTGGAGAGCCAGACCGCGAGCAGGAGTGGGAGGGTTAGGATAAACGTCAAACTGAGTTTGTTAGCCATAAGCAGCCTCCGTCACTCTGTTTTAACGGCGCCCCAAGTCATAGCGGCTTTGCCGTGCGGATTCACCAGCGGGATGGATGCGCGGTAGATGCCCTCATGGGTTGCCCCGTACAGATCAGCTCGATGGGATACGAGCGCGGTAACTGTAAAGTCCTGTAGACCTGCGGGAATCCACGATTCCGAGCGCTCATCAAACACCCACACGCCACGGCGGTTAAGTCCGGCAAACAGCCGGCCGCGATTAACAGCCAAGGATTCTATATTGGTAAGGTGGGTTCGAAGCACCATCGGCACACCGTAGAATTCAGTCGTTTCGACGTCGTGCGGCGGAAGCCCTTTGGTGAGAACCTCCCAATGGCGTGCCCCTTCGAATCGTGCGAAAAAGCCTTTTTCTGATCTGTTTCGCCCAAAATAGTGTTCTTCCCCAGCTACATATAATCGATCATTGAACACCGCCCAGTCGGTCGGCCAAACGAACGCTTCGTTGCCGGTGCTAGCGTATTCCCATGTTTGGCCGTTGTCAGGGGACCGTAACATGCGGGACCACGTGGCGGCCCAAAGATATCCGTCGAACTCCGCTATCAAGTCGATATCGTGGCCGAATATCCAATCGGGCGCTCCCCGTTGGCGCACTTTCCATTCATCTGATACGTCGTGCCATGTCTCGCCTCGGTCTGCCGATGTATAGGTGTGGGGCCGCACGGCAGTAATGAGTGTGCCGGCACCAGTCGCGAGAATTTGCTTAATATTTCCGTATGTGGTTTCGCCTTCACGCCAATCGAACACGCGGAATCCGTTGTTTATGGACTTCCATGTGTCCCCGTGACTGTCGGAGCGAAATACGCCATCATAATATGTTCCGGCATACACGGTGTGTCGATGGATAGTAATTGCTGTACAGTCATTAACGTCGAGAGTTAAACGCCAGGTGTGACCGTTATTGAGGGAGATGTACACTCCTTCAGATGTCGCAGCGTAGAGTCGGCGCCCATCGGTTTCAATCGCGTTCACGTACCAGCCCTCCGTGCCGGGGAGTGGAATCCACTCCGTTTGGATTGCGGCAGCGGCGTTGGGCGCGCAACTTGGGCGCGCAACTGTCGAAGGACGGCACAAGGAGAATCGAGGCTACGAGAAAGCCTAACAGGCTGAGGATGAAGGTTATGTATTTCATTGTCGTTTTACGGCGCTCCAAGTGGTGCGGAGTTTCCTGTAGGGTAAAACGCTCACCATTGAACCGCGGTAGATGCCTATTTGTCTTCCCCCGTCGGGCAGGCGGGCTACGGCATACAAGTAGGATTTATGGGATACGAGCGAGGTAATGGTTAACTTGTCCAGGCCTGCGCGGATCCACTCGTTGAAGTGGGTGCCGTACATGTAGACACCTCGGCCGTCGAGGCTGACGAAGAGACGGCCGTCATAAACCGTCAGGTTTCGAACCCAGCGCGAATGACGCGGTGGGAGTTCTCGGTTGAAGTCGTCCCATCGTTGTTCCGCTTCGTTCCACCGACCAACGCCATTGTAGCCGGCGAGGTACAATTGATCGTCGAGTACCGCCCAGTCTCGGACGTGGCCGTGTAGTTGATCGTAGTGTGCGAGTTCCCACGATTCGCCGTTGTCGGGGGAACGGTATACATCAAAACTCGAATAGCCTGCCCACCAATAGCCGTTGAACTCGGTCATCGAAGAGATGGCGCCGGCTACTTTAAGTCCAACCTCGGGTAGTCCGTGGATTTTATGGATTGGTTTCCAGAACCAGTCGTTGGACGGGTTGTGCCATGTCTCGCCTCGGTCGTACGATATGAAAGTGCCGTCCAGGTCCCCGACAGCGATGACCGCGCCGGAACGGGTGACGAGTATTTGGTGAAGGCGCGGGATGTGGCTTTCGCCGGTTTTGACGGTCTCGGCATTTGCTTTGTGGAGTCCGTTGTTTTTGGTATTCCATGTCTCGCCGTGATCGTCGGAGCGCGTTACGCCGTAATCCGGACCGGCCGCATACACGGCATCCGCGCTGATTGCAAATGACACAATGTCCTCCCTTGCGTCGGTTAAGCGCCAGGTGTGACCGTCATCGTCAGAGATGTAGGCTCCATATCTGGCGCCGGCGTAGAGTCGGCTTCCGTCGGATTCAAGTGTGTATACTCTGCCCATGTCCTCTGTGCCGCCGACGATTTCCCACTTGGCGTGGGCGAGGGGGATGAGGAATAGCATAGAGACAATGTGAATAGCGCGTTTCATTTTGTTATAGTAATCTCCGAGGCTCCAATATTGTACACGTAGCTGCCTACAAGGCAATCCCCGTCATCGTCCGTTGGATGCGAGATGGTTACGGTTATTTCGCTCACGTCTTTACGCTCCACCGACCGGAAAGAGCCGGTATTCGTGCTACGTATCCCAATGCACTTCAGCTTGCCGTGAGCCCAATCGAACAGCACGACGCCAGAAACGGAGTCGCCCGGCAGATATCTACCGGCGTAGAATCCGTACCACGCGTGTGAGCCGCGGTTGAGTGCAACGTTCAGTTTCACTAGCACTTCAACGAAATCATCGGCTTCGGGTATGGTGACAGTTATGGTTACGATTAGCGATATTGGATAGGGGAGCGGCTCACTGGCGGTGATAAAGTATACAAAGTCGTCCGTGTGGATGTCGTGCTCAGTCAAATAAAGTGTTGGCACGCGCGGATGCAGGATATCCTCACGCTCCTCGCCGCAGCCGGCGAGCCAGATCACGAGAAGGAGTGAGGTTAGGATAAATGTTAAGTTGAGTTTGTTAGTCATAAGCAGCCCCCTTCATTCTGTTTTAACGGCGCTCCAGGTGGTGGCGGCTTTGCCGTGCGGATTCACGATCGAGATTGAGGCGCGGTAGATGCCTTTGTTGTCGACCGCTGCGTACAGATACGATCGATGCGATACGAGCGAGCTTACATACGAGCCGTTCAATCCTACGGGAGTCCACGTTTCGGCTTCTTGGTCGAACATGTACACGCCCCCGCTGAGTCCGGCAAAGATACGGCCACGGTTAACGGCAAGGCTGGTCATATAAGGGGAATCCGGAAGCCCGTCGCTCAGATCTTCCATTGCGAGTTCACCTTCGTTCCAGCGCGCAAAGCCGTGTGCTCCGAATAGTTCGCCGACGTATAATTGGTTGTTATGCACTAACCAGTATCGGGGTTCGGCGCCCCCTCCTCGCGATGATGGTCGACCCAGGCATTCCCATGTGGCACCGTTGTCAGGGGAACGGTATAAATAGTACCAGCTTGAGGCTGCCCACCAATAGCCGTCGTACTCGGCCATCGAAACGAGGTCATCGCTGATTGGATAGTCGAGGTCGGGCGTTTTGGGGCAGGGATACTGCCAATCTGCCGGGAAGTGCCATGTCTCTCCTCGGTCGCGGGATATGTATGTCCCGTCAAGGCCGCCCACGGCGAGCACCATACCGGAATCGGTGACGAGTATTTGTTCAATGGACGGGAGCCGGATGTCGAGGGTATGGTCATGATTTATGGGGAACCCGTGGTTTTTCGGGTTCCATGTCTTCCCGTAATCGTCGGAGCGAAACATGCCGTGCTCATACACGGAAGCATATATCACATCGCCGCTGATAGCAATTGCCTGAACGTATCCGTGCGTCAGGGCGGTTGTACACCAGGTGTCACCATTATCATTCGAGGTATACAATCCACGCCCGATCCCGGCGAAGAGGCGGGTGCCATCGGTTTCAAGGGCCGTCACGTTGCTCATGATTTGCGCGTCGAGAAGGAGTTCCCACTCGGAGCGGGCGAGGGAGATGACGAGGAGCAGGGCTAATAGAGTGACGATGAGGGTTGTGTATTTCATTTTTGTTTTATGGCGCCCCAGGTGGTGACGAGTTTGTTGTAGACGTTGACAGTCGGGATTGACGCGCGGTAGATGCCGTCTTTGGTTTCCGCGAAAAGGTCAGATTGATGGGATACGAGCGTGGAAACGTATCTGCCCTTCAGGCCTACGGGAAACCAGGTTTCGGATCGCTCATCAAACACCCATACGCCGCCGCCGCGAACTCCGGCAAAGATGCGCCCGCGGTTAACCGCCAGGGCTGATATGTCGTATATGGTGCGTAAATATTCTCGGTACGCGGGAAGCTCTGTGTTGTCGACGGGGAGTCCTTCGTTCAGATTCTCCCACATGAGTTCCCCTTCGTTCCATCGTCCAAAGGCGTCGCTGGCGGCAACGTACAGCCGATCGTCAAGCACTGCCCAGCGGTTTATTTCGGAGTATCTGTCTTTTGACACGGGTATGTTTTTCACATCGTCGTGTTGGGGCACCAGATCCCACGATTCGCCGTTATCCGGAGAACGATAAATTTCGTGACTGTGGGCGTATGCCCAAAGATAACCGTCGAACTCGGTCATTGTTAGAATGTCATACCCGAACTTATAGTCCTTCTCCCAAGCTGGGTGGCGGTATGTCCATTCGTGGTCTTTGTCCAAATATACGTCGTGCCAAGAATCACCTCGGTTGTGGGAAATGAACGTGCCGCTGGGGTGTCCTACGGCAATGACGCTACGGGAGCCGGTGGCGAGTATCTGGCTAAAGGATGGGAATTCGAGGCTGCCGTCGTCTTGTTCCCACGCATGAAGACCGTTGTTTATTTTCTTCCATGTGATGCCGAGGGTGTCGGATCGGAACAAGCCGTGTTTTCGCCCTCCGATTGCATACACGGCGCCGTCCCAACCGATGGCAAATGCTAACACCCCGTGGTTAAGATCGGTTGGACGCCAGGTGTATCCGTCATCTAGCGAGATGAAGACACCGTGTTCGGTGCCGGCGTAGAGACGGGTTCCATCGGTTTCGAGTGTGTATATTGTTCCCATTTCCTCCGTGCCGGGGATGAGTTCCCACTCAACTTGCAGCCCGGCGCGGGCGGGGCTCGCGGCGAGGAGGGTGATGAGTAGGAGCGGGTAGATTTTCATGGTGCTTTACCTCCGCTTTAAGGAAGTCCGATAAGGAGTTTATCGGACATTTTCGACATCTCTTTTTATGGCAATCTCGGAGGCTCCGATATAGTAATCGCGGCTGCCGCAGCGGGGCTCGTCTGGATGTGAGATTGTTACGGTTATCTCGCTCACTTCTTGGCGCGTGGCACGCTCCGCCCGTCGGAAGAAGCCCTCCTTATACGTGGACTTAATTCCATAGGATTTTATCGAGCCGTTTGCCCAATCGAAAAACACGACGCCTGAGCTGGGGTCGGCGCCCACAAACTGTCGCGAGTAGAATCCGTACCACGCTTGCGAGTCGCTGGCCAAACACACTTTTAGGGTGTGCAGCGCGACAACTTCGCCGACTGATCCGTGCATGGTTGCGGATATGTTTATGGTCAGATCTACTGGATAGGGGAGCGGCTCGCTGGACGTGATGGCGTATACAAACTGGTCGTCGACGTTGTGCTCTGTCAAATAGAGTGTTGGCAGGTGCAGGTGATGGATATCCTCACGCTCCTCGCCACAGCCGGCGAGCCAGATCACGAGCAAGGCGCAGGCTAGGAGAGTGATGATCGCGGTTATCAGTTTCATTTTAATCAAATGGTGGTATTTCAAGCTCCGATATTCCAATATGGTACGCGCCGGCGCCGGCGCATAGTGGGTCAGAGTCAGCAGGATTGGTGATGGTTATGGTTAAGCCGTATACGCTTTTAATATTTCGGTTCGTCCAGATTCCGGCGAATTCGGCGGTTCGTTTGATGCACTCTACCGTTCCGTAGTCCCTCTCGACGAGCAGGATGTTGTCGAGGTAGCTACCGTCGGGGTCGATTGCTAAGCGGAAGAACCCGTACCACGCGTCCGCACCGCGTTTGAAAGTGACATCAATCTCATACCACACTTTGCGGAGTTCGCCGGCATCGTATACGTGGGCCAACATATTTATGCGCAGTGCTATCGGTTCGGGGAGCGGCTCGCTTGCGGTGATGCCGTAGCTCCAGTACGGTGAGACGCGGTTTGTGTCCCGCCATTTAAGATCGAGTGTTGGTATGCCCGTCTCCGGGTTATCCTTGGGCAGGATATCTTCTCGCCCATCGCCGCAGCCGGCGAGCCAGATCGCGAGCAGGAGTGGGGTTAGGAAAAACGTCAAGCTGAGTTTGCTAGTCATGAGTAGCAGCCTTCACTTTGTTTTAAGGGCGCCCCAGGTGGTGAGGGCTTTGTCGTGGGGAAGTACGCTCCGGATAGCGGCGCGGTAGATGCCCTCGTCCGTGACGGCGTACAGATTCGATTCATGGGATGCGAGCGAGTCTACTTTGGCGCCGTTTAGTCCTACGAAAGACCAGGTTTCGGATCGCTCATTAAACACGTACACGCCCCGGCGTCGAATTGCGGCAAAGATACGGCCATCATGGGAAACCAGCGCCTCTATATAGGGCCACTTTATAGCCCTTTGGCGATCGAGCGGGTCGACCGGGTGCGGCGGAAGGCCTTGGACAAGCGGGTGACTCAACCCGTTTTCGTATCGTGCGAAATAAGCGGTTTCCACGCCGGTCCAGTACCCCTCTGCGGCAACATAGATTCGATTGTTGTGCACCACCCAGGCGGTAGAGAACCAGAGGGTTCCGACCTGGGGGAGTACGAATTCCCATGTGCGGGCGTTGTCTGGCGAACGTACTATCGTATGTTCCAGCAACGCCCACAGATAGCCGTCGAACTCCAGCAACTGGGCGTTAGCATAAGCGATGCTGCGATCAAGTCCCTCGTCCACCGGAACGTACCACTCCTGCGACACGTCCTGCCAGGTCTCGCCCCGGTCGTCGGATATATATATGGGGAAGTTCATCACGGCGATGACCGCGCCGGAACGCGTGACGAGTATCTGTTTAATGGAGCCGTAATAGGTACCTCCGTCGGCATATTCGAATAGGCGGAACCCGTTGTTTATAGGTTTCCATGTCTCGCCTCGGTCGTCGGAGCGAAACATGCCGACATCCGACCATGATGCGACATAGATGGTATTTCCATGGACGGCGAATGCGTTAACAAAATCTTCGAAGCCGGTCGTGCGCCAGGTGGCACCGTTGTCGTCCGAAAATACAAGTCCGCGCTTTGTCGAGGCGTAGAGGCGGCGCCCATCGGACTGGAGTCTGTACACTCTATCATTGACCTCGGCACCGCCGACCGGAATCCAGACTATTTGGATGTCGGCATTCGATTGGTCCGCTAGCACAGTCATCATTACCAAGAAGATGAAAGCAGTTCGCATTAAACACCGGGGCCATACCATTGGATTTCCTCCCGTAGGATTGATTGCGATAGTAGAGCGTGAGCAAGTTTTGTGCCACGCCCATAAGATACCCGGACTTGGCGCCAACCAACGAATTTCATCGGTATTGTGCTCCGATGTGTCATGGAAACGCTATAGCGTTTCGTGCTTTCGTATCCAACAAGTGAACACCAATGTTCATTTTCTGTGCAAGAGGGGCGTTGGCTGTTCTCGCAACAATGCTTGTGTTTTACAAATCTGGTAGAGTACCAGTGCTGTCCCACCCTCCTGTTGGCAATACCATTTCTAAAAAATGATAGGGCGTCGTGGTCAGTGGCTAGTTTGTAGGGAGTAAGGAATGGTGGGCAGGGGATCTCTACCGCCTTCCCTATCGGTCAGTTGCTCCTTCACTATTCGTTCAGTTGATCACTCCTTATCCAGTCGCTTGATCTCGGTTGATCGGTTTCGGGTCAAAGGGTTCTACTCTCATAGGTTAATGTAACAAAAAATTTTTAATATTGACAACTTAACGTATATGTGGTATATTTTAGTCGAAATTAAGCCGTTGTGCCTGAAAATTGACACTTCCTAGATTTCGACTGGAGAAAGTGGAATGGCGACACATACACTCAAAGACGGAGGCGCCCGCTTGCGGGATAATATTGGAGTCATTGAATCATGACCGAGGAAAAAGATGTTGGCTTAAAGCAATGGGTACGCGAGATAGATAAGAAGGTGGATAACATTCTTGAATTCATGCACAAGATGGAGGTCCATCTCGACTACACATCCAAGCGTATCGATACCCAGTGCGAAAAGTTGGCAAATCAGGACAATCGGCTTAAAGCGGTGGAGGACGAAATCCAAAAGCACAAGGGGGAGCTCACGATGCTCAAGTGGATTCTGTCCGGGATTGGCGTAATTGCGGCGGTGGCGGTTCCGATCATTATGATGGTAAAAGGTGGCTGATAAAAAGATAGGCATCTTTCACAATGTCCCGGAGCCCGCGAGTGCGAAAGAAGATCCGGATAGTAGATAAGAGTCACTACGAAAGTTTTTTGTGTTTTTGATAATTTTTAGATTGATAACTTAATATATGTATAGTATAATAAATTGTCAACCAAAGCACATCGGCTACTTGATGTGAGTTCGCTCATTAAGAATGTGTGCCACAGTAAGTGGCGCTGGTATGTTCAAAGATTCAACTAAAGTATAACATAAATTATACTTGCCGGCGGCACGGGTACGCGGCTCTTGCCATTAACACGAGGGATCAATAAACATCCGAATAGGAGGATTTAAGATGAAAAGGTTAGTAGGCTTCACACTGGCGCTGTTCGTTCTCGCTGTATCGAGCGTTCAGGCTTTGCAGTACCTCGGTGACAAGGAGCACCGGCAGGGTTTCGAGTTGCTCAAAACGATTGAAGCGAGCGACATCATCGTTATTGGCGAGGTGACTAACACGGAGGGAGTCTGGCGCAAGGAGATCATGCGCGGTATCACGACCGACATCACCGTCGAGGTGGAGACGCTGCTCAAAGGCGAACCCAACGCCGGCGAGACGACGGTCAAGTTCATGATGCACGGCGGTACGGCGACCAACCCCGAGAACGGTGAAACGGTATCCTTGTTTATCCCGGATTTGCCGACATTCAAAGTCGGGGAGCGGATGTTACTGTTCCTGGTCAAGGAAACCGAAGAATACTTCGATAATTACGCCTACGACAAGCTGCAGCCTTATCGCGTGTCGTACGGCAAGCGTCCCATCAAGAAGGACAGGGTGAACATCGCTTACCTTAACAAGAAGGAGCGGTTCGCATACGTTGATTACCCGCTGGATTTGGTTGTGAACTTCGCCAAAGCGTTCGAGCGTAATAAAGACGCGACGAGGAAGGTTGAGAAGACCATCCGCGCCATAGCGAAGAAGCAGGGGGAGCATAGGGTGGTTCTCAATCCCGCCATGATTGCCAACCTCAAGAAGAGGGTGGCTAACATCAAGAAGATACAGGAAAGGAGACGTTAGTACAATGTTGAAACGACTTGGCATCGCCTTGGAATTGTTTGTTTTGTTGGTGTGTGCGGGTACGATTGTTTGGGCAACCTGTCACGAGAGTTCAGATTGCGAAGATTTGGAGACCGATCTGATCGGCCCGTGGCAGTGGGGAATATGGACAGTCAATTACCATATTAACGAAGACCTTTACAGCGGCGGTGAGGATAGGCCGGTACTGACCCCCGATGTTAAAAAAGGCACGGCGAAATGGTCGAATATCGAATTTGAGGGCGAAACCCTGCACTTCAAGTTCAAGTACGCCGGCACCACGGACGCGCATCCCGACGTTATCGACGGCATAAACACCATCGCCTACGGTCCGTTGGACAGCGGCACCGTGGCGCGAGCTTATGTCACACCCAAAGGCGACGGCAGCAGCTATATCAAAGAGTGTGATATGCGGTTCAATTACTACAAAAAGTGGTCATTGCATAAGACCAATTTTCCGTCGGGCAGGTATTGTGTGTTCAATGTTGCGTGCCACGAGTTCGGACACTGGGTCGGCTTGCTGGATGTGACCGCCACCCAGTGCAGCGACTATTCGCCGTATACGATGTACAAGTATGCTACCGCCGAGGATCATACCAGAATATCTCTCGAATGCGAGGATAAGTGGGGCGCGTGGTATCTGTATGCCGGCGGTTAAACGTGAGTGGTAAATAATTAACAAGGAGATTTTACAATGAAACGACTGTTTGTAGCATCGCTCGCGGCGTTGTTTGTAGCGACTTTAGGGTTTGCGTCAATGGCGGTAGGCCCAGAGGTGAACCCTGGGTATGAGTTTCGGATTCTCGAGGTGTTCGAAGAATACAAAATCAACGATCACATTGAGTGGAAACGTTGAAAACGCCGCAATCCCCGGATTTCCGCCAATCCGGATGCCAAAAACGCCCGTATTTGCGTTTCAAGGCTATCGTTTTCCATGCCCCATATTACCTTCGGACCTATCGAAAAACTTGAATTTGGCGGGCAGGCGTGACGAAATCGGCGAAATTCGACGCGCTGAAGGGGGCGATCAGTCGATTCCGGGATTCACATTTGCCTTCTCGGAACCGATTTCCGCGACTGTAACAGGTTCTGATAATGATATTATCGGGCATTTTTATTGGTCAGGCAGAATTAAAAATACGGTGACGGCAAGGAATGCCATGAACACAAGCACTGGCACTGGCGATTGTTTCTTAATTGTTGTACGTTAAATGTGCTGGCACGGGAGATGCTTAGGAGTCGCTCCATACAACAGCATCAGGCTGACATGAATAGACTCTGGCGTTAAACCGTAGGAAGCACAGGTAGCGGAATCGACCGCCATGCCAGGTATTCCGCCGATTAAACAGTTACCGGCTAATGCGTCGCCTTGTTGCCGAGATGTTATCGTGGCAGTAACCGAATGATAACCGTCCAGTTCAATTGTGATGACGTGGGGCCTCTTGCGTTCTAGTTGGACGATCGTGGGCGTCAAACCCCACGGTTGGTTATCTGCGGGTCACTTGAGCCCCCGAAGGATCGATCGTCACGAGAATATCTTGGTGTGTGCCTCGTACAATGGTGGCGCATCCGGAAGGGTGCAGGCTATGATGGCGCATAGGGTTCGCATGTGTGATTATTCCTCTTCGGGACATTTGAAAATAAAATCGGCTTGTCCTTGGAGCTCGCCCTGGCCCCAGCCGTATCGGTAGGCGATGAGGCCGGTGTGATCGGGCTCGCTGCAGTCGGTGTAAATGTACAGGTAATTGTCGTCGTTCCGCCCTAAGTGACCAGAATAGCGAACCGGGGTGGTGTCGAGATCCCGGTACTCTATGTTCTCGAACGACTGCCAGCTAATGTCGGCGCTAAGCCTCATAATAACGACTTCACGACCGTCCTCGCGTTTTGTTAGATAGCCGAAGGGCCTGGCGAGGGGTGGATCCCACGACGAATCCACGATGATGAAATCGGTGAGCGGCGGATCGACGCTGATGACGTAAGGCGTAAGCAGGCCTAGGGTATACAGGCCATAGTGGGTGTGCGCATCGTGTTGGTGATCTGCCACCGGGTGTTCGTGGCTGCAGGCGGCGAGGTAGAGTAGCAAGATGAGGCGTTTCATGTTTTTCTCCATTCTGTTACTTTGTGACAGTTTGGTTAAGTCCAAACCTATAGCAGTGTATAAATGATTATTGGTTTTACATTAAGCAAGTTATGTGCCACTACCTATTACACACCAAGATTTCACCTCATCATTTGTGGTCATTCCTATCCATAAGCTGCCCTGTATCAGCACTACCCCACGAATTGCATTAAACTCACCCTCCCCCCGATGTGTCGTAGCGTTTCGTACTTTCCTATCTAACAAGTGAACATCAATGTTCATTTTCTGTGCAAGAGGGGAATTGGCAGTTCTCGCAACAGTGCCTCTGTCTTACAATTTCGTGAGCGTGCAGGGCGGTGAACGCTCGGTTCAATTTCCAGGGTGTGTCTATGAAACGCCAGCCCGTTAAGGAAACGGTGATTTATAAGCGGACGCTGCTTTTGAGGCGTCGCACGACGACCACGAGCGGATGAAACATGAGATGCCGCTCTACCATAACGACGAGGTCGATTCTCCGTCTCGCTGAAGGCGAGGAGTACGAGCAGTAAGAGCAGATCAATTTTCATGATTATCGTCGAACGATGTTGCCGTGCGTCGTGAACATCAGGGTGGAGACGCCTACGGTAAATGGGTGGCCTTTTTCATAACCCCATTTTTGATCGGACCGTGGCTGCGAAACTTCTATGACGACAGAGGTGACAATGCCGTTCTCGCCTTCTTGAAAGGGGAGTTCGGCGTCAGCATATTCCTGATACCGCGTTCGGAAGATGTCATCAATCGTTTTGTACGCAATTCCGGCGTACTCTTGCAGGCCCGCCAGTATGCGTCCGTATGTTTCAATGCGAAACTCAAACCGGCGAAACCTGTCGTTCTCGTAGTGTCCGCGGTAGGTAATTACGATGCGGGGGAACATGTCCCGGTCTACCGAGCGATCGGACTCGAGCTGGAACACGAAATAGGTACGATCAATATCGTAGGCCCCGATGTCGATGACCGGAAGGTCAGGTTGCCGGATGGCCTCATCGGCGCCGCATCCGGCGAGGAGGACGAGCAGAAGGAGCAGATAGATTTTCATGGTCGTTTGAGCGCGGCCCAGGTGGTGACGAGTTTACCGTAGGGTTGGACGGTCGATATCGAAGCGCGGTAGATGCCTGCTGGCCGATCCGGGTGCTCCAAGCGGAAGGCTACACGGCCGGCGGCGGCATAAAGATAGCCTTGATGGGATACCAGGTCGTGGATGTCAAGACTCTGCAGGCCAACGGGAATCCAGGTTTCGGACGGGTCGTCATACATCCAGACGCCGTCATCTTGTAGGCCCGCAAAAAACCGCCCGCGGTTAAGGGCGAGGGCGTTGATGTAAGGCTTTTCGGTTAGGCCGAGACTAAGATCGTCCCAGCCGAGCGCGGCTTCGTTCCAGCGCGCAAAGCCGTATTCGCCGCCGACGTATAGTTGGTTGTCGCGCATCGCCCAATCGCGCGTAGCGCCGTATTCGGAGAGCGCCAGGCGGGGAGCAGCCCAGTTCGGTATCCTTTCCCAGGTGTCCCCGTCGTCGGGGCTACGGAATAGCGTGGGGAAACCGGCACCGAGAGACGCCCACAGGTAGCCGCCGAACTCGACCATTGCGTAGGCATGTAAAGCGACATACTCCGTCAAGGGCGGGAGATGGTGTTTTCTATTAAACTCCGGTTCTCGCACCCATACCCACTCGTCGAGCGGGTAGTGCCAGGTTTCGCCTCGATCGCGGGAGATGCGCGTGCCGGGGTACCCCACGGCAATCACCATGCGTGATTCGGTGACGAGTATTTGGCGCGCACGGGGATGTGTGATGTCACCCTCGACCAGATTGTCTTCATCCGGTTCGGCGAGACCGACATTTTTGGGGGCCCACGACTCGCCGCGGTCGTCGGATCGAAACATGCCCAATAGCCTGTCGCAAAACACATACACAGCATCGTCGCTGATACCGATGGCCCACGCGCTCGGCAGGCCGGTGTGACGCCAGGTACCGCCGTCGTCTTCAGAGATATACAGGCCGTGCCAGTAACTAGCGGCATAAAGGCGGATGCCGTCGCTGGCGAGCCTCGACACCCTGGTGGAATCGGTGTCGGGCAGGAGTTCCCATTGGGCTGCGTGGGCACGGGCTGAAACAAGGGCGATGAGCAGGAGAATGAAAGTCCGTGTCATGGATAGGGTACTCGCTCCCAGTATAGATCCCAGACTATCCACGGAAATATGACATTATACTCCAGTCTTAGGGTATTCCCGATCCACTCATAGTAGTGGTGCTCAAGACCGGATACCCTACCATCGTGATGCTCCTCAATCAGGACGCGAGGTTGGGCAAGGTCATGTGGTTTGTCTACAAACGTGCCCTTGAAAAGAATGGGTTGCCCCGGTATTGGCGCATCTAGGTAAATTGATTTTCCGTGCAATATGAGGCGCCCTGTTCCTCGTGGATACAAATGAGTGCTGGTTGCCATGCTTCTGTAGACTACAGGATCGTCGATGTCGGGGCCGCCGATGTCCACGGGTTCCCATCCGACCGCTTTGGTCAGCACAAATTGGCCTTGGAGAATGTGGCCCGTGGGGTAGTCAGTTTTGGACTCGTTGCAGGCTATGAAAGCGATGAGCAGGAGTAGATAGATTTTCATTTTAAGCCTCGCTTTACGGCGCCCCAGATGGCGGCGGCTTTGCCGTGTGGATTCACGATCGGGATTGAAGCGCGGTAGATACCTACGGGAGCCCAGTTGTCATACCGGACTGCCGCGTACAGTTGGGATTGATGAGCTACGATGTCCAAAATTAGGAACTCCTGCAGACCTACGGGAATCCAAGTTTCGGACGGTTCGTCAAACATCCACACGCCCCTTTTCCGAACCCCGGCGAAGATTCGACCGCGATTAAGGGTCAGGTTGTTCATCCAAGGCTCGTCCGGAAGCCCGCGGCTGAGGTCGTCCCAGGCGAGTTCGCCTTCGTCCCAGCGCGCAAAGCCCTTACCTGCGGCGACGTATAATTGATCGTTATGCACCGCCCAATCCAGTGCCTGACCGTAATCGGATAAGGCGCGGCGGGATGCTGCCCAATTGGGTAGGCTTTCCCACGTGTCGCCTTCGTCAGCGGTACGGTATAACTGGTGGAAGCCAAACCGACAAGCCGACCACAGGTAGCCGTCGAACTCGGTCATCGACCAGGTATCCCAAGCTATGTAAGTTGACACGGGAGGTCGGTCGAACACCCACTCCTCGAATGGGTAGTGCCACGTCTCACCTCGATCGCGGGATAAGTACGTGCCAAAGTGGTACCCCACAGCGATGAGCATACCGGAACTGGCGACGAGAATTTGGTGAATGTACGGGAGCCGGATTTCGCCGGTACGGTCATCAATTTTGTGGAGCCCGTTGTTTTTCGCGTTCCATGTCTCCCCGCAGTCGTCGGAGCGAAACATGCCGTGCTCAGACGCGAATGCATACACGGCATCGTCACTGATAGCCATCGCGGAAACGAAGTGTGTCATGTCGGTTAAACGCCAGGCGTCACCGTCATCGTCCGAGATGTAGACACCATTTTCGGCGCCGGCATAGAGCCGGTTTCCATCGGTTTCGAGTGTGATTATGTCTCCCATGTCCTCCGTGCCGGGGATAAGTGTCCACTCGGCGGCGGCTACGGCGGAGGCGATGAGGGTTATGACGATAATGGTCAGGGTTTTCATTCTGTTTTAACGGCGCCCCAGGTGGTAGCAGCTTTGCCGTGTGGTTGGACGATCGGGATTGAAGCGCGGTAGATGCCCTCTTTGGTCGCGGCGTACAGGTCGGATTGATGGGATATGAGGTCGTAAACGTTCAACCCGTCGAGACCAGCGGGAATCCACGTTTCGGATCGCTCATCGAACAGGTACACGCCGTGATAGAAAACTGCGGCAAAGATACGCCCGCGGTTAACCGCTAGGTTTGTTACGGGGTAATCGTCACGGAGGTATTCTCGGTACGCCGGCTGGTCGGCTTCTTTGTAAATGTGGAGCGGGAGTCCTTCGCTTAGGTTGTCCCAAGTGAGTTCCGCTTCGTTCCATCGTCCGATGCCCTCGTCTCCGCCTACGTACAATAAATCGTCAAGCACCGCCCAGTCGTCTACCGTGGCATATTCCCGTATTGCACCGTGCAGTCCAGGCACATCATCCCACGTGTCACCGTTATCAGGGGAACGGAACAGGCTGCTGGAGAGGCCTGTGGCTGCCCAAAGATAGCCGTCGAACTCGGTCATTGACCGGATTTCGCGGCCGAATTTATAGTTCCCTACCGCCCATTCGTCGAATACGTCGTGCCATGTCTCGCCTTGATCGTTCGATGTAAACGTGCCGCTGTGGTACCCGACAGCGATGACGGTACCGGAAGTGGTGAGGTGTATTTCGTCAATCGAAGGGTAGCGGTGAACGCCTCTGTCGGTGATATGCGTATCAAGTCCGTTGTTGATTGGCTTCCATGTATTGCCGTGGCTGTTCGAGCGATATAGGCCGTGATAAACAAGCGTGCTTGCGTACACCTCATCAGAGCTGACAGCTATTTCGTAAACGGTGTGGGTAAGTTCGGTAGAACGCCAAGTGTTTCCGTCATCCAGGGAGACAAACACACCGAGTTCGGCGCCCGCGTAAATCCGGCGTCCATCAGATTTGACTGTGAATACATTTCCCATTTGCTCCGCGCCCGAAACGAGCTCCCACTCGGCGCAGGCGTCCGCCGGGGGGCATCCGGCGAGCCAGACCACGAGCAGGAGTGAGGTTAGGATAAATGTTAAGCTGAGTTTGTTAGTCATGAGTAGCAGCCTTCACTTTGTTTTAAGGGCGCCCCAGGTGGTAGCAGCTTTTCCGTGCGGATTCACGAACGGGATGGAGGCGCGGTAGATGCCGTCTTTGGTTCCCGCGAAAAGATCGGATTGATGGGACATGAGCGACCGAATGTCTACGCCGACCAGGCCTGCGGGTATCCACATTTCGGAGCGCTCGTCGAACAACCACACGCCGCGGCGGCGAAGTCCGGCAAATAGACGCCCGCGGTTAACCGCTAGGTTTGTTACGGGGTAATCGTCGCGGAGGTATTCTCGGTACGCCGGGTGGTAGGCTTCTTTGTAAGTGTGGAGCGGGAGTCCTTCGCTTAGATTTTCCCAATTTAGTTCCGCTTCGTTCCATCGTCCAACACCGTCCCAAGCGCCAACGTACAAGCGATCGTCAAGCACAGCCCAGTCGTGCACGTCGCCGTATTCGGCTATTATGCCGGGTATGGCGTTGGGCATCTGATCCCACGTTTCGCCGTTATCGGACGAACGCAGCAGATTGGAGCTGACGCGCGCCCAAAGATAGCCGTCGAACTCGGTCATTGTCCAGATGTCGCGGCCGAAGTTCCAGTCCCCGAATGTGTGCCGGTGTACCCATTCGTCGAATATCTCGTGCCATGACTCGCCTCGGTTTGTGGACATATACGTGCCGTGGACTCCTCCCACAGCGATGACGGCGCCGGAATGGGTGACGAGAATTTGCTCGACACTCGGGTATAAATGAACTTGCTCGCCGTTATCTGTTAGCCAACCGGCAATCCGTTGGCGGATGCCGTTGTTCTTGGGATTCCAGTTGTTGCCGTGGAGGTCGGATCGGTAAAGGCCGTGTTCCCATTCTGCGGTGCTGGCATACACGGCATCGTGACTGATTGCGATTACGTCAACAGCGCGGTTGAGATTGGTTGAAAGCCAGGAGTCACCGTTATCAAGGGAGATGAAGACTCCCTGCGACGCCCCGGCGAAGAGCCGGCTTCCATCGGATTCGAGTGCCCATACGCCTCCTAGTTCCTCCGTGCCGTAGATGTGATGCCACTGTGCCCGAATTTCGGCATGGGCATTGGGCGCGCCAATGCCGAAGGCAATCACGAGAAAAGCGGCGGAAACGAGAAAACTTATTAAGGTGACGATGAATGTTAGGTATTTCATTTCTGTTTAACGGCGCCCCAGGTGGTAGCAGCTTTGCCGTGTGGTTGGACGATCGGGATTGAAGCGCGGTAGATGCCTAGGGTTGTCCCCGAGTTGTGTGAGACCGCGGCGTATAACTTGGATTTATGAGATACCAGTGCGTCAACGGTAAACGTGTCTAACTTGCCTAGACCTACGCCGATCCAGCTTTCGGAGCGGTCATCGTACATGTACACGCCGAGGTTGTCTAGTCCGGCGAAGATGCGCCCGCGGTTAACCGCCAGGGCACGTATCTTGCGTCCTGGCATGTTCCACCACTGGTACCGGGGATCACGCACCGGCAACCCTCGGCTGAGATCGTCCCAAGCGAGTTCGGCTTCGTTCCAGCGGGCAAAGCCGAATTCTGCGCCAGCGTATAATCGATTGTCAACCACCGCCCAGTCGCCGACCTGTCCGTAATCGGGTAGACTGCGGTACCGTTCTCCCTCGTGGGGAAGGATTTCCCAAGTGTTTCCATTGTCAGGGCTGCGGAACAATATATCCGTGTAGCGGCCGAAGGCCACCCACAGATAGCCGTCGAACTCGGTCATAGACCAGATGGCCATGGCTACATACGCGGCTACCCGCATGGAAACCTCGCCGTCTCGTACCCAGTCGTGGACTGGGTCGTGCCACGTTTCCCCTCGGTCGTGGGATATGTACGTACCGTCGTAATGCGCGACGGCGATGACCATGCCGGAACTGGTGGCGAGTATCTGGCGAAACGCCGGGATGCGGATTTCACCGGTTCTGATGGTATCGGTTGTAGTTACCTGCAGCCCGATGTTTTTGGAATGCCACGTCTCGCCGCGATCATCGGAGCGCCATATTCCGCCCCTGTCGTATTGTGCGCAGGCATAAACGGCATCGTCAGTGATAGCAATAGCGCTAATCTCGGCGGTCACCTCGGTTGAGCGCCAGGTGTGACCGTCGTCGTCGGAGATGTAGAGTCCATTTTCGGCCCCCATGTAGAGCCGACTTCCATCGCTTTCAAGCGCCATTACGTATCCCATGTCGTCCGTGCCTAGGAGGAGTTCCCACTCGGCGGCGTCTACGGCGGAGGCGATGAGGGTTATGACGATAATGGTCAGGGTTTTCATTCTGTCTTAAGGGCGCCCCAGGTGGTAGCAGCTTTGCCGTGTGGTTGGACGATCGGAATTGAAGCGCGGTAGATGCCCTCTCTCGTCCCGGCGTAGAGATAGGATCCGTGGGACACGAGACCGGTGATGCCGGAATCTTGCAGACCGGCGCTGCGCCAGGTTTCGAATCCGGCGTCGAACATCCAAATGCCGTGGAACCGAGAGCCGGCGAAGATGCGGCCGCGGTGAACGGCAAGATGGTCCAGATAAGGTGTTGTGGGAAGCCCGTGGCGGAGGGTATCCCATTTGAGGCCGTCTTCGCGCCAACGTCCGAAACCGTCCCTGCCTGCGACGTACAGGTTATTATCGAGCACCGCCCAGTCGTTTATGCGGTTAAATTCGGCGATGCTGTCTTCCCTCCAATAGGGTATATTTTCCCATGTGGCGCCCTCGTCGGCGCTACGCATGGCGCGGGAGTCGGAGTGCCCCACCCACAGATAACCGTCGAACTCGGCGATGGAGAAGATACTGGCAGCGATGCCGATATCGTTCCAGTCGAGGCTTATGTTATGCCAGATATCCCCGCGGTCGCGCGAGGTATAGACGCCGGTGTGGTATCCGACGGCGACGACCATACCGGAACTGGTGACGAGTATTTGCTGAATGTGCGATCGAAAGGGCGCGACGTCCCCATCATGATCAAATACGGTCAACCCCCTGTTAATGGTTTGCCAGGTGTTGCCTCCGGTGTCGGATCGGTGGACGCCGCGTAACCAGGTTTCGGCGTACACGGCGTCGGGACCAGCGCCAATGGCCAACACACCGCGTTTCAGGTTACCCGCACGCCAGGAGGATCCGTCATTGAGGGAGAAATACACGCCTCTCCCCGTGCCGGCGTAGAGGCGGTCGCTGGCGCTGGCGAGTACGACGGGGTCGTCGGGTGTCCATAGAATGAATTCCCAGTCGGCGGCGTGGGAGTCCGACAGAGTGCTTAACAGCGTGACGATGATTGTTAAATATTTCATTTTGTCTTAAGGGCGCCCCAGGTTGCCGAGTTTTTGCCGTGCGGTTGGACGGACGGGATGATTACGCCACGGTAGATGCCCTGCGGTTCACGGAAACGGTATGCTTCTTTTTTTTCTTCCCAAGGGGGGCTCGCGGGAATATCGGGTTCTCGGACTCCCGCATACAGATATGATTGGTGGGATACGAGGGCGGTAATGGCAAACTCATCAAGGCCTACGGGAATGGACTTTTCGGCGTGCTCGTTAAACATATACATGCCGTAGCGCTCAAGTCCGGCAAATAGAATGTTGTCGTGGTCAGCCAGGACTTTCACGGATGCTGTTACTTTAATCCATGGAGCGTACTCCGGAAGCCCGTCGGGGAGGTGTTCCATATCCCAGGCGCCTCTCCATCGGGAAAGGCCGTTAACGCCGGCGATGAATAATCGATTGTTCAGTACAGCCCAGTCATTGAACGTGCTCCAGAGATACGCATCCTGCCGCCATGTTGCGCCGCCGTCGGGCGAACGGCATATGGTGCTGCCCCCACTCAAGACTGCCCACAGATAGCCGTCGAATTCGATCATCCGCTCGACATTGTTGCCTATCGGCAAGCCCTCGTCGTCGTCGGGTTGTCGCGCGATATATTCGTCCCCGACTCTGTGCCATGTCGTGGGTGGACGTGCGAACCAGTCGTCGCCGCGGACGGTGTTCCATGTCTCGCCTCGGTCGGTCGATATCCAGGATCCATTGAGCCGCGCCACGGCGATGACAGTACCGGAGCGAGTGACGAGTATTTGCTCAAGTGTTGGGTATTGGTGCCAGCCGTCATCCCAAACCTTTAGGGGTATTCCGTTGTTTATGGGCGTCCAGGTGTCGCCGCGGTCGTCGGATCGAAACATGCCGCTGCTAGATGTTGCGGCATACACGTAATTTTGGTCGATGGTGATTGTGTTGAGTTGTTTCGGCGAATCGGTTAAGCGCCAAGTGTGACTTCGCCCGTCGTCGTCCGAAACGTAAAGCCCCTCGCTCGTTACGGCGTAGAGGCGTTGACCATCGGTGTGAAGTTCTTTGACGATCCCCATGGATTTCGAGTCGTAGATTGGAAACCACTCGACTCGGGTGTCGGCATGCGCGAGGGAGATGACGAGGAGCAGGGCTAATAGAGTGACGATGAGGGTTGTGTATTTCATTTTGTTTTAAGGGCGCCCCATGTAATAGCGGATTTGCCGTAGGGTTGGACGATTGGGATTGAAGCACGGTAGATGCCCAGGGCGTCCCAGTTTCTATCTGTAGCTACTGCGTACAGATCGGATTGATGGGATACGAGCGCGGCAACTGAAAACTCCCTGAGACCTACATGAATCCATGTTTCGGAGCGGACATCAAACATCCACACGCCGCTGTTCCGAAGTCCGGCAAAGATTCGCTCGCGATTCACCGCTAGGCTTTCTATGCGTTCCGGCGGGAGGCCTTGGCTGAGATCATCCCAAGCAAGTTCGGCTTCGTTCCATCGCCCAAGACCCCCAGCCCCGGCCACGTATAACCGATCGTCAAGCACTGCCCAATCGACTACATGGGGGTACTCGGCGATACTGCCGCCAGCTACCCAGTAGGGAAGACCTTCCCACGTTTCGCCATCGTCAGAGGAACGGCACAATTTGTAGGAACCGCTCGAAGTGACGGCCCACCAATAGCCGTCGAACTCGGTCATCGACCAGATATCATAGCCTATTGGCACGTCGTCCAGACCCAAATGTTCTCTGGTATACCGCCACTCGTCGGTGGCATGCCATGTCTCGCCTTGGTTGGTGGATATATAGGTACCCGCATGGTACCCCACGGCAATGACTGTGCCGGAACGGGTGACGAGTATTTGCCGAATTCTTGGGTATGAGATTTCATCGTCATCCCATATCTCCACGCGGATTCCGTTGTTTATGGGCTTCCATGTAATCCCGCGATTGTCGGAGCGAAAGATGCCCCTGCTTGTTCCGGCATACACGGTATTTCGATCGATTGCTAGAGACTCACCAAAGGCGTTTTCCAGGCCGGTTAGACGCCAGCTGTGACCGTCATCGAGGGAAATGTAGACTCCATCCCCATAGGCGTAGAGACGCCTACCATCGGTTTCGATTAGGTAAACCTCCAGCGCCTCGGTGCCGTAGAGTTGATTCCAGTCGGGCCGGATGTCGGCGTGGGAGTCCGATAGAAGGCTTGACAGCGTGAGGATGAAGGCTAAATATTTCATTTTCTTTTGACGGCGCCCCAGGTGGTAGCGGATTTGCCGTGGGGCTGCACGACCGAGATTGTGGCGCGAAAGATGCCTTCTCGGGTGAGAGCAAAGAGTTCGGATTGATGGAAGACGAGCGCTACGACGGTTAACCCGCCCAGACCGATCGGCGTCCATGTCTCGGATCGCTTATCAAACGTCCACACGCCGTTCTCCCTAAGTCCGGCGAAGATACGGTTGCGATTAACAGCCAGCACTTGTATTTCGTGATCTGGATGTATTAGGAACTTGTACGGGGGCGGAAGCCCTCGGCTGAGATCTTCCCACGCTTGTTCGGCTTCGTTCCATCGTGCAAAGCCTTTGGAGCAGCCGACGTATAATTGCCCGTCAAGCAGCGTCCAGTCGCGGACTTGGCCGAACCATCTTCTTTCGAGGGTTGCGAGACCGCCCACATATTCCCATGTGCCGCCGTCATCATGCGTACGCAACACGGCGGTGGAGCCGCTAGAAAGAACCGCCAACCAATAACCGTCGAACTCGGTCATCGACCAGATAGAATCGCTGAAGCTATAGTCGGGTACGTGGGGCGCTTTGGGCCCGGGATACATCCACTCTTCGACGGGGTCGTGCCATGTCTCTCCTCTGTCGTTGGATATGTACGTGCCGTCGTTGTATGCCACAGCGATGATCGCGCTGGAACTGGTGGGGAGTATTTGTTGAATGTATGGAGGCCTTTCGTATTCGCTGCCATCCACTCGGACTGAAGTGGCTGTCGGCATGGCGCTGTGTATGGGCTTCCATGTCTCGCCTCGATCGTCGGAGCGATATAGGCCACGTTCACTGCCATGCGCAGTGGCATATATGGCATCCGTGCTGATTGCAATTATCCCGATGGCGTCTGTCAAGTTGGTTGGGCGCCACATGGTACCATCATCGTCCGAGATGTAGAGCCCGTCCTGCGTCCCGACGTAGAGGCGGCGGCCGTCGGTTTCAAGTGAGTTCGTCCGCTCCACCAGTGCCTCTGTGCCAACGAGTGGAATCCAGAGTGTCCGGATATTCGCACCCGATTCGTTTGCTGACATAGTCATTGCAACTAAGAAAATGAACGCGGTTCGCATGAAAGTTCGAGGCCATATCATTGGATTCCCTCCCTTAGAAGCCATGGCTATCGGATTGACTGCGTAAGAGCCTGATTGAAAAGTACAATTTGTAGGGTGCGCACTGCGCACCAGCCTCTAAAAGCCCCAGAGGTGCGACAGGTAGGTAGTAGACGACAATAAAAGCATGAAAAAGCTTCCTACAAATAACCAAAAATGGCTTTGCTACCGATTTTTCAAACAGGCTCTAAATAGAGCGTGAGCAAGTTGTGTGCCACACCCATAAGTTGCCACGATTCGGGCACTAACCCACGAATTTCATCGGCATACTGCTCCGATGTGTCATTAAGACGCAATGGCGTTTCGTGCTTTCGTACCTAAAATATGAACATCGTTGTCCAATTTCTGTACAAGAGGGGCGTTGGCAGTTCTCCCAACAGTGCCCGCGTTCAACAAAGCTGGTAGGGCACCATTTCTGTTCGATCTTGGACCACAATTCGATTAAGAATGCGTCGGATAGTCTGACGTTGCTCAGCGTCAGGATAGGTTGTATCGCAATTTAGCCCCATAGGGATCAAGTTAAGCGTTTTAGGGTGCAAGTCACGCGGCTTCAATGTCTTGAACTGTTAATCTCCATGTAGACGTGAGCGAGGGAATACCAGTTCGTTCACTGATGGGTGCGCCACAAGAGATGACTCATGGCGCTGGTTTCCGTAGGTGCCGGTGCGGTTGGAAAGGGATCTCTATCAGGATCTACTATCGCCTTCACTATTCGTTCAGTTGATCACTCATTATCCATTCGCTTGATCGCACCTACCGTGTGGGGGATGATAGAGATTTCCTCCCCATCCTATGGGACTAAGTTAAGGGTTTTGCGTCGGAGAACACCACTGATACTAGACAAAATCCCTTAAGTTGATCCCAATGGGTCCAAGCGATGCGACCCCTACACCCGGATATTCACATTTGACAAAAGGGGCGGAAACAGTTATAATCATGCGGGTGTTACTTGGGTTTGGGAGATTTGAATGTTCTACAGGGGTTTACAGCTAGATCGGTTCCAAGAAGAGGCTATCCGGGCAATAGATCATGAGCGTTCTGTGATTGTCGCCGCTCCAACCGGGGCGGGAAAAACGGTGGTAGCGGAGTATGCGGTTGACAAATGCATTCAGGGCGATCGGCGTGTGATTTACACGGCGCCAATCAAAGCGTTGAGCAACCAAAAATATCGGGATTTCTTTGAGCGATATGGCGATCGGGTCGGTATTTTAACGGGAGATGTTGTCCTCAATCCTTATGCCCAAATTCTGTTGATGACAACGGAAATCTTCCGAAACACGATTTTCGACGATATAGAACGCTTGGCGGATGTAGAATACGCAATATTCGACGAGATTCATTACATCAACGATGTTGAGCGAGGGACGGTATGGGAAGAGAGCATAATTTTCGCCCCACAGCATATAAAATTTGCTTGTTTAAGCGCGACCATACCCAATCTCAACCAGTTCGGGGATTGGATGCGCAGCGTCCGCGAGATCGAGATTGATGTGGTTCAGGAACTTGAGCGTCCCGTACCTCTTGAACATCATCTCTATCTTGATGGCTATGGGTTGTATCGCAATTTAGCCCTACTCTCATGCCACAGATTTGCATCTGTCCCGGCTGACTCATAAATTCAAGTCGTTGCGTGTCCCGAAATTTTTTTTCGGCTTGTGCGCCTGTACAGTTAGGGATTGGCAGGATTTTTGCGTTCTTAATCTTGGTTAGGAAATTCGGCTTGCAGCGGCACGTGGTATCACTAGGCACAGTTACATAAAACATAAAATGGGAGGAATCAAATGCAGGGGATTACACTAGCAAACACTCAATCGGCGGGAATCATGAGATTCAGGACAGTATATTCATTTTGCGCCCTGACCTGGATTGCATTGTTATTTGTCGTGCCAAAAGTAGTCGCTTTACCCGAGAAGGTTCCCCGCGATGTGTTGACACTGCGCCCGGACGGGTATGTCTACGCCGATTACCCCGGTGTCTTCGACGACGTGGAAGGCAAGGGCATCACGGTTGAAGCGTGGATTTATTTGACCGATAAACCGAAAGATTGGAATTTCGCTGCGAATTCTCACGAGGGACGGTGGATTATCTTTGCCAAGCCCAGCAGCTATTTCGTTTCTGTTATGGGAAGAGACTTAGGCTCTGATTTTAGACGGGGGGATCCAAAAGGTACTACATATATCGTATATGGAGTACACAGTCGCGTGAGTAAGGGGATTTTTGGACCTAAGATTCCGTCCCACGATTTCCCGTTGAAGCGTTGGGTGCATATTGCCTATCAGATTTCTGTGAATGTGAGAAGAAATCGTATGAAAGTTATATGGTATTATGACGGCGACCGGGAAGGTATGACCTTTATCGCCACGATGAACCGCACCGATGCGCCGCTGCTAATTGGCGGCACCAAACGAAATGGGTGGGGATGGGGAAGCGGAAGCGGATATGGATCCATGGGCTACATCGACGAAGTTCGGGTTTCCAAGGGATTCCGTTACGGAGCGGCGGAAATTCGTCCGAGACGTCGACTCCGGTTGGATGTACAGACTATAGCGTTGTGGCACTTTGATGAAGGTCCCGGAGCCGCCATGTATCGAGATTCGTCCGGGAACGATTACCATCTCTTCCCCGGAGGTACGCTCGCAGTGGAGCCCGAGGACAAGCTGGCGACTACATGGGGCAGCTTAAAACGCCGCGTTCAGGAAGCTAGATAGTTGGGTTTCACGGTGTTCAACCCAACCTACACATCTAGCTACGGCTTGGGATAGCTTGAAGCGGGGTGCTCAATTTTTAGGATTGGCTGCTATGGAGAAACCGAGTTTTGTGGAAAAACTCGGTTTCGTGGTCTGGATTTGGCATTCTAGACCGAGCATTTGGGCGGTTTGTAGGTTGATGGAGCGTTACTTGAGGATAACCATCTTTCGGGTAGCTATCGATTCGGGGGTTAATAACTGGTAGATGTAGGTTCCGGATGCCACTCGTTCGCCATCGTTGTTGCGCCCGTTCCAGTATGCGGCGCGTGATTTTCCAACGTAAAATCCGGCGCTCTTGAAGCCGAGGTCAAAATTCCGAACCAGTGTTCCCGCGGGAGTGAAGATGCGGATGGCGGCGTGGGTGTCAATCGCCAACTGGTAGGGCATCCAGGTTTCGGGATTGAACGGATTCGGATAGTTGGGGAGCAGCGCGGTATTGCGCGGTATCATATCCTCCCGCGTCAATCGCATTTCGGTGAAGGCGCGGCGCATGTCATCCGCGCCAAGTTCGTGATGCAGCGTGCGAATCAACTCGCCGCTCGCGTCGTAGACTTCGATTATCAAAGCATCGCCAATGTCAGCAACCGTCTGGCGGTTCATATCCGCCCAGACTGCGTGCGATTTGCCTGCCTCAACCACATCGACCTCTCCGGTGCGTTGGTTGCGTACAATTAACGATATGCCGTCAAGCCCTTCTAGCCGCGCGCGAAGCACCAATGCCCAGACCCCCGATGTCTGGCGCGGGGCGGGTGCCGCCGTCGACGGGGCGTTTTGCCATGCGCGACCGCTGAATTCAGCCACCTTTGATTCGGTCACGTTGACGATGTAGCCCTTTCCGCCTTCAATCGGGAAGCCGTCGCCGGGAGAGTTTGCCGTGAATCCGACGAATTTTCCGGCGGACGGGTTGTACTCAATGATGGTGGTGGCGCCAAGTTTTTCCATAAAGGTTCGGGCGGAATAGGGTTCAGACGGCATCAGGGGCAGGCTAATCATGTTCAGTCCCGCGGCGAGTTGTGTCTTAAATGTGTTTGTGATTGCCGGCGGGACAGTCAGGCTGTCTGCTCGAATCGCGAGGTTCTGAATGCGTTCATCGTTTTCGGCATCGACATCGGGGACCGAATACGGCGTGTCCGTGAAATTCGCGGAAAGGTATTCCGCCAATGCGTCTTGCTCTCTGCCCGGCGCGGTAAAGTCGGCATTTCCGCCGGATTGTTCCTCCGTCATCACGCCGGGTAGATCGACGCGGTTGGTATCGGGGTAATTCGGGTAGGGATAGTCGTCGCCGCCATCGGCGAGGAAGTCGCGCGTGACGATGCGGAAGGTTCGCTCCCTATCGCCGACGACCCCGCCATTTTGCGCGACGATATCCATCGGATTCCCGTCGGAATCGGTGATGACGAGCGATCCGACTCTCTTGCCCGCGGGTTGCGACATGTCATAACTGAAGGCTAGTCCACCGACTTGGGGGAACTGACCGGTGCTCACACCGGGTTGCGCTTCGGCGATTGCGTGTTCAACCACTTCCAGGAGTTGCGGCGCGGTCAGCGTCAATAGACTCAGCCCGCTGTTGAACCGGAGCGTATTTTCGATATCAAGCTGCGAGATATCGCCCTCGGCTTTGCCGACGAGCGGGTTAGCGGGCGGCGGAAGTTCATCCACACCCACAATGACACCGATAGAGGCTCGCATGCCGCCTCCATTTTTGAGGGAGGCGACCACGGTTGGATCGACTCGCCGCGCGGCGTCCAAGTTGGCATCGGCGGTCAGGTTTCCGAGGTTGGTTTCCTCCGTACGCACCGCGCCACGCCTCGCTTCCAAGTAGACGCTCGTACTCCCGAAGGTCGCCCCATCTTTTGTGAGGACGACGTTCCGAATGGCTTCGGTAATCGCTACGACCTGGGGCGCCGGGGCGGCGTCGCCGGTATCCACCACGCCGACTTCGTCCGTAGCGAAGGCGCCGCTCACCTCAGCATCAATGGATTCCGGTATCAGGACGCCCGACTCGTCGAAATCGAGCACCAGCCGACCGACGTATCTGTAATTACCGTCCGTACTGACGATTGCGACGGGTTCGTCCGCGGCGGAGGTTGCCAGAATGGGATAATTCCCGTCGGCGGTGTCACCGTCGCGCAGGCGGTCGGTGTTGTCCGCGAGCAGCGTATTCGAGCCGCCGGAAATGATGATATCAACGCCGTCCAACTGTGCCGCCAACGCTTCGTCTATGCTAAATCGCTGAAGGTGACCGGTGAGGATGATTACCTTCACGCCGGTCAATCTCAGTTCATCAACAGATTCCTGGATAATTGCGGCGAGAGCCGCGATGTCGTCTCGGTTTTCGGGGGAAACTCTGACATCGCCCGGCACCGATATCTTTGGGAGCAAAGGCGTAGTAGCGCCGATAACACCGATTTTTGTACCCGAAGGGGTCGTGATAACCGCGCTTTTGCTGACGCTGTTGGGAATCGCTTTCACCTCCTGCCCGGCGTCGACGACGAGAGGGGCAAGGTTGCTATCAAGACTGAAATCCAAGTTAGCGCTGAGGAAGGGGAACGCCGTACCGACGTAGCCTCTACCATCATCGGCGATTAGGCTCGCGAGTACGCCGGTGCCCAAGTCAAATTCATGGTTACCGAGCGCCGACGCCATAAAACCCATGGCGTTGATCATCAGGATGTCCGCGCGTCCGGAACCCTCTCGTCCCAAAACATCGCGGAGACTCGGGTCGTTGCCCGCGGCGAAAAACGCGCCGGGGATATAGGTGTCGCCCGCTCCAATGATGACCGTATTCTCTTCCCCGGCTTTGAGCGCGTTCAGTACGGCGGAGAAGCGGGGGGCATTGTCGAGCGCTTCGACGCCGCCTTCGAGGTCAGCTGCGTGGAGCAATTGAAGCCTGAAGCGGGCGGGGGTGTCTTGGGAAAAGGCGGGGTTGTTAAGAATCAGCGCCGAGAAAATAATGAAAACGGACAGTGAAATTGTTTTTGGCTTGGCAAGCATTCGGGAATACTCCTTCAATTTATTTAGGTGGGCTGCTATAGTCATTCACAATCATATTTACACATACTAATTGGTGATTTGATGATTGAAAATTGTTACTGTAGGAGCGACCTCCCGGTCGCGACCTCCTGTCGCGAGGCAAAATTCGCTTCAACGGAAGACGCACAATAAATTGCACTAGTGCAATTCGAACCAACCAAATTCCACATGTGTAACTATTATTTGCAACGACTATAAACCATTACTCTAAAACCGTAATGCATCAATGGTGTGAATCAAAGTCGCGATTCGGAGATCGCTCCTACAGGGACTTCGCGTGGAAACGCCAACAAACTCGCCCACTTCAATCCTATAAGTATTCAACCGCATAAATCGTTTGCTATGTAGCATTCACGTAGGTTGAGACAAAGGATAACATGGAGACGGGGTTTTTGCAACTTACACTAATGGACCTCCAAGTCGGATGAATTGCGCTGCGATAGTCGGTGTAGGAACTATCTCTCGGCCGCGATGACCTAGGCACGGCAGGACAAGTGTTATCTGTAATATGTCAGCAGATGGAGGTTACAGGGGATTGTCGCTTTGTTGACTTTTTTATGTCAATGGGAGGGGGAAGAATAAACTTCCGAAAAAAGCGCTGCTATGAACCGGTATTGGATTGAGGGAGAGAAGAAGGAAGATTGGGGATTTGGCGATCGAGGATTGTGTATAGGGCTTACAGAGGAAGAAACCGAGTTTTCAAGGAAACACTCGGTTTCGTGCAGCACGTAAGGTTAGGTTGAACGGCTAAAAGCAAACGACAATTAATGCAATATGCTAGTGAGATCTGACCTACAGGTCTGCTGCCATATATCGATTTGGCTTAACCCAACCTACTAGCTGTCAACGTCGTCGGTCTTGTCACTTGTCCGTTCTCTAATTTCCGCGCGGAGATCGTTTGCCACGCCGTCTATCTTGTCTATCACTTGCATTATGTCCCTATGATGCGCCCGTGAGTTAGCATCTATCTTCTCATCGAGTCGGGTAAAACCAGTGTCCATCTTCTCGTTGAGTTTGTTTATGTCCGAAGAATGCGCCTGCGAATTGACATCTATTTTCTCATCAAATCGGGTGAAACCTGCATCCATCTTCTCATTAAGTCGGATAAAACCAGTGTCCATCTTCTCACCAAGTTTCAAAATATCGGAGCGGAGTTGCCGCATATCCTCTCGGAGTTCCTTCATCACCGTTTGAATTGAGACTGCTAACAAATTTATCTGTTCTTGCAGTTTATCATCAGCTCTGTTCATCTCTGCTTTCGTCGCCACTGATGTTGTGATTTTCCACCAGAGCGCGGCAATCCCGATTAGCACCCCAATCAGCGGTATGACCGACGGTACGATGATTTTAATCCATTCCATCAGATTCCTCCTTCGTTTTAGGGGTCGAATTGTCGAACTATAACATCTTCTCCGAAAATTGTCAATCTACATTGCTCGCAATTAACCTGATTTACTTGTCATATCCCGCCAGATTTAACGTTGTTGCAGTCTCAAAATGTCAAAAAAACTGAATCGGTGTCAATAATATGCTTACAAGGCAAGTAGGAGATCTTTTGTCGAATTTTGAATTCGATGATTCAGGGTTCTCTAGAATCAGGTGGGATTGTAACGGGGTTTAGGTGTTGGCAACATGGGGGGATTGGTGTATAATGGCATCGCTGTGGAAGGTGAATTGAATTTGTGGTGAAGGATGGCGGGTTAATGGACGAGATTTGTTCTCCCGGTCGGCGATTTCGTAATGCAGTGTCGGAGGAATGCCCGTTACAGGTTGTGGGCGTTATCAACGCGTATGCCGCGATCATGGCGGAGCGTGTGGGGTTTCGGGCTATCTATCTCTCCGGATCGGGGGTGGCGAGCGCGTCATACGGTCTGCCGGATTTGGGCATGACCACGCTGGATGAGGTACTGGAGGATGTGCGTCGGATTACGAACGCCACCGAACTGCCGTTGCTCGTGGATGTGGATACGGGTTGGGGCAACGCGTTTATGATCGCGAAAACCGTTCGCCAAATGATTCGGGCCGGCGCCGGCGCTGCCCACATCGAGGATCAGGTGAGCGCCAAGCGTTGCGGTCACCGCCCGAATAAGGAGGTTGTCAGCCCGGACGAGATGGTAGACCGAATCAAAGCCGCCGTGGATGCGAGGACGGATCCCGATTTTGTTCTCATGGCGCGGACGGATGCGCTCGCTATCGAAGGGCTTGATGCCGCAATCGAGCGTGCCTGCCGGTACAGAGATGCCGGCGCGGATATGATTTTTGCGGAAGCCGTTACCGAGTTGGAGCAGTACCGAAAGTTTGCGGATGCGGTCGGCGTCCCGATTCTGGCGAATATAACGGAGTTCGGCAAGACGAATCTCTACACAACGGAGGAACTCGGGAGCGTCGGCGTGAGTTTGACGCTTTATCCGTTGTCCGCGTTTCGTGCCATGAATGCCGCCGCACTCGGTGTATTTCGGGCGTTGCGAGATGAGGGGACTCAGAAACGCGTGGTTGATATGATGCAAACGCGGGAGGAATTGTACGACATCCTCAATTATCATGAGTACGAGCGGAAGATTGACGAGTTGTAGGGGGAGGAGCGGGGAGATTAGGATTCAATAAACGCAAGTCGTTTTCTAGGGATTACAAAGCTTGGTGGGCAGTAAGAGAAGAAAGAAACCAAGTTTTGAGGAAAAAACTTGGTTTCGAAAGATGTGTTTCATGAGGAAGACAATGCAAGCGAAAAAGGCAGGTGGATTGGCAGGTGTCATCGCCGGTGAAACGGCTATATGTACCGTGGGCACAGAGGGGGTAGGCTTGACCTATCGGGGATATGGAATCGACGATTTGGCTAAGCAAGCGGGCTTTGAGGAGATCGCCCACCTACTCATTCACGGGAAACTGCCCACGCAATCGGAACTGGAGGATTACCGTGAGGCGTTGATTGGGGCGCGAGGTTTACCGTCGGGGCTGAAAACGGTGCTTGAGCAGTTGCCGGGAGACGCACATCCGATGGACGTGCTGCAAACGGGCTGTTCGGTGCTGGGGACAATTGAGCAGGAAACGGAGGACACGAATCAGTCTGACATCGCCGATCGGCTGGTGGCGAGTCTACCGTCGATGTTGCTCTATTGGTACCATTTTCATGATAGCGGCAGGCGTATCGAAGTGGAAACGGACGACTACACGACGGCGGGACATTTTCTGCATCTGCTGCATGGTCGGGAGGCGGACGAATTGCAACGCCGAACGGTTGACGTGTCGTTGATTCTTTATGCGGAGCATGAGTTTAACGCGTCGACTTTTGCGGCGCGTGTCGCCGCCGCCACTCTTACCGATTTCTATTCGGCGGTCTCCGGGGCAATCGGCACGCTCAGAGGGCCTCTACACGGCGGCGCCAACGAGGCGGCGATGGCGCTGATTGAGCGGTTTGAAACGCCTGACGAGGCTGAAGCCGCCGTTCTGGAGATGCTGGCGGCGAAACAGCTTATCATGGGGTTCGGGCACCGGGTGTACACTGTCTCGGATCCGCGCTCGGATATCATCAAGGAGTGGTCACGAAAACTCTCCAAAGCGAGCGGCGACATGACGCTGTTTGACGTTTCCGTGCGGGTTGAAGAGGTGATGCGGCGGGAGAAGAAACTTTTCCCGAATCTCGATTTCTTTATGGCGTCCGCGTATCATCTCTGCGGGATTCCAACGCCGATGTTTACGCCGATTTTTGTCATGGGCAGGATAGCCGGCTGGGCGGCTCATATCTTCGAGCAGCGGAGCGATAATCGTCTGATTCGGCCGGGGGCGGAGTATATCGGTCCGGAGCCGACGGATTACGTCCCCATTGCCGAGCGGGGGGAAAACAGTGGCCAGTGACCAGTGGCCTGTGGTCAGCAAAGGCAGTGGTGAATGGAGATGGTTGGTGAAGTAGCGCGCCATTATCCCTGTCGGAATAATTCTTTCAGCAAGTAACACCCTTTTTTCGATCAATGACTAGCCGTGAAAAGTGTTCCTTCGTGGTCTGGTTTTCACTCCAGCGGAGTGCTATGTCAATAGAACACGATTCCTCCTCGCGTCTGCACTCCAGCGGAGTGCAATGTGGGTCGTGCTTCATAAATTGACCCTCGTTTTTCGCTCTATGACTTGCTCCGAGCGAGTGTTACTTGATAGCGTCCCATCATTCCTGTCGGAATGATTCATTCAGCAAGTAACACCTATGCTACAATAGGGTTGGTTCAGGCATGCAAAGACGGAAATTTTCTTGGTGTTTGTAAACCCGCTTGATAGCGTCGTCCGAGTTATGCATGATTTGTTCACTGGTGGACACAAGCAAGATTCCCTGTCATGGGGTTTATTGTATTGGTACCCCGTTTGAGAGACTAAGCGATTCTAAGCATAACCCCGCCTGCACCGGTTTTGAAACCCATGTTGTATATTCCGACCCCCTCTCGGCAAGGAGAATTCACGATGAAAAGACGGCGTAAAACCGGCAGTTCGAGAAAAGGACGATTCAAAGAACGTCCTGCTACTCAAGAGGTTCAAGAAGTTGATGCCTTTGGACAAATCAATTATAACGCGGCAGGTCTAGACATCGGAGACGCTGAAATTTATGCTGCTGTACCTGAAGGACGAGATAAAGACTGTGTGCGAGTCTTTAAGACTTTTACCGAAGACCTCCATCTCTTAGCGGATTGGTTACAGCATTGTTGCGTGACCACGGTGGCGATGGAATCAACAGGTATCTACTGGCTTCCAATCTATGAAATGCTTGAGGCACGCGGCTTTGAAGTGTATCTGGTGAATGCGCGTCATATCAAAAACGTTAGCGGTAAGAAAACTGACATTGAAGATTGTCAATGGATACAGCAGTTGCATACCTATGGGCTGCTTTCGGCTTCATTCCGCCCTGCTGAAGAGATTTGCGCCTTGCGTTCATTAGTGAGGCATCGAGCCAATCTAATCACGATGTGCTCGACACAAGTGCAACATATGCAGAAGGCATTGCAACTGATGAATCTCAAGCTGACCAACGTCATCTCAGACATCACCGGTCTGACAGGCATGCGTATCATCAGAGACATCGTCAAGGGTCAACGCGACGCCGACCAATTGGCAGCACATCGTGACGAGCGATGTGCCAAGAGTGAAAAAGAAATTCGCAAATCTCTTGAGGGCAATTACAAGTCCGAACATCTGTTCGCCCTCAAGCAAGCGTTGCAAGCCTACGATTTTTATCAGGAGCAAATCAGCGATTGTGATGTAGAAATCGAAAAGTTTTATCAGACGATTGAACCCCAGATTGACATCAAAGCGCACCCATTGCCGGAGAGTCAAAGAAAGCGGCGTCGTCCAAAGGGGAATGAGCCCTGTTTTAATTTGCGTCAACATCTGTATCAACTAAGCGGGATAGATCTCACTCAGATTGAGGGAGTCAATGTGCTCAATGCACAAGCGATATTGAGTGAAATCGGCACCGATATGAGCAAATGGCCTACGGTCAAACATTTCACCTCCTGGCTGGGTTTATGTCCGAACAACCAAATCACGGGTGGCAAAGTGATGTACCGTCAAACACAGAAAAACAACAGTCGTGCGGCACGCGCTCTGAGGCTGGCGGCGCAAGGCATATCGACGAGCAAAGGTGCTCTCGGCGGTTATTATCGTCGTCAGCGAGCGAGGCTCGGTCCCGCTCAAGCCATCACGGCAATCGCTCATAAACTCGCACGTATTATCTATGCCATGCTGAAAAATCGGACGTCCTACTGTGAACCTGCTTCCGGCTACTATGAAGAACAGGCTCGCCAGAGGGCGGTCAAGAACCTGGAACGCAAAGCCAAACAATTAGGATTTCATCTAATCGCACAAGCAGCTTAAATCGGTTTTCCCATCAACGAAATTGAGGTAAAATCCAATTGTTGCAAACGCTTTTCAACACTCCCTTTGAAAAAGTGTTACTTGAGAGAAAATGAGAAACGAGAAGGGTGGAATAGGAGCGGAGGGGGAGTCGCGATTCGGAGATCGCTCCTACAAGAGATGATGGGCGGTGCCCACCATACGGGATTGATCGATTTATTGGCTTTTTGGGATAGATTGTGTTATATTAAACGCTCGGTTTGGCTTTGTTACGAAGGTTCAATATAGAATAGACGCTAAAACATGCACGCAACGTATTAGATGTGTTATAGGAGGAATCTGAGTTGCCCCATAGAAAATCTGCAATGAAGCACATTCGCGCGGATAAGAAAAAAGCGGAAGTAAATAGAAGGCGAAAAGTAACGCTGAGAACGACGTTAAAGAAGGCGGAAACTGCCATCGCTGCCGGGGATTCGGATGCTGCCGAGGGATTGTATCGTCAGGCGTCAGGGCGCCTTGACAGGGCGGCACAGAAAGGCGTAATCAAGCGAGGCACGGCGGACCGCCGGAAGTCGCGTCTTGCGCAGAAGTTAAATGAAATGAACGCCGACTGAAAACTGATTTTCAGGTTGCAGCGGTATCCCAAGAAAAGCCCCCGGCTCGGAAGAGTTGACGGGGCTTTTTTGTTTGCAGTCCGCGTTCAGGCGAGGGGGTCTGAATAGGAACGCTATCGGGCAATTGGAGAAGATTGACTACGGTTGAATTTTAATTGAAAAGCTAACTGTTTAATGGTAATCTATTCAAAGTGTACAAAAGGCTTAACTCTTACAATTTCAGCCTAGTGGAGGTTATAATGAAATATAGGTTGACCATAATTTTGACTCCCCAATCCGAGGGGGGTTATATGGTGACGTGCGAGGAGTTGCCTGAATTGCTAACGCAAGGGGATTCGGTAGACGAATCATTGGAAAACGTTATAGATGCATTTTCTGCCACGCTTGAGTTGTACGAGGATTTTGGGCGCTCATTGCCTGATAGCATTCAGATTCTTGATAAAGACATGATAGGCGAAGTGCCTCAACCGAGATTTGAAACGATGACACCAACCCCCCCTTTTGATGGGAACTCTTCAAGTTACTGGTTTCAGGCTATCGGTTTATAATCAAAGCAGAATGTTCGGTGAAATATAGAGAGATTTCACGAAAACTAAAAACACTGGGATGCCAAGAGATCAGGAGAAGAGGACGCGGTTCTCACAGAAAATGGTACAATCCGAGTACTGGAAAATCGACGTCTGTTCCATATCATGGTAGTCGTGAAGTGAAGAGTGGGGTAGTGCGCCAAATTGCCAAACAATTGGGAATCAACTGGGAAGATTTCAGAAATGCGGGCAGGTAATCGTAGACGGCAGCGTGAACACGAGAGTTCTTCTATTGTTTAGGCTTTATTGAATTTGATCGAAACTCAGTCGTTAGATTTGTGAAGATGGTGGGCAGTGCCCACCCTACAGTGCAGCATGTAGCGGTATCACAAGAAAAGCCCCCGACTCGGAGGAGTTGACGGGGCTTTTTTGTTTTGATTGAGTGGCAGCAGCAATGCGGGGCAGGAGGGTCGCGATTCGGAGATCGCTCCTACAGTTGTAGATGCACAACACAAGTCCACGGACCGTACGCAGCCTACAAGAGATGGTGGGCAGTGCCCACCCTACAGTGGTAGATGCATAACACAAGCAGGGGCACGGCATATGGGGGATTTCGATCAAGCGAGTGAATAGCGAGCGCGATAGAGATCTCTCAAACGAATGTTTAATGAGCGATTAATTTTTCCATGAATTGTGCCAGACGAGGGTGTTCTGGATTTCGTCGTTCAGAAGATCGCCGAGTTTGAGGGAGTTGAAGAGGTCTTCGCGCAGAACGTTGCGTTTGCCGTTGAAGGTGCACCCATCGGGCATGAAGGCGCATGTCATGGCACGGCGCGGTGCTACGGTCATGTTGGCACCCGCGGCGTGCGCCGTCAACCCATTATGCCAGACGATTGAACCGGCGGAGCAGGGCACGGGTCGGGGCTCAATGCTGCGCCATTCCGGATAAATCGTGAAGAGTGCCGCGAGGTTTTCACCGATGTTGCAGTTCTCAAATCGCGCCGTCAGGTGACTGCCCGGAATGTACCACATACAGCCGTTGGCAAGCGTCGCGTCATCTAGCGCCACCCAGCAGGAGATCGCGTCCCGCGAATCGAACGACCAGTAGGGAACATCAAGGTGCCATGCGGTCGGATTCCCGTAGGACGGTTTGATAAGCGCTTGATCGTGCCAGACTCGAATTCCCTCGATTCCAGCCAGCGCCGCTCCCATCCGACCGAGCCGCGGGTTGTGGATTAGATCTCTCATGCCGGCATGAGTATCGGCGAGCCGGAGGCACTGTGTAAAGACTCGGGCATAGAAATCATCGGGCTGCATCTGGTTCGTCATGAATTCAACGGAATTTCCCAGCCGCTCCGCGACAGACTCGTCGGTGCAACGGCGCCACTCCTCCAGTTCGTCGGGGTCGAGAAAACTCTCAATCGCGACAAATCCGTTGGTTCGGTAGAATTCAATCTGTTGATTCGTCAGTTCGTCCTTCATTGCGCGCCGTCCCCTAGAGGAAGAACGGATTTGACCATGCCTTCTTGCCTTCCTCGTCGACAATCTCCACGCGGACATATTTCGCCGCGCTCGGCACCGGGTACTCCGCCTCGGTTAAGCTTTCGCCTTCCGGAGCAACGATACGCCGCCCGGTGCTGCATTGTGCTTTGAATATGATGGACTGGGCGGGCGAACATTTGACGATGACCTTCCGATCGCGAGCGGAGTCCCCGACCAAATCGAGATCGACAATCTCGGGACCTAGGGTCGAATAGAAGGCACCGGTGCGGAAGGCATTCATAATCGCATCGATTGTGAGTTCGGCGGCTTTCACCATTACCCAGGCGTGGAAGCAGTCGTGTTCGGTGCCGTGCGCATCATCGGCGGCAATCCCAAAGACGGGGCCAATCCGGTCAAGGACATCGTCCCATGCCTGCTCGGAAAAGCCTTTGCCGATGCCGACCATGCAGGTGTCGTTGTAGACTTCGACGGCAAAGTAACCTTTAAGCTGCTCGTAGTCTCGGATAGTATGTCCGCACCAATACGGATGGCAGAGGACAGCTTCGCCGCCTTGCGCTTTAATTTCGGCGAGAACGTCGTTGGGATGGAGTTCGGCGCAGTTGATGCGTTCGCGGAGGTTGATGCCGACGATGTGAAAGACGCTGCCTCCGTACGGGTTATCGGGATGGACTTCGCTGCCGGAGATGGCGAGAAAGTTTTCAGCGCTGTAGGCGGACACATCGTTGACTTTTCGATGATCGGTGAGCACGAGAAAGTTGTATCCCGCTTCGCGGTAGGCGGCGAAGCGTTCGTCCATCGGAATCCTGCCGTCGGATTCGGTGCTGTGACTGTGAGTGTTCCCCCGATACCACTGTCCGGGCTGTTTGAAGGGGTTTAGATTTTCCACAGGGCGTCTCCTTTTTGGTAATGGTGTTGGAAGATCAGTTTTTATCTTAGCATACCCGTGATGGAATGGGAAGGGGAAAAGCAGTGGATCTCTACCGCCTTCGTTTTTCGCTCAGTTGCTGGCCAGTGACCTGCGGCCCGTGGTCAGTAAAGGCAGTCAGGGGTCGTAGGTTGGGTTGAACGGGATTCCGTTGATAATCGTCGATCTTAGAGGAGTTTTCGAGTGTCCACTTTGTCTATACATGCCAAATTTGAGTGAAACCCAACGCCAATCGTACGTTCTTCAACCATGAGACATCCTCTACAATTAGATGCGTTTCCCCTGGAAAAGCAGTGGTTAGCGACCAGTTACCTGTGGCCTGTGGTCAGTAAAGGCAGCGGGCTGGGGAAGCGGATGACGGGAAAGCGGGTAGAGGGTACGAGGGGATAATTGTTAAAATGGGATTGCAATCAGGACTCTCTATCGCCTTCGCTATTCACTCGGTTGATTGGTAGAGTTCCACTGACCACTAGCCACTAGCCACTGATCACTGCTTCTTACTTCACAATCACCATCCGCCGTGACGCCGCATAATCCCCTGCCCGGAATTGATAAATATAAATCCCGCTCGCAACCGTTTCCCCGCGTTCGTTCCGTCCGTCCCAATACGCCGCCTTTCCACGCTCCGCGTAATGTCCCGCCGACTGATTCCCGAGCGACAACCGACGAACCAACGTCCCTTTTGTATCATAAATCGTAATCGCCACCTCCGCCTCACCCGCGAGATTATACGGTATCCACGTCTCCGGATTGAAGGGGTTCGGGTAATTCGGCAATAGCGTTGTCTCTTTCGGCGTCAACGCCGCAAGCAACTGTTGGAGGAATCGGATTCCCCGTTGAAGATTCGCGTCGCCAACGCCTAATCCCCGTGCGTCTGCAAGCCATCTCTCGACATCCGTGGCGCTAATAATCGACAGCTCCGGGGAATATGCCGAAGGCGCAGCTCCGCCACCTTCGAGCGCCGCGGCAACCTGAACAAGGTCAAGGATATCCACCACGCCGTCACCGTTCACATCCCCTTCCAACCTATTCGTCCCTAAATCTCGGGCAATAATCGTCAAATCCAAAATATTCACCACGCCGTCTTCGTTCACATCGGCGGGATTTTTCGGTTTGGCTCTGAGATACATCTCGCCATCGTAGTTGGGTAGTGTGTGCGTCGTCCCCTCCACTCGGCTCGCAACACCAGTGGCGAGTTCCGGCAGCGTAATTTCCTGTGCCTCCCCGCTGCGGTTGTAAACCGCCCACCCGTTCGTAAATTCGCGGATATAAAGCCCCGGGGTGTTTTCGTTGTATAGTTGGGTTTTCTCGCCGACCGGCCGCCCAAGGTCAGCATCCCAAAAATTGTACCAGTAGTGTCCAAACACCCCGCTTTCGCTGTACACCACGTAGCCGTCCGAGTGAGTTAGGCTTAGAGTTGTCAAAGCACGCATCCAGCGCCGATTGTTCGGGCTATCCAGAGGTTCTCCCGGAAGGCTAAAACCTTCGAGTGCGTTTATTCGAGGTTCGCGCAGGTTGTGTTCAAGCCATATTAATGCGTTTTCAGCCGCGTTAATAACACGTTCCAAATCGGCGCCGGTTCTGTATTCTGGAATGCCGGTTTCCATAAAGCCACCGTTTAAATATACTCCGGTTTTAGGAATTATGAAGTAATTCGTGTTGCCCATTATCAGAAAATTGGGTCGCGTTTCGGCCCGAATGCGACGTACAATATCTAACCGCGCCTGTAGTTCTTCTTCCAGAGAGGAAAAAGAGTGTTGGTGCGTTCCATCCCAACCAGTAAGCACCGGCCAATGTTCAGACCAGTGATCAAAAATAATGCCGTCATACAAACCGCACTTCGATACGGCAACAGCTTGCTGAACAATCATATCTTGAACGGCGGGATGTGTGAAATCCATTAAGCCGTGTTTCGCCACAGTTCCGTCCGAATTATGTTCTCGAAAGATGTTTCCATGTTCGTCTCGTATCCAATACGGCCAATCTTCTCCAAGTATATGCAATGCTTCGCCTCTCATGCTTATAGTTGCAAGAGTGATCAAATTCGGATTAGCATCAAGCACTTCGTCGCGCAGATGTGTGGCGTGGTTAACATCTCCCGCCATTCTATATCCGTCGTGGACTTTGCGGAATGGCAGTCCATACCCGCCGAAATGCAGATCATGAAATGCGATGTTTTCCGCCGCGGAGAGGTTTGGGCGATTTCTAATAGGGGGCCAATTGAATCCACTCCAGCGAGCAAATAACGACGGGTAATTTCGGTTTTCCAGTCTAGGCTCAAGCGGTAAAGGCGGCATGTCACATGTTTGATGGTAAAAAAACTGAGACAGCGACAGTCCGTCGAGCGCGGTATAATCTGGAAGGTTGTTGTGCCGAATGTCAAGGAAATCCAAGCGCGTGAGTGTTGCGAGCGGGCTGACATCCACAATCCGATTGTTGCTCAAGTGCAATCTGGTGAGTTGTGTAAGATTTGCGAGCGGACTAATGTCTTCAATCTGATTGCCGCCCAAGTGCAATTCGGTGAGTTGTGTGAGATGTGCAAGCGGACTGATATCAACAATAGCGTTGCGGTCAAGATGTACCACTCTCAGTTGTGCGAGATTTGCAAGTGAACCGATGTTCTCAATCAGTCGATTATCATTCAGGCGCAAGAACGTGAGTTGTGTGAGATTTGAAAGCGGTCCGATATCTTCAATCTGATTGCCGCCCAGATGCAATGCGGTTAGATGCATGAGATTTGCAAGCGGACTGAGCTTTTCGATTTGATTGTAGCGAATATCTAACGATTCCAACGCTGTCAAGCCTGCGAGCGGACCGATATCGACAATAAGGTTGCGGTCTAAATCTAACCAGTTTAGTTGTGTGAGATGTGCCAACGGGCTAATATCGTCAATCGTCCAACAGTCGTTAAGCCGCAAGAAGCTGAGTTGTGTGAGATGTGCCAAGGGACTAATATCTGTAATCGGGTTTTCGCCCAAGCGTAATTCGATCAGGTTGGTCGCATATTCCAAGCCGGTGAGCGCTGTTATTTGACGCGCCGCAGCGTTAAGTGACGTTAACTGGTGCATGTCCGCCTCCGTGATGGAGGTGCCCGCAGGCAGTTTGAGTGTTTCCCTGATTGCGTTGCGCAAGTTTGCGTCGGGTATGTTGACGGCTTGGGCAAATGCCGTGCTGCAAAGCGCGATATAGAGCAAAAGATGTAGTTTGAGGGTTTGGCGGAATTTCATTGTGTTCTCCTCAAATCCGTTCAAGAGTAGGCACTATAACTTTCTCAATCATCAAAAAGCTCACTTGGGTTTTTTACTGAACACTGGTCACAAGCCACTGGCAACTGTTTCTATCAGAATGCGTTGGCTACGAACACCAAATCAAGAATGTTGACAAACCCATCGCCATTCACGTCAGCCTTCAAACTATTCGTACCCAAGGCTTGGGCAACAATAGTCAGGTCAAGGATATTCACGACGCCGTCCTCGTTCACATCGGCAGGATTTTTCGGTTTGGCTCTGAGGTACATCTCCCCATCGTAGTTGGGGAGTGTGTGCGTCGTACCTTCCACCCCACTCGCAACGCCGGTAACATGTTCAGGCAATGTAACTTCCTGTGTTTCCCCGCTGTGGTTATAAACTACCCAGCCGTTCGTAAATTCTCGTATGAAAAGACCGGGGTGGTCTTTATAGAGTTGCGCCGTGTTACCAACCGGGTAGCCGAGGTCAGTGTCCCAAAAGTCGTACCAAGTGCCACCAGCCATTTCAGTAAAGTCCTGATAAAGCGCATAACCGTCTGCATGAGTAAGACTTAAAGTTGTTAGCGCGCGCACCCAACGGAGATTTTCGGGGCTATCTGCGGCTTCGGGAAACGGTAGGGTTTCGCCGATTACGCCGTTTATATGGGGTTCTCTCAGAGTTTCCTCCGCCCACAAGAGCGTGTTTTCAGTTTCCAGCAGCGCTTGGTGAAGATACTCCGGGTCTTGGAAATACGAGATGGGCATCTTCGTTTCCATAGAAAGACCGTTAATGTAAGGACCGGTTAAGGGAATTTTGGTCCGATTAGAATTTACCTGTATCAGAAAGTTGGGACGGGTCGCAGCGCGGATGCGCCGCACGATGTTGAGTTTTGCCTGCTGTTGCATCTCGTTGATTCTTGCCAATTCACGCGCTTCCAAGCTATGCAAATGGAGCGGAAGTAGAGGAAACACTTCGCCCCATGAATCAAAAACTATTCCGTCAAACAAGCCGCATTTGGACACATCGACAGCCTGCTGTACAATTAAATCCTGTGCCCCGGGCTGCATAAAATCAATAAAAACAACAGGATTCTTAGGGTTACGATTATCCTCAATAATGACTTTTCCATCGGTATCCCGTAACCAATACGGCCAGTCTTCGCCATAATTAAGCAGCTTGTCGGTAGCCCATTTAATCTCAACAAGAAACACCATATTCGGGTTCATTGCGATGAGTTCGTCTCGTCTTTGTATTACGTCTTCCAGGGTACCTGCCAGCTTGCCGTCGGGACGCCAATACATTCCCAAAGCACCGCCATACAGTAAGTCGATACGTGAATCGTATCCGAACAACCAATCGCCACCGAACACGGACGGATAGGTTCGGTTTGACAGTCGGGGCTCAAGGGGAAGAGGCGCCATGTCGCAATATTGGTCATATTCGAAATGTATCAATGGCAGTGAATCAAGGGGACTGAGGTCTGTTATTGAATTGACGCGAATGTCTAACGATTCTAACTGTCTTAAATTCGCAAGTGGAGTAATATCTGAAATTCTGTTGTTGTCGAGTTGCAATTCAACGAGTTGCGTGAGGTTTCCAAGCGGGGTGATATCCGAAATCTGATTGCGGGAAAGTTGCAACACAGTCAATTGTGCGAGATTGGCGATCAGCTTAATGTCGGTGAATATGTTATTTTCCAGACCTAACCAAGTGAGTCGACTGAGATTGGTTAGGGGCGTTAGATTGGAAATGTTACAGTACGCTGCGTCAAGATACCTCAACCCCATTAGATTGGCTAGGGGCGAAAGGTCGAACACCGGATTGAAGGAGATGTTCAATCTATCCAGGTTGGTAGCATATTCCAGACCGGTAAGTTCTGCAATTTGTCTTTGTCGCGCATCTAAGCTTGTCAACTGCCTCATGTTTGCTTGGTTCACGGGGATATCAAAGCGTAGATTAAGAGCATCTCTAATGGCTTGTCTGAGATTTGGATCGGGTATCTCAACAGGTGGACTGTCCGCATCGAAAATGGGGTTGTTGTCCGTATCAAGGTATTCTAGATTTGTGAGATTGGCAAGAGGAGCAATGTCAATAATACGGTTGTTTTGGATTTCGAGGTGAGTTAGATTTATGAGATTTGAAAGTGGACTGATGTCTTCAATCTGATTGTTGTGCAGACGTAACTCAATGAGTTGTGTGAGACTTGCAAGTGGCATAACATTGACAACTTCATTGTCATTGATGTGCAAATCATTTAGTAGCACAAGGTTTACAAGCGGGACAATGTCTGTTATTCGGTTACGATCCAAGTGCAACACTTCTAACCTCGTTAAATTCGCAAGTGAACTGATATTTTCAATCCGATTGTTGTTAAGACGCAGCAGGGTAAGTCGCATGAGATTTGCAAGTGGGCTGATATCCACAATGCGATTGTCACTCAGTTTAAGCGTTGTTACTTGTGTGAGATTGGAAAGCGGCGTAATGTCGGAAATCGGACACTCACTAAAATCAGCACTTTTCAATTTGGTCAAATTCTTTAATGGGGAGAGGTCGGAACATGGGTTGCTCCAAAGCAATAGGTCTTCTAGTTTTTTCAATCTGGCCAAAGGAGTGAGATCGGTAATGCGATTGTGCCTCACAATTAACGTGGTTAGTTGTGTAAGATTGGAAAGCGGTGTAATGTCGGAGATTTGACAGCCAGCCAAATCAACATTTTCCAAATGAGTTAAATCCGCTAGCGGGGAGAGGTCCGAGAGTGGGTTGTTCCAAAGCCATAGGAGTTCCAACTTCGTCGATTTTGCTAATGGGGCGAGGTCGCTAATGTAATTGCTACCAAGGACAAGATTAGTTAGGTTAGCCGCATATTCCAAACCGGTGAGGTCTGTTATCTGGCTTTCACTGGCACTCAACCCCGTCAGTTGCCGCATGTCTGCTTGCGTGATGGGTGCGCCAGCAGGCAGATTGAGAGTCTCTCTGATTGCCTTGCGCAGATTTGCGTCGGGTATGTTGACGGCTTGGGCTAATGCGGCGCTGGTCAGGACAATATAGAGTAAAAGGCTGAGAATGATTTTCTGTCGGAAATTCATTGAGTTCTCCTTCTGATCACGAGATTTACTATCACGCTTCTTTTTGAGTCGTTCAATCACTCGTTATCCACTCGGTGGATCGCGGGTCGGGGCAAGGGGAGCTCTATCGCACGGGGAGCTCTATCGCATTCGCTAATCACTCATTTGATCCCTCATTATTCATTCGGTTGATTACTCGCTATCCACTCGCTTGAGGGATCTCTATGGGAACTCTATCGCATTCGCTAGCCGCTCATTTGATCACTCGCTATCCACTCGCTTGATTGCTCCTACCGGTGTTGGGTTTCGCTGTGCTCAACCCAACCTACAGCCAAACCTATAGATTTACTACGTCCCTCGCCAAGTGGGGGAAGAGCTGGTCGTGGATTTCCATCGGCTGGCGGAGGTGTTCCATCCGATTTTCGTCGGCGGTGTCTATCATGGTGGGGTAGTATATGCCGGCTCCGGTTTTCAGCTTGTAACCGCCGGGGGAATGCATGCTGAGGTACCGGCGCACGATGTCGAAGTCCTCGGGTGTTTTGGCGCGGCGGGTGCAGTTCATGGTGAACATGCGTCTCCGGTTTCCGCCGCCGAACGAGGCGTGATACAGGTCGTGATTGAAAATCACAACGTCGCCGGGATTGGTCTCCATGGCAACGCTGCCGGGAAACTCCGTGGGCGGGACGCCGAAGAGCTCAAGTGAGTTGTTGACATCTATCTTGCCCGTCCGAACGAAGTGGTCGGGCTTGTGGCTGGCGGGAATGAAACGCAGCGCACCGGTGTCCCGCGTGAGTGGATCGAGATAGAACGCTACCTTGGCGGCGAAGAGTTGCCCCCAACTTCCGTCGGGGTGCCAGCCGGTGTCGCCGCTGTAGTAGTTGCCGTCACCGCCGCAGTAGTTGAAATCGTCTCCCAGAATGCTGCCGATAAGGTCTAGTATCGTGGGATGATCTAGCAGCGCGCACATGTCGGGCCTGTGTTCGATCGGTTTTAGGAACATCGTGCGGCGGGAGCCGTCGTGGTCTCGTCCGCCGCCGCGGTTCTGGATTGTCCATTCAAATTTTTCGATGATTTCGTTTGTTTCATCGGGTGGAAACAGTTGCGGAATCATCAGGTAGCCGAAGGTGTCGAAGAAGTTGAGCTGTTCTTGGGTCAGCGGCATTTTTTGCACCTCTTGGGGGAAGATGGAACGGAACGAATGAAGGGGGAAGGTTGAAAGTGAAGCAGTTTGGTTTCCATGTGTTTCTCACAACTCGTGTGTACCTGCGGCAGACCGATTGGACCAGACGAGTGGATTCTGAGTGTCGTCGTCGAGGACATCGCCTATTTCGAGGTTAGCCGCCTGCTCATCGGGCAGTATGTTTTGGATGCCGTTGAAGGTCGCACCCTCCGGCATATAGATGCAGGTCATTGCCCGGCGCGAATACGGCGTCATATTGGGGCCCGCGGCATGTGCCATGAGGCCGTTATGAAACCCGGCAGAGCCAGCCTTCATCTCGGCGGCTACCGGCTCAATCTCTCTGAACTCGGCATATTCGTCGAATAGCGCGCCTATGTTGGGGCCAAAATGCCCTTTTTTGTCGTATTTGGTTCTCTTGTGCGTGCCGGGCAGATAGTACATACAGCCATTCTGACGTGTCGCGTCGTCCAAGGCGATCCAAATGGAGATGGCGTTCGGTGAATGGAAGGACCAATGAGGATTATCTACATGCCAGGATGTGGGGTTGTCCCAAGCGCGTTTCTGGAGTGTCTGATCGTGCCATACGCGGATACCGTCGACGCCAGCGAGTTTACAGAGCATGCCGCCCAAATCGGGGTTTTGAAAATACTTCTTGACGGTGTCATTGATTTTCCACAGGTTGACTCGCTGTAGGAAGACTCTGCTGTAGTAGTCACCCCCTTCTGTGGAGATTGCTTGGTTGCTCGCTCCGCCATCGGCAATCCTTTCGTTCCCCATCAGGGTTACGGCTTCGCCGACAGCATTTCGCAATTCCCGCAACTCGTCGGGGGTGAGAAAGTCGTCGATGATGAGCCAGCCTTCGCGTTGGTAGTTCTCAATTTGTTGGGATGTCAATGCCGTTTTCATCGTGATTGTTCCACGTTACAGATTCATTGCATTGAATGAGATAGGGGGTAGCGTGATACAAAAGAAAAGCTGTAACTGTTTAGTCCCTTGATTTCTGGATTCGAGCACTGTGAATCTAGACTGCTTTATTCCTATATTCTAGGCTGATCTCGTGTGGAGGCTCATTTTTCCGGTTTGTAGTAGGGATCAAATGAGCGAATAGCAAATGCGATAGAGTTCCCATAGAGATCCCTCTTCATTGTCCGTCCTATGGCTCTGGGGGGTTTACTGACCACTAGTCACTAAACACTTACGAAAAGCTGTTAGAGGCTGGTGCGCAGGGGATCTCTATCGCAGTCGCTTTTCGCTCCATTGATCGCACCCTACAGGTCGTTAGGCAATAAATGGATTAGGGTCGCGTTGGGCTGCCATCGGGCAGTCTGGTCTGTGTCCAGCCTATCACTTCGTCGGTACACGGGTATTTAGCGGCCAACTCTTCGTTGACGTCAATCCCCAAGCCGGGCTTGTCGTTGGGATACATGTATCCGTTGCGCACTTCGGGAGAGCCGGGGAAAATCTCGTACACACGCTCGGAGAAACGGCACCACTCCTGGATGCCGAAGTTCGGCGCCCAGAGGTCGAGGTGCAGATTGGCGGCGTGCCCCACGGGAGAGGTGTCACCGGGTCCGTGCCACGCGGTTCGGATGCCGTACATGTTGGCGAATGCGGCGACGTTGCGTGCCGGGGTTACTCCGCCCATCTGGCTGACGTGCATGCGGAGGAAGTCAATCAACTTGTCGGCAATCAAGGGCTGCCACTCGCGCGGGCTGTTGAACAGTTCGCCCATAGCAATCGGGGTGCTGCATTGCTGGCGGATATGGTGGAACCACTCCAAGTCTTCCGGCGCTAACGGGTCTTCCAAGAAGAACAGCTTGAAACGCTCGACATCCTTGGCGAATTGGACGGCGTCGATAGTTTGCAACCGTTCGTGGATATCGTGCAGAAGTTCAATCTCGTCGCCAATCTTGGAGCGCACGTGTTCCATCATGCGCAGCATGTCGCGCATATACGCTTTGGGATCGAAATAAGCGCCCGGTTGCGCGCCTTCGGGCTTGACTAGTTTTTCGGCCTGGCCGCCGTAGCCGCCCATCTGGATGCGAATGTAGCGGTAGCCTTGCGCCATGTACTTGCGGACGCTATCCTCGACTTCGTGCTCGTCCCGTCCATCGGCGTGACCGTAGACCGCCGCCGCTTCACGGCATTTCCCGCCCAAGAGTTGATAGAGCGGCATGTCGGCTTGTTTGCCCTTGATATCCCAGAGGGCTTGGTCGGCGCCGGAGATGGCGTTGTTTAGCACGGGTCCGTTGCGCCAATAGCCGTTGACCATCGCCATCTGCCAAATCTCCTCAATGCGGGAAACGTCGCGTCCAAGCAGAAAGGGTTTGAGGTGCTTTTCGATAGCGGCGTGAACGGCGTGGAAGCGTTGCGTAAAGGTGGCGCAACCGAGACCGTAAAGCCCCGGCTGCGAGGTGACGATTTTCACGATGATTAATCGCGAGCCTTCGGGTTGAGTCAGGATTGTTTGGACATCTTTGATGGTTACAGTAGCCATTTTGGGTTCCCCCGAACGGTTGCGTGACGTTTCTGCCGTGTTGATAATCCGATAGCCGGTTGATGCGGGTAGACACGAATTGATTGGATACGGTGTGCCATTATAGCATATACGGAAATGTGTGTATATAGTTACGGGCGGCATGGAAGGGAAAGGCGTCTCATCAAGGGATTTGGCGATTCGCGTGGATTGTTGTGCGGAAGAAATGGTATACTAAATCACTGGGCAGTAGGAAGGTTGGAGCAACTATCTGAACTGTGATTCTTGGGATCTCTGTCGCGCGGGATTGGCTATGGGAGCGCTATCGGATTCGTTATTCACGCGGTTAATCCCATAGAGCCATCGGACGTGCGATGCATTGATTATGTGAATCAAGTAAAGAAAGTGTAAAGGAGCTTATTATGAAGCGATTGAACAGGACTCTTGGCATCCTCATCGGCTGCGCGTTTTTGTGTCTTCTCCCGCTGACTCAAACACTCGGGTTTGCGGATGAGCCGGAACGTATGCCGGTAAAGGAACTCAAGCGGCTGCTCAATAGTGAGGAGAACGTCATCGTGGTGGATGTTCGCAGCGAACGGGCTTATAGAGAGGCACATATTCCCGGAGCTATCTCTATTCCGCTGGCGCAGCTTGGAATGCGGCACTCCGAACTTCCGAAGGAGGGGCTAATCGTGTTCTACTGAAGCTGACACGCGGAAGCGACAAGTGCCCGTGCGGCACGATTGTTATCGGACCAGTTCGGATATGCGAATGAGCGGCTGAGAGCGTTGGAAGGCGGAATAGTGGCATGGGATGCCGCAGGCTATTCACTTGAGAGGACGGCGGCGGTCGATTCCAAAGGAAAGCGGTTGACGCAATGGGGGCGGATCAAGTCTCGTGGTCGGTGGTGAAGGCAGAGAAGCAGTGGTCAGTGGTTGGTAGAGCGGGGCTGAATCGGAAGGATGGAAGGTGGAAAGGGTGGAAGAAAGAAAATGAGCCGTGAATCGGTGGGGCTGTTTATCGCGTTTTGCCAAGAAAGGGATGGTGGGCGGGGGATCTCTATCGAGATTAGCTATCGCGTTCGTTGTCCACTCACTTGATCGCTCATTATCCATTCGCTTGATCCCACCCTACAGGATGTCGTGATCGGGAGAAATTCCGTAGACGGCATTGTGATAGTTGTAGTTATGTCAATCCGTCCAGATAAACTCGGATAGGGCGCTAGGGCTGAGGCCGGCGCGGGTAAGCGCATCCAAACTGTGAACCGGCGAGGCTTTGAGTATCGTCATGAGGTTCGCCCGCAGGTCTTGGATAGGCGGCGGCACCGGATCGCCATCCGGCTGTAGGTTGACGAGGCGGGTCAGTGCATCGGCAGCGAATCCGACGCAAACGGCGTTCCGATCGTCTTGCACGACGGTTTTCAGCGCGCGTATGGTCGATTCGAGCGCGTCACCCATGATTGCAGTTCCGTGTGAACAGAGCATGACGAGTGACCACAGGGCGTTTTCACGCACCGCCGAACGTACCGGCTCAAAACGCTCATACTCGTCCTGTATCGGTCCGCCCTCACACACATCGCACTCCTCCGTCGGGCGAGCAAACTTGATGCCCCGATTTTGCGCCCGGTTAACACACAGTCGATTCTCCTCGCGCTCCAAACTCGCCGCCAGCGCCTCAAGGCAGGCGGGCATCAGTAATGTGCCGACTCCCGAGGCGACCGCGCGCCGCCCCAAACACCCCAAACTTCCGGCGGCAACGGAACGCACATAGACCGACGGGTCATCCTCCAGACGGGTTACAACAGTTTCCAGAACCTCGTCGTTAAGCGGACCGACATCGCCCAGACCGAACACACCCGCCTTCCGAACCCATTTGAGCACGGACGTTGCCGCCTCAAGAAAGACGCCGGTTGCGTCCGATCCGACGGCAACCAGCCCGTAGGTAGCGGCTCGTCTTTCACTCTCCCGCTCGTCGTACAAGGCTCCGGCAAGCAGCTTTATAGCCAGCTTGTCCTCACCAATGGAAGCAAGTTTATACGCGGCGCCGATTCGTGCAGGCTCGGCTTGGTCGTGTTTGGCGTAATGCTGTTCCGACAATCGCGCCGCCTCTACCCCCCGTTTGTCAGCCATCAACTCGGCGGCATCCGATCGCGGCGGGGGCGCCTGACCGGCGTTCATCCAGCAATAGTGATGCCGCCAGACCTCCGTCAGGTCGTCCCCGGCTTGAGTTAAATCGGTGCGGGTCAGCGGGTCTATCCCCAGCCCGTCCCAATCAATTTCGGGCGCCGATCGTCGCGCCTGTGATTCGCCCGATGGAAGACGTTGTGAGAGCACAGGACAACGCTGCCGGCGCGAAGCGGAGCCACCTCAAATTGCCGCACGAGGGATCAAGCGACTGAATAAGGAGCGCGATAGAGATCCCACAGGTATATAGCGGGAAATTACACACAAATGGAAGAACTTTCTTCAAATGACTAGAAATAGCTTTACTACCGACTATTCAAACAGGCTCTAAGATTAACGATCATTAACGAATTTCGTTCAACCCAACCTTCGATCCTGAAAGAATTATTCCGTCAGGGATAATGGGGTGCTAGCTACTGTCAGCCAGTGTTTGCGATTCGAGGTGCTTTGTGATACAATTCGCTTTGTGGCACAGGGGTTTGTGCGGGATACCCCATGCGAGTTCCATCTCTTCGCCGTGTTACTATCTGTACGCGTGGTACGGTACACGGCGCGCCCCAACTACGAGATTGTATGTTAATCGTTTGATTGTCGAGTCCGCCCACTATGGTAGGGTGGGCAGGAGACTCCTATCGAACTCATTATTCACTCGCCTGATCTCAGTTGATCGTTCGATTGATTCCACCCTACTAAACACCGTGCTTTTATGAATTACGTCATAACTTACCGGCAGCCGCTTATCGCACGTCTTTTTCTATGGGCGCTCTTTCTCGCCCAACTCCCGTGGAGTGCGAGCGCGTCCGATCAGGCTGGGGAGATTGATCAGCAAGCGAAAATCATCGAAATCAAATTCTACATTGACGGCAAATTGCTTGAAGAATCGCCGCGCTTGGAACGGTTGCGGCAACTTTGCGAGATTTCAGCCGGTGGGCCGCTTTCCGCTTATGCCGTTAGCCGAAGTATTAAAGACATTTACGCCACAGGCGAATTTTCACAAGTTGAAGCTATCAGACAGAAGGTTTTCGGCGGGATTGTCTTGAAATTCCGACTAACCAAAAAGATTCTTATCAAGCGTATTAAGTTCACGGGGATCCGCTTGGATGAAGAGACTGTCCGCAAAGTCATGAAGTCTCGCGAGGGCGGTGAATACGTTGAGGAGGTAGCACAGGAGGACAGACAACGTATTCAAGACCTCTACGAAGATCGAGGCTATCTTCGCGCTCAAGTGCGCTTCTCCGCGCCCACGCCTTCGCAGATCATAGGGCCGGTCACGTTGACTTATGCCGTGAAAGAGGGGAATCGGTCGATAATTCGAGAAATAAAATTCAGTGGAAACTCTTCGTTGCCTGCCAAGCAGCTAAACCGAGCGCTAAAAAGCAAGGTGGGAAAACCTTACGACAAAGGGCAAGTGGAACGGGACAGCCAGAGTTTGACGGCGCTCTACCGGCGCGAAGGGTTTTTGAGCGCCCGCGTCCGACCGGAGCCGCGAACCGAACCCGTTGAGTTGTCACTCACGTTCAACATCGACGAAGGAAAGAAAGTCACCGTAAAGGGCATCGACGACGACGAACTGCTCAGACGGATGGGGTTGTTCAAACAGGATAGTTATTCTGATGCGATTCTTGAAGGGAACAAAGCACAGATCCGGCAGTTCTATCGCCAGAAGGGATATTATGACCCCAAGGTCGGCTATAGGATTGTAGAGGATACGGAGCAGGAGGTGGTAATCCAATTCGATATTGAGTTGGGTTTGGCGCCGCGGATTGGTCAAATCACTTTTGAAGGCAACACCGAGTTTCAGAACGCTGCCTTACTTGATACGATGAAGACGAAGCCTCGCAGCCGGTGGGCACTCCCCGGACTGAGGTGGCTCTTTTCCAAAGGCATCTTCGATTCGCTCGTGTTCGAAACGGATCTCCGCGCGCTGGAACTCCTTTATCGAAAGGCGGGGTATCCCGACGTGCAGGCGGATGTCCGGGAAGAGATTGACACCGAGAATCAGCGCCTCAACCTGCAGATTGTCGTTAACGAAGGGAAACAGCAGATTATTCGGCGGGTTACAGTAGCGGGGAACCGGATATTCAAATCAGAAAAGTTGTTGTCCCAGCTTGATGCCAAACCGGGTGAGCCGTACAGCAAGGAGGGTACCGTCGTCGACGACCACTACAAGTTGATCTCGCTGTACGATCAGAAGGGCTACATTTATGCCAATGTAACGCCGGAGTTCAACGCGCATCTGTTCCAAACCAAAATACAAGATCAGAACGATTGGAAGTATCTTGAGAGCCAAATACCGGGAGAATTATCCATTCGTGTGCCGGAGGATTTCCGCAAGCTGCTTGAAGGGGAATCGAGCGATGACCGGGAAGCCGCCGAGAATTCCCTACACTTGTCCCCGAACGTGTTTATTGAAAAACACGAGCGTGGTTGGCTGATGACCGACAAAGACGCCGAACGCAGCTATATCGTCGAAAGGAATGAGGACACGCTCAATATCTACGAGATCGGACTCTTAAGATACAATATTACCGAAGGACAGCGGGCTTCGTTTGGAAAGTTTAGTTTTTCCAGCAGGCCAAGCACGGGATTCCACGGAGACGATCTGCCCCAATCTTCCGGGGGAAAAGTCGGGGATTCGGCGGACTCCGATCCTTCGAGGGATGCCACGCCCGGGGTTCGGGAGTATGTGTTACGGCGGGAATTTGAAAGCTTGGGTTTGCGTGAAGGCGCCGTGTTTAACCCGGACAAGCTGCGCGAAGCGCAACAACGTTTAGCGAGGTTGGGCATTTTCAGCCGCGTTCCCATAGAGACGCCGGGAAGGCGTAAGGGTAAAGAGGTGCTTGATGTTAATGTGCACACCGAGTTGAGGCAGCCGGGTTCCATTAGCGTTCGCGGCGGTTACAGCCCATCGGAAGGCATTCGAGGCACGCTCGCGATACTACATAGCAACCTGTACCAACGGAACATGCGGGCGGGAGCGAAACTCAGCGCCGGCACACGAGGGAATCTATATGAAGTTACCCTCATCGAGCCTTGGCTCATCGGTCCCACAATGGGAACATTGAGGATATTTGAGGACAACCTTGAGGAACAGGACAACACACGGGCGAGGGGTGCCACAGGAAATCTTGCCAGACGCCTAGGTCTGTATAGCAACGTCGCGGTACAGTACAAATACCAGGAATTGCGGCAGCGAATCGAGCCGGTGCAGGAGCCCGAAATCTCAAAGCCGGCGGTACCCACGGAGAGGCACACGACCGTTAGCAGCGTGGGGTTGTCATTTCACCGCGACAATCGCGAACCGTTCCTAAACCCGAGAAACGGCTGGTTAAACGAATTTGCCGTCGAGTACGCCGGCGGGTTTATCGGCGGGCAGACGAGTTTCTTCAAACTTACGGGAGACAATCGACACTATTCGCGGATTGGGGATATGGTTCTTGTCAATGCGCTGCGGCTTGGTTACGCACAAGGATTGCGCTCGAACCGCGAACGCGAGATTGTCTCCTTCGAGCGATTCCGGGCGGGTGGATCAACGACGGTTCGAGGGTACAAGGACCGTTCTTTGGGACCCCTTGATGACGAACTGTCCAACACCCATCGAGGCGATGTGCTGTTCATCTACAACGTCGAGTTGCGGTTTCCCCTATACAATCTCGTCGGTGGGGCGCTGTTCTTCGACACGGGGAATGTGTGGGATAACCTGGACGCGGTCAATACCGATCCGCTGCACTCCGCGATCGGGGTGGGCGTGCGGGTAGACACGCCGTTGGGACCGCTGCGTTTTGACTACGGCGTTCCCTTGGTCGGCGACGAGTCGCCGCAGATAAATCTCGGGTTGGGCCAGGCGTTCTAAGAACCTGTTTGAAAAGCACATCTGTAGGGTGCGATCAAACGAGCGAATAGCGAGTGCGATAGAAATCCCCTGCGCACCAGCCTCTTAAAGCCCCGGAGGAGATGAAGCGAATGGACAATGAGTGATCAACTGAACGAATAGTGAAGGCGATAGTAGATCCTGATAGAGATCTTCAATGTGTGTCGTGCATCATAAATTGACGCTCGTTTTTCGCTCTATGACTGGCTTCGAGCGAGTGTTACTTGAGAGCATGCCATTATCCCTAGCGGAATAATTCTTTCAGCAAGCAACACTTACTAGTCAGAGTCTCTTTCCTCGATCCGGAGGATCGAAATGTCAATAGAATGCGACATGTCCAGAGTCCCGCACTCCAGAGGATCAAACGAGTGGATAGCGAGTGCGATAGTAGATCCTGTGCAATGTGGAGTATTATTTGATAGACCATTGAAAAAGTCCAGCAGTTTCTAGTGCCATCACAGCGGGGCAAGATGGGATCTCTATCGATCAAGTGAGATCAAACGACTGAATAAGGAGATCAACGAGTGAATAACGAGGGCGATAGTAAATCCTGCGATAGAGATCTTGATAGCGAACGCGATAGTCAATCCCACTCGCTATTCACTCGTTTGATCCTCTGGAGCAGAAGATTCAAAGCCAATCGGATGCATAGAGAAACTGCTGGATTTGTCAATCCAGCAGGAGCGGTCGGGCCTGCGGGACACCACTGTGTTTGTCAAAATGTAAGATCTTTTATTGAAAATTGCTTAAAACGTGAGGCATCATGGAAATTCCATTGCTCTATGACATCTGCACGATATTCGGCTTATCCATAGGCGTACTTTTGGTCTGTCATAGACTGCGTGTTCCGTCAATTGTCGGCTTTCTCTTGACAGGACTGATCGCGGGACCTCACGGGTTGGCGCTGATTAAGGCTGACGGCGAAGTGGAGATTTTAGCCGAGGTCGGTGTTATCTTGCTGCTATTCACCATCGGGATTGAGTTTTCGCTCAAGAGTCTGCTTCAGATTAAGCGATCGGTTCTGGTAGGCGGATCGTTACAAGTCGGATTGACGCTTACGGCAGGGTTTGCGATCGCCCGATATTTCGGGACGCCGACTAACCAATCGATTTTCATCGGCTGCCTTGCGGCGGTTAGCAGCACGGCGATTGTGATGAAGCTGCTTCAAGAGCGCGACGAAACGCGAACTCCGCACGGGCGCACAGCCTTGGCAATCCTAATCTTTCAAGATATTGCCATTGTACCGATGATGCTGATTACACCACTCCTAGCCAACCAAGCGGGTGACATGAGCAATGCCCTCATTTTACTGCTTGCGAAAGGTGTAGCGATGATTGCCGTGGTGTTTGTTGGTGCAAGGTATGTCGTTCCGCTGATTCTATCGCTGGTTCTTCGAACGCGCAGTCGAGAGATATTCCTATTGAGTGTCCTCGCCATCTGCTTGGGCGTCGTCTGGCTGACATCGCGTTTTGGCGTGTCCTTGGCGCTTGGCGCGTTCCTCGCGGGCCTAATCGTCTCCGAATCGGAATCGAGCCACGACGCGCTTGGTCACATCACACCGTTTCGAGATGTGTTCACCAGTTTCTTCTTTGTCTCCGTAGGCATGTTATTTGATTTTCACGTGCTGCTTCAAAGACCGCTGCTAATCGCGTTACTAACGATAGGTGTTCTTGCCGCTAAGAGCATCATCGCGGGTGGCGTGACGTGGATCCTCGGATACCCGTTCCGCACGGCGATTCTGGTTGGTCTCACACTGAGTCAGGTGGGGGAATTTGCATTTATCCTTTCGAAAACGGGCATAGAACACGGATTGTTCAGCGATGCAAATTACCGACTGTTTCTCTCTATTTCAGTTGTTACAATGGCTGCGACGCCGTTTATCATCTCGGGCGCGCCCCGTGCCGCCGATGCAGTGTTACGATTACCTCTGCCAAGTCGGCTGGTATTGGGATTGAGGCCGGTCGCCCGAACACCGCACCACGCACATAAAAACCACATCGTTATCGTCGGCTTTGGGTTGAACGGTAGAAACGTCGCAAAGGCGGCGCGTGCGGCAGACATCCCGTATGTAATCATTGAGATGGATACGGAAATAGCCCGAACAGCGCGTGCCAATGGTGAACCGATTTTCTATGGCGATGCGGTTCACGACGCTGTGCTCCACCATGTGAACATTAAGTCGGCGCGGATTGTTGTAGTGGCGATTTCCGACGATGCCGCATCGCGCCGCATCGTAGCAGCCGCACATGCGCTGAATCCGGCAGCGCACATTGTTGTCAGAACGCGGCACGTTGCCGAGGTGGAGCCGCTCTATCGCGCCGGGGCGAACGAGGTGATTCCGGAGGAGTTCGAGACTTCAATTGAGATATTCACACGGGTACTGATGGAATACCTTGTCCCGCACGAAGAAATTGAACAGTTCATTGCTGAGGTACGAGCGGACGGCTATAAGATGTTCCGCGGATTGCCCAAGGGGGCACAGGTTGCGGGTGATGGGCATGTGCATCACCCCGATCTGGAGATTTCGGTGTTACGCGTGGATGAAAAATCGCCCTTTGTTGGAAAATCCTTAGCGGAAATCGCGCTGCGAGAGACCTACGAAGTAACGGTGGTGGCAGTCCTGCGGAACAGCCAGGTTTCGCCGAATCCACGGAGTGACATGCGATTTGAGAGCAATGACGAAGCCTACCTGCTCGGCATGCCTGAGAGAATCGCTCTGGTCGCGGATCTGTTTGAAATCCCGCCATACCTAACGCAAACACAAGTATACGACGGGGATTTACCATGAAACCGAAGGACGAGAATGCAGCAGCCGTGTTGACATACTTCGGGTCAGCACCAACGCCAATGGGATTGCGCCTTCGCACAACCCGGTGAAAGAACCCTTCCCTAGATGGACTTCCAAGAAGGAAAAGTCACGATGACCGATATTATTGAAGAATTGAAACAGGCGTTTACTATCGAGGTGTCCGTCCCGTTTGTCAATGGATTTTCGATTGATTTGATTCAAGTAGCGATTTTCATCGCAATCTTCGGAGGGTTCTTAGTCTTGGGAGGATTGCTGCGCCGCTACTTGCGTCGGCTTTTTATGCAGTTACAGGTGAGGGAAGATCGGCAGGGACGGGCGCTTTGGGTGGCACATTTTGTCGTGGGTTTGGCAGGTTTAATCGCTGCCCTCAATGCGTTTGGCGCCCCGCGGGATCTCATGAGGAGGTTGCTTAGCTATTCGATCCCCATCGGTCAAACCCGCTTGAGCGTAACCAGTATTGCGGTGGCCACCGCCATCGTAGTAGCTTCGACTCTCTTCGCAAGGTATTTAAAGGTAGTGCTGCGCGACAAGGCGCTGCCGGCGCTCCAACTTCCGGTAAACGCAGAGTTTCTCTTTCTCCGGCTTGTCCAACTGATTGTAATCGCATTCGGCGTTCTCGTTGCGGTGAATCTGATAGGATTCAACATGAACAGTGTGCTAGTCGCGCTCGGCGGACTTTCAATCGGAATAGGTTTCGGTTTGCAGAACATTGCGTCGAATTTCGTATCGGGAGTCATTATGGTATTTGAGCGCCCGATAAAGATTGACGATCGGGTTACGGTTGGCGGCACCTACGGTATTGTCAAAGCCATCAACATGCGCTCAACCGTGGTAACCACGCCCGAGGATATCGACATTATCATCCCCAATTCCAAGTTTATCTCTGAAACCGTTACCAATCTGACGCACGACAACACGCGGACGCGAATAAAGGTTCCCGTTGGGGTATCCTACGAGTCAGATGAGGATTTGGTGAAAAAGGTATTGCTAGAGGTTGCCAATTCTCATCCCGAGATTATTAAGGAGATGAATCCCGACTTGCCGGACGTTGTACCGCCATTTGTACGTTTTATAAGATTCGGGGATTCATCGCTGGATTTCGAGATACTGGCGTGGATCTCTGACGTGATGCACCGTCTCGAGATTATTAGTGACCTGCATTTCATGATCCGCAAGAAGTTTAGGGAACATGGGATTGTGATCGCGTTCCCTCAGCGCGATGTTCACGTTTACCCCGCCGCGGACGTACAACCGAAGGAAGCCTGAAACCTCTTGTGTTGTTTGGCATCGCGCAGTTCTCATCTGCAAAATTGAACAATGGCATGTAGAACGTAGACCGCCAAAATCTCGTACGCGCATCAAGGAAAAGATGCTGCCCGAACGATACCAAAAAGGCACGTTGGTGTAAAATTTGCTATTCGTTTTGATGGGAGTGTTTAGAGCTTGTTTGAAAAGTACATTTGTAGGGTGCGCACTGCGCACCAGCCTTTAAAGGCACCAGCGGGGCGGCAGGTAATAACACTCCAAACCTCCAAAAATGATTTTCCATCGACTTTTCAAACAGGTTCTTAGCTCGACTTTGTACAAAAGTACGACGGTTGGATTGTACGGAAAGCCGCGCAAAACCAACCCCGTAGGCGGGGCATCTTGCCCCGCTGTGATGGCACTAGAAACCGCTGAGACTTTTTCAATGGTCAACCAAAAAAACCAGATGGTTAAAATCTCCCCTGATTTTCTTCAATGCTTGATTGACACCGCCTGTTATACCACTTAAATGTACAAAGTCGAGCTTAGCTAGTGTTTAGTCCCTGTACCGCCAATGACGATCAGGAATACACTATCTTCATTAGCGCGAACCGAATGACGAACATCGCCGGTGAAAACAACTGCCTCGCCCTTCTCTAGCGTTATCTCTTCAGCTTTCGTCGTAAACGTGAGATTTCCGTCGAGACAGGTGACCACAGCAGCGGCAGGCGCCGGATGTTCACTCAGTGAATTTCCTGTCTTAAGCACAGTTAATACGACCGTTAGCTCAACGCCGTGCGCCAGTGTTAACGAGGATCGCCCCGCGGCGTTCAATGTTGCTTCTTCCATGAGGTTTTCAGCCATCGGCAGAAGCGAATATCCCTGAGTCAGTGATGCGTTCAGGTCTACGGGTCGATAGGGCCGTTCAAATGACGTATTCATCGTTATTCCTCCAAGGGATTGCGTCCAGTAGTCTTTGTATCGACTCTTGACGAAACTTGACAGGCAAAGTCTAAGAGCCTGATTGAAAAGTATAGTTTGTAGGGTGCGCACTGCGCACCAGCCTCTAAAAGCCCCAGAGGGGCGGAAGGTTTATAGAAATGGCAAAATCTTGCTTACTCAAGCCCCAGCGGGGCGACAGGTGAATGGCAAACGGCAATAAAAACACGAAAATGCCCATCCTCAAAATTCCCAAAAAAGCCTTTTTCACCTAATTTTTCAAACAGGCTCTAAGTGGTTCATTCGCTAGGTGTTTAATCCTTAATGAAACCATCAAGCGAATGGATAATGAGTGATCAAATGAGATCAAGCGACCAGATAGGAAGCGCGATAGAGATCCTGATAGCGAATGCGATAGAGTTCCCATAGAGACCCCTTTTTCTTCAAAACTTGGTTTCTTCCCGGAGTCAAAGTGGCTTCAAAGAAATGGTTGAATCCACTCATCACGGGTAGCTAAGGGTTGATAATCATGGCAATCACTTCATCACATAAATCACAGTTCAAACAATGTGAACTACCGGCACCCAACACCAACCATATTTCTTTGGAAAATGAACCACTAAGAACCTGATTGAATGGTCGGCAGCACAGCTATTATTAGTCAATTGAAGACAGGTTTTTTTGGCTCTTCAGAGTTAAGTGTGGAAAATGAAATTATCTTGGGGCATGTTGACATTTATGTAAGGCGTGTCCATAATGCGTCGATGAGTCCCTATCGTAGGGGCGAGGATCAAGCGAGCGATTAGCGAGTGCGATAGAGATCTTCCCTCGCCCAACGGGTTGGGGAACCCAACCACTAACTGAGCGAATAGCGAAGGCGGTAGAGATCCCCTACGGAAAATGCCTCAATGTAGAGGCAAGCCTTGTGGTTGCCCAACATACTGCCTCAAGTGAATCAATATTGGCTTAATTTTCAAATGTCAACAGAACCTAGGACTTACGCAGTCGAGTGCTCAAATGCACCTTCGTGTAGCAAGTTCCATTCCGACACTTGACCCTGAAGAACCGTTTTTTTCATGTTTGTGTAATTGCCCGCTATACACCTGTGGATCTCTATTGCCCTCCTTAGTCACTCGCTTGATCCTTCCTGCGCGTTTGTTCATACTAGTCAACAGAGATGCGTTCGCTTGAATGCACAAACAACACGTCATTGGCTCCGTCGTAAGATTGCAGCGCTTGAACGGCGGCATCCGGCTCTAGATTGTCCAGAGTCAAACCGGCGATAACCAAGTCCGCTTGTGCGGAGCGCTGCGACACCTCGCTCTCCAGCGCCTCCCGACTGTCGCAGGACACGAAGGTTATGTTCTGTCTGGAAATGGGAAGGCGCCCCTCCTTCATAAACCGCGTCAATCTGTCCTCCTCACTGCCCGCATTGCCCGGGTCAAAGCAGCCAAATAGCTGGATGTCGGCGCGTTTCCACTCCGGATGTCCAACGATGATGTAGGCGAACATCAACATCATCGGTGCGTTCGACAGGTTGTCTTCGGTCACCCACAAATGAATCGTCGACCGGTAGCCGAAGCGGTAATTGGTCGATCGCAGCACCAGTACGTTGAACATCAGACTCGCGGCAAGACGCGCACCTTGACTAATCTCGTTTATCTCATCAGGGTTCTCTTCGTCGAACTCGAGTAATACGCAATTGTTCGGCAAACCGGAAATCCCCGGCGTCTGCAGGCATTGCGCCATAGCTTGCGTGTACGACGGACTAATGAGAGAGTCTACAAATATCCCCGCTCGACTCAACTCGCTGCGTTGCACCAAGCTGTCCACGCGGATGCGCGCCTCAATCTCGTCGAGGTAGGAATAATCACCTTGGAAAAACTGAATGAAATGACCGAATCCGTGCCGATGGCAGATCCAGCGTAGCAGGTCGAAATGCCCGAGCCGGCGCTCCCCGAAACGTGTTAGCGCCACAATAGATGGACGCCAGCCGCTTTCGGACATGTTGACGCGGCTCTTCTGCAGGATAATCTGAAGTCGGCGGGTAAGCTGAAACATGGAACCTTGGAAAATCGCGCTCAAACCCCGCTGCTCGCGGCGTGTGCGGCGAAGTCCGAGGTAGGTTGCCACCATTAGAATAATGGCGACGCAGGCGTACAGCACGCTCATCTGAAACATCATGATTCCGCACATCACGGCTCCCGCCAGCGACACGTACCAACGAGAATGAAATGTCGGGCGATAGGATGGGTTGCCCGCAAAATACTCAAGAAAGGAGACCACACAAAGCGCGCCGTAGGTTACCACGAAGAACATGCTGAGGATATGCGCAATGAAGTCGAGCCTTCCTATCGCCACGAATACCATGGCAATTATACCGGACACACAGGTCGCGTAAACCGGCTCCTGCGTGTCGCCCCGTCCTTTCTCCAGCAGGCGATTCACCTTGGGAATAGGCAGGACATTGTCGCGGGCAAGGGCTTGCAGCGTTCTGGGAGCCACCAAAAGAGATCCGATTGCAGAGGATAGCGCGGCGGCGCCCAATCCAATATATATCATGGGACCCCACAGCGCGATTTCCACCATGATGAACTGGTTAGCGGCAAGCGCCCCCGGACTGGCGGTTTGCGCCAGTTTTATTGCCACCAGTACATATATCACCATGCCTGCCAGTGTGGCGCCGATCGTGCCAAGCGGTATACTGCGCCTGGGGTTTTTCAAATCGCCGGATAATCCAAGTCCGGCTATCATACCGGTGAATGCCGGAAAACAGGTGGCGAAGACGATACCAAAGCTGTCAGCATCGTCTATGCGGGCAGTGAGGTTCAGTCCTCCCGGCTGTATGGATTCGCTGCCTTCGCCGAGCATGAAAAGTGTAATCGTTGTTGCCAAGATGACGGCAACACCCCAAAGCGCCCGCACACCCAAACGTGCCCCCCTTGTCAACATTAATAGGATGAGCAGTAACGTACAGGGACGGCTAAACCGGCGGGGGTTGAGATTCAACTCGTACGTCGCCGCAAGCCACTCATACACCGGCTCAAAAGCTTCGGCGAACGCTACCATATAGAAGGCTACCGAGATTGCCTGAGACAGATATAGCGCAATTCCAATGGATCCGCCGATACTGGTACCGAAAGATCTACTCATGATGTAGTATGCGCCGCCGCCCGCCACGCGACGGTTGGTCGCGATCTCGGAAACCGCCAGCACGGTCGGAATCGTGACAAGATGTCCCAGCAGGATTATCATGAGAGTGCCCCAAAGCCCGACATGCGCGACAGCGTAACCGAACCGCAGGAAAAGAATTGCCCCCAAAATGGTGCTGATCGATGCCAGAAATACGGGCGCCGTTCCAAAGCCGTGCCCCGACTGGGAATATGCGATTGCATCGCGCCGTTCGGTATGTGATTGTCTACCGGGTTTTGAAAACATAGTCAGTAGTCCTTTGGGTTCAAGCCTCAGGAGACCGGGATTCGAAATAATGCCTCGGAAGAATTACGCTGGGTTTGCTGCATCAAGCAACTCGTAATAGGTCGATGCCAGTTTGCGGTCTAGATTAATCTGGGTACTTCATTGCTCTCGAATCCGAGGAGGGTACACTATAGCACTTCTTCACAACATTTACAATCGATTAACATTTATGTTGGTCGGCTGATTTTGGTTGATGGTCTTGCACCATAGCGTGTAGGAGTTTCCGGGAGAGGGGTAATCTCTATCCGGATTGGCTATGGCGTAAAATCTACTATTGCGCAGGATCTACTATCGCATTCGTTATTCGCTCATTTGATCTCACTATCCATTCGCTTGAGGGATTTACTATCGCGCTTATTATCCATTCGCTTAATCGTCCTTGTCTAGCTAATTGGGTGCACCCGACTGGGTGGCTAGATTCGGAAAAATCATTTGACAATCCGCGAAGGGAACATGTATAATTCCCCCTTGCGTTTGCTGGCGTGGCTCAATGGTAGAGCAGGTGATTTGTAATCACCAGGTTGGAGGTTCGATTCCTCTCGCCAGCTCCAGTCCCACAGTGCGGGGAGGTACTCAAGCGGTCAACGAGGGCAGACTGTAAATCTGTTGGCTATAGCCTACGGAGGTTCGAATCCTTCCCTCCCCATCCTTTCCTCCATCCCTATTTTACAGCGTGCGGGAGTAGCTCAGTTGGTAGAGCATTGGCCTTCCAAGCCGATTGTCGCGGGTTCAAGTCCCGTCTCCCGCTTCGCCGCGCAGCTATTCGGATTCCTAAGGTTGTGAGGTGGGACACATCAAGATAAATTCCCCAAAAATTGGGCGCAAAGCCCCCGTTAGGTGTATAACAAACAACTCATCGGAGAGATGCAGGAGATGGCTGAACTGGCATGATTGGAAATCATGTGTGCAGGCAACTGTACCGTGGGTTCGAATCCCACTCTCTCCGCCTTTAATATGCAGTAACGCCTTGGCTATGCTAAGTGGGGAGGTAGCGGTGCCCTGAACCTGCAAACCGCTTTAGCAGGACTGAAATCCTATTGAGCGGCGGATTACTTTTGGGGTCTGACCCAAGTAAGTGGTGTTGAAGATTGGGTCCTGAGCAACTCGAACTTATCAAACTCCGTCAGGTCTGGAAGGAAGCAGCGGTAGATAGGTCTTCGGGTGTGACGCAGGGTAGCCTCATCGGAGCTAACTGCTTGGGTAACGCTTGGGAGAATCCGTCAATTTTTGGGTGCATAGCCAAGATTTTTGGGGCGGTTTTGTGAATCGGAGAGGAGTTCTGTGGAATGAGGTTTATCGCTGTCGCCTGATTTTGCAGAGTCGCGACCTGGAGATCGCTCCTACCTCGTCGTTTAGCCGGTTGATTGGTTGTAGAAGAGTGAAGCCATGTCCTACGAGGTTATCGCGCAGAAATGGCGTCCCCAGTCCTTTCACCAAGTGATGGGGCAGGAACACGTCATCAAAACGCTGCAAAACCAGATTCGCTTGAATCGAATCGGTCATGCCTATCTCTTCTGGGGTCCGAGAGGCACGGGCAAAACGACGGTGGCTCGTCTTTTCGCAAAGACCGTCAATTGCGCAAAGCGCGATTCAGACGCCGAAGCCGGCCCCGATAATCCGGTTGAACCTTGCAACAAATGCGAGTTCTGCCTAGACATTACGCAGGGCAGATCTTTCGATGTCATTGAGCTGGACGCCGCCTCCAACCGGGGGATTGATCCCATCCGCGAGTTGCGCGAAAACACGAAGCTCGCCCCCGCCGCGTGCTCCTACAAAATCTACATTATCGATGAAGCGCACATGCTCACGCAGGAAGCGTTCAACGCGCTCCTGAAGACGCTTGAAGAGCCGCCGCCCCACGTTATCTTTATCCTCGCGACCACCGAGCACCACAAGATTCCCAAAACAATCGTATCGCGATGTCAAGACTTCGATTTTCGCTACATGGAGTTGAATCAGATCATCGGTCGACTCGAGTTAATCTGCGCCGAGGAGGGCATCGAAGTCGATGATCAGGCACTGTCCTTGATTGCGCGTCAGTCGGAAGGCTGTCTGCGGGATGCCGAGAATGCGCTTGAACGAATAATCTCGGCGGCGGGTAAAACGCTCGATGCGGAAACGGTAGATCAGATTCTGGGCCTTGGTTCGCAACCCCTAATCAACAAACTCGTGGACGCCATATTGCACTGCAATCTGCCGGATTCCGTGCAAGTTCTCGCCAGCTTGACCAATCAGGGCGCAGATCTCACGCAGTGCCTTCATCAACTTATCGCCAATTTCAGGAATTTGCGGCTTCTCGCGATTAACGCGGATTTGGCAGATCTGATTCAAGGCTCGCAATCCGATGTACAGGGATTGAAGGAGAGAGCGGCTGACATCTCCGTGGAGCGTCTGTCACGGATTATTAAGATTTTGATGCGGACAAGCAGCGAAATCAAGCGGTACGGTTACGCACAGATTCAGCTTGAATCCAGCCTTGTCGAGATTAACTCGATTCGGGAGGGTATCCAACTCGGCGAGGTCTTGAAAAAGTTAGGGGAAATAGAAGACAGGATTGACCGTGGTCAAAACAATTCGCCCCCGGCTCAGACGGATTCATCGCCTTCAGACACGGGGAAATCAACGAAGCCGCCGATTGCTCCCCTGCCGACCAGACCGCAAACGCGGATTGCCGAAGCTCCGCCTCCCAAAACCGCTGCGGTTCCGTCTACTGCCAATGCCGAGTCCCCTAACGCCGAAACTAAGGCGGATACCGGATCAGCGGCTGAAGACAACCGCGCCGTAACTCGGACTCCCGCTGAAATCAATCAGATTTGGGAGAAAGCATTGGAGACTTGGAGAACGGGTCAGAAGGTATTGTACGGATTTCTCAAGGACGCCGCTCTGTCGACGAATGATGACGGGGGATTGGAAATAGCGTGCGCTCCTCTTCAAATGGCGATCTTGGAACGGAACAGGAAGGAGATTGTAGGGACTATCGAATCGTTGGTTGGACATGGCGTCGATGTCAGTTTTGTGCCGGGACGCAAAACCGCCAAGGCAGATAGATCGCAATCCGCAAAGGATAGCGAAGAACAAGCATCAACGCCGCTTGCCCTGCAGCGCGAAGCGGAACAGGATCCTCAACTCTCGCCGGTGCTCGAGCTTTTTGGCGCGAAGATTCTGAAAATCGATCTGAAGTAGTGTTTATCTGTAATTGCAACCGATGATAATGCGGTGGATTTGGCTCCCATTGCCATGGTTCGGGGTGTTACATGTTAAGCGTATCGGATTGGATGAAGTTTAAGAAAATATTTCGGTAATTCTATATTCTCCCCAGGCCCGGTAGGTGCGGTTTCCTAACCGCACCGGACCTCTCTACGAAATTACCGAATTAAGTTTTTAGTCTTCATGAAGTCCGGTCTGCCGAAATATTTATCAACTTAGATTATTATATAGAAGGAGACGCGGTGCACTTTCCGAAACGAATCGGAGGACACCGCTATTTTTTATGAAGATTAACAATTTGGTGAAACAGGCGCAGCAGATGCAACAGCGCATGATGGAACTTCAAGAGGAGCTTGCCAGTCAAACGGTAGAAGCGACTATCGGCGGCGGTATGGTGACAGCCGTTGTCAATGGTCAGCAGGAGTTGATATCGCTGAATATTTCTCCCGAAGTTGTAGATCCGGACGATGTTGAAATGCTGGAGGATCTTATCGTTGCTGCCGTCAATGAAGCCCGCCAACGGGCGCACGATCTGATGGCACAGGAGATGGACAAACTCACCGGCGGCGTTAAACTCCCCGGACTACCGTAGCGTTCGCGATTCCCGAATTCCCAAATGCATTATCATCCGAAGCCACTGGCAGATTTAATACGCGAATTGCAGAAGCTGCCGTCGGTTGGAGCAAAAACGGCGCAACGGCTGGCATTCTATATGTTGAAGGCGCCTTCGGAAGACACCGCGCGGCTCGCGACGGCAATTTCCGAGGTAAAGACTCATCTCTTCTTTTGCGGCATTTGCGGCAACATCACGGATAGCGAGCCTTGCCATATATGCGCCAACCCGGAACGGGATCACGAGGTCGTTTGCGTCATTGAGGAACCCGACGATTTATTGGCAATCGAGCGAACCAATGGATACAAGGGCGTCTACCATGTGCTGATGGGTGTCATTTCACCGCTGGATGGCGTAGGTCCAAAGGATCTTCGGATTGATTCGCTATTCAAGCGCATCGAAAGCCAAGACGTCAAGGAAGTTATTCTGGCGACAAATTACACGACGGAAGGGCAGGCGACATCGCTCTACCTGACGAAACGCTTGTCGAACTTGGATTTGGAGATTACGCGAATCTCGTACGGAATTCCAGTGGGCGGCGATCTTGAATACATTGACGAGTTGACGCTTTCCAAGGCGCTTGAGGGGCGACGTAGGATAGATGTCTGAAATGGGGTACACTCAGTGGTTCATTCTCTAAGAACCTGTTTGAAAAGTACAGTTGTAGGGTGCGATCAAAGGAGCGAAAAGCGAGTGCGATAGAGATCCCCTGCGATCAAGCGAATGAATAGTGAGCGCGATAGAAATCCTACCAGCCTCTAAAAGCCCCAGAGGAGATCAAGCGAACAATCAACTGAGTGGACAGCGAAGGCGATAGAGATCCCTCTCCGAATCGCGACCTCCATACTCATCGCGGGCAACTAAGGCTTGATAATCATGGCAATCACTTCATCACATAAATCACAGTTCAGACAATGTGAACTACCGGCACCCAACACCAACCATATTTTTTTGGAAAATAAACCACTAAACACTTTTTTCTCATAGTTGCGATGTTTGCCTCAATAGATGTCTTTCGTGATGCGAGTAATCTCACACTGTCAGACGATATGCGCAATGGCAACCACCTTGTGTGGCCAACTTCTCCTCCCTTTCGCAACTCGTCAATGTTAGATTGACAACTTAACATGTATATGGTATATTGTGACAGACCTTCCGTCCATCATGGTGGCGGAACTCTTTTTTCTGTTAGCATTTTGTTAGCATCACGATTCCTGAGAACCCGCTCCGGCAAAGGAATCCCCCGTTTTAGAAATGCTAACACGCCGCATAAATTTGCGCTCCGACAAGTTCGTAGGTTGGGTTGAACGGGATTCTGTTAATAATCGCTGATTCTAGAGGAGTTTTCGAGTGCCCACTTTACCTGAACGTGCCAAAATTAGAGTGAAACCCAACATTAATCGTATATTCTTCCACCATGAGACATCATGTATAATTAGATGCGTTTCCCCTGGGATCCAAGCGATCATTGAGACAAGAGATAACCGAATGTGGAAACATAGTGAGCGCGGCAAATTTATAGACGCAACATTACTTTCTAACCCGCTATCCGAGCCTGCTCAAAAAATGGGGTGAAATATGTGCGCGGACTTTAGCGGACTTTAGCGAAGTGTGTCGCACACGGCTTCGAGCCGCGTCCGGCAAGGCTTCAAGCGCAATTTCAGAGCTTGTTGAAAAAGTCCGCTCTAATTTCGACAGCGTCACTACAAACGACACTCGGTTTCGGCTGCCGTCGCGCGCGCTATCAACCCCATCAACGGCTTTTGGAAATGTAGTAGGATCAAGCGAGTGAATAGCGATCAACCGAGTGGATAACGAGGGATCAAAGGAGCGAATAGCGACTGCGATAGCCAATCCTGATAGTAAATCCCGTGCGATAGTAGATCCTGCGAAATGTCAATAGAATACGATATGTCCAAATTTCCGCACTCCAGAGGATCAAGCGAGTGAATAGCGAGTGCGATAGTAAATCCTGCGCCATGTGGTGTGTTACTTGAGAGCACCCCATTATTCCGATCAGAATAATTCATTCAGCAAGTAACACTTTCTGGCCGGAGTCCCTTTCCTCGATCCAGATGATCGAAATGTCAATAGAATACGATATGTCCAAATTTCCGCACTCCAGCGGAGATTAAGCGAATGGATAATGAGTGCGATAGAGATCCCCAATGTCAATAGAACACGATTCCTCCTCGCGTCTGCACTCCAGCGGAGATCAAGCGAATGGACAATGAGTGCGATAGAGATCTTCAATGTGGGTCGTACTTCATAAATTGACCCTCGTTTTTCGCTCTATGACTGGCTCCGAGCGAGTGTTACTTGATAAAAATTGCCATCGGTCGTGGAATAAACGGAGCCTTGTATTCGCCGCAAGGAATCAATGGACTAAACAATTACCCCGTTTTCAAAGAAATCAACTACGAACCAACATTCGCATTATTGATCGGTGGACTAAACAGTTACAAGATATCTATTAAAGGAATCACGATGAACGCGTACCAAAAGTCTTACGATGTCATCGTCGTCGGCGCGGGTCATGCCGGTTGTGAAGCGGCACTTGCCGCCGCCCGCATGGGATGCGAGACGCTGGTCGTCACCATCAATCCCGATACAATCGCGAAGATGTCCTGCAATCCCGCAATCGGCGGGCTTGCGAAGGGGCACCTTGTCAAAGAGATTGACGCGCTCGGCGGCGAGATGGCGAAAAATATCGATAAGACGGGCATTCAATTTCGCCGCCTGAATACAAAGAAGGGGCCCGCCGTTCGCTCAAGCCGCGCCCAAGCCGACAAGAAAGCGTATCAGGATGAAATGAAGCGCGTCTTGGAAAGCCAACCCCGTCTTGATATCAAACAGGTCTTGGTCGATGAATTGCTGACGGAAGACGGCAGGTGTATCGGCATTCTCAGTCAAACGAGAACCGCCTATCTTGGCAAAACAGTTATCCTCACTACGGGCACATTCCTCAAGGGCTTGATTCATCTCGGCGACGTGTCTTACAGCGCGGGAAGGGCGGGCGAATCGTCGGCGGAAAAGCTGTCGGAGAGTTTCTTGAGCCTCGGTTTCGAGATTGGCCGGCTCAAGACAGGGACGCCGCCACGGGTAAATGCCCAGACCGTCAACTTCGATGCGATGGAGATTCAACCCGGAGATCAGCATCCACTGCCGTTTTCATTTTCAACCGAGAAGATTACACAGCGGCAGATGCCGTGCCATCTAACCTATACGAATGAAAAAACGCACGAGATTATCAAAAACAACCTGCATCGATCGGCGATGTACAGCGGGCGGATCAAGGGAATAGGGCCACGCTATTGCCCGTCAATCGAGGATAAAGTCGTGCGGTTTGCCGACAAAGGCCGTCATCAGATTTTCGTGGAACCGGAAGGCAGAGATACCGACGAGATATACCTTAACGGCATCTCCGCGAGCCTTCCCGAAGATGTGCAGGTCGATATGGTGCACAGTATCCACGGCTTGGAAGATGCCGAGATTGTTCGGTTCGGATACGCGGTCGAATACGATTTCGCGCCGGCTACGCAACTTCAACCGACGCTTGAGACGAAGCGCGTCAAGAACCTGTATTTCGCCGGTCAACTGAACGGCACCACCGGCTACGAGGAAGCCGCGGCGCAGGGGTTAATGGCGGGGATTAACGCGGCGTTGAAGGTGCGCGGCGACGAACCGCTGGTTCTCGACAGATCCCAGGCGTACACCGGGGTGCTGATTGACGACTTGGTCACGATGGATATCCGCGAACCCTACCGCATGTTCACATCTCGCGCGGAGTACCGATTGGAACTGCGCGAGGACAATGCGGATCTGCGCCTGACCGAGATTGGCAGCCAACTCGGGTTGGTGGACGACGACGCCTACCACCGCTTCCAAACCAAGCGTCAACTGATTGAAGAGGAGCTTGAACGCCTGAGCCAAACGATTGTCAAGCCGACTCCCGATACGCTGCCGCGATTGGAGGACGTTGGACTCACGCCATTCGACAAACCGACCTCCTTGACGGATCTGTTGAAACGCCCGGAGATCAGCTATCAACAGATTAAACGGATCGCACCGCCGGCTCGCGAGTTGCCCAGCGCCGTTGAGGAGCAATCCGAGATTCAGATTAAGTATGAAGGGTACATCCGGCGTCAAGCGGTTCAGATTGAGCAATTCAAGAAGTTGGAGAATTTCCGCATCCCGGATGATTTCGACTATGACAACGCTCGCGGCTTGAAGACTGAAGCCCAAGAGAAACTCGCAAAGATTCGTCCGATGTCCATCGGTCAAGCATCGCGAATGCCGGGCGTGACGCCGGCGGACATTTCAATCTTGATGGTACTGATTCATCAAAAAAATCAGAGCGAGCTGCGTGCAGCCAGTTAAAGGTTGGATGAAATCGTCCCTATATACTCAGCACCGGTTAATTTTGCGCAATTGTGCACCGAAGGTTTGTAGGAGCGATCTCCGAATCGCGACGGTCGGGAATCGGAATTCCCTCCTACCGCCTAGAAACCTATGCTCCATTTCTTGACTCTTAAAAACGCAACTTCCAACAGCGTATAGTATAAATCGACGGTAACTGTTTAGTGCATCGTTTGGTTCGTAGTATTACAGGTCGTCGCACGACCGGCCTGGGCATGTAAGCCCCCGATTAGCCGGAATTAGCATTGTACTTCCCTATTCGGTGCGTTCCCTGCCCCTGCTCGGTCTGGATTGGCAAATCCAGACCGATGACTAAACAATTACGGACGACGAGTTTGACTTGATTGTGAGCGTAACCTCATAGGTTATCCGGTTGAATCAGGACGCATTTCGACACCTCTTGGAAGAGACCTTCCATCGGCACGGTCTTCCGCTAACTCATGACCAGCAAGAGCAATTTGTCACCTACTGGCAGGAGTTGCAACGATGGAATTCGCGGATTAATCTTACATCCATTCGTGATGATCGCGACATTGTCTTTAAGCATTTTCTCGACTCCGTGGGAATCCTTAAATTCTTTTCGATTGAAGCGGGCGATTCTGTGGTTGACATCGGATCCGGTGCGGGGTTTCCCGGTATTCCGCTCAAAATCTACGCCCCCGATATCAAGCTGACGCTCGTCGAATCTTCATCAAAGAAGGCTAGTTTTATTCAGTTTTTGGTGTCTCAACTGAACGTCACACCGGCGGGGGAAGACATCAGCATCGTCGTACAACGCGCCGAAGCGTTTGCAAAACGGAGCGAAAACCTCGGCGCTTACGACTGGATTTTAACCCGTTATGTCGCATCATTGGCGGATTCCGCGGCGTATTGTTTGCCGTTGTTAAAATGCAACGGAACGTGGATTGCGTATAAACCGCGCGAGGTGGAGGCTGAAATCCGCGAAGCCGGTTCTCTGTTACAGTCATTTGGAGGCGAGGTAGAGCGGGTCGTGGAGAGCGGAATTTCGGAATTGAATCGCGCCTATGTCGCGATACGCGGCTGTTCGTAGATGCTTGATGGGTCGCGACCTGGAGATCGCGGGATCTACTATCGCACTCGTTATCCACTCGCTTGATCTCGTTTGATCCTACAAAATAAGCACTTCTCAGCAGCGTGGAGTATAGCTAGAATTGGGAATATTAGCACGATGAAGTTCGGAGATTGGGAGGATAGCATGACATATCGAGTTTTGTTCTGTTTGTTCATTTTGGGGCTGGGTACAGTCGGGTGTTTGACGAGGACAGCGGAGAAAGCGGTGGAAGTGGAGACGGCGCCGGAAGCACCGGCTAAGCCGCCAACTATTGCGGAACTCCATTTGTCACTGGCGAAAGAGGTTTATTCGGCGGATGAGCCGATCCCTCTTCGGATGACCGTTAGAGCCGGAAAATTTGACCTGCTTGTGCCGGCGGCATCTGTCGAAGGGGAGAGTGCATTCGGAGGATTAATTATCACGGATGCAGCAGGAAAAGGAGTGGCGCGGACTTCGCCGATTTTGTGGGCGCCCCACATGAAAAACCTGTTGCACGATGGAAAAGCGGTAGATTGCATCCAGGGGATGGAAGTGGAATCCGGGGCGGAAACGGTTGCTGCGCTGGAAAATCTGCGGGCGCATTACAACCTTGCCCCGGGGGATTACACGCTCCAAGTCTTCATGAATTTGAAGGTTTATCGGGAGTTTTTGCCGGACCAATCGCCAATGGTTGTCCTGATTGAGAAAGATATCTTGGAGATTCAGCGGAGCAGGCATTCGACAGAAGTGAAGCAGCAAGCGATTAGTCATTTGCGGGAAGAAATTGCCGCGATTCAGCGCGAACAGGCGGAGGTATATGACAAGATTTATCTGCCTATGGACTCGCTGCGCGGCTCGGCGGATCTTGAATCCAATATTGTCACGTTGAGGGTTGAGTGATTTGTGGCGGGGGGAAATGTTGGGTTTCACTCAAATCGTCGAGACATGAAGCCAATCAGAAATAACGATTGAAATGCAAATCCGAGGCTTTTCGTGAATTTCCGTTCAAGCCAACCTACGTACTACGCACTCAGTTCACCGGTCAATTGATCTATTGAGCGTTCGAGGGGTCGCGAGCGAAACTCGCTCCTGCAGGCGGCACGTAACTATGCCTAGAGAGAGGGAGTTTATGATTGCCGCGGAGTCTACCCTTAATGGTGCGCACGTCGGGATTCGTTGGGGTTGGGTCTCCCAACCCGTTGGGCGCCTCAAATCGAATTAGGCACACGTCTGACACAAACGATGACAGAACCTAGTAATTGTAGGGTGGGCACTGCCCACCATTTCCCGTTTGATGCTACGTGTTCACTACTAGCCGAGGCTAGTTGTCGCGCGGAAAAATACTGACTATTCCTAGCCATCATTAACCAGGGAGAACTATGCGATGATAATTTATAACGGCGGTCCGAATCTCAGTTTGGAAGAGGTTGTGCTCTTTCCATTCGACGACTACAGTCTCCCATTTCAGCGTGGGGTTCGATTGCAGTTGATTCCGAATAAAGGCGACCACATCGTCGTGCCGTTTGGACCTCCCGGGGAGCCGGACAGCAAAGGCATGAATTATTACGGCGCGGTCTGCAGAATCGGCGACGAACTCTGGATGTGGTATTTGGGCGGCTCGCAGGTGTGTTTCGCAAAGAGCACGGACGGCTACAACTGGGAACGTCCGGACCTCGGACTGATTGAGCATAACGGCAATACGCAGAACAATCTGGTGGATTTGGGCGGCGCGGAATACAAGGTGGTGGCGTGTGTCGTGATTTATGAACCCGAGGATCCCGACCCTAACCGCCGGTTCAAGATGGTCTACGAGACGCACCGCAGAAACCCGTCGCACGGCGGTCGCGCCGAGTTTAATGTTGCCGTCAGTGCGGATGGTCTCCGCTGGACGGAGATCCCGGTCAACCCTCACTATCTGTCCTGTGAAATGGGCGGTTTCATCAAGTTCAACGAGTGTTATTACGTTACCGCACAAAGCGGCGGCGGACACTTTCCGAGGCTTGAGCGCAAGCTGGAAACCTTCGTCTCCTACGATTTCGAGAATTGGGTTGAAGCGGACTGCATGGGCTTGTTGCGCGGGAACCTCCCGCCTCGACCACTGATCGAAGGATCGCATGCCGGGGAGCAGATTCACCTCGGCGCGGGATTGTGGAACCGGGATAACGTGATTGTCGGCATCTACGGTCAATGGCACGGACATCCGACGAATGACCGGAAGCTGGTCTCCATGGATCTCGGGCTAGTGGTTAGCAATGACGCGTTGCACTACCGGGAACCGGTACCCGATTTTCGTATTGTTCCGGCGGGTGAAAACAGCGCGGACCGGCTGTTCGGCGCTTTGATGCAGGGGCAGGGATTCGACAACATCAACGGCGAAACGCTATTCTGGTACGCGCCTTGGGGCGGTTGCAACGGCATTCGGGTGGCGAAGTGGGAACAGGATCGACTGGGCTACTTTGAAGCCTTCTTGGGCATGAAGATGAATTCGCTGCAGGAATCGCACTTCGTCTCGGCGGCGATAGATTTGGAGGGCAAGCCGGCGCAGGTCGAGATTAACGTTGATGGTCTATCGGAGTACGCCGAGATTAGCGTGGAGATTTTGACGGAACGGTTCGAGGCGATTCCCGGTCTCACACGCGATGACTGCACGGGACCAAAGGAGTCGGGCTTGCGGCAACTCGTGACGTGGGGGAACCGCGAAAGTCTGGAGGGTACCGAGGGCAAAATCCGCGTGCGCGTGAATTTCGGCGGTATCCGTCCCGAAGATGTCAAGATTCATGCGATATATGTGCGTGAGTGATCAAGCGAGTGGATAACGAGCGATCAACTGAACGATCAAGGAAGCGGATAGCGACCGCGATAGGGATCTTCAAGTGAAGGCGATAGAACTCCCATAGTAAATCCCGTGCGATAGAGATCCCAGGACGATAGTCTGTAGGTTGGGTAGAGCAAAGCGAAACCCAACTTCAATCCGGATATTATCCGCTTTGGCTGGTACTGTAGGGAACGCAGATCTGCGTTCCGCTCTTCTCCCTGCACATGCTCTGTAGGAGCGATCTCCAGGTCGCGACCATCAAGCGAGTGGATAACGAGCGATCAACTGAACGATCAAGGAAGCGGATAGCGACCGCGATAGGGATCTTCAAGTGAAGGCGATAGAACTCCCATAGTAAATCCCGTGCGATAGAGATCCCAGGACGATAGTCTGTAGGTTGGGTAGAGCAAAGCGAAACCCAACTTCAATCCGGATATTATCCGCTTTGGCTGGTACTGTAGGGAACGCAGATCTGCGTTCCGCTCTTCTCCCTGCACATGCTCTGTAGGAGCGATCTCCAGGTCGCGATTCAATACAATACACCAAACTGGATAAGGATTAAACGAATGAGTCTGACGAGAGAGGAAGTAGATCAGTTTGAACGTGAAGGGTGGGTCATGAAGCGCAAGGTGTTTTCGCGCGGGGACTTGGAGCCTATCCGGGACGCCCTGACCGAGATTGTGCACCGAGAAGCCCTTGCCCTAAAAGAGAAGGGGATGCTGGATGAGATTTACGAAGACGAACCCTTCGAGACCCGTCTAACCCGCATTCGTTACGCCAGCCACGATGCGTGCCAGGTCATTTACAAGAGTATCATGGGGAAAGCGGGCGGCGGCTTTAGTGGCGAAGCAATGTTCCACTTTGTCAGGCATCGACCGCTGCTTTCCTGCATTGAAAGTCTTCTGGGACCCGATATCATCGGCTCTGCGATTTACCGCGTCCGTCCGAAGATTCCGGCGTGGGCTCACGGCGAGGTGCCTTGGCACCAGGATTCGGGGTACTTCCTGCCGCATTGCGACAAATTCCTCATATTGACCTGCTGGATCCCGCTGGTGGATGCTACGCTTGAAAACGGCTGTCTCCATGTGTTGCCCGGAATGCATACACGCGGAGTTATTCGCCACTTCACCGGGGGCCATTCGGGATACCTTGAGGTGCCGGGGGATTTGCTCGGAGAGGTCGAACCGATACCGGTTGAGATGGAGGCGGGAAGCGTGCTCTTTTTGACGAGTGTCACTCCGCACGCTTCGTTCGAGAACAACAGCGACACCGTGCGGTGGAGCGTGGATCTCAGATATCAGAATATGGATCCGCCGAACAATGTGGATGAGGCACCGGAGACTTATACACGCGAGCGCGATCCGGTGACGATGGCTTGCCTTCCGACCGAAGCGGATTTTGTCATCCGAGACACGAAGAACCCGCACCGAGAAGTGGCTACGCCGGAAGAGTTTCACCAACTTCGAGAGAAGTACGAGAAGACGCACCCTTGGTATCCAGGGCGTGGGTGGTCGCCGATGTCGGAGCGATCAAGTGAGTGAATGGCGTTTAATCTCATTCCTGTATTGGGTGCACCAGTTGGGTTTCGCTACGTTTCTGCGCACAAGCGGGACACAGGGAAATCCGGTTCTTTTGAAAGCTTGGTGTAATCCGGTTGGTGACCGCTCAACCCAACCTACGACGTTTTTTCAGTAACTCAACCAAATGGATAACGAGTGATCAAGCGGCACGAAATGGTGGGCGATGCCCACCCTACATTGATAACCAAACGAGACTTTTCAAGCGACCATAGGTTGAGGTTGAAATGAGTCTGACAAAAGCGGAAGTCAATCAGTTTGAACAGGAAGGGTGGGTCATGAAGCGCAAGGTGTTTTCGCGTGGGGATATGGAGCCCATTCAGGACGCCCTTACCGAGATTGTGCACCGAGAAGCCCTTGCCCTAAAAGAGAAGGGGATGCTGGACGAGATCTACGAAGACAAACCCTTCGACACCCGCTTAGCCTATATTCGCTATGAGAACGCCGAGGCGTGTCGGGTCATTTATCGAAGTATCATGGGGAAGGCTGGCGGAGGCTTTAGCGGAGAGGCGATGTTCCACGTCGTGAGACATCGACCGCTTCTGTCCTGTATCGAAAGCCTATTGGGACCCGACATCATCGGCGCCTCAATCTATCGCGTGCGTCCGAAGTTGCCGGAGTGGGCGCACGGCGAGGTACCTTGGCATCAGGATTCCGGATATTTCATGCCGCATTGCGACAAATTCCTGATCTTAACCTGTTGGATCCCTCTGGTGGATGCCACGCTCGAAAACGGCTGCCTTTTTGTGCTGCCCGGATTGCACACACGCGGAGTCATACGCCATTATACCGGGGGACACTCGGGCTATCTTGAGGTGCCGGGAGATTTACTCGGCGGGGTTAAACCAATACCGGTTGAAATGGAGGCGGGGAGCGTTCTTTTCTTGACGAACCGGACTCCGCACGCCTCCTTCGAGAACCACAGCGGCGTGGTGCGATGGAGTCTGGATCTTAGGTATCAAAGCATGGAACCGCCGAACAATGTGGATGAGGAGCCGGAGTCGTATACGCGTGAGCGGGAACCGGTGACGATGGCTTGCGCGCCGACGGAAGCGGATTTTGTTATCCGAGACACGAAGAACCCACACCGTGAGGTGGCTACGCCGGAGCAGTTTCACCAGATTCGAGAGAAGTACGAGAGCGCGCGTCCCTATCACCCGGGCCGCGGGTGGACGCCGATGTCGGAGCGATCAAATGAGTGAATAAGGAACAGGATTTGCTATCGCAGTCATTGTCCATTCCTTTGATCGATAGAAAATCCCTCAAGTGAGTGAATCGCGACCTGGAGATCGCTCCTACAGAGGGCTAGTGGGCAGTGCCCACCCTACAATAGATAATTTTCAAACAAGTTCGGAAGAGTTCTTCTGCACGGTCACCACACCCCCTGCGATACCCCCATCCAATAAGCAACCTGCCACACACCGGCGACCTCGGGCGCAAAGACATTGTGCAACCCCTTCAGTTCGTCCGGTAGGTTCCCGTCATCCCACCACCACCGCAGCGAGTCGGCGTCCATGCGCATAAGGGTTTGGCGCGCGAGTTCGTGCGCGTCGTCATCAAGACCGTGCGAACGTGCGAGCAGACCGAGCGCGGCAAACATCGCCGAACAGAGCGCCCGATTGTTCATGTTGGTTGCGGATACCCACGTTCTAACACCCTCCTTCTCCGGCGCGTGACCCCACTTGCCGCCCCACGGTGCGTTGGACTTGGAATCCTCGTGCGTCAGCCATCGGTCGGGATAGGGTGTAAATGAGCCGTCCTCCGAGTCGTAGTAACCGGCTAGGCTCAGTCCTTCGCCGTCCCGCGCGACGCGCGCCGCCTTCCAGTATTCTCCAATGTAACCGATCCAGTCAGCCTCGTCCCCTATCTCCGTGCGGCTCCAGAACTCGCACAGCAGCGCCCAATAGTAGAGGTTGTGGCAGGTGGGATACGGGTTGGTGGGGAAGGGTAGCATCGGGATAATCTCGCGGAGATGCTTGAAGACCTCGTCCCGAAATTCGGTCTCGCCGGTGAGTTCGTAAGCGGCGTACATGCACGCCAGGTATTTCATGACGCTGACCGACGCCGGTGGCTCGACTATCCGGTGCAATATGCCGAAAAGGTTCAACACCCAGTTGCGGCGGAGGTAGTAGTGCCCATGCTGCCGCAGGTTTTCGATGGCGTGAGCCTTTTCCTCCGGTGTCGCCAGTTCTTGGGCGTAGGCGGCGTAGAAGGCGACCGGGCACGCCGATTGGTCGAAGCTGGTGCTGGGTCCCGCCCTGCCGCCGTGCGGTTTACCTAACAAGCCGGGTTCAAGCTCGCCGCATAGTCTAAAGAGATAGTTCAGATCCCGAAAACACTTGCGCGCCGTTTCGCGGGCTTGAGGTTCTTGAGTTGCGCGGTGGCGTAGAATCTGCGACCATAGGAACCAACCGGTCGCCCACAGTGTGTTCTCGCCGTAGAGAAATTCGGCGACTGTGGGTTTCGGTCCATAGGCACTCCAGGCACCTTCGATGGTTTCCGCCACACTCCAGTGACCCGGGTATGTTACCCCTTCTTGAAACGGCTTGCGCGTATCGAAACGCGGGAAGGCAATCAGTATCCCGACCGGACCGCACGCGATGTCCAAAATTTCGTCATGATAGCGGGCGGCTCGCTCGGCGAGAACATCGGATTCAGCCATTTTTCATCTCCCTCTTAATCTCTTAGGATTTACACGGCGCGGTTTGTAGGAGCGATCTCCAGGTCGCGACTTCCTGTCGCGAGTAAAACTCGTTCCTACAGGATGTTTGCTCCGGCGGTAAAGCGCTTGCAGATACCGAGTGTCGGTGAGGCAAGCGCAACGGACTGGTCCTGCGGTGCCGTTAATACGCCATCGAAAACAACTTGGCGCGTGACATGCGAACCTGCACACAGACATCCCGTCCTTTCAAAGACGACAAATCGCCCCTCCCGTTCCACGTCACCGCCTTTGAAACCTCGTCCCCCTCCAACGGATCACAATTATCCATACCGAAACCCTCCAACGCCATCACCGGCGTCGGCGGTGTCGACGGCGGATGCACGATGGCGACTCTTACCCATCCGCCAATGCGGGTCTGAAAGTTCAGGAACATCCCTTCCCCTTCGCACACCCGATTGATGGTCGTGAATTGACCTTCAGCCGTTGCCTCTAGCGCTACCAGTCGATTCGGCTTCCAGAGCGCCCAACGGTAATCCCGTTGATTGTACGGTCCGGCGCCCCACGTGTCGTGACGCTGGTCGATGCAGAAGCAGGGCAATCCCCAGGTGTCGCCCAACGACAGCAGATTGGGTCGGGCAAAGACGCAGCCGTAGACCTCGTCCTCGATTTCGCAGCCAACGATAGGCGTGCGCTCCGGGCGGCTCCAGTTCCACCCGTCCCGGCTCGTCGCGAGATGGACGTCAAGCGTCGCCGCCAGACGATGGAAAATCGACGGGAACATCAGGCGCCGCCCGCTTCCCGGGCAACGGCAGTACGCCGATGTGTAGATGTCCTCGTCCGGTTCATCCTGCGGATCTAGCATCATCACCATCCGCGTTTCACCCCAGTTCCCAAAGTCTTTGCCGCCCGTCCGTCGCACGCAGCGGCGGCGTCCCACATGTCCCCTAAGGTAGGCGACATACTCTCCCGTGTCCTCATCGTATGCGGCGATGTTCTGGGTGTCGAGCATGGTCTTCCCGACATCAAGCAACGGCTCGTCGAGCACGCTCCAGTGCAATCCGTCCGGGGAGACCAGTCCGCGCACCGTCCGCCGTATCTCCGCTTCGGCATCAATCTCCTCCGGGGTATGCCCCTCCAACTCCATCCGCCGCCGGATTTCCCGAATCTTCAACTTGGTCTCTCCCGTATCCGGCGCCAGCGCGCCGCGCAGATAATACTGCGAGTCCGGGTTGATTGCCTTGTAACGTTCCGCCGCGGGCGCAGACGGGTCCAGGAACAAGCCATTCAGCGAGAACGTATTCTGGTCGCAGACGATGTTGTTCCGCGTGCTCCCTTGAAATTCGTAAATCCCCAATTCGGGGCGCACCCAATCAAAGCCATCATCGCTCTCTGCATAGCATACGAGGTTCTCGTGATAATCCGGGGAGGCGGCGACGCCGTACCACATGCGGTATCGACCCTCGTCGAAAAGGACTACCTTGGGCCCCAGACCTCCCGCTTCCCAGGGGCATTCGGGCTGAAAGAAGGTGTCCGACATCCGCGCCGGCTGCACCCGCAAGCGAACGCCTTGGGGCGGGGCTTGGACCCAACTCCGACCATGCTCGTCGCGTCCGGCTTGCCCGGGCCAGATGTCGTACCAATCCAAGAACGGTTGAGGTATTGGCGCATTTTCATTCTTCATGGCGTATTTTTTCCGAACGTATATTTGTAGGGTGGGATCAACTGACGGGATAAGGAAGGCGATAGAGATTTACCGCCCACCATTTCAGCGGAATAACCTATTGAAGGTAACATAAAACAACCTCCATAGGGATCAAGTTAAGGAATTAAGCGTGGAAACCACGCGGTTTCGATGTCATATATTGGCCCCTTGTAAAATTCAACCAGCGAGTCTTTACCAATTTACCGGGCTGTCCGCTTAAGAAGATGCTTCATGATTCCGGTTTTCGTAGGGGCGGGGTTTCCCCGCCCAGTAGTGACCAAGACTGCGATAGAGAACCACTACGTACCAGTAAACTGTAGGGTGGGATCAACAATCGTCAAATCGTCGACCTTCCTTTTAACCGCCCACCATTCCAACGGAATTACCTTTTGAGATGGACATGGATGTGCCCTTCCACCCTTCCCACCTTCCGTCTTCTATTACTCCTACTTCGCATTAAGGAATTGCGACGGTGTCAACGCCTCGCCGATTGTCAAACGCACTTCATCAATGAACCCGTCAAAATTCGCAATGAACGTACCGTGGGCGCTCCCTTGACCTGCTCCAATGGTGAACAACTGATTACTTGAGAGGTTCCAATGCCCCGGGATTGGAGCCGTCCCAACCGGAATCCCGTCAATGTAGAGTTTCGCCTCTTCACCGTCACGCATGCCGGCGATGTGGTGCCACGCCTCAAACCCCAACTCGTGGCTTTCGATGAGAAACGATTTCTCGGATCCGACTCGCGTGAGGTCGCGGCTGTCCCGTCCCTCAAAATGGACTTTGTACGTAGGATTGTGGTGCCCGAATTGCGGGGATAGCCCCAGTACATAACCGACATCCGGCGGATCAGTTATGCCCGAGATGTAATTTCCGGCGATAGTCATGGTTCCCAGGCCCTTCGTGACTCGCGGATAGATCCAGGCTTCGAGCGTAAAATCCTCCGTGCCAACATTGAGGTCCATCTCGCGGCCGATGCGGGCATATGACCCTTTTACGCCGTCAAATTCCATGGAACGTTCGCTAACGAGTCCGAGCCGCGGCACGGATGGGGCGACGGTCGTTTTCGTCCTGATGACTCCGCCATCAATAATCCCGTTGATTTGCGGGGCGCTGCTGTCGAACACCCCCAGCCCGTGCGGTTCTTCGAACCGCCAGTAGCCGCCACGGAGCGGCATATTCGGCACAACGAAGTCCTCCGGCTTAAGGTGCTTGCCCAGTTCGCGCTCTTCCGCGAGCCGCTGACGCAGCGCCCGTGCGCGAGACAGTCTGCGATCGAGAGCGCCCGTGCGCCGTGCGAGATCCCCGGCAATTTCCGCTTTCAGCGACGGCGTCAGGCGCGAAAAGTAATGCTCCTGAAAATGCGCCCGCTCGGGGCTGTTCCCGACCAGCAGACCGAGCGGCATCGGGTAACGCACGTTGGCGCGGAGCGTCAAGTCAATCTGCTCCGCCGAGGGGATTTCGTCGGTTCTGTACAGCGACAAACAGACGCTGTTGCTCAGGTTGTACGAGGACAGAAAATAACGAACGTATTCCGGATCCGTCCGTTTCTCCTCGCCCTCGCCGCGCAGGATATAGTCATAGTAGGCGTTCAACGAGGGGCAATAGGTACGACTGCCGCCGATGCTTGGCGTGTCGCCCGTTCCGTGATAAATCAGTACGCCGTCGCCGCCCACCAGTTGCCGCGCCGCGCGGGTCAGGTGGTAACTCGCCGCGAGATGCTCGGGAGCGCCGTAAATCCCGTCGAAATAGAATCCGTCCAGCGACATCTTTTTAAATACACGGGAGACCTGTTGGAAGAACAGATCGGCGTTGTCCGGTTTTCCCCAGTGGGGCACGGTGCCCATCGGTCCGGGCGTCGGATCAATCTGCTGCTCACGTTCGCGGGGCGTGTTCTTGAGAAACCACACCGGCGTCGTGTAAACAATCACCTTCATTCCGCGCCCGTGGGCGGTGTTGATGACGTGCGCCAACTTATCGGGGTCGCGCGGCGTCAGGTCCGTCTGCCACGTCTTCCACAACAGCATCTCGGAGTGCAAAAACAGAATACTCGCCTGTTTGGACGCCGCCTCGATTTCACCGTCTGAGGGATAAACGTACTGCAGGTGGCTGGATCCTTGCCCGGCGTAGTGCTGGAAGCTGGCGTCCCAGTCGAACGGTTTCGGCGGGCTTACAACGCCCCAGAAAACTGCTCCGGCGCGCCAACTCCACGTAACGGAGATGGGGGCGCTTTCCAAATCCAGGTGTGGAGCCGGACTGTCCCCGTTGTCAAAGAAACTGATGCCGCCATGTGGGTCAAAAAAGTTGTGGTTGCCGCCTGCCCCAAAATGGCAGTCCGGCGGAAATGAGAGTTCCGCCCTGATATCGCCGTGTTGCCCCGGGGCAATCATCAAGGTTGAATCTCCGTTAATCCGCAGCGTTGTGCCCGCCCCCTCGAAAACAACTGCGCCCGAACTGTGATGAGTCAATTCGATGTCCCGGGTGCTGCCGGGGGGCAACGTCAGCGCGGCGACCTGACGCGGCGCGGGAATACGTTGATCGCATTCGATTGTGTCAAGCGCCTTGCGGATGCGAAAGACGCCTCCGGTCGTAGTGACGTACGCCACGGCGCCGTCTTCGACCCCTTCAACCGCCATCCCGAAACTGGCGTCTGGGAACATCTCCGGCGCAAGCAAGTCCCGCGCCGTGATGTATTCTTCCGCGGATGCGGTTGCTATAATTAGTGCGCTTACCACGGTTGTGATGAGGGTGGATATTGACATTTATAGATTTGTTTTCAAGAGGATGGGTGGAATGTTGGGCAATTGTCTGAATCACAGATTACACGGATTGCGCGGATTTCTATCGCACAGAGTCTTCCGCCAAGATTTATTATCGCCTTGGGATCTCTATCGCCCTCCCTATTCGGTCGGTTGATCCTTCTAAGCCTGTAGGGAATAACGATCGTTATTCCCTACGCCTCCAACCGGCTCCAATCGAATACCGCCGAAAGATATTCCCCCCGCTTCGTCGTCAAACCGGTGTAGACCTCTTGGCAATCTGCCGGTGACGCCGTGTGTGTCCGCAACGGGTCTACGATGATGCGGTCATCGGCGATCCAGTCTACCAGTTGCCGGTAGTTGTCGGCGGTGTTGTATTTCGCCCGTTCAACTTCATGCGGAGGCCACCGCCATTCCAGCGATCCAATCATCCGTATGGCCTCGAGGTGAATCCGCAAGAGCATCGGCGTGGCGTCAAAGACGGCTCTCGCCCGGGGACTTCCGAGCAGAATGGTTTCGCCGTAACTCCGCGTCAACATCACCGCCTCTGCCACGAGTTCGCTGACGCCAATCGCTTCCACCGCGATGTGAACCCCTTTACCATTCGTCCAATCCATGACGTACTCGCGCAAGTCGACTTCGTTCGGATTCACAATGCGCTTGATGTTGCACGCCTTCGCCTTTTCGATTCGGAGCGGGCTAATCTCAGACGCAAGCACCTCCGCCCCCGCCATCTGGAAAAGCTGCGCGGCGAAATTCCCGACCAACCCCATGCCAATCACAAGCACGGTGTCGCCGGGTTGAACGGAAGACGATCGGAGCGCCGTGATGCTGACGCCCGCCATCCGCGCGTAGACGATATTCTCCCCGGCGGCGTCCTTCGGCGTCGGCAACGCTAATCGCCCGGCATCGGCTTTCACCAAGGAACCGTGATTGGAGAAACTTAGCACGCGGTCGCCCGGCTTGCACATGCTCACGGCGGAGCCGACCTCCAGCACCTCGCCAAGATGGCCGTATCCGGTGGTCATCGGATAGGAGCCGCCGCCTCCGAAGGGCATCTCTTGCACCAATCCGGTGAAACCGGCGCCCTCCGTTCCCGCGCTGACGACGGAATGTTCGCCCTTGACCAAGGCTTGGTTTGGTGCGAGTTGGTCGTCTATATCGGTTTCAAGCAGTTCGGCTCGATTCTTTTCCGTAAACGTAATTTGATGTGTTTTCATCAATTCCTCCTCTCTAGTCGTTTACATTCACAATTACGCAAATTTTGACTGTCTGTTTATCAGAGATGACGATAATGTGTAATTACCTACAAAATCGGACGCGCCCTCGTAGCGCAAACTGTTAGTTTGCGCATGCCACAATCTAACAGATCAAGCGACTGAACAAGGAGCGCGATAGTAAATCCTGATAGAGATTCTCGTGTGCCGCAAACCACGTTTCGGCACCCAACTGTCGGTAGGAGCGATCTCCGAATCGCGACTCCGATTCTTGACAGCTCGCGACCGGAAGAAGAATCCTATCGCACTAAGAACCTATTCGGTCACTTAATCGTTCTTCAGGCACTGAACCAACCACGGCAACGACCTCTCGCCCGAGAAAAGGTGGCCGCCATCAAATTCATGGAGCACGATGCTTTCCGCGGCGTCGGCTGCCCGATAAATCGTGTGTGCCATCTCGAACGCGGGGTGAACCGGACGGCTCGTGTCCTCGGTTCCCCATTCGACAAAGATGGGCCGCGGCGCAATTAACCCGGCGATATCCGGCATCTCGCATAGTTCGCCGATGCCCTTGGGATGATGGCAGATGCAGTGACCGACCCACGAAGTTTGCGCGAACGTGGTGAAGAATCCGCTCAGTACAGACGCCTTGACGCGCTCGTCGAGCGCAGCGTGAACCATGCCGAGCCAACAACCGCCGGACAGGCCGGCGCTTCCGATTCGATCGCCGTCAACCTCAGGCAGGCTACGAAGATAGTCAACACCGCGCATCAGGTCGTAGACCCGGTATCCGGTGAGGTCGTAACCGAGCAGATTGAGACGACGCCACAGGAAATCGCACCCTCCGTTCGGGTGCGCCCGTTCGCCCATTCCCGCGTTGTCCGGGCATAACGTAATGAGGCCGCGTTCCGCAAGCGCCCGTCCGTACGAAACGCCGTATTCCCCGGAACCGAACGCGACATCGTCTTTGGCGCCCCGTCCGTGACCGTGAATGCAGAGAACAGCGGGAGTTTTTCCCGCGATGCCGTGCGGGATTAGCAGGTGCGCGGGGATTGGCACGCCTTCTCTGGATGAATAAATCAGTTTGTGGTGTGTAAAACTTTCGAATCTCTGTGTCAGCACAATCTGCGGTTTGAGTGGCGCGTCTTTACCGGGAAAGGGAGAAAACCGCTCCCACAGTTCCGGAAGCAGCCGTTTGCGCCACGCCGCCCAGTCATCGGTCCCCGCGCCATCAAAGGATAGGCGTGGCTGGTGAGTTGCGAACGGTTGCTCTAGTATGGCTGCGGACGAGAATTGTAAATCTGCTGATGACGACATGCGTTCGCTCCTTTCTGACATGAGCCTGCGTGCGATTCCTATTTTAACAGAAAACCGTGCAGGTGGCATCAAGAAACCAACGCCGGTTTCTGAATTTCGTGGAAGTCCCACGCCATCAGGAGAATCAACACGTGCGTCGGGCTAAGGCGTAGGGTTTCATTCGATCTCCTTATAAGAATGCGTCGTTGAATAGAGGGACCTTTTATTGTCCTTGACAGCGATTCGCTTTTCGGCATTCAACCCAACCTACGGAATGTCATCGCGCATCGGGCGAGCGGGGCTGACGTGTCGGGTGCATTCGAATTTTGGTGTGACACGGCGGGGCAAGATGCCCCGCCTACAGTATTGGTGCTGCACAGTTTTCCGCACAACACGACCATTGTACTTTATGTACAAATTCGAACTCAGTTAATTGTTCGTTTGATCGCTCCTACAGTATTGGTGTTCTACGGCGCGAACCGAAAATACCGAACATTTCTCTTAGGTCTTGAATTTTCATAGTCTAGTGAAACCCAACCTACGCATTGTAATTGGGTGATTGAAACGCCGCATCTTTAGTATCTGGTGTGATGACCCAAAGGGCAAAAACTGAAAAGCGTTGGATGGAAGCGCCTTTCTTCTGTTATAATTAACCCTTGGCTTGACCGAATGCATCATTCGAGATAATGAGTAACCAAGCCACCGTTATTCATTATCGCCATCAACTTGGACAACGGTCGGTTTCGCCACTGATTTCGTCGTACAAAATTTAAACACAAAAGTCAAACTCAGGAGAAAATTCAAATGAGAAGCGTGATTTCAATCTTCACCGCAACGTTTATCTTGGCAGCGGCGTGCACCTTTGCTTATGCCGACGCTGTCCCGGGCGCCGTGCTTATCCTCGATGCCTCCGACAACTCTGATCATCCCAAGGCTTGGAAAAACCTTGGCGAAGCCGGCGGATCGCTGTCTGCCGCCGACAAGGCGCCCGAACTCGAAGAGGGACCAATCAAAATAGCACGCCTCGGTATCAATGAGCGAAAGGCGGCGTATTACACAACGAAGGCATCAAAACAAACCTTCGGCGGCCCCGTCAATAGGAATCCCAAACTGTTCTTGGCGGACTGGACTTTTGAGTTCCTCTGCAGGCGCAACGGCAATCTGTATGTTGAGGAACATCACTTCGCCGGATTCCAAAATAGCCCGAGAGAAGGCGCTCAAGGGATTCGTTTTTGGTTACTTGGCGGTGGAGACGAACTTGGCATCTCGATCCATGCCAAGGGTTCCAAACAAGCCCCCGAAGCAATCAAGATTCAGTTGGAACAAGACGTGTGGACCTGGGTCACACTTGTCGGCGAGAACAAAAAGTCGATAGTGGCGTATCAAGACGGCAAGGTGATTAGCAAGCAAGGGGGATTCGATTGGGACGTAAAGTTGCCTATCAACGATATCTCCATCGGGGCGAATTCTTATAGCGAACGGCGCCGGACGTTCAACGGTTCATTCTCCTTGGTGCGCGTATATGATAAAGCGCTGACTCCGGGTCAGGTCTCGCAAAACGCGCGGGGTGTGTTCCTCGCCGTCGATCCCGCGGACAAACTCTCCACGACGTGGGGGAAACTGAAGAACGGGTTTTAGTAGGGGTTTACAAACCTTATCTCATAGGGATCAATTTAAGAGATTTCGCTAGGTATTGTCGGGACATTCCCTCGTGAAATTACTAACTTTAGTCCTTATCGGGCGGGGGAACCCCGCCCCTACGAAAACGGTCGCTATGGAACATCCTCTTAGTCGGACCGACTGATGAATTAAAAGGGATTCTTTCGTCCAAGATTACGTGGGAATCAATAGATTGAGACATTGAAACTGCGCAACCTGCGCCGTGAAACGCTTAACTTGATTCCTATGGGGGTTTGCAATCCTTATCTCCGCGAGGGTATACACCGAGAGTTTGTTTGAATAATCAGCGTTCCTATACACCTTCAAGATCTCTATCGACCAAAGGACATGAACAGTGACTACGATAGAAATCCTACTCGCTATTCACTCGTTTGATTAGCTCCGGGGATTTTAGAGGCTGGTGCGCAATGCGCACCCTACAAACTATCCATGGACTTTAAGGGAAATTCGAAAATGAAAAAAGTTGCTTTGACCTTGACCACGCTGTTTCTCGTTGCAAGCGCGTGTACCTTTGCATTCGCCGACGCTGTCCCGGGCGCCGTGCTTATCCTCGATGCCTCCGACAACTCCGATCACCCCAGGGCTTGGAAAAACCTGGGCGAAGCTGGCGGCTCATTGTCTGCCGCCGACAAGGCGCCCAAACTCGAAGAGGGACCAATCAAAATCGCACGCCTCGGTATCAATGAGCGGAGGGCGATGTATTACACGGCGGAGGCATCGCGCCAAACCTTCGGCGGTCCCGTCAATAAGAATCCCAAATTGTTCTTGGCGGACTGGACTTTTGAGTTCCTCTGTAAGCGAAACGGAAATCTATTTGTGGAGGAACATCACTTCGCCGGTTTCCAAAACAGCCCGGCAGAAGGCGCTCAAGGGATTCGTTTTTGGTTACTTGGCGGTGGAGACGAACTTGGCATCTCGATCCATGCCAAGGGTTCCAAACAAGCCCCCGAAGCAATCAAGATTCAGTTGGAACAAGACGTGTGGACCTGGGTCACACTTGTCGGCGAGAACAAAAAGTCGATAGTGGCGTATCAAGACGGCAAGGTGATTAGCAAGCAAGGGGGATTCGATTGGGACGTAAAGTTGCCTATCAACGATATCTCCATCGGGGCGAATTCTTATAGCGAACGGCGCCGGACGTTCAACGGTTCATTCTCCTTGGTGCGTGTTTATGATAAAGCGTTGACTCCGGGTCAGGTCTCGCAAAACGCGCGGGGTGTGTTCCTCGCTGTTGAACCGGGAGACAAGCTCTCAACGACGTGGGGGAAACTGAAGAACGGGCTTTAGTAGGGGTTTGCAAACCTTATCTCCGCGAGGGTATACACCGAGACCCTGTTTGAATAATCAGTGTTCCCATACACCTTCAAGATCTCTATCGACCAATGGAATGAACAGTGACTACGATAGAAATCCTACCCGCTATTCACTCGTTTGATTAGCTCCGGGGATTTTAGAGGCTGGTGGGCAGTGCCCACCCTACAGCGGGTTCAACGCTGTGAAGGATTCGTGCATGCGCAGATCATTTGCTATTGATGACGTGCTATCCTTTCCGTTTTCAGCGCTTAAAGGCTGGTGGGCAGTGCCCACCCTACAGTGGGTTCAACGCTGTATAGGATACGCGCATGCGCAAATCATTTGCTATTGATGACGTGCTGTCCTTTCCGTTTTCAGGGGTTGCCCGCGGCAGATGCCACCTCTCGGCGGATGCAAAGCGAGTCGCCTACAGGTACGAGGGAAACATTGCCATTTTCAATCTGGAAACATGGTGCCTTGAGGCCTCTTTTGCTGGAGATTGCCCCAAGTGGTCGCCTACCGATACCGATGTAATCGCTTATGTGAAATCAGACCACTCCGACGTCTTCATTCGGTGCGTGGATAGCGCCGAACGGCATTTAGGTGAGCGCATTGGCTCGGTGAAAACCGGAGAGTGGACGTATGGCGGCCATACACTTGAGTGGTCTTTTGACGGTAGGTTTTTGGCTACCATCGTTGAGCAGGATTCAGAAGAGACAGATTCAGGTTCGAATGAGGGTTCAGAAGGCGTTGAGGTCGTGAATTTTTCGCCCGCTGCGAGCGCCGATTCCCTTGTCGTTCTTGAAGTCCGGACGGGAGATGCTACCTTTGAAAAAGCGGCAGACCCCGACGAAACTTACGAGTGCGTCGCTTGGCATCCGTACGGCGACTGGCTGACTGTTCTTTCCGAGCGTCCATCGACTCAGGTCGAAATCACCGAGAAGTTTTCTTTTGAAACGGGGCATTGGATTTCCGATTATCATCTCTTTGATATTCACCTCAAAGACGGCAAGAAAAATAGTCGCGTTGGTCCCGGCGCAGGCGAGATGGGGCTGGTAAAATGGTCGCCTGACGGGAAGAAACTGGCTTTCGGATATTCGCCGTACCCGGTTGAAACCCGTCCCGTGTGCGCCATGATGGAGCGGGATTCAGACCAGATACAGATACTTAGCGAAGAATATTGGTGTGACCAAGTCGCCTATTGGGGTCACGATAGTCGGAAACTGTTTTTCAACGGCCTAAAGGGATTAAGCCATCGCGTGGTCTGCGTAGATACCGTCACGAAACGTACCGAAAAGGTGGTAGACTGGACCGGTTGGACCTATCTTGGAGGCATCAGTCAAGACGGGAACACACTTCTGATTCATTGGGAGGGTCTAAACAACCTTCGAGATGTTTATGCAATCTCAGTCGATTCGGGGAAATCGAAGGCGGTCACCCACTATACGGATCGGCTTGATGAATACCAGCTACCAGCGTCAGACGTTGTCGAGTGGCAGTCTTATGACGGCTTGGTGCTGCAAGGCGTGGTTGTTTCTCCCTGCGGTCAGTCAATGAGCGCGGAACGCCCAACCATCGTTTCTCTGCATGGCGGCCCTGTCGGGGCGGGCCAGGCGATTAGCGATCTCGAGTGGGCTTGGTTGACCACACAGGGTTTTCAAATCTTTGCACCGGACTTTCGCGGTAGTCAACAGTATCAATATGTCGAGCCACCCAATGAAGAGATGAACTACAGAGATGTCATGAGCGGCATTGAGTGGCTTGCCCAAAACGGGAAATGCGACCCGTCAAACATTGCGCTGAGTGGTCACAGCTACGGCGCGATTCTCGGCGCTTACATTATTGGGCAGACAGATCAGTTCCGGGCAGCCGTGCTGTCCGGTGGAAATTACGGCTACACGGATCTGTTCGAGCTTGGTCTTCATGTTGGACGTAACGCCGTTCGAGAGGATGACAAATGGAAAGCTAGTTTGCAGGTTCCGGATTGGTTTTTGACGAGCGGTATCTGCTACGTGGAACAGGTTGAAACCCCCGTCTTACTCTTCCAGGGCGAGCATGATGAGCCGGTTGAAGCCCAAATGTATGCAAACTACCTAGCGGGTGCCGGCAAAACGGTCGAGTATGTCCTATACAAAAACGAAGGGCACGACCTATTACAAAATAAACGCGGGCACAGAGACCGGCTCGAACGGAAGTTGCGTTGGTTTCGTAAGTATCTGAGTGAATGAAGTGGTAAGTGCACGGCTTGATTTGCGGCGGCTTTTTGCAGAAAGCACAGTATCAAACCGAGCCTAGCCAAATAATACCATTTCTCTAAAATGCCAGTGCATTAATCGCGTGAATCAGATTAAGAAATTTGCGTGGAATGGAACAAGAAGTCTAGTCTCCGCGCGAAGTCGGAGGGGCAAGGGATCTCTATCGTGCTCCTTATCCAGTCGCTTGTTTCCCGCTTGGGCTTTTAGAGGCTGGTGCGCAATGCGCACCCTACAAACTATCCATGGACTTTAAGAGCCTGTTTGAATAGTCGGTAGCAAAGCTATATTTTGTCATTTGATGACAGTTTCTACACACCTTCAGGATTTCTATCGCACTCACTATTCGTTCGCTTGATCCCCTCTGGGGCTTTTAGAGGCTGGTGGGCAGTGCCCACCCTACAAACTATCTATGGACTTTAAGGGAGATTCGAAAATGAAAAAAGTTATATTGACTTTGACCACCCTGTTTTTCTTAGCGGGGGCTTGCAGCATCTCGCTTGCCGACGCTGTCCCCGGCGCCCTGCTCTACCTTGACGCCTCGGACAACTCCCATCATCCCAAGGGTTGGAAAAACCTTGGCGAGGCTGGCGGAACGCTACTCCCCGCCGACCAAGCTCCGAAGCTTGAAGAGGGAAGAATCAGAATCCCTGCGCTCGGAATAAACCAGGACAACGTGAAGTATTACACGACAAGGAAATCGAAAGAGACCTTCGGCGGACCGGTGGCGAGGAATCCCAAACTGTTTGTCGAGGATTGGACCTTGGAGTTTCTCTGCAAACGCAACGGCGGTCTTTATGTTGAGGAGCACCACTTCGCCGGATTCCAAAATAGCCCGAGAGAAGGACGGCAAGGGCTCCGCCTGTGGCTGTTAGGAAACGGCCAAAACCTCGATATGTCCATCCATGCCAAGGGCGGCAAAACGGGGCAAGCGTTGAAGATAGTCTTGGAAGAGGATAAGTGGACGTGGATAACCATTGTCGGCACCGACAAAAAGTCGATTATAGCCTACCAAGACGGAAAGGAAGTCGCTAAAGGTCCCGGCGTGGATTTCGACAATCGTCTGCCGCTAAACGACATTTCCATCGGCGCGAATTCGTATGATGAACGGCGCCGCACCTTCAACGGCTCGTTCTCCATTGTCCGTGTTTATGACAAGGCGCTGACCGCCGATCAGGTTGTGAGCAACGCGAAGGGCGCGTTCCTAGCCGTAGAACCCGGTGGCAAGCTCTCGACAACCTGGGGGAAAATAAAGAACGGTCTGTAGGAGGGAATTCCGATTCCCGACTGCTACGTGTACCATCTGAAGGAAAGATCGTAAGTGTTTAGTGGCTAGTGATTAATGAATCTCTATGGGAACTCTATCGCGTTCGGTATCCACTCACTTGATCGATAGAGATCCCTTCCGATTCCCGACGGTCGGTCGCGATTCGGAGATCGCTCCTACGGTAGATTTGTAACAGCACAATTCATTGCGCGACTACAATCCGAACTGCAAAATTCCCGTACTATCAAAAGGAAAACTCCATGATTGAAAAACCAGAACGAAAAAGCCCCACGGAACAACTGGATATTCAACGGAAGACCGAAGACATCGTAAGCGGGAAGCGCCCCGTCGATATTCTGTATCCCTACATACCGCCCGACTACAAAGTACCCTTCCTCCACATCGGTACGGAGAAGCAGTTATTCTTGGACAACTTCATCCTTGATCGATTCGACGGCGTGACGCGCGTCTTTCCCAAACCCGACCGCCCCGACGAACCTATCATCAAAACATTGGAGCTCCCGTGGGAACTTCGCGGCGGCATTTTTCCCGTGTCGGCTGTGCAAGACCCGGACGACAAAAAGTTCAAGTTGTGGTACGTGAAGGATCGCACCCGAGCGTTGTGCTACGCCGAGGGGACCGACCCCCTGCATTGGGAAAAGCCGTTGAGTGAAAAGTGCATTCCTTTCGAGGATCACAAAGCCACGAACATCGTCCTGGACAACTCGGGTCACCACGTCGGGTTGGCGCTGAATTACGACCAGAGCGACAAAGAACGTAAATTCCTCATGATCAACAATCCGGGGGATGTGAGCAGGGGACCCGAAAAGAAAACCGTATTTCGCGTATCCTCCGACGGTCTGCAGTGGAACACAATCAACGAAAACACGCCCTACCAACATCACCACTACCAGCGCCCCATTTGGGACGAGTCCATTCAGAAGTGGATCACTTACAGCCAATATTCGCATCACTGGAACATGCTGCACCGCAAGCGCCAGATTGGACGGCAGGAAAGCCCTGACTTTATGCACTGGTCGCCGAAAGAGGTGGTGCTCTCCGTGGATTGGGAACCGAACCTCCCGCCCCACCTCGAGTTTCACGACATGTCGGTGCGCAAGGTCGGCGGTCAATATATCGGCGTGGCGACGGAGTTCATGGCGGAGCCTATACGCTGTGCCCCCGGAGACTGGAATTGGCACGACCACGCCTACGCTCACCTCTCGCTGTACGCCAGCCGGGACGGGAAGCACTGGCGGCGCGCGGGCGACGACGGACCTTGGGCGGACACGGGTAGACCCGGCAGCAGCTACGATTACGGGTTCCTGAACGACAGCGTAGCCGGTCAACTCGTTCACGACGGCAAGACCTTCATCGTCTACGGCGCGCGTCCCGAAAAACAGCGTCCCAACAACACCATGGCGCCGGTGGAGAATTACGAGCGGGCGACTGCAACTCGACAGGAGCTCGTTGACGCCTTGGGAACCTATCCGCGGGTGGAAGCCAGTTCCATCGGTATCCTGATTCTGCGCGAGGACGGTTGGGCGGAGTTGAAGCCGTCCTATGAACGGGGGGAGGTCACCACGCGGCAGTTCGTTTTCGAGGGCGACACGCTCAAGCTCAACGCCGAGGCTTACGGCGGTTACATCCGAGTTGAGGTGCTCGATCCCCAATTCAAGCCGTATGAGGGCTTTTCAGTCGAGGATTGCGACCCGGTATATTCCGACGACCCCAAGCAGATTTGGCATACGGTCCGGTGGAACGGCAGCAGCGATGTCCGATCGTTATGGAACAAGCCCGTGCGCGTAGTATTTCATCTACATCAGGCGAGCCTTTATGCCTTCCAGTTCGAATATGCGGACGCCGATTAGGTTGAGAAAACATGACGTTTTTGCAGTTGTTTGACCCATTGATTTCTAATCTGCACACACATACAAATACGTCACTAGCACAACTACCGTGAGGTTGAAAAATGGAAATCGACATTTATAAAAGAAACGACATCATCTATGTGAAACCCGATGGCAAGTTGATAGGAAGCGCGTCTACCGAACTCAGACAAAAAATCTATCACTTTCTATCCGATGGCGAGGAGGGACCAAAATTCCTCATCGATTTCGCCGATGTTACATTGGTGGACAGTTCGTCGCTTGGCGCGTTAATGGAAGCGCACATATCCATCACAAGGAAGGGAGGGCGAATTGGCGTCATTAACGTCAGCAAACACATCAAAAGCCTCATAGTCAGAAGCCGCCTAATCAGCACGTTTGAACATTTCGAGAGTGAAAACGAAGCGGTTTCGGCGCTCCAATCTTAAGCCAACCGAATTTTTCGGGGCAACAGCGAATTCAGAGTTATTCGAGAAGAATTGTAACCACTCAGGGAGAGGAAAACGCCATGACGAAATTGCTCGCTTTGCTGCTACTGACCGCGCTCATGCTGCCGCTATCGTTCGCCACCGAACGCGAGACACGGGCACACGAAAAAACGGTTGACATCCCGGACCCCGCCCTGCGCCGTGTCATTACCGAACACCTCAAGAAACCGCCCGATGCTACCATCACTACGCTTGATATGGCAGCGTTGACGACCCTTCACGCCTCCCGCCAAAAGATTCAAGACCTCTCCGGTCTCGAATTCGCAACCAAACTCACCGACCTATATCTCAGCGATAACGCGATAACCGACGTATCCCCGCTTGCCGCGTTAGCCAAGCTTGAATTCCTAGATGTTGCCAAGAATCCGTTATCCAGTTCGGATCTTACGCCCATAGCCGGATTGACCGAGCTCGTATTTCTGGATCTCTACGAAACAGGGATTTCAGACCTGTCCGCGCTTGCCGGGTTAACCAACCTGATAAGCCTGAATCTGTGGCATAACGAAATCTCCGACCTAACGCCGCTTGCCGGGTTAACGCAGCTTGAGACATTATCACTTAAGCGAAACCGAATCTGGGATTTGTCGCCGCTCTCGGGCTTGGTCAACCTCGACACCCTAATGTTGTCGCATAACTACATTTCGGAACTATCCCCACTGGCAAATTTGACAAATCTGGGCACCCTATGGCTGGATGACAACAAAGTATCGGAGCTTGGCCCATTGAGGATGCTGCCAAACGTCACCCATCTAATTCTCATTAGCAATCGTATTTACGACGTGTCACCCCTTGCAAACATGAAGCAGTTAGAAAACGTAGCACTGGGTGAGAATTTTTTGGCAGACGTGTCGCCGCTCGCCAGTATAACCAATCTCAAAGATTGCCACCTATACCTCAATCACGTCAAAGACCTCTCTCCCTTCTTGAAGTTGAAAAATCTTGATAGAATAGACGCCCAATCAAACCCGCTTACCGCGGAGACGATCAATGTCCACATTCCGGCACTTGAGAAGTTGGGGGTTGAGGTCGATCACGACTTGAGCGATGAGAATCAAGCTAATCGCGAGGCGCAACATGAGGCTGAAAAATATCAACAGAAACTAGACAAAACCGAGGCTGGAGAAGACCTCTGAACTTGAGTGAAAGACTTCTCAATGCCGCATTCGGCGTCACCATGACCCCTTCCGCACCCCCGCCCCCAACCAACCCTCACCGAATTTGCTATTGATTGTACACCCTCAATCTGCTATCATGCCGCCACGACATTCGACACGGTGACACACGGCAGCCAATACCCGCAACCGTCTGCGGCGCACGTCGCCACATCCGTTCGTACTGGTCACTAGCCACTGACCATTGCTTTTCCCAAGGAAAAACCATGCCCGAAAAAAAGCCCCATATCCTGCTGCTTATCAACGACGAACACCGCCCCGATGTCATGCCGGTGGAAGGGGATCCGCATGTTCGGACGCCAACCCTCGACCGGTTCATCAACCAAGGCACCTACTTTCGCAACGCCTATACGCCGTCGCCGATCTGCGTGCCGGCGCGTCAAAGTTTTCTGTCTGGTCTTTATCCGCACAACACCGGCGCCCTCGAAAACGACAACGAGATGCCGAGTGAAACGGTGACCATGCCCGGACACCTCTCGCGCTACGGCTACCAAGCGGTCGGCGCGGGCAAGATGCACTTTCCCGGTCCCGACCAGATGCACGGCTGGCACGAGCGCATCGGCAGGGATATCCGAGGGCGGAACGGCTATGAATCGGCGAAGGATCCGGAGCGTAAAGCCGAGACCTTCACCGAACCCGGCACCGGCAAATGGTCGTCCGCCAAGGAGGTCACGAACGCCCGCGTCGGAAAGGGCTACTGGATGTCGCACGACAAGTATTGCGTCGATGGTGCGTTGATGTTCCTTGAGGAGTACTTCGTCAACGAGGCGTACGACAGACCGGGCAACCGTCCGCTGTTGCTCGCCGTCAGCCTGTGGTGTCCGCACTATCCCTACCAGTGCCCCGAAGACCTGTTCAACTACTACATGCGCCGCGTGGAACCCTACGTCGAGGATCTGCCCGAAAAGTTCGCCTGCGACGATTTCTTCAAGGTGAGAATTGGCGAGGATGTCACCTACCGCGAGGCGCACCGTGCGACAGCGGCGTACTACGGCATGATTGAGTGGGTGGATATCCAGTACGCCCGCGTCATAGCACGACTTGAGGAGTTGAACGTGCTCGACGACTTCATCGTCGCTTTTATGAGCGATCACGGCGAGATGTTGGGGCAAAAGGGGCTATGGGAGAAACAGCAGTACTTCGAGGCATCGGCGCGCGTGCCGTTCTTCATCTCGTGTCCGGGGGGCGGTTCAATATCGACTGAAAGATGGGATTCCATTCCGCGCGGGGGTGTCGTCCAGCAGAACGTCTCGCTGGTCGACCTGTTCCCGACGCTATGCGATCTTGCCAATGTGCCTGCCCCGGAAGGGTTGGATGGGCGTTCGTTGGTTCCGCTTATGGAGGGGCGCACGGATGGCTGGGAGAACGAGGCGTATTCCGAACTCCACACGCATCAACATGGACCGTCGGTGATGGTCAAGCACGATCATTTGAAGTATTTCCGTTTTGAGGGCAAGGGTTGGCCCGAGCAACTCTTCGATTTGGCAGCCGATCCCGAAGAGAATCGCAATCTGATTGACGATGCGGCGTATGCGGACGATCTGAAGCGGTTACGCGCCAAAGCCGACACCTTCAATCGAAAGTAGAGTCTTTCGATTGGTGTTGGACATATACTCCGCACTGTCAGAAATTGCGTCTTCTGTAGGAGCGATCTCCAGGTCGCGACCCTTGTACGAGGGAACTCCGATTCCCGATCTAATGGTGCTACGTAAGTCCTATTAGAAACAATTATCACTGGATAAGAAAGCGCAATAATACCCAACGCAAAGTATAGATCGTCAACACGTGGCTTTTGCAATGGAACCCTTGAGTGCCTTGTTATGGAGATACGTGGTGGAATCTCTATCGCACGGAATCTACTATCGCCCTCCTTAATCAGTCGCTTGATCGCAGTGCGCACCCTACAAACTTGATTGTAATTGATTTTACGTATTACGCATTACGTATTACTCAACGCAGTCACTTTAATCTGTATTCGGAGCATGTGAACATTAGGAAACTATGACCCCTCACAAACTCAATTACGGCACGGAACTATTCATTGACGATCTACTCATTGAAACCAAGCACGGTGTCACGCGCACGCTCCATCCGGCGACCAAAACGCCGAATCCCGTCATTGCACCAGAACCCGGCAAGCCCTGGGAAAACGACGGTCCCGATAGAACCAAGCGGGTGAATCTCTTGGGTACAGTGCTGCACGACAAACGATCGAGCAAATACCAGATGTGGTACATGGCGCGCATGGACCCGGATCACGGGCACCGCATCCCGGGCTTGTATGTGCCTCGCACCGGCGCCGGAGACGCTACACGATACATGGGACGCCGGGCAGACGATGACGGCAGGCATTTTCGCGGCAGCGATATCGGCGACCTGCTCTGCTATGCCGAAAGCGACGACGGGCTGAAGTGGACCAAACCGGATCTGGGAGTATTCGACTTTGACGAAAGCCCGAATAACAACATCGTTTGGGACCTGCACGGCGCGAGCGTGTTTCTTGACGACGCCCAAGACGACCGGGAGCGTTACACGGCAATCGGCTTTTGCCGCCGCTACCGGAACATCTTCGTGATAAAGTCGCCCGACGGCATCCATTGGAGCGATGAGGGATTGAAACAGCCGGTGATACAGCGCTCCAACGAGGGCCCTACAAATGTGGTATACGATGAAAGGGGTGACCGCTACCTCTCCTATATGCTGGTCGGGGGAGGAAATGAGCGTCGTCACATCGAATACAGCGAGAGCGAGAGGCTGGAAGGCGGCTGGTCGAAGACAACGCCCATGCTGGAGCCGAATCCCGATGACGACGCACTCGGCAAAGAGCGCTACGGTGCCATTCGCGCGGAGTTTCACAACATGTCCGGCGTTCCTTATGACGGCATATATGTCGGCATGTTGGGCGTCCTGTACGTCACCGAGGATATCACGAATACGATGCCGGGGCAGGCAGCGGTGGATGGTCCCATTGACGTGCAACTCATCTACAGCCGCGACGGTGTGAACTGGCGCCACTTTGAAGACCGAACGCCGATTCTCCCGCGCGGGAAGGATGGCGATTACGATTCGGGCATGATTCTCTTTACCGCCAAGGAGCCGTTGGTGGAGGATGATGAGATTCACTGGTACTACACCGGCAGCACGCAGACGCACGGCAAGCTGCTGAAGGACAAGGTGATGTCCATCGGGCGCGCCAGTTGGCGGCTGGACGGTTTTGTCTCGCTTGATGGGGATGACGGTGTGGTTGAAACCGTTCCGCTGCGGCTACCCGACGGGCGGCTTGAAGTGAATGTTGACGCGAGCGGGGGCAGTCTCGGCGTTGAGGTGTTGTCACCGGACGGTCGCCTTCAGCCCGGATTCTCGGTGGAGGCGTGCACGCCTATCCGAGGTGACCACGTGCGTCACTCGGTTCGCTGGGATGATCGCGGCTTGAATCAAGCGGAGCAGCCGTGCCGACTTCGTTTTCTTTTGAAGGGTGCGAAGCTTTACAGCTTTCGCATTCTTCCGCCTGAAGATTGAGCCCGGCGATGATGCCTAAACCGTTAGCTCGACTTTGTGCAAAAATGGAGTCCGTAGGGTGCGCACTGCGCACCAGCCTTTGAAAGAGCAACGGGCAACTGGTTGAATTGCTAGAAGCCACGGGAGACTCTTTCAATGGTCAACCCAAAAGACCAGATGGTTAAAATCTTTCCGTTTTTCTCTAACGCTTGATTACCACCGTCTGTTATCTCGCTTAAATGTACAAACTTGAGCTACGAGAATGTCGAAATTGGACGACAAAAAACACAACTTGAATGATTTTGTTTCTGATTATTGGAATCGCCACCGGATTACACTTGGCGATGGGAACATTGAGTTGAAATTAGACTTATCACCAGAGGTTTCATGGCACCTGTCCTCGGAAGAAGCGACTTATCTGACGCAACTTTTCGGAAACTTGAGAAGTAATGCTGTTAAAGCGATTTGGGATGTAGAGCAGGAGGAGGAATATTACGAGAGCGCGGAAAAATTCATAAGGGCCAAAGGTGAAATTGTTGTAGCGACCCGAAAAGGAAATGATGGAGTGGAAATTAGTGTTTCGGACAATGGTCACGGAATTCCAGACGGACGTATTGACGATGTATTGAAGGGACTTTGGTCTAAAAGAACCAAACCTGTTGATCGTGAAATTCGTGGTATGCATCTGATACATCAGGCTGTTGATAGACTTGGAGGCTCAGTCAACCTTGAGAGCGAATATGGGAAAGGAACAACAGTGTACATTTATCTCCCACCGGGATGTTATGGTCATTGCAGCTAAGAATTATACATATAAAACCCGAGCAGTTCTGATTATAGTGGCACAAGTTATCGCGTGTCTTAAATAGAATCGAGTTTTGCTCGTGACACGAGGTCGCGATTCGGAGATCGCTCCTACCAGTTGCCATAAGGCTGTTTATGGCACACAGCGTGTGACTACTACCTTAATCCGATGTAAAGAATTTTTGGCGAGGAGACCACTAATTTACTGAGAGTATAGGCAAATGGCATAATCTTCCATCATCCATTCAACGATAAAATTCTCAACAGGAGAACCAAACACCCATGACGGATAAACCGGAAAAGAGAAGCATCACCGAACCGCTGGATATACAGCGCAAAATCGAAGACACGCTGGCGGGCAGGCGCCCGATTGAGAGCAGGAAGTATCCTCACTTTATGCCCGATTACGAGATTCCGTTTCTCCACATCGGTACGCAGAAACAGTTGTTCTTGGACAATTTTATCATCGATCACCTTGAGGATGTGGAACGAGTGATTCCCGAACCGCACCGTCCCGCAGAGCCGATTCTTGAGGTCGGCGACCTACCCTGGGAGATACACTACAACCCTTTTCCGTCCGGTGCGATCCAAGATCCCGACGACGGCAAATTCAAGATATGGTACATCCAATCCCTGTCCGGCGACCCGTTCAACACCGGTCAAGTGTTGTGCTATGCCGAATCGACCGACTGTATCCACTGGGAAAAGCCTCTCAGCGACAAATGTTTGCCATACGAGAATTACACGGAGACCAACATCGTAGAACAGGACACCGCGGGCGTGACGGTGGTGCTCAACCACGATCAGAGCGACCCCGGCAGGAAGTTCCTGATGCTCTACACTCGCCACGCCTTGGCACGCGAGAGAGGCGAACCCGTCACTTCCACGGTGAAGGCGTCGGCGGACGGACTGCGCTGGACGACCGTCAGCGATTACAGCACCTACCGCCATCATCACGAGCCGAGAATCATCTGGGACGAATCCATAGAAAAGTGGGTTGCCTATAGTCAGTATTCGCATCACCAGAACTTCCTGTATCGCAAACGGCAGATCGGGCGGCAGGAGAGCGAGGACTTCATCAACTGGTCGCCCAAGGAGGTGGTGATTTCGGTTGATTGGGAGCCGGACTTGCCACCGAATCTGGAGTTTCACGAAATGTCGGTTCGCAAGGTCGGCGGGCAATATATCGGCATCCCCGGCGAGTTTATGGCTGAGCCGATCTGGTGCTCCCGAGACGGGGGAAACTGGCGGGATGTGGCGTTTGTCAGGCTGGGGCTGTACACGAGCCGTGACGGCAGACGTTGGGTACGGGTCGGGGGGCCGGGAGCATGGGTCGACAACCGCGCTCCGGGGAGCATCGACTACGGCTACGTCTGCTATACGTCTACTGGTCAGCTCGTCCACGACGGCAAACTCCATATTCCGTACTTGGCGATCCCGGACAAACAGGAATGGTACAGTTATCCACCGCCCGCGTTAATGGTGCCCGAAGCCGCCTTCGACGCCGGCAAAGCGGATTGGGAGAATTTGGGAGCGGTGATGGGCGGCTACCCGAGACGGCGCCGCTCGGTCGGCGCGCTCATCCTGCGGGAAGACGGTTGGGCGGAGCTGAAGCCAACCTATGAGAATGGCAAGGTTTATGCACGGCAATTTGTGTTCGAGGGCGATCGCCTGAAGGTCAATGCCGACTGTTACGGCGGCTACATGCGCGTGGAGATTCTTGATCCCGACTTCAAGCCGTACCCCGGATTCGCCGCTGAAGATTGTGTTCCTGTCTGTTCGGATGACTCGCACCGGATCTGGCACACGGTGTGTTGGAATGCGGATGCGGATTTGAGGCAACTGTGGAACAAACCGGTTCGACTCTGTTTCCATCTCCATCAGGCGAGTTTGTACGCTTTTCAGTTTGAGGACAGTCAATGAAACGAGATTTGCAACCCGCGACAAGAAGCGTATGGTCCCAAGTCCATTTGTAGGGTGAACTCATGAGAGATTCTCGGTGCCTAGTCGTTTGGATATTCATTGCGATTCCCATCCTCGGTTGCGGAGACGATTCGATTTCCCAGTCCTATACAACACCGGATGAGATGTTGCCTTTGTCAGGACAGATAGCTTTTGCATCCGACAAAGACGGCGACTTTGAAATTTACCTGATAAACGCCGATGGTACTTCTCTCAGGCAGTTGACGGAGAATGAAGGAGTTGACTACCCTTCCAGTTGGTCGCCTGACGGTCGGAAACTCGCTTTCGTTTCCGACCGGACCGGTACGTCGGAGATTTTCGTCATGGAGATAGATGGTTCCGGATCGGTTATACAGTTGACGGATGATTCGGGACGCGATTTTGAGCCTATCTGGTCTCCGGACGGTCGAAAAATTGCCTTAAATTCTTGGCGCGACGGTGATAGCGAGATTTTTGTGATGGACCCTGACGGTACAAACCTCGTCCAATTGACGGACAACGATGTTATCGAGACCGTTTCCAGTTGGTCGCCTGACAGCCAAAAACTTGCTTTCTCCCGCGCCTCGAAATCGATTTTTAATCCGGATTTTGAAATTTTCGTGATGAACGCGGATGGCGGCAACGCTATACAACTGACCGACAACGATACACACGATCTCTTTACGGCATGGTCGCCCGACGGACAGATCATTGCATTTACATCATGGAGTGAAGCCGCATCATGGGTCAAAATCGGGCCGGATACTTTTCATCAGCCTATCGACTCCAATATCTACCTCATGAACGCCGACGGTTCCAATGTGAGGCAACTGACCTATGACAATGTATCGATTGGCGCGAGTTGGTCCCCTGATGGACAGTTCATTGCATTTACTTTTGGCAGCAGAAATCCAAACTTCAAATCGGAGATTCATGTAATGGATACAAACGGAAGTAAGCGAAGGACGCTGATTGATTGGCCCGATTCCGATGAAGGATCGCCAATCTGGAGACCTACGCAATAACATTCGGCACGTAGGCCAGAAGACACGGGTGGACTGTCTCCTTGAAGAGACGGTTATCGAATCCGACCGGCGATCTATCTTAACAAGCAGATTCCGTTATTCATTTCCGAGTGTAATCGACAACGCTAGACGCAACGTTCCCTTTTCTTGTAAGGAGGGAATTCCGATGAAACGGCTACTGATAGCATTGCTAATCGCTATATCGCCGATAGGAGGCGCGAATTCCGGTACGTTTTTGGATGATTTTCATGATAGAAACCTTGACGGGTGGCACGTCTGGTACTGGCTCGGCGCTCCAATCCCGTTAGCGTTCCAAAACAATTATTTGGTCATAGACACAACGGTTGAAGAAGGGGAATTGCCCGTTGGTTTGGAATTTGCGAAACAACTGGGGTTGGAACTAAGATTAGATAATTCGGAGGATTGGATTTCTTATACACTGACCTGCCGCGTCAGGTTTGCAAGAGCAGCGGAGGACGCGCTCGGAGCATTTAGGGTTGGTGTCCGAAGAAGTATGGGACATTTCGAGGTGATGGCTGAGCAGACAATGCTAATTATTCTGAGGAATCAGCATATACAGGTCGACACCATCCCACCAGATGCGAAGTCCGACCCCGATAAAGTGGAGATTGAAGGGACAATTCACCGCCAAACCCTCCGAGAAAAACGTCTCAGACGACCGATAAAACTAAACCGCTGGCACCCAATCAAAATCGTGGCGGAAGAAGAGTATTTTGAGTTTCATTTCGACGACAATTTCGTAACCCAATACGAAGATGAATCCGCGGTACCGGGCACCGTAATGTTTCTGATAGGTCCCGGGTTGGTCGTTCATCTTGATGACGTCGTCGTTACGGGACCGGAAATCCCAGACATCGGTAGTCCACTAAGCGTAAACCCTGAAGCGCTCTTGGCGACGACTTGGGGCAAGATAAAGGGCTTGTTGCAACAATAATCTCCTGATTTTCAGGGTCGTGAAGATTGAGGAACGCAGCATTCCGATACATTTCAATCAATCGAGTTTGTACGCGTTTCAGTTTGAAGATCGTGAACGAAACGAAGTTTGCAACCGCTGTAAGAACCGTATAGACCCCAGTCAGATTGTAGGATGAACTCATGAGAGATTCTCGGTGCCTAGTCGTTTGGATATTCATTGCGATTCCCATCCTCGGTTGCGGAGACGATCCGATGTCCCAGTCCTATACCGCATCGGATGAGATATTGCCTTTGTCCGGGGAGATAGCCTTTTCATCCGACAAAGACGGCGACTCTGAAATTTACCTGATGAACGCCGATGGTACTTCTCTCAGGCAGTTGACGGAGAATGAAGGCATTGACTACCCTTCCAGTTGGTCCCCTGACGGTCGGAAACTTGCTTTCGTTTCTGACCGGACCGGCAAATGGGAGATTTACGTCATGACAGTAGATGGTTCCGATTCGGTGATACAGTTAACCGATGGTCAGGGACGCAATCGGAAACCCCTCTGGTCTCCGGACGGTCGAAAAATTGCCTTTTATTCTTGGAGCGACGGCGATGGCGAGATTTTTGTGATGGATCCCGATGGTACGAACCTCGTCCAATTGACGGACAATGATATCAACGAATCTGTCTACAGTTGGTCCCCCGACAGCCAGAAACTTGCTTTCTCCCGCACCCCGGAATCTATTTTCGATCCGGATAGTGAAATCTTCGTGATGAACGCTGACGGCAGCAACGCTCTTCAACTAACGGATAATGATACTTTTGACTCTTCGCCCGCTTGGTCGCCCGACGGGAGAACTATTGCATTCGATTCGAGAAGTACGACTGCAACTTGGGTCAAAACCGGAACGGATACCTATTGGCGGCATTTTGACTCGAATATCTATCTGATGAATGCCGACGGTTCCGACGTAAGACAACTGACCTATGACAATGTATCGGTTGGCGTCAGTTGGTCCCCCGATGGGCAGTTCATCGCATATTACTCTAGAAGCAAAAATCCAAATTTCGGGTCGGAAATTCATGTAATGAGCGCAAACGGAAGCAAGCGAAGGACGCTGATTGATTGGCCGGATTCCAATGAAGGATTGCCAATCTGGAGACCCTCTCCATAATATACGGCGGATATGTTGGAAGAAAAGGTTGCCGCTAACTCGAATACGTGATTTGCGTAACCGACCGGCGACTTGCCGTTACAGACAGATTCCACTGTCATTCTTCAGTTTAATCGGCAATGCTAGACACAACATTCTTTTTCCTGTAAGGGGGGAATTCCGATGAAATGGTTGCTGGTAGCTCTGCTAATCGTTATGCCGCCGCTAAGCGTCGCGCATTCCGGCACTTTTTTGGACGACTTTCATGATAGAAATCTTGACGGGTGGCATGTGTGGTACGCACACGGGTTTCCAATACCGTTAGCGTTCAAGGATAACTATTTGGTCATAGATACCACGGTTGAAGAAGGGGAACTTCCCCCTGGTCTGGAATTCACGAATCTGCTGGGATTGGAACTAAGATTAGATAATTCGGAGACTTGGAATTCCTATACACTGACCTGCCGCGTCAGGATTGCGAGAGTTGCGGAGGAATCGTCCGGCATCTTTGTTGTTGGTGTTCGAAGAAGCATAGGACATTTTGGCGAGATGGCTGAGCAAATAATGCTAATTCTGCCAGTACGCCAACACATACAGGTCGACACCGTCCCACCCGATGCACAGCGCGACCCCGAGGAAGGATTAGTGGGAATGATTCACCGTAAAACATTCCGAGAAAGACATCTTAGACGGCCGATAAAACTAAACCGCTGGCTACCAATCAAAATCGTGGCTGAAGAGACGAATTTCGAGTTTCATTTCGACGACAATTTTGTAGCCCAATATGAAGATGAAAATGCAGGACCAGGCACCGTGAGGTTTCAGGTAGCCTCCGGAATGGTGGTTCATCTTGATGACGTCGTCGTTACGGGACCGGAAATTCCAAACATTGGCAGTCCACTAAGCGTTAATCCTGAAGCGAATCTGGTTACGACTTGGGGCGCAATAAAGAATCTGTCTCGGAAGTGATGTCCTCAGAATTCCAAACCTAAGAAAAACTCACGATTAGCCATTCCGACTCCGTTTCCAACGTCATCGAACTCCCTCCTATGACCTTCCACATAGCCCCTGATTAAATCCGCACGGGCACTAACCCCCCTCCCATAGCCTCCGTTTCATTGTTGCGCAATTCGTTGGAAGTGTTGCAAATCTGCCACAAGTAGAATGACATAAAACAGAAAATTCGCGAATCGGTGTATTCTGTAGGCACTGCTTCACGGTATTCACGACGCCAATGCGTTAGGACAGCTTAGGCATTGTGGAAAATTTTTTCTTTGGATAGAATGTAATTGGCATCGTTCTTGTATTAAATCACCATCCTAGTCCCGGACAAACCGATTAAATGACTTGCAATCGAAGCGTTATTAACGCCCACTTGCCCGTAGGCTTCGGCGTCCCGTGAACCCTACATAACCTTCAAATCGCCGCATACCGAAGCAAATGGAGAGAGTCATGCGAGATTTCCGTTTTTTGGTCGTTTGGGTGCTTGCCGTGCTGATGTTAGGCTGCGGCGACGACCCGGTTGTCAATCCTTACACAACGCCTGACGAAAATATACCTTTGCCCGGAAGGATAGCCTTTGCATCAGATCGAGACGGTGACTTGGAAATTTACATGATAAACGCCGATGGTACTTCCTTAGTGCGATTGACAGAAAGCAAGGGGTTTGACGTGCCCCGGAGTTGGTCCCCTGATGGTCGGAAACTCGCGTTCGTTTCCGACCGGAGCGGCAGTCATAACATATACGTCATGCCGGTGGATGGTTCTGAACCGACAAGCCAGTTGACCCATGATTCGGCAGGTACCGGGTCACCGAGTTGGTCACCGGATGGTCGAAGCATCGCTTTCAGTTCTTGGCGCGATGGTGACGGCGAAATCTATGTGATGGATCCTGACGGCACAAATATCGTCCAACTGACCAATAGCGATGCTGATGAATATGCCCCTAGTTGGTCGCCAGATGGTCAAAAAATCACTTTCGCTCTCCAGCCAGAATCTATATTTGATCGCGACAGTGAAATCTTCGTGATGGATGCTAATGGAAACAATACTCGTCAACTGACTGATAATGATGCTTCTGACTTCCTTCCTGTCTGGTCGCCCGATGGGGAAACTATCGTATTTACGTCAAGGGACGCGACCACATCTTGGGTAATAGACAACACAGATACCGTTCATCAACGTTACAACACGAATATCTACTTAATGAACGCTGACGGCTCCGATTTAAGGCAACTGACGCATGACAATATATCGGGCGGCATCAGTTGGTCCCCCGACGGTCAGTATATGGCGTTTAGTTATGACAGCCATAACCCATACGTCAAATCGGACATCTATGTAATGAATGCAAACGGAAGTGGGCGAAGGGCGCTGGTTGATTGGCAAGGTTCCAATGAGGCGGTGCCGATATGGGGACCGTTGCAATAATCAACCATATATGGGGGAGAGAATTTCAATGAAATGGTTTCTGGTAGCTTTACTAATGGCAGCGTCACCCGCCGTCACCGTATATTCCGGTACGTTTCTGGATGATTTCAATGATGGAAACCTTGACGGATGGGATGTCCAATTCTCCCTCGAATTCCCCGATTCCGTCAAAATTAAAAGTGGATACCTGGTCATGGATACGACAGCTAGAAATCAGGACTCTCCTGTATTAGGAAGGACTGTTGTTGTCGAGTTAAAAACAGGCGATGAACAAAACTGGGACTCTTACACACTTACATGTCGAGTTCGGTTTTCTAGCGAATTGATTAGGGAGCTCCCACTATTTGACATTACTGTTCAAAGACGAAAGGGGCGCTTTGACCTGATGGCCGGGCAAGTTCTGTCTGTATTTCCAATTCACCAGCGTTTACAGGTGGATACCATTCCACCAGACGCCAAGCCCGACCATAACAACATAATAGATACTATCCGCCGCGTAGATTTTGGACCCGAACGTCTCAGACGCCGCATAAAGCTGGATCAGTGGCTACCTATCAAAATGGTGGTGGATCGGGATTATCTTGAGTTTCATTTTGACGACAGATTGGTAACACAGTATGAAGATAAATCAGCGCGCCCAGGCACCGTGAGATTTAGAGCGGCTCATGGAATGCTCGTTCATGTAGATGATGTTGTTATTTCGGGACCACGCATCCCAAACATCGGCGGTCCTCACAATGTTAACCTCAAGACGCATCTAGCAACAACGTGGGGAGAAATAAAGAACGCGCCCCGAAGATGATTTTCTATCCACTAATTCTTCCAACCTTCCTCTTCCATACTTCCACTCCCCTGCCCGTCTATCCGCATCATTAGCCCCATTCAACTTCAACACCCGATTAACATAGATTTCCGACCTGTCAAGCGGTTATAATCAGGACGAAATACGTCCTAAAACATCAAGCACAAGGGACTATATCTTGAAAAAATCATAAACAGATACACTGTTGGAAATCCCGTCCGGGAGGCGAGGCAGATGACAAAAGCGGGCATAGCGATTTTGGGTTGTGAACAATCTGTGGCGATGTACATGCCGATGTTCAGATACTTGAATAACGGCGAGTTCATCGCGGCTGTCGATATTGCCAAGGAAAAAGCCGAGAAAGCGCGCGATGTGTATGGCGCAAGACGCGCCTATACTAGCATTGACGAGATGCTGCTAGATGCAGACATAGATGGGGTCATTGTCGCCACACCCCATTATCTTCACGTGGAACACGTCGTCAAGATTGCCGAAGCGGGTAAGCATGTTCTCTGCGAGAAACCGATGGCGCGGACAATCGATGAGTGTGACCGCATGATTGACGCCTGCGAGCGGAACGGCGTTATCCTGATGCCGGCGCACATGAAGCGGTTCAACTGGTGCTTTCAACTGGCGAACGAGATGATAAAGGACGGGACACTGGGCGATGTCGCCCAAATACGCAGTCAGTGGGACACCTATGCGCAAGGAACGGATGCCGCCTACATGAAGCATTGCACATTGGGGTTGGCATGTCTGGGATTTGGCAGCCACACCATAGACCTGTCGCGATGGTGGTTGGGGGAAGTGGAAACCGTGAGCGCCGAGGTGTCTATCGGGTGGAAGGGAAGAGAGGTTGACGATCAATCGGCAATGACACTGCGGCATGCCGGCGGACAGGTGAGCGTCCACTCCGTCTCTCTCGTGTTTCACAAGCCGCTGCTGGAGGAGTACACCATTTTCGGCACCGAAGCCACGCTACAGATGCGCGTTGAGGGGTTGTGGAGCTACACCTCGCCCTTGCCGTTTGACATGAAACTGTACCGGCGCGAACGCATGGTCGAAGATGTAACGCCAAAGATCTTGGACAACATTGATGACACGCTGACACGGACGAACCATTTCCTTAAGGAGATGGAGCATTTTTGCGACTGCATCGTCAACGGAAAGACGCCGATGATAACCGGTGAAGACGGGAGAAAGGCGACGGAGATATCCAACGCCGGTTACCTGTCATCGTGGAAAAAGCGGAAGGTTGCCCTCCCGTTGCGCGAATCTCCCGATTTGGAGACTTTCTTTAATGAGATGGCTGGATTGGAGAATTAAACGCAAAGCCACCCAGAGATTCCATGGAATTCTACCTCATCCGCCACGGACAATCCGTTAACAACGCCTCGCCCGACGCCCTCGAACCGGATCCGGCGCTGACGAATCTAGGTCGGGAACAGGCTAATCATGTAGGCAATTCCCTCACGGCAAAGGGTATTCACCGACTCTACTGCAGCCCGATGTTGAGAGCCTTGCAGACTGCCAAGATAATCGGGCGGATACTTTCACTCCCGCCCCACGTCTACGTTGGACTGCACGAATGGGACGGAATATGGGAAGCCGGTGTCGGCAGATACGGCGCCACGCTCCCAGGTCTTACCCGGACACAAATGAGGGAGATTTGCCTGAACGTGGTTTTGCCTGACGATGTCACGGATGAAGGCTGGCTGTTTTCGGAATGGGGGAACGTCGAATTGATGCTCCAACGCGCCTACCGCGATGCCGGCGCGTTCATTCATCAGGCGGAAGCAACTCACGGCGAATCCGATGAGCGGGTGGCGGTGGTCTCACACGGCGGCTTTCTGGCGACGATGATTTGTGCGTTTTTCGAACTGACGCCAAATGACGACCCCGACCACTTCGCGCACCGTAACGGAGCGATTAGTAAAATCCGAAAAACTCCAGAAGGGACGCAGTTGCGTTACCTGCACAGAATTTCTCATCTCCCCGAAGAGATGCTTACGTGGTAACCCTTCATAGTCGCCGTTTCGCCCAACTATAGTCATTTAGATTCAAAATTACGCATATTTCGGTCTTCAGACAAGCCAACGGCTGGTCGGACGCGAAATGCAAAATTGGATACTGGCCACCTGATTATTGAAGATAGTTCTGACAAAGCTACTGTAGGAGCGATCTCAGGTCGCGACTTTTATACGCACGATTGATGTGCCGTCATTTTCGATAAGTGGTATTATATGCGCTCTACAGCATCAAGGAGAAAATACATGAGCACCGAACAAACCCGGCACCTCGTTCTGGATTCTCGCATCATTGACGAGACCGTGAACGCTAAACTCACCGTTGGCGAAGTGTCCAAGCACCCGGGTAACCCGCTTTTCGCCGAAGACAAACCGTGGGAACCCCGTTACGACAATGTGTACGCCAACGTCATCTATGATGAAGACGATGAAATCTACAAGTGTTGGTACAATCCGTTCATCATTGACGAGTGCGTGACGAGCACACCTCCGGAGAAACGCAACCCCGGATCGCTCAGCTACATGGATGTGAAACCGAATCATCGTGAGATGGGGCTTTGCTACGCGGTTTCGAACGACGGACTCCGATGGGACAAACCCGATATGGGACTGGTCGAGTTTGACGGGGACAAGCGGAATAATCTCCTGGTGCGCGATATTCACGGCGCCGGAGTCTTTAAGGATTACCGCGAGACCGATCCGGCGAAGCGCTATAAAATGTTCCATTGCGGCAGCCCGCAGATGGAGGTGTTGTTTTCGGCGGACGGGTTGCGTTGGAGCGATCCCATCCCGATTCCGGAGATTGAGGCGCACGGCACCCATGCCAACGCCTGCTGGGCGCCCGGTCTGGACAAATATGTGGGTTTCACGCGCCAACACGCGGATGGAATACGACTGGTCACGCGGGGCGAGTCAACCGATTTTATTAAGTGGACGAAAGATAAAACAGTTCTCGTGGGTCCCAATTCGCGCCTTCAAGCACACGATATGATTGTGTTTCCGACGCACGGCATCTACCTCGGGCTGTTGGGGATGATGACCTATCCCGAAGACCCGAAAGATTCCGCCGCCGGTGTGAAGCAGCACGTTGAGTTGGCGTGGAGCCCCGATACCAATGCGTGGTACCGAATACAGGAAGGGACGCCGTTTATCGGGAACACTCCCGGCGGTGCGGCGCGCTACGGGGAAATGCCGTATGACTGGGGAACTGTTTTCGCCTCCGCACCGATATTCACCGACGACGAAATCCGAATCTATTACGGCGCCTGCGATTGGTACTTTTTTGACTGGCGCAAAGGATACCTTGCGCTCGCGACGCTGCGTCCGGATGGCTGGGCAGGTTACGAACCTGTCTCCTCGAATGAGGAAGCTGTCGTAACAACCGAGGCTTTAGCCTTTGACGGAGAGTCCGTCGGCATAACCGCCGACGTGCGGGATGGCGGATCTGCCCGTGTTTCGGTTCTGGATGAGACGGGCGAACAGCAAGCCATGAGTGAACCTATCGGGGGCACGGTCACCGACTTCCCCGTGACATGGGCGGGGAGCGGGAGTTTGGAGCGGTTGCGGGGCGAGAAGGTTCGGTTGAAATTTCAGTTGCGCGATGCGAAACTGTATGCCTTTCAATTAAAATAAGACACCCCTTGGGTTAAATCCGGCAAAACTCAACTCTGTAGGAGCGACCTCCCGGTCGCGATTCGGAGATCGCTCCTACAACTTTTGGAAATCGGATTTGTGTTGACCGAGATCCCAAAAGGTAGTAGAATCGCGAAATACGAATTAGGATAGCTAACCGTGAAAACCTCTACCGAAGGAGTAACCTATGATTTTAGATAGTCTTGAGAACGCATCCCGCTATTTTCCCCTGCACCCCGGATTCGAGGCCGCCTTTGAGTTTCTGAAACGCGGAGACCTCGCCGAACTTCCCTTCGGCAGAAACGAAATCGCAGGCGAACAGTTGCACGCCATGGCGATGAGAGATAAAGGAAAGGGAAAAGCCGTGGCGAAATTTGAATCGCATAGGCAGTTTATCGACATACAGTTTACGGTTTCCGGCTACGACGACATCGCTTGGGAAGACCTCGCTGTCTGCGAACCGGATGAAAACGGATATATGCCTGAATCCGATGCCACGTTGTTCTCGAATCCGCCATCGAGATGGACGACGGTGCCCGCAGGCTATTTTGTAATCTTCTTCCCGGAAGACGCGCACGCACCGATGGGGACGGACGAAGTCGTTCACAAAGTCGTCGTCAAAGTCGCCGTAGATTGGAGTGAGTAGTAGAGTCGACATTTCCTCGCCGCATTCCGTATTTCGTAGGGGCGAGATTTCCTCGCCCCCTCCTCGCGTATTGATGGGGAAAATCAGATCCTTACTATACCGTCCTGCCACATACCCACCTTTTACCCATCGCGCAATTGAGACAAATGCCGCTCACCAGAGTTGAAATTTCCAAGAAAGCCCTCAAACACAACCTCGACCAGTTCAAAGCGATTCTTCCCCCCGGATTTACGCTCATAGCCGTCATCAAAGCGAACGCCTACGGTCACGGCATGTCCGGCGTGGCGGAGGCGATCAAGGATCGCGTTGCTTATATGGCAGTCTCAACAATTGAGGACGGGTTGGCGCTGCGGGGGAACGGAATCAATCAGAAACTGTTGATAATGGGCAATTGGGATTGCCGGGATGAATCCTTGCTCAAGGAGGCGGTAGAAAAGGAACTCGAACTTTCGATATATAACCTAGAGACGCTGAATGCACTGCAAGCTACCGCCGCCGAGATGAATCGTACCGCGCGAATCCATATCAAAGTGGATACCGGCATGAGAAGGTTCGGGGTGCTTGAAACCGAGGCGCTCGAGTTTATCAAGGCAGCGCGAAAAACACCAGCGATAATCGTTCAAGGGGTGTTTTCGCATCTCGGCACAGCGGATGAAGAGAGCGGTTTTACGGACGAGCAAGAATCGCGTTTTAGGACCCTACTAGACCGATTAAGGGAGCGCGGCATTTCAATACCCCTGCATCACCTGTACAACTCGGCGGGCAGTATGCGGGAGAATCTACTCGGCAATGCGTGCCGCATCGGAATCTCGCTTTACGGATTATACCCTTCGGGCTACTGCCGGGAGCAGATGGAGATGCGGGTTCCCGAGTTTTCGCTTCAACCGGTTCTCGCGTGGAAGACTCGGGTGGTGCAGGTCAAGCGGGTGCCTGAAGGATCGCTGGTGAGTTACGGCGGTATCTATCGCACAAAGGGTGATGAAACCTTGGCGATTCTGCCGATAGGTCATTTCGACGGGTATGACCGGGGGTTATCAAACAGGGCGGACGTGCTTATTCGCGGGAATCGCTGTCCCGTCGTCGGGCGAGTGTGTATGAACCAGACCGTGGTCAATGTATCGGGCGTACCGGAGGCGCGCGTCGGCGATGACGTGGTGCTGCTTGGTGAAGCAGGCGGGGATCAGATTACCGCTGAAGAACTGGCGGAGAAAATCGATACGGTTGTTTATGAGGTAGTCACCCGGATTAATCCCTTGCTGCCCCGCGTTTATGTGTAGAAAGCCCATTTATCGCTAGGGCTTTCGCAGCTGCGAGAGGTTGTAACGGAATGCAGCGTATCCTGCCCTGCCACGCATTGGCAGTCGCGACCTGGAGATCGCTCCTACAAACCGAATTGCGTGAGTCCAATAGGTAACTTCTTAGTTGAAAGGACTATAGACGAACTCCCTTATCTTGATCTCCATGGGGATTCTATCGCCATCAAAATTCAGTCGGTTGGTCCGTGTTCAGTGTGGGAAAGGAATTAGGGCATGAGCAACTATAGACGTTTCAAAGACCTGCACATTGAGCAATTGCGGGATCCGGAGGACGCGAAGCTATACCTTTCCGTTGCGCTTGAGGATTACGGGGAAGACGAAGATATCGAAGCGTTTCTTCTCGCGGTGCGTGATGTGGCAGAAGCACAGGGGGGCATGTCCAAGTTAGCCAATCGTGTCGACCTAACCCGTGAGGGACTTTATAAAGCCCTTTCCGAACAAAAAAACTTGCTTATTCGATTCACCGCTGCCATACTATATAGAGGGGGAAATAGTAATGAAGACCTTGTTTACGCTAATTATATTCTTGCTATTGGTTCAACCGGCGTTTGCCGAACTGACACCAGAAGATATTAAGATTATCTCCGACATTGTCAAAGAAGAAAACGCCGCTACTGAAAAACGCCTGCGAGAATATGTGGATCTGAAATTTGAAATACTTGACACTAAATTCACTACAAAATTGAGTGAACTTGACACCAAATTCACTACAAAGTTGAATGAACTGGATACCAAATTCACTACAAAGTTGAATGAACTGGATACCAAATTTACCACGAATTTTGAGTCGGTCGATAAACGGCAAACGCTCATTCTGATACTCGTGACAAGCCTAGTTGGCTTAATCGTACTCGCAATTGGTATCCCGCAAATCATCATCGCGCTAAAGCAAAGAGACCAAGGGGTAATGGAAACCGAAATCAAAACTCTCCGAGAAAAAGTTGAACTGCTTGAGCAGACGCGCTTGATGGAACCGCATTAATCGGATTGTTGGATTATGATTTAGATTCCTATGTCATATGAATTCAATATCTATATGTTACAATCAATCGGAGGCGATTAAACGAACGAATAGTGAGTAGGATTTTCTATCGCACTCACTGTTCATTCGCTTGATCGATAGAGATCCACAGACCACTGGTCACTGACCACTATTTTACAATCACCATTCGGCGCGACGCAGCATAGTCACCCGCACGGAACTGATAAATATAAATCCCGCTCGCAACGGCTTCTCCGTCTTCATTTCGTCCGTCCCAATACGCCGCCTTTCCACGCTCCGCGTAATATCCTGACGTCTGATTCCCGAGCGACAACCGACGAACCAACGTCCCCTTTGTATCATAAATCGTAATCGCCACCTCCGCCTCGCGTGCGAGACGATACGGTATCCACGTCTCCGGATTGAAGGGGTTCGGGTAATTCGGCAACAGCGTCGTCTCTCTCGGCGTCAACGCCGCGAGCAACTGTTGGAGGAAATGGATTCCCCGTTGAAAATTCGCATCGCCTAGATCTAAGCCCTGTGCGAGTGCAAGCCATTTCTCGACATCCGCAGCGCTAATTATCGAGAGTTCCGGGGAAGATGCCGAGGGCGCGGCTCCGCCACCCCCGATTTCCCCGGCAACCTGAACAAGGTCAAGCACATTCACCACCCCGTCACCGTTCACATCCCCCTCCAACCTATCCGTCCCTAAATCTCGGGCAATAATCGTCAAATCCAAAATATTCACGACCCCATCGCCGTTGACATCGGCGGGATTCGCCGGTTTTACCCGTAGATACATCTCTCCGTCAAGGTTGGGCAGCGTGTGTGACTGCCCTTCCAAACGGCTCGCAACCCCAGTGGTGAGTTCCGGCAGCATGATAGTCTGCTCCGCCCCGCTGTGGTTGTACACCGCCCAGCCGTTGGTGAATTCGCGGATATAAAGCCCATCTACATCTTGATACAGTTGTCCCTTTGCGCCAACCGGCTGGCCTAAATCCGCATCCCAGAAGTCGTACCAGTAGTGATCATGATTGCTACCAGACTGAAATAAAACATAACCATCTGAATGTGTTAGGCTCATGGTCGTAAACACGCGCATCCAGCGGAGGTTGTCCGGGCTATCGGGCGATTCCGTGGGAACGCTCCATCCTTCAAGACTATTAACGTGTGGTTCTCTCAAGTTAGTGTCTAACCAGAGCAGAGAACTTTCCACTTCGGCGAGTAGCATCTCCAAATGATTTGCAGGGGCATAACCAGGTACTAGTGTTTCCATGAATCCCCCATTGATGTGTTTTCCGGTTCGAGGTATCCTACGACGATTGGTATTAGCCATTATGAGGAAGTTTGGCCGGGTCTGTGCACGGATGCGCTCAAGAATATTGTCTCTGGCACGTTGTTCCGCTTCATTTTCGGGATGTTTATACTGCCGCGCACCGTGAGGGGGGTCAAGTACACCGCCAGTCTCGTGCCACCAATCAAAGTGAATGCCATCGTATAAGCCACACCTGTCGACCGCGAGAGCTTGCTGCACGATTCGCTCTTGGATGTACGGGTGCGTAAAATCCACCAAACCGGAGTTGGATCGCCAATCGCCAACAATCTCGCCGTTAGGATATCGTATCCAGTAGGGCCAGTCTTCGGGAAATGCGTTAAGTGGTAGCTCTCTCATAGGAAGATCGACGATGAAAAGCATGTTGGGATTAAGGCTAAAAAAATCGTCGCGCGTTTGTATTGCAGCATCTAATTCCCCTGCGAGCGTGAATCCGGTAGGCGTCTCTATAAAACTCAAAGCGAACTGTGATTGCGGCGTGCTGAACCACAAATCGTGTTTGGCTGTTTTTTCAAAACCGGACAGATCCGGCCGATTTAGAATTGACGGCCATGAAGGCCCAGACCATGGAGTGAACACCGAAGGGTGGTTCCGCTCTGTTATTCGCGGGTGCGGCGAAAGCGGCGGCAACTCACACGCTTGATCGTAGGTGAAAATGTCCAGTTGAAGTGCATCGAGAGAACTGTGATCTAAGATGTAATTCGTTTGAATTTCGAGCTCAGTCAGTTCAACTAGATTCTTTAGCGGACTTGGGTCGACGATTCGGTTGTCGTTAAGTTGTAAGGACTTTAGGTTGACCAGATTGGCCAGAGGTCGAACATCCTCAATGCGGCACCAACCCAAATCAAGGTATTCTAGTTTTGTCAGGTTGGCAAGCGGTCGGAGATCGGACAGCGGATTACCTCGTAGGTTGAGTTCTCTAAGAAACGCGAGGTTAGCAAGAGGAGTCACATCTTCGATATTATTGTCGACAAGAATTAGTAATGTCAGCTTGGAGAGAGATGCAATCGCGGAAATATCCTTGAGCGCGTTGCCGCGCAGTTCTAGCCCCTCAAGGTTAATTGCATGCTCTAAGCCGGATAGGTCGGTTATACCCAGATGGTCGGCATCAACGTACTTCAACTGCCGCATGAGTTCCTGGGTAATGGGATGCCCGTCCGGCAGATTCAATCGCCTTTGTATTTCGGAGCGTAGGCCTGAATCGGGGATGTGGACGGGCTGCGCAAAGGCAGCGCTGCTCAAACCGACAGTGAGCAAAAGACTGAGTGTGATGTTCTGTTGGAAATTCATCTATTTTTCCTTCTAATCTGTGCCATCCGCGTAATCCGTGTAATCTGTGATTCAGAATTGATTCGCCACGAACACCAAATCAAGAATGTTGACAAACCCATCCCTATTCACATCCCCCTCCAAACTATCCGTCCCTAAATCTCGGGCAATAATCGTCAAATCCAAAATATTCACGACCCCATCGCCGTTGACATCGGCGGGATTCGCCGGTTTTACCCGTAGATACATCTCTCCGTCAAGGTTGGGCAGCGTGTGTGACTGCCCTTCCAAACGGCTCGCAACCCCAGTGGTGAGTTCCGGCAGCATGATAGTCTGCTTTGCGCCGCTGTGGTTGTACACCGCCCAGCCGTTGGTGAATTCGCGGATATAAAGCCCATCTACATCTTGATACAGTTGTCCCGTCGGTCCCACCGGTCGCCCCAAATCCGCATCCCAGAAGTCGTACCAGTAATGTCCAGTTGAGGCACTGTCCTTGAATGACACGTATCCGTCGGAATGAGTAAGGCTCAATGTAGTAAAAACGCGCATCCAACGTAGATTAGTTGGGCTATCGGGCGGTTCGTTCGGGACCGTCCATCCTTCCAATCCATTTATGTGGGGCTCACGCAAATTTTCCTCCGACCAAAAGAGTGTGCTTTCAACTTCATTCAACGCATTCTTGATACCTTCCGCAGTTTTATCAAATGGTGTTACTGATTCCATGAAGCCACCGTTAATGTAAGGTCCTGTAAGCGGTAGTGTAGATCGATTGTTATTTCCCATTATAAGAAAATTCGGGCGAGTTGCAGCGCGAATGCGTTTTACGATGTTGTCGCGCGCGCGGCGTTCGGCGTTCAAGCCGCGGAATACAGTTGCGTCATGGAGGTCCCAGCCGACCAGGACAGGCCACTTGTCGGTCCAATAATCAAACATAATCCCATCGTACAAACCACACTTTGATACGGCGATAGCCTGTTGCACAATCCGATCCTGGACTACGGGATGGGTAAAATCTATTAAGCCGTCATGTTCACTTGGCGACGTAGGGATGACATTGCCGTTGGCATCTCTTATCCAATATGGCCAATCTTCGGGTTCACTCTCACGCGGGAAAGATCTTATTTCAATGTACATAAGGAAAATCATGTTCGTATTGATAGAAAGGAATTCATCACGTCTTCTCACTGCTTCGTCAATTATACCCGCAATCGTGACTCCGTGCGGTGTATGCCTAAATGCTAAACCGAACTGAGGTACGTCGAAATTTAAATCATGAAGTGCGATATTTTCTGTGTGTGAGAGTTCGGGACGATTGGTATTCGGCGATCCCCATCGTGTAAATATAGATGGATAGTCTCTATTGTCCAATCGGGGTTCAAGCGGAAGCGGTGTCATCTCGCATATCTGATCGTATGTAAAATGAGATAGTGCCAGTGTATCCAGCGGACTGTAGTCAACGATTTGATTGTGATGAATTTCAAGAAACTCTAAACTTGTGAGGTTTGCAAGCGGGCTAACATCAATAATGCGATTCTTATTGAGCCGCAGCCTCTCAAGATTTGTCAAATTCGCCAGCGGCGTAATGTCGACAATGTAATTGGATCGGGCGTTTAGACTGGTTAAACCTGTAAGGTTGGATAGAGCCGTTGTATCTGTAATCGAACATGCAGAGATATCAAGATAGGTTAGATTCTTGAGGCTGGCAATGGGCGTTAGGTCGGCGAGTGGATTTCCCCAAAGAGGCAAGGCTTTTAGATTGATGGCATATTCTAAGCCGGTGAGATCAACTATTCCCCGGTCAAAGGCGTCAAGTTGGGTTAAGCGACGCATGTTTGCTTGGGTGATAGGGGCGCCATTGAGAGCGTCACGCACAGCGGCACGGAGGTTGAGGTCGGGGATGTCGACAACCTGTGCAAATGCAGCACTGGACAGAGTGAAATAGAGTAAAAGGTGTAGCGTGATTTTCCGTAGGAAATTCATTACTTTCTCCTTTTAATCTGCGCAATTCAATCTGGCGATTTGTTAGCGAGAGATCCACTGACCACTATTTCACAATCACCATCCGGCGCGACGCAGCATAGTCACCCGCACGGAACTGATAAATGTAAATTCCGCTCGCAACGGCTTCTCCGTCTTCATTCCGTCCGTCCCAATACGCTGCTTTTCCACGCTCCGCGTAATGTCCCGCCGGCTGATTTCCGAGCGCCAACCGCCGCACCAGTGTCCCCTTTGTATCATAAATCGCGATCGCCACCTCCGCCTCGCGTGCGAGACGATACGGTATCCACGTCTCCGGATTGAAGGGGTTCGGGTAATTCGGCAACAGCGTCGTCTCTTTCGGCGTCAGTGCCGCGAGCAAACCTTCAAGGAAGCGGATCCCGCGTTGAAAATTCGCATCGCCTAGATCTAAGCCCTGTGCGAGTGCAAGCCATTTCGCGACATCCGCATCGCTAATATTCGACAGCTCCGGGGAATCTGCCGAGGGCGCTGCTGCGCCACCCTCGAGCGCCGCGGCAACCTCAACAAGGTCAAGGATATTCACCACGCCGTCCCCGTTCACATCCCCCTCCAAATTATCCGTCCCTAAATCTCGGGCAATAATCGTCAAATCCAAAATATTCACCACGCCGTCCCCATTCACATCCGCCGGATCCGCCGGCTTGACGCGCAGGTACATTTCCCCGTCTAGGTTGGGTAGGGTATGCTCCGTGTTCACCAAACCACTGGCAACCCCCTCCGCCTCCTCCGGCAATGTAATCACCTGCGCCGCCCCACTGTGATTGTACACCGCCCACCCGTTCGTGAATTCACGGATATACAACCCATCTGTATCTTGATACAGATGGCCCTTCTCCCCTACCGGACGCCCTAAATCCGCATCCCAGAAGTCGTACCATAGGCGTTCGCCGTGAAATCGATGGAATACGGTGTAGCCATTGGAGTGGGTAAGACTAAGCGCAGTTATCGCACGCATCCAGCGAAGATTTGCAGGGCTATCTGCCGGTTCAGAAGGGATAGACCAACCCTCGAGAGCAGGAATACGGGGTTCCCTAAGATTGTTCTCGAACCAAAGAAGCGTATCTTCGATTTCACTCAATGCGTTCTTGAGCACTGCCCCGGTGTTATCATGTGGCACCACTGATTCCATGAAGCCACCGTTAACGTAAGGTGAGGTGCGCGGAATTTTGGCGTGGTTGGTATTTCCCATTATCAGGAAGTTGGGACGCGTTTCTGCGCGAATCCTCTGAATAATTGCCTCGCGCGCTTGTAGTTCCTGCTCCAATGTTCGAAAAAAACGAACCTGTGTGCCATCCCAACCACCAAGAACCCGCCACTCCTCAGCCCAAAAATCGAAGAAGATACCGTCATACAAACCGCATTTGGACACGGCAATAGCCTGCTGAACAATTCTATCCTGAATGTACGGGTGGGTGAAATCCATTAGACCCCAAGGTTGTAATATCGCGTGTTCGTCGTGCGACACTTCGCGGAATATCTTACCTTGCTCGTCCTTAATCCAATATGGCCAGTCTTCGGGAAACCAGTCGAGAGGTGCGGCTCTCATACCAATATCGACAAGAATTACTATATTGGGATTAAAGGCAAGCAAGTTGTCCCGGAGACGTATCGCTTTGTTAACCTTGCCCGAAATTGAAAATTCATTATCCTTTTGTGAAAATGTCAAATGGAATGGGTGTACGGTGAACCACAAATCATGAAGCCCGATGTTTTCGGTAGCGGAAAGAATAGGGCGGTTGCTGATAGGGGGTGAGTCTAAGCCCGCCCATCTGGAGATAATTGAGGGATAATGTCGATTCGCTAACCGCGGTTCAAGTGGAAGGGGGGGCATCTCGCAATACTGGTCATAAAAAAATGTGTCAAGTGAAAGGGAATCAATCGGGGCATGGTCGGTTATTTGGTTCTGCTGGAGTTCAAGGTGCCGAAGTGAGGTCAAGGTTGAAAGTGGACGAACATCGATAATTTGATTGCGCTGGAGTTCAAGTTTCCGCAGAGATGTCAATTGCGAGATTGGACGAACATCCGTGATCTGATTATCGTTTAACTGGAGTGCTTCGAGATTAACGAGGCTCTCTAGCGGAGAAATATCTATTATTGAGCACTGGCTCAAATCAAGGCCCTTTAACGCGGTTAAACCAGCGAGAGGGGTTAAGTCAGAGATGGGATTATTTCGGACGTTTAACACTTCAAGTTGGGACAAACGTGATAGTGAGTTGAGATTACCAATTCCACAGTCATGGATAATAAGACGGCGCAAGTTTGTTAGATTTTCTAAAGGAAATAGATTGCGAAGCGGGTTGTCGCCAAGAACTAAATCGCGCAAGTTCCCAGCAGCGTCCAGTCCCGTTAGGTCAATGATGCCGCTGCTGTATGCGGTTAAGTGAGTTAACCGGTTCATATCGTCCTGTGTGATAGCGGTATCAGCCGGCAGCTTGAGCGCCTCACGCACAACAGCGTGCAGGTTCGGGTCGGGGATGTGGACGGGCTGAGCGTAGGCGCTAACACTCAGAAACAGTAACAACAGAAATGTCATAAGGCGTCGCATTGTGAACTCCTTTCTTGCTACCAGCTTGCTTATCATCGCGGAAGTGGGTGCAACCGAAAAAATGTGTACGCACGTAGCGGATCTGCAGCGCCCGCTGCAATCACCACAAAAAGGCAACGCGAACTGTTTCGTCTTTATTCTTGATAATATCCCTCATCCATTCGTCCGCACCGCCCAGTCGGACCATGCCTGCGCCATCGTCTTCACACGATCCGGGTGTTCCTCCGCCAGGTTCTTCAACTCCGTGCGGTCGGACTCAAGATTGTACAGTTCCCAATTCACCGGATCGCCGCTACCCACCAATTTCCAATTCCCGTGGCGGACCGCCTTCTTGTCGTTATGCTCCCAGAACAGCCATTCGTATGCGTCGCGCTGCTTCCCCTCGAAGATAGGAAGTAGGCTCAAACCTTCGCAGGGAATAATCTCCTCTCCGTTGTATTCGTCCGGATACTCAACCCCTGCGACATCACAGAACGTCGGAAGAAGATCCATCACATGACCGACTTGGCTCGTGATGTCGCCGCCGTTTTTGATCGTATCGTGCCAACGCACGATGAGCGGTGTGGCGATACCACCCTCATATACCGCTGCTTTGGCAGCGCAAAACGGCGTGTTGTGCATGACTCCCCACTCGGGACCGACTGCGCAGTACGTATCGACGCCGCCGGGGTCGATATCCGGACTGTCCCACCTCATGTTGCCCGCATCGCCGCCGTTGTCAGACAGGAACAGCACAATCGTGTTGCGATCCACGCCGCAATCCTTGAGCGTACCCAGAATGCGACCAATCCCCTGATCCATGCTGTCGATCATGGCGGCGTAAACCGCCATCCGCAGGTCCTGCCACTCTTTGTGTTCCGTATCAATCCACGGACTGGTGTTGGTAATGTCCCCGTAATCGAGCATCCCCCACTCGGGGTGCACCAATCCCATGTCGAGTTGGCGTTGATGGCGCTCCCGGCGCAACGTATCCCAGCCGTCCATGAATTTCCCACGGTATTTCTCAATATCTTCCGGACGAGCTTGCAGCGGATTGTGCGGCGCCAAGTGGGCGACATAAGCGAAGAACGGTTCCGATCCCTCGCTGTACTGCTTAATCATCTCCACCGCGTGATCGTTAATGGCATCGGTCACGTAAAAATCGTCTGGAAACTCCCAAATCTCCTCGCCGTTATGCTCAAACGGCGGGCGGAAACCGCCGAATTTCATGTCTTCGAGCGCCGGATTGAAGTAGTTCGACGGCATATCGGGGAAACCGTAAAACTCCTCGAATCCCCACGCCAAGGGAGTGTCCGGTTTTTGGCGCTGGCAATTCCATTTACCGCTAATCGAGGTGCGGTAACCCGCGGAACGTAATACCTGCGCCACGGTGACCATGTTGGTAGTCAACACACTCGTCGATCCCTTATGAATCCGAGGATACAGTCCGGTCATTAACGCCGCGCGGGACGGTGCGCATACGGGATTCACGTAGAACTGGTTGAATCGCAGTCCGTCGTCGGCCAGGCTGTCGATATTCGGCGTGTTGATTTCTCCGCCGTAGCATCCCGCGTCGGACCAACCCATGTCGTCCGCGACAATTAGTACGATATTCGGTCTGTCTTGCTTCTCATCAACAGCCGCCGCAGAGTACGGCGCAAGCGCTGATGCCATAGCTGCACCTCCAAGGGATTTTAATAATTCTCGTCGAGTTAACATTTGATTTTATTACCGGGAATTTGTAGGGTGGGCACCGCCCACCATGCCGTGTATAGTGCATTCAAGCGACGAATACGGAGCAAGATTTCCTATGAGAGCTCGATTGCTCGAATGATTTCTGTTGGGGCTTTGGTGTGGTGCGACCCGATGTTGCTATACACTCTCCGCGCTTCTAGCGCTGTCAAAGGCTGGTGCGCAGAGGATTTGCTATTGCGCCCCTTGTCCAGTCGCTTGATGGATTGCTATCGCCCTCGCTATCCGCTCAGTTGATCGTGCCAGGCAGGGGTTTAATCATTCGATTTAATCTGGAAGGCGTACAACTTCGCGTTGCGAAGACGGAATCTGAGCCTGACGATTTTGCCTACGAGCGATTCGAGATTGCGGTCACCCCTCCAGCGGGGCTGTAGCCGCAAGCCGTCCACGTTCCGGTAAACCCGGTTGTTGTCCCAGTCAAACTCCTGTTTTTTCGCGCTATCCACATAGGGCTGATTGTCCGCGTCTAGCACTTCGACGAGGAACCCGCCCTCCGATGCGTCGATGTTGACTTCAAGCGTGTCGCCGTCGAGCCTGAACGGCTTGGTCGTGACGTGGCCCCACTCGTCGCCAGCCTCAAGCACGACACCGCGTTTTGTTACCCTTCCCAATGATCGGGTAACGTTTTGCATTTCGGAGATGACGTAATCATCCACTAGCATTTCCTTGTGTTGACCAATCGGAAGTAGCTCCTCTCCGCATGCGGCGCTCGTACACAAGATTATTGCGCCTACCATGAATTCTCTTCCCTTCAATTTTGTGAGTTATATTCTAACTGTGCTATGCGCCTATCGTAACACACGTTGAAAGCGGTGACAACAAGTAGAAGGACAGTGTAAATCCGCATCATTAACCATGTCTACTCTTGCGTCAGCATTGCCGTAATGGCTTCGGGAAGTTTCACGTGGTTTTTCCTCTCGAATTCGGCAACGCTTTCGTAGTCGTTATGGAACGCAGCGGCGGTATCTATCCCCATCGCCCCAGCGATGTGGAGATCTGCTTTTGCTTTTTCCCACTCGCCCAAGTGCAACCACGCTTCGCCGCGGTTTTGATAGGCTGTAACAAGGCTGGGATTCAGTTCTATTGCTTTATTATAGTCTTCAATAGCGCATTTATATTCGCTCGTTCGGAGGTAAACATTACCACGATTGTTGTAGGTCTCAAAGAAACTAGGGTTCAATTTTATTGCGTTGTCATAATCTTCAATGGCGCGGTTATTCTCCCCTTTGCTGCTGTACGCAATACCGCGATTGTAATAAGCGTTGGCAAAATCGGGTTTCAGTTGAATCGCTTTGTTGTAGTCTTTGATTGCAAGGTCAACTTCGCCTTTGCTGTTGTACGTTATACCGCGATTGCTATACGGATCAGCATAATCGGGTTTCAGCTCAATCGCCCGGCTAAAGTCTTCAATGGCAAAATCAAACTCACCTATCTTGTGGTAAGCCGATCCGCGATTACTATAAGCAACGGCGTAATCGGGTTTTAATTCAATCGCTTTGTCGAAGTCTTCAATGGCAAGGTCAAACACACCTCTGTTGCTGTAGAAAATGCCTCGGTAATTGTAGACCTCCGCGTAGTCCGGCTTCAGTTCTATCGCGGTGTTAAAGTCTTTAATACTGTGTTCAATCTTACCTTTAATGTCGTAAACAAGACCGCGATTGCCATAGGCGCTGGCAAGATTGGGTTTCAGTTCTATCGCTTTATTGTAGTCTTTGATAGCAAGGTCAAAATTACCTTTGCTCTCGTAAGTTATACCCCGATTGATGTAGGCGTTAGCATAATCGGGATTTAGCTGAATCGCTCTGTTGAAATCGCTAATGGCAAGATCAACATCGCCTCTTGTTTTATAGGCTCCTCCACGATTATTATACGGCTCGGCATAATTAGGGTTTAATTCTATTGCTTTGTTATAGTCTTTGATGGCACGGTCAATATCGCCGTTATGGCCTCTATTGCTGTAAGCTTTTCCACGATTGTTATATGCTCCAACATAATCGGGATTTAGTTCTATTGCCTTGTTATAGTTTTTGATGGCACGGTCAAAATCTCGTTGACTCTCGTAAATGATACCGCGATTGCAATAGGCGGTGTCATAATGAGGATTCAATTGTACTGCTTTGTCATAGTCTTCAATGGCGCGTGCAGCCTCACCTTTATCGCGATAAGCATCACCGCGATAGTTATAAGCAAGTGCATCATCTGGTTTGAGTTTTATTCTTTTGTTAAAGTCTTCAATAGCTAGATAGATTTGTCCTTTACTCATGTAAAGTACACCGCGATTGATATAGGTCATACTGTAATTAGGATCGAGTTGAATCGCCGTATTAAAATCTTGAATAGCGCGTTCAACTTCGCCTTTACTCCAATAAGCCGCACCGCGATTGTTATATGCTTCGGTGTAATCGGAATCAAGTTGTATTGCAGTATTAAAATCTTGAATAGCGCGTTCCACCTCACCCTTAAAGCTGTAAGCGTAACCGCGAAAGTTATACGCTTCGGCAGAATTCGGCTTGAGTTCAATCGTCCTATTAAAGTCGTCGATAGCGTGACCAATCTCCCCTCTGCGCTCGTAAATGACGCCACGGTTATTGTAGGCATCGGCATAGTTGGGATCAAGCTCAATCGCCTTGTTATAGTCTCTGATGGCGCATTCATCCTCGCCTTTTTGGTCGTAAACGTAGCCACGAAAGTTATGGGCGGGTGCGTATTTGGGGTTCAGTTTTATTGCCTTGTCGTAGTCTACAATTGCCTCATTGTATCTCTTGTTTACTAATTCAACATTGCCGCGCTGAAAATGTTCGTAGTAACGCTCATCTCCGTCCATCGATCTGTTATCCATGGTGATTTCCCTCAGAATTTGATTCAACAAGTGTTAAATTATATGGTTGTACATGAGAGTTTCTTTCAAAAAAACCGAGAAGATCGGAAAATAGAGTTTTTTCGGATATCCCTATTATTGCCAATTCTGCTCGCACTTTGGCTTTATGTTCGGCGGGAACGACGATTTCTTGAATAGTCATTTCTCCATCCATTTCGGGCAAACCGAAAAGAAATACCGATTGTTGCATGGTCATGCGCTCGGTGTCCACGGTTCGGTTGTCCAAAGTGGGTGCCCAAAGATACCATTGTTCCTGATTAACATGAAAAAAGGATTTCAGTTCTCGCTGGAGCGCTCCAATTGTGTTTATCTCCTCAATTGTCTCTGTGTCATGTTCCAACATGATCACCTTGCCCTGAATATTATCACTAGCGCATGCAAACCAAAGGGCAACCAATGGGTTGAAGGTAAAATCAATCAATCCTGTAGCGACCCTGTTATGCTGCAAATGTGCCATACACTCTAGCGGGTATAGGTCTCTATATGTAGATGGGTATCTTAGTTTAATCTCATCGATGATTTGTAGGAGGTAATTCTGCCACAAGTAAAACAACAAGTCAGAAGGATAATTGCGACCATATTGTCCTTTCAAGCGACGAAAAGCGCTACTATTTACTTTCCACTTTTCATTTTCGTGTCCTCTATAGAGATAGGTCTTTTCCGAGTGGGTAATATCGTTTATTTGCCTAATGTAGTCCTCTAGATTGGAAATTTCAATCGGTTTGTCCATACGTTAGTCTGCCAGTTTCATGCTTCAATATAAAGCGTAGGATTCAAGCTAAATGCCGTACGCTAAGCTTAGTCCAAAGTCCCAATTCTCTTGATACCTGTTTGAATCGCGGATTATCATAGGTCACGTAGTTTTACGGATAAAAAGGGCACTACAAGGATGAGACGCATTAAATCCGTGCTTCAGAGGTGCAATCCTCAACGCTCCACTACCCAATTCTCGCGGCCGGCATACTGCTCGTCATAAACCCGCTGATTCAGCTCCAAGCCAAGCCCCGGCGTATCGGGAACGCTGAAAGCGCCATCCTCGAAAATAAACCCCGATGTATCGATGACATCGCTGGTGAGGGTCGCACACTCTCCGTAGAGGAAGTTCGGAATCGCCTTGCCAAGCTGAAAACTCAGAAAAAGCCCGAGCAGCGACGACCAGTTGTGCGGCGCGCACATCACGCCGTGTTCGCCTGCCATCTTGGAGAGCCGCCGCCAGCCGGTGATGCCAAGCGCACGAATGTCGTGTTGGATAACATCCAGCACGCCCTCCTCAAAGAACGGGGTATAGAACTCCAGCGGCTCACGGGACCGCGACTCGCCGTCGGCGATAAAGGTCTTCAGGTTCCGTTCCTTGATAGCCGCTTTCAGATTGCGGTACGCCTCAACCTCCTCCTCAAACATCTCCTCTATCCAGAAAACACCCGCATCGCTTGTCGCATCGAGGAAAGCGACGGTCTCGTCATACGTGTAGCCGTTATTCGCATCGACGTGGATAGTGAAATCGTCGCCGGCAATCCCCCGCATAATTTTGACAACCTCAATGTCCCGCTTCAAACCCTCGTCGTGATCCATGAGGAAACATCCGCGTCCAATCTTCATCTTGCACGCCCGAAAGCCGTTCCGCACGCTGCTTTCGGCATCTTCCTCTATGCGTTTCAGCCCCGCCTCTTTCGAGTCGTACAGGAGATCGTTGAAGTAGATGGTGCTGTCGTAAACCGGCAGCCAATCCGCATAACTCCGGTCGCCGATAAGCTGGTACACCGGTTTACCGAGTATCTTGCCGATAGAGTCCCACAGGGCGTTTTCAAGTCCTCTGAACTCGTCGGAGACGCCCGTCACCGGGTCGAGCAGATCAAACGGACTACGATTCAAGGCGCGCTGCCCGACCTCCGCCTCCGCGCGTCCGACGCCCCATCCCAGTGTCCCGTCGCTAAGGTGGATGCGGATGACGCCTTCCTCCCACTTCCAGTTCGGCTCGGGATAGATTATCTCTTCCGCCCGAGAGTTGGTACCGATTTCGGGGCGGTCTACTTTCAACCTCACCTGTTCAATCTTCGTGATTCTGATATCTCGCGGATAATCTTCTGCGCTCATGCCCATCTATGGACTCCTTTGCGTATCACGCTTTGCCCCATCGAACTCCGGTTGGAATGATGTCTACGTCCTCGCCGCGCCGCATGGCTTCGGCTGTATCCAGGACACTCTTCAAATCGTGCTCAGGCCGGTAACCCAGCAGCGTCTTAATCTTGGTGAGGTCGAGTTCGAAGTAGTTTGAACTCGACACTCTGGCGTCGACATAGTCCAAGTTGTACCGCTCGGAGAGGTAGGGTACCGCCTCCTCCCACTTGAACAGCGCCGCCCCGCCAAGTGTGAACTCCTCGCCGAGTGCCTCATCCCTCTCGATCCCCAAAACCAGCCCCTGCACAATGTCACGCACATCCGCAAACTGCTGTTTGTACGGCGTCCCGTTTGGGTTGCGGGTTAGCAGGAACTTTTCCTCGCCGGTCCAAAGTGACTTGACGGTCTCAATCATCTCCCGTTCCTCCGCGTCATCTCCCGTTTCGTCTTTGACGCGATTGTAAGTCGGACTGAATAGGAAAAGCCCCGGCAAACCGTCGTCATTTAGAAACTCGCCCGGTTCAATCACGGTTGCGAAACGGAAAACGGTTGTCGGCACGCCGTACTGAATGCGATAACTCATGCTCAACTCCTCGCCAATCCACTTGGTCAAGAAGTACGGCATGTTTTTATAGCGGCTGACCATATCCTCCGTGATAGGCTCCTCGAAATAGCGTCCCTTTTCGCCCAAACGCCAATAGATTGCCTCCGTGCAGGCATAAACGAAACGGTGAAGATTGGGACGGTCGGTGCGGATACACTCCAATATGTTGAGTGTTCCCATCCCGTTGATGTCTAGATATTGCAGGTTGTCAAAGGGTCCCATGAATGCGGCGGCGAGATGATAGATGGCGTCCACTCCGTCCACGGCGCGTTTCACGTCGTCGAGGTTTCGCAGATCGCCGACAACGGTTTCCACCCGATTGTATTCGTCAAGTTTGTGCGCGCGGCTGGCGTCGGCGGGGTAGACGAAACTACGGATATCGTGCCCCTTTTCCAACAGACGTTTGGCGAGATTCGCGCCAATCCGCCCCGTCCCGCCGGTAATCAGTATCTTCATTATGAGTGCTCCTCCCGGTTGCGTTGTAATTCGTGAAAGAGTTCGCTGCCTATGGACGGATTATAGCAGGTCTCGCGGGAAATGTAAATCTGGAGATCGACTGCGTGTCTTTTGTAGGAGCGACCTCCCGGTCGCGATAATCCTTTGTGGATATCCTAGTCTGCAGTTTCGCGATCAGGAGATAAGCTCTATCGCGCGAAGATCTTTATAGGAACGCTATTAATCGCTATAGGGATTGGCTATCAGGATCTTCTATCGCCTTCGCTAATCACTCAGTTGATTGTTCGTTATTCACTCGATTGATTCTTAATCAATTGGTTGATCGCTCCTACGGAGGTTGATTACTTAGCTAATCGCGACCGGGAGAAAAGTCCTATCGCAGGATTTACTATCGCGCGCGCTATTCGCTTGCTTGATCTCCATATTCAGTCGCTTGATCTCCTACAGAGGAGGATCACTTAGGCAATCGCGACCGGGAGGTCGCTCCTACAGCGGAGGATTACCTATTCGATCGAGACCGGGAGGAGGATCTCTATCGCGCGCGCTATTCGCTTGCTTGATCTCCTACAGAGGAGGATCGCTTAGGCAATCGCGACCGGGAGGTCGCTCCTACAGAAGACGGTGGGGCACACCGTAGATTGCACTGTCAAAGCAACGTGGTCTCCCTATTCCATCTCGAATTTGCACCACCAATACGGGTAATCCTTCGCTGCCTTCGCCAGTCCGCTCCGCACAGGATTCTCGTAACAGTATCGAATAATGGCGTTCAACGATTCCTCCTGCCGAATGCCGTGTTCGTAATAAGCCGCCTGCCAGAGCGAACCACTGCGTCCCAAGATGATGTTAATTTGCTTCGCCGTGAAATTCTTGAAGGCCTTAATGAGTCTCGAAAGAGTCTGATTATCGCCAAGTTGAATGACCGTATGAATATGATCCGGCATTACGATGAGACAAAACCATTTGCACCGCCCATTAGTTTCGAGCCAGTCTAAGGTTTCAAAGATTATGTTTGCAATCTTCCCGTTGGCAAGAAGCGGTTTTCTGCCAATTGTCGACAGCGTAACGGAGTAGTAGGCACCCGGAATCGAGTGTCTGCCTTTCCGCAACTGTCGGTGTCCTCGTTTCACAATGTCCGTCGGAGTTTTCATGGTTAGCTGAAAGGGTTTTCGATTGTCATGTCTCTGCTATTTCCGCGCGAAATCGGAAGTCAAGGGATCCAGAAAAGGTTAATTTCCACCGGAAAGACAACGTCACAGAAAAAATAGCCACAGGCAATCGCGACCGGGAGGAGGATCTCTATCGCAGGATATACTATCGCGCGCGCTATTCGCTTGCTTGATCTCCTTATTCAGGTCGCTTGATCTCCAACAGAGGAGGATTGCCTGGCCAATCGCGACCGGGAGGTCGCTCCTACAGGGGATGGGGATATCGGGTTTAACGCATCTGTGCCTACTCGTAGACGACGGTATCAACTTGATGGTGCTTGATATAATCCCAATCCATCTCCACGCCAAGCCCCGGCCCCTGTGGCACCGGCACATGACCGTTTTTGTCGATGTTCTCGAGTTCGTCGGTAAATTCGGGCGGTCGGATGGGCGCTTTCGTCTGGCGAATCTTGGGGTTCAACAGTCCGAGTTCGTAATAGTTCGTGTTGCGGACGGCAGCAATGCAGTGCCGGTGCGCCAAGCCTCCGCCGTGGAACTCCACATCTATCCCAAAACCTTCCGCCGCGTGCGCCACCTTCATGGCGCCGGTAATCCCGCCGTCTTCGTAGGTACCCGTGCGCACGAAATCGGTGCCGCCGTTCGCGATAAAGTCGACGTGGTGCTCCAGACCGAAAACGTGCTCCGTCTGCAACAGCGGCGTGTTGATAAACTCCCGCAATTTCTTATGTCCGAATATCGACACGCCGCCGTCTTTATAGGGATCTTCCAGCCAGAAAAAGTTTGCCGCATCGCAGGCTTTGCCCACCTTGAGCGCGGCCGCCCAGGTTTCATATTCGCATGCCGGATCGAGCATCAGGTCCATCCGATCCCCCACGCGCTTCCCGACCTCGAGCACATTTGCCACCTCACGCTCGATCGGCGCATTCCCCCAGCCGTGAATTTTGAAGGCGCGGTACCCCAGTTCGCTGCACTGTTCCGCAAAGTCGGCGAAGTCTTGGGGCGTGCTAAGCCCGCCGTTCTCGTCGCCGTGGTAGGTGCTTGCGTAGGCGGGAATGGTTTCCTTGTAACCGCCGAGAAGTTGGTAAATCGGTGCGCCGAGCGCCTTGCCCGCGAAATCCCACAACGCCACATCAACCGAGCTGATAGCCGTGCGGTCGGTGTGGCGCAGCCCGCGTTTCAGGTCGTTGTAGATTTTCTCGCGATGGAACGGGTTTTTGCCCAGTAGATAGCCTACGACACTGCCGGACAACCGCCCGCCGTCGGATTCGCCGATGACCCCGGTGTTCGTATGAATCCGAAGAATTGAGGGACGCATCTTGAGGACGCTACCCTTTTCGTAGACCGTGTTGAACCCGTTGTAATCGGTTCCCATGTCCTGAATCTCGTGTTCGTAAACCACAACTTCGATTTTCGTTATCTTTGGGTCTGCCATTGGGAATTGCTCCTGATTGGTGATAGGGTTGTGTGATGGATAGTCACCGAGAAACAGTGACCAGTAGTCAGTGGCTAGTGGCCAGTAAAGAAACGGAGAATTAGTCCGTAGGTTGGGTTGAGCGGAACACTAACAATCACACGCCTTCGGAGAGCGGTGGCCCCTGGGCCCGATGTTGCTTGAAGTGTCCAAACGTGTAGTGAAACCCAACCTTAATAACACGTGCAGCGGTTTACTTGAGTGTTGGGTTTCACTATTACTGTCTCGTACGCCAGTTCACTTGAGAAATTGCATACCATTTGCTTTGATGTGATATGCATATTGCCGTTCAACCCAACCTACATAAATCTGGGGCTTTTAAAGGCTGGTAAGATCTCTCTCAAGTAACACTCCACATTGCACTCCTCTGGAGCGCGGAAATTTGGACATATCGTATTCTATTGACACTGAAGATCTCTATCGCACTCGCTATTCACTCGTTTGATCCTCTGGATCGAGGAAAGGGACTCCGACCAGAAAGTGTTACTTGCTGAATGAATTATTCCGACAGGGATACTGGCGCGCTATCAATCAACTGAGTGAATAGCGAAGGCGATAGTTTGTCCTAGTCGTTATACACTACCTTGATCTCTACTCGTTCATCCGAACATCGTGGGCGTTTTCAAAGGCTGGTGGGCAGGGAATCTCTATCGCAGTCACTTTTCATGTCCTTTGATCCCACCCTACAAGTTGCTCAACCCAACCGACATGGCGCCAAGCAGGACGGTGGGCGGTGCCCACCCTACAAGACGCTACATGGCTCAATAAAGGCTCATGAGACGTTCGGCGCCGGGGATCCGTTTCCGTTCAAATTCCGGAGTAATCCAACGTGCTAGCGATGGTCTGCCCGGATTTCGGTAGGCGTACACCACCGTCCACCGCGTGTCGCTGTTTGCGCGCCTCGGACTGACCGCGTGCGCGGCGTGCGTCCACATCAAGGCGACCGTTCCCGCCGGCGCAGACAGGTCTTGAATCTCCAGCGGTTCCCCCATCACGGGGTGTGTCTTTCCCGCCATCCAGCCCGTCTTGAGCGCCTCGTCCGTGTCAGCCTTAATTTTTGCGTCGCGGTAGTGGTGGCTGCCCGGTACCGCTTTCAAGCCGCCGTCGTCAACCTCAAACCCGTTGACGTAGAAGAAGATGCGCACAAATCCCAAGCTGGGATCGTCATCGGCGTACTCGTGACTGTGCCAATGCGAGCCTCCGTTGCCGCCCGGGCGGTTGAGGGTCACGCAGTGGTCAAATCGGATCTCCTCGCCAAGGACTCTTCGCGCCAAGTCGAGCATCTGTGGATGGGGAATGAGGCTCTCCAGATAGGCGTCGTACTCCGCCGCAAAGCGGTTGGGTTCGTGACCTTCGACGGCGGACGGTACCAAATCTTGAATGTGCGATAGCGACGCCGTCAGTCGCTCGCAAGCCTCCGGCGTCAGGATGCCGGGCAGGAGAATGTGCCCGTCTTTGTCCAAGAGGGCTTTCTCCTGTTCGCCAAATTCGTAAGGTTGAAATATGGGGGAATGTGCCATAGGAAATCTTTTAAAAAGCAGTGGCCAGGGGATCTCTACCGCCCTCGCTATTCGCTCAGTTGCTGGTCAGTGACTAGTGGCCAGTAAAGAAACAGTGACCAGTTGATCGGTCGCAATCCGTTCGGTCGATCTTGCTCTGGGGATCTTAAAGGCTGGTAAGATCTCTCTCAAGTAACACTCCACATTGCACTCCTCTGGAGTGCAGACACGGGGAGAGCTCGTGTTCTATTGACATTGCACTCCGCTGGAGTGAAAACCAGACCACGAAGGAACCCTTTTCACGGCTAGTCATTGAGCGAAAAAAAGGGTGTTACTTGCTGAATGAATCATTCCGACAGGAATGATGGGACGCTATCAAGAATTTCTATCGCCTTCGCTATGCGTTCAGTTGATCGCTCATTATTCATTCGCTTGATCGCAGTGCGCACCCTACATGTCTACATGGCTCAATACAGGCTCATCAGCCGCTCGGCGCCGGGGATCCGTTTCCGTTCAAATTCCGGGGTAATCCAACGTGCTAGCGATGGTCTGCCCGGATTACGGTAGGCGTATACCACTCCCCAGCGCGTATCGCTATTTGCGCGTCTCGGACTGACCGCATGAGCGGCGTGCGTCCACATCAAGACGACGCTTCCCGCCGGCGCGGACAAATCCTGGATCTCCAGCGGATCTCCCGTCATGGGGTGTGTCTTTCCCGCCATCCAGCCCGTCTTGAGCACTTCATCCGTGTCTGCGTTGATTTTCGCGTCGCGGTAGTGGTGGCTGCCCGGTACCGCTCTCAAGCCACCGTCGCCAGCCTCGAACCCGCTGACGTAGAAGAAGATGCGCACAAAACCCAAGCTCGGATCGTCCTCGGCGTATTCGTGACTGTGCCAACCCGTGCCTCCGTTACCGCCCGGGCGGATGATCGTTACACAGTGGTCGAATCGAATCTCTTTGCCGAGAACCTTCCGTGCCAAATCAAGCAACTGTGGATGCGAGATAAGGCTCTCCAGATAGGAGTCATACTCCGCCGCATAGTGGGCGGGCTTGTGACTTTCGGCACTGGACGGGGTCAGGTCTAGAATTTTCCGAAACGAGGACATCAGCCGCTCACAGGTCTCCGGTGTCAGAATGCCGGGCAGGAGAATGTGCCCGTCTCTGTCCAGTAGGGCTTTCTCCTTCTCGCCGAACTCGTACGGTTGAAATATGGGAATATGTTCCACGGAAATCCTCCGAGAATCATTGTTCATTCGCTTGATCGCTCCTACAGATTATTCCCACGCTTGATTCTTACTTCTCGCTATGTATCCATTCGGAGCCTTGGGCTTCCAACTCCTCTCGGATATTCCGTTCCAGCCGCCCCGGAATGCTCAGCGGATTGAACGCCGACGCTCCACAATCCGCAACCAAACTGTGCCCGGTGACGGCGGATGACTCGTCCGACGCGAGGAAGAGCATGACCTCCGCCACCTCCTCCGGCTGCGCCGGATTGCCGCGCGGATAAAGGAACTTCTGTCTTCTGACCTCGGCGGGGTTGCTCGCGAGCATCTCAAGTTTTTTCTCGGTGAGCATACGTGCGGGTGTCAGCGCGTTGGCGCGGATGCCGTAAGGGCCGTAGGTGACCGCCAGGCTCTGCGTGAAATTGATCATGCCCGCCTTGGCTGGACCGTACGATGATATACTGGGACTGCCGAACATCGCATTGCCCGATGAGACGTTGATAATGCTGCCGCCGCCCTGTTCAATCATCAGCGGCACCACTAACTTGCAGAAGAGCAGCGGCGCGGTCAAGTGGCAGAATAACCCGTCTTCCCAATCTTCAAGCGTGACATCTTCCAGCTTTCCGCCGGGATTGTCGATAATGGCGTTGTTCACCATAACGTCAATCCGTCCGTATCGCGCCCGAGTGAATTCCACGAGCGCGGCAATGTCATCTTTGTTCATGACATCGCACCTCTTGTAGACGACCTCGCCGGGCAGCCCTACCGCCGCGTCGAGCACTTTTTGGGCGTTTTCCGGTGTCCTTCCCCGGTCGCAGATGGCAACCGAGGCGCCCTCCCCCGCGAACAGCAACGCCGCCGCTTTCCCGAGTCCCAGCGTTGCGCCGGTGATGACGGCTACTTTTCCTTCTAATCTTGTTCCCATGGTTTGCTCCGCCTATTCCTTTCTTTGCAGAATTTCTAATCGAGGTTCTCTAATACGCAACCCATCGCCCAGCACCCGTGCGTGGTGTTTTCAAAGTTGCTCAGCTTGACCATCAACTCGTTAGCACCCTTCTTCAACCGGGCGGGGACGTTAATCGCCTCGAAACCGTGGTCATGCCGAAAAGTTCCCAAGTTCTCGCCGTTTAGCCATACAGTCAACCAATCGTCAAATCCAAACCGAATTTGGACTGATTGCTCCTCGGCAGACTCAATGGTTGTGCGGGCATAGGCGGAACGATCCAACTGGTCCTGAAAGCCGGAGCGGCAGTAGGTTGACAAGTCAATCCAGGTGTGTTCCGTTTTGGCGGAGTATACCGAAAACTCCACTTCTCCCTCTTGGAACCGCCCCGTCCAAGCGCCTGTTATCTCCTCCGGGATTTCCGAGCGCAGGAACTGTTCATAGTTGCCGCATTCAAAGGGGCCGGCAATTTCCCACGATTCGGGCGACGCGACCGGATGCGCTTGGCTTTCCGGCACCCGGTAGTAGTACACCACGGTCTCCGTGTCGTCCGCGCGAGACCCGCAGCGGAGTAGCAAAGAGGAGTCGAACGTCACCGGATCCGTGCCGAAGAAACGGTAGACGACCCCGTCTTGGTCGTATTCAGACCCATAGCGGTGATACGTGCAACCGATCCAGCGCGTCATCACCTCGTGGTAGCCAAAACATAATCCGAAATCATCCTCCTCGTTATACCCCCTGATGACGTGGGGGTCGGTTTCCCCATCAATCATCCACACCTGTCCGCCGGTGTGAAAGATCACGTCGCTATAGTCGCGCTGTCTAATGCCTTTGACGATGCCCGCGACGAACCCCTTTCCGGATACGTCAGCCATGAGATAGGAGGAATGATGACTCGCGGGGGACTCGCTTCTGTATACCGCCTGCAAACGGTAAGGGGTGATGTCGGTCCCCTCGGGGTACTGCTGCCAGTCCGCCATAAAGCGAATGAACTGATCAATCACGGGTTCCATCGTGATACGGCACGATTTGGCGAACGGAATCGGCAGATATATGTTGAAGCTGTCACCGTGTACCGACCCCAATCTTCGGGTCAAGACCGCGAACCCGGCGTTGACCACACGATACGGAGATTGATCGAGCAAAACACCGCACAGTCGCTTCAGATCCAAGTTCACTAACGGCTCTGATTCGTCATCGACGTAAATCTTGATGATGGAATTGGCGTTGGAATTGTCTTTATAATCTTCGGTAGTACGCGGTCGGTCGGTCGGGTTCGGGGAAAACCAAATGTGCCTGACGCAACCGGGTCCCCGTGCCCGGAATACCTCAATGGTTTTCCCCATCGCCGCTTGCCTATCCCTCATCGTATGCCGCCGGGCGCGGAATTGTGCCGGTAGTTGGATAAACGGGAAATTTGGATCCGGAAAGTTCATTGGGTAGCTCATACGAACGCCTTTCGAGTTTTATAATGAGGAGCGGCTTCATGGGTCGCTCGATAAAAGGACGCCTCACGAGGTGTATTTCTAACAACGTTAGGTATTGAAACGTAGCCGGATTGGATAGCCTTTACACCTTAATTTTCGTTCTTAACTGTCTAAATATTGGGGGTAAGTTACATTCACCCAGAGGGATTTACTATCAAGTAACACTCCACATTGCACTCCTCTGGAGTGCAGACAGGGGAGAGCTTGTGTTCTATTGACATTGCACTCCGCTGGAGTGAAAACCAGACCACGAAGGAACACTTTTCACGGCTAGTCAAGGATTAGCTATCGCGTTCGTTGCCCACTCACTTTGATCGCTCATTATTCATTCGCTTGATAACATGCTGAAAAGCCATCAATGAGGCTGACGGAGTGCGTGACGGCAAGCAAAAGCCGGGGGCGGTATACAGTGACGTTGTCGAGATTGGAACGGACTTTTTTGACAAGCTCTGAAATTGCGCTTGAAGCCTTACCGGGCGTGGCTTGAAGCGGTGCGCGACACACTCCGCTAAAGTCCGCTAAAGTCCGCGCACATATTTGACCCTCCTTTTTGAGAAACGCTCGGATATCCGCTTGCTGCGCGCCGCTTTTTCTCATTGAACCGATACAGTGAAAAGAGATGCTAACGGCACGCTGATTAATGTGACGTGTTAGCATTTTCTGAAATAGAGAATTCCTTTGCCGGAGCGGGTTCTCGGGAATCGTGATGCTAACAAAGTGCTAACAGCAAAAAGAGTTCCGCCACCATGACGTTATGAACCTGTTTGAATAATAGGTGCCAATGCCATTTTTTGCCATTTGAGGAGTGGTTTTTCATGTTTTTGCCTTGACTTGTTGTACACCTGTGGGATCTCTATCGCCTTCACTATCCGTTCAGTTAATCGCTCCTTAATCAGTCGCTTGATCCCCTCTGGGGCTTTGAGAGGCTGGTGCGCAGTGCGCACCCTACAAATGTACTTTTCAAACAGGCTCTATGTCATTGCCCGTTACAATATACCACATACATGTTAAGTTTTCAATCTAATATTGACGAATTGCGAGAGGGAGGAAAGTCGGCTAACAGTAGTTATCAAGGTGTAGCCAAACTGTACGCCGCCAACTGATAATCTCAGCGTAGACATGGGCTATGGAATACCAACCCATTCGTTGATGGGTGCACCACAGGAGATGACTCATGGCACTCGTTTTCGTAGAGGACGGTGCGGTTGGAAACGGATCTCTATCGCGCTGGGATCTCTATGGGAACTCTATCGCATTCGCTATAAGGTCGCGACCGGGAGGTCGCTCCTACAGTAACAATTTTCAATCATCAAATCACCTACAATAATGTGTAAGAACCTGTTTGAAAAGTCGATGGAAAATCATTTTTGGAGGTTTGGAGTGTTATTACCTGCCGCCCCGCTGGTGCTTTTAAAGGCTGGTGCGCAGTGCGCACCCCATAGGGATCAAGTTAAGCGTTTTGGGTCGCAAGTCACAAGGCTTCAATGTCTTGAACTGTTAATCTCCATGCAGACGTGAACGAGGGAATACCAACCCATTCATTGATGGGTGCGCCACATAAGATGACTGCTGACGCTGGTTTCCGCAAGGGCCGGTGCGGTTGGAAACCGCACCTACCGTATGGGGTGGGATAGAGATTTCCTCCCTGCCCAATGGAGACTAAGTTAAGGGTTTTGCGACGGAAAATCCACTAGTACAAGAAGAACTCCCTTAAATTGATCCCCATGCTGGTGCGCAGTGCGCACCCTACAAATGTACTTTTCAAACAAGCTCTAAATATGACTATATAAATCTTACGTCGCCCCTACAATCAGAGGAGTATAGCATGAGTAAATTCAGATTGCATCTGAAAAACTGAAACTGTTCGTGACAGCTTTTGTAGTTCTTGTTAGGTTGTATTCAACTTTGCGCAGATGAAGCAGCTAAAAGGGCTGAACCACAAGATGCGAATAAGAATTGATAGGGATGATTATCATCCATTGCGACCTTTGGCTTGGGTAATAAAGTGCATCCGATTCTGTGTTATAGTAGAAGACTGAAATGCCAAATACAGAGGTCATCATTGCGGCGATCGTAATCTCTTTCCAAACTGCGCCGCGCGACGGTTAGCGTTACGCATTCGGACTAGCGAAGCGAGTGAACCGCGACCGCGTTCTACCAACACAAACGTGCCTCGCAATAATTAAGCATAGATTATCAACCTCGTCTCGCTGTGTAAGCGGGTATTTTTCAGAATTGGACCGTATCAAGAACAAAGACAATATCAACCAAGAAAGGTATCTTGACGATGCCAAACCGAAAACCTGCACGATTTCAAGTCGGACTTCGCAATAGCGATGCCACGCTGTGCGCGTTGCCGGATGGAGCGGTTGCCCGATTGGGACAGGGGAATGTGTGGGATATGGCAATCTCCCCGGATGGTGACTATCTTGTCATCGGCACTCCCAGCGGACTGTGGTGGTATGAACTGCCCACGATGTCTCCGGTAGCGCTATGGAACCTGGAGCAAGGAGGGGTTGCCAGGATTTCCGCCATCTCGTTTTCACCCAACGGCGAATGGATTGCGACAGGGGGATATGATGGTCACGTGAAAGTATGGGACGTGGTGCGCGGCGCCTGCATTTCGCAGATGGAACGATGGGAACACCAAAATCAACTGTTACGTCAAAACGAGATTTCCCGTCTTGTCTTCTCGCCTAATAGTCGGATGCTCGCCGTGTCCGGCAAACGTGACTACATCGTTGATATCTTGTGCCCGAAAACCGGTGAAGGGCTTGCAAAACTCAATAGCGAGTACGAGATAGAGGTACGGTACTGTGGACTCACGCGACCGGTCGCTTTCTCGCCCGACAGCCGCCTCATCGCCTGCGCAAGCCCGGACAACGCAAATCCATCAACCGAGCCAACAGAAGAGTGCATCTCCGTGTGGGATGTGTCTAGTTGTGAACGCGTTGCCTACCTCACAGAATGTCCCGATGTCCTGTACTCCCTCGCCTTTTCACCGTGCGGCCGGTTCCTCGCTGCCGGCGGTCATAGAAAGGGTAAGGCGAAGTTGAAGGTGTGGAATGCCGAAAGTTGGCAACTGCACAGCGCGTATCCTAACTTCGGTGCGGACCGAATCATAGTTTCCTATACTTCCGAGAACGTCCCGTGCGCCGCGATGGTGTTCAATGATACCAGCACCGTTGAGGTGCGCGATGTGGAACACGGCGAAAAACTCTATACTTTAGAAAATGATGGGGAAATTGGACCCGCCGTACATTTCACAAACGGAACACGGTTGGTCGTTGACTGTTTGCACGATTTTAAGGTGTGGTCAGGCGAGAATCCACACCCTCGCACAGTTGCCCACTTACACACCGGTTTTGCCGAATCGCTGGTGTTTTCGTCCGATGGAGAGACCCTAGCGTGCGCCCATAGGGGTGGCGGAATTCGACTATGGGATGTTGACGAACCTTCACAAGCCCCAAGCGTTTTTAATCCACCCCGTATAGGACATCGCGTTTACACGCCTTCCTGCGGAAAGATCCATGCCACCAGCGAAGACGAAAACATACTCAATGTGTGGGAGGTGGGAAACTACACGCCCCTTGCACAAATCACACTGGAGAAATCGCCAACTCATTGGGCAGTCGCATTCGCTCCCGATACCCAACGCCTCGCCTGCGGAGATGACGAAGGCAGGATTAACGTATGGGATGTAAAACGAAGGGAAAAGTGCCACACTTTCACGAAGCATACCACCGAGATAGTGAATCTCGTGTTTAGCCCGAACGAGAATTTTCTTGTGAGTTTGGCAAATTACAGTCCCGATTCGCGACTCTGGGATGTTCAACGCGGCGAAGAGATTCCCAATTTCCCCGGAGACCGCATTGAGTTTGTTGCGTTTTCCCCTTGCAGCACTCTGATTGTCGGCGATACGGAGAAAGAGATTTTACTGTGGGACGTTACGCGTTGTGAGACCCGGCTGGCAATACAAAAGCCGGAAAGTTGGATACATAACGGACTCTGGCAGACGGCGCTGGCTTTTTCGCCGTGCGGACGATACTTTGCATCTGGCCCCGGTTGGAACTTAGATATGGAGAAGGTTCCGGTACGGTTGTGGAAGGTCTCAACAGGCGAAAATCTTGCCACCTTCTGGGGACACGCGCGGGATATTGTCACATTGGCTTTTTCGCCGGATGGCACGCAACTGGCGAGCGGGGGTTGTGACGGCACCATCCTGCTGTGGGATATAACCTCTTATTTGGAGCATGTTGAAAAAGGCTCTAGGCCTGATTATATCCTGCACTCCATCGGAGCACAACCGTTGTCATAGTGAGCGATTTGAACTGGTGCGGTGGCTGGATCCACCCAAACCAACACGGATTGATGTTTCGCATCACTTCGGTTGTGCACGAAGTCGAGCTAATACCATTTCTATACTCATATTCCGCATAATAGACTTGTGTAATCTCGAATTTTCACATACCAAATCTTGGGGTATATATTCACAAACGAGAAAAAATCATCAAGGTACTACCGTGAGTCCGATTGATTGACCGGTTTTGCCCTTCCATTATCAACTTCATTTTACCAAGTAACACACCACATGGCGCTCCTCTGGAGCGCGGGATTATGGACATATTGCATTCTATTGACATTTCGATCCTCTGGATCGAGGAAAGGACTCCGACTAGCAAGTGTTACTTGCGGAAAGAATTATTCCGACAGGGATAATGGGGTGCTGTCAATTGTGATGCGGGATACGGCCAACTGAGAAATTAAACTTTTAGGTGCTCGATAATGCGGAAGATAAGTTAATGTTTCACTGTCGAGATTTGAATCACGAACCACTCGCGACCCGTATGGATTGAGACTGCCAACCAGCATTGCCAATGGGCGAGGGGACCTCGCCCCTACGATTATTGACAGCTTCACATAGGTGTCAACACATCCTAGTCCCGGTTCTGTATCGAACAACTCATTGCCCAACAGCCATGCGTGATGTTTTCAAAGTTGCTGAGCTTGACCATCAGTTTATTGTCGCCCTTCTTCAAACGGGCGGGGACGTTAATCGCCGCGAAACCGTGATCATGTCGAAAAGTTCCCAAGTTTTCGCCGTTTAGCCACACGGTCATCCAGTCGTCGAATCCCAACCGAATTTGAACCGACCGCTCCTCGTCAGACTCGATGGTTGTGCGGGCATAGGCGGAACGTTCCAATTGACCCTGAGAGCCGGAGCGGCAGTAGGTTGACAGGTCAATCCACGTGTGCTCCGAGTTTGCCGTGTGTACCGAAAACTCCACCTCGTTTTCTTGGAACTGTCCCGTCCAAGCGCCTGTTATCTCTTCGGGAATCTCTGATTGTAGGAATCGTTCGTGGCTATCGCACTCGAATGGACCGGCAATTTCCCACGTTTCAGGTGAAGCGACCAAGGGTGCCTGACTTTCCGGCACGCGATAATAGTACACCACGGTCTCCGTGTCGTCCGCGCGAGACCCGCAGCGGAGTAACAGCGAGGAATCGAACGTTACAGAATTCATGCCGAACAAACGGTAAATGACACCGTCCTGGTCGGTGCGCGTCGCATAGCGGTGGTAGGGGCAACCGATCCAGCGCGTCATCACCTCGTGGTATCCCCAGCCGAACGCAAAGTCATCCTCCTCGTTGATTCCTCTCATGACATGGGGATCGGTCTCCCCGTCTATCATCCACACCTGACCGCCGGTATGATAGATCATGTCGGTGTGTTCGCGTTGACGGATGCCTTTGACGATGCCCGCCACAAAGCCCTTGCCGGATAAATCAGCCATGAGAAAGGATGAGTGATGGCTCGCGGGGTATTCACTTCTGTATACCGCGTGCAAACGGTAAGGCGTGATGTCCGTCCCTTCGGGGAACTGCTGCCAATCCGCCATTATTCGTATCACCTGATCCATCAACGGTTCCATCGTGATACGACAGGATTTGGCAAAAGGAATCGGCAGATATATGTTGAAGCAATCACCGTGTACCGACCCCATTTTTCTGGGCAAGACCGCGAACGCGGCGTTGTCGACGCGGTACGGAGATTGGTCGAGCAACACACCGCACAGCCGCTTCAGATCCATGTTGACCAACGGGCGCGGGTCGTCGTCGACGTAGATTTTGATGATGGCATTGGTGTTGGAATTGTCGATATAATCTGGGGTAAATCGCGTGTCCGAGATTGGATTGGGGACGATCCAAATGTGTCTGATGCACCCGGGTCCCTGCCCCCGAAATACCTCTATCGTTTCCCCTATCCCCGCTTGCCTATCCACCATTGTGTGCCGCTGGGCGCGGAATTGCGTCGGAAGTTGGATAAGTGGAAAATTTGGATCCTGAACATTTGTCATGTCGCTCATACTTGTGCCTTTCCTAGCTTAGAATTGTTAGGAGTTATGTAGTTGACAGCTCTGCACCTCGTAGTGGCAAGTCATCCTGTGCAGTGTGCGATCAAACTCCCATTAGGTAATACTTTACACAGTAATAATTTTCCATGAATCGGGACAGCTTGCATGAATCCAATATTTAGAGCCTGTTTGAATAATCGGTAGCAAAGTCATTTGTGGGAAGTTTCGTTATGTATTTAGTGCTGTCTGCTACATACCTGTGGAACCTCTATCGCCCTCGCTATCCGCTCGGTTGATCTCCGCTGGGGCTTGGGCTCACGGGTTTCGAAGTTTCTACACACCTTCCACCCCGCTGGGGTTGTTAGAGGCTGGTGCGCAGTGCGCACCCTACGAATGTACTTTTCAAACAAGCTCTTAGGGTCTCAATCTGCGAGGAGCGCTTCAATCATCCAAATTAACGGCTGACCGCCTATGAGATTCGAACCTATAAAACTGTACTGCCAATTCCCCGCTTTATCAATCAGGATAAAAAACGGTATTCCTTTAATCTGGTATGCCTCCCTCACTTGCTTCCGACGATCTAGCAAGATTGGCCAAGACGGCTGGTGTTCTTCCAAGAATTTCTCTACCTGTTCAGGAGTCTCACCGTCGTTAATTCCCCAGATGGCTACATCATCGACTTTGCTGAACTGATTGTAGATTGTCTTGATTTGCGGTATTGCGTCGTTACATGGACCGCACCACGACGCTCCAACATCAAGCAAAACAACCTTTCCACGCGCTGCCGATAGCGTGAATGCCTCTCCTTCCAACGTTTCTAAAGAAAAGTCCGTGGCTTTCTTATTGAGCCGATTTATGACAGCTTTCTGACGAATGGTTTCGCGGTCAGCATCTTCTCGGACGCGGTATTCGGCTTCGGTGTTATCAAGGAAAGCCTCAAACGTATCGGCAGCTCCTCGCTCTATCTGATGATAGACACGCTCCAAACCTGCCCGACTATCCGCGTGAGGGGTGGGCGCAAAGTGTGCATCGGCATAGTATCGCTTAGCGTTTTCCCACTCTCCAATCCCTTCCGCCGATCGTCCCAACATGTAGAAGTAATTTATGGCATTCTCGTTGAACCTCGCCGACAGTGATTCCAGAAAATCCGGCGCGTTCGCCGTAAGCCCGTCATGAGCTTCTCTCCATCGTTCCTGACGCACGTAGACTTCACAACGCAAGCGCTGGATTTCCTTGTATGCTTCTGCTACCGGTTTTTTGTAGTATTGGACAAATCGATCCCGTTCCTCTTTTTCACCTAACCTGATTTCAGCCTGATCTAAAAGTTCCAATGCTTTGTCCAATCCGATGTTGAACTTGAGCCGCAATCTTACCGCTTGGGTATAAGCCGGACAGAACGCATGCTGTGTATCTTGACAGTGGGAAAGATGTGCTTTCAAGAGTCGGTCAATAAGTTCGTCAAGTTGGTCATCGCTTGCCAGGGACCTATCGTGCTCGACTAACCACAGCATTTTTTCATGTGCTAACAAATACCAAGATAATCCCGGGACATCCGAGGCGGTACACTCGTCAATGAGGCGTTGGTAATAGTGCCATTCTTGGCGAGTGTCTTGGCTTTGGTCGGCTAATCCGAACAGTGCGCTCTGATAAGCCTTGGTTCCGGGGTATTGCAGCATCTTGTCAAGCAGTTCCTTTGGAATATTTTCTGCATCGCCAACAAGGCCCCTATAGCCCCAATAGGCAGTGCTCAATACTTCCGGGGTTTCTGCGTTTGTCTGCAGTAAAGATTCGATTTCAGGGTGAATCTTTTCTTTTGCGTCCTCCTCCGAATATATGTCGGATACAAGCCTCCATCGAGAACGGTAAGCCTCCAAATCCACCGGATCGGATTCCAATGCGCGCGCACTAATCTCCAAAGCCGTGTCAAATTCACCCGCCTCATGGAGGTTTTCAATTTGTGTTGCCAAATCCTGTTGATGAGTGGCGTCAGACATTTGTCCCTCTTCTCGTCCCTCTTCTCGTAGGTCGGGCATCTATCCCGACCTACGAACTGTTCAATCCACCTAAACACAATCCGGATATTCCTGACCGCGCAGCAACATATGAGTGTTTGACTGTGCACCTTCATTCGTGCACTTCGTTTTCGCGCTCATGTAGTGCGTGGCGTACCCCCGACGCCGGGTTTTTGATCGATTGGTGTGGCTGCAGTGCAACGTGAGGCTGTGATGAAAACTGCAATCGCCGGCTTTCAGTTCAATCGGCACCTCATTTTCCAGCGGTCCCGCAAGCGCCTTCTTCTCAATCTCTCGCTCACGTTCAACGTCGAGCAGTCCCCACTTGTGGCTGCCCGGAATAAACCACAGACATCCGTTTTCGACCGTCGCGTCGTCCAACGCCGCCCAGCAACTCACGAGGCTGTACGGTACATACGGTCTCCACGAGTTGGAATCCTGGTGATAATTCTTGCGCGACCCGTGCGCGGACGATTTCATGAACAGTTGATCGCCGAACAGCTTTATATCGGGACCGAGTAAACCTTCCAAGACATCCAAAATTTTCGGGTTTGTCGCGTGCGCGTGCATGACCGGATCGGTACGAACCAAACCACCAAGTTTGCGGATGGATTCGAGTGTCGATTTCGCTTCCACCTCTTTGCGTTGAATTGCCGGTTCAACTTGGCGACCGAACCCCGGCTCCGGGACGACCTCCCCTACGGAAATCTGATCGGCTCGTTTCCCGACCGCGTGCACCTCCTCATCGGTCAGAAGGTTATGAACGATGATATAACCGTTCTCGTCAAATTGCTGCTTTTGTTCATCTGTCAGTGCCATGATCATTGCCTCCTTGCTTTATGGTTTGGACTTACGCGCTCGAATGGCGCACGACCTAAAGAGATGGCGATTCGTAATGGGATTTACTATCGCGCTCCCTGTCCAGTCGCTTGATCGTAATACGTGATGGAATCTCTATCGATCAACCGAGTGGACAATTAGGGATTAAGGGAACGAACAGTAACCGCGATAGAGTTCCCATAGAAGATCCTGCTTCGTTATTCAGTCGCTTGAACAATTCGCTGCTTTGATTTGTTATACTTTGCGTTGGGTATTATTGCGCTTTCTTTTCCGGTGATAATTGTTTCTAATAGGATTTACGTGGCAACAGCAAGTCGGGAATCGGAGTTCCCTCGTACAAGGGTCGCGACCTAGAGATCGCTCCTACAGAAGACGCAATTTCTGACAACGCGGAGTATAGATTGAGGTACGCGCAAACTAAATAATGAAGATAAATAGTCAATTCGGTAATTTCTTGGCGAAGCCCGGTGCGGTTAGAAAGGGATCTCTATCGCGTGGAGATCTCTATCGCACTCGTTATCCACGCGTTTGATCCTATTCGGTCACTTGATCGCACCTACCGGGCCCGGGAAAGATTAGAATAACCGATTTAAATAATTAAACGTCATACAGTTCGCGCTACGAGGACGCAGCCGACCTTGTGCAATTGTGCAAATATGGATGTAAATGACAATAACTCCAGAAACTGACGCTAAACACATCCCGGAAATTCTTCGCCGCGCAGCAAGAGGAAATCGGTCCTATACGGAGTGCCTTCACCTGTGAACTTGGATTTCGCGCTCATGTATTGCGTGGCGTATCCCCTCCTACGAGCAGTCGAATGATTGGCTCTACTGCAATGCATCAGAAGACTGTGATGAAAACTACAATCGCCAGCATTCAGTTCAATCGGCACCTCGTTTTCCAACGCACCGGCGATTTCCAGGTCGCGACCTCTTCGTCGAAACAACGGAAAAAGAAAGAATCGCTCCGGTGAATGCAAGAGCAGGGGGAAATTACGCTCTGAGAACGTTGTGTCCTCCTCACTCCATCTTGAATTTAGACCACCAATACGGATAATCCTTCGCTGCCTTCACCAATCCGCTCCTCACAGGATTTTCGTAACAGTATCGAATAATCGCATTCAATGATTCGTCTTGTCGAATAGCATGTTCATGATAAGCCGCTTGCCAGAACGGGCCGCTGCGTCCCGAGTTGCTGTTAACCTGTCTCGCTGTGAAACTCTTTAAGGTTTGGACGAGCCTCGAAAGGGATTGATTATCCCCGAGTTGAATGACGGCATGGATATGATTTGGCATTACGATTAGGCAAAACCATTTGCACCATTTATTGGTTTCGAGCCAATCAAAGGCTTGAAATATAACGGCTGCCACCTTCTCATTTGCAAGAAGCGGTTTTCTGTCAATTGTGGAAAGTGTAAGGAAGTAGTAGGCGTCCGGTATGGAGCGTCTGCCTTTCCGCAGTTGGCGGTGTCCTCGGTTTGGGGCATTTGGCATAGTTTGTATTGATAGTTCGGAGCGATTTTCGATTGGAACGAAAGAATCGCGACCTGGAGATCGCTCCTACAGGAGATGTCTTTCGTGTTTTAGTGACGACTCCCAGCTCGAGATTGCTTTGCCAGTACGACAAAAGACGAAGATTCGCGACCTGGAGATCGCTCCTACAGAAAACGTCTCTCGTGTTTTAGTGACGACTCCAAGCTCGAGATTGCTTTGCCAGAACGACGAAAAGCGAAGATTCGCGACCTGGAGATCGCTCCTACAGGAAACGTCTATCGCGTTTTAGTGACGACTCCCAGCTCGAGATTGCTTTGCCAGTACGACAAAAGACGAAGAATCGCGACCTGGAGATCGCTCCTACAGGAAACGTCTATCGCGTTTTAGCGGCGACTCCCAACTCGAGATTGCTTTGCCAGTACGACAAAAGACGAAGAATCGCGACCTGGAGATTGCTCCTACAGGAAACGTCTCTCGTGTTTTAGTAACGACTCCAAGCTCGAGATTCATTTGCCAGAACGACGAAAAGCGAAGAATCACGACCTAGAGATCGCTCCTACAGGAAACATCTATCGCTATCCACTCGCTTGATCGCTCTTATACGTGGCCACTATCCACGAAACCCGTGTAACCCGGTCCTCCGGCGCCGACGTAGCCGCGGCTGGCGCCTGATTCAGCCGGGCTTACCCAGAAAGCGTACAACTCGCCCAATCTGAGATAAAATTTGAATCTCACGGTTTGTCCCGCCAACCTACCGAGATCCGATGCACCTTCCCAATTCACCCGCCGCCGTGTCTCGTTGCCGCGAATCGGCTCACAGTTCTCTTTCGTATAGGGAGCGATAACGTCCCCATCCTTGTCAAGCACCTCCGCACGCAGCTCGCCTTGGTCGCAATCCGCGTTCACGAATAGGTGTTTGCCGCTGAATTGCACGGGTCGCGTGGTCAGAGTTCCCTCGTTCCCGATTGATCCCATGGAGGCGAAGCCGTCACGACGCAGAATCCCCAGCCCGGTGGTGCGCCCGCTTTTTCCGCCGTCCTCGGCACGGCCCACGCCGTTGCAGTACAGGTAGAGTTCATCCCCGACGACGATGCAACCCCCACCGACGGACTGCACATTTCCCCAGTTCCAAGCGCCCCGTTCCTCATTCGCTTCGAACAACGGCGTTCGATTCGGCCGGTCAAAATGGAAACCGTCGCGGCTGTATCCGGTCACGACCTCGTTCCGTTTCGGAATCCTCAACTTGTGGCACTCCTCGTTGGGCGGTCCCTGATGCACGCTGAAGAATCCCAACATAAGGCTCTCGTAGGCGATGGCGTCGAAATGGTAAAGTTGCGGTCGGATGCCGCTAAACTCCGGCTTGGGGTGGTGCGGATCCAGGCGGTCAGCCGCCAGCCACGGCACGATTCCTCCCACTCTCGCTTCGCTTGACGCCCACGTTAGCTTCTCCGGATCCCGGTTTTCAAGGTAGGCTCGGCAGCGTCCGTCGCTTCCCCAATGGTATCTGATGTTAGCTACCCACAACTTCCGAAACGGGTTGTAGTGGGCATTCGTATGATCGCCGACATGGCGCCACGAGGTGACAACCGGCTCGCTCCAGTGGATGCCGTCAGCCGAATAACAGAGCGAAAAGAAGAAGTCGTTGATGTTGTTGGGCCACAAATAGGTGAGGAAGAGTTTGTACCGCCTATCCGGGTCGGACTCTTCGTAATCGATCCAAACGCTGGTTGTATCACAGCTAAAGTATTTGCCCGGTTCCCAGGGATCGGCATGTTCCAGAATCAGATTCGTGCCCTCCACGACATCAAGCAGCGGTTTCTCCCAATGGATTCCGTCTTCGGACGTGGCGTAGCCGACGCCGTGCCGGAGATTGTGCCAATTCTTGAAAATTCCCTCGCCCGAATCGTACCAAAGACCGCCACTGTAGCTCGGCACGTCGAGGACGGGATTGCTCGGATGCATCCTTGCCGCATGAAACGTCCGCTCCAAGGTCGTGTCGTCAATCAGGAAATCATCAACGAACAGTTGGCGACCCACGTCAATCTGGATGACCTCCGGCGGGTTATCCAGATAGGGAACGGGCACCGGTTCACCGGTCGGTTCGCCGTGGTTCGGCGGCCACGGTACGGGCAATTCAATCCCGTTATATAGCGTTTCGCTTAGAGATTGTTCAATGTTCATCATCAGCACCAGTATTTCGGTTGCGCCTCGGCGTCAGTCAAATTCCTTAATCTATTGAGGGAGAATCGGGTCGGTGATAGGTTTGTCAATATCGGCATAGCCCGCGAACGGGTGAAGACTTTCGCCTTCAACCAGGAACTTCACTGCCGCAGCTCCGGGCCACTTGGCCAGCGAGAGAACTATGGAGTCTATCGTCAGCGCCTGCCGCCGCGGATCGTTTGGAAGACCGGATTTGAATTCCTTCGAGAAATCAGCGTATACGACATGGTCTTTGAATGACACCGACAACAGCTTCGTCCCGTTCGGAATTGCCCTTCGCAACTTCGGATCTCCCGGGCCTTTAATCAGGATGTTCAGCGTTTTTTCCACGTTGTTGGTGAACTGTTTCTCCGCCGATGTCTCATATTTTAGCTCTATTAAGCGTTTTTCGGGCACCAGAGAAGACTCTTTGTCGTCAAGGAAGTAAACGGTAGTCTCAAACATGGCCTTTGAGTCGCACCCGTTGGCGAACATACATAGCCCGAATACCGCGAGTAACAGAAACGGCGTTTTAAGCATTTTCATCACCTCTTTCCGAATCGCGACCTGGAGAGGATCCCTATCGCATTCGCTCACTTGATCTCCTACATGCGCCGAAAGAGCGAAATGCAAAGAGTCGCGACCTGGAGATCGCTCCTACAGGATTCTAAATGCATACAACTTGGCGCGACGCATCAGGAACCTCAACCGGAATGGACGCCGGACACCCAACAAATCTCTGCCTTCCCAGCGTACCTGATGCGATAGACTATCGCCGTCAATAGCATCGCAGGCTTCGCTTGAAAACCCCGGTTGCACTTCTCCTTCCGAGTTGATCACCTCTACCGAAATCTCCCCACCGGTGGCATCGGCGTTGATTTCCAAACGGTTGCCCAGCGTTTCCAACGGGGCGGTCTCTACAACGCCGCGATTAGCTTGCAGAGCCACCAGCCGATCACGCCGCCAACTCACCCTCCCAATCGAAAATAAACTATCCTTGTTCGGCCCGCCGTGCCCGAAGTTTCGCCCGTTGTAATACGCTACCAGTTCGTCATCGTGCAAGGATGTGCCGACCGCCGTCATGATTATCATCCCGCCGTCAAATGTGCCATCGGGGCCCAAAGGGATGACGGGGCTACGGTCTTCCAGTCGGTGCCACGTCCTACCATCGCGGCTGTATATCAACTGCGCGTCGATGGGACCATCGTCATTCGTGGGTCCCGGACCGGTGTAATCGAACACGTGCAGAAACCCGAAGATGATTCCGTTGTCGCCGTAGACAAACGGCGTCATGCCGTAGAACTGCGTGCTGGGCGGGTCGTGATCGTCGGGGTAGATGACCATCGTCTCATCCCAACGCTCCAGATCGCGCCCGTCGCTGATGAGTGCCGTGACAACTCGTTTTCTGCCGTGTTTCCCTACATAATTGATGAACTCGTAACGCGGATCGTTCGACCGAATGAGACTTCCCGCCACGTAACATCCAAGACTCGGCGCGTAGCATGCGTTGAAACTCCCTTCGTTGCGCCGATCTGCTACAGGTTGCAATTCCGACCAGTGGATGCCGTCGGGCGAATAGCATATCCGAATCTCCTCAAACCTTCTGGCAAAACCGATCGCCTTGTAACGCTTTTGCGGGTCGGACTCCTCGTCGTCCAGGAATACGCTGGCGCCGTGGAGGTCGAGCATGATGTTGTTTTCAGTGCTGCCATCGATGATCTCGCCGCTATCGGATAGGCGATTAAAGTGGGATAATCCCAGTTTGGGCTTATCCCAATGGATACCGTCCATGCTCGTTGCGTACAGTGTCAGATCGCAGTGGATATTACCGCCGGGGATTTCCAGTTCCGGAATGGCGAAATCGTGCCCGCCGCTCATGCGACTCATGTACCACATGCGGTACCGGTTCTGGTGCGGATCGAAAAACACGGTGCCATAGATGAAGATGTGCTTGCCGAAATAATCTTCACCCTGATGATAGGCGAATTCCCACGGGTGCTCGGGCATTACGACCGGCTTATCCATCTTGGATCCCTGTTGGGCGCGCCGAGAAACTCCCTCCTTGCGATGGATGATCAGGTCGTCGACAAACAGTTGTGTCGCATCCCCAATCTGGTGGGGATCGTTGCCGAGAGCGGTGTTCCCGCCTCCAACGCCCATCACGGCGCAACTGACAGGCAGGAACCATTGAGACAACAGCCTATTGACGAAAGAACAAGAGTTTGAGAAACAGTTTGAAATCATAATTGGCTCGACATTGAAGATCAGTGGAGTTCGATTTATAGAGGCTGGTGCGCAGAAGACCTCTATCGCGGTCGCTATACGCTTCCTTGATCCCACGCTACGAATGTTCTACAAAGTAACACTCCACATTGCACAGGATCTCTATGGGAGTTCTATCGCCTTCGTTATTCACTCAGTTGATCACTCGCTATTCACTCGTTTGATCCTCTGGAGTGCGGAAATTTGGACATATCGTATTCTATTGATATTGAAGATTTCTATGGGAGCTCTATCGCATTCGCTATCCGCTCATTTGATCGCTCGCTATTCACTCGCTTAATCCTCTGGATCGAGGAAAGGGACTCTGACTAGTAAGTGTTACTTGCTGAAAGAATTATTCCGACAGGGATTATAGGGTGCTATCAAGTAACACTTTTTCAAATCCAGCAATAGAGCGAAAAACGAGTGTCATTTGATAATTCGCTATACACATTGCGCTCCGCTGGAGCGCGGAGATTGGACGCACCACGATTCTATTGACATTGCACTCCTCTGGAGTGAAACCATTCTACGAAGGAACGCTTTTCACGGCTAGTCATTGAGCGAAAAACGAGTGTCATTTGATAATTCGCTATACACATTGCGCTCCGCTGGAGCGCGGAGATTGGACGCATCACGATTCTATTGACATTGCACTCCTCTGGAGTGAAACCATTCTACGAAGGAACGCTTTTTCAAAATCTGTCATAGAGCGAAAAATGAGTGTTGCTTGCTGAAAGAATTATTCCGACAGGGATAATGGAGTGCTATCAAGTAACACTCCACATTGCACAGGATCTCTATCGCACTCGCTATTCACTCGCTTGATCCTCTGGAGTGCAGACGCGAGGAGAAATCGTGTTCTATTGACATTGAAGATCCCTATCGCGTTCCTTATCCAGTCACTTGATCTCCGCTGGAGTGAAACCATTCTACGAAGGAACGCTTTTTCAAAACCTGTCATAGAGCGAAAAATGAGTGTTACTTGCTGAAAGAATTATTCCGATAGGAATAATGGGGTGCTACAAAGGTGGCAACTTGGGTTACATTATTCTGAACGCGTACAACTTCGCGTTGCTCATCAGGAACCTTAACCGGAAGGGTCGCCGAATGCTTGACAGGTCTCTGCCCTCCCACCGAACTTCGTGCGCGAGGCTGTCATCGTCGATAGCATCACAGGTGGCGCCCGAATACCCCGATTGCACGTTTCCGTCCGCGTCGATCACCTCTACCTTAATCAGCCCATCGCCTGCGTCGGCGTTGATTTCCAAGCGGTTTCCCGTCGTCTCCAGCGGTACGGTCTCCACGATGCCGCGTTCGCCATCGGCTTGTAGAGCCACCAGCCGATCACGCTTCCAACTCGCTCTCGCAATCGTGAAGTGACGATTCTTAACCGGCGCACCGTGCCCGGTGTTCCCTGCGGTATAGTATGCGACTAGCTCGTCGTCGTGCATGGATGTGCCGAGGGCTGTCATGATTATCATTCCGCCGTCAATAGAGCCCTTGGGTCCCAAAGGGATAACCGGGCTTCTGTCTTCCGTGCGGTGCCAACTCCTGCCATCGCGGCTATACACCAGTTGCGCTTCAATCGGCCCATCGTCGTTGGCGGCTCCGGGGCCTATGTAATCGAACACATGCAGAAACCCGAAGATAATATCGTTATCGCCGTAGGTGAACGGCGCCATTCCGTAGAACTGCGTGCTGGGCGGATCTTGGTCGTCGGGATAGATGACCATTGTTTCCTCCCAGCGCTCCAAATCCCGTCCCCCGCTGATGAGTGTCGTGACAACCCGTTTTCGGCCGCGTTGTCCCTCGTGATTGATAAACTCGTAGCGCGGATCGTTTGACCGTATGATACTCCCTGCCACGTAGCGACCTAGCCCCGACACGTAACAGGCGTTGAAAGATCCCTCGTTACGTCTATCGGCAGAAGGCTGCGGTTCCGACCAATGAATGCCGTCGGGCGAATAACATATACGAATCTCCTCAAACCGTCTGATGAAACCGATTGCCTTGTAACGCTTTTGCGGGTCGGGCTCCTCCTCATCAAGAAAGACGCTGGCGCCGTGAAAATCGAGCATAATGTTGTTTTGAGTGTCCCCAACGATGTTCTCTCCGCTACCGGATAGGCGGCCGAAGTGGCATAGCCCTAAATCGGGCTTCTCCCAGTGGATGCCGTCCGTGCTCGTGGCGTACAGCGTTAGGTCTCGGTGGATATTGCCGCCGCCCGGGATTTCCAATTCCGGTATGGCGAAATCGTGCCGGTGGCTCATGCGACTCATGTACCACATGCGGTACAGGCCTTGGAGTGAGTCGAAAAACACGGTGCCGTAGACGTAGATGCGTTTTCCGACGCCATCGTCCTCCGGATGGTACGAAAACTCCCATGGGTGCTCGGGCGTCAACACCGGCTTATCCATCTTGGCCGCCTGCTGGACGCGGCGCACGACCCCTTCCTTATGATGAATCAGAAGGTCGTCAACAAACAACTGCGTTTTAGTGTCAATCCTGAGGGGTTCACCGCCAATGACAGCGCTACCGCTTCCCATGCTCATCACGACGCAACTAACAAGCAAGGACCATTTTAACCACAGTCGATGGGAGAGAGAAAGAATATTGGAACGTGTCTGAAAACTAGATGGTATGGACATTTTTTTGGTCGTTGGAGCATTGTTACCTGTCGGCCCGCTGGGGTTTCTAGAGGCTGGTGCGCAGTGCGCACCCTACAATATATTCTCCTTAATCCTCGCACAATGGGTTGGGAGACCCAACCCCTACGAAGAATTCTGCGTCCGTGCAGCCCTCTTTATCGTATTCCTGCGATGAAACGTCATCAGAACCTCATCATTAGCCACTGACCACCTTCTTCTATACCTTGCGTTGGGTACTATTGCGTTTTCTTTTCCAGTGATAGTTGTTTCTAATAGGACTTACGTAGCACCAGCAGGTCGGGAATCGGAGTTGCCTCGTACAAGAGTCGCGACTTGGAGATCGCGGGATCTCTATCGCACTCGCTATCCGCTCGTTTGATCCTACAGAAGACGCAATTTCTGACAGCGTGGAGTATACATTACGCGTTCGCTGCCGGACGGTACTCCGGCAACACCTCAGGATAGCGTCTGCCCGAAGTCGTGCTGTACGTATCCGCATGAACAAAAGCGATGCTGAAGGCGCGGCGTGGACGGTTTGTGGTGTTCACCAGGGACGAGTGCAACATATGATTTTTGAAGAGGACAACCTCGCCCTTCTCCATTTCCATGAAGACCCGCTTCTCCGGCGGCGCGTATTTCCGTATGGTCTCCTCCGTTTTGACCGACTCGAGCGGGCACTCCTTATGCGAGTACGGGATGACCATGAGACAACCGTTTGTGCGGGTCTGCGGGTCGAGCGCCGTGTAGACCGTAATTTCTTCGGGAATGCTGAGGCTCCAACCCGAATCCTTGTGCCAATTCTTCGATATACCGCCCTCGGCGGGTTTATTGAAGAACATTGCCCGGTAGACGCTCACCCTGTCCCCAATTTTCTTCCGGGTGATGTCTCTGAAAAGCGGATTCCGGATATAGTCGAGAAACAGCGGATCCATCTCCAGTTCCTGAATCTTCCGATACTTCAACGAGCTGCCCTTGTGATTTCCGCTGAAATTTACCTTGTCGTGGTCATCCGACGCGGAGGGACAGAGTTGCATCTGCATGCCTTCGTAGCGGATGTCCCCGAGCATGATCTGGTCGATTCGTTCGCAGAGCGCGTCAACCTGTCCTTCCGGTGCTACCACACCCAGCCGCACATAACCGACATTCTCGAACTCCTGCCATTCGGCTTCGGTTAGCGTCGTGCTCTGTCTCAGGTTTGTATTCATGGTTGTTACGAGCCTCTCCTATTTGTGCCAAATACGGGATCTCAAGTATTCTATAGTGTGTTGAACAGACACCCCGCACCGGCGCTCCCGTCATTGGACTTCGCTTCGTCGCAAATATAACTATCACTTTCAGATTCGAATCATGTATACTGTAGAAAGGATTTCCGAGTTACGACTGTCGCGAGTGGGAAAAGATTACTATCGTCTTCGCTATCCGCTCAGTTGATCGCTCCGACAACTGGTGTTATTGGTACAAACAAACCGTGTCCTGATAATAGACATCTTTCCAAAATAATGTCAGTTGTTTCGGGCTTCTTTCACAGCGTTGAGTGACAAAAGGAGCAAATGTACAGTCAAGAAATTGAGGGAATGTAATTGTATGCTTGTTTAGCTGCTTGTCAGCTCTCTTCCCTGCTCCGAGCCTCTGTATCTCGTGATTTAATTGACGCAAGCTGTTACCTGTCGCCCCGCTGGGGCTTTGGTGAGAGTGTATCCGGTGTTGCTATACACCTGCCGCCCCGCTGGGGCTATGTGAGTTAATTCGATAAAGCCTTAAACACACCGTTCCGCTGGATTGAAAGGTCAATGGCTTCAATTTTAGCTTTAAATCCATGGACTATCAATCGGCAGCAACTCGGGTTAATTAGGGAAGATGTCTAATAATCGCACTATTTCGTATCGTCAAAATATACCGTCGGGATTCTAGCAAACTTTCAAATTCGGATCAATACAAATCGTCCGAAAACCCATCTCATCTGTTTCTTGTGGAGTATGTAAAACCTTAATACGGAGGTGCAGATCTTTTGACAACCCGATTAGCCCTGATTGGCGGTGGAGAAATCGCCGCCTCTTACACGACGGTGGCACCGCGTTTCACGAATGCGGCGTTTGTAGCGGTAGTCGATCCGCAGCCGGATCGCGCCCAAGCTGCTGCCGACTCGCTCGGCGCGTCGATTTCGGCAAATTCGCTTGAGAAATTGTTGGAGAGCGGCGCGGATGCGTTCGATGCCGTGATAATCTCCGAATCCAACCATGCCAGAAACAGCCTAGCCTTGCAAGCGGCGGAGGCAGGCAAACATGTACTGACCGCCTCGCCTCTCGCGCCGTCCGTGGAGGATGCGGAAAGGGTCGTTGACGCATGCCGGTCTGCCGACGTGCGGCTCATGGCGAGCAGCTCCTTGCGGTTTATGCCGTCTCACCAAGCGGTGAAAAGCGCGTTGGCGGAGGGCAAGTTGGGCGAGCCAGGGTTGCTGCGTATGCACCGGTGGTCGCAGCCTTCAGGTCCACATAGCGCCGATGACATCGTGTTGGAAGGGGCTGTTTTGGGAATCGATCTTGCCATCTGGCTGTTTGGCGGGTCGCCCACCGAGGTCTATGCGGTAGGACGCCCGGGTTACGTCCAGGTGCATCTCGGCTTTTCTGACGGCGGAATGGCTCTGATAGACGAGGCATGCACACTTCCAGACGGCGACGGCTACCTCTCGCTGTCCCTCATCGGATCGACCGGCGCCGCTTATGCGGACGACCATCATAACCGCAACCTCGTGTTCCGAGGCGGCGATCCGAGCGCTATCGACACCAGTCAAGGCTCAGCCGCGCTGACGGCTCAGCTTGAGGAATTTGTGTCCGCGGTTGAGGAGGGGCGCGAGCCGGCGGCGAGCGGCGCGGAAAACCGAACCGCGCTCCAAGTCGCCGAAGCCGCCGTGACCTCGCTTCAATCGCAGCAGGCTCTACGTTTGAACGGAGGTAGCTATGAACTCGCCTAAATTTCGATTTGCCTCGCTAAGCGTCGTCAAACACGCCTATCTCAACGTCGCGATGGCGGCGCACCCCCGTTTCGAGCCTGTGGTCGTCGCCGACGATGCCGATCAACCGGACTGGGTGCATGAACGCAACCAAGAATTCGCGGACGAGTACAATATTCCCTATGTGCGCGATGTCGAACGCGCAATCGCCGATTATGACGTGCAGGTCGCCGTGGTAAACTCGGAGGCGGAACGCCACTGCGGTTTGAGCGTGCGTGCCGCCGACGCCGGGTTGCATATCGTGCAGGATAAACCGATGTCGAACCGTGTGTCCGAGTGCGACCGCGTGGTTGAGGCGGTCGAGCGCAACGGCGTGAAGTTCCTGCTCTGGAATCGCAACTGTCTGCCGGCGCTCATCCAAGCCAAGCAGGTGATGGAGAGTGGTAGGATAGGCGAACCCTATGCCGTGCATGCCGATTTCTATTTCGCCAAGGACGCGGGACCTCCAAAAGATCCGAACCAACCCAAAAAGCCGCCCATCAACTGGCTGGAACGGCAGATGGAAGCTCATGCGGACGGATCCGATGGCGGCGTGGGCGTCGACCCCATGGGCGAACTGAAGATTGAGGGCATTTATCCGCTCGCCTACATACGCATGTTGACCGGGGCGGAGGTTCAACAGGTATTCGCGCGTACTACCGCGCACTTCCACCAAGCCTGCGTCGACAACGACATTGAGGACTTGGCGACTGTCACGCTGGAGATGGAACGGGATATCCTCGGAACGCTGTGCATCGGACGCATCGGCGCCGCCAGCCACCCAGACATCGGCGAGATTAAGATTCATGTGCTCGGCTCGGAGGGGGCGCTCGTTATCAGCGAGGCGCGTCCGGAGATTAGCGTCTACTATCGGGGTCAACCGGCGACCGAATATCCGCATCAACGAATCGCGGACGACAACAACTTCCAGCTCCCCGAGAACTTCGCTCAGGCGATTGACACGGATGGCGACACCATGTTGAACGCGCGAGCCGGACGCGCCATCTGCGCCACCGTGCAAGCGGCTATCGACTCCGGTCGTTCCGGCACGCCGGTCGAGGTGCCGTAGGGTCGTGGCGGACACCCAATCGGTTGTCGTTGGGAATGCGAAGATTCGCCGAGGAGAAGGTGACTCGAAACCTCGTGCGCCAAGGCGGGGATCCGAGCGCCATCGACACCGGATAGGAATCTACCGCACTGACGGCTCAGCCAGAGCAATTTGCGACCGCGGTTGAGGAGGGGTGTGAGCCTGCGGCGAGCGGTACCCCAGAATCGAACCGCGCTGCACGTTGCCGAAGCCGCCGTGACTTCGCTCCAGTCCCGGCAGGCTCTAGATTGAATGGAGGTATACCTTGCGCTGCGTATTATTGCGCTTTCTTTTCCAGTAATAATTGTTTCTAATAGGACTTACGTAGCACCAGTAGGTCGGGAATCGGAGTTCCCTTGTACAAGGGTCGCGACCTGGAGATCGCTCCTACAGAAGACGCAATTTCTGACAGTGCGGAGTATAGCTATGAACTCGCCTAAATTTCGATTTGCCGCGCTAAGCGTGGTCAAGCACGACTATGTCCCCATCGGGATAGCGGCGCACCCCCGTTTCGAGCCTGTGGTCGTAGCCGACGACGCCGATCAGCCGGACTGGGTGCATGAACGCAACCAGAGATTCGCGGACGACTATGCCGTCCCCTATGTCAGGGACGTGGAGCGCGCCATCGCGGATTATGACGTGCAGGTCGCCGTGATTTGTTCTCAGCCGGAGCGTCACTGCGAACTGAGTGTGCGCGCCGCCGATGCGGGGTTGCACATTTTACAGGATAAACCGATGTCCAACCGCGTTTCCGAGTGTGACCGGGTCGTCGAGGCGGTGGAGCGCAACGGCGTGAAGTTCCTTCTCTGGAATGGCAACTTTCAGCCCACGCTAACGCAAGCTAAGCAGGTGTTGGAGAGCGGTGAGATAGGCGAACTCTACGCCATCCATTCCGATTTCTATTTCACCAAGGACAAGGGGCCTCCAAAGGATCCGAACCGGCCGAAAAAGCCGTCCGTGAACCGATTGGACCGGCAAAAGAAGGCGCAAGCGGACGGCCCCGATGTCGAAGTCCGCGTCGGCGAACTGGGCGAACTGAATGTTGAGGGTATCTATCCGCTCGCCTACATACGCATGCTGACCGGCGTGGGTGTGCGACAGGTTTTCGCGCGCACAACCGCGCACTTCCATCAAATCTGCGTTGACGACGACATCGAGGACTTGGCGACCGTCACGCTGGAGATGGATCAGGGCATCCTCGGAACGCTGTGCATCGGACGCATCGGCGCCGCCAGCCACTCGGACCTCGGCGATATTAAGGTTCATGTGCTGGGATCGAAGGGAGCGCTCGTCATCAACGAGACGCGCCCCGAGATTCGTGTCTACTACCGGGGGCAACCGACGACCGAGCGTCCGAATAAAGGCGTCGGCCGCGACAGTCACTACCAGCTCGCCGAAAATTTCGCTCAGGCGATAGACACGGATGGCGACACTATCGTGAACGCTCAAGCCGGGCGCGACATCTGCGCCACCGTCCAAGCCGCCATTGCGTCGGGGCGTTCCGGTACTCCGGTTAAAGTGTCGTCGATATGTAGGGTGGGATTAAGGGAGATCGAACGAACGATTAGGGAGTAGGATTATCTATATCGCGCGGGATTTACTATTGGGATTCACTGGCTTGATCTCAGTTGATCGATAGTAGATCCTATTGCGCCTACCGCATCACGCCGAACTTGTTGGCTCAGGCTTCCATGATAGAAACGTCATACTTCTTGATTTGCTCATCCCCGGTAACGAGCGTAAAACCTTCAACCTTCGCCTGCGCGATTAGCAAGCGATCAAAAGGGTCGTTATGATGATTCGGGAGATCTGCAACGGCTAGCGCGTGAGGAATCGTTATCGGCAGCGGTTGAAATCGATTGGCTGTTAGAGCGGCTTCCAAATTGGACGGTATATCAAGCTTGCCCAGCGCGTTTTTAATTGCTATTTCCCACGCGGCGGCGGCACTGACAAACACGAGATTCCTTCCATCTGAAATCGCCGCACGTACTGTTTGGGAAAGCGTCGTGTCATCGGCGAGCCACCATAGCAGCACGTGTGTATCGAGCGAAAGAACCATCAGTCTCCTTCCTCGAAATATGCCGTAAATGCTTCAGGTAACTCATCGAAATCGTCCGCAATCCTCACTTCTCCGCGCCAGAACCCCGGCTGGCGGGGAGCGTCCTCTTGATCGTAGCGAATGAGCTTCGCGACCGGCACCCCCGCTTTGGCGATGATAACCTCTTCACCGGCTTGCGCCCGCTCAATGAGCCGCGACAGCCGAGTCTTGGCTTCATGAATATTGGTAATGTTCACCTTCCCCCTCCTTATTAGCTAAACTTAGGCTAGTCTATTCACGGCGAAAGTGTACACCAACGATTGGCTGGCTGTCAAGTGTAAATTGATTCGCCTTCAGGGGAAACGCATCTAATTATAGAGGATGTCTCATGGCGGTAGAATGTACGATTAATGTTGGGTTTCACTCAAATTTTGGCAGGTTCAGATAAAGTGAGCACTCGAAAACTCCTCGAAGATTAGCGATCACTAACGAATTCCGTTCAACCCAACCTACAACCCCTAAAAAATTATCACAAACTTAGCCTGATTTGCTTTTTTGTCAGGCAGAAAATTTAGATGCGTTTCCCCTGGATTCGCCCTGAAGCCTGAACCGAAAACTCGGTTTCTTTATTTTAGGTAACAACTCGCGTTAGGTATAGGGCTTGGTAGGAGCGACCTCCAAAGCGCGACCTACTTCGCGCGTAGAATTCGCTCCCACAGTAGGCAATTGGAATTGCAGTGATTCTTACTTGGCGCGCTTGATTTGTCCCCACGTAGTTGCGAGTTTGTCGTTCGGTTGTACCGATGCCGGATTGCCCATTACCAATTCACCGACGTCCTTCTGATGATCGGAGAGCCGCAACCCGTCAACGACGCAATTCGTTGGGAATTTCGGATCGGGCGGAGAAGCATTGTTAACCTCAAAGGTCGGTGCGAACAGGGTAGGCCCCCTTTTGAAATTAGATTCACCTTCGAGCTCACCGTCCAAATAGAGTTTCAAGCCGTCGGCCCCCCATGTCCCCGCCATGTGGTGATGTTCGCCCTTTTTCCACCTGAGCGGGGCGCTATCGGCATTATGCCATCCACCGGCGCTTTTGATCCGCATCCGCGCGATCCCGCCGCCGTCAAACTGCAGAAATACAGCGTCGCTGCCGCGTTTGTAAGTCATGAACAGGAAAAGTTCACCGTTAATCTCATTGGAATTAAGCCCCATGGTTACCCACAACTCAACGGTGCCTTCATCAAGATTGACGAACCGGTCTTCCACCGGGAAGTGAATGACATCGCCAACCTTCTCGCTGACAAAGCCGTTTCCAAATTTGCCGGGTTTGAAGCTCCCGCCGTCAACGGTGGCACCCTCTTTTTCAACTTCCGCTTTGCTCTCTAACGCGGAAAAGAAAGTCTCCTCTGCCATAGCGACAGAGAAACAAAGCAGCAGCATCGTCAAATAACACAATGTTTTCATGAGATGTTCTCCTATTTCTGTTAAATTGTGAAAAGGCGATAGAAAATTCGCAAGTGTTTAGTGGCTAGTGATTAGTCGCTAGTAAAACTCAAAACGTGCAATGAATTGCACTACTACGAACCTGAAAGCAGTGGTTAATGGCTAGTAATGGGCACTCGCAACAAGTGGTAATCCTCAAAAATACGGCGAAAATCCGCCTAAGTTCATAAGCGAATGGATAATAAGCGTGATAGTTGTCTTATATAGCACAACGAAACCCAACTCCTATCGCAAGCCCAGATATTTTCGGTTTTGATCGCCATTGTAGGGGACGCAGATCTGCGTCCCATAGGAATCAATTTAAGCGTTTTGGGTCGCAAGTCATGCGGTTTCTAATGTCTTAAACTGTTAATCTCCATGTAGACATGATCGATGGAATACCAACCCATTCGTTGATGGGTGCTCCACAGAAGATGACTCATGACGCGGGTTTCCGTGTGCATCGGTGCGGTTGGAAAGGGATCTCTATCGCACTCATTATCCATTCGCTTGATCGCACCTACCGTATGGGGTGAGATTGAGATTTATTCCTCGCCCAATGGGGACTAAGTTAGGAGTTTTGCGGCGAAGAACTCCACCAATACTAGACGAACTCCCTTAACTTGATCCCTATGGGGGACGCAGATCTGCGTCCCCTACAGTAGTTGCAATACAGCGGTCCAAAAGCCCAAATACGGCCTGGTGCGCAGGGGATCTCTATCAAGATCTACTATCGCCCTGGGATCTCTATCGCGCTCGTTAGCCACTCGCTTGATCTATTCGTTCAGTTGATCGCTCGCTATTCACGCGCTTGATCCCACACTACGGAGGCGGTAACCCAATTCACTACGCCTCTGCATCCTGATCCGCCAACTCGACCCACGACCCACGACGCGCTGCCAGTACGGCGGAATCCGTGAAAATCTGCACCCGCCACCCGTCATCCAGGCTCGGGTGATCAGACGCCTCGCCCGCCAGGTCGCGTTCAAGGGCTGGAAAAACAAAGTTCTCGAACCGATTGCCCGGTGTCGAGGGGTGAACCTCCTCGACTTCAGGCACATCCTCTCCGGAGCGCAGCACCGAGACCCTGCTGTAGACGCGGTCAATCGCCAACGACGCATCCGTGCCGTGGAGCTCCACCTCCGGCGCTAGCCCCTTCCGCAAAATCGGGGCGTGAGAGAGCACGATAGAGCCGACCGCGCCACTATGGAACTCCCAGGTGATCGTCGCATAGTCGGGCGCCGTTCCCTTGCGCTGCTTTTCGCTGTCCGCCTTCGTGTGGGTTCCGCCCCATTCAATGGCGTCGTTGAGGTACACGGTGCCCAGATCCGGTTTGGGGGGCGTAATGGTTTCGGCGTGAGCCAGCACGCGCTTCGCCTCGGTACCGGTGAGCCAGCGCACCGCATCGTAGGCGTGCGACCCGACATCGGCAATACTGCCCGCCGCCGATAGCGTGGCATCGTCCCGCCAGGTGAACGGCATCGCCGCCGGACGCGGATTCTGCCAGCGGTAGATGATCGCACGGATATCGCCCAACGTTCCAGCATCGACGATCGCCTTGCCCCGCAGGAACAGCGGCTCGCACCGCGCCCAGAACGGCACAAAGTGGGACAAGCCTGCCTCGCGGTACGCCTGACGCATTTCGTACGCCTCGCCGACGTTCATGCCTATCGGCTTGTCGCAGAACATGTGCTTCCCGTTCTTTGCGCTCGCCATCACCGCCTCATGGTGCAGCGCGTCCGGCGTCGCCACGATAACGAAATTGACATCCGGATGATCGACGACCTGACGCCAATCGTCCGTGATGAAATCGCAACTATCCTCCGCTGCCGCCGCCTCCAGCCGCTCTCGATTCCGCGCGCACAACGCGACGATCTTCGCGTCTTGGCTGGATTCGCGTATCTCCTCTCTGTACGCCGACCCGATAAATCCTGTCCCACCAATCACACCAACACGAAATTCCATACTGTTATTCCTCTCTTGTTGTTATATTTTGTTTGAATTCGGATTTACGGAAGTTGTCCCGATTTATAAAAGAATTAATGCGTAATACGTAAAAAAACAACTCATCTTCAGCATGATAGACTTGTGCAATCTCGAATTTTCACATGCCTGATTTTGGGGTATATATCCACAAACGAGCAAAAATCACCAAGATACTACCGTGAGTCCGATTGATTGACCGGTTTTGCCCTTCCATCATCAACTTCATTTTTCTCAAGTAACACTCGACATTGCACTCCTCTGGAGTGCAGACGTGGAGAGGGATCGTGTTCTATTGACATCTCACTCCTCTGGAGTGAAACCATTCTACGAAGGAACGCTTTTTCAAAACCTGTCATAGAGCGAAAAATGACTGTTACTTGCTGAAAGAATTATTCCGACAAGGATAATTGCACGCTGTCAATTGTGATGCGGGATTCTGCCAACTGAGAAATTAAACTTTTAGGGGCTCAATAATGCGGAAGATAAGAACAATTACTCATTACGTATTATTAACCACCAATACGCAACGCCAAGGCGTTAAACTCCGTAAATCCTATACCCTTGTCACGATTTCCCCGGCCAATCCCAATTCACGAGATCGTCGCTCCACGCGAATGCCAGCGAGGCATTCCCGTGCGTCTCCTTAGGCTGAATCTCGCGCGAGACGGAGCCGTGGAAGAACATGATATACTTCCCTATTCCCGGCGCGTGCCGCAAGTCCAACACATGCCCCGCCGTCAACCGCCCCTGTGCCCACTCCCATTCCGCTTGCCCGAAGGTCAGATGCCCGACATCCCTCCAATGCGTCATGTCCTTCGAGCGTTTGATCCCGACGCCGTTGCGCGGCGAATGAAACAGGACGTATTCGTCATCCTCGACCAGGACGCATACGTTCTCGCCGCAATCGATTCGTCCCGCATACGTCCATGTTTTGAAATCGTCCGTGTACGACATTCTCGCGCCGTTCTGTTTGTAGAAACACCACCATCTCCCCGGGGTGTCCTTGTCTTCCAACAGATACGGATCAATCATGCGCCCCATCTCCGCTTTGGAAACATCCGGCCCCTTGACCGGTATCAACTCCGGCTCGCTCCACTGCGTCAAATCATGGCTACGCATCAGGAAGAGCCGCGCGGTGGCATCGCCAAAGTTGTCGCCGCGCATCGGATATGTCTGTAGGCACAGAATCCATTCGCCATCGTATCGAATCACGTTCCCGGGACTGGAGTAGTTGAGTCGGCGATCTGTCGGCGTCAGTAGCCTCGGTTCGCTCCAGTGGACGAGATCCCGGCTTTCCGTCACGGCCGTGTGGGAGTAGTAAATCCCGTTCGTTTCGGCATGCACCCGCGTGTGGAACACGCGAAACAGACCGTCGTGGTAGTGTCCCGCAGGATCGCGGTTCGCCGCGTATGCGTCGCCGCGCAGGAACGGGGGATGTGGGATTGCCGCCCAATCGATTGGCGCCTCTAGACCTGCCATATGTCTTACCCTTGTGCTGAAGCGGTCTCCTCAAACTGAAAAGCGTAAAGACTCGCCTGATGCAGGTGAAATCGCAACCGTACCGGCTTATTCCACAGTGCGCGAACATCCGATTTCCCGCGCCAGCGTACCGTGTGCCAAATCTGCTTGGGATTATCCGAGCCTACCGCATCGCACTCCGCCGCGGAAAAGCCTTCGTAAGGCTTGAATTTTGGGTCGAGCGCCTCAACCTTCAGGTATCCGCCGTAAGCCTCGGTATTGACCTTCAGCGTGTCGCCTTCAAAGACAAACTGCCGTGTGAAAACGTTCCCCTGTTCATAGGTTGGCTTGAGTTCCGCCCAACCGTCCTCCCGCAAGATTAGCGCGGTGATGGCATTCGCGCGTAGCCGCGGGTAGATGCCCAAGGCGTCCTCCAACGCCGCTTGGTCTCGTTCGTGCTGCAGGAACTCCGCCGTCTTCAGCGCATTAGGCCTTCTCTTCGATAGCCGCTGTTTCTGCGGGCGTATGTCATGGAGGACATATGTCTTTCCGTCGTGTACCAACTGACCCGCCACGCTGTCCGAGAAAAAACCGTAATCGTAGTGCCCGGGCGTCCCATGCGTAGCCCACGGACCGGGATCGCCGACTCGCCGCCAATGAATTCCGTCACGGCTGGAGTACAACCCGAAGTAAGCGTAGGCTTGTTCCCAATGGTTGTAGGTGGAATCGCCGTCATACTCCGGCATGTGCCGCCGCGAAAAATCGTGGACGCTGGGAATGCCTTCCGTAAAGAACTCCGTCGCGACGCCGATGTATTGTCCGCCGATTTTGCGAACAGACATATCGTGAAATTCGAGGTTGGGCGGGAGGTTCGGGTCGAAATCGACGGATAGCACGACCCGCTTGGGCGACCAGTTAACGAAATCCGCACTCTCCTGCCGTCCAATCTGGCGCTTGCGGTGCAGAATATTCCAGTGGTGCGAATACTGGCTGTAAGAGATCCACTTCTGAATCGATTCGTCCCAGATAGGGCGCTGATAGTGGTGTTTCCGAAATCGCGCCTCCTCGCTAACCGTAGTCCACCGCAAGCCGTCGGGCGAGACGAGAAAGCTCTTGTTCAGGTTTAAGAGATACTTTCGCGACTTGTCGCTCCGATCATGATTCAGCGCCAACGCGATGCCCTCGCCGGCGTTGGTTAGGGCGATGTTGGTGGCTTTGTGATCATTGAAAGAAATGCACTTCTCGCTCAACGGTTTTTCCCAATGCAGCGGGTCGGTCGTCTCGGCGTAGCACAACATCCGCTTGTCATACGTCTCTTCAAAATCTCTGATGTACCACATCTTGAACTTCCCGTCATCCGGATCGTGCAGCGCCGCGACAACGAAAGCCCAATGTTCGAAGAACCCTTTGGGGGCATTGCGCTCCCACGGCATTTCCATCGGATCGATTACCGGCTGCTCAGGCCGATCCGGTTTGGGAAAGACGCGCTCCACCCCTTCAAGGCGATCGAGGATAAAATTATCGAGAAACAACTGCTTCTCCGTCCCAATGTGAAGGAAGGGGATATTGTAGTCCGGCGGTATGTAGGGATACAGCTCGTCGACGGGTCGCTTCCCCGACACGATGTCCTCTGTCTTCCGTTGAAGGTCGAGTGCCTCCGTCGGGCTTTTCCTTTCAGGTGCATCCGTCATCCGTTGCCTCTCTTTTTCCTTGTAGGGAATAACGATCGTTATTCCCTACATCCCGTAGATTGGGATCAACTGTCCATAGAGAGCGCAGAATTTACTAGCGCAGTCTTTATCCGTTTCTTTGATCTATAGAAATTCCCGTCCACGGCCTCTCCCTTCGTCACTCCGCTCCGTCAAATCCGAACGCATAAAGCGTGGCGTTCTCCAAACTGAACCGCAGCCGTACCGCCAGCCCTTGATAACCCGACAAATCACCCCCGGACTCCCAATCGACCTCCGCGTCCGTCACATCACCCGTCAACGGATGGCTCTCCTCAAGCGTACGTCCCTCGGCGTCGAGAACTGCGGGGCGAACCGCTCCCGCCGCCGCATCGGCGCTAACCCGCAACCGCCGCGCCGCGCACACGACCGGTTTGGTCGTCACGCTGCCCGCCACGTTCGGCGTGGCAGGCTGAAGCCCCGCGAGACCGTCCGGCCGCACCGTCGCCAACGCAAGATATCCCTTCCGCCAACCGTAATGCGTATCGTCGCTCGCTCCGTAATAGATCCGAATCCCATCCGGCAAGAAGATGGGAACGCTGGCATACACGCAGCCCCAATCGTAATCGCCTTTCTCGTGCGACGTGTCGATGAGCGGCGTGCCGGGATCTATGATGTGCCATTCCCACGTATCCGGACTCCACGCAAGTTCGCAGTGCACCCGATCAGTCTCGGCATTGAAAATCATCAAAAATCCCAAGTAGAGGTCGGCATGGTGACAGATGGGCATCACGTAATACTGCCGGTCGTTCTCCAAAGGGTCGAGCACAATCTGCGCGTCGGTCCAATGGATAAAGTCTTCCGAATCCGTCCGCGAAATCGGACGCAGCGGCACATCTTGGTTGCCCGCTCTCCGTTCCGCCCACGCCAACGGGCGCGAGCACGAGACATACCTGCCTATGTCCGGCGCCCACATCCACGTGTGATGCGAATCGCCCCGCGCCGCGCTCTTGTTTTCCACCAGTATCTGATCGCCCCAATGCACTCCGTCCGATGAAAACTTGACGCTCAACCCGTGCCGCGCCGCAGGCACGTCCGAGGCATAAAGCATCTTGAAACGCTTTGCGGGATCGGTCTCGTGGGTGTCTTTGAGGGCGCCGGGACCGTGCGAGGCGCGAATCACCAAGTTATTCTCCTTGCTCCCCTCATACTCAACCAGACCCAGATTCGGCTTTTCCCACGAAATCCCATCCTTCGACGCGGCATAGCAGAGACCCATCTCCCGGCGCTGGTTTTGCACCTTCGTGTAGGCAATGGACGCCCGTTGATCGGGCGGCGTACCCGCCGTCGCCGTGTCTACGATGAAGGGGTTGTACCAACATTTGAACAACTGATCGTCCTCATCGAAAATAGCGTTGGGATAGAGGTTGTCGTAACGCAGTTCCCACGGTTTGTCCTCGCCGAACAGCGGGTTGGCGGGATGCTTGGTGGACGTACCTACCCGAAGCGCCACATCTTCAGTGGCGTCGATGATGCGCGAATCAAGCACGAGGTATTTACAGCGGTTTAATGGCATTCCGATTCCTCCGTGGAGGGTATTCTAAATCAGCGATGATGGCGATTTCCTTGACCGGTCAATCCGTTATGTTGCCACAAGCCGGGTGATTTTATCATAGTGAGAAATTGGTGTCAATTCGGTATTCCGGATCTGCACAAATCTTTAATCATCGGTCAAAAATAGAAGCCCCGCAGATAGAGGTTCTAGAATGAGCGATCAACCAGTCGCGTCAAAGTTCTGGAATAGCGGGAAGAACTCGCTTCCACAAACCGCACAGCGCAAGTTCTATACCGAATCATTATCTTTTTCCAAAAATCAGACTCTCTTGGTATAATGGATTGAATCGACAGATTGCCCATACGGATCAATTTCATAAACTTCACTCAGTATTGTCGGGATATTCCCTCGTGAATTTATTGACTTTAGTCCCTATCGCCGTCGCTATTCACTCAGTTGCCGGTTAATGGAGAAGATTGTCTGAATCACGGATTATGCGGATTAATGGATTTCACGGAAGGGGAGGGATGGTAAACGGTGATAGAAAAATCGATCATGTGACCATGGTCGACAGGTCAATCAGAAACATGGCACTCCGCTGGAGTGCATAGTCCGGTGTTGTCCAGGAGAAACGCATCTAATTGTAGATGATGTTTCATGGCGGTAGAATGTATGATTAATGTTGGGTTTCACTCAAATTTTGGCAGGTTCAGGTAAAGTCGACACTCGAAAACTCCTCTAAAGATTAGCGATCACTAACGAATTCCGTTCAACCCAACCTACAACTGGAGCATAGTCGGGTGTTGTCCGTTTCTATTGACATTGCTCTATTGACATTGCACTGCGCTGCAGTGCGGGGAGTCGCTACCTTGAGGGGATTTCTATCGTGCTCCTTGTTCGGTCGCTTGATATCCTACAGAGGATCGGTGCCCATGGGTATTCTATCGCGTGATGATAAAAGGATTTCACGGAATCTCTTGAGGACTACAACGTATTAGAGGATAACCATGACCGCTCCCCCACCATTGCCCACCGATAGCTCCTCCATCCACTGGCAGCCGGGCTTGGACACGGACGAATACCTCGATTGGAACATGGGCGTGGGCCGCTTGGTCAAAGCCACGCTTACGGCGGCCATGGACGGCGACCTAACCGCCTTGGAGAACCTAATCGGGACAGATCCCACGCTCGTCGATTGCAATGTGGGATACCGCGAGCCGCTGTACTTTGCGGTCGGCAACAACCATCTCGACTGTGTGCGCTTGCTCGTGGATAATGGCGCGGAGGTAACGTACCGCTCCGGGGATCGGACACATCAGAGACCGATCGAACGCGCGCTGGATAGGGGATTCGAGGAGATTGCCGCCGTGCTGAAAGCCGCCGTGGAAAAGCGGTGCGACAGCCTGTACATCGACGATGGCGAAATCCTCGCCGAGCATATCCGACTGCGTGATTTGGACACAGTGATAGCACACCTTGATCGGCACCCCAACCATATCCGCGCCTGCGATGAGCGGGGAAACGCCCCCATACATTGGGCGGTGCTGACCATGAACATGCGGATGGTACGTGCGCTCCTCGATCGCGGCGCCGATGTGAACGCCATCCGCCCGGATGGGGCGCGTCCGATAGATTTGGTCTTCGGGGACTACTTCTTTAGACGCCGCGATGTGCCGCCGGATGCGCTGTCCGACAATAAGGTGATGCTGGGTTATCTGCTTGCCCACGGCGCCGCATACGATTTGCGTACCGCAGCGAGTGTCGGCGACACGGAGGAGGTTCGGCGCCAGATTGCCGCTGATCCGCGGGCCCTGCACCGTCTGCCCGATTACTTCACGTGGTACACGGGCACGGCGCTGTGCAACGCGACAATGTCGGGCGATAGCGACATTGTTCGTCTGTTGCTGGAAGCCGGTGCCGACCCCAGTCAACCGGAGCCGGGTTTGGCGCCGCGAGGGAGTGCGCTCATCGCAGCCGCTTCGCGAGGGGATGAGGAGCTTGTGCGTCTTCTCCTTGCGCACGGCGCCGATCCGAATGGCGGCGTAGAATCGTCGGGCAACCCTTGCGGCAGAGCGGCGAACGAGACAATACGGCAACTCCTCTTGGAAGCCGGTGGAAGATTTGAAGAATACGACAACCTGAAAGGCGTGCCGACCGCCTTGCTTGAGGAGATGTTCGGAGATGTGCCCGTGCGCTATTTCGTTGATAACCGTGACACCACCGGGTTGCGAAGGCGGCTTGAAAACTCGCCGGAGCGCGCACTCGAGGCGTTTGAACATGCGCTCGGCGACCGTGAAATCATGGGGATATGTTTAGACGCCGACTCCGCCCTGTTTGAAAAAGCCGCGCCGGATTTGGTGGTTAATCTGGCGGGTACGCCCGGATTTGAGGATGAAGCCGATCGAATGGCAAAGGCAGTAGATTTGAACCAACCGGATTGGCTTGGAAGAACCGTCCTACACCGCGTTGCTTCCGGCGAATGGTCGACAAGTACAGCGAGCAGTCTTGAGATAGCGCAACTCCTGGTTCGCCACGGCGCGCGTCTTGACATTTCGGATCAGGAGTACAGCAGTACGCCAATCGGATGGGCGGCTAGGACAGGTCAATCCGAAATGGTCGAATACCTGCTCCGCGAAGGCGCTCCGTTGGATGCGCCCTTTGAGTGGGCGACGCCGTTGGCGTGGGCGCGCCGCCGCAATCATCACGATATTATCAGGATTTTAGAAGGCGCGCGCTGAGCCAACGCGGATGATGTGGAGCCATCCCGTGCCTGAAATCTTCAAGCGTAATTGTTTAGTCCATTGACTCCTTGTGGTGAATACAAGACGCTCCCCTTATTCCACGACCGATGGCAATTTCTCTCATGTACCCACGATAGCCAGGCGCGATACACTGCCAAACTAATATTGCCACTCGTTTTGGCTGAACTAAACAGTTACCTTCAAGGTATATAGCACCTCTCTCTTCCGTTCTTTATCCTTATCACCGCGTCATCCAAACCGAAATTCATAGACAAGAACGGCGAAAAATAGTAGAATAGAATCGCTTGAGGAAATCGCCGCTGCATACGTTTCTATATTGATATTCACTTTCCCAAGACCTGAAAGCATAAAAGAAAATCACGGAGGAAAACAAATGAGAAAAGCTATCTCAATCCTCGGCGCAGCGTTCATTCTGACAACCTTATACACCGCGGTACACGCCGACATTGTCCCCGGCGCCGTATTCTACCTCGACGCCCGCGACAACCCCACCCACCCCGACGCATGGACGAATCTCGCCGGAGACGGCGGCTCCATCCCGCCCATGGTGCTCGCACCAGCGCTCGAAGAGGGGCCCATCAAAATCCCGGACATTGGCATCAACGAGCGCAAAACGAAGTATTACACCTCCCGGCAAAGCGCCGAGATGTACGGTACCAAAGCCTGGAATCCGCCGCTGGGTCTCGACGACTGGACGATTGAGTTCCTCGTGCGGCGCAACGGCGACCTGTTCCGCGAAGAGCATCAACTCGCCGGCATCAACACCTTGCCGGAGGGGCGGCAGGGATTTCGATTGGGTCTCAAAAACGGGGACACGCTCGGAATCAGCATTTATCGGGGAGGCGCGGATATGGGGATCGCCTCAAACGTCAGACTGGAGGAGGGCGTATGGAACTGGGTAGCGATGACCGGCGAGGACAAGAAGGAGATCTTGGTGTACCAGAACGGCAAGAGGGTCAGCCAACAGGCGGGCGTCGACTTTGACAAAAAAATACCACTTCGGGTAATCACGATCGGGTCCTTCTCTCCCGGCGAGAAAAACCGGAACTTCAACGGCTCGATAGCGCTGTTCCGCGTCTACGACAAAGCACTAACGCAAAATGAACTCATGCAAAACATCGACGCCTGGTCCGGCTTAGCTGTCGAACCCGATGAAAAACTTGCAACGAGTTGGGGTGCGCTGAAGGCATCGTATTAACGTGGAGTTAGACCGCCCACTCGAATGATGGGTGCGCGAAGCGTGAGGGTAGAAAGGAGCATACCATCAGGGGAAACGCATCTAATTATAGAGGAAGTCTCATGGCGGTAGAATGTTCGATTAATGTTGGGTTTCACTCAAATATTGGCAGGTTCAGACAAAGTGGGCACTCGAAAACTCCTCTGAAGAATAGCGATCATTGACGGATTCCGTTCAACCCAACCTAAGACCCCTAAAAAATTATCACAAACTTAGCCTGATTTGCTTTTTTGTCAGGCAGAAAATTTAGATGCGTTTCCCCTGAGTATACCATGAACCGACTGCTTCGGTACTGTACGTGGAAAAACCTGTTCATTGCACTGCTGGTGATTCATGTGGCTCCGGTATGGATTTTCCGGTATTTTCCCACCCAGGATGGCCCGGCGCACGTCTACAATTCAAAGGTGTTGAAGGACTATCATGATCCCAGCAATCGTGAGATACGGGAAGCATATAGACTAAACCTTCGGCTGTTCCCGAACTGGACATCGCACGCTTCGATGATGGCGCTGATGTATATCGTGCCCCCAACGATTGCGGAGAAGATTTTTCTCACCGTGACCATCGCGTTGCTGCCGTTGTCCCTATGCTACCTCTTGGGCGCGATAGATCGAAGATACGTGCTTTTCAGTCTGGTGGGGTTCATCTTCTCCCACCACAACCTGCTTCACATGGGGTTTTATAACTTCTCGCTCAGCGTCTCCCTCGCCCTGTTTACGCTAGGTTATTGGTGGAAACACAGACGCGACATCCAAGTTCGTCAGATTGTCGTCCTCAACGTCCTGTTGGTCCTGACCTACGTGACCCATTTCGGTTCCTACGCCCTGCTCCTGGCGGCGATGGCGGTAATCGCGCTGTTCGACTTTGTCTCGGGAACGACTAAACACCTATGGGGACTAAAACCGGGGGGATTCTCCGTTTCATCCGTTTGGCGGGGGATACTGCCCCAACTCAAACCTCTCGGAATATACGCCGGGTACATGCTGGTGGCGCACACGCTGGGGCTGGTCTACTTTCTGCGCACGCTCCAACCGTTCGATGAATCGGTACCGGTGATGGAGTGGTCGGCGCGCTACTTCTGGAACATGCTCATCCTGGTTTCGTATACCGACTGGCATGTTTATGTTACGCGGCCCATATTGGGTGTGCTTTTGGTTGCGGCGCTTGCCACAATCGTGCATCGGATATGGAAACGGCAATGGTTCAGCGAGAGGGATGTGTTCCTGTTATTAGCCGTAATGTTCACCGTCCTGTTTTTCACGTCGCCTAGCAACCAATCCGGGGGAAGTTGGGTCAACGAGCGGATTTATATCTTTATCTTCCTGTTCTTGGCGGCTTGGTTCACGGCGTTCCACAGGTCGTTGCGGTACATTTTCGGTGCAGCCTTCGTGGTTCTGTCTCTGATACAAATCGGCAGATACTACTACGAGTATGGCGCTCTTCAATCCGAGATTTCGGAGCAAGTAGCGGCGACCAAACTCATTAAGCCGCACTCCACCTTCGTCCTCGGCGACGGTTCCGGCTTGTCCGAACCGTTGGGGGATGTGAAATACGTCGACCCGTTCCACCATTCGCCGTGCTACTACGCATTGGCGGCTAAGGATGTCGTCTACCTCGGCAACTACGAGGCGAGGATTCCCTACTTCCCGGTGAACTGGAAATCTCATCCCTCCAAGGAGGATAAGGAAAACGCCGATTACGTCCTGATATGGCACGATCCCGGCGACGATAAAGAGGAGGAGCTTGAGGAGTACAAGAAGAAGTATAATCTAGTGCACACCTCTCGGCGGGTAAAATTTCTTGAATTGAAATCCAACGAGTGAAGGGCGATTAGACAAGCGGATTATGGGCTGATTGCATTTGTAGCGTGGGATTAAGAGCCTGTTTGAAAAATTGGTGGCAGAGCCATTTTTGGTCGTTTGTAGAAAGTTTTTTCATGTTTTCATTGTTGGCTGCTACACACCTGTCGCCCCGCTGGGGCTTAGATGCACGGAGTCTTAACGTTTCTATACACCTTCCGCCCCGCTGGGGCTTTTAGAGGCTGGTGCGCAGTGCGCACCCTACAAATGTACTTTTCAAACAGGTTCTCAGGGATCTCTATGGGACATCTATCGCGCTCCTTATTCAGTCGCTTGATCCTTCGCTGTCCACTCAGTTGATCGTTCGCTTGATGGTGTAGGAACAGAAATTAAACTGCAGCACGACGAACCAACATTCCCAAAACAGATTGATAGACTAAACAGTTACCTATTTTCTGTGTTAGTGGTTTATTTTCTAAAAAAATATGGTTAGTGTTGGGTGCCGGTGCGGTTAGAAACCGCACCTACCGGGGTGGTGGAACGGGTTTATCTTGCCAATCTTATAGGCATTAAATACTTAGAGAATGAACCAGTTAGTCAACGAGATGGTTTACACGTCGTATTGCTCTTGTGTATTGACCTCATCGGTGAAGGCTTGGATTTGGCAATCCATGCCGAGCGGGAAGCAGCTATAGGTGTCTCACACCCGCTGACCATTACATTTTTTGGCAAGTTTAGTTCGTGGGACGGCACGGGGGCCGTCCCCTACATAGACTAAACAGTTACGATAATCTTATGCACCAGACACTCGCTTGAGGGATCTACTATCGCGCTCCTTATCCAGTCGCTTGATCCTTACAAATGGTCAAAGTCTAGCTCAACGGGAATTGGCAGGTAGGGCTGATCAATCTTTCGGGTGAGCCGTCTGCTTCACGCGAGCCCATGTCGTGACGGCTTTCGCATGCGGGTGGACCTTTGAGATAGAAGTGCAATAGACACCGTCCCTCGTACCCGCGTACAGTGAGGATTTGTAGGATAGAAGGGCATTAACCGAAATCCCGTCCAGACCAACAGAAGACCAAGTTTTCGTCAGTGTATCAAACACGTAAACGCCATGCACCCAAAGTCCGGCAAAGAGACGACCGCCGAAAACTGCTAAATCGTGTACCCAGGGCGGCTCGTCCGGACTTTGAGAGTTGCCGGTTGGAAGCCCTTTCATCAAGTACTCCCACGTACGAGTTTTCTCGTTCCATCGTCCAATGCCTTCCTGTCCGGCGACGTACAACCGATTATGTAGCACTGCCCAGTCATTTACACGGCCGAGCACAAAGTTGGGAAGCCATTCCCACGTCCGCCCATTGTCAGACGAACGGTACATGCCGTCTACCGAAATTGCGCTCCACAGATAACCGTCAAACTCCGCCATGGAGTAAATGCTGTCTCCTGCCCGCCATTCCTCTGAAACGTCGTGCCATGTCTCGCCACGATCATTTGATACATACGTGCCCCGGTGGTACATCACATTGATGATCTCGTTGAATCTGACGAGGATTCGGCGAACTTCTCCAAATGATCCACTTTCGTATGTGCGTAATCCGTCCCGGATTGGCTTCCAAGTCTCTCCGGAATCATCCGACCGAAATATACCTTTGCGCCATGTTCCTGCATACGCAGTATCTCCATCGACTGTAATCGTAGAAGCCTCGTCTTTGAACGAGGTCGTCTGCCAGGTGTTCCCATGGTCTTGGGAGATAAAGATTCCATTTCTTGCCCCTGCGTAAAGTCGCTGCTTCCACGCATCGAGCACCCACACACCGCCCATGGTTGCTCCGTCATCAAGTTGAATCCATGTCCCGATATCCGCATCCGATTTCTGCGTTAGCGTAGTGATCGTTATCAGGAAAATGAAAACGGTTCGCATCAAATGTCGAGTTCGCATCGTTAAACCACCTTCCTTGAAAACAGCATTACAGATTGATTGCGTTAGAGGAACGTGAGCAAATTGTGTGCCACAATGTATCACGCGTCGTGATCCCGCCCCACCATCCGTGGTTGTTCCACTCCAGACGTTGCCCAGACTAGGCACTACCGCGTGCTTTCCATCAAACCTTCCCCCGATGTGTCTCGGAGCCTCACCGGCGATCCGTGCTTCCGTATCTAAAAAGTGAACGCCAATGTCCATTTTTTGTACAGGGTGGGGCAGGGGAATACTTCCAAAATAGCCGAATGTGGAGGAAAATGTAAGCATGGCTTGACGAGTTTGGCGCACCAGCGTTTGATGCTATCTTCAGGCACCGTCAGAATCAGATGAGATGCCTCGTTGGATAGCCCTTTATCGTTGATATAGTTTTTAGGATGTGATACGTTGTTTCGGGATTTGTGCAACTGGGTTATAGACGCGAGCAGGTTCCAACGTTTTAGTGGTTTAATCGATGAGTTTAATGCAATTAAGGAGGTCGCGACCTGGAGATCGCTCCTACAATTAAGTGATACCGTATATTCTTGGCGAGAGAACCGTTAAGTGGATAGGGGATAGGAATATAAACATGACAATAGGGGTGTGGCAGGCTCGATTCATCATCCTCGGTCAAGCGCTCGCTACCTCAAGCGAAGATAGAGATTGGGAGGAAAGCGTATGAGTCGCGCGCCTTTTCAGGTGTTGGTGTTGCCCTATAGAATCACGCCGGATAACGAGATTCTCTACGCTGTGTTTAAGCGTGAATCCTCAACGGGCGGCTATTGGCAGGGAATTGCGGGAGGCGGAGAAGACGGTGAATCTCCACTGGAAGCCGCAAAACGGGAGACTCACGAGGAAGCGGGGATCGACCCAAGCAATGACTACATCAAACTTGACTCGTACGCGATGGTTCCCGTGGCAAACGTCTGCGGGTTTAGATGGGGGGACGATGTTTTGGTTATTCCCGAGTACTGCTTTGGGGTCAAGGTCGAAGATGAGCAGTTGCAGCTATCCTATGAACATACGGAGTACAGATGGCTGAGTTACGACCGTGCTTTGGAGATTCTGCATTGGGACAGCAACAAATGCGCGTTGTGGGAATTGAATTTTAGGGTTCGGAGGGGGATGTGGGGAACCTCCGAGAGCGCTGAAGACCTAATCCAGGATTCACCGGGGTTTGAACCCGGAATTACGCCCAAAAACTAGACACGTGAATTAAGTAGCCACATCCGACTGTTGCCGCAACTGACTTAACAAATTAACATCTTGTTGGTGAAGCCTCTGTATTTCGCCATTTATAGAAATCAAAGTTGAGTTTATTGAGGTGATTTCTGTTCTCATTGCATTTACTTCCCTTTGAAATCCTGATATAGCCACCTCAAGCCCTTTATTGGCCGCCTCAAAGCCCTTATTAGAGGCTTCAAAACTAGCCATCGCAGTATTAAAACTCGCGATTATGGTTTTCAATTCCTCTTTCGTAGAATACATTGCAGTATTAAAACTTGCTATTACGGTTTTCAATTCCTCTCTAGTGGAATACGTTGTCGTCATCTTCAACCATAGTGTCACTACTCCAATTACTACAGTTGCTACGAGTATCCCCGTACTTACCCAAATTTCCATATTCATCGTGACAATCTCCTATTTCATAGGCGGGTTATTTGACAAATGACACCGCTATTGTAACCTATTATGCTGCAATTGTCACATAAATTGTTAGTAGATGGTACGCATATGATATTGGTCGAGTTTTTGGTTTTGAGAACATTGAGTACCAATCTGCGGGGAAGTGCGAGGTTTTCACCGCCATACTTTCCGATCTCGGGGATGCGTCCCCAAAATAAGCGTGGTCTAATCTCCTATGGCATGGGTTTCTAATCTCACCAAGTTGACATAGACTTTATCACTAAGAATGGGAACTCTGCTACTCACATCCAACTCGGAGGCGAGCACCACGTCCGTCTCGTATCTCCGTTCAATCAATTCCACGCCGGAGGTGCAGTTTCCAATCGTATGGGTTAAATCGGCAGCTAGTGCCCGGTATTCGTCCCGTGCAGCCTGAGCCTCGGGCGAAAACGATCCGCTCAACTGGTTGATGATAGCCCCCGCTCCGATCCAGTCTTCAAGGCTCGGACGCAGGCTATTGTCCTCCCAGCGCTCTCCGGCAGGGATAACGGATATCCGTCTGCCCAACCGATGCGCGGCTTTGGCAACCGCGGAGGCGTTTCGCAGACAACCCGCAAGTGTGATCGTGCCGCCCGTGGAAAGGCTAAGTGAAGCGCCGTTTGGGGAGGGAAGCACAATCTTGGTGTCCGGGGGAATGTCGAGGAGGGACGCGGGAGACAGGGAGAAACGTCCTGTTCCACGGGGTGTCGCCAATTCGGCATCAATCGACGTGGCAAATTCTCGGGCGCGCTTGTCTTTCCATAGATAGGGGTAGACGGCAGCGCCTCTGGCGGTAGCAATATCGACGCAGGTGGAGAAGGAAAGGACATCAACAATGATGACCACGTCGCTTGTACGGGACAACTTAAGAACACCACCTTCGCCCCATTCACACCTGATGTCGTAGTCTGTTTGATGAGAGTTCAATATCCGTTATGATTAAGCACATAATTTTCGATTTGGATGATACGCTTTGCGACTATCGAAAAGCTAGAGAAAACGCCAAGGCCCCAATTAACGAGGTGTTGCGTGTACATGGAATAGATGAAGACACGTTCTGGGAGCGTTTCAACCAAGTAGAGCCCGTGTTATTCCGCCAATTTGCTGACGGTGCCATCACCAGAAACGAATACAGAACTCGTCGATTCGCCGAAGTGTTGGAGGGTTTCCATGAGAAGTTTGGCGAATTAACCACCGAGTTAAATCACATCTACATGCAGGAAACCATTGACAGGATAGAGCTGTTCGATGATTCAATACTTCTGATGAAGGCTCTACAATCGAAGGAAATCGAAGCTGTCATTCTCACGAACGGTCCGTCGGATGGTCAACGAGCCAAATGTAAACGGCTCGGATTGTCCCGGTATATACAGAGAATCTATATTAGCGAGGAGATCGGTTTTTCCAAGCCGTATCGAGAAGCATTCGATCCCGTTTTACGAGATTTTGACGTTCCCGCCTCCGAGGTATTGATGGTGGGCGACTCCATTGAAAACGACATTGTTGGAGCGGAGCAAGTAGGAATTAAGGCGGTTCTGATTGATCGAGGGAATAAACATTGTGGGTACGACGGTACCAAAATCGGCACGCTTGCGGAAGTCATAGAATTGCTCTGAATGCGGGGTTGATAGGCGAAGAGGTCTAGTGATCGCAAGGCGGCCCCACAAGAGCAGGAACATAGCTCTGTCATTGTGGGTCGTGGATCTCTACCGGAGTTCTATCACCTGGATCTTCTATGGGATTTCTACCACGGGAACTCCGATCGGTCAGTTGCTCCTTCGTTAATCGCCCAGTCGATTTATTCGCTCGTTTGATCTCCGCTAGTGCTATCAAAGGCTGGTGCGCAATGCGCACCCTACGACTGCCCGCCCGGGAAAAACGAGTGACACCACAGCTCGCTTGCTTTTTCGGTTAGCTGGATGGTTTTTTGGCGACAATCCCCCAATTTGTGAATGGGAATGGGGTGTACTCCCAAAAGCGATCGGGGCGAGCCAAGTGGGTAATGACTTGCTCCACCAGCACTATGAACTCCCAGTCCGCGAACAGATCGCGAATGCCAGGTTCGTTGAAGTAATGGTGCGGCACACCGCTTTCTTCACCAATATCGTGAATGAAAGTGCCCGGCTCAATTTCCTCGCCCTGTCCGGCGAAATCCGCTTTGTCTGATTTGAGCGTGGCCATCAAAATTCCGCCGGGAACCAGTGAACGATGAACCTGAGATACAGCGTCGCGGATGGCGGCAAGCCTGTTGTGGTGCAAGACATTCCAACTCACCACGCCGTGAAACGTGTTGGGCGACCAAGGGCAATCCGTCATATCCGCCAACCGAACGTCGGCAGACAGGTCAAACTCCGCTAACCGTCGCTTTGTCAAATCGATTGCGCGCGGTGCGTCATCGGTCGCATAGACATCATGACCGAGCCGGGAGAGTGCCACAGTGTGTCGACCGGCACCGCAGCCGAGGTCCCAGAGTTTCAGCGGTCTCTCGTCAAATGCGTCTTCCACGATGCGGCAAAACCGAAAGACAGCAGTCTCCGGGATTAACTCCCGATTTTTCTCATCTGCAAACAGTTCGTTCCATGACGCCAAGATTTTGTCCTCCGATTTAATTGACATTTTCCCGTCAACGTGCTATCATAGGCTTGTGTTTGAATAAAGTAAAGGCAAATCAAGCGTGATGCGTTTTATAAACCCACATCATAGGAATTGCTTTAGGTGGATTAACGTCCATCGAAAGCGAGGAGTGTGCCTTTGCTGAAATGAATTTATAATCTAATTTTACATACATCTTATCAAATTATCAAATAAAATTCTTTTCAAGCCGTGGGCACGTGAATCGTCATCGTCCACGGCTTTTTTTATGATCGTTGCCCGGATTAAGGTGCATCCGAAATTGTGTTACAAGGGACAACGGCCAATGTAAGAACCTGTTTGAATAATCGGTAGCAAGGTCATTTGTAGGAAGTTTCGTCATGTATTTAGTGTTGTCTGCTACTACCTGTCGCCCCGCTGGGGCTTTGGTGCACGGGGTTTCGAAGTTTCTACACACCTTCCGCCCCGCTGGGGCTGTTAGAGGCTGGTGCGCAGTACGCACCCTACAAATTTACTTTCCAAACAGGCTCTAAAAGCCAATGACGAATGAAAACAACCCCATCAATTTTCGAGACCGGAGTGGATTAGGTACAACAATTCCGTTGTTCAAACATATTGTCTGATGAAGGAGAGTCTTATGATTTATCAGTTAGGCGCTTGGAAAAAGCGTTGCGTTTTTCTACTGTTTCTGTGGGTGCTGTCTCCCACCATTGCCCGTGCAGCGCCGGAGGTTACACAACTCCGAGCAGAGGCGCACCGCACTACTGAACGAATCAAGATTGACGGCGAACTTGGTGAAGCCGATTGGCAGCGGGTAGAGCCAATCCGTCGGTTTCTGCAGATTGAACCGGACGAGGGGAAACCGGTATCGCAACCGACGGAGGTGCGTATCCTTTATGACAATCGAAATCTCTATTTCGGATTTACCTGTTTTGACAACGATATCTCCAAGCTGGTTGCCAACGAATTACGCCGCGACTCACGGCTGTGGGAGAACGACAGTGTCTATGTGCTTTTGGACACCTACAATGATCGCCGGGGCGGATTTTTCTTTCGCGTCAACGCATTGGGAGCCATGCAGGACACGAGTATAACCGGCAGCGGCGACACATGGAACAACAACTGGGATGCGGTTTGGACATGCCGCGCCAGGATCAACGAAGCTAGCTGGACGGCAGAGATTGGCATTCCGTTCAGCCAGTTGCGTTTCACACAGAGTGATGTGATGGAGTGGGGGATGAATCTGGGTCGGAAGATTAGCCGGAACAACGAAGAGGCGACGTGGGCTCCGGTGTCCAAAGCTTACCGAGAGGGCGGCGTACGAGAGTACCGTACCGCCAACATCGGAAGCCTTATCGGTCTGAAGGGGATTTCTCCTTCTCGGCATATCGAATTGTTGCCTTATGTCCTGCCGGGATTTGCCGTATCGGACGATGAAGAGATCCAAACCAAACGCGTGCTGGACATCGGATTGGACGTGAAATACGGCATCACCCCCAATCTCACCGGCGATCTCACGTTTAACACCGATTTCGCGCAGGTGGAGGCGGATCGAGAGCAGATTAATTTGACGCGGTTCAGCCTGTTCTTCCCGGAGAAGCGCCCCTTTTTTCTGGAGGGGTCCGGCTTTTTTGATTTCGGCATCTCATCCACCGCTTGGTTCCACCGGCTGCTGTTCTACAGTCGGCGCATCGGTCTGGAGGAGGGGCGTGCCATACCCATCATGGCTGGAGGCAAAGTCACGGGCAAAATCGGTGAGTACGGTGTCGGTTTCCTGAATGTATTGACGGACGATTTTGATAATAGAGACTCCGTTGCCGACGCGGATGATGCCATCGTTGTACCGCGGACAAATTTTACCGTGCTACGAGCGAAACGGGACATATTCAAAGGATCGACCGTCGGACTCATCGCCACGAACAAGCAGGATGCCGACACGTACAATCGCTCTGCCGGCGTCGATTTTGCCTACCGCCCGTTCGACAATATGGATGTGAACGGCGTGTGGGCTCGCACTTTCGACGAGGAGCAACCCGACCAGACCGACGCATGGACGTTCGGCAGCCGTTGGCGCAATGACCGCTTTATGCTGGAGGGGGCATACATGGACATTGGCGAGAACTTTAATCCCGAAGTGGGGTTCGTCCAACGAAAAGGTGTGCGCCGCCTCCGCACCGATATGCGTTACACCCCTTGGCCCGGGGTTCTGGGAATTCGCCGCATCATCACGGGACCGGAGATTGGCTTGTTCTTTGATCCGGATGGCGAATTGGTAACCCGAATACTTACGCTCTCCGATTGGGTCAATTTTGAAAGTGACGACTGGCTGCAATTTGGGGCGCAGCGAATCATGGAACGTCTCGACGAGGATTTCGAGGTACACGAGGGATTCGTCATCCCGGCCGGTGAATACCATTTCAATAAGGTCGCTATCGGAATTTTCACTGATCGAGCAGAGAAAATCTCCGGTTATTTTCGCCTGAATCTCGGCGGATTCTTCAATGGGAATAAACGCGGATTTGAAAGTGGGGCGAATTTCAATCCGAATCCGCAAGTGCTCATCGAATCGCGGTACCAGTTCAATCGGGTCACGCTTCCGTCAGGATCCTTCAATACCCATGTGGTCAGTACGCGCGCTGTCTATTCCGTATCGACAACACTGTTCGGAAAACTGTACGCGCAGTGGAATAGCAGCCGGGACGTAATCTCCACCAACTTCCTGTTGAACTATATCTATAAACCCGGCAGCGATTTTTACTTGGTGTTCAACCAGAATTACGATAGCGGAGGTGCGGCTATCAAGCATATCGACTCCACGCTGGTCGGTAAGATGACGTATTGGTGGAATCTGTGATAGCGATATGGTCTATTTTTGGTATGACAAACTATGAAAGCCTACATCTCCATCAAATATCGTGCGGACAACGGTAATAAAGATTGCATTGAAAATATTTCGTCTGCTCTTGAGCGAAACGGTTTTGAAACGGTATGCATCGCCCGTGACATTGAGAAATGGGGACAGGTTCGGCTAAGTCCCCACGATTTGATGGAGCAGGCATTTGCCGAGATTGATTCAAGTCATCTGATTGTGGTCGATTTGACGGAGAAAGGGGTGGGATTGGGCATAGAAGCGGGCTACGCATACGCCAAGCAGATTCCGATTGTGGTAATTGCAAGGAGAGGTTCAGACATTTCGACGACATTACGAGGAATTGCGAAGAATTTGTTTTTGTATGATGAATTCGAGGATCTTGTCCACTTTTTTGAGGATATAACCTTCTTGGGCATTGATGGAGGTTCTCGCGTTGACTGAAGGATTAAATGGCAAAAGTTTCGCTCAGACCGATTACACAGAAGAACCTCAATGAGTGTATTTCTCTAAAGGTGGCTGACCAGCAGCATAACTTCATTGCCTCCAATGTGAAGTTACTTGCAGAAGCGTATGTTAATCCGACGCTTCATCCGTTCGGCATTTATGATGCACAAGCACATTACCAAGCTAATCCTATCATGGTAGGATTCACGATGTATGAAATTGTTGACGCAGTCGGCTTCATTTCACGCCTGATGATTGATGAGAAGTATCAAAGGAAGGGGTACGGCAGGGCGGCTATGATTGAGGTGATGCGACGGTTGGAGTTGCATCCGGAGGTTGAGCGGATTGCAACGAGCCATCGAAAGACACAATGAAGCTGCTGCGAGGCTCTACGAAAGTTTGAGATTCGTTGAGAGGAAATCTGAACTAGCGACGGAGAATTCCGGTGAGAAGTTTCTAATTCTTGGAGAGTAATGCGCCGATGTCGCGGCAAAGCCCAAAGGGTGGTGTGCCGTAGGGGGAGAAATCGACGATTTGACGATCGTCGATCGCACCCTTTAGGGATCAAGCTAAGCGTTTTAGGGGCAAGTTACGCGGATTCAATGTTTTAAACTGTTAATCTCCATGTAGGCATGGGCAATGGAATACCGACTCATTTACTGATGGATGCACCACAGAAGATTTATGGCGATCGTTTCCGTAGGAGCCGGTGCGGTTGGAAACCGCACCTACCGTGTGGGGCGGGATCTACTATCGTCTCGGGATCTCTAGCGCCTTCCCTATCGGCCAGTTGCCCCTTCGCTCCTCGTTCAGTCGATCGTTCCTACGAACCGAATTGCGACAGTCCTAGCCGTCCTACATGTATAATTCTTAGTTGAATGACTATAACTACATCAAAACTAGCTCGTTGTTGATAAGGAGAGTTTTGTGTATGCAACGACCAATTTCAGTTGATGAAGTTGCATCATTTCCGTATGCGGGCATTGAAATTCGCGAGGCATCACCGGATTGCGATCTTTCAGCGGATGGCTTACGAGTTGCGTACACTCATCAGAATCGGATTCATATCGCCGACCTCGAAACATCAACTACATACGAATCTTTCAAGGGAAGAAGCCCAAAGTGGTCGCCCGCCCAGCCGGATATTCTTGCTTTCCTGAAACCGAAGAGTCCGGGGGTTTGGCTTAGGTATCCCGAAGGAAGTGAGAGGCAGTTTGCAGGAAACACGGACGATGTCAGTTTTATCCAATGGTCTTTTGACGGTAAGTTTATCGCCCTTATTTCAAATCGAGATTTGGAGACGCAAGACGAAGACACCGATGACGACATTGTTATCGTCCTTCCACCGCCCCTCACCTCTGTAAGTTCGATTGTTATTCTTCATGTAGAAAGCGACGAAGTTTCCTCTCTTTTGGAGTCAAATGTTGGCGAATCCTACGAGGGGTTGGCATGGCATCCCGATGGAAATTGGCTGACTGTTAACTCAAGCATAGAGAGTCAAACCCAACGCGATGTGGATTATTACCTATTTGATATCGATCGAAGAACCGGAAGTAGGAATGACCGGGCTGGTGCCGGCAAAAACGAGATAATTTCACCCACGTGGTCCCCGTGCGGAAATTATTTGGCTATGGGCTATTCCCCGTATAGCTATATTCATCCCGTCCGTAACCTGTGTGCCATCATGGAGAGGGATTCAAAGCAGGTGCGGGTATTGGACGATGAATACTTCGTTGATTTCGTCTGCTGGGGACATGACAGTCGGAATATACACTGCAGCGGCTTAAAGGGAATCGACCGTCATGTCTTCTCAGTCGACATACTAACCGGAAAAAAAGAGGTAATAGTCGGTCGAACGGGATGGAGCTATCTTACGGGGATAAGCGGGGACGGGAGAACGCTTTTAACCGTATTCAGGGGATTGTCCACACTTCCGGACGCTCATGTCATCTCGCTTGAGTCTGGCGAGGAACGATCCCTGACACAGTTCAGCGACCAACTCGCCGATTACGAATTAGCTGATGTTTCAGTTGTCGAGTGGGAATCCTACGACGGTTTGGTTATTCAAGGTTGTGTTGTTCCACCATTGGGCAAGTCGATGAGCCCGGGGAATCCTACCATCGTCGATTTGCATGGCGGACCGACCGAGGGCGGCGCGGCAATCTTCTATCGCGAGTGGCATTGGTTGGCAGCCAACGGGTTTCAGATATTCGCGCCCGACTTTCGCGGGAGTCAGCAGTATCAGTGGTACGACCCGCCAACACAGGAGATGGACTATAAGGATGTCATGTGCGGTGTCAACTGGTTGGCGACTCAACAGATGTGCGACATGACGAGAATAGGCCTGCACGGTTACAGTTATGGTGCTATGCTTGGGGCTTACGCGATTGGGAAATCAACTTTGTTCCGGGCGGCAGTGTTGTTAGGTGGACTCTATGATTACCGTCTCACTTTCGCACCTTTTGGCCGCGACACGCAGTGGAATGCGATTTGCGCGCAAGAAATGGGAGGGGCGCCGTGGGAAGTTCCGCACTTGTACGAAGAACATTCTCCCATCAGCCACGTTGCCAACGTTGAGACTCCCGTCCTTATTCTTGAGGGAGAGGAGGATACTCCTCATGAAGCCGAACTGTATACGACATACCTCAGAGCGCTGGGTAAGGAGGTCTGCTATGTCCTTTACAAAGGTGCGGGGCATAGTCTCGGCGAAAAGCACCGGAAGGATTATTTCGAGCGGACATTGAAGTGGTTCGACAAGTATCTCAACCCCTGATTTCGGAAAATCCGCTGCGTCGAGATGCCACGGGCCAGGTTCTATTGGCATTTCGCTGTCACGAGATGATCAAGGGAGACATATATTCGGTTCGCTCTAATAAGCAAATGGGCCAAGCATCCGAATTTGTCGTAAATCAGGGCGGGGGAACCCCGCCCCTACGGCACCTGTTTGTACTTTGTACGTGTTTTTGACACGTGAACAGAGCGATTACACCCGTTTTTGGCTAACGATGTTACCAGTCGAAGACGGCGCCTACACTGCCGCCTCGCTCCGAATCCAACTGCGCATACGCTGACGCCGCCTCACTCGGCGAGAAGCGGTGCGTAATCAGGTCGGAAACGGACATCTGCCCGCGCTGCACGTATTGCAGGAAGAGTTGTCTCTGACGAGTAGCCGTCCACGCCGCGTGTTGCGATGGTAGATGGTAGTTCTGTGTGCCGATGAGACGCAGTTGCCGCGTCAGAAGATCCGACGTGAGATGCTGTTTGGTGGGGTGCGGGCTATCGCCGAGGAGAATCACCTTGCCGAACCGGCGCGCCAACGGGAACGCCAACGGTAGAACCGCGTGATGCCCGGTCGCATCGTAAACCACGTCCGCAAGCTCGCCGTCGGTGCTCTCAAGGACGGCATCCATCGCATCGGCAACGTTTCCGCAATAACTAGCTGTCGCACCGTGCGCGAGCGCGATGTCCAACCGCGCCTGAATCTGGTCTATCACCAACACCGATCGAAGACCCATCACCTTCAGGTATTGCGTCACAAGCTGCCCGATAGGACCACAACCGATGACCACGGCGGTTTCCCCCATGATGTGCTCGGCTTGACGCACCGCCGTTTGTGTAATGGTTGCCATCGTACACCATACCGCATTATCGCTGGTTACATCCTCGGGAATCTTGATGATTCCGTGTTCATTGCCGAAAAGGTTCACGTGGGCCCGGTGGGAGGCGGTACAGAAAACCCGATCTCCCTCGCTGAAGCCTTCGACCTCGGCTCCAATCTTGATAATTCGCCCAACATTGCTGTAACCGGGATAGAACGGGTATTTCACCCAGTTATCCCAGTGGCTGCCGGGGTCGGATTCGCCACGATAACAGATCATCTCCGTCCCCATACTCATCAGCGTCACCAGCGTCTGCAAAGTAATCTCGTTTGGCGCGGGATCGGGAACATCAATTTCGGCAAAACTAACCTGCCTGCCTCCTGTAAAAACAACAACGTTCGAGTTCATACGCAAAATACCTCTTTCATGTTATAGTCGTTGCGATCAATAATTACACATGTGGGATTTGGTTGCTTCGATTTGCAGTGGCGCAATTTATTGTGCGCCTTCTGTAAGAGCGAACTTTGCCTCGCGAGAGGATATCGCGACCGGGAGGTCGCTCCTACAAATGGTTTGCTGTAAGAATTTTCAATCCTCAACAAGTATGTGTAAATATGATTGTGATTGACTATAAAATTCATCGGGCAATCTGTGGATACAGAAGGGATGAGCCGAAAGTCTATCGCTACGACGGTGGGATGGGCAAAAGCGGGACGATGTGTGACGAGAGAGTTAGACAGGACACCTACCGCGCGTATGAGATTTTCAGTCAAGAGCGCCCGTATGCATTCGCTAAACGTCTGAGTTCAGCGTTACGATAGCGAAGACGAAGCCCGCCCGCGCTGCATCTGGTGGTAGTGCCAAGGCGCTTGGCGCTTCGACATCAGCAAGGCTGCCCTCAACTATCCCGACGAGGCGCCTGTCTCCACTTCATCGCTTCATCATTTCCCGTCTTCGATCGCAGCCCCGGTACCTCTACTCGGCTCAAGAGCCGCGTATGCCTCGTACGTCTTCGGTCCGGGGACGGACTTGATGCACTCCCAGGCTGCCACGGCATCGCCCCGGGTCTTGCCCTTGTTCGCCGGGTCCGTCCAGAAATCCGTGACGAAGTTGTTGAATCGAGCGGCGGGGATCCGCGGCAAGCGGCCCTCCAAACGCATCAGCTCCAATAATCGATTGCCAAGGTCCGCGTAGGTGATGCGCTGGCCTGCCCGAAGTTGCCTACGGCGCCATTCGTTGAGCCAGTACCACTGGCCCGACTTGTCTTTTAGCTGCGGGACGCGCGCGTGCACGAGGTCTCGTAGAAAGGCCTTCGTCCTGCGGTCGTCAACGTAGGCCCGGACGGTGGTTTCCGCCGTCAGCCTGTCGCGCGACTGGCCGGACCGTCGATCAGGCTCGGGTTTGGCCAGCGGAACCGTCCCTGTTCTAAGGAATTCCCTAATAAGCGCCTCAAGCTCAAGCTTCCGCCGTCGGCCGACGGCAATGCCGAGTTGGCGCGCGAAGGTCTTGAGTTCTGCGGCATAGAAGTAGTTGTCGTCAAACTCCTCGACCGACAAAGCGGCATGGAGCTTCGCCATTCCACCCTCCGGAGACTGGGGCAAGAAGCAGATCGATCGGCAAGTGAGCGAGTTCGCGGGCCACCCGCAACACCTGAAGGCTCATCACCATACAGAGGATGGGCGAGCGTCAGACAGATCTCCCGTATGCATTCGTTAATCGTCTGAGTTCAGCGCGGCGATGGCTTCGTCTTCGCTATCGAAACGTTCGAAGATGGTTATCAGCCGTCCCATAACTATCAGATTCTGCATGTCCGTCCCGACGTTGATGAGACCTATGCGCCCATCTTTGCGGGCGACGGAAACGTGACACGCGACGAGGGTGCCAAGACCGCTACTGTCAATTCTTGCGACATCTCCCAAGTCGATTAAGACCTTCGGAACTCCCGAGATTTTTTCAAGTTCTCCGGTTATCTGCTCTCTCAACTCGGTACCGGCGGGGCCGATAATCCGACCGGAGGGTTTGATAATAAGAACGCCTTCACTTTCGCGAATTTCTGCTGCCATAGTTTTTTCTCCCAATGTACTGTTCAAGAATCAAAACAACGTCGAAATTTCTCCTATGAAAAGGAATTTTTCAGTTTCGTTATGGTAGATTAATTATATCACATATCACCTCAATCAACAAGTTTTGAGCCACAAAACGACAGGGTCGTTTCACAATTCTGGTACGTAAGGGTGTCCTGCTTCGCGCTGGACCGGATGTAGAACAACTGGGGATGCAAACCTAAGAGGGGAAATCGGGAATAGTGGAGCTCCCGATTTTCTATATTTGGGTGGGATTTCCTTAGAATTCAGAACGATGTAGGTTGAAAAATTCATCTAAATCTGGTATAGTTGTAATTGCACATCTGTTTTGTTGCTCAACTCTCTCGGACATCAAGTAATAATAAGGAGAATCCGATCCATGGAAAGTTTGCTCGAAGGCTTTAAGTTGTGGGGGCCATTTGCGGCTTTCTGCCTTGCTCTCTTCGTATTCGGTTGGCGTGCCTTAAATCGGATAGAGGACAAACTCGAAGAGCGATTTAACAAGAAATTCGACGCACTTGAAGCGCGTATGGTGCAAGGTTTTGCAAGTCTCAGAGACGAAATGAAAACCGATAATGTAAGTCTCAGAGACGAAATGAAAACCGATAATGCAAATCTCAGAGACGAAATGAAAGCCGATAATGCAAGCCTAAAAGACGAAATGAAAGCCGATAATGCAAGTCTCAGAGACGAGATGAAAGCCGATAACGCAAAGATTGAAGAACACGTGAATTCCCAAATTGCGAATCTCAGAGGCGAAATGAAAGCCGATAACGCAAGCCTAAAAGACGAAATGAACTCCCAAATTGCGAACCTCAAAGAATCAATTGACCAGCTAAACTCACAATTGCTGGCTAATTCCGAGATGCACCACGCGGACATGGATAGGCTCACTCAAAAGATTGATGCAAATACTCAAGACCTGCGGACAGAAATTAGCAATTTGAACCAGAACTTTTTTAGACATCTAGAGTATCATATCGAGTCAAGCCAGCACGCCGAGGAGCAGTAGGACGTGCAATCGGTGAAATTGTATCAATCATCGGCGTGGGCAAGTCGAAAGCCTCTATGCGGATTTATCGGCGATCGCGCCTGGATTCTGGATGCATAGACCTGATGATATAGTAAGAACACCTTCTAGTCACGGCGCTATTTTTCTCCTTCCAGGTTTTAACCCTCCGCCTTCACTAGCGACCAATTTGAAATCACGTTCCTTGAGAGAATCCGCCGTCTGTCAAAAGTAGGTCGCCCCCACAAGCAGCAGTCTCCTCCGGTATAATTTGTTGACAAGCACAACCAAGTTTGGTATTCTTTAGGCGTGAAATACCGCATTCATACATGTTGGTTATCCCGCGATGTGTGGGTTGCCTTTGACGTTGATGGAGGATAAATTGTGAGAAGTTTCGAGTTTTTTGAACCCAAGACAGTTGGCGAGGCGTCTGGGCTGCTTGCTCAGTACGGTGGCGAAGCCGAACTCTTGGGAGGTGGGACAGACCTGATTATCGGGATGAAAGAGCGGACGTTGACCCCTAAATATGTCATCAGCTTGGAGAAGGTTCCGGGTATAGAGGGCATCACATACGATGACACCGACGGGTTGTGGGTTGGCGCCATGACGAAGATGCGAGCCTTAGAACGCTCTTCGATCGTGCGTGACCGTTACACCGCGCTTGCAGAGGGAGCAGAGGAGGTCGGATCCATCCAGATACGCAATCTAGCCACGCTTGGCGGGAATATTGCCCACGGCTCCCCCGCCGCGGATACCGCCGCCGCGTTACTGGTGCTGGACGCGCAGATCAACATCGCCAACGGTAACGGCGAACGCACGGTCCCGATTGCAGATTTCTACCTCGGTCCAGGGCAAACGGTGTTGCAGACAGGCGAAATCCTCACGGGTTTCTCAATGCTCCCGCGTTCCGTAAATACAGGTTCACAATACCTCAAACACAAGATTCGGCAAGTCATGGATCTTGCTTTCGTCGGCGTAGCCACCTCCGTAAGTTTGAGTAACGGCACGGTAGCAGATACAAAAATTGGGTTGGCGGCTGTAGCGCCGAAGCCGATTCGCGCAACTAACGCCGAGGCAATCATTACCGGAAATTCCGTAAGCGACGACCTATTGCGGCAGGCAGCGGGAGCGGCCGCGGCGCAGTCGAGTCCCATTTCGGATTTGCGGTGTACGGCAGAGCATAGACGAGAGATAGTGGCAGCCTTAACCAAGGAAACCGCAGCGACTGCTGTGGCAAGAGCACAATTGTAGAAAAGGAATCGTTCGAATATGGGGAAGCTTCCGATAAGTTTCACCGTCAATGGTGATTTGCAGGAGCTATTTGTCGAACCTCGCAAAACCTTGTTGGCGGTTATTCGCGACACAATCGGGTTGACGGGAACAAAAGAGGGATGCAGTACCGGCGACTGCGGCGCTTGCACGGTAATCGTCGATGGCGAACCGGTCACATCATGTATGATGCTCGGGGTCAGCGCAAACGGTAAAGAGGTTACGACAATCGAAGGGATCTCGAGCCCCGGGGAGCTACACCCGGTGCAGCAAGCCTTTCTGGAGAAGGGCGGATATCAGTGCGGCTTTTGCACTCCCGGGTTTATCATGGCTGCCAAAGCGCTCCTTGACGACAATCCAAACATAGCGGAAGACGAAATGCGGCACGCGCTCGGCGGAAACATCTGCCGGTGCACCGGATATACGAAAATAATCGAGGCAGTATTGAGCGCGGCGGAAACCATGCGCTCAGATTCTTAAATACGACACGAAAGAAGGGATGAAAATGGCCAAAACTCATCGAGGACACGGCATCCGGTCAGAATATAACAGTGGCAGAGGAACCTGTCCGGTATGCAACAGGACCGGCGTAAAGGTGCTTTACAGCCGCGAGATTGGCGACAAAACCATCAATACGTGCAAGCGGTGCAACGTGGCTTTGGGACGAGGCAAATTGCAAGACGCGGTCGCGAACTTATAGCTAAATAAGAAACCGAGTTTTGAAGAAAAAACTCGGTTTCGATAATCACTAAATCTTTAGCGAATTCACCATTAAATAGCTGCCCAAACTCATTCAGTTAGATCTAGATAAGGTAGGAGTACCATGTCAGAACACGCAGTGGTTGGAAAGGGAGTACCAAGAGTTGACGCCCTAGAGAAGGTAACGGGCGCGGCAAAGTACGGGGCAGATATCAATTTCCCCGGAATGCTCCACGCGAGAATCTTCCGCAGCACGGAAGTACACGCGAAAATCCTTAGTATCGATACGGGCGAGGCAGAGAAGCTGCCCGGGGTTCAAGCGATTATTACACAAGACGACATCCCGACCGGACGGGCGGTTTTTGCGAAGGATAAGGTGCTGTATTACGGTGAGCCGCTAGGCGCAGTCGCCGCGACGGATCCCGACATCGCCGAGGAAGCGGCGGAGTTGGTTAAAGTCGAATATGAACCGCTGCCCGTCGTGCAGGATGTGATGGAGTCAATCAAGCCCGATACACCCCATCTGCTCAACGATAGAACGAAGGATGGCCCGAGGAGACGGGTCATTACGAAACAACTCAAGAAATTGTCTAAAGAGACGGGCGAAGATAACAGCGCCGAGATTGAGAGATTGAATGCCGAATTGGCAGAGCTCGACGATGAGATTTACTACAATGTCGCCGGTGAGACGCACGAATCAGCGGGCAATGTGGAAAAAGGGTTCGCCGAGTCTGATGTCGTCGTCGAAGGGACTTACACCATCCCGCGCGTTCATCAGGTGTATATGGAGCCGCATGTGTCGGTCGCACATGCAGAACCTTCCGGCAAACTAACCGTGTGGGCAAGCACTCAGGGCCACTTCGCCATCCGATCGGGTATTGCCGGCGTGCTTGGTATACCGCTGAGCGACATCAACGTCGTCGGCGTAACCATGGGCGGCGGTTTTGGCGGGCGTTTCAACATCCAAGCCACGCACGTGCCGGCTGTCATACTTTCCCAAAAAACGGGGCGCCCGGTCAAAGCACAGTTGAACCGCGAAGAGGAGTTTCTTGACGGCAGACCGGGAGCAGGGTGCGTTATCAAGCTCAAGACCGGCGTGATGAACGATGGAACAATCGTTGCCCGCAAGGCACTCGCTTTCTGGGACTGCGGCTCCGTCGCCGGAGGACCTATTGCCAACACCATCCGAATCCGCGGCGTCTACAAATTCGAGCACCTCCAGATGGACGCCTATGCGGTACACACCAACAAATCCGGAACCACATCGTATCGCGCACCGGGAGCGCCTCAAGCAATCTTCGCGGCTGAATCCCAACTGGACGAGATAGCAAGCATTATCGGAATGGATCCCGTCGATCTCCGCATGAAAAACATGCGGGAGGAGGGAGATCAGGTGCCAGCAGGGACTACCGAGCCGATAGTGGGTTACAAAGAGACCCTTAAAGCGGCGGCTGACGCCGTTGATTGGTGGAATCGCGAGAAGGGGCCGAACCAGGGTTGGGGCGTCGCCGTCGGAGATTGGACGAACGGATGCGGACCGGGCGCCGTATACGTTTCCGTTCATGAAGACGGCAGCGTTCGACTGTTCCACGGTTCGATGGATATCACCGGGACAGATACGGCAATGGCACAGATTGCCGCCGAGGTTCTGACGGTGCCGTATGAAAAGGTATCCATCACTCGCGGCGACACGAACTCCGCGCCGTACAATACCGGTTCCGGCGGAAGCGTTGTCACCTTCACCATGGGCAACACCGCAAAACTGGCAGCCGAGGACGCGCGGGGACGACTGCTCGAACTCGCGGCGCAACGGTTGAATACGGATATCGAGCATGTCGAACTCAAAGACGGGAAGGTGTCTCTGACAAACGGAGATGCGCCAAAATCGCTGTCCCTCGGCGAATTGGCGGCATACAGCTTGAGCACGACCGGCGGCCCGATTGTCGGGAAGGGTTCATTGTCAGGTAGGTTGAGCGCCCCTGCCGTGGCGGTGCAAATCGCCAAAGTCGAGGTCAACCCGGAAACGGGGAACACCAAGGTGCTCAAGACGGTTGCCTCGCAAGATGTGGGATTTGCCATTAACCCGATAGCGGTTGAAGGGCAGATAGAAGGGGGAGTCGTTCAGGGATACGCATGGTCGATGATGGAGGAGATGCAGTATGACGAGAAGGGGAATATGAACCCGGGATTCGTTGATTACCGCGTTCCGACAACGGCGGATATTCCGAGGATCGAGAGTGTCATTGTGGAAGTGCCGGCTCCGAATGGACCTTACGGTGCAAAAGGGGTCGGCGAGCCTTCGCTGACGCCGACGTTGGCTACCTTCGCCAACGCGGTTACCGATGCCACCGGGGTTCGGATTAACGACCTGCCGATTAAACCGGAGAAGATTGTGAATGCGTTGAAGAGCAACGGTAACGGTAGTAAGTAAATCCTCTCTCGAAAGTATAGACCTCCCGATTTGACCCTACTCTTAGGGCAAGTCAGGAGGTTTTTTGTGCTATCTTTCGTTCCCAGCTCTAACCAAACAACTATCACGCGGCTCCAAAACCGTGGTTCCCATTTTGTCGTATGACGTACTACTGTTTTTTGACTTCCATGAACCTCATAGTTTCGCGAGAAGTCGGGCTGCACAGAATTACTTATCTTGGGATTCAGGCACCACGGAGACTTTTTCACCATGGTGTTCTAGATGGTTTATGTGGTTTTGAGTATTCGTCTGTATGCCAGATTCTATACGTGCCAATTCTTGCCGCAATGCCTGAATATCTGCTCGTATTAGACTGAATCCGGTGTTCATTTCTGATTGAGTTGGAACATCACGCCAAAATGAGATAACGGTCACAACTGCCACTACTATCGCCGCCCACATCCCGAATTTCTTTAACGTGTCCATTGAAAGTCACTCATGTCCCCGAGAAAAATATTAGCACAAAAATCGAGAAAAATCTAGGATTAGTTGACATTTGAAAATTGAGCCACTATTGATTCACTTGAGGCAGTATGTAGGGGCAAACACAAGGGGTGCCCCTCTCCGTAGGCGTTGGGTTTCCCAACCCGCTGGGCGAGGATTAACTGACTGGGATAAGGAAGGACCAAGCGTATGGATAACGATCAAGCGACTGAATAATACCATTTCTCTAAAATGCTTGTGCATTGATCGCGTAAATTAGGTAAAAAAATTGCGCGAACCGGAACAAGATGTATTGCCTCCGCACAAAGCCGGCGGGGCTATGGGATCTCTATCGCATTCGCTATTCGCTCATTTTATCCAACCACTCGCTTGATCTGTCAGGTCGCGCATCACAAGCACAATTTAACAGATCGCGCTACAAAGGTGACAACTTGTTACCTACGTCATAAAAAATTCAATTGAATACCCACAAGAGGAAAGCTATGTTCGGAGACATAAGAAATTTACACGGTGAAAGGCTCGACTACAGTTTCCATCAGGGGGAGGCAACTTCCAAGCGCATTGTGGTTCTGGGGCACGGCGTCACCGGCAACAAGGACCGTCCCTTCGTCGCCGCATTGGCGAACGGCTTAGCCGCCGTCGGGATCCCCGCACTGCGTTTCTCTTTTTCGGGCAACGGCGACTCGGAAGGGAGATTCATCGACTCAACAATCTCGAAGGAGGTTGAGGATCTCGGGTCGGTGCTTGATACTTTGAGTGATTACTCGGTCTGCTACGTCGGTCACAGCATGGGAGGCGCGGTGGGCGTGCTGCGGGCGAGTCAAGACAATCGGATTAAGCTGCTGGTTTCGCTAGCCGGCATGGTTCACACAAAGACCTTCGCTCAAACCGAATTCGGCGATGAAACGCCTGATGAGGGAGTCATGTGGGACAAGCCGGATTGTCCACTTTCGAGCGCCTACATGGACGATATGGCACAGATAGACAGTGTGGTGGATCGCGGCTCGCAGATTACTGTTCCTTGGCTGCTGGTTCACGGCACCGATGATGACGTTGTGCCGATAGCGGAGTCCCGCGAAATATTCGAGAATGCCAACGAGCCGAAGGAACTCATCGAGTTGGAAGGCGCCGACCACGTTTTTAGCGACGAATCAACCAGCCTAATGGTGACCACGGTCGTCCATTGGGTTCAAGAGCAACTCGGCAAACTCGGTCAGTAAGGCACATGTGCCCGCTATGTTTCTCGGAGCACGTCCGAGATTTCGCTACCGTCGACGACAAGCAGTATTGGCGGTGTGATGTCTGTCAGCTAACCTTTCTCTCATCGGAATACCACCTGGGGGAGGACGCCGAGCTTGCCCGGTATCAACTCCACGAAAACAGTCCCGATGATCCTCGCTACCGTGAGTTTCTCAGCCGGCTGAGCACCCATCTTGTTCCCAAGTTACCCGCAGCCGCCGAAGGACTTGATTTCGGTTCGGGGCCAGGACCCACACTCTCGGTAATGCTTGAGGAACAGGGATATCTGATGAGTCTCTACGATCCCTTCTTCGCACCCAGCACCGATGTGCTTGAACGCACCTACGATTTCATCACGTGCACGGAGACGGTTGAACACTTCTACCAACCGGGAAAAGAGTTCCGGCGATTGGACGGTTTGCTGAGAAGCGGTGGTTGGCTCGGGATCATGACCGAGATGTTAGAAGCGGGGCTGGATTTTACGCGTTGGTGGTACCATCGCGAGCCGACGCATGTGTGTTTCTACACGCGCGAAACGATGGTTTGGATTGCCGATCGGCATAATTGGAAGGTTGAGTTTCCACGAAAGAACGTGACGTTATTTCAGAAGGTGTAGGTGCACCGATCATTGTCCCCTGCTATTGTAGGGGTTGGGTCTCCCAGCCCTCTGGTCACGCATCAGAGACGATTTCGGACTTCTGTAGACAGGTTTTCCAAAATCAACGTCTTGGTGTCGAGATATAATCATATACTCACCTGTATGGTTTGAGACTGCCAACGGACATTGGTCGATGGGCGAGGAGACCTCGCCCCTACGATTACGGACAGCTTCGCACTATTGTCAACACGCCTTTGTCTGTGAAGGTTTAAACCGCTAGTTAACTCGGAATCAAACCTCTGTCTTCGAGAATCTTGACCACGCTCTCGCTGCACTCTGCGAGTGTCAATTCCGCCGTGTTTATCACTAACTCCGGATGATCCGGCGCTTCGTAGGGCGCGCTAATTCCCGTGAACTCCGGGATTTCACCTGCCCGCGCTTTCTTGTATAATCCTTTCGGGTCCCGTTCCTCACACACCTCCAGCGGACAATCGACGAAAACCTCAATAAAACGTCCATCCTCAACCAACGCCCGCGCTGTGTCCCGATCCGCTCGATAGGGTGAGATGAACGCGGTCATCACGATGACGCCGGAATCCGCGAACAGTTTCGATACCTCTCCGATGCGGCGGATATTTTCTTCCCGATCTTCCGGCGAAAAACCAAGGTTCTTGTTCAGGCCGTGGCGGACGTTATCGCCGTCAAGGACGTAGGTCAATCGACCGCGTCCGTGCAGCGTGTTTTCTACCTCAAGCGCCAAGGTTGATTTGCCGGAACTAGACAGCCCGGTGAACCAGAGCACACAGCCTTTTTGATCAAGAAGTTTTTCCCTGTCTTCCCGCGTAATTGTCGCCTCATGCCACGTAATATTCGTTGATTTTGTGTCTGCCAATACCGTTCTCCGTTTGTACAGGTGATGTTCGGCGTCCGAGTAGAAGGAGTTGCGATTACTCGTCCCGACCCTTTTTGTTGAACTCTCAACTTTCTGAAGCAAATTTAGTATAACAGATTGCGATGGGCGTAACAAGGGAATCCTTAAGAGGGGGATACCATCCGCGCTTTATTTGAATTTACGGATATGTTATCATTTCACCACATGCAGGATTTGTGACAGTCCTCGCGGTTGAACTTCCCCATTTCGATTCGAGAGCGAACAAATATAAGAGAGGATTGTGATGACAGCAACACCTCGCAAAATAGATGCTCAAGACTTGCTTACGATGCGTTTTGTTTCCCAGCCGCAGCTTTCTCCTGACGGGACGCAGGTGGTATTTGTCTCGCGGTGGATAGACCCGGAAGAGAACAAATACTTTTCCAATCTCTGGCTTGTACCCACAGACGGTGGTAAGCCTCGCCGCTTCACCGTGGGCGATTACGGTGATACCTCGCCCCGTTGGTCGCCCGATGGGCGGCGTATCGCCTTTGTCTCCGACCGGAGCGATTCAGCCCAAGTTTGGCTCATCCCTGTCGATGGGGGAGAGGCGGGACAGTTGACGACGTTGGAGGAGGGAAGCATTGGCTCGCTGGCTTGGTCGCCCGACGGAACGAAGATTGCTTATACCTTCCGCGCTAAATCCCATGCCGATCGGAGAGCGGAGCGCGAGGCGCGTGAAAAAGAAAACAGGTCATATCCACCTCACATCATTCGCCGCGCAGGATACCGGGAGGACGGCACGGGCTACAACGGCGGCGAACGTTGGCACTTGCAGACCGTGAACGCGGAAACGGGCGATGTGAATCAACTCAGTTCGGAGAATTACGACGACCACTTCCCCGCATGGGCGCCGGATGGAAAAACCATCGCTTTCGTCTCGAACCGCTCCGAGGATGCGGATTTGACGCCGGGGTACCAAGATCTGTGGCTGATTCCCTCCGATGGCGGCGCAGTGCGGCGTTTGACGAAACAATCCGGACACATGCAATGCCCTGTTTGGTCGCCCGACGGCGCGGAAATTGCTTACATTGGACACGACCGCCCGGATGAAATCTGGGGTGTGTCCGACCCGCACCTCCGGGTTGTGTCCATCCAAAACGGTGAGGCGCGAGATCTCACACTCGGCTTAGATCGTCCAGTGGGGCACCATACGCTTGGCGATACGTCCGAATCCGAGGTCGGAGCGGCATCCCTCATCTGGAGCGTGGACGGCGCCCGACTGTTTTTCCTCGTTAGCGACAGGGGAAGTTGTCACCTCTACAGCGTGAATCGCAGCGGCGGCGAACTTCTCCCGTTGACGCAAGGCGCAATTGATGTGTGTTCCTTTTCCGTGGACCGCCAGACGTCGCAGTTTGTACTACAGGTCGGGAGTGCAGCAGAACCCGGCGACGTTTATCTGCTCCCAACCGCGGGCGGTAATGAAGGCACTCCTCTGCGGTTGACTGATCTGAATCGGGAATGGAAAGCGGGGCTGACTCTCTCCATGCCGGAGGAAATTTGGTTCGACACGTATGATGGAAAAAAGATTCAGGGCTGGATTGTCAAACCTCCCGATTTCGATCCGGGTCAGAAATATCCATTGATTCTTCAGATTCACGGAGGTCCTCATACGCAGTATGGGGTCGCCTTTTTTCATGAGTTTCAGTTTCTCGCGGCGCGAGGCTATGTCGTGCTCTACACGAACCCGCGCGGCAGCAAAGGTTACGGCGAAGCATTTACGGCTGCAATTCGAGGCTCATGGGGAGATCCGGAGTTGAGCGATCTCATGGCGGGGGTCGATTATGTCATCGACCAAGGCTACGTCGATTCCGAACGGTTGGGCGTTACGGGGGGCAGCTACGGCGGATTCATGACAAATTGGGCGGTTATCCATACCGACCGGTTCAGAGCCGCCGTCACGCAGCGCAGCGTCACAAACATGATGAGCATGGCGGGAACGTGCGACGTGCAACTGATAGGCGATCGCACCTACTTCCCCTCAGAGGTGTGGGAGGATCCGACGCTGTACTGGAAACTGTCACCCCTGAGCTACGTTCAAAATATTAACACGCCCCTGTTAATTCTCCATAGTGAGGGCGATCTGCGATGCCCAATTGAGCAAGGGGAACAGTTGTTTATCGCACTGAAACGACTCAAGCGCGAGGTTGAGTTCGTCAGATATCCGGGGGAAGCGAGCCACGATCTGTCCCGCAGTGGGCCGCCGGACCTGCGTTTGGACCGACTGAAACGCATCCTCCAATGGATGGACAAACACTTGCAGTGAATTTCAATGATAACGCGCAGGACAATAAAGAGGGTTAGAAGAACCCAAGCCAAACCAACCGGAACACGCGTGAGGTGTGTTACCGGAAGGGCGCTGCTGCGGCATCAATACGCTCAATGGGCTGAGGCTAACACCGAGTCGATAGACAAACTACCTCGCAGTCGCCGCCGCTCGCGCGTTTCGCTCCTCATCTCGCTGGTCCTGCACATTCTTGTACTTGCCATCATGAACATTCGGCTGCCGGAGTGGTATCGTCCGCCGCTGATAGCGGAGTCGATTGTGATGGAGCCGATTGAACTTGTGGATGTCCCCCGCTTCCACATATCAAGCGCAAGGAAAAGAATGAGTGCGCCGACGCCGCAAAACCGCAAGCCGCCCAACCCTACCCTAAACCGCCCCGCGACCCAATCGCGGCCCGCAGCCGACCGAGTCAAGCACATCGCGCAGTTAACCCCGCTCGCCTCGCAAACACTGAACACGGACGCGAAACTTGATTTGTCGGATACGCTGTTGTCAAACCATTCGAGGATGGAACCGCTGTTAGAGGACTCGAGAGGGTCGCCCGCCGGCATAGTGGTTCACTCGCCGCAAGCGCGAGAGGTTGAGGTTAAACGTGATTCCTCTCAACGGACGGAAGAACAGTCTGAAGCAGCGGAAAACGCTCCCCCCGCAAGCCGGGGGGAACAGATTGGCACGGCGCTGGAAGGAATCGCCGAAAGCATCGCGGGCGGGACGAGTTCCTCGCCGGTGGATATTGTTTTTCTGTTGGACGCGAGCGGCAGCATGGAGGATAACATCCGCGCCGTGGGAGGGCAACTTAGGCGCATGGTGGATGTATTCCAAGAGAAAAAGGTCAACTTCACCTTGGGGATTATCACCTTCAAGTATCTTGACCGCGACACCATCGTGTTTCCCCAAACAAAGGATTATGCCAAGTATCAACATCTGCTAGAGTCGCATGTCATTCAACGCGGCGGCGATGAACGAGCGTATGACGCGATTGTCAAGTCGATTCAGCGGGTGGAATTCCGATCCAATGCGGAGCGGCGGTTTATTCTGGTCACGGACGAAGCCACCAAGGGTTCGTATCCCATTACGGAGGTGTTGAGCCAATGCCGAGGAGCGGGTATTAAATTGGACGTTATCGGTGTGAATCGGACGCTGGATAAAGCGTTGGCGGCTAAAACGGGGGGATTGTGGTTTCCGATTCCCGGCGGGGGGTAGGAGTGCGAGTTGAGGAGGGCAGTCGCATGACCGAATGCCAGCACCCCGATATATGGGGACGGGGTGGCGAATGTCGTGTTTGTGGCGAATCAGTTCTGAATCACGGATTAAGCGGATTACACAGATTTCACAGATTAAAGGCGGACATTCTTTTAATCCACGACAGTTTGGGATTCTCGGAGGCAACACATACGCAAAATGAGGCGGCTGATGTTGGTTGTACCGAAGATGTCGCAGATTGGTCGAATTTAATCCGATCAAGCGAGCAGATAGCGAGGGATCAATTAACCGAACAGGGAACGCGATAGAGGTCCGATAGAGATCCCAAAATCCGCGATTCGGACAAGAGCCTAAGGCTTCGACACGGATTAGCCCGAGGGTGGACGTGAATGGGGATGGGTCAGTGAATGTGTTGGGATGTGGTGTTTAATTTTAACTTCTGCCATTTCTATACTATAAGGAGATTACTGATGAATTACAAAGTAGTAGCAGCCATCGCCGCCGTGCTGATGCTCGGCTTAACTTTTATCGCACAGGCACAAGAGATTGACATGCCCGACGCAAACTTGAGAGCCCTAGTCATTGAAACCCTTAACCTATCAGCCGGAACGCGGCTAACTAAGCAACATATGCTGCAACTAGAACACATAGATGCCGGCGGCAATCGTGGTATTGTGGACTTAGCGGGACTGGAACACGCCACTAATATACGAACCGTGAACCTGTACCATAACCCAATATCCGATATAAGCGTGTTTGCCAACTTCAATCTGATGTGGGGATTCAATCTGTGGGGATGCCAAGTATCGGATATCAGCCCTCTCAGAAACCTCACCAATCTAGACGCTTTCTCTTTGGGAGCTAACCAGATTTCTGACCTGCGCCCGCTATCGGGGTTGACACAGTTACGACGTATTGAGTTGGAATCCAATCGTATATCTGACGTGAGTCCGTTAACCTCGTTAATCAATCTGAAAGTCTTGGAACTTGACCATAATCAGATTGTAGATTTCAATCCGCTTGCGAACCTCGTTAATCTCGATAAGCTATGGATAGAAGATAATCTGGGAACCGACTTTACGCCACTTCAAGGACTCACATTGTCCGAGTTTAAGTATGACGAAGTATGCGATATTGCACCCTTATCACCGTCCGTTACCGCGCGAATCAACAATCGAAGTTATCCATCGGTAGTTCAGGCATGGGACGATGTTGTCGGATTGGACCATCTTACTTGGCATCAGCGCAACGAACTTCATGATTTGCATTTCTCGCAGACTTTGGGATTAGAATGGGATACGACAGTGGATAAACCTACTCTTGGAGTAGCGACCACATTTTCTGGCAATATCCAAGAGGCTATATCCCTGAAAACGCGTAAGAACCAGTCAAATCCTGATATGATTATCTTGGTCAGTTTCAATATCCAAGAATACGCGACAACAGATGCGTTTCCACCCGATTCGAACATCTGGCTTAGAGCCGCCAATGGCGATATCGTACAGAGTGAAACCGGTTATATGATTGACTTTCTAAAACCAGAGGCACAGAGGTTATGGGCGCAACAGATGCTTGCTGTTGAACAATGCGGAGTGTTTGATGGAATCTTTATTGACGGATTCGCTCACAACGCTACTGCATTTGTAGGCAGACCACTCTATGCTGCCAGCGATGAGGACATCATTCGGGCTACAACTAACATCTTGCGCATGGTACGAGAACAAGCGCGCGATGATTTTCTAATACTCGTCAACGCCAACGACGGCATACCAGATAGGTATGCCGAATACGTGAATGGAAACTTTATGGAAACATTCAAAACCAGTTCCGACGGCTATAGCCTAGAGCACATAATGCACCTAGAAGGAGTGTTGTCTTGGTGCGAAGATAATCTTAGAGAACCTCAAATCAACTGCCTCGAGCTTCAGGGTCTGAGCGTTGAACCGCCGGACGGTCCTAATAACCGACGATTTATGAGGATGTTTACCACCTTAACCCTAACGCACTCCAACGGATATGTTCTATATACTGACGGAATGAGAGATTTCATTACTCACGAAAAACCGTTTTTGTTTCCCCACCATGGACACATCTGGCATTCCTTTTGGGACATAGATCTCGGGCAGCCAGTGGGTCCCAAAGCCCAACTCTATGAGAACACGGATGGTCTTTTCATCCGCGAATTCACTAACGGGTGGGCAGTCTACAACCGCAGCGGAAAAGCCCAAGTCATCGAATTTGCAGAAAACGTATCTTCCGTTACAAGTGGATTAAGCGTCGCCAAGCATGCGGTTTCAGATCTTGACGGCGATATGTTTCTAAGGGCGAAACCGAAGAATCCGGCGGACGTGAATAGGGACGGTGTGGTGAATATTTTGGATTTGACGTTGGTGGTACAGGCGTTTGGGACGGATAAAGCTAGTATGGATGTAAATGGCGATGGATTGGTCAACATTCTTGATTTGGTTTTTGTAGCCAACCAATTTTGATAAAGACTGAAGGGAACAACATTCGTTATTCCCAACGAAGAAAACACAGAGTAGTATGGAGATTAAAATGAACTACAAGATAATATCAACCATCGTTGCCGTGCTGATGATCGGCTTAACCTTTAACTTATTTGCGCAGGTGGTAGATATACCGGACCCTAATCTTCAGGAGGCTATACGTTCATCCTTAAGCCTTGGAGCGGGTGTCCCAATAACAGTGCAAGACATGCTTAACTTAAACACCCTATATTCTCAGAATGCCGGTATTTCCAATCTCAAAGGCCTAGAGTACGCCTTAAACCTAGTAGACTTCAATCTGGGACAAAATCCAATCACAGACATTAGTCCTATCCAAAACCTTGAGAAAATTACAGGCTTATCGTTTTGGGGATGTCGCATTACCGACATAAGCCCGCTTCAAAATTTGCGGAATCTACGCGGGTTTCTGCTAGGATATAACCAGATAGAAGATATTACGCCTCTATCGAACTTAACGAATCTAGAGCACGTAGATTTAGCCTATAATCGCATAAAGGATTATAGCCCGCTTGCCAATTTGGTTAACCTGCGTAGGTTAGATATACAAGGCAACCTAGGCGATGATTATACTTCGCTGCAGAATATAGTGCCTAATCTTGAGGAGTACGCATACGACGAAATATGCGATGTTCTACCGGAGCCTCCCTACACTCGCGACAAGATTGAAAACCGATCGTTTCCTTCTGTATTTCAAGCGTGGGACAATGTTATTAACCTAAATCACCTTGAATGGAGGGAGCGACTTGTCCTTCACGATCTCCATTGGACCCCCCGATTTGGCCCACCAGGAATACAGTGGGATGCAACAATAGATAATCCCGCGCCCGGAGTTGCGACTAACCTTGCCGGAGATATGACTCGAGTAGAACAGAATCATATGTGGAGATTAAACCAAAATCCTAATATGATTTTCTTGCATGATATCGCTGTTCACGTGGAGTCCCACGAATCTTTTTTCCCACCGGATTCTAACCTCTGGTTAAGTGACAACAGTGGGAATATTATAAGAAAACGAAATGGAGACGTGATTATAAACGTGCTTAATCCCGATGTGCAGGAACTAATCGTCCAGCGCATTCTTGCAGTGGAAAGATGTGGACTGTACGACGGCATATTCATAGACGGATTCGGCGAAGATGGTGCCGGATTCGTTGGGCGTGATCGTTTTCCAGCATCTCAAGAGGACCTGATTCAAGCTATGATGAACATCCTCCGAAGCATACGCGCTCAAGTACGCGATGATTTTCTCATAGTTGTTAACGCTACCGATAACAGACCCGTCGCGTACGCCGATTTAATCAACGGCACTTTTATGGAAGTCGGTAAAGATATGCCAGAAGGCTATAGCCTACAGCTAATTCTTGAATTGGAAAGCATATTATCTTGGGCGGAATCCCATTTAAGGGAACCTCAAGTCAACTGTCTTGAAGGTCAAGGAATGACCATTGAACCACCAGGAGGAGTGAATAACGTACGATGGATGCGCATGTTTACATGTCTTGCGCTGACCCACTCGAACGGCTATGTCCTCTATACCAGTGGCTATGGTCACCACCACTTGTGGCATAATTTCTGGGATGTAGATCTAGGACAGCCCATAGGAGATAAAGCCCAACTCTATGAGAACACGGATGGTCTTTTCATCCGTGAGTTCACAAATGGATGGGCGGTTTACAATCGTAGCGGAAAACCACAGATAATAACGTTGCCTGAAAAAGTACAAGCTGTAACAAGCGGTCTGCAGAACACCGAACACGCTCTTCCCGACCTTGATGGTGAGATGTACCTTCGCATTGAACCGAAGAATCCGGCGGACGTGAATAGGGACGGTGTGGTGAACATTTTGGATTTGACGTTGGTGGTACAGGCGTTTGGGACGGATAAGCCCGAGGCGGATGTGAATGGGGATGGGATTGTTAACGTGTTTGATTTGGTGTTTGTGGCGAATCAATTCTGAATCAGGATTCTCTATCGCCTTCCTTGTTCAGTCAGTTGATCGGATTAAGCAGATTACACCGATTTCACAGATTAAAGGCGGACATTCTTTCCATCCACGACGGTTTGGGAATTCCGAAGGAAACACATACGCATAATTTGGCAAGTGGCGCCGGTTGCATTGAAGACGCTGCAGATTGGTCGAATTTAACCCGATCAAGCGACTGGATAAGGAGCGCGATAGAGATCCCTAAATCCGTGATTCAGACAATGGCTCAGGGGCCCGGAACGGGCAAGCCTGAGCTGGACGTGAATGGGGACGGGGTCGTCAACGTATTTGATTTGGTGTTTGTGGCGGGGGAAATGCAGTGACCAGTGGTCAGTAGAAACCCAAGAAAAATTCCCGAAGCCGATCGAGCACGTGAATAGGAAGAAGGATGTTCTATGGGACCTCTATTGCCTTCGCTATCAGGATCTCTATCGCGCTCCTTATTCAGTCGCTTGATCTCAGTTAATCACTCGCTACCCACTTGGTTGATATGTTAGATCGTGGTTTGCGCAAACTAACAGTTTGCGCTACAAGTGAGGTCGCGATCGGGAGGGGATTTCTACCGCGGGAACTCCTACTGGTCAGTTGCACCTTCGTTATCCACTTTGGCAGTTTTCTTGCGTTTCATCAGGCTTTGGACGGCTGCGGCCCAAAAGGTGCAGCAGCCGATCGCTGGCGGTTTGCAGCGCATTATCGGGAACGGGAACGCGGTTGCATAAACTGAAACGCCAGTATGCCCATTGGGCGGCGTACTGTGATTGAATAATATAGCGTGTATCGTTGGATAGATTGGGGGCTCCACGGTGCCAGCACTGCGGGTCTTGCAGGTAGATGTCGCCGGCTTTGCAGAAAACCGACACGGGAACTCTGCCTTCAAACTCCGGGTGGTCTTGGTTGTTCGGATTGCGGCCGGAATAATGGCTGCCGGGAACGTATTGCGTTGGGCCCTGCTCGATTGAGATGATGTCAGTCAGTGCCATCTGGACGGTAAACCACATGACCGGCATCCGGATCCGCGGGTCGTGGCGAGGAACGTCATCGGGTAAGGGGAAATGAACCTGCCCGTCAACATGCCATTGTTCAATTGCCACTCCGGGAAGATTGCGTAGGACATTCTGTCCACAGAACTTGCAGTCTGGGCCCACTATGGCTTCGGCTATACTGAGAATCGGCTCCCGAAGGAGCATATCTCGATAGATTGGGTCGAGTTCGATTGTATTCCGCAAAATGAACGGGAGTTCTTCCCCCGATTCCTCATGTTTTCCCAACTGGATGTATCTCGGATCGGCGAGTTCCGGATTGGTTCTGTCGAAGAGGGCAGGGTCGGCAAAAAGATCGTCGGTTTTGGCGCGTATAGCGGTGACTTCCTCGGGGGTTAGCACGCCGGGAATGTGGGCGAAACCGTCACGGTACAACCGGTCAACGACCTCTTGGGTTTTTTCCACACTGAATGGTTCGCCGGAGATGATTGGACTGGTGTTCATGCTACTCCTTTCTTGATGGATGTTAATGCCAATTTTCTAGATTCGTAGTGCATGAATGGTGTCAATCAGGATTCTAAGGGCGGGAAAGGGGATCTCTATCGCCCCACTATTCTTTCGGTTGATTTGTCAGATTGTGGTTTGCGCAAACCAAATGAAGTTTAAAAGTTTAATTCGGTAATTGTTTGGCGAAGTCCGGTGCGGTTAGAAACCGCACCTACAGGCCCTGGGGAAAATTGGAATTACCGATTCAAATAATTAAATGTCATACAGTTTGCGCTACGAGGGAGGTCGTGACCGGGAGATCGCTCCTTCTTAGTCCGAGACTCTCGCTTATCTTGCATCCCTCTCTCCACAGCACTGCCCCGATGCCCTTTATTCACGGACTTGCTTCTGCCAAGGGACGGCTCCGGCTTGCCGGATGTGCGCTTGCATGAGGCGGCAGAGATCGTTCATGTCGGCATCGTTTGTCCGTGAAAGGTCTGTGGTTTCTCGTTCGTCTTCAGTCATGTCAAATAACTCGAGCGGTGAGAAGGCATCGTTGTGCAACAGTTTCATGTCGCCTTTTCGCACCGCATGATAGTCGTTGCCGGCGTAGCGCCGCTGCGAAAAGAATCCCTCGCGCCGCACCCAGTAGTAAACGCGGTCAGAGAAGTCGACCTCACTCCCGAGCAATAAAGGAAGAATGGAATGTCCTTCAATGGTGTGGGTCACGTCAACGCCGGCGATCTCGCAAATCGTTGGGAAAAAGTCCATGAGCATGACAATTTGATCGGATTCGCAACCGGGCTTGATACGGTCCTGCCATTGAACGAAGCAGGGGACGCGGATGCCGCCTTCGTACATGTCGGTCTTACCGCCTCGTAAGGGACCGTTGAAGGCACCATCGGGCAGCCAGCCTCCGTTGTCCGAGGTGTAAATCACGATAGTGTTCTCCGCCAGTCCAGTCTCGACCAGCGCCCCCATTACGCGCCCCACGCCATCATCCAGATGCTCGACCAGCGCATTGTAGCGGACGCGTTTCTCGTCAAGTTGCGGTTCCCGTGCACGGACGGTTCTCACCCATTCCTCCGGTGGCTGAATGGGGCCATGGGGCGCATTATAGGCAAGATACATAAAGAACGGTTTTTCTGCTCCTTCTCGATCCCGAATGCGGTCAACCGCCCAGTCGGTGAACAGATCGGTGGCGTGTCCTACCGGGTCGATTACCTCGCGGTTGTGGCGCATACCGTTCTTTCCCATGCGCCGATGCGTCCAGTAGTCGTCCATCATGTCATCAATGAAACCGTGGTACTCGTCAAATCCGCGCTCGCACGGGTGATTTTCATCTTCCAGCCCTAGGTGCCACTTACCGATATGAAGCGTTTCATATCCTGCCCTGCGCAGCATGTCCGGCAGCGTAATGGCATCGGGGTCGAAATAGCCCCAGCTATCCTCCACCGTCTGGCGAATCACGCCCGGCACGCCGACCCGGTCCGGGAAACGTCCGGTCAGCAATGATGCGCGGCTGGGGGAACAAACAGTCGAGTTCGCGTAAAACCGGTTGAGCCGGATACCGCGCGAGCCGATGGCATCAATGTGGGGAGTTTGGATACCGGGACCGTTGTTGGCGGAGATGTCACCATAGCCGTGGTCATCAGCGAGTATGAATACGATGTTCGGTTTTGTATCGCTGCGCATTGTCTATCCTTTCAGCCACAATTGGAGGACAATTGAACCTATTTCACGTAATGGTCATGCACGTCTCTCATTTGTATACTATAGATTAGTTTTGCCCTCGCCGTCAAGGGTGGCATCTCATTTCCCGTTTATTGCTCTTTTTGAGAATGGTGGGCAGTGTCCACCTAGGGGAAACGCATCTGATTTTAGGTAGTCGACCATCAGAAGCCCCGGAGGGGCGTCGTCGGGGCAAGAAGATCTCTATCGCACTCACTATCCGTTCGCTTGATTCCCTCCTACATGGAAATTTAATGCAGTATGCTATACACCTTCCGCACCGCTGGTGCTAAAGATTGCAAAACCCATGGAGCGGAAAACAACCGCTGTGATTATCTTTGGTGCGAGCATGATCGAGGGATTTTAGATGCATTTCCGCTGCAGAATCGCACCGTTCTAATTGACATTTCGCCAGAAAGTGCTAGAATGTCTCCGATTCAGAAATAATGGAGCCAAGGAGATGCCACGGTAGACCTTGTGTAGAGTGGATATGGGGGCGATTCTTGCCTACCAAAACTGAGTTCCTATCAAGCTTCCCCTCGACTTCGTCGTCCTCTGTTCGTGATTCTTTCTCATTTCGGGAAGCGACTTCACATCAACCTAGATCCAAAAGGAGATTCCCATGAAAACGGCACAGTTTCTCCTTATCAGTCTCGTCCTCGGTATTGGACTGGGGGCATTCAGTCTCGCCGGAGCAGAAGTCAAGCTAATCGCTGATCCGGAAACACGCGGTCTTCGATTGTCCGCCGATATTGTCGGGAATTCCATAGTCGTGGGAGCCGAGAAGGTTGGCATCGCGAAAATCTATGTTGGCGGTGGGAAAGACTGGAAAGAGATGGCGGAGCTTCGTTTGGAAGACCGAGATCCTGCCAACCCGCACCTCGGCGAGTTCGGATGGTCGGTCGCTCTCAGTGCTCGCCATGCTCGGGCGAGTGCGAACATCGCCATCGTCGGGGCGCCATCGGACCTACATGGCGCCGACTTCGCCGGTGACCAAGCTGCGGATTGGAAGAAGGGAATGAAGGGCGCGGCGTATATATTCGCCCCTAGCCGGGGTGCCTGGAAACAGCAGGCGAAACTTGCCGCCGTAGACCCGGAAGACGATGATCGTTTCGGGCATGTTGTATCCATTGACGGTAGCACGGCGATCGTTGGTGTGCCAAAGGATGATGATGCCGGCCAAGACTCTGGTTCAGCCTATATCTTCTTCCACGATGGAGGGAGGTGGAAACAACAAGCCAAGCTTGTTCCCCAAGATTTAGGGAAAGGAGACACTTTCGGAGAGGCGATCGTCGTGCGTAAGAACGTCACCATTATCGGAGCGCCCAAGCACACGCACAACGGGCTCAGACTCGCCGGTGCTGTCTACATCTTTGAACGCCAGGGAGAAACATGGGTGCAACAAGCCAAACTCACAGCCGAAGACGCCCGAAAGGGCGACCAATTCGGTCGTGCAGTCGCCATGAGCGGGGATACGGTCGTCGTTGGAGCGCCAATGTTTGATAGTCATGCCGGACGAGACGCCGGCGCTGCCTATGTCTTTACCCGGGACGGAGAGCGGTGGAATCAACGATCAAAGTTGATTGCCAGTGACACCAACGCTAGCGATCGGTTCGGCTCGAGTGTCGCCACCAATGGGAAGACAGCCATCGTTGGCGCGCCAAGACGCGACGCACGCGGTCTACCCGCCTCGGGCGCGGTCTATTCTTTTGTGAATGTAGACGGCGTCTGGCAGGAGAAGAAAAAGGTTACGCCCGACCAAGAGGGGCAAAACATCACCTTCGGCGCTTGGGTAGCTATGGCCGGCGGAAACGTGGTTGTCTTGGCGCATGCCCTCCCCTCAGTCCCTCCCCTCAACCTCGGATTTGGCGCAGCAGCGTATGTCTATGATGTTGCCAACGATTTTGACGCGCTGCCATTCCGCGTTGAACCGTTTGGATTGAGTGTGACAAAGTTTGGGCAGATTAAACGCACGGCGCTGCTCCAAAACTTCCCCAATCCGTTTAACCCGGAGACGTGGCTACCGTATCGATTAGCGGTCGATGCACCTGTGACCTTTCGCGTCTACAACGTCCGGGGGCAACTTGTCCGTGAATTGGATCTCGGGGTCCAAAAGGCGGGACGCTATCTGACTCGAGAAACGGCAGCCTATTGGGACGGCAAAGACGGAGTCGGAGCGACGGTTTCCAGCGGCGTCTATTTCTACGCGCTCCACACTGGCTCATTCCAATCCACGCGCAGAATGCTCATTGCGAAATAGAATATAGTAAATCCAATAATAATTTATACACTTTGGTAGGTTCGGTTTCCTAACCGAACCGGTATTTATACAGTCTCGAAGGTGTGGTTGGAAAGGAATCTCTATCGCGCTCCTTCCAGTCGCTTGATCGCCTACCGAAACGTGTGTAAATATGAATGGAATTGACCACAGATGCATTTCCCTTGAGTACCCACCCTACAGGGCTGCTCGCTTTCAGCGTGGTTCAATCATCATGAACCCTGCTTGAGGGGAGGGATGTTCGCCTAGATTTGATTCAGCCGATTGTGTGATTCAAAAACTTGACAGAATCTCCGTTTTCTGTTATAATACGTAAATATCGGATGTTGCCCGGTCGTCTAATGGCAGGACGCATGGCTCTGGACCATGTTGCGAAGGTTCGAGTCCTTCCCGGGCAGCCAATTGGGCGCTATCGTCTAGGGGTTAGGACGGGTGGTTCTCAGCCATCAAACCGGGGTTCGATTCCCCGTAGCGCTATTCTATGCCGTGCGAGTTTGATACTCGACACCTATATAATTGAACGCCCGAAACGGGGCGGACTCAGACCAAAAGCACCTAGTTTTTTCTAGGTGCTTTTTTTATTGTTTGTTTTCTAATGTCGCAGGATAGGGTTGGTGTCAGGGGAAACGCATCTAATTTAGAGGATGTCTCATGGCGGTAGAATTTACGATTAATGTTGGGTTTCACTCATATTTTTGACATCTTCATGCAAAGTGGGGACTCGGAGACGCCTCTAAGATTAACGATCATTAACGAATTTCGTTCAACCCAACCTACGATCTTTAGAAGAATTGCCACAAACTTAGCCTGATTTTCTTTTTTGCCAAGCAGAAAATTTAGATGCGTTTCCCCTGGGGTTGGTGTCGGATGATGTTGACATAAGCGCCTTTAGTTGATAATATCGACGCGGTTGATATCAAAATAGGTTTTGTTGACATCTATTTGAGGCGCGTCTGTAATTCGTCGAGAAATCCCGAATTGTACGGGCGAGGTAACCTCGCCCCTACGATATAAAGCCTCGTAACACGCCAGATTTTTGTGATTATCCCAAACCGCCGTGCCGTGCATCAGAGCGAAGAATAGATAACGGAGAATATCATGTCCGATGAAAACATACGCTTGAACTGTGACCTTCTTGTGGTTGGCGGCAATCCGGGAGGGGTTGCTTGTGCGATTACCGCTGCTCGGGAAGGACTGGAGGTTATTCTTTCCAATCACACGCCGGTTCTGGGCGGACTGCCTGCCAATGGACTCAGCCTTTGGGATACGCTTCATGAGGGCAGGCGGAGTCCCGTCTACGACGAGCTTCGTTGGGGGCTGTTCGACTACTACAAGGAAAAATACGGCGAAGATTCGGAGAACTATCGTAATTCACTTCCGGTTCCTCCGGATACGCCGGCTTTCTATCATAGCAATGGCAGGTACGAGGCAAGCGTGTTCGAATCGCTGATTACTGAAATGGTGAAGGCGGAATCAAACATTCGGGTAACTCTCGACGTATATCCGGTGGAAGCGACCCGCGAGGGGCGAGTGGTCAAGTCGGTTACCCTTGCCGAGATGAACGGCGGAAAGCGGTACGAGGTCGCTGCCGATGCGTTCGCCGATTGTAGTTACGAAGGAGATCTGATGGCGGTATCCGGAACGTCTTATCGGGTCGGCAGAGAATCGCGGGATGAGTTCGACGAACCCCATGCCGGACACATTTTCATGGAGAAATTGGGCGACACCGATGACGACGCAGATTTCGTGAAACCCCGCGTCAGGCGAATAAAGGAGAACCTCAATCTTAGGCATTTAGGCTACCGCTTTCTCAGGATATTGGATGAGAGTACCGGAGCGGGCGACGATGTTGTTCAGGCGTATAATTACCGTATGGTTCTCACCGAAGATCCCGATAATCAGTATATCCCGGAATGTCCGGATGGCTACGATCCGGAGTATTTGAAAACGTTGGGTTGGAGTTCGGTGAACGGTCCCCTTCCGAACCGGAAATGGGGCTGGAACCGACCCCAGATTCTAGGCTCGCAAAGCGCTTACCCGGAGGGCGATTGGAGTGTGCGGCGGGTGGTAATGGACGAACACCTGAAAGCTACTTTCCAAATCTTCCACTTCCTGCGGAACGATCCATCGGTGGACGAAACGGTGCGGGAGCGTTGGCAGGGATTGGGGTTCGCGAAGGATGAGTTCCCGGAGAACGGGCACGTTCCGTATGAGATTTACGTTCGGGAGGCGCGGCGGCTTGAGGGCCGCTACATGTTCACACAGCACGATGCCAGCCTCTGCGCCGACTACGACCGAGCACCGATTTTTGGCGACAGCATCGCGTATACCGAGTGGTACATGGATACGCACGGCTGCACGAATGAGAAAGCCAAGGCCACCATCGAAGAGGGAAAGCTGGTGCTCACTTGGCAGACGTTCCCGGGTCAGCTTTCCTACCGAACGCTGCTTCCAAAGGATATCGATAATCTGCTCGTCCCCGGTTGTGCTTCTTCAACCCATGTCGCGTGGGGCACTATTCGCCTCGAACCTACCTGGATGAATATTGGTGAATCTGCCGCTCACGCCGTGGCGCTTGCGCGGCAAGAGAACGTTCAACCCGCCGCGGTCGATCTCAATGCTTTACAGATGGAGTTGGCGGAGCGTCGAATCTCAATGACCTTCTTTAACGACGTTGATGTTGCGGGACCCGAAAGATGGATTCCGGCGGTACAATACCTAGGTACCAAGGGGTTTTTCCCAACCTATGACGCAAATCCCGAGGAGGAATTGGATTCGGCAACGGCGCGGACGTGGAGCAAAGGGGCTGGCGAGTTGCTGAGCGGCGATCTTGATGCGCGCTCGCTGGCTGCTTCCCTCCAAAAACAGGATGATTCTGATGGCACGGTTGAGGTGGGCGCCTTTTGCAGCCAGCTTGCCGACAGCGGGTTGTTCCCAGACGGGTCGGCGGGAGAGCAACTATGCCGCTCCATAGGCGTCGACATGAGTCAGGCTCTGACCCGAGGCGATGCCTGCAATCTAATCTATTCGGGGCTGAAGCGAGCGAAGGAGGCTTAGCTGGTCAGGATAGCTCTATCCTAGGATCGTAGTGCCGCAACTCGAGAAAGTAGTCAGCTATTAGCCCAGCGTTCCAGTGCTTGAAGGATATGCCAGCAGCAGAATACTGATAGGGTGAAGACAGAGAGGAATATGAAAGGGCAGACAACTTCACCGCTACACGGAAGATGTTGATTCTGAAATTGAGTCTCTATAATTCCGCTTACAAAGTAACAACCCAGAAAATAAACCTACTCTTAACGTGAGTCTCATCTTCCGCATAATAGACTTGTGTAATCTCGAATTTTCACATGCGAGATCTTGGGGTATATATCCACAAACGAGCAAAAATCACCAAGGTACTAACGTGAGTCTGAATGATTGACCAGTTTTGCCCTTCCATCATCAATTTCATTTTTACGAAGTAACACACCACATTGAAGATCTCTATCGCACTCATTATCCATTCGCTTGATCTCCGCTGGAGCGCGGGACTCTGGACATGTCGCATTCTATTGACATTTCGATCCTCTGGATCGAGGAAAGAGACTCCGACTAGAAAGCGTTACTTGCTGAAAGAATTATTCCGACAGGGATAATGGAGTGCTCTTAACGTGAGTTCAACAAATATTAAGAAATTCTCAGGAAGGGATAAGCACTTAATTTCATCAAGGTCTCGCAGGTCCAACGATGGCTTTCCGGGCAGACACAAATGCACGGTGTAATGATGGAGTCCAGCCCATGAATTAGATTCTAAGTTCTGCCAACATGCCCGGACCAATTGGAACGGGTGAACTTGGCGATGGCAATGGAACAACATCCCCGTCTTCGCGTAGTCCTTCAATATGAAACGCAATCGCCTCGGCGATTAATGTCCGCACTTCTTCTATTGTATCCCCTGCTGCGATGCAACCGGGAAGATCAGGCACATAAGCACTGCAACCGTCTTTGTCTTCTTCAAAAATAACCACATATTCCATCTGGTCATTCACCTCATCATCTGAGCCCGGCTTGTCTGAGAACGTTGTTGAGTGTGCCGGGACGGACATCCGCGCTCAATTTTCCAGCAACGGTCACGGTGCCGTTTTTCATCGGATGTTTAAATTGTCGATGGCTACCTCGCGTCCGGACGAGATACCACCCATCGTCTTGAATCAGTTTTATTAGCAGTCGCACCGTCATGGTAGACTCTTGCCGGCTTTGAAATCACTGATTGGATCAAAACGACTTGTTAGGCTCTGTTATGCTATAATCACTCGTCATATTCTTTTTGGCTAAAAGCTGCCGAAACTCTTCCTTCATCGCCTTCCGATTTTTCAGCGTGGAACGAGCATATAACGCGACCTTTATGAATTATCAGTAATTCACCATTATTATTAAACTTTATACCTGCTTTGAAGGCATCTGTTTGGTACACTGTCGCTATAACGTCATACCCTAATGTATTTATATCTTTGAGACCGGCATTTTGCTCTTCCATTGATTAATTTCCTTCCTTATCGCAAAGATGCAGAAATTACGTGCACGCCTCGTAGGAGTGTCCCTCCAAATGTTAAGTGAAATTATACTACAGGTCCCCTGCAAAATCAATCTGACATCTTCTGGATGTTTACAAATGCAAAGCGGAAAGTCGGGCGTTTTTTTTCAAAAAATTGGAGGCAGGCGGTGAAGATATATGGAAAGTATTTCCATACCTAAGCTCGACTTTATACATTTAAGTGATATAACAGATGGCGTCAATCAAGCGTTGATGAAAAGTGGGGGGAGACTTTAACCGTCTGGTCTGTTTGATTGACCACTGAAAAAGTCCACCTGCATTGACACCAATGCAACCTGAGAAAATCTCTATCGCGCGAGATCTACTATCGCGCTCGCTATCCGCTCGCTTGATCCCGACCTACAGGAAAGGGTGGCAGTTTGAATGAACGTATTTTCTTGACTTAGTGCATGGCAATTGCTAACCTGTACATGTATTTAAGAAGAACCCGGCGGCAGAACGATGTCGGTAGAAGAGAACCAAGGTCATTCCGTGCATAGCCAACAGTGACGCATTCGGTGCATTCACCGCTCCACCACGCATGCCGTCATTAACTAGAGTTAGTTATGACGGTTTGAAGAATAGTTGCGAAATAAGAGGTGTCACGTGTCCAACGTTAGCATATCAATCTTAAAAGGTGCGACTAAGATCAAAAAAGGAGATGGACAAATGAGAAGAGCATTGTCAATCCTAAGCATCGTGTTTGTTTTGGCGGCTATGTTTTCCATCGCGCACGCCGATGTGGTTCCTGGCGCTGTGCTTCACCTTGACGCTTCCAACAATCCCGCACATCCAGACGCCTGGACAAACCTTGGTACGGCTGGCGGCGCGGTCCCAGCCGGCGAAGAAACTCCGATACTCGAATCGGGCGCAATCGATGTCCCGGGATTAGGTTTAGGATACGCGGGCAAGCAGTTCTATACCTGCACAAAATCCGGTCAGACTTTCGGCGGACCGGAAGGGACGAATCCTGAGCTGGCTCTTGAGAACTGGACGTTCGAGGCGCTCATAAAGCGCAACGGCGACGTGCTTTTTAAGGAGCATTGGGTGTTTGGCTTTACTCTGGAACAGTGGGGAGTGATTGCTGCCTTCCTGGGACAGAATAGACAAGAAGGTGGTGAACTCTTCACCACACGCCCCGTTGCACACAAGCCGCACAACATCCACTTAGAGCTAGAGGAGTGGACCTGGATAGCGTTCGGAAGTGATGTGGACGGGAGTGTATTCTACCAGGATGGTGAACTCGTCGATGAAGATGGTCCCTTTATCTGGCAAAAAACTTCGCCTTTAAAGTTTGTTTGTATATTTTGCGGTCATTACGGAGATCCCGATGATGCAGGGGCCGGGCGAGGTCGGAGCTTCAACGGTTCATTTGCCGTCGTCCGTATCTATGACAAGGTACTGAGCCAGGATGAGATTATGCAAAACATCACAGCCGGTCCAACCGGCGCTGCCGTTGATCCTGGCTCAAAACTCGCAGCAACATGGGGCACGGTGAAGACAAGGTATTAACCTGTCTGGCTGTTTTGCGCTTACCTGTGGGTTTCCAGTACATCTAACGTAATGTCGTCGCTCCGCCAGCAGAGAGGACGTGTAGTCTCTATGTAGATCACGCGTCGTGTCTGCCGGCGTCTCCCGAGCGCGACGGAATTTCTCGGTCAGACAACCACGACTGTCTGCGAAGGAACAGATGGTCGGTGCCTCCGCTTGATAGTGGTTGTCTAACATTGGGTGCGACTGACGCGCACCTGGTTACTCCTCCCTCCAATTCATATTTTTCCAAAGCGTCGAAAAATCCATTTATCGTCGTTCTATTAACTCGACAAACAACCCGTCAGTGTGGTAGACGCTGAAGGGTATTCAATTTGCACTCTCAACCGACGTTGTAGAGAAGATTGTTCATCCTGAGGTGTTGATAGTCATTAGAACTATTTTTGGTCAATTGTAGGAATTTTTTCTTGTCTACTACCTGTTGGATCTCTATTGCGCTCCGCTGGAGCGCGGAGGTTGGACGTATCACGATTCTATTGACATTGAAGATCTCTATCGCGTTCCTTATCCAGTCACTTGATCTCCTCTGGAGTGCAGACGCGAGGAGGAATCGTGTTCTATTGACATAGCACTCCGCTGGAGTGAAAACCAGACCACGAAGGAACGCTTTTTCAAAACCTGTCATGGAGCGAAAAACGAGTGTTACTTGCTGGAAGAATTATTTCGACAGGAATAATGGCGTACTAGCACGCATAGGCGGTCGCGACCGGGAGGTCGCTCCTACAGAAGACCGCAATGCGGAAGGCAATTATGTGCATTTCTTAGTTGCAATTGCTATATCGGTATCCGAGGCATCCCCGCAGCACAAATTGTCGATTGCAGAAAGCACAATCTAATCGGCGGATTTGTGATTTTGGATAACTCCAGATTTTCGTATCTCATCCAAGTATTTACAGGTTCTACTGTTAGCCGCCAGGGTTTGAAGACAGACAGCTGTGTTTCGATTTTGGAAAATCAGCAATAATCGGTCAACACGAGCCATCAACTTGGCAATGTATGCCCTACACAATCGAATCATGCATAGGGAGGATATCCGAATGATAAAATGCATAATCGGAACGAAGGTAATTGTCGGAGTGCTGTTTCTCCTTGCCTTGACTATACCGACGGCACTTGCGGAGCCGATTCCCGATCCCGTGCTTTACTTTAACCCCATCGAAACGGACCAGGTTAAGGAGGATACAGTCTGGAGAAACGCGGGCACCGCCGGCGGAGAAGTGGAAAAGGGCGGCGTCACGCCAGTATTGGAAGAGGGGCTCATCGAAATAAAGCAACTCCGTTTCAAGCATGAAGGAAAGTGGTACACGCCCAAGCGATCTCTTTCGGTATTCACGAATGGCGCGCGCCACGCAAAAACGCCGGTTGTTAACCTCGAAGACTTTACCATGGGGTTGCTTATGAAGGTAAACGGTCCTTTTTTTGCGCAAGAACATCAACTTGTCGCGTTACAGGCTCATCCCAGAGAACAGGTGCAAGACATTCGGATATGGCTGGACACTTCGGGCAACGGAGATTTCGCACGTATTATTACTGCCCGGCGCGATCTAGACCTGATTGACGACTGGGGTACGGCCATACACAAAATCCGGATCGGTGAAAAGGAGTGGCACTGGGTGCATTTGGTGTTCGAGAGCGGCAACAGCATGACTTTCTACGTCGACGGCGAACGGGTCGCCAAGAACGGGGCGGGCGCAAAGTGGACGAAAGAGCACGACATGGTGCTGCACGGAATTTTCGCTCACAGTTTCGGTGAGGCACTTCGGACCTGCAACTGCTCAATCGCTATCTATCGCGTCTATGACAGGGCCCTCACTCAAGCCGAGATCAGCCAAAATGTACGCGGTTCCTACTCGGTCGGGCCGGCGGACAAACTAGCCACGACCTGGGGCAAAGTGAAACGATGAGAAGAGAAGTGTCTATCCTCAGCGTCGTATTCATCTTGTCAGGTGCTCCCGCCATTGCTCTCGCCGGAGTGGTTCCCGGCGCTTTGCTCCACCTCGACGCCTCCGACAATCCCGGACATCCGGACGCTTGGACAAACCTGGGCGCGACTAGCGGCGAGTTACCGGTGGGTAACAAAACACCGATACTCGAAACAGGCACGATTGAGATTCCGGGGCTTGGTTTTACGCTGAAGAACACGAAGTTCTACACATGCAAACAATCCGGTCAGACGTTCGGCGGTCCGGAAGGAACGAATCCCGAGTTACCTCTTTCGAGTTGGACCTTCGAGGCGCTCATAAAGCGCAACGGTGACGTGCTCTTTAAGGAGCATTGGGTGTTTGGCTTTGCTGTTGAAGCGTTTGGACCGATTGGAGCATTCTTGGGAGCGGGCAGGCAAAAAGGCGGCGAACTCTTCACCACCCGCCCCGTCGCACATAAGGCTCACGGGATCGACTTGGAGCGGGGTGAATGGACTTGAATCGCGTTCGGGAGTGATAGAGATAGAAGTGTATTCTACCAGGATGGCAACGTCGTGGATAGAGACGGAGCCTATGTCTTTAACAGGGTTTTGCCCGTGAAGTTTATTTGTATATTCTGCGGCCATCATGGAGAACGGGACCGGAGCTTCAACGGGTCGTTTGCCGTCGTCCGTATCTATGACGAGGTATTGAGCAAGAATGAGATTATGAGAAACATCACAGCCTCCGCCGGCCGCGCTGTCGATCCCGGTTCAAAACTCGCAACAAGCTGGGGCACGGTTAAGACAAGGTATTAACTTGGATGGCTGTTTCACGCTCTACAGCGAACTTCCGCCGCAATTATCGGAGTCGGACCGAATGATTATGCCCACCGCCTGCCACACAGATAGGATTTGGGGGGAAATTACAACTATTTCCATCCTTAAAAGCCTGTTTGAAAAGTACATTCTGTAAGATGCGATCAACGGAGTGGATAACGACAGCGATAGAGATCCTCTGCACACCAGCCTTAAAAGCCCCAGCGGAGATCAGGGGAACGAATAAGGAGCAGGACTTACTATCGCCTTGGGATCTCTATCGCACTCGCTAATCGCTCACTTGATCTATCCACTCAGTTGATCGATAGAGATCCTACAGCTAAATAGCTGGAAATTACAAAAACGTGTCTTCAAATGACTAAAAATGGCTTTGCTACCGTATTTTCAAACAGGCTCTTATAGGGGAGAATTTGCAGGAAAAGTGACAGGGGAAACGCATCTAATTATACAGTGCGTCTCATGGTGGAAGAATGTACGATTAATGTTGGGTTTCACTCAAATTTTGGCACGTTAAGGCGAAGCGGGAACTCGAAAACTCCTCTAAGATTGGCGATTATTAACGGAATGCCGTTCAACCCAACCTACAACCCCTAAGAAAATTATCACAAACTTAGCCCGATTCTCTTCTTTGTCGAGTAGATAATTTAGATGCGTTTCCACTGGGAAGAGTGACGATTTTTGTTGATCTGACAACAGAGTTGTGGTAAGGTACGGGCGTGAGAGTTCGCAGGATTTACAGCGAATCCTGTACAGTTTAAATTTGTGTCGTTGGTGAGTTACTCAACTTTAAAAGAGGAAAAAGTAAAATGAGAATAAAATTGAATAGGTCTTTGACTATAGTCCTTATCACAACTGTTCTGGTAACAATGCCTTGGCTAATGGATACTGCAGAAGGTGGAGTCGTTACAGATGGTCTGCTCACCCATTGGACCTTTGATAACGCGCATATAGATGGCTTTACTGTTATGGACGTAGTGGGAGAGCGTCATGGAACCTTTATTGGACCTGCGGAGATAGTTGACGGAGGCAAATTTGGCGAAGCGCTGGATCCTATTCCTGGCCATGTTGAATTCCCTAACACAGGTCTGCCGGCTGGAAACGATCCCAGGACTCTTGCCGCATGGGTTAAACTTGATTCAGTCCCCGACGCGTGCTCATCAGCTTTTCAGTGGGGTGAGCTCGCTGACGCGGCCATTTCCGGTATGATGGTATGCAATGGAGGAACGGGCTTTTTCGTGGGTGGGCTGGCTGATATAATGTCAGATGGCACCGTGGAACAAAATGTGTGGAGTTACATCGCCATTACGTATGACGGCGAGTTTTTGCGAGTATACATAAATGGCGAATTGGATAAGGAAGCCCATCCCGGTCTTCAATGGGGAGATCAGGCAAGGGAACTGGCTACTGTGTTGGGAAACGGGGGTATTGGGACGATAGGTGCTCTTATGAACGGAGATGAGGCTGAGGAGGCTTTTATCTTTGGTGTCCTCGACGAAGTCAGCATCTACGATAGAAGTCTAAGTGCAGATGAAGTTAAACAGAATAATGATACCACTACCCAAGCATCGGGAGTAGTGGCTGTCGATACTGCCGGCAAGCTAGCTCTCACCTGGGGCGGAATAAAGCTCGCAAGATAGCAAGCTATGCAGTGATAAGTACAACGAGTTGTGCTAGTTGCTTTTAGAATGCCGATGAAGACTGAGTTCTAGGCTCAAGCTGAGGAAGAAACCTTAGTCTAAGCCCCAGCCTGAGCCTTTAATGATGAGGGTTCAAGATTAACTGGCACAAGTCGTTATAATATGTAGTAGACATATTTCCTAATTAAGTCACGGATATACAGAGGCTCGAAGCAGGAAAGTGAACAGACAAGCGGGTAAACAGGTATACAGGTACATCTCCTCAATCTCTTGACTACCCATGTGCACCTTCGGTCACTCAACGCTGTGAAGAAAGCCCGACACGACTGACATTATTTTGGAAAGATGTCTAACGCCACCTAATCCAACCCCATCTCCAATGCAACAACTACAGGCGGTATGCTCCCACAAATTGCCCTCCAATCGCTCCAGCAGTTCCCCCGCGGGTCACGTTATATATCCACTCTCTGTGACCGGGTTTTGATTCTCGCATAAACCACCGGTCGTTTTTCTCTGAACTTTCGACTATACAGAAAGACTCCGGACTAACGCTTTACCAATTGACACTTTTTCAATGCCAGCCATAGAGCGAAAAATGAGTGTCATTTGATGATGCGCTATACACATTGCGCTCCGCTGGAGCGCGGAGATTGGACGCATTACGATTCTATTGACATCGCACTCCGCTGGAGTGAAACCATTCTACGAAGGAACGCTTTTTCAAAATCTGTCATAGATCGAAAAACGAGTGTTACTTGCTGAATGAATTATTCCGACAGGGATAATGGCGCGCTCTCAAGCATCTAAATCATCCTCTTACAACCAAGCCGATCGGAGTTCATAAACATCAGGGAAGATGATTTAGGCTTCCCCGCCGGAAGCGTACATGGCGATGTTAGTGTTCTTCAAGTCAGGTAGGAAGCAGGAACACATTGACGTGCGACCATCATTGCCGACCACTTCAATCGAGGTGCGGTCAACGAGAATCTGCAGGTGATTCGGTTGTCAATTGGAGGAAGCGGAGCATATTTTTCGAGGTAGGATAGCTTTGCCTCAGCGACATTGCGCTGGATTTTCTCCCCTCGTATTGTGAATCCGACCTGTGCTGCATTTCCAAGTTCGATCCCGGTCCGAACATCCAAAAGCTCCCCGCCAATGCCTTCAAGCAGATTGCCCTCCTTTGATAATCTCTGGTCTTGCTAGGAGTGCGCTTGCCGGTCCTCGATTTCCCGTACTGGTTGACGAAACAGCTAGGCCGCTCAAAAAAAGCGTGTGCCCGGGATGTCCCTTCTGTCCACCCCGCTTTCGTCCCTGTCTTCGCCGTAAACTTCGGGTGCGGGTTTTCGCGGACCATCACTTGAGGGCGGCTTACTGCCCTTCTGGCTATGCTTTGCCAATTGGTCATCAAACCGCCTGGTGAGTCTGGTTTGTTGGTGAACCTCGGTTGGGTTCCAATCGTATCAACATTTTTTACTTTGTACCAATGCCTGAATAGTTACTGACCATCTGACAAAATGCATCACGACCAATACGGTCTTTGTAACTCATATTGAGTACAGGAGATTCCACATGCGCAATACGAATCGGCAGTGGCACCTGGTGTCTTACCCAGAAGGCATGCCCACAGAAAGCAACTGGGCAATGTCTCAAAGCTCCATCCCTCAACCGGGCGATGATGAGATGCTCGTCCGTGCTATTTATCTTGATGTGGCGCCATATATGCGCGGACGCATCAGTCCGCAGCAGAATTATACAGCCGGTGTCAGCCCTGGCGATCTGATGGTCGGCGGAGCCATAGGTGAGGTCGTCCAGTCTAACGACCCAAGCTATAAACAGGGAAATATCGTGGTTAGCGGTGCCTTCGGTTGGCAGGACTTCGGGGTGGTGAAATCTGCGACGGTACGTCGGGTCGACGCGGATGTCGCCCCGCTCCCCTGTTGGATGGATTTTCTCGGCACAAACGGTGTGACTGCGTATTTCGGTTTAGTCGCTGCAGCCGAGATGAAACCTGGCGATACTGTAGTCATCTCCGCCGCCGCGGGCTCAGTGGGGCAAATCGCCGGGCAGATCGCCAAGCTCGCGGGCTGCCGCGCGATCGCGATCACCAGTTCCGAGAAAAAGATCGCCTGGTGTCGTGAGTTAGGCTATGATGACGGCATCAACTACCGTACCGAATCGGACCTGCCAGCGGCCATTGCCAGAGTCTGTCCTGATGGCGTCGATGTGTACTTCGACAATACCGCCGGACCTATCCTTGATGCGGTATTGCAAAATCTAGCACCCCATGCCCGCATCACGGTTTGCGGTACGGTGAGCCTCGCCGATAGATTCGATCAGCCGGATATCGGTGAACGTTTCATGCGCCGAATCTTGGTTTCTCGTGCCCGCATTCAGGGTTTTTTGGTCAGCGATTATCAGCAACATTACGAAGAGGCGTGGGCACGTCTTCTCAACTGGTATCGCACCGGCGCTCTGAAATGCGAATATGATATCATAGAGGGGTTCGAAAACACCCCCAAGGCGTTTTTACGGTTGTTGACGAGCCAAAATCTCGGGAAACAACTGGTCAAGGTGGATCAAGAGACATAGAAATATCCAATCAAGCAATCGAGCCGACCAGTTGCCAAGAGACAGGGGCGCCCAGACGGAAAATCATTGCGAATTTTCAAGCGAAATAATAAATGGTTAATGAACTGCAACCCGTCGTTTGTCGTTCCGATAATCCTAAATCTTAAATCCGTAATCCTTACCTTCGGGGGTCCTTCGCCACGGTATACATACTTAACCCAAGTTGCCACCTTTGTCGGACAGGGGACAGAAACCGAGTTTTTTCTGACGTGGAAACACGAGATTGACGAATAATCAGACCAATTTACCTATATTTAGCGACCGTGAACCAAAAACTCGGTTTCTCTGTTATAGGTAGCAACTTGCGTTACTTAGTATAAACCCAAAGCGTGGAGAGGCGAGAGATGGACGAACATGAGAAGTATTTGTTTGACTTGCGCGGCTACATCGTTGTGAGGAATGCTATCACTACTGCACAGGTAGACGATCTATCAACGCGGTTGGAGATGCATCGTACCGCGCAAAGTTACATTCTTGGCTCCGATCGGACCGTGTTGAATGCAACCGAGGATCGCGCCTGGACCGCCTCATCTTTGCTGGAATGGGGTGGCTGTTATATTGATTTGTTAGACCTTCCTACCATTCGTCCGTACCTCGAAACCCTTCTAGGCCGAAACTACCGATTAGATCATGACTACATCAAGATAGACAATGCCAAACACAGCTACGAGCTTTATCTACATGGAGGCGGTCAGGGCGCAGGCGGCGCTAGTGACCTAGTAGGGCCGACGGACGGAGGACAGTGTTATTACCGATTCAGTAACGGCAGATTCTTCAACGGTCTAGTTGCGGTCGCGTTTGAGTTGGATACCGTCCTCCCAGGTCAAGGTGGTTTCGCCTGTATCCCCGGAAGCCACAAGGTTAATTTCGAATTGCCAAGCGACTGGAAACGCAGCAGTACCCAAGAGGAAATCCCTGAATGCGTTGACCGGGTCGCTGCGTCGGCGGGAGATGCCATCATCTTTACAGAGGCATGTGCTCACGGCACCGTACCGTGGTGTGGAGAAGGTGAGCGTCGCACTATCTACTACAAATACTGTCCACACGCAGTCGCATGGAGTCCCGGTTACTACAATTCGGATAATTATCCAGGTCTCACGGAGAGCCAGAAGGCACTACTGATGCCGCCAAGCGCATTCGGCCCAGCTCCCGAGATCAGAGCGATCTGGGAGCAAGCACAGGCGGAACAGCAGGAATTAATTCGTCTTCGCAAAGCTCAGGACTGATTAGGTATTCCAATGGTCTCTTTAATATCTAGTAGCGGCCTGTAACGCGCACATTAAAGGCGAAGATACCCCGTCCCTACTTCCGGGCCCCACAGCTTAAACAACTCACCGAATCAACCCATACACTACCTGAACGCTTACACCCGAACAAGAAGGTGGAAAGATGAAAAAAGCATACCGGGTTATGTTTCCCGAGAAGCTGCGCGTTGTATTGGATACTTACGAATTCGATGATAGCCCACCCGGCGAATCTGAACTGGTGATAGAGACACTATATTCGGGTGTCAGTTCGGGGACGGAATTGGCCCGGTTGACAAATAACCAGGATATAGGTCACTGGGAGGGCGAGCCATACCCCGCTGGTTCAGGATATGCTGCGGTAGGAAAGATAGTAGAGGCGGGGGATGAAGTAACGGGCTTTCGGGTCGGAGACGCAGTATTTTCACCAGTGGGGCACGCTTCTCATCACCGTGTGGATAGCAAACGCGCGCTTCTTGTGAAAGTTCCTGACTCTGTTCCGCCAGAGGATGCTGTTTACGTTAGATTTTGCAGCGTAAGTATGACAACTCTCCGCACTACAACTGCACGACCCGGTGATGGTGTGGCGGTTTTCGGATTGGGAGTTGTGGGCAACACGGCAGCACAGGTATTTCAGGCATCAGGATATGAGGTGATAGGCATCGAACCTATGGAACTGCGCCGAAATCTGGCTGAAGCTTGTGGTCTGCGGCACACGCTCTCGCCAGATGGTGACTTGGCGGCGGGATGGAGTGAGGAACTTGGATCAGTGCCGTGCAAGCTGGTATTGGAAACAAGTGGCACAGCCAGCGCGGTGAAAGGTGCAACCGACATTGCAGCCATAGGAGCTGAGATAGTTCTCGTTGGTGTGCCATGGCTTAGTAGTACCAAGTTTAGTATGTCGGAACTGTTACAACCTGTTTTCAACAACACTTTGCATATACGGGGCGGCTCGGAATGGGAGGTACCCACACGCCCAACCAATTTCGCACGTGGAAGTGTCTTACAGAACCTCCAACACGCAATGAACCTCCTGGCACGAAAGCAGATCAATGTCACTCCATTGCGAAGTCATCTGCTGTCCCCAGAAGATGCAGAATCGGGATATCTTGGCCTTTTGAATGAGAAAGAAAAATATCAGAGCGTCGTTTTCGATTGGACGAGGATCTCATGAATTTCAGAAGAGCAAGCGGCTGCTCACCCGGATTAGGTGCCGTTTTCCGTCCCTGCGACAGTCGCAGCATATTAGACGAGGAGGTGGTAACATGTGGCGGAGGAACTCAACATTTGGACTATTGGCAGCAGGACTGGTACGGTGATTCTTATCTTGCATTCAAATGCTCTTGCCCAGATTGCCCTGCTGGGGTAGTGTGCGTGATGGTGTACCACTTCATCTAGCTAGTAGGGAGGGTGGATGGCCGTATATCCTCATGGACACTGGAACTGATGCCGCTATGGATCCACAGGGCGGGATGAGTATTACTGGCTCAGATAAACTCGAACTGGATGGGTGGTATCACATCGCCGCGACTTATACCATTTCGCGTGAATAACTGTGCGCACAGGATTTCTCAATCATACTATTATGACATGCCCAATACCAACCGTTATCCTTCACACCAAACCCGTAGGCGGGGCATCTTGCCCCGCCGGCTTTGCACGGAGACCAGGCTTCTTACTCCACCCCACTCAAATTTCTTTACTTAATCAACGTAATCAATGCACTTGCATTAACAGCGTCGATTGAGCCTTTTCGATGCGGGGCAAGGGGATCTCTATCGCACTCGTTATTCACTTGTTTGATTCCCGCCTACGGAGAACGATATAGTTAAGACATCTTATGCACTATTATTCAAGCGAAATGGTAAGTGGTGGCAAGGGAGCCGGAGGAACTGAGCCCTAACCTCATAAGCGCAATCTGTAAGATATAAGGTGTAAATCGTATGACGAGGTTATCCCCCAACGAAATCAGATTTTTCAAAAAGAATGGCTATCTTATCAAACGCAGGATTTTGGATGAAAGTCTCATGGCTCGGGCACGGGAAAGATTGTGGGAAAATGCACCGCCGGAAGTTGACCGCAATGACCCTGACACATGGATCGGACCAATTAAAAGGTATAATGAGGAGGGTACGGGGAATACGGGAAGCGAGTATAGCTGGAAGTATAAAGGAATCGGTGGTGAAGATTGGATTGTACGAATGCTTGCGACTGATCCTTCAATTTGGGGGGTGGCCGAGCAGCTTCTGGGTGAAGGTAATCTCGTCGTCCCGGAACGAATTCGTGGCATTTATTGCCTTCTTCCCGAAGGCAATATTCCACAGAGACCTGTGACCTGCCATACTGATGCTCATCCATTCCACCTCGGTGTGGTCGGATATATCGATGATGTACCTCCAAACGGCGGTGGATTTTGGATCTGGCCCAAGAGCCATCGGATGTTCTATTATGATTATCACACCCAACATGGAAACGAACAGACCGAGCAATATGAGAAACATGTTGCCTTCTTCAACCGGCAACCTTATGTCGATTGTCATGGTGGAGCGGGCGACATCATCTTTTGGCATCACCGGTTGGGCCATTCAGCGGGTCACAATCGGTCGAAGCGCATCCGAAAAGCGGTGTTGTGCGACTTCTGCAAAAAAGACCTCGAAAAAACAACCGATGAGCCCCCTTGTGAGGATATGTGGAGGGATTGGCATGGAATCTAGCAGATAGACGCTGAATGTTGATAATCTCTTGTTCTTTACGTCACTCAAATTCCATTTCGTGAAGACTGTCAAGATCGCACACCTGCACTCCCAGGGGAAACGCATCTAATTTAGAGGACGTCTTGTGCCGGTAGAATTTACGACTAATGTTGGGTTTCACTCATATTTTTGGCATGTTCATGCAAAGTGGGGACTCGGAAACGCCTCTAAGATTAGCGATCATCAACGAATTCCGTTCAACCCAACCTACGATCCTTAGAACAATTGCCACAAACTTAGCCTGATTTTCTTTTTTGTCAGGCAGAAAATTTAGATGCGTTTCCCCTGCCTGCACTCCTAAATGATTGGCACAATTGACACAATCTGGTATACTCTAGCTGTCATTTATTCGTGACACCTCGTCAGGTCAATTTTCCCGTTCTGCGAGCGGAGAAAATCCTGAGAATAAGGTGTTGCAGCATGTTCTCGATTTGCTTTTCCTCCGGCTCTGGGGGGAACACGATGCAACACCGACTGAAGTTTTAAAGCTGTCCGCCCCGGGATCCTCGTAGGAGCATCTGCAACATATCATAGACCCTTACAAAATGCCGTAAAATAGGTCGTAATTTGTTCAACCAAGGAGACAACGGTAGACGCTCAAGTTTAATATTTGCCGTCGCTCAATAGGTTAATAATTGAGGAATCGAGCATCGTGACGTCGTATGCCGGCGATGGCACATCGAAAGGAGACTCTCATGAAAACCTTTAGATTTATTCTCTTCAGTCTGGTCGTCGGTATTGTATCGGGGTCCATCAATCACACGGCCTTCGCGCGCGAAGACGAAGTCAAGCTTGTCGTCCATGAAATAGAGGGGGCACACCACTTGTCTTGTAATATTAGTGGAGAATTCGTGATCGTTGGGGGCCCTCTCCTCAATAAACCTCGCAATGACAACGCCGTAATCTTCAAATACGATGGCAAAAAGTGGGAAAAGCAGGTGGAACTCTTCCCCAAAGTAGGCGATCCACCCGAGACCTTCGGATGGTCGGTCGGCGTCAGCGGGACCACCGCCATCATTGGACAACCATTTGCCAGTTCGGTTACTATCTTTACCGAGGGCAGGAACAACTGGGAAGGTCGGGTGAAACTTTCTGGCGAAGACACAAAAGCAGCCGACTCGTTCGGAAAAGCTGTTTACATCGACAGGAACACTGTCATCGTTGGGTCACCCAAGGACGATGATGCGGGCAGCAACTCGGGTTCTGCCTATATCTTTGAAATTGATGAGGGCATTTGGAGACAGCAGGCGAAGCTGGTCGCGAGAGATTTAGCAAAAAGAGACTCTTTCGGAGAAGCCGTCGTCCTCCGTGGGGGCACCATCGTCGTCGGGGCGCCTGCGCACGCGCATAGTGGAAAGACATCCGCCGGCGCCGCCTATGTCTTCGTACGCGAGGGGGAGAGATGGGTACAACAAGCCAAACTGACGGCCGACGACCCCGGACAGGGCGACGGTTTCGGAACTTCTCTTGCCTTAAGCGGGGACACCATCTTCGTTGGGGCACCATTTCATGATGCTGGCGGGAAGGAAGATGTAGGTGCCGCCTATATCTTTGTGCCGAACGGAGCCACCTGGAAACAGCACGCAAAGCTGAGTGCTAAAGACTCAGGGAAAGACCATAACTTCGGCTCTGGTGTCGCCGTCGATGGGAACATCGCCATCGTTGGGGCCGGAGGAGCCAAAGAAGCCGCACCGAGCTCAGGTGCCGCCTATGGCTTTGCACGTGTTGACGGAGTCTGGGAGGCGAGGAAAAAGGTCGTGCCCAAAGAAGGGGGCGAAAATTTCCGCTTCGGCCTTGCGGTCGCTATGAGTACCAACACGGTTGTTGTCTCGTCTCATGGTGTGGAGATGGACCGTGGCAAAAATAAGCGCCATAGTGACGGCGCGGTGGCGTATGTCTATAATAGCGTAACGGATTTTGGCACACCGCCCTTCGCCGTTGAGCCGTTTGGATTGAGAGTCACAACGTTGGGCAAGGTCAAGCACACAGCCCTGCTTCAGAACTTCCCGAACCCGTTTAACCCTGAAACCTGGCTGCCGTATCACCTGGCAAGCGAAGCCCATGTTACTTTTCGCATTTACAACGTCCAAGGGCAACTGACCCGTGAGTTAGATCTCGGTACCCAAAAAGCGGGTGGCTATCTGACCCGAGAAACCGCTGCCTATTGGGACGGTAGGGACCAAGTTGGAGAGCCCGTTTCCAGTGGCGTCTATTTCTACACCCTCCAGGCAGGCCCCTTCCAGGCCACCCGCAGAATGCTCATTCTGAAATAGGACGTGCGGTCGACCGGAAATAGTGGCGGGTCGCAGTAGCAGGGAAGGTGATAGAAAATGGGGAAAGGTCGGGCGAAGTCCGCCTCAAAGGGGAGAATTCGAAGGATTCAGCGATGAAAGCTGTGGAAGAGATAGGGGACGTTGATATTTCCGTTCAAAACGCCGGTATCATCACCATCGCGACAGTCGAGTAAATGACCGAGGATGAATGGGACAGGTTCTTCGTCAGAGAGTCGAAAATTGAAAATCGTCAAAAAAGGTGGCCTTTTTACTGCAACATATTCGTGACTAATACAATATCATTGAAAATTAAGATAGCGTCGGGAGCAGTAGAAGTTTGCTCTAACGCAGAAAATGAAGGAAAGTGCTTGACTAAGATGGCAAAGAGTTCTATAGTTACGGCGAAATGCAATGAGAAAAGCGGAAGCATGAGGAGGATTCTGCCCGGTTGGATTTCCTGTCTGCGCTGGGGGTTGTGGCACAAATTAGAAAATGGGTGGAAAGAAAGGGTGTCTATTGGGCTCAAAGAGAAGATGGGAGTAGAGTTATTAGACGAGAAGACCAAGATAACCCATATCAGCCATGGCTTTGATTTTCTGGGATTCAACATAAGGAAGTATAACCCCAGAAGCCCATGTGTTTGACCAAAGCTGGTGATAAAGCCAGCAAAGGAGAATGTAGAGGAGGTAGTGCATAGGCAGTCCAAACGCAATTATAGAAGTGAGTTTACTTTGTTCACTGGAAAATGTGACAGTGCCACAATGAAAAAGAGTGAGATCAAAGATGTATAACAAGATTTTGACCGTAGCCTCTGTTTTTACGACTATAGTAACTTTTTTTGTGTATGCCAATGTGGCAAAAGCCCAATTTGTTACTGAAGGACTGGTTAGTTACTGGAGCTTTGAGGCAGAGACCATAGAAGGTAAAACGGTAAGGGACGTTTGGGGGAAGAATGATGGAACCATCGTCGGTGATGCCAAAAGAAAAGTCGGGAAAGTCGGTAGTGCACTGGAGTTTGATGGCGATGGCGATTCTGTTGATTGTGGAAACGATGAGAGTTTGAATTTTGATACGGAAGACACATTTAGTATTTGTGCCTGGGTTAAAGCAGACGAAGAAGGGCTGACCGTGCTGGAACCTTGGCAGGAGTGGGGGCAGTCTGTTGCTGGCAAGGTGAATGATCGTTGGCACGGCTATATACTCACTATTACAGGCGCTGGTCATAATAATGAGCCGTATACTTTAAACGCTGTCTTGTCTAATTCACTTGGAAACAATGATATTAATTGTAGTTCTCCGGACAATTCTATGACTATAGCCACCGATTGGACTTACGTCTGTATGAGCTATGAGGGAACATCTAATGTTGCTGGTATACATCTCTCGATTAATGGAGAAGATCAACGAGTTTCCACACAAAGAGATGGTTTAACAGCTTCTATATCAAGTGACGCAAGATTCACCATTGGGCAAGTAAGGGTTCCTGGCTGGCCAATATGGTTCGACGGTCTCATCGACGAGGTCGCCGTTTATAATCGAGCTCTAAGTGAAGACGAAATATCGCAGAACTTTGCTGAAAACGGGCTTGCCGTACAACCTACTGACAAGCTACCTCAAACTTGGGGAGCGATAAAGATTTCAAAGTAGGCGTTTTCACCGACTAATTCACAACAATCTGGGTCAGGACTATGACTTTTCGAATACTCTCAGCCAGAGAATGGGGGTGGTTAAATTGATCCGATAAAACGGGTTTTATGGATTTATATTTTTGGTCCGCTTGTTTACATAGGTTTATCTCGATTCCGGACCAACCCGCTGATGTAGTGCATAAGCAGTCCAAACCCAATTATAGAAGTGAGTATACTTTGTTCACTGACAGATGTGATAGTGCCACAATGAAAAGGAGATTAAAAATGTTTAACAAGGTTTTGGTTCTAGCGGCTATAGCAACCGTTTTTGCGTATGCAAATGTGGCGAAAGCCCAATTTGTTACTGATGGACTGGTTAGTTACTGGAACTTTGAGAGTGTAGAAAATGGAACGGTCGCAGACGGTTGGGGGAATAATGATGGAACCCTCGTCGGTGATGCCAAATTAGCCACTGGAAAAGTCGGTAATGCAGTGGAGTTTGATGGCGATGGTGATGCTGTTAATTGTGGAAACGATGAGAGTTTGAATTTTGATACAGCAGACCCCTTTACTATTTGTGCATGGATTAAATGTAACCCGGGAAGGCTGGAAATCTTGGAACCTTGGGAGTTGTGGGGCCAGGCTATTGTTGGGAAGATCGATACAAATTGGCACGGCTATTTACTCACTGTTACAGGCGCCGGTCATCCTGATGAGCCATATACTTTGAACGGTGTCTTGTCCCATGAACTTGGAGGCAATGATATTAATAGTAGTACTCCAGACGATTCTATGAAAATAGCCACGGATTGGACTTACGTCTGTATGAGCTATGAGGGAACATCTGATGTTGCTGGCATACATCTCTCTATTAACGGAGAAGATCAACCAGTTTCCTCACAAAGAGATAATTTAACAGCTACTATAGCAAATGCATCAGATCTCTACATTGGACATGTAGCGGCTCTTGATACGTGGCCAGTATGGTTCGACGGTTACATCGACGAGGTCGCCATTTACAATCGAGATCTAAGTGAAGACGAAGTGGCGGCGAACTTTGATGCGGAGGGGGCTGCTACTGCAGTACAACCTTCCGACAAGCTAGCTCATACTTGGGGAGCGATAAAGGTTTCAAAGTAGACCGTTTTTACCGGCAAACTCACAACAACCCGGGGTCGGGATAGAGATTCTCAACAGGATCGCCTAGATACCCATCAACACAAACCCGCATGGTTGCTACAATGTGGGAGGAAATTCGCGCCGCCATGGGCGCGAATTTCCTCATGGTGATACTTATCAAATGCTGGTATCATGCGGTTCTTGGCGATCATGTCTCAGACCTTTGTCGCCGCTTTCGGTGAGAATTCCTCGGGTCAGGACTATGAGCGGGAGGTAGCCGTGCAGGCGCAACCTTGAAGCACCTCAAGTTTTTAGAAAACTCTTGAGGAAAAAAGAGTGAGAGGATCAATGGGTTTGAAGATTGGCATTTCAGCGTGGTCCTTTTACAGGCGGTTTCTGGCTAAACCGCCGACCATGAATTACCCTCAATTCTTCGCCGCGGTGCGTGGGTTAGGTGTAGATGCCGTAGAATTAAACTCACCCTTTTTCGATTCTCAAGAACATGATTATATTACCTACCTGAAAGGGGCCGCCGATAGTTACGGTGTGCATATTAACAACATCGCTATTGACGACGGGGGTTATGATCTTTCATCTGCGGATTCGTCCAACCGCGAGGAAGCCATAAATCGCACCGTCCGTTGGATGGACAGCGCCGTGATACTTGGTTCTCCAAACGTACGAAATAATACAGGCGGGCAAGGGGGCGGTGCTCCGGAGGCGTTAGAGCTTTGCATCGATAGCTTTGCGCGTCTGACTGCCGAGGCTGAAAAGCGCGGTTTGAACATGGTCATAGAGAACCATGGCGGGATCTCGGCAAACCCGGACGAGTTGGTCACGCTTATTAAGAGAGTTAATAGTGATCACATCGGAACGGTGCCCGACTTCGGCAATTTTCAGGCAGATATTCGCTATGAAGCGATAGAAAAAGTGGCTCCTTTTGCCAAGCAGATCCACCCGAAGATGCATGACTTCGACGAGAATGGTGAACAACCGGAATGGGATACCGCCAGGCTCGTGAACATAGTAAAGAAGACAGGCTTCGGTGGCTACTGGATGATAGAGTTCGAAGGTAGAGAAGAGGAGTTCTCGGGTTTGCGAAAGAGTATTGCCTTCCTTTCAAGATGCTTGAGGGGATAGAGGCCGGAAGAGAATAGGGAAACCCCTGATCCCTATGCCCTTACCCGAACAAGGATGAAGGAGATATTATATGGAAAAGAGAAGACTTGGAAAAACAGAGCTTATGACTTCGATAGTCACTTTCGGCGGTGCAAGTCTCGGCGCTGTTTCCCAGAAGGAGGCGGATAAAGCTATTGATTTAGCAATTGAACATGGTGTCAATCACTTTGATGTTGCACCTGCTTATGAGGAGGCAGAACTGAGGATTGGTTCATGGATACGAAGACATAAAGAATGCAGAAGTTTAATCACCCTTGGAGGCAAGACCACCAAAAGGAAAAAGAAGGAATCGCGTGAAGAGTTTCATCGCTCTTTGGAGCGATTAGAGATAGACTATTTTGATCTTTATCAACTTCATGGGGTTCACGCTCTCAACGAATTGGACACTGTAACAGGCCCGGGTGGGGTAGTTGAAGGTATTCTTGAGGCGCGTGAGAAGGGGTTGACTCGATATATTGGGATTTCAGGCCATCAACTTAGCACGCATATTGAGGCGCTTAATCGCTTCGATTTCGACACTATTATGTTTCCACTAAACTTCATTCTTTATGCAAATCCCAAATATTACAGACATTACGAATCATTCCGAAAGCTAGCAAAGGAAAAAGACGTAGGGCTGTTGGTAATCAAGACGATAGCCAAAAGGCCTTGGGGTGATAAAATTCAGAGCCAATCACCAACTGGACAGATTTATGAAACTGGTTACGAACCTTTTGATGAACAGGAAGAAACAGATAATTGTCTGCGGTTTGTACTTTCTCAGGACGTAACAACAGCAGTCACTGCTTCGGATGTACGTCTTGTTCCAAAACTGTTAGATGCGGCAGAACGGTTCAAACCTCTCAGTGATGCTGAACAGAAAGCGTTGACCTCAAAGGAGAACCTGTTTTTTCTCGTGGCTCCAACTATCTTTGGCTGGTACTAATACCATTTCTATATATTAGCAGTGCATTGTTAGCGTCAATCGAGTCTGTCCAAAGCGGGGCAAGATGCCCCGCCTACGGGGTTTGGTGTGAACGGAACAGTTGTCATAATAGTATATGGAAAGCACTATATGCACTGTTATTCAAGCGAAATGGTATAATTCTAGAGTGCAACACTCTAAGGTGTACCAACAGATCGAAAAGTTGTAACACTAGTTATTTAATTAGAGGTGCAGGGCAAAGTAAGTACCGTGCAGTGCGCCGCGTAACTATTGGTAAGGAGTGTCAACGACATTGACGGGAACCGCCACAGACGTTTCATACGCTCCCCGAATACGCAATACTGTTTCCTCCTCACTATACCTGGTCAGCTTAATAATGTTGGTAGCACCCCATTATTCCGATCGGGATAATTTATTCAGCAAGTAACACTCTTGTACCGCAAACTGTTAGTTTGCGGATCACAATCTAACAGATTGTGGTACAGAGCACGCCATTATGCGTGACGATACGATTCCCTCATTTCGTAACTCGTTTTTCGCTCTATCACTTACTTTGGAGAAAGTGTTACTTGAGAGACTGTGTTCCGATGCCTCCACCGCCTACCAAAAGCGGTCGAGAGCTGTCCGCCCGGTTGGCAAAGCCACTGAAATCGGGAGCGCACGCGGGCACTCCCCTACATCCGCAAACACCATCGACTTAGCGATTGAACCACTAAAGAGGAGATTTGGAAATGCAGACAGCGTGTTTAGACGCGTCTTCTGGCGGCGCCGCGACCGAAAAAGGAAGCAAGCTTCTCATTGGATGGGCCTCGAAGGACATAACACCAGAAAAGCCGGCAGCGCTGGCGGGACAGTTCTTTGTCAGGATCTCAAAACAGGCGCTTGATCCCATAACCGCCACAGCGCTGGCGATCGAGTCGGCGGGCGAGGATAACGCGAGCGAGCAAGTCATCATGGTTTCGTGCGATCTATTATGGATACCGGACGACTCACGTCTCGCAATTGGATTTGGGGACAATCGACAGGCGGTCCAGGGGCGGCTGCGCGATATTGTCGAACCGATGCTGCCTGATTTCGATACCGGAAAGCTGTTTCTTAACGCCACTCATACCCATACCGCACCTATTATGGCGGGAGGTTGGTGTCTTGAACAGGGCGATGAAGTTATGACGCCTTCCGAATACGTTGACTTTCTTCTGAGTCGCCTGTCTGAAGTTGTGGTTGAGGCATGGAATGGGCGCAAGCATGGCGGGGCGAGTTGGGCTTTGAGCCACGCTGTGGTGGGACATAACAGAAGAGCAGTATACCTTGATGGCTCCGCCAAGATGTATGGCTCTACAGACACCGCGGATTTTAGCCATGTAGAGGGATATGAGGATCATAGCCTGAACCTGCTTTTCTTCTGGAACGAGGAAGGAGAGCCTACAGGGATAGTCGTCAATGTAGCGTGCCCCGCACAGGCAAGTGAATCGGTGCATCAGGTCTCAGCGGACTTCTGGCACGAAGCGAGGGCTGAATTGCGAAAGCGTTATTCTGAGAGCTTGTTCGTGTTGCCGCAATGCTCCGCCGCAGGGGATCAAGCGCCTCGTTTCCTGTTGTCGGGAAGCGCCGAAGAGAACATGCGGAAGAGAAAGGGCGTATCTGAACGGGAAGAGATAGCTGTCAGGATCGCAGACGCTGTGGATTACGTGTTTCCGGCAGCTAAAAACGATATACGAACAGAGGCGCGCCTGGATCATGTGGTAGAAGAACTCAAACTTCCGGTGAGAAAGGTTTCCAAAGACGAGTTGGAGTACGCGAAGTCAGAATATAATAGATTATTGGAACAGGGGCAGTTTGACAAGGGCGCAAATTTCGTGGCCCTTGGTCGCAATAAAAGCCTTATAGATAGGCACGAACGGCAACAGAAAGATCCTTTCTACCGAATGGAAATTCACGTCGTAAGATTCGGGGATATTGCCATTGCCACGAATCCATTTGAGCTGTTTGTCGAGTATGGCATACGCATCAAGGCGCAAAGTAAAGCGCTGCAAACTTTTGTCATCCAACTGGCGTGTTCCGCTGGCGGCTATCTGCCTACAGCCAAAGCGGTTGCAGGCGGCGGCTACAGCGCCGAGGTCGCCGACATGAGAGTAGGCCCTGAAGGCGGCAAGGTGCTCGTTGATCAAACTGTTGGGTTGATTAACGGAATGTGGGACGACGAGAACGACTAATTATTGGTGCCGATGGTGTCACAATAGAACATGGGTACCCTTATTTCCCTGGCATTCACTTCCGGGCACTTTTCATTGGAGCCGATTGAAGACAACCATGGAACCGCACTGCTACCATTCGCTTTGCTCGATCTTGAGAGTTTATGCGGCACTGTTCGGCAACCTCTTGGAGGAAATTGGGGTACAACCGCATAAAGGTACGTAAACCGTCACAGGGCTAACAAGTGTGAAATCAACAGCCCCCCGCGAGGGGCCAAGAAGACTTGATGTAAAATCCTGAATCCACTGAAACCCCTTTTGGGGCATTTATTTGACAAGACTCTTTATCGTTTATTCACTTGTTTTGTCCACGAGAGTTTTGGTTACTTGTGAAATCCGTTTCTGTTGTGGATTTTTTACAAATTGTCTGCCGCATTTCAGCATTTGAAATTCTGCTTCCCATTATGGATTCGCCCATTCTTAACGACACGCTTACTGCTACAACCGGGACAGTTTGGCACCATAAAGTTCCTCCAAATTCAGTGATATACATTTAGGATACAATATACCAACCTTACATGTTAGGCACTACCCGAAGCCTGAAAGGAGCCTGTGCATGAAGCTTACATCAGACCAAATTGACGTCTACCGCCGTGACGGCGTAGTTCCCATCGGCAAGGTTCTGGACGAGGCGGCCGTGGCGGAAGCCAAGGAACGCATTGAAGCATTGCGCCAGCGCGATCTCCTCGACAATCCCGCCGAGCAAATTGGCAAGAAGTCTTTTCGCCTGCTGAATGTCAGTTCCTTCGATGAATGGTTTAAGTCGATCATCAACAACGACAACCTTCTTGACGCTGCCGAGTCGGTCCTGGGGCCCAACGTTCAACTCTTTCAAGACAACATCTTCTGGAAGCCGCCGAAGCAGGGCGCCCCTTCGACGTGGCACCAAGACAACATTTGGTGGGCTGGCGACCCGCCCAACATGTTAACCATCTGGATCGCTCTGGACGATGCGGACGCCTCCAACGGGGGTGTTCATTACATTCCGGGCAGCCAGACCAAGCTGCTCGAGGGCGAACTCGATTTAGACGACCCAAATGCCTACAGCCACAAGCTCCTATCCGATGACCAGGTCGATGGCTCGCGCGCCATCTCGTTTACCGTGCCCGCGGGGCATGCGGTAATGCATCACTGCCAGACCATCCATGGTGCTCCGCCCAACCAGTCCGATCGCTCACGCTGCGGTTACACCGTGCACCTGCAGGAAGCGGGATTACGGGGCAAAGACGTCACCAACTGCCCGCTCCTGCGCGGGAAAATGCCGTGACCGCTTCCGAGCACCTGCTCGCAGGGTCGCCGAAATCGACATCAGTCCTCCCCTGGGCACACAGATCGCCGGTGACATCGGCCGACCGCGCCCACCCGAGGAAATCCGTGATCCAATCTTCGCTCGCGCCGCGGTATTCGAGAACGAGGGCGCAAAACTCGGTGTCCTCGTTCTCGATCTGCTCGGCATCGGTCGCGAGCGGGCGGACCGCATCCGCGATGGCGGCGCCGAACGCTTCGGATTCGACCGACGCGCCGTCATGGTCCACACGACCCAGACGCACTCCGCGCCGTCGCTCGGCAATCACTTCTGCGCGGACGATAACCCCATCATTCCGCCCGAACATGCGTGGCTGCGGAGAAGTACACCGGAATATACGCCGACTGCGGTGGACAAGGAAGGTAAGAGCCGCATGGTGTGTGCCGGAATGATGCAACGATTTTGCAATGATTCCGTAGCAAGTTGAATGTCGGACAAAAGTGCGGGAACACAGTCATGCCGTGTTTCTTCTTCGAGGGCGATACCCACCGCGTTCGGTTTTTTGAAACTTGGGCAGAGATCCAAGCGCCGTAGCGTCATCCAGAATCGCGTAAACTCGCACCACATCTGGGTTGAGGGCGTCTTTGGCAGTCGTCAAATATGCTTTTTCTGTGCCAATATTTCATCCCCATCATTTATCGAAGCCCGCCAACAGATTGCTAGCCCAAATGCCTGAAGCCCACGACCGTGCGATCCTCACCTGACACACTACCATGATAATGTCGCTATCGAACTCAATAGTTTGCGTGCCACCGAAGCTGTGGTATGACCGCATTGGAGTGTGGCGTAAAATTGCCCCTTGCGATCCAAGTCTCGACAATTAGGTGCATCATTATTTGGCGACCTCCGCGGCTGACAAGGGGACCGATTGCCCCATAATCATAATGCGTGTTAATTCGATAGATTCTCTGTTTTTGAACTTTGCAAATCCGGTACAGAATCGTTTGCCAAGCATGGCGTAGGTTTTTTCCGGCAGTGAAGCGAGAAATCGGTCGTAAGCATTATCGAGCCGATCCGTGAGATTTTGAGCGGCTTCAGTCATAGCAGAGATCAGGGATGTTCTAACATGGGAAAACCAGAAGGAAACTCATCGGGCGTCACTTTCCGTGCTCTGGTGATAGGGCTTGTCTTAGTCCCGCTTAACTGTTATTGGGTAGCTCATGGCGAAGGGATCTCGGGCTCGGGCGGGAGCTCTTTGACCTCAGGAGTTTCCCTATTCTTTAATGTGGTCTTCAATCTGTTGATGCTAGTGGGATTCAACGCATTATGCAAGCGATTAGCTCCTAAAGCGGCGTTGAAACAGGGGGAGTTGCTTACCATCTTCGTGATGTTATGCTTGGGCTCCAGCATGACGGGAAACGAGTTCCTGCTGAACTGCATTCTTTCGCTAGGACACGCTTCCTGGTACGCCACTCCCGAGAACGAATGGTCTGAATTATTTTCGCGCTACGTGCCTGATCGGCTCGCGGTTATAGATAATACAGCGCTGCGCGGTTTCTATGAAGGCGATTCCAGCATTTATCGTTCTGAAATTATCAACGTCTGGTTAAAACCTCTGGCGCTCTGGTCAATCTTTACGGTGGTTCTGTTATTTACCTATCTGTGCGTCACCGTGCTTGTCAGAAAACAGTGGACAGAGAGTGAGAAGCTGTCATATCCAATCATCCAACTCCCTTTGGCGATGACGCGAAACGGCACTGGAAATGCGCTCTTTTCAAATAGGTTGTTCCTGTTGGGGTTCGGTTTAATGGCAGTAATTACTATGATCCATGCGCTGCATTTCCATTTCCCAGCCGTTCCTAACCTGCGTTTTCGAACGGACATCAGCAGCTTATTCACTGAAAAACCGTGGAACGCCATGGGATGGACACCGGTTGCGGTTTATCTATGGATTGTGGGATTCGTGTTTTTTATCCCGCTGGATTTGTGTTTCTCTGTTTGGTTTTTCTATCTGTTCGCCAAGTCGCAACGCATCATAGCAAGTATTTTTGGATTGCAGCGGTTGCCTGGTTTCCCATATGTCCATCAACAAACGACCGGTGGGTGGCTTGGGCTCCTTCTCATTGCGCTGTGGCTGACCAGGAAGCATCTGAAGGACGTTTTCATACAATCATTTCGGGGGAGTGCAAACACTTCAGAAGGACGCGATTTCTCAGAAGAGCCAGTGAGTCCTCGAACAGCCTTGATAGGACTTACTCTGGGACTCTCTTTTCTGATCCTGTTTTGTATGGCCGGTGGAATGTCTTTCTGGATAGCGTTACCGTTTTTTGCTCTGTTGATCGGTTTTGCGACGACCGTCACGCGGATGCGCGCGGAACTTGGGCCGCCAAACCACTCGTTATATTTGGTGGGGCCTGATAAAATCCTTGTTTCGGCTTTGGGATCACGGAGTCTGGGCGGGAAAAATCTAATGATGCTGACTTATCTATTTTTCACTGACCGGGCAATGGCGAGTCATCCAATGCCTCACCAATTAGAAGGTTTCAAGATGGCGCAACGGGTGGGCATGAACGCCAGAAGGCTTGCCGCCGCTATGATGATAGCTGTTGCAGTTGGCGTTGTGTCTTCTTTTTGGATATGGCTCCATGCTGCCTATGAAGAGGGCGTGGCTTCGGGTTTTACGGGATATGTGGGCATTCCATGGGAATCCTTTAACCGGCTGGAGCGGTGGCTTCGCTATCCAGGCAACACGAGCTATCCTGAACTGGGCTTTATTGGGATTGGCCTCTCTTTTTCCTTGATAATGATGTTTCTCCGTACCCGGTTTTTGTGGTGGCCGTTACATCCGGTCGGCTATGCCCTATCCACAAGCGGATGGCTCATTAATCTCATCTGGTTCTCGTTTCTGGTGGGTTGGATTATCAAATGGGTAATCCTCAAATACGGAGGTCTCAAAGCGTATCGCAATGCATTCCCTTTTTTCCTTGGCCTCATCCTGGGCGAATACGCAATAGGCTGCATTTGGAATCTGCTGGGGATAATGTCGGGAACACTACTCTACCCGTTTTTCGGCTGATCCTGGCTCGGGTCGAATGATTCACATTCAGCAGCCGAAAGTGTACCGAACTCAAGGGCGCTACATCAAGCGGCTTATTGAGCCGCGGGAGGCGGCAGCTCTTGTCGCTTACTTGTGCTCAGGGGCTGCCAGCGTCTTCACCCGCGCTACCTGGACAATTGACCTGGGCTAGACGGCAAGATGATGATGGCCATCTGAGCCACTTTTCTTTTGCCATTTTCGTCCATTTTCCGGTTGTACTTGTTTAGTCCATTGACTCCTTGCGGCGAATACAAGGCGCTCCCTTTATTCCACGACCGGTGGCAATTTCTCCCATGTACCCAACATGCGACCGATATCCCTCCCACATATAATCCAGGAATGCCTCGCTGCCTATAGTCAGGCGCAATACACTGCCAAACCAATAATGCCACTCGTTTTGGCTGAACTAAACAGTTACTTGCGTTTGAAATTCCTGCCGAAAAATTACGTCTAATATTTGATAGGATGATATAATCAAACGCCCAAGGAAAACCTCCTTTGTTCCTTCCCACTTTCTGGACAGTTTCCTCTCTCGGATTGAAAGACAGATCTAAAGAAAAAAGGCATCCAATTTAGTGGTCCCCATAAAAGCATGCTGCGCAAGAGTTGAAATCTCTGTTGGTCAAGACCCCATGTATTTAGTGCTCCTAACGCCTGGCAGCGGAGCGAGGGCGGTAGAGCCGTTGAGCAAGCTCAGTACGACATGGGCTAAATTAAAGAGCAAAAACTAATTGGTTTTCTCGGAAAGTATTTAACATAATAAAGTGGTAGGCTAGTCGCGACCTAGAGATCGCTCCTACCAGTACGCGTAAGGCTGTTTACGGCACACGGTGTGTGTCTTCTATCTTATCCAATGACAGGCAAATTTAACGAGTAAACCACTAAGTGGTCTGATGGGTAAAAAGGCACAGCCTGTCCTCGCGAAAGCGGGGATCAGTGTATATCAGCGTGCTATTCCCGAGAAGCCAGGATAGAAGGTCACAATTTAGTTTGCTATAGTTACTCAAGTTTAAAAGAGGAGAATGTAAAATGAGAGTAGATTTGAACAGGACTTTGACTATAGTCCTTATCACAACTGTTCTGGTAACAATATCCTGGCCAATAGATACTGCAAAATGCGGTGGGGTTGTTACAGATGGTCTGAACAACTATTGGAGCTTTGATAACGCGCATATAGATGGCGATACTGTTAATGACGTTGTGGGAGAGAATCATGGAACCTTTATTGGACGTGCGGAGATAGTAGATCGAGGCAAATACGGCGAAGCGCTGGATCCTATTCCTGGCCATGTTAAATTCGATGACTTAAATCTGCCGGATCGAAACGATCCCAGGACTCTGTCCGCATGGGTTAAGCTTGATTCAGTCCCCGGTGCGTGCGGATCCGTTTTTCAGTGGGGTTCGCTCGGTGATACGAAGATTTCAGGTATGATGGTATGCAATGGGGGAACGGGCTTTTTCGTGGGTGGGCACGCTGATATGGAATCAGATGGCACCATGGAAAGAGGTGCGTGGAATCACATCACCATTACTTATGATGGCGAGCTTTTGAGAATATACATAAATGGTGAATTCGATAAGAAAGACCCTCCCGGTCTTAAATGGGGAAATCGGCCAAGGAAACTGAATACCGTGTTGGGGGGTACTGGCGCGATAGGTTCTCTCATGAACGGGGATGAGGGTGATGAGGGTTTTACCTTCGGTTTCATCGACGAAGTCAGCATCTACGATAGAACTCTAAGCGCAGATGAAGTCGAACAGAATTTTAAAGCCGAGGGACTGGCTGTCAACGCTGCTGGCAAGCTGGCTCTCACCTGGGGCGGAATAAAACTCTCAAGATAGCGAGCTATGCAGTGATAATACCATTTCCACATATTAGCAGTGCATTAATCGCGTCAATCAAGTCTGTCCAAAGCGGGGCAAGATGCCCCGCCTACGGAGAACGATATAGTTAAGACATCTTATGCACTATCATTCAAGCGAGATGGTATAAGTATGTATACTTTCATACAGTAGATAGGTGACATTGGATTTTAACTTTTTCGTTCTTGAATCCAGCATTCGATGCACGATTCAGGGTTCAAGATGCAATCCAATTCATAATCTCGATAGCAATCTCTCAATTAACACTCCACATTGCACTCCTCTGGAGTGCGGAAATTCGGACATATCGTATTCTATTGACATTTCGATCCTCTGGATCGAGGAAAGGGACTCCGACCAGAAAGTGTTACTTGCTGAATGAATTATTCCGATAGGGATAATGGGACGCTACCAAGTAACACTTTCACAAACGGGGCCAGGCAGAGTTATGCTTAGAATCTCTAGTCTACCAAACGGGGTACCAAAGCAGTAAATTCCATGATAGGGAATTTTGCTTGTGTCCACCAATGAACAAAACATGCATAACTCGGACGATGCTATCAAGCGGGTTTACAAACACCAAGAAACGTTCCGTCTTTAATTGCCTGAACCAATCCTATTGTATCATATGTGTTACTTGCTGAAAGAATTATTCCGACAGGGATAATGGGGTGCTATCAAGTAACACTCGACATTGCACAGGATCTACTATCGCACTCACTATTCGTTCGTTTGATCCTCTGGAGTGCAGACGCGAGGAGGAATCGTGTTCTATTGACATTGGGGATCTCTATGGGATCTCTATCGCCTTCGTTATTCACTCAGTTGATCACTCATTATCCATTCGCTTGATCTCCGCTGGAGTGAAAACCAGACCACGAAGGAACGCTTTTCACGGCTAGTCATTGAGCGAAAAAGGAGTGTTACTTGCCGAATGAATTATTCCGACAGGGATATGGCATGCTCTCAATTCAATGGAGTATTGTCCCCGTCAGAGTCCGTATACCAAGGACAGCGCCGAGTATTGACCACAGGCAAATGATAATCTGTTCACCCAAGATTAACCCAATGAAAAATGGAACAGCGTTTCGATACGCTCTTAATCCGCCGTATCTCAGGATAATCGCTTTGATAGCCCAACCGATCATAACCGATGTCCACACATGCCACATACCCCATGACGCACCCAGCGCATAGCCGGCAGGGTGAAAGGGCCACCAGATAAATCGTCTCTGCATTCCCATCAGAAACACCGTAAATACCCCGCCCAATCCGATGAAAAGCGTAGCGGTATGGTTTGACTCCTTAGGGTACTGTAACCATGACGTTAACAGTCTGAAGAACTCAAACCCCATATACATTAGTGGGCCTTGTGCTTTTGTGGCTACGCCGTGTTCATACATTACATTGAAATACGCCCAAAACGACACCAGGATACTGAATATCAAGGCGAGCACCATACCCAACAGAATATGGGTGTTGTTTATGCCTGTCCGTTCGGCGATCTTGAAGGCTTCTAGCTGGTTCGGCATCGGATGAGAAGTGTTTTCTCTGTTGAAAGCGTATAGAAAGGAGAGGATAGTCAGACTGCTCGCGCCAAGCGCACGTGTCCCCATCACGTCCACCATAAATCCTTGCGGGGAAGTAAAGACAATCTGATGGTAGGGCGGACCGAGCACAGCGCGGGCACGCGTGATGGCAATAGACATCAGCAAGTAAATCGCAAAATAAAACAGCATCACTGATAAGGATAAACCCGCTTGCCGGAGCAGAATCACCAGAAAAGTCATCGCAAGAACCAGCCCAAGGACGGCAAATCTATAACGCATCGGTTCGGTTGAATCGTCCAGAGTCGAGTGTTGCCCGATGAGTTTCCTCCATACTTGGCTAAGATGCCGCCTGGTCATCCATAGAGATAAAATACCCAGCGTCGTCCATGCCCCAAGTCCCTGTTGCATCCCATAGACACCGTGGGCACGGACAGGAACCCAAGAGGGCATTGATGCTAACTCTACATGCACGATAACCTGTTGGGCTTTGAAGAAAAGGTGGAAGAACCAGACAGAAAACGCTAAATCCAAGGGCGCGAAGAATGTCAACCCGGTCACAAATGGGTTAAAAGAGAATCTCATCCATCCCAGCGTCCATGGTCTTTCCGTAAAGGTATGGACATAATGCAGCGGGATGCCGGGAATAACGGGAAAAAGGTGATGAAGACCGTTGATGATCTCAATCAGCGCAGATACGGAAAAGCCAATCCACAGAAGGGGGCGAAACATCGTGCGCGGCGCAGTCAACTCAATCGGGACTTGAATAATCGGATAACTCAATTTATCCTGTTCCGTCCATTGCTTGCGTATGATGATGTTTACACAGATGAATGTGAAAAAAATGGCGAATATAATCCCCGTCCATACAAGTACAGGAATCAGCCAGGTGTTGATATGCGCCGCGGTGTGGAAGGTTTCGCCTCCTTCAAAGAAACCTCTTAACACCCGCTTGTCGGAAACAGTAAACCACGAGGGAATATATCTATGGAAGAGTGCAGCATATTCATTTTCTGGCGTGGCAAACCAAAACGGATGTGTCAGCGCGCCGACAACGAAACTCATCATCGTGTACCCGCAGACAGTTGATAGCATCACAAGCATCACATAGATGGTGAGGAGTTCGGTTCGCGAAAAAGCGAAGTTAGGCAGGAATTTTCGGAGGGGGAGATTGATAAGTATCAAGAAGAAGAGATTGAAGACCGCGTTGAAGAACAATGATGTTGCGTTCATGCCTATCATCGTAGCCCAAAGCTCGCTGACGATGGTTATCCAATAGGCATTTATCGGGAGAAGGATGAGGCCGATGAGAATGGCTCTGGTGGGAATGACTGCGGCTCTTTTTTGCACGGTTCAATATGGTAGGTAAATCCTGATGCAGCTGACGACAGATAAGGTATTGTTGTAAGTGCTTAGTGGCTAGTAAAACTCAAAACGTGCAATGAATGGGAACTCTATCGCCTTCCTTAATCAGTCAGTTGATCAGTCATTATTCATTCGCTTGCTGGTCAGTTAAACCCCCAGAGCCATAGGACGGGCAATGAATTACCCAATAAGGAGCAAGTTAGGCGTTTTAGGGTGTAAATCACACGGCTTCAATGTCTTGAACTGTTAATCTCCATGTAGACGTGAGCGAGGAAATACCAGTTCATTCATTAATAGGTGCGCCACAGAAGATGACTCATGGCGCTGGTTTCCGTGGGGCCCGGTGCGGTTGGAAACCGCACCTACCGTATGGCGTGAGATTGAGATTTACTCCTCGCCCAATGGGGACTAAGTTAAGGGTTTGGCGGCGAAGAACTCACCAATACTAGACGAAATCCCTTAACTTGATCCCCTCTGCTCCTTCCTATTTCAAAATGAGCATTCTCCGCGTGGCCTGGACCGACCCTGCGTGGAGGGTGTAGAAATAGATGCCGCTGGAAACCGTTTCTCCGACGTGGTCCCTACCGTCCCAATAGGCGGCGGTTTCTCGGGTCAGATAGCCACCCGCTTTTTGCATCCCGAGATTCAACTCCCGCACCAGTTGCCCCCTGACGTTGTAGATGCGAAGGGTTACGGGCGCATCGGCCGCCAACCGATACGGCAGCCACGTTTCAGGGTTAAACGGATTGGGGAAGTTTTGAAGCAGTGCGGTGCGCTTGACCCGACCCAACGTCGTCACTCTCAATCCAAACGGCTCGACGGCGAGGAAGGGCGGAGTGCCGAAATCTTCTACACTATTATAGACATACGCCGCTGTGCCGAAACCCCTGGCTAACCAGGCTTCGTCACTGGGCTTGTTATGAGCCGAGACAGCGACCATGCCGCCGCTTATAGCTACCCAAGCGCCGAACTTGATTCTTGGCCCCTCGTCATCGGGCTGGACTTTCTTCTTCTCCTCCCAGACACCGTCAACACGTGCAAAGCCATAGGCGGCACCTGAGGCCAATCCCTCGTCATCCACTGCAGGGGCCCCAACGATGGCGATGTTTCCAGCGACGGCGACACCAGATCCGAACTGATCGCCTTTGTTTTCGGCTTTGCGGATTAGCTTCACGTGCCGTTTCCAGGTGTCACCCTCGCGCGCGAAGACATAGGCCGCGCCGGCATCTTTATTGCCCTCAACATCAGCCAGTGGCGCCCCGACGACGATGGTGTCGTTGAACAGGGCAACAGATTGTCCGAAACTGTCGCTGGAGGCCGCGTCGTCGGCCGTGAGTTTGGCTTGTTCCACCCACGTTGTCCCTTCGCGTACAAAGACGTAGGCAGCACCGGGGAATCTTAAGCCATTATGTGAGTGCCCACCTGCCCCGACAACAGCGGTGTTCCCATGGACGAAGACGGCGCCTCCGAAAACGTCGAATCCCACTAAATCTTGGGGGACGAGCTTCGCCTGCTGTTTCCAGGCGACCCCATCGCGTACGAAGATATAGGCTGACCCCGCGTCCCTGCCGCCATCATCGTCCATTGGTACGCCAACGATGGCAGTGTTCCGGTCAATGGACACGGCAAATCCGAATGCGTCCTCGTCTTCCGGATCCGGAGCGACAAGTTTCGCCTGCTCTTTCCAGATGTCCCCGCTGCGGATGAAGATATAAGCTGCGCCGGCATTTTTCTTAGCTTCGGCATGATTGTCGCTTGGTGCCCCGACGATGGCAGTGTTCGCGCTGGCCCGATCATGGCGACCGGTGAGGGAGACCGCCCATCCGAAGGCGGCACCGGCCGGATCGGCAGTAAGTTCCGCCTGCTCTTTCCACTTTTTGCCATCACCTACATAGATTTTCGCGATGCCCATCTCATGTGACCCCACGATCACGGAGTCCCCGATAATATCGGCGCACAAATGTTTATTGCCACGTCCGTCCTCGACAGCGACAAGCTTGATTTCTTTTTGCGCGAGGGTGGGGCGACTGATGGAACCCAGGCCAATACCGAGGACTAGACTGATGAGGATAAACCGTATCGTTTTCATGATAATCTCCTTTCGATGTGGGTTCATATTAAGAAAACGTGGAGCATGGTTTGTTTTCGACCGCGCCACTCCCTGCGCATAGGGATCACGTTAAGCGTTTTAAGGCATAGGCGATGGAATACCAACCCATTCATTACGGATAAACAGGGACCATTTACGGATACGTTGAGCGAGGTGCGGATATACAGCAGCGCGGCCGATTTATAGTTGTAGGGTGGGCACCGCCCACCATCATAACGATCCATTTAAGAGATTTCGCTTAGTATTGCAGGGATATCCCCTCGTGAAGTTACTAACACTTGTCCTTATCGGGCGGGGGAAGGGATCTCTATCAGGATCTACTATCGCCTTCACTATTCGTTCAGTTGATCACTCATTATCCATTCGCTTGATCTCCGCTGGAGTGAATACAAGAACACGAAGGAACACTTTTCACGGCTAGTCATTGAGCGAAAAACGAGGGTTAATTAATGATGCACGACACACATTACGCTCCTCTGGAGCGCGGAATTCTGGACATGTCGCATTCTATTGACATTTCGATCCTCTGGATCGAGAAGAGGGACTCAGACTAGAACGTGTTACTTGCTAAAAGAATTATTCCGACAGGGATAATGGCGCGCTATCAAGTAACACTCCACATTGCACAGGATCTCTATCGCACTCGCTATTCACTCGCTTGATCCTCTGGAGTGCGGAGGTTAGACGCATCGCGATTCTATTGACATTGCACTCCTCTGGAGTGCAGACGTGGGGAGGGATCGTATTCTATTGACACTGAAGATCTCTATGGGAACTCTATCGCCTTCGTTATTCACTCAGTTGATCACTCGCTATTCACTCGCTTGAGGGATCTCTATCGCGCTCGCTATTCACTCGCTTGATCCTCTGGATCGAGGAAAGGGACTCCGACCAGAAAGTGTTACTTGCTGAATGAATTATTCCGATAGGGATAATGGGGCGCTACCAATCTCCAAGTTTGTGTGAACCAAAATCTGAAGCCCTTCAGGGAAACAGGGGAATCAGGCAATGCGCTGGATCCTATTCCTGGTCATGTTGAATTCGATGACTCAAATATGCCGGCTGGAAACGACCCCGGGATTCTGTCCGCATGGGCTAATCTTGATTCAGTCCCACAAAATACCGGATCCGTTATTCAGTGGGGTTCGGCTGGAGTGACTCAAATTTTTGGTATGACGGTAAGCACGGGGGAAAGGCCTTTTCCGTGGGTTGGCTGGTTGATATGGAATTCGGCCTTCCAACCATCATAGGTCATTTGATACTATTTCAAAATGAGCATTCTCCGCGTGGCCTGGAACGGTGCAGCGTGGAGGGTGTAGAAATAGATGCCGCTGGAAACCGGTTCGCCGACGTGGTCCCTGCCGTCCCAATAGGCGGCGGTTTCTCGGGTCAGATAGCCACCCGCTTTTTGCACTCCGAGATTCAACTCCCGCACCAGTTGCCCCCTGACGTTGCAGATGCGAAGGGTTACGGGCGCATCGGCCGCCAACCGATACGGCAGCCACGTTTCAGGGTTAAACGGATTGGGGAAGTTTTGAAGCAGTGCGGTGCGCTTGACCCGACCCAACGTCGTTACTCTCAATTCAAACGGCTCGACGGCCAAGAAGGGCGGTGTGCCGAAATCTTCTACACTATTATAGACATACGCCGCTGTGCCGTGACCTCTGTTTGTCGCCGCGTGATCGGGGTTGGGGGCGTTATGAGCCGAGACAGCGACCATGTCGCCGCTTATAGCCACCCAAGCGCCGAAATTGATTCTTGGTCCCCCGTCTTCGGGCAGGACTTTCTTCTTCTCCTCCCAGACGCCGTCAACACGTGCAAAGCCATAGGCGGCACCTGAGCCCACTCCGGCGTCTTCCACTCCTGCGGCACCAACGATGGCGATGTTTCCAGCGACAGCGACACCAGATCCGAACTGATCGCCTTTACTGTCGGATTTGCGGATTAGCTTCACCTGCCGTTTCCAGGTGTCACCCTCCCGCGCGAAGACATAGGCCGCGCCGGCATCTTTCTTGCCCTCAACATCAGCCACTGGCGCCCCAACGACGATGGTGTCGTTGAACAGGGCAACAGATTTTCCGAAACTGTCGCTGGATGCCGCGTCGTCGGCCGTGAGTTTGGCTTGTTCCACCCACGTTGTCCCTTCGCGTACAAAGACGTAGGCGGCACCGGGGAATCTTAAGCCATTATGTGAGTGCCCACTTGCCCCGACGACAGCGGTGTTCCCATGGACGAAGACGGCGCCTCCGAAAAGGTCGAATCCCACTAAATCTTGGGGGACGAGCTTCGCCTGCTGTCTCCAGGCGACCCCATCGCGTACGAAGATATAGGCTGACCCCGCGTCCCTGCCGCCATCATCGTCCATTGGTACGCCAACGATGGCCGTGTTCCGGTAGATGGACACAGCAAATCCGAAAGCGTCCTTGTCTTCCGGATCCGGAGCGGCAAGTTTCGCCTGCTGATTCCAGGTGTCCCCGCTGCGGGCGAAGATATAAGCCGAACCGGCCTTAGCTCCGGCATGATTGTCGCTTGGTGCCCCGACGATGGCGGTGTTCGCGCTGGCCCGATCATGGCGGCCGGTGAGGGAGACCGCCCATCCGAAGGCGGTAGCCTCCGGACCGACTGTAAGTTCCGCCTGCTCTTTCCACTTTTCGCCATTGCCGACATAGATTTTCGCTATGCCCACCCTATGTGCCCCGACGACCACGGAGTCCCCGATAATATCGGCGCACAAATGTTCATTGTCTAGTCCGTCCTCGACACCGATAAGCTTGACTTCGTCTTCGCGCGCGAGGGTGGGGCGACTGATGGTCCCCAGTACAATACCGATGACCAGACTGATGAGGATAAACCGTATCGTATTCATGAGTTCCTCCTTTCGATGTCGGTTCATGTTAAGAAAACGTGAAGAAGGGTTTGTTTTCGACCGCGCCGCTCCCCGTGCAGAGGGATCACGTTAAGCGTTTTAAGGCATAGGCGATGGAATACCAACCCATTCATTACAGATAAACAGGGGCCATTTACGGATACGTTGAACGAGGTGCGGATATACAGCAGCGCGGGACGATTTATAGTTGTAGGGTGGGCACTGCCCACCATCAACGCGGTCACGTTGTGCGCCAGGGGAGCAAAACGCCTATCCCGAACTAATCTGAATGGTGGGCAGTGCCCACCCTACAATCACTTCTTGCCCCAACATCGGAGGGAGACCGAGCGGGCGGCAGCGCGGCCGCGTCAGAATTCGAGGGATGCGCTTAAATTTGACATCAGCCAGAAATTTTATCCAGAATGTTTGTCTGTCGGATGAGATTCTACCAATATCCAAGTTTGTGTCAACCGAAATCTGAAGCCCTTCAGGGAAACAGGGGAATCAGGCAATGCGCTCCATCCTATTCTTGGTCATGTTGAATTCGATGACTCAAATATTCCTGCTTGAAACGATCCCGGGACTCTGTCCGCATGGGTTAATCTTGATTCAGTCCGCGGTGCGTGCGGATCAGTTATTCAGCACGGTTCAGCAGGTGAAACGAATCTTCTTGGTATGATGGTATGCAATGGGGGAACCTATGTCGTGGGTTAGCTGGCTGACATGGAATCAGATGGCACCAGAGAAAGAGGTGTGAGGAATCACATCACCATTACTAACGGTGGCGAACTTTTGAGCATATACATGAATGGGAAAATCGGCCAAAGACACTGAATACCGTGTTGGGGATTGGGAAGATAGGTGCTCTTTTTAACGGAAATGAGGAGTCTTTTTCCTTTGGCCTCATTGACGAAGTCAGCATCTACGATAGAACTCTAAGAGCCTGTTTGAATAATCGGTAGCAAGGTCATTTGTGGGAAGTTTCGTCATGTATTTAGTGTTGTCTGCTACATACCTGTGAGATCTCTATCGCACTCGCTATTCGCTCGTTTGATCCCCGCTGGGGCTGTTAGAGGCTGGTGCGCAGTGCGCACCCTACAAATGTACTTTTCAAGCAGGCTCTAAGCGCAGATGAAGTCAAACAGAATTATGATACCGATACCCAAGCAGCAACGGCTGTCGATTCTGCCGGCAAGGTAGCTCTCATCTGGAGCGGAATAAAGCTCTCAAGATAGCGAGCTATGCAGTGATAATACCATTTTGCTTGAATAACTGTGCGCACAGGATTTCTCAATCATACTATTATGACATGCCCAATACCAACCGTTACCCTTCACACCATACCCGTAGGCGGGGCATCTTGCCCCGCATCGAAAAGGCCCAATCGGCGCTGTTAATGCAAGTGCATTGATTACGTTGATTAAGTATATAATTTGAGTGGGCGGAGTAAGAAGCTTAGTCTTCGCGCAAAGCCGGCGGGGCAAGGGGATTTGCTATCGCGCTCATTATCCATTCGCTTGATTCCCGCCTACGGAGAACGATATAGTTAAGACATCTTATGCACTATCATTCAAGCGAGATGGTATAAGTATGGATACTTGGTTCTTCAGGGTCAAGTGTGGGAATGGGACTTGCTACACGAAGGTGCATTTGAGCACTCGACTGCGTAAGTCCTAGGTTCTGTTGACATTTGAAAATTAAGCCAATATTGATTCACTTGAGGCAGTATGTTGGGCAACCACAAGGGTTGCCCCTACATTGGATCAATTTCCGTAGGGGATCTCTACCGCCTTCGCTATTCGCTCAGTTAGTGGTTGGGTTTCCCAACCCGTTGGGCGAGGATCAACTGACTGGATAAGGAAGGATCAACCGAGTGAATAATGAGGGCGATAGCTAATCCCATAGAGATCTTACCTCGCCCCTATGATAGGGACTTATCGGCGAATTATGGACACGCCTTACATAAATGTCAACACGCCCTAAGATAATTTCATTTTCCACACTTAACTCTGAAGAGCCGGACACTTTACATACAGTAGATAAGTGGTTTATTTTCCAGAAAAATATGATTAGTGTTGGGTGCCGGTGCGGTTAGAAACCGCACCTACCGGCGTGGTAGAACAGTTTCTTGTGACAGTCTCGTAAGCATCAAATACTTAGCGAATGAACCAATAAGTAACATTGGATTTTAACTTTTTCGTTCTTGAATCCTGAATCGCCTGAATCCTGCATCCGATGCACGATTCAGGCTTCAAGATGCAATCAAATCCATAACCTCGATAGCAATCTCTCAATTCAATGGAGTATTGTCCCCGTCAGAGTCCGTATCCCAAGGACAGCGCCGAGTATTGACCACAGGCAAATGATAATCTGTTCACCCAGCGCATAGCCGGCAGGGTGAAAGGGCCACCAGATAAATCGTCTCTGCATTCCCATCAGAAACACCGTAAATGCCCCGCCCAATCCGATGAAAAGCGTAGCGGTATGGTTTGACTGCTTAGGGTACTGTAACCATGACGTTAACTGTCTGAAGAGCTCATACCCCGTATTAATTAGTGGGCCGTGTGCTTTTGCGACTACGCCGTGTTCATACATTACTTGGAAATACCACCAAAACGACACCGGAATACTGAGTATCAAGGCGAGCACCATACCCAACAGAATATGGGTGTTGTTTATGCCTGTCCGTTCGGCGATCTTGAAGGCTTCTAGCTGGTTCGGCATCGGATGAGAAGTGTTTTCTCTGTTGAAAGCGTATAGAAAGGAGAGGATAGTCAGATTGCTCGCGCCAAGCGCACGTGTCCCCATCACGTCCACCATAAATCCTTGCGGGGAGGTGAAGACAATCTGATGGTAGGGCGGACCGAGCACAGCGCGGACACGCGTGATGGCAATAGACATCAGCAAGTAGATCGCAAAATAAAACAGGATCACTGATAAGGATAAACCCGCTTGCCGGAGCAGAATCACCAGAAAAGTCATCGCAAGAACCAGCCCAAGGACGGCAAATCTGTAACGCATCGGTTCGGTTGAATCGTCGAGGGTCGAGGGTTGCCCAATGAGTTCCCTCCATACCTGGGTAAGATGCCGCCTGGTCATCCATAGAGATAAAATACCCAGCGTCGTCCATGCCCCAAGTCCCTGTTGCGTCCCATAGACACCGTGGGTACGGAAGAAAGAAATGTAAACCGACTCCGTTTGCGTGATAACCTGTTGGGCTTTGAAGAAAAGGTGGAAGAACCAGACAGAAAACGCTAAATCCAAGGGTGCGAAGAATGTCAACCCAGTCACAAATGGGTCAATATTGAATACCATCCAGCCTAGGGCATCCCACGGTTTTTCCGTAGGGATATGGAAATAATACAGCGAGATGCCAGGAATAATGGGAAAAAGGTGATGAAGACCGTTGAAAATCTCAATCAGCGCAGATACGGAAAAGCCAATCCACAGAAGGGGGCGAAACATTGTGCGTGGCGCAGTCAGCTCAATCGGGACTTGAATAATCGGATAACTCAATTTATCCTGTTCCGTCCATTGTTTGCGTATGATGATGTTTACACAGATGAATGTGAAAAAAATGGCGAATATAATCCCCGTCCATACAAGTACAGGAATCAGCCAGGTATTGATATGCGCTGCGGTGTGGAAGGTTTCGCCTCCTTCAAAGAAACCTCTTAACACCCGCTTGTCGGAAACAGTAAACCACGAGGGAATATATCTATGGAAGAGTTGAGCATATTCATTTTCTGGCGTGGCAAACCAAAACGGATGTGTCAGCGCGCCGATGACGAAGCTCATCATCGTGTACCCGCAGACAGTTGATAGCATCACGAGCATCGCATAGATGGTGAGGAGTTCGGTCCGCGAAAAAGCGAAGTTAGGCAGGAATTTGCGGAGGGGGAGATTGATAAGTATCAAGAAGAAGAGATTGAAGACCGCGTTGAAGAACAATGATGTTGCGTTCATGCCTACCATCGTAGCCCAAAGCTCGCTGACGATGGTTATCCAATAGGCATTTATCGGGAGAAGGATGAGGCCGATGAGAATGGCTCTGGCGGGAATGACTGCGGCTTTTTTTGTACGGTTCAATATGGTGGGTAAATCCTGATGCAGCTAACGACAGATAAGGTATTGTTTGTAGACTTCCGAGGTCCCCGAGACTTCGGAAGACTGGAGTCCGGAAGAGAATTCATCGAGATACGCTTCTTCTCAAGGCATCAACTGCACGTTGCCCTTGCAGCGCCCATGTGCACCACTATGTAAGCGTTCAGGTTGTACATCTCAAACTGACCGCCCCCGAAGGGGAGACGGAGAACCTGTTTGAATAATCGGTACCAAAACCATTTTAGGTCATTTGTAGGAAGTGTTTCACGTTTTTATTGTTTCCTGCTTCATACCTGTGGGATTTCTATCGCACTAGGATCCCTATCGCGCTCGCTATTCGCTCGCTTGATCCCTCTGCTCTTTCCTATTTCAAAATGAGCATTCTCCGCGTGGCCTGGAACGGTGCAGCGTGGAGGGTGTAGAAATAGATGCCGCTGGAAACCGGTTCGCCGACGTGGTCCCTGCCGTCCCAATAGGCGGCGGTTTCTCGGGTCAGATAGCCACCCGCTTTTTGCACTCCGAGGTGCAACTCCCGCACCAATTGTCCCCGGACGTTGTAGATGCCAAGGGTTACGGGCGAATCGGCCGCCAACCGATACGGCAGCCACGTTTCAGGGTTAAACGGATTGGGGAAGTTTTGAAGCAGTGCGGTGCGCTTGACCCGACCCAGCGTCGTCACTCTCAATCCAAACGGCTCGACAGCGAGGAAGGGCGGAGTGCCGAAATCTTCTACACTATTATAGACATACGCCGCTGTGCCGTGACCTCTGTTTGTCGCCGGCGCATCGGGGTTGGGGGCGTTATGAGCCGAGACAGCGACCATGCCGCCGCTTATGGCCACCCAAGCGCCGAAATTGATTCTTGGCCCCCCGTCTTCGGGCTGGACTTTATCCTTCTCCTCCCAGACGCCGTCAACACGTGCAAAGCCATAGGCGGCACCTGAGTCCACTCCGGCGTCTTCCACTCCTGCGGCCCCAACGATGGCAATGTTTCCAGCGACAGCGACGCCAGAACCGAACTGATCGCCTTTCTTTTCGGCTTTGCGGATTAGCTTCACCTGCCGTTTCCAGGTGTCACCCTCGCGCGCGAAGACATAGGCCGCGCCGGCATCTTTCTTGCCCTCAATATCAGCCACTGGCGCCCCAACGACGATGGTGTCGTTGAACAGGGCAACAGATTTTCCGAAACTGTCGCTGGATGCCGCGTCGTCGGCCGTGAGTTTGGCTTGTTCCACCCACGTTGTCCCTTCGCGTACAAAGACGTAGGCGGCGCCGGCGAATCTTAAGCCATTATATGTGTGCCCACTTGCCCCGATAACAACGGTGTTCCCATGGACGAAGACGGCGCCTCCGAAAAGATCGAATCCCACTAAATCTTGGGGGACGAGCTTCGCCTGCTGTTCCCAGGTGTCCCCGCTACGGACGAAGATATAGGCTGACCCCGCGTCCCTGCCGCCATCATCGTCCATTGGTACGCCAACAATGGCCGTGTTCCGGTAGATGGACACGGCAAATCCGAAAGCGTCCTCGTCTTCCGGATCCGGAGCGGCAAGTTTCGCTTGCTGTTTCCAGGTGTCCCCGCTGCGGACGAAGATATAAGCTGCGCCCTTCATCCCCGTGGTCTTGAGAAGTCCCTCCTTTGCTTCAACGGGGTCTGCGCCATGAAGGTCCTGCGGTGCCCCGACGATGGCAGTGTTCGCGCTTGCCCGATCATGGTGACCGGTGAGGGAGACCGCCCATCCGAAGCGGGCAGCGTCCGGACGGTCTGCATTGAGCTCTTTGGTAGTAAGTTCCGCCTGCTCTTTCCATTTATTGCCACCGCCTACATAGATTTTCGCGATGCCCACCCTATGTGCCCCGACGACCACGGAGTCCCCGATAATATCGGCACATAAATGTTCATTGTCTAGTCCGTCCTCGACACCGACAAGCTTGACTTCCTCTTCGAGCGCGGTGGTAGGGCGACTGATGACCCCCAGTCCAATACCGAAGACTAGACTGATGAGGATAAACCGTATCGTTTTCATGAGGTTCTCCTTTCGATGTCGGTTCACGTCAAGAAAACGTGAAGAATGTTTTGTTTTCAACCACGCCGCTCCCCGTGCATAGGGATCAAATTAAGTGTTTTAAGGCATAGGCGATGGAATACCAACCCATTCATTACGGATAAACAGGGGGGCCGTTTACGGATACGTTGAACGAGGTGCGGATATACGATTTATAGTTGTAGGGTGGGGACTGCCCACCATCATAGGGATCAATTTAAGAGATTTCGCTTAGTATTGCAGGGAAATTCCCTCGTGAAATTACTAACACTTGTCCCTATCGGGCGGGGACGGGATTTCTATCGCGCTCATTATCCATTCGCTTGATCCCACCCTACAATTACTTCTTGCCCCAACATCGGAGGGAGACCGAGCGGGCGGTGCGGCCGCGTCAGAACCCGAGGGACGCACTTAATTTTGACATCAGCGAGAAATGTTATCCAGAATGTTTGTCTGTCGGATGAGATTCTACCAATCTCCATGTTTGTGTCAACCAAAATCTGAAACCCTTCAGGGAAAGGTACCGCGTTTCAATAAAACCTCCCTTTTCTGAAAGTCCGAAAAATCCTCCCGTTTTTGCCAAAGATTCGTTATACTATAAACCCAAAGTATAGAGAGTCGAGAAATGAACGAACATGAGAAGTATTTGTTAGACCTTCCTACCATTCGGCCGTACCTCGAATCCCTTTTAGGCCGAAACTACCGACTAGATCATGACTACATCAAGATAGACAATGCCAAACGCCGCAACGAGCTTCATCTACATGGCGGCGGTCAGGGCACAGGCGGCGCTAGTGATCTAGTAGGACCGACGGACGGAGGACAGTGTTATTACCGATTCAGTAACGACAGATTCTTCAACGGTCTAGTCGCAGTCGCGTTTGAGTTGGATACCGTCCTTCCGGGGCAAGGTGGTTTCGCCTGTATCCCCGGAAGCCACAAGGTTATACTCCGCGCTGTCAGAAATTGCGTCTTCTGTAGGAGCGATCTCCAGGTCGCGACCCTTGTACGAGGGAACTCCGATTCCCGACTTAATGGTGCTACGTAAGTCCTATTAGAAACAACTATCACTGGAAAAGAAAGCGCAATAATACCCAACGCAAGGTATAATCTCGAATTGCCAAGTGACTGGAAACGCAGCAGTACCCAAGAGGAAATCCCTGAATGCGTTGACCGGGTCGCTGCGTCGGCAGGAGATGCCATCATCTTTACAGAGGCGTGTGCTCACGGCACCATACCGTGGTGTGGAGAAGGTGAGCGTCGCACTATCTACTACAAATACTGCCCACACGCAGTCGCATGGGGGCCTGGTTACTACAATTCGGATAATTATCCAGGTCTCACGGAGAGCCAGAAGGCACTACTTATGCCGCCAAGCGCATACGGCCCAGCTCCCGAGACCAGAGCGATCTGGGAGAAAGCACAGGCGGAACAGCAGGAATTGATTCGTCTTCGCAAAGCTCAAGGCTGAATGTTTATTCTAACCCAAATTGATATCCGCTTTCAATCTCGGTTACTCCGCCATGGAGTATCGCCCCTTTCTGAAAGCCTGTGATGACGTGAAGGCGGGGATCGATAGCCCGAGTCCCGCTGGTTTGTATGGAGTGATAGCAGTTTAGCGGAGTTGGATCGGAGCCATGTGCCATACTTCATGAACGATGTCGCCAGCGACGGGCAATGGCACTACAGTGAAAGGGCGGGTAAAATAGAAGGGCGAGCATTCTGATGTCAACATCCCGCAATTCAACTTCGGTCAGACGGCGTGGTAGGAGGAATGTCGGAGGGTTATCTGTTTCTGGATTGACACGGGAATCGACGGTATGGTCGTAGATGCCGTCAACTGGTACACAAATGGAATATGGAATAGGTGAGAAAAGTGAACAAACGATCCGACTCAATCGAGATGACAGCTCGGTTCACGATCGACAGATCCTATCTGATGATACCGCAATCTTTGAATCCGACGATTTTCCCGTTTGACAGGGCAAAAGCGTGGACAAGGGTTAACGAGGAGAAACGTGCCGAGCTCACGGTTCGGGTTGAGAATCGTACGCTGTTTCAACAGGAAATAGCACTGAACGACGCGGGGCCGATGTGGTGGGCGGCACTAGACGTGTCCGGGTGGGAAGGCCGGACGATGGAGGTCGTAGGGATCATCCCAACCGACGCTCAGGCAGTATTTCAATCGATCCATCTCGTTTCTGATGTGAGTGAGATAGTCGATCTCTACACTGAAGCCAACCGGCCGCAATACCATTTTACGTATCGGCACGGGGCTCTCGGTGACCCCACCGCGATGGTGTATTATGCGCCTCGACGTGAGTGGCACTTGTTTACAATCCATAATCCGCTCCGCGGCCAGGAGATCTGTTGGGGACACGCAGTATCGACGGACCTGTTGCATTGGGAGGAACGCGCACCGATTTTCCACCACCCTCATATGGTGTTTAACGGGGTGGGGTTTACCGATTCAGGGAACCTCTTTGGTCTCAACACTGAAAGCGAGCAGGCCATGGTTCTTCTCACTCCGATAATGGGTCGAGAAGGTGGATTTGTCTCGATGACGATAAGTGTTGATGGGGGTGAGACGTTCTGGGATCTCAACGATCTAAGGGATAGGCTCGGCCGGTACGATCTACCCACCAATCCGATCGTCCCCGGCTGGGGCGACGCCCCTCGAATCCACTGGAATCCCGTCGCACGGAAGTTCTTCCTTACCCACTGCGTCTGGGAGGCAGCCGCAGCACGCCACGCTGGCGTGATGGAAGAGGGAACAAAGAAATGGTCTCTTGCGTCGCTTCAATACACATCGAGTGATTTGAGGAGATGGACAAGAATCGACGATTTTCCCCTCCTAATCTACGACAATTGGCCCGGAGAAGGCGATGCAACCGATGTGATCGAGTTGCCCGTGGATGGCGACAAAGACAATAAGGTTCTTCTCATTATGTGCGGGCTCCATGGCTATGCATTGGGTCGCTACTCCGAAAACGGGCTGAATAATCTGGATGGAGTCCCGCTCTCGCCAGCCGATACAATCGCTACCCAACACTGTGGGTTTCCCGTCATCTTCTCCGGTGCTCCCGAGGGAAGAGGCGTGATCATGTACAACGTAGGAAACGATCGAGTTGCCGGGATTCCGAACTACGAGATCGACTTCCGGCCCAATATGTCGTTTCCGTTGGAGCTTTCGTTACGCCGGACGCCCGATGGCATCAGGCTCTTTCAGAATCCGGTTTCGGAGATTCAACAACTCTATCGAAAGACACACTCAATTGGCGAGCTAACCGTGGACAATACCGGAGTGAGTGTTGACGCCCTTTCTGGCGGCCTCTACAGGATACAGGCACGGATCGATCCCGGGAGTGCCGAAGCCGTCGATATTGTAATCCTCGGATACGAGATAACCTACAATGCCAGGGAAAGCACGATTGGGGGCAAGTCAGACAGTTTTGGTGATGAAGCCCTCGACTATCTCAGGCACAATGCAAAGCTTGCCTACCGTATCGCCCGACGCGAGGACGGGATACAATTTGACGCTCTGGTGGACAGAACCTCGATCGAGCTATTTCCAAACGACGGTGAGCGCTACATCTTCTACAGCAGGTTCAAGCTCTACGAGCACAATGGAGCCCATCTCACTTTCAAGACCCGCGGCGGGGTGTCCTTCATCCACGACATTACCGTGATAGAGATTGCTCCCACGGTCGGTGACAGGTGAGATTATGGCGGCAAGGACCGACCTTTTTTACGTTGGAACTCTACCGATGAGGAGGCCGATTGATGGATACGCAAGATTTTCAGAGAATAGCGGTTACGTAGATCCTGCCGTGTACGTTCACGTCGGATTTGAAAATCGTCGCGAAAATCCAACTCACCATCGAACCGGTAATCCCCGGTAGACGAATAATCCTGAAAGGCATACTATACCGTGTTAGATAAAGTAATCCTCGATCCACACTATCGCAGACTTGGAAATATCTTCTACCCCGAAGATTTAGAACGTCTCAAATCTATTGCCGATGTCATCTGGGCAAAGGACGATCCAATACCCGAGGGAGAAATCGAAGCAGTCCGAGAGCAAGTTGTGGCTATCATCACCGGGCAGTGGCGCTATGGAGATGTTTCGCGCTTTCCGCAATTGCGCGCGATTTTAGAGGTCGGCGGTGTATTCCCTTCGCCGAATCAGTTGGACTACGAATACTGTTTTTCAAAGTGTATCCGAGTTCTCAGTTGCGCGCCAGCATTCGGCCCGGCGGTCGCGGAGATGGCGTTGGGGTTAGCGATCTCGGCGGCACGGGAAATCGTTTGGAACGATGCCGCGTTTCGCCGCGGCGAGGCAAATTGGAGTCACACAACGTTCGGTGGGACATTTTCCCTTTATGACAAGCCCGCGGGATTCATCGGCTTTGGTGGGCTGGCGCGCTCACTCAAACAGCTGCTTGAGCCGTTCCGATGCCCGATTCAAGTTTACGATCCGTGGCTGACCGATAACTATCTGCGATCGCAAGGCGTTGAGCCAGTTGGTCTGGACACGCTACTGGAAAAGTCTCGATTTATCTATGTCCTTGCCCTCCCAACGACAACCAACCGGGCACTACTTGCCCGTGAGAAACTCGAAAAAATCTCGTCCGATTCAGTATTCCTGTTAATGAGTCGAGCACATGTGGTGGACTTTGACGCGCTGACAGAATTGCTGGCGGAAGGGCGTTTCAAAGCCGGAATCGACGTGTATCCCGAAGAACCACTTCCCCTGGATCACCCGATTCGGAAGCTGTCCAACGTTGTTCTCTCATCGCACCGAGCCGGGGCAATCAGCGAGGCGTTTCTCAATATCGGACGGATTGTTACGCATGACATGGAAGCCATCATGCAGGGACTAATGCCACAGGAAATGCAGTCAGCACAACCAGAGTTTATTCGGTTGCGAGGCTAAAACACCCAATACAAGCGGACGTAAAAAGAAATCTGAACGTTCACTACCTGACACTTTTTTCTAAACTCCTAGAATCCAGTATTCATAGGGCTTCTTGGATTCAACTCCGCACACAAAAATTATGATGATGCTGGGGCTTCAGAGCAACGGTTCACATGAAGGTGGTGAACGGAATTTACGCCACGCGTGAAGTGACGGCTAAATTCTGATGTTGGACATTATTATGGTCGGCGAAGCAATCGCTTGCCCCGCCGCCACTACAGAACCGTGCGTGAAACTTTCGCTTCACACGGCTCCTCAATTGATTGGCTCTTGTCATGAGTACCTCTTTGTCGTCTCAGCTTTTCTTCTTTGGCAGACTTGTGAGCATGAAGGGGCTGCCAGTTGTTATATAACCCAAGTTGCCACCCTTGTTCGACAGGGGCACAGAAACCGAGTTTTTTCCAACGTGGAAACACGAGATTGACGAAAATCGAGCTAATTTACCTATAATCTAGCGAACGTGAACCAAAAACTCGGTTTCTCTGTTATAGGTAGCAACTTGCGTTATATATAACTTATCCCCATTCTTTAGCTCATCTTCTGCATAATAGGCTTGTGCAATCTCCAATTTTCGCATACCAAATCTTGGGGATGTATATCCACAAACGAGCAAAAATCACCAAGGTACTACCGTGAGTTCGATTGATTGACCTGTTTTGCCCTTCCATCATCAACTTCATTTCCACCAAGTAACACACCACATGGCGCTCCTCTGGAGCGCGGGACTCTGGACATTTCGCATTCTATTGACATTTCGATCCTCTGGATCGAGGAAAGAGACTCCGACTAGAACGTGTTACTTGCCGAATGAATTATTCCGACAGGGATAATGGCATGCTTTCAATTATTACGCGGGATACGGCCAACTGAGAAATTAAGCTTTTAGGTGCTCGATAATGCGGAAGATAAGATTAGTGGTTTATTTTCCAAAAAAATATGGTTAGTGTTGGGTGCCGGTGCGGTTAGAAACCGCACCTACCGGCGTGGTAGAACAGTTTCTTGTGACAGTCTAGTAAGCATTAAACACTTAGAGAATGAACCATTTATACAGCAACTAACGAGATTTAAGTAATAAAATCGAACTGATTCTGGTCAAATTTCAACGCCTGAAGTTAGTGGATATACACCTCGTAGGGATCTCTATCGCACTCGCTAATCACTCGTTTGATCCCCTCTGGGGCTTTTAGAAGTCGGTGGGCAGTGCCCACCCTACAAATGTACTTTTCAAACAGGCTCTAAAGCTTTCTATACTTTCCAATAGAGCCACCTTATTTTTGGTTCTCTATCGGGGGGTCCTGTATGAGTCGCGATTCAGCGACAGCGCCGAAGGTTCAACCGATTTAACTTCACCACTTCGTCAAATCATGGCTAAGAATTCGCGACCTGGAGATCGCTCCTACAGGCGTTTTTATGACACGCACCGTGAAGCGGTAGAAGATGAATAGGGTGAACAGGATGTCCCCCGGCATTACCTGGAAATCCATAGCTATAACGATCGCCTTAATTCCATTCAACTTCTACTGGATAATCGCAGGTGAAGTGGGACTTGTCGGATATGCTCTGAACACCTATGCCGTCCCATTCTACAACGTCATATTCTCCGTATTTGTGCTCGTGCTTCTGAGGGTTATCGTAAAAGGAACTCTCGGCGTTTCCATTCTTGACAATGCGGAACTTCTCACCGTCTATATCCTGCTGAGCGTAGCCTGCGCCCTTCCCTCGATCACTTTCATGACGCTTCTGGTTACGAGCGTAGGTCACGCTTTCTGGTATGCAACTCCGGAGAATGAGTGGCAGCAACTGTTCTGGAACTATCTCCCCGACTGGCTTGTCGTGAAGGACAGGAGCGTCTTGGGCGGTTATTACGAGGGAGAGTCAACCTTGTACGCGCTTCCTCATGTCAAGGCGTGGCTTCAACCGGCAGCATACTGGACGATATTCACCACCTGCCTCATCTTCGTGATGCTATGTATCAACACGATCTTGAGGAAGCGGTGGATTGAGCATGAGCATCTCGCTTATCCTGTCACACAGATCGCCTATCAACTAGCCTGCAATACCAACAGGCTTTTCTCCAGCAAGATGCTCTGGATGGGTTTTGGGGTAGCCGCCTCAATCGCTGTCCTTAACGGACTAAGTTTTCTTTTTCCCTCCATACCCGCCATCCCCGTGAAACGAGCCGGCAGTTGGCACGGCATCGGTCATCTATTTACGGAAAAACCGTGGAATGCCATCGGTCACATTAGCTTCTCGTTCTACCCGTTTGTCATCGGTCTCGGCCTCCTGATGCCCCTGGATTTGGCATTCAGCAGTTGGCTCTTCTTTCTATTCTATAAGGCGGAACTGATACTCACCAGCGCACTCGGCATAAACGTCCCCGGATTTCCCTATCACAATGAGCAATGCTTCGGAGCGGCGGTAGGTATATGCTTAACCCTTCTTTTCTTCAGCAGGAGATATTTATTTGGCGTCTTTAAGGGGACGTTCAAGAACAGCCCCATGAATGATGAAGACGAACCTGTCGGATACAGGTTCGCCATAGCGGGCATCATTCTGGGATTCGCGTTTCTCGTGTTGTTTTCTCTAAGGATTGGGATGTCTCCTTGGCTCATTCCCATATTCTTCGGCATCTACTTTGTCATATTACTCGTGATAACTCGAATGCGCGCCGAGCTGGGATTCCCCGTTCACGCGATGGAAAATATGCCGACCTTCGCGATCTTAATAGATTCAATGGGAACGCGGACTCTAGGTACAAATAACCTCGTAGCGATGTCAATTTACAAGTGGTTTAATAGAAGCTATACCAGCAATCCGATGCCGCACCAGATGGAGGGGTTTAAACTGGCTGATAGGTCCGGGATCAACACCAGAAGGTTGTTTTTTTCTATCATAGGAGTAACAGCGCTAGGTTCAGTTGCCGTGTTCTGGGTCATACTCCACTCATTCTATAAAGTCGGTGCGGTATCGGGAGGCGGAGGCGGTTGGTCGCTGCAATTTGGATGGTATGTGTATGACGGGTTAAGGAGCTGGCTTTATTCCTCGTCGGAACCCAACTATTACGCCGTGGGGGGAATGTCTTTCGGTTTTCTGTTCTCGCTTATACTGATGTTCATGAGGTCACGGTTCACTTTCTGGCCGTTCCATCCTATCGCTTTTGTGATATCCGGCGATTGGGGCATGAAATACTTATGGAGTTGTATGTTGGTCAGTTCTGTCGTAAAATGGGGGGTGCTGAAGCTGGGTGGGCGAAGAGCGGCGCAGCAACTTGTCATCTTTGCCATAGGTCTCATGCTCGGCGATTTCATCGTGGGCGGCTTATGGAGCCTGCTTGGAGTATTTACAAAGACGCCGATGTATAACTTCTGGCCATAGAATTCGCCTTGATCGTATGTATTAAGACGGGTTGCTAGAATTGTCTTTTTTCTAAATCCTTTAGCGGCTGATTAAAATAGATGGTAACGCCTTTTTGGGCGTCTGAGCGCTATACAGTCTTGCTCGCGCCAAGAAGTCGCGACCTGGAGATCGCTCCTACAATCTCTCCTATGTCGGAAATCTGTCGCAACAATTTTCAATTATTAAATCAAGCAGAATACAATACTTAGTGGTCAAGTTTCTGTGCCGAAGTTCTTCTACCTGAAATCGGGAGATGGTTCCTATGCCCAATACTGATGCGCGCCCCAATGTGCTTATCATAATGGCGGATCAGCATGCGCCCATGTTCAGCGGTCCCTACGGGCATCCGGTGGTTCGAACCCCGAACATGGATAGATTGGCGTCGGATGGCGTTGTTTTTGAGGCTGCGTATTGCAATTCGCCTCTTTGCGTCCCTTCGCGAATGTCGTTCATGACAGGGCGCCACATTCAGAACATCGGGATCTGGGACAACGGCGTGCCGCTTGCGTCGGAGGCGGCGACCTGGGCGCACGCGGTGCGGACGCAGGGTTATGACGCCGTTCTCGCAGGCAAGCAGCATTTCAGAGGCCCCGACCGGCTGCACGGCTTTCGTGCACAGATTGCGCGGGATATTAACGCCGAAAACAAGCCGATGATTCCCGACTGGTCGCGGGAACTCGAGAGCCGCGCGCCTATCAGGGAGATACGCACAGGCGCCGGGATGAGCGAGGAGGTAAAGGCGGATGACGAGGTGGAAGCCGCAGCACTAGCCTATCTGCGCCATCCGGATCGCCAAACGGAGTTGTGGGCGCTGAACGTCGGGTTTGTGGCACCTCACCCGCCCTGGATTATTCCGCCGCAATTCTTCGACATGTATCCACCGGAAGAGGTGGATTTACCGGTGATTCCGCCGGGCCACCTTGAGGGACAACACCCCGTCCACCAACGGATGCGGCGATGGCGAGGGTTGGGAGAGGGTGCGCTTCCGGAGGACGCGGTGCGCCGCGCCCGCTCCGCTTACTACGGCTTGATTGCCTATCTGGACGAAAAGATTGGCAGGCTGCTCGACGCCTTGGAAGAGACGGGGCTTCGCGAACGCACTGTGGTGGTCTACACGAGCGACCACGGTGAGTTACTTGGCGAACACGGGATGTGGTACAAATGCAATTTGTATGAGCAGTCTGTCCGCATCCCCCTGATAATTTCCTGGCCGGGTAATCTGCCCCGCCGCCGCGTGAAGGAGCCCGTCTCACTAGTCGATCTGTCGGCGACCATTGTGGAACTTGCCGGTGCACCGCGACTGGACTGGATGGACGGCGACAGCCTAATGAGCCTGGCAAAGGGAGAGTCGCAGGACTGGAAGAACGAGGCAATATCCGAATATCATGCGATGGGTGTGACTCGACCGCTGGCTATGATTCGGCAGGGGCGGTTCAAACTCAACTACAGCCTCGGCGAACGCGCCGAGCTTTACGACCTCCAAGATGATCCGGGGGAGTTAAACGACCTAGCTGAGAATCCTGCCTATGGGGACATTCGTGAGACACTGGAGACGCGGCTACTATCTCAATGGGATCCTACCCAGTTGGAGGAAGAAGTCCGGCAAAGCCAGCGCGAACGCAGACTGATTTACGATTTCTTGTTCGATTGGTAGCTTGATGAGTGCCAAGACTCAAGTCTTAACACCAACCAACTAATGGCGAATGGCCAAGGAGGAACAGAGTGATGGGAAAAACGTACCGAGTTGGAGTCGTGGGTTGCGGAGGCATGGGACGACACCATTCACGCGCCTGGACGGAACATCCGGCGGCTGAGCTTGTCGCGGCGGCGGATATCAACGAACAGGTGGCACAGAAAGTTGCCGATGAGTTTTCCATTCCCGCCGTCTATACCGACTATAACGAGATGTTTAGAAATGCGGATCTTGATATCGTCAGCATCCCGACATGGCAGGGGATTCGTGCCGAAATCACCATCGCGGCGGCGAACGCGGGAATCAAAGGCATCATCGGTGAAAAACCGATGGCGGCGTCTTTGGGCGAAGCCGATGACATGATCGAGGCGTGCGAACGCAACGGCGCGAAGCTCGCCATCGGGCATCAATCCCGGTTCACCCCGCCTCGCACCGAAATCCGGCGGCTTGTGGCTGACGGCGCCATCGGTCAACCAACGATGTTTTACGATCGGACAAAGCCACGGGCGGGATTGCTCAACATAGGCACACATGTCGTCGATAGGTGGCGGTACATTCTATCCGATCCGGAGACGCTTTGGGTGATTGGGCAAACGTCGCGCACCACGGATCGATGGGAGCGCCGCAGCCGGTGCGAGGATTTGTGCGTGGGTTTGGTCTGCTTCGAGGGCGGCGCTCGGGGTCTATACGAGAGTGACTTGCCCGAGCCGATCGTGCCGATATCTCTCATAACCGGCACCGAGGGTCAAATCAAACAGGGCGGGGCCGGCGAGATTCTGCTTCAGAACGAGAAGGCGAGCGGTTGGCAAACAATTCAACCGCCCCCGGAGGAGACCAACCAGTACCAGGAATTGACGGATTGGATGGAGGGCAAGGTTAGCGAGCACCGGAGCAGCGGTCGGCAGGCACGGTATACCATTGAAATCCTGATGGCGATCTACGAGTCGCTGCGCATCAAGAACGTGGTCACCATGCCGCTCGAAACAAGAGAGTCGCCGCTGGAGTTGATGGTGGCAGACGGCACATTGCCGGTTCTTGAGGAGGGGCGTTACGATATTCGCAAGCCGTTCCCCGAGCAGAAATAATGAGTGTCGTTCCTTTGACACTGACCGGAAACGTGCGTTCTCCAGCGGTTGAGAACGCATCGGCGCACATAATCGGGGCAGTCTAAAGAACCGCAATATTAGCTTAAAGTCATTTCAACTAAAAGTTGTACATCTTGGACCTACGCAGTTCGTGCGTAGTGGCGCAGTGTACTGCATTTCTCTTGTAGGAGCGAGCTCTGTTCGCGACCGGGAGGTCGCTCCTACAGGTAGTTGGTTTGTCGCAACAATGAAGACCGCAAAGGAATCCAATGTCTGAGCAAAATTACAACCTCGTTATCTACGGCGGCAACCCCGCCGGCATCGCGTGTGCCGTGCGCGCCGCCCGCGAAGGTCTCATCGTCCTGCTCGTCAATCACACCCCGCACATCGGCGGGCTGCCTGCCAATGGCTTGGGCATCTGGGACACACTCTACGAAGGCTGGCGCTCACCCGTCTACAATGAAATGCGCCAGTCCATCTTCGATTATTATCACAGTAACTATGGCGAAGACTCGCCGCAATACGCCGCCTGCCTGCCCGGTGAAACCGGTCACTCCAACGGCAAATACGAAGCCTGCGTTTTTGAAAAACTCTCCGAAGAAATGGTTCAAAGCGAACCAAACATCACCCTTATCAAAAGCCATTATCCCACCCATGTCGAACAGTCCGACCGCCTAATCACAGCCGTCACGTTTACGGAAATGAACGGCGACAAGAGTTTTCGCGCCACAGGTGACATATTCGTCGATACATCCTACGAAGGTGATCTCTTGCCCCTAGCTAACGTCGCCTATCGTGTGGGCAGAGAATCGAGGGACGAATTCGATGAGCCTCATGCCGGCCGCATCTTTATGCGTTTCACCAAGGAACTTCCCGCGTCCGATCGACACATGATCGATATCGCCGCATCGCTAAACCTGCGGCAATTCGGCGGCGTGATGGAAGCCATCATGCCAGAGAGCACCGGCGAAGGTGACGGGGCTGTGCAAGCCATGAATTTTCGTACGGCGCTCAGCAGCGATCCGGACAATCAAGTCAAACCGTTACCACCCGAGGACTACGACCCGGAGCGAATCAAAGCGCTCCTTCAAAAGCTTGAAGTAAACACACCCGACAGGGGGCGAAACGGCGGCGAATTCCCCAACAACAAAAGCGATTGGAATCGACCGCAACTTATCGAAGGCGCCACCGACTACGTGCACGGCGATTGGGGTGTGCGCCAGCGCATCCTGCGCGACTTCTGGAACCTCGCGACGGGTATCATGTATTACTTCCAAAACGATCCCGATGCCCCTGAAAACATGCGCGACGCCTTTGCGCAATGGGGACTTGCAAAAGATGAATTTGCCGACAACAATCACATGCCCTGGGAAATCTACGTGCGCGAAGCCAGGCGCCTTGAAGGCCGTTACATGTTCACCGAGCACGACGTTCGCCTTGCCGAAGGCATCGACCGAGCGCCTATTCATCCCGACAGCATTGCCGTCTGCGAATGGTACACGGACGTGCATGCCTGCCATCCCGAACGAGTCAAAGACAGCCGAGACGAAGGTAAAGTGATGCTGCACAAGCAGACCGTACCGGGTCAGGTGTCGTATCGCAGTCTACTGGCAAACGAAGTCGACAATTTGCTCGTGCCCGTCTGCCTCTCATCCAGCCACCTCGGTCAAAGCGCCATTCGTCTGGAACCCACCTGGATGCAGATCGCCGAATCCGCGGCGTGGGCAGCCGTTCAGGCGATCAACCACGAGCAAACCCCTGCCGACATCGATGTACAGACACTCCAGCGCACACTAGCCGAACAGAGATCGATGCTCACCTTCCTCAACGACATCGCTCTCGACGACGATTATCCGTACAACGCCGCCGTGCAATGGCTGGGCACAAAAGGCTTTTTCGACACCTATAACGCACGTCCTCAAGATGACCTTGACGAGCGCACGGCACATCACTGGATTAGCGGTTTTGTTCAGATGATCGACGGAACGCTCCAAGCCAATCAGTTTGCACGAAAGCTCTCCACTCTATTGGCCGGCAAGCCAATCACGAGCGATGCGTTCTGTGCCCACCTGCGGTCCCAAACAGAAAATCGGAACATCAGTCTATCCAACCTCAATACGGCAACCCTGAATGCAACCCTGACACGTGGAGAAGCGTGCCAGATTCTCTACAACGCGTATTTTTGATCGTTCGTACGCGCTTGTCGATTCTCTGTGGTTTGAGTCGGAGGCACCAATGACAGAACCAACGGAAAATCTGGAGACCATCGAAACTTGTGATGTATGTGTCGCGGGTGGAACTCCGGCAGGAATCACAGCCGCGGTGCGGGCTGCGCGTGAAGGAGGAAAAGTCATCCTCGTCTCCGCCTATCGGCATCTCGGCGGTGTACTATCGAACGGGTTAAGTTGCTGGGACACCATGTATGATGGGTATCGGGCGCCCATTCAGGAAGAGTGGTTGGAGAAGATACGCACCCATTACCGGGAGAAGTACGGAGAAGATTCGGAGCATTACCGGACTTCGCAAAGCGGGCCCTTCGGCGGGGGACGGTTCAAGGGCGCTTACACTTGGGAGCCCCACATCGCCGAACGGATGTTCGAGGAGTTGGTGGCAGCGGAACGCGGGATCCGGGTGGTTCGGGAGTATCTTCCGGACGCGGTGGAGCGCGCCGGCAGAGAGATACGGTCAGTATTCTTCCGGTCGCTTGCCGGGGGAGAGCCGACGCGCATCAGCGCCCGAGTCTTTATCGACGCGACCTACGAATCCGACATCGCCGCACTGGCGGGCGTGCCTTATCGCGTCGGTCGAGAAGCCCGCGGCGAATACAACGAAATCTATGCCGGGAAGATTTGGGTCAAGCGCAGCGGGAACGAAGCCAATTTCTCCCACGGCAGCGACGAAGCCTTGCAATGGCCTCGGGCAGCGCGGCGCGGCGATCTGAATCTCCGACCCTGGTGGGGAACCACCCAGGAGATTTTTTCCGAGAGCACAGGGGAAGGCGATAGTGCGGTGCAAGCCGCCAATTTTCGCGTCTGCCTGAGCTCCGACCCCGACAACCAGATCCCGGTTGAACCGCCCGAAGGGTATGACCGGCGGGAGTTCCTGCCAATCGTAGAAGGCGACCCCGAAGAGGGCCCGCTCTATCCGCATCCTATCAAGAGCGGTCTGTTGAACTATCCGCTCACGGCGTTTCCGGGCGTCATTCCGATACCGGGTTCTAAGTGCGATTGGAATACCGCCGCCATCCCCGGCGGTGTCGACGATTTTCCCGACGGCAACTGGGAGACACGTCAAGCGATCATTAAACGGCACCGCGATTTCGCTCTCGGTCTGCTCTTTTTTCTGCAGCACGACGACGCCGTGCCCGGGAAGATTCGCAGGGAGGCGTTGCGTTGGGCGCTCCCGGCGGATGAGTTCCCCGACAACGAACATTTCCCGCACGAGTTTTACTTGCGGGAGGGGAGGCGCATCATCGGTCGTTACGTCATGCGCGAGAGCGACGCCTGTATCGCTGCCGGCATCGACCGAGCGCCGGTGCACGGCGATGCGGTGGCTATCGCGGAATGGATGATGGACTCTCACGACTGTACTCCGGAGCGCCTTCGCGGCGCCGAGGGTGACGGGTTCACCAGCCTGTCCGAGTACACACGGCCCTCCCAAATTCCCTACCGTTCCTTCCTCCCAAACGACATCGACAATCTAATCATGGGATTGGCTGTTTCCGCTACGCATGTGGCTTGGGGCACAGTCAGGGTGGAACCTTGCTTGATGCACATCGGGGAAACGGCAGGGCACGCTGCGGCGTTGGCGATCGAATCGGGGGTCGCGCCGGGAGAGGTTGACGTCGAGGCGCTGCAACGTCGGCTCGTCGAAAACCGGGTTATGCTGACGTTTTTCAATGAGTTCGACATGGCTACCGACGCGCCGTGGGTATCTGCCATGCAGTTCCTCGGAACCAAGGGTTTTTTCAGCTCGTACGACGCCAAGCCCGACGACCCGCTCACCAAATCGATGGGGGAGATCTGGGCAAGAGCATTCGGCAGCCTGGTGGACGGCTCACACGACGCAGGGATCTGCGCTCGGCAGGTCGCGGAGGCGGACAAGGGCGAACAGATTACGATTTCCGCAGATCGTTTTCGCGCGCTTCTGCAGAGGGAACTTGATTACCGCGAAATCGAATTCGCGATCAATCTTTCGGCGGAGTTGGGCGGGGAGGGTAGGACCGGGTCGGATGGGGCGGTCTTGACCCGGGCGGAGGCGAGCCTGCTGGCGCATCGCCTTCTTGGGATTATCGGAGACGGTCCGAGCGGAAGATTGGCTTCTTCAAGCTGATAGTCAATAGACATCTGTCCACATTATAGAAAAACCAATAATGGTCTGTACACAGCAGTAGGTCCAACTTTCTAACCGAACCGGTATGTGTTCAGTCTCATAGGCGCGTTTGGAAAGGGATTTCTGTAGCAGTCTCTGTCCGTTCCTTAGATCGCACCTGCAAAGGCTGGTGGGCAGTGCCCACCCTACAAATGTACAACGTTGAGCTTAGATTGCGGTATGCGCAAACCAACAGATCGAACGAGCGAATAGATCAAGTACGCGAATAGCACGCGCGATAGAGATCCCTTGCGCTACAAGGGTGCGCCCAATTTAGTTGGTAATCACGGGGATGGGGATGAGACCGAAAATCCTTCCAAGTAACACACCACATAGCGCTCCGCTGGAGCGCGGGAGTCTGGACATATCGCATGCTATTAACATTTCGATCCTCTGGATCGAGGAATGAGACTTCGACTAGAAATTGTTACTTGCGGAAAGAATTATTCCGACAGGGGCAATGGGGTGCTATCAAGTGCACAGAATCTCGCTACCCATCCGTCGGTATGCCGGGCCAGTCTTGCCACATGTTCTCGCAAGGCGGCTCATCCAGCTTGTCCTTGAGGTCCTTTCTCACGAAATCCCCTACGACAGCTTGACGAATCACGCTCGATCTGTTGGGCAGGTTTCCCGCGTGCGCCAGTCTGTGATGAAAAAGGATAATGTCCCCCGCTTCCCCGCAGCATTCGGTGGCTGATTGCTCAGTGAGCAGATCAAAGTGTTCTTTGTAGGTATCAGCTTTGTCACGCCCGTATTGCGTTAGATGCTGATAATAGAAGACACGGTGGCTCTTTGGAAAGATGGTGAATCCACCGCCGTTTGGGGGCACGTCATCTATATACCCAAGCACGCCCAAATTGAATTCATGGCCGTCGGTATGGGGTTTGAGAGGCAGCGCGGGAAGATTGTGCTGGGGAATCCGACAATAGATACCGCGCGTACGCGACGGCACCGCAAGTTTTCCTGCCCCTAGCAACTGCTCAGCCATGCCCCAGATGGATGGATCGGTGAGTATCATTCGCACCAGGAAGTTTTCGGTACCCAGTGTCCGATATCTCCAGAGAGTACCATCGTCGGTGGAATATTGGTCGTTATGAGATGGTGGATTGGGCAGCGCCCAACCGTTAAACAGATAGTCCGTCTCGGGCGACCTTGGGAGTTTTTTCCTGTCTTTGGGCTCCTGAACCGGGCCGCGCCAGGTGTTCGGGTCGTTTCGGTCAATTCCGGGCGGCGGGTTATCCCACAGTCTTTCGCGTGCCTGCGCCATCAAATTCTCGTCCATGACCTTGCGCTTGATAACATAACCCTCACCTCTAAAGAATCGGATTTCATCGGGAGTGAGTTTAACCATAGTGTCTGAGCATTCCATCCTTTCTCTCAAAATGTGGTTTAGGTCATTTCACCGGAAAATTGGCTTAGAACGTGTTTGAAGAATCGGTGGCAAAATCTTTTATGTGATTCTAAGAGAGTATTCCTTGTTTTAGCCCTATATACCTGTCGCCCCGCTGGGGCTTAGGTGCGTGGGGTTTCGGCGTTTCTACACACCTTCCGGATCTCTATCGCACTCACTATCCGCTCGCTTGATCCCCTCTGGGGCTATTAAGATTTGAGCAATCAACAAGCCGCGACTTGGAGACGGATTTGCTATCGCTTTCGCTATGAAATCCTTAATCCCACCCTACAAACGTGCAAAGGCGAGCTTAGATTGTGGAATGCGCAAACTAACGATTTGCGGTACAAGGGTGTGCCCGATTTTGTGGGCAAAAACAGGTGATGTGTATGAGACCGAAATTGCGACCGAGCGCATAGTGCGCTCATTATTCATCGTTCGGAATCCCGTGCCAGTCTCGCCACATGTTTTCGCAGGGCGGTTCATCCAGTTTGTCCTTGAGATCCTTTTTCACCAGATCGCCGATGATAGCTTTACGAATCTCGAGAGAATAGTTAGGCGGGTTTCCCGCGTGTGCCAGTCTGTGATGAAAAAAAACGATGTCCCCCGCCTTCCCGCAGCATTCGGTGGCTGTTTGTTCCTTGAGCAGATCGTAGTGTTCATCGTAAGTGTCCGCTTTGTCCCCTCCATATTGCGTTAGGTGTTGATAATAGAAAACTCGGTGGCTCTTAGGCCAGATGGTGAACCCGCCGCCGTTTGCGGGCACGTCATCTATAAATCCGAGCACGCCCAAATGGAATTCATGGCCGTCGGTATGGGGTTTGAGCGGCTGCACGGGAATATCACGCTGGGGAAATCGGCAATAGATGCCACGGGTACGAGTTGGCACCGCAAGACTTCCTTCACCTAGCATCTGCTCAGCCATGCACCAGATGGATGAATCCGTGAGAATCAGCCGCACCAAGAAGTTTTCGATGCCGATCGTCCGATATTTCCACGACGTACCATCTACGGTGGAGTATTCATCGTTATGAGACGGTGGATTGGGCAACGCCCACCCGTCAAATGTATAGTCGATCTCAGCCGATCTTGGAAGTTTTTTTCTGTCCTCGGGCGCTTGAATGGGTCCGCGCCATGTGTCTGGGTCGTTTCGGTCGATTCCGGGCGGCGGTTTATCCCACATTCTTTCGCGTGCCTGCGCCATCAACTCCTCGTCCATGACCTTGCGTTTGATAACGTAACCTTCATCTCTAAAGAATCGAATTTCATCGGAAGTGAGTTTCATCATTGCTTCGGTGTATTCCGTCCTTTCTTTCAGAGTACGGCGTCAGGGCGTCACTACAAGCATTAAATAAAATGGAATAGCTATTGCCAGATTGATTTCATCTGCCAGGCGTCGAGGTGATTCAAGACGGCATCCTGTCCCTGTGCACGCAGGGATATGCCCAAACTGTCCGCCCGCTCGGGATAGACGCGCATTGCAAGGTATTGCTTGCTGTTGGCAAACACTTCGACGATGCTGCGATCAATAAAGATTCGCAACTTCAGCGGTTCGGATCCGCGCCGCATCTCAGCTCGTTCCGGCGGCCTAACCCACGCATCCGGCAGTGTTGTCGAACGCGAGTTGTCGAGACAGATGACGCCCGGCGTGTCATAAATGGCACCCGTACGAGACATCTTTCTATCATAGTTGTAATAGGTGATAGATGTTTGCTCCTCCGCATTGGGCGAGCGCAGCACATTGAGCTGCACCCAACGCGCATCCTGCGGGTCGATCTCCACCTCTAATTCCATGGTGTTGCCGGTGATTTCTTTCAGGACGATTTCTTCGTTGGCGGGCATCGCCATCTCGTCGATGTGCTGATGGTTGCAGCGCAGGGAGGCGACAGCGGCTACCGGCTCAATTCGAAGCAGCTTGTCCGGACCGAGCGTCAGCCGCTGCATGAGCGACATCACATGGTCCCAATCGTCGCTTAGCAAGCCGTGGTTAATGTTAAGAATGTTGAAGATGCCGCCTTTGCCGTCTTCCCCCATGCGGGGCGCGTGGACGCCTCCCGGCGCGACGGTGCCGTGGTTGAAGCGGTCGTGATGATACGGTATGAATTTGTGAGCCTTCTCGTCGTAATCGCCCAAGAAGTATTGACCGCCGTTCGTATGGCTGAAGAAACTTAGGATGTACTTATCGCCTATACGCCTGAAATCGGGGCAGGCTCCTTCGTCTTGGCGGGAGGTAAGCGGCGTTTTGTCGTGAAGGATGAAGTTTCGCAGCTCTTCCCACGTAACCAAATCCTTCGTCGCCCACAACTTCATCTGGGGCCACCAAGCATCCGGGAGATACCTAATTCTTGTTCCGGTCAAGCCGTAATAGGTGTCGCCCTCCTTCCAGATACACGAATCGCCTCGGCTGGTGTTCACGGGGCCATGCTTTTTCCAATTCAGCAGCAGCGGGTCCTCTGACATGGCGACCATCTGGCCCGCCTCGATGCCGGGATAGAACGAGATTACCCGACTGTCCTCGACCAACATGCCGCCCGAAAAGCAAGCCTTCTCCACCCCCGGATTGATTGCGTAGGGCAGGTCTTTCCAGTGCACTAGGTCGTCGCTCACGGCATGGCCGATGCTTGTCCGATACCAGCGTTTCGGAATATCCGCCGGATCGGGGAACTCGTCGGGCGGCATGGCTATAAAGAAGAGATGCCAGCGTCCACGCCAGAAAACGATGGCGTTGGGGTCGTTCATCGAACTTTCCGGGCTGACGAAATGGTACGCCGGACGATACGGGTCAGCCGCCAGTCGTTCGCGCGATTCGGCGAAACGAATCATCAACTCGTTTGTCTTCAGTTCCTCCAACTGCTCTTCCAGGGTGCTTGAAAATGTCTGATGCGGCGTGGGGATAGCGTAAGGTTCGGGTTGAGTCATTTTTTCCACGGTTTTCTGATATGTTGCAGAGGAAGGCCCGCAGTAGTATTTGGGATGCGGCAGTTTTCGTGTTCCATCTCGGCGCTACATGAAGCGGATTCTACTCGTATTCTAATCTTGCGTCAACAGAAATTATTGAATAGGAGGTCAATTGAAAACCTGTCTGCGAGAGATTGTTGAGTCTTATTTGTAATACACCTGTCGCCGCGGTGGGGCTTAGGTGCTCTAGATATTGGCGTTTCTCTCAAGTAACACTTTTTCAAAGGGAGTGTTGAAAAGCGTTTTCGACAATTCGATTTCACCTCAATTTCGTTGATGGGAAAACCGATTTAAGCTGCTTGTGCAATCAGCTGAAATCCTAATTGTTTGGCTTTGCGTTCCAGGTTCTTGACCGCCCTCTGGCGAGCCTGTTCTTCATAGTAGCCGGAAGCAGGTTCACGGTAGGACGTCCGATTTTTCAGCATGGCATAGATAATACGTGCGAGTTTATGAGCGATTGCCGTGATGGCTTGAGCGGGACCGAGCCTCGCTCGCTGACGACGATAATAACCGCCGAGAGCACCTTTGCTCGTCGATATGCCTTGCGCCGCCAGCCTCAGCGCGCGTGCCGCACGACTGTTGTTTTTCTGTGTTTGACGGTACATCACTTTGCCACCCGTGATTTGGTTGTTCGGACATAAACCCAGCCAGGAGGTGAAATGTTTGACCGTAGGCCATTTGCTCATATCGGTGCCGATTTCACTCAATATCGCTTGTGCATTGAGCACATTGACTCCCTCAATCTGAGTGAGATCTATCCCGCTTAGTTGATACAGATGTTGACGCAAATTAAAACAGGGCTCATTCCCCTTTGGACGACGCCGCTTTCTTTGACTCTCCGGCAATGGGTGCGCTTTGATGTCAATCTGGGGTTCAATCGTCTGATAAAACTTTTCGATTTCTACATCACAATCGCTGATTTGCTCCTGATAAAAATCGTAGGCTTGCAACGCTTGCTTGAGGGCGAACAGATGTTCGGACTTGTAATTGCCCTCAAGAGATTTGCGAATTTCTTTTTCACTCTTGGCACATCGCTCGTCACGATGTGCTGCCAATTGGTCGGCGTCGCGTTGACCCTTGACGATGTCTCTGATGATACGCATGCCTGTCAGACCGGTGATGTCTGAGATGACGTTGGTCAGCTTGAGATTCATCAGTTGCAATGCCTTCTGCATATGTTGCACTTGTGTCGAGCACATCGTGATTAGATTGGCTCGATGCCTCACTAATGAACGCAAGGCGCAAATCTCTTCAGCAGGGCGGAATGAAGCCGAAAGCAGCCCATAGGTATGCAACTGCTGTATCCATTGACAATCTTCAATGTCAGTTTTCTTACCGCTAACGTTTTTGATATGACGCGCATTCACCAGATACACTTCAAAGCCGCGTGCCTCAAGCATTTCATAGATTGGAAGCCAGTAGATACCTGTTGATTCCATCGCCACCGTGGTCACGCAACAATGCTGTAACCAATCCGCTAAGAGATGGAGGTCTTCGGTAAAAGTCTTAAAGACTCGCACACAGTCTTTATCTCGTCCTTCAGGTACAGCAGCATAAATTTCAGCGTCTCCGATGTCTAGGCCTGCCGCGTTATAATTGATTTGTCCAAAGGCATCAACTTCTTGAACCTCTTGGGTAGCAGGACGTTCTTTGAATCGTCCTTTTCTCGAAATGCCGGTTTTACGCCGTCTTTTCATCGTGAGTTCTCCTTGCCGAGATAGGGTTCGGAATATACAACATGGGTTTCAAAACCGGTGCAGGCGGGGTTATGCTTAGAATCGCTAGTCTCTCAAACGGGGTACCAATACAATAAACCCCATGACAGGGAATCTTGCTTGTGTCCACCAGTGAACAAATCATGCATAACTCGGACGACGCTATCAAGCGGGTTTACAAACACCAAGAAAATTTCCGTCTTTGCATGCCTGAACCAACCCTATTGTAGCATAGGTGTTACTTGCTGAATGAATCATTCCGACAGGAATGATGGGACGCTATCAAGTAACACTCCACATTGCACAGGATCTCTATCGCACTCGCTATTCACTTGCTTGATCCTCTGGAGCGGAGATTAGACGCATCGCGATTCTATTGACATTGCACTCCTCTGGAGTGCAGACGTGGGGAGGGATCGTGTTCTATTGACATCTCACTCCGCTGGAGTGAAAACCAGACAACAAAGGAACGCTTTTCACGGCTAGTCATTGAGCGAAAAACGAGTGTTACTTGCTGAATGAATTATTCCGACAGGGATAATGGCGTGCTCTCAAGTAACACTCCACATTGCGCAGGATCTCTATCGCACTCGCTATTCACTCGCTTGATCCTCTGGAGTGCGGAGATTAGACGCATCGCGATTCTATTGACATTGCGCTCCTCTGGAGCGCGGAGATCGGACACATTGTGATTCTATTGACATTGCACTCCTCCGGAGTGCCCAGAGAGGGGAAATCTCTAAGACGGCACGCTTTCTCAAAGCTAACCAAGGAGCGAAAAGCAAGTGTTGCTTGCTGAAAGAATTATTCCGATAGGAATAATGGGATGCTATACACCTTCAAGACCTCTATCGCACTGGGATCTCTATCGCGCTCCTTATTCAGTCGCTTAATCATCGACGGAAATATGTGTAAACTAGAGACTGTGCAGGCGATTATGGATAGAACTGGTACATGGTCACGTTTAGCGCGATGCTCAACACGCTCCAGATGCTGCCAATCAGGAAATCCCCCAACACCAGCCCGAGGAAGAACGGCACCGCGCGCCGGTAACTGCGGATGCCACCGTGTCTGAGGATGAGCCATTTGGCTATCGTGCAGATGACAAGCGGCACCCACATGTCCAACGCCAATTCTCCACTGCCCGATATGACAAACCCCAGCGGATGCAGCGGCAGCCAGAGCACCCGCGAGCGCAGATATGCCAGCACCATCATCACGGAAAAGCCCACCCCCATGAACGTGACGCCCAGCCAATCCGTGCCCATGGGGTAGTATATCCAATCCCGCAGTCGAGTGAACCATCGCCTGCCCGACCTCAGCGCCCCGGGGCCAAAGTAGCCAGAGGCAGCCCCATGCTCATAGTAGAGGTGGAGCTGAATCCAAAACGCGGCAATCACCCCCAGCACGGTGGCAAGCAAGATAGCCCAAAACATCCGCCGGTGGGAGAGATTGGCCTGCCCCGAAATCTTGAAACCCTCCAACTGGTGGGGCATCTGCTGCGGCCGGTTCTCGCTGTTGAAGAATAAGACTGCCAGCGATGTCAGGTTCTGGTGCCCGAGCCGCCGGTGGCCCAGCCACCGGCGCAGCATGACCTGCGGTGCGTACCCGAAACAGGCGAACAGCCCGGCTTCCGCGCGCAGGCGTGTCATCACAAGCGGCGAAATCAGGAACAGGATGCCGAATGTAGCCGCCACCCAGAACGTCATCCCCGCCTTGTGCAGTAGGAATCCGAGCAGCGCAAGCCCGCCCAGAAGCCCCCACACCGCCGCCCAATAGGGTAGCGGCTCTCCGGCGTCGTCGGCGTCACCGTCCCGACCAAAGGCGCGCTTGAGCACAAGGGCGAAATGCCCTCTGCCCACCCAGAACAGGATGACACAAAGCCCAAAAAAGGCGCCGAGTACCTGCTCTTGCAGAAAAGGGTACCGGGCGATGCTATCCCACCCCGTGACTCGCCCCAGCGCGTGTTCGACCCGGTTCAAGCCGCAGAAGAATGCCGTAGAAAAAAGCATTTCCAGCGGCATAAGGAAGAGGATGCCAATGGCGTAGGGATAGAACGAGATGCGTATCAGGTCGCTGTAGTCGGAAAACAGCGCCAAAGGACCTTCGTCGAATACGAAATATCTGCGCTTGACCGGGATGGTCGGCACGTCGGGAAAAATAAAACTTAGCCCGTTCATCAGGCAGATGCCCCCGGCGATTCCAAAGCCTATCCACATCCGCTTGTTGCGGAAGAACCCGGCGGTAGGGCTGGTCATCTCCAGCGCCAGTTGAGCGATGGGGTAGGTCAACCGTTCGTGTTCCGTCCATTGACGCCGCAAGATGGTGTTCAGGCACAGGAAATTGAAGGCGAGCACCGTGAAAAACAGCAGCCATGCCAGCACCACCGGTATCCACACTTTCAAGTAGTGGGCAACATAGAGGGTGGATTCGCCCTCATAGAAGTCCTGCAGCGCCGTTTCGTCTGAAACTGTGAGCCAACGGGGGATAAACCGGAAGAACAGCTCTTTGAACTCGTTCTCCGGCGTGGCGAACCAGAAGGCGTATCCCAACGCTGACAGCACAGACTGCAACATATCGCCGGCGGACAACGTAGTGGTGATGCTGAGCATCACGTAGAAGACGCCTAGCTCCCCGTGCCGAAGCGCGATGCGCGGAGTGACTTGGCGAATCAGGGCGTTGACGACCATCACCACGGTCAACGTGAAGATGACGTTGGAGAGCGGGACGATCCAGGTGGGAAAGGTGTAGCGTACCAACTCCATTTGGAGAAGGAGATAGGTGTTGACGGGAATGAAGATAAGTGCGACGAGGAATAGCCGCAGTGTCAGCCCGGGATCCTTTACGTTTGGTCCCTTATCTTTCATAACGTTCCGTTATGTTCAGCTTTCGCGGAAACCTGCGAAACCGGTGGTGGGGCGGTTGAGTGGATTTGGCTGACGGGGTAATCAGATAGGCAGTACTCCGTTGAAGCGTGGAGTGCGCTGAAGTGCCTTAACGTTGGTGGAAACCTCATAGGGATGGGGTCAACGGAAAATTTGGCTAAACACACTGAACGCAGAGATGCACAGGACGCTACTTGTTATTCGATCCTACAATCATGGGACAGCATAGGCGCCGTAAATCCTAGAGGTAATTCGCAAGATTGACAAAGAGTCAACGTCTCACGCCACGACGATCATCGACGGGTTTGGCGAGCATTTCTTTCGTCATCTCGGCGGATGCTCGGTAGAGTTTGGCGCCGCGTCGTCGTACGATGAGGTGGCATCTGGAGGAGACACGGTTCTTCATGTGTGGTTCCTCCGTGCGGAATATTATACGGCGGAACGGAGGGTTGGTCAAGCGGTTTCGTGCCATGATTTAAGTGTTAGCGTGGACGGCTGGGGTTTTATTATTGCGCGTTCCTCGCACTCGATTAAAGTCATTAACCGAAAGACTACGGCAGCCAACTTTTCGGTAGAATACAGCCATTCGCTTCAGAAGAAGAACGAAGTTGGCGAGTATAGGGAAATTGAGCACGACACTATTCCCGTTCCGCCTGACAACGGTGATCTCAATGTGGACGGCAATTCCAATAAATCTTCGTCTGATTTGGGGTATAACACGACACGCGTAACCGATTATCAAGGCAAAGAAGGCGGAGAATATAGATTGGTGGCTTATACCGGTCTCCGTCCGAATACCGCAGACTATGATGGCACAGTCAGTTCTCAGGATACCCAAGAAACCCACTACTTTAGAGTTGAAGCTGGTTAAGGGTGTGTCACCAACCTGGGACGCGAACCCAATATAAATCCCAAGTTATGTTCCAACTTGTCGATAACTCAAAGCCTTCTATTTTTAGGGTTTCCCCGATCCAGACAAAATCGAAAATGTCACCGACCCAGTACCCCCCGGTGCCGCGCGGATTTTCTACGCGCCAATACGTCGTGTTTGATTCTGACACAGATTCGAGGGTCGCCTTGATACGAATGGGCTGAAGCGGCATCGGGGCCTCCATGTAGACTGTATCTTCGCGTAATATAAGGCGCCCGGCGCCGTCCGGGTAGTAATAGGTGTGCGGTACGCGTCGTATGATTACAGGATCGTCGATATGGTCGCCCCCGAGGTCCATGAGCTGATGCCCCACCGCTTTGGTGAGTACAAAACGGCCTCGGAGAATCTGGCCTGTGGGGCTAACCGGGTCGGATTCACCGCAGGCGAGGAGGGGGAGTAGAAGGAATACAAAGAATGGTTTCATGATTCTCCCTATCTTCTTATGCTTTTGCACCAGGTGCGCAGAATTTGACTGCCGCTCTGCCACACGATGTGGATCTTACCATAGGGGCTTACATCCTGAGTTAACTCCTGCGGACAGTAGATTTCTATGTATAGCGTGGTACCGTCCAAACGATGGCCGCGGAATAGGTTGCTTTCGCCGCCCGCTGCGGTACTGTGGTAAACCGAGAGCCTTTGAGGCGGTGAAGAGAAGGTCACGGTGACGGTTCGCCAATCACCGTTTTCAAGGTGTATTGCCCTTGGCGGGATGCCTTTGAAAGCCTCGTAAAGCTGCGACGTAATATGGTCGTCCTTGGTATCGTAGATCACGGATACCGGCGGATCGATTTCCACAATGAAGGCGCCTTCCGTATGCAGCGGATGGTCGTGATCGGCGACTTCGCAGGCGAGGAGCGGAAGTAGGAGTAGCAGATTGAGACGTTTCATGTTTTTCTCCATTCTGTTACTTTGTGACAGTATGGTTAAGTCCAAAGCAACTGCAACATATAGATGATTATCGTTTTTATTTCAGCAAGTTATGTGCCACTACCTATTACAAGCCAAGATTTCACTTCATCATTTGTGGTTGTCCCATTCCAAAGGTTGCCCTGACGCGGCAATACCCCACAAATTGCATCAAACTCGACTCCCGATGTTTTGTAGATACGCAATGGCGTATCGTGTTTTCGTATCTGGCAAGTGAACACCAATGTTCATTTTTTGTACAAGATGGGCATCGGCGGTTCTCGCAGCGGTAAGAGGTGTTGGGTTTCGCTCGAATTTCGGTGTTTTGCGCAGAATGAGACATCGGAGGTTCTTTTTCGTACGCGAGTTCTTTTGGATTCCCGCTTAGCCCAACCTACGGGGTAGATGAAAAGCTGTTGGATTTGTCAATCCGACAGGAGCAATTAGGGATTTGCTTTTTCGATAAATCAGCTTGGTCGCGACCGGGAGGTCGCTCCTACAGAAAGTTCGATGATTTGGTGGCCGTGGGATTTGCTATGAGAATTCTATCGATTAGGTGAGCGGGAGGAGTGGAACTGCGAAACGGGATCGTGGGATGGTTGAGGAGATTTGGCTGACGGGGTAATGAGACGGGCAGCGCTAGGTTAAAGCGTCGAGTGCGCTGAAGTTATTGACATTCACCATTAACACATGTTTCGGTCTACAGGCGAGTGAATAACCGGTTGGATGCGAAATGAAAGAATGGAGATGGGTGACTTGATGAACACAGTCTGTTACGACAAATCAGAAATCGCGACCGGGAGATCGCTCCTACAAAGACTCGCAATGCATCGTGCTACTACAAACCGAACAACCTAAGTTCGATGTGTGATTCTCTTAATTGCAATGATCATGAAGGTTCAAATCCATCGGTTTTCCTGTTTTGAGGCCCACGGCGCGCCACGGAGGTAACCTTCAGGCGTGCGCGGCTCTACGGGAGGATTCGCACGCAGCACTTCCTCGTCCAATTCAACACCGATACCGGGCGCGGTCGGGACATCAAAATAGCCCTCCTTCTGGCGAGGGAACTCTCCGAGGACGACTTGGTCAAACCAGGGGGCGTGACCTCCCTCCTGGATCATGAAGTTCGGTGTACAGACATCGACTTGCAGCGCCGCCATGGTGTTGATCGGACCGTAGGGGTTGTGGGGTTGAATACCGACGTAGTATGCCTCCGCCATCGCCGCGATCTTCTTCAACTCGGAGATTCCGCCCGCGTGGCACACATCCGGCTGAATCATCGCCACGACCTGCTTCTCAAGGAGTTCGACAAACCCCCACTTGGTATAAAGCCGCTCCCCGGTCGCGAGCGGAATATTCACCGCTTCCGCGACCTTCGCCATCGCATCGATGTTCTGGGGCGGCACGGGTTCTTCAAAGACGAACGGGCGGAACTCCTCAAGGGCATTACCGATGCGGATTGCCGCTGCCGGGGCAAGCCGTCCGTGCACCTCGACCAGCAACTCGACATCATCGCCGACCGCCTCCCGAACGGCTTTCACCTTGGCGATGGCGTCCCGCTCCGCTTCCGGTGTGATAAACAGTCCCTGGTGACCGAAGGGGTCGCCTTTTAGCGCGGTCAGACCTGTATCTACCTCGCGCAGCGCCCGCTCGACGGCTAACTCGGGGGTTTCCCCGTCGAAGCGGCCATACGTCCAGATTCGGTCGCGCATCTGACCGCCCAACAGTTCCCACACGGGAACGCCAAGCGCCTTGCCTTTGATATCCCACAAGGCAATCTCGATTCCGCTGATCGCCGCCATCTGAATCACGCCGCCGCGCACGTTGTGATAGAGGTGATAGAGCCGCTGCCAATGTTCCTCAATGCGGAACGCCTCTTTGCCGACCAGCGTCGCGCCAATTTCCTCAACCACGTTCGCGACGGACAACGGTCCGCAGGTTGATTCGCCCCAGCCGGTGATACCTTCGTCCGTCGAAACTTTGACGTAGACGTAGTTGCTGCGCGCGCCGCGCAGATTTGTCATGGGCGGCGCGCTGGGGATGGCTTCAACACTTGTGATTTTCATTTGACGCGCCTCCTCACTCAGAGGAAATTGTGATGGCGGCCTTCTATAGTCAATTCAATTCATACTTAGAGCCGGTTTGATAAACGGTAGCAAAGCAGTTTTGGTCATTTGTAGGAAGTTTTTTCGCGTTTTTACATTTATCTTCTGCTACCTGTCGCCCCGCTGGGGCTTAGGTGCACGGAACGTTGGCGTTTCTATACACCTTCCGCCCCTCTGGGGCTTTTAAAGGCTGGTGCGCAGGGGATCTCTATCGCAGTCGCTTTTCGCTCTTTTGATCGCACCCTACAAATGTACTTTTCAAACAGGCTCTTACACATATTTTGGTAAGTGGGGTTTCCAACCGCACCTATGAGCCAGGATAAATGCCCCGGATCGGTTTGGAAACCGAACCTACCGCAGTGCATAAATAATTATCGGTTTTACTACAGTGGCAAGCGTTGACACGGGTTGAGGAAACCCATCTTTTTGCTCTTTAATCCAGAGGACGAAAATTGGGCAAATGAAGCATCCCCATATCATTGGCTTCCGCTCCGACCTATTTCACAACGAGCATTCGGCGCGTGTCTTGGAACGAGCCAGCTTGCAGGGAGTAGAAATATACTCCACTAGAAACAGTTTGCCCGACCTGATCTCTGCCGTCCCAATAAGCCGCGCTTTCTTGCGTCAGATAGCTGCCCGCTTTTTGGGCTCCGAGATCCAACTCACGGGTCAGTTGACCCCGGACGTTGTAGATGCGGAGGGTTACCGGAGCGTCTACCCCCAAGCGATACGGCAGCCAGGTCTCCGGGTTAAACGGGTTGGGGAAGTTCTGAAGCAGCGCGGTGCGCTTGACTCGCCCCAACGTGGTCACACTCAATCCGGACGGGTCGACGGCAAAGGGCAGCGTCTGGAAATCTTTTACACTATTATAGACATAGGCTGCCGTGCCGTGCGCATTTCCGGCGCCATCCCTGCGTTTGTTATGAGACGAGACAACGACGAGGTCGCCGTTCATAACCACCCATGAGCCGTAATTGATTTTTGGCTCCGGATTCTCGGGCTTGGCTTTTACTTTCTCTACCCAGGTGCCATTCTCATTCACAAACGAATAGACGGCGCCCGAGCCCTCTTCGCCTTCATTGCGGAACGGCGCTCCGACGATGGCGCTTTTCCCGGTGGTAGCAACCGCATGCCCGAACCGATCGCCCTTCTCCGTGTCTGCCGCAAGCAGTTTCGCCTCTTGTCTCCATCTGTTCCCTTCGCGCACGAAGACATAGGCAGCGCCGGCATCCTTACCGCGCTCGGTGTCGTGCAATGGCGCCCCAACGATGATGGTGTCCCCGGTGAGAGACACGGATGCTCCGAAATTGGCGGCTTTTGCGGCGTCATCAGGTACGAGTTTAGCTTGTTCCACCCATGTGTTCCCCTCGCGCACAAAGACATAAGCGGCGCCGGCAAACCTTAACTTGTTATGTGTGTGGCTGGGCGCCCCGACGACGACGGTGCGGTCATAGATCTCGGCAACCTCTCCGAAAGCGTCGGATCCCGACAAATCTTGTGGAACGATTTTAGCCTGCATGTCCCAGGTCTTTCTTTCAAGATCCCGCACGTAGATAAAGGCTGAACCCGAGTTCTTGCCGGCATCATCGTCCTTGGACACTCCAACGACCGCAGTGTTCCGGTAAAGGGAGACCGCGGATCCGTACAGGTCTTCGTCAGCTCCATCCGGATGCACAAGCTTTATCTCCTGCTTCCAGTTCCTCCCGCTGCGGCGAAAGATGTAAGCTGCCCCGTTTCCTTGGGCGACGAGAATCCCTCCCTCGCGTCCATGAGTCGGTGCCCCGATGATGGCGGCGTTCGCCGCGGCGCGGTCATGAGGAGCGCCGATGGATACTGCCCATCCGAAGGACGGATACGGCGGATTTTCCGCGTTGTGGTCGTCGGCACGGAGGTCGACTATTTTTTCCCAATCGCCACGGTCATTGGCATATATTGTTCCGGTGCCCGCCTCGCGTGACCCGATAATCACGGAATCCCCGATAATGGCGGCGGACAAATGGTCATTGAAAACCCCCTCCTCGACGCCGATGAGTTTGACTTCCTTTTGGGCGAGGGCGGTCTGATGCACTGCCCCTAATGCAATCCCGATCACCAGACCGATAATAATAAACCGTATCGTTCTCATGAGAATCTCCTTTCGATGTTGGTCATGCTAAGAAAACGTGAAGAACGGCTTGTTTCCGACCGTGCTGCACCCCTTTCCGGCTTCGTGACTCTCCGCCCAACATGATGCGAAGGCGCCAAGGTGTGGCAGTGTGACTACACCAGAATTCGATAGCTGCATTTAATTCCGACATTTGTTCCGTGAGGAACATGGTGGTACGTGCTAAATAGGGTAAATCAATCGTTTCTCCATAGGCATCAAGTTATGCAAAATCTGGCGGTGAGTATAAAACAGGGTTGAAGCTTGTAACCCCATTGACATCATTCTCTACGTAGTTCCAAAAAAACTAACGACAGATGGCAACTAGACCCAGTAGATATTATCTCACAAGTTTCCTCTGAATGCAATCGGTTTCGGCTGGCGTCTCAGGGGAAACGCATCTATAATTACTTAATCGGTATCGAGTTGAAACTAAACATAGCGGCTGTTTTCTGCTTCATAGGTTCTTCACTCTACAACATCATCGGAGCGCAAGGTGTATAAGATTAGTAGATGCTCTCATTCCTTTGATCGCACCTTTTTCAGTCACTTGAGAGTCCGAAAACGTGAACAATATGTTGATCCGCGCCCCTTTTTGGGCGGTTTTGGCTGAACTTGTACCTATTTGTTTGTAAAAATAGCCGCAAAAAATAGGTACAAGAATGTGAACAGAGGCTTAATTTCGAAGAAGTGTTCACATGGTTTGATTCAATACTTTCCTTTGATAGCGCGGGTTCATACGCAGGCAAATGTGAACAAAATGTTAACAGAAAAAAAAGATTGTCGTAACTTAGGTCAATTTTAGGTACATGAGAAGCTCAAGCGCTACCCCGTTGGAACACTGAAAATCGGCGTTTTGGGGTGCAGCGCGTTCACTCCGCCACTTATCTGTCGGCGCACTATTATACTATACATGTGTAAAGTTGTCAATAAAAATCAGATGCGTTTCCCCTGGCTGGCGTCTCCGATCCGATGGCGGGAACTGCGGGATTTTTCAAACAGCAGTGGTGATTGATGGGTGCCGATTTCCTTCAAACACGGGGTTTGGGCTGGCTTGCCAGTCTGAAAGCAAGTTATGAGAAATCAGCACCGGCGGACCAATGGTTGGGGTAGGACTCACGTCTCGAGCGATAGACCGCACTACACAGGGGCATGGAGCAGAGCAGGCTGGGAGACGGGTAACAACATCGCGGGGCTATGTGCTAGATGGGCAATTACTTGGTTTAACTATGTAGTTCGAGTGGGACAACAGACGATGTCGATCGGCACGTTGAAGAAAAGCGGGGGAGATTTAAATCATCTCGTCATTTTTTGGTTGATCATTGAAAAAGTCTTCCCTGTACACAAGAACTCGTGGTTTACCCAACCCGATGCATCAAGAAGAGTCTCCGCTGGTTTCTAACGCCTTCCAACCTTTCGTCCCGCTGGGGCTTTGATTCAGCGTGGCTTGGTGTTGCTATACACCTGCCGCGCCTCTGGCGCTTTCAAAGACCGGTAGGATTTCTATCGATCAATTTCTCATTAATCCCAAAACGGCACAATCCACTCCTCCGCAATCTCCAATCCGAAACCGGGACCATTATTCGGCGAAATGTAACTATCTTCAGGAATGGATTCACCTTCAATCGATTTTGATTCTTTCATAGGCACGCCCGGGGCGGATCCGAGGAAGTATTCCACCCACGGGGTGTTGGGCATTGCCGCCGAGAGATGGAGTCCGTATTGGTTTCCGCCGCCACCGTGAAAGATGACCGTGAGTCCGGCAGCATCCGCCATGTGACATATTTTAACGCATTCCGTGATGCCCCCAACCCAGAAAATATCGGGCTGAATGATATCCAGACACCCTTTCTCAATAATCTGTTTGAAGGGCCAACGGGTATATAGATGCTCCCCTCCGGCGAGAGAAACCCAGTTCACGGCGTCCCGAACCCTGACGTGCCCGTCGATATCTTCGGGGATTAGAAATTCCTCAATCCATTTCAGCCGATACGGTTTGAGCCGCTGCGCCAAGCGGATGGTGTAATCGACATCAAAAGCCATGTAGCAATCCAACATAATCTCGACATCGTCACCGACCAATTCCCGTGTTTTAGCAACAAGCTTTTCGTTCTCCTTCAATCCCCACAGCCCATCAACAGGTCCATAAGGACACGCCAGCTTGACCGCTTTGAAACCGAGTTCGATCTGCCAATCTGTGTCGTTGCCTGTTGCGTATGCAAAGAGTTTGTCACGAACGGGACCGCCCAATAGTTCATAGACCGGCTGGTTCTTGATTTTGCCGATGAGATCCCACAAAGCGAGGTCTACGCCGCTCATGGCGCAACTGGTTAGTCCGAGCGAGCCGTAGGGCTTCGACATTCGGAACATCATATCCGAGATCTTTTCGACCGCGAAACAGTCTTCATTCACCAGCATCGGGGCAAAGTGATCATCAATAACCGCAGCCACGGGTCTGCCGAACGAAGTTTGACCAAGTCCCCATGTGCCATCCTCCGCCGTGACTTTTACGAAGACGCTTCCCCATTTCGGCATCCAACTGCCGCGGTGACGTTTGTATCTCGGATATTTGGACATCGGGTTGGCGACCTCGGAATCTTGCGCCCAGGATGGACGCCGTTGGGGTGTTGGTTTCCCGCTTCGGGGAGGCATATTCAATTTAACAGCTTTTATCTCTTTTATTTTCATCGTTACTGTTTAGTCCAGCCAAAACGAGTGGCAATATTAGTTTGGCAGTGTATCGCGCCCGACTATCGGCAGTGGGGCATTTTTGGATTATATGTGGGAGGGGATCAAGGGATATCGCTCGCATGTTGGGTCCATGAGAGAAATTGCCATCGGTCATGGAATAAAGGGGGCGCCTTGTATTCTCCGCAACCCACGCTATTCTTGGGTTTCCCTTCCCAATGGATTATCAATTCCTCAGATTTCTCGCGTAGCAGTTTCGATGCTCACAGACGAACTGCGAGAGACAACTTTCCGAAAAGACGAGAGGGGTCGATTTCTGATTATCTCCCTGAGAACCTGTTTGAAAAGTAAATGGAAAATCATTTTTGGATGTTTGGAGTGTTATTACCTACCGCCCCGCTGGTGTTTTTAAAGGCTGGTGCGCAGTGCGCACCCTACAAATGTACTTTTCAAACAGGTTCTGAGTCGAATAATTCGCTCAGCTTCGACCAGTCTCGTAAGTCAATCTGAGGTCCGTTCCCTATTTTGCCCGAAATTCGTCGTGGCGTCAAGTGGAAGATGTGGTTTTGTAGGATTCCTGCAAAGTCGATTTTGCCCTCAACTACTCGATTGTCATATTCCCGTCGGATACGCTAAAGGGAGGATTTTTCAGTGATAGAATTGGGATGGTGTACTATATAAATGCGTGATAAAATCCAGCCGCTTGGGGTATTAGCTTCAGATGGTTGTGTGTGAAGCCACGATAGATCGGGACAGGCTGTGAAACGTGATGCGTATTCCTCTTCACGTTTTGCGTGAGGATGCAGTTATGATGGGAATTGTCACGAATATAGTGATGTAGTCGATTCCATTCATATACTACACACCGCTGGAAATTGCGTATTTTCAAGCGTCTGGCGGTAGTTGTAGGGTGGGCACTGCCCACCATTCCCATCAGTTTAATATAAATGGTTGGCTCCCCTGGCGCGCAACGTGACCGCGTCGATGGTGGGCAGTGCCCACCCTACAATCTACTATATATTGAAATTACAATGCAAGACTGATACGAACATCACCCATCAAGTAACACCCGAAAAAAGCTAGTTATAGGGCGAAAAACGAAGGTTTATTGACCAAAGAATTGTACCACCAGGAATAATTGTGTAATATCCACATTGCGCACCTCTGGAGCGAGTTACTCGCGGAAAGCATTATTCCGATAGGGATAATAGGGGGCTACTAATAAATTCTGTAAACCCGAAAATTAGGTGCGGAGGGTAGGTATTATACTTTGCGTTGGGTATTATTGAGCTTTCTTTTCCAGTAATAATCGTTTCTAATAGGACTTACGTAGTACCAGCAGGTCGGGAATCGGAGTTCCCTCGTACAAGGGTCGCGACCTGGAGATCGCGGGATCCCTATCGCGCTCGCTATTCGCTCACTTGATCTATCCGCTCGTTTGATCCTACAGAAGACGCAATTTCTGACAGTGCGGAGTATAGACTGCTAGGTTTTGGGATATAGTTTGCCGCCAAGGTGGCGCACGAAACTTGAGCAGTTGTTCCATGGTCCACAGATAGTCGGTGATGCCAGCGGCCATTGCTGGGGTGCGCTGTTGCTGGTCATAAATACCTCGCCACAAGGCAAATATTGTATCAGTGCCTCACATCTCCTGTCCGTGCCGGAAGGCTTGTTGCACAACGCGCAGCATATCGGCAATATCATCACGATAATGACTCTCCGGATCCTTGGTGAACCACTTAGGGGCTAAGCCATCAGATGAAAATCCATAAACAGGTTGACCATCGATCTCCACGGTCAAACGGACAAATAGACAGGGCAGCGCGGTCATCACGGCAATTCCGTAGCGAAACGGCATCCGCGTTTTCATATTAAGAATGTACAGATTAAGAACCCGAAGTGAAAAAGTCATATGCGCCCCAAAAATTGATCTCGGCCTCGAACTAAGCTCTCCATTTTTTTGTCGGCAACGCTACGCGGTAACATCCAGAAGCCGCAGTCTGGGTGAACCCAACGCACCCGCTCTGTACCAAGCACCTTGACGGCCTTTTCAATGCTCTTAGCCACTTCGTCAACTGTCTCGACTTCATTATCCTTGATGTCTATAACGCCGACTCCCAGGGCAATGTCCTGGCGTAAGTCGCAGAAAAGCTCCAACTCGTCGAAGCCTCGACGGGCAAACTCAAGAATCAGGTGATCGATGTCGAGATTATTGAGAAATGGCAGCAGATTACGCCAGAAGCCTTGCTGAATGGTTTGTCCACCGTAGTTGCCAAAGCATAAATGCAATCCCTTTTGGCCCTGGACGGCATCGAGGACATGATTGATAGGCTTATAGGCCCAGCTTGCATCTTCGGGATGCCCAGTTAAATTGGCTTCGTCAATCTGTATCACCGTAGCGTCAATTTCGGCTACTTGCCGGCGCAGCACTTCAGCGATCTCGTTTGCTAGGGTTGGCAGGTCGTGGTAATGCTGGTCGAGCAGAGTCTTGGCCAGCATATACGGTGAGGTCAGCGTAAACTTGAGGGGATGGCCGGTTAACGATTTAACGAGTTGCCACGCTGCCGGCAAATTGAGCAACCCTTCCCCAATCCTGTCTCGTACCACGCCGGCCGGTTGTGCTCGAAAAGCCATGCCGGACTGAGTTCGAAACGTACTCAATTCCTCTCGGCTAAAATGTGTGCTGATGCCGGCCATAGGACCGATGAAATAGTCAATCATACCATTGGTTTCGGGGTGCATAATATTAAAGCGCGATAGTTCGCCATCGGCCAGTAGATCAAGACCGGCTAATTCCTGCGTCTTGAGCACCACCAGAATAGCGTCATGAAGATTAGGCGTTGACGGCATGGCCGCCAGCCATGCCGGTATAGGATAGCTGCCAACCACGGTGGTCTTTATAAGGTCCATAGCAACTCCTTTTCCCCAACGAGCCGATGATGCCTGGCGTCAAATCTCGGGCTCCGCCTCCGACTTATCCTGCGGGTGATAGTTGATAACGCGCCGTCCGTGTTCTAAATCGTAAAGCGGCCAGGTACTGTCTGAAACCCCAAACACAACCTCGAACTTCACGCCGGGATGCGTGAGAGCATGCTCGAACACACGAGCCGCGTCACCGTGACTGAGTTGATGCGGGTGTGTGGGAAGGTCACGGTCGTGCTTGAAATTGCCAATCCGAACCGCCACAAATTCCATGTCGAATCGCGCGGAGTACATATACCCCAGACTTTCCCCAAACACCTTGCTGATCGAATAGTAGGTCTCTGGTCGCGGCGTCATATCAACCGTCCGCATGACGTCTTCGGGATAGGGCGCAAGCAGCCCAGCCCGACTGGCGAAAGCGATTCGTCTCACGCCGTTTTGCCGCGCCGCTTCAAAGACATTGTATGTGCCGATGAAATTGTTCGGGAGTATCTCCTCCCAGGGCGCCCCGCTCGACGGATTGCCCGCGAGGTGAATCACTGCCTCCATGTCCTGCGTGGCTATAAGGACGGCATCGAAGTCAGTGATATCCCCAACGACTGCGTCTTCGAGTTCGGGCGTCGGGACGCGGTCAAAACCCCGCAGAGAATACCTGTCTTTCAAACCTTTTACAACGGCCGAGCCCACCCGACCGGCGGCGCCGGTGACGAGAATCTTCATTCGCTGCTCCTTTTCTAGCGGTAAATTTCTCTGAGTCTTGGCAAGAAGATTTCCGTATCCCGATCATGAATCTCGCCCTGCCAGGCGTTGTTCGTTTCTACGCTGGAACGGTCGTACGATTCCTGGATAAGCTCTGGCAGATCCAGTTGGTGGAACCGCGTGACAAAATATCCCTCGTCCTGGAGTCGAATCTCCCGAAATCCCATCGGGAAACCGATTAGGCATGCCGTGTCAACGACCAGGAAATCACGGTACATCCGGATACGATTCGTGTGCTTATGCCCCGTGAACAATGCGACAATGGCGGGACTCTCCTTCACGGTTTCCAGCAGACGGTCTGCGCCGCTGAGGACGCCGCTCTGGTCTTCGTAGCCTCGCAGCACCCATGTATGGAGTACCAGCAATATCGCGCATTGATCGGCATAGGCTTGTTCCGCTGCTTCACGGAGTCCGTTGTCAAGCGCGTCGGTCCAAACGCCGTTGCCTTCCTCGATAGGGTCGCACTGATGGTAGATGTTTGCGAGCGCGAGTCGAAGACGAGGCCCCGCATCAACGACATCGATTGTTTCCGGGATGGGGAATCTTGCCGCGAACGGTTCAAAAGATCCGCTTTGTGCATCAGAGTCGTGATTGCCCGGAACGTAATATGTTGGCGCCTCGAACCCGGAAAATACCTCTGCGACCTCCTCAATCGATTGCAGATAGGTCGTCCACGGCAACTCAAAGGAGCTGCCGCCGCAGAGAAAGTCCCCGCCGTGAACGATGAAGTCGGGTTTGAGTGGATTGACCGCCGGCACGATTGCATCCAGAACGGTTCTACTTTGCGTCAGCATCTTCGGCGCCCCGTAGTCTTTCGGCGCACCGGGGTAGTGATGACTGTCTGTCAAAAAAACAAAACGAACGGACATAGCTGCTCCAAATAAAGACGCCCTTTGAAAAGCGGATCGGTTCTCTTTTCAAAGGGCGTTGGTGTTAGATATACTTTGCGTTGGGTATTATTGCGCTTTCTTTTCCAGTGATAGTTGTTTCTAATAGGACTTACGTAGCACCATCAGGTCGGGAATCGGAGTTCGCTCGTACAAGGGTCGCGACCTGGAGATCGCTCCTACAGAAGACGCAATTTCTGACAGTGCGGAGTATATGTGGCCCGCGTTCGCGGATAATTCTGAGCGCCAGATACGGAACGATCTGGAAAATCATCTCAGGCTCGATCTTACAGTGGCCCGGCAGATCAAATCCGGCGACGGGGCTACGTGCATGCCAAAAGGAACATACTTGTAGAAGAGCGTGCGACGCTCCCCGCCCACGGAATTGTACCATGTTTGAGCTTCTCAGTGAACAGAATGTCAACAGAAATCATCCAGATGATCCTAACCCTCATTCAACTTCCAGCCCGGCAACGAAATATCAAACCTGCGCTCTGGCGCATAAATCCGTTCGCCGGGAGGATAGGGACGATCCTGCGTTACGATATAAACGGCCCCCTCGTGAACATAGACAATTTCATCTCGAACGTCGCCCACCACATCCTCGGTCAACCCATATGCCCACTCGAATGGCAGCCCTTCACATACCGGGCGCACCACCTTTCTGCCCTTCGCGTCATAGAAACCGAACGCTTCCTTGGAAGAATAGAGGAACAGCAGCTCTTCGCCGTCGCCAGTCCAGTTCACTGGCGGGCCCCCCTGGCTGATTGTGTCGGGCTCGAACCGCGTCAGCGGATCTCCCTGGCCACTCACCAGATTCAAGATCCCGTAGTTTTCCCAGCGATTCCCCATCCACATTTCCAAACCCGGCAGATCCGGCCGGAAATTCCCCGCATAGATCCCCTGCACATGACCAAACCGGTGATGCCTCAACAGCGCCCCGGTGCGCGCATCCACTAAGAAAAATCCCGGATCGCTGCCGGCAATCCCAATCTCGGGACCATTGCTTTCATCGCCGTCCAATTCCCCAAACGCGGCGTGATCGATATGCCCGGCTCCCCCTGAATCTTCGATGTATTCCGCGCCTTCCATCAGCCACAGGAGGTTCCCGTCCCCATCGTAAAGCTGATACCCCGGCAGGATCTCATCGCGGCCATCCCCGTCCACGTCATAGAACCACATGTACATCCCATACCACGACTCGTGCGCATCCTGACGCCACCGCAGATTCAAGGCCTCATCGTAGGCCCAGATGGAGTACCCGGTTCCCTCGCCGTCGCCATCCCTCAGGATCAGATCTTGCGCCTTCTCTGTCTTGCGAATTCGGCACGGCCACAAGGCCCCTAGCTTGTGCAAACACGACTTCACGCTCTTTCCCCGATACCCGTGATACGGCCCTGTCTTTGGCAGTTCTGTCTCGGCCGTTACCTCCCCTGTCCGTCCACTGACCATCCGCAGCAGATCCCCTTCGACCCCAATGAAGTCCTCCACACCGTCCCCATCCAGATCGTGTACTACCTTGTGTTTTTTATCTAAACCCGCCGCCGCGGCATACACCTGATCCCACTGCTTTTCTCCCTCCACATCCAGGCACACCACCCGAAGGCCCGATTCCGTCTCCTGCTGCAGCACGATCTCCTTCTTCCCTGCCCCACGGAAATCTCCCAACCGCACTTCGCAGGGCCAGTATTCGCTTACGTCGATCCGCTTCCACAGCACCGGCTTCGGGTATTTTTCCGCTGCCTCCGCTACCTCCCGGTCATAGGCACTCTGACGGCTTGCGTATGCCGCCCGGGCGGGCTCCGACGCGGTAACCCGTACCCCATACATCCGGCTGCGCGTGTTGGTCCGGATGCCAACCTTGCCCGTCTGAAACTTCTCGTCATAGGCGACAAATATTTGCTCTCCATCCACGTAGCACGCCAACCGCTCTCCTTCGCACACCGCCCTCAGGTGGTAATACCGACTTCGGTCCACCCCATTCCGGTAATCGGCGAGCATGGTCCATGCCTCATCCTCACGGCGATACAGCACAAAGCGCTCATATCCCTCTATGGCGAAGATATAATACCGCCGCAGATCCTGATATCGCACCATCAGGCCTGAGAGGCCCACAATGGCGTGTGGTTCGTCATTGTTCGGCTGGGTAAACGCGTTCAGTTGCCGAACAAAGGCCTCCACTGTGTAATCCGCCCACAGCGGCTCCCCTGTTGTAAGGCAGCGGCCGGTTTTGTTGTGATGTTCCAGCACCGGCACCTCCCCATCCCGAACCACCCGATAGGAACTTGGCCGTTTCCCCTGCTTGGGGCCCCATTCCAGGGCATTATTCCAGCCCTTGAAAACCTTCTCCTCCACGCGTTTATCCGGCTCGCGATAGTCCAGAATTTTGCCTGCCGCGCATTCTGACAGATCGATCTCTGCCAGCACCACATTTGACTTGCTGTCTTGGGCCACTTCGCCCCCTTTCTGAATGGGGTAGTGCACTACATGTAATGCTATGAAATGTAGTGCACTACCGGATTCTTTATTGGGTTTTGATTAAGCCCCAAGTTTGGGCGAGCTTATATTGGGGATTCACGGCGGTGGCTTGATTGAACGCCTGCGCTATCTCGTCTGCTGTCCGTACGACATTCGAAATACGGAGATTGTCCAAAACACCCACATAGAACCCTTTAGTCCCATTCTCCGCACCGATGAAAAGGTCACTTTCAATGCCAAGGTCCCCACTCTGGTCCGTTTCCTTAAGGAACTGACCATCCAGATAATATATTAACTTATTACCGTCATAGGTAGCGGCATGGTATTGCCACGTACCAAGAGGCGCGGGCTCGTCTTGCAAAATAATAGCTTTCACTTCGGGCGGGGTGACAAAATGGGGTCCAAAAGCGTCGTTAATCTGGACAAACTCATATCCCAACCGCGGACCACCCGCCCTCTTATCGAAGACAAATTGCTCCTCGGCCCCCGCCTCGTGTTTCAGCGTCCATGCCTCAATGGTGATGTTTTGCGTGATATCCAGCGTCTCGGATTTTGGAACCTGGATCATTGATGCCCCATCGAATTCGTAACCGTTACCGAACTTCCCCGGGACCAGATTGATCTGGCCGTTAATCGTTCCATCGTTGCCTGCCCCTGAATGGTCTTGGACAGTATCGCCTTGGATGTCATCACACGGAAAGTACAATACTGTATGGTCATCCTGTGAGAACCCAACAACGGGAGCAACCCCTAAAAGCAATGCGGCTGCAAGAAGAAAAGCGAATCTCTTCATCACGAAATCCTCCTTTAATATAACTACGCGATGGTTTTTAATTGTGTAGAACATTATGAACTAGGTAATAACGGTAATTATTGACCGTTCCTTTCTACATGGAAATAGATGCAATTTATATGGAAATATAAATGCACAATCCATGCGATTCCTTACGCATAGTTCCCGATGTTCTTGCTCCATATGGATAACAAGCCTCATCTCGAAAGTTTTCGGGACAGTCATCGAGATTATAACGTAAGTTCTCCTTGCGGAGATATACTCTAACGGAACAGCCAATCAGAGATAATTTCCGCCATATAGACAGAAATTTTAGTTTTCTGATTACGCACAAGGTTTTACGCCATACAGGTATTGCACATGGCAACCTCGTACCTTGTCAGAGATCGAAAAACTCTTACGAGTATAGCGGAGCTAAGTCATTTAGTCAAGTACTTTCCACTGATGGCAGGCGGAGATGTTCAAGTCGGCCAAGCAATCGGAGAAACCGATGACATCGCCTCGGCACCTGTCGGCGAAGGCTTCACGCCGGATGACCTGGCGGCGTCCTTCTTCCGGAACATCGGCATCGACCCGCAAACAAAGTATCAAACCAATGTGGGACACCCTGTGACGCTCGTGCGAGATGGGAGGCCAATTCAACAGTTGTTCTGAGTCTTCTCCGCGCACTACCCATCCTTACATCTTAAGGACTACCCCGGATTCTTTATTGGGTTTTGATTAAGCCCCAAGTTTGGGCGAGCTTCCATTCGGGATTCACGGCGGCGACTCGTGATACTTTATTGTACGTCTCCTTTATCTCGTCTGCTGTCCGTGCGATCTTCGAAATACGGATATTGTCCAAAACACCCTTATAGGGGTGTCTAGTCCCAGCCGGGAAACCTTCCGTACCGATGAAAAGGTCACTTTCAACGCCAAGGTCCCCAATCTGATCCGTTTCCTTAAGGAACTCACCATCCAGATAATATTTCATCGTCTTACCGTCATAGGTAGCGGCATGGTATTGCCACGTACCAATAGGCGCGGGCTCGTCTTGGTTAAGAACAGCTTTCTTTCCGGGGGTCGCCATCATGAATCCAAAAACGTTGTCAACCTGGAAAAGCTCATATCCCAACCGCGGATTACCCGCCCTCTTATCGAGGATAAAATTCTCACCGGCCAACTGCTCCGGTTTCGCCCATGCCTCAACGGTGATGTGTTGCGTGATATCCAGCGCCCTGGATTTTGGAACCTGGATAAATGAATTCCCATCGAATTCGTAACCGTTATCCAACTTCCCCGGGACCACTTTGATCTCGCCCTCAATCGTTCCATGGTTGCCTAACCCTGAAAGGTCTTTGACAGTATTGCAGCAAACCCCATCAGCATCGACATGGCGTTCGTCTAACAAAAAGAGCAATACTGTATGGTTATCTGTCTCTAGTGAGAACCCAACAACGGGAACAACCGCTAAAAGCAATGCGGCTGCAAGAAGAAAAGCTAATCTCTTCATCACGAAACCCCCCTTTAATATGACTACGCGATGGTTTTTAATTGTGTAGAGCATTATGAACTAGGTAACAACGGTAATTATTGACCGTCCCTTTCTATATGGAAATATAGTAATTGTTTAGTTCAGTCCAGAACTTACGCGCCAACAGGAAATCGCGACCTGGAGATCGCTCCTACATTACGCTCACGATGTAGGAACATGGATTAAACTGCAGCACGACGAACCAACATACCCGAAACAGATTGATAGACTAAACAGTTACGAAATATAAATGCACAATCCATGAGATTCCTTACGCATGGCTCCCGATGTCCTTGCTCCATATGGATAACAAGTCTAATCTCGAAAGTTTGCGGGACAGCCATCGAGATTATGACGTAATTTCTCCTTGCGGAGATATACTCTAACGGAACAGCCAATCAGAGATAATTTCCGCCATATACACAGAAATTTTAGTTTTCCGATTACGCACAAGGTTTTACGCCATACAGGTATTGCACATGGCAACCTCGTACCTTGTCAAAGCTCGAAAAGTTTTTATGAGTATAGCGGAGCTAAGTCATTTAGTCAAGTACTTTCCACTGATGGCAGGCGGAGATGTTCAAGTCGGCCAAGCAATCGGAGAAACCGATGACATCGCCTCGGCACCTGTCGGCGAAGGCTTCACGCCGGATGACCTGGCGGCGTCCTTCTTCCGGAACATCGGCATCGACCCGCAAACAAAGTATCAAACCAATGTGGGACGTCCTGTGACGCTCGTGCGAGATGGGAGGCCAATTCAACAGTTGTTCTGAGTCTTCTCCGAATTGGGTTGCCGAAACGATAAGCTCGGATTGAGCGGATTGTCAAACACCTTGAACGCCAAAGAAATCTCACTTGACATGCTATGTGTACCGTGTGTATTATCTGAATATGTCAAGTCGCCAAGTGATTGCAAGGCTAAAGAGAGTAGGTTGGATATTGGTTCACATTCGTGGAAGCCATCATCAATACAAACATCCCAACAAACCGAGCAGAGTGACTGTTCCTCATCCGAAGAAAGACCTGCCGAAAGGCACATTGCGGAACATCTATGGTGAAACTCGCTCAGGCTTCCTCGCACAAGCTGCGCTGGAGTTTATTTCGAGTCATAGCACAGTCGAATAAACAGATCGGTGATGAAGTCATCGAGCTACGGAACAGCACCCTTGGGGCTTGAAGTCCGATTCATCGGGCGCCGTATTGTAGCCCGACGATTTATCGGCAGGTGTGCAACATATGGTTGACCATTACAAAAATGCCTAAAGTTTAGGACCTTACTTTCGCCCGAATACGGCGAATTCTTGCGTGTGCTTGAACACGTCTAAGCCTTTGCTATGATTGTGTTTGATTGTCCTCCAATGGGTCCAACTCGGTTGATAAGCTGCTAGGTTTTGCCGATGCAAACATGGACACCATAAGGACCTAACAAAGTCTCAAATGCTATGACAAAGCGGTCAATCAATGGGTAAGCAGCGTTGAGTATCAGACGGGTGACCGAACCCCGTTTAATGACGACCCGTCCACTGAGGGCAAACATCTGTCTGACCCATCGCTTAATACCGCGTTGCTCGATGGACTTTTTTGTCTGTGCGATGATGTCTGGCAAAGCTGGACTTTGGTCGACTAAGGGCAATGGCTGACTGAGCATTTGCCGGGCATGGGCTTCTATCTGCCGCTTGGTCTCCAATGCATCGAGCATCCACCGCTGCACCCATCGATTCAAATTGTGCGCTAGTTGGGAAAGCAGACAAGCATTTGCTGTGCCTCGAACTTCTGTTTTCGCAGTTTTCGTTGGGCCAAGCCTTGGTTATCCTGGCAGAACATACTTTCTGGAACCCCACTACGCGCATCGTAACGCCCTAGCAGTGTCAAAAGGTCGGCTTCCATATCGGTGATGACCAGAACCACATAACGGTAGCCACCTTTCTTGTTGGGTTTGCGTATCGCCAACTGGCGGGTTGTTCGTCCATAGCGATGGGGCTTTTGCACCCAACCGGCTTGTCTTGGCGCTTGTCCATCAGGCGTAACATCGTCCCACTGCTCAACGGATTGAGCCAAGACCTTGGCCCGATTGCCAGAAAACACCATCACCAGCAACTGGTATCCCAGCCACAGCGCGTGGTTTTTGAAAAACGCCCTCAGTTCTGAGGAGCTGCAGCGAGCTCAAGAAGCTGCCGACCGATATATACTTCACGCTGCTGAAAATTGCGTGTTTTCAAGCGTCTGGCGGTAGGTGCGGTTGGAAACCGCACCTACCGGGAACGCAGGTCGCGACCTGGAGATCGCTCCTACAAAGGACGCAATTTCTGACAGCGCGCAGTATATAAACACGCCACCCGACGACCTGCCAGTCGGATTTCATTTTAGAAATCTAGCCCACGACAAACACTACCTTCGTGGATTCGCATTCGATAGGGCGCTAGAACACCTAACCACGCACCCCTTTTTTTCTAGCAAAATACCCGCTGAAGCTGGAGGAGAAGTCGCACTATCGCGATATCAAGCATTCATCGTGGCATAAAAAAAGGATAAATGGAATCTCAATTAACGGATAAGCAACGCGGACTGACCTGGCGCGTTTTGCTTATCGTCCTGCTCGTTGCACCATTTAACTGTTACATGCTCATCCAGATGGAATTGGTGCGCTACACCTTTCCGACTTGGGTTGTGCCGCTGTCAAACGTCATTTTCATCCTGATGGGGATTCTTGTCATTAACAGACTCATCCATCTCTTTGCGCCAAGTATGGCACTTCGACGGGATGAACTGTTGCTGCTTTACGTGATGCTTTCTTTGGCCACAACGCTTGCAGGCGGCGACGTCCTACAAGCAGTTCTGTCTGTCTCAGGACACGGCTTTTGGTTCGCTACCGAAGAGAATGAATGGAAAACGCTATTCTGGTCTTATATCCCCGGCTGGCTGACTGTCGATGATCAGAAGGCACTGAAAGGATACTATCTAGGCGAGTCGAGTTTCTACCTGGAGCATCATCTCAAAGTGTGGGTGCCAGTTATACTCGCCTGGTTGGCGCTGTTTCTTCTTCTGGCTTTTATTTTTCTTTGTCTGAATACCATTCTGCGGCGACAATGGGCAGACCGCGAGCGATTAACCTTCCCGATTATCCAACTTCCCCTACAGATGACTCATCCCACCTCAGGTTTCTTTCGTAATAAAGGAATGTGGCTTGGCTTTGCCATCGCTGGGGGCATCAGTCTGTTCAACGGACTCAGTACACTTTATCCCGTCATACCACATATCCCGGTCACACGCGATTATTATTCGTTCCTCGATCCGCCGTTCAACCTGTATGACGGTGTATGGCTTGCTTTCTATCCATTCGCCATCGGGATTATGTTTTTAATGCCGCTTGACGTACTCTTTTCAACCGCCCTCTTCTATTTTCTTTACCGTAACGAGCTTGCACTTGCGAACGTCTATGGTTTTGGCAAACTTCCGAATTTCCCTTATCAGGACGAGCAGGCGTTCGGCGCATTTTTAGGCCTCTGCATCTTCTTCCTTTGGGTGGGAAGGCACCATTTCAGTAGCATATTGAAAAATGCTTTCAGACGAGAGACAACAATCGATGATGCGGATGAGCCGATGCCCTATCGCACGGCAGTTTGGGGGCTGGTTGGTGGGCTCTCCCTTTTTACCCTCGCCCTCCACAGAGCTGGCATGTCACTCTGGATAGCTTCGATATTCAGTTTGCTTTTTCTCATCACGCCGATTATTACCACCCGTATTCGCACCGAAGCCGGTATCTTCGTGCATCGCTACCACTGGCAAGCGCCTCGTTATGTGTTGAATACGATCCTCGGCACCAGAGGCCTGGGGCCACACAACTTAACAACGTTATCAATTTGCTTTTTCAACAGGGGTTACCGACCTCAGCAGATGCCTCATCAATTGGAAGCGTTTAAGGTTGCTGAACAAGCCAATATTAGCCCACGGCGAATGCTTGCCGGTATTCTCATTGCGGCCGGGATCGGCATCATCAGTTACTTTTGGGTTCAACTCCACCTATATTATGAGAAAGGAGCCGAGTCCGCCTTCTTCGGCGGATGGGCCTTGCGGTATGGCCGAGAATTTTTCGAGCGGTTGACCAATTTGCTTCACTACCCGACCACTACCGATTGGATTGGCCTACTGTTTATGGGAGTCGGCTTCGGTGTTATGGGGGTGTTGACATATTTGCGCGTCAGATTTTTCTGGCTCCCACTGCATCCACTGGGCTACGTGATGGCTGCAAATCAGCAAATATCGGACTTCTGGATACCCATGCTGATTTGCCTTTTTCTGAAATGGGCCATCCTCAAACACGGCGGGATCCGGAGCTACCGACGCGCAATTCCCTTTTTCTTGGGGCTTGTCCTTGGTGACTTCTTGATGGGCAGCATTTGGAGTTTCTTGAATGTGATGTTGAACAGAACGATGTATCAGTTTTATCCGTAGATAGAGTAGATCAACTGAGAGCCTGTTTGAATAATCGATATCAAAGTAATTTTGGTCATTTATAGGAAGTTTTCTCGCGTTTTTATATTTGTCTGTCGCGTATCTGTCGCCCCTCTGGGGCTTAGGTGCATGGGGTTTTGGCGTTTCTATATACCTTCAGGATCTCTATCGCACTCACTGTTCGTTCGTTTGATCCCCTCTGGGGCTTTTAGATGCTGGTGCGCAGTGCGCACCCTACAAATGTACTTTTCAAACAAGCTCTAAGGCTGTCAAAGAACTATATCAAACCGTTTCAATAGAAGCGATGCAACCGGCGACCGAAAACGGCTATCGTTTCCTCTCCATTGAAAGCCGTTACGGCGATGTGGCGCAAAGGTGGTTAATTGTCTACTCGCAAGCGGCTTATCTACGAGAAGTTGCTACTTTGGAAAAAAAGATTGCCAAAGAACGTGAAGCTGCAGAAAAATCGCTCCACCAATTGAGCCATAGAGAATTCGACACCCAAGTTGCCGCTAGTGAAGCGGTATCTACCCTTTCTGCCAAGTGGCGTTATCATGAACCTCAAATTGAACTGGTTGCCATTCCTCATTACCAAAACAGGGGGCGTCCAAACAAAGAACAGCTTCCGACACGAATCGGTTTTCAAGTCATGGGTCAGGTTGTTGAACAGCCACAGGCAATTGAACAAGCCAAAAACAGTAAAGGTAAATTTGTCTTGGCGACGAATGAATTAGATGCCATATCTCTTAAGGTCAAAATGTTTCAGTAGAACGTGGATTCCGATTTCTCAAAGACCCCTTATTTTTTGCCTCTAGTCTATTCTTAGAAAAACCACAACGCATTATGGCGCTTTTGATGGTGATGGGGCTGTCGCTACTGGTTTATGCACTGGCAGAACGTTCGATTCGCTGTGAACTGAACCGGCAGGGACGAACCATTCCCAACCAAGTTGGCAAACCCACGAAACGTCCAACGCTACGACGCATTTTTCAAGTTTTTGAGGGCATCGACCTCTTATTGATACACCAAGCTAATCAAACACAGCAAATAGTAGTCAATCTTAAACCCATTCATCATCAAATTCTTGACTTGCTTGGAGCAGAAGTCAAAAAAGTGTTATATTTCCGATGGATAGCTGCGGAGAGTAGGATGTATTCATGTTCGCGTTTTTTTGCACTTGTGCTATACTACGGTTTCCACAGCGCGCGGTGAGCCCAGATTCCAACTGGCATCGGTGCTTCGAGTCAATGAAACGACTCAAGCAAATTAAGTGTGGAAAATGAAATTAACTTGGGACTTTCGAAGCCGAGCACTCAAATCCGTCTAGTTCGGCAGTAGGGAATAACGATCAAGCGAGTGGATAGCGAGTGCGATAGGGATCCCTCGTTATTCCCTACCGGCTAACGCCGTACAACAAACCCAATATTGGGAAATGTCATGGTCAGAGTGGACGACTCCATCACGCCGGAATCTTTACTCCCGGATCTTGAGCACTTCTGGACGCTCTCCGGCGCGAAGATTAGGGACATTGAAGCTAGTTGGAAACCGGAGGACGGCTCGCCGGTCTTTACGGTCGAGGGGCGCTACACGACCCAGGGATGGACCGAATGGACCCAGGGCTTTCAGTACGGCTCGGCCCTCCTGCACTACGACGCCACTGGTGACGAGACGTTTCTCGAAATCGGCAAGCGCAAAACCGTTGAGGTGATGGCGACACACGTCTCCCATATCGGCGTACACGATCACGGCTTCAACAACGTCAGCACCTACGGAAATCTCCTGCGCCTGATGAACGAGGGACGCATTCGCGAGAACACGTGGGAACGGAACTTCTACGAACTGGCGACCAAGCTTTCCGGCGCCGTGCAGGCGAGCCGCTGGTCCTGCACCGACGACAGCGGCGGTTACATCTATTCCTTCAACGGGCCGCAGTCCCTTTTTTCGGACACCGTCCGCTCGCTGCGTGTGCTGGCGCTCGCCCACCGGCTGGGACACGTGCTGATGAGTGAGAAGGACGAGCCGGTATCCCTGCTCGGGCGTCTAATCCAGCATGCCTGTGCCACGGCGCGCTACAACGTTTATTACGGGGAAGGTCGAGATATCTACGACGTGCGCGGCCGCGTGGCGCATGAAAGCCTGTTTAACACGAACAACGGAAACTACCGTTGTCCGAGTACTCAGCAAGGGTATTCACCGTTTTCCACCTGGACCCGCGGCTTGGCATGGATCATTCTGGGGTTTCCGGAGCAGCTTGAATTCCTGGCGGAACTTGATGACAGTGAACTCGAGCCATTCGGCGGGCGCGAATCCATCGAAGGCACGATGCTCAAAGCCGCAAAGGCGAGCGCCGATTTCTACATTGAAAATACGCCGACCGACGGTGTCCCCTACTGGGATACGGGCGCGCCGGGGCTCGCTGCGATAGGTGATTATCTTCAGCGGCCGGCTGACCCCTTCAACGAACATGAACCCGTGGACAGCTCGGCGGCGAGCATCGCCTGCCAAGGACTGATTCGCTTGGGCTGCTTGCTTGAGCGGCGCGGCGAGACCGGTGCGGGAACGCGCTACATCCGGGCAGGCCTCACTGTGTTGAAAACGCTGTTGGCTGACCCCTATTTAAGCCATTCCAAAGCGCACCAAGGGCTCATCCGGCACGCGGTCTATCACCGGCCGAACGGTTGGGACCATGTGCCCCAAGGACACGTCGTGCCTTCGGGCGAAGCCTGCTTGTGGGGGGACTACCATGCCCGCGAAGCGGCGCTTTACGTTCAACGTATGGCGAAAGGGCTGCCCGATTACAAATTCTTCAGTTGAGGGAAATTTGAAAAGGTTTCCAAGTGAGTCAAAAACAGAGCTTTCGGCGCATAGCATCGTTCAAGACGATTGATGATTTCCGCGAGCACCTGGAGCAACTTGGTCTGGAGTTGCCGACGGATGATGCGATCCTCACAGGAGACGATTCGCCGCTCTTAAAGCCGATACCGTTCGGAGAACGCACGATTGGCAACCGTTGGTGCGTCCAGCCTATGGAGGGCTGGGACGGCACGACCACTGGCGGCGTCACCGAGTCCATGACCCGGCGGTGGCAGCGCTTCGGCATGAGCGGAGCCAAACTCATCTGGGGCGGCGAGGCGATGGCGGTACGGCCCGATGGCAGCGCGAATCCCAACCAACTCATCATCAACAAGACAAATCAGGCAGGCATCGCCTCGCTCCGGGAAGCGCTCTTGAGCGCCCATCGCAAGCGACACGGAAACACCGACAATCTCCTAATCGGATTCCAACTGACACATTCGGGGCGCTTCTCACGCCCGAACGACGAGAAAGGGCTTAATCCGCTCATTGCCTACAGGCACCCCCTTCTGGATCAGAAGTTTGGCATCACGAGCGATGACGTTGTTTTGAGCGATGACGAGGTCAAACGGCTAATCGATGACTATATCGCGGCGGCTGGCATCGCCTACGGCGCCGGCGCGGATTTTGTGGACATCAAGCATTGCCACGGTTATCTCCTCCACGAATTCCTAGGCGCTCACACGCGGCATGGAGCTTACGGTGGATCATTTGAAAACCGGACTCGCATCCTCCGCGAGGTTGTTGAGGGAATACGTGTTCAAGTGCCAAAGCTGGAGATCGGGGTGCGCTTGAGCACATTTGACTTTGTCCCCTTCAAGCCGCATCCCGATCACAGCACCGCGACCAAGCTCGGTCCGGGAATTCCCGAGGCACATGACGACATCTTACCGTATCGCTACGGCTTTGGCGTGAATCCCGATAATCCCATCACTTACGACCTCGACGAGCCGGAACGCTTTCTCACCCTGATGGAGTCACTGGGGATACAACTGGTCAACCTCACGGCGGGTAGTCCCTACTATAGTCCGCACATCCAGCGGCCGGCGCTTTTCCCCCCGAGCGACGGTTACCAGCCCCCTGAGGATCCGCTGGTCGGCGTCGCTCGCCAGATTCATGTGGTCAAGGCGCTCAAGGCACGATTTCCCAATCTGATCCTAGTGGGTTCGGCTTACACGTATCTGCAGGAATACCTCCCGCATGTGTCGCAGGCTGTGGTGCGCGCGGGCTGGGTGGACTCGGTGGGATTGGGGCGTGTAATGCTTTCCTATCCGGAGATTCTCGCAGATGCCACCGAGACCGGTGCGATTGACAAGCGGCGTATCTGCCGCACTTTTAGTGATTGCACCACGGCGCCGCGCAACGCGCTTCCGAGCGGCTGCTACCCGTTAGACGGTTTCTACAAGCACAACGAGGATGCCAAGCGGCTCAAAGAGATCAAAAAGACGTTTTAGGGGAGGTCTAAGTTGGCGAATACCCTCAACCGTGTGGCACTGATTACCGGCGGAACACGCGGCATTGGTTTGGGCATTGCCAAGGTTCTGGCTGCGGACGGCTACTATCTTGCCTTAAACGGCATCCGTGACGAAGCCAAGGTCAAGCCGGTATTGGAGGAACTCGAGGATCTCGGCGTCGAGGTGCTGTACGTTCAGGGTGATATTGGCGAGGCTAACGATCGCGAGGCGATTCTGGATGGTGTTCAACAGTGTTTCGGGCGCCTGGACATCCTGGTCAACAACGCCGGCGTTGCACCGGCTACCCGCGCGGACATTTTGGAGGCTGAAGAGTCAAGCTTCAACGAACTCATGCGCATCAACTGCGGCGGTCCGTTTTTTCTCACTCAAGCGGCGGCGCCATGGATGATCGACCAGAAAGAAAAGGACGCGGCGTATGCGGGCGTGATTGTCTTCGTGACGTCGATCTCGGCTGTGGTGGCTTCAATCAACCGCGGCGATTACTGCATGAGCAAAGCAGCCCTCAGCATGGCGGCGCGTCTTTGGGCTATTCGCTTGGCAAATCACGGCATTCCAGTCTACGAACTGCGCCCGGGAATCATCAAGACGGACATGACCTCCGGCGTGAAGGAAAAGTACGACCGCCTGATTGCCGAAGGGCTTACCCTGGAGCCCCGCTGGGGCTGCCCCGAGGACATCGGTCGCGCCGTTGCCGCGCTCGGTCGCGGCGAACTCCCCTATTCTACTGGACAGGTAATCGTACAGGACGGCGGGTTGACAGTGAGTCGATTGTGATTTCGCAACTGTTTAGCCCGATTTTGCACATCTGATGAAAGCGACAATACGCCCGAAGCGGTTATTGTCAAAAGGATCCTTCACGGGAGGCGTTTTGATCTGTTCATTGAATTCTATGAGGATTGGGAATTCTCCGGATTCTACCTTTTTGAAGAGCGTCGTGACGGAGAATTGATTGGTCCGGAAATTATCGGAAACGTTGAGAAGATCTGTACAATTAAGAGAGACGGGACAATCGATGATTTTCCAGTATCAAATGGTGTATTGAGTCCCGATGTGGAGACAGAGGATTTCGGCTATCAAGCGTGCACCTTTATGTCTACAAATTCCATTCGGTCCCAGTTACAGCAAGCATTTTAATCACGCCCATTATTTTTGACGCATACGGTCGTATCCATCGACAATGCTCCTATCCACACCAGTAGTGAATTTGTCGCCGCGATTTGTCGATGGGTCCAACGTGGATTGATTGTCAAGTATCTTCCACCGTATTGTCCGCATCTGAACAAGATTGAGATTCTGTGGCGGCGGATAAAGTATCAGTGGTTGCCTTTTGCGGCGTAGACGGATTTCAAAGCCTTACTCGATTCGATACAGCACATCCTCAGACATTACGGTCAGCAATATCGCATCGATTTTCAAATCTCTTAAAATCAACCCAAACTTATGAACACGTACTTATACCATTTCTATATATTAGCAGTGCATTAATAGCGTCACTCAAGTCTGTCCAAAGCGGGGCAAGATAGGATCTCTATCGCCCTCGTTAATCACTCGGTTGATCCCCGCCTACGGGGTTTGGTGTAAAGGGAAACAGTTGTTATAATAGTATATGGAAAGCCCTATATGCACTGTAATTCAAGCGAAATGGTATTAGTTCTTACACGTAGAGGAGATTAGAAGATGGACGACGCAATGCGCGACACATTCGCACGACAAGGCTATGTCGTCGTTCCCGACGTGCTCAATCAACAGCAGCTCGACAAGCTGAATGAAGTATACGATCAGCACATCGAAGAGCTGGAGGAGATGCGGTCTAAGGGCGGCACCGATAAAAAGATCCGCTTCTCCATCACGTGGCGCGACACTCACCAGACAACGGATCGGCATGGCAACACCTACGTGGGAAGAAGGTTCTGGAGCAAAGCCTACAGGGACCTGATCGACAACGAGACCATGCTGCCCATCTTGGAAGAGATTCTCGGTGACCCGTCGTGGGGCCATGCCCCTGCACACATGCCGGCAGAGCTTCGCCCCTTGTTCCGGCTAGATCACGACAATATACACTACAAGCCTGGCCGGAAACCGACAGACGGCCGGGACAAAGGCGGGACGCTCCACGGAGGCCCGGGCAGCTTTCATATCACCTGTGTGTATGAACTGAAGACCGTCGGACCAGATGACGGGGGCTTTGGGTGTGTTGCGGGGACACACAAGCCGGCCAATGAGCAGAAACTGCTGGACATTGACGGCGACTGGAGGCGGAATTGGTGCGACACGGAGTGGACGTCGCAGCTGCCAAACTGGGATGAAGATGTGCCGGTGCACCGCGTCGAGGCCAAGGCTGGGGACTGCATTTTGTTCACTGAGAAGCTCAAACATGGTACAATTCCGTGGGCGGGGAGCGGCGAGCGTCGCACGCTCTTCTGCAAGTATGTTCCTTTTGGCATGCACCACCACGACGTCGCGTACGACACCAACGACCCCGAACTCACTGAGCGGCAGAAACGCATTGTGGAGTTTTCACCGTGCTGGTTTAACGAGCCCCGGGAGGACAAAGATATACTCTGTGACTACTCTGCGAACCCGGCGCTCACAAAGCTCCATCCACTGGCGCATGTGGAGAGCGACCCTTCTGTGTTGCTGCCGGGCATGTCCCCGCCGCACATCCGGCTGACGGACGAGACGAGGACAATGCTGAGTACCGGTGGAGGTTGAGGGTTCGAATCCTTTTGGGTGCACCATAAAAACAAGGACTTACGGAAATTAGTCGTGAGTCCTTTTGCTGGCGCTGTGTCCCTTAACTGCAGGCAATTCGAGAGCATGCTGAAACTGACCTGATGTTAGGCGCCTGGTTGAATTTACGATCGCTGCCGCGCATTCAAGCGCACTGTGGGCGTCAACTGGCCGTTTGCGTCGGCGTCATGGGCGCTTTCCCCCGTTTGCTGACAGACGCCGGTCAGGAGTTTGCTATCTAAACGGCTAGGTGTTGCGATAGGGTTTGGCGCCAGGGCGGCGCTCGAAACTTGAGCAGTTGTTCCATGGTCCACAGTCGGACTGATTGCGCCCATTCCGCCCAATGGGGGAGCATTTACGGTGTGGCCGGGAACGCATAAGATTATTTACGACCTGATGATCAGAACCGAAGGCCTCGCCCGCAACGAGGCTTACAAGCAGCGGATCATCGACTTCAACAGCGATCGCCATGTCCGATGGTTGGGGCGACGCGGGCGACGTTCTCCTGTGGCACCGCCTTCTGGCTCACACCGCCGGTGCGAACCGCTCCGAAAAATTGCAATTGAGGGAAGCGGTGCTCTTCGATTACCAGCAACGGGAGGACTGGTCGGATGAGGTGCGCGCGACAGCTGGGTGACCGGAGAAAAGAGGGGCGAGTCTTTCGGTTAACGTAACTGTTTAGCGCATCGTTTGGTTCGTAAGTATGCCCAGATCGTCGCACGTCCGGTCTGGGCATGTAAGCCTCCGAATAGCCGGAATTAGCATTGTACTTCCCTACTCGGCGCGTTCCCTGCCCCCGCTCGGTCTGGATTGGCAAATCCAGACCGATGGACTAAACAATTACGATTCCGGAAAGCCGGTCACCGGGATTACGGAAGGCTTCTTCGGGGAGGCACCTGACCAGGGAGCATATGAATCCGGTGGAGCGAGGTGGGTCCCGGGCGTGCGTGGACGAGCCGAACAAGGCGCTGCAGCGGACGCGGACGAACCGCCCCGCTGGGCTTCACCGTTCGGCGCTGAAGAAGACAAACATGCAGAAGCCTAACATCATTTTCATTTTTGCTGATGACTTGGGTTATGGCGATGTTGCCCGTTACAACCCCGAGTCCAAAGTGCCGACTCCTAATCTGGATCGACTCAGCCGGGAAGGAATGACCTTCACCGATGCTCACGCTCCAGCCACCGTATGCACGCCCAGCCGTTACAGCGTACTCACGGGGCGCATGGCTTTTCGCACAGGCATATCCGGGGTATTCTCAGGCGCCGGCGGACCGTGCATGATAGAAGAGGGTCGATTAACGCTCCCGGGCATGCTGCGTGACAAGGGATACACGACCGCCTGCTTCGGCAAATGGCATGTTGGCCTCTCATTCCCCGACAAAAACGGAAATCCGATCAACAAGAACGGATTTGAACCCGTGAAACGCATCGACTATTCACGCGCCATTCCTGACTCTCCCATCCACCGGGGCTTCGACCATTTCTATGGCACGGCGTGTTGTTCCGGAACGGACTTCCTCTACGCCTTCATTGATGGTGACCGCATCCCGGTGCCGCCCACCGGCGAACTGGACAAAGCACCGCTCCCCAAACACCCGTACGCGAATGACAACCGACACGGCATGATTGCGCCGGGTTTCAACATTCAGGAACTTGACCAAGTCTTCCTTGGGAAAAGCATTACGTTCATGGAGGAACACGTTCGGAACAGTCCCGACAAGCCCTTTTTCTTGTATCACCCAACCAACGCAGTGCACCTACCCTCGTTTGCGTCCGGCACGTGCCGGGGCAAAACAGATGCTGGGCCGCACGGCGACTTCATCTTTGAGTTCGATCATGTCGTAGGTGAACTGCTCAACACCGTGGACCGGCTCGGGATTGCCGACAATACCCTCGTTATGGTCTCAAGTGATAACGGACCGGAGGTGACCAGTGTCGTGCACATGCGTAAGGACTACCAGCACGACGGGGCACGTCCCTGGCGCGGTTTGAAGCGCGATCAGTGGGAAGGCGGACACCGAATCCCCTTCATCGCGCGTTGGCCGGGACACATCTTGCCAGATACACAGACAGACCAGACGGTCTGCCTCTGCGACATCATGGCCACCTGCGCGGCGCTTGTCGGATTCGACCTCCCGCATGACGCTGCGGAAGACAGCTACAACATTCTGCCGGTGCTATTGGGAGAACAGCCCGAAGAACAGCCCATTCGCGAACATACACTGCATCAGACCATTTGCTTGGCACTCAGTATTCGTAAGGGGCGCTGGAAGTACCTGGATCACCGGGGATCAGGCGGGAACAACTACGAGAAGGACGAAGCACTGCACCCGTACGTACTGCCGGAGAAAGCGCCGGATGCCCCCGGGCAACTTTACAATCTCGACGAGGACCCGGGCGAGACGACAAACCTGTATTTCGACCACCCGGAAATCGTCGAAGAACTACGGACACAACTGCACGCATATGGCGATAGTGGACGCAGTCGACCGTGAAGCAATCGACACCGAACCCAAGCGAAACGCATCTAGATTTTTGCTCGACAAAAAAGAGAATCGGGTTAAGTTGGGTAGTAGGTTGGGTTGAACGGGATTCCGTTAATAATCGCTAATCTTGTAGGATCAAGCGAATGGATAATGAGCGCGATAGTAAATCCCTCAAGCGAGTGCTTATTTCGCTTGAACGCGCCAAAATTTGAGTGAAACCCAATATTAATCGTACGTTCTACCACCATGAGACCTCTTCTGCAATTAGATGCGTTTCCCCTGAAAGCACATGTGTAGGCACATGACTTGGAGTATGATAGATTATATACTACTGAAGTATAGATTTCGCGCAGGCGCTAACAAATGCGCGGATGTGCTTCCGTACCATCGTCGGCGCTGGCGCGCGGCTTAACAAGCGATGGAACGAACACGCCCTGTGGGGATGACGCTCACCCGCGGATCATACGGACAAGAAAATGCGATGAGTACGGTTTTTCTTACAGCCGAGTGGCAACGATTGGTGATGCTCAACTTCCCAATCGAGCCCCAGGCATTACAGAGATATGCGCCGCGAGGAACGGAGATCGATGCTTGGGAGGGCACGTCCTTCATCAGCTTGGTGGCATTTCGCTTTCTGAATACAAGAGTTCGGGGGCTGGCGATACCTTTCCACAGAGATTTCGAGGAGATTAATCTACGTTTCTATGTGCGTTCTCGTGGACCAGAGGGCTGGCGTCGAGGCGTGGTGTTCATCCGTGAGGTTGTGCCGAAGCAGGCGATTGCTTCGATCGCGCGATGGCTCTACAACGAGAACTACGTAGCCTGTCCGACGCGCTCGACCGTGACCGACCCCTCACTCGAGACCGTTGGGCGCGCAGAGTACCATTGGAAGCATGATGGGACTTGGCTGTCGATTGGTGCTCGATTCTCTGGGGATGCGAGTCTTCCGAAAAAAGGCTCGCAAGAAAAGTTCATTACGGAGCACTACTGGGGCTATTCAGCCCAGAGAGACGGTGGAACAGTTGAGTATCAAGTTGAACACCCGCGATGGAAAGTATGGACCGCATCAGAAACGACGCTTATCGGTGATTTGACGGGATTCTGCGGTTCTGAATTGGCTCTCGTTCTTGCGTCCCCGCCCAGTTCAGCCTTCGTGGCCAGCGGCTCGCCAGTAATTGTGAGGAAAGGACAACGTATCGATGATCGGGTGGCCATATAACAACCGCGGCAGCACTTCCGCTCCATCGTCGGCGCTGGCGCGCGGCCTAACGAGCGATGGAACGGACACCCCCTGCGGAGGTGACGCTCATCCGCGCATTAGCGCCTGTTGAAAAGTAGCAGGCACGCGTTGGCTTACAGCCGCGCCCAAACTTCAGGCATTTCTCTATGGAGGTGTTACTTATGGCAAAAAAAACGTGTTTGGTTATTGGCGGGAGCGGCAGGGGAGGGGGCATGATCAAAATGCTCAAGGAACAATTTAATAGCCGAATGGAGATTGTTGGTGTAGTGGATGTGAAACAGGATGTGCTTGAACATCAAGGGAAAGCACTCGGTCTGGGAAAAAACAGCCTGTTCACCGACTTTAACGAGGCATGTGCCGCAGTCAAGGCAGATTTCTGTGCTATTGCAACGCCCCCGCAATTCCACTCACCGGCCACCGTGGCGGCTGTCGAGAATGGCATGCCGGTCATCTGTGAAAAGCCCATTGCTGACACACTGGAAGCGGCGAAAACGATGATGGAAGCAGTACAAAAGGCGGCTCTCCCCTGTGCTATTATCCAAAACTATCGTTATGCGGCCAACAAGCAGGAGCTAGTACGCATCAGAGAAGAAGAGCGTCTGGGGCGTCTACAGCATATCGTCGGGCGGTATGCCTGTGATTATCGACGCTACGAATCATGGGGTAAATCGTGGCGCCATGATATGGACTTCGCATTGCTCTTTGAAGGATCGGTACACCATTTCGACATGATGCGATTTCTCTCCGGTGGTGACTGTGAAATGTTGATGGGGTTGGGTTGGAACCCAGAATGGTCAAGTTTTAAACATCATTCAAGCGGATTCTATTTGATGCGTATGGACAACGGAATTCACACCTGTTACGAGGGGAATAGCTCAGCCGCGGGAATTACCAACTGCTGGCACCAGGAGTATTATCGCGCCGAGTTTGAAGCCGGAAGTGTTGAGATCGCCGGTGGCAATCACATGACTATCCACCGAGTTGGCCAGCAAACGGAGGTATACGAAGCGCCTGCCATTTCCCGCTCCGGTCATGAGTATCTGTTTGATGAATTTCTCAACTGGCTTGATGGTCGAACCCCTTCTGCCACGCGGATTGAAGATAATATTAAGAGTTTTGCTATGGTCATCGCTGCAATGGAAACCACACTTGATGGGCAGCCCAAACAGATCGCCGATTATCTGGATGGGTGAGGGCGGGGTGCACCCAAAGAAGGATAACTCCGATGTTCTTAGCAGAAGTCCTACAATATCGAGGGGTGGTTCATTTTTCTGAAGTATCACTAAATGCTTGAGAAAATCCAGCCACTGGGGAGTATCAACCATGTGTAATGCGTGATGCGTAACTAACTTTATTACGTATTTCTCGTTACGTATTACGCTTCAGGTACGGATCCAGTTCTGGTGTAAATTCTCATGAATATAGTGATACTTCACCACCCCGCTTCCAAAACTTGAAAAGGGGTTTTGCGATACAAAAGAAACTTGCGTGTATCGCGCTAAGTTGCGTGCTACTGTTGAGCGTCGTTGTGCTATTTATAAACGCACAAGCGCCCGAAGTATCAAAGATCGCCTTCGGGTCCGGTCTACGTCATCCGGGGAATCCACTGGTGCGCAGTGAAATCTACGCTATGGATGAGGATGGGAACAATCAACGCAGACTAACGAACAACCCCGTCTTTGACAGGACTCCTGCCTGGTTTAGTACTGCTAATACCATTTCGCTCGAATAATAGTGTATAAAATGTCTTAACTATATCGTTCTCGTTCGCCGTAGGCGGGGCATCTTGCCCCGCCGGCTTTGCGCATAGACAAGGCTTCTTACTCCGCTCCAATCAAATTCCTTCAGTTTATCCGCGGAATCAATGCACTTGCATTCTTGAGAAATGGTATAAGTATCCTGTCTCCCCTGCTGGCAAGCTCAGAGCAACATGGGGCTGGCTTAAGCAGAAAAGCGAATAAAGTCTCCCTTTTTCCATCACAACAAAGCTCCGCAACCGGCGGCGGTCGAGTAGGGGCCCCGATGAGATCGGGATAAACTGCGCAACGTATCGAGACCAAGCAACGCCACTCCGCTTTAAGTCATGGGCTAACCAACTCCCCCAATCCCGCCAAAGAAGTAGCGTGCCGATTTCTGCAATTGAACTGGGCTTCGTGGCTTACTACAAACGAACAACCCATCAAGTATCGTAGGGTGCGCGAATAAATAGTGAATCTTAAACGATGGTTGGAGATTCATCCGCTTTTAACCACTTTATCGTCACTACAATCGTCAATTCAGAAAACGCAGAACTAACGGCGTTATAGAAGGAGCTAAACATGGGAAGCAAAGAAAGCAACTACGGCAATCCGTTAATCTTCAACATGAATTTGGGCAAGCCCCTCAATTTCACGGCCGAGGATTTCAGCCAAACCAACGCCGATGGCAGACCTATCATTCCACCGACACAAGAACAGAAATACATCCTTGATAAGAACGGCTGGGTTCTGATTCCCGGTGTCCTGACGGAATCGGAGATTGAGGAGATGCGCGAGTTCTGTTATCGTCTGCGTGATGATCGGGAATCGATCCCCGAGCACGAAAGATCGACGTATGGCGGTCCTTTGCAAACCCTCACTGATCATCCGGTCGTTGTCGGCTTTGCGAACGAGTTTTTAGCGAGCCCGCATCTACAGAGTGAGGAATGCTACGGCTTCCGCATGGAGATGAGCTTCCCTGGGTTGCGCTCAGCCAAAGATGAGAAGCCGTTTCCTTTCATGCCGCACAACGGCAATGGTATGTTTCGTTTGCCGGGAGACTGCATGGAATACCACTGCATTCCGGGTAAGGCGTATTTGGGACTCACCCGCGTCGTCTGGGAATTCAACCCGATTGAAAAGGGAGACGGGGGGACGTTGTTTGTGAGTGGAAGCCATAAGGCTGCGTTCAGTGCGCCAGAATCTCTGCACGATCCGAACTCTGCACTTTGGGATACCTATTCATGTCCAGCGGGTTCGGTCATCATTTTTACGGAGGGACTCACCCACAGCGGTCAACCGTGGACGAACAAAGAATATGACCGTGTTTGCATCTTTAATGCGTACAATTCGGTTGACAGACGGTGGACGCGGTCAAAACCTCACGCGAAATTGCTCGAATCCATGCCGCCTAAACGCCAGACGCTCTTTCGCGATGCCTATGTCAAAGGGAATCTGGTTGGTGCGGAATATGGCATATTATACTAAGAATTAGCAGACTTTCAGCATGTATGCCGATTGATGATGTTAATCAGCTGTAAATACGAGTTTTTCAGTTAATCTCGTAGAACGTGCTGCTAGCTCGTTCAAAGACTCAATTGGGCGCATTGGAACAAGCTGGCAGCAAGTTCTACTTGCATATTACCCGTAAGCACTTTGCGGATAGTATAATTAATGGGGCAGGTTGGAAAGCACTATTGAGAAAGAAAGGAGAACAGCCATGGAGACACGTTTCCTTTCACTGACTAGTTTTGTCATCGGCGCAACGTCTTTGACGGTCGAAGACACGATCGGCCTGCTGCTGGGTGAGTCGGGGTTCGAGGGCGGCCAAAGTCACAAGTATGAAGGCGGTTACCTGGCCCGGTTCAAGCTGAGCTGGCTGCTGGAAGGTGAGAAGACCGGCGACGGCGAATTGTCAACCTGGATTAGGCAGGCAAAGCACAATTGATGACTTGATGAACCGATACGGCCAGTCACCCAATCTAGGAATCATATCAAAGTCAATCTCGTAGAAGTCAACGTATATGCTCGTATAGTCGCCATACCGTCCAGCCTCAACGTATGGCAGGCCCAACCGCTTGCATTTGCGCCAATGCTGTGGGTAATCGAATACATCAACAAACAGAAAAAACATCACCGACAAGGAACTCTCATAACGGCGCTAGAATATGGTGGTTCTATTGAAATGCCCAGCGAACCGGAGGCAAAACGAAGATTTACCACCCAGTCGACGTCCTGTAAACAGAACTCTGAAGATCATTCATGATCCTTAGTCCCGCGCTCCTTTTCAAACAGGCTCTAAGTCAATTTTATATTCCACACTTAACTCTGAAGAGCCGAACAAACAATATCAACTATCGTAACGAAAAGGAGACCGACGATGGGGCACCAGCATCTATTTCATCTAAGGAGGAAATGTGGTCGGCATACAACCTGAAAACAACATCCCGGTCGAACCTGCTCCCTATCGTTCGCTCATTCATTTTATGCCTGGCAAGCGTGCAGTAGGGGACGTGATGCCTTTCTATTGGAAAGGTGAATACCACGTCTTCTATCTGACGAATCCCACCGGCAACGTTGATGTGCACTGGGAGCACATTGCGTCGACGGATTTGGTGAACTGGACGGAGCTACCCCCGGCCTTGAGCCCCGATCATGGCAACCCCAAGGGGCCGGAAGGGTGTTGCATGTTCACCGGCTGCGTTGTGGAGAAGGATGATATATTTCATGCCTGGTACACTAGCTGGAATCCCGAGAATCCGGACGGCCGGGAGTTCCTTTCCCATGCCACGAGCCGGGACCTCGTAAGGTGGACGAAACATCCCGAAGACATGATTTCCCCGGACGGCGTCCACTACGCCAATCATCACAAGCGCGACTTCCGAGACCCGCAGATTTTTTGGAATAAGGAAGCTGGGGAATACTGGATGCATATTCTCGCCCAAGTCCCCGGCGAAAAGGGTAGTCGCTTCGGTCTTCTGACCTCAAAAGACTTGACGGTTTGGCAACAGGAACCGGCGGTTGAGGGAGTGCAGGGGGATGAATGTCCCGACTACTTTCGAATCGGTGACATGCACTACATCCACGGTTGCCGAAGGTATTGCTATTCAGAGAATGTGAATGGCCCCTACAAGTTTCCAACACTGATGCATGAACTCGACCGTCCGCATATCAACGCGCCGAAACGGGTGTGGGATGGGAAGCGGCACGTGTGGTTTGGTGGCTGGGCGGGTGGCCCGATGCCGGCACCGCGCGAGGTTTATGCAGGCCCCGACGGGCTGCTCTATATGAAACCGGTTCGGGAGGTGGTTTCGGTCTTCAATCATACGCTCCTCGACCTAACCGATAAACTGAATTTGCTAGAGTCAAGCTCAGAAGCGTTTTTCGACGTACCTGCCAACTGCATGTTGGACTTCCGCGTCAAGCTGGCGTTCAAAAGTCGGTTCACCATCAGGCTGCGCGAGGACTACCGTCTGACGCTCCTACCCGAGCGAGGTCAACTTGTGCTGGCTGGGCCCGGCATAGACCACCAGCGCCCCTGCCCGGTGGACAACTCGGAAACAGTCAAGATTCAGATTTTCGTGGAGGGAAACCTGATTGAGTGTTTCGTCAATGATCAATTCGCACAGACCTGTAAAGCCCCCGCTCATCAGAAGGGTAGGCTGGGACTGAGTGCAGATGGTGGCAAAGCAGAGGTCGTCTCGTTGCTGGTGAAAACGCACGATTTGGGCGTGTAACCTGTTTTGAAACTTTTATGGGATACGTACGGATTTCCGAGGTCTCCAACACTTCAGGACTCTAAATATCGATCTCATTTTGTCCCAGTACTTAGACTAAGAACCTGTTTGAATAATCGGTAGCAAAGTCCTATTTGGTCATTTGAAGACAGTTTTTTAATGTTGTTGAGACTGCCCGCTATATACCTGTGGGATCTCTATCGCGCTCCTTGTTCAGTCGCTTGATCCCCGCTGGGGCTTGGGATGTGCGGGATTTCGATGTTTCTACATACCTTCAGGATCTCTATCGCACTCACTGTTCGTTCGCTTGATCCCCTCTGGGGCTATTAGAAGCTGGTGCGTAGTGCGCACCCTACAAATGTACTTTTCAAACAGGTTCTAAAGAGATAGGAGCACAGCGGATGTCCTCATCATCAGAATTGTCATTCTCATCGGCAACGATACTTGAGAAACCGTTTGCAATATACAAACCCCGCCTAGCCATGGAATGGGCGGGATTCCGACGATAGAAGAATATGATCCGATGACAGACACGTGGGCAACAAAGAAGGGGATGAGAATCGCACCGATGATAAGGGCTTTTACGGGAAGCTGAGAAGCTGTCGGCAGTGTCATAGTGTACGGGCAGTTTGAACACGACGCGCAGAATCGGAAATCGGCAAGTCGGTGAAAACCGTGGACGGGTTGCGCTATTCCGCGCGTGAAAACGTGATAGTTTCATTCTGCCGCAAAACTGTTATACTCTGCGTTGGGTATTATTGCGCTTTCTTTTCTAGTGATAATTGTTTCTAATAGGACTTACGTAGCACCAGCAGGTCGGGAATCGGAGTTCCTTGGTACAAGGGTCGCGACCTGGAGATCGCTGGATCTCTATCGCACTCATTATTCATTCGATTGATCCTACAGGAGACGCAATTTCTGACAGCGCAGAGTATATAATGTGACTTGACTCCTGTAAGTTTTCTTTTCGTGTGTAACGACTGATGGTATCATAGAGTACTCGATAACTTTATCCGAAGCTTCACGACGCCATTCTAGGGTTATCTGACATTCTCAGGAATCCATCAGATTATGGCGACCTTTTTGAGAGAAGGGATGGACACGATGGAATTATGATAAAACTAACTTCCGAGGAGATTCGATTCTTTAGAGATGAAGGCTACGTAATAAAACGCAAGGTTCTGGATGAAACACTCATGGCTCGCGCGCGAGAACAATTATGGCAAAATGCGCCACCTGAAATCAAGCGAAACGATCCGGATACCTGGGTCGGCCCGATCAAGAAGTATAAGAGGGAAAACAGCACGGTCGCGGTGGACACATCCAGCGAAAGCAACTTCAATGTGCCCGATAATGGTGGCGAATTTGGCTGGTATTATCGGAGCATCGGTCGCGAATATTGGATGGTCCACATGCTTTTAACCAATGCTCAGATCTGGCGCATGGCTGAGCAGATGTTAGGAGAAGGATCCATCGCACTCCCCTCGCGACTTCGGGGCATTTATTGTCGTCTTCCCGAACCAGACAACGGGAATCAGTCAGCTGGTGACCACTGCCACACTGACAGACACAGCTTTCATCTTGGTGTGGTAGGCTACATCGATGACGTGCCACCCAACGGTGGAGGGTTCACAGTCTGGCCCAAGAGCCACAGCGTATTTTACTATAGACACAAGACTGAACATGGTGGCGAAAGGACGGACGAATGGCAGGCTGATATTGATTTTTTCAAACAAAAGCTTCCTGTCGAGTGCCATGGGGGTGCAGGTGACATAATTTTCTGCCATCACCGATTGGCACATGGAGTGGGATACAATCGCTCCAAGAGCATCCGAAAAGCGGTGTTGGGCGAGTTCAAGAAGATCGATCTCGAAGAGAGAGTGACGAAGCCTCCTGCGGAAAATATGTGGGATGGTTGGCCTGGGATATCGACGGACAAATAGTTGCCAATATGTGTGCGGATGACATTACTGTCACGCCTAAGCGAACTTAAAGACGAAGAGATGGAAACTGGATTCAAAAGAAAAAGGTCATCCCCGGCGCAGGGAAGAAAATCGTGGTAGAGAAAGTTGCCCCAAGATCATTTAACATTATAGGGAATTCGACCCGGCAATGGTCGGATTGAAATTGTCCCGACGGCACGCTAGCCAAGCGGGGGAAATGTATGCTATTACTTACCGTGGATTAGAAAAATGAAGACGACCGCCCAACCAAATATCCGTCAAGACCTCCTCTATATTCAGACCAGTGGCACAGCCTTGACCTCTAACATCCATGGTATGTTGTTACTGGAGGACGGAGAAATTATCGAGCCTGAATTACCATTTCTCTATCATACGCCTCTGGATGCGATTCGTGATGGCTGGCGGGTAATTCAATTCCCTAATGCCGCTTTGATGCTTGATGAAAGCAAAACATATGGACTCGGCTGCGAATTCATTCTGGAAAAAATCCGGCGCTTAGATGCATAGTCTGTTATCTATGTCAAAAGATACAGCATACAGTTACAAGAGCCGAGAGGACATTTATGACACCCACCCAAATTTATAACTGTCAACCGACCTTAACCGACAGCGAAGTATTCGATTTTTGCAAAACCGGATACCTGATGCTAGAAAATGTGGTGGCCGATGACATTAATCAGCGAACGACCAATTATATCGAGGAAAATGGGCATACACCACTGCTGAACGAGGATTGGTTCATTGAGGGCGTTTTTCAAAACCCGCAAGCAGCAGGCGCAGTGCGTTCTTTGCTGGGAGCTAATTTCGCCTTGCCGATTAAGTTGCCTAATCACCGCGTTAATTGCCCCATGAGTTCTCAAAACTGGCACCGGGATGGGGGATCTCGCTATGGGCCGCAGGTAAACCTCCTGCAGGTTTTTTACTATCCACAGGACACGCCCCCTGAAATGGGACCAACCGAAGTTTTACCTGGTTCTCACTTTTTCTTCAGTTTGCAGAGTTGGATGGGTCACTACGGCACTATTCGCGGAGCAGAATTGACCGCCGCTCCGGCCGGATCAATTTTCATCACGGCTTATTCAATTTGGCATCGTCGTTCAAAATCAACGGCGACAGGTTGGCGAAATATGCTGAAATACATCTATTGGCGTACCACAGCCCCCAAACGGGATTGGATCGTCGAGCCGGACTTCGAGTCCGGACAGCCGCCAAACGCGAAGTTTAGCCACCCGACGCATCAACAACAACATCGAAATTGGTTTGATGCGGCCGAGATGTATTACTGGTTATGCGGAGGAACAGAGGCTTTCGACAATAAAGTGGGGCATGACCAGTGGCCGCCGGGATACCCTGTACCCAATTGGACCCCTGAAAACTACCATAATTTTTAGGCTTTGGAATTGTTTTCAGATCGAATGTCCAACCTGTATCGGCGTAAGAACTGTAATTTAGGGTTCTTCAGGGTCAAGTGTGGGAATGGAACTTGCTACACGAAGGTGCATTTGAGCACTCGACTGCGTAAGTCCTAGGTTCTGTTGAAATTTGAAAATTAAGCCAATATTGATTCACTTGAGGCAGTATGTTGGGCAACCACAAGGGTTGCCCCTACATTGAGGCAATTTCCGTTGGGGATCTCTACCGCCTTCGCTATTCGCTCAGTTAGTGGTTGGGTTCCCCAACCCGTTGGGCGAGGATCAACGGACTGGATAAGGAAGGATCAACCGAGTGAATAATGAGGGCGATAGCTAATCCCATAGAGATCTTACCTCGCCCCTACGATAGGGACTTATCGGCGAATTATGGACACGCCTTACATAAATGTCAACATGCCCCAAGATAAATTAATTTTTTACACTTAACTCTGAAGAGCCTAATTTGTAACTGTTTAGTAAGGAAGTCGCGACCTCGAGATCGCTCCTACAGACTTCAGATTTGTACAAAGTCGAGCTTAGATATTAACTTATCTACTCCAAGAAGATTCCGTGTTCTTCGAGCCAAACTTTGAGCGGTGAATCCTTGTCTTGCCCTGAGAAACGACCACCCGGTCTCGCCGCATAGCCCAGCAGTTGTTGACGGATTGGGTCACATTTGTCGAAGATCTCTGGTGGTATCGTGATGTAATCCATTGCCTGCATCCACCGAAAAGCATATCCAATGAAGAGCCCTTTGCGCGTAATGTCCGATTCGTTGCTGTTGCGGCAATGCCAGAGCCGCCCATCAAAGAAGACCGCATCGCCGGGTTTGCAACAGACCGGAATCGCACCATCGGGAAGGGAGCCGTCGGTGGGCTTATTGATGGTCTTTCGGAGGTGGCTGCCGGGAACAATATGGAAATTTCCCCGCCCCGGTTCCGAGCAATCAGACAGCCAGTAGACAATCTTAAATGCCATTCGCGGCGAGGGATGAGTCTTCATGTCTAAGTTGAGGCGTCCGCTGTCCTGATGCCACCGAAGCAGCCCGATGTCATCGAGTTCCGCCGGACTTCCGGGCGGCGTCACGATCAAGTGGGAGTGATATGAGTAGATGTTCCATCCGAGGATTCCCCAAACTTTCGGGAAGGTTTTGTACCAATCCAACAGGTCGACAAAAAGCTGGTTCCTGCCGAGGAAATCCCGATAGAAAAAATTGCTATGCCGCGCCGTCGGACCTTTTTCATCCAGATATTCCTGATGAATCTGATCGACAGGTACTTCGAGTTCCTTCACTAGGCTGAGCGGAAGTACGTTCTCTAAGATGAGATAACCCTGTTCGTTGAAGTGTTGAAGCTGTTCGTCGGTTATCAAATGTTGAAGATGGCGTTTGTCAAGCATTCTGCTCCTCTATTATCTGATAGTGACCTTTCAGTAAATCCGCTCTGTCCTATTTCACAATGAGCATTCTACGCGTGGCTTGGAACAAGCCAGCCTGTAGGGTATAGAAATATAAGCCGCTCGCCACTAACTCACCATACATATCCTCTCCATTCCAGTAGACCGCTTTACCGGGAGTGGTGTATGTCCCAACGTGCTGATAACCGAGGTCGAACTGACGGACGCGCTCACCGTTCGTATCGTAAATTGAGATTACCGCTTCCGAATCGGTGGAGAGTTGATATGGAATCCACGTCTCCGGGTTAAACGGGTTCGGAAAATTTTGGAGCAACAGCGGTCTCTCGGGAAACAGCACCGCCATTGGCACTCGCTCATCAGCCACGTTCATCGGAATTGCCCTTGCCGCCGAATCTGCCAATTGTAGGTCGACAAGCCGGAGGGGAAGTTGTGCCACGGGGGGACCTGTCTTTTTAACATGAAAAACAAGTGTTGCCAGTGCCCCTTCTGCCGCCACACCTTCCAGCGTTCCTTGACGCGTCCGTGTCAGGTCCAGTTGTGTCCCATCCCGAGAGACATGCCAGTAACTTTGGTGTAGTGTCGAAGCTAATATCGGGCTTGGTAGGGCAGTAAGGAATTCCAATACCGCCGGATCGTACCGGATCGAGAGATGGTAGCCGTAAAGATCGGCAATGGCTGAGGTGTGGATTGAGACGGTCAACTGTCGCGTAGCCGTCGCGCTCGGGGTCATCAGGAGGCGTAATTCACCTTCGGCCGATGCAGAGCGGAGTTGCCCAAAATCGGCACGTGGCGCGGCGTCAATGAATTCTTCGCCGAAATGTTGGCCGACAAGCACAAGATCAAAAATGTCCACCTTGCCATCTTGATTGACATCATAAGGGGGAAATCTCCGCTCAACGTCTTCCTCTTCGATTGTCAGGGACAGTGTATAGGAAAATTGACCTTCACCTCCTCCGAATATTTCTCTAATCTCGGCATAGTAAATTCCGTCCACAGGAATTTCAAATCCTTCTAGCATTGAATCAATACCTTCTACAAAGAGCGGAACCTCGGCTAAAAGTTGTAAATCGCCCCTAGAGAACGGAGTGGCGGGCTGCCCGTCCACCGCTAACGTAATGATTTGTCCTCTCGTAGCGTTAAACTGAAACGCATCGGCATCCCCGACAAAACTGATGGCTCCCTCGACGGGAATACCCGCCGTTAAGGGGGTCGGAGTTCCTTTTAGACTATCGTGATCATCATCGGGCAGTTCACCCTCGGACAACGTCAGCGTGTAGGTATAGGTGGAACCGATCGCTCCTCCTATGAAACCGGCAACATCAACACAATACTCACCATCTGCGGGAATAAGAAATCCATCATGACGTACCTCCAAGCTGTTGGGATTGCCGCGAGTAGACACCAACGTCTCTCCGTGCGCATCCAAAAGACTGAGTTGGGTTACGAGAAACATTATCGCGCCTTCAGGCGGTTCTATCGCAACCCGCAGGGCAATGACAGTGCCCGCGGACGCCTCAAAGCGGAAACCATCCGAGTCATGAGGATCGGGAGACGCAGGATCGCCGCTAAGGGTGATGACCCCTGTTATTGGTTCGTCGAAGGTCAAAGGTGTTTCTTCGCCGCTACCGCACGCGGCATGGTCATCGGTCTTGCCACCGATCGTCAGCGTATAGGAGTAGTTTAGACCGCCAAAGGGAACATTCAGATTGGGAAGTGCGATGTTGCTGACAGCGAGCACGTAGGAGCCATCGGTTGGGAGTTCTCCGCTCACGCGGGAATCAATACCTCGCGGATTTAGTTCAGGAATCGGCTCCGGACCGATGGTCGGTAAGACGTCATCACTCTTGGCAAAGAGTTCCCCATCGGGCGCATAGACAACGAGCAGAGAATCGAGGCTGGAGTCCTTCGTCGTAACAGTGATGTCGATGCGCTGTCCTTTCTCACCTTCAAATACAAAGAAATCTGTGTCGCCATTGAAGTCAATGAAACTCTCTATCGCGTCGCCGATCGACACCGGTGTCGCTGTGTCAGGCGTATCGCCGTGATTGTCGATGATGAGTGCAAGTTTATAATCGTTGGTCGCACCGTTGATGCCAGAAACCGCAACGAGATAATCGCCCGGCACTAATTCTAGCGATGTGACATCCTTCGTTTCAAAGGTAACAAGCTTGATACCATCAGGACCCGCCAATGTGAACATCAACTCCCCGTAGATGGGTTGAAAATCAATTCCCAACCCAACCTGCATTGTCTCATCCAAACGGAATTTATAGTAATCATCATTGTCGGCTTCATGGATCGACAGTTCTTCATTGACATACGGGAGTTCGAGCGTTGCTGCGGTCTCTGCTGTGTCGTTTTCCTCAAAGGCATCAAGTGCCAGATTGGGGCGCGTATAGAATCCCCGGTTCTCCATAATTCCCAAGATGAGGTCGAAATTTGCGCCGCCGTTCAGTTCTTGGTCAGCCATAAGAATCGCCGATGCCCCGTCGACTAGCTCTGCGTCGGGCGAGAGGAAGAAATGGCTCTCGACAACCATGCGGATCGACGCATCGCGTCCAATCGCCTCAAAGATTTTCCATAGTGCTGCCGACCAGATCTGCCCATCGGCATGTGGCTCACCCGTAATATCTTCGGGATAGCGCTTGTTGCTATTTACAGGGCGAGTGGCAACCTCGGGGTCCTCCGAACCAGCCCATTCAAAAACGATTGTGTCACTAAAACCATCGCTTACGGCACTGAAAAAACTGGCTGCAAGAAAATCACTAAACCCTTCATGTATCGCACCACCTTCCCCTCTGTTAATGCCAGGAACTTGGCGATCAAGGACGGCATGCCCATATTCGTGGACGATCACTTCGGCATCTTCGGCGACATCGGTACCGGCATCTCCGAAACCAATCGAGCCGTCACTATCGTCATAGAAACCGGCTCTCGTCACACCGATATGCACATTCGCAGGAAGCTGCCAGTTATCCACGAAATCGAAGCCAAGTCCTTTCAGATAACGCGCGACCGTGTCTATGTGGTAATAAACCATCACCTCCTCAAACCGGGGGTCGTCTCGCAGGTAGTTGAACACCAGTGTCGGCTCGTTGGCGCGATTTTCGGTCAATCTTGTGCTGACGTAAGCACCATCAAGAAAACCACTCCCGTCCAGTTCACGCAGAATCACATCCGTGTACGCTTCTTCCGGTATTGCGTCAGCGGAATCGTCCTGATCCATGAGCGTGAAATCTTTAAGGGCGACAACGGGGTTCGGGTTAAAGACGCGCCCGCGTCCGTCGGCGTACCTGAGCAGGTTCTGTTGGTGTAACGGCTCGCCGGTATTTGCATCAATAATACACTCCCAACTTGCGAGTGGCTGACGGGAATGTAGATTCACGCGGTAAGCGAGGCGATACGCACCGGCATAGTCGCTTGTCTGGCCCGCATTACGATTGGGGAAAATTATCAAGTTGGCACGCGGCGGCTTGCGTGAATCGAATACCCCTGCCTCGGCAGTAGCGATGTCGATCGCTTGGTCCGGGGAGAATGAGGCCGCTGTGCTCATGTTAATCTGTGGGAAGTAGTTGCTGTGGATGACTCGTATTTTCCCGGCATGGTTGGTATGGATGGATATTGCCGCACCGTAAACTTCGATACCGTTGTAGTATTGATGGAATCGAACATGTTTGCCTGTTAAGCTGCTTTGAATATTCTTCAGACGCAGCTCAATGTTCGGATCGGACATCGCAAAAAGGTCATGATAATCACTAATGCACTGACGCGCTGATGTTTCTAGCGTTCCTTTTGAGGAGGGCAGCGTCAAATTGTAAAGGCTGCGAACTGTTCCTCGATTCGGATGCCATCGTGCACGGACAGGGGTTGCCGAATCAGATTTGATTCGCTGCAATGCCGCGGCTGCATTCAGTTGGATCTGCTGATTTTGGTTGCTTTTGGCATATACCAATGGGGCACATATTAGGATTGTACAGAGTGCTAGTGCATAAGGAGTCGAAAACATCTGCTTAATCATAAAATTTGTCCGTTCGATTTGAAAACTACCTTTTGCCGAAACACACTTTAGAGTTCGAGCCCCGTCATATACGAACCGTGTTGCGCAATAGTGTCTGGCGTGATAAATTACCGAACTAAGAGTCTTTCGGCGTTCAACTGGAACTCAGTTTTGGTAGGCAAGAATCGCTGCCATATCCATTCTGCACAACGCCTACGGCGACATCTCCTTGGCTCAATTATTTCTGAATCGGAGACATTCTAGCACTTTCTGGCGAAATGTCAATTAGAACGGTATGATACTGTTTATTGCAGATGTAGTTTGTACCACAATCTGTTAGATTGTGATTCCCGCAAACTAACAGTTTGCGGTACGGATTCTATTCAATATCACCCTCCGTCCTTCCCATCTTCCAACCTTCCATTCACTACTCCATTCCAATTATTCGCTGATCATTGACGGCTAAATATCAGATGCGTTTCTCCTGTACGATTCTGTTAATCACGGCGGTAGTTTGTACCACAATCTGTTATACCTTGCATTGGGTATTATTGCGCTTTCTTTTCCAGTGATCGCTGTTTCTAATAGGACTTACCTAGCACCATCAGGTCGGGAATCGGAATTCCCTCGTACAAGAGTCGCGACCTGGAGATCGCTCCTACAGAGGACGCAATTTCTGACAGCGCGGAGTATAGATTGTGATTCCCGCAAACTAACAGTTTGCGGTACGAACTCTATTCAAATCCAACATCTCATCCTTCCTATCTTCCAACATTCCGTTCGCTGCTCCATTCCATCTCTTCGCTCATCATCGACGACTAATTTTCAGATGCGTTTCCCCTGCTTGACTCACGGTTTACGCTTGATAGCCTCAGGGGATTTCTGTTATAGTTTATCTCATCATCAGGCTGCAGACGTAGAACGTTTGACAATACAAAGGAGGCTGCAAGTATGGCAGGGGAATGGATTGAGCTTTTCAATGGGGAAGATCTTACGGGCTGGCGCATGCGGCATTCGGACCGAGATCACACATGGTCAATTCACGATGGCATCCTAGACAATTTGAATCAGGGGGTAGACATTATCACCGAGCAGGAGTTCGGCGATTTCGAGTTGCACATCGAATACCTGGTGCCGGAGGACAGCAACAGCGGCATCTATCTCCGGGGGCGCTACGAACTCCAAATCATCGACAGCCTCGGAAAGACGTACTCCTATCCGGCTGAGAACGGGTCGTTGTACAATCAGAAGCGTGTGGATGTGGAGGCTAGCAAGCCGGCGGGCGAATGGCAAACGCTGGAAGCGACGCTCAAGGGGATGGTTCTAACCGTGTTTCTGAACGGCGCCAAGATTCACGATAACGTGACGATTGAGGGGCCAACGGGCGGTCATCTAGCCGAAGACAATCCACCCAGGGGACCTATCATGCTGCAGGGCGATCATGGTCCGGTTCAGTTCCGCAATATTCGGATTCGAGAGTTATGATCGGGAATCAGTCGGAAAACTAGGAATTACGCACGCTACGCCGATTGGTAAGAAACAGATTAGGGTAACAAATAGTGCGTAATGCGTAATACGTAGAAAAATCGTAACTGTTTTAGTCTATCAATCTATTGTGAGGATGTCGGTTCGTCGTACTACAATTTAATGCATGTTCATACACCATGAGTGTGCTGTAGGAGCGATCTCCAAGTCGCGAATTTCTGTTACCGCGCAAATTCTGGACTGAACTAAACAGTTACAAAAATTCTATTGCGTATTACGTATAATGAATGTCTTTTTTCAAGGCTTGAGGCTCTAACGGTCCGGGTTCAGCGAGTATTAAACTTACTCGGCAATGACCGCAATCTTTATACCCACGTTCTCCGAATTTCCATTCGAGTTCGTTGCGTGAATCTGACAGACATACATACCACCCGCGACTCGACCCCCATCCGCTTTGTTACCGTTCCAATTGAACCCGTCGTTCGCGCCCAATCGCCCGCCGTTGTTGCCCGCGCGGATTTTCTTCTCGAAGATTTTCTCTCCAAGCAGCGTGTAGACCGTGACAACCACGTCGGCATCCTGATTCAGCACGTATGACAGTCTCATGCGCGGGTCGGTCGTACCAAAACGCACGGGACTCGGGTACGCCATGATATTCTCAATCACCAATCGACTATCATCCCCGGTGCCAGCCACCGTCAACTCCGCCCGCACCTCGTTATTGCCAAAATCCGACTCGAATACGCGAGTATCGGTGTTCACGTTGGCGCGAAGCGTGAACTTTCCCCAAGCGGATGGAGTGAACTCAGCCCGAAAGACTTGCGATTGTCCAACCTCAAGGTTCGCCGTGTGCTCGGAAATCAACTCGGTGGTGCCGTCAGGTAGATCCGCGACGAACTGAATTGTAACCTCCTTCACTCCCACCGGACCACTGTTCTTGAGGGTGGCATCGATTTCGACGGTTTCCTCCTTCAAAACGATTGGCTGAGACAGGCGCAGACCTGCCGGCTCCCAAAGGAGATCCGGGGTATCTTCCGTTGCCTGTCCGGATTCTGAAATAGGCAATGCGAGTTCCGAGAGTGTGGCTACCGCCAATTCCACTGCCAGTTTTCCCAAGGGCAGCGTTATCTTGTCAAGGGTGTCCATTTCGCTGTGGATGTAGGCGGTTGATTCCGGCGGATCGAAGGTAGATTCTTCAGCGACCATAACCGCAGGAATTCCGATATTCCAGAATGGAGAGTGATCGCTAAAGATAAAACTGGGGTCGTTCTTTTTGCGCAAATCAACGTCAATATTGTACCGCTGCGCCGCCGTACCAAAGGCGTTTACCAGCCATTGAGAACTCTCATCGCCCAGCACGTGGATGTCCAGAACCCCGTCCTCATCATGCCCCAAGAGATCGAAGTTCAGCACCCCCTCAATCTGATCGCCGCGTTCCACCACGAGCCCGCTATAGTGCTGGCTCCCGAACAGAAAGAGCTCCTCGCCGGTAAAGGCAACGAACCGGATAGTGAAATCGAAATCCTGCCGACTGAGGATACGCGCGGTTTCAAGGATTTCGGCAATCCCAGATGCGTTGTCAGAAGCACCGGGTGCGGGAAGGGTGTGCCAATTCTCGTCCCAACCCGAGGTCTTGAAGGAGATGCTGTCATAGTGTCCCGTCATCAGAAAGATACGATCTCGGTTTGGTCCCTTTCCGGGTAACGTAGCCACCACGTTTCGCATGACATATTCGCCCAACAAGCGCCAGCCCGAACCTCCCCGGCGGTGATGCGGAAACGAATCAAACTCAACCTCTAGCCCGTAACTGCGGAACTGATCGGCAATGTAGTCCGCCGCGTTGTCGCAGGCGTGATCGGGGGTCGGCCTGCCATCGTGCTGAACTGCATCGCGCACGCGAAGCGCGTACCGGCTATTGAAGAAATGCCCCGGACGTTCCAAGTCTTCGTTTTCAACCAGCGCCTTAATCAAGTCGAACCAACGATTGGCATCGACCTCACCAAGCAGGGATTGAATGGTAGCTTGGCTTTGAGGCGCAGCGGAGACACCCGGCGCGTGCAATGACCGATCAAATGCGGGTATGCTCACTTCAATTGGCAGCCTAGCTCGATGGTGCCCGGGAATCTTGAAGAGTCTCTCCTCAAGTTCGCCCGGTAATTTAACCAGAAATATCCCGTCAAATGCATCCACCAGCTCTCCGTACTCCTCGGCTTCCGCCTGCGTCCTCATTCGGAGGAGGTAGTAGTTAAACTCGGGCACCACGATGTCCAAAACCTCGGCGTGAGAAAGGGCAGGCTGGGCGCTTTGGCTCGCTTGCACGATGGAGAAGTTCGCGGTGCGATAACGCAATTTCAATCCGTATGTCTCGTTCAGCACACGGAGATGTGCATTGGAGTTTTCGGGAATTTTGAGGAGTAACTCCTCTTGCGACGGAAGGAGGGTGGTGCCGGAAAGTAGGAAGAACAGAATTGAAATTGTCAGTTTGCGCATCTAACAAGCGGCTCCTATGGGTTGCCAACGGATTCGGAGATTGATGATAAAAGGGAAAGTATTCTACATAACGGCGACACCCGACGTCAATGCCAATTTCGTCCGTAGCAGTTTGGAGTTGGGTTTCACCGCGTTCAACCCAACCTACAGGACGCACCCTTACTCTGAACCCTACGTGCAATGAAAGGATTCTCGCCTACGATGCATCTTCCAGGACGCGCCGCAATACGCCCGCCTGCGCCTCCAATCGAGCCACCGCCTCGTCGTATTCCACGCCCGCTGCCAGCATAACTATCGCGGTTTTGACGCTGCCGCCGGCGCACTCCAGCGATTCTTGAGCCGTATCGAAGTCTGTGCCCGTCACGTCCATGATGATACGTATTCCCCGGTCGGTCAGCTTGGCGTTGGAGGATTGCAGGTCTACCATAAGGTTGTTGTAGACCTTTCCGATTTTTATCATCGAGATTGTGGAGAGCATGTTCAACACCAGCTTCGTTGCGGTTCCGGCTTTCAGACGGGTAGATCCCGTGATAATCTCGGGGCCCACGATTGGAGCGATACAAACATCCACAAATTCATCCAAATATTCGGCGGCGGGACTACAGCAGAGAAAGATCGTCTTCGCTCCAAGGTTGTGCGCCTCTTTCAGTGCGCCGATGACGTAAGGGGTGTACCCGCTGCTGGCAATGCCAACCACGACATCTGGCTTCGCTACGCCCCGCTCGCGGATCGCTTCGGCGCCCGTCTCAGGTTTATCCTCGGCGGCTTCCACGGAGCGGCGCAAGGCACGGTCGCCCCCGGCGATAATCCCCTGCACCATGTCGGGATGGGTGCTGAACGTTGGAGGGCATTCGGAGGCATCCAGAACGCCCAGCCTGCCGCTCGTGCCAGCGCCGATGTAGAAAAGGCGTCCCCCTTGTTGAAAGGCGTCCGTGATAAGTTGGACGCCTTCAGCAATTGATCCGGACACAGCCTCCACGGCAGTCAATACGTTTTGGTTCTCTTCGTGAAAAATCTCGACAATCGCTTCGGTCGATTTGAGATCGATGTCCAGCGAGTTGGGATTTCGTTGTTCGGTGATGAGTTCGGCACGGTTGATTGGCATGGAAAAACAGTGGTTAGTGGTCAGTTGAGGTGTTGGGTTTCACTAGAGAAATTCGACACGACAGTTTATCGGAAAACAGTGAATCTATTGTATTATGATAAACAGCGACTTTTTACCGTTCAACCCAACCTACACTGTTTTGACATCCCCAATAGGACTGCTCCGTAAGCGGGTTCGCGCTTGGGGAGACAGACGCGGGCATGTGGTGTGATATTCCTGAGCCGGCTGCGCAGCGACGCGACGAAGGTTGGTTGATGCGAGAAGATTCCTCCACTGAGCACCAGATTGAACGGCTGATGGAATCCGAGTTTGTCGATTACAACGCGGGCGGCTAGCGCCAATTCATCGGCAGCCTCATCAAGAATGCCCTGCGCGACGGAATCATTCTCATTCGCGGCGTAGAACACCTCCCCCGCGAGCTGCGCGACTTTATCTTTACCGACGGAGTGCATCCAAGGGATAAGATTTCTGGGATGCGAAAATTCAAGCGCGTTAAGCATCAGGGCGGAGAGTTGCGTGGGAACGCCTCGCCCGTCGGCGGCGCGAGCGACGGCTTGAAACGCGCGCCGAGCGATGTCGTAGCCGCTACCCTCGTCACCGAGTAAATGCCCCCATCCGCCGGCTTCCGCTTCCCGCCCCGCGGTGTCCGTCCCGTACACAATTGATCCGGTACCGGCGATAATAATGACGCCCGACAGCTCTTCCGCACCGCCGACGAGCGCAATCTGCGCGTCGTGGGTGAGGATACGGTTTTCGGGCAGCCCGATTTCGTCGCAGATTCGTCCAATGACTTTTCTATCCACCGGGGAGGCGACTCCCGCCAGTCCCAAGCAGCAGGTGACCGACTCCAACGCGGCGTTCGCACCTGCTATCAACTGTGAGACGACATCAGAAAGAACCTGCTTGGTTTGTTGCTCTCCGACGGCATGATAGTTTGAGGCACCGGCTTCCGCCTTGGCGAGGATGTGTCCGGCTCGATTGGTGAGGAGCCCGATCGTCTTTGTGCCTCCGCCGTCAATGCCGAGAAAGAATTCCTGATGAGAAGGCTGAAGGTTGTTAGTCAAAGTCTGTGCCTTGGACCGGTCTCAAGCGCCCTCGAGATGCTTGTGTGGATATCAGTTGTCCTCAAGTGTAACAGAGATTTGGAATGCAGTCAATTTACTGAGTTCTGCGGAAAATAACGGATTATCATACCGTTTTTCTAAAATGCGCGTGCATTAATTGCCTGAATCATGTAAAGAAACTTGCGTAGCAAGATGCCCCGCCAACAGAAGAACGAGTGAACGATATATTGAGACATTATATGCACGATTATTCAAGCGAAATGGTATTAGCAAAAAAAAACGCCCACAACTTGCCTGTGGGCGTTTCTATGCGTCGTCTGCTTGTTTGCCTATGGACTATTGCCCATGTTTTGCCAGGTGGTTGACGTGATTCTGAGTGTTCGCGCGTATATCGGTTTTTACATCGTCCACCTCGCGGCGTAAATTGGTTACGCTTATTTTCACGTCGTCAAACCCTTTTCTTATTTCCTCTTTTGTGGCAACTTTTTCAAGATCGCTTTTGATTTCATCACGGAGCGCTTTGATGTCTCCTTTTGTGGGTACATTTAGCCAGATAGTGATTCCTACGCCGATTATTGCTGCAATTTGTACCCAATCTTGCCATCTACCGTTTTTGCCTTCCATGTTAACTCCTCTCCCCTTACCCGATTTATGGCCCCTAATTGTTCAACAGTTGCCCGCATCAGCCAATATACTATCATATTTGTGTTACCAATGATAGCAAAATTTCCCGGACAAGCGACTGCGATGGGAACCTTGGAGAGATTTTCCGTCGTTAATGTGAGTTACTCTCTGTTCTGTTCCGGTATATCACGTATGCCGGGGTTGACACGCACTTGGTGTACTATGTCATCTCCAAGATTTCGGATTGCGGCTTTAACAGATTTGACAAGCGCTCTCTTTTCCGGAGTGGAGAAAATTCCAATGCTATCGGATGAGCCTTTACCCGACGCCTCAACAGAGGTAATCTGATTCATGTCGTGAGTGTAAAAGGTGAGTTTAACAGACAGGGAGTAGTCCGAATCTCCGCGAAGCCACAACCCTTCGCTCTCATAGCCAAAGGAACTTCCGCTCCCCATAAGTTCCGCGACAATGACAAAATCTAGCCGATTGTTGTCCGCCATCTCCCGCGTTGGATACGTTTTTAGTGCGTCAACAGAAGCGAACACGCGTCGAAAAGCCTTTGTCATCGTTGATTCAAGAGCTTTGTCCAATCCCTGTAATTCGCCTTCTTTTATACCCCTGCTATCGTGTATACCCTTGCTATCGTGATCCAGCCTTGTCGATAGCTGATCTTCACCTGCAACGAATAGACCGACCCGCAAGTCGATCGGTTTTGTGTTGTCAGCACATCCGGCGAGGGCAAAGGCGAGGATAAACGGTGAGATGCAATGACGGAAATTGAACATCTTCGTTTTCCTTCAGGAGTGCTATTCGGAAATAATTTAGAAGCAATTCGCACACGTGCCGCTGATATGTTAGCAACGAAAGGCTGGTGGGCAGTGCCCACCCCATACGAATCAATTTAAGAGATTTCGCTTAGTATTGCCAGAATATTCTCTCGTGAAATTACTAACTTTAATCCCTATGGGGCGGGGGAGGGATCTCTATCAGGATCTACTATCGCCTTCACTATTCGTTCAGTTGATCGCTCATTATCCATTCGCTTGATCCCCGCCCCTACGAGAACGAGCGCTATCGCACATCTTCTTAGTCGAACTGACTGATGAATTAAAAGGGATTCTTTCGTCCAAGTTTACGTGAATATCAACAGATTGAAGCATTGAAAGTGTGCAACCCGCGCCGCAAAATGCTCAACTTGATCCCTATGATGGTGGGCAGTGCCCACCCTATAGGGATCAAGTTAAGAGGAGTTCGTCTAGTATTGGCGAGGTTCTCCGTCTCCCCCATACGGTAGGTGCGGTTTCCAACCGCACCGGGCTACCCCCTTACAGGAAACGAGCGTGATAAATCATCTTCTGTGGCGGTCCCATCGATGAACGGATTGGTATCCTCGCGTCCGCTACATTGAGATTGACTGTTTGAGACAGTAAAACCGCGGGATTAATGCCCTAAAACGCTTAACTTGATCCCCATGATGGTGGGCAGTGCCCACCCTACAAGAACTTGACCTATGAGGGCACGACCGCCAAGGCGCGGACTTCGCCGAATTCATGCTCGAACTTGCTCCAAGAATCTCCGTCGTCCGTGCTGCGGAAAAGCTGTCCGCTCACGCTGCACGCCATTATCCAGCCGCTCACCGCCGGGTTGTTCGCAAAGCACCAGATAGTGCTATTCGCAGTCATTCCGATATCAGCGCGCCCCCACGACTTGCCGAGGTCGCGCGTATAGAAGATTCCGCCTTCGTCGCCGGGAGGTCCATTGCCCGCGCCGATAAACACGCGCTCGGTGTCGCCGTTCAGGTACAACGCCGCCCGGCAGTAGGGCCAAGGATAGTGGTCTTTGACGCTGAGCGGCGTCCAATTCGTCATATCGGTGGTGATACAGACATCGTTATTAGTGGCGGCAACGAGAGTTTTGGGATTTCCGGGGACGACAGTGAGTCCGTGAATGTCGAGGCTGCTAAGCCCTTCGCTTCCGGCAGTCCACGTCTCGCCGCCATCGGTGCTGCGCCGCATACCGTCAATCTCGATTCCGGCGTATATCGCCTGGTCGTCGCTCGGGTCGATTACCAATGAGGTTATTCGCGGAACGATTGGTAGACCGGGGCACTCGTCGGCAAGCTCCACATCAAGTTGCCTCCATGTCTCACCGCCATCGGTCGATCTGAAGATAGCGGAGGGGCACGTACCCGCATAAATTGTGTTGGCGTTGTTCGGGTTGATAGCAATCGCCCACACTTGCATCTTGTCCATCGGCGATTCGATGGAGTGCCAGTTGTCTCCGCCATCGGTGCTGCGGCAGATTCCCGCTTCCGTGCCCGCGAAGAGGATGGAGGGGTCTTCCAGAGATGCGGCTAATGCGCGAATATGAGCCTCCGGGAACATGCCTTCGGTGGCTCGACCCCAAGAATCGCCGCCGTCTTTGCTGCGCCAGACACTCTGGCCGATTGTGCCTGCATAGATGGTTGGTGTATTTGCCATGATTTACCTCCAGAACCAGTGACTTGTGGTTAGTGTCAGTGGTTAGTAAAAAGAATTGCCGTGTTCCGTTTGCGATGTTGGATTTCACTGCGTTCAACCCAACCTACGGAATAGAACATGTCTGTTGGATTTGCCAATCCAGCAGGAGCGATTGATGTGTCCCGTTTTATGAGTCAGTCAAGTAGACAACGCAGATTTGAGTCCCTTGCTTCAGATTTGCACGAATCCTGAATCCGGGAGAAGTTTTTCCTAACAATCCATACATCACTGGGGGGTATTGACACTTGTTTGAGGACACGCTGGGCGAGGAATCCTCGCCCCTACGATTACGCATACGTTTAACATAAACGTCAACAGAACCTAATTACTTTTCTATCTCTATCTTTCCTAGTTTACCTTCGCCAACTATCTTGTCGAAGAATTGAATGTGCCATTCAACATCGGTCGGCTCTATCTCAAGGCTCAAATAAACCGGATAGGTGTAGATTGCGCCGTCATGCACGGGCGTCATCGGTTCATCGGACACAATTACGGTTTTCCCGGCGGACACCGTAACGAGGGGCGTGTTGACACCGACGAGGCTACTGGGCACCGCGATAATGTCCCAATACCGAGAGTGAACGGGGTTCGGCAAAACGGACGTTTTGAACGTGATTTCAGCTCCCAATTCCGCGTGATATTCGTAAGTCGACGGTTGATCGGAAAAGGCTGTGCCGTGAGGCTGCACACTCGGCACGAGTGTGACTTGTCCAACGCTCAATCCAAAGTTGGGATTAATCATACTCCCTTTGCCGTCAGCAGTCAACGGCACATTGATTACCTGAAGAGGATGTCCGTCTTGAAACTCTATAGCCTTCAGGTCGTAGATTCGACTCCTGTTGGCACTACCCCCTCCCGAAACTGGAGATTGAATCTTGAAGACGACGTTCAGCCCTTGCCATACGCCACTCGATAACAGGGTAATATAGTCGGCGGAGTAGTTGACCAATGCATCGCCTTGTGCCATTACTGGGTATGAACTGTGCGTTCGCCGCAGTCGAAGCGTTAACTCTTCGTTTTGATATCCGTACCGCCCCTCGGCAAAATGGGTGTCGTCCAGAAGGTTTGCCACCTTCCAGTCGGCAAAAATGGATGAAAAGGTTCGGGTTACGCCTTGCGACAGCAGCGCACTATTTACTCCGGCAATCCCATCCGCTCTCTCTCTTGCTATCGCGGCGATCGTTTCCTTGCCGCCGTATTGTTCGTAAAGATACAGCATCCAGAGGTAGGCGGCGCCGTAATGAGCGAGATGACTGCCGCCGCCGCGCGGCCAATTGGTCAGCGATGTTGACGGATTCCTTTCGAAGCTCGCCGTATGCTCTTCGGGACGATAACCGCAGAGGAACATGGCGACATCGGCACACCCCTCATTGACCCATATCGCCTCGCTGCGGTCGAGGCGCCAATGGATTAAGTGATGGAATTCGTGAGCGATTACGCCCAGCCCTTCGGCGCCGCCCGTGTCGAGTGGATGGGTGTCAATGTATAGCAGGTCGCGCTCGTTGCTGCGCATAGGGGTTCCCAATTCCGGGTGCCGCAATACGCCGCGTTGTTGATCGACGGGGTTAAAAAACCCGGCTATAAACCCGTCGCCCCTCACCGCTCCGTCGCGAATATCGAGCAGGAGCAGATATATTTTGGGGTCTCCGTCAACGTTCGGGGGAGCGCCAAACAGATCCGACTGTATCCGGTATATCCCACGCTGCGGGTCGGCTGGAGTCGAGTCGTCGAAGGCGCGGCGCACCGCTTCGAGCGTTTCACGTTTGACGGTGCGTTCCCATTGAGAATCCTCGACATACAGGTAGCAGAACTCACCGATTGCCCGCAATGTCGCCGACACAATATATTGTTCTTGGGTTCGCACATCAACGGAAAAGAAGGAATGGCGGTCTCCGAGCGCAGGGGGTACCGGTTGCGCGGGGGCGGCGGGGGAATCAGGTGCCTCCGTCAGGGAAGAAAATTGTTCAATAAGGTAGGGGGTGCCGTCAACCCACGCATAGGCAAGAGAGTGAATGCTGACGAGCGCAAGGATGACGAGAATGTACCGAACATGACGCGGGCGGCGAATGGAAGAGAGAGGAGTGGAGAGTCTGTTTCTGTTCATCATTCGCCACACACCCCGCAAATAGAAAAACCCGCACGGCGGCAATAAAGATGAACGCCGAGAATCACGGTAGGACCCATCTCTCGATCGCGATTTCTTGCAATAGGTGCTCGCAAGATGATGCGACAAACCGAGTTTTGCGTAACGCCCCGGTTTCGTTTAATCGCTGACCTCTGTTTTTAACTTCTCTCGAATGGCGGTATTGTTTGGCTCCAGTTGAATGGCTCTTTGCCACGCTGCAATGGCTTTGTCTTTTAACCCCTTCTTCATGTAGGCATCTCCCAAATGGTCCTGAATCTCCGCGCTTTGGGGCATGAGGCGGATTGCCGTTTCCAGTTGTTCCAATGCCTCATCCAGTTTGCCCTGTTTGAAGTATGCCCAGCCGAGGCTGTCAATATAACCGGCTTGCCTCGGTGATTTCTTCAACGCTTTCTTGATAAGGTCGACAGCTTCGTCCAGATTGGTACCATTCTCGGCGAAGAAATATCCCAAAGCGTTAAGCGCGTCCGCGTACTCCGGATTAACCGAGATGGCTTTTCTCAAGTAGAACTCGGTTTTTTGGGGATCGCCAAGTCCTTCATACGCAAGCCCCGTCCAATAGATTGCTTCCACATTATCGGAGTCTTCTCTTAGGACGCTTTGTAAGATGTCTACCGCCTCTTTATATTGCTCAAGATCGAAATAGCGCCTCACCACATGACCGGGTGCAAGGGTAGCAGCTTTCTTGAGGTAGGGGTATGCCACTTCCAAATCCCCCTGATCCTGATGAGCGATTCCAAGCCAATAATTTGCATCCACATTATCGGGGTACTCGAGAACTACTTGACGCAGTATTTCAATTCCCTCCTCCTCGCCGCCAAGTTCGACACACAGGCTGCCCAGACGTACACGTAAGTGAGGGAGCAGGGCGTCATAACGAGAAAGGTTTTCGGGATTATCAAGGCGCTTTAGTTCTTGGTACGCGGCAATAGCCTTCTCAAGACTTCCTTTCGCGGACTCCAACTGCTCGGTGGGAGCCCCAGGTTGATTCATAATCTGTTCAAACCGTTCGACGTATAATTTCCCCAACGCATTATGCCCCGTTGATAGATTTCGATCGATTTTCACCGCCCGCTCGTAGGCGGCAATGGCTTCTTCTCTTCGCTCCGATTCCTCGTATAGCTCCGCAAGATCGAGATGGAACCTGGCGTGGTAGGGCATTATTCGCGTCAACTCTTTAAACGAATGAATCGCCAAGTTATAATCTTTTCTGAACTTCCCGATCAACGCCAGATGACGGTGCGCCTCCACATGGTCGGGTTGCAATTCAGTTACTGTCCGGAATTCGTCTATCATCTCCGCCCATATCTTCTCTTCCTGGGCACGCGTTGACCGGCGTCTTTGCTGGAGGCGTCGGAAAAGAATCTCTCCCAGCAGAAAATGTGGATCAGCTTTGTCTGGCTGAAGTTCAATGGCTCGGCGGCATTCCCTTTCCGCGCTCTTAATATCTTGCATTTCCCGACTGAGTTCTGCCAGTTTTGTATGGATGAAAGCAGAGGGTTCGTGATTCTCAACCACGCGGAGGTACATCTCTTTCGCATCGGAGAGCCGCCGCATGGTGTGGAGATAGGTCGCCCACATCAGTTGCGTATAGACCGGCTTGGCATTCTCATATTCGGGGCTTAAAGGCAGGGGAGAATATACCACGGAATTCTGTATGTCAAGAATTACCGATTGGTCCGGCAGCTGCAGCATTTCGGTGTCCATCGCGTCTTCTGCAGCTACGATCCCCATAGCGCAGTTAAGGAAAACGGCAATGACAAAGAGTGGTATCGCTGTACGACGGCGTATGAATACCCGGTGGTCCGTGGACCTCGGCTTGTGGTTAGTTGAAATGTCTTGGCTATTCATAGGGCATTGAGGAGTATAATGCGTACAATATCGATTACTCCTAGATTGTGCAATAAAGAAACCGAGTTTTCAAGAAAAAACTCGGTTTCGGGCAATGACTCTAACAGCCTGCTTGAATAATCGGTAGCAAAGTCATTTGTGGGAAGTTTCGTTATGTATTTTGTGCTGTCTGCTACATACCTGTGGGATTACTATCGCACGAGATCTACTATCGCGTTCCCTATTCAGTCACTTGATCGCTATTCGCTCGGTTGATCCTATTCGGTCACTATACTTTGCGTTGGGTACTATTGCGATTACTTTTCCAGTGATAATTGGTTCTAATAGGACTTACGTAGCACCAGCAGGTCGGGAATCGGAGTTCCCTCGTACAAGGGTCGCGACCTGGAGATCGCTCCTACAGAAGACGCAATTTCTGACAGCGCGGAGTATAGATTTGTTCGGTCATTTGATTGATAGAGTTCCTTTTTCAAGAAGAAACTCGGTTTAGGTGCAATGATTCTGAATCGCCATATCGGACGTGGAATTAAATTTGTTACTGTGAACTGGCAGCCTCGGTCGCTCTACTCTCGTCACCATCACCGTTTTCGGGGAGTTGCGTCTCGGAAATCTTCCCGACATCAACGACGTTCTCGTCGTCTCGTAACGACATGAGACGGACGCCTTGGGTGTTCCGTCCAATGACACGAATGTCGTTGACCGCCATCCGAGTTATCATTCCTTTGGAGCTAATAATAATAAGCTCATCGCCGTCCGAAACGGGCTTGGTGCCAACAACAAGCCCGTTGCGGGCGCTTGTCTTGATAGCGATAACCCCTTTCCCGCCCCGCGATTGGTATCGATACGCCTTTACTGCGGTACGTTTGCCGTAGCCGTTGGCTGTCACCACGAGCAGGGACGTGTTCTCATCGGGGGTAACCACCATTCCAACGACGGCATCCTCGTCACTGAGCCGAATGCCGCGCACTCCTCTCGCGGTTCGCCCCATGCAACGAACTTCGGTCTCGTTAAAGTGAACCGACATTCCTTGCCGTGTCACCAAGATGATGTGGTCGTTTTCCACCGCCAATTGGACGCCGATTAGCTGATCTTCCTCGTCAAGGTTAATGGCGATGATGCCGGCGGAGTACGGATTTCTGAAATCGGAGAGCCGGCATTTCTTGACGATTCCCTTCCGGGTCGTCATAAAGAGACACCGGTCTTCATCAAACTCGCGAACGGTAACAAAGGCGGTCGTTTTTTCGCCCTCCTGCAACCGCAAGAGGTTTACGACGGCTCGTCCGGCTGAAGTTCTACCCCCTTCGGGAATCTCGAAAACCTTGAGCCAATAGCATTTCCCGCGATTCGAAAAGAACAGGATATACTGATGCGCGGATGCAACAAACGTATGCTCCACAAAATCGCCGTCTTTTGTTCCCATGCCTATCACCCCAACACCACCCCGATTTTGGCGGCGGTAGGTTGAAATGGGCATCCGCTTGATGTAGCCGGCGTGGGAAATCGTAACGACCATCTCTTCGTCGGCGATCAGGTCTTCAATCTCGAAACTCCCGACCTCATCGGTAATCTCGGTACGGCGTTCGTCACCGTATTCCTTTTTGAGTTCCAACAGCTCGTTTTTGATGATGTCGGTCACGAGCGCCTCGCTCGCCAAAATTGCGCGCAGTTCTTCAATCCGTTCGAGGACATTGGCGTATTCATCATTTATCTTCTGGCGTTCAAGACCGGTAAGTTGACGCAGCGTCATCGTCAAAATCTCGCCGGCTTGAATCTCCGACAGTTCGTAATTTGCCATCAAGCGCTCTTGCGCCTCTTGGGGAGATTCGGCGGTTTGAACAATCTCAATGACATCTTCAAGATTATTCAAGGCGATACGGTAGCCTTCGAGAACATGCGCCCGGGCTTCGCTGCGGTCCAAATCGAACTGCGTCCGACGGCGAATCACCTCTCGGCGGTGGGTAAGGTAGTGCACCAAGATTGATTTTAGCGTGAGCACTTGCGGCAAGCCGTTGACGAGGCACAACATAATCGCGCCGTAATTGGTTTGCATCTGCGTGTGCTTGTACAGTTGGTTCAGCACCACCTGCGCGATAACGCCGCGCTTGAGTTCAATCACTACCCGAATCTCCCTGTCGGATTCATCTCGAATATCGGAAATTCCCGTAATTGTCTTGTCGGTAACCAGATTGTACATCTTGGAAAGCAGCTGATCTTTTTTCACCTGATACGGGATTTCCGTAACGATAATCTGCTCTCTCCCGGCGGAAGACTCTTCTATAATTGCTCTGGCCCGCACTGTAATACTTCCCCTGCCGGTGGCGTACATGTCCCTGATACCGGTTCTGCCAATGATAATTCCAGCCGTAGGGAAGTCGGGGCCCGGCATGTGCTGCATAAGCTCGGCTAGCGTCACCTGCGGGTTGCCGAGCATTGCGATAAGCGCATCCACAACCTCTCCCAGATTGTGGGGCGGGATTCGCGTCAGATAGCCGACGCCGATGCCGGTCGTGCCGTTGACTAGGAGGTTTGGCAAAAGTGCCGGAAGAACGATCGGTTCGTTCGTCGATTCCTTGTAGTTCGGCTGAAAATCCACCGTGTTTTTATGGATATCCACCAACATAGTGTCGGCGATTGCGGCGAGGCGGCACTCGGTATAACGCATCGCCCCCGGCGGATCGCTGTCTATGGAACCGAAATTCCCTTGACCGTCAACCAGCGGATAGCGAATCGTAAATTCCTGCGTCAATCCTACAAGGGTATCGTAGATGGGCCCGTTGCCGTGCGGGTGGAAGTTCTTCATGACTTCGCCAATGACGGCGGCGCATTTGTCGTAGGGGCGGTTGGAGGTCAGGTTTATCTCCCCCATGGCATAGAGAATCCGGCGTGTGCTGGGTTTCAGCCCATCACGCACGTCCGGAATGGCGCGATTCGTATTGACACTCATCGCGTAGGTAAGGTACGAGTCTTTTAACTCGTCTTCAATGTATCTGGTAACGATACTTGGGGATTCGTTTCTCTCTGTTTGCACGCTATGCCTCAAAAACAGTGGCTAGTGGATCTCTATCGCACTCGCTAATCACTCGCTTGATGGTCAGTGACCAGTGGTTAGTAATACCATTTCTCTAAAATGATTGTGCATTGACCGCGTAAATCAGGTAAAGAAAATTGCGCAAACCGGAACAAGATGTCTTGCCTCCGCACAAAGCCGGCGGGGCAAGATGCCCCGCCTACGGCATATGTGAACGCTATAGCTAAGACGTTTTATGCACTATAATTCAAGCGAAATGGTATAAAGACTCTGTTTTGCTGGCCACTAGGTTCTGTCGATATTTATGTTTGGTGTGTGCGTAATCGTAGGGGCGAGGTCTCCTCGCCCAACGGGTTGGGGGATCTCTATGGGAGTTCTATCGCATTCCCTATTCGGTCACTCGATCCTCGCCTGCTGCGCAACGCGAAGAACGAAACCATATGAGTCTAGTCAGATTGTAAGACGAGTTTCAGATTTCGACACTGGAATGTCGATTCGGAAAATCGACCGACAGAAGTCCACAATGGTTTCCAATGTGTCGCCAAAGGGTTGGGAAACCCAACCCCTACGCAGGAGCATGTGTGGTGAACACCCTCCCACTATCTATACTCTGCGTTGGGTATTATTACGCTTTCTTTTCCAGTGATAATTGTTTCTAATAGGACTTACGTGGCACCAGCAGGTCGCGATTCGGAGATCGCTCCTACAAGCAGATTTGGACGCTGTACAGATGCGATCACAATCTAACAGATCGTGGTACGGGAGTCTATCTCCATCGGGATAGAATCCCTTGAAAACACGCAACCTCGAGCAGCGTGAAGTATAGTTGCGATGAAATGTCAACAGAACCTCGTGGTCACATGTAACTACTATGCGCCGTATACGTCCAAGGTCACCTCATTCGCATATTTTTCAATGAACTCGCGGCGGGGATCGACGGCGTCTCCCATTAACAATGTAAACACTTGGTCGGCTTCGACTGCATCTTCCAATTTGACTTGCAGCAGCACCCGGGAGCCCATGTCCATTGTTGTTTCACGCAACTGTTCGGCGTTCATCTCGGCAAGCCCTTTGTAGCGGGTAATTGCCAAGCCGCGACGGCCAACGTCTAACACCTCTTTCATCACGTCCCAAACCGTCTCGGCGCGCCGCGACCGCCCGCTTCCCTCCTGTACCGTAAAGAGCGCATCACCGTTCTGACTCACACGTTCTTTTGCCTGATCGAAGTCGTAGGGCAGAATATCGTACGCGCTCAGTTTCTCAATCTCGTCATCCAGCTCGCGAAGTTCGGACATCTCCGAGACGTCTTCTACAATAGTCTCGGTTGTATCGCTTGCTTCGTCGTCAAGCTCGGCAGCCGTTTGCTGCGATTCCAGCGTACGGCTAATTAGCTCTTGAATATCATCTTCCTCATCCTGATAGCGATAATACTCGCCCTGGTCCGTCTGGATCAGTAACAGGGGTGTCCGTTCTCCGCCGCGGAAATGCTGATTGAAAAGCCGTTCTGTATCAATCGATTTACGCTGCAACTCACTTAGCAGATTCTCAACCCCGCGTACCAACTCGACAATTTCGCGGCATTGGATTGGTGTGTACGGCGTATCCCTGCGAGCATTTTTTACCTCTACACTCTCCATGGCAAGTTCCAAGAGATAATCGTCCATCTGTTTGTCGTCCTGCAGGTATTGCGACCTCCTTCCTTTGCGTACCTGATACAGCGGCGGCTGCGCAATATATAGATTCCCGTTCGCTACCAACTGGGGCATCTGACGATAAAAGAAGGTGAGGAGGAGCGTGCGGATATGCGCACCATCTACATCGGCGTCAGCCATGATAATAATCTTCGAGTAGCGCAATTTCTCAATAGTGAAGTCCTCCTGTCCAATCCCGGTTCCAAGCGCCGTAACGATGTCAATAATCTGGTCGTTTTTGAGGATTTTATCGAGCCGCGCCTTGGCGACGTTTATTCCCTTGCCCCTTAACGGCAACACGGCTTGGACGCGCCGATCTCGTCCCTGTTTTGCGGTGCCGCCAGCAGAATCGCCCTCAACGAGAAAGCACTCGCACTTGGCGGGATCGCGCTCCGAACAGTCGGCGAGTTTTCCGGGCATCGACGCGGAATCAAGAACTCCCTTTCGGCGAATCATCTCTCGCGCTCTTCGGGCGGCGTCCCGTGCTTCGGCAGCTTGAATACTTTTCTGAACCACGCGTTTTGAGACCGCCGGATTTTCCTCTAAATACGCTTTCAACTTCTCATTTACTAGCATTTGCACGATGCCTTCAACTTCGGTATTACCCAGCTTGCCTTTCGTTTGCCCCTCAAATTGCGGCTCGGGCACTTTGACGCTGATTACGGCTGTCAATCCCTCGCGAATGTCGTCGCCGGACAGTGTGATTTTAGCGTTTTTTAAGAGGTTGTTGTCCTTTGCGTAAGCGTTGAATGTCCGCGTCAAGGCGCTCTTGAGCCCGCTTTCGTGGAAGCCTCCCTCGTTTGTGCGGGCATTGTTCGCGTAAGAAAAGATATTCTCCGAGTAGGTGGTGTTGAACTGGAGAGCGACCTCCGTCAACACCCCGTCGCGCTCTCCTTCAATATAAATGGGTTCCCTATGCAGCACCTCTTTGTTCTGATTATGAAACTCAACAAACGAAGCTATGCCGCCTTCGTACTGGAACTCACGCGGCTCTCTCTTTTTGCCATCCTCCGTGGAGCGCTCATCTTTGAAAGTAATCTTGATACCTCGATTGAGAAAGGCGAACTCACGGAGTCTCTCAGCCAACAGATCGTGCGAAAAGTCAACCGTCTCGAATATCCCCGTGTCCGGCATGAAGGTGGTCGTTGTTCCGGTCTTTCGGGTATTCCCGATTACCTCCACCTCGGTTACGGGCAGCCCGTGCTCATACTTTTGCTGATAGACTTTGCCGCCTTGTCTGACTTGGACGCTCTGCCATTCCGACAATCCGTTCACCACGGAGGCGCCAACTCCGTGCAGCCCACTGGCGGTCTTGTATCCGACGTTGGCGCGACCGTCAAATTTGCCGCCGGCGTGCAGCGTCGTCATAACCACCTGCAGCGCCGGAACACCGCTGGAGTGCAACTCTACGGGAATACCCCGCCCGTCGTCTCGGACGGTCACGCTCCCGTTTGTGTGTATGGTAACGTCAATTTCGGATCCAAAACCGGCAGCGAATTCATCAATTGAATTTTCAACTAATTCTCGGATTAGATGATGAAGCCCCGCCGGTCCGGTACTACCAATGTACATACCGGGACGCTTGCGCACTGCTTCCAATCCCTCCAAAATCTGTATATCATCCGCTCCGTAAGACATTTCCGTCTGCATATAATGAATTCTACTCCTTTGAATTTGCCGTTAATGAAGAACCTTTATGCCGCGGAGACCGGCATTAATCGTTGATCGAATATAGGATTACCCTAAATTCAATGATTAAGATTCTCAATAGCGGCGTGCCGGCTTTGACTAATGAAAAGACGCCGCAAATTTGTTTTTAGCTCGTGGTCATGAACACCCTCAACCATGTGTTCCACCTTTTTCAACACACCGGCGGAAATCTCCGCTTCATCTAGCTTACCTTCCAAAATGGTATGACGCCGAGAACCGCTAATACGTTGAGATTCGGCGTGTAGCGAGGAACCTGCCGGCTTCATCCGGAAGCGTAGTTCTCTAACCGCGGCTCGACCAATTTCGGCGTTGAGTTTTTGGATGATGCGCTGCCGCAGAAATGTCAACTCCGCTACCAACGGGTGCGACAATGCGTGAACCGTCAATTTTGACTTAACAAGCGACACCGGCTGGGTGTTGCGAGCAATTAGTTTACCGACGGCTCGTTCCCAAGCAGAAAAGACTTTCTGCTCAACCATCTTGTGTTCAAACCCCTGTTCCTTGAGCAGCGCCTCAAGTACGGTATCAAGTTCGTGAGTTCTTCCCGACGAGTCAGATTTCATGTCATTGTCTACCCACGTTTGACCTACGACTCACACAGTTAGGTTTGTAATACCGACTCCGGTGCCCAAATCACTGTTATGCCCAAGAAAGCCTTGCCGCGTGGGACTCCAGCCGAGTGTCACGCCTTTAGCCAAGAGCTAATCGTGTCTCCGCTTTGCTCCGTGGCGGGAGGTCGCGACCTGGAGAGGGATTTTCTATCGCAGGATTTACTATCGCCTTCACTATCCGTTCAGTTGATCGTTCCTTATTCAGTCACTTGATCGCTCCTACGGTAGGCTTGCAACAGCGCAACTCATTGGGCGTTGAACTGCGTAGGTCCAACAAAATTTAGCGAATTTCTTGCCGGAGGATTGATCCGCTGTCAATCGTCAAAACCGTGCAGTTGTCGACCTGCCCATCCAGCACCTCCCGCTGCGTCGAGGTGATGAATGTCTGGGCGTTCAAACGTCCCAACAAACCCATCAGAAACGCCCGGCGTTTATCATCCAGCTCGGAAACCACATCGTCGAGCAGCACAATCGGTGTCTTGCCCGTGGTGTGGCGAATCACTTCCAATTCGCTTAATTTTAACGTCAGCGCGATGGTGCGTTGTTGACCCTGCGATGCATACGGTTTTGCATCTTCGCGCAGTGTCTGTCCCTGTTTCTGTGTCTCCAGCGCCAAAGTAAAGTTGTCACGGTGAGGTCCCACCGAGGTTGTTCCGTGTAAAATATCAATCCGGCGCGAGGCATCCAAAGCCTTCCCGAATTGCCGAAAGGCCTCGGACATGTCGGCATCCCCTTCAAGCGACGATTGTTCATCCAGAATCAGTGTCGTGTCAAGTCGCGGCGACGGTTGGTACTTCAGTTCAAGCCGCTCGTGGTCGCCGGTCAATTCGGCGTGCTTTTTTTCAGCAAAGACTTGCAACTGTTCGAGTATCTGTGCTCTGGTTTGGATGATGAACAACCCGTGCTCGACAAGCAGAGGATCCCACGCTTCCAACTGCTCGGGATTTGCCTGCTTGCCGCGAATCTGCTTGAGTAGTTCGTTCCGTTGCTTGAGAACGAGTTGGTAGTCTTGAAGTTGCTTCAGATAAGCGGCATTGATTTGGCATAGCAGGAGGTCAATGAATCGGCGACGGTCTGATGGCGCACCTTTGACAAGGGCAAGTGATTCGGGCGAAAAGAAAACCACCTTAAACTGCCCCATCCACTGCGACAGCCGCGGTTGGACATCACCATTCAATTTGAATCGTCTCTGACCCTGCAGTTGATTCGACACCTCAAGCGTCGTCTCGGCGGCGGGAGCCCCATCGCTATCCGCATCCGAATTCGACGCGATTATGCCCTTGAGATAAAACCAACTTTCGTCGTGCCGGACGAGCTCATCATTCGGATAGGCACGGTGAGACTTTGCCGTGCTAAGGAAATAGATTGCCTCCAACAAGCTAGTCTTGCCCTGGGCATTCCCGCCAGTAATCAGGTTGACTCGACCCGGAAAGTCAATTTCGCAATCAACATAATTCCGGAAATTACGTAAAACGAGCTGATTCAGGTGCATGGAGGAAATTCCGGACGCGGGTACTCTAATCTTCGATTACGATTCCAACCGCATCGGCATGATCAGACAAAGGTGATTGTCTTCGTCAACGGGCTTCAGTACGGCTGCGCTGAGCGCATCTTTGAACTCTATCAAGACCTCTTCCGTACCGATGTGGCTCAATGCGTCGATAAGGAAACGCGCGTCAAACGCAACTTCCAAACTGCCGTTACCGCTGTTGACGGGGACTGTTTCGTATGCTTCCCCGAGGTCCGGCGCTTTTGCCGACACGCTAATCTGATCTGCCTGTATATCAAAACGAATAGAAAAGGTTTTTGGATTCGCTAACAAAGCCACACGTCTGGTCGCACTGAGCAGGTTCTCCACATTGACAGTTATGCGGTGCTCGTGATCTTTGGGAATAATCTGTTCATATTTCGGGTACTCCCCATCAACCAACCGCGAAGCCAGCGTGGATTCATCATCCGAGAAGACGATTTGGTTTTCGAGCAAGCAGATTTTCACTTCGGTAGAATCTTCAAACGTCCTCATAATCTCGCGCACAGCCTTTAACGGCACGATAACGCCGACCGGCTCCTCGGGAACGGGAGCCAAGGCTCCACTTGTTGCGACAGCGAGACGGCGTCCATCCGTTGCCACAATCTCTGAGCTTTCCGGAGTCAGATGTAGATAAAGTCCATTTAGAAAATACCGGGTTTCCTCCGTTGAAGCGGCGAATTCGGTTTTATCAATCATCGATCGGAGCACCTCCGCCTCGACCGTAAAGAAACCGCCGCGGATAGACTCCGTCTCCGGAAATTCGTCATCGGACAGTCCGATGATTTTATAGACGCCGGCGCCACACGACAACTCAACGCGATGATTCTCCGTGGTCGTAAACTTGATTTCCTCCGGAGGAAGTTCACGCACGACTTCACCGAGTTTCCTTGCAGAAACGGTAATGGCACCCTCTTGAAAGATTGTGCCGGGCACAACGATCTTGATAGCCACCTCAAGGTCGGTCGCCGACATCTCAATCCGATTGTCGGCGGCGCGAACCAGTACGTTCGAGAGAATTGGTAGGGTGTTCCTGCCGGCAGCAACCCCCTGCAATATTTGAATGGACCTTAATAGCTCGTCCTTGGTAAAGGCTAATTCCATGTTCTCCTCCTAATAAACTACGATATTTTGTCGTACGGGGAAGTTACCTGCTTGCATAGCAACCAATGGTGCTAGTATATGTTGTATTTAAATCATAAATGGCATACTATATGCTGACACGATAATGTGTGATTATGCGCGGTTAACAAGAGTTCCGCCTACCTGACCTGCCAACTGCCTAGATATAGTATGTCATTGAAAATCATACACCAAATAACTAGCACCAAAGGTTAGCATTTCACGCGTGTACAAATTAGGATAATTGCAGAGCTGCATAACGGACTTGTTCGCATGGTCTTCTTACGAAATGCAAGTTGCTACCTATAACAGAGAAACCGAGTTTTTGGCTCACGTTCGCTAAATCATAGGTATACTTGACGCTGGTGAAAATTGCGTGTTTTCAAGCATCTGGCAGTAGGTGCGGTTGGAAAGGGATTTCTATCGCCCTCATTATTCATTCGGTTGATCGTTCACTATTCGTTCACTTGATCGCACCTACAGGGAACGCATGTCGCGACCTAGAGATCGCGGGATCCCTATCGCACGGGATCTACTATGGGAGTTCTATCGCCCTCATTATTCATTCGGTTGATCGTTCGTTGTTCACTCACTTGATCTGTCAGTTTGTGCACGAGTTACGCACCAGAAGCATAATCTAACAGATCGTGCTACAAAGGTGGCAACTAAGGTTACGTAATTGTTTAGTTTAGTCCAGAACTTACGCACCGACAGGAAATCGCTACCTGGAGATGGATTTTCTATCGCAGGGGATCTACTATGGGACTTCTATCGCCCTCATTATTCATTCGGTTGATCGTTCCTTATTCAGTCACTTGATCGCTATTCACTCAGTTGAGGGATTTACTATCGCGCTCACTATTCATTCGCTTGATCGTTTACAGTAACGCCGTCGAAATTAGAGCGGATTTTTTCAACTAGCCATGAATTTGCGCTTGAAGCCTTGCCGGGCGTGGCTTGAAGCCGTGTGCGACACACTTCGCTAAAGTCCGCTAAAGTCCGCGCACATATTTCACCCCACTTTTTTGAGGAACACCGGGATAGCGGGTTAGAGAGTAATGACGCGTCTATAAATTTGCTGTGCTCAATACGTTTCCACATCCGGTCATCTCTTGTCTCAGTGAATGCTTTGATTCTCATCGCGCGGGATCTACTATCGCACGGGATTTACTATCGCACGGGATTTACTATCGCACGGGATTTACTATCGCCCTCGTTATCCACTCGGTTGATCGCTATTCACTCGTTTGATCCACTCTAGGGCTTTTAGAGGCTGGTGCGCAGGGGATTTCTATCGCCCGCGCTATCCGCTTGGTTGATCGCACTCTACAAAATGTACTTTTCAAACAGGTTCTTAAGCGGCTTGTTAGCATTTTATGAAACGGAGAATTCCTTTGCCGGAGCGGGTTCTCAGGAAACGTAATGCTAACAGAAAAAAGTTCTGCCGCCATGGCAGATTGCCCGCTACAATATACCATATACATGTTAAGTTGTCAATCTAACATTGACGAGTTGCGGGGGAAGAAAAGTTGGCTGACAGCGGTTATCAGGGCATAGCCAAACTGTATGCTCCCAGTTTAACGCCCATCAAGCACTATCGGAGCAAGTCCTTGACTCGGGGAATGAAGCAATTCAATTGCCTCCACGGGGCATTCCTCGAAAAGGTATCAAAGAGTATAGTTATACTCCCCGTTGGGTATTATTGCGCTTTCTTTTCCAGTGATAATTGTTTCTAATAGGACTTACGCAGCACCAGCAGGTCGGGAATCGGAGGTCCCTCGTACAAGGGTCGCGACCTGGAGATCGCGGGATCTCTATCGCACTCGCTATTCACTCGCTTGATCCTACAGAAGATGCAATTTCTGACAGTGCGGAATATATTCTAGTCAGCAAGATTACCGTACCTACAACGAGTTATTTTGGAAAGATGTCTATTTGTAATATTGTTCTGGGGTTTGTATTAATTTATCTCTGTTTCGGATAGATTGATTGTCCCTTGGTTGTGCGCCGATTTTCGGTTAAATTCCTAATATAGAGACTAAAATATAAATATGTTAGTAATAGTAGTAGGGGATGTGGATATGTGGACAACTGCCGGAATCCGTTATAGGACTTAGGATAGAGGCTGTGGATTGGATGTGGATGAAATTTCCACTTATCCACAGCCAATCCACAGGGAGAATCTTATCCACATCCATCCACAAGAAAATCACAAGTTATCCACATATTTGTCCACAAGTTATCCACAATAACAACGAACCTATACCGTGCGTTGGGTATTATTGCGCTTACTTTTCCAGTGATAATCGTTTCCAATAGGACTTACGTAGCACCAGCAGGTCGGGAATCGGAGTTCCCTCGTACAAGGGTCGCGACCTGGAGATCGCGGGATCTCTATCGCACTCGCTATCCGCTCGTTTGATCCTACAGAAGACGCAACTTCCAGCAGCGCGGAGTATAGATTTGGATTAATTATTTCAAGTCTTCAATCAGGAAATTGACAGCTCGGTTTAGCTCCGTATCTTGTTGAATCCCGTTTGCGATGCGATCACAGGCATGCATGACTGTCGTATGGTCGCTCCTTCCGAAAGCGGTTGCGATTTCGGCAAAGGAGAGACCGGTCAACGTACGGCAGAGGTACATTCCGATTTGTCTGGGGTGAACCAGTTGTTTGGTTCGCTTGGAGGATTTTAGGTCCGAGGCTTTGACGCGATAATAGGCTGCCACCGCTTTTAGGATATCCTCCGCCGTGATTGCCGAATGGCCGCGTTTGGGCGGCGGACCCGTGTGATTGCCGAGTACCCTGTAAGCGAATTCGTCGGTTAGTTCTTCTTTGAAAAGACTGGCTTCGGTGACCAGTCGGAGCAGGGCGCCTTCAAGTTCGCGTATGTTCGTTTGCATGATGTCAGCGATGGCGTTCAACACCGGATCGGGTACGGTATCGAATCCGTGATCCTCGCATTTTTGGCGAAGTATGGCGACGCGCGTTTCAAATTGCGGCGCTTCGATTTCGGCTACCATGCCCCATTCGAAGCGCGAACGCAGTCTTTCCTCGACCGCTTCGAGGTTCTTCGGCGGTCGATCACTCGTCATCACAACCTGATTCGAGTTTTGGTGCAATTCATTGAAGGTGTGAAAGAATTCCTCCTGTGTCCCGTCTTTTCGCTGAAGAAATTGAATGTCGTCAATTAGGAGTACGTCGGCGGTTCGGTATTTGCCGCGAAAATCTTGGGAGGTGGTACGAACGATGATAGAATCGATATACTCGTTCATGAAGGTTTCGGAGGTCACGTAGAGCACCTTGAGTTCCGGGTGGATTTCGTGAACGCGATTCCCGATGGCATGAAGGAGATGGGTTTTTCCAAGTCCCACGCCGCCGCAAAAGAATAAAGGGTTATAAACTTCCCCCGGATTCTCCGAAGCTGCCACCGCGGCGGCATGGCTCAAGCGGTTGTTGGTTCCGATGACAAACCGGTCAAAGGTGTATCGCGGGTTTAAGGTTGCGCCGCCAGCGGGTGGTTCTGGAGGGTCGGTGGAGAGTTCCGTGTTATCCGAAGCCTCTGAACTCGTTGAGTTGGCGCTTGAACGCGATTGGGGATCGGGTTCGGTAACCTCGATATTAAGGGTACCGCTTTGACCAACCGATTTTTTTAGAGCGCTGTTAATATCCGTCGAAAATCGAGATTCTATCTGGTCTTTCGCCAAAGTTGCAGGAACTGTGAGAGTTAGTTTGCTACCGGTCAAATCCGTCGGTTTAGCTTGGCGGAGGTAAACATCGTCACGTGCCGTGTCGCTGAGGTCAGACAGTATTTCTGTCCAGATTTTTTCGGGGGTATGCCGCATAATGATTATTCCTACAGCAGAGCGGTGTTAGGGTTCGTGCGGATACTGACACACGGATGTGTATAGGGATACAGCGTGCCGCAAAACTTATGTCAAGAAAGGTATTCTGTCGGCTGGTAAATCGAGGAGAAAACGACGCGATATCCACAAGTTATCCACAACCCATCCACAATTATCTGCCGTGCAGATTTAAGAATTCAAGATGCCGTGAAACCAGTAGGGAGGGGATGTGTAACGACTGTAGAATTTCGGGCAGAGGTAGGCAAAATTGGCTCAGAATCTAGGTTGTCCACAAGTTATCCACAACCTATCCACGAATTCGTCACCGTGTCCAAATCCTCTCAACGTAAACAACTAAGTATAGCACGAAAGCGGATTTTGGGCAACAAGAAAATTGGAAAAAAATGACAGAAATCGGTCGTATTTGGTGTTCCTTAAATATGTCGTAATTTCGTCCGGTAAATCTCGGTAAACCCACGCCAGGTGGGCGTTTGACGCAGGTTGGTACGAGCAAGAATCTACCTCAAATTGGGCTAAAGAAGAGAATCGGGGATTCATGGTGCTGCAGGAAATAACGATTGTTAGTCCCCGAGGGGTTGATTGGAACGGAAAGTGTTTGGAATTTGCACGTGAAGTTGGGTTTCGCCGTATTTTGGTACGAGAAGATGTCGGAGAGCGGAAATGGTTGGAAAACTGAAGGGAATGGTTGTTGATGGCTCAACCCAACCACGTGGCTGAATCGCGACGATTACCAACTGTGGACAAGTCGGGAATCGGAATTCCCTCCTACCGGTAGGTTTGTAGAGCGGTTGTTGCAGGGGAAACGCATCTAAATTTTCTACTCGTCAAAAAGAGATTCGTGCTAAGTTTGTGATAATTTTCTTCGGGGTAGTAGGTTGGGTTGAACGGGATTCTGTTAATAATCGCTGATCTTAGAGGAGATTACGGGGGCCGACTTTGCCTGAACGTGCCAAAATTCGAGTGAAACCCAACATTAATCTCATCTTCCGCATAATAGACTTCTGTAATCTCGAATTGTCACATATCAGATCTTGGGGTATATATTTACAACCGAGAAAAAATCACCAAGGTACTACCGTGAGTCCAATTGATTGACCTGTTTTGCCCTTCCATCATCAACTTCATTGCCACCAAGTAACACACCACATGGCGCTCCTCTGGAGCGCGGGACTCTGGACATGTCGCATTCTATTGACATTTCGATCCTCTGGATCGAGGAAAGGACTTCGACTAGAACGTGTTACTTGCCGAATGAATTATTCCGACAGGGATAATAGGGTGCTACCAAATAAATTCTGTAAACCCGAAAAATACGTGCGGAGAGTAGGTTATACCGTGCGCTGCCAGAAATTGCGCTTTCAAGATTTAAGGCTTGCTTCGCCAATTTTAGAGTTAGCACCAAGCGAACGAATATTGAATGGGGAAACGTCCGTAGTTTCCACCTGTGGGATCTCTATGGGATCTCTATCGCCTTCGTTATTCTCTCAGTTGATCGCTCATTATCCATTCGCTTGATCCCCTCTGGGGCTACCAAGATTTAAATAGGTCGCGACCTGGAGATCGCTCCTACAAAATAAGCACTTCTCAGCAGCGTGGGGTATATAACCTTGGTCGGGCGTTCAACCCAACCACGTGGCTGAATAGCGACAATCACCAAACGTGGACACGTCGGGAATCGGAATTCCCTCCTACCAGTAGGTTTGTAGAGCGGTTGTTGGGAAAAGACTTGACAAACTCGGCGCGGATAGACTATCATTCGTTGGTTTTATGCAGGCACATTTTTCGAAAGGAGCCTCTCGTGAAACGTACATTTCAGCCGCATAATCGCAAACGAAAAAACAAAATGGGATTTCGGATACGCATGTCCACGAAGAACGGCCGAAAAATCCTCGCGCGGCGAAGACTAAAGGGCCGCCGCACCCTTAGCGCATAGACCTCTTTCCGAACAAAACCGTCCTCTCCGCTGCCCCTCTTGCGAGCCATCAACCGCTACTTTATCGACTTCGACGCATGCTTCCGGTTGGAAAGCTAAAAATCGATTTCCTGGAAAGCATTCTTCCCGACTCCGTACGCGATTCCCGTGTCATCGTGGGTGCACGGGTCGGGGAGGATGCGGCTGTCATTGACTTCGGCGAAACTTGCCTCGTAGCCAAGACCGACCCGATCACGTTTGCTACCGACGAGATTGGTTGGTACCTTGTCTGCGTCAATAGCAATGATATCGCGGCGATGGGAGCTGTTCCGAAATGGTTGTTGGCGACGATTCTGTTGCCGGAAAATTGCGCCACCGAAGATCTTGTATCAGGCATTATGGCGCAGATTGTCAGCGCGTGCGAACACTTCGACATCGCGTTGTGCGGCGGGCATACGGAGGTCACGCATGGCTTGGATCGGCCGATTGTCGTCGGGCAGATGCTTGGCGAGGTGCGGAAGGAGAGATTAATCCTGTCCTCGGGGGCTAAGGAAGGGGATGACCTTATCCTGACAAAAGGACTCGCTATTGAGGCAACCTCGATCATCGCCCGCGAGCGCGAATCGGAACTGACGGGTAAGTATTCCGCCGCCTTTCTTGCGCGGGCGAAGGAGCACCTCACCTCTCCCGGAATCTCGGTTCTGAAGGATGCGCTGGCAGCGGCGGATGCCGGAGGCGTACATGCCATGCACGACCCGACGGAGGGCGGGGTTGCAACGGCAGTTCATGAGCTATGCCGAGCCGCACAACTCGGTGCGGTTGTCCGGCAGGAGCAACTGTTTCTCTCCGAGGAGGCGCGGGGGCTTTGTGCCGAGTTTGAGTTGAATCCGTTGGGCGTCATCTCTTCGGGAGCGTTGCTGATTGCCGCGTCGCCCGAAAAGACGCACGAGATTGTGGACGCGCTTGGCAAAGAGGGGATTGCCTCGGGCGTTATCGGTCGATTCCACGCTCGGGACGAGGGGCTCTGGATTGAAGAGGCAAGCGGAGAGCGGCAGCCGCTTCCGATCTTCGAGAGTGACGAAATTACGAAGATTTTCGATATTACGGAGTAGGATTGGAAGGATGGAAGAGAGGGGGGTTAATGGATGGTGGGCAGTGCCCACCCTACATAAGAATTTCAAGATTACGAAGGTTTTCGATAACACAGAGTAGGGTTGGAAGGGTGGAAGAGAGGAAGGTTGGAAGATTGCCTTTCCGCCACAGGAATTATGGTATGTTTCGGGTAGAATGTCGGGGCAAGATGCCCCTCCTACATAACGCAAGTTGCTACCTATTACAGAGAAACCGAGTTTTTGGTTCACGTTCGCTAAATTATAGGTAAATTAGCCCGATTTTCGTGAATCTCGTGTTTCCACGTTGGAAAAAACTCGGTTTCTGTGCCCCTTTCGAACAAGGTGGCAACTTGGGTTACATGAGAAAATGGGGCGGTATCCACCCTCCTAGAAATTGTTGATTATGCCAAGGAAATTTGATGTTCCAATCTACTATCGCAGCCCGGTAATTTCCGTGGTGAAGAAGGCACGGCAGGTTACGGATCCGCGCAAACGGGATCTTTCGCCATCGGTGCTGGATTTCGGACCGGTTCGGTTCAAGATTTCGCGGCACTTCGGGTTCTGCTACGGCGTCGAAAATGCCATCGAAATCGCTTATCGGGCTTTGGAGGATCATCCGGAAAAGCAGATATTCCTGCTATCGGAGATGATTCATAATCCTCGCGTGAACGATGACTTACGTCAGCGGGGGATACAGTTCCTCTGTGATACCTCGGGGCAGCAGCTTATTCCTTTCGACCATTTGAACCCGGACGACATCGTTATTGTGCCGGCGTTCGGCACCACGTTGGAGATTCAGGAGGAGTTGGCGGGGCGAGGCATCGACCCTTACGCCTTCAACACCACCTGCCCGTTTGTCGAGAAGGTTTGGAAGAAGAGTTACGATATCGGCAGCCTGAATTATACGGTTGTCGTGCATGGGAAGCGTCACCACGAGGAGACGCGCGCGACATTTTCTCACGCCAAGGCGGAAGCGCCCGTCGTAATCGTCCGCGATTTGGAGGAGGCGAAGCAGCTTGCGCGTGTGATACGTCGAGAGGCGTCAAGAGAGTATTTCTACGAGTATTTTGCGGATCGGCACTCGCCGGATTTTGATCCGGACAGACATCTCCAACGCGTCGGCGTCGTGAATCAGACGACGATGCTCGCCACGGAGACGCAGGCGATTGCCGAACTGCTCCGGCAGGCGATGATAGCGCGGTACGGCGAAAACGACATCGACGAACACTTCGCCGATACGAATGACACGCTCTGCTACGCAACGAAGGAGAATCAGGATGCCACGGTCGCGCTGATCGAAGACGGGGGTGATGTCGCCGTCGTCGTCGGAGGCTATAATTCCTCGAATACCAGTCACCTTGTGGAGCTATGTGAAGAGCGGATGCCGACGTACTTCATCTGCGATGCAGACGAGATGAGTTCGCCGAAGCGCATTCGACACCTCAATATACACACGAGATCCGTATGCGTGACAACCGATTGGCTTCCGTTGGATTCCAAGGATGGGCCGCCGATTGATGTTGTGCTGACGGCGGGTGCGTCTTGCCCGGACTCCCTCCTTGATGAAACCCTCCACAAGATTGTGTCTTGGTTTCCCGCGGCGCATTCGGTTGACGCCGTGATGTCGCCTTTTCAGGAACAACTTCCTGCTTAGTAGCCTTATGGAAGGGCGAAGACGGCACGTTGCTTGGCTGTGGAGTAGCCGGTATGTGCAATTCTTAGATTAACGCGTGTTGCTACCCATAGCAAAGAAACCGAGTTTTTGGTTCACGTTCGCTAATTTGTTGACATTTGAAAATTAAGCCAATATTGATTCACTTGAGGCAGTATGTTGGGCAACCACAAGGGTTGCCCCTACATTGGATCAATTTCCGTAGGGGATCTCTACCGCCTTCGCTATTCGCTCAGTTAGTGGTTGGGTTTCCCAACCCGTTGGGCGAGGGAAGATCTCTATCGCGCTCCCTATTCAGTCGCTTGATCCTCGCCCCTACGATAGGGACTTATCGGCGAATTATGGACACGCCTTACATAAATGTCAACACGCCCTAAGATAATGTCATTTTCCACACTTAACTCTGAAGAGCCTTATAGATAAATCAGTCTGATTTTCATCAATCTCGGCGACAGCACAACCCCTCCATACATGACTATATTTTATAGAGAGTTCCGGTAGGCATGAAAAGCATAAATTTCATCGTACCGTTTACCATCATCCTTTGGAGCGTTCTACTCGGCTGCGAACGCACAAGCGACGACAGTCTCGGTGCTTCTATTATTGGAATAGAGCCCTTGCCCAATTCTCAACTAAAACTTCCTATTACAATAACTTTCGATTATATGCCGAAAGGCATAACACTTAATGAGGGGACTAACCAAGGTATCACGTGGAACTTGCAAGGTAACATTCTGACCATTAAAAGCGTGAGGTGCTACTATAATCCGCCTAGTAGCAGGCAAGGAAATGCGGAAGTGTATCTAAAATGGGATACGGGAGCCCAACATATAATTTATGAATGCGAGAAACCTCCGTTACCAGCTACGACTGTTTCCACAAATCCTCCGTGCGGGTCAACGGTGGTAGTGAACACCCCAATACGTTTAAAGTTTGACCAACCGGTGCTAGCCGTGAAAAACGCCAGTGGTTCCGGCCGAGATTGGGAAATTCCGGTTTGGCGTCTTCAGCTAGGACGTATTGTTTGGACTAACCGGGACGGATCTACCGGCGCCATGAATTGTTCCTACAACATACGCTAGAAGGAGACTAGCTAAAAATTGGGCGTAAGTGTTTTGTGGTTAGTGGTCAGTAAAACCCCAGTGCCATGCGACGGGCAATGAAGAGGAATCTCTATGGGAACTCTATCGCACGGGATTTACTATCGCCCTCGTTATCCACTCGGTTGATCGCTATCCACTCGTTTGATCCTCTGGAGTGCAGACGCGAGGAGGGATCGTATTCTATTGACATCTAAGTTCTCTATCGCACGGGATTTACTATCGCCCTCGTTATCCACTCGGTTGATCGCTATTCACTCGTTTGATCCTCTGGATCGAGGAAAGAGACTCCGACCAGAACGTGTTACTTGCGGAAAGAATTATTCCGATAGGGATAATGGCGTGCTCTCAAGTAACACTCCACATTGCACAGGATCTCTATCGCACGGGATTTACTATCGCCCTCGTTATCCACTCGGTTGATCGCTATTCACTCGCTTGATCCTCTGGAGTGCAGACGCGAGGAGGAATCGTGTTCTATTGACATAGGGGATCTCTATGGGATCTCTATCGCCTTCGTTATTCACTCAGTTGATCACTCATTATCCATTCGCTTGATCTCCGCTGGAGTGAAAACCAGACCACGAAGGAACGCTTTTCACGCCTAGTCATTGAGCGAAAAATGAGTGTTGCTTGCTGAATGAATTATTCCGATAGGAATAATGGGGCGCTATCAAGTAACACATCACATGGCGCAGGATTTGCTATCGCCGTCGTTATGGGATTTACTATCGCCTTCCTTATTCAGTCAGTTGATCGCTCATTATCCATTCGCTTGTGGGATCTCTATCGCCTTCACTATTCGTTCAGTTGATCCCATCCTACGAACTGTCACGACAAATCTCCAAGGGTGGCGAGGAGGGTGTCTGTTTGTTCGGGGCGGCCGATGCTGATGCGGATGTGGTCGGTCAAACCGGGCTTGCTGAAATAGCGTACCAAAATACCTCGTTCCTCAAGATCCAGCTTGAGTTGGCGGGCATCCCGGTCAACCACGCGGCACAGTATGAAGTTCGCTTGGCTCGGATAGGGCAGCAGGAAATCAAGTTGATTTAATTCGCGATACAACCGATCGCGTTCCTCGCCAATCTTTCCCACCGTTCCCATCAAATGTTCGGCGTCGTTTAGCGATGCCAGCGCCGCCACCGTCCCAGCCACATTGACGTTATACGGCTGTTTAATCTTCCATAGCTGTGGCATGACCGCTTCGGGGAAAACACCGTACCCCACGCGCAATCCCGCCAACCCCGCCCATTTGCTGAAGGTGCGCAAAACGATGAGATTCTCATGTTCCATCACCCAGTTGACGCGGCTGGTTCCATGAAACTCAACGTATGCTTCGTCAAGGATTACAGCGATGGGCAGGTCAAGCAAACGCCGCAAATCATCGTCGTTCAGGATGCCCCCGTCGGGGTTGTTGGGGCTGGTGAGAAATAGTAGCTTGACATTTGGCGACATCGCGATCGTTGACTTGATGGCGTCGATGTCAACCGAGAAATCGGGGCTGCGGGGGATGTTTATGAGAACGCCGCCGTTGAGACCGGTATCGAAACTGTACATGCCGAAGGTGGGTGGACAATCAATGACGACATCACCCGGTTGGATAAGTAGGCGCATGATGAGGTCAATCAACTCGTCGGCGCCGTGTCCTACCATGATGCGGGATTTGTCTATGCTCAAATACCGGCTCAGCGCCTCGCGGAGCATATTGTTGCCGGGGTCGGGGTAGATGTGATAGTAGCGCTCGTTTGCCAGCGCTTCGTAGATGCGCGGTGAGGGACCGTAGGGGTTCTCGTTGGCGTCGAGTTTGATAATCTCTTCCGGCGATCTGCCAAGCCGTTTGCTCAGGACATCGAATGGAAGGATGGGGGTGTAGGCGTCCATCTCGGCGATCTCGGGGCGGACAAGTTTGGTTAGGTCGAATGGCATAGTCGTGAGTCCATGGAGGCGACTTATTCACGCTCCTGAATTACAAGATATAGCGTCGCCATGGCAGATGTCTTGAGGTGAAACCATCGCCAATGGAATAGTGCAACGCTTTGAAAAACATAAAGGAGCGGAATCGAAAGAGGGGAGTCCGGGAAGGTATTTGCACGAATTTTCGCTTTTACGATCAAATAAACCGAGCAAATGCGATGATTAGTATGCCAATCCAACGAGACTCAACAGTGTTGAGACGAACATCTAGCTCGTCCATACGGGCATTGAAGCGAGCTTCTAGTTCGCTTAACCGTTGAGTGAGTCGCGCTTCCATTTCGTCGATTCGTTGAATGAGTTCGGATTTTACCTTAGACATCTTTCCAAAATAATTTCAGTCGTTTCAGGATTTTTCCACAGCGTTGATTGACCAAAGGACCGAATACGCAGCCAAGAGATTGAGGATACGCGCCTGTATGTATACCCGCTTACCTGCTTACTTTTCTACTTTAAACCCCTTTATCTTCGTGATTCAATAAACGCAAGTTGCCACCTGTCGCCCCGCTGGGGCTTTGGCGAGTGTGTATTCGGTGTTACTATACACCTGCCGCCCCGCTGGGGCTATGTGAGCTAATTTGATAAAGTTTCAAACACACCGTGGCGCTATTCCCGCCATTGTTCTCATCCTACATAAAGAAAACAGTTAAGCTAACGGGCTCTTAGTGGTTTATTTTTTAAAAAACATATGGTAAGTGTTGGGTGTCGGTAGTTCGCATTGTCTGAACTGTGATTTATGTGATGAAGTGATTGCCATGATTATCGATCCTTAGTTACCCGTGATGCGTGGATTCAACCATTACCTTGAAGCCACGTTGACTCCGGGAAGAAACCGAGTTTTGAAGAAAAAAGGGATCTCTATCGGGATCTACTATCGCCTTCACTATTCGTTCAGTTGATCACTCACAACCCGTTCGCACGATCCCCGTTAGCGTTCTCAAAGGCTGGTGCGCGGTGCGCACCCTACAGGATTGTCCAAGACTGGTGGGCTGGGGATTTCTATCGCAGGCGCTATTCCCTCCCTTGATCTCATCCTAACATAAAGAAAAAAGTCGAGCTATACCGTGCGCTGTCAGAAATTGCGCTTTTCAAGATTTAAGGCTTGCTTCGCCGATTATAGAGACAGCACCAAGCGAACGAATATTGAATGAGGTAACGTCCGCAGTTTCCACCTGTGGGATTCCTATCGCGCTCATTATTCATTCGCTTGATCCCCTCTGGGGCTACCAAGATTAAATAGGTCGCGATTCGGAGATCGCTCCTACAAAATAAGCAATTCTCAGCAGCGTGGAGTATAACGGTCTCCTGGTGGACTGCATCGTAAACTTTGGTACATTGCCAAGAGATAAGCGCAATCATTAGGCGAACAGTTCGTTTACCACGCTGCCGTTGTTGACGACGCGGATTGGCCGTCCGGCGCGCGAGTAGTTCTGGTTGTTGTAGTCGATGCCGAGGGCGAAGCAGAGGGAGGCAAAGAGATCGGGTACGGATACAGGGCGATCCAGTACCACGGTGCCGTCTTCGTTGGTGGCGCCGATTGCACGTCCGCCACGCACACCGCCGCCGGCGATCACGGCAGACCAACCGTTGGGAAAGTGGTCCCGCCCTTCATTCTCATTGATTTTGGGCGTTCGTCCAAATTCACCAAGCCAAAGCACGATTGTCTCGTCAAGGAGGCTGCGGTCGTCGAGATCTTTCACCAGCGCCGCGAACGCCGGGTCAACCACCTTCAGCAACTCTTGTGTCCGTCCAAAGTTATCTGTGTGAGTATCCCACCCATCAAGTGAGACCTCGACGAACTTCACACCCGACTCGATTAGGCGCCTCGCCATTAAACACCCCTGACCGAACCGATTGTCACCATAGGCATTTCTGAGGGCGATCGGTTCGTCGGAAAGATCGAAAGCCTTCGCGCTTGGCGAGTTGATTAACTTGTCCGCCTTTTTGTAGACGGCTTGATGGGCTTCCGTACTCCTGCCGGCGCGATTTTTAAGAAAATCCCTCTCAACGTCCCTTAGTATTTTGAGCCGTTCCTCAAAGCGCCGCCTGTCCATCTGTTCGGGATACTTCAGGTCGTCGATCGGTTTTCGCGGGTCATTCACCACAAAGGGATCGTGCTTGGCGCCGAGAATCCCTGCGGTAAACGATGGCGAATTGATATTGACGCAGTTAGGCAACTCCGAGTGCTCGTCATCCAGGTAATGAGACGCCACTGATCCGAATGTCGGATGCCGGACGGACCCCGTCGGCGCGTATCCGGTATGCATCAAGTATCGCGCCCTCTCATGATTTCCCTCGCGGGACACCATGGAGCGAATCACCGCGAGATGGTGCGCCTGCTCCGCGACCTGCGGCAGGTGCTGGGAGAATTGGATGCCTTCGGCAGTGGTTGGAATTGCGCCAAAGGGACCGGCGTTTAGCGTCCCCGGCTTGGGATCGAAGGTGTCCAGTTGGCTTGCTCCCCCGTTCATGAACAGGACGATACACCGTTTCGCATGCGGCACGATGTTTTCTATCTGAGCGAAAGCCGTGGATTGGAGATGCTGCATGGCGACAAGTCCAAGGAAACTGCTCATCCCGAATTTTAGGAAGTTGCGCCGTGACATCTCGCTATTCAACGTGTCGGGAGGTTCATACTCCGGAACCCATATTTCTGTCTTCATCGTACTTGCTCCATTTCAATTAGAGCGCGCCTGGAAAATATCACAACTGTTTAGATCCTGGTTGAAAAGTCGGTGGGAAATCATTTTTGGAGGTTTGGAGTGTTATTACCTGCCGCCCCGCTGGTGCTTTAAAGGCTGGTGCGCAGGGGATCTCTATCGCAGTCGCTTTTCGCTCCTTTGATCGCACCCTACAAATGTACTTTTCAAACAGGCTCTAAGTGTTCATGATGGTGCGCTCGAAGTTTTTTCAAAGTTGATTCAATGGTTTAGTGCGAACTCCGCTGAGTTGAGTAAAACCCAATAGATATCGCCGTAGGCTAAGTCTTTGTTGCGGTAGAGGCTGCGATCCAGGTAACGCTTGAAATACGATTTCTCCTTTGAATTCGGCGGGCGCGAGAGTACGTTTAGATAAATGCGTTCAAGCCGTTCCATCGGATCGCGCCATCTGTCAAGGATGTAATTGAGAAAACTGCCTCGAGCGTGAGTGTCTGCGCTATCGTTGACCATGGAACCGTTAATCATCATCAAAGCCTGGGGCACGGTGCCGTTGAACGCCTCAATCTCCTCGTTTTCCCCGTTGTCGAGAAGGAAGATAAATCGTTCGAGATATTCCCGCTTCATGCTCTCAAGAGATCCCGGATCCCGGCGGTATTGCAGCCTTTCAAAACCGGTAGCTTGCAGCATCGAGTAGAAGAATTGTTCCGCATCCAACGGTTTGATATAGGCGTGCGAATAGTACGTGTCGTCGTCCTTGTTGCTCTTGTTCGTCTCCGATGATCGCTGGTAGGCGTCCGTGTTCAAAATAATTCGCATCAAATACTGCAGATCATAGTCGTAGATGACGAAGAAATCGGCTAGGGTTTCGAGGAGTTCGGGATCCGATGGCGGATACTCGTCACCGAATCCGTCAAGAGGTTCGACGAATGCCTTCCCCATGAAATGCGCCCAAATGCGGTTCACGATTGCGTTCGCGAAATACGGGTTTTCTTTGCCGGTAATCCATTCTCCCAATGCCTGTCGCTCTTGTGTAGGCGGTCCCCGATAACCCTCGCCATCCAAAAAGCGTGGTGTGACATGCGTGTCGGTGTCCGGAATATGGATTGGTCCCGCCGCGTCGTCTTTAATGTAGGCGCCTACCTCCTCCCTCTTGCCATCCGCGGTGGTTTCGTAAATCGGAACCCGCTCTGCTGCGGTAAAGAATGCAGCGACGCCGAAGAAATCCTCTTGGTACCACGCCTCTGTTTTATGATCGTGGCACTGAGCGCACTGCATCGGCAGCCCCAGAAAAAGACGGGAGATTTGGGCGGTCAATTCCACCGGATCCAGATCGTAGCGCATAATATAATCTGCGGCGCCGTTATCTTCCGGATTTCCCTTTGCGGCGACGAGTTCCTTCACAAAGCGATCGTACGGCATATTGTTTCTCAGCGCCTCTTGCACCCAGTTTTCCAAATTGGGTGTACCTTCACGATTGACTAACCAGTTCATCCACAGGCGGCTCCAATATTGGACGTACGCCTCGCTGCCAATCAGGTTTTCAATCTTCTTCTCCCTCTTTTTCTTTGATCCGTCCTTGATGAAGTCCACCACCTCGTCCGCGGTAGGGATTTTGCCAGTTAAGTCGAGGTGCACACGCCTCAGAAATTCAGCGTCGGATGATCGCTTGGAGGGTTTAAGATTCTGCTCCTTCAACCTATTTTCAATGTGTATGTTCAAAAGTTCCGTACTGTGGGGGATCCGGCTTTCCGACAGGCTGCAGATGCAGAATGACAGGAGGAGGGCAAGCCAAGTAAGATGTATTGGGTTTCGGGGGAATCGGAATGGGAATTTCATGGTTCTATTCTCCACAAGTATGTTACGGCATACGGCGCATGCCTACTTCAGAAAACATTATCATATGGCTACCACAATCGTGAACAATGTGGGATAGTGCCGACTGAAGTATCCAAATGCCAGATGCACGTTACGGCACACTCCGTGTGCCTACTACTTTTTTACTTCCTTATCAGCATTTTGCGTGTTGCCGTGAACTCGCCTGCTTTCAGCGTGTAAAAGTATATACCACTGGCGACGAATTCGCCACGCCCATTGCGGCCATCCCAATACACCGCACGGTTACGGCTCTGATACAGTCTCGCCGCTTGATGCCCCAATTCAAATCTCCGAACTGCTCCGCCGTTCATGTTGTAAATCGTCAGTGTGACCTCTGCGGGGGTTGCCAACTGGTACGGTATCCAGGTTTCAGGGTTGAACGGGTTCGGGTAGTTGGCGTGCAGAGCGGTTTCCTCGGGAATAATCAGCGCGGTTAACAGGTTCTGGAGATTCGCAATACCCTGTCGAAAGGCGATCGAGCCGTCGTCTGCGAGGCGTGCTAGAGAAATCCAGGCTTCTATCAAATCTCTATCACGCTCGCTATTCACTCGCTTGATCGGAGCGGCAGCGCCCCCGATACCCCGCGCGACGAGCGTAAGGTCGAAGATGTTGACAATCCCATCTCCGTTGACATCCTCCGGCGAATCGGCAGATACGCGTTTCCCCAACTGCTGCGCAACGAGGATCAGATCCAGAATATTGACAATCCCGTCACGATTCACGTCTTCAGTTGCCAGTCGCGCCTCAACGGTGAATTGGATTTCCTGTGGACCCGCGGGAATACTGTCCCCAGTGCTTGAGCCAAAGAGAAAGTTCTGCAATGCAACCCGCGTGTCACCTTGGGATATCGCCTTGAACTTGACCCGAACCAAGGAGCCGCTGCCGCTCAAACCGTCTTCGCTGAGCCGTCCCGCAATCAGTCCCGTAATCTTACCGGCTGCGTTTTCAATGCGCCCGCCCTGAAAGAAGGTCGATACGCCATCGGTCTTCATGAAGCCGCCTTCGCTTACGTCAATCGCTTCAAGTCGGGCGGAGTCGAAGACCATGTCGAACTGCCACCCCGCCAAGTCGATGACGTTTACTGCTTGAACATCAAGGGTAAAGGTGTCGCCGGTATGAATCGACGACTCGGAGAGGACGTAATCGATGCCTGCTCCGGTGGTATATTCGGCGTCGGCTGCAAGACCGATAAATAAGTTAGACCAGTCATCGGGACGAGTGCCAACGGCAACTAATAGGACGTTTTTACCTTGCTGGAGCGTGACGGCAAACGCCTCGATAAAATCTTCGGCGTGCCCCGAACGTGAACGCTGGTACATCACCTCCCCGTTGAGCCACACCTTTACCTCCTGATCCGTGCCTAAATGCAAGACTGTTTCCTGTTCGATCGGCGAATAGAGGAAGACTGCACCGTACATCACGCCGTCGGGGAGCTTGCTTCCCACCATATCGACAAGGTTGTCCCTGCCCGTAGGCGGGAGTATGTCGAATGTCCACATCTCGTCTCCTACGGCTTTTCCCTCGGTCGCGCCTGCGGACGCGATTTTCAACTCGGTCACGTCCCCTCCGCTCGCTTGCGCCAGTAGATCCACGTTTTCGTTGAGCTTATGTCGTGTGGTTGGGAAAAACACCCATAACCAGGGACCCTCTATTTTCGGGCCTGCGTTTAATCCCGGTTCGTGCACCCTCCAGGTTTTTAGGGTGGCGCGGATTCCATCCAGAACAGAAAGGTCGGAGATTTCGTTCTTGGTGATGTCCAGCCATGTCAAATTCGTCAATCGCGCCAGCGGCGATACATCCGAGATTCTGTTGTCGTGGATGTCCAGCCATGTCAAATTCGTTAATCGTGCCAGCGGCGATAAGTCCGAGATTCCGTTGTCATGGATGTCCAGCCATGTCAAATTGGTGAACCCCGAAACTATCGAAATATCCGAGAGCTGGTTTCCGGCTAAACTCAAACGATTTAGACCGGTTAGCCCTGCAAGCGGTGATACATCCGGTATACTATTGCTTCTAAGATACAGTTCTTTCAAACCTGTCAAATTTGCCAAGGGGGAAAGATCCGATAACTCCGCTCCGCAAATGTCTAACCTTTCCAGGTTTCTCAATCTCGCCAAGGGCGATAGATCGGAGAAACGGTTGCCCCAAGTGCCAATGCTCTTCAGCTTCGTTAATCCTGCAAACGGCGATATGTCCGTTATGAAGTTATTGGTAAAACTTATGTGCTCTAGATTGATTAGTCCTGCAATTGGAGACGCGTCGGATACGTTCGCACCTGAAAAATGTAGATGCTTCAGCTTGGTCAATCCTTGAATCGGAGATAAGTCGGACACTCCACTGTCCCCGAATTCCAAGGTCTCAAGATTGATTAATCCTCTAACTGGTGATAGGTCGGATACCAGAGTGTTGTGAAATACTAGGCGTGTCAGGCTTGTTAAGTTTCTCACGGGGGATATATCGGATACAGGGGTTCTATACAACCATAGATGAGTTAGATTTGTCAAGTTCCTCACGGGGGATATATCGGATACTTGGGTTTCATACAACGCTAGATGAGTAAGGTTTGTTAACCCTCTCACGGGCGATATATCCGACACAGGGTTAAAGGCAATCCCGAGCTCGCGCAACGCGATTAACCCCGCTATGGGTGAGATGTCAGTGACCTGATTATGCTGGATATCTAATCGTCTTAGATTTGTAGCAAACTCTAATCCCTTCAAATTTCGGATACCCCACCTACCGCACCCACCTCCTCTGCACACATCAAGGTCGTTCAAACGTTTCATCTCCGCCACGGTAATCGGTGCATTGACGCTTTTGCCAAGCGCCTCCGCAATAAGAGCACGCAGGTTGGGATCGGGGAAATGAATCTGCCCTCCCGGCAACACATCGGGCTGTGTTATGACCGGAGGCTCTCCAACCCGATCCGGGTAATCCAGCGCAGTAATTATGTCTCGAAAACTAGATGTCCAGGTGTCTCGTTTCACACTCCCGTTTGGATTGTCCAGCGCCAGCAGTCCGACGTTCTGCAGTCCGGTGTTTTCGCGTACCCTCTCAAGGAAGGTTCCGGTCTGCAATCCGACTACGGCAGCAGCGTACGCCGCGTCTACCGGTGCCTGAAACGCCTCATGAAAACGGGAAACCGGTTCGACACCGTCAAACGTACCCTCCGTGGCTTCAAGCGCTACCCTGTATGTTTCCATGTCTTCACTCACCCGGTCATCCATGACGGACTGTTCTACGTAGAGCCGCAGCGCCTGCGCTTTGTCGTAAGGCGGGTTGGCGTTGCTCTCAATCACGGAGCGTACCTCGTCTTCAAAGGTTTTCATGCCTTCGGTATGACAGCCGATGCAGGAGATTCCGTTGCGTACCGTCGGGTCGCTGGCAGCGGGGTTGGAAACGATGTTAATCGGGGCATCATCCAATCGGAAACCGGACGAATTGACAAGGTAGTATCCCTGCAATCCATTTGGTAGATTAAAGATGACCTCTCCGCCATCGTGCGTGAAGTTAAGCGGGTGGGTTAAGATGTTCTGTGCCCCGACACTGCCTGCAAAGTCGTAGCTTTTCCAATACGCTCCATAGCGAGAGGTATGGCGTTCCACCACCCGGTTGTGATTTGAGACACCGGAATTGTTGAACCCCGCCCGCCACACACGAACTCCGGGTGCGTTGATAAGGTTTCGAGCGACATCTACCTCCAATCGGGTTTCCAAGTCCCTATCCGTCAACGGCAGCGAAAGCAAGTCGTGGTATAGAGGAGGGGTAGAAGCGTTCGCAATAAACCAGTCGATATGGACTGACGGCACATCGGTCTTCATCTGTGTCTGCAAGCGTCCTAGTTGATTACGCAGCCCAAGATGTTCGGGTGCGTCAAACGCGATGTGGTAGGGATAGGCTTCCTCTATCTTCGACCAGCCCTCATTGACATCCCATTCGTAGTGCCGCAGGTCGATGTAGAAGATGGTGGCTTGCGGGTCGATGGCTTGGGGATTGATGATTCCACTTCCCCATGAGAGGCTGTTGACCAGTTTGTTGAGCGCTTTGCGGTATTCGGCAAGTTTCTCAGGTGTTTCGGCAGCGTTATAGAGATGCGTCATGGTGAAGTATCGTGCGAAGGAGCGGTCAAACGACGAGAGTGAATTGAGGTGCGACTCAATGCTCGTGAGCACTTCGCGGGGAGTAATGAAACGGCGGAGGGTTGTGGTGGTTGGTGTCCAATCGGGAGCGCCTGCTAGAATCCAGCGTCGGACGGTGTCAATCGACTGGGCGGGCAGTTGAGGCAGTCCGAACGGCATCTGTGCACCGTTCTCGGTGGGACCGAGGAGGCGCTTGTACAACTCGGAGGCATCGGGGTTTGCCGGTACAACAGTGCCGCCATTGATGAGTTCGCTGTGTTCCATGAGGAGTGTTTCTCGAAAGGCGCCGTCGGGGCCGTGGCAGTTCAGGCAGCTCGCTTCAAAGATGGCGTAGGTGTCTTGGGCTAACTGCGATTGGGCGAGCACAGGTTGGGAACCTACGATGAGCGTCAATAGAGCAATGAGTGCAAGGTAATGCTGGATCCCAATCAGCGTAGATATTAGATGACGTTTATACATACGAGGATGTCTCCTTATTGATAAACAGTTTCAGTCATGGTACGGCACAGAAGCTGTCCCCTACTGGCAATTGATAGAATAGCACAGCGAAACGAGGTATGTCAATCCTGATAGCAACGCAACCCAGGGAAACGCATCTGATATATGATCGTCGATGATGAGTGAGGAGTTTAAACGGATTAGCGAACGGTAAGATGGGAGGGTGATTTGGAATAGAGTTTGTACCACAATCTGTTAGTTTGCGGGAATCACAATCTAACAGATTGTGGTACAAACTACATCTGCAATAAACAGTATCATACAGGGCAAACGCATCTAATTATAGAGGATGTTTCATGGCGGTAGAATGTACGATTAATGTTGGGTTTCACTCATATTTTTGACATGTTCAGGCAAAGTAGGGACTCGGAAACGCCTCAAAATCGGCGATTATTAATGGAATTCCGTTCAACCCATCCTACAACCCCTAAAAAATTATCACAAACTTGCCCCAAACCTCTTTTTTGTTGAGTAGAAAATTTAGTGCGTTTCCCCTGCAACGCAACCACGTCAAATTGCTGGATTGTGGAAACAGCCTCTGCCCTGCTCTAGGCAAGACATGCAATGATGTTGAATGGAAGACGGAAAGAATGAAAGAGACGCAACACGTCACTGTATTCGACACAACGTACGGATGTGCCTACTGCGCCATTAGATCGGGCTTGACTTTTCGGTAGTGATGCATTATGCTTTTTCCACTTGTAAACGTTGGGGTGAGGGCGCATGAAGGAGAATCGCGTTTCGCTTGAAGTGAATGTGGCGGGTATCCGCATGAGGACGCCGGTCATGGTTGCATCGGGGACATTCGGTTACGGGAGCGAGTACGTTGATTTCGTCGACCTCAATCAGCTAGGCGCCATTGTTGTCAAGGGCATTACAAGCGAGCCGTGGTCGGGCAACCCGATGCAGCGGATCATCGAGACGCCATCGGGGATGCTCAACGCCATCGGGCTGCAGAACGTCGGAGTCGATGGCTTTATCTCGGAGAAGTTGCCTTACCTGCGCGAATTCGATGTGCCCGTTGTGGTCAACGTGTGCGGCGAGACGCCGGAGGAGTATTGCGAGGTTACGGAGAAACTTGACGCGGCGGAGGGGGTTGCCGCGATAGAGTTGAATATCTCGTGCCCGAATCTTGATTGCGGCGGGATGAGTTTCGGCGTCGATTCCCGACTGGCTGGCGAACTCGTCAATAATGTGAGGGCAAGAACCGGTTTGCCGTTGCTGGTCAAATTATCGCCGAATGTTACGGACATCGCCGAGATTGCCCGTGCCATCGAAGACGCCGGCGCAGACGGGCTTTCCGTGATTAACACGCTGCTTGGCATGGCAATTGACGCGGAGACACGTCGTCCGCAACTCGCCAACCTGACCGGCGGGCTGTCAGGACCGGCAATCAAGCCTATCGCGCTGCGTATGGTGTGGCAGGTCTACAACGCGGTTAAGATTCCTATCGTCGGCATGGGAGGCATCATGACGGGAGAAGATGCGGTAGAGTTTTTCATCGCGGGCGCGTCGGCGGTGGCGGTCGGCACGGCGAATTTTGTCAATCCGCGTGCGTCGCTTGATGTGACCGACGGGATACGGGAGTATTTGGAGAAGCAGGAATGTAATTCAGTCAAGGAGTTGGTCGGGAGTTTGGTGCAGTAAACAGGGAGGATGGAGTTGGAAGGATGGAAGAGAGGAAGGTTGGAAGATTACCATCCGTGCCATCCTCAATCCTCCGGAACGGTGTGACGTAGTGGTAAGGAACGCAGATCTGCCTTCCCTACGAAAAGCGAACCAAGCGATAGCAAATTGCCGTTGTGGATGCATAGGCGGCAATTTTGATTCTGCTGGTTAACGTGCAGGCGTTTGGTCTACATTTGCTCGCAACACGAAGTCGCGATTCGGAGATCGCTCCTACAGAAGATGGGCAAGTCCTATGTGTATAATTGTTAGTTGTAGAGACTAAATGGTTTATTTTCCTAAACAATATGGTTAGTGTTGGGCGCCGGTGCGGTTAGAAACCGCACCTACCGGGGTGGTAGAACGGGTTTATTTTGCCAGTCTCGTAAGCATTAAACACTTAGCGAATGGACCACTAAAGTAGACTGAGGTGGTTATACCATTTCTATATATCGACAGTGCATTAATGGCGTTAATCAAGTCTTTCCAAAGCGGGGCAAGATGCCCCGCCTACGAGGATTGGTATGAAGGGCAACGGTGGGTATGGCCCGTGTCATAAATAGTATAATGAAAAACATTATATGCACTATTATTCAAGCGAAATGGTATTACAACCACGAGAACGCATCTCATTTTTGAAGATTTGAGACAACGACCATGAGACATCTCATTACGCTTGATGACTTGTCGAATTTTGAGATTCGCCAGATTTTTCGACTCGCGGATCAGATGCGGACGAACTTGGCGACATGGTCGGGCTTTTGCCAGGGCAAGTTGTTGGCGACGCTGTTTTACGAGCCGAGTACGCGAACGCGGCTGTCGTTTGAGAGCGCGATGGAGCGGCTGAACGGACGGACGTTGGGGTTTGCAGATCCGCACGCGGCATCGGTAGCAAAGGGCGAGACCATTGCCGATACAGCGCGAATGGTGACGAATTACGCGGACCTCATCGTGGTACGCCATAGTTTCGCGGGAGCGGCGCGGGTTATGGCGCGTTACGCCAATATACCGGTTATCAACGGCGGCGATGGCAGTCATGCGCATCCGACGCAGGCACTTACAGACCTGTACACCGTAATGGCGCGGAAAGGCGACGTGAAAGGGCTGACGGTGGGTATTTGCGGCGATCTGCTTTATGGGCGGGCGGCTCACTCCTTTGCACTCGCTGTCGCGCGGTTCGGGGGCAATCTGGTTCATATTGCGCCGGAGGTTTTCCAGATGCCGGACTGGGTTCTCGCGCAAATCAAGCATCTGTACCGGCAAGTGCCGAAAGAGACCTCGCACCTCGCGCACGTGATTGGGGAACTTGATGTCATCTATGTAAATCGGCTTCAGGAGGAGCGTTTGCCGGCAGATGTTGATCCGGAGACGGCGCGTTCGAGTTACCTTGTCAACGCCGATGTGATGCGGGACGCCAAATCGGATGCGATGATAATGCACCCCCTGCCGCGTGTCAACGAGCTTTCTTATGAGTTGGACGAGGACCCGCGAGCCGCCTATTTCGAGCAGTCCGCAAACGCGATTCCGACGCGCATGGCATTGATAGCCAGTTTGACGGGACTTGAAGAGCTTATCTTGACCCAACCGCCTGCGCGTGAAGTTTCAGTTGGCGGCACACAATGCGGTAACCCGAACTGCGTTACAACATTCGAAAGCTATCTGGAGCCTGAAATTGAGACACACGTAGGCGAAGAGTCCATAGATTCGTGTGCGTATTGCGGGCAATCGTATCCTAATACCACTTCGTTTCAAGAATAGTGCATATGATGTTTAATTATACTTTGCGTTGGGTATTATTGCGCTTTATTTTCCAGTGATAATTGTTTCTAATAGGACTTACGTAGCACCATTAGGTCGGGAATCGGAGTTCCCCCGTACAAGGGTCGCGACCTGGAGATCGCTCCTACAGAAGACGCAATTTCTGACAATGCAGAGTATATATCATTCGCTTTTTCCGTAGGTGGGGATCAAATGAGAGAATAGCGAATGCAATAGAGATCCCCTGCACTGTTATTCAAGAGAAATGGTATTAATTCGTACTATTGATGCGCGGTCATTTTAGAGAAAAGGTATAATTTGGGAGCAAGTCAACTACAATGGATTTTTACAAGTATCATGCACTCGGTAACGACTACATCGTCATCGATCCAAATAGAAACAGGGTCAGTTTGACGGAGGCGAATATCCAGCGAATTTGCCACCGAAATTTCGGAGTTGGATCGGACGGTATTCTTTATGGGCCGCTCTTTGACGGGGAGAAGATAGCGTTGAAGATTTTGAATCCCGATGGCAGCGAAGCGGAAAAGAGCGGTAACGGCATCCGAATTTTTTCAAAGTATCTCTATGACGAATTCTACGTCGAAGACAACCGGTTCAACCTCCAAACGCTCGGCGGTGAGGTCGCCGTCGAGATTCTGGACAATCAGGCGCGGCGAATCAAGGTTGATATGGGGACAGTGACTTTCGTCAGCGATGAGATTCCGGTTAGCGGCGAGAAACGCGAAGTGGTCGACGAAACGCTAACAGTAGGCGATGAGGAGTTCAAGGTGACATGCGCATCTGTCGGCAACCCGCATTGCGTCATTCCGATGCCCGAAGTTTCGAAGGAGTTGGCGCTCAAGCTTGGACCGCATGTGGAAACGCATCCTCTGTTTCCGAACAAGATTAACGTCCAACTGCTGAAGGTCGTCGATCGCCGGAACATCCAGATTGAAATCTGGGAACGAGGCGCGGGATACACGTTGGCGTCGGGGAGCAGCAGTTGCGCCGCGGCTAGCGCCGCACACAAGTTGGGGCATGTGGAGCGTGAGCTCACGGTGCATAGCCCCGGCGGTCAGATTGAAATCGAGATTAAATCGGACGGGCACATCTTCATGACAGGCGGCGTCACCGGAGTTATGACGGGCAACTTTAAACCGGATTTGCGAGAGGAATTAGGTATGAACACTTAAGGGAAGAATCCAGTAGTTGTATGTTCTCGGTGTAAGCTATACTCTGCGTTGGGTATTATTGCGCTTTCTTTCCAGTGATAATTGATTCTAATAGGACTTACGTAGCACCAGCAGGTCGGGAATCGGAGTTCCTTCGTACAAGGGTCGCGGCCTGGAGATCGCTCCTACAGAAGACGCAATTTCTGACAGCGTGGAGTATAACACTCCAAGCGTTTTCCTGCAGCATGCCAAAACTAAGGTGTGAACGTACTTATGGCTTCAATACGAAGGAATCGCTTTCCCACCTCGCTATTAATATCCATTCTCCTGCACCTTGTATTAACAATTCTTCTATTCCGGACGATAGCGCCTGAGTATAAAGAGGAAGGCTTCATCACTTTAGATTGGGTGAAACTGCCCCCGGCGAAACGCCCCGTGAAGACTGAAGTCATCAAGCGTCCACAGCCAAAAACGGAACAACCGGAGACGCTCAGTATTCGGAGAAATCGGATTAATCCTAACCCAAAACCGGTGGAGGTAAAAGTAGCGTCCCGTGATTCACTGAAGTTCGTTCAAGAAAAACTGGACATATCCGTAACTACGCCGGAATCGCGCGCGCCAAATCTGAAGACTGACGCGAATATACCGGTGAAGTCTCACGCTATTAAAATTAGCGAGACACACGGCGAATCAGGTACGGGGGATGAAGGACTACTCATAGGAAATGTGCGGAAGCCGAGTAGCGGCAAAGGTCAGTCAAATAGCTTATCCTCATCGATAATTGACTCAACGGGCGCGGTCGATTCGCCAGATACCGAGGATTCAGATTTTTCGGGACGTGAATTTGTGCCCCAAAACAGGTTGGGCGCTGTACTGGTAGGAGAAGGTCCCGACTTTCGGGGACACATTCGACTCGTCAGACTGAAGCATTCACTCTCGGATTGGTGGCAGGATCCGACCGCTCTCCCCAGTTTTATGAAATGGCTCGCCGAGAACACTAGTCTCCGCGCCGATATGAACTTTAAGGGCGGGTCACTTCGGATGACCGATCCGGACATTCTGGACGCACCGATTATCGTCATGACGGGTCACGACAAGGACATTACCGTCTCGCGCGGTATGGCAAAGGATGGGCCGTTGACCGGTGAATTTACTGCCGCGGAGCGTACCGCCCTTCGGCAGTATGTCGTTGAGCGCGGCGGGTTGCTCTTTTTCGACGATTGCGGGTTTAACGGTCTGTTTGCCCAACAAGTGGCGCTTGAACTCGACAAGATTTTCCCGGAATATCCGCTGGAAAATATCCCTCACAACCACGAACTCTACAGCATGTATTATCAGCTTTCGGTACCTCCCACCGGCGGCGATGTTTATTGGGGATCCGAGAACAATCCGAAGACGTCCAAATTCAAATATCAGAAGGGCATTAGCATCGGGCGTCGGCTAGGGGTGGTTTATAATCGCAAAGACTATATGTGCTCCATGGAAACAGCCGAGATTGAAAGCCGCACCATGCTTCGTATGCGCCGCTCCCCGGATGTCCACCGATTCATGACCAATCTCTTGGTCTACGCCATGAAGTACGGCGGCAATACAGACAGGTCAAATTATAAAAAGTAGTCACCGCATGCCGCCGCGTTCTGCCGTTACCCACCGACTCGCCTCCATGGACAACATTCTTAATCTCCCGATTACGACGCTTTCAACTCTCATTCGCTCAGGCGAAGTCTCCCCTGTGGAACTGATTGAATCCGCATTCGCAGAAATTGACAGACACAATCCGCGTTTAAACGCATTCATTGCGCTGTGTCGAGACGAGAGTTTCAAGGCGGCGGCACAGGCGGAAAGGGAGATTGGGGACGGGCAAATTCGAGGAGCTCTGCACGGCATCCCGGTTGCGATAAAGGATATTATCCACGTTTCGGGCGCGCCTACCACATGCGGGTCAAAGTTTTTTTCGGTGAATCCTTCTCAGCCGGACGCAACTGTTACCGCGAGACTGAAAGCCGCGGGCGCGATAATCGTTGGCAAAGCCAATTTGCACGAATTCGCCTACGGTGTGACATCGGAGAACCCGCACTTTGGCGCAACTCCTAATCCATGGGACACGTCGCGCGTGGCGGGGGGATCGAGCGGCGGCTCGGCGGCGGCTGTCGCCGCCGGCTTATGTGCCGGCGCACTCGGCACCGACACCGGCGGCTCGGTTCGCATTCCGGCAGCGATGTGCGGGGTTGTCGGACTGAAGCCCACCTACGGACGGGTCAGTGTCAAGGGCGTCCTCGAGCTCGCGCAATCGCTGGACTGCGTAGGTCCGATATGCCGCCGTGTAGCGGATGCCGCAGTCATGATGAATGCGCTTGCAGGGTATGACGGCGGCGATGTGCATAGCGAGAATCGCCCCGTTTCCGACTACACCGTAGCGTTGGGAGATTCCATCAGTGGAATGAAAGTTGGTGTGCCCCGGCAGCATTGCTTTGAGGGTCTCCATCCGGACGTGGAAAACTGCGTCGCCGAAGCGATCGGGGATCTGGGGAAGTTGGGCGTGGAGGTGATTGAAATCGACCTGCCGTCTATCCCCGATGTCCACCAAGCAACATTGACCATCTTGATGGCGGAGGCAAGCCATTTTCATCAAAGGCGCCTTGCCGAGCACCGGGAGGATTTCGGTCTTGATGTGCGCGAGATACTTGAGGACGGTCAGAAGTTCTCCGCGGCGGATTACGTTGGGGCAACTCGGGCGCGCGAACTCGCGCGGCATGAATTTGCTCAAGCCTTTGAGACGGTGGATTTCATTCTCGCGCCGACTGTACCTGTACCCGCTCCTCTTCGTTCCATGATGGATACTTCCGACGGGAGCGATTCCAACCTGATTCGACCACGCTTGACTCAGAACACGCGAATTTTTAATCTGCTTGGATTGCCCGCGATATCCGTGCCGTGCGGATTCACGAAGGAGGGCTTGCCGGTCGGACTTCAGATTGCGGGACGATGGTGGGGTGAGGGGGAGTTGCTGCAAATTGCGCATGCTTACGAACAGGTGACGCCGTGGCATGGGATGCGTCCTAGTGGCGGTAATGTGACCCTCTCGGAAACTGAGGCTTCTTGAGTTCATACCTGAAACTCAAAATATCAGATGCTCTTTCTACATCAAACTTTCGATTGACTACTTTCTTAATCTTCTAGGGCCTTCCGAAACTGTCTTCCAAGGACTATGCAACGTGCTAGCTTTGCCAAAATCGATTGACAGTCAGTACTGGCTATGCTACTATGCCTAAACAGATTACTTTGCCCAACCCAGCGACGAAGCGTTCACGATGCGACGGGAATTACTAGAAAATAGGGTGAAACATGGCAATTAGCACAGAACTTCAATACGCGACGCTGGATGACCTTTATCTTGATGCCAAAAACCCTAGGCTTGGCAGACATCAAACTAGTACAAATCTTTCTCAAAGCGAAGTTCTTGATATGATGAGCGATTGGGTACTTGATGAACTCGCAGTGTCTTATTTGGAGAGTGGATTTTGGACGCATGAGCCGTTGTTGGTTGTCAAAGAGGAAGTGGATGGAGAACAACGCCTCGTTGTTGTTGAAGGGAATCGACGTCTTGCCGCGCTAATCTATCTTCGCCGCGCCGTTGATGGCCATGAGGTTTCAAAGAAATGGCGCTTGCTTGTGGAAGGAGTCGACGTTCCCAAGAAACTATTCTCTAAGATTCCCTATATACATGTAGGTTCGCGTCAAGAAATCGAGTCATTTTTGGGGTTCCGGCATGTTACAGGTATCAAGCAATGGCATCCCGAGGAGAAGGCGCAATACATTGCCAAATTAATTGATGAACGAGGTATGGGTTATGAAGAGGTGATGCGTAGGATTGGGAGCAAAACACCCACAGTTCGACGGCACTATATTTCTTATCGGCTACTGCTACAAATGATGGACTGTTTAGAAGACTTTTCCGTTGAAGAAGCCAAGGGCCGATTCAGCGTAATGTCCCTATCACTTCGGACACACGGTGTGCAGCAATATCTTGACATTGACATGTCAGCGGACCCAAATGCGGCTAAAGTGCCAGTACCTACAACTCGCCTGGACGCTCTCGAAAACTTTTCGCTGTGGCTATTTGGCAACCGAAATCAGCTTCCGCTCTTCGCCGATTCGCGGCGTGTCGATGATTTCGGAAGGATTCTTGAAAGCCCTCGGGCTGTCGAATATCTTGAAGGAAACAGGAAAGCCAAGTTCGATTACGCATTTCAATTGGCGGGTGGCGATGAATCGGAAATCGCCAATCTCGTCAACGACGCGGGTGCAAATGTACAACTAGCGTTGAGCCGCGTCCATCATTACAGCAAATCTGAAGATGTCCAACGATCAGTGAAGAGACTAGGGATTGATGTTCTGCAATTACTGAAGGTCTTTCCGAGGATTTATAGAGAATATCAGAAAAGATTCCAGGCTGAACAAGAAGAGGACTAATGCTTACCCTCCCAGATGAAGGTATGCTCCGTTCAATCAATCGTCATAACATCACATTCGAACTCTTATGTGATTGGATAGAAGGTAGCATCCTGTTCGACGAAACGGAGGATAGCCTTTCTGTTATGGATGTTGTTGATGTCTTAATCAGTGAGAGCATCTACGATGAGCAGGACTTCGCTAAGGAAATTGTTGTTGACGCTTGGAATGAACTGGAGCGACGGATTAGTTGTATTGACTCAGGAATGTCACTTTCAGTTGTTTTTCCCCATGTAAAGCGCGCGGGCTCATGGGAGGATACCCCCGCCCACAGTTTTTGTGTTCTGCTTTCTCTCGCTCGATGTTACAAGAGATGGTGGGCTTACGTGTCGGGTGGAGACTACAACGAACAGGGGGAAATCTTTGAGTTATTGACGCAAGAATCGCTCGAAAAGCAATTTACAGATTGGCACATCAGACGCACAGGCTGGTACCGCACGCGATCAACAGAACTGTACGGATTGGTGAATCGTATCGCCGGATGGCTGGGCGAGGACGCTGGAGATGACATCAACGCGTGGGCCGGTTCAAACGGTAAAGATATGGGCCTTGACCTTTTGTTATACCGGCCTTTTCCTGACAATCGAGGGGGTTTTCCAGTATATCTCATGCAGTGTGCAAGCGGTCAAAACTGGACGGAGAAGGTGTATCAACCGAACATTGATTTCTGGCAGAGGCTTGTAAATTTCGTTGTTCGTCCGCAAAAGGCATTTGCGATTCCGTTCGCACTGAGCGACGATGATTTCAGGAGGCAATGCGTTCTCATACAGGGGTTGTTCCTAGATCGATGCAGACTACTCGCAGCCGCAAGATTTCGTGAACAATGGGAGTCATCTTCACTGAAAAATCGAATCATTAGATGGGCAGTGCCAAGGATTAATCAATTACCACGTAACTGACTGAAGAGGAGCCCGAAATAAAGAAGTGTGTAATTCATTAGTCATGTCTCTGGATGTTCGCCTATCAACTTGGCGATGAAACGGCCTTTCCGGGAACATTTGTACCCAGCTTTAGCAGCGGTTTGTCCAGACTATCCGGTCTGTAGCCGTCGATTAAGACGCGCATGTTCTTGACATCTAAACGGGCAGAAACGTCAATCAACATGTGGAGTTCCATTCTATTTGCGCAATTCTGAATTCCATAACAATATAGAGAATTCGATTGAACGTTTGCCACCGCAGGTGTTGCAATTCCTCAGAGTTAGCAAAGCGCTTCTGCGAAGGATTTATAATGGTGTTAAGGTTCCAACTATTTCCAAGGTCGGTGGGAATAACCGCACAAATTCAGCAAGTTATCGAATGCTTCAACCTAGCCCATGATAGGATAAAGTCCCCAGAAAATGAACTCAAGAGCAACGAAGTATTAGACATCTTAAGACCTCATCTTGAAAGTGTCGATTTCACGGTTGAAGCGGGAAAAACAAAGGGGAAGAAGATCCCTGTACCCGTTCTCTTTGGTCTCAATAATAGTGTGGACAAATCGTTTAGTGCGGATGGAATAAGCACGGATGGGAAAATTGTTCTAGAAGTTGAAGCGGGACGGGCAGTCGCAAATTATGCCTTCCTTAAAGACATTTTTCAGGCAAGCATGATGTATGGAGTAGAATTCTTGGTTCTAGCTGTTAGGAACGATTACAGGGGTACGGACGATTTTTCGCAAGTTTACACGTTTTTAGAAACCTTATATATCAGCAGTCGACTGGTTCTGCCACTGAAGGGTATCATTCTCATCGGGTATTGAAAGTGGATCAATCGCACGTTTTCGCTTGTCAGTAGTCTTATTCGGATATTATCGCTCGGTTGAAATCTAATGGGAGGGAAATATGCAAATTCCAAAAGAGAAGCTGCTTGAAATCTACGAGCGGATGGCGACCATCCGCCAATTTGAAGAACGGGTGCGGGAGGAGTTCGCCGCAAATCGCATTCCGGGGTTCGTGCATCTGTATGCGGGCGAGGAGGCGGTCGCGGTCGGGGTCTGCGCCCATCTCACGGACGAGGACATGATAACCAGTACCCACCGCGGGCACGGTCACTGCATTGCGAAAGGGGTCGATGTGAAGGCGATGATGGCTGAACTGTACGGCCGCGCCACTGGAGTCTGCAAGGGAAAGGGCGGCTCGATGCACATTGCCGATCTCGATCGAGGCATGCTTGGCGCCAACGGCATTGTGGGCGGCGGGATTCCGCTGGCGTGCGGCGCCGCGCTGAGCGCCCAAGTGCTCGGAAAGGACAACGTAGCTGTCAGCTTTTTCGGTGACGGCGGTGCCAACGAGGGCAGTTTTCACGAGGGTCTGAATCTCGCCGGTGTTTGGCAACTTCCCGCTATCTTCGTGGCGGAGAACAACGGCTGGGCGGAATCGACGAGCAGCGACTATTCCGTGGCAGGCGCCGATATCGCCGGACGGGCGAGAGCCTACGGCATGCGGGGGGAGGTGGTTGACGGCTTGGACCTCTTCGATGTCTATGAGAAAGCGGGTAAGGCGATTGCCGCGGCTCGTGCCGGAGAGGGGCCCACGCTCTTGGAGTGTAAGACGTATCGCTTCTACGGTCATCACGAGGGCGATAAGCAGGGTTACAGGTCGCAGGAGGAGGTCGAGGAGTATCGCAAGAATCATTGCGTCATCAAGAACTTCCGCGCACGCACCACCGACGAGGAGGTATTATCCGGTGAAGAGCTGGATGAGATTGAGGAACAGGTTGCGGAATCCATAGAATCCGCGGTGGCGTACGCGGCTGACAGCCCGTGGCCCGATCCGAGCGATGTGACCGAAGATGTCTACGTGAACTACAAGGAGGTGCTGTGATGAGCGAAGAACGCGAATTGACCATGGGAGCGGCTATCCGCGAGGCGCTGCACGATGAGATGGAGCGCGACTCGACAGTGATTGTTATGGGCGAAGATGTCGTCGGCGGAGCGGGATCGAAACTGCCGGACGCCGAAGACTGCTGGGGCGGACCGTTCGGAATTACCGGCGGACTGGCGGGTAAATACGGACGGAACCGCATTCGCGACACGCCGATTAGCGAGGCGGGTTTCATCGGCGCCGCCATTGGCGCCGCGGCGACGGGGCTCCGACCGGTTGCGGCGCTCATGTTCGTCGATTTCTTCGGCATTCCGATGGATCAGATTTTCAATCAGGGCGCAAAAATTCGCTACATGTTTGGCGGCAAAGCAAAGGTACCCGTGGTTATTCGCGCGGCAATCGGGGGCGGAATCAACGCCGCGGCGCAACACTCTCAATGCCTCTATTCCGTCTTCGCGCATATCCCCGGATTGAAGGTCGTGGTTCCCTCCACGCCGTATGATGCCAAAGGATTGATGACGGCGGCCATCCGCGATGACGACCTAGTTTTCTTCCTTGAACACAAGCGGTTGATGGGATCGAAGGGGCACGTCCCCGAAGAATCCTATGTCGTTCCATTGGGGGAAGCATTGATACGCCGCGAAGGCGAGGATGTCACCGTGGTTGCAATCGCCAAGATGATTGACTTGGCGCTGAGCGCGGCGGAGGGGCTTGAAGCCGAAGGGGTGAACGTCGAGGTGATAGATCCCCGCTCCTTAAGCCCGTTGGATGGACGGACGATTGTGGATTCGGTCGAGAAGACGGGGCGGCTGGTGATTGTGGATGAGGACACGCCGAGATGCAATTTAGCTACGGACATCGCCGCTCTGGCGGCGGACGAAGCGTTCTATAGCCTTGAAGCGCCGATTAAGCGCGTCACCCCTCCGCATACGCCTGTCCCCTTCAGCCCGGCACTGGAAAATGCCTACATTCCGTCCGAGGGCCGCGTAATAACAGCAATTCGGGAGGTGATGGCTGCATGAAAGCAGTTGTCTTTCCCAAATCGGGATTGATAACCGAGCAGGGGACTCTCCTCCAGTGGACTGCCTCGGAAGGCGACCGCGTCGACGAGGGCCAGCTTCTGTGCGAGGTCGAAACCGAAAAAACCACAATCGAGGTTACCGCGCCCGTATCGGGTCTTCTTCGGAAAATACTCGTCGCCGAGGGCGGCAAGGGGCCCGTGGGTATGACACTTGGGTGGATCGGTGAGGCGGATGAGGAGATTCCCGAGGTCAAAGAGATGCCGACACTACCGGGGGCAGACCTGGAGAAGTCTACTCCCGCGGCAAGTCCCAAAGTTCGTCCACAACGCGCAGCGGGCGGGCGGCTGCGCGCCTCGCCGGCGGCACGAAAACTTGCGGCGGACAGCGGCATTGAACTGGCTGAAATCTCCGGCAGCGGTCCCGGCGGCGCCATCACGACCGGAGATGTAGAGCGGGCGATTGAGGCAGCAGCGGCAGAAACAGATGTTGAGCGCGTGCCGATGAGTTCGATGCGCCGCGCCATCGCCAATCAGACGCAGGAGAGTTTTCAGCAGGCGCCGCACTTCTACCTCAGCTTGGAAGCAGACGCGGAATTGCTCTCGGAGGGTCGCCCGGAGGGCGTGTCGATTACGCACTGCCTGATTAAGGCGGCGGGGTTGGCGCTCCGCGAGTTTCCCCAAATGCGCGCGCAACTTCAGGGTCAGGAGTTTCTCATACCGCACGCGGTGCATGTTGGATTGATTACGGCGGTGGAGGGCGGCTTGGTGGTTCCGGTGATTCGCGATGCTGATCAGCTGTCGCTCACCGAGATTGCCGGTAAAGTTCGTGCCCTCGTCGAGAATGCTCGCGCGGGTAAGCTTTCTGCCGGCGACGCCTCGGGTGCGGCGTTCAGCATCACCAACTTGGGCATGTACGACGTGGAGACGTTTCATGCTATCATCCACACGCCCGAATCCGCCATCCTTGCTGTCGGCACGGTCATGGAGAAACCGGTGGTCAAAGATGGGGGCGTCGTACCCGGGAAGCGGATGGCGCTCACGTTGTCGTGCGATCACCGCGTGGTCGATGGCGTCATCGCCGCGCAGTTTCTGGGGCATCTCAAGGGGCTTTTGGAGGATGGTGCGGAATTGGGGTTGAGGTAGGATGTGCGGGAATGCGTATCCCAGCGATTTTGGGGAGTTCAAGCTACCAAACTCTGTTGACTTTTGACTGCGCCATCAGTAGGAGTTGTATTTCCCAAACCACGTCGGGGAACGGGCGAGGGGACCTAGCCCCTACGATTCGGCTGCCTTGCACAAATGTCAACGTTCCTAGCTCAACGATAACTTGGTCAGCCGTAATTTAGTGGTTTATTTTCCAAAACAATATGGTTAGTGTTGGGTGCCGGTGCGGTTAGAAACGGATCTCTATCGCGCTCCTTCTTCAGTCGCTTGATCGCACCTACCGGGGTGGTAGAACGGGTTTATTTTGCCAGTTTCGTAAGCACTAAGAACCTGTTTGAATAGTCGATAGCAGAGCCATATTCAGTCATTTGGAGACAGGTATTTTCATGTTTTTGTATTGCCCGCTATATACCTGTCGCCCCGCTGGGGCTAAGATGCGCGGGGGTTTCGGTGTATCTATACACCTGCCGCCCCTCCGGGGCTTTTAGAGGCTGGTGCGCAGGGGATCTCTATCGCAGTCGCTTTTCGCTCCTTTGATCGCACCCTACAAATGTACTTTTCAAACAGGTTCGAAACACTTAGCGAATGAACCATTTAGTCGAGTGCAAGGAAGCGCGCGGTATGCCGATAAAGCCTTACACTATTGATAAATCCAGAGCTTGTCTGAAACGCTCGGATGAACTCATGGTTCGCGGCTGCCAAGGACACAAACGCAGCCACGCCATGTTGGAGATGGGCTATCCCGGCTTCACGCAACGCGCCGACGGCGCGCGTTTCTGGGATGTTGACGGCAACGAATACCTCGACTTCCTGCTGGGCTTTGGACCTATCCTTCTCGGCTACAACGATCCCGCCATCAATACGGCGCTCGGAAAGCAGATAACGGAGGGAACCGTCTTCAGCACCGCCCATCCAAAGGAGTTGGGCGTTGCCGAGATGCTGATTGATCGTATCCCGGTTGCGGAGATGGTGGGTTTCCTTATTGGCGGGAGCGCGGTTACCAGCGCCGCGTTGCATCTTGCGCGAGCGTATACCGGCAGAGAAAAGGTGATTCGGTGCGGCTACCACGGCTGGCACTCTTGGACGCGGCCGGGCGGACCCGGTGTACCGGCGGGCATCACCGAGTTGACGCTGGATTTTCCATACGGCGACCTTAATGCACTGGAGGATCGGTTCAGGGAGCACGACAACCAAGTAGCCTGTGTCATCATGGAATCTGTGTTGGACGATGGACCGCCGGAAGGTTTCCTGCAAGGAGTGGTTGACATGGCGCACCGCTACGGCGCGCTTGCCGTGTTTGATGAAATCAAGGTCGGTTTTCGCGTGGCACTCGGCGGCGGCAGCGAGTATTACGACGTAACGCCGGACTTGGCGACGTACGGCAAAGCGTGCTGCAACGGCTTTCCGGGCGGTTTCGTCGCAGGGAGGAGGGAGATTCTCGGCAGCGAGAAGTGCCAAGCCGTGTGGCTGGCAGCGACGTTTCACTGCGACCTGCCCAGTTTGGTGGCGTTGGAGGTGGTGGTCAACGAGTTGGAACGCCGCGACGGAATCGCATACCAGTGGAAGATTGGCAACCGTCTAATCGAGGGTGTCAACAAGGCGTGCGAGGAGGGTGGATTGGGCTATAAATTAATAGGTGCAGGTCCCATGCCCACCCCCAAAATAGAGGAGGAGGACAGAGAGCGATGCATCGCCATGCTTCAGGGATGTTTGACGCGCGGTTTCTATCTGCATCCGAGCCATCCCATGTTCTTGAGTTTGGCGCATAGCGAGCAGGATATTGAGGACACCATCGTGGCGGTACAAGAGTCTATCGCCAATCTCGATTCGTGAGAGGGCGGTATCGTAACTAGGAATGAATTACCGATAAGGAGGGCATAAAATATGTCGTATAGCAATCCATCGTGGGAGCAGTTGTCCAAATTGAGGGAACGCATGCGAAATGGCGAGGAACTCAATATTGCGAACGGAAGACTTGGGATGTCCAAGACCGAGATCGAAGGAATTCTCGGCGGCGATTCCTATGATATGATCGGTGTCGATAGCCAGCATGCTCCGTTCAATGAGGAGAAACTGGTAGAGTTCTGCAGGAGCGCCAGGGAACTCGACATGCCGGTTCAGTTCCGTATCAAAAACACTCGACACACGTATCTGCTCGGAAATCTTCTCGATCTCGGACCGGCGGCGATTGTCGTCCCGCAGGTCGAGACCGAGGCAACCGTTGACGAAGCCATTTGCAACTTCTACTATCCGCCGGTGGGTAAGCGGAGTTGGCCGCCCCCCAACGGATGGGGATGGTCGGGGGACGTTGACCGGTCGGAGTACATCGAATGGTGGAACGAGAACGGGATTCTCTCGTTTCAGATTGAATCCGTGGAGGCGGTGCTCAACGCGCGAAAACTCGCCAAGCCCGGCGTTTCCATGATTCACTGGGGCAAGAACGATCTGAATTTCAGCTTGGAGTTGTATCCCGATCCGCCGTTCGCATCGTTTGAAGAGTGCGTGGCGCATGTGCAGAAGCAGATGGAGGGGACGGGGGTTAAGGTTGCAAACGCCATCGCGCCTTCCGGTCGGCTGTAGTTTTCGGTTCATGTTCGGTGGGTTGGCATTTGCTCCATTCCCAGCTACATGGTGGGCAGTGCCCACCCTACATAACTGTAGTTTTCGGTTCGTGTTCGGTGGATTGGCATTCGCTCCATTCCAAGTTACATGGTGGGCAGTGCCCACCCTACAAAACTCAGTTGATCGATCCTACAAGCGGATTTGGACGCTTTACCGGCACAGATAGCATGACGGAGGAAGCTATCGTCGTACAGATGCGATCACAATCTAACAGATCGTGGTACGGGAATCTATCGCCATTGGGATAGGCTCCCTTGAAAAAACGCAACTTCCCGCAGCGTGGAGTATACATGGTGGGCAGTGCCCACCCTACATAGGTACTTCCAAAGGGTAAACACTCTCATGTTGTAATTCGTTTTGTCCTGCCCTAGTAGTAGATTTTTAAACTCTCTCGAAAATTTGGAGGATTTCATGAAACAACTAGCAATTTCGGTCGGCTGTATTCTCTGCGTGGTTCTAGCGGGGTGCGGCGCGCCGAAAACCGTCGAACGTATTGAAGCCGACACCACGATTGACCTTTCCGGGGAATGGAATGACACGGATTCTCGCCAAGTATCCGAAGCCATGATCACGGATTGTCTGAATCACCCGTGGATAACCCAGCACACCACCACCTCAGCAGGGAAAAAACCTGTTGTCATCGTCGGTGCCATCCGCAACCGCAGTTCCGAACATATCGCCATTCCGACATTTGTCAGCGATATTGAACGGGCATTCATCAACTCCGGCTTGGTGTCCGTTGTCGCGAGCGCCAACGAGCGCGGCAGTCTGCGCGATGAGAAGGATGACCAGAGCATGTTCGCGACTCCCGAATCGACCAAAGAGATGGGGCGCGAACAGGGCGCGGACTACATGTTGATGGGTCAGCTAAACACCATCAAGGATCGTGAGGGCGGGAAGCAGGTCACCTTCTATCAAGTTGATTTGACCTTGACCAACATTGAGAGCAACCAGAAAGTGTGGCTTGGGCAAAAGAAAATCAAGAAGTTCATCCAACGTAAACGCGCAGCTTTCTAGCCGATTGATGCATACTGCGAAACTCTTGCCGTTCTTGGCGCTGCTGTGCCTAAACATTGGGTGCGGCGGCTATAAGATGGTTGAGGTATATAGTTCGTTAGAAGCGGGAAAGCCCGAAGCTGCCCTCGCCTACCTTGATAAGAAGGCTCCGGACAAAGAGAACCTCCCGTTCCTTTTTGAACGGGGATTGGTTGCACATTACGCGGATCGCTATCAGGAAAGCAACGCGGCGCTGTCGCGTGCGGAGTCTATATCGGAAGACCTCTATACCCGCAGTATTTCCAAGGAGGCAGCCGCGCTCCTCACCACCGATCTGGTGCGGCCCTATGCCGGCGCCCGGTACGAGCGGCTCTTGAGCCACTACTATCGGATTCTCAATTATCTTTATTTGAATGAAATTGAGGAGGCGCTCGTAGAATGCCGGCGTGCGACGGATCTTATCCGGTACTACATAAACGAGAACGAGGATTACGATTTTTTCGGCGCGCCGTTTTTGGCTTATTTAGCGGGAATACTCTTCGAATCCACCGGAGAGTTGAACGATGCCTTCATCTCCTACCAGCAAGCTGAAGGATTCTATGAACGCACGTCGTCCAAGACGGGGGCGAATCCTTCCTACGATATCGGCGTTTCGCTGGTGCGATTGGCACGGCAACTGGGGTTTGCCGAAGAGGAGGCGCTTTACCGGGGGAAATATGGCGACCCGCATGATCCGCCCAAAGGTTACGGCGAACTCATCCTCTTTTACGAAAGCGGGTACGTGCCTTCCAAGTATGAAGAAACGCTGACGTTTCCCATCCTGAAAACCGATTCGTTTGAAGACGAACCCGAAAAGGGGCGCGGCAAGCGGGGGAATTCGGACTTTGCCAGAACGCTCGTGTCGCGCCGCGGCAAATCCTATTCGGAAACCAAGTTGGAGTATCTTCTGCACGTCGCAATACCCGCGATTCGTTCCAATCGCCCCCGTCTCGCAGGGATTGCGGTGGAAGCCGGGAATGTTGAACAGAGAGGGATTCTGGTGTCCGATGTCGAAACTATGGCGATAGAAACGCTAAAATCTCAGGAGGGGGTCATTCTCCTCCGCACGGTGACGCGTGCTCTGTTGAAATATCTCGCTTATCGGAAGGTGACGAAGAAGTCGGAGGATGAGAGCAAATCGGAGGAGGAAACGGATCATACTAAAGAGATTCTCATGGATTTGCTGGGGCGGGCGGTGAACGTCGTGAACATTGCTACCGAACGTGCCGACACCCGTTCGTGGCAAACCTTGCCGAATCAGATTTTTCTCTTACGGATGCGCTTGCCGGCGGGCAGCCACACTGTCACGCTTGCGTTTTCGGACGGAGTTGGCAGGCAACGAGGGGTTGAGTCGTTGGAGGATGTCGTCATTCGTGAGAATGAAGCGACATTTCTCAATTACCGGACGTTTGAGTAGGCGTAGTGGGAGATTGAACGAACGAATTAGATTCTACGGCGATTGTAAAAAGGCATTATGGAACAGAGGGGAACAAGGTTAGCAGGCAAAGTCGCGATTGTAACGGGCGCAGGCACGGTCACCGATGTCGACGGTACAGGCAATGCCATGGCAATCCTGTTCGCAAGGCACGGCGCGAAGGTGATTGTGGCGGACATGTCGGAGGCAAACGCCCGGAAGACGCTTGACACGATCGAGGCTGAAGGCGGCACGGCGTCGCTGTTCACGGTTGACGTGACCAAGAACGCGGAATGCAAAGCCATGGTGGACGCGGCGGTCGAACGTTACGGCAGGCTGGACATCCTAATCAACAACGTGGGAATCGGCCGCGGCGGTACGGTGCTCGACGTCTCCGAAGAGGAGTGGGATCTCGTGATGAATGTCAATCTCAAGAGCATGATGCTAACCAGCAAGCATGCTATCCCAGCCATGATTGAGGGGGGTGGAGGGGCAATTATAAACCTGTCCTCAATCGACGGTCTGCGAGCGGGTTGGACAGTCGATATCCATTACAGCGCGGCTAAAGGCGGCGTAATCGCGCTGACCAAGAACATGGCGGTGCATCACGGGCGCGACAACATCCGCGTCAATGCCATTGCCCCGGGACACCTTTACGCATCGCTTGTGAACAGAATTTCCGAGGAACAACGAGATTTGCGCCGCCGCGCCGGGCCGTTGGGAACAGAGGGTACAGCGTGGGATGTCGCTTGGGCGGCTCTGTTCTTGGCGAGCGATGAGGCGCGCTGGATTTCCGGTGTCGTGCTGCCGGTTGATGCCGGTGTCCTCGCGGCGACGCCGCTTTCGATGCTGCCTCATCTGCGATAGAGGGCCACTCCCTACCATTTTTCCGCTGCGCAGTTTCGTCTGATTTATGTTCAGGGCAGTTCCATCTTAGCGGCAAGGCCTTGATTGGGTGACATATCCCAAAGTCGCGATAGACAACGTGTACGCCGTTTCGTCGTATGCATTCACCTAATTACGCGTATGCCAAGGGCACCAACTCGCCTCCCTTGGGTCCAGCCCAAAGCTGAGAATATCCGATTCTTTCAGGCTGTGATAGCATTTCTTGTCGAAAAGCTCTGGAACGGGTAAACCCTTCAAATTGCTGTGGTGGTTAGTAACGGAAGCGAAAATCCTTTGCTGAATTCTGCCAAAACCCTTTGAAATACTAAACATATGTATGGTATAATTTGGTTGCTTTTATGAACACGCGCACGTATGAGATTCGAGACCCGATTCACGGTCTCATCGAACTCTCACAGAAAGAACTAGATTTAATCAACACTAAAGCTTTTCAAAGGCTTCGCCGAATTCGCCAATTGGCAATGGCGTTTCTCGTGTATCCCGGCACTTTGCATACCCGATTCGATCATTCTATTGGTGTAATGTACATCGCCGGACGAATCTGCGAACAGCTTAAGCCAGCCACTGGGATGGATACTGAAGAATGCAATCGCATTAGGCTTGCTGCCCTACTTCACGATATTGGTCATGGGCCGTTCAGCCATGTTTCCGAATACCTTCTGGATCAGTATGCGCCGAATCAAGCTAGTGAAAACTCAGACCGAGAGAAAATCCACGAGCGTGTTACAGTTGACATTGTTAAGAGCGATTCAGAAATTGGGGAAGTTCTCAATTCTGCCGAACGTGAATTTATCATTGAGATGATTGTCGGAAAACCAATGCGGGATTTCAAGCGCGACATCATTTCTAGTGATTTAGATGCAGACAAAATGGATTATCTACTTCGGGATTCGTACTTCGCCGGTGTCAAATATGGGACTTATGACTTAGATAAAATCGTTGAGTCATGTCGTGTACATTGTGAAGAGGATGAATCGTACCTTGCAATTAGCGATGAGGGGATTCATGCGCTTGAGCAACTCCTACTGGCAAAACACCATATGACACAACAGGTATATCGTCATCGCGTTAGGTCGATTTCCGATGCGATGATTGTTCGCGGAATTCAGCTTGCGATAAAACAAGGGAACCAGGAACTACGGAATCTTTACCAATACAAAAAAAATTCCACGTTCATAGATAACTACATCGAGTATCATGACGAACGGTTGATTGGCATCCTTATGCGATGTGATCAGGAAAAGGGCCGTAGCATTTTCGAACGGCTTTATCGGAGACGATTATTCAAGATGATTGGCGAACTGCCACTAAAGCGTGTAGACAGTGCTCCAGCAAAACGACGGCTCCTCCAGATGCACGATAACCAGAGGCGGAAATGGGAGGAAGATATTGCGAGGCATCTCGAGATTGATCCCGATGAAGTAATTGTCAACAAGCTCCAGACCGGAAATCCCAACTATGGAAGTCGAAGCTATAGCATTAATCCAGAAGCTGTTATGATTTTTGATGAAGCGCAAAGTGGCTTAAGGAGTCTCAGTCGTTACGGGACTGAACTGATATTGGTCCGTCCTCCTACCGATGAAGCTGACTTGGAAACCGTTCAAGTTTATGCACCGCGAGATTATCGGCACAGTCAACAAGACGTATTGCAACTTCAAGAGAAAGTTCAAGAGATTTTGTTATCTCCATGACACGGGAAATAACAAATGCACAGCCCTAATGGAAGGAATTCGCATGCACATTCAAGACCTGATTTTGCTTGTTATTGGAAATGAGAAACAGAAAAGGCTACGGGGGCGAACTACGCTTCAAAAGAAGCTTTATTTCCTCTCAGTATTGAATGAAACCAACCTCGGTTTTCGGCCGCACTACTATGGACCTTATAGTAGTGAAGTTGCGGAAAATCTTGATACTCTCGTAAGCACTGGTTTTCTCAAGGAGGTAACAGAGACTCTTGTTTCGGAGACTTCAACAGTTTCAAGAGACCGAAATATCTTTGGAGAAATCCGTCGTCATACGTATTCTTTGACTCCCGATGGGAAAACTGTAATGAAAGAGATAGAACAGGAAGACGGATACATGGAATGGGTGAAAGCTCTTAATCTCCTAAACAGGAAATTGTCCAACAATTATTTTAACACTCTTTCAATCGCTGCGAAGGTCTATTACATTGTCAATCAGCAGGGAAGTGCTACGCGCGAGCAGATTCGGAATATCGCTGAAAAATATGGCTGGAACATAAATCATTCGCAGATTGAAAAAGTACTTTCGTTGCTAGAAAATCTTACGCTAATTTCTGTGAAATAGATTGATCGCTCGAGACAGAATACAACAACCTTTGAAAACTAAACAGTCAATTCAAATGAATCTCCGTTTGGCAAACGGTAATCGCCTAGGCAAAAATTGGGTCGGAAACTTCAAGAAAAAGACACAAATCTCCATATCATTCCTTTCGGAGAACGGTAGGATGCCCTATTCAGACCCTGATTGAAAAATTGATGATAACGCCGTTACTGAAAATTTGAGTGTTATAACGTGCCACACTTCTGGCGCTTTCAGGAGCTCGCGGCATCAATGTTGAGTTCCGTGTTCGGGCACTTGATCGCCGTACCCACCCTACATTGCCAGTATCCGCTACCCGTTCTCGAAATGATTAGGGTCTCTTGATCGAGTGGTACGATCTATTATTGACAACCGTCTCATCCGTCTACAAAAAGGAAATTTAGGTGATTATAAATCGCTCAGGTACGGCTTGTTTGAACTACGCATTCATTTAGGTTACCGAGTTTACTTTGCAATGATTAGTACTACTATTCTGTTGCTTTATGGCGGCTCAAAATCTACGCAGTCTCAAGACATCAGAAGAGCAAAGGCATATTGGAAAGAGTATCAGGAGGCTTCAAAATGAGAGAGATGTTGGATTATCAAAAATGGTTGATTGAAAGACTGTCGGATTACGAGGAAGCATATACGTTTTATGTGGTTGCAAAGAAAACCTTCGAAGCGGATGGAGATGTTGATGCGTTTAAAACAGCCCTAGATAACATCATTGAAGCTCAGGGCAAGGAGAGTAAGTTAGCGACTGTGGCCTACTTCGCTAGGGCAACAATCTACTTTTATCTCAAACAGTATGACGATGCTATAAGAGATTACGGCATAGTATTGGAAATGGATCCAAACGATAAAATGGCTTCGTTTGGCCGAAACCTAGCGGATTCCTACAAAAACGAAGGGACAAACCCTCAATCTTCGTTAAGCCAATGTCTGAAACCCGTCCCCGACAATGCCAACGCAGACAGGATGTCCGATTTAGCTCTCGTATAATGATTCCAAGACATGTGTCAATCCCTTGTGTCGAGGACGAGAGAGCAATGTGTGCCTTATGGCGCCTAGCAAGTTCACTCTCCGTCAATGTGCGGTATCGTTTCCCTGCCTTTCTCCCACTCGCATCGCTCGATCCAATCCGTGGCGGTGAAAATTGAGCCGAGCGACAAATCATTGGCTTCCGCCAGCCGCCTAAACTGCGACATCGCGCCGTCGTATTGTCGCAGATGATACTGGTTGATGGCAACCAGCCGCGTGTTCTCAATCTTCAAAATCCGATGCGGTAAGCCGAACGCCACCGCTTTAGCGAGGTAATCGTTCGATGCCGCGTACTCCTGATTGAGATGCAGTTGACGACCAATCAGATAGTAGACAAGCCCCCACTCCGGTATCTCGTCAACCACCTCGTGGAGTAGATTCATCCTTGATGTGTTGGATTCCTCTCCAATCAACACCTGTTTCATGCGTGACCGCACCGTTGGCGATTCAAGCGCAAGCGTCGCAAGTTTGGCGTGCGCTTCTCGGTTGAGCGCGTCCGAGGCATTGAGCGTCAACACCTCCTGATACAGCGCTTGAGCGGATTCGTGTTTTCCGTCACCCCAGTTCAGATTACCTTGCACGTTTTTTGCTTCGGCGACTTGCCGCGTTGTCGCGGCAGGGTGTGCTATGATTTTCTTCGCCCACTCGCTTGCTTGCGCGTAATCTCCCGCCCGATAATGAGCGTATATTAGCCCGCGCAGATGGCGCGGATTATCTGGGTCAAATTCGTGAATTCGATTGAATAGCCGAATCGCCCCCGCAAAGTTCGACCGGCGATACGACCTCCATGCATCCGCCGAAAGTTCGGCGATCTCGTGCGCACACCTCTTCTGAAAAATGCTCCTGCGCTTCAAACGGTGTTCCGCGGTTGTCAAATCCGCGGGGGTCAGAGAGACGGTGTCCAGAAACGTCCCCCACTCGTTACCCAATTCTGCCAAGGATTTGCCGTAAACGTCCCTAAAATTCCCCGTCGGGAAAACGCGTTTGAACACCTCTACCCCGTATGCCTCCACCAGGTATCGGACAAACGATCCGGCAAGCATATAACTGCGCGAAGATGCCTGTGCCCAGAAACCGAGTCCCATAATTTGCTCAATCGTAGGGGCGACGCCCAGCACTCGCATCGCCTTGCTCCATTGATGGGGTGTCAATTTCCCTTCGTTCCAATCTGCGGCGACAGCGATGCCTTCGTGCAACCCCAGCTTAAGGCTGACCTTTAAGAACGGGTGCCAATCTGATGTCAATGCGTGGACTAATTCGTGTTTGATGATTGGGTGGGGAAACGGCTCATAATTGACATGAAAGCCGTAGCCGAGAGGGTCTTCAACCAAGGTGTGTCCGGCGCCGATGAGGTGCTTCTTTTGCTCGGGCGATGTGTAGATATAAGCGTTCACCTTCCTCGTGGACTGCGTCCGGAGGTAGTCGGTTAGTTGGGCGTACCGAAACTCGTGGTCTCGCGCAATCGTCTCGATTTCCCGTTCAACCTTCGACCCCTTCTCGTAGAATATCTTGAAATGTTCCGTTTCGTGCAATCCTCCTAACGCACGCTCAATGTATCCACGAGTCGGACGCAAACCAAATTCGCCTCTGTTCAGGTAGATGAGTAGGAGTAGACATACGAGCACAATGAGTTGAATCCGAGGGTATACCTCCGTAAAGCGCGGCTTAATCCGAAAGAGTTTCCGCCAGTTCAAGGTGAGCGGAAGTTGGGGGCGTCTACCTGACTCCAGCGCGATGATTGATATTGACAAAAAGAACCACGCCAGCAGGAGCGCTGTCCCACGCGCGATGAACAGTGAACCGGTGATCGGAATCTGTTCGTCGTAAATGGGTCCGGGAAAGTAACCGAAAGCCGCGTGGAAGCCGAACACGGGGGGATGGAAGACGAGGTTGTAGAGGAACGTAAGAAACGTTACAAGGATATACGCCAAGTACGCAGTATACCCGACCCAACGCCGTTTCATACAGAAGCCGAAAAACAGTCCGACCGCGGTGGCGTAGGCGCAACTGGCAACCGGCAAAAGAACAAAGAATGCGAAACCGTCGGATAGATCGCAGTTCTCCACGCGCAGCGCGTTTAACAGGAGAATGACAAGCGGCGCAACCAACAATGTCAGGTTGACCCCGAACGTTTTCCAGAAGAGGGTTATCACAATTTGGCGGGAGGAGCCTGAAGGAACTTGGAGTGAGCGCTTCAGACGGTGTACGCAGGTTACGCTGATATACGCCCCGGCGAACGCGATGCCGATGGCGAGAACCGCGCAGGATTCAAACGCCAGCAGGTTGAACAGGGGGATGCGGGTCAGTGCCAGCCCCATCACCGCCAAGATTAGAAACCAGAACCAGTAGCAGATGGATTTGAAAGTCATACGTCGTTATGTTGGCAGCGGGATGGTGAGCTGTTAGCGCCCCACTGGAAGTCGCAAGCCGGAGGAAATGCCACAGTCTGTGATTCAGAAACGGTTGGCTACAAATACGAGATCAAGAATGTTGACAAACCCATCCCCGTTCACGTCTCCCTCCAAATTATCCGTCCCAAACCCCAGTACAATAATTGTCAGGTCGAGGATATTCACCACCCCATCGCCGTTGACATCCGCCGGATTCTTTGGTTTTGCCCTAAGGTATATCTCTCCATCAAGGTTGGGCAGCGCGTGCTCCGTGTTTACCAGCCCGCTGGCGACGCCTTGCGCCTCCTCCGGCAACGTGATAACTTGCGGCTCGCCGCTGTGATTGTAGACCGCCCAGCCGTTGGTGTATTCGCGGATGTAAAGGCCGGGACGGTCTTCGTAGAGCTGGGCTTTAGAGCCAACGCGGCGTCCGAGGTCGGCATCCCAGAAGTCGTACCAGTAGTGCTCGTGGCCCTCGCCCAAGTTAAAAAGTACGTAGCCATCGGAATGTGTCAGGCTTAAGGTCGTGAACGCGCGCATCCAACGGAGATTCGTCGGATCGTCGGGGGATTTGGTAGGAATCCCCCAACCTTCAAGTGCGTTAATTTGTGGTTCTCTTAGGTTCTGCTCTAACCAGAGCAAAGAGGTTTCAACTTCATTGAGTAGCGCTTCGAGATGGTCTCCGGTTGCAGAGTGAGGTATTAATGTTTCCATGAAGCCGCCGTTAATATGAGGCGCTGTCCTTGGAATAATGCGACGATTGGTATTTCCCATTATAAGGAAATCGGGTCTGGTTCCGGCGCGAATGCGCCGCAGGATATTATCTCGAGCGCGTTGCTCTGCTTCATTCCCTCGAAATTTGTGCGACCAATCACCGTATAGTTCGGCAAGAATGGCACCGCCTTCGTGCCACCAATCAAAGTGAATTCCGTCGTATAATCCGCACTTGGAAACAGCGATAGCCTGTTGAACAATTCGATCTTGAATGTCGGGGTGGGTGAAATCAATTAAACCGAATACCCCTGCCCAAGCGTTGACGATATTTCCATCGGAATCTTTTATCCAGTATGGCCAGTCTTCGGGGAATTCGTCAAGCGCGTAGGACCTCATTCTAATGTCGGCGATAAAAAGCATGTTCGGATTAAGGGCGAGAAACTCGTCACGCCTTTGTATTGCCTCGTCAAGGCTGCCCGCCATTGAAAAACCGTCAGGTGTTTCCTTGAATGTCAATCCAAATTGAGGGACACTGAACCACAGATCGTGGCTAGCCACGTTTTCGACACCTGATAAATCGGGACGATTGAGAATAGATACCCAATGCGGTCCCGCCCATGCCGTGAAAATGGAAGGGTAGTCTCTGTCATTGATTCTGTCGTGTATTGGGAGCAGCGGGAGCTCACAAATTTGGTCATAAAAAAAGTGAGTTAAAGCGAGTCCATCTAGCGGTGTGCGATCTGTAACGGGGTTACCTCGAATATCTAACGTCTCCAATTCTACTAAATTTGCAAGCGGGCGAATATCTGGGATGTGGTTGTCGCTCAGGTACAATTCGGTGAGTTGTGTGAGATTGGCGAGCGGCGTAACATCGGCGATGCGGTTGCCCTCAAGTCGCAGCGAAACGAGATTTGTCAGATTTGCGACTGGACCGATATTGACAATCCGATTAAATCGGACGTTAAGACCAGTCAAATTGATGAGGTTTGATAACGATGTTATATCTGAAATGGAGCAGGCGGCGATATCAAGGTAGGTCAATCTTTGGAGGTTGGCTATCGGTGCCAGTTCGGCGAGCGGGTTTCCCCACAGGGACAGACTTGTCAGATTCGTCGCGTGTTCCAAACCCGTAAGGTGCATTATGTCGTGGCGGGCTGCGCCTAGGCTTTCCAACCGCAGCATATCCTCTTTTGTAATCCCCTTGCCGGGAGGTAATTGGAGTTCACCGCGGATGGCGGCGCGGAGGTTGGGGTCGGGGATGTCCACGACTTGGGCGTGGGCGGCGGTGCAGAAGATGAGGAATAGCCAAGCGATGTGTTTCATCATGGGTATTCTCCGGAATGCGGTCGTGATGGAATCTCCCGACTATTGTGCAAGAAAGGGAGGGAGTTTTCAAGAGAAAACGGGGAGAGGCAGTGGCTTGTGACTCGTGGTCGGAGGGGAAAGTTGGAAGGTTATAGAAGAATGGAACCTTAAAAGCCATGTAGGTTATTCTTGGCGTTAGCAGAACCTCTATCGCACGGGATTTGCTATGGGAACTCTATCGCTGGATTTACTATCGCGCGCGCTATTCGCTTGCTTGATCTCCTTATTCAGTCATTTGATCGTTCAATCACGCTTACATGGGATTAGGGGAGGGACCTTAAGATTACTCACGTGCCGTTGGCATGGTCATTTGTTCTTAGTCTTCTTTATTGTGTTGGACAAGACGATCTTTGTAATCCTGATTCAACTGCTTAATGTCCGAACGAATTTCAGCAAATTGGCGATTCATTTCATCTCGCAGTAACTTGATGTCATCTTTGCTCGCAACGTTCAACCAGAAGAATCCCACCGCCCCCAGAATTGTGGCGATTATCGCTAGGGTTTGTAGCCACCCTTGCAAGACCGATTTATTTTCCATTGTGAGGGCCTCCTATTTCTTCTGTTCTTTCAGTCCCGTTTTCGACGAGACGCGCGCAACTTGCCGGTGCGGTTAGGAAACCGCACCTACCGGATTACTCAAGTTCGGTTTTCACCAAGGCGTGGCGTGCTCACTAGGGGAAAGCGGCGCCTAGACGCGCATGACAACGGGCAACACCATCGGACGGCGGTCGGTCTTTTTCGCGAAGAATCGGCGCAGGGTGGTTCGTACCTCCTCCTGCACGGTTTCGGTCTCGCTCTTGCTCTCTAGGCTCATGTGTTCCAGTGCATGAATCACCACGTTCTTGGCTTCGTTCATCAAGTCTTCCGATTCATCCATGTAGACGAACCCTCTGGAGACCATGTCAGGTCCGGCTACCAAATCTCCGCTGTTGCTGTCCAGCACGGTGATCGGAATCACCATGCCGTCCTGCGAGAGTTGATGGCGGTCGTGGAGCACGATGTCCTCAACCCCGAGATCTATGTGTCCATCGACCAAGACTCTGCCCGCAGGGACTTTGTCTCGGATATCGCACGAATCGGGCGTGAGCCACACGCAATCACCGTTCTCGGCGACCGTGATGTTTTCGTAGGGAACGCCAACGGTCTCGGCGAGTTCGGCATGCTGAACCAGATTGCTATACTCGCCGTGCATCGGTATGAAGAACTTGGGACGCACCAGATTGAGCATCAATTTCAGATCTTCCTGCGCGCCGTGACCGGAAACATGGACATTCGCGTTCTTTTCGTGGAGAACGTGAGCGCCGCGCCGTAGGAGGTGGTTAATCATGTTGCCGACTGATCTCTCATTTCCCGGAATAATTCGAGCGGAAATGACGACGGTGTCTTCAGGCTCAATCCGCAGGAAGGCGTGGTTTTCCATCGCCATCAGCGCCATCGCGGAGCGCGGCTCGCCCTGACTGCCGGTGCTCAATACGGCAACCTCGTGCGGACTGAATTGATCGACCTCGCGCGGGTTAATCAGCAGGTCGGGCGGCACGTCGAGGTATCCAAGTTCCGAGGCGGTGCGGATGTTGTTGACCAGCGAGCGCCCGCTGACCGCAATGAGGCGGCGGTGCTGCTGCGCGAGTTCCACAAACTGTTGGATACGGTGAAGACTTGAGGAAAAGGTGGAGAAGATAAGCCGGTGCTCGACGTTTTGAAAGATTTGGTCGAGGTCGCTATAGATACTGCGTTCCGAAGGCGTCAAACCGGGACGATCGGCGTTCGTGCTGTCGGAGACAAGGAGCAGTACCCCTTTTTCGCCAAGCGCCGCAAGTTTGTGCACATCTGTGAGCCGATTGTCGCCGGGGGTGAGGTCAAACTTGTAGTCGCCCGTATGGACGATGATGCCGACCGGCGTGTGGAGCGCGATCGCCACCGCATCGGGAATGCTGTGGGTGACGTAGATGAATTCAAGTTTGAAGTTTCCGAGTTGCAGCGGTTCGTCGGGCGTTATGACGTTCAGTTCGGCGTCCTTGAGCACATCGTATTCGCGCAACCGCCCTTTCGCTATGGCGAGCGTCAACGCGGTGCCGTAGACAGGCACGTTGATCTGACGAAGGAACAGCGACAGAGCACCGATGTGATCCTCGTGTGCGTGGGTGAGGACGATTCCTCGAACCTTGTGCCGGTTTTCGATCAGATAGGTCAAATCCGGGAACACGAGGTCCACGCCGGGCATGTCGGGGTCGGGGAACATGAGACCGGTGTCGATAACGATGATATCCTCACCGTATTCGTACGCCATCATGTTCAAGCCAAATTCCCCCAATCCGCCGATGGGTACAATTGACACTCCGTTTTCAGTTTCAGACATTCAGTTTTTCCTCTTCATTATCAATCCTTCGGGCGCCGGTTCACACGACGATGTTCACTAATCGGTTGGGGACGACAATAACCTTTCGCACCGTTTTTCCGGCGGTGTGGTTCTGTACGCGCTCGTCCGCCAGCGCGGCAGCTTCCGCCTCTTCGTTGCTGGCGTCCACGGCGAGTTGGACGCGCCCCCGCAGTTTGCCGTTGACCTGCACCACGATAGTGACCTCCTCGCGCTTGAGCGCTTCCGGATCGCAGATGGGCCAGGGTGCGTGAGCGATGAGTTCCGCCTCACCGAGGCGTTCCCATAGCTCCTCGGCAATGTGCGGCGCATAGGCGGAAAGCAGCCGGAGGAACGTCTTCACCACCTCTTTCGGGACGGATTTCGCTTGTGTGGCGGCGTTGACGAACACCATCATGTGGCTGACCGCCGTGTTCATTTTGTCGATTGATTCCGTGTCCTCGGTGACGTCCTTGATAGCTTGGTTCAGTACCTTCCACAGTTCCGCATCGCTGTCAATGGGGGCATCGGTCAGTTTGCTATTGAGTTCGCCGGTGTCTTCGTCGATCACGAGCCGCCACACCCGTTGAAGAAATCGGTAGACGCCATCCACGCCGCGCGTCTGCCACGGCGCACTGACGCTCAGGGGACCAATAAACAGTTCGTACAGACGCAGGGAATCGGCGCCATACGCATCGATTGCCTCCTCCGTCGTCACGATGTTGAAACGAGACTTGGACATTTTCTCAATCTGGGTGTTTGCCGGCACACCGGATGCCTTGACGTACCACTCCGCATCCCGCTCCTCCACCTCTTTCGGGGAGTAGTATTTGCCGTTGTCATCCTGATAGGAATAGGCGAGGATCATGCCCTGATTAAAGAGTTTCTGGAACGGTTCCTTCGTAGAGACAAGCCCGCAGTCGTACAGCACTTTGTGCCAGAACCGTGCGTAGAGCAGGTGGAGCACTGCGTGTTCCGCGCCGCCGACGTATAGATCGACCGGCATCCAGTATTGCTCCGCCTCGGCGGACCAGGGTTCCGCCTCGTTTTGCGGGTCCATGTATCGCAGATAGTACCAGCACGATCCCGCCCACTGGGGCATGGTGTTCGTTTCCCGCACGCCTTTCCGCCCGTCGGGCAAGGTGACCATCAGCCAGTCGTCGGAGGCGCGCGCCAGAGGCGGCTCACCATCGGTTGTCGGTTTGTATTCGTCAATAGGCGGCAACTCCACCGGAAGTTCGCCCTCGGGCAGCGCAATGATCGTTCCATCCTCCAACTGCACCGTGGGGAAGGGTTCGCCCCAGTAACGTTGGCGCGAAAACAGCCAATCGCGCAGGCGGTATTGCACCTGCCGCTCACCTTTCCGCTGATTTTCAAGCCACTGAATCATCTTCGATTTCGCCGCTTGAACGTCGTGACCGTTGAGAAAGTCGCTGTTTATGGCGGGACCGTCGCCGAGGTAGGGGCCTCCATCGAAATCTTCCGGAGGCTGAACAGTGCGGATAATGGGTAGATTGTGCGCTTCGGCAAACTCCCAGTCGCGGTCGTCCTGAGCGGGTACCGCCATAATGGCTCCCGTACCGTACGCCATCAGTACGTAGTCGGCAACCCAGATGGGGATTGCCTTTTCATTCGCGGGATTGATTGCGTAAGCCCCAGTGAAGACGCCGGTTTTTTCTTTGGCGAGATCGGTTCGCTGCAGATCGGTTTTGTTCCTCGCCTCCTCGACGTAAGCCTTGACAGCGGAGCGATGCTCTTCCGTCGTAAATTCTTCAACCAGCGGGTGCTCCGGTGCGAAGACACAGTACGTCGCCCCAAACAGCGTATCCGGGCGAGTGGAGAAAACGGAGAATGAATGGCCGGAATCCTTGATCCTAAACTCTATCTCCGCCCCTTCGGATTTTCCGATCCAGTTCCGCTGCATTTCCTTGATTCCTTCGGGCCAATCGAGTCCTTCAATGTCCTCCAAGAGTCGCTCGGCATACGCGGTAATCTTCAGCATCCACTGCCGCATCAGGCGTTGCTCGACCGGATCGCCGGTTTCCACGTACTTCCCATCCTTGACCTCCTCGTTAGAGAGAACGGTTCCGAGTGCGGGGCACCAGTTGACGGGAATGTCATCAAGGTACGCCAATCCTTTCTCGTGGAGTTTCAGGAAAATCCACTGTGTCCACCGGTAGTAGTCCGGTGCGGACGTGCTTATCTCCCTGTCCCAATCGTAGGAGAACCCGATGCGTTTAATCTGTTCGCGGAATTTGTCGATGTTTCTGCTCGTCACAATAGCCGGGTGGATATTCTCGCGCTCGGCGGTGCGTTCGATGGTCAGTCCGAACGAATCCCAGCCCATCGGGTGCAGCACGTTGAAGCCCTGCATCCGCTTCATGCGAGCCAACACATCCGTGGAGGTGTAGCCTTTGGGGTGGCCCACGTGCAGACCCGCGCCGGAGGTGTAGGGAAACATATCAAGGATATAATATTTCGGTTTTCCTTTCCATGCCCCGGGGTCGTCGGGGGTGCGGAACGTTTTTCGTTCGTCCCAGATGCGTTGCCATTTCGGCTCGATAGCCCCGGGCTGATATGAGTATTCTGGCATTTCGGTTCTCCTCAATTCGCCAACTTGTGCGATTGGCTGTGGCTCCCAGTTTTAAGTCGTTTTCTTGTGATCCACTAACAGCAAATAAAAAGCCCACCACCGAAGGAAGGTTCGATGATGGGCCGTTAATCGAGAATCGGTATGAATGCAGTCTAACGCCTCCTCATTACGCCTCCGCCCATCACGCAAGGCAATCGCAATAAATCCAAAAGATTGTTCCCTGCGGAAGCGATGGCAGGGCGATTGTTGATGGACGTGGGTTGGAAGAGCATGATTTCAAATTCCATATAAGAATCGTGTAACTAGGTAATGATTATACCAGATAAAGCGGGCAAAGTCAAACCAATTGGAGGAAACGCGCAAGACGATTGCAGTTGATTTTTGGTAATAGAGGCTTTTCTGTGTCGCTCAAAAGCATAGCAGCCATGAAAAGAGGGAAGGAGAGATAGGAGGTTTGATAATTGAAAGCATAGGGATCAAGTTAAGCGTTTTAGGGTGCAAGTCACGCGGCTTCAATGTCTTGAACTGTTAATCTCCATGTAGACGTGAGCGAGGGAATACCAGTTCGTTCACTGATGGGTGCGCCACAAAAGATGACTCATGGCGCTGGTTTCCGTAGGTGCCGGTGCGGTTGGAAACCGCACCTACCGTGCGGGGGATGATAGAGATTTCCTCCCCATCCTATGGGACTAAGTTAAGGGTTTTGCGTCGGAGAACACCACCGATACTAGACGAAATCCCTTAAGTTGATCCCAATGGGGGGTTTGATAATTGAAAGTAACGCCTACAATGGCCTACACCTGCCGCCCCTCCGGGGCTTTGGAAATTTGTGCTTTCGCCCGCTATACACCTGTCGCCCCGCTGGGGCTAAGTGCGACTGGTACAATGGGAAGAACGGAAATCAAGAATTCGATGTTTGAAGAGAAATTTCTATAACCTGTCCTGTTCGGTTGTTTGATGTCAGTTGATTGTTCGTTTGATCCTACGGAACAGAGTTGATTGGGCATACTCCTTCTGCTAGAATATGGAGCGCTTGACCGGATTAAAATCCACAAATCGGTCGCGTGAACCGAGCGCGGATAGACTCACTCTGTTGGCTGACGAAAGTAGTAACCTCTCATTAAATTGCCTGTCGCTGGATCTTGAAATCGGCGTGGAAGATCGCCGTATCCATGCCTTCGCGGCGGTGCGCCCGGATACCGGTCGGTCCCTGATTGTGTCCGCGGCGAGCGGCGGCTTGGCTGCGGCATTGGCAAAGCTGGACGATTTTGCCGATGGCGTAGACTTCCTGCTGGGACACAACCTGATCGATTTCGATTTGCCCCACCTGCGAGCCGCTGCCTCCAATCTGCGGCTATTGCGGCTGCCTGCCGTGGATACGCTCAGACTCAATCCCCTAGCCTTCCCGCGCAACCCGTATCATCACTTGGTTAAGCATTATCAGGATGGGCAGCTCAAGCGCGGACGCATCAACGACCCGGAGTTGGATGCCAGACTTGCCCTAGAGGTCTTCAACGATCAGCAAATGGCTTTCCGCAGCACATCGTCCGACCTGTTGACGGCATGGCACTGGTTGACCACGGCAGTCGATGGCGTTGGATTCGATAGGTTTTTCGCGTCTGTACGGGGTTCACAAAAGCCGGTCGATGCCAAGGCGTACGTCGCTATATACGATCTTCTAAATGACAAGGCATGCCAGACACACGCCCGCGAGGCGATAGTAAATGCAGACCGGCACGCTTGGGAGTTGGCTTATGCCTTGGCGTGGATATCGGTGTCCGGTGGCAACTCGGTCATGCCCCCTTGGGTGCGGCATCAGTTTCCCGAGGCGGGACGATTGGTGCGCCGGCTGCGCGACACCTCCTGTGCCGATGCCGCTTGCGGCTGGTGCCGTGACCGGCACGACGCCCGCAAGGAACTCTCCCGCTGGTTCAGCTACCCCGACTTTCGACCGGAGCCAAAGGATGACGCCGAGTTCCCCATGCAGCAGTCCATCGTTGAGGCGGCGATGGAGAGGGAGCATGTGCTGGGGATCCTGCCGACCGGCAGCGGCAAATCGCTTTGCTATCAGGTCCCGGCGCTGTCGCGCTACGAAAAGACAGGCGCTCTAACGGTGGTGATTTCGCCATTGGTCGCCTTGATGGCGGATCAGGTGGCAGGGCTTGAGGGGCAGGGAATCGGGTGCTGCGTTACTATCAACGGACTGCTGTCGATGCCCGAACGCGCCGATGCCTTTGATCGAGTGCGACTGGGGGATGCGGGAATCGTTATCGTCGCACCGGAACAGCTTCGGAACGTCTCCTTCCGCAGCGTGCTGGAGCAGCGCGAAATCGGCGCCTGGGTGCTGGACGAGGCTCACTGCCTGTCTAAGTGGGGGCACGACTTTCGGCCCGATTACCGGTATGTGGGTCGGTTCATCCGCAAGAAGGCTGGAGAGCAGCCGGTGCCGCCCGTGATGTGCCTCACCGCGACCGCCAAACCCGATGTGAAGGCGGAAATCGTGGACTATTTCCGCGACGAACTCGACATCAAGCTGAAGGTATTTGACGGCGGCGCCCGCCGCACGAATCTGGAGTTTGTGGTCGTGCAGACGAGCGGCGGCGAGAAGTACGCTCATATTCATCAGATTATAACAGCGGATCTGCCGAGGGATGAGCCGGGCGGCGCCATCGTGTACTGTGCCACTCGACGGCAGACTGAAGAGATCGCCGAATTCTTGCAGGTCAAAGAAATGGCGTCGAGCTACTTCCATGCAGGGCTGCCGCCGGAGACCAAAAAGGATGTCCAGCAGAGTTTCATCGACGGCAACCTGCGAGTCATCGCTGCCACTAACGCTTTCGGCATGGGAATAGATAAACCGGACGTGCGTCTCGTCATCCACGCTGACATTCCCGGTTCCTTGGAGAATTATCTGCAGGAGGCGGGCCGCGCCGGACGAGACCAGAAAACGGCGCGCTGCGTACTGCTTTACACGCCTGAAGATGTGGAGCACCAGTTTGGCATGTCGGCTTATTCTCGGCTGTCGCGCCGTGAAATCCACGGAGTGCTGAGGGCATTGCGGAATTTGGATCGAAGAAAGCGATTGGGCGGCGAGGTGGTAGCCACCCCCGGCGAAATCCTGCTTGAGGACGAAGAAAAAGCCTTTGAGCGGGATTCGGTAACCGACGACAATCGCGTGCGCACCGCGGTTGCATGGTTGGAGGAGGCGGTGCTTTTGAGCCGAGAGGAGAACCATGTGCAGGTGTTTCCATCCTCGCTGCGCGTGAGATCGAAAGAGGAGGCGCGCGCCAAGCTGGAAAGAGCGTCTCCCAGAGTTGCCTACCGTTGCCAACTGACGACCATAGTTGAAAGACTGATAGAGGCAGATCCGGACGAGGGGATTTCGACGGACGAACTGATGGCAGCCACCGGTCTGACTCCGGAAGGGGTGCGAGGCGCGCTCTACGATTTGGAGCAATTAGGTATAGCGAGCAACGACACCGTGTTGACCGCCTTCGTGCACACAGGGGTGGAGCGTTCATCGGGTAAACGCTACGACGAAGCGGCTGCGCTGGAGGAGGCCCTCATAAATATTCTACGTGAAACGGCCCCCGATATGGACAAAGGCGAGAGTTTCCTACTACACCTCCGCCTTGCGACACAACGGTTGAAAGAGGAAGGGCATACCTCTGCCCTGCCGGAACGTTTGTGGCGGATTGTCCGAAGCATCGCTGCCGACGGACGGGGCGAGGGGAGCGGAGGGGGAAGCCTCGGGGTGCGGGGGCATGATGGAGAAACTGTGCGCGTGACGCTGCAACGCGAGTGGAATGCGTTGAAGGAAACCGCGAAGTTGCGGCGCGAAGCCGCACAGCGCCTCCTCGAACATCTGCTCGCCAGCCTGCCGCCGGGAAGTCGAGGCACGGACCTTCTCGCCGAGACGACCTTGGGCAAGCTGCTGAACGCGGTCAAGTCGGACCAAATCCTAATGAGCCGAGTCAAGCGCCCCGAGAAACTGATGGAGCGCGCCCTGCTTTGGCTGCACGAACAGGAGGTCGTCCAATTGAATAAAGGCTTGGCTGTGTTCCGGTCGGCGATGACTATCCACCTGAAGCCGGAACGCCGCGGTTTTGCCCAGGCGGATTTTGCATCGCTCAAACTGCACTACGACGAGCAGATTCTGCAGATCCACGTTATGGCGGAGTTCGCGCAGCAAGGGCTTGGATCAATGGCTGACGCCCTGCGTCTGGCGATGGACTATTTCGTGCTTAGCCGAGATGAATTCCTGCGCCGCTGGCTGCCTGACAGAGGCAGAGAAATCTCGCGGCAGACTACTCCGGAGTCGTGGCGAACCATTGTCGAAAGCCTGAGAAACCCCATTCAGCGCCGCATCGTGGTGGACGACCGGGAGCAGACGAACGTGCTGGTGCTCGCCGGTCCCGGCTCCGGCAAAACACGGGTATTGGTGCATCGTATCGCCTACCTTGTACGCGCAAAGCGAGAAAGTCCTCGCGGCATCCTGGCTCTCGCCTACAACCGGCACGCGGCTGTGGAGATTCGCCGCCGTCTTGCGGAGCTGATCGGGGACGATGCCCGCGGGGTGATGGTGTTGACGTGCCACGCGCTCGCCATGCGTCTTGTCGGCGCTAGTTTCGCGGGACGCGCAAATTCTATGGACGACGAGGATTTCCAAGGGATACTCCGAGATGCGGCGGCGTTACTGCGCGGGGAGGGACTGCCGCCGGACGAAGCGGACGAGTATCGAGGGCGGCTGCTGGCGGGTTTCCGCTGGATACTTGTGGATGAGTACCAAGACATAGGCGCGGATCAGTACGCGCTGATTTCCGCACTGGCGGGCAGAACCCTCCCCGACGAAGACGACAAACTCAGCCTATTCGCCGTGGGCGACGACGATCAGAACATCTACGCCTTCAATGGTTCGTCGGTTGAGTTCATCCGCCGCTTTGAAGCCGACTACGGCGCCAAACCCACCTTTCTGACCGATAACTACCGCTCCACCGCCCATATCATCGCGGCTGCCAATGCGGTAATCGCGCCGGCGCGGCAGCGGATGAAGACCGGCCATTCCATCGGCATCAACAGCGCGCGTGCGAAGGAACCCTCCGGCGGCGCGTGGAGTGATCGAGACCCGGTCGCCCACGGAAGAGTGCAAATACTGTCCGCTGGCGATAGCGCCGTCACTCAGGCGCAAGTAGTCATCGCCGAGTTGAAGCGATTGGCGAGTTTGACTCCCGACTGGGACTGGTCTAAATGCGCAGTTGCGGCGCGCGAGTGGAGTTACCTCGATCCGGTGCGGGGGCTTTGCGAACTTGAGGGGATTCCGGTTCAGATGGCAAACGAAGACATCTTGAACGTTTGGCGTCTGCGGGAAACCCGCGGGCTTGTAGACTGGCTGCGCGAACGGGATTCCCGGCTGGTGACGAGTGCAGACCTAGACAACTGGGCGGTCAAGCAACCCTCAAGCCCTTGGACCGAATTGCTGCATGAGGGCATAGCGGAGTACACGATGGAGACTGGAGGTGCGGAAACATCTGCCGATTACTTTATCGAATGGCTGGCAGAGTGGGGACGGGGTGTGCGCCGCCGCCAACGCGGGTTGCTGCTGCTGACCGCCCATCGTGCCAAGGGCTTGGAGTTCGACCATGTGGTTGTGCTGGACGGAGGTTGGGATCGAGTTGACTACGGCGAAGATGCGGATGCCCCGCGCCGGTTGTACTACGTGGCAATGACCCGCGCGCGGCACACGCTCGCTCTGGCGCGTTTTCCGGGAGCACACCCGCTGCAGGATACCTTGCAGGGCAGTCCTTCGGTAATACGCCACCCGATGCCCGTTGAACTTCCACCGGCACCGCCGGAACTCGGACGCCGCTATAGGCGGCTCAGCCTAGGGGATGTCTTTCTGGGTTTCGCCGGGTATAGGCGTCCTAGCGATCCGGTGCATCGCGCACTTGCCGCGCTCAAGCCCGGCGATTCGTTGCAGGTGCGGGTAGGGTCGAAGCGTTGGGAACTTCTGGATAGCAGTAGGACGGTCGTGGGGCAGCTTGCCGCCGGTTTCAAGGGGCTTGACGGCATGCGCTGCACATTTGCCAAGGTCTTTGCCATTGTCGCTTGGGACCGCGAGCGTTCTGAGCCACAGTACCAAGACCGCATTCTATGTGATAGCTGGGAGGTGGTGGTGCCGGAGTTGGTTTTCGAGCCGGATTTGTGATTGTGCTGGCAAACGGTCGCTCCGACAGGGAGTTGAATCTCAATGAAACGGGGTTGACCGAGTGCCGTCCTTCTGTTAGAATTTGGCGCATGTGAACAGATGAAAATCCTCGATTGCTCGTAGAGGTATATGTGTCGTGCACGAGCAGTAGTGACGAGGAGAAGAGGTAACACGCTTGCACTGCAAGGCCAGTGCAGTCGTGGAAATTGATGCCTACGCTGTTGTCAAACTGGATAATACCGGAAGATGACGTGACAGTACAGAGAGCGAGACCGGCTGATATAGAGGGAATTGTCGAAGTTTTCCGTGACGGTGTTACGTCACAGAACACATTCTGTCATCTGCTCGACTTGACGGAGGGAGTCCTCAACCACAAACAGAAACAGTTCAAAAGTGCACTAGAAGACGAAGCGCTATTCATATGGCGGCATGAGACTGGCAAGATCGTCGGATATATCTGGGGTATTTTGAAACGGCCAATCGACACAGGGCGTGTAGGGCAAATTAACGAACTTGTGGTTGCAACATCTCACAAGAGGAAGGGCATCGGCAGGCAACTTTTTCAGTCGTGCATTGGATGGTTTCGGTCGCAAAATGTACAGCGAGTCGAAGTAAGCTTTAACGTACAGAACCCGGAAGCCTCGGCATTCTGGACTCAAATGGGTTTCAAGCCTTTCTTTGAGACACGATTCCTTGATGTCTAATATGAAGCGTATCAATCTGTACCGAAAATCTTGGATTGTCAACTGCGAGAACCTTAATCTGGCAGAATCTACCTGACAGTGTGCAAGGCGCCAACCTGATAGCTCGCATCTGCAGAGGAGTTCATGCTTATCAATAATAGGCAGAGCAAAGGAGACCTACTTCCGAACATCCTCTGGATTTGCACGGACCAGCAACGATACGACACTATCGGCGCCTTGGGCAACCCCTATGTTTCAACACCGAATATTGACCGGTTGGTGCAAGACGGAGTCGCCTTCACCCACGCCTTCTGTCAGAGTCCGATATGCACGCCCAGCCGGGCTAGTTTTCTAACCGGAATGTATCCGAGCACCGTGCACGTCAACGGTAACGGGAACGAATATTTCCCGGACAATCCGCCCTTGGTTACCCGCATGATGGCGGAAGCCGGATACGATTGCGGGCTAATCGGTAAGCTACACCTCACCAGTGCGTATGGGCGCGTCGAGCGGCGTGCAAACGACGGATACCGATATTGGCAGTACAGCCACGCGCCCCGTGATGACTGGGAAACAGGGCACGATTATGCGGACTGGGTGCGGGGGAAAGGCTATATCCTTGGAGAGTTAATTGCGAACGTTGAGGGCGTCCCTGCTGAACTCCATCAAACCACCTGGTGCGCGGAAAAGACGATTGACTTTATCCGGGAGGACCGAGAACGACCTTGGCTCGCGAGCGTAAATATCTATGATCCCCATCCGCCCTTCAATCCGCCGCAGTCGTACAGGGAGATGTTTGATCCCGCAGAGATGCCCGGGCCGCTATTTCGTGAAACTGACCTAGAACAGCAGAAGAAACTGGAAGCCGTTGATTTTCAGTCCCGAGGACAATCTCCGGACAAGCTGGATATTAAAAATCCGATTGTGCCGCAATCTCCAAGTTCGCCAGCGACGGTTGATGCCGAATCAACGATCGCACGGGATGCGAAGAGTTTGCAGGCTGCCTATTATGCGATGATCAAGCTGATAGATGATCAGGTGGGGCGTATCCTTGAAAGGCTGGAGGAAACCGGACAGCGTGAGCAGACGGTAATCCTCTTCACCAGCGATCACGGGGAGATGTTGGGCGATCACGGATTGATCCAGAAGGGGTGCCGGTTCTACGAGGGACTGGTGCGCGTACCGCTTGTTTTTTCTTGGCCCGGACACTTCGAGTCCGGCTTGAAGAACGATGCGCTAGTAGAACTCCTTGACAAGGCGCCGACGTTGCTGGAGTTGGCTGGATTGAATGTGCCTGAGCGAATGCAGGGCAGATCGCTGTTGCCAATCCTACAAGGGGAGGTCTCGGGAGACCATCACCGTGACTTCGTCCGATGCGAATACTACGATGCCGTCGACATGCCGGATGGCACTTTCGCCACGATGTACCGAGATAGGTCGCATAAACTGGTGGTGTATCACGGGCATCAACACGGAGAGCTCTACGACTTGGAAGCCGATCCCGGCGAGTTTGAGAACCTGTGGGATGAGCGCAGTAGCCAAGGGTTAAAACTCGATCTGATGAAGCGAAGCTATGATTCGTCTATGCTGGCAATGGATAGGGGGCCGCGGCGGGTCGGGCCCATATAGGCGGAGGCGAGATTGTTGAAAATCTTCTGTAAGCCCGTGTTTGTGTTTCCCTTTGTTATACACCTTCCCCCTCTGGCTTTTTTAAAGGCTGGTGCGCAGGGGATTTCTATCAGGAGCTACTATCGCACTCATTATCCATTCGCTTGATCCCTCATTAATCAGTCGGTTGATCACTATCCGCTTGGTTGATCGCACCCTACAAATGTGCAAAGTCGAGAAGAGGATTTTTATGGGAATCCTATCGCACTCGCTCTCTTGATCGTTTGGGAAGTTTTTCATTTCGTAGCGCTAGAAGTAAAGATATGGAGAAGAGGTAAATATGCTTGCCACGGTGCAGAGCAGCGCAGTCATGGGCATTGATGCCTACATTGTTCAGGTAGAGATTGACATCGCGGATGGACTGCCCGCCTTCAATACGGTCGGGTTGCCGGATAGCGCGGTAAAAGAAAGTCGCGAGCGCGTGGCGGCGGCTATCAAGAACTCCGGTTTCTATTTTCCGACGACCCGAATCACGGCCAACCTCGCGCCCGCCGATGTGCGCAAGGAGGGCTCTGCCTTCGACCTGCCGATTGCTCTGGGCGTGTTGGCGGCTACGGCGCAAGTCCGCAGCGACCGCTTTGACAAAACGCTAGTTTTGGGGGAGTTGGCGCTCGACGGGAGCATCCGCTCGGTGCGGGGTTGTCTGCCGACTGCAATCAATGCCAAAGAGAAGGGGTTCACCGGTGCCATTCTACCAAAAGCGAATGCCAAGGAAGGCGCAATTGTCGATGATTTGAATGTTTACCCCGTGGAATCGTTGCAGGAGGCGGTTCAGTTCCTGAACGGCGAACGCACCATTGAGCCGTTTAAGTATAACATTCGGGAGGCGTTTCAGCAGCACTCGGAGTATATGATTGACTTCGTCGACGTGAAAGGGCAGGAACATGTCAAGCGGGCGATCGAGGTTGCGGCGGCGGGCGGACACAATTTAATTATGATTGGACCGCCGGGATCAGGCAAAACGATGATTGCCAAGCGGATTCCGACTATTCTGCCCGACATGACACTGGACGAGGCGCTTGAGACGACAAAAATTCACAGCATCATGGGCTTTCTGGCAGATGACGTGCCGCTGATAGCCACTCGCCCCTACCGTTCACCCCACCACACCATCTCCGATGCCGGGTTAATTGGCGGTGGGAAGTTTCCGCACCCCGGCGAGGTCAGCCTCTCGCACAACGGCGTGCTGTTTCTGGACGAGTTGCCGGAGTTTCGCAAGAATGTGCTCGAAGTGATGCGGCAACCGCTTGAAGACGGGCATGTGACGATTGCACGTGCTGCGGCCTCCTACACCTATCCCGCGAATTTCATGCTTGTGTCAGCGATGAACCCGTGCCCATGCGGGTTTTTCGGCGATTCGACCCGCGACTGCCGATGCTCGCCGCGGCAGATTCAGAACTACATCTCTCGCATTTCCGGTCCGCTGCTTGATCGAATTGACCTTCAGGTTGAGGTCCCGGCGGTCAAGTACAAAGATCTGTCGAGCGACTTCGCAGGCGAGCCGTCGGGGGATATTCGTAAGCGCGTACAGACCGCGCGCCGTATCCAACAGGATCGTTTCGCTCAAACGACGGTCTACTGCAACGCAAATATGGAGTCCAAGCATCTCCGCGAGTTCTGTAAAGTCGAAGAAGACGCCCAAGAATTGCTGCGAGTCGCCATCACGCAGCTCGGTCTTAGCGCCCGCGCGTATGACCGCATTCTGAAAGTTGCGCGTACCATCGCCGACCTTGGGGGCAGCCTCACCATTGAGGGAGAGCATGTTTCGGAGGCGATACAGTATCGCAGCTTGGATAGGAGTTTTTGGAACCGGTAAGTCGGTGATTATAATCGAATACCATAGGTAGAAGCGCGCCGTCCTCTGTATCTTAGGCTTAAAAGCCCCCAAGTAATTAGCTGGAATGATCCTCAATTCATTTTTCCTCTTGCATCATACCTTCTTCCGGAGAAGACGGCATAATCTTTCCTTCCTTACCTGTGTTACCGGGGTTATTGCCAATAGACATTGATTACATACCGCTTAAGCGTTTCACTTACGAGGCGGAATAAGTTCTATACGCCCGTTTTCGTCTGCAAGAGTAATACTTGCTTCAGAATCATCAGCTTCTAACGTTATCCTTGCTTCTCCTGGGCCGGATTCCATAACAATTCGCACACCCTGTGTCCCTAAGTTCATGTGCAATCTGCCACTATTGCCCGACATTGTAATACCAGGGTCTCCAGTCTTTGAATCTGTAAACAGTGTTAATCTAGGAGTGCCTTCGTCATCGACTAAGGTTAATCGTTTGCACGTAATTTCTAGTTGCTCATGCGAACCGTCGATTTGAGCGAGCACGTTTGGAATTGTTCCTTGATTATCACACCCTGCCATCAAAACGATTGTCATCAAAATGAACGCTGAAATGCTGTTTTTCATGATATGCTCCCAATAACATTGCGCTGATGTAAGGCCCAAATTCGTTAAATTGAAAATCGGGCTTTCCGTTTCATCGGGGGTTTTAAGTAGAAGCGCCGGCTCGTTTCCTACGGATATAAATGCGGCGATTCTTTCCTTACTATCGTTGAGCAATCCTATAAACTCAAAAATTCCTTTCATTGTTTTTCTCCTTTAGAACCTGTTTGGAAATTAGTAATTGTTTAGTTCAGTCCAGAACTTACGCACCAACAGGAAATCGCGACCTGGAGAGGGATTTTCTATCACACTCCTTAATCAGTCGCTTGATTGCTCCTACATTACGCTCATTGTGTAGGAACAGGGATTAAACTGCAGCACGACGAACCAACATTCCCAAAACAGATTGATGGACTAAACAGTTACGGAAATTAGATGGCAAACCATGTTTCGGCAATTTGGAGGTCAAAATTGTCCAAATTCCAAGTTATTAACGTCCCAATTTGCCTTCCTCGAATTCTCGAAAGGCAAATTTAGAAATTTCAAACAGATTGCTAATCAAGATGGTTTGACTGTCCATAGTAACCCAAGTTTCAGTCATAACAGAGCAAAGTCCATGCCAAAACCAAAATCATACTTCAATTTAGACTCGGTGAATACGCTGCGTCAAGACAACACGGGGGTTCTAGGGCTTTTCCAGTCGAGGGATGGCGTTCCACAGTGAAATGCAAAGGGGTGCCACAAATATGGACACAATTTGGGAAAATTCGGCTCAAAAGGCGTTCAAACCCTTGTCTTGTAAGGGTTTGTGCCAGGTGCCACAAATGTGGACAAAAGTCCGAAATGTGGCACCCCTTTGAAGGATAGGTTGTAGGAAGGGCGAGAACAGAGATACAGGTTGGGAAAATGCTGTTTGCGACAAAGCGGCTATAGATGATTCTGTCCTTCATAAGACCAACGATTGGCTTTGCCACCTACCTTTCAAACAGGCTCTAAAGGAAGTTACAGGCGACCGTACATCGAAAATTGACTGTAAAGTAAGAAGTCAAAAACAACTCAGTGCGAAAAAATATGGATTGAAATCTGATTCGGGGACGGAGAAATATGTCTACGGTACAAGGGATGTTAAGCAGCGAACAGTTACAAACTCTTATTGAGGGAAAAGAGATTGATACTATCCTGATCGTTTTTCCTGATTCATTTCACATGAACAGTGAAGTGTCGGAATTCGCGAGGATTTCTATTGCATTCACTGTGGGATCTACTATCGCAGGATTGGCTATCGCGCTCGCTATTCGCTTGCTTGATCTCCTTGTTCAGTCGCATGATCACAATGCGCACGCTACAAGAGGTCGCAAAGTATAACAAATCTACCAATGGAACAATATGAATGAAAGATGACTATAGTATCTGATCCAGATTGCCCATCACCTTACGGAATGCTTCGACGTACATGCCCATTAGCTCAAGGTCGTTGGGAGGATTCACGTCGAAAACGTAACAGTGTGAGTCAATAAATTCAGCAGCCTTTGGGTAGTCATCCGGTCTATACTCTACACTGGAATTGTGGCATTTCCAAGGGCATCCCTTCCCGTACCCGACCCCATTTTGGAATATCTCCTGCGCGGGGACAGGTAGACGCTGCCATAGCCCCATCGGTACGCCTTCCGCTTTCATGGCAACCTGCACCTTGTCACGCAGTATTCTCGGAGAGATATCCAGCCCCAGTGCCTCCGGCTTAAAGCCCACCACGTAGTTGTAATAAACCGGATCACACTCGTCCGGAACGTAAGGAGTTTCGATCCCTTTAATCTCCCTCAGATGCTCCGTAAGAAAGTCACAGTTTCTGAGGCGGAGGCTGTTATTTTCGTCCAGTCGCTTGAGCTGGCTTCTGATGAATGCCTGACTGAACATATCCCCCCGATACATCCAACCCAGTCCGTAGGCGTTGTATTCCTGCTCTTCCCGCTCTCGTCCGGGCACGACAATCTCCCCGAAATACTGCAATAACTTGGCTCTTTCGTGCGCAGTTTCGTCATTGGTCGTGAATAACCCGCCTTGGCAGCCGCTGCTAAGCGTTTTTGACGCCTGCGTGCTATATCCCGCGGCGTCACCCATGGAGCCGCACAGACGGCCCTTGTACCGTGCCCCGTGCGCCTGAGCGACATCCTCAATCACTTTCAGGTTGTGTTTCTCGGCTATCTCAAGCACTGCATCCATGTCCGCAGGCATGCCGTGAATATGCACGGGCATGACGGCTTTTGTTCTTTCCGTTATCTTGGCTTCGATTAGATTCGGATCTATGCAGTACGTCTTCGGGTGGATATCCACAAAAACGGGTATGGCGTTATGGTGCAACACCGCTGCCGCACTTGCCCAGAAGGTAAACGCGGGAACAATAACCTCGTCGCCGGGCTCTATACCCACCGCCGCCACGCACAAGTGCAACGCGGCGGTTCCGCTGTTTACTGGAATACAGTATTTCACACCCATGTATTCAGCCCACTCTTTTGTGAGACCTTCGGATTGGATCCGTTGCTGCTCGGTGATTTGCGCGGACTTGAACACGTCCATCACAGCCTCTTGGTCGGCTTCCGTGACATGGGGCCAGGATTGGACGAATCCTTCCGGTACGATTCGTTTTCCGCCGTGTACGGCTAAGGTTTGAGACATTTGGAGCTCTCCTCTGCGATTTTTGCAGTTCTGTAATCGGGACGTTTCTGTCCTGCTGTGCTTAGCCTCTTAAAGTGCTGGACGATAGCCCTCGGTTCGGCATACGCCAGCATTCGTAGGCGTTGGGTTTCCCAACCCGTTCGGTCAATGGGCGAGGGGACCTCGCCCCTACGAGTTGAGTTTATGCTCTGGATGTTCGTTTGACGCCAGCCCGTTGGAGTGCCGGACGATAGCCCTCGGTTCGGCATGCACCGGCATCCGTAGGGATCAAGCGATTGGTTAGTGAGTGCGATAGATAGTCTTGATGGAGATCCCCGCAACCCGTTTGGTCGATGGGCGAGGGGACCTCGCCCCTACGAGTTGAGTTTGCGCTTCGGTTGATCGTTATTCACTCGGTCGATCACGCCAATTGAGGTCGATGCTGGTGTATCCGTGGGTGTAGCGCCGGAGGTGCGGCGGTAAGTCGGACAGGAACTGTTTGCCGGCTTTCGGGATTTCCCACGGAACCTCAATGGAATGCCGCCGGTCGCGAAAACCTACGGCGCAGGACAACCGCGCTTCGTTGGTGTGGTTGGTGAAACACGCCGCGTGATACGTTCGGTGGGCAAACACAATCTTATCCCCGGGATCGGCGAAAAGTGGCACTGCCCCCGGGACATCAAAACCGTCGTGCGGTTTCTCTTCTTCTCCCGCCTTATAAAACGACCTTCTATCCGCCGTCAGGTTGAAACCTTTCGGACCTTCCCAGTTCTCGACGTGAGAATTCTCAATGACGCACAATCCGCCGTGTTCCGGACGAGATCCGGTCAGGTAGAACCATTTGCCCGATGGCCAAAGCCCGCGATTCAGCACGTCACCGGAGTTCTTCGGCGGCTCGGTTGAGAACCCGCACCAGTCGGTGTGCCAAGCGCCCGGTGGATTGCCCGGCATCCGGATGATGGCGGCGGACCGATGGATTGTCAACTGATCTGTACCAATAAGATGCCGGTGAATTCGCATAAATGGCTCATATTCCAAGAGTTGCCAAGCGCCGGGACCGGATTCAACCCAGGCGTGTCGAGTACGACTTTGCCCAGGTTTCAATTCTCTTTCCGGATCCGTCCCATCAAGCACGGCTTGTTTTAAACTGTCAACCAGCGAATCTGGCAGGACATCTTTGATGATTGCGAAACCGTGCGCATCCAAACACTCGGACATAAGGCCCAATTAATCGGCATGGAACTCATACGTGTAAGCCAGTTTAGGTTTCTGAATCTGTGAATAGTCTTCCATGAAGAAAACTCTTTCGGACACCCTTTGATGAAATGATTTTCCGGGATCGCGGTTCCACCGGGCGTTTCGGCGACATCTCCGTGCGACAGTGGTTCTCAATCACACGGGATTTACTATGGGACTTCTGTCGTGCTAGGGGCTCTATTACGGTCGCTAGTCACTCCCTTAATCTGTTCGGTCGGTTGGAATGTTAGATTGCGGCATGCGCAAACTAACAGTTTGCGCTACAAGGGCATGTCCGATTTTGCGGGCAATTACACATATTGTCATCGTTGATTACCATACAATCATAAAATGTGCAATTATGAATGTAAATGACTATGATTTTCAGTTTGGACAAGGAAATCTTGATTGCGAATCTTTAGCTACCCCGAGAGGGGCTTTGTCAGCGTGTCTTCGGGTACGACTCATTGGGAAAGAGTTCACTGATGCTCGAAACAGTCTCATCCACCAGCATTTTGCCGCCCTCGGGCCCCACCCAGTTGGACTTGATTATCGCGCTGTAGTGGCCGCCTTCGATAGCGCGCTGCGTTGGAAGGTAGCAGCCGTTGCCCGACCCGTCCGCAAGCTGTACTAGGAAGGTTTGCAGCGCCTTGCTCCGGGCACGAATACGAGCGCCGTAGTCCATGAAAAGCTCGAATGGATTGGTGGCGAAGACCACATCCCCGAGTCGGATAATGTGGCACTCTACGTGATGCATCGGATTCTCTTCCTGATTCTCAAAACGACTGACGAGGTCGCTGACAGCACCAAACGGCCAGATGCGATTGAAGCCCCAAGGCTGCCGTTTCAGTTCCTCCTCACTCATGGTGGGTATCCGTTTCTCCAGCTCATATTCCTCCGGCGTCACACGCAGCCGTGGCAGGTGCAGCCTTCGCACGAGGTGCCGAAACTCGACCTCCCCCTCGGGGCTCGAAGCCAAGGCTTGCGCCTCTTCTACGGCAGCCATGATGCGTCGGGCAATGATTCCCTTGTCATCGACGTGCGCGCGGTCACGCAGGTCTTTCTCCTCCCGCCCGTCCAACAGGAGGTGAGGCGAAGCGTCCCCAGCCGGGGCGCACTGCGGCAGAAGATGCACTTCCGGTCCGTAGCGTTCATGAATGCTGACTCTGACATCGTGCCAGAAGTCGGCGGAGAATTCCTCCTTCCTCTCATCGCATTGCGAGGGGCAAGCCAGATTGACCAGCATACCCGTCAACGCACCGGTGTCGTCACGGGTGAAAAGCAGGTTCACCGCGTGATCGTCGCAGGCTTCAATGCCAAGGAAATCCTCCCGGTCGGTCGCCCCGTACATCTGTGCGGAGCCATCGCGGTAGACGGCGCGGCGGCAGCGCCCCACGACGGCGTAGGCAAAACCCCGGTTTATTGCCCCCGGCTGCCTGTCCTCCCACGCCGCTTCCACGACATCGGCAAGTCGATCCACGAGGAAGCCGCGATATTCATCCGGCGTCATGAAGTCAGGGTCATCCTCGGGCTCCTCGTACATCCCGGAACGTACGGGCGGTGCATTGTGCGTGTGGGTGGCATTGATCGTGAGTTTGTTTGTGTCGAACCCCGCGCAACGACCCGCGAGTTTCGACAGCAAGTCGGACTTGAAACCCTCCGCAGCCAAATCACAGGAAAGGAAGATCGCCTGCTCCAGACTGTCATCCTGTGCACGGGTCTCGACAGCGAGCGCCGTTGCTGTCAATGGGCTTATCGCGGTATCGGCTAGCCGCGCGTGGAACTGGCCTAGCAGCAGCGTCTTTTTCGGTGGGGTGATATCAATCCGCGACCAGCCGATATGTAGCTGTCCTCCGGGCATCTGGCGCTCCTTTTCTCCCTCAGTTTTGGCAGTGATTATAGCAAAACCAATAATCAACTATACACTGCGGTAGGTTCGGTTTCCTAACCGAACCGGTATTTATCCAGCCTCGTAGGTGCCGTTGGAAAGGGATCTCTATCGCGCTCGTTATTCACTCGCTCGATCTCAGTTGATCACACCTACCGAATTATGTGTAAATATGAATGGAATTGACTATAGAATTCGGCAACTTTCACTGTCCACATGGGAAATAGACGAAAGCCATTTTACCGCGCTTTCGCTGTGCAGTCAACAAACATCTCCTGTATGACTTACCCCTTGTTATTTCTAAGACATGAACTCAAGGACGGGGAGTAGGTACGCGGGTAAGTGGGTCTGATAGACACAGTATGCAGGGCCAATTCTATCGGCAAAGTTGAAGCGTTTTCGTCTTTATTTGATAGTGTTTGTGAACTCAAAAAAGCCGGGGATAATCAGTGAGCGCTGAAGGATTTAGAGGTAGGATTTGTTACCGCTCATCACTCAATCACTTGAATGCAGGCGCAACATTCTCACGGCTATATCGGTAAAAACGTTGCCGTTAAAACTTCCTCAAAAACTTGTGTGCATTAGGACGGTTTAGAGGGTTGCCGGTTGCGACGTGATGTGGTAACATAAAGAAAGTTCACCTTAATAATCTCACTGGGGTTTTGGCAAAATGGCTGTACAGAAACTCACGATCGAGCTTCCCGAATCGGTTTTCCAGTTGTTAGCCGACATGGCAACCTTAACGGATCAATCGCCTGAACAACTGGCAGCGCAGAGCATCACCGGCAATCTCCCGCCCTCCTTCGAGAATGCGCCTGCCGACATGCACGAGGAGCTATTGGCGATGCAGATCTGCGATGTTGATGAACTACGCCAAATCGCCGGTAGTCAGATGCCGGCACAGCAGCAACAGCGCCTAAGCGAGTTGCTCGAAAGGAATCAAGAGGATTCTATTCACCCTAGCGAACAACAGGAATTGAAGGCGTTACGTCTAGCGGCTGACCGCTTGATGCTTCGCAAGGCATATGCATGGTCGGTCTTACGTTGGCATGGTCAACCGGTACCAGCGTTAGATGAATTGCCGGTGAAGTGATTGTGCGGAGGATTTCACGTGTGCTTCGGGAACAGATTTCTGCCGAAGCCCATCACCGTTGCGAATATTGTCAGACATCTCGCCGACTCATCGGGATGCCTCTCGTTATTGACCATATTATTCCTCGCTCTGCCGGCGGTAGCAATGCGCGAGAAAATCTGGTTGCTGCTTGCTATAGGTGTAACGAATTCAAGGGCAGCAAAACCCATGTGATTGACCCTGCCACCGGAGAATTGGTTGCATTCTTCAATCCACGAAACCAAGATTGGTCCCACCACTTTTCTTGGGCAAACGGTGGTACACACATCGTCGGCAGCACTTCGACAGGTCGTGCCACTGTGCTTGCTCTACGACTGAACAATGAATATGTAGTTGAAGCACGCTCACTATGGATCGCCAGAAACTGGCACCCACCATCAGATTGAAATCTTTCCTATACTTTGCGTTGGGTATTATTGCGCTTTCTTTTCCAGTGATAATTGTTTCTAATATAGGACTTATATAGGACTTACGTGGCATCATTAGGTCGGGAATCGGAGTTCTCTCGTACAAGGGTCGCGACCTGGAGATCGCTCCTACAGAAAACGCAATTTCTGACAGTGCGGAGTATACATTCCAACCTTGCTTGCGATTTCAGATGCTTGATGTTTTCCTAAGCAGTGACGGTGGCGATGTTGTGTTTTGGACACACGAGCATTAAGGAGTTGGGTTTCGCTGTGCTCAACCCAACCTACGGTCAACAGGTAGGAGCGATCTCCGAATCGCGGCAATCATGAAATTGCGACAGGTCGGGAATCGGAAGGGATTTCTATCAGGATTCACTATCGCACTCATTATCCATTCGCTTGATCCCGCGCTATTCGCTCGGTTGATCCCCTACCTACAGGGTTGAGGGTCAAAGAAACCGAGTTTTGATGTAAAAACTCGGTTTCTTGATTGGTCGGTTAAGGCTTGGATTTGGCAATCCAAGCCGAGCATCCGGTAGAGAGCAACGTGATATAATCAAACTGCTCGTTAGAAACGCTGCGTTATGCGAACGATAGACAAACGCCCAATCTCCGGGACACCGACAAACTCCTGATGCTCGTTGTTCAGGAGGTTTTGTACCGCGAGCGACAAGCGAGTATTCGGCGAGAACGGCAGGTCGTAACCGGCGCTCAAGTCAAATGTCGTGTACCGCTCGACGGTGCCGTGGTAGACGCCGGAATTGACCGGGAACGCATCAACAAAGCGCATCCGCAGTTGTGCCGCCAAATTGCTTAAACCGGCATTCAAGTATTCGGCACTCACGCCGAATTTATGCTTCGGAGCGTTCAACGCCACATCGCGCAAACCGTCGACATTCTCGAACAGGTCTTCGCTAACGAAGGAGTAGGTTCCGCCGATGTTCCAGTTCTCGTTGAGGAAGTAGGCGAATTTGAAGTCCGCCCCGTTCAACGAGATATCTCCGAAGTTGCGGTAGGTTGAGGTTACGGCTACCGGGTCGTTCGCCTCTTCCGGGGTAACCGTGCCGAACGGTATTCCGGCTCCACCTGTGGCGAAAAGGGTAGCCAATTCGTCGGCTGCGGAGCCGTTGTTGTTGCCGCCGAACGCCGGGTTCTTGTCCAACATCGCGACCAAGGCTCCGTTCAGTATGGCGTTCTGTGGATTATCCAGCGCAATCCCGAACTGCCTGCCCAAATACGCGCCCAGTGTAGCAGGATCAAGGAATACATTCGGCGTCTCCGGTGTTATGGGTCCCACAAAGTCTCGAATCCTTGTATGATAGGCGTCAACACCAATCAGGAGTTTGTTGAACAGCGTTCCCTTATAGCCAAGTTCATAAGTCTGCGTGATGGTCGGTTTCATCGGGTCAACGTCAAACGCATCGTCAACCTGAGTAAACTCCAACGTTTCCAGATTGAGAGACCGCATCACGTTCTTGACACCTTCCACCTGCCGCGGCACGATGGCATCAAACGCCTGGGACAACGCCTGAATCTGAGCCGCCGGCATCCCCTGCGCCGTCAACAGTTGCGTCGCCTGACCGAGAAATTCCTTCATCGCCGCGCCGCGTGCCACACCCCACATCACGTTGGTGAATACCGGATCGTCCAGGTCGATGTAATCGTTTGGCGTGCGTTGAGCGAGCGGCGCAAACGGAGAACGGAACTGCGGGCGACCGTCCGCGCTCCGTCTGAAATGAAATCCTTCAAGACCGACGCCTTGCCCGCGAATATCAATGGCGGGACTGAAGGGGAGCAAACCCTTAAACGCAGCTCCCAATCCGAAACCGTCTTCTGCCGCTCGAATGTCGAGAAAGAGATTATTCGTAGTCGGCGTGGAGTATGCGCGGTTGTACGTGGCGCGCAGGTTGTGGTCGGGGGTCGGCTTGAATACCATGGCGGCGCGCGGCGAGATAACCGGGTTTTCGAGGTGGCTGTGGTAGTCCATTCGAGCCGCCGCGACAAACCTGAGTTGGTCTGTCAATTCGGTTTCCGATTGCACATAAAGACCGATTTCGTTGGTGTTATCGTCGTCTTCATTAGCGCCTGTAATGGAACCCTCCGTGTCCGGGCGCGTGAGAAGCGCGTCAACACCGTAGGTCAAACGTTCTCGGCTACCTAGAGAAAGCCCGTGTTGCAGTTGTGCAACCAGCAAACTTGATTTGTCTATGATTGGCGCGCCGTCCCGCAGCAAGAATGTATCGCCCGCGTCACTCGTATTCAAAAATACCTGGGCAAATAGGTCTTTATAAAGCGCCCGAGCCTGAACGTAATTATACGTCCAGTCAACCGCTTGACCCGCGCCTAAACCAGTCAGTTCGATATTACTTGCCTGCGTAAAGCCGCCATTAAGAATAGCTGTCAAGTCTTCGTTGACGCGGTAATCAACCCGGGCTTCGCCGGCAAATTGTTGTACATCGAAGTCACGTGCCCCAATCTTGAGATTCTCCTCGGGCACCCCAGCGTCGATTTGCTGCTGGCGCAATAACGCCTCAACAGGATCAGTAGAATTCCAATCTTCGCCTTGCATGCCTCTCAAACTGATTTTGTATCCAATCTTATTGTCTAAACTGCCCGCATGACGAACTGAACCCATTAGTACGCCGCGTTCACCAGCGCCAAGACTTACGCGCGTCCCCTCCGATCCGATCGGCGGTTTGGTGATTATATGAAACACACCGTTCGCGCTGTTGGGACCGTACAACGCAGAGCCGGGTCCAGAAACCACTTCGACCCGCTGAATATCGCTTTGAGGCGTGGGGATAAAGTTGTAAGCGTTCAGACGTAACGAGGGAACTCTGGCGATCCGATTGTCCACGAGCGACAGCAGCGAACCGGAGAAGACATTGCTGAATCCTCTTACGGTGACGTTGGATTGCGTGATCCCTGTGTCGGAAACGTCCACCGCCGGAAGTGATTTGAGGTGTTCCGTCGCGGTAACGGCGACACGCGAATCTATTTGCGTATCATCCAAAACCGAAATTGCGGCTGGCGCCTCAATCACCTTTTCTTGGCGCCGCGAGGTGGTGACGGAGACTTGGTCGAGTTGGATGACTCTTGAAAACAGGCTAATCTCTACCGATTTGGTCTCGTCGCCTCTAAGTTCAACGTTTGACACAACTTTATCGGCATAGCTCAGGGACGAGGCGCTAATGGAGTAGATGCCGGCGGGAAGCTCCGCAAATTGAGAGGCGCCCATCGCATCACTTGTTCCCTCTCTCGAGTCGCCGGTTTGCGGGTTGACGGTGATTGAGATTCCGTCCAGATTCTCGCCGCTCTGGGCATCGGTGACCGTTACGTTTAGGGTCGCCGCGTGCGCCGTTACCAATGTCAGCGCGAACACAGCGATAACGGAATATAAAATGCAAGACCGAATAGTCAACTGCTTCATTGTATGCTCTCCTTTATTAGGATGTATCAATATTGGTGCCCGTCTTGGGGACGGGAGCCAGGGGAATCGAAATTTTCAAAGATGGTGGGCGGTGCCCACCCTACAAATTCTCCTTTATTCAGGATATATCGTTGTTGGTACCTGTCTTGACAACGGGTAGCAAGGAAATCAGATATTCAAGGCTGGTGCGCATTGCGCACCCTACGATTTTGTTTCTAGTACGGATTCTGTGGTGGATGTTGGTAAGTTCTACTCAATCTAGGAAGGGTTAAACATATAGTCGATACTCAGCCATAGGCTACGCGAATAACGGAAGAAAAGGGCAGGGAAAAGGCCGCTGAAAACAATCCAGAAAATGAAGTTTTGGAGAAATGAGATTGGAGTCAAGAAGTCCAACGCGAAATAACCGCCGAATGCGATAAAAACGGTGGCACCGTAATTGATATACATCGCGCCAACAAAGTAACCGGGTTCGCGCTCAAATATGAAGCCGCAGTTGGAACAATCCAAGTTCATTTTGAACATGTCGGCAAACATATCACCCTCACGACATCTTGGGCACTTTAGGCGCAAGCCATCCATAAGAATTTGACGTTTCCTGAGTTTCGACATCTCTGGTGTTCTCGCTCCGTGAATCCCAAGCTTTAACATGCGCAAAGGTGCATTATATAACAAGATTCTAGCATGGCTTTTTGGTCATGTCAACGATGTTTTGGATTATGGATTGGTAAAAAAACGGTAAGTTTAGAGTTATTGTAGGTTGGGTTGAACGGGGCAAACGGAACTTATACTTTACGTTGGGTATTATTGCGCTTTCTTTTCCAGTGATAATTGTTTCTAATAGGACTTACGTAGCACCATTAGGTCGGGAATCGGAGTTCCCTCGTACAAGGGTCGCGACCTGGAGATCGCTCCTACAGAAGACGCAATTTCTGACAGCGCACGGTATAACTAGGCTTCCAGTTAAAGTGTCTCCATTTTGATGTCACCACTATGCAGATGGCGATAGTGAAACCCAACAATCCGACCGCATTCGGGCATCGAAGCGTTGGGTTTCACTCAGATTTCGGTGACACCGAGCAAAACGGAACTCGCAAATGCAATACAAATATTTGACTTTTTTGGTGAGATTTCGTTCAACCCAACCTACGGGCTGTCCCTGCGGCAAGCAGCGATTATGGGACGGCACGGGGACCGTCCCCTACGGTCACAAGATAGAGAAACCGAGTTTTGGGGAAAAAATTCGGTTTCGTTGTTAGAGGCTTTGGGTGATGCGCAAGAGTGACAATCTGCCGATCTCCGGCACCCCGACGAACTCTTGATGCTTGTTGTTCAGGAGGTTTTGTACGGCGAGCGATACGCGGGTGTTGGGTGAAAATGGAAGGCTGTATCCCGTGTTCAGGTCGATCGTCGTGTAGCGCTCGACCGTGCCGTGATAAACGCCGGAATCGACCGGGAAAGCGTCCACGAAACGCAATCGCAGTTGCGCCGTCAAGTTGTTCAGGTTGGAATTAAGGTATTCGACGCTTACGCCGAATTTGTTTCGAGGGGCGTTCAGCGCGATGTCGCGCAATCCGTCAACCTTCTCGAATAGATCTTCGCTGACGAGAGAGTAGATTCCGCCCAGGTTCCAATTTTCGTTGAGGAAGTAAGCGAATTTGAAGTCCAACCCATTCACCGAAAGTTCCCCGAAGTTGCGATAGGTTGTCGTCACGGCAGTCGGATACTCCGATTCCATCGGACTCACCGTGCCGAACGGTATGGCTGCCGCTCCCTGTGTGAATAGCGTCGTCAACTCATCCGCGGCGGAGCCGTTTCCGTTCCCGCCAGCCAACGGGTTGGTATCTAACGCGGCAATCAGCGCGGCGTTCGCTGCGGCGTTTTGCGGATCGCTCAACTTTGCCGCAATCTGTTTTCCTAGGGAAGCGCTCAAGGTACCGGGATCGAGGAACACGTTCGGCGTTTCTGCGGCAATCGATCCTATGAAATTTCTAATCTTGGTGTGATAGGCGTCAACACCGACTAGCAGTCTGTTGAACAGCGTGCCCTTGTAGCCAATCTCAAACGTCTGCGTTATCGTCGGCTCCAACCGGTCAACATCGAAGACATCGTCAACCTCGGCGAACTCCAGCGTTTCCAAATCGATCGTACGCATCACATTTTTGACATCCGAAATCTGTTGCGGAACCGCGGCATCCAGCACTTGGGACAACAAACCCACCTGTACCTGAATCTCGGCAACCGGCACCCCCAATGCGCCCAACCCTTTTTGAATCTCGGACACGAATCCGTTTATGACCGCTCCCCGTGCGACGCTCCACATCACGTCTGTGAACTGCGGGTTGTCGAGGTCGATGTAGTCGCTGGGCGCCATTCTGGCGAGCGGCGCAAACGGTGATCGGAATTGCGGGCGTCCGTTTGCGCTTCGGCTGAAATGAAAACCTTCTTGAGGTACACCCTGTGCACGAATATCGGTGCTCGGACTGAAACCTAGAGTCGGACCAAACAACGCACCCAGCCCGAACGCATCCTCCGCCGCTCGGACATCGACAAAGAGATTATTTGTGGTTGGGGTGGTGAAGGCGCGGTTGTAGGTCGCGCGCACATTGTGATCCGAAACCGGTTGGAAGACCAGCGCGGCACGCGGCGAGAACACCGTGCCTTCGAGTCGATTATGCTCGTCAAACCGCGTCGCCGCGACCAACTTCAGTTTTTCCGTCAATTCGGTCTCGGACTGCACGTAGACACCAATTTCGTTGATGTTGTCATCCTCTTCGTTGGCGCCGTTTATTGTCCCGTCGGTGTTCGGGCGGGTCAGCAGCATATCGACACCGTAGGTCAGGCGTTGGCGAGTCCCAAACGCGACGCCGTGCTGCAACTGTCCGACGAGCAGCGTCGATCGGTCCACCAGCGGGGACCCTTCTCGCAGGAGGAAGGTATCGCCCGCATTGCTCTTGTTCAGAAATGCCTGGGCGAACACGTCTTTGTACAACGCCCGCGCTTGCAGGTACCTATATGTCCAACCGGCTGATTGCGCCGCACCTATACCCGTGAGTTCAATTCCGGTCGCTTGCGTGTATCCGCCGTTAAAGATGGCGGTCAAGTCCTCGCTAACTCGGTAATCGACGCGGGCTTCCAAGTTTCGTTTTTCTATGTCGAAATTACGCGCGCCGATCCGAACATCGTCCTCTGGAACTCCCGCATTGATTCGTTGCCTCCGTAACTGCTGCCCCGTCGGGTCCGTGAAATGCCAATCTTCGCCCTGAGTGTATGTGCCCGTGAGTTTGTACCCCAATTTGTTATTGATGCTGCCGGCGTGTCGACACGAACCCACGAACACACCGCGTTCTCCGGTGGCGAGGCTAACTTCGGTGCCTTCCGAACCGAAGGGGGATTTGGTCAAGATATGGATGACGCCGTTTGCGCTGTTGGGACCGTAGAGCGCGGAGCCGGGACCGGAGACGACTTCAATCTGATCAATGTCGTTGTCGGGCGTGGAGACGAGGGTATAGGCATTCACTCGCAACGAGGGAACACTCGCAATGCGGTTGTCCACAAGCGAGAGCAGCGAACTGGAAAGGACGTTGCTGAACCCCCTTACGGTAACGTTTCCCTGTGATATTCCGGTGTTGAAAGTGTCCACCGCCGCCAGCGACTTGAAGTGCTCCATCGGTGTGAGAGCAGCGCGCGCCCGAATCTGCGAATCATCCAAGACGGAGACAGACGCGGGCGCCTCAAGCACCTTCTCTTGACGGCGCGAGGTGGTGACGGATACTTGATCGAGTTGAATCACTCGTGAAAAAAGCGCAATCTCCACGGATTTGGTTTCGTCGCCCTGAAGTTCAACGTTGGACACGACTTTGTCGGCGTAACTCAGCGAAGAAGCGCTAACCGCATAGATACCGGCGGGCAACTCCTCAAATTGAGCCGACCCCATCACATCGCTCGCGCCCTCTCTCGAATCCCCGGTTTGAGGGACGACAGTGATCGTGATGTTGTCCAATTTAGCCCCGGTTTGAGCGTCTGACACGGTGACGTTCAACGTCGCGGCTTGCGCCATCACCGGTGCCAAGAAAATAATGGCGGCTAAAGCTAGAAACCAACCACTCGGAATATTCGACTGTTCCATCGGATTCTCTCCTTTATGAAAAAATATCTATGTTGGAAGTTGTCTTTTGACTGGACTCAGCCACGAACTAGCAGGCGGGAAGAAACGCGGAATGTGAACAGATTCTAGCACAGGCCGCCAATCGTGTCAATGGTGTTCCGGAAAAACAACAGGGGAAACGCATCTAATTGTAGAGGATGTCTCATGGCGGTAGAATGCACGATTAATGTTGGGTTTCACTCCAATTTTGGCAGGTTCAGGCAAAGTGGGCACTCGAAAACTCTTCTAAGATTAGCGATTGTCAACGGATTCCGTTCAACCCAACCTACAACCCCCAAAACAATTATCACAAACTTAGCCTGATTTGCTTTTTTGTCAGGCAGAAAATTTAGATGGGTTTTCCCTGGGAAAAACAACAGGGGAAACCCATCTAAATTCTCTCAATGGCTCTCGTGTTAAAACTAAGGCTGTGTTCAGATTCACAGGTTCTTCGCTCTACAGTATCATCGGAGCCGAAGGTGTACGAAACAGTAGAGACTCCCATTCCTCTAATTCGCCGTTATTCAGTCGCTTGAGAGGCCGAAGACGTAAACAACCCAAGTTGCCACCTTTCTCCGGCAAGAGCACAGAAACCGAGTTTTTTCCCACGTGTAAGCGCGGCATTGACGAAAATCAGACCAATTTACCTATAGCTTGCCGCACACGAACCAAAAACTAGGTTTCTTTGTAATCGGTAGCAACTTGCGTTAAATCACAAGTTGATCTGCCGCCCTTTTTGGGCGGTTTCCGCTTAACTTGTACCTAATTTGTTTGTAAAAATAGCCGCAAAAAATAGGTACAAGAATGTGAACAGAGGCTTGATTTCGAAGGAGCGTTCACCTTTTTCGATTCGCTAGTTTCCTTTGATAGCGCGGGTTCATGCGCATGCGGTTATGAAAAAAGTAGGTACAAAGTAGGTACAAAGAAAAAAAGTTCGTCCTCGTGCAAATCGCTACCTTGTTGGAACACGGAAAACCGGCGATTAAGGCAACGGCGCATCCACTCGGCCGCTTAATTGTCCGTTCTCTATTATACTATACATATGTAAAGTTTTCAATGCAAAATTAGATGCGTCTAGCCCTATCGCCGCGTGGCACCCAATCCGTTCGTAGGGGCGTGGTTCCCCCGCCCGCCAGCAAACCTCGTCCTTTGGCTTGACAGGGCAACCAGCCGCTCATAGAATAGGCGTCGTCCGTGCCGCGTAAACCCAGTGATAAAAAGGGGTATTGTAGATGTCAAAACGTGAAGCAGATGAAAAGCAGATTGAGCACCACGCGCTAGTTCTGAACGAGGAGGTCACACCAAATGTCTAGCAAGATGCGAAGAATTCGCTGGATCGACGAACAGATTCGAGCAAACAGATATCCAAACGCTCATAAAGTCAAAGAGAAGTTTGAGCTCCGCAGTCTTCGGATTGTCTACGAAGATCGGCAGTATATGATAAACGAACTTCATGCGCCTATAAAATACAGCAGAACCAAAGAGGGATGGTATTACACGGTTCCAACCTATTTTCTGCCGGCGATAATGTTGAAGAGAGAGGAGGTCGCAGCTTTTTTCTTGAGTGAGGAGTTGTTCAAGCGTTATCTGGGCACCCCTTTTGAGGAGCCGCTCCGAATCGCATTGGACAAGATAACACAGCACCTTCCGGAGCATGTAGGCGATGCCGCACAAAGGGACACCTCCGCGTTTGCCTTCACGGGCGGGGGCAAAGCGATAATCGATCCCGAACTATTGATAGAACTCAACGAGGCTATCCTTTCAAGGCGTTCGGTTGAAATAGAATACTATTCGGCGAGCAGCGGTCAAACAAACACCCGAACCGTTGATCCGTATCACCTCCATAACATTCACGGGGATTGGTATCTAATCGCCTATTGTCACACACGACGCGAACCCCGCGATTTTCTTATCAGCCGCATCAGAGCGCAACAATGCCTAGTGTCTACTTTCCAAATACTTCCCAGTTTTTCACTTGATGCGTACTTGGCTACAGGGTTCCTCGCTGAACGGGCGGCGCAGCCCGAGGATGTCGTGATAAAGTTTGACGAGTATCAGGCGCGTTGGATAAGAGAACGGCTGTGGCACTCAAGTCAGCGGATAGAGGAGTTGCTGTCCGGTGGATTGATATTACGCCTGAGAGTCGGCGGATTGGGCGAAGTAAAGCGGTGGGTCATGGGCTATGGGAGACATGCGGAGGTTCTCCAACCTGAAAGCCTTCGCCGTGAAATCGTGGATGACGTGAAAAAAATGGCGAAAATTTACGACAAAAAGTAGAGTGCGTATATAATGCACTCCGGGATGGTATAATAACGGACGATTGGAGAAGAGAAATGCTTTCAAACTTTCGACTGGCGCGATACCGGTTGACACTGACAGCGTTATCGACGATTACCATGCCACCTTACGCCGGCTCGACGCTGCGGGGCGGATTCGGACATGCGTTCCGCAAGATGGTGTGCACTCAGGGACCGATCGACTGCCGGGACTGCACGCTCAAAGCCGCCTGTCCCTATCCCTACATCTTCGAGACAGCGCCGTTCGAGGGGGCGCAGCAGTTGCGAACTTACGGCGATGTGCCGAGACCGTTTGTCATTGACCCGTTGGATACGCGGGGCGAATACCGCAAAGGCGAATCGTTCTCGTTCCAACTCACGCTCATCGGGCGGGCTATCGACTATCTCCCCTATTTTTTGGTGAGCTTCCGCGAACTGGGTGAGATGGGGATTGGCAAAAGACGCGGGCGTTTCCGGTTGACGCATGTGCGGGCGGATGACGGGGAATCGATCTACGACGGCGATACGCAGATGGTGCACAATCTCAATAATGCGCTCAGTTTCGACGACATCCGGGGAGAAAGCGAATCGCTCCCGACGGATAAATTGACGCTGCGGCTAATCACGCCGACACGCATCACGCACGAAGGGGCGCTGACGGACCAGTTGCCGTTTCACGTCTTCTGGCGGCGGCTCATCGGACGGATCTCGGCGCTGGCGTATTTTCACTGCGGCGAATCGCTGGAGATGGATTTCAAAGGGCTAATCGAAAAGGCGATGTGTGCCCAGATGAGAGATTCAACGCTGCGCTGGAAGGATTGGACGCGGTACTCGTCACGGCAGGACCGGAAGATGCAACTCGGCGGGCTGGTCGGGCGCGTTACGTATACGGGTGATTTGGCGGAGTTCGTTCCGTTTGTGGAATTGGGGGCGTACCTGCATGTAGGGAAAAATGCGACGTTCGGGTTGGGGAAGTATCGGGTGGAGTGAAGCGCGGGGAAGTGGTTTATTCTCTAAATAGATGGGCCTCTTATGAGGCGTTTTGGCACTTGTCTGAATAGGATCTCTATGGGATTTCTATCGCACTCATTGTTCATTCGTTTGATCAGATTAAACGGATTACGCGGATTATATGCTTTGCATTGAATAACCCAAGTTGCCACCGATTCATCGGTTATTGGTAATATGGGTAAATTCTGAGTTGGTTCATATCGGTTGATACTGGTAGCCACGACAAACAAGACGACTTTCAATTCAAAGCGTCGGATTAAGCTCCCACAAGGCCTGCTTGAAACCGATTCGTCATTTTGTGAAACATGAAAAACGGAGAGTGCACTCATCTCGTTTTCTCATCACGGCATAATGTAGCAGTGAACTCTTCTCAAACTGTCCCAAAATGGGACACCAGTCCCATTTTGGGACAAACTCGCCCGAAGCCACGCCATTACAGGCTTTCAGCCAATATTCTTCCCATATTATCCACTTCAACTGTCCCATTTTGGGACACTATCACCTCATCTACTTCTGCCCGTCGGTATCCTTCAAAGTCAAGCCTGGCAAGGGTTTTCGCGGTCTCGCCCTCGTTCAATCAAGAGTTGGCACAGTTTATGCTTTATATCGTGCGTCGTCATTCTTTTCGGCTAGACCGAAAGATTGAAGCTTCCAATAATTCTTCCCGCGGCAGGAGGCGGCGTCACTGCTCAGTAATGCCTGCCGCTCCACTTCGCCGGGGCATGGAAAGAGGGAAGGAACATCCCGGTACGTATTACAATAGGCATTTTGCATATCCATGGGTTCCCCTTTAGGGTGTTGAGGGAATAGTGAACCCCTCAACTCTAACGAAAACCCTCGGTTTTTCAATTCAATTATTAGGTGTCAACTTGGGTTAACATACGAATGGTATTATTTGCCACACCCGAAACCAATCAGGCTCCAAAGTAGTAGGCACACTCCGTGTGCCGTACACCGCTAGACCATCACAGAATTTTTTTCTTGTTAGCATTGCGAATCCCGAGAATCCGCACCACCAAAGGAAACCTCCGTTTCAGAAAATGCTAACAAACTGCCCAAATCGACGCTCCGTTAGCGTCTGTTTTCACGGTACCGATTCCCAGATTCGCACGGTAGCGGCGCTGGGGCATTTTTGCACGCGGGGAAGAATGCGACGTTTGGGTTGGGGCGCTACAGGATTCTACGCCAAGACGAGATTTCAAAAGAAGGGAGGACAGCCAAGAAATGATAGAATACACAGGGCACCCGCTTGTTGACGTGGGAATAGCGACAATTACCGCTTTTGCCGACAAGCGAAAACCTGAAGAACTAACCGAAGCAGATCTAGACGATGTTGCGGACTATATCACTCGTGAATACGTCCGAAATCCACTTAAGTCGTTTTTGACAGTCGCTTTTCCAAACTCAGGCTTTACGCAACCTGCGTACAATAAGACACCTGAAAAACGGGAGTTGTACGCGGAGCGCGTTCTTCGCAATTATGGTGATGGTACACCACTACTTAACGATGAAGTATGTGTTTTCACGGGTAAACCTGCGGTTGATGTAGCGTTTGGAGAGAAAGAAAGTCTTCCACAAGGACGTGCATTTCGGCAACACATTCCATTGCTTACTGGCGAGAATGTTATTAACTTCCACACTTATGGTGACGCTGGCTTGCCCGTTTCGGGTGAAGCGCTTCTGGCTATTCAAGCATTTCCGCTTGGTTGCGCGAAGTCCGGTGGGCGATTGCTTGCGGTGCATTCAGATAACCCTAAGCTAATGCTGCATTTTTCTAAGTCCTTCTTGGAAATAAATCGAAACATGATCTTCCTCGCCCAAGAAGCCGGTAGCAAGAAGATGGAGGAACCCCATTATCGCCGGGGAACACTGTTGATTGATACACTGCTGAAAGCTGACATAAGACAACGGGAAGAACATGAAGACGAAAGACCTTTTTCCCTTACAGCATATCACCTGTCTAACAGCGGACAAGGCGTAGATTTGAACATCTATCACCTACCGCTCCAAATCGTCGGGTTTCTACGAGAGATGTCGAGTGCGGATTATCGCACACAGTGGAAGCGAATCGTTAATCGTGCATGGGAAGTGGAGCCGCAAAAGAAGAGCAGGCAGAAAGATAGCATGCCGTTTCACCCGCGTCGGAACTGGCTTTATGAGGATATTCTAGGACTTTATGATGGGACGTTTCTTCTGCCCGATAAGGCAAGGATATTCATGAGTACCTACTTTTTGCGCCAAGCACTCCGTTACGCTCGCGCCGAGCAAGGCGACCCGCGGGCAGAATACGGATTAACGAGTGACATTGATTTGGTTTCATGGAACATCACCGCATCTTTTTTAAGGAGGGTATACAACATGGAAAAGGAACGAATCGAAGAGATTCGCAAAATGGGCGACAAATTAGCCGAATATGTCAGGAGTCAGAACGACAGACGTTTCTTTCTCAATTTTTTTAGTGAGAGAAACCCGAACAATGTACGAACGCTCCTGATTCGTACAAATCTAGCACATGTCAACCGTGGCAATGACCCGATTATCACGTTTGACCCGTACATTGAAGTTTTTGAAGAGGGGCACGAGTTGGCGAAACCGGACTGGTGGTTGGCACGTGATCTTGTCTTCATCAGAATGGTCGAACAACTCCATGACAAAGGATGGTTGGGCGAAAATCCCGATGTGGTTAAGGAGACCGCTCAAGAGAATGAGACTGAAAACAGTTAAAACATTACTACGGATAGTGAGGAGGTTCAGATTATGGCTTTTGCAACTGGTTTGATGCTTATTGACGCCCCGGCGTCTGCGCTCAACAATCTCGGAAGTGTACCCGGTGCACGTACCGATAACACCGTAGGCGTAAAGATGATTCGCACACCACAGGGCGCTTATCCTTATGTTTCAGCGCAGTCTTTTCGCTACTGGCTACGTACAACCTTAGACGCGGGTGAGTTTGATTGGGTACCTGCTCCAATTTACCGAGAAGAAAAGGTGGCTTACACCGATGCCAACCCTATTGAATATTGGGACGACGATCTTTTCGGCTACATGCGAGCTCCATCAAAAAGAACTTCTGCTAAGGAGTAACGGGAAGCAGACGAATCGCGAGCGAACGAGACTGAAACTACAGACACAGTAACTCGCGTCTCGCCTTTTCGTGTGAGTACCCTAGTCTCTATTGCACCGACACGCGTTGTTGACGATTTTGGTACGATGTCTAGGCATGATGGCGATCCTGTCCCTCATGAGCACCAATTCTATCGTGCAACCCTAAAAGGGCTGCTTTCGCTTGATTTGCACGCAGCGGGGACATTTTCCTATCGGCAAAAAACCGGCTATCGCAATCTTGACGATGTGCGCAAGGAATTGGCAGAAACGCAGGGGCTTGAACATCTTGAAGACGAAAAATCCTTCCGATTGGCTTACGAGAAGCGAGTTCAACGCATCAGCACGCTGTTGGATGGTCTAGCGCATCTCGAAGGCGGCGCAAAACAATCTTTACACTACACAGATGTAAGTCCCGCGTTGGTTATTTGGGCAGTGACCAAAGGCGGCAATCACATTTTCGGGCACGTCATCGGCGCCAATCAGCGGGGGGAACCCGAGTTGAAGATTGACGCGCTTACAGAAGCGCTTACAGTTTTCAAGGACGAGATCCTCTCGGATGTTTACGTCGGTTGGGTAAAGGGATATCTTGACGATGAACGGCTTAAACTTTTGAAGGCATTAAATGAAGAAACCGATTTGGCAGCTTGCGGGGCGAAACTCACCGTGAGCCATCCACGCGACGCATTCAAAGGGTTTGTGGAAGATTTGCAGAAGGCGGAAAATGCGAATTGGTTAAATTGAGTGCTAAGAAGAAACCGAGTTTTTCCGGAAAAAACTCGGTTTCTAGTCCTTAACACGGGAGTTTTCTATGAAAGTCCTTAGAATCGTTGCGGAAGGGCTTACTACGTCTTTTCGCTATCCACATTTCATGCTACAGATTCATCCCAGTTTTCAGATGCCACCGCCCGCGACAATCTACGCGCACATCTGTAGCGCACTAGGGGAATGGTTCAATCCAAGCGGGGTTCAATTCGCTTACCATTTCACGCATCAGGGGCACGTTAGGGATATTGAACACATCATTGTGTTAGCACCACCTAAATCTAATCGTAGCAAGTTTCCCGGTACTCAAATCCCTAATGCCCTTGAGGGCAATGTAAACCCCTTTGAACGCGAATTGCTATTTCAGCCGCGTCTCACGCTCTACATCAACCGTCCCGACTGGGAAACGGCTTTCCGAAGTCCTCGGTATGCCGTGTCCTTGGGCAGGTCGCAAGACTTGTTCACTTACACAGAAATCAACGTGGTTGAATTGCAGCAGAGCGAGAATGTCTACTTTGAGCACACAATTATTCCGCACCAAATGGGGCAAAGATTGGGGCGGGGAGTATCGGTTTTGCTGCCGCGCTATCTAGACTACAATCGAAACCGTCAACCACAGTTTTCGCAATATACGGTTCTCACTGATCGAGTGACACCTTCAAATGGGAACTCCACACATTGGATTGACCCGTTGGTGCCTGAGTACCGAGGCAGCCATCTCGGGTTGGTTTTCCATAGCTTTGTAGGAGAAGAAGATGGGACCGCTGACTGAATTCGTCCCGAGCGAGCCTTCAACAATTCCGGATTGGTTAGACGGGGTATGGGCAAAAAGTGCGGAATTGGGTGAAGGCGGCCAACCGGAGACGTTAACCCGGCATACATGGAACGTTCTATCGCGATTGGCAGAATTTATCTGGTTACGCCCAAACTTGCCGCAACAGCTTAATATACCGCGTTTATGGCATATACTTTATTGGTCTGCTTTCCTTCACGATTTTGGAAAGGTATTGGACGGCTTCCAAGCCCAACTTCGTTCTGATGCAAGAAACTGGGGACACCGCCACGAGGTGTTTTCATTGGCGTTTGTTGATTGGGTGATTGATGAGCTATCAACGGAAGAACAGCGATGGATCGTTGCCAGCATTGTCTCACATCATAAGGATTCCGAGGAAATTCAGAGCGATTACCCCATCCCTGACTTTGACGACGATGATCCGTTGCAACCACAACTCGCGCCTCTTAAAGAGGAAGACTTGCGCGGATTGTGGCGTTGGTTGTCAGAATGTGCTATCCCATGGCGAGATGACCTTGGGCTCATTGATTGCGGCATCTTTGAACCAACACTCCCGGCGGAGCAGACTGCAATTGAGTCCATTCAGCAGCGCGGGGTTGAGAGGATTCGGCATTGGTTGAAGGTTTACCGCAGACTCAATCGAGGTTTCGAGGACGGGGAGGCACCTCATGCAGTTGTGCCGGGAATTACGGTACGTGGTTACATTATCAATGCAGACCACAGCGCTTCGGCTCACGTGGGACCGATACCACTTGCTCAGTTTCACGCGGACACGATTTTAGCTAGCCGCGACCTATCCCCGGAAGGTCTCTTTGAACACCAATCAAAAGCCGCAACAATTAATGATTCAGCACTTTTGGTAGCGCCTACCGGTAGCGGAAAAACCGAAGCTGCGCTGCTCTGGGCGGCGCGTCAATCTTCAGTCACAGGATGTTTGCCCAGACTTTTTTATACGCTCCCCTACCAAGCAAGTATGAATGCTATGCAAAAGCGATTAAATGATAGTTTTCCAAAGCGTGTAGGTTTACAGCACGGGCGCAGTCTACTTGCTCTTTACCGAGATCTCTTGGAAAGGGACTATTCCTCACAAGCGGCGGCACGCACTGCGAGACGGGCGCGGAATCTCTCACGACTGAATTATCCACCCGTCCGTGTGTTTAGCCCGTATCAGATGCTTAAAGGGATGTACCGCCTCAAGGGTTACGAGGCGTTGCTTACCGATTACCACAACGCGGCGTTCATTTTCGACGAAATCCACGCCTACGAAGTCGGTCGACTGGCGATGATTTTCAAGACCATCGAATACTTGAGGGTAAATTTCAACGCGCGTTTCTTCGTTATGTCGGCGACCTTTCCAAAACTGATTCAAGGGTGGCTATCCGAAGCCTTAGACACACCAACTACAGTTGAAGCTGCTCCCGAGTTATTTCAAAAATTCGTGCGTCACCGGCTCATGCTACACGATGGCGAGTTATTAGATGATTCAATTCTAGCGAAGGTGATAGGAGATGCGAAGGCAGGGAAATCGGTGTTGGTTGTGTGCAATCTCGTTGCACACGCACAGGAAGCATACGACCGGATTCGTAACCAATTGAATGAGGCGAATATTCCAACCGAACTCTTGCACGGTCGGTTCAATATGCGAGACCGTTCCAAAAAAGAACAGATTATCAGGGATGCGACAGGCTCAACAAGCGACGCGCGATATCCGATTGTTCTCGTTGCAACGCAGGCGGTTGAGGTCAGCCTTGATATTGACCTTGACACTATTTATACGGAACCGGCGCCTTTAGAGGCGCTCGTGCAACGTTTTGGTCGTATCAACCGTCGCGGGAAACAGAGAGACCATGCACCCGTTCACGTATTCCGCCAACCCGACGATGGACAGAAAATCTATGACCCGGAACTGGTGCGACGTACGATCGCAATTCTTGAGCGCGAACATGAACGTCCAATTAACGAGAGCGCGATCGGCGGTTGGTTAGACGAGATTTACAGTGGTGAGATTGAAGCACGCTGGCGGGAGGAATACAAAAACGCCGCTGACAATTTTGATGCCTCCTGTATTCGCGGCATGCGCCCGTTTGCCAGCGATGAGGGACTTGAGGAGTTATTTTACAGAGCGTTTGATGGACTTGAGGTACTACCGCACTCGCTGTACGAGGAATACAAAGCGGTATGTGACGATGAGCCAATTCGCGCCGGAGAGTTGCTTGTCCCGATAAGTTGGGGAAGGTATCACGCCTTGCGAAATGACGATAGAATCCTGCCTAGGACTGGGAAGGAACCGTATCGTGTTAGAGCGCCATATGGCTCGGAGGTGGGGTTGACTTTCGATTGAGTAGCTCCTGCCTTGGTTCTGTTAATGTTTCAAAGGCAGGTTCAACCTAACGATTCGCTTCCACATATCCCCGCAGTGCAGCGTTCACGCTTGTTTAGGCTGCGGCATCACGACGTGGGCATTTTTCCAGAACACCTCATCCGTCGGTTGGGCGTCGGGGTCCGATGCCGCTGCCGCATTGATTTCGGCTTCGGTCATATTTTTGACCTTCTCCCAGTCCGTTTGGGTGTCTTTCGGGAGGTTATTGAGAGAAACTCTCACGGTACGTTCTTCTTTCACGGGAATCGTCCTTTCGTCAAGGTAGATTGTGAGAGACATGGCTAATCCAACTGATAACCGAATTCTTCGGTGAGAATGCGCTTCTCCTCTTTCGTGAAAGTATATCCGAAATTCAAGGTTCACGCAAGAATTTAGACCACCCCGTATATATGTCTCTGAAAGAAACCGAGTTTTGCGGAAAAACGGGATGTCTATCGCACTCCCTGTTCAGTCGTTTGATCGGTTTCGTTGTACGTCCGTTACTCCTGCAGGAGGAAGAAAATGAACCAACTCACTATCTCAGACTTCGGCACCTCCCTCGGCAAACGCTCCGAGCGCGTCAGCGTGCGCTACCGCGATAAGGAGCGGGACAAAGAGGAGCACGCCCTCATGGATCTGGATCAGATTGTCATCGCCTCGCGCGGCGTTAGCTTGTCGTCGGATCTGATTGAAGCCTGCACCGAGCGCGGGATCGAAATCTCGTTTCTCAGCTTCAGCGGCAAACCGTACGCCAAACTCAACAGCCCTTCGTTGACGGCGACCGTCATCTCCCGGCGCGAGCAACTCGCTTCCTATCACGACGAGCGCGGCGTAGAGATTGCCAAACGCTTCGCGGCGGGGAAGTTGCGGAATCAGATAAACCTGGTGCGCTATTTCGGCAAGTACCGCAAGAAAAGCGCGCCCAAGAAGTACGACGAACTGGTAGAACGGGTTGCCAAGATTGAGGGACTGATGGGCGATATTCAGGTTCTCCAAACGCCGAGTGTTGAGGAAAACGGGGAGTCGCCGATTGATGCCCTCCGAACCACATTGCTCAACCTTGAGGGACGCGCCGGAGCGCTCTACTGGGAGTGTGTTCAACGGCTGCTGCCCGCCGGTCGATTCACGACCCGAGAGCATCAGGGCGCGGTCGACGATGTGAACGCGCTGCTCAACTACGGCTACGGGATACTCTACTCGCAAGTGTGGAGCGCGCTCGCGCTGGCTGGGCTGGAACCGTTTGCCGGTTTTCTGCACGTCGATCGCCCGGGCAAACCCTCGCTGGTGTTGGATTTCATTGAGGAGTTCCGTCAGCCGATTGTTGACCGGGTGGTGTTTGCGATGATTAACAAAAAGTTCAGGGTGGAGTGGGAGGGGCCGGATGACGACGCCGCCAAATCCGCGCACCAGTCGACAAAGCCGGAGGCGGATACGGACGTGGGGACGCAACGCTATTTGAGCAGAGGCACGCGGCGCGCGCTCGCCGACCGGATTCTGGAACGGCTTCAGGAGACGGAGCGGTTCGAGCGCAAAGACCAGAGGCTGTGCAACATCATTCAGATTCAAGCGCGTCATCTGGCGATGTTCCTGCGCGGGGAGAGGGACTACCAGCCGCTTGTGGCGAGTTGGTGAGGAGGAAACGCGCGACGAAATCAAGTTTTTTCTTGAAAACTTGATTTCTGGATGGAAAACAGATGCGAAAAGTACAATTTCGATCAGGACACGACTACCATATCTACAACCGCGGCGTTAATCGTCAAGCTATCTTCTTTAATGACGAAAATTGGGGTTACTTCATGAAACGGTTGCGGCATTACTGCACATCCGAACTGATCGAAATCATTGCTTATTGTCTCATGCCTAATCATTACCACATTCTTGCTTATCTGAAGAATGACAGTTTAAGCGCAAAAATCATGCAACCATTAAGCGTGTCCTACACGAAAGCTGTCAATCGGCAACAGGGGCGCGTGGGGCCACTATTTCAAGGCGCCTTCCAAGCAAAATTGGTAGACAAAACCGAATATCTGCTGCATCTGTCACGTTATCTGCACCTCAATCCGGTACTGGCTGGGCATGTAGAGGATCCGGCAGCTTGGAAATTTTCAAGCTATCGCGACTACGTTGGCTTGCGCAAGGGAACTCTACCTCAACCTGATGTCGTGCTGTCTCACTTTCCTTCGCGTGAGGCCTATGCCGAATTTGTCAAAGGGTATTCTGTGACTGATAGGAAGTTTATAGAGCACTTAATGCTAGACTAGTAAATCGTTGAATCCTGATGTTTTTGCCTGCGAAGAAACCGAGTTTTGAGGAAAAAACTCGGTTTCAACGATTAGTATGCACACGTACGTTATCTACGACATCGTTGACGACCGAATACGCAAAAAGATTGCCGATGTCTGCCTCGACTACGGCTTGAAGCGCATCCAATACAGCGCCTTCTTGGGGGATATCAACGCCACGCGCCGCCGAGCGTTGGATGCGAAACTGACGCGGGAATTCGGGGACGCAGAGGGAAAGATAGAGGTGATCGGCGTGTGCGCGAAGGACTTTGACCAACGCACTATTATCGGGGATGCCGAAAGATGAACATACGGGTTAGCGACATTAAACAGTATTTCTACTGTCCGCGGGTGGTCTATCACACCTATTTCACTCCGGTGCACCGTCCGACGACGCATCCGATGGAGCTCGGCGCCGACGAACATGAGGTGTTGAGCGTCTTGGAGCGCCGTCGGACGCTCGCACGCTACGGGCTTGAGACTGGCAGCCGGAAATTCCACGTTCCGCTCCATGCCGAGGCTCTGGGATTGACCGGCGTGCTTGACCTGCTTATCGAGACGGAGACCGGGGCGTTCCCCGTGGAGTTCAAGAGCACGAGAGGGCGACTTGACCTGAACGCGAAATGCCAGTTGACAGCCTACGCGATGATGGTGGAGGAGTGTCTCGGCGTCGCGGTGACTCAGGGGTTTATCTATCGGATTCCCACGGGGCGAATCACGCCGGTGGCAATTTCGGAGACGCTCCGCGAGAAAACGCGCGATGCGCTCCGGGACATCCGACGGATGCTATCGGATGAGTGGATGCCTCCACCGACGCCCCAGCGCGGGAAATGCGTTGAATGTGAATTTCGGCGATTCTGCGCCGATGTGTTGTGATACAGCCATTTAAAATCGAAGCGTTTCGCAAATCCGTTTTCTGCGGAAAACGGGGGTCGATTTGCGAAATCCCAATATAGGCGTGGAACGCAGACGGGACTTGGTCCCGACCGCGGATAGTAAAGATTTATGCAGCGGGATGGGGCAGCATTTCAGGTGAATTTCAACCCGATTTTCGGTAGACTACGTCGAGGTTGCGTGTGCCCCGAGCGATGTTCGGGGACAAACTAACGATTTTCGAAAATCCACACGTTAAGCCGTCAAACACTGATGAACACTGAATACTTGGTGCCTGCGCCGTTTGAAATTGACAGGGCAGTGCCGATGTGTCAAAATTACAAGCATGACTTACAAACGCAAGTGGTTTCTAGGTGTAGAGGAGTTTCAGCTACCGATGGCGAGGTCGGTAGCAACCTATGCCCCGATGAAAAGGGGACTGAAAGATGTAACTATTTGCCACTGAAGTTTAACCCCGTGATGTAGCAACCTATGCCCCGATGAAAAGGGGACTGAAAGAAGTGATGCGCTTCCTGAGTCTGTGCGGCCATTTTGTAGCAACCTATGCCCCGATGAAAAGGGGACTGAAAGTCGTTGAGTTCCGCGTCTGATACTAGAACGCGGACATGGTAGCAACCTATGCCCCGATGAAAAGGGGACTGAAAGGCGACGAATGAGTTATTTTCCGTATTGTGACGAAAGTAGCAACCTATGCCCCGATGAAAAGGGGACTGAAAGCTCCCAAGCAGAGTTGTCACTGTTGTAGTACCAAATGTAGCAACCTATGCCCCGATGAAAAGGGGACTGAAAGATGTTGGAAAACCAGTTGTCAAACTTTGCCAGAATGTAGCAACCTATGCCCCGATGAAAAGGGGACTGAAAGATGCTCATAGTAGAGGTGGAGCTGAATCCAAAACGGTAGCAACCTATGCCCCGATGAAAAGGGGACTGAAAGGTTTATGCGTTTCGCTTGTAGCCTACCGACTCTAGGTAGCAACCTATGCCCCGATGAAAAGGGGACTGAAAGAGCCTATCAAAGTATTGATTCAAATCAAAGCTGAGTAGCAACCTATGCCCCGATGAAAAGGGGACTGAAAGTATCCTCCCAGAGATTATAGAGGTTGCTGTCAAAAGTAGCAACCTATGCCCCGATGAAAAGGGGACTGAAAGACGCAAACGCCGCCGCTTCCTTCTCAGTCATGCAGTAGCAACCTATGCCCCGATGAAAAGGGGACTGAAAGATTGGAAAGGAGATTACACAATGAGACATATAGGAGTAGCAACCTATGCCCCGATGAAAAGGGGACTGAAAGTGGGACAGGATATTTGTCTGGCGAATGCGCTTTCGAGTAGCAACCTATGCCCCGATGAAAAGGGGACTGAAAGATTAGAGAAGTTTACGGCAACGAAGATTATCAGTTAGTAGCAACCTATGCCCCGATGAAAAGGGGACTGAAAGCTAACATGCTATCCCAATCCTTTATTCTCTTTCAAGTAGCAACCTATGCCCCGATGAAAAGGGGACTGAAAGTTCGGCAATTCAACGAATCCGGTTTTGTATCTTTGAGTAGCAACCTATGCCCCGATGAAAAGGGGACTGAAAGTTCGGCAATTCAACGAATCCGGTTTTGTATCTTTGAGTAGCAACCTATGCCCCGATGAAAAGGGGACTGAAAGTGCCATATCACAGCCATTTTGATTCTCCTTTCGTATGTAGCAACCTATGCCCCGATGAAAAGGGGACTGAAAGACCCAGAATGTCCCATACTTCCGTCCACTCTAGTAGTAGCAACCTATGCCCCGATGAAAAGGGGACTGAAAGCCGAAGGATTTACAACACTTCTCGCTACGAGCGCTGTAGCAACCTATGCCCCGATGAAAAGGGGACTGAAAGCTGTTGCCGAGTCTATGCTCAAATCTTCATGAAGCCGTAGCAACCTATGCCCCGATGAAAAGGGGACTGAAAGGATATTGATTTAGACTTTCAGGCATCTAGGCGGGAGTAGCAACCTATGCCCCGATGAAAAGGGGACTGAAAGCTCTGTACCATACCCGTCCGGGACTCTTTGCGCCGGTAGCAACCTATGCCCCGATGAAAAGGGGACTGAAAGCCAGCGTGGGTCGAAACGGGATTCGGTTATGTCGAGGTAGCAACCTATGCCCCGATGAAAAGGGGACTGAAAGCTTGTCACCACGAACAGCGGAATTCCGTGGGCGTTGTAGCAACCTATGCCCCGATGAAAAGGGGACTGAAAGAATTCCCGCCGGACGGCAAACAATGGGCTGAAATAGCGTCGCGGTGTAGCAACCTATGCCCCGATGAAAAGGGGACTGAAAGACCATTTCCGCGCCGTATCATATCGCCAGCAGGCATGTAGCAACCTATGCCCCGATGAAAAGGGGACTGAAAGTCTAATCGTTGCGGCTCTTCTCTATCCTCTCCTATCGTAGCAACCTATGCCCCGATGAAAAGGGGACTGAAAGTACTCGAACTCGCAATGCAACACTTCATAGAATGGAGTAGCAACCTATGCCCCGATGAAAAGGGGACTGAAAGTTTATCAGAGAAAACGACCGCACGTTCATTTCCTTGGTAGCAACCTATGCCCCGATGAAAAGGGGACTGAAAGTCTCCTTCTGCGCGGCGTTGAGCTGCAACTCCAGTAGCAACCTATGCCCCGATGAAAAGGGGACTGAAAGGAACAATCAGTACGCGGCAGCGCAACAGCAACCAGGTAGCAACCTATGCCCCGATGAAAAGGGGACTGAAAGGTCACAATCGAGTTTATAGTCTCCGCAGTGACGTTGTAGCAACCTATGCCCCGATGAAAAGGGGACTGAAAGGTCACAATCGAGTTTATAGTCTCCGCAGTGACGTTGTAGCAACCTATGCCCCGATGAAAAGGGGACTGAAAGCGACAGGCTTTCCCTGAATCCAATCACTCAAGTCCGTAGCAACCTATGCCCCGATGAAAAGGGGACTGAAAGATAGGGATAAGCCTAAGAGTATGAACAGCAGCGAGGTAGCAACCTATGCCCCGATGAAAAGGGGACTGAAAGGTCAAGAAAAAAAGATCCACCACCGAGAATGGCACAGTAGCAACCTATGCCCCGATGAAAAGGGGACTGAAAGTCTCAACATCTGTGGTAGGTACTGAGGACGGCACAGTAGCAACCTATGCCCCGATGAAAAGGGGACTGAAAGCTGCATCTTCTTCAGCAGCTTCTTAGCTTCGGATTGTAGCAACCTATGCCCCGATGAAAAGGGGACTGAAAGAGCTGCAAACGCGACTCGTTTTCCATGACCAGTCCAGTAGCAACCTATGCCCCGATGAAAAGGGGACTGAAAGTTCTCGAAAATTCGATAGATTCAATCTTCCGCGTTGGGTAGCAACCTATGCCGCGATGAAAAGCGGACTGAAAGTGACTAGACTGCTGGTACTTCGCAATGGGGAGATTGTAGCAACCTATGCCGCGATGAAAAGCGGACTGAAAGGCTGCTCTCCGCTATCGACCCTGACAACTATGGCGATGTAGCAACCTATGCCGCGATGAAAAGCGGACTGAAAGCAAGGATTGTCTCTTCTTCTGCAGGCGGCGTCTCAAGGTAGCAACCTATGCCGCGATGAAAAGCGGACTGAAAGGTCGGTTACGGGCAGGTGCGTTGCGAGAAAAGTTGGTAGCAACCTATGCCGCGATGAAAAGCGGACTGAAAGACGATACAAATTTATATTTGCACCAACGCCAACATGTAGCAACCTATGCCGCGATGAAAAGCGGACTGAAAGGCGGTAATGCTGAACTTGCGGTGCTGCACTCGATGGTAGCAACCTATGCCGCGATGAAAAGCGGACTGAAAGATCGCTCACAGTTTGTTTTTCGGGCGATTTCTGAACGTAGCAACCTATGCCCCGACGAAAAGGGGACTGAAAGATGGCGCGAAAACAACCTGGTGGTCGAACTGGGGCTGAGTAGCACCTAATGCCGCGATGAAAAGCGATCAAGCGACTGGATAGGGAGCGCGATAGCAGGCATGTAATCTTTAACTCGACTCCAATGGCACTATCCCATTTAGGCATTGCACTATTCCCGAAAGGCGTGTATCTTCTGGAGACCTAGTCGTAGGTTGGGTTGAACGGAACTCGCTAATCTTTAGAGGAGTTTTCGAGTGCCCACTTTGCCTGAACCTGCCAGAATTTGAGTGAAACCCAACACATTCAACCGCCATGAGACATCCTCTATAGTTGTACATCACCTTGCCGGGAATTACGAGTTTTCGAGCGTCTAGTAAAGTAGCAACCACAATCAAGTGAAATCATAGATTTCCGTACCACAATCTGTTAGATTGTGATCGCCTCTGTACGACCATAGAGATCCCTCAAGCGACTGAATAAGGAGTGCGATAGAGATCCCATCTTGCCCCGCCGACTTTGCGCAGAGACAAGACTTCTTGCTCTGCTCAACGCATGTTTCTTTACCTGATTCGCGCGATCAATGCACAATCATTTTAGAGCAATGGTATTAGTGTGCGAACCAAACTCGCTACCGGGAGGAGCGTTTGCCCTATGCGTCCAAATTAATTGGGATAATTCCCAGGTTTTATGATTGAAAACTTTACACATGTATAGTATAATAGGGCCGGTTAGCATAGGTCGCGACCTTACTCCTGTCGACAGTCTACCGCCGGGTGGAAAATCCCATGTGTCTCGTATACACGCGCTCCACTCGTGTATAGACTGTAACCCTACTGCCAAAGGATTCCGCGGTCAATGGAAAATAGGAACTATCCAAAGAGTAAAACGTCGAATCTGATTCTAATTCGCCTGTCCCGTTCAACTGTTCTTGCCGCTTTTCCGCGCCGGCTTTGTAGGCAAAGCAGTAGATCTCGGCGGCATCCGCTCATGGCGTCTGCCGCGTATTTGGGCAGCCGTTTCAGCGCCGCTTGGGGAGGGGGGTCAAATTTATATTCGCAGAAAATCGCAGGATTGTGAAGCCGCGAATACGGGTGAAAAATCATGCACGAAGCCAAGCTACGACACGTTTCCACGCCGTTTTCGTGTCGTAACGCATTGACTGCGATAGAATTCCCGTCGCAGATCCTGTACAATAGAAGTCCGATAGGATTCCTTACACTCCGGTAGACCGAATTTTCTCTCAAGTAACACTTTTTCAAAGGGAGTGTTGAAAAGCGTTTTCGACAATTCGATTTCACCTCAATTTCGTTGATGGGAAAACCGATTTAAGCTGCTTGTGCAATCAGATGAAATCCTAATTGTTTGGCTTTACGTTCCAGGTTCTTGACCGCCCTTTGGCGAGCCTGTTCTTCATAGTAGCCGGAAGCAGGTTCACGGTAGGATGTCCGATTTTTCAGCATGGCATAGATAATACGTGCGAGTTTGTGAGCAATTGCCGTGATGGCCTGAGCAGGACCGAGCCTCGCTCGCTGACGACGATAATAACCGCCGAGAGCACCTTTGCTTGTCGATATGCCTTGCGCCGCCAGCCTCAGAGCGCGTGCCGCACGATTGTTGTTTTTCTGTGTTTGACGGTGCATCACTTTGCCACCCGTGATTTGGTTATTCGGACATAAACCCAGCCAGGAGGCGAAATGTTTGACCGTAGGCCATTTGCTCATATCGGTGCCGATTTCACTCAATATCGCTTGTGCATTGAGCACATTGACTCCCTCAATCTGAGTGAGATCTACCCCGCTTAGTTGATACAGATGTTGACGCAAATTAAAACAGGGCTCATTCCCCTTTGGACGCCGCCGCTTTCTTTGACTCTCCGGCAATGGGTGCGCTTTGATGTCAATCTGGGGTTCAATCGTCTGATAAAACTTTTCGATTTCTACATCACAATCGCTGATTTGCTCCTGATAAAAATCGTAGGCTTGCAACGCTTGCTTGAGGGCGAACAGATGTTCGGGCTTGTAATTGCCCTCAAGAGATTTGCGAATTTCTTTTTCACTCTTGGCACATCGTTCGTCACGATGTGCTGCCAATTGGTCGGCATCGTGTTGACCCTTGACGATGTCTCTGATGATACGCATGCCTGTCAGACCGGTGATGTCTGAGATGACGTTGGTCAGCTTGAGATTCATCAGTTGCAATGCCTTCTGCATATGCTGCACTTGTGTCGAGCACATAGCGATTAGATTGGCTCGATGCCTCACCAATGAACGCAGGGCGCAAATCTCTTCAGGCGGACGGAATGAAGCCGAAAGCAGCCCATAGGTATGCAATTGCTGTATCCATTGACAATCTTCAATGTCAGTCTTCTTACCGCTAACGTTTTTAATATGACGCGCATTCACCAGATACACTTCAAAGCCGCGTGCCTCAAGCATTTCATAGATTGGAAGCCAGTAGATACCTGTTGATTCCATCGCCACCGTGGTCACGCAACAATGCTGTAACCAATCTGCTAAGAGATGGAGGTCTTCGGTAAAAGTCTTAAAGACTCGCACACAGTTTTTATCTCGTCCTTCAGGTACAGCGGCATAAATCTCAGCGTCTCCGATGTCGAGACCTGCCGCGTTATAATTGATTTGTTCAAGAGCGTTCGCGTCTTGAATCTCTTGGGTAGCAGGACGTTCTTTGAATCGTCCTTTTCTCGAAATGCCGGTTTTACGCCGTTTTTTCATCGCGAGTTCTCCTTGCCGAGATAGGATTCGGAAACATACAAGGTGGGTTTCAAAACTGGTTCAGGCGGAGTTATGCTTAGAATCGCTAGTCTCTCAAACGGGGTACCAATGCAATAAATCCCATCACAGGGAATCTTGCTTGTGTCCACCAGTGAACAAATCATGCATAACTCGGACGACGCTACCAAGCGGGTTTACAAACACCAAGAAAATTTCCGTCTTTTGCATGCCTGAACCAACCCTATTGTAGCATAGGTGTTACTTGATGAATGAATCATTCCGACAGGAATGATGGGACGCTACCAAGTAACACTTTCACAAACGGGTCCAGGCGGAGTTATGCTTAGAATCTCTAGTCTACCAAACGGGGTACCAAAGCAGTAAATTCCATGATAGGGAATTTTGCTTGTGTCCACCAATGAACAAAACAGTCATAACTCGGACGATGCTATCAAGCGGGTTTACAAACACCAAGAAAATTTCCGTCTTTGAATGCCTGAGCCAACCTTATTGTATCATAGGTGTTACTTGCTGAAAGAATTATTCCGACAGGGATAATGGGGTGCTATCAAGTAACACTATCTAGCAATACACCACATGGCGCTCCGCTGGAGCGCGGAAATTTGGACATATCGTATTCTATTGACATTTCGATCCTCTGGATCGAGGAAAGAGACTCCGACTAGAACGTGTTGCTTGCTGAAAGAATTATTCCGACAGGGATAATGGCGTGCTCTCAAGTAACACTCGACATTGCACTCCTCTGGAGTGCAGACACGGGGGGAGCTCGTGTTCTATTGACATTGCACTCCGCTGGAGTGAAAACCAGACCACGAAGGAACACTTTTCACGGCTAGTCATTGAGCGAAAGAGGAGTGTTACTTGCTGAATGAATTATTCCGATAGGAATAATGGGGCGCTATCAAGTAACACTCCACATTGCACTCCTCTGGAGTGCGGGACTCTGGACATGTCGCATTCTATTGACATTTCGATCCTCTGGATCGAGGACAGTGGCTCCGACCAGAAAGTGTTGCTTGCTGAAAGAATTATTCCGTCAGGGATAATGGCGCGCTACTATGCGACACCCGCTAACCCGGACGAATCATGCCATGCACCGTTATGAACAACGAGGCAGCGAATATGCTCCGATGACTGCCCTAATACTGTGCGCGGAGAAAAGCGGACTTTCGCGGAACACTCCGAAACAAACTTGAAGGCACGTCATCACACACTTCAACCCTGTTTTTCGCTTTAACAAGAAAACTCCGCTCCATTGATTGACGGAAATTCGAGGGCGATTAATGCCTTGCACGACTCCTATCACCGATGTAAAGGAGCACGGATATGGCACCAACAGTTCCGTTTTTTCAACAAGTCAACCTTAATTTCGATACCGCCGCTCAATATACCGATTTCCCGCCGGGACTGCTTGATCAGGTCAAAATGTGCAATACGATTTGTCACATGGCGTTCCCCGTCAAAAAAGATGACGGCGCGATTGAAGTCATCCATGGGTGGCGCGCGGAGCACAGTCATCACAAACTGCCGACAAAGGGAGGAATCCGTTACAGTACGCTGGTCAATGAGGACGAGGTAATGGCGCTCGCCGCCCTGATGACATATAAATGCGCCATCGTCGATGTACCGTTCGGCGGAGCGAAGGGCGGCGTCCAAATCGACATTAGAAAGTATTCCGCCGACGAATTGGAACGCATCACTCGGCGCTACACGTATGAATTGGTGCGGAAAAACTTCATTGGTCCGGGCATAGACGTTCCGGCGCCCGACTACGGTACCGGCGAGCGTGAAATGGTATGGATTGCCGACACTTACACCACAATGAATCCGGGAAAGCTGGACACGTTAGCGTGTGTGACGGGAAAACCGGTCGAACAGAGCGGCATTCGCGGACGGAGAGCGGCGACCGGCAGAGGCGTGTATTTTGGCGTCCGCGAGGCATGCAATGTCTCGGAGGATATGAGTACGCTTGGGCTAAAGCCGGGGTTGGACGGAAAACGAGTGGCAGTTCAAGGGTTTGGGCAGGTCGGGTACCACGCCGCCAAATTCTTGAGTGAAGGTGGGGCGGTGATTGTTGGATTAGCCGACATTGGCGGCGCAATTTACAATTCGAAAGGGTTGGATGTCGAGGACGTTTTTCAGTATCGAGGTGAAACCGGTTCCCTATTCAATTTCCCTGGCGCGACGAATCTCTCAAAACCAGCTCACATCCTTGAACTGGAATGTGACATCCTCGTACCGGCGGCGCTTGAAAATCAGATTACCCGCTATAACGCCTCCCGAATCAAAGCCAAGATCATCGCGGAAGCGGCAAACGGTCCAACAACCCCCGAAGCTGACGAAACCCTCGGGGCAAAAAGGGTAATGGTTATTCCCGACGTATATCTGAATTCCGGCGGCGTGACGCTCTCTTATTTTGAATGGCTAAAGAATCTTTCGCATGTGCGGTTCGGTCGATTGGAGAGCCGCTTTGAGGAAAATACGCGCAGAAATCTTCTCAAGGCAGTGGAAGGCGTGACAGGTAAGCGGTTTTCAGAATCGGAACAGGATCGACTGGCGCACGGTGCCACGGAAGAAGATTTGGTGGATGCGGCGCTTGAGGAAACCATGATAACCGCATACCACGAAATAAGAACGGAAGCAAGAGCGCTCGGCGGTGAATTTCGCTTACGAACAGCGGCGTTCCTCATCGCTATCAATAAGGTGGCACAGTTTTATATGCAATCCGGAATTTTCCCGTAAGCAGGTTTCACAGATTTTATCGTAGTAGATTCTCTATTCGATTTTCACAAGGATGGGTTTTATCGCGGTGCGAGATTATGATGACTTTGTACAGAGATTACACAGACTGAGTCTGCCACATTTAGAGCAAGATACGCTTGGGGAGGTCGATGGCTACGCCATCTATCGTCTGGTGTTCGGGACGGTCTCTAATGTAAAGCGACACGTCTTAATAACCGCGGGGCTGCATGGAGATGAGCCGGCAGGCCCAGAAGCGGTACTGCGCTTCCTGCACGAATACGACGCAACACGCTATGACGGCGTCAGATTTCTTGTCCTTCCTTGCATCAATCCATACGGCTATGTCCACAATACCCGCGAGGACAAGTCGGGGATTGACCTCAACCGTGTGTTTGAAGTCGATAATCCGCCGGAGGAAGCCCGTCTCGTCAAAACGGCGGTGGAGGGCAAACGGTTTGACTTCGCAATAGATTTTCACGAGGATTGGGAAGCCGCCGGATTTTACTTCTATGAGGGACGCAAAAATGGGAACTGGATTGGACCGGAGGTCATCCGGACCGTCGAGAGCGTTTGCCCGATTGATCGGGAGCACGATGAAAGCGATTTGCCGATCGCTGACGGTGTGTTTAAGGTCGACCCCGGCTGGGGGCTACAAGGGTTTACTCCCTACCTACTCGCTTTTCACTCCGACCACGTGATGATTTGCGAGACGCCTACGAGTTTGCCAATGCACCAGCGCATCGAGGCTCACCTGAAGGCGCTGGAGACGGTGTTGGGGCATTACTATCAAGGTAAGTGTTTAGTGGTCAGTGGCTAGTGGATCTCTACCGCACTCACTATCCGTTCGCTTGCTGGTCAGTAAAACCCCTGAAACAGGGATTTCTATCAGGATTCTCTATCGCCTTGGGATCCCTATCGCGGTCGCTGTTCAGTCGCTTGATCTGTTAGATTGTGGCATGCACAAACTAACAGTTTGCGCTACGAGGGGGTGTCCGATTTTGTGGGCAATGAAATAAATGTCGTCACCGTTCATTAAAACACAATCATAATGTGAGAAAATATGAATGTAAACGACTATAGCTATCGCACTCGCTTTATCCTATTCGGCCACTTGATCTATTCGCTCGTTTGATCCCCAGTGAAGCGGCAAGATTTATAGGCGGGGCGAGATGCCCCGCCTAAGGAAGTAGCGTAGCAGTATGTGCTCCGATTAAGTGGATCAAGGAAGCGAATAACGAGCAGGGTAGATTGATAATGAAGACAAAGACATCGCCGGACGAATTCAGCATTGCAAGCCTAAGCGGTTATCCGCGCCGTATTGTCTGCTTGACGGACGAAACCACGGAAACCCTCTATCTTCTAGGCGAGGACGCCCGAATTGCAGGGGTGTCGGGGTACACGGTTCGCCCCAAGGAAGCGCGGTCCAAACCACGGATCTCGGCATTCACCAGCGCCAAGATTGACAAGATTTTGGAATTGCGCCCCGATTTGGTACTGGCTTTTTCCGATTTGCAGGCTGACATCGTGCGGGAGTTAATCCAAAAGGGGTTGACCGTCCTCGCCTTCAATCAGAGAAGCGTCACCGAGATCTTGCAGATGATTCTGACCTTGGCTGGTTTGGTGGGGGCGCCGCAGAAGGGTAGAGCGCTCGCATCGGAGTTGTCGAACGGGTTGGAGGAGATTCGGGCGTCGGCACGGCGTTTTCCTCGACGACCGCGGGTGTTCTTCGAGGAGTGGAACGACCCTTTGATTAGCGGCATTCAATGGGTGGAGGAACTCATCGAGTTGGCGGGCGGGGAACCGGTTTTCCCGGAGTTGCGTCAAAAACCGTTGGCACGCGATCGCATCCTGGATCCCGGTAGTGTTATCTCTCGCGATCCGGAGGCGGTCATCGCATCTTGGTGCGGCGTCAAGGTCAATAAGGATCGGATTGCGGCTCGACCCGGTTGGTCCGGCATAGCCGCGGTGCATTGTGGGCACGTCTACGAGGTAAAATCGACCTATATCTTGCAACCCGGGCCCGCGGCTCTGACGGAGGGTGTCCGCCAGATTCACCTCGCCTTGGCTCACACTGTCGGTGTTGAAGTGGCCCCCCGGCTCAGACCTCGCGAGAGAGTGGACGCTGCACTGCGGACTGCGCAGTGCGGGTGATTGGAGACCGAGGAACCGGGATTCTTGAGGCGAGTCTTTCCCTGACCGTATATTGTGATTCAGGTGAAAACAGACATGAAATGTAGGCGGGCATCAAGCAACGGGCAGAATCAACTGTGCGAATGGCGACTGCGATAGGAATCCTGAATAACGACTGGGATAGAAGATCCTTATAGAGCTCCCATAGAGATCTCCTTGCACCGCATATGCGGCAGAATAATGTAAGCGGCGCATATTCGCGTGTATCTACCAACCCTGGTCGATTTCCCGCGATCAATTGACGATGTTCATTTGCTCTCTTCATCCAACACAAATCGCTGGACACTACTTCGGATTCATGATAGGATTTGGCCCAGATTCCCCAAGATGTATACGGGCAAGCACGGGACAGAAAAACCTACCGTCGTAATGTTCCATTCATTGGCAAATGCTCTCTTGTTTACTGTAGGGTAGGCATCGCCCACCAAACAGAAAATACCAAAACAACTACGGCTATCCGGGAAAATAACCCAGTACAATGGAGTGTACTGGTGGCAATCCTCTGGAATTTCTTGAACGATGTCGGCGAAAGAAAGTTCCTAAGTTCGCACCTCGACCTCTAAAGCCACTGAAAGTTCTCAAATCCTTAAAATCTCGTAAGTGGTGCTAAGCAAAACAGTTCCCTCGGGGATGTTTTCAGGATGCGAGCGGAAGGTCAGCATTTGCACGTAGAATAAAAGGTTAGGCGTACATTGAAAGGGAATTCCTTAGGTAAAGGGGGAAAAGCGATGTGTGGGATATAAAATGGATTTAACGGCGTTCTGGCGGGAGTTGCTTAGCCAATTCATGGTGATAACCTGGAATTGTAGATTTTTGGGCGCTATCCAAGTCGCTCCATTTTTCTATGCCATTTTACTACTATTTTACCACATTAGATAAAGCTACAAACTGCCAATCGCCAAATCTGAAACGGGAATACAGACTGATGCCGCGCCTGACGAAACTGCATTTGGTGTCGGGTGTTGCTGCAGTCAACGCTTTGTAGGCGGTTAGGTAAAGGAGAACTACTCGGCATTACAAGCCATCCTTCGTCTACATCTCAGATGAAGACTGATTCTCAAGGCAAGAAAACGTATTATGAACACAGCCTCAACATTCTTTACCCTTTTCGCTCTTGCCATACTCAACACTTTTGCCCGAGGTTCCCCGCAATGGCACCTCCCCGATGAAGCAAACGCACGTCAAGGCCAGAGGGAGATACACGAGATACAATATTCACCGGATGATACGCGGCTTGACGTTGTAAGTTCCATAGGTATTAGGCTTTATGGTACGGCGACCGGTCAAGAGGTTTACTTGTCCAGCGGGCAAACCGGTGAGGTCACTAGTGTCGTGTTAAGCCCGGAAGGAAGGATGCTCCCCAGAGGCAGTTGGAACCGGACTGTCCGTCTGTGGGATACAGAAACGGGAGCACTCAAGCAACGTCGATCGCTCTTTCGGGGTAGAGGCCCGTTCGGGGGTGGGGTGCATAGTGTGGTGTTCAACTCCGGTGGTGAAACGCTTGCCAGTGGGAGTCGGGACGTCACCGTTCCTCAGTGGGATGGGGGCACGGGGACACAGAAGCGGGAATTGAGCGGGCAGTCGGATCGAACCGGAAGCACTGCCGCACAATCCGGACAGATTACGGGAGTGGTCATTGATGCGACGGGTGCGGTCTTGCCCGGCGCAACGGTCAACCTAGTCGGTGGGCCAAACGGACCGCGGGAGGTACAGACAGACGCGCGCGGCCGGTACGCATTCACCAGCGTCGCTCCTGGCAGATACCGGCTATCCGTCTTCATGGCTGGCTTCGGCGCGGCGACAGTGGAAGGCGTCGTGGTTGCGGCCGAATCGGTTGAGTTACCGGCCATCACCCCGCGGTTGGCCGTCTTCGTCGATCCCGTGGTCGTGTCGGCAACGCGCATTGAGGAGCCGTTGCAGCAGGTGCCTCTGAGCATCTCGGCGATGACCGGCGCCGACATTGAGCGGCGGGCTATCGAAAACCTGACGGAACTGTCGTCCTGGACCCCCGGTCTGACCGTGGTTGACCAGGGCGCGCGCGGCAGCAACGTCGTCATCGCCCGCGGACTCAACACGGATTCGTTGAACGGTTCGGAGTTCAGCGGCAACAACTACAACAACGGCGTCGCCACGTATCTCGGCGACATCCCCCTGGCGGTCGACCTGCGGCTGCACGACATAGAGCGGGTCGAGGTGCTTCTCGGACCGCAGGGTTCGCTGTACGGCGCCGGCACGTTGGCGGGCGCCGTGCGCTACCTGTTGCTGCCGCCCGACACGGAGCGGCGCACGTTCGGGGTTCGCGGCGACCTGTTCGCGCTGGCGCACGGCGGCGCGCCCGGATCGGATGCTGGCGTGACGTTCAACCTGCCGATCGTCACGAGCCGACTGGCGGTGCGTGGTTCCTTGGACCGCTACGCCAATCCCGGATTCATTGACTACGACTATCTGCTGCGCACGCCGGGCGTCTCCGAGCCGGAGCCGGACCTGACTGATCCCGAGGTAGTGGAGGCCAACTTGCGCAGCGAGCCCGACGCCAACACTGAAGAGACGGTTTCGGCGCGGCTATCCTTGCTGTGGCAGGCGACACCGGAGCTTTCCGCCTTGTTCGCCTACCACCTGCAGGATCAGCAGGTCGGCGGGCGGCAGATTAACCACGCGCGGTCGTTCGACACGGGCCGCTACGTTACGGCGCACCGCTACCTCGAGCCGAACGACCGCAGGAACCAGCTCTGGAGCCTAGAGTTGACTTGGGTGCCACATTGGGCGAAGCTGACTACCGCCGTTGGCTACTCGCGCTACGCCCAGCACGGGCAGCGCGACCAAACTGACCTGCTGATTCAGGCCTTCGGCATCGCCGGGCTGCTGCCCGGGGAATTCCCGGCGCTGGCGCGTGCTCGGGCGATCGAGCCGGACATTTCCGTCGCCGACCTGACGGCACGGTTCAGGTCCTTCTCGGCCTATACGCGCGAGGACGCGCGGGAGGAGCGCTTCAACTGGGAGACGCGCCTAGTGTCGATCGGCGACGGGCCGTGGCGCTGGGTTGGCGGCATCTTCTTCAACAACTACGACAGTAGCGGGGAGAGTTTCGAGTTCACGCCGGGGCTGACAGAGTTCTCCGGCATCACGCCCATCCTGGGGGACAACACGGTGTCCGAGCCGGTCGAATACTACAGCCTCGACAGCCAGGCGGTAGAAGAGATTGCGCTGTTCGGCGAGCTATCGCGCGATCTGAGCAGTCGTTGGCGGGTGACGGCAGGTGGCCGCTGGTTCAACTACCGCATCGACACCGGAAGCCAGACCGAATTCCCCTACACGCCGATGTACAACTCGCCGTTCACCGCGTTCGAATCGGAGGACCGTGGCGTGCTGCTCAAAACGAGCGTAAGCTACCGCTTCGACGAACAGACGAATGCCTACTTCACCCGTTCGGAAGGCTACCGCATCGGCGGTGGCAACAACTTCCGGGTCTGCACTGACGAGGAGATCGCCCTGCTCAGCGACGCGGACCCCGGTAACGACCCGCCGCAATCCGGCTGCATCTACCAGGACCAAGCCCTGATCAAACCCGACCGGACGACTAACTACGAAGTGGGGCTGCGCCGCTCGTGGAGCGATGGGCGGTTCACCGCTTACGGCACACTGTTCCATGTGGACTGGACGGATATCCAAGTCGCGGGCGAGACGCCGTTCAGCGCGCAGCCGATTACGCTAAACGGCGGTGCCGCCGTGAGCCGCGGCGCGGAGCTCGCGACCGCCGCCGACCTGACGAATGCGTTTCGACTGCGCGGGACGTGGTCGTATACGCACGCGGTGCTGAGTCAGGACTCGCCCGGTCTGCTCGACGGGGGCGCGGATGCCTTCAAAGGCGACCGCCTCTCGGGCGCGCCGCAGCAGCAGGGCAGTTTGCTGGTTTCCTACGCGAGATCAATCGGCGGCGCGGCGCTTGAGCTGCTCTATGGCTATACGTACACCGGCGATGTGCTCACACGCATCGGGATGCGCTCGGGCGGCGAGACCCTGCCGGCTTACGATCTCCACAATCTCTCGACATCGGTTTCGAAGGGAGACTGGACGCTCACGTTCTATGCCGACAATCTGTTTGACGAGTACGCGGTGACCGGCGTGCGCCAGACGCCCGACCAGATTGGCCGAACGGATGACGGCTTCCGTGCGCGCCGCTACTTCGCCAACGTGCTCGCGCCTCGGCGCGTGGGCGCGCGCATCCGCTACGCGTTTCAGTAGATCTCGGGCGAGGGGTCACGGCAAAGAGGGGAAAAATACTTGGAAGTTGGCGTACCGTTGACCGCGATCGCCGTTTACCACGTGCCCATGAACAGACGGAACTGGTGGATCTGGCGTCGACCGACCGTGACGACTCTCGCACAGTGCGGGATTAGCGTTACGATCCGCGTCTAGAAACTGCGCAAGTCGTAGAACCCCCGCGACATGCAGGCGATGTCAATGGGGACAGGGCAGTGAAGCGACAAGGTTCGATGTTATACTCCACGCTGCGGAGAATTGCTTTTTTTGTAAGAGCGATTTCCGAATCGCGACCTATTTATACCTAGCGTTGGGTATTATTGCGCTTTCTTTTCCAGTGATAGATGTTTCTAATAGGACTTACGTAGCACCATCAGGTCGGGAATCGGAGTTCCCTCGTACAAGAGTCGCGACCTGGAGATCGCTCCTACAGAAGACGCAATTTCTGACAGCGCCGAGTATAACATATTCTTCACTTCAAGCATAGAAGTTGAAATCTCTAATCCGTTGCGTCGCCTCCTTTCACTCGCTGTGGCGAAAGTGATGTTCGTGAGTATCGTTCTTACTTTGGACGCTATGGCTGACGCCGAAGCGAGGCGAGTAAGAGTTCGTGGTTACCAATAGAAGAACGGAACGTGTGTGCCGGAGCACTATATCAAGAGCCAAGCCTAAAACTTATTATTCCCGTTTCAAAAAAGAAACTCTCAGTTAAATTACGGTTTTTGCATTCATTAATATGTGGGCTCTGATTAATATCAAGGAGAAATATGGCGACATCCGCATTTGTACATCTTCATAATCATAGTGAATACAGTTTTCTTGACGGCGCGTGCCACATAGAGGGCATTGTCGATTGGGCTTATGAGCAGAGCGTGCAAGCCGTGGCGTTGACGGATCACGGCAACATGTTCGGCGCGTGGGAGTTCTACAAGAAGGCGAAGGACAAAGGTGTCAATCCCATCGTCGGTTGCGAGGTTTACGTTGCTCCGGAGAGTCGGCACGAGCGCGGACGAGAGCAGGGGAGCGCCTATCACTTAACGTTGCTGGCAGAGGATGCCACCGGCTACCGAAATCTCATGAAGTTGGTCTCGCTCGGCTATCTTGAGGGCTTTTATTCCAAACCTCGAATCGATATGGAAATCTTGCGCGCGCATCGTGACGGCATCATCGCATTGACGGGATGCATCCAGGGGTATGTCCCGGCGCTATTGGCGGCTAACCAGCGCGAAGCCGCGGTGAAGAACTTTCAACGGCTGCAGGATGTCATGGGACGCGGCAATCTGTATGTCGAGGTTCAGAATCACGGGATTCCCGAGGAGAAGAGCGCTTACAGAGTGATGACCCAACTCGCTCAGGAACACAATCTGCCAATTGTTGGGACAAACGACTGCCACTACCTCAGCCGGTCGGATCACAAAATGCACGATGTGTTACTGTGCATTCAAATGAAGCGCACGGTGGATGAGGAAAATCGCATGCGCTTCCTCAACGAATTCTATTTTAAGAATATCGACGAGATGCACGAGGCACTGAAGGATTTTCCGCCCGAAGCCATTACAAATACGCTCGAGATTGCGAATCGCTGCCAGCTTGAACTCGACTACGGCGAGCATATCATGCCAAGGTACGAAGTACCGGAGGGTTTCACGGCGGAGTCGTATCTTGCCAAACTCTGCGAGGATGCGCTGCGCGAGAGGTACGGCGAGATTTCGACGGAGATGAAGACACGGCTAGACTACGAACTTGACGTGATACAGAAGACGGGCTATGCCGGTTATCTGCTGATTGTGTGGGATTACGTCAATTTTGCGCGGCAGCAGAAAATCCCGTTCATTGGCCGCGGATCGGCGGGCGGAAGTTTGGCGATGTTCGCGCTTGGCGTGACGACATTCAACCCGTTGGAGTACGATTGCCTGTTCGAGCGGTTCCTAAACCTTGAACGTGTCAGCATGCCGGATATTGACATCGACTTCGGCGATGAACACCGGAAAATCGTCATCGACTATCTGACGGAAAAGTACGGTTCGGAGTGCGTCGGGCAGGTAGCGACCTTCAGCACTTTCGCCGCCAAAGCTGCGGTTACCGACGTGGGACGCGCGCTCAATATGGAGATGCAGGACGTTCGACGAGTGACCCAGCTAATTCCGGCGGTGCCCGGCGTTACGCTCGACGAGTCGTTGGGTGACGTTCCGCGGTTCCGGGAACTTGCCGAAGCGCCGGAAAATCAGGATATGATGGAGGTCGCCAAGTCGATTGAGGGGATGAAGCGGCATGTCTCAATTCACGCCTGCGGGATTGTGTTGGCAAATGGCCCTCTTACCGACTATGTTCCACTTTTCAAGGATAAGAACGACCGCGTTGCAACTCAGTACAATCTCAAGACGCTCGAAGATGTGGGCATGGTGAAATTTGACTTCCTCGGTCTGCGGACCCTTAGTGAGGCGCATCACTGTCTCGCGCAGATTAAGGAGCGGCACGGGGTTGATCTTACACTTGAAGGCATCCCGCTTGATGATGAAAAGACGTATCAGGTCATCAGTGCAGGGTTGGTCGCAGGGCTTTTCCAGTTGGAAACCTCGCCGGGAATGCGGCGCGTCACGATGCAAATCAAACCCAACAATTTCGAGGATTTTGTGCCCATTTCCGCGCTCTACCGCCCCGGCCCGCTGGATAGCGGCATGATGGACAAGTTCATTCGCCGAAAGCTCAAGGTTGAATCGGTGACCTATCTTCACTCTACGCTGGAAGATGCGCTGAAAAACACTTATGGCGTCTGTATCTACCAAGAGCAGGTGATGCAGATTGCGCGGGACATGGCGGGCTTTACGCTTGGTGAAGCGGACGTGCTTCGCGATGCGATGGGCAAGAAGAAGATGGACGTGCTCAAAATGCAGCGCAAAAAATTCATTGAGGGCGCCGCGAACAACGGAATTGACGACAAGAAGGCGGGAGAGGTATTCGACTATCTCGAACCGTTTGGTCGATACGCCTTTAACCGTTCACACACCGTTGCGTATGCGATCATGTCTTATCAGACGGCGTATCTCAAGTCGCACTATCCACGAGAATTCATGGCGTCGATGATGAGCGGGGAGTCGGGTTCCAGCGATAAAATTGTGAAGTATATCGCCGAGTGCCGGCAGCTATCGGAGTTTCTGGGCATCAAGATGGATGTTCTTCCGCCGGACGTAAACAGCAGCGGTTGGGATTTCACCGTGGATGGAGAAGACATTCGCTTCGGGTTGGCGGCTGTCAAGAATGTCAACGAAGGCGCGATTGAGTCTATAGTGAAGACTCGCGAAAAGGATGGTTCGTTCACGTCGCTGCAAGATTTCTGCGAGCGCGTCGATACGAAGGCGGTCAGCAAGCGGGTGATTGAAAGTTTGGTAATGGCGGGGGCATTTGATTCGTTTGAAGGGCACAGGGCACAGCACCTAGCCAACCTGGAGCAAGTGATGCGGGTGGCACAGTCCGCTCAAGCAGATCGGGAAAAAGGGCAGATGAATCTGTTTGGTGCCGCGGAGCAGGAATTGCCGGTTGCGGAACCTGTTCTTGAAGAGGTGCCGGAGTGGGAACAAGACGAGGTGCTCAAGAACGAGAAGGAGCAACTCGGTTTTTATCTCTCCGGCCACCCGTTGGAAGCCTACGATGATGTGCTTAATTATTTTACCACCGCATCATCGCAAACCCTCGCCGAAAATTCTAACGGCACCGAAGTGTACGTCGCCGGTCAAATATCGTCGTTTCGCCTCACGAAGACGAGAAAAACCGGTGAATCGATGGCTATCTTGGTGATTGAAGATTTGGAGGGCGCCTTTGATGTGGTAGTTTTTCCGGAGGCGTACAAAAAATCTCAACACGCCATTGAGGAGGGGAATTTTGTGTGGATACGCGGCGCGGTGAGCCAGAATCGGGGGCAGATGAGAACTGACGAAGGGGAGGTCGAAGAGGATGTGCGCCAGATTCAAGCTGACGAAATCCTGCCTATTGGCCAGGTCGAAAGCAAGACATCGGCAGTTGAGGTCACGATTCCCGAAGCGGATATAGCGAATCAGGAAAAGATCGACGCGCTACTGAGAATTTGTAGCCAACACGGCGGGGACAACGATCTGATTTTAAAGCTGCCATACCCGCGGTATGGCGAGGTCATAGCTCAATGCAGCCCGAAGTACAGTGTCGCGTTTGAACCCGCGCTCGTGACGGAAGTCGAAGCGCTTTTTGGATATGACAGTATCAAACCTAGCAATCGGACAACACGGGTCGGAGAGCGCACCAACGGTTCTTCGGTAAGTTATGTGTAAAAAAATCGGGAATCGTAGATCGCCTATCACCATTCTTGCTGCACCTCTTCTGTAGAGGCGAGTTTTACTCGCGACAAGGAGTCGCGATCGGGAGATCGCTTCTACAATAGAATCACCGTCATTTCCTGTGTATTTATGTGTCGCTATATCTTTACACCACGGAAGGATTCATCATGCAATATCGCACACTTGGTCGTACCGGATTGCGTGTTTCAGAGGTCGGGTATGGCGGCGGGCGTGTCAATCCCACCCAGGATAGCCGCCCGTTAGTTGATATGCTCCATGCCGCCTTTGCGGTTGGACTGAACTATCTTGACACGGCGCCCGACTACGGAGGCGGGTTCAGCGAGGAGATCATTGGTGAAGCCGTCAAGGGGCGGCGAGATGAGTGTGTCATCGCGACAAAGACCGAAGCCTTTGACCCAAAAGGAATCATCGCGGATGTGGACGGGAGTTTGCAGCGGCTGGGAGTTGATGTGATTGACGTACTGCAGTTTCACGGCGGGTGGTTCAGTGAAGAGGAGACGCAACAGGTTCTGGAGGACGGTGGATTGGAGACGTACCGGCAGGTACGTGATCAGGGAAAGGTTCGGTTTCTAGGGTTTTCGGCAGATGGACCTTCGGCGGGGGTGGAGCGCATGATTGCCACGGGTGAGTTCGACGTGATGCAGATTCACTACAATCTGATGTATCAGAACACGTGCGACGCCTTCGGGAATCGCGGCGTTATCCCGGCTGCAAAGGCGCAGGGGATGGGAATCGCGCTGATGCGGTCAACGACAAGCGGCGCCTTCCCGAAACTGATGCGGCACTGTTTTTCCAAAGAAATGGAGGGTGTTGACCTTGACAGTTTTCTGCTGAACTTTGTGCTTTCCAACCCGATGGTTGACAGCGCCTTGATGAGTCTGCAAAGTGTCGATGACGTGAATTGGACGAACGCGGTTTCGGACAACGTTGATGCGCGGCTCGATTTGGGGGAGATTTATAAAAGATAGGTAAGTGTTTAGTGGCTAGTGATTAGTGATCAGTGAAACCCCCAGAGCCACAGGACGGGCAATGAAGAGGGATCTCTATCGTGCTCGCTATCCACTCGCTTGATCCTACTACAAACCGGAAAAATGAGCAGCCACACGAGATCAGCCTAGAAAATGGGTAAAAAGCAGTCTAGATTCACAGTGCTCGATTCCAGAAATCAACGGACTAAACAGTTACAACCTACACTCCGCACCTTGTAAGTGCCAATTTGGGGATTTTTTAGTTTCGTTCCAGTGATTAATGGTGATAGCATATACTGTATTCTAATTAAATAGAACGTACTATATATTGAAATCTCAATGCTAGACAGATACGAACATCGCCCCTCAAGTAACACCCGCCAATAGCTAGTTATAGGGCGAAAAACGAGGGTTTATTGACAAAAGTACCGCAAGGAATAATGGTGTAATATCCACATTGCGCTCCGCTGGAGCGCGGGAGTCTGGACGTATCGCATTCTATTGACATTGCGCTCCTCTGGAGCGAGTTACTTGCGGAAAGCATTATTCCGCTAGGGGTAATAGGGTGCTACTAATAAATTCTGTAAACCCGAAAATTAGGTGCGGAGTGTAGGTTACAAAGATAGGAATTACGCAGTTGAGTGCCCTAGGTTTGTAGTAGGCTTTTGGATCATCAAATCGAAGAAAATCTCTATCAATCCAAAAGGGAACCAGCAACAGCGATAGAAACTCTTGCTCACTCTCCGGTCGGTTGGTTTCCTCAAATGCTTTCAAAGGCTGGTGCGCAGTGCGCACCCTACGGATGTGCTAAGTTGATTGAACTCAGGGGCGGTTCATCAAATCCCGGATGACGTAGTCCAAGATTCCGCCGTGCTTATAGTACTCGACCTCGATTGAGGCGTCGATTCGGACGAGCAATTCCGTTTCGCGCCTCTCGCCGGATGCGCCGATAATCTCCATCGTAACCGACTGTCCCGGTTGGAGGTCTTCCGTTATACCGGTAATGTTGATGACCTCACTCCCATCCAAGCCCAAAGATTGTACGGTCTCGCCATTTTGGAACTGCAACGGCAAGATTCCCATCCCGATTAGGTTGCTGCGGTGGATGCGCTCAAAGCTTTCCACGATAACCGCTTTAACGCCTTGAAGTTTCGGTCCTTTTGCCGCCCAATCCCGTGAGCTACCCATGCCGTAGTCGTTCCCCGCGAAGATGACGGTTGGCGTATCGTTTTGCATGTAGTGCATCGCTGCTTCGTAGATGGTCGTCTGTTTCTCGTCGGGAAACTGAATCGTGAATCCGCCTTCAACCCCCGGCAGCATGAGGTTTTTGACACGTCTGTTGGCGAACGTCCCGCGCGCCATCACGCGATCATTGCCGCGGCGCGCGCCGTACGTATTGAAGTCTCGCCCGTTGACGCCACGGTCGATGAGGTATTGCCCTGCTGGGCTATCGGCGGCTATCGCCCCGGCAGGCGAGATGTGGTCGGTGGTAACCGAGTCGCCGAAAATGCCGAGAATGCGCGCGCCCTTGATATCGGAGATTGGGGCAGGTTCCGGCTCGAAGTTTTCAAAGAACGGCGGTTTTTGAACGTAGGTGCTCTCCTCGCGCCACGGATAGAGCGTGCCTTCCGCGCCCTCCAAGTCGTCCCATTCCGGCACACGGTCACCCATTCCCTCGTACGTCCGCTTAAATGTCGCGGCATCCACAGATTGACTGATGAGGTCGATTATCTCGGATTGAGAGGGCCAAATGTCGCGTAGATAGACGGCTTCGCCATCGTCGTTATGTCCAAGCGGCTCTGTGGCGAGATCAATGTCGATATGCCCGGCGATGCCGTAGGCAACCACAAGTGGCGGTGACATCAAGAAGTTGGCTTTGACATCGGGATGCACGCGCGCCTCGAAATTTCGATTCCCGCTGAGAACGCTCGCGGTAACCAAGTTGCGATCGCCAATCGCCTCCTGAACCACTTCGTCGAGAGGCCCGCTGTTGCCGATGCAGGTTGTGCAACCGTATCCTACGACGTCGAATCCCAGTTTTCTGAGATAGGGCAGAAGACCGGTATTCTGTAAATACTCCGTCACAACTCGCGAACCTGGAGCGAGGCTGGTTTTAACATGATCGGGAACGGAGAGCCCCTTTTCAATCGCGTTCTTGGCGAGCAAGCCGGCGCCAATCATAACGGATGGGTTGCTTGTGTTCGTGCAACTAGTGATGGCGGCGATGACGACAGAGCCGTGCGTAATTTCGTGATTGCCTGTACGTTCTTCACAATCTGCCTCGGCTTCATCGCTCCCCAAGCCGTAGCCACCGTCAGTTATTGGCTGCGTCAGCAGGTCTCTGAACGACTCCTTTACATTTGGCAGTTCAATCCTGTCCTGCGGTCGCTTGGGCCCCGAAATGCTCGGCTCGATTGCGCCGAGGTCGATCTCCAAAACGTCAGAGTATTCCACTTTTCCCTCCTTCGGAACCCCGAACAGGGATTGTTTTTTGAGATACGTCTCCACCAATTGCACGTGTTCCTCGTCTCTGCCGGTGAGTCGAAGATAGCGCATCGCCTCATCGTCGGGGGGGAAGAACCCGATGGTCGCGCCATACTCTGGACACATGTTCGAGATTGTCGCACGATCGGGAAGGGAGAGCGCCTCCACGCCTTCACCGTAGAACTCCACGAATTTACCGACAACCTGCTTCTCCCGAAGCTGTTGCGTGACGGTCAGCACGAGGTCGGTCGCGGTTACGCCCTCCTTGATGGCACCGGTCAGGTGTACGCCGAGTACTTCGGGAGTCAAGATGTAAACAGGCTGCCCCAGCATGGCAGCTTCCGCTTCGATACCGCCGACTCCCCAGCCGACGACGCCGAGTCCGTTTATCATTGTCGTATGGGAATCCGTGCCGACCAAAGTATCGAAATAAGCGGTGGTCTTCCCGTCGGTTTCGTCCGCCATCACGCATTTTGCCAGATATTCGAGGTTGACCTGGTGCACGATGCCGACGGAAGGTGGCACAATCTTGAATTTCTCAAAGGCTTGTTGTCCCCACTTTAGAAATTCGTAGCGTTCTTTGTTGCGTTCAAACTCCCGTTTTGTATTGATTTGCAGCGAGTTTGCCGATCCGTAAGAATCCACTTGGACGGAGTGATCGATAACCAGATCGACGGGAACGAGCGGCTCGATCGTCATCGGGTCGCCACCGAGTTCCTGAACGGCAGTGCGCATCGCCGCGATGTCAACGACGAGCGGCACGCCGGTGAAATCTTGCGCGACGACTCGCGCCGGCTTGAACGGCAACTCGACCGTTTTCGGATGTGCGGGGTTCCAATTTGCCAAATCGGTGATATCTCGTTCCGTCACTTGGTGGTCGTCATAATTTCTCAACAGCGATTCGATCAGAATCCTTATGCTGACCGGCAGTTTGGAGATGGGACCGACACCACGGTCCTCCAGCGTTGGGAGTGAGTAGTAATGAATCTGTCGCCCGCCAGTTTCAAAGGATTGAAGCGAGTCGAAAAGTGTATGTGTTGAATCCGGCATTCTATAGCTCCTTAGTCGTCACAATTCTCAGGTAATCTTCTGATTTTGTGTGGGCTGAGTACGCAAGGAGGGGAATTTAAGGAAAGGCTGCGATTAAGCCAATGTGGGGAAAAGATGAGCATTCATTTCAAAACTGTTCTTCCTTGCAACCCTTTTTCGATGTGCCTCTCTTGCTCAGTCATTATCTCATACGATGAAGCCCAGATGCAATGGAAAACAGGTGAAACTGCTTTGACATTGACGTTGGATTTAATGCTTGGTACCACGTGTTACCACGACAGACGTGAATTTCGCTCAGCAAGAATCTGACACCAGCATGTGCCATACTACGTTATGTATGGTATACCGCGTCTCAATTCAGGCGCACTCTCAAGAAATTATAACATGGAGGCTCATTATGGCAAGCACGGTTCTGTTACCGAAAGACTTTTCCGACTATTTGAGCATCGAAAACGCAACTCTGAGATTCGAGGAGGCTGTCGAGGTTGCCGACAAGATTACGGCGAGGGGTGTCGAATTGTACCCCAATTTGGATCACGCGGCAATCTTCACCGATCCGCCCAATCTGGTGGCGGGACCACTGAAGCAACTCGGCTACGTGTCGGGTTGGGATGCGCGCTGTTATCCGTCGCCGGTTGACGGTTGCGACTACATCAATGTTTCCGCGCGGCTGCCGGGGGAAAGTTCCGCGCGGCACCGGGGCTGGTTCGACTACGTGGCGGTGGTGCACCCTGTTGATGAACAGGCGTTGAAACACATGATGAGCCAAGGTTACGGGAATCCGTTTATCCACCATCTCACGTGGGGACTTGTACCGCCGCAGCGGACGACCATGGACAATTTTGGGTATGCACGTCATCTTGTGCCGTTCATGGTTAAGACGCGGAAACTCATCGGCGAAGTGATTGGCGATGAGCCGGGAACGCTCATCATCGCTTTGCCGCAGGAGGTGATTGATCATCCAAGTTTTGGAGAGTCGTTGTCACACTGGGTTAATGGCATCGGTTCGGAGGAGTATCAGGTTGAGTCGATGGATGGCGGCGGTTTCCTGATTCAGTTTTTTGTCCTTACGGGCGGGAGAATTGAGGTTGCTCTCCGTGTTGATACCAAACAGACATTCAATCCGAAGAGCGTGCATAAGATATCCAAAGACGAGATTAGCACGGTTCAAGGTACAGAGCGCGCTTGATGAATATGGGGCAACGTAGTTAATGGAAGGTTGGAGGGGAGGAAGATTGGAAGGAGAAAAGGGGGACGGGATCTGATGATTGCGGGGGCGATTCCGCCTTAGGTACTGTTTTTGTTACGAAAGGTAATAATAATCGTTATTCCCACAAAGAAACGGGAGAATCGGAGAATTGATATGGTTGACGTGGGGTACCAAACAGCCTGGTATCATCGCGACAATCTATGCCAATCCGGGCAGTGATTCATTCCCGAAAGTTGACCATCTTATCCTAGATTCGTGTTGGGAAGGCGATTCAGATGAAAAAATACTATACTGTATGCGTGATACTGCTGGGATTGAGTTTTGGCGTTAGTGCCCATGAGATACCATACTTTATTTCGAATAACGAATCTCATACCCCGACCACCGATTTTCACCGCTGGGTGATTAACAACGATCAGGAAAACTTGCACTGGCACTTTGGCGACGGTGAAGCGGGGGGTTGGGATCCGTGTGTCGCGGCGGCGTATATTAAAGAGACCAACAGTTATTCCCTTATAGATGGAAACTGCGGGGAGTTGACACGGGGCAACCGCAACAATGAAAACAACAGAAACAATGAGAATCTTGGAAACAGCGAGGATCTTGGAAATAGCAAGAGTCTTGGAAACAGTGAGAATCATGGGAACAGCGAGAACCGTGGCGACAACCGGCATGATGGAAATAACGGGAACAATGGGAACACCCGGAATAATGACGGGAATGATGGTAATGATGGTAATGACGGAAAAAGCAGCAACGGTGCTAATGGCAACCAGGGGCGCTCAACGGGGGGCACGGGCAGCAGCGGGAGTTCTGTGCTGTGCGAGGATGATAAGGGATATTCGGTGCCGGACGACGCTAACATTTGGCCAGCTGCGATTGTTGTCGTCACGGACGAAGAGGATGAAGATGAAGAGAATGAAGATGAGGACGATACGGAAACCGATACAACAACGCCTCCTGATCCGATAAAGAAGACCTCGGGAGAGAGTTCGGACTCAACCGCGTATCTCACCTTTACAATGACTTTCCCGAAGGGGGTCAATTCGCTGCATCTCCCCTTCAAGCCGTATAACGCTTTCTATTTCACCGATTTGTTCGAACTGTTGGGGGATGAGAATGTCAACTCGATTGCGGCGCTACGTCCGACGGTTCAGGTGTGGTCGGTCATATCAAGCGCTACTTCACTTCATGATGAATGGATTTCTCGCTACCGCGGTTTCCTTGTAGACATGGAGGAGACGGTGGAAGTTACGTTCATTCGCGATGCGTACAATTATGGGTACGATATAATATACGTCAAGGATGGGATGAATCTGATCGGCGTGCCGCGAGATTCCGAGTACTTGGCGGTTGTGAGCGACTTCTTTGTGGTGTTCAATTGTGTGGCATGGGTCGAAGTGTTGATTGACAGTGAAACACAAATCCTGTACCACCCGGCGCTGGAAAGCATGGAAATGGAGAGCACGCTGGACGGGGATACCGAAATTTCACCGACGCAAGGCTACATGCTGATGTCCTTGGACGATGACGAGTATCCGGTTTGGGGAGATCCTTGGGGTGAAAAGACAGTGCCAGTGGCTAGTGTGGAATAAGGAAGAATGGAAGGGTAGAAGAGAGGAAGGATGGAAGAATAGGGTTAAAGACGAGGACGGAGGGCACTAGATGGCTCGTTGCCCACTCGCTTGATTAGTTTCAAAGGAGCTCAGAACAATCGTTCCAGCCACCAAGAATTTTTCTTGCTTAAAACAACGAAAGTATGTTACAATAAAATTGTTGTTCGATAGGTGCAGTGGAACCCTTTTAATCTAATCCGGCGAGGTTAGGAAAGGGATGTCAAAAAACATCCAAATACATCCGCAGCCATCATTCATATATTCTGTTTGCCTCCCTTTTTTGTCGGGGAGGTTTTTTTATGCCCATTTTTCACTCGCACGGCTAGATTTGCCGTTACGTTAAGCATTACAAGGCTGTTTTGGCTCTAAACGCGCAAGCTATACTAGATTTTATCGAAGAAATCGGAGTGCTTAAGAACCTGCCGCGCACCGGATGGCGATTTCAGGGTATCAAGGCTGGGGAGAGTGTGGCTGATCACTGTTACCGTGTGTCGCTCTTGTCGATGATCCTGGCAGATCTGCTGAAAGCGCACGGAGTGGACTTGGACGCCGAAAAGGTGATGCGGATGGCACTACTGCACGAAGTTGGCGAGGCGCGGATCGGTGATGTCCCGTTTCCAGCGCTTGAATACATCCCTGAAGATGTGAAGGAACACGGAGAGAAAGCAGCGGTCAAGTCTATGTTTGAAGGATTCGGCACTGTCGGTGAGAAGTATATCGAAATCTGGGAGGAGTTTGAGGACAATACCTCCGTAGAGGGGCAATTGGTGAGAGCCGCCGACAAACTCGAATTGATGATTCAGGCGTATGAGTATGAGAAAATCGGCTATCGCTCGTTAGGCAAATTTTGGACAAACAACTGGAACTGGCAGGGGGTCAAACAGTTTGCACAAATCCAAGAGATTATGGATCTCCTGTTGGAGAGAAGACAAAAGGTTTTAGACACATGCGCGAAAAGGCGAGAGTCATGACAGCCGAGGATGTCCGGAGGGCTTTAATCCGGATATCGCACGAGATTTTGGAGCGAAACCATCGTGAGATTGACAATCTGGTGTTGATCGGAATCAAGAGCCGTGGCGATCACCTTGCACTTCGGGTAGCCAAGAACTTGGAAGAGATTGAGGGAATCACGGTGCCCGTTGGAGCAATTGATGTTTACCTGTATCGAGATGATGTCAATCTCTACGATCAGGATGTGAAGGTGAATCACACCGACATTCCGTTCGATATCACCGGCAAACGAATCATTTTGGTTGATGAGGTCATTTATACCGGGCGCACCATACGCGCGGCGATGGATGCTCTCATGGACTTTGGGCGGCCGGCTGCCATCCAGTTGGCGGTATTGATTGATCGAGGGCATCGCGAATTACCGGTTGCCGCCGATTACGTCGGCAAAAATGTTCCGACATCGCGCAAAGAGATTGTTCGGGTGCATCTGGTCGAGGATCGGGGCAGCGATGGCGCCACCATTTTCGAGGTCGAGTGAGGATGGGACGGATTCTAATCCAAAACGGTCGTATCGTTGACCCCGCGAATCGGATTGATTCCATTGGCGATATCCTCATTGACGATGACAGAATCGAGCAGTTTGGCGGGAAGATTGATGTCGCACATGACGCCGCCGTTGATGTTATTGACGCAGGCGGGTTGATTGTCACACCTGGGTTAATTGATATGCACGTGCATCTGCGCGAGCCCGGATTCGAGCACAAGGAGACGATTGCAACCGGAACCCGCGCTGCGGAAGCCGGTGGATTTACATCGGTCGCGTCTATGGCGAATACCGACCCAGTATCGGATGCGCCGGACGTTATCGAATATGTCAAGATGCGGGCAAAGGAATCCGGGTCGGCTAATGTTTTTCCGTTAGGGAGTATCACGAAAGGACTTGCGGGTGAGGAACTGACTGATGTTCCCTCGCTGCTCGAGGCGGGTGCTGTCGCAGTAAGCGATGATGGAAAAACGGTAATGAATGCCGAGTTGATGCGCCAAGCTCTAGCCCTTAGTGCGGAGCATGATTTTCCTGTTACGGTGCACTGCGAGGAGCATAATCTCAGTGCCGGGGCTGTCATGAACCTTGGCGAAACGTCGCGGAAGCTCAACCTGCCGGGCAGCGCGAATGCCGCCGAGGACATCATCGTCGCGCGTGACATCATGCTCGCCGAAATGACGGGCGGACACATCCACATTCTCCACGTCAGCACCGCTGGCTCCGTCGAACTCGTGCGTTGGGGCAAGCGGCGGGGCGTCCATGTAACGGCGGAAGCCATGCCGCATCACTTCACATTGACCGATTCGGAGATTGAGACACAGGGGACAAACGCCAAGATGCACCCGCCTCTCCGCACGGAGAGGGATGTTGAGGCGGTGATTGAGGGGCTATGCGACGGCACGCTTGATGCGATTGCCACCGACCACGCGCCGCACGCTCCATCTGAAAAGGCGTTGGGCATGATGGAAGCGCCGCCGGGCATCGTCGGTTTGGAGACCTGCGTGCCGCTGGTTTTTACGCATCTCGTCCTTACAAATCGGCTTTCCCTATCGGACGCAATCGACAAGATGACACGTATCCCTGCGGAAATCCTGAACATAGATCGGGGAACACTGTCAGTCGGTGCAGCCGCGGATGTGACGTTAATTGATCCGGAGAAAGTCGCCAAAGTTGATTCGACACAGTTTCAGTCCAAGAGCCGAAATACGCCCTTTTGCGGCTGGGAGTTGAGGGGCTGGCCCGTAATGGTGCTCCGCGACGGTGCTCCAAGTGAAAAAAGATGAACGGCTCAAGAATCTCCCCATACTCGAAACGGAGCGACTGTTCTTGAGGTCGTCGGTATTAAGTGATGCGGCGGATACGTTTGAATTCATTTCAGATCCCGAGGTAACGAAGTATACGTTCTGGCATGTTCACCGTTCTATCGCGGATAGCGAGGATTTGCTCGCATGGATGACGACCGAGAATTTTGCGTGTTGGTCGATTGAGCACAGAACGGATAAAAAGGTGATTGGAATGTGCTTTTTGCACAGTTTTAATTTTCTGCATCGGCGAGCAGAAATGGCTTTCAATTTGTCGAGATCGTATTGGAAGCAAGGGTATGCAACGGAGGCGACCCGCGAGATGATTCAGTTCGCGTTTAGGCGGTGGAATTTGAATCGGATTGAGGGCACTTGTATGCTCGACAATATTGCGTCGGCGCGTGTGATGGAAAAACTCGGCATGAAGTTCGAGGGGATTCTGCGCCAACACTCGTACGCCAAGAATCGGTTTCACGATTTGAAGTTGTATTCGATTTTGAGGAATGAAGTTATGCTGTAAGGACTAACGATCGTTAGTCCTTACAATTCAAAAAACCTTAACACTATGAAAGCAATCTTGGCATTAGCGGACGGTACGATTTTCGAGGGTGAAAATTTCGGGGCAACCGGGGAGACATCGGGCGAGGTCGTGTTTAACACGAGTATGACGGGTTACCAAGAGGTGATTACAGATCCGTCGTACAAAGGTCAAATCGTGACCATGACCTATCCGTTGATTGGGAACTATGGGTGCAACGAGGGCGATGTCGAGTCTGCCAAGCCGCAAGTCGAAGGGTTCATCGTGCGTGAATACAGCTCTCGATACAGCAACTGGCGGTCAAGCGGGAGTCTTGATGATTATTTCAAAGAACACGGGGTCATCGGAATCCAGGAAATTGACACGCGCGCGCTGACCCGACGATTGCGCGTTCACGGCGTCATGAACGGGGTGCTCTCGACCACGGACCTCTCGCCCGAAAGTCTGGTGGCGAAAGCACGAGCGTGGCCCGGATTGGTGGGAGCAGATCTCGCCGGACGGGTGACCTGTTCGGATTCTTATTCGTGGAGCGATCCCGGCACAGCGTTAGGCGAACAACCCGAAGTGATACCCGAATCACGGTATCGCGTCGTTGCCATGGATTTCGGGGTTAAATACAATATATTACGCCAACTGACACGACATGGATGCGACGTGCAAGTGGTTTCGGCGCATACGTCCGCAGACGAGATTCTTGCCGCTGATCCCGACGGTATCTTCCTGTCAAACGGTCCGGGCGATCCCGAGCCGGTTGATTATGCAATTGATACCATCAGGCAACTCATCGGCAAAAAGCCGATGTTCGGCATCTGTCTGGGACATCAGTTGTTAGGGCTTGCGTTCGGCGGCACATCCTTCAAACTGAAATTCGGGCATCGGGGCGCCAATCAACCCGTGAAACGGCTTGAAACGGGTCAGGTAGAGATTACGTCGCAAAACCACGGATTCTGTGTGGACATGGAGTCGCTCCCAAAATCTGTGGAAATTACGCACATCAATCTGAACGATCAAACACTTGAAGGAATGCGACACAGGCAGTATCCGATATTCTCGGTGCAGTACCACCCGGAGGCATCTCCCGGTCCTCATGATGCAAGCTATCTTTTTGAAAAGTTCACAGATCTGATGAAAGGAGCGTAGGGGGTAGATCGTATCACCGAATCTCGGGTTGTAGACCGTGTGTGGATGCCTGGTTTTTATCCCTGATTGATTATGCCAAAACGGACTGACATCAACAAGATCTTGATTATCGGTTCTGGCCCAATCATCATCGGTCAGGCCTGCGAATTTGATTATTCGGGAACGCAGGCGTGCAAAGCGCTGAAGGAGGAGGGTTACGAAGTCGTCCTTGTCAACAGCAATCCGGCGACAATTATGACCGACCCTGAAGTCGCGGACCGTACCTACGTCGAGCCAATCACGCCGGAGGTGGTCGCGCAGATTATTGCCAAGGAACGTCCCCACGCCCTGCTGCCTACGCTAGGCGGGCAAACGGGATTGAACGTTTCCGTGGAACTCGCGCAGTCAGGCGTCCTTGACCAACATGGCGTGGAGCTCATAGGTGCGAAGCTCGACGCGATTCAGAAAGCCGAAGACCGCGAACTTTTTAAGAAAGCAATGCAGGAGATAGGGTTGAGCGTGCCGAAAAGCGGTATCGCGCATTCGTTAGAAGACGCCAACGCGCTCATTTCCATGATCGGTTTTCCGGCAATTATACGCCCTGCGTTCACGCTCGGCGGCACCGGCGGCGGGATTGCCTACAACATCGAAGAGTTTGAGAAGATGGTAGGGATTGGATTGGCGTTAAGCCCAATAAGCGAAGTCCTGATTGAAGAGTCGGTAATCGGGTGGAAAGAGTTCGAGCTTGAAGTCATGCGCGATGGTGCCGACAACGTCGTGATAATCTGTTCAATCGAAAATGTCGACCCGATGGGGGTTCATACGGGGGATAGCATTACGGTTGCCCCGGCACAAACGTTGACGGACAAAGAATACCAGTACATGCGAGACTCGGCAATCAAGATTATTCGTGAGATCGGCGTTGATACAGGCGGCTCCAATATTCAGTTCGCCGTGCATCCGGGGGACGGGAGACAGGTTGTGATTGAGATGAACCCACGGGTTTCGCGGAGTTCCGCGCTTGCCTCGAAAGCCACCGGATTTCCGATTGCCAAAATCGCGGCTAAATTGGCTGTCGGGTATACCCTCGACGAGATTCCGAACGACATCACCCGCCAGACGCCGGCGTCCTTTGAGCCCACGATTGATTATGTTGTTGTGAAAATACCGCGTTGGGCGTTCGAGAAGTTTCGCGGTACGGACGAAACCCTGACCATCCAGATGAAGTCGGTGGGGGAGGCGATGTCAATCGGCGGGACATTCAAGGAGGCGTTACAGAAAGGCTTGCGTTCATTGGAAACCGGGTGGCACGGACTGGACAACCATGCACTCGAAGAACTACCGCTTTCCGAACTCGATCAGAAATTCACCGTGCCAAACGTTGAACGGATTTTTTACATCAAACAGGCGTTGCGGCAACGGATGAGCGTTGAACAGATTTACGGCTATACGAAGATAGACCCGTTCTTTTTATATAACATCAAAGAGATTGTCGATTTCGAGGCGGAACTTGAGGAGAAATTCCAGCACTGGACACCGACTGAGCCGTCCACGGACTCTATGCGGAAGCTGGTCTACAAGGCAAAGCAGTTCGGATTTTCCGATCGCCAACTCGCAAGTATAAGTAATGTTTCCGAGGCGGATATCAGAAGGTGGCGCAAGGCGGCGGGGATTGAAGTGACGTTCAAAACAGTGGATACCTGCGCCGCCGAGTTTGAAGCCGAGACGCCTTACTACTATTCGACCTATTCCAGCGAGGATGAAGTTCGACCAACGTCCAAGAGAAAGATCATGATATTGGGCGGGGGTCCCAATCGGATTGGTCAGGGAATCGAGTTTGATTACTGCTGCGTGCATGCCGCGATGGCGCTTAAGGAGGACGGTTACGAAACCATCATGGTGAACAGTAACCCCGAAACCGTCAGCACGGATTACGACACATCTGATCGACTCTATTTTGAACCGCTCACGCATGAGGATGTTCTGAACATCGTTGACCGCGAACAGCCGGACGGCGTGATTGTTCAGTTTGGCGGTCAAACCCCGCTGAATCTTGCGCTGGGACTGCAGGAAGCCGGCGTACCAATTATCGGCACGAGTCCCGATGACATCGCTCGGTCAGAAGATCGAAAGCTGTTCAAAGAGGTGTTAAATCAGAGCGGTCTGGCTCAACCGCCAAACGGCATCGCGACCTCGATTGAAGAGGCGGCGCCCATTGCGGAGTCGATCGGTTATCCGGTCATCGTACGTCCATCGTATGTTCTGGGCGGACGCGCCATGCAGATTGTCTACAATGAGGAATTGCTTATGGGTTACATGCGTTCGGCGGTCGCCGCATCACCGGAGCATCCCATACTCATAGACAAATATCTGGAAGACGCGATTGAGGTTGATGTGGATGCGATTTCGGACGGGAATATCACCGTCATTGGCGGGATTATGGAGCATATCGAAGAGGCAGGCATCCATTCGGGCGACAGCGACTGCGTGTTGCCGCCGTATACATTGGTCGAGGAGCAGATTGACCAACTTAAAGAGTACACCTACGCACTTGCAAAAACGCTCAACTTACGCGGTCTGATGAATGTCCAGTATGCCATCCGTAATGAACAAATTTTTGTGCTTGAGGTTAACCCGCGCGCCTCGCGGACAATCCCGTTTGTCAGCAAAGCCATCGGTGTTCCGCTGGCGAAGTTGGCAGCCCGGGTTATGGCGGGGAAAACCCTCAGAGAATTAGGATTTACGTCGGAGATTGTGCCGGAGTATTTCAGTGTCAAGGCTCCTGTTTTTCCGTTTGATCGTTTCCCGGGAGCGGACTCGCGCCTCGGACCCGAGATGAAATCGACCGGAGAAGTAATGGGAATTGACATGGACCTTTCTCAAGCGTTCGCCAAAGCACAGGATGCGTGCGGCGACAAACTGCCGCTTGAAGGCACGGCGTTTATCAGCGTCCGGAACAAGGATAAGCGCGCGATTCTGTTCATAGCAAAGAAACTATGGGATATGGGGTTCAAGTTAATCGCAACCCATGGGACGGCGAAAGTACTCCGTCGAAACGGCATGGAAGTCACGTTGGTGCACAGCATCGGAAAGGGGCGCCCGACCATATACGACTATATCAAGAATCACGCGGTTGCACTCATTATCAATACGCCTACAGGTGATTCGCACCATTCCAATGAGAGCCTCATCCGGAAGATGGCGATTGAACACGACATCCCTCTGTTTTCCACGATTGCGGGGGCCTCCGGCGCCGTCAACGGAATAGACGCACTCCGACGCGGCGAAATTTCAGTGTCGCCCCTCCAAAGTTACTATGAAGAACATGAAGCGTAAAACATCTTGTGAGTCGAGCGAAAGTGTGATACCCTAATTAACCTTGAACGATTGGACTAATTTTGCATTGCATTTGGATTCACAAGCAACAACGCCGGTGATTATCCAATCACCGATTTTTCCTCCTATTGAATAATGACGACTAATTCTATAAACAGCCATAGGCATCTGATACAGACGCTTGACGAAATTCTGAATGACCTTGAATTTGATACTAATCATCCTATCAAGATCGTGCGAATGGCGGACGGCAGGGAGGTTATCACCGTACGACCGAACCCGTTTACCGTGTCGCGCATGTATACCTCCGGGCGTCCAGACGGGAGGAAGCCCCACGGGAAAAGTTCCTACTACAACTATATCCAAAGTCGGATGGAGGACTATCAAAACTCGAACGGCAGCGACGAAGGCTTTGAATTAACCGAGGACGAGTGGGGGACACTGTTTGACGAATCGTATGACCGATATACCCGCTATCTGCTCTGCGCGGGAATTAAACGCTGGCACGATGTGAAGCGCGACACCGACACCAACTTGGCGGTGACCAACTTGGCGAAAAAATTCGCGCCGTCCGAAATTGCGTGGCAGAGCTATCAGTACAAGGGTTACATGCTCATGATGAACAGCATCGCGTGCGCGGAATTGAGTCTGATGGAGGACGAGCGGGCGGAGGCGTTAAGCCAAGTTAATGAGGGGATCCAGCGGATAGGTCAGTTTTGCGGAGAGTGTTTGCGAGAGAATCATGGCGAAGCCGAGAATATCACCCGCGAACGTTATCTTGCCAATCTAATCGAGTTTCGGACAGATCTAGAGTCTGTGGATGGGGGAGTGGAAGAGGAGGACAATCGTCAGGATGAAGACAACAACGGTGATGGCACGGACATCTTGGAGGAACTTGAACAGTTACTTGGTGAACAGGATCGATGATTGTGAAATCAATTAGAGGATTCGGATCTCAATGTAATGAGTGGTTGAAAACCGAACTTTAATCGTACCTGTTTAGTGTGTCGTTTGGTTCGTAGTATTACAGTTTGTCGCTCGTCCGGTCTGGGCATGTAAGCCCCCGATTAGCCAGAATTAGCATTATACTTCCCTACTCGGCGCGTTTCCTGCCTCCCGCTCGGTCTGGATTGGCAAATCCAGACCGATGGACTAAACAATTACCTTTAATCTATACGTGGGTGCGCCGTTTATTCTACTCCGTGCTTTTCTCGAATGGTCCTTATAAGGTTAGTCGTCGACTTGCCGGGGACATTCAATCCAACCATTACCTTCCCGCCGTTTGCCTCCACGACCTCACGCTCAATAACCTCATCTACTCTATAATCCCCACCCTTGATGTGGATGTCCGGTTTCAGTTGTGACAGTACTGCTTTTGCATCGCGCTCCGAGAATACCGTGACAAAGTCCACGCACTCAAGCCCCGCCAACAATTCCACGCGTTCGGTTTCCGGGACAAGCGGACGATCCGCGCCTTTCAACGCTCGCACAGAGCTGTCGCTATTGACACACACGATGAGCAGATCCCCAACCTCGCGAGCCGCCTGCAGGTAGCGCAGATGGCCGAGGTGCAGTACGTCAAAACACCCATTGGTGGTGACGATGGTTTTGCCCTTGGTTTTGGCATCTTTGAGAATTTCTGCGAGTTGGGCGGAGGGATATATCTTTCGTCGTGGCATTTTCAGAAATCGGGAATTTTGGCGAGTTGTCGGCTTTCGCTTGCGTTTGAGAGGTCAAAGGATATTTTAACTATACCAAATGAAGTATGTTTATTCAACCCCCATCGTTTTCTCCGCTAGGGGGAAACGCATCTGATTGTGGACCGTGTCCAAGGGTAGAAGAGTGGTTGACGATAGCGCACTGCCAGAACATTCGAAGGCTGCGTTCGGGACGGCACGGGGACCGTCCCCTACAACAATCGGATGTGGTTCGCACGAAGGAAGGCGGCTCGCAATGGCGGAGTGGTCGCATCTGATTGCCTTAGTGATTCGTTCTTGACAAGTGGAGTGTTGTCTGATAAATTTTACTCCATTGAAAACCTCAAATAGGAAGTTCTAACCGTCGCATCCAGGCGTAAAAATTAACAGACGATTGTTATGCCGCCCAAATAGTAGATTACACGGACTAGTGGAAGAAAGGCAGCAAGTTCTCAAAAACTCGGTTTCGTCACTACACGGATTATCCAACGGACTGTAGATAGCTTTTGCGAAGGAGGATAATTATGGATACCGTAAATGAGTTTCAATTCAAGCAGAAAAAGTATATGCCCGTCTTTGCAAAAGCGAGTGGAAAACCGACGATTTTCATTGAGGGATACCCGTGCGAGGACGATGAACCTATGGCAGCGACTGGATTTCACGCTGAGCAGATTACCACGTTTTCCGATCAACTTTCGCGATATTTTGAAATTAACTCACATGTTTACATTGGCATTGACAGTTTCATCTATTATCGCGAAGGAGACAGCGCAAAGTTCGTCGCCCCAGATGTTTACGTCGTCCTAGGTGCTGATAAAAATCCACAGCGGCGAAGTTTTTATACTTGGTCGGAAGGCGCCGTTCCTACGGCTGTTTTTGAATTCCTTTCCGACACGACAGCGAATCAGGATCGGCATGAAAAAGTTCGACTGTACATGGTTGATATAGGCGTTCAGGAATACTTTATCCATCAACCCGAAATGGACAAGCGATCGGAATTTCGTGGATGGCGGCGGATTCCTTCCGGTGGCATGGAGGAAATCGTGCCGGATGAACGGGGAGGCTTGTTCAGCGAAGCGCTAAATCTCTGGTTTCGATGGGAGGAGCAACTTACGACCCAAGTCAGACTTTTGCGCCCGTATCTTCCCGATGGCACGCCGATTACAACATCTAAGGAAGAGCATCGCCTTAGGGTGGAAGCGCAGGCACTTGCCGCAGAAGAAGCCGAGCGTCGGCGAGAGGCGGAAGCGGAGTTGGAACACCTCCGTGCACAACTCGCTAACCGCCAAGAGGAGAACGCTTGACTAGCAGGTCTCCCAAACAATTTAGGAGTTGCGCATTCAGACGCCTTGGGTGTTTAGCGGCTAATGATCAGTGGGATCTCTATTGGGATTTGCTATCAGGATTAGCTATCGCATTCGCTATTCGCTCATTTGATCCCTCCTTATTCAGTCGGTTAATTGATAGCTTTCTCCTCCGCATCCGCGACTTTCTATTGCCGCGAAAGTTCTACGTTTGAAAATGTAGCAACTATACCATACGTTGGGTAATATTGTGCTTGTTTTCTCAGCAATACTGGTTTCGAATAGGGCTTACCCAGCACCAGCAGGCAGGTCGCGATTCGGAGGGGGATCTCTATCGCGTTCCTTCTCCAGTCACTTGAGGGATCTCTATCGCGCTCATTATCCATTCGCTTGATCGCTCCTACAAGCGGATTTGGACGCTTTACTGGCACAGATAGCATGACGGAGGCGTCTGTCGTCGTACAGATGCGATCACAATCTAACAGATCGTGGTACGGGAATCAATCGCCATTGGGATAGAATCCCTTGAAAACACGCAACTTCCAGCAGCGTAAAGTATAACTCAAAATTTGGACGCAGAAATTTTCAGATAAAAGTACATCCTTTAACTTGTGTCATTGCCACTTCAATCAGTCAAAAGACAAGGAGAAGATAGAATTCATGAGTAAGCTACGGGTTGGAATCATCGGTTGCGGCGGAATCGCTCGCTCCCACTGCGATGCTATCGCGCAGCTCCACGATCAGGTTGAAGTCCTCGCTGTCGCGGATCTCTTTGAGGAAAAGCGGCGAGAGTACATGGAGAAATACAACATTCCCAAGGGATACGGCACTCATACCGAACTCTTGAAGGACGATGACATTGACGCCGTAGCTGTCACGTTGGGACATCAACTCCATCACCGCCTTACCGTGGACGCTTGCAATGCCGGCAAGCACGTGTTGGTCGAAAAGCCGATGGCGATTAGCCTGGAGCAGTGCGACGACATGATCGAAGCCGCTTCTGCCAACGGTGTCAAGCTGATGGTCGGGCAGACCCAACACTTTTATGGAACAAGCCTGAAGGCAAAGGAGATTCTTGATTCGGGAGAGCTGGGACCGCTAGTCACCGCCGTGTGCTACATGTCCAAAAAATGGGGATTCTCGGGACGTCCCCCACAGTACCGCAGCCGCTACCACGGCGGCGGCATGTGGCTGTCAAACGGTGTTCACGTGGTCGACCGTCTGACGTGGGTGATGGCGTCGCAGGCGGTTTCCGTATCCGCATCTATCGGTACGCGGGCGCACTATCAGGCGGGCGACGACTCCGCTACGGCGTTCATTCGGTACAAGAATGGACTGGCGGGTGTTGCCGTATCGGTAGGCTACGCGGACGGCGCGCCGAGTTACGAGTGTCACGTTATCTGCGCCAATGGGTCGCTGCGGTTCAGCCAGCACGGCGAAAAGTTCGTCAAGGTTGGAAAGGACGACAAATGGGAGGACGTGGCGTTTGACGATCCACCGGCTCAGTTCCAGAACGAGTGGAAAGGGTTTGTCGAAGCGATTCAGCAGAACATTGAGCCGCCCGCGCACGGCGAGTGGGGGCGTCACATCATGGAGATCCTGTTTGCGGCTGAGGAATCGGCAATAACGGGTCAGGAAGTGCTGCTGGAGAGCGGTTTGAATTGGACGACACAAACGTCCGGTTCACCGATAACGCGCGAGCACGGTTGGGTGTAGGCAAGTCGCAGAGTTGAAGTTTATCTTCCGAGGTGAATAGGAAGAGGAGGATTGGAAGGATGGAAGCGTGGAAGGTTGGAAAAAGCCTTTCCACGTTCCCCTCATCTTCTGAACGGAAGACTCGAAGCTATACAGACACATAAAAATCTGCGGATCTGTCGATTTAGCCGACTTGTGCTTGGAGTTGGGTTTCACTGGGATCTCTATCGCAGTCACTGTTCGTTCCCTTGATCGTTCAACCCAACCTGCAGGCTTTAGGAATAATACGGATTTTATCAGACATAAAAGAAATGCATAATAACCTGAGAAAAATGATCTGAACTTTCAGTAAACCAGAACAAAAAGACAAATGTGATGACCTCTAACGAATGGATAAACAGTCTCAAAAGTCTCCAAATTCCCCCACCTTGTTTCCCTCGCCCATTTATATGTGACGGACTTCCTCAAGACCACAAGGTGATTGTAATCGGGAATTCCCCTTCCAGAGACATTGAGGTTGATTGGTGGTCTTTTTGGACTGAAGATGGGTTTGACTATTGCAAGTTCAAGACAGAATACACTAGACGCTTTTGTGAATCAGAGACAAGGAAAAACTTCATTAACTCAATAATTATCAAACTTAAGCCGATTACGATTATCGAAACTAACGCCTCTATGAGCAAATACGCTCATAAATATTCCAACCGTGAAGTTGTCAAGACTCTATTGGGAAATGTGCCAAATTTGAAAGCGATTATCGCATTTGGCAAATATGGTCGCAGATTAGCCGGAAAATCGGGGAAGTTGCGACCATACATAAATCTGCCAGATGAATCCATCTATGAGTTCAAACATCCGTACGCCCCTATCAGTACTGAGGAAAGAAAACACATATTCTGCAAGGTAGAAATAGCCTGCGAAGAAATCAAAGTGTCTCATATTCGACCGTGATGTTGAGAAACACGCTGTGCTAATGTTTCCACAAATAGCCCTCGTTGTTACAAATCTAGTGATAGGGATTGTTTATCCCTGTTAAGAAATGGAGTTTACTTAATGTCTGAAAATCAGTTTCTGTTTACGCGTCATCCCGGATTGGAGAAATCTTGGCCATTTCTGCACGAGCGAATGGTCTCGCGCCTCAATGAATTGGGCGCCACGCTTGTCCTCAATACAGAAAGTAAGGATCCGATTCATCAACAGATTGAACTGGATAATGTCGTAGGCATCGCCCGTTTTGGAGGCCAACTAACAGCCGAATGCATCGCTCGAGCACCCAAACTGCGGGTGGTTGGTACGATGGAAGACAATACCGGCAAGAAAGATCCGTTCGACGCGTTGCAGGCAAGGAATATCCCGCTTATCGAATCGACACGCGCATGGGCACAATCGGTCGCCGAATGTGCTTTCGGATTGGCATTGGCGTCGCTGAGACGCACGGCGCAATGGCACCATCGAATGGTGAACAGGGAACCTTTGTGGACGTACGCTTACGGTCAATTCTGCGACGCGCCGGATTTTGTGAACGGAGATCTGGGGACGAAGCATATCGGGGTTGTTGGATTGGGACAGATTGGCAGGAAGATTGCCCAGTGGTGCAGGGCTTTTGGCGCAACAGTTGACGGTTACGATCCCTTCGTGGATGAATCTCTGTTCAAGGAGTGGGATGTGCGTTCTGTCGATATGGACATGCTCGTTAGCGAAGCCGACATCGTGTTTATCGCTGTACCGCCTACACCGTCGTCACGCCATCTGCTCTCGCGCGAACGTATTTATCGCTTGCACAAAGGCGCTTTGGTTGTTGCAATTACACGTGCATTCGCCGTAGATATGGATGCCTTACGCGAACGTATCCTCGCCGATGAATTGGCGGGGGCGTTTGATGTATACGATGTCGAGCCGCTCCCGGTGGATGACCCGTTGCGCGGACGCGACAACGTTGTGCATACGCCGCACATCGCCGGGAGAACCAAGGATGCGAATCTTCGTGTCGCCGATATGACTGTGGATGATTTTGCACGTGTCTTGAATGGAGAGAAGCCGCTCGGCGCCTTGACGCCCAAAGCCGCCGCCGTAAGAACGCAGAACCTTGATTTGCCATACTAAGAGTTTTGCCAGTTTTCTTGGGGACGAATCTCATACCATCTAGAGGAGAATTTTGATGAGTCAAAAAACCTACCGTGCCGCTGCCATCGGGCATACCGGCGCCGGAAATTACGGTCATGGACTGCATGTCGCTTACAAGAACGTGGAAAATGTCGAGTTTATCGCCGTTGCCGATCCGGACGACGCCGGGCGGAAGAAGGCGGTGGAGGAGACGGGAGCACTGCGCGACTATGCCGATTACCGCGACATGCTCGCCAAAGAGGAGTTGGATATTGTAAGCGTGTGCCCGCGCTGGATTCCCGAACACCTCGAAATGGTGCCCGCTTGCCTTGACGCCGGCTGCCATATCTACTGCGAGAAGCCGATGACTGCCACGCTCGCCGACGGGGATGCCATCGTCAGCGCCGCACAAGAGAAGGGGCTGAAAATTGCCGTGGCGCATCAGGGTGTATATTCACCCGTGACGCAGGCTCTCAAAACGAAGCTGGCGGAGGGCATAATCGGCGATGTTCAAGCCATCTACGTGCACGGCAAGCAGGACGGACGAGGGGGCGGCGAAGACATGATTACGCTCGGCACCCACACCTTCAACATGATGCGTTTTCTTGTCGGAGATGTCAAGTGGATGCACGCGCATATCACCGTCAACGGAAGGGAAATCACGATAGACGACGCTTGGGAAGGTTCGGAACCGGTTGGACCGGTGGCGGGCGATTGCGTCAATAGCTATTTTGCCTTCAAGAGCGGCGTTTCCGGCTTGTATGATTCGCGGAAGGATCAGTTCGGTAGAGGCGGAACGGAAATTCTTGGCAGCGAAGGCGTCTTATTACCGGGCGGGGGGCCAAATTCGGTGACGATCTATCCGGATACGGGCTGGTCGCCGCGCGATGAGTCGCAAACGGGTGAACTTGTGCAAATCTGTGATCCGCCTTCGGTGGAGGGCGACGGGATAACGAGCGGCAACCAGCTTGCCATTATCGACCTGATTGATGCCATCGAAAACGATCGGAAACCTGTTTCCAGCGCCGAGGACGCCGTCGCCGCTTTGGAGATGATTGTGGGTGCGTATGAGTCGCAGCTTTCGGGCGCGCGCGTAGATTTTCCGATTGAGAATCGGGAACATCCGTTGAAACGCGGGGCGGCTTAGGATAGGAAGTCTACCTGTGACATATTAAGCTTGTTCTCCGCTATGAGTCTATTCGGAGAACAGGACTTACACGGAACGCGTATAATGATGATTTTGGCAGTATTCCCATGGTGCGGTGTTTTCGTAGGGAATAACGATCGTTATTCCCTACAGCGAAATTGCCGAACTAGGTGGATTTGGGCAGTCAACTGCGTAAGTCCTACGGAGAATCTAAGCAATGACACTTAGAGAGCACGTTGACGACATACGCATCGGTTTACGAGAGGGACTGTTTACAAATGAGGCGCAGGTTTCTCACGGCATCGTTGGCAGGTTGCTTGACGCCTTGGATTGGCCCAGGTATAACACCAAGATTGTCACGCCCGAATACTCCGTGCAGGGGACAAGAGTGGACTTCGCGCTGTGTCATCCGCAATCAAAGCCGGTGATCTTCATTGAGGTCAAAAAAGTTGGACAAATTGATGAAAAGGGAGAACGGCAATTGTTTGAATACGCTTTCCACGAAGGCGTGCCAATTGCTGTTCTCACCGATGGAAAGGAGTGGCACTTTTTCTACCCGAGTGGACAGGGCAATTACAACGAGCGCAGGGTGTGCAAGTTGGATTTAATCACCGGAGATAGTGAGGAAAGCGCCGTGCATCTTAACAGGTACTTAAACTATCAGTCTATACGCACTGGTGACGCCCTCCAAGCAATCGCACACGACTACCAGAACGTCTCAAGACAGCAACAGATTGAGATGAGTTTGCCAGAGGCGTGGAAAAAGTTGGTGAAGGAGGCAGACGAATTTTTGCTAGAGGTCGTGGCAGAGAAAACCGAAAGCTTGTGTGGGTATAAGCCAACCGGTGAGCAAGTGTTGAATTTCCTGAACTGTCTAAACTTAGAAAAAGTTGAAGTGCCTGCGAAGAAAGACACCGCCCCGTTGCCAAGTCCAGTGATTCTGAATCAAGGGTCTCAAGAACACCAACAGAAATCCCGCTGGACATTAGTCGACAATCACCCTTATTTCATTGAGGAATGGAGTGAATTATTCTCACCGCTACACCAGCGTATTCTGAACATAGATAACTCTGTTGAGCGCGAAATCAAAAAAGACTATATTCCTTACAAGAAAAACGGCAAAACTTTCGTACGCCTTAGTGGGAGGCGGAAATGGTTCAGTTTACAGTTGGTGCTAGATGTTTTCAAGCTTGACGATCCTCGGCAGGTAGGTATGCGGCACGAAAAGAGAAGTGATTGGACGACGGTAGTTATCGGTAAAGTCGGCAGTGCTATGCCCAACCGTGAAGACTACACTAAACCCTTTTACGCCCTCGATTCTGTTGATGAACTCGACAACATCTCTTACAAAGACGGTGACTTGGACTACATCATGTTCCTGATACGTCAAGCGTTTGAAAACAAATAGTAGAGGTGTCATCGTTAACACACGGCCAAAAGTCAACCCCTAACGCGACTAGCAAATGGTTGCACTATCGATCTTTGCTGTGCAACAGATTCTACCATTTCTCTAAGTTATTATTCGCGTCAGTCAGGTCTCTCCGATGCGGGGCAAGATGCCCCGCCTACCGGTTTTAGTACACGAGATCACGGTCTTTTAACAGTGAATCGCTAGACTATGAGTTTGCGCGTCCAACAGCGTATGTCCCAATATAAGTCGCACCGATGAAAGATAAGAAGACTCCTCATCGCAAGACTGTAATCGCTATCGGAGGAATGCACTGCGCGGCTTGTGTTGCGAAAGTTGAAAGTGCGCTGAGAGCGATACCTGGCGTCTCGGAGGCGAACGTCAATTTTAGCACGGAACAGGCAATCGTAACGTACAATGAGTCGCTATCCGATCTCGGATCGCTTCACCGAGCCATTGTTGACGCGGGCTATGAACCGATGGCGGCGGTCGAGTCGCGGGAGGCGCGAATCGCGGCACAGGAGGAAGCCCATCGACTTGAACTTTCGCAACTGAAGCGAAAGATTGTCATCAGCGCCATCGCCTCACTCCTATCCATGGGGTTGATGTTCTACCATCCCCACGCCCCGTTACTTCTCCGTTTGAAACTCGCCTTCCTCCTTCTCTTAACAACTCCAATCCAGTTCTGGGCGGGCTGGCATTTTCACAGAGGGGCGTATAACGCACTGAAACGGCTCTCCGCCGATATGAACGTACTCGTGAGTGTCGGCACCTTCGCCGCTTACGGATACAGTCTCATTGTGACCATCGCGTCGTTCCTTTCGCCCACGCCCAGCGGAGCAAACTACTATGAGACTGCAGCGATGATTATTGCGCTTATCCTCGTCGGCAAATTCCTGGAGACACGAGCGAAAGGGCGCACTTCGGAAGCGATAAAGAAATTGGTCGGACTTCAGCCAAAAAGCGCACACATCTTGCGCGATGGATCGGAAATCGAGATCCCGATTGAGAAGGTGGCGGTGGGCGATCGAATTGTGGTGCGCCCGGGCGAAAAGATTCCTGTCGATGGCGTTGTGCGGGATGGCAGTTCGACCGTTGATGATTCGATGCTGACGGGTGAAGCCATGCCGGTGGCCAAGAATACCCGGGATGAGGTTATTGGCGGGACAATCAACAAAACGGGTAGCTTTGTCTTTGAAGCCACCAAAATTGGTGAAGCCACCGTGGTGGCGCAAATCATCGCATTGGTTGAAGATGCGCAAGGATCGAAGGCGCCGGTGCAGCGCCTCGCCGATCGGATTGCCGGAATCTTCGTGCCGATTGTCATTGGGATTGCCGCGTTGACGTTTGTCGTTTGGATGTTGGTTGGTCCAAGTTTCACGTTGGCATTGCAGAATTTCATCGCGGTAATGATTATCGCCTGCCCCTGTGCGCTAGGGCTGGCAACGCCGACGGCTATCGTGGTTGGGACCGGGCGAGGCGCGGAGTTGGGCGTCCTCATCAAGGGGGGCGAGAGTCTTGAAACGGTGCATCGCGTCACGACGATTGCCTTTGACAAAACGGGTACGCTGACGCGAAGCGAACCGACCGTCCTAGACGTGCTGACGTTCTCCGGTCATCGGGAAGCAGATGTGTTGTCGATTGCGGCGACAGTTGAGTCGAGGTCCGAACACCCGCTGTCACAAGCCATCGTCCGTGCGTATGCAGATCGTTTCCCGGATGCTCGATTGACGAACGAAGAGGTGGTGGAAAACCTCCACGATTTTGAAGCCATCGCCGGACACGGGATTCGAGCCATTGTCAACGGTCAGCTTGTGCATATCGGCAATCGTCGGTTAATGGAGGATGCTGGCGTGGAACGGTCCACGGACGGCATTAAAATGGAATCTAAACTGTCACACGAAGGAAAAACTCTTGTTTGGGTTGCCATCGACAAACGGATTGCCGGACTGATTGCAATTGCCGATCCGCTCACGGCGCAAGCCGCCGGAGCCGTGGGTGCGCTGAGAGATATGAGATTGGAAACCGTTATGTTGACGGGCGATAATGAGAGCGCCGCGCGTGCGATTGCGGAGCAAGTGGGGATTGATCAGTATCAAGCGGAGGTGCTGCCGGAGGACAAAGCGAACCGTGTCCGTGAATTGCAGGAGACAGGTAAGGTGGTGGCGATGGTTGGCGACGGAATAAATGACGCCCCCGCCCTGGCGCACGCTGACGTGGGGATTGCCATCGGCACGGGGACCGACATCGCAATCGAAACGGCGGACATTACCCTGATAAAAGGCGATTTGACGAACGTTGTCACGGCGATTAAGTTGAGTTACAGAACGTTCCGAACGATTCGGTGGAACCTATTTTGGGCGTTTTTCTACAATGTATTGGGGATTCCGATTGCGGCGGGCGTGTTGTATCCGATTCTGAACGGTTTCCTGTTGAATCCGATGGTTGCGGCTGGCGCGATGGCGTGTAGTTCGGTGTTCGTCGTAACGAATTCTTTGCGGCTGAAGTCGGTGCGCGGTGCGTAGCTGTCAAAACGCAAGCTCAATCCAAATGCGTTTCGCTAAGACAGATTTGAAGCCATCTGCAACTCTTGGGACTTCGCCATAGCGTCCTCGGCTTCTTGGATCATGCCTTTGCGCTGATAGCACACGGACAGGCTAGTGTAGACCAAGGGGTCCGAAGGATCCATCTCAATAGCTTTTTTTATCGCTTGGATCGCCTCGTCGTATTTCCCTTGACGTTCGTAAGCGTGTCCGAGTCCGATAGGCCCATCAATATAGTCGGGATATTGTTCAATCAATTCGATGAATGCAGCCACGGCATCATCTAGTTCGTCGTTTCCGAAGTGGGTTAACGCTTGATCATAAAGTTCCTCTTTAGACGGCATTCTCACTCTCCTATTCGCTATTCCGAACCACTTTTAGTGGTTTATTTTCCAAAAAAATATGGTTAGTGTTGGGTGCCGGTGCGGTTAGAAACCGCACCTACCGGCGTGGTAGAACGGGTTTATTTTGCTAGTTTCGTAAGCATTAAACACTTAGCGAATGAACCGTTTAGTTGGAGTCTCTGACGTGGTTGGTATTGTAGCAGGAGGCAGGTCGGAAGTCAACGGGATTTGTACCTAGGAATAAGGCAATCGTATTTGATGTAGGGGACGGCCTCGGTGCCGTCCCGTTACAAAAGGGCGAACACAGGGTTTCGCCCCTACAAAGATAGCCATACAATTCTGATTCGATTAATGGGAGCGCGAGATGACAATCTTCGATGAAGTTCTTCAGGAGGTAGACAAACGATGCCGAGAAGAGGGCATACCGATGTTAGGCCCGGAGAAAGCCGAGTTTCTCACGACGCTCGTCGAAAAGGCACGACCTTCCCTTATCGTGGAATGCGGAACGGCGATTGGATATTCGGGATTGTGGATGCTAGAGAAACTCAAAACCGCGGGCAAAGGACGATTGATAACCGTGGAAATCGAACCGGACCGCGCCCGTGATGCGCAGGCACATTTTGATCGCGCCGGGTTCAGCGATCTGGTTGATTCTCGGACTGGTGACGCTATGGAGGTGCTGCAAACCATTAACGAGTCAGTCGATTTTCTGCTGCTGGACAACAATTTTAGTAACTACTTTCCATGCTTTCAGGCGATAGAACCTCGTCTCGTGGACGGAGCGACCGTCGTTGCGGATAACGTGGGTATCGGCGCGGATAGCATGGCGGACTACCTTGAGCACGTTCGTTCTCGCTACGACTGTCAAACGTGCTGGTTCGACACAGAATTGCCGTGGGTGAAGCGCGATGCAATGGAAGTCACCGTCTACAGAAAAATAGTGCGTAATACGTAATGCGTAAAGGATCTCTTTACATATTTAGCATTATTCCTTATCTTGGCGCAAAGAATATACGACTGAATTGGAGAAGAAGAACATGGAAAATCAATACAACTTTGACGACATCGCGCGGCTGCCAGCCCCAAGCGATAATGTGGCAATCGCTACGTGTCGATTAGAGGCGAGTTCGGAAATAGATTGCAATGGAGAATCTTTTAAACTGTCCCATACCATTCTGGAAGGGCATCGGTTCGCCATCAAGTCGATTCCGATAGACGAAGCATTGCTCTCTTGGGGGCTGCCATTCGGCTTTGCAATCTCGCAGATTCGCCCGGGCGACTATGTGTGCAATCAGAAGATGATTGATTCGCTCTCCTTGCGACATCTCGACTTTGATTTGCCAGCACACCCCAACTTCAGGGATGAGATTATCACGTATCATCTTGATGAGGAGGATTTCCAGCCGGGCGCCCCTTTATCCCGATATGATGACGACCGGTTTTTCGAAGGCTATCGGCGGGATGGGGGCCGCGGCGTTGGAACGCGCAACTATATTGTAGTGATGGGCACAACTTCACGGACATCCGGCTTTGTCAACGCCTTGGTGAGCCGCATGAAGGATGCTGCCGCAAATTGTGAAAACATAGACGGGGTTATCGCAGTGGCGCATACCGAGGGCGGAGAGGGTAGGACGCCCAACAATCTGGATATGCTGCTACGCACGCTCGCCGGTTTTATGGTTCACCCGAATGTCGGGGCGGTTCTCGCCGTTGACTACGGTTCGGAATCAGTGACGAATCGGATGCTTAAAGACTATCTAATCAACCAAGGCTACCCGATTGACGGTGTTACGCACCAATTCCTGAGCATACGCGGCGGTTTTGACACGAATTTGGAGAAAGGTGGCGCAATCATCAGCGGTTGGCTGGATCAGGTCAATGCAATGAATCGCACGAAACAGCCACTCTCGAACGTCAAGATTGCGCTTCAGTGCGGAGGGTCGGATGCGTTCTCGGGCGTGTCGGGCAACCCGCTTGCCGCTTATGTCGCCAAGGAGGTCATTCGCTACGGCGGGGCAGCCAACCTAGCGGAAACGGACGAACTCATGGGGGCGGAACACTATGTACTCCAAAATGTCAAGGATTTGGACACGGCATCGACGTTTCTCGACACAATCGCGCGATTCAAAGAGCGCGCCAGTTGGCACGGTCACTCCGCCGAAGGGAATCCCAGCGGAGGCAACAATTTTAGGGGATTGTACAACATCGCAATCAAGTCGATCGGCGCCGCAATGAAGCGGCACCCGGACGTTCGCTTGGATCATGTAATCGACTATAGCCAGTTGATGTCCGAACCGGGTTACTATTTCATGGACAGCCCGGGAAACGACCTTGAAAGCATTGCTGGACAGGTAGCGTCGGGGGCAAACATGATTTTCTTCGTGACGGGCAACGGCTCTATCACCAACTTTCCCTTCGTGCCCACGATTAAAATCGTGACGACCTCCGAGAGATACAGTCTGCTGGAAAAAGATATGGATGTGAACGCCGGAGCATATCTGGACGGGACATCCATGGAGGAGTTGGGCGAGGAGACGCTTGACCTCATGATTGATGTCGCGTCCGGCGAACGGTCTGTCGGGGAAAGGGCGGGACACTCTCAAGTGTCGCTCTGGAGAGACTGGAAGCAGACGGCACCGACGGATTTGGATTCAGTGGCGGCTGTTTCCGAAGTGCGAGACGGCACATCCATCGCTGTCAAAGCCGATACACCAGCCCAGAGCTGCACATTTCGCGCCATCCAAGTGGGGGGCAGCCATCGCAGCGACCAGATTGGCTTGATTCTTCCGACAAGCCTCTGCTCCGGGCAGATTGCCCAGATGATTGCGAATCGTCTGAATGAGCGTGAACTGGGAAGGGACAAAGGGATTTCGCGCTATGTCGCGTTGGCGCATACGGAGGGATGCGGGGTGTCGAGCGGGCAAACGGAGGAGATATATACGCGAACACTCGTGGGACATCTCACTCACCCGACCGTCGGTATCGGGCTGCTCTTGGAACACGGGTGCGAAAAGACGCATAACGACCATGTGCTGCACGCACTTGAAACGAACGGAATTGACAGCAATCAATATGGCTGGGCAAGTATCCAGATGGACGGCGGCATAGAGGCGGTGACGCAGAAGGTGGAGCGTTGGTTTGAAGACGCTTTGGAGGAGATGCCGGCACCGCGCCACGCCGACGCGGGATTGGAGCATCTGCGTCTGGGATTAACGTCAACGGGAAAAGTTTCCGACAAAGTGGCTAGGAGCTTCGCCCGGTTGACAAAGGAGGTTGTCGGCGCCGGTGGAACTGTTGTTGTGCCCGCCAACGCAACCTTCTTGACTTCGCTCGCTTATTTGGAGGCGGTGCTCAAGGGGCAAGAGCTAAGAAATACGCTCGCCTATGGACAAGCCATTGGAGGCACAGGGTTGCATGTGATGGAGACGCCAACGGATCACCCCGTCGAAACGCTGACTGGATTAGGAGCGACGGGTGTGGACCTCGTCCTGGCGCATATCGTGGGACACCCACTTCAATCGCACCGCATGATTCCGCTCATTCAAGCAACGACCGATGAAACGACAGCGTCTATCTATGCAGACGATCTGGACGTGACCTCCTCTGGTGACGATTGGACGCCCGAGTCTTTTTCGAGCCGGATGCTTGACGCGATAGTCCGCGTCGCCTCCCGGCAGTACACTCCCAAGCTCTACGGGAAAGGAAACACCGATTTTCAGTTTACGCGAGGGCTGTTGGGGCTGTCGATGTAGGGTGTTTACGGAGTGGAATCAGCGTTCGTCGGACTGCGAATCAATTTGATCGCACCTTACAAGAAAGAGGTCGGTGGGCGGTGCCCACCCTATCGGTTGACTAGTCCATGTTAAAGCTTGGCTTTCACAAGCAACTCGGGGATTTCCATCTTGAGATTGATGCCGCCATCACGCAGAAGGTAACGGCGGTGCTGGGTGTGTCGGGCAGCGGCAAGAGCACGCTGCTCAACTGTATAAGCGGCATCTTGCATCCGGATGAGGGCGCCATCTCGTTTTTCGAGGAAACACTCTACTCCTCACAAGAGAGGGTTCGGATCCCGCCGGAAAAGCGGCGATTCGGGTACGTTTTTCAGGAGGGCCTCCTCTTTCCCCACCTGACTATCCAGAAGAACATCTTCTACGGGCATAGCGGCAAATCTCCGAACGGGGAGCAGATTGACGTTAGTCGTGTGATTGACATTCTCGAAATCGGCGACTTGTTGAAACGCTATCCGCGCCAGTTGTCAGGGGGTCAACGCCAGCGGGTGGCGCTTGCGCGCGCGTTAGCCATAACCCCGCGAATGCTGTTGATGGACGAGCCGCTCGCCTCCCTTGATCTAGGTCTCAAGAATCGTATCCTACCTTATCTCCACCACATCAAAGAGACATTTGACATCCCGATTCTTTATGTAACGCACTCAATCTCGGAGGCGATGGCGTTGGCGGACGAAGCCTTTCTGCTGTCCGACGGCCGCGTCACCGCGCAAGGTGAGCCACACCAATTGCTGACATCTCCGTCCGCCCTGCCCATCGCTCAGATGACAGGCGTTGAGAATATCCTATCCTTGTCCGTCGTCGCGTGCGACAGAGAACGAGGCGTGACAGAATTGGAGATTGGGAGCCAAAAACTGCTGGTCCCCTATACGGAAATCGAGATTGGGAAGCAGATGCAGGTTGGCATCAGAGCGGAGGATATTATCGTTTCGCTGGAGCCTAAACTGCCGATTAGCGCGCGGAATGTATTGAGCGGGGTGATTTGTGGGGTTGACCCTTTCGGCGATCGGATTATGTTGTCCGCCGAGATTGAGGAGCACCCGCTGTCTGTAAAGATTACGAATGAGGCGCGGGTTCAACTTGGCCTTGAGGTGGGCATGAGGTGTTACTTCGTGATTAAAGCCAACGCAGTCAACCCGCTTTGGGAGACTTGAAAAAGGAGATGAATATACCGATGCAAACACAATCTTTTCGTTTCGTCGTGTGTTCGATAATCGCTAGTCTTACATTCCTCAACCTAGCAGTAGTGTCTTCCCCGGCATCAGGGGAAAACGGGGCACATTTTTGCGGATTTACGGGACAACAGCCGGATAACCGCCGATTCGCCCGATCCTTGGCAAATCTGAATGTTGGGGAACCGCGCGCCGTGCGGATGATTTACTTTTTGCCAAACGACCGCCCGTACAGAGTTGAGGTGGTGCAGCGGATGAAAGATGAGATTCTCAAGGTTCAAACCTTTTTTGCTGAACAAATGGACGCACACGGGTACGGAAAAAGAACCTTCCGTGTTGAAACTAGCGCTCAAGGCGAGCCAATAGTTCATCGGGTAGAAGGGGGACATCCCGATAGTCTTTATGACAACAACCCTGGCACGCAGTCGTTTAGGGAGATTGAACAGGCGGGATTCAATCTCACTAGAAATGTACATCTTATCGTCGAAGACATCAGTAGCAATTTGATTCGTGATGCCGCAGGTGTCGGAACCAGTCTGGGAAAAAATGGGGGATATGCGTTGGTTCCTGGAAGTTTCGAATTTGTAGTTGTGGCGCATGAAATGGGACATGCCTTCGGATTGGAGCACGATTTCAGGGATGGTGCGTACATCATGTCGTATGGTCCAGGACGGAGTCGGTTATCGGCATGCGCTGCCCGATTTTTGGCGATGCATCCCTACTTCAATCCCGGTATCCCAACTGAAAGGGTGCAGCCGCCCACCGTCGAACTCATTTCTCCGCATACCTATCCAGTGGGTTCAAGAAGCGTCCCGGTTCGACTCCAAGTCAACGATTCAGAGGGGCTTCATCATCTGTTTCTAATCGCTCACAGTGGGCTTCAGACGTGTCGTGGATTGGCAGGCGAAAGAGATGCCCTCGTTGAATTCATCTATGACGGTGCTTTTGTTATTCAGGGCTTTTACAGCCTTTCCGACTCAGTTACACATCCGATTACTGCTTTGGTAATTGATACTGATGGGAATGTGAGTGAATCGTCAATTAATCTTACCGAATTTTCCTCATACCATATCGATACACTTAAAGGGCACGGGGATTCAGTCCGTACTGTATCGTTTTCCGATTCGGGAGCTCTCGCCTCGGGGTCGAAGGATAGAACGATCAGGCTGTGGAACGTGGCGGCAAGACAAAATGTCGCTATTCTTTATGGGCATACGCACTGGGTCGAATCTGTGTCGTTTTCCGATGAGGGAACCCTCGCCTCCGGATCGGGGGATGGAACGGTCAAGCTGTGGGATGTCGCAGCAGAACATGAAATTACCACCTTTAGGCATGCGGGCTGGGTCAGTTCTGTGTCAATTTTACCTGACGGGAGGACCGTTGCCTCTGGATCGGGGGATGGAACGGTCAGGCTGTGGGACGTAGCGACAAAACAAAATTTCACCACCCTAACGCACGGGAATCCTGTTTCTTGTGTGTCGTTTTCCTCCGATGGGCCGACCCTCGCCTTCGGGTCAGTGGATGGAACGGTCAAACTGTGGGATGTCGCAGCAGAACGTGATACTACCATGTTCAGGCATACGGACTGGGTCAGTTCTGTGTCGTTTTCCTCCGATGGGCTGACCCTCGCCTCCGGGTCGGGGGATGGAACGGTCAAGCTGCGGGACATGATAACGCAACAAAACATGGGCATCCTCCTGCACGGGTCGGGCGTCATTTCTGTGTCGTTTTCACGCGATGGAAGGACCCTTGCATCAGGTGCAGCAGATGGTACACTCAAGCTATGGGATGTGGCGTCTGGAGCAAATTTCGCCACTTTCGGGAATGTAGGGACGATCAATTCTGTGTCGTTTTCGCCGGAGGGAGGGACACTAGCAGCCGGGACAGCAGAGGGCACGATTGCACTGTGGGATGTAACTGGGTTGATGGACGAGCGTCTTGAGGCGACAACTGAAATCGATATCCCCGACTCCAACCTTCGTGCTGCTATTGCGACCACTCTCGGTAAATCACCAAGTGCCTCCATTGTCCGGGGGAACATGGCGACTTTAACTAAGCTTGAAGCGTCGGCGGCGGGTATTCGCAATTTGGCCGTACTTGAGCATGCATCAGACCTGACATTTCTGAATATTCGCGACAACAACATCTCCGATATCGCACCCCTCGTAGCCAACACCGGATTGTCAAGTGGAGACGAAGTTCATATTCAAGGAAACCCCCTGAGCTACACCTCTATCTACACGCACATCCCTGCCTTGCAGGAAAGAGGTGTTGAGGTGTTCTTTGACCACCGAACGCCTCAAAGAGTTAGCATTATCTCAGGCGGTAATCAAGAAGGACTTCCCGTTGGAACGCTCGCAAACCCGTTTATCGTAGAGGTACGGGATGAGAACAATGCTGCGTTTGAGGGCGTTCCGGTTACGTTCACCGTCACCAGTGGCGGCGGAACACTCAGCGTGAGGAGCACCGTAACTGATAGCGAAGGAAGGGCGGAGAGTGTCATAACGTTGGGACCGGACCCGGGAACGAACACCGTCCAAGTAGCCGTAACAGGGATGCACGAGAAACATACGATTACGGCAATCGCAAAATCTCCACCTGAAGCTATATCCATATCAGATCCTAATTTAGACAGTGCGGTTAGGGAAAGCCTTGGCATAGCGTCCAGTGATGCTATTACGCAATATACTATGCTGCGCTTGGAGAATCTCAATGCCGATGATCGGGGGATAACCGATCTTACGGGTATTAAAGGCGGAACCAATTTGAAGACGCTGCATCTTGGGAACAACTCTATCTCGGACATCTCGGCGCTCGCAGGGCTGACTAGCCTGACATGGCTGTATCTTTGGTACAATGATATATCCGATATATCGGCAGTGACGGGTTTAACGAATTTGACAGAACTGTACCTGGATAACAACTCTATCACGAATATATCGGCGGTTTCGGGATTGACTAACCTGAAAACGCTGGTTCTTTGGAACAACTCGATATCGGATATATCTGCGGTAGGGGGCCTAACGAATTTGACATTTTTGTCTCTTTGGAGCAACGCTATCTCGGATATGTCTGCGGTGGAGGACCTGACTAATCTGACATCGCTGAATATTGGGTATAATTCGATATCGGATATCTCCCCACTAGTAGCAAATACAGGATTGGGAAGTAGAGATAAGGTTGATATCCGGGGAAACCCTTTGAGTCATGCCTCCATCTTCACGCACATTCCTGCCTTGCAGGAAAGAGGGGTTGAAGTGAACTTTGACAAGCGAACTCCTCACAAATCTCGGATAGTCGTGGGCGATGACCAAGAGGGACTACCGGGTGAAGCACTCGCAAAACCGTATGTCGTGGAAGTGCGAGATGAGAACAATATTGCGTTTGAGGGAGTTCCGGTAGAGTTTACGGTCAGCAGTGGCAGCGGCTCGCTCAGTGTAACGAGCGTTACGACGGACAGTAACGGTCGGGCGGAGAGTATTCTTACTTTGGGGCCGAATCCGGGAGAAAATACAGTCACTGTATCCGTTACCGGGATTCAGGAGGAGCAGACGTTTACTGCCGAAGGCATCCGGATACCTAAGGTGTTCTGGATAGTCGCCGGATTTGACCAAAAGGGGCTGACCGGAGAGGTCCTTCCTAATCCTATTGTCGTTGAAGTGCGAGACCAGGCCGGCGAGCCCTTGCCGGGTGCACAGGTCACCTTCGCGGTCAGCAGTGGCGGTGGAACGCTCAGTGTAACGAGCACCACGACAGATAGCGATGGTCGGGCGGAGAGCACCCTCACGCTGGGACCACAACCTGGAACGAACAGCGTTGAAGTGGCTGTAGCGGGGATTCAGCAGATACAGACCGCTACGGCAATCGGCGAATTGCCCCCGAAACCAGAGGATATAAATAGGGACGATGTTGTAAATATATTGGATTTGGTGTTGGTGGCGTCAGTCCTCGGGGATGAAGGGGCGGATCTGGCGGCGGATGTGAACGGGGATGGGATTGTGAACATTCTGGATTTGGTGAGAGTAGCGGGTGCGCTTGGGAACGCGGCAGTCGCGCCTTCAGCCTGGTATCGCGACCTGGAGATCGCGCCTACAGGAGCGGACGTGGGAGAGTGGTTGGCTCAAGTGCAGGGACTAGGCTTGACAGATGCAACATGGCAACGTGGCGTTCTTTTCCTGGAGCAACGGCTCGCAGTGATGACCCCGGAAGAGACTGTGCTTTTGCCGAACTATCCGAATCCGTTCAACCCGGAGACGTGGATACCGTATCGGTTGGCGGAGGATGCAGTTGTGACGTTGGCTATTTATGATGCTAGTGGTGGTATAGTTCGCCGCTTGGATTTGGGGCACCGGTTGGCGGGGTTTTACGAGAGTCGGTCGGAAGCAATCTACTGGGATGGTCGTAACGATTCTGGAGAAGGCGTGGCAAGCGGCGTGTATTTCTATCGCCTGTCAGCCGACAGCTATTCCGCTACGCGAAAGATGCTCATCATCAAATAGGATCAACCGACTGATTACGGAGGGATCAAGCGAATGGACATTGAGTGCGATAGCGTTCCAATAGAGATTCCTATGGAAAAGAGTAATTCTTCTCTACCGAGTGTCAGACGGTCATCGTCAAGCGCCAATAATTGTTGACGCACCGCCGATTTTGTAGGACTATAGACGTAGAGGACGTAGTCTGGCGGTTCATCACTCTCAGTGCCGCACTCCATATGTGGGTAGGATATCTTGCCCATACCATGAATTGCACCACTACCAGCCCCCAATCAACTGGGGGAGCCGGACCATGAATCCATCCGATTGCACGTTGCCATCGGAAACCATTAAAAAAAGGAGATTATCATGAAAACGCTGCATGTGAATCGAAAAATTACCGTATCAATTCTAACACTGGCATTGTTAATATATGCGTTGCAAGGCGTCAGCTACGGTCAAGTGGGCATAAGCGAAATCATGTATGGTTCAGAGATAAGATTTTCACCAAAGCAATGGATAGAGATATCCAATACCGGGACAGAGCCAATCAATCTTAATGGATGGACACTGACTATTCAGAACGTAGAATCGGTCGATTTGCTAGGACCAGTGACTGTGACAATCAATTTTAGAGATGCCACCTTTGAAGATGCGCCACGGATATGGCCAAATGACTTTCTCTTGATAGTGACATCTGCCACCGATGATAACTCGGGAGGCCTCATGGAAGATCAGGTTTACGATCTAAGGTGGCGAGAGGACTTAGATATTGGCTTCAACACTACATGGTTGAGTGCAGAAGGCTTCTACATAACGTTGACCGATAAAGACGGCAACTTGGTAGATGAAGTCGGAAACTACGACGGAAATACGGCGCTTTGGGACTTACCCTATAGTTTTAACAGAGGTAGAATCAGAGCAGGCAATCGGACTTCACTGATTCGCCGTTATTCCAACGGGGGTGCACTTGATGGAACACTTGAAGATAGTTGGATTTCCGCCGCAGACGCGATTCTAACAGAAGAGCAACAAACCTACTATGGTGATGAGAACGATATCAGTTCGCCCGGCATCGGGCCAATTGCGGCAATACAAAGAGTACCTGGACCCATGGTTGAGGCATCTGAATCTCCGATGATGCAAGGAACGGTCTCCCCGATCACTATTAGTGAAGTCATGTATGGTTCGGAAATAAGATTTTCACCAAAACAATGGATAGAGATATACAATTCCGGGATAGAACCAATCAATCTTACTGGATGGACGTTGACTATTCAGAATGTAAATTCGGATGATTTGCTCGGACCAGTGACCGCAACAATCAATTTTAGAGACGCCACCTTTGAGGATGCGCCGCGGATATGGCCAAATGATTTTCTCTTGATAATGACGTCTGCCACTGATGATAACTCGGGAGGCTTCATGGAAGATCAGGTTTACGATCTCAGGTGGCGAGAGGACTTAGATATTGGTTTCAATACCACGTGGCTGAGTGCAGAGGGTTTCTACATAACGTTGACCGACAAAAACGGCAACTTGGTAGATGAGGCAGGAAACTACGACGGAAATACGACGCTATGGGACTTGTCATACAGTTTTAACAGAGGTAGAACCAGAGAGGGACGCCGAAGCTCCATGATTCGCTGCTATGCCGACGGCGCGGCACTTGATGGAACCCACGAAGATGGTTGGGTCTCCGCCGTGGCTGCAAATCTAACAGAAGAACAACGAACCTATTATGGAGATGAAAACGACATTAGTTCGCCCGGTGTTGGCATCATCAATAATCCTAAGACGTTCGGGACAATCTCGGGGGTTGACCAGCAGGATGCCCCCGGGACAACACTGGCAAATCCATTTGTTGTGGAAGTGCGTGACCAGTGCAATATACCCTTACCGGGCGCCCAGGTCACGTTCTCGGTCACCGGTGGAGGCGGTACACTCAGCACGACAAGTACCACGACGGATAGCGCCGGGCGCGCGGAGAGTACCCTCACGTTAGGGCCAGATTTGGGAACGAACATCGTCACTGTATCCGTAACAGGGATTCAGGGGCAGCAGACATTCAATGCCGAAGGAATCCGAATACCTAAGACATTCGAGATTATCTCAGGCGATGGCCAACAAGATGTACCCGGGACGGCACTCGGGAGCCCGTTTCTCGTGGAAGTGCGCGACCAGTATGATGACCCCTTACCGGGCATTGAGGTTACGTTCTCGGTCACGAGTGGTGGCGGAACACTCAGCACGACAAGTATGGCGACAGATACCGACGGGCGGGCGGAGAGTACGCTCACATTGGGGCCAAATCCGGAAATGAACACCGTCACTGTATCGGTATCGCGGATTCAGGGAGAACAAACCGTTACGGCAATCGCCGAATCGCCCCCTATTCCGCAGGATGTAAACAAGGACGGTGTCGTGAATATCTTGGATTTGGTGTCGGTGGCGTCCGCCCTCGAGGAGGAGGGTCAAGGTCTGGTGGCGGATGTAAACGGGGATGGGATTGTCAACATCCTGGATTTGGTATCAGTGGCAGGGGCATTGGAGGGTGTGGCAGCCGCACCGTCATCGAATCCAGCGATGTTAACGGCTGCGAACGTGGGAGAGTGGTTGGCTCAAGCGCAGGGACTAGACCTGACGGATGCAACGTTGCAGCGGGGGGTTCTTTTCTTGGAGCATCTTCTGGCAGTGCTGACTCCGAAAGAGACGGCGTTATTGCCGAACTATCCGAATCCGTTCAACCCGGAGACCTGGATACCGTATCGGTTGGCGGAAGACACAAATGTCACTTTGACGATTTACGACACCAATGGTATCATGGTTCGTCACTTGGATCTAGGACACCAGTCGGCGGGGTTCTACGAGAGTCGGTCGGAAGCAATTTATTGGGATGGTCGGAACGATTTCGGTGAAGGGGTGGCGAGCGGCGTGTATTTCTATCACTTGTCTGCAAGCGGTTATTCCGCCACGCGAAAAATGCTTATTGTCAAATAGGGACCGGCGAATTTCCTAAATTGCCCGATGGAATAGAAAACTGGCGAAGCAAGATGCCTCGTCTACGTGACTGAGGCGAATTGCAAAGCAAGAAGATTTCTACGGGATTAGCTATGAAGTGCTATGAGATAACTACCGCGGGAACTCCTATCGGTCAGTTGCTCCCTCGCTATTCACTCGGTTGATCGGAAGATGTTGATAGGGAAGTAAAATGTAGTAGGATGCGCCGCATCCCGTTACTGCACGCTACGCGTGCCTACTACCTTAAGAGGTTTCACCAAAACATGCAAAATGTTGATTCGGAAGGAGACAGCTTGGCGGAAAGTAAGTCTGGCGGCGGTCGCCTATATTCGTTCTGATCCTAGTTGAAACGAAGCGTTAAATCTCATAACTTGCAAAGGAGAATGCAAAACATGTATCGACGTGTAAATCTCTATTCACCTTGGTTGGTTGGTCTTTGTGCAGTTCTTACTGTCGGATTTATCGGTTGCGGCGGCGGTGATAGTGAGACCGACAATGATTTGGTCGGCACATGGACGCTAGAATCGGTCGATGGTGCAACAATTCAGGAAACAATAGACCAATTCAAACAGTTGGCTGCCGCTTTCGGCCAAGTTTTGGAAATTTCGTATACCGAGGACTGGACGTTTGAAAGTGACGGGATGTGGCGTCGGGCATCCACTCTTGTGGCGCCAAATGACGCTGGAGAAGTTGAGACGAATTCATTTGAAGCCACGGGCACTTATTCGCTCTCCGGTTCCAACTATTCCATCACCATCACGGGGACCACGGGCGAGGATGTGACCGAAGGTGTTCAGGTGGATATCGATTTCGATTTTGCGGACGTTCTCAGCGGTTCGTGGTCGATTAGCGGGAGTACGCTCACCTTAACCGGTGATGGCGGTACCGTCCTCGGCTTCAAAAGTAAGTAATCTCTGGTCGAGTTGATAAGGAGAACCGCTATGAACTTCGCGATCGACAGTCGAAAGATCATCTTCTTGATGCTACTAACGATGTATTTATTCTGTAGTGTTCAAGGCGTCAGCTACAGCGGAGAGCTTTTTTGGGGCTTGGGAGAGGCCCTCGGCGGTGCAGGTGAAGCAGTAGGCGCGGGACTTGGCGCCGCCGGAGAGGGAATAGGTGCGGGATTCGGCGCTGTTGGCGAAGGGTTGGGCGCCGCCGGTGAAGGATTGGGCGCTGCTTGGGAAGCCTTTGACACTATTGGAGAAGCCTTCGGCGTTCATCCAATCGAACTCATAGCTACCGGCGGCATATCCGCGCTTCTTCGCTATATTCCGCTTCCTGAAGCACACGTCCGCGGGCGGGTACGAGGTGCTTCAAATGTGTTCGTCATTCCCGAGACCGGGCAAATCGGGATTGTTGTTTCAGGCAGCGTTTTCTTTTGGGATTCCGAATCGCAGCGGTTCGCCGCGCCGCTTATTCACGGGGCGCCTATTTTCAACTTTGTCGTCAGCCCGGACGGGGGAATGCTTGCCACGACAAGTGAAGGGGGCAACGTGCAATTGTGGACGCGCGACGCGGCTAGTGCTGAAATGCCGTGGACCCCCAGCGGCCAGCAACTCAATTTGAACCTCACAGGGTTCACTACCTGGGCTCAGCTCAAGTTGGAACCTAAAATTCAAATTCTGAGCACAGCCTTCAGCCCCGACGGTGAGATTCTTGCCGGTGGCAGCGCCCACGGAACGGTGCGGCTGTGGAACGCCATGACCGGCGGTATTCGAACCACGCTACACGGCCACTCGGACACTGTCACGAGCGTTACTTTTAGCCCCGACGGGGGAATGCTTGCAACGGCGAGCGCCGATGGCACGGTGCGGCTGTGGGATCCCCGTACCGGAGATCATCGAACCACGCTCGCCGGGCATACGGGCAGCGTCTTGAGCGTTGCTTTCAATCCTGTGAACGGTCTTCTCGCCAGCGCGAGTATTGACGGCACAGTGCGGTTGTGGAACCCGAACACCGGAGGGCATGAAGCCACGCTTGACCACGAATCACCGGTGCTGGATATTGCGTTCAGCCCTGACGGAGAGGTGCTCGCCACCGCAAATATAAACGGGAGTGTACGTTTGTGGGACCCTGACGCGAGAAGAGTTCATGCGTTGCTTGGGCATGGATCGCCTGTGACGACAGTGGCTTTTGGTTCCGATAAACACACTATCATCACCGGCAGCAAAGACGGACGGATACGCCAGTGGGAAGTCTGGGATGCGACCGATAGCGCCCCGGATATACTCACAGCCTCCACCAAGTCGCCGTTAACCGAGCGGTCGATTCATGGGAACGTGGTCACACTTACGTTGAGCCGTCTGGCTTACGCGCGATCTGTCTTTGACATTGACGATGCGATCCATGTAACCGGAATTCCCGGCGTCACGTTTGACAATTTCTTCGACGTGGATCGCGTCAGCGATACGGAAGTGGCCGTTGAACTGAAATTTAATGGGAACATAGATACAGACGCTAACCTCACCTTTACCGTGGAAGCAGATGCCGTACCGGGCTATTTTGGCCCCCCTCTCACGGCAATAATGCCGGTTACTGCTTTCACGGAATCCGTAACCGCCTCGACAGCGTCCCCATTATCAGAATCAACGCTAAATGGGAGCGTCGTGACCCTCACGCTTGATGACGGAGCTTACGCCAGGTCTAGAATTGACATCGGACGCGCGTTAAACGTATCCGGTGTTCCCGGTGTTGCTGTCGATTGGTCCGACGTAGACCGCCTAAGCGACACCGAAATTAGGGTCGATCTTGGGTTCAACGGAGACATAGACGCCGACGCTACGCTTACGTTCAGCGTAGGAGCAGGCGCCATCGCGGGATACGGAGGTGCTCCCCTAACGGCGCAACTACCGGTCACCGCATCCATTGAATCGGTAACCGTCGCAACCGCGTCTCCGCTAACAGAACGTACGCTGGATGGAAACATTGTGACCCTAACGCTCAATGGCAGGAGCTACGCGGAGTCTGTCTTTGACATCCGAGATGGGGTGACGGTATCCGGGATTGATGGCGTAACAATACCTTGGCACCAACCGGACCGAAAGAGCGACACGGTGATTACCATGATGCTTGAATTCAATGGTGACTTGGATGAGGACGCCGCGCTCACCTTCACCGTTGAGGCGGGTGCCATTGCAGGATACAGTGGTCCCGCCCTAACCGTGCAATTGCCGGTGCCTACATATATTGAATCCGTTTCCGCCTCCACGGAGACTCCGTTAAACGAAGCCGCGTTGGAGGGCAGCGTCGTGACACTCACACTTACCGGTTGCAGTTACGAACAATCTATCAGAGACGCGGTGAAGCTGTCCGGAATTAACGGCGCAACCGTTGACAGGTCAAACACTACGCGTGTCAGCGACACGGAAGTGAAAGTTGGAATTAAATTCAATGGAGACATGAATGCGGATGGTACACTCACCCTCACTGTTGGCGCGGGTGCCATTAAAGGTTACTGGGGTACAGCGCTCACAACGCAACTGCCTATTATTGCGACCACGGAATCGCTTACTGTATCGACTCCCGCACCGCTGACGGAAGCGACCTTGAATAGTAGCACCGTCACTCTCACGCTTGCTGGTAGGACTTACGCACGGTCTATTGGAGATGGAGTAAAGGTGGCCGGAATTGCTGGCGTAACGATTCCTTGGCGGGGTATAGACCGAAAGAGCGACACGGAAATCACGATTGACGTTGAATACAATGGCGACATAGATACGGACTCAACGCTGACCTTCAGCGTGGCGGCAGATGCCATCGCAGGATACGGCGGACCTTCCCTTACGGCACAACTCCCCGTTACCGCATTCTCGGAATCGGTGACGACTTCGATTGAATCCCCTCTAATAGAATCGACGCTGAATAGTAGCGCAGTCACTCTGAATCTTAATGGTAGAGGTTTTGTGGAGTCTATATGGGAAATCCGACGTGCACTAAAGCTGTCCGATATTACCGGAGCAACTGTTGACGAATCTAACACCAAACGTATAAGCGACACGGCGATAGCTGTTGCAATTGAGTTCAATGGGGACATAGATACTGACATCAGCCTCACCTTCAGTGTGGCGGCAGATGCCATCGCAAACTACAACGGTCCAGCGCTTACGGCGCAACTACCGGTCACCGCGTCCATGGAATCGGTAGCTGCCTCGTCTTCATCCCCACTGACAGAACCAACGCTGAATGGTAGCGTCATCACTCTCATGCTTGCCGGTAGGATTTATGCCCCTGAATGGGTCATCCGAGATGCGGTAAAGGTGTCGGGCATCCCTGGTGTCACAATTTCCAGGTACCAAACGAACCGTCGGAGCGACACAGAAATCACGGTTAAACTTGAATTTAACGGCAACATAGACACGGACGCTACGCTCACCTTCAGCGTGGGGGTAGATGCCATCGAAGGATACAACGGTCTAGCTCTTACAGCGCAACTTGCAGTAACCGCGTCCACGGAATCGGTTGCCGCCTCGACCGCGTCCCCGTTAACGGAAGGGACGCTGGAAGGCAGCGTTGTGACACTCACACTCAGCGGCTGCACCTTCGCGCGCTCTATTTTTGACATCAGAGATGCGGTGACAGTAGCCGGCATTGACGGCGTAACAGTGCCTTGGCACCAACCCGACCGGAAGAGCGACACGAAGATTACAATCGATCTGAAATTCGATGGCGATATGGATGCGGACGGCACTCTCACCTTCACCGTTGGATCGGGTGCCATCGCAAACTATAACGGTACCGCCCTTACGGCTGAGCTACCGGTCATCGCAAGCAAAGAATTCGCTCTCGCCCCGAACTTCCCGAATCCGTTCAACCCGGAGACATGGATACCCTATCAACTTGCGTCAGATGCGGATGTCACGTTGACTATCTACGCCTCCGACGGACAGTTAGTTCGGCGTTTGGGGCTGGGGCACCAAACTGCGGGCACGTACTATAGCCACAGTCGTGCGGCTTATTGGGACGGCAAAAACGACTTCGGTGAATCTGTGGCTAGCGGCGTTTATTTCTACACCCTTGCTGCGGGGGATTTCTCTGCAACGCGGAGGATGTTGATTCGCAAATAGGTAACTGTTTAGTCTATCAATCTGTTTTGGAAATGCTGGTTCGTCGTGCTGCAGTTTAATCCCCGTTCCTACACCATGAGCGTAATGTAGGAGCGATCTCCAGGTCGCGATTTCCTGTTGGCGCGTAAGTTCTGAACTGAACTAAACAATTACGCAAATAGTATCAAATGACTGATGATGGCTGAAATCCCCATGTTTTTATACAATACCTTGCTTCCAAGCAGTGTTCATGTCGGTGCATCAAGTTGAAGACCAGTAAAATAATAGGTTGATATGATGAATGAACAGGCAGATGCAAAATATAGGGTAGGTCTCATCGGCTGCGGGCGAAAAGGAACCGAACACGCTAAAGGATACCGGTTCCACCCGCTCACCGAGGTTGTCGCGGCCGCGGATACCGATCCCGAGAACCTTGCGCTTTTCCGTGAACGGTTCGATGTTCCGGGATATGCGGATTACGAAGAGATGCTCGAAAAAGAACACATTGATATCGCTGCCCCGATCTTGCCTACAGGCGTTAATCCAGCGGCGGTGCTCGGTTGCGCGGCTGCCGGTGTCAAAGCGATTTTCTGTGAGAAACCTATGTCTGCCAGCTTGGAAGATGCAGACCGAATGGTGGAGGCGTGTCGTTCTCGCGGGATAAAGTTTTCTGCTGGCGATGCATTTCGGAATTTGCCACAGTATTGGACGGCGCGGGAGATGATTGAAGCGGACGAGATTGGTGAAATCCTGAGCATCAATCTGTACGATGCGACGAGCACGATTTCGGGAGCAGGTTGTCAGGGCTTGAGTCTAATGCGTATGTTCGCTTGGGATGCCGATGTGGATCAGGTGGTCGGTCATGTGATGACGGATCCGTTTAGCGACGACGATCAGGACATGGGTGGGTACGTTCGATTTAGCAACGGAATTGAATGCCTAGTCCATGCGAAATCCGCCGCTAGACGCGGCATTGAGGTTATGGGGAGCCGGGGAATCTTCGCCAGTGATTATAGCAGTTTTCACTTATGGAAACTCGATGAAAGCGCCAACCCACGATCCGCGAAGCTGTCGGAGCTTCGTGAGATTGGGGGACTGTTTCAAAACGTGTCGTATGAATTTAGCTATGACAGTCACGGAAAGCAACTTCCTGGATATCGGCAGATGGCGAGCATCCAGTCCATCGTCGATTCACTCGAAGAGGACATCCAGCCACGGTGTAGCGGTGATAACATGCTCAAGGTGCTGGAAATTTCGATTGCGCTTCGAGAGTCGCATCGCCGGGGACATGCACCTATCAAGTTCCCGCTTGAAGATCGCAGTTTGAAAATCATCCCCGTCCCCGCACGATGGCTGAATAAGAAGGATGTCTACGGAAGGGAATGGTATGCGAAGGAAATGGACCGGTACACACGGTGAGGGGCGGGCAGTTAGTGACGAGAGGATCCCTATCGCACTCGCTAATCACTCGCTTGATGGTCAGTAGTTGGCGGGGTGTTTCAATCTTTTTTGGGGGTGGAAAATACAGGGCTACCTGTGCTGAGGACAAACGACGGTTTGACCCTGCAGGGAGGGGATGGCTGCTAGGTTTTGCTTATGCTGTTGCCGATGGTATACAGGACAATCGTTACAATCGCACCGACAAATGCCGCCCAATGAAAGGCATTAAAGGTCTCCTTGAATATCACTACCGACACGATAATCGATGTTGTAATGATGGACATTACGGCGTAGAGCATATAGCTTGATGTCCCAAATTTGGTGTAGAGCAGATTAAAACCCAAAAACGTGAGGAATAACCCGATACCACCGGTAACAGCCCAAAGCCAACTCTGTTTGATGATTGTCGTGTACTTTGTCGGTCCCGATAAAGGCGCTATCAATATAGCGAGGATAAATGAGACGAAAATGGATATTACGAGAAACGCAAGTGAGTTCCCAAGAGCCATGGCTTTCTTTTGACTAGCGGCGAACATGGCGTTGCCTAGTGCGCCGATAAACGCAAATAATAGGAGCAACAATGTCTTCATAGGGCTTACGCAACTCGGTTTGTAGTAGCCATCAACCAAACGTATGGTGAGGGCGATAGAAATTCCCCCTTTGCGCATCCGGTTGGTCGTTTGTATTCAGGCACGTGATCTACCGTGTCGTATTGTGTAGAAACGGGCGAAAATTGCCCTACTACGAACTTTAGGCGTTAGTGTGGATAGGTTTCAATTAGTAACGGGTGAGGGTCGGATCGATTTCCACTGCCCACTGATCGATGCCGCCCGCCAAACTCTTGACGTTCTCGAACCCGCTTTGGTATAGAAACGCGGCGGCGTTCAGGCTCCTCATGCCGTGGTGGCAGTAGGTAACAATTTCGATTTCTGCGTCAAGCTGGCTGGTATTTTGGGGCAAGTCGTTGAGCGGAATCAAGGTTGCGCCTTCAAGGTGGACAATCTCATATTCGTTGGATTCGCGTACATCAAGCAGCACAATTTGTTGATTACTATCCAATTTCTCCTTGAGTTCGCGCGGAGAGATTTCATGTTTATCGGGCTGGAATTGGGGGCGATTCATCGTAAGGTCTACCTCGTTCTCGTCAATGTTGGCGGTACAGTCGGCGCACGGGCACATTTCCTTGAGCGTTTGGAAAGAGTAGATGCCGGTCGAGTGTCCGTCGCTCCATCGGAACTGCACCGCATAGCGGCCGACTAGCTGAATATCAAGGGGAAGGACATCATCGGATACTTGGATTAGGGAGAAATCACCGTCTCCGTCCGGCGCAAACAGGGAATGAACATCCAAGCCTTTGTGGCGGATTGCCGAACACTCGGCGCAGGGACACATGCGCCGTAGGTAGGGAAAAGGGTATTCGCTTTTATGCCCATCCTTCCATTCGACAAGGAAGCCGGCATCTCTGAGCCGCTTTAGGGTTTTCGGTTGATATTGCTGGGTTGACAAGTTCATTGTTGTGCCGGCTCAGAATATCCCTAACTCATCCTTCGCGTCGTCCGTCATCATCTCCGGTGTCCACGGCGGCGTCCAAACTACGTCAATGTTGACTTCGTCAACGCCTTCCAGTTGTTGAGTGACGTGTTGCGTGCCGTTGACGAGCTGTCCACCGGCGGGACAAGCAGGGCTTGTCAGAGTCATGGTAATGCCGATCGTTTCGTCATTAATGTCAACACCATAAATCAAACCCATGTCAACAATGTTGATACCTACCTCTGGGTCTATAATCTGCTTTAGGTTTTCCAGCACGGTTTCTTCGGTTACCATTGCCGATCTCCTTCGCTTTGAAATCCTTCAACATCTACGCAATAAAACAGGAATGACGATTTCCTGCGATAATCTCATGTTGTAGGGCTCTAGTAGGAACGCAGATCTGCGTTCCCTACAATCTAATTGCGTAAGTTCAACTCCAATCTCTAAAACCGATGACTTGTACGCACCGATTAGTCGATGTTCACCAGAATGTCGTCGCCGTCGATTTTGACTTCGTAGCAGTCAACGGGTTCGACCGCGGGCATACACAGCGGTTCGCCGGTAATCACGCTGAAACGCGCACCGTGACGAGGGCACTCAATCTCCTCGCCATCCAATTCACCTTGCGCGAGGGGACCGCCATCGTGGGTGCAGATGTCTTCAATAGCGTAAAATTTTCCGTCCACATTGAAGAGCGCAACCGGTACAAAATCCACTTCAACCAATTTTTTTCGACCGGGAGGGATTTCGCCGACTTTGGCGACTTTGAAGAACTCTGCCATGCTTATTCCTCCTCGTCGTCCTCTTCGCCGGGCCAACCCTTGATTCCGTAAGCGCCGGCTTTCAGCACCTTCAAAGCCAACAAACCGCATTTCAAACGCACCGGACCGAGCGGAATGCCGAGCATCTCCAAGATGTCGTCCTTAGTCAGCTTCTTAACGTCTTCCAGTGCTTGACCCTTGACCTCCTCCGTTAACATCGACGCCGCCGCTTGGCTAATCGTGCAACCGTGACCACAAAAGCGGACATCCTTGATGACCCCATCCTCGACCTCGAGATCCATACGAATCTGATCGCCGCAAAGAGGATTGTCCTCCTCGTAAGAGATGTCGGGCTCCTCCAACGTCCCGTAATTGCTGGGATTTTCGTAGTGATCAAGAATGTCTTCCTCGTAGATATTCATCCTTGTCTCCGCGCCAATAGGTTTTGGGCTTTCAACAACCCATCGTATAACCTATCAACGTCTTCCATCGTATTGTAAAGATAAAAACTTGCGCGCGCCGTCGCGATGACGCCGTAGTGCTGCATCAGCGGTTGAGCGCAGTGGTGACCCGCTCGAATCGCCACCCCGGTGGTATCAAGCACGCCGGCGAGATCATGGGGATGGATGCCCTCAAGATTGAACGTAATGACTCCTGCCTTTATTCGGGGTTTCGGTCCGTAGATGGTGATTCCGTCGATCTCACACAGTTTCTGATGTGCGTAGTCGATGATCTGCTGTTCATGGGCGTGCACCGTGTCTAAGCCGACCCCATCAAGATAATCCACTGCTTGACCGATCCCGATGGCTTCCGCGATGGCTGGCGTCCCCGCTTCAAATCTGGCGGGAATGTCCGCGTAGGTGGAGCGTTCGCGCTGCACCGCCCGAATCATCGAACCGCCTCCGAGGAAGGGCGGCATGTCTTCCAAGAGGTCACGCTTTCCGTAAAGCACACCCACTCCGGTCGGTCCACACAACTTATGCCCCGAGAAAGCGAGAAAGTCGCAGTCAAGTGCTTGCACATCGACCGGCAAATGCGGCACGCTTTGCGCGGCGTCGATAAGCACCTTGGCACCGACGGAATGGGCGGCAGCGGTAATCTCCCGAACCGGGTTGATTGTGCCCAGCACGTTCGAGACATGTGTGATTGCCACCAGTTTTGTCCGTTCCGTCAGCAATTGATCGAGATCGTCCAATTGCAGCAATCCCTCATCGGTTACCTCAATAAACCGCAGTTTCGCACCGGTTCGTTCCGCGAGCAGTTGCCACGGGACGAGATTGCTGTGATGTTCCATCACGGTGAGGAGGATTTCATCGCCGCTATGGACATTGGCGTTTCCCCAGCTATACGCGACAAGATTGATGGATTCCGTGGTGTTTCGGGTAAAAACAACCTGGCTTGCGCGGCGCGAATTGATAAATCGGGCAATCTTCTGTCGCGCGTCTTCATAAGCCGCAGTCGCCTCCTCCGAGATGCGGTAAATGCCTCGATGAATATTGGATCGATAGCTTTGATAATAAGCCTCCATCGCGTCAAGCACGCAGCGCGCCGTCTGAGAGGACGCGGCACTGTCAAGGTAGGCGATGGGCGAATCACCCGCAAAAATGGGAAAATCTTTGCGGATACGATCGACCTCAAGTGGGCGAAATTCATCTCGGTCGGCGTACATATACCTCACCACAGGTGTTTCAACGAAGAGAAACCGAGTTTCGGACTGAAACTCGGTTTCTGAAAGAGATTATAACGGGATTTGATCAACAGGGTTATCTATCGCTTGCGAAGCCGATGTTTACCGAAGCAGGACCATGATCGGCGCACGCTTCGTCCGTGGGCACATCGGTTTCCGCAGTGCTTTGTTGGACAAGGCCTGACTGGATGAGGTATGCCTCTACCTCATCGCCGCTGACATCGGCAAGAATGACATCGTCAATCTGGACGCACGGCTGAAGAGGCTGACCGGTCTTTTCGACCATTTCGCGGTAGTTTGCCGCGCTGTTGATGATGTCTTTGTCTTCGTACTCCAAACCGTATTTGGCGAAGATGGCACGAACGCCGTTACTCCAACCGCAGACGGGTTTCATATAGGCGGTGATTGTTGGTTGACTCATTTTGTTGTCTCCTTTAAAGGCAGTGGCCAGTGGTCAGTGACCAGTGAGAGCATCCAAAAACAGTGGCCAGTGGCTAGTGGTCGGTGACCAGTGAAAGCGTCTAAAAACAGTGGCTAGTATAAGAATCTAAAGACAGTGGTCAGTGAAAGCATCACTTTCCACATTTCAATTGTACAGGAAAGTAACTTCCTAATAGTTGGTTATGGATTGTACTACATACCCAAGCCGTTATACTTATTTTGTAGCCGTAAGTTTTTGCGTAATCGAGTCCTGCAATTCGCCGCGAACCGATTCCAGCGGAATCCTATCCATCACCGGCTCAAAGAAACCGTCGACAATCATCTTCTCGGCTTGGCTGCGGGACAGCCCGCGGCTCATCAGGTAGAACACCTGTTCTTTATCAATCGGTCCCGCGGTCGCTCCATGCGTGCAGCGCACCTCGTGCGCTTGGATTTCCAAGCCCGGCAGCGTATCTGCATGCGCACGATCGCTCAACACCAGGTTATCGTTTTTCTGATAAGCGTCCGTATGTTGACCATCGGGATAGACGTAGATATTGCCGCTCCATGCCGTTTGTGATCGATCGCGGAGCACGGTTCTATACAACAGATCGCTGCAAGTATGCGGTGCGATGTGCTCTTGGGCAGTGCTGACATCAATATGCTGACGCGAATGGGTGAACGTCAGTCCGAGCATTTGCACGTTGCTTCCCGCGCCTTCCAACGCTGAAGTCTGATTCAGCTTGCTCAGGCGACTTCCCAAGGTGCCGGTGACCCAACAGAGTTGGGAATCCCTTCCGGCAATCGCACGCTGCGTGGAAAAATTCCAGACCTGCTGATTCCATCGTTGTACTTGCACGTAAGTGACGTTTGCGTTCTGTCCGGCAAAGATTTCAACGGCGCCGCAATGGAATCCTGCCGCCTCGCCATCTGTCGAAACTTGCTCCTCAAGAATCGTAACCTTGCTATCGGCGTCGGCAACAACAATTGTATGCGACAAATCCGCATACTGTGACTCCGAAAGCGAGATGAAGGCACGCAACGGAATCTCGACGACAACTTCTTTGGGGACGTGCAGCAGGTATCCGCCTTGCCAAAACGCGCCATGCAACGCATCAAATTTGTTTCGCAGCGGGATGTTGCCGCTGCGGAGTTGTGTTTCGGACGTCACCCCCTTGGTCATGAAATACGACCTGACAACATCGGGACGTTCCTTCAACGCCGTGTTGAGATCCGCGAAATATACCCCTTTTCGTTCAGTCTCCTTTGAAAGAAAGGATTCGACGGGGAAGCCATCCACCATAGCAATGACGCCGGATGACGCTTCTTTCGACTCCGCCTGAGTTTTCGTTATGCCTGATGAGGTGGGTGTTTCCGATGCGTCCGATGCCGAAAATGCGACCGGTTTGTAGTCATCCACATTGAAACCGCGCATGTTCCGCTTGGTGCGTCGCCAGTAGTCCTGCGTGCGCATGTCCACTTTCCGCCGCCACTCGTCATCATCGGAGGTGTGCGGCATCAGGAGCGATTCGTAAACGTTGAATGCCTCCAATCGCCTCTCACGCATCCACTTGGGTTCATCTTGGCATCTGGATATCTCCTCCACAAAGTCGCGTGAAAAGTCCCCCGTGCGCACATCATGGGCACGGGGGCGAGTTTGAATCAGTTCGGAACTCAATTGCAATCTCCACTCTTGAAACGTGATAAACGCCGCTACCGGTTCACCTGTTAGCCGACAGACCCTTCCATCTGCAGTTGGATTAAACGATTCATCTCTACGGCGTACTCCATCGGAAGCTCCTTGATGAGCGGATCAATAAACCCGTTAACAATCATGGTTGACGCCGCTTCCTCGGAAAGTCCGCGACTCATCAGATAGAAGAGCTGTTCCTCGCCTATTTTGCTGACGTGCGCTTCGTGTTCAATGCTCACATCGTTCTCGCCAATCTCAATGACGGGGTAGGTATCGGATCGTGAATCTTCATCAAGAATCAAGGCATCGCACACAACGTGGGATTTACACCCCTTCGCGCGCTTTGCCACGTCGACCCAACCACGATAGCTGGAGATGCCGCCATCTTTACTAATCGACTTGGAGGTAATGCGCGAGGTGGTGTGCGGCGCGCAGTGGAAGACCTTGCCGCCAGCGTCCTGGTGTTGTCCGCTGCTTGCGAAAGCGATTGAGAGAATCTCGCCGCGAGCCCCCGGCTCCATCATGTAAATGCTGGGATACTTCATCGTGAGTTTGGAACCCAAGTTGCCGTCAATCCATTCCATATGCGCGTCCTCGTAGGCGACTGCGCGCTTGGTGACGAGGTTATACACGTTATTCGCCCAATTTTGGATGGTGGTGTAGCGGACACGCGACCCCTTCTTACAGATGATTTCCACAACGGCGCTGTGCAGCGATTCGCTGGAAAATGTTGGTGCGGTACATCCTTCGACATAGTGCACCTCGGCACCTTCGTCGGCGATGATGAGCGTACGCTCAAATTGCCCCATATTCTCGGTATTGATGCGGAAGTACGCCTGCAGCGGGTAGTTGACTTTGACTCCGGGCGGAACATAAATAAAGCTGCCGCCGCTCCAGACAGCGCTGTTGAGCGCGGCAAACTGATTGTCCGCCGACGGAATCACTGTGCCGAAGTATTCTTTCACCAAATCGGGGTGTTCACGCAGCGCGGTATCGGTATCAAGAAAGACAACGCCAAGCTTGTCGAGTTCCTTCTCCATGTTGTGGTAGACCACTTCCGAGTCGTATTGCGCTCCGACCCCGGCGAGAAATTTCCGTTCGGCTTCGGGAATGCCGAGCCGATCAAACGTCTTCTTGATGTCGTCGGGCACGTCATCCCAACTCCGCTCACTGCGATCAGAAGCTTTGACGTAGTAGTAGATGTCGTCAAAATCGAGTTTGGACAAATCGCCGCCCCATTTGGTCATCGGTTTCTGTTTGAAAATTTCGTAGGCTTTCAGGCGGTATTGCCGCATCCAATCCGGTTCGCCCTTGATGTCGCACATCTGGTTAATAATTTCGGGGTCCAAACCCTTCCGTGATTTGAAAACCGGTTTAACATCATCGTGAAAACCGTATTTATAGTCGCTGCTGATACCTAAGTCCTGTTGTGTTGTCTTTTCTGGAGCTGCCATAGTATTTTTCCTTTATCGCGTATCGCGCGATTGATTGCAGATGATTCGTAAACGAATGTTCTTACACACCGCGCTCAGGTTTTGTTCCTCGCGATTTTAACCTAGCCTCGGAAAGCGCTCGATTCTTCCGCGTCGCCGTCAGTTTCCGGCACTGCCTCCGCGATGTCGTATTTTTCGCGTATCGGATCGTATCCTTTTTCCTCCAACAGCTCGGCAAGTTCCCATCCCCCGGACTCGACGATTCTGCCGTCAAGCAGAACGTGCACATGTTCGGGTCGGATATAGTTGAGGAGGCGCGGGTAGTGTGTGATAATCAAAACTCCCAAATTGGGTCCTATCAACTGGTTCACACTTTCACCAACAATGCGGACAGCGTCGATATCCAATCCGGAGTCCGTCTCATCAAGAATCGCCACTTTGGGTTCGAGCATCGCGAGTTGTAGAATCTCCGCTCTCTTTTTCTCGCCGCCCGAAAAGCCGTCGTTAAGATAGCGCCGTGCGAACGATTCATCGACGCCCAACTGTTTCATTTTTCCTCGAAGTTCGCGGCGAAATTCACGCATGGGAATCAATTCGGTAGTTTCGCTTCCGTTTGAACTTTCGGAGCGCACGGAACTCACCGCCATTCGGAGAAAATTCGCCATGGTAACCCCCGGAATCGCCGTTGGGTACTGAAAGGCGAGAAAGAGTCCAAGCCTCGCTCGTTCGTTCGGTTCCAACTCAAGGATGGGTACACCGTTGAAAGTAACCGTACCTTTGTCAACATCGTAGTGCGGATGCCCCATCAGTGCGTTGGATAGGGTACTTTTGCCCGACCCGTTAGGTCCCATGAGCGCGTGGATTTCGCCCTGCTTAATCCTGAGGTTAAGCCCCTTGATAATCGGCTTGTCTTCAACGCTCACGTGTAAATCATCAATAACTAACTCATCACTCATCGTTTTGCGTAAATCCCTTCACAGTCCTACAATTCAGTTTCTCTACAGCATTCGCCGAGGTGAGGTTATCCTCCAATCCTCGACATATTGCGCTCCGGTTTGATAAAATCCGAGGCGTTTATCTTGTGCCCGGGGCCCTTGGCTTTCACGGCGTCCACAATCATATCCGCAATCACGCCGTCGGGCGCGCCGGCGCGCAGGTGCATCAACAAATCGGTTTCCGTCAACGAAAACAGGCATGTTCGGAACTTTCCGTCCGAAGTCAGGCGAATGCGGTTGCATTGGTCACAGAACGGCTCGCTGACAGAGGCGATGATGCCGATTTCGCCGCCGTTGTCTCTGAAGCGGAAACACTTTGCCGTATCGTGCTTCCGGTCACCCTCGTTTGGAACTGGCACAAGGGGAAAGACCGCATTGATTTTATTCACAATCTCCTCGCCGGGAATAAACATATTCTTTCCCCAAATGTCGTCTGCATCCAGGGGCATAAACTCAATGAATCGGAGTTGATAGGAATTTTCCCGAGCAAACGCTGCTAGGTCGACGATTTCGTCGTCCGAAAACCCGCGCAGCGGCACGGCGTTGACCTTAATCGGGTCAAACCCGCAGCGCTTCGCCTCGCGCAACCCCTCTAATACTTTGGAGAGAACTTTTCGGCGCGTCATCTGCTCAAATTTTGATTCGTTCAGCGTGTCAAGGCTGACGTTGATGCGTCGAAGCCCGGCGTCGTAAAGTGCACCCGCCTGTTTAATCAAGCCGATGCCGTTTGTCGTCAAGCTGATGTCCTTCAGTCCTTCAATTTGGCTGAGCCGGCTGATGAGTTCCGGAACGCCGCGACGAACCAACGGTTCCCCGCCGGTGACTCTGACCTTGCGAACGCCCAAATCGACAAAGATGCGGGCAAGGTGGACAATTTCGTCAAACGTCATCACCTCTTCATCTTCCATAAACTCCATGTCTTCCGGCATACAATAGACGCAGCGAAAGTTGCACTGGTCGGTTATGGAGATGCGCAGGTTTGTGTGCACGCGGTTGAAATTGTCGATAAGTTGCGATTTCATTGCGTTGCGGTGGGGCTTCAAGACTATAATCAGCTTCGATATATGCCGGTTCTCGTTAATCTCTTGGCACGAGGATGATATCACAGGGCGGTGTCTTAGGCAAGTTTTTTATGCTAATTACCTTAAAAAAGCGTGAACTGACGGGGTTGGGGGGAGAAGCCTGAGAGATGGGGAGGCACGCTGCTAATCGCGCGAAAATGCTTTCATAGGTTGGCAAGAGTTCTATGTGGGTTCAATCGCGGTCGTTATTAGGATTTCTATGGGAACTCTATCGCAGGATTTACTATGGGATAGCTATCGCAGGATTTACTATCGCGCGCGCTATCCGCTTGCTTGATCTCATTATCCATTCGCTTGATCCCTCCCTAATCAGTCGGTTGATCTCAGTTGATTGTCTGAAAATGTGAACAAAATGTTGATCCATTACCCTTTTTTGGGTGGTTTTGGCTGAACTTGTTCCTATTTTTTGTAAAAATACCCCCAAAAATAGGAACAAAAATGTGAACAGAAGCTTGATTTCGAGGGAGTGTTCACATGGTCTGATTCAATGCTTTCCTTTGATAGCGCGGGTTCATACGCAGGCAAATGTGAACAAGATGTTAACAGGAAAAAAAGATCGTCGTCACCAAGGTCAATTCTAGGTACGCGAAAAGTCAAAGCGCGGACCTGTTGGAGCACGGAAAATCGGCGATTTGGGGAACAGCGCATCCATTTCGCCGCTTATTTGTTCCCTCCGTATCGTACTATGCATGTGTAAAGTTGTCAATGGAAAATCATAGCAGTTGGGGAACAAGCGGCTAAGGCGGTCGTGGGAAGCATGGAACGGCACAGCGTAACGCTAAAAGAGGGTGGGTATCGAAGGCGTATCGTCTTGAAATGGCATAATGGTAGAGAAGAACGCTCCAAGACGGTCACCGGGGCGTTCAAGAGCAATCCTAAATCGATAGGGAGACTGAAAGATTCTTAGCACGATTTCCGTGCATTGATGCTGTTAAGAATCGATAAAAAAGGGTGTTTGGGCTTTTGTCCGATAGTGTATTGGTACGCCTGTTCAATTAACGCCATAATGTCGTCGATACAGTTTAACGAGTTAAAATCGAAAACAACCGGCCATCCCTAGCGCTTACCTGTTCTACATAGCCCCTTCGGATCCGTGATCTGTGTGAGCGGTAACCTCAGCCTCGCAACAAGGCGTCCTCCCTTTCGAGGTAAGAGCCTAACAAACCCAAGCCGCGGCGCCCCGTTCTATCCGCCCTGGCCGCCGCCGCCCACGAGAACGCTTGGCCTGCCTTCGCCGTTCCAAAACACTGCGTACGACCCGTCAGCACTTATTCCCATACTAGCATTCGCCGCGTCTCAGCGACACGCATCTTGATATCGAACCCCTCCGTCCGGATACGCCGATCGAAGTAGAGTAGTGTGTTGCTCGTTAAAACATTACTTGGTAATCCGGCTTCAATCCGGCACGGCAAAGACCTCAACCTTCGTGATAACGCCCAGCGCGTAGGTTTTGGGAATCACCCGCACCGCGTCACCGATGCCTCGCAGCTTGATTCGTGTTGCCCCCTCAATGTGCGTCTTAATCTCTTTGACAAGTTTCCACTCATCTTCTCCGTCGCGGATATAGATATCCGTTCCACGGATAGGGTCGAGCGAGTGGATGACCACTTGCCTAATCATCCGCCGTTTTGGAAGTTTGACGCTGTAGGCGCTGGGCAGCGTTTCCGAATGCGGGTCGTAATAAAACACGGCGTCGACGGGTTCGAGTTCGGGAGGTTCTTCCATAATCACGGCGCAACCGGCAAAGCAAAGCAATCCGGCGCCGAATGCCATCACCGTTTTAACTGTCATGCGGTTCTCTAAGCCTCAAAATCGCCTCATTTTCGCTATCGAAGTGTTCGAACTGACTTACCAAGTGGGACATAACGAGAAGGTTGTTGATGTGCGAGCCGACGTTAATGACTCCTATCCGCCCCTTCTGTTTCTTGACTATCATCTGAATTTCCATCATTGCTCCAAGCCCGGTGCTATCCATCATTTTTACTCTGTCGAAATCGAATAGGATTTTGGGAGCTCTCTCATCAGCGGGCAGTGCCTCAAAAATGTACTCTCGAAATTGTTTAGAAGTGTGACCCGTTATTCTGCCGCCGGGTCTGAATATGAAAACGCCAGTCTTGTAAGTCACAAAATTCTTCATAAACTACCCTTTCTCGCAATCGGTTGCGAACTGGAAGTGAATGCAATACGCCGCGATATCGCCGCCATGCCGTATCAGTAAGCCACAATTAGGGGCAGTGCGGTGAGATCGGACGCATCGTCAGGGTTGGAAATCATCGTGCGAATCAAGCCGCTAATGTGGTCGAAGCGGCGATAATTGAACTGGTCGAACAGTCGGGATTCGCCGCCCGAAAGCGTTGAATCCGCGCGGAATCCGGAAGCTCGTTTTGACAAATTGAAAACATGGCGATTCCGTAAATCGGCCGTTGGAGAATGTCGATGATGTCCTCGTTCTTCTTTATTCTAACAAACTTAGTATATTGTCAATAATCACCTTTGCGTCACTGGCTGCCTGGTTTCCTTTTAGCAGCTCCACCTTGCTCCTTATAGAATCCAATTTGGTCCTTGAGTTTATGCTTTTAAATCCATCGAGTCCTTCGTGTCACTCTGTCAGAACGTCCAAAAGCATGTCCTCTATTTTCAAGACCAATTGTTGGTCTAACTTCTCCGGATCTAACGCTAATACTTTTTCTTTAATATCGTCCATATCTCCCGTTCCATTGCCGGAGACACGTGCCGGAACACATCCTTACCGATCCAACCGCAAAGAAATCAGCGGAAGGGCACCAGAGGTGAACAGAATCGTAAAGAAAAGCCCCTAGTGCCCTCTCTCTGTCGAGAATGGAGAGGAGAAGATTTACTATCGCACGGGATTTACTATGGGATCTCTATCGTACTAGAATCTCTATCGCCTTCGCTAATCGCTCAGTTGATCTGTCCGCTCGTTTGATCCCTCATTATCCATTCGGTTGATCGTTATTCACTCGCTTGATCTCCACCCGCCTCTCGAAAGAACGTCAGGCAGTCGTTAGCGCTTGACTCCGGCTGCCGTCCATTTGTCTGTCTTGATGCTCCCCCAAATCGAAGCCAGTTTGGGCCTTGGTCTAACAGCAGTGGGTACAACGCCGGCGTCATATTCTTCGACAGTCATGAGGAGGTCGGGACCGATGTTCGCCGCTACGCCGCCCAGCGCATAAATCTTTCCATCCACCGCGCCCGACTGCAAAAAGACGCGACCTGTAGGCATGTCCAACTTTGTAGTCCATTGGTCTGTCGTCGGGTGATACTCCTCTACCGTTTGGACCCCAGGTCCCTGGATGAACGTCGTTCCGCCGATGGCATAAATCCTCTGATTCACCACTTCAGCCGCAAAACCGGTTCGCGGCGTCGGCATGTCTGTTTTCGGAGTCCATGAATCCGCGACCGGATCGTATTCCTCAACCATCGGCAAAACAGGCCCCTGCACTGCGGGCGCCCCACCGATGACGTAAATCTTCCCATTGACCGCGGCAGCCGCCATACCCGATCTCGGATTCGGCATATCCGCCTTCTGCGTCCAGGTATCAGAGACCGGATCATATTCCTCAACCGCCGCCAGAACGGGACCTAGATTCGTTGCGATGCCGCCGATTGCGTAAATCTTTCCGTTCACCGTTGCGGTCGAGAACAATCCCCGAGCGGTGGGCATGTCGGCTCGCTGTGTCCAGGTATCCGTCGCCGGGTCGTACTCTTCGACAGTAGAAATCGCAGGCTCTGTATCCGTCCAACCCCCTATGACATAAATCTTGCTATCTACCGCGGCGCTTGACATCCCCGCCCGTGCCGTTGACATGTCTGCACGTACACTCCACTCATCCGTTGACGGATTAAAAGCGTGTGTGCTTGGAATAACCTGCGCAAGCATTCCACCCATGACATAGATCAGCCCGTTCGACGCGCTGGCGGAAAAGAACAACCGCGGCCCCATCATATCCGCTTTCCGATTCCACTGCTCCACCTGTGTGAAACTTGTACTCGGTACAACCAATAACAGACTTAGCGTTAATGCCACCGAAAAAGAAAAACGAATCATAGTCATTTTCTCCTTAGAATTCAGATTTGCGAAATTGTCAAATTCCGTTTCTTCCCGTAAATCACGGATTTTAGACAGCCGTTAGCGATTGACTCCGATATGCTTGTTTTCCTGCTTGACGCCTCTGTACCTTCTTGATTTAATTAATGCAAGTTGTTACCCGTGGGATCTCTATGGGATTTCTATCGCCTTCGCTGTTCGCTCAGTTGATCACTCGCTATTCACTCGCTTGATCCTCTGGAGCGAGTTACTTGCTGAAAGAATGATTCCGCCAGGGATAATAGGGGACCACCAATATTTTCTGTAAACCCGAAAAATAGGTGCGGAGAGTAGGTTCTATGGTCATGAGTCTAGATTTCCTCCCGTAATTTGATAACTACCGGTACTCAAATTAGCGGCAGAATTGAGGAAATCGTCCCATGACCATGATACATTTCACACCAAAGCAAAGCCAAATTGGAGTGTTATGCCTATTCACCTCCAAACTTCAAACTAGCACCATTGGTTACTAGTTGTCCCCCTCTTGATACGGAGCTAGCTTTTCATCAAGGCTATATTTGCCTGCTCCAATCAGGATGAAACTCAGAAACACGATGCCCACTTCGATAGGGTGCGACGCCCCCATCAAACCTTCGCCTTCAGCGAGGTTGCTAACAGCGGCAACCATCATTGTGACAGTTAAAAGAGCACACGCCGGACGGAAGAATAGACCGAGAATTAGGCAGAGCCCTCCAATGAACTCGGAAATCGCTGCCATAATCCCCCAGAACATCGGCATGAACCCGATGCCAAGACTTTTCATCGCCATACCGGTATCTTTCCATTCCTCCGGCCCGCCGAACATTTTAGGCGCCCCGTGAAAGAGGAACATGCACCCAAGCCCGATGCGGAGAATTAAAAGACCGATGTGTCTATGTTTATTCCAAGATGTAAAAATCATGTGATAGCATCTCCTTAATATGTTAATGGCGAAGCAATTCGGCTCTTGGTTTGCGCCGCGCTTGGCGAAAAAGGAAGGGGCAAACAAATGAGGATATGCCTCGACCGAACGCTCTGCCAACAGTTGATTATAGATTGTGCGCCCGGTTTTTAACGTGCGCCGGTCTGAAACGACTTGAGAATAACCATCCGCTTTACCACGGCAGAAGTGTTTGTATTGAGTTTGAAAAAATTGAGTTGCTGCTGACGCGCTCACCTTGGTCGTTCCGTTCTGCTAGGCGAGTTATACAGGGGCGGCATATCCAGTATAGATAGACATGCTAACCCCTTTATAGGTCATTTGATACTATTTCAGTATCAGCATCTTCCGCGTTTGGGAATAATCGCCCGCTGTCAATGTGTAAAAGTAGAGACCGCTGGCGACCGGCTCACCCCGCTGATTGCGACCGTCCCAATAGGCTGCATAATCTCGGCTGTGATACATCCCCTCCTCGCCCTCGGTGCGAGTGAGGATAACCTGGGAAGAATTGATAGGCTGCGCCGTGTCCGTCTTTACATCGCCCGCACTGGCTTCCGGCGCGTCGATCTCTACCGATAGATTCATGCTCTCCTCCACGACAGACATTGATCGGGGGGCGGCAACTTTCACATCGGTCGGCTTGGGAGTGGGTGTAACTCCATGCGCAGACAGTTTCGCACTTGGCTTGATGGTACGTGGCTTGACCGGTTTAACTTCCATCGTTTTGATGCGCCTGATTTGTCTTAGTGTTTTCAGGTAGATGGCGATGAAAACCTGTACGCTTATCCCCCCGATGTTGTACCACAGCCATTCAATCGGAATCTTGCCGCAAGTTACCCTATTTTGCCAAAATGCTGATTTCGTGAAATAATAATGCCCGTATTTGCGTTTTAAGGGTATCGTTTTCGGGTGTCAAGTATGTTTATACCCTTCCCGACACCCGAAACTCTTTTATTCGACGGCTATGCTTTTCAATTCTGCACTAATCTGCAAATGGCTCACAGTCTTTTCGATAGGTTATGTCCCCCCGGTCTAACCGCTCTTTTACCTTTTCGGCGAGATCGACCAGTTCCTCTATCGGCTTCTGCTGATTGCGATTGCTTTCCAGTTGCTCTTCGGCTTGCTCTGGGGTCTCGGCTGTCTGTGGTAGAACACCAGCCCGCTCATTTCGCTCTCGCTCAGCATTGTCGTTTAGCAGCGAGTAGTGATAATGCTTGATGACATAGACGGCGTTGTCCACCGCTGTCTCCACTTCCTTGCGTGAAGTTGCGTTATCCTTCGCTTGCGCGGTTACATTATCCATCGTAAATCTCCTTTTTCAATCAAAAGTTATGGGGAATCGAAGCTCCCGTCATTCTCGCCTTCGCACAATGCGTCGGCATTCCACCGTTTGCATATCCACGGCTTATACTTTTTTCAAGATTGTAATGTGATTCAATCTATCCTTATCATCCCATCTGCGTAAAATCAAATAGTCTTGCGATTGCAACCATGTCCCCTCCCAGTTTTTCCACACTTCACTGGGACTTCGCCATGCTATCACAAACTCGTTATCGTTGATGGCGAAAAAACCGGATTGTTCTCTCCAGATTTCGTCGGCATCATTGTTAGGCGTGGCTATCTTTTCAAACGTGCCGTTCGCATGAAACACACATTCCCACTCAACTTCAAAGGTTATTATTTCCACGGTTGTCTCTCCCTCGATGCCCACTGCGTCGCCGGGTGGTACGCTTCGACGGTAGAAATCGCAGGCTCGGTATCCGTCCAACCCCCTACATAAATCTTGCCATCGACTACTGCGCTGGACATCCCCGCCCGCGCCGTTGGCATGTCTGCATGTAGGCTCCACTCATCCGTTGACGGATTAAAGGCGTGTGTGCTTGGAATAACCTGCGCAAGCATTCCACCCATGACATAGATTAGGCCGTTTGACGCGCTGGCGGAAAAGAACAACCGCGGCCCCATCATATCCGCGTTCCGATTCCACTGCTCAACCCGTGTGAAACCTGCACTTGGCACAAACACTTGCAAACCTACCGCCAATGCAACCAACATAGAAAATCGATTCATAGTCATTTCCTCCGAAGACATTCAAATTGCGACAATCTAGTAAAACCGATAATTAACGGATACAGCAAGCGTAAGCTCGTTGGCATTGACCGCTGAGTCATGAAAACGTACCAGCAGCCGATTATACCCCGCCGCGACATCAAACACGAAGTGCGGTCGGAACTCGTAACCGAACCCGCCCTCAAGTGACTGGAGTAACCCACCGGAGTAGAAAGCGCCATCGGAGAATTCGATCAACGCTTGTAAATAATGTCTCGGTGAATAGGACATCCGTCCGAGATACCACATCAACCCAAACTTGGGCGTAAACCTTGTGCTAACATCTGTGTGCGCCGACATGAGATAAACACCCAAACGGCTCGAATGGACATATCCCGCTTTCCACTGGAATCGTGCCGATGAATGCCTTAAAAAAATGTCGTGTTCGCTAACCTCGGCTTGCCCTATCCCGTACCCCACACCGCCGCTCAAAAAGAACCCTTCGAGGTTATTATCCACTAAATCCTTGAACGGATTTTGATCCTTTAAGGAATTCTGTTCTGCCCCTAGCGTTGTTGCCACACATAGAAGCGCAAAGACTATGTAGATATACTTCCGATTAAAATAATTCATAAATTCATTTTTTTTGAACATATACCGCTAAATCGGTGATGTGTCCTCGTGAGCCTTTTCTATATGAGATCGTTTTATGAACTGCGCTGATGGCGTTGGTGCGACGGTTGATGTCAATCCGGGTTTGGGCGTCAATAGGGGATTTGAGTTGGCGCACTATCTGCCAGGTTTCTCCTTCCCACACATAGATGTCGATGTTTTTAATCGATTCTTCAGTATCCATTCGGATATACCGAATAAATCGGGGCGAATCTAGGCAGTAATAATGAACCATGCCGCGCCAACGCTTTCGATTTAGACTTCGGTTTAGATCGTATTTCGGCTGGCTTCTAAGATAGACGTTGTCTTCCATGTCGCGCATAATCTGCGCGGGAGATTTCCTCAAGAAACGATGCTTGGTCGCAGACTCGAAACGCAACTTTAGCTCCACATGGTATTTGCCTTCTACCTGTTCCACTCCGCCGCCGTCATGCGATTGCCCAAGATTTTTCATCGCCGCACAACCGGAAACGCTTATTATGAATCCCAGTACCAGTGCCATTCCAATCAGCAATTTGCCGTCCATTTACACTCACCGCCCGTTGATTTCGTTTAAGTTTCGGTAAGCGTTATCATTTCCCAAAAAAGAACCGAGCCACTGCACCGCGTTCCGCTTTTGCGCAGCTTTGCCCACAACCACCTCAAGTAGGATTTGGCTGATACAGGGGTCACGACAACCGATACGCCATCATCGTCGCGCCCTACGGAACACGTTACTCCACGAGGCACTGTTTGCTCCATAAAGAGGCGGGTCTCATACGCGATGTCCTGACGTTCGTCGAAATCTATACGGTCTTCATTCGCTATACTTGATGCTTCAATCTCCGCATTGTCCATAGACTGTAGCTCTTTCCAAGATTTAATGTCTCCATCCACCGACCCATCGAATTGCGAATGCCCTGCGCCCACCCGAAATGAAATTCAACGAGTCCCTTCCGGCGCATCTCGAACAGTGCGTTTGTCCTTCGCTTTCATTTCGCCTAAAATGCTATCCACCGATTCCGATACGGTATAGGGGTACATGCTTTATGCCTGCTCTTGTTGGCTTAAGGTGATTCCTTCCATTTTATGAAATTCAGAATTTTCTCTTTAACAACCTTTCGATTAGATTGTACCGTCAAAAATTCAGGGTGTTCAATACCCATTGATACAAGCCATCTCTTCCAGTAAGTCTCGATTATCTGCATATTGTCTCTCTCATCTCGACGTTTCATCTCGACCATCAAAAATTTGACATCGTAATCCTTGAAATTTACTTCCTCGAAATTTGGTTCCTTAAATTCCAACAACCCGTGTCCTTCGGCATTAAACGTGGGTCTCCAGTCGGGGTTGTTCCAAAATCTCTTAATTACTTTGTAGGGGATGTAGCTCGTTTTGTTGCAGTGCTTATGGCGCCGTTCTTGAATATTCTTGTCGAAATCTAAATACCCATCTGACAGACAAATGATGTAGTTTGCCATATCTTCTTTTAGATATAGTTTGCAGGTCTCCGCAAACCAAGTCCAGATATCTGCCCCGGTGAACTTATTTTGTTTGTCAATCTCCTGCCACAGTTTATCAAGATTTTCAAACAATTCATCCCTCACTTTCTTGAACTTCGCAGCACTAGCCGTCTTCCTCATATCCGGTGTTGGCCAGATATTCAATTCATCAATAATCGATTGCGGAATTTGAGTAGTGTTGGGTTGAGGGGGTACGTCAATAGCAAAGCGATGACGAAGCCAAGTGTCACGCCTATCTGTTCTAATCTCACTTAACACTAGATCAGCGAAAATATCGACAATGTATTTTACAATCTGGGTGTCAGTTTCCAACTGTCCAGGGTTCTTCTTTTTAGAAATGCGATTTGACGTATCGAGTATTACAACAATATTCTTCGGAGGAAATTTCGGTTTTTCCTCTTCTGGTAGCTTACAGCCAATCGTTAACAGAACAAAAAGGGCTGAAGCTAATCTGAAATTCTTAATCTTGGTCAAGACATACCCCCTTACTGTAAAGTAGCATCACGATTGACAGAAACGTCGCGCAAAACTGCATAATACTGGTTAAGAGTCTCGTATGCAACAGCCTCGATTTTCTTAATTTGTGCTGATACATTCCCGCCGTTCTCATCGGGGTCATCGTCCTCATTGTGAGCGACAAACCGACACCAGCCAGAGAGGAATTCCTGTATTTGTTTTTCAATTTTATTCCGATCAACCACGCGACTGTATCGGTTTGCCCATAACTCGTGAATTTGTGCTTGTATTCGCTCAATTTTTTCCTGTAAACCCGTGGACTGTGTTCTTAAGCGCTGTAGATCGCTTTGCAAGTGCTCATTTTCTTTTTCTGCGACCGCAACTTCTCTTTCTCGTTCAATTCTCTCCTTCACAATTTGCTTTTCTCTCGCTTCACTATCGTCATGATCATCGCGGATTTTCACCTTTTTCCACAACTCATTTACCCAATGGAAACCTATACTCCACAACACTGAAATAGCTAGGCCTAAAAGTAATACGCTCACAATATTCAGACCGAATTCTAACCAAGTTCCTGGATCCAAGTCTCGATCTTCTCTTTCGCGACGGATGTTCATCGCAATTTTAAGTGCAATCGCACTATCAAGCAGTAAAGTAATGGACAGTGGCACCGTCCACAACAACCGTGTCCTATTTACATAACCAAAATGGACTACCATTGCTAATAACACAAAGATGCAAGGAAACAGAAGAACAAACCAATTGCCTTCGTCAAGAGCCTGGATAAAAGCATAAGGGTTTATAATCTCATTTAGCAGATCGTCAACGGAACCCAGGCCCCCAGAAAAGGCTTTGTCGCCGACAGAAGCATAAAAAACAAAAAGGTAACACGTTGAACCGAGGAGCGCGAGTGTAACCAAAACTGGAACAATGGATCGAGCGATATACGACATACGACCATTTGCTTGCCTCACAGGAGAATGGCCATCAGCTCCAACGGATGCCGCTTTTAACTCGGTGGGCGCCGGCATTTTGGACGTGTGCTCAATCACGAGCGCGGTACGTGTTTTTTCACTATCCTTTGATTCTTGCTCCTTTCGTTTAATCTCTTGCTCAACAGCATCTTTCTCCGACAATAACTTCGATTTCTCCTCACGCAACTCGCTTATCTTTTCGTCCAAATCGCCCTCAGTCGAAGCGATTTCGATTTCCTCGTTATGAATAATCTGTTTAATATGTTGCGGAATACATTCAGCAATTCCGCGATGATTTGTAGCCCAATAAAAGCCGTTCCGATGACTATAGTAAGGTTTGCCATTCACACCTTGTGCTACACCGACATTTCTCTGGTTATCGCTTTGCATTGCGGGAAAGCCTCTCGTAGTATTAGAAATGTAAGGTAAATGTTGGAAGGATGATGTTTCAGGTGGATTGGAATCTACGGCATTGTCGGGCGGTCTGCGGCGGAAGATTCTCCTTAGCAAATTGCCTAACGCTTGAATTGGCCCCATCTTAAGAATCCGCGACTCAAATTGGGACTGTGAAATCTCTCGGAACCGCCCTCTTTTTAGATTTTCATAGCATACCCAATCGTCAGGGTCTAAACTATTGGCAAACACGCCCAAGGGCGCATCGCTCGCCGAAAGGTAAGATTTCAACTGGTCTATGCCGCCGTTCTCGTATCCTACCCCTTTGCATTCTATGATCGCAGCGAGTTGTCTTTTGCTATCCAAAAGCACCACGTCCGCAACACCGGTCTTAGATCCGAATTGAATCGGATGCTCCCTCTTAACTGTATAACGATTCCATCGTGGCTCAGTGAAATGTTCATAAACCTTCTGCTTCACCAAATCTTCAGAACTCATAAGCCGTTCTTGTCCCCCGTGATAACCCGACCCTCGCCCCGTGAATCCACGCCAATGAGAACGCGCGGGTCGCCCCGGCCATTCCCTTTCTGAACCACAATTTGCCCACCGCGTTCATCTGAGCCTATCCCCACATTTCCCGCCTTACCCTTGACATCAACATTCCCCCCATCGTCATCAATGTCTATCCGCACACTCCCTACCATCCCACTGAAACCCGAAACCAAAATACTCCCACCGGCTTCATCGGCGCCTATCCACACATCCCCCGCCCCTGCTCCACCGAAAACCATGACTCTCCCCGTTTTATCACCGATGACCATGATATTCCCCCCTTCTAGCCGAACACTCCCCGCTTCGCCGCCGACCGTGATACTGCCCCCATCTTCATCAGTACCCAGATATACGTTAGTTTCCCCTGCGGCGTCCACCACGTTCAGCTTGGTACAGGTTATCTCCCCGAAAGTTGTGTCCCCGTTCTGTGCTCCGATTGGCATGACGGAACACACCGCCAGCGTTAGGACCGCACCAGCAATACCGCCTATAACCGCATACACACTTTCTTTCCTTCGCATGGTTGAATCTCCTTTTAGTTGATGTGATTTGCGACGAACACAAGATCCAAATAGTAGTCACGTCACTCCACCCGCGACTGTTCCGCCGGCAGGACTCTTTCGGCTAGCTCAAGCAAGAAAAAAGGGGCGCGGCTCGAGGTACGCCCCTTTTTTGCGTTCCAGTCTCTCCAGTTCTACCAATCAAATTCACTGGCACACACCGTTACCGACTGCCGTCCTTTAATCCGCCCCTAGTTGCAAAGCTGCGCCACGAAATCCTAAAGTTTTGAGCCTTCCGAGTATCTCGGAAACCACTGGGGAGCCACAAAAAATCGCTTAGAGAGCGATTATGTGTGTTTTCAGTGTTTTAACAAAATCTCGTTCATTACGTCATTCACATTGCAGGCGGGATTCCCGGGATTGTTATGAGGCTTGGACAATTCTTCGTACAAACGTTGTTCTTGCAGCTCGGTAATCTCGTTGTACCGTTCCCAGTCCACATCGGGCTGTTACGGGTGTTCGCCAAACGCATTCACCATAGCGTCCAATTCAGTGCGCAGCGTGGAATCATTCATCATACATCTCCTTTCCTTATCCCAAAAAGGTTGAGGAGTCGCTAAATCCGCCTGTAGATAATAACCGCATCATGACCGTCGTCAGGGTATAACTTGAGCAAGTCTCCCTGAATTTCCCAGACACCGGCTTGCGTGTACTCGCGGATTGCCACAAGCTCTTGTTCAAAGGTGATCACTTCGTAGGTATCATCTTCGACACGGTACGTGCCGGCGCGATTGATTTCCACTTTTATACCGTGAGTCTCAGATTTTAGACTCCAGATGCCGTCAGCACGAAATGTGACGTGCGCACTTCCGCCCGCGCTGCCAATCTTCTCCCAATCGCCAAGCCATTCATCTTGAGGGGTTGAACCGCTTTGAGAGGGTGAATCGCTGCAGGCTATAACGAGACATAAAGCAGCAATTAAACACATCCACGGGGTTAATCTCATCGTATCAGGTTCTCCTTTCTGTGCGTTTTTGTATGTTAAAGCCTCTCTATTCAAACACCTCAAACTCCCCGTCACGAACCATCAGCACCTGTGGGTTTAACAGTATCATCGACCGCATAGCTTTTCAAAACCTCAAACTCTCCATCACGAACAATCAACACATGCGGATCGTACACCGCGTCGCCGACTTCATCGAACGAGAAGCTGCCGAGCAGCGTCTCGACATCCTTAGTCTGTGCCAGCACTCCTCGGATGGCGTGCGATTCCGTTGAGTCCGCCGTCGTTATGGCATGAAACAGAAGATAAACCGATGTGTAAGCCAATGCGCTGAATATATCCGGCTCGTTGTTATATGCCGACCTGTAGTTCTGCACAAACCACATACTTTCAGGGCTCGCGTCGGGATTCCAAGCTGTGAACGTAATTGCGCCGTTGGCAGCCGCACCCGCCTCACGCACTTCACTTCCGCCGAGCAGCGGCACGATAATCGGCACGTTACTCGAAATGCCGACCTCGCGTGCCTGAACAAGCATCTTGGGCGTGTCTATCGGTTGAGCGGAGATGAGGATGGCATCGGGGTTTTCCTCTTTTATCCGGTTCCACTGGTCAGTGTAATCGGTCGCAGCGAGCGCCGCCGTCTCCGACGCCACCACCTCGATACCGAGTTCCGTGAGTATGTCGGAAACACTCGCATCGGCGCTTTGTGAGTAAACGTCCTCTTCAGTTGTCAATTTGGCGACGCGCCGATAACCGAGTATCTCATGCGTTAGCCGCACGCCGTGCGGGATAATTTTGTCCACCGTGAGGTTGGTACGGAAAACGAAGTCCCCCAGTGCGCCAAGCCCCTGCGCCGCGGACGACGGGGCAATTGCCACTATTTCGTTCTGTTCCGCGACCGGGAAAGCCACTTGTACTTGCGTCGAAGCGAGGGGGCCCAGGATAGCGACCACCTTATCTTCATGAATGAGCTTGTTGTACGCCGCAATCGCGCCGTCGCCCGTGCTTTTGTCATCTTCGGTGATGAACCGAATGGCGAACGGCGCTATCTCGTTAATCTCGCCGCGCGCCAAATCGTAGCCGTTTAGAAACGTCGTGAGCGTGGGATCGTCCGGTCCGTCCACGTATACGCCGGACTTCGGAACAACCACGCCGATGACAATCTCGTCCGGTAAGGGTTCATCGTCGATAGAAGCAAAGTCGGCAAGAAAAGATGTCAACTGATCGCAGCCGGAATTCGACGCAACCAGAAACGCGAAGATGAGTAACAGTGTGATTCGTTTGATTTGATTCATATTCGTTTTAACCTCCTATTTCTACTTTACTGCGGAACTCCGCTATGTGCTCTCGGCAATGGCGTTCGCCACCACCACCAGATCTAAAATATTCACCACGCCGTCGCCGTTCACGTCGCCAACCCCATCCGCGCCTTCAACGCCAATGCGAGACGCCACCAGCACCATGTCTAGGATATTCACGACGCCATCGCCATTCACATCCGTCGGATCAATCGGCGCTTCATAATCGGGATTTAACCATGACGTGTCCCAGAGTTCTATAGTGCCCGCTTCCGTCGCCGATGCAAGCAGCCTTCCGTCGGACGACCAATCAATTCCGTTCACACGCGCCGTGTGTCCAAAAGCGGTGATTTGCTCTCCGTTCGCCACGTCCCACAATTTCACCGCACCCCCGGGCGATCCCGACGCCAAGGTCATGCCATCCGGCGAAAACGTTACCGCCGCCACCCCTTCTCGATGAGCGAATAGCGTGTGGAGCAGTTGTTCTTTCCCAACATTCCACACCAAAATTATGCCAAATACCAACCCGGCGGCAAGCGTCTCTCCATCGGGTGATAACGCCATCACATCAACCGGCGGGTCGCCCCAATCTCCGTCATCGTCCTTTAACGTGCCTATGACGGCTTCCGACGCCACGTCCCATAAAAGCACCGTCCCGTCCCACGAACCGGAAGCCAGCGTCTTGCCGTCAGGGAAGAACTTCACCGCGGTAACGGCATCCGTATGCGACTCCAACGATCCGATAGGGGAACCTGTGGCGGCGTCCCATAGCTTGATCCGCCCCTCAGACATCCCGGCAGCCAGCATCTCGCCTCCGGGTGAGAACTCGAGCGAAAGCGGCATGTCCGCTTCTTCACCGAACATGAGTGCGATCTCGCCCGTCGCAAGCTCCCACATCTTTATCCTGTTTTCCCTCGCGCTCGTAGCCAGCCAACGTCCGTCGGGCGAGAATATCGCCGCAGTTACATAGTCGCTATGCCCTTCAAGCCTCCCAATGATGCTTCGATCGCGGACATCCCATAGTTCCACGGGCCCCTCCCATGTGCCGGCAGCCAGTGTTTTGCCCTCCGGAGAAAATGCGACCGTGGTCAATGCTTCAAACGCCCCGTCGAGCGTGGCGACACCGTGCGGCGACATCTGCGACAACACGAGATCCGTCCAACTGCTGTTTCCGTCGGTATCAACGGCTTCAACTACCAGCGGGTGCGTCGGCTCTATCGATAGATTGCTCTGCTTATGCGGTCCGTCCGAGTGGATTATTCCGTCGTACACGAGGCTCACCATCGCGCTTGTATCTCCCCCGTCAGCGACACCGTAACACATGCTCACTTCCAAATTCATTACACCGGAGACAGCGTACAACAACGCCTGGTGCAATCCGTCGCTGTCGCTAATCTTGAGTTCGATCGGGATGCTGGCTGCCCCAGCCGTATACTGGACAGGAGAGACGAGTTCCACCGACGGCGGTTCACTTTCCACTCCGGACACCTCCGGATTAAAATAGGGATGCACCGCCAAATACCGCGCACTGCACGGCGATAGCCGCTCCTCGCCGGGGCCATACGACATCAAATAAGCGCTGTCTCGAAAGTCGTGCTCCAATCCGCAGGCGTGCCCGAATTCGTGCGCCAGTGTAATCCACGTCTCTCCAGACGGCATCATTGCAATCCCGCCGACTTTGCTCCACCGGCTTCCGATGCCTAAAGCCCCTTCGATCAGGTTCGTACTGTTGTCAACCACGATAATGTAAATGTTCGACCACAAATCGTAGACGGCTTCCAGTTCTTGAGTCACCAGATCAAAGGTCAAGCCCTCATAGTGGATTTCGGGGTGTTCCGCATCGAAGCGGTGTATCAACGGATTGCCGTCCGCGTCGGACTCGAACTCGAAGGTGCGCTCCCCGTACCCGTGCTCGTTCATCTGCACACGGAACACTCGCTGAATGTGTTGAATCAAGCCTTTCATGCGCTTCACCTTGTCCGCCGGATAGGGACGATCGCTGGGCAGAAAAAAGATGGTGCGTACCATTCGGGGCGCACCTGCGTCCACATCCAGCGACCGCGCATAGCGGCGTGCACTGGAAGGCGGTTTTTTCACGATGCAATAGTGCGCGTTTTCTCTCGACGGCTGCGACGCCATAACCGCCGGCGTCAATCCGAAGGTGAGAACTATAAATATCGAAGCGAGTCTTTTCACACTCGTCTCTCCTTTCAAATCGAGGTTAGCGAAACACCGAAAGAAGAACATCATCGGTCTCCGCGTCGTGTTTATCGGCAAGTTGTTCAACAGACATTTCGGGGTTGTCCACAATGTACCCATCACCGCCGAGTTTATTACGGAGCTCCGTCACGTCCATACCGACGACGGGCGCGAGAAGAACAATAGACGTTTCCTCCATTCGGTCAACGATGAGTGATTCAGGGTCGCCTTCGCTCAGGATGGCTGACCTTGTAACGAGGCTTATACCAATCAGCCAAGCAATCACTATGACGCCTACACCGATAGGTTGAGAGAAGTATCTCTTGAACGGGCGCCAATTCGTGATTATGTGGAGAACAATGGCAACCGAAAATCCAATGCCAACGAGCTCATGCGCGAACTTAACCGGGTCTTCGGCAACAAAGAACATAATCAGTCCGGTAGTCGCCGCAAAGATTTCCGCGCCTATCGTAGAGGGGTAGACCATTGTCGAATATTTAATTTCTTCATGTTTTTGCGGTGTCGTAAGGGAACGGAAATATCCGCTCCCTTCGGGTTGATTGAGTCATGAGGTTAATTGTCGTTGCTTTCGTCGGAAGTGTCCTCGGTATCGGGATTGGTGATGTCCTCGGTGGTATCACTGCCGGGGTCTGCCGCGCTGGAGGGTTCTGTCGTGGCACCATGGTCAGTGACGGGACAATCGGGGGAGTTAACAATGTCGGTGAGACATTCGCCCCAGATGTCTTCCGGAAGTTCATCGGTATGGATGTCTTCGAGCCAGCCGATATCATCGTCTAAGTCTTCGGCACCAAAGATGTTGACCTCCTTGATAAATATCGAGGTAGACTCCGAACAGCCGGTGATAAATGCCGCAAGTAATACGGCGACCAGTAGGGTGAAATGCTTTAACATAATTTGCTCCTTTCATTGGTTTGGATTTGACTTCTACTAACTTATACTATTTCTATATATTAGCAGTGCATTAATAGCGTCAATCAAGTCTGTCCAAAGCGGGGCAAGATGCCCCGCCTACGGGGTTTGGTGTAAAGAGAAACAGTTGTCATGATAGTATATGGAAAGCACTATATGCACTGTTATTCAAGCGAAATGGTATTACTTCTCTTGCTCAGTTGACATTATTATCGTTCCACAACCGATTCTCGCACCTGCATTGCCCGACGGTTGCGAGGTAAAATCGTCCGCGTCCGCATGGATTATAATGCTACGTCCGATGATGTCGAAGTCGGAGCCGGTTCCCATTTCCCATAAATCTGTCGTCAACTCAATACTGCCGGTACCATCGTCGCCGACATTGATGTTTCCGATGTCGCCAAGATGGAACTCGCCTTCGCCCCACTTCCCGTGTGCAACACCCGTCGGATTCCAATGCCCGCCGGCAGACGACCCATCAGGGGCGCTGCAATCGCCAAATTCATGGATATGAATGCCGTGAAGCCCCGGAGAGGCGTTGTAGATTTCGACGTAGAGCGTAATCTGATTGTCCTCCTGTATAAACGTTGCCATCCCGGTCGCGCCACTTTCGTTCGCCGGTTCTATTGTCGCGCTTGCCAGTTGCGGAACGGTGTCCCGGTCATCAATCGAGAGGTCGTCTATCCATGAGAGATCTGCATCGTCATCAGTACCAAGGATGTTGACCTCATCGATGAATATTTCGGTATACTCCGAGCAACCGGTGATGAGTGCCGTAAGTAATACGGCGACCAGTAGGGTGAAATGCTTTAACATAATTTGCTCCTTTCATTGGTTCGGGTTTATACTCCACGCTGCTGAGAATTGCTCATTTTGTAGGAGCGATCTCAAGGTCGCGACCCATTTAAATCTTGGTAGCCCCAGAGAGGGGCGACAGGTAGAAACTACGGACGTTTCCCCATTCAATATTCGTTCGCTTGGTGCTGCCTCTAAAATCGGCGAAGCAAGCCTTAAATCTTGAAAAGCGCAATTTCTGACAGCGCACGGTATAGGTTATTCATTCTTTACTGATGTATTTCTCCATGTCTTTAGCTATGTGTAGAGTTATCCCACCGTCTATCAGCAAATCTTCTAGGGATTTCGCCAACTCTAGTAGTGTATTAAAATGTTTACTGTGTTCTGACTTTATTCCATGAGAGTTATTGGCTACTAGAGATATGTAGCCTTTAGTCCATGCGTGCTTCGGAATGATGCTGTCTTTATTGTTTGCAATGCCGTCGGTAAAGAAATAGACTGTTGCCTTAATCGTTTTTTCATTCTGAGGCGCTTTTACTTCCATGATTATCTCCTTTCTTAAAGAGTTTTCATGTGTGTCTCTCGGATTAACAATCCTTCGTGCTCTAGCCCATTAGTAATGTTTAGCAAGATCCTTTTAACGAGCTCCGCATCTTCCGAACTAAACAGATCGACCGACTTCTCACCTCGACGACTCGCCATCACATGGTATTCCCCGTTGCGTGGCAGCGGATCAAAATAAATAAAGTCAACTGAATTCAAATTCAACAATTTTCCGTCCTCATACTGCCAAAACATAATTAGCCCTCCTCACCCGTTTTGTTTCATCAAAAGCGCCGGAATCCAAGCATCCCCATAAACAGACCCCGGCGCTTGTTACGTGTAGGATAAATCCTTAAGAAATCCTGCTCATACTATCAATTCAATCACCTCCTCTTCGAAGGCACCGGCGAGGCTTTTCGGTTACACTGATAATGACGGTTTTGAACTCCTCCTCGGAATAAGTAGCCACATCATTTGAATCGATATGCGCTTTAGCTACGACAACTTCATACGTGCTTTGGGTTTCGTAATCTAACACCTCTCCCGTTTTCAATTGACCGGTGGAACCGTTGATAGAGAAGTGATTCAGATCGGAGCCGACGACTGTGCCTGACGGCGAATTCTCACGGACTGAAAACGCGTGGGCTTGATCCGCCGGTGTCGCCAGCACAATGAGACCGATAACGAGGGTTGATAAAAGAACTTCTCGCAGCTTATACATTTGTCAATCCCTCTTATTGTTGGAACCAGGGGAAACGCATCTAATTTAGAGGATGTCTCATGGCGGTAGAATTTACGATTAATGTTGGGTTTCACTCATATTTTTGGCATGTTCATGCAGAGTGGAGACTCGGAAACGCCTCTAAGATTAACGATCATTAACGAATTTCGTTCAACCCAACCTACGATCCTTAGAAAAATTGCCACAAACTTAGCCTGATTTCCTTTTTTGCCAAGCAGAAAATTTAGATGCGTTTCCCCTGTTGTTGGAACGACTGTAACTTGCGTGACAGTCAGGGATGACGGATTGAGGCACGAGGGAAGCAAGAAAAACTCGCGCCTCGTTTTACGGAGGGTTCCATCTCCAACCGTCCTTTTAGCCCGTGGGTTCATTGTTCGAGTGTTATGCTTTCGGTATGTCGCCGATATTCCGCATCATATTCGTCACGGATTTTCTCGTGAATCGAATCTGGGATATTATCTAGCTTCTTGCAGTGCTCCGAAAACACGTTCGGCTGCTACATACCGCCCTCACCGAACACCTCAAAGCTACCATCCTTCACGATGAGTATGGTTGGATCGTAAGCTCCGTCGCCAACCTCATTGAACGAGAACTGCCCCAATATCGTATCCAGATCGCTGATACTTGCGAGAGCGTCCCGAATCCCGGCCGAGTCCGGAGTTTCGGCATTTGCAATCGCTTCCGCAAGGATATGCACGGCGGCATGAGACAGCGCTGCCCATTGGCTAGGTTCCCGACCGTACCTTGTGCGGTATTTCGCGACAAACGCTTGATTGCCCGGCGTGTCCGCGGTGCTCCTCCATAGCGCAAAAGTAATCGCTCCCTCGGCAGCGTCGCCAGCGCTTTTAATGTCTTCCTCCGCCAACGACGCAGTAATAAACGGCACATCCGCGGGGATGCCAAGTGCGCGCGCTTGTTTCATGATAAGAATCGTTTCAATCTGTTGGGCGGACAGGAAAATCGCCTCGGGCGCAGCGTCCCGTATGCGAGTGAGCTGTTCGGAGAATTCTGTTTCGCCCGGCTCGAACGTCTCGTCTTGCAGAATCTCGACGCCAAAGTCCGAGAGTGTATTCCGAACATCCTCGGCGCTGCTCTTAGAAAACTCATCGACGGAGTCGGATATCATCGCCACTTGTTGATAACCGAGTTGCTCGTGTGTCGCCTTGATTCCCGCCGGTATCAATACATTCGTAGGCTGACCCGCGCGAAAGATGAAGTCGCCAATCTCCGTCAATCCGGCTGCGAGTGTGGCAGGGCTGAAAGCCACGACACCATTCTCTTGCGCAATCGGAAAAACCGTCCGGCCAACGTGCGATGTCCAAACGCCCAGAATTACCGGCACCTTTTCCTGATGTATCAGTTTGTTAAAAGCGGAGACCGCGCCATCGGTAGTGCTTCGATCGTCCTCAATGATGAAATTGAGTTTTGCCTTGCTTGAATCCGAGTAATTAATCTCCTCAAGCGCCAGGTTAAAGGCATTCTCCATAACAAGTGCACCAGGTCCAAATTCCCCCGGTCCGAATGTACCCGTCTGCGGCAGAACGACGCCAACGGAGACCACGTCGTCCGCGTCCCCTCCGGATATGATCGACACGAGTTCGTCGCAGGAGGACATCACGAGAACTGAAACCGTAATCACGCATACAATAACCAAAGTGTTGATTCGACTGAAGAACATCATTATTCTCCTTTTTTGTTTTTAGGCTTTAATTGAGTAAAGTTGACACGTTCCATACCGGAACCGAGCGACCGTTGTGCACAAAGTACCTTCAAGGGTCGCCATGTCATCAACGATAATGAACGTAACATCTTCGTTCTCGGGTTGGAGGCTATTTATTTCCTTCCGTGCCAGCTCAAACCCGTTCACAGCCGATTGACCGGATGCCAATGGGTATTCCCGATACAAGGGCACAACAACACCGACCGGAATGTTGATGTCTATCTCAGGCAGATCCGGTACATTGAGAGAGTTTAGAACTGAAACTATTTCGTCGCAGGCAGTGAGACCCGCAACCATCAAAACAACTGCCAGAATAACCGTAATTAAGGTGTACGATAATCCCTCATATCGTACATTCATCTACGGAATAAGAATCTTTACGGGTTTTCGTGGTTAAAATGTCTCAAAGTATCGCGCGATTTCGTTAAAGGCTTGACGGGCAATCTGACCATTCTCGAAAGTGTGATTGAAACTCGGTTTATCGCTGTCCTTCGTCAGATGGAATCGGAGCTGCAGAACCACGGTGTTGTCATCCGCGGATACCAAGTCAACGGACACAACGTAGTACGGATTGATGACAATCGGAGCGCTGTTAAACCTCTTAAAGCGCCTCCTTTGTTTCGAATCGGCAAGATAGTTGGCGACGATTATAGACATCGTGAAAATAGCAAAGGTAGCGGCAGCTCCGATAAAGATGTACAGATACGCGACCGGTATGTGCATAACACTTCAAAATGAAAATGTACTATAATGACGATTTACGGACTTCAGGGAAATCAACTCGACGAAGACCAGCCAACTGCGGTTGATGACGCAACTGATGGATATGACCAGCCGAAGATATATATGAAATCGGGTATGATGGTCTCGGAGATCGGCTGCTGTAATTTTCGCGTCTGCTGCATCACTCTATTCTTCTGCCTTGTCGTAAGCCTACGGCGCTGCTTAGCAATGTGCGGCGCCAGCGGAGGATAAGTTGACGCAAGTATATGAATTGAGATGAGTCAACCATGAGGAACACCGCTATTCTAGCAATAACCTTCCTCGCAAATAAAACGGGTTGCTATTAGCACTCCACCCCGTGGACTGTTAGTAGCAACCCTTTCGATCCGCCGCTCACATGGGCGTTTGTAGGTTCCAATCAATGCCTGTCCGTTTGAAAAACAGACATCGTTGGGATGATAGCATAATCCGTGCCAACGCTTGATTGTACCATGGCGAGACCGAGAAATCCCTTGACGGGCTTGTGTTTGATGGTTACGGGAGGGCAGATAACGGAGAGCGGGTGGGTTAAAAAATCGCAATATGCGACCGTAAAAATGGAGATTTAATCGGTAAATATCGGCGGAAAGACAGGTATGGCGTAGAAATAGGGGGGTGAATCGCACAATGCGACGAATTCGCATTTTGCGACAGTCAGAAAAGAGGTCACGGGCACATCAAGCCGTGACGAGAAATCGAGATGAGTCCATTTACCGGTCTTTACCCTTCTCGTCATGGCAAATCGGGTTCAAGCCAACGTTTTGGGATTTTAATCCGATACGGCGAGTTGATACAACTTCACTTTTCGATAAAGCGTCGATCGGTCGATTTTCAAGGCTTGGGCGGCCCTGGTGACATCATTGTCCATCATCTCGAGTGCGTGTGCCAGTATTTGACGTTCAACCTCTTCAAGCGGCCGGATCTCCGCTGAGTCAGGGAGAGATAAGAAAGGTTGGGAAGAAATCATTGCCAGAATCCGTGGGGGTAGGTTGTTCGGTTGCAACAGTTCTGTGGTCTCAAGCAGAACGGCGCGTTCAATGGTGTTTTCCAGCTCGCGTACGTTGCCGGGAAAGTCATACTGAGTCAATAATCGTAAGGCATTGGTGGAGATCCCTTTAATGGATTTCTTCGCACGTCCGGCGTATTTCTTCAGAAAATGGTTCGCCAAGAGTGGAATATCTTCGCGACGGTCTTTAAGTAGAGGCAGCTCGATTGGGAACGTGGCGATCCGATAGTACAAATCTTTCCGGAACGAACCTGCTTTCACTGCAGCTTCTAAATCCTGATTTGTCGCTGTTAACACTCGGATGTCAACTTGGATATTGGCTGTGCCGCCAACACGCTGAATCCGCCGCTCTTCGAGAACACGCAACAACTTCGCTTGCATTCCCCATTGCATTTCACCAATTTCATCAAAAAAGATAGTCCCTTGATGTGCAAGTTCAAATTTGCCGATTCGTTTCGTTACGGCACTAGTAAAAGCCCCCCGTTCATGACCAAACAAGTCGCTTTCAATTAGTGTTTCAGGAATGGCGGCGCAATTGACTGTAACAAACGGTCCCGCTTTTCGAGGGCTGTTCGCGTGGATGGCGCGTGCGACCAACTCTTTACCGGTCCCGCTTTCGCCTGAAATATGCACGGTGATGTCACTTTCAGCCGCTAGTTGCATCGACGCGAACATCTGCTGCATAACGTGGCTTTTGCCTACAATTTCAGAAAAGGAGTGGACCGTTTCAAGTTGTGCGCGTAAGCGGAGCACTTCAGCTTTCATCTGCTGAATCTCAATCTCTTTGGACATATCATGGTAACTGACAACGCTACCGGAAGAATCACCTCGATTATTCCGCACCGGCGTAATCGAGCGATAAAACATCCTCGGTTCGGACTGGCTCGCCTCTCCAATCTCTTCCACCACGTTTTCAAGATTTTCAGAAAGAGCTCCCTTCCCCGGTTGCAATAGTTCCGGTTTTTGGACGCGCGCTGTCACGCTCTCTCTGAGCTCGTTCGGGGACATCTGTCTCAGTTGGTCTTCTGTTAGGTCAAACAGCTGCTGATAGTATTGATTTGCAAACAATAGGTGCCCCTCGTCATCGAACATGCCTATCGCATCTGCCACGGAATCAAGCACCGTTTTTAGCCTTTGATGACTGATTTCGAGGTTTTGATGATTCGTCATTATTTGCTGTCGTTTTATTGCCAACTCGTGTTCGACGTTCCACTTCTCGACAAGAGAATGCGTAATTTGCTGGACCTCCTCCGGCGCAAAAGGCTTTCGAATATAGAGCAGTTTGTTTAGCAGCTCCATGTCGCGTACAATCTCGGGCAGTGGTTTATCCGTGTACGCAGTCATAATGACCAGCTCGATGTCCTTCTCGATCCGTCTAATCCGACGGATTGCTTCAACCCCGTCAATGCCCGGGGGCATTCTCACATCAATGTATGCCACCGCGATCGGATGGTTTGATGCCTTCCCCGCTCGTATAATATCGTACGCTTCCTCTCCGCTTGTCGCGTGTAAGAGTTCAAAGTTGGGCAGAAAGGCGGTCTTATTCTCTGAAACCTCGTCAAGAAGGGTTTCCGCTAATTCATCCGTTAATATCTGGCTACGGTCGGGATTCAACATGTCTTTGAAGTCGTCATGAATCCCGTTTTCGTCATCAACAATCAAAACACGATAATTCCAATGTTCTTTTGCTTGCATGACACAACCCCTGTTGCTACGTCTTGGCGTCACTTGATTTCGTAGGGCGAGGATCAAGCGAACGGATAGTGAGTGCGATAGAGATCCCTCAAGCGACTGAATAAGGATCAACTGAGTGAATAACGAAGGGTCAAGCGAATGGATAATGAGATCAAGCAAGCGGATAGCGCGCGCGATAGTAAATCCTGCGATAGCGTTCCCATAGAGATCTTCGCGCGATAGAACTCCCGACCCGCCCGCTGTTCCACGGGTTGGGAAACCCAACCCCTACGAATCCTTAAGCGACCACCCTCTACCGAAGATGCGATGGGATTTCCGTCTTCGTTATCCAGTCAGTTGATTCTCCCCCATTCTACAACCGCAATACAGACGTCCCCTACGGTATAACCGAGGAACAACGCAGCATAATTCGCATAGTTGTGCCTTTGCCAATGCCCTCGCTCATGGGGTAAATCTGCCCGCCAGATCCGATCACAAAATTGGCACTCGAATGGAGACCGAGCCCTGTCCCCGATTCCTTCGTTGTATAACCAGCGGTGAAAATCATCTTCAAGTTTTGCGGCGCAATACCGATGCCGTTATCGGTAACATCAAGGAACAAAAAATCCTCGCTGACATACGCTTTGATACCGATGCGCGGTGTTTCATTAAGTCCGCCCGATCGAGCAAGTTCGTCAATGGCTTCAATTGAATTTTTCACCAGATTCACCAGCATTTGATGAAATTGACTCTCTTGAACCCGAATCTCTTGGGGCGCGTTTTCGCAGTTGACATGCACGTGGATGCCTCTTTTGTCGATCGATTCTTGCTGTAATTTCACCGCGCTTGAGATTGTTTGCTGCAACTCGATATTTTTCCACGTCATACTTGACTGGTTAGAGGATTTTTGCGTGCGGATGATATCAGTGATATGCGTTACTCTTTCATTGACGCGCTCAAGCGTCTCGACAACTTTATTATTCTGATTGGCAAAATCTGCAGCGAGCGCAATCATAAATGGGAGCACCTGCTGTCCTTTCGGATCATCTCTGATGTAATCAGCCCAATCCTCTTGATGTGCTTTGAGCATATCGGCAAGTGCGGAAAAGCGGTGTATGAATTGATTACCTACTAAATTCTCTTGGAGGACATTAACTCCTACCGTTACACTGTTAATTGCGTTGCCGATATTATGGAGGATCGTCTCAACAATTTCCAACCGTCCTTGTGCAAATGCTTGCGTCAACGCTTCTTCGGCAATCACTCGGTGCGTCACATCGCGAAAAACAGTCACACCTCCTTTTTCAGTACCTTCTTCGTCCTGTAGCGGTCTCCCGCTAACGCTGATAAAAACACCCTCCGGCACCTCCGGGTTGCGTACGAACATATCTACCTCATCTGAGGCTTCACCCTTAAGGGCACGTGCAAGTGGAAGTTCATCTGCCGGAAAGGGTGTGTTTCTGTCCGGGAAAAAGTAACCATAGTCGTCACTCCATTTATCAGGGGTTGTATCTATCGGACCGATGCCGAGAATTCTTTCGGCACTTGGATTAAATATGGTGAAAGCGCCGCTTGCATCGGCAGCGATCACCCCATCACCCATACTATTAAAAATGGTATCCGTCAACTGAACCTGACTGTGCAGTTCCTGCATCGCTTGCTCCAACTGTATCGCTGCAATTTTGTCCCCTGTGATGTCGCGAATAATGCACACACAGCCTATGACAGCCCGATTCTCATCAAATAGGGGGATGCCACTAGCTTTTATGTGAATTCCCTCCGTCTGTTCTTTATTGCGTACAAAGAGCTCCAGATCTCTTACTGCTTCACCCTGGGAGATATATGTGGCAAGAAACTGGTCGACTGGAACGAGTGTTTTTTTGTCAGGATAAAAAAAGCCGTACGTTTCAGACCATTTGTTGAGAAACGTATCTGGAGGCCCCTTACCGATCATTTGTTGTATACTTGGATTGAGGAACAATATGTCACCTGTTAAACCGAGGACGGCGATACCGTCATACATAGTGTCAAAAACGGTTTTCATCAGATTGGTTTGTTGGCGCAACTCACTGATAGTTTGGTTTGATTGCTCCTCCTTCGTTTTATACTTGGTGACATCGCGTATCGTCATAACGATGCCGGCGGGGGTTTCTTCCTTATCTTTGATAGGCGCGATGTCGTAGTCGATAGGGATTTCTCCACCTGATTTTGCTACGATCCAGGTATTATGGTCTACCTCGGAAGCAGAAGACAATCCTCCGGCGGAATCAGATCTTTTTTGGAGTGCCTCCGTCAAGAGTGTATGTTTTTTAAGATTGCCTGCATTTCCAACATAAATGTCGAGAATATCCGTTACCTTTTTCCCGGTCGCTTCTTCCGTTTCCCAGCCTGTCAACGTTTCGGCAACGGGATTCATGAATGTTATCAACCCCTTTCGATCCGCGGCAATTACGGCATCACCAACACTGTTGAGAATTGTAGATAGCCGCTCACAACTTTCTGTGTTTGCCATTCTTTCTCCTTAGAGGTGATGTTCAGAAATTGTGCTGCAGAACCGAAAAAAGTAGTAGGCACACGCCGTGTGCCGTAACCCTGCCAATAAGTTCCTAACTTCGCTGATTTACACGAAGTTGCCATTGAGCATATCGTCAGGCGGTGTAAGATTATTCGCGTCACCAAAGACATCTATCAAGGCAAACATCGCAACTAGGGAAAACATGGAATGTGATTGCGGCGATAGTCAACCCGAGATACTCCTCGACAAGTTGCCAAACGGTGTAGTTATTCTTATCTCCAAGTTTTCTGTATCGACGTGAATCTACTTTGGAAAGATGTCTGATAGACATTCCATCGTACCTCAAATACCAATAAACATAAACTTAAGCATCAGGGACTCGTCCCGATAAATCGGATTTTGCAACCTTTGATGCGGTTAGTAACTGGCTCAACGCCCTTGCCAATCATGAACCGCTTGCCAAATCGGCAAACCTTGGCTGCGATGGCTAAAACCCGCGTCACTAGCGAGTTTATCACAGGTAACGCTCACGCGTCAAGACTCTCAAATAGCATTTCCGCAGAACCACTGGTAGCTAATTTACACGGGAGAGGAGGAAAGATCTTGAGTGCGGTAGCTCGGAATCGAATCGATATCAGAGACGACACCGAGAAATTAGTATGGCAAGTATCGCGCCAAGCACCATCTAGACGTATCGGCGGGCAATGGTACCGTTGGAGATTTGGTTGGATTGGCATACATTGAACAACAACGTATCCGATTTCGCTTGAATAACAGTAAACAGAATATAGTGGTTACTTTGTTTGAACTTACACGGTTACGCGCTGTGGCACCCGGTAGGAGCGACCTCTTGTCTTTGGGTAGAGTTCGCTCCGAAGGTAATCGATGTGTCGTACCAATCTTCAACTGTGAAATCGGGTAGCACACAATCTGTACGTATAGAAATCTGAATACAAGTGGCCATAGGATCCCTGTCCCGATTCTTTTGCTTTAACTTCATCTAATCGTTCATATGATTCGCATATTCAGAAACGGTTCCCCTAAGGTTTCCTTTAATGGACTTCCAATAACCCTTGACAATATCACTGAGGGTCGGTATAATTTAGGACGCTTGATGCCCCTGTGGTGGAATTGGTATACACGGCAGGTTGAGGGCCTGTGCCTTAACGGGCATGCTGGTTCGAGTCCAGTCGGGGGCATAGAAAAGGGAGGAACTGTCACCGGAGATTAGGTGACAGTTCCTCCCTTTTTTGTTTCTGGCGGAGATAGTAGAGTTCAACACGGATTTGTTCAGGTGACCAGTTGATTCGCAATCGAAGATTCGGAGGACTCCGCATATTCGCACCGTAAGGAATGGGGGCTGCCTTCCTTACATCTTCGCCCACGGAGTGCCGCAAAGATAATCTCCGATTGTTAACCGAGAACCGCTACCACAAACCTTCGGTTGTTTCCTGTCAGTCATATGCGAATCGGGATCAAATGGCGGCGGGACCTCTTTCGCCCGTGCGGATTCGGATTATCTCGTCAACCGGCTTGACAAAAATCTTGCCGTCGCCAATCTTTCCGGTGGAAGCGGATTTCTGAATCGCGTCCGTGACGGCGTCAAGGTTTTCTTCCGGGACGACGACTTCCAGTTTTATCTTCGGCACGAATTCGATGGCATACTCGCTTCCGCGATAGAGTTCGGTATGCCCGCGGCTTCGCCCGAAACCGCGAATCTCACTGACCGTCATCCCGCGAACACCGACCTCGTTCAACGCTTCCTTCACCTCTTCAAGTTTGAAGGGTCGAATGATGCACTCGAGTTTTTTCATAAGTTGCCTCTCCTTAGCCAACGTCCGCCGACATTCGGACGGATTATCCTGCTCTATCGTTGCAGCGAACCGAGCCGCAACGATAGAGCAGGGAGTAGGATTAGATATCGTAGTAGAGATGGAACTCGTGTGGATGCGGACGTAGATTGATCGCATCAACCTCGTTTTCTCTCTTGTAGTCTAGCCACGTATCAATTACATCCTGAGTGATTACATCGCCCTTGAGCAGGTATTCGTGGTCGTCCTCCAAAGCGTCAAGCGACTCCGCCAAGGATGCCGGAGTGGAATCGATTGTATCCAACTCCTCCGGTTCAAGATCGTATAAGTCTCTATCCAGCGGATCGCCGGGATGAATCTTGTTCTGGATACCGTCGAGCCCCGCCATGAGCAGCGCGCTAAAGGCAAGATACGGATTACTGGAGGGATCCGGAGTGCGGAATTCCACCCGTTTGCCCTTCTCACTCTTTGAATAAACCGGAATGCGCACGCAAGCGCTGCGGTTTCTCTGCGAATACGCGATATTTACCGGTGCTTCGTAACCTGGGACCAGCCGCTTGTATGAGTTGGTGGTGGGTGCGATAATGGCGCAGAGCGACGGTGCGTGTTTGAGCAAACCGCCGATGTAGTATAGCGCGTCCTCGCTCAGAAGCGCGTATCCCTGCGGATCATAGAAGATATTCTTCCCGTTTTTCCACAAACTCTGGTGTACGTGCATGCCCGACCCGTTGTCTTGGAAGAGGGGTTTCGGCATGAAGGTCGCTGTCAGATTGTGGGCACGCGCCACGTTCTTGACGATATACTTATACAGCGCCATCTTGTCTCCGATTCGGGTCATCGTGTCAAAGCGGAGATCTATCTCAGCTTGCCCGCCGGTGCCTACCTCGTGGTGATGAACTTCCACATCAACGCCGCTTTCGATCATTTTGAGAATCATCTCGGATCGAATGTCCTGCATTGAATCCGAAGGCGGCACAGGGAAATAACCTTCCTTGTAGCGAGGTTTGTACCCTAGATTTGGCCCCTCATCGGTTCCGGTGTTCCAGCTTCCCTCCCGCGAGTCGACAAAATAGTAGCCCGAATGGTGATCTTGGCCGTAACGAACATCATTGAACAGGAAGAACTCGGCCTCGGGTCCCCAGTAACTCGTATCGGCGATTCCCGTCGAAATCAGGTAGGCTTCCGCTTTTTGAGCGATATGCCGTACATCTCGCGTATAACTTTCTAGCGTAATCGGGTCCTTGATGTTACATATGATACTTAGCGTAGGAATCCCGCAGACGGGATCGACGATGGCGGTTGCGGGATCCGGGAACAGCAACATGTCGCTTTCGTTAATCGCTTGAAATCCGCGAATACTTGAACCGTCGAAACCTAGGCCCTCGTCGAACATGTCCTCTTCAAGTTCAGTCGCCGGAATAGAGAAGTGTTGCCACATCCCCGGCAAATCCATGAACTTGAAATCGACAATCTTAACTCCTTCCTCTTTGGCAAGTGCAACTACATCACTTGGTGTCATACGTTATCCTCCTCAACAAGAATCAAGATGAACTGTTACAGTATGGTGTTGGTATGTCTACTTTGTAACTAACATGAGACAAGTTATGTACGTAAACTGTAGAGCGACTCGTGCGAGTCAATTCGGACCAAAGTGGCTTAAGTATAATCTTATAAATCCCTTAAGCCGGAATGGGATTCAGTGGTAAAACTCATAACCGTACTTCACAAGAAACTAAATAAACGAAATAACGGGATTAACGACCTCCGTACATCCAAAATTTTAAAATAACCTTGTCAGATTTATTCTTCCGTAGTCGCAACTCGAAACGAATCGCAAAGGATATGCCAACAATTCAACATCCTTATCCACGCGGTGAATACCGCGCTGTGAGACGGCTATTCCAACCTTTACTTTACGTTGAGCAAGGTTCTGGAAGCACCTTGTTTTGACTCATCCAAAGCAACAGGCGTACCGAGTTGGATTGTTGCCCAATTATTGAGCACAAAATTGCCCAAGATTCTAGCATTTGTCATTTGTGCAATTATTGCCGCTAAGCCGGATTTGCCCCCATTCATGGGGCTTAGAATCTCTCGACGCGGCTTGTTTCCGGCTCAATCTGCCCGGCGTATTTGTTGTTCGGCTTCAGCCGATAGGGCACCTTTGCCGGCGAAGACAATGGTTCAAAGGTGAACGCGCATATCCGCATACCGGGGTAGAGTTTGACGGGCATTCGCCCAAGATTGCCAAGTTCTAGGGTCGCGGTACCTACCCAACCGGGGTCGAACAGTCCGGCGGTGCTGTGGACAATGATGCCAAGACGCCCGAGGCTGCTTCGGCCTTCCAAGCGCGCCATTACATCGTCCGCCAACTCAAAATGCTCCAGCGTTGCGGCTAACACAAACTCGCCCGGTTGCATCGTGAACGCTTCGCCGTCCGGCACCTCGACCTTGCGCATCAGATCGCCCATATCGGTGGTCGCGCGTAGGTCTATATGGGGGTGCCTGCTATGTTCAAATACGCGGAATACGTTGCCCAGCCTGAAATCAATCGAACATGATCCAAGCTGTTCGTGGAGATTTGGCATCGGTTTAATCTTTATCTTGCCCTTCTCCAAATAGCGTTCGATGTCCTGATCCGATAAAACCATTCGTGTTCCTTTTTGACAAGGCTCCTATGCGTGTTTAACCGTGTGTTAGCACATTCCGCGCCAACGTATTGTATCAGATTTTTACGCGGGTGTCACATGTTTTTTGAAGGCAAGTAAAGGGTATTGCGCGATACATAGTACGTAAAACGTGATGCGTAAGAGAAAACCACAAAAGGTGCGCGTGTGGAATGATAGAGGTGGTAAGAAATGGCGATTAAACTGATTTTTCACGCTGAATCGGCTGTCTGCGGGATGACCACCACGTGGATACCACGAACGGGGAAAATACGGCGAAGAACATCCCTAGCGCAACCACGTCAAGGATGGGAATATACCAAGGATGAGGAGCGAAGAAGAAGGGAGAGGCTGTTATCGGAGGTCTGCAGAGAAACATGTAGTTTGAACCCATGACGACGTTGAAAATCCCGACGCCTAGGGCAAAGAGGTTTACGTAAAGAAAAGCGCGGAAAAGACCTCGGAGAGTCGGACGCAGCCGTAATCCCAAGGTCGCGTAGAGGACGCCCGCGACGATGCCGGAATGCGCAATGAAATACTGGAAGAAACGGTATGACGGGAAGCCTTCCCCATCTCCCAATGGCGGCGTAATGACCGCGTTTAGGGTGCCGACCAAACCCCAGAAGTAGGCGATCTCGTAAGTTCGCTGGTTGCGAAAAACGAGGGTGGCGGCTGTCGCGAGCACCGCAATGCCGCAGACGTGGAGGGGAAGGTGGTTTTGGATGAAATCGGAGAGATTAAGGTCGGCGAACCGATAGCACAAACTGGTTACCTCGTTTGTCAGGAGCACGCCAGCCAAGAAATACCCGATCGTAGCTGCCGCTCTGCGTTGGGCGATTGCCGCTAGCAGAATCGGCACCGCGAGAGTCAACCCCATTGCTATAAGGTGTGGTGTGCTAAAGGTCTGGAAGTTTGGCATTAGGCTCTAGCACCGGTTTGATGGAGAGATTGGAGATTTCGGCGAGGGTGCGTTGAGATTGTACTATAGCACGCCTATTGAGAGCACGTCAATGGGTGTTTCGGCAGTGATTTTGCGGGTGATTGTGTCGGCAAAGCAGAAAACGGTGGGCAGTGCCCACCCTACGAGACTACAAGTTTGTTATTCACCATCATAATCTTTTAGCAACCCCTCCTCCACCAAGCATCGCCTCATTTCGTCTTGCAGTTCCTCGTATGCCGTGCTGCTGAAATAGACTTTTGCCCGCTTCATCTGGTGGATAGCGGTTTTGTCCAAGTAGCGCATTCCCCCCATGTAAACCCCATCGACGGCGCCTTTGAGCAGTCGAACGAAACGGGTCGGATTGCAGTAGAGCAGCGGCGTCAACGACCCCAATACTGTGATGCCCTCGTCCCGAAGGCGTCGCATGGTTCTGAGACGTACTTCAATGCGCGGGGCGTGCGGCTCAAGTTTGCGCCGCACGCGATCGTCGTCAGTGGGCACGGAGAATCCTACACGCAGGCGATTCCCGAATTCTCTCAATAACTCAAGGTCGTCCAAGATAACGGGGCTGCGCGTATGAATCACAACGCTTTTCGGGTTGCTTTCCAGTATGACTTTCAAGCATCGCCGTGTCAAACGGTATTGCCGTTCGATGTATTGGTACGGATCGGTGGCAGACCCGATGAAGATTCCGCGACCCCAAATTTTGGCGCGCGCCTTTCCCAGCAGGAAGGGAGCGTTCACTTTGGGCTGAACCCAAGTCCCCCAAGCTTCGGTTTTCTCGCGGATATGGGGATACTTCATTACGTAGCAGTAGCTACACCCCATGCCGCAACCGGTGTAGGGGTTGAGCGTGTATCCGGTGACGGGAACACCACTTTGGGGCATCAGAACCGAGCGCGCCCCAATCTCCTCTATGGTTAAGTGAGAATGTGCCATGCCTTAACTATACTATACATGTGTATAGTTGTCAAGGCATAAATTGCCCATCGGTGCAATCGCGTCCGATTTTCGGGTGTAGACAACACTCCTTGCCCATACGGTGGGTGCGGTTTCCAACCGCACCTACTCCCGACTATACGCTGGCTTAGACCTGATAAAGCTGTATCAAGTTGCCGCACGTGTCATCAAAGATTGCGAGGATCGCCGGACCCGATTCGGTCGGCTCCATTGAGAATTCGACGCCCTGCTCTTTCAGCCGTTCGTACTCTTTGTGGATATCATCCACGGCAAACGCGGCGGCGGGTATCCCCTGATCGAAGATCGCCTGTTGGTAGGTCTTGGCGGCGGGGTTGTTGTTGGGTTCAAGCAGCAGTTCGATATCGTCCGGAGCTTCAGGGGAGACGACCGTGAGCCATTTAAACTCCCCTACCGGCACATCCTCTTTCTTTATGAATCCTAGCACCTCAACATAGAATTGCAGTGCCTTCTCTTGGTCATCTACAAATACGCCGGTGAGTTTGATTTTCATGATGTCCTTCCAATTGTACCTTGTGGTGTGTGAGTAGTAATACGTGATGCGTAATGTGTAAGTGCGGCAGTTAGGCTTGGGCGCCTGCAGCTTCGAGGAAGGCGATGGCTTTCGCGCGGTTCTTCTCGTGCGCCCGTGCGAGCGGCGTCCGTCCCAGTTTGTCCTTCTGGTTGATCTTGGCACCGTGATCGAGCAGCAACTGCAGCATCTTGTCGCTGGCGCCGAAATGCACCGCCACGTGCAAACAGTTCTCCCCGTCCTCGCTCTTGATTTTGTTGGGATCCTGCCCCTTCTCAAGCAACCACTTCGCGCCCTTGATGCTGCGGCAGGAAACAGCGCATCCGAGAGGGGTATATCCGCCGTGGTGCTCGGTGCCGCGTGTGCCGTCGAGTTTAGCACCGTACTCCAGCAGCATTTCCAAGGCGTCGAACTGGCCGTCGCAGGCGGCATGGTTGATGGTGTCGTCGTCGGCGCAGGTGCCCCCGGCCTTGAGGAGCATTTCGAAGACCTCCATGTTGTTGCTGTACATGGCTTGGTCAACGCTGCCGGTAATATCGGCGCCGTGGTCGATTAACGTCCTCGCAATCTGTGCGAGCCCCTTCCTCTTTTCTTCGCTGTCCCTTCCCACATGAGAGCGTACACAGTAGTTTAGCGGCGTCCAACCTTCTTCGTCCGTCCAGAGTTTTGTGCCCTCGTGATGAACCTTCGCCAGGGCTGGATCGCCCTCCAAAATCGCGTTCACGCGCTCGGTGTCGCCGAGCACGGCGGCGTGGAAGATGTCGTGCTCTTCGGGCGCATTACTCAGCAGTGCCGGCAGAAATTCGGTGGCGTCACCGGTAGCGCAGAGGGCAATGGCGCTGATCAGCCAGTAACTCCCTGGCATCAGCGGGTCGGCGCCGGCATCAAGCAGCAAATCGACCACTTGATGGTGCCCGTCGTGTTTGGGCGCCGTCTTTTTGAATTCCACCGTGCGATGCAGCGGACGGTAGTGGTGCGCCGACTTGGATTTGATGTTCGGATCGGCGCCGTTCTCCAGCAGGAGGGCTACGGCGTCCGCTTGTCCGACGTAGCAGGCATCCATTATCGGCTGCCAGTGTGCGGCTAGGGATTTGTCTTCGTTAATCATGTCGCGCATGTTTTCGAGGTCGCCACGGGCAGCGGCGGTGGCGAGCGCTTTTTCGGGTTTCATTGTTGATTTCTCCTAGTTTTGTCTCTTTCTTTGGGTGAAAAATGGTATGAAATCCTTAGATTTATAATAAAGCGATTCATTTCCGTTCGCTTGTGCAAAACACAGAAAAAAGGTGTTTGTCTCTATCAAAACGATGGCAACAGGGATTTCGTTGCACGGAGCCCGGTGCAGTAAATTAGGGTAGGGGAAGAAGGCACCGTAGAACCAATCAACGATTCTGGATAAAAACTCCTTCTTCTCACCTTTTCGACAGATCGCTGAATTTGATTCTTTCTCCGACAAACATGTCTACCGATATGCCATTGTGATTTTCTGACGGTAGTTGGTTCCCTGCTCTTACAGGTTGCTTGTCAAGCCTCTGATTACTCTGCCTGCCAATAAGGGAATACCGAACGTTAATGTTGCGTTTGGCAGACTCCGAGCCATACTGTATTTCACATATAGAACGAAGGAACTCAAGATACGGCAGAGATCGTCGTAATTGCTCCATACCCTCCGTTTTGTCTCCATACAGAGTATTCTTCAATTCAACGAATATTGCATAGTCCCTGCCCCTTTGATTGAAAACCAGCAAATAGTCGCAGGTTTTCATCCAGTTGCCACTCTTTAAGCCTGATAGACACCCAATCTGCCGCATGTCTACCGCGATGAGGTGTGAAGGTACTTCGGCCACTTCAACCTTCATTACCCTCTCTTCGCGTAAAATAACCTTCTTTTCCTTCCTTGGAGTTGCAAAAGTTTTTGCGGCCAAGATCTTTCTTAGTTGTGTTGACAACAACGTATCATGCCTCCGAATCTTCCGACATTCGCGACGCCAAATCGTTCGCGACCCTGTTGATGCTGTCAATGGTCTCGTCGAAGACCGGCATGTCAATACCGAATCTGTCTACATCGCACCGGGTAAGGCTATTGTCCTCCGCGACGTAGGCGCGGATAGAATCGGGATCCAGGAAATCGTCAGCACTGTATTTGAGTTTCTTGATTACGGCCTCCTTGTCCTTAAACTGCCTACTCAGCATTACGAGATTGTTAATCTCTTTGATGATGTAGTCACTGTGCGTAGTAATCAGCACCTTCAAGCCAGACCGTACGCAGCGAGCCAGTAATCGCGCCAGGAATATCTGGTTGGAGGTGTCAAGATGACTTTCCGGCTCATCAATAATCAGCAAATGATTCTTCTTCGCGACGTGCTTTAAGAAGAAATAGAGATTTACCAATTCACGAGCTGAAGAGGAGGCTAAATGCAATAGAATGTTAAATTTGCCTTCCTGCTTCCGTGTCTTTGATATGAATCGGATCTCGTCGCTCGAACTCCCGTAGTAACCTTCCATCATGTCCTTAATGTCGTCGAACAGCTTGCTCTGAAAAATCTCACTTTTTCTCTTCAGTAAATCAGGGATGTCCCTTGTGAAGTCAATGTTATCTTTAATTGGAAGAGCATAACGGCTTGTAGTTCTATCAATAAAAAGAAAGGGAGTGACCCTGTCCCTGTTTTTGCCTTCCCCTAGCTTTTGTAACAGGTCAACCAATTGGTTCTTAGTAAAATCTAGCTCCTTATAAAAGAGAGAAATGCCAAACCGTTCAGCAGAAAAGATGAACGGATCGGGAAGTTGATTGTGGAGCAAGAGCAGAAAGTATTGATGGGTAATATTGAGTCCAAGATCTGGAATGCGTTGTTGGTTCATTGCTTTATTCGTACTTACAACTACATTACTACCGTCGTATTCAATTGAAAGCAAAACACTTTCGCTAATCTTCTCTTTGACAACGTGAGAACTATCAGAAGTGTCTTCGTTGGGTTTGACATCGAGGGAGGAGCGATGGAAATCGCTCTGGTAAGCGCTAAACACCGAAGACAAAGCGTCTTCAGAAAAATTGTGGGCAAGTTCCTGAATAACTGTTCTTTGCTGTCGCCTGAACTGTTTTCTATCCAAGGGGAAACGAGCCCGACCTTCTCGATTTACTTTATCTGTAATCCAATGCATGTCTGGGAAGTCAACGCAATCATCCGTTATCAGTGCGAGTAAAGCGTCCGTATCAAGCCAACTCTTCCACATTTTTAGGAAACCGTAGAGGGTGTAGACGAGATAGGTCTTGCCGGTGTTGTTGCGACCTGCGATGATTGTGAAATCGCCGAGTTCTACTTCAGCGTCCTTTACGGGACCAATATTCTTGAATCGAAATGTTGGCGGTTTAGGTTTTTGGGTATTTTCCATTTTCGCTTATCCTCACACCGTAAATTTCAGATGGTTGTTAACCCGTCTTTGATTCTCAAGCTGTCAATTGCACGCAGGCTGCCATATTTCTAGGAGACATCCATATGAGACGCTGAAAATGGGGATTTCGTTGCACGACAATTGTGTCGTGATTAGTAAACAAGTTTCAATAGTAACGTCACATTTTAGTGGCGATGTAGAGGGAATACTCCGAGTTGCTCCTGATGCGTTGGCTAATTCGGCGATTTGTTGTCTTACCCGTAGGTTGGGTTGAACAATCAAGTGACTGAACAAGGAGCAAGATTTTCCATCGCATTCGCTATTCGCGCATTTGATCGATTGGAACCTGTGAAACCCAACTAATAAACTGTGCACAAAGAGAACACCTAGCCGGAGGCCTGCCAATCCCTCAATCCACGCGGTACAACGGTTCGAGTCCGGCTGCAATCCGACCCACATTCTCGGCTGCCGCTTGTGCTCGCCTACGCGACGTGCCGTCGGTGGTACCGGAGATATGGGGCGTCACAATCACGTTTGGCAGGCTGAAAATCGGCGACGTCACATCGGGCGGCTCCTGGCTGAAAGCATCTAGTCCGGCCCCACCGATCCGCTCCTCCACCAATGCCGCCTCCAGCGCAACTTCGTCCACCAACGCCCCGCGGGCGACGTTAATCAGGAACGCACTCGGCTTCATTAGACGCAAGCGGCGCGCGTCGATGGTGTGCCGTGTCTCATCGTTGAGATGTAGATGCAGAGACACAACATCGGACTCGGCAAGAACCTCGTCCAAATCCCCCGGTTTCCCGACAAATTCCACGCCGAACTCGCGCACCTCATCCGCTCCGACATCGCGGATATCGATCGCCAGGATTCTCATACCAAACGACAGCGCCCGGCGCGCCAGCTCTTTCCCGCTGGCGCCGAAACCGACGATGCCCAATTTCAAACCCTCAAGTTCCAGCCCCATGGGCGTATACATCTCACCGGCTTTGAGGTTTGCCTGCGTAACGGGATACCGCCGCGCGAGCATCAGAATGAACATCATGGCGCATTCTGCCAACGCCACGGCGCTAAATGGTCCCGGAGTGTTCGCCACGGGAATCTTCTTGGCGCGCCAATAGTCCAATTCGAAATGGTCAATCCCCGTGCCCAGAATCTGCCAGAGACGTACATTCCCCTCGGCTATATCAGCCATCTCTCTGGTGCCCGCGGAACCGCCTTGGTCAATCACCACCTCAACCCCTTCGAACTGCGGGGCTAGGGGCTGGCTATAATCCAAGATGCGCAGATTGTGGCTGTCGCCGATGGCAGCCACCACGTCCTCGCCCCACGGTTTAAACATTGAGGGACCGAGCGGATGGGGCAGAAACAAAACGTTCAGTTTCTTAGGCATTGCTATCTCCGCAAATCGCTGACGAACAGGGGCTGTCCGCCGACGATTATAGTGAATTGCATTCGTCTTTACACATATATGACTTACGCGATAATGTGAAATCGCTAACGTAGGCAGGGCATCTTGCCCTGACACGCCTAGGCGGTCGCGACCGGGAGGTCGCTCCTACCACTTAGTCGTTCATCTATTAAGACGTTACTTCGTCGTGTATCCGCCATCAACGACCATCGTGGAGCCGGTCACGTGCGACGACTCGTCGCTCGCTAGGAACAGCGCGGCATTGGCGACTTCGATAGGTTCGGCGAAACGTTCCAACAAGTTCGCCTTTCGGTACGGCGCGATGTGTTCCTCGGGGACGCTTGCCACCAGCGGCGTGTTCATCACCCCGGGACAGATCGCGTTTGCCCGGATGTTCTCCTGAGCGTGATCGTATGCCATGCATCTGACAAGCCCGATGATGCCGTGCTTGGAGGCGTTGTAAGCGGCTTGGTTCAGTTGGCCGATCAAGCCTGAGATTGACGAGATACAGATAATGTTCCCGCCTCCTTGCCGCCGCATTTGCGGTATGGCAGCCTTCGAGCAGAGAAAATACCCCTTGAGATTCACTCCAAGAATCTCGTCCCATTCCGCTTCGGTCGTGTCGGCGACGGTCTTGTCGACGTGAATTCCCGCATTGTTGACCAGGACATCAACGCGGTCATACGCATCGACAGCGCGACCGATCAAGCGGACGGCGTCGTCTGACTTCGAGACATCGCCCTGAACAAAGATTGCCTCGCCCGATTGCTCACGGATTTGCGCCACGGTTTCTCGTCCGGCCCGCTCATCAATGTCAAAGACGACTATCTTGGCGCCTTCACGGCTGAACAGCAGCGCCATCGCTTCGCCCAGCCCCTTACCCGATCCGGTTATGACGGCAATCTTATCCTTCATTCGTCCCATTAGCAACTACCCCCTTGCTGTAGTGGTGGTTTGTTTAGGTTTCCCGGGCTGAACCAACCTTTCTCTGGTGTGCGGCAGGTTGGAGCCCGCCAACGCTGGGCGTAGGTCTGTTTTACAACGGTGAGGACTCCGCTCGAATCACCGATTCTGTAATTGAAGATTACTCAAAGAGGACGACCGTAGGGAACGCAGATCTGCGTTCCCTACAAAACCATGTAGGTTGGGTTGGACGGAATCAACCGAAAACCATCAACATTATACTTCAATTTTGGCCATCAATTCCGATTGAAATCTCACAAGTCTAGTGAAACCCAACATCCAAAAGTAGCAATCCGCGTGTTGTGAAGTGTTGGGTTTCGCTACGATATCGAAGACTAGGAATCTCAATGGTACACGAAGGTTCCAGCCCACGAACATGTGAATTGTCAGGTCTCGCTCAACCCAACCTACGCGCTATAGCGGTCACTAACCGTTCCCTTGATCCCGCCTACGGGTTTAGCGTTGTATGGCGTTCGGTAAAACCCAACCGCTGTATTTTCGTACAAAGTCGAACTTACAAAGAAACGAAAAGCCGAAGGCTGGTGGGCAGTGCCCACCCTACAGTAGGTTATTCGGCTTAAGCCGTGGAGTGCAACCCCAGCCGATTGCCTTCCGAATCCTCGAAGTAGGCGTAATACCCGTGCTCGCCAATGCTGGTCTTGGGGGTAAGCGTCTTTCCGCCGTTGGCGTTGACCTTTGCCAGCGTTCCCTCAATGTCCGGCGCGGTGAAATAGATTAGGATGCCGTCGTGAGATGGTGTGTAACCCTCTGAATTTATGAGTGTCCCGGAGGCGCCAATTCCATCCTCGACCGAGGGAAACCATGCCATTTCCACTTGCTCGACAGTGGCGGGAGTAAGTTCGACATCCAGCACGGCTTCGTAGAACTTTCTGGCTCTGTTCATGTCGGTTGTCGGTATCTCGAACCAGCCAACGGGGTTGTAGTGATTTGCCATGTGAACATTCCTTTCTTCAAAGGGCGGGTTTTGCGAGTTTATGCTGTTGCTCGGACCACGCTGTTTTCCGCCCTTCTCGACGTGTGTGGATGGGGTCGACAGAGTCACTCCTGTCCTTGGCTCATGTGGAACAGTTGCCACACGTGCCCATCGGGGTCCTCGAACGTCCTGCAGTACATCCAAGGCTGATCCTCGGTTGGCACCGGTTCGCTGCTGCCCGCATTGAGCGCCTTGTCCACTATCGCATCCACTTCCTCTCGGCTGTCGGCGGATAACGCGACGACGACCTCAGTGGTCTTTGTCGCGTCGGCAATCTCCTTATTGGTGGACATTTGGAAAAAGGATTCGGTCATAAGCATGGAATAGCTGCCTTCGGAAATGACCAAGCAGGCGGCATTCTCGCCGGTGAAGTCTTCATTAAATTCAAAACCCAGTTGGGAATAAAATTCCTTAGATTTGTCGAGGTCTTTGACGGGTAGGTTGGTAAAGGTTAATCGACTCATAGTATCTCCTATTTTTCGGATAGTTCTTTAACTGCCTTTAGCGCTTTAGGCCATACGCCTTCAAAGTAGGCTTCGTACGAGGAAGGTATATCTATGTCAACGGTTAGTTCGGTACCCTCCTCCACTTCGGTGAGGGTGTAATTTTCATAGGTTGGCGTCCACTTTTTCACCTCATCACTCTCCGTGTCGTCGACGCCCTTGAGTACATGACCGAGGTGCTTGATTGACAGAAACTCATGCTCTCGCTTTTCGGCAATAACTCCCACCATTCCGTCCTTTTCCGGCGTAAGAAAACGGATGGTTTTGCCAACGTTCCAGTCGCCCTCGAAGTGGGAGCCTTCAGCGAAGACGGTCGTCCACTGCCTGTAGGTCTCATCATCAAACAGGACGCGCCACACGGTGGATCGCGGCGCTGCAATCGTGACTGAATAGCTAAATCTCTTCATTTGAGAGTTAGTGTTCACATTGCCGCCTATTTTCTCCGCTAGTTCCTTGAGCGCCTCTAGCGCTTTGGGCCATACATCTTCCAAGTAGTCCTGGTACGCCGAAGGTACTTCGGCATCAAGAGTTAGCTCGGTGCCGCCATCAACCGCAGTGAGAGTGTAATTCTCAAAAGCTTGCGACCAAGCCTTTGCATCGTCACTTTCGAAATTATCGACACCGTCGATAATGCAGCCGCGGTGCTCGACGGATAAATACTCGTTCTTTCGATTTTCCGCGACCATCCCCACCAATCCTTGCTTTTCCGGCGTGAGGAAGCGGATGGTGCTGCCCGCACTCCAGTCACCCTCAAAGTACGAGCCTTCAGAAAAAACGCTGCTCCACTGTCTGTACGCCTCATCGTCTATCAGGACGTGCCACACGGTGGATTGCGGCGCTGAAATCGTGATTGAATAGTGAAATCTCTTCATATTTGGAGTTCTCTTTTTCAAGAATACGGTATAGGGCGATTAAGGCGCACGGCCGCGATTCGGATAATGGACATCATACCTCATTCTCGCCTGAATCTCGACTGTAGGTTAAGGTACGGCATCAATGCGGCCCGACCTGATGAGGATGCGCAAGGCTTCGCGTTTGCTGAGCGCGCTCAACCGGTGTGCATTCTCAGTGACATAGGCGATGACCTCGTCCGGATCAGTCTTGGTGTACTCGCGCAGCGCCCAGCCAATGGCTTTGCGCAGGAAAAACTCGGGATGATCGATGGACGGCTCGATACAGGATTGAAGCAAATCAACGTCCGTGGCATCCTTGAATTTCAGTTGACAGATGATAGAGGTGCGGCGTTTCCAAATGTCGGATGAGTGCGCCCACTCAAGCATCAACTCTTTCGTCTCTCCCGGATAGCGGGTCAACAGTCCGCCCACAAGCCGGGGCGCGATTGCGTCCACATAGTCCCACCACGCGCCGTCGACAATCATCTCCTCGTAGCAGGGCAGCGCTTCAAGCGTCCGGAAGTCGTCGTAGGCGGAATGTTCGCCGAGCCTTATGGCGGCGTAGCGCTCTTCCCGGTAGTCCGCATTCCGCCAGATAGCAAGGATGGTGTCCATCCAGCGTTTCTGCGCCTTGAGAGAGTGGGCAGCGAAGACTTTGCGGCAGACCGCTTTCAGCGCCGGCGTCTGAACGCCGAGGTAGGGCATCTCCGACTTCATGTAAGCCTGCATCCCCGGCGCTTTTTCGGGGTTGGCGTTCTCGTGCAGCGCCTCCCGCAACGCGCGGCAAAGTTCGGTTGACGAGTAGAGTCGAGGGCGGTGCAGGCGCGTAGCATTTTTGTCTGTCGATCTAATTGACATGCTACTCATCGCCATTTCTCACCACAATATGTGCCCATATTCCCCTGGAACAGTTGTTGATTTGAACTTTAGCACGCTTCGAGATGATTTACGCCAGCGTTGCAAGCATCGCGGAGCACGGACCTACAAAGGTTTCTAACCGCCGAAATCTGCCCAAGGGTCATAAGACCCAAAGTTCCATAGGTGGCGCTCAATATCGCGGCAGATATAGAGTCGACCGCCGTAATCTTGGTCGGCAGGCTGCATTACAATCTCGGCTCCGGCAGCGCGCGCCCGCGCGTAGTGGGCGTCCACATCATCGACGATCACGTAGGGCGATTGTGTTACCGAGCCGGCATCTGCCGGTTGAATGAGCAAGTCGTCGTATTCCCCTTCGCGGGCGGAACCCAGCATAATCATGCTGTTTCGAAAGGTGAGTTGGGCGTGTGCAATCTGGTCGTCCTCACCCGGCACGACCAAGTGCTTCTCGAAGCCGAACGCCGCGCACAGCCATTCGATTGCGGCTGGAGCATCTACGTAGCGCAAAGCCGGAATGATTTTCGCGCTTTGGGGACATGTTTCATTCGTCATCGTTATTTTCCGTTCCTTCTTCTCCAGAGTGAACTCCTACGCGTAGTCCTCCGGCTCAAAGACCGGGCGTAACTCAACCGTTCCTTCCTGGAAGGGGGAACGCTTGATCCACTCGATGGCTTCATCAAGCGACTCTACCTGCCAGAGCCAGTAGCCGGAAACTAGTTCCTTTGTTTCTGTGAACGGGCCATTAATGACAACTCGTTTCCCACCGGTGCAATCCACGCGGACGCCCTTTGATGTGGGTTTCAAGCCATCACCGTCCAGCATGACACCTGCCTGGACTATTTCCTGATTGAACTTCCCCATGGCGGCCATGAGTTCCTTCGAGGGCATGGCGCCTGCCTCATACCGTTCATTTGCCTTGATGAGTACCATTACTCTCATCCATTATCCCTCCGTACGTCAATTATGTTTCCAACGCGAAGGCGACATCGCTGCGTTACTCTCCGTTGAAAGCAGACTCGAGGGCAGCGATGTCTATCTTGTCCATCTTCATCATGGCGTTGTGTGTCCTTTGCGCCGCTGCTTTATCGTCGGAGCTTAGAAGTCGAGGTAATGCCTCCGGTACAATCTGCCACGAGAGACCGTACTTATCGGTCAGCCATGCGCACTGGCCAGGACTTCCGCCATCGGCGATTAACGCCGCCCATAGTTGGTCGGTTTCTTCCTGATCCCTTGTCAACACGGAGATAGACACGGCGGGGTTGAATTTGAAGTGAGGACCTCCGTTTAACACCATGTACGGTGCACCCGCAAGCGTAAACTCGACTACAAGCGCAGGGCCATCCGGATCAGGTCGGTAAACCTTTTCAATGCGGCTATCCGGCAAAAGGGAGACGTAGAATCGCGCCGCTTCTTCGCCTTGGTTGTCAAACCAGAGGCACGTGCGGAGCTTCGATTTTTCGTTCAATTGGATTGTGGTTTACCTCATGTCAAGTCAGTAGCGCTCTGACTTACTCATCCTGACTTGCGGCGAGCACCTGCCAGTTGATGCCGAATTTGTCTGTGCAGGCGCCGAAGTAGTCGCCCCAGAACGCATCATCCATCGGCCATTTTACCGAACCGCCGTCCGACAGTTTGGCGAAGATTTCGTCCGCATGTTCTCTGCTGTCTGCCCGGAAGGAGAGCGCGAAGTTGTCTCCAACCACGGGCGGCGGGCCGAACGCTGAACAACCGTCGCTGCCCATCAGAACGCTTGACCCGATAGGAAGCGATACATGCATGATACGGTCAAGCTCTGCCTCCGGGATGGTCATGCCTTCGGGACCGTCACGGTATGTCATAAGAGCTAGAAACTCGCCGCCGAAGATAGAACGGTAGAATTCAAACACTTCACGGCAGTTATCGTCAAAGGTTAAGTAGGTGTTGAGTGACATTAATTCCTCCCGAAAAAAGTGCTATAGTCAATTCCATTCATAATTTACACATTTTTCGGTAGGTGCGGTTTCTAACCGCACCTACGAAACTGGATAAATACCGGTTCGGTTAGGAAACCGAACCTACCGCAATGTATAAATAATAATTGGTTTTACTATAGAATTTGTAGATTCAGGTGAGTATACCATACCATCGGTGCGAGGGTCAACGTAGGCGCCGCGCATCAAGTCAACGATGGGTTTAGAGTAAGGCAGGCTGACACGCTATCCGACTCGCCGGTTCAAAATCTCGACGGCGTCGGATGCACCGTGAAATTCCGCCCATACTTTGGGCGTGCCGTCATGGGCACCGTCAACGATGGTCGGATCGGCGCCTCTGTCGAGCAGCAGGTTCAAACATCCCACGCAGTTGTATTGCGCCGCGAGGTGCATGGCAACGGCATCGACGCCGTGGTCTTCGCCGCCGAAATCGTGCCGCAGATCGGGGTCGGCGCCGTGGTCGAGCAACCAAGCCGCCGCGTCGACTTTGTCGCTGTAACACGCCCACAGGAGCGGCGTGCCACGGAAAGGATTGGCGTTGACGTCCGCGCCGAGAGCGACGAGCGCCGCCATGGAATCGCGCTGGTTGTTCCGCGCCGCCCAGGAAAGCGCTTCGTTAAGCACCTCCTGCCGGCTGAGTGCCCGATCCCAAGCCGGGAAGAACTCGGGGGCATAGAAATCGAGGCCGTGGTAGGCATCCGGCGTCAATTCGTCGCCGTGGACGAATCGGTCGATGTCGTTCCCGAGGGCGGCAGCAGCACGCAGATTGTCGGGATAGACCGGCACCAGCACCTCGCCCATATAGGTTTTCGCGTAAAACAGCGCGTAGGAGAGCGGGGAGCCACCCTCCTTGCCGTATGCCTCCGACTCGACAGAAGCGCCGGCAGCGACGAGCCGCCGTGCAAGGTCGGAGTGCCCCGCCATGCCAGCGGTGTGCAGCGGCGACCAGTTGTCGTGGTCGGCGCAGGATGGGTCGGCGCCCGCCTTCAGGATCAGGTCGACGGCGGCATGTTGTTCCGGTGTGCCCGGTTGAAAGGGTATGGCGATGTCTCCGGTCGCGGCGCGGCAGGCGAGATCGAGCAGCGTTCGCCCTTCGGAATCCCTCGCCGTGAGAACTGCCGAAGAGACGGCGAGAAGGTCTTCGAGTGCCTCAAGGTTCCCCTCCCGTGCAAAGGCGGCGGCTTGGGTTAAAAGATCTTGTGTCATGTCAGTAGGCTCTGCGGCGGATTGTTCCCGCGTTCAGTCGAGCACGTTCGAACCGCCATCGTCCAATTCGGCGGGGCGTTGCCAATAGGTGTACTGCGGCGTCCAGTCCTCGTCGCTGATTCCAGCCAGACCGAGAAGACTCCACATCGCGCAATAGAGGTCGCCGGGACCGAAGGCGCACTCATTCTTGCGCAGGATAGTATCGCCGTCCCGTTCGTAGACCACGGCGCCCGGGAAATTATCTTCTCCGTTACACACCGACTGCTCGCGCATGTAGGCTCCGCCGCCGTGCGACGCCAGGCGAAACCGCCAACCGCGGGCGTTGGCAAACCGGCGCTGAACTTCGGGCGGATCTTTCGAGAGCAGCACGACGGACAGGGCAGATTCCAGATGCGGAAGCAACCCGTTGAAGCCGTCCGCCCACAACGTGCAATAGCGGCAGCCCTGCCCCATGTTGTGGATTGCCAGCAGTTTGTCCTTCCCGCCGAACAGTTCGAGGAGCGTCACCTGACCGGTCAGCGTCTCAAAGGTGTAATTGGGGACCGGTGTCCCCGGGTTGGTCTTGCGCAGAGTATTGAGCTCCGCTATTAACTCCCCGATACGCTGCTCAAGCTCGACTATCTTTTCATTTGACATTGTTATACTATTTCCTTTTGTCTAAGTGGTTCTCTCGGTGAGTAAATATGATTGAGTGTTGGGTGTCGGTGCGGTTAGAAACCGCACCTACCGGCGTGGTAGAACGGTTTCTTATGACAGTCTCGTAATCATTAAATACTTAGAGAGTAAACCACAAAGTAGGGAACGCAGATCTGCGTAGGGATCTCTATCGCCTTCGCTATCCGCTCAGTTGATCTATTTGCTCCCTTGATCCCTACAGAAGCTACGAAAACGCCTGCGTGGAGATGGTTACGGATATTCTCAAACTATAGGCATCCGCACGATTGTCTTAAGCTTCTCCGGCGCAGTGCGGCGCGGATCGCTGAGATAGATTTCATGCCCCGGAGGGCCAAGAGTGAGGTTTTCCAACAGCGCACTACTCTGAAGCTGTTCGTAGATAGCTCCGACTTGGTCGTAAGGACCGATGTGCAGAAGCTGGAGGCTTTCGCCTTCTTCCCATCTTACCAATTGGACATCGGAGGTGTCAGTTCCCTTCCTCTCCAGAATTGTTTCCTGCGCTTCTTGCACGTGTTCAGTTTTCACGCTCTCCGGCACACGGATCATCGTTCTCCAGCGCCACTGCGACATGTCGGGAACTTCGACCGGATTATCGTGCCAGAGCGCCTCCAAAGGAGGGACGACAAAGTCGATTGTCCCTACCTTTTTCAGAGAGAATTTCACTGTGTAGGCGACGGGGTAGAGGTTCTGAATCGCCTTTTCAAACGCTTCACCTCCGGGAGTGCCCTGCCCATCCACAGCCAGGAAGGTTCCCTCGCCCGGTTTGACGCGCGCCACCTTATTGGTGGCGCGGTACAGCTCCTTCATCGTCTTTTTGAAGTCAATTTTATCCATGAAACACTTCCTTTAAACTTACAATCGAGCAAATCAACGGCGCGCCCGTTCAGTCTTGGGACAGCCCGGTGGTGACATGCCAGTTGATACCGAATTTGTCGGTGAATGCGCCAAAATATGCACCCCAGAACATATCGTCCATCGGGCAGGTTACCACGCCGCCGTCTGACAGTTTGGCGAAAATCTCGTCCGCATGCGCTCTGCTCTCCGCCTCGAAGGTGATTGAGAAGTTGTTCCCCGGGACGAGCGGGGGGCTGAACGATGAGCTGCTGTCATTACCCATCAGAACGCTGGATCCGATCGGAAGGGACACATGCATGATACGGTCAAGCTCCGCATCCGGGACCTCCAAGCCTTCGGGGCCATCGCGGAACGTCGAGATAAATGTAAACTCGCCGCCGAAAACGGAGCGGTAGAATTCGAACACTTCGCGGCAGTTGTCTTCAAAGGTTAAGTAGGTGCTGAGTGACATAAAATTTCTCCTAATTAAGGGGAATGTTTTTGTGAATCTGTATGATACCCAATGGCGGGGGTGTGATGCAAGGTGGTTTGCTCGTAAGGGGAGTTGGTGGGGCGTTATTGAGAGGACAATGGCAGGATGGATTCGTCATCTGAAACCCATCAGGGAATAATCTATGAGATTCAATAGCGCCAGTCTTCGTGAGCAAGCGGCGCGCGGTTGAGTTCATCCCGATAGGAGCGCCATTGCGGAAGAAAGTTGTCCATCAACTCGCGAAACCGGTCGTTATGGTGACGCTCAAGCAGGTGCACCATTTCGTGAACGAGGATGTACACCAAACATGAACTCGGTTTCTTCGCCAGTTCGAGATTGAGCCAGATCCGTCTCGCTTCAATATTACAGGAACCCCAGAGCGTTTTCATTTTCTTGATTCGTATTTCATTCACAGATACATCCATCTTCATCTCCCACTTGGTGAGAAGAGGCGGCACCTGTGCGCGGAGATGTTGACGATACCATTCATATACCACCGTCTCACGTTTGGCTCGATCTGTGCCCGGGCGCACTGTGAGTCCGATTCTGGTGTTATTTAGCAGTTTAACTCTTGGCGGACAATCCTTCTCGGTTACTTTCAATCTGTAACGCCTGCCAGCAAAATAGTGGCTTTCACCGGATACAAACTCTCGTTGGGATTCGCGTTGCTGATTTACAAAATCTGCCTGCGTCCGTCGTATCCATCCAAGCCGTGAAATGATTGCCATTCGGACTGCGTCATCATCAAGTCGCATCGGTGCAGACACCCGTATCTGTCCATTCGGCGGGTGGACGCCGATATAGAAATGTTTGATGTCTTTGCGGATTACTTCAATGGAGAGACCGCGGACTTCAATGTGAAATTTATGGGTCATTGTGTTCATATCCAAGTCGGGGATCGGAGTGCCCTCCTAACAATCGGGAGATGGCCGAACCTGCTAATATTCATCCTGGCTTTTTGCTATATTGAAAATTTTCTCAATATCAATGGTGTTGTCGTCAAAATCATTTAAGATGACTCGTGCTATGGCATTACGAACCTCACGTTCTTTGAAGTTGCTCCCTCTCCATGAATCACTTCTGGCATCAAAAATAGCCTTATCTATCGCCTTTGCCATTGCTATTCGTTGATCAACAGGTATATCGTCTCCTAAGTTATCAAAAAAAGCCTGCCGTGGTTTTGTACCAATCCCAGGTGGATAGTCATCGGTTGGAGGGTCAACAACCTGTTTGTTTAGCCTCGTAACTTCGGATAGGTATAGCCTATAATTGATTGCGTCTTGCCTCCGCTTTAGAATCAGTTCATCGAGCAATCGCGACATATCCTCATAATATTTCGGATTGATGTCTGTTTTGTCGACGATGACGCGCCGAATGTTGTTTTCTATCGTGGCTGCCACCGCTTCTCGATTTGTGCGGATACCTTCAGGTAGCATCCCAATCGCCTCATCCGCCCCCTTATTTACAATCAGTTGAACAAGCGGGATATCGTCAAAAGTTTCGAACGTCTCACTATCTTCAGCATGGATGTATGTATCCAACAGATGTCGCATGTCGGGTTCAAACATTTTCAGGTCAATATAATCCCCGCTTGCTAGTTTCACCTGTTTACGCACATATTCATAGTCTCCCACTTCTTTTTTGATGTTCTTTGCTTCGTTGGCACTATAATCTGCTTCGTCCATCTCATTCGCGAGGTTGGCATACGCACGCACCAAGGCTGTAATCTTCTTATATAGGTTGGCCCGTTTCTGCTCTTTGGCTTTGATTTGCTCAGGATTGGCATTTTCGTCACTACAGAAATAACGGATATAATCTTGGATTTTCTTTGGTGGATCGACCGGTTCGCATAGTGCCTCAATCGCTTCGCGTGCTTCCTCCAGCCGTTCTCTACCTTTCTCCAATCTATCCTTCAATAGTCCTTCAACATCTTCGACATTGAAGTTTTCAAATGCTTCGCCGGTGTAGTCCGTCATTGCCTGTTCCAGAGATCCGAACAGGTCTTTATAGTCAACGATGTAACCGAATTCCTTGTCATCAGTATCAATCCGATTGACGCGACAAATGGCTTGAAACAACCCGTGATCCTGCATGTTTTTGTCGATATAGAGATAGGTGGCAGGCGGCGCATCAAAACCTGTAAGTAATCTGTCTACGACGATGAGGAGTTTCATTTGTGAAGGGTCATGAATGAAACGTTGCTTTACCTCCAGTTCAAACTCATCAGCCTTGCGTATAGCTGCATCCGCAGGTTCGTCGAAGTATGCTGCGAGCATGTCGCCATAGGTGTTGTATTTCAGTTGGTCTTCTGTAAGTCCTTCTCCCGTTTCTGCCAACCTGATGGACTCCGGGGTTGGTCTATAGGAGGTCACCGCTGCACATTTACCTCGTAATTCGGTATCTTGAAAAAGATTGTAGAGGCGGCAGGCAGAGAGTATAGTATTTGCCACAAGCATGGCGTTCCCATTGCCACTTTTGAGCCGATCACGCGTTTCCATATCCAAAACTATGTCAGCGACTATTTTCCGCAGCCGATTTTTAGCGCTTACGACATTCAGCATTGTTCCCCAACGTTCTTTGAGTTGAGCTTTCGCCATATCGTTTAACCCGCGGGTTTTGCTTTCAAAAAATTGGTCAACCCGGTCCGGCGAAGTAAGTTCTTGGTCAATATCGCGTGCCTCATACCGCAGGTCAAGCACCACTTCATCATGAACTGCCTCATCATATTTGTAGGTGTCGATATATTTACCGAAGGTCTCAATGCTTCGCTGTTTGTCACTCTTGAGCAGCGGTGTGCCTGTAAAGCCGATAAGCATTGCATCGGGTAGCAGCGTCTTCATCGCCTTGTGCAGTTTGCCAGACTGTGTTCGGTGGCATTCGTCTACGAAGACGAAGAAATCGCCTTTTGCCTGAAAACCATCTGGTAAATGCCGCTTTAATTCCGCCACGTAACCATCAATATCGGCTTCGCTGGTTTCCTCGTTCCTACCGAACTTCTGAACAAGGGAACAACTTAACCGGACTGAACTATCCGTAAGCACTTGGACTAAATGTTCGCCGCTCTGTGTGCGTCTGATGTCCTCGTTGACACCCTTAAAAACTCCTTCAATTTGTTCATCCAATTCTGTGCGGTCAGTGATTATGAGCACACGTGCGTTGTAGTAGTTTTCCAGAATCCATTTGGCTAACCAGACCATTGTTAAACTCTTCCCGCTGCCTTGTGTGTGCCATATAATCCCGCCCTCTCTGCTTTGGACCCGTTGCTGGGCGGCCTTGACACCGAAGTATTGATTATGTCGACAAATCTTCTTTGTCCCGGCATCAAACGCGATGAAGTCGTGCAGAATTTCAAGCATCCGTTCTTTGTTGCAAAAGTGGCTGAGTTCGGTTAGTAATGCATTGGATCTGGTATCTGGCTGTGCATTCCGCTCTTTCCACCGCAGCCAGTATTTTTCGGGTGTCTTGATTACGCCGTAACGCATACCTTCAGCTTCATTCCCTGCCATCACAAGATGCACCGTACTAAAAAACCACTCAATGAAATCCTCTGTTTGGTTCGCGAGGTTTTGACGGATACCTTCAGAAACTGAGACGATGGCGCGTTTTAACTCTAACACACCGATTGCTATGCCGTTGATATATAGCACAAGATCGGGGCGTTTGTTGTGTTTTCCGCTAAGCGCGACCTCTTCCGCGATGCCGAAGTCGTTGTTTTCCGGGGTGTCCCAATCTATCAGCCAGACGGTTTTATATTGTTCACTGACATCCGGCAGCACCTTCACGCCGTATCGTAGGAGTTGATAGACTTCAAAATTCGCGTCATATAGCGTTCTATTCCCACCGAATTTCGTAGCTCGTTGTAGTTGAACTATTGATTTGTTGATGATTTCATTGTGGTGGTTCTGTTTCCGCAGCCAGTGAGTAAGGTCCTCGGGGATGATATTGCTGTTTTCTTCAACGCTATCTGCCCAGTTGCCGAGGTAGGTATAGTCTAAGGTATTTTTGAAGAATTCTATGACGCGTTCTTGTGTGTCTTGTTCTGTTTCTCGAATGATGTTCACTTTTGCTCTCTTCCCTTGTGATTGTGGGATTTCTTTGTAGCGTAAACTTTTAGTTTGCGCACTGAAACACCATCTAACAGATTGTGCTACCGATACACGAAAACCTTGCTATTCCAAATCCTGAAAATAGGGATTGATTTCCAAATTGCGACAGGTTGGGAACCGGAGCTCCCTGCTACAGGGTTTCCTGGTTAGTTGATTTCAATAACCGCACCTTGCCTGGGAGTAGCTGCTGCATCATGCCTTGTTTGATAGCAATAGTTTTGTCCCTGCGGTTTTCTAATGCGGCGATCTCGGCGCCCATATCGGAAAGAACATTGACTATCGCCAACTGTTCCTCCGGCGGCGGTAAAGGAATCTTTACCTCCATGTAATCGTTGAGGCGGAGATTGGGATAGGTAGATGCTTCTACTAGTCGCGGAAGCATTTGTTTTACCCGGGCTGATGTTAGTTGGAAGAACAGAAACTGCGCATTGCAACCAGTGGGACGAAGTAGCATCAGAAAGTTGCTGAAAATAAAAGACCGAACTTTGTCAGCCGAAACATATCCAACTTTTCCTGATTGAATACTGGCGGCTGATCCACTTGACTTTACAACTATTAGGTCGCCTTCTAGCGGCGAATAGTGGTCGATTTGTCCTTCTGTGAAGTAGCGAACATCCATTTGTTTTTCGTTCCATCTGTCATTTAGGTCAATATGGGCTGTGGTCGCAACTGGCATCCCTGTTAATTGTCCCGTTTGCTTTTCTAAACCATAGATTCCGCTGGGAATTAGGTAAGCTAGCTCCCCTACTTGCTTGCTCTCCCCCCACGCCCCACTATACCCCGGCAGGCGCGTCTTGCCGGCGAGGAGTTGCTGCATGGTTGCCTGTTTGATTGCTCGCTTCTTGGCAATCAGTGCGTCCAACGCACCAATCAACCCGTTCACATCCGACAACACCTCGCCGATGGCGCGTTGTTCTTCAATCTTTGGCAGAACTACCTCAAGATTGCGCATTACGCCCCAGTCCGTACGCGGCATGTGGGTGCCGTAAGATACACTTGACATTGCGATAAATTGCTCGCTTTGAACAATGGCATACAAGAATGCACTGTCCACTTGCGCGGGATTTACCATCAGTGGCCAAATCTCGGTTGTACAGATGCCATCTCGGTCAGCGTGCCAATGTTTACGAAGGTACGAACGAAGCCGACCAAAAAGAATGTCACCCGCACAAAAGCGATACTTAGACGAGGTCGAGTTTTCCGCAGTCGCATGTTTCAAAAGACGACCATCACCCGACGCGATGTGATCGAGCTCCACACAGAGTGTATCTGGGCTAACACTTGAAGCTAGAACCCTCCGATTGCGAATTGAGGCGATATCCTCCAGCCGTTTCTTCTCCCACTCTCCATTGAATTTTGGCAGAGGCATTTCGCCGGCATGGACGCCATCAGTGTAGTGAAGTTCGTGGGTTTGGGTGGTAGCAGCGTTCATTTCCAATCAACTCCCATATTTTCTAGGTGCTCTTCAACCTTCGTACTGAACGATTCTACTTCGCCATTCAATTCTGGCAATGGCTGTGCATAGCGATCCGCTAACTCCTTTACGCGTCCCGTCAGTTCCTGCGCCAATCGTTGTGTTTCCCTTTCTATTGAGGATCGAATGTTCGTGAACCACTTGTCTTCAACTACGAGCATTTTAATTTCTATTTCGGTGAGTTTATTGTACTTTTCAATCACTGACGAATGTAGTTTATCAATTATTTTCTTATGCGCATCCTTCTGTTCTTTTTCAACTTTCATAAGTTGGAGATATTCGTAAAGGACGCCTAATTCTTCAAATAAACCGTCTTCATCATAGTCATTAGGAGGATCTAGTTCATTGAATAAACAATCCTCGTTTCCAATGTCCTCAGTCCACTTACTATCTTCAAATGTTGTTTTCTTGATAGATTTCGCTCGGGTATGTTGAGGTGTTCCTTCAGGATATGTTTTTAAAATCGCCTCACGGTGTTCCATGACGCGTTGTTGGACATTTCCCTTAGTGATTCCTCTACTCCCTTCAAGACCAGCGAGTGCTCCTTCGTCATCTCCGTTTTCTTCCTCAAATTCCTCCTTACGTTGTCTCAACATCTCAATTCCTATCTCAGCTTGTTTCAATTCCTGTTGTACATTGTTAAAAAATTTTGCCATTACTAAAGATGCAGGAATTAGTTCACCAACGTACTTTAAGGTTTTTTGGCCTTTCTTCATTGTAAAATCTGGCTTTTCCTTGTCGTATGCCTGCCTAAGAATACGACCCGCCTTCCAACCCTCCGCAGCAATCAGATAAACATCGTCCTGCATCACCTCGTCCCAATAGTCCAATAGTTTTTGGTAGACATCGTACGGGTCGATCAGTGGGAGTTCTTTGAATTGTATGAGTAGGTCTTCCGAGAGCGCGTCAATAATTTCTCTTGGCTTGGTATTGGCATCAATGCTACCCAGAAGCGGTGCGTGCGTCCGCTTCCATTTTTCATAGATAGACGTAATTTGCTGTAGATAATCTGTGAACTCGTTATGTGAAAGGATAGTGGTTTTTACCTGATATGTTTCCACTTGCGGGTCGCTATAACCGGGTCTTCCGTTTTCTCTGAACAACTCTTGGCGGAGTGAAGGGAATACCTCCCAATACGGTTTTAATGCGTCAAGGTCGTTGTCGGGGATACCGCCGTTCAGGTGTGCATCAAGGTCGTGTAGGTCTTCGGGTTCGCTGGAATCAATATAGCGCGGAATATTGAGGTTATAGTCGTTGGCAGTGTCAGCAATTTCGGAGGTTGGCACCATACGTGAAAAGCAGTCTATTTCGGTCTGTTTGTTAAAAACGGATACGATTTTATGAATATCTTGCGCGCGGAGTCGGTTTTTGTTGCCATCTTTGACGAAACCCCTGCTCGCGTCTATCATAAAGATACCGGTGCGATGTTTGGCGTTCTCCTTGTCAATAACGATAATACATGCAGGGATGCCCGTGCCGTAGAACAGATTGGCAGGTAAGCCGATGATGCCTTTGATAAACTTGTGTTTGATGAGGTTTTTGCGGATGTCTGCCTCTTTGTTGCCGCGGAACAGCACGCCGTGTGGCAGAATGATTGCGCCTTTGCCTGTGCTTTTTAGCGATGCGATGAAGTGTAGCAGAAAGGCATAATCACCATTTTTCGCGGGCGGGATACCGTATTCAAAACGACTATAGTTGTCCTCATCAGGCTTAAACCCTGTCATCCAAGCTTTGTCGGAAAACGGTGGATTTGCCACAGCAAAGTCAAAGCGTTTTAGAGTTCTGTTATCTGGTCCTTTGAAGTAGGGGGATGATAGCGTGTTGTCGTACCAAATTTCTGCTGTTGGATTATCGTGGAGAATCATGTTCATGCGTGCGAGTGCGTAGGTTGCATTGTCCTTCTCCTGTCCGTAGACGGTGAGCCCACGCGGTGCTTCATCCGTTGCCCTGATAAGAAGTGAGCCCGACCCGCAAGTTGGGTCATATATTGTATGGTTCTTTTGTGTTCCCGCACCGATACCGATAACCTTCGCCATAATGCGAGAGACTTCGGCGGGGGTGTAGAACTGCCCCTTGCTTTTGCCCGACTCGGTGGCGAAGTGCCGCATGAGATACTCGTAAGCATCGCCGAGGAGGTCATCACCTTCCGCTCTGTTTGTGCTGAGGTCCAAATCGTTGAAGATCGCGACCAGTTTGGAGAGGCGGTCCACCATATCTTTTCCTCTACCGAGTTTACTGGCATCATCGAAGTCTGCTCCATCAAGAAAGTTACCCAGCTCGTTTGCTTCAGCGAAATTCGAGATAATTATGTTAATCTCTTCTCCGATCTCCGGATTTCCGATGAGTTTCACCATATCTGCGAAGCTACCGCCTTCCGGTACTTGTATGATCTCGTAGGGATTTCTTTCTGCCTTGTCGGAGACATATTTCATGAATAGTAACGTGAGGATGTAATCTTTGTATTGTGATGCGTCCATGCCGCCGCGCAACTCGTTGCAGCTTTGCCAGAGCGAGGCGTAGATTTGGGATTTTTTCAGTGCCATATTTCGCTATTACCTTGGGATGTCGGGACTTGGGCAGAACACGGGATAGTGACTGTTATTCAACTCTTTCAATTTAACATAAATAGCCGACGTAGTCACCCCATTTTTTAAGCCGGTTCAAATTATAGTCTTGTCATTTCTTTACAAGTGGGGACGGTGGCAGCGGTGTATCTATGGAGGGCTTTGCCATCTAAAGGTGGGATTGGGGTAATTCTCGTGGGGAGGGAACGCGATTTTTCGGCATCGCGAGGCTGCTTCTGGCACGGTTTAACCACTCTCGCGGATCGTCGGGTGGAAATCGTTCAGGTAGCCTCATATACGACCTTACCATCCTGTAAGGCGGGCTTGATGACCAAAGCGTGGCTGTCTTTGTATCGCTCAAGATCCGCCGGCGAAACCAAAATCGCATCAACGGCAACGCGCACGCCGTATAGGTTCTCGTAAATCCGTGCCCTGAGATTCTTCGTGTCGCCCCCCTCTTTGACGATGAGCAGATCGACATCACTGTTCCGTGTCATCGTGCCTTGAGCAGCCGACCCAAAGAGGATGATCTGCTCCGGCTGGGCAACCTCGACGACGCGCCGGATGATTTCGTCCAACGTGTCCTGGTCGAGTCCTCCTGTCGTCATAAGCCAACCTTATTTAGCTCAAGATACGCGTACGGCATCTTCGACCGCGGCTCTGAGGTCAACTCCAGATCGCGATTATCACCGCTTGCGCGAGAAGCGCCACACCGTTATGACCGAGGTTGAGCCAGAAGAGCCCCGCCTTGCGTCCCTCAAATGCGACGGATTGGTAGCCGACCGGGAGGATGAAAGCAATCAGCGCTAGGAGCGCCAAGTAGACACCCGCCAGCGCGTCCCCGCTCTTGCCGGCGATCAAGAGGACGCCCGCGGCTCCGCCCATCCCGGCGAACAATTGCGCCAGGATGAACGCGGTAATCAGCGCCAGCACGAAACTCACGCCGTACGTCTTCAACGGGTTGAAACCTTCCTGAATCTCCTCCGCTGTGGTCTCTATCAGTTCGAGCCACCGTTTGCCGAATAGGGGTCCATACCAGAGGGCACCAATAATCATCGGAACGATTCCGGCAACCAGCACCGCCAGTAGATTGACTTCATGCATGATTTTTTCTCCTTGTGCTTGGTGAGTTGGGTAGGGATCATCGGAACATTATTGTAAGGATAGTGAGCGAAGCGGGGGAGACGTTTTTTACCTAACAGTTGAAATACGGCACCGACAGCCCACAATTTCATCGACTGCCGCGCGTCAACCTGTACGTTTTTCGTAATGCGGCTGGTAGAGTTGTACACGCACCCCGCCCGGCATCTCAAAGTGTACCACCAGACCGAATCCGGCGTCAACCACCTCGCCATCAAAGACCACGCCGCGGGCACTCAGTTCGGCGACGGTGTCATGGATGTCGTCGCAGTAGAAGGAGATGTCGTGGGTGCCGGCGGGCGCGCCGTGTTCGCCGCTCGGGTCGGCATCGTGCACCCCCATGTCCGCCTCGGGCAGGTCGAAGATGAGCCAGCCGCCGCCAACGTCCGTATAGGAGTCAAAGCCAAGTTTGTCGCGCAGGAATTCGCGCAACGCCTCCGGCTCGGAAGAGAAGAACATCGTGTGCACGCCTTTAATCATTGATTATGCCTCTGCGTTAGGAATTATCGGTTGCTTGAGGGGCGCAACTCGTAAAAAAGTACCAGATACGACAAGACCCCGACGGAATATTCCCTCGGGGTCTCGTTCTAACAACGGGTTGACCGCGTTGTCGATAAAAAAATATGGCTCTCCCGGACGGACTCGAACCGCCGACAAAGTGGTTAACAGCCACCTGCTCTACCAACTGAGCTACGGGAGATCATGAAATACTGACAGATGTACCGGGTTTTCGGCTTTCTTGAAAGTTGGCGCTAAATTGTACACGATAGTTTGAGCGGATGGCAAATGAAAATTGACATTGGGGATGGGGAAAGATGCTGCGTAATACGTAACACGTAATGCGTGAAGCGTGAGAAGTAGGCGCTAACGGGGACAAAGATTACCCCTCCGACTGCTCGACGCCGGCGCTGTAGGTTCCGTCGCTGGCGGCGCCCTCCTCCGTCAGCCCGCCGGCATCAACCCAATCCTTGATGCTCTGAGTGCTGTCAGCCACCGAGTAGATAGGCTCAAAACCGATGAGGTTTTTTGCCTTGGACATGTCGAAAGAAATCTCCTCCCCTTGTGCCATGCTCCACGGGAAGCCGCACTCCACCTTAATGTCGGGCACGATGACTTCGATAATCTCGACGAATTCGGAACCTCGGGTGGGGCTGGCGCCGCAACAGTTGAAAATCTCGCCCACGGCACCCGGGTGCTCCCCGGCGGCGATGTGCATTCGTGCTACATCGCGGTAATCCACGTAATGGCAAAGCTCCTCGGTGGAGAAATGCGGGATTTGAACCTTCACCCCTTCAGCCAGTTGAACGGCAAACTCGCGCCAGCCGCGGCCGCCGCCCTGTCCGTGAGGTCCGATAACGGCTGTCAGCCTCAGAACTGTCGTCGGGACGTCGTACTGATGGTAATAGGTTAGCGCCAACTCCTCCTGCATCCGTTTGGTGGTCGAGTATATGTCCTTTGGTCGGCAGGGATGGTTCTCGTCCACCGGCATGTAGTCGGGAGGGTTGAATTTTGTTCCGGGATACCATTCGTAAGCCGATATACTGCTAGCTTGCACGAACCGACTTACTTCGGTGCGGCGGGCGCACTCAAGCAGGTTGTGCAGACCGTTGACATTCAGCTCGACCATCTGCAGCGGATCCCCGGTATCGCCGGGCAACGAGGCGAGGTGCATGATACAGTCGAACGAACTTCCGTCCAATGCCTTTTCTAATGCTTCCGCATCGGTCAAATCGGCTTGGATAAACGGGAAGTCCCCTTTGGGTCGGGTTCGCCCAAGCCCCGTGACCGCTTTCCCCGTCTCCAAGAGCTGCCGCACAAGTTCACGTCCGACATATCCGGTGGCGCCGGTAACTAGCACGTCTTTCATGAGATTCATGCCTCCTTCGGCGGCGGTTCGTAGTACGGCGGCGTTACTTCCTCGGTAAGCGGCAGATCGACCCACGCGCCGGTCTCCATGCTCTTCCACGTTGCGCACATGACTTCCACGGCGCGCGCGCCGTCCTCACCGCTAATCAACGGCGGCTTATCGTTGATGATACAGTCCAAAAAGTGCTCGGTCATGCGCTCGTAGTTGTTCGGTCTGCGCGGCGGACAGATGGGCACCCACCGCTTACGGACGTGCTCGTCTATTATATCCTCCACCCAGAACAATTCGGGCCAACGGTAGTCGCTTAGCACCTCTGGGAGGGTGTCTACGGTAAAATCCTTGTTCGTGTACACCGCCATGGGCCAGCTCTGGAAGGGGTTGGTGGCGTCGGTGGCGGTGAAGATAGTGCCTTCCGTGCCGCACAGTTCGGTCATCTGGTTCACGGCGGGAGAGAATCGGTTGCAACTCACCGTGCCGACTGCACCGTTCTCGAACTCGACCATAACCAGCGCCGTATCGTCGCACTGCGTATAGCTTTCGGGCATCGCCATACGCCGCGCAACTCCGACAGCACGCTTGACTTTGCTGTCGTTGAGCCACGTCAATAAATCTATCACATGGGCGCCGGTATCGTTCAGCGCAGCGCCGCCGGAAACCTTGCAGTCCAGTCGAAACTCGGTTCGGGCAACGTGATTCTGATAGTTGTACCAATGTTCATGGAGACTGCCCCGGCTCATCAGCAGATTGCCTATGATTCCCTCCGTGATGAGTTGCTTTGTCCACTGGTTATGCGTCCAGAATCGGCGGTCACACCCGACCATAAGCTTCACGCCCGCTTTCTTGCAGGCATTGACGATGTCCCAAGCTTCGGTATTTGTAACGGCGAGGGGTTTTTCAACCACCACGTGTACGCCGGCACCCGCAGCCGCGATTGCGATGTTGCGGTGTGAATTGTTTGGGGTCGCAATCACGACACCGTCGAGATTTGCATGTTCGAACATCGCTCGGTAGTCGGTGAAGTGTCTTTCAGCCCCCCATTTTGCCGCGGTTGCTTTTGCCTGATTGTCATCCAGATCGCAAACGGCGACCAGTCTCGCCTCTTTGCGCTGAGTGATTGACGGCAGATGCGCAATTTCCGCGATGCTGCCGCAACCGACAACACCCATTCTTACGTCTGACATTCTTTCCCCTTTTCAACAATTGGCTTTACTGTGATAACCAAGATTTACGCGCTCTTCAACCCGCTCATGCTCCGGCATACGTTCTATAGAGACGCCGCCGCTGTGTTCAATGACACAGATGGCGGTAGCGCACCCCCATTGCGCCGCTTTGAGCGGATCGGCGCTGCGGAGATACTCCGACAAAAAGCCCGCCATGAAGGTATCGCCGCCTCCGGTGGTGTCCGTTACGTTTCCCGACAGCGGTGGTACCTCCCATCGATTTTCCCGCGTGAGGACAAGCGCTCCCTTTGGACCGAGCGTGATGACGGCGACCTTTGCCCCGCGATCCAGAAACCGCTTCGCCGCCTCGTTCGGATCATCCCAGCCGAAGATGGTCGCCGCATCTTCATCGGAGGCTTTAACGATATCGAAGTGCTCGGCAACACCGCAGGCGAGGTCTTCGAGAGAGGGGGTGGCTTCGCGATTGGCGAGGCTCATGTGAACGCCGCCGTATCCACCGAGATCGACGGCACTGACATCCCCCAGGGCGACGACATCCCCCAAGTCTTCCGTGAGCACATCGTTATCCATCGGACAGATATAGATTAACCGGCATCCGTGGTACGGTTTCGGTATATCTTCAACGGTGATTGGCGTAGCCTTGGTCGGATAGCGAATCTCCTTGTGCCCTTGTTCATCGTAAATTAGTTCGGTGGTCGTGGTTCGATCACTTGTTTGTATGCCGGTCACATCCACTCCGGCTTGGATCAGGGGTTGAAGCAACTCTTGCGGCATGTCCGATCCGATTTTTGTGGACATCCCCGTCTTGGTGTTCTGGCGCGCCGCCGCCACGGAGCAGTATGCGGGAGGGCTGCCTAAAAACGGCCCCTTGACGGTGTCCGGGAAGTAAATCATCTCGGAAATGACATGACCGATACAAACCAAATCAGGTGTTGACGTCATATCTCGGCTCTAAAAACCTTTCGTGAATCCGACCCCGAGAAGACGGCACAACTGCCGCGTATCGCGGTACGGAAATTTTGCACATTATACGGCATAGGGTGGTTATGTCAAGCGCAAAAAACTGTTGTAATCAGGTGTGGGAGATTGTAAACTGAGGTCGTTGCCCGGGTCATTTCCGAGTCTAGACAACGTCGGACTTGGCAAAGTCAAACCTTGAACCGGTAGTCGAGTCACCACTGCGTACCGACCTTCATCATGTCGCAGTGGGAACCTATCAAGAGGAGAGATTATGCCCGTTTTAAGTGCGGAAGACCGCGCCTTCTGGGAGGAACACGGTTACGTGGCTGTTCATGACGCCGTACCACCCGAGAACACGAAAGCCGCCGAGGATGCGGTTTGGAACTTTCTCAATATGGCTGCTGAGGATAGGGAAACTTGGTATCCCGACCCGCCGCGTTCCAGTATCATGGTGGAGATATACCAGCATCAAGCGCTGTGGGACAATCGCCAATCCCCGCGGCTGCACCAAGCCTTTGCTGAAATATGGGGAACCGAGGAGTTGTGGGTTAGCTTTGATCGGGCAAGCATGAGTCCGCCCAATCGTCCGCCGAAATTGAATCGAACGGAGGCCGGGCTGCATTGGGACAGAAATCCCTACGATCCTCCATCCAATCTTGGTGTGCAAGGCGTGCTGTATCTGACCGACACGGCGGCGAATCAGGGCGCGTTCACCTGCGTGCCCGGGTTCCATCACAAAATTGAGGCGTGGCTGGAAACTCTGCCGAAGGACGCCGACCCACGGCGGCAAGATTTGGAGAGTTTGGGTGCCGAACCGATTCCGGGGAAAGCGGGGGACCTGATAATCTGGCACAGCAGTTTGCCTCACGGGGCGGGACCGAATTTTGCCGACCGACCTCGCGTGGCGCAGTACATCACCATGTTTCCCGCCGGTGAGGACAGCGAAGAATCCCGCGCGAAACGGATTGACGGATGGCGCAACCGCGGGGCAGGGTTTAGCGGCGAGCGAGAGGAGAAGGAATTTACGGAGGGTAAGACCGCAAAACTCACGCCGTTGGGGAGGAAACTGCTGGGGTTGGAAAAGTGGAGGAGTTGAATATTTGGCGTTTGGGAACGAACAAATTTGGTTCTTCAGGGTTAAGTGTGGGAATGCAACTTGCTACAGGATGGCGCGTTTGCCCCTCTGATGATTTCGGCAAGGCTTTTGTAGGATCAAGCGAGTGAATAACGAGTGCGATAGTGAATCCCATAGAAAATCCTGATAGAGCTCCCATAGAAATCCAATTCATTGCCCGTCTTGTGGCTCTAAGGTTTTTGCTAGTCACTAATCACTAGCCAGCAACGGAGCGGATAGATCAAGTGAGTGAATAACGAGCGCGATAGAGTTCCACTTACCAGTTTGGCTATGCCCTGATAACCACTGAAAGAAAACTTCCCTTGCTTCCCGCAACTCGTTACTATTGGATTGACAACTTAACATGTATGTGGTATATTGTAACGGACTATGACAAAACGTCATAGCGGCGGAACTTTTTTTTCTGTTAGCATTTTGTTAGCATTACGATTCCTGAGAACCCGCACTACCAAAGGAAACCTCCGTTTCAGAAAATGCTAACACGCCGCATCAATCAGCGCTCCGTTAGCATCTCTTTTCACGCTTTTTGTACAAGACAGACCGTCTTCGCTAACAACCCTTTTTTCTTGTTTGCATTTTTAGCATGACAATTCCCGAGAATCGGCACTCTGTTGGCATCTCTTTTTACTGTATCGGTTCAATGGGCGAAAGTGGCGCGCAGCAAGCGGAGATTCAAAACGCGCAATGAATTGCGCTACTACGAATCCACGCTTCCTGCAACTTATGGATTACGAATGGGTAACAGATGAAGCAAGTTCAATTCAAACTCACAGACGAAGAGCGCACGGATACAATCTATCAACCCGTCTGCCGGAACGCTGCCGCTACCGCCATTGTTGACACGCTTATTAAGGCGCCTCCCGAATGGAAGGACGTGCCAAGACGCAACATCCAAGACCGAACCTGCAATCCGTTCCACGGCACATTCGCAAAAAAGTGAAAGCCAATCTATACAAGCACCTTCAAGCACTTTCAAGCAGAATGCAAAACGCCGCTCCAAGCCACGTCACTACACGCTTCGGTGGCAATTTCTGAGGTCATAAAAAAAGTGCTTGAAAGTCTCAACTGCATCGCAATAGAAATTGCCAATGACGAGGGTAATGCCGAGATTCGGATTCTGACCATTGATATCGATTCCACGCCAATTAGAACAAAAAGTAGATGCCATCAGCCTCTAGGATTATTTTGAAAAGATGTCCAATCTCATTTTCCACACTTAACTCTGAAGAGCCACAAATTTGATGATCATTGACTATGTAAGCTATGTAAGAATGTCATAAAGTGCATCCGGAATTGTGTATATTTGGAAACACGGTAGGACTTACGCACTTCAGTGGGCGACGCAGAGTTGCATTCCCTACTTGCCTGATTCATAGAAAGGGACAAAAACGTAAGGTCTAATTCCTAGGCAGGGAATAACGATCGTTATTCGCGACAGTTTGAATAGGTTCTGTTGACATTTGTTTTAAGCGCGTCTGTAATCCCTCAAGAAGTGCCGAACTGTAAGGGCGAGGAAACCTCGCCCCTACGATATAGGGTCAAGGAACCCGCTCGCTATTTGCGATTATACAATTTCGTCTCGGTGTGCATCTGGGCGAAGTCTCTCGGAACGGAGATGCGTTCAATTCTTCAGAAGTCAACATACCCTAGCCAAGCAAATTAGTGGGGAGAACGATGAAAATTCACCTCGAAATAAATGGTCCGGAGCCAATTGTAGTCAATGCATCCATTTCCCCTATTGAGTTTTCCACGGGGGGATTTCATGTGGACTGGGAGACGCTTGCGACGCTGAGAGAGGTCGAGCCGCAGAAAGCCTACCCGGTTTCAACGTTCCGCGGTTTCCTCCCGCCAGAAGCAGTTGCCGTGGGTGAATTTTGGGAAATTGACGACAAATCCGCGCTTCAGTTGCTGAAGCAACTCGCCGAGAATCCAAGTCTTCAACTGTGGGTTAATGACGATCCAGGCCAATGGGCGTCACTTCGGGCTTACAACGACGATTACGCGGAGATTGTGTTTCGCATTCATGCCTCGTTTGTGTTGACGGATGGACATTTCACACCCTCGCAATTTTCTGGACGTCTGATTATTGACCGTCACTCGGAGCAATTGACTAATTTTGAGATGTCTGTTCCGCCGAGCACACTGAACTTTGATGTTAGTAAGAGCATCGATGAGAATCGTGGCATCACTGACGGCGGTGTCTGTCGAATTGAGATGATCGCCGGCAAAGAAGCCACTCAGGCAAACGCTTATTCGGCAGAAATGTCTATGGAACAGGCGCGACTCGGACTTGCGAAGCAGTTTTACCCCGCACAATCCATTGAATGGGTGAAGCTGGAAGAAGCGACGGATATGGCGAAAGCGCTCGGTCGCCCCATCCACGTTGTTTCGGCGGACGGTACCTTTATGGATCAGTCGTGCTGAGGGAGCGGAAAAAACCTGAGGGCAGGTGCCCTCGCCGATAAGAAGACGATTGAGTATTTAAACGCGAATTTTGTTAATCTCTGGGTTCTCAATCTCGATCTCAAACGACACCGGGATGCAAGGGGGATTGATGGCGTGTCGCCGTTGGAGCGTGCCATAATCGGGGGTTGGAATGAGAAATCTCCGGTAGATTGCCAAGTGATTTCCAGCGAGTTGAAACTGCTCGGGAGTCTACCACTCAATGACTTCATTGACGCTTATCACAGCTACCCTAATCACAGCGAAGAAGCACAAGTTTATCGGGACTTTTTGAAGCGTTCGTTAGCATAAATCCGCCCCGAATCGTAGGAATTTTGCAGCGTTCTGGAACATCTATGTCAACTGATTGGTACCCCTAGCGGAGGAAAGGATGAAGATACAGCTTGAGTTAAATGGTCCGGAACAAATTGTCGTTAACGCATCTATTCCCCCAATTACGTTTACTACAGCCGGCTTTCATGTGGACTGGGAGCCGCTTGCGACGCTGAGAGAGGTTGAACCGCAAAGAAACTATCCAATCTCAACATTTCAAGGCTTCCTCCCACGGACGGAGGTTTCTGTCGGCGAACACTGGAAAATTGGCCCCGAATCCGCACTCCAGTTACTGAAGCAACTCGCCGAAGAGCCGCAACTGGAACTGCGGAATCGTGAGGACATAGGCCAGTGGGCATCCCTTCGCGCATACAACGACAATTATGCGGAGACTGTGTTCCGCATACATACGGTGTTCACGTTCAAGGATGGGAGGTTTACACCCTCACAACTTTCTGGAGCCCTAATTATTGACCGGCGCTCGGAGGAATTGATATATTTTGAGATGTCCGTTCCACCGAGCACGCTGAACTTTGATGCAGTTAGAAACTATGATGAGAATGGCGGCATCACAGAATGCGGTGTTTGCCGAATTGAGATGGTTGCCGGCAAAAACATCGCTCAACGGTTGGCTTACTCCGAAGAAATCTCTATGGACGAGGCGCGGCTGGGATTAGCGAGGCAGTTTTATCCGGCGCAATCCATTGAATGGGTAACGCTGGAAGAAGCGGCAGAGATGGCAAAAGCGCTTAATCGTCCCATCCATGTTGTTTCGGCGGATGGCACCTTCATGGATGAGTCGTGCTGAGGAAGCGGAAAAATCTTGAGGGCAGGTGTCCTCGGCGATAAAGACACGATTGATTATTTAAACGCCAATTTTGTCAATCTCCATGTGCTTAATCTCGACCTCAAACGGCGTCGAGATGCAGAGGGAATTGATGGCGTTTCTCCGTTGGAGCGCGTCATCATCGGCGGTTGGAATGAGGAATCCCCGGTAGATTGCCAAGTGATTTCCAGCGATTTGAAACTGCTCGGGAGCCTACCGCTGAATGATTTTCTTGGTGTGCATAGTCAGACCAGGGCACAAGACTATCGCGATTATTTAAGTCGTTCGTTAGCATCAGTCTCTCCCGAATCGTAGAAATTCTACAACTATACTTTGCGTTGGGTATTATTGCGCTTTCTTTTCCAGTAATAATCGTTTCTAATAGGACTTAAGTAGCACCAGCAGGTCGGGAATCGGAGTTCGCTCGTACAAGGGTCGCGACCTGGAGATCGCGGAATCTCTATCGCACTCGTTATCCACTCGTTTGATCCTACAGAAGACGCAATTTCTGACAGTGCGGAGTATAACTGGAGACATCTACTCAACTGATTGGCACCCCTCGCGGAGAAAAACATGAAGATTCAGCTTGAGTTAAATGGTCCGGAACCAATTGTCGTTAACGCATCTATTCCCCCTATTACGTTTACTACAGCCGGCTTTCATGTGGACTGGGAGCCGCTTTCGACGCTTAAAGAGGTCGAACCACGCAGAAATTATCCTGCCTCGACATTTCAAGGCTTTCTCCCGCGGAAGGCAGTTTGTGTCGGCGAACACTGGAAAATTAATTCCGAATCCGCACTCCAGCTACTAATGCAACTCGGCGAAGAGCCGCAATTGGAATTACAGAATGATGAAGGAGGGCAGTGGGCATGCCTTCGCGCCCAAAACGACGTCTACGCTGAGGTTGTGTTCCGTATACATACCGAATTTGCGTTCAAGGATGGGATGTTTACACCCTCTCAACTTGCTGGAAGCCTGATTATTGACCGGCACCAGCAGGAGTTAACTTATTTTGAGATGTCCGTTCCACCGAGCACGCTGAACTTTAATGCCCACAGGAAACTGGAGGACGATCGAGTCGTCACCGAATGCGGTGTTTGCCAGATCGGGATGACTGCCGGAGAGAGAGTCGCCCAAGAATTGACCTACGCGGAAGAAATCTCTATAGAGGAGGCGCGGCTGAGACTTGCGAGACAGTTTTATCCTGCGCAATTCATCGAATGGGTAACGCAGGAAGAAGCGCCGGAGATGGCAAAGTTGCTTGACCGTCCCATCCATGTTGTTTCGGCGGACGGCACTTTCATGGATGAATCGTGCTGAGGGAGCGGCAAATTTTTGAGGGCAGTTGTCCTCGGCGATGAAGACACGATAGGGTATTTAAACGCCAATTTTGTCAATCTCTATGTGCTAAATCTCGACCTCAAACAACGCCGCGATGCGAAAGGGATTGAAGGTGTTTCGCCGTTGGAGCGAGTTATTATCGGGGGTTGGAATGAGAAATCGCCCGTAGATTGCCAAGTGATTTCCAACGAGTTGAAACTGCTCGGAAGCCTACCGCTCAATGATTTTAGTGATGTGCATAGCCGCACTAAAGCACAAGACTATCGTGATTATTTGAGTCGTTCGTTGGCGGTTACGTCCCACGACGCTTAGGACTGCGGACGGTCTGGATTTGCCAATCCGGACCGAGCAACAAGGTTATAAAGACCAAGCGGCACGGATGAGCGACTGCCGGTTACTGGCGCGTTGAAAAACCGAGTTTTGAAGCAAAAACTCGGTTTTTTATGTCCATCCAAGAGGTTTGATATTATTGAAGCAGGCGAAGAATGATCGGGTAGTCTTTAACGAGAAGATTCCGAATCATTAGATTCCCGTTTTGCACGTTTGTCTGGATCTTATGTTCCATCCCGTTTCGAATGTCCACACCCACCACGCGGTTGACAGAAAGCCCTCGAAGCAGCAGGTTGGCTTGCACGCCGGGATCTTCTTCAACGGCGCCGCCGTTGGTCCAAAGCGCTAGGAGTCGATCGCCGTTGGGTAGGGAGAAACCGTAGTGCACGAGATTAGCGGCGTCACTTTCGACTTCTATAGGAAGGCTTATCGGCACGGCGCCAGCCATAATGGTACATAACCGCCGGACGAAATGCCGACACTCGCCGGGAAACATACCGGAGACGCTGGCGGTGACATCCAACCCGAGATTTGTGAGGATAGCTCTGGCAAGGTATTTTGCGGAGACAACCGCTGATACCGGTTGTTGAGGTTCGTCCGCCCGCTCGGTTCTCCATAACATCTCCTCCGCCAGATATTCTCCGACGAATCCTTCGGCGGCAGCCAATGCTTTGAGTTCCCCGACCATCTGCGGATAGTTCTGGTAGTACGGGTCGTCGGGGCTGTGGCCGTAAAACGGGTGCCACGAAATGACATCTATCAATGGCGCAATCCCGGATTTGAGAACGGTTTCGAGGTAATTGAGGTCGAAGGTATAACGTGATAAGTCCCCGTAACCGGGAAATCCGGATACCCAGTGACCGCCTGTGGCTCCTACTACAATCTTGGCGTCGGAATATTCCTCTCGAATGACGGGGATGACACGCTTGATTAGGCGGGCAAAGTCTTCGACGGCGATGCCGCCCCAAGGTGAGTTGGTACCCGGCTCATTCCAGATTTCATAGTATCTGACGAACGGCTTGAAATGCCGCACCATAAAACGCACGTAATCGGCGTAACGGTTGATATCGTCGTCCGATTTGAACTTTGTTTTATCCGGTCGGTTTTTCCCTGATCCGACACTTAGGCAAAGAACGATTGTGACGCCGTTTTCCACCATGTCGCGTACAAACGCGTCTCGTTCGGATGGAACGCAGTATTCCCCCGGACCGGATTGCGCCTCCTGCCAATTGAGAGAACTGTCCCAAAACCCAATCCGTAACCATTTCAATCCCAAACGATAAATTCCGTCCTCGGATCCCGGATGATCGCTCCCGTAGTCGCCGCCGATGCGATTGTCCGCCAGCTTGCCCGATACCTGAACCTTCATTGGTTTCACAGAGGTACCCTTCCCTTTGTCATTGAAGTCTGAATCCACAAGTTGAACCATCTCAACTTTGTCGTCGGCGTTTGCGTTAAATGGCATGAGGAATCCAACCGTTAAGAGGCAGAATAAAATTTCTGATAGACCGAAGATGGATGAACGGCTTTCTGATAATACCATTTCTATATATTTTCGGAGCAATAAAAGCATAAATCACAATTTTCCAATGCGGGGCAAGGGGATCTCTATCGCATTCGCTATTCGCTCATTTGATTCCCGCCTACAGGTTTGGTGTGGAGAGTAAAGGTTAGTATTGGTCTTTTCACAATTGTATTGTTCGTTCTCATTTGGCTCTTTCCTGATAGAAGGGATAATTTTTGCCCGGCGGGGAAATTGAAACCACGTTATTGCCTTTCAGCCTAAGCGTATAATCGACCTCGCCGATTGTTTCCTCGACTGTTCGCTCGGGGATAGGAAAGTTTAGTCGGATAGTGTCACCCGGCGATGCGTCCTCCACGACAACATAGCGGCCCTCCCAACCTAATTTGTGGGGCGCGCCGTTGAGCATGCAAGATATCCCCGATTCCCGGGTTTCAATCCATTCGGGAACGCGCATTAGGACGTGGGCGCACTCCTGTTTCAATTTCAAGTCAACACGTCCCTGATGCGGTATATAACTTGCCACATCCGCCCAAGCTGAATCGCGGTTAAGGAGCAGGTGAAGATGAAGCTCACCCTCTCTAAAATCGATCATGTTATCCCAAAGATAATATAGCGCACGCGCACCGTTGCCGGTGCAGCAGTGCATGATTCCGTTTCCCGCCCCGACGAAGAAGTCGTTGGCAGACGACCACCCGCCGAAACTTCCTACACATCGATCTGAATCGCCAACCGCGACTTCATGCTCCCCTATGGGTTGAAGCGGTCGTTTCTCTGTCATGCGCGTAATCCAGTCGCCTGAGGTCATCTGCATCTCCGCGAATTGGTTTCGTAAGTAGCGGTCGATGTCATCCCAATAGTCACCCGCACCCGACTTGGTTAGCCAGAGCGCGGTCAGCAGCATGTCGACGACACAGCAACCCTCGCTGTCGACAACTCCGCGCTCGTCGGGCCAGTCTTCGATGTATTCCGGGAAGAAACCGACGAGCGGGGATGAATCCTTGAGCGAGCGGGCGTAGTGATAGCTTTTCTTAACGAACTCGGTATATACGGCGTCGCCCGTTGCCAGGGCATACTCCGCCAGGGCGTCCATAGCGTTACCGTTATGATGAAAATGGAGCGCCGGACCCAGCCGAGATTCGGGGCTTCGCGGAATTGATTCACCGTGGCGCGCGAGAAACCTGCCTTCAGCGTCGAATACCTCGGCGTGGTCTTTCAGGTAACGTGCAAGTTTTCCCGCGAGTTCCAATGCGATTTCAGAACCTGTGGCGTTGTAAAACTGCGTCACGCCCTGAAGTGTCCATCCTTGAATGGTTGCCCCCCACCCGGTCGGCATGGTAGGCGGATCGTACGGAAAGTAGCAATAGTCGTCTTTGTGCACCGCGGCGTCAAGCGCGCGTCGAATAGCGCTCTCGCCCAACTCTTTCCACATGGGATCCTCGGAGATTGTATACTGAATCCCCAACCACGCCGTCTGTCTGCCACCCTCGGGACCGAGAAGCACGGGCTTTTCTTCTTTTAATATTCGCAACAGCGCATCCCGCCAGATGCCATCCACATGTTGATTGAAGGTGCTGCCGGTCATCAGCCGCGCCAGAGCTAGTCCTTCGATGAATTTTCCGTACAGTGGAATTTGGCGGATCATCGTCGGTGGATTGCGATAAAGGTTCGTATAGAAATAAACGGCGTGTTCCGCTTCAGGATTGGTGCATCGGGTGATGGCGTTGATCACGAAGTCGGCGCGTTCTACCAAATCCAATGTGTCGGTGTGAGTTTCGGGTTCGGTGGGCATAATGGGCATCCCCTTTCGTTCTCCATCGCTCGTTGGCGGGACAGCAAGGGCGATGACGCCAGTCCCCGCCATCATCAGGAATCGCCGGCGAGGGATTGAGGGAAACGGTTTCCGGTTGTTTTGTTTGGGTTCGTCCATCTGTTCCTGTGCCTTGACTGTCGAGGAATTGATGCAGACAATTGCGGATTATACCAGTTTCCGTGCAGATTGTCAAAATCCATAATGGTCGAATAGGGGAGATTGGCGTTTTGATGGTTGAGGATTTTTGAGAAATTAGGAAATGCTTGGCTCCCAACATGATTACTTGACAGCCGGTTGAAATTGTCATAAAATCGTGATTGAGCAAGTCGAGAGGTGGCGTCAAGAATTCTGCATCGTTTGAAGAATTAAGAAGGTGTCAAGTATGAAGGTCATGATTACCGGTGGCACAGGTTTCATCGGTTCAAATCTGGCTAAGGGACTGGTCGCGAGAGGTCACGAAGTTGTCGCCTACGATTTGAACCCGACGCCTGCGAGGGTTGTGGAGATTCAAGATAGGATAAAAATTGTCCGTGGAGACATCCGCGACACGGTGAAATTGTTCGAGACGATTGAGACTCACGCAATAAGCCACATTATGCACCTCGCCGCCTATTTGCCCGAAGCGGCGATTCGCAAAAATCCGACATTGGCGATTCAGATTAACGGGGAGGGCACGAATAACATCTTTGAAGCCGCTCGGATTATGGGAGTCGAGCGCGTTGTGTATGCAAGCACCGACGCGGTCAATCCACTCTATCCGACAGAAGATGCGCCGTGCAGCCCCACAACGCTTTACGGACACCTCAAGCGCCTTAACGAGGTGATGGGAAACCACTTCCATGACGAATTTGGCCTTGATACCATCGGCCTTCGGTTCGGGATGAACTATGGGGTCAGGGGCCGTCAGATGGCGGGTGAGTTGGAACGGGAATATGCGTCGGCAGTGGTTCTTGATGTCATCGAAAAGGTCGCCGTGGGCGATTCCGTCGTCATACCCTTCCACGAGTCCACCAGTTTTCACTGGGTTTACGCGAACGACAATGTGAGAGCAATGACGCTCGCCCTGTCAGCCTCAAAAACGGAGGGTCGGGTGTTTAACGTCTGCGGCGAGGAACCGTACACTTTGGGGGACATGGCGACGGTGTTGAGGAACCTATTACCGGCTGCCGATATTAAATTCGGAAATGTGCCGATGCCTTCGACGATGAAGACCGCGGAAGCGCTGAAAATGGACTGCTCCGCGGCTTACGAGGAGTTGGGATACCAGCCTGACTATACGCTGGAGCAGGGGCTAAAGGCGCACGTGGACCAATGCGCTCCGCGCTAGGTGAAGTCGCTGACCACTCAAGACTGGGAGATCAAGGAAAGCCGAATGGGAAGAGTAAGACTAGGCGTTATCGGTTGCGGTTTGGCGTCCGATATCCTGTACGGTCCGGCGTTTGAATACATGGAGAAGGGCGAACTCACCGCGGTCATGGACACGAACGCGGAGCGAGCGAAAGTCCTTCAAGAACGCCACGGCGTCAAGCGCGTCTATACAGACTTGGAGGGAATCTTAAATGACGGAAACGTAGATGCGGTCATGGTGCTCACGCCGCCGCAGCATCATCTGGAGCCGGTCATCGCGGCGGCCAAGGCGGGAAGGCACATTTTTTGCGAGAAGCCGATGTCGCCTACGCTGGAGGAAGCGGACCAAATGATTGGCGCTTGCGAAGCAAGCGGCGTGAAGCTGATGACGGTCTTCATGAAAAGGTTCAACTGGTCGTTTCATCGAGTGAAGGAGTTGATAGAGGACGGGCGCCTAGGAGAGGTTTTCGAGGTAAGAGCACGGTGGGACAATGTCAAGGTCAGCGGACCAAGTGGCGAGGCATTTCGCATGACGGTGGAATCCGGCGGGGGCATGATTCAGGAGGATGGGTCGCACCCGTTTGATGTTTGCCGTTGGTGGTTGGGCGACGTGTCCGAGGTGACTGCACACGCGATGATTGTCGCGCCGGAACATCATCCGACGGAAGATGTGGGATGCGTGGTGCTGCGACATGAGAGCGGCGCGATGAGCACGCTACACGTCACCGGACTCACACACGCAACGGGCGAGGAGAGTTACGAGATTTTCGGGACGCGTGGTACACTCGTAATGCGGTGGCTGTCTCACAGCACCTCGACTCTGGAGCCGGCGATGATGACGCTATACGAGAACAGTCGCACGGCGACAGATCTCACTCTTGATGCCCCGTGGCATCCTAGCCAAAGAATCCGGGAAGATTGGCAGTATCTACGCGCGTTGGAACACTTTTGCGAGTGTATTATTGACGATAAGGAACCGCAGCCTAATAGCGCGGACGGGAGGGCGATTGTCGAGATCGTCAATGCGGCATATCTTTCCGTGTTGCGCGGAGCAACCGTCAAGCTGCCACTGAAAGAATCAGTAGACGCAAAGCCTTTGTTTTCGAAACTTCATCAATCGTCACCGTGGTCGCTGGAAGGAAGGATGTGGGATAGCCGATACAGTCGGCGACGCTAAATTACTCATTCCGTTTCGCTCAAAAAATATCACGTATGATGTTTTTCAATTATTCTGATATGAAATGACCGATTCCAACCATTACCCCGCACGCCAAACCCGTAGGCGGGGGATCTTGCCCCGCATTTGTAGGATGTGTAAAGCGTTATTAATCCACTTCAAATGTATAACAACGACGGCAGAACAAAGGAGCAGTAAATCATGACTCAAGAAGAGATTCGTCACTTTGAAACGTTGGGGTTTATACAGTACAAGAGGTTCTTTTCGCCGGAGGAGGTCGAAAAACTGTCTTCGGCTTTCGACAGCGCAATGGAGCGGGCGCGTGGGGGCGCCCCTGCGCCGGTTGCCGGGGAACGGAGGCAACAGGTTATTCCCTTTTTCGACTATGATCCTGATACGTTCTATCCTTTGTTGGATGACGAGCGAATTATGGATGTTTTTTCAACTTTGATGGGTGAAGATTTCATTCTGACGGTTAGCGAGGGGATTCTGCACACCGGAGGCAGTGCGTGGCATCATGATGCATGCGGTCCGGAGGGATTCTTCAGTATGAGAGCGGCGATGTATTTGGATCCACTCGGTCCCGAAGACGGGTGCCTTAACGTGATTCCGGGCAGTCACTTCAGAGAGTATCAGGAATCCTTGGCGCAGCACATGAACGAAATAGGCGTTAAGCCGGAAGACATCCCCGGTCGGTATCCGTTGGTCAATGAGCCGGGCGATATCCTCTTCATGAATCACAAGACATTTCACTCGTCGCTGAGTGATACGCCGGGGCGGCGCGCCATCCACATCAACTGTGTACAGAACACAAGTGCCGAAAAGAACCAAGAACATCTCGATTGGCTGGTTGGTTTCCTCGCCGGTGAAACCAGGGGGTGGGGACGGTTTTACAGCGAGCGCCTAATCGCTACCGCAGGACCGCGGCGCCGAAGGATGCTTCAGGGCGCAATCGATCTGGGGTTCGGGAATACGGGAGACGTCACCCATTTGCAGGATTTACGGTAGGCGAATCGATTGTGCGTACACGTGGATAATTAGGAGAAGAAAGGAAAGCGGGAGTCTAATATAGTCGTCAATTCCGGTCTTTATGGAGGGCTCCTGAAGGCGACAAGTGCACCCACACTACCAAGCATGGTGCCGTTAAATCTGTAGTGTACGACGGACAATTCAAGCTAACTGTGTCCTATGTAGCTTGAAAAAGCTATGTGAATGTGGTATAGTTGCAATTGCGCGATTGGATTTGTTTCATACTCCGACAACAGAAGGGGTTGCTGAATCATGGAAGGTTTACTTGATTGGCTTAAACTGTGGATTCCGTTTGCTGGTGTCAGCGTCGCGTTTTTCGTGTTTGGCTGGCGTGTTCTGAATCGAAGAGAAGACAAACTTGAAGCGCGCATGGACGAAGGGTTTCAGAGTCTCAGAGACTTAATCAATGAGCTTCGGGTAGAAATGCGGAATGGGGACGCTCAACTTCGAGATGAAGTGCGGAATGGGGACGCTCAGCTTCGAGATGAAATGCGGAATGGGGACGCTCAGCTTCAAGAGGAAATACGCGAAAGACACGACCAGTTCCGGGAAGAAATGCGCGAAAGACACGACCAGTTTCGGGAGGAAATACGTGAAGGAAACGCGCAACTCCGGGTAGAAATGCGGGATAGGGATAACCAGCTTCGAGATGAAATGCGTGAAAAGAACGACCAGTTGTGGGAAGAAATGCGACAGATAAGCACTCGAATGGATGCAAATGCTCAAACGATTCATGCGGATATGAGTAAACTCACCGAAAAGATTGAATCGAACACTAACGACCTCCGAGTAGAGATCGCGCGGTTACATCAGAATCACGTCACTCATCTGGAACATCATGAAGAGTCTCGCCAGCGTGCCGAGCAAGAGCAGAAATAGGACGGTGGACTTACTTTCATCCTCACATCGTCCTTTCGGTGGTGCTTTTTGCCTTTTTCGTTTTCGTCTTCCCAACCTTTCCCATCTATCGTGTTTTGGGGCGTGACCAGTTTGCGGAAAACTCTGGTTCGCTCAAAATATTTCAATTTGACCCTCCAATTCGGATCGCGACGCGAAAATCGAGCGGGCAACCAAAAGGGATATCCCAACTGGGCCAGTGGTGAGTCGCTTCTCTAACATTCAATCACCAAGTTTCTTCAGACGACGATTTTATTCAGCGGCGAGGTTCTCGCTCATCCGACAACATCTCTGCGATCAGAATTGTGTCCGTTTCGGCTTTCTTCCAAGTCGTCAAAACAGTCGGAGAACAACTCCGTTGAGACATGTTTCAGACCATAGGGGTTGCGTTCGCTTTCTGGCCGCTGCACGCAGACGTGCGCCAAGGTTGTAAGGTCTGCTCCTTGTGTGGCGGTAATCCATACTTCCTCCCCAGCGCTCAGATCCAGGATCAAGTCGCCACCCGCGTTTGGAGCGAGCAATCGATCTCCGACGAAGCCACCGGCAGTCTCGAAAGGGTTGCACAATCGAACGCGCGTGGTTCTCTTTGACGCCAATCTGACACCTAGCGTGCATCCTTCCAATCGCACCGCGGAAACTTCGACGCCTCCCTCGGCGAGAAGATTATCGAATCTCACCGTCCTCCAGTGACTCGGACAAGCGGGAAAAACACGGATTCGTCCACCCCAGCTCTGCAGCAACATCTCATTCACCGCAGCCACCGTGCCCATGTTGCCGTCCTGGCAGTAGGAGATTGCGTTGCGGTGTGTCGATACGCCGCTAATCTTCCAGTCAGCATTCACATTGAAAGTGTTACACGATGCGAATTTTTCGGCAAACTGCGATAACGTCCAGTGTGCCATTTCCCTCCAACCAGCACGCGAAGCAATGCAAGACGCCCACACAAAAGACCAACCCGCCCACTCCCAGTACCCTTTGGCAACGAGGTTTTCCATGGATTGCTGGATGAGCGAAATCTCTTCGCGGGAACCGTCAAGATTCAAATCGCCGCACGGAAAAACGGGCGCCAGATGCGACAGATGACGATGGGAGTGTGTGTACGAGAACTCTCCCATAAGGGCAAGTCCGTTTGCACGCGTCTCGCTGCCGGGAACGCCCTCCTTAAAAATCTTCTGGTTATCCACGGGATACGGCGCGAGATGATCGGCGATGTTTTTCCACAGATCGATGTGCGGTTCGGCCGTTTCCAGAATATCGACCGCTTCCAGCAAAGCGTTGACGACAAACCGAATACAGGATAAGCCCATTGTGTCATCCGTGCCCCATATCTCCGGATCGAGCGGATTGCCCCATTCGGGGGAGTTGGTCAAGGGGAGATGGTATTGTCCGTCCTCGCCTTTTTCCAATACGCCTTCGTAGAAAAGCATACATTCGCGCAGGAAGGGATAGGCTTTTTCACGCAAGAACGCTTCATCTCCGCTATAAAGATAATGCCACCAAAAGTGCTGTGCCACCCAGGCGGTGGTTCCGGGCCAAAGGAAGACCCTTGAGTCGGTTACCAGCCACGTGCCATCGCCTCCGATAAACCCGGGGATACACAGCCCATCCCACCCAAAGAAGTCCACCGCTTGCTTCTTAAAGTGAGAGATACGTGAAAAGAAATAGTCGGTGTACACCGTCCCCAGTCCCTGTTGATTGGCGGTGTGGATCCCCCAATATTGCGGATAGAAATCGAAGATGAAAAAGCCTTGCTGGGGCGGCTCGCGACCGTCCGGCTGCCAGAGCCCGTGTAGGCTAACAGGTGTGCCGCCGCTCCGGTTGGAGGCAGCAAGCAGATACAAACCCATGTACCATAAGGATTCAAACTGTGGATCCGGTAACTGAATCGCCGAGCGATTCCAAAATTCGCGCCACCAAGTTCGGTGCCGGTCGCGACACTTGTGGAAATCCGCGGATACCTCCCTTAGAACGTCTACTGCATCGTCAAGCAAATCCGACTGCGTTGGTCCGACTTGCACAGTCACATAGGAACGCGTCTCACCGGCCAGCAGCGCCAATGCTATGGATGAACTATTGGGAATATCCTGCCGAATCCATTCAACTTCACCCTTTTTGCCGGAGGCGTGTTCAGGCAATTTTGCCCACTCGGGTGGGTCGGGCCTTAACCTCGCGCTTGATATTCGCTCAATTCGCATGTCCTTGACGTTCGTTAGAGGACCGTGATCGATGGCAATGACGGGTCGATCAGCGAGGGCGAGCACACTCATCGAAAAGGTATCTCCACGCTCCGTTTGTAGACGAATGCGGACTTCAGCGTTGATTAAATCGAGTCTCGCCGTACCCGATATCCGTTCGCCAAAGTCAATGACCACGCGTCCGACGTGAGTCTTTGCAGGCAGATGCCAATGATGATGAAACGGAATAATGTCCAAGAATGATTTATCGTTCGCTTCGATAGCAGCGCGAAACGACTGGTAGTTGAACCGATCTGAATCTTTAAGGGGGTGGCTGCGGTTGTCCCATGCCCAGACGTGGTCAAGCGTGACGATGAGTTGCGTATCGTCCCTCACCCAGACCATTCCCCCTAACTCCCCGTTTCCGATAGGCAATCCGAAAACCCATCGTGGGGGAAGTACCTCGTAAACCAGATTGTTTCGCTGTAGAACCTCTTCAACGAAATCCATCAATCTTCCTCATTTCTTATAGGGTTCCCGCATAGCATGGGTCTACGAATTCGTTTTGGCCCTCACCGTAGGGATAGCGAGATTAGACAATCGAGAACCAAAAAAATTGCGACATCCCTACTTTACGAAAGAATTGAGGAAATGCGGGTGTACGTTTGGAATATCGGGGTTTTCGATTAACCAGTCGTCGTCCACAAACTTGAGACCGTACGGATTACGCAGGGTGTCGGGGCGTTCGACGACAAATGCCCCTAAGTCCCGGGTTTGAATCTCGGGTGCGGCTGTCAACCAGACCGCATCGCCGGCGTCGAGGTCGACTTCCAAATCTCCGTTGGCCGTCGGCTGGATCTGACGCCCATCAAGGAAACCGCCTGAATCGCCGAACGGATTGACGAGTCGGACGCTAGTCCCTGACGTGGACTGCAACCGAACCCCCACTGTGCGCCCATCTGCACGCACCGCGGAAACCTCTACGCCTCCCTCACAGCGCAGGTTATCAAACCGAATGTCGCGCCAATGGTTGGGACATGCCGGAAATACGCGGATACGTCCGCCCCAACTCTGCAGCAGCATCTGATTGAGAGAATCGACCGCCCCCATGTTACCGTCGACGCAGAGCGTGTCGCGCTTGGTGGAGATGCCGTTTCGCTCCCAATCCAGGTTCAGGTTGTATGTGTTGCCTGAGACGAAGGCATCCGCAAACTGCTTGAGCGTCCACCATGCCATTCTGCCGCGACCGACTCGTGCGGCAATCGCCGAGAGCCAGACAAACGCCCAACCGACAAAAGTGCCGTACCCCTTCAGAATGACGTTTTCTATGGACCGTTCAATAAGTTGGCGATCTTCCGATGAGCCGTCAATATTCAGGTCATCGCAGGGATAAATTGGTCCAAGATGCGACATGTGGCGGTGAGACTCCGTATATGACAATCCTTCTCCCAAACACAACCCGGAGTCGTCAACGTGATATTCTTGGAGATTTTCCAGCATCTCCCGCCAGATAGGGAGATGAGATTCATGAATCTGGAGAATCTCAACCGCCTTCACTGCCGCGTTAATGAGATAACGGACTAGGGTTAAGCTTAGCGTATCGTCGGGAATCCAACTCTGAAATTCGGGAGAAAAACTCACGTAGAGATGGTACTTGCCGTCTTCCCCCTTTTCGAGCAAGCGTTCATAGAACAGCATACACTCGCGCATAAAGGGGTAGGCCTTTTCTCTAAGAAATTGGATATCATCGCTGTAAAGATATTGCCACCAAAAGGCTTGCGCAACCCACGCGGTGGCACCGGGCCAGAGCAGTACCTCGTTGCCTCCTCTGAATATCCATGATCCATCGACAATCATGACTCCGGGGACGAAAACGCCATCCCATTCGTAGAACTGCCGAGTCTGTTCTTTAAGACGCGGGAGAATTGATAGAAAATGGTCGCAAAACACCTCGCCCAGCTCCAGATGGTTTGCGGTGTAAAGTCCCCAATGCTGTGAGTAGAAATCCCAAATATAGAAACCGTGCGCGGGCGGAATACAACTATCGGGTGACCAGAGTCCGTGCAGACTGGCCGCACATCCGTTTTCACGACTTGCGGATGCGAGCATATATAGCCCCATATACCAGAGCGCCTCAATCTTTTCGTCCGGCACCTGAACGCTGGATTTCGCCCAAAAACGCCGCCACCAGGCACGATGATTGTCGAGGAACTCGTCGGGAGATTCCGATGCCCTCCGAAGTACGTTTACGGCTTCGCCGACGGGATCGACTCCGTTCCGGGAAACCTGTACAGTGGTGAAGGACTGTTTCTCGCCCGACAGCAATCCGAGCGCAATTGAGGGGCTATCGGGAATATCTTGGCGCATCCACTCAACCGATCCCGACCTTCCTTGTACGTATTCAGGCGCATCGTTCAAGCCGACGCGTTCCGCCGTGAGTCGTTCCAACCGTATCTCTTTGATTCCGGTATTTGGGTGGTTAACCACTATGGCGGGAAGATTTGCATAGGCAGCGAGTTTCAGATGGATGACTTCGCCGCCGCCTGTGCGAAGGTCAAGTTCCACCTCGGCGTCTTGGAGGCGCAATCGCACCTCTCCCGAAATTTTCTGACCAACGTCGATCACGAGGCGACCTATGTACGTTTTCCTCGGAAGAACATCGCCGCCGGGATTTTGGCGTACCTCTTTCTCTCTACCCGCTGCCTTGAGTTCCCGAAACCGGGCATAGGTAACACCCGCTGGGCTATGACGATGGTCCCACGCCCAAACGCTGTCAAGCGTGACAACAACCTTAGTTTCGTCTTCCACCCATATCATACCGCCAATCTGACCATTGCCGATGGGCAGTCCAAATACCCAGCGGGACGGGAGGACTTTGTAAACCAGATCGTTTCGCCTTAATATGTCGTCCACAGAATTCGTCAATTTTCCGTAATCCTCCTAACGTTCGTGTGGGGAGCTGGTCTGCATATTTTCCTTGGCACCTCAACCGCCGGAATCGCCTGCGCGGAAAACAGGGCTTCAATAGATTCTTCAATCCTACCGAATGAACGAATTGAAGAAATGCGGATGTACGTTTGGAACGTCCGAGCTATCGGCAAACCATCGCTCATTGAGAAATTTCAAACCGTAAGGGTTTTGCTCTTCGATATGTTGATCCACCACAAAGTTTTCCAAATCGGCGGGCTGAATCCCTGCGTCTGCTGTCAGCCATAACGCTTGTCCGGGCACCAGCGCTACGACGAGATTGCCGTCTTCGTTGGGAATGATAGGCTGTCCGTCGAGGTAGCCACCTCCGGGAGCGAATGGGTTGAGTAGTCGCACACGCTGCGCCGACTCGGACATTAGCCGCACGCCCAATGTGCGGCCCTCCGAACGCACGGCGGACACTTCTACGCCACCTTCAGCGCGGAGCCGATCGAACCGGACTTCCCGCCAGTGGTTGGGACATGCCGGAAACACGCGGATGCGCCCACCCCAACTTTGCAGCAGCATCTCGTTGACAGCCGCCACCGCCGCCATGTTGCCATCTTGACAATAGGCGTCCGTGTCCGATGCAATTCCGTTCCGTTCCCAATCGAGGTTTAGATTGAAAGTGTTGCACGAAACGTAGACATCCGCCAACTGCCTTAGCGTCCACCACGCCATCCTTTTGCGTCCGATCCTTGCAGCGATGACCGAGGCCCACGCGAACGACCAACCGACCCAGATTCCATAGCCTTTTGACACAAGTGTATCCAAAGATGCCTCAATGAGTTGACGGTCATCCGTTGAGCCATCGATATTGATGTCGCCTCCGGGATAGATGGGCGCGAGATGCGATAGGTGACGGTGGCACTGCGTGTACGGAGTGTCCTCTTTCAGGTGAAAGCCCGTCTCATCCTTGTGGTATCCCGGAAGGTTCTCAAGAATCTTCGCCCATGCCTCCCGATGCGGTTCATCCAACCCAAGAATCTCCGCAGCCTCTAGCAGCGCTTTGATAAGGCAGCGGAGCAGAGAGAGCGTCAGTGTATCATCGCTTCCCCAACCGCCGGTTTCCGGAGATTGCGTGGGATGGACATGATACTTGCCGTCATCTCCCTTTTTCAGGAACCCTTCGTAGAACAGCATACACTCCCGCATGAAGGGGTAGGCTTTTTCCCTAAGGAAATCCTCATCGGCGCTGTAAAGGTAGTGCCACCAGAAAGCCTGCGCCACCCAAGCGCTCGTCCCGGGCCAAAATAGGACGTGGGGCCACGGCGCCAAGAGCCAAGAACCGTCTATTGCCATTTGCCCGGGAACGTAAGCTCCCTGCCATCCGTAGAATTTCTCCGTTTCCTCCTTGAGACGCGGCAAGATTGAGAGCCAGTGATTGTAGTATGCCGTCCCTAACTCCAAATGGTTTGCGCCGTAAATGCCCCAATACTGCGGATAGAAGTCCCAGATGTAGAGCCCTAACGAGGGTGGCATTCGACTGTCTGGCTGCCACAACCCATGCAAGCTCACCGACGCCCCACCCTCGCGGCTTGAGGATGCCAGAAGGTACAGTCCCATGTACCAGAGGGATTCGATTTTAGTCTCCGGCAATTGAATTCCGGACCGCTCCCAAAACTGCCGCCACCAAGCACGATGTTCTCGCAAGCAGTGTTCGTGGGAGGATACCGCCTGCTCAAGCGCGCCTATCGCGTCCTTGACCGGATTGGATCCGTCGCGAGCCGCCTGCACGGTTACGCAGGATTGCTTATCTCCCGGTAGCAGTGCAATCACTAGTGACGGGCTCTCGGGAATGTCCTGCCGAATCCATTCAATCTCCTCTTGATTCCCTCGTTCGAAGTCCGGGAGTCTATACCACTCGGGGATGGGTTCGCCAGATTGAAGATGCGGCAGCAAATCGTCAGACGATACCCTTTCAATCCGTATGTCCTTGATGCAATCCCGACGATCGTGAGATATGACAATCGCCGGCAGATTGGCATCCGCACGAATTCCCAGGCGAACGCTATCTTCAGATTCAGTGCGGATTGCGAGCACAGTTTGGGCATCGTGAAGACGGAGGCGCGCCGACCCCGAGATTTTCTCATCAAACTCTATGACAACTCTTCCGACATGTGTCTTGGTGGGGAGCGAAAGGCTCCAATCCACCGAGCAGAGTATGTCCGTGAGAAAGCCCGCCTCGATTGAAAGTTTGCCCGCCACAATGTCGGACAGCCGATCCTTTCGCAACAGGTGCCCTCTGAAGGCGACCAAGTTGTCGAAACGGAGTTTGTCCGGGTCTTCGCGGGGATGCTGGCGGAGATCCCACGCCCAAACGTGATCCAACGTAATAATCACCTTCGTTTCATCTTCGATCCAGACCATCCCGCCAATCTGCCCATTGCCGATGGGCAGACCAAAGACCCACCGTGGTGGTAGCACGTTGCAGACGAGATCGTTTCTATCAAGCACGTCTTGGAAGAATCCCATATCATGAATCTTTGGCGTCGGTTGAGGCTGGTCAATGTTCCCGGTTCGGATTCTCGCTGCTTACATTTCCAAGAAAACAGTTGGTTTTGGTCCGCTTATTCTACGAAGGTTCCACGGAAGTGTGGGTGTACTTTCGCGATGTCCGGGCTGTCGTTCAGCCAATCCGGGTCGACAAACTTGAGGCCGTACGGATTACACAGGGTTTCAGGGCGTTCGACAGCGAAACTCTCCAAGTCATCGGACTGAATCTCGGGTGCGGCTGTCAACCAGACCGCATCCCCGGCGGTGAGATTAACTTCCAAATCGCCGTCGGTGGTCGGCTGTATCTGCCGACCACCGAGGAAACCGCCCGAATCACTGAATGGATTGACGAGCCGAACACTTGTTTCTGACACGGATAGCAACCGAACACCTAGTGTGCGTCCATCCGAACGTACGGCTGAGACTTCCACGCCTCCCTCGCTCCGCAGGTTGTCGAACCGAATCTCGCGCCAATGGTTGGGACACGCCGGAAATACGCGGATGCGTCCACCCCAACTCTGCAGCAGCATCTGGTTGAGGGAGTCGACCGCTCCCATGTTTCCGTCGACACAGAGGGTGTCGGGTTGGATGGAGATGCCGTTCCGTTCCCAATCCAAGTTCAGATTGTACGTGTTGCCGCTGACGAAAGCATCCGCACACTGCTTGAGCGTCCACCACGCCATCCTACCGCGCCCGGCTCTCGCGGCGATCGCCGAGAGCCAGACAAACGCCCAACCGACGAAGGTGCCGTACCCCTTTAGAATAACGTTGTTGATTGTCCGATCAATCAGTTGGCGCTCTTCCGACGAGCCGTCAATGTTCACATCGTCGCAAGGATAGACGGGCGCGAGGTGGGACATGTGGCGGTGAGACTCCGAGTATGGCAATCCTTCCGCAAAACATAGCCCCGAATCATCAACGTGATATTCCTGGAGGTTTTCGAGCATCTCCTTCCAAGTCGCCAGACGAGGCTCGTCAATTTGAAGAACCTCTACAGCTTTCAACGCGCCATCGATGAGATACCGAATTAGTGATAAACTGAGCGTGTCGTCTCGTGCCCAACTCTTAAACTCGGGCGCGTAGGCAACGTTCAGATGGTATTTTCCGTCGTCCCCCTTTTCGAGCAGTCGCTCAAAAAACAGCATGCACTCGCGCATGAAGGGATACCCCTTCTCTTTGAGGAAATCGATGTCGTTGCTATAGAGATATTGCCACCAGAAGGCTTGCGCAACCCATGCGGTGGTGCCGGGCCAGAGTAGCAACTCGTTGTGGCCGACGCGAATCCATGACCCGTCGACACTCATGATGCCGGGGACAAAGACGCCATCCCACTCGTAGAACTGCCGCGTCTGTTCCTTGAGACGCGGGAGAATGGAGATGAAATGGTCGCAGAAGGCTTCGCCAAGTTCCAGACGGTTTGCCGTATAAAGTCCCCAATGCTGCGAGTAGAAGTCCCAGATGTAGAAACCGTGTGCGGGCGGGATGCAATTGTCAGGTGACCAGACACCGTGGAGACTAGCGGCGCATCCACCCTTGCGGCTTGCACCGGCAAGCATGTACAGCCCCATATACCAGAGCGATTCAATTTTCTCATCCGGCACCTGAACGCTCGATCTCTCCCAAAAGCGCCCCCACCAATCGCGGTGGTCTTCAAGGTGCTCGTCGGGGGTTGCCGACGCCCTCTCAAGTACACGGGTTGCTTCTTCGAGCGGGTCGCTCCCGTTTCGCGTGGCTTGGACGGTTGCGAACGACTGAGTCTCTCCTCGGCGCAACGCAAGCACAATTGCGGGGCTATCGGGGATGTCTTGGCGAATCCACTCAATTGACGCCGAAGTGCCTTGAGTGTATTCGGGCGCGTCATGCAAGCCGACACGTTCCGTCGAAAGTCGTTCCAGCCGAATCTCCTTGATGCCGGTTTGAGGGTGATCTACCGCAATGGCGGGAAGATTTGCATAGGCGACGAACTTTAGATGAATGGCATCGCCATTATCGGTGCGAAGGTCAAGTTCTACATCGGCATCACCCAGGCGCAACCGCCCCTCACCCGAAATTGTTCGTCCTACATCAAAGACGAGCCTGCCCACGTAAGTCTTTCTCGGCAAGGGTTCTCCGGTGTTGAGGTGCGCACCGATCTCGTCGTATTTCTCGGCTGCCATGAGTTCTCGAAAATGGGCGTAGGTGGATTGGTTGGGCGTCTGACGGAGATCCCACGCCCATACGCTGTCAAGCGTGACGACAACCTTGGTCTCATCTTCCACCCAAATCATGCCTCCAATCTGACCGTTGCCGATCGGTAGTCCGAACACCCAACGGGGCGGAAGGGCTTTGTAGACCAGATCGTTCCGGTCCAGAATGTCTCGGCTAGACATCATTTTTTCTCCTTTTGGTAACGCCGCTGCTTGGAAATGCCTGTCAAATCCGATAAAACCTAAGTCAGGCGCTGTAGCATTCTTTAGTGTTAGCGGACGCGTGAGTTGACAATCAGACTACATTTACCGGAGAATTCTTCTACGTCTAAAGTAGGTGCCCGTTCCATCTCGGCCATCCGAGGAAAGACTTTTGTCTTGTTTCGAATCCATTTAGTCTTCCTATTACCAGCGCAAATACGTGGCATACGCTTATGCTATCGTGGATGAACGATCTAATAGATGTTTTTCTCCTGATTACAAAGGCACCCTAAACATCAGCTACTGTACCATTTGTCTGAAGTATTCACATGCCGCTCCGCTGGAGCGGAAGAAACCGACTTCTCCTAGCTATTGACATTGCACTCCTCTGGAGTGGAAGACAAGCCCGACTCTCAGTGACAGAGGAATAACGCTGCTGCGAGGGATTTGCTCCAGCGGAGCAGCATGTCGACAGAAAAATGTCATGATTCTATACTGGTTATCATCTATCTTGAAGATTGCAGGGAATCTCTATGGGATTTCTATCAGGAATTACTATCGCTGTCACTATTCACTCCGATGATCGTTTGTTTTAATCTCCAATAGAAGATGCGCGGTAGATTAGGGGACTACAAACCGTTAAATTGGATCTTCGACGGAGCGCACGAGCAACTCCTGCAAGCGCGGCGGTAATTGATCGTAGAGTTCACGCTTCACTCGCGGCCACTGTTCGTCTGATCGGTGGAGGAACCACGGTAGATAGAAAACATTTGCAGACATGCGATGCTGATCGGTGGTCGTGTTCGCGCCGCTGCGATGCCAGAGGCTATCGTAAAACACGCATACGGAGCCCTTTCTGCCGACGACAGGAATCTCCTGCGGGTACGACGCCCGAGTTGGAGATTTACGTGTATGATGACTAAACGGCACAACCATTGTAGCGCCATTTTCATACGTGAAGTCGGTAAGCATCCAGAAGACTTGTAGATCTGTGGGGTAACCGGTAAAGGTCTGGGCGGGTTGTGAACCTCCGGCAGAATGCAAGCCTCCGACGTGTGTGCCCGGTTTGCACCACTTCATGGCGACATTGTTTGCCAGGAAATAGTTCTCTCCAAGAACCATGTCGACGAGTTTCAGAATTGTTGGATGAATGCACAGTGGCGCCAGATCGGGAATATGATTCAAAGATCCTTCCATGCTGACATAGCCGTTCGCTCCCCAGATATTGTCTCGTGGTACCTCCATGATGGGACGTGCTATGGCATCAAGGCGCTCGGCTTCGTCCGGGTCGAGAAGATCTTCCAGTATAGCGTATCCCTGTTCGTCGAGTCGTAATTTGACTTCGTTTAGGTGCATAGGATTTACACAGCAACGAGAGGTCGAGAATCGGAGATTATTCCTATTGCCGCCGTAGGATGGGATTCCGATTCCCGACAAGTCGCGATTCGGAGATCGCTCCTACCAACGTAGGGGAAATTTGCGGATTCGTAAGATTCACCATTCAACAGAGCGCTCGAGCAATTCTTGCAGGCGCGGCGAGAATTGCTCGTAAACCTCGCGCTTCACAAGGGGCCAACCGGTTCTCGGGCGATTCAGGAAACCGGGAATGTAGAGCATATTGGCTGCCATGCGGTGTTGGTTTGTCGTCGTGTTTGCGCCGCTGCGATGCCAAGTGCCGTTGACAAACACCGCCACGGATCCCTTCCTTCCGACGAGGGGCATCTCCTGCGGATACTCCGATTGCGTCGGAGGGCGCCGGCTATGATGGCTGAAGGGTACAATGGTGGTCGCACCGTTGTCCGCCGTGAAGTCCGTGAGCATCCAGAATGCCTGAAATCCGGTTGGCAGTACGGGCCAAGGTTGGGGTATACCCGCGTTTAGGGGCCAATCCGCATGCAATCCGCCAGCCGTGGCGCCGGGTCTACACCACTTCATGGCGACGGTGTTCGCCAGAATGAACTTTTCTCCCAGCACCGATTCAGCCAACTCGAGGATTGCCGGGTGCGTGCAGAGCGGCGCCAAACCGGGAATAGTATTGAGAGAGTCCTCCATGCTCAGGTATCGTTGGTTCGGATCGGATTCGAGCTCCATTAGGGAACGTGCCGCCGAATCCAGCCGTTCCGCTTCATGGAGGGCAATCAAATTTTCCAGTATGTAGTACCCTTCCTCATCCAGTCGAAGGCTGGCATCCTCAAGATCCATGATGTAATTCCTATAACCCTCTTGGCACTTGTCTGAACTGTGATTTATGTGATTATCGGGATTAACATGATTGTCGGTCTTTAGTTACACGTCATGAGTAGGAACAACGATCGTTGTTCCCTACAGAAGCGCGTAAGTCATTATACCGATGCTGTAAAGCTACATTGATTCCGGGAAGAAACCGAGTTTTGAGGAAAAAACTCGGTTTCAGTAAGCGACCTTCAATTACGTGTCCCAACTTGCGATGAAGTCTTCCACATCGAAACCCGCCGGCATCTCTTCGAAATAGTAACGCATCGGTCCGGATTGAAAGCCCGGGATAAACTGTTCGTCGTGCGATTGAATTGTTTCATCCAGTTTTGTGAATCGTTCCCAAAGTGTTTCGAGCTCAGCCGATGAAAAGCGCGGGCCAAGATCTAAATCTTGTGAAATGTCGCTGCCGAAAGCCGCCCTTACCGGATGCGAAGAAAATCGCATTTTGTATGCCACTTTGGACAGAAGTATAAGGCACACAATCCGCCCGGATCCACCGGGATGGATTACGGCAAGACCTTCGCGAAAGGCGTCCGCGTTCTTGTCAATGATTGCGCGGAAGGTGGACTCGATTACATCGCATTCTTCACGGTATAGTCGGGCGTGGCGTTCAAAAACGCCTCGTGCATCCGGAGAAAGGTGTCGGGTAAAATCCAGATTTCGGTGATAATGGCAAACATAGGGGAAAATCGGTCCGCCGAAGGAGCGGTAGCCCAGATGGATTGTTCGCCGCAGTTTTGTGCTGTAGTTGCTGCCCCAGTGGAAGATGGTGTTAGTGTAAACGACCCCATCGCCCGCGTTCATCTCTACCGGAATGCTATTGGGCAGCGGCACCTGTGAATTCTCACTGAGTTGCTTGTTTTCGGCTTCGGTGTTGCCTCTGCGATGGCTGCCGGGCACCGTCCACAGCACGTTATCATCGTAGAGTGGAATGTTCCACTGGAGATAGCCGGGTGCGTTTTCCAAGAGGTCCATCTGCAATCCTCGCAGCGGCGCCTGATCGACGGGATGGATATCTCGATGCCAACTGGCAGGTCCATAATCACGCACCGGGCTACACATAAACATCTTATTCTGAGCTCCCGCGTCGGCGCGCATCAGTTGTTCACACACACCCATGGTGTTCTCATGTAGGCAGATCTCGACAGTGTCCGCAGTCGTCGGGTCAATCAGTCTTTCATAACCCGATAATCGCGGCTGTCCGCTGGTCTCCCATGCACCGCCCGGCGGATCGTCTGGGCCTCGTTCGCTAGCCCAGATGGCTTTCTGGCGTTCAACCAATACCTCAAAACTATCACGGAGCCCGTCTAGCTGTTCCGGGGGGATGCAGTTCCGTATGATAAGGAAACCGTCATTGAAGAATTTCTCTCGATCTACGTTCATGGGTGTCCTCGATTGTTTGATTCAGGAGTTCGGTATGCCTTGTGTAAACCCAATCCATTTTATCACTTCTTCAAGGTCGATCCAAGTGAAAACGCCAAAAATCGGGAGTTGCTAGAGAAACAGTGACTAGCGGGGATTGGACGGAAGGATGGAAGATGGGAAGAAGAGAGGGGAAGGGACGCGACTATAGTCATTGCAACTAGGAATTATACATATAAGATTTACACAGTTCGGTTTGTAGTAGTGCGATTTATTGCACGTCTTCTGTAGGAGCGAGTTTTACCCGCGATAAAAGGTCGCGACCTGGAGATCGCTCCTACAGTTCACCATCCAAGCCCCGATGCAAAGGTAGAGGTGACGATTGTTGACCTCTACAGGCCCGAGATAAGACACAATTATCTCAACGAATGGAGTTTTAAGGATTGACTAACGTCAAGACAAATTCGAATGTGAGTTTTGCCTGTGTGGAGATGTAGATTTTGAGCAAATACAGATTAATCGCCAGAATCCCCAGTCCGACGATGATTGCCATCCAATTTGAGCGCATAGAGATGCCTTGTAATTTGGGTAAATTTGTCTTCTCGAATCACCTCTGCGATTCGCGAGTGTTTCCACCATTCGCCGCCGTTGTAGGGTGTACCTGCCACGAAGTGGGTGCCGTCAACACTGTCCGGATTGACCCACGCCATAAGCGTGAGGTTGGATGCGATTCGAAACTCCGGTGATTCCCCGCAATCGACGCCGTTACCGATAATCCCCGGGAATTGGACACATCCCTTTGCGCCGGGTACCGGGGCGCCGTTATCTAAGGTAAGTTCCGCACGACCAAACAGTTTCCCTTCGTGACTATTACCGGACAGGTCTTTTGTATCTCCATTGAACCGGTAGTAGGCTACCAAGCCATCTGATCGGATATCGAATTGATTGCCGGGGTTTACCTTCAGGGAGATTCCCCGGTTCATTATCTCTCGAATCTCCGTTTGTGTCAAAACTCGATGAAATAGCGCAACTTCGTCAATCATTCCCCCGAAGGGTTCGCCCATTGTCACATTTGACCGTTCTCCAATCACGAAATGGGGCGTTCGATTAAAAGCGATCTCGCCGTGATAGTCGAGTATTACAACGGTTTCAGCGTTCACGTAGGAGATTGCCCGATCGCCACTGTAGGTAAAAGCAAGATGCGTCCATTCGCCGGGTTGAACTTTCCCCGCGTTGTATTCGTGATTGCGCGAACCCAGGTTAATCCAAGTTGCCATTTGCCCGTTGCGAACGCCAATCTGATGAGCGCCGTAAGGATAAATCCACTCCCCGATAAATCGTTCCGCCGCTCTCGGGAAATATAGGTAGCGAATGCCGTGTAGGTTCATAGAATCTACCAGGCTTACGGGGGAGACAGGGAGGTAATGCAAGCGACGCGACAGATTGCTGCCGTAAAGCGGGTAGATGACATCATTTTTTTTCAAACTGTATCCGATGATTTCGTTCTCGGGGACATGATTCAACACCTCCCGATATGCACTACCCGTAACCCACGGGTAATCGATGTTTGCGTTGACCAACGAGCGTTCCAGCGGCGGGAGCGCCGTAAGGCGTCCCAAATCCTCTTTGGAAAACACGCCGACATTGAGCACGGCTAGGTAATTGAAGAAACTACACACGATGGCGAGCACCACCAAAGGCGCCTGAACTCGTTTGATTCGCAGACATATCAGCAGCGCCCCGAAAGCGATGGCAAAAACCGGGGGGAAGAAATGGAGGAATCGACCGTGCCAGTCATCGACGAATACCCAGCCCAACAGCGACAGCAGCGATATGACAAAACAGAGAATAATGAACCGTACCCGCCTGACGAACAGCAGTCCGTAGATTACCGCCGAAACACCGCAAGCGAAATTGAACCAGCCCCAGCCGGTGATGCGGTTCAAGTCGGTATATATGCGGAATTTATCGAGAATCTTGAAGGTTACGAGGTTTCGTGCGTTTTGCCACATGGAGTGAAAACTGAATGAGGGTTGAGCGGAGGTGCCGGGGTCGGGCGGGGCGCCCGACCCGAAAATCAGGTGTCCGAATAGCTTAAAATCTGCGGGATAGAACGGGTTGTCAAAAATTATGTAGTTGCGCACGTACCAGTAAAACGTCAAAACCCCACTGCCCAGAATGAGGCCTGTGTAAAGGAATAAACGACTTGTTGACGAGATGTTCTTCGGATGCAGACTGAGAATCACCTTTTTGAACAACCGATGTTTCGCCAGCGCCACAATGCCGAGAAGGATTAAGCCGGGCGCGATAAAGACGGCATACGCCTTGGTGCCAATCCCGTAACAGAAAGCCATAGCGATGAGCAGGAGGCGTCGTGACAGGGGAAAATTTGAGGAATCGCCCACCCGCAGCAGGTGCACGAGGAGTGCCATGGCAAACAAATACATCCCCGCAACAGCCATGTCGTTTTTGCAAGAGGTCGCATGGATTGCCACGGAGGGGGTATAAGCGTAGAGCAGCGCGACACCCGCCGCGAGATGCTTTCCAAAGTTCAGCCCTCGACAGATGGCATACACCGATGTCACGGCGAGTAGATAGCACGAAACGCAGCCGAGTTGAATCAGGAGGTCGTTGTGCAGGAAAACGACGAACCACGACTCGAACACCTCAAAGGTCGCGGGCCAATAACTCCGAAGGACGGGGGTAGAGATGGCGTGGATGCGTCCCTTTTGCACCCATTCGGCGACGTTGGGTAGGTGGTAGGTCAGCGTGTCGTGCACATAGGGCGGAGTATAACAGACGTGGAAGGCGATTCGGAGGAGTTGAAGGATCGCCGCGGCGGCGAGGAGAACGCCGACCGGAGTGAATCTTGGGCGCTTGAACGACGTGCGAAAGGTGTCAAGGATTGTAACGTAGCGCTCGCGCTGCCGAGCGGCGTTCAGCCCGATCAGTAGCAATCCGACGAGGCTAACGAGAGTCATCGGCACCGGCGCGAGAAACCCGAAGATTCCAAGGAGAAAGGTAAACAGCGTAGCGCTGAATATCCACAGGAAACCGAAGATTGGGATATCCAGATGAAGAATGGTTGTCCGTAGGAGACGAAAGAGGTGGATAGTAACTCCGAGGACGAACAGATTCCCAATCCCCATTTGGATTAGCCGTAACAGCATTCGGTATTCCTCAAAGGCACGATTTCGTTTCCTCCATAACGAGCGATTTTATTCTTGGCTCAAGCGTAGGGAATAACGATCGTTATTCCCTACAACAGAAAACCATGATTTCGCATTTTTGCGTATGCCCGATTTTACAGATTTTGCAAATGGGTGATGGGTCCCGTATTTCCGAATCCCAACTCAATGGCTCGATCCATCATCTTTTGCCGGCGCGGCGTAGCGGTGCGCAGGAGACTCTCGCTGTAGAACCTACCCCAATGATTCGTCTCGCCACGGAGAAAATCCATCAACCAATCGAAGTGTTCTTGGTTCTTTTCGACGGTTGTATTCTGGACCGCATTGAAGTAGATAACGCGGCGCCCGGGGTTGTCGCTCAGCGCGGCGTGATGCGTCTTGTGATTCATGAAGATGACATCCCCAGGTTCGGTGCAGATTCGGTAATGTCCCGGAAGCTCCTCGGGTTTTACGCCAATGGTGCCGATGGTTTCATTGAGCGCCTGGCGGTATTCCATGAAATGGCTGCCCGGAATGACGCTGAGGCATCCGTCATCGGGACCGAGTGGGTCTAGATAGATGGCGACTTTCATGCTGAAGAAGCCTTCGGGACCGTAAGCGTCGTGATGCCACCGTGTGCCGCCGGCATGGATGACGCCTTCGCTTACGGTAAGGATGAAATCATCCCCGAGCAGGGTTGCGAGGACATTAACAAATCGCTCATCGTCAAGTAGAGGATAAAAAGCGTCCGGATCATAGTCGAAAAAGGGAATAATCTGTTCTCTTCTGGCGGAATTGCCTCCTTCGTCCTGACGCAGTTCCGGATCATTCTCTCCGCCGCGCGCTTTCGTCATTGCCGCGTCAAAGGCGTCGGAAAGCACCCGCATTTCGTCGGGAGACAGCAGTTGTTTCCATAGAAAGAACCCTAAGGTCTCAAAATGCCTGATTTGTTCCTCTGTCATGGTTTGACCTCCATAGTCATCTTGGTTTCGAGTTGGTCATTGGACGCGGTACAGTTTAACCGATGGATTCAGGACCAGTGTGAGGCTCGCGGCACACCGACGAATAACCTTAACCGTTAATTAACTCGGGGCAATCGCATGTGCCGAGCCAGTCCAAAAGCCTCGGAATCTCATGCTGTGCGACTCGGGCGCCTAGATAGATGATATTCCTTGCCCGCCAAATGCAGGTATTGCCGCCATGCGTTCCGAGCGTTTGAGCAGTGGGAGCGACCTCCGCACAGCGTGTATATAGGCATTGCAGGGACGTGCCGTCGGACAGTGCGACTTCCCCTCCAACTTCGACATCGCTTGCAGAACGCACACCGGTTATCGTCTCGTTGGAAGTGAGTGTTTCACAGTCGGATGCGAGCAGTATGCACTTTGAGGGCAATTCAGTCAACCGATCCCAGCATTCCACTTTTCGGGGAAGAGCGGAAATCAGTAGAACGTAGCGGGCAGCTTCATCCCAGTCAAGCTCCTCAAGAGATCGAACCTCAATCGGGTCGTAATGCGTCCCGTAACGTACGGAAATGTTGTCGAGAATCCCCGCAAAGAACCGGTCAAGGCAGTCATCTTGACCGAACCCGTTCAGGCTCCACACGTGATAGTCGCGGAGTGCGGCGACTCGAGCCTCTATGCGCCGCGGGGTACGCCTCTGAAATTGCATGTTGAGTTCGCGGGATAGCTCCCAAGAGTCTACGTTTCCGTGGGGGAAGGTGGCATCCGTGCCCACCGGAGGTCTCTCGGTGCTGCCGTAGCCCAAGTACATTATCCGCGTCGGCTCTTGTGCGGTGTGTTGTTCATAAATTCGATTGAGATGAGCCGGGGACGGATGCCGTCCCTCATGCCCTTGCATCCACGGCATCAACTCTTTTCCGTGTCTGCGCGCCAGCCCGGCGACATATCCCATATCACCGGGAATGCTGCCGTCGTTAAACCCGCGGTCGGACGCCGGGTACGGGTCAGCGGACACGATGTCGATCTCGCGTGCCGACATATCGAGCGACATACCGCCGTGATCGTTCCCTACATAGAAACTGTTGCATCGCGTCAAATTTCGGTAGGTTCTCAAAGCGCTCAACCCCTCTTCGCAGCTTGCCTCCTTTGCAACGCGCAGCAAGCAGGCACATGCATCGTGGAGAGACCACATCCAGTCGGCATAGGCGCGCTCGCCGAACGCCTCCCGATACGTCCAGTGGCGAGGATAAGTGTCGTCTCGATTCAAGCGCTCAAACGCGGCAATGGCATCGTCCGAATAATCCCACAGCGGCATGGACTGGGCTGGATTCGCGGGACCGTTGGGCACGGTTTGCAGGAAGTCCTCATCTCCGAGCCGAATCCCCATAACGACATCGCTCGGAAACGTACCGCCGTTCGCTCCGGTCCATCGCGCAATCTCGTGCTTGATTTGGGCGCGAAATCCGTCAGCGGTACTGGTGGCATGGGGACTCGCCGTATTGCCGAAGTAGTTCGCGGGTTGAGGCTGTTCGCAGATGGGACCGCGCATGCGCCAATAGACCGCCAGCATTACGTTGTCCAGATCGCCACGCACCCCGGTGAGGTCGAACTCCATGAGGTAGGTGTGTTCGTCGCGGGGTTCAATGGTGGCTGGGAGAATGAGCAAGTGTTGCGCCCCGTCGTAATCCTTCTCCTTGACGATGACTTCGGCATGGTGCGGCGGTAGTAGCTCCGCGAAATAGCTGCCGTTCCCCAACGTCCAATCGGCGCCGAAGATTGGTTTCTCAATCGCAATCTCGTGTCGTTGGGGCGTGAAGGAAAACCGATGCCAGTCGATTGCCTCACCTTCGTAGGCGCCGCCGATCATGACGCTCGGTGTCGGCGTAGTGCCGTGGGAGGCGATGCGATCCGCGCGCAACGTAATGTTCTCAACGGTGAACGCCAACTGTAAGCCGTGCCTTCGCGCGCATTCCAACGCCTGCGCGGGTTCGATTTCGTCGCCTACCCAGATAGCGGGATAGGTGTTTATCTCGACGCCTTGGATCCCGTGGGCTTTCATATCGCGGAAGTCTTCGTCCACGCCGTTGACGACATTCACATAAGTCATCCACACGGCGGCTTCACGCGACGAGGGATTTCTATCGGAATTAGCTATCGCCCTCGCTATCCACTCGGTTGATCGCTCATTATTCATTCGTTTGATTCTGCCGTTTATGGAGTGTTTTGGTGATTGTCTGAATCACGGATTTTCACTGATTAAACGGATTCCACGGATTATACGACTCACGAGCACCAGCAGGTCGCGATTCGGAAATGGAATCTCAATGGTCGTACAGAGGCGATCACAATCTAACAGATTGTGGTACGGAAATCTATGATCTCACTTGATCGTGGCTGCTATTTTACCAGACGCTCGAAAACACGCAATTCCCGGCAACGCGAGTATAACACGCGCAACTCAGGATTGCGCGCGTAGAAATTCAATGCTCGATTGAATTCCCTCTTCAAGGTTGGCTTTGCGGTACACTTTGACAGACGCAAATCTCCCGTACTTCACCGATTTGAGCGCGTCCAATACGGATTTGAAATTGATGCGACCAGCCCCGAGCAAGCCCGCGTTACTCTCGCACAGGTGCACATGTCCCAACGACTCGCCACACCGGTAAATTGGCTCCGTCAGGGAAGTTTCTTCGATATTCATGTGGATCGTGTCCAGCATCGGTTTGAATACCGGCACGTCAATCTCGGCAATTAAGTGTTGCACCTCGGCGAGCGAATTATTGAATCCGACTTGGAGATGATTCACCGGTTCGATGACGAACTCGACACCCACATCCAAAGCGGCAAGTCCAACTTCGCGAAGGCAGGCAACGATGCGTTGATTTGCCGCGACAGGATCCGCTTCATCACTGCGCAGCCCCTGTAGGAGACCGACAACCAGAATCGCGCTAAACCGACTCGCCACATCCAGATAGCTCTTCAGGCGTTCCACCGTGCGTTTTCGGATGTCTGAATCCGGCGAACTCAAGCACAGTCCCTCGTCGTAAGCCGCACCGGTCAACAGCGCGGGGACAACCAAGCCGTTAGCAGTTACGGTGTCTTCGAGTTCATCCAAGCGGTTGAGCACGTCGGGCGTCAGATTCAGTTCAACGCCGGAATATCCGCAGTCTCTCAGGAGAGCAAAGGTGGATTGGACATCCCGCTCTATTTCCGAGAAGTCGATTATGATGTAGCTGTAGCGAAACATGGTAAGTGTTTAGTGGCTAGTGATTAGTGGATCTCTAGCGCACTCATTATTCATTTGCTTGCTGGTCAGTAAAACTCCCAGAGGCATGCACGGGCAATGAAGAGGGATCTCTATCGCATTCGTTATTCACTCATTTGATCCTACTACAAACCGGAATATTGAGCATCCACACGAAATCCGCCTAGAAAATGGGAAAAAAGCAGTCTAGATTCACAGTGTTCGGCTCCAGAATCCAAGGCACAAAACAGTTGCGGAACATGAGGGGATTTCTCTTTTGCGACAAGCGTCGGCTATACAGTGCCGCGCATTATATATCTTCCCTCATAGGCAGTCAAGAAAAAGTCATGGAAGAATCAGAACAATAACATCTAAAATCCTTTGATTGTGTTACGTTTCTTTCGCCCCGAACTCGTCCTGTTACTATTCAATCAGTCGATCTTTTAGCAAACGTAGAATCACAGTTTGTAGGGGCGAACCCCTGTGTTCGCCCGATTGCAACGGAAAATTTCTTCGTTGACTACTGAGATTGCCTGCTGTCAGACGGGACGGCACAGGGGCCGTCCCCTACAATCAGATGTGGTTGCGCTGAGTATTCAAGGATTCGACATTGAAAGATTGACGGAAGTATGAGATAATCCCTGCCGTACGAACACTGGGGCACGATCCTTGAACGCCCACAACTCAAAAATATCAAATGTGAACGGAGTAAAATTATGCTCTTTAACAAAACTCGTGCGATGGCGTATATGGAGCGTTGCGGGGTGGACGTACTGGTTGCCACCTCACCTGTGAATATCACCTACTTTTCGGGTTACTACTGCTGGATTGATCCACTGTTCAGGGAGTATATGATGGCGCCGGGGGCGTCAAGTGAGATACCTCAGAAATTTGCGGTATTCCCGCTTGAAGGCGAGCCTGCGCTCGTCGTGGGACCGGATTTCGCGACGAATGCGGCGGATTTGTGGGTGCGTGACCTGCATATCGCGGGAAGTCCGGTGATAGACACCTCGTTGACGCCGGAGACGTTGCCCGCGGATGACCAGCGTCTTCTTGATCTGCTCCAGTCGCCGCATCGCAACCCCAAACCGACCGATGCACTTATGAGCATCCTGAAGGCGCGAGGTTTGACCGAGGCGCGAATCGGAATGGAGATGGATGGGCTGGCGCCCTCCGCAAAGGCGGAGATTAGCGACGCGTTGCCCAAGGCGGCGATCATGGATTGCTCGGATCTGATTCGGCTGATTCGGATGGTAAAAACGGAGGAGGAGTTATCTCGACTTACCCGCGCCGCAGAAATCAGCGAAGAGGCGGGGATGGAGAGCCTAGCGTTGGCGAGAACCGGGAAGACGATGGCGCACGTCATCCAACACTACCGGGAGCGGATTGCCGGGGACGGCGCCGATCTAGATCACTTCATGTTCGGCGTGAACGGTTTGGGTTTCGCCTTGGAGCGGGATTATGTGTTGAGGGATGACGACATGCTATACGTGGACTGGGGTTGCATCTATCAGCACTATTTCTCGGACACGGGTACGACGCTGGCAATCGGAGAACCGTCGGCAGTTTTACGCGACAAACATGCCGCCTTGCGCGAATGTGTCGTTCAAGCAGTGGATGTTGTGCGACCCGGCGTGAAATCGTCGGAGGTGCGAGCCGTCATGTGGGATACACTCAATGCACGCGGGATTATAGCGACATTCCCGCATGGGCACGGCATGGGGCTGGAGGTGCGCGACTACCCGATTATCGTCGCCGACAACGGGCTGCGCATCAACGATGATTGTGTGGATGCGGCATCGGATCTCCCGTTCGAGGAGAACATGGTCATCAATCTGGAGGCGATGACGTTTATGCCGGGTGTTGCCTCGCCGCACATTGAACAGACGTTCATCGTTACCACGGATGGTTGCCAGCCAATCTGCCCGCAGGATCGGTCGGGTCCGGTGCGGCCGGAGGAGTAGGAGCGGTTCCAAGCGCGGGGCAAGATGCTCGCTTACGGGGTTTGGCGTAAATGGAAAGCGCTATATGCACTGTTATTCAAGCGAAGTGATATGAATAGTAAAAAAAATTGACAAATTTCCTCTTGAGGCACTAAAACTTATACACAACCCAATATGGTCCCGACAGGAGGCAAGTTAAAAATGAAAAATGAGAGAGATTGCGATAATATGTTGTATGGCGCTAGTTCTGCTACCGAAGAATCTGTTATAGCCCCTGATTCGGAAGAACTAGAAATGCTTAACGATTGTGAGTTTATGGAAAGTTTGGAGAGAGCGAAACAGGATAGGGTAATTGGTAGGTACAAGAAGTGGGAAGATGTTAAGCGGGAAGTATGAGATAAGGCTTGAAGGCGATTTTGAGAAAAACTATCGCAGGCTTGATTCGAACATGACACGCCGGATAAATAAAGCCATAGAGGTTATTTCGAAAAACCCGTACTCAGGGGATAAGTTGAAAGAAAAGAGGTTTAAGGGGCTTTACAAGTATCGGGTTGGTAGTTATCGGATAATTTATGATATTGATTCGCAAAATAGAGTTTGTTACTTAACAGAACGTCTGGATAAGAGGCAAGGCGTACAAATAGCCACAAAGTGCTAATTCCATTTTGTGTTAGAATTGTAAGTTAGGTAGCACCGCAGTTAAGTGTGGTTGGCATCAAAAGCCCATAATTACGAGCGAAATCGCCGATTTGCTAATCGTCGATTGCACCCTACAGGATTGCGAAAAAAAGAAACCGAGTTTTGAGGAAAAAACTCGGTTTCGACCTCTTCGTATCACTCCCCAACGCTAACTCTTCGCTGACAGGTCTACGCAGACCAACTCTTTTTGGTTTCGCAGGTAGAGTTTGCCTCCGAGGAGGGTCGGCGGGGTGAAGCAGCGACCTTCCAGAAGCTGTGTCTCGGCGATTCCTTTGTATTCCGATGGGTTTGCCTCGGCAATTCCCAAATTGCCGCCTTCTCCAAGAATGATGAGGTGACCGTCGGAGAGGAGCAGTGTGCCTCTGCCGAAGCCGCGGTGCGCCCACTGTTGTTCGCCGGTGCTCGCCTCGATGCACTTCAAGATGCTTTCGTCGAATCCGTACAGGTATTCGCCGAGAAGCACGGACGAACTCATCCAGTTCTCCATCACGTCGTGACTCCGCCACACCTCTTCAACGCTCAGCTCATCGCCGTCGGATTTGATTTGCACGAGCACCGATCCCTTGTCGTAAGCGGCGGAGACGAAAATCCGGTCGCCGGGCAGGTGGAGTGGTACGGCGGCGTTGATGTCGTTTCCTGTGGGCCACGGATCATGTGTCCAGTAAACTGTGCCGTCGGCAGGTGAAACGGAGACGAGCGATTTACCCGTCATAAAAATTGCCTGTCGGACGCCGTTGGAGTCGATGACGATGGGCGATGAGTAACCTGTTCTGTCCGTGTGAGATGTCCAGAGTATAGCCCCGGTTTCCTTGTCGAAGGCGACGATGGATTTTCCGTTTTTTCCGCCCGCCTCAATGAGAAGTGAATCGCCTTCGATTATGGGCGATGACGAGAATCCGAAACCGGGCATTCCGCTTTCAAACTCGGTCACGAAATCGTGTCCCCACACCTTTTCGCCGCTGTCCGCATCCAAGCCGTAAAGTTTACCTTTGGCGCCGAGCACATAAACCACCCCGCCGTCAACCGCCGGGGTTGAACGGGGACCGCTACCTTCGCCGGAGTGAAATTTCTCATCGGTTCGAGAGCGCCAGATCTCCTTCCCATCCGCTGCATCCAGACAGACGGCAAACTCGTCCTCCCCTTCCGAGAGCATGGTGTAGATGCGGCCGTCCACGATGGAGATTCCGGAGTAACCTTCGCCGATCGGGATGCGCCAAAGTACCTCTGGTCCATCCTCGGACCAAGTCTTGAGCCAGCCGGTTTCCGGGGAGATGTTGTCGCGGTTTAGCCCCTGATATTGCGGCCAATCCGCTTTCGCTCCGCCGCAGCCTGCGAGGAGAGCCGCAACTCCCAACAGTGAGATGAGTAGTGTCAATTGATAGTGTCTTCTCATGTGTGATTCCTTTCTCTTTATTGAAGAGATTCCTACTGTGTCAGTTTTTGAATTTAAAATCGTGAAACTCGTCAAGGTTATGATTATCTCGATGATTCACAACACTAACAGTACGTTTAGCGAGCGTCTCTATTTTAACAGTTTCCGAGAGGTTTATCAATCTTTATTGTGAAGTATTTCGATGGAGTTGGAATAAGCGAGTAGAAAACACAGGTCGAAATTGGCCACAAAACATGGTAATTGTGAATCGAGATTTTCGGATTAACGGTGGGGTGTGAAAATTGGACTGACTGGTCTTTTGCGTTCCAATCGTGATGCTTCCCTCTCCAACGTTTTAGCTTTTCCGAGCCATTTTTTCAACGCCTTCCGTCTGGCTGCCGCCTCCTCCGGCGTCATCGAGTTGTACCTGTCCATGAGTTTTTCAATGGTGGAGATATCCCCCATCCCTTCATTGAGCAAAGTCGATTCCCGAAACAATTTATCGTACTCGGCATCAAGCGCCATGGATCTTGTTTGATACTCATCATATTCGAGGGGTTGGTAGTAACTATGTATGGCGAGGCTAACCACCAGGACGGAAAACGTGATAAATATAATTGCCGAGGGCCAATTTTTCTTCAATAAGTTCATCGGGCGGTCTGATATATGAGGGTGGGGTGAGGAAGTCTCGGTTTCGCCACACATGGCAAGGTTAGCATCGGTAGGAGTCTCAAGTCAACATTTATCAACCCTTTTCACAGGTAAAACGCACCTAATTTTGAGTGAGAATTTAAACCGATGACGAAGAAAAGTAGGGAACGCAGATCTGCGTTCCCCGCGTCTGAGGTATGTAAGTCCTAAAACGCCGTATGCGTTTGAAAATCCGTACGCACACTGCGAGGAGAGGGTTGGTGGGCAGTGCCCACCCTACAGGTTGTGCAAGAGAGATATTCACGTTTTGGTTTTCGATCGAATTGTTAATCGGCGTATTGGATGATCCGGGCGTCCAACACGGACAGCCCTCGCTCATGTACTTTTACGGGGTTCAGATCGAGTTGGGCGATACGGGGATTTTCTAGGAGGAACGCGGAGACGTTCAGCAGCGCGGCGCGGAGCGATTCAAGGTGCACCGGCTTTCCTCCTCGAACACCGGTGAGCAACGGAAAGCCATCAAGCTCCCGAATCATCTGATCGGCGTCATCTTGGGTGATGGGGCAGACTCTGAAAGAGACATCCCGAATCACTTCGACAAAGATCCCGCCGAGGCCGAACATAAGCGTTGGTCCGAACGTCGGATCGTTCATGCCGCCGATGATGACTTCAACGCCATCGTTCTCATCCATTTTGCTCACCAGCACGCCGTTGATTCGAGCGTCGTGCTTGAAATCGCACGCGTTGGCGCCGACCTCGTCGAAGGCTTTAGCCACCGCCTCGGGCGTACTTAACCCCAACTTCACGCATCCGATGTCCGACTTGTGCAGCACGTCTCGGGAGGCAATTTTCAGTACGACCGGATAACCGATTTCATCGGCGGCGTTGATTGCCGCCCGCGCTGTTGCTACAAAGCGGTATACCGGGAAGGGCAATCCGGCGGTTTCCAGCAACCGGTTGGCTTGATGTTCAAGGAGCGGCTCTGTTCGGTTTCCGCTGACGTTGGGGTGCGTTGCCGTCGCGCCATCAAAGCGCCGTTCGGTCTTCGCTGCTCTGTATCGGGCATACCGCGCCAAGCCCACCATCGTATTTACGGCGTCGTGGTGATCCATGAACAGCGGCACCCGGTTTTTTCGCAGCGTGTCGAACGACTTGGATTCCGCATAGGAGTAGTAGGTATAGATTAGGAGGGGTTTATCGGTTTTTGCGATGAGAGCCGCCATCTTCCCCGCCGAGGCTTCCACCTCCGGCGCGACATTCGGATTCAGGAAATCCCATCCGGCGAACCCGCCCACAACGATCAATCCATCAATCTCATCCCCTTCAAGCATCATTTCCGCGACCTCGGGAATCTTCTCCCACATCGCCAAATCGACCGGATTGGTTACCTGTCCAATTTCGGGTACAATCTCCCGCAAGCGTTCTTGGTGGCTTGCGGAGAACGTTGGCAGATTCAGCCCATTCAGTGCACACGCATCGGCGGTCAGTGCGCAATCGCCGCCGCCCTCGGATAGCACCCCGACGCGGTTCCCTTTCGGTAGTTTACCGTGACTCAGCGCCAGCAGGAGAGAACTGAACTCTACCGCGCTCTCAACCCGCAATGCGCCGCACTGCTTGAAAGCCGCCTCATAGACCTCATCCTGACCGGCGAGGGAGGCGGTATGGCTTGAGATGACGCGCGCGCCTTCTTGGGTGCGCCCGGTTTTCATCACGACGACCGGCTTCACTTTTGTCGTCTCCGCTACCTCATCCAGGAATTTCCTTCCATCGTTTATCCCTTCAACGTGGAGTCCTATCGCGTTGACACCGTCATCCTCTCGCAGAAATCGGACAATCTCATGAAATTGAACGTCCGCCTGATTCCCCAAGCCGATAATGTAGCGGAATCCCAAGCCGCGCTTAACGCCGGGGAAGGCGAGCGACCGCGTGAGATTCCCGCTCTGACCAACCAATCCAATGCTTCCTTCCCGAATATAACCCGATAACAGTCCGTCAAAATTCGCGGGCGCGCTGAAAAAGCCGAGCGTGTTCGGTCCGATGACGCGAATCCCCCTCTCCTTCGCCTGACGGACAAATTCCTCTTGGGCGGCTTTGCCCTCATCGTCGAGTTCCGCGAATCCGCCCGTGAGGAGCATGATGCCTTTCACACCCTTCTCAACGCACTCTTCAACCGATGTCCCGGCAATCTGGCGGGCGGTCACCACGATTGCCAAGTCAATCTGGTCGGGAACATCAAGGATGCTGGGATGGCACTTCAGGTCGAGGATTGAATCCGCTCTCGGATTGATTGGATGAATACGACCCTCATAGCTGTAGTTTTTCATGATGGAGAGGTAGGTATAACTGAAACTGGTGGGGTTGCGCGAGGCGCCGATGAGCGCGACAGAATTGGGATTGAGAATATAGTTTAGGGGGTTTGACATGCGAGTGTGTTAATCATCGTTGTCGGAAGGGAGTCCAGTAGGAATAACGTTTACCGGGTATTCGGATAGGTTCTCTGAACCGGACGCTGTGATGAGGTAGGTGTTCTCAATACGTGCGCCGTATCGAGCCTCGGGTGTATAGCCGCCGGGTTCAACGCAGACGACATCGCCGACGCGCAAAATACCTTCGCGGTCACGGTTGAGGTCGGGGGGTTCGTGCATACGGATTCCGATGCCGTGTCCGGCGTGGTGAACCAATCCGGAATCCACTAGCGCCGGGTGCTCCCGGATCTGATCGTCGAGGGCACGCCAGATTTCCGTGCCCCGCGCGCCGGGTTTGAGCAGCGACGGTACTGAATCCTGCACTGCTGCGATGTGGTCAAATATTGACTGTTGCAAATCGGTTGGCTGGCTATCAACGATGTAGGTGCGTGCCAAGTCCGACCAATAACCTCGGCAGCACGTATGACCGTCGAGGATGTAGAATTCTCCTCGCTCGATTGGTCGGTTACGCGCGGGACCGTGCCGCTCTCCGCATTGGTAATCACCGTCGTGAAACACCCGTTCCCCCGCCTTGAGCATGGCGCCGCGTTGGCTCTCAGCCAGGACCTCCAACTCGTTCACGCCCGACCTCAGGACAGCCTGCGCGGCGTCGTAGGAGGCGAGATTGACTTTGACGCTCCACCGGAGCATCTCCAGCTCATCCGGATGTTTGCAACGCTGCACGTCTAAGAGTAAGCCGTCAATTCCAATAGACTCGCTCGGATGCAGCGCATCATCTACAGTTTGCCGGAGTAGACCCGACACCGCTTCAAATTGTATCCCCAGCCGATGGACGCGCTCCGCCTCCTGGAGTTTCGCCTTGACGACGGTGTTCAGTTGGTTCATTAGATCGAAATTCAGCGTGTCTAACTGATGCCACTCGTAAGTAATCCAGTCATCGACACACGAAGCCGCATCATCGGAATGGGAGACCACCCAGCAGCCCCCATCGGCTTCGAGTAGCATGAAGACCGGGAAGGTGTCCGGGAGGAGTTTTCCCGTAAAGTAGTAGATGTCACGGGGTTCCATCAGCACGGCGGCGTCAATGTTCTGTTTTGCGAGTGCTGTACGGAAGCGGTTTTGTCGGTCTAGACAGCCGCTTTGTGTTAGTGTGGGCATTGATGGATTCTTTCTACACTTCTCCACAACGACAATTTCATATTGAACCTTGCACAAAAAAAGGGACGAAGGAAGAATGCGCGATTTGCGCATTGACAGAGCGTCGTGTTACATCATACTATCATCGGCACAAGTTCGTAGCGAGCAAAGATTCTGTTTAGGCTCAACCAAGTTGAAAGGAGTATCGATGGGTACTATAACATATTTTGCGTACGGTTCAAACATGTCCTTAAAAAGGCTCCAGAAAAGAGTTCCGTCTGCCGAGCCGAAAGGAAGAGCGGTTCTCCGTTGCCATCGTCTTGCGTTTCACAAGGTCAGTAAGGACAAATCCGGCAAGTGCGACATTGTACCCTCAAAAGAGTCCGACGACGTATGGGGGCGCCTGTATCACATCAACGCCGAAGATAAAGAATGCCTTGATTGCTATGAGGGATTGGGACGCGGTTACAAAAATAAATGCGTTACAGTCAAATTGGATTCTGGTTGTACGGTCTGTGCCATGACTTACTATGTGGAGGATGGTACGAAGAAAAATCCAAGCTTGAAGCCTTATACTTGGTATAAAAGGCACGTGCTGGTGGGTGCAAAGGAAGCGCGCCTGCCGCCAGATTACATCAAGCAGATTGAAGAAGTTGAAGCCGAAAAGGATCCCTGCAAAAAACGCGAGTGGGAAGAACTCAAAATTTACCGTGAGTAGAATACCCTTTTGGTGCACATCCCGTTTGCATAAGTAGTTCTGTCGGTAAGTGTTTAATGCAATTAAGGAGGTCGCGACCGGGAGATCGCTCCTACATTAGGCTTGTAGAAAGAATCTTTGAATCGCCTACTTCCTTCCTCAATATGACCAAAACAGACCATGGCACAAACGCGTTATAGTCGAATAACTAGGAGCCAAAAATCAACCCATCGGCTCAAATTTCGGGATGCTGATTTCGGGGGTGACATCGTCGAAGGTCACTTGGACGCGCATACCAACCTCCACGGCCGACGGGTCGATGTTGACGACATTAGAAATCATGCGGGCGCCGTCGTCCAGGTCAATAATCGCGTAGACGTAGGGCACTTCGGACTCGAAACCCAGATGCGCCACCTGATGGATAATCGTGAAGGAGTAGACGGTTCCGAGTCCGGTTGACTTGAACCAGCCGAGATCTTCGGATAGGCACCGATAGCACATCACACGCGGGAAGTGGATAACCTCGCCGCAGGCGTTGCATCGCTGCAGGAAGAGTTCGTGCCGTTTGGCGGCTTTCCAGAACTCTTCCGTCTCGGGTTCTATTGTCGGTAACGGCTTGGTATATTCGGCTTCTGTGGACATGGCGCTGCCTCCTGCTCCTACGGGATTTCATTTCCAAATATCAGCGTGCATTGGTCCGCCATGGAACCGCCGTTGCCGTTTGACAAGCCGAAGGTGGCATCCTCAACTTGGAGGTCGCCGGCTCTGCCCATCAGTTGGCGGGTGGCTTCAATGGAGTGCATGAGGTGGATGCCGGGGTTCGGTTGCCCTCTGCCGAGTTGGCCGCCATCGGTATTGAGCGGCATATCTCCCTTGTAGGTCAAATCGGTTTCCTCGACATACGCCGCGCCCTCACCCTTTTCACAGCAGCCGATGTCCTCAAGCGAAATCACGACGGTGATGGTATAGCAATCGTAGAGTTCGACGAAATCCATGTCCTGTATTTCCAATCCCGACATCTCGAATGCATATTTCGCCGCGAGTTTGACCGGGGACGTGGTGAGGGAACGCTCGTAACCGTAGGCTGGATTCCACAACCCTCTGTCAAACTGCTGCCCGCCGCCCAAAAGATAGACCGGCGAATTATTGGTGTCCTTAGCCCGTTCCGCTGTTGTCATGACCAACGCACAACCGCCGACACATGGCATGACAATCTCGAAGAGGTGGAGCGGATCACAGATGAGCCGCGAACCTAGCACGTCTTCCACGGTGACTTGCTTTTTCAGCAGGGCATTAGGAAACTTCGAGGCGTGATGGCGCGCGTTGATGACAACATGCGCGAACTGCTCGTCCGTAGCGTTGAATTCGTGCATATACCGCCGTTTGATCATGGCGTATGCGGAGTTGTTGAACATCGGACCGTAGATGCTGTCGAAGTCCCGTTCAAACGCCGTACCGGTCTCCAGCCCGAATTCGTAGATGCGCTTGGGATCCATGACGCTGCCGGCGACAATCAGGATGTTATTGCAGAGTCCTCCCGCCAACGCCGCCGCCCCGTAGAGAATCGCCGCATTCCCCGATGCCCCGCCGCGATACACGTTGTCGAGGAATCGCGGGTGGAGTTGAAGGTATTCCTGCAAGTCCTCGGTCCAGGTTGGCTCTTCGTCAAGTGGGTATATCGAGATTAAGCCGTCAATGTCGTCCTTCGTCAGCCCGGCATCCTCAATGGCAAGTTTCGCCGCCCGGCAGTACTCCGTGTAGTTGGATCGATCACCGGGATTGCTCTTGAGAAATTCGGTTTCGCCGTAGCCGACGATTGCGGCTTTGCCTTTTATGCTCATGTGTGGCAGAACCTCCGAGAGGCGGTGGTCAGTGGTTAATGGCTAGTGACCAGTGAAAAAGCAGTCAATAGTGTGTAGCAAAGATGGTGAGGATTCGTAATGCGTAATGGGATTCACTATCGCGCTCATCCTTTCTTACGTATTACGCATTACGTATTATACCATTTCTATATTTTAACAGTGCATTAATAGCGTCAATCAAGTCTGTCCAAAGCGGGGCAAGATGCCCCGCCTACGGGGTTTGGTGTAAGGGCAATTGTTGTCAAAATGGTATATGGAAAGCACTATATGCACTGTTATTCAGGCGAAATGGTATTACTTATTCCATGAATCGGAGAAATTTGCGTAAGTCCCATATGGAACACCAGCAAACTCCCCTAATAGGAGTGGGGCTGGTTGTTTACGAGGAAGATTGGCGCCGGGGGCAAGCCATTCCAAACGCGAGAGCCGTCCGGCTGTTTACGGATTGTGAACCGGTCGAAAACCTCTCCAGCCAGGTTTTTCGCTTCAGCCGTGAGTGCATCCCCTGTCAGATTTATCTTGAGATAGTGCATCTGATGGACGGCGATCACCGCATCAAACCATTGCGGAGCCGCATCGTCAGGATCTACCGGGCGGTAGGCGTTACACCCGCCGCCCAGCGTGATAAAAGCCGTGCCTCGGGAATCGTCGCGTACCCGGCTTTCGGGGTTCACCGGGTAGGTGCGCTCGTAGAAGTGTTGATGACCTCGAAAGACGAGATCGATGCCCTCACGCCATGCGAGGGGCTCCACACATTCGGATATTTCGGGTAAACCGGGGCCATCGTTAGGCGCGTCCAAGCGGCAGAAGGCGGTGCCGGGTTCATGGTGATAGACGAATCGCCAGCGTGCATCCCGAGAGCGCTCGAGATCTCGGGTGAACCATTCGAGTTGGGTCATTCTGCCTTCGGGCAGGTCAAACTCCTCGTTCAGCACACTGTAGGAAAGCGGTGTGACACACAAGCCGATGAAATGGGCGGGAGCGGCATCGAACGAATAGAAGAAACCCGGGACGTATTGCTCCAATCGCTCTAGCCATTGCTTACGCGCGGCGTCGAAATCCCCGTCGAAGTCGTGGTTGCCCGGAATCGGACGGAGTGGTATCCCCGCATCGGTCAGCGGACGGATGCGTTCGAAAAAGGCGTCCCACGGCGCCGGGTCCGCGCCTTTCGCCATAACGAGATCGCCGGGGATCACGACGAATTCGGGGTTTTCCGAGACGAGGCGCTCGGCTAGGTGTGTCAGGTTATCGTCGGGGATTTGCCAATCCGCGACGACGCAGAAGGTGAGTTCGGTAGAAGTACGCGCGTTTTCCATAGTTCCTTGCGTTAGTATGTTGATATCAGATTCGTAATATGAATCTTCTGAGGGACGTTATCTTCCAGATTTGAACCTTACAAACTGAAAGATTGTCCGCTTACTATATCACGGAGTCTCTTTCTTAGGAAATGTAATTGTCGTAAGGATTCCTACTGCGCGGTGTAGCCGCCATCCACAACTAGCGATGTTCCCGTAACCCAAGCGGACTCGTCGGAGGCGAGGTAGAGCGCGGCGGAGGCGACATCCTCGGGCTGCCCCACCCTGCCGATGGGGTGCATGGCGGCGATTTCGTCGCCGCGTTGCGCCAGGTCTTCCCGGTTAAAGTCTATCTCCACCCAAGCCGGGCAAACCGCATTCACGCGGATATTGTGCTCGGCAAAGTCCAGCGCCATACACTTCGTCAGAAGTTCGATGCCGCCTTTAGCTGCGTTGTAAGCGCCCTGCTTCCGTTGGCCAACGTGACCGGAGATTGAGGAGCAGTTGACAATGGCGCCGCCGGCGTTCTCTATCATGTGGGGAAGGGCGTATTTTGAGCACAAGAAATTGCCCCGCAGATTTATCCCCATCAGGCTGTCCCACTCCTCTTCGGTCAGCTCCATGATGGTTTTCCCGATCCCGATAAACACGCCGGCGTTGTTGAAGAGGATATCGAGCTTGCCGTACTTCGACACGGTCAGGTCGATCATGTGTTGAACCTGATCGCTCTTTGACACATCCATAGAGAGGTAGGACGCCTCTCCGCCTTCCGATTCAATCTGATTCACGGTGTCTTCAATCGGCTTTGTCCGTCTTCCCGTGATCATGACCTTCGCGCCCTCTTGGGCAAAGCGTACCGCCGTACCGCGACCGATTCCAGTTCCGCCGCCGGTGATTACCGCGACTTTGTCCTTTAATCTCATTCTTTACCTGCCTCTCGGTAGAATACTTTTCCAGACTAAAACAGGACAACCACGGGGGGTTGTCCCTACATCCCTGATTTTACGATAGATTGACGACTCCGAGCGGTTGTTTTCCTTCAAAGACTTTCACCACGTTTTCGGCTGCGCCCCGCGCCATCCGATACATAGCCTCCTCGGTTGACGCAGCCACGTGTGGACCTAGCACCACGTTTTCGATTGATAGCAACGGACTGTTCGTGGGCGGTTCCTGCGAGAACACATCCAATCCCGCGCCTGCAATCCAGCCCGCATTAAGCGCATGGATAAGGCTGGATTCGTCAACGATGGGGCCACGAGCGGTATTGACCAGATAGGCGGTCGGCTTCATCAGCTTTAACTCGGGTTCGCCAATCAAGCCGGACGTCTCCGGGCTTAAGGGCGAGTGAATGCTGACGAAATCGGCGCGTGCCAGGAGTTCCTCCAACGGCAGGTAGGTTACGCCGTACTCCGTCGCGAACGCCTCATCTTGGAAGAGGTCACACGCCAAAATCGTCATGTCGAACCCGTATGCCCGTTTCGCCAACCGCTTGCCGATTTTGCCCAGCCCGATAATGCCCAGTGTCTTCTGGTATAACTCAACGCCGAGATGGGGCGACCAGCCACCGCGGCGGATGTCTCTATCTCCCTGCGGAATTTGGCGGGCGACGGCAAGCATCAATCCCATCGCCAGCTCGGCGACGCTTTCGCTGTTTGCATCTGGCGTTGTCGTCACGATGATGCCGCGTTCTGTCGCTGCCTCAAGGTCTATCGTGTCGAATCCTGCACCGGTGCGCGAGATAATCTTCAGATTGTCCGCAGCGGAAATCACGCGTCGGGTATAAGGGTGGCTCCCCGTGATTATTCCGTCTACGCCGCCTATGAGCGAGATAATATCGTCCTCAGAGACTGGTTCTCGGGGATGATGCACGGAAAGTCTGCAATTTCGCGCTTCCAAGAAAGAGAGAATCTCGCTCCCATCCCATTCTTGAGGAAAAGCCAAAATCAATACATTATTCATCTGTTGCCTCTGTCGTATCGTAGTTTCAATGAGGATTTGGCAGATATTTGAACTCACTCCCGTAGGCAGTGCGTCTTGTAAACTCAACTCCCGTAGGCGGGGATCAAGCGACTGAATAAGGAGCGCGATAGAGATCCCATCTTGCCCCGCCGCGAATAATAGGTCGCGATTCGGAGATCGCTCCTACAGGGGGCGCAGGCCGGTGTACCGGAGTGTGCCTACTACTCTGAAAAGCCTACGGCACGACGACCACCTTCATGCACTCCTCGGGCTCCATCGACCTCAACATCGCCGATTCCGTTTGTAATAGCGGGAATTCGTGTGAAACAAACTTTTCGAACGGGAATTGATCGGTATACCGTAGCATCAGCTCCATGCTAGGCGTATAGCCAGTGAAGGGGTGGTTGGTCATGCCGATGAGACGGATGTTCTTTGAACAGAAGTGGCGGTGCGGGCTGAGCGATACCTCCCCGGTCTCGGCGAAGTTCCCCGGCTCAAGGTAAATGCCTCCTTTGCGCGTCATGTCCAGCCCTTCGGGCACGACCTCGGCGATACCGGCGCACTCGATAACGATGTCGGCGCCGCGTCCGTGCGTTAGAGAACGAACAAAATCGATGCGCTCCTCCGAGGTGGTTTCGGCGGCGTTGACGATATGGTCTGCGCCAAACTCCTCTGCCAGTCCCAAGCGATATTCCGAGCGGTCAACCGCGATGATGTTGCCGGCGCCCATCACACGCGCTTTAATGAGGTGGCAAATACCCATGGGACCGACGCCTTGGATGACAACTGTGCTGCCGGTGGCGAAACCGTCGCCCGTAAGTGTGAATAGCTCCTTGGTCTTGTCGAGGTTATAGCTGACCGCCATCAGCTCCGCCATAACCGCGACGCGCAGGGGTATGCCTTCGGGCACCTTGTAGAGAAATGCGTTTGGCAGGATGTACATGTATTCCGCCCAACCCCCGAACAGATGGGGTGACTCGGCGGAGGTGAAGGCGTTGCCATAACCGCGCAGATTCTCACACCACGGAAACGCGAACGTATGCCGACACTCGTAGCATTCGCCACACACGACATCCGGACACAGCGCGACGCGATCTCCGACGCTCAGCGGTTCGCCGTTGAAATCGAGACGCGGACGCTCCCTGTCGTTGATTTCGGCGATGACGCCAATGATTTCATGCCCCGGAATGATTGGAAACGGAGTGACGGATTCAGCGTCGGTGCCGGCGTACTGCTTCGTCTCGCCGCGCCAGGTGTGTTTGTCCGTACCGCAGATGCCGCACATCTCGACCTTGAGGAGCACGGCGCCGTCTTCCAGTTGCGGAAAGGGGAACTCCTGAATCTCAATCTTCCCCGGATGGACCATCACTGCGGCGTGTACGCTGTCGCTCATGTCGTTTCCTCAGATTTACAGGTGCGCTCCATTCTTCCTGGGGAATAACGATCGTTATTCCCTACTTTGCCGAAATAGGAAGCGCGACACAAATCCCTCCGCCGCGCCGTAATCGTAAAAAGGGTTACGGCACACGGAGTGTGCCTACTACTATTACCAGATGATATCCTTTATATCGGGGACAAAGCGCGTTTTTTGAATTGGCTTGCCGCTGGAGGGATTCTCGTAAAGCGGGAGCGCTACACCCTTGGGATCAATGGCGACGACATCCGACCCGCGCATCGTCAATTTGTACGGGATTTCACCAATCACTCGATGCACGTCCCGATCGGGCACGGGGAAGGTTATTGCCACTTGATCGCCCGGACGGAGCAAGCTAATCTTCACGTAACGGCCATCGGTGATATAGCGGCAGGGTCGATCGCCAACGCTGACGTGCACGTCGTCGAGGGAGCACCATTCCGGCATCCTGACAGCGACTTTCGAGGCGTCCTTGATGTGTAGGACGACTTTGCCTTCGACGGGTAGATAGCTATCCACATCCAGCCAATCCGAAGCCCGGTTCAGAAGAAGGTTGACACGCACCTCGTCCGACTCCTTCGTGACAATGCTGTCCCAGACGTAGTAGAAGGTTCTTGCCCCGTTCGCGGTGCAGCAGTGCATGATGGAAAGCCCCGTCAGTTTCGGTCCCTCCTCTGTTTGCTCGACATGCAGCCCGTCATTGGCGCGCATCCAGCCGAGGAAGGAACCCACGGAACGCTGTGCAATGTCTTGTGTGTCCGTGTGCGGGCGTTCGCTCGGATGAGAGGAAAAGTAGTCCTCCGGTACATCGTGGAGGAAATCGGCGTCGCACATCTGGCCTTCGGCGTACACGTTTCGTACCCACCGATCGACGTCGTCCCAGTAGTCGCCCAACCCGGCACGGGTCAAATAGAGCGCAAGGAGCACCATGTCCGCAACCTCGCAAATCTCCGTCGTGTTGCCCGCTCTGCCGAGATACCAGTCCGACCCCGGCATGGCTTCCGGGAAGTAGCCGATTAACGGATCGCCCATCTCGCGCACCCAGCGGTAGCAGGCGTCCACGCGTTCCAGAATCTTTCGGTCGTTTATGGCATAGCCGTATTCACACACCGCGATGAGCGCATATAAGCTGTGGTGATAATGCCAGAAGGTGTAACGCCCGTCATCGTTGTTGAATACGCGCGCCAGCGCCCACCGCGCCAAGCCTCCTGCCAATTCGAGCGCGGGTTCGTAGCCGGTCACGCGATAAAACAGGGCAGCGCCGTGACCGAGTGCGCCTATTGAGTATATCATGCTGAAAACCGGGTCATTGTCCGCGAGGGAACCGTCTTCGATGCCCACGGTCGGTTCATCGGCATCGGCAGGAACCGTCTCGCCGGGACGGAATCGTCCTTTCCACAAGAATCGGAATCCGTCCTTCTCGCGCGTTAGCGCCAGCAGCCGATCTACTTTCCGCTTGCCGGCTTCAATCCAGCGTGAATCCTCGTCAACCTGCGCCAGCATAGACAGCGCCAGTAGCAGCCTGCCCTCCCCCCAAACCTCGGAGAAGGGTCGGGGTTCGTCAAACTGCTCCAGCGCGTCCGTCGGGCAATAGGTCAAGCCGTCCTCGCCCAACAGATCTAGTTGCACACGGAGCACCTCCAGATCGGAGTCCAGTGCGTCGGTGTTGCCCGACGCCAGCCGACAAACGGTCAGTGCTTCAATAAACTTGGCTGGGATGTTCAGGTAGGCGTCGGTGATATGGCTCGGATAGAGTTCGGTCGGACGCCGGGAGAAATCCACAATGAATCCCAAAGCCCATTTTTCGTCGGGATACCATACGTTGGTGAGAGCATTCACCGCCAATCCCATCCGATCCGCCAAATCGAGGGTATCGGGCACCGTGGCTTCGTAACGTTCGCCGGCGGTGCATTTCGTCATCGGGTTGTTGTTCAGCATTTTTTCTCCAGTCTTTATGAAATTTCCGCGCATCGAACGGGTTGGGGGACCCAACCCCTACGAATATAAATTGGTTCTTAATTTTCGTGTGCTTGGCGTAGGGATTCGAACTGCTCGTCCAGGTTGTATATTTCAACTTGCGAAACGCCGTCGGCAACCCTCTTGCGAAGAATCTCTTCATGGTCTACAATCGACTGGGCGCGTGACAAGACCGCCTCCGCCTTCCGTAACGGAACCACAACAACACCGTCGCTGTCGCCCACGATAATGTCACCGGGGTGAACCACCGTTCCGCCGCATCGGACTGCGACATTGACTTCACCGAGCGATCCTCGACCTGCCACCCGGGGCGTTGTACCCCGGGCAAAAACGGGAAAACCCAACTCACCAATCTCCGCTATGTCCCTGACCAAGCCATCCAAAACAAGTCCGGCAAGCCCTTTCAACTGTGCTTCGGTGCTTGTTATCTCTCCCCATAGCGCCGTATCGGGATCCCCCTGATTGTCAACCACTAGGACGTCGCCGCGCTCGGCGGTGTGCAGGGCTTTTAGGATGGGCAGAAAATCGCCGGTAGGGGTGACGGCGGTGCAGGCGGGGCCACAGATTCGGAAGCCGCTAAGGGCTTGAATGCCGGAATCCATGGTATTGAGGTTCGCCATGGCGTCACTGATGTTGGCGACAGCGATTTGAGAGAGCCCCTCCACCAATGCGGCGTCGGGACGTTCGATTGCTCGATTGACTTCAAATAGACTCATGGGTGTTTTTCCTTGGTATGATTGGGATGTGCCCAAGTTGATCCGATTTATGGAAAAAGATAAGGCGGTAAAGTAATACGTAATGCGTAATACGTGACGGGATCTCTGTCCCACAGAATCTTCTTTAGGAGTTCTATCGCCTTCGCTATCAAGATCTCTATTGCGATCCTTATTCAGTCGCTTGATCGGTTTCTATCGCATGAGCACCGCTTTTTTGCGTAAGCTCCAGCGAATTTAGATATCGGCGGAGCGTGCCGTGAGTTCTTGGAGGCGCGGTGGGAACGTTTCGTAGACTTCGCGCTTAATCAGGGGCCAAGTCGTGGGGCTTCGATGCAACACCGCCGGCATATAGTATACATTCGCAAGCATGCGATGTTGGTCGGTTGTCGTGTTGGCGCCGGATCGGTGCCACAATCCGTTGTGGTAGACGAACACCGAACCTTTCTTTCCGGTGACCGGCATCTCCTGCGGATAGCTGTCTCGGCTCGGCCCGCGTTGTGTGAGATGGCTGAAAGGCACGATTCGCGTGGCGCCATTCTCCGGTGTGCTGTCAGTGAGCATCCAGAAGACCTGTAGCCCGTTCCACGGCGGGATAAGCGACGTCGGATCGGTCGCCAAGGCGCCGCGCGAGGGCCAATCGGCATGCAGGCCACCGGCGGGAGTGCCGGGCTTGCACCACTTTAGCGCCGCATTGTTTGCCAAGAAATAGCCTTCTCCGAGCATGGCTTCCGCGATCTCAAGAATCAGCGGATGGGTGCACAGCGGCGCCAGATCCGGAATCTCGTTCAACGATCCTTCAAGGCTGATATACGCCGACCCCATGGACTCCATAATCGAGCGCGCCACGCCATCGAGCCGTTCCGCCTCTTTCGGGTCAAGCAACTCCTCGAATATACAGTAACCTTCCTCTGCCAGACTATCTTTAATCTCGTTGATTTCCATCGTTTTCCCTCTGTAGCTGCCTAGTAAGCAGCTACTCCGAATGGTGATTGTATAACGTCCAATACATGTATAATTCTTCCCTCCGAGGTCATACACTATAGCCGATTATGGTGTGATTGGCAACAGAAATTAGGCGTTCTCACGGGGGAATCGCATCCGATTTCCGGTATAGAGTCTTCCCCTACTTTGCTCTGTGTCGGATGTATCGGAAAATCCTTGACGCCACCTAATTATTATTCTATAAAATAGGATTGGTGAAGTGCCAACGCTAAGAACCTGTTTGAATAATAGGTGCCAATGCCATTTTTTGCCATTTGAGGAGTGGTTTTTCATGTTCCTGCCGTGAATTGTTGTACACCTGTCGCCCCGCTGGGGCTTAGGTCCGTAGGGTTTCGATGTTACTACACACCTTCCGCCCCTCTGGGGCTTTTAGAGGCTGGTGCGCAGGGGATTTCTATCGCCCGCGCTATCCGCTTGGTTGATCGCACCCTACAAATGTACTTTTAAAACAGGCTCTAAAAAACGTATTGTTACACAAATTCCACCGACGTCAAATGACTTAACGCTGAGGTGGGCAGTGCCCACCCTACAGACGTACTTTTAAAGCAGGCTCTAAAAGAACGTAATGTTGCACAAATTCGACCGGCGTCATATGACTTAACGCCGAGCGAGGCCGATTCCAGTTATGAACTTGTACAGTGAAAAGAATGGTTAGCTATAAGATCCTCAAGCCGATCAATTGAACGAATAGTTAAGGCGATAGGAAATCCCACAGTGAGAGATCAAGCGAATGGATTATTACCGTGATAGGGGAATCCTGTGCAATAGGAATCCTATAGAAAATCCCATCGTGACAGCGATAGAAATCCCTGCGGTCGTTGAGAAGGTAGAACAACACAGCGTGTCGCGAAAAAGATGGGGAATCGAAGATGTATCGGCTGAAATGGGACTGCGTGAAACGAGCAAACAACTGCGCAAAACCGGAAAGGGTTAAAATATGTCCTTCAAATCGATCTTCATCGCCGTAGTTTTGGGGACTGCCTTGATTGTGGCAGCCCTGATTTTTAATGCGAAACGCCCCGCCCATGAGGTCGAGCAACCGAAAGCGGAGTTTGTGAGAGCGACGGGCAAATGCGCCACATGCCATCGAAGGGAGACCGCTGCGGTCGTACATCAATTTGAGAGAAGCCAACACGCGAAGAAGGGGGTAAACTGCCTTGATTGCCACCAGGCATTGGAAGGACAATCCGAAAAAATACATAACGGTTTTACCATCGCCGCACACCTCACCGCCAAGAACTGCGCCCAGTGCCACACCACCGAATACAACCAGTTTGTCAAAAGCCGTCACGGTGCGCCCGCGTGGGCTGCGGTTCGCGGATCACAGGATTTCACGGCAGAACAGATTCAGTTCGCCGAAACCTACCATGAAGGTGCGGCTGATCGTCCTGCGAACGCGCTCGCGCTGAAAGAGGGGGAGAGCGCTATTGATGTCGGTTGTCTCGGCTGTCACGACATTGGCAAGCCCAATCCGGACAGCTCGATTGGCAGCTGCACCGATTGTCATGCGCGGCACATGGCATCGGTCGCACTCGCTCGCCAGCCGGAGACCTGCGGTCAGTGCCATATGGGGCCCGACCACTCGCAAATCGAGATATTCCACGAATCGAAGCACGGCGTGCTCTACAACGCACAAAAACACGAACTGAATCTCACTGCCGACCCCAAACGCCTGTCTACCGCAGACATGTCCGTGCCGACCTGCGCCACCTGTCATCTTAGCGGTTTAGACGGCTTGAACGTGACCCATGACACCACGGAACGCCTCTCCTACTGGCTGTTCGCGCCCGTCTCGCACAAACGCCCCACCTACCATCAAGGTCAGACCGCCATGAAGGAGACCTGTCTCAAGTGCCACGCGCAGACACAAGTGGAAAAATTTTATCAAGAGGCGGAAAAGGTTGTCGAGGATACAAACGCCAAGATCGCCGAAATCAAAACCCTGATGACCGCGCTCCGGAACGAGGGGCTGCTCACGCCCGAACCTTTCGACGAGCCGATAGAGTTTCTTTATTTCGATTTCTGGCACTACTACGGGCGCACTGCAAAACACGGGGCGTTCATGGGGGGAGCTGACTTCGTGCAGTGGCACGGCAACTATGAACTGCTGGCGAAGGCAACCGAGATTAAGCAGATTGCGATGGAACTGCGAGGGCGTCATGCGAAGCCGAAAGTGGCTGAATAAATGTCCGACGTTCCTTCAGATTTTCATCATCGTTAACTTGGCATTCCTCGCCATCGACGTTTTCATCGCCCATTCGATAAACGCCTTTGCCCATAGAGCGGAGTGGATACCTGTCGTATTCTCGCTTGTGGCGTCACCGCTACTGGTCGTGGCGTTGTTCTGCGGAACACGACTGAAGCGTTTCTTGGGGCTTGCGGTTGGCTGGGGCTGCGTTGTTACGGGTATCGGCGGGATGCTGTATCATCTTGACAGTCAGTTCTTCGTCGATTTCACGGTCCGGAGTCTGGTTTACACCGCGCCGTTCATCGCACCGCTTTCCTTTGCCGGAATCGGATTGCTTTTAATCATGCACCACACGGTTGACGAGGCATCCTTGGAATGGGGGCGTTGGCTGCTGGTCATGGCGTGCGCCGGATTTTTTGGAAACTTTGTCTTGTCGTTATGCGACCATGCACAAAACGGATTCTTCAACTGGCGGGAATGGATTCCGGTATGCGCAAGTGCGATGGCTGTCGGTTTTTTGATGACCGCTATCGCCCGACCGCACAATTCTCCTTTTTTAATCGCCTGCCTCCCGATTCTGGGGTTGAATGTTCTGACGGGTCTCGTCGGTTTCTATCTGCACCTGTCGGCGAATCTGCACGCGGCGGCGCCGACGCTCAAGGATAGTTTCCTCTACGGGGCGCCGGTTCTGGCGCCACTGCTATTCCCGAATCTCGCCGTGCTTGGGAGCTTGGGCATTATGGGTGTTATGCGGCGTGTGGATGAGACTAATGGTTAGAAAATACCTGCTTCCACAGCGGGCCGAGTAGAAAAAACAAACCGACGCCGAGAAGGACGTTGCCAATGAGAAGGTAGCGATTTTCGTGCTTGTGGTTTGTGCCTCTGAATTTCCGCACAATCACTCCGCCCACGATTACAGAGATACTTGCAAGGATAAACTTTGCGTCTTTTGACCACGAGTCCATGAGTTCGAACCCCTGGATAATGCCAGTGGCAATGCCAATTATAATCGCGACCACTAGAGCAATGATTACATCGCGTCGTGTCGTCTTTGCCATAAGTTGTGTTAGAAGAAAACACCTATGAACACGGGATGAAGTAAGATGGCTACACCTTCCCCATGATTAGGGAGTGGGTTTTCTATCGCATGGAATTAGCTGTCAGGATTTACTATCGTCTTCTTTATCCAGTCAGTTGATCCCTCGTTGTTCGATCGCCATTCGCTCATTTGATCTGTCTAGTCAGCCGATTGATAGAGATTCCTTAATCCGTGATTCAGATTATTGTCTTGAGCAGGACGTATTTGGCGGAAATTTGGGTTTTCTCTTCCCTAAGTGGTTTATTTTCCAAAAACATATGGTTAGTGTTGGGTGCCGGTGCGGTTAGAAACCGCACCTACCGGGGTGGTAGAACGGTTTCTTGTGCCGGTCCCGTAAGCATTAAATACTTAGAGAATAAACCACTAAGCAGCCGTCTGTAGGCTTGATAGGCGCCGTGACCGCCGACTCCGAAATTGCGAATCGGCTCGCCAAAATGGGCGGCAAGATACTCTTGCCACGATTCACCGTAATTGACCTGATCGCATTGCGTGAAACTGTTTCCGTATGTGTTTATCCGGCAGGGTCGATCCGCGAAGTTTGACATCAATCGCTCGCCGCAGGCGCCGTAACGAGAGATAGTATAGATTTCGTCAATACCGTCTTTAAGTACGGAGTTCTTGCGGATATACCCCAGTTCGGAATCGAAAACGGCGTAGTTGTGGGCGTTCGGATCGAGAAATCTCTCAAGTAACACTCGACATTGCACAGGATCTCTATCGCACTCGCTGTTCACTCGCTTGATCCTCTGGAGTGCAGACGCGAGGAGGAATCGTGTTCTATTGACATCTAAAATCTCTATCGCACTCGCTATCCACTCGTTTGATCCTCTGGATCGAGGAAAGGGACTCCGACCAGAAAGTGTTGCTTGCTGAAAGAATTATTCCGACAGGGATAATGGGGTGCTATCAATGTATTCTCGCCTCAGCGTATACGCCTCGAAAAATTCGCGTGTTGTGATGCTCATTTGTGCTGTTTTCCCTCCGTGCTAATGCGAACTCAACGATATCGAAGGCGTCCATGTAGCGCAAACTGTTAGTTTGCAGCACCCACAATCTATACTCTGCGTTGGGTGTTATTGCGCTTTCTTTTCCAGTGATAATTGTTTCTAATAGGACTTACGTAGCACCAGCAGGTCGGGAATCGGAATTCCTTCGTACAAGGGTCGCGACCTGGAGATCGCTCCTACAGAAGACACAATTTCTGACAGCGCGGAGTATAACAGATCGTGGTACAGAGGCGATCGCAATTCAACAGATTGTGGTACCAAAGCACAATCTAACGAATTGTGGTATTGTAACTTGCTCTCTCGCTACCAGCCCCATTCGGTGAAATAGGGGAAGATTCGATAAACATGCTGCCCCCGAATTTCGCCGAAGATTGTCCACAAACTGCCGATGACGTGTTGTCCCAAGATGATTCCGATGAAAAACGGCACCATGCGCCGATAGAGTTGGATACCTCCGAACTTCAGAATCGCCCACTTAATTAACCACGCCACGAAGACAGAGAACCAGATGCCGCCCATCATCCAGCCGCAAGCCACTGCATAGCCGACGGGATGGAAAGGGAATCCGAGGAAGCGTTGATGCAGCACACGAAGAACTATGGTAATCCCCGCGCCTATCCCGACATCGCGAAGCATCGGATAGTTTTGGCTGCGTGGGTGTTGAATCCAAGTATCCAACATGCGGAATCCGTTGTCGCCGATGTTGTGGTAGACATTGTCTGCACCGAAGTGATACATGTTGTGCAGGAGCGCCCAGAAGCCGGCATACGTTCCCACAATCGAGGCGACAATCATGGCAATCAGGAAATGACGGCTGGGCGCGTTAAGCAGTTGCGCCATCTTAAATCCTTCAATCTGATGACCGACCGGATGGGATCGATATGCACGGCACATCCAGAACAGATGACTGAACATGGCGATATTCGTGACCCCGATACGGCGTGGACCGACTACATTCAAGAGCATCTGATCGGGCCCCATAAATTCGGCGTCGTGGGCGGGAGGGCCAATCTCCGCGCGAATGCGGGCAATAGCCACCGCATAAAGGATGTATATGAGAAGAAAGAGTAGGACGACCCAAGCCGACATGCCGGCGTACCCGAGGAACATCACGAGAGCGACGACACCTAAGACTATACCGGCAAGTGCCGATCGGTAACTCATCGCCTCGTTGGCGGCAGTTTCAGGGCTCCTCCCGCGGATAATTTCTTTCAATACCTGCTTCAGATGTAATCGGGCAGACCACAGGGGTAGAATGGCTAAAATTATCCACGAACCCGCCGTTTGATAACTACGGAAGGGCCCCGGAGTTGCCCAGATTCCCATCGCGTTTCGGTAAACGAGGTCCGCTTTCCAAACGAGATGGAAAAACCACGCTGAAAACGCCAAATTCAGCGGTAGGAAATACGCCATGCCCACGACGAAGGGATAAACGGCCAACGGCAACCAACCTACAGCATTCCACGGTTTTTCGGTAAAGAACCTGCCGAGATTGTAGAGTGGCGCGAAATTGGGAGCCACGGGCCATAACCCGTGAAGTCCGTTCATCAGGTCAAATGTGCCCGCAATCCCGAATCCGATCCACAACATGCGATTGGAAAGCAGCCCGGTGCCGCCCTTTGCCATCTCCATCGGGAGTTGGATGACCGGGTAAGCCAGTTTTTCATTTTCGGTCCACTGTTTCCGAATGATTACATTGATGCAAGCAATGACGAAAAAGAGAACAATCAGGAAGCCGCCCCAACCTAGTGCCGGGATTAACCAAGGCTTGAAGTGTTCCGCGATATAAAGAGTGGTTTCCCCTTTATGGTAGCCTTGCAGCGCGGTTGAGTCGTAGACGGTTGCCCACTCCGGGATGTGTCTGCCAAAAAGTGCCATCCATTCATTTTCCGGCGTCACGAACCAGAAACTCGTGAGGTGTTGAACCATGACAAGCAATAGATCATGTCCGAAGATGCCGGTGGCAATGGCATTCATCACATAGATGATGAGAAGTTCAATGGGTTGAAGAGTGGCATTGGGAGCATACTTGCTGAGGAAGGCGTTGAGCACCACCAGCAGGAAGAGGGTAAAGGTGACGTTGTAAAAGAGGGTGAAGAGTGTCGAAAAGACCGGCTGATAGATGGTCTCGGCGAGCGTCAACCAGTATAGATTGATCGGGATCAGGAGCGCGCCGATAAGCAGCGCACGGTAGGATATAGTGGAAGGGCTATGATGTGTCGGTCCGGCTTTCAAGCATACACCGCCACGAAGGTTGTCAATCGCTAACGTAGGAATAGGGAATTATCCCTGAAGGCAGGGTTGCTACTAATCTCCCTGTTTTCGAGGGCGGATAGATATTCCTTACAGTCCGGTTGGCCGAGCCGAAATTCGAGAAGGAATGCGGTTAAATGGGGTAGTTGGGTACGATGCTAGGGGAGTTATCTTAATCGTTTAATTGCGCCCCACGTTGTCGCCACCGAATTAAGAGAAGACACGGATTGGGGTTTATCCGGCTCAAATTCGAATAATTCTTGCACTTCTTTGGCATCGAATCCGCGGTCATAGATGCGCAGGTCGTCCATGACACCTACAAAAGCGTTCAGTCCCATGAAGCCGAGTTGTATCCTTGAGTCCGTTTTCGCAATCTTGCCAACACCGTTGTTATTTCCCATGGCGGCCGCGTTCGTGTAATAGCTCGCGGTACCCTTATGCAACGTTCCGACGATATGATTCCATTCATCCAAAATCAGTTTCTCCCCGGGGCCCGTACCTTTCCATACCCCACCGACACGAATCTCGATTCGCCCGGCGCCGCTAAGAATATCAATATTGTATTGACCGTCTTTGTAGATGGCGCGGTTTTCACCGACGAGGTCAAGTTTCTTCGGCTTGACCCAGAAGGAGACGGCGAATTCCTTTTCGACCGTCAAGCGTTCTGTCTTGTGAATCACGGCGCTATGGTTTTGGGCGTCAAAGAGCAAACCATCGCCGAATTTGCCGTCCCTCGTCCGCTTGGCAGTGATAATCTGACCGTCATTTCCGTTGCCGGTTTCGTCTCTAAGCACCTTGTCTTTGCCCTCCATCGGGTAATAACCGATGAGGCCATCTTCAAGGTCGGCAGACACGTATAACGGCAATGCTAAAAACGTTACAAGAATCACCCAGAAAATACCGAGCCGTAATTGACCTGTCATTGGAATTTTCTCCATTTCAAAGTTAGTATTAGCTTTCCTCGGAAGTGTAACCTCACGGCGCAAAAGTGTCAAAGACTAGAATTTCCACCTATTCCCTGTAATACCTTCAGATTTCCCCAGATGACCGACAACGCGCCGACGGGAGAAACCGAGAACACTCCGGGGTTGTACCCGAAAAGTTGCTCAATTTCCTTGTCGTCCAACGCGCGGTCATAGATTCGCAACTCGTCGAGTACTCCCACAAAGCCCGCCAACCCGCAGCATGATCCTAATCGAAGAGGCGATTGAATCTGGGTCAGTTGATCCGAGGCGGTTTTTCCGTTGCTGACGAGTTTGCCGTTGACGTAAAATGCGCCAGTCTTTTCCTTTGATTCGAACGTTCCGGCAATATGGTGCCAGGTTTCCAATTCCAACGCCGGTCCAACATTCGTGCCCTGCCATCCCCCACCGGAGAAGAGGTCGAGCCTGCCACCCCCGCGCAGCAGATCCAGGTTATACTGATCGGTAAAGACTACACGGTTTTCACCAGCGAAATCGAGTTTCGTCGGGAAAACCCACACGGCAACACTGAAGTCCTTTTTGACAACAAGAACGGGCGATCTCGGGACTTGGGCTGTCGCGTTTTTATTGGCGAACAGGAGCCCTTTCCCGAATTTTCCCTGTCTTTCACGCTTGGCAGTTTGGAGATTGCCGTCGAGGCCGTTTTCGGCAGCGTCCTCAAACTGTTGGCCGCTTCCCTCGAACGGGTAATAGGCTACAAGCCCGTCATCAAGGTCGGCGCCAATCAGTGAGGCGTGCCAGCAGATGTGCGCAATCACCCCGCAAGCCAAAAAACGCAGTAGGTAATGACTTATCAAGATACCCTCCAATCGTTCACGGCTACGCGTCCCGTCTGTCGGGATACGGAGTCGAGATTCGAAGGAGAGCTCTATGGGAGCTCCATCGCACGGGATTTGCTATTGCACAGGATTCTCTATCGTGCTCACTATCCATTCGCTTCATCTTCCACGGGGATTGTAGCGTCGAGACAGGAAATCAACAGCCCTAACGCGAACCGTTAAGCGTTCAGTTGCGTAAGTCCTAATGAAGTGTTCCTCCCATGCGTTGGGCGTATGCATAGAAGATGGTTACACCTACCTTGATTAATCGGGGTTAATAGGCTCTCGCAAATGACAAATGGCGCTCGTTTATGAGGTTTTTTTCTGATGCTCGGCGATGATTTTCCCTAAGGCTCTTAAAGCTTCGTTGGCAGATTTTGCATCAGGGAACATCTTGGCGACATCGTCATCAAGTCGAATCAGATTTGTGTCTGCGTAGTAGCGTTGCGCATATTTTCCACGAATTCCTTCACTGAAATCATATTCGTCAAGCATCTCTGAATCGTGTTGACTAGATGTGGCTTGATTCGTAGGTTTTCCTTTCATGGGAATTAAGCAACACTCGGGCGATGGCAAGCGGGGCAAGATGCCCCGCCCACGAATTTGGCGCCTGCTCACGAGATTGGTACCCGCCTACGGGTTTGACACGGAACAGCATCGGAAGATGGAATCTTTATCGATCAGATTTAATACTAGCCCAAGTGGTAACCAGCGAGCCGTTGGGAGAAACCGATACGGTCGGATCCAATTGGAACAGTGCCCGTACGTCGTCTTCGCTGAAGGCGCGCTCATAAAGCCTCACGTCGTCTAGGCTGCCGACCATGCACTGAATTCCCATGTGGCCGAATCGAATCGCGGATTGTGCTACTTGGATAGCGGGGGGAGCGGCCGTGCCTACCAACTCGCTGTTAACATAGTGGGACGACAGTTGCGCGTTGGCATCGTAGGTGCCCAAAATGTGGTGCCACTCTCCTGTTGCCAGTTCACCTCCCGCGGCGGGTGTACCTATCCAAGCATCCGGGTTCTTTACTTCGAAGCGTCCCTTGGCGTGAAGGACATCAAGATTGAGTTGATCGCTGTAGATGACTCTGTTTTCGAATTCTGGCCAGGCGTCGCCTGTTGAAAGCGCCTCCGGATGAATCCAAGCGGCGACAGTTACGTCGCCCTCGAACGTCAGACTCTCGGAGCCGGGCGCCGATGCGCTATCGGTGTTGTTGGCGAACCGGATGGCTTTGCCGAATCTGCCATCATCAACTCTTTGAGCCGAACCGAGGTCGCCGTTGTTCCCCGTGCCGCTCGCATCTTCTAGTGTGTTATCACTTCCCTCGAACGGATAATGTGCGACAAGCCCATCGTCCAATTGGGCGGACGCCGTCGAAACGGGTCCCGATAGAATCAAAGCGAGTCCCGCAAGTAGTGAAACAATGCCGACAAGTAATTGATTTTTCATTGAGTCTTCCTCCATGTTAGATTTATGTGAGACTTAACACGAGTGTTATGTGGCAGAGATTATATAGGAAACGCCAACTGAAATCAACTACTTTCCGTCAATGCAGGGATGAAGCAATAACGTCCAATGGACCTGGCGTTTTGACGGTATCGACGAGAGTGCCATCGACATAGAATGCACCGGTGTTTCCGTCTGTCGTGAACGTACCGACAACATGATGCCACACACCTAGCTTCAGCGGTTCTGTCCCCGTGAGAGTTCCATGCCATCTCCCGCCAGAAAAAAGATCCAACCGACCACGTCCGTGAAGGAGATCGAGGTTGAATTGATCGGTGAAAATGAGCCGGTTTTCGCCGTGATGATCCAGCGATTCCGGTCGAATCCAAGCGGAAACTGTCAGATCGCCCTTGATTGTCAGGTCTTCAGATAACCGAACAAACGCATGGCTGGTTGTGGAGGAAAACCGAATGCCTGTGCCGAATCTGCCCTCGGCTCGTTCTGCCGAAAGAAGCAGCCCGTCGTGCCCATTCCCGCTGGCATCCTCAAAAACGCGACCGCTACCCTCGAACGGATAGTAGGCGATAAGCCCGTCGTTCGGCTCTGCAAAGGCGGGCAGTATCAAGATGAAATACAGGAGCATGGACGATGTCATTTGTGGGACTGGTTTCCGGGGCGTTTGGGAGATAGGCAAGTTGCACAGTAATACGTAATGCGTAAAAAAATCTGTTAGGCGTAATTAATCGCTTTTACGAGGTATTGAGAGGTTCAACGGTGTGAGTCCTATCCTTAATCAGGCCGCGACAATCTTAGTCAATCCGTCTGCGTTGATACAGGAACCATTCCACAACGCTCAGCACGGCGGCAAGGAAAACGAGGTACACCCAAGGCGGGTATCGCAAGAGCGACGAACCGCTCAGCGTGACATCTGCAGTCAACAGACCCTCAATTGTGTCGTCAGGCCCGATATGCGATTCGGATTCGCTCGCGAGGTTGACCGCCCACATCTTTTCGTTGTCGCCGTTTTTCAGCGTGTAAAAACCGGTAATCTCGGTCTGATCAAAGAGTATCTCGTCTCGATCGGCCGCGAGTTCCCACGTCCGATCTCCAGGCCCGGTGATTGTCACGGTTGTATGCACATCCGTCCCGTCGCCATTGACTGTCCACGTCAACACCTCGCCGGTATGCAGATGATGTTCCTCAATGCCCGAACTTTCGTGAAACCACTGAATAGTGTTGGCAATAATTACCGGAAAGGCAATACGCAGCGGGAGGTCGGATTGCAGAATGTCAATAGCCGCAAAAACAACTTTGCGGTTGGGTGTAACATCGACAAACAGTACAGGGTCTTCAAATGAACGGGCTAACACCTCGGCACTGACTGGCGGTGTGACTCGGTACGCCTCGCCAATTTGCACATTCTCCAAGTGAACGTGACGCAGGATCGGATGCGTCCGTTCCCAATCGGTGATAATCGGTGTTTCGATTGGACCACCAATTGTCCAGCTTATCGGGGCGGGCCCCTGTTTGGGGGGATAAATAAACATGTAATTCCCATCATCGAGCGTCGAAGGGCTGTGTCGATCGAAGATGACGACGTGATATCCCGATACGTTGGGATCGTAGTCTTCCGGCGTGGTGACGCTTAGGTTCAGATTTTCGTCAACGGAGAGCGCTTTTTCGAGAAACGGATTATCTTCGGTCACAAGCAAAACCGGGATACGCTCGCGTTTGGGCAATGCGGCGTAGGCGACGTTATCGGTGTGAAGCGCATCCGCGACATCCAGAACCGCCTTAAGTTGTCCGCCTTCAAAAGCAAAATTGCTGAAAATCTCGGATTTGATTTCCCCGGGCGCAAGCGTGTACGGTCGCACGTCAAATAGATCTTCGTTGAAATAGAGTTCGACATTGCACTGCTTTTCCGCTTCCGATGCGTTAACAACAGTCAACAGCGTTTGGTAATCGAACGCGTTGACGAGACTCTTCCGTACGCGAAATTGAGTGATGCCGACATTGTCATTCGCCGCACCGACCTGAACCGGATGAAATGCAATCTCTTCACCCGGGTTTTGGAGTTGTGTCAGTATGTCTTCGGAAACTGCTTGAAAGTCGCTAAAGATGACAATTTCAGCGTTCGGCTTTGTACGAGCAACGGCATACGCCAAATCGAGTGCTGGTTCAAGATTAGTGTTAATGTCGGTTGGCTGAATGGATTGAATTACCTGTCGCAGCGACTTCCGGTGGTTGGTGAACGGACTGTGGATTGTTGGTTTCGTATGGCAACTGATCACCATCATTTCGTCCATGAAACGCAGTCCTTCCACCATTCTCAGGGCACGCTCTTTTGCCGATTCCAGCCGCGTGTTTGATGCGTCATGGCCACCCTCTCCCCCCTCATCGGAAGATTCAACGGCATTCATGCTCGCCGAATGATCGATAATCAGAATGATTCGCCGTGCGGATTTCGTAATAAATGCAAACTGAGGTCGGGCGATTGCGAGCACCAAGAGCGCCAGAAACAGAAGTTGGAGCAGCAATGATAGCAGGTGTTTCAGTTTCTGAAACAGCGATGTCGTCTGTTTCTCCTTGAATAGTTGCTCCCAAAACATCAACGTGGAGACCGGCTCGCGGCGGCGGCGAAGTTTAAGAATGTACAGAAGGACGATTGGAGCGGCGAGACCAAACAAAAGAAGGGAGGTTGGGGATAGGAAGTTCATGGCAATGTCCGCAAATCTCGAACCTTGGGGTGCGCCGTTTGAATGAAAATGATTGCCACAGACGCTAAGACACGAACCCGCCCATACGAAAGATGCGCAGGATTAACTCTTCAAAGGGTGATTGCGTCGTTGTTCGTACGAGACCGATTTCGCGTTGGATGCAATACCGGTCGAGATCATCGCAATACCCTTGAAAGAGTGCTTTGTAGCGTTTTAGGTGACTCTCGTTGATGGTGACCGGGCGGAGTTGGTTCGTTTCGACATCCACAAGATGGTAGTCGCCGAGCAGTTCGGGATTCGTTTCTTTCTCGTCAACAATGTGAATTACGAACAGATCGTGCTTTTGGAACTTCAACACATTCAATCCGGCAGCGAACCCTGTCGGATCGAAAAGATCGGAAATCAGAACAACAAGCCCACGGCGTTTGGTGGTATGCACAAAGTTGCGGAAAGACCGTTCCAAGTTCGTTTCGCCGGTGCCCTCAATCCCCTCAAGAAAGTCAAGCACGGTGAAGATTTTACCTTTGCCGCGTTCCGTGGGTAGCCGATTCGTGTCAGAATCGGTAAACGCGGAAATGCTGACGCGGTCCAGATTGGATAACCCGATGTAAGCGAGCGCGGCGGCAACACGCTTGGCATAAACCAACTTCGGCAATTCACCGTAGGTCATCGACCGGCTTGCGTCCACGAGAAAATAGATATGCAGGTCTTCCCGCTCCTCGTAGAGTTTCAGCAGGAGTTCATCGAGTCGGGCAAATGCGTTCCAGTCAATGTAGCGGAAGTCGTCGCCCGCGGTGTAGTTGCGGTAATCGGCAAATTCTACGCTGACCCCGCGTCGCGTGCTGCGGCGCTCAGCTTTTATTCTGCCAGCGAAAATCTTCTTGGAGATGATGTAGAGATATTCGAGTTTTTTGAGGAATTCGCTGTCGAAGGCGGATTGGGTCGTGTTCATACGCGGTTGGCGGAATTTTTCGGGAAGGGCTATTGGAGTCGAAGATGGTATTGCCTAAGCGCAAAAAAGGGAAGTCGGAAGAGTGGCTAACGAATTTGGAGAAAGAGGGGCATTTTGACACTTGTCTGAACTGTGATTTGTGGGATTAAAGTGATTGTCATGATTGCCAGTGTGTAGTTGTAGTGATGACTAGATTGCATCGTTACCTTGATACCGCTTTGATTCCGGGAAGAAACCGAGTTTTGGAGAAAAAAGGGATCTCTATTGGTTTGCGCATCGCAAGTGTGGGTGCTATTCAAACACCTTCCTGAGCAGAAAATTGACAAAGGGTCCGAAATTTCGGGCGGAACCGGCAATCGTCGAATCACCGAGATTCTCTCCTACCGCCCACTCCGTTTACATCTCACCGGAGGTTCAAGTCGACATCCTTCAACCTGCCCCATATGGTGATTCGGCTGCCCTCCGGCGATACCGAGAGCCCCACCGGATTCAGCCAATCGGGATCGTAATCCCCCTGGTTGTGAATCTCGCTGATCATTTTGACCGCGCCGCTCCCGACATCTACTGTGTAAATCCACGATACAGGTCCGTCTCTGTCCGTACCCGAAAATGCAATGCTGTCACCGTCCGGCGACCATGTAGGATCATGAGCTATCCCCTTCTCCGTGAGCATTCTCTGATTCTTTCCGTCACTATCTATCACATGAATATTCCAGTTGAAAATATTTGGGTTTCCGTTATTCCAGAAGCCGGTATACGCGATCTGCCTCCCGTCAGGCGACCATGCTGGGTCGCGATTGTCCCCGAAATCATACGTTAACCGCTTCTGGTTTCGGCCGTCGGCTTCCATCACGTAAATCTCGGAATGTCTGCCTGTCCTGGAAGATTCAAATGCAATTTTCCTACTGTCGGGCGACCAGGACGGATCTGCGCCATCCTGATTCGTCAGTTGCTTGTTGTTCTTTCCATCCGCATCTATCACGAAGATTACGCGGGTCCATACATCAGGGTTCTCTGGATTAAGAAGAAAATCATACGCAATCCTCTTCCCGTCCGGCGACCAGTCCGGATTCCTGTCCCAGAACCCGTCAGTCAGTCTAACCGGATTGGCCCCATCGGCGTCCATCACCCAGATTTGCAGGTAGCCCTCGTTTCGATCGGACACAAATGCTATCTTTTTCCCGTCGGGAGACCACGTTGGACTTAAGTCCTTCGCTTGATGATTGGTTAATCTCCTCTGGTTCCCCCCATCCACGTCCATCATGTACAGATCGGGATTTCCATCCTTTTTTGACATGAAAACAATCGGTGGGTTGTTTGCTGCGGTTCCGTTACTCAATATCGGCTCTGCGATAGCCGATATTAGACATATCCCAAAGAGTAACAGGAATTGACGTCTGTAATGCATCTGTCCCTCCTTCGCCATGAGAATTGAGCGTCAGCCAGATCACGGTCAATGCCGGTTATTGTGTCTGTTTCAGAGCACCTCAACTCATTGCCAGCCTTTCTGTCCGCGGCACAGACAACCCGGAAGGGCGCCACGAAGCCGAATAGTCCTCAACGCGCGGCGTCCGAGTGAGGTTCGCTACGCCGCTGCCGTCGATATTTATCGCATAGATGACATAAGTACCGTCACACTTATTATCCATTCGCTTGATTGCTATTCACTCGTTTGATGGTCGGGAATCGGAGTTTCCTCGTACCAGTCGCCACCTCGAGATCGCTCCTACAAGTCGGCGGGAGGCGGTCATGACACACGGAGTGTGACTACTACAGTGATACAATATACGCTATTGAACTTCATCCAACAGGTGTTGGACGATTCCGTCGGGATCAATACCTTCCGCTTCACCTTCAAAACTAAGGATGAGACGGTGCCTCAGGCTCGGCAATGCGACCGCTTGAATGTCCTCGCGGGAGACATTGTAGCGTCCGTCAAGAATGGCTTTAACCTTGGCTCCCAGAATTAACGATTGCGCTCCGCGCGGGCTTGAACCGTAACGGACATATTTTCGTGTGAGTTCCGGCGCTTCCTCTGCATCCGGATGCGTACTTAGCACAATCCGAAGCGCATATCTTCGAACATCTTCGGCAACGATAATATCACGGACAATTTGTTCCAATGCGTTAATCTCCTCCCCGTCACTGACCTTCTCAACAGCCGGCATTTCGCGTTTCGTCGTGCGTTCCATTACGAGGTCGAGTTCCTCGAGGTTGGGATATTCGACCTTGAGTTTGAAAAAGAAGCGATCGAGTTGCGCTTCGGGGAGCGGATAGGTGCCCTCCATCTCCAGCGGATTCTGCGTTGCCATGACGAAGAAGGGCAAGTCCAACGCTCGGTGTTTGCCGGCGACGGTCACGGACTTTTCCTGCATCGCCTCCAACAGTGCGGATTGTGTCTTTGGCGTCGCACGGTTTATTTCGTCGGCAAGAATCAGATTCGCGAACACGGGACCGGGTTGAAATTCAAAAAACTTCCGTCCGTCTTCATCCTCGGCGACGACGTTAGTGCCGATGATGTCTGCGGGCATCAGATCAGGGGTGAATTGAATGCGGGAAAAACCAAGATCCAGCACCTCGTGCAATGTCCGGATAAGCAGGGTTTTGCCCAAGCCGGGAACGCCCTCCAACAGCGCATGCCCACCCGTCATCAAACAGATTAGCACACCTTCGATAATCTCTTTCTGACCGACAATACGTTTGGAGACTTCATTCTGTATCCTTAGGAAAGTCTCACGGAACTCCTGATACTGTTGTTCGGCTTGCTCGGACATTTTTCTCCCTACTCGTCAGTCGGCTTGATTGATTCAAAATAGCGTTTCACATAAAACTTGTAACCTAGCGGAATCTGCTCTTGGGTGAGGGCATCCTCGGAAAGTTTCTGATACTTGGTGTAAGCATCCTTGTAACTGACAGCAGATTGCTGCCCCTCTGGCGACGATGCAACGGTCTGGACAGCGGATGCGCCATCCCCCTGCACACCGGTAATGCGCGTGAGATTCAGCGCGGAATCGAGTGATGTCAGTTTGCCAAGCTGGCTAGCGGAAGTCGCCTTGCCTGCTTTGTTGCTCGGACTGTTACTCAGCGCATATGTCAGACCTGCGCCTTTACAAATTCCGGCGATACCGGCTTTGCATGCTTGGCATTCGGACAGCAATTTTGCCAGGCGCCAGTTACGCTTCTTCAGCAGCCCAAAGTTGCGAATTTGCCGGCTTGATTTGCTTAGGCGCGTTTGAGTCCCTTCACCATCACCAGCGTCCAATGCCTCGCCTGCCCCGGATAGTTCTGAGCCGAGTCCACCAAAGTCGGTATTTTGCAAATTTTTCCCGCCCCGTTTGAGTGCGTCGGAAAGGTTTTGCCGTTTCTCTTTGTCAAACTTTGGAACATCCTTCGACACCTTGTCTAGGTTCGCCGCGGCTTGGTGGTAATCACCGCGTTTCAACTGTCGTCCAAACTCTCCAAGATACGGATTTCCAATAAATTGCTGACCAAGCCCCCTCATCAAATCTTCCTGTCTTGCCATCTTGTCGGGGTCAATCTTGGTTTTCAACAACGCACTCAACTCTGTCATTCGGGCAAGCGCCTCTTTGGGCGCAATCTGCGGTTTTTTCAACTCAAGTGTTCGTTCCTCAATTTCTTTCAGAATCTCCTCCAGTTCTTGGTCTTCGTCCTGCTCAGCGTCCTTTTTTGCCTCCGCTATCTGCTTCAAGAGGGTATCTGCTTCCGCAGCGATCTGCGGTGAGAGGTCAATTTCAGTTGAAATCGCCGGGGGCGCGAAAAACTCAACGAACGAGAGCGTAACGAGAAACACGGCGATGAGGGCAACAAACTTGGTCTCTCGCGGAACGGAATAACGCGCAACTTGCGTCACGGGTACCGCTTGCAACCTGTTGGATGTGTCACGAAGTTGAAGGGTTGTCAGAGTTTCATCGGTTTGACGTTGGATCTGCTCCAACCCGCTTACAACGCGGTCTTTTAGCGCGGCGCCCATATCGATTGACCGCGCAGCGTCGTAAAGGCTCACCGGTCGAATCAGGCGGACGACTAAAGCAATCAGGGCAATACCAAGCGCCACCCAGAGGAGCGCCACCCGTGGGATATTGAAAGCGGTTAAGCTATCGACCAATAGCGCCGGCACGCATGCCAGAGAGCCGTAGAATAGAAACCGAGCAAGGGTTTGAAAATACCGCTGAACGGTCAATCGGGAACGCACTTGTCGGATTTTGTTGAGGATCAGTTCTTCAGGCATTTGGTTTACTCCTTTTTCAGCTCATACGGTGTCGTTTTGCGACATTATGATACATCGGCAGCATCGGTAAAAACCTCAATGCCGAGTTTTTCTGCGACATCAATTACACCGGGTTTGAAATATGGGCATATAATCAGTTTTCGATCGACTATCCGATTCTCCTCGGCTTCGTAGAATTCGACAATACGCTCGAACGTGTAAACTTCAGAGTGGCTCATTGAAGATTTAATCTCGGTAAGCATAAGTTTGCCGTCCCGAATCACAACATCTATTTCAATCTGATCCGGATGACCATGGACACGCCCTTCCGTGTCTTGCTTGATATAGCGTTCTACTTCAAACCCTAAATCGTCCAGAATGCCGATCAGGGCTTCACGGAATGAAGTTTCAGACTCAACCCCGTACGCAGCCGCCATAGCGTGTATTTTGCGGTTCAGCCTCCCCATCTGCGTATCGGTCGGTTTCTGAGTTTGGGCTAGCCCCTCAATGTCCAGTTTGGTCCCTTTCCGTGCCTGAGCAATTTCCTTGATGATTTGGTCGGTTTCTTTTCGTATTTGTGCCGCTTCCCTCAATTCGGCGCGCGTCTCTTGCCGGTCTCGGGCTAATTCTGCCAACATGTTTTCCAGATTCGCTAAATCCTGCATATTCGCTGCTCCGGCGAATGCCATACTATCATACTTCTCAATTCGGACTGTTACTTGCTTGTAGTATCCTCCGTCAACTCTAAATCTAAAAAGGGCTTGCCATTCGTGTCGGTAAATCGCAGGTAAAATCCCCAAGACGCTGTCTCATCACACACCTTGACCAAGATACTGTTTTCTCCTGCTTTAAGCGTGACGGGGATGACGTGTTGGTCGATTGCTCTAGTTCCTCGGGTAGCGGATTCGATTTGTGTGAATACTTCTTCGCCGTTTAACCAGACTTTCGCTTGGTCGTCACTGCCAAATCGCAGTTGAACTTCCTGTTCGTACGGCGAGGTCATGGATATCCATGCATACGCCGCCGCCCAATCTGGGTTCCCATCGAAGATTTTGTTAAAATCTACGTAGCCATCGAAGGTTTCATCATTCTGTTTTTCCCATCCGACTTGTCCACCAACCCCGGGGAATTGCGCCGCGGTGTCGATTTGCGCAGCGTTTTCAGGGATATATGCTACATTGTAGCCGATTCCCGACTTGTTGTCAAATGGTCCGATGACCGACCATGCGCTCTCGGCGATGATGCCGGTTCGGTTCATGTATTCCGAGACTTTTCCGGGTTGCTCGTGGTAGCGATAGTATTGAGCCAACGCGAGGTTGGCGTGTAGTTGGACCGTTGGCGTGTTTAAGCCTGCCCGCTTCAGTTTCTCAACTATCTCAAGGAAACGCTCCTCGTCTTTGGCATTTCTTCCAGCTTCTGCGACTTGCGACCACAACTGCCGCGTCGCGTCCGCAGTGTTCATTCCGGGGTGAGTCATGCTGTTCATTCTGCGTTTGAACTGTTCCAGCGCTTCCTTATATCGTCCGTTGGCAAGGTAGGCGCGAGCCACGGTAGAGAAATCGTACCAACGCCCTCCAATCTGAGATCCGCGTTCAGCAAGTTCCAACGCCTTTTCCGGCATGATGTCTTTGTCGAGCAGTTGACGAGCCAAGCTCGTATAGTCCCACGGACGTTGTGTCCGGTTCACCTCTTTTTGGCGAAGTGTTACCCATTCGGTGTACGCGGCTTCCGACTTTGCGGAATCATCGGTTTCTTTGTAGCCGTCTCCCAACAGCTCGTGCAGAGTAGCATTCGCCCCCATTTCGGTCTTTAATTCTTCAAGGACGGTAACGCCTTCGGCATGTTTCGATTTGTCGGTATACACCCACCAAAGACCTCTTAGCGCACTATCCTGTTCGCTCTTTTCTAAGGGAGCGCCTAACGCCTGGCGATAAACGGCTGCGGCTTCCAACAATTGATTATCCTTTGCGAGGGCACGTGCCAGCAGGTTGTAGAATTCATAAGAATTGGGTTCGATTTCGATGGCATTTCTGTATGCGAAGGCGGTCTTTGCCATTTTTTCCGATCCGTCAGGCTGCTTTTGGTAGAGATCGCCGATTGTTTTGTGCCATCGGGCCTCCTCGGGTTGAAGTTCGCTCAGTTTCGAATATTGATTTATAGCTTCAGTTATCATATCGTTCCATTCGTAGATCTGAGCGAGGGCGAAGCGGGCATCCGGGTCGCCAGGGTTTTCTTCAACCTTATGCAACTGCTTGGAGATTTGCTTCTCGTAGAGGTTTCCCTCTTTGTATACCTGTCGAATTGCCGCTTCTGCATCCTTTCGCACCCCATCATGCGGGGCGGTGTTAGCCATCTGCTTATACGCTCTAACAGCATCTTCGTACTGCTTTGCGCCGAGATAGCTTTTTCCCAGTAGTTCATGTATGTATTCCATATTCCAGCCGCCACCGTAACGCGAACTTTCAGAAATCGCGTCTTGGGCGAGATTTATCGCCGGCATATACATCCCTCCGTCTAGACATACAATCGCTAATGCGACGAGGAACCACATATCGTGTTTTTGATGACTTGCCGAAAGTGCGGCTGCACCTTGATTTAGCATCGCTTTAGCCGAATCAGGGTTGTGGCTTTTATTGAGGGCAGCGGCGGCGTAGTAATAGCTGCGGACATTGCTCGGCTGGGCTTTGGATAGAGATTGATAAGCATCGGCAGCCCGTTCGTGTTGGCTCGCATTTCTATAAATCTCGGCGACCATTTCGAGGACGGCTGGATTGTCTATCTCGTTCTTAAGCCGGTCTTCAAAGTGGGTTTTCAACTGTTCCAGTTTTCCTTGGTTTTTAAAGGCATTTATTAGAGTTTCGCGCGCCCGGTCCCCTCCGAGGGTAACTTTGAAACCGGTTGGACCGTGGTGCGTTGACGCTCCTGTTGAACGTGAGCGAGACAACGTTTCGTAGACCTCAATCGCCAAGTCTTTTTCATCAAGCTGCACGTACACTAGCACCAACTCATTGTAAATATTGTCCCGTTCCCAGCTTTGGGCAGTCATGTCGAGCGCCTTCTTGTAGGCGTCGACAGCTTTCTCCAGTTCCCCCTCGTTCCGGTAACTTCGCGCGCGTTCCTGCTGCATCTCAAGCGTGAGAGTACCCTCGTCCTCCGCCTTCTTCAGCATCTCCTCCCATTTGCCCTGACGCCGATAGAGTTGCGCGAGTTGCTGTTCGATTCCGCGCCGCTCCCACTCCTGTCCGGTGTATTTAATGGCGTCCTCGAATGCCTTCTCGGCAGAATCCAGGTCGTCTTTACGGAGATAGAGTTGTGCCACTTCGCGGTAGACCTGCCCGTTGCCGGGCGCAAGTTCAATCGCTTTTTCATAGACTTTGAGGGCGTCATCGACGCGGTCACCGGCGGCGTGGACTTTTGCGAGGCGGATGTAGTGGATGCTACTGTCAGATTCCAGTTCTATGTATTTTTGAGCAAGTTCAAGGGCTTCGACAAATTTGTCAGCGGATTGATAGGCGTTGACAAGTCCGTCTTGATACTTTGTATTTTCCGGGTCGGCTTCGAGCAGGGCTTTCCACGTGTCAATTGCTTTGTCGTGTTGATTTTGACGTGAATAGATGGACGCGAGTTTCGCGCGGGATTCCAAATCTTCCGGCATCACGTTCACAATTAGATTATAGATTTCCGCCGCCTTCTTGAGTTGATTGCGCTGCATGTATTGTTCTGCCAACGACCGCTGCGTCCCGATGTTAAATTCTTGCGTTTTTTCCGTCAATTGTGTCGTCGCGTCCAGTCCGTCTCGCCTCTGTTTAATTTGCATTAACTGCCGCTGCGCCTGTTCTCGACCCCACCCTTGTGCGGAAAGATCGTTGATAATTTCGGTAAACAGAGCTTCGGCATCATCCCACATTTCATGCTGCATATATGTGGTCGCTACCTGTTCTTTCTCCCAGTGACTACCGCCGCCGGATTGCAGAATGCGGACCACACCCATCTTACGCAGTGTGCTCTGTGCCTTCTCTTTCTCGCCTTGCTGCGAGTAGGCTGCGCCAAGTTTTTGGTAGATGTTCGATATTCCCCACCAATTCCACGGATCAAATTTCCCGACGGCGGATTCCAGCAAGCGGATTTCGCGGTTACGGTCGTTAGCGTTCCGATAGGCATCTGCCAGCAGGGTTAGCAACTCGTGGTTGATTAGTATCGAAGTGTCTTCAAGCAACTGAGTGACGAGAGGATCCGATCCTTCGAGGTCATTCGCGGCAATCTTTAGTGCTGCAACGAGATACAGCCTTGCTACATCCTCAGGCTTCTCGGCAAGTTTGGCTTCGTATTCGGTTGTCAAACTTTCTATGTTCCCTGTTGTCTTGGAGAGTTCAATCAATTTCGAGGCAATCTCCGCTCGCGCATAAGGATTTTGTGAAATCGATGAATCTTCAGCCTCCAATTTCTCGCGCAGAAACTGAACCGCTTTTTCGCGCTCACCAGACGCGGCGTATGCGGACGCCAGGTTTGCGTATGTGTTGTGTTCATTGGGTTGTACTTCAAGAAACTGTTCGTAAATTTCAACTGCCGCTTGGGGATTGTTGTTTTGTATACACTGCTCCGCCGCCTGTCGCGCAAATTCGTTCCCAAAGTTTTGACCGAAGGATGGCGTAATCATCCCCTTTGCAAGCGAAACCATTTCCTCAACTTTACCGGCTTGGAAGAAGATTTCCATCACTTCCCAGTAGTTGTAACCAAGCGCGTTGGGGTTATCTGTAAGGAGCGTTATGTACTGAGTTGCGGCTTCTTTCGCTTGTCCGTTGCGCTGCAACATTTGGGCGTACCGTTGACGTGTCATGCTGTCTCTGGGACGCAGTTTGAGTGCTGTCTCAAACGCCGCAGACGCCTTTTTGACCTGATTTGTACTTTCGTAGAACGTTGCCAAACGTGCCTGTGCTTGGAACGAATCCGGATTTTTCGCGGCAGCTTCGAGCAGTTGGGGTTCCTGCTCACGCACGGCTTTGGAACGACTGACTAGGCGTGTCGCTTGCTGGAAGTTCCATGAGTACAACATCTGACCGTGTCGATCGCGTTGATTGGCGAATCGCAGTGCGCGCTCCGCGATTCGTGCGGCATCCTGACCTCTGCCAAGTTCCTCCAGATGCTGACTGAGTTCTATCAGGAAGTTTGGGTCGCGTTGCCCCATTGCCAGTGCCGTTACTTTCTTGGCAACAGCGATTGCGTATTGAGTCAGACCGCTTTGCTGCAGTTTTTGGGAAAACTGGTACAGTTCACGGGCGCTACCCGGCGAATTCAACACTTTTGTCATTAGCTCGCGCACTTTGACGGTGTTGCCGGTAAACGCTGCAAGCTGTAGCGTGAGGTTATGATATTGCCGGCGATTTCGAGGATCGCTGCCCGCAAGTTCGTCCAGCAACTCCAACGCGGTCGGGTGTTTGCCTGTCTGTATAGATACAAATACGGTGTTAAGTTTGAGCGTGAGGTCATCCGGAAATTCAGCCTGCAACATCGAGAGCACCTCTTGCGCTTGATTGCGTTTCCCCGCCCACCAATAACAGTAACTCAGCGCAAGACCGGGATAGATGCGGTTTCTCCCTCCAGTGGAATCAAACTCTGACCGGAGTTTGTCGTATAGGAACTGCTGTTGATTTTTCGTCCAAAACTGGATAAATGCTCGCTGAAGATACTGCAAACGTTGCTGATTGTAATAAGTCGTCGGCGATGCATAGTTCGACTGCAGCGGTGTGTACCCGCCGTAAGAGTGTGACGATTGTGTGAGGGACGCCACCCGCCGAGCATTGGTAAGACTCGGTTTGGTTCGGTCGAAGAATGCCCACAGTATTTCGGCTCCCTTCTCTATTTCGCCTTCGCGGATGTAAGCCGTTGCGAGTGAATTGTAGATATTGTGATACTGCCACCACCGTTGCTGGGCGATTGACGGCACGCCTATAACTGGAGTTTGACCGCCTCCCGTAATCGCCGGTATCGGAAGTTGGGCGAGGATTTTTTGAGCAGCGTCCAGCTTCCCCTGTTGCGTGAACACGCTGATGAGCGCCGAACCGGTGTACAGATCTGTCACGTTTGCCGTGTCGAGCTTGTCAAGCACCTTTGCCGCTTCACTTTTCTTTCCCCGAGAATAAAGGCTCGTGGAAAATTGCGCGATATACCAGAGCCGCGCTTCGGACGTCAAAGCGGTGATTTCGTCCAACTGTTTCGTGAAGGATTCGAAATCAAGGTTTTCACGCATTGATTGCGTCAAACGCATGATTTGATAAGCGAGATCATTCGGTGACGCAGCAATGAGCCGGTCGCTTATTTCCTCAGCCTTGTCGGTGCTATTGGTCAAGGTATAAACCTGTGCCAAGGTTTCCAGTTTTCGAACATCTCTTGGATTCGCGTCTGCCTCAGCCTCGAATTGCCGGATGAACTGTTCCAACTTATGCTGCCGTTGTGCAATTGTCGTCAATTGTACAAGCGCACCGGCTCGGGCTTCCTCAAAGTTGTTCGGCGCCCACGCTTTCCCGCCTCCTCCATAAAACGGTTGTCCTTGAATTTGCCAGGCCAGGTTTTGCGCAAGATTGAAGTTAAGCGCGGGGATTCCGGGCGGTCCATGAGTCAATTGACGTGCAGCAGTTTTAGATGCCTTCGTTGGATTCTCCAGCGGTTTAGGCATTTCCAGAATCCGCAAAAAATGCGGCTGAGCGCGGTCCAACTCATTCATTTTGACTAACGCGGCACCGACCTGATAGATTGCTTTCGCATCTTTTGCTTTTTCGCCAGCTCGGTCAAGCGCCGACAACGCTTCCTCCAACAGTCCGTGCCGAATCAGCAATGCCGCGAGTTTGACTTCTGCCTCAAGCGATTGATTTCTGGCATGCAGCAGCTTTGTCCACACTTGAATTGCTTCCTGTTCTCGCCCTGCATCGAACAGTAACTCGCCGAGTCGCTGGTGATGAAACGGCTCGGGTTGCACCTTGACAAGGCGTTCTTGATAGGTCAATGCATCCTGCGTGTCGCCGAGGTCTAAGCTGATTTTGACTAGCTCCGCCAACAGGTCGGGGTTTTCGCGTTCTCTTTCCAATGCGCGTACCAACTGGAATCGTGCGCCGGGAAGATCGCTGTTCATACGGTAGACCGCAGCCAACGCCAGAACGGGACTGGTGTCGGAAGGATTGGTTTTTGACATCTGCTTCAATTTCTCTTCGAGTTCGTTTCCCCGCCCCAAGTCGTAGTACGCCTCGGAGAGTGACTTGACAAAACCGAGCTTGTCACTGATGCTATCACTCAACTCCCAGCATCGCCAATACTGATCAATTGCCTGACGTGGATTGCCGGAAAGTTTGTAGATTTCCGCAAGTTCCGCTCGAATGTCGGTGGCTTCCGGGCGTAGGCGAATTGCATGTTTGAGATTGTCGGCTGCAGATTCGTAATCACCTACCTGCTTGGAGATTTCTCCCAACATCCGATACCCTTCAGGATTGCGTGGACTGTGCAGGACAATCTGTTTTGCTGCCTCTGTTGCTGCGTCAAAGTCCATCACGTTCAAATGAGCCTGTGCGATGTTTGCATAATATTCGCGTGCATTCGCGTCGTCAATCTGAAGCAGATGGCGGTAGATGGCGTTCGCTTCATCGCGCCGGCTCTGTTGTGAATAGACTTCTGCCAGCCAACGATTGACAGGAATATTGTCGGGTTGGAGTGTTCTGGCTTTCGTTAAAATCTCAACCGCATAGCTGGTGTTGCCCAATTTGAAGTACATCTTGGCGAGTTGCCTCTGCTGGTCGAAGGCAGCCGTGGAGGAATCCTCCGACTCGGCAAGTTTTGCGTGCAACTCGTCTATTTTCTCCGCGAGCGTCCCTTGACGCCGATACAGTTCAATTCGCCGATCCTCCATCTGGTTGGCGAAGAATTCGTTAGGCGCAAGTTTTGCGGCTGCCGTGTATTCCGCTAATGCCTCTTCGTAGTTTTTGTTTTCCAGTAAGCGGTCCGCCAATTCCTCGCGATACTGAAACGATTCGGGATCCAGTTCAACCGCCTTTTTACTGGCGGCGATGGCTTCCGTGTGGAAGTCCTTCGCATCAAGCAACTGTGCCAAGCGGTGATGATTTGCCGCAATCGACTTTTCGCCAGCGACCATCCGATTCCAAGTTTCAAGGGTCTTTTCGCGGTCACCTTGTCGTAGATAAAATTCTCCGAAAAACTCAATGTAATCGAGGTTATCGGGTGAAAGCGAGATAGTCTTCTCGTATTCCGTAATGGCATCATCTATCCATTCGTGGCCGGCGTAAATTTCGGCAAGGATAAGATGAGTTCCTGCGTCCTCCGGGTCGTGACTCACCATTTTCCGATAGGTTGCCCTCGCCTTCGCTTCGTCGTCCAACTGTAGATACAACTTCCCAAGTTCGCGGTAGATACCGAAATCGTCGGGCTGCTGCTCGCTTAGGGCTTCGTATTCCGCCGCCGCATCTCCAAATTTCTCCGCATTACGGAGGGCGGCAATCAGGTTCAAGCGCAATCCGGTATTGGTCGGAGCGAGTGCCAATCCCTTTCGGTATTCGACAATCCCCTCATCTAGCTGTTGGTTCTCAACGTATGCCAAAGCCAACAATCCGATTAACTCGGGGTCATTCCGTGTCGTTTCAATCTTGGCTTGGTAGTATGTAATTAAGCCTTCCCAATTGCTGTCTGCGGCGTAGATACCGACGATGCGTTGCTGAAGGTCTTTACGAAGCCAATTTCCGGGTGCCGTCAATGCAATGGCGGCGTCATAACTTTGAATGGCGTCCTGGTAGTCCCCCTTATCTTCGTGAATCTTGCCGATCTCCCGAAGACTCGAGCAGACGCGATACGGATCATCTTTCTTGATAGTCGTAATGGATTGGTGTTGTGCGATGGCTTGGTCATATAGTTCCTGCTCACGAAACAGGTCGGCAAGTTCAATGCGTGCGAAAATGTTCTGTGGGTCAAGTTCCGAGATTTTCTGCCACGCCTCAATTGCCTCGTCCACCCTGTCTCGGCTGAAGTAAGCACGCCCTAGACTTTTGTAAATCGTGGTTAGTTCATTGGGAGCTACGGACTGCGACTGCTCCGACAACTCCGCTGCCTTGGTTAATTCGCTTATTGCGTCCTCATGCCGACGCAACACCGCATACATTTGTCCTAGAGCGAAATGGGGGTAGTAGTCGTTCGGAGCTAGTTTCACGGCGCGTTGATAGGCGGCAACGGTCTCAGCATCTTTGCCGATCCGTTTGTAAATGTGTCCCAAGACAAGTTGCGCATTCGAATCATCCGGTCTAGCTTGTGCTTCCGCTTCGTAGACCGAGATCATGGCGTCCAAGCCGGCGCCTTCAAGATAAAGCTGGTAGAGTCTGTCAAACGCACTACCTTCTTTCGGTTTGCGCTTAAGCATCTGTTTGTAACGCTGAATGACTTTTTCATCGGATGTCTCTTCCTGTGCAAGGGTCATTGATGAATGACACAAGAGGTAGGAAGCCAAACACAGGAGACACACGACAACTTGATGCGTTTTTCGTTCAAGCATGAGCAATCCTCCTTGAAGGAACTTTAGAGAATAGGTTATTGTCAGAAAAATAGACCTAAACTATCTGTAGCATGAGAATGGACATATGCAAAGTTAGTTCATCTTCGTATGATTGTTCTTCATCGGTGTTCTCCGCTGTATTTTGGGGATAGTCTTTACAGCATCGATTTTATGGAGCCAACATTGTAAAGGCGAAAGGGGGCCGGTAGTCTGATGTTATACTTCACGCTGCTGAAAATTGCGTGTTTTCAAGCGTCTGGCGGTAGGTGCGGTTGGAAACCGCACCTACCGGGAACGCAGGTCGCGACCTGGAGATCGCTCCTACAAAAGACGCAATTTCTGACAGCACGCAGTATATAAGTTGCGAATGGGTTTTAGCAACTAGGGTTAACTTTAGAATAAGAGCGCCCAAAATTGTGTCAAAACAGAGACCCGTGTGACAAAAATCAAACTTTCAAAGGAAGGAGTGCATAACATTTAGACGACGCCGAGTGGACATGCGTTTATCACTTGAATCATAACGCGCTCCATGCAACACTTGCACTCGTTGGATATGATTGTATACAGCCAGCTTCGGAAGAGATACGGGTGTCGGAGTTGATAGAGGCGACGATATGCCTGCAGGAAAATATCCTGGGAGATGTCTTGCGCATCGGCCTCGTTCCGCACTTCTTTTTGGAAGGCGTAGGTGTAGACCATCTCCTGATATTTGTGCGAGCATTCCGAAGGCGTCGTGACCGCCAGCGAGTGTTCTGGAGATTAACTGTTCGTCGGCTGAAGACATGGCAACCACCAGATCCGAGAATAAAAGCATCGGTGAAACTACTGATTAGACACATTGTATAGATTAAAGGTTATGCAACAAAGAAAATAATCGGTTGAAAACCTGCTTGCCGTATACTACAATGAAAGCAACAAGTCGGGCTATCATGGTTGCTTAAAATTTGATATTATTGACATAATCTGCACCGTACATAGTCAAATATTGCATCTACATCTTTTACTCGTAATTGCTTTTCGCAAAGAATCGAAATGACAATAAGCAACACCATGCAAGACTCCGGGTAATGTTTTGCAAAAGGGTTGAAATTAAAAGACTTAGGAGGTTAAGAATGGGGATAATTAAGCCACATATTGAAATCACGCCGGGCATCTGCGGCGGCAAACCTCGCATAGCCGGACACCGAATTCGGGTACAAGACATTGTGATACTGCACGATGAGATGGGAAAGCACCCATACGAGATTGTCAACGACTATCCTTCAATCACATTGGCCGATGTCTACGCCGCACTTGTCTATTATATGGACAACATAGACGAAATTCGCCAAGACATTGCAGAAGCAAGGAAATTAGAGGACGAGATGCGTGCCAAGACCCCTTCTCTATTGATGCAGAAACTCAAGGAACGGTATCAAAAAGATGCCTCAAACGATTAAATTCCACCTTGATGAGAACGTAAATTCGGCAATCGCAAAGGGGCTAACGGGGCGTGGTGTTGATGTAACAACCACACAAGCGGTTGGACTAATTGGGGCAGGGGACGAGGAACAACTCAAATTTGCGAAAACTGAGGGGCGGGTCGTTTTCACGCATGACGATGACTTTCTGCGTGTTCAGATTGACCACGCTGGAATTGTGTATTGCGGACAAGGCAGGCGTGCCATTGGAGAGATTATCCAGTGGCTCATCTTGATGTGGGAAATTCTTGACTCGGAAGATATGGAAAATAAGGTGGAATTTATCTAGTCTACACCCGATGGTTAACTCCGTCCTTAAAGCACTCGAACATCAGTCGCAGCTCTGATTGGCGGCCAACTCAATCTGCAAGTAGATTCTGAATCTGACTTTCGAGATCACTGTCCCGAACGCGTCCGGTGATCTCTCCCGCTCTGTTAATCAGAACAATTGGAGCCCCCCAGCCGATAGCGTAGCGATCGAAGGTCTCGCCTTTCGCACCCACGACATCTGTCGGACTGTCCAGACCGATTAAACAGGTAAGCAAATGTTCCGCAATGTGCTGTTTGACCGTTTCGACTTCGGCGGTGGCTGGACAGATGGCGACACAGATGAGGCCTTTTTCTCGGTAGACCTCCTGCAAGAGATTCAACAGGCGCGCCCACTGGACTCTGTCAGAAAACTCCATGTCGTCCCAGAAATACAGGGCGATTGTCTTTCCCTTCAAATTTCCAACAGAAATGGGCGGACCGGACAACCACTCCGTAACCATCAGTTGCGGAGCAGGTTGGTTCACCAAGGTCTTAAACCGTTCTTCAGCGTCTTGGACGTATGCCTGCTGTGCTTTTCGCTGTGCTTGCTGCTCCGGGGTGAGTTCCGTTCTCGGTTCGGCTGGCGTCAACGTCAAAACCAAATCTCGCTGATTCACCGCGATACCTTCAAAAATTTTATAGTTGCGATTATCGGTGGCATAGATGGACACAACCGAATCTTTGATGTGTTTGAGTTCAAACTCGCCCAACACGTTGGCGCGAACCCCTGGGTTGACGTAGCCGGAATCATCCTCTTCCGCCTCTACCGAAACCCACGCGCGTTCAATCGGATTGCCATCGGCATCCACGACCTTTCCGGCGATGTATCCGTCCGCTTTGACCAATACAAGGTCGTGATGCTGGTTGGCTTTCAAAATCGTAAATCTATGGAATGCGTACTCCGGGTGGTAGATATTCACTGCATTAACGACAGCCATGGATAGGTCTTCAAATCGAAAATCACCGGTCTCGTCAGTGAGAGTTTCTTTGAGTTCCTCGTGCTGTATGTTCAACCGGGCACCGCGAACCGGTATGCCCGAGGAATCCGTGATGCGGCCTTCAATGAAAAACCGATTGATGACCGGCAACAGGATGAGGTCATCGATTTGGCGCATCTCGGCCGTTGCCGTGAACATCTCGGGCTCTTCCGCCCGATACCCTTCCGCTTTGACAGAGATTGTGTACTCGTCACCAACGATAAGCTCAATCCCCTCGAACCGCCCATCGCCGTCCGTCACGGCAACGGTTGAACTGAATCCCATATCCCCTAGAGGATCCCAACGCATTAGTTCAATATTCACCGAAGATATCGGCTCTCCCTTGTGATTGACCACGCGTCCCGAGACCTTGGTCCGTTTGTATCGCTCCATCCGGATTTCAACCGACCCCTCCGGCTGGATTTCAGCCTTCGCAGTTCCGCGTAACTCCAGTCCGGTATGCTCCGCCTTTAGAACAAGTTTTTGACCTGCTCGTGACCCGGGAATTGTAAATTCGCCGAATTCATCGGATCTGCCATAATCCCTGAAACCCCATGCCTTGTCGGAAATGTCGGTAATCCATGCGCCGGGGAGCGGATCGCCAGCCTCTGTCAAAACCCTGCCAACTAACTCTATCCCTTTAGAAAACTGGAAATCAACGGCGACAGTTTTTCCTTCAACGACATCAACATATCTTTTTATCTGTCCGATATCCACATACCCTTGCGGGGCGGCAGTGTAGACAAGCGCTCTTCCAGGTGCGGCTCGGAAGCGATAGACACCGGTTGTGTCCGTTTCTGTGCCGTGGACCGCCGCCTGAGATTCCGGACGAGCAGCGTCGTGAAAACTGATATGGTGGTTGGCAATCGGTTCGATATTTTCTTGGTTAACCACTCGCCCGGTGATGAAACCGCCCCTAACCAAAGTCAGGTCGATATTGGAAACAGTCTGTCCCTTAACCACTTTAATGAGTTCCTTGGCAACAGCCGTCCACCCTTCTGGTCCCTTATAGAGATAGAGGTTGTAAAAGCCGGGTGCGAGGTTGGTTAGGAGATAATTCCCTTTCGCATCTACGCGGGTCCGTCCCCACCCTGTGGTAGGATAGATACCCTCAAGCATGACTGTCGCGTCATTGACTGGCGCGCCCGTGTCTGCGTAGCTTAGATGGCCATCAATCCTGCCTTCACGCTCCAGTCGGAATTCGAGTCCCTTTGTACCAGCTGACACCATAGAGTGCAACTCCTTTGCGTATCCCGGACCCTGCGTCTCAAGATTCGTTGTGGCGCCTTGAGGAAGTCCGCGGAGCACAAACTCCCCATTCGCGTTGGTCGTGGCGATGGAAATGGGAATCTCATCGATTGCCAAGTTACTTTCGCTTCCTAACACCGCGGGATTCCCGCTGAATAATGCTTGAATTCGTGCTTCCGCGTTCTGAATCGGCGCACCGTCTTCATTCAAAATCCTCCCGGAGATGACCTCCGGCGTTTTGAGTCGGATTTCTACGTCTGCATTGTTTTGAGGTTGAAGATTCCGCCACCCTAGGGCGTGATCGGAATGTGTAGCGATAATGCTTGCCCGATCCCACTCCTTGAGTTCGAGACGGGGAGATTCAAAGCGAAACGTCCCATCTTCCGATGTGCGCGCCACAGATTCGGGTGGTTTGTACTTTGCGGAATATAGGATCTTAGCATCTGGTACCGGCTCATCATCACTGTCAACAACACGACCAGAGAATGTTAGTTTTTCGGATGGGTTTTCCGCCATAACCGCCGAGAATTTCGGATTAGGAGGTTTTCCGTTACCGGCGTCGGAGGTCGCCACTCTGTCAATTGACCGACTGCCCTGCTCGGTTGAGCCACGGTTGGAGGAATCTAGCGGACGTTTTCCTGCTGGCACCGGTATGCCGGAGATTGGCGAACGCGGTGAGTCAACGGCGGAAGCCAGAAACGCGACCTCAATCGGCCAGCGGTTTGTGCTTATTTGGGCTACCCTGATTTGATTCTTTATCTTTGGCAAATCCATCAGCGCATCTTCTCGTCCTCCAACAAGCCCAATCAAGATGCACAACGCTGTAATCAGTGCAAATAAAGTTTTACCAACACTCGCACTACTCCACGCGAATCCCATCGTCGGTGCGGGTATATAGCGAATCTGCTCCATGACTTGCATGAGAAAACCTCCTTTAAGTTTGTGGCTTTTCAGCAGTTTGGCGTAGTGTTCGGACATGGCAGCCCCGAGTTGCTGACGTGCACGATGCAACTTGCCTTTGACGGTGTTCACGGAGACGCCGAGAAATTCTGATATTTCCTTCAGCGAACAATCACCCATGTAGAACATCGACACGGCGACACGATTGTCATCGGGGAGCGCGGACAGTGCCTGCTCAAGGTCGACCTGCCAGCCTTCTACGGGCACGGCATGAGGGGATTCAATTTTTAGTGTTTCCTCCGCTGCCTCCTCTAGAATAACTTCGCGCCGACGCTTTTTCATGACGCGCTCCATCCAACGCTTGCACTCGTTGGACATGATTGTATACAGCCAGCTTCGGAAAAGATGTGGCTGCCGAAGCTTGAAGAGACGGCGGTATGCCCGTAAGAAGACCTCTTGGGTGATGTCCTGTGCATCGGCCTCATTCCTCACTTTCTGAAAGGCGTAGGTGTAGACCATATCCTGATATTTGTGCACCAGTACGCCGAAGGCGTCGCGGTCTCCCGCGAGTGTTTGGGACACTAATTTTTCGTCGGCTGAAGACATAGCACCCACCAAAATCAAGAATGAAAGCAACCGTGAATCTACTAATTAGACCACACTATGCGGATTGGAGGTTATGCTCGAACGAAAAAAGGTGGAGAAAATGTGAAATGATTAGGTTCTGATACTACTGCTGGATGGGTATCTTTCGCGTGGCGGTGTAGTCACCGAACGTGCCGTATTACGCAAAATGGTTACGGCATACGGCGTATGCCTACTACTTTTGTTGAGGATGTGGTTTGATTAGTGCGGTGGGATTGGATAGAACTGGAGGATCAACCGACCGGATAGGGAGGGCGATAGAGTTCCCTCACCTCACCAATTGACCAAAGGGTTGGGAGACCCAACCCCTACGCAGCACCTTGCGTCTGCGCGCATCTCAATATCGGTCTGAATGCTTTGATGCCGATATCACCGGGTTCAGGGGTTTGCAGGAAAACCCATGAACCCTATACAACCTGTGCGTTAGTTACGGCTGGATTAGCTTGTAGAACTGAATTTCGCCATCGACAATGCGGTTGATTGCGGCACTCTTGGAGGTGTGCCGGTTCTCGTCATAGCCCGAGATGAGGGTCGCGCCGCTATAGTTGCTGGTCGCCGCAATCTGGTCGCGGATCGCCGTTGGCGTTAGATTCGAGGCTCGGCGCATTGCCTGAACCAGCAGCCTGACGGCGTCGTATCCTAGCGCAGCCCCGCCGTCCGGCACCTCATTAAACAGCCCGGTGTAGGCAGAAATAAATCGGTGAGCGTCTTCGCCCAAGTCGCTCGGGTCAGCTTTAACCGAAAACGGACTACTAAAGAAACTCCCGTCAACCGCCGTGCCAGCTCCTGGAATCAGCCCCGGGTTATCCCAACTATCGCCCCCGAGGAAGGTTGCCGAGATGCCAATCTCTTCCCTTGCTTGTCGAACCGCTAACGGAAGTTCCGGGATGAAACCGGTACTGAAGACCACGTCCGGCGCGGCGTCGGAGATTGCGGTGAGTTGTGCGGTGAAATCGGTGTCGCCCGCCATATAAGATTGTTCAGCCACGACCTCGCCACCATAAGCCGTAAAGTTGGCAATGAAGGTCTTTGACAACCCTTCCGAGTAAACATCTCCACTGTGTGTGAGAACCGCCGCGGTCTCAGCTTCCAAATCTTCGATGGCAAACTGCGCCATTACTTTGCCCTGAAAGTCATCGGTGAACGCCGCCATAAACACGAAGTCGCCGGCGGCGGTGACAGACGGGTTGGTCGCGCCCGTGGTTATCATCGGTATTCGGTGGTGTTGAGCAATCTCACCGACGACGACAGCATGGGTCGAACGGTTGGGCCCTGCGATTGCCATTACGCCGTCCTTGATAATCAGCTCCTCTGCTATTTCAGCGACGTAATCGGTAACGCTGATGTTCTCGCTAAGGAGGCGTTGAGTTGGTATGCCGTGAGGAATCAGTTCAATCGGTACACTACGCACGCCCCCCTCTTCGTTTAACTGGTTCACCGCCAATTCCGCGCCGTAACGGCTGTTGATTCGGTTCGGCGTCGTATAGATGAAACCGATTTTAACGGTGTCACCATCATCGCTCGGTAACGGGGCAAGCAACCGTTGAATTTGGTCACACCCGACAAGAAGGAAGCCGGCAAGTAATAGTGGAACACAAAGCCAGTCGAGGAATTTGCATTCCCTCAGTCGAATGCGTTGATTTGCCATTAAGAGTTTTCTCTCCCTTAATCTTTTCATGTCGTGTCAATTCGCAAATTATACTACACACCGCTGGAAATTGCGTATTTTCAAGCGTCTGGCGGTAGTTGTAGGGTGGGCACTGCCCACCATTCCAATCAGTTTGGGATAAATGGTTGGCTCCCCTAGTGCGCAACGTGACCGCGTTGATGGTGGGCAGGGGATTTCTATCGCACTCCTTATCCAGTCGTTTGATCCCACCCTACAATCACTATTACAAACAGTAATTACCGGGAAAGAAAGCGCAATAATACCCAACGCAAAGTATAGCTATCTATTCTACGATGGAAGTTGCACCCAAGCCGTCACATGTGGCGGTAAGAGAATCGGGCGTTTCGAGGCGACAACCTCGTCCCGAATTCGCTGGGAAAGCGTGTCTATATCCACCTCTTGCGCGGTGACAATCCCGTAGGCTTCCATGAGCGGGAGTATGCTGCGAAAACTGTTGGCGACGAATTGGTAACCGCCCCACGCTTCGGGACCGCCCATCGGCGCCGTATATTGCAGAGCAGGCTCAGGCAAACCGGCATCCACAAAAGTACCGTACAAGTCAAAACCCATTCCGGTATGCGCGCCTGAACGCTTAAAGACCTCAACGGCCCACGTGGCTAAGTTGTTCATCAAGGGTGTATGATCCGCATAAAACGCCGAGATGGAGGTGAAATCAACCTCTTGGAAAGCAACGATTGCACCGGGTCGGAGGCGCATTGTAAGCTGTTTCAAGGCATCTACCGGATCAGCCATATACATCAGGACGAGGCGTCCGATAAGCGCGTCGAAATCGTTCGGCAGATCCAGAGCTCGCGCATCGCCTGCCAAGAATTGGATGTTTGCCAATCCTGCTCCCTGTGCCCGTGCTTGGGCAGTCTCGAGAATCTCGGCGTTCACATCCACGCCGATAACTTCGCCGTCATCGCCAACGAGTTCAGCCGCAGCCATTGCGACATCTCCGGCGCCGCTTCCAATGTCAAGGACTTTCATCCCGCCGAAGAGGCCCGCATCTCTCAGAAAGCGCTTTGTCACGTCTTCGTACAAGCCTGACTGCTGTATTAATCGCTCCGTCTCCTCCTTGGTGCGTCCCATGGTATATGTCGCATCGCTTTTTTGCTCGCTCATGCCGATTATTTCTCCTTCCGAATAATAGATGAAATCAAGTAGAATTGTTCAAAACCTGAGAAGTAATTGTTTAGTTCAGATCTTACCCGCCAACTGGAAATCGCGACCTGGAGATCGATCCTACATTACGCTCATGGATCTCTATCGCACGGGATTGGTTATCGCGCTCCTTATTCAGTCACTTGATGGTGTAGGAACGGGGATTAAACTGCGGCACGACGAACCAACATTCCCAAAACAGATTGATAGACTAAACAGTTACCCTGAGAATAAACAAGGAAATCTCCGAACCACAATAGTTAGGATCGCAATTACGGCTGAATCAGTTTATGGAACAGCGCTTCGCCATCTACGATGCGGTTGATGAATGCGCTTTTCGCCGCGTGCCGGTTGTGATCATAGCCGGAGATAGATGTCGCGCCGCTGTAGTTCTTGGTGGCTGCGATCTGGTCGCGAATCTCCGTGGGCGTTAATTCGGGCGCTCGACGCATCGCCTGGACTGTCAGTCTAAGGGCATCATATCCCAACGCAGCCCCGCCATCGGGCGGAACCCCAAAAATTGAGGTGTAGGTGTCGATAAACTGGTGCGCGTCCTTACTGAGCGAGCCCGGTGGCACATCTGCCGAAAATAACGTAGAGAAATAGCTCCCCTCAAGAATGGTTCCACTCTGGGCAATTAACGCCGCGTTATCCCAACTGTCACCGCCAAGGAGAATTCCCGTAATACCAAGCGTTCGCGCTTGTTCAACCACTAGCGGGATCTCGGCGGAGAATCCCGGCAGAAAAAAGACATCCGGCGCCGATTCGGCGATCGCCGTCAATTGCGTCGTAAAATCGGTGTCTCCTCTCGCGTAAAATTCCGCACTCACAACTTCGCCTCCGAAAGCCGTGAAGTTGTCGATAAAGGTTTGGGACAATCCCCCCGAATAGAGCGACGCGCTGCGTGTAAGGACTGCTGCCGTTTTCGCGTCTAAGTCTTGCACCGCGAACTGAGCCATCAGTTTGCCCTGGAAGTCATCGGTAAACGCGGACATAAACACAAAATCGCCGGCAGCGGTAACCGTCGGGTTGGTGGCAGTGGTGGTCACCATCGGTGTTCCGTGCGCTTGGGCAACTTCTCCGATGGGCACGGCATAACGCGACAAATTGGGACCAATGATTGCCGATACCCCCTCCTCGGTAATCAATGCTTCCGCTATCTCCGCGGCGTGCTCGTCTCCGGTTATATTGCCACGCGCGACCAATTTGATTGGGGTGCCGTGCACGCCGCCCTCCGCATTCAGTTTTCTTTCCGCGAGTTCCGCGCCGTTCAGGCTGTGGCTGCGATTCACGCTGCTATAGATAAAGCCGATTTTGATGGCATCATCGTCTGCATCTGGCAGCGAGGTGAGAACGCGTTGGGCCTCATCACACCCGCCGAGCAGTGTCACGATTGCCGCGGCCAAGATGAAGCAAGCAACAGGATGCGAGCACAATCCGACACTCTTATCCCAACCTTTTAATGCTTTCAATTTCAATCTATTTGTCAATGAACCTCTCCTTATGAATTTGGAATCGGTGGCAACGCAACGTCCCATTGGCCTAGCTCAAGTACGAATCGAACAGGTTGCAACCATCAGATATTATATCCACATCACGAAGTGGATGCAAGCGCATCAAGGGATTTGGAACTCACTATAAGTTTGACAATCCCCTGCCAAAATTGATATAAAAGCGGTGGTCCTCGAAACTGCTTGCAGGTCTATTGTAGGGAATAACGATCGTTATTCCCTACATTTGTGTATTATCTCCTACGTCTCTGTTTCCTTCTTGCGAATTAGGCAAATAGAAACGCAAATCTGCGTTGCCTACAATCTGAACTGCATACGTCCTAAGCGATTTAATCCTCATTTGAAAGAACACAAGTGATATGTGACTATACCGTGCGCTGTTAGGAATTGCGCTTTTCAAGATTTAAGATTTGCTTCGCCGATTGTAGAGACAGTAACACTCGACATTGCACTCCTCTGGAGTGCAGACGAGGGTAGGAATCGTGTTCTATTGACATCTCACTCCTCTGGAGTGAAACCATTCTACGAAGGATGCTTTTTCAAAACCTATCATAGAGCGAAAAATGAGTGTTACTTGCTGAAAGAATTATTCCGATAGGAATAATGGGATGCTATACACCTTCAAGATCTCTATCGCACTGGGATTTCTATCGGGATCTACTATTGCCTTCGTTATTCACTCAGTTGATTCCTCTGGGGCTACCAAGATTTAACTAGGTCGTGATTCGGAGATTGCTCCTACAAAATAAGCAATTTTCAGCGGCGTGGAGTATAAATAATGACGAATTTACTTCTGTCGGGACTGCTCATCCTCGTTACCGCAGTCTGGGGCTGGACGTTTGTCGTGGTGCGAGATTCGGTCATGGTGTATTCCGTGCTTGGGTTTCTTGCCCTGCGGTTCACCATCGCTTCGCTGTGTCTCGCTCCATTTTCGTTTAAGCGGCTGAATCGTGGGACACTGATTGCCGGCACTGGAATCGGGATATGCCTCGCGGGCGGCTACCTGCTTCAAACCTACGGTCTGCGCTATACGACACCAACCAACTCCGGTCTCATCACGGGGCTGTTTGTCGTCTTTGCGCCGGTTGCCAGTCTAGCCTTGTTCAGAGTCCGCATCGATCGCGTTTTTCTCTTACCTTTGGGAGCGTGCTTGGTTGGAACACTTCTGCTCGTCGGGGAAAGCCCGGAAGCGATTCGAATTGGGGACGGACTTACCCTCGGCTGCGCCGCTTGTTTCGGACTCCACATCGCCCTGCTGTCACATTACGCGCATCGTCACGATGCCACCGCTTTGGCGCTGGCGCAGATGGTTGCGACCGCGTTGCTATGCGGTCTACCGTGGCTATTCTTTGAAAGCTTTTCGTATCCACCCGTACACGTGTGGTTCGCTCTGTTAGTTACTGGCGTGCTTGCGTCCGCCCTTGCTTTCACCGTGCAGACATACGTTCAACAACGCTTGTCTGCAACCAGAACCGCTATCGTCCTGACAATGGAGCCGGTTTTCGCCGTATTTTTCGGCTACCTGTTAGCCGGAGATCGGTTGTCGTGGATTCAGGGAGGCGGGGCTGTGCTTATTTTAGCCGCAATTGCTGCAAGTGAAGTGTTCCCAGCCTCAAAGCGCAACTAAACCTATCGCGCAATACCAGATTTGGCAATGCTCAAACCGCCAGCCCTTTTATACGCCCCACCGTTTCCGCATCTCCTCCATCGGTACCGTCTCGCCCTTTGTCCACGCATAATGAGCAATCGGGTTTTCGCCAATCCAACGTTCATCCACCGGCTCGTCGGCACGTTGATAGCGGGTATCGGTGCTTAGTCGAAAGCGATTGGTGGTGTTGTCCAGCGAAGCGTGCATGGTGTACATGCCGAAGATTAGCACGTCTCCCGACTCGAATGAATTCGTCCCCCACCTCCCGCCGTAGCGATCGACCAATTCAATGGGGTCATACGAAAACGAACCGGTAACGTGATCCCTGTCAACATCCATTTCGGCGTAGGTTCTCCTAATCGCCTCAAACCGATGTGAACCGACGAGGAGCATCAATGGCCCCATTTCGAGGGGAACATCGCCAAGCGGCGTCCAGCAGGTGAGAACGCGCTTGGTACCGCGCCCCATATAAACGATGTCGTAGTGCGCGCCCGAAAACCCGCCCGGTTGAATCACGCGCAACCACTTGAAATCGTATGTCATCACGGGTGCGTCGAAATACGTCTCGCAGAAACCCATGATCTCCGGAGACTCGACAACCTCAAGAAATGCCGGATCGTGGGTGACCGCCTTATTTCCCCCGAGGAATTTACCCCGTTTACCCGACGCCGGAACCCCCTGCGATAATGGATAGGATTTGTCGAGTTGTCCATTCTCATCAAGTTTTTCGAGAAGGATTTGACGAGCCTTCTTGACATTATTGCGGTTGTGAAGCGCACGGATGAGCAGGTAACCATCCTCTTCGAGACGCTCGTTGAGCGCCTCGGAGTCGCCAAGAAGGTCGTTGGCTTCACGCAGCATGCCCAGATATTTCCCGTTCAACTCCATCGGGTGTTTGTTCATTGTAAGAATCATGTGCATCTCCAGCGTTAGCAGACTCGATACAGACATCGGGTACGATGCCATTATAGGTTTCGTTGCAACACGTGTCAACGCAAAACAACCGGTCGTGAGCCGTGGGGCATCACGTCGCTATTGTTTCATTCTGTCATGATATGATAACATTGTACATGAACAATATTTTCGATAGAAGGGTGGAATCATGGACGAAAAAAGAGGTTACCGGCATCAAGCATTGGTAGTATGCACGCTGGGCGGAGCGCAGACTGGAAAGACTTCACTTACCGCGGCAATGACAAAAGTGGTATCTCGAATTGGATCGACTCCGGCAGACTCGAAGGACATCGAATCGCAACAGCCGATTCACCACCCAATCAATGAGGGCATGGGGCTTGATTACCGGTCGGTCGACTATGAAACGAGTGGCAGACACTACACGCAAATCGACTGTGTAAGCCATACGGATACCGTCAAGATGCTGATTAGCGGTTCACCGGAAGTCCGGGGAGCAATTTGGGTCGTGAGCGCGGTCGATGGAGTAACCGATCTGTCAGAGACACAGATTCGACTTGCGCGCCAGACTCACGTTCCCGTCATCATTACGTTTCTCAACCAAACCGAGAGGGTTGAGGATCCGGAGTTGATTGAGATCTGCGCTGTGGAGATTCGCGAACTCCTCACGGATTACGGTTACGAAGAGGCGAACTCGCCGATTATCGTTGGCGACGCGTTGAAGGCGCTAAGATATAAAGGGAATAGTCTAGACTCGGAGCACTGGAAGCCGATTGTTGATCTGATTCTCGCGATGGGGAGATGTATGCCCCAACCGATTAACCCGGTAAATCTGCCGCTGTTGATGCCGATTCGTGAAGTGACAGATGATCCGAAAGGAGTCTCAACGCTACGCGGCGATGTTATCCAGGGCGGGCTGGCTGTCGGACACGCGGTTGACATTGTAGGGAAGGGGGAGCGGGTCAAAACGCGCCTCGTCGCATTGCGAGATGATGAGGTACAGGTTGATGCCGAGCCCGGTTGGATTTCGCCGGGACAGGTGGTGTCGGAGCCGAAAAGCATAAAATCCCACACCGTCTTTGGAGCGGCGGTTTATGTGATGACGCCGGAGGAGTGCAAGACGCACGTACCGCTTGTTGGCAACGATAAACCGGAAATCCATCTATGGACGATTGACGTTACCGGACATCTTCGTCTGCCTCCCGATGTTCCGATGGTCAACCCTGGCGAGCACGCGCATGTGTCTATCACCCTTGATGATCCGATGGTGCTCCAGGTCGGCACCCGGTTTGAGATTAAGAAGATGGGAGCGCGGATTGGGATGGGCGTCGTGACCGAGATTATTGAATAACGTGGAAGCAGAGGAAATATGCGGGCAATCGAGTCGTTTACTCCTGTTTGAATTTATCCTACACTCCGCACCTTATATGTGCTAATTCGGGTATTTTTAGTATCGTTCCATTGATTAATGGTGGTAGCATATACTGTATTCTAATTAAATATAACCTACTATATATTGAAATTACAAGCAAGACTGATGTGAACATCATCCATCAAGTAACACCCGCCAAAAGCTGGTTATAGGGCGAAAAACGAGGGTTTATTGACAAAAGAATTGTACCGCTAGGAATACAGGAACAACGGTGTAATATTCACATTGAGGATCTCTATCGCGCTCATTATCCATTCGCTTGATCTCCGCTGGAGCGCGGGAATCTGGGCATATCGCATTCTATTGACATTTAAGATCTCTATCGCACTCGCTATTCACTCGTTTGATCCTCTGGATCGAGGAAAGGGACTCCGACTAGAAGTGTTACTTGCGGAAAGAATTATTCCGCCAAGGATAATGGAGGGCTACCAATAAATTCTGTAAACCCGAAAAATGGGTGCGGAGAGTAGGATTTATAGTCATTTCAACTAATAATTATACATATTGGACTTATTGGACTTACGTAACTCGGTTTGTAGTAGCGCAATTCATTGCGCGTCCTGCTCTTGACCCTCCGTGCGGTCCCATGTAGAAACGGGGAATGAAGAAAATCTCTATCGATCAAGTGAGTGAATAGCGAACGCGATAGCCCATCCTGCTCCTTATTCAGTCGCTTGATCCCTACTACGAACTATCGGTTGTTCAACTACGGAAGTCTCAAATATGTGCAAATTTCAATGCAAATTACTATAGATAGCGAAGCCGATTGTGGAAAGTTGGAAGCTTGGAAGGATGGAATAGACGGGACTTACGTAACGAGCAGAAATGGTAGATTTCTGCGATAATCACATGTTACAGGGCTATTGTAGGGAATAACGATCGTTATTCCCTACAACTCCTCGCCATAGACACCAATCTTTCGATAGCGCTCATACCGCTCTTGGACGAGTTGTTCCGCATCAATCTCAAGCATTGCGTTGAGATGTTTTCGAATTGCCATCTTGACCCGCCGGGTGGCAAGCGGGACATCTCGGTGCGCCCCACCGACAGGTTCAGGGATGATTTCATCTATGATTCCGAGTTTCAACAGATCGTCCGCTGTCGGTTTCAGCCCCTCCGCCGCTTCGGGTGCGTGTTGCCCCTGATCTTTCCACACGATGCCGCTGCACGCCTCCGGTGGTGCGACGCAGTACACCGCGTGCTCCATCATGAGCACTCGATCGCCAACCGCAATGGCTAACGCGCCCCCGCTGCCTCCTTCGCCAATCAAGACTACAATAATCGGCACGCGCAACGACGCCATCTCGGCGAGATTCTCCGCAATCGCCATCGCTTGGCCATATTCCTCCGAGCGCCGGTCGAAGTGGGCGCCAGGGGTATCGACAAAGCACATCAGGGGCAAGCCAAACTTATCCGCCAATTTCATCACGCGCCGCGCTTTTCGGTAACCCTCCGGGTGCGTGTACCCGAAATTCATCTCTTGCCGCTCTTCAAGATTTGTGCCCTTCTGCTGCGCCAAGTAGGCGATGGGGTGCCCATCGAACTGAGCCAACCCGGCTATTAGCGCGCGGTCATCCGCATGCAACCGATCTCCCCGCAATTCGATAGGATCATCGAAGAATGCCCGGGTATAATTCGACGCCTGCGGACGCTGCTCGTGCCGCGCCAGCCACACCTTATCCCAGCGGGTCAATTTTTGAAACGCCTGCTTCGTGAGGCTTGCAAAGTTTTTCTCAAGCGCTCCGATTCCCGGGGCTAGGTCGAGTTCGGGATTGGCTTCGGCAAAGCCTTTGAGTTGCGCGATATGCTGATCGAGTTCGTTTAGCGGTTTTTCAAAACTCAGCGGTTTTGACTGCACGTCTATTGTCTCCGTCTGTAAATTTACGTTTGTCGGGCAAATTGCTTGCCCGGCATTTGCTGGACGATTCCCTTGAGTTCAAGCATAACAAGAGTGCTGGAAACTTTGTTCATAGGAAGCGATGTCGTCCGAGCAATCTGATCGATATGCGAACATGGGAGATCAATTGCTTCAAGAACAGCTCTTTCATCAGCGCTAAGCTCGGGTGTTGATTGTATCGTCGGTTTTACCGCAGGCGTTCCCATACTCCCGATTGATGTATCTCGGGCAGGCACTTCGGCAAAGAGATTGGAGCTCGCCTGTCCTTGAGAAGAGCTGTTATCATCTAAAGGAAGTTGGGCCGGTGAAGAGGTGAGGGTTGGAGTCAACCGCCGATCCGGGAAAGCTTCCCAAATATCGTCGATAGCGTTTATCAACTTCGCCCCTTGGTTAATCAGTTGGTGGGAACCTTTTGATTGATTCGAGAACACCTGCCCCGGTACGGCGAACACCTCCCGTCCCTGCTCCGCGGCGTGGCGCGCGGTAATCAACGATCCGCTGCGAACCGATGCTTCAACCACCACCGTTCCCGAACTCATACCACTCACGAGCCGATTGCGGCGCGGGAAGTTTTTTGGAAACGGCGGCACCGACATCGCAAATTCCGAAATCAACGCTCCCGACTCCACGATTTCATCAGCCAAATCTCTGTTTTCGTCGGGATATATCTGGCTCAAGCCGTTGCCTAGAACAGCAATTGTTCGCCCGTTTGCCTGAAGCGCCCCTTGGTGTGCGCACGTGTCAATCCCTCTCGCAAAACCGCTGATGACGGTCACGCCGTTTTCCGCGAGTTGTTGGCTTAATTGACGGCCAATTGTCTTACCGTAGTTTGTCGGACTTCGAGTCCCGACAATAGTTATACTCGGCGCATCCGGTTCGCCGAGGTCACCCCGCACGTAGAGCAAGGGCGGGGGATCGGCAATCTCCTTGAGGAGCATCGGATAGGCGCTATCATTAACGGTGACCAAGTGGCAATTGTGCGCCTCAATTAGTTCCAATTCTTGGCCCACGGAAACGCGGAATTTACCGCGAATCACCCGTTGGCTGACGTTTGAGGACAGCCCTTCAATTTGAGTTAGCTCTTGCAGTGTGGCGTCTAATGCCCTCTGCGCGGATCCAAAAGCAACCAGCAGACGTTGTATGGTTTGATATCCCACTCCGGGAATGATACTAAGATGGACTAAACTCTTCGTTTCCTCGGAGAATATCATCTGCGCTGCTCACTCGCTTGCTACCGGCGCTACGGGTGCTACCGGCTCCGCTGGCGGCAAAGCGTAGTAGACTTCAATTTCTCGAATCTTCCTATACGTCAGAACGGGCGCTCCGCCATCACTTCTCTGTGTTCGCTTGCCACCACCAACGCGGCGCGACTCCCAAGAGCGGGGAACCAACAACCGTAACTTGCGAGACATTACCGGTTCCTTAAATCTAGTCTCGTATTTCTCTCGGACATGATCCTTGACATCGCGAAGCACCTGCCATTCCCCTTCATCGTCCAAATACTGAATCTTAAAATATTCCATCTCGCCGATGTCGGCTTTGATCACAATTCGTTGAATCTTCTGAGGGTTCAGCCACTCAAGGACGGCTTCGCTGTATTTGTCGGCTTCCAATTGCGATTCCTTGTCCTTTTCATCTTCAACGATTGGCATAGTTTCGCCCTCCGTGTACAGATTGTCGTCGTGAAATCTGGAATTGACATCCCGACTCGTGGCTTCAATGGCGAGATTTTTGCTCCATTGTGTCTTGGGGCCGGTACTCACACAACTCGCGAGCAAAACTGAGACTATGAAAACAAGTGCAGCCGTAAATACTGTAGAACGCATATTTTTTTCTCCTTCGGAATTAGAAATTCGTGCGGAATGCCTTATCCCAGACATGTTGTCCTCGGGCTAGAACTTTTCCGCTCACGTAGTCGAATCATTATATAAAAGATTTTAAGCAAATGCAAGCGGACAGAACTCCGGGAGCCAAAATATCCTTGCGTTGACTCGTTCGGTCAAAACTCAAGGAATACTCTGTTCCGCGATTCATCGCCACAAAGATACAACTTCATCAGGCGCCAGGTCTCACTTCAACAAATCGTCAAGTTCCTTTTCTCGGGAATCGAGTACCGCCTCTGCCTCCTTCTCTGCGATTTCCTCTGCCGATTGGTAGCCGTACAACTCGACCTCAAAGATTTCCCCAGCCGCGCGGCGGTGGGCGCCGTGCCCTCGTCCACCACCGGTACGCGCTCTGTGTCTGCGCCGAAGTTCGGCATCGTCGCTCGTCGACAGTACGCGGACTCTAATTCTATCGGTAGGAAATGCGGTCCTTAAGGACAGATCTATGGGGTTTTGCTTAACGCTCTTAACCTCTCCCACCAGTTTCCAATTTATCCGGTCTCCGGTGCCTCCCCCTTTATCGGCTAACACGTCAAATGTCTTTAGATTCTCCGAATAGATGACCATTCGGCTAATTTTCCGTTTTTTCGGCAACGTGATAACCACCTCGGATGCGGGGGTTGCGCCGTAGAGGTTTTGAGTTTCAACAGGAAATAGTGTTTTGCCGAGAGTTTTTAGGTTCCCGTCAATCATTTCAGGGCTTGTAGATTTCACGCCATCCATAAGCGCGTAATTCTCACTCCATTCCTGTTTTGAGATGACTTTAGCGCAGGAAGCAACCCCTGAAAGGCAAGCAATCAGTATCAAGAAAACGGTTAAACGAGACATTTTGAACTCCTTGTATAATCAGAAACGGGGTAGTAGGTTAGCACTTGATGAACCCAACGTCCCAAAATTAAATGCGATGTTTTTTAACCCGAGTTGCCACCTATGGTCGACGAGGGCACAGAACCCGAGTTTTTTCCAACGTGGACACACGAGATTGGCGAATATCAGGCTAATTTACCTATAATTTAGCGAACGTTAACCAAAAACTCGGCTTCTCTATAATAGGTAGCAACTTGCGTTTTTAATGATTTTCGTGTGATGTGGCACTTAATCGGTGATTTTCCAAGTTACATCGTGTCGAGTGTCTTGCAACTCGATATTGAGTTGTTTTAGCCTATCACGAATTCGATCCGCGGTTTCCCAATCCTTACGCTGCCTCGACGTTTGGCGTATTTCTATAATGAGATCCATTAATTGATTCAGCAACTCCGTGTTCCCATCGCCGGAATCGGTCAGTTCACTGTATATGCCGAGTACCTCACACATTTCTTTAAGGCTGCCATATCCTCTGCCCAACGCCGCTTTTGTGGCGTCAGACAGATTTTCACCCGCTTTGGCAAGTGTCTGGTTAATCTCACCGACGAATTTGAAAATCTCACCTATCGCCATAGCGGTATTGAAGTCGGCATCCATAGCCTTTTCAAACCCATCTCGCATGGATTGAACCGCCTCAAGAATTGAGGTATGCGCTTCGTTGCGAGTATCACCGTCCGGAAGGCCCGTGCCGCTCACAGTTTGGTACGGTTTCAATGCATCCAGACAATTATTCAAACGTCGTATCGCGCTGCTCGACTCCTTTAGGCTTGATGAGCTATAGTCCAATGGATGTCGGTAGTGTGCCGAGATTAGGAAGTGACGAATGGCTTCGGCAGAAAAATCCTTTAGCGCATCGCGCACAAAGATGAAATTCCGTTCGGATTTTCCCATGCGCTGCCCGTTAACCCGCAAGAATGCGACGTGCAGCCAGTATCGCGCAAACGGTTTTCCGGACGCCAACTCACTCTGCGCAATCTCATTTTCATGATGCGGGAATTGGAGATCTTGTCCGCCGGCATGGATGTCAATCGTCTCCCCGAGATGTTTCATGGCCATCGCTGAACACTCGATATGCCACCCGGGACGCCCCTTCCCCCAAGGACTTTCCCACCATGGCTCTCCCGGCTTGGCTTTCTTCCAAAGGTCGAAATCGCGCGGGTCCTCTTTTCGTTCATTGACTTCAACTCGCGCACCGGCAAGCAAATCTTCGGGGCGGCGATGGGAGAGTTTTCCGTATCCGTCAAAGCAGTGCACGCGGTAGTACACGTCGCCATCCACCGTATACGCGGCTCCCTTATCCATCAGGATTTGGATTAACTCGATAATCTCCGGTATATGGTCGGTTGCTCTCGGATGAACGTCTGCTGCACGAATGCCAAGACACCCCGAATCCTCAAAGTACGCCTCCGCATTGTTCTTGGCAAGCAGCGATGCGTTTGTTCCCAACTCTGCCGCGCGGTTGATAATCTTGTCGTCAATGTCCGTAAGGTTTTGCACAAACTTGACCGAATATCCTTTGTATTCAAGGTAGCGGCGCACAATGTCGGAAACCATAAATGTGCGGGCATTGCCGATGTGGAAGAAATCGTAGACCGTGGGACCGCAACTGTACATTAACACTTTACCGTCTTGAAGCGGGACGAATTCTTCCAGTTGCCGGCTTAACGAATTATAAATGTTTAATCCCATCTATTGCCTCTTGAAAATGATGCTTGAATCCCGTAACATCACCCTTAATCCCGACGCTCAACCAAACAGACAATCGCTTGAGCTGCGATTGCCTTCTCCTCCCCAACGATGCCAATTCCTTCCGATGTTGTGGCTTTGACGTTAACCTCATTCGGTAATAGCCGTAAGGTTTCAGCAAGACGGCGCCGCATTTCAGGAATATGAGGCGCCAATTTGGGTCGTTGAGCGATAATTGTACTGTCCACGTTCTGAACGACGTAACCCAGATTCTCGACTTTGGCTTTCACCTTTTGGAGCAGAATCAGACTGTTTATCCCTTCGTAGGCGGGATCCGTATCCGGGAAATGGGAACCGATGTCTTCCAGCGCCGCGGCGCCCAATATCGCATCAATTATAGCATGAGTCAGTACATCTGCATCCGAGTGTCCCAGCAACCCCAGCGTGTGCCGAATTTCAACACCGCCCAGAATCAGTTTGCGGTTCGGCACGAGCCGGTGAAGATCGTAACCAATACCTACGCGCATGTCTCCCTCTTCAGCGCTTCGGCAATAATCAGATCGTCCGGAGTCGTAATCTTCAAGTTGAAGTCGCTTCCCGAGACGATTTTCACCTTGAAACCGAGTTGCTCGACAAGCATGGCATCATCGGTTGCAGTTGCCCCTTCACGTTGCGCGTGCGCGTGTGCGTCCAACAGCACCGATGCACGAAATGCTTGAGGCGTCTGCACCGCCCAGAGTTTATCCCGATCCGGTGTGTCTACGATAAATCCGTCCGCGCTTGCAACCTTGATTGTGTCCTTTACCGGGACGGCTGCTACCGCCGCTCCCCACTCGTCAGCTGCCTCGATACAGGCAAAGATAACCTCATCTGTCACAAACGGACGCACCCCGTCATGAACGATGACGCAGTCTACATCGGTCGGCAACGATTGAAGACCATTGAACACGGAAGCTTGGCGTGTCAGTCCACCGACTACCAAGTCTCCCACCTTCTGGAATGTGTTCGGAGCGATAACCGTCGCTTGGCAGAACTCCAGATCGGCGTCATCAACAATCACAGAGATTGTATCAATGACCGGATTTCGATCAAATACGCCAATTGTATGCACGAGAATCGGTTTGTCACCCAGATTAAGGTACGGCTTTTTCACCGAGGTCCGCATTCGGCTTCCACTACCAGCCGCGGGGATAAGAGCGCATATCTTCTGATTCGTTTGCGTCCACTTCATCGGCTTTTCTACGGGTGAAAATCATCTGTCCCGCGCTCGTCCTCAACATCTGGGTGACGACAACATCGATTATCTGTCCCACATGAGACTTGCCGCCCTCAACAATAACCATCGTCCCATCATCAAGATAGCCGACGCCTTGATTCAGTTCCTTGCCCTCTTTGAGAACGTGCACCTGAATAACCTCGCCAGCCACCACAACGGGTCGAACCGCATTGGCAAGCGCATTGATGTTCAAAACGGTCACGCCCTGCAACTCGGCAACTTTGCTCAAGTTGAAGTCGTTCGTCACGATTTTCGCGTCCAACTCTTGGGCAAGACGAACCAGCTTCGCGTCGACCTCGGCGATGTCCGGGAAATCCTCCTCGGTGATATCGACCTCCATGTCGGGGTCATTCTGCAAATCGCGCAAAATCTTAAAACCGCGCCGCCCCTTGTTTCGCCGGAGTTGTTCCGTAGAATCCGCGATGTGCTGTAACTCATTCAAGACAAATCTCGGTATCACAATGATGCCCGTAAGAAATCCCGTTTGGCAAATTTCCAGAATTCTGCCATCAATAATAACACTGGTATCCAGAATCTTGTAGCTTGGTGACGAGGAGGACGCACCTTGCGCGGATCGAGAGAAAAGTCCAAAATTTTTTCGTCTGCGATAGACAATCATCATCCCGGCATAGCTCATTACGAGAACTGTGCCCATCTTTACCATCGGGTTTACCGTGGTCGTTTGAGACATAATGTGAATAACTAAACCAGCGATTATAAGACCAAAGGTCAGCCCAACTAGAGAGGCAAAGAAATCTCGAAGTAACGGACGCGGGACGGATGATTCAAGCCCAATCGCAATGATAGCGACGATTAGCGCTACAGCACCCCCATAGTTACCATCAATGCCATAACCGAAGGCAGCACTCAAGATCATGAAGATTGCACGTATAATCCAGATCTGCATATCAGTCACCTTCTTTCAAGTTTTCGATAAGTTAGACACGTTGGTAGGAATTAGGATTAGGTTTGGTTAACGGATTGACTCGTAAGATTACACACAACAGAGATAAATAGCACGATGTATTTATGCACCTAACAGGCTTCAGTATGAAAATTTGTCTGCTGAAGCATTCCAATGAATGGGATTGGAAGTATGCAAGAGTGGAAGGTTGGGAGATCTCCGTCCACGTCGCCATCAATCCTCCCAAATATAAAATTTGTTCTCCAAACCTGCTTAAAACAGAGTGTTGAGTACGTCATGGAGATTCTTAGCTCCAAACAACTCAATGTCCTCGGTCAAGTCCAGTCCTTTGCGATTCGTTTCCGGCAGGATTGCTCGTTTGAAACCGAGTTTTGCCGCTTCGCGCAACCGCTTGTCAATATGCGCCACGGGTCGGATCTCGCCGCCTAATCCAACCTCGCCAATCAGGACAGTATATGGGTCAATCGTCATGTCACGGTGGTTGGATATAATCGCTATGACAATCCCGAGGTCAATCCCTGGCTCATCTACACGAACACCGCCGGTGATATTTACGAACACATCCGAGTCGCCAATATTCATCCCGATACGTTTATGCAACACAGCGAGCAGCATCGCAATTCTCTGGCGATCCACCCCGGCGGTTGTGTTGCGCGGGAAAGCGAAGTTTGATGGCGAAACGAGCGCCTGAAGTTCCAATAGCAGAGGGCGTGTACCCTCAATACTTGACACAACAACGGAGCCCGAAATGTTTTCCTGCCTATCTCGAAGGAATAGCACGGACGGGTTCTCTACATCCACCAACCCCCGGCTTAGCATTTCAAAGATCCCGATTTCGTTGGTTGATCCGAATCGATTCTTGACGGCACGCAATACCCGATAGATATGTTGCTGTTCACCTTCAAAGTAGAGCACGGTATCCACAATGTGCTCCAACATTCGCGGTCCCGCCAACGCTCCATCTTTGGTAACGTGGCCCACGAGCACAACCGGTATGTCCTTGCTTTTTGCGAGGATGAGCAACTGCCCCGCACATTCGCGTATTTGAGTTACGCTTCCGGGCGCCGACTGCAACGCCGGCAGATAGACCGCCTGAATCGAGTCGATGACCACCATGCTGGGCTGAACCGCTGCTATGTGCCCCTCGATTTGTTCAAGGTCGTTTTCGCACAACACGAGTAATGCCTCTGATGAGAGTCCGAGGCGGTTTGCGCGGAGTTTGGTCTGGGCGGCAGATTCTTCGCCGGTAACGTATAGCACCGTGCCGTAAACCCGACTTACGGCATCACTAGCTTGCAGCAGCAGCGTCGATTTGCCGATGCCCGGATCGCCGCCAATCAGTATAACAGATCCGGGAACAATTCCATCGCCAAGCACACGATCGAATTCATGAATGCCGGTGAGTAGCCGATCTTCTTCGCTTGCGGCAATCTCTCTAATTGGTTCAGGTTGACGAGACGGCTTTCCGATCGTGCGATGTGCCGGCGATGACGTTTCAATCTCAATTTCTTCGGTAAGACTGTTCCACTTTTGGCATTCGGGACACCTGCCTAGCCATTTGAGAGAGACGTATCCGCATTCCTGACAGACAAACTGCCGACGTTCTTTTGCCATTGGTGTTCGACTTGGAAATTCAGGTCAATAACGGGGTTACCAATTACTTCCAACCAGTCGGAGCCCCGCGGTGTAGCGAATGTCATCGGTGAGGTTCTCGGCACCGATGATCAGATGTCCGTAACGAAAGAATCGCCATGCCACCTCTGCATTGAGTTCGGGGTTTTTGCTGGTAAGATGAAACCCTTCAAGGGTCAACCCGAGCCGCCGAGCAAACAACCACGTATCCAGACCCAGCCCAGCCCTTGAACGCATAAATCCTACCCGCCCGCGAAGGCGTCCATCCAAGAAATCCTGCGCATACTGGGACTCAAATTTCACGTCTTTATCCCGCATCCCAAATCCAAATCGCAGGCGCTGCGTTAACGATGGCAACAACACCAGTGCGAATTCATTATGAAGGCTCTCCTCCAGACTGAGATAACGGAGTTCGTAATCCCATGCCAATTCAGGGGGTTTGAGGTCGCCAAATCGATCGTCCACCTTCCCTGAAAAACTGTGTATCTCCCCTACGGTGTCCTTGATTGTTTTTAGTGTTTCGCGCACTTCATTGACCGTGTCGGGTTTGTTCAACAATTGGGCTAAACTTCCGTCGCCGTGTCGGACTTTCTCAAGGATTTGGTTGAGATTCTCGGGAAGTTCCTCCAGTTCCGCAGTTGTCTCCGCAATGTCCTCCAGTATCTGTTTCAATTTCGGCGCATCAGACTCGATAAGTTCTCGACTTTCTGTCACCAAACCGTAGAGTTCGGCATTCAACTCCCCAAGATCTTTACGCAACTGTTGGGAAAGTTCCCGAAAATCGGAAGATCCGGCGTTCAAATCCGTGACAATCTGATCAATTGAATCGGAGTTTCGATCCACGACGTCGAGCACTGAACTTGTAATGGCATCTATACGTTCCCCGAGAAGTTTAGAATCTCCCGTCAGTTGCTCCAACAACTGATTCACGCGCCCGAGTGTTTGTTCGAAACGCTGATCGTTCTCGGTAGCCAATCGCTTAACGATTTCGACTGTTTCTTGCGTGTTTTTACTTGCTTGTTCTACAGCTTCCCCCGTCTGCGCCACGAGATGCCGCACATCCGCGATGCCCTGCTGTATGTTCTCCTGATTCAGTTGTATCAGTTCATTTGCCGATTGAACGAATTGTGTTGTCTCCAAGATTGCCTGATTCGATTGTTTAAGGAAATCCTGTATGCCCACCGGGGATTGACCGGTTAACGGTAGATCGGAAGGTTTTAGGGGCGGGCCGTCCACCGGTCCATTGACTATATCAATGTATGCCTCTCCTACAAAACCGATAATTCCAATCTTGACCGTGCAGCCCTGCCTGAGACGTTGAAACGCATTTTTCACGCGCATACGAATTTCAACGATGTCCTCGGTCGCCTTCAATTCAACGGCTGTCACTTTTCCAATCGCAACCCCCGAAAGGTAGACACCGGCGCCTCGCTGAAGATCGTTGACGCGCTCGAAGTGAACGGTTAGGTGGTCGCCACTAGCGGCGAACGGCCAATCGGTTGCCATGAAAAGTAGAATCCCAAGTAATACAAGCCCAATTATAACGACAATTCCCACTTTTGCATGGGTTGTCCATGAATTCATCAATTCCCTCTTTTTTCGATTTTGGCGGAAGAATACGCCGTGAATTATGCCACTACAGACGGTACGAGTGCGTTTGCCCGCAGATTAATCTTCGCGTAGATTGAGGATAAACTCCTTTAACAGCGGGTTACTAACGTTAAGAATCTGCTCGGGCGCACCGAGAAGAATGAATTGCTGTAAAATCGGATCGTCATTCTCAAGCATCTCGTTTGGGTGACCAAAAGCAACTACCTTTCCACTATGTATCATCGCCATGCGTGTTGCGACGGTGAAGGCACTATCCATATCGTGTGTTACGACGACAGAAGTCACTTCAAGTTTCGTATGCAGGCTTTGAATCAATCTGTTGATTTCGACGCAGGTAACCGGATCCAATCCCGTTGTGGGTTCGTCATATAAAATCACCTCGGGATCAAATGCGATGGCGCGCGCAAGGCCAACCCGTTTTCGCATGCCGCCGCTAAGTTCCGCAGGTCTCAAGTGCTCGGTACCATCGAGGTCCACCAAGTGAAGTTTCTCAATAACAATCTCTCTAATCTCTGCCCGAGACAGTTTCGTATGTTGGTCGAGCATGAACCCGACATTTTCTTCAACGGTCATCGAATCAAACAGCGCCGCCGATTGGAATAGCAGCCCAATTTTCCGCCGCATTTGATTCAGTTGTTTAAACTTTAGCCCCGAAATCTCTTCTCCGTCAACCAAGATCTCGCCGGCATCGGGCTGCATCAAACCGGTGACAAGCTTCAAAAGGAGACTCTTTCCGCATCCACTACGCCCCATAATGACCAATGTTTCGCCGCGCGGGATATGCAGATCCAGCCCTTTTAATACTTGTTTACCTTCGAAACTCTTCCAAAGATTTTTGATTTGAATCATAAGCCAAGAATTATAGGCCCTCCCAAGATTGTCCCTCGGTAATCACCTATTTCAGTTGCAGAAGAGTAAATAGCAGATGGTTCAGTAGCACGTCCAAAACGAGAATAAGCATTAAAGAAACAACAGCAGAGCCTGTGGTCGCCTTGCCTACACCCTCCGCACCGCCGGCTACAGAGATGGTGAATCCTTTGTAACAGCCGACTAGCGCAATCGCCATCCCGAACGAAGTTGCTTTGATGAGGCTAATGCATATGCTGCTCATGTACAGATAGCTCTGCACCTGCTTCATAAAAAAAACACCGTTCATACTAAATAGGTGAACAGCAACAACATATCCGCCCGCGATGCCGGAGAACGTTGAAAAAACCGTCAAGATTGGGAGCATATACGCGCAAGCCAGGAACCGAGGAACAACGAGATACTTCACCGGATCGGTTCCCATGACTGAAAGTGCGTCAATCTGTTCCGTCACCTTCATGGTTCCGAGTTCAGCGGTAATTGAAGCGCCAATACGTCCTGCGAGCACAAACCCCGTGACCATTGGTCCCAACTCCTTAATCAGGGATACACAAACAAACCTGCCTATTTGTCCCTCCGCGGACAGATCGCTCAGTTGAATGTAGCCCTGGGTGGCTAATACCATGCCCGTGAAGATTCCCGATACCAATACGACAGATAGCGAATCAACACCGATTAGACGTAATTGACGGACGAGTAGATTGAGTTGGAAGGGGGGCTTGAAGAGTAGCGCGAGGGTTCGGAATACGAAGATGGACGCACGGCCAAAGCCTGAAAGCCGGTAGAGTATTCGTCCACCGGCGAAATCAGCGAATCGAAGTAGCGAGACCGTTTTTTGCTGTGGGACAGAAGGTTGGTCTGCCATTTAGAATACCAGAAGCGGAGTACGAAAAAGCTGGGATACAAGTTGCGCAGCGATGATATTGCGCCGGTTTTATCGGTAAGTTGCTTCTGTTCCAGCGCCGATATTTTCTCCTTAAACCTGGAGATTGGCAAACCGCATTTGCTCTTTAATGAACTCCAGTTGGACGGTGCCGGTAGCGCCGTTGCGCTGTTTTCGAATAATCAGGTCTGCCATGCCTGCCGCCTCGGACTGTTCATCGTAATAATCGTCTCGATGCAGGAAAATCACCAAGTCGGCATCCTGTTCGATCGCGCCCGATTCTCTCAGATCCGCAAGTTGGGGACGTTTGTCGGGACGTCTCTCCAACTCACGGTTGAGCTGTGAACAGGCAAGAATTGGGACATCCAGCTCCCATGCCAGCGCCTTGAGCGCGCGGGAAATCTCGGCTATCTCCTGTTCCCGTCCCGTATATTGGCCTGTTCCTCTCAGCAGTTGCAAATAGTCAACTATGATTAACGCCAAGTCTTCCTGTTGAGACTTGAGCCGCCTGGCTTCCGCGCGTACCGTCTGTATCGTTATTCCACGGGCTTCATGGATAGAAATCCGGCTGCCCGCTTCCATCAAGGTAGTTGCGCCTTGAGTGAGATTTGACCAATTCTGATCTGTGATATTTCCTATCCGAAGCTTGGCGAAATCTATCTGAGCTTCGGCGGCAAGCATCCGCATCGCCACTTGGCGCGCCGGCATCTCAAGGCTGAATACGGCAACGGGAAGTTCCTGATCGAGTGAAATGTTTTGAGCGATGTTTAGCACAAGCGTGGTTTTTCCCATGCTAGGTCGGGCGGCGATAATGATTAAATCCCCACGCTGCAGCCCCGAGGTCAATATATCCAGGTCCGTGAATCCACTCGGTATGCCGACGTACTGCTCTTTTTTGTGATAGAGTTCTTCAATGTCTTTGAGACTCTGATTTATGAGTGAACCCAGCGGTATGAATCCGCGATTGACGTTCAGACTATTCAATCGGAAGATTTCTTCCTGAGATTCGTCTAGAACATCGACGAGGTCCTTCTCTCCGTTTTGAGCAATCTCTCGAATCGTCGCGCTTGCTTGGATGAGTTGGCGGCGCATCCATTTGTCTCGGACAATCTGCGCGTGAAACTCGGTGTTCTCGGTCTCAACAATCCTGGCTTGAAGGTCGTACAGGTAGATTGTGCCGCCGACGCGCTTCAACTGATCCGTTTTCTTGAGTTGATCAGCGACAAGAAGGATATCCGCCTTGCTATGCTGATCGTAGATATCCACGGCGGCGGAATAGATGATCTGGTGATCCGTCGTAAAAAAGGCGTCGGGGGTTTCACCCAGAATCGGCATGACGCGCGGGATAACATCCGTATCCATGAGCATTGCGCCGAGCACTGCACGTTCCGCTTCTCTATCGTGGAGGGGTTCAACTGGTTCAGGGGACGCCATTGCTTCCGAGACCTCAATTATTGAAACTTATACCACACAATGTGGACAAGATTGTACACACCTACCATCCGATTCGCCATTAAGGCCAGGGAAACGCATCTATACTTCACGCTGCTGAAAATTGCGTGTTTTCAAGCGTCTGGCGGTAGGTGCGGTTGGAAAGGGATCTCTATCGCGTTCACTATTCGTTCACTTGATCGCACCTACCGGGAACGCAGGTCGCGACCCGGAGATCGCTTCTACAAAAGACGCAATTTCTGACAGCGCGCAGTATAATACCGCTCAATCGCTCTCGCGTTAAAACTAACCTTGGCGGCTGTTTTCAGCTTCACAGGTTCTTCACTCTACAGCATCATCGGAACGAATGATGAATAAAATCAGTAGATGTTCTCATTCCCTTTTATCGTACTTTGTTCAGTCGCTTGAGAGCCTGTTTGAATAATCGGTGACACAGCCATTTTTGTTCATTTGTAGAAATTTATTCCATGTTTCATTCTCGGCTGCTACCTACCTGTGGGATCTCTATCGCACTCACTATTCGTTCGCTTGAGGGGATTTCTATCGCCTTCGCTATCCGCTCAGTTGATCCCGCGCTGGGGCTAGGTGCACGGGACTTTGGCGTTTTTACGAAGTAACACTCCACATTGCACTCCGCTGGAGTGCAGACGCGAGGAGGAATCGTGTTCTATTGACATTTCGATCCTCTGGATCGAGGAAAGGGACTCCGACCAGAACTGAAAGAATTATTCCGACAGGGATAATGGCGTGCTATACACCTTCAGGATCTCTATCGCAGTCGCTTTTCGCTCCTTTGATCGCACCCTACAAATGTACTTTTCAAACAAGCTCTGAGAGTCCGAAAACGTGAACAATATGTTGATCCGCTAGCCTTTTTGAGCGGTTTCGGCTGAACTTGCCCCTATTCATTGTAAAAATAGCCCCAAAAACTAGGTACAAGAATGTGAACGGCGGCTTGATTTCGAGGGGGTGTTCACCTTTTTTGATTCACTACTTTCCTTTGATAGCGCGGGTTCATACGCGGGCAAATAGGTACAAAGTAGGTACAGAAAAAAAGATCATTGTCACCAAGGTCAAATTTAGGTACGAGAAAAGCCAAAGCGCCATCTGGTTGGAACACCGAAAACGGTGGGTAGTAGCACAGCCACTCCGCCGCTTATCTGTTCGTTCCCTATTATACTATACATGTGTAGAGTTGTCAATACAAATCAGATGCGTTTCCCCTGCCATTGAGGCTACTCTTCTCGTTCGACGACAACTCGCAGATCTACCACTACTTCTGCATGTAAACGGATCGGCACCGTAAACACACCCAGCTCTCTAATCGGATCGTCCAATTCGATTTGACGCCGATCGATTTCGACGGATTGGGCGGAGAGTATTTCCGCAATATCCATTGAAGTAACGGATCCGAACAGCCTGTCGTTCTCGCCGGAGCGACGCTGAATCGTACATGTCACATCGGCGATACTCGCGGCAATCTGTTCGGCGCGCGCCTTCTCCTTAGTTTCGAGATTCTCCAGGATATGCTTTTCCTGCTCGAATAGGCGACGATTCTGCTCCGTCGCTTGGATGGCGAGTTGCATGGGGATGAGGTAGTTGCGCGCATAGCCGTTCGCGACGTTTACTACATCTCCCCCGTTTCCAAGCCCACTCACCGCTTTTTTTAGGATAATTTCCATCAGACTCCTCGCTGTGCAATGACAAATATGTTGACGAACTTACTGTTTACTGAAGGGCAGCAAAGCAACGGTACGGGCGCGTTTAACAGCACGAGTGACTAGCTTTTGGTGTCTCGCGCAATTGCCCGAAGCTCGCCGCGTGATAATCTTGCCACGCTCGCTGGTAAAATTTTTGAGCATGGAAACATCTTTGTAGTCTACCGCCGTGACTTTTCCGATACATAAGCGGCAACGTTTACGTCCAGCCATAATCAGATTCCTCTCACTCTCCTATTTACGTGGAAAAAGCGGGCACAATTTTGCCCGCTTTCAAATTGATAAACTTGCTTTAGGGACAATGGATGCCGCTAGAATGGGATATCGTCCTCGGTGGCTGGGCCACTGTCAGATGCGGAAGATTGAGGCGCCGCTTCTCCCTGCTGACTATACCCGCCTTGCTCGCTACCATCCTGACGACCACCGACAAACTGAAATCGCTCTACAAAGATATCGTGTTTACCCCGCCTTTGCCCGTCATCCGTTTCCCACGTGCGATATCTTAGGCGTCCTTCGATTAATACTGGCCTGCCCTTCTGAAGGTATTCGTTCATGGTTTCAGCATTTCTTCCAAACGCCTCCAAATCGACGAAACAGACCTCTTCTCTTTTTTCGCCAGACTCGCGATCTGTCCAATTCCGATTTACGGCTATTCCGACATTTGCTACTGCCGATCCGCTCGGAAGATATTTCAGTTCCGGATCGCGGGTCAGGTTACCCATGAGTATGACTTTGTTAAAACTTGCCATAGTATTCTCTCCTTATATTTCGCGCCTATCCATGCTAGGAGTTATCAGGGACCGCCTCTTCTTCAGGCTGATTCTCACCTTCATTTTCTGAAACGCTATCCTCGTCTTCCGATACTGTTTCTTGGGCAACCGGCTTGTTTTCCTCTTCGGGCGGAGGTGGGGCGTGCGTCTCGCGCGGCTGGGTTTGCTCCCTTAGCGAAATAACCTTGTCAAGATCGCCTTCAAACAGTACCACCATGTTTCGAACGATAGATTCTATCACCCGAAACGAATTGCTAAGTTGAGGAATAAAAGCCGGCTCACTCCTAAAGATGAGCAGAACGTAATAGCCGTCACTATTCTTCTTGATGGGAAAAGCAAGTCGTTTCCTTCCCCACGGATCAACCTTGAGTACTTCGCCGCCATTGGATTCGATATTATTCTTAACTCCTTCAATGAGCGACTCGGTCTCGGTGTCGTCAAGTTCCGGGTTGATAATCAGAACTAACTCGTATTCTCGCAAAATTGCTAATCCTCCCTTTGGACGTGTGGCTCCGCATCGGTATTGAGGTTTCCAAATAAAAAGTAATGCGGAGCAGAGATTTCGGCAATTATATCATAAATCACCTGCGTTATCAACCAAGATATCGCAGGGATGGGAAGATTCTGTTTTAATTGTTATTGAGGGTTATAAAACAGGGAGTAGAGTCCAAAGGCCGGAACGGAGGCACCTGTATGATACGAAAAAAAGAGGATGCGAAGGAAAGGAAATCGGTGATTTGATGATTGGAGACTCATCTTCCGAATAATAGACTTGTGTAATCTCGAATTTTCACATACCAAATCTTGGGGTATATATTCACAAACGAGAAAAAATTACCAAGGTACTACCGTGAGTCTAACTGATTGACCAGTTTTGCCCTTCCATCATCAATTTCATTTTTACGAAGTAACACACCACATTGCGCTCCTCTGGAGCGCGGGACTCTGGACATGTCGCATTCTATTGACATTTCGATCCTCTGGATCGAGGAAAGAGACTCCGACTAGAACGTGTTACTTGCTGAATGAATTATTCCGACAGGGATAATGGCATGCTGTCAATTATGATGCGGAATACGGCCAACTGAGAAATTAAACTTTTCGGTGTTCGATAATGCGGAAGATAAGTTCGAAGACTCCGCTTTTCCGAGAATGGGCACAAACTTTGAGAGCTTGTTTGAATAATCGGTAGCAGAGCAATTTTGGTCATTTGTAGGAAGTTTTTTTGCGTTTTTAAATTGTCTTCTGCGTACCTGTGGGATCTCTATCGCACTCACTATCCGTTCGCTTGATCCCTCTGGGGCTTAGGTGCACTGAACTTTGGCGTTTCTATACACCTTCAAGATCTCTATCGCACTCGCTAATCACTCGTTTGATCTCCTCTGGGGCTTTTAAAAAGGCTGGTGCGCAGGGGATCTCTATCGCCCTCCTTAATCAGTCGGTTGATCGCACCCTACGAATATACTTGTCAAACAGGCTCTGAACGTTTTTGGGCGTTTCTACGCTCAGCGACGATTACAATTCGACGGTTATGCCCAAGTACGGGATAATCGGAAATTGGTAGATGTCTTCCTTTTCCGAATAATCGTCGCTGTAGTTGAATTGGAGCAGGTTCTTGCGGTTGTAGACGTTTAGCAGTTCAAGAAAGACGCGCATCTGCCAGTTGTCGAACCGGAAGGCTTTGCTGATTTTCGCGTCCAGCCGATGATACGCCGGGAAGCGCGCTGAATTTGTCTCGGCATAGGTTGGGACGTAGATGAATTTACCGTTGCGCGGGTCGATTTTCAAGTCGGCGCCTAGCACCGGGGTATAGGGGTTGCCGGTTCGGAACTGCCATTTTGCGCCAATCTCCCAGGTTGGTGTCGGACTGAACGTTGCCGCAAGGGTAGCAACATGCGTCTGGTCAAACGAGTAGAAGCGATACGGTTCGCCGGGGCTATCGCGCCGTTTGGAAAGCCCATAAGCATAAGAACCCCAACCCAGGAATCGCTCCCCGGTTTGATGACGCAGGAACACCTCGGTGCCCTGCGCAAATCCAACCCCTTGGTTGAGATACCTTGCGTCGTCATCGCTTGTCGCCAGGTCGGTCAGGTTTTTGTAGTAACCGGCGACTTTGACTTCGGTCGCTTCAGAGATTTCACGCGTATATTCCAAAACGTAGTGGCTGGCTTGGCTGTTGCTCAACTCCGGGTTGCCGACGCTCTGCGTAAGCCGCGGCGGTGCGGGCCTTTGCTGATAGTTTCCGTAGGAAAGTTGGACCTGAGAACCCGGCGAGATTTCAAACAGCAGGCTTCCGCGCGGCTGGATGGATAGTTCGTCAATATAACTTATGTAATCCGTACGCAGACCGAGCACAACTGACAAAAATGGCAACACCCTGTATCGGTCTTGCACATAGATTTCAAATCGTTTTCCAAGTGCGGATTCGTCAAATACTTGCTTCTCGATAAACCGGGGATCGTAATCGACTTCGCCCTCATCGGGCGGACGAATAAACCTGCCGGTAGCTCTGCCCGGTTCAAGCCCGAGAATCAGACCGGATTCGATTTGATGTTTCGGAGTCAGTGCGTAGGTGAGGTCCTCCCGAATTACGTACTGCGGCGCATCAATCTTGAGCGACAGACCGGCGCCGATATTGACATCGAACGCGAAATAGGAGCGGGTCACGGATAGGTAGGAGGTCAAACGGTCCGTGAGCAGCGAACGCAGGTGAATGCCGGCTCCCTCGAAACCACTGTCGAAGCTGATGTCCCCTCTTAAATCCTCGTCTACATCTTCGCCATCCAGCTTGAGCGCGAAGTTGTCACCGGAAGCAAATATGTTGAGCGAGAGTCGGTGTTTTTCGGAGAGGTTGTAACCGCCCTTTACCTGATAATCCCAGAAACTGGGGAAGGCGGTGATTTGCCCGCTCTCGAACGATATCGACCTGAGAAACAGGTCAATATAACTTCTCCGTCCGGCGGCATACCAGAATCCCCTATCGCCAATTTTCCCCTCTAATAGTCCTTCGGAGTAGAGCAGGTTCAGGTTGAATTTTCCACCGAAACCGCCCGTGTTTTTGTTTTGCGAATAGATGTCGATAACCGCTTGGGAATCAACGCCAAATTCGGCGCCGTAACCGCCGGCGTAGACATCGATCCGCTCAATCACTTCGGAACTAAGGGAGGATACAATGCCACCGAAATGGTAGGGGTAACCGATCGGTACACGGTCAAAGTAATAGAGGTTGTCTTCATCGGAACCGCCGCGAATATAGAGGGCGCCGCTGAAGTCGTTTGCCACCCCGACGGCGGGCAAGGATTGCAGAGCACGCAAGGCATCTCCTGCCGTGCCGGGGACGCGCTGAATCTCTGCGCCGCCCAAACTTTGTCTGCCGGGAGATTGCAAAGGACGCTCCCCCGTTACCTCTACTTCATCAAGCGAGACGACAACCGGTTCAAGATAAATTTCAACGCGGGTAATTTCCGCTTGCGTAACGGTTGCGGTCACATCTGTCGCAGCGATATATCCTGGAGCGTTTGTAGCGAGGGTGTATTTTCCGGGGGGGAGGTTGCGAAACTGAAATTCTCCATTCGCATCGGTCAGGACGCGCTGACCGGTTTCAACGATGCGTACCTGTGCCGATGCGACCGGCTGCTTTAGATTCTGCTGATAGACTGCGCCGTGAATTTCGCCGGACTCTCTTGAAGTCTGTTGTCCAAAGGCAATGCAGGGGTAGAACGACAACACAAATAGAAAACAGGTGCAAAGCTGCTTCACGTGGTGCTATTTCCTCGGATGCTTTCGATTTTGATTTCGATGCGTATGACGTAAAGTTGATAGCCCAAGTTTACGACCCAATGAAAAAGATACCAACTGAGATTCATGCGTTTCGACCCCACTGGCGTTCTTCTTGATGTAGGGTTGTGCAGAGTTTTATCATCACTCTCGAACACATCGCCGATGGTTTGGACATGGTTCCCGGATCTATCTGAACGCTCTCAGTGATACGTGATTCGGATACAAACTCACGCACAATCCGTATTATAATACCTAGCAAATCAATACTTCAAGACGATGTGATATTTTCGCCGTAGTAAGGAACGCAAATCTACGTTACCTACAGTGCATGCAACTAACTCGTCAATAGCGATGAACATCGTCTGACACTGTCTTGAACTCATGTGCAGGAAGGACTGTGCACAATCTGTCCGATACGACTTGACTCTGTGCTGGTATGGATAAACCTAAGTTTTTTCTTTACGACAGAACCTTTTAATCATTTCGAGGGTCTTATTCACGATTTTGTCTAATTCTTTGAAGTGGTTTTGGAGTCGTTTTTCGATGTGGTGAATGTTATGAATTCAGCCGACGAACAGTTAGTCTCCCGAACACTCGCTGGAGATCGAGATGCCTTCGGAGCACTCGTGCACAAGTATCAAGAGATGGTTTTCGCTTACGCGTTTCAGAAGCTGAGAAACGAAGTTGATGCGCAAGATGTCATGCAGGAGGTGTTTCTGCGAGCATATCGCAATCTCTATGCACTGCGGCATCCGCATCGATTTCGAAGTTGGTTGTATACAATCACGTCCAACGAATGCAACCGCTGGCTCGCTCGGGCTGCGAAAACACGACGGCACGAGGTCCAACTGGCGCATTCGTCGGAGGATGACTTACGGGTTGAACCCGCCCACACCGTGCCCACAGAGGGTTGGAGAGTAGACCTTGAGCAGGCGATTGCGGCGCTCTCCGACGAAAATCGGGTCGCCGTATCAATGTTCTATATGGGTGATTGTTCACTAAAGGAGATTTCAGAATTTCTCGGTGTCTCCGTTAACACTGTCAAGACCAAGTTACATCGTGCCCGTCAGCAACTTGGGGCTTCCATGTCCGAACACTACGGCAGGCTATTGAAAAGCCACAAACTCAAAGGAGGTTTTCTCATGCAATTCATGGAGCAGATTCGCCACATACCGGCACCGACAGTAGGATTTGCATGGAGTGGCGCAACCATTGGCAAGACCGCGTTCTCGCTGATTACGGTCTTGTGTGTGTTAATCGGACTTATTGGAGCGTCAGACGATTTGCCGATAGAATTGTCAACGCATCGAATCGGGTTGTCAGCATCAGGCACGAGCCAATTGCCAATTGAGATTGCGATTCTTGCGTCCGCTCCCTACTCGGCGCGCTCGTCGATTACGGGTATTCCGGAGCAGACAGGGAAACGTCCGCTGGCTGTCTCCAGCGGTGCCTCAACCGATCAGAGCGGTCGGTCAATTGACCGAGAGGTGATGTCCGCTGCCAATGGCGCAAAGCCTTCCAATCCGAAATCCTCGGCGGTTATGGCGGATAACGCCCCGGAAAAACTAACCTATTCCGGTCGTGTTGTTGGCAGTGACGGAAAGCCGGTAGGAGATGCCGAGATCCTGTATTCCGTAAAGTACAATCCGTCCAAGTCTGTCACGCGCACAGCAGGAGACGGGACGTTTCACTTTGAGTTGCCGCGTCTCGGACTCAAGAAATGGGAACGTGTAGACATCGTGACGACACACCCCGATCACGCGATCGGGTGGCGAAATGTATCGCTCCAAAGCACGGCGGATGTTAAAATCCGACTTGAAACACCTGAGGTTATCTCCGGTAGGATTCTAAATGAAGATGGCAGCCCGATTCAGAACGCCGTGATACGGATTCAATCCTTATTCAGTGGCAGTCCCGCGCCGATAGGACTCGACAGTAACTTGACGACTGATGTCATCCCCATTTCGCCCGCCACGACCGACGTGAATGGGGAGTTTATTCTTCGTGCGTTGCCTCAAGGCGCTGCAACAGATCTTGTAATTCAAGGGCAGGGATACGCAAAGGAAATACGCTTCCGCGTACCGGTCGGAACAAAAGGGCTTGAGTTCAGGTTGAAACGCGAGGCTCGAATTGAAGGCCGTCTCAGCTTCGCTGGGACCGACGCCCCGGTCAAAAATGCGACAGTCGCGCTTACGGGAATCTACCCAACCGACGGATGGGAACAGACAAGTGTTGGTGAGAACGGGTTTTACCTGCTGAAAAACCTACCTGCCGGTGTGTACAACGTTTATCTTGAGAAGGGACCAGAAGGGTGGACATCTTCCGCCAACGCACTCATTCAAGTGGTCGAGGGACAGACTGTCTCCGACATCGACCTGACCTTGATTCGCGGCGGATTCATCACCGGGCGGGTGACCGACCGCGACACAAACGAGCCGATTGCGGACCATCATATCGGTTTTTACGACGCTGCACGTCCTGAATCGCAGGTACAGAGTCACGGCGCGAAAACGGATGAGACCGGCACTTACCGATTCCGTGCCGCACCTGGTAGAGCGCTGGTCTACACCGCCGCCCCGCAAGATTATCTGGATACCGGACAGACAAGAAAATATGTTGATGTCGTTGAAGCTGAAAATGTCACCGTTGATTTCCAGTTTTGGAAAGGGGCCAAGTTAGCTGGTAGGGTTTTGACAGAGGCCGGTGAACCGGTCCCCGGCGCATGGATTACCGATATTTCCGACAAGGCAGGGGGTTTCAGGGAACATGGCAGAACTGATGAACTCAGCGATTTTACGATTCCCGGGTTGCGAGTCGGTCAGAAACTTGTTCTAAAAGCGGAGCATACCGGACTGGGATTACGCGGAACTGCGAAGGCTGAAATCCAGCCAGATGGGTCGCTTGAAATCCGGCTGGAAGGATACGAGCGGACCCAGGTCTCCGGACGCGTGGTCAACCGGGAGGGAGAACCAATATCTTCGGTGAATATCGATCTGATGCATTGGGACCCTCTAGGGGATATGGGATTCAGCTCAACCGTTGCCGTGACGGACGGCGATGGACGGTTTGAGGGGGTTGGGCTTATCGTCGGTGACGAGTACACAATCACTGCCAAAGCGGAAGGGTATCGGGCGGAAGAGACCGAGATGTTCACGGCAACGGCCGAAATGCGCCAAATCGATGATCTCATCCTGTTGCCGGTCGTCAATCGGTTTTTCATTGAGGGCCGCATCACGAATTCCTCGGGCATTCCGGTTAGCGGTGCCCGGTTGAACATACAGCACCCGGAACTCAAAGAAACTCTCACTGACGAGACCGGTGATTTTCGGTTTGAAGACCTTTCCATGGCTGTCGTTAATGCAGTGAATATCTACCATCCAGAGTACGCATTCCATAGATTTACGATTTTGAAAGCCAACCAGCATCACGACCTTGTGCTGGTCAAAGCGGACGGATACATCGCCGGAAAGGTCGTAGATGCCGATGGCAATCCGATTGAACGCGCGATGGTCTCAATAGAGGCGGAAGAGGATTCCTCAGGTTACATCTATTCGGGAGTTCGCGCTAACGTGCTGGGCGAGTTTGAGCTCAAACACATCAAAGATTCGGTTGTGTCCATCTATGCCACCGATAATCGCGACTACAAAATTTTTGAGGGTATCGCGGTGAATCAGCGAGATTTGGTTTTGACGTTGACACCAGCCGAACCGAGACCGGAACCCACTCCGGAGCAGCAAGCACAGCGAAAAGCGCAGCAGGCATACGACCACGGTGCAGAAGAACGGTTTAAGATCTTGGTAAACCAACCTGCTCCAGAGTTGGCGGTTGCGGAGTGGTTGTCCGGTCGGCCCGTCTCCGTTGGAGATTTGAAGGGAAAGACAATCGCCCTGTATTTCTGGGACGACATGGAGTTTTCTGATAGAATCCAGTGGGCACGCCTGTTGAACCTCTTGCAGGAGGTCTACGGAGAAAAAGGGCTCGTCTGTGTAGCTATTTGCCCCGCCACCACCGAAGTAAAAACGGTCAATCAACACATTGCCGAACACTCGCTTGCCTATTCAATCGCTCTGGACAGTCCAACGGATGTCGTTGGTGCGGATGGAAGAACCTTCGATCGGTACGCTATGGGGTGGGGGGCTCCGTTTGTTCTGGTTAATACGGCGGGAGAGATTTCTGGGCGCGGATGGGACAGCGAACTCGAAAGTCAGGTTCAGATTTTGCTTGCCGATTGAGTTGTTCACGAAGAAATCTAATCTATCCACGAATTGATATCCTCGGATGGGAAAACGCTTTCACTTTTTCGCCCGGATAATATAATGTCATTGTAGAAAGTATGCGTACTCTGCGGTATCCCTGCGCTGGTATTCTGAAGCAACTTTTTCGGGTTCATGCAGTAATCCTTCCCCAAATGTCGACGGGTGTGTTGCTGTCATAATCTGTCGAGTCCACGAAAATCTCTTTGTAAACTCCCTTTCCATCTGTACCTTCACCTCAGCGACAACACTTTTTTCTTCGTTGTGCAACTTCCGATTCCCCAAATGTGTCTAATAGTACAAGGCTTACGCACGTCGGTTTGCGGCAGCCCAATCGCCTTTTTGTCAAGAGACGAATGCTAAGGTTGTGAATCGCCGATTTGCAGGAGTTTGAGCTTTAAACTGCGCAAGCCCTATAGAGCCTGTTTGAAAAATACACTTGTAGGATGCGATCAAGCGACGGCGGCACGATTGCGCACTTGGAATGGAGTCCAACGTTCCTACGACGATTCACTTGATGGCTCCCTATGAACAGCGCCTTAAGCAACTCACTAAGGAGCACGAAGGCTACAATGCTTCCGCCGATTGGTTTGATCCGGTGAAACGGTCGGTGTCGGCAGGCGCGAACTTTGTCACTATGTGGGGCGAGATTAAACTGGCAGCAGCGGGTCGTTGATAATGTGTGCGGCGTGTTTTAGAAATTCCACGCATCCGCAAGTAAGGAGGAACAGATGCCATTCAAACGTCAATTTCCGCTGCTCATGAGCCTATGCATCTTGTTCGCTAGTGCAGAGCCGCTGTTGAGAAACGGCGCCGCCTCCGACATAACACGGATTGCGTTCGTTTCGGTCAGAGGCGGTAATCCGGATATCTATGTGATGGACTCCGATGGCAAAAATCAGAGAAGGGTAACGACACACGCGGCGGATGACCGTCATCCGGCATGGTCGCCTGACGGGGAGAGGATAGCGTTTGAATCCAATCGGCACGCGGGCTATATTCAAATCTGGGTGATTGACGCCGATGGGGCGAACCCGATCAGGCTAACCAACGGTGTGTGGGACCAAAATCCGGACTGGTCTCCCAACGGGAGAGAAATAGCATACCAAGCCTATCGCAAAAAGGCATTGGACGTTGACGTTGAGGAACGGAACTATGAAGTTTACGTGATGAACGCCGACGGAAGCAACAAGAGGCGGCTCACAGACCGCCAAGAGTATGACGGGCACCCGTCGTGGTCGCCCGACGGCAAAAAGATAATCTTCACATCTCGAAGGGAAAACAGGATTGCCGAGATTTACGTGATGGATGCGCACGGACGAGATCAGAAGCGGATAACGCAAAATATCGAAGATAGAGAGGAAAAATATATGCCAACATGGTCACCGGATGGGAAGAGAATCGCCTTTGTCCACGATTTCCAAATTTACGTGATGGATAGCAACGGAGAGAATCCAAGAAGGATTTCGGAGGAGGGGTGGAGTCGGTATCCGACATGGGCGCCGGACGGTGATACGGTGGCATTTGAGTCTTGGGAAAAACACGGGGAGGAACATGGGATTTACTCGATAAACATCCGCAGCGGTGCCCTAACACAGATTAGTCACGTTCCCGAGCGCGGCGCTTACCAACCTGACTGGCTGAATCCGGTAGGACTCTCGGTATCGCCGGAGGGCAGCCAAATCACCGTATGGGGGAGGCTGAAGGATATCGCTTTGAGTCTCCGGTGAGGTGCGTGGGCAGTTGGCGGGCGGCGGGAGAGAATCTCTATCAAGTAACACTCCACATTGCACTCCTCTGGAGTGCGGGACTTTGGACATGTCGCATTCTATTGACATTTCGATCCTCTGGATCGAGGAAAGAGACTCCGACCAGAACGTGTTACTTGCTGAATGAATTATTCCGACAGGGATAATGGCGTGCTCTCAAGTAACACTCGACATTGCACAGGATCTCTATCGCACTCGCTATTCACTCGCTTGATCCTCTGGAGTGCAGACGCGAGGAGGAATCGTGTTCTATTGACATAGGGGATCTCTATCGCACTCATTATCCATTCGCTTGATCTCCGCTGGAGTGAAAACCAGACCACGAAGGAACACTTTTCACGGCTAGTCATTGAGCGAATAAGGAGTGTTACTTGCTGAATGAATTATTCCGATAGGAATAATGGGGCGCTCTCAAGTAACACACCACATGGCACTCCTCTGGAGTGCAGACGTGGGGAGCAATCATGTTCTATTGACATCTCACTCCTCTCTCTCAAGTAACACTTTTTCAAAGGGAGTGTTGAAAAGCGTTTTCGACAATTCGATTTCACCTCAATTTCGTTGATGGGAAAACCGATTTAAGCTGCTTGTGCAATCAGATGAAATCCTAATTGTTTGGCTTTACGTTCCAGGTTCTTGACCGCCCTTTGGCGAGCCTGTTCTTCATAGTAGCCGGAAGCAGGTTCACGGTAGGATGTCCGATTTTTCAGCATGGCATAGATAATACGTGCGAGTTTGTGAGCAATTGCCGTGATGGCCTGAGCAGGACCGAGCCTCGCTCGCTGACGACGATAATAACCGCCGAGAGCACCTTTGCTTGTCGATATGCCTTGCGCCGCCAGCCTCAGAGCGCGTGCCGCACGATTGTTGTTTTTCTGTGTTTGACGGTGCATCACTTTGCCACCCGTGATTTGGTTATTCGGACATAAACCCAGCCAGGAGGCGAAATGTTTGACCGTAGGCCATTTGCTCATATCGGTGCCGATTTCACTCAATATCGCTTGTGCATTGAGCACATTGACTCCCTCAATCTGAGTGAGATCTACCCCGCTTAGTTGATACAGATGTTGACGCAAATTAAAACAGGGCTCATTCCCCTTTGGACGCCGCCGCTTTCTTTGACTCTCCGGCAATGGGTGCGCTTTGATGTCAATCTGGGGTTCAATCGTCTGATAAAACTTTTCGATTTCTACATCACAATCGCTGATTTGCTCCTGATAAAAATCGTAGGCTTGCAACGCTTGCTTGAGGGCGAACAGATGTTCGGGCTTGTAATTGCCCTCAAGAGATTTGCGAATTTCTTTTTCACTCTTGGCACATCGTTCGTCACGATGTGCTGCCAATTGGTCGGCATCGTGTTGACCCTTGACGATGTCTCTGATGATACGCATGCCTGTCAGACCGGTGATGTCTGAGATGACGTTGGTCAGCTTGAGATTCATCAGTTGCAATGCCTTCTGCATATGCTGCACTTGTGTCGAGCACATAGCGATTAGATTGGCTCGATGCCTCACCAATGAACGCAGGGCGCAAATCTCTTCAGGCGGACGGAATGAAGCCGAAAGCAGCCCATAGGTATGCAATTGCTGTATCCATTGACAATCTTCAATGTCAGTCTTCTTACCGCTAACGTTTTTAATATGACGCGCATTCACCAGATACACTTCAAAGCCGCGTGCCTCAAGCATTTCATAGATTGGAAGCCAGTAGATACCTGTTGATTCCATCGCCACCGTGGTCACGCAACAATGCTGTAACCAATCTGCTAAGAGATGGAGGTCTTCGGTAAAAGTCTTAAAGACTCGCACACAGTTTTTATCTCGTCCTTCAGGTACAGCGGCATAAATCTCAGCGTCTCCGATGTCGAGACCTGCCGCGTTATAATTGATTTGTTCAAGAGCGTTCGCGTCTTGAATCTCTTGGGTAGCAGGACGTTCTTTGAATCGTCCTTTTCTCGAAATGCCGGTTTTACGCCGTTTTTTCATCGCGAGTTCTCCTTGCCGAGATAGGATTCGGAAACATACAAGGTGGGTTTCAAAACTGGTTCAGGCGGAGTTATGCTTAGAATCGCTAGTCTCTCAAACGGGGTACCAATGCAATAAATCCCATCACAGGGAATCTTGCTTGTGTCCACCAGTGAACAAATCATGCATAACTCGGACGACGCTACCAAGCGGGTTTACAAACACCAAGAAAATTTCCGTCTTTTGCATGCCTGAACCAACCCTATTGTAGCATAGGTGTTACTTGATGAATGAATCATTCCGACAGGAATGATGGGACGCTCTCAAGTAACACTATCTAGCAATACACCACATGGAGGATCTCTATCGCGTTCCCTATTCGGTCACTTGATCTCCGCTGGAGTGCGGAAATTTGGACATATCGTATTCTATTGACATTTCGCAGGATCTTCTATCGCGCTCGCTATTCACTCGCTTGATCCTCTGGAGTGCAGACGCGAGGAGGAAACATGTTCTATTGACATAGGGGATCTCTATCGCACTCATTATCCATTCGCTTGATCTCCGCTGGAGTGAAAACCAGACCACGAAGGAGCGCTTTTCACGGCTAGTCATTGAGCGGAAAAGGAGTGTTACTTGCTGAATGAATTATTCCGACAGGGATAATGGCGTGCTCTCAAGTAACACTCCACATTGCGCAGGATCTCTATCGCACTCGCTATTCACTCGCTTGATCCTCTGGAGTGCAGACGTGGGGAGCAATCATGTTCTATTGACATCTCACTCCTCTGGAGTGAAACCATTCTACGGAGGAAGGCTTTTTCAAAACCTCTCACAGAGCGAAATATAAATGTTACTTGCTGAAAGAATTATTCCGACAGGATAATGGGGTGCTCTTAAGAGAGTGATTAGCCGATAGAAATTGCCCCAAAGCGCACTGGAGCCGCCTTCGTCTCGCGTTGGCATTATGACCCTATAGAAATCCCTCCAACGAGTGAATAGCGGGCGATCAACTCATCACGGGCAACTAAGGATTGATAATCATGGCAATCACTTCATCACATAAATCGCAGTTCAGACAATGTGAACCACCGACAGCCAACGCTTGCCATATACACTTAGCGAATAAACCACTAAGGAGGACATGATGTTTTTCAAAGCTAGAAGCATTCTCGGAGCAGCGCTTGTCGTCTCTCTGTTTATCCAGATGCACGTTGCAACAGACGGTTACGCCTCTCGCAAAACCAAGATTGCCTTTACGTCTAGCAGGGACGGGAATTTTGAAATTTATGTCATGGACGGGGACGGGGGAAACCAGAGAAGATTAACGGTGAATCCGACGATTGACGAAGATCCGGCATGGTCGCCAGACGGGAAGAAGATAGCGTTTGTTTCCAATCGAAACGTAGGTCACATCCAAATCTGGGTGATTGACGCCGACGGAAAGAACCTGATTAGAGTGTCGGACGGTGTGTGGGACCGAAATCCGGACTGGTCGCCGGACGGGAAGAAAATCGCGTACGACGTGCTTCTTAATCCGTGGGAGAATGACAAATGGAAGCGAACAATCTATGTGATGGATTCGGATGGGAAAAACAGTAGACAACTGATTAAGAAACCGGAGTGGGAAAGCTATCCGTCTTGGTCACCCGACGGCAGAAAGATTGCTTTTATATCTCACAACCACGACAGGCCTGACGAGATTTACGTGATGGACGCCGACGGACGAGACATTGAGCGTATAACGCGTGGCGGCATATCGAAATTTATGCCGACATGGTCGCCGGATGGGAGCCGCATCGCGTATTGCACCAACGATGACATTTGGGTGATGGATAGCAACGGAAAGAATCAGAGACAGCTCACGTTAATTGGATGGCATAGGCATCCAACATGGTCGCCGGACAGCAAGACCATTGCATTTCAATCTGGGGCAGGTCATTCGTATTCAATTTTCACGGTCGGCGCTATGGTCGGTGGTGTGAAGCCGCTCCTCGAGGTTCAGGGGCAGGATGATTTAGACCCTGATTGGTTCCATCCCGGTGGGTTATCGGTTACTCCGGCAGGCAGTCAAATTACAGTCTGGGGTAGGCTGAAGAACATCGGGGGTGGCGTACGATGATGTGTGTGCAGATGGTGGGCGGCGAGGGAAGGAATCGGTATTTCGACGATTGCCGGCTGCACGCGATATATAGGGATCATTAACCAATTTTGTGCTAAGGAACTCATCTTCCGCATAATAGACTTGTGTAATCTCGAATTTTCACATACCAGATCTTGGGGTATATATCCACAAACGAGAAAAATCACCAAGGTACTACCGTGAGTCCGATTGATTGACCTGTTTTGTCCTTCCATCATCAACTTCATTTTTACGAAGTAACACACCACATTGCGCTCCTCTGGAGCGCGGGACTCTGGACATATCGCATTCTATTGACATTGCGCTCCTCTGGAGCGAGTTACTTGTGGAAAGCATTATTCCACCAGGGATAATAGGGTGCTACCGATAAATTCTGTAAACCCGAAAAATAGGTGCGGAGAGTAGGATTCAAACAGGCTCTATAGTAATTTCGCCCGCGTTGCTGTTTCTGTATGGGGATAGGTGTTCATTATGTTTTCACCCGACGAAAAGTTAGTGTCCCAAACACTCGGAGGCGATCGCGACGCCTTCGGTGTGCTGGTGCACAAATATCAGGAAATGGTCTATACCTACGCCTTTTACAAGGTGAGGAATGAGGCTGACGCGCAGGACATCACCCAAGAGGTCTTCCTTCTAGCCTATCGACGCCTTCATCAACTCCAGTACCCGCACCTCTTCCGAAGCTGGCTGTATACCATCATGTCCAACGAGTGCAAACGCTGGCTGGAACGCGTGACAAAAAAACGTCGGCGTGAAATTATCTTGGAGGAGGCTACGGACGAAGCGCTACAAATTGAACCTGCCCACGCCGCGCCAGTAGAGGCTTGGCAAGTCGATCTTGAACGGGCAATCTCCGCGCTACCTGACGAGAGTCGAGTTGCCGTGTCGATGTTCTATATGGGCGATTGTTCGCTGAAGGATATCTCGGAATTTCTCGGCATCTCCGTTAATACCGTCAAGAGCAAGTTGCGCCGTGCCCGTCAGCAGCTTGGGGGTGCACTATCCGAACGCTACAGCAGGCTATTGAGAAGCCGCAAACTTAGAGCCGGTTTTCTCATGCAGACAATGGAGCGGATCCACAACGTGCCGGCACCAGCATTGGGTTTCGCATGGAGCAGCGCAACCATTGGAAAGACCGTTTTTTCGCTGATTACCGCGTTGTGTATTCTGATCGGACTTGTCGGAGCGAGAGACGATTTCCCGACATCGTCCTCGGCGAACCAGATTGAGTCGCCGCCATCAATCATGAATCGACTGCCAATCAAGGTGTCGCTTCTTGAGTCCGTTTCTTCTTCAACGCGCCCGTCAATCTCGGGCGTACCGGTGCTGACAGGAGAGCGTCCGCTAGACATCTCCAACCGCACCTCAACCGAGCAGGGCAGTCGGTCAATTGACAGAGTGGCAACCTCCGACGCCAATAGCGGAAAAGCTCCCAAACCGAAATTCTCGGCTGCTATGGCAGAAATCTCCGCCGAGAAACTAACATTCTCCGGTCGTGTTGTTGACAGCGGCGGTGAACCGGTAGCAGACGCTGAAGTTCTGTATTCTTTACAATCCAATCCACCCAAGTCCGTTGCTCGTACCGCGGAGGATGGGACGTTTGATTTTGAGTTTCCTCGTCCCGAATCCGAAGAGTGGAATCGAGTAGATATTGTTGCGGTGCACCCCCAATACGCCAGCGGCTGGCAAAACCTTCGGGCACAAAGTACAGCGAATGTTGAGATTCAACTTGAAAAGCCGACAATCATATCTGGATGGATATTGAACACAGCGGGCGAGCCGATTCAAAATGCGGAGGTACAACTCAAGGAATTTTTGAGGGATAACCTAATATATCTCGGTTTAGACGATCATTCAGTTCTGAATCTTATTCCCATTGCCCCCGTCAAGAGTGATGCGAATGGTATTTTCATTTTCCAGAGACTGCCGCAAGCTAGAACGGCGACTCTTTCTGTTCAAGGGCAAGGATACGCAAGAGAGAGGCAATCCGCCGTGCCAACGGGTACAAAGGGACTGGAGTTCAAGCTGGAACGTGAGGCACAGATTGAGGGGCACCTAAGCTATGTAGATTCCGATGCGCCGGTCGAAAGCGCGACAATCTCGGTTGAGAGCATCCATCCAACTGCGGGGGGTGGACGGGCAAGCGTTGATGTGAATGGGCATTACGTCGTGAGGAATCTTCCCCCCGGTACTTACAACGTCTATCTTCAAGAGGGGCCGGCAGGGTGGACGGCTGCCGCCAACACAGTCGTCAAGGTTGCCGAGGGACAGACAGCTTCTAAGGTAGACATGACTTTGGTTCGGGCCGGCTATGTTACAGGGCGGGTGACAGACCGCAACACAAACGAGCCGATTGCCAATTATAAAATCAGTATGTACGACGCAGCTCGTCCGGCGCCTCAAAAGAGAAGCCATAGCGTGCAAACGGACGAATCCGGAACTTACCGCTTTAGTGCTGCACCGGGGCCCGGGCTTATCGTTGGTTCCTCACCACCGGGATATCAAGATGATGACTACATTGACGAAAATGTTGATGTCATTGAAGGTGAAACAATCGTCGCTGATTTTCAGTTTTCGAAGGGAACACCATCAATTTTCCGAACATTAACGGAGACTGGAGACCCGGTACCCGGCGCGAGAATCACCGATTCATTCGGAGGGCGCAGGGATTACGGCATATCGAACGAACATGGTGAACTTACCGTTCACGGGCTGCGACTCGGACAGAGACTCGCTCTTACCGCCGAGCAAAGCGATCTGAGATTGCACGGTTTCGCAGAGGTCGAATTCCAGCCAGGCGCATCGATTGAGATCCGGATGAAACCCTTCAAGTTAGTCAAAGTTTCCGGACGAGTGGTCAACTCCGATGGAGAACCGATTCCGTCTGCAAGAATACATCGACACCGGCGGGACCCTTTGCGACATACAGTAATCATTTCAGGCGTAGGCGTGACGAACGGCGACGGATGGTTCCGTGAAGTTGGGCTTATTGTCGGTGTTCAATACGTAATTACTGCGAAGGCGAAAGGGTATTGGAGGGAGGTGACAGAGGAGTTCACTGCTACGGAGGGGATGAGCCGATTTAATGACTTCGTGCTACGCCCAGCCGTCGGTCAGTTTTCCATTGAGGGACGCATCATTGATACAACTGGTGAACCGGTTAACGGAGCTCGGTTAGAATCTAGACAGCAGGGGCAACGCTGGGAAACATTTACCGATGCAAATGGCGATTATCGGCTTGAGAACCTTCCCATGGTAGTTCTCTACTATCTGAACATAACCCATCCGGACTACGCACGCCATACGTTAGAAGTTTTGAAAACCGATCAGCGTTGCGACATTGTGCTGGACAAAGCGGACGGATACCTTGCCGGGAAAGTCGTGGACGCCGACGGCGAGCCAGTTGACCATGCGACAGTGATGATTGAACCAAGCAAAAACCCTACATCCGGTGCCGTTCACAGCCCCGATTACACCAATAGAGAGGGTGAGTTTGAACTGAAATACATCAAGGGCCCGGAGGTATCAATCTACGTCGGCACCAATCATCAATCTCAAGTCTTTGAAGGTGTCAAAGTAAATCAGCGAGATTTGGTTTTTACTTTGGAGCCGATTGACGCGGGGTCCGCCCCGCGCCCAGAATGGGGTGCGGGATGGGAGGATGCGAAGGACGCCGATAGACGTCTCAATGCCCTGACAGGGAAGCCCGCACCGGAGTTGGCGGTTGAAAAATGGTTGTCCAGCTCCTCAGTCTCCATTGGACATCTAAAAGGAAAAACGGTCGCTCTGGATTTCTGGGTTCCCGACGACTCCGATAATGTTCAATCAATGCGCTTGTTGAATATATTGCAGGAGATTTATGGGGAAAAGGGACTCGTCTGCGTCACTATCTGTCCCGCTAAAGCGGATGTCGACACGATCAAACAACAGATAGCGGAACATACACTAATCTACTCCATCGGTCTGGACAGCCCAACGGATGTCGTTGGTGCGAAAGGCGAAACCTTTAATCGCTACGCGAATGGAGGGGGCGGTTCGATTGTGCTGATTAACGCGGCGGGAGAGATTACGGGTTCCGTGTATCCCGGGAATCTTGAAGATCGGATTCAAAGATTGTTTACGGATTGAGCGGACGTACAAAGGGTACGCCAAATCATTGAATTTGCTTGACTATTTTACCAACATGCACAAGCTACCTTTACTTCTCGCTTCACCCGCCGCTAAAGAGGAAGAATGCGATTCAAACTGATAGCTAGGTTTATACTGTTTGCAGGTCTGGGCGTCTGTCTAACCATTGGGGAATTGTGGTTAAGAAACACACTCGCATCCAACACAGGTCAAATTGTCTTTACGTCTAGGAGAGACGGAAATCTGGAAATCTATATGATGGACAGTGACGGGACAAACCAGAAACGATTAACAGCAATACAAGGGGACGATTTATTTCCGGCATGGTCTCCTGACGGGACGAAGATTGCATTCGTTTCCAACCGAAACGGTGGCTTTGTTCAAATCCACGTCATGGACGCCGACGGAAAGAACCCGATTAGACTGACAGATGGGCTGTGGGAGACGCATCCAGAATGGTCGCCCGATGGGCAACAGATCGCATTCACCGTCAACCCGGATTTTCAAGAACGGTGGGTGCCTCATATCGCCGTAATAGATGCTGATGGAGATAATCGTGTGAGACATGAAGACCACGCGTCGGAGCCATCATGGTCGCCCGATGGGCAACAGATTGCGTTCACATCTTGGAGAGATGATTGGAACTATGACATTTACGTGATAGGCGCTAACAGACAGGGTCTTAAAAGGGTGACACACGATTTAGCGTATAAAGCCAGACCATCGTTTTCTCCCGACGGGGGACGGATTGCATACATGTCCCTGCACGGAGGTTTTTTTCACATCTATGTGGTGGGGGCAGATGGTACAAATCGTAAGAGGATTACGCACAATGAAGAGCATCATGGGGACCCCGCATGGTCTCCTGACGGACAGACGATTGCATATGTGGTCTCTAACGATGAATTCCCTTTCAAATCAACGATTCACTTGATGACCGCAGATGGACAATATCTGAAGCAACTTAGCGATGACCACAATGCGAGCGATGATCAGCCCAACTTTAGCCCGGCAGGACGAGCTGTGTCTCCCACTTCCAAAACAACCACAACTTGGGGCAAGCTGAAGAAAGTCGGGTTTAACCGCCCATAGTTTGCGCGATTGCCTTTTGAACTACGAATCCTGATAATGGGGAGAATGCGACGGGGTGAGGCATTGAAGGCCTCCTTGGCGTTGAGGTCGTCATTAAATGGTTGGAGGCGCGTCCTAACTGTGGCTGTGCACCCGCTCAAAACCGGTTACTTTACTGTTCATTTTGCCTACAGCTAAGGAGAGGAAAAATGCGATTCAGACGTACACTTGTTTGGTTTATCGGGTTGACCGTGATGCTGTTAAGTGGGGAATTGTGGTTAAGAAATGGGCTCGCCTTCAACTCAAATCGAATTGTTTTTACATTCTACGCGAAACCTGACCGCACTGACATCTATGTAATGGATGCCGATGGAGGAAACCAAGAAAACCTGACAAGCCATCCAGCGTATGACCATAGTCCGGATTGGTCGCCCGACAGGACGAAGATTGCATTCGTTTCTAACCGAGACGGTGGCAGATCTCAAATTTACGTAATGGACGCCGATGGAAATAACCCGATTAAATTGACAGATGGACCGCTGACCAAGTTGGCCCCAGACTGGTCTCCCGATGGGGGTAAAATTGCCTTCACCGTCCAACCGGCTGCGATAAGGGAATCTCACATCGCCGTGATGGATGCAGATGGAGATAATCGGGTGAGGTTTAAAAACCACGCGAGGGATCCATCATGGTCTCCTGATGGGCGTGAGATTGCGTTCTCAGCCTTGAGAGCTGGTGAGTGGTGGTCCGATATCTACGTGATAGGTACTGACGGACAGGGGCTTAGAAGGGTAACGCATGAATTACGGGAATTATGGGGTGGACACAGTCCGGCGTTTTCTCCTGACGGGAAACGGATTGCATACGTGGCCATCGACGACTCATACCCTCACATTTTTGTGATGGGAGCAGATGGCGGAAATCGCAAAAGGCTTACGCACAAACCAGAGAATCATGATCAACCTGCATGGTCTGTCTCCGGACGGAGGATTGCATATGTTGTCTGGGACAATATGTTGGACAATGATGCTCCTTCAGCGATTCACTTGATGACCTCCGATGGACAATATATAAAGCGACTTAGCGCTGTTGATGGTGCGTACGATTCTCAACCCGACTTTCGCTCGGTCGGATTAGCTGTGTCCCCCACCTCCAAAACAACCACAACTTGGGGCAGGGTGAAGAAACTCTCGCCCGACCCCCGATAGTTTGCCTGAAAACCTTTTACCGCCAACCAAGGAGGAAAAAATGCGATTCAAACTGATAGCGAGATGTCTGCTGTTTGCAGGACTGTGCGTCTGTCTGACGAGTGGGGAGATGTTGTTGAGAGAAGCGTTCGCCGCGCACCACAAACCAACGATTGTATTTACTACTTTTAGGGATGGGAATGCTGAAATCTATGGGATGACTGCAAATGGAAAAAAGCAGACAAGACTAACAGACCATCCGGCGGCTGACCTTCATCCATCATGGTCTCCGGACGGTAAAAAGATTGCATTCACTTCCTATAGAAATGGCGGCAATAGGCAAATTTTCGTGATGGATAGTGACGGACAAAACCCGATTAGATTGACAGACGAAGTGTGGGACGTGGATCCGCACTGGTCTCCGGACGGGCAGAAAATTGCATTTACCGGGCATAAAGATGTGGGAGTTCACGGTGAAGCATGGGAATTCGATATCTACGTCATTGACCCGGACGGAAAGAACCGTAAGAAGATAACCCACATTGCCGGGAATAACTCCAATCCAACGTGGTCGCCAGACAGTCAAAGGATTGCATTTGTAAACTCCGGATGGGGACGGGGATGGGGCTCCGAAATCTACGTGATGGACAGCAACGGTGAAAATACGACGAGATTAACAGATGATGACGGTAGCAAACGTCACCCCGCATGGTCGCCAGATGGGCAAAGCATCGCTTTTATGTTCAAGAATCAAGTCTGCGTTATGGATAGCGACGGGGAGAATCTGAGGAAGTTGACGGACGGACATTTCTACTCCAAACCAACTTGGTCATCGGACAGTGAGATGATCGCATACGAGTCGTGGAGAAGGCACGATCACATAAGCGAAATCCACTTGATGACTGCCGATGGCAAGCACATCAGAAAACTAAGCCGCCCACCCGAACGTGGAGATTACGATCCTGACTGGCTGGACTCTGCCACGCTTGCTGCCTCGCCGGCAGGCAACCAAATCACAATCTGGGGAAAGTTAAAGAAACCAGCCCCCAAATAGCGTTCGTGATTGCGCTCAAAGCGAGTCTCCGTAATGCTCATTTAACCCGCAACTAAGGACTCATCTTCCGCATAATAGACTTGTGTAATCTCGAATTTTCATATAGCAGATCTTGATATATTCACAAACGAGAAAAAATCACCAAGGTACTACCGTGGGCCGATTGATTGACCGGTTTTGCCCTTCCATCATCAACTTCATTGCTCTCAAGTAACACTCGACATTGCACTCCTCTGGAGTGCGGGAATATGGACATATCGTATTCTATTGACATTTCGATCCTCTGGATCGAGGAAAGGGACTCCGACCAGAAAGTGTTACTTGCTGAATGAATCATTCCGACAGGAATGATGGGACGCTATCAAGTAACACTCGACATTGCACTCCTCCGGAGTGCAGACGCGGTGAGGAATCGTGTTCTATTGACATCTCACTCCTCTGGAGTGAAACCATTCTACCAAGGAACGCTTTTTCAAAACCTGTCATAGAGCGAAAAATGAGTGTTGCTTGCTGAAAGAATTATTCCGACAGGGATAATGGAGTGCTGTCAATTATGATGCGGGATACAGCCACCTGAGAAATTAAACTTTTAGGTGCTCGATAACGCGGAAGATAAGTGGGCCGATTGATTGACCGGTTTTGCCCTTCCATCATCAACTTCATTATTACGAAGTAACACACCACATTGCGCAGGATTTGCTATCGCCGTCGTTATTCACTCCGTTGAGGGATCTCTATCGCACTCGCTATCCACTCGTTTGATCCTCTGGAGCGCGGGACTCTGGACATGTCGTATTCTATTGACATTGAAGATCTCTATCGCACTCGCTATTCACTCGTTTGATCCTCTGGATCGAGGAAAGGGACTCCGACTGGCACGTGTTACTTGCTGAAAGAATTATTCCGACAGGGATAATGGCATGCTGTCAATTATGATGCGGGATACGGCCAACTGAGAAATTAAACTTTTAGGTGCTCAATAATGCGAAAGATAAGTAAGGAGGATAAAGTGCGATTCAAACTGATAGCTAGATTTCTACTGTTTGCAGGACTGAGCGTCTGGCTGATGAGTGGAGAACTGTGGTTGAGAAACGCGCACACCTCCAACTCAGGTCGAATCGTTTTCTCATCCTTTAGAGATGGCAACTTCGAAATCTATGTAATGGATGCCCATGGAGGGAACCAAGAGAACCTGACAAACCATCCAGCGTCCGACACCCAACCAGATTGGTCTCCCGACGGGACGAAGATTGCATTCGTTTCCAGTCGAGACGCTGGCCCATCTCAAATCCACATAATGGACGCCGATGGAAAGAACGTGATTAGACTCACAGACGGACGAGGTGGTAAGATGGAGCCAGACTGGTCTCCCGATGGGCGAAAGATTGCGTTCTCCGTCGACACTCCGGAGGAAGATCATATCGCCGTGATGGATGCGGATGGAAATAATCTTCAGAAGCTTGTAGACCAGGCGCAGGATCCATCATGGTCTCCGGATGGGGGAAAGATTGCATTCGTTTCTTGGAGAGATGGAGGCCATGACATCTACCTGGTAGGCGCTATCGGACAGAGACTTGAAAGAGTAACACACGATTTAACGCGTAAATGGAATCCATCATTTTCTCCCGATGGAGGACGGATAGCATACGTGGTGCATAAGCACCCCGCACCCGGTCAAATCTATGTGGTGGGTGTGGATGGCAAAAAGCGGGTGAGGCTTACGCACAATGAAGAGAACAGTTGGGGCCCCGCATGGTCTCCCGATGGACTAGCGATCGCATATTATGTTTACGTGGACGGGGATTTTCACGGCGCGATTCACCTGATGACCGCCGATGGAAAATATATTAGGCGACTTAGCCATCATAGCCGTAATGCACGCGATTTCGCGCCCGACATTAGCCCGATAGGATTAGCGGTGTCTCCCGCTTCCAAAACAACCACAATTTGGGGTAGGCTCAAAAAGAGCGCTTCCGACCTCCGATAATTTGCGTGAATATTATGAACGAGGGCAGGTCATTGGAAACCTCGCCAGCGGCGAGAGTGTCGCTTAATTTTCGCTCGCGTTCAAAATCAGTTACTCTACTTCTCATTTTATCCACAACAATGGAGGAAACAATGCGATTCAAACTGATGCCAAGATGTCTACTGTTTGCAGGGCTGTGCGTCTGTCTGGCGAGTATAGACATGTTGTTGAGAGAAGGACTCGCCGTGCAAAACTCACGGATTGTTTTTTCGACCTCAAGACATGGCAACTTCGACATTTATGTAATGGATGCCGATGGGGGCAACCAAGAAAGACTGACAGACAAGAGCGCGCGCGACGTCGATCCGACGTGGTCTCCGGACCGGTCGAATATTGCGTTTGTTTCCAACCGAGGCGGCGAGGGGCGTCAAATCTACGTAATGGACGCCCGTGGAAAGCGCGCGATTAAACTGACAGATGGACCGCGCAAGAAGGGGGATCCAGACTGGTCGCCTGATGGGCGGAAAATAGCATTCACCTCATGGGATGGACAGGATCGGTGGAAATGGGAGAACCCTCGAATCATCGTGATGGATGCAGACGGAAACAATCCCTTCAAACTAACCGACGGGGAGAGCCCGTCATGGTCTCCCGATGGTCGGAGGATCGCATTCACGACCGGGAGCAATTGGAAGGATCAAATATGCGTGATTGGCGTTGATGGAAACGGGTTTGAAAGAGTGACAAAAGGCGCGGCGATCAAGGGTACGCCGGCATGGTCTCCAGACGGGAAGCGAATTGCATACACGGCCCTCTTCCTTGAGGTAGGAACCTATCAGATCTATGTCATAGGGGCGGATGGTAAAAACCGGGTGAGGCTGACGCACAATCTAGAGCATCATTTCTCCCCTTCATGGTCTCCAGACGGACGGCTGATAGCCTATGTGTGGGGACCTGATATTTTCATAAACCCCCCGAGAAAGATTCGCTTGATGACCGCCGATGGGAAATATCTGAAGCAACTTAGCGGTGACCACCACGGGAACGAATATGACCCCGACTTTGGCCCGGTTAGCCTAGCTGTGTCCTCCGCTTCCAAAACAACCACAATTTGGGGTAGGTTGAAGAAACCGGCGTCCAACTTCTGATAGTTTACATGATTAGCTTATGGACCGCGAATGTTGACACTGACAGGAATACGGCGAGGTGGGTCATTGAACGACTCTCCAACGTCAACAGCACCGTTATCGGTCATGTTGTTTCTCGCTCGGCACAACTAAGGAGAACAAAAATGCGATTCAGACTGGCAGCTAGATATCTAATGTTTGCAGGACTGAGCATCTGTCTGACGAGTGAAGAGCTACGGTTGAAAAACGCGCTCGCCTCCAACACAGGTCGAATTGTTTTTACATCCATGAGAGATGGCAACTTTGAAATCTATGTAATGGATGCCGATGGAGGAAACCAGGAAAGACTGACAAACAACCCGGCGTTTGACTTCCAACCGGATTGGTCCCCCGACGGAACGAAGATTGCATTCGCTTCCGACCGAGACGGCGGCCGTACTCAAATTTTCGTAATGGATGCCGGTGGAAAGAACCCGATTAGGTTGACAGATGGGCGGGGCGGTAAGAAGGATCCGGACTGGTCTCCCGATGGGCGAAGGATTGCACTCTCCGTCGATGATGTGGTTGATCATATCGCCGTGATGGATGCGGATGGAGATAATTTTGAGAAGCTTGAAGACCAGGCGTTGTATCCATCATGGTCTCCGGATGGAACACAGATTGCATTCGCGTCTTGGAGAGACGGGCACTCTGAAATTTACGTGATAGGCGTTGACGGACAGGGACGCAAAAGGTTGACGCAGGATTTAGCAGCTAAATGGAACCCATCGTTTTCACCCGATGGACAACGGATAGCATACGGGGCGAAGCACGAAGGGTTCTTACAAATCTTTGTGATGGGGGCGGATGGCAAAAATCGGATGAGGCTTACGCACATAAAAAAGCATCATGCGACCTCCACATGGTCTCCCGATGGACGGACGATTGCATATGATGTTATTGAGGACGGGGATTTTCACGGCACGATTCACTTGATCGCCTCCGATGGAAAATATATTAAGCAACTTAGCGATGCCCGTGGTGCGCGCGATGGTGATCCCGACATTAGCCCGCTAGGATGGGCTGTGTCCCCCGCTTCCAAAACAACCACAATGTGGGGTAGGCTCAAAATCCTGTTTGAACAATAGTAGAAAAAGACGTAATTTGGCAATCGGAGCCCCGTTTTCTGTGGGAGTTCTATCTCGGAATCAGTGACCTGTTGCTAGTAACCAGTGAATACTAATAGCCTTTTACTGGCAACTGACCACTAACCACTGACCACTGTTTTTGCAAGGAGAATCTTATGCGTAGGAAAGAGGTGTTGTATGCGGTGATAGGCGGCATCGTCGGAGCAGTTCTGACAATGGCGGTGGGGGCATTAGCTCCGCTGGGGGCGCAAGACGAACCGAAAGACCTGAACGTGAGGAGGATTACCTGCAGGGAGTTGGACGTTATTGATGCGAAGGGGAATCTCCGTGCGGGGTTGAACACCTCCGAATTCGGCGGGAGTGTGTTCGTCGTAGGCAAACTGGGCAAAGGGGCGGAGATGCACGTCACCAAATACGGAGGGGCAATGTTCGTGTGGGGCAAAGAGGCAAAAGGTGGGGCTGGCATGCACCTCGACGGATTCGGAGGGAAGGTGTACGTGGAGGGCAGAGGCTTCAAAGAGGCGACGATGAGCATCGACGAACTCGGCGGTAGGGTGTCCGTGGAGGGCAAAGAGAGTGACGAGCTCAAAAAGGCGGCGATGAGCATTGAGGGAGATGGAGGAGCGGTGAACGTGTGGGGCAAAGGCGCGGGGGCGAGGATGGGCGTCAATAAGGACGGCAACGGCGGGTTTTCCTCGTGGGACGAGAACGGCAATCGTTTGGAGTGAGGCGGATGACATCATGTACGAATTGGCAATCAGGTAGGCCAACGCACTGGCTGTCAGTGGCGACACAGCGGAATTGGTTAAAGCTGGCGAGTCGGCGAACACACGGCGGGCGTGTCAAAGGGCATTTCAAAGTCTTGGGGTGTGGCTTGCTGTTCCAGAGAATGCCATCAGGCTTGACCAGTCCGTAGGGTGCGCACTGCGCACCAGCCTTTGAAAGAGCAACGGGCGAGAGACTGTATTGTACCAGAAGCCGCTTGGCTCTTGCCGCCTACTTTTTAAAATAGGACTCATATGGACGTACAGAGGGCACTCCAAATCATTGAATTTGCTTGACTATTTTACCAACATGCACAAGCTACCTTTACTTCTCACTTCACCCACAGCTAAGGAGGGAAAAATGCACTACGGGCGTACGCTTATGTCGTTTATCGGGTTGACCGTGATGCTGTTAAGTGCGGAACTGTGGTTAATAGGAGGACTCGCCGCACAGGGGTCACGTATTGTTTTTTCAAACCTGGCATTTGACAACTATGAAATCTACGTAATGGACGCCGATGGAGGAAACCGAAAAAACTTGTCAAACCATCCAAGGCACGACGTGGATCCGGATTGGTCTCCCGACGGGACGAAGATTGCATTCGTTTCCGACCGAGACGGCGGCGTATATCAGATCTACGTCATGGACGCCGATGGAACGAACCAGATTAGACTGACAGATGGACCACCTTGGCAAAAGGGAGATCCAGACTGGTCTCCGGATGGGAAACAGATTGCGTTCTCCGTCGACGATTGGGATGATCATATCGACGTGATGGATGCGGATGGAGATAATCGTGTGGTGCTTGAAGAGAACGCTTTCGGGCCATCATGGTCTCCGGATGGGGGTAAGATTGCATTCGTAACGTTTAGAGACGGGGGCCCTGAGATTTACGTGATGGGCGTTGACGGACAGGGGATTGAACGGGTGACGCACGATTTCTTGGGCTGGACCAGTCCCTCGTTTTCTCCCGACGGACTACGGATGGCATCCGACCGCTTGCACGAAGGATTCTATCACATCTATGTGATGGGGGCGGATGGCAAAAATCGAACCAGGCTTACGCACAATCACGAGCATCATTTTCACCCCGCGTGGTCTCCAGATGGGGGGACGATCGCATATGTGGTCTCTGATGGTGGTTTCTTCGGTTCAAAGATTCACTTGATGACCGCAGACGGAAAATATATTAAACAAATCAGCACAATTCGTGAGGGGATCGATGACCAGCCGGACTTTAGTCCGGTAGGACTCGCTGTGTCTCCAACTTCCAAAACCGCCGCAATTTGGGGCAGGCTTAAGAAACGCGACGCCAACCTCCGATAGTTCGCGCGATTGCCTTTTGAACTACGAATTTTGATGACAGGGACTATTATCGCTGCAATCAAGAATTACACGTGTAGGATTTCCTTGGTTCGGCTCGTAGCAGCACAATTTATAACGCGGCCTCTATCGGAGCGAGTTTCGCGCGCTACACGAGGTCGCGCACGGGAGATGGCTCCTACAGACAGATGGATCGCGAAGCACTCTTCATTGTTCAAATCGAATGATATGCAGTTAATATATGAGTAAAAATGAACGCAAATGACTATAGATCCGAAAAAGGAGAAAATGACCAATGAACAACATCAGCCTGCATTTGAGAAGATGTTTATTTCTTTTAATGATGGCGTTAATGGTTACGTCGGACAGCATAGCGCAGGGATTTGAGTCTAGGATCTTTTTTTCATCGAATCGCGACGGCGATTGGGACATTTACTCCATGGACGCGAACGGAGATAATCTTGCCCAGCTCACCGACCATCCGGCATCTGATTGGTTACCCGCTTGCTCGCCGGATGGAAGGAGGATTGCGTTCATATCAGATCGTGGCATTACAAGTGATCTGTATGTGATGGATAGCGATGGTAGTAACGTGGTAAGACTCACCCATGACAATTTTCCCGAAGGCCGCCCTAATTGGACGCCGGCTGGAACGAAGTTTGCCTTTGCATCTCTCCGTTTTGCCGTTGGCAACTGGGAAATCTACCTGATGGATCCAGATGGAAATGACCCGATAAATTTGACAAACCACAAATGGGACGATCTCAGACCGAGTTGGTCGCCAGATGGAAGCAAGATGGCGTTTGCCTCCTCCCGTACCGGCGACTTCAATGATCCCATGCATATTTTCGTGATGAATGCAGATGGAACGGGAAGGCGCAATCTCACTGCCGACACCGCCCTAAGGTTCAATTCCAATCCTACTTGGTCGCCGGACGGACGCAAGATTGCTTTCCAGTCGCAGCGCGTCTTCGAGGGTTATGACATTTACGTCATCACTGCCGAAGGGAAAAATTTAAAGCAACTTACACAAGGGGGTAAAAACAGGATGCCGGCCTATTCGCCCGATGGCAGAAAAATCGCCTTTGTGTCAACGCGTGACGGAGATTTTAATATTTACTTGATGGACACCAACGGGATGAACGTTGTCAAACTCACGAGAACTCCTCCCGGTGTTGATAACACACGCCCTTCCTGGCTCCCCGGTGCATTGGCAGTCAACCCAAACGGAAAGTTGTTGATATCTTGGGGAGGTCTCAAACGCACCGTCAACCCGTGATGATGCCAATGAACTCGGCGCCGACACCTAAACACGAACCACAGAACTGAACTCTGCGTCAATTCGGTTCATATTTACACATAACTCGGTAGGCGATCAAGGGACATGGATAATGACCGCGATAGAGATCCCTTTCCAACCGCACCTACCGCAGCGTAGAAATGACTATTGATTCTACTATAGAGCATATCTAGAAATGAAGAGCCCGAAAAAGGAGAAAATGACCGATGAATAACATCAGCCCGCTTTTGAGAAGATGCCTGTTTCTATCATTACTGGCGTTAATGGTTGCTTCAGACAGCACAGCGCAGAGGTTTGAACCGAGAATCGTCTTCGCATCAAACCACGATGGCAACTGGAATGGCAACTGGGACATCTACTCCATGGACGTACACGGGGACAATCTCGTTCAACTCACCGACCACCCGGGAGCTGATAATCATCCTTCCGGCTCGCCGGATGGAAGAAGGATTGCGTTCACGTCGCGACGCGGTCTCACGCCTGACCTATATGTGATGGACAGTGATGGCACTAACGTGATCAGACTTACCCAAGACAATTTCGGCGAAGTCCGCTCTAGTTGGTCGCCGGATAGCAGGAAGATTGCCTTTGCATCATTCTGTAAACTCAACTGCGACATCTTCACTGTGGACGCCGATGCAGGTAATCGGACAAGGTTGACAGAACACGAGATGCAGGATTTCGATCCGAGTTGGTCGCCTGATGGAAGCAAGATTGCGTTTGTCTCCGCTCCCAATTTCGGTGCGCTGGATCATCGTCACATTTTCATAATGAATGCAGATGGTAAGGAAAGGCGCAATCTCACTGGCGACACCAACCTAAATTACAACCTCAATCCTAGTTGGTCGCCCGATGGACGCAGGATTGCTTTCCAGTCGCAGCGCCCCTTCGAGGGTTATGACATTTACGTCATCACTGCCGAAGGAAAAAATTTAAAGCAGCTTACGCAAGAGGGTAACAACAGGATGCCGGCCTTTTCGCCGGATGGGAGAAAAATCGCCTTTGCGTCAAGCCGTGAAGGAGATTACAATATTTATTTGATGGACACCAACGGAAGGAACGTGGTCAAACTCACGACAACCCCTCCCGGTACCGAGAACATGTCTCCTTCGTGGTTGCCTAGCCCATTTGCGGTCAACCCACGCGGAATGTTGCTAACATCTTGGGGAGTTCTCAAACGAACCGGCAAGCATTGACGATGTGGTTGAATTCGAGGCGTTCACCACGATTCAAACAGGTTGTTTTCCGGTCTTGTAGGTGCGGTTGAAAAGATAGTTCTCACAGGATTCACTATCGCTTTCACTATTTGGTCGCTTGATTGTTATTCACTCAGTTGATTATTCATTCTCCAGTCGTTTAATCGCTCCTACCACCAATCTTCCTTAGTTCAACTTTGTACATTTAAGTGGTATAACAGGCCGTGTCAATCAAGCGTTGAAGAAAATCAGGGGAGATTTTAACCATCAGGTCTTTTTGGTTGACCATTGAAAAAGTCACCGGTTTCTAGTGCCATCACAGCGGGGCAAGATGCCCCGCCTACGGGATTGGTTTTGCGCGGCTTTCCGTACAATCCAACCGTCGTACTTTTGTACAAAGTCGAGCTTAGAACTTGTTTGAAAAGTCAATGGCAAATCATTTTTGGAGGTTTGGAGTGTTATTACCTACCGCCCCGTTGGTGCTTTTAAAGGCTGGTAGGATCTCTATCGCGCTCATTATTCATTCGCTTGATCGCAGGGGATTTCTATCGCCCGCGCTATCCGCTTGGTTGATCGCACCCTACAAATGTATTTTTCAAACAGGCTCTTAATAGCTTGCAGTCACAAAAGTTTAAAAAAGTATGAGTGAATGAGATTCCAATTGACGATTGACGAAGGGGTAGCTGATTGAGAACTTCACCGGCGCCAAAGGTGTCGCAATGTTATCAAGGCGCGATGAAACGGTATTCGTGCAACCGCTCATGTTACGTTCCACTTGGGAGGATAAAATGCGATTTAAGCTGACATCAAGACTTCTGCTATTAGCGGGGCTATGCGTATGTCTGACGAGCGGGGAACTGTGGTTAAGACATGGACTCGCCGCACAAAAGTCGCGGATTGTTTTTGCGACCCTGAGATTCGACAACTATGAAATCCATGTAATGGACGCCGATGGAGGAAACCAAGAAAATTTGACAAACCATCCAGTGGACGACATGGATCCGGATTGGTCTCCCGACGGGACGAAGATTGCGTTCGTTTCCAACCGAGACCTCGGCGTTGATCAGATTTATGTAATGGACGCCGATGGAACGAACCAGATTCGACTGACATATGGACCGCGGCGAAAGGAAGATCCGGACTGGTCTCCGGATGGGGGTAAGATTGCGTTCACCGTCCATGCAGATTGGAAAGACGATTGGTTTCCTCATATCGCCGTCATGGATGCGAACGGAAATAATCGTGAGCGGTTTGAAGACCACGCGATGCAGCCGTCGTGGTCCCCGGATGGGAAACAGATTGCATTCGTATCGGGGAGAGACGGGGGCGCTGAGATTTTCGTGATAGGCGCTGATGGAGAGGGGCTTGAAAGGGTGACGCACGATGTGCCGAGCCAACAGAACCCAACGTTTTCCCCCGACGGGGGGCGGATTGGGTACTGGGCATTCCAGGACGCAGGGTTCTCTCACATCTATGTCGTGGGGGCGGATGGCGATAATCTCAACAGACTTACGCACAATCAGGTGCATCATTATGACCCCACGTGGTCTCCTGATGGGGAGACGATTGCATACGCGAGCTCAAATAATAAAAAAAATTTTTTCCACAACGCAAAGATTCACTTGATGACCGCAGACGGAAAACATCTTAAGCAACTTAGCGATGTTCATGACGGGCTCGATTTTCATCCGGACTTTAGTCCGGTGGGACAAGCCGTTTCGCCCACTGCTGTGTCACCTACGTCCAAAACGGCCACACTTTGGGGCAGGTTGAAGAAAATTTCGTCCAGTTTCCGGTAATGCACGTGATTACCTAACCCAAGTTGCCACCTTTGTAGCACGAGGATCTCTATCGCACTCCTTATCCAGTCGCTTGATCTGTTAGACTGTGCCTTTGGTGCGTAACTGGTGCGCAAACTGACAGTTTGCGCTACGAAATCTCCGCGATTAATGGGCCATTTTCAATAAAAAACGATGGTCCATGTCCAAAATCTTGTAAGTGGCAACTTGCGTTACCTATGAAATGGGATTGTTGATGATGACGGCAAGACGACGGATTGGGCCAACATGGACATCGCCAGCGCCAGCGCGTCACGCAACGGTTGGGAGCGCGTCCAAACATAACTATCTCACCCACTAAAATCCGGTTTCTTACTGTTCATTTGGTGCACAATTAAGGAGGAAAGAAGATGCGATTCGGGCGCACACTTGTGTCGTTTATCGGGTTAACCGCGATGCTGTTATGCGGGGAGCTGTGGTTGGGACTGGGATTCGCCGTACAAAAGCCGCGGATTGTTTTTGCAACCCTGAGATTCGACAACTGGGAAATCTATGTAATGGACGCCGATGGAGGAAACCAAGAGAACTTGACAAACCATCCTGTGGACGACATGGATCCGGCTTGGTCGCCCGACGGGACGAAGATAGCGTTCGTATCCAACCGAAACGACGGCGTATATCAGGTCTACGTAATGGATGCCGATGGAACAAACCAGATTCGACTGACATATGGACCGCGGGAGAAGCGGTTTCCGGACTGGTCTCCCGATGGGGGTAAGATTGCGTTCACCGTCCGCGATGCGGAACCTCATATCGCCGTGATGGACGCTGATGGAAATAATCGTGAGAGGTTTGAAGACCACGCGACGGAGCCGTCATGGTCTCCGGATGGGAAAAAGATTGCATTTCTATCCTGGAGAGATAAGAACCATGAAATTTTCGCGATAGGCACCGACGGACAGGGGCTTGAAAAGGTGACGCACGGACACAGCCCATCGTATTCTCCGGACGGGCGACGGATTGCATACTATGAGGGGCACGAAGGATTCAGGCACGTCTACGTGATAGACACTGATGGTAAAAATCGCCAGAGGCTCACGCACAATCAAGGGCATCATTCGCACCCCACGTGGTCTCCCGATGGGGGGACGATTGCATATATGGTCTATAAAGATGTTTTTTTCCTCGGTGCAAAGATTCACTTGATGACCACAGACGGAAATCATCTTAAGCGGCTAAGCGATGTTCATGATGGATTCGATTTTCATCCGGACTTTAGCACGGTAGGACCCGCTAGGCCTGTTTCTCTCAATTCCAACACTGCCACAACATGGGGTAGGCTGAAGAAATTTACGTCTCGTTTACGGTAATGCATGTGATTACCTATGAACAGCGAATGTTGATGATAACGGCAAGACGACGGGTTAGGCCAATATGGACATCGCCAGTGCCAGCGGCGTCACGCAACGGTTGGGAGCGCGTCCAAACATACCTTTTCACCCACTAAAATCCGGTTTCTTACTGTTCATTTAGCGCACAACGAAGGAGGACAAAATGCGATTCGGGCGCACACGTGTGTCGTTTATCGGGTTAACCGTGATGCTGTTAAGCGGGGAACTATGGTCAATAAGACTACTCCCCGCGCAGGAGTCACGGATTGTTTTTTCAAACCTGGCATTTGACAACTGGGAAATCTATGTAATGGACGCCGATGGAGGAAACAGGGAAAACTTGTCAAACCATCCTCTGGACGACGAGGATCCGGATTGGTCTCCCGACGGGACGAAGATTGCGTTCGTTTCCAACCGGGACCTCGGCGTTGACCAGATCTACGTCATGGACGCCGACGGAACGAACCAGATTCGACTGACATATGGACCCAGGCGGAAGCGGGATCCTGACTGGTCTCCCGACGGGGGTAAGATTGCATTCACTGTCATTGAAGATTGGAAAGACGATTGGTTTCCTCATATCGCCGTGATGGATGCGAACGGGAATAATCGTGAGCGGTTTGAAGACCATGCGAGGCAGCCGTCATGGTCTCCGGATGGGAAAAAGATTGCATTCGTGTCCAGGAGAGACGGGGGCGCTGAGATTTACGTGATAGGCGCTGACAGACAGGGGCTTGAACGGGTGACGGACGATTTCTTGGGCGGGCACAGCTTGTCGTTTTCTCCCGACGGACGACGGATTGCAACCGACCGCTCGCATGAGGAATTCCTTCACATCTATGTGGTGGGCGCGGATGGTAAAAATCCCATGAGACTAACGCACAATCAAGAGCATCATTTTCACGCTACGTGGTCTCCCGATGGACGGACGATTGCGTATGTGAGCTCTGACGATGATATCCTTAGCAACAGAATTCACTTGATGACCGCGGACGGAAAACATATTAAGCAACTCAGTACAATTCGCAAGGGGATCGATTACCAGCCCGACTTCAGTCCGGTAGGACTAGCTGTGTCCCCCACTTCCAAGACAGCTACGATTTGGGGTAGGCTTAAGAAAACGTCGTCCAGTTTTCGGTGATTTGCGCCTACCTCAATGAAATCCAACGGCCGGGCAAGGACAATTGATTAAACTATTAAACCGGAGGGTATTGTGTAATGACGTTGTGCGCAAATGCGAAAGATAAAGACTTGAGAAAGTTTTGAGCGAAGGAGTGCTCGGTTATTGCCAGGATTTAGAGTCAATTCGATTCATATTTGCACATAATACGGTAGGAGCGGTTTCCAACCGCTCCTACGAAACTCGACAAATACAGGTTAGGTTAGGAAACCCAATCTCCCGCCGTGTAGAAACGACTATTGGTTCTGTGATAGAGAATCTCTAAAAGTGTAGAACCCGAAAAAGGAGAAAATGACCGATGAATAACGTCATCCCGTTTTTGAAAAGATGCCTATTCCTACTGCTATTGGCGTTAATGGTAGCGTCCGACAGTACAGCGCTGGGCTTCGAACAGAGAATCGTCTTTGCATCGAACCGCGATGGCGATTGGGACATTTACTCCATGGACGTAAACGGAGAAAATCTTGCCCAACTCACCAACCACCCGGCATCTGATCGGTTTCCCGGTTGCTCGCCGGACGGACGAAGGATTGCGTTCATATCAGAACGTGGCATTGATGACCTGTATGTGATGGATAGCGATGGTAGTAACGTGGTAAGACTCACCCATGACAATTTTCCTGAAGGACGCCCTAGTTGGACGCCGGATGGAACGAAGTTTGCCTTTGCATCTCTCCGTTTTGCCGTTGGCAACTGGGAAATCTACGCGATGGATCCAGATGGAAATGCCCCAATAAACTTGACAAACCACAAGTGGCACGATGTTAGGCCGAGTTGGTCGCCAGATGGAAGCAAGATGGCGTTTGCCTCCTACCGTACCGGCGGCTTCAATGATCCTAGGCATATTTTCGTGATGAATGCAGATGGAACGGAAAGGCAAAATCTCACTGCGGACACCGCACTAACGGACAGTTTCAGTCCAGCTTGGTCGCCAGAGGGACGCAAGATTGCTTTCAACTCGCGGCGCCACTTCCCTGATCGCACGCGTGATGACATTTTCACGATTACCGCTGACGGGAAAGAATTGGAGCAGCTTACGGAAGACGGTCGCAGCAGGTCACCAGTTTATTCGCCGGATGGTACCAGAATCGCCTATGTGTCACGCCGCAACGGCGATTATCATATTTATTTGATGGACACCAACGGGAGGAACGCCGTCAAACTCACGAGAACTCCTCCCGGTCGTAGTAACGTATCTCCTTCCTGGCCGCACGGCGCATTGGCAGTCAGTCCAAGCGGAAAGTTGCCGATATCTTGGGGAGTTCTCAAACGGCGCGGCAACCCGCGATGATGAAAATTAACTCGGCATCGACGCCTTAGTGGGGTGCGGTTGATGAACTTCTTGGTCGGTAGCTGGCCAAGGAGTGTTATCCTAATGAATGGAGGTAAAACCTAATGAGAAGCCATTTGAGGTCAGTGGCAAAGCGGAAAGTGTCCGATTTCCTTCTTCGTGAAGAGGGAATGGTTGGCAACCGCAGCGCCTTTGCGACGGCGGCATTGGTTAGTACAACCGCTCTGGCAGCGACTCTGATTGTTGCCCCGGACGCCGGAGCGCACGGAGTGCATTGCCCTGATGGTGCCAATCACTGTCCACTCGGCTACAGATGTTGCGCGAAATACGTGGGTGGGCGCTGGTTATTTGCTTGCGTTGACGCGAGAAATGCGTGTCCGTAACGTATATGGAACATAGGTCATCCTGAATTATTTAAAATCCTGTTGTTTACTCATGGTACGTTTTTACGCTTGTCCACTCGCCAGCGCGATGAGAGGGGGGTTGGCATTTGTCAATGTGCACGGAGGTTGACATTTGGGATGACCTATGCTTTTGATTCTCATCATTACGACATATAAGGAAAAGGCTCGTAGGTCCGATGCCTGTTGGTTGCTTGTTTCTTGTGGGAACCAGGTCGGGGAATAAACTCCTCTAGTTAGTGCCAAAAGAGATTAGTTTTTGGTTAATTCAAAACTTAGGTAGTGTAATCATCAATTCTGATGATTATCTCAAGCGATTCGCGAGTTTTCTGATAAGATTGCGACACAACCACAGAAAACCTTAAGGGGGGACAAATGCAATTCAAACCGATACTTAAATATTTACTGATTGCAGGATTGTGCGTCTGTCTGTCGACTGGGGAGTTGTGGTTAAGACATGGACTCGCCGCGCAGAAGTCACGTATTGCTTTCGCACATCTCGGAAATGACAACTTTGAAATCTATGTAATGGATGCCGATGGGGGAAACCGAGAGAACCTGTCAAACCATCCACTGCACGACATGGAACCGGATTGGTCTCCTGACGGGACGAAGATTGCATTCGTCTCCAACCGAAGCGGCGGTACTCAAATCCACATAATGGACGCCGATGGTAAGAACCAGATTAGACTGACTGATGGACCGCGGGAAAAGCGGGAGCCAGACTGGTCTCCAGACGGGGGTAAGATTGCGTTCACCGTCCAAGATGTGTTTTTACATATTGACGTAATGGACGCGGATGGAAATAATCGAATGAGGCTTGTACGCCAGGCGAGTGCGCCATCATGGTCTCCGGATGGACAACAGATTGCATTTGTATCTTCGAGAAATTGGGACAGTGAAATTCACGTGGTAGGCCCTGACGGACAGGGACTTGAAAGGGTGAAGCACGGTTTGCATGGAGCCAGCCCATCGTTTTCTCCCGACGGAGGACGGTTCGCATATTATGAGTCACACAAAGGAATAGAGCACATCTATGTAGTGGGGGTGGATGGTAAGAATCCCGAGAGGCTTACACACGATCAAGGGCGTCATTCGCACCCCACGTGGTCTCCCGATGGAGGGGCGATTGCATATGTTGTCTCTAAAAATGATTTCCCCCTCGGAGCAAGAATTCACTTGATGACCGCCAACGGGAAGCACCTTAAGCAACTCAGCAACATTCGTGAGGGGATCGATTACCAGCCGGACTTCAGCCCGGGAGGACTAGCTGTGTCCCCCGCTTCCAAAACTGCTACGATTTGGGGTAGGCTTAAGAAAACGTCGTCCAGTTTTCGGTGATTTGCGCCTACCTCAATGAAATCCAACGACCGGGCAAGGACAATTGATTAAACTATGAAACCGGAGGGTATTGTGTAATGACGTTGCGCACAAATGCGAAAGATAAAGACTTGGTAAAGTTTCTAGAGAAGGAACACTCGGTCATACAAACCATTGTCAGGGTTTAGAGTCAATTCGATTCATATTTGCACATAATACGGTAGGAGCGGTTTCCAACCGCTCCTACGAAACTCGATAAATACAGGTTCGGTTAGGAAACCCAATCTCCCGCCGTGTAGAAACGACTATTGGTTCTGTGATAGAGAATCTCTAAAAGTGTAGAACCCGAAAAAGGAGAATTTGACCGGTGAATAAAACCAGACGATTTATGAGAAGATGCATGTTTCTATTATTGTTGGCGATAATGGTTGCGTCCGAGAGCACGGTGCAGGGCTTCGAACATAGAATCCTATTCTCGTCGAACCGCGACGGCGATTGGGACATCTACTCCATGGACGTGAACGGAGAAAATGTGGTCCAACTCACGGACCACCCGGCATTTGATCGCCAGCCCGCTGCCTCGCCGGACGGACGAAGGATTGCGTTCACCTCAGAGCGCGGCGGTAAACCTGACCTGTATGTGATGGACAGCGATGGCAATAACGTGATCAGACTCGCCCATGAAGGTTTTTCAAAATTCGCCCCCGCATGGTCGCCGGATGGCACGAGGATTGCCTTCTGCTCTCTCCGTGATGTCGTTGGCAACTTTGAAATCTACGCGATGGATGCGGACGGAAATAACCTGACTAGGTTGGATAAACACGAGTTTCACGATATTCTACCGAGTTGGTCTCCGGATGGAAGCAAGATAGCGTTTGTCTCCTACCGTGATGGCGGCGTGAATGACCCCCTTCATATCTTCGTGATGAATGCGGATGGAACGGGAAGGCGCAATCTCACTGCCGACACCCAACTAAGGAGAAATTCCAATCCTAGTTGGTCGCCAGATGGAAGCAAGATTGCTTTCAATTCGAAGCGCCACTTCGTCCCCGCTGACTCGCGCAATGACATTTTCGTGATTACCGCTGACGGGAAAGAGTTGGAGCAGCTTACGGACGGGCCGCGTAGCAGCTGGTCACCAGTCTATTCGCCGGATGGTACCAAAATCGCCTATGTGTCACGCCATGGCGGAGACTCTAATATTTATATAATGGACGCCAACGGGATGAACGTTGTCAAACTCACGAGAACTCCTCCCGGTATTGATAATGAAATGCCTTCCTGGCCGCTCGGTGGTTTGGCAGTCAACCCAAACGGAAAGTTGCCCATATCTTGGGGCGGTCTCAAACGCGCCCGCAACCCGCGATGATGCCAACGGGGCTGGAAGACAGGGCGGACGATTGAAAAAATCGCCAGCGTCGAGGCGTCACATGATGGTTGGGGACGCATTCCGGTCGTGGAAGGGCAGACCGTATCTAGTGACAAGAATGCTCCTGCAAGCAGGCGCCGGTACGGCGCGTGAACCCCCTTCAAGCATTATTTAGCATGGAATCGGCGGCCTCCGAACTCGTGCGGATGGTACGCCAAACATTCCCCCGCAGTTCGCCTCCCGTAACCAACCTTTTCAGTCTACATACCCTTGTCGAAATTCAACGGCCCCCGATTTGGCTAAAGCTCTCCGTCGATCCAATCAACTTCTGGTGCGGGATGTCCGATCCACGGCTGCCGTTGCCCTCCTGTCTGTTCCCGTTTTCTCTTCCTTCCTGCGTGACATGGGATAAATCTGTCATATCCTAAAGTCCTGTCGTAATCTGTCAATCCATGCCCGGTTCTATTCGATTCGGATACAAATACAGGTAGAAACTGTACTATAATGCCCGCCGAACGGTTTTTTTGAGGCGATATGATATCTTCCTCCATAATAAGGAACGCAGATCTGCGTTCCCTACATGAAATGCAACAAACTCAACCATGGCGTCAAATTCTGTCCCGACACCGTGTCAAACACATCCTCAGGGCGGACGACCCGCAAACTACCGAAGCCGTGAGATGCGGTGAACTCTGTGCGTGAGGAGGCACCAGAAGTTTTTTTCGTCACGGCATAACTTTTTGGCTGTTGAAAAGGTCTAATTAGCGATTTTTCCAACCTTCACGGAAATGTTGGATCCATCACGATGTGGAGCGTGTCATGTATTCAGCCGACGAACAGTTAATCTCCAAAACACTCGCGGGCGATCGGGACGCCTTTGGGCTGCTCGTGCACAAGTATCAGGAGATGGTCTTTGCTTACGCCTTTCAAAAGGTGCGAAACGAGGCTGATGCCCAAGATGTCACGCAGGAAGTGTTCCTACGCGCATTTCGAAATCTCTACGCATTACGGCATCCGCACCGGTTCAGAAGTTGGTTGTATACCATCATGTCCAACGAATGCAATCGTTGGATGGAGCGGGCTGCGAAAACACGTCAGCGTGAAATGATGGTGGCGGATGCAGGGGACAATGATTTACACGTTCAACCCTCGCACACCGTTCCCGCGGAGGACTGGCGGGTAGACCTTGAGCAGGCGATTTCGGCGCTCCCCGACGACAATCGGGTCGCCGTGTCGATGTTCTATATGGGTGACTGCTCAATGAAGGAAATCTCCGAGTTTCTTGGCGTCTCGGTAAACACCGTCAGGGGCAAGTTACATCGCGCCCGTCAGCAACTTGGGAATGCGCTTTCAGAACACTACGGCAGACTATTGAAAAGCCACAAACTAAGAGCAGGTTTTCTCATGCAGATGATGGAGCAGATTCGCCACGTACCGGCTCCAGCGATGAGTTTCGCCTGGAGCAGCGCAACCATCGGCAAGACCGTTTTTTCGCTGATTACCGCGTTGTGTATTCTGATCGGACTTTTTGGAGCGAGAGACGAGTTCTCAACAGAGTTGTCGGCAAACCAGACCGGATTCACGTGGTCAGTTTCAAATCGATTACCAATCAAGATTGAGTTGCTTGATAGCGTTCTTTATTCGACGCGGCCATCCGTTATGGGTATCCCGGAACCGGCGGGAAAGCGACCACTGGTTGACTCTAGCCATGCCTCAACAGGGGCTGGGCATAGCTCAACTGACGGAGCGCCAATGCCGCACGGTGGAGGTGTAGAAAATTCTAACGCACGATCTTCGGCTGCCATGGCAGTAGATGCCGCCGAAAAACTGACCTATTCCGGTCGTGTTGTTGACAGCGACGGTGAGCCAATAGCGGATGCAGAGATTCTATGCGCCGTAAATTGGGGACGCACCAAACATAGCACTCGAACGTCGGAAAATGGATCGTTCCGCTTTGAGTTGCCACGTCCTAAGCCTAGGAAATGGGAAGGGCGTTTAGATATCGTTGTTACACACCCCGATTACGCACACCTATGGAGGAAACTGTCGCTCAGAAACACGGAGAATGTTGAAATTCAACTTGGCGCGCCGGGAACCATCGCCGGGAAAGTTATGAACGAAGCAGGCGAACCGATACCGAACGCGGAAGCCACAATCCAGTTCACATCAAGTGGAGATGCTCTGTCGCCCCGAATTGGTGACTACGAGGATTATACGATGTTGGGAATCTTTCATCCTACGCCTCCCGCCAAGACCGATGAAAACGGTGAATTTGCGTTCCGCAATCTGCCAACGCGAGCGACTACGGTGCTTTATGTACAGGGCACCGGATACGCCCAGACGGAACACATGCTTGTGCCGGTTGGCAGGCAAGACCTTGGGTTCCGGCTGAAGCGCGAGGCGCGCATTGAGGGACGCCTGAGTTACGCCGAAACGGGTGAACCTGTAGCGAACGCGAAGGTTGACGTCCGCAGCACCGATCCGCTCGATGGAGCGTGGAGCGCAAGCGTTGATGAGAACGGGGACTTCGTCGTGAAGAATCTCGCTACCGGAACGTACAACCTCTTTCTCGACTATATTGACAAGGGACCAGAAGGGTGGACGGCCCCCGCTAGGCTAGGCATTGAGGTGGCGGAAGGGCAGACCGTTTCCAACATGGACCTGAACTTGATTCGGTGCGGGCTTATCACAGGGCGAACGAGCGACAAGGATACCGACGAACCGCTTAGAGGCGTTATTATCTATTTTCACGATGCTTCCCGCCCGGAGTCCCAGTTGTCGCAGCACAGTGCCGAACCGGATGAAACGGGCGTCTATCGGTTTCACGCCGCACCAGGGCGCGTGCTCGTTGCGGTTAGCGCGCCTCCCGGTTATCTGGACATCGGCGAGGTAAAGCAATATGTCAATGTCACTGAAGGTGAAAGCGTCACCGTTGATTTTCAGTTTTCGAAAGGACTAGAGGTGGTTGTCCGAACCTTGACGGAGGCTGGCGAGCCGGTGCGTGACGCTTGGGTTGCCGACGAATTAACGTTGGATAGGCTCAACGGCGGACGATCGAACGCAAAGGGCGAATTTACATTAAGGGGGTTGCGCAGCGGGCAGTTACTAACGCTCAAAGCGGAACACGAGGGATTACAATTACGAGGCACGGCGAAGGTCGAAGCCCAACCGGGCAAGCCAATTGAGATTCGGATGGAACCATACGGCCAGATCGAGGTTTCCGGACGAGTGGTGGATGAAAATGGCGATCCGATGCCGTCGGTTCCCATCGGCCTAACCCAGTGGGATGATACGAAGGGATTCGTCGGTGCCAACGTCGCCGTGACAGACAGCGATGGTCGATATTGGGGAGTTAAGCTGATCGTTGGCGAAGTGTACAGGATTAGCGTCTTCCCGACATTCCCGCCCACGGAGGAGTATTTTCACGCGACAACTGGACAGTTTACAGCGACGCGCGAGCTGACCCAACTTTCGGATCTTGTGTTGAGAAAAATCTCTTCCGACCAAGTCACAGAACATCAGATGTCGGTGACGAGTAGGCGCAAGGTTGAGCAACGATTCGCGAAGTTGGTGGGTAAAACTGCACCAGAATTGGCGGTTGCAGAGTGGATCTCCGGTCCCGCTGTTTCCATCGGGGAACTGAAGGGCAAAACAGTCGTCCTCCATTTCTGGGAACTCGCGCACTGGGACAGGGAAAATCTTCTGTGGATAAGATTGTTGAATGGCCTGCAGGAGACCTATCGCGAAAAAGGACTCGTCTGTATTGCTATTTGTTCCGCAACTGCAAGGGGCGACAGGGATAAACGATATATCAAGGAACAGTCGATCAACTACTCAGTCGGGTTGGACCGCCCAACAGAGGTCGATGGCTCAAAAGGCAAGACCTTTGATAGATACGCGGCAGAGTGGCCCATTATGGTTGTTCTAATTAACCCAGCCGGCGAAGTTTCGGAGATGGTAGATCGTTTAAATCTTGAAAATCGGATTAAGACTCTTCTTGGAAATTGAGCGGAGGGCGCCACTAAATTGAAGATTGGCGAAGGCACCACCGTCAGAGTCTGTTTCAAGGAAAACGGCGCAAGCTAAGTATCATCGATCGAGTTTACGTAATTGATTCCGATGGACAAAATCAGAGGCAATTAACACATGACTCCTTGCATAGACGTTTTCCATCATTGCCACCCGATGGAAAGAACTTCACGTACGTAGATTATAGCCATAGTTGGGTGATGAACAGCAACGGCGAGAGTGATGTCATTGCGTTTCATTCTTGGAGAAGAGATGGTAAACTTAGAATTTACTTGGTGGATATAACTGGCGGCAATGTCAACCCAATGCGCGGCATTTACGGGGACTCAAATTACCAACCTGATTGGTATCATCCGGTAGGATGGTCTGTGTCTCCCGCCGCGAACTTCGTCCACTATCTGGGGTGAGATAAAAAACCGGCATCGGCTCGTAGATGATGCGCAGGACGCAATTAGAAATTTGGCTTAACTGCATAAAGGAGGAAAAAATGTTAACCACAGCTGGACGCTTGTTCGCAGTAGCGCTTGTTGTCTCCCTGTTAATGCAGATGCAAATTGCGGAAAATGGTTACGCTGCTCGCGGCGCCAAGATTGCCTTCAGCTCCACGAGAAATGGAAATAGCAAAATCTACATTATGGATGGCGACGGAGGCAATCAGGTAAGACTAACGGATGATCCTGCATGGGACCATGAACCGTCGTGGTCTCCCGATGGCGATAGGATTGCGTTTAGTAGAAATTCAAATATCCACGTTATGGATTCCAATGTTATAGATGGATGGGTTTTGATGAATCTAACAGGCATGTCGAGTGGTTGGGAACCGGCATGGTCGCCCGATGGGGCAAAGATTGCATTCACTCGATTCAAAGCGGCGCAACAACAGGTTTGGGTAATGGACGCCGACGGTCAAAACCAGATACTGTTAACTCACGTAGGAGCGAACAGTAGCCCAGCGTGGTCGCCTGATGGCAAACGAATTGCCTTCTCATCCACTAGGGTCGTCGGGTCTGACATCTACGTCATGGATGAAAATGGCGACAATCAGGTAAGACTCACACAAGATAAAGGGCTTGAGGACAATCCCTCGTGGTCGCCCGGCGGTCAATGGATTGCGTATGACTCGTTCACGAGAAGCTTAGTGCATGAAATCCATGTCGTGAAGACAGACGGCAGCGGTCTGACAAGAAGACTAACACGCGGTCGACCACATAAAAGATGTCCTGCATGGTCTCCCGACGGACGAACGATTGCCTATGTGGCTTCTAAAGACTTAGATCCTGACAAAAGGAAAGAGATTCACTTGATGACTGCTGACGGAGACTACCTAAAACAACTCAGTAAGAACCGTATCGGTGATACCGATCCCGATTGGTTTGATCCGGTAGAACGGTCTGTGTCTCCCGCCGCGAACTTCGTCACTATCTGGGGTGAGATAAAAAAACCGACATCGGCTCGCAGATGACGTGTGCGGCGCGCATGAAACAGTCACTTGTTTGCAAGCAAGGAGGGAAAAATGTTATTCACAGCCGGACGCTTATTGGCAGCAACGCTTGTCCTCTCCCTGCTAATCCAGATGCAAATTGCAACTGTCGGTTACGCCTCTAGCAGAACCAAGATTGCTTTCACCTGCGACCGAGGCGGTAAACGCGATATCTGCGTTATGGATGGCGACGGAGGCAACTACGTAAAGCTAACTGACGACCTGCTAGTTGACGCTCAACCATCGTGGTCTCCCGATGGCGAGAGGATTGCGTTTAATAGACGTTACGCTATCCACGTAATGAATTCCGATGGACGGAATTTGATCAAACTTACAGAGGGACCGGAAAATTCGGAACCGGCGTGGTCTCCCGAGGGAACAAAGATTGTATTCACCCGAGGTCTCTTTAAGGGGAAAAACGTTTGGGTAATGGACGCCGACGGGGGTAACCAGATACAGTTAACGCAGCTTGGAGAGAACTATGACCCAGCGTGGTCGCCAGATGGCAATCGAATTGCCTTTGTAGCCTTCCGTAGGGACGCGGGGTTTCAAATCTACGTCATGGATGAAAATGGCGGCAATCAGGAAAGACTTACACGAGGTATGCAACTTAAGTCCAATCCCTCGTGGTCACCCGACGGGAAGAAAATTGCGTATCAAGCGAAGCACCAAGATGCGGTTTTTCAAATCTATGTTGTAGAAACCGATGGCAGCGGTCATCAGAAAATGCTAACACGCGACCTACCGCATAAGTTAAACCCTGCATGGTCTCCCGACGGACGAACGATTGCCTATGTGGCTTCTAAAGACTTGGATCCCGACAAAAGGCACGAGATTCACTTGATGACTGCTGACGGAGATTACCTAAAAAATCTCAGTAAGGGCCGCCGCGACAGTGATAGCGATCCCGATTGGTTTGATCCGGTAGGATGGTCCGTGTCTCCCACCACCGTGAACGTCGTCGCCACCTGGGGCAAGATTAAAAAGCCGACCTCCGGTCGTTGATGATGCGGACGGTGCGATTGAAACATCGACTCGTATTCAAGCAAGGAGGAACGAATGCCATTCAAAGCTGGACGATTCTTGGCTACAGGGGCTGTGCCTCCCTCGTGGTCTCCGCACGGGCGAAGGATTGCATATTCATCTTTTGACGTAATGTTTACATCCAATCATTGATGTCATCAATGGGTTTGATTCATTTCCTTGTAAAGATGGAGGTTTGTGTGTTGTCGGTCTATCCAGCCTGACGACTTTAAGGGCGTGGATACGCCTGAAAGCGTCGCCCATGAGTTTTAGCACCTCACCTCAATCTTCCGTCTTCTCCAATTAATGTGACACTCAACCTACCTGCATACTCAGTCGTCTTCAGAGGCAACATGGGGATGTCATGTCTCAACGCTACGGCAGACTGTTGAAAGCCTTAAACACAGGAGAGAATTTCTCATGCAGATAGTGGAACAGATTCGCCATACATCGGGATCGGCGATGGTAATAGCCAAGAGTTTAGCTGTGCGCAAAAGCCTATTCTCGCTAACTGCGGGCTTCTGTGTTTTGCTATTGTTAACTGAAGGTGGTGAGACTGCTATGGGCGGCCGCACAGAAAACGCGACGGAGAGTTTAACCTTTTCCGGACGTGTCGCTAATAACAACGGTGATCCGATAGTGGGTGCGGAGATTCTGTACGCCATGAATAGGGAGGCAACCCAACTCGTCACTCGCACAGCGACGGATGGAACATTTCGTTTTGAGATGCCGCGTCCCAATCTTGGGAAGTCGGATGGACGCTTCGACATCCTCATTACGCACCCCGATTACGCAAGCCGATGGCGGAAATTGTTTCGCAAAAACATGGAGAATATTGAAATTCAACTCGAAGTGCCGGGGATAATCTCCGGACGGGTGCTGAACTTCTCCGGCGAACCCATACTAAACGCGGAGGTAAGAATCCAATTCTTGATGAGCGGAGATCAGACGTCGCCTCATCGCGATGATTATTCGATGCTGGGCATTCTTCATCGTGCGCGCCCTGCCAAAACCGGTGAGAGTGGCGAGTTTGTGCTCCGCGGACTGCCGCAAGGCGCCTTGGCAAGTCTTGAGGTACTAGCCCCCAAGTATGCAAGAGTTAATCACATCGGGGTGCCGGTTGGTGTGGAAGGGCTTGAGTTCAGACTGACGCAAGAGGGCAGAATCGAGGGGCGACTCAGCTACGTCGATACCGGCGCGCCGGTAACAGACGCGACCGTTACGGTGCGTGGGACAGATTTGTCTCACGGCAGAGGGGCGGCACACGTCGATGAAAACGGGGTTTTTATCGTGAAAAACCTGCCGCGCGGGCTGTACGATCTTTATCTTGAGGCAGGGCCCGATGGTTGGACGGCTGTCCCCAAGGGGCGCATTCTGGTGACGGAGGGACAGACGGTATCCGACGCAGACCTCAGTTTAAATCGGTGCGGGGCTATCACCGGTCGAGTGGTTGACACGGATACCGGCGAGCCGATAGCCAACCACAGGGTTTTTCTTCACGACTCCGCCTATCCCAAATCTCTGGGGAGGCGTCACAGTGCGGCAACGGACGAAACCGGTGTCTATCATATCAACGCCGCGCCGGGACGGGCACTCGTATTTACCCGTGCGACTCGGGATTATGAGGACGTTGGTGAAGTATCAAGAAGTGTCCATGTCGTCGAGGGCGAAACCGTAACCGTTGATTTTCAATTCACCAAGGGCATTGAGTTGGTCATTCGGACCTTGACGAAAGCCGGCAAGCCGGTGGCGGGTGCATGGGTTACCGAGGAATGGACGGTGGTTATGGCGGAGCGCGGAAAATCCAATGAAAGGGGGGAATATACTCTGCGAGGGTATCGGCCCGGACAGCTACTTTACCTTAAAGCGGAGCATGTTGAACGGCAGTTGCATGGTACCGCAAAGGTGGAATTCCAACCGGGCAGAACGGTTGAGATTCGGCTGGAACGGTACGAGCAGGTGGAGGTTTCCGGCAGGGTGGTTAACAAAGACGGAAAACCGATTCCCGGTGTGACCATCTTGCTTTCCCAGCGGGACGATCAGAAAAAAACGACGGTCGGCACAGATGTCGCCGTGACAGCCAGCACAAGTGTCGCGGTGACAGACAACGACGGTCGATACCGGGGGGTTAGGCTTATGATAGGCGGAACGTACATCATCCACGCGCACCCGTTCGCGGGAGCGTATATTTCTGCGGCTACCGGTGAGTTTACCGCAACAGAGGAGATGTCCCACATCGCCGATCTCGTCTTGCTACAGGGAAATACCGTCAAATCGACATGGGAACAGGGAACAGAACATCAAACAGAGGAGATGTACGCGCAGGAGGCAGAGGTGCGCCTGGAAGCTCTGATGGGGGTACCCGCACCGGAGCTGAAGGTCGCAAAATGGTTGTCGGGGCGCTCAGTCTCCATCGGAGATTTGAAAGGAAAGACGATTGCGCTATATTTTTGGGATTTGAGCGACTCGGATAATTTACTCTGTATTGACGTATTGAATTTCTTACAGAAAGCCTATAGGAAGAAAGGGCTCGTTTGCATCGCGGTGTGTCCCGCAGTGACAGAAGTCGATGTCGCCATACGTCTTATCAAGGAAAAGTCGCTCAGCTACCCTATTGCGCTGGATGGCAGCACGAAAATCCTCGGCGCGAGGGGCGAAACCTTTGATCGATACGCTATCGGGTGGGGGGATCCGGTAATTCTCATTGACCGCGAAGGAAAAATTGTGAACATCGCGTATCCGTTGAATCTTCAAGATCGGGTTCAGGCTCTCCTCGCGAACTGAACTGCCTGCGGGTTCTTTTGGGTGGGGTTGGCATTTGTCCGAACTGTGATCCGCAAACTAACAGTTTGCGGTACAGAGTTTATTCAAAGTCACCACTAGTCGCGCACTCGAAAGCCCGTTGCGACTCACTTGATCACCCACTATGGGATTTACTATCGCCTTCGCTATCCGCTCAGTTGATCGTTCGCTTGATCCGCGCCGGGGCTTAGATGCACGGAGTCTTAACGTTTCTGTTAGATTGAGATCCGCAAACTATACTTTGCGTTGGGTATTATTGCGCTTTCTCTTTTCCAGTGATAATTGTTTCTCATAGGACTTACGTAGCACCAGCAGGTCGGGAATCGGAGTTCCCTCGTACAAGGGTCGCGACCTGGAGATCGCTCCTACAGAAGACGCAATTTCTGACAACGTGGAGTATAACAGTTTGCGGTACAAAGTTTATTCAAAGTCACTACTAGTAGCACTCGGAAGTTCGTTGTGATTCGCTGCGCACTCATTTAGAAAGCAAAAGGAGAAAATTGATGGATAGTTGTCCAATGCTATTTGGTATCGGTAGTGTCATGTGCGCCCTTGTGTGTATGTCGAGCTGCGCTACGTCGGAGAATCGCCAATCTCATCCCGAGCACGTCAAGTGGGGTTATGAGGCGGAAAACGGTCCGGCTGTCTGGGGGCGGCTCTCCCCGGAATATCTTCTTTGCTCCGAAGGTACGCACCAATCGCCGATAGACATTGCAAATCCCATACGCGCAAATCTTCCCGGCATAACCATCAACTACCAACCGGCAATCTTGACCATCTGGAATAATGGTCACACGATTGAAGTCACGTATCCAAAGGGAAGTTGGCTAGAGGTTGACGGCACTCGATATCAACTGCTGCAATTCCATTTTCACGCGCCGAGCGAACATACGGTAACGGGCAAATCGTTTGACATGGAGATGCACCTCGTTCATGCAAGTGACGATGGCACGTTGGCTGTCGTTGGAGCCCTTATTCGGCGCGGGCGGGAGAACGCCGCGTTCAATCCCATCTGGGCGCATCTGCCAACCGCCCCGGGACAAGCGAAGAGCGTTGAGAGTGTCACCTTCAATGCCGATGAATTATTGCCGAGCGCGAGGCATACGTATCGCTACGAAGGTTCGTTGACAACCCCGCCGTGTTCAGAAGGAGTAAAGTGGTTTGTGCTGAAATCTCCCATTGAAATGTCCGAAGCGCAAATCGCCGCATTCAAAGCGATTATTGATAATAACAACCGGCCGGTGCAGCCGCTGAACGGGCGCGAACTGCTGGAGGAGGTTTCTGACTAATGCGCCATCATTCACGGCGCGCCTGCCCCCACGCGCTATAGAATTCCCCCATCGAATCAAAGCGTTCACTCCGATCGTCCCGGCAGGCGCGACGTATAACCTCGTACTGCGCCTCACTGCCGCGAAACGGCTCGCGATCCAACGTTCCATCCGACAGAAACACGGCTGCGGTTCGCCCCATGGTGAACACGTTCGTACGTTCATCGATCCGTGCGCCCAACTCGAACTCTTCGGGCGCCATGAAGCGGGTTGAGCCAAACATCCTTCCCATCTCGTTTACAAACGGTGCGTTGCGGTAAAGATCCAAGTCTATGACGTGAAATTCCCGTTGGTTAAAGTCGTAAATCATGCAACCGTCGTAGAAATCGACAGCGATCCAGCCCTTTTGTGCAAGCTGATAGTGTAACTCGTAAACTTGGTCGAGGACGTTCAAAATCTCCTCGGACGGAAGTCCCCTGAAGCGTTGAAAGGTTGATTGCGGATGCTCGCGCCTTGCGGCATCGGTGCGGACAAGTTCGCCGTTTACCCATTCGTAGACTAGCAGAGGGCCGGTAGGCGACTCAACGACTTGATGGAGCGTTGGCAGCGTATGGTAGCCACAACCTTGCCGCAAGTGGACGGCGTTGCGAAGCATGGACACCCTTTCGGCGTGACTCAGATAGGGATCCGGATTGTCCGGATATCCGGCTGTTTTTACGAAATAACGTTCTCCCTCAGCCCGTACACCGTAGGAGATGTTTCCGGAATCCTGTGTTTCTTCGTCGAAAAGCGCGAATACATCGCCGATGGTGTGGAGATAGCGATCGGGTTCTTGGTCGATGCGGTCGATATCTAACAATGGATGTTCCATGATTGTCCTTTCCCTCCGATCCCTTCTTGTGTTCCCCATTCCTGTATACATGGCGTGAAGTTAGATTCAACCGTGCCCCAAGACCTTTTCCGATAGACTGATTCAGACTGTGTGATGTTTGATGTGATTACAAACGTACGCGAAATCAGTATAATTATAAATCCATCGGATTAATTTTTTCAAGGCGATACGATATCTTCCGCCGTAGTAGGGAACGCAGATCTGCGTTCCCTACCATAAAATTACGGTGCGGTGCATGTGATCTGGCAACAGGCGGATTCATCTGACGCTGTATCGCGCAAACGTTCGGGAAGGCTCGTCCGTAAGCCTTCCCACTCTGTCAAATATGGTTCAACCTCAGGTCGTAAGTGGGCACCCGAATCTTTTTTTTCGTAACGGCATAACATTTTGTCCATTCCGAAGGTCTAATTAACGATTCTGTTCAATCCGTTGCGGCGGCGTTTGATTCATTTTTCGATGTGGGGTATGTCATGTATTCAGCCGACGAAGAGTTAGTCTCCCAAACACTAGCAGGAGACCGCGATGCCTTCGGCGTCCTCGTTCACAAGTATCAGGAGATGGTGTTCGCTTACGCCTTTCAGAAGGTGAGGAACGAGACCGATGCCGAAGATGTCATGCAAGAGGTGTTCCTACGCGCCTACCGCAATCTCTATGCGCTGCGGCATCCGCATCGCTTCCGAAGTTGGTTGTATACAATCATGTCTAATGAATGCAACCGCTGGCTGGCACGAGTTGCGAAAACACGCGGGCACGAAGTGATGCTGACGGACGCGGCGGCCGATGCCGTACCGGTTGAACCCGCTCACACCGTCCCCACTGAGGGATGGCGGGTGGAGCTTGAGCAGGCGATTGCGGCGCTCTCCGACGAAAATCGGGTCGCCGTGTCAATGTTCTATATGGGAGACCGCTCGTTAAAGGAGATTTCCGAGTTTCTCGGCGTCTCCGTAAACACCGTACAGGGCAAGTTACACCGTGCGCGTCAGCAACTCGGTCGAGCATTGTCTGAACACTACGGTAAACTGTTGAAGAGTAACAAACTGAGAGGAGGGATTCTCATGCAGATGATGGAGCAGATTCGGCATACGCCGGCGCCAACGATGGGATTCGCGTGGAGTAGCGCAACTGTTAGCAAGACTGTGTTTTCGATAATTACAGCGTTGTGCATCTTAATCGGACTTGTAGGAATACGTGAAGATCTGCCGGCAGTGCCATCAATGAATTCAATCGGGGTGAAATCATATAGCGCGAGCCAATTGTCGGTTGAAGTCGCGCTGCTTAAGCCTGATTCCTACTCAGCGCGCTCGTCGTTGCCGGGCATTCCGGTGCCGACGGGGGAGCGTCCGTTTGGTACATCCAGCCATGTGTCTTCGAAACTAAGCAATCAGTCATTTAACCGAGGGGGAACACCTAGCTCCGGAGGAGCGAAACCCACTATTCCTCGATTTGCTGTCTCTGCATCGGAAAGCGATTCCGATAAACTTGCCTTCTCCGGACGCATTGTTGACACGGATGGAAATCCGATAGCCGGGTTCCCGTTAGCTGTTGCGCCGGTTTATTCAATGGATGGGGAGATTCAGCCGTTTTTCATGATTGAGTGGCTCAATGGAGGCGCACAAGTCCTGATGCTAAAATCGGATACGGATGAGAAGGGACGGTTTTCAATCTCTGACGTTAAACCTGGCCCCATTCAATTTATGCCGCAACCTAACTATACGGGTGGCGGCGACATGCAACCACATGAGGTCGACCAGGAGAACCTCGTCGATGCCGAGGTTTTGTCGATTGACATCGGGGTGATGACTTTTTATCCGTCTAGCGACGAGCGACCCCCTTTCGGTGGAATTACGTTTACGATTGAGCCGGGAACGCACCTTGAAAATATTGAAGTTGTGGTGAGACCTCGAATGCGAATTAAAGGTCAAATCGTATTCGCCGATGGCACACCGCTCGCCAACGCCGAAGTCCGAACCAGTGTACGACATCGTGATTTTGAAGGGGAGGGGCGCGGCGAGAGCGGAAGCTCGAAGCGGACAGATAACCAAGGCTACTTTGTACTCTATGTGGAAGAACCCGCATTATACACGGTGGCGATTGAATTTCAGGGGCTTTCGGCAAGTTCGGAGCAATTCACCCTCAAGGCTGGTCAGAGGCGGGATGATTTAGTCCTAACGCTTGACAGCCCGCCGATTCCCATCGAATCAACTCCCGATCCAGTCGAACCGGACCGTGACGGCGCGTGGGTGATGAATCCCGCAAACGGACACGCCTATAAAAGCATTCAGTGTGAGGATTGGGAAGATGCCCGGGCGAAGGCGATGAACGACGATGCGCACTTGGTCTCGATTAGCGACGCCGCGGAGCAGGAATGGTTAGTGAAAATCTTTGGGACAGCACCCGTTTGGATCGGGCTAACCGATGTGGAGAAGGAGGGCGAATGGAAATGGATGAACGGCGAGCCGACGACCTACACGAACTGGGCTCCCGATGAACCGACGGATGCCGACCAAGGCAAAGAAAATTACGTCTTTATGGGGCTCACACCGGATGGAAAATGGTACGATGTCGGTCCCGGGAACCCGAAGTGGCGGATGACCCGAATGGCTATCATCGAAAAGAGCGGAGCAGCCCCGACATCAACCATGAGTCGGTGAGCCTCAGTCATTTTGCGACCAACCACGTAAAGGAGACACTTATCATGAATTGTTCTCATTTCAATCTTTCGATTCTCAAGCCGATGCGAGCCACATTGTGGCTATTCACGGTCACTGTGGCGCTTCTACTCGTGACATCGGCACAAAGCATCGCTCTAAAAGCAACTTCTTCACTATCCGGTCGTGTCCTTGATATAAAGGGTGACCCGGTTCCCGGATTCAGATTAATCCTTGCGCCAATCCCTCCTGATTCAGTTGAGGATATTAATGATCCGTGGTTTCAAGAAAACATTACGTCCTGGAAATCGAGCACTGACGATATGGGGCGTTTTTCCGTCCGCAACATCGCTCCGATTAAGCTCCGATTGGATTCGGCCTACAAGTCAAGAACTGACCATGAGTCTGCGACTGGCCACGACATCCTGTCCATGAAGGTCGATTCGGTGACCGTGTATCCGCGCCACCCATCGGCATTTGGCGGCTTCATGTTTGCCATCAAGCCGGACACGCACGTCGAGAACGTTGAAATCAGAGTGAGGTCTCGGCAGTACATTCGGGGAAGAATAGTGTACCCCGACGGGACTCCGCTTGTCAGCGCGAACATTCAGATTAGTGCGGGGCGACGTTATCCCGATAGGTCGGGTAGCGGCAGTTCAAGTTCAACCGGCGAGACGGACGCTGAAGGTTACTTTGTGTACCAAGTCGATAGGACGGCGTTTTACACGGTGACGGTGGATTATCAAGAATTTACCGCGATGGCGGAACCGTTCCTGCTAAGAAAAGGCGAGAACAAAGAAGATTTGGTTTTCACGCTTGAAAGCCGACCGACTCTCGCGGATGTGGCAGCCGGTCGAGTCGAAGTCTCTGCGAAATCGCCGACATCATCGTTGCCGGGTGGTATGAGCGCATGGGTGGTGAATCCGGCAAACGGACATGCCTACAGGCGAATCCGTTGCGGGAGTTGGGATGACGCTAACAGTCAAGCTGCCGCCGAGGATGCGTATCTGGTCTCAATCACCGATGCGGCTGAACAGGAATGGTTACTGAAGACTTTCAAACCTCAACACTGTTGGATTGGACTAACCGATTATGCGAACGAGGGAGAATGGGTCTGGACGAGCGGCGAACCGGTCACCTATACCAATTGGGGACCTCATGAACCGAAGGACACCGACTGGGGCGACGAAGATTTTGTTTTGATCGAGTATTCCGGGGAATGGTCTGACGCTGGACCTGAAAGCATAGAATGGGGAATGATGAATATGGCTATCATTGAAAAGGACAGCCTTACGGGGACGCCGTCTGCGGAAAAGTAAACCAGTGTGGAGAATTCCAACTCTATGGATGTAGGAAACAACGGTTGTCAAATCAAGATGAAAGCCATGTACAATCTCTTGTCGGGTGCGCACTGCGATCAAACGAACAGACGATCAGATAACGATCAACTGAGTGGTTATACCGTACGCTGTCAGAAATTGCGCTTTTCAAGATTTAAGGCTTGCTTCGCCGATTTTAGAGACAGCGCCAAGCGAACGAATATTGAATGGGGTAACGTCCACAGCTTCCACCTGTGGGATCCCTATCGCGCTCATTATCCATTCGCTTGATCCCCTCTGGGGCTACCAAGATTTAAATAGGTCGCGATTAGGAGATCGCGGGATCTCTATCGCAGTCACTATTCGTTCCTTTGATCCTACAAAATAAGCAATTCTCAGCAGCGTGGAGTATAACGAAGGATCAAAGGAGCGAAAAGCGATCAACCGACTGATTAGGGAGGGCGATAGCTAATCCCATAGTAAATCCCGTGCGATAGAAATCCCTATTCGCTACTCGCTTTTCTGATCCGTAGAATTAGAGTCCAATGGCAGGGAATGGCGGATTAGAGATTTAAGGCTGGTGCGCGATGCGCACCCTACAACTTAGCTCTCATCCACAACACGGGGGCGGCTGCCGATTGATGGCGGCAGGAGCATCCGTTTTTGTTGCTCGGTCAGATCGCCGTATTTGCTAATATCGTAAAAGTCGCCCGACCACGCCGAATGTCCGGGGCTGTATTTGTAGAGTATGGAACGGCGCTGGTGCTCCGCACGCCACGGCATGGTTCCGTGAATGACGGCTTCGGTGAAGAATAGGACATCTCCCGTTTCAAGCGCGGGTTGGACGACATAGTGCGCCGGACGTTCGAACCGTCGAACCTCTTGCGGCACATGGGTCGGGAAATTGCTCTTGTGACTCCCCGGAATGCAGGCGAACCCGCCAGCGCCTTCGGGCGCATCGGTTAAGTTGTATGTCATCACGCACAGCCCGTTACGCATTACGCCGTCCCTATACTTGTACCAATGATCGGCTTCGGTACCGCCGGGGCGCCCACCGTCCTCGCCACCGTGCAACCCGCCACGGCTGTCTCCCTTGTTCATGAATAGGTGGTAATCGTGGTCGAGACGAACATAGGGACCCAATAGCTCGATAAGATAGGGGAAGATTTTAGGGTGGTCGATGAGTCGCTTAAACGGCGCACCCCAGAGGCTCGGCGGTCCTTCAAGGTTTCCTTTATCAATGATGGCGTTCATCTCGTCCACTTCATCGTTGGACAGAACATCCTTTATCACCAGATACCCTTGGAGATCGACGGCAAATTTTTCCTCATCTGTCATGGCAGCAGCTCCTTCCTTCTGCAAGTCTAGCTTGTTTCTTCCTCGTGGTTTGTAAGCTAATTTCATTTCTAAATATCTACAGTGCATAAATGGCGCCTATCAAGTCATTTCAATGCGGGGCAAGGGGATTTGCTATCGCGCTCGCTATTCACTTGCTTGATGGATTTTCTATCGCCTTCCTTAATCAGTCAGTTGATCGTATTACGCTTAACTCGTTAATTCGAATGTATCTTAGGACTTACGCAACCACGGGAGGTCGCGATTCGGAGATCGCTCCTACAGTTGGTTTGCTGTGTGGAAGCGGGAAATCTACAGTCTGACGAACTCAATCCCTTTACACAATTCTAGTTCGTATCGCGAAAAATGGAATTTCTACTAGTCATCATCGGTGTCAATGCGGAACTCTGCCCAGACGGGACGGTGATCGCTCGCCGCAAGTGAAGCGGCTTTATCGTCGTTTCCGAAATCTGTCTCATCGAACCGGTCAATGCCGCTGTTCCCGGTGTATTCGGTCACATAGGACGCTTGAAAAAAGATGTTGTCGTACAGACTGGTATCTTTGATGTGCGATTTCTCGGGTAGTTGGAATAGATGTGTCATCCCCGGGATTGACATCAGCGGCTGATATGCCAATAGGTCGTCGGGATTGCGATTGAAATCGCCAAGCAGTATCACGTCCTGTTCCGCTCCGTTCATCGCCTGAATCGCCTGATACACGTTAGCGAGTTCACCCACCTCGCGCTGGCGCGGGGGGACCGAATTTCCCCATATCACATGCGCCGAAATTGTGGTGAAGTCAAACTGCCCTGCCCTGAACGATGCGGAATACGGCTCACGCAGGAAGGCATCGTTCGGATCGGGGAACACCATCCCGTCTTCCAAGACTTCGACCAGCTTTTGATCGAACAGAAAAGCGTAGCGTTCCTTGACTTTCCCTCCGACCGGACGACTCAGCAGATAGTCGTAATCCCTGCCCATCAGCTCCAGCACGCTTTCGGTACGCCTCAGCACCGTTTCGTCTTTCAACTCGATGACAGCGATAAAGTCGTAGTCGATTAACACGTTTGCGATGAGTTGTAGCTCCGCGTCGTCCCGGCTGTTGTCACTAAATATACGGATATTCCATGCCGCTAAACGGATTGTGGAGCGCCCCGGGTCTGTTAGGATATCGGTCTCAAGATTAGAGGCGTCATCCCGTTCCGAACACGCCGCGAGGAGGCAAATCGGGATAAATAGCAGGGCGCTGCGTTTTTGCGCCGTCATGTGACAAATTTATACATTCTATTTGAGCAATTGGTGGTAAAACCGTATTGGTCGTTTGAAGAGGAGATTCTCAAGGTTCTGTTGTTGTCCGTGATACACCTATTGCTCCTTTACAGCATTTAAAGGCTGGTGTGCAGTGCACACCCTACAACATAAAACACTCAGTTGCACATTATCCACTTGATTGATTTTTCTTGAATTCGGCATTCAGTTGGGCGATTCGTTGGGTGTAGGATTCCATTTCAGCGGTTATTTTTGTTTCGTCCCAGCCCCCTTTTTCACCGAGGAAACGAGCGATTTTCGGCGCCAGATCGACGCCTTGACCGGGGCCAAATCCAATCCGAAACCGCCGCCAGAGGAGGTCGTCGAGCGTCATCGCCATTTCACCCCAAAGGGCGTAGAGCACCTCCGCTTTCAAAAAGGCGGACGACTCCGATATAGGCTCTGCCAGCGTCCGATCTTCGGCAATGAACGTTCCGATGGCGGCTGCGTCTCCACCGTAACGTAGCATAATCCGTTCCCGGTCCACGGACGGAATCGATTTGGCGCCTCTGTCACCTTCCAACTCAGTGGCGTTTCCCAGCGGATGCGCCGCGGTTCTGCAGGAGCGCGGACATCCCAACTCTTCAGCGATGCGGTCGACTGCCTCTTCGGCAATCTTCCGGTGTGTTGTCAACTTGCCGCCGTAGATGTACATCACCCCGCTTTTGCTTTCGGTAACGAGGTGCTCGCGGGAGACAAAGCCCTCGCCCTTGGGTGCGATAAGGGGGCGCACACCCGCATAGGCGGATACAATGCTCGCCCGATTGACGGATGCCGTCGGGAATATACGAGCGACTTCCGAGAGAAGATAATCCACCTCGGCGGCAGAGGGGCGCACGGAATCGGGATTCGCTTCGGGATCGGATTCGGTGGTACCGACCGCAGAGTGAGCCTCGTCGAAACTGAGCGTGAAGATGATGCGGGGCTTTTCGCTCTGACGCTTTTCTGCGCGTGTGAACGTCGCGATGCCGCAGTCGCCCCGATTCAAGCGCGGCAGGATGAGGTGAATCCCCTTCGCCTTCTGGGTTGTCAATCGCGGTACGCCATCGTATGCGGGGTCTTTCTCCCACAGCCGATCTGTCCAAGGACCGGCGGCGGACACGACTTTTCGTGTGATTACATTGAAGCGTTCGCCGGAGAGAACATCCTCCAGAAGCACCGTGTAACTCGCGTTGGGTTTGCGGGGCTGGGAAACAAATTCGACGAAACGCACGTAGTTCGCGACAAACGCGCCGCTTCGGTGGGCATCCTTCAGTGTGAGTAGTGTCAAGCGTGCATCGTCGACCATGCTATCCCAAACGACTACACACCCTTTTAGCGTACGCCCCTCAACCGGTCCGACCAAATCCTGTATTTGGGCAGGGTCACGGATGGTGCAGGCTCTTTCGTCCTTGTCGGCTTTCGAGAGGTGGTTGTAGTAGTGCGCAGCGAGGCTCATACCGGAGAGCGGATATGGATCTCCCTTATAATTGAGGATAGCTATCGGCGCCGGTTTGACGAGGTTGGGCGCAATGCGCAGCAGAATTTCACGTTCGCGCCGCGCCTCTTTAATTAGCGCGAAATCGCGTTTGATGAGGTATCGAAATCCGCCGTGAATGAGTTGGGAGGTGGCGCTGCTGGTGCCGTTGGCGAAGTCGCCCTTCTCGACCAGTCCGGCTCTAATACCGCCGTTTAGGGCAAGGTCGCGTATCAGCCCGGCGCCCACGATGCCACCGCCGATGACTAGCACATCCAACGGTTCGCGCTTTAGGTTTTGGATATTCTGTGTCCGAGTGCGGGAGGAAAATTCGACCGGCATGTCAAACGGCATGGCATTTGGCGAGCATTTCGGCGTGACGCGCTATTTTGTCGATAGCCGTGAGGACGCGCGGTGCGGCACTAGGTATCGGATCGGTCAGGACGGGCAGGAACACGAGGCGTGAACAGGCTTTTTCACTGACGGGGAGGTCGCCTTGGGCGTAGCCGACGTAATCTCCCCCCGTTTCGGGCGTACAGAGGGGGCCTCGCCCGTCGGTATAGATATCCAACCCCTCCGTGAACAGCGGCAGTGTGTGGAGAAGCGGATACGGGTTGTCGTTCGACGGGGCACTTCCCGAAAAAAGCGGCACACCATCGCCGACGAGGAGCGGGTACGGGTTGTTGTTAGCTAGGACGCCCTCCTTTCGGAGCGCGTCGGCAAACACGGGCGCCGGCAGCCCGCACAGTTCGTGCGGATGGTAATGGATGGGGAACCCGAAAAACCCCGCAGGCTGAGTACCGGGATAGGTTTCAACGGGGCTGACCCCGGGTATCGCACGCAAGCCGTCCGACACCTCTCGGATGAAGGCGCTTCGCTTGGCGTTCAACGCTTCAAGTTTCTCCATCTGCACGGAGGCTATGCCGATAGCCACGGGGTGCGCCCGGTATTTGACGCCAAGCCCCATCGGGGGAAGGTGCTTGTACCGCAGGTCGTCATCCTCAATCTTGACGGAGCGGTTCACCTGGCCGAGCAAACAGGCGCGTTCAAAGGTTGCGGCGTCGTTCGTCGCCAGCACACCGCCTTCACCAGCGCTGACCGGCTTGCTGCCCTGCAAACTCCAAGCGCCGACGTGTCCGATACTTCCCGCCGGTCTCCCCTTGTAACTGGCGCCGTGCGCGTGGGAGCAATCCTCTATGACGGGAACACCGGTCTCATCGCTCAACGTCATCAGCGCGTCCATGTCGCAGACGTTGCCCCACAGATGCACAGCCACAATGGCTTTCGTCCGCTCGGTAATTCGCCGCCGCACATCGTCCACGTCGATTAGCAGGGTGCGGGGGTCGATTTCGCAAAAGACGGGTTTCGCCATCAGCATCAGCGCGGGGGTGATCGAACATATCCAGGTGTAGGTGGGGCAGATGACTTCGTCGCCGGGACCCACGCCGAGTCCGAACATGGCGCTGTGTATCGCCGCCGTCCCGTTGTTAAGCGTTATCGCAAACCGGGTGTCGTGCCGGTCACACCACATCTGTTCAAACGCTTGAACCACCGGTGATGCGCCCGATAGCTCGTTGCGCAGGGTCATTTCATAGGCGATTTTGGCTTCGTCTTCCGAGATTTGGCGCCAACGCTCAAGTTTCGGATAGGAGGTGTCGGAGGTTGATTCGAAGGTGGGTTTTCCGCCCAATGCGGCGGGAAGGTCGTGAAGGTCGGTATTCGACATGGGGTGTGTGTAACCTCCGACAAAGTTGATTGGCGTATTCTATCAAGCCCCGCCATCCTTGTCAAGAGTAGAAACGCGATGGGTATGAGCGATCTCCTGATCACGACCGTTTCCTTCTCCCGTGTGAGCGATCTCCCGATCGCGACCGTCGACTTCTCCGGTATGAGCGATCTCCCAATCGCCACGTTTTGCGTCCCTCGGAAATCCAATGCTGCGAATACATCTCTCGAATCACCTCGCGGATGCCCAAGGCATCGGCGAGGTATCGGCGTTCCACTTGTTCTCTGAACTCGTAGGGTATGCCGTACATCGCCTCGGCGATGGGACCGGCGATAGCGGCGAGGGTGTCGGCATCGCCGCCGAGAGAGACGGCGTTACGCACCGCGTCCTCGAAGCTCTCGGACTCCAGCGCGCACGTAATCGCCTGCGGCACCGTGCCTTGGCAGGTCTCATCAAAATAGTAGTCGGGGCGGATTTGGTCGACTGTCCGCGTCAAATCGTAGCCGTACCTGGTCGAGATTGTCTCGCGGATCTCCGCCGGGCTCTCGCCTTGATACGCCAGCCAAATAGCGTGCGTGGTTGCCCGCGCGCCTTTCATGCCTTCGGGGTGATCGTGAGTGATGGCGGTCACCTTATCGGACGCGGCGAGGGCGGCTTCAAGGTCGTCGCGGTGCAGGAACGCCGCGGGAGAGACGCGCATCGCCGCGCCGTTGCCGTAGCTCTGATAGGGTCTGGGTACGTCGAAATTGATCCACCGGCTAAAGAATCCGCCGTAACCGCGCCCGGGATAGCGGCGGCACCACGCCTGCATCAACGCCGCGGGCGGGAGGTCGTGCAGCAGAATATCAGCAACCGCCGCGGTGCAGACCGTATCATCCGTGAATTGGCAGCGATCGTCGAAGAAGTCGAAATCCTTGGTTTTGATACCATTCCACTCGTAGATGGAACCGGCGATGTCGCCGATGATTGCGCCTAGCATGGTGCCTCCGTGTTTCGTTATTTCTAGGAATAATTGCACCGATTACAAAGCTAATATACAAAATGGGGGAAGATTGGTTAGATGTTTGAGAACTAGATGGATAAGTGGTTTATGCAAGTAAGGAGGTCGCGACCTGGAGATCGCGGGATCTCTATCGCACGGGACCTACTATCGCGTTCCCTATTCAGTCACTTGATCGCTATCCACTCGTTTGATCCTACAGAAGACGCAATTTCTGACAGTGCGGAGTATAGGTGCGTTTGTGTTGAAGGGGGAGAAAGCCAGAAAACCTAGGTTACCCCTGCCGGGCATCAAATTCTGACCGGATCAGTCTGCCTATTCTGGTGAAGCGGATGTCGGTGATTATCTTCCAGATTTCCCAGGGCTTTTTCGGATTGAGCATGTCGTATGACCAGAAGACCATGAAGGCTTGCCCCCTGATTTGGCTCACGGGTACGGTGCCCCAAGTGCGGCTGTCGCTGCTTCGGTCGCGATTATCGCCCATGGCGAAGACGTGCCCGTCAGGAACCTTGAAGGGTTTGGCATCCGGAAACTTCGCGCGGAATTGTCGGGACGGGAGTTTGTAGTCCGCGAAAGCGTCACTATCGGGCAGGAGGTGGGGGGCGCGGAAGGGTGGAAAATCGTGCTGAGAGCCACGGTAGCGGGGTGTACGCTTTGTGTAGGCGCCGTCTTCTACGGCTACGCCGTTGACGTAGAGCGCGCCATCCTTTGTCTCGACGGTGTCGCCGCCGACAGCGACGACGCGTTTGATGAAGTGCCGGGATTTCTCGTGAAGCGGAACGAAGACAAACACGTCGCCTCTCGCGGGTTCGTGCACGTCAAAGAGTTTGATGTCCGTGCCCGGGATGCGGACGCCGTAGATAAACTTGCAGACGAGGATGCGGTCTCCGACGAGCAGGGTGTCTTCCATGGAGCCGGAGGGGATTTGGAACGGCTCGACGACGAAGGGACGCATGAACCCGAAGACAAATACGATGGCGACCACGATGGGCCTAAGGTTTTCCCATGCCACGGCGCGTTGGAATTTAGTCCGTTGTGAAGGGGATTCTTTGTGGGTATTGTCCGACGTTTCGCTCATTAGCGTTGTACCTCCAATGTAGTGTATAGAGAGTAACGCTTGGGCGTGGTTAGGGTTGACAGAAACCGCGAAAACAGACACGTTGCCGTTTCACGGGCAAACGAGAATCTTCTGGGCGTTCTTCTAGGATGGGATAACGTTGATTTAAGCGGTTGGGCGGAAGGATGGAAGAGTGGAAGGTTGGTGTAATTAACTGAGAGACGTAAAGCCACCGGTGTTACAAAATGTCATTATACTTTACGTCATTTTTAGGCTGGGTTTTCATTTAGAAAGGTTTCGATAGCCTGCGTTTCCCAATCTAAATAAGCGTCGTGATCAGTATCAAATTTTTGCCAAGCCTCATTCAGAAGTCCCACGGGAGAGTCTTCCGACTCTTTGGTAAACATGTGGAGAGAGAATTCAGCTAACATATCATCAATAGCCTGCTGCAGGGAAGGCAAGAAAGTTGATTCATAGTATCCAAGGTAATCTTCGACAACCCCTAGTGTTTCTGCAATTGTTCCCCATTCTCTCTCCAGTTTACTAGCTTCGGCATTGTAGCTTCTTCTCTGGACAAGATTAGAAAGCAACTTTACCCGTAATAAAGTGACTGGGTGGGATCCGTATGCCAATTTCTCAGCGGGCACATGAAATGCCTCCCGGCCATCCATTCGAAGGTACATTGAAAAAGCTCTGAGAAAAGCCGGACCGCCGATATAGAAGCCGACAGCATCACAGAATATCTCCTGCAGCCACTGATACCAAGTATCCACAATCACAAACCTCCGTTCTTCATTTCGCTGAGCGTAGGAATCGTTGCGCTGCACATTGGGTTCAAGGACTTCAGCAATGGCTTGTTGAAAATCATGCGTCAAATTATCCATCACTGTCTTGTGACAAGCGTATAGAAGGTGCCCGTATTCGTGAAAAAAGAGGGGGAGGTAAAGAAGCCCATGTTGGGATGACGGCGGCATAAAATAAATCGACGGCTCTATGGGCAAGATTTGAAACTCTTCATCGCTGAGTGCCACCGGAATCTGTTGCGTATCTGGGTGGGACGCATGAAGCCAGCGCAAGATTTTCAGACACAGCCGATCTGAATCTCGTGTTCTTAATATAGGGCTCACTTGGTACTGGTTGAACAGCCGGAAATTCCGTGTTACAGTCTGGGTATTGCTGAAAATATCTGGTAAGATATCCTGTTGACGCCTGTCAATGTCGGCAAGATTTTGCTTCACTTCCTGTTGAAGGTCATCACATCTCTCAACTACCCAGTCATAGTATGGAATAAGTTCAAAAAGCAAATACTCTCGTTTGTTAGCAATAATCGCTTGGAGACTTGTGAGTTGGTTCAGCAAGTCTACGTTGTTTTGTCTGAGGATTGTGAACAATTAGATTGCTCCTAGCAAGCGCGTTGCGTCAACGCTAACATGCTCTTCAAGCAATTCACGGAATGCCGCGAGTATCTTGAGGGCATGGCGCCAGTCTTCGGGGCATTTAGAATCAAACAACTGTCCGACTTGAGAAAGGGAATGTTCCGCAAATGGAGAACTTGGTGGACCTTGATTGCGTTTCGCTTGGACATATATTTCTACAAGATGGCGTAACCGAGCATCTACGCTCAAAACGGGCTTTCGATGGTTATCTTCAAGATCTTGCGCAAGCTCATCCAGTCTCTCGAAAAAGGCAATGAGGGTGTCTCGCGCTTGTTCCGCGGCACCTTTCCTTTTCAAATCCGGATCGCCATGCAGGTTCAACTTACGGTGAATGGATAGCGTGTTAATCGCAGATAGAAGTTCTTGGCTTTGTTGAAAACTTTGAATATTCAACCAATGTGTGCTCATCGGATTTTTCTCCTGACATAGGTTCCAGAGAGACAATTCGGTGGCCTTCTCATTTTATCCGTCTGATTTCCTGCTCAACTCTTTTGGTGGGTTTCTCATCAGTCCGCTTAAATTCGATCCACAGATTTTCTTCCTGATTTCCAATCAAACCTGTCAGTTCTTGTTATGGGATATCCGCAATGCGGCGATAACAATTGTCGAGATTCATTCAATCTAAATGGATTCCGTCAGAAGATTAACTGTGCGTACGACAGCAATGCCGTAATAGTATGGCATTTATGATTTGGGTACAAGTAACACTCGCACGATTTATGAAGGGATTATTCTTCGAAAGCCTGCATCATTGCCTCCGCGCCGAAATTCAGGATGAAGGCAGCATAATAACTTTCAAATAGGTCTTTGAGATATTCGTCTAGTTCAACATCGGAATCACCCGTGTCCGTCTCTTGAATAAACTTGTATTTGCGATTCTTCGTGATGGTGTAGAGAAAGAGGGTATGGAAGTAAACTGAGGCGATATATTTTCGGGTGGCTAACTCTAACTGTTCTTCATTTGGATTCTTGGGCTTGAAATTCAGAAATACGGTGCTATCCATATTGACATAGATTTTCTCTAGCTTTTCCCCATCAACCATGGGATACATTACGGTGGAATGATCTATCTCTTTGGTCGTTGCTTCTTCAACTTGCTTCCAAGTCACGCCGTTGTCCTTTTGTTCTTGATGAGTTAATATCAATTCCGGCAAACCTAAGTTCGGAACATCGTTTTTTTCTGTCTCCTTTGTGTCCTTGGGAGGTGCCTTAGAATCACTAATTCTTACCCAAAAGGCTTCAGCCTCGAATTCGCCGCTAGGATCGCTCAGGCTTGCCTTAATTTCCGCGGCATCTCCCACTTGCAATTCTTCTTTCGGATCTAGATGAAGTTTAATTGTGCCTTCTTCTGGGCTACTTTTACGTACATTGAATACCTTTTCGATTTCCTCAATTCGTCCAGGTGCATTACCGCCACGTGTATCATTCGTTTTGAATCCCAATAGCGCGATTTTCAATTCGCCAGGATCGTCAATTCGATCAAAATATTGGTCTTCTACATTCGATTCGAAAGGAATTGTCTTTTCGCCACCAAGTGGAATTGTCACCACCTTTGCGGCGGAGCCTTGTGCTCGCCGACGGAAAAATGAGGGGAATCTGTGAGGAGTAAATGGGCGCTTGTCCTCGCGTTCTTTCTTTTTCGTCTTACCTGTATTCTTTTTCGGTTTGCCGTTAGCCCGTTCATCCAATTGCAGGGTTTGGGCAAGTAGCTTCATTAAGTCACTGTCCATTGGTAGATTCTGTGTCAACGATTTTAGTAAGTCTTTAGCATCTTTGCTCTCCACTGCAATGGAGTCTTTTCTCCTCTTCTGAATTTCCGCTAAACGCCCGTTCTTACTTCCGAGTTTTTCAGCCAAGAATCTTCTCAATTCTCTTGTTTCTTCTCCATCCTTCAATCGGTCGCGAGAGGCCATGAATAACTCTTTGCGGAAATTATAGTCCATGCTTGTGCAATCAACATGAATCAAGAGATGTTCCTTGAGTAAGTTCAACTTTAAGGAACGGGTTATGAATTCAGATGTGTAGTGTCCGTGCACTTGTCCATTGACCGAAAACAGAACAGACATGTTATTCTTGAAGAATTCACTACGAATTACCTCCTTGGTTTCCTTTACGGATCTATCGTCTATTTTCGTTTTGAAAACATAGCATGTTACTTTCATTTTCCCGAAAAGTTTGTCGCCAAAATCTTCAGAAAAATATGTTTCAACATACTTGCTGTCATCCTGCTCTAATCTGCGTTTTAGTCCGTATAAAGCCCTTTGCAAAGCACGGTCTTGAGGATACCGTTCCTCCTTGTCAACAGTAATCACAGGTAGAGTAGGTTCAAACAGATATTCGTTAATGCTTTGGTTCAAATCTCTAGAAATAACTGAACGAATTCCTGCTGGCAGATCGTACGAGTAGAGCTTGATGACGGTTCCGGTGTCGAAATTCCTGTTGTTCAAGCCAAGGTTCTGTTGGTCGGAGTGAAAAGATGGAATTGTTCCATCAATTTTCAAATATTCGTACCACGTATTCTTCTTGGTTTTCTCCTCCTGTATACTAAGCGGATGTTGTCGAATAAGGGTGAAGCCAAAGTTACCTGTGTTGTCGTATCTCTTGGATCCGATTAACTGATACCGTTTTTTGCCACAGAACACTATCGCGCCGCTTCCGCCCATATTGTATTTGCCTTGCACAAAGTGAATTTCATTCTTGTTGCCGTACAAAAGGGACAAGAAAGTGTCCTCAAAGTCTTCTGGGTGTTGCCCTTCGCCATCGTCATAAACAGTCAAAGAGGTATTGAACTTTGGTCCATCGGCTATAATTTGGATACTTTCGGATTGTTTTCGTCTCGCAGAGGGCAAGTCCCAGTCTTTGTGATTCTTGAAGAATCTCGCTCTTGCTTCTTCCATGGACTTTGGCGCTTCTTTAGATTTCGGATCAATGCCTGCTTCAAAGCATTTCTTCATCAAAACAGCGTCAATTGAGTTTGTAATCTTCTCTATTAGCGCGGCTATAGGAGTTGATTGCTGGTTCTCTATAACACCGAAGTTGTTCTCATTGCGTCCAAGTGGGTGCCAGCTTTGCGTATTGAAAATGTCAGGGTGATTGTTGATTATTTCATCAACATCATCCTCGGTGCCGGCGAAATACAATTCCTTGAAAAGTTTTGTCAGATTCAAGCTCATCGGTTAAATGATCTAAGGATTTACTATAACCCGTCGGTTAAACGACCAACCATATCTTCTTCAACCATCTCAACACTTTTCAAACTTGCTTTTAGATGATTTAACGCTTCTTTCCGAGTATCTTCCTCACGTATGGCCTTAAGCTCTATTTCAAGCTGTTCAATTTCTTCAATGCTTCTTCCTTCGCCTTCGGCGTGTGCCCGTTGCTGCACCAAAGACATCTTAAATTTATTGTCAATTAGTGCAGCATTCACGGCATCGTCAATATACTTTTCTCGTTCTGATATGATTCCAGCTACGAGCCTGGGGATTGCCCGCCCGTATCTCGCGGCCCATTCACTGTTGGTTTGGATCATTGTTTCTTGGGCCGAATCCCAGCAAAGTTTCGAATGAACAACCTCCAAGATAGCATAGCGGAAAAATCTCCACTGTCGCTCGTTCAATTCATCCGCACTCATCTTTAATAGCCCGCGAAGCCCTAAAGCGTCTGAATCAAAAACTGACGCCCTCGGCTGCTTAATGTAGCCGGTCAGTTGCCGATGCATTGCGTTGTCATCGGGCGAAAAATATGCATTGAGAGCCGTTAGGTAAGCATCGGTCACGAATTGAACAAGCTCTCTTCTTTCTTCGTACGGGAAAGAAGATGAATTTGGTTGTTCGCGTTTCAGTTCTTCAACCACAGTAAAAATGGCCATAGCGTAACCAAGTTGAAAAGCTTGTGTTGATAGAGTCTGGAAGAGCTTCCGGGCTTTATCTTCAAGGTCTTTTTGGGCATCGGGATCGGCACTGTCATCTCTATAGAATATGCCGTAGTTGATATTAAAAAAACTACAAGCACGATGCTGCTGGAATATGCGTTCGTGAAAGTCGAGAGCCCTTCGTACAGATTCACAAAATTCAATCTGAGTCTGAAGATGCCCAGGCACTGTGTGCCCGTTGTCCTCGCGTTCAGACATTTCGTCTTTCAACCGTTCAAAATGTGATTCGAAAACGTTACGAACACCGCTTCCTTCAAAGATCAGGGCGTAGGCTTTCTTCTGTTCGACCTGCGCGCGCACAGCAGGGTCCGAGATTCTCGTTTTCAAATGTTGGAGTTCCCTATTATGAATTTGAAAAGGACGAAATCCATCGAAAAGACCCAGCATAACTAAATCAGCCAATTCGCCAAGTCGTTTGACAACTTCGTCTACTTGATCAGGAGGAAGCGATTTTCCAGAGTTGTGCCGTAGGGGATTAAGCCCTTGGACATTAGTCCCAAAAAGAATCTCCGGTGGCCGGTTACTATTTCTTGTCCTCCGACCATCTGAAATGTCGGCATATAGACCTAATTTAAACGCCTCGTCAACTCCAAAAGAAATTGCTCTATGGATCTTATGTAGTGCAATCGCACTGCTATATTCAAGCAGCCCTGATATTACCTCTTTGTGTCCAAGTTCTGTGTCGGAGTCTCCGTACGAAATGGCATAGATTCGCGCCAATCCAACTTGTTCTTCGCTGCGATCCTTTAGAGCAGAGAGAGTTCCTCGCATGATGCGCGCGGCAATATCTTCATCATCTAGCAGAAGCCCCCGAGATTCGCTAACACGCTTGGCGCTACGATTCACAACCAAAAATATCTCGCGACAAACAGAACTTAAGTCAATCCCTTGTTCTCGCGGCCCCGGATTACCATTATGTAAATCTGGGAAATATATTATACACGTCGGTAGTTCAATGTTTTTGGCTTGCGGAGGGGTTACCGAGATGTGAGAATAATACGATTCAAAGGCATTGTTTGCCCAACTACTGTTCATCTGCCGGTGTAGAGCCAAAACTGCCATGGCCCGGTGTTGACCATCAACAATTATAAAGGCTGACCGTTGTCGATTATAATTTAGTCTCGCAAGCGGAGTTAAGTTACCATCATTCAACCTAATCTGTTCAAAATCAAATAATTCTCCGTATTTCTCGGTTGATGTGCCTTCTAATTCGGGAGTCGGATAGTAGCGTTCAATTCCCGTTTCATCTTCTTTTCGAGGTACGATTACAGCGAGAATGGGTGGAAAGAATTTCGCTTTGTCCCCGGACGTTCCGAGCAAATAAGGGATTAGGTCGTGGGCGACTCGTGAATCATCAAGATCTCGTTGTAATAATTCATCGAAATTCAATTCCTCAACATCGAAAACTTCGCGCCAAGGTCTCATTTGGGATGCAAGTTCGCATTCCCAGGAACCATCATTTCCCGGTTTGATTTTCGTGAGGATGTATTTTGCCCGAAGACGGTTCGGACTGTCTCCAATCGCAAATTCACCAAATGAACCGAAAATCGGCAATTTTTGCACGCCGAAATTTGTTAACATCGTTTATCTCCTACCACAAATCGGATCTGCTAAAAGTTGAAGAATTTGTTCTAGTTTCCCCAACTCGTCCTGGTTATCTGATATCTCCATTTGACACACGCATACTCTCAAATCTCCTGCCCTCAGTCCTTTTACCCTAGCTTCAACGGCGAAAGAATGAGACAAATTAAGTTTTTCAAGAACCTCATTCACAGTCGCATGAGGATGTCCATCCAAATAGCTACTCACAGAAGTGTCTGGCTCCCAGAGTTCAGTGAGTGAGACATAGTGTTCCTTGTATAATCTCTGGAATAAGTTCTCGCTCCTTCCGATATAAAGAGGTTTTGCAAAGTAAGGAAGCATAAGATTTTTGAAAAAAGATTCGACTAGAGCGCCACCCCCGGCCACAGCTTCAGAAACAATCTCAACCGCAGGTTGGCGTCCAGCTCCATATAACAGGTCAACTTCTGAATGCGTCGCCCACATTAGTCCATACCGCAACGCAATTTCCGTCTTTACATGAGATGGGTTTGTTATTAACTTTCCTAAGATTTCAACTTCGCGGTCCCCAAACACACGTGGGCGATAATACCACGCATAAATGCCAGCAAGTTCGGGTGTATCAACTATGTCACTTCCTTGATATTCAGCTATTTTCATTCTGTCATTTGCTTGTTTAACGAATACTCACTAACTAAACTGCTAAAGATCAGTCCTTGAATTCAATCTCTCGCAAAGCAAACAAGATTACAAATCACAAATCAGACACGGCTCCTCATCATCCTCGTCATCAAGAGTGTCGCCGAGAATCTCTACTAAAGATCGATTCGGTTGGGAAGTTTTCTTCCGTGCCAAAGCTTTCGCGTAGCTGTCCTTGATTTGCTCAATTCGCTCGGCATCCGAAAGTTCAACCAAACTTTCACTTTGGCTCCACGTGTACCGCTCACCGGTCTCGTCATTGAATTTTTCGTAGCCCTTGGCGAGTTCAAAGAGGTCGGGGTGCTTCTCCATCAATCCAACCCATTCGGCTTTGCGCTGGTAGAAACAGAAATAGCACCCGGAGCGTGTCCGCCACTTGTAGTAATCCGGCAAGCCGAGACCGCTCTCCTCCAGAATCCGATAGACATCCGCCTCAATGATTCCGTCTTCCCTGAACGGATATTTGGGTTCGATATTTCGGTTCTCAACGTTCTTCAGCGGTTTATAACCGACGCGGTTTTCATCGGCGCGGATGGCGACGTAGTTGTAGGCCAAGTCATCACCGATGAATTCCTCAAACGGTTTAATTTTCAGGAGGCGGGTGCACCAACGCACTTGCGATGATGGCAGCAATCCACCAAATACCGAAAGCCAGTGGTCAAAATCGCGATCGGCGTTCAGGCGTTCGACTTTTTTGCCCAAAAAGGCTTCCAGCCGGTCTAGAAATTCATACGTCTCCGGCAGTTCTTTTCCGGTGTCGCAGAAGGCGTACTCCATCTGCGGCACTTTGTCTCGCATGTAAATCGCGAGCGCCGAGCTATCTTTGCCGCCGGAAAGACCGAGAATGTGGCGTCTGTTTTCGCTCAAGCCTCTCTCCTGAAGGACAGATTGCTGTCGGATAGGTTTAGGTCCACTTTTCCAAAGTGCCCCGAAAAACCGACAATTGTGACTCCGACCAACCGTTTGGTATCGGGGTCTAGACGGAGAATCACATCTTCGGAATGCTCAATGTATTCTGTATATTTCGGTGTGCCGCAAGTAACGTACAGAACATCGGCTTCATCGTCGTAGATGATTTTCATCCTGTTTTGTCGCGCCGCATCTTGCGCCATCTTAATGGGGTGGATATTCCCTCGGCAATCAGTCGGTTGGTTGCGCACAACAAGAAATGGTGGGCAGGGGATTTTCTATCGCCCTCCTAATCAGTCGATTGATCGCTTTTCTCCCCTTTGATCTCACCCTACAAATGTACAAAGTCGGTTTGATATTATAAGTCTAAAGCACCCCATTGTCAACTATACCGTGTGCTTGAAGCACGATGCACCTTGATGTCTTGAGATTTCTCCATCTAATCCTCAGGCTGCTCCATTAGCTTTCGGGATAGACGCCCCAATACAGCAAGACGAAGTTCGGTATCCTCAGAAACGCCGGCGAATTCAAAGATTTGCTCGATTTCTCGCTCAATCTCCTTCGCTTGTGTTTCAGCAGTTGCCGGTAAGGAAATCACCCGCGCTTGTTCCTCTGCCTTAAGCGTAGTGACACCGACTCGCATTATCTCTTCCGTACCATCGGAAAACCTGCCAGTTTTTTTCTGCCGCTCGAATGATACAACTTCAAAATGGTGAAATTTTTTAGCGAGTTCGGCAAGGTCCATCTGAAACTGGGTTTTGTCGGAGTCGTTCCACGATGTCGGTGGTTTTTGGACGATATAGGTGCCGATGGCTTCGAGCCATTCGTTGAAATCGAGCTCTTCGTCACAGACCCGTAGGAAAAATCCCTTAAGTTTCGTTTCAATCGTCAAATCAAGCAGCGATTCGGCTCGGCGATACAGTTCTAACCTTATCTCCTCATTGTTTCCTCTCAATGAAAACGCCGAAACAATAAGTCCCGCAACCGAATCCAGCAGGTCGCCATAAGCCCGAATTAGCTCGGACAATACCCCTCGCAAGGCATTGAAAAATCGTCCCACGGTGATAGGATCCATTTCGTCGTACGAACCGAACGCATCAAACCCGAGAGCATGAGGCAATTGAACGAACAGGAGCGCGTCCGGTTCTCGCGCGTTGCTAACTGCTTTCCGTAATTCGATTGCCTCGTGGCTTAATTCCTGAGTGAGCATCGTATAGCGCGGTAATTTCGTGACAAATCGCACGAGTGGTTTGACCACTGTCAGTAGATTAAGCAGGCCCGTTTCGGGCGACGGTTTGGATATCAGTGTCAAGAATTGCGAGAACACTTCGGATCGGATTCCGCTCATTCGGAAACGCTTGAGTTCAAATTTCTCGGGCGACCTGATGAGACGCTCAAAAACTGGGATTGAAATGTCCGTGACGAATGAACCATCTTCGTACAAAGCGATTTCGGCTTCGTAGTGCAGCAGGACGGCGCACAGGAGGATTGGTATGGGACCACTTTTCATGCCAATCGGGGGAGCGTGCAAACGTTCATAAAGTTTTGAGATTGGCTGATGTTCTTCCTCACAGTCGTCAAGAAACCTCTCAATAGCTTCCCACGTTAACCACATCTTGTTATCTGACTTTTGCGGCGGGTGAAAACCCCATTCACCCGAAACACTACGGTGTATACCTGTGTCCGACAATAAAGAGAGGTAGACACTCATTTCGGGCGGATAGCCCGTGATGCCAAGGTTTTCTTGATCTTCACATTCGAGCATCCCCTTAATCAGCATTCTTCGCGCCCGCGCGGCGGAGTGAGATAGTTGGCGTTGATTGATGAGTTCGTTGCGAAGGATTGGGGTTTTATAGTAAACGCTATCGCATATTCTGGAAAGATGGGCGTTCAACTCTCTTCTTGAAGTAATACGTACCGTATTCCCGGTATGATACCACGTACTTGTCGCTTCGTCTTGCTCGGCGATAGTCGCTCCAAAGAGGGATGATAACTGATCGAGTACGGTTCGTTTTGCCTCTGTTGTTCGCGCGGCGAGTTCGCGCCGCGCCGTGGCATCACCGACAAGCTCAGGTGTATTATCCTCAACCCACTGCAAACGCGCGAGTTCAACGACAGCATCTTGTAGGAGATTGATCGATTGGGGAATCGCAATGAGAACATCTTTTCGATCAGCAACCTCGGTTGCCCTTTTTACAAGTGTCTCGGTTTCAAAGTCGGTGGCAGGCAGCGCGTAGAGTACCAAACCGTCGGCATCATCTAACGTGGTTTCGAGGTCGGTGTCAAAAGTTTCAACATCGGTGTATCGAATTGTGAAGTATCGTAACGTTCCTGTCAAAAAGAGATGCCGTCGGGCAATAAGTGGTTGGGGTGGCAGCAGCTCCGAAATGGTGGTCGCCAATCGCTGATTCGGGTCGAGTTGCGCCGCTGCTTCGCTCAGCCTCGATTCGATATCAATGTCGCTTCCTTCCCATAATGCGTAGGCGTCGCTGTGGCGGCGGTAGATTGCAATCGATCGCTTTTCCAACTCTGCCAGTGCGCGCTCCAATTCTTGAGTGTAGTTGTCCGTCCCGTCGTCGAGCGCATACCTGAGTAGACGCTCTGAACTTCTCAGATTGACGCTCACCTCTCCGACGACACCGAGAAGACCGATAGATTTAATGAGTTTCACTGTCATCGGGGAGGGGTTCGCCAGTCGCGCGATTGCAGATTCAACTCCCGCCCACTTTTTGCCGTCGCTAGACCCGTAGAGTCGATTTCCCAGAGCGGTGTTGATGTAATCGTATAACTCGGGGAGCGAAAAGAGCGGTAGACGGCATCCATCGTAGCTATGGCTGGCAAGAAAATCCTGAAGCCCGTGGGGTTCGCCGGAGTTAAGCAAGGCGAACAGGGAGCGTTCGTTTTGCGCGAACCGTCGGAAAAGCGATCCTACGATTAGCGCGACTGCCGGATGGAGTGGTAAACAGTTTTTGAGGAGTTGAAGAAATTCGGTTGTGCCAAGTTGACGCGGTTTGAGTTCTAGGTCAATCGAATCGGCAAGAAAACTTTGTACATTATCTAGAGTCTGTGACGCATTAGCATTTCTCTCAATGGCGTCTCCGATCAAGCGGAGCACCTGCTCTGTCGGTTCCATGAAGGCGACATCCTCGAAGCGCCCTTGCACCTTTGCCCACTCCTCGCGCTGGGATTTTCCTAACCGCTGTGCGTACTGTTCAAAGGCTTGATGGAGAATCGTCAGCAGGAACAGAGGTGTATCGCCGCTTCTCGCTGCAAACTCCGCAAGGCTCTGTAGGACGAACATGTCTCCCTGCGATGGGTGTTGCGCTGCGTGTTCGAGGAATTTGCCAAGTTCATCAACGACCAATATCAGGCCAGCGCCGCCAGTTTTACCAATCTGTAGGGTTGCCGATTCAAAGAAATCTGTAATTTCAGAGGCGTAGGGCGGACTTTCAGGTGTTGCCCCCGCCAGTCGTTTTTCAATTGCGTTGATGAGCGGATTGAACCCGGGGTCGGCGCCGAATGCGGCTAAACTGCCTGCCAGTCCTCGCAGCAAAGCGATGGTAATCGGTGCGCGTTCGCCGGAGATGAGGACAGGACAGAAGCCGCTACCCTTCTGACGGCTGGCACACACATCATTAAACTGGTTCCATAATAAAACATCGCCGTGTTCTAACAGGCGGGACGCTTCCCGTGTCGCCGGCGAACCGGGGTCTCCCAATAGTTTTGCGCCGAAAAGTGCGAATGCGGATTTGCCTGAGCCGTAGGGGCCGGTGAGGGACCAGGCTTTCGATGCCGAGGGATTCTCAAGTGCGAAGATTAGGCGGGCCAGCGTTTCGCGTGCGGTGACCGTTAGGACGTAGCCATCCAGCGAGTTTTCGGCATAGAAATCGCGTTCAAGGTGAACCGAGCGTCGGAAGCGGCTGCTGACGTGGAAGATTTCGGAAAGCGGAATTTCTTTAGTCATGGATTGTAACTCATTTGAAGCTATGCTCATTGGTCACCGTCAATAGGGGCCGAGGTTATTTTCAAACTCAAAGGGAATCATCTAGCCGAATATTCCACGTAAACACCTTTGGATTGGAGGAGCGGAATGTGTGTGCTGACTGTTTTCGGGTTTAGCGTGTTCGATCGCAGATCCAGTTCTCTCAGACCGGTTAATGCGACCAAGGGTGATACGTCAGACACTCGGTTGTCCACAAGTCCCAGCCGTTCCAGATTGGTTAATCCGGCTAGGGGTGACAGGTCGGATACGCGATTTTTGAAGAGGTGCAATTGTTTCAGGTTTGAAAGCTCTCTTAAAGGGGAAAGGTCCTCTATCTCGTTCTCGTCGAGACTCAAGATTCCCAAGTTGGTTAACTTCGTTAAAGGCGACAGGTCAGACACGCTGTTTACGGAGATGTCAAGTTTTTCCAGCTTCGTGAGTTGCTCCAGGGGCGCCAAATCTGAGATTTTGTTGCTCTTCAGCAAGAGCTGAACAAGATTGGGCAGGTTCGAGAGGGGCGCCAAGTCGGAGACGCTGTTCTCGGCTAACCAGAGCATTTTCAGGTTTGATAACTTTCCCAAAGGCGCCAGATCTGCTATTAGGTTTCCCGACAGGTCTATCCATTCCAAATTCTTTAGTGCAGCGAGGGGAGTGAGTTCGGATATCTGGTTATTGACGAGATTCAGGTTTGTCAGTTGGCTCAGTCCCTCTAACGGCGATAGGTCGACAATTTTACAGTCGGGGATTTCCAAAAATTCCAGTTTCGTCAATCCCGCGAGGGGCGATAAATCGACTATCGGGTTGGCGCCAACGTCAAGAGCCTCGAGATTGGTTAATCCGCTCAATGGCGACAGGTCGGAACATCGGTTATTGTTAAGGATTAGGACTGTGAGATTGACCCCATACTCCAAACCTGTCAGGTAGCGAATCTTTGCCTCGGTTGCCGAAAGGTCGGTCAATTCCGCCATGTCGGCGGCTGTGATTGCGGCGTCCTCGGGCTTGTCAAGCGCTTTCTTGATGGCGGCGCGGAGATTCGGGTCGGGGATGTTCACAACAAGGGTGGTGGCTGTCGTGTGCCCGATAAGCGCGACTCCAAAAGCGTATAGGACGATCAAGATTGTGGAGCGACGCCGGTAGTATACCATATTTTTCACTGGTCGTGGGCGGATTCGGATTTTCCCGTAATGTTCAAGTGCCAAAGTGAGGGTGAGTGCAACGGACAACCACGGGGGATTTGCTACCGCACTCACTGTTCGTTCGCTTGGTGGGTTGTCCCTACAAGAGGAGGCGCAGCGATTGTTGCCTCCTACGGCTCAGTTCCCCACTCAAATGACTTGATTTGGAGGGCGCGGGTTTTTGCGGGGAGTTCGATTTTCGTACCCTGCTGCTTTGATGAGAGGTGAACCGCAAAGCCTATCTCTGTCGCCGGTGATGCCTCTTTTATATCGCAGGCAGTCCTCCCACCGCTCTCAACGGCGTTAATCAGGTCTTCTACCATGGCTTTCCCAGCGGGCCAGGGTTCGGTTTCTCCCGGTAGCTCCAATCGCTGGATATTCGAAGGGTCGTTCTCGCGCCAGAGGAAACTTTCGGCGGCATCGTTCAGGAGGAAGAGGCGTCCGTTCTCGCCAACAACCTCGAAATTCATGGGCAGCCCGGTGCCTTTATGCGCACCATCTGGAGTGATGAAAAGGACAACGCCGTTCGATAATCCGATCGTAGCTCTGCCGGTGGGGTCTTGGCGTTTGCGTGAGTCGGCAGGCTCGTTCGATAGGTCTTCGACGAATCCACTCACCCAAGCGGGGGCGATGTCACCGGCTAACGCAATCAGGGAATCGTACCAGTGGCAGCCGTGGTTAATCAGATTCGACAACCCGTATGCGGTAACGCTCGTAACGGGACCGATGATTCCATCAGCCAACTGTCGCCTCAAAGAGCGGTAGCGGGCGGACCAGCGTCGATCAAGGGCGAATAGAAGTGGCACATCTCGGCAGGCGGCGTTGACTCGGTCGAGTTCTTCGAGGCTGGTGACGAGCGGTTTGTCGCAGAGGATTCCGCGGACGCCGGATTGGACGGCGAGTTCGATCTGGTCGGCGTGCATGGTTTGACGGGTGGCGATGCATACGAGATCGGGGCGCGTCTCGGCAAGCATACGTTCGTAATCGTCGTAGGTCGGCACTTCGCCCCACACGTCTCGCCAGCAGGCTACAAACTCGGCGCGGGTCTCCTCACCGTAATCGAAAACGCCGACGACTTGGACTTCCGGAACCGCATGGAAGGCGGCGGCGAAGTTGTGGCTGCCGGGGTTTGGTGTGACCATGCGGTGGCAGCCGGCAATTGCCACGCGCCATTTTTGTTTTTCTTGTGTCATAGTTGTTCTTCGGAAGATTATACCGTTGTGGAACAGGGTAAGAAACCTTATCTCTGCGCAGAGCCAGCGGGGCAAGGGGAGCTCTATCGATCAACCGACCGAATAGGGAGGGCGATAGTAAATCCTTCTCATTATTCATTCGCTTGATCGCTCCTACAGAGGAAATTTTGAAAAAGGCTGGTGCGCGGTGCGCACCCTACAGATGTACTACATATCTTGCATGATCTTGGGAAGACATGCTATCATGAATCGTCGGCGTGCGCAACATCAACCGAGTTTTTTACAGGGTGTGATTGGTTCTGTTGACATTTGAAAAGGTCAGCCGTCCAGTAAGGATTGGTTTGCCTGCCGTGGATAGCGGGCGAGTCCCGGTGCGGTTGGAAACCGCACCTACGTGGAGAGAATGATATAATCAAGACATCACATACACGGAGGTGAGGCGTGAAGATTACAGATGTGAAGGTTTTGACGTTAAGCGGATATAAACAGTGGAACTATGTTCGGATTGAGACCGACGAGGGATTGACGGGGTTGGGAGAGGCGCATCCCGGGGCGGGGATTGCCGACATTATCTTGCAATTCAGAGACACGCTCGTTGGTGCGGATCCGAGGAATATCGAGCCGTTGTACAATCGACTGATTGGTTCCGTGAGAAACCGATACGGGATGGGTTTGTCGGCTATCGGCGGGATAGAAACCGCTTTGTGGGACGTGCTCGGAAAAAGCCTAGGTGTGCCGATTTATCAGTTGCTGGGCGGGAAGTATCGGGAGCGTATTCGACTTTATGCCGATGTTGGGCATGGAGAGGGCAACACGCCGAAGAGTTGGGCGAAGCGGGCGCGGGAAGGTGTTAAAGACGGCTACCAAGCGATTAAGTTTGACATCGACAACTCCGCAAACGAACTTAGGCAGGATGCGGTCAATCGGGAATTGAGTACGGCGGAGTTGGGAAAAATGACGTCGTTGGTTGCCGCCGCACGAGAGGCTGTCGGTGACGAGATTGATATCAGCATCGACTGCCATAGTCTATACAGCGTGCACGCGGCTATTAAACTCGCCGAGTGTTTGGAGCCGTTCGATCTGATGTTCTTGGAGGACCCTGTGCCGAACGATAACCCCGAAGCGATGGCGAAGGTGAGCGCCGCGACTTCGATTCCAATCTGTACCGGTGAGTTTCTGTTTCGCCGGGACGGTTTCAGAGATCTGATTCAGGCGCAAGCGTGCGACATGCTGCACGTCGATGTGTCTGGGACGGGAGGGATACTGGAGGCGAAGAAGATTGCGGATTTGGCGGATCTGTACTATATGCCGTTTGCCGCGCACAACATCACATCGCCAATCGGCATGACGGCGACGGCGCATGTTTGTGCCGCGGTACGGAATTTCATCGTCATGGAACTCCCGTATCACGCGGATCAGGTGGAGTGGCGTTGGGATTTGGCAATTTCGGAGGAACCGCTCATCCAAGATAACGAATTTGTGGTTCCGGATCAGCCGGGATTGGGGATTGAACTGAACGAAGAGGTTGCCATGGAACATCTGATACCGGAATATGATGATGTGGATGAGTCGTGAGGGTTGAGTTAATTGGGCGGGGGATGGGTTTGTCCGTTCAGCAGCAGGGGCAAGAATCGTTGCGGCTTCCCACCAATTTGTAGTTAAGATCACCCCATTATTCCTGTCGGAATAATTCTTCCAGCAAGCAACATTCATTGTTTGCTCTATGACAGGTTTTGAAAAAGCGTCCCTTCGTAGAATGGTTTCACTCCAGAGGATCAAGCGAGTGGATAGCGAGCGCGATAGTGATTCTTCAATGTCAATAGAATACAATCCCTCCCCACTTCTGCACTCCAGAGGAGTGCAATGTCAATAGAATCGCGATGCGTCTAATCTGCGCACTCCAGAGGAGTGCAATGTGGAGTGTTACTTGATAGCGCCCTATTATCCCTGTCGGAATAATTCCTTCAACAAGCAACACGTTTTAGTAGGAGTCTCTTTCCTCGATCCAGAGAATCGAAATGTCAATAGAATGCGACATGTCCAGAGTCCCGCACTCCAGAGGATCAAGCGAGTGCGATAGAGATTCTCCATGTGGTGTGTTACTTGATAGGTGGTGGGCAGTGTGCTAAAGCCTACACGTTGTGGGGCGAGGGAACCTCGCCCCTACGGAGTATAGTTCGCACATAAAGGCTGGTGGGATCTCTATCGCGCGTGCTATTCGCGTGCTTGATCCTAATCAGTCGGTTGATTGCTCGCTATCCGCTCGCTTGATGGATCTCGAAATCAATAGTTTTCCCTACCTTGTCTTGACCTACCAAGATTGGTATACCTCGCACAACGCCTCGATTCGGCGTGCAAACAAGATAGGTGGTTGATTCCAGAATGGCAATCACCAACTCACTATTACGCGGATCGGGTTTCCCGACCTCCACATGGTAATCCTTGCCTTCGTGCTGATAGGCGATGCTGAAAATTCGGCGTTCAGAAATCTTCCACCCTAACATCTCCTCCGCAAATTTTTTGGTCGCTTCCCAGACCATCTCTGCGTCAGCCTCATCCTTCACTGCAGGAATAAAGAATCTCATTTTACATGCCTCCGGCTACTTAGCGAAACAACGAGCATGCGGTCAAACGCAACCTTTCGTCTCAAACTTGCCTTGTTTATTGATGTCGAAGGAAAAACCTATTTCAACGAACAACTGCCGAAGAACTGAACCATCAAGATTGATTATCCGATGTTTCTATTCCATTGCAGAATTTATACGATTCCACCGTAATGGAAGTATTATCTAGATTGAGATGAGGACTCGCATGGACTACTTCGGAAGCGACGCGATTCAACATCTCCATATCTTCTTCGTCGTGCGAAACAACTCGCGTGTCCTGAAGCTGCAGGGTGAAGAGCCGCTTTCGATCACGTTCTGAAACTTCCTCAAGTATCCCCTCTTCCCGGAGAAAATTATCAAAACTACTACCGCTATACCTGCTCATGTGCCACCCGCATTTCCATAGATCGGTGCGATTTCGGACTAAAGTCCATTTCACCCAGATTAAGATAAGGATTGAGGCGATCAATCATAGGGACTAGGCGATTCAAAATTTCTGCGTATTGCACGTTAAGGGATTCATTTTCGACTTTTACGTTCAAAAGCGAATCTCCTAAATCATTGAGAACGGCTTCAAGTGTGTCGAGATCCTGCTTGTCGTTGCCGGATAACACTTGCAAGAGGTCTCGCGGGTCAATGTCAGTGCGTCGAGCGAATTCGTTTGGTCCACCTTGGGCTTCAAAGGCGTTGCGGAGTCCTATCAGAAATCCGAAGGTGTCACCGTCTTTCTGGTATTCTTCTAGTACGACTTCGAGATAGGCGATAGCCTCCTCCCGATCGGAAAGTTCTTCCATCAGGTAATCGTGGTAATTTCTCATTTTTAAGACTCCCTGTATGTCTGCCAATAGGTTTTAGCTTGTTCAATGTCTCTAACTTGCGAGGATTTATCCCCGCCGCAGAGTAGGACGATAATTGTATTGTCTAATTGTCCAAAATAAACCCGATAGCCAGGACCAAATTGGAAACGGAGTTCAAAAACACCGTCGCCAACAAATCTATAGTCGCCCAAATTTCCGGCTTCAAGGCGGTCAATTCGAGTTTGAATTCGTCTCCGTGTTCTTCGATTTCGAATGGATCTCAGCCATTCGGTGAAAGGCTCTCGATCGTTTTGGTCAACATAGATTCGTATGTTTCTCGGGTTTGCCTGTCTCATTTCTGTCGCGTAACGTCAAGAAGAAGGGAACACCAGATCTATTGATATTCATTATATTTTGTCTTCTAGCGAGATCTTGGGTTCCGGGAGCGAAAACCGCAGGGATGACTTATCAAGCCCGTAGTCCATAATAGTTACGAAGTAACTCAATTTTGTCAACCTTTTTCTCCCGGTAGACCTGTTTGAGTCCCGCCGTTTCATCGTAGCGGAGGGCGCCGTCGGTGAGATTGTCGAGTTCTTCAAGGTAACCGACGACGGAATCCTCGTCTAGCTTGAAGATTTGTCCCGGACTTTCCGGTGAATAGGCGATTTCCCCAAGTGCGAGAGAACTTCGCTCCGAGAAGCGGGAATCCCAAAATCGAGACAGAGTGGAGGCGAAAACCGGAGTCGGCAATGAAGGTTTGGCGCCACGGTGGAATTGGTAGGCGAGTCCGTCGGATGAGTCGAAGATAAGCCCCAATTCAACGAGCGGACAGTTGAAGGAATCCTCTATGATTATTCCCTTCGTCGTGCGGGAGGGGACGTAGGTGCGGAGAAAGCAATCGACATCACGGTTAATCGAATTTTCCGAGATTCGATTCCAACCGTTCTTTTCGGTCCAATCAAGCAATTCGGCAGTGAATCTCTCCTTTCTGAACTCGTTCTGATTGAAGAACCCAAACGCCCAGTACCATGTGGTCGCTCGGCTGGCGTTTGCGGCAAGCTGCGCGTGGATGAGCCACAGCGTTGCGCTGTCCTCAAGGTAGGGGTCGAATCCGTCATCGGCAAGGATGGCTGCGCCGAGTTTGGTCGGCTTGAATCGTGTGCGATCATTTTTCTTCGCTTGAATAAGCCCCGCCGCGGTGCACCAGTGGCGGATGGAACGCACCATGTTTTTCCCGACGCCGAGGATGATTGTCGATTGGTCGCTCGTGAAGACGGCCGGGTCGTTAGTCACGGCGTCAACGCCTTTCTTGAGCCAGGTGTAGCGGAACGGGAAGGTTTCGTGACCGGAGAAGGAAGGTTTGATGTTGTCAGGAGCGGTGGTGTTTCGTGTGTTCATTTTTTTGCGTTATGGTGTTGGGATGGTAGGCAAGGGATCTCTATCGATCAACTGAACGGATAGCGAAGGCGATAGATAATCCTACTCGCTATCCGCTCCCTTGATGGATCTCTATCGATCAACTGAGCGGATAGCGAAGGCGATAGATAATCCCACTCCTTATCCACTCGCTTGATCCCACCCTACAATAAAGGCTGGTGCGCAGTGCGCACCCTACAGGATTATTTTTTCTTGAGCACCATGAGCGTCAGGTCGTCGAATTGCTCGGCTTCGCCCTGAAAATCGATGACCTCATTGTATATGGCACGACATATTGCCTCCGCGCTTTCATTTCGGAGGCGTGTCGCGGTCGCCTGCAACCGGGTTTCTCCGTAAAGTTCGTCGTCGATATTCGTGGTTTCGGTGACGCCGTCGGTGTAGAACAGAATGATGTCCCCGCCAGCGAGTTGCGTGGTCTCCTGTTCAAAGGGGGGCATGTTTGTGATCATGTCGTCGGGAAATATCCCGAGCATCACCCCGCCTTTTCTAAGCCATTCGCAATCACCGTCGCTACGAATGACCATCGGGGCGTTGTGACCGGCGTTGATGGATATCAGTTGATCGGTTTCGGCGTGCAACTGGGCATAAAAGAAGGTTGCATATTTACCGAAGTCGCCGCTCGCATTCAGCAGCGAGTTGAGGGTTAACGCCATGCTCGGCAAATCGGTTTTGCGGGTGGCTTCGGAGCGCAGCCCGGCTCGCAGGGTTGCCATCAGCAGTGCGGCCTGCATTCCCTTGCCGGAGACATCGGCGATGGCGAGTCCCCACATGCCGTCTGACTCGGGAATGCAGTCGTAGTAGTCACCTCCGACGCCGCCGCGGGGTTGATAAAGTCCGCACGCTTCATAGCCGGGAATCTCGGCCAGCGTGTCGGGAATCAGAGTTTGCTGGATTTTCTCGGCTTCTTCCATCTCCGCCTGCAATCGACGCCCCTCTAGCGCTTCTTGATAGAGGAAGGCGTTTTCAATGGCGACCCCCGCCTGGTGGGCGAAGGCATCCAGAAGAGTCCTATCACCGACGGTAAAATCAAGTGTAATGCCGCTCCTTCCCACCTTATCGGCAACGACCAAGACACCGAGTATCTCCTCGCGGCCGCGTAACGGGACGGCGATAAGATTCTTGCGACCAAACAGCGCGGCATTTTGCTCATCGTTGTAAATCAGCGTTTTGTCCTCTTGCGTTGCGACTTTGGCGAGCATGGAGAGTGCCGGATGCAGATTTTCGTCGGATTTCAGGGGAATCGACAGGTTCCGCAACTCGGCGTTGGGATGAGATTCAAGGCTGAACAGGGATTTCATCTCAAGCCGTTCCGTATTTGGATTTATTCGCATCAGCCCGGCGGCGTTTGCGTCCAACAGCGAGACCACATGCGCCACCACTTCCTCCTGCACCGCCTCCGTATCCAGTGATTTGCAGATTTGGGTCGCGGTATCGGAGAGCATGAAGAGCCGAAACCGTTCGGCGCGGCTTCTGACCATCAGTTGCGAATAGGCGATCGCGATAGAGGTATGGTTGGCGAATACATTGAGCAGCTCCCGATTCCAATCCTCTATTTCGTGCCCATCAAAAAATCCTCCGAGACTAATTACGCCCAGAAATTCGTCGCGAATCCTTAACGGGAACCAAAACCGGGCATCGAGCGATTTCAACTGGGAGTGGATTTGCTCGAAGAACGGCTGGAGAACCTCCGGCGGGTTGGACGGATCGATGAACGGGTGATCCAAGAACCCCGGAATCTGATCGGGTGGCACCCGAATGACCAGCGATTCGTCACGTACATTTACGGACGATTTAATGGTAAGCGTGTTTTCGTTCGGGTGGAACAGCAGGATGGCGCCCCCCGACACCTGCAGCGTGCCCAGAATCATGCGCAGATAGGTTCTGCTCGAAACGCTGAAGTTGCCGTGTCCGGAGATGATGGTTTCGCCGAGTTCGTCAAGTTCCGATAGACCGAAAATCAGTCGTTGTATGGTTTCGTCGGCGGAAGGCGTTTTCATGGGTTGACGTTCTTTCAAGGCAGGTATGCGGATGGGGTGAAGTGGAGAATAGGGCTCCTCTACCGAATTGCCGAAGAGAGAAACCAAGTTTTCAAGAAAACACTTGGTTTCAGCGTAAATCTACGGGGTGTTGAGGGCGGCGATTGCCGAATCTTCGTCCGGGAAGATTCCAGCGTGTCTCGCCAACGCCACAAGTTTGAATGTGTGCTCAATTGTCGGGGTCAAGCCGCAGAAGTTTAGAATTCCCTGGCGCTCTTCGAGCAGTTCGATAATTTCAATCAGGATGGAGATGCCGATGCTGTTGATGAGTTTTGTCTCGGCGAGGTTGATGACAAATTTGGTATGTCCCTTATGCATGAGGTTTTTCGCCGTTTCGGCAAGGCTCTCACCCCTGGGGCCATTCAAATAACCCTCTGTTTGAATGACGGCGTAACCATCCTCTTCCCGTATCTGAACGTCAAATTTACCGCTAAGCACTTTGGTCTCCTCAACCTTTCAAGTTAGACAACTCAATCAGTAATCGGGTTTCTTTTTCACCAATGTAATTGTAGTTTCGTGCTCGTTGCTATCGACATAAAGATTGTCCATCATGTTTTTTATTAACTCTAGCCCCCAGCCGCGTTTCCGCAGCGCGTGCGACTTTGTTTCGCCCTCCGGCGACAATACCTCCGGATCGAATTGAAAACCGACGCCGCGATCAGTGATTTTGAGTTCCAACTCGTTGTCCTTAATTATGAACTTGATGTGTACCCGCTGATCATCGCTCTTGCTGTGCTCGAAGGCGTTGATGCACGTTTCGATTATCGCGAGTTGAATCTCTTCGATGCATCTCTCATCGAATCCGTTTGCTTCGGCGATCAGGGAGCCGGTCTGTGCCGCCACGAGTTCCATACTCGGGTGCATTGGTATCGTCAAAACCACTTCACTATCGGTTTGTTTTGACACCATTGATCGGTCTCCTCTCTTGGTCGCGACTTCCTGTGGCGAGTGCTTTCAAAGGCTGGTGCGCACCCTATAGAGAGTAACGATTTGTTCGGTTCAAGGAATCTCTATTGGATTTCTATCGAACTCCCTCGATCGCACCTACAGTGACTGAGCGTATAACTCATACGGTAATTACGCCATGCCCTACTCGGTTATGATGATTTGCGGCGCGAGCGACCAGTCAAACTCCGCCCGCCGACCTTTTCGGACGGCTTCCAACATTTCTTGGCAGCGCCGCATCTTGGCGCGGAGCGTTTTCAAGTTGACGCCCAAGTGTTCATCGTCATAATCGAATAGCTTCGCCATTCCTTTTTCCCATTGACTTGCCGCCCCGCGAAGGTTGCGATTGAGCAGGTGGAAGAAGCCGACGCTGAGTTGGATTAGCCCTTGATAAAATCGCTTGTCTTCGCCAGCCTCAAGCATCCAAACGTCTTCCAAGGTTTCGTGACACTCAAAGTAGTCGCCGCGATTGAATTCTTCGATTCCTTTGCGAAGCTCGGCTTTTTTGTTCATTCTGTCTGAGGGGCTAGGGGCATTTATACTCCGCACTGTCAGAAATTGCGTCTTTTGTAGGAGCGATCTCCAGGTCGCGACCCTTGTACGAGGGAACTCCGATTCCCAACCCATAGGGATCAATTTAAGAGATTTCGCTACGTATTGCCGGGATATTCCCTCGTTAAATTACTAACACTTGTCCCTATCGGGCGGGGGAACCCCGCCCCTACGAAAACGGTCGCTATGGAACATCCTCTTAGTCTGACCGACTGATGAATTAAAAGGGATTCTTTCGTCCAAGATTACGTGGGAATCAATAGATTGAGACATTGAAACAGCGCAACCTGCGCCGTGAAACGCTTAACTTGATTCCTATGGGGAACTCCGATTCCCGACCTAATGGTGCTACGTAAGTCCCATTAGAAACAATTATCACTGGAAAAGAAAGCGCAATAATACCCAACGCAAAGTATAGCGATTCCTATTCACCGGCTATTCCATTTCCTATAATTGCGGCCTATAAATGGCGTCAATCAAGTCTGTCAAGTGCGGTATAGCAACCTCTATTGTACAGGAATCTGCATGGGAACTCGATCACTCTCGTTATCCGCTCGCTTGATCTCGGCCTACAGAAAAAGAAGAATCGTATAGCGGTTATTTTGACACGCTCCAGTATTCGAATTCGGCGAAGAATTCGGAGAGTTGTGCGTCGAATCGGTCCGGGGGCGCACCAAGCGCCGATCGAATTTCGCCGTAATCGAAACTTAAGCGCTGCTTGTAGGGGCCATGAGATTCCGTGTGAAGTGCGCTCGGAACGGCGCTCGCTACATCCTCGACGAACGAGCCCAAGCTGTCGTATAATTCTTCACGCGCTTCAAACATGGGCGCCATATCTTCCTTCGCTTCCATGATTCTTTGTTCCTCTTCCTTCGTAGGATTTTTGGGGTCACGGACGTTGCGTTTCCAGTCGCCAAATACTCGTTCGGTTTCCTCATCAATCCGCTTAATCTGGTTCATGACCGATTGAACATTCGTCGCGGCACTGATTAGGTCGTCATATCTCTTGTCATAAGTGGGAGCTTCCTCATCGTGTTCCTCTTCCATCCATTCTTCGAATTCGTCAGCATCAAAACGCTCCTCTGTCTCATCGGATCCGGCGGCTGAACTACCCTGTCCCGATTCGCTCTCCCGTCGATCTTCGGCCTGAGTCGTGGCGGCTTTCGGTTCGCTTCTCGCCTGCGCGCGGGTGATTCGTTCGAGAAGTTGTTTTCTCTGCTCGGAGTTCCTTGTCTTGGGGAGTTTATAGACGACGCGGCGCGTGTCGTCGGACGAGGCGGTGATACGACGCACAATCAGCGCGCCGGCAATGATGATGGCGAGGACACCCACGCCGATTACGGTTTTAATTGTCCATGAGTTGGTTTGCATTGTAGGTAGATTTAGTTTCGTCAGGGATTTGTGTTTAATTCAAACCGTTTCTCTAAATTGACAGCACAAAAATTTCGTGAATTTCGGGGAAAGCTATCGCACTGGGATCTACTATCGCGTTCCCTATTCAGTCACTTGATCGCTCTATTCGCTTGCTTGATCTCACTTGATCCCACTCTACACTTGTTTCTTGTCGCGTGTAAAGGGATAAACTTCTGTCTGGTCACTGTCGGGGTTCTCGTCATCAAAAGACTCTAGCAGGTCTAGCGTTGTTTTTGCCAGACTGTGGCGGCATCCGTCTGCTATCGACTCTTGAACAAACAACCCGATGTCCTTCCGAATGATGGATGCCGGGCCGCCGCTGTCGTAGGTTTCGGTGAGGACGAAGTTCGGAAATATGTGTTCGGTGGTGTAACTCCGCCCGGAGGACACGTTGAGGATGTCCAGCATGGTTTTCATGTCGAGTCCGCCTGCCTCACCGTACGCCAGGGCTTCGCTCGTGGTTAGCAAGGTTGAGATTGCTAGGTGATTGTTCACCATCTTCATCCGCTGCCCTTGTCCAGGTTCGCTGCCGACGTTGAAACTGTTTGCGCCGATCACGTCGAACAACGGCTGCAACCGCCTGAACAGTGTCGCGTCGCCCGAAAATATCACGGTGAGGGTCGCCTTTCGTGCACCTGCCGCGCCGCCGGATACCGGGGCGTCAGCATAGCCGACGCCTATTTCACCGAGACACTTGTTAACTTCGGCGGCAACTTTTGCGCCGACCGTCGATGTATTCACCACGACGAGCTCCGCCCGGACATCGCTTTCGGCAATCTCCGCTATGACTTCGGTATTGGCGACAAGTGTAGGGAGACTTAGGAAAACGGTTGTCGATTGTTCCGCCACGTCGCGCACGGAGTCGGCAATTGTTGCTCCTTCAGGCGCGCGCTCCGCCGTTCCGGCGATGTCGAAGACCACCATATCGTATCCGGCACGAGCGATATTGTTCGCCATGGGCTTTCCCATATTGCCGAGGCCGATGAAACCGACGACTTCCTTTGCCATGGTGATATTCTCCCGACACAGAGCAGCGATATATGTTTACCCTTTCAGCAAATAAATCGTGGGAAAGTCAGGGTGATGGCGGTCCGGACGAGTGTGTTTTGCGTCATCGACGCCGGGCTTTACGTGACCGATGCGGGCGTGAAATTTGTCAGGCTCGGCTTCGCTCAGTCCGCAATCTTGATATTCGATGTAGACACGTTGCCCGTTTTTGAAAGTCGTATTGAGGTTATCCTTGAATACGGCGTCTTCGGAGAAGCTGACGAGGTTTTTTGCCTCGTGGGATGCGCGTCGAAGTCTTTGTCTGCGTTTGGATTTCCCAAATTTTTAATTTTTCTTAGGGGTTGCTCTGTTTTCTCGCCTGTTGCCGGAAAAAGCATACCTGAAGGGGATTGACATGTCAAATTAAAATACCAATCAGGTAGCGTTGCATTCGTTATTCGTTCGCTTAATATTCGCTGGTATAGGAGAAAAGTTCACGTTTTGGCTATTGGCCAAAAGCGTATACAAGGGAGATGGTGGGGAGTGTCCGCCCCATAGGGATCCAGTTAAGGGGGTTCGTCTAGTATCGGTGGAGTTCTTTGCCGCAATACCCTAACTTAGTCCCCATTGGGCGAGGAGTAAATCTCAATCTCACCCCATACGGTAGGTGCGATCAAGCGAATGGATAATGAGTGCGATAGAGATCCCTTTCCAACCGCACCGGCACCTACGGAAACCAGCGTCATGAGTCATCTTCTGTGGTGCACCCATCAACGAATGGGTTGGTATTCCATCACCCATGTCTACATGGAGATTAACAGTTTAAGACACTAGAAACCGCGTGACTGCGATCCATGACGCTTAACTTGATCCCTATGGATGGTGGGGAGTGCCCACCCTGCCTGACTAGGTATTCAAAGGCTGGTAAGATTTCTATCAAGAATTTCTATCGCCCTCGTTGTTCACTCGGTTGATCGCACCCTACAAATGCAAAAGCCGAGCTAAATGCTGCCATCATCCTCGTAAACGTCTTCATCCAGCCGTCTAGTGACTATAAGGGCTAAGACGCCGCAAGCGACCGACATGAGGAATAACCCGCCGTAATTCACGATGTTTACCAGCACCCCTCCAAGAAGAGGAGCGAAACTCATGGGGAACAGAAGAGTGTTCATAAAACCGAGATAGGTTGGGCGGCTCAAAGGCGGGGCAATGTTGAGCAGATATGCCATGAAACCGACCCACATGCCGCTTACGGCGGCTCCCTCTGCCGAGAACACGAGATAATAGCACGGCGATTGCCAAGCAAGCGGCAGGAATCGCACCAAAAGCGCAAACAAAGGCGGCAACGTCAAAATCGCCGAGGTCATTATCAGCACCCATCTGACACCGTGATGTTTCCCGACATGCGCCCACCAAATGTTTGAGACCACGCCGGTGAGCGCCATTGTAATGAAGAAGGAGCCGATTGTTGCCTCTGAAATGCCCAACTTTTGCATGGCGAAGGGGACAAAGAACGGGGTTGACATTCCGGCGGAGTGATGGCAGATTCGGAGGAACAAGAGCCGCCGGTAATTCGCATCTATGCGGAGGAAATAGGGGCCGCGCTTGAGGTGTTGCCGAATCGGCTGGCGCGACGCTTGAACGGGGCCGACAGGTTCGCGGATCCTGAGAAAGAACGTCACCGACAAGGTGAAGGTGACGACTGCACAGATAAACAGGATACAGTAGGTGTAGGGAAACGACAGCTCGGAGCTCAGTCCCAGCACCGAGAAAACAAAGAAATTGACGAGTGACTTAAAGAACCGGGTAACACCGCCAAAGGGGCCGGTGAATTCTGATTCCTTGCCTAGCACCGCACGAATGAAGAAACCGACGAGGACCCCACACAAGCCGCCATAGAATTGGCGTAGGCTGAAATACTGGGTTCTGCGACGCGGGCTGAAAACCTTTGAGATGATGTCCATGTAGGGAATCGTCGAGACACCCATCGCGGAAGCGGCGATGAAGTAAAACATCAGGAAACAGATGGCAAGCGTAACCGGTCGTTGAGCGCCGATGAAGATTACGGATAGGCAAATAGCCACCCACATTGTGATGCGGACAGCCATTCCAAGCGCGTAGAACTTCATTTTTCGTGGACGGTGCTCAAGAAGATTCGACATCAGGAGTTGCGGCCACATCCAACCGGCGGGTTGCAGCGATCCCGTGAGTCCGACGAGAATCTTTGATTGCGTGAGAGTATGGACAAAGGCGGGTAGGATTGTCGCGGCATCAACCAAGGCAAAACTCATTCGCATGAATGTGCCTTGCAGCATGGCAAGTCTAAAATTACGATCACGCTCGCGTTTTCTTTCCTCTTTATTTTGTATCTCTGTATCGGGAGTGTCGGTTGAGGCGGTCCGCATAGGACTGAGGTTGTTCCTTGAACGTTTGTTCGAGAGATGGTTGCAATGAACCGAAGCTGATACAAATTCGTAATCCTCAAGTTACAAAACCCGGGGTTCGTAGTAGCGCAATTCATTGCGCGTGTCGGATTAACTGTAACATCTAGATTTTGGAATTGTATGAGTTGCTTCGGTTAAGGTGGCACCTTTCGACAGATGAGCGAGCCGTTATTCAGTGCAGCGATGCCTCGATTGACGGGGTAAACTGTGCGTTGAAACCGGGTGCACGCAACGGCGCAAGGCTAGGAAAAGGCTGTTTACAGTTTCGTCGAGTGTGTGCTAAAATGGCATATTAAGAATACAGGATTATGACGATAAGATCCAGAAGAAATCGAATCTTTGTACACTGAAATGCAATTGATTTGCCCCCGATCGTGGAGGAGATAAATTATGAGACTTGGCGGGCCTGTTTTCGTTGACACCGATGATCCGGCAGCGTTAGCGAAAGCCCATACAGCAGAGGGTTTTCGCGCCGCCTACTGTCCGAGAGTTAGCTTGCAAGAACCGGAGCGCATGCGAGAAATTGAGCGTGCCTTTGAGTCGGAAGGGGTTGTAATTGCCGAGGTCGGGGGCGCATGGGGAAACATGATTGCGCCGGACTTGGAGAAACGGGGTGCACAGATAGACATTGTTTGCGAACGGCTTGCGGTAGCCGACGAAGTTGGTGCGCTAGGCTGCGTGAACTATGCGGGCACGTACGATCCAGCCTCTTCAACCGCGCCTCACCCCAAGAACCTGACGGACGAATGTTTCGATCTGATTGTAGAGGTCGTCCGACAGATTCTGGATACGGTTAAGCCGAAGCGTGCGAGTTTTTTGTTGGAGATGATGCCATCCGTACTGCCGGACAGCGCCGATTCCTACGCCGCACTGCTGAAGGCGGTTGATCGCCCGTCGTTTCGTGTACACTTGGACCCTGTCAATATCATTACCTCACCGTGGCGGTTTTTCAATAACAGGAGCGTAATTAAGGAGTGTTTCGAGAAACTCGGTCACGCTATCGTCAGTTGCCACGGGAAAGACATCGTCATGTATCCGACCTTCACGGTGGAGATACAGGAATGCCGCCCGGGGACGGGCAGCTTGCACTACGAGACTTACCTCACGGAGTTGAACCGTCTGCCGGGGGATGTGCCGTTGATGATGGAGCACTTGTCCGGGAAAGAGGAGTATGATTTGGCGAAGGGGTATATCACCGGTGTTGCGGGTGAGATGGGTCTGTCGTTCTGAGGTATCTGCGATTACGGTGACGAATGAAGATCAATCGCCGCAATCAGACGACGCGAAGTGGCAAAGGGAAAATGGGTTGGAAGGTCAGGAATCTCCCGCTTTTACTAGCAGTTGGGGTGCTGTTGCCTCCTCTAGCGACGAGCGAAGAATCAATGCAACATCGCGTTTCCCCGCATCGGATTTCCGAGAGCGTCAAGGTTGACGGAATCTTTGATGAACCTGCTTGGCAAAGCGTAGAGCCGATTCGCCAGTTTTTGCAGATACAGCCGAACCAAGGCGCACCGATGACGCAGCCGAGCGAGGCGCGCATCCTCTATGATGCGACGCATCTCTACTTCGGATTCACCTTTTTCGACGCCGAGATGGATAAACTGGTTGCCAACGTGATGCGCCGGGATTCCATAGGATTGTGGTCTAACGACTACGGTTTTCTGCTGTTGGACACCTACAACGATCGGCGCAGTGCGGTTTTCTTCCGTTTCAACCCGTTGGGCGGGATGGAGGACACAGCGGTGTCCAACAGCGGCGACAGTCTGAACACCAACTGGGACATTGTTTGGGAGTGCCGCGCCAGGATCAACCCGGAAAATTGGACGGCGGAGATCGCCATACCGTTCAGTCAACTCCGCTTTGAACAGAGCGATGTGATGACATGGGGAATAAACTTTGGGCGGCAGATCGCGCGTAACCAAGAAATAGGAGCATGGAAACCGGCACCCAAGACATACGGTGCCATGGGGAAGTACCGCACAGCCTATTTTGGCAGTCTCACGGGATTGGAGGACATCTCTCCGTCACGCAATCTGGAATTTCTCCCTTATATTACAACAGGCAGCAGTCGCGAGGCAGAAGCAGAGAGACACGCGGTTTTAGAGGCGGGCTTGGACCTGAAGTACGGTATCACGCCAAATCTGACGGCGGACCTCACGTTGAACACCGACTTCGCGCAGGTTGAAGCCGACTCGGAGCGAGTCAATCTCACTCGCTTCGATCTGTTTTTCCCGGAGCAGCGCCCTTTCTTTCTTGAAGGAGCCGGTATCTTTGATGTGGGTATCCCGCGCCCCAATTTCTTTAGTCCTCCACCATTACTGCTGTTCTACAGCCGGCGTATCGGCTTGGCGGAAGAACGTGCGATCCCCATTATCGCGGGCGGCAAGATAACCGGGAAAGTCGGTGCCTACGGCGTTGGTGTACTTGATGTACTCACTGATGAATTTCAGGACGATGAAGTGGCCGAACCGCGCACGAACTATTCCGTAGTGCGATTGACCAGGGACGTTTTCAGTGGTTCATCCGTCGGCGTAATCGCCATCAACAAGCAGAGCGCCGATGCCTATAATCGCACAGCGGGCTTTGATGTTTCCTATAAACCACGGAAAGACCTTACTTTCCGAGGGCTGTGGTCGCGCACGTTTGACGACGAGGTTTCTGAACAGGATAGCGCGTTCTATTTAGGAGGTGATTGGCGCGGCAGTCGTTTTCACGCGGAGGGGTCATACACGGACATCGGAGACAATTTCGATCCTGAAGTAGGTTTCGTTTCTCGCATGGGGGTGCGTCATCTCCGCGGCAGAGCGCGGTATAGGCCTTGGCCGGAGGCGTACGGGGTACGTCAGGTCGGAACCGGTCCCACGGTTGAATTGGTGTTGAATCGAGACAACCAACTTGAAACTCGAAACATTACATACGACGGCGAAGTCGAACTTATGAGCGGTGATTGGATGGGTATCCACGCCACACATACAACGGAACATTTAGCGGAAGATTTTGAAATAGAGGACGCTGTCGTTCCACGCGGGGATTATGAGTTTACCCGGTTTGGAGCGTACTATTTCGGGGACAGCAGTCGAAAGGTATTCAGTATATTTCATATGAACTTCGGGGAATTCTATCACGGCACGAGTCACGGAGTCGGTGTGGAAACGGTTTACAAGCCGAACGCGCGACTGAGCATCCATCCAATGCTGGATTTGAATCGTATTAGCTTTCCGTCTGGGACATTCAATGCAAGCGTATTTGCCGGAAGGATGAGCTATTCCTTTTCAACAACGCTGTATACAAAATTATTTGCGCAGTGGAGCAGCGACCGAGACGCGGTTTCCGCAAACTTTCTAATAAACTATATCTACCGTCCGGGCAGCGATGTCTATTTGGTGGTTAACCAGACCTATGATGCTGAGGGTGAGGGCATCAATCTCCGTGACTGGACGATTGTCGGAAAGATAACGTATTGGTGGTTGCCGTAATCGTGATTATGCCATTCCTATAGAGTTTAAGTGCATCTATTAGGTGGATCGAGTAAAGGCTTCTTGTGCGGAGCGGAGTAAAAATCTAGATTTCACGCAAAGTCGGCGGGCGAGGGGATCTCTATCAATCAACTGACTGGTTAAGGAAGGCGATAGCGAATCTACCCGCAATCCATTCGCTTAATCGCTCTTACAGACGTGGGGTTGTGAGAGAAGATGAATTGGAGAATTGGAAATCTCTTGGCTTTCGCATTGATTTGTGTGCTGTTACCTCCTGTCACGGCCAGTGCGGAATCGGTGCAACATCGCGTCTCACCGCATCGGATTTCCGAGAGCATCAAGGTCGATGGAGTTTTCGATGAGGCGGCTTGGCAAAGCGTAGAGCCGATCCGCCGGTTGTTCCAGATACAACCGAACCAAGGCGCACCGATGACCCAACCGAGCGAGGTGCGGATTCTCTATGACGCGAAGAATCTTTACTTCGGTTTCGTATTTTTTGACTCGGAGATGGAGAGATTGGTTGCGAACGAGATGCGCCGGGATTCCGAGGGGCTGCGTTCTAACGACTACGGATTTCTGCTGTTGGACACTTACAACGATCGACGCAATGCGGTTTTCTTCCGTTTCAACCCGTTGGGCGGGATGGAGGACACGGCGGTGTCGAACAGCGGCGATACTCTGAACTCCAACTGGGATATCGTTTGGGAATGCCGCGCTAGAATCAATGCCGATAATTGGACGACGGAGATTGCCATACCGTTCAGTCAACTCCGCTTTGAAGAGAGCGATGTGATGACGTGGGGGATAAACTTCGGGCGAGAGATTGCGCGATCCCAAGAGATTGGAGCGTGGAATCCAGCACCCAAGACATACGGTCCGCTTGGCAAGTACCGCACCGCCTATTTCGGCAGTCTCACGGGGTTGGAGGGTATTTCGCCTTCACGAAATTTGGAGTTGCTCCCTTACGTATCACCGGGCGGAAGTCGTGTGGAGGGGGAGGAACAGACCGAGGCGGTGTACGAGGCAGGCTTGGACCTGAAGTACGGTATCACGTCGAATCTGACGGCAGACCTCACGCTGAACACCGACTTCGCGCAGGTTGAAGCCGATGAGGAGCAGGTCAATCTGACTCGGTTCGATCTGTTTTTCCCGGAGCAGCGTCCATTTTTTCTTGAGGGCGCCAGCATCTTTGATTTCGGTGTCCCGCGCCCCGGTTACCGCAGACCGCCGCCGTTGCTGCTCTTTTACAGCCGTCGCATCGGGCTGGCAGAGGAGCGCGCGGTGCCGATTATCGCGGGCAGCAAAATAACCGGGAAAATTGGGCGCTACGGCGTCGGCGTACTTAACGTTTTCACGGATGAATTTCAGGATGAAGAGGTAGCGGAGCCTCGGACGAACTACTCCGTGGTGCGTCTGACCAGCGATGTTTTCACCGGGTCATCGGTCGGCATGATCGCCATCAACAAGCAAAACGCCGACGCATATAATCGCACGGCAGGACTTGATTTTTCGTATCGGCCGCGGAAGGATCTCGATATCCGAGGACTTTGGGCGCGTACACTCGACGACGGGGTCTCCGAACAGAATGACGCCTTCTATTTCGGCGGCGATTGGCGTAGCAATCGTTTTCAGGCGGAAGGATCGTTCACGGACATCGGAGAACAATTTAATCCGGAAGTTGGGTTTGTTCGGCGCGGAGGGGTTCGCCATGTTCGCGGCGAAGCACTGTATACCCCTTGGCCGCGTGCGTTCGGGATTCGCCAGATTGAAATCGGGCCCGAGGTCGAATTTGTGCTGAATCGTGACAACGAACTCGAAACGCGGGAGCTTGTCATAGACAATGGATTCGAACTTGAAAGCGGAGATAGTATAGGGTTCCAAGTCAGGCATACAACGGAGCATTTGGCGGAAGCGTTTCCGATCCAAGACGCTGTCATTCCAAGCGGCGACTACAACTTTACGTGGTTTCAAGCATCGATTCATAGCAGCAGCAGTCGTAAGGTATTCGGTGATCTGCGCGTGGAGTTCGGGGAGTTTTATCACGGTACGCGACGGGGAATCGGCGTGGACGCAATCATCAAGCCGAATGTGCGGCTGAGTATACAACCGCTGCTTGAGTTTAATCGCGTTAGTCTTCCATCGGAGTCGTTCAACGCCAGCATCTTTGGCGGACGGGTGAGTTATTCCTTCTCGACGACGCTATTTACAAAGCTGTTTGCGCAGTGGAGCAGCGATCGGGACGTGGTTTCGACAAACTTCCTGATAAACTACATCTACCGTCCGGGCAGCGATTTCTATTTAGTGGTCAACCAGACCTATGACACCGAGGGTGAAGGCATCAATCTCCGTGATTGGACGATTGTCGGAAAAATAACGTATTGGTGGCTGCCGTGATGGTGATTATACTATTCCTCTACAATTTAATACATCTGTTGCTTGAATCGAGTGAAGAATTCTTGTGGGGAGCGGAGCAATAAGCTGGATTTCGCGCAAATTCGGCGGGGAAAGATGCCCCGCCTACGGAGTAAGTGATTGGATAGTTTGGGAGGAGGTATGATGAATCGTGATGACGGTGTTCTTCAGCAGTTCAAGCGGGATGGGTACGCGATCTTTCGGAGTGTGCTAGACCCCGGTTTGGTCCAAGAGGCGAGCGGGCACTTAGACTGGCTGCAGGAGAAGAACCCGGATTTGAGACCGGAGCAGTATCATCATCCGCTGGTGGCGGACGACCCGTTCTGGGTGCGTCTCGTTAGCGATGAGCGGCTACTGGATATCGCCGAGATTTTCGTCGGACCGGATATCGCGCTATTCGCCTCGCACTATATCTGCAAACCGCCGTCCGACGGCCACCCGGTGCTATGGCATCAGGATGGCAGTTATTGGCCGTTGGAACCGATGGAGGTGGTGACGCTGTGGCTCGCCGTTGATGATTCCACCCCGGAGAACGGGTGTATGCGTGTGATTCCGGGAACGCACACGCTTGAATTGCATGAAATGCAACCGCGTACCGACATTCCCAACGTGCTCAGGTCTGGGATTGATCCGGAACTGGTCGATGAATCCCGCGCCGTTGACTTTGTGCTCAAGGCTGGAGATGTCTCGGTGCATCACCCGAACATCATACACGGGTCGAACGCGAACACATCATCGAATCGGCGCGGCGGTTTGACCATTCGGTATATTCCGACGAGCACGCGCATCATTAGTCAACCGAATTCTTGTGCTTTTCTGATGCGAGGCGCGGCGGTACCGGACGTGAATAGCTATCTCGCGCGACCGAAGTACGTGGAGGGAGCGCACATGCGGTTTCAAGGGTGTGAGGCGTGGGAATGAGGGAAGACCTCTGGGAAGATTGGAAGGACGGTAAGGAGAGAAGACTAGAAAACGGGAAGACGAGACGACGGGAAAACTGGGGAAAGCGCGGGCGGTGAGTTTGAAGGCAGGTGAGTGGAAGGATGGAAGATGGGAAGATTGGAAGGGCGGATGATTGGGAATCTCCGTTTTACACTTCCCTCGAACGTGGCATGGTCGCGACCTGGAGATCGCTCCTACAGTCTACAGTCGGCGTGAGGTGGTGTACAGCACACGGCGTGTGCCTACTACCTTGTTAAAGTCCTTGCAGGAATGGGTTATTCCGCTTTTCGGCGCCTATGGTGGTCTGCGGTCCGTGGCCGGGGTAGACTGGGGTGTCGTCGTCGAGTGGCAGGAGTTGGTCTCGGATTGAGTCTAGCAATTGCTCGTAGGAGCCGCCCCACAGATCGGTTCGACCGATGCTGTTCTGAAAGAGCGTGTCGCCGGCAAACACGCCGTGCTCGTTTCCCTCTATCTTGATGCAGACGCCTCCGGGACTGTGTCCGGGGGTTTCAAGGACAGTAAGGACGTAACGTCCGAAGGCGATGCGGTCGCCTTCCTTGATGTACTTATCGATGTCTGGGATCTCGGGCTCGTCGCCGCCAAATAGGGCTGCCTGAGCGGGGAGATTGTCGAGCATGATTTGGTCGGCTTCGTGTATGAGGGTCAACCCTCCGGTTTCGCGTTGTACCGTTGCCGTGGCGCCCACATGGTCGAGGTGTCCGTGCGTATGAATGAGATATTTAATGGTCAATTCGTGTGTCCGGACGGATTCCAAGATGCGTTCGGCTTCATCGCCCGGATCGATTACGACACCCTCACGGGTTTCGCGGCACCCGAAGACCCAGCAGTTTGATTGAAACGGGCTCACCACCAATTGTTCTAGAATCATGCGCCTTTCCCATGGAATAGTAGTGGTACGTTAAAATGAATCCATATTATCTTCCGCATCGACTAGGAAGAATAGCATCGGAAGGATGGAAGGTTGGAAGATTTCCTTTCACACCATTCTCAATCCTCCGAAATGAAAAACTCGGAACTTAATGGCTACATAATAACCTGTTGGATTTGCCAATCCAGCAGGAGCGGTTGGGGCATAGATTGACATGCAAGTTTATTCTTGAAAGTTGCTTAATTTCATGCTCGGCGCACTATATCACATTTGGAATTATTCCACAAGCAAGTAGGAGGTTACAGTTATGAGTTGGGAGTTTGAACAAGTTGCCGGACCGTACGGTTTCGCCGAAGGACCGGCATGGAATGGGGAAGCCGTACTGTTTACGGATATTTCGACCAGCCGCGTGATGCGTTATGATCCGGTTAGCGGCGAATGCACCGCATTTCGGTCCGGAACGAACGAGGCGAACGGATTGATTTTTGACAAGGATGGAAATCTCTACGCCTGCGAAGGCAGCAAACTGTTCAGTGACGGAGAGGGTGGACGGCGGGTTTCACGCTACAATGCGGACGGGACAATGACGGTCGTTGCCGAAGAGTTTGAGGGGAAGCGCCTCAACAGTCCGAATGACCTCGCCTTCGATGCGCAGGGCAGGTTGTGGTTTACCGATCCTCGGTACGGCGACGAAACGGCGGATTTGGAACTCGATCACCGATCGGTGTTCCGGTTGGATCCGCAGGGGGACGACTCGTGGGAAATAACCCGCGTCACGTACGACACGACGAGTCCGAACGGCATCCTGGTGTCGCGGGATGGCAAATGGCTCTATGTCGCACAGAGCGCGTATGGCGACGACAATCCGCGCGAATTGAGGCGGTATCCCATCCATGACGACGGATCCACAGGAACATGCGAGGTGCTGCACAACTTCTATCCGCATCGCGGGATTGACGGCATGTGCTGGGACAGTGACGGTAATATCATCGCCACAGCGGGTTGGGAGGAGAGCGGTCCGGGACCGATGCTTTACGTTTTTGCGCCCAACGGCCGCGTGCTCGAAACACATCCGTTGCCGACGGACCAACCGACAAACTGCACCTTCGGCGATACGGATCTTCAGACGCTCTACGTCACGGCAGGGGGTTGTCTTTTCCGTACCCGTCCCGGGAGGAAGGGGTATTTGATTTATCCGCCGAGTTAGAGTTGGAATACCGTGGACTCTTTTCCGAGGTATGACTTGATTATGTTGACATTTATCCGAGACGTATCTGTTATTCGCCGGAAAACGCCTAGTTGTCGGGCGAGGTAACCTCGCCCCTACGATATGCGGTCATGTAACATTCCGGTCATTTGCGACTATACCAAATTGCAGCGACGTGCATCAGGGCGGGGATTTGCGGAACAGAGATAGGTTCGATCTCTCAAATGTCAACACACCTTGGCACAATCAAATTCCTACCGATGGCATGAATGCGCTGCGGAACATAGCGCGGCGCGTATTCGAAGATTGAATATTCTGTGTTTAACCCGCCGGGTACGTGGCATTATATTAATCCAGAAAAAGTCTCCTCTTTAACTCATTAGACCGATCAATATCGTTTCTGGCTTTAATCTCGGCGGCAATTGTCCGCTCAATATCCAGTCCCTGATAGTTTCTTTCTAACTCATCAATCTCGTATCCCGCGTTCTTCACGGCGGCCACAATCCGCTCAATATCCCGCTCGCTGACCTGATGATGCGCTTCCGGGGTGACAGCAATTCCTTCCGCAGTGCTGCGACGATAGTAAAGGGTTCTGTAGTAGTGCATATGCACTGCAAATCGTACCAGAACCTGCGCTGCCATTTTTTGGGTGGATGCCCAATTCTGGTTGGAATCGGCAGGGCGGGTTATGAGTTCGATAAGGGGTTGAATCGCGCGTCTATCACCCGTATTTTTCAAGCTGTGAACGATCAAGTCGGCAACTTGACTTTTGCCATTGGGATTGTTTATTTCATTTTTGAGCATCTCGATCAGAACAGGTACACCGCCGCCGCCGGCATGTCCCAAACCGGAAATTACGCCGTGCAGCATCGCCGGATCGTTAACAAGCGCCTCGTCCAATGCGGGAACAGCTTTTTCCCCTGCCAGACGCCCTAAACTTTCCGCTGCCTGCAATCGCACCTGCAAAGACGGGTCGTTCCTCAAGCGTTTATATATAGCCGGTATCGCGTCGGGGTGCCTCGAATGGCCGAGCAGAACAACGGCGCGCCACCTCACGTCATCGGAGGTGTCACGCAGCGCGTTTTTCAATGAACTTACCGATTCGGACGAAAGCACTCCCTCAATTTCGCGGGCTAAGGCATCATAAACAGCCCGATATGTATCGGTGGTGTCAACCAGTGCATTTGTCAATGAAATTATCGATGCGAACGACAGTTCTCTCTCACTCTCAATTTCTCCGGCTAACGCATCAAAAGCAGCCTGATATGCAGATGTATCTTGGACTTCGTCTATGCTCCGCGCAATATCTTTTATGTGAAGAGTTGTTTTCCAGCCGTTTTTTGAATCCGTTTCTCGTCGAATCAATTCTGGTCCATACTCCTCAAGGAGTTCAATCCGATATTCAATAACCTCTAAGCCTTCAGACGCAGTTCTGACAATCGATGCCTCTTTCTGCGTCCTAGGTTTGGTGTGCTTGATTTTTTTCAGATATTTGATAATCTTTCTAGCATCGGACGGCCTGGGACGGATTCCGATGGAAGCAAACCGTGTATACCAAGCGTTGCCCAAGCAGATTACTATTGAAACGGTTCCATCGTCGTTTCTTCCCGCGGGAGTTAGTGGGTGAATGCCGCTGGGTTTATCGAAAGCGGACAGAGCCAATTTTGCCAAAATCTCCGTAGCCATCTCTTTGTACGTCAACCCATGGGATTGGGTAAGGACAGAAGATGACCGGGTGCTACCAAGCTCGATGTCGATTCGCTTGATGAAGTCATGGAGAGCAATTATCACACTCCTATCTCTGATCTCTCCGAGCGAGTTCAAACTGTAGATGATCACGTCATTGTTTCCAAAGTCACGCTCAAGCAGGCCACATAGGATTCGTGCGCCTTCCGCCCCGTATTCACGCAAGCAACTAATTGCGATTCTACGCTCGCCGCATGATGCCGAGGAATTCTCGGCGATTTCCTTGTGGTGCGAGATAGGAATTGTTCTGTGAGATTCGGAACAGCCTCGCACATAGTACGCATCTGATGGAAAGCAAAAAACGGACAACGTGAATACTATGATTGATAAAGCAATAACGGATTTTAGCATGATGCAATCCTCCTGTCACTGACCAGCACGTGCGGATACATTGGAATCTGAGAGGTTAATATTCTGAATAGACTGTGCCCATGGGGCATTTTGGCGACGGGCAACTGCTCAAAAGCGATACACACCGTTGTACAAATAGGGAATGAATACGATGCAGTTCTCACTTGTTCTCCTTTGACGGCGACCTACGACGTAGTTCCTCAATTATCCGCAAGCCTTTTTCCTGAATCTGCCCAGGTTTTTCGAGATAGCGGCTAGGTCTGGCTGGAGGGTGTTCGAAATCCCATTCCTTTACATCATGGATGATTGACTGTATCAACGGCACTTGATCGATTGTACCTAAAAATTCCACCACATCCAGCGCGTCGTTCCGCACGTAGTAGTCATTAAGCTTAAGCAGATACTGATAAGCCGATTGTCTATTGAGGTATTCCGCGGGATTGTCCCGTTTAAAGTCCTTGTCCTGAGAGGCGAAGAATTTAACGTGTTCGGCGATAAACGCGAATACACGTTCACGTTCAGCCTCAAGGGCTTTGGGGGATTGCATAGTCATGTATGATAAGATGGCGAACGCATGTTCCATGAACTCTCCCCAGCTTGTTCCGGAGTAGTCGGCATCAATTTGGGTCCCAAAAAGGTAATTTAATGTCCGTCTGGGATTCACGGAGGCGAGGTAGAGAGTTCGAAAACGTCCGGAGAATCCGACCCTGTATGGTAGTACATGATCGTAGACACGCAAGTCAAATGTGGATTCGGCACTCTCGGCGAGGAGTTTGGCGATGCCTGCTTCGTGTTTCACGTAGTCAGCGGAATATTCGTTCCGAATTTCGCGGTACAACGACTTCCCGGATTCTTTTGAAGCTACCACTGCCAAGTAGAAATCAACAATCCGATCAACTATTTCCGGATTGCTGAAGGGGACACAGCTAGCGCCTCCGACGCGAGCAGTGCCTACGCTTGCGTCCGATGGCATCACATGGGTTACACAAGATAACGCGGCTTCATAGTCCTCAAGAATGCCGCTCGAAACAGCTTGGTCCCACACTTCAAGAATCGGGGCTAGTTCCTCCGACGGAAGATGTCTTGTGGGCGGTCTCCAAAAGGCTACTGCCTGAGAGACAGTCACAGAGAGCAATAAAACCACAATGCTGTGTAACGCTTTTGAGGTCATCTATTGGCACCTCTCTTTCGTTTTGCTAACGGTAGAGTTTCCTCATTTTAAAGGTAGGCGATCCGACTATTCCTGTACGCGTTCGCGTAGGATGGCCAAAAGGTCTCGGGCATTGGAAGCCAACGTCTCATCGCTGTCATTGCTTAATTCAATAAGGCGCCGCTCTTTTCGTTCCCAATCGGGGATCGACATGGCTTCACTGAGCACTTCAACATAGGGAAGCCATGTCTTTTCGTATTTGTTCGTGAGATTCAGCGAGCTATCCATGGAATCGATAGCCGGTTCAAAAAAGGAACTTTCATTCGAACTTGCAAAGGTTTTCACTTTTGGCGGAGTAATTGATAGATCATATTCATAAACGTGACTCTCCGGCTTTTCTATTGGAAAATTTGAATCGTTTAAAAAGAACAGATAGGGTGTATTTACGGACAATCGTATCCACGATTCGCGACGCGACGGCTCATACTGGTCGACGAATAAAATTCGATTCGGTTTTCTCTGGTGCTTCGCCGAGTCAGCGCGGTCAGCACCATCCTTGAAAAATATTGCCTTTTTAATCTCCCGTTCCGCGTAAAGAATCTGCTCAACCTGAACCGTATGCACACTCGCGACAAATTCACCCGTTGGGAAAGTGGATTCTGGTCCGCCTTCGAAAACAAAAACGTCTTTTACGATAGTCCCGGATGCTATTATGTCTGAAGCCGCCAGGAACTTGTAGATTTCACCGACCTTGGGTGGTTCTAGCACTTGGTAGTGCGGAATGTCGCCACGGTAGTCTTGTGCTACCCTTAGCCCCAATTGTCTAAGAGCTTGATAAGCCTCCATTCGCACAGGATAGCTAATACGAGGGTGTCCGAGGAGTTCATGCTCCACATGAAAATTGTCGCTAAGAGCGTGGGTCAAGGCGGGAATCGCCGCGTCGTTTTTCAGTTTTCCCAGAACTCTAATAGCCGTTTCTCGCACGTACCCATCGGCGCTATCGTCCTCCAATAGTGCCAATACGTGAGGAAAAACATCCATGTCACCGAGTAATCCAAGAGCGAAGCGTATATGTTGCACCTCTTCCATTTTCAACCATTTCTGGTATTCGGAGTCACCCGCCGCTTCCTCCACAGATAATTCCAATTGCGAGAGATGCGGTTTCAAGAGAGAGATTGCCTCGACGCCAACATCCACAAGTGCACGGACATAATCCCACTTGAGCTTGAAGGTCGGTGTAATGTGTCCACCATGAATATAACCCGGCATAGGACACGGATTTTCAATCTCCTCTCTTAAAACGGCTGTCAGTACGTCAACGCGGATTTTGGGAGAAAGCGTCTTATCTTGGGCAATTGATGCGGCCAATTTGCCGCGCGGGAACCATCTTAAACCGATGTTTTTGTCAGTGGATAACAGTTCGTCGAGAACCGCTTTCGCATCCCTAGATTGAGTGTGAACATCACCCGTTGGGCTTTTGCTCAATACCATAATTCCCACTACGGCAACGAGTGCGAGATTACGAGTTTGTATCATCGATTCCGTTCTCCTCATTCTATAGACTTGTGTTTCGCGTTCACGGCGTTGTGCGCTGACTTCACTGTTTCAACGCTATTTACATGAACTCGGCACGTCAGTGCTTGCCTAGATCTCAACGCACCGCGCCTGGCTCCGGATTACAATTGTTGGTGAATGCCTGCACGGCGTCAAGGTCAAAGAGGCTGTGGGCGGAGGTCGGATGCCAAATCGCCAACCGATCCGGGGGCTCGGTGACTATTCCGGGAAAGCATTGAAGATTGTGTCCTAAGACGGTGACACCATCGTGCAAGTTTAGGATGTCAAGTGAGCCGTCGTGCGCGTCGAGGACAAATCGGAGGGCGAAGGAGAGGTTGTTCTCACCCTCAATCGGTTTCAGGTTGACGGTCTCTTGCGCTACAGTAAGCGGCAAAGTAACCCGTGGCAGAGAGCCATCATTGCTAAACGTGAATGCCACGCATTCTGTCCCTTCGGCGTCCCGAAGGTAGAACGACGCGCTCGACGGGCCATTTCCCGCGGTACTTCCCAATCGCCCGGCAACGTCAATGACAAGGTAACGCTCGCCGGCCCCCGCCAACCCCAGCGGTGGGCTAGTGAACACTACCTCCGCCGGCGTTGAAACCGAGCCATCGGCTATCGCATGTCCCATGACTCGAGTGGCACATAGCCCGTCAACCGTGGCATTGCCACTGATTGTGTCCACTCCCTTCCGGTAGTGCCAAACCCCGTTGGTATCGCGGTAATCGCAGACCCAGCCGTTAACGCCGTTGATTGAGCGTCCATCCGCGTAGTCGTCACCGGCATTCGGCAACGTCTCGAATAGGTCGACGAAGGTGTAGGTGTTCGCCGCAAATCCGGCGTCCCGCCCGATTTCGCGATGTGCTTGAATCTGCTCGGCGTAGGTCGAAAAATAGTCCTCGGCGACGCCGATCCATCCGCCAGTGTTCTCAAGCTGCCACCATTGCAGCCCGATAATGTTCATGTTCGGCTGGGTCTTGTTTAGTTCGACGCACGCTTGATGCTGCCATTTCATCTCTTCGGGGGTCGGCATACGGCGCGGGTCGTTCGGGGGGCCGTGGGCGGCTTGGGCGATCCACAGCATGGGCTGGGTCACGCCGGCTTTGCGAATTGCGGAGACCACCGTTTCAATGTCCGACATAACTTGAGCGTAGGTCTTATCGAGGCTCCCGATGTTATAGTTGAATGCCCCCACGAAATCCACCGTTTCCGGCAGCGTATGACCGGGAATGCCGTACATATTGAGCGTTACCAGTTGATTCAGTTCCGGGAAGATCTGCTCTGTCAGCCGGCAGATGCGATTCATATCCGCATCCGACCAGCCGCGTCCGTACGGCTCGTCTGCCAGATAAAGCATGTCAATCATGTCCAGTATGTGTCTCGATTCCAGCCACTCGCGGTTCTCCTTGAGATGCGCCAGCATCTCCTCGTCAGAGAGGTTCAGGTCGAATCGGTATTGGATGTCGTACTGTATTCGTTGATCCCGGGTGCGGCAGAGCCAGGCGTTCTGCGTGAGGTGGCTTTCGTAGTCGCCGTTGATCCGGGTGAGGTTGGTGTACTCCGTCGTGACGCGGTTCTGCCAGTGTCGAGTGACGTTGAAGTAGCCGCCGTAATAGGTGAGAGGTGGAGTGGCCCGGACATCGTCCGCCGCAAATCCGGTCAAACAACAGAGGCACATAAGTAGAGGGGAAACACATCTAATTATAGAGGCCGTCTCATGGTAGCGCGCCATTATCCCTGTCGGAATAATTCTTTCAGCAAGTAACACTTTCTGGTCGGAGTCCCTTTCCTCGACCCAGAGGATCGAAATGTCAATAGAATGCGACATGTCCAGATTTCCGCGCTCCAGCGGAGCGCCATGTGGTGTATTGCTAGATAGTGTTACTTGAGAGCATGCCATTATCCCTATCGGAATAATTCATTCAGCAAGTAACATGTTCTAGTCGGAGTCTCTTTCCTCGATCCAGAGGATCGAAATGTCAATAGAATGCGACATGTCCAGAGTCCCGCACTCCAGAGGAGTGCAATGTGGAGTGTTATTTGATAGAGGAGTGCAATGTGGAGTGTTACTTGATAGAAGAATGTGCGATTGATGTTGGGTTTCACTCATATTTTTGGCATGTTCATGCAGAGTGGGGACTCGGGAACGCCTCTAAGATTAACGGTCATTAACGAATTTCGTTCAACCCAACCTACGATCTTTAGAAAAATTGCCATAAACTTAGCCTGATTTTCTTTTTTGTCAGGCAGAAAATTTAGATGCGTTTCCCCTGCACATAAGTATAATAACTACTGGCTTTGCGGACAGCAATCTGTTTTTCCTGAGTTTATTTGGTGATTCTTGAGGTGTGATGCTTTCGGCAAAAGTGTATTTAGGTCTGTTGACATTTGTGCTAGGCGTGTGTGCAATTCTAGGGAGAGATGCAGCGAGTTGGGAGGCCCAACCCCTACGGGGATTTTCGGGTCAATCTTAAAGGTTTCCGATTACCCCAACTGCGCGCGTGGAACGTCGGCGCCGACCGCATACTGTTCTATAGCGGCAAGATCTAGCTCCAAGCCAAGTCCGGGTTTGTCGGGATCGGGGGACCACATTCCGTTTTCGGGTTCGGGAAATTCTTTGTAGTAGAGCCGATCCGATTCTTCGGAGACGCCGAGGTACTCGACCACCTTCAGGTTCGGCGTGGCGCAGGCGAGGTGAAGATGGATGAGTTGGTAGGCGTGCGGCGCTACGGGGAGGTTGAAGGCGTGTGCAAGGTGGGCAACTTTCATCCATTCGGTGACGCCGCCCACGCGCGCCACATCCGGTTGAACGATATCCGCGCCTCCTCGGGCTATGAGATCCTTGAAGCCGTATTTGGTGTACTCGTGCTCGCCTGTGGCAACGGGGATGTCGATAGCCTTTGCCACGGCAGCCAGCCCGTCGATATCGTCGGCTAAGACAGGCTCCTCGAACCAACCGACGCGATACTCTTCAAAGGCTTTTCCCATGTAGATTGCCTGTTTCGCGTAGTAGCCGTTGTTGGCGTCAACATAGATTTCGATATCGTCTCCGACGGCGTCCCGAACGGCAGCCAATCGTTCAATGTCTTCGCGTTCGCGCTTGCCGAAGTCCTTACCGACCTTCATCTTCACGGCTTTGAAGCCTCGCTCGACGTAACGGGTTTGTTCGGTCACCAATTCGTCCTGGTCGAAGTGCGTCCAGCCGCCGCTGCCGTATACAGGAACAGACTCGGTGTACGGTCCCAGCAGTTGATAGAGCGGCACGTTGAAATGCTTCGCCTTCAGGTCCCACAGTGCAATGTCTACGGCGGACAGCGCGCAGAATGCCAGTCCTTTACGACCAATGCCCCGGATACACCAGAAGAGATCATCCCATAGCTTCTCGATGTGCAACGGGTTTTCGCCCAGCAACAGTTCCTTGAAGGAACCCTCCACTAGAGCTTGTGTCGCGCGTCCTCCCCCGGCGGGACTCAATCCTTCAAGACCGGTGTCGGTGATGACGTGCACAAAACAGGCTGTCCCGCCCTTCGCGGGATGGCGGATTGTGGCATCCATGATTCCTCCGCCGGAGGGAAAATGTAGTAGCGTGGTTTTTACGTCCCTGATTTTCATTTGGTTTTTGCGAGTTCGACTTAGTAGGATTAAGCGGGATAACAAAAAAATGTCAATCAAGCGTTGAAGAGAAGTGGGTCGCAATCAGGTGAAGTTGGGTTTCGCCGCGCTCAACCCAACCTACGGACTGTCTCTCCACAAAATCGGCGGGGCAAGATGCCACGACGACTGAGAAATTGATTGTTACTCATCAAGGTAGAAGAGCCCGCCGTCGCCCCCGGGGAGGTCAAGCTGCACCTCGCCCGTCTCCGAAGAATAGCCCGTTACAGGTTGCTTGGTTCCGTTCTTTTTGGACACCTCCAGCAGGTTTAGGGGAGGACGGCGAAATTTCAGATGAAACGTCGCGGGGTCGATAAAGTCTCTGTTCACTACCATGATATAGGTTCTTCCATCCGTCTCGGACTTGAATTCGCCGACCAATGCCATCCCGCCGCTGATGGATTCCACAAACTCCGATTGCTTGAGCGGGTAGGCTATTGGAGGGAGCGGGTCGGTATGGTAAACACCTGTCGATTTGAGCCGGAGCAGCGTCGGGGCGAGGGCGAGCACTTCGCCGTTGAGGTACTTCAGCATGGCGTAGTGGCGTGTCCGGGTGCCGTCGCGGTTAATGACCATATCCTCCCAGTTCCGCCAGTTTCCGTATTCAATCTCGGTCAAGTAACAGAACCAACCGAGGGAGCGCGCGCCGTATGCGAGGCAGGTGAAGGCTTGAAATCGCATCTCGGCTTCGCTGGCGCCCCGCACGGGCCCGAATGTGCCCAGCGACACGATGACCCCGAACTCGACATCGGCTTCGAGTGTGCGCTTCCGCACGATTTCTAGGTTGGGGAAGTAATCGCCTTCGTGGTTGGGGCTGTACCAGCTATCGGCGTGGACGCGCGGGTCGCTGCCGACCATGCAGTAGTGGTCGTAGGTGAGAATCTTCGGCTTTACGACATCTATATACTCCGAGACATAATGGTCGTAATTTTCCAGCTTGCCGCGAAAGTCGTCGGCGTAGCTTGGAAAGAGATTCGTCCAAAAGTCCTTGGATGGCGCCAATCGTTGAATCCGTTCATTTTGCTCTGCAAGATGCGGGAACTCCTTCTCGCTCGGTTCGTCGGCTCCGCCGAACCACCACACGTTCGGATCTTTGTCATAGGCGGCGAGTTCCTCATCCTCGCGGTGGCCGAGGGGCCGGTACTTCATCCCAAAACCGTTATATTCATTGAGTTCGAGATTTATAGTAAAATTCGCCAACGCGAATTCGGCATGGTAGTAGTCCAACATGGTGTCCGGGCCATTGTCACCTCGGAAGTGCGGCGGAGGAGTTCCGGGGGTCAGCCAGCCGAAGATCGGAAAAAAGTCTTCGTCGGGCACTTGCCGGACAGAGAATTCATCCTCGTAGTCCCTGATCTTGCCTTCTCGGAGGGAGAAATCATCGAAACGAAGGCGTCCACCCACCCAGCGGCGGTTGATAACTATCTGGAGCGTCGACGCACTCTCGGGCGAGCGCACCTCTTGGAAACACTCGACCCAGCGGTCTTGAGTGTCCGGCAGCACGATGGTGAACGAATCGACCTTCTCTTCCTCGGCGTCCAGCCAGTTACCGGTGAGTGAGACCCCCTCTGCGTCCATCCACTTCTTGTCCGTGGCTACACCCACGCACGCTGAGGCGTAGTAGCCTTTGAAAAGGTAGTCTTGGCTGGCTGAGATGGGAACCATTTGGGTCGTAAGCGTTACACTAGACATCGGCAAGCCGGGCGTTATCTCCAAGCAATGACCGGTACCGTCGCGACCGGGTGCCAGCTTGTTTGTTTCCACCCTTGACAACGGCTTGTTCCAAATGCCGACGGTCCAGCCTTTGGGCAAGTCGTCTTCAAACGCGTCGAATCCCGGGTTGGGAAATATGTTCTCCTCTTTGCCCTGTGTATCGCCTACACATCCGAATACCAGAATTGCCGCGATAGCCGCCGCCAATGAGATTTGCGATTCCATGGTCAATTCCTTTCATCATGTTTCTGTTTTCGACTGCTATACCCTCATCGCATTGTTGAGTTTTCAAAGGTTGGTGCTCAGGGATTTCTATCGCCCGCGCTATCCGCTTGGTTGATCGCACCCTACATCAAGGTTGAGCTATACTCCGCACTGTCAGAAATTGCGTTTTCTGTAGGAGCGATCTCCAGGTCGCGACCCTTGTACGAGGGAACTCCGATTCCCGACCTGCTGTGCTACGTAAGTCCTATTAGAAACGATTATTACTGGAAAAGAAAGCTCAATAATACCCAACGCAAAGTATAAGGCAATATGTCAAAGGTTATATTTCTCTTTCGGTGTACGGTATTTGGACGAAAACTCCATGTCCGGCGGCAGCGGTGTAAATGCACCGACTATCTCGCTGCGCCGCCCCATCCCGATTTCGGGGGATTGGTCAATCTGTTCCAATTCGGCGTCGGTGATCGGCAGAGTGTAAGTTTTCAGTGGAAAGAAGCGTTGAAATTGCTCGGCGTACGCCACATTCACTTTATTGCCGTAGGTTCCGTCGTCGACCTCGGAACGTTTGCGTGAATAGGGGCCTCCGTAAAACTGGCTGGAGATGTAGTCGAGTGCTTTCACCTTCTTGTCAATGACATCGGTGATATCGACGTAAAGGTCGGCGCGCGCCGTCGAGGCGTATTCCAAGCTGTTATTCCCCATGTACGCCATCGGATTCATGAAGTAGATGCAGGGCACGGCGTGGCGGAGTTGCCGTCCACGTCCGGTTCCGGCGGCAACTTGCCAAGCGTATACGGTTGCTTGTCCGATGGTGCCGTGCATTTTCAAGCCGCCGCTCTCGTAGGGATGATGAGAGATCATGATATCCGGCCGAACCTCGCGAATGACTTCGGCGATGGCTTCAATCTTGTCCTGGGTCACGAGAATGTCGTCGTCCTCAAACCCCAAATCGCGCACGTCGTCGTACCCCATGATTCGGCAGGCGTTTCGTACCTCTTCCAACTTTTCCGTGGCTGCCTGCTCCACGAATTTCTCGACATCAAGGCTCGCACCTTCTTGGCGTTTCATCTCCGCCAACTCCCAGTGATGGGACCGCACACCGGTAGTGGCGATTACGGCGGTTACCTTGTCGCCCTGAGCGGCGTGGTGCGACAATGTCCCGCCCGCCATGTCGAACGTGTCCGCCGGGTGGGTGGCCACGATTAGGATTTGAATGGGTCTACTTGGCATGTTTGGTTCCTTTCCAAGGATTAGTGGATTATTCGCTAAGATTATGAGGTGGAATTTTACGTATGTTGAGGTCCTGAGATCGAGGCAATGTTAGGCAGTGTCCAGTGGCTAATGGATCTCTACCGCCTTCGCTATTCGCTCAGTTGCTGGTCAGTGACCAGTGAGATTCATGACCTGTCCTACAGTGTTGCGGAATGAGTTGGTTGTGCAGGTCCCGTAAGCATCAGACACTTAGCGAATGAACCGTTTAGTCTATTCGTCCCTTGACCTTCACGTGCCACATCGTCACTTCGGGCGGATCCAACGTCAAGGAGTACAACTTGGTTCCGGGGGAGATGTGGAATCGTAACTTGATGTAGAACTCTTCTTTCTGAAGGTTGGGGTAGATTGCTTGACGTTCTTCGCTCAGTCCGGGCCAGCCGGAACCTCCGCGCCACGTCAGGGGGGCGTCAAAAGTATCGGTGCGGATGGGGTCGCATTCCGCGGCGGTAAAACCGGGAACGGGGGCGCCCGTGTCCTCCAGCACCTCATAGCGAAGTTCACCGGCGGAGGCGTCGGCATTGACCGTGACGGTGCCGCCGGATTCCTGACGGAAGCGATGGGTAGTCAAGACACCGGGGGCATACGATTCCGCTTCAACGCTGACATAGCCATCTGGACGCAGTACGGCTAGCCCTTTCGCCGATGTAGATTTATCTTCATAAATCAACTGCGCGTTACGTCTGTTATGCGTCAGGTTGACGCCATTGTAGTAAAACAGAAGTTTGTCGTTATGGAGGATAGGGCCGGAACAGTAGATGCTGCCCCAATCCCACATGCCAGGTTCACCCCGATTGAAGAACGGTTCGCGGTAGCGTTTCCACGATATGGTGTCGCGGCTCACCGTAAGCTGCGGCTCGACTATCCCGTCAATCCGCGCGGGAATTACAGAGGGACCATCGGCGCCTCCCCAGTAGCTTTCGGCGCCTTCAATGGCATACGGCTCCGTGAGGTCGGTGGAATAGGCATCTAGTATGATGATATGCAGTCCGCCGTCGGTGCGGTTTGCCATGTCGTGACCTGCGGCGTAAAACTCAGTTCCGGGCGGGTCGTCCAAGTCCTGATCGATGACAGTTCGCATACGCGACCAGTTGACAAAATCTTGGCTCTCGCGCCGTCCGAGCGCGCGCGTCCTTCGGCTGGATCCGCGCTGGCAGTAGGTGACGTAAGGTGTGTCGGGATCCATCGTGCCTCCGAAAGTCTCCGCGGGTGAACCGAAACCGAAGAACTGTTTCTGATCGTTGTGGGGTCCGGAAGGTCGATGATGCCAGTCGTATCCGTCCTCGGAGTAGAGCGCCTGCCATACTCCGTTGTGCGGGAAGTGGTGCATCCGTTTCCAGCGGTAGGTTTCCTCCGTCTCATGCGCGTCCCACAGGATACTTCCGATGGCAGGGCAGTCGCTGGGCCAATTGACGATGTTGTTGCTCTTTGAACCTTCGTACTCGACTAGCCCCAGATTCGCGCGTTCCCAGTGTATACCGTCTTCCGACTCGATAACGCACACTAGGGAATTGACGCCCGGGTAGTACATCCGAAATATCCGGTTTTTTTCGTCGTAATGGACTCCTCCGCTGGGGGTCCCGCTTTCCCACGGTTTGTCGGGTGTGATTGTGGACAGCGGAGTGTCGACGGTAATCTTATCCGGATGATTGAGTACGCGGCGCGCTCCGGTCATTGATTCGATGAAGAAGTCATCGATAAACATCTGTTTGCCGGGATGCATTTCCATGCAACTGTGTTCCTCCTGGGTTTGGATATCCGGTGTTTACGGTGATTTTCAAATTTAGAACCGTCGCCTCGTTGGGATTCTGTGAGAAGTGACTTAGCGTTGCTAAACACCATTCGCGCTGCTGGCACATTCAAAGGCTGGTGCGCAATGCGCACCCTACTGGTGGGCAGTGCCCACCCTACAACTAAAAGATTACGGGGTTGCTTGGTAGCGATTTATGTTTTCGGCTTCGCGTTCTACCTCGGACAAAGAAACGTCCAGTTTGTCCGCCCACTCTTCGATCCGTTTGCAGACGGGTTCAGGAACTTCAATGCCGTCGGCGAGACGCTCGCGGCGTGAACGGCGCTCAAAATCTCCGGGAACTTGCACGGCGTCGAAACCGGGTGCTGGTGGCGTCGATCTCAAACCGTTCAGAAATGCGCGTACGCCTTCCTGATAGTCCGTCAAGGAGGAGAATGAGTCGATGTTTATGACTTGAAGGAATGCGCCGCCCATGGATGCGCGTGTAGGATCGAAGTTTCCAGCCAAACCGCCCAAAAGGCAGACAAGCAGCGCTAGGCCGTATCCTTTGTGCCCGCCAAACGGCAACAAGTAACCGCCATCTTCGAAGTCGGCGGGATTGGTGGTCGGATTGCCGTGCTTGTCCACAATCCAACCTTCAGGGACATCGACACCTTTGTTGAGGGCGACGCGCACTTTGGCGCCCGCGACAATGCTGGTGGCGAAGTCTAGGATGAACGGCTCATCATCTCCGGTCGGTACGCCGACCGCGATGGGATTGGTGCTTAGCGCCGGCTGCGCGCCGCCGAATGGTGTCACATTACCGCTGTTTTTGGAACCGCCGCCGCTGGTGAGAATTGCCATGCAGTCGGCGGCTGCCGCCAACTCCGCAAATTCGCCGAGCCGTCCCATGTGTGTGAGCCCGGTGAAGTTCACGCAGCAGACATCCCTCTCCTTCGCTCTGTCGATCGCCCAGTACAAAGCCTGACGTATCGTGTAGTGCCCGAAACCGCCCTTTCCGTCGACCAATAGCGTTGTCGCGGTTTCCTTGGCGATGACGGGTTCGACTGCGGGGGTTATCCCTCCCGCTTCAATGCGGTCCAAATACATCGGGAGGAACTGTATGCCGTGCGAGTCGTGCCCGGCGAGATTGGCGTTGACGAGAATATGCGCCACAAAATCGGAGATGGGGTGAGGGGTGCCGGCAGCCATGAACAGGCGGTGAGCGATGGCGTGCAGATGATTCGCTTGAAAGCGAGTGGGTAAACCCATAGGGTATTGTCTCCTAATTTCTATAGGACTTTCGCAGTTGGGCGCTCTAGTACCTTGTAGTGGCCATCCGTAATGCGTGATACGTAATGCGTAAACTAACATCTTACGCATTTTAATTACCTATTGTTTTACGCCGTTGTCGTCCTCTTTGAATAGGGGCAATATGCGTTAGTCCTGAACTATTTGGTCTATTGAAATCTAACGCGACTGCATGGCAATTTCTTATGATATCAGGGGTGAATGGTATAACGAATGTTCTCCTCACTGATACGATAGCGCCTATAGTGCCATTAGCCACTACACGATTTATCGTAGAAATGCACATGCCGCTCCTCTGGAGCGGAAGGCAGTTGCGAAACTTGCTTTCTATTGACATGCCGCTCCGCAGGAGCGGGAAATCCGCACCTCTAGGCGAGACAGATAGAAAATGCAGTTTGCATTCGTTTCCCGTCAATGAATTCCAAGTTTACACTAAACACGTATTTTCGTGGTCTTTGAGTTCTTTCAAACCTGTCAATCTGGTTTGAAAACCGCTGTTTTGGACCTGATTACATTTTGCGGTTCGTGAATTTGCGACCTACCGCAGCCGCTTCTTCGCCGCCAGCGGGGAATTTGACGCCTTCTTTAATCTTGTCAACCACGTTGTCCGGATCGACTCCGTCCAGGAAACCGATGTTCGCCGCGTTGCACGCGGCAAAAACGCGATCTCGTGCGGCTTTGAGTTCACCCTCTTCCGTATTCTCCGGCGTTCTTACGGTGTCATAGCCGAAGGTCATCCTCATGTCGGATGGCCCCCATTCGGCGAATCCGATGCCCGGAATCTTTGTGCTGGCTTCCACGTTGGCTAGTGCGCGCTTGTTCTCGATTTTGACGCCTAGCAGGAGTTCGCCGTCCGGGTTCAGGGGCCAAACATCCGCCTTGCGCAGATACTCCTGAACGGGCACCCCCCAAATTCGCGCGGCGGAATCTTGGCCTCCGGAACCGCGCCGGCCTTGATCGAGTCCGTCTCCAACGCCAATCGTCTGAAACGGGAAGCGCGACCATTCGACGAATGCTTTCACGGCTTCCGGATTTTCCGCATGGCACAGCAGGATGCCGTGGATGCCGGTGGCGAGTACCTGTTTGATCATCCAAGCGTTGGTACGGATAACCTGTTCGTCGGTGCCGTCAAAGGGGAGGGTGACTATCACCGGCGGCGTCCGATGACCCGTCGGTGTCGGACCGCCATCCACCAAGCCGCGCATAAATTCCGATAGCGCGGTGATGTCGTAAGGACCGTGTTCGATGCCGATAACTAGCCAATCCGCGGTTGTCTGGGCGGATTTCACGCCGCCTTCATAGCTTAGACCGACGCCGCCTGCCCAGTAAACGGGCTGCCCCTCTTCAAGCAGTTCAATGATTCGGTTGATTCGTTTCATATAAACCTCTCTTTCCGTATGATAATAGGTTTTGATTGAATTGGACTTATGCACACATAGGAACTCGATGCGGTACACAAGGCATCTTGTCTTGTCGCGACCGGGAGGTCGCTCCTACAGGTCGTTGGTTTATAGCAACAATCTTCAATTTTCAAATGGAGCAACATACAATCAATATATATAAAAATGACTATTAAACAGTAGCGCCTTGGAAGAACCAAGCGCATGTCGACATTAGTTAGCCAGTGTGGCGACGGATGCGACTATATCTGCAACTCCATCTTTACGGCGGGCACGGATATCGGCTCGATTTCCTTCCGTCTGTTCAATTGCAGGCAGTCGAGCACAAAATCGGGGGCGGAACCGGCGTCGCGGAACCCCAAAGCGGCGAATCGTTCATATTTTTCGCCATCTTCACGGGACACGCAGGCGTGAATTACGCGGGCACCGCGGCTTTCGCCGAACCCGATTGCGGCGCGTATCAGGTCGTCCCACGAAACGGGATAGCGATGATGGAAAAAGCCATCGACAGCGCATGCACCGTCGTCGTCCATGCTCGCGGTTGACATGCCCACCACTTTGCCGTCGCTCGTCGTTGCCGAGAATCGCGCTCCGTTCTCATCATCTCCGACGTTCGCACATTTCAAATACAGACCGCGGAAGGTGTGGTGAAGGCTGTAGCGTGTGGACATCAGACCGGCGTTCGCATCCAAGACCTGCCAATCGTGCGGTAAGACGATGAAGGGGTAGGACGGGAGCTGATCGCCGGGATCACCGGGCGACACCGTGGCTGGACCGGCATCTCTGAACCAGTCAACTAGGAATTCTTCGGCGGACAGTCCGTTAAGCGCTTGGACGAATGTGAGCGATGCGGGTAGTTTGGAGAATCCGAGGCGGCGGTACAAACGAAAGGCGATGCGATCGAACGTGCCGAGAAAGATAGCCTCCACTCCCATGGCTTTCATGTCGTCGATGGCTGCACCCCAAAGTTCGGTGGCGATGCCTCTTCCACGGCATTCGGGCCGCGTGCCGGGATACGAAAACTCGCTCAGGATGGGCATGCGCCGAGAAATGTAAAATTGGCACATGGCTACAACTCGGCCACCCTCTCGCACGATATAGATGAGTATCCGGTTGAAGGATGGTTCGAGACCAAGTAACTCGCGCCGCCATTCTTCGTTGGTTTGAAGTTCCGGAATCGTTTCCCAGAGTTCGATTAGCTCTTGGAGCAGCGATTCCTGAATGGGGGCTTCAAACTTCTCCATGCCTGTTCCTTTCAAATTCATCAAGTTGGCACGCACACCAATTGGATTTGCAGAGGCCTACAGAGGAATCCCAATGGAGTTTGAATTGGTTGAGCGGTGGAGGCGCCGCCTTTGGAATCGGTCGGCAATGCTCACCCTACAAAACTACCCTTGTGATTATACACTATATTCGGAATATGGCAAAGTGGATTGTGTTCTTCGTGAAAGTCGAGGTTATACCATGTCGTTACATTTGCGGTGCATACATGGTGCTAGCCAAGGCTTTCTGATGCGGGGTAAGAAGATTTCTACGGCGTTAGGAACTCTGTCGCGCGGGATTCGGGTTCGCAAGAGGATGGGCGCGGGAACCGCGCCCCTACGATGTCAGTCTGTTGAGGAAATTACTATCAGGATTCTCTATCACGCGGGGATTTTCTATCGAACTGGGATATCTATCGCGCTCCTCGACCATTCGGTTAATCTTCCTTGATTCCACGCTGGGGCTATCAAAGGCTGGTAATACCATTTCTATAAAATGGAAGTGCATTGATTACGCGGATTAAGTCAAGAAACTTGCTTGGAGCGGAACAACAAGCCTTGTCTCTGTGCAAGGTCCGCGGGGCAAGGGGATCTCTATCGCATTCGCTATTCGCTCATTTGATTCCCGCCTACGGAAAAAGTGGACGGTACCATTCAAACATCGTATGCACAATTATTCAAGCGAAATGGTATTACTTCTCACAGCTGTTCTGCCAAGTTGTGGTCGGCAGATAGGTCAAGTCGAATGCCAATGACCGTGAATGGGTGCGGAATTTACGGACGGAAGCGGATGGCGTAAAGGTCGGCGTCTTTCATCACGAAACGCAGCCGGACAAGCTGACCGGCTAGCTGGCTGACATCCGAGCCGTGAACGCCCTTCCAGGAAGCGTCCCGTGCAATTTCATCACCGACGATTTCGTTCGCATCCGCCAGTTTGAAATCGGGGATGGGTTGACCGCCGATGTCTTGGATTTCTATGCGGATGTTGCCTACAATGGAGGTGGCGAAATTGATTTCCAGCGCCTTTCCATTGAAGATTAACGGTTTGGTCACCAACTCGCCTCCACGATAAGGTGCTTTCACGGAGACGAAACCGTCGGTTCGCAAGGTATGGCGTCGGAGGTGGGAGGTCGGTTGGCTGTTATGCTGCAGGTAGTAGATGGAAATCTCCTCGGGAGCGGTCGGCACGATGCCGCACGCAGCCATGTTGTTGCGGGCAACCCAGTTTTGGCGATCCAAACCGGGTGGCAGGAAGGCTTCCATAAAGGTACGGTCAAAGTTCGTCCCACCCCTTGATGTCATGAATACACCCTCGGAGACGCCTTGGCGTTGGCCCGTGCTCACCTCGTACCGGTCAAACTCATCTTCGGGGAGAACCACGAGATTGTGATTAAAACGTTTGGGGAAGGCGAGGTAAATGTGCGGGGCACGGAAGTAGGGCTGCGTCTGATTGGTATAAAGTTGCTCCAGCGGAGCGTCGCCGGGGTTCATAGGAACGACTTCCGACCAATTGAGAAAGTCGTTCGATGTCGTCCGACCAATCCAACGAATGGAACGTCCATCGTGCGAGGTAAGGGGCTGCAGGTTCTCATCCACCCGGATGCGGAGGTATGCGACGTAGCAGTCTTCGCTGTCAGACCAGAAAGCGGGCACGCTTGAGTGATCTGTATGCACGCCAAAATGGGCTGGGTTAATGACAAATTCCTCGGTCAGCATTTTCCACCGAACGCCATCGGCCGAAACGAAGGCATTAAAGCCGTTGCGAGCATCCTTGGTGTCAATGCCGACGAACGATCCGGCCAGGGCTTTGTAGCGTTCGGATGCCGGTATGCCCGGGCGGGTGTCAAGAAAGGGGGTGAAGTTGTGCGCTGTCTGCAGGTGGGGATCGTTTGGGATGACCGTGTTGTTTGGACTTAGGTTCGGGATATCGTAAAGCCCCAAATCCGGTTTATTCCAGTTTACTCCATGGCGACTCTCGGCGTAGAGGGTGATTTCGGTGTGATCCGAACTGCCCTCACCTCCGCCCCAGACGCCGCGATAGTACATGCGGTACACATCACCGTCTTTAAGAACTGTTGAATAGCCGCCGAACCCCGCCTCGCCCTTGCCAAACGTAATGGCGGGTTCGGCGGGCCGGGGATGATGCAATCTCAATGACACGTCGTTCATCTGATCGATTAGATAGTTATCGACGAAGAGTTCGCGTCGGCTGCCAATCTCTCGAATGGCATTGCTCTCGGTTTCTCGTTCCATGGTTGTTTGCCTGGCCCTTTTCAATGGTGGATTATTGTCTAGTCTGTGCACATGAATTCGGTATATTCAGACAATCAGAATTGGCTCGACTTTGTACATTTGACCGGGATAACAAACAGTGCCAATCAAGCGTTGAAGGAAAAAGAGGAGACTTTAACCATCTCGTCCTTTTGGTTGACCATTGAAAAAGTCTCCGGCGGTTTCTGGTGCAATGTAGGCTATCACCTGTTGCACTTTCTAAGGCTGGTAAGATTGCCATCGCACTCGCTATTCGCTCGCTTGATCGCAGTGCGCACCCTACAAATGTACAAAGTCGAGATTAGAGCTTGTTCGGATAATCGGCGGTAAAGCCATTCTTGGTCATTTGGGCGCTATTGCTTGCGGGAGTTTTATCGCGCGGGATTGTTCCGACAGCAACTGGCGAAGTGTTGGGTTTCACTCGAATTTCGGTGCTTTCGAGAGGAATGAAACCTCGGCAGTCTTCTTTCTTCGCACGATTTCTTTCGGATATTTGTTCAACCCAACCTACGGTCTGCTGTCAGGATCTCTATGGGAGTTCTATCGCCTTCGCTAACCGCTCAGTTGATCGGTCATTTTCCATTCCCTTGATCCCTCGCTATCCGCTCGGTTGATCGTTACGGGAGTGCGGAAAAGCGAAACCGAACTTTCAAAGAACTCGGTTTCGCTTTGATACTATTTTGCAATCACCATCCGCTTCATCTGATCGAAGGTTGGGGTGGACAATTGATAGAAAAAGATTCCGCTTGAAACCCTTTCGCCCCAACTATTGCGACCATCCCAATAGGCAGCGCGTTCACGCGTAGAGTACTCACCGGCAGCTTGTTCACCCAGATTTAACCGTCGCATCAGTTGCCCTTGGACATTGTAAATGCTAAGTGTAACGTCGGCATCGGCACCCAAACGATACGGGATCCAGGTCTCCGGGTTAAACGGATTGGGAAAGTTTTGAAGGAGTGCCGTCCGCTTGACCTGAGCCAGCGTCGTCACTTTCAATCCAATCGGATCCACGGCAAACGGAGGCGTTCCGAAATGCCTTACGCTATTATAGATGTATACGGCACGGCCATCGCCATTGAGTTTTCCGTCGTGGGCCAGAAATTGCGCATTATGGGAGGCGACAGCGACAGTGTTCTGGCTCATGGATACCGCGTAACCGAAATGTATATCTTTGACACCATCTTCAGGCACGACTGTAGCTTCCTCTTTCCAGACATCTCTGGTGTGTACGAAGGAATAGGCGGCGCCCGAGCCTCTATCGGGATGATCATACCCCGGCGCCCCAACGATAACAATACTTCGAGTGTTGGCGACGCCAAATCCGAATTTAAGGTTCTTCTTTGATTTGTTGGGCGTGAGTTTGGCTTGGATTTTCCAAGTCGCTCCGTCGAACGCAAAGACATAGGCGGCTCCCGCGTCGGTTCCGAATTTAGTATCATGAAATGGCGCCCCGACAACAATGGTGTTTCCTGCCACGCTGACCGAATTTCCGAACCGGTCGGCTTTTGCGGTATCGGCAGATATGAGTTTCGCTTGCTCTGTCCACCGGTTCCCAGTGCGCACGAAAACGTAAGCCGCGCCACCAAATCTCGCGCCGCTATGCGTGTGCCCATTCGCGCCGACCACGGCGGTGTTGTCATGGATGAAGACAGCTTCGCCGAAAGCGTCTGACCCTGCCAGATCCGAGGCAACTAACTTAGCCTGTTTTCTCCACGCCGTTCCGTCGCGGAAGAATACGTACGCTGATCCGGAGTTCTTGCCTGCGTCATCGTCTTTTGGGACACCGACAATAGCGGTGTTCCTGTCGATCGACACGGTAAATCCGAAATTGTCTGCTTTCGTTGGGTCGTCGGCGCGTAGCGTCGCCTGCTGTTCCCATTTTTTGCCCTTCCGAACGTAAATAAAGGCTGAGCCGGAGGTGTCAGCAACTACATTATCCCGAGGCACTCCGATGATAAGGCTGTCACCGCTGATCGCAACCGACCACCCTGCATCACCCTCGTTTCGGGGGATAAGTTTCGCTTGCTTTGTCCATTTTCTGCCATTAAATGTAAAGACTGTGGCAGAGTTCTGCGAGGGCGATCCCACAATCACAGAGTTTCTGCTAATGGCGGCGGACAGTTGTGTTTCGATGTCGTGGTCCTTGTCGGCAACCAGCTTGACGCCTTTTTGCGCCAGAGCGCTGTGAGTGAAGGTTGCTAGGCGAAAACCAAGGATTAGAGCGACTATGAATAGCCTTACGGGTTTCAAGGTAACCTCCTTTCGATGTTTGCCAATGTCATGAAGATGCAGTGGATGTTTCTTTCTGACCGCAAATAAATGAGTATACGATAAAAAATCGGCGATCTGAAATCGTCGATTATCATCGAACTGGTGGTCGCCACCAAGAACTTGCCGCGAGTTGGAATTCCTCCTATAGGGTTAAAGCACAGTGTAACGTGCCAATATGAACCGAAGTGCGTCAGTATTATTTCAAAAGCAGCATTCTTCGTGTGGTTTGGAATGCGCCAGCGCGCGATGTGTAATAATAGTCGCTGCTGGAAACTGGCTCACTGAACTGGTTTTTGCCATCCCGGTAGGCAGCGGTCTGTCGGGTCAGATACAGTCCAGCTTTCTGCGCTCCGAGATTCAACTCGCGTGTCAAATCGCTACGGACATCGTAAATGCGAATGTTAACGTCAGTGCGTTTCGCCAAGCGATAGGGTAGCCACGTCTCCAGGTTAAATGGATTCGGAAAGTTTTGAAAGAGCGCCATGCGCTTGACCTGCCCCAGCGTCGTCACAGCCAATCCAGATGGGTCAACAGAGCGGGGGAGATTTAAATCGGTTTCAGTATGGTAGATGTACACATGCCCTGGCACTCCAACGGGCATCCCCACTACGAAGGTATTGCCCATAGCGACGGCATGTCCGATCCTTCCTCCCTCGACGACTCCGGGGATGATGTGTCTCTGCTCGCTCCAGGCGCCGTCGCTTCGGCACTCCATCATGCAACTTGTAGAGAATCAACGTAAGTAATTAGCCTGAATTTCGTAGGTTTCCGATGTTAAGACCTTGTTTTCACCCTGCCCCAGGTTATTGCAAGTTTTGAGGTAGGCTCAACAGCTCTGAAGTTTGGGCTAATCTGCTCTGCGCTTAGTGCCTCGTCATAGACTCGGAAGATGCTGACTGAACCGTTGAAGTTTCTCCCTATTCCGTCACCCGCAAATATTCTGACTATGGGCATATCCAACTTGGGGTCGAATCTCTGGTTCGTTTTCTTTTCATCTACCAACTCCCCGTCAAGGTAGCCCTCGAATGTGCCATCATTATCATTGTAGACCATCACAATCCAGTGCCACTCTTTTAGCCCAATTTCCATGTTGGAGGTATTTGACGGTACAGTTTCTTGGTCAGTATTTTTGCCTTTGATAATTAAGCCGGTTCTCCCGTTACCTACAACTATCCAGTCCGAGTCTATCCATGCCCTAATCGCCTGCACAAGCTGCATCGGGATGGCGGAGATAGCAAAAAGTTGCTCCTCATCTCCAAACTTCGGTCCGTTGTTCTTGCAGTAAATCTCAATAGTCCAGTCTTCAAGGTGCACGGTGGGATCGCCATCTTCGCTATTAAAGACGGTACTCCGCCCGGTGGTAGTGTATCGCGCGGGCTCATCGCCTCTTGCCGGTTCAAACCGAACGTTTCCACTACGCTCTACCTCTCCGCCAGCGCTGCCGAGGTTCGTCCAAGCGTTCGGATGTGCGGGATTATCGGACGCATCGAAGTAAAGAACGGGGGCGGGAAGCTCCCTGCCCATGCCCATAGAACTTATGCCAAAAATGAGGGTTAAAGTCGAAAACGTTGCCAACAATTTTTGTCCTAACATTTTGTCACCTGTCCTTTCATTATTGGATTGTGGCAGTAACTATGCTTCGGCGGAATCCTCGGCGTATGTTTAACGAGTGTGATAAACCCGTTAGAGCCTGTTTGAATTATAGGTGGCAAAGCCATTTTCGATCGATTGGGAAAAAAACGGAACAATTGTCGTCACAGCCCCATCTTCGATTTAATCGTCCAGGATTCTACGAAGAAAGAATTATCGGTCAACTGCTAGACGCCTGTCGATCGCTGGGGCTTACAAAGGCTGCGGTTCGGTAAGAGGGGAATTCGGTAGCTTGACGATTGCCGAGAAGATCTCATCTTCGATTTGATGATTAAAGAAGGAACTCTAGGGGATATCTATCGTGCTTGTTGTTCACTCGCTTGAAGGGATTGTGCAAAAAAGAAACCGAGTTTTCAAGAAAAAACTCGGTTTCAGGGCAATAGGCTTGATGCACGGACGAGGGGTCAGGTGAACCTGAATTTCGTAGGTTTCCGATGCTAATAGCTTGTTTTCACACTGCCCCAGGTTATTGCAAGTTTTGAGGTAGGCTCAATCGCAGTGGCGTTTGGGCTAATCTGATCTGCGCTTAGTGCCTCGTCATAGACCCGGAGGACGCTGGCTGAACCGTTGAAGTTCCTCTCTATCGTGTCACCAGCAAATATTCTGACAATGGACATTTCCAACTTGGGTTCAAAGTCCTGGCTCGTGTCTTTTTGATCTACCAACTCTCCATCCAAGTAGCCTTCGAATGTCCCGGCGTCGTCATTGTAGACTATCGCTATCCAGTGCCACTCATTTAGCCCAATCTCCATATTGGCAGTATTTGATGGTGCGGTCTCTTGGTCAGTATCTTCCCCTTTGATAATCAGGCCGATTCTCCCATTACCCACTTGTATCCAGTCCGAGTCTATCCATGACCTAATCGACTGGACAAGCTGCATCGGGACGGCAGAGATAGCAAAAAGCTGTTCCTCCGCTCCATACATCGGCCCGTTGTTTTTACAATGCATCTCGATGGTCCAGTCTTCAAGGTGCACCGTGGGATCGCCGTCTTCGCTATTAAAAACACCACCTATCTCCATGGGAGTATATCGCGCGGGCCCGTCGCCTCCGGCGGGTTCAAACTGGACGTTTCCAACACGCTCTAATTCTCCGCCAGCCGTGCCAAGGTTCGTCCAAGCGTCCGGATGTCCGGGATTATTGGATGCATCAAAGTAGAGAACAGGGGCGGGAACATCTTGGGCTATAGCATTCATGCCAAACATAAGGGTTAAAATCGAACACGCTGCCAACAGTTTTTTGCCTAACATTTTGTCACCTTTCCTTTTATTATCGGGTTGTGGAAGTAATAACACTTCGGCGTAGCTTTAACGAATGTAATAAGCGTCCCGGTCGCTAACGGCGCATAACATCCGTTAAATCTTCACTCTCACAACTGCGGAGGTACTTCCGCAGTTGCGTGTGATATACGTCAAAGGTCCGGATTTATGGTCGAAACAAAGACACAACGAAAAATGTCAAACATCTGTGATGCGCTCGAAACCCGTGTTAATCAGGGATTTCTCCAGTTCACACTACCTCGCTGCATAACAAGAACTCCCTCGCATGAAAGCTGATTTTATACTCCACACTTTAGTGCAGACCTACCAGTGCGGATGTATAGAACCTCAATTGAGGTTTACCGGCAATTCTCACTTTGAATTCTGCGAGGAATCATGTCTATAATAATCTGTTTGGATAGAAGTTGTCAAGGCAATTATGCAATTTTGCTGGCAAAAAAGCATTTGATCTTGAAGGAATCTGCCTTTATAGTCATTTATATTTACACATATGGACGTTGATTGACTCTACTTAGCTCACAATCTCCCGGCTTGCGTCATTTCCCATTGAGCCGGTCGGGGCTGGAAGGGATCTCTATCAGGATTTACTATCGTCTTGGGACCTCTATCGCATTCGCTATCAGGATCTCTATCGCACTCACTATCCGTTCTTTAGATCTCAGTTGATCACTCGTTATTCACTCGGTTGATGGAGGCGATAGACTTGCAGGTTTTCTGTGGAATGGAGCAGTTCGTAGTCCGTGTCAAGACTTTCTGCTATCCCCTTGTAATCCAATCCGTGAATGCGATCGCTTTCGCCCCACATCACATTCGACATGTCCAGTTTCCACGCCACGATGTAATCGATTGTTCCCGAATGTTTGGTTTTCCAATTCAGCGGAAAGTAATCAAACTTGGCTTCGTAATTGGTCAAACTGACGCCGTTGTTGTTCACGCAATAGTAGTCTATCGCGGTGCAAAACGGTTTTATATGGAAATACGGGTGGTGGGTAATTGACGGCACCTCTTTGACACCCGGTTCATAATCGGAACTGAGGCCCAAGACGGTCTTGTTTTTCTCGATGAGATGAACGCCGGATGTGTATTCCTTCAAACCCTTGTCTAGGGGATAATAGTAGCTGTAGCTTATTGTAAGATGGGCAACGGAAAGAATAACTATGATCGACACGATTCCGCGTCTGACGTAGCTGTGGAAATCTTCAATGAGAAACGGCAACAGCATCGGAATAATGAAGAGGGGAACCCGGGCGGTGATAAAGGAGCCAGTTCCGATTCCCCAGGGCATAACGAAGTAGAGGGCCGTGAAAATACCGCACAGCAAGAGAAATTGGTTGTCTTGGCTCAGAATCTTTCCCTGGCGGATTCTTTTATATACAGTGACTGCGAACAGCAGCGCCACCAACACCGACATAAGACGCGTCGGGATCAGGTGAGCATTGGTAAAGAACATCAGCATCTTGGCGCTAAGCAGGTAATCCCACGCTTTCCAGTCACCGAAGCGCTCCCATCTCACATTCAAACGGTCGGCTGCCTGCCCAACTTCGGATGAGAGTAGATAATTTGCCATGATAAAGTACAGTGGCAACATGCAAAGCAGAAGACTCAGGATCTGTTTTGGTCTGCGATAAAAGGATGTAATGGACAGGAGCGTTAGAGAAAGTATAAGAAGCGCGTATGAGAGAATGTGGCAGAAGTAGATCAGTATGCCGAACAGATAGAGAATCGCTATTCTATCGGCTCTCATGTCCTCTTTGTGCTTTATGAAATAGCCCAATGCAAAGAAAAAAAGTGACACAGAGAGTGCAAAACTATAGAACCCCATGTGCAGCGCGTAATTATCAGCGAACAGAAATCCCAGAAAACCGTATAGACTCTTTCCCTTATGCGCGGAGTCAAGAAAATAGAAGAGTGACAATGGAAACAAGCAGATGATGACGCTCAGAAGGATTTTTTCCGCTATTAAAGGAGGGAAAATTACCATCAGAAGTGACATGCAGACGTGCGCGAGCCAGTTGGGGAACAGTGTGAGATTAAGATTGAAATATTCCCTCAAGAGAGCTGATTCGTCATCATGGAACACTCTCAACGCATATGCATTATAGACGTGGGCTGCGCCATCTTGGGATGGGAAGTATTTGAATATCCATAGCGGCGAGATATACAAGACGATGAGCAAAGAGATGAGAACTCTTTTCCTTCGTACAGAGAGGTCTGTCTCTTTCCAACGTGCAGGAAGGGAGCGCAGGTTTGATATTGCCGATTTCACTATTTCGCTCATCTCGTTCTTATCTTCCGTATTATCAAAGCCCCCAAAAGTTTATTTTTCAGTTGGCCGTATCCCGCATCATAATTGACAGCGCGCCATTATCCCTGTCGCAATAATTCTTTCAACAAGCAACATTCATATTTCGCTCTGTGAGAGGTTTTGAAAAAGCGTTCCTTCTTAGACTGGTTTCACTCCAGAGGAGTGAGATGTCAATAGAACATGATTGCTCCCCACGTCCGCACTCCAGAGGAGTGCAATGTGTTGTGTTACTTGGTAGTCGGTAGCAGTTTCCGATGCAATGCAACCTGTGAAATCTCTATCGCAGTCACTATAGGATCTTCTATCGCCTTCGCTATTCGCTCCTTTGATCCCACCCTACAGATGTACAAAGTCGAGCTAAGGAAAACTCAGCTGCAGACAGAGCGTACGAGATTCTTGAGATGGATAACCTACTTCGTCACATTCTTACTGATTCCGCCAAAGCCCTCGAAATCAATTTCCACCGCCGGCAAAAGGTCATACTGTATCTCGTATATCTTCAATCCCCCGTCATAAACCAGTTTGAGCCCGGGCATCTCTCCCTCTACCAACGGTTTAGTAGCGGGCCGCAATACCCAGGACGGTATTGGTTCATTAAAGGGACCGGGGATAGCATACGGTATGATGTGCGTAACTTTGTAGAATTTCATCACCATGATGATTCTGTCCAACTCGTCCAGCGGAATCTGTATTACTTTTCCCTCCGAATAGAAACTCACGCCCCCCGGTTCACGGTACATCGCAACGGAACCAGGCGCGTTCTCCTTGAGCCACTTTCCGGCTTCCACCCTTGCCTCACTACTTTCTCCATATGGCCCGCGGCGGCTCTTATAGTCACCATAAACGTCCGCCGCGGATAAACACAACACCAACGTCATCAACCCCGCAATCAAACAGGGGGGTATTATATGTGAGTATTTTGTCTTTGCGAATATCTGTTTTGCTGCCACGTGGTAGGTGGTCCAGCCTATAGCCATATTTATCACCACCAACGGAAACGCCAGACGTGAGATGGGAGCCCAGCAGACTGCGAGGAATGACATTAGGAAGAAGTTCAACAGCCACAGTATATGGAGATTGCGATTGTGCCAGGGCGCAAGGAAGTTGCCTATCCCCGTTTCTTCATTTTCCTGTTTTTTGGATGCGCGTCGCAGCAGCAAATATAGACAGGATAGGGTGAACAACAGCAGCCCCAGTATGGCAGGAATGCCCGCATAATAGTCGAGAAAATCTTTCGCTTTGAAGTGCTTCCATGAACTGCCCGACAGGTCCATGTCCACGAAAGCCCACCGGAAATACCGTCCGTAGAAGTCCCAGGTCTTTTCACAGATTCTCTCGAATCCCGCTTCTCTGAATTTGTCAAACAGGAACGGCATCTCTTTGCCCCAGTGGAGGGAGTACGAACCCGTTTCCCAATCTTTGTAGCCAATGTATCCAGCCGTGTATTGTTGTGTGCTAAAGATGGGATTTCCAAAATGGATGGTGTTTCTAATAAACCACGGCAGCATAACCAAGAAAACGATAGCAAAACAGAGCCATACATTCCGGCTTCGCAAGATCTTGAAGCCCCCCCATATGACACAGAACATGAAATAAGCGGGAATGATCCATAAGCCAGTGCCCTTTGCATAATATGCAAGCCCAATAAAGACTCCCGCAGGATAAAAGAACTTCGGCGAGTCCTGCGCCTTTATGATGAAAAAGCAGCTTGCCACGATCGTGAGGGAGAACAGCAAATCGCCCGCAGCCTTCAGCGACGATGAGAAGATATACGGGAAGAACATCGCGCTCAATCCTGCGGCGAGACCTGTTAATCGGCTGCGACTTAATCGCTCTGTGAGAAGATAAAGGAAAACCGGAAGGAAGATTGAACCAATAAGTATGGAAGGCAATTTGGCTGCGAAGGCGGTTTTCCCCAGTATCAGGAAGAATGGGATGATCAGAATTGAATACAACGGAGGATAATGGGCTTCCGGATGCGTAATCTCGGGATATTTCAGCCGAGACATGAAAAACGAATACTGCATGTGGTCGTTGGAAAACCCTTTACCATTCGCCAGATTAACCGCCATGCCGACGTAAGCAGCGTCATCGGTACCCCCGATAAACTCAATAGGGTATACAATGCTGCATTTGAAGGGTAGCACGGCGATTCCAACGAACACAATGACAACCAAAAAGGGATCTGTCGTCCATTTGGGTTTCGGTATGCGTATCATGGCCCCCGACCTTTTTGTAAACCTATTGCTCGACGTTGCACACGCCGCCGACTTACCATAATCTTATTAGAAATGTACCGCATAAAAGCGGAGTAAGTGTTTAGTGGCTAGTGGTCAGTGGATCTCTATGGGAACTCTATCGCGTTCGCTATCCACTCACTTGATCCCTCGGGTCTCTTTTCATAAAGAAGATTCGAGGGTTTCCAATTTCTCGTTACAGGGTTGGCATCGGAGATACATAGCGAGTCATCTATAATCAGTCAGTTGATCGTGCCTTGTCCGGTCGCTTTATCTATTCGCTTGCTTGATCTACCATTTCGGCGGACCGGATGGGAAGCCGTAGGACTTGTCGATTTGGCTGCCGGGCGGGAAGCTGCAGGGCCATGATTGACCGCCCCAGGTGCGGAATTCGTCCGCTTTCCCGCAGAGCCAGTAGAACATGTGGGCGATATATTTGCAGACGCCGTGTCCGCCGTAGTCCGCTGTGTGAAAGTCAAAGTCCAGCTCATGTATCCAATCCCGTTTTGGCGGAACGGTTCGCCAATAACTCCATTTCAAGAGGTTGCGCATTCCTGCGGCTGTGGATTTGGTTCTACGGTGTAGGAGGGAATAAATCGTGATGAAGACCGATCCGGCGGGTGCGGTTGTTAACACGCCTCCGTGATGTTCCACGCCGCGCGGAGATTCTTGCAGATGCGAGCCGGGAAGCACCTCCGTCGGACCCATCTCTACAGGAGCATCCTGCGGATAGTAGAATACCTGAAGATAGTTGACTTCGGGGCCAAACAGCGAGTCCGCGTCGTGATGCCAATCTCCCAGCGGAGCCGGGCACTGCACGCGGTGATTGCTCATGAGCACCGGAAGTCCGACAGCCGTGCCGAGGATGGATCTCACCGCACCTGCCACCTGCGGTTCGAGGAGGACGTTGTCACGAAACCAGTCTTCAAGGATGATAGAACTCGGTCCTTTGGAGGGGTGTTCGTCTAGATAAGCGAAGGTGCGCCGATTTATCTCGTCCGGCACAAGACCTTCCATCATGAGAAAACCCTCTCTGCAAAATTTTAGAATTTGGGTATCTGTCAGTGTGGGTTCACAATCAAAGGTTCGGTTTTTTTTATCGTGTCGTATCATGGACAGCCTCATTTGCTTGAACGCCGTGTGGAACAGTTAATCGAACATTGGTGAATTTATACCATTTCCCTAAAATGCAAGTACATTGATTGCGTCTATTAAGTAAAGAAACGTGCGTGGAGTAAAATAAGCAGCCGTGTCTTCACGCAACGCAGCGGGGCAAGGGGATTTCTATCGCACTCCCTCCTCGGTCGCTTGATTCCCGCCTACGGGGAAGGGGAATGGCATAGTCTATTGCAACCATCGCTTTGCTATTATACCAGATTTGCGCTCGGAGTGGGTAAATGATAGAATATCGCCCGTAGATCGAGAGGAGGATTTTGATATGAACATTGCGGTCACCGGCGGCAGCGGCGCTATCGGCACTTAAGTCTGCGATGAACTTGCTACTGCCGGGCACAACGTGACTAGCCTTGACGTTACGCCGCCCAAAGTTGATGTGGCATTCCGCGAAGTTGACCTGACGAACCTTGAGGAGACTTGCAAAGCTGTCGACGGCTTCGACCAAGTTGTGCATTTGGCAGCAATTCCCGACCCTTACGGCGACGATCCGCCGGAGACGGTGATGGGCGTGAATACCACGCTATCCTTTAACGTCTTCGAGGCTGCGCGTCTCAAGGGTGTCAACCGTGTGATATACGGTTGCAGCGAGTCGAGTACAGGTTTCGGCATTCACAGCGTGGAGTTGGTACCCCAGTATGTTCCCATTGACGAAGAGCATCCATTATGGCCTCATGAGACCTACAGTTTGTCGAAACATTTCGGCGAGCGGATTGGCGCCAACTATGCCAAGGCGTTCGGTTTGGAGGTCATCTCTCTGCGCTACATGTGGGTCTGGATGAAGCGCACCGAGGAATCCATAAAGAACATCGTTGCCCGAGCTCGCGCCGGCATGAGTCTTGAAGAGATGACGGGCAAACTCTGGTTCGGCGCTCATATCGCAATCCGAGATGTGGCGCGCGCGTGCGCAGCCGCCGCCTCCTTTGAATTTGGGTCCAATGCCGATGTACGCTTCGAGGCGTTTTTTCTCTCTGCGAAACACACGTTCTACTCCATCCCGACGCTGGATGTGCTAACGTCTATCTATGGAACGCCCCCGCCGGTCAAGGATATGGGATACTTTGGGGCGGACCCATACGCCGCTGTCTTCGACATTCGCAAAGCCGAGGCGATGCTCGGCTGGGAGCCGAAATTTGATTGGCGCGATTTTGAGGCGTGGGAGCTTTGACTCCATCAACGGGATGGCGGCTCGTAAAGCGATTGTTGGCAGAATTGTCGATTGTTAGATATGCGATTTGCCTTATGCTCAAAAATCGACTATGTGAAAATTCTTCATTTCTTGATTGACATTGCGCCAATTTCCATTAAAAATGACAACCATACGCGGTTTGTGCGATTATTAGGAGGCATTTTATGGGATTTGCTTTAGATGAGAGCCAGAGGGAGGAGTGTAGTGTAGAGGAACTTGCACGAGTTATTTTTTTCTTCTTGAAAGGAGAGTGGGATAGTGACTATATTGGATTAAAGAATTTGCAGACAAAACTTTGCCCCAATTCCGAGAGAGATAATGATAATTATGCCAGAAAGAATCGGTCATTCCTTCGCAAGTTTCACGAAGCGATAGCACGACTCAAGCAACAGGGATTGCTGATGGACGCAAATTATTGGTGTTGCAAAAATTATATAGAGAGTGAAGATGGTGGCGTGTGTCTCACGTCTGTCGGCGAACAGTCGAACTGGGATGAAGGGATAATGATTTTGATAGATGATGCACAGAAAGTTGTGCAGGATCTCAAAGAAAAATTGCACAACCTAGATCCTGTTGTAGAGCAGTACTATCTGGAGAGCCTGCGCACCTGTCAAATTGGGTCATATATTTCGTCGGTGATATGTCTAGGCGTGGCGTCCGAGAGAACCATAAATTGCCTAGCAGAAGCCGTTGTGCATTCTAATCCGAATTGCAAAGAGGATATTGATGGCAAGCGGAGTATATCAGCCTTATCTCGCTACTTGGTGGAGAATGGAACTGAGCTATTCAAATCTCTTGATTCGGCACTGCGGAGAGACCTGAGGGAGAGGTTGGTTGGATTGGCAAACATATACCGCCTAAATCGGAACGAGGCAGGCCATCCAAGGAATATTCTACAAGATTGGCGAAGAGATGAGCAAGGGTGTCACCTTAGCCAATTTAGAATGTTGGCGGTTACTTGTTTTCAGGCAATTGATGCGTTAAACGGTGCTAATGTAGGCAGTTAATTTAGTCGGAGAATCAATGATTCAACATGAAAGGACAAAATCATGAAAGCAAAAGAACGGTTGTATGCGGTTATAGGTGGTTGTGTTGGTGCGGTGTTGACGATGGTGTTGTGTTCGTTCTTGCCGCTCGGAGCTCAAAGTCAGGGTGATCACGTTTTCGGAGAGATAACCTGCAGAGGGATTAAGGTCTTAAATGCGGAAAACAACGAGATAATTTCGCTAGGTAGTAGTGCCAAATACGGCCATGGGTTCGTTCAGCTTAAACATAGCGATGGAAAACTGGAGGGTGGCTTAATGCTTACCGCCGGCTATGGCGGAACCATTATATCATTTTCGCGAGATCGCAAAACATTTGTATTAAGACATATCGAACACGGCGGCGAAATCTATCTTTCTGGTGATGGAAAAAGTGGATCCGTAGGATTGGGTGTATACGAAAACGGCGGAGAAGTAACGGTTAAGGGAAAGAACGGTGGCGGAGTAAATATGAAAGTTGACAAATTTGGGAATGGTACGGTTAACACTTGGGAAAAGAATGACTACCGTCAGTAAAGAAACGAGTTATGAATCAACTGACACGAGTGGAAGCTAGCGCGCCAATACCGGTAGGCTAGGTGCATCTGATTCGGGTGAGTGTGCCGGAGAATACGTTAGAGGCTTATCGAAACACATACCGCGAGAGTTTTAGTGTGGTCTACCTCTCATCAGAGCGATATTCAAAACATAGATTCGTCAGTTTATACCAGTAGTGCTCCAGCAATTGTATAGTGGCATCTTTTAAGTTATCGTCGCAGTAATCAGTTGTGATACGGACATTTGTGTTTGCTATTCGTGTGGACTGTTTCGGCGAGAAAGAACGTCGGTCAAGTCGGATGTATTCATGTTCTTCGAAATAGTCCTTGAGGCGAGGGTTGTTTAGTACACTACGGCTATTGTTGTCGGTTATCAGTATCTCAGTTGCTTTTTTGAACAAGGTTGCCCATGAATTTACCTCATATCTTCTACCTAGAAAGGTAAAAGCTGCTAGTTTGTAAGAACGTACACAATCACCGTACAAATCTGCGGAACACAATTTTTCGTTATTACAGGAAGTTTGTGTTGTCATAGCTGGGTCCTTTTTTAGTTTAGTTGGAAAATAGGACTGGCGAAAGTCAGGGTGCATTTTAACACGGAGGGTTGGAGACGTCAACTCGCACCATTGTCCGAGAAAATATGTGTAGAACCGCGGTGAGAAAGTTTTAACTCTGTTGTTATCGTTCTTCTCATTCGGCACTTTCAAAAGTTAACTTGGATGGTGTGCCGAGTTCGAAGGGTTTGGAGCGGTATTCGAAAGAGTTTCATAAACTTGATGTCCTAGAATCCATCTATGAAGGATGTCCGACGGCCAAAGATATGGCATACTTTGAAGCGGATGCGTGTGTCACGGTCTTCGGCCATCGCAGAGCAAAGGCAATGCTTGGCTGGGAGCCGAAATTCGATTGGCGCGATTTTGAGGACTGGGAACTCTAATGGCATCGAAGGAATGGCAACTCGTGAGACAAGCGTTCGCACAGGCGTTTGAACAACCGAGGCGGAATGCAGCGGTGTGAGTGGTAATCGCGCTCAGGAGTTTTCGTCTGACAAGTGCTTTCCGCATGGCGTATGACCGCTTGGCAAAATTAGGAATATATATAATGGGAGTATGCTGGTATATCAATGAAAACACTATCGAGAAAAGCCTTCATTTAACGCTATATTATTGTGTACAATTACATTTGTACGCAATAAGATGGGATTTCTTATTTGCACAATAGGTTAGCTGGGGATACTTAATGAAATGCGGAATCGAATGCATAATGTGAGAAAGGAGTAGATATTAAGAATGATAACTTTGGACGCAGTGCTCGAAAGTGCAGAGGAATTAAAGGGTAAATTTTTAGACATACAACGCTTGTCACCTGATTTCGCGCTACCGGAAGATAATCTACGGACACGCTTGAAGTATTTCAGTGAGGCATACGACAAACACTCCGGCATACTGCAGAAATACGACCGAGAGTTGAAACGGGAACATGGTTATGACCAATGTACCGAACACTTGGCAAATCGACAATCTATTCTAAACGATACTGCCGCAGTGAAAAAGTGCGTTGATGAAGTGCTGCGGGCAAACCGGCCGGAGAAAATGTCGAACGCACTTAACGCGTTGGATCATGCAGTGGAATCAGTAGGGGGAATTTGCATATAATAAATTTGATCGAACCACATGTCTTTGGTGTTCAGAATTCAACTAGGAATGGCAGTCTAGCAGTAGTTACAACAGGATGGATAAAAACATGAATGCAAAAGAACGGTTGTATGCGGTTATTGGTGGTTGTGTTGGTGCAGTTTTGACTATGTTGGTCGGTTCGTTCTTGACGGTTGGGGCTCAGAGTCAAGAGAATAGCTTTGGTGAGATAAGGTGTACAGGACTAACAGTTGTACATCCGAGGTCCGGAGAGATACAGATAACCTTAAGTCCGCTTTTCGGTCTCAAAATACATCGGTACTTTGGCCGAAGCGGCGGGATATCCTGTGAGGGCCTGACTATAGTTGATTCGGAGGGGAAGGAAAGAATAACATTAGATACTTTGACTGGCCTCACGCTTGTTGCTAGAGACGGTGGCGGGGCTCATATACGCGCGCGAGAATCTGGAGGGGAGATCGGTGTTCGGCGAAAGGGTGGCATGATACCGTCAGTTAGAATGGCCGTGGATGAGCATGGCGGGGGAGAGGTTTTTATATTGAACAACGATGGGGCCATGGCGCAACAAAATTCCGAGTTTGACCAAAATCCACTGAATGTGAAGGAACGCGTAGGTGTATCCCTCGGATACGATGAACATGGCGGCCGCATCGTTGTACATGGCAGGGGGGATTCACGCGGAAAGGCGGTTATTGGCGTGAATGAATACGGCAGTGGCACGGTAGGCACTTGGGATAAGAATGGATATCGCCAGTAACGGAGGTTGAAACATGAACCAACTGAGACAGATGCATTCGGGGCTGCCGATTGCGGCAGGGACGGCTAATCTGATTCGGGCGAGTGTGAAGGGTTAATCTCCAGACACTCGCTTAGCGTCGGGTCAACGTTATCGTTAGCGCCATTTAGCGCGTTGTTTCTAGGTATCCCGACGGCTGGCAGATGGGAATAGGCGATTTGGTCACTTTTACGACAAACCAACTGCGAGAGGGGCTTTGTTCTCGACAGGATGTCGCGACCGGGAGAAGATTTCTATCGCATTCGCTAATCGCTCACTTGATCTCCTACAGCAGGTTTGTCGGACCAATCTTCAATTATCAAATCTGCATGTTTAATCGACCGAGATGCGATAGGATCTGTCCTTGATTAACTCGTGGTCTGATTTGCGAGCCGTCTTGACCGCATGCTCCGTGACGGGCAGGTAGTAATGGGTCTCCGCCTTCATGGAGATGAAACCTTCCGCGTAGGCGCATCCGCCCGCTACACCGAAGGCGCCGTCACTGGTTTCGATGCGCTTTCGGGCGTAAGCGCCGCCATATCCTTGGCTTACCAAGCAGTCCAGTGCCGCCAGTTTTTTGTCCACGACGTCCGTGATGTCAATGAATACATCGTTGTAAAACCCGCCCTCCGACCGCCATACGTTGGCGGGCACCGCAGCCGCACCGGTGCCGAAGAAAAAAACCGCCGCCACGCGATGGGGAGGATTCCTATCGCCGGGATCGACGCTGACGGCGAGCGAAGTCGCGTGCATTACGATCTGTCCGGTGATGGCGTGAGAGTTGGTGAGCGCGTCGTTTTCTTTGGGAAAATGGGTCAACACGACATCGGGACGCAACTCGCGCAACAGTCTCGCCAAGCGTCTGACCATGTCGTCGGTGACGAGGAGCACCGCATCGTCCGCGCCAAAGAAGTAGATGTCCTCCACTCCCACGATCTTGCACGCGGCTCGCACTTCCTCCGCCTTCACATCCGAACGATCCTCCATAAGTTTCATCAGCTCGGTTTCGTCCGGAATCTCGTCGCGGTGGAACATGGCGTCGCTAATCACGGCATCGTGCACACGAGCGCCGTGGGTCAACACAACGCAGGCGACGTAATCGCCCCGGCTGGTGTGGTGCGCCATCGTGCCGCCGGATTGATCAAATATGTCAGCCGGATGCGCGCCGATTGAGACGATTCGCAGGGGTTGAGTCATGGTGTTGCTCCGTTGTGGATATGGTAAATCCAATAATTATTTTGGCCGGTTTCGGATGTTCCGTTTCGGTTTGGCGGGTCGCGATCGGGAGATCGCTCCTACAGGGGTGGATGTAGTATTTTTGTTTGTATCACCGGTATCCATTGAAGTTGAGTTATGTCATGCTCAATCCAACCTACGGACTATTCAGACCTGCCGTTTGCCCCCAACCCTTTAAAGTTGCTCAAACTCTTCTAGGGTCATACCCGCATGACGCACTATGGGCGCAGAGTGCCGACACTAATTTCACGGTGACGTGGAACCATCACTGTCCGAATCTCGCCATCACGTTCACGGATAAACTTCACGTGACTGCCGCGTTGATGCCTGATGGAGAATCGCTTTTTCCAGTTTACGTTTAATCTGACGATAAGAAAGCGGTTTCATCGCTGTTGACGCTAACCTCAAATGTTCGGATTTTCGGCATCACGGTGGGGCGCGGCGGTTCAAAATAGAGCTCCAACGCCTCTGCCAGATTCTCTATCGCCTCATCCTCGCTTTTACCTTGGCTTGCAACATCGACCTCCAAGCATTGCGCGACAAACCACTCATCCTCATGCGAGATGCTTGCCGTAAAGGCTTGCGTTTTCATCATTTGTCTCCTGTATTCAAGGTGTACATTTAAGGATTCCGTCTTTGTGACTGTTTATACGAGTTAGACATCTAAATGTTACAAGCAGTCCCAAACGTGCAATGAATGGGATCTCTATGGGAGCTCTATCGCATTCGTTATCAAGATCTCTATCGCATTCGTTATCAGGATCTCTATCGCGCTTCCTATCCGGTCGCTTGATCTCATTTGATCGCTCATTGTCCATTCGCTTGATTACTACTACGAACCTTAGGTTGTAACTTATTGATTACGAATTAGTATTAGTTCGGTTTAGAACATACGCGACAACCGGATGTCACGATCGGGAGATCGCTCCTACCGCATCAAGATTTTGCGAGTCGGGGTTGGCTTTCGTTTGCCGCCAACACGACATCATCGAATAATCGGATTAGCAACTCCCCTTTGATGTCTGCCGCCTCCGCCGCGTCCCACAGGTTGTCGAACTCGTGCGGGTCTTCCTGCAGGTCAAACAGTTCTCCAAACCCGGTGCCGTGATACACGACCAGTTTGTGGCGTCCGTCAAAGATCATGTCGGCATGACTTCTGTTCGGCATATCAAGCGCGTCGCGGTATTCGCAGCGTACGATATCGCGGTGGCCCCCCGCCGTCGCGTCGCCGGCCAAGATTGGCAACAACGACCGACCCTGTACGTCGTCCGGCACGTCAATTCCTGCCAGGTCGAGCAAGGTGGGCACGATATCAATCAACTCAACCAGCTCGCCGCTTCGCACGCCCCCCTGAAACCGGCTTGGGGCTGAAATAATGAGCGGCACGTGCACCAGCCCTTCATAGAAACGGCAACCCTTGCGCGTCAAGCCGTGGTCGCCCAACGTCTCTCCGTGATCGCTCATAAAGATGACGACGGTGTTTTCCCGTTGTCCGCTTGTTTCGAGCGCGTCAAGCATCCGTCCGACTTGCGCGTCAATCAACTCGATTGAGGCGTAGTACGCCGCTTGCATCTCACGCGCCGGGTATTCTTCCGGTCGTGTTGCGGTAGATTGGAAGTCAACGTTACGCAGCCGTGCTTGGTTTTCCAAATCGCTTTCTCGAAAGTGGGGACCGGGCAGGGAAGTGGGGTTATATTTGTCGAGATATTCTCGGGGTGCGCTGAAGAACGCGCCCTGCGGATGCGGGTCGAACGGGTTGACACTCATCAGCCAGGGACCTTTGCGCGGCTCGGACATGAAGGCTATGGCTTCGTTGGCACACCACGTCGTTTGGTGGTATCGGGTCTCAATGCCGGCGGCTGCCGACGCGTGTGCCTTCTCCGCCCAAAGTCGGGTCGGATAGTAGTCGAACCAGTCGACGCCTTGCTCTTCAAGCCACTGGTGGTAGGCGTGGTGTTGGACTTCCCAGTAGGTTTCCGGGCGGGGGTGATGCGACCACCTAAAGACGCGGTAGCCGTCATCGGGGCGCGGTTCGACACGGCCGGTGACCGTTGAAAGGTGAAGTTTGCCCGCCATCCCGCAGTCGTATCCGACATCCGCCAACGTGCGGGTGACTAACTGCGCGTCATCGGGAAAGCAGGCGTTACTGTTGCTGTTGACGCCGAGGTGGCTGGGGTATCGACCGGTCAAGAAGGAGGCGCGGCTGGGGGTGCAGATTGGGGTCTGGCAGTAGGCTGAAGTGAAGGCGACGCCTTCGGCGACAAGTCCATCAAGCGTCGGGGTATGGATATGGGGATTTCCCAGCGCACCGATGGTGTCGTGGCGTTGCTGATCGGTGCATATCCACAGGATGTTTGGAGGGTCTACTGCCATGGTTGGATTTATGGTGGATCTGGTACATCATCGCTTTGAGGTTGATGCTGATTTCGGTGGTAGACGACAGTCATTTTATCTGTTCAGCGCTTTTCGGTCAACAGGTTTTTGTCTGGTTGGCAAGGCAATCACATCTGATTGTAGGGAATCAACTGAGCGAATAGATGAAGCGAGTGGCTAGCGAGTCGGATATTCTATCGGGATTAGCTGTCGCGGTCACTATCCATTTTCTTGATCCTTCGTTAAAAAGATCTTTTATCGTATTCGTTATTCACTCACTCGATCTCAGTTGATTGTTCCTTTAATCGCATTCTACGAATACATACTTCACGCTGCTGGAAGTTGCGCGTTTTCAAGGGATCCTTTCCCGATGGCGATAGAATCCCGTACCACGATCTGTTAGATTGTGATCGCATCTGTACGACGATGGATCCTCCGTCATGCTATCTGTGCCTGTATAGCGCCAAATTCGCTTGTAGGAGCGATCAAGCGAATGGATAATGAGCGCGATAGAGATCCCTCAAGCGAATGGATAATGAGCGATCAACTGACTGGACAAGGAAGGCGATAGAAATCCCATAGAGATCCCTCAAGCGAACGGATAGTGTGAGTGTGATAGAGATTCTTCTCCGAATCGCGGCGTGCTGGTGCTGCGTAAGCCCTGTTACAAATCAGTATTGCTGAGAAAACACGCGCAGTATTACCCAACACATGGTATACATAGTCGGGCAATGTATAGACATGGTTGTGCCAGACGGGATCATTCATGTTCGCGATCGTGCGGATTTATTCCTACGCGAAACAGGTAAAGTGGGAGTGGAAACATTTCATTCGTGTGGGTATAGCGGTCAATTGCTGTTTTTAACGTGGGGTTCTCACGCATTAACTGCATATGGAGAGCCCCTGAGTGCGTGCGTTCTTCTATGTCTAGCACAATGTTCTCGGCGAACCGAGTGAGTTGCTTGACACGTGCTTTTTTTGAATACCCTTTTTCCTGCAACTCCGCATTACGGTCAATAACTCGGTCAAGAAGTTCTCGATAGCTATCAACAAGCGCTTCAACCGCAGGAACATCAGGGAATCGGTTAAGAAAATCAACCGACCACGCTTGCATCTCTAACTTCTTCTGTTGAAGATCTACGGATATTGGGTCTGATGTTGTGTTCGCGGAAGTTGTCGACTTGGATGTCGTGGGAGATAGTCTAGGAATTTCGTTCGTGTTTGGCCCCTGAATGAGCAGGAATATAGCGACGGAAACGCAAAGCAACACCACCAGAACAGCGGCATACAACCAGTGTTTATTTGCAAAAGCCATGGTCCGTGCCCTTTCTCGCTGAGATGAAGGTTAGCAAAGTCTAAGGTTATCCTAGAAAAATCAGGTGCGGAGATTACGAACAATCGCTGAACTTAGGTCAGCGCAGATTAGCCTGACGAGGATGCATCGTCTTCTTCCGAGCGCACGTTATCCATCCTCTCGTCTTGAGGGTGGACCGGTTGATAGGATGCGACGCAAATCGTCATCCCGATAATAGTGAATGTTCGAATCTACCGCAGCGCGTCGGGTAGGAGTTGCCGCGCCCAAGATCCGCAGCCGATCTTCGTCTGTCAGGTGCAGTTGGATATCCCTCACGAATTCAGAGAACGTGTCCTCTATTGTCGATTTGCCGGTATCGAGAATAAACCGATTCCGTAGGAGCGTGCTGTTGTATTCCTCCTCGAAACGTTGAAGCACATATTCGATATCTTGTTCTTGCAGAAGTCCCTTCGGGCGAGGGTTTTCGCGCATTCGTTTCGCAATGACCTCTGCCGACGCTTTGAGCAAGACGAGCACGGTATCGGGCGCGTTCTCCATGATGTGCGCCTCAACTGAACGGGCGAGCACCCGCCGGTCGGCATACTCTCCCGGGCCGCCGTAGCCGTAATATAACGGCGCATACACCGCTTCCTCAATGTGAAAGCCTACTAAACCGTGGTCGGGATATTCATAAAAGGAGGAGCCGAGATGGTATTCGATGATGTAGCGCTGGAACATCTCCTTGAGTTTGGGACTCAGCGCCATCACCTCTTCCTGAATCTCCACGGGGTATTGAGAGTTAATCGGCGGACGCTCTCCCGAAGGCAGGGCAAAGTGATCATGGAAGAACGGACGATGCGATCCGGTGATGCGCTGCAGCCATGCGGAAATCAGGAGTTGTAACGTTGTCTTTCCGGAATACTCGCAGCCTACGAGAATGAGTTTCATATTGTGTTCCTTTGTATTTTGGGCTCTTGAGACCGGGACAGCCTACAAAAGAAACCGAGTTTTGAGGAAAAAACTCGGTTTCTAGGCATCATCTTCGTACTGCCTCTTGAGATGAAGTTATCCAGTTTCAACACTTTTGCGAAAGTCTTATTGAGCTATTGCACGCGATCCCAGCGGCTTGGATTCAATCCCGGCGCTTCGCTCGTCATGTTGGGCGGTTTGTTTCCGCCGTGGTAGTCCCAGTGCCGCGTATTGCAGTCTCCGTACAGAGGGCGCAGGTTGTCGGGCAGTTGCGCCACCTCCGATTCGTCCCAAGTGGATACCTCTTTAATGGGGCCTGCCCACGCCGGGCGATAGGCTATTGCCAACATCCGACGCGCCCGGTCGCCGACGTTGGGAAAATTACCGTGAAAAACTTTGTGATTGATTAGCACCGCTGAGCCGGCTTTGGCTGGAACGATTACCTCTTCCGGATGGCACTCGTAACGCTTGTACGGGTTGCCGTCCGCGTGCAGAGAGAGGTGAGATCGAGGCACGACCCGAAACGGGGAAACTTCGTTGGTGAGGTCATCCAAGTAGTAAAGCACCCGCACCATAGTGGGAACGCTGCCCTCATAGCCGAATATCGCAGAGCCGTAAGGCTGTCCGTCGGTGTGCAGACTGATTCCCGGGTGCCCCGGCTCGGAACGAGCGTACCCAAAGGACATCACGAGAACGTCATCGCCGAAAAGTTCTCGTAGAAAGGCGAGGGTCGGGGGATGCGCCGCCAACTCGGAAATTTCGCCGCCGATGAATTGAATGTTGGGACAGCCCTGTTGGTGGACGCTGTAATCGACGGGACGGGTTTTCAGTTTCGCGGTTTCCGTCTTCAGCCGTGCGACATGATCGGGCGATAGCAGATCGGGTATCAGAAGGTAACCCTCTACCTCGATTTGGCGAATGCGGTCTCCGAGGGTCAGTGCCGACCAATCACGGTCATCAATGCGTGGTGTGTGCATGATGTTAACTCCTGTAAGATTTTTTCATCTGAATTACATTAGAACCTACGCAATTTAGATTGTAGGGATCAACGGAGTGAATAGCGACTGCTATAGAGATTCCTAGCAGATTTGTGTTCTCTACTTGTCTGGTTCGAAGAATGAGACAGCAAAGTTAAGTCTTGGTCCATAAATAACACGATATGGAAGAATGGGAACTCGGTTACGAAACCGTTGGTAGCTCAAAAAATTCTTTATTCTGCTGCAAGGCTTGGTGTGTCATCATTCGCAGGCGATCGGATTGTGAGACAAACGGATCTATCCGCGCGACGAATTCCGCGAGTGTCTCCTCAGCCGTCGCCGAAGTCGTATCAAGCACAAATTTTCTATCTAGCAGTGATTGCTCGTATTCCTCCTCGAACCGCTGAAGCACATGCTCAATGTCCTGTTCCCGGAGGACCGGGTGTTTGTGTGGGGTTTCGCGCATCCGTTTTGCAATCACGTCTGGCGACGCTTTTAGCAAGATGAGTACGGTATCGGGAGCCTGCTTAATGATGCGGTGTTCCATAGCGCGCGCCGCCGCCGAAAAGTCGTCCGAATCGCCGTAGCTGTAGTATAGCGGTGCAAAGACAGCCTCTTCAATGTGGAAGCCGACTAGCATGTGGTCGGTATCGGCGTAAAACGACGGTAGAAGATGGTATTCTTGCGAGTAGCGTTGGTACATCGCTTGAAGTTCTGGCGACATCCTCAGGAATTCTTGCTGCTCGGCTTCCGGCAATTCGGCCGGGGGAATAGTGAAGTGGTCGTGGAAGGTTCGACCGCCGCCGGTTGTCTCTTTAAGCCATGCGGTGATTGCGTTAGCCAGTGTTGTCTTGCCGGCGTATTCGGAGCCTATTAGTATGAGTCTCATCGTTTGTCTCCCAGTGCGGCCTTGATTTGAAATCGCCCAATGACTCAAAAGTTTATTTTCGAGATTGATAGTGCTTATAATGCGTTTGCGATTGTCTGAAATGTGATTTATAGGATTATGGGATTGCCTTGATTGTCGGCGATTATACCATTTTCAATATTCTCAGTGCATAAATAGTGTCAATCGAGTTGTTCCAAGGCGGGGCAACGGGATCTCTATCGCCTTCGCTATCCGCTCAGTTGATCGATAGAGATTTGCCCCCGCCCGATGGGGACTAATACCATTTCTCTAAAATGCTTGTGCATTGATGGCGAGAATCAGGTCAAGAAATTTACGCGGAGCGGAACAAGAAGTTTCGTCTCCGCGCAAAGCCGGCGGGGCAAGATGCCCCGCCTACGGTGTAAGTGAACGATATATTTTAAGACATCGTATGCACTATTATTCAAGCGAAATGGTATAAGTTAAGGGTTTTGCGATGGAGAACCCCACCAAAACTTGATCCGCATGGGGAATAGCGATTTTGTCCCTTACAAGACGATTGCCTTGTCGAGATATGCAATGATTGTCCCGACTACGAACCGAGGTGCTTCGATTCTTCGATGACTTGCCACTCGCCTTCGATTTCGCCCTCCCAATAGGGGTTGAGTTGATAGTAGTGAGCCGCTGATCGGTCGCAGAATAAGCTGGGTTGACAGCGTGCTCCTACCTTCAGACGAGGCACGTGATAGTTTACCCCAATTCGTCCCCCCGGTTCAACAAGTACCGGTACATCGGGAGAAAGTACCGGTTGGCTGTCTTCCTCAAGTTTCACAACGGGCCAACCTGCGACGGGCGTGGGAAGATGCGATTCAGCGCCCAACCAACCTCGAAGCATGTGTCCTCCGCCGGGCAACTGGCGCCACGGTTCTGTCCAGTGAAGGCTCGCGGCTATCATGCTATTTGTCTCAATGTCTCTCAAAACGTCAACTTCCTCGACCTTTGATTGAAACAGATTTCGACGAATTACCACTCTGCCTTCCAATAGGACTTCCGAATGCCTTGGGTGTACTCCATCGCCGCGCCAATAGCTCCGTGCCCGCTCCATGACCGTTGCGATTGTATCACCGTGTTTGGTATAGCTAATCAGATTCACATCGGCGAAACAGGCGCGTTGGCACTCCGCTACTTCAACCTCGTATAATCCTGTCAATCCGTCATCGTCGTGAATCTGTCGATAACGCGGTAAAATATCTGTTGCTTTGACGCCCATGCCCGCATTCCTGCTATCCCCAACCTGATTCATTCTATTCCTGACATGCCGCAGGTAGTGCCATTGGCGGGCCTTCGTCTCATCAGCCCATAGGAATCGAGAATCAAGGCGTGAGGGCAGGTGGGAAAACTCCCTTAGCCTAACAACCTCCCAGACAAGCTCCAAATATGAACTGAGGTCGACGTTTTCAAGGATTCCGTCGGGGTTGGGATCGGGAAGCGGCTGCCTAAACACCTCGTCTCGGTAGTGACCGGAAGTCAGCAGCGTTCCCGGATCCAGGTTGGGTGCCTCGGTTAGAAATAAACGCGAACCGACCTCTATTTTCGATAATTCCTTCATGATTTCTGCCTCCAAGTATGCGTTGAATTGTTAATCATCGACAGTCTTATTGCCGATGTTCTTCAATCATACGCAGAAATGGATGCACTTTTTTCGCTGACCGGTTGGATAAGCAATACCCCGAGTTCGCACACTCCAGTCATTAGATTCCGTGTTGACTTTCGGCAATTCGCCGCTTCCATTGTCGGATTGTCATCGTTTCTCCCGTTCTAGCCGAACTGGCATCCGAACACAGCCACAACACGGCTTGCGCGACCTCTTCGGGTGGCCGTCCAAAGTCCTTACCGTTTACGCGTTCTTGCATCGGAGTGCGAACCGCATCCGGACACACCGCGTTGATCCGAATTCCCCGATGCGCGTATTCGGATGCGGCGGCTTTCGTTACTCCGATGACCCCATGCTTGCTCGCAATGTAGGCGGGCAAGTTCAGTCCGCCTTTTAATCCGAAAACGGATGAGGTATTGATAATGGCGCCTCCGTGCATCTTGGGGATTTCGTACTTCATACACAACCAAACCCCTTTGAGGTTCGTGTTAATGACGTTTTCCCAGTTTTCTTCGGTGCACTCGGCGGTCGGCGCCAGGTCTCCCAAGATCCCGGCGTTATTATGCGCGTAGTCCAGCCTACCATAGGTTCCGAGTACCGAGTCAATCATCGTTTCGACTTCACTTGCCTTGGACACATCCGCTTCGATGAAAATAGCGGTACCCTCGGATTCTCTGATGATAAACTCTGTTTCCACCCCTCCTTCGACAGCTAGGTCAGCAACCGCGACCGCTGCGCCTTCTTTGGCGAATGCGAGCGCGGAAGCCCTGCCGATACCCGAACCTCCTCCAGTTACGAGAACTACACTGTTTTTGAATTGTCCAGCCACGTTGGGAACCTGTTTGGATAAGAAAGGGGAATAATGCTGTCAGGCACGATGACGTGCTATACACTTTGAGAATCTCTATCGTCTTCGCCGTCAAGAACTCTATCCCACTGGATTTACTATGGGACTTCTATCGCATTCCTTATTCAGTCGCTTGATCATTTTTTATTTCGTAACTGTTTAGTCTATCAATCTGTTTTGGGAATGTTGGTTCGTCGTGCTGCAGTTTAATCCCCGTTCCTACACCATCAAGCGAACGCATAGTGAGTGCGATAGAGATCCCCGAGCGTAATGTAGGAGCGATCTCCAGGTCGCGATTTCCTGTTGGCGCGTAAGTTCTAGACTGAACTAAACAATTACTTTATTTCTTTAACTCCACCCTACCGCTATTGAGCAGTTCGGCCGCCATCCACAAGCATTGTGTGCCCGGTGACAAACGAAGCGGCATCCGAGCATAGCCACACGACCGCCTCGGCAACCTCTTCCGCAGTGCAGAATCTCCCCATGGGATGAAGCCCGTCGTCCGGTTTCTCTACCGTCCAAACCTTATCGCCGCGGACTGTGGGTCTATTGATGCTACCGGGACACACAGCGTTAACTCGGATGCCCTGTCGAGCGTATTCCAATGCGGCGGATTTGGTCAATCCAACGACACCGTGCTTGCTGGCTGCGTATGCGGACAAATCTTCCAAGCCGACCAAGCCGGCGATTGACGACATATTGACGATTGCCCCGCGCCCCTGTTTGAGCATCTGCGGGAGTTCGTATTTCATGCAGAGCCATACACCCTTAAGATTGACCTGCATGACAGCGTCCCATGTCTTTTCGGTACACCTGTGCGTTGGTGAATTGATTCCCCGAAATATGCCGGCGTTATTGACGGCACAATCCAAGCGCCCATAGGCATTGACGGTCGTACGAACCATTTTCTTGACCTCGGCAGCATCAGATACATCCGCTTGAATAAAGATGCCTTCGCCGCCGGCAGATTCTATCATTCGTAATGCCTTCTCGCCGGTTTTCCGATTGACATCCGCGATTGCGACCTTTGCGCCTTCCCGGGTTAGCGCCAATGCCACGGCTCTACCGATTCCCGCACCTCCGCCGGTGACTAACGCCACCCGCCCATCCAAACTGCCCGCCACTTTGACTCCGTAGGTATTCTCCGCTTTTAGTAAAACCAATAATTATTTATACACTACGGTAGGTTCGGTTTCTAACCGAACCGGTATTTATACAGTCCCGTAGGTACGGCTGGAAAGGGATGTCTATCGCCCTCACCGTTCGTTCGGTTGATCTCAGTTAATAGCACCTACCGAAATATGTGCAAATATGAATGGAATTGACTATAAGATACATTCGACATCCGTTGTCTTGAGTCTTAGCGCCTACAACGGATCTACCCACACAGGGCTTGACCACGCCATGTTGCCGTCTTCTTGGGTTATCCGCAGGTAGTAATAGTCGTTTGGACAGATTTCCGTTTCATCGACATACTCGAATTCGGTTTCTAAAACGCCTCGGGCAGTACTGTGAACGACGCCGTTATTCTTGATAATCTCGACGTGGACGAAGGGAGCGGTGCCGGCGGCGCGTGCTCTGATAATCCGCGGTTCCCGGAGACGCGATTCCGATCCCATCGGCTGATTGTTGACGCGAAAGTCGAGGAAGATGCGATCAGTTGCGGCGTAGCAGCGGCGGGCTAGGAGAGCGTCGAAAACCGCGTCCCGCGTGTTCTCTGCTGCATAAACCGCCGTCAGTCCGTAGATGCCTGCCCGATAGCCGGGCAGGCCCTTGGATACCCCTTGCCGGCGCCCGGGCATAGAGATGTGTGAGTCTGAGCAGCCGACAAAGCCGAAGCGCAACCCATCGGCAAGGGCAGCTTGGACACTATTGCCATCGTCCAGTGGTCCTCGAGCGTTGGAGTTGTGTGCGCTCTCACTGCTATGAAATGGCGAATAGATTTCAACCAAGCGTTCCAACTGACCGGAACGGTCTAACTGTTGCCAGCGGTCTCCCGGCGGCGGCATGTCGTGGCGAATGATCATTGCATCTTCGTTCTTAATCAGATTGATTAGATTTAGCGGATGGTGGCTAGCTGTCTCGCTTCCCGGATAATATCCACCGACAGCGTTCTTGAAAAGGACACAAATCGACTGTGACAACTCCCCAGCCCACTCATATCCCAGAAAGGTTGTGAATCTGCCGGGCTCATTTGCGTTCTCGGCTGAGCCCATCATCACCTGCCATACGTCATGGCTGAAGGTATCGTGATCGGTTAGCGCGCAAAAATCGAGATAGCCGACATTCCTTCCGTAGCTGTAGAAAAATTCCGGAGAGTGGGTGCCGTCGGTACAGTAGGAGTGGCCGTGGATGTCTCCCCAAAGAAGCTGGTAATCGTCCTCCAGCGAATCGCAAACCACAGGTTGGCTTACACCGCGAAACGAGGCGTCTCCTGCAGCGCCTACCGATTCAACATTGACGCTGTGTATTCCTTCTTCGTCGAAGACAACGGCATTCTGCCAACACTTTGAGCCGATGTCTTTGGGCTCCAAGGTAAACTCGGTTTGCGTCGCGTGATTCGATGCGTCCTCAGAGAGGCGAAAGCTCCCTCGGAAATTTTCTACGTGGTTTCCGAATCGGTCGGTCACCGTAATCTGGAGATCGGCGGGTAGTCCGGGACCTGCCTCCGACTTCGTTCGAACCAGCACTTGGCTGGGAGAGGCGGTGATGACGCGCATGTGGGGCATCAAGTCCTGTCGCACAAAATTACCATCGCCTTGGCAATCCAGATCGCAGACTAACTGCCAGTCACCGTAGGTTGGGTGGTGTGCGACCTCGATTCCGGGACTGCCTGCACGCGTATCGCCGATTGTAACAACGAGCGTCTCACCGGCAGTCAGCCCGTTTTGGCAGACTATCGTGAAGAAACAACGCCCCGGCGCCAATTCGATTGACACGAACTGGCCAGACTTCGTCTCAGCGGTCACGTATCCAACGTTCTGGGGATTGTCCGTCTGAAAGTGGTGACGAGCGAAGAATACAAACCCCTTTGCCGGCAGTCCGTAGTTTGGTGGGATTCGGTAGTAGGGTGATTCGGTAAAGTGGAAGCGGATGCAGCCATTGGGAGGAATGTCTTCTAGGACGCTGATGACGAGGGTGCAGGTTACCAGTTCGCCGCAGACAAACGGCTCTGCGGGTTCGGAGCGACAGGAAATAATTCGTCTCTCGTCAACCATTCTTTCACCTTGGCTGTTGATTAAGGGGCGGTGGTTACAGCCGTTGCAATGAAGAATTACGCTCGTGGGTCTTGATTAGTTCGATTTGTAATGTAGTAGAACTAAGAGTTTTTATACACTGCGGTAGGCTCGATCAACCGAGCGGATAGCGAGGGCGATAGCAAATCCCTTTCCCAACCGAGCCGATAATTGTCCACCCCCGAAGGTGCGGTTGGAAACCGCACCTACCAAGACGAGTGTAGACATGAATGATATTATCACCAATTTGTGACGGAGCCATCAAGCCGACGAAGCTGCGGCATTTCACTCATTTGCGACGCTTCTTTCGGTGCGGCTGACCGGTCAAATTCAACCCCAAGACCGGGGGCGGTCGGGGGTAACAGGTACCCATCCTCCCACACGGGTTGGCCCGGAATCAGATCGGTGAGAATGGTTCCGGGAGGTTGGGCTTGCTCCTGTACGCCAAAATTGGGACAGCAAAGGTTCAGATGCAGACACGCTGCTGTTGAGATGGGGCCCATCGGGTTGTGCAGCGCCAGCTTGATGTAATGTGTCTCGCACCAACCGGCGATCTTCTTGGCTTCGGTCAAGCCACCGGCGTGACATAAGTCGATACGCGCGTAGTCTATCCATTCTTCTTCGATAAGTTGACGGAACTCCCATTTGGAGCAGAACTGTTCTCCGGCGGCAAGAGGCACGGTCGTGCGGGGGCGCAGCGTCTTAAACGAGTCGGGGTTTTCCGCGCGCAGCGGATCCTCAATGAAGAACGGTCGGAACTGTTCAACCTCTTGACACAGCCAAACCGCATCAGGCAGGTCGAGCCGAGTGTGGACATCGAAACAGATCTCGATTTCGTCACCGATAGCTTCTCGAACCGCCTGAAACTGTTTGATGGATGTGAGGACGACGGGCCGCGGTTCGAGTGTCTCCCCATCGTTAGGCAATCCGAAGCGTACAAACTTCCAGCCTTTCTCCTTGGTCTCCAAGCAGGATTCGACCAAGGGTGCAATCTCCATCTGATGCCCGACGTTATGGGGATAACAGACCACTTTGTCACGCACGCGGCCGCCTAGCAGGTCATAGACGGGCACACCAAGCGCCTTCCCCTTTATATCCCAAAGCGCCATATCGATTGCGGAGATTGCGGCGCTCTCCAGGCGTTGGGCGGGGAAGAAAAAGCCTCGAAAGAGACTTTGCCAAATGTGCTCGATTCGGCTCGGATCCTGCCCGATAAGCTTGGGTTTAAAGTGTTCAATAAGCCCCATTAGCGCTTGTTCGCGTCCCGGGCTGCCGGCTTCGCCAACACCGTAAATCCCCTCGTCGGTATCGACGACCACGAAAACAAAGTTCCAGGTGTTATTCCAGATAGGGTAGGCTTCTATGTTTGTAATTTTCACGTTTGCTCCAATCTCGTGCGTTTCACAAAGGAGTAGTCATTAACAAGTATTATCGCCAGGTCAGCAATACTGCGAGCGCTTCGCCCGGGGTGTTCCACAGGAAATCAAATGCCTCCTTCGCCTGCATGAAGGGGAAACGATGGGTAATCATTTTGGCAACCTGAATTTCGCCGTTGCGAATCTTTTCCAACGCTTGAACGGGGCGTTGCGATTGCGGCACATCTGACACGTCACCAGCGATAAGACGCTTGTGCATGATTTTGGAAGAGTGAAGCGGGAGCGGCGCCTGTTGATAGGCTGCGATGAGTTGAATTGTGCCTTTTGCGCGCACCATGTCCTGCGCCTGCTCAAACGAATTTATTCCGGCGTACCCACCGACGCAGTCGACCACGAGGTCGGCGCCCTTGCCATCGGTTAGCTGACGAACTGCATCGACCGGATCTTCATCCGATCCGTTGATGACCAAATCGGCTCCCAATTCTTTGGAGATCCGGCATCTCAACGGAAGCGCATCTACGGTGATGATTTTGGCAGGTTCGTATCCCCTCATAATCTGCATCATCAAACTTCCGACCACGCCCTGCCCGAGAATAACAACCGTGTCGCCCTTCTTGATACCGGACGATGCCGTCCAAGCGGTTGCCTGCGAGCAGAGCAAAAGGAACGTTCCCTCCTCAAAGGATACGTCATCGGGAAGGGGAACGAGGTGGCCTCTCGTCGAATCGGCGTCACCAACAGCATATTGGGCGTGCGGAGCAGCAACCTTCACACGTTGTCCTACGTGGTATTCCGTGACATCGCGACCGATTTTTTCAATGGTGCCGGTAAGGGAGTATCCCATGACGGCGTGGGATACCGCATCCTCTCGAATGTAGCGGCGGAATAGCTCGGAACCGCGACTGATCAGCGTGGTGTGCGTTCGCACCAATACTTGGCGGCTCTCAATCTCCGGAATTGGCACCTCTTCCAACTGGATGTTTCCAAATCCTTCCGGCTTGATAACGCGAATCATCTCAATTGTCTCCTATGTACGGCTTTGTCGAGAACATCTCGTATGAATGAACCAAGCCTATTCGATGATTTCACCGATGCGAAACCAAGGCGTGGTGTTACTCGTAGCCGGTTCGATGTTCTCACCGCCCAATGCGTAAAGTTTATTGCCGTGCAGCACGATACGGATGTCGTTGGTCGGCACCGGAAGCAGACTCGGCAGACGGCTCCACTCGTCGGATTCCGTATCGTACACGAGAATAAAGGGAGTGTAGTAGGACTTGTGTTCCCGGACTTCCGTGTATGCTTTCATCATCTCTTCGTTATAACTGGCGACAAGCCCGGCGCCGCCTACCACAATGATGTATCGATCCTTATAGACGCAGCAATCCATTCCGGCTAGTGGGTACGGAAGTTGTCTCTTGGTATCCCATGCCCCGGTCTGCGGATCATAGACGAGAACTTCCTCCAATCGCGTCCGGCGATCGCCTTGTTCGGGCTTGGGGTCGAAGAAGTGAGATCCGCCAATGATGTAAATCTTCCCCTTCACAGCGGCTGCGCCCAGCCACCCGCGCGATCTTCCCGGTATTGAGGTAACAACCTTCCACTGCGGGTTTGGTTCGGCGGTGTCCAGCATTTCGACCGAGTTTATCGTTGGACCGTGATTCCCCTGAGAGCCGCCGCAGACATAAATCTTCGATCCAACCGCAACACTGGGCGCCCATCCGCGTGCTTCGTTCAGATCGGGCATCTGTGTCCAGAGATACTCCCCGTTGCCTTTGTCCTCAAGGCGGTAGCAGTGAGGTTGCACCCCGCGCATTCGACCGCCGATGGAATAGAAAGCGCCCTCGCAAATTGTGCCTTGGACATAAGTTTGTCCGATAGGGGCGTCCGGTCCTCTGAACCACCAGTCCTGCGCCGGGTCGTAGATGTACATGGTTTCCATCTCTCCCCAGGGCTGGCGCATTCCGAACACGCTGATGATCTTTCCGTCTAACGCAGTCGCGCAACCGCCCTTTCTAAACTCGGGGATATTGGGTCCAATTTTCCATTGGATATCCTTTATTTGGCTACTCGTGGGGTCGACCATGCCCACCATCAGTGCTATAGTCGGTAGCGTCCACTTCATTCAATATCTCCTTTCAAGGGGTGGGTAATGAGGTATTTCTTGGGTGAATTTGGATTAACTTCATCTGATTTGCAAAGATAATTTACAAGGAGACCGTCTCTCAAAACGGGCTTAATGAGTTGAGAAAGATTTTAGCTGTCGTGATTCTGTAAGTCAATCTCATCAAGGGTTTTTGCCGTCAGCGCCTTCTCAAAGAGCGCATCAAGGCGAGAGAGATTCCGTATCGAGTTAATCTCGCTGGAAAAGGATTCGGGAACAGCATCAAATCGAAGCCGCAGGACTTTTAGAATATTAGCCTGTTTCGCTTGTATTCTCCCCTGTTCAATGCCTTGGGCAATACCGTATGCTTTTCCTTTTTCGATGAGATGCTCAGCCATTGTCTGTGCCATGAATTCTACGTTCTCAGGACTTACACCAGTTTTCTTGATTCTTGGAAACAGATGAAGGTGTAAAGTAACACGTAATACGTAAGAAAATCGGTTGCGCGTCGCGTATTAAGCATATGAATCGTCATTACGATACACCGAGACGTTCAACTACGTTCTCTCTATTTGAGGATCCTTAGGCATCGTGATTGTGTAAATCGATTTCATTTAGCGTCTTTGCGGTCAGCGCTTGGTCGAAGAGCGAATCAAGCCGAGAAAGACTTTGTATCAGGGCAATCTCCTTCGTAATTGATTCAGAAGGGGAATCGAATCGAGACTCCAGCAGTTTGAGGAGTGCCGCCTGCTTCGCTTGAATCTCGCCTTGTTCAATGCCTTGTTCAATCCCCTGAGCTTTGCCTTGTTCGATGAGATGCTCAGCCATTGTTTGTGCCATGAGTTCTACCTCCTCTTTAGTTTAAGAGTTGCTTGCTGTGTTGGACGTGGAACCCGCCCACTAAAGGTACCTCCCAACACGAAGTAGAAGGAATGACAGTTTCCTAGCCATTGAGATTCTGTAGGTCAATCTCATTTAGCGCCTTTGCAGTGACTGCTTGCTCAAGGACGGAATCAAGGCGTGACAGACTCTGTATTGAGGAAATCTTGTTGGCAATTGATTCAGGAATGGTATGGAATCGGAGTTGCAGCACTTTGAGGACATCAGATTGTTTCTCCTGTACTTTCCCTTGTTCAATGCCCTGTTCAATCCCCTGAGCTTTGCCTTGTTCAATCCCCTGCTCAATGCCTTGAGCTTTGCCTTGTTCGATGAGATGCTCAGCCATTGTTTGTGCCATGAGTTCTAACTCCTCTCTATCCGATGCTTCTTGGACGTGTTGTCCAAGAAGATGGGTCAATTCACTTTGTTCGTCAACCGGGCGACGATGCAGGATAAGCAGCAGCAAATAGGAAATTGCCCGCTGCCTCTGCTGTGCGCTTGCTTCATCAAGGGTGCTGATATGAGATAATGCTTCAATCAATGCTTCGCTAAGTGCTTCGACAGACCCTTGCTCTTTCTGAAGTACGGTTAGCAACCACCCAAGCGGATGGTCGGTTTTCGTTAGCTCTGATTCGTCAGTATCCTTTACGCCTAGAAACAGGGTGTCGAATTTGGGGACAAACCGAGAGAGTACATCGGGGATGTCCATTATCGCATCAAGGGTCAGCGGGGTAGCCCATCTCTGCTCGCCCGTATAGAAAACGATAGGCAAAATCGGACGGAAACGCCACTGGCCTTTGGGAACCGATTGGGATTCCCACTCTCGCCGCTGGGAATCCCAAATCTGGGTCATGTAAAAGAGTACCCGAAACCCCATTGTCGGGTCAACGGTGGATTGATGTTCAAGGAGAATATAAATTAGCAGTTCATCGGTATTGGATTGGCTCTGAAATGGCACGCTAAACACCATGTCAGATTCTTGCTCCCGCAGGTTGTCGGGAATAAAACTCCTGTTGACCTGTACAATTTGGCTAAAGTCGATTAACTCTACCAGTTCGCCCGCTACGATCTCAATCAATCCACGGACGTTATTCCAATCTTCGAATAACCATCGGGTGCTACGGTCGGAGAAGTGTTCTATCCGAGCGTCGAAAATATTGCGTATCTCAGGTTCTTCTGCCATTATTCCTTGAGATTTTCACACAAAATCTCGCGTTTATTTAGTACCAAATAGTCGAGTCTCAGAACCTGTTTGAAAAATACAGTTGTAGGGTGCGATCAAAGGAGCGAAAAGCGACTGCGATAGAGATCCCCTGCGCACCAGCCTCTAAAAGCCCCAGAGGGGCGGAAGGTGTGTAGCAACATCGAACCCCCACGGACCTAAGCCCCAGAGGGGCGACAGGTGTACAACAAGTCACGGCAAAAACATGAAAAACCACTCCTCAAATGGCAAAAAATGGCATTAGTACCTATTATTCAAACAGGCTCTCAGTCTGCGACCGCCTTCAGGTTTGTTTGGAGGAAGTCTTCCACATCTATGACATTTCCGGTGTGAGAAGATTCGATGGCTGCAAACAGCAGAGCGCAACACTGGATATTGTCATCCAACGAGTTTGGCGGCGCATCGCCACCGTTGAGCCAGTGTACAAACGTTTCTGCGAGCCATGGATTGCACCATGCCGGTTGTTCCATGAGCGGTTTATCCTCTGTAACGCGTTCACCGCTGAGGTCGCTCATGACCCGCAATTCGCGATTATCGAGTTCCAGCGTAGCGAGATCGCATTCCGCCCGGAAATACTCGCGTCTCCAGTTGTTGGTGGCGGTCGCGCTTGTCTTGTTTCCTTCGTAAAACACTTGAACGCCGTTTTCCATGGTGATGATGATTAGTCCGTTGGAGTCGCCGGCGAATTCGCCCCAGGGCGGGTTCCACGTTACGGCATACACTGTCTTGGCATCTGCGCCGGTAAGCGCGCGGATGATATCGAAATGGTGAACGGTTCCCTCTATCAGAAGCGTGTCCGGGATGTCGTGGCGAAAATGTCCCCATCTACCGTACTTGCGGCAGTCCCACGAGTTGCGTCCAATCAGACTGCTAAGCTCGCCGTATTTGCCGCTCTTGATTTCGTGTTCCAAGGTCTGTTTGTCCTGGTCGAATCGGTGGGTCATGGTTACCGCCATTTTCAGTCCCGCCTTCTTGACCTTGTGGTAGATACGACAGCACCCCGCCATCGTGTCGGCTATCGGCTTTTCCGAGAGAATGTGGCATCCGTGTTCCACGGCGAGATTTACAAACTCCTCGTGATGAGCGGGAGGTACGACGATGTTGATGAAATCGGGCTTGTGCTCCGTGATCGCCTGCTCCGCGTTGGTGTAAAGCTGGTCGTCGTTAAGCCCCAAACTCGTTTTAGCTTCGGGGAGAATTTCCGGATTGATGTCGACAGCAGCAACGGGCACGGCTAAGCCCAATTCCATCAGACGCGGCACTACCGCGTTGCACCAGTGGCGTCCCTGTCCGCCTACGCCGATTTGGATACATTCAAGGGGTTTGTTCATAGTGGAAAATCCCCGGGTATTGGGAGACTTGGAACCGGATGACCTTTGGCTTTCTCCGCGTCGCGGTGAAGATGTCCGACGCGACCTCCTTCAGGCGTCGCATCCTCAAAGTAAAACGCCTCCAAGGTTTCGTAGACTTCCAGTATATCATGTTCGTCTCCCGCTTTGGTACAGACAATGTCGCCGGGTTTCACGTAGAAGGTTTTGCCTTCGGTAATGATTTTAGCTTTGCCGCGGTAAACTAGCCAATACTCGTCGCAGTCGTGGTAATGGGCGTCGGCGCGGCCATCCTCTACCGGGATACGGAACATGCCGGCGCTGGTTACACCGCACCATTCGGGCCGATTGCCCTGTCCCATCTTCCTATCGGTAGTTCTAATTACGGGCATATTGGTTGCTCCAGTGTAGATATAGCGGATTATATTACTTTGTTAGGGGTTGTTTCAGTTCTCAATGAAATTCCAAAATGTCATTGATGTTCGCGGGTAATACGAATCAAGAATCGCAGTGCTTCATTCTCTGACTCAGAATCGGGAAATAGCGCGGCTACGTCCGGTTCCAACCACGCAGATCGTCCGCCGAAACTTTTTCGCTTAGCACCGACTTTTCGTACTTGCAAACTCTTCAGATCGTATTCTTGACGAATCTCGTCATCCATAGAATTCTCAGCCTTCCTCATAGATTCCTCTTTCCATCGGAGCGTGCAATGAAATACGCTGCTACAAACCCAAGTGTGCAGTTGCTTGCTATTGTTGAAGTTTAATGTGTGTCCAAACGTGGCTAGCAAACAGCGAGAAGTCTCCTTTCGGATTTTCCCACGGCGTCAGCAGCAGCCCTTGCATCCCTTGCTCTTGACCGCGAAATTGCCAAGCCACATCAGCCCAATGTATGGGATTTATAACATGTCTTGACGCTCCGCCGATGGTGCGAAATCCGTACCGATGAAAAAACTCGACAGAGTTTGCCATGGTGAGTCTTTCAAAGTTGCCGTAGAACCAAGGCATCAAAATCACCTGACGAGGCAACAGGTCGATAGCCGGTCCGGTTGGGTTGGTCGTGAGTCTGTAGGCGTTCCTGTAAGGATTGACCGCATCCGCCCACATCAGTACTTCAACGGTGGGGTCCACCGCTGTCGCAAATTGTACCATACGCTGTACATCCCACGCGAAGAGTTCGGCATTGGTTTTCCCGCTTGTGAGGCAGCGCGAGTCGGTGCTCATCCGCATGGGTTCGTCCCTGCCGATCATCACATAGCGAGGCTCCAGCTCACGAACGGCACTTTCTACCAACTCGCGGATCCACTCGTAGGCTGCCGGTTCACTCGGACAGAAACTTAGATCGTAACGACTCTCTGCGCGCAGCGGCGCGTAATCGTATGAGGCGAAAACCGTTCCGCCATCGGGAATTTTGCCATTCGCCAAGCGTTCAATCTCAAACGGCTTTCCGGGTGGTTGATATGGATCGATATCTCCCGGGATGACAGTGTAATCAGCGCCCTCATCGTACTTGTTTCCGTGTTCGTCGGTGATGCGGATATCGGTGTGTTTCGTGCGCATGACGTTGGGTTGAGCAAGCGGAATCGGTGGTGGATTCATCCCATCGGCGAACGTAAGTTTCTCGTTCTTGACGTAGATTCCCTCCGCCCAATTCGGGTTGTGCCGGATGACTTCGTCACCGTGTCCGAAACCTTGAAACATGGGAATTGGTTCAATGCCGTACCGACGACATTCGTCGAAGATTTGGCGGGCTAAATCGGGGGAATCGGGATCAAACATGTTTAGAAAGCCTTCAAACACGACGGCGTTAATTTTTTTCTCCGAAAAGGCGCGCACCTGATCCATATCGGAATCTTGAATATAAACGCCCCGGAATGGAAAATCGGGCCAATCCGTCACGCTGCCGCACGGTATTCTCCAACCTGCATCCGAGTTTGCAACCGCCATCTGGGCGAGCGTTTGTACGCCGTAGTAGGTGCCAGCGGGGGACGATCCGACGACGGCGATAAAATCGGGTTGCACAACCAATGTATAGCCTTCGCGATTGGCTGGCGGAGAGACGCCTTCTTCAAGACAAAACTGATCGAGACGCACGTTGCCTTTCCCTCGTTCCCCAACCGCGATCGTGCGATTTCCCTGCCCCTCCAACGCAATCCCGCAACGCTCCATAATCTGACGGCGTAAGGAGTCGACAGCGGGACTTTCAGCCTGTGTGCCCGCATCAACCGCTACCTCGTCATCAAGCGTAAACCAAGAGATAGGCTCTGACCAGTAAATCTCCTTGGGCGTCGGGACAATGCTGGGTGCCTCCGCGAAAGTGGTCGGCTCAGGGACGTGAGGATCGGCGTCATAATCGACGGAGTGGATTGTCCATTGCGGCGGACCGCAGTAGAAAAGGTTGGGAGTTCCGTAAGCGACGAACCATGGGCGGTACGGGGAAGGACGGATGATTTTGGCGTCTAGGACACACCGCGATTCGGCGCTGCCGTTGCTGAAGATGACTATGAGCACCTGCGGACTGAGGGGATTTTGCTTTGCCGCGGAGAATTGGAACGTGAAAGAATCTTTCCCGTTATAGGCAGCCTTGACTTTCGGATCAAAGGTCATGGTCGGAACAGGCTCCGTGGATTCCTGAGTGTGTATCCAGCCTTGAGGAAAGCCGTCCTTATCCAAGTAACAGTGCAAACCGATGTAGTGGAAAGTTTCGGCATTGAAGGCTTCCTCATTCGATCTGCCAATGGTGAGCATGGCGTTGAACGAGCGGTTAACATTTTGCGCCGCAGTGAAGGTAGAGGATGTCGTCCAATCCCTCTGGCGGTCGAGCGGATTGACGCCGGCGACGCAAACCCCGGCATCTCCCTTTGCTCCGTTTACCGTCACCGTCCCACGACCGTCATACGGTTGATGATTGCGCGCCCACCCCTCATCGACCTTCACCGTGAGGGATCCGGCACTGTTATGCAGAATTTTGAGTTTGTGCTCTTCGAGCGCTGATGTAGTTGTCTGTAAAGTTTCCATTGTCATGACCACGATAAGAATGGCAACGAGTTGCTGCAACATCGCCATTGAGTTCAGTTTCTTGTTGGATGCACACTCTGCAGGATTCATTAGTCTTGTTCCTCGTGTTTCGCCGTCCCAGCCACCCCGAAGCCATAGCCCGAACAGAGGATTTATGAGAATTCAAATCGTTAAGGGTTTTCTGTGATGTCGTTGGTGGCATTCAATGCCCCCGCATAGCCGTTCATCAGCGCCGTGACATCGTGACAGCAGTTGAACCAACGGGTTCCTCTCTCAAACACGGCGCGCATCTGTTCGCCGGGATCCACGGCTGTACCCATCGCTTTACCGTGGGCGCGGCAGGCTTCGCCGACCCTGTCGAAAGCCTCAAGAATTCTGGGGTGATCGCTCTGTTCCCCTCCTTCGCGCTCTATTCCGTAACTGTGACGGAGGTCTCCGGGTCCTATAAAAAGAAGGTCAATCCCCTCGACTCCGGCGATAGCGTCGGCATTGTCTACTCCCTCCGCGTCTTCAATCATTACGCCGAGCAGCGTGTGTTCATTGGCTAAATCCAGAAAATCCTTGCGCACCATCCTGCCGAACCGAGAATCCCTGCCGCCCCCCATACCGCGCAAACCGAGCGGTCGAAACTTCGCCATTCGGACGAACCGCCTTGCTTCATCGGCGCTCTTGCAGTGCGGTAGAATGAGACCGTTAGCGCCCAATTCCAAGGTTTTCATCACCTGATTGTAGGGGCCATGCGGGATGCGTACAATTACATCAAGGTCGACGGTTCGCGCTGCCAGAATCATATTCGACAGCCCGGCTAAATCGAGGTGCGAGTGTTCCATATCTATCCACACGCGGGTGAATCCGGCTTCGGCAACCAATTCGACAACGATGGGGTCAAATACACGGTTAATTTCCGGGACGGCGATGGTTTCACCCCTAAGCAGGGCGGCTTTGGTGCGGTTGGGTCTGTATTGGGTTGTCATGTTGCTCCTTTCGACGCACGAATTTGGGTTCAAGCGGCATCATTTGTTGTAGATAGGAACTTCGGCAGAACCTCCTTGCCGAACCATTCGATATCCTTCCTGATTGCGCTCGGCGGAATCGCCAATGCGCCTGCGCCGATGCACACGCGCTCTAGTCCGGGGAATTCCTCCTGAATCTCGCAGAGTTTTTCGTACACGTGCTCCGGCGGTCCGCAGATCCAGGCGTGGTCACGAACCAGATCGTGTACGGTAGGCAGTCCGGCGGATGGTGCGGTTTCCGGATTGTATGTCGCCAAAATCTGTTCCCTTGAGAGTTGCGGCATCCGTCCCAACGGCGACAACACCTTGAGTTGCTCTTCAAACCAAACCGTGGCTTCACGAATCGCTTTCTCTTGGGTATCGGCGATGTGTATCTGCAGGACGAGGGCAAGTTCCTCTCCAAGCCGGGTGTCGCGCCCGGCACGCAGTAGGGACTCTCTCCACGTCTCCGCAATCTTGTGAGCGCGTCCGCCCGACGGTACGACGCCCTTAATCCCGTGTTTGACCATGAAATCTATGCCGCGCGGACTGGCGCTGAAAATGGGTTGCCAGCACTCCACGGGCCGATTCACGGGACGTGGTACGAGCGTAATCTCCTCAAGTTCCTGCTCGCGATAGATGACCTTCGCCGGAAGATTGTAATATTTACCGTGATGGGCGAAGGATTGCTCGTTCCACGCCTTGAAGATAATCTCGACCTGTTCCTCGAATTTCTCGCGATTTTCCTCATCGTCATCTAGCGGCGAACCCAGCGTTTCCACTTCGCGATTGATGTAGCCGCGACCAATCCCGAACCTTACCCTGCCGCTTGTCATGATGTCCACCGTGGCGAAATCTTCCGCCAACCGGAGTGGATGCCACGCCGGAATGGTATTAAAAAAGGCGCCGAACTTGAGGCTTTTGGTGGCTTGTGCGAGATAGAGGCTCAACATCGGTATGTTTGGTATACCGCCGTAGCCTTCTCGCTGGAAATGGTGCTCTGCGAGCCAGAGCGTGTCAAAGTTCAATCTGTCCATCAACTCGGCGATGGACCGAGATTCGTCGATGACGGTGTTGAGATGAGCGTCCGATTCCACCCGGTCGTCGACGCGGAGGCCTTGAAAACCGAGGTCCTCCATCTCCACATGGCCTCCGTAAAAATAATCGAATTTGGTTATCACTCGTTCCTCCGATTTAATTGGGATTTACAGATTTCGTTGAGAGCCTGTTTGAACTATCCGTGGCAATGCCAATTTTGGTCATTTTCAGGAAGTGTTTTCTTGTCCGCTACATACCTGCGGGATTTATATCGCCCGCGCTATCCGCTTGGTTGATCGCACCCTACAAATGTACTTTTCAAACAGGCTCTTACAGATATAGCGCATCGCGGTGCAAAAACAGAATAATATCTGACTATGGACAGAACGATATTACATAGTTCAGATTATATTCTAGTAGATAACGAAGCTGTTTCTGGTAATTCGACGTTGGGCGTTTTCATGTGTCTGTTGTCGCCTGCTATATACCTGTCGCCCCACTGGGGCTTGGATTTTCAGGGTTTTGGCATCTCTATAAACCTTCCGCCCCTCTGGGGCTTAGAAAGGCTAGTAGGAGCTCTATGGTATTTCTATCGCGGTCACTATTCGTGCCCTATCCTTCGTTTTTCACTCGCTTGATTCTACCCTACAAGGACACCAGGTCGAGCTAAGGTGACACATGAAAATTATCGTCTTTACATGTATCTGGACAGCCTGTTCGTCGCCAGATTGTTTTATGTAGGGAACGCAGATCTGCGTTCCCTACTTATGATTCAACTCCGTATTCCCAGCCAATTAGTGGGGGATGCCCAGCTTGTGCATGCGCTTGTGGATTGCTTCGCGTGCCTCGAGAAACGGGCGTTCGAGATAGGCGCTGTGATCCGGTTCGCCGTGATGGTGCGTCGCCGTTCCGTGCTCGTGAACAGGGGCGGTCTCGCGGATATAGGTCAGACAACCGTCAATCAGTGTGAGCATGTATTGCGCAGCGTCGTTGTCGAACATCCACCATTCTCCGCCGCAGGCGATATAAACCGGGGAGGTGTGCGCAAAGATGCCGCGCTGCCAACCGTCGTGATGCTTGACGCTCGTATAGTTGGGACCGCCGCACCGTGCCGCCACCCACGTATGTCCGTCGGCTTTCACCTTCGCTTTCAATTCCAACCGCCGCGCACCCTTCGAGTCTTCTGTCGATGCCACTACGCGCCCGGCTTGGACGAGCTCGAGCGTGTGAATCGGGAAGATGCTCTCCGCCCACGCCTCGACTTCGACCGTACCTGGACCGGACATCTGAAGCGTATCGCCAATCTGATTGCCTTCCACGGTCAGGTTGATGATGGGACCGCCGCTGTGGAATGTTCGCCCGCGTGAGACATTTTTGCACCAGTTGTCGTAGTTGAATTCCTCATCCTCAGACAGGCGAGCATAGGTTCGATAAATGCCGACGGGTACATCGCTCGACATCTTGTCCGTGCCGCCGACTAACGGCAGACGGTAGCCGCAGTTGAGGTAACGGTAGTACTCAAGATGGTTGAACGGCTCGTGCCGCAACATTTCGACGCCATCCACTCTGCCGGTGGCAATCAGCGCCGCCGGTTCGCCGTTTGGATTCGGGTGGTGCGGGATAATCACCGTGCCGCCTTGCGCGTGGCACTGGTCCGCCCAGTCGCTCATGGTGACTTCCAACGTTCCGCCGGGTTCGGCTTCTCCGGGACCATCGCTGCACCACGGCATTACAGGTTCCTTGAGTCCCAACAAGATCAGATGCCCCAAGAAGTGTTGACGGTTCTCCTGCGTGATATAGACAATGTTATTGCCTTCCTGCAGAACGCTTGCCTTGCCCGTAAATTCCTCGGTGTTCGTGAAGAGGCTACCCCACTGCGATTGCAGCAAGTTGACCACGTTGAGGTCTTCCCCCTGCGACTCCGTGTGGCTGCCCTGCGTCGAGAGGAAGTAAACGTGCGAGTCCCCGCTGTACCAGCCATCTTGGTTCATGTTGATCCAACGTTTGAGGCGCAATGTTAGTTCGCGCTGTCCCGGATCTATGTTTACCCGCGTCCGAAGCGGCTCGTATTCGAACCCGCGTGCTATATCGACGATAACCTCCCCGCGCGGCAGCCAACCTTGGCAGGTGCCGTCTATATAGGCGTAGGTAATCTGCCCCATGCGAACATCACCGCCTACATCAATGTGCCAACTGCCCAGATTCGAGTTGACCTGATTGTGATGACCGTGCGGCTGGTAAGGGATGCCTTCGGGGGAACGAAAATGAACTCGGCACGGCACGGGCTTGTTAGTCTCCTCATCAAGCACGGTGACATGCACCCAATTTCTGCCGCGATCAAGCAGTTCGACGCGCATCCGCGACACGTCGACGGCGCCTTTCTCTTGACATCGCCCCAATTCACCTGTCCGACCTCCTCCTCGCCCTGCTTGACCGTCACCGTCGCGGACGGGATCGCCGCTATCTCGGTGTAAGCGGGACTCGATTTCGGATTTTGGGCTTCGCCCCAGCCTTTGAAGGAATCTTTGGCAAATTCGTCCGCCGAGGCTTCCGGCAGGGCGTGGACATAGGTCGCGAGCCCTCGATCGACTTCCACATCAAGATCGAACGGTTTTTCCGCGTTCTCCGGATTGGTCAGGGTAATGCGCGTTTCCCGGCGCCCCTGCCGGACAAATGGGTGTTCGTCCGCGTGTCCGAGTGTGATTGCACCGATGACGAAACGTGTTCCGCCGGGGATGATCTCCAGTGATTCGATGACGGAATCGGGATGCGGATTCTCCCATGACCAGAGAAACAACCCTCGCGATCTGCCCTGTGCCGCCTCGGTCTGTCGACGTCCCATGTCCTCCCATCTCCCTGCATCGCGCGGATAGAGTGAGTTCGGTTCGTCCGGTAGTGCGCGGAACGGCAAACCGCCAAAAGCGGGAATGGCGATTTCAAATCTCTCACGGATGGGGACGCAAATCTCATCACCGCCGGATATACGGAAGACGTAGTCGGCAATCGGCTTCGCCAACGCCCCTCCCTCCGTGAGTTCCGACTCAAGCAAACCGTGCGCGATAATCACGCGGTGGGCTGACTGGTTGATGGGGATAGTCGCGCTCTCGCGCTTGGCATCGAAAGCAATGAGGCAGTTTCCGTCGTGTTCCGATGAGCCTACGACAAACGGCAAGCCGCGAAGCGTCTGCTCTCCGATTGAAACATCCGCGTCAACATTCAGTATATCAAGACCAGCGTTACACAACGCGGACACATCAAGAGGTTGATAATCTTTCATGAATGCTCCTTTCGACATAATGTGATTTACGCAATCAAGCTCCCAGAAATTCGCTGTAGGATCGATTTCGCGATCGCGACCGCCGTGCTAGAACCTCTAGATGTTCGGTTGCGTAAGTCCTAATACGAATTCAAGATCTAACTGTTAGGATGTAACTGTTTAGTCCCTTGATTTCTGGAGTCGAGCACTATGAATCGAGACTGCTTTTTTCCCATTTTCTAGGCTGATTTCGTGTGGATGCTCATTTTTCCGGTTTGTAGTAGGGATCAAATGAGTGAATAACGAATGCGATAGAGATCCCTCTTCATTGCCCGTCCTATGGCTCTGGGGTTTTACTGACCAGCAAGCGAACGGATAGTGAGTGCGGTAGAGATCCACTAATCACTAGCCACTAAACAATTCCGTTAGGATTAATCGGAGGCGCTCAATGAATTGAGCAACTACAATCACCCGATGCGCGTACTCATTGATTAGAAGTTAGCATAACCTTGTCTCAAACTTTCAATCTCCGCGTAAACGCGGGCGACTGTAGAGAAAATGTTCACCTTTCTCTGAGAGAATCGAGGGCCGATCTTGTACCACAGGTATCACATAACTCCGAATTTTCACGCCATCGACCGTTTCTGTCTCCACCCGCGGCTCCGGCTGCCTCCGATGATCGAATACGACATAATACCCTTCCATCGCGTTTTCCAACTGGAGATATGCGGCGAGTTGCTTTTTGCCTATCTGATAGCGGTTGTCTCCTCTCCAGATTTTCGTTTCAACAATATATTTTCGCCGATTGTGGTTAATGATAAGGTCCATCCTGCCGCGTCCCGTTTGCACCTCGATGTGCATCAGGCCGCCGACGAGTTTAACAAACTGTTCAAGGTAGGCAAACAGCAGATGCCTGCCCACGGACTCTCGCGGTGTGCCCGGCACCTGTAGAATCCTGAACCCCACTCGCGCGATGAAATCTCGGAAGTTATCCAGTAACGCTTCTAACGCGATCTCTCCGGTAGACGTGAGGTACTCCGAAAACGGGTCCTCGGCGTCCTCTGGAAAATAGTCATCCTCCAATCCATTTACCAACGGCTTGAACGCTTTCAGGATGCAGAATAGATAAATGGGATTGACAATTTCACACATGCCGTCGGTCCCTTTTGCTATCACCCCATACGAAGCAAGTTCACCAATGATGTCGTCGCGCAGATTGAATTCCACACTTTCATCACGCGCCATAATCCGCATCAGCATACTTTCAAAGCGAGGACTTCTGCGGATATTGGTAATTAGATGCGTGAGATTGACATTGTCCTCTTCAATAAGTTGCGCATGCGCCGTTGTCCAGTGCGCCGCGCCAATCGGCTCGGTTTTCGGAATTCTCATTTCCTCGGTGAGAATCTGACCGAACCGATTGACGAGGAACGGTTGCCCCGCGGTCTGTTTGTGAATGGATTCAATCACTTCCGGGGCAAAGGTTTGTCCGACCTCGTCCGTATACTCTTGAAAGAGCTCTTTAACTTGTTCAAGCGTGAAGTTCGGCAGTTTGAATTCATCTTGAATGTTGAACGGCGAGACCGACCGATCGTAATCGAGTTGGGCGATACTCTTGACGCCTACAATGCCGACGCTATGGGGACAATTCATCTCATCGGAGAGATAGACCTGGCGAAATGAATACAGAAAATCGCTTAGGACCGACTTGGGGATGCCGTCAAACTCGTCAATAAGGAGCACTACCTTTTTGAAGGCGGGGACCTGCTTGTGAGAATCGCTGTCCAAATGACTCGCGAGCTGCTGAAAGAACATTATCATCGAAAATTCATCAGTTAACGTTGTATTCGCCAAAAATTGCGTCAACGCCTCGGATGGAATGCCGCCGCGTCTTTGGAAAACACTTTCAATTTGCAGGCAAATCATTTGGTAGACTCTGTCATAAAAATCGGCGGGCGTGACGTTCCGCATCGTTTGGAAATCCAACTGGATAGGGAAATAGGTCGGATCCGCGGCGGCGAGCGCCTTCAGCGCAAATCGAAAAAAGGTAGTCTTGCCGGTCTGACGCGGCGCGAAAAGCACAATGAACTTGCCGGCTTTGACGCGGTCGATGAAGTTGTTGATTTCCTCAGTGCGCGGGACAACATAATGTTGATTGGGGCGCACAGTTCCTTGGGTGCCGAAATATCTCATTTTTTCTTCTTTATCTCTCTTTGTCCGACGAGGCGCAGAAACCGAGTTTTTTCCGACGTGGAAACACGAATTGGACGAAAATCAGCCCAATTTGACAGCAATTCTCATTTTGAATTTGCCGAGTGATTGAATCTATCGCATCCTCTCGAAACAGAAGGTCGCAAACTCATTTGTTGTCATTTTTGGGGCAATATCGCATAGTTTTGTGCGAATTTAACGCCTACACTTGTCGCCCCGCTGGGGCTTTCGAATTTAGTGTGTTCACGTTTCTACAAACCTGCGGAATCTCTATTGCACTCGCTATCCACTCGCTTGGGGGATTTCTATCGCACTCATTATCCATTCGTTTGATCCTACAAATACGGCAGTGCCGCTTCAATTAATTTCCTTCCAAGAACGTCCACAATTCATCAAATTTTGCTCCCACAATCGGTTCGTGACGGAGAATTGATGAACTCCCCTCCCCGCGAACAGGGTCCGTCATGTATTCCGGGAGGTACTCTAGCACCTGGCGCAAGGTATCGCGCGAAATATCCATTTGCGAGGGGCGGTACCGCACCAAACACTTGTCAAGCCTGGAAAGAAGGCGCTGGGGATCGGCGTCGCAGTACCACGCGATGATGACCGCGCCCATGGCGACCAATTCGCCGTGAATCCAACCCCTGTCACACATGAGTTCGAGGGCGAATGCAAAGTCGTGATCGCCGCTCTGCACGGTGGTCGCCAAGGCTCGCTCCCGGCTGTCGCGTTCTTGGAGCGCTTTGCCGATGACGCGGACATTTTCCGGCGTTAACTCCCCTTCGGCGTCTAGGGAGGCGTGGAAGCAATCTGTGAAATCTTGGTGGAACTGCTCCACGGCGGAAACGACCTCTTCGTCATAAGGCGGTTCAATGCCGTGTCTATGGTTGCGTTGCCATTCGGCGATTTTGGCGTAGTTGCAGAGAATGTCGCCCAGTCCGGCGGTGTTCAGGTGAGCCGGTGCACGAAGAACGACCTCGTAATCAATGATAACGTGATTGCAGTCGATCCAGGGCCAACTGTTGCCGCCGCCAACGATAGTCCGCCCGTCCCATATCGCCAGGACGCCGTGAATAATGGCGCCGGTCGATAGAACTGTCGGAACCAGAACCAGCGGCAGATCTCGCTTGAGCGCGGCGTATTTTGACGCATCCAGCGCCGTGCCTCCTCCGACGCCGACAATGAGATCTACCCCCTCCGGAAGCCCGTCAGTGACTTCCTGCAAATGACCGTGATCAAGATGAGTGGCGTAACCCACGCCGGCGGGTTGTTTCCCGAAATGAGGTTCGGCTGCTTTGATGGCGCTCGGTGTCGTCACCACGGCGTATGGCGGCCAGTCTTCGCTCTCCTGTCTCAAGAGGTTGTATCCGTAGCGCATGTCGATGTCCGTTGCGGGTTTGGATAGATTGGATTCGCTCCAAGCGCGTTTCCCTTTGTTCATTGTAGTTCCTTTAGAAATACAGTGGCCAGTGGCTAGTGGTCAGTGCGAAAACGACTCATGCTCAACACCACATGGGTAATTCCTTCTTTGTAGGACATGGAAAGTTAAATTCCCTAGGTTCTGTTGAAATTTCATCGTAACCGGACAATCAAGAGCGGTGAACAAACACCTCCCTTTCGTAGGGGTTGGGTCTCCCAACCCATCGTTGACACTTCAGAGCACACCATTATCCCTGTCGGAATAATTCATTCAGCAAGTAACACGTTCTAGTCGGAGTCCCTTTCCTCGATCCAGCGGATCGAAATGTCAATAGAACGCGACATGTCCAGATACCCGCGCTCCAGCGGAGCGCAATGTGTATAACGCATCATCAAATGACGTCATTTTTCGCTCTGTGGCTGGCTTTGAAAAAGTGTTACTTGATAGCATACCATTATCCCTAGCGGAATAATTCTTTCAGCAAGCAACACTTACTAGTCAGAGTCCCTTTCCTCGATCCAGAGGATCAAACGAGTGAATAGCGAGCGCGATAGTGATCTTCAATGTCAATAGAAAACGATTATGTCCACATTTCCGCACTCCAGAGGATCAAACGAGTGGATAGCGAGTGCGATAGTAGATCTTGTGCAATGTCGAGTGTTACTTGATAGCACGCCATTATCCCTGTCGGAATAATTCTTTCAGCAAGTAACACTTTCTAGTCAGAGTCTCTTTCCTCGATCCAGAGGATCGAAATGTCAATAGAATGCGATATGTCCAGAATTCCGCGCTCCAGAGGAGCGCAATGTGGGTCGTGCATCATAAATTGCCCCTCGTTTCTCGCTCTATGACTGGCTTCGAGCGAGTGTTACTTGATAGAAGCAGTGGCCAGTGGTTAGTTGCCAGTGACCAGGGTGAGTCGTTGTATAGCTATGTCTTCAGATTCCAGAGAAACCGAGTTTTTGTTTCCCGTGTTTCAAATCGTAAGCAGAACGAATAGGGTTTTGCCAACTTACGCCTTTTCGCCACGAAAAACTCGGTTTCTGACTTACCAGTTGGTGTAGGAGCCGTCGCGGCGGCGCAGCCGAGGCGCCTCCCAGAATTCAAAGGTCTGCTCCATCGCCAACTCTTCATTGAACTCGACACCCAAGCCCGGCTGATCGGGCACAACAATGTTCGGTCCTTCCTGCGTGAGTTGCACCGGAAACAGATCGGAATCTTGGCGACCGGTCGGTTCTGTCGGCGAATTTCGCACCTCCAGCCACGCGAAGTTGGGAACTGCCGCTGCCAAGTGGGCAGTTGCGGCGGTGCAGATGGGCCCCAACGGGTTGTGCGGCATCAGGTCGATGTAGTGGGCTTCCGCCATACCCGCGACCTTCATGGATTCCGTCAACCCTCCCACATTGCAGACATCGATACGTGCGAAGTTGGTAATGCCCTGTTCGATGTAGGGCAGAAACGCCCATTTGCTGGAAAACTCCTCGCCGATGGCGAAGGGGACATCGACCATACTCCGCAGGGATTCGTATGCCTCCGGCGTTTCGTCACGAATGGGTTCCTCGATAAAGTCCAGGGTGCCTGACGGCATGCGTTGACAAAACGAAGCCGCCTCAGCCACGCTTAAACGGCAGTGGTAGTCGATGCCGAGCACGGGCTCAGGACCAACTTCCTCGCGCACCTTGGTCAACCACGACGCGGTCAACGCAAGCGATTCGCGCGGCTCGAAAATGGATGCATCCTCTACCGGCGGGTGGCCCGGCACCGTGCGAATGACGTTCCATCCCTGTTCCATCAGGAGTTTCACTTCGTCAATAAGTCCGGGGCCGGGCGCCGCACCGGTCGTCGCAAAACACGGCACGAGATCTCGCTGCTTGCCGCCGAGGAGTTGGTACACCGGTACGCCCAACGCTTTGCCCGCGATATCGTGCAGCGCGATGTCAACCGCGGAGATAGCGCCGGTGAGCACTCGTCCGCCCTCGAAATACTGGCCACGGTACATGTCTTGCCACAGCCCGCCGATGCACATGGGGTCTCGACCGATGAGAAACTCGCGGTAATGCTTAACCGCTCCGGCTACCGCCAGTTCCCTGCCGGACAAGCCGGATTCACCCCAGCCGTGGATGCCTTCGTCGGTCTCCACTTTGACCACGAGTTGGTTTCTGCCGCCCACCCAAACCGGGAAGGGTTTAACGTCTGTGATCTTCATATGATTCCTCTGAAAATTGTCTGAATGGGATCTCTATCGCCTTAGCTCGACTTTGTACATTTGACCGGGATAACAATTTAGTGTCAATCAAGCGTCGTAGAACAGCGGGTGAGAATTTAACCATCTGTGCTATTTGGTAGCGTGCCATTATCCCTGTCGGAATAATTCTTTCAGCAAGCAACACGTTCTAGTCGGAGTCTCTTTCCTCGATCCAGAGGATCGAAATGTCAATAGAATGCGACATGTCCAGAGTCCCGCACTCCAGAGGAGTGCAATGTGGAGTGTTACTTGATAGCGCGCCATTATCCCTGTCGGAATAATTCTTTCAGCAAGTAACACTTTCTGGTCGGAGTCCCTTTCCTCGATCCAGAGGATCGAAATGTCAATAGAATACGATATGTCCAGAGTCCCGCACTCCAGAGGAGTGCAATGTGGAGTGTTACTTGAGAGCGTCCCATCATTCCTGTCGGAATGATTCATTCAGCAAGTAACACCCTTTTTTTCGCTCAATGACTAGCCGTGAAAAGGGTTCCTTCGTGGTCTGGTTTTCACTCCAGCGGAGTGCAATGTCAATAGAACACGAGCTCTCCCCGTGTCTGCACTCCAGAGGAGTGCAATGTGGAGTGTTACTTGAGAGCACCCCATTATCCCTATCGGAATAATTCTTTCAGCAAGCAACACGTTCTAGTCGGAGTCCCTTTCCTCGATCCAGAGGATCGAAATGTCAATAGAATACGATATGTCCAAATTTCCGCACTCCAGCGGAGTGCAATGTGGAGTGTTATTTGATAGACCATTGAAAAAGTCTCAGCGCTTCCTGGTGCCATCACGGCGAGGCAAGATGGGATTTCTATCGCGCTCCTTGTTCAGTCGCTTGATCCCCGCCTACCGGTTTGGTTTTGTACGGCTTTCCGTTCAATCCAATCGTTGTACTTTTGTACAAAGTCGAGCTTAGAGCCTGTTTGAAAAGTACATTTGTAGGGTGCGCACTGCGCACCAGCCTCTAAAAGCCCCGGAGGGCCGACAGTTATATAGCGGACAATACAAAAACATAACAATGCCTGACTCCAAATGACTGAATATGGTTCTGATACCGACTATTCAAACAGGTTCTTAAGGACCTCTATCGCATTCGCTGTTCGCTCATTGGATCTGTTCGTTCGCTTGATCGGATTTTCACAGATTTAACGGATTACACGGATTAAAACGTGGTATCGGCATGATTCGCATTTAGTCTGCGCAATCTGTGTAATCCGCGATTCAGAATTGATTCGCCACAAACACCAAATCAAGCACATTGACAACCCCATCCCCATTCACATCCCCCTCCAACCTATCCGTCCCTAAATCTCGGGCAATAATCGTCAAATCTAAGATATTCACCACGCCATCTCCATTCACATCAGCCGGATTCTTCGGCTTGGCACGCAAATACATCTCGCCGTCGAGATTAACCAGCGCATGTTCCGTGCCCAAAAGCCCGCTCGCCACACCCTGCACCTCCTCCGGCAGCGTAATCACCTGCGCCTCGCCACTGTGATTGTACACCGCCCATCCGTTCGTGTATTCCCGAATGTACAAGCCATTTGTCCCTTGATACAGTTGCCCCTTCTCGCCCACCGGTCGCCCCAAATCCGCATCCCAAAAATCGTACCAGTAGTGACCTTCCCTATCAAGTGGTTGGAACAATACATAACCGTCGGAATGTGTAAGGCTTAGTGTCGTCAGTACGCGCATCCAGCGCAGGTTATTTGGGCTGTCGGGTGCTTCACCGATAATAGCGTAGCCTTCTAGGCAGTTTGTACGAGGTTCTCGTAGGTTTTGATCTAACCATAATAAGGAGTTTTCTACACGTATGATTTTTCGTTCGAGGCGCTCGTCGAATGTTTTGGCGCCTGGCATCCCGGTTTCCATGAAACTACCATTGATTGAGGGTGCGGTGCGAGGAATAATGCGATCGTTGGTGTTACCCATAATTAGAAAATCAGGATGTGTGGCGTCGCGTATGCGGCGGAGAATTATATCGCGGGCATTTTGCTCGTCTTCCATTGAATGAAAAAAGCGATCTTGCATTCCATCAAAACCGCCTAGCACAGGCCACACCTCGCTCCAGTAATCAAAAAATATGCCGTCGTATAAACCACATTTGGACACGGCGATCGCCTGTTCAACAATGCGATCTTGGACAAGCGGTTTCGTAAAATCAAGTAATCCATGTGATACGGGTTGGCCTCCATAAACTTCAATGAAAATGTCACCGTTGTTGTCCCTTACCCAAACGGGAGAATCCTCAGGAAACCAATGTAGGGGGGCGGCTCGCATGCCAACATCAAATAAATGTATCATATTGGGATTAATGGTATGCAGGTCTTGGCGCTGCTGGATTGCGCGATTAATATTGCCTGCGATATAAAAGCCATTGGGGTGCTCAAGGAACGTTAAATCAAATAAGGAGCCACCCCATCGTAAATCATGATGGGCAAGATTTTCGAGATGCGATAATTCAGGACGGTTCGTGATGGGTTCACGATTCCAGCGATAAAATATGGAGGGGTAAGTTCTGTTGACAAGTCGTGGTCGAAGTGGAAATGGATCAATTACGCATATTTGGTCGTATACAAAATGCCCAATGGAAAGTTCTATTAATGAATTGAAGTCGGTGGAACGGTTATGCTGAATTTCAAGTTGTTCGAGGCGGGTTAAATTAGCAAGAGGTGTAAAATCGGTTATCTGATTATGGTGCAGCCATACATGAGTTAGATTTTGGAGTGCGGATAAAGCGCTGATGTCATGTATACGGTTGTTACTAAGATCTAGTTCTTCAAGGGCGGTCAGATTGGCCAAAGCATTGATATCGACAATGTGATTGTGACGCGCGTTTAATCCCCGCAATTTTGTAAGACTGGTTAAAGGTGAAAGGTTAATGAGATGGCAACCGGCAATGTCAAGGTATATGAGATTGGTGAGATTGCTTAACGCGTTAATGCGAAGGCCAGGGGTCCCCCATAAAGATAATGATTCTAATGTAATGAGGGTCGCAACGGGGGACAAATCACTAATAGGGTTTAGTTCACAATATAGTTTTGTAAGGTTGCTCGCGTGCTCGAGTCCCGTAAGGTTTTTAATGCCCTTATCGTGGAGCTCCAAACGTGTCAAATGGCGCATGTCTTCTTGGGTGATGGGACCGCCACGCGGCACGCCTAATGCATAGGCGATGCTGGCGCGCAGGTTGGGATCGGGGATGTCGACGACCTGCGCAAACGCAACGCTACCCAGAACGATAGTGAGAAATAGATATAGTGTGATTTTCTGTCGAAAATTCATTGATTCCTCCTTCTAATCATAAGGTTCACTGAGGCGCAGCGTAGCTTTGAACGGACTCCTCCACCTAGCACTTGCCTATAATCCGTGAAATCTGCGTAATCCGGTTAATCCGATCAAGCGACTGAACAAGGAGCGCGATAGAATCCTTGCCCTTATCAGAATTGATTCGCCACAAACACCAAATCCAGAATGTTTACAAGCCCATCCCCATTCACATCCCCCTCCAAGCTATCCGTCCCAAACGCCTGTGCAATAATAGTCAAGTCGAGGACATTCACCACCCCATCACCGTTCACGTCCGCCGGATTCTTCGGCTTGGCACGCAAATACATCTCGCCGTCGAGATTAACCAGCGCGTGTTCCGTGCCCAAAAGCCCGCTCGCTACCCCCTGAACTTCCTCCGGCAGCGTAATCACCTGTGGAGCTCCGCTGTGGTTATACACTGCCCACCCGTTCGTGTATTCCCGAATGTACAAGCCTTTTGTCTCTTGATACAGTTGTCCCTTCCCGCCGACAGGCCGCCCCAAATCCGCGTCCCAAAAGTCGTACCAGTAGTGTCCGGATGCCGTACTATCATTAAATAGAACGTACCCGTTGGAGTGCGTGAGGCTTAAGGTTGTAAATGCGCGCATCCAACGTAAGTTGGTGGGGCTATCAGGTGCTTCACTAGGAACGGTGTCACCTTCCAAACTGTTGATTCGTGGTTCACGCGTATTATTATCCAGCCAGAGCAAAGCCTCTTCGGCTTCGCGAAGAGCTCGCTCTAGGCGTCTATCAGTCTTGTCATCTGGTACACCAGTTTCCATGAAACTTCCGTTGATGTAAGGTGCTGTCCGCGGGATTATCGTTCGATTGGTGTTGCCCATTATCAAAAAATTCGGGCGCGTGGCAGCGCGGATACGTTGCACAATGATATCGCGTGCGCGTTGTTCCTCTTCCATTGTTCGGAAGAACTGATCGTGTGTGCCATCAAAGCCTCCGAGTACACGCCACTCTTCACTCCAATAGTCAAAAAAGATGCCGTCATACAAGCCGCATTTCGATACGGCAACAGCCTGCTCCACAATCATATTCTGAACAACAGGGCTTGTGAAATCTAGCAACCCGTGTGACACTGGTTCGCCTCTCCATACTTCGATGAATATATTGTCATTGATGTCTCGAATCCAAACAGCGGAATCCTCGGAAAACCAATCAAGTGGCGCCGCTCTCATGCCTACATCAACCAAGTGTATCATGTTGGGATTAAGTGCGTGAAGGTCGGCGTGCGTCTTTATTGCTTCGCTCAGATCGCCCGCCATAGTAAATCCGTCGGGCCCTCGTAAAAACCGGAGTCCAAAAGGTGTAGTATTAAAGCGTAGATCGTGGAGTGCAAGGTTTTCTTGAGATGTTAATTCGGGTCGGTTGTTGATTGGAGCACGGTTCCAACGTGCCATGACAGACGGATAGCTACGATTGACGAGGCGCGGGTGTACGGCTCGGCTCGGCATTTCGCATGTTTGATCGTATACGAAGTGAATTAGTGGGAGATCAGTCAATGGACTGTGATCGGTTATCTGGTTGTGCTGAATCTCCAGAAATTCCAACCGGCTAAGATTTGCCAGCGGACGGACATCTGTAATTTGGTTGCCATTGAGTCGTGACTTAACGAGATTCGTCAAATTAGCAACAGGACTAATATCAACAATCGAGTTATACCTGGCGTTAAGACTAATCAAACTCGTTAAGCCTGATACGGCGCTTATATCCGAGAGTGAGCAGGCGGCGATATCTAGATGTTCCAGTTTCTGTAAGTGGGCGATCGGCGTCAAATCGGCAATTGGATTGCCAAATATGGACAGTACGACTAAATTGACCGCACTTTCTAAACCCGTGAGATTTACTATCCCAAGGTCGTCTGCATACAGCTCCGTCAATCCGTGCATCGCGGCTTGAGTGATAGGTGCTCCATCCAGGGCGCCTCGCACCGCTTGGCGAAGATTGCGGTCGGAGATATCGACAGCCTGCGCAAACGCAGCGTTGCCCAAAACAATAGTGAGAAAAAGACTGAGTGTAATTATCTGTTGGAGTTTCATGAATTTTTCCCTCTAAGTCATAAACGGTTGCCTTGTGCGTTTAGACACAATCATCATATCGTTAGCGAACCGTTCCAAGTGGATAGCATCCACCTTCCCAGTAACAGCCCAACTGCCATGTTTTCAGACAAACTAGAGAGCCCCGTGCAGTTTCCCGCGCCAGTAGGCATCCAGCCAAAACACCACGGTGCGGGTGTGGAAGAACTCCTGCGGCGGCTTTTCGCGCGATTCGAGCGGCATCTGTTCGGCGCTGGTGTAGAGATAATTTTTCCCGGTGTGGGCTTCGGTGACGTTCTCCAGTAACCTTACCCCCACATCGGCAGCGTCATCGTCGTAACCCAATTCATGGATGAGCATTGCCAAACCGGCAATTTGCGCGGTGGAGGCGGGGTGTCCGGCATCGGTCTTCCAGTAGCCGTGGTGCACGTCGTCCGCGGGTCCAGGTTCGTACTTCTCCAGCAGCCCATCGTCGGTGAAGAACCCCTGGCCGATACACAGCCCATCCTCCTGAACGGCGCTCTTCCCGGCGCGCCAGCACTCGCGGATGAGACGCTCCCATTCGGCTTCGTCTTGCAGATCGGTTTCGCGCATGAAATAGTCGTACATCTCCGCCCAGTGATACAACTCTTTAATCTCGCCGCGCGGTCCCCGGTGCATAGACAGGGCACCTTCTTTCACAGCCTGCCTAATGATGCGCATACACTCGTCCAACAACGCCGTGTCCCCGGTAATCCGATAGGCGATATGCATGCCGATAGGGATTTTCAATGCGCTGCTGGGACTGCCAATCCGACCTTCGAACACCTTCCACACCTCGCCCAAGTAGTCGTAGGTGTATTCGTGCCGAATCCACCAGTGCCCGTGCTCCTGCACGGCTTTGGCGATTGCCAGTTTCTCATCGTCGCTCGCCAAGTGCTGGTAGTACCGCCAGAGCGCGATGACGGGGGAGTAAGCCTGATCCAAACTAGTCTCGGTGTATACCTTATCAATGGTGTAGTCTCCCCTCAGCGCACCGTAAGGTTTGGGCCAATAACCGGGATCCATTTTACGTCCTTCGTGATAGGGGTACATCGTGGCGTTATACGCCTTCTCGGCGTCGCTCCGGGCGGTTTCGTTCTCTGTCGCCAGCCAGCGCCACGCTTGAGACAACAGGTAGCGGTTACCGACATAGTTGGCGTCTTCGTACATGGCATACGCCGGCGTTCCGGCATGAGGATGCCACTTTTGACCTAATCGCTTGCGTTGTTCGGTGTTTTCTCGGACATCTTCGAGTAGTTCGTCGGGTATCGGTTTTCGATCGGGATAGGTTAGGGTGTGGCGTATCAGACCGTATTCATCCATTGCATCGTCCAACACTGTTCGGTTAAAGAGATCCGCGCGCTCGTCAAGAGACATCGGGAATATACCCTCCTTTGGGTGATGCGATTCGTTCATGCTGCGGTACACATTATTGGAAATTACGCTAGAAAAATGACAAGGGTTAGCATAACAGAAAACAGGGTTCGCGTCAAACAAATGCGAAATTCAAACTTGTCTTCCGCATTATTGAGCCCCTAAGAACCTGTTTGAAAAGTACATTTGTAGGGTGCGATCAACCAAGCGGATAGCGCGGGCGATAGAAATCCCCTGCGATCAAGCGAATGAACAATGAGCGCGATAGCAATCTTACCAGCCTCTAAAAGCCCCAGCGTCGGATCAAGCGAGTGAACAACGAGTGCGATAGGGATCTTACAGGTGCACAACAAGACACGGCAGAAACGTGAAATACGACTCTTCAAATGGCAAAAAATGGCATTGGCACCTAATTATTCAAACAAGTTCTAAAGACTGCTTCCCTTCCGGCCTTCCAATCTTCCATCCGTCCGCTTCACGACCAACTGACCACTAGCCGCTGGCCACAAGTCACTGCTTTGCGCTTAAACCTTGTATTTCGTAGTGTTATGTTGTAAAATTTTAGGATTATGGAAATCGCCAATTTGGCCATTAGTTTCTTTTGCAAGACCAATTAGATTGATACGGAGGACAGAAGCATGACAAGAAACACAATTTATCCCATCGCCATTTTTATTATGTTGGTTGGTATGGCGATGACACTTTCAACGGCACTCGCTCAGCCGTTACCCGGAGCGGTGCTATACTTTAACCCTGTCGAAACCGACCAAGATGACGGAGATAAAGTCTGGCGAAACGCCGGCGAGGCGGGCGGAGAATTGGAGCATAGTAAGCTCAAGCCTAAACTCGAAGAGGGCGTCATCTCGATTAAAGGTATCGGTTTCAAGGAAGACACCAAGTGGTACACCGCCGACGCATCGGGTATGACCTTCAGCAACGCAGCGCCGGGAGCCAAAACACCCGTCGTGAACCTTGAAGACTTTACCATGGGGCTGCTTATGAGGATAAATGGACCCATGCTTGCGCAGGAACATCATCTCGTCGGAATACAGGCGCAACCAAGGGAACAAGTTCAGAACTTTCGGATTTGGCTGGATGCAGGCGGGAACGGAGATTTTGCGAACATAAGCATTGCTCAAGGCGCGCTAGGCTTGCGCGACGACTGGCCCAAAGGAACTCACGGATTGAGGGTCGGCGAACAGGAGTGGCACTGGGTACACATGGTGTTTGAGAGCGGGAAGAATTTCACCTCCTATGTTGACGGCGAAAAAGTCGGAAGAACGGGGCCAAGTGTAAAATGGAATAAGAAGCATGATATGTCGCTGCACGCTATCTTCTCTCATAGCCGTGCCGAAGAGGTGCGCACCTGCAACTGCTCAATCGCCATCTACCGTGTCTACGACCGGGCTTTCAGTGAAGATGAGGTTAACCAGAATGTGCGCGGCTCATTCGCGGTCGATCCGTCGGGCAAAGTGTCCACCACGTGGGGAAAACTGAAACGTGGATTCTAATTGTTGAAGCCGTGCTCGCTCCGTCTATTCTTGTAGGGTACAATCGGTGATTATGAAATCGCCGATTGCCCTCATATTGCCTGCCGTGGTTTGTGTAGAAACCGAGTATTCCGTCGAATACTCGGTTTTCCCTATCAACCTATACTCTTCTGTAGTACCTAGTGCATGTAGTTTAGCACCAAGCCGGTGATGTCCAATGAGGCACATATCACATGAAAAACGCCATCGCGCCGCGAAGAAAACCGAAAACCCCTGAAAGGGTCATCTCCGAAGCGAAGAAACTGTGGCTGCAAGGAGTGCCCGCTACCGAAATCAGCCGCCAACTCCCCGTTCAGGTAAATGCGAACACCATCCGCCGTTGGGCAAAGCAATACGATTGGCACCATCCGACGGAAGATGAACTCGCGCAGGAAAGACTTGACAAAGCGCGCATAGCGAACGGCAAATGGTTGGATATCGAAACCAAAGTGGCTGGGATAATGCGCAACTATGCGAGTAAACTGACGGATTCTATCCAGGAAAGCGACGGCGTGGAATATACCAAGTTGTCGGATACGATGGAGCATGTGTTCAAGTTATCGAAGCTAACGCAGGAGGTTGGGGCGGCTCATGAAAGATTGCTGCAGCGCGCATCGGAGGCGGCAGATCCTCAGAACCCCTTGGAAGATGGGTTGGGGAACACGCTGAAGATTACGGATGAAGCACTGGAACAGCTGACCAAAGCGATTTTAGTGGCGGAATTTAGTGGAACCAAGAGCGGGAGAGTTTCCGAGGCAGAGCCAGCCATGCTCGCTGTTGGCAAGCCTTCCGAGGAACAGCCGGAATCTGAAACTATAGAGGACGCGGACAGTCAACTTAACGACGAAAACGGGTAACGATTTAACCATAAGACATCTTTCCGAAATAGCTTGTTGTAGGTGCGGTAATCTTCCTGACTAGAATAGCTATACTATTTGATGCCTCGTCGAGGAGCGCCCTGGGTAAGCAATCTTCGTAACTGTTTAGTCTATCAATCTGTTTTGGGTATGTTGCTTCGTCGTGCTGCAGTTTAATCCATGTTCCTACACCATGAGCGTAATGTAGGAGCGATCTCCAGGTCGCGATTTCCTGTTGGCGCGTAAGTTCTGGAATGAACTAAACAATTACCAATTTTCAAAAATACACTTTGGGTTGTCAACTTTCGGTTGAATTGCTTCATTCCCCGAGTCAAGGGCTTGCTCCGATATTCCTTGATGGGCGTCAAACCGGGGACATACAGTTTGGCTATGCCCTGATAAACACCGTCAGCCAACTTTTCTTCCCTCCTGCAACTCGTCAATGTTAGATTGACAACTTAATATATGTATGGTATATTGTAATATACCCGCCGTCATGGCGGCGGAACATTTTTTCTGTTGGCATTTTGTTAGCATTACGATTCCTGAGAACCCGCTCCGGCAAAGGAATTCTCCATTTCAGAAAATGCTATACTGCACGTTGTCTGGAATTGCGTGTTTTCGAGCGTCTGGTAAAGTAGCAGCCACGATATAAGTGGGATCATAGATTTCCGTACCATAATCTGTTAGATTGTGATCGCCTCTGTACGACCATAGAGATTCCATCTCCGAATCGGGATCTGCTGGTGCCGCGTAAGTCGCATTAGAAACCATAATTGTCGAGAAAACAAACTCAATTTTACTCAACAGAAGGATCAAGCGACTGGATAAGGAGCGATCAACAGAACGGATAGTGAAGGCGATAGAAATCCCTGCGATCAAGCGAATGGATAATGAGCGCGATAGTAAATCCCTCAAGCGACCGAACTGGATCAAACGAGTGAATAGCGAGTGATCAACTGAGTGAATAACGAAGGCGATAGAGCTCCCATAGAGATCTTGAAGGTGTGTAGAAACTGTCTCCAAATGACTGAATATGGTTCTGCTACCGACTATTCAATCAGGTTCTAACAAGCCGCTTAAATCGACGCTCCGAAAAACGGGGATTCAAGCGTTCATTGAGACATGAGATGACCGGATGTGGAAACGTATTGAGCACAGCAAATTTATAGACGCATCATTACGTTCTATCCCGCTATCCAGGTGTTCCTCAAAAAAGTGGGGTGAAATATGTGCGCGGACTTTAGCGGACTTTAGCGAAGTATGTCGTACACGGCTTCAAGCCACGCCCGGCAAGGCTTCAAGCGCAATTTCAGAGCTAATTAAAAAAATCCGCTCTAATTTCGGTGGCGTCACTGTAAACGATCAACTGAGTGAATAGCGAAGGATCAAACGAGCGAATAGCGATCAAGTGACTGAATAGGGAACGCGATAGCAGATCCCGTGCGATAGAACTCCCATAGAGATCTTTTAGTGTGTGAATAACGACGGCGATAGCCAATCCTGATACTTATCTTCCGCATTATAGATCGCCTAAAAGTTTAATTTCTCAGTTGGCCGTATCCTGCATTATAATTGAAAGCATGCCATTATCCCTTGCGGAATGATTCATTCGGCAAGTAACACGTTCTATACTCCGCGCTGTCAGAAGTTGCGTTTTTTTGTAGGAGCGATCTCCAGGTCGCGACGTGCGTTCCCTGTAGGTGCGGTTTCCAACCGCACCTACCGCCAGACGCTTGAAAACACGCAATTTTCACCAGCGTCAAGTATAGTCGGAGTCTCTTTCCTCGATCCAGAGGATCGAAATGTCAATAGAATGCGAAATGTCCAGAGTCCCGCGCTCCAGAGGAGCGCAATGTGGTGTGTTACTTCGTAAAAATGAAGTTGATGATGGAAGGGCAAAACCGGTCAATCAATCGGACTCACGGTAGTATCTTGGTTATTTTTTCTCGTTTGTAAATATATCCCCACGATCTGGTATGTGACAATTCGAGATTACACAAGTCTATTATGCGGAAGATGAGTTGTAGAAGTCCCATAGAGATCTCACAGGTACGCAGAAGACAGCAATAAAAACACGAAAGAACTTCCTACAAACGACCAGAAATGGATCTGCTACCGAGATTATTCAAACTGGCTCTTAACGTATTCAACTGGATGCCTTATCCTCAACAAATGGGACACCAGCATCGTCAAACCGTAGACGCAAGCGGGGATCGGCTTATTCCCAACCCTGCACTAATGTCAAACACTTAAAAAAGCTCCAAAGGAGAAATCCATAATGAGAAAGTGTGTGTTGTCCAACTTACACATCCTAATTTGTACCACGGTGATTTTAGTCGTAGGCTGTGGTGCAAAGCAAACCGAGGTAACCCCCGAAACTCCAATCGACTCCCAAGTGTCAGCGACCTCGGAGCCGCCTGTTTACGTCGATCCCGATAGCGTCTTGAGCGTGGTTCCCGCTGATGTTAACGGATTAATCTACATCCGCAATCCGCTTGCGCTGAATGGGGAAATCAACGCGCTTTTTGCCGAACTGGTGCTTGGAGAACCGCCACAGGAGATTGTTGCAAAGATTCTGGCTGACACGTTTAGCGCCGGATTTGAAAGCTTGGAGGAATTGGAGGAACTTGGACTGGATTTGGGCAAAGATTTCTGCGTGTTCTTCTCCGATTCAAAGCCGTTCATACCCTGCGCCGCCGTCCATGTGAGTGATCCGGAGGCCATTCAACTGGTAATAGACGCCGAATCGGATGTTGGCAACACGGTGGAGTATAACGGTACGACCTACAACACCACGGAAGGGGGCGGCGCCTTTGTAATCTTGGGAGACTTCATGGTCTATTCCGGAATATCGACTGTGTGCGAGAACGCCATTGACACCCACAAGAAGGTGTTGCCGTCAATCGGCATGAACCCCGATTACGCCTCCCTCAATCTCGAGCCGTCGCTGGAGCGGAACGACATCTTGGCTTACTTCCCGATGGCGCCGATTGCAGATATGTTAACGGAGAGGGCAAATGAAATGAAAGCAGATTTTGAGGCGATGGAAGCGTCCCTTCCCGATCCGCAGAGCCTGACGATGGTTTCAAAAATGTTAGATTGGGGTATCCAATTTATCAATCAAGCATCGACGTTAAGTCTTACCGTGGAGTTGAACGGCACCGATCTACAGATTTCGCCTTTCCTTAAGTTCAAAGAGGACAGCGACGCGCAAGCACTTTTTGCGGCGCCACCCAAGGAGTTGACGCATCTCGAATATCTTCCGGTAACGGCTGCCGTCAACAGCATGATGCAGTTTGAGAAGGAAACTTGGATCGATTTTACCGTGGATATCATGAAGATGATTGCTCCTACTGATCCGAACGCGGACAACGAAGCAATTCAACAAACAACACAAGATTTTGTCGACGTGTTATCCGATTTCTACGAGTCGATAGGCGAGGAAGCATCAGGTACAATCAGTTTTAGTGGAAGCCTGCTACCGGATATGGTGTTTATTAACGACACCGTCAATGAGGAAAAAATGGCTTCCTACATGAAGGAGGATTATCTCACATACATAGCCGCCACGGCGTCGCTGTACGAATCCATGGGTGCCAAGGATGCCGCAAACATGTACTCCGGAGCTTTGGTGGGTGCTTCGGAAATGTATAACGATGTTGAAATTTCGAGTATTTCCTTGCCAAATATTTCGGCAGGATTTGGCGAGATTCCGCCGGACATGCCATTCTCAATCCCGGAAAAATGGGATATTTATCACGCAGTCAGCAACGGGAAGCTCTTGATTTCCATGGCTGCCTCGGCGCAACCTATCAAGGATGCCTTGGATCGTATCGACGGTGTCGAAACTGCCGCCGAGAGTGAAATCGGACACGCCAAAGTGATTGATACACTGACACTAAATAACAACTGGATGTTTACAATCTCACCTATCGCATTGATAGAAGGTATGTTACAAATGGTTGCACAGTCCGATCCGCAAGTCGGAATGATCGCTATGTTATTGCAAAACGTCCCAGACACGCACAGTATCGGTGTAGCCGGTCAGAATAGGGATGGCGGTGTTCAAACCAATATTCTCATCGCACTTGCGGACCTTAAGGACCTGATTAACATGGGAGCGAGTGTACAACAAATGATGCAGATGCAAGAGATGCAGCAGATGCAATAACGGACCAATTACCTTGATTGGGCGAGAGTCTGAGTTGCTTCCGGGGTTGTGAAGACGCTATCCGGATGGATTCGCCAATCCTTCACCTACAAATCACGAGGTTTTGCAATGCGTCCATATTTCTCAATGAAAGTCATCGTAGTGGTTGGCGTGTGTTGTGCGTTAACCTTAACCGCGACCGTAATACCCGCGCAGGCTGGAGGCGGCGCCCGTGCATTGAAAGTCGTGTTGTTTACCACCGGGATGGGCTTGAAATTTGGCAGCGTGTTCGTTGACAAATCGGCTCAAGATTCGTATGATCAATACTTAATCACCGCACTCCAAGCGGACATTGCGAAACATCGAAACGACTATACGAGCCGACGTGACACCAGCATAGTTATGTCGCGGGTTGGAATCGGGTTGGTTGGGGTTGCGACACTCATCTCAATCTTCGACCAACTCGATCTGATTTCGCTACAATCTCAATCTGCGGCGTTGCGCCTCACCCCAAGTTACGATCTCCACAACCGTGAAACAACCCTTAGTCTCCAAGGCAGATTTTAAGGTGAATCGCATGAAAATCAAGAACCTGTCACCACTCCTCGTACTTTTTATCGCGTTCATTTGCACGAGTTGCTCGGGCGATGAAGATTTTAGCAATCCGTTGGATCCGGAGAATCTGCGGACATCCGGAGCGCCGACCGGTTTAACGCTGGCGCCCGGTGATCAGCAAGTGAGGGTTTCATGGAAGCATGTCGAATATGACGGGATTGCCAAATATCGCATCTATCGACGCTATTCCGGCGACCCGAACCCGCAGTTTCAAAGGATTGCCGAGGTTGATGCGCCGACAACCGAATTCCTCGACACCAACGGCATCAATAGCGATCAGTTCGATTCGGAACTTGGCACGGCGTTGGTCTACGAATATCGGATTACGTACGTGGACCGGGATGGGGTCGAGACGCCCGATCCGAACTCTCCGCCGAGCGAGGACGCGGATCCGCCCAAAATTTGGCCCATCGTTAGCGTCACGCCGAGTGAACCGCCTCCGGCTCCACGGATCGTTCTTGGAGATCCGACCGACCTGACCGTAAAACTGTTCTGGCAAGATTATGTACCTCCCGAGGACTTTGAAATTTTCAGAGTGTTTGCGGCGGTTGTAGATGATAGCGGCGATCTTGGCAAGTTGCGCTTGCTTGGCGAAACAACAAAGGATAGGCCCTTCTATTTCGACGAAGATTTCAGTAGGGATGGAATCACAAAAGTGTACCATGTCATCGCCGTTGATCGCGCCGGAGTCGAAGCCGTTACAAGAATTCGAGCGACCTCGCCGGATCTGCCTCCGGCGCCTCCGCAAGGTTTTCGCGCTGCCATTGTCCCGCTCCCGGCAGGCGGCAGATACGATGTATACTTCTCTTGGACACCCAATAAAGAGGCGGACCTTGCGGGTTATCAGCTCTACGCGTCATCGGCTGATGGCGAGTTGCTTTCGCGCCCAAGAGTGGATGCGAAGCACAGTTCTCACAAATTTTCCGCCGATCAGGCAATATTGGTAGGTCAAGATCTTGTTGCTCGTCAATACTTCATCACCGCGTTCGACGACACGCCCAGAGCCGATGGGAGCTTGGACGAAAGCGCGCTGGTCACGGCACGATGATGATTCCGCATACGGTCTCTTTATTCGACTGTTCAAACCACACTCATTCAACCGACAAGGACAACCATATGCAATCTCTTCGGTCAATACATCGTTGGACTTCATTAACCTGCTGTACGTTGCTAATTTTGATTGCGACTTCCGGATTTGGCCAAGTTCCCCCCGCGCCTCAGCTTGCACTGATGCAGACCGCCGACACATTGGGAAAAGGTGGATACACAACATCCGTCGGACACTGCCAGTTTCAGAAAGGACGAGTCATCGCGGAAGACCAAGCCGTTGAAATCGGAAATTTTGAAGAATTGCACACAGTGGAGATGAATGTACAGACTTTCTTGATGCCGATTCGATTCACTTACGGTATTGGCGAAAACCTGGACCTTGTCCTGGGGGGGACATTCTCGACCGGCGGCGTTCACAAAACTGTCTACGATTTTTATGAAACGGGCGATCCGGAACGAGATCGACGAGTGTACGATCAAGCGCTGTTCGACACCGTCGTGGGTTTAAAATACGGCATAAAGCCTGACGACAGCGATGGGTTGCCCAAATTGTCCGTTGGTGGGGATATGCAGATAGGCTATACCGCCGACAACAGACTAAGTGGCGCGGGTGATTTTCTCGATCTTACACCTGCCGATGGCTTCCCGTTTGTTGGAATCAACACGTATCTTCTAGGTGCGCTCCGATTCGGTGAGTTTGCCCGAGGGCACGCCGGCGTTGGGATGTATCTCTCTTCGAAGTCCTTCAGAGCAACGGATTCATTTTTATTGAACTGGCAGCTTGGAGGCGAAGTGCTGCTTACGCACAATCTGTGGCTGGTCGGTGATTTCTCACGAGAATTGCCTCTTGCCGGTATGACCATAAGCAATCAACTCAGCGTCGGAGTACGATATGAGATCTCCAATCGTTCCTCGTTTCATTTCGGATATGTCAGTGAGCCGGGCTTTCAATTTTCATTGGTGGTGGGCGGAGAAAGAGGGCTAATGATTGCGCCGACCGCCCCGAAACAGGATGAGATTGAGTTTTAACCAACAAACCGAACTCGACTTTGTACATTGTAGTATATTGTAGGGTGGGCACTGCCCACCGACCTTTGAGAGCCATAGCGCCAGCGGCACGATAGGTGTATAGCACGCCATTATCCCTGCCCGAATAATTCTTTCAGCAAGTAACACTCGTTTTTCGCTCCTTGGTTAGCTGTGAGAAAGTGTTACTTGACAGAGATTTTCACCTCCCGCACTCCAGAGGATCAAACGAACGAATAGTGAGTGCGATAGTAGATCCTGTGCAATGTCCAGTGTTACTTGATAGCGCGCCATTATCTGTCGGAATAATTCTTTCGGCAAGTAACACTCGTTTTTCGATCCTTGGTTAGCTGCGAGAAAGTGTTACTTGACAGAGATTTTCACCTCCCGCACTCCAGAGGAGTGCAATGTCAATAGAAACGTGATTCGTCCAATCTCCGCGCTCCAGCGGAGCGCCATGTGGTGTGTTACTTGAGAGCACCCGAACTCCACCAAACGCCAAAACCCCGGAGGAGCGACTCGTACCTTTACGGTAAGATCGAAAATGGATAATAAGCAGACGGTGCCATCGATCGAGACTCTCTCGCCCGCCAATATTGAGCGGAGACGAGACTTCTCGACCGTTTCACACAATTTTCTTTGCCGAATCCGCGCAATCAATGCAGTTAGATTCTAGAGACGCGGTATAAGGCAATTCTGACGACCAAGCGTCGCGGCGACGAAAGGAAGCATGAGAGCTGTTGTTCAGCGTGTTGAATCTGCCAGTGTGACGGTGGATGGAAAACTGATTTCCGAAATTGGCAAGGGGCTGCTCATCTTTCATGGGGTTGCTCACGGGGACACTTCCGCTGACTTGGATTATCTCACGAACAAGGTTGCGAATCTTCGTGTGTTTGAAGACGATGAAGGACGGATGAATCGTTCTCTCTTGGAAATTGGCGGCGAGGCGCTTGTGGTCTCCCAGTTTACGCTCTACGGCGACTGCCGCAAGGGTCGTAGGCCAAGTTTCATTGATGCGGCTCCACCCGATAAAGCGGAGGCGCTTTATCAACAGTTCATTCAAGCGCTTTCGAACGCGGGGATCTCTGTCCAAGCGGGAATCTTCCAAGCCATGATGGACGTGGAATTGGTCAACGACGGACCGGTCACCATTCTGCTTGATAGCAGCAAGTTGTTCTGATCGCATGCTAGCTTCTGTTGACAATTGACGGGCCCATCCGTAGGGGTTGGGTTTCCCAACCCGCATTGGGATCAACTTAAGGGATTTCGTCTAGTATCAGTGGTGTTCGCCGACGCAAAACCCTTAACTTAGTCCCATAGGATGGGGAGGAAATCTCTATCATCTCCCACACGGTAGGTGCGATCAAGCGAATGGATAATGAGTGCGATAGGGATCCCTTTCCAACCGCACCGGCACCTACGGAAACCAACGCCATGAGTCATCTTTTGTGGCGCACCCATCAGTGAATGAACTGGTATTCCCTCGCTCACGTCTACATGGAGATTAACAGTTCAAGACATTGAAGCCGCGTGACTTGCACCCTAAAACGCTTAACTTGATCCCTACGGGGGTTGGGTTTCCCATCCCGTGTTGAGAAATGGGCGGAAAGGGCAACTTCTGCGGTTCAGTCCCCCTCACAACGATGCCAACACATCCAAAAGTCCACAATCGGAGTAGACAGGTGACATCCCAACCTAGCCATCAAGTGGAAATCACGGAAGACCAAGCTTCGTTCTTCCGTGAAAACGGGTTCCTGAGCATCCAGCGTATTACAACGGACGCCGAAGTAGAGCGGTTGAAAGAGATTTACAATCACTTGTTCGATCAGCGCACCGGCGAAAAAGAGGGCAGATATTTCGATCTCGCAGGCCCGCGTGCACACTCCGGCCGAGAAACACTGCCGCAGGTACTCGGTCCGGAAGCCACGTTTCCCCAACTCAGAGAGACTGGCTACTTCCGTAACGCACAACACCTCGCCGCCAAGCTGCTTGGCGTTGAAGCGGAGAGCGTGACCGGCGGCGGACATATGATATTGAAACCCGCTCAATACGGCGAAGAAACTCCGTGGCATCAGGATGAAGCCTACTGGAACCCGGAGGTTATACCCCACAGTCTAAGTGTCTGGCTGCCGCTGGATCCCGCCACTGTGAACAGCGGTTGTATGCAGTTCATCCCCGCCTCTCACAAAACCGATGTGCGCTGGCACCGACACATCGACAACGACCCAACGGTACACGGACTAATCACAGACGATGTCGACCCATCCCAAGCAGTTGCTTGCCCCATTCCGGCAGGCGGAGCAACCTTCCATCATTGTCGAACCCTCCATTACTCGGGTCCAAATTTGACAGATGCCCCGCGTCGCGCCTATATCCTTGTATTTGGCGCCCCTCCGAAACGGCGCGATAAACCGGCTTACCGTCCTTGGCAGACCGAGGAGCGCGAAGCGCTGGCTAACGCTGGGTTTTCTACGTGAACCACGAAGCATGATATCGGGCATATGTAGTCGTGCGTAGGGGTTGGGTCTCCCAACCCGTCTGGTGGCTGACCTCGAATTACGCACACATCCGACATAAACGCTAATAGAACTTAGTTAATTCCAGCCTCCAAAATATGCCCGATTTCGATCAGCCGCGATGTATTAAGTAGTTGGGTTCCGTTGTACTCATTCCAACCTGCGGCACTGGATCCGGCGTGTGGCGAATTGAGAAGCGAAGAGGCAGAACCGAGAATTTCATAAAGATCAACGGATTCCATCTTCAATTTAACGATTGAAAATTGCCTAGGATCAGGTGAGTTGGTCGTTTGAGATGCTTTTCTTCTCTTGACACTCTTAGAGCTAGTATGTATAATAAACGGCTAATAGCGGGATGCACCGGGAGATTTGTCCTAGTGCAGTCCCCGCATACAACGAAACATGGATAGATTGAAACCGGGATACGTGCCGGTTCAGTCGAAATTTAATAAATTGGAGATGAAACCATGAAAAAAACGTGTTTAATCCTCACCTGTGTCGCTTTGGTGGCAATGCCGATTCTGTCAGCATCCGCCAAGGTTACCTTCCATGCGGCTTTGGAGAGCAAGGAACAGGTGGAAGCGACCGGTGGATCGGTCGTCGGCGGTGGTAGTTTCGTTCCGGGCGTTATCGGGAACGGATTCATCAGTGACGAGACAGAAGCTGTGGTGCACTATCCCTTTGAGGGTCACATCCCGGGTTATCAAGAACAAGGGACGTTAGAGTGCTGGTTGGTGCTAGGTTGGGACCTCGACAAGTTCTCCGATGTCACCGATAGAGGCGAAGCCTTCATGTTCTGGTCCTATAATAAGGCGGGCACAGACGCCATCGGCTTGATGGTCGGAGGCGGACATAATACGCCGATTGCCTGGTTCCGCGTTAGGGAAGTCGACGAAGAATGGCATAGTGCGGCTAGCGAGGAATTGGACTGGAAAGAGGGCGAAGCCCACCACATGCTTGGAACATGGGGACCGAACGCAGTCAATCTGTACTTGGACGGTGAATGGGCGGCGGACGATCCTTACGTTGGGGGACCCAAGAATCCAATCGAAAGGCTGTCCATCAACAACAATGAGTCCGATCCGGCTAATTTCGCTACGTACTCAATCGTGGACGAGCTGCGGATTCATGACGTTCAACTCGACGACGACGAGGTAGCTGCTCTGTATGAACAAAGAGTGGCGGAAGCTGCAACTTCTGTCGATCCAACTGCCAAACTCGCCACGACGTGGGCAGCGGTGAAGAGACAGTAGATAACCTCGAACAATGGTGAGTTGAAATCGATTGGATTTCAGAGCATTGGTTGACATTGGCTCATGTAAACACGAAGTGCACTAGTTCTGCACGACCTGTTGGCATGAGCCATTCTTTTTTGTACCTGCGCCACACGCCGGATTGGTCGCCCGAAAAGCACCGAAGTTCGGCGACATCCTCGGGGGATAATAATTCCGGGGCGTGCGATACGTTATTCAATTACAAAGCTACGACGTAAGTCCTGAATATCCTTTGTGAAAGGCGGAATGTCGAGTTATGAAAAAGGTATGGTATAGTATCATCGCCGCTCTGTTTTTTGTGCCTCTACTATCTGCGGCCGCCAAGATAACCTTGCACACAACATTGGAAAATGCTGCCTCTGTCAAGAGAGAAGGCGGCTTGGTCGTGGGCGGCGGCAAATTCGTGCCGGGGGTTCGAGGGAACGGATTCATCAGTGACGAGAGAACCGCCGTAGTACACTTTCCCATGCACGAGATGTTGGGCAAACATTATCTGGATGAAGGCACGTTGGAATGCTGGTTGATTTTGGGTTGGGACATAGATAAGTTCACCAACACAACCGGCAAGGAAGAAGCCTTTATGTTCTGGGCGTATAACAGAGCCTATACAGATGCCATCGGTTTAATGATTGGCGGACGAAGAAACCATCCGGTTGCACAGTTTCGAGTGCGGGAAGTGCGCAACGAGTGGCACAACGCCGTGAGCGCCAAACTAAACTGGAAAGAGGGTGAAACCCATCACATGGCTGGAACATGGGGAGCAGCCGGACTCCATTTGTATCTTGACGGTGAATTGGCTGCCCAAAACCGGTACATAGGCGGTCCCGCCAATATCATCGAACGGCTGTCAATCAACAACAACGAGACGGATCCCGCGAAGTTCCCCACATACTCAATCGTCGACGAGTTAAAAATCCATGACGAACAGTTGCCCGCCCGCGCTATTCCCGATTTGATGACCTTATCCGTAGAACCGGGGGCAAAACTCGCCGCAACGTGGGGTGGCATCAAGAAGATCCGGTGATGCCCGAGCCACATCCCAACTCTTAAGGAATATTTTTCGATATGAACCAACCATTCTTCGAACAGGTTCGTGTATTCGACCCGGTGCCGGGGCAGGTAAAAAAGGGCAATACCTATCTGGAGGTAACCAACTCCGGCACGGTAATCGCTTTCGCCACCATGTTGCCGATTGCTCGCATGCCCGGCGGCGCCGACCACGGATTCCCTTGGATGCATCTTCGAGCACGCAGCGTCGACGGCGGTCGTAGTTGGACGCTTGAGGAGATGAACTGGTGGGAGCCCGAGAAAAGAGGTTTGCTAGCCAGTGTTGTCGACCGCAGCACGGGTGAAATTTTTATGTTCACGCAGGGCACTTGGCCCCTTCAGGACGATCACGGTCAGCCGCTCTCCGAGAGCTGGCTAATCGCCAATTATGAAAAAGGGCGTCAGATGGGCGCGTGCTTGACGATGGAACGCAGTGTGGACGACGGCCGCACGTGGACTTCAACCGACATCACGGAGCAATTCTACACCTATCCGGGGTCTGGATTGGCGTGGTTTATCGGGAGAGGTATCCAACTTCAACGCGGCTCACACCGGGGGCGGTTGGTTGTGCCGGGTAGATACTTTACCGGAGAATGGAAACAGGTAGACCCCGCCAAGCACAACATCATCTACTATCATCCCGCACTGGGCGATGTTTATGACGACGGCGAGGGTGAGATTGCGCAAGTCCTCGACCATGAGGCGCACAACATGGTCATCTACAGTGACGACCACGGCGAAACCTGGCAATGGGGCGGGAGTTCGCAGGGCTATTGCGGCGAGGCGGGCATTGTGGAACTGTCCGACGGCTCGATTTATATGAACAACCGCAACCACGATCCGAGATCGATGGGTTACCGTTCCTGGTGCATTAGCCGAGACGGCGGCGAAAGTTTCACCGAATTTGGAGTAGACAGAACGCTAATTGAAAACCGCTGCCATGCGGCGCTGGCTCGCTACTCATACCCGAACGACAGTGAACCGGGTTGCGTTCTGTTTTCAAACCCGGCGGTGCACGAGGGCAAGAGCCAATTGCACCCACGAGGAGGAAAGGCTGGTGAACGTCGCGACCAGACAGTGCGCGTGAGTTTCGACGATTGCAAAACGTGGCCGATATCGCGGCGCATTAGTGAAAATGCGGGGTATTCATCCCTAGCGGTATTGCCGGACGGCACCATCTTATGCGCGTACGACGTGTACGTCTGCCGTTTCAACCTCGCCTGGCTGGAGCTCGATCAGTCCGGGTCGACATCAATTTAACCGTCGACCTTTATCTGTATTCTTCGGCTTTACAGAATCGCGTAAGGGGTAGATAGTGGTGTTATGATTTCAAAAACATCTGTCTACCCCTTACTTTTTGCCTCCACACCCATCGTGGTTGACCTGTTTTCATCCACGTTGAAAAAAACATCCGACAACGTTAAGAACCTGTTTGAATAATCGGTAGCAAAGCAATTTTGGTCATTTGTAGGAAGTTTTTTCGCGTTTTTATATTTGTCTTCTGCGTACCTGTGGGATCTCTATCGCCTTCGCTATCCGCTCAGTTGATCCCGCGCTGGGGCTCTTAGAGGCTGGTGCGCAGTGCGCACCCCATAGGAATCAAGTTAAGCGTTTTGAGTCGCAAGTCACGCGGTTTCTAATGTCTTAAACTGTTAATCTCCATGTAGACATGTGCGATGGAATACCAACCCATTCGTTGATGGGTGCACCACAGAAGATGACTCATGACGCTGGTTTCCGTGGGGACCGGTGCGGTTGGAAACCGCACCTACCGTATGGGGTGAGATTGAGATTTACTCCTCGCCCAATGGGGACTAAGTTCAGGGTTTTGCGTCGGAGAACACCACCGATACTAGACGAAATCCATTAAATTGATCCCAATGCTGGTGCGCAGTGCGCACCCTACAAATGTACTTTTCAAACAGGCTCTAAGCTCGACTTTGTACATTTGAGCGATACAACAAATGGTGTCGCTCAAACGCTGAAGAACACCGGGGGAGATTTTAGCCATCTGGCCTATTTGGTAGACCATTGAAAAAGTCTCAGCGGTTTCTAGTGCCATCGCAGCGGGGCAAGATGCCCCGCCTACGGGGTTAGTTTTGCGCGGCTTTCCGTACGATCTAATCGTTGTACTTTTGTACAAAGTCGAGCTAAGACGGCACCGCACATGCAGGTTGATATGGACAATTTTCTTCATCTCCTTCGGCAGAGGTCAACCTTCACATTCGTCGTCATTGCGCTGCTTGTTGCTCACCTCCTGCCTCTCTGGGTATTCAAATACTTCCCGTCGCAAGACGGCGCCTCCCATATCTACAACGCATATTTGCTAAAAGAATACAACAACCCCGCCATGTATAAGGTTCGAGAGTGTTTTGAACTCAACCTAACCCTCTTTCCGAACTGGTTTTCCCATGCCCTTATGGCTGGCTTGATGTTCGTCGTGTCCCCCCTTGTCGCGGAGAAAATCCTGCTGACTCTTTGCATCGCATTGGCACCGTTATCGCTTTTTTACTTCCTGCGTGCGATTGCCGGAGGCAATGCGGAGACGCCATTCGGATCGGGCAACCAGATTCTCGGTTTGCTCGGATTCCTTTTCGGTTATAACTATCTGCTGCACATGGGCTTTTACAACTTCGCAATCAGTTTCCCGGTTTTCTTTTTTCTCCTCGGCTACTGGTGGCGGCACCATGAGTCCATGTCGCTCGCGAACATCGGTGCGCTTTACGCTCTCATGATCTTACTGTATTTCTGCCATATTTCATCGTATGGGTTGATGCTGGTAACACTCTCCATTTGCGCTTTTCGGCTGATTGTTGCACCGAGGAAACTACTCATCTTCGCTGGATATATGCTCCCCGCGGGATTCATTATGGGAAACTACCTGCTCAACGACGCCACGGACAAGCTGTATCGGTATTGGAGTTCCGAGCAGTTATGGGACTATTTTCTGAAGACAAAGTCGCTCGTGTACTTCAACGAGAGTCATATCTGGGCGAATTACGTGCTTCTCGGATTTATCGCGCTGCTCAGTCTGTGGACACTATGGAAGGACAAAATCCAACCGAGGCGATGGCTGGCGAACCGGGACCTATTTCTTATCCTATCCATCGTGTTCGTGATTGCATATTTCAAAGCGCCGCGGTGGATAGGCGATGGCGGCTACATCAATGAACGAATTCACATGTTCTGGATTCCCATTCTGCTGCCGTGGCTCAACCTCGATTTCCACAAGACGGTACGGTGGTGCGCTGTTGGATTGATGGTTTTTCTCTCCGTCGTTCACTTGGGATATACCTGCCGGGATTACTACGGCTTTAATCGCTCCATGGAGGACTATGCTGCCGCGCTGGACTCATTCCCGGACCACATTGTCTTTGAAAATATGGGACCCGACAACGACGACTGGGATGACATGTGGCAGTCCGAAATCCCGCATCCGCACTGCAACCTCTACCTGTACCACATGATACCGGGAGACAGGGTGTTCATCGGCAACTACGAAGCGCAATTCAACTATTTCCCGCTTAATTTTAAGGATGACAAAAAGCGGCATCACTACCCGGGCGGGTTCATCGATTACCGATTGGGCTGGAACGTTGAGGAAGACAGCCCTCAAATGGAAAAGTATCGGGGTGACTACGGTATTGTCCACTCCACTCCCGAATCTCGAAAATATTCCAAACCGTATCGAATTTTTCGGCACAGGTACCATCGCGAGGGCACCCAAGCATGGGAGAAGTACACTGACGTCAAGGAGACAAACTTTCAAATGCAGGCTGCCGATGCCAGAAATTCCGTCGTTCAAGATGACACATCCATTCCCGTATTCGTCGACACACGGTATCAGCCCGGTGGTTTCGGATGGGACACGGTTTATCCCAGGCATTCTTTCCTAAATACCGGCGAGTCTAAAGGCACTGGCGTTTGGGACACGGAGGACGCGGCTTTCAGGATTGACCTGCCGAACGGAAAGTATGAAGTAACGTGCCGCTTTCAATCGAATGACGGGAAAGCGCATCGCATCGAACTTTACGCAAATGGAAGGCGCGAGATTCGGACTGTGGTACCCGATAGCAATGAGATAGTCGAGGGAAGATTTACCGTTGAAGTGAGTGATGGAACGCTGATCTTGGTTATCCATGCTTCCGGCAATGAACGCCGCGCGCACTGGGTGTGGAGCGGGTTCAATTTGCGCCGCATGGAAGCCGACTAGATTATGTGCGCTTCACTGATTGCAAGCGATAGTTCTGGTTGCAAATCTGTTGGCCGGTTGGCAGCATAACTGCGACGCACTCTGGCTATTTCGGAAGCGCGCGGGGTTCATCCCACTCCTGCCGGGCTTTGTAGAACACCGGCGCGTACGACTCGGCATATAGCGGCTTGCTCAGGGAACCTACGATAGGACCAAAGCGGTCCTGCGAGTACGGCTGCGGAATCAGTGTGCCAAGCAAGGTTTCAACCCGCGATCGGTACTCACTCACCACATCCGGATGCTGATCGTGCACGTTCTCTACTTCTTCGGGATCTGATGGCAAGTTGTACAACTCGGGATTCGAGTCTTCAAAGTCCCAACCTGTTGCGTAGACCCACTGCTCGTCGCGAATCGAAACGCGTCCTCCCCACGCCGTTGTGATGTACGGACGCAACGCTTCATTCTCGCCGGTTACCAACGACCAGACACTTTGGCCATCCATCTGTTCAGTCCTATCCCTCGCTCCCGCAAGATCCAGGATAGTCGGACCAAGGTCGTAGTTTTGTACCCAGGCTTCAATGTCGCGGTCCTGCCACTGCTCATTAGGGTGTCGTATCGTCAAATTCTGCTGCGTGTTGAACGGATGTAGCTCGGTGTTGCGCTTGCCCCAGCCCTTGTGATCGGCTAGTTCGGTGCCGTGGTCGGTGAAGAAGATGATCGCGGTATCATCCTTCAATCCCAAGGCATCCAGTTGGTCGAGAAACACTCCCACATGCGTATCGGTAAAGGTAATCTCGCCTTTGTAACAGGCGGTATAGTAATCAATATAGTCCCGCGTTTTGACATCAAGATCCGCGCCTCTCATATCCGAAAAGAATGATCGATGAAGAATATGGCGAGGCTGCTGGTATTTCGGACCGTGCCACGAGTCGTTGTAACGGTGCACGTAATCCAGCGGAGGGTCGAATACCTCGTGCGGCTCGAAGCAGTCGATCCAAAGGAAAAACGGCGCATTCGCCGCATTGTCGCGCAGCCATCGACTGGCGCTGGCGAAAACCTTTGCGCCGAACCAGTCCGCTTCCTCTTTCCTGTCCCGAACATTGTGTAAATGCTGCAGAAAATGGCCCCTGCCTCCCAGGTGGGAAGCATCGGGCTCTGCAGTTTCGTATGCTCCGAAATAGTCCTTATACAGTTCGCTGATAAGATCCCAAGAACCGGTGCGCCAGCCATCGCCTCCGGCGCCTCGAATGTGGTCCCACGACATGAAACCTCGGAGGTGATTCATGTTGGGCTTGAACAGATGGGGCGTGTCGGCTATCAAGCCCGTGGCGTAGCCGTGATCCAGCAGAATCTCGGCAATGGTGGGGTACTCATCCGGAATCTCGTGCCAGCCGTAGTAGCCGTGGATGTACGGGAATCCACGCATGCCGGTGAAACAACCGTTTCGCACCTGGACCGTCTGGCCGGGTTCGGTGAAACAGCGATTGAATCGCGCCGAACCAGCGGCGAGCGTATCAAGCGCCGGTGTGGCGATGTCGCTGAACCGCTTGTTTGGCCCCACAATGTCGGCACGAAATGTGTCGAGACAAATGACGACGATGTTTAAGTGTTCCATTGTTGAAAAAGTTCTTTTTGTAGAGCGCGCCGCGCGCTATGCCTTAGAGCTTATTTGAATAATAGACAATTGAGATTAATGGTTACTTTTCTGCTACGGAAGAAACCGAGTTTTCAAGAAAAAACTCGGTTTCAAGCTCCAGCCCAATACTATGCAAGAGTATCAGCTCCATCCGTGAGCCACTCAAGATCGAACCGCGCGAGGGTAAGTCCGTCGTAACTAGTCCCATAGCCCCAATCATAGAGGCAGCAGATGCTCATATCGGGGGCGGCACAGATATCCGAGTAGGACGAATGGTCTTCGTGAAGGACTTTGCCCGTGTTCCAAGTGCGGCACTCATCATAGCTAAGTCGAACGGTCAGGCGTTCTCTTCGGCTTTTGCTCGCAGGATTTGAAAAGAGAACCCGGTCCCTGTCGTGAGAATTTTCGTCCGTGAAGCGAGTCATTCCCGCATTGCAGATGGGTTCCGGCAGCGTTTCATCCCAACCCGACTCCGTGAAGGAGGTGCCGTCATCATAACTCCACGCGCAAGCGCGTCGATGGTCGCCCACGTAGTTCCTGCAGTTCAAGTATAAGGCGCCGTCAATCGTTTGAACGACCTTCGACTCGTTCGTGCCAGCTTGCGCCACGCCGCCGATGTGCCAATGTTCGCCGTGGTCGTCGCTGTAGATGATGTGCGAATGTCCGAACCCCGCCAGCGTTGCCACGGAGGATGCCACGTCTTGATAACCGCCGGCTACGCCTTGCACGTGATCGCACGGAATGACAAGCCTACCGCTTGACAGTTGGATTCCGCCTCCGGGACCCGTCGCGTACCACGTCCACGAAGCGTCTTTTACCTCGTCTGTAATCTCCCGCGGCGTATCCCACGTCACCCCATCGTCTTTGCTGGACGTGACCCAGACGGTACGCGGCGCTTTGCCCTCCACAATCAGGTTCTCCGGACCATCGGCAAAGTTCTGGCAAAACACCAGCCAGATTGTTCCGGTGTCCCTATCCACTACAGGGGCGGGATTGCCATCGGTGTCCGGACCGGTGCGGACGGCAATCTGCATGGGTTCCCACGTGCGCCCATTATCTAAACTGCGTCTGAGACCGATGTCAATATCGCCGGAGTCGCCGCCCATTACTGTTGGGTCACTGTTTCTGGCTTCGCAGAACGCCAGCATCGTGCCGTTCACGGATCGTGTCAGTGCGGGCGCGTTATAGGCGCGGTATCCGCCCTCGCCGTTTTTAAATAATTGCGTTTGTTCTATCATCATCTATTCCATTTTGCAAGCAGCTTGGGTTGGGGATTACCGGCAGATAGCATCTGCGGAAAAGCGTCCTCCGACAGAGTATCAATTCCATTGCGCAGTAATGACATTCCACACTTTCCGGAATGGGCAGCAACTTGATCTAGCTGATTGTGTGACGCCACTTCACGGTCGTCATCCGTCCCGTAGCGGTATATTCCCCCGCTTGGAACCTACCGCAGTATATTATTATCGGATTTACTCGCTCAAGTAACACTCCACATTGAGGATCTCTATCGCGGTCATTATCCATTCCCTTGATCTCCGCTGGAGCGCGGAAATTTGGACATATCGTATTCTATTGACATTTCGATCCTCTGGATCGAGGAAAGGGACTCCGATCAGAACGTGTTACTTGCTGAAAGAATTATTCCGACAGGGATAATGGCGTGCTCTCAAGTAACACTCCACATTGCACTCCTCTGGAGTGCAGATGCGGGGAGGGATCATGTTCTATTGACATCTCACTCCTCTGGAGTGAAAACCAGACCACGAAGGAACGCTTTTCACGGCTAGTCATTGAGCGAAAAAGAGTGTTACTTGCTGAATGTATCATTCCGACAGGAATGATGGGACGCTACCAATCTTGTGGTAATCTATTTCAAAATCAACATCCGGCGCGTGATTTGGGACGTGCCTGCGGTCAGTGTGTAGAAGTAAAGACCGCTGGATACCGCCTGGCCCAGCTGATCCTGCCCATCCCAATAGGCGGCGGTTTCTTTGTTCTGATAACTGCCCGGTGACTGAGTCCCAACATCTAATCGGCGCACCAGTTGTCCTCGCGTGTTGAAGATATGGAATGCCACATCTGACTTGCTCCCCAATTGATAGGGCAGCCAGGTCTCCGGATTAAACGGGTTCGGGAAGTTTTGGAATAGCGCAGTCCTCTTAATTCCCCCCAGCGTTGCCGCTCTTAGCAATGACGGTTCGACCGAGTAGGGAAGTTTCCAGTCCCTTTGTGTGTAATAGATATAAACCGCCCCACCGTTCGGATCACCGCGATCAGGATTGCCCTTTTGCAAGCCGTACGCGGCGATGACAATAAACTCCTGCGTGGCTATTACCACATTTCCGAAACTCTGTTCCGGAAATTCCGGGGGTACGGTGGTTGCCCGAGACCCTTGCCTAATCCATTGGTCGCCGTCACGCAGATATGGGTACACGATTCCCGCATTAAGTTCACCGTCCAGAATGGCGCCTTCGCCGTGTCGAGGGACGCCGACTAAGGCGATATTACGATTGATTGAAACCCCCGATCCGAAGCCGTCTGCCTTCTCCTTATCCTTTGCCGTAAGCTTGGCTTCCTCCCTCCAAGCGCCTCCATCGCTCGAGAAGATATATGCGGCGCTGCTCCTACCCTCTACGTCCTGCGCCAAGTCCAAATGCGGCGCTCCGACGAGGGCATAACGCTTAATGCCGCGGTGTCCACTAATGGATACGGCATCTCCAATAAAGTCGGAGGTTTGAGCGTCAGCGGATACCAACTTGGTTTCTTCCGTCCAATTTCCTCCATCATGAACAAAGATATATGCGGCGCCCGACTTCTTTCCGTTGTGTGTGTTGTTAGGCGCTCCAACAATGGCAAAGTCGACGCCGTTCTCGTTACCGGCGAAGGCAACCGCCTCGCCGAAATTGTCGCCTTTCGCGGTGTCGTTACCGGTGAGTTTCGCCTGCTGTCGCCATCTGTCTCCGTTGCGGATGAAAATATAGGCGGATCCGGCTTTGCTATCGTCGAGATAAGCGCTCACGATGAGATGTTCTCCGAATATGTCGACGGAATGCCCGAAATTGTCCCTCTTTTTGCCGTCGGCGGCTTCGATTTTCTGCTGTTGCTTCCAAGCGCCCCCGCTGCGCTTGTAGACATACACGGCACCGGTGGAACTATTAATTCCGGGGGATCCGATTGCCGCATAGTCGCCATCAATTGCCACAGCGTAACCGAAGTTGTCGTTTCGGCGTCCGTCTTCCTTCGGATCGAGCACCGCCTTCTCTTCCCAGTTGTCCTTGTTGCCTTCTCTCTTGAGCGTAAAGATATACGCTGATCCGTGCTCGATAAGGTTGTTTTCGCTGTTGATTGGGGCGCCAACAATTATCGTATGCCCGCTGATGTCTACCGACCAACCGAACTGGTCTCCCCTGTTCGGGTCGCTCGATATTAGCTTGGATTCCGCAAAAGCCGCGGTTAACAACCCAAATCCGAGCAGCGAGCAAGCCGCAAGTATTCTTAGGAATTTCATTATCAACGCTCCTTCGTGATAGAGATTTTTGGGTGGGGATACTGTTTGCAGAACATCCGATTCTACTTAGAACCTGTTTGAATAATCGGTAGCAAAGCAATTTTGGTCATTTGTAGGAAGTTTTTTTGCGTTTTTATATTTGTCTTCCACGTACCTGTCGCCCCGCTGGGGCTTAGGTGCACGGCACTTTGGCGTTTCTATACACCTTCCGCCCCGCTGGGGCTGTTAGAGGCTGGTGCGCAGTGCGCACCCTACATAATGTACTTTTCAAACAGGCTCTTAGGCTTAGGTAATGCAATGGCGGAACTTCCTCGTTTCTCATAAAGCGACAGAAACCGAGTATTCCAGCACAAACTCGGTTTATAACGTTCCAAAAAAGTCCCCGCCAAGCGGATATCATTTTAGCACGTCCTACAAATTGTGTCGAGAAAAAACAGACGCGGCTATCGCGTCGCACGTCGGGTGTCCCGTAGGCGATAACACTCTTCCCCAGTGACAGCGGATAGCAATTACAATAATAGACATCTTTCCAAAAAATCCTGGAGCCCGATAGCGTCTGCGAAAGTGGTTTACGGCACACGGGGATTTCTATGGGGGCTCTATGGGACTTCTATCGCAGGATTAGCTATCGCGGTCGCTATCTGATCCCTTGATCTCATTATCCGGTCACTTGAGGGATTTCTATCGCACTCGTTGTCCACTCGCTTGAGGGAACTCTATGCAATCTCTATCGCCTTCACTATCCGTTCGCTTGATCCTATTATACTTTGCGTTGGGTATTATTGCGCTTTATTTTCCAGAAATAATTGTTTCAAATAGGACTTACGTAGCACCAGCAGGTCGGGAATCAGAGTTCCCTCGTACAAGGGTCGCGACCTGGAGATCGCTCCTACAGAAGACGCAATTTCTGACAGTGTGGAGTATATATGCAATATTCTCAGCTCGACTTTGTACAAATGTACAAAGTCGAGCTAATGACTATAGACTCTTTGCAAGATTCTATACAAGCAGATTCGCAAGTACCCCGCATGTCAAAGTCCTGAATTTGGATACGTTTTCCTTATTTCTTGATTGGGTTGGAGAATGTGGTCGCTATTCGGAAATCGCTCCTACCGGCACGGCGTATTTCAAAACAGCGTTGACGACATCGCAAAGAAACGGCAAATACCGTGCAGGCATCAGGGGTTGTTGGCGCGAATGCGATGGCGTTAGATTTCTGATAAATATTCGCGTTTTCCCGCCATCGCAGGGCCGTCTAGCAGACGAGGTTGCCAATCGGTCACAGGAATCATCGCCGTAAATGTTGAGTTTCAAAAGGCTTGACAGGGTACGGCGTGATGGATATAATAGTGATGTGTATTCTATTCGCTTTGATTGCAGATTGAGCCAGACCGACTTTGAGGAACCCATAAACTTTTCCACCTCATTCGCCCTCCGCACTTAGGAAGAGGTGATTGCCATGTTTAGCAGAACACGTTTGACAAGCCACATATTAATAATACTCGGCGTTAGCCTCCTTGCCATGTCATTGGTCTCATTGGCTCAAGATGATGCCTTGGTGCATATTGTCAATATACGCGATCAGATTGGCAGCGGGATAGGCACTTACATCCAGAGCGGAATTGAGCGTGCCGAAACAGCCAATGCGGATGCTGTTATTTTCGACGTTAACACCCCCGGCGGTCGCGTTGATGCAGCAGTGAATATAATTAATGCCATTCAAGACACTAAGGTGCCAACCATCGCTTATGTAAATCGGCAGGCAATCTCCGCAGGCGCAATGATTTCCATCGCCTGCGATCAGATTGTGATGGCGTCGGGCGGAGCCATCGGCGACGCCGCGCCGGTCTCGATTGACGGAGAAGAGGCTGGAGAAAAAGCGCTTTCTTATATTCGCGGGACAATTCAAACAACTGCGGAACGACAAGGGTACAATACTCATATCGCTGTTGCGATGGTTGACAAAAAAAGGGTACTTGTCAGGCGAGCTAACGGTGAAATCGTTTCGTACCTACCCAACGTTTATGAAGACAAAAGGCAAAAAGGAGAGGAGATGGAGGTCATCTCCGCCGAGGGCGAGTTGTTGACTTTGACCACCGATCAAGCGTTAGAATATGGCTTTGCAAGTGGGCGCGCGGAAACAATCGAAGAACTCTTGGCGATGTATCAAATTGTCGAGATTGATGGGGCTATGACAGTGCTAACAGCAGAAGCCGCGGCGCAGAAACAGGAAGAACTTGGCGCCGCAAGCATACGGTTCATTAAGTCACTTGAAGGCGCCGCAACCGACGAAGCCCGGGTTTCATTGGCGGATCGGATTGTCATTTTCCTCACTAGCCCCATCATTAGTTCTCTCCTGCTCTCCCTCGGGATGCTTGGATTGTGGATAGAAATACAATCGCCCGGCTTTGGCGTGCCCGGAATGGTCGGTCTGCTCTGTCTGGGAATTTTCTTCGGCGGACACATGCTAAGCCAAATTGATGCCCAGTGGGCGGCATTGGCGTTTGTTTTGGGATTGGGGTTGATTTTGGTGGAGGTTTTCATCCTGCCGGGATTTGGAGTTGCGGGGATTGCGGGGATAATCCTCATGTTCGGCGGTATATTTTATGTATTCAAGAGCGCCTATCAGTTTGAAACGGCGATTTTGGCATTCTCATCTGTTATCGTCCTCACCGCTGCCTTTGTGATAGCCACGTTTTGTTTCTTCCCAAAGACACGCGCATGGAAGCATTTCGCTCTAGCGACCGAGATGAGTTCGGACATCGGTTTTCATTCTGCTGGGGATGAAGATTATCAGAGTTACATCGGACAGACTGGTACGGCAATTACGCCCTTGCGTCCGGCAGGTACCATCCGCCTCGCCGGTAAACGCGTTGACGTGCTTACCGCGGGCGATTTTATCCCTTCTGAAACCCCCGTTAAAGTAATAGATGTGGAAGGATCGAAGGTCTTCGTGGAAGCCTTGGACGAGGGAACCAACACAACGTAAGACAGTATCCAATTTACACAGCGCACTCAACTCCTCTAGGTCTTTGAAGGAAAGATTGAAATTCTGCGATAATCTACCATAAAAGGATGCGCTTATGCCGTCGCTACCCCTCTTTCTCCTCGGTTTAGGGGTTCTATTGCTATTCATTGAGATCATTCTGCTTCCCGGTTTCGGGGCGGCTGGTGTGCCGGGAATTATTCTCATATGCGTAGGCATTGGGATAGTTTGGTTCGAAAACGGTTGGGAGACCGCCTCGCTTTACGCCGGAGGGACAGTCGTCATTATTATCCCGCTTGCCATCTTGGGATTGTGGCTCGCACCTCGAACGCGACTTGGTCGAACCGTCATTCTACAGACCGCTCAAAATAGCGACGACGGTTTTCAAGCCCCGCCACAGGAGCTGGCAGCGTTAGTCGGACACTCCGGTCAGTCCGCGTCTCCCCTCAGACCGGCAGGAGTTGCCTTGATTGATGGCAAGCGGATAGACGTAGTCACCAATGGAGAGTTCATACAGCCCGAAACCGAAGTAGAAGTGGTTGCCGTTGAGGGACGTCGGGTTGTCGTGCGGAGCCGGTAAACAGTTATCAATTAGGGGAATTCGGGATGAATACAATTCTAACTTTGGCAATTGTTGCGGTGCTGATAGTCATTGTGGTGAAATTAGTGCGGACCCTTATTCTCAAGACTACAGAGAATAGCGCCGATGGATTTCAGGCGGCGCCTCAAGAACTATCGGCTTTAGCCGGGCAATCCGGACAATCCCTATCACCGCTGCGACCGGCGGGAGTTGCGCTAATTGACGGCCAGCGGGTGGATGTGGTCACCAATGGAGAATTCATCGAGCCTGAAACAGAGGTGGAAGTGGTTGCCGTAGAAGGAAGCCGGGTTGTTGTCCGAACCCTGTAGACAATCTGCAAAGAAGGAGAAATTGAACCGTGGAAGAATTGATGGGCGCAATGAAAGAACTGTTGCCAATCGTCACTATTTTAGGCTTTGCAGTCACAATATTTCTATTGGGATGGCGCATTCCCAGTAGGGCAGAAATGAATAGGATAGCAGACAACCTCCAAAAGCAAATTTATAATGAGACATCCAGTCGTCAGAAGCAGATTGAAGGCGCAACAACCAGTCTTCAAAAGCAGATTGAAAACGAAACAGCCAGTCGTCAGAAGCAGATTGAAGGCGCAACAACCAGCCTTCAGGAGCAGATTGAAAGCACAACAGCCAATCTTCAAAAGCAGATTGAAAACGAAACAGCCAGTCGTCAGAAGCAGATTGAAGGCGTAACAACCAGTCTTCAAAAGCAGATTGAAAGCACAACAACCAGTCTTCAGGAGCAGATTGAAAGCACAACAACCAATCTTCAAAAACAGATTGAAAACGAAACAGCCAGTCGCCAAAAGCAGATTGAAAGCGTAACAACCAGTCTTCAAAAGCAGATTGAAAGCACAACAACCAACCTTCAAAAGCAGATTGAAAACGAAACCTCTAATCTTCAAAAGCAGATTGACAAAGTATTTACCACTTCCTTGGCAATCTCTAATGAAATCCGTGAAGATATGAGATTGATGCAGTCTCAGATGGTGAGACTCGGCGAGAAGATTGACGCCAACACCGAGGCAATTCATGCCAACTCGCAGGCAATTCACGCCGACATAAGCAAACTCAATGCCAAGATTGAAGTAGTCTCTCACGTGCTCCAAGCTGAAGTCGGAAACAGGGACAACCAAGAATCCCCATCTCAATCGTAAAAGTTATGAAAACAGGAAGGAGAGCCTAGATGCCTGATATAACAGGTTTTACAGCGATTATCGCCGTACTGATACTGATTTTTCTGCTAGTATTCTTTTGGTTTGTGCCTGTCGGTCTGTGGATCGCCGCTCAAGCGGCAGGCGTGCGGATCCGCATTATCGGCGATTTGGTCGGGATGCGTTTACGGCGGGTTAACCCAAATGTGATTGTTAATGCGCAGATTAGCTCCACGAAAGCGGGGCTGACCGTTAAAACAACCGACCTTGAAGCTCACTACCTTGCGGGCGGAAACGTGTTGAGGGTTGTGAACGCATTGATTGCCGCGGATAAAGCCAAAATCGACCTCAATTTCCAGCGTTCCGCTGCAATCGACTTGGCGGGGCGAGATGTATTTGAAGCCGTGCAGGTGAGCGTCAACCCTCGCGTCATCACGACACCGCGCATCAGCACGGTCGCACTTGACGGCGTTGAGTTGATTGCCGTCGTGCGAATCACTGTCAGGACGAACATCAACAGACTCGTCGGTGGCGCCGGCGAAGAGACAATCATTGCACGGGTCGGAGAGGGCATTATTAGCGCAATCGGTGCCGCGGAGACCTATGAGGATGTCCTTGAAAATCCCGACGTTATGTCCAAGACCGTGTTGGATCGGGGGTTAGACGCGGGCACCGCCTATGAGATTCTCTCCATTGATATTGCCGATGTCAATGTCGGGAAGAACATCGGAGCCGAACTCCAAGCCGAGCAGGCCGAAGCTGATCTGGTCGTTGCTCAGGCAAAGGCGGAGGAAAGACGAGCGATGGCAGTCGCGCGTAAGCAGGAGATGACAGCCAACGTTCAAAAGATGCGAGCTACCGTTGTCGAAGCCGAGGCTTCCGTGCCCCGCGCGCTAGCAGGTGCGTTCCGCGAAGGCACCTTAACACCGCAATCATAGAAGGAGGGATTCAGATGCCGTCAGTTGTTGCTATACTCGCGGTTCTTGTTATTGTATTTCTCATTTTCCTCACGACGTTCGTGCCTATCGGTCTGTGGATTACCGCTATTGCGGCGAATGTACGTGTGCGAATCTTCGGCGATCTGGTCGCGATGCGTTTGCGGCGTGTGCCTCCCAAAGGCATCATAGAGCCGCAAATCAACGCGACCAAGGCAGGTCTCAACCTTTCGCTTGATGAACTTGAGGCGCACTATCTCGCTGGCGGAAGGGTCGCCAGCGTCGTCGCGGCGCTCATTGCCGCAGATAAAGCGAATATCTCGCTGGATTTCGCACAAGCCGCCGCAATTGACCTTGCCGGCCGCGATGTGTTGCAGGCGGTACAGGTCAGCGTCACACCGGAGATTATCGACATTCCCTCCAAGGGCGACAGCCAGACCGGAATTACCGCCGTTGCGCGCGATGGCATTCAACTGATTGTCAAGGCGCGGGTGACGGTGAGAGCAGACATCGATCGACTGGTCGGCGGGGCTACCGAAGAAACCATTAGAGCCAGAGTGGGTGAAGGGATCATCACGACAATCGGCTCTGCGGCAAGCCACAAGGAGGTACTGGAAAGCCCGGTGCGCATTTCGGAAACCGTGCTCGAAAAAGGGTTATCCGCCGGGACCGCCTTTGAAATTTTGTCAATTGATATCGCCGACATTAACGTAGGCGAGAACGTAGGCGCCAAGCTGCAGACCGATCAGGCGCAAGCCGAGTTGAAGATCGCTCAAGCGAAAGCGGAGGAGCGGAGAGCTAGGGCGCAAGCGGAGGAGGAGGAGAACAAAGCGCTTGTTGAAGAGATGACGGTTACCCTTGTAGAAGCGGAAGCCGAAGTTCCTCGCGCTATCGCCGATTCCTTTGATTCCAGTCGAATGAGCGTTATGGACTACTATAACCTCAGGAATATCCTCGCCGACACGGAGATGCGGCAAGCCATTGCCTCTCCCGGCGGCGAGCGCGAAACCGACACGACTAGATCAGCGCATTCGATGGGGCTTACGTAGGTCACCGAAGCAGGGCGGTGGATTCAGTTCATCTTCATTTGAACGTGCTCACACCGCCCTGAAAAACGTCACAAGTAAGGTAAACAACCGTGGACGAGCTAATTCAACTTATTCCTTTTATCATCATTGCGCTTACGTTGCTGGGGCGAGTATTTCGCCGAAAAAAGCCGCGCGAATCGGAACCTGAGGTGGTGTTAGAGGATGAACAGGAAGTCAAACTGCCCCCTTGGGGCTCTATCGAAACGGCGGATGACAGTGTCACTGAGCCGTTACCGGACTTTTTGCAACTAGAGGAGCCGCCGTCACCGAAACCCGCTCCACCGTTAAAAGTAGCGGAAGAGGCTGAACCTCCGCCGGATCCTCCAGCGACGAAACCAGTTGAGCGGCCCGCCTTAAGTCAGACAGTGGAACGAAAAGAAGCCACGCCGTCCCAAACAGCGCCTCATACAATTGCGGGGATCTCGCTAACGTCTCAGACGTTCCGTCAAGGAATCATACTGCGCGAGATTCTTGGACCTCCCAAATCCCTCCAACGCCGCCGCACTGAATCAGAAAACTAGAGGCTGTCTACGGTTCACGCTCAATCTCATACTGGCGCATTTTGCGATGCAGATGCGTTCGCTCAATGCCGAGTTGTTTTGCCGTTTCCGTGATGTTCCAACTGTTTCCCTTGAGGCAATTGAGGATAAACCGGCTCTCAAACTCTTGCCGCGCATCCTTGAGCGATGCCTCCGAACTGTCCCCGTCAGTGCTATCTCGTCGCACTTCCTCCGATAAATCGCTTTCGTCAATCGTCCGATTCGGACACAGGATAACGGCTCTCTCCATGAGGTTGCGCAACTCGCGCACATTGCCCAGCCAGTCGCGTCTCCGGAGATTGTTCATGGCGGCATCGCTTAGGGACATCGTCTGTTTCCCGTTTTCGCGGCAGAATCGCGACAGGAAATAATCCACGAGCAGCGGCAGATCTTCAACTCGCTCCCGCAGCGGCGGCATATGGACGGGTACCACGTTCAATCGATAGTAAAGATCCTCTCGGAAATTACCCGATTCAATTTCGACGGGGAGATGCTTGTTCGTCGCCGAGATAACGCGGACATCCGTCTTGAGCGTCTGGTTGCCGCCGACCCGCTCATATTCCCGTTCCTCAAGAACACGCAGTACCTTTGCCTGCGTTGACAAGCTCATGTCTCCGATCTCGTCCAAGAAGATTGTCCCGCCATCCGCTTGTTCGAACTTCCCGACTCGTTTCTTTGATGCTCCCGTAAACGAGCCTGCCTCATGCCCAAATAGCTCCGATTCAATCAGTTCTTGGGGAATCGCCGCACAATTGACTTTGACGAGCGGCGCTTCAACCCGATTACTGAAGGCGTGGATGGCGTGGGCGATGAGTTCCTTGCCCGTGCCGCTCTCGCCGGTGATGAGCACCCGTCCGTTTGTCGGTGCCACCTGCCGAATCTTCAGCAAAATCTCCTGGATCTGCGAGCTGTCTCCAACAATGCCGTGTGCGTGCGCCTCCAACTCGTCGTCTCCGTCGGAATGGCTAATGGCAATTTTAGCGCTCAACGTTTCAACCTTCGCCAAAATGTTGTCAAGCGAGAGCGGTTTCCCCAAGAAGTCGGACGCGCCCAACTGTCCGGCTTCGAGGGCAAGGTCGAACGTTCCGTGCCCGGAGATCATGATGATTTTTGTATCGGGCGCCATTTGCCGTATCCGCTTGAGCGTTTCGATTCCGTCCATCCCGCCGGGCATGAGGATGTCCAAGAAAACCAGATCGATATGCTCGCCTGCAAGAATACGTACCCCCTCCTCACCGCTGAGAGCGGTTTGGACGGTGTATCCCTCGTCCTCCAAAACGCCTTGAAGCGATTCGCAAATGCTTATCTCGTCGTCAATGACTAGAATGCTCGGTTTGAATTTAGAACTCATATTGTCTTTGTGATTTTATTCGGGTTTGGGTATCTCATCAAGTTGCCACAGTGTTCGACAGGGCCACAGAAACCGAGTTTTTTCTAACGTGGAAACACGAGATTCACGAAAATCAATCTGATTTTCATATGATTTTGTAAACGTGAACCAAAAACTCGGTTTCTCTGTTATAGGTAGCAACTTGCGTCATTTACGAATTTTCAACGCTTAACGGAAGTCCTTCCTCCACACGAACGGTCAAACATCCGGTGATAGCATCTCTAATGTTGTCCAACGCTTCCTTCTCTGTTCGTCCCTGAGAGACACAACCCGGAATTGCCGGGCATTCTGCGACATACCAGCCATCTTCATCATTTACAAGGGTTACAATCCATTTTTGCATTCTGTTTCCTCCATCAGTCAGAGGTTCATGTATGCATGGTTGAAAGTCTAAGGTCAGTTCCCTCGCCAATCGGCATTTTGGAGGGCTCTTCCAGAGCGGACATTTTCTTTGCTAAGGAGATCAGCCAGCGTTTGGGCGGCCTCTGTATTTTCGTGTTGACTAAGTTTCACAGTTACGACTTTTCTCCGATCCCCACTTACCGTTCGGATAGGCAGGTAAATCCACCACGTTTTGACGTTGGTGAGTACTGCGATTTCAACGCCATGGTGCAAAGCGTCACGCAGAAGTTGCTTTTGATGTCTTTGCAACGCTTTACCGCCTCTTTTCACTTCAATGAATACCTTGGCTGTATTGTTGATTAATAAAGCGTAGTCCACCCTCCTGTGTTGTACAGAATATCCTGGTCGCACTTCATCAGGGTTACTCGTATTCCAACCCAATTGCCGCAAAATTGGTTCAATAACGAGTGAGTCGAGACTAACCGTGCCAGCCGATAGTGGAATATTCCGTGTCAAGCTTATCCTCCAAGATATCTTGTAAAGATTTAGAAAATGCCGGTTCCCCGTCAACGATTAAGATGTTGGGTTTGCGCTGTGGTTTCATGGCGTCCGCGTCTCGAATGTCAGGTCGTCCTCGTTATTTCCAAAGTGTTTGATAATAGCCCGTGCGGCTTTCAGGGTATCAATCGCAGAAAAGTTGGTTTCAACAAAGATACCTGTGTCACTTATCGGACTACGACTAGGAGTAGTCAGATCGCTAGGATTTTTTGAAAAGTAAGGCCGTTTTCTCTTTTTCAAACTTAATACTTCTTCAAATCGATCTCGGCGATCTTCATACACTCTCTCACATAATCTGACTAGCATCTCCTTCCACGACATTACTTCATATCTGGTTCCGTTGAACGTGAAGGCTACAGGTTTCGTTCCCGTCACAGTACGTGAAGGTTTTGGCTCGGTAGCCGGAGAAGGCACAGAAACCGAATCAGTCTCAGGAGGCGACATCGGAAATTCTACCTCCGGGAGACGTAACTGGGACAGGAATTGATTTACTTCGTGTACACTAGGTTCGTGTCCGCACAGATCCTTAGTGCGTTCTATAAGAAGCCTCGCGATTGTGTCATTGGCGAGTTGATTCCACGCCTTCGGTAACGCCTTTGCAATTTGGTGTCTCTTGTAAAGATCTTCTGCGGTTTGAACAGCTTTTCCCGAACTAACATTTGCTTTGCTGAGAAGGGTTACGAATTTCTGGGCAATTTCGGCTCCGCTCTGTTTACCAAATTCCACTGCGTAGAATTTCCGCTGTTCCCAATTGACTTCCTGCAGCGGTAGGTAAAACCACCACGTTGCACCGTTAGTAAGCACTGCAATTCTGACCCCGCGTTTAAATAGGAGTAACGCAGAAGTTGCTCTTGGTGTGTTTGCTTTTCCAGTGATTCGCCTCCGTTTTTTGCTTCAATGAAAACCTTCACTGCGCTACCAATTAGTAAAGCATAATCCACCTTTCCGTCTTCCACACGATACTGAGGTTCGACTTCACGGTCATTATCTGGGTTCCAACCTAGTCCACGCAATATTGGTAGAATAATGACTTGTTGGACCTTCGCTTCATCAAGCGAGGTTAAACGCTCATCCGACTGCCATTTTTCTATCACACTCTGAACTTCATCAATCATTTTTCACCTCCATTATATAGGTTCAAGCCATGTTCACTATTCCCAAGCACAACACAAAGGTCGTTCCGGGCTCATCTGTCGCTTATCTCCAACAATCCCATGTGCCTGCGCTTCCGTGTCGGGTGACATCTGTTTCATTCGCCTGAGTGTTTCGATTCCGTCCATCCCGCCGGGCATGAAAATGTCCAAGAAGACGAGATCAACGTGTTCACCCGCAAGGAGGCGAACCCCCTCGTCACCGCTGAGAACGGTTTGGACGGTGTAACCCTCGTCCTCAAAAACGCCTTGCAGGGATTCGCAAATGCTGATTTCGTCGTCAATAACTAGAATGTTGGGTTTGTGTTGTGGTTTCATTACGTGCGCTATTCGAACGACAGGTCGCTTTTGTCATATCCAAAGTGAGGGATTAGCTTTTTTATAATTCGTCCAATCCGGGTTTTGGACGAGGTATCAACATAAATATCTGTCCCGCCTATGGGCCTGGGTCTGTGTAAATCGCTAGGACTTCGTGAGAAGTAACGTCTCTGTGGTCCTCGAATATTCAACACTTCCTCAAATTGATCGCTGTGAGTAGTACTTATTATTTCGCATAGTTTCACTAACATGCCTTTCCAAGACGACGAAACCTCATATCTTATTCCGCGAAATGTAAATGCCTTGCATGTCGTGAGTTCTGAGAGGTCTAAAGGATTTGGTCCAGGCGCAGGTTCGGGCACTTTAGTAGGTACAGGGGCCAGAATAGGTTCAGGAGTGGTTGGATGTAGCGTTATCTGTATCTGTTCGAAGTGCCCGGTCAGAAATTGCTCTACTTCGTTCCTATCCGGCTTACGTACGCATAATCCCTTCATCCGTTCAATGAGGAGATTGACGATCGAACTGTCAGTCTCGGCTATTAGCTGATTCCATATCTTCGGCAAGGTTTCTACAATCTGATGCCTCTCGGCGCTTCGGATGGCTTTCCCAGATCTGACATTTTCTTTGCTGAGGAGGTCAACCAGTGTTTGGGCAATCTCTCCACTATCTTGTTGATTGAATTCTACAGTCGCGACTCTTCTCCGCTCCCAACTTGCATCCCGGATGGGTAGATAATACCACCACACTGCGCCATTGGTAAGTAGTGCGATCTCAACTCTTTCAGCGAGAGCGAAACCCACGTAATCCTGAAGTTGCTCCTGATGTCTTTGCAGCGATTGATTTCCTCGTTTCGCCTCAACGATGATCTTTGGCGTGTCGTCGCAAAATAACAAATAGTCTACCGGGCGAGCATTCGGTCTGGTGCGTACAGAATATTCACGCCTCACCTCATCGGGATCCGCCACGTCCCAACCCAGTTTGCGCAAAATCGGTTCAATGGCGGTTGCTTTTGTTTGAGTTTCATCAAATGAGGCTAAGCGTCCACTTGATATATATCCTTGTATTCTCTCAACTTCCCTCCGAACCTCATCAACCATCTAATTCCTCCGTATTGTAATTTTAACCTTTCGCAGTCACTCTCAACCACAACACAAACGTCGTCCCGGGCTGTCCCTGTTCGGGTTCTTCAAGGTGAATGTCGCCCCCGAGATCCGTCATAATCTTTTTGACGATTGCCAATCCAAGCCCCATACCATCCTTTTTCGTCGAAACGTGAGGGGTGAATAACTTCTCTCTCACCTCGGCAGAAATCCCTCTTCCCGTGTCAGTGAAGTGAATGTACACCTTCGATTTATCGGGGGACGGGAATCCCTGAACTGTCAACGTTCCTTCCGGGATGTCCTCCATCGCCTCAAGCCCGTTTTTAATCAGGTTCAGGAACGCTCGCTTCAGATGCTCGACATCTCCTACAACGGACGGCAAATCAGAAGGGACATCTACTTGGACATCAATATGATCCGGAAACTCACCGAATATGTCTATCGTGGCTTCGACAACTTCATCCAGCTTGAGAGTCGATAACTCCGGCGCCGGCAGTCGAGCGAGTTGCGAGAATTCGTCAAGCAGATGACGCAACCCTTCAACCGCTGTAATGATGGTTTGCGTGCACTGTTCGAGCAAATCCGCATATTCGCCCGGGTTGTTGTGATAGCGGCGATGAAGGCGTTGAGCGGAGAGTTGAATCGGCGTCAACGGATTCTTGATTTCGTGCGCCAGTTTTTGTGCTATCTCCTGCCATGCCGCGATTTTTTCGGCGCGTTTCAACTCCTCGGTGCGCCGCCGCAGGTCGCTTACCATCTGATTAAAGGCACGCGCCAAAACCGCGAACTCATCCTTGCTTCGAACTTTGACCTCATAATCCAAGTTTCCGTCGACAATCTCCTCCGTACCTCTGACAATCGACTGGATCGGCGTGTTAATCCCTTTGGCGAGGATGCGGCTCAACCAAAACGAGAGCGCAATTACCACGGCGGCTGTGATTAACAGCGCGATAAAAGTTGAACGTATTTCCGTTCGCCGGTATTCCAGTTGACCTTCGTCCACACCCGTTGCCAAAGCGCCAATATTTGTCGTCAAGGCGTCAACCCGTCCCTGAATTGTCGCCAACTGGTCGCGTGCTTGAGCCGTAGTTAACGGGATCAGCTTTCCCACGACGACGGCTCCGAGGCGAGAGGTTCCATCCTCCGAAAAGATTGGCATCCCGGAAATCAGAACCCCTTGGTCCTTCAATTCATCGGACGTAGTCGGATCTTCGGGCAACTCATCTAAAGGGTAAAGAAAATCGGTGAGGTTCGTCGGCGGTAAGTCGGGATGCGTACGAAAAATCGCCTGTCCCGATTGGTCGTACAGGGTGAGGATATATTCCTGATACGCATCGGCGAGTTCGGTCATTCGCTGATCGATGAGACTGGAATCGGCTGGCGTTTCCAGAACAGCAACGAGATCTTCATCAAGCGCCAATTCTTCAGCCGCGAACGTCAACGGTTGAATTTCATACAGTTCAAGCTGATAGGCAAGCTTCTTCGCATTTTCCAACGTCGCCGCGATCTTATAGTCCGCCCAGTGTTCAATGCTCTGGCTAATCAGATGGTAGGCGACAAGGACGAGGATAATGGTCGGAAACAGCGCCATCCCCGTAAAGGTCAATAGTAACTTGCGTTGGAACTTCATTAGCTGCCAACCGGGACTTGTGCTCCATTAAGTGGAATGCCGTGACAACGTTCAAACTCCTATATCAGATTCGTGTGTTCCAAGGTGCGCCGCAACTGCTCCAAATTCGCGGGCGTCATCGGCGCGAGAGGGAGACGCAGCTTCCCGTTGAGTTTGCCCATTAACATCAGAGCGGTTTTCGCGGGGATGGGGTTCGTCTCGATAAAGAGGTCAACCGCCAACGGCATGGTCTCATAGTGCAGTTTTCGAGCGACATCCACGTTACCCGCTTTGAAAGCGCTGCACATCTCTGCAATTGGCGCGGGCGCTACATTTGCCACGACAGAGATAACCCCTTTTCCACCGACGGAGAGGATTGGCAACGTATTTACATCGTCACCAGAAAGCACGACAAAATCGTCGGGACACATGGATATGACCTCGCTGGCGCGATTGAGCTGTCCCGTGGCTTCTTTAAGCCCAACGATGTTCGGGTGTTCGGCAAGCCGAGCAACCGTTTCCGACAGAATGTCCGTGCCGCATCGGCCGGGAACGTTGTAGATGATAATCGGGATATCGACGCTGTCGGCAATCTTCATGTAGTGGGCGTACAGACCGTTCTGGGTCGGCTTATTGTAATACGGCGTGACAATGAGCGCTCCGTCCGCTCCGGCGGCTTTAGCATGTTCCGTTGCGTGCAATGTGTGCGTTGTAGAATTTGAACCCGTTCCCGCGACCACCGGCGCACGACCAGCTACAGTTTGGACGGTCAAGTCGACGACGCGATTGTGTTCCGCATCCGAAAGCGCGGGGGATTCGCCGGTTGTGCCGCAAGGAACAATCCCGTCTGTGCCGCCTTCAATCTGGAACTCAAGGAGCTCTTTGAGCTTGCTTTCGTCGAGCGATTCATCGTCCTTGAACGGCGTAACGAGCGCGACGAAGGATCCTTCGAACATGTCAGAACCTCCTTCAAATCAGTGGGAAAACTTTATAATGAGTCCTGTGAATCGTTCTTTGAGGATTCTGTAGGGTTATAGCCATCGCAACCAATAATTGTGCATCCTTGGGGGTAATAGCACTCTTCTGTACCACGATCTGTTAGATTGTGGAATGCGCAAACTAAATGAAGTTTAATTTTTTAAATCGGTAATTCTAACTTTGCCCAGGCCCGGTTAGGTGCGGTTTCTAACCGCACCGATTCAACGCTGACATGAATCACTGCCTCCTGAGTTTAGTGGCTTTTTTGCATAGTTGCCGTGCTAAATTTTGATCGGATTGGAATTATAGAATAGCGGTATAAGGCTGTCAAGCAAATTCAATAACGCGGCCAAAAGGACATGGAAAGATGGAAGACTGGAAGGTTGGAAGAAGGGGAGAACGAGGTAGTTGCCTCTGATTGTAGGGGACGGTCCCCGTGCCGTCCCGTAACTGTGCAGAACAATCAGGACTGTCCCGACTGAACAGCGTGCAAGTTTCAAAAACCAACGAGGAAGATGTCGTTACGGACGGGCGAACACGGGGGTTCGCCCCTACAATTGGATGCGCAGTGGATTGCGCTAATATGAGCCGGTCGCGAGCTAGGGCGGATAAACGAACGGGAACCGACGATTTGAAGATTACCGACTATCTGGAATCAGGCCGAGCTGCCCTAACACTTGAGAGAAAAACTGTTGACAAAGATTCCATTAACCTGTATACTTAGAATGTGTTGTGGACTCAAGTTTCGCATAGTATCAAGAGATAGAATCCCTTTCAAAACCACACTGTTCAGGAGAAAAGATCTCATGATTCAACTCAGAAATATAACTACGACTATCGCATTGGCATTTGCGCTTGTCTGGATGTCCGGGTGCGGAGGCTGTAACCCCGAACCACTGCCATCGGGCATGAGTCCCACGGAAGGGCCCGAAACAGGCGGGACAACCGTGCGGATCAGTGGCGAGAAGTTCGACATGAAAAACGGCGTCACCGTAACCTTCGGCGGCAAGAGCGCCCAAAGTGTAACCGTTCCAAGCAAGACCGAGATTACCGCCGTGACCCCCGCTGGCACCGCAGGCGATTCGGTGGCAGTCGTTGTGACCAACAAGAAGAAAGTGGAGAAACCGGCAACGCTTTCGCAGAAGTTCACCTATACCGATGCAACGCCGCCGACCGTGACCTCGGTAGATCCGCCGGACGGCACGCTCATCTCCGAATACGAGGATTCGCTTAACGTGGGAAACACGATATCATTTACGTTTAGCGAAGACGTGGATAGCATGAGCGGGATGATATCCGTTATGGTCGAGTCAACGCCCGAATCGATTAGTAAAGAATCGGGAGATGTTGCGGGCAGCGTGAGCGGCACGGGAAACATGGTCACGTTTACTTCCGATGAGCCGATGCGGGCAGGCCGCAAATATATGGTCACCGTGTCGGATTTCAAAGACGCAAAGGGTAACGCTCAAACAGCCAGTCACAGTTCCAGTTTCTCAGTCTCGTACCCGGAAAAGGTTCGCAAATATAGAGTTAAAGCAGGTGAAACACTCCCGATAATTGCCGGACGCCCCGAAGTTTACGACGACGCCAACCTTTGGAAAAGATTGGTCGAGGCAAATCAAGACGACTCCGACTTTAACCCGCGGCGCCTTAAAGCGGGCATGATGCTGTGGGTGCCGGATAGAGGACCGGCATGGGGAGACTAAACCCATAAGAACCGAGTTTTTCACGCGAGTATGTCATCAGACCGTATCATGATGTGCTTTTGTCGTGTCAATACACTCCTGAGTCAGTTGAAGGAGGGGAGAGATTCCCCTCCTTTTTCATTAGGAGTCACTCTCTACGTGTAATCACAATCCTACCGCTCGTAACCCGTCAATTCGACATAGCCATGACCGTTTGAGGGCTGTCCGCTAATTGTTCCTTCCACGGATACGGCGCCTTCCCAATACGTAAAACCGCTGGACAGTTCCTGATTCGGAATTAGCGGATCAATGTGCAATTCGATACTAAGAGACGGGAATTCCACCTGCCAACCGGAAGGGTAACTAATTTCGGTCTCCGGACTTTTCCAGCCCCCTGTCGCCGTCACCGTGAATTCCCCCGGTCGGATTAAAACCTGCCGCCCGTCGGCGTACGAAACTGTTCCCTCGAAGATGCCGATTTCGCCGCCTTCGCTTTTACGCAATCGACCAAACATCAGGGCGGAGCCATCGTCGAGTTGCAGTCCGAACCAATCCCAGCCAACCACGCCTTTGCTGAGCGCGCTTGTCCCGAATTCGTGATCCATCCAACTCTTGCCCGTAACATCATACGTTTCTCCACGACTGATTACTGTACCCTTCGTGTCCAGCCCGACGAGACTGTAGTAGTGATTCGCGTTCCCATGCTCGGGTCCCTTTTGGCTCAACCCCTGCAGTCCGTGCAGCAGGGGTGGGCGTGTTTCCCGCAGTTTCAAATCGATTGCAATACGCGGCTCAATCTGGTCGTCAACTGCTTGCAAACGAAAAACACTTGCACTATCCTGAGTTGCCGACCAATCTTCAAGCCAAACCTCGTAGGTAGGTTCCCCCTGTGCGCCAGCCAATCCGCCTGCTCCTCGGCTATATCGTTCAAAACTGGTGTGCGTCTTTGCCTTAACGTCGGTTAGGGCGAAATGCGCCATGTAAATCTGATTTGTTCCCAGACGCGATTTCCGTACATGCATCTCCGCCGCCAGCGCCCTTCGGAAAAAGGTGAGTTGATAACCGAACTCTCTCCCGCCCTCGGTCTTCAGGTTGCCGGTATAGTACCACCACTCGGTTTTGTAGTCGGGATGCGGTCCGTGGTCCGTGGGAAACACAAAATCCATGGGTTCGACTGCACGAGCAAAGTCCCCCTCGCTTTCGCCGCTTAGCATTTCAACAATATTCTGCCGGTTCGTGTCTTCTGTACCGTGGGCGCATACAGTTAGAGTGAGAATAATCGTGGCGGAAAATGTTAGCGGTTTGTTCATCGGTTACAAGTAGGAGGTACGGAGAAAACTGATAAGCAATCTTCTGAATTAATTTCGTGTTTCAGGACTCTTGTAGGGAATAACGATCGTTATTCCCTACATTCGTATTTTCTCCTGCATCTTTGTCTCTTTCCATAAATTAGGCAAGTAGGGAACGCAGATCTGCGCTCCCTACAATCTAAACCGCGTGAGCCCAATAATTCTATTGGATGCGGCGAGATTCTTATTGGAGATGGTATTATTCTGTTCTCAACGCCTCGGCGGGTTGCATCTGTCCCATACGCCATGCGGGATAGATGCCCGCCAATAAAGCGGAAACGAGCGCGACCACGAACGCGAGGGTGAACTGTGAAGGTTGTAACTGCATCTGCAGTGTCCATCCGAAAGAGCGGAGGTTGATGATGTATATCAGAATGGCAGCAAGAACCAGACCGGTGGGCATTGCGATTAATCCGGCGATGGCGCCCATCAATCCCGTTTCGAGGAGCGTCAGCCTTGATAGCTGACCGCGCGTGATGCCGATAGATCGTAAGGTACCAATCTCGCGCGTCCGCTCCAGCTGCAAACTCATCAACGCTGACAGCACCCCGATAAATGCAACCACCGCCGCGAGCATCTGTAGCGCAACGAAGATGCTGAACGTGCGGTCAAACACCCCAAGCGCATTCGCCTTCAGCGCTCGATTTGAGCGAATGATCAGATCTAGTTTGCCCGCCAAAGCAGATTTCAGTTCCCCGATCTGTTCGTCAACATCAACGCCGGGTTGGACGAATAGTGCGGCAGACGAGAGGTGCGGATCGTCCCAATATCTGCGGTATACGGCATCGGATATCATGACTCCCGGTCGGACATCATAATCGTAAGCCACACCAACAATCTTAAAGGAAATCTCTCCTTTATCTGTGAAAAGCGTTATCGTATCGCCGAGTGAGCGTTTATGCCGGTTTGCCAACGGTTCGTTGACAATTAACCCGCCGGCGAGGAACGCATCCCATGTTTCAGCGTGATCTCCGACGGCGGATTTGTAGTGGCGTTTTTCCCCCGCAATGTCCCGAGTGATGGCGCTCAAGGTAATACGGCCTATGTCCTTGGCATCGATTTCAACGCTCCGAGCCGTGGCAACTCGGGCAATGCCCGGAAACGTCTCAAACAGCTTGAGGGCGTCCGGATCAAGCCTCGCCGCCATCTGGCTGTTGGCGAGCGCCGGTGGTGACACGAAGATGTCCGCCCCCAATAGGTCTGTCAGCCACCGTTCAACCGTCATGCGAAAACTCCCAACCATAACGCTCACACCGACAATTACACTCACGGCAATCATGAGCGCAGCGACTGCGGTGGAGGTTCGGCTCAACGCGCGATCAATGTCCCGAATCGCCATATTGCCCAGAATCGGGAGCCTTCGCCGCAGCCAACGAGTCGCCGCTAACGCCGCAAATCCACGCATAAACAACGGTGTCAGGAGTGCCATCCCGACCAGTACGGCGAGCACACCCAGAAACGTTAGCCCGAGATGCCATTCGGGGAGAAGGGTACCTGCACCGAGTAGCAACGCGGCGACGCCGGCGATGCTAATCCGATGGAGCGAGCCGCGTGTCCGAGATTCGATAGTGCTCCTCTGAAGCGTACCAACTGGGGACACTCGCGTCGCTTCATACGCCGGTATTAACGCGCCAATCATCGCCGCCGTGATTCCGAGCATCCCACCTTTCAGAAGCGTTAGTGGCGAGACATCAATCTCCCGCACATTGCTGACAAAAAACAGGTCATTGATGCTGGTCGTCACCATTCCAATCGCACTTCGGCTAAGGAGAATTCCCAACCCAATGCCGAGCAACGCGCCGGCAATACCGAGCACGGTCGCTTGAGCAAGAATCATGGCGAAGATTTCACCCCGTGTCATCCCGATGGCGCGCAACCGTCCAATTACCGCACGCCGCTGAATCACGCTAAACGATACGGTGTTGTATATCAGAAACATACCCACCACCAGGGCTAACAAACTAAGCGCGGTCAGATTCAATCGAAAGGCTTTCGTCATCTCAATGACCGCGCCGCGGCGGGCATCCGAGCTTTCGATGCGAGCGCCGGGCGGAAGGACTGATTCGATGCGCTTGAGTGCCGTCGTATGCAACGGAGCGTCCGGCAGGATAAGGTCGATTCGGTCCAGCTTTCCAATTTTGGCAAATACCTCTTGCGCAGTGGCAATGTCGGTCACCAGCAAATCTTTCAAGGAGCGCCGAATCCGCCTATCTTCGGAAGCAATGACATCGACAATTCGCAGTTTGTGGTGGTAACTTCCTACCTGTATTTCCAAACTCTCGCCAATGGGGAGCTGGTACTCATCACTGACATTTGCCCCTATCAGGACAGTGTTCGGCTCTACCATGAACGCGCTGAACGATCCTTGATTTAACCCCGCGACTTTTGCTGTGCCGAGTTCCTCGCGGAAAGGTCGTTCAGCGAAACTATCGACACCGAGCAAGCGCATCGGCTGCCCGTCAAGCGACTTCACCTTGACATATCCCTCGACGATAGGGGCACTTTTGCGGTAACCGAGTTCTCGCCGGATCTGAACGTAGACGCTCTCGTCCACTCCGTTTGGCCCTCCGACAATCTGATGTGTCGCCTTGCCAACAACAGCGTCTGTGCTGATGGCAAACGCCCGATTTGCGGACGAATTGGCAAGGTCAATGGCAATAATCATCGCCACGCCAATGGACACACCGACGACGAAAAACAAGCTTTGAAGCGGACGACGCCATGCCTCTCCCCAAGCCAATCGAAGCAAGGTTCTCAGATTCCCCATCTCCTATATTATCCCCTGTGAAGAATCAGCTTTCCGCCGTCAATGTGAAACACACGGTCTGCCCGCTCCGCAATTTCGGTTGCATGCGTTGCCATTACCAGAGTTTTTCCGGCGGATCGGCTCAGGCGCAGCAGCAGCGAGAGAACGGATTCGCCCGTTTCGGCGTCCAGGTTACCGGTCGGCTCATCTGCAAGCAAAAAACGCGGATTATGCACTAGAGCGCGGGCGATAGCTACCCGCTGCTGCTCGCCACCACTCAATTTGTCGGGATAGGTGTCCGTACGCGCACCGAGACCAACAGCATCCAGCAGCGAAGCCGCTGGCTCGCGAGCATCCCTCTTTCCCATCAAGTTCAAGGGCAGCGTCACGTTTTCAATTACAGTCAGCGTCGGTATGAGATTAAAGAATTGGAAAATGAAACCGATATGATCTCGTCGGAACAGGGTGCGTTCTCGCTCCGTTAGACGATTGAGAGCGATTTCGCCGTCGGGTGTTTGAATAAGGATGTCACCGCCGCTAGGTGCGTCAATGCCGGCAATGAGGTTGAGCAGGGTACTTTTGCCGCTGCCGGATTTCCCGTGCAGGCAGACAAATTCGCCCTCATGGAACTCCTCGCTGATTCCGTCCAACACGATATGATGTTGGTCGCCTTCCCGGTATATTTTTCTCAAACCGTTGATACGTACGATCGGTTTGTGGGCTGAATCGCTACTTCCCATCCTTCCATCCTTCCTTTGTTCACTCCGTTTTTAACGCCGGAAGTAGCGGAGCACGCAGCACAAAAAAGACGGCAACGGCGCTAGCTATCATGGCAATAAGAAACACGCCCCCCAAGGTCGCCGCAAGGGAGGTCCACGGAACATGACTTCCGGGAGCAAGTATGTGCGGCCCAACCGCAGTCAAGGCGGAAATGGCGCCAATTGCCATACCGGTCAGCAGAAGAAATGCGTTCTCTATCAAGAGCATCATGGACAGCGTTGATCGGCGAAAGCCAAATGCCCGCAGGGTCGCCAATTCGCCGCGCCGTTCAATCGCGTTCCTCAAAAGAATCAAGCCAAGACCCAGTGTCCCGAGCAGCAGTCCGAAGCCGCCCAGCGTCTGGAATGTGGACAGGTAGGTGTTTTCGACAGTTCGGTAGTTGGCTAGTTTTTCGGCTGTTGAGGTCACATCGAAACCGTGATCACGGAGCACGTTTTCAAGCACTTGTGTCACCGCCTCCGCGTCTTTGGGAGGCGTTTGAATTAGGAAATACTGATACCCGCTCTGGCTCGGAAAGTATTTGGTAAAATTAGCTTCGGAGATTAACAGTTCACTCTGGAAAATGCTGCCTTGCAAAAGTTCCACGAGCCGGAGCTTTAACGGTTCGCCCAATTCGTCCCGGATGATGAGATCTTTACCAAGCCCAAGGTGTAAAATCCACGTCACCGAATTGTAGTCCCCGATAGTCGGGACCACGCCTTCTCCGAGTTCCTCGTGTAGAAGTCGCCACGGCGACCCCTCTCCGTTGGCTCTTGACTGAAATTGGAAACCGCCCCGTGCGATGAGGTTTTCGGGAACACCCAATATCCGGGGATTCTGGGGTTGATAGAGGTTCAGACAACTTGCGTCCTCGCCCGGGAGCACGCGAAGTGGAATAATTCGGGATTGAGCCACCACCGCCTCGTCTCGGTCCGAGAAACCCAATTCGAACCTCCCGGATTCAGAGTTCAAGTCATGATGCAGCGGGATGTCCGCCTCGGCGACCAGCGTAAACCCACCTGTGCCGGAGGATTGTTCCAGAGACGAGATGTGTCCACTATTACCATGTCGATTTGCGCCGACCGCAACGATGACGAAACAGGCGCAGCCGACCAGCGCCGCACAGAGTATACTCCGCCCGGGGCGACGCGCGCAATTCCGAACGCCTAGTCGTACAATTCCGCGCCTTGAACTCGAATCTTCAGACACAGCAGCCGACTTTAACCATGAACTAAGAAAGGAAAATCCTGCAATCAGGAGAAGTGTCCCGATGGCGAAAAAGAACGCAGGTGACGATGACATATCCGCAATCCACGCAAACAGCAAAAGCGCCAGCGCAATCCCGATACTCGCAAAAGCAACGATGCGCACCACACGTCCCGATGCTCTTTCTTCAAGCTCGGTTGCCCCGGCGACTAACGAGCGGATTGAGATTTTACCCAGCCGCCGAATTGTCCAGCCGATTGAAGCCAGCACGACAATCACGGAAATCAAGTAGCCGAGTAATAGGCTCAACCGGCCAACATGAAGTGACAGGAACTGCGTGCCCACTGCCGCCAGCCACCATGTCCGCAAACCCGCCATCATCAACCAGGCATAGCCGATCGCCCCAACCAAGCCTATCGCAGCGCCAATTCCGGCAAGAATGCTCCCTTCAATCATGAAACGCCAACGCACCGTAGACAGCGTATAGCCCGAAGTCAACAAAATCCCGATTTCACCCGCCCGACCTTCGACGCCAAGCCTAAAGAGCAACCCCACGAGAAGTGCGGCGGATACGATGAGAAAGAGACTGAATCCGATAAACAGCATACTGAAGTCGGTGGCGCCCGACGCGGCGGTCAAGCCTTGTTCCTTCACCGGCTGAGATACAAACCCAAGCTGTTCGGGGTTAATCATTTTGCGCAACTGTTCTTGGAAAATCGTTTGGGTCCTCTCAAGATCTTCTCCCGGTATTGTTCCGAATCGAATTGCCGTCAGGCTTCCAAATCGACTGCTCCACAACCGCTCCCCCGTCTCGGCAGAAACAAAAGCCTTGGGCGTCGCGCCGAATTCGTCCCAGTAGGCTTCATCTCTGGGCCGAATTCGGCTGAAATCGACCGGAAATGGAGCGTCCCATTCGGACATGTCGTCTGCATCATGCACCCCCGGAAATATTGGCGTTAATTCCCTGTCTGCGGCTAACCCTGTTAGGGGGACAATACCTTTTAGACGAAATTGGGTGTGCTTTGTTAAATACTGTTCTTGGTGCCCAATGACGTAATAACTCACGTCAATCCTATCCCCGGGCTGTGCCTTCAAATCGCTCGCCGCCCATTCGTTGAGCAAGATTTCACCTTCACCGAGTCCTGCGGCGCGAAACAGAACTTGATTCTCCGGTTGTTCGCTTGTTTTCTCCGGCATCCTCCCATTCACGCCAAGCGCCGTGATGGTCGAGTAGGGCACTGTCTTTCCATCCGCCGAGATTTCATTCGCCAAGTAGGTCATGACGGTAGTCACAGGAATTTCGTTCTCGGCTGCGACTGTCTTCGCCAATTTAATAACATTCCGTTTGAGAACGAACTGAGAGGTTTCAAGGGAGACGTGGCCATCGGCTCGCCGAATTGTTAAACCGAAGTCATCCAGCGTTAAGACCTGTTGAAGTATTTCCCCCATTCGCTCCGTTGCGTCAGTGAAGGGAATACTAGGTGACGAAACTAGAATCGTGTTGACTTTCGCCTCCTGACCTAAGGCTTTCTGTAAAACGGGGAGAGAGACATAGGCATTGAATGGAAGATTTTGATGGGGACGCAGGCCAAATTGTCCAACGCCAGAATTTGGGATGATTTTCGACACGGAGAGTCGAAGGGTTTGCAGGACATCTAGGGGGTCTCGACGACCGAGAAGAAACTCGGGATGGATCTCGTTTTGCTGTTGGAAGGAAATCAGCAGCATGTCTCCAACTTCAACATTGAGTTCTTTTTTTAAGGATTGGTTAATTACGACCGACGGGAAGAGTTGCCCCGGTTGCTTTTTCAGGAACTCGTTTAGCTCGTCAGTTTCAGGAGACGACCAGAAACCGAGAAAACGCTCGTCAATCCCTTGAATCTGGACGCGCGACGCCCGCATCTTTGTAGTCGCGTTAACCGCTGTACCGCTCAACAGCATTGCAGGTACAAAACGGTCATACCTTACGTCCGTCGCCGAGGAAGCTCCCAATTCCGCCGCAAGTGTTTGTCGAAAGAAACGCTCCGAGAGCATTACATGGTCAATGTCCCCCAGCCGATTTAACGTCAAGTCTCGTAGGCTACCGCGAACGGAATCTCCGACTAGAAGCGCTCCGGTGAGGACCGCCGTTGCCACGGCGGCGCCGAGCAGTACGGCGAGATGGATTTGCCAGAAATGGATTAGACTTCGGCGCATGAAATGAACTTCTGCGAATGACGTATCAGGTTTCGTCGGACGGCCGGTTTTGCACCGCGGGAATACAATAACTGACAATTATTTTGCCATCAATCGATTCCTCTTCAACCCGCGCCCGAGAGTTATGTCGATGATCGAACACGATGTAGTACCCCTCTTGCACACCTTCGGACTTGAGATAAGCCGCAAGTTGTCCCTTGCCCGAGCGATACAGGCTTTCGCCACCCCAAATCTTTGTTTCGACGATGTATTTCTCGCCCGAGTGCAGGATAATCAGATCCATCTGTCCGCGCCCGGTTCTGACTTCAAGATACATAAACCCTCGAATCTGTTGAACAAAAGAATCAAGATAAGCGAACAACAGATATTGTCCGACGAATTCCTTGGGAGTTTCCGGTACTTCAAGAATGCGATATCCCGCACGAGCGATGAAATCGCGGAAGTTTGACAGCAGAAGCCGCATATCAATCTTCCCGTCGGATGTCATATAATCAAGAAAACCGGCATCTGTATCCTCCGGGAGATACTGCATTTCCAAACCGTTGAACAGCGGTTGAAACGCTCGAACTATCCGATACTGGTATATAGGGTTTTGAATCTTGCAATTTCCGTCCTCGTCCGGGAGCATGACGCCGTAGGTAAAGAGTTCACTCATTGACGGGTCGTCTATGCTGAATGGTAGTTTCTGTTCATTGAGAATGATGCGCATCAGTAAGTGTTCAAATCGCAGGTCCCGGCGTATATTGGTTGTCAAATGTGAGATGTGTACATTCGATTCATTCAAAATCTTCTTGTAGGCAATCTCAAAATGCTCGGAGCAAATCGTCTCTGACAGCGGAACGTTCATTTCTTCCGCTAGAATCTGTGACATTCGGTTGACTAAAAAGGGTTGTCCCGCCGTTTGCTTGTGGATACTCTCAACCACCTCTTGGGCAAAGGCTTGCCCTACTTCTTCCGTATACTGTCCCAAAAGGGTCTCCACTTGATCCAGGGTAAAGTTGGAGAGCACAAACTCGTCTTGGATATTAAATGGGGAGATGCTTCTATCATAGTTCAGTTGGCGGATGTTCTTGACGCCAACAATTCCGACGCTGTATGGACATCGATTCGCATCCCTTGAGAGATAGACTCTGCGAAGTGTGTAAAGAAAATCGCTCAACGCCGCTCGCGGGATACCGTCAAATTCATCAATGATAACGGCAACGCGCCGATTTCCAAGGTGTGTAGCGAGTTCTCGCAGAAAACTTTGGAAGGAATTGTGATCTCTCAGCGGATAGTTCTCAAGGAACTGCTGGAAGTTTGACGTGAGATTGACCCCAAACCGCCGAGGTTCCCGGACGACCTCATCACGTATGTCGCGCTGCAAGTTGGTGTAAAAACTCTCGACGCTCACGTTTCTGTACGTCTCGAAGTCGAGTTGAATCGGGAAATAGGTGGTGTCTTCGGAAGTCAGCGCATCCAGAGCCCAACGGAAGAAGGTGGTTTTGCCCGTCTGACGCGGCGCGGAGATGGCGATGTATCGCCCCTTCTTAATCCGTTCAATCAAATCGGCAATCTCCGCCGTGCGAGGGACAACGTAATTACGGTCTGGCGAAACGGGACCCCGAGTTTCAAAAGTGCGGTTTGGTGTCTGCATGGATAGCGCGATTTTATAATGGTTGGGTAATCTTAGAGCCTGTTTGAAAAATCGGAGCCAAAGCGATTTTGGACTCGTGAAGAAGGTTTTTTCAAATTGCGTTGTCGCCTCTTCTACACCTGTGGGAATTCTATCGCGCTCCTTATTCAGTCGCTTGATCCCCGCTGGGGCTTGGGGTTCACGGGGTTGTGGCGTTTCTACACACCTTCAGGATCTCTATCGCACTCACTGTTCGTTCGCTTGATCCCTCTGGGGCTTTTAAAGGCTGGTGCGCAGTGCGCACCCTACAGATGTACTTTTCAAACAGGTTCTTATGGTACTGATGTCTTCATCTCAAACCTGTCCGGCGCGCCCTTCAATTCCACCATTTACCAGTTCAAATCGGCGTTCAAACCGCCCGGCAAGTTCGAGGTTGTGTGTCACCACAATCAATATATTTTGCTCGGCTTGGTGAAGTTCAAAGAGGAGGGTGGCAACTGTATCCGCCGTAGAACGGTCAAGATTTCCGGTCGGCTCATCGCAGAGGAGAAGGCTCGGCCGATTAATAAGCGCACGAGCCACAGCGACACGCTGGCATTCGCCGCCAGAAAGCGCAGCCGGACGATGGCTCAATCGGTGAGAGAGACCGACACCTTCGAGTAGTACTCTAGCTCGCACCTCGATCTCCGCATCGCGGCGCTTAAATGCCAGTGTGGGCATCAGGACATTCTCCAGAACCGAATATTGGGGCAGTAGGTGATGGTCTTGAAAGACGAATCCAATCACCTTGTTGCGAAATTTTGCCAACCGTGGCTCCGAGAGTTCAAACGGATTCTCGCTGTTGATTTCAATCGTGCCGGCGGACGGTGTGTCTAGCGTACCAATCAGGTGTAACAGAGTACTCTTTCCCGAGCCGGAGGGACCGGTTAGGGCAAGTCGTTGTCCCTGGGTCATCTCGAATGAGATACCGCGTAGGACTTCAACGGAGCGTGCCGCGTTGCCAAAGTTCTTGTGGACCTCCGACACTTTGAGGGAAGTATGATGTGACGTTGCCATCTTTCACGCGGAGAAATGGTATAATTAGGGCTTACACAGTTGAACACTTAGATGAATCGCAATGCTAATTCATCATTCGTAAATCGTTGGGACTCGTGCATCGTAGGGACTAACGATCGTTAGTCCCTACTTCCCCTTACACCTTTGTTTCTTTCTTTTAGATTTTCTGCACAGAACTCGGGGCTTCTTCAACTTGGCTGGCGATAAAGTCGGGGATTGGGATGGCTTTCATCTTTTCGCCCGGATTACAGGTACAACACGCCGTTCGCATCTGACCACGCGCAATCTCGATATCATCTTTGGTAAACACAAACCGATATGTCATGGATTTGCGTCCTTTTCTCAATATCGTCAGATGAATATCCACGGTATCCTCGAATTTGACGGGATTTAAGTATTCACACGATGCCGACAGCCTTGGCCAACCAATCTTGTTCCCGTTCCATTCTGTCGCGACGCTTGTTCCCAGTGAACGCAAAAATTCATGTTCGGCGGATTCCATGAAAACAAAGAATCGAGAAAAATGGGCAATGCCCGCCATGTCGGTATCGGAAAATTCTATCTGTCGATTTGTCCGATATTCATAGGGCATGAAATTCAATCCTGTTCCGACGGAAAACTACGTCCCCGGTCGATAAAGCGTTACGAGGAAACCGCCCCCCGCAGCGAGCAGGATTCCGAGAATGAATTGCCAGTTCAGACTACTCCAACCGCCCGCGGGTGGATGCATCGCCGTAGCGACAATCGCATTAACAATCGGCGCACCGGCAAAGATAATTGACATCATGACGGCGGGCCTGCCTCCCACTCCGAACCCCAATACCACGCCAAATGCTCCGATGGCGCCGACTGTCCCGGCGATTGTCGACCACGCTATCCCCTTCGCCGGAAAACTCCACGTTGCGCCGCTGGAAACCAGCATAGCTGCGGATCCGATGACCGCTATCAGTAAATAGGCGATACCAACGAAAAGAAACGCTTTGTAGCGTCCGTGCGCCGCATCCGCCATTGATAACTGCCCGGAATGAAGAAATACTCCGTAACAACCCCAGCATGAAACGGTGATGAAGACAAAGATTAACCACGTCATACGCATATTTTTCTCCCTATGTCGAAAGATATTTTCGATAAACCGCCAACGTCTCATCCGCCATGATGTCGTCGCTAAACCGTTGATGCACTACTTCCTTTCCTCGCCGCCCCAGTTCTTCCCGGCGTTTTGGATCATTCATGAGTTTAAGTATGCCCTCCGCCGTGGCAGCCGGCGACTCTGCATCTACGAGTATGCCGCCGCCCGTTGCATCTATCAACTCCGGCAAGCCACCGTGATTCGGAAGGACAACTGGTACGCCATTCGCGAGCGCTTCCAGAACGAATAGACCTTTGGGTTCTTTGTACGTCGTCGGCACGGACAGAACGTGTAGCCCCTTAAGAAAATTGACCTTTTGCTGGCGGTCGACCTCCCCCAGATACTCAAAGGCGTCCGCCAATCCCCACGCCTCAATCTGCTGCACAATTTCCTCAAAATACGGTATATCCCCTTTGCCGAGGTACCCCGCGACCCTGAGTCGAATCTTATCAGATGCAACCTGCTGCGTCAACCGGTAAAACGCATCAACCAACAGATGCAGTCCCTTCTCAGGACAGATGCGCGCCAGATATCCAATCACGAAGGGAGAATCCGAGCCAGCCGTATCTCTTGGCTCTCCGTGTCCCTCTAGATTCAGACCGAGTTTCACCACTTCGACTTTATCTTCGGGGATGTCGAGATACGATGCCATAAATTCGGCATAATACCGGCAGGGCGCGATGAAACCGTCCACGTCCGAAGCCCGCGCTCGCAAAACCTCCAACGCTTGGGACTTGTAAGGTTCCACAAGGCCTTCCAGGAAAATGTCCTCTCCCTGAAGTGCGCAGAGAATCGGAACGCCCAATGCCTTTTTCATCTGCTTGGCAAACCCCACGAACATGGAATTGGTGAGTTGCACCAGATCCGGGCGATAGGCATCTTTCAACCATTTCGTCAGTTTTTCCAACTCCTTCCTCTGATGTCCGTCTTCGCCTTGGAGCACGGATAGCGTGAGCGCACCGAGATCTTTCGCGTTTGTTGAACCGGCAAATCGAGACAACTTACTCAGGAGTGAAGGGCTGTTAAATAACTCGTCGAAAACCCACGGTGTGTGGCGGAACAGAGCCAATTTTTGCTCAAGGTAGACGTTAATCCCGCCGTAAAAGATGCGGTGGATGCTGACATCGGTCTCGTCCGTGCGGATGGGAGTGTAGGTTGGGATGAGTGCGACATCGTGCCCCTTCTTCAGGAGCGCGGCGGCAAGGGTGTTGTCGTGAATGCAGGTGCCGCAATACATGCCCGCGGCACCCGCAGCGATGTAGGCGATTTTCATTGGATGAAAAATGGTTGCTCTTTTTCTAGTTCACACTTGCTCTTCCAAGCTGTAGGGTGGGAGTCGCCCACCGTTTCCAACCGAGTAAATAAATCAAGCCATCGGATAGTGGTCATGTGACCGAAAGGGAACACCATAGAAATCCCATAGCGGAGGAACGTGGTGGGGGCAAAGCAACCGTAGCACAATCAATGGATTAAAGATACGATTGCCTCTTCGGTTTCTTTAGGCTTGACGGTTTTCTGCAAGCGGAGTATAATTCAACCCGCTATCTTCGGCGAAATTCTATCAGGTTTAGGTAGCGGATTCAACAAAAAATCCCGGTGACAGTTCTCCCATAGTTCCACCTCATGCGGTAGAGACGTGTGCTATAGATGAAAGAACCCACGTGTAGAAGACTCCCGAAAACACGGATGCAGATTGGCGGTTTCGTTGGGGATTACCTGAAGGGCATCACCCAGCAATGGCTGCTCGTGGCGCCAAAAGCCAATCCCGGTATGCTTGAGATGTTCCGTGACCGTGATCGCTCCCCGCTGCGGGAGATGGTGCCTTGGGCGGGGGAGTTCTCGGGGAAATACCTGACAGGTGCAGTCCAAGTTCTCCGTACAACGGCGGACCCGGCGCTGAAAGTATGGCTGAAGGAATTCGTACATATCCTCATCGGCCTCCAAGATACCGACGGTTATCTTGGTCCGTGGCCAAAGCCGCACCGTCTAACAAACTCCAATTCCGCAGGGCAGCACACGTGGGATACGTGGGGACACTATCACAACATGCTGGGGCTGCTACTATGGCATGAAGAAACTCGGGACAAGGAGGCGCTGACCTGCGCGACGCACATAGCAAATCTCCTCTGCGAGGCGTATTTGGGAGCGAAAAGTCCACGTTTGGTCGAAACGGGTTCGACCGAGATGAATTTGGCGCCGGTGCACTCACTGTGCATACTCTATCGCAAGACGAAAGACGAACGCTATCTCAGGTTGGCGCTCCAGATTGTCAATGAATTCGCGGCTACGGAGAACGGGGAACCTTTGGCGGGCGACTACCTGCAGAGCGCACTTGACGGCAAAGAGTTTTTCCAGACACCCAAGCCTCGGTGGGAAAGCCTGCACCCAATCATGGCGCTGGCGGAACTTTATTGGATTACCGGTGAAGACCGGTATCGGGTAGCCTTTGAGCGCATCTGGTGGAGTATCGTCAAGCTCGATCGGCACAACAACGGCGGATTCTCGTCGGGTGAGCAGGCGACCGGCAATCCGTACCATCTCGCCGCAATCGAATCCTGCTGCACGATAGCGTGGACGGCGATGAGTGTCGAGATGCTAAAACTTACCGGCAATCCCATCGTCGCCGACGAGCTTGAACTCACGCTGTTCAACTCCATTGTCGGTATGCACTCCTCGACCGGTCACTGGTCCACCTACGATACGCCGATGAACGGAATACGCCGATCTAGCGCGCATACGATTGTCTTCCAGGCGCGTGAAGGCACTCCCGAACTGAACTGTTGCAGTGTGAACACTCCGCGCGGATTCGGAATGTTGAGCGACTGGGCGCTCATGAAAGACCACGAAGGTCTTGTACTGAACTACTACGGGTCGTCAACGTTGACGGCGCGATTAAAGCCGGGCTTGTCCGTGACGCTGACACAGGAAACCGAATATCCGCTTGATGGAACAGTTGTGGTATCCGTTAAACCATCCATGCCCTCCGAATTTACTTTGAAGTTGCGCATACCGCACTGGTCCTCTGAGATTCACGTCAGAATCAACGATGAGCTCCCCCTCAGTGCTAAATCCGGCAGCTATCTCCAGATCAATCGCAAATGGAATGCGCGTGATAAGATTCACATTACGCTGGATATGTCCCTGCGCCTATGGAGCGGGGAGCAGGAGTGCAAAGGGCTGACATCCATCTACCGGGGACCTATATTGCTGGCGTATGACCACCGGTACAATCTCAAGAACGTCAAAGAGGGCAACCCGCAGATACGTGACGTTAAGGAATGGGATCCGGTAAGTTGTATGTTGGACATTCCGCCGGTTGACATCATGAACCTACAACCAAAGCGAGTTCAGTGGACGGATTGGCTGCCACCTCAACTTCTGCTAGAATTTGAGGCGACAAACGGTGAGACAGTGTACCTATGCGACTTTGGCAGCGCGGGTGAGGTTGGAACCCCGTACTGCTCCTGGTTACCGGTTAAAGGCAGTTCCGAAACTCCCGAGTTTTCTCCGGAGAACCCGTTGCGGACTCGTCCTGTTGGATAGCAGAGTCACTGCCAATAGGGAGAATTGCCGATTAACATATCCACTACATGTAGAAACAGAGGAGGAACTTGGTAATGACAACGAACGGTGCAGTACCGACAACCCGCTCGGAAGGACGCGGTCCAACAATCTGGCTCGCAGGCAGCCCCGATGAGCTAAAGGAGTGGATGCCTTTAGGGATTGCGGGGATTGTCACCAATACCGTCGTACTCAATCAGTACGCCAAGCCTTATGGCTCAGTCATCGATCTGATTAAGGCGTATCTCGACATCACCGACAAACCTGTGGTCATGGAAATCGACGGTCACACGGTTGACGAACTGCTCGCGGTAGGGAAGGTTTTTACCGACTTGTCGGACCAGATTATTCTGAAGATTCCTTGCACCGTAAATGGACTCAAAGCTTTCAGCATTCTCAAGGGTGAGGGGATTGAGACCTTCTGTACGACGGTTTTTTCCTTGACTCAAGCAGCGGCTGTTGCCCAAGCCGGGGTCGATCATCTCCTTCCGTTCTGCGATCCCGTGAAAGCGGTTGGCGGCGATCCGACCCAACTCATTCGAGAGTGTGTTCAGATGTTCAGCGGTTGGGAACAGCGCCCCTATATTATGGCGGCGCTCGTGCGTTCGGTGGAAACCGCTCATGCCGCCTTCCGTGACGGAGCTGACGAACTCGTCACCATGTGGACGGTTTACCGCGACATGATGGATCACCCGCTTACGGAGGAGTGGAACAAGACGTTCATGGACGAGTGGGTGGACATGCACGAAAACGGCTTGTTAGAAGGTGTGCCGGCCACACTAGATTGAATGTAAACCTAGTCCAAGATTCCACATTATCAGCACAACAAGAGGATGAAGTGCCAGCGAAAAAGAGGAAGATTGGAAGGAGTTATCCAGCCTTCCAACGAATTAAATATCAACCAATCAGAGCAAAATAGGGTGTAGATATGGCACGAGTCGTCCCCTTACGGTATGATACCGCTTTCAAGAAAGCATTCAGCCAGCCCGACATCTTTTGCCAATTCGCCAAAGATGTTTTAGGCATCGAGTTTCATACAGACGAGGTGCATCAAGGCTACAAGTTCCTCAAACCTGTTGGCCAGGTTGATATTGAATATGACCTGTTTGCCGAGGACCCGGAATCTCGAATTGTCGTCGAGGTACAGCATGTCAAAGAACGGCATTTCTATAACCGCTTTCTGTACTACCATCTTATCAACCTCGTCGAACAGGTGAAGAGCAGCAAAGCCTATGAGTTTGAACAAACGGTTTACACTATTGTCGTCTTGACCAGCCCCTCTCGCGAGAAGGAAATTGACTTCAGTGTTGCTGTAGCGGATTTTAACCCTGTCAACGAGTTCAGTCGCAAAGTTGAGGCGTATCCGCACCAGCTCGTGTTCTTGGTGCCCCGAATGGTCAATGAAAAAACTCCGCCGGGCATCAAAGTGTGGTTGGAGCTCGTCTTGGATTCTCTTGATGGCGAGGTTGATGAAAGCCGATACACCTCGCCAGTGTTCGAGAAAGTAATTCATGCGGTTACACGTGACAACATCTCGCCCGGTGAACTTCGGGTGCTCAAGGATGAAGAGGATTGGGAAGATTCTCTCGTATATGAACACAAACGAGGCCAGGAAGAAGGACGGCAACAGGAAAAGGAGAAGATAGTATTGTCGTTAATCAGCGAAGGATTAGACACCGAATTCATTGCGAGAACAACAGGAATGTCAGAAGCAGATATTGAAAAACTGCGTCAATCGTAAACATTTAGATGTGTTTGCCCTTAGTGGTTTATTTTCCAAAAAATATAGTTGGTGTTGGGTGCCGGTGCGGTTAGAAACCGCACCTACCGGGGTTATTGTAGAGGATCGAGTGATGCCATATACACTTAGCGAATGAACCACGTAATTGTCACGACATCGGAGGATTAGAACGAGAACTCGGAAGAAAATTCCCCAATGGTCCTCCCTTCCAGTCGTGCTATGTTTCTTTAGAAGAAATCCTTCATACCAAAACTTACCCTAATGTACTCTGGACTTATCCACCTTCACTGATGCACCGCTTCTACGTTTCTCCAACTGACATTTCATCCGATACCATCCACATCCCTGAACCCGAACGTCATCATCTGTTGAACGTACTTCGCCTTCAATCGGGCGATGACGTGCAAATTTTTGACGGGGAGGGAAACAGTTACGTCGCTCGCCTGACGGACACGGAATCTTTCCCTGCGACAGCATCAATCCAAGACCACCAATTTCACCCGCCAATCTCACCGCGCATCACCCTTTTTCAAGCGATTCCGAAATCGGACAAGATGGATTTAATCGTCCAGAAAGCCACCGAAATCGGCGCAGACGAAATCGGCCCGATGGTATGTGAGAGATCTATTCCAAGGCGTGCGGAAAATGCGCAACAAAAACGGCGGGACCGCTGGGAACGAATTGCGATTGAAGCATCCAAGCAGTGTGGACGCCCGAGGTTTCCCAAAATGCTTGCCCCGCGAACAATCGGCGAGTGTCTCGAACCGACGAAGAAAAATGAACTGTCGCTGCTCCTATGGGAAAACGAAGTAAACTGCAAAATCAAGAGTGTCTTGCGTAACCATCCCCATATCGAATCAATCAGTCTGTTCATCGGGCCCGAGGGTGGATTTTCGGACGCCGAGGTTAGTGAAGCTATTGACAACGGCTGTATTCCTGCCACATTCGGAGTGAACACACTGCGGACGGAAACCGCCGCTATCGTAGCTGTCGCTATCGCGGTCTATGAATTGCGCCGCTCCTAATGCGCCTTGACAATGGGGTGGTCATACTATATCATCCAACCTCGGACAAACTCGCGGTCATCGGATCATCCTAATCAACGCACAGATTGCGACATAAAGACTACTCAACCAGAACTATACCTTGCGTTGGGTATTATTGCGCTTTCTTTTCCAGTGATAGTTGTTTCTAATAGGACTTACGTAGCACCATCAGGTCGGGAATCGGAGTTGCCTCGTACAAGAGTCGCGACCTGGAGATCGCTCCTACAGACGCAATTTCTGACAGCGTGGAGTATAGATAGGCTATCGACATGCCGACAGCAGCATTCCTCACCATGGGTTGCAAGGTAAATCAATACGATACCGACTCGATGCACGAGACGATGAATCGCAACGGCTACACAATCGTCGATGCGAACGAAATCGCGGATGTCTACGTCGTTAACACCTGCACCGTGACAAATGTCGCTGATCAGAAAGCCCGCAAATCAATTCGACGCATCATCCGGCAAAATCCGAAAGCCAAAGTGCTGGTTACCGGTTGCTATGCCGAGAGTGATCGCGCAACCGTTGAGAAAATACCGGGAGTGTCATTCGTCTTCGGGAATCGCGAGAAAGCGGACTTTCAAGCCTATTTGGATAACCTCCACGAATCGGAACTCTTGCAGATTAAGCCCATCCAGCATGATCCGGTGCGCGAACACGCAAGATTCAGTGCGGGCATCAGCCATACGAGCCAACGTACTCGCGCGCTGATTAAGGTTCAAGACGGATGCAGCGCTTTCTGCACCTACTGCATAATCCCCTATGTACGCGGACGGATGACAAGCCGTAGTCTGACGGACATTGTAAGCGAGGCGGAGCGTATCGCTGCGAGCGGGTACAAGGAGATTGTGATTACCGGTGTCCACTTGGGTGCTTACGGCTTGGACATTGATAGAACGGTTGATATCGGCGACATTTTGGAGCAGATTCATCCGATTGAAGGCATAGAACGTATACGATTCAGCTCCATCGAACCCATGAATTTTCCCGATGACCTCGTTGATCGGATGGCAGCCCTGTCGAAGTGTATGCCACATTTTCACCTGCCACTACAGGCGGGCAACGATAAGATTCTGAGCAGCATGCGTCGGCGCTACACCACGGCGCAATACTCTCGGCTCGTGGAGAAATTGCGTGACGCCTTCCGGGATGTCGGAATAACAACCGATGTCATGGTCGGTTTTCCGGGGGAAACCGATAGCGATTTTGAGGAATCACTCGGATTCGTCGAGGAAATCGGATTCAGTCAGCTCCACGTTTTTCGTTATTCCCCGCGGCGTGGTACACCAGCCGCAGACAATCCGAATCAGGTCTCTCCGGGCGTTTCCGCGGCGCGTAGCGCGCGGATGATTGACTTGGGATGTCGTCTTGGCGACGCTTTCAAACGCCGTATGCTCGGAAAGAAGATGGATGTCCTGGTTGAAGACAGTCGCGAGGGAAAGACGGGGCAACTCGCCGGATTTACCCCAAATTATCTGCGGGTTCTGTTAGACGTTCCCGCATCGGAAATTAATCGAATCGCTTCCGTCAAGTTGGTGGAACTAGAAAACGAGTTGATTCACGGAAAAACAGCCAGCAGTGCATTACGACGGACAGCCGCCAACGCCCCACAGCCTTCTATCTGAATTATTCACAATCGTCCCAAACAAACATAAACCACACAGTCAGTCGGCTTCAACACTATCACATCGCATGTGATACTGGCGGCAATCATGAAAATCGGAGTGCTGGCTTCCGGCAGCGGAAGCAATCTCCAGACCTTAATCGATCAACTTCACTGCGACGAATCCTGTGAAATTGAAATCTCGGTCGTCATCAGCGATCGCAAGGAAGCCTACGCACTCAGTCGCGCAAAGAACGCCGGAATTCCCTCCTATATTGTAGAAGTCCAAGATTTTCCCGACCGTCACGCTTTTGACGAGAAAATCTCCGAACTCCTTGACGCACACGCCGTGGAACTTATCGTCTTAGCCGGTTTCATGAAGCTATTGCAACCTACATTTGTCCAAAAATACAGCAACCGAATCCTCAATATCCATCCGGCACTTCTGCCGGCTTTCCCCGGCGCGCATCCGGTGACGGACACCCTCGCCTACGGCGCCAAAGTCAGTGGAGTAACCGTTCATTTCGTAGATGAGGGGATGGACACCGGACCAATCATCGCGCAAAAGTCGGTACCGGTATTCGACGACGACGATGAGGAGAGCCTCCATGCGCGTCTCCAGGTTGAGGAACACAAACTGTATCCTACCGTCATCAAATGGTACGCGGAAAATCGAATCGGCTTCGCCGGCAGGAAAGTAATTGTGAAGGGGTTGGATTAGGATGATCGCCATCTCGACGATGTGGAATGCGCTGAAGCAACCTGACGGTGCGGCGCTGATTGATGAGCTTAACGATTTAGGCTTCGGTGCGGTCGAACTCAGTCGGCATTTGACGCGCGATCAGATTGAGCAACTCAAGCCCTATTTGGAACGAACCAAGCCCTGCTCTATTCACAACTTTTGCCCCATCTTGCCCGACCACCCACAGTCTGACTCCGAAACCGACCCGATTCACCTTTCCAGCTTGGACATCGACGAGCGAAAACAGGCGGTGCGCTGGACGATGCGAACAATGGAGATGGCTTCCGACCTTGAAATCCCAATCGTGGTGCTCCACCTCGGCGAAGTGGATACGTACGATCGCTCCTATCTGATGTACGACTTTTACGAGTACGGCGAGCGCGAGTTTGAGGCGTTCGGCGACAAGGTGTCGGAGGCGATGGATTGGCGAGAACGAAAGCAGGCGAAACATCAAGACGCGGTTCTATTTAGCTTGGACGAACTCAATGAACTCGCTTTACGGATGGATCTCCACCTCGCCATTGAGAACCGCCCGCGATACTATCAAATCCCCAACTTCGATGAGGTCGAGATGTTCTTGAACGCCTTTGCCGGCAGCAACATGCGGTATTGGCATGATGTTGGTCACGCCATCTTGCAGGAACGTATCGGGCTTTGTTGGTCCAACCGCTGGCTTGAAGCGTACACAGACCATCTCATCGGTGTCAACGTCCACGACCTCAAAGATCTTGAGGAATACCACCCGCCCAGCTTCGGCGACGTAGACTTTGATGACGTGTTCGCAGATATTCCCGCCGATGTGTTGAAGGTGTTGGAGATTCGGCACGGCACAGCGGAAGAGGCAGTGGAAGCCAGAGAATTTGTCTCTAGCAATACCTGAGGCGAGCTACGCGGTTCGGTTTATAGTAGCGTAATTTACTGTGCGTTTTCTGTAGGAGCGAGTCGCGACCGGGAGAGGAATCTTTATAGAAATTCTATCGCACGGGACTAGCTATCGCCTTCCCTATCCGGTCGCTTGATATCCTACAGATTGCTGTGTTTCACTCAGTTCGTTGCGCCGATAGCGCGATTAAACGCGGGCACAACCTCCTTGGCGAACAGTTCGAAACTCCTATCCCACTGCTCACGATTGTCCCAATCTTGGGCGACAGCGACTAGCGTGCCGAAAGCGCCGATCTGCTCGCGAAGGTCCAATAGTTGCTGTGTTACCGACTCCGGATCCCCAGCGATAATCACCTCATCCATGAAGTAATCCAAATTGCACTCGTCGTCGGTCTGTTCCTCGCTGCGTTTCCAGATGAGGAGCCCTGTGGGCGCGTAGCGAAGTGTAAAGTCGCGTATGTATTGTATGCACTTTCCGAGCGAGTTCTCACGGGCAATCTGACGCGCCTCCTTCGTCGAATCCGCCACAAAGATGTTTCGCGCCACACACCAGTCACTCGGATCCGCTTCGCGTCCACCCATCGCCGCTCCCTCGGCATATCCCTGCCATTGGTTTGCGAGTACGTCGGGATGATTCATGTGATGACTTATCGGACGAAAACCGCGCTTTGCGGCTGCCTGAAGACCCCGCGAGTTGGGAGACATGCACGGCACAAAAATTGGAGGGTGCGGCTGTTGAAGGGGTTTATGTAAAACTCCCATTCCGAACTCCGGATCGACAGTTTTTTGAGAGATTGACCAGAAATCCCCTTGAATATTGTAGGGCGGTTCGCCGGACCAGATATCCATAATCATGTTGATGGATTCGGAAATGCGAGGTCCTACTTCGCTAGGATCTATGCCGTAAAGTTCGTTGTCGGTTGGAATCGCGCCCGGCCCCAGACAGACATTCAAACGTCCGTGGGAGAAGTGATCGAGAAACGCAAGCCGGTTGGCAACGTGAACAGGGTGATGATACTGCAGACAAACAGGAGCGGCGCCAATCCGCAACTTGTCTGTTAAGCCGAGCACTTTCCCGAGGAAAATCTCGGGCATCACGATGTTTTCAATGGCTGACGTATGGTGCTCGCCGACCCAAAAATCGGTGAAACCGAGATTCTCGCATTGGACGGCAAATTCCATATCTTCATCGAAACATTGGGCTAACGGCTTGGATGCATCATGAACTGGCATCATAAACATACTGTATTTAAGTGGGGACACAGTTTGCATTAGATGGAATTCCTCCGTATTTATTCACAGATTGCTTCTCGTTTAGTGGTTTATTTTCCAAAAAAATATGGTTAGTGTTGCGTGCCGGTGCGGTTAGAAAGGGATTACTGTCGCGTTCCTTATTCAGTCACTTGATCACCTACCGGCGTGGTATAACAGTTTCTTGTGACAGTCTCGTAAGCATTCAACACGTAGAGAATGAACCATTTAGTAATCCAACAACCAACAATCCAAAAGATGACATGAGTGAGTAGTCTACCCGTTTCTCTATCATCGGTCAATAGCGTTAATTGCCTCATTTAATAGAGTGTTTCATCTCGTTTAACCTATGATGAGGTTCGGAGAAAAAACAACCGCCCTCTCGCTGTGTGCGTGGCCTATTTTCTCAACCATTCAATTTCAGGGCGGCGGGCAGTTTGGGTGCAGCGCCATCTTGCGAGCAAACATACGCGGCGACGCGACAGGCGTGCTCATTGATACTCTCCAACTCATGCTCCAACAAGAGCCCCAACGTCATCGCTGCGGTGAAGGCGTCGCCTGCACCGACAGTGTCTTGCACCTCGACAGTAAAACCATTGCATTCGCTCAAGCTGTCCTCGGTGAACAGGATAGCGCCCTTCGGCCCTCGTGTTAGGGCAACAAGACGTAAATTGTATCGCTCTCTCACCTGCTGCACGATGGCTGCTTCCGAACCCGAGAGACCGCAGCTTGAACTCAGAGCGGGCAACTCCTCATCGTTCAACTTTAGAATATTCGCATATTCCAGCGAATCTCGAATCAACGCCTCGCTGTAGAAATGCTGACGTAGGTTGACATCGAAAACGCACAAGCAATCGTCGGTTGTCCTCTTCAGAAAACGTCGTATGGTGTTCTTGGAGACCTCGCTCCGCTGACCAAGTGTCCCGTAGCAAACGACATCAGCCTCATCCGCGGCGTGAGCCAGCGCCTCCGACCACGTCAGCGCGTCCCACGCGACGTTCGCGGCAAATTCATACTGGGCTACTCCCTTGGCATCAAGTTCGATCTCAACGGTGCCTGTCGGACGTTCCTCAGATTGGGCAACCGTTGATGTGTCCACGCCGTGGTGCTGCAGGAACGCCAACCCCCGCCGCCCCAATTCGTCATCCCCGACGCAGCTAACCATATGGGAAGTTGCGCCGAGCGCTTGGGAATGGCAAACAAAGTTCGCCGGCGCCCCGCCAAACTGCGCCCCGTCGGGAAACATGTCCCACAGAATCTCGCCGATGCCTGTGATGTGGAATTTTTCAACCATTTTCACTCCGGATTTAATCCACGATGATACCTCAAAATCTTGAAATGCCGCGCGTTGAATTGCACGACGACGAAAGCGTTGGCTGTTTAACCGGGCTTACAAAACCCCGTCCCAAGAGTATTCCGCGGCAATTGAATGGTTCCGGCGTCGACCGGGGGAAACGCATCTAATTATAGAGGCTGTCTCATGGCGGTAGAATGTACGATTAATGTTGGGTTTCACTCAAATTGTGGCAGGTTCATGCAGAGCGGGCACTCGAAAACTCCTCTAAGATTAGCAATTATTAACGAATTCCGTTCAACCCAACCTACGACCCCTTGATAGGCTGGTAATGTAACTAATATGTTGATCTGCCACCCTTTTTGGGCGGTTTCGGCTTAACTTGTACCTATTTCTTTCTAAATATAGCCTCAAACAATGGGTACAAACAGGTGAACGGAGGCCTGATTTCGAAGGAGCGTTCACCTGGTTTGATTCGTTACTTTCCTTTGATAGCGCGGGTTCATGCCCGTGCGGCTATGAAAAAAGTAGGTACAAAGTAGGTACAGAGAAAAAAAGTTCGACCTCACGCAGGTAACATTCAGGCGCGTAACAAGCCAAAGCGCTACCTTGCCGGAACACGGAAAACCGGCGAATAAGGTAGCGGCGCATCAACTCCGCCGTTCATTTGTCGGCCCCTATCATACTATACACACGTATAGTTGTCAATGCAAAATTAGATGTGTTTTCCCTGGACTTCAACCTACAGTCCATTGACAAACACACTGCTAACGGGTACAATTACACATAGAACTTACGGAAGGCTCCTATGCTCAAAATCAACCCGCAATATCTCGTTAATGACAGAGGTGAGAAAACCAATGTCCTCTTATCAATCAATGAATATCAACTTCTCATGCGACACCTCGAAGATTTAGAGGATAGTTTAGAGATGGATACTGCAGTCCAAACTGAAACAGAGTTCCGCGACTATCAAGACATTCGCGCCGACTTGATAAAAGAAGGCAAGTTTTGAGTGCTCTAACGATTTAAACTTTCCGTGATACACTATCGTAATTATCGTCTGTGAACATCGGATTTTCACAAATTAGTGGAGCATTAAGCTCAAGCCTTCTTCGTTGCCGGTAGAACCAGACACAAAAATCACATCTCAGCGGAGCAATTTAAACATTTGGAGCCGAGAACTTGCAACAGCGGAAATCTTGTCGTTTTTGCCGTCACACTGAAATCGGCGGTATTATACCACATTAATCTTCATATTGTTCTGTGTATTTTGAACAGTAATTCAGCCCTCAAAGCTGCCTGCAATCACTAAACCTTAAGGATCAAAATCAATGAAAGCAAGTCGTGTTAGATGGTATTCGAAAATAGCATCCTTATTGTGTGTTTGGAGTTTCGCGAACACTGTCATCGCCACGGAACTCACGTTGGACGATATCTTTCCCACTGATCGGGTGTTGGACGTACAAATCACCGTCGCCGAGGAGGACTGGGACACCATTCGGCATCAATCGCGCACCTTTGCGTCGGCACTTGATGTACGCCGAAAAACCGAGCCGATCAAATCTCCCTACACCTACGTCAACGCGAGTGTGACCATTGATGGCGTCAATTTTCCAGAGGTTGGAATCCGCAAGAAGGGCTTCCTCGGATCACTAAACGACTTTCGACCGTCACTAAAAATCAAACTCAATCACGTTGACAAGAAGGCGGGTATCGAAGGTCTTACCAACCTGACGCTGAACAACAACCAGCAGGATCATAGCCTAGTGAGCCAGTTCATGGGGTATGCCCTGTTCAATGCCGCCGGCTCGCCGGCTCCGCGCTGCGCCTATGCCAAAGTCACGGTCAATGGAGTGAACCTCGGTGTCTATTCGCACGTGGAATCCATGCGCAATCCATTGCTTCAACGCGCATTCGGCAATGACCGAGGTTCATTGTACGAAGGACCGTACGTTGATTTCTACGAAGGATGGCTCGGGAGTTTCGAGTTCAAGAGGGGAAAAGAGAAGCCGGGAAGAGAGAAGATTCACCAGATCATCAACGTCCTCGAAGGCGAGGGCGAGAACATGGAAAGCGCCATCGGTGAATTGGTCGACCTTGATTCCTTCTACACCTATTGGGCGGTGGAGGGATTGCTCGGATTTTGGGACGGCTACTCGGGCAACAACAACAACTTCTTCATGTACCTCAATCCTGAGACCGGTAAATTCCACTTCATGCCGTGGGGAGCGGATTCGTTATTTACCAAGCACACTAAACTTGAACATCTGTACGATCCTAGTGCGCCGATCTCAGTCAAAACGCAGGGCTTGGTCGCACACAAACTGTATCAACTCCAATCCGGTCGGGAACGTTACGCCGCGGAAATCAACAACATTCTCAATAACCACTGGAACGAGTCGGAAATGCTGTCTACGATTGACCAAATTGAAGCGATGGTCTCGTCGCATCTGATCCAAGCGCAGCAGTTTTTCGGCGATGAGGAAGAATGGAAGGGACGAGGGAAATCATTTGCTGATGCGCTGGAAGAAACGCGCAATTTTATCCTTCAGCGTCGTGCCGACGTTACCAAGGAGATCGCTGACGGGATGCCTATATGGAAAAAGGCTCCGAGTGAACCGTATGTGATTGAGAATACGTTCCACGGCGACAATATCTGGAGCGCCGCCGCAGGCGGAGATGTCGAAGCGCTCAAAATACACTTGGCTAATGGAGCGGATGTAAACGCCATGGATCGCACATTTGGAGTGACACCACTAACTTCGGCAGCGTTATTCGGTCAACGTGAAACCGCCGAGCTGCTAATCACGAATGGCGCAGGTGCCAATCAGAAGAATAGGGATGGAGGAACTGCGCTGCACGGCGCCGCCTTCTTGGGTCATGCCGACACCGCTCGACTACTCATTGACAACGGCGCGGACGTAAATGCCGAAAATTATGAGGGCGACACCCCGTTGAATGCCGCATACGTTGACTGGGATACCACTAAAGGGATAGCTGGATTTTTACAAATTGACGTGGATGAGGAAGCCGTAGGATCCGGTAGAACCCGTGTTGTTGAGTTGTTCAACCAGTATGACGCCAAATTGGGCGAGGGTAACTCCGATTCTCGCGGAGACGAACTCTGCGAAGCAGCTGCAGCCGGAGATATTGAAACGGTTAAAGCACAACTGATTGAGGGAGCCGATCCGAATGCGAGGGACCGCGAGTTGGGGGTGACTCCCTTGTCTTGGGCGACGTTGTTCAATCAGGTCGAGGTCGGCGAGTTTCTTATCCAAAAAGGCGCCGATGTTAACGCCAGAAATCGAGATGGAGGAACCCCGATGCATGGCGCCGCATTTCTTGGGCACGCCGACATCGCCGCATTGCTCATTCAAAAAGGTGCGGATGTAAATGCCAAAAATGACAAGGGTGACTCTCCGTTAGACGTTTCCAAGGTCGATTGGGGAATTACCCAGTTAATAGCCTCGTGGTTGGAGATAGAACTCGACCGAGACAAAGTCGAATCCGGAAGAACTGCTGTTGTTGAGATGATACAACACCATAGCGCTACCGACACGAGTCGTTCCGGAGACGACATGTGCTCCGCGGTAAGGCGCCGAGACATTGAGGCGGTGAAGGAACTGTTGGCAAAAGGCGCGGACACAAATACCGGTGACAGTCAATTCGGCGTCAGCCCTTTATCGTGGGCGGCGCTGCTGGGTAATACCGATATCGTCGAACTTCTGATTCACAACGGTGCGAATGTCAATGGCAGAAACCGAGACGGCGGAACGGCATTGCATGGCGCCGCATTTCTTGGGCACGCTGACGTCGCCGCATTGCTCATTCAAAAAGGTGCGGATGTAAATGCCAAAAATGACAAGAGTGAAACGTCTCTTTATGTCATGGCAGCAAATTGGGAAATCACCGAGTATATTGCAGGATTGTTGGAAATCGAGGTGGACGCGGAAACCGTAAAGACCGGCAGAACCGAGATCGCCGGCATTCTACGTCAAAACGGCGCGGGACATAATCCCACACGAAATGAATAGTTTTGAAAAGAGTTCCACAGTTTCGATGTAGTATATTGCTTAAAAAAAGAAAGTCGCACATGGCAACTAACACAGATTCAGCAACTGCACCGTCAGCTAAACTCACACAACTGCAAAACGAAGGATACTGCATTTTGGAAAATGTAGTGGATGAGGCTCTCCTTACGCGAACGCGTGCCTGCGTGGACCATGCAATTGCAACACTAGATATGGATCAGCTCACACGAAACGTATCTCCCGGCACCCTGATTGATTCAGGTCCTCACCCGGAATTGGCTGGCATTGTCGGCAATCCGACCGCCCTGAAGGCGCTTGATGAAATGGGGCTCCCTAACAGCAAGTTTTGGAAGGCGGTCATCATCAGCAAGCCGCCAAACGGTCCGCGCCTGTACTGGCACCAAGACTGCCTTATGTGGCAGGATCCGAGATCGTACAGCGATTATCCGCCGATGATCTTCCTGATGTACTACATGGAGGACACCACCAGAGAAAACGGTTGCCTTCGCGTGCTGCCGGGAACCCACCGAAGACGGCACGTTCTTCACGACATGGGCGAGGCACACACACCCGACATCAATAAAATAGAAAACCCCGACGATCCGCGTTTTCTCGATTACCCCTACGAGCAAGATGTACCGATGCGCGCCGGAGATCTAGTCATCGGCGATGCGCGCATGTTTCACGCCACCCACGTGAACATGTCCGACCAGCGTCGCACGGTAATAACCATCTGGTTTCATCCGCTATTCGATGACCTTCTCCCTGCCACACAGAGTTGGATACATGACGGATTCCACAGCAGACACGACAGTTGGCCCAAGGCAGCGTTAACAGAGATTGAACCCCTCATACCTCGTTACATCGGTGATGTTCCCCCGATGCGGTATAACCGTTTCCCGGACGAGCGTCTGTCAACGGGTTTGCCTTAACCTGATCGGATTCTAGGCTTGTGCGTACCGTAGGGGCGAGGTCGCCTCGCCCATCCATACTGCGGATTAAACTGTATCCGAACGTCACAAGAACACGCAAAGCAGAAGAATCCGTAGGGATTTCTATCGCCCTCGCTATCCACTCGGTTGATGGCTAGGGATAAAACTGATACATCGTTGTGTTCAATAGCACGTTCAGCAAGCTCCACAGGCTGCCCATCAGGAAGTCCCCAAGTACAAGCCCCAAGAAGAACGGGATAGCGCGTCGGTAACTTCGGATGCCTCCGTGTTTAAGAATTGCCCACTTCAGAACAAGGCAGATAAGAATCGGCGCCCAGAGGTCCGACATCTCCTGGTTCGACGCCATGACGTAACCCAGCGGATGCAGAGGCAGCCAAAAAAACTTGACTCGAAAGTACGTCAACAGCCCCATAACGCCGAACCCAATACCCATAAACAATGCCCCTATCCAATCCGTGTCTGTCCGATAGTAGAGAAAGTCGGTCAACCGCCTGAAATACTCCCGACCATATCCCAATGCCCAGGGACCAAAGTAGCCGGAAGCGGCGCCCTTCTCATAATATAGGTGGAGTTGAACCCAAAAATAGACGACAATGCCAATCACGGTTGAGATGAGGATGGCAACCAACATTCGCCGCGGGTTGATATTGGCTTGTTCGGCGATCTTGAACGCCTCCAACTGGTGAGGCATCTGCTGAGGGCGATAATCCCGGTTGAAAAAGCATACCGACAGCGCCGTCAGGTTTTGGGGGCCGAGCCGCCGGGATCCGAGAATCGTGTTCAGGACGTATCGCGGCGCCTGCCAATGATAGGCGTGCACGAAGATGCCGGCTTCGGCGCGAATGCGGGTCGTGATGATGGGCGTGACAAGAAACAGCAGGCTGAACATTGAGGCAATCCACAGAGACATGCCCGCTCTGTGCATCGCAAACGCAAATAGGATAAGCCCGCCTACCAGTCCCCATACCGCGGTGCGATAGCGCATCGGCTCCTTCATGTCATTATCATCCGATTGCCGCCTGAACGCGCTTAGCAAAACACGTTTGAAGTGGTGACGTCCCACCCAAAGGAAGAAGACGCAAAGTCCCAAGAAAGCGCCAAACGCCTGCTCGTCTTGGTACGGGAACTTGGGGAGTGTGTCCAAACCGTACACGCTCGCAAGCGCAAGCTCGTTGCGGTAGAGGAAATAGAAAAGCGCAGTTGAAAACAGGACATCCAACGGCATCAGGAACATGATGCCGATGGCGAATGGATAGAACGCGACGGTTACGCCGTCGTAGAAGCTCAATGGCGGGTCGAGGAAGGTAAAAAAGCGGCGTGTTACAGGGATATGCGGAATGGAAGGGTATAGCGTACTGAGTCCGTTGAATAGGCTAATCCCAGCCGCGATAGCAAAACCAATCCACATTCGCTTGTTGCGAAAGAAATTCGAAGTCGGGTTGGTCATTTGCAGCGGGAGTTGGATTATCGGGAACGTTAATCGCTCACGATCCGCCCATTGCCGACGCAGAATCGTATTCAGACAGAGAAAAATGAAAGCCAGAACCAGAAACAGCGCAAGCCAGGCGAGTATCACGGGCACCCATACTCTCAAATGGGCATTCGTGTAGAAACTTGACTCCCCCAAATAGTACCCATGCAACACCTTCTTGTCATTGACCGTAAGCCACTCCGGAATATGCGGCCAGAACAGCGTCTTCCATTCGTTCTCCTCAGTGGCAAACCAGAAGGCGTGCCCGAGCACGGACAAAACCGCTTGCAGCACATCGCAACCCGCCAGCGTCGTTGCAAAAGAAAGCATCACGTAGAGCAGTAGAAGTTCACCTACTCGAAATGCCAAGCTCGGAACAACGAAGCGGATGAGTCTGTCTAAAATGAGAACTCCTGCCAAAATGAAAATAACATTCGACAGCGGTACGACCCACGTGGGAAAGGTGTAACGCACCAGTTCCATCTGGATGAGCAGGTAACAGTTGATTGGCGCAATGAGTAGGACAAGGAACAAAACCCGCACGGTCAAGCCGTGCTGCCCGTTTTGTGGTTGGTTTTTCATTTGCCTAGCGTACTATTCAACTGGCTAGATATTGGGTATTTACGGTGTTCCGGAATTTGCGGCAAACAAATTGCACTGAGATGAATCGGGAGGGAGCGATTCTGTGCCGATGATTTTGTGGAGTTTCGGATTCCAAGCAGGTGTCAAACTCCCGAGCGTCCCACCATGTCAAGATTTCAGTATATCACATCAGCCATTTTCATTTGAAGCAAAAGCAATTTCATCGCGGTACCAAGTTGTCAAACTCGTCCGTCGGTTTGCACAGAACGGGTCAGCATGTTGTGCATCCTGCCCTGAATCGTGCAAACCGCTTCCTTACAGATGTCAAAGGTAAATAGTGTCGGCAATGGGTATGACTTACGAGTAGCGGCGTAATGTCCGGCAGCCTTCAAAGAACATATGAAGCGGAGACTTAGTCCTATGAAAGTGAAACGAATCGAATCCTTCTACTTCGTTGTGTGTTTGTTCCTCCTTTTTTGTTTGGCAACACCTGCGGCCTATGCCCAACGACCTCCGGTAAAAAAGAAGCAAGTAGATGTGATTACTATAAAACGGCACCCGGCACGTATAGGACCAGTGTCGATGACAGTTGATGTTAGAGAGGTTGTCCGTGATCTTTATAACGATACACTATATGACAAAGCCACGGATATCTTGAGCTTAGCTGGCAACGCATACCTCTCTTCCGATATCGTAAATCTGTTGAGAACAACCATTGATGAGACATATTCCGAAACCTATAACGAAGAACTTATCGAACTGAGGCTGCGCGCGACTAGCTTACTGGGGCTGTCTCGAAATTCTGAAGCCGTACCCATTATCACGAATCTGCTACATAACGATCCTGTTTGGCGAGTTCGGAACTTGGCGGCGCGGCGTTTAGGCGGTCTAGTAGGGGAAACCGCAATTCCGGATTTACTACATGCGAGGGTTGGAAACTGGAAACACAGAGATCGGGGCACCTACTGTGGCAGTTGTGGTAACGGAGTGCTTGATGGGTTAAGAGCTGCTGGCGGAGAAGCTGTTCCTATCCTCATCCGAATGTTAAAAACTGGCATTGAAGCGCCCGGTGGAATAATTGAGGCCTTGGAACGAACCGGCGATAGGCGAGCGATTTCGCCGCTGATTGAGATTATGTCACACGCTGAATCTAACAGGGAATCCTTAAGTTTTACGGCGGCTGAGGCTTTGGCTCGGCATGTAATGCTTTACGGGTTCACCCTTAAGTATCGCGGCAAAACATTTATGGAAGGAGTCCCGGCGACACCGCGGGTAGACAGGATTGTCACGGAATCTGATCGAAACCGAATTCGTCAAGCACTGGAATTGGCAGGCTACGATATTTATGAATTAACGAACACTTTTCCCGGATTTGAACCGATAACCGATCCTGAATTCGAAATAACGGTTTTAGGAAAAGCAGCCTCTGAATAACATTGAGGGGGATAGGCGTTCGTGTCCACGCATAGGAATCAAGTTAAGCGTTTTGAGTCGCAAGTCACGCGGTTTCTAATGTCTTGAACTGTTAATCTCCATGTAGACGTGAGCGAGGGAATACCAGTTCATTCACTGATGAGTGCGCCACAAAAGATGACTCATGGCGCTGGTTTCCGCAGGTGCCGGTGCGGTTGGAAAGGGATCTCTATCGCACTCATTATCCATTCGCTTGATCGCACCTACCGTGTGGGGGATGATAGAGATTTCCTCCCCATCCTATGGGACTAAGTTAAGGGTTTTGTGTCGGAGAACACCACCGATACTAGACGAAATCCCTTAAGTTGATCCCAATGGGGTTAAAAGTTGGTTGGTGTTAGTCCCCAAAATAGATTTGACGATTTTCAAATTAAATCCTTGTTGTACCCCGACATAGATTGAACGCTGGAACAAGCCGAATGCGAGGTTTACAATAGATTCGATGCTGAGATTAAAACACCTTTCGTGCGGCGTTAGTTTTTTCCTATGTAGCCCAAGTTGTTACCCATTCCCGTAGGTCGGTATGAAGCGACTGAATATGGAGCGATCAACTGAGTGGATAACGAAGGATCAAGCGAATTGACAATGAGCGCGATAGCTATCCCATCGTAAATTTTGATAGAGTTCCCAAGGCTATAGTAAATCTCGTAGTGACTGCGATAGAGTTCCCACAGTTTGCATATTATCTGAAAACTCCGGAGCCTTTTTCAATGGTCAAGCAAAAAGCCAGATGGTTAAATTCTCCTCCTTCTTGCTTCAACGCTTGATCGAGGCCGTTTGTTGTCTGGCTCAAATGTACAAAGTCGAGCTTAGCCCCTGAAATCGTCTACATCCACGAGGTGCTGTTCCAGTGCTCCCGTACTTTGAGAACCCGATACGCCGTGTACGGTTTTGCGTGGGTATACCCAAGCTTTTTGCCCAGATTCCCTCCAGCTTCGCTCGGCGCATCCCAGCACGGCTCGATGTCCTCTTGCAGACAGTATGAAATCATGCGTGCTGCAACCGCCTGTGCCAATCCTTTCCGTTGATGTTCTTGCCGCGTCGTGACACTGATGTCGAATTTCCCGCCGCCAACCGCATGCGATGTACAGCCCGAGACAACTTCACCGTTGTGCTCTACGATGAAGCCGACCCCCCGGCGAAGAAAGTCCTCCGGAGTCGGATAGTTTCGGAAATCGACCAGACCGTCCCCCATCTGAATCAGCCCCCTGACCTCATCAGGGCGCGACACCTGTCTGATGGACAAACTGGTGGGGAGTTGTCGTTCAAAGTCTCCCAATTTTTCGACACTCCAAGAGCCGCGTTTACACGTTACCCGCCTCCATTTTTCCAAACGATGCCCCCATTTCCCGTAGAATGCATCCACCCATCTGGAATTTTCGGGAATCAATATCGTGTTCGGCAGTATCTCGTCCAACAGCGCCCGCGCTCCCGGAGTCGTAGCATCGCCAGCCAAGATGTGCGCCCAAGCTAGGGTGATATGACCGACGACCGGACACTCCAAATTATCGACCGAAACCGTGCCCATCTCCCCGCTCAACGCGGATGCGACGTAGCCGTGCAGATACGGATACTCACGGTAAAGCGCATTGGCAACATGCAGCTGATCTGGTTGTAGTTCAATCATGGTGTTTTTGGCATCGGTGCGGACGGTGACCGCACGGTTACGTTTATGAGTCTGAATCTGTCAATCCAGACCGAGCGGGGTGGAGGCGATCCGCTTCAATCCATACAAGGAATGGTGGGCAGGGGATCTCTATCGCAGTCGCTTTTCGCTCCTTTGATCCCACCCTACAAACTGTGTTAATTTTCCGCGTTGGGTAATGGCGCCTCCCCGGCGACAAGCGAATGGTCTCTTAGCTCCGTCCAGAAATCAGCCGGAATCTGCTCTTCGAAGAAGGCAACGTTAGATTCAATTTCCGCACTTGACCGGGCGCCCGGAATGACCGAGGTTATACTAGGGTGGCCGAAGGGAAATTGCAGTGCCGCCGCCTGCAACGAAACGTCGTGACGAGCGCACACTTCCTGTATTTGACGGGTGCGGTCCATAACCTCGGGGGTGGCGGGCAGATAGTTGTAGTAAGCCCCGTCCACGGCGCCAGTCGCAAGAATCCCGGAGTTGTACGGTCCGCCGCCGATGACGCTAATGCCTTTTTGCTCACAGCGCGGAAGGAACTTGAGAGCCGGTGCCTGCTCCAGCAGGGTATAGCGCCCCGCCAACAGGAAACAATCGAAATCGCCTTCAGCGGCGAAATCGTACAGCATCTGCCATTGGTTCATCGCCGCACCGATGGCTTTCACCACGTTCTGAGTGCGAAGTTCGTCCAATGCCGGATAAACTTGCTCCATAGCCTGCGAGAAATGGCTCACGGCATGCGGGTCGTCGAAGTCGGGTTGAATGCTGATTCCCTCGTCCGGATCGTGGATAAACAGGATGTCGACGTAATCGGTCTGAAGGCGTTTCAAGCTTTCTTCAAAAGAGCGCAAAACCGCGTCACGGGAGAAATCGAAGGCTTTGTCAAGCGGCGGAACATCCACGAACGGCGATTCGGGCGGCTCGTCCTGGGTGCGCGGTACCAGCGAGTAACCCACCTTCGTCGAGATTACCAATTCGTCTCGTTTGTACCGTGAAAGTTCCAACCCCAACCGGTTCTCGCTCCGTCCGTAGCCGTAGAGCGGTGCCGTATCGAAGTAGCGTATGCCCGCCGCATACGCACCGGCTATCGTTTCCGCGGCGCCATCCTCTTCCACGACCTCGTACAAGTTCCCGAGTGCAGCACCGCCCATTCCCATCTGCGTAACTTCCAGACCTTGCCCCCCAATCTCCTGCTTTTTGTCGCGTTTCATCAAAAACGTCTCCTATCCACCAATCAATCTGCCAATTTCCCAGATAATACTCGAAACGGCAAATCCGACATAAACCAGTGAAGCCAGAATCATCATTGTGGTGCATATCCCACCCGGTCGAGCGAACTTGGGCAAGAACCGGCGATTGATATACAGTGTCAAGGGGACATAGAGCGCCATTGCAAACCCACCCATATAGGCGGCGTTGAAAAGGAAACCCAACTCGCTAACCCCCATCTGTTCCATGACAAAGGTAATCAGGCAGCCGGCGATTATCCAAATGCCCGCTATCAGCATATACCACCAACTCAACGTCCGTTTTCGCGCGCCCTTAAAGTTGGTGTACACAATGTCGGAGACTGACCGTGAAACGCCGTCAACCAATGCAAGTTGTGTGCTGAAAAGTGTAGCTACACCGACCAGCAAAAAGATGGTACGACCGGGGCCACCCCACACCTCGGCGAGCACCTGCGCCTCGTCCCAGATTAGTGTTCCCTTTTCAGGTACAATCCCTTTGGGATGCAGCACGGCGAGGGCACCAAAGATAAAGAGCATCATGGTCACCGTGTTTAACGCCCAGAAGAAAAGGAGTTGATCTTTCTTCACATAGTTCCACCACCCCGAGAAGCGCCTGCGGTTTTCTTCGGTATCCTCGACCACAAATCCGGTGGAAGGGACTGTTTCGGATCGACCCCGGAGCGGGTTTTGCAACTGCGGAAGACGCCCGCCCATACCGATGTTCTTGTCACGTAGATAGAACGTATAGAACAGGTTGGCTGTTCCGCCCGCACCGGCAAAGACGAGTGCGATGAAAAGCGTTTTTACCGACATCCTCGGATCCTTGTACCCGACATTCACTATGCCGCTCCCCAACTCCTTCCAGGTGTCAGCCGACCCGATGGCGATCACGACTGCTATCAGACCGATGGTTACAATTGCCACAAGCACTTCAACGGTTTTCTCGACGGAATTATAGATAAGTTTGGGACCAAAAAGGATGAGCGTCACCGCCCCAAATGTAATCACCGTCCAAAACGTATCGGAACCCCAACCGCCGGGACCGATGAGCAGGGCTTTGAGCGCAAGTCCCGATGCGCGCCCCCAACCGGGCGCGATCCAACTCACCAACGTCAGGAGAATAAACAACGGCGCAAACCCGCGCCATACGCGGCTATAACCGGTGTAGACAGTTTCGCCCGTCGCGATTGTCCAGCGTGCAACCTCGAAATTTACCCATAACTGGATGAAGATTCCGACCACCGCGGCCCAAACCATGCTACCGCCGTATTCCGCGGCGATCCTGGGCCAAATCACAATCTCGCCCGCGCCAATGGATAGACCCACCAGTATCGCGCCGGGACCGGCTATTTTCCAGAACGGTAGTGTCTTCTCGGGTAAATCCGAAGTTTTGAGGTCGTCAAGCGGTTCATAGATTTTGCTCATAAACTCTCCCTCCATAATCTAGATTCTGTGGACATTTGACAGTAGGGTAGGTTGGATTGAACGATTAACTGAGATCAAGCGAATGGTTAATGAGCGCGATAGAGGTCTTAGTGCGATGGAACTCCCATAGTATACCCCGCGCAATAGATATCTCCTGCCTTTATCAGAATTGATTCGCCACAAATACCAAATCAATCACATTCACCGCGCCGTCCTTGTTCACGTCCACCGGGTTTTAACTGGTCACCGATCACAGGTCACTGGCCACTACTTCACAATCACCATCCGCCGCGATGCCGCATAGTCACCCGCACGGAACTGGTAAATATAAATCCCGCTCGCCACCGCTTCCCCGCGTTCGTTCCGTCCGTCCCAAAACGCCGCCTTTCCACGCGCCGCGTAATACCCCGCCGCCTGATTTCCGAGCGCCAACCGCCGCACCAGCGTCCCCTTCGTGTCATAAATCGTAATCGCCACCTCCGCCTCTCGCGCGAGATTATACGGTATCCACGTCTCCGGATTAAAGGGGTTCGGGTAATTCGGCAACAGCGTCGTCTTTTTCGGCGTCAATGCCGCAAGCAACTGTTGGAGGAAGCGGATTCCCCGTTGTAAATTCGCGTCGCCGACATCTAAACCCTGTGCATGCGCAAGCCAGCTCGCGACATCCGCGGCGCTAATCATCGACGGGTCTAGGGAAGATGCCGAAGGCGCGGCTCCGCCACCGCCGAGCGCCCCGGCAACTTGGACAAGGTCAAGAATATTCACCACGCCGTCTCCGTTAACGTCCACCCCCTTTTTATCTGTCCCCAACCCCTGCGCTACCACCACCAAATCCAAGATGTTCACGACCCCATCCTCGTTTACGTCCGCCGGATTCTTCGGTTTCACCCGCAGGTACATCTCGCCATCAAGGTTGGGGAGGGTGTGCCTCGTGTTCATCAAACCGCTTGCTACTCCCTTCGCCTCCTCCGGCAGCGTAATTTCCTGCGTCTCGCCACTGTGGTTGTACACCGCCCACCCGTTGGTGAATTCGCGGATGTATAGCCCTTCTGCCTCTTGGTACAGTTGCCCCTTTTCTCCCACCGGCCGCCCTAAATCTGCATCCCAGAAGTCATACCAAAAGGATCCTGTGGGATTCACGGCGAGCACACTCTCTGAGTACGATACATAGCCGTCCGAATGAGTTAGGCTTAGAGTTGTCAAAGCACGCATCCAGCGTCGATTGTTCGGACTGTCCAAAGCTTCCCCCGGTAAGCCAAACCCTTCAAGCGCGTTTACTCGCGGCTCTCTTAGGTTGTTTTCCAACCATGTCAATGCGTTTTCAGTCGCATTGATAACATGTTCCAAATCGGCGCCGGTTTTGTTTCCTGGAATGCCGGTTTCCATGAAGCCGCCGTTGATATAGGGGCCGGTTCTAGGGATAATACGGTCGTTCGTGTTGCCCATAATCAGGAAATTCGGGCGCGTTTCAGCTCGGATGCGTTGTACAATGATTTCTCGAGCACGCACTTCTTCTTCCAGAGAGCTAAAAAAGTGTTCGCGCGTTCCATCCCAACCGCTAAGAGCACGCCACTTCTCGTGCCAATAGTCGGAGAAAATGTCATCGAATAAGCCACATTTCGACACGGCAATAGCCTGTTGAACTATGATATCTTGAACGGCTGGTTGTCTGAAATCCATTAACCCGTGGTCGTCCTCTGGTTGCCCTGCATGCCATTCAATGAAGATATCTCCGTGTTCATCCCGTATCCAGTACGGCCAATCCTCCGGGAACAAGTCAAGAGGAGCCTCTCGTAGGTCAATGTCAACCAAATGAATCATATTGGGATTAAGGGAAATTAATTCATCTCTCGTGCGAATTGCCTTGTCAACATCCCCCGACATCGTAAATTTATTGTGCAATTTGAGGTAATTTAACCCAAACACATTCACGCTGAACCGTAAATCATGTAACGCTATATTTTCCGCGTCCGATAGGTCGGGACGATTTCTAACAGGGGGCCAACCAAATCCGCTCCACCGAGCAATGATAGACGGGTAATTTCTATTTTCCAAGCGCGGTTCAAGCGGAAGCGGCGGCATTTCGCATGTTTGATCGTATAAAAAATGAGAAAGCGCGAGCGCGTCGAGCGGACTGTGGTCCGCGATAGGGTTGCGCCGAAGATCTAACGATTCCAAGTTTGTTAAACGTGCAAGCGGACTAACATCGACAATCCGATTTCCGTTCAGGCGCAATTCGGTGAGTTGGGTGAGATTTGCAAGTGCGGTAACATCGGTAATTCGGTTGTCGCTGAGCCACAAGGCTACAAGGTTTGTCAAGTTTGCGAGCGGCGTGATATCGATAATCCGATTTCCGTTCAGGCGCAATTCGGTGAGTTGGATAAGATTTGCAAGTGGACTGACATCAGCAATCCGGTTACGTCGAAAATCTAACGATTCCAAGTTTGTTAAACGTGCAAGCGGACTGACATCAACAATCTCATTGCGGTCCAGATCTGCCTTTCTCAGTTTGGTAAGATTTGCAAGCACACTGATGTCCTCAATCTGCCAATTCTCGTTCAGGCGCAAGACCGTGAGTTGTGTGAGATTCGCAAGCGGACCGATATCTTCAATCCGGTTGCCGCCCAAATGCAATTCGGTGAGTTGCATTAGATTTGCGAGCGGACTGACGATGGGAACCAGGTCGCTAATGTTATTTCCAGCAAGGTTTAGCTCAGTTAAATTGAGCGCGTGTTCCAGTCCGGTAAGAGTTGTTATCTGCCTGTCACTCGCTTCTAACCGAGTGAGTTGCCGCATGCTCGCTTGGGTGAGCGGTACGCCATCGGGAAGATTGAGCGCTTCTCGGACAGCGGTCCTTAGGTTTGGGTCACGTACCTCGACAAACGGACTGTCCGGGTCGAATATGGGGTTGTTGTGAGTATCAAGGTGTTTTAAATTTGTGAGATTTTCAAGCGGGCTGACATCTTCAATCCGATTGTTGTCCAAGCGCAATTCGGTGAGTTGCGTGAGATTTGCGAGTGCGGTAACATCGGTAATTCGGTTGTCGCTGAGCCACAAGGCTACAAGGTTTGTCAAGTTTGCGAGCGGCGTGATATCGATAATCCGATTTTCGTCCAGGCGCAATTCGGTGAGTTGTGTGAGATTTGCAAGTGGATTGACATCTGTAATCCGGTTAATTCGAAGATCTAACGATTCCAATTTTGTTAAACGTGAAAGCGGGCTGACATCAACAATCTGATTGCGGTCCAGATCTGCCCTTCTCAGTTGGGTAAGATTTGCAAGCGAACTGATGTCCTCAATCTGCCCATTTTCGTTCAGGCGCAAGACCGTGAGTTGTGTGAGATTTGCAAGTGGGCTGATGTCTTCAATCCGGTTGCCGCCCAGGTGTAATTCGGTGAGTCGGGTAAGATTTGCAAGCGCGCTGATGTCCTCAATCCGATTGCTTTTCAACTGCAGGAACGTTAGATTGTTCGCAAACTCCAAGCCCGTTAGATCCACAATGCCTTGATCTTGAACGTCAAGGTGTGTCAGGCGATTCATGTCCTCTTGCGTGATGGGAGCACCATCCGGGATGTTCAACGTATCGGCGATGCCGGCGCGGAGGTTGAAATCGGGGATCTCAACCTGTTGCGCAAATGATGGGAGGCACAGAACGATATAGAGCAAAAGATATAGTGTGATTTTTTGTAGGATATTCATTGATTTTTCCTTTTGCATTGAACCCGAGTTTTGAAGAAAAAGGGAGTTCTATGGAGTTTCTATCGGCCAACCGAGTGAACAGCGAGGGATGGACTGACTGAATAAGACAGGCGATAGTAAATTCCGATAGCATATCCTTCTTGTACCATTTCGCTTGAATAACAGTAGACATCTTTCCAAAATAATGTCGGTTGTTTCGGGCTTTTTCACAGTGTTGATTGACCAACGGATCAAATGTACAGTCAGGAGATTAAGGAGATGTGCCTGTATACCCGCTTGTCTGCTTACCTTCCTGCTTTGATTTTCTGCATCTCGGTGATTTAATTAACGCAAATTGCTGCCTGTGGAATCTCTATAGGACCTCTCTCAAGTAACACTCGACATTGCACAGGATCTACTATCGCACTCGCTATTCACTCGTTTGATCCTCTGGAGTGCGGAAATTTGGACATATCGTATTCTATTGACATTTCGCAGGATCTCTATCGCACTCGCTATTCACTCGCTTGATCCTCTGGATCGAGGAAAGGGACTCCGACTAGAACGTGTTACTTTCGGAAAGAAAAATTCCGACAGGGATAATGGCGTGCTATCTAGAACTACTATCGCCTTGGGATCTCTATGGGATTTCTATCGGGATTGGCTATCGCGGGAAATCTACTATCGCGTTCCTTATTCAGTCACTTGATCGTTATTCACTCACTGAAAGATCTCTATGGGAGTTCTATCGCACTGGGATCTCTATCGCCTTCGCTAATCACTCAGTTGATCGTTTACAGTGACGCCGTCGAAATTAGAGCGGATTTTTTCAACTAGCTCTGAAATTGTGCTTGAAGCCTTGCCGGGCGCGGCTTGAAGCCGTGTGCGACACACTTCGCTAAAGTCCGCTAAAGTCCGCGCACATATTTCACCCCACTTTTTTGCGGAACACCTGGATAGCGGGTTAGAAAGTAATGATGCGTCTATAAATTTGCTGTCCTCAATACGTTTCCACATCCGGTCATCTCTTGTCTCAATGGGCGCTTTCGATCTTCGTTTTTCGGAGCGTCGAGTTAAGCTAACAGAAAAAAAGTTCCGCCATGATGGCGGGTATATTACAATATACCACACACATATTAAGTTGTCAATCTAACATTGACGAGTTGCGGGAGGGAAGAAAAGTAGGCTGACAGTGTTTATCAGGGCATAGCCAAACTGTGTCTCATCTTCCGCATAATAGACTTGTGCAATCTCAAATTTTCGCATACCAAGTCTTGGGGTGTATATCCACAAACGAGCAAAAATCACCAAGGTACTACCGTGAGTCCGATTAATTAATCGGTTTTGCTCTTCCATCATCAACTTCATTTCCACCAAGTAACACTCCACATGGAGGATCTCTATCGCGCTCATTATCCATTCGCTTGATCTCCTCTGGAGTGCGGGACTCTGGACATGTCGCATTCTATTGACATTTCGATCCTCTGGATCGAGGAAAGGGACTCCGACTAGAACGTGTTACTTTCGGAAAGAAAAATTCCGACAGGGATAATGGCATGCTGCAATTATGATGCGGAATACGGTCAACTGAGAAATTAAACTTTTGGGCGATCGATAATGCGAAAGATAAGTTGTATTTTCTTGATTAACGATTAACTTCCACTTCATCGTCCCGTGTCCCAACTCCTCGTTGGCGACCACAACATGACCGGGCTCTTGGCGTAACGTTGACCACACCTTTGTTGTGGGGTCATCAATGAAATATAGCCTCATAAGTTCAACGCTTCGCCGATAGATCGGGCTCACTCCAATCACCAGCAGATTATAGCAAAGCGCCAATAAATCCTCAAGCGAAAAGGCTGTTAACCGCGTGTTTGTAAAGGACGATCCCTGTGCCGTCCCATGAATGATTTGATAACCGAAAATTCTCTAGCATTATCTGCAATCGCCTTGCGGCGAAAATGCAAAGTCTATTCTCTAACTTCCTCAAGTGTGGTATACTTGACCCAACCTAGTGGTAGGCATACGCCGTATGCCGTTGCCTCTTACGCACGTTACGGCACGGCGGAGCGTGCCTATCACAGATGACCACGCTGCTCCGCGGCATGAATCTAGGGAAGTACAATGGTGACTCCGACAACCTCTATTCACACTTTCACCAAGAGGGCCGAGGCAATCGCCAAATCGCTGTATCCGCATCAGATCGAGGGAGTCGCGTTTCTGCTCGGGCGCCGTCGTTCACTCCTAACGGACGACATGGGCTTGGGTAAAACCCGTCAGTCCATCATAGCCATGATCGAAGCGGAACCCGAGGGACCCTATTTGGTGATTTGCCCCGCGTCGGTAAAGCGGAACTGGGTGCGCGAGATTGAGATTGTGCTGCCGGAAGCCCGGACCGCAATCGTCGGTCCTGCCCCGCTGCCAAAGTATGATTTCCACGGCTGGGTTGTCCTCAACTACGATATCCTCGGCAAACATCTGGAAGGGCTGATGCAATTCAGTTGGTCGGGCGTGGTATTCGACGAAGCGCACTACCTGAAAAACCACCGAAGCCAACGTTCCCGCCACGCGAGCAAGCTGGTCAAGCAGACTGCCGGCGAACCGGTAGTCCACGCCTTGACGGGGACACCGCTGACCAGCCGTCCGCGTGATCTTTTCCCGCTGCTCCAGCTCATCGAACACCCGTTGGGCAAGAGTTTTCTGAGTTTCGCGAAGCGCTACTGCGAAGGATATCAGGGAGAGTTCGGCTTGGTCGCGGACGGCGCCAGCAACATTGAGGAATTGACGCTCCAACTTCACGGCATCATGCTCCGCCGGACAAAGGACGAGGTATTGGATCTTCCCCCGAAGTTCCGGACATGGTTGGATATCGATCTGCATCCGCACGCGGTCGAGCACTTCAATCAAGCGGTGCGAGAGTTCCTTCTGACGAGCGACGAGTCCTCTGAATTTCGGGATTCTCAAGAAGACGAGGATCCGGAAGCGAGTCAAAGACGAGGACGTGTTATCGGTCAACTCACGAGTGCCCGGAGAAAACTGGCGTTTGCGAAGTGTCGTGACACAATCAAAGTGGTCGAGAACGCACTGGAACAAGGGGAAAAGGTTATCGTGTTTTCAGCCTTCGTGAACACGATCGAACGGTTTTCCAAGCGTTTTGGTGACGAGGCGGTAGCCGTTTTCGGCGAAGTGCCGGCTGAGGAACGCCAAGAACGAGTTGACAGGTTTCAGGATGATCCGGAGGTTAGAGTGTTTCTCGCAAACATCCATATCGGCGGAGTTGGGCTTAATCTAACCGCCGCGCGACAGGTGGTATTCAACGACCTTGATTGGGTGCCCGCGAACCATTGGCAAGCGGAAGACCGCGCCTACCGAATCGGACAGACGGCGCCCGTCAATGTGACGTATATGATTGCACGCGGAACGGTTGACGAATTCGTGCGAACCGTACTGGAAACCAAAGCCCGGTTGATGGAAGATCTTGTCGAGGGCAAGGCGCTCGGCGTTGAGCTGGGCAGCGATGTTATCAGCGAACTCAAACAGATGATGAAAGCCATTCCGACCCGATTGGGCGAAATCGCTGAAAACGGTCGTGGAGAAACCCAAATGGGCTCCGTGCTTCGAGAAGCCGGCGATGTCTACATCAAAGAAAATGCCGCTTTTCTGGACGAAGCCGCCCGGCGGCAACTCCTACCGTATTCTCGGAAAGCCATTGAGACGTTGGCGAAGGTCCTCGCAGGACCCAATCGAAGCGTGTATCGGGCGGAGAGTACGTCCAAACCGGGACAGTTCTACCAGCTTGAAGTCGCCGGTGCGGACATCACTTGCGACTGCCCCGGTTTCACGCATAGAGGGAGTTGCCGGCATGTGCGCGTATTAAAGCCGGTCTTGGTAGCGGACAAACCTCTACCGAAGGGCTACTCGCAAATGGACGGTCTGTAATATATAAGCCAAACCTCGTAGATTTTCTTCGACAATTTATACCATTTTGCTTGAATGTAAGTGTATAAGGTGTCTTAAATCCTACACTCCACACCTCATAAGTGCTAATTTGGGTATTTTTTGGTATCGTTCCAGCGATTAATGGTGATAGCATATACTGTATTCGAATTAAATAGAACGTACTATATATTGAAATTACAATGCAAGACTGATATGAACATCACCAATCAAGTAACACCCGCCAAAAGCTAGTTATAGGGTGAAAAACGAGGGTTTATTGACAAAAGAACTGTACCACTAGGAATATTGGTGTAATACCCACATTGCGCTCCTCTGGAGCGCGGGAATCTGGACATATAGCATTCTATTGACATTGGGGATCTCTATCGCGTTCCTTATCCAGTCACTTGATCTCCTCTGGAGCGAGTTACTTGCAGAAAGAATTATTCCGCCAAGGATAATAGGGGGCTACCAATAAATTCTGTAAACCCGAAAAATGGGGTGCGGAGAGTAGGTTAAATATAAAGTTCCCGTTCGCCGTAGGCGGGGATCAAGCGACCAGAAAGGGAATGCGATAGAGATCCCCTTGCCCCGCTGGCTTTGCGCGGAGACGAGGGTTCTTACATTTCTCCACTCAACAATCTCTACTTAATCCTCGTAATTGATGCGCATGTATTTTGGCGTAATGGTATTAGCAATCTTCGCGCCGACTTATGAATTGTTCAATCACACGGACGCCATAACCAATCAAAGGGAGAACACCATGGAAGCAGAACATAAACCGACCGAAACACTATATCTCATTGACGGACACGCCCAAATCTTTCGTGCCTACTACGCTATTCGCGGAGGGCTGCGCAGCCCGGCGGGGGAACCGACCCACGCCGTCTTCGGCTTTACCGGCATGTTAATCAAGCTCCTCTCCGAACTTCGTCCCCAGTATGTCGTGACAGCAATAGATATGCCGGGACCGACATTTCGCGATGAGCTTTATGACGAATACAAAGGAACGCGCGAAGCCACTCCGGATGACTTAATCTCGCAGATTCCTCGCGTCACTCAGGTGCTTGAGCGCTTCGATATTCCGATAGTTGGCGTAGAGGGATTGGAAGCGGACGATGTTATTGCCACGATAACTCAGCGCGTTCTTGATAATCCCTCGTACAAAGATTTACACATCCGAATTATCTCCAAGGACAAGGACCTTGAGCAACTTCTCGGTGATCGTGTCACGATGTTTGATATCCATACGGACAAAACAATCGACGTGGCGTCGCTTTGGGACGACAAAGGCATTACGCCGGAACAGGTTATCGATTTGCTGGCGTTGATGGGTGATACCGTTGACAACGTGCCCGGCGTCGAAGGAGTCGGTCCCAAAACCGCTGCCAAACTCATACAAGACTTTGAATCAATCGACGGCATCTTTGCCAATATCGGCAAGATTAAAGGCAAACGCCGGGAAAACCTGGAGAAGGCGCAGGATCATCTACCCCTTTCGCGCACCCTTGTAACACTGAAGCGAGACGCCGATTTCCCGTTTTCGCTTGAGCAGGCGCGGGTCAACCCGGTTGAACTAAAGAAGATTTTGCCGCTGTTTCAAGAATTGGGCTTCAACCGTTTTCAGCGAGAGGTAGAGCAGCTTGCCGGCGGCGGCGAAGTTACCTCCTCTCCGAAGACCGGCGAACGCGAGACAAGAGGTGAGCGCGTCGCAGTTCTGGAAGAACAGACCTCCGCGATTCTGGAGAAAGGGGAATACGAAACCGCGGACAGTGGCGACTACACAGTGATTAAAACACCCGAACAGTTGGAATCCCTCGCCGCAACCCTCCGCGAACAGTCAATTATCAGCGTTGATACCGAAACGACCAGTTTGGAACGGGATGCGGCGCTTTGCGGACTGAGTTTTTCTTGGAAACCTTGCCACGGCGTTTACGTCCCTGTTCGTTCCCCGAACCCCGGCGACCACCTTGACGTTGAAACGGTGCTAACCGCCTTGGGTCCCATCCTTGCGGACGGCAATCTGCACAAGTGCGGACACAATCTGAAATTTGACGCACAAGTGTTGTTGCGAAACGGCGTCAGGCTGCGCGGCGTGGTTTTTGACTCGATGCTTGCCAGCCTGCTCATCGATCCCGAGCAACCGGGGCACCGGCTCGACACGGTCGCCTTGCTGCATTTGAACTACAAAATGATTCCGCTCTCCGACCTTATCGGAGAAGGTGAGGACGAGACAAGTATCGACACCGTTCCGCTGGCGCAGGTCACGAGCTACGCCTCCGAGGACACTGATGTCGTTTTGCGTCTTTATCAGCACCTCCTGCCAAAGTTGGAGGAAATGGGCATGACCGCTCTCGTGCGGGACATCGAATCACCTCTCGCGCCCATCATCGCGGAGATTGAGTTCAACGGCGTTGTCTGCGATCCGGAGGAGTTGAAGCGTCAAGGCGAGGTCATAAACGAACGCATAGACGTTCTCCGAAGTGAAATATGGGAGCTTGCCGGCGGTGAATTCCACGTTGAATCAACGCAACAGCTTGGGGATGTCCTCTTCAATAAACTCGGTTTTGAGCCGGTGAAAAAGACGAAGAGCGGTAAATTTGGAACGGACGTGACCGTTCTGGAGCGGTTAGCCGCGAAGGAGGACGCGAATGATCCGCCCACGGCGGTGCCGCGCCTCATCATCGAGTACCGTCAACTCACCAAATTGGCAAGCACCTACCTTGGGCAACTACGGAGCGCCGTGAACAAGGACACAGGGCGCATTCACGCAACATTTCACCAACTCACCACAGCTACCGGACGGCTGGCATCGCATGGACCAAACCTTCAGAATATCCCGGTGCGAACAGAGGTGGGCCGCCAAATTCGTAAAGCGTTCAAAGCGCCTGAAGGCTGCAAGCTAATTTGTGCGGACTATTCGCAGATTGAACTCCGTCTGCTCGCGCATTTCAGCGAAGACCCCAATCTGATCGAGGTTTTTGAGCAGGGACTGGATATCCATACCTCCGTGGCTTCGCAGGTCTATGGCGTCCCCGCCGAAGCCGTGACCCGTGAACAACGCGACCAAGCGAAGACCATCAACTTCGGGATTATCTACGGGATTTCCGCATTCGGGCTTTCGCAACGGATTAAGGGCATGGACGTGAAAACTGCGGGGGCGTTAATCAACGACTACAAGGAACGTTTCCCGGGAATCGATGCCTTCCTGAACCGGTGTATTCAACACGCTTTGGAGCACGGCTATGTTGCCACGATCACCGGACGGCGGCGCACAATCCCGGAGATTCACTCGCCCAACCGACATCGGCAGAGCCAAGGAGAGCGTTTGGCGTTCAATACCGTGGTTCAGGGGAGCGCGGCAGACCTAATCAAAGCGGCGATGGTCAACGTACAAAACCGGATTGAACAAGACGGTTTACCGCTGAAACTGTTGCTCCAAATCCACGACGAGTTGGTCTACGAAACCCCCGATTCGATTGCTGAGGATCACGCCGCCATCGTGCGCGACGAGATGGAGCGTGCGATGGATTTGAGAGTCCCTCTCCTCACCGACGTGGGGATTGGGGATAACTGGATGTCCGCCAAGTCCGACTGAGTGGTTCACTTTCTAAAAACATATGGCAAGTGTTGGGTGTCGGCAGTTCACATTGTCTGAACTGTGATTTATGTGATGGAGTGATTGCCATGATTATCAATCCTTAGTTGCCCGTGATGAGTGGATTCAACCATTACCTTGAAGCCACTTTGATTCCGGGAAGAAACGGAGTTTTGAAGAAAAAACTCGATTTCATAAAGTATTTAACACAAGTTGCCACTTACAAGATTTTGGATGTGTACCATCGTTTTTTATTGAAAATGGCCCATTAATCGCGGAGATTTCGTAGCGAAAGGGATCTCTATCGCGTTCGTTGTTCACTCACTTGATCTGTCAGTTTGCGCACCAGTTACGCACCAAAGGCACAATCTAACAGTGCGATTACCCCCAAAAACTAGACAGTGGATTAAGGTGGATTTCGGGCTGGCAAAACGGTCATGTTATGAGTCATAATACGGCTCAGCAATGCCAAGAACTACGAAAGGAGTTTGTATAGCATGGCTAGTAGAAAGCAGTATGATAACCGATTCAAAGCGCAAGTGGCGATTGAGGCAATAAAGAATCAACGCACCATGGCTCAGATTGCCAGTGACTACGAAGTCCACCCGAATCAGGTCAGCCAGTGGAAAAGACAGATTCTGGAGGAATCGCCTCAACTGTTTGCAAACGGACGCACTCAAGTGACTTCTGACAACGACCAACTCATAGCGGAGCTCTACCGGCAAATCGGTCAATTGAAAGTAGAGCTAGACTGGCTTCAAAAAAAAACTCAACGGCTCGGTTGAACAGAAGCGGCAGCTCATCAACCAAGAGAGCGGTTCCCCACCGGTTTTGAGACAATGCGAACTGTTAGGGTTGCCCCGCGCTTCGTATTACTATCAACCCGCAGTGGAGTCGCCGGAAAACCTGCTTTATATGCGTCTGATTGATGAACAGTACATTGAGACCCCGTTCTACGGTGTACCTCGAATGACAGACTGGCTTTGTTCTAAAGGCTACGTCGTCAATCGGAAACGGATTGCTAGGTTGATGCGAAAGATGGACTTAGTTGCCATCTATCCCAAGCCGAAAACCTCTAAGAACGGTAAACCATCGAAAAAGTATCCTTATTTGCTGAAGGATTCAAGTATCACTAGACCGGACCAAGTATGTGCAGTTGATATCACCTATATCCGTTTGAACGCCGGCTTTGTCTATCTAGTGGCTATTATGGATTGGTACTCTCGATATGTGTTATCATGGGAACTGTCAAATTCACTAGATGTTTTCTTTTGTCTATCGGCTCTGGAACGAGCGTTGAGTTGTTCTACACCCTTGATTTTCAACAGCGATCAGGGTGCCCAATTCACGTCTGATGCCTTTACCACTCGGCTTGAATCGGCTAACATTCGCATCAGTTGGGCTGGAGCAGGCAGAGTGTATGACAACATTTTCATTGAACGTCTCTGGTGGACCGTGAAATATGAACATGTCTATCTTCATTCTTATGACTCTGTTCACACGGCTTGGTGTGGCTTGAACGACTATTTCAAGTTTTATAATGAGGAGCGGCTTCACGGGTCGCTCAATAAAAGGACGCCTCACGAGGTGTATTTCCAACAACATTAGGTGTTGAAACGTAGCCGGATTGGATAGCCTTTACACCTTAATTTACGTTCATAACTGTCTAAACATTGGGGGTAACTTAAACAGGTCGTGCTACAAAGGTGGCAATTTGGGTTATTTAATGCTTACGAGACTGTCACAAGAAACCGTTCTACGACACCGGACCCAACACTAACCGTAATTGTTTGGAAGGAACATTTGTAGGGTGCGATCAAAGGCGATTAAGCGAGTGGATAACGAGTGCGATAGAAATCTCGTAATTGTTTAGTTCAGTCCAGAACTTACGCACCAACAGGAAATCGCGACCTGGAGATCGCTCCTACATTACGCTCATAGTGTAGGAACAGGGATTAAACTGCAGCACGACGAACCAACATTCCCAAAACAGATTGATGGACTAAACAGTTACGAAATCTCTTTCTTGCTCGCGACTTCCTTTCGCGCCCGATTATTCGTTCGCTTTCCCGTATACCGCAAAATGTGTAAATATATGTAAATGACTCCCACGACACGAATAAGACCTCAATGTGGCGGCGCTGTATCTCGCTTCCTTCGCGCCAAGTTCTCCCAGATTTCGTCGCTTTCGACATAGCGCTTCAACTTGGCTTTGGGGTCGTCGAAAATTGGATCCCCATGTCCAAAACAGATGAAACTATAGGAATAGTTCAACAGTTGCGCGATTGAATTCCGTGCCTTCTCCAGATTCGCAATGTACTCGGGCGCATAGATTCCCAAATCCCCGTCGGGGATGCCCGCGTCCTGCCTGCCCCCGGAAAGCATGTCACTCACGATTAGCGCGCCGTCAACTTCGCGTACCAGCAAGACCGTTTCGGGAAAATAGACATCCGGCATGTAGATTGGGTCGATAAAATCCACAACCGTCCGCCGTGGACAAACGTCCCGTCAAGAGATGTATCGTACCTGCCGCGTTCGATTTCGTTTGCCCAAATTTCGCATCCCCAACGCCGCCTGAGGATTTCCGATTCCCGCAGATGAAATTCGCACGTCACGTCAAAAGAATATGTGTGGGAATCCGAATCTGCTCAATCTCTTGAGCGTCATCCGAGGACACTGACAGCGGATCGACTAACACCGCCGCATCTTCATCGGGAACATCTATTAAATAGCTGTTCCACGGGTACGGCTCATCTCTTGCCGCACCGTGAATCTCCGACCAGCAGTGGATATGAGAGGATATCTGTTGAAGCATTTAAAAATTCGCGCAGGAACTCCTTATTTCTGCGTAGCAAGTTAATCTGTTGCTAATCTATGGCAGTTTAATCGTATAAGTCCTAACACAGATAGTGGATTAGTCCTTGTCGTTAAACCGGCTGAAAACGGCTATCAAAGGGAACCCCGCACAGATTATCAGCGCACCGAGGGATATTACGCTTGCGTTCGCGCTTAGCAGACCCGATGCCATACCCAGGAGAAAAGCGGCTATAACGATAGTAATAGTGATATTCCAACGCATTTTGAACGTCTCTCATAGCATATCAATGTAATATTTGTAGGGTTGAAAAAGTTAACGCTCATGCGTGCCGCGCCGTTTCAATCCCTCTCTTCGCAATTCCGTAAATTTCACGCCCGGCTTTCTCTCCTTCCTACTGTTCTTTCTTTCGCTTGACTGCCTTACAGGAAGGATATATAATTGGAGGTAGGTTGTCATGCTGAAAACATGGCTAAGAATCGAGTTAAGGTTTCGTGGGAATTCGGAAGTGAGACTCGTGAGTAACGCATAACGGCGCTCAGATCGCGAATTTCGGATTATTGGAGGGTGCGTCAATGCCGAAGGTACTGACCGCAGACGCCATCGAACAATACCATCGGGAGGGTTACTTCTACCCCATTAGAATCCTGGACGATGAGGGGGTTGCCTCCAATCGGAGGCGGCTTGAGGAATTCGAATCGCGTCAGGGCAAACCGGTGGAGGGAGCACAGCGCAGCAAATCTCATCTACTCTTCAAATGGGTTGATGACCTGATGCGGAATTCAACGTTGCTGGATGCTGTCGAAGATTTGATTGGTCCCGACCTCCTGTGCTGGAACACGATATTCTGGATTAAGGAGGCGGGGAGTCAAAGTTACGTCTCTTGGCATCAGGATTTGCGCTACTGGGGGCTTGATGCCAACGATTTGGTCAGCGTGTGGTTGGCGCTGTCGCCAGCGACGCTTGAGAGCGGTTGTATGCGCGTTCTGCCGAGGAGTCACTCGGGAGATTTGCTACCTCACAACGATGAATACGAGCAGGACAACCTCCTGACTCGCGGGCAGGAGATTGCGGTAAAGGTTGATGAATCGGAATCTGTCGCCATGCCGCTAGAACCCGGCGAGATTTCGCTTCACAATGTGCGGTTGGCGCACGCCTCCGGCCCGAACCGGTCAGGCGACCGCCGCATCGGTATCTCACTCCACTACATGCCCACCCGATCAAAACAGATGATTGGTGAGTGGGACACGGCGGCGCTCGTCCGCGGCGAGGATCGGTTCGGTCACTTCACCCTTGCGCCGCGCCCGACCAAAGATCTTGACCCGTTGGCGGTGCAGTTTCACGAAAAAGCGACCGATGCCACTCGCAAGATTCTGTATAAAGACGCGCAGGAGTCTCGGCATACGATATAACCGATTCATAAGTTGTTTGTAAGGAACCTATGGCATGCGAGTCAACAGGATGATTAAGGCAAGTAGGAGCGTCGAATTGCTGAACCACAGGAGGTCAGTCCCACCGCATTCACAAGTTCGAAGCATTGCTGACTAGCGGGAAAAAAATGTAGTTCACCCAACAAAGACTGGAGGTTTCTATCACTGCTCCGGTTAAGTGACAGAACTATACCTTGCGTTGGGTACTATTGCGCTTGTTTTTAATGGTTCTAATAGGACTTGCGCATACTGGCACGTCGCGATTCGGAAATCGCTCCTACAGTGTCTGCAGCATCCGTGCGGTTGGAAAGGGAGCTCTATCGCCTTGGGATCTCTATCGCACTCATTATCCATTCGCTTGAGGGATCTCTATCGCACTCGCTATTCACTCGTTTGAGGGATCTCTATCGCGCTCACTATCCGTTCGCTTGATCCCCTGGATCGAGGAATGGGACTCCGACTAGCAAGTGTTACTTGCGGAAAGAATTATTCCGACAGGGATAATGGCGTGCTGTCGATTATGATGCGGGATATGGCCATCTGAGAAATTAAACTTTTAGGTGCTCGATTATGCGGAAGATAAGTTACACATACCGCGACTGTTGATTAACATATAATGATTAGGCGATTAAGAGTTTGCAACTTGTTGTAGAACTTGACTTCCACAAAAGTGTATTGTACAATACTAGAGTTAGTAATGTCTAATGTGCTCTTGTAGGGGAAAATGGAAAACTGGATTCCCGATGCGGTGACAATCTTAGCCTTGGCAGGTTTGTGGTGGAAGGTTAGTTCGGACATAGCAAAGTTAAGTGAGAAGATGGGAAACATGGCTACTAAGGAAGATGTTAGAGAGATACGGCAGATGTTATTTTCCCATATAAGTGATGGACACAAACATAGTAACTATGTGGTTTATTTTCCAAAAAAATATGGTTAGTGTTGGGTGCCGGTGCGGTTAGAAACCGCACCTACCGGGGTGTCAGAACGGGTTTCTTGTGCCAGTCTCGTGAGCATTAAATACTTAGCGAATGAACCACTAAGTGTGATGGTGTTATGGGCGTGGGTGCAAATTTAGGAAATATATTTGTAACGACTCATCTTCCGGATAATAGACATGTGCAATCTCGAATTTTCGCATACCAGATCTTGGGGTATATATCCACAAACGAGCAAAAATCACTAGGGTACTACCCTGAGTCCGATTGATTGACCGGTTTTGCCCTTCCATCATCAACTTCATTTCTCTCAAGTTCGTCGCCTTCTAAAGACATTTAGGATCTCTATCAGGATTTACTATGGGATAGCTATGGGAGTTCTATCGCCTTCGTTATTCACTCAGTTGATCACTCACTATCCGTTCGCTTGATCCTCTGGATCGAGGAATGGGATTCCGACTAGTAAGTGTTACCTGAGAAATTAAACTTTTAGGTGCTTGATAATGCGGAAGATGAGTAGTAAGCCGCGATTCAGGGACTTAACCCATAGACTAACTGTAGCCAGACCCCACCTCATCCATTCCAACTCCGCACAAAGTCTTCTACGTCGAACCCCGCAGGCATCTCCGTCAGCCGGTATCGCATAACTCTTGACCCCCTATCGACGACGCACCGCTCAATCTCAGCTTCTATTTTCTCAAACAGGATTGAAAAACGCTCCCGGAGCTGATTCGCTTCCTCCTCGGAAAAACGCTGAGCAAAATCCTTAATCGCGTGGAAACCGATCCGGTGCTCCCCTGTCGCAACAATCTGTTCCTCCAGTGAAAGATTGACGTTCTCCCGAGACTTCAACGTGTGCAGCTTGTCAACCCACTTCGATAGGAACACGACGCACACCATCCGCCCTTCATCCCCCGGATGCAACGTTTCTAGTCCATTCATGAAAGCCGCTCTATCCCCCTTCAGGACGGCGCGAAGGGTAGACTCCACCACATCGCACTGTTCTTGGTACAACCGAGTGAACTCTCGAAACCGGTCGCGTATTCTTCGCGGGAGAGAATTGGTGAATTCCAATTCCCAGCCATGTGCATTAACAACCGGGAATACCGGACCGCCCAGAGCGCGATAGCCGAGATGAACCGTGCGCCGCAACTTCGTACTGTAGTTGCTGCCCCAGTGCAACATGAAGTGGGTATAGACAATCCCATCGCCCGCTTTAAGCTCGATTGGCGTGCCTCCCGGCATCGGCTGCTGCGGGTTCGTTAGCAGGTGTTGGTGTTCCTCCTCGGTATTTGGGCGGGAGTGGCTCCCTGGAACCACCCAGAATACACTGTCATCGTACAGCGGGATATTCCACTGAACATAACCGGGTGCGTTAGCCAGCATATCCATTTGCATACCGCTCAAGGGTGCTTGCGCAACGGGATTAACATCACGATGCCAACTGGCAGGCCCATGGTCTCGCGGGGGACTGCACATCAGCGCCATCAATGTGACTGCGGCGTCTGACGAACGCATCAGTTGTTGGCTCACGCCTAGTGTGTTCTCATGCAGGCAAAACTCCACCGTGTCCGCGGTCTTTTCGTTAACGACCTCGTTGAAAAATACCCTCGGTTGGGCGGCAGTTTCCCAAGTCCCGCCCGGCGGGTCGTCCGGTTCGCGCTCACGCCGCCACACCGCCTTCTGTCGATCGACGAGGACTTCAAAACTCGTCCGGAGCGCATCCAATCGCTCTGGCGGAATGACCTGACGCAGAATGATGAAACCGTCGTCCAATAGTTGCTGCGGATTGACTTTCATAGTTGTTGACCTTGAAGAGGTGTTCGATGTTTGAGATACTTATACCATTTCTCTAAAATGCAAGCGCATTGATGACACATGGATCAGGTAAAGAAACTTGTGTATAGCAGAGAAAGAAAACCTGGCTCCGCGCAAAACCGGCGGGGCAAGAGGATCTCTATCGCACGGGATTTACTATCGCATTCGCTATTCGCTCATTTGATTCTTTTCGGTTGCTTGATCCCCGCCTACGATGAAAATGAACGATAAAATAAAGAGACTATATGCACTATCATTCAAGCGAAATGGTATTACTTCCGATTCGATTCTTCTGAACGTCATTTGGCGAAAAGTACCGCTCACGAAAGATTCCAGATACTCGCAGCCGTGCCGCCCAATATCAGATCGCGATCAGCTTCCGTCAGAAACCGCAAGCCTTCGCGAATAAGTCTGAGTTCCTCGCTCAACGAGAGCCAGTTGTGTTTGATGCGATGATGGCCCGGATATCCGGTGCCCCAAACTGCCCGTTCTGCGCCAAAAGCATTGAGTAGAGCCTCAACAAACGGGTGTACGTCTTCAAACGGAAACGCTTCACTAGACCGACCGGCTATGTCCGATACTTTCACATACACGTTCTCGTACCGGGCGAGGGCTAGAATCGGCTCGAATCCCGACAAGCCGGCTGATACCTCCGGATAACCCATGTGGTCGAGAATCAGATTCAAGCGCGGATACTGACGGGCAAGGTGCTCCACCTGATCAGCGTAGGCGGCATCAAGGTGGAATTGAACGGCGGTGTCAAGAGCGTCTATCTCCTCCCACACGGCGCGATTCTGATCTGTGAGGAGAATCTTTTCATCGGGGTAGTAAAGCGGGTGGAATCGGAATCCAGCAAGGTTACGCTCATTAACCCAGTAACGGACGAGTTCGGCGTTGTCCGCCGCCTGCGGATCAATCAATCCATGCCCGATGAATCGGTCTGGAAATCGTTCTACAGAATCCGCAATGTAGCCGTTGTCCCATGTGGACCAGCTCGTTTGCACCAAGATACACCAATCAACACCGTGGACATCCATCTCGGCTATGAGTTCATCGGCAGTACCCGGCTCGTCGGGATACGAATTCCAAGTTGGCGCGGTTGGTCCAATCGGGTATTTTGGCGGGTCAATTTCCCAGACGTGAACGTGAGTGTCAACAATCATAAGCAATCTCAAAAGCCAAACGGACGCCTAGCCTACCTTTTCACACCCGTTATTGCCCCTTTCGGGCGCAGGTGTTCGACCATCGATTTTCTGTCACGATCGATGGCAAAATCAAGCGGCGTCCAGCCCCTATCTGTTTCAGCATTGATTTCCGCTCCCGCTTCGAGCAAGAGGTCGGCTTGCTCATTGAATCCCGCCCATTCAGCGAGTGTGTGCATGGGAGTCCAATTGCCATGCGCTTCACCGTGAGCGTTCACATCGGCGCCATGCTGTATGAGCAATTCGGTAATTCGAACAAAACTGGATTTCGATCCACGCCGCGGACGCACAACCCAATGGAGCGGCGTCAGTCCGTCACCATCTGTGGCGGTCGCACGAGACGAGTTGTCTTCGAGCAAGTCCTGCACAACCCCCAACATTCCGAAGTGTGATGCGGTCAAGATGTCGACTTCTGCGCCTCTCGCCAGAAGGTAATCCATCACGGCTTCGGCTTCTTCGCAAGCGCCGTAGATAAGTGAGGCGCACTGCAGCGGCGTGTAATCGCGGTAATCACGCGCATTGATCAGATTGGGGGTTTCTTTGAGCATGCGTCGAACCGCGTCCAGCAATCCCGCCCTGGCAGCCGTGAAGATGTCATAGTCGGCGCCGTTGTTTGCTAGATACAGTACGATTTCCCGGTGTTTCGGACGATGCCAGACCACCTGCTCTGCAGCGATCTGAATCACGCTGTGTGCACCGCTACTCACCCGTGCGTTGGCGAGCCGGCGGTCTTCTTCAACCAGAGTTTTTACCTTCTTGAGGTCGCCTTTCTTGACAGCGTCGATAATTGCGTCCACTCGTGCTCCATAATCACTTTTCTGTGCATTTAAGGGTGAGATGGCGGCATACAACATACCACCAACCACAAGTATCGTATACGTGAGTTTCCATCTGACATTCATGTGAATCTCGATTCTAAGTGGTTTATTTTCTAAAAACATATAGTTAGTGTTGGGTGTCGGCAGTTAACATTGTCTGAACTGTGATTTATATGATGAACTGATTGCCATGATTATCAATCCGTAGTTGCGCGTGATGAGTGGATTCAACCATTACCTTGAAGCCACTTTGACTCCCGGAAGAAACCGAGTTTTGAAGAAAAAGGGATCTCTATCGCCCTCGCTATTCACTCGGTTGATCCTATTCGGTCACTTGATCGCACCTGCCGTGTGGGGCAGGATCTACTATCGCTTTCGCTAATCGCTCAGTTGATCCTCTCTGGGGCTTTTAGAGGCTGGTAAGATTGCTATCGCGCTCATTATTCATTCGCTTGATCGCAGGGGATCTCTATCGCAGTCGCTATGGGATTTACTATCGCACTCGTTATCCACTCGCTTGATCCCCTTTGATCGCACCCTACAAATGTACTTTTCAAACAGGCTCTAATATCCCTTCTCCTTATCCACCACATTCTGCAACGGCTCTCCCTTCACATACCGGTGCAAATTCTCTACGAACCGCCCCATCGTACGTTTTGGGAAATGTTGTGAGCCGCCCGCACTGTGGGATGTCAGAATCACGTTGGGTAGCGTCCACAGCGGGCTGTCCTGTGGACAGGGTTCCGTGTAGGTGACATCCAGTCCGGCACCCGCCAGTTTACCCGACCGCAGCGCCGCGATCATCGCCTCCTCATCCACCACCTTACCTCGACTGACGTTGACGAGAAAACTACCCGCCTTCAACCGGTCAAAGAGATCCTGGGATAGCAGTTTGTGCGTTTCCGCCGTGATAGGGCAGCAGACCATGACCACGTCGGATTGCGACATGAGTTCGGGCAGATAGTCCATCTTCTCCAACCGGTCGACGGATTCGGGCGGTTGCATGTCTTCGGGATCAACGGCAACAACCCGGAACTCAAAGGCTTTCGCCCGATCCGCCACTGCACGTCCGATTCCGCCCAATCCGATAATTCCCATGGTCATACCGGCAAGCTCCAGACACGGCGCGTCTCGCCACTGCTTGCTTCTCATGAATTCCAACTGCGTGTGGATCTGCCGCGTCAGCGACAGTAGCAGCGCAAACGCATGTTCGGCAATCTGCGGACCAAACAGCCCGCCCGCATTCGTCAGCACGATGTCGCTGTTTTTGAATTTCTCGTACAAGTGCCCTTCAGCCCCGGCGTGAGGCTGCTGAACCCACTTCAGCGCATCGGCGCGATCAAAGTCGGCTTCGGAGAGTATTCCAAACATAATCTCAATTCCAGTGAGATGGTCTGCCAGTTTCTCTCCATCCGGTAGAAATGTCACCTCAGCTTCGGATGGTGCATCCTTCAACAACCCCTCAATATCGGGTCCATATCGACTGCCAATTAATACGCGAACCATTTTCACATCTCCCTTTTTGGATTTACGCAAAAAGCACAATGATGATGTTCTGCCATGATTTCATGTTGCAAGAATTCTTGTAGGGAATAACGAGGGATTTCTATCGCACGGGATCTACTATGGGAGTTCTATCGCCCTCGTTGTTCACTCAGTTGATCACTCGCTATTCACTCGCTTGATCCTACAAAAGACGCAATTTCTGACAGCGCGCAGTATAAGTACCACGTAACTTAAATCCGACAGCCTTCAAAGATACCGCTTGATAAGATCCGCGATGTCGTCATGCCCCTTTTTCTCTGCCCAAGCGAGCGGCGTTGCCCACTCGGCTCCGGCAAGAGTGGGATTGGCGCCGCGCTCGAGATAGAGACGTGCAAGTTCGTATTTTCCCCAACGAACCGCCCACCCCAATGGAGAAGATTGTAGCAGATCATCAATGACATTCAGATCGGCCGCATAGTCGAGGAGGATTCTTCCAAAGGTGACGCGTTCAGGTTCGGTCATGATGGGTTCCCCCCAAACAACGCCGCACGCCGCCAGATTGTGGGCGAGACGGTATCCCCTACGCCCTACCAGATTGGGGCTGGCGCCGTGATCCAAGATCATCCGAAAAATTTCGGGATAGATGGCACGGTCAAAGTCGCGAAACATGCGGTGAGGGTTGGTGCGCCAAAGGCGAAGCGGCTGCTCCAGCAGACTGAACCAGCGATTGTCATCCGGTTCCCAGTCGAGTTGGCGCAAACACATCCCCACGATATTCGGATCGCCCCCGCAGGCAGCCGCCCACAGTAGTTCCTCGGCAAGTGACGGGTCGTTGTGGAGGGCAACCGCAGCGGCGGAAGTCTCGCCTTCGAGTCCGGCGGTCACCGGATCCAATACGCCGCCGTATCTAAACAACAACCCCTTCATTTTTTCGTCGCGATTGTTATAGGCATTGCCTACGGGATTGCCGCTGGCATAGATGCTGGCGTTTGGATCGGCGCCGCGTTCAAGCAGGAGTTCCGCAATCTCGTACTGAGAATGACGCGCCGCATGAGCCAGCGGTTCACCCCACGAATAGGGTTTGGATTCGTAGTCGTGGAGTTGATGTCTGTCGTCGGGATCGAGGCCTAAATCGAGTAGGGTGCGCGCCATCTCAAGGTTGTCATTCCCCACGGCAATCTGGAGCAGACCATCCCGCTTACTGTCATTAGATTGAAAGCGGTCGGGATGCCCCTCGGCATACGTGCGGAGGTAGTCGAAATCCCCAAGCGCAACCGCGGATTCCAGCGATTGTTTGCATCCTGCCTGAAGAAGTATGCCTGCGCAAATCAAACAGCCTTCATTGATAGGCCTGTTTCGACCGCGTATATTGTGAACGGCGCCGTCGAGCGGCGACTGCCCCTCGGGTGTGAGATGGGTAATGTCGGCATTGCGGGCGAGCAACTCCTGAACGAGTTGGTAACGGCCGTGAGACGCCGCCGCATAAATAACACTGCCTCCATTCCGATGGCAGGCGTCGATTAAATCGGGCTGCTGATCGAGAATTGTCAACGCCTCCAAATTTTTCCCCTTGCCCACGGCCGCAAACAGCGCGTCATTTTCTTCGGTAATGGTGATGTTCTTGCATGCGGCGAGTTTGCGTTTTTCGTCCTCTTCCCGCAGGATGTGGACAATCTCATCCATGCCGCGTTCATGGGCGATGGTGAGCGCGCCGGTAGCATCGCGGTGGGGGTAGATGCCGTGCGTGTGATCCGCTCCCGCTTCCATCAGAACGCGTACGGCATCGGAGTGCCGATTCATGACCGCGTAATGAATGGCGCGGTGTTCGTCGTTCTCCGCCATGTGAACGTTCACCAGATCGGGCTGCACGTCGAGAATCTGTTGAATCTTGGATACGTCGCCCACCTTGGCGGCATCGCATAGGTCGGCGACTCTATAGGTTACATTCGTTGCCATGCCTGTCCTCCGTTGCTGATCGGCTTGAAAAATCCAAGTCAGTTCCGTATACAATCGAATCTAAGGTGCATTTGTTTTTGGTAACTGTTCAGTCTACTGAATTCTAGCCCAGCGTAGGATAAACGCATACGAGTTTAGGCGATATTTTACCATATTTCTCCAGGTCATGCTTTGCGATCAACTGAGTGGTTAGCGAAGGATCAAGTGAGTGAACAAGGAACGCGATAGAATTCCCACAGGTTCTAAAGGTTCGTAAAGGTGCAATATTGCACGTCTTATGGCTTTAGGATTTTTGCTAACCAGCAAGCGAATGAATAATGAGTGCGCTAGAGATCCACTTATCACTAGCCACTAAATGGTTTATTTTCTAAGAATATATGGTTGTGTTGGGTGCCGGCAGTTAACATTGTCTGAACTGTGATTTATGTGATGAAGTGATTGCCACTCATCTTCCGCATAATAGACTTGTGTAATCTCGAATTTTCACATACCAAATCTTGGGGTATATATTCGCAAACGAGAAAAAATCACCAAGGTACTACCGTGAGTCCGATTGATTGACCGGTTTTGCCCTTCCATCATCAACTTCATTTCCACCAAGTAACGCACCACATGGCGCTCCTCTGGAGCGCGGAACTCTGGACATGTCGCATTCTATTGACATTTCGATCCTCTGGATCGAGGACAAGGACTCTGACTAGAAAGTATTACTTGTTGAAAGAATTATTCCGACAGGGACAATGGCATGCTGTCAATTATGATGCGGGATACGGCCAACTGAGAAATTAAACTTTTAGGTGCTCGATAATGCGGAAGATAAGTGCCATGATGATCAATCCTTAGTTGCCCGGGATGAGTGGATTCAACCATTACCTTAAAGCCACTTTGGCTCCGGGAAGAACCCGAGTTTTGAAGAAAAAAGGGATCTCTATCGCAGTCACTAATCGTTCCCTTGATCGGGTTCATTAAGGATTAAATACTTAGAGAATGAACCACTAAACGCTTCCTACTTTTGCTTAGCCCCTTTCAACTCAAAAACTTTAACGATGATATACGCAATTAAGGCAAAGATGAATATCACCAAGTACATCCAAGCAATGGCTTGAAGGGTTTCAATGATGGTTCGGTATATCTCCAATATCCATCGCTCGTGATTCAACTTTAAGACCTGATCATCTTTGGTCGGTGCGCTTATGTATCGTTCTAGCTGGTGCACCCTCACACCGCCCGAAATGCCGACTACATAGGTGGCAAACTTCACATACCTGTTCCATGCGCTGCTGATTTCATCCTGAATGATGCGCCTAAAAATGGTGGATATCGGCTTATTAAACACTTTCACGACGCAAAATGAGACAACAGCCGCTAACACGAATGTGACTAAGAGTAATGAAAAAAACATATATCCTCCACTTGTCTCCGATTAAAACGAGATACGTATCAATTCCAGAGAGAAAATCTCATCTGCCTCTGGCTGCACGTGAACGTCCTCCGCAGAACTGAGCTCTTCGCCCCATCCCCGAGTAAAACGGTGTGCGTACCACATTCCCGCAGCAGATCCAACCATATTCGCCAAGACATAAGATTTGGTGTTCTCTCCATTGACATCGGCAAGCATTAGCACTCCGCTGCCGGAGAGAGCGCCGACGACCGCGCCGAGGATGATCAATCTCGCCCTGCCTACCGTGTACTCATCTCCGTCGGTCAATTTATAGCCGAGATACGTCCCCAGCGGTAAACCCAGCGCGGAGGCGAGTACATAGGCGCGTGGACGCTCAACTGTTTCGATCTCGCCCGATTCAATTGTGATGTCGCCCAGCCCGGTGACGTGCGTTACTCCGGCGGCGTATAGGCTGCCGACGACGCCTCCAAGCGAAATGAGGTGCGCCCGACCTTGCGAAATGGATTTGTCTCGAAATAGTCTTGATGTCGCCCAGACGCCCGTCGGCACTCCGATCATGGCGGACGCAGTGTAGATTTTCGCTTGCGTCCAATTTTCAAGATTTTCAATATCGAGAAGATACGGAACCGCGATGCCGTACAATCCCCCGACCAATCCGCCGTTGGTAAGCAAATCGGATTCACCCTTCTCAAACCATCTGTGATCGCTGAGTGAGTGAGCAATTAGTCCGCTCAAAGGCGTGGCAAGCATCGCACTAGCCAAATAAGCTTTGTCGTTCTCAGATTCAAAGAAAATCGGAATACCGAATCCATAAAGTGTGCCCGCGTAATTTGCCCATTGAATAAGCTTGGTTCTGCCGGCGCCGAGCCGATAATTTTCGGTGGCTTTGAGCGCGCCCCAAAATGTCCCGCCGCCCATCAGCAGTTCGAGCCCGATTATCTGCCGTGCCGAACTCATCTCTAGCAATCGAGCCGTCCCCGGCCCGTACAACAGAATTCCGTACATCGTTGCATCAAACACCATTCGTTTCCTGCCCTCCTGTTGTTCCTTGAGGGTGACCTCATCCTCATTGCGGTTTTCGAGATGCCCCTCCGGTACAAGACTGAAAAAGACAAAACTCGTGAAGCAACAAAGAACGGTAGTAATCTTGGGCGCCCTACTTCCGCTATTGCTCGGCGCGTTCGTGAGATTTTTCATAATGTCCTAGATGATTTATTTGATTCTAATTCGACTGAGTGACTTTTGCTCACATTGTCGTCTTGTTGGCGATTTGATGATTGAAAATTATTGCGATGAGGTACGGTAGTAGCAATCTCCTGATCGCGACCTACTGCACAAGTGCAACTATATCACATTCACATCGCTCATTCAACCTGTACCGGCCGCATTCCCCACCCAGGGCAATCGCCTCTGCTTTAGGGTGTGGCACGTCCTCCATTCCGCTCTAGAAAGCGAATGCGATAGTAAATTCTACTCGCTATTCACTCATTTAATCTCTACTACGAACCTTCGCGTATTCAATGGCGCAGATCCTAAACCTAAACAGTTACACAACCGATTCTGTTCATCGGGCAATCAGCATCGTCACCCGATGTGGCTCGGTGGTGGAAGGGTAATGCATGAGGAGGTCCTGCACCCCGTCTTGGTTGATGTCTACCAGCCAGGTGTATTCCTCGTTTGGCATGGCGACCTTTATCTTTTGGGGCCGCCGGGCGAACAGCTCCTGCCCCGGCACGCCTAGATAGACGCGCAGTTCTTCCCAGCTGTGCTGTACTAGAAGGTCTGAGCATCTGTCACCGTTCACATCCCCAATCAGCACGGACAGGTGGGCTGTTTTTTCCCCTGAATCGCCGGGGTACGATCTGATTTTGCGGGTAGCACTCGGTTTGTCGGGGTAGACGCTACCATCCATGCTGTAGAACTCGAGGTCCAGCGACCCGGAACCCGTTAGAAGCGTGCCGACAATCATGCCGATAGCCTTGAGTAGCCTAGGCTTGATGGTTGTGAACATCACGTCGACTTGACCGTCGTAGTCGAGGTCGTGTTGCCCCAACCCGAACGGGATACCGTCCGACTCAATCGCAGTGCCGACCTCCGGCGCAAACACGGTGCCACCATCGGGTGTTGGCGTGCCGAAATGCAACTCGTAGGTAGAGTGCATCTGCCACAGGCTCCCGCCCTTCAGCGAGAAAACCACGAGATCGGTGACGCCATCGCCGTTTTGGTCGGTTAACGAGTGCAGCACCCTCCCCTCCATATCTCCGATTGGCTGATGGTCTTTGCGACGCCGCCGCACCCCATGCGGAGCAACGAGCGAGGTGATCGCATCGGAGTCGAATGCTACACCGGTTGTGAAAATCTTGGCCTCCGGAGCAAGAAGCCCATACTCGTCTTGGTGATGAACTTCAAAGTGATCATCGTTCCAGAACACTAGGTCGCTGCGGCCGTCTCGATTGTAGTCCGTCTCGTGGATGCGACTCTGCCCCCAAGGGTTGTAACGATAGCCGCTGGCTCCGTAAATCCCAGCCATCTCGGCACGGGGACCGACCTTTACCGCATTGGCGAACACGCCATCGCCCGTTTGAATGAACACCCAGAATCCATCGACATCCGGCACGACCAAGTCGTCACGGTCGTCGCTGTTAAGGTCCCGAGTAAGGTCTACATGGGGGATTTCGCCGCTGCGAGGCGGGTTGAAGTTGGACGTAACCGTTACGAGAGCGTGCTCCGCCGCGGATTCGAGATCGAACCAGTTCAGCCTACCGGGCTCGTAGGTAATCAATCGATCGCGTCCATTGATGTTTGCCACGTCGACGAACAACACTTCGCGTCGCAGCGTTGTATCAAGGTACAGCGTCCAGGTGTCGTTGCCGAACGCGTAGATACGCAAGCGGCGATCACCGTTCTCGTCAATGCTCACCACGGCAAGTTCCGCGACAGTGTCACCAAGAAGAAATCCCGTCAAAACGGTCTGATGTTTTGCGATGCCGATGACAACCTCGTACTGGTCGAAAGTGAATTCCGTCGGACCAAGCGCCGTCGGACCCACCGCTTCGCCGGGCAAACTCGAGCATCCCAATAGGAATACTCTAAAAACCAGCATGGAGAGCAGGCTCCATCGACAAGGCGGTATGCGGTCGGCTGTAGAGTTCGGTTTTGCCGAATGAAGGCGTTTGTGGGATGGGATATGCTCTTTCATTTTTATTTTCCTTTTGAGGTCTTCCATGTATTAACATAGATAAATTACATAACAGTGTTAATATGCATGCAAAAAAATATATCAACCTTCGCCAAACAGTTTAAAATCTATGGCTTCAAACCCTCAATCATCGTGTGAATCACCATGTCGATCAATTTCTCTTTCTCCGTCCAGGGGAAATCGGGAAAATCAATCAGGAGCAATGTGACACCATGAACTGTCGACCACAGCACCTGACCGGTAGTTTCGACATCCACTTGGCGGAATTTCTTCTGCCGAATACATTCGGAAACTATTGTACGCAGGTAACTGAACACCCTTTCGCCAACCGATCCTTCTTGCAACCCTAAACCTTTTTGGAACTGGGGACGGACAACAAATGTTAGCTTGTAGTCTTGCGGATATTTTAGACCAAATTCGACATAGGCTTTTCCACTCTTTCTCAAGGTCTCGACCGGGTCGCTTTTATCTTTTCTTAGCAAATCAAGCGTGTTCAACAGGTGCAGGAGGGTTTCCTTGCAAACGGAGTCCAAGAGATCTGCCTTGTCTTTATAATAAAGGTAGATTGTTGTCGGCGAATATTCGATCATGTCGGCAATCTTTCGCATGGAGACGCTCTCGTAGCCTTCAGTGACGAACAACTCTCGCGCCGCAGAAAGAATTCGACGCCGTAACTGCTCTTTTTCCCTTGCTCTCCGTTCTTTTACACCCATTGTTTTTCTCTTTATTTACATAGTAATTCAACTTAACATCGTTAAGTATACCGAATGTCTTTCCTTTTGTCAAGATTTTTTTTGCAGACGCGGATTTTTTTCGTTCTCAAAGGACGAAGTTTGTACAATCTAGGTGAATAGAGCAATAAAGAAGGGGATGGTGTTACGGTATGACAACCTTCAGGAGGAGATGGCGTAGGCTGCCTCGGTAAGTTTACGATTCCCAGACAAAAACCTGTTTTTTGTAGATAGTTTCAAACCCGTTGCGCTTCAAATTCCCCAGCGACGTTTTGAGCATGGTGAGGGTTTCGCTGCAGGCGATTCGGCACCCGAGTTCGGCGGCGCGATTCAGGCGTAACCTTATGAGCGCATTCTGCCCGCCTTTTCCTCTGTGTTCTTCAGCCGTGGCTGCCCAACCGAGGTAGGCGAAATCATCGTGTGTCCCCAGTATTGCGGCGCTGACGGGAGTAGTGTTTTCGTAAGCCAGAAAGTGCTCAAACCCGGGTTGATCGACGCTATCAAAGAAGAATTCACAGCCCCAAGGCTCGTAGATACGGGTTATCGCATCGGCAGAATCTTCGACTTCGCGACTGGAGACACACTCAACTCTGAGACGAGTTTGGTGAGGCGTTACCTCTGCAACGGGACGGATCAGCGTAAGATATTGCGTCCCCTGAAATGGCTTAAGACCGTTGTCCAATAGCCACGTGATGATTTCTTCCTGCTGGGGATTGGGACTAACCCAGAAGAAGAATCGTTCAACCTGTGCCCCTTTTAATGTGTCCAGAACCTTCAAGAGGTCGGTTCGAGATACTGTTGTTCCGCACCCGAAATAATGGGAGGCATTTCCGTTGGCTGATGGATACGGCGACGACGCCGAAGACGGATCAATGGTAACGATTGCGCCCGCAATCTTTTCGCATCTCTGTTCATCCGACCTTGAGCAGTCCAACTCTTTCAGTTTGATGACTTTGAGATGGTTGGCGATTTCATGAGGTGTCATTCAATTCTTCGATTTGCGAATTTGCGAAATACAATAACCATTAGACTCATCTTCCGCATAATAGACTTGTGCAATCTCGAATTTTCACATACCAAATCTTGGGGTATATATCCACAGACGAGCAAAAATCACCAAGGTACTACCGTGAGTCCGATTGATTGACCGGTTTTGCCCTTCCATCGTCAACTTCATTGCTTTCAAGTAACACTCGACATTGCACAGGATCTACTATCGCACTCACTATTCGTTCGTTTGATCCTCTGGAGTGCGGACGCGAGGAGGAATCGTGTTCTATTGACATAGGGGATCTCTATGGGATCTCTATCGCCTTCGTTATTCACTCAGTTGATCACTCATTATCCATTCGCTTGATCTCCGCTGGAGTGAAAACCAGACCACGAAGGAACACTTTTCACGGCTAGTCATTGAGCGAAAAAGGAGTGTTACTTGCTGAATGAATCATTCCGACAGGAATGATTGGACGCTACCAAGTAACACACCACATGGCGCTCCTCTGGAGCGCGGAAACTTGGACATATCGTATTCTATTGACATTTCGATCCTCTGGATCGAGGAAAAGGACTCTGACTAGAAAGTATTACTTGTTGAAAGAATTATTCCGACAGGGATAATGGCGTGCTGTCAATTATGATGCGGGATACGTCCAACTGAGAAATTAAACTTTTAGGTGCTCGATAATGCGGAAGATAAGATTGAGTAAAAAGCTACCATTATTTAATCGGGCTTTCAAACGACAACCGGTAACCGTCGGGATCCTTGAAATAAAAGACATCCATGTTGTTGCCAACGAAGGGTTCGCCTACCTGAACGCCGCGTTCTTTGAACTCTTCATGCGCCGCCTTGGCATCTTCGCAGATGAAATACAGCGTAAGCCCGGGGCCATGATTCGCGGGAGGTTCACCTTGAGTCTTTTGCAACATCAATGCGCTATCGCCGTGCTCAACCCGGCACCACCTCAATACGTCGTCCTCCACCCACTAGTCTTGCAGTTCAAACCCTAAGCCATCAACGTAGAATGCGATTGATTTCTCCACATCCGCAACGTCGAACAATGGAACTGTCTCCGAAATTTTGACCTTTGATGCATTCATGATATTCTCCCGTTTAGAAGTGGTTTCAGAAATTGTCCGGTATAAGACTGTTCGGTGTTTGCAATCGCTTCCGGCGGTCCGGTTGCAATCACACTGCCTCCGTTGTGACCGCCTTCCGGACCAAGGTCAATCACATAGTCTGCGGTTTTAATCACGTCGAGGTGGTGTTCGATGACGATGACCGTGTGACCCGTATCGACAAGTCCGTTCAGCGCGTCAAGCAGTTTCTGGATGTCCGCTAGATGCAAGCCGGTCGTCGGTTCGTCTAGGATGTAAAGATTGTGTTTACCGCGTTTGATTTTGCCGAGTTCGGTGGCAAGCTTGACGCGCTGCGCCTCGCCGCCTGAGAGAATAGTGGCGGGATGCCCGACTTTCAGATAGCCCAGCCCAAGTGCGTCTAATACGGACAGTTTGTGCAGGATAAGTTTCTCATTCGCAAAAAACTCGACGGCGTCCTCAATCGACATATCGAGCACGTCGGCAATGGTTTTGCCCTGATAAGTGACCTCAAGCGTTTCATCGTTGTAACGCGCCCCTTTACAGGTCGGGCACGGAACTTCAACATCGGGCATAAACGCGAGGCTTGTCTTGATTGAACCATCTCCCGCACACTCCTCACAGCGACCGCCCTTAACGTTGAAGCTGAACCGGGAGGCCGTGTAGCCGCGTTCTTTGGCTTCGGGCGTCGACGCGAAACGCTTGCGAATGTTGTCGTAAAACCCGATGTAGGTCGCGGGATTGGAGCGTGGTGACCGACCGATGGGGGACTGGTCGATGTTGATGACATCACCGAAATACTGGTGGCCGATGAGGTCATCGTGATCGCCGGAGAATACGCGGCTGTCGTGGTACAGGTTATATAGTTTCTTGTACAGAATTTCGTGAATCAGCGTGCTTTTGCCCGATCCGGACGCTCCCGTGATACACGTAAAATTTCCGATCGGGATTTCGATATCAATATTGTTGAGGTTATTCGCGCGTGCACCTTTGATGCGCAATACCTTGGCGTTCTTTTGGCGGCGTTGGTCGGGAACGTCAATCTTCCGTGTGCCGTCTAGGTATTGCGCGGTTGGCGATTCGTGGCATTTCAAGACCTCCTTAAGGGGACCGCTTGCGACGACGTGACCGCCGTGCACCCCCGGACCGGGGCCCATCTCGATGATGTGGTCGGCGGCGCGAATGGTTTCCTCATCGTGCTCAACGACGATGACGGTGTTGCCGATGTCGCGCAGGCGTTGTATGGTGTTTATCATCTTGACGTTGTCTTTGGGATGCAGACCGATGCTTGGCTCGTCAAGCACATAGAGCATCCCCATAAGCCCCGAACCGATCTGCGTGGAGAGTCGAATGCGCTGCGATTCGCCGCCTGAAAGCGTACCCGACGGCCGATTCAGGTTGAGGTAGTCCAAACCAATGCCGATAAGGACTTCCAATCGGGACGTGATTTCAAAGAGAATCTGCGAAGCGACCTTTTTCTGCCCGTCCGGAAGCGTGAGCCTGGTGAGGAAGAACAACAGCTCCGGTAGGTGCATCTCACCGAGCTTATGAATATTATAATCCTCAATTGTCACTAAAAGGCGCTGTTTTTTGAGTCGTTCGCCGCCGCAGTCAGGACAGAGGTTCTCAACCATCACCTTGCGCAGATAATCCTCCATGTGTCCGTGAGCGGTGCCCTGTTGTCGATAGCGACGATAATGACGCTCTATCTGGTTGATGACACCGTCGTACCGAAATTCGCGTCCGATGTAGCTGGCGCCGGTCTTGGCATCGGGGGGCTGTTCAACCACAACCCGCTCCCCTTTTGTCCCAAAAAGAAGCAATTCCTTTACCTCGTCGGAAAGGTCTTTGTACGGCATGTCGAGATCGAAATTATACTTCTTAGATAGACTGTAGAGAATGCGTCCACCCCATGAATTGACATTGTATTGCAGCGCCTCCTTGACGAAGGCGCCTTCGCGCAGGCTGCGGTCTTTGTCCGGGGCAACCAGATCGGGATGTGCCTTGAGATAGGTGCCCAAGCCCGAACAGGTGATGCAAGCGCCCGCGGGATCGTTGAAGGTGAACATGCCGTGGTGCATGCGCCCGGCGACAACGCGAACCGACGAACATCCGAGTTTTTCGTAAAAGGTTTCGGCCGCTTTCGCGTTCGTGGGGTCAAGCACGCGAAAACTCAAAAAGCCCTCGCCGACGACCTCCAAACCGTGCGTCAGCGACGTGACAATATGTTTGTCTAGCCCCTTGCGGATGACAAAGCGGTCGACAATCACTTCGATGAGGTGATCCTCGTCTTCGTCAAGGTCGATTTCCTCGCTGAGATCGTGGAGTTTATCGTCAATGCAAATGCGGCGGTATCCTTTGGTGCGAATTTCGTCGAAGAGATAGGCGTAATCCTCGCCGTAGATTTTGAGTACCGGCGCGCGAACCTCGACCTCGGTGCCCTCGGGCAGCGCCAGCATGTGCTCCATCATCTGATGGGGCGTCCATACCTTGACTTTTTCCTCTGTGATAGGGCAGCGAGGTTGTCCGATGTTCGCGAACAGCATCCGCAGATAGTCGTACAGATCCGTCATGGTACCCACCGTTGATCGCGGATTCTTCATGATTGTTTTCTGTTCGATGGAAATGACGGGCGAGAGACCGTTCACGAAATCGACATCGGGTTTCTTGAGTTGCGATACAAATTGGCGGGCAAAGGTGGAGAGCGATTCCATGAAACGACGCTGCCCTTCGGCGTATACCGTGTCGAAAGCGAGGGAGGATTTCCCCGATCCGCTCACGCCGGTGACCACAACCAGTTTGTCGCGCGGGATTTCGAGGTGGACGTTCCGCAGATTATTCTCGCGTGCGCCTTTGACTTCAATGGTCGATCTCATTTTATCTCTTTTTGCAGCCAACCTTTGATTTACAACAACTCAATGACGTCTTCGTCGTAATAGTACGCCGGCTCCTCGACTCTGATTCGGCTTTTCTCCGTCAAATGGATGGGGTTTGACAACTTTTCAATGACATCCTGTCGAACGAGCCATTCACACGCCTCTTCAAGACCGCCGCCCTGGATCTTTTTGCGAAAGTAATCATTGATTTCCGAGAGAGATCGCACCTCGGCAGATTCGGTTAGATAGTCGAGTAACGGGCGAAAAAGCCGATCGCTCTTGGCTTCGAGATACCCGTTCACCTGATTCAGCGCGTGCCCAACGGTCTCCTGCGTTTTCGGCTGGTTTACAAAGTCGGTATAAACTGCGGTGAAGAACTGGGGATTGTGCGTAAGCGCTTGGTGGATGACCTCGCGAGCCGGCGCTTCACTGTGGAGAATGACCTCAATTGATGCCAACTCCCGGACAACGTACATGAGCCACAAGAAACTGTATTCGTAGTCCTCTTTGAGGTAAAAGTATTTCTCCGCCTTGTTGAGCGACGGGATGAGATATGAGGCGTGTCTCATCAGTTGAAGCGCTTGGTCACGCCATCCGATACGGTTGATTGTGCCGTACCATTGGGTTACCGAGTCGTCCTTGGTGAATAGGAGGGTGCTGGTGGAAAAGCTGAAGTCGAGCCAGCCGCCCGCCAAATCGCCCTCTATGCCGCGCTTGAACCGGCTCCGCGGTATGCGTTGCGCATGGATGTTGACTTCAGATTCGCAGAGAGTAACGTCTCCCTCCTTCTGCCCATCTTCCATGATGAGCCATAGGTCGATGTCAGAGTTCTTCCACACTTCGTCGTAGGACAGGCTGCCGAAGAGAATTGCCGCAACTACGGTCCGGTCATTTTCGAGTTTCTCAACGAGGGATGAAAGTGCTTGTTGGTAGCGTTCTTGGGTTTCTTGTTCCTTCAACTTCACTTTGTGCTTTACGCCTTCTTTTTTCATGAGGGAGGACACTGCTTGACCTTTTGTAGGAATGGATGAGGAAACCACGCCCTCGGTTTGACATGCATCGGCATCCGTAGGGGTTGGGTCTCCCAACCCAATTGGCGAGGCGAAGATCTCCATCGCATTCACTAATCGCTCATTTGATCCTCACCCCTCAGATCCCGATAGCGTACCCATCGCGCCGCGGATCGGCGCCGCCCATCAACGAACCTTCCTCCTGATCGACTGCAATGCCCTGTCCGCCGCCCACTCCTGCCGTCCACTCGGGTAGCGCGCGTACATCGTGCCCCAGCGCGGCAAGTGCGTCCCTGACCTTGACGGGCACACGACTTTCTATGCCAACTTGGGTGCCCGGCTCTTCAAGCCGAACCCGCGGCGCTTCAATGGCGGCTTGGATGTTCATGCCGTTCTCTATGAGGTTCAGGATCATCTGCGGCGTGGTCTGCATGATCCCGTGGCTGCCCGGGGTACCGATTAGGGCGAAGAGATTGCCATCTCGCCAGATTTGGCACGGAGAGATGCACATCTCGATTCGCTTGTGCGGGGCAATGACGTTTGGACTCTCGGGTAGAAGATCGAACCAGTTCATGAAGTTATTCAGGAACATCCCCGTCTCGCCAAGAACCACGCCCGATCCGAAGCCAGATCCCAAGCTCTGTGTCACCGCAACGGCATTTCCCTCTGCGTCAATCACGTCGAAGTGTGTAGTACATTCGTTTATCCACTCGCTCGGATCACCTTCTACTATCTCCCCGGGTAGCTTGTCTTTCGTGTAGCGCTCGCCGCCGCTCACCGCCGCTCGCTCCCCGATGCGTCCTCGCTGGGAGGCGGCATAGCCCTTGGAGAGCAGACCGGTAATGGGCGGATTCGGCGCACAGGCATACGCCGCGCGGTCGGCGCTGGAAAGTTTTATCGCCTCAATGAGTAGATGTAGATACTCCGTCGAATTGTGACCCAGTTCACGCAAAGGGTCATTTTCCAGAATATTCAGTGTTTCGAGATATTGAAATCCGGCGCATGGCGGAGGCGGGCAGTAGATGTCATACCCCTTATAAGAGCTTGAAATCGGCGTTTCCCATCGGACCTCAAAATCCGCTAAATCTTGTTCCGAGATTAAGCCGTCGTTCTCACGCGAAAATCGGGCGATTTCCTGAGCAATCTCGCCGTGATAGAATACCTCTGTTCCACCCTCAATCACCCGTCGAAAGGTGCGTGCGAGGTCTTTTTGCACCAGCACTTCACCGGGCAACGGCGTTCGTCCGCGCGCCATGATTACCTTCTTCGCCGTCGGTGAAAAATTGGGCGCCGCGCCCTCCATAAAAAAGGCGTTCTTGACCGTAACGGCGTAGCCGTTCTCGGCAAGCTCAATCGCGGGCTTGAAAATGTTGCCGAGAGCCATGCTCCCGTACCGTTCCAGCAGCGTCAACCAACCGCCGCACGCCCCGGGCACCATCCCCGACCTGATGCCAACCTGATTCGCCCGTGGCGTCGAGTAAGCGTCAAGTTCCGCATTGTACGGACTCGTGCCCATGTAGTCCAACACACGGAGCGTCTTCTCCTCGGCGCTATACATGATGAGATAACCATTGCCTGCAATACCGGACATGTATGGTTCAACCACGTTAAGGGTCGATGCAACGGCAACCATCGCATCGAAAGCGTTGCCGCCTTGCAGTAAGATACGCGCTCCTGCCAGGCTGGCGAGCGGATGGGCGCTGGTGACCATACCTCTCGTGCCGGTCACCGTTGGACGATGCGTGAGACCGTGTGACGGAAATGCCATTCTCTATAACCTCTCCCCTAGTGTTTCTTGAATGATGCTCGGCGCTGAGTCCTCAAACCCGACGGATCCCTACGGAAAACATCCGACGATCATTATACGAACAAATCGCAATATACAAGTATCACGTTGCAAACCTGCTGTCAAGCACGAAAGATGTTAGACAATGGGGATTGCGTATGATGGTAGTAGGTTGGGTTGAGTGGTCAGAACCAATACAAACGGGGAAGAGTGGAAGGAGGGAGATCGGATGCACCGGGAAAGATGGAAAGGCGGGCTGAATTTTCAAACGGGGTCTAAAGGAGAAGCTAATTCATAACCTTTGGCGCTCTAGTTCTACTCCTGCTCGGAGCGTTGGCGAAATTCCTCATGATGTTCCAGATGATTCACGTGATTTTGGTTCAATCGTGCGATTTCTATTCTGAGGTCGTGAGAGTTCGCTTCAATTTTTTCGGCGAGCTTACTTATCTCTGCGCCCAACGCTTGAGTACTGGCATCTAGTCGAGTGTTTGTCTGTCGAATATCTTCCCGGAGCTGGTTGTTTGAGTCTTTGAGAATCCTAAAACCTTCGTTAGTGTGCGCTTCAAGTTGGTCATCCCTCTCTCGCATTGCCTCCCGGAGTTGGTTGTTTGAGTCTTTAATGAGCGTTTCAAGTTTGTCTTCTCTCTGTCGTGAATCCTCCCGGAGCTGGATGAGTAATTCTTTATTGCGCGCTTCAAATTGATCATTCCTCTCCCACATTTCCTTCCGGAGCAGGTTGTTTGAGTCTTTAATGAGCGTTTCAAATTTGTCTTCTCTCTGTCGTGAATCCTCCCGGAGCTGGATGAGTAATTCTTTATTGCGCGCTTCAAGTTTGTCATTCCTCTCCCACATTTCCTCCCGGAGCAGGTTGTTTGAGTCTTTAATGAGCGTTTCAAGTTTGTCTTCTCTCTGTCGTGAATCCTCCCGGAGCTGGATGAGTAATTCTTTATTGCGCGCTTCAAGTTTGTCTTCTCTCCGATTCAATATCCGCCAGCCAAACACCGATGTCGCAACGAAGAAGACGGCAAACGGTCCCCACAGTTTGAATCCATCAAGTAATTCTTCCATGAATCAGCATCTCCCTCGGTTATGCTAAATACTTCGGCGTATGCAGTTCATCTTACCACGTGTAGGCAACTATACCACACAAACACCTCTTTTTCAACTTGATTCGTTCACAATCAGCGCGATTTGTCTGTCATACGCGAACGCAATGGTGTAGGTTGGGTTGAGTGGTCAGCAGCCAAGTTTCATCAGAGATCCAGAGAGAGTCCAGCTTTCCGACACACCACTCGGGCACACCAAATGCAACGAACCCCAACAGTCCTGCGTGAATTGGGGTGTTGGGTTTCACTTGAGTTCCAGTTCTTTCGGACGGAATGGCCTCTCGAACGCATTCCTGTTGCGTGTGATGTCCTGTGGAATCTCCATTCAACCCAACCTACGCATTATGAACAGGGAATGGACAACGAATGGAATGCAATGCGTCAATCATATAGAGTCGGAGGTAATGCCCCGTGTATATGCAGGATTTGAAATTGAGAAGTCAATTTACTTATGCTATAATGGTGCGCACAATTTTCAGGTGTAATCTTGGCTTAAATTTAATACATACTCCAAACGAGTTTTCACCAGCATCAGGTTAAGCCACACAACGGAGGATAGAAACGATGAAAACGCAAGCGCTTCGATTCACTATTGCCATCGGCGTCGTTCTCGCTTTTGTACTCGCGGCGATTCTCCCTCGGATTTCGCATTCGCAAGAGTATTCGATACGGGTAGCCCTCCCCGAAGCGTCCGACCCCATCGTGGACTATTTCTTCGAGGCAATTGAGGTACCCGGCGTTGAGTTTCTGGAAGTGACTGCCAGCAATGACCTCGGGCATTACGCCGGTAACAAGCGCGGTTCCGACGGGGAAAAGACTATCGGCTTCACACTGATTGACGGAGTGTACTCGACTCACGATTTTCCCGACTCAGAAAATACGTATCTGTACGGGCTAAACAACAAGGGCCAAGCTGTCGGATACTACGTGGGATCGGACGGAGTTTCTCACGGCTTAATCGCCGGTGATGGCGAAATGACTCGATTCGACTTCCCTGGCGCATCGGAAACCTATGTCTTCGGGATTAGCGAAATTGGGCAACTTGCCGGCAGCATTGTAGACGCCTCCGGTGACGTTCACGGATTTGTGGGGGATGTACAGTTGGATTTTCCCGGTGCGATGACGACGTATGCCGGTCATATTAACTCCGCCGGGGTTTCCGTCGGGAGCTACGTAGATGCCGATGGAATACTTCACGGCTTCAAACTCGGCGCCGACGGTAACTTTACGACCCTGGAATATCCAGGCACCCGGTCCGAGCTAGAGCACCTTTACGTGAATGCCATCAACGATGCCGGTGTCATCGTGTTCAGAGCGAAAGAGATTGGCGATTTCGATCGTTCTTATGTGATTCTACCGGGGCGTGAGCCGATGGAGTTGCGAGTGCCGCGAAGCATCAGTACCGTCGGGTTCGATGTCAACGCAAAGGGACAAATTGCGGGTTACTATGATACGCTAGACGGGGAAAGACGCGGATTTATCGCCAAGCCCGCGGCCATGGATTACGTATTCGAGACAATTAAGGTTCCAGGTATTGACTTTCTGGAACTAACATCTACCAACGACTATGGTCACTTTGCCGGCAACACTCGCGGCTCTGCCGAGGAAAAAGCTGTCGGGTTTACGTTGATTGACGGCGTGTTTTCCACCTATGATGTGCCGGACTCGCTCTCCATAGGTTTCTATGGCCTCAACAACGCCGGACAGACCGTGGGCTTCTATCAAGACATGAACGAGGTCTCCCACGGTGTGGTCGTGCAGAACGGCGAATTGACGCAGTTCGATTTTCCCGGAGCGGCCGAAACGGAAATCTTCGGCGTCAGCGCGGCGGGTCAACTGATAGGTGACGTGTTTGACGACGCCGGCGCCATCCACGGATTCGTGGGAGACGAACAATTCGATGTGCCCGGGGCAACGATAACCTACGCCGACGATATGAACGTCGCAAACACCTTGGTTGGCAGTTACGTGGATGCGGACGGTGTGTATCACGGCTACATGCGCACCGCCGATGGCAGCTACACCACCTTCGACCTCCCCGGTAGCACATCGAATCTGGAATTTCTTTTCGTGAACGCCATCAGCGATGCCGGGGTCATCGTGTTCCGTGCAAAAAAGGTTGACGATGTTGAACGCTCCTATGTCCTCAGACCGAACGGCGACCCCACGGAGTTGCGAGTTCCCGGCAGTATCACCACCGTAGCGCGTGACATTGACACAAAGGACGGTATAGTCGGCTACTATGACACTATCGACGGGCGCCGGCACGGTTTTATATCTAGACCCGTTCTCAGTGAGAGTGCGCAGAATTTCGCGGGTATCTACCCCGCTAACCTCTCCAAAGGCTTGAACATGCTCTCACTGCCCTTGAAACCGCTTCAACCGATTAACGCGCGTTATTTGTCGCAACTGGTGGGAGCAACGATAGTAATTACTTTGGGTGATGTTGGCCAGAAATTTGTTGGATGGACCCCGGACGCACCCGATGACGGATTTCCGATCGACGGCGCCTTGGGCTACATTGTAAACGTGCCTCATCCGCAGTCTGTCATATTCGTTGGTACCGCGTGGTCAAATCATCCGGGTGCCGCGCCGGGCCGGACATCGGACAACGATGCTTGGGCGTTCGTTCTCAGTGGACGGTTGGAAGGGAATCGGAACTTTGACGGCTATCTGGTCAGCGTGCGAAGTCAACGCACCAACACCATCTTGAAAGACCGTGTGAGGAACGGTTACTTCGCCGCGGCGACAGCGGACCTTGCGCGCCGCAGCGTGGTGCAGGTTGGCGACACTCTAGTGGTGACCGTCACTGATCCGACCGGTGAGGTTGCCTCGGAGCAGTTCAATTTCACGGTGTCGCCCGACGACATTGAAAACGCGCTTTTGTCCGTAACCCTTCGCGGCGTCGGTAGACCGAGCCAGAGCCTACTGCTGCAGAACTACCCCAATCCATTCAATCCCGAAACGTGGATTCCGTATCAACTTTCGGAGGGAGGCGCTGTGACCTTCTCGATTTACGGGGCATCCGGGCGGCTGATTCGGACGCTACCGCTCGGGTTCCAGCCAGCGGGTTTTTACCGCAGCCGAGGGCGCGCCACCTATTGGGATGGACGCAACAATCAGGGAGAGCGTGTTTCGAGCGGCGTCTATTTTTACCAACTCTCCACGCCGTCTTTCCGGCAGATGAAACGGATGGTGATAATGAAATAACATCTTAGCAAACACGGAGACAATCGGTTTTTTAACGATTGTCAATAAATTCTCATGGGCATGTCAAGTTACGAACAGATCGGTAGCACCACAGAGATTAACAAACGCAGCGTCTCGGTGTCCCAATTGCCAAAAGGGGTTGTTCTCCGCGAGCGGTTGGGCATTGTTGCCAGTGAGCATCTTGATGGCCAGATTGTGCACCGCGCACGCGATCCCGAAGGCGGTTTATATGAATGCCGGGCGACAATTGCGCCGAATGGGGATTTTCTCCTGATGTTTCCCGATGGCGGTCACTACGGAGGGAAGTCCGAAAAGGTCAACGACATGCTCGCCTACCGATCGTCCGACCGTGGGGTGACGTGGCAAGGTCCCCATGTCGCCTTCGACATCGACTACAATCAACACGGGTTTATTCCCCTCACGCCCCGCGGCACAAACCGAATTTATGCCTTCGGCACGCAACCTGTTTGGGATGACGAGCGCATAAACGGCTTAAAACAAGCCAATGGGCTGCACGAAAACGCGCCCATCGGCTTTAGATATTCGGATGATAATGGACATAGTTGGTCCAAACTCACGCAGATCGCTCCCGCCAATGACTCCGGTTTCCGCGGAATGTCCGTTATGCGTATGTGCGAAACTGATGCCGGCACCTGGCTGCTCGGCTCGCACGAAGCTGACTGGTCTTACAAACCGCTGATGACGCGGCAGTACGTTTTGCGTTCGGAAGATCACGGACAGACGTGGAACGTTGGGCCTTACAAACGCCACGGCGGATGGTGCGTTCCCCAGTTCAATCGTATGGACGAGGGGCGACCCATCAGCCTCGGAAACGGAGGCGTTTTCCTGATGACTCGCACTTCCGAAGGTCATCTCTGGGGGCTATGGAGCGAGGACGATGGTCGTACTTGGACTCAGCCGCAGCCAACACCGCTGGTGCATCCCGATGCGCCGCCGATGCTGTTTCATTTGTCCGACGGCAAAACCCTCGTCGCTTTCCACCACAACCGATACAGCGATTTTAACTATACCGGTCTCAGCGCCGAAAAATCCGAAGTCATGAAAGATCGCTCCGAAGTCTGGTTGGCAACCTCTACGGATGGCGGGCACACATGGAGTGAGCCGCGCTTTGTGTTTGCCAACGCCTTGAGCGAAGCCTTCGAAAGACCGTTCCGAAACTTCCAGTGCTCCTATATGGATTGTGTCGTCAGTGATGGCACGCTAAACCTGTTTGTCCCTCACCGTTGGCAACGTGTCCTCCATCTCACCATTAAAGAAAGCCGGATCCAAAACCTACTCACCGAAAACGACCTGCAATAGAAATCCCGTCAGATTGTCGAGCCCTACTTTGCTTTCTGCTTGACGCAACCGGAGAATGTATGTCTTTTGAACTGGGTTTTATTGTCTTATTCGCCACGGCAGGATTGGTCTCATTTTGTGTTGCGAGCGTGTGCGAAAAGCCGATATCCATCCTCATGCGGCGCGTCATCCAGAACGAAACCAGTCGCATGTTTACTCGATATGTGAGATATTCGACCTATCTGGTTGGCATCTCGTACGGCGTAACCGTAAATCCGCTAAGTTCTGAACTCAGGATACACATGCTAGAGCACATCTCCATTGACCGTGTTTCCTTTCACCCAGAATGGTGGATGTGGCTGATATGGATACAGCCAATCATCATGCAATCCCTTACCGCAATCGCCTCTATGTACATGGCGTTATTCGTACTCGGCTTGATTGCGTACATCACCGTTAAAGTGCGAGAAAAGAGGTACTTAAAATGAGGAGGAACAATGTTTTTAGAACTGCATTTCATAGTCTCGATCGTCGTCGCGGCAATCGTTTCTTTTGGCGTCATGGTGGTGTTTGCTCGCTTGATTTCCACCATCTTTGCGGACATTTTTCAGGACAAATTCCGCATAAACAGCGCGTTCATAAAGTACGTCAAATATGCCACCTTCTTGGTCGGTGTTTCGCGAGGCGCATTAGCACATCAGTTACAATTTGATATGTGGTCGCATTACGACACAATCAAAGAATTTGCCCCGAACCTTGATTACGATCGAGTTGCATGGTTGACTGCGACATACGCAACCATCATCGAAACCCTTCGCGCACTTGCCTATATGTATTCGGCGCTTTTCATAATTATCCTTATCGCATATGTCATTGTTACGATGCGAGAGGAAAGTGATGTCTCAGATTAGTTGTAGGGTGGAATCAAGCGAGTGGATAAATCAAGCACGCGAATAGCACGCGCGATAGAGATCCCAGTGCGATAGAGATCCACCGCCCACCATCTCTTGTATCGCGAGATCAAGTTGTAGGGTGGGCACTGCCCACCAGCCTTTGAAAGCACCAGCGGCGATGGAGAGGAATCGCAAGATTGGACACTGAGCGCGCCAGCCAATAACCCCTAAAAACTTCAACAACCGCGCGTCACGGATAAAACTGGTACGTCTCCACATTTAGCACGATACTCAGTATGCTCCAGATACTGCCCATAAGAAAATCGCCCAATACCAACCCCAAGAAAAACGGCACCGCGCGGCGGTAACTTTGTATTCCTCCGTTCTTGAGGATGAGCCACTTTGCCACCGTACAGACGATAAGCGGCACCAAGAGATCGCCCGGCAACTCTCCTCCGCCGGCTATCAAGAATCCCAACGGGTGCAAAGGCATCCAGAAGACTCTTGAGCGCAAATAGGCGAGAAGCATCATCACCGAGAACCCGCCGCCCATGAACACCACGCCCAACCAATCGGTGTTGGTGGGATAGTAGATCCAATCCTTCAGCCACCCGTACCACCGCCTGCCGTGCCCAAGCGCCCATGGACCAAAATAGCCCGAAGCCGCCCCATGGTCGTAGTATAAGTGGAGCTGAATCCAAAAAGAGACAAGCACGCCCAGCCCGGTGGCAATGAGTATCGCGGCAAACATCTTACGATGGGAGAGATTGGCTTGGTCCGAGATTTTGAACCCTTCGAGTTGGTGCGGCATCTGCTGCGGGCGGTACTCGCTGTTGAAGAAACACACGGTCAGCGATGTCAGGTTTTGGGGCCCGAGCCGTCGGGTGCCCAGCCATTGACTGAGCATCGCGCGTGGTGCGTATCCATAGCAGGCGAACACCCCCGCCTCCGCGCGAAGCCGGGTCATCACCGTTGGCGCAATCAGGAAGAGCACCCCGAATGTGGCAGCCACCCAGAACGTCATGCCCGCCCTCCGGAGCAGGAAGGTCAGCACAATAAGCCCGATCACCAACCCCCACACCGCGGCGCGATACGGAAGAGGCTCCTCTGAATCGCGGAGATCTATTCGCCAACCCAACGCACGCTTTATCACACGTACGAAGTGTCCCTTCCCGGTCCAAAAAACGAAGAAGCAAAGCCCCAAGAAGCCGCCGAGAATCTGTTCACCATGGAACGGGAATCTGGGGAGCGTGTCCCACCCCATGATGTCGCCCAGTGTAAGTTGAACCCGGTATAAGCCGCAAAAGAAAGTGGTGGAAATCAGCATATCGAGGGGCATCAGGAATAGAATTCCAACCGCGTAGGGATAGAGCGAGAGGCGAATCAAATCGCCGCCATCCGCGAAGAAGCTCAACGGTCCTTCGGTGACGGTGTAGTAGGTGCGTTTTACCGGAACGAACGGAACCTGCGGGAAGTGTGTGTGCAGCCCGTTGAGTAGACCGATGCCCGCGGCGATGCCCAAACCTATCCACATTCGCTTATTCTGGAAGAAGCCGCCTTTAGGCCTCGTCATTTCCAATGCGAGTTGGGCGATTGGGTAGGTTAACCGTTCGTGCTCCGTCCACTGGCGCCGCAGGATAGTGTTCAAGCACAGGAAATTGAACGCCAACACCAAGAAAACCAGCAGCCATGCGAGAACTACCGGGGTCCACACCTTCAAATGGTGTTCCAGATAAAGGGTAGATTCACCATCGTAGAAATCGCGTAGTGCCGCCTCGTCCGAGACGGTGAGCCAACGGGGAATATGCCGGATAAACAGTTCTTGGAATTCGTTCTCCGGTGTGGCAAACCAGAAGGCGTATCCCAAGATTGACAGTATGGCTTGCAGGATGTCCCCGGCGGACAACGTCGTCGTAATGCTCAACATCACGTATAGCACCAGAAGTTCGCCGTGTCGAAGCGCGATGCCGGGGAGGAGCAAGCGAACCAAAGCATTGATTGTCATCACCGCCGTCAAGATGAAGATGACGTTGGACAGCGGCACAATCCAAGTTGGAAAGGTATAACGCACCAGTTCCATCTGCAGCAGAAAATAGCAGTTGATAGGAACCAGGATGAGCGTGATGAGCAGTAACCGCGGCGTCAGCCCGGGGTTCTTCTGTTGTTGGTTGAATTTGTCAGACATAGTTTTCAAAAACAGTGGACAGTGACTAGTGACCAGTGATCAGTAAGAACCTGTTTGAATAATAGGTGCCAATGCCATTTTTTGCCATTTGAGGAGTGGTATTTCATGTTTCTGCCGTGACTTGTTGTACACCTGTAAGATCTCTATCGCACTCGTTATTCACTCGCTTGATCCCCTCTGGGGCTTTTAGAGGCTGGTGCGCAGTGCGCACCCTACAAATGTACTTTTCAAACAGGTTCTAAAGAACAGAGACTGGCGTAGAGCAATTGGAGGCGTTTCAACTCGCCACCGCCATTCCGGCAGAATCCCATTCAGAGAGTAAAACGTGGATAGATCAAGCGACTGAAAAAGGAGCGCGATAGAGATCCCCAATGACCAGGGGCGGTGGGCGGCACGGGCGAGGTACGAAAGGTGAAATCTTCAATCATTCAATTGAAGATTTTCCTTGGAGTGCAGAAACTTTTGCAGTGATCCGTCCAATCGCAGGACATCTATACTTTGTGATGAGAAGAATTTATCGCAAAGATGGCAGCCAAGAACTTTCCATTACAATTACTGTCTCGTAAAATTCATATTCCTTATCTAGAACGAACAATTAAACAAATTCAAATGTACAGTACATATGTAGGGTGGGCACCGCCCACCATTCCTTGTAAGGTGCGCACTGCGCACCAGCCTTTGAGAGTGTCAGCGGAACCACAGCCGTATGGTATAAGAAACTGCCGACTTTTTCACAGGTCAACCAAACAGATCAGATGGTTAAATCTCCCCTGCTTCTCTTCAACACTTGATTGACACCGTTCGTTACGCCGCTCAAATGTACAAAGTCGAGCTAAGTGCCATCTTTGACGCTGGGCGAGGTTTTCAATGACCCACCTCGTCCCATGGCCCCATCATAAAAAATCCAAGTTCATGGCAATTTCGCGCAGCTTATCGAATATCAGGCGCGCGTTTCTTAAGCCGACCCCAAATCGTGGTTGTTTTGGAGGTGGGGGACACAGCTAATCCGAACGAGCGAATGTCGGGCTGAAAATCGTATGCGCCATCGACAACGCTAAGTCGCTTAACATGTTGTCCATCGGAGGTCATCAAGTGAATCGATGAATGACCATCATTGTCCCAGACATTATATGCCATCCTCCGTCCGGAAACAGACCATGCAGGGTCTCCATGATGCTCTAGTTTGTGCGTAAGCCTTTTGCGATTTTCGCCATCCGCCCCCACCACAAAAATGTGATAGAATGATCCGTCCATGGACACGTATGCAATCCGTTTTCCGTCAGGAGAAAACGCTGGACTGAATCCACTCCATAATTCATCCGTCAACCTTCTAAGCCCCTGTCCGTCAGCGCCTATCACGTAGATATCAGACCACGCCCCATCACCATCTCTCGTCGATGAGAATGCAATCTCACGCCCATCCGGAGACCATGACGGCGCCGAAGCGTCGTCCACGAGCACAACACTATTTTTCCCATCGGCATCCATCACGACGATATAATCAACCCAATCGTCGACCCAGAACGCAATTTTACCCCCATCCGGAGACCAGTCCGGGCCCCCTTTGTTCCGCGGTCCATCTGTCAATCTAATCGGGTTCTTTCCATCGGCGCCCATGACGTAGATTTGAGGCCACCCCCCGTTTCTGGTGGAAACGAATGCAATCTTCGTCCTGTCAGGAGACCAATCCGGATCGCCGTCGTACGCTGGATGGTTTGTCAGGTTTTCTCGGTTTCCGCCATCGGCATCCATTACATAGATTTCAGTGTCGTCAGGTTTCGCCTGGAATGAGAATACGATTCGATTTGTGCTGAAGGCGAACCCGTTGCTCAACCACAACTCCCCACTCAACAGCAACACCGTTAACCCGATAAACGACACCAGTGTTCGTCCGAATCGCATGTTTCTTCTCCTCGGTTTTGGGTGCAAGATGCAGCCTGCAGGTTGGGTTGAGCGGAAACCCGGAAATTAGCCAAGAGATTAACTTGCTTTAGGGTTTCCGTTTTGCTTGAGATCTCCCATTTCCGAGCGAAACCCAACGCTTCAATCTCCGTGTGAAGAGAGGTTAATAGCTTTCACTATCCCCGGCACCGCCCTGACGTCCGTAAAAATCAGGCGTTCCGTCAAGAACCCGATGAGGACTTTTCAGGCACATTTATCGGCAGCCGCCAATAAGAAACGCGGAGTTACGTCGAAACCGAGTTTTTCCCCAAAACTCGGTTTCTTCCGGTTTTCGCCCCTTGGCAGGTAGTCCAGCGAGCGAAACCCAACCCGCATTTTCCCGCTTTCTTCTTTCAACTAGCCACTGAACACTGGTCACTGGCCACTGTTTTTCAATCCGCTGGCTGCGGCGCCAGTTCAGGGCTTGCGGTTTCCTCCGACGCGTCGTCCTCTTGGCGTCCGCGCTCGTGGAATTCGCCGCGAACGTCCGGGCTAAGTGTCCGCCAGATCAGCAGCTGCTTCCGAATCAAGTTCAAGAACCGACGATTCACACGTTTCCACGACGCTATTTCGCCGCTCTCGCGGGTAATATCAAGCTTGATCTGGTACAGTTCCTCCTCCTCGCCGCCAACCGGCGATGTCACAAACCGGATGGCTTGGCTCACGCCCAAATCGTACGGCGCCAACCAAACCATCATACTGACGGCGTACGACTCCTGTTCCCTATCTCCGGAGTCCTCCATAAACCTGGCGAAGGCAACTTGGTTCGTATAGAAATCACTCGCCGACTCGTCCGCGTGCGCATCAAAGTAATCGCGCATAAATATGTTCAGACCGAGGGCTTCCTCGGACAGCACCGTAAACGGTAGGTTGAAGTGCCATTCATCGCCTGTAGGTTCCGGCAACTTCCACTTTCGTTCCAGATCGGGAACCGCCATCCGGCTCGCTTTAATCGCCGGGTACAGTGTGCTGCCCACGACTACTATCATCACGATAATCGTCGCTACGACCGTGGACATGGACGAGTAATTTAGGGTCAGACCGGAAAGCCAGCCGAAATTCACCAGCAGCGTCGCCACGACTTGACCCAACAGGTAACCGAGCACCGCGCCCACAATCGCATACACACACGCCTCCGCGAGGAACAGAAACGCGATATGCACCGGCGCCAATCCGACAGAGCTGTAAATGCTAATCTCACGAATCCTTTCGTAGACCGCGCCAAGCATGGTATTTAACACAATCAGCGATGCGATGAGAATCGGAATGAACAGGTTTCCCATGCCGGAGAAGGAGGTCATCCCGATTGAGCTGTACAGATAGGTGTTCTTGTCTCGAGCGACGAAGAAATCGAGCGCAATTCGGCTCATCAGCGGCGCCATGATGAGATCCAGTTTGTCAACCGCACCCGGTACCGGCGGATCTTCGGGTTGAGGCTCCATATTGACAGCCACCGAGCGCAGCGTGCCGCCTTGGTTGATAATTACCTGATACGGCAGTATGGCAACGCTGTCGGGCGTCAGGTGGATATATTTCTGCAACTCGCTGGTGCTGCTCTGATTCCCTTGCGCTCCTCGCGAGCTTTGCTGTTTCATCAATTGGTGATCGATGGGTGTCAACTCCTCGCCATCGTTGTCGGTCAAATCCTTGAAACCGATTCCGAGCACCCCGGTCACGGTAAAGTCCGCGCCGTAAACCGAAACGGTGGCTTTGCCCATATCGGCTTCGACAATTCCCAGCAGATCCGCAACTCCTTTCGGTAGCACACAAGCATAGGGCCATCGCGTGGGCCATTCCTCCTCATCCGCGGGATCGAACCACTTACCGTAATACAGATAGCGGTTTATACCGGTGATTCGCGGCTCGGCGGCGCTCATCCCGACCAGCATGTTGGCGGAGAAGGTGTAGGGTTGACCGGTCAAGGCGTCCTCGGGGGGCACGGGATCCTTGACGTTGGAGGTGCGTCTCAATTCGATAAACGACTGATCTCCCGTGCCTGATGATTGGTACCATGCTCGGGGACCTACCGCGTTGTGAACCGTCAACATCGAAGAGGGCTGGTAAACCTTCAATTCATCCCCGTCTTTCCTCACCGTGTATGTGCTCCTGTTGCCGGTGATTTCCCATCTTTCTTCGTCCGTGACCGGCTGAATAGATGTCTGAGGCGCAAGAAGGAATCCGCGTCTGTCAAATTCATGGTTTAAACTTGCGGAAATTTCGCCCTTCGCAAACTCATCCTGAAGTTCTGAATCCATGCTGAACAGGAATGTCGGTTCGGCGCTGACGCTGGCGAGCGTCCCCGCCTCGCTTAGCTGAGCAATGGTATCCTCAATCTCCTCCGAGGACGTGCCTCGCCTTTTCAACATCATCCGAAAATCAGGTTCGGGAAGTTGTGTCTTCCTCAGATCATTCATAATCGAGCTGATGACCGGCGCTTCAAGCGGACGCCAATACTGATCTCGAATCAACATCCCGGTGTAGCGCGGTGTCACGGCGGGCAGGTTGGTCTTGTTGGGGTGCATGAAGGTGCGCACGGAGGTGAACGAGATAACGGTGAAGGTCAATATCACCAGCGTGGCGCATGTCAGAATGGTGCGGCCCTTCCGTTTTCGCATATTCGACACGCCGAGACTGAAAGCCGCGGCGGAAGCCGCCAGGCGGCCCACGTCCGCTTTATACACCTTCGAACTTTCCTGTCTGATTTTCTCGAGTTGCTCCTCGAATTTTCGCAAGATGATGGCGATTACGAACACCGTTAGCACCAGCACCACGAAGGCGATAAGAATGATGACGGGTGTGGTCGTAATTTGAAACGCGGGATGCACCTGCGCCAAGAAGAAGAACACCAGGATGAAAATCGCAGCCGCGCCGCCAATCCGTTTGTGCACGTCGGGAGAGGCAAAGATCAGACGTTCCATAAAGTAGGAGAACGGTAGGAGTAAGGCGAGGTAGAACATGACCCCGTTGACGACATCGTTACCCGTTTTCTTGACATCGGGATAGGCGCGCGATTCGTATCCCCACGCCGCTCGCGCCAGTTTCATTGCCGTGGAGTATTCTTTCTTGGCGAGCGCCGTTTCCGCTTGGTCCAAGTGTTGGTGTGCATAGAAATGGAGCTGATCGAGCCGATCGCTGCTGATGCCGAACCGTTTGTACAAACTCGTGCGGTTTTCGTCGAGCCACCACATATCTCGGACGACAACGTAGGGCGTGACGCGGATGGAGCCGTTCTCGCGAACGACGAATCCCGAACCGGTGTAGAGCGCCGGATTCTTCGCGCCGCTCTTGCCCGCTTTGATAAGCAGCAACCGCTTGCCGATCTGCCCGTATGCCATGCCAATCTTTATACGTGTATCCGGTTCGGAATAGACAAGCGCGATCGGCTCGGTGGCGGACACGCCCTGCTGCTGCCACGGTTTGGACATCCCGTATTTTTCCGGCGGACTATCGCTCAAGCCGTCGAACACTTGCAACTCGCGCAGCGTGCGCAGGTACCGCTGATCGACGAGGTCGTAAATGGTGGTGGAAACACACGGGAAAACGATGACACGGCAGCCTCGCCGCCGGTTTTGGATCCGAAGTTTATTGGATGTGAGTTTGGCGCCGAAGTTGCCCAAATCGGGGGCATACACGATGTCGCCGGAGTCGGAGTCAAGGAGGTAGGCATCAACCTCTTGCAACCCGCCAATGCGGTGAGTTGCTCGTCCCTCCATCGCCAGACCCGGCACATCAAACTGAGCTTTGTTGTTGCCCATGGCAATCAGATCGCCGCGAACACCCATCATGGTCTTGTGTTTGCGCCGTATAGCGACAATCGGATAGGGCACCGGTGTATTCGGCAGCGCGCTCTCCCGGGCGTCGTATTCGACGACATCGCCGAACAAGTTGCAGTAGAAGTTACTCACCTTGGCGCCGGTGGGCATTTTCGGATCGAGCATGGCTTGGATGAGGATGCCGGTAAGCGATTTTACCTGCCTGTGAAGATTGCCGTCATACGTGAGATCCATTCTGTCAATCGTGTCCAACGGTGTGTCGGTCAGCAGCCGCCCGTCTTCGATCGTGGCGAACGTGACGCCGGTTTTGCCTATCAACGTGGCAACCTCGCTGTCAAAAGCAATCTTGCCCGGGATGTAGGTTCGCCACGTTTTGGCGCCGGTGGCACCGATAGCGTTGACGAAGTTCGTTTCGCCTCCCAGCCCGACGATGTCGATTAACGTTTGGATATCTTCAATCTCGTCCGGGCTTAGTTGAGAGGGATCCTCATGACGCAGGGCAAGCATCATCGGTAGCCGATTGAGGAGTCGGATCGTGTTCTTGCGGGTTCGCTGTGCCTCGCGTAGGTCGTCTTGGATGAACCGCTCGACTTCGTTGCGGATGTATTCCATGTCTTTCAGCATCTCTTCCGAGGGCTCGCCGCGCGTCTGCATCTGCTCAAACTGCATCTTCATCAAGCGGGAGACATCGGTCAGCGCGACCAACGATTCGTAGTGGTCGGAAATCAGGGTCTCCAGAGACTTTCCTTCAATTTCTTTCTTCGTCTCTATCTCGAAGGCGGCTTCCCATTGGCTGTTCATGACCGCCTGACGAATTTGGTCATCGGTAAAACTCCAGAGTTTGCCGATGCGCACGCCGAAGTCGACGTCGTTGGCGTACTGCATGAGCTTATTTCCAATGGGGGCAAACTCTCGCCTCAATACGAATTCGGGCTGCTGGTCGTAGAACCAGCCCTTGTTGAACACGGCGAATTTGTCGCTCTGCGTGGAGAGGTCAACCGAGATAAATAGGGAGGTGTAGTAGCGGTTGAAAAGGTCTTGAAGGGAGATGGCTTGCTCAACGGCGGCGATATTACGGTCATATTCCGATTTGCTGAATCGGGCTAGAATTGCCACACGGGACTGGATGTTGCGAATGCGCGAATTCCGGAGGGTGAGCATGTTGTCCCGGAGAAGGATTTTTATGTCGTCCGGAAAATCGCGGTCAAAGTTGTTCAGCCCATTCCTCAGATTCTGAAGTTCGACAATATCCTCGCGCGCTTTCTGTTTGACAAACCGGAGCAGCCTGCGTTCTTCAAGGTGGGCAGCTATCTGCTCGCGCGCCTCAAGTGCGGCTTCCGCTTCGTCATTTTCAAGGTAGTGACGCAACACGAGTATCTCTTCTTCAAAGTACGGACGATTCAGCGACGCATGCCAATCATTCTCAAGTAGGGATTCCAGCCGCTTGCGCTCAAGCCGCGCGTTCCGCATGGCAATCTCAAAGATTCCCTGCTTGTCCTTCGTCAACTCCTCAATAAGGACGGCATGCGATTCCTTTATCACCCCGCCGCCGGCTGTTTCGTGAACATTCGCCACCTTCTGGCGCAGTTGCGTCTGGATCCCCTTCAACCGACTCATAATGGCTCTACTCAGAAAAGGTGAGAATATCCCGTCGACATCATCAGGCATGTAGTCGCGCTGGGTGCGCAACCGGCTTATGCTCGTCTTGATGGGTGACTCAAAATCCGCATCCAAAGGAATTCTTTGAAGGGCGTTCTCAAGCTGAAGTTTTTCTTGAGCAATATAGTCGTCCAAACTTCTGTTCGCCTGCCTGGCGCGATCCACAACCTTGCGCGCGTCCTTCATCGCCTTCAAACCGTGGAAATCCAGGTGTCGATCTAGCACGCGCTCTTGAGCGTATTGGAGCGCAAATTTACGAGAATCGGAAAACTCCCAATCCGCCAAATAGTCGGACAGTAGTTTCAAATCCGAGGCTACAGATGTTCCAATGAGATTAGGCGGAATTGGGAGATGATAGGCGTCATCTTCACCTTTTTCCGGAATGAGGTATGAATCACCCGGCTGCCGTCCGTAGCTTCCACCGACGCGCCCGGCATTCAAATCGGCTTCCAACTGTTCCAACACCCACGCGTCCAACCGTGCCATGGGTAGCGCAACGTTTTCAATTAGTTCCAATTGCGCTTCTCGGCACGCCGTCAACGCCATGATCTGGAGGTCATGCATGCGGTCAACGACCATGCGCAAGAATTGGGTTGTCTGCAGCGCATCTTTCTTGAATTTTGCGAGATTGGTCTCAAGCGTGGATTTTTCCTCCAGCGTATAGCCCTGCTTCTCGCGTTTTTTCACGATGCGGCGGCGTCTTTTCTGCTTCTCTTTGAAATCTCGTTGTTTGTTGCGCAGCGAGTTGATTCGGTTGTACGTTTTCCCGACATCGGATACCGTGGATTTCAGTGACAGAATGGCATCGTCAAGCTGGTGGATTTCGTAGAAAAATTCGGGCGGCAGATCAACTAGCACGCTGCGGTCGATGGAGAGCAGCAGTTTACGGCTCAACTCCTTGAACGGACGGAGGTCGAGTCCAAGACCTTTTGCCATCCCGCCCATGGTGGGAATCCCGGGCGCTTCGCCCGAGTTGATGTTGAAGTCCGCCCTCGCGATTATATCTTGTCCAATTCCGAACATGAAGAAACGCATACCGGCAAGCCCTTGGAAGTGCCCGTCCGTCGCGACGAACAGCATAGAGCGTCCGGGACGGTATTCCTCTTTGCTGAGGATTCGCGCCACCTCCAAAAGCGCCGCGATTCCGCTGGTCGGATCGGCGCCGGGGGCAAGTGACGGGACGACCGACATGGAGTCGTAATACGCGGTAACGACAACCATCTCGTCTTTCAGAATCGGGTCGCTGCCTTCGAGGAATCCGCGGATGTTTTGCCCAATCTGTCGTTCCCATGTCATAGTGGAGTTCAGACGCACCATCAACGGTTGTGATTCAAAATTCGAATCTGAGTTCTTTGCATCGGCGTCATTTAACAGGTTTAGTAACAGGTCCGCATCTGCTCTCGAAACCCAGAATCGCGGGATGTTCGCTGGCACCGTTAGGAATTTGTTTTCGGCTTCACCGCGTATAGTGGTTTCGGGTTCAATAAACACCACAGCTTTCGCGCCAAGCATGGCAGCATTTATCCATTGCGTGCTGGAATTGAAATCTACCAGCAGAACGCTTCCGCGCGGAATGAAGAGACTGGACTCCGATGCGGCAATAAACTCACCGTCCTCATCAATTAGACCGTCGTTGTTGTTGTCAACGCCATCGTAGGCATTGCCGGGCGTTTCGTCAACATACCCGTCAGCATCGTTATCAATACCGTCACTGTCCCAATAGACGATGTCGGCAAGCAACGGGATTTCGCCGTATTCGTCAATTTCGCCGTCTTCGTTGTTGTCAATGCCGTCTTCGGTTTTCTGCAGGTGGCTATTGAGCACATCGTCGGTGATACTCCCCACGGTAACACGATGCCTGTGAGCGATGTCTTCAAGCGTATCGCCCCTCTGAACGGCGTACCAGAATCCGCCGATATCTTTGCCGTTGAAGTCCTCCAGATTGGCGTCACCCCCGTAAAAGAGTGGGGCGCGAAGACCGCCGGTGGGAACGAATACCGTGCTGCTTGTCGTTAACGCCACTTCGCCAGGTTCGTCGATTTCGCCATCCCTGTCGTTGTCCTGTCCATCAGCAGCTTGATTTTGCAGATATTGATTATGGGAATCCTCAAGAATGGATCGGGGCTCTACCTGATATGACTTGGCAATGGATTCGACGGTTTCGCCATCTTGCACGAGGTGTTTGATTCCGGTGGGCAGCAGTGAGGTACGAATGAGGTTGGGCCACACGGGCCATATCTTTATGGTTCTGAGCACCTCATCGTTTGAGGAAAGCACCTCCAGTCTTCCGTCACCGTGGTCAACGGGAACGGCGATCCGGAATTCGCGGCTCTCGACGTTCTGTAAGCCGGTCTCGACGAACCGATCGAAGACGTACTTACTTGCGGCAGCAGCTTCGGGATAGCCTGTGACCCGGCTCTCCAGACTGGAGAGCCGCGCAATATCCTTTCGCATTCTACCGATATCGACTTCATCCCGAATCCGGACCGCTATTTCAGAGAGACCGACGGTCGTGTCCCTTTCCGCTGCTAAAGGCCTGGGTGCCAAAGACAAGGCAATCCAACAAATCCATAAAAAATGCAGAAGCCGGTTTTTGATTACAGTTCTAAAGCTATTTCTAATCTTGAGATTTTTCATAATGTTTTATTTCAATATTAATTAACTCGTCAGGGCATTTCGCAAACCCTTGTGTAAGCATGATACAACGCCTGCTCTTTTCAGGCGCTTAAAGGTTTATTTTCTAAGAACATATGGTAGTGTTGGGTGCCGGTGCGGTTAGAAACCGCACCTACCGGCGTGGTAGAACGGTTTCTTGTGACAGTCTCGTAAGCATTAAATAATTAGAGAATGAACCACTTAACAATCTGTTAGTTTTACAAATGAGGGGAATCGATGCTTTAATCCGAGAACGGTTATCGTATTATTTCCTTCCCGTGTTTGTCCCCTAAATTACTCACCTGTATTGTCGGATGTAAACTTCTCATAGCACCTCAACGAACCCAGAAACCAAAGTTTTGGTGAACAAGCTCGGATTCTCCAGTCCGGAGTTGTCATCGACATAGTCATTGCTAAAGTTGGGATTATAAATCAATCCCTTTCTTATATCAAGAAAAAGGGTAAGCAACTCAAATATCATATCCTCGACAAGCGCAGGCACATTTTTAGGTATGCATAAGCATCAATTTAAGAGATTTCGCCTAGATTGCTGGGATTTTCTGTCTTAAAGTTCCTAACTTTGTTCCTATCGGGCGGGGAAACCCCGCCCCTACGAAAACGGTCGCTATAAAGCATCTCTTAGGCGGACCGATTGGATAAATTAAAAGGGATTCCTACGTCCAAGTTTACTTGGAACTCAACAGATTAAGACATCGAAATCTCGCAACCTGCGCCGCAAAACGCTTAACTTGATCCCAATGCGGGCACATTTTTAGGTATGTCCGTTGACCAAGGACGGAAATTCAACCGATGATTAGGGACATTGCGCAATTCTTTGAAATTTGGAGATTAATGGCGCAATAATGCATTTTGGCATTGCCCTAGCGCGAAAGGAAGTAAGCTTTCCCTTGTTTTTCTTTTAGCTAGCAAATTCTTTCTTCCAATGGTCTTTTTCATCGACACGTCGCTAGGCCATCAAGACCTCAACAGATAACGGCAACAGAATTGCTTTAGAGCCTGCTTGAATAATCGTTAGCAAAGTCGTTTTTGGTCATTTGTGGGAAGTTTCGTCATGTTATTTAGTGTTGTCTGCGACATACCTGTGGGATCTCTATCGCGCTCCTTATTCAGTCGGTTGATCGCACCCTACAAATGTACTTTTCAAACAAGCTCTTAGTCTCAATATCGACGCTACTTTTTGAGATTGACACGGTTGATAGCGCATGTTTTCTCATTGCTTGTCATTCAGCCATGTAGCACCGTAGTCGTTTTTAGGGTTGCGGTACATGCTATGTACGTGGGTTATAAGACTTGCATCGTCATCATCTTGAGGGGCATATTCAAGCACTAAAGAGGGGCCGGTCACCCGGAAATAGGCAAACCCTAACCTATCCTGCGGTCCCCACCATCCGAAATAGGTATCGTCTAGTTCAGCGAGGACAGTGGCCATCGTTGCGGTATAATCGTCGTCGTTGATGAAGCCTAAGCGCGTTTTAATCAATTCCAGTAACAATAGCCTTTGGTCGTTTGTCAGATCGCTACCTTTGATGCCCTCGGATGTGACGACCGTACCATATTCACCAGGCCCCAACAGAAGGTCGATTGCTTCTTCTCCGCACACAGCGATTTTTTTCTGTTCTTCGGTCAGACTCTCCAGAAAAACTTGAGATGCCGAAGCTTCTTTCTGTGTGATAAATATGTCCTTTCCTTTGTATTTGATATGCACTGGCTGGCCGCCAGTGAGCATTGGTGAAAAAGTAGTGTCAGGGCCATATATCGTGACGTTGATACCTAGGTGATGGCCGCCAAACTGGAACATCCACGGGTATGTGTTGGATGGCTCGCCAAGAAACGCGACGTAAAAGTATTGAGTCCCATATTTGAGCATTGAGCTTGGGGAAATGGTGTCTTCAGCAGCCAATTGGTAGTTGATATTTTGGACGCCTTTTTCGCTCATGATTTCGGACAGAAGTTTATCCAGAAGTATACGTTGTTCCTTGAAGAGTTCACCCAGTTTCAAACCACCCCGAGGGATCATTCCCTCAGGAAAGTTTGACCAGTTTGATCGTTGAGCATTATGGGAAAATGTATACGTTGCAGCCTGCTTCTGTTTATCATCTAGTGAAGCTAAAAAAATCTTGGCCGCTGCGACTATCGCTTTTGTTTTTTCATCAGACTCGCGAGGGCTATACGAACCTTTGAGATTCAGGCCCACTGGTGCAGTGTTTACGCGAAAAAACAGCCCTGTCATGGAACGTCTAGAACACGAACTTGAAAAGAAAACGATACATAAAACAACAATAATATGTAATATCTTCAACGGTATTAATATCCTATACTAACCTTTGGCACTCATCTTCCGCATAATAGACTTGACTTGTGTAACCTCGAATTTTCACATACCCAATCTTGGGGTATATATGCACAAACGAGCAAAAATCACCAAGGCACTACCGTGAGTCCGATTGATTGACCGGTTTTGCCCTTCCATTATCAACTTCATTTCTATCTAGCAATACACCACATGGCGCAGGATTTACTATCGCCCTCGTTATTCACTCAGTTGATCACTCGGTTAATCCTCTGGATCGAGGAAAGGGACTCCGACTAGAACGTGTTACTTGCTGAAAGAATTATTCCGACAGGGATAATGGCACGCTCTTAGAACGTGTTTGAATAGTCGGTATCAAAACATATTCAGTCATTTGGAGACAGCATTGTCATGTTTTTGTATTGTCCGCTATATAACTGTGGAATCTCTATCGCGCTCCTTATTCAGTCGCTTGATGCCCGCTGGGGCTTAGATGTGCGGGGGTTTCGGTGTATCTATACACCTGCCGCCCCTCCGGTGCTTTTAGAGGCTGGTGCGCAGTGCGCACCCTACAAATGTACTTTTCAAACAGGCACTTAAGCAGAATTCAAAGAGATATCGGCTAATAGTTTCAATGCGTGTTCAGATATCGGCAGATTTAAAAACTTCGTCTGAGTTTCGCGATATTGTACCCTTCAAAGTTTCATCGAGCCTCGACCCGGCTCTAACCCTTAATAGCATCAATCTGATTCTCAATTCTTGCGATTTCGTCGTTGGAGGTCAACACGCCAATCTCAGCTTCGTAGTGTCTGCGTCCGCCCGGCTCAATGTACTCTAACGTACCTCGAGTTTTCTCTTTTTCCTGTCCCTCAACCCAACAGTTCGCCGGCTCTAATCCCATGACATACGCCCCCTCGCTACACATCTTCCATTGGACAAACCTAGGGAATTGTGTCCTGTGATATTTCACGTACAATCCGAATCCTCGTCCTTCGTCAAATTTACGATTTACCAATGCAATATAGACATGATTGTCCGCATCCGCTTCCATTTCGTGGTAATACACTCGTTCCCGAAAATCGGCTGTCGGCGCCTCGCACCGGGCATGATTGTCCACGTCGACAGCGGCGTGCTCATCTCGCGGTATCACTTGCGTGGTGGGAGCAAGCAGTTCGGTGCCTTCGGCAACAATCGGAAATCCGACGTTGATATGGAAGAGGTACATATGCGGCGTGTCTTGGTATCCGAGATTTTCAACGATATCTTCTATGTGGAGATTGTTTGCGCCGAGTTCTGTCCAAACGCGCCGGGTGCGACAGACATTTTCACCCAGTGCCGCAGTTTCGGTGACTTTGCCCTGCGCCCACAGCATGTAACGGTTCCCTTCCCAACGGCTGTCAACCCAGACATTTTTTGCAGGTATGTGGGAGACGCGACCGTGCAGCCCGTGCGACCCATTCTCATCCGGTTCGCCTACGTGCGTCATCCCGCACGTCGTTAGGAGGCCACCGGAAAATCCACGCAACCAACCGAATCCTTGGGGTTCGTAGTAAGCGGGAGCCACATCGCCTGTGCCGGACCGCCAGCACAGTGGGAGACCGTTGTATTCCGCATAAGATATATCCAATCCGCGATCCGGCAGCACGGTGAAATTTAATCCCGAGCCAGTACGGAAGTCAACCCCATGGACTCCGCTTTCGTTTCCTTCAGTTAGTTGGTACTGTTTTATGCCGGCAATCTGCGAAATATCACCGATATGCCGAAGTAGTTGCCGTTTGTCGTATGTTGCTCCGTGTAATTTTATCACTAGCACACCTCCTCAAATGAAACCGAATCACAGAGTAGAACTGTAGTATGAAGGACAGAATTTCTTGAACGAATTATAGCACAAGCTGAATAAAACATCAATCAAACGTTAGTCATGCCAATCGCATCAGAGTATCGCACAACTTCGGTACCGCGCCGCAAGTGTAGGGGAGGACCATCAAAGCGCCGGGTTGAGGGTTTGTTTCATCATGCCACACAGTTTGAACGTCTAGGATAAAGCGTTTTTCTCGTTTGAGTTGCTCAAAACGCGCGAATGCTACTACCCTAGAGCGTCGGGGGACATTAGATGGGATTGTTGACCTTTGAAGGCGAAAGCTATGTGAATGTGAATTTAGGTACAAGATTCAGCCCTCGTTGGTTTCTCGGGAACCTATTGCCTCTGAATGGATGTTATACTAACGTATGGGTAGTCGCTCGGTACATACGCCTTAAAAATAGCATCTTCGATTCGATGATGATCAGAGCCTGTTTGAATAATCGGTAGCAAGGTCATTTGTGGGAAGTTTCGTCATGTATTTAGTGTTGTCTGCTACATACCTGTGGGATCTCTATCGCCCTCGCTATCCGCTCGGTTGATCCCCGCTGGGGCTTAGATGTGCGGGAGTTTCGGCGTATCTATACACCTGCCGCCCTCTGGGGCTTTTAGAGGCTGGTGCGCAGTGCGCACCCTACAAATTGTACTTTTCAAGCAGGCTCTCAATCTCCGGAATCAAATGCGATTGTCCCGCTGATAAATCTTGGGATGCTTGATGACGGCTTCGATAACTGATACAATGGGCACACGTCGGTAGTTACTGAAATTTAACGCCGCGGCGTGCCGAGACTTTCATAAACATAAGGAGACATCACATGAACTTGAATGGTAAGGTTGCAATCGTAACAGGCGCGGGACAGGGTATTGGTCGGGGGATTGCCCTCCAACTCGCCCGCGCAGGGGCGAGCCTCTCCGTGGTAGACTTGGACGCTGCGCGAGCTGAGACCGTCACGAAAGAGATTGAGGACTTGGGTCATTCGGCGCTCGCAATACACGCGGATGTAACAGATTTCGGTCAAGTAAAACGCATGGTCGCACAGACACTTGAGGCTTTTCACCAAATCGACATTTTGGTGAATAACGCGGGGATTACCGGAAGAACGCTCCCGCTCACCCAATTGGAGGTATCGGATTGGGACGAAGTGATGGATGTCAATCTGAGAGCCGTTTTCCTTTGCTGCAAGGCCGTAATCGACCATATGATTGAGAGAGGATACGGCAGAATTGTGAGCATTGCTTCCGTCGCGGGAAAGGAGGGGAATCCAACGCTGATTCCCTATTCGACATCCAAAGCGGGTGTCATCGGATTGACGAAAGCGCTCGCCAAAGAGGTCACGGAATACGACATACGCGTCAATTGTGTTTCGCCTGCGGTGATTGGAACTCCGCTGCTTGACGACATGGCGCCGACAACTGTCGATTATATGATTAGCAAGATTCCATTGGGGCGCGTCGGCAAGCCGGAGGAGGTGGCGGCAGTGGTAAACTTCCTCGCCTCGGACCTCGCCAGTTTTGTCACGGGACAGTGCTACGACATCAGCGGCGGAAGGGCAACGTACTAAATGAAGAGAATTGTGTTAACCATGCTTTTATTCAATCGAGGATTCCTACCGGTTTTTCTTCTTTCGGCGTATATACTCTTGGCAATCGGATGCGGCGGCGATGAGGAAGGAGGTATCAATCTGGCACCGCAGATTTTTGTCTTTGAAGTGGAATCCGACATTGTCGAACCCGGCAGTCAAGTGCCAGTTACAATCGAGGTCGCCGACCTTGAAGGAGATCCGATAACCTTTGAGTGGTCGGCGACGGGCGGCGCTATCAACGGCGATTCAACCGGAGCGCTGTGGACGGCGCCCGACCAAGAGCGAAAGTACCAAATCGAGCTTTCGGTCAGTGACGGGCACAAATCGACAACTAGCACCATTGATATTCAGGTGTGGCGCACTCGGCCGGGGAATTACTATCCACTCGCCGTTGGCAACAGGTGGACGTATCGTGATGATGAAGGAAATAGGATTATCTTTAAAATTGTTGATAAGATACAAATACACCTGTCGGAAGACGAGCTGATCGAGAGTTTTGTTCTTGAGAAATCTAGCACTGACGAGAACTTGGAGAACGTGAAGAATTATTCTTACATCGGGCAGAGCTTCGATGAGGATGGGCTGGTTAATGGAATCGTTCAGCATGCACAGAATATTGCATCTGGCACAGACGGGACAATGCTGTTCCTGCCGTTTCTGCCGTTATACAACTTTCCCTTGATTCCGGGAAACAAATGGGCGACCAGCTTTCAAGCCGAAATAGTGCCCGAACGGCTTCCGCTTGGCAACGGGTTGGATGAATTCGAGGTATTATCGGAGGAAACCCTTACGGTGCCTGCCGGTACATTCGATAATGTTTTCCAAGTACAGGAGTCTTTCCGATGGACCTTTTTCGACGTGCAAGACCTTGATGTTACCGTCGTAAAGAAGTGGTTGGCGCCGGATGTCGGTATCGTGAAATTCACCCAACAGCAAACACGCTTCAACGTTTCCGTTGAGGTACTTTTTGAACTAGAGTCTTTTGAATTGCTAGCGAGTTAGGCAAGTTTCAAATGTAACCTTTGCCCTGTGACGCTGATGCAGATTTGACACCCCGGTCGCTCCTGCTGGATTGACAAATCCAGCAGATTTTTAAATAGCCATGTATACCGTGCGTTGGGTAATATTGCGCTTGTATTCTCAGCAATATTAGTTTGTAATAGTGCTTACTCAGCACCAGCAGGTCGCGATTCGGAGAGGGAGCTCTATGGGAGTTCTATCGCCCTCTAACCACCAGTTAATCGTTCCTTATCCAGTCACTTAATCGCTCCTCCAAGAGGATTTGGACGCTTTACTGGCTCAGATAGCATGACGGCGGAAGCTATCGTCGTGCAGATGCGATCACAATCTAACAGATCGTAGTACGGGAATCTATCGCCATTGGGATAGGCTCCCTTGAAAAAACGCAACTTCTAGCAGCGTGGAGTATAACTTCAACCCTTCCGCGGCAACTTCCATTCTTCCTAGTGCATTTGTAGGGTGGGCACTGCCCACCATTTCTTGCGACCTATCCTTAACTAACAAGCTTTGCCCCCTATGTGTCGAGTTCCCACCTCTGTTTCAATTGCCCTAGATTTTTAGCTAGACAAACACTGCCGTAACTGATACAATTGCCGTTGAGTTAAAATGTATCAGATTCGACTACCTATCAAAAAATATCAGAATCTAGCTGGCATCGCCGCGGTTGCCGGATTCCTGTTCGGAGCTGTTATTCCTCTGTACGGCTTCGCGACGGGGCAGTGGGGGTGTCCGTTTGGCGATCGCGTTATCCACATGGCGATATTCGGATTACTGTCCGGCCTGGTTGGGGCTTTATTGCTCGGCAATCTTGCCGCAGTGGCGCTGATTCTAATCACCAAACTTAGCAAGTTGGCGTTGCGGCTCGCTAGGAATTGCAAAAGGTAATTTATGGAAGAAATTTGGAAAATACCGCTAATTCTCGTTTCCGGTGTCTTCGCCGGCTTCCTCAACACCGTCGCGGGCGGAGGCTCGCTGTTAACCCTCCCGGTTCTCATTTTTCTCGGTCTATCCACAGCAGCTGCAAACGGTACGAACAGAGTCGCCCTGTTTGTACAGAATGCCAGCGCGATTATGGGATTCCGCCGCAAAGGCGTTTCCGATTTTGGCTATAGTCTTCTCCTCACCGTGCCGATGCTTTTCGGAGCAGCGTCGGGCGCACTAAAGGCCGTTAGTATAAGTGACGACTGGTTCCTTCGAATCCTCTCCGGTGTCATGGTTGTGGTGCTCTTTCTGACGCTTTTCAATCCGACGAAAAAGTTGCAGGGCGGGGTCGAGAATCTTAGTAGAAAGCGAATGAGCATTGCAGTGGTGGCATTTTGGGCGCTCGGCTACTACGGCGGCTTCATTCACGCAGGAAACGGATTCCTCATTATCGCGGCATTGACGGTTATCAATGGATTGGACCTCGTCCGTGCGAATGCAATCAAGGTATTTGCCATATTCTTTTATACCATCATCGCGCTCGGTGTATTCATTGTCAAAGTAGACATCAATTGGGGTCTTGGATTGACCTTGGCTGTCGGAAATGCAACAGGCGCTTGGATTGGCAGCCACTGGGCGGTTGACAAGGGAGAGAAGTGGATTAAGGTCGTTCTTGTCGTCACCGTGCTCGCGCTTGCGATTCGGTTATTCTGGAAGACGCTTCAGTAACTACCTCCCTTCCTTTCCTTGCTGCGTCACGTGCTTGATATACGCCGGACAACGAGCTGCGACCACGAAAAAATTTCCGCCAAATCGTTATCTTCCTTTAGTTCGTTCCATGTTAACAGTCGCTAAATAAGGAGTATTTGCATTGTGGGTTGTGGAAAAACCACACCAATCCTGAGAATCTTCGACGAAACCAAAGCCAAGGAATTCTATGTTGATTTCTTGGGATTCAGGGTTGATTGGGAACACCGATTTGCGGAAGATTTACCGCTGTACATGCAGGTTTCCAAGGACGAGTGCGTCATCCATTTGTCAGAGCATCACGGCGACTGTTGTCCCGGTGGGGCAATGAGAATCGAAACGACGGAGATAGACGCCTACCAAAAGGTACTAATCGCTAAGAAGTACAAATACTACCGCCCTGGAGTAGAAAAAATGCCTTGGGGAAGCCGGGACATGTCGATTACCGACCCCTTCGGCAACAGACTGACATTCACGGACGCCATCAGTACGTCGTGAGGCACATCACTTCCTGTTACCCAAGCGGCAGTTGAACGCCGGAGCGTCTCGCAATGGCAATTCATAGTGCGTAATACGTAAAACGTGATATGTTATATGGCGGAATTTCGGAACTAGGACCGAGATATGTCGAAGAAAGTAGAAAAGACAGATGAGGAGTGGCAGGAGCAGCTAACTCCCGAGCAATACTATGTGACACGCAAAAAGGGAACGGAGCGCGCCTTCACCGGGGCGTATCACGACTTCAAGGGGAAGGGTGCGTACAAATGCGTGTGCTGCGGCAACGAGCTATTCGAGTCGGGGACGAAGTTCAACTCTGGAACCGGATGGCCAAGTTTCTGGCAACCGCTGGCGGAAGGCAAGGTCGCGACCGAAATTGACAACAGCCATTTCATGACGCGGATTGAGGTGCTTTGCAACAGATGCGACGCGCATCTGGGGCATCTATTTGAAGATGGGCCCCCTCCAACCGGACTTCGTTACTGCATCAATTCAGCCGCGCTTGAGTTCAGCGACGATCAGGATGAGTCGGGCAACTACAGGCAGGATTAAGAAGGCGGGTTGCTGCAGGCGCGAAAGATTTAACTTCCGTCAATCTCTTCCGCCCTGTGTTAAACGTTTGACGGGATCGCCGATGAGATTCTCGTGAGCTTCTGCCAATATGCTTGGTAGGGCATCCGCAAAAGGGTTGTCTTTTGTTACGTCAGAGATGTCCAATTCGCCAATCCGAGCCGCATTATTTCCGGGGAACCAGTGACTGCCATTCCCGAGCATGTTGTATTTCCACTTCGCAAACTCATACATGTCGAGCGACTTGGCGAACCCCCAGACGCGTAAAACATGTATGAGGTTCATCTCCCCGGGAATCTCGTCGTAGTCCGGAATACCGATATGAAAGGTATCATACCAGTCATCTCCCATAACGGAATTAACCTCGTTCTTAAGGCGGTTTGCTATCGACTCTATCAGTTCTTCGCCCTCCACGGTGTTGTAATATGCCGATATAGCTTCGACGTGCGCATCGAAGTTTTCCGGTCTGTCCGGTCCTAGAGCCAAAGAGTGTACCTGAGGGCGAGCGAGACACCACAGCAGATTGAATGCCATGGGCGTGAGAGGTTTACACAACTCTTCCAGTTTGCGAGAGGGTCTGTAGAGGCGACCGCCTTGGTCGTTCGGGCTGATGATATAGACACCCATATCGTGTTGATTTGCCAGTTCGATTGCGTGCCAATTTCGATTGTCGACGAAATACCAGTGCAGAAAAATATAGTCCATTCGGTCACTGGAGATAACGCGGCACATCCTGTCGGTTGGCCCATGGGTCGAGAAACCGATATGGCGGCAAAGCCCCTCATCCTTGAGCCGGTATGCCCAATCCAAGGAACCGTTCTTCCTAAACGTCCAATCGAACTGTTCGTCGTTGTTGATGCCGTGCAACGTGAAGAGATCGAGGTAATCGACCTGAAGTCTTTCCAAGGACTTGTGAAAGGCGGTTAGGAATTCAGACTCTCCGGCAGTTGGTCCGACTTTCGTTTGAAGAACGAACTTGTCTCTTGGTATTTCGCTCAACGCTTGGCCCAGTTGAACTTCGCTAGAGCCGTAACCGTGCGCGGTTTCAAAATGGTTTATACCGAGTTCCAACGAGCGATTGACAATGGCGCTGACACCCTCGTGAATCTCATCCGGAATATCTGCCGCCGTCAGATCGTTCCTCAGACGTAAATCGCCCGCTTCCTTTCTGAGTGTATACGAATAGCGTGTACCACCGCACGAGATTATGGGAAGTTGCAACTCCGTGCGACCAAAACGTCTGGTCGGAACTTGAACCATCTAGGATTTCTCTCCAGTTTTAGTTGTTTGAAATTAGTGAGGTAAAAGGAGCGATCTGTAACCTGCATGACTTTCGGGCATCCAACTGCGAACGTCCTATTTAGCTGATTTCCAGACCCAGTGATTCAGCCATTGTCATAAGCCGTTCCCATAACGGATCAGGGATTGGAATGCCGTCACGCGAGCGTTTCTCGCGCGCACGTGCCTCAAGATCGCCTGGGATTACCACTTCATCAAAACCGGGTGCCGGAGGTACGGATCTAGCCCGATTCGCCAACTCCTCAGCACGTGCCGCATAGTCGGAGAACGGCTGAAACAGATCGGCTTTCACCGCCATCATGGTCGTACCGCATCGGCGAAATATAGGTCCACCCAGCCCTTCGGCCGCGAAGGCGTCCCCGCCCGAAAAGATTCGCCCGAAGAACTCGACCGCCAACATCAAGGCGTAACCCTTGTGTCCACCGAAGGGCAGATGAAATCCGCCTTGAAGATAGGCATCCGGATCATCGCTGGGATTGCCATCTTTATCAACGACACTGTTAGGCGGCAGGGATAGGTTTTTGTCCTTGTAGGAGGGCACCTTACTTCCCGCAACGACGGTGGTTGCGTAGTCGATAATCATCTGCGAGCCATCGCCGATCGGGAAACCCATACCGATAGGATTGGTGCTTAAGATAGGTTTACGTCCGCCGTAAGGCACCGTAATCGGGACTTCCTCGCCAAATCCTCCCGCCCAGACGATGCCCAGCATTCCTTCGGATGCAGCCATTTCTGCGTATTCACCCAGACGTCCGATGTGGTTCGCTTGAACAATGCTGACAACGGATATATTGTGACTCTTCGCTTTTTCAATAGCCACTTCCATGCCGTATTTTGCGGTGACATGTCCAAATGTCCAATTTCCTCCGATACGTGCGCTGGTTGCGTCTTCTTGAAGGATTTCGGGCCAGGCTGTGGGGACAATCTCGCCGGTTTGCACGTACCTGACATAGCCGGGTAGATGGTGAATGCCGTGTGTGTCAACACCGCATAGGCTCGACGACACAAGCGCCTCCGCGACACGATTGGCATTCCGCTCGTCGGCACCCGCCGCCATCAGCGCTTTTCGAACCAACTCGTCAAGTTGGGCGGCAGTCTTTATGACCATTTTGTATCCTTTCTAGCTCTGCTGGATTGTGAGTTCTCGCGTTCCAACATTCCCCTGCGGTGGCAGTACGTATTCCCGGTTTGCCCTTTGTTCGTTGGTTTAAGCTAGGCAGACGGGAACACCTTCGTCATCCGAACGCAATTCGACATTTCAATTCTTCACGCGTGTGCTTGTATGGCTTCTCGCGCGGCTCTTGCGCCATCGGAGGCGGGGTCGTTCTTGATGACGCGCTCCAAGTGTATGATAGCCTTTTGATCGCCCGCCTTGGCAAGCGACAACGCTTCCGCAAACCCGTGCTCGGAGTATCCATGGTCCTTTGGTATTACGGGGGTCTCGGGGGTATCTATCAGGTTTTTCCAATAATACTTCAAGTCGTCCGACTCCCAGTCTTGGTATATTTCATCCCAACTAAGGGAATTGAATCGCCAAAGATGTGGACGTATTACTTCGTCACAGATTGGATCTCCGATTGTGTGGTAGCGGTTATCCAATGAGATTCGTAACCTATCTTCGGTTAGATTGGGCAATGCCTGATGCACCGTCAACGCCAAGAAAATTAGGGTGTCGCCGATTTCGTAGTTCGTGCTGTGCCAGTCGTCGTCAATATCGTCGGTGTAGATTTGGAGAGCACCGGCGCCCAGCGAAAAGTGGTGGTCCATGACGTGATTTACTTTGTGAGAGCCCGGCAACAGCGCCAACCCGCCTAATTCGATGGAGCAATCACCCACCGGTGCCCAGCAGGTATATGTCTCGAAGTTTCCCTGAAAGTGCACAAAGTCCTGGTGTATCGGCGTCGTATGATCGGTGTACTGCGGGAACCAGAGCCGCGCAATTTTCTGAGGGTGTGGCAGTACGGGTTTGTCCGTCAGCTTTTCCAGTACATCAAGCACTTCGGGCCAATGCCCCGACTGGTGAAACGCTTGCAGCTTGTAGACCTCATGATAGACATCGGTATACCCGACATCGCCTTCGGTGCATGCTTTTGATGGGTCTGCTATCCCGTCAACCGGATCGCTGCCGGGGACGAGCCAACCTCCTTCCTGAATCACGTTCATGATCTGCCGGCGCAAATCCAACAACTTATCCGGATCTTGCAACCGCTTGAAGAACAGATAACCCTCATCCTCAATTCGGCGTCGTAACTCTTGAGGGTCGTCCATTGCATCGTTTGATACTTTCAGTTCCCTCAGTTGTTCATCCATCGTATTTCTCCCCGCGGTTGTAGTTTATGGAGTTGGTGTTTCTACGTATTCCTGTCCGGTAATCAGGACTTCCGGTTCAATCTTGAAACGAGCATGCCCTGCGGTTTGCCGGCACTGGCTGGAGGCGTAATGATACTGTACTGCGCGGCGTCGTTTGTCGGTTCTGTTCGGAGGCGTGTAGTGGTACAGCTCCCCATGAAAAACAAGCGCATCGCCGGGTTTCAACGGAATGGGTACCGCATCGTCCAACGACCGAGGGGTTACCAATCCGTATTCATCTCCAGCGCCGGCATGTTCAGCGATGCCCCGTGTATGCGAACTTGGGAGAACGTGCATGCAGCCGTTTTCAACAGTGGCATCATCACACGCCACCCAAAAGCCGAAAACATGGTTTGGCTCCAACCGAAAATAAGCGTTGTCTTGATGCCAAACCTTTTCTCCGCCGAAGTGAGGCGGCTTCATGAGCAGTTGGCCCTGATGCAGCACGATGTCGGGGCCCAGTATGGATTTCGCAATCCCCACCATTTTCGGAAGAAACGCGAGATTTCGGAAAAATTCATTGTGCCGCGCCATGCGAGAGAGTTTCCGAACCCCGAGTTCGAAGGATTCCGGTTTTTTTTCACCGCTGGCGACGGTCGGTTCGATTTGCACCAATTCTGTGGGTACATCGGGATACCGCGCGACAATCTTGGGAATTTCGTTCCGCACGCCTTCAACCTCCTGCGCCGTGAACAATCCTTCGACGGTAAAATATCCCTGTTCTTCATACTGTTTCAGTTGCCGGTCATTGATGGGATTGTTATCACTCATGTTTGTTGTTCCTGTTTAGCAAGTTTGAGTATTTGCTTGGTGCCTCCCCGTAGGAGTGATCTCCGAATCGCGACTCCGAATCTCAAATAATGCCCGCTTTGAAAACGCTACAGTTGTCCCTCACGCGCATACTTGTTGAACAGGACGGCATAGTCTTCACGTACCGGACTAAAGATGTCTAGCAGGGTTGCACTGCCGCCAACAGCTTTAGCCATGTGAGGCGTGTTCGGCGGGATGATGAACATGTCCCCCGGCACACATACGTGCGTCTCATCGCCGATCGTCAACTCCATTTTGCCCGTGAGTAGCATTCCAGCCTGTTCGTGCGGATGCTTGTGCAATGGAACGGCGGCTCCTTCCTCCATTTCCAAGTAGGATAGCATAATGTGTTCGCCGTAAGGTGTGCGCGCTTTCGCTCCGGGCACCAACTCAATCGGTTCATAATCGTTAATTTTGATGAAAGGCATAGAAAGTCAGTTTCCAGTGGTCAGTGGCTAGTGGTCAGTATAACCGCAACACTAAAGAGACGACAACCGCCGGGATTTGGCTTTGCTTCTCCCTGGAGTCGGTACGCAGACATAGACCCACGGATTCCGAGCACGCAGGTCGATTTGAAATCTCTGTTTCGTTGTGAAAGCGGGTTGCGCTTTCAACAGACTGTCAAGGGCAAATCGTTGTGTGGTGAGGAGCACCATTCGTCCCGTGGGTTTCAATGCACGTTCACACTCGGAGAGAAACTCCCAATAGAGTTCGGCAGCCTCCGATGCATCGGCACCTTTTTCTCCGGACGGTAGACTGCATACGATTTTATCGACGCTTCGCCGATCGAGCGGCAACGTCTGGCTGTCCCAGTGGAAGAGTTGCCGTGGTTGATGTTTTCGTCCAATGTTTGTTTGTGCGGCTTCCACAGCCTCCAGCGAACTGTCTCCGCCGAGGAGGTACCGGAAACGTCCCGAGTACGCCCGTTCGATGAGAATCGTTCCATCCCCGCACATCGGATCCACGAATATATCCTCCGGTTGCGGATCGGAGAGTTGGACAAGAGAGTATGCGACGGTGGGCCTAAGTGAGGTGGAAAAATTGGCGCGTTTATAGTCCCGCCTCGCCATGTCGCTAGGGGAGAGTTTAATGCTTATAGTTACTCTTGCTTCATCAGCCTCCACCCAGATCTCTAGCGCAGGGTTTTCCTCAATCGGGCGCCATCCATAGGAAATGAATGCACGCTCAACACCGCGCTGGAGGTCGGCGCGGCGGAAATTACGCAATCCAACCATCCGACTTCTGACGGAAAAAGTGACCCGTTTCCGCAGCCGAATGCCTACCCGCCGGCAAATATCAAAATAAGGTTGAAAGTCAATGCGCCCTAGTGATTTTTCGAGTGCAGTCAAAGAATGACGGGAGCGCGTCATTTTTGGCAGTGCCTTAACAACCAAGAACACTTGCTCCGCGGATCTGAGGGAAAGCAGTTCCCTCGGGTCGCCCGAATAGCGAATCAAGATGCGTTCCGGTTCTTGCGCAACGATTTCAACCCTGCCCTTGTCCAACAAACGGCGTTGAATCTCCTGACGAGTGGTCTCTACCAGCCCGCGGCGCATTAAGACTGAATAATGGGGGTATACTGTTTCTCTCATACATATCGACTTTGGGAACACGGAACGCCCCAAAATCGTATTTCCACGCGCAGGGTGCACGACATTCGTTGCGGGAAAGGAGATCCCTCCTACCGAAGGATTATACAACCCCCTCTCGCTCCAACCTGTCAACCGTCTCGGGAGACTTTCCTAGCAAATCCGTCAAAATTTTTTCGGTGTGTTCCCCAAGTGCCGGAGCGGGAGCGGTAACCTGGCCGGGCGTCTCCGACAATTTTATCGGCACGCCCGGCACCTCCACACTGCCGGTGATGTCGTGTGAAACTTTGGTAATCATCTCCCGTGCAAGTATTTGAGGGTGGTTCACAACCTTGTCAATGGTGTTGATGGGTCCGCAAGGAACACCCAGCGCGTCCAATCCTTTAATCCACTGAGCCGTGTTGCGCCCTCGCATAATCTCGGTAAGAATGGGGTGGAGTTGATCATGGTTTGCGGTGCGCGTAGCGTTTGTAGCAAAGCGCTCATCGCTAATGAGGTCGAGGCGCTCCACATGTTCGCAGAATTTCCTCCACAGGGAGTCGTTTCCTATTGCGACGATAATATGTCCATCCGCCGACTCGAATGCCTCGAACGGAGTAATCGCGGGATGTTGACTTCCCAACGGCTGCGGAATCTCACCCGTCGCGAAGTGCCGCACAATGGCATTTTCCAAAATTGCGACCATGCCATCCAGCATAGCTACATCGACCAACTGTCCTTCTCCCGTCCGATCTCGGTGCCGCAGCGCGGAGAGTACCCCAATCGTGGTGAACAGAGCAGCAGTGATATCGCTAATTGAGGTGCCGACCCGTACGGGTGGACGCTTGGGTTCGCCCGTGATGCTGATGATGCCCCCCATCCCTTGGATAATCATGTCGTACGCCCCCCTCTCGGCATAAGGGCCGGTCTGTCCAAACCCCGAGCAGGCGGCGTAGATTAATGACGGTTGGGATTGTCTGAGAGTTTCATAGTCAAGCCCGAGTTTTTTCATTGCACCCGGTCGAAAGTTCTCCACAAGAACGTCGGATTGCTTGACTAACTCCAAAAAAATCTCTTTTCCTTGCGGCGCCTTCAGGTCGAGCGTCAAGCTCTGTTTGCCCCGATTGACACTCATAAAGTAGAGACTGAATCCGTTCTTGAAAGGTCCGAAATTCCGAGATTCGTCGCCGGTACCGGGTTGCTCAAGCTTGATAACCTCGGCGCCAAGATCGCCCAAGACCATTGTGGCGTATGGACCTGCCAATACTCGCGTAAGGTCAAGCACTCTAATTCCCGTTAACGCACCTGGCATAGGTCAAAATTTAGCCTTTCGGTCATGATGTCGGATTCCAATTTTTTGTTGCAAAGCGAACCACAAAAGAAGCAGCATTCACTGTCGGGTTTCGCGCCGTGAAATCATAGCAAAGGGAAGTGGCAGTGTCAAGGGGATTCCCGTTTGGAGCGGCGCGCCATTTCGCATTGAAATTGCGGATAGGATGGGGTATAAATGGAGGCGAAAATCTTCTTACGCACTACGCCAGAAAATTGCGATCTCGGCGAAAAGTTGGATTTGACTGTCTCTAACATGCCCGTTATGGCGAAATATGCGATGAATAACTATGCGGTAGTGTATTCTGTTCTTCTGCTGTTTTCTCTAGTCATCAGCTGCTCCGATGACGTAGACCCCAACACCGAAGCTGCCCGCCAGCAGCAAACGAACGGATGGGTCGCCTACGACCGAAAAGACATTTCGGCGGCACTGCTGAGTTTTGAGCGAGCGGTCAACCTCAATCCCAATCTTGCAGACGCCCACAACGGTCTGGGCTGGAGCCGTCTCGGCATGTCTCAAGTGTCCGTAGTCAATCCTCAGATTGTTGGGAAGGCGAAAGAATCTTTCGAGGATGCGATACGCATCGATCCGTCCAATGCGGACGCTTGGGTTGGCTTGGCAAATACCCTGTTTCTGCGTCGAGGAGGCGATTCCGACTTTCAAGCGGCACTTCTAGCGCTTGAGAATGCGTTTGATGCAAACCACCGATTCCTCTTTCGACACGATTACCGCTCCGCGTCGGATCTTCACGCCCTGAAAGCCGCATGCTATTTCTATCTCGGGAAGAAAGACTTGGCGAAGGCATCGGTTCAAACCGCAATCAGCCTTGATTCCCGAAATCTTTCGGTGCTGTCGCTTACGAGATTATTGGAATAATCAAGTCCGGACTGAAGTGAGCAAGCGCTATAATTCCAACTGGATAGCAATGTCGTGAATGGAAACGTTGGAGGGGCTGGAGATATCTTAAGTGTATCGTAGCCAATGAATGGCGGATCGGTACCACACGTGATCGGCTGTTGTCCCGTGCATATCGGGAATCGGAGGGAATCTCTATCGCGCTCGCTATCCGCTCGCTTGATCTATCCAATCGTCTGATCGTTATTCACTCACTTAATTCCTCCTCCATGATCTGCGCGGAAAAGTGATTGAAGGGTTTCTAAAATTCACTCTCCTTCGATCAGCTCCCCGCCTTTCTTCACGAAGGCGATGGAGCCTTTTGAAACCTCGACTTTGACGTTCTGATCCCCGATTTCGGCAATCGAAAGCACGACAAGATCTTTATCCACGCCGACGATTTTGCCGTGCAACCCCCCGTTTGTTACTACCTCATCAGCTTTCGTCAGATTTTCTAGCATAGCCTGGTGTTTTTTCCGTTTTGTCTGTTCGGGGCGCCACAGTAGAAAGTAGAAAATCGCAAACATCGGAACAAGCATAAAAAGCGTACCGGTAATTCCGTCCATTTATCGTATCCTCCAAAGTTAAAGAATCAACATCGCGTCTCCGTAACTGTAAAATCTATAGTTACGCTTTATCGCCTCGCGATAGGCTTTAAGGATTAACTCGCGTCCCGCGAAAGCGCTGACAAGCATTAATAGTGTCGATTTGGGTAAATGAAAATTTGTAATTAGGGCATCCACCAGTTTGAATTGGTACCCCGGATAGATGAAAATGTCTGTGTCGCCGGTATAGGGAGTTATGGTTCCTCCCGAAGCGGCGGTTTCAAGCGCGCGAACTGAAGTTGTTCCTACTGCCACAATCTTCTTTCCCGCCTCTCTGGCCGCATTGATGGTGTCGGCTGCCTTCTGAGAAATTTCAAGATGTTCCGCATGCATCTTATGTCTTTCAGCATTCCTCACCTTAACAGGCTGAAAAGTACCAAGCCCGACATGCAAGGTCAGCGTCGCAGAATTGAATCCGTCCCGCTTCAGCCTTTCCAAGAGCGGTTTGGTGAAGTGTAACCCCGCGGTTGGCGCTGCAATCGCTCCTTCGGACGCTGCATAAACACACTGATATCGATTGTCATCAGCCGGCTTGGGATCGCGTTTGATGTAAGGCGGCAAAGGCACTTGACCAACCTTGGCGAGAATCTGGCGAAAGTCTTCCTTGAATTCAAACCGAACAATCCGGCTGCCACCTTTCGCCAGAGCAAAAACTTCCGCCTTCAGCAAGCCTTCGCCAAATTCGACCCGTGTCCCCGGAACTACGCTTTTTCCCGGTTTTGCAAGAACCTCCCAGATATTGTTTCCTCGTTGTTCAACGAGTAGGAATTCAACTCGTCCTCCCGAAGGGGATTTTTTTCCGATTAATCGTGCCGGAATAACTTTCGTGTCGTTGAGAGTTAGCAGTGCCTCCGGCGGAAGAAATTCATCAAGTTGCGAAAACTGTGCATGTCGGAATACACCCGAGACTCGATTGATAATCATCAACCGGGACGTGTCTCGCCGCAAAACTGGAGATTGTGCGATTAAATGATCGGGAAGATGGTAATCGAATTCGGCGAGTCTCATTCCCTACCTTGACGAGTGATAAATCTTGATTCGGGTTGACAATGCATCGATTTTGCCGGAACGAGGAACCTCCTTAGAAGAACGTGCGTTGGAAGTCTTGGGGTACCTCATAGCCCCAATGTCCGTGGGCGACATCGGTCGCTACCCGTCCTGTAGGCGTCAACGTGAGGAAACCGAGTTTAATATAATAAGGTTCATACACTTCCGAAACAGTTCGCTCATCCTCGGTTAGTGCGATGGCGAGCGCTTTCAACCCGGCACGTCCCTTGAACTTTTCAATCAACGTTTGGAAGTAACGCCTATCCCCGTCGTCCAAGCCCAGTTCATCGATTCCATAGAATTTTAGCGCTTCTGCGGCGATTTCCAAACTGATGACACTGTCGCCTTTGACAGTAGCGTAATCGCGAATATTAGCCAACAGTTTGTTGGCAATGCGCATGGTGCCCCGTGATCGACGACTCATTTCCTTTTCGGCTTCCTCTTCGATTTGAACGTTCATCTTTTCGCTGTTTGTACGAATGACAATCTGAATCTCGTTCGGCGTGTAATACTCCAGATGCAGGCGAATGCCGAAGCGGTCTCTGAATGGTCCCGCCAATAATCCTTCGCGGGTCGTTGCTCCGACCAGCGTAAATCGGGAGAGTGGTACTTGCACAATTTCTGCCGAAGGTCCCTGTCCAATCGGCAAGTCGAGCGTATAATCCTCCATTGCAGGGTACAACGATTCCTGGACGTGCCCCCTAATACGATGAATCTCATCAATGAATAGCACATCCCCGGGGTCAAGATTGGTCAACATTGACGCAAGGTCTATTCGTTCAATCACCGCGCCGATCCCCTGCTTAAAGCCACTCGACATTTCATTGGAAATTATCTTCGCGAGCGTTGTTTTGCCGAGTCCGGGCGGACCAACCAAGAGAATATGCTCAAGCGCCTCTTGTCGCTGCTTGGCGGCTTCAATGTGGATCCGCAACTGTTCCTTGACTTTTTCCTGCCCGATGAATTCTCGCAGTGACTGGGGTCTAAGACTGTATTCTAAACTCTCATCTCCTGCGTTTAGGGATTCCATCTGCTTAGAGGTGGTTTCGTGATGATTGTCCATACAGCCTGTTTATTCGCTAAAGATATCGTAGTGCGAAGCGGATAAGTTCCTGCAGATTGGCGTCGTCTCCCAGCGCTTTTTGCGCCTCCGTCATCGCTCGTTCCGCGTCAGATTCGGAAGCGCCCAACCCCACCAATGCTTGTACACCTTCATCCGAATACTGAATGGAAGCCGCCGCTTCACTCTTAACCTCAAACTGCACCTTACGAATCGAGTTTTTTAGCTTAATGATGAAGAGTTGGGCAAGTTCCTTATTGAGACGAGGCACGCGCATTAAGGTCGCGGAGTCCTCCCCAATCACTGCACGCTGAAATTCCAACGGCGAAAGTTTGGAAACGATGTTTTGTGCCAAACTGGGACCCACTCCTTTCACGGTCAACGCCAACTCAAACACCTTGAGATCATCGCGCGAAGTAAAACCGTAGAGTTTGACCTCATTTTCTCTATTCTGATGATAGTGGGTGTAAAATGTGACTTCCGAGCCGATTGTTGGCAATTCGTTAACAGTGCCGGCCGGAATTTCGAGACTGTAGCCAACCCCGTGAACATCAACGACGACCTCTCTTGCATCCTGCATCACAAGAGTACCCTTAACGAACGAAATCCACGTCATGGGGTGCGCCTCTCATGTTTTCCGCTTATTTGGAGTATTTTGTAGGAGCGGGCGTGACAGATGGCTAATGCCAGTGCGTCTGCGGCGTGGTCGGGATGAGGGACTTCTGTTAGCTTGAGAAGCACCTGAACCATTTTTTGAATCTGCACCTTACTGGCGTTGCCGTAGCCGACAACAGCTTGTTTGATTTCGGGGGGTGAATACGTGAATACCTCGCATTCGGTGTTGGCAGCCGCTAACTTGACGATGCCCTTTACTTCGCCCACGCCAAATGCACTACTCACATTCTTGCTGAAGAACACATCTTCCAACACCAAGAATTCCGGTTGATACTGCTCCACTAAATGGATCACCTCATCGTAAATCTTCTTCAAACGATGAGGCGACTTGGTTTTACTCTGTGTTTTAATGTTACCAAAATCAAGCGCTTGGAATTTGCCGTGATGTGTTTCAACAATCCCGTATCCGGTATTAGCAATGCCGAGGTCTATTCCAAGTGTAATCAAGTTTAAATTTCGTTGTAAGTCTCAGTCAGCAAGTTTGCAGCTAGGTATCAAATGGCAGGGGCGGGAAGTTTTTTCGGTCGAGTTCAGGAATAGGGGTTATGCAGCAGCTTCTAGAATCTCGTCCGGAATATCGAAATTTGCGTAAACCTTCTGGACATCATCGCTGTCCTCCAATGCCTCCATCAAGCGTATCACTTGTTCGGCTTCTTTAACCGCGAGTTCTACCATATTTTGCGGAATCATGCTTATTTCGGCGACTTCAATGTGGATGCCGGTTTCTTCGACCGCAGTTCGCACGCTATCAAACGCATCAAATGGCGTAATAATCTCAATCGTGTCCCCCAGCGGCGTTATATCGTCCGCGCCAGATTCTGCTGCGACCATAAAGAGCTCATCCTCATCAGTGCTCTCTTGATTGACCGCGATTAGCCCTCGCTTTTCGAACATCCATGACACACACCCGCGTTCTCCCATACTTCCGCCATGTTTTGTCAAGACATGTCTCACTTCCGCGACTGCTCGGTTCCGATTGTCCGTCAACACCTCAATCATTAAGGCGATTCCCCCAGGTCCATATCCTTCGTATGTAATCTCTTCATATTCGGCGCCTTCAAGCTCACCGGTTCCGCGTAAAATCGCCTTTTCGATATTGTCGTTCGGTACGTTACTTGATTTCGCGGTTGCGATGGCGGTACGCAGGCGCGGGTTCATCTCGGGGTCAGCCCCGCCGGCACGCGCCGCAACAGTAACTTCCTTAATTAACTTTGAAAAGAGTTTGCCGCGCTTGGAATCGTTCGCAGCTTTTTTGTGTTTGATTGTCGACCATTTGGAATGTCCTGACATTACCGTCCTCCTTAGCACAAAAATCCAAGCGTATTTTAGCACATCACTTAATGGGATGCAAGCAAATCCTGTGGCGCGCACATACTATACCGTGCGCTGTCAGAAATTGCGCTTTTCAAGGTTAGAGGCTTGCTTCGTCGATTGTAGAGACAGCACCAAGCAAACGAATGTTGAATGAGGTAACGTCCTTAGTTTCCATCTGTGTGATTCCTATCGCGCTTATTATTCATTCGCTTAATCCCCTCTGGGGCTTTGCTGTAGGTCGAATCAATGTTTCTATACACCTTCAGGATCTCTATCGCACTCGCTATTCACTCGTTTGATCCTCTCTGGGGCTACCAAGATTTAAATAGGTCGCGATTCGGAGATCGCTCCTACAAAATAAGCAATTCTCAGCAGCGTGGAGTATAGCAAGATTAAGCGACTGGATACGCAGTAGGATTTACTATCGCGCTCATTATCCATTCGCTTGATTGATAGAGATCTTCCGCCGTATGCCCATGACCTCGCAGGAGTTTCGCCCCCTCCTTCCGACCCGATCGTCGTGTGTAATTCATATTTCCGAGATACCTTTCCCCTAGGTTTTGTGGTACAATAGTAGCGACCACACTCCGTCCGCGGTAGCAACTTGCGTGTGCGTTGCGGCGAAGGCGTGCCGCACATTGGGACGGTAACAACGAGATGAGTGAGCCTGCGGCGAATGGCGTCTATTTTTACCAGTTGCGAGCGAATTCAGTTCCTCCCTGCGGAAGATGTTCGTTCTCAAGTAGGGGTTGAGTTTCCCAACCTGTGGGGCAATGGGCGAGGGACCTCGCCCCTACGATTGTATGCGTCGAAGTGTTCGTAGGGATTGGGTTCCACAACCCGTCAGGCTATGGGCTAAGTGAGGGGCAAAGGAGAGTAACAAGATGTCTGTTTTAACGGCAGAAGACCGAAAGTTCTGGAAGGAAAACGGCTACGTTGTCGTTCACAACGCTGTTCCACCGGAGAACCTCAAAGCTGCCGAGCGGGCAGTATGGGACTTTCTGGAGATGCAGTCCGATGATCCTGCGAGCTGGTATCCGGACCCGCCTCGCGGCACCATCATGGCCGAGATGTATCAACATCAAGCGTTATGGGACAACCGACAATATCCCCGCGTGCATCAAGCATTTGCGGAGATTTGGGGAACTGAACAGTTGTGGGTGAGTATTGACCGCGCTAGCATGAACCCGCCAGAGTTGCCGGACTGGAAGTATCCCAGCCATCTTCACTGGGATACCAAATTGGAACCGCCAATTGAGTTCTGGGTTCAGGGGGTGTTATACCTGACAGACACCGCAGCCAATCAGGGCGCGTTCACCTGCGTACCGGGATTCCATCGACAGCTTGAGGCATGGTTGAAAGACCTGTCGCCGGAGGCGAACCCACGTGAACAGGATATAGAAAGCCTTGGCGCTAAACCGATCGCCGGATCAGCGGGGGATCTCATCATCTGGCACAGCGCCTTGCCCCACGGAAGCAGCCCCAACACCGCAACGCACCCTCGCGTGGCGCAGTACATCACCATGTTCCCATCGCAGGGATATGATGAGGCGGCACGAATTCTACGCGTTGGAGCGTGGCAAGATCGCCTAGCAGGATTGGTTATAGAGGTCACCGGTAAGAAGACATGGAAACTCCGCAACGAAAAGGAGCATCAGAGAGGTCAAACAGCAGAACTGTCTCCGCTGGGACGAAAATTGTTGGGACTGGACGGATGGCAGTAGGATCAAGGGAGCGATTAACGACTGCGATAGAAATCCCGTAAAAAACTTCCGTGCACCGTCCACAAAGCGTGGCATCTGCTCTCTGAATTCGTACTACGTTATGTTACGGCATACGGCGTATGCCTACTACCTTACGTGAAATTTATATTGCAGGCGTATGCGTGTTGTGATAAAATGAAACAAAATATAGATGGCGGAGGCACCCTTTGAAAGAGATGACACATCGGCAATCCGGTCTGACATCCACACAGATACTTATTGTTCTCGTAGTGATCGGCATCGTAGCGGCGGTAATTCTAGCCCCTCGTTTGCTGGGTCAAGCTGGCAAGGCGCAACAAGCCCAAGCTGTCGAAGAAATCGAAAAAATCGGCATTGCGCTTGATCGCTACGCTAAAGATAACGGGGATTATCCATCAACGGAGCAGGGCTTGGCTGCACTTTGGGAGAGACCTGAAGAGCCGCCACTTCCCATCGATTGGAAGGGACCGTACCTTAAGATTCCAATCACAAAAGACCCGTGGGGAAACGAATACGTTTACATTCGACCGGGAATTCATGACAGATACGGATACGATCTGATTTCATTTGGCAGTGACGGGAGAGAAGGCGGGACTGGTGATGCCGAAGAAGTTGTAAGTTGGATTCGCCCGGACGAGTAGGATTGCATTCAAGCGTCAAAACCTTGACAATTCGGCTGCCGTACCTCACAGAACACTTGTCGATGAAAATTTAATGAGGGCGTACGGCGGCGAGTGCCGATTGCAAATCAAGATCTCCGGTGTACAACGCTCTGCCGATTATCGCGCCGGATGCGCCGATAGATTTAAGGGTTTTTAAATCCTCAACCGACGTGATTCCCCCCGAGGCAATAGCGTCAATCTCGACCGCCTCCACAATCCTTTCCGTGGCCTCCATATTAGGTCCCTTAAGCATACCATCGCTCTTGATGTCCGTGTAGATAATCGTGAGGACGCCCAGATTCTGCATTTCTCTGGCGAACTCAATCGCCGGTTTGTGCGAGACGTTAAGCCAGCCCTCCGTTGCCACTAATTCATCTTTGGCGTCGATTCCCACGGCAATTTTCGCGCCGTATTTGCGGCATGCGCGTTCAACGAAATCCGGGTTCTTAAGCGCCGCCGTGCCTAGAATGGCTCGCGAAACGCCGACCGCCAATACGTGATCCAGCCGTTCAGGCGTCCGGATTCCTCCACCCAATTGGACGGGAATCCGAATTGCATCAACGATTTCCCGGACAATTTTCAGATTTGCGGAGGTGCCGTGAAATGCGCCGTCAAGATCGACTAGATGAAGATACTCTGCCCCTTCTGCCTCCCAGCGTTTCGCCATTTCTATCGGCTGATCCGAGAATATAGTTTCCTCCTCTGCGCGACCTTGAAGGAGATTGACGCATTTTCCATTGCGTAAATCTATTGCGGGTAGAATGAGCATGAATGTTGGTTTCGCTTTCCTCAATTCGGCTTGACATGCGACCTGATAATCACTAAAATATATCAAACTTAACCTACTTATTTCAATACATAAGATCCTGTTGAATAATCGGTAGCAAGGCAATTTTTGGTTATTTGTAGGCAGTTTTTCATGTTTTTATTTTTGTCTACTACCTACTTGTAGGATCTCTATCGCACTCACTATTCGTTCGCTTGATCCCCTCTGGGGCTTTTAGAGGCTGGTGCGCAGTGCGCACCCTACAACTGTACTTTTCAAACAGGTTCTAAACCATGTAAATCCCTTGGAGATGAGGAGAAAGGGACTTAAATGCCCACGTACGATTATCAGTGTCTTGATTGCGGAATAAAGTTCGAGTTATTTCAAAACATGACCGAGGACCCGATTCAGGAATGCCCCGACTGCCATGGCAAGGTCAAGCGGTTGATTGGGGCTGGCGCTGGTCTGATTTTCAAAGGCTCGGGTTTCTACATCACGGACTATCGAGGTGACGGCTACAAGGAAGCGGCGAAAAAGGACGAAGCGCCTTCTTCGGGTGACGGAGGCAAGAGTGACGAGAAGAAAAAGGGCGGAGACAAGAAGTCTGACGGAAACGCGAAATCGGACAGCGCGAAAAGTTCAAAAAGCGGCGATTCCAAGAGCGATTCGACGGCTAGCAGCAATGCATAGTTGGAATGACCAGTCGGGACAACTTGGAAGAGGACGTGTTAAGTTGTCGTCGTCATAAATCATGTATCGTGCCCGATAATATCGGTATCACGAACACAGTCAAGCACAATTCAAAAAGGGTTTATAATGAGAACGGCGAATCCTGCACTTAACGAAAATATATTCACGAGAGTGGAACGCACGTATGCGGATTCCGATGTGATGACAATTCAGGGCACGGTGAACAAGATAGGAATCTTGCTTTTGCTGACGATAGCCGCCGCAACCTGGACATGGACGTTGGTAGGAGGGGAATTCGAAGCCGTGTATCCGCTGTTAGCCGTCGGTGGAATCGGCGGCTTGGTTGTCGCCATCGTTACCGTATTCAAACAGACGTGGGCGCCGGTTACCGCGCCAATTTACTGTTTGCTGAAAGGACTGGTTCTGGGCGGGATTTCGGCAATCTTCGAATCCATGTTCCCGGGAATTGTCTTTCAGGCGGTGTGTTTAACCTTTGGCACTTTGGCTTGTATGCTCATTGCCTACAGAACCGGACTCATCAAGGCGACCGAAAATTTCAAATTGGGCGTGGCTGCCGCGACTGGCGGGATTTTTCTTGTTTATCTGGTGACATTCCTTCTTGGTCTTTTCGGCATCGGTCAATTGGATTTCATCCACGGTTCCGGGCCAATTGGCATCGGGTTTAGCCTGTTCGTGGTTGTCATCGCGGCGCTGAATCTCGTATTGGACTTCGATTTCATTGAAAATGGCGCGGTGCGAGGTGCACCAAAGTATATGGAGTGGTACGCAGCCTTCGGCTTGATGGTCACCCTAATCTGGCTGTATATTGAGATTCTGCGGCTATTGGCTAAACTCGCGGCAAATCGGGATTAAGAGTGGCGAGGTGTCACAATTGTATTTCGTTCCTGCACCGGTTCAGGATTTCGTTCGCAACCAACAGCGACTCAAATGTTCCCGCGTCGGTCCAATCGCCCGATAAGATGTCGTATTCCAGCTCGGTGCGCTCAATGTATTCGTTAAGGACATCGGTGATTTCAAATTCTCCGCGCTCAGATGGCTTCTGCTGTCTAATGAGATCGAAAACTCTTTCATCATACATGTAGTAGCCAATCACGGCATAATTGCTCTTAGGGTTTCCCGGTTTTTCTTCGACTGAGACTATCTTCTCCTCGTCCAACGCGGCAATACCGAATTCCGTCGGTTTGCTCACCTCCTTCAGCAGAGTCCGCGCTCCCTTTTCCTGCCTCCGAAAACTGTCAACGTACGGCTTGATTGACCTGACAGCGATGTTATCGCCTAAGACAACGACAATTCTCTCGCCCTTAGCAAAATCCTCGGCGAGTAGGAGCGCGTGCGCGATGCCTTGCGCTTCCTCTTGAACCTTGTAAGTGAAATCCACGCCGAAGGATTTACCGCTTCCAAGCAGATTGACGACATCTCCCATGTGCTCCGTGCTGGTTACGACAAGAATTTCAGTTATGCCGGCCGACACCAACTGTTTTATGGGATTGAATATCATCGGCTCCCTTCCAACCGGAAGCAGATGTTTGTTCGTGACTTTTGTCAGCGGGTAGAGACGGGTTCCCTTGCCGCCCGCGAGAATAACACCTTTCAAAATAGACGAATTTTCCTCTGTATGGATTTAGCCTTTAACACAGTAGTGAGATCGGGCTCAGTTGTGTCCGGAAGATTCATTGCGATTTTCCTCTTGCGGCGATTTCCCAGACCGATTCGACAATCCCATCTCGAACTCCGTAGTAACGGTCATGGAGATTGACCGTGGTGCAACAGTGACTCGGCAGGATTTCAAGTTTATCCCCGGGCTTGAGGTCAACGCTAGGTTGGGCGTCCATTGTGCCGTGTTCCTCTGACAGACCACGCATCTCTAAACCGTCTGTCAATGGTTGAGGTATACCGAACTCCTTTGATAGCACCTTCATTCCCGCATCGACGATAACCCGCGTGGACTCCGGACGACTCACAACAGTCGTTAACAGCGTCAGTGAACACGGAAACCGGTCCCCGACCCCTTCGACATTGTGGTACGTGCTATCCATGAACACGTAGGACCCAGCCTGTATTTCCGTCATTTCAGGATAAGACCCGGTGATGGCGAAGGTACCCGTCCCGCCGCCGCTCATTATTCCCACCTCAACACCGTTTTCTTCGAGGAAATGCTTAGAATCAATCAGCAACTCAACAGCTTTTCCGGTCTCGACTTTCCGTTCAATCAGGTCTGGCCTGGCGACCGTGTGTCCCTCATATCCCATCAAACCCTCGAACATTAACCCTTTCGATTTCAGAATCTGCCGAGCGAGAGTCAATGTCGGTTCTCCCGGCATGGTGCCGCATCGTCCCATGCCGGTGCTGACTTCAACCAACACGCGAAGCGTAGCTCCCTTGGCTTCAGCGGCAGCAGAAAGTTGATTGACGTTGTCGGCGTCATCTACGGCAACCATGATCTCCGAGTTCTTGGCAAGATTAATCAAGCGAGCAATTTTCTGAGTTCCAACTACTTGGTTGGCAATGAGCACATCACGGATTCCAGCGTGCACCAGGGCTTCAGCTTCGCCTAATTTGGCGCACGTGATCCCGATTGCCCCGGCTTCAAGTTGCTTGTGCGCGATGATTGGAGTTTTGTGCGTTTTCGCGTGCGGGCGTAGTTCTGCGTTGACAGTCTTGAAAAAGTCCGCCATCGTCCGAATATTGGCTTCGAAAACATCCAAATCAATGAGCAAGGCGGGTGTATCGATATCTTCCTTGGGGATGCCTATGAAAACATCAGGATGGACCTCGGACATTATAGGTTGCCTCCTTGGGATTGATGACCGTTGATAATCTTCCTTAAAATCTAAAGCTGTTTGACCGGGTTGGAGAGCATGCCCAGTCCGCCGATTTCAATCTGTACAATATCACCGGGGGCTAGAGGCAAGTCATTCGGAACGATGATGCCTGTCCCGGTAGATACGACGGTACCAATCGGAACAGGGTTATCTCTGCAAAGGAACTCCGTTAGTTCTTCGAACTTCCATTTAATTTGGGAGGTGTTGACCTCGCCTTCGTAAAGCGTCTTATCGTCCCGCAGGACCGTACATCTCACATCAAGATTGTACGGATCATCAATTTCGGATGCGGTGACAAACATCGGACCGAGAGCACAGCACCCGTAAAAAATCTTCGATTGCGGCAAGTAGAGCGGATTCTCGCGTTCCAAATCCCAAGCGGAGACATCGTTGCATATCGTGTATCCCGCAATCTCGCCATCGGCGCCGAGCACATATGCCAATTCCGGTTCCGTAGCCGTCAACTCAGAGTCGCTCCGGATACATACGAAGTCATTTGGACCGGTGCAACGAGGCACTGTTCCCTTGAAAAAGATTTCGGGGCGATTTGCATTGTAAACACGACTATAGATATCCTGCTCGCTATCTTCATCGCGCATATCCGCGCTCCGCTTGTACGTAACGCCGCAACCCCAAACCTCGGGTGTGTCAAGAGGCAGAAGAAGATGCGGTTTATTCGGATCCGGCAGAATATTAAGATCTTCAAATATCAACCTATCGTTTCTGGGTTCTGCCGCCCTGCCCGGACGCGAAGGAATCGGGAGCGGCGGACTTGCGACGCGCTCCTGAATATCCGCCAGCAGTACTCCTATACTAACGCCTTCGCTGTAGGCTAACTCCAAGATTTCGAGGACGCCCGACGATTCGTCGCTGGTCACGTCAATAACCTCATCCTCGCGCGTAACAATTCCGACGCGCTTTCCCATGTTGGGTAGATGAAATTGAATAAGTTTCATATTTTCTCCTGTTTATATTTTTTCCAAAACTTCACGTATGACCTCACAAAAGTATGTATTTCAAGATCGACTGCGTTACGTATGCATGACGGATACAACATAATTATTACGTCGTAATAATGTCCTGAGAATTGCTTGTTGCTCAAGCTATGGCTAATCTTGCAGTAAAGGATTGCGGTTCTACGCGCATTGAACTTTCCAATGGCAGGGATTTCCTCGTTCCGGGCTGATTGTGTGCACCAAGTCCCGTGTCCGACATCCGCAGGTGTAGATATATGATATTTCTGCGCGTTTGTGGTGTCAAGCAAAATTTGAGGAAGTGGCGAAACTGCATCCATCTCCGGTCGAGATTTTCGAGGGTGGATCGAGTTCGGTGGGTGATGGCAAATTGCATCCTTCTGAAACTCATTGGGCACACTCAATCGTTAAATGACAGGGGTTCCGTTTCTGCTGCGCAGTAGTATTGACATTCAATGATTGACGGATATTCCTATAGACCCCTATAATAGAATACTTGGAACTTGGTAGTGTTTGGATGGGTGATTTGAACATCAAGATGAGATACCGATTGTACGGGGTATTTACACTTTGCCCCTCATAGGGATCAACTTAAGGGAGTTCGTCTAGTATCGCCGGATATTCCCTCGTGAAATTACTAACTTTAGTCCCTATCGGGCGGGGGAGGGATCTCTATCGCGCTCATTATCCATTCGCTTGATCCCCGCCCCTACGAGAACGAGTGCTATCGCACATCTTCTTAGTCGGACTGACTGTGAATTAAAAGGGATTCTTTCGTCCAAGTTTACGTGAATATCAACAGATTGAAGCATTGAAAGTGTGTAACCCGCACCGCAAAATGCTTAACTTGATCCCTATGCGGGGTATTTACACTTTGCCCCTTACAAGATTCCGAGGCACACGTCCCTAATCGTATCTCCTCGCTTGACAAAACCGCCGGTTTTTGTGGTAACCGAATACGTTCAAACCTATTGGCTATTGTCCCCATATACGTCCTATATATCCGTCAGTTATAGAGGAAGACCATGATGAAGAAAACCGCCAATATGTACCCGCTATTCACGCTACTCGTTCTCAGTATCCTAGTTTCGACCTGTAACACATCGGTTCAGTCAACCAGTCCTAGCCAATCGCCAACAGTTTCCGCGGATATTCAACTTCTGGAATCCATTCAAAACGCATTTGCCAATATCTACGATCAGAGCAAAGTGGCTGTTGTTAGTGTGTCTGCGAGGAACGTGAAGCGGAAAGCCGGTCGAGGCTCGGAAGGATTCCAGCATTTTGTCGAATTGGAGGGAGCGGGGATTATTTTTCGCCCGGACGGCTACGTCGTAACAAACGACCACATCGTGAATGGCGCGGAGACAATACGTGTTCGTCCGTTCAATCGTAAATGGTACGATGCCGAGTTGATAGGAGAAGATGCAAGCACAGATATTGCTGTGCTGAAGATTGATGTGGGAGAAGAGTTGCCGACGCTTTCCTTCGCCGACTCCGATGAGGTCCGAGTTGGGCAGTTTGCCATTGCCATCGGTAATCCCTATAGCCTTGACTACACTATTACAACCGGAATCGTGAGCGGAATAGGACGCGCTTTGCCGCTGGGAGACAACATCATTCGTTATCAAGATTTCATTCAAACGGATGCGTGGCTTAGTAAGGGGAATAGCGGAGGTCCCCTGTTGAATATTTATAGCGAAGTTATAGGGCTAAACTCGGTCATCCGCAAAACAGACGACGCGATTGCCACTGATGTTGTCAAAGCGGGAGCCAGTTTTGCTATACCGATCAATCTGGTCAAGAGGATTAGCGAGCAGCTAGTTAACAACCGAAAGGTCACGCGCGGTTGGCTCGGGATACGTATGAGGCAAGTGGGGGAGGGAATCCGTATCCGGGGAGTCGTACCATCGTCGCCAGCCCAACGCGGCGGACTACAGCGGGATGACATTATCACAAGATATAAAGGCAGAGAGGTTAACGATTTCCGCCAACTCCAGTTCCAGATAGCGGAATCGCTAGTGGGTGAGAAAGTAAAGATCACGATTCTCCGGGGTGGTCAACAGAAAGTGGTTGAAGTTGCAATCGGAGAGATTCCGCCACGGCATGTAGAAAGATGGACCACCCCGACGTCAGAATCGTGGAAAATCCTAGGCATTTTTACCCGAGAATTGGGGGCAAGCGATTTTGAAAATTACACGTTTCTTAAACCTGGTGACCAAGGCGTTATGGTTAAAGCCATCAAATTGGGTGCTCCGGCGGAGAACGCCGGGATTTTGCGCGGCACTCTAATTGTTGCGATTAACGGGAAGAAAGTTGACAGCGTGGAGCAATTCGACGAACTGGTGCACTCGGCGCAGGATGAAGCGGAGATAATCCTTGAAATCACCCATGGCGAGGGTAAGAAGATTATCAGCGTCAGACCCAGCCCCGAATGAGAAAGTGAGTCATTAATGTGTTCATCTCTAATATATCCATGCAAGTACACAATTTTGGCGTAACGGTTTTGGTTGCTTAGAACCTGTTTGAAAAGTACAGTTGTGGGGTGCGATCAACCAAGCGGATAGCGCGGGCGATACACCAGTTTCTAATAGCCCAGAGAAATCAAACGAGCGAATGGCGAGTGCGATAGAGATTTTGAAGGTGTGTAGAAACGCCAAACCCCGTGCGATAGAGATTCCTTTCTAACCGCACCGGCACCCAACACTTAACCATAATGTTTTTAGAAAATAAACCACTTAGATATCCTAGCACAATCTAAATGTCATGAACGAACGCTTGTCAGATTTGAATCACATTTTTGGATCGGAGGGATTCATAGCTCAAGGTCTCGGTGGGTATGAGTTCCGCCCTCAACAACTTGAGATGGCGAACGCTGTCGCCGATGCTTTTCAGGCTGACGAGCATCTCATTGTAGAAGCGGGAACCGGGGTAGGAAAGACCTTTGCGTACCTAATACCCGCGATAGACCTCGCACTCAGTACAGGCGAAACGGTCGTTATCTCAACAAACACCATCAGTTTGCAAGAGCAATTGATAAGAAAAGACATTCCTTTTCTTCAAGAAGTCCTGCCATATTCTTTTTCTGCCGTGCTCGCCAAGGGCCGTAGTAACTACCTTTCGCGGCGCCGACTCAACAGTTTGCTAACTTACGAGAGAGGGTTGTTTGATACGAAAGAAGAGGTCGCAGAGCTAGCCGAGATTGTAGAATGGGTGGCAACCACCGGCGATGGGAGCCGGGCGGATCTTGAGAAGCAACCGATGCCAGAAGTCTGGGAACGCGTCGTTTCAGACCGCGACAACTGTTTGAGATCAAAATGTCCGACGTATAATACTTGCTTTTATTTCAAGGCGCGAAGACAGATGCAAGAAGCAAATCTGCTCATCGTGAATCATCACTTACTGTTCAGCGATTTGGCGATTCGGCAATCCGCCGATGTACAATCTGCGGTTCTACCAGACTATCAGTATCTGATACTCGACGAAGCACACCACCTTGAAGCCATTGCGGGCAAGCACGCAACCGTTGAACTCACCAATTCCCGAGTTAAAAGGTTCTTGGACTCGCTGGATAACCCGAGCGGCAAGAGTGGGCTTTCTGTCCGTTATGCCGCGTCGCATCTGAAAGAACCGGTTGAAAACGCGCGTAATCAGGCAAATAAACTTTTCAGCGCGATTACGGATTGGTTGGAATCCCAAGGAAGCCAGAGATGGGGAGGCAGCATCACACAACGAATCGACCGTGAGAACTTCGTCGAAAACGTGCTGGATGCACCTCTTGAAACCCTTCGGACGGAATTGAAACAGTTGAGGGAAACGGCGCAGACGGATGACGATGAAGAGGAGATTGCCTCACACCTGCGCCGATGCAATCAACTTCGTGAAGATCTGGATCTCATGATTAACCACAGCGATCCGGATTCTGTGTATTGGATTGAAACGGTAAATCGGGGACGATTCCCCCGCATGACCTTAAATGCGACACCGGTGAATGTAAGCGAGGCGGTGAATGAGTATCTGTTCGGTATCATGAACAGCGTAATCCTGACGAGCGCCACGCTGGCAACAAATCAGAATTTTAATTTTTTCAAGAAGCGCGTTGGCTTGTCGGAGTGTCGTGAATTGATTGCCGGCTCACCGTTCGACTACAAGAACCAAGTCGAGATACATATCCCCTTGAGGATGCCGGATCCGCGCAGATTCTCAGAGTTTACTCAATCCGTTATCACCCAAGTTAAGCACTACCTCAAGATGACGCACGGAAAGGCGTTTGTGCTATTCACAAGCTACCGGATGATGGATGAAGTCTACGGAGTTGTATCGGATTACCTGGATGAACTCGGTATAGTCTCGTTTAAGCAGGGCGGAGAACTATCGCGAAGTCAAATGTTGGATGCGTTCAAGCGGGACACAGACTCGGTGTTATTCGGGACATCAAGCTTTTGGGAAGGGGTGGATGTTCAGGGCGAATCACTCAGCAACGTAATTATTACAAAACTACCGTTTGAGGTGCCGACACATCCGGTGATGGAAGCGAAGATTAAGCACGTTGAGGAGCAGGGCGGCAATTCTTTCATGGAATTTAGCTTGCCCGAAGCAATTCTTAGACTTAAACAAGGATTTGGTCGCCTCATCCGCACGAAGACTGATAAGGGAATGGTCGTTCTTCTTGATCCTCGCGTGACAACCAAATTTTACGGCAAACAGTTCTTGAATTCCTTGCCGCCGTGCACAATCGTCAGATAATGCCTGCAATAGCACACGGGTTGTGACGATTTGCCCTCAAACTCCTTAGATCTTGCGGAAATCAATACTTGACGGGTGTAGGTTGAGCATGGCGAACCGATTCGCTATGAATGAAAGGAAAGTTAAAGTTAATTGTTTGAAACCGTTTTGTCGTATTTGGCGGCGGAGCTTTTTCAATCGGCAACATAACCGTCAACTCTCTGGCGTTGAGTTTGGTCTGATAGAACGGCAGGAATCCTTCAATACTTTCCCCTGCCGGTATGCCGTCATCCAAGCGTCCAATCTGTTTTTCGAGAAGAATCCTGCGTGCGACCGCCAATCCGTTTTTGACAGGGATGCCCGCGACACGACTCATGAGTCCGAATCGCTCTACCAAACCATCATAGTCCAATGGACCATACCAATTTTCTCCCTGATCCTCCATCAAGCATTTGTTAACATTAAATAGAACTTTCTGAGGGCGATTATTCGTAATCTTGACGTAAAACACGTCCGTTTTATCGCCTTGGTGGAGCGCTTCGGATGCGTAAAATGGCGACACGGTATTGCCACGGTGATATTTGCGATTCAAGTCGTGGTGACGCCAGTAACAGATAGCAACTTCGATGTCATCCTTTGTCATGATGAGTACCGGTGACTTTGCCGGGATTTCGAATTGTTCCGGATTGCTCTCGTCTAGTACGGTGTTTTCATCAAGTCTATCTGACGGTTGAATCGGTGGCATGTTCTTTAGTGGTGTGCCACTTGCGCAACCCATAGTCAATAACAGTAGTATGAATAATCCAGCGAAACTCGGCCAGACATAGTTGTTCAGTACCTTCATTTTCAGTATTGCCTCCTTGTTTGTTGATTTCATGTTTGACCTATCGTACCGGCGACAAGAAATCTAAGTCTTTTAGTATAGCACAGCCCCGTTTTTTGTTCCATAAAATTCTTTAAACCGTGCAGGACACTTAAAAAAGTCGTGGCGACTACCGACCTGCTATGACAAGCAGTATTGCATTAGAAAATCAAAAAAACCGTCTGCGTATTGAGTCTGACACAGATACCGGATTGTGGAGATATCGCGATACGATCTGTCCTCAACGCTTCTCAAGAAGGCGTCCGATGAAGCAGATAAGAATCCCTGCCACCAATGATCCCATCTCGACTCCCATTGACTTGCCCTCGCTAAAATCGTAGGGGTTGACGCATCCTAAATATAGTCCCGCTCCGAGAAGAACTATCCCGATGAGTTCCAATACCTTGCCGACAAAAAACACCAAGCGTCTTCCTCAGATTAATAATAGAAACTCTTGATACGTCCCCACTGAAGGACCTTTTGGTTCATATTTGGTTTTAATTTGGCGGTAAATACGAGATCCGGTAAGGATGGGTCGTCATCGGTGTATCCGGGCGGTCCCCAGCTAATCCGATGTTCCAGATGCCCGTTATCTACGTCATTATAGTAGATCCAAAATCCAACCGTATTCCCTTTTTCTGCGATATCACCTAGGTTAAACATTAATTCGCAGGATTGCCCATCGTCTCCCCAAGCAACTGCTCTAAGAGGGGGGACAAAAGATTGGTGTTCATCCTCACCCACCGGTAAATTGTAACGGTACAATTCGCTCTTGTGCCCGCTATGATCGGGATCGAGATAAATCACCAGATGGTCTTTTTCGGAAAGTTTGGCGCCATGATTCTCGACTTGATCGTCGCTCAATTGAACCGCAATATATAGGAAACCGCTCCGCCATACCCCGGCAAACACACCAGTGAAGTCACTTGATTCCAGCCATAGCTGGTCGTGAACGACTTCTTGGTCCATTTTCGCGGGTATTCCGGTCTCATGCCACGGCGTGTCGTTGAGAACACCGTCAATCACCGGAGAAACTTCTACGAGCTCTGCGTTATACCGGAATTTCAAGCCAGTTTCCGGATTTATGATATGGGCAAAGCTGGCAGAGGCGGCAACTATCAGAATTATAACGGAAGTAGAAATCAAGCATACCGGTTTCATGCTTCCTCCTTCCCCTTTGTAAGGTTTTCTCAAAAGAAGAGCAATTCCAATTGCCAACCCCAATATTTCTGTAGTATACTGTCAAGGCTATAGAGTGTCAAGTGAAATCGGTGTGACCGCAACCGGGAGAATTCACAGATTTCGGAATACACCGTTAAAAATCGTGCCAACTACATTACATAGTGTGATATAAGGGACGGAGAGGGAGAATTTCCCTTTGATATTTGGCAACACATTTGTTATACTTTTTCGTCCTGAACCGGTGCTAGTTCCAACCTCTTTTCGACGATTATTCCCACTAAATTTGGGATTCTAGAACTCATCGGTTCATAGCGAGCGTAAATCCGATAAAAGTGGCATAACCGTATGATTGGCATAGGCGCGGCAATTCTTACATTTTTGAAACAGAGAGGCAAGTAGGAGTGAACAAGAACGCAAAGAGTACCTTGGTTTGGGTGGTGATGGCGTCAATCTTTGTTTTGGCGCTGTCCCAAGTAATCAGCCGCAAAGACCGAGTCCATGAGCTTACAACGTCGAGTTTCTATCAGCTCGTGGAAAATCGCAGAAAATCGGTAGAGGAAGGCGGAAGATTGGCCCCGGAGGATGACGGATTGTTTCAAAATGAAGTTATCATCAAGAAGGAGTGGATTCAAGGTACGTTCCGCGACCCGCACTTCGTTCAAGACGAATTGCTAAAATTGGGTGAGATTGTCGAGATAGAGGATTGGAAGGGGCAGTTTAAAACCAGCCGAGATCAGTTCTCCGAATTCCCGCTTCATCAAACGCTCATGAATGCACAAATCCCTTTTAATGTGGAGCAGGGATCGAGTGTTCCTCAATGGTTGCTTATCTTTGGAACAACCGTACTACCAATCCTCCTGTTTGTTGGTATCATGATTTTTTTCATGAGGCAAGTGCAGGGCACCGGCAATAGAGCGCTATCATTCGGAAAGAGCCGTGCGCGACTTCATTCCGAAGACCAAACCAAGATTACTTTCGCCGATGTTGCGGGAGTTGATGAGGCAAAAGAAGCGCTTCAAGAAGTGATAGAATTTCTCAAGGACCCCAAGAAATTTCAACGCCTCGGCGGTCGCATACCCAAAGGTGTTCTTCTCATGGGACCACCGGGCACCGGCAAGACGATGTTAGCGCGCGCGGTGGCGGGCGAGGCAAACGTTCCGTTTTATAGCATCAGCGGATCAGATTTTGTTGAGATGTTTGTTGGTGTTGGAGCGTCTCGCGTCCGAGACCTATTTGAAACAGGCAAGAAGAATGCGCCCTGCATTATATTCATTGATGAACTTGACGCCGTCGGACGACATCGTGGCGCGGGAATCGGCGGCGGACACGACGAGCGTGAGCAGACGTTAAATCAACTCCTTGTTGAAATGCAAGGCTTCGATACCTCGGAAGGCGTGATACTTATAGCCGCGACAAATCGTCCGGATGTCTTGGATCCGGCCCTGCTGAGACCGGGGCGATTTGATCGCCAGATTGTCGTGGATTTGCCTGATGTGGGAGGACGAGAGTCCATCCTTAAGGTCCATACCAAAGATCCATACAAACTTTCCGAAGATGCTGACTTGAACGTACTCGCAAAGGCAACCCCCGGTTTTTCCGGCGCAGATATCGAAAACATGGCAAACGAGGCGGCGTTGCTCGCGGCGAAGCAAGACAAAGACCAAATTGATATGGACTGCTTCGAAGAAGCCAAAGATAGGGTAATGATGGGACCCGAGCGGCGGAGTTTGGTTATCAGCGATGAGGAAAGACGGGTTGTCGCCTACCACGAAGCCGGGCATGCGTTGATGCTGCATTTTGTGCCTGAGAGCGATCCCAACTATAAATGTACGATTGTTCCCCGTGGACGTGCGCTCGGTGTAACGGCAAAGTTGCCTCTGGAAGAACGCCACAATATGAGCAAGAAACACATTCTGGCTCATATTCTGTTTGCGCTTGGCGGGCGCGTCGCTGAGGAATTGATCTTTGGCGAACAAACGACCGGGGCACAAAACGATTTCGAGCAAGCAACGGCTATGGCACGCCGAATGGTTACCCAATGGGGAATGAGCGAGATGGGACCGTTGACTTTCGGACGGCGTGACGAACAGATTTTTCTCGGCAAAGAGTTAGCTCATCATAAAGATTATAGCGAAAAAACGGCGATTGAAATTGATCAGGCAGTACATAGGATTATCATGGAATGTTATGATAAAGCTAGACATCTTCTTGAGACCAATCTTGATGGGCTAAAGTCACTTGCCGATGCGCTGCTTGACAGGGAAACACTTGTCAGAAAAGAAATTGAAGATATCCTCGGACCAAGACCGCCTGTTCCCATAACTTAATGGACTGCCGCGGGAAAGAACTCAGTTTCGGACAGCGTACCCTCATCATGGGGATCTTGAATGTGACGCCCGATTCATTTTCCGACGGTGGGTGCTATCTTGGTGTTGCCGCGGCGATCGACCATGCCAAGGAGATGGCGAAGGACGGAGCCGATGTCATTGACGTTGGCGGCGAATCTTCTCGACCGGGGGCGTCACCCGCATCGGCAGAGGAAGAATTGGCACGCGTTCTGCCTGTGGTCGAGGGGCTTGTCGATGAAGTCTCTGTTCTTGTATCAATTGACACGTGCAAATCGGAAGTTGCTCGCCGGACGCTTGAAACTGGGGCACATATCGTCAATGACATTACGGCGCTCCAAGGGGATGCGGAGATGGCCAAGGTTGTCGCAGAGATGGGTGCCGGGGTAATCCTAATGCACATGCGTGGAACCCCGCGGACGATGCAACAATCGCCGGTCTACGATGATGTCGTGTCAGATATCTCTTCTTGGCTTCAGCGCCGTATTGAGTATGCGGAGGCAGAAGGCATCCCTCCCGACCGCATTGTCGTTGATCCCGGTATCGGATTTGGCAAAACTGTAGATCACAACTTGGAGATTTTGCGCAGGCTTGACGAATTTCGCCACTTGAACAAACCTATCCTTATCGGTACGTCTAGAAAATCCTTTATCGGGAAAATCCTTGACCTCCCGGTGAACAGTCGAATAGAAGGAACCGCTGCTACCATAACATGGGCAATCGCACACGGAGCGGGCATGGTCCGTGTCCACGATGTGAAAACGATGCGTCGAGTTGCGCGAATGACAGATGCACTTTGCCGCTAGATTGACCTTTCCCGCCTAAACATTACCAATCCTGAAATCAATTTATTTTGAGAATGCCTCCAATAAATGCCAATTCGCAGGCGAAATCCATCTAAAATGAAAATTCTACAATTCACATATTGCACCTTAATCTTTGCCACGTTAGCGCATCTGGTTTCAGCCCAGCAAGCCGAGGTCACTGTCCCTGCAACCGTGGATATCTTTCTCAAGCAACTGGCACGCGCCGAACATCAGGGAATGGAAAGCAGTTTTGTCGGATCGAATATAGGGGCGCATGCATTGAACGGTAATCCTGCCGGACTCAGCCTCAGACACGACAGACGCTTTGCTCTTTACACCGCTCGATTTCCCCGAATTGTTGCCGTGGTGTCCCATTTAAATGATACGGAGCGGTATGAAGACTACAGTGAATATGACCTCTACGCGTCGGGAGTTGAACTCCTGAATTATGCTGTACCGATAGGATCCTTCGGCATAATCGGTTTCGATTTTGCCCGTGGACACGACGGGCAGTTTAGTCGTGTAGACTATCTTGGGAAAGCAACCAACAACTTTCCTCAGAGTGACTGGGCGCTTGGTATTGGATATAGCAGGAAACTTTTCGCCGGTTTGGCGTTTGGCGCAGACGCCAAATGGCTGCGCTCCAAGATTCAGTTGCCCGAGAACGAAGAACATGCCGGACACGGTTACGCTTACAATATCGGGCTAAGCCAAAAAATAGGCGAACATCTTCGAATTGGCGCCGTAGTCAGAAATCTCAGTAACGGGTTGTCCTTTTCGGACAACTCCATTCCCGATCAAATCGAACAAGACGTTCTTGTCGGAGGCGTCTACCACGAACGATATAACGATCTGGATTTAAAGTTCAACCTTGATGTGAATCCTCCTTTCAAGAATGGTGTGCGAACAAGCTTTGGAGGAGAAATCTGGTACCACGGACGGATTGGTTGCAGAATAGGTTATTTGCGACACACGGAGCACAGATGGCATCCGGTTCAGATCATTCGTACCGAAACACTTCAAATGGAAGAACGAATCTGGAAAGCCGAGGGACCGACATTTGGTATCGGTTTTAATCTAGGGCGGTTTCGCATAAGTGGGACATATACGCCTCAAGCAAAACCAACCGAAAGAGAAGGCGAGAGGATCCGTGTGGATCAGGGAGGAGTTGTCTACTATTTTTCGATTGGACAGGGCACTTGATAAAAAACGCGTCGGGCTCTGTGGGGGAAGACCGGAAAATCGAAAAAAGAGCGGTATCTGTGGCTGAGTAGCTTTCGAGAACCTCCTTCATAATGTATGTCCGATCAATACAAGACGGTTATTGACATTACTGAATCAAAACTCGAAGTCAAAAAATCTCGATTCATCGGTATGGCGACAGCGGTCAAGAGTCAGAACGCCATAAAGGATTTCCTGAACCTCGTTCAGCAAGAGTATCCAAATGCCTCACACTATTGCTATGCCTATAAGATTGAGACGGGGAGCGAGACGCGGGAATATGCGACCGACGCGGGTGAACCCACACACTCGGCAGGCCCACCGATTTTCTCTGCAATAAAAGCTGCCGAATTGTCAAATGTAATCTGTGTAATCGTGCGTTATTACGGTGGGATTAATTTGGGGGTCGGAGGACTTATCCGCGCTTATGGAGGCTGCGCTCGGAGTTGTCTAGCTAATGCCAAGATTGAAACACGAATTCTATACCAGACAGTGCGACTGCGCGTATGTCACAATCAGATTGGACCAGTTCTAAACCTGTGTCGTCGGCTCAGGGGAGATGTCTTGAATGTTGAATATGATGAGAATGCTATTGTTTATCTACGGATCCGCCAACGGGAGCTGGACACCTTGAAAGCGAATCTTCAGCGAATGGCCGCACCAATCGAAGTAAGCAATATTGCCACAACCTGAAATGTAGACATAAGTAGACTCTGGAGGCTAAACCTTGAACGAGGTCAAATATACCACTACGCATGAATGGATTGAAGTCACAGATAATGAAGGAGTTGTTGGAATCACTGAACGTGTGCAACTCATCTACGGTGATATCATCTTCGTAGATTTACCACCCGTCAACGAGGAGTTTGAGCAAGACGATGTAATCGGTAGGGTCGAAGTTGCGGACGGGGATTCGTTCCCCATCCATGCGCCGATTACAGGGGAAATCAGAGCGATCAACGCTATCCTTGAAGATGATCCGGACGTCATCAACCGTTCTCCGGAGGGCGATGGCTGGATTTGTAGAATGAGCGTTGAGAGTTCAAAAGAACTGGATGTGTTGATGGATGCGAAAGAGTACGACATCTATGAAGAGGAAGAACCCGATGAAGATTTTCTGAGCGAGACAGACTTTTACGACAATGAGGAAGATTTTTGAGAACGATTTCTTTTTCAATGAGTCGAAAGAGGTTTGAGCCCGTTTGACTATAGCAACGATCTACAACCATCAAATCATTTTTTCCCCTCCCTCTTTTCATTGCATATCCAATCCCAAACGAAGCGCAGACTGCTGTATAAACCGAATTCAAATGCCACTGCCCTATCCCGATCTCGGCTTGTATCGGGTTGAGGTGGTGAAAATTTTTCGTACCATCGTGTGTTTGCGCACTGGCACAACGTGCTCAATGCAATATCCTAAATCAACGAGTTCGCGGGTAAGGTCTCTGGTGTGAACTAAGGTTGCTTTGGGGGCAAGTTGGCGAATCCGCCCCAGTATTTCTCCGTCCGCTGTCGTGTCCTTGGCAAGACCTATTCCGTATGGGAAATCTGTGATCACGGCGTCATATCGCCCGCTAATTCGGCGAGCATCCCCGAGGTGGACCTCCGCGCTCAAACCGTAATGCTTCAGATTCTTTCGTGTTGCCCCTACCATGCGCACGTTGATGTCATAGCCGACCGCCTTCACTCCCATCTGCGCAGCTTCCAGTATAATCGTACCCGTGCCGCAACACGGATCAAGGAGGCGGTCACCGGGTGAGACCGTTAGGTTGACAATCGCTCTGGCAAGCCTAGTGGGCAAGGAACTTGATGTCACGTGTGGACGCTTGTTGTGAGAAATCCATCGTCCATCGGATTCCGAAAGTAACTTACCCAACCGCACTTTCTCCTCTGTTATAACGGTCAAGAATGTGACCCGCGGCGAGTCCAGATCGGGTATGCCGCCAATTTCCGCACCTACATTGTGTGCAATTTCAAGGCTGTTCGCTTTCAAATTGCGCGGCAATTTAACGACAGACACTCGAAAATCGTCGGCATACAGCCCCGCGACTCTAATTTGCGCACAGATTTCCGAAATGCTTCCAGCTTCGAACAGAAGTTCCGCACAACACCTCACGTATGCGCCGCGGCTGACATCAACGCGTTTCGACGAAATAGCAAGTCCATGTGCGTTTGGAGCCACTCCGGTCAGGGCGAGGCATTCCGATTTGGTTATCTCGGCGTCTAGGTCGGGAATAGCTGTCAAATAGAAATAGCGCTTGGCGGGCATTCTCCGGATTCCTGTTGATGATGCGAGAGTAAAGATGGTATCATCCTAAGGTTGGATTCAATGAGGCGGAATGTAAGAAGGCTGGCGGATCTGGTGCGAAGTACCGGCCAAGATAAGAACAGGAGTTTCAAATGTCAGAAACGGAACAGATTCGAATCGGTCATAGCCCCGATTCCGATGACGCATTTATGTTTTATGCTCTCGCCAAGGGGCTTATCCCGACGAATGGTATTGACGTGGTACATGTCATTGAGGACATTGAGAGCTTAAACCGCCGTGCGCTAAATGCGGAACTTGAGGTAACGGCGATTTCAGCCCATGCTTACGCTTATGTGGCAGACAACTATGCCCTCACCCCCTGCGGCGCGAGCATCGGGGACAAGTACGGTCCGCTGGTTGTTTCCAGGGAGCCCATGAGTCGCGAAGATCTTGCCGGAAAAAAGATAGCTATTCCCGGAAAACTCACAACCGCTTTCCTTACACTAAGTCTCTTCCAACCCGACTTTCAGCCGGAGACAGTGCGTTTCGATCAGATTCTAGCTTACGTTGAAGAGGGTAAAGCGGACGCCGGATTGATTATCCATGAAGGTCAGCTAACGTACGCACGTATGGGTCTGCACAAAGTGGCGGATCTTGGGGAATGGTGGCATGAAGAAACGGGATTGCCGCTCCCGCTTGGCGCAAACGCCATTCGGCGTAACCTCGGAGACGACAAGATTCGGCAAATTACGACCTTGCTCAAAGAGAGCATTCAGTATTCCCTCGATCATCGTAAAAAGGGACTTGAATACGCCATGACGTACGCGCGCGACATGGAGGCTGATCTCGCCGACAAATTCGTGGGGATGTACGTTAACGAATATACCCTTGATTATGGTGAGTCAGGTAGAACCGGGGTTCGTGAGCTACTTCGCCGCGGGTATGAATCCGGAGTAATTCCTCATCCGGTAGAGGTTGAGTTCGTAGAAATCTGACGTGGAGAATCGTTCCTACGGTGCACTGCCTTGGTATTCCGTGGGATCAGAGATGCCCGCCTCTATGAATCCCTTCTTCCTCAAGAGACAGCTATCACAAGTTCCGCAAGCTCTACCCAAATCATCCGGATCGTAACAACTAAGAGTCAACCCGTAATCAACCCCAAGTTCGGCTCCCCTCCTGATGATTTCCGCCTTGGTCATTAGGATGAGCGGTGTCTGAATCTCGAGTTGCGTTTTTCCCTCCACGCCCGCTTTCGTCGCGAGATCCGCCATGCGTTGATACGCCTGAATATATTCGGGCCTACAGTCCGGATAGCCGCTATAATCAAGCGCGTTGACGCCGATGAAGATTGTGTCCGCCTCCAGTGTCTCCGCCCAAGCAAGCGCAAAGGATAGAAAGATAGTGTTACGCGCCGGAACGTACGTTACCGGTATGCCGGTCCCCATCTCCTCTTGCGAACGGTCTCGCGGCACCTCTATATCATCGGTTAACGCGGAACCGCCAAATGAGCGCAAATCAATGTCAACGATGGTATGTTTCGCCACGCCCATGCTTGCCGCAATCTGTTTTGCTCTTTCAAATTCAAGTGCATGACGTTGGCCATATCGAAAACTCATTGCGTACACTTCGTAGCCCTGAGATTTAGCGATTGCAAGTGTTGTCGTTGAATCAATGCCTCCGCTCAAGAGAACAATAGCCTTCTTTTCCAAATTGAAATCCTCCTAGGCTCATACCCACGATGCTCTGTCAATGACCTTATACCTACTATTAGTTTACGCACGGACAACCCTAATGTCAATCATTCAAATTCCGTATGCCGGGAATCGGGATGTTCGGACATCGGGAGAGATATCTATCGCCTTAGGATTTCTATAGGAACTCTATCGCCTTCGCTAACCACTCAGTCGATCGCTCGTTATTCACTCGCTTGAGGGATTTCTATGGGATTTCTATCGCGTTCCCTATTCGGTCACTTGATCTATCCGTTCAGTTGATCGCTCCTTATCTAGTCGCTTGAGGGATTTGCTATCGCAGGATTAGCTATCGCGTTCGCTATCCGCTCCCTTGATCTCCTTATTCAGTCGCTTGATTCTTCTACAGGCTTTAATATTTTGCCTGCATATGTTATTATATCGGAAGCTTGAGTTGGGTAGATGATCGCGTTTCGAGAAATCGGGATGAGGAAAGTCCGGACTCCGTAGGGCGGGATGCTGGGTAACACCCAGGAGCGGCGACGCTATGGAAAGTGCAACAGAAAGCAGACTACAACGCACCGCGCGTTGTACAGGTGAAACGGTGCGGTAAAAGCGCACCAGTCCCGGTGGAGACATCGGGAGCTTGGCAAACCCCATCTGGAGCAAGGCTGAATAGGAGGACAGTGCAGGCGCGCCCGCCTCGTCCTCGGGTAAAGCCGCTTGAGGTCGGTGGCAACATCGATCCCAGATGAATGACCATCGCCCTGATGAGCGAAAGCGAGTCGGGGAACAGAATCCGGCTTATTCCCAACTCAAGCGCCCTTCTATACTTTGCGTTGGAAATTATTGCGCTTTTTTTTCCAGTGATAATTGTTTCTAATAGGACTTACGGAGCACCAGCAGGTCGGGAATCGGAGTTGCCTCGTATAAGGGTCGCGACCTGGAGATCGCGGGATTTCTATCGCACTCATTATTCATTCGATTGATCCTACAGAAGACGCAATTTCTGACAGCGCGGAGTATAGTTGAAGTTGAACAGTCTCCACATCATGATGGTCGGGAATCGGAATTCCCTCCTACGAACGCGGTTCAATAGAACCGCCACTTCTCATCATCGTAATAGAAAATCAAAACGGGCTTGAGCAGTTTGTTGAGCCTGGTCTCGACTTCGGCGACATCCTTCCCAAACTTGAACATTGCACTTGCGAAATCGTCGGTGAGAAAGTTTGTATCGACCGTCAGACGAATGTCTGTGACATCACAAGGCGTTTTGGAAGCAAGATTGAACCCCCAATTCCCCATTGATGGCACCTCTACGTGGTATGCGTAGGTATGCCACCCCGCCTCCTCTATCGACTGATGGATACACCAGAACGCGCGGCGCGCGAAGAACGGAGACGTGCTCTGTGTCACCATTGTGCCGCCGGGGATGAGTATGTCCCCCACCAAGTTATAGAACGCGACGCTGTAGAGTTTCGATAACCCCTCGTCGTTGGGATCGGGTAGATCGATGATGACCACATCGAACATCTGATTAGCGCGTTCACGCTCAACGAATATGTAGGCGTCTTCATTGACTATCGTAACTTTCGGATGCGAGAGCGATCCGCCGTTCAGCGCGACAATTGCATTATGGCTGCTGCATATTTCCGTAATTTCGGGATCAATATCCACCAGCACAATGCGTTGCACATCCGCGTATTTGAGCACCTCGCGCGTTGCCAAACCATCACCGCCGCCGAGGATTAACACGTTCTCGCGGTTTTTGGCGAGCGTCATTGCGGGGTGAACAAGCGCTTCGTGGTATCGAAACTCGTCGACCGAGCTGAACTGGAGTTGCATATCAATAAAAAGCCTGACATCTCCGCCCCGGTTAGTTACCTTTATCTGACGAGGATCGGCACTCGGCTGCTTTGACGAGATTTCCGTCTGCGGATTGCGCTCCGTCACGACAATTTTCTGATATTTCGATTGTTTCGAAAAAAGAATACGATGATGATAGAGGTTGCTTTCCAGCCAAGCGCCGATGCTACCGCCGTATGCGGAGGCAACCGCGAGGCAACTGCCGGCCAACACGACGGTTACCACGACCCTGCCCCTCTTTTCAATATCAGTCCAGTAGTGAAGCAGCACCAGTCCGGCGACCAACACGTTGACAAATCCGATGATGAAGGCGGTCTGAATCAAGCCGGTGTACTTCAACAGGAGGAGTGGAAAGGCGATAGAGCCGATTAACGCTCCAATATAATCAAAAGCAAGCACGTTCGCAAGCGTGACCCGTAAGGATTCGTATTGGGCGACAATCCGCGTCAGAATCGGGATTTCCAAGCCCACAAGCGTCCCGATTGCCATAATTAGAGCGAACATCACCAAGAGATACCCTACCGTAGACTCAACGATGATATAGGCGTTGAAGAGAATAATGGACGACACCCCGCCCAGTACGCCGATAATTATCTCAATCAGGATGAATCGGTTTACGAGATACCGATTTAAGAATTTTGACAGGAAAGAACCCAATCCCATTGAACTCATGAATAGCCCAATGGTGATCGAGAATTGGTAGACGCTGTTGCCAAGGAGGTACGACGATACGGCAGCGATAATGATTTCATAGATTATCGCGCATATCGAAATGAGGGAAACGGCGATAAGTAGTACGAGGATGGCCCGCCTACTACTTGCATCGATAGTTTCGGCAGGTACTTCCGAGTTGTCGGGGTTGTCCGTCTGCGTGGTCATAAAAATCGGATATTAAATCTCTTTGGTTTCCGACAGATTGTTCCTATTTTCACTCCTATCGAATTCCGTCCTTTCCGGCGACCTCTATCGTCGATCGCGTAACCACTACGGCAGGCGCCTCAACATACGAATGAAAGGTTTTTAACTCAAGCCCGGCGTCATCGGCTTTCAGCACATCAATCACCGTAATTGGTGTTTCCGCCATATCTTCTCGGGTTGGGAAACAGTGGCGCATCCGAAACAGGATTCCCTGATTGGCAGGTGTCGGTTCATTAAGTAAGAAGTCTTTGTCCGGAACCTTCAACAGTTGCAGTTCTACGCGATAGTTGAATTCGTCGGCAACCTGAACATCGTAACAATGCTCCCCAAAAGCGTGAACAAGTTTAATCCTGCCGTCCCTAGGGAGTGCGCGAGAATCACCCGAGATGACCTCTGCCATGCCGCCCCGTTCCGTTTCTACGTTGAGGACATGACTGCTCCCGATAATCCAGAAATCCGCTCGGTATGAGACGTGCTCAATGGAGCGCTGTTCAAAGATGTGAAATAGATCTGGCTCTAAACTCCGTTCGTAGAGACCGAAACGTAGATTCGCAATGTCCTGTCCGACATAGTCGCGCTGCAATCGTATTCACTCCCAGTCGTACTGCCTTCAGCCCTTGGTTATTTGACGCGGGTTGTATGAATCAACCGCCTTGCTTACCTGCTCGGAAGTCGGGATAGGTAGAATCGTTGACAAAATGTAGAAGTCGTCAATTTTTTCCCGAACAATTTCCGTACTCACTTGCCAAATGAAACAGTTAGCAAGGAACATGTAAATCACTGTTGTTCAACTTTATCCATAAGGAAAGGAATTGAAAAATGAAAACCGGAATCGTAGTAACCATCTGCATCGCTCTCTTCACCGCAGCCATCATGACGCCAACCGCATTTTCGCGGGACGAACACGCTCATGGCAAAGACAAAGAATTTCATCACAAGTCGAAGATGCAAATGAAATCGAAGAAGGAGATGTTCTCGAAAGAACAGCTTCAACAATTCGAGTCTATGAAAGTCGATAATGCCAAGAAACTTATACCGTTAAAGGCGCAAATTGACGTCAAACGTTTAGAACTCAAGCAACTTTGGGGCGCTGACGAACTTAATGAAGCCGCTATCGTATCCAAGTCCGATGAGATGTTGGCAGTCAAAATGCAGATTCGGCAAGCGATGACTCGCCATAAACTTGATATTGCCAAACTGCTGACGAAGGAACAACGCGAGGCTTGGATGAAGAAACACGCCTTCAGCGATGGTGACAAGAAAAAGGGACGCAAATATCGCGGTAAGTTTCGAGGTAGACGGCATCATGGAGCGTGGGGCAAGGATTGCGAAATGCGTGACCGCGATCACGACGAGGAATGGGAAGAGAAACGCGAGATGCGTCGCCACCGCCGAGAGAAACGGGAGGAGGCGCGCGAAATGCGTCGCCATGGTCGTCACGAGCGCGGCAGACACAAACATATGGACAAGGATTGGGATGAGGACGAAGAGAAGGAAGATGACGAGGACGATTCGGATGAAGAACGCTCGCATGATGAATAACCTCAGTTACTGGTCGCAAGATAGCAACATCTGCATCTGACCTCATATCCAACGCAAACATGACCCCCGTACACGTTAAACGTACGGGGGTTTTTTATTCCCTCATGGTCGTATGCCCATGTGCCCAATTCGCCTTTACCTCGCCAGATTTGAAAATCATTGGCTGTGACCGATTCTCAGTTATCCCAATGCTACTCGAGTGCGTTGCGGCTCACCGCGCCCTAATCGACAAAGCGCGCCGATACGTACCCCACGCGATCGAACGTCGCCCGATAGCAAGACCCAGCCTCTGGTGATACCACCATGTGCGCCGTACCCGGTATGACAAACTCACCGGCAGACAAGCCTATGTCGAACTCGGCAAGTTTATTCACCAAATTCACGACCGAATTGATGGGATTGCCGAGTACAGCGGCTGTGGCGGCGGTAGTAAGCACCTCCCCATCTTTCTCCAACACTACGCCGATATGCCGAAAGTCGATGCCGTCGATAGGTGTAAGTTGTCCGCCCAACATAACTTTGCCCGCGCCGCAACTGTCCGCGATCAGGTCCTGAGCCGCCTTTGGCTTCTCCGCCCCGCGGGTGTCCGCGATTTCAAATGCCGGCATTACTCCCGCGATAGAAGCCATAACACTTGCTGGCGTAGCGCCCGGTCCCTTGAGGTCGTTCTTGAGAACGAAAGCGGTTTCGCCTTCTAACATCGGCCTGCATAAATCACTCATCGAAATCGGTTCACCCTCCAGCACTATCATTGAGGCAAAAAGATTCCCATAGGCCGGGCTGTCGGCGTTGAACATCTCCTGCGCAGCCTTCGATGAAAGACCTATCTTTCGACCTATGACGGTGTCGCCATTGCTGATTCGGGTATCGAACGTCTTCTTATGAACGGCATAAGCATCGGCGATGGTTATGTCGGGATACTGATCGACCACGTTGGTTATTGGCGTGGCTGTCTCTTGAGCATTCATGAGTGCCTGCGATAACTCTGTTATTTGACTCTCTGTGAGGGGCATAGATGATTCTCCTTTTCTTCAATGGTAACTCTCAGATTGATGAAACACTTCGACGTTCAAGCCTGAAATCGGATGAGTGAAATAACGTTGTGGAGTATGAGTGCTTTGGGGTATGGCGGGGCATTGTATTCCACGGTAACATGGACGCAACCTCGGGATTAACCGAGGCTCCACGATCACGATATCTTAGCACAGGAGAGTTTTCATTACAACGTTTTATCGTCAGCCTAAACCGTGGATTACCCAATGCTTTGCCGCAAAGTCCTTTTTAACTCCTCTCCCGGCCTTGCGCTCCCCAAATCAAATTTCAAGTATCTCTATTTGCTTTCCGCTACGCGCAGCTTCGGTCACGCCATCAATGATGCGCATGTTCCGCCTTGCATTCTCCATTGTCACGAACGGTGGTTTGTCGGTGGCTAACGATGCGCATAGATTCAGCATCTCGGCTGCGTACGGATTCGCTCCCGTAAGGCTCACGGTTTCTCCATTCAGCATGAAATTGCAGGTACCGTCACCATTACTCCACGGGCGCGGGACTAAAATCGTTCCCTTCGTGCCGACCACCTCATAGGACTCTCGATTGCTCCAACCGAAACCGCAATCGAATTGACCGGAGATACCGTCGCCAAAATCCAAGGTTCCAATCATCGTTTCCCACGCATTGCTTACGGGTTCAAACTTCCCGCATCCCCAAACCGCCTTTGGTTCGGCATTGATAAGGTAACGTATAACATCGACGCAATAACAGCCTAAAACCCTTGCCGCACCGCCACCAAGATCGCCGTGAAATCGCCAATTTGTCCGATCCGTTATCGCTGTCGAGAAGGTTGATCGTACAAACCGAACGTCACCAATCGCGCCATCAAGAATACGCTGCTTGACCGCGTATGTCACCGGGTGATGCCGGTACATCAACCCTTCCGTCAGTAAGACGCCCGCCTTTTCCGTGACTTGAATCATCAGCTCGACATCATTGGTATTGATGGCAATCGGCGTTTCACACAGTATCGCTCGAACTCCGTTGCGGATGCCTTCCAGGATTATCTCGCGATGCGCCTTGGGGATTGCCGCAATCACTAAAATGTCCGGCTGCTGCCGTTCAAGCATGGTTCTCACGTCATTGTAAGTATGCTTAACATCAAACGCTTTGGCGAAACTCGCGAGAGATTCCAGCTTTATATCGCAGGCGGCAATCACATCGATTTGGGGAAGTTTTGTCCACGCCCTAGCGTGCACTTTGGATATTTCGCCGCACCCGACCAATGCGACGCGGTATGGTGAATTCATGGCTGGCACTCTATGCGTGAGAAGACAAAAACAGGAAAGGGAGACTTTGAGGGCATTGGACGTGGCTGGCGACTACAAGAAACCTGAGGTGAGGCGTGATTCGAGGCAGGAGAACGAGGACAGAACACCCCAAGATAAGCGCTTGGAGCGAGGAGAGTTGACGCTCTTTTCTCTAGATGCGATGCCTGAATTCCGATTGACTACAATACTCTTCCGTAGAACGAACAGCGCTTGGTCATTTGCCCGGCTAACTGCCGGATTCGGGTATCGCTCAGGTTGAGCCGGTGTCGCACGCGGCTGACTTCTCGGTTCCGAGGGATGCGAACGGAGCAAAGACTTTTGTCGTGTCGAATGAATCGCACTCCGGGCAACCAAGCTCGTCGCTCATTTCATTGATGCTTAGAAGGACTTCAAACTTCGACTCGCACGTTTTGCATTGGTACTCATAAAGCGGCATCAGGTTCTTCCTCCGCGTGTTTTATGCGTCCTGAATCTGAAAGATCGGCGGCTTTATCCACGTGCCCTTGCATTTCGGACATCGTGAAGGCGTCTTTATCTTGCGCCTCTCTTTGAAAGTAAATCCGCATTGCTGACACTGCGACGGCACAACGATTAGCTTTTCTTGAGGCTGAACGGATTTCTCAACGTGCGGAATATCGTCGAGAATTACCTTGATGTGCACTTTCAAGAAGACCGAGAGATCTTGCAGCGAGAGCGCCTCGCTCCGGAGAATTTCTGCAATCTCTTGACGCCTGGTCACGCGTTAACCTTCTCCCAGCGCGCTGTTTTTCCGATCGGGTTCATCGGTTTGTCTGCCGCCCATCTTCTCCGCAATCGGATGAATAATCACCTTCACTTCCGTGCCCTTGGCTGGAATCACGTCGCCGTTCACGCGGTAGGTTCGATCATCCGTGCCGCCCGAAAGCGTATGATTGAAAATTGAGTCCAGATCCCGGTAAACGGCGATGATGTTGTGATACACCTGCGGCGTAAAATGCGTGTTGTTAATCAGGCGTCCACCATTGAAAACCCAGTTCGTTCGCTGCATTGGGCGACCTTCCATCGCGTTCCATAGCAAATCCTCGGCCCGCCGCCGTACAACCTCCCCGCCTTGCTGCCACTCCACCCAAATTTCCGCTCGGTCGCCTCGCGGCATATACGGATTACCTTCTACCGAAAGGTTCATTCCCGGATTCATTCCGAGTCCAGCTCCCAACGCGAGGAATATGTGAATCGGTTCAGAATCAAGCATCAGAACGCTCTCGTGAGTCTTGCCAAGTTTACCGCAGGCAAAATACTCGATAATGGTGTCGCCGTTAATGATGTTGATTTCACCCGCCAACGTGATTTCACGCTTGTTCACGTCGAATACCACGTCCCCGATTTGGAAACGTCCTTCCCCAATTTCACGAGGCTTTGCCAGCGCCGGGTCGGTCGCAGCCATGGATTTGGGATAGATAGTCAACTCCTGTGAATAGTCGTTGTTCCCCCTATCAAGGTCCTCAATTTGATTGTCAGGATCGACCACAGCGTATATCTGATGCGTTCCTTCGGTCTGCGGCGCCCAATTTATGGATACGGTGGTCTCCCGGAGTTTCGGTGAGAAGATTGCCTCTTGAACCGCGATTTGCTCTCCGCCGTCCTCCGGTGGGTAGTCGTAGAAGTGGAGAGGAACAATTCCGTCAAGCGGTGCGCCCGTGTTGGTCAAAGTCAGGCTAATCCGTGTTGGTTCACCGACGCGAGGTGAAGGGGGAGAAAATCGAATACTGCGCGGAGCCACGCCCAGATTTGGTCGTGCCGCTTCCGGCAGTTGGTGACTCAAAAACATCAACGCGAAACAGGTTGCGGAAGAGCCGCCGGCATCGTCTACCCATCGTCCGTCCCGCGCCTGTCGAGCGACGAGCATATTCGAGATTTCCTGATACCAACTGTGACCTGCCAGTGTTGTTAGCTCCGGTGGGATATCGGCGAAACGTTGAAGAGAGAGAAGATAGTAGAACAGCCACTGATTTGATCCGGGATTGCGGGTCACTGACCAATGCTTTTTAATCCAGTCCAATCCCTTCCTAATTTGCACATCCTCGATAGACACGCCGCAGGCGCGAAGCACCCATAGCCCGGTTGCGGTCATGCTGCCATAGACGCCGGTTGCCCAAGGCGAACCGTCCACAACGAGATTGTAAAGCCAACCGCCGGTGTCCGTCTGATTTCGTCGGATCCATTTCTCGGCGCGGTCCCAGGTCTCTTGAGGCACATCCAGTCCCCACTGCTTCCCCGCGTAAAGCGCATAGACCGCCATGTTTGTGTGAGCGCCATCAGCCGAGTATCCGTAGCCCCAGCCGCCATCGTCTCGCGTATCTTCAAAACCGCTGCCCTTCAATGGAAGTTGGGTCTCCACAAGCCTGTTAATCGCAAATTGGGCGCGTTGCCGGTATTTGTCATCATCTGTCGCAGCCAACACCGGAACGATAGCCGCGTATTGATAGACTGTAAAGTTATTCCAGTCCGCCTCCGCCTCCATGAAGAACTCGAGGGCTTTTGCTATTGACGGGCGCGACTGATCCAATCCTGCGGCTAATAGCGCTTGTAAAACGAGAGCGGTTTCCTGCATGCTATCCTCTCCGAAGTCCCATGCCGGGCCCGGGACGATGTCCTTGGGCAGACCCTTAAGCGTCGCACCGCAGATTACGCACGTTGAAACAAGCTGATTTACGGTGCCGCATTGCAGGCAGGTGCGGCTGTGCTTGCCCTGCTGTGATTCCAACCACTTTACGCCGTTCTCGATGGCAGATTGAATCTGTTCGGGAGTTGCTAGAGGAAAGGTAACGGGTGTAGCAGTTATGGAGACGTGGGCGATATTGTCATCCCAATTGGATTCGTGGATTCTTTTCTCGCCGGGCGGATTTGCAACCGCGTAGATTGTCGTTGTGCCTGCAGGAGGACGCCACTGCGTCTTTACGTCGTCGGATTGCCCGGGTTCAAGACCGAGGATGACATCCTTACACATAATCTCGAGCGGTTTTGTGGAGGGATCGCCTTCGTAGAGCTTGATTACAAGGTCTTCATTGAGGGTTGGCGCCGCCTGCCCGACATTGTCCACGCGGACGTAGATTGTGATTTCTTCCCCTTCCACCGGCTCCGCATTGGAGAAAGTAATGCTTGTGGAATCGACCGCGAACTCGGGGGTAGCCGGTTGCTGGGCGCCCGCACCGAGAATACTTAAAAGGAAACCAACAGTGAGGAATAGGCAATATTTACGCATGAGACTCCTTGAGAGATTGCCGACCGGTTTTCAGTAACACTTCCAACCTTCCCATGCTCCATCCGTCCAGACTTCTGCCCGCTACTGCCCCGCCCAGTTTCCGACCGAGACATGAGATGGCATAGGAATCGGAACACCAAACAGTTTCGCTCCCGCCGCCGAGAATTTGGAAACTTCGCCTTGAAAGGTGGCGCCTAGCTGGTCGGCAACCCAAACCCCTCCATCCGTCCCGTCGACCGCAATGGCGAGAATAGCCATGCCTGCCGGAACTTCCATTGTTTTTTGACCGCTTGGAGAGAGTTTAACGAGCATAGAGGCGTTGGATACTAACCAGAGACTTCCATCCTTGGCATTGACCTCCGGAGAGGTGGGTTTGGAGATGTCGGTGAGGCGAAGCAGTTCTTGACCCGCCGGGCTTAGTTTGACCAACACGCTTGCCTGTGTATCCGCCACCCATGCATTGCCCGTCTTCGGATTGACGGCGACAAATTTCGGCTCCTTCAGTTCTGGACCTTGAGCAACAGCCGCGCCGTTGGCGTCGTATCGAGTAGCGGTGCCGCGAGAGTCGGTAACCCAGCAACTGCCATCCGTGGGGTTTACAGAGACTTCGGGTTCGTGAACCCCCGAGATTTCGGCGAGGACTTGAGTGCCATCCGCCGAAACCTTCTTGACGACACTTTTACCGCCGATCCATACCGTGCCATCGCCGGGATTGATTGAGATTGACCGCGCGCCGGGGATATTCGGAATCGTTTTGAACATTTCATTTTCGTCGGTTGCTGCAGGATCGAATCTAAAGGCTGCGTTCGCGGCGGACACGGAGATCCACACGACACCGTTCTTTGGATTCACTTCTGCAGACTGTGCTTGTGTTAACCCCGGGATTCCTGCCGGATCTACAGTTCCATCGGCGTAGAGTTTGCGTACGGTATCACCGCCGCTAACTACCCAGCACTCCCCGTTGTATGCGGCGTGCGAGTGCGTAAGAGACACACTTAGAAAAATAGCAATCGCTATTATTGCGTTGTGGTACGAGTCATGTCGTCGAATCATTCTTCTTTCTCCCAATTCACAAAGTGTCAATTCAGCATCTTTTGTTGATAGTAATGGACTATTCAGATATGACGGAATCTTCGGAGAATAAGATTAACACATTCGACATTCAATGTCCAAGCAATTTCAATGCCATACTTTAAGTGCCGGGTTTTATGTGATTTTGCGTGGAAACTAACGAGAAAGTTGATTGAAACTTGGACACGGCGACCAATTATTGAACAATCGGTAGGAGCGATCTCCGAATCGAGCCGGAATTTATTCAGTCTCGTAGGTGCGGTTGGTGATTGTCTGAACTGTGATTATTGGATTGCCAAGATTGGGATTATTCGCTGATGCAGAGGAGGGAAGGATGGAAGAGGAAAAAACGGGGGAAAGCAGTGGGCAGGGAGGGAAATGCGTGACGGTAGTGGTGGGTGGGAGAGGGGGTTGTCTGAACTAGGATTCATGGGATTTTGGGATTACCGGGATTAGAAGCGGCAACGACCGAGGCGTTGTGGCTGGCGTATTACGATGGCACCTGCCATCACCTCAACGGCTATCTCGACGACGTGTCCATCTATGACCGTACGCTGACAACGAGATAACGAATTTGTCGAACAATCAGGCGGGACGGTACGAATACCATCACGTAAACGCGTTGGGAAGCAACATTATCCTAACGGACAACGACCAAAACGTGCTTGTGTGGTATGAGTACGATGTGTTTGGTGCGGTGCGCTCCGAGGTCCGCACAAGCAACAACACCCACCGCATCAAGGAGATGTGCTCAAAATACTTTATACCGCAGTAACCCGCTGATGCCCCACCGCATCTTCCGTCGGCGTAATCCGAATCTCGACGTTGCGGTTGAGACGATTGAGAAGCGTGAACAAGCGCTCCACGCTAAAACGGTTAAAATCTCCCTTCTTCAATCTTGAAACATCGGACGGGTCGACACCGAGGATTTCTCCTGCTCTTGCCCGTGTGAGTTTTCGCCCCTCAAGGATGTTGTAAATCTCAAAAGCCAAATCCGCCTTCAACAGGTTTCGCTCGGCTTCCGCATCGGGGAATCCCAAGTCCTTAAACACATTTCCACAGCTCTGCTCGAATTTGACGTCTTCACTCACTGTATTGCCTCCATCTGTTGCGCCATTATCAAGCGCCGTTTTATCAAGTCAATTTCATGCTTCGGGGTTCTGATGCCGCGAGCCGATTTCTTTTGAAACGCATGGAGCACATAGATTTTTTCGCCGATTTTGACGCTATAAACGGCACGGTATGTGTCTGTGTCGTGAGGCGCGACAATTTCTAACACGCCGGACGCGATGCCTCGCAGCGATTTTGTTTTGGGGTGTTTACCGCCGCGTTGGGCAAAACGCAGGGCTTCGCCGACGGTCCTTCTCACAGCTTTAGGGAACCGTCGGACTTGCTCGCGCGAATCCCCGACCCAAATCACATCTTTCATCGCTTCGTTCAAGATTGTTGGTTCTTCAGGGTTAAGTGTGAGAATGAAACTCGCTACAGGAAGACGCGTTTACCTATGAGTTCAAATTGATTGCAATAATTCCCAGTATGGTTCTGGAAACCTCCAATCTATGCGCTTTTGATGATTTCGGCAATGATTTGATGTTGCGACAAGATAAACTCAATGTAATGGACAGAACTCAGACGCCATGGGGATCCGAGATTATTTTGGAAAGATGTCTAATGTGCAAAGTCGAGTAAGAGTCATCTAAAATTCAATGTCCAATTGCTTTTTTATGGCATGAAGTGTTCCCTTTGGCAAGTCACGGGCTCCAAAGTCCGGAATAGAAGCCTGATTCCGGGTCTCGGGATGATACCACACTCGGTGTGAACCACGTGTCTTACGCGTCGATTGCTTATATCCCTTCTTTCGCAACACCTTTACTATGTCTTTGTACTTCACAGTCAAACACCAGCTTGAGTTGTGAAGAATTCTTGTCTTTTCATTGGTACTACGGCTTCAATAAGTTGGTTTAACTCTACTTCATGATTTTCTTTGATGGAATCCGGCAATTCACGCCCTTGTTCTTCATAGGCTTCAACCACTGCATTAAAAGCGTCTTCTGCATTCTCTAAGGCTTCATCTAACGTTCTGCCGTATGTTATCAGTTCCGGAAGTTCTTTGCAGGTCACGGTGTACCCCCCCTCCGGTTCGCGAGAAAATCTCAGCGACAATGCCACATTATAAGATGTTTGCTTTTTCATGGCGGTGCGGACATCCGTCATGATGATTCTCCTTTCAATTTCGCCATGTTTGGCGATTGAGCGAGATTAGCGATCCCACGCAAATAGGCGTGATGGTGTGTGCAATTATAGCATAGAGACAAGTGGGAGACAAGCATAGCGTCCTCGTGAATCAGGGGAAACGCATCTAATTATCAGAGGTCTCATAGTGGAAGAATGTACGACTAATGTTGGGTTCACTCAAATTTTGGCACGTTCACGCAAAGCCGGCACCCGTAAACTCCTCTAAGATTAGCAATTGTTAACAGAATCCCGTTCAACCCAACCTACGCCCCCTAAGAAAATTATGACAAACCTAGCCGGATGCTCTTTTTTGTCGAATGGAAAATTTAGGTGCGTTTCCCCTGCCTCGTGAATAGATTCATGGTAAGGGGATAGCGGCCATGGGATTCACTATCGACGAGTTTTTCCATTGTGGCGGATTGGGCGCGGGAAGAAAATCTCTATAGGAGTTCTATCGCACTGGGATCTCTATCGCCCTCACTATTCGTTCGGTTGATCTATCCGCTCGTTTGATCCCTACGATTTGGGGCGGTTGAGGGATCCCTCCTGCGGTTGGTTGAGCGCTATTCTGCGGTTGTGCTACGCCGCTGTTCCCGGAAGCTGGAAACGCCGTAAATCAACACGAAGAAAATAATTGTCGCTTGGATCACGAATGTCATTTTCGCCGAGATGCCCGCCATCTGCTGCATGGCGTCCGAACCCGTCTTTAACGCTCCGAACAGTAGAGAGGACAGGATCGCCCAGAGCGGATGGAGTTTTGCCAATAGGGCTACGGCGATTGCCGTGTACCCGTACCCGGGCGAGAAGTTTAGGAACAGACGTCGAGTCAGCGCGGTGAGTTCGATAGCCCCTCCCAGTCCGGCAAGCGCACCGCTAATGAAGAGCGCGAGTATCACGTTCTTGGAGATCGAGATACCGGCTGCCTGTGCGGCTTTCGGATTCGACCCGACGGCTCTAATCTGATATCCCGAAACGGTGCGAAACAGAACGATTGCCAATATAATGGCGAGGGCAATCGCTAACGGGAGTCCGAGATGGAATCGCGTTTGCGGGATGAGGCGCGGCAGATGTGCTGCGGCGTCAAGCATGTCGCTTTGGGGACCGCGTTTCGCCGCCTCCTGTAACGGTCCGCCATCGACCATATAACTCAGGAGATAGATGGCGACGTAGTTCAACATGATAGTGCTAATCACTTCCTGCACGCCGCGGTATACCTTGAGCAAAGCCGCAATCAGCGCCCAGATCCCGCCCGCCGCTGCTCCCACGAGTAAAGTCAGCGGAATAGCCAGGATTGGCGGGAGATGCGGTGCGACTTGGGTTCCGCACCATGTGGATGCAATAGCGCCCATCAAGAACTGCCCTTCTGCGCCGATATTCCAAATACCGCAGCGGAACGAAAAGGCAACTGCCAGCCCGGTGAACAGGAAGGGAACGCTCTTGACCAATGTTTCCGTGATTCGGCGACCGTCGCCGAATGCGCCGCCGACTGCAACCTGCATTGCCTCCCACGGATTGTAGCTACAAAGCGTGAGGATGATTCCATTGGTGACAAGTGTGGAGAAAAGGATGGCAACGGGAAATAGAATCTGTCTTCGGCTGAGAGATGTGACCTTAGATAGGACGTTCATGGGTGGGGTTCGGCGCCCGTCATCAGTAACCCGAGGGCGGTCATGTCGCTCCGCTTGCCTGTCGCGTCAATCAGATTACCGTTGGACATGACAAAGACGCGATCGCTTAAGGCTAACGCTTCATCCAGTTCCGTCGAAATCAGCAGCACCGCTTTCGACTGTTGCCGTTGCGCAATCAGGCTTTTGTGCACGTATTCAGCGGCTTTTATATCCAACCCTCGTGTCGGGTTGACGGCGATTAACAGCGCCGAATTGCGTGAGATTTCTCGCGCCAAGACAATTTTCTGCTGGTTACCGCCGGACAGGGCTTGCGCCTCAATATCCTTGGACGGGGTGCGAATGTCGTAGTTCCTAATCAGATGCTCCGAATCATCGCCTATTCGTGTTTTATCAAGCAAAAATCGCTTACGATGCTCCCGGAGTTGGTGCACATCAAGTATCAGATTTTCGCTAATCGAGAAGTTGACGACTAAGCCTGCGCTCTGTCTGTCTTCGGGAATGTAGCCTACTCCCAAACCACGTATGTCGGCAGTGGATTTGTTTGTGATGGGCGTGTCAAATAGTCTTATTTCCCCCGACACAACCCTGCGTAACCCCATGAGCGCTTCCGCCAACTCGACCTGGCCGTTTCCGTCTACTCCGGCAATCCCTACAATCTCGCCCTGACGCACTTCAAGCGAGACGCCCTCAACGGCAATCTCATTCCGATTGCCGCGAATGACAAGGTCTTGCAAGCGGAGTGCGGTATCCTCGGAGGTTACCCCTTTACTCTGCCCGATGTCGTCTTGCGCAGCCGGTGGCTCATCTCCCATCATCTCCCGAGCGAGTTCCTGGGGTGACGTGTCCGACGTGTTTGTCATGTACGTCTTGCGTCCGTTTCGCATCACGGTCACGCGGTTGCTAATCGTCATCACCTCTTTCAACTTGTGGCTGATGAAGATGATTGAACGACCATCGGTCCGAAGTTTTTTCAGGATGGAGAAGAGTTCGTCGACCTCTTGAGGGGCGAGTACGGCGGTGGGTTCGTCAAGAATAAGGATTTGGGCGTCTGCTGCCAATGCCTTAAGGATTTCCACACGTTGTTGGAGTCCGACCGACAGTTGCCAGATGTACGCCTCCGGATCAATGGCAAAACCAAACTGTTCGGACAACTCCCGTGTCTTACGGTGTGCTTCGTCTCTGCGGAACCGGAATCGCCAATCTCGCAATCCAAGGGCGATGTTCTCCGCGACGGTCAGGTTCTGGATGAGCAGGAAATGTTGGTGAACCATTCCGACGCCGTGTGCAATGGCGTCGCGCGGGGAGCCGAGTCGGGCGGGTTCGCCGGAGATTCGGATCTCCCCGGAATCGGGCTGGTGCAAGCCGTAGATGAGATTCATCAGGGTGGATTTGCCTGCGCCGTTTTCACCCAGAACGGCATGAATTTCACCCTCCTTTAGGTCGAAGTCCACATTGTCAACCGCGACGAGACTTCCAAACGTCTTCGTGATGCCGTTTAGTTCAAGTACGTTCATGTCTGAGGTGGTATGTAATCGGCGGTAGGTGAATGAAATATTTGAAAGTGTTTAGTGGCTAGTGATTAGTGGTTAGTAAGAACCTTAAAGTAGTGGTTAACGGCTAGCAATGGACTTCCACAAGGGGTGACCCTACAAAAATGTGGTGAAAGATCGCTTAGATCCAAAAGCGATTTTCCTGCACGCACCCTAGAAATCAATAGACTAAACAGTTACAAATATTTCATCATAATCGTTTAGTTCAGTTCAGAACTTATGCGCCTACAGGAAATCGCGACCTGGAGATTGCGGGATCTCTATCGCACTCGCTATCCGCTCGTTTGATCCTACAGAAGACGCAATTTCTGACAGTACGGAGTATAGTTGCAATGACTATATGTGTGCGATTGGTTCATATTCTTGAATTTTTGCGTCCGAGGTATTGGCGAAGGATGAGCGCAATTGCAGAGCAGGCATTACAAATCATCCACGCCGAAGTGGATACGGGGCACCTTAATCTGTTTGGCTAGGATTTGCGATTTGACTTCCTCGACTTTCTTTTTTACGTGCTCGGGAATCCGGTCGGCGAGTTCCGGGTTGTAGACAATCTTGATCGCCTCGTCGTTCGACATGGTCATGTTGAGAGTTTTTGCCTCGAATGTGCCGTCTTTAACGCTTTTCGCCACTCGCACAAAGCAATCCAAAGAGATAACCGCGTTGGCAAGAATTGTCTTGGGTGAAACATGGCTTTGGTCGCGGTTTGATCCGAAGCAATAGACATCCTTGCCCGACTCGCGCGCGTTTTCCATGGCTTCAAACACGCCTCGTCCAGCCGCGTTCGCATTGTGGAAAATGAAGTCGATGCCCTCGTTTATTTGAGCCAACGCGATCTCCTTGGCTTTGCCGATGTTATCCCAGTCCCCCACATACGCACGACGCACTTCCGCTTCGGGATTCGCGGCTTTCACGCCGCCTTCAAACGCCATAAATGTGCTATTGATTGAAGGGATGTTTTGACCGCCGACCACGGCGACCTTGCCGGTTTTCGTCATCATTCCCGCAATAATCCCCAGTAGGTAAGTGGCTTCCTCCATTTCAAACACGATTGGGGCGACGTTCTTCAGTATGGTGCTCCCCGATGAGGTGATAAACACCGTCCCCGGAAAGTCGGGAGCAACCGCTTTGGCGGGATCTTGATATTCGTACCCGTGCCCAAAAACCAGATTGTATCCGTTCTGTGCGTATGACCTAAAATGGTCCTCCTGATCAGCCGGGGTACGGCTCTCTATATGACTTATCTGTGCGCCGAGTTCCTTCTCAATGGCTTTCAGCCCCTCGAAAGCAAGCGCATTCCAACCGGCATCGCTGACCGAACCGGGCGATAACAACGCCACCTTAAAGGATTTTTCCGCCGATATCTTGCCGCTGGCGATGATTCCGAGTAAACATACCGTTCCAAAAATCAAAAGAAGAGCCAAAATCTTAAACGAGTAATGCTTTATCTGCATTCAGTATTTCCTCCGCATAGGTTAATGAGATTAAATCGAGTAGAAGTGGTTATTACGGTCGTCGGCATATTTGAAGGTCGGACCGTGGCTGGCGGTTTAACCTCTAATTTCCTCCCGAATGCGTGAATGTGGGGGAGGGCACCAACGCGGGAATTATAGCACATTGAGGGGACCTTGTCAATTTCGTGCCGGTAGACGAGGCGGGGGAATCACGGGACGGCACGGGGGCCGTCCCCTACGATTGCCCCGAGGTTTGCAGGATTTCTCCTTGACTATGCGATGTCCCGATGTTATGATTATCCGCGAAATCTTGCTAGGATTGGTTGGACCGAGTCCAAGATGGCGAAACGCAAAAGACGGAAACATATTCCCGCCCATGCGCCGAGCGCTTCCGCTCGAACAATAGGGAATCAGGAGCAAAAACACGCGGATGGCGTTCTCCAAATACGACTTTACGGAGATCCGGTGCTGCGACAAAAGGCGTCGCCCATCAGGGCAATAACCAGCGCCGAAAAGGATCTGGCGGATTCCATGTTGACGACGCTATACGCCATACCCAACGGTGTCGGCTTGGCAGCGCCCCAGGTTGGTGTTTTGAAGCGATTGGTCGTGATTGACGTAAACCGGGAGGACCTTGACAGCAAACCGTTGGTGCTAATCAATCCAGAGATTCAAAGCCTTGAGGGAGAGTTCGTTGATGAAGAAGCGTGTCTGAGCATCCCCGATGTCACGGCGGATGTCAAGCGAGCGGAAAAAGTGCATATCTCCGCGCTCAATCCGGATGGAGAGCAGTTCTCGATTGAAGGCGAAGGATTCTTTGCCCGCGTGCTTCAGCATGAGATAGATCATCTGGATGGCGTACTCTTCATTGACCATGTCGGCGGCCTCAAACGTCAACTCCTCCGAAAAAAACTCCGCAGAATTCAGGGACAATCCACGGATGAATAAAGAAGAAAAATGTCACAAGCTCTCGCATTAGATACAGATCGAAAGTTAAAGGCGTTGAATGCGCTTCTGAAATCCTACGAGGACGTAATCGTAGCGTTCTCGGGCGGCGTCGATAGTACGTTCCTTGCCGAGGCGGCGCGGCGCGTTCTTGCGGATAAAGCGCTTGCTGTCACTGCAATCTCCGATTCCTATCCGGAGCGCGAAATGCAAGCCGCCAAAGACATTGCAAAGCGGATTGGGATTCGCTTCGAGACCGTGAATACCGACGAGCTGGAAATGGAAGGCTACGCCAGCAATCCCACAAATCGTTGTTACTTTTGCAAGACGGAACTCTTCACCAAACTGAAACCTATTGCCGAAAAATACCGGGTCAACACGATTGTGTACGGTGCAATTCCCGACGATATCGGTGACTATCGTCCCGGTATGGATGCCGCTAAAAGCATGGGGATTAAAGCGCCGCTGATTGATGCGAATCTGACGAAAGCCGACATTCGAGAGGTATCTAAGCACTGGGGGTTGCCGACATGGGATAAACCCGCTTTTGCTTGTTTGTCATCGCGGTTTCCGTACGGGACACGCATCACCCGAGACCTACTCCGACAGGTTGATCGCGCGGAACAGTTCCTGTACGATTTGGGCGTGCGGCAATTCCGGGTGCGTCACCATGAAGATCTTGCGCGAATAGAGCTTGAACCCGCGGAAATTCCGAATATAGCGACGAAATCGATTCGATCCCGGATTGACGAGCATTTCAAATCGCTCGGCTATCGGTATGTCACGCTTGATTTACAGGGATACCGTTCCGGCAGCTTGAACGAAGGGGTACCAAACGTTTCGATTGGGCAGTCTCGACAGATTGGATAGCGCTTGTTGAAGGCTGGCGCAACCGAAAATGGGATTTAACGTTCCCAAAGGCGCGTAGCAAGCCACGTCGCGAACCGCGTCCCGCCCAAATTAATTGGCTTGTCGGCAATCCGCGGGACAATGACTATTCACCCCGACCTCATCCCAACTTTTTTCTTGATTCTGCTTGGCACCGTAGGGTTGATTGCGCTTATTTGGTTGTCTAGTAAGAGGGGTATGCGCAAGCGTCCTGTGTCCGAGCAAAGGAAATTGTTCACAACCAAAAAGAAATTGACGGATTCAGAAAAGCGGGCAATTTCGGAGAAAATTCGCCAATCGCGCACCGAAACACTGAAGAAAATGCCCAATCTCGACACTAACCGGATTTTCATCCTGATTGCGATAGTCGGGCTAGGCATTTTGTCCCTCGTTTGGATACTCATGCTTGTGAGTCGCGGCTTCCGCAAATGGTGATGATTAAAGGGCGTAATAAATGCTAAGACAAGAGGCTCAATCTAGTCAACAGATGAACCCGCTGATCGGCGTCGAGTTCTTCAGTCAGAAAAAATTGGACGCGTGCACGCATTGCGGTCTCTGTTTGCCGACCTGTCCAACCTATCGCGAGTTGGGGTTGGAGACAGACTCCCCGCGTGGTCGGCTCTATTTGATGAGTACGGCGTTCAGGGATATTAACCCGACACCGCTCAACGAGGATTGGGCGAATTATATCTACCGCTGCTTGGATTGCCGCGCTTGCGAGACCGCTTGTCCGTCCGGAGTGCAATTCGGAGAGCTCGTCGAGGAGGCGCGGGCGATATATGAGCTAAATACCAAACGCCCAACGAAATATAGGTTCTGGACAAACCTCGTTTTCAAGGGGATACTGCCCAAGCGTATCCGGCTCAACTTGGTTTTTGAGTTGATGTGGTTGTACCAGCGCCTCGGGATTCGCTCGCTTGTACGCAAGACCGGAATTCTGAAGCTGATGGGCAAAATGGGCGAAATGGAATCCATGATGCCCGAAATTCCGACGCCCACCCTCAAGTTTTCCCTGCGGAAATTTTCCCCCGCGATTGGCGAGGCGAGATACCGTGTTGGATTTGTTTCCGGATGCGTGATGAACCAACTTTTCACACAGACCAATCTTGCAACCGTTCGGGTGCTTCAGGAAAACGGCTGCGACGTCCTCACGCCGCGCAAACAGAACTGCTGCGGAGCGCTGCACGTCCATAACGGTGTCCGCGATGTCGCGCTCGGCTTGGCGCGACAGAACATCGACGCATTTGAAGGGGAAGATCTGGATGCCATCATTATCAACTCGGCGGGCTGCGGCGCGACGCTCAAAGAGTATGACGCGCTGATGCAGCACGACACCGAGTACGCCGACAGAGCGACAAGATTCAGCGAAAAAATGCGTGACATCAGTGAGTTCCTCGCTGAAATTGGCATTACACCGCCCCAAGGCGAGATTAAGCGTACCGTTACCTATGATGAACCGTGTCACCTCGTGCATGGACAAAATGTTCACGACCAACCTCATCAGCTACTTCAATCCATACCGGGCTTGCGCTTTGTTAAACTCCGCGAATCCGAATGGTGTTGCGGGAGCGCGGGCATCTATAATATCACCCAGCCCGACATGTCAAGGGACATTTTGGAGCGCAAGATGGAACATATCGCCGATACCGAAGCGGAAATTGTGGCGACGGGGAATCCAGGTTGTATTTTGCAGATTCAACTCGGTCTACGGGAACGCGGCTTGCCGATGAAGGTGATGCACCCTGTTGATCTTCTCGACTGCGCCTATCGCGGAGTCGATCCCCTGGCATAGGTTATTCACACGGAGGCATACGCACGATGAATTGGCTGGTAGTCGCTTTATGTTCGGCAATTGTGCTTGCTAACTTCGGGTGCGGCGGGAAAAGCCAACCTGCTGGCAGACTGCTCTACGACGCCAGAGCACAGATAGGGACTGCCAAAGCGGCGGAAGCCGAAACGCTCGCCAACCAAGAGTTCGCGGATGCCGAGCAGATGCTTGCTCAAGCCGAAACGGTGCTGGATATTGGGGACGAGCACCAAGCCTATCGATTGGGGATGCGCGCTTATCTCAAAGCGAGGCTGGCGGAAGCTACCGCCATCTTGAGGCGGAACGAAGCCCAAGCGATTGAGATTACGAAGGAGTTGGAGTCGAAACTTCGCGCTGCCGATGCCGCACTCCGTGAGCTTGAGGAAGCGGAGGACGAATTAAAGCAGTTGAAAGCCACGCCGCCATAAATCCACGCCGGAACTGTCCTAGACCTCGTAAGCCCCGCGCCGCGGGCGAATAGCCAACAATGCAATTTTATCGATTCACATCGGTTCTGTGTTTCCTAATCGCGTGCACAGTGACAGTCGGATGCGGTGGGAAAGTTGATCCAATCTTGCTCGAAACCTCCCTGCAAAATGCGCAGAGCGCAATTTCCGATGCACAACGCCTCGATGCCGAAGTTTATGCCAACGCCGGGATTACACGAGCGATGAAGTTCCTTGAGGATGCACGAATTTCGCAGCGTGCCGGGAACGGAGCCGATAGCTTGGAGTTGGCGTTTCAGGCACGGATGGAGGCGAAGATTTCAGGAATTCAAGCACGTCAATCGGTTGTAGAGTTACAAATCGAACAAGCCAAGGCAGAGATACTGGATGCCGTCATACAGGAGAAGAATTATAAAGTACAAACCGCACATACGCGCCAAGCGATTGCCGAGGAGCTAACGAATCGCGCTCTGGATAGAGCCGGTCGCGCCGAAAAACGGGCGAACGATGCCGAGACCGCCGCAGAAGAGGCAAAGAAGGCTGCACAAAAGTCGATGCGGCATCATAAGACGCAGCTGACCATCTCGGAAGCCGAGCACATCCTTGGGCTTGCCGACGAAGCTGGCGCTACGATTCACGCGCCAGTCGACTATGAGTCGGCGGAGAATCTAATTGCCGAGGCGCTTGCGTTGCTCCGGCGTGAAGCCTTTGATGATGCGGCAAATCTGGCAATTCAAGCCGAGAGATTAGCGCAAAATGCTCGCCGATCCTCCGTTAAGGCTACGGACGCGGTGACTACGGAGAAGACGAAGGCGTTTACGGCGGCAAAACTCTCAATCGCCGCGGCGCAGACGGAAATCGATAGAGCCGAGAGTGTATACGCATCGGTGCATGCGGAGGACCTCTTTCAACGTGCGAGCTCGGCGCTTGAACAAGCGGATAACTCGTTGAAGGCGGAGCAATACGTGCAAGTTTTGGAGAAGGCGGAACAGGCGGAAAACTTGGCGCGCCAAGCGTATGAAGCTGCCGAGGTGATAGACCGTCAACGGCGGGCGCAAGAGGCGTTGGAGGAACAGATTGCGCAGGCAAAGGATGCGATATTCAAAGCGGAGGAAGGCATTGAAGGCGAACGCAAGACAGATGTCTCACGTCTTGCCCCCGAGTTGTTTGAACGAGCCAATGCTCTATTAACAGAGGCGAGAAAGACGCTGTCCGATGAGAATTACGGCTCTGCCATCAGCTTCGGCAAGCAGAGTTTGGAGGTACTGGGCGAAGCGCGCGCCAACGCCAAGAAGGTTGAAGTTGCGGAAAATCGCATTATTGAGGCTGCCGGTACAATCTCCGGTGCGGAGGTCGAAAAAAGCGAGCGGGGAATCTTAATCCGTTTAAGCGGGAATCTCTTTGACTCCGGAAAAGCAAAACTGAATACCGAAGTTCTACCCCGCCTAAAACAACTCGCCGGCGTTATCAAGGATTTCCCAGATTATGATGTTCGAATTGAGGGACACAGTGATAGTAGCGGCAGCGAGGAAGCCAACCTCCGATTAACGGAGAAGAGAGCAGTCGCTTTTAAGAAATACCTTGTGGAACAGTGCGGCGCGCCGGAAGAACGCCTGACGACTGTCGGGTTTGGAGAGACCGCACCGATTGTCACCGAGATTGACCAATCGACTAAGGCGAAGAACCGTCGCATTGATACGATTATCCTAACGCGACAGTAGACCAACACGGATGATGTCCGGCTTCGGAGGCGCAACGTTCATGGCATATCCGGGACCACCGCCGCAGCTTGACCCCTTTATCGTTACCCAAATATCCCAGAGTTTGTTCGGCGATCGGTTCATCATCTTCTACGATAACATCATTCAGTTCCACAACCACTGTTACTCGGTTGAGCGGATCAACGAACCTAGCCATCCCTACCATAAACATTACTATTTGGTTGATGTGAACTCGAAGTTGGCGATGTGCACCGATATTGAGTGCGCACCGCCCGGGAGTTACGGTGCAATATTTGACCCGGAGACGGGGGAAATTGTCGCGCAGGATCAACCCGCGGCGGTCAAATGAGCCGTGAAGTACTCACGCAACATGGAGATGTTAAGCCTTTATGACTCATTTTCACCCCATGTACTTACCGATTAGCAAGTCCAGTTTGCGGCGCGTGTTTTCGGGGATTAGTTTTTGATTGGTCGCGATTGATTTTTCCAGTGCGGTTGAACACGCGCATCCGGTTCGCTCGTCGGGAATCCTGCGAATGGTGGCTTTGGCTGCCTCTTTGGCGGTTTCCACGTTGGCGAGCAAGTGCTGTAAAATCATCTCCGCCGTGACATTATCGTGGTCCGGATGCCAGCAATCGTAATCCGTTGAGCAAGCAAGCGTCGCATAGCAGATTTCGGCTTCGCGTGCCAGCTTGGCTTCCGTCGCAGCCGTCATACCGATGACATCAAATCCGAGTTGTCTATACACGTTTGATTCAGCCTGAGTTGAGAACGCGGGACCTTCCATACAGATATACGTGCCGCCCTTGTGCGTTGTTACCCCGACCGATATACCGCCCTCATAGATTAGTTCGCTTAAAACCGGGCAGAATGGATGGGCAAGACTGACATGGGCGGCGAGTCCCTCTCCAAAAAATGTGCTCACCCGATTTTTGGTATGATCAAACAACTGATCCGGAACAACAAAGTGGCGCGGTTCTATCTCCGATTTCAGGCTGCCGACGGCGCTTACGGAGATAATCCATTCGACCCCAAGGCTTTTGAGGGCATAGATATTGGCTCGCACGTTAATCTCCGATGGCAGTAAACGATGCCCTACACCGTGACGCGGCAGGAACACTACCCGTTTTCCTTCAATAGTCCCTAAAATTAGCGAATCACTGGGCTTTCCGAAGGGGGTATCGAGGTCAATCTTCTTTATATCGCTTAGTCCCTCCATCTGATAGAAGCCGCTGCCACCAATTACCCCGATTTTGACACTCATACATCCTCCAATCATCTTTGAAGATAGATATATTGCACGTTCTATTCTGAAATCCAAAAGTGCGCTTTACTTACTTACGTTTTACTACAGTTATCGCAGTATTTATGATTTCCCATTCTAGCCTTTGGGTTGCCCGATGTCAATAGAGGATTTGGTTTGTGCTAACCTTCTTAATGGGCTATCATCCCGCGCAGCATCATATCCGAGTCAATCAGACGAGATAGCAGACGGTTAAACTTAGCGAGGCTAATACGTAAAGGAGATTTTATGAAAATGCGTGCGAGAAATATAGTGGATGTAGTACATTTGCGAGCGCAGATTAAATATATCGTCCATTAAGAACCTAAAGGCGATTCAACACTGGTTTATGAAGTGACGGGAGATATAAAGAGAGAGGACAGACAGAGGTAAGGGTTAAGAGTGGCGTTAGCGTAGATGACGTGGTAGAGATTGTGAAGCCTTGTAACTTCGTTCCTTTTAATCCTATTGGACGGGGTTTAAGCGTCACGGATGAGCAGATTTACGAGATGCAGGTTGATTGTAAATATGTCCCTAATTCTGACATTGCCATTGATGAGATGTTTGAGGAAGATTATTCTGAGAAGCCAATTGCACAAGAGGTTTCAATCCAAGACTACAAGCAGGCGCATAAGATACTTGAAAGTGAGTGGTTTGCACTTGAGAGTAAACTTGCGTCACCCTCCTCAAGACAACTAAACACAGATTATAGAATAGAGGAATGTTCCGAAGAAAAGGCTAAACAGATTTTGAAGTATGCAATCTATTAGCAGAAGGTGAAGACTACGGACTAATGACGTTTATCTTAAGAAAATGCGGGGGTGTTAGCCTCGCCTGAAAAATCAAGATATACGGTCAGCCTTAGAATTTTTGAGACTTGATTTCTAGATGTCTGATTATTGCTAGCAGGGGAAAGGTTAAGTCTTGGTGTATTCTATTTGATGTAGTTGCATAACAGTTCTCAACCTTGAAGAATAGGATTGACGAGCCCCCGCAAGAGAATTATAATTTAGTATAGAGAATGTTAAGCATACAGATAAAGCCCCCTTAATCATTTTAGGGTTCGTTCACCAATTACATTTAATGAACGGAGGTAGTTGATGTGCACAAAGAAAACTGAGAAACCTGCAAATGAAATGTTGACAAATCCGCCAATTTTTTCTGCACGCAGGGCATCCCCCGAGGATGAGGATGATTTTTTGTACAACGATGAATCGGTAGTGGCGTCATTGAATCGGGCACGGGAACAAATGCGACAGGGCAAATTTATCCCGAAAGAAGATGTCATAGAGGATGTTTGATTACTGCTTTATCAATGAATCTAGGAGCAATACAAGGATCTTGATGAGCGTATAAAACGGCATGTCAATAGAGCACTAGATGATATAGCGGCATCGCCATTTCGACATCCACACATTGAGAAGATGAAGGGGGGCCGAGACGAATATAGATATCGGCTTGGAGATTATAGGATAGTTTATCACACCGACAAACGGAACAAGATGTGTACCATTCTTGCCATTGTATCCCGTGGGGGCGCTTATTAAAAATCACCAGCCAGTAGCCCGTGTTCTGTTCAAGTATTCGCGGTTTTCCCTAGTTTGGATTTATCTTTTGGTCGCGTAACACCCTTTCAACACTTCCTTCACCGCTTTCCTTACCTTCTCAAGTGTTCTCTGCGTACTAATGTTTCCACAATTTTCCGGAAGCGGATAGCTGGAGTCATAAATCTCTTCCACTTTGCGCGTTGCAGAGCGATTTGAGGCTATCGTTTTCTCCGACGGCGTTTTTTATTCCCTTACTTAAACCGAAAGTATCGTACCAGCGACCCTGGTGTGCGTCTATGGGCTTGCTAGTGATAGTCTGCTAATCTGTTACGAATAAACTGTTTCACAGTATTCCTCGCAGTGAAATAAACTGTAATTATGTTTCCCTTCGTAATTTTAATATGTGCCTTTAGGTCAGTCATAGTGCGGGTTTGAGGCTTATGAACAAAAACAACAAATTGGGGGGATATATTTGCACGTTATAATTTTCCTGCCTATTATTCATCTGTTTAATTGTTCAATTTTGCTCGAACTGCGGATGCGAACCCTAACAAAGGAATATCGGAGCTAGTTTCCGCGCAGGTTCTATTGACATGATAAGGAAGGGTTTTCACTAAGGATGGTCTCATTACAGTGCGGGGGTTTGACAATCGAAGGCGAGTCGGGTTCCGCTGTAGCTACATATATACGCGTGAAGGAGTTGGATCTTATTTTTGATCTCGGTCGATGCCCGATGAGTTTCATAGGCACCGGGCATGTGTTCATCTCCCATTTTCATTTGGACCACTACTTCGGGCTGCCGATATATATCAGTCAACGCTGGCTTGCCGGGATACCGCCCGGGAAGATTTATGTTCCGAAGGCTGGTGTAGAGCAGTTACGGAGTATCTTGGACCGGATTTCGATACTCGACTGCGGCGCCGTGTGGGATTATCAAGTCACGCCGGTTCAGTCGGGCGATCGAATTCCGTTCCGACAAAACCTGGCCGCCCATGTATTACCGGGTTACCATAGAGTACCGTCGGTCGGATACCTCATCTGTGAAACCCGCGAGAAACTGAAACCGGAGTTCCACGGCTTGCCGGGGAAAGAGATTGCGGAGTTGCGCCGATCCGGTGCAAAGGTAACCGCCCAAGTCGAGTTGCCGTTGATTGCATACTTGGGAGACACTCATCGCTTCGATCCTGATGCCCATCCTTTGTTGCGGAAGTGCAGGGTCTTAATCTGCGAGTGTACGTTCCTCACCCCGGAGCACCGCCAACGTGCGGAGAAATCAATGCACCTGCATCTTGACGACATGCCGGCGTTGTTGGCTGCTTTTGAAAGCAATCATGTCGTGCTCACACATTTTTCACGCCGATATACGCCGGACGTTATTCGCGAACGTATCAATAGCGCGTTGTCGCCTGTGGACCGCTCTCGAGTTAAACTGTTCATTTAGACGCTGTGGTTCGCGGATCGCCAAAAGCAAGGAGTCAATTCCCTGTATCTCCTTGGAAAATTCGGATCAACAGAGATTTCGCACGCGGGTAGTCATCAGGATCTTGATCCGATGTCCCTGCCTCCTGTTCGACGTCAAACTCGTACCCGTCGCCGTCCTCATCTATCTCAAACTGACCGATAATTTGCTCCGCTTCCCGATAATATTCTAGATCGCGTCCAAGGGCCATGTAGGCTCTGAATCCCAAATAAGCTTTGGTAGATTCGCGAATATCACGATAGCAAACGGCTTGCCGGTAGATGGCTTCATTGTGCCACTTGGAATCGGGATTGTTGTCAAAAAGGTCTTGGTAGGCTTCAATCGCCTGATCGAGTTGCCCGTTCAACTGATATATCCTGCCAATCTGATAGCGCGCGTCCGCAGCCCAAAATATTCCATTCGGCCGTTCGTCTACCAGTGTCCGGTAGGCCACAATTGCGCTAGGATAGTTTCTGAGGTCTTCCCAACGCCGCCCGATGAGCTGATAGCATAGGACGACAATACCAACGTAACGCCGTGGTGAGTACCTTTCATTATGTAAGATTTTCCTACCGATTACTTCGTATTCAATCGTTCTTTTGCTTCGATATCGCTTAATCTCCGCTTGATTTTGGGCAATCTCCGTTAAGGTGCGGTCGGTTTCTTTCAGCAACCGAATCGCTTTCGTTGCATCGTAAGAGTCGGGATACATCTCAATTACTCTATTGTATGCGGGCCAGCCACTTATATAATCGTACAGATTATAGAAGTGGATTTCCCCGATCTTGGTCAATGCCGCAGGCGCTTTTTCGTAGTCCGGGAACTCATCTGCCATTCGTTGGAAATGCGCAATCGCCTCCGGATAATCACCGAGTTTCTCGTAACTCTCTGCGACATTATACAACGCTTGAGCCACTGTGTCGTAGTTTTCACGTGCGTTGTCCCGAGCATATAGTGTACTGTGCTCTTGGTGCTTGCGTTGGGCTTTCTCTATCAGTTCACGATACTTGCGTATATCCGCGATGGCGCTTTTTGCCCGGTCCGCGTAGTAGCTTGATGACTCTATGGCTATAATCGCGTTAAAATTCTCGACAACTGTGTCCCACTCGTAGCGCCTCTTGTAAATTTCGGCAATCTGCCACAGAGATCGCTGCGCGAGTTTGCCGGTAGGCTCGGTTTTGACGATAAGCCGGTAGGCGTTAAGCGCTTCATCGTAAAGTGTTTTCTTCTGCTGAACTTGCTCGCGCCGCTTGTCTTGTTGGGTATCCTTGTCAGCTTGGATGCGAAACGCTTCCGCTGCGTCAAACTTCCTATCGGCATCCCGGATTCTTACGCCGGGTGAATTAAGCCGTACCCCGCCGCAACCTGCAAGCGTTATGACGAGGACAACCAATGCGAGACAAGTAAGGATAACGTGTTTCTTCACCTGGGTTCCTCCAAATTCGTGACCTTAGGGACACAACTTCGAAAACAGGTTTATAGTGGAACAGTTCATCCCCACCGCGGTTGATAATAATGCAATTCAATCCCCTAAATGGTTCATTCGCTAAGTATTTAATGCTTACGAGATTGGCAAAATACACCGATTCTACCATCCCGGTAGGTGCGATCAAGTGACTGAATAAGGAACGCGATAGAGATCCCTTTCTAACCGCACCGGCACCGAACACTAACCATATTTTTCTAGAAAATAAACCTCTAAATTCATCTCCGATAAATGCAACACGTATCAAAAAGGCAGGGAACAGTGTTCCCTGCCTTTTTGATTTGATGAAATTGATGATTCAATTAGGATTTTGCGCCGGGGTGATCGTTCGGATCCCGGTCTGACGTTCCGGCTTCCTGTTCGAGATAGAACTTATGCCCATCTCCGTCCTGATCTATCTCAAACTGACGGACAATCTGTTCCGCTTCCCGATAGTATTCGACATCACGACCGAGACTCATGTACGCTTTGAAGGTATCATAAGCTTTCGCAAACTCGCGAATACCGCGGTAACAAACAGCTTGCTGGTAGACTCCTTCGGCGCGCCACATAGATTCAGGGTTGTTGTCGAACAGGTCCTGATAGGCTTCAATCGCCTGTTCAAGTTGCCCGTTCAACTGGTACAATCTGCCGATTTGATAACGCGCGTCCGCAGCCGCAAATTTCTTGTAAGAGAGTTGGTCCACCAACGTCCGATACGCGACAACCGCATTCGGATAGTTTCTGAGGTCTTCCCAACGCCGCCCGATAAACTGGAAGCATTGAACGACAATGTCGACATACCGGACACCGTATCTTTCGCTCGGCATCAGTTTTCGCCCGGACTGTTCGTATTCAATCGCCTTTTTGCTTCGATACCGCTTAATCTCCGCTTGATTTTGGGCAATGTCCGTTAAGGTGCGGTCAGTTTCCTTCAGCAAACGGATGGCCTGGGTTGCATCGTAAGAGTCAGGATACATCTCAATCACCGTATTGTACGCGGGCCAACCACCAAGATAATCGTACAACTTGTAGAAATGGATGTAGCCAACCTTCGTCAATGCAGCAGACGCCTTTTCATGCTCCGCAAATTCATCAACCATCCGCTGGTAATTCGCAATCGCCTCCGGATAGTTCCCTAGTTGTTCGTAACCGTCGGCGACATCATACAACGCTTGACCGGCTGTTTCGTAGTGTTCCTGCTCATTGGTTTGTTCATATAACGCAAGATAGTTTTGGTATCTGCGCCGTTTCTCCTCGATCAGCTTGCGATACTTGCGAATGTTGGCAATGCCGCTTTTTGCTTGACCGCCGTAGTAGCCTGACGGCGCTATCTCTATAATCGCGTCGTAATGTTCAGTGGCTGTGTCCCACTCGTAGCGCTTCTTGTAAATTTCGGCAATCTGATAGTGGGATCGCTGGGAATACTTGCCTGTCGGATCCCGCGCAATTATTTCGAGATAAGCGTTGAGCGCTTCATCATAGAGCATCCGCTTTTCCGCCACTTCTTCGCGCCACTTCTCTCGCTCTTCATCCTTGTCAGATTTGATACGATAGGCTTCCGCTTTATCAAACTTTTTGTCGGCGTTCTGTACTTTTGCTCCGATTGGAACAATCTGCACGCCGCCGCAACCTGCGAGCGTTAAGGTAACGATAACAAATGCAAGGCAAAGGTTAAAACACACAAATCGTTTCATTTTAAGTTCCTCCAAACTGTAGTCGAATATAATTGAATAGTGTCCAAGCCAATCATTTCGCGCTTCATTCCTGACTATAATTGGACTCGAACCTGTTACGACGTGGAATTAAACATATTTACAAGGATCGCTTCTGAAGCCTATTAAGAAATATATTAAACCATCTCCAATAATATATCAAGGAAATTCTTACATTTCATCATTTCCCGTCGGAGCAATCTCCAAATTGCACCTTCATTCTACGATTATACTCGTCCAACGACAGTTTCCATTGATGCTATCTCCACCCTTTGCTATAATCAAATTCGGTGGAATCAAGCGAATGCATGGAGACTTCTAGTGCAATTAGCCTTATTCACTGACAAAATTCGTTGATGCGAATCACTACCCTTTGCGGTAGTCCAATGTTGGTCTTCAGAGGTTGGCGTTATGACATCTACCGGACATTTTTGGGAACAGCCACCGGAAGCGCCTGTTCTTGCAAAAGATGATGTCCACGTATGGAAAGCGTCACTAGATCGCGATCCTTCGGAGCTTGATAGCTTAAGACAAACTCTCGCAACGGATGAACAAAAACGAGCTGAGCGCTTCCGATTAAAAAAACACCACGACCGGTTCATTGTTGGTCGAGGGGTGCTCAGAACAATCCTCGGAATGTACTTGGATCGACACCCGGGCCAGTTCCGTTTTCAATACACGCCCTACGGCAAGCCGGAACTTTCGGCGGAAGAGGGCGCTTTGAGTTTTAATTTGTCGCATTCACGCGGCCTCGCCCTCTACGCAGTCACTCAAGAACGGGAGATTGGGGTTGATGTAGAATTTATCCGCGAAGATGTCAATCTGCTCGGAATTGCCAAACGGTTCTTTTCCGCACAAGAATATTCTCAACTTCAAGCACTCCCCGAGGCTTCCCAACTTCAGACATTCTTCGATTGCTGGACGCGAAAAGAAGCTTTCATCAAAGCAAAGGGCGAGGGGCTTTTATTGGCACTGGACCAGTTCGACGTGTCAATCGCCCCGGGGGAGCCTGCGGCGCTGTTGCGTACGAAATGGGATCCTGATGAAGCCTCACTCTGGTCGCTAAGGTCGTTGAATCCCGCCCCCGGATATGTTGCCGCGCTGGCTGTGGAAGGCAAACATTGGAATCTTCGGAATTGGAATTTTGATTTGGCATAGTCGGAATGCTCCGATGTGTTAAGACGCTTTCCGCATCATCGTCCCAGGTTTGTCGAAGTCTGTCCTAAGTTGACCGCAGGCGGCGGCGATATCGTGTCCTTTGCTGAATCGGATAGGGGCGACGTGTTGGCCAGAGGCGACGATTTGTCTAAAACGCTCTATTCGATTGAGTCCGGGACGGCGAAATTCCGAATCCTCAATCTCGTTGAACGGGATGAGGTTCAGCTTGCACGGCAGCCGACTCATCAGTTTGCGTAGTCGCTTCGCGTCGGCGTCCGTGTCGTTGACATCTCGGATGAGTACGTATTCAAGGGTGGCTTTTCTCTTGGTTGCAAACGCCCACTCTTTCGCGGCATCAAGCGCTTCGTCAATGGGATATTTTTCGTTAATCGGCATCAAACGAGTCCTGACGGCGTCCGTCGTGGCATTGAGCGATAATGCGAGGTTACATTTCAGCCCTTCTCTGGCAAGTTGCCGCATCCGAGGCGCAAGACCGACAGTTGAGATGGTGATTCGTTTCTCGGACATCCCGTAGCCGTCCGAATCGGATAACAGACGAACCGATTTCAGAGTCTGATCGTAATTGGCTAACGGCTCTCCCATGCCCATGAATACGATGTTGGTCACCGCCTTGTCTTCGCTCAAGTCCCTTTCAATAGCCGTGAATTGGTCCAATATCTCGGACGTGCTCAAGTTACGGAAAAATCCCATCTTCCCCGTTGCGCAAAAATCGCACGCCATAGCACACCCAACTTGCGAAGATATACAGATGGTGGTGCGCTCTTGGTCGTGCATCAACACACTTTCGACCTTATCTCCGTTCGCCAGTTCAAACAGATACTTGGTCGCAACATCCGCGTCGGAAACTGTGCATCGCGCGGCGCGTACTTCGCTGACAGAGGCTTCTTTCATTAGCCTCGCTCTGAAGCCCTTGGGTAAATTGCTCATGTGTTCAAAGTTCGATACACGTTTGCTGTAGATCCACGAAACGAGTTGCGCCGCTCGATATTTTGGCTCACCCCATTCAGCGACAAGCCCCTCTAATTCGGGAAGTGTTAGCCCCTTCAAATTGATTTTCTCAGTTGATTCAGAGGTTTCCATAAATTCCGAGTTATACCCGCATCGTTCCCGCATTCTTGGACTGCCTATCTACCAAATCGCTTCAGGAGCGCTCTTTTTAGGAAGTTTCCAGTTTCTGACGCAGAATCTGGTTGACCATCTGCGGGTTTGCTTTCCCTTTGGTAGCTCTCATGACCTGCCCGACGAGAAAACCGATTGCCTTCTTCTTGCCGTCTCTGTAATCTTGCGCCGACCCCGGATTGTCCGCGATGACCTGATCGATAATCGTTTCGATTGCCGACGAATCGGAGATTTGAGCAAGCCCTTTCTTTTCAACGATCTGGCGCGGCGATTTGCCCGTTTCAAAAACTTCCGGGAGAACGGATTTGGCAATCTTTCCGCTGATTGTGCCGTCTTTGATAAGATTGATGAGTTCACTGAGATGCTCCGGCTTGACATTGGCTTCCTGAATCTCAAGCCCGGCGCTGTTCAACAATCCCGACAAGTCCCCCATAATCCAATTGCTGCTGGCTTTGGGATCTCCGCTGGAACGTGCGGTTTCATCGAAAAAGTCAGCCATCTGGTGTGTCGCTGTCAAAAACTCCGCGTCGTAATCGGGAATTTGATACGCAGTTACAAAGCGTTTTCGACGCGCTGCCGGCAACTCCGGCAACGCGGAACGAGTTTCCTCAATCCTTTCGGGGCTTACATTGGTACGCACGAGGTCCGGCTCGGGAAAATAGCGATAATCATGAGCCTCCTCTTTGCTTCGCATAGGGGAAGTCCTACCCGTTTCGAGATCGAACAACAACGTTTCTTGATGAATTTCACCGCCGTCATCCAAGATGCGTGCTTGGCGCTTTTCTTCGTATTTTAGCGCCGCCAAGACGTGTTGAAACGAGTTCTTGTTTTTCAACTCCGTGCGCGTTCCGAACTCTTGGTTACCGGTTGGACGCAGCGAAATGTTGGCGTCGCATCGAAAGCTTCCCTCCTCCATATTGCAGTCGCTGATGTCGATATATTCGAGAATCTCCTTGACCGCGCGCCAATAGGCAATGGCTTCGTCGGGCGATCTTAGGTCCGGTTCACTGACGATTTCGAGTAACGGAACACAAGCGCGGTTAAGGTCTACATAGCTTCGATTCACGTTGCCTGTTACATCCGCGTGAACTAGCTTGCCAGCGTCCTCTTCCAAGTGAATCTGATGGATACGTGTCCGGTGGGTTTTGCCCTCAAATTCAAAGTCTACAAAACCGTTGCGGCCCAATGGGGCGTATTTTTGTGAAATCTGGTACCCTTTCGGGAGATCGGGATAGAAATAGTTCTTGCGATCGAAGGTGCAAGCGGGCGAAATTTCGCAATTCAGCGCGACCGCGGCGCGGAGTGCGAATTCAAACGCTCGCTCGTTCAAGACCGGTAACACCCCCGGCATTCCCAAACAGATCGGGCATGTTCGGGTGTTGGCATCCGTGCCGAACGCTACCTCGCAGTTACAAAAGAGCTTGCTTCTCGTACTCAGTTCGGCGTGAATCTCTAAGCCGATGACGGTCTCATAATTGGAACTGGTCATGTTTCATTCCTAATGATGATTGTAAATTTATCGCGTACATCAATCTGTTTATATTTCTCGTAATTGTTTAGTTTAGTTCAGAACTAACGCACCAACGGGAAATCGCGACCCGGAGAGGGATTTTCTATCGCACTCCTTAATCAGTCGCTTGATCGCTCCTACATTACGCTCATCGTGCAGTAACAGGGATTAAACTGCAGCACGACGAACCAGCATTTCCAAAACAGATTGATAGGCTAAACAGTTACTATTTCTCTTTGTTGGGGGGGCATGGACGGCTATCCTGTCCTCCCTGCCAGGAAAACTATGGGGCAACAGAATCCTTCAACGCCTCGTGAAGCGCCTGTGCAAGTCCATCGAGGTCGTCTGTCCCGATTCGGCACGTCTTGCCGTTCTTCATCAGAAGTTCAATTGCCGAAAGACCATAGATATTGTAAAGCCAGCCGCGCGGCGTGTATCGAATCCCCAAACCATAGTACCACGGATTCCGCACTTTTGCGTAAGTCTCAACGTCGCTTAACTGAATGCGTTTACGGACAATTCCCACACCGAATTGAACAGTAATCACTCCGCTTTCGACTCTCACCGTCAATGTCGAGAACAGTGCCAGCAATACGGGAAATAAAATCAGGATAATCAAAGTGTACGGTTCAAATCCTGTGAAGACACTGATGCAAGCGAAAAACAGGATTATCGCGCTCCAAGCGATGACATGTATGTAACCAACTTGGGTGTGTTTGTATTCTCTCATCAGCTTCCGACGCTTTTAATTTGTTGCTTTGGCGGCTCAGAGCAGAATCATCCCGCGTGCGACCTTCCCTTCCAACATATCATTGAACGCGGTATTTACGTCTTCCAACCGATAGGTATGGGTGATTAACTCGTCCAGTTTGAGGACGCCGGCGCGATACAGCGCAAGCAGACGCGGCATATCGTATCGAGACCGGGATGAACCGTAACAACAGCCTTTTACCGTTTTTTCGCCCCAGAAAACCACTCCCGGGTCAAGGGATAGCGGCTCGCGTGGAGGCGCGCCCACCCAGACCGCAGTTCCTCCATTCCGTAAGGCGTACAGCACTTGCTCGTAAGTGGTGCGTGTCCCGATCGCTTCAATCGCATACTCGACGCCTAGTCCGTCCGTCAAGGCGCGGATCTCCTCTATCGGATCGACCTCATCCGCGTTCACGGTATGTGTGGCGCCAAACTGTCGCGCAAATGCCAGTTTCGACTCCAGCAAATCGACCGCGATGATTTTCTCCGCGCCGGCAATGACAGCCCCTTGAATAACATTCAGACCGATACCACCTGCGCCAAACACCGCAACACTGCTCCCGGGACGCACCTGTGCGGTGTTGGTGGCGGCACCTACCCCGGTCGTAACACTGCAACCGATGAGCGCAGCCTTGTCTAACGGAATATCACGGTTGATGGGCACTGCACAGGTTTCAGGAATCACGCTGTACTCGGCGAAAGACGCCACCGTCGCAAAATGATGAATAGGTTTCCCGTTTTTCTTGAAGCGAGTCGTGCCGTCCGGAAGAAACCCCTCCTTTTTCTCGCTTCCGGTTAAGCAAAGGTTGGAACGACCTTGGACGCAATAAATACAATGACCGCAGGATTCCATCCATGAAAGAATGATGTGGTCGCCAGGTTTTACCAATTTAACCCCTTTTCCAACCTCTTCAACTACTCCCGCACCTTCGTCGCCTAGCACGGTTGGCAATGGAGGCGTGAGCAATCCCGTGACAACGTGATAGCAACTATGACACACGCCCGTAGCCGCCATTTTGACAAGGATTTCGCCCTCTTTCGGAGCGTCCATCTCGATATCTTCGACGACAACCGGTTGATTCGGTTCGTACAAGACTGCGGCTTTCATGCGTCCTCCTGTAGGATTCTATCCCTCACGCCGGATGTAAAGTGTGGAAAGGGGAACCACAATCGATTACGCCGATAATTTAGTAAGATTTGGCATAATTGTGATGTTTCTTTTCCCCGTCACCAAGGAGCCTGCGAACCGTTGTTCCAATCCTAGAGAATGTAGTAGTTGTCTTCCATTGCGAACTATTTGGTCACCTCATTTTACCCGTCTTCATCGGAACGGTCAATGAGAATCTTCCCTCGTGTCTACGCTGAAGTCTCTATCGCCTTCGCTAATCACTCAGGTGATCGCGCGCTATTCGCTCGGTCGATCCCAGTTGATGGTTAGGGAGTCGTACGTTTCGGGAATCGGAATTCCCTCCTACTCGCAAGAATCCGCATCGCATCCGTCTATTGGCGCGCAACTCCTATTTGTTTGACTCTAATCTTGAATTCCACTACAATAAATCAAACGATACCAAACGATACGTTTAGGAGGTACTTTATGGCTGCCGAGAAACTTACGAATTCGGAGATTGAAGCGCACTTGGAAGGGGTAGCAGGTTGGAGCGTCGAGGATGGCAAACTGCATAAGCAGTTCCAATTTGAAACGTTCGTTGAAGCCTTCGGTTTTATGACGAGCCTTGCGCTCATAGCCGAAAAAATGAACCATCACCCGGAGTGGTTCAACGTCTGCAACCGCGTCACAATTGACCTCATGACGCACGATGTCGGAGGCATCAGCGATTTGGACTTTCAGTTGGCAAAGGAAGCGGATACACTGGCGGGCTGAAATGCCGATTCTGAGGCTACTTACCGAGCATCTGTACGACTGCCGATGCTGCAACCTCGGTATCACGTAAAGATGCGGCTGGCACGGGTTCCGTCAAAATCTGCCGGATGTGCCGCTCTAGTGTCTCAACGCTGTACCACCCGACCGAGGCGTGATGCATAATCTCGGGGTAGGCGCGACATCGTTTGGGGCGCCGCCGCGATTTGTGGTCAATTGGTACTATGAGGGCGTGGCGTCCACTGCTAGCGGCTTCGCAGACCATCGAAAAACTATCTTCGGTGACAAGAATCAGATTCGATAGCGCAAGAATTGCTTCAACGGGATTGGGGACGGGGCATTCTCTGTCCGCCAGCACCAAGATAGGGAAGAGGTCGGAATCCGATAGGCGCTGGCGGATTAATTCGGTCACTGCGTGCGGCGTGCGGCGCGAAGTGGTCAACAAAATCTGACAATCGAGTTTTCGGCCGACACCTTCCAAATCGTCAATTAACCGTGTTGCTGTCGACTCGGTAATGGTGTCGTAGCGGTCCTCGCCGCCGATTAGGAGGCCGATTCTCGGGTGGTTCGGCAGATTCAACTCGGTTTGTAACTGCCCCCGCCGCGCATTTAGCTTGACTTCGGAGACAGGATTAGGAACGCCAATTGTCTTGCAGACGTGCTTTTTCTCGCGAAGGGGCCAATTCTCCCGCGGGAGTATGGCTAAATCGAAGTAAATCGTGCCCATGGGGGACGGACGACGACAGGTCACGGTCTTCGCATCGAAGAACTGACCGAGAAGCAGGTTGACCGACGCCACGGATGAGCCGGTCGAGAGGACCACATCTGCCTGTTTCAAGGCGAATATCTCATTGAAGGTCTCCGGTTGCAGCCCCACGCAGAGTAGCCGCTTTATAAACCATTGGGGTAGTCGAATCCCGCCAAGTAAACAGATCAGCGCTCGAAGAATATTGTCGTGCAGTTTCCCCCGAAATTTGACGATTACCCACCGCGGATGGCAGGCATCAAGACGCTGTACTACGCCGAGAGATTGGTTTGCGTGCCCCGCTTTGCCATCACTGAGTACAAGTGCGTCGAAAAGCCTCTCCGCAACGCCTGTGTCTTCAGATTGCCCGTTTTCCATTGTGAAAATCTGTCGTGGGTGGAAGTCCTCCGGCGCACCGTCCGTGACGTAATTCCTTCCCCGCTATTAATTCACCTGTTGCGGAGTTCGTATCGGCGGCAGCCCCTACTCTGCGATAGTGTACTCAATCAATTCGGTTATCCCGTCTTCGTCCTCGATTTTCACTACTCCGACTTCGGGCGCAAGCCAGATGTTCTGCACTTCGGTGCGGAGTAGTTCCTCCTCTTCCTCATTAACGACCGCCGTAACTTTGGAATCGTACTGGATTTTGAAACAGTCGTCGAACGTACCCGCCGGAGTTTCAACGGATTCCAAGCGGGTGACAATCCCCGTGTTCACCCAATTGAGCTCAAACGGTAGAATGAAATTGCCCTGATCCCGGAAAATTACATTACCGGACGCCCTCATATCGATAACTTCCCACTGAATACCGCGATCGGGCGGAATGCGGAAAAAGACGAGTTCCTCTTGAGAAACTGCGTTCACGTTAATCTTGATGTTTCCAAACTCCTGATAGCTATCTCGAAGGAATTCTGTCAAATCGTCCTTATAAGCTCGATCAATCTCATCTCCGACAAAGAAAAGAACACGATTTCGAGTTATCCGGTACGAGGGAGTCTTGAGAAAGTTGAATCGGGCATCTTCAATTGGCGGATCGTAATTGAAGACGTGATAAAGGTACAGACCAATCTCTGCGGTTTCCGTAACTTCGCGCGCCCACTCGAAGCCGTCCGGGTTCCGGTAAACCCATCGACTCCCAATCGTATTTGGATAGTAGTTTGGCGGCTCCTCGACAGGTCTTACGACATTTTCCCTTGTAATGCCTTCGTTTCCATCTCCGCATCCAAGAATCATGAGCAGAAGAATCGGAATGCAAAGCGTTCCGCGCAACAGTCGATTGCACATATTCTCTCGTTCCTCCCAATGTCGATTGCGGAATGGTCTCGGTGTGCCTGGGTTGGAGAGATAGGTCGCGTCGTTTCGCAGGCTTATTAACGCATAACCGGAGGTTATCGTTCCTCCGCGAGATGGTATTCAATCAATTCTGCCGTTCTCTCCGTACCCTCTATCTTGACCGGTCCCACCCCTGGCGCTAACCACACCGTTTCCAAGTTTAAGTTCGGCATTAAGTTCGAAAACAGGGACGACAACTCTTCGCGGAGAGGCTTTTCGCGGTCGCGCCATACATCCTCCCAAAAGCCGCGGCCTCGCTCGTCGGGGCCCCACTCAAATTCTATCGACTCCTTCGTCTCGTACTGGATTTTTAGGCATCTCTCGAAACTGCCGGCAGGTGTCTCAACGGATTCGTGGAAGCCAGCGGTTCCCGTGACTGACCAATCGGCTTCAAATGTATGGCGGAACTCACCGATACCTTCGCCCCCTCTCAGATTAATATTGAGCGCATCCCATGTCAGTCCGGCGGAAAGTGGAAGGCGAAGCATTGTTAATTCTCCATCGGAGACAATTTTTGTCTTGTAAAATTCCAGATAGAAGTTGTCAATTTGATGGATCGCATCCCGGACGGCGTCATCGATCTCATTTTCAATCAGAAGTAGAAGTCGGTTAGGCGCTATGGCATACGCAGGAGTTTTGAGGAACTCAAATTTGACATCGTCTAGTGGCGGGTGATAGTTGAAGACATGGTAGAGATACAAGCCAATATCCTTGGATTCCTTAACTTCGCGCACCCATTCTGAACCGTCAGGATTTCGGTAAACCCACCGGCTGCCGACGGTCATGGGAAAGTAGTTGGGAACAACCTTGTCTGGATTTACATCCATTACGGGTTCCTTCATAATCTCTTCCCCGCCGCCGCACCCAAAAATGAGCAGGAGAACAAAAGACGGGGGAATCAATCCGAGAAATCGACGTATGGACATTTTTACCTTCCTTGGACCGTAGTTCAACATAGCCTGATTGGAATGGGACATATTTTCTCAATTCGGGGAGACAGATCTGCTTTCTCCGCTCAATCGAGAGCGCAACTGCGTTAATTGCGGGCTTAATGTAACGGGGTATGCCTCACTGTCGGTTAACGTCGTGTGGCGTTCGGGCAGCTTTGATAGTTCCTCCGTTGCTCTGGTTTGCAATTCCGTGACGGAAGGAAAATTGTAGACTAATCTCCCTTCACGCACAATTGGGGTGAGCAATGCCTCGCCTTCTTGAGAAGACTCGCTCCACAGGCTAATCACATCCCTTGCGTAACTGCCGTCGGCGTTGAGAAAACGATATACCTGCTTCCGTGCGGGTAACGTCGATTTTTCCGGTTCATCGCTAAATTTCATCGTGGGAATCACATCGCTTCCTTCAATACGTTCGACGTGCTTGTAAACGCCGGGTAACGCGGATACCCCGCCTTCACCCGTCAGTGGATTGAAGTTTGCGCCGGTCGCCAGGCGTGTCCCGATGCCGAACCCGTCAATCGGCGCCCTCTGCGCTAATAGTTGGTCGATTTCGAATTCGTCTAGGTCGCCACTGGCAAAGATTTGAACGTAGGCAAGCCCAGCCGCATCAAGTATGGATCGTACCTCTTGACTCAGCTTCAAAAGGTCGCCGCTGTCAAGCCGCACCCCTCTTAAGCGGTAGCCCTGCGCTTCCATCTCCTTTCCGACGAGGCACGCGTTTTTCGCCCCTTGAATCGTGTCATACGTGTCGATGAGTAACACCGTATTGTGCGGAAAGGATTTGGCGTAGGCGCGGAACGCCTCTAATTCAGTCGGTCGGTCCAGGATAAACTTGTGCGCAACCGTCCCGACGCAGGGAATATCGAAATACCTCCCGGCAACGACCAAGGAAGTTCCCGCCACGCCGCCGATAAACGACGCTCGCGCCGCCAGTATGCCCGCATCGCGTCCGTGTGCCCGCCGCGCACCGAAATCAAAGCAGGCGGCTCCGCGCGCGGCGCGAATCATTCGCGATGTCTTCGTCGCTATTAGCGTCTGGAAATTCATGACGCTCAGAAGGTAGGTTTCAAACATTTGAACGTCGATTGTCGGTGCGGTGATATTTATCAGCGGCTCGTTCGCAAAAACGGGCGTTCCCTCGGGGATGGCATAAATATCGCCGCCAAACTTGAAACCCCTAAGATAGTCGACGAACTCGTCGCTCATATCCCCCGCCATCCGACTCTTTCGAAGCCACTCCAGGTCGGCATCAGTGAAACGAAGGCTTAAGATGTAGTGGACGACCTGCTCCAACCCGGCAAGGATGAGATAGCCCCCCTGTGGAATTGAGCGCACGAAGTAGTTCGCGGTACAGATCGCCTGGTTTCCGTCATTCACGTCCGCCTGCGCCATGGTGAACTCGTAGAAATCCGCGAACAGTGCCATCTGCGATTCACTCAGAAGTGCGGATGTGGGAGAGCGCTTCACTGTTCAAACCTCTACTTTGGTACCAATCTCATGCGGGTCTACGTGTCCACCTTGTTAACAGCAGGACCGAACAATGGCGATCGGATGCTAACTTAGATTGCCGAGGCAAGTCAATGTTTTTGTATTAGGCAAAGAAATGGTCTGCGCAGGGTTGATACATGACAGGACAACATCAAGAGTGCCACGGATTAACATGGATAAACACGCAAGAAAGAGATGCTTAGAATTTACGCGAATGTTGTTGATTGCGTGGAATCAATTGAGCGGATAGATTGAGCTGCTGGACAAGAAACGCAGTACAAATCCTGCTGCGACGGGAATTCTAGGGGGATTCCGTCTGCCGTACCATCACAGCGGCACATAAGATTAATCGGATTTCACGCAGAATCAACGGACATGTTAACTATCTTAATGCTGGAATCGGGTTGGAAACGATGTGGTTAGCGCCAGGGATTGGATCGGTGAAAATAGTGGGCACGGAGAGCACTGCGGTATTCATTGACTACGAAGTAAAAGCAGTGGCCAGTGGTCAGTGACCAGTGTCCAGTTGAATGAATAGTGAAGGCGATAGATTATCCTACTCGCTAATCACTCGCTTGATGGCTAAGAGCCTGTTTGAATAATCGGTAGCAAAGCCATTTTTGGTTATTTGAAGACAGATTTTTTCATGTTTTTGTAATTGCTCGCAATGTACCTGTGAGATCTCTATCGCGCTCCTTATTCAGTCGCTTGATCTCGCTGGGGCTTGTATGTGCGGGGCTTCGGTGTTTCTACACACCTTTCGCCCCTCCGGGGCTTTCAAAGGCTGGTGCGCAGGGGATTTCTATCGCCAGCGCTATCCGCTTAGTTGATCGCACCCTACAAACTGTATTTTTCAAACAGGTTCTTAGGTTAAGTAATCTTCGTCCATAGATAGTCAATTATTTTTCGTCTGCACTTGGTTTCAGGAGGCAGACATGTTCTTGTGTCATCTCCTCAGAAGGCAATCCTCATTGAGGAGCAGAAAAAATAAGGCAGGGCGCGAGAATGGCAATTCTTTCTTTGCCAGGGGTTCTATCCGATGGCCGGATGCTCGAAATCGCGCTTTACATCTGGCGGAAAAGCGCGATTACCTTCCCTAAAATCTGCACGTCATTGACGACGATTGGGGACAGTGCGCGGTTTTCCGGTTGTAAACGGATTTTGTCCCCGTCAACGAAAAATCGTTTGACTGTCGCTTCTTCTTCCAGTAGCGCAACGACAATATCCCCGGCATCTGCATGTTCCTGAGATCTGACTACCACGAAATCGCCCTCGAAAATCCCCGCATCAATCATACTCGACCCCTTGACACGCAGGGCAAAGCATGTATCGCCGCTTGCCATATCGTTCGGCAACGGCAATGTTCCGTCTATGTTCTGAGATGCGAGAAGCGGCGTGCCGGCCGCAACCCGGCCAACAATTGGCACTTCGATTGATTGAGCCGGTCCCTTTGACAGGAACTCCATAACCTCAATCGCTCGCGGTTTACCCGGCACGCGCCGGATATACTCCTTCTTCTCAATGGCGTTAAGATGGTCGTGAGCACCCTTTTCCGAGATCTCGAATTCTGCCGCAATCTCGCGCACAGTCGGCGGATAGCCGGCTTTTTGAACCTGATTGCAGATGAATTTGTAAATTCTTTCTTGTCGATGTGTTAATTTTTTCCGCACGGGTTACCTCCTCTCTGATACAACCGAAACTTGCTGAAATACGACTGCTTCCAACCGGACTTATAAAACTATACTATACACGGGTTAAGTTGTCAAGCTAAATTCGAAAAAAAATTGCACAACGTGAGTTTTTGGATAGAAAAAGGGGTATTTCGAAGCCTATGAAATTGGAAGGATGGAAACGCGGAAGATTGGAAGGATGACCTAACATCGACTGTCGAGACCGAGTTTTTTTCCGCAAAACTCAGCGCCTATGTCCGAATAGTCTCAGCCGTTATTGGGGGGCGCGTAGGGAATACGGTAGTGCGCAAGAAACAGCCATGTTTCACACTCCGGCGGAGTGTCATGTGTATAGCAATGAGGCGTACCCATTCCCCAATCCAGCGGGAATCAAGGGAATGGATATGAGTGTGATAGAGATCTTCTATGTCCATAGAGCCTACAAAGCAGCGTTGGTTGATACTGGCAGAGGCGCAAGAAGAGTCGAGTTTTCATTGTACCTATTATGTCGCAGCCATTTTACCAACCACTGACCTGGGCACTAACCACAATTCGGTTTCTAGCCCGGTGCAGACCAATCCAAACAGATTAGTTCTTCGGTATTCCGCAAATACAGTTTGCCACCGGACAGTGTGGGCATGGTCCAACACCGTCCGTCAAATATTCTTGTCTTTGCAATCTCCTCATATTGGTTAGGCGCCGCTTTGGCTAAGATAAGATTGCCTCCCTCTCCAAGGATAATCAGGTTGCCATCGGCGTAAATCAGCGAACCCTTTCCAAAACCGCGTTTGACCCACTGCTCTTCACCGGTCTCCGCGTCGATGCACTTCAAGAACGCGTTATCGAATCCGTACAAATAGCCGTCATGTAAAACAGAGGACGAAAAGTGGTTTTTCATTTCACGGCTTGTCCAGACTTCGGCAGCCGTGAGTCCGCCATCAGTTTCCATGATTTGAACTACGGCAGCCCCCATATCGTATCCGGACGAGATGAAAATCTTGTCGGGCGGAATAAAGATGGGGGTAGCGGCGTTCACGTTGAAACGGGTTGGCCAATCATAGCGCCAGTATATCTCTCCATCTTTCGGAGAAACGGAGACGAGACCTCTGCCTGTAAAAAACACGGTTTGCCGCTTTCCCGAGATTGTCTCTGTAATGGGTGATGAATACCCGATCGCGTCATCCTCGGAACTCCAAACTATCTTTCCATTTCTTTTATCACACGCCACAAGCGCTTTTCCAGATTCTCCGCCGGTCTCAACGAGTAGTAACTCCCCCTCAATGATTGGTGACACGGAAAAACCGTGGCGCGGCACGTTACTGGAGAACGCCTTGGTGAAGTCGTGACTCCATAACTCTTTGCCGTTGAGTGCATCAAGGGCAACCAACCTGCCGTAAGCGCTGAGAACATAGACCTTGTCGTCATCGACCGTCGGTGTGGCACGAGGTCCATCTCCCCCCTGACGATTTTCAAAACGGTAATCATCAAGGTAACGCCAGATTTCGTTCCCGCTTGCCGCATCAAGGCACACGACAATCTCATCCTCGCCTTTGACGAACATCGTAAAGGCTCGGCCATTAGAAATCGAAACGCCCGAGAATCCTTCCCCGAGAGAAATTCGCCAAAGTTCTTTCGGACCGTCGTTGGACCAACCTCGGAGTAGGCCGGTTTCCACCGAGATTCCATCCCGGCTCGGTCCCCGCCATTGGTGCCAATCACGATTATTAGCTTCGTTTTCCGCCGTGTAGGCGGCTATAGTTCCAACACAAAATAGTGCTAGGATTGCGAAAATTCCACGAGATGAACCCTTCAATTTCATGCGATTATTCCTTTTTCATTTCTTTTTGGCTTGCGAGAATGACTGACTCGGCGACTTTAATCAACTCGGACCAGTCCAGTTCTCCGATTAGTGTAAAATCAACTCCGGAATTGGACCATTCAAGGATATAGGCCTGATGTTGCTTCATCACGTGTATAGGTACATCATGATGTGTAAAGGTTTTGCCATGCTTGTGACGGTGCCCTCGATCAGAGCGACGGGATCTGCCTTTCCCTTTTCGCTCAAATAGCGAAAAAGTAGCCAATCCGTCAGTGTACCGCAGAAACACAATTGATGCGCGGCGCTTGATGTGACGCGTGTCCAACAACTGAAATCCGGGGGGAAGGTAGGTGGGCTGCACGAGCCGAACGCCCAACGCCCTTTCCGCTTCCGCTTCCTTGATGGGGCGGCTTCGGCGTTCTCGTTTGTCGAATATCAGTTTCTCATCATTCTTTAATTCGACTAGCGTACTCTCGACTATTTCTCGATCAAACTCTATCCCCGTAAAGACGGATATGAATCGAAGGTGCCCGGCAGAATCAAATTCTTCGACTCGTAAGATAATCCCATTGCGGCGAGAAATGAAGAGACGCTTTGTAGGTCTACTCTCGAACCGGGGATAAATCTTGATCTCATTCGTTTTTTGACCCGCGATTGCGCTTCCCTCTGACAAGTGGAATCGATAGTTTTGCGCCATGAGTTTCATCTCTTCTTGGGATAGGTTACTTATCCGTTTCCGCTGCGGTAACAACCTTCTTCGACTAGAAAATCTATCGTCTCGACCAGCACGGCGATCTTTTCGATCTTTGTCTTTGGAGCGTTCCATCTCATGCTGTTTATTCCAACGCTCGTTTCCGATGATAGATAGAATCTTGAACGCATTGACGTCCGGAGGATGGTGAATAACAAGATCTTCACGGACGGTCAACCCGTGCGGCGTGTGGAAAACAATCAATCGCGACCCCGTATAACTCACTTCATCTTCGGCGACGGCAATGTGCTTCAAAACTTCTAGAAACTGTTCCGGCGTACTGGAAGCAGCGTCTTCCGTAAAACCGAGAGACAAGGCGCAAACTACCAACATGGGGAATAGCCAAACAGCAGCGTGAATCCCGATTCGCGAGGGATTTCCTTGCCCGCTATGAAATTCCTGCAACCATCGACCTCTGGTATTAGGAACGCTTTTGGGCGATTTTCCGGCGTTTGAGAGCAGGCTGTTCGATTTCCCTATTGGATATTTCATGGTTTAATCCCCAAGATAAACATCTACAAAAAGGCTTGTATCATCCTCAACATTTGTGGGAAGTAGTGCCGTATTTGAGTTAGTCAACTCCGTAGTTCCGTCTGATTGCTCTGATTGTGATGAGTAATACACGGAATACTGCGTATGTTCCGAAAGATAGAGATCTAGCGAATCGTCGGAGGGCGGTGTCAAATTAAAATAGACCAGTGCAAAGAGTAGACATGCGGAGACCACCGCGAAAGTTCCGCCCATCACGGGTCGGAAAAACCACTCGCGAATCTCCTCTATACTCGGAAGGAATCTTCGGCACACCGGTCCGCGATCTGACAATTGCGGCAGCACGAGTTCTGCAATCGGAGGTGCTTCGTGTCTTAAGGCGCCAATGCTTTGACGATTCTGCTGAAAGTCCGAGAGTATCTCGACACATTCGTCGCAGGTATCCAAATGTGCTTCAACCCTTGCACGGCTCTCCGGATTTAACTGGTCGTCCAAGTATGCCGATAACTGTTTTTGAATGCGATTGTGGCTCATGATTACTCTCTCCCATCACGAAAATTGTAAGACCAATTCCCTCAAGGTCTTTCTGGCTTCATGCAGTTTTGATTTTACACGTCCAACCGAGCAGCCGATCACCTCTGCCAATTCCTCATAGGAGAGGTCTTGCATTTCACGCAGGACTAAAACCTGGCGATAATCATCCTTCAACTCTGCGAGTGCCTTTTGAAGAATTTCGCGCTGTTCCAGGCGCAAAACCGATTTCTCAGGCGTTTCCGTGTCGACAGGCACCCAAGGTTGCGAATCGTCAATCTCCATAGCATCGGTTTGACGCCGCTTTTTCTGATCTTTGACATTGATACACCGGTTTGTCACGATTCGGTAAAGCCATGTCGAAAAACGCGATCGAAATCGGAACTGTCCGATATGTTCCCAAAGCCAGAGAAAAACCTCCTGAGCCATGTCGGAGGCGTCTTCCCGAGTGCCGAGCATACCGTACGCAATATTGTACACCCACTGCTGGTAATGGAGGATAAGCGCCTCCATGGCGCGCTTGTCGCCATCTTGACAACGAACCACCAAATCCTTTTCCTGTTCCTTCGTCAATGCGTCCGCGACTTGGGTGTTCAGAGGCACAGCGGGCAATATCTCCTCCAAAATCGGGTACACGGCATCCATCCTGAGACGCGTTGGCTAGAAACCCTGAGGGTTTCTTCTATTTTCATCTGTTAGACATGTAACGAAGGAAAAGGTTCGCGGTTTATCGTTTTACTCATTCCTGTAATCTTCGGTTAGATGTGGGAAACTCATGATGCTTCCCGCAGCGAACTTTATCGACTAACTGACTGGTAAAGAAGGCGAGAGCAAATCCGGCTTCTTGTACAGTCGCTTGATTGATCTCTATGGGAACTCTATCGCATTCGCTATCAGGATCTCTATCGCGCTTCCTATCCAGTCGCTTGATCTCATTCGATCGCTCCTTATTCAGTCGCTTGATGGTTCGGACTGCCCGGCGTCATCTCCGCCGCCCTGAAGCTTCCGCTGCCATTGGGTACTCTTCCGATAGCGGTATCTACCTTCTGCGTGCCGAATTTTACCGAGTCAAGCACCTGGTTGTGTCGTTCATCCGTGTCGACGAGGATGAGCGTTTCGCCGTTCTTCGAGAGATTAAAATTAGCGTGAAGTTCCTCCGTCTCGTTTTCGTCGTCAGAATCAGCCCAGACAATTAAGTAGCCCTTGGGATTGATTGTTGCATGTTCCGGGAACCGCCATTTGCGAGGGTTCGTCCGATCGTCGCTGAGATACATTCCCGCAAGATTGATGGGGTGAACGCTGGCGTTATGGAGTTCAATCCAATCATCATGCCCGCCTTCAGCGTCCGCGATACTACTCGTATTGCTCGCCATCAACTCGTTAATTGTGACATCCGAACGCTTGGCAGTTGGTGGAATCACGCGAAATGTCAACGGTTCGAACTCAGCCTTTGTAGGGAAAAACGTCGTTGTTTCGGATGATTCTACCGCACGCGCTTCAACGTAGTAGCGTACCTCTGTTCCGGCAGGGAAACGCGGAATTTCAACGGCATAAGCCGTGCCATTTTTCCACATCGGTAGGCTGCGGAACGGCGATAGCCGCGCGTCGGCATAATGTAGAATCACCTCGTCAACGGCAATCTCGTCACTGATTCTCGTCATAATCAGTACGCGTTCGCCTGCTATCCGGTTCACCGGTTCCGTGACGGATAGAATGACGGGTGCCGGTTCATCGATTTCAGGATGAGAAAGTAGAAATTCGCGGCGTTCCGTAACGAACTGTTTGAAACCGGGCGTACCCCCTCTCCCGCCGCGCACGCTTCCTCCACGCCCGTATCCGCGAGTTTGTTCTCTGATATGACTTGTGGCGAATGCGTCGTACGTATACAGTTTCTTGTCATCCGCCTTGACCTCTTCGTCTATCAACGATTGGTAGGCTGCGATGATTGGCTCCAGCTTTTCCCAATCAAGCCAATCAGAGACAACGGTACGCACGTGAGCGAGATATCGTGCGCGGAGGTGCGGAATAGCGAATAAGCGTTTGATGACAGGACGCATCTCATCGTGCGCTTGAGCAACGGGAGACAACATCGGACCATCGGTTTCCCAAGAATTTGGACCGCCGCCTCCGGCAAAACGAAACGTCTCATTACTATCGTAAGGCAGCAGGTGGAATCGACCGCCTGAATCCTGATAAATGGAATAATCACTGCCGCGGCTGAAATAGCCGTCATTGTCGATGAAGACGTTTTCAAGTGCGAGGAACCACAATGCTCTGTCTATGTCAAAGATTCGGGACAGTTCGGCTTCAAGCTGATTGCCGGGAGTTTCTTGAAGTGTTTTGCACAGGTTGATTAGGCCCTCCCACGCATTGGGCGCCTCTTTTTCATTTGTCTTGAGCTGATAGGGCTCCTGATAATCCGCAGGGTCGTCGCCGTTGTATACCAACCCGCTTTCGCGGCCGGGCGGCACCTTCCACCGAACGCCGCTTCTGGTGTCAAACCAATCGAAAAGAAAATCTTTGTTGTATTGTTGACTGTTGATGTAAATTCCCCAGTTTTCACCATTGATAACCAGTTTGACGAAATTCGCCCTAGGCGCAGGGATATAGTCGCGAGCGATTCTTGAATAGAGAACTTCCCGGAGAAAAGAAGCGTCCGAATGTCCGTTAAGCAAGTTCAACGTCTTATACCCGAAGAGACGCTGATTCTCATCGTTGGCGTCAACAGCGATGTTAAAAGACTTCTTTTCGTTCTCAACGGTGAAATAGGACGAACTTCCACGAAAACGCACACCGACCGATTGATAGAGCACCCCATCCACAATCAGATCCGCCGGCACATCGACATCGGTTCTATAGAAATCCCCCAGTTGCTCGTACCAATCCTCGTCGTGAAAACGGAGATACAAGGTTCGTAAGGTGTTGTCGTCATACAGTTTGACACTCTCCTTGATTCCCGCAACCTCACTGGCTTTCAGATCGCCTTCAAGTGTCGTCTTGGCTAACCCTTCGTCTGAAGGGCGCGAAGCTCCGGCTGCACCGCGACTCTCTTGAACATATTTGCGAGCCTCCGTGCGTTCAGACTCACTCAGTTTCCCGTCTCCGTCCTTATCGAAACGGTGCACAATCTTCTCGGCGCGTCTCGGCCCCCTCCTGCCTCTGTATCCACCCGGTCCGCCGCCTCGACGCATGTCGCGAATTGCACGTTCATCCAACTGGATGCCTGTCAATGCCTCTTGAGTAATCGTTTCAAGAAGGATTTCTTTCTCATCTTCACTTAACTGTCCATCTCCGTTGAAATCGAATCGTTTATCCTGTTCCGTGAGGACTGTTTCTGCATTCTCCGCCTTCTGCGAAAAGCTCTCTGATGCAAACATCAGGAAGATTGTCAGTGTAATTGCAAGTGCGCATCTAATCGAGTTTTCCAGCATCATGTCTTCTCCTTGATTACTGAATTTTTAATTTTTTGAAATTTCACTGCGTCTGGACTCTCTCATCCCGCAGATAGGGAAGAAGCAACACCCTCAAATTGCGCTGTGCTTGAAAGAGATGTGCCTTGATGGTGCCGGTAGACCGCCCCATTTTTCGCCCAATCTCTTTCAACGGGAGTTCCTCTCGGTAGCGGAGAATAAAAACTTCTCTTTGCTTCGGGGACAACTGCATAACAGCTCGGCGCAAATGCACGTAGAACTCCTCATTTTCTACAGCCTTGGAGGGCGCCGATGGGTGCCGATTGGCTACGTTGCCGTAGAACACATCGTCAGATACGGGATCGTCACTAATCACGCGGTGTTTTGACCGTTGGCGCATATAGTCAATGCATCGGTTGATTGTAATGCGATAGAGCCAACTGTAGAATTGAGAAGCCTTCTTGAAGTTCGCAAGTCCCTGATACGCCTTGAGAAAAACATCCTGTGTAACATCAAGTGCGTCTTCGGGATTTGAAATGATGGAGCGAATAACTCCATGAATACGACTTCGGTAGCGAAGATACAACAGATCGAACGCTTCCAAATCCCCGTCCTGAAAGCGTTCGACGAGTTGGGAATCCTTGGTATCGGTTTCAAGCACGGATTCAAACTCGCTAGCCGGAATATAGCTAGAGCCAAAGTGATGCGCTTCCTGAGTCTGTGCGGCCATTTTTCCCCCGTACGTTAGTGCGAAAATCCTGACTGGTTGGAAACGAACTGAAGTTATCTATTAGACAGACGAATCCCCTATTTGTTCGGAAAAAACCTGCAGAATTTGGACGAAAGAGAAAAATTTTTCGTCTTCCACCTTGTACAATCATGCAATAATCTTAAATCTCCATGCCCTAGGGCGACCACTTGTCCAAGATAGCACTTCCGGACACTATTGTCTACCCTTACCTTTGCTTTTCACGTCACTTGCTCCCTTAGTTTCTTGACGAAATCGGCCAAACTTATGAAAGAATCCTCGAAGAATGCAGTTTTTTTAGCATTTTGTCTTGACATGTTACATCACAGGATGCTAGTATTTTAGCATTGATGATTATTTGATGCCAATTGCAACCTATCAGGGAAAGGAAATATGCTTACAAAAAAACCACCCCACGACCTGAGTCGTCGCGAACGACAGATTATGGACATCATCTACCGACGAGGTCGCGCTTCAGTCGCAGATGTGTTGAACAACTTAGCCGAACCCCCTTCCTACTCAGCCGTCCGAGCGATGATGCGAATTTTGGAAGAGAAGGGACAACTCAGACATGAAAGAGAGGGACTTCGATACATTTATTCACCGATTCATCCACGTCAGAACGTCGGCGAAACGGCGCTCAAACAGGTATTTCAGACCTTTTTTGACAACTCAATCGAGAAAACGGTTGCCGCGCTGTTAAACGTCTCGGACACGACGCTTTCCGATCAGGAATCCAATCGGTTGGCGCAACTCATCGAACAGGCAAAGGAAAGAGAAGAAAATCTGTGATTCAATCCACTGATATGTTTGAGCACACGGCACGTCACAACCCGTAATGACAACGAAGGGTAGAAAGGATTACGGCAAACACGCCACCCTTGTCTTCTTCCAATGTTCCAAATCTTGCAATATCCCGTTTCCATACTGGATGTTGCCAAAATTCCACATAGTATATGCATAAAGGAGGAACCATCATGATGGCCTTCATTTCGCTCTACGGAACTTTCGAAAATTCGATAGGCTGGCTGACAATATTACTTGATGCGTCCATAAAAAGTGTCATTGTGCTCGCACTGGCTGCGGGGTTGAATCTCGCGCTGAAACGCAGTTCTGCGGCGTTTCGTCACTTGATTTGGTCACTGGCTGTTGTCAGTTGTCTCTGCCTACCCGTCATTTCTATCACCCTGCCAAGTTGGCGGTTATCAGTCGCCCCGCAGATGCTTTCCTCAACCGAAGCGGCACCCGGTATTGAAGGGAATCTGAATGTTTCGCAATTACCAGCATCGGATCATCAAGTAGCGCCCCCGCGCACACTGAATCCTCAAGTAGACTCTAACCGTCAAACAGCGGGACTGTCCGAGTCGGTTCAAGAGGCATCCGGAATTTCAGCTTCGCAGGCGGGGGATTGGTGGATTCTGCCTACCCTTTGGACCTGTATTGGGATTGTTTGGGGCATCGGTATGTCAGTTGTTCTCCTTCCACTGTTGGCAGGTTTAATCGGCATTTGGAGAATCGCACGGCGAGGGCAGCGCATCACCGACGGCTCTCTGGCGGCGTTGGCTGGCGAACTCGTCGGACAACTCGGTATAAAACGTCGCGTCACGCTGCTGCGGACCGAAGCGGAGATGCCGCTGACGTGGGGCATCATTCGTCCCCAAGTGCTGATCCCAGCCGACGCGGAGAACTGGTCAACAGACCAACAGCGTTCCGTCCTGCTGCATGAACTCGCACACGTCCAACGGTGGGATTGGCTAACACAGTTAATCGCTCACATCTCCTGCGCCATCTACTGGTTCAATCCCTTGGTCTGGGTTGCTGATCGCCGAATGCGCCTTGAGCGTGAGCGCGCCTGCGATGACCATGTCCTGACCAGCGGTTGCCGCGCAACAGACTATGCTTCACACCTGCTTGAAATTGCCCGGACATCGCGCCCGCCAATCTTTGCAGCGCGCGCCGCCGTAGCGATGGCACAACCTTCGTGGATTGAAAAGCGGCTGCGAGTCATTCTGGCAACAGACCGCAATCGAAATCCGGTGACAAGAGTCGCGGTTACCGTTAGCGTTCTGACCGTCGCCTGTCTCGTTCTGCTGATTGGTGTCATGCGCCCGGCTGAAGCGGTTGAGGAGGAAGAATTGCTCCAACAGATGCGCGAAACCGCGTTGTGGTGGCCCAAGCCAAGTGAAACGCCGCAAACCGATGCCGAAATGGAATCCATGATGGGACGGTTTACGAAGCGGATTAAAACCGGATTCAAGCTCAGCGAACAGTTTCTCGGCATGTATCCCGAAAGCGCGAGGCGTGATGAAGTAAGGATGTACAGAATTCGATTTCTTTTGGGACTTCGCAGGCAAGAGGAAGCAAACGCCGAAATTGAAGCCTTTCTAAAGAAATTTCCCAAATCGAAACACGCCTCGGACGTATGGTCGATCAAAATTCAGTTACTTGAACAGGAGGGCAAATACAAGGAGGCGTTGGCAGAGCTAGACAAAATGGACCACTCGGCAACACTTTCCCAAGTATATGAGCAGAAGTCGCGAATATACTCACATATGGAAAATTGGGAGAAAGCCGCCGAATACCGCCTCCGCGCCGCAGAATTGACATTGGGCAAACCCGCTCTGGATTTCACGCTGAAAGACATCAACGGGGAAACCGTTTCACTCAAGGATTTTCGGGGCAAAGTTGTCCTGCTCGACTTCTGGGCGACGTGGTGCGAACCATGCATCTACGGGTTGCCGGCGCTTAAGGCAATTTATGAAAGATTCGAGCACAATCCCGATTTTGCCCTCATCGGCATCAGTTGGGATTTCAAGGACGAAACCGTCGCGAAGTTCGTCGCTGAAAATGAGATGCCGTGGATTCACATCCGCGAGACCGAGGAGATGCGAGCCAAGTTCAATGTGCAGGCTATTCCGCACTACACGGTCATTGACAAGAACGGGCTGATACACGAAAACAGTATGAGCGGCGGACGCGATCTCGGCGCGGTGATTGCTTCTCTGCTTGCCGAAGCGCCAAATGAACCGGATCAGGTGAACATCGCTAAACTTCACACGCTGCGTGGGGACCTGCACGATAGGCGCGGTGAACGAGAGCAGGCGATCGCGGAATACGAGCGAGCCTTGCGCCTTCAACCGAAAAACATCCGACTGATTTCCGCGATCAGAGACTGGTATGAAGGCAGCGCCGCGCAAGGGGATAACCTAGCCGAAAAAGCGGTTGCGTTTCACGACGAGTCGTTGCCGAAGTTGGTCGAGGCAAATCGGTATAAAACGCGTGCGGACGTTGTAGCGGACTTTGTATTGGGCTATACCGCCTTGAAATTTGCCGAGTTTTATGACGAACTAGGGGACGCCGAAAAATGCTGGCAGGCGTTTCAGATTCTAACGGAAAACGATCCGGATGGAGATCTGGCGAAGCGGGTAAAAGGGGCAGTGGGCATTTGGTCAACAATTCGCGGCAGACCAGAGTTCACGGCGTTTACGGAGGATGTGTTCGAGACGGAACAGGACAGGCAAAGTGACGAGGCGCATCGCAAGCTGTACGCAGCCAGCGATGAGCGGACCGAAGCTCGGAACTCCTTCTTGGTTGTCGAAGCTGACGGCGAGATATTCATGGGAGTGATTCTGAGTTCAACGGGGCACCTGCTTGTTCTTGATAGAGTAGCTGATGCCGCGGACATTCGAGCGAAGGTGACAGATTATCTACCGGCGCAGGTTGTTGCCAGAGATCCCGATGCTAGGCTGGCAGTTCTAAAGGTCGAGGGCGCGGAAGACTTGCGGCCCGTCAAGATGGGGACGGTGGAAGACCTGAAGGGATACGCGCCTTTTGACTATAGGACGGAACACGGCGGCAGGGCGAAGTCGTTCCCAATGATCATGTTTGTTACCGCTCGCGGCTTTTCGAAGCATGACAAAGGCGGAAAAATTGGGATGCTCATCGGTGATAGTGTCTATGAGCTTGAAATTGGCAGGAAAGGAAGAGTCCGTTCGTTCCTGATCGGTGAGAGGATCGACTCACCGTTGAGCGATGCGTATATTCACTACGATGGCAAACTGCTCGGATTCTGCGTCGATGATGAGGTCGTCTACACAGGTACCGCTCAAAGTATGCCCGGTCCGAAGTACAATGTGCTGCCCATAGATCAGATTGGTGCAAGTCTAGAACGGATGGGTATGACGGATATCCTTGGAGACTAGCGCGTTGCGATGGTTTGTCTCAATGGAGTAGGGACAGAACGTCCCTACTCCACGGTTTGTCAATCAGCACCCAAGCTTTCTTCCCGAGATTCATCTTAATACTAAAGGTCGCTGAAATTTCACAGAACCGTACACGCTAAGGAGGTAGACACTATGATGACCTTCATTTCGCTCTACGGAGCGTCCGAACATTCAATAGGTTGGCTGGCAGCGTTACTTGATGCGTCGGTAAAGAGCATCGTCGTGTTCGCACTGGCTGCGGTGTTAAGCCTCGCGCTAAAACGCAGTTCTGCGGCATTGCGTCACCTGATGTGGTCACTGGCAGTTGTCGGTTGTCTCTGCCTGCCCGTCATTTCTGTGACCTTGCCGAGTTGGTGGTTACCGGTTGCTTCGCGGACGATTCCTCTGAGTGAAGCGGCACCGGGCTTTGAAGGAAATCTAAACGTTCCGCAATCGCCATCAGCGGGTGATCGGGGAAAAACCCCGCGACAAGGTGTTCCTCAAGTTGACTCCATCCGCGAAACAGCGGGATTACCGGACATGATTCAAGGGGCATCGATAATTTCAACTTCGCAGGCATCGAGGTGGTGGACACCGTCTACACTTTGGACCTGTATTGGAATTGTTTGGAGCATCGGCGCGTTAGTTGCCCTCCTTCCACTGTTCGCAGGCTTTTTCGGCATCTGGAGAATCGCTCGACAAAGTCGGCGCATCACCGATGGATCATTGGCGGCATTGCTGGACGAACTCCTGCGGCGACTCCGTATAAAGCGCGGTGTGTCGCTGCTGCGGAGCGAGGTGGAGATGCCGCTGACTTGGGGCATTATTCGACCCCAAATACTGATTCCCGCCGACGCGGAGAATTGGTCGACAGATCGACAGCGCGCTGTCCTGTTGCATGAACTTGCACACGTGCGCCGGTGGGATTGGCTAACGCAGTTAATCGCTCACATCTCCTGCGCCATTTATTGGTTCAACCCGCTGGTCTGGGCCGCCGACCGCCGCATGCGCCTTGAACGTGAGCGTGCCTGCGATGACCACGTCCTGACCAACGGTTGCTGGGCGACCGACTATGCCTCACACTTGCTTGAGATTGCGCGGATATCGCGCCCGTCAGTCTTTGCAGGACGCGCCGCCGTGGCAATGGCACAGCCGTCGTGGATTGAAAACCGTTTGCGAGTCATTCTAGCGACGGATCGCAATAGACGGAGGTTGAAAAAGGGTGCGGTCAGCGTTAGCGCCCTATCCTTCGCTTGCCTCGTTCTGCTGATCGGCGTCATGCGTCCCACCGAGGCGGTTGAGGAGGGAGAATTGCTTCAACGGATACGCGAAACTGTCTTGCTAAGTTCCGATCCCACTGAAAAACCGCCAACTGATGCCGAAATGAAAGCCATAGCGGAGCAGCCTACGAATCGGATTAAATACGGGCTTGAACTCAGTGAATATTTCCTCAGCAGTTATCCGGAAAGCAAAGTGCGCGATGAGGCATGGAGGTACAAGATTCTATGTCTTTTGGGACTCCACAAGCAAAGCCGAGCCAACTCTGAGATCGACTCGTATTTGGAGGCGTTTCCCAAATCGAAACACGCGCCCGAGCTACTGGCACTCAAGATTGCTCAATTCGAAAAAGAAGGCAAATATAAGGAAGCGCTCACCGAACTGGACAAAATCAATCACTCGGCACTTCTTCCCCGGGCGTATGAGGAGAAGGCTCAACTCTTCTCACTTATGGAGGAGTGGGAAAAAGCCGCCGAGTATCGTCTCCGCTCCGCAGAATTGATGTACGGAAACCCCGCTCCGGATTTCACGCTGAAGGACATCAACGGTGAAACCGTCTCACTCAAGGATTTTCGCGGCAAGGTTGTCCTGCTAGACTTTTGGGCAACGACGTGTGGACCGTGCATCACAGAAATTCCAAATTTGAGAACGCTTTATGAAGAGCACCATCCCGACCTCGTCCTTATCAGTATCAGTCTTGATGCCAATGACGAGCCGCTCGTGAAGTTCCTGGAGGACAATGACATGCCGTGGATTCACATCCGTTCCAACTTGGAGATGCCAGTCAAATACAATGTGTCATATATTCCGCATTACCGGGTCATTGACAGGAACGGACTGATGCGCGGAAAAAGTCTGCACGATGAGATTGGACTCAACACGGTGGTTTCTTCCCTGCTTGCCGAAGCGCCGGACGAACGGGATTCGGTAAGCATCGCCAAAATTCACAGGCTGCGAGCGGAGCTGCACGATTTGCGCGGCGAGCGCGAGCAGGCAATCACGGAATACGCGCATGCCTTGAGTCTTCAACCGAATGACATTCAGCTCGTTACACCACTCGCCCGATTATATGGAGATGACCAAAGCGAAAAAGTGCTGGCGCTTTACGACGAGGCATTGCCGAGGCTCGTTGAGGCAAATCGGTCCAAATCGGGGGCGGACTTAACATTGGGTGAGACAGCCTTTGATTTCGCCATGTTTTATGACGAGCAAGGCGACGCCGAGAAATGCTGGCAGGCGTTTGAGATCGCGATGGAAAACTCATCGGACGGCTATCTGACGACGCGAATTAAAGGGATGACGGGGCGGTTTTCGACAATCCGCGGCAGATCTGCGTTCAAGGCGTTGACTGGAGACCCTCTTGGGGCGGAATGACGCGGCGCATCGCAAGCTTTACGTATTCACCGATGAGCGGACTGAAGCCCGGAGTCCCTCCTTGCTCGTCGAAGCCGAAATCCAGTGCGACGGGTCATCAGGGCTGAATCAGGTATCGTTGCTCGTAATAATTGCCCATCAGACCGTCGCTAAACGATGCGGAGCGCCAACCAAAGTTGCACCACTACTGGGTGGCGCTCTTTCCACCAACTGCCATCTAGAGAGCCAATCCGACATGGAAACAAACAAACCCAAGGCTGTCTTCATTTCCAGTCTCGTGTTTTTGGTAGTTACCTGCGTGTTCTATCTGCGCACCTACCTGCCGCGCAACACAGAAGACAATCGCCTGCATCAACTCGAATCCGACCTTAACGCCGTAGCCGTTCCACAAACCGACGTTACAGGGATAGCCCCACTTTCATATTCACCCGACGACACCTCCGAGATATCGGAAAAAGGCGGCGACCATATAAGCAGTAAGCCCAATCCGGTGGATGATCCAAACAACCAAACCTCAGAATCTCTAACTGATATCGATACATCATCGTTGATTTCGGAAATGGAAAAACAGAGGAATGAATTGCTTCAAGCATACGAAGAAAAGGAGGAATTGGCGCTTTTGGCACAAGATGAACTCTTTGCTCATTGCGATGCTTTTCAGATAGAATTTGAGGCGAGTCTGACACGCCACAACGCCATTCAGGAAAAGTTTGAACGCGAAGTGCTTGGCGGGAGATCGGTTGATGAAGTTGTCCGATCTATGCCACGCGAAGAACTTGAAAAGCTTAGGAGTAGACCTGAATCGCAGCCGCTTATCGAAGCCTGCTTTAGGCACGAAAAACTATGCGCCGACTATGAAGCCCAATCAAAGGCTCTTGCTAACAGGGCGAACGAACTATCTGCCCAAGCGGGCAAACTCTCGATTCAGGCACTTGAAATCGATAACTCCATTGCCGACTTGAAATCAATGCTGGAATGAGCCTACACAATTAACCCCATACCAACCATAGGAGCCATCTTATGAAGCCGAGCCTTTTCTTACTGTTTACTTCCTTTTGCTTAATGAGCGTTTTGGGGGTGTGCTATGTGCACGCCGAGTTAACATTGGAACAAGTGGTGACACGGGCAAATTTGGCGCGTAAAGACATGCGAAGCGGCGAACTGCTTTACAGCGCGACAGGTTATCAAGCGCCTACTTACACATTAGCCGAAGCCCAAAAATGGTTGAAACAACAAAAATCGGAGGTACGTAAAGAGATTGAGGAAGGAGTTAAGGCAGGCGCCTCTCATCTCGCCGACAAAGCAAGCCGCGAAAGTTTTTACGAGTCGCGAAGTAACATGTTCGCCGAAATTTTTCAACTGCGTATTGATGAGCGACCATTCATCAAGAAAAAGCGATCAGCTTTTGAACATTATCACCAAGTTAAGAGTTTGCGGGACGCATTCCGTTACGTTCGCTATCACTCTGTGGATGTTGACCGACAACCTCGGGACCCGTCAAAGCCCTACACTATTGCCGATTACAGGGTTTCCGTTTTCGACGGCAGGAAAGAAGCTATCGCGTACGCGAACCGGCGACACGCTGGCGGTGAAGAGGCTGATGTCCTTCCGAACGATGAACCGAGTGCCTTTGATTATCTACATCTCTGGGGACACGGCTTCTTCCCCATCCCAAAGAAAAGGGCCACACTGCTAGGCCAGGAAACCATAGACAATGTCAACTGTTACATCGTTCAATTTGAAGGCGTGCACATCCCGTTTGCGAACGGAAGAACACCGATACAAACCACATATTGGGTAGCCCCCGAATACGGTTTTCGCACCGTAGCTGAAGAATACGCACTACGAAAAGATGATAGCCAGCCTACACTTTACGTAACCGTAAAAAATCGTGATTTTCGCGAGTACGAAGGCATCTGGTATCCAACATCTCGCGAGTTTATCAAATACTTCCTTGATGGCAGCCGCAAAGGTGAGATCCAAACCAAAACCCACTTCAAAGTCAAACACGCCGCGTTTAACATCAGTTTCCCAAAGAACCTCTTTAAAATCAGCGGCGCGGTTCCCCAACAACCCGAACGCGACATCGAAAGAGAACGCGCATATTTGGAATGCGGTCCCCGGAGCTTGCTAATCGCCTGCCAAATCCTCGGAATCGACGCTAACTTTGATGAACTCGCCGAAACGTCTGACTTTAGCGAGGGAACCGGCACCACCATGGCGGGACTCTACAATGCCGCAACATTAAAAGGGATAAATCCTGCCGGCGTTAAGGCTTCACTCTCCGACCTCTATCAGCTAGAAATGCCCGTCATTGCACATGTCAATGAAGATCATTTCCTCGTCGTTACCGAAGCCGATCCCCGTCAAATTCGCGTTAGAGATCCTATTCAGCAGTACGATACACTCTCTCCGAAAGGGTTTGAGAGGATATGGAACGGCGCCCTCCTAATCTTCACCATTGACAGAGAGGAAGCCGCGCCCACTTCGGTTGAAAGTGCCACCCGGTCACCGCCACTTCACGCGCCAGAACGACGACACCATTTCGCCGAAGCCATTGCCGGGCAAGAACTTAAACACACCTTTACCTTCACTAACACCAGCAGCAGCCCCGTTCGGATAACCCGCATCCAAAACACGTGCTACTGTACCACCGCTTTCCTCAACGATAAAAACGTCGCACCCGGAAAAAACGCCCAGATTGAAGTCACCGTCAATGTCCCCTCCAGAAATGAAACAATTAAAGAACGTGTTCTGCTTCACACCGACTCACCGGCACAACCAACACTGGAATTTAGCATCACGGCTAACGCACGCCTTCCGCTTACGTCAATTCCGGAACACATCGTGCTCGGAACCTTTTCACCTGACTCGTTCAATCCCAAAACGTTCATCCTACGCCAAATCCTCGATCCCCCCGTTCAAATCCTTTCCGTGACAACCGATTCAGAATACTTCAGGGTCGAATATGAAACCGACCCTGCAACCGGCAACCTGCGCGGGAAAATTCACCTTAAGCCCGGAATACCCATCGGCGACTTTGCCCATCTGCTTCACGTTGAATTCACCCGCAACGAAAACAATGCCACCATGACTATCTCCATGGTAGGTACAGTGTTGGGTGATTTTAACGTTTTCCCCCGGCAACTCTTCTTCGGCATCACACGACCCGGCGATACAAGACGGAAAAGCCTAACCCTAACACGCCTAAGAGGAGAACCCCTAGAAGTCAAGAGCGTTGGCGCCGCCTCAGAACACATTGAGACCGAACTTATACCCATTAACGACGGCACCCGATATAAAATCAACGTCTCCCTTAACACCACAGACGCTCCTGAAGGCGACTTCAGTGATACCCTCATCGTTCAAACGAATAGCTCTAACCAGCCCAAAGTTGAAGTCCCTGTCTACGCCAAAGTGCACACCGAAGACACAAAATAGGAGGTAACATGTTAATCCGCCGATTTCACTATACCCCACTCGCTCTCTTCCTTTTCTGTCTTACCGCTTACGCCCAAACCGACGACATGATCTTAATCCCGGCAGGCGAATTCATTATGGGCGAGCAACACCCCGCACTCGATAGACTGCCGCGAGAAACAATCAACCTATACGTCTTTTACATTGACCAATACGAAGTCACCAATAGCCAATACGAACAATTTATCCTTGCCGACGGCTACCAAAACAGAGAGTTTTGGTCAGAAGCGGGTTGGCAGTTCATCCAAGCGAACAAGATTGACCGCCCCCTCGGATTGGATCGCGCGCTTTACAACGCTCCCAATCAACCCGTTGTGGGTGTAAGCTGGTATGAAGCCCAAGCCTACGCCAAATGGGCGGGTAAACGTCTACCCACCGAAGCCGAATGGGAGAAAGCCGCACGCGGCACCGATGGCAGAATATTCCCCTGGGGAAATGAGATGGATTGGAAGCGTGTCGGCTATCGCTTGCTTAACCGTCGCACTTGGGAAGTTGGAAGCTATCCAAAAGGCAAAAGCCCCTACGGCGTCCATGACTGTGCCAGTAATGTCGCCGAATGGGTCGCTGACATGCCCGACCAAACCGACTCCGATCAACCTAAACGCGTTACACGCGGCGGCGCGTGGGGAGCTATCCGTTTCGAGATGCAATGTGCGCACCGCGCTACTGAGACACCCGAGTATAGAGGACTACGGATTGGATTCCGCTGTGCGCGAGATGCGGAGTGAATGTGAAGTTAACTGGTGGACAGGAGCCTTATCAGTTTGAATCTAGCTACGTTGCGGGAAGCCGGACAAGATGTCCAACTTTGGTGGACTCCGAATTGACGGATGTTCAGCTCATTCAGCGCTTTCAGGAGGGAGATTCGGGAGTTTTCGATTTGTTGTATCTTCGTTACAAACATCGTATTTACGGCGTTATTCGCACAATCATCCTGCATCGTGAAGATGCGTTAGATCTTACGCAGGACGTCTTTCTCAAGGCGTATCAGGGGCTAGGGAGTTTCAAGAAAACATCTCGGTTCTACAGTTGGCTTTATCGCATTATACCATTTCGCTTAAATCATAGTGCATATCGTGTTTTTCACTATACTATTATGACACGACCCATACCCACTATTGCCCTTCATACCAATCCTCGTAGGCGGGGCATCTTGCCCCGCTTTGGAAAGACTTGATTGGCGCCATTAATGCACTGTTAATATATAGAAATGGTATTACCATCAATCGTTGGTAATTGTTTAGTCCATCGGTCTGGATTTGCCAATTCAGACCGAGCGAGGGCAGGGAACGCGCCGAGTAGGAAAATACATTGCTAATTCCGGCTGATTGGGGGCTTACATGCCCAGACAGGTCGTGCGACGAACTGTAATACCATGAACCAAACGATGCACTGAACAGTTACAGTGTACGATTATTTCGAGTTGGATTCTTTGCGTTGCAGAGAATCGTTCAGTGATTTTGACGATCCCTCAAATGCGAACGCCGCTGTGCATGGCGTAAATGACGACGGCAACCTTGGGCTGCTAACGACCACTGTGAAGGCTGATTGAACGGCAAGACAATCATCTTTCGATTTTAGATTGGAGATTGCCTGTCTATTGGGAGAATCTGCTGGAGCGCAACCCAATGATTAGTAATAAGGTGAAGAGTTAAGCCGGTTTTTGACTCTTCACTTTCCACCACCCGCTGTCTGGAGGAAGAGAAAAATGTCCATAAGTCGATTTTTACCGGTCACATGCTACTGGTCACTGGCTGTTACTCTCATTGCCATCCTATTGATGTCCGGGTGCGGCGGAGAGGAGTCCGTGGAAGACGAAAAACCCATTAACGAGGTACCAATCTCCACATCCTATTATCCGATGACACTCGGTAGCCGATGGGTTTACCGAAATCCCGACGGATCTGAATGGTCGCGAGAAGTAGCCAACGCCGATTTCCTTGACGCCCATCAATTTGCCCACTCCTTCAATTACAATCCACCAATTGAAGAAGGGCAACTCGATCTTTTCAAAACACCCTTGTATATAACAACCTCTGATCGAATCGTTCGGCCTATCAAAACCAGCGAAATTGGGCATCCTAAGCCAGTAGTTGACATTCGTTATTCCATCGGAATTCAAATGGAAAGGAATAACGGGCGCTTTATTAGACGCTTTGGTTTTGATGGTTTTCGTACTTACAGAATACGCGGGTTTGAACGCAGTGATTTCACATTCCTCAGACCGCCGCTTGTTCCCGGCAAGACTTGGCGAGTATTTAGTATAGCTCTGCGTGGTAGCCATAATATTCACAATGTCGCCTCCGAATTCACTCACGCATTGGAAGCGCATTCGTTGATTTCGGCTCGGATTAACGAAGAACTGCAAACAGTCGTAACACCCGCAGGCAAGTTTGAGGGCTGCCTTGAAATTGAGTATTACGAGACACCGTCAGTAAAAACGACAGAGATTCAGTCCGATCTGATACCGAAAGAATATGAAGAAGAACGTGCCCTTTTAGAAACGAAAATCCATGAAACGGCAGCAACCGAGTTTTTGAAGCAAATGCCGAACATACCATTGGGAACCTTGTGGTTAGCGCCAGGGGTCGGTCCGGTAAAAATTGAGACGCCTAGTGGCATCGCCGAATTGATTGATTACGAGGTAAAGGGAAACAGTGAAGAGAGGTGAGTTGAAAAAGCGGTGGTTAACGTCCAGTGGTCAAAAGAATGGGATGATTTGTGCGCCACATTTTCAACAACTTGAGAACATTAAGGGGGAAAATTAACAATGAGTCACTTTCAAAATTATCAAGACTTGGTTTCAAGAGGTTCCTCGGATCGCCGGGGAATTGTCACTAATGCGCTCAAAGGACGTCAGCGCGAGAATGCTCTTTCCCGCTTGAAGGCTGCAAAAGCCGCTCTATCCAATCTGAAAGTACAATTGAGCAAGGATCAATCGTTGACTACCCATAAAGATGAGTCAGCAATGAAGGAAAAATGATTATCATAGTTCGATCCATGCTCATATTGTTTATTCTAATTCAAACCGGTTACGCTAGAGATGATGAGAAAATTGTTTTCCATTCATCTAGGGACGCTAATCCCGACATTTATGTTGTTCAAGGAATAAGGCAAGATGAAACAAGAGTAACAACACATCCAGCAGCAGATCTGGCTCCAACATGGTCGCCCGATGGAAAGAAGATTGCGTTTGTTTCGGATCGGGACAATAATCAAAATCAAATCTGGGTAATTGATGCCGATGGTAAAAATCTGACGAGGTTAACAGATGGATTTCATGACGATAAACCGGACTGGTCACCTGATGGAACGACGATAGCATATCACTCCCAACGTAAAAGGACAGGAGAATATGCCTTTGCTGTACCACTCTATGAACTTTACCTAATGGATTCAGATGGGAGCAACCAAAGGCAACTTATGGGCGAGGATAGTATACAGCCATGCTGGTCTCCGGGGGGAACACGAATAGTGTTTATGTATAGCAAAAATCTTGAAGGGCTCCATCAACTGCATCTAATTGATCCTGATGGGACAAACATGAGGAAATTAACGCATAACATTGGAGAAACCGACTCGCCAGCATGGTCACCCGATGGAAGTAGCATAGCGTATCAACACAATTTCCAGCTTTGGATAATGGACAGTAACGGCGAGAATAAAAGACAATTAACGAAAAGGAATAATAGACAAGTGATTGATTCGCACCCAACATGGTCGCCCGACAGCAAGCACATTGTATTTCATTCTAACAGAGACGGTCCCAGAACTAAATTGTTCATAGTCAGTGTGGATAGTGGCTTTGTTAATCAATTGCTTCCGCCTCATCATCATCAGAACATCAGCAATCAGGCTGATTGGTATCACCCCGGACCGCTCTCGATTTCACCAGTAGACACTAAAGTTACAGTATGGGGCAGATTGAAGAGTCGGAAATAAAAGGGAGTTGACATAGCAAGAGCGGGGAATGTAGTGTCTGCCCCGCTCTATATGTATTTGCATTATTTTTCGTAATTGTTTAGTTCAGAACTTACGCGCCAACAGGAGATCGCTCCTACATTACGCTCAGGGATCTCTATCGCGTTCCCTATTCGGCCACTTGATCACTCACTATCCGTTCGCTTGATGGTGTCGGAACGGGGATTAAACTGCAGCACGACGAACCATCATTCCCAGAACAGATTGATTGACTAAACAGTTACAATCGTTGTATAGATTTCATGCGTCGGCAGGCAAAACACCGCGTGATTAGTAATGATCCTGTATCCGATGATGTGTTCTATCATCATGAAGTTATTCGACACTTGTTGTCTCCTTCTAAGACAGTGGAACTAGAAGAATTCGGCATGTTTTTGCATCAAGCCGTACTGCAGTTGACTCCCAAGCAAAGGGAGGTATTTACTCTCCGTTACGAAGAAGATCTTTCGCTGAAAGAGATTGCTCGCAAAATGGGGCGTTCCATTGGCACCGTCAAAGCCCACCTCTTTCAACTACACAACAAACTGAGGGAAATGCTTCTACCCTATCTGTGGAATGACGGATTTGAAACATGGGACAGTGATAAACATCTATAGTTCAGAAATTAAACAGACGTCATACTGTAAAAATTTCCCGTCTTTTTCTACTTATCACGATCTACCACTTCAAACCGCGCTCAGCATAACCCATCACCTTGTTGGCTTGACGTTGCATCATCAATCTTTTCAGAAATCCCTCCTTTGCAATCTTCCTGGGGCGTGTTGACATTTACGTAGGGCGCATCTATAATCCGCCGATAGGTCCCTATCGTAGGGGCGAAGTTCCCTCACCCAACGGGTTGGGAAACCCAACCCCTACATTGGGTCAAGTGAATCAATATTGGCTTAATTTTCAAATATCAACAGAACCCAATGCAGCTTGGCGCAGTTGTTGTATTCGTTAACGGTAGGTGCGATCAAGCGAATAAATATTGAGCGATCAAATGAGATCAAGCGACCGGATAGGAAGCAATCAACTGACTGAACAAGGAAGGCGATAGAATTCCCATAGAGATCCTGATAACGAATGCGATAGAGTCCCCATAAAGATGCCTTTCCAACCGCACCTACCGTGTGGGGGACGATAGAGATTTCCTCCCCACCCTATGGTGACTAAGTTAAGAGTTTTACGTCGGAGAACACCACCGATACTAGACAAAATCCCTTAAGTTGATCCCAATGGGACATTATGGAAACGCCCCTACTCCACAATTTGTCAATCCGCCGCAGATGTGTCGGGATAGGTAACGGGACCGCTAACGTTGAATTCCTGGCGCAGGCACTTGCGGCAGTAATACGTCAAAAGCATTTTGCGGTACGTAAATCCTTTAGCTTGGTTACCGCAGGTGTCGCAGTGTTGCTCCTTTATCTCCCGAATGGCTTCGGTAACTCTTGAAACTGCTGAAGTTTTCATTCATAATCTCCTGTAAATGGATTCTTGATGTATCAACTCAAAACTACTATTTGTCTGTTGTGCTATACAAACGTATAGTTATCAAAAAAGGTTACAAAAAATGTAAAAAAATTTGCGGTTGAGCGTAACTCGAAATTTTTCTACCTTTGCTATCAAACTCATCCCCCTTATTTGGCGTAGTTTGTAGTAACCCAGTTCATTGCACCCCTTCCCTCCTTCCCTACCCTCTTTCTTCCACGTTTCTTGACAACCCAACCGGCGGTGTGCTATTCTTTCGCGGTCGTAATCGTCTAGGGAGATTAAGTTCATTAACATTCTACCGGATATAAGAATAGAATGGCTTCAGCGAAGAAAGTTGTCGTTGCCATGAGCGGCGGCGTCGACAGTTCAGTCACGGCGGCATTAATGCTTGAGTCGGGCTGCGATGTAATCGGTATCACAATGCGGCTCGGCGCTCCGGACACGCTTGAAGTAGAATCGGAAAAGCCGAACTGTTGCTCGCTTGAAGGCATTGAGGATGCGCGGAGGGTGGCAACCCAGTTGGGAATTCCGTTCTACGGCGTAAATTATGAGGAGATATTCCGAGAGCGCATCATAGATTATTTTGTCAATGAATATCTTGACGGAAGAACGCCTAGCCCCTGTATGATTTGCAATCGGGAGCTCAAGTTCGGAAAACTCTTGTCTCTCGTCGACAGTCTGGAGTACGATTTCATTGCCACCGGTCACTATGCTAGAATTGAACGCGATCAGGACAGCGGGCGATATCTTTTAAGAAAGGGCGTCGATGCCAACAAAGATCAGTCCTATTTCCTGTCCGCGCTGACACAAGAGCAGTTGAACCGCGCCATTATGCCGCTAGGTGAATTCACCAAGGATCGAGTGCGGAATCTGGCGAAAAAGTTTAAGTTGCGCACCGCCGATAAGCTGGAAAGCCAAGAGTTGTGTTTTGTGGCGGACGACAACTATAGACGATTCCTGAAGGAACGGGTGCCCGAAAAGATTCACGAAGGCGACATAGTGGATAAAGACGGCAATGTGCTCGGCACACATCAAGGTATCCCTTTCTATACCGTCGGGCAGCGCCGAGGGCTAGGAATTGCTGCCGGTAGCCCGCTGTACGTTACCCGGGTAGATGCCCAAAAAAACACAATTGAAGTCGGTGCTCCCGCCGACCTGCTCCGGCAAACCATGCTGGTGGAGCGAATCAATCTGATTTCCATTGACCGGTTCGACGAACCCATTCGCGCTCTCGTCAAGGTAAGATCGAGAGATGAGGGAGCGTTAGCCACCATACACCCGCTGAGCGAAACCGAGGCGAAAGTCATATTTGATCAACCGCGTCGAGCGATAACACCGGGGCAAGCCACGGTATTTTACGACGGGGATATCGTCATTGGCGGCGGTTGGATTAGATCGTAACAGGTTGAACTAAATGCCCTAGTTTGCTGCCTATTCCGACGACCGGGATTAAGCGACACAGACAGTTAATGGAGTGTTGGATCTGTAAGTAGAATACAGCCTTGAGATTTTCTAAACCCTACTTGTAAAAGCTTTACAACTGCGGTAGGCGACCGCGTGAAACCCGCCGGACTTTCAAGTTGTTAACAATCTCCCAAGCTTATGCCGGACCATCCCAATCGTTCGCTGAACCAGCAACTCTACTTCCTTACATTCCTCCATTCGGTCATTGATAGCTACGCCACACTCTTGCCGCACTTGCTGCCCGTGCTCTTGGCAAGGCTCGCCGCCCATACCACCGCTAAATACAGCTTGGCTGGAGCATTAATCTCCGTCTACAACTTCTTTAGCGCGCTGAATCAGATCTTTTTCGGATGGTTGGAGGACCGCGTGAGGTCAATCCATTTCCTGTCTTTCGGAGTTGCGTCCACCGCGTTCTGCTTGTGTCTGCTGAATGCCGCACCTTCCATCTGGGCGGTGTTTTTGCTGTTGATCGCCGGAGGCACCGGCGTTGCCGCATTTCATCCGCTGGGGACCGTCCAAGCCGCGAGTCTGACAAAGCAGAGCCAAGGGTTGGGAGTATCAATCTTTCTTACCGGGGGTAACTTGGGAAGAGCTGCCGGTCCCCTCCTTATCATGCTGTTTTTGGTAAGCTTCGGATGGAATAGGTTGGTGTGGTGCATGATTCCCGGTCTTCTCCTCGCTTTTCTCGTTCCTTGGGTCTTGGAATTACGCGTCCCAAAGACACCCTCGCCGGATGTGCACCACCCTTCAACCCGATTTAAGAAGCGGAGTGCGCTGTGGGAGTCGATAAGATCGTGTTTGCGACCCATTCTCGCGCTTTATCTGATTGCCGTCTTGAGGACGCTAACAACGATCGGGTTGGAAAACTACCTTTCGATTTTCCTTGATGAACTAGGATACTCGGATGTCACACGCTCCGCTGTCCTCGCGCTCTTTCTATTTGCGGGAACGGTCGGTATATTGGTTGGCGGTTCGTTGTCGCATCGGGTTACACGTTATCGTCTATTGCTTTTCTCATTGATCGCCTCGCCGCCGATGCTATACCTTTCTCTGCACACTCTGCACAGCTCAAGCGCAACATTTCTTATCCTGCTGTTCCTCGGAAATCTGGCGCTTTCCACCTCAACAGCCGTTAACATTGTGTGGGCGCAACAGTTGCTCCCGGAACGTGAAAACATAGCGTCCAGCTTAATGATGGGCGGCGCCTGGGGGGTTGGCGGTGTCCTGAGTATCCCTGTCGGGATGCTCGGCGATCGTTTTGGATTGGCGAACGTTCTTGATTGTTTGACGGTCCTACCTCTGGCTGGGGCGGTTCTGGTTGTTTTCTTAAGAAATGGGAGTCTCGGGAGCAAGCAGAGAGATGATTACAGCGAAGGCTAATAGCGGAGTGCCGGGTATTTTCGTCACCGGCACGGATTCCGGTGTCGGGAAGACCGTGATTGCCGGCGGCTTAGCCGCTTCACTGGCGTCGATGGGAGTTGATGTCGGGGTCATGAAACCCATTGCGACCGGCGGTGAGGAACTTGCCGCGACACCAATAGTTGTAGACGGCGAAACGGCAGACGACGTCATTCCAAATCCCGTAGTGAGCGCGGTCGGAGTTAATCGACAACTCGTTTCCGAGGACGCGGAATTCCTTAAACACGCGGCACAGGTGCGGGACAGCCTTGAGTTGATTAACCCGATATGCTTGGACGAACCCCTTGCCCCTTCCGTCGCTTCACAGTTAGAGGGTCTTCCAATTGACCTGGAGCGAGTCGATGCCGCGTTTAATCAACTCCGCCAGAATCATGAGTTCATGGTCGTCGAAGGCGTAGGCGGACTTGCGGTGCCGATTCGAGACGATATTCTCGTGGCACATCTCGCCGCCCGTTTTGAGTTGCCGCTGATTGTGGTTGCCCGTCCAACCTTGGGAACAATCAATCACACGCTTTTAACGGTCGCGTTTGCCAAATCTTTCAACCTTGGAATTCACGGTATTGTCCTAAACGGACTGCGGCAGGACATGGCAGGGCTGGCAGAGAACACCAATCCCGCCGAGATTTCCCGACTCACGCATCTGCCCATCCTAGGGGTTGTGCCCTTTGATGGCCGCTTGGGGCAGCGCACGCCATCCCAAGCGTTCTTGGCGCAATTCATGACCGAAAATATCGACTGGAATTTAAAGAACTTTCGCGTTAAAACATGAGAAAATGTCCCATGGAAAAAACCAACTAATACCATTTCTCTAAAATGATTGTGCATTGACCGCGTAAATCAGGTAAAGAAAATTGCACGAACCGGAACAAGATGTCTTGCCTCCGCACAAAGCCAGCGGGGCAAGGAGATCTCTATCGCATTCGCTATTCGCTCATTTGAGGGATCTCTATCGCGCTCGCTATTCACTCGCTTGATCCCTGCCTACGGCATATGTGAATGCTATAGTTAAGACATTTTATGCACTATAATTCAATCGAAATGGTAAAAGTAGTTCAATCTCGAAGAGCTTGTTTGAAAAGTACATTTGTAGGGTGCGCACTGCGCACCAGCCTCTAAAAGCCCCAGCGGGGCGACAGGTATGTAGCAGGCAACAATAAATACATGAAGAAACTTCCTACAAATGACCAAAACTGGCTTTGCTACCAATTATTCAAACAGGCTCTAAGTGTTTAATCCTTAATGAAACCATCAAGCGAATGGATAATGAGTGATCAAATGAGATCAAGCGACTGGATAGGAAGCGCGATAGAGATCCTGATAGCGAATGCGATAGAGTCCCCATAGAGATCCCTTTTCCTTCAAAACTCCGTTTCTTCCCGGAGTCAAAGTGGCTTCAAGGTAATGGTTGAATCCACTCATCACCGGCAACTAAGGATTGATAATCATGGAAATCAGTTCATCATATAAATCACAGTTCAGACAATGTTAACTGCCGACACCCAACACCCAACACTAACCACATCTAAATATATAGATTCAATTGTCCAAAAATCGCTAAGATAATTCTTGATCCATCTCCAATGATCTGATATACTGCTAAAATCCAATCCGTTCTTCACTACCTCCCTCGAAAAAGACAAGGACAAACGTTGACTCGTATCAAGATCTGCGGAATCACCCATTTGACAGACGCATTAACGGCGGTCGATGCCGGCGCTGATGCGCTCGGATTCGTGTTTGTACCGGACACCCCCCGATTTGTCAAGTCCGATCAGGTTGCCGCAATTATCGCGGAACTACCTCCCTTTATCACCACCGTTGGGGTATTCGCGAGCAGGAACGCCGAAATAATAAAAACGACGCTCGATCAGTGTCGGCTGGATGCCGTTCAGATACACGCTGATGTGACACCCGAATTCTGCCGCAATTTGAATAAGAGAGTCATTAAAGTTGTCCGTGTGAAAGACGAGTCCAGCTTGTCTATCCTCTCGAATTACGATGTCAATGCCTTCCTGCTGGATACCTATGTCGAGGGGAAGATGGGGGGAACGGGGAAAGTGTTCGACTGGAATCTCGCGCTGCAAGCTAAAAATTACGGTCGAATCATCGTCGCGGGCGGCCTCAATCCGGACAATGTGGCGCAAGCCGTTCGCCACGTCAAGCCCTACGGCGTTGATGTCGGCAGCGGCGTTGAATCGGTACCCGGGCACAAGGATCCGGATAAAATCAGAAAATTCATCGACGCAGTAAAATCTGTCGAGGTTTGAGGCGCTGAAATGGGAACGTTGGAGTTGATTTACAAACGCCTACCGAACCGTGTGAACCATTTTCAACAAGAGCTTCTCTACGAGGACGCCTCCCTGATTGTAACGTCCCAGAAAATCAAGCCTTCCAATCCCATTGCTATTGACGGCGAAACCGTTCTTGATAACGGTTTCACGGCGGTTTGGTTTGTCTTTGCGAATCTGTGGCACGATGTCGGAAAGATTTATAACCTCGAAAATGTGTTCACGGGATACTACTGCGACATCATTACGCCGATGCATCGGGCTGAAAATCACTTTGAAATCACCGATCTATTCCTGGATCTATGGGTAACTCCCGATGGCAGTTATCAGATTCAGGACAATGACGAATTTGAGGAGGCTATCACCAACGACTGGATTCAACCCGATTTGGCGGGCAAGGCACGAAACGCACTTCAAAATCTGATTTCCGAGGTTAAATCGGGAGTTTTCCCACCGAAAATCGTGGCAGACTGGAAACTTATGAAATAGTTGCCGTAGGTTCTTTTACCGTTCAAACAGAAAATTTTATAAAGGACTCAACATGGATCGGACATTCCAAGGAGGAGTTAGCGACGATCTCAGGTTGTTTGCCGGGAGCGCAAACCCGGAGCTGGCAAAGGAAATTGCCATGACGCTGGGCGTTGAATTAGGCAGGATTTCAATTTCGCCGTTTCCGAATAGCGAGACTCGTGTTCAGATAGAGGAAAGTATTCGCGGAACGGATGTTTATATTCTCCAACCGACTTGTCAGCCTACCAATGACAACTTAATGGAACTTCTCCTGACCATTGATGCCATGAAACGGGCATCGGTGCGGCAAATTACGGCGGTGATACCCTATTTTGGCTACGGTCGCCAAGACAAGAAATCCACGGGCCGTGAACCCATTAGCGCCAAGTTGGTTGCCGATCTCCTCACAGTGGCGGGCGCTAACCGCATTGTTGCTGTTGACCTGCACGTCGCCCAGATTCAAGGCTTCTTCGACATCCCCGCAGACCATCTTACAGCTCTAACAACCTTGGCGGATCATTTCAGACAAAAACAGATTGATAACGGTGTCATAATCGCACCCGACGCCGGACGGGTGAAATTGGCGGAAAAATATTCGAATATCCTGGGATTTCCCTTGGCGCTGATGCATAAACGCCGTTCGGGTGAAGGCGGACGAGAGGTCGAGGCGGCGGGTGTTGTCGGTGATGTGGCGGGTAAAAATCCGATTATCGTCGATGACGAAATTGCTACCGGCGGCACTGTCCTTGAGCAGGTGGCGGTGTTGGAACAAGCGGGGGCAAAGCCTGCCTACATTAGCGTCACCCACCCCGTGCTCGCAGGCGCTGCGCCGGAACGTCTCCGGCACCCTGCGATTCGAGAGGTTGTTGTCACTAACACAATCCCGGTTCCTGCTGAAAAGCAAGCTAGCGGCAAAATCGAGGTTCTTTCCATCGCTCCACTTCTGGCGGAAGCCATTCTACGGATTCATCAGCACCGGTCCGTTAGCCAAGTCTTTTCCGCGCAACAGTTGGTCTTTCCCGTTTAAAAATTCATTTCGGACAGAACCATGCTTTGAAACCGAGTGCTCTCCTCAACACACGGCGATTGCGGCAAAGAAACAGGCAATAAACTGCCCTATACTTCGCGCTGCTGAAAATTACGTGTTTTCAAGCGTCTGGCGGTAGGTGTGGTTGGAAAGGGATATCTATCGCGCGTGCTATTCGCGTGCTTGATCCTATTCAGTCACTTGATCGCTATCCGCTCGTTTGAGGGATCTCTATCGCACTCGCTATTCACTCGCTTGATCCTACAGAAGACGCTATTTCTGACAGCACGCAGTATACCGCAAACCTTCGGGTAGGTGTTGCATGAGTCCGAATCCAAATAGCGCCGAAGGCGCAACTCCGGGAGTTCATTCTCGGGAAATCACGAGGGGTTCAATGCCCTGTGATTCTCTGAGTTCGTCGGCGAACTCCACGGCGTCAGACTCCTCTTTGAAACGCCCGACCGTCACTCGGTACCACGTTTGAGACTTGATTTCCACCCGAGAAAATTCTATAAACTTGGCGAGGTCCAACGACTTCAGGTTCTCAACGAGCAGTTTGGCAGGTTTACGAGACTTGAATGAACTGACCATTACGGTCCACTTGCCGCGCCGGTCTTCCTTTGACGGAACTGACCAACGAGCATTGAACTCGGATATCTCGCTAGCTGTCTCCTTCACGCGCTGTGTGAATTCCGAGATCATGTCTGGGTCTTGAGCAAGGGTACCAGATATGGATAACACTACCTCTACACGCCGGTTGGCGTAGCGAATGGATTCCACATCGTTATCCACGATTGGCTTTTCCTCGCCGTAGCCGATTGTCTTCAGCCGTGCCCAAGAAATGCCGAATTCACGAACAAGATAGTCCTTCACCGCATCCGCACGCTGATGCGATAGTTCAAGATTGTAATCGGCGTTGCCAACGCTATCCGTATGTCCTTCAATGCTTACCTCTACCTTTGGATACGCGAGAATCACATCTGCAACTTTTTCTAGAACCTCCCGGTAATCATCGTTGATTTCATAGGACCCCGTATCGAAGGCAATGCCCGGAAGTGTCAATACAACCTCGCTATCTTCCGGTTGCTTCACTGTTGCCTTTTCCTCACGCGGTAACACCTCCTCGCGTGGTAACACGTCATCGACAGTAACCTCCACCTCCTTCTCGACGGTAACCTCCTCCTCGACTGGCGGTTCTTCCGGGGTCAAATCGATCAGCTTAAGTGGAACGGTTCGCGAATTACTATTGCCGGCAATGTCATGTATTGTCATCTCAAAATGGTAGTCCGCCTGCGTGTCTGCGAGTAATTGAGAACGCTCCCAGTTTTTCCAGACGGTCGTATTCGACGGAGGGCCATCTCCTTCGAGCGTGTCTATGACATCTCCTCCGCTTTTCACTATCTTCAATTCCCATTGCACAATCTGATTCAAAGTTGGCGTCCGTAAATGTACCGTTGGCGCGTCGGTTCCCCGCGTATCGCTTGAAATAGCTTTGGTATCCGCGCTCGATGGCCGCTTAATCAGAAGCGGTTCCGCGAGGATTTCGAAATCCGTCGGAACAGTATCTACCTCAACGTCCGCTTCGCGTTGAAAATACTTATAATCCCGGAGATCAAACGCCGTAAATTCAGCGGTGTATGTGCCGTCGTCTACTAAATTTCCGGCATCGTCCGGTCCATTCCACATGAGCGCCTCGTTGCGTAGTCCGGTTCCGGAATAGCGCCTCATGATCTCACCGCGATCATCGTGGATTTCCAGTGTCCATCTTACATCGTCGGGAACGGTTAAGCTAAATGACGTAATGTCCTTAACGCCGTCCGCATTTGGCGAAATTATTCGCTCGGAGACGCTGAAGTCCGTTTCATTCTCGTTCAGCACACGTACCGGATCGATAGTTTTTGGGGGAGGGGGCGGCGGAGCGGGCATTATGATTGGGGGAGGGGGTTCCGGAGGGGCGGTCGGAATCGAATTCGGTATGCCGTTCCAACGAAAGGTCGTGGCAATCCAGTGCGAGGCCTCATCAAAATTTCCGCCGTTCAGATATGCGTAATCAAATCGCCCTATGCCACCGCGCAAGCTGAATCCACTCGACCATTCTCCCTCGGTGAAGTTCTCATCATTCGTAATCGCTGTATAGCCAACGCGAACGCCGAATCGTCGGCTGAATATCCACTTTTCTATCCCCAAATGCACGCGAAATCGGTCTTTCCACGAAAGTTGGTCGTCATTGTGCAGCGTGAAATCACTTGATAGTATCGTACCCCTGTCAGGATGATATGCCGTACCAAAACGAGCCACAAGCGGCAGATCTTGAACAATCTGTCCATCTCTATACAGGCGACCGTCAAAATCTTCAAAACTCAATCCTAAAGCGACTCGATCGCCCAAGCGCGTCAACTTTCGCGAGACCTGAATCCCAATGTCATAAGTCCATCCAAGATGTGTGTTGGCACCCCGACTTCGACGATGATGACGGATATTGACGCCTGTCGCGACCGACTTCCCAAATGTGTATCCGTAACCTAAGAGCATAATTCGGTTTCGTTCCCAATCTTCACCCCAGCCATCAAACCAAGAGCCGAACGAGATATTCCCGAATTTTTTGGTAAAAATTCCTAAGTGTTCCGGGTTTAAGCCAATCGAGAACGCCCCTTCCCGGTTAGCCACGTTTTCGGAAAACGGCAACCCGACCAAAGAAACTTCCATCCCGCTCAGAAACCCGAGTGACGACGGGTTCCAATAAAAACTGTCGCTCCCTGCGGGACCCGCGGTGAACGCACTCCCCATCCCTAGCGCTCGCGCACTTGCGCCGACGAGAATATTCCTATCGCCGATGTCGGAGTTTATCTCCGTGGTTGAAGAAATGACCATTATCAGTATAAGAATTGCTGTTATGACAAAAGTATTTAATTTCATAATCCCTTGCTTGTTTCAGAGGTTCTATAATTTATGAATACGGTGGATTTCTAATTTTCCTCCATAATAAACGTCTACCTGCCGTTGATGGATACAGCAATCCCCGAAATTCCATACCCAGGGTGAAGGTAGAATACGTCGATTGCACATTGTGTGCTTATGGAGAATATGCGGTGAATCCCATGCGGGAAAAGTTGTGTTCTGCGCATAATCGTAATGGAAAACAGTGATGATTTCAGTTATAATGTTTGCAACGAAGTCTATCTGCCCTCCGGTTGAGACAGTTTAAATTATAGGATGTCTGCTATAGTGAAACCAATAATTATTTATACACTGCGGTAGCTTCGATCAAGCGAGTGAATAGCGAGTGCGATAGTACGTTTGTAAGGTGCGATCAATTGAGCGGATAGATCAAGCGACTGAATAAGGAGCACAACAGAAATTCCAGTGCGTTAGCAATCTTACCAGCCTTTGAAAGCGCTAGAGGCGCGGCAGGTGTATAGTAACGCCGACTCACACCACACCAAAGCCCCAGCGGGGCGGCACATTGTAGGGTATAAAACCGCTGACGACTTTTTCAATGGTATCTCAAGTAACACTCGACATTGCACAAGATCTACTATCGCACTCGCTATTCACTCGCTTGATCCTCTGGAGTGCAGATGCGGGGAAGGATCATGTTCTATTGACATTGGGGATCTCTATCGCACTCATTATCCATTCGCTTGATCTCCGCTGGAGTGGAAACCAGACCACGAAGGAACGCTTTTTCAAAACCTGTCATAGAGCGAAAAATGAGTGTTACTTGCTGAAAGAATTATTCCAATAGGGATAGTGGCGTGCTACCAAATAGGCCAAATGGCTAAAATCTCCCCTGCTATTCTTCAGCGTTTGAGCGACACCGCTTGTTGTATCGCTCAAATGTACAAAGTCGAGCTAAGATACTGTTAGCGGGATCAAATATAATGTGTTTGGAATGTTAAAGGTGAAAGCATTATCGTTGGAATTTAAGAGAGTTGCGGGGAGGAAATAGCCCCGCTTTGAATAGGACAGGATGGCATATACCATCAGAACGGAATCCGAGGAGAAAACAATGGTGCGAATTGGCGTTATTGGTACAGGCGGCATGGGCAGCGGGCACTGCAATTCGCTGCCGAACGTTGAAAATTGCGAGTTCGTCGGTGTGGCGGACATACGGCTTGAAGCCGCGCAAGCCGTCGCGGAGCGGCATCACGTGCGCGCGTTTCAAGATCCCCACGAGCTATTGGAGATTGTCGACGCGGTTATTGTAGCCACGCCGCCCATGATGCATCGAGAGGTAGTGGTTGCGGCGGCGGAAGCCGGTGTTCATGCCTTCTCCGAGAAGCCGCTCTCACTCACCCTTGCCGACGCCGACGCCATGATTGACGCGGCAAACAAAGCTGGAACGCATCTTATGGTAGGGCAGGTGCTTCGCTTTTATCCGGTGCATCGCCTCGGCAAGCAACTGGTCGACGACGGTGAAATCGGAGACGTGGTATACATCGAAACGGATTACAGCGGCGCCTATAATGCGCCGCGAGAACGTCCATCATCTTGGTACGGAACCGTCGGCGGGCTTCTCGAAAACGGCATTCACAAGTCAGATCTCATCAACTGGTTTGGCGGTACGGCGCTGACAGTTGCGGCGGAAGTGGACAGTTTTTCCGGTAACGAGGATTGGGAAGATTACACCGTCTCGCTCATCCGCTACGATACCAAAGCTGTGGGCATATTGCGCTGGGGCGGCTTCATGGGCGCACGCGGTACAACCGACACCATCATTGACGGAACTAAGGGCTCCTTGCGACTGGATATGGGAGCCGACCTCGCGTACCTCAAGAAGATAGGCGAATCCGACTGGACTACTCTCACTCCTGATCGAGAGTCGCCGCACGGCGTGGTCGGAGAGGTAACCCATTTCGTCGATTGTATTCGGGACGGTAAAACGCCGTTGGTTGATGGCGTAGCCGGACGCCGCGCCGTTGAAGTTGTGTTGGCAACTTATCGATCAGCAAAGGAAAAGAGTAAAATTACTTTGCCAATCCACGATTGATGAGATTGGACGTATCGACTTTGAGGAGAATCTTGTATGGATCAAACTTCGGGAAACGGAAACTATCTCGCCAATCAAAACGTCGGCGAGGAGCAGATTCAAGCGTGGGTAGATCAATTTCACCGTGACGGTTTTCTGTTCCTGCAGAACATCTTGCCCCCGGACTGGTGCGCTCAGATGCGTGAAGACCTCGACTGGGCGCTCAAGGAAAACCCGAACGGTCTTAACAACAACGCCGATCATATCACGCTGGCACACCGCATGTTTGAGACCAGCGAAGCGAATCTTCGGCTGTTTGATCTGGAACCCATTGTCAGTTTCGCCGAGGCGCTAGTTGCCCCAAACTGCCACGTCATCCACAACAATTCCTTCATAAGCCGACCGGGCGGCGGCATTACGACGTGGCACCAAGACGATGCCCCGCACCTTGTTGTCACAGACGGGAAGCCACCCGAGAATATCCGCCTTTCGGTGATGTTCTTCACGGCGAACTACTACTTGACCGCCGTTCCCGAAATCAAATATGGCGGTACCGAGGTGATTCCGGGTTCTCATCTGTTCGGCGCCAGTCCGCCGCCCGACCTCGAAAACACTGAGTGGAAAGACAAAATCCTATACAATTTGGGGAAAGCCGGAAGCGTCGTTATGTTCAACAATCAGGTCTGGCACCGCGGAGGGCTTAATCGGAGCGAGAGAACGCGCTATATCACGCAGGTTACCTATGGTCGCCGCATGATTGGCCACAAATACTACCCGTTCATGAATTACAACATGCCCGAACACGTCTACAAGGACGCCAATCCGCGATTAAAGCGGCTCCTCGGTTTCCTTGACCACGGGCCTTACGGATAAGCAGATGTCCGTAACCAAACAGATTTCACCCGGGAGGCAACATGGAAAGAATTCTGGTGACCGGCTCCGTGGGTCAGATAGGATCGGAACTGACTCTTGCCCTCAGAGAGCGGTATGGCAATGAAAATGTGGTTGCGGGAGGTCGCAAAACTCAGCCGAGTGAGGAATTGCGAAATTCGGGCCCCTTTGAAATTGTGGATTGCACGGACATCGAAGCCGTCAATCGCGTCGTGGTGAAATACCGGATAGATGCAATCTATCACCTTGCCGCGCTGCTATCCGCGGTAGCGGAGAACAACCCCCAACTGGCGTGGCAGGTGAACGTAAATGCATTGGTGAACGTGCTTGAGGTCGCGCGCGAACACGACTGCGCCGTCTTTACCCCAAGTTCCATAGGCGCATTTGGACCGTCAACCCCTGCCGACAATACCCCGCAGGACACCATCCAGAGACCCACGAGCATGTACGGCGTTACCAAAGTATCCGGCGAGCTGCTATGCGATTACTACCAAGAAAAATTCGGCGTGGACACACGGGGCTTGCGTTATCCGGGGATAATTTCGTATGTCACGCTGCCCGGAGGCGGGACTACGGATTATGCCGTGCAGATTTTCTATGACGCGATAAAGCGCGGAAGATACACATGCTTCTTGAAGCAGGGCACGAAACTGGATATGATGTATATGCCCGACGCTATCAAGGGCGCTATTGCGATAATGGAAGCCGATTCGAGCAAGTTGAAACACCGCAATGCATTTAACGTATCCGCGATGAGTTTCGCACCCGAGGATATTTCGGCAGAGGTAAGAAAGCTCATTCCGGGCTTCACCATGGATTACGAGGTGGATCCGTTGAGACAGAGCATAGCGGACTCTTGGCCCAATAGTATGGATGACAGCGCGGCAAGGGAGGAATGGGGTTGGCAGCCGGACTACGATTTGCCTCGGATGTGCGAGGACATGATTGCGAAACTAACACCAAAACTGACTTAAGTTCAATCACACAATCGCACGCCGTACCGGAATCAGTCAACGCGAATCTTCCATAAGCGAAGCAAATCGTAGGTACTACCCTACACGAGAAATCCAGCGAAAAGATTGGTCTAAGTTTGGCAACAAACAAGTCCCAAGGTTATGAGATATATTGGCCGCAAAACCAATCTCCTGCCATACATTGAGGACGTAGTATTGAAGAACACCTCTCGAAAAGGAGTTTTCTGTGATCTATTTGCGGGAACGCATTCGGTGGCGGCGCATTTCAAGAAACTCGGGTTTCAAATCATATCCAACGATCTCCTCTGCCTCGCATATGTCTTCGGGCGTGCGCTGATTCAAAATAATGAGGTTCCAACGTTTAGCAGGTTAACCAACCTTCCGAACGCTTCCCCAACCGGTCTCTTTGATGGAATGGAAGCCTACCTGAGAGTATTGAATTATCTAAACGGGCTTGAAGGAGTGTCGGATGGTTTTATCTTTAATGTCTACTGTCCCGGCGGAGACAATGGATATAACCGACAATATATCTCCGACGAAAACGGGCAGAAGGTTGACGTCATCAGACGGCAAATTGAGGCGTGGAAGCGAGACAATCTTATCACTAAAGACGAATACTATGTCCTCCTGCTCTCACTTCTTGAGGCGGTATCCAAGGTGACCAACATTTCGGGGACGTACGGTGCGTATTTGAAAGAGTGGGACGCCAGAACCTACAAAGAACTGACGCTTGAACCTGTTACTCCGATTCCATCCGACAAAGAACACGTCGTCTATCGGCAAGACGCAAACCGACTTGTTGATCGGATTGAGTGTGATATTCTCTACATAGACCCGCCGTACAACACCCGTCAATACATTACGAACTACCATCTACTCGAAACCATCACTCGATACGATAATCCTAACGTCTACGGCAAAACGGGACTCCGAACTTATACCGACGCGGAGAAATCGGCGTACTGCTCTCGGGCGGGGTGTTTGCGCGCCTTTGCCGCGTTAATATCTCGCGCCAAGGCAAAGCATATCATCGTGAGTTATAACAGCGAGGGCATTATGAGCGATGCTGAGATACACGGCGTGTTAAGTGAAAAAGGGGAAGTACCGAAATTGATACCTATTGATTATCGTCGCTTCAAAAGCAATTCAACCGGTAAATTAAGTAACAATAAGAACGTAAGAGAGTATTTATTCTATGTCCAAACAAATTGAAAAGAAAACACAAACAGGAACGTTGGATGCGCGCAATACGCTTAACGATTTAACCGGCAGGGAATGGGTCTACTTTTTGAACTCAATTGAGTTGATTGAGGGTGAACCCCATCTCCTCACTGGCGATAAACTCAACGACTTATCGGAGGAACAGTGGGCGGCGAATCAGAGTCCGCTCATTGACACGTTTTATCCGACATCCGGCGAGAATAGCCATGCGCATCATATCCGCAAGAAACACCCATCACCGAAACCGCCAGAGATAATGAGGCGACTCATTGAGTTTTTTACCAAGAAAAATGGATGGGTGCTTGATCCGTTTGTGGGTGTAGGTGGTACGCTATTGGGGTGTTCGATGGCGGGACGCCACGGCGTGGGTGTGGATTTGTCGCAAGAATATCTTGAACTTTACGAGAAAGCTGCCGAGAACTTAAACCTTGAACCTCAGACGGTCCACCAAGGAGACGCGAGGCGTCTTGACAACATCTTCAACCGGGAGGATTATCAATTCGATCTCGTCCTGACCGATCCGCCCTACGGCGATATGCTTTCAAGAAAGCGCACCGGCGAACGCAAGAAGAGAACCGGCGACGATTCACCAACACCGTTTACAAGCGATGGGAACGACCTCGGCAACATGGGTGCAGACCAGTTTTACGAAGCCCTGAAAGCGGTTATCGCTCAGTCAATGAAGTTCCTCAAGGTCAAAGGATACGTCGTAGTTTTCTGCAAGGATCTTCAACCCACTGCCGAACATCACAACCTGATTCACGCCGATGTGGTTAATGCACTGACGGGGATACCCAATCTAAGGTTCAGAGGATATAAAATCTGGTACGACAAATCGTTGAAACTCTATCCTTTCGGTTATCCGTATGCGTACGTGTCCAATCAACTACATCAGTTTATTCTGATTTTTCGCAAGGAAAGATAAATATGGCGTCGCGCACGTTCGGATGGGTGCAAGACTCGGGTAAAATAGAAAACCTCCGCAAAACAGTGGAGATTTTTGAGCCTAGTTCATCTACCTATCAGGAATTGATTGAGAATCGCATACCCGCGCTCGTTCAAGAACATGATGGGCGCGATCGCTTTCTTTCCGAGTTAAGTCGTATTCCGCTTAAATTGAAATATAATGATCTGGTCGGTACCACTTTTATTCCGCGATCTGAATCCCGTTGTAACGGTATTTTACAGGCGGCCATTAAGGGCCAGAGGAGGGCATTCATAGGAGATTGGCCCGCTGATAATTTTCTGAGATGGGCACATGCCCTCGGTCTTGTCGAGTATGATAAAAACACTGATCGTTTCTCAATTAGTGAGTTTGGCGTCCAGTATATAGACGTACAACCAGATACTCCCGCTGAGAAGGAAATCCTCGCCCAAGCGTTCCTCTCGTACCCGCCTGTGATGCGGGTGTTGAACTTACTAGCGGATGGTTCACACCTTACGAAGTTTGAAATTGGCCGGCAACTTGGCTTTGTCGGCGAAGATGGCTTTACTAGCTTGCCTCAGAACATCTTAGTTCGATCCCTTTGTCAGACAGAAGATTCGAAGGAAAGGAATAAAATGTTAACTGACTGGGATGGTACATCGGATAAGTATGCCCGAATGATTGCAGGTTGGTTGAAGCAAATGGGATGGGTAACGAAGTCTGAGAAGTGGGCTGTGGCAAATTTTGGGGATAAACAATACAAGTATCCTATTCGCCAAGCCTATTCGATTACGCCTGCAGGATTGCAAGCGCGAAGAAGGGGACTGGGAACTAATATCCGGAGCCGAATTGCAAAGAATGTTTACTGGGAGATGTTAGCTACCAAGGGAAAAGATCGAGACTATATTCGTACCCGACGTGCCCTAATTCTTCAAGCAATTGCGGAGAATTCTTGCTCACTAGAAACCTTACAGCTCGAGTTATTGAATAAAGGATTCAATGAGTCTGAGACCATAATTTCCAATGACATAGTGGGTCTAAAACGGATTGGCCTCAATATTAAGCTGGAAAATAAAGGGTATTTTCTGCAGGATACGATAAAAAATCAAGTGATTCCGGGCCTTTCGACCAAGACCACGGTAAAAAGCGAGATTCAGCAAATGGTTGATAAGTGTCGAGACCTCTTAAAGCATGTGCCTCACGACTATCTAATACTCATACCAATTAGTTTTTCAAGCAAAGACAGCCGATTGTTTGAGATGAAGACAATCGAACTGCTTGTGGACCAATGCGGATTTGGTGGTCTACATTTGGGCGGCGCAAATCAACCAGATGGTCTAATCTTTGCCCAGACACTGATGGAAAATTATGGCGTAATCATTGATACGAAAGCCTATAAGGATGGGTTTAGCATTCCCTCAACTGAAGGAGATAAGATGATGCGTTACGTCAATGAAAACAGGTCACGCAACCAAGAACATTCGCCGCAATGGTGGATGCACTTTCCTCCAGAGCTTAGGGTATTTAAGTTCTTGTTTGTATCTGGAAAATTCATCGGAACCTACGAAACGAAACTTAAACGGATATCGGAACTGACCCAGAACGCGCGGGGGGCAGCAATCACGTCTTTCAATCTGTTGCTTCTGGCCGAGGAAATAGCCAAGGAGAAAATCACTCTTCAAAATACTGGCGAAATGTTTAGCTGTCTCTCAGAAGTAGATGTCCAAAATGTCTAATTATTGCTCCTCCGGCAAAGTTTTACACATAATGATTCTCAATTGTAGAATCTACATCCATTTGAAATCATATGACGACATATTATCTGGATGAGATCTATGTGACGGACATTAATGCGACGCTTGAATCGTGATTGAAGCTACGTTGTTTGTGTAGTTCAGGAAGTCATAGAACGCCGCGCCCTCATTGGTGTCATTTTTGATGAGTTGATAATCTGCGAGGAGCGTGACACGTTCGTGCAGCTTCCAATTGAGCTGAAAATTCAATCCAAGTTGTGTGTCCATGCGCTTATCGGCGCCCTCAAGGACAATTCCCTCCTCATTTCGAACATGCCGTCCGTCGAATCCGACCCACAATCGTGACAGTCGTAAACGCGCCCAGCTTCCCGGATCGATTCTATAGAAACCGCTGAACGCTACCTCGGCACTGAGAAAATCGTAGAAATCAACGTTTGAACTATTCATAAATACACTGAACTCTTCCTGCAAAACCACGCGGTCGGAAGCAATCTGAATTAATTTCGCGGAACCGAATTGGCGCATGTCACGCCGTGATTCCCCGGGCTTAATCCCTGCTACTCCAAGCACCAAGATGTTCAGATTATCTTTGTAGCTTTCTCGCTCAATCGAATATTCTAACTTGCCTAGCATGCGTTTCAGTAAACCGAGTTGAAGCCGCGCGACGCCTTGATGGCTTGTCGAGCCTACGAGGAGAAAGTCTTCACGGCGTGTCACGTCATCATCATATCGTTGTAGCCGCAGATTGTACTCCAATACTTTGCCGAAACGAAGTCCCATTTGACGCTGCAAGCTGTCGTAAGCGTCGTCCTCGCGGTCTAACCGCTGCAACTGATGAGACAGGACAAGTACCGGGAGGTCGGGGGTTGGTTGGAAACTCACTTCGGTAAGAAAGAGGTCGGTCATCGCGTCGAATTCGTTGAGTTGACCGTTTTCGCCGATGTAGTTTTCAAACTGCGGAGTGTATTGGAATTTTACTCCAAAACGGTCACCAAGCGGCAGCGTACCTTGGAGATTGACCCCGGCGCGGTTAATCAGTCCGGTAAGCTGGGGATCTTCTCTACCCGCCAAGCTGCTGGTGTTCGGGTCAATACTCAAACCGAATTCAATATGGTCATTGAACACATTACTGACTTGATAGTCGATAACGAGTTCCGGCTCGGATGCCTTAGGCGACTCTGTTTTCTGTTGGACTAAGCGCTTGCCGAAGTCTGTTTTGAGTTGCGCCTCCCCGATTGAGACGTTCAATCCCAAGAAGATAGTCGTGAACAACAAAGAGACGCTGAACTTCATTAAATGAATGCTGTTTGTCAAAATTAGGCTCCCTGTCTGCAGTGTGCATGAATCAATATTGCCAAATCATTGCGTTGTTGAACATTACGCAATTCGGTCATACAAACAATCCCAACATAACGAGTGAATCACTGAATCAACCCTTCCCACGGGCTTGATGCGGTCGCGTACAGTTTCTTGGGTATCCTTCCTGCCAAGAACGCCGTCCTTCCTGCCTCAATCGCTTTTCGCATGGCTTCCGCCATCAACACCGGCTGTCGTGCCTTGGCAACCGCTGTGTTGAGGAGCACGCCGTCACACCCAAGTTCCATCGCGATTGCGGCATCCGATACGGTTCCAACCCCTGCATCAACGATTAGAGGAACGCTAACGATGTCGCGGATAATCTGAATGTTGTAGGGGTTGCGAATCCCCATTCCGGAACCGATTGGGGCGCCTAACGGCATAACTACCGTACATCCCAAATCTTCTAGTTTCTTGCACGTGATGGGATCGTCGTTGCAGTAGGGCAGCACCGTGAACCCATCCTTTATCAACGTTGCCGCCGCATGTAGCAACTGTTCCACGTCGGGAAATAGCGTTCGATCGTCGCCAATGACCTCTAGTTTGATAAGATTGGTGTCGAGCGCATCTCGCGCGAGATGAGCCGTCAGAATTGCTTCCTTGGCGGTGAAACACCCAGCGGTATTTGGAAGAATCGTGTAATTTCTTTCCCGGAGCAGGTCAAATAAGTTCTCACCGGAGTCACCGCTCGGCTTTACTCGGCGAATCGAAATCGTTGCAATCTCCGCTCCACTTGCCTCAAGCGCACGCGTCATCACATCAAAATTCGGATAGCCCGCTGTCCCGATAAGCAGCCGCGATTGATATGTCTTGTCGCCGATTTTAAGTCCTTCCATCTTGCTTATTCCCATTACTTCCGTATCCACTCAGGAGACATGCACGAGAAGTATATCAATGTCATCCACCATTGTCAATGTCAATCGCTTTTCAGCCTAGGGGAAACGCATCTAAATTTTCTGCCTGACAAAAAAGCAAATCAGGCCGAGTTTGTTATAATTTTTTTAGAACTTGTTTGAAAAGTACATTTGTAGGGTGCGCACTGCGCACCAGCCTTTAAAAAGCCCAGCGGGGATCAAGCGACTGAATAAGGAGCGCGATAGAGATCCCACAGGTATATAGCAGACAACACTAAATACATGACGAAACTTCCCACAAATGACCTTTCTACCGATTATTCAAACAGGCTCTTAGGGGTCGTAGGTTGGGTTGAACGGAATTCGTTAAATGATTGCTAATCCTAGAGGAGTTTTCGAGTGCCCACTTTACCTGAACGTGCCAAAATTGGAGTGAAACCCAACATTAATGGTACATTCTGCCGCCATGAGACAGCCGCTATAATTAGATGCGTTTCCTCTGATCCCAGTTCCAAAAACTATTGAAAAAGCATAACACCTGTGCTACCATAGCCAAATCCGGCAACCGTCTCCCAAGCCAGTATTAGCGACAACAACTGTCGTGCACGTTCCGAACGGATACCTAACCCTCCGGCACAACTCATTGCTCGCGCCCCCGCTTCTTGGTGAACAGCGCCAAGCGCGAATTCCGTAAGGAGAAAAAGCGATGCAACCTTTTATTGATTCAAGAGACATTCTCGATCGTGGCACCGATTTGCAAAAACGAATGGAACGGGACGGGTACCTGTTTATCAGCGGTTTGTTGCCTGGCGACACAGTAGAACACCTCAGGCTCAAGCAACTGAAAATCGGACTTGATGAGGGATGGGTCAACGCCGATGCGCCGCTTGAGGATGGAGTTGCCGATCTCAACGGCTTCGGTGTCGAACCGGAACCGGAGTACATGCGTGTCATGGGGCGGATGACAAGTCTTCAAGAGTTCTACGCCTTAGCTCAACACCCCAATCTCATCGGAATGTTCGAACGCATGCTCGGCGAGACTGTGCTGCCCCATGCCAAGGTTATCGGACGATGTCTGTTCCCGCAGCGCGAAGCCTTTACAACACAGCCGCATCAGGACTATGTATTCATTCGAGGAACCGCTGAAACCTACACGGCTTGGATACCGCTCCAAGATCTGCCGCCTGAAATGGGAGGCCTTCAGATTGCCGCCGGTACGCACAAAAACGGCATTTTCGACTATAAACCGGCGCTGGGCGCAGGTGGCATGGGGATTGACGAATCTTTGGAAGGTTCATGGGTGAACAGCCCGTTCAAACAGGGCGATGTGCTTATCTTTCACAGTATGGTCGTACACAAGGGTGTTCCCTGCACGGGCCAACGGTTGCGCCTGTCAATTGATGCACGGTATCAGCGGCTGACCGAACCGATTGGCACCGGCAATCTCACCCCGCATGCCGGAGGATCGTGGGAGCAAATTTACGCGGATTGGCACTCCGATGACTTCAAATACTACTGGAAAAAGTGGAATCTAGACGACTCTGAATATGTCAATCGATTCTCGGAAAGTGACGCCGAAGCTGCCGAAGTCATTGAGGAACGAGATCGAATGGCGTTTGAAATGGGTGAAAACGGCGATACAAACGCAATTTCGACGCTGCAACGCATTCTGATGCGGGACGGCAATCCGGAAAAACGCAAAAGAGCCGCCGATCTGCTGGATACATTGCAGATTTGAAGGGAACTCCGCGGTGTCCAATTTTTTCGGCCCGGCTATAAGTCGGCTTCTGTAATAAACTCGCATTGAGGGCTATCTTTTCACTAACGCGATTTCCGTCATTTATATGTGAATCAATCTTGGTAGCACACGTCACAGGAAAGATATAAGAAAGGACACAAATCATGGCTAGAACTGGACGCGCCACTGTGATGGTGGGTGAGCGCTTTGAAGTACGCGAATATCCCGTACCCGATCCACAACCGGGAACGGTTCTCTTGAGACAGGAACTCGGAGGCATCTGCGGCACGGACCTCCACAACTGGGAATTCCAGCGCATGGAGTTCGATGTCATTCCCGGTCACGAAAACGTGGGGGTAATTGACGCTCTGGGTGAAGGCGTCGAAACCGATTACTTGGGGAATCCTATTAAAGTCGGGGACCGTGTGGCATTGTCCCCGGCTGCCGGCTACGGCTTCTCTCCATCGGAAGAACAGCCCTATTTGCGCGGGGGCTTTGCTGAATACATCTATCTATGGGATCCGGAAACCCTGTTCCTTAAAACCAATCTACCGGCCGAGATTGCGGTGCTCAGCGAACCTGCCTCATGCGCTGCCCACTGCATTTCACGGGGAAAGATCCAGTTCGGCGACACTGTTGTTATCCAAGGAACCGGTCCCATCGGACTTCTCGCTCTCAACTGGGCGAGGGTTTCAGGTGCAGGCAGATTGATTGTTGTCGGAGGTCCCCCGGGACGACTCGAAATGGCAGAGCGATTGGGCGCGGATGTCACAATCGACATTGCGGAAGTCCCGGATCCGGAGGAAAGGAAGAGAATCGTCCGCGAGAACACGCCCCAAAATAAGGGGGCTGACATCGTATACGAATGTTCGGGGTTCCCCGCCGCTATTCCCGAAGGACTGGATTTTATCCGCTACAGCGGCACTTATGTGGAATATGGCCACTTCGTCGATGTCGGAACATTCGAGTGTAACCCCAACCAGATGCTCATGCGCAAGAATCTGCGATTGGAAGCCGGTTGGGGTTTTCGACCGCACCACTTTATCCGGGCGGTGCCGATGCTCGAAAAACACCAATCTCTCTTTACTGATTTTGTCAGCCACATTCTGCCGTTGGAAGATGTCGCTCAAGGATTCAATGCCCTGCACACGAGCTACAACCTTGATGGCAGAGACGCTATCAAGATTGCCGTCAAAGGCGGCTTAGCCTAAAGGGCTGTAAAATCTGTTCGAGATGATTTGTTCAAACCCATAGCTTTTGGTGTCGAGGAAGGCTGTTGGGAGATGTATACTTCACCCTGCTGAAAATTGCGTGTTTTCAAGCGTCTAGCGGTAGGTGCGGTTGGAAAACCGCACCTACCGGGAACGCAGGTCGTGACCTGAAGATCGCGGGATCTCTATCGCACTCGCTATTCACTCGCTTGATCCTACAAAAGACGCAATTTCTGACAGTGCGCAGCATAGAGGTGGGCGAATGACGGAAAAGACAATTATCACCGCGGCGGTAGTAGGATCCAGTCCTACGAAAGAGATGAATCCTGCCGTGCCCTACACGCCGAAGGAGATCGCCGAAGCTGCAATCGAGTCTTACCGTGCCGGAGCCGCCATTGCCCACATCCATGTGCGCGACCCGCACACTGGAAAACCCGAATCGTCAATCGAGTTGTTTCGAGAGGTCGTTGATCGAATCCGTCAAGCGTGCGATATTGTTATTAATCTGACGACAAGTGGTTATAACCTATCTGGAGACAATATCATTGAAAGGCGCTTGGAACCTGTCGCATTGGGGCCGGAGATTTGTTCGCTGGACATCGGATCGGTGAATTTCGTGGATGCGGAATTTGTTAATTCGCCGGAGTGGGGACGGGCTGCTGCTGCACGAATGCGACAGCGTGGGGTCAAACCGGAAATCGAAGCCTTCGACGCGGGCCACATGCGCCAAGCCGTCAATTGGGTTGCGGAGGGGTTGTTCGATGACCCGCCATATTTCCAACTGTGCATGGGGGTCGGTTGGGGAATTCCCGCTTCACCGGAGAACCTTCTGCTCATGCAGAATCTGGTACCGCCCTCCTGCCCTTGGTCTGTTCTGGGAGTCGGAAGGCATCAACTGCCAATGATTACAATGGGCGTGATTCTGGACGGTCACATACGGGTGGGATTCGAGGACAATATCTATGTCAGCAAAGGAGTATTAGCCAAGAGCAACGCTCAGATGGTGGAGATGGCTGCCAATCTGGTGGAAACCCTCCAACACCAAGTAGCCACGCCTGACGATGCGCGCAAAATCCTCGGCCTCTCTAGCCGTACCACTTTGTAGGAGCGATCTCCTCCTGGTCGCGACTTCTCGTGGATTCGTCAACCACGAAGTCCTCGATTCCCTGTCTTCTCAATACGTCCCCACGCATTGCACCTCTGGTCTAAACCCACAATTGGGTGCAATTGCCCTAACAACCCATCCTAGACACCCCGCGGACCGGTCTTATAACCGTCTACTATCGCTATGTCGATCAATGATATTGGGACCTGATTGGGGCATAGACCCCTGATTAGTGGACAAATAGCGTTTCGGCGGGTCGGTAGCGATAATGTCGATCCAAACGAGCGTGGAGTCCTCTACAGGAGACTGTAGGAAGAGTTGCGCATCGTCCGAAGATAAACGCATCCCGTGCGGATAATAAACCGTGGCGAATGTGCCGAGTATCAGGAGCAGCGCAAACGTAGCCGCAAACGTAAAGGACGGCGCACGCTTTAGAACGCTGTAGCGGGGATTCCAAGCCATGGCAGACTCAAACTTCCGCCAAATCCGGCGTACGAGTGATGTCCGCAACTTTTCGTTTGCACGGGCCTCCGACGCCCGACGCATAACGTCCGAAACAAAGCCCTCCGAAGTCGTGACGGGGTCGAGGCGATGAAGAACTTCATCGGTCTGTCGAATTCGCATAACCTCGTGCGCGCACGTTGGGCACTGTCCAAGATGCCGCTTGATTAACCGAGTCTTCCATAGCGGCATCTCGCGGTCAAGATAGGCAGAGATTTCGGACTGTATACCTTCACACTTTAGCATTGGTGCTCTCTCCAATTCCAACCTCAAGCAGTAGTGTTTTCATTTTTTGGCGTGCCCGGTGAATCAATGATTTCACTGCGCTGATAGAACAATCCATGATTTCGGCAATTTCGTCGTATCTTAAATCTTGGTACGTTACTAGCGTTAGCGCTATACGCTGATTTTCCGGGAGCAGATTAAGTGCACTCTGAATCATCAGTTGCTGCTCCTTTTTTTCGTAAAGTTCATCGGGCAAATAACTTGTGTCCCGCAGGAAAATCGAATGATTGACATCCTCGCCCTCCGAAACAAGATCATCAAGAAAAGCCGTGTTGCGTCGGTGCCGATTTCGCACCTCGTTCCGACAAAGATTCGTCGCAATCAGATAAATCCAGTTCTTAAACTGACATTTGGGCTCATAGCTGTCAGCGCTCCTCAGAACCCTGATAAACGTCTCCTGTGCCAAGTCTTCGGCGCGGTGGTAGTCGTAGATACACCGGTGGATATAATTGATAATTAAATCCTTGTAGCGTATGACCAGAAGTTCGAACGCACTCATATCACCGTTTCGACATCTCGCCATCAACTCTTCATCCGAAGTTCTCAACGCGCACCTCCCATTCTCAACAAGGGGGCAACGGCTCAAGATTCACCGTGTTCCTCTAAAACACCAGTAAACCCCTCTGAGTTTCGCATCAAAGTGCCAGAAATTCACAAAATCCGCGCTCGGGTAGGATTCTAAAGTATACCTCATATACAGCAAAGGGTGTAGAGAAAAAATCTTTGGCTCCAGGGGAAACGCATCTGATTTTCAGCGATAACCGTAGGTTGGGTTGAACAACGCCAACATAAAAACGCCCGGGGTACACCTAGTTTTCGATGCTTGATACCGTTCAAAACCTCGAAATGCATAGTGAAACCCAACTCAAACGCGATTAAGCATACGTAAGTGTTGGGTTTCATTCCATCTTCGCATGACACCGCTTAATTGAAGAGTAGCAGGCCTATTATAATTGATAGCAAGCCGCTTTTAACCATTCAACCCAACCTACGCCGCTATCGCCTTCGCTATCTGTTCAGTTGATCGATAGCGTCCCATCATTCCTGTCGGAATGATTCATTCAGCAAGTAACACTTTCTGGTCGGAGTCCCTTTCCTCGATCCAGAGGATCGAAATGTCAATAGAATACGATATGTCCATATTCCCGCACTCCAGAGGATCAAACGAGTGAATAGCAAGTGCGATAGTAGATCCTGTGCAATGTGGAGTGTTACTTGAGAGCATGCCATTATCCCTAGCGGAATAATTCTTTCAGCAAGCAACACTTACTAGTCGGAGTCCCTTTCCTCGATCCAGAGGATCGAAATGTCAATAGAATGCGACATGTCCAGAGTCCCGCGCTCCAGAGGAGCGCCATGTGGTGTGTTACTTGGTGGAAATGAAGTTGATGATGGAAGGGCAAAACCGGTCAATCAATCGGACTCACGTGTAGTACCTTGGTGATTTTTGCTCGTTTGTGGATATACACCCCCAAGATTTGGTATGCGAAAATTGGAGATTGCACAAGCCTATTATGCGGAAGATGAGTAGCAAGCCGCTTTTAACCATTCAACCCAACCTACGCCGCTATCGCCTTCGCTATCTGTTCAGTTGATCGATAGAGAGTTCCGCGCTATGTTCAGGCGCTCGATCCTATATGTTCCCTAATCCACGCGCTCGTTTGATCTCCCTTAATCCGCAGAATCAGATGCCATTGATTGACACACGCCTCGACACTAAAGTTGAAGTTCAGACCAACTTAAGGTATACTGAAGGCAATTGATGTACTCATTCCAAATAAACCTCCTAGAACGAATGCGGGGCGTTGTCTTTTGATTAAATCGTTTGTGCTCTGCCTTTGCGCTCTATTTCTTATTCCGGCGTTTGGGACGCACGCCGACACAGGCGAGTCTTGGGATCTGGTAGAAAGCGATAATTTTCTGGTCTACTACCGTGGGAATGCCAAATCGGCGCAGAAAGTCCTTGATATTTCCGATGATTTCTACCCCAAAATGCGCCGCCTTATGGGCAATATGCACCTAGGCAAGATTGAGATATGGGTCTGTGAGGAACCGTCACAGTTTCAAGCCGCGGTGCATGCGCCTATTCAGGACTGGGCGATCGGATGCGCATTTCCGCTCAGTCGGCGCATAATCATCCAAAATCCGCGCGTCATCATCCAGCGCGATTTTCAGTTGGCTCAAGTCATCCGTCACGAAATCGTCCACGTCGTCTTCGGGCAACGCACCAAAAAAGCAATCGGCAAAATCCCCCGATGGTTCGTTGAAGGCGTCGCTATTTATTTCTCGGGCGAGTGGGCGCCTCGACGTAATGATGCGCTGATGAAACATATCTTCTCAAAGTCCGTGATTCCGCTTGCCGAACTCAGCAACCGGTTTCCGAAATCTGAAAACCTGGCACAACTGGCGTATGCGGAAAGCCAAAATGCGGTTGAGTGGCTGGCGGAAACCCACGGCGTTGAAAAACTATGGGATATTGTCGATCAGCTTGCAAGTGGCGACGATTTGGACACCGCCTTCCGGAATTCAATCGGATTAACGCTCGGTGCGTTTGACGCGAAATGGCGTAAGTCGCTCTCCCAACGCTACCATTGGGCGGCAATGCTCTCAAGTTCCCATCTCTTTTGGGGAAGCCTGGCACTTTTCTTTATGCTAGTCTATCTGCGGTACTGGCGTTACAAACGTAAGCGGCTGCGCCAAATGGAAAGCGAGTCGGAAGAGGTGGATGCCTTTTTCATTGAGCGGTGATATCAATGGGACTTACGGAAGTTGAGCCGATTCAAAGAAAAAGATAAGGGCATAAAATAATACGTAATGCGTAATACGTGAGGAAAGCGGTTACGCACAACGAATCTCTATCTCGACGTGCTGAGACGTTCAACTGTGTAAATCCTAGTAAATCTGCTTGTGACTCGGAGAACCCAGCAACTATGCGCGATAATCTTTTTGTGCCAAACAAAATGGATTATGTTAAAGGGAAGGCGAAACCCGATGTCGAGTGCATCCTATGCGCCATTGTCCAAGGAGACGACCGGGTAGAGCGTCTGGACATTTACCGAGGCGAACTGTTTACGATTTCGCTAAATCTCTATCCGTATAGCCCGGGACACCTAATGATTTTTCCCAATCGCCATATAGTTGACGTTCGAGAATTTACTCCCGAAGAGGTTATTGACCTGCATCACCTGCAATGCCGATCCCTTGAGGTATTGGACCGCGTATACCAACCCTACGGCTACAACCTAGGGTTCAATGTCGGTCAAGCGTCGGGCGCAAGCATACCCCATGTACACGCCCACGTTGTTCCGCGCTACCCCCGTGAGTTGGGGTTTATTGACGTTATCACCGGCGCCAGAATCATCGTCGAAGATCCGAACGTGACACAGGACAAACTCCGCCGGGCGTTCAACGCTGACGATTAATCTTCTGTAGGAGCGATCTCCGAATCGCGACCTGTCAACCATCGGAATCTCAACTGTCATCTAGTCATTCGATACTACTTCACTATCACCACCCTGCGCGACGCTGAAAACTCTCCCGCCATAAACCGCAAAAAATAGACTCCACTAGCAACCTGTTCACCGTTCTCGTTTTGGCCATCCCAATGTACGGCGTCCGAATGTGTCAGGTAGTATCCGGCGGGTTTGAAACCAAGCGAAATTTGCCGGACGAGGCGCCCTCCGGTGTCGTGGATAAATACTGTGACATCGGCACCTTCGGCTAATTGATACGGTATCCATGTCTCCGGGTTAAACGGATTGGGAAAATTCGGGAGCAACTTCGTCTCTGTCACGGTCTGTGTCAGGTTGGTTAGCCAAAGCCGAAGAAGCCGAATCGCCATTTCAACATCACGCGATATCTCCGAGGTGCCTTCCAATGCGTCCAATGCTTGCCTAATAGCAACGATTTCTTCAGGCGTCGTGGTTTTCGATTCGAGAATGTCAAACGCAGTGGGCGCCGCGGCGGCGTCCTCACCTAGCGCTCCCGCCACCAGCACCAGGTCCAGCACATTAACCTGCCCGTCTTTGTTTACGTCTGCTCGCGGGTTAGCCGGAATTTTTTGTCCAAAATCCTGTGCCACCAGCACCAGATCCAGAATATTGACACTTCCATCCCGATTGACATCTTCCCTAGACTCACTTTCAACCCCTTCTGCGGTGATAAACAAATCAGCCCAATTTGCCTTGTCAAAATTTGCGCTTCCAGCTGGATTGGTCACTAATTCCAACAGTACGGGTTCACCCGCAAATTCGGCAAGAGAAATCCGGGCATCCTCCCATCCCGCCGTGTCAATGAAGTGTTCAAATCGAGATTGTCCATTTAGCAGCACTTTGAAATGTACTCCATTGCTCGCACTGCTTCCTTCTCCCAGGCCCATTGAAAAAGCGAATGCCGCATCTCGGGCTTGGGGCAGAGCAAGCAAAAACTGAAGAACCGTTTCCCCATCACGAGGCGGATGGGCGAAAATAGTCTCCTTGCGTACACCGCCGGCGTCAGCAACCCTTAGCTCACCCGAACCCCAAGCGCTGCCCGGCCGGAATATGCCGTCAAACTCAAGCCCGGCAACGAATTCGGCACTTCTAAGATTGAAAGGTGGTACCACTTGTTGAACAGGTTCAAAGAACAGTAGAATCTGTGCAGGGAGTGCGGTTTCGAGAAAATACTGTCCCCCTCCGACGGACTGAATCTCCGCGGGAAAATGCTTTATCGGCTCCGTGGGCAGGAAAAACCCCATGTTTATGGGCGTATCCGCTGGTTCGACGATGATTTTTGGTTCCCCCCAAACTGCCCAATCCCAACTCGTATGTCCGCCAGGTCCCGGATTCGTGGTAAGACGTAGCACGACGTTCTCGCCGCTATAGTGGGTCAAATTGAGGGCGACACGCTCCCACCGCTGTTCGTCGTGGTGCCGACGAAAAATCTCATCTCCTTGCACGGTCACGATGAACGTTACACCATCGGAATTTTCAGAACCATCCAGCAATCCGATATCAAACTCCAGATTAATTTTGGGGCTTTCCGGGAGTGCAACTGTAAATTCTCCGAATGTGTCGCCGGTAGCCCCTTGGTATGGAGGATGTGCGTAAATCGCCGCTTTGCGAATGCCGGAAACGGTAGCTTGGGTTGGCCCAAATGTAGCTCCTCTCTGTCTAACCAATTCTTTTCCATCAAGGACAATGCCTGTTCTCACAAGATGAAAATTTGACAATAAATCAATGTTGTGAGCGCCGCGAATACGTTCCAGCCGAAAAACGGCGGCATTTGCAGTCACACGTGTCTCCGTCACGGAAACTCCCTCCGGCAAGGTATTAATATGCGCCTGAGAAATATCCCACGGCACATCGTTCAAGAAATAAGCTTGATTCGGATTCAACCCGAGTATCATGGTTTGGTTGTAGGCACGCCAATGCGGTAGGCTTCGCTCCGTATTCACTTGCGTAGCATCAAACACCCTTTCGTAGCCCGCTCCATCGTTAGGAAGAACAAATGTAGAACCGACATTTGTTGTTCGATGTCTTGCGATTTCACCATCTCGTCCCAGAAATTGGAAAAGAGTTCCCGATTCCCAATCCCCGTCAAAGTCGGGTTTCAAACCAAGTTGTTGCCAACTTCTGGCGATTGAGAGCAACTGATGCGTCGCTGTATGTTCAGGTTCAAATTGTTCTGACGAAACGTTTAGTGTTGGCAAGACACCCCAACTCTCATACGAATCCAAATACTCCTGATAAAGTTGTGGATTACCATCTGGATTCGGTAATCCCAAATAGCCGTAGGGTAACGTATATTTGGAAAAGAGAAACGTGCTAATCGGATGTGCTCTTGCTTCAGTCGGGAGCTTCCAGCGTTGCGCAAAACTCTCGCGAAAAAAGGTGACCTCGTGAAGATGTTCACCGCTGAAAACAACCCCCGACATCGCCTCCGCCAATTCCTTATGTAGCAGTATGTTGCCTTGGGAAGAATTTAAGCCTTCAATCAGTCCATTGGCATCATTCGCCACAACGTGACTGATGTCCAAATGGAACGCGTCCACTCCGTATTTTTCCCACACATCGCGCAGTTGCTGAACGAGAAGTTTTCTAAATGACGAATCTGCAAGATTAATCCAGGCATGTCGTCGAGAATCTTCTGTTTGATCCCACAACCAGCCCATCAGATTTCCTCCCCAAGGTTCGCGAAATTGAGATTTTCGGAATTCAGTGTATAGAGGATGATACGGTGAAACCCCGACGAGATTGGTGTGGAGCATGACCCGAAATCCAAGTTGATGTGCGGATTCAACAAAACTGCCAAAACCGTCTCGTGCCGTATAATCCGGATAATTCACGTCGTGAGGATATTTACGCCACCCAGCCGTATACAGTAGAGTTTTTGCCGGATCGATTTGTTCTGCTAGTCGATTCAAAAACTTGATATTCACACCGCCGTACATGATTACCACGCCAATGTTGTCAACCCATGCGGGCATATCTGACAGTCGCCAGGGATTAAAAGTTCGCTCCATCCAATTCCGATACCGTTCGGCGGGTACACGCCAGTCCCCGGTATATGTGCCCAATCGCCACGTGACAGATCTGGCCGCTGTCAGCGAATCGAAGGGGGCTTGGTTGTGCGTTTGAAAACCCAACGCGAAGCTGTCCAAATTCCGTTCGTACCGGAGTTGCTTAAACTGAAATGTGGGGTCTGAACCACGAACAAAAAAACCGCCGCGCTGCCCCTGAATAATTGCAAGTTGCGTTTCCCAAGCCCCCGGGTATCCGAAATCTGCGGAGGGCTTTGGATATTCCACATTGAGGATTTGCCCACCTTGCGCGGGAAGAATGAGCTCGAGGTTCCTGATATCCAGATTCCCGCATCCCCACTGCACCCCGTAAACCCCTGCCGTATCGGAAACCCCGTCCTGTCGAATAAGCAAGTCGTTCGTAGATTCGTCAACAGCTATAGATAGCCTGAATTGGTTCTGTCCCTGCCAAAACACAATCTCCGCTTCAAGCGGTGACAGTTTTCGTGCCTCTGCTGCCGTAGCACCCGATGTCCAGATAGGAGTGTTATCCTTCCTCAATATCCCGCTCCGCCCGCCAAGCCCCCTAGACATACCATCGGCATCAGGGGACAAAGTATACACTTCGTCTGTAATCTTGTTGGCAAGCTGGTTGATAACGCCATTCTCAAACCGAACCTCGTAAGCGTCCGTTTCGACAATGACAATGTTATCAAGAATGGTAATTTCGGCGGCGTGCCCCACCTCGGATTGAAGCATAAAGAGCAGGCAAGAAAAGATTGCTAAGACTAAAATACGCAGTGGAGTTGCATTCATGGGAAGGTAAGACATAAAACGGGACTGGGAAAACTTCGTCGGCTTCCACATAGCCCCAGTGGGACGGCAGGTGTAAGATATGTGGAAATTCAGAAAACCGGAAATGGATTACTTTGTTTATTCAAACGACCGCAAAACAACTGCGAATGACGGCAGGCACATCAGGCGTTCAGGAGGGTTGAGGTTGGCACTGAAAAGAATCTTCCGCCCTTCCTCTCCTCCATCCTTCCAATTCTATTCGTCCGATTCTGTTACAATCTGCGTTCCAATCCCCTCCGGCGTGAAAACCTCCAGCAAAAGCGCATGGCTGATTCGTCCGTCAATGATGTGCGCTTTGGAAACGCCGCCGGCAATGGCAGTGGTGCACGCCTCGACCTTCGGGAGCATCCCGCTGCTAATCACGTGATCGGCAATCAAACCTTCAATGTCCTCTGTCTTTACCGTGGTAATCAGTGTTGACTCGTCATCCAAGTTTCGCAAGATACCGCGCTGGTCCGTGAGCAAAATCAACTTTTCCGCCTTGAGTGCCGCGGCAATCTCGCCCGCCATCGTATCCGCGTTGATATTGTACGTGCAACCATCCTCACCAACGCCGTTTGGCGCAATAACGGGAATGTAGCCATCCCGATCAAGCGACGCAATGACGCTGGGATCGACATGGGCGATGTCACCGACGAAACCCAGATCGACGTCCGTTGCCTCGCCAAGATCGTCGACAACGTGGGCAAAATGCTTCCGCGCCCGAATAAGATTGGCGTCCTTGCCGCAAAGTCCCACGGCGCGTCCGCCGTGCGCGTTGATAAGCGACACGATTTCTTTGTTGATGGTTCCAGCCAACACCATCTCGGCGACTTCAACCGTTTCCTGATCAGTGACGCGCAGCCCCTGCACAAATTCGGCGTTCTTGCCAATCCGCTGCATCCACTCGCTAATCTTTGTGCCGCCGCCGTGCACAACAACGGGCTGCATACCCGTGTACTTCATCAAAACGATGTCCTGCATCACGCTATCCTTCAAGGCATCGTTTTCCATGGCGGCTCCACCGTACTTAATCACGATGGTTTTTCCGAAGAATTGACGGATATATGGAAGCGCTTCAATTAAGACATCTGCTTTTTTTACCAATTCATCCATGTACTATCTTTGTCGATTCAATTCAGGCTTCACCGGGTATAGATTGAAGAGATGTGAGTACGGTACGCCGTGTGATGGCAAACTTACCAACCCTTACGCGTATTCACTCGGGTTCTAAAGAATTTCCACATCGATCGCGTTCGGCGGTGTGGCAAGCCCTGTGGACATCCCCGCGACAATCACTGCGCGATCTCCACGCTCCGCAACCCCGGATTTGAGAACGGCAGCTTTCGCATTTTCGATCGACTGCTCAAGACTGGTGCCCCATTCGATTAAGGTAGGAGAAGTGCCCCAAGACAGCAATGCCCTGCGCAGTGTCGTTTCACTCGAGCTAGATACGACTATCGATGCGGACGGGCGATATTTTGCCAGAAGCCGTGCGTCCTCTTCAGATTGCGTGCAACAGATGATAACCTTCGCGCGAATCGCCAACGCGATATGGCACGCGGCATGAGCGATTGCGATCGGAATAGGTTTTTCCTCTTCGATTCGTTCCCGCTTGAGGCGTTCCGTGTAATCGAGACCGGCTTCGGTCGCCAGTGCTACGTCCGCCATCATCCGAGTCGCCTTCACGGGGTATTTCCCGATGGCGGTTTCGCCGGAGAGCATTATCGCATCGGTGCCATCGAAAATCGCATTGGCAACATCCGTGACTTCCGCCCGCGTTGGACGAGGATTGTTGATCATCGAATCCAGCATGTGCGTTGCCGTAATCACCGGCTTGCCTGTGCGGTTTGAAATACGGGTAATCTCCTTTTGGACGATGGGCACCTCTTGAAGCGGAATCTCCAAACCGAGGTCCCCTCTGGCAATCATGACACCATCGGTTGCTTCGATGATTTCTTCAAGGTTGTCCAACGCCTCGCGTTTTTCAAGCTTGGCGATAATCGGTATGTCGCCTCCGTGTTGCCGAATTATCTCCCGTAACGTGTGCAACTCATCAGCCGATCCGACAAAAGATTGCGCCACCCAATCAACACCGTGTTCAATTCCGAAGATGACATCTTCAACATCTTTCGGAGTAGGAATCGTTTGCTTTAACACAACGCTCGGCGCACTAATACCCTTGTTTGAGCCGAGTTCCCCGCCTACAATGACCTTGCAGGTAGCATCCGTCTCTGTCGTTGAAGTGACGGCTAGCTCGATTTCCCCGTCAGCCAGAAGAATGCTATCACCGGGCTTCGCATCTTGCACCAGTTCCGGACACGTTATTGAGACCCCATTCACGTCTCCCGCTTTCGGTTTCGTGGTAAGGGTGAATTGTGAACCTCGGGACAATTCGACCGGCGGGTTCGCGAACGTGCCGATTCGCAACTTCGGTCCCGACAGATCTTGCAGAATGGGCAACGGCATCTTCCGCTGGTGGGACACTTGACGCATCCGAGCAATCAGTTGAGCGTGATCCTCATGCGATCCGTGGGCAAAACTCAGCCGAGCGATGTCCATACCGGCGTCTATTAGCGCGTGTATCTTTTCGGTCGAGTTGCTAGCCAAACCAAGCGTGCAAACAATTTTTGTGCGTTTCCGTTTCATCGTCTATCACAAGCCTCTGCACATAATCCTCGCGTTTCAAAGGTCTGTGCACTAGTATGAAACTACGTAGCATCAATATTTCAAAACCGGATTATACAACAATTTCACTTGGATTGAAAGCACAAACCATCATGATGCGTTGGGCGGATTGAACGGTAATCCCATTCAAACCTGCACGAAGAGACCGGAAACTCCTCAGTCAACCGGATGGCGAAAACCTCTACCGCTTCCCTTGGGTTGACCAATCCGAGAGGTCTGGAATAGTCTATCTGGAGGTTGGGTTGAACGGAATAACCGACTCAATCAGCTGCGGCTTCGTAGCGTAAAAGGAGAGAGATTGGCTATCGCGTTCGATATTCACTCACTCGATCGATAGAGGTCTCATAGCAGATCCTGTTCCGAATCGCGACGAAACCGAGTTTTTCTCCAAAACTCGGTTTCTTCTTCTTAAACGCCGTTCAGTTGAGAAAAACCACAACGATAAGGGGAGGATAACGACGAAGCAGGGGAAATTATGGTGGGAACCACCTGACATTGAGAGTCTGGGTGGGATATGACTAACCACTAACAGTTCATCGAGATGAGATACGACCCTAACAGAATAACCCGGAATGAAACCGTGTATGGGTGCTTTCGCTTCTAGCCAATTTGCCTAGTTTTCCAAAGCTGACCTGTACCGCGCCTCGTCTTATCACGTTGACAATTTTTATTACGCAATACGATCAAACGAGTGAACAGCGAGTGCGATAGCTAATCCCGATAGTAAATTCCATAACGCAAGCGACAAAAAATCCCATTACGCATTATTTCTCACCCAAGCGAATCTGCTCCATCCGTCAACCATTCCAAGTCGAAACGTGCAAAAGAGATGTCTCCGCTGTACGTGCTAATCCCCTTGTCGTTCCTGTTTCCCTTTTCATAGAGACAACAAATAGTACCGTCCGGAGCGATGCATAGATCGGAGTACGACGAAGGTTCCTCGCAAATGACCTTGGATATGGGCCAAGTTCGGCACTCATCGTAGCTAAGACGAATCGTCAGATAGCTCCTGTCATGCTTCTTCGGGTTCGCCGGATTCGTGAAGAGCACGCGGTTCTTCCCGCGTCCCGGAGGTCCATCTTCCGCGAACGTATACCGGCAAACATTCGCTTGACATCTGGGTTCCGGAAGACCGGCATCGTTGAGACTGGGCGAAAAACTCTCGCCGTCGTCCCTACTCCAAGCTGCTAAGCGGTGGTACGGCATATGTTGATTGGATCGGTACTGGTTGCGCGAATTGATGTAGAGCCATCCATCGGCGGTTTCCAATACCGTAGACTCGTTGGTATGCCTATCGGCAATACCGCCCAACTTCCAGCTTTCGCCGTGGTCATCACTGTAGATGATGTGCGAGTGATCAAAGTCATCCTCATCTTCCGCACTCTGTTTCTTCTCTCTGTGATTGGCGGGTATTACTATGCGCCCGCTTCGCATCTGCATACCGTGGCAAGGACCAGTGGCGTACCATGCCGCCCAATGGGAAGGCTTTACCGAAGCCGTAATCTCCGCCGGCTCATTCCAAGTTTCCCCGTCATCGTTGCTGCTTGTCACCCACACGCTGCGAGGAACGTCGAGCGTAGAGACTTTCTCGGTTTGGTTCCTGCAGAATAGGAGCCATATTGTGCCGGTGGTTCTATCCTGCACCGGAGCCGGGTTTCCGGAGACCCAGCCATCCTTGGTAGTGACCACCTGAACATCCCCAAAACTCCTCCCGCCGTCAAAACTGCGCCGAAGAAAAAGGTCTATCTGATCGGAATCGCTTCCGGTGAACTTCCTACCCTCATTGAAAGCCAAAATCGTTCCATTCGCTGTGGTGAGCAGTGCTGGAATCCTGCACTCATGGTATCCGAAATCCCCGGCTTCATACAAATTGTATTCCTCAAAAAACATCCATTCCTCCAGTTTTCATCCTAGTTTCATCGGCATGTATGATAAACAGTAAGATATGTAGTGCGATCTCAAGCGGGGCAGGGAGTTGTAGGTTGGGTTAAGCGGTCAGCAGAGGGTTCTATCAAGTTTTCAAGGAGGCATCTGTGTGCTGTTAAGCCGCATATTTTCAAATATATAGCGAAACCCAACAACGCATTGACGATGATGTATGAAGTTGCACTGAGATTGACCGAAAAAGATTCTTGATTAGCGATTCAGACAATTGCTAAAAACCCTCGCGTACACGATCAACTACATCTTTGTCGCCCATTATTCAGACGAGTTCTTAACTCCGCCCCACGTCAGCGCTAATTTCCCGTGTGAATCGACCGCAAACGAAGTCATGTTCGCCGAAACCTCCTCTTGGGTCAGTGCTCTATTCCAAAACCGCACCTCATCATATTTCACGGGAAAGAAAACTTCCAGATGATTTCCCAGCCATATCTTCGAACGAACTTTATCGTCCCCCGGTTTGCTGTTGAGCGACCGCGTGAGATCTTGCGCCTCACCCACCAAGTTGCCGTCGATATAAAGTCTGAGTTGCTTGTTGTCTTCGTCGCGCACGGCGGCAATGTGGTGCCACACACCGTCGTTAATCTTTGGCCTCTCCGCTATCACCCCATCCTTGCCGTCATTGACAAAGCTGTTCACATTTACTACAAAGAATCGGAGGAAATCCTCATTCAATAAGAAAATCGACCAGTGCCCCTGAAAGTGTGTTTTAGGACCAAATCCTCCGATGATGCCAAGCCCGACAAACCGCTCTACGCCTTCCGGTGGTGGGATGCCCTTCGCTTCGGTCTGAATCCATAGTTCAGCGGTGAAGGAGTTCCTCTCGGCTTCGATCATCTCATCGGTCAGTTCGATTTCCACAAAACCGTTGGTGCCATTGAGTTCCAAAGCCCTTGCGTGGACACCTGCCGGAATCACTCTTGTGCCGCCGACGAGCTTTCCGCCTTTCGTTTTTCCCGTTACATCCGCAGTGACCCCGGCGGTGTCATTGTCGAATGTAAGGTAAAGAAGCAGACTATCATCAAGGCTTTCGACGGGCAAAGCCACTACTATCAGAAGTATGATAGTCGCAGTTCCGATAAATGGAATCTTCTTGGCTGTCATCATTTCGCCTCCTATATTCTTTTGAATTTTGCCCTACGTCAAGGGTAATCTCTTCAATGCGCGCACAAAAACATGTTTCATCTTTACTACGATCTCGTTGGCGCGCCGTATACACTAGCCACTAATCATTGGTCACTGGGCCACGGCCGTTATGACGCACCTTAATCTTGCCCCACGTCAGGGGCAGCTTCCCCGAAGCGCCGACCGAAAACCACTTCATATTTGCCACAATCTCGTCAGCGCTCAACGCTCTATTCCAAAACCGCACTTCATCAAATTTCACTGACCAAAATATTCCAAGATGATTCCCCAACCAGATTTTCCTTCGAGCCTTGGCATCATCCGGTTTGCTATTCAGCGCTCTGGTAATATCGAGCGCTTCCCCCGCCAAGGCGCCGTCTATATAAACTCTAATTTGCTTGTTATCTTCGTCGCGGACGGCAACCACATGGTGCCAAGCACCGTCGTTGACCACCGGCTTTTCTATTAACACGCCATCCTTGCCGTCATTGGAATGTTGACTGGCATTGACTACATTGAATTGCAACACATCGTTCTCCAACAGGACCAGCGTCCAGTGCCCCTGAAAGTGGTCCTTGGGTCCGAACCCTCCGAAGATGCCAAGCCCGATAAACCATTGCCCCGCTTCCGGGATGCCCTGTGCCCGAGTTTGCATCCATAGCTCGGCAGTGAACGAATCTCTCTCCGCCTCAATCATCTCGGGGCTTAGCTCAATCTCGACATATCCGCTTGTTCCGTTAAGCTCAAGTGCCCTTGAATGGGCGCCCGACGTAATAATTTTTGTGCCTCCGATTATTTTCCCGCCCTTGGTCTTTCCCGTCATGTCTCTCACGACCCCACCGGTATCCACGTCAAATGTGAGGTAAAGCAACAAGCTTTCGTCAAGCGCATTCACGGGCAAAGCGACTGCTATCAGAACCAAGCTGACCGTCAGTCCGATGAGCCAATATGTCTTCCGTCTTGCCATCATCCCCTCTTTCGCTTCACGTTCTCACTTGAATCTTGAAGGCTATTCCTCTACCCTAAATCTGCTGCCAATGCAGGACGACCATCTCTTAATACGTCCGCTTCAAACTTCCCCAAGTTGTCGTCAATTTATCGGCAGGATCGACAGCTTGGGAAGCACGCGGGCGTCTAAAATTTTCGCGAACCTCGTTCTCGTCCAACTCCCTGTCATACATCCTGATGAGACTAATCGAACCATTGAGGACACGATTATCGGGATCGGCGACATCCGATCTGAAAGCCGTGATACGCTTTACCTCTAACGTGTCGTCGTAACTTTGATTGGTAGGATCCTTACCGAGAAACTTACCATCTAGATAAGATTGCAAGGAGCGCGATCGACTGTCGAACGTAAATACTACATGATGCCATCTCTTTGCTCCGATGTCGAGACCGTTAGGTGCGATATGATCGGTACCGCCCGGACCGCCGCCCTCCTCGGTAATAAGAGTGGCGCGGATGTGACCGGATTCAGCGCCGTCGAATCGTAAGAGAATACTTTGTTTGAAGGGCCAGGGGCGATCCGCCATACCAAAGATTTGGTGTTCTCCGCCGCCAGACGCGGGCCCATTGCGCTTCACCCAAATCTCGATCGTCCAGTCTTCAAAGAAAAGAGAAACACCGGCGTGACCATAGGATTGTCCCCCTCTACTGGCAGTGTATGCAGGTCCGCGGTCCGGTCCTGCATTTGCTTCCAGTTTTGCCCCGCCGCTGCGACTGGGCAACTGTCCGCCTGCCGTCCCAAGATTGGTCCAAGACTTCGGGTGTGCCGGATTGTCGGCGGCATCAAGATATAGGATAGGTTCGGGGACGTAACCTGACGCCATCGGGACTGCTATCACCAATAGCATACCTATGCTGACAAGGTGTGCTAACTTCATGTGTTTCATATTAAATTTGAGCTTTCTTGCGTCTTTCACCATTTCAGTTGGATTGGGCTTCCTAACCCAACCTACGAATCTGTTCCATTACCCTTAGGCACGCAAATCAAGATTCGTAATTTGATGCTAACGTGTCGAGTTTGAAATACAGTTGCCTATATCTGATGTGCCTTGAGACGATTGTCTTTCGCGACCATATTTCGTAGGGGCGAGGTTCCCTCGCCCAAATGGGTTGGGAGACCCAACCCCTACGGATTGAGTCGTGTCCACGGCAACACAGATTAAAACCCATTAATACGGTGCATTCTCACATACAAAAAACCCAAGTTCCGGTGCAGCATCGCCACAGCCGAAACTTGGGTTGAAAAAACATCAATCCTAGACTAGTTGTAAATTGGCTTAATAACTGCCCGCTTTTACACGGCTCCAAGTTGTGGCGAGCTTGCCGTTCGCCTCGACAGCCGTACCGAACTCACCGGCGTCAACCACTCTATCCCACATTCTGACCCTCGAGATGGAACCGCCGAAGCCGCGGCAGGGATTGTCTCCCGGAATCAGGAAGATCCCAATCATATCGAACGGGATTGTGTCGTCGAAGTCTTGTATCGTCTCGAACTCACTCTGCTCTTCACCATTGACGTAGGTCTTCATCACGCCATCGTCGTTGTTGAACGTAGTGGTCAGCACTGCCCACTCGCCAAACGGAAGCGTCCCAACGGGGAAAAGATGTTGGTTATTGTCAACTCCGCCAGATTTGGCGGCAGCAAGCGTGATTCGCAGGTCAGACGACGATAAATCCGCAGGATCACCTAGCTCGAAGCGATATCCGATCCACTGATTGGGCGGCCAAGGCTGATCAAAAAATCCGACCAGGTGGTGTTCGCCGCCGCCTTCGGCAACATCGACCGCAGTGCCGGTCTGTTTCGCGACGACCTCAAGCGTCCAACTTGCGACCAACAGTTCGGGTCTGCCATCCAATCCGTCGTCACCGCTAGAGAAATTGTGGTTGCACTCGGTCGAGGTATAGGCAGCGGTACCGCCCGGTCCCCCATCTCTGTCATAATCCGGTCTTCCATCGCCGGTTGGCACCACGCCGCCGGCGCTGCCGGTGTTCGTCCAGCCGTCCTTGGCGTCATCGTCTTCGTTGGCGTCTAGCACGAGTATTGGTGGCTGAGCCATCGCGATTGGGCTAACTACCGCAAGCAGAAAACCTACGGTAATGATTGTTACAAATCTTGCAAACATTCCTAAAGTTATCCTTTCTCAATTGAGTTGTGAATAGTTGCCCTCTCCATTTTCATTATGGGCAATTTGAACATTTGAATCTTTCAAGAGATTTTTGCGAATACGCAAATCTGCGTAAAAGTATATATTACGGGTGAAAAGGCAGTCAAGGGAAAATGTCAATTGAATCCCGATTCCAGTGGTTCGATTATCAACGTATCCTCGATTTCCCTGACGCGCCCCTGTTGCGTCTTTTTGGGCGAAATCAACCGAAAAGATGAATTGAGCGACTGAATATGCAGCGTAATGGAGATTCTAGGACGATTTAGATTCTGAATCCGTGATTCAGACGGTGGTTCAAGAGTCCAAGTGTGAAATCTTCAATCGCGCATCCCCCGACCGTCTTTATGCAAATGCGCGGGAATTCGTAGTCTTTCCATCCTTCCCGTCTTCCACCCTTCCATTTATCTCGGTGAAGCCATCCCCAACAGTAAATAACAACACCTCTTGATTTTTAATAGCCGCTCCCCTATAATAAAAGCGATATTGTCATCCATTTAAATTCTGGTACGGTCAATCTTGAATACTCTGGGGGAAAATATATGACCACAACCTATCGCGCTGGCGCCATTGGGAGGACGGGCGGCGGCAATTTTGGCCACGGTTTGGACGTAGCCTACGAAGGGATTCCGAATGTAGAATTTATTGCGGTTGCCGATCCTGACCAAGACGGGCGTCAGGCAGCCGCAGAGCGAACCGGCGCCGAGCAATCTTACGCCGATTACAGAGAGATGTTAGAAAAGGCAAATCTGGATGTGGTTAGCGTTTGCCCGCGCTGGATAGACTGCCACGCAGAAATGGTAATCGCCTGCGCCGAAGCCGGAGTGAAAGGCATTTTCTGTGAAAAACCCTTTGCGCGGACATTGGCGGAAGCCGACGCCATGATTGATGCGTGCGAGCGCAGCGGAGCAAAAATGGCAGTTGCGCACCGGCGGGCAAGCGGCTATGAGCAGCACGCCAAGAAGCTGGTTGATGCCGGGGAAATTGGCGACATTCTCGTGATGCGCGGTCACGGCAAGGACGATCGTCGCGCCGGCGCGACGGATCTGATGGTCTTGGGCACACATATCCTTGATAGCATGCGGTTTTTTGCAGGCTCCGATGTTGACTGGGCGCATGGCCACGTGACACAAGACGGAAAGGAAGTCACCCTTGACGATGTCCGCGATGGCGATGAGCAGGTCGGTCTACTGGCTGGGAATGGCGCGGCAGGGTATTACGTTTTCAAAAACGGAATACGTGCCTCCTATGAAACTCATGCGGGCATTCCACCCGGGGGTGTAGATTCTGCGCGTTGGTTTGGGTTTGAGGTGCATGGCAGCGAGGGGATTATTTCGCTCCGAAACTCGCCAAAAGGGGAGATGTATATCTATCCCTACGGTACTTGGATTCCCGGCGAAGGAAACGGCAAATGGGAACGCGTCTTGCTCGAGGATTGGGAAAATGGATCTGAGGACCATACCGGGCTCAGTAACCGGATGATTGTCGAAGAACTCATTCAAGCCATAGAAGAGGATGGCGAAGTACGCAACTGCTCAAGCGGGCACGATGCGCGCGCCGCCCTTGAAATGATTATGGCGGTTCACGAATCTCAGCGGTTGGGGACGCGCGTGTCTTTTCCACTCGAAAACCGCGAGAATCCGTACGAAGTGTGGCGGAGAGAAACGCAATGAATCAAGCGTGCCGATATCTCGCTAGATTGTGTAGTAAATAACGCAAGTTGCTACCTATAACAGAGAAACCGAGTTTTTGGTTCACGTTCGCTAAATTACAGGTAAATTGGTCTGATTTTCGCCAATCTCGTGTTTTCCACATCGGAAAAAACTCGGTTTCTGTGCTCCTGTTGAACAAAGGTGGCAACTTGGGTTAAATAAGAAAATCGATTACGTATCACTTATTACGCATTTCGCAATAGGGAGGAAAACTTATGGCATCCTATCGTGCGGCTGTAATTGGATGCGGCCGGATTGGCAGCACTATCGACGACGAACAGACGCATCGTCCGCAATTCCGCTACCCGTGGGCACACGCGCCGGCATACGTGGAAGCAAAGGGTGTGGATCTGGTAGCCGGTTCAGACGTTTCAAAGGACCAGCTTGAGGATTTCAAGCGCCGCTGGAACGTCACCGCGCTTTACACCGACTATAAAGAGATGCTCGCCAAGGAAAAGCCGGATATTGTCAGCGTCACAACGAAGACTACGGAGCGCGCGGAGGTAGTAATTACGACCGCCGAGGCGGGTGTCAAAGCAATCTATGCCACCAAACCGATCTGTCGAACGCTGGCTGAAGCCGACGCAATGATTGACGCATGTCGTAAACACGGCGTCATTTTCGCCATGGCGTGCCACAAGAACTGGAGCCCCTGGTTGCAGATGTGTTTGCAGTCCATAAGGAGGGGAGATATAGGGGAATTCTCCTCAATGGTTGCCAACTACAGTTGGAGTTTTAACGGCGGACACAGTCACACACTTGCGTTGTTTCGTCAGTTTGCGGATGCACCCGCCAAATGGGTTTTTGGTCACATGAACAGCGACGAAGCAGCCGCGGGAGAGAAAGACTTGCAAGGAACGGGCATGATCCTCTACGAGAATGGAATTCGGGGATTCCTGAACAATGGCGGCTGGCTAAACATTGATTTTATAGGGCGCGATGGATGGTTCAGTTGCAGGAACGAGCACGCCGACTTTGAGATGTGGAGCCGACACCCGGACACCCGCGAACCCATCCGCCGTCAGTTTCCCAATCCAAAACGCCCGAGGAGCTCTCAACAAGCCGCCGTCGAGGGAATCGTTAAAAATCTCGACGAAGGTACAGAGCCGCTCTGCCCGGGAGAATACGGACGTGAAGCCTTGGAAATCGCGGTCGGATTGCGCGAATCGCACCGGCGCGGTGGGGAAAAAATCGAACTTCCCATGGCTGATCGGAGTTTGGGTTTCCAAATTGATTAAGCGTGTAGCGCCATTGACGCAGAAACCGAGATTTCCCTTCAAAGTGGAACTTCTCGCGCGAGACTTTCTATCGCATTCACTATGGGATCTTCTATCGCCTTCGCTATCCGCTCAGTTGATCGATAGAGAATTCAATGGCAGCTTCCAGCCGGTGCATCAAGATCGCACTACGACCCCCTTGGTGTGCCGCCTTGAAGGCATCAATCCACACGATTTTCGACACCTTTCGTACGAGTACAGCAACGGATGAGGTGAAATATGCGGTTAGTGTTACTTTCTTTCAGTCATCATGGACGCGGCATGGCGCAGACAGCGCAAAAATTTGGGCACGAAATTGTCGGTGTCATGGATGCCGAGGAAGAGCCGCGGCAGCGGCTTGTCGATGACTTTCAATGCCCCGGATTCGATACCGCCGCATCCTGCTTGGACGCTACCAAGCCGGATGCGGCGCTCGTGGCGGGTAAGCATATCGAGATGCCGTCTCTTGTCGGTGCATGTGTGGATCGGCGCGTCCCGTACCTGCTGGACAAACCCTTTGCGGATTGTGCGTCACGCCTGCGTCCGGTCGCCGAGGCATCCGAAAAACATGGTGTATTCAGTGCGCTCACGTTACCCAACCGCGCGAGTAGCATTGTGCACGTGGTCGAAAAGATGGTCGAAGACGGCTCTCTCGGCGACCTCGTCCTATATAACAGCCGGCTGAACAATGGACCGCCCTCCCGCTACGATCCGACGCCATCGTCTTGGCACAACGATCCGCAAATCTCCGGAGGCGGTTCCTGGGGGGTTGAAGCCGCACACGGAATCGATACTTTTCTACAGTTCGTAGGTGACAAACCTATCACCGTCGTGGGGGCGGTCATGTCAAATGCGACGCACCAGCGTTGCGTAGAAGATATCGCAATGGGGATTCTAAGGACTGACGATGGTGTGACCGGGATTGTCGAATCGGGCTATTGCTATCCTTCCGGTGCGCGCGCCGGAGATCATTTCTTCCGATTCATTGGAACGAAGGCGTCGGTGTTTCAGCAATACAACACGGCTGGCGAGGCAATTATCGAAATTCACACGACCGACGGTGTTGCGGTTGCCGAAAACGTCTCCCGCGGAGGTATGCAGGGCATTATCGACGAAGCCCTTTCGGCGATAAGCGAAGGACGTCGCGCCTTTGAACCAAACATCCTCACTGCGGTTCGCGTGCTTGAAGTCCAGGACGACGTATACGACTTCGCTCGGAGATCGACTATGACGAACGGCCCCCATCCGATGGGCACACCTGCTCCGCGTCCATAAAGCGCTAAGTATAGCTTTTCATCCAACAACCCGTAGGTTGGGTTGAACACAGTGAAACCCAACACTTGTAGGAGCGATCTCCGAATCGCGACCCTTGTAGGGCTTCCGCAGTTCGGATTGCAGCAGAGATCCTTCTTCGATTATCAAATCGGCGATTCCCGTGCCTACCTAATACACACTAGGTTCTGTTGACATTTGAAAATTAAGCCAATATTGATTCATTTGAGGCAGTATGTAGGGGCAACCACAAGGATTTCCTCTACATTGGGTCAATTTCCGTAGGGGTTGGGTTTCCCAACCCGTTGGGCGAGGATCAACTGACTGGATAAGGAAGGATCAACCGAATGAATAATGAGGGCGATAGCTAATCCCATAGAGATCTTACCTCGCCCCTACGATAGGGATTTATCGGCGAATTATAGGCGCGCCTTACACAAATATCAACACGCCCTACCGCTTTCCCTACTTGAAAGATCATTATTGGTTCACAACTTGAGGCGATAGTGGATAATCGCCATGTCACAGCCCGAAGCCTTCACAATTGATGAAATCGATTACCCGTTGGTTTATGTCCCGGCGGGTCCGTTTCTCATGGGGACAGTTCCCACGCCGTTTCGGAAAACAGACCATGAAGAACCGCAGCGCGAAGTGACGCTTGACGCTTTCTACATTGGGAAGCTCCCTGTGACCAATATTCAATATTCCCGGTTCCTTGAGGCAAAGGGAGGTTATCCGCCCCGTTTCCATGACAATCCGCGTTTCAACGCATCCGATTGTCCGGTTGTGGGCGTCAGTTGGTACGACGCCGTGGCGTACCTAACTTGGCTTAACGAACTTACCAACAGGTCCTACCGCCTGCCGACCGAGGCGGAGTGGGAGAAAGCCTCCCGTGGAACGGATGGGCGGATTTATCCTTGGGGAAATGAATGGGATGTCTCCAAGGGAAATTTCGGCGAACTGCGGCTAAAGCAAACGACACCCGTTGGCAGCTATCCGGGCGGCGTCAGTCCGCACGGTTGCCTCGACATGGGCGGCAATGTCTACGAATGGTGCAGCGATTGGTTCCACCCGGAAACGTACAAATATTCTCCGACAAACAATCCCGGCGGTGCGGCGGATGGCAGACGCAAAGTCATCCGCGGCGGCTCCTGGGTGCCCCGCGGTGAATTTGCGGCGCGATGCGCCAATCGGGCGGCTTACGAGCCGACGGAGAGGGTGCACAATGTCGGCTTAAGGATTGTGATTTCGGCTACATCTTGATGACTTGTGCTTCGAGTTGAGCCCCTCAACCTTATGCAACCCTCACGATAACCCTTTTCCCGCAAAGTTCTGAGTATGTATCCCACATCTATACTTCACGCTGCTGAAAATTGCGTGTTTTCAACGGTCTGGCGGTAGGTGCGGTTGGAAACCGCACCTACCGGGAACGCAGGTCGTGACCTGGAGATCGCAGGATCTCTATCGCAGTCACTATTCGTTCCTTTGATCCTACAAAATAAGCACTTCTCAGCAACGTGGGGTATAGCTGCCGAAACTAACAGATGACTCCCGAAGACCTCTCACAATTTCGCCGAAATCTTTTGGGGTGGTTCAAGACGCATCGCCGGCAACTGCCTTGGCGCGAGACTAAAAATCCGTACCATATTTGGGTTTCCGAGGTGATGCTCCAGCAAACTCAGGCGATAAAGGTGATCGAATACTACCAGGATTTTATCCATAAATTTCCCACACTTCGACATCTGGCTAGTGCAGACTTGCGCGATGTTCTGAAAGGGTGGGAAGGACTTGGGTACTACGCCAGAGCGCGAAATCTTCACAAAGCCGCGAAAGTGCTCGTTGAGAAGACGCAGGGGGAAGTTCCGGCGGATTATGCCGTATTCCGAGACCTGCCCGGCGTGGGCGACTATACCGCTGCGGCTGTGCAGAGCATAGCGTTTGATCGACCTTATGCCGTTGTGGATGGCAACGTGAAACGCGTCGTTGCTCGGCTGTCTCTCATTGATTCGCCGATAAATCAATCTGGCGCGGCGAAGATATTCCAAGCAAAAGCGGATTCTTTACTCGACAGCAATGCTCCCGGACGTTTTAATCAGGCGATGATGGAGTTGGGATCAAAAATCTGCCGACCGAAATCCCCGCTCTGCGTAGTATGTCCGGTGAGCGAGTTCTGCTGTGCTTTCCGGACAGCGCGCCAAGATGAGTTTCCCATACGGATCAAATCTAAGCCGACACCCGAGTACCATATTGCCGTGGGCGTTGTTTATAAAGAGAATTGCGTTCTCATCACCCAGCGTAAAGCAGACGGTTTGCTCGGCGGGCTGTGGGAATTTCCCGGCGGCAAGGTCAAGCCGGACGAAACCGCCGAAGCCGCCTGTGTTCGAGAGATTCAAGAGGAAGTCGGTCTCTCTGTTGAAAGCATAAATTTTCTTACGCGAGTCAATCACGCCTATTCACACTTCAGAATTGTCGTAGATGTCTTTCGCTGTCATTACCATGCAGGCGAAGTGATTTTGAACGGCCCCGTGGATTATCGGTGGATCCGACTTGAAGAGATCGACCAATACCCCTTCCCGCGCGCCAATCACAAATTCATCCCGTTGTTAACGCCAAATTGATACCGTAAGGAATAAAGCTCATTAATCCGAAAATTCCAGCCCGTAGCGGTGTAAATCATAGTAGATTCAGCCTGTAGGAGCGATCTCCAGGTCGCGACGAAACTGCGCGCGATGAAGAATTTACAGCCTATGTAAGCGCCAGCTGCGCGACAGGTGTCCGCCAATTACAGATATACTACACACCGCTGGAAATTGCGTATTTACAAGCGTCTGGCGGTAGTTGTAGGGTGGGCACTGCCCACCATCAACGCGGTCACGTTGCGCGCCAAGGGAGACAACCATTTATCCCAAACTAATCGGAATGGTGGGCAGTGCCCACCCTACAATCACTATTACAAACAGTAATTACCGGGAAAGAAAGCGCAATAATACCCAACGCAAAGTATAACTTATAGGCCCACGGTCAGATCTTCGACCATAAAATCCGTAACTTCCCTCCACTTGCCATCACACCTACTATCATTTTTCCTTGACATTTAGCTCATCCATAAAATATAATTTAGTCTAACCTAAAAATTTTTCACAGGCTAGGCTAACTGTTTTTACGGCATGCTGGAGGCGCACGATGCACACGCAGGCGGTTGAGGACTACCTTAAAGCAATCTACAAACTGGCTGAAAGAGAAGGTAAAGTCACGACTTCTCTTTTAGCGGAATTTCTGGACGTGACGCCAGCCTCGGCGACGGGTATGCTGAAAAAGCTAAAGCAGATGAACCTGGCGGTTTATGAACCCTATAAAGGAGTAAGTTTGACCGAAGCCGGGCAAAAGATTGCTCTGGAGGTAATACGTCATCATCGGTTGGTAGAACTTTACTTGGCTGAAGCGCTCAACGTGCCGTGGGACCAAGTGCATGAGGAAGCCGAGAAGTGGGAGCACGTGCTTTCCGAAGATCTTGAGGATCGGATTGATGCGATACTCGGTCACCCGACTGCCGACCCGCATGGCGCGCCAATACCTAATCGAGATGGAACCGTCGCGATGCCCGCGTTAAGTCCTTTGACGGATCTCGAAGCCGGCCAGACAGGAATCATTACCGAAGTCAGCGATCACGATTCGGCGCTATTGCGTTATCTTGGGGAGATGAATCTATATCCGGAAACGGAATTTACGGTTCTTGACGTAGCACCTTTTAACGGTCCAATAACCATCCGAAGCGAAAACTCTGAAAAAATCCTCGGCTCGGAAGTAGCCGGATATATCTTCGTAAGATTAACCGAGTAGTCTTTGTAGGGTGGGCACTGCCCACCAGCTATTGCTTTATGCGTATACTTGGAATTTTCCTAATCATTGCCTCAACTGCGTTTCTCCCGTCCTGTGAACGGCAGGGCAAAATCAAAAAACGGGGCGATGGGCAATTGAATATTGTCGCTACGATTGGCATGATTGCCGACATCGCGCAAACTGTCGGAGGCGATCATGTGAAGATGACGGGGCTAATGGGCCCCGGCATAGATCCGCACCTATACAAAGCAACCGCCGGAGATGTCTCCCGCCTGTCTGGTGCGGACGTAATTTTCTATAACGGCTTGCATCTTGAAGCCAAAATGGCTGAAGTGCTGCAACGGATGTCGGGTCAAATAAAAACAGTCGCTGTCACCAATGGAATTGACCGCTCAATGCTACTCACGCCTCCGGAGTTTGAAGGTGCCTACGATCCGCATGTCTGGTTTGATGTCAGGCTTTGGAAAAAAGCTGTCGAAGTTGTTCGCGATACGCTTGTTGAAGCGGACGCAAAGCATGCGGAAAGTTATGGACGAAATTCAGAGGTTTATCTCGCAAAACTGGATGAACTGCACGAGTACGTGAAAGCCCAAGCGGAACGGATACCGGAAAATCAACGGGTGCTCGTTACCGCCCATGATGCCTTCAACTATTTCGGACGAGCTTACGACTTTCAGGTACGCGGACTGCAGGGCATCAGCACGGTGTCGGAAGCCGGCACTGCGGACATTCAGGAACTTGCCAAGTTTATTGTCCAAAGGCGAATTCCCGCGATGTTCGTCGAAACCTCGGTGTCCTCACGAAACATTGAGGCTGTACAAGCAGCGGTAAAATCACGAGGATTCAACGTAGAAATCGGGGGCAAACTATTCTCTGATGCCATGGGCGATTCGGGAACTCCCGAGGGCACCTACATCGGTATGGTGCGTCACAATATTGACACCATCGTGAAATCCCTAGTGCGGAGTGATTAACATCTAGTGGCCTAGGACCGTAAATTCTAAAATCGTAGCCTTCTTATTTGGCTGGCAGCTACGATGTAGGGGACGCAGATCTGCGTCCCCTACTTGATTGTTAGTTCCTACAAGAGCTTCTCAACATGAGGTAGCCGAAGAAAAACATAATTTTCTGCTTTTTGTACAAGTTTGTAGGTATATCTGTTGCTTGCTTGTCTGGGACTCGCAGGAGAGAGAATGGCAAACCATTCTGGTGCACTGGCAATTGAGGTGGAAGACCTCACCGTAGCCTACCGGGATCAACCTGTGCTTTGGGATGTGGACCTAAACGTTCCGACCGGGGTCCTGATGGCAATTGTCGGACCCAACGGCGCCGGCAAAACAACCTTGGTCAAGGCGATTTTGGGCTTGGTGCGTTCGGCTGCCGGGCGCGTGTCAATCTATGGCCAGTCCTATTCCGCCCAACGTCGTCTTGTCGGTTACGTCCCACAGCGAGGTAGTGTCGATTGGGACTTCCCCACGAGTGTATTGGATGTCGTAATGATGGGGCGGTACGGCGCACTTGGTTGGATACGTCGCCCCGGATCTAGAGAACGCCAACTGGCGCTGGAAGCGCTGGAAAAAGTTGGGATGCAGGATTTGGCGCACCGACAAATTAGCCAACTCTCCGGCGGGCAGCAGCAGCGTGTTTTTCTAGCGCGTGCGCTCGTTCAAGACGCACAAATCTATTTCATGGATGAGCCGTTTCAGGGCGTGGATGCGACGACCGAACGAGCCATTGTCGAGTTGCTTCAAGAACTACGTGCAGATGGAAAGACATTGGTGGTGGTGCACCACGATTTACAGACAGTTGAGGATTATTTCGACTGGGTCACACTGCTCAATGTGCGCCGCATTGCAAGCGGACCGGTCAAAGACGTGTTTACCGAGAAAAATCTCCGACTGACATACGGCGGGCGAATAGCGTTTCTTAGTCGTACCGACGATGAACCTGCCGAGACGCAAACCGCTTCTCATGTGATTGAACTGGATGAGGTCGAGGATAGTGGTACTGGAATTGGGGAGAGACCTACTCTTTGATTATACGCTGCGAACAGTGGCTCTGGGGTCGGCAACGCTCGGCATTGTGAGCGGCGCTCTCGGTGCCTATGCCGTGCTGCGCAAACAGAGCCTACTCGGAGATGCGATTTCACACGCGACTTTGCCCGGGGTCGCGTTAGCATTCCTACTCACACAAAGTAAAGCCCCGCTCGTTCTTGTGATTGGTGCGGCAATAGCCGGATGGATTGCCACGCTGCTCGTAATCGGTATCGTCAACAATACGCGGATCAAAGAAGACAGCGCACTCGGCTTGGTGTTGTCGGTCTTCTTTAGCGTGGGGCTGGTCTTGCTTACGATAATTCAAAAAATGCCTACCGCCAAGCAATCGGGGTTGGATACATTCCTGTTCGGGCAAGCCGCAGCGTTGTTGGAACGCGATGTCGTAACAATGGCTTCGCTCGGCGGAATGACAATCATCGTCATGCTATTATTTTGGAAGGAGTTCAAACTGCTGTGTTTTGACACGAGTTTTGGAGCCAGTCTAGGATTCCCGATGGCGGTGCTTGATGTCCTACTGATTACGCTTCTCGTGATTGCGATTGTACTGGGGCTTCAGACGGTAGGAGTGGTGTTGATGAGCGCGATGGTTGTGGCACCTGCTGCCGCGGCTCGACAATGGACCAATCGGCTCGGGGCGATGGTTGCTCTCTCTGCGCTTTTTGGCGCGATTGCCGGCGTCAGTGGAGCCGTCATCAGCAGCAGTGCGGTTCAAATTCCCACAGGTCCGACGATCGTGCTTTCAATCAGTGCGATTGTGCTACTGTCGATTGCCTTAGCCCCTAATCGCGGACTCGTCTGGAACTGGATTCGCAGTCAGCGTGAACGTAGAAAACTCCAAATCGAGGTCGTGTTGAACGACCTCTACACGCTTGCATCACAACACGCGGACCTCGGACACAGCCATTCCACCGCGGTCTTGGAGGCGATGAGCGCACACCGGAGCAACGTGCGCAATAGTCTCAGAGAGTTGGCATCGCGCGGTTGGGTTGAAAACGTCAATTCCGACGAATGGGCGCTGACATCCGAGGGGGTTATTCAAGCTCGGCATATCGCCGGTCGTGGAAGGTAATACCATTTCGCTTGAATAACAGTGCATATAGTGCTTTCCATATACTATTTTGACAACTGTTTCCCTTACACCAAACCCCGTAGGCGGGGCATCTTGCCCCGCTTTGGACAGACTTGATTGATGCAATTAATGCACTGCTAATATATAGAAATGGTATAAGATGTGATCCTATGTCGTCAGAAGTGCTTGAAATCCAGTTGATAGCGATAGTTGTGGCGGTGGCGTGCGCTATGCCGGGCGTATTTCTCGTGTTGCGCCGTATGGCAATGATGAGTGATGCGATAACCCACGCCATTCTCGTAGGGATTGTGCTCGCATTTTTCGTCACGGAAGACCTGACATCACCGCTCCTGATTATTGCGGCTGCCGCTACCGGCGTGCTAACCGTGAGTCTCGTAGAATTGCTGAATCGCACGAGGTTGATACGCGAAGACGCCGCCATCGGAATCACGTTTCCCGCGCTATTTAGCGTTGGTGTAATACTTATTGCCCGCTATGCGGGTGACGTTCACCTCGACACCGACGCCGTATTGTTGGGAGAACTGGCTTTGGCGCCGTTTAATCGCTTTGAGTTTTTTGGATACGATTTTGGACCGCGTTCGCTCTGGGTCATGAGCGCTATCCTGTGCATCAACGTTGTCTTCATTGCGTTTTGCTATAAAGAACTGAAACTGGTTACGTTCGACGCGAACCTTGCCGCCACCCTCGGTTTCTCTCCCGCACTCATTCACTACGGTTTGATGGCGCTGGTTTCAGTTACGGCGGTTGGGGCGTTCGATGCGGTGGGTTCAATCTTGGTGGTTGCCTTGATGATAGTGCCTCCCATCACGGCGTACCTTCTCACCAATCAACTCTCCCGAATGATTGTGCTAAGTGGGTTGATTGGCGCCGCGAGCGCGGTTACTGGGTACTGGTTCGCACACTATCAAGATGCCTCGATTGCCGGTTCGATGGGGCTAATGACCGGAGTATTCTTCGCGTTGGCTCTTCTTTTTGCGCCGAATCGCGGCATCGTCGCCATCGCTCGTCGCCGAGCTAGTCAAAGGTGGGAATTCGCGCAGACCATGCTCGCCATTCACCTCTTCAGTCACGAAGGGTTGCCCGAGGCGGAAAGGGAGGCTCACGTTAATCACCTCAGCAGTCATCTGCATTGGGAGCCAGATTTCGCGCAACAGGTCGTCCGAAACGCCGAGCGCCGCGGATTCGTTCGCAATCGAGCGGGGCGGTTAGATTTGACACATCAAGGTCGAGAGATGGCGCAACTCGCCCTCGTAAAATAAACGAATCTTCTCTTCACCGCTTTCCCTCTTCCATCCTTTCCTCACCGCACTTCTGCCGATTGCCTTCGTCTTTCACAACTTCTTCCCACTAGCCAATGACCACTGTCTCCTTTCCTTCCCGTCTTCCAGCCTTCCATTCTTCCTTCATTTCTTACCGCTCGTCTTCCGGTTCTCCCGTCTTTTCGCCTTCCAGTTTCCCCTTATCTTCCCGTCTTGACACGTCCCCATGTCGTCGGGCGTTTGCCTCTTGACTCGACGGAAACCCCTTCCGTTGTGACGGCGAACACTTCACAATTCTCAATCCCCGACACATCGCCAAGGGGAACATCCACGCGCCCCTGACCATTTATTGAATCTTTGCCAACCCATATTGCTTCCGAGATGTGCGTGCCGTTGGTAATCTGGATGTTATCCACCATCATCCCGAACTTACCGAACGATGTCGCGCGATTCGCCGGTTTCTCCGTCCCGAGGCTGACAGCCACGATAGTCTGACCCGCAAGTGGATCCAATGCGACCCGGTAATGCATCCAGTCCTTGTCAAGAGTAGTGACAAGGTCCCCGATTCGGCTTCCGTCTGCCGTATGAGCAAATACTCCTCCTATGTTATATACGCTCTCAATCGGGAATGCCGCCTGATATTCTAAAAACGAACCTCCCTCAACCGATATCTCGCCCTCCCAGATAGGGATGAAACATTCGACAAATGCGTTTGGTTCGAATATGTCTCCTTGCAACAAGAGGAATCTATCCCCTTGAATGTGTTCGGTGATGGTGAACGGGGGCGCCTCAATCTTTCCGGACGCAGTTGTGAAATCCAATCGCATACCATCGGGACTTGACAATTCAACATCGATCAGTTCAATTGTCGAAGCTTTATACTCAAGCACCTCAAAGGTTACGCTCAATAGCGTGCCCTCGTTGCCCCCGACACCGACCAATGATGCCGCCGCAGCGGGCGGCGCGAGTATGGCAGTGCCGGTCGCCGGATTAGTCTCGACACGAAGTGGTTCGATAAGAAAAATTTCAAGATTCGCGATGTTTCCGACATCCCTATTACCCGGAAGATAATCGCTGAACTCCACGCCGACAAACGACAGAGCGAGCGCGTCGAATTTGAGATTAAGTTGATAGGCGGAGACATTCTCTGCGTTCGAAATATTTACATCGAACACGAGCTTTTCACCTGCTTGCGGAGACTTGACTACCGCCGGATCAATCGATACAACCGCCTCTGCAAATGCGAGCGACGGAATAATCAGGCATAGCGCTGCTGAACACGCAACCATCCTGACAAAACTATTCACAATTATCCTCCCGGACACAACTAAAATTTTGATACCACTCAACAGATTAAATCAGTAAGAACCTGTTTGAAAAGTATATTTGTAGGGTGCGCACTGCGCACCAGCCTTTAAGAGCCCTAGCGCGGGATCAACTGAGCGGATAGCGAAGGCGATAGAGATCCCAGAGCGAGGGAGGGCGATAGGAAATCCCCTGCGATAGCCAATCCTGATAGTAAATCCTGCGATAGAAAATCCCTCTCCAGGTCGCGATTTCCTGTTGGCGGTAAGTTCTGGACTGGACTAAACAATTACAGTCCTGGAATACCGAGATGCGCCCATGCTAGCCTAATTTACCCCCAACACCCGAATTAAGTTCCTGCTCTGAAAATCGATTTCGGAACGTTCTGCGGAATCTTGACGCTCGAAGCGCGTGGATTTCAATAACATAAGCAACTTCCAAGAAAAAACTTACATGTCAATCTAGGCACCAACCGCTCCTGCTGGATTGGCAAATCCAGCAGGTTGAAATGCATCCATTAAGTTCCGAGCCTCTCGTATCGGAGGATTGAGAATGGCGTGAAAAGAAAGCTTCCATCCTTCCAATCCTACACTTCCCAGTCGATGCGGAAGATAAACTTTTGTATTAAAACTTGCTTACAGCATAGCTAATGTGCATATTGTAGTGCTGAGAATTTGCCGATGTCAAGAAGTTTCGTCGCACCGGTCATGGCAAGAACTCTCCATGTACACAATCATCAGAACGAATAAGGATCGAGCGACTGGATAAGATCAAACGAGTGGATAGCGAGTGCGATAGAACTCCCATAGAGATCCCAGCGCGATAGAACTCCCGTAATTGATTTGTCCATTGACTCCTTGCGGCGAATACAAGGCTCCCTTTATTCCATGACCGATGGCAATTTCTCTCATGTACCCAACATGCGAGCCATATCCCTTGTGGGAGGGGCATCTTGCCCCGATATTCCGCGTTCACGATAAATCAACTCCCTAAACAACTGTGCAATGAAAACCCTCTTTCGGTAGGGAATCGCTCCTGCATCGGGGCAAGATGCCCCTCCCACATACAATCCAAGAATGCCCCGCTGCCGATAGTCAGGCGCGATACACTGCCAAACTAATATTGCCACTCGTTTTGGCTAAACTAAACAGTTACGAACTCCCATAGAAATCCAATTCATTGCCCGTCCTATGGCATCAGGGGTTTCACTGACCGGCAAGCGAATGAATAATGAGTACGCTAGAGATCCTCTAAACACTAATCACTTACCAATTTTGCTATTCCCTGATGACCACTGAAAGAAAACTTCTCTTGTTTCCCGCAACTCGTTACTTTTAGATTGACAACTTAATATGCGGGTGGTGTATTGTAACACGCCATTACAAATCGTCATGGCGGCGAACTTTTTATTCTGTTGGCATTTTGTTGGCATTACGATTCCTGAGAACCCGCTCCGGAAAAGGAATTCTCCATTTCAGAAAATGCTAGCACGCCGACTAAATCGTCGCTTCGAAAAACGAGGATTCAAGCATTCATTGAGACAAGAGATGACCGAATGTGGAAACGTATTGAGGACAGCAAATTTATAGACGCATCATTACTTTCTAACCCGCTATCCAGGTGTTCCTCAAAAAAGTGGGGTGAAATATGTGCGCGGACTTTAGCGGACTTTAGCGAAGTGTGTCGCACACGGCTTCAAGCCGTGCCCGACAAGGCTTCAAGCGCAATTTTAGAGCTAGTTGAAAAAATCCGCTCTAATTTCGACGGCGTCACTGTAAACGATCATCTGAGATCAAACGACCGATTAGGGAGTGCGATAGAGATCCCATAGCGAAGGATCTAACGAGTGGATAGCGAGTGCGATAGAATTCCCATAGAAATCCAGGGACTGTTTAGTGCATCGTTTGGTTCGTAGTATTACAGTTCGTCGCACGTCCGGTCTGGGCATGTAAGCCCCTGATTAGCGGGAATTAGCATTGTACTTCCCTACTCGGTGCGTTCCCTTATCGCTCAAAATTAGGCGCATCTCCCCTGTGTTTTCCGGTGTTGGATCGTGTTGACATAGTTGGTAAAATATGATACGATGTAACAAGATCTATTTGCAGGCGTATCACGAGGACAAGACTTTGTTGGCGCGTGCACGGAAAAGGGTAAAATGATGACAAAAACCATACAATTTATGCTCCTCGCTCTTGTCCTTGGCATGGGAACGGAATCCTTCGTGAACGCCAAAGAGGTCAAGCTGGTCGGCGCCGAGGGCGGAACCGGAAATAGACAACTCGCTGTCGATATCGTAGCCGGAACCGTCATCGTAGGAGCGCACGCCGAAAACTATGCCAAAATATATGCCGTAAGAAACAATCGGTGGGATATGCAAGCGCAAGTTAGCGAGGCTGAAGGAAGTTTCGGATGGGCGGTGGCCATCGGAAGTCTCAATTTGCGGGGCAACCCGCACGCTGCCATCGTAGGAGCCCCGAACAACAACGACCGCGGCGACAGCGCGGGCGCCGCTTTTGTCTACGCCCCCAGCGGCGGCACATGGAAACAGCAGGGAAAACTCACCGCCGACGATGCTGCCGCAACAAACAACTTCGGGCATGCCGTCTCCATTGACGGGAATACCGCCATTGTCGGATCTCCAAAGAACGACGATGCCGGAAAAAACTCGGGAGCAGCCTATATCTTCGTGCGTGATGGCGCTAGATGGAAGCAGCAAGCGAAACTACTCCCTAAAGATTTGGGCGGATCGGATGCGTTCGGAGAGGATGTTTTTGTGAACGGGCGCACGGCTGTCGTCGGCGCGCCGCAGCATTCGCATAGTGGACTTCGATTCCCCGGCGCTGCATACGTCTTCGTCCGCGAGGGAACGAATTGGGTACAGAAAGCCAAACTCACGGCTAACGACGCTGCCAAGAGCGATCGATTCGGGCATTCGGTTGCCATGAGCGGAAATACCATCATCGTCGGCGCGCCGCTGCACGATACTCCCGCCGGCAAAGATGCCGGAGTAGCCTATATCTTCGTCCCCGACGGGGACTCATGGAAGCAGCAGGCAATGCTCATGCCGGCGAAGGCGGGAGCTTCCAATCAGCTCGGATTCGGCGTGGCTACCACGGGAAACATTGCCATCGTCGGTGCCCCAGCCCGTAATGAAGGGGCACGAGCCGCGGGAGCGGCATATTCTTTCGTGCGCGTTGAAGGCGTTTGGGAAGAGAAAGAAAAGGTTGTCCCCAAAGACGGCGCCAGAGACCTCAAGTTCGGCTCGTCAATCGGCATGAGCGACAACTCTGTTGTCATATCGTCCCACAATGCAGTGAACGAGGGTCCCGGATTTGCCAACGGCACCGCCGCCTACGTTTACAGCAGTATTGAAGATTTCGGCACCCCTCCCTTCTCTGTTAACCCATCCGGATTAGCGGTAACAACGCTTGGTCAAATCAAGCGCACGGCGCTGTTTCAAAACTTTCCGAACCCGTTTAACCCCGAAACATGGCTGCCTTATCGGTTGGCGTCGGATGCTCCCGTCACCCTTCGCATCTACAATGTCGGAGGGAAGCTCGTACGGGAGTTGGACCTCGGCGAACAAAGAGCGGGAGATTACCTAACTCGCGAAACTGCCGCCTATTGGGATGGTAGAGACCAACATGGTGAAATTGCATCAAGCGGTATGTATGTTTACGCGCTGCAAGCTGGCAGTTTCCAAGCCACGCGAAGAATGGTTGTTTTGAAATAGAATAGGCAGGCACTGGTAGCAGTCATCAAGCCAGTGATTAGCGAGCGAAATAGGGGTGCCGACCAGTCGGGGATCGGAATTCCCTCCTACCGCTCCATGCCACCGCAACATTGAATCATATATTCCGCTGCTAATTTCGGAAATTCAAATATAGAGGTGTAAAAGAGGCTTGATGAAAAAAATAAAATTGGTACTAATCGGTTTTGCTATCGCCCTTGTATGGGCTTCCATCAGTTACACTGCACTCGCCCAGAAAGAGGTCAGGCTAGTCCCTGCCGACACGGGTGGCACAGACAATGATCCCGTGGCAATCGGTATCGGTACAAAGTACATCATCCTTGGTACACCGGGGAGCGGACAAAACTTCGCCACGATTTTCGAGGGCGAAGGCGACAAATGGAAGCAAACGGCTCATTTCACCGGTGATGGCGGCGGGTTCGGGCAAGCTGTCGCGATCACCGATGTCCGCGGACGGAGCAATACCGCATTTGCCATCGTCGGCGCGGCGACCCACGACGGAGTCGGTGAAGCCCGTATTTTTGCGCTCAGTGGAAGAGACTGGAACATGCAGGCGAGAATCAGTGCCAGCGACGGAGCGGATGGAGACGATTTCGGACATGCCGTCTCAATCAACGGGGACACCGCGCTCGTCGGTGCGCCCAAAGATGATGATGGTGCACCCAATTCTGGCGCGGTTTATGTCTTTGTTCGCGCAGGTGCGCGCTGGAACCAGCAAGCAAAACTCACGGCGAAAAACCCGGCGCGCTCCGATGGATTCGGCGAATCGGTCTCTCTACGTGGGAACACCGCTATCATAGGTGCGCCCCAGACCGAACATGCCGGCGTGAAATTCGCGGGCGCGGCTTATGTGTTTGAGCGGGAAGGTGACTCGTGGGTGGAGAAAACCAAACTCACGGCGAATGAGCCGGGCAAAGCGGACAGATTTGGGTTTTCCGTCGCCATGGACGCGGACACCGTCGTTATCGGCGCGCCCTTGAGAGATACTAACGGCGGACAAGACGCCGGTGCCGCCTACATTTTCGGGCGTGATGGAAACTCATGGAAACAGCTCGCGAGAGTAGAGGGAGAAGGTGGACGCAAGGGCGACAAATTCGGATACAGTGTGGCTACCAATGGAAACGTGGCGATCGTCGGAGCGCCAATCCGAAATGAAGACGCATTTGCCTCGGGCGCCGCTTATGCCTTTGCGCGTGTGGACGGAGTCTGGCAGGCAAAGAACAAGGTCGTGCTCAAGAATGGCTCCAAAGATCTTCATTTCGGCGAATCGGTCGGGATAAACGAAAACACGGTGGCTATCGCCTCCCATCACAAAACCAAGTGCGACGATTGCGGCTGGCCTCACGGCGACGGTTCATCGGCCTATGTCTATAGCAGCATAGAAAGTTTTGGTACGCCGCCCTTCTCGGTCGAGCCGATTGAATTGAAAGTGACTACGCTGGGAGGAGTAAAACGCACGGCGCTGTTCCAAAACTTTCCCAACCCGTTTAATCCGGAAACGTGGCTGCCGTACCAACTAGCCGCCGATGCCTCGGTAAACCTTCGTATCTATAACATCCGAGGCCAACTGGTACGAGAGTTGGATGTCGGGGTACAAAAAGCCGGTAGTTATCAAACGCAAGAATCTGCCGCCTATTGGGACGGTCGGGATGAATTCGGCGAGGCCGTTTCCAGCGGCATGTATTTTTACACGATGCAAGCCGGCACGTTTCAAGCCACGCGCCGAATGCTGATTTTGAAATAGATCAAGCGAATGGACAACGACAGTGATAGAAATTGCATAGCAAATTATGTGCGATGAGGACAGCCTAGCATCACACGCCGACGCGGTAGGCGGGGCATCTTGCCCCGCGTCTTAGATCCGCAGAGCGAGTGAATCGGGCGTATTTGCGAGATGGGACCGAACGAGCGATAAACTGAGGGGATAGGCAAGGCGAACGGATAGAGAGGGATCTATGGAGCGATTGGCGACCGCCGTCGAAATCTCATTGAGATCCTGCAGAGATTCTGAGCACGCACAACAGCCTGATTAAAGAAAATGGGTCTCATCGCAATTAATCTACAAGGGCCACTCAATAACATTTATCGCGACCAATCATGACGATCCAAACATAGTGCGGTAAAGGAGGTTTGATGATAACGAAATATTTGAAATTAACTGGTTTTGCTGCTGTCGTTGTATGGGCATGTATCAGTTACACCGCCCTCGCCCAAAAAGATGTCAGACTTATTCCCGCCGACACGGGCGGTACCGATAATGGTATGATGTCAATCAGCATCGGTACGAAGTATATCATCATCGGGACACCGGGGCGTGACCAGGACTTCGCCACAATTTTCGAAGGCGAAGGCGACAAGTGGAGAGAGACGGCAAGCCTCACCGGCGACAGCGGTGCATTTGGACAGGCGGTCTCTATCACCGATATCCCCGGTCGCAGCAACTCGGCCCTCGCCATTGTGGGCGCGCCGCGCCATGATGGCATCGGACCCGACTCCGGCGAAGCCTATGTCTTTGGACTGAGCGGAAGAGATTGGAAACAGCAAGGAAAACTCCGTGCGAGTGACGCGGCGGAGGGAGACAATTTCGGACATGCCGTTGCGATTAACGGTGACACCGCCCTTGTAGGCGCCCCCAAAGTCGACGACGGTGGAGCCAACGCTGGAGCGGTTTATGTCTTTGTTCGTGCGGGCGCGCGCTGGGTCCAACACGCAAAACTGACAGCGAAGGATGCCGCACGCTCCGATGGATTCGGCGAAGCCGTTGCTCTCCTCGGTAATACTGCTGTCATAGGTACGCCCCAGAGCGAACATAGAGGCGTAAAATTCGCCGGTGCGGCTTACGTGTTCGAGCGCGAAGGAGACAGGTGGGTGGAAAAAGCCAAACTCACGGCTGACGACCCGGGAAAGGCGGACAGATTTGGGTTTGCCGTCGCCATCGGCGCGGACACTATTGTCGTCGGGGCGCCGCTGAAAGATACCGAGGGCGGACAGGATGCGGGTGCCGCCTACATTTTCGGGCGTGATGGAAACTCGTGGAAACAACTCGCGAAAGTATTGGGAAAAGGCGGGCGCAAAGGCGACAAATTCGGAAATGGCGTGGCTACCAATGGAAACGTGGCGATTGTGGGGGCGCCTATTAGAAATGAAGACGCATTCGCCTCGGGTGCCGCCTATGCCTATGCGCGCGTGGACGGAGTCTGGCAAGCGATGGAGAAAGTCGTGCCCAAGAACGGCGCCAAAGATCTTCATTTCGGCGCTTCGGTCGGGATAAACGAAAATACGGTGGCGATAGCTTCCCATCATGAAACCAAGTGCGACGACTGCGGTTGGCCCCACGGCGACGGTTCATCCGCCTATGTCTATAACAGTATAGAAAGTTTCGGCACGCCGCCCTTCGCGGTCGAGCCGGTTGCATTGAAAGTAACGACGCTGGGGGGAGTAAAACGCACGGCGCTGTTCCAAAACTTCCCCAACCCCTTCAATCCGGAGACGTGGCTGCCGTATCAACTGGCTGCCGACGCCCCGGTGAATCTTCGTATCTATAACACCCGGGGTCAACTGGTGCGAGAGTTGAATCTCGGATTGCAGAAAGCCGGTAGTTATCGCGCACAAGAATCCGCTGCCTATTGGGATGGCAGAGATCAGTTCGGCGAGGCTGTGTCTAGCGGCATGTATTTTTACACGATGCAATCCGGTGCGTTTCAAGCCACGCGCCGAATGCTTATTCTGAAATAGACCAGAAGAACAATCTTTAGGCATTGCGGAAAGGTCGTTTTATCTCTTTCCCACTAGCCATCTAACGATGATCGGAAGAAACTCTGATGTCAACCACTTCAATACTCATAAGTATAGAAAGGATAAATCATGAAGAAAACGATACTGTCTCTCTTCGTCGTTTTAGTCTTCAGTGTTAGCATCGTTGCCGTGTGCCTCGCTGGCGGCGATAAGCTCGTGGGCGTGGAAGAGGGGATTGACAATAAACGTCTGGCGGCGGATGTCAGCGGGAATACCCTAGCCATCGGCGCTTCCGGAAGTGGCTTCGTCAAAATCTACTCAAGCGCTAGTGGGAACTGGAAAGAGCAATGGCAACTTACTGCTCAAGAACGGGTTGAACAAGCAGAGGCACGCATACCCGCCTTCGGATGGTCGGTCTCCCTTACGGGAATCCACGAAATTGCTCCCGCGAACTACGCTATCGTCGGCGCGCCGACCGACACGCATCCCGAAAAAGGCGAGGTGGTTAATGAAGCAGGCGGCGTTGCCGGCATCTTCGCCGCGGGAGAGAAAGGCGCCGCCTATATCTTCCGTCGTACCGGAAACGAATGGCGGAAAATGGCGAAGTTGGTTGCCGACGAACCCACAGATGACGATCGGTACGGCGAATCTGTTTCCATTTTCCGATCCACGGCAATCATTGGTGTGTCAAAAGACGATGATAACAAGAAGAACGAGGGCTCTGCCTATATATATGTGCGCGAAGGTGATGATTGGCGTCAACAAGCCAAAATTATTCCCGATGACCTTGGCGGTTCCGACTCGTTCGGAGAGGCTGTCGACATCCGCGAAAGCACAGCCGTGATCGGTGCACCGGGACACACACCCGGAGGAGTGAGATTTGCGGGCGCCGCGTATATTTACGTTCGCGAAGGGGGAACCTGGCGCCAACATGCCAAACTTACGGCGGACGATGGCGCGAAAGCCGACCGTTTCGGTTCATCTGTCGCTATTGGTAGCGGCACCATAGTCATTGGTGCACCGGCGCATGACACGGACCAAGGCAAGGATGCGGGAGCCGCCTATGTGTATGTGCGCGATGAGAATCAATGGAAACTGCAGACGAAACTGGCACCCGGCGTCGGAGGGAAGAATGATCAGTTCGGATATAGCGTCGACACCAACGGTAACATTATCATCGTTGGAGCTAAAGGGCGCAGCGAACGCGCACCAGCCGCAGGGGCAGCCTACTCCTTCGTTCGGACCGATGGGCGCTGGGAAGAAAAAAAGAAAGTTCTTCCCGATGACCAAGAGCAGAAAATTAACTTCGGAGGATCCGTTGCCATTAACGGCAATACCGTCGTCGTTGCGTCTCACAATAAAGGCAACGATGGCCCCGGATTCGGACACGGCACCGCGGCGCATGTCTACAGCAGTATAAGCGACTTCGACACACCGCCCTTCTCGGTCAATCCAACAGGATTGAGAATCACATCTCTAGGCAAGGTCAAACGCACGGCGCTGTTTCAGAACTACCCCAATCCATTTAACCCGGAAACCTGGATGCCGTATCGCCTAGCCTCCGACTCGCCGGTTACGTTCCGCATCTACAATGCCCGAGGCCAATTGATGCGGGAGTTGGATCTCGGCACCCAAAAGGCAGCCGACTACCTGACACGGGAGAGCGCCGCCTATTGGGACGGCAAAAACCACGCTGGAGAAACTGTGTCGAGCGGCGTCTATTTCTACACCATTGAAGCCGGGGCGTACGAGGCAACTCGGCGGATGCTTATCTTGAAGTAAGGCGGCAAAAAACCAAGACGCGATTCGGTTTCTAACGGCACGGTATACGCGCGGTTGGAAACCGCGCCTACCAAAAAGAGGTTATGATTGGTCAGGCACAGTCGGAAACCGCGCCCGCCAAAAGGAGGCTGTGACCCGGCTAAGTGAAATTGGAAGTCGGGCCCACCAAGACAAGGTCATGGCGCAGTTAACACTCGTGTCTACCAGTAGAAAGTCATGAAGACCAACGAATCTTGGCAAATCTAAAAACAACTCGAAAGGAGCGTGCCATGGAAAAAACAATGCGATTTCTCCTTATCTTGCTTGCGCTCGGAATTGCATCGGCAACCGTGAATCACACTGCGCTGGCAAAAAAGGAAATCAAGCTTATCGGTGTCGAGGAAGGAAACAACAACGAGCACTTAACTTCGGACATTATCGGCGATTCCGTAATTATGGGAGCGCGTGGAGCGGGTATTGCCACTGTCCACGTCTTTGACGGAAAATCCTGGAAAAAACAGGGGGATCTGCTTGCCAAAGATCCCAATGCTGCAAGAGCCGCCACTCCATCTTACAGCCATTCGGTCGCTATCGGTGCTCCCCACGAGTTTGCCGCCGCGAACTTCGCCATTGTCGGTGCGCCGCGACACGTGCATGGGGGAGAACAGGCGCTCGCGGGCAAGGGAGGATATGGCGCCGCCTATATCTTCCGACGGGGTGGGGTGAAATGGAAACAGCAAATAAAGCTCGTTGCACCCGACCCGATGCTTGACGACCGGTTCGGCGAGGCTGTTGCCATCTACCGGCACACAGCCGTGATTGGTGCCTCAAAAGACGACGATCAGGGTAAAAACTCGGGTTCGGTATTCGTCTACGCATTCGACGAGGAATCGTGGAAACCACAAGCAAAAATAGTTCCCGGCGATCTCGTCGGGTCAGACGCTTTCGGAGAAGCGGTATCGTTAGATGAAAGCACCCTTGCCATCGGAGCGCCGGGGCACACGCATAGTGGAGTAAGATTCGCTGGCGCGGTCTACATCTTTGTGCGCGAAGGGAATGAATGGGTACAGCAAGCCAAACTCACTCCCGATGACCCCGGGAAGTCGGCGAAGTTCGGGAGTTGTATTTCACTCAGCTTCAACACGGTCGTCGTTGGAGCGCCGTTGCACGATACCGAACGCGGCAAAGATGCCGGCGCGGCTTACATCTTCGTCCGCAACGGGGGCAGATGGAGGCAGCAGGCGAGATTGACTTCCGGAGACGCCAAAGCCGGAGATCGATTCGGTACGGGTGTCGCCACCACCGGCAGAAGCGCCATAATTGGCGCTCCGTTTCGACCTGAAGGCGCTCCGGGATCCGGCGCCGCCTATTCCTTTATAAGCGTTGACGGGAAATGGGAAGAAAAAGAGAAGATTACCCCCGATGACGCGGGGCAAAAGATCAATTACGGGCTTTGGGTTGCTATGAGCGGCAACATGGTCATTGTTTCGTCTTATGCCGCCCCGAATGAAGGTGGCGCCGAGAAGGGGATTGGCACTGCGGCTTACGTGTATAATAGCGTTGATGATTTCGGCGTTTTGCCCTACGCCGTCGAATCGTCCGGCATGAGCCTAACAACGCTGGGAAGTGTAAAACGAACAGCGCTGCTTCAAAATTTCCCCAACCCGTTCAATCCGGAAACGTGGTTGCCGTATCGCCTTGCGAGCGACTCAGCGGTTACCTTCCGCATATACAATGCCCGAGGCCAGTTGATGCGGGAGTTGGATCTCGGTCCCCAAAAAGCCGCCGATTACCTGACTCGAGAAAGCGCCGCGTATTGGGATGGCAAAAACCGATTTGGAGAAACGGTGTCCAGCGGTGTCTACTTCTACAGCCTTGAAGCCGGATCCTACGAAGCGACACGGCGGATGCTTATTTTGAAGTAAGACAGGCTACAATCCGAGGCATGATGAAGGTACGGTTTCCAACCGCACTCGCCAGCGGAGCCACGACATTCGTGGGTGCGATAGAGATCCCTTTCCAACCGCACCGGATATGGAAAGCTAGAATTAGTGCCTGCCAGAAGAACTGTAACCTCGGTAGCGCCCCATTATTCCTATCGGAATAATTCATTCAGCAAGCAACACTTTCTGGTCGGAGTCCCTTTCCTCGATCCAGAGGATCGAAATGTTAATAGAATGCGACATGTCCAGAGTCCCGCGCTCCAGCGGAGCGCCATGTGGTGTATTGCTAGATAGTGTTACTTGAGAGCATGCCATTATCCCTGTCGGAATAATTCATTCAGCAAGTAACATGTTCTAGTCGGAGTCTCTTTCCTCGATCCAGAGGATCGAAATGTCAATAGAATGCGACATGTCCAGAGTCCCGCACTCCAGAGGAGTGCAATGTGGAGTGTTACTTGATAGCGCGCCATTATCCCTGTCGGAATAATTCATTCAACAAGTAACACTTTCTGGTCGGAGTCCCTTTCCTCGATCCAGAGGATCGAAATGTTAATAGAATGCGACATGTCCAGAGTCCCGCGCTCCAGCGGAGCGCCATGTGGTGTATTGCTAGATAGTGTTACTTGAGAGCATGCCATTATCCCTGCGGTTTCCAACCGCACCGGATATGGACAGATCGCAAACCGCGCTATCAAGAGAGGCATGAATACAAACTAATGTTGACAAATCTGAAAACTACTCAAAAGGAGCGTGCCATGGCAAAAACCGTACGGATTATCCTCATCACCCTTGTGCTCGGCAGTGTCTCGGCAACCATGAATCATACCGCGCTGGCAAAAAAAGAAGTCAAGCTTATCGGTGTCGAGGAAGGCGTTAACCACGAGCATTTGACGGCGGACATAATCGGGGACACCGTGATTATAGCGTCACGCGGAGCAGGAACCGCCTCAATCTACGTCAATGACGGCAAAGTTTGGAACAAGCAGGAGGACCTGCAAGCCCGTGACCACAATGCTCGAGATCCATTTGTTCCCGGCTTCGCTTATTCAGTCGCCATCGGGGCGCCTCATGAGTTTGCTACTCCAAACTTCGTCATTATCGGTGCGGTAAAACACTTGCATGGAGGAGATAACCTCAAAGGGCTGGAGGGGCCCGCGGGATTTGGCGCCGCCTATATCTTCCGGCGCAGTGGAAAGACGTGGAAGGAACATGTCAGACTTGTTGCCCCGGATCCCGTCGATGACGACCGGTACGGCGAGTCTGTTGCCATCTACAGAACTACAGCCGTGGTTGGGATGTCGAAAGACGACGATAATGGCAAAAACTCGGGTTCCGTCTTCGTCTATGTTCTAGACGGCGCCACAAATACGTGGAAACCCCAAGCAAAAATTGTTCCCGACGATTTGGGCGGGTCAGACGCTTTCGGAGAAACGGTATCGTTGGATGAAAATACCCTTGCCGTCGGGGCGCCGGGGCACACCCACAGCGGAGTGAGATTCGCCGGCGCCGTCTACGTCTTTGTTCGCAACGGAGATAAATGGGAACAACAAGCCAAACTCACTCCCGAGGACCCGGGCAAGGCTTCCCAGTTCGGGAGCGCAATATCGCTCAGCTTCAACACGCTCGTTGTTGGAGCACCGCTGCACGACACCGAGCGCGGAAGAGATGCCGGCGCGGTTTACATCTTCGTACGCAACGGCGACAGATGGAAGCAGCAGGCAAAATTGATTGCCAGAGATACGAAAGAGAAAGATCGATTCGGTTCGGGCGTCGCCACTACCGGTAGGAGCGCCATCATTGGCGCTCCGTTCCGACCTGAAGGCGCACCGGGATCCGGCGCCGCTTATTCCTTTGTAAGCGTTGATGGGAAATGGGAAGAGAAGGAGAAGGTCACCCCCGACGATGCGGGACAAAAGATTAATTACGGGCTTTGGGTTGCCATGAGCGGCAACATGGTCATCGTTTCGTCTTATGCCGCCGCGAACGAAGGCGGCGCCGAAAAGGGGATTGGCACTGCCGCTTACGTCTATAACAGCGTTGACGATTTCGGCGTTTTCCCATACGCTGTCGAACCGTTCGGCATGAGCCTAACGACGCTCGGAAGTGTAAAAAGAACAGCGCTGCTTCAGAATTTCCCCAACCCGTTCAATCCGGAAACGTGGATGCCGTACCGCTTGGCGTCGGATGTTCCGGTGTCGATTCAGATTTTCAACGTGCAAGGACAACTGATGCGGGAGCTGAATCTCGGAGAACAGAAAGCGGGCAGCTATATGACCCGAGACGCCGCCGCCCATTGGGATGGAAGAGATCAGGTTGGAGAAACCGTTTCGAGCGGCGTCTATTTCTACACCTTACAGGCTGGAACATTCCAAACGACACGAAGAATGCTCGTTTTGAAGTAAGACGAGTAAAAAGAGAATCTGTTGTGACGACGTGGATTGTCAATTGAGTTTACCTGCCCTGCTTCATAAGGGGGAATCACGAAACTTTTCCGATTGACAAGGAGGCACTCATGAAAGTCATTCGCTATATAGCCCTCGGCGTGCTGCTCGGTCACCTGTGCGTAGCGATAGGTTACGCCGCGGGCAAGGAAATCAAGTTGATTGGTGTCGAAGACGGGTCGAACAACAATCATCTGTCCGCAGATGTCATTGGAGACTCGGTAATCGTCGGCGCGCGTGGAGGAGGTCTCGCCAAACTGTATGTGGGCGAGGGCGAGAAATGGAAACTGGTAGCTGAACTTATTGCCAAAGATGCAAATCAGCGAGATCCGGCTGTTCCCGCATTCGGATGGGTGGTCTCGCTCGATGCTCCCCATGCACGCGCCAGTGCAAACTATGCCGTTATTGGAGCGCCAAAAGACCTCCACGGCGGTGATAACGAAGAAGGCATATTTGGACATCAAGGATTCGGTGCCGTTTATACCTTCGCCCCTAGCCGAGGCACCTGGAAGCAGCAGCATAAGATTATCGCCCCGGATCCGAAAGAGAAAGATCAGTTTGGTTTCGCTGCCTCAATCGAAAGAGGTACCATGGTCATCGGTGCACCCGGAGAAGACGGCGCAGCCAAGGACGGGGGCGCCGCCTATGTCTTTGTACGCGATGGAGAGGAATGGAAACAGAGTGCGAAAATCATCCCCGAGGATTTGGGTGGATTGGACGCTTTCGGCGAGTGTGCTGTGCTTCGCGGGAACACCGTCGTCATAGGGGCACCCGGGCACACGCACGGCGGAACCAGATTTGCCGGTGCCGCTTACGTCTTTGTCCGCAACGGGGATACGTGGGAACAGCAGGCGAAGTTGACAGCCAATGACGCCGGCAAAGCCGATCGGTTCGGTCATTCTGTAGCCATGGCTGGAGAGACCATCATTGTGGGTTCGCCCTTGAACGATACTGTTGGCGGAAGAGACACCGGCGCCGCCTATGTCTTTGTCCGTGAAAACAACAGGTGGAAACAGCAGGCAAAGCTAGTCGCACAAGGCTTACGAGCGAAGGATCAGTTCGGATTCGGGGTTGCCACCACGGGCAGCATAGCCGTTGTGGGTGCGCCGTTGCGCCATGAGCGCGCGCCTGCGTCGGGCGCCGCTTATTCTTTTGTGAGAGCCAACGGTGTCTGGGAAGAGAAAAAGAAGGTTGTCCTCGACGACGAAAGGCAAAAACTCAACTTCGGCACGTGGGTCGCAATGAGCGGAAATACCGTCGTCGTCTCGGCGCATAACGACACGAATGATGGGCCGGGTTGGGGCAACGGCACGGCAGCGTTTGTCTACAGTAGTGTAGAAGATTTCGGTACGCCTTCTTTTGCGGTTGAACCGTTTGGATTGGCGCTGACCACCTTTGGCAGGGTTAGGAGTACCGCTCTGTTTCAGAATTATCCCAATCCGTTTAACCCTGAAACCTGGCTGCCGTACCGCTTGGCATCGGAAGCCCCGGTGTCGATACAGGTTTACAACGTTCAAGGCAAACTCATACGTGAGTTGAATCTCGGCGTACAAAAAGCGGGCGCCTATCTGAGCCGAGACACTGCCGCCTATTGGGACGGCCGAGACCAACTCGGACAAACCGTTTCCAGCGGAACCTATTTCTACACCTTGCAGGCGGACACATTTCGCGCAACGCGGAGAATGCTGATTTTGAAATGAGATGAGTGGCTAAATAAGGAGCCATTAAAGGAAAAATTAGCGGCTGCGAAAGAGTTCCCTGTGCGATAAAGAGTCTCTATCCTTGTCAGTTCGATTGACCGTGACGCGTAGACGGTTTTCTTACGCGTTACGTATTACTCTATAGCCAATTCCATTCATATTTACATGTTTCGGTAGGTGCGGTTTCCAACCGCACCTATGAGACTGGATAAATACCGGTTCGGTTAGGAAACCGGGCAACGTGCGTAGGGTCCAGAAAAAGGCACTAATCTTCGTACCAACGAATTCACTTTGACATCAAGAGGAGAGTATCATGAAAAAAAGTGTAAGATTTGCCGTTGTCAGTCTGGTGATTGCTGTTCTACTATCAGGGATCAGCCATGCTGGCGGATTCAAGTTTGTCGTAGCCGAAGACGGTACGAGAAACAGTCACATGACGGCGGACATAATTGGCGATACCCTGATTGTGGGAGTCCATGAGGGGCTTGGATACGTCAAAATCTATACCGGTGCCGGTAAAAAGTGGAAAGAGCAGGCGGAGCTCGTCGCCCTTGTGGGAGGCGCGGACATAAACAAAGGCGTTCCCGGATTCGGCTGGTCGGTCGCTCTCACCGCTCTCCATGAACACGGCAGCGCCGACTTTGCCGCTATCGGAGCGGCAAGAGACAATCCGAAAGGTGAGTTATCCGGATCAGCCTATATCTTCGCCCGCAGTCGGAACACATGGAAGGAGCAGGCGAAGCTTGTCGCAAGTGATGGGGCCAAACTGGACAACTTTGGCTGGGCGATAGCCATTGACAGGAACATTGTAGTCGTTGGCTCACCCGGCAACGACCACGCCGGTAGCAGCTCGGGGGCAGCCTATGTCTACACGTTCGACGGCGCAAATTGGAAAGAGAGAGCAAAACTCATCCCCGCTGATTTGGACCGATCCGCCGCTTTGGGAACTTCGGTCGTGGTTCAAAAAGACACGGTCGTCGTAGGAGCGCCAAAGCACACGCACGGCAATGTTAGATTCACCGGAGCCGCCTTCGTCTTTCAACGCGAAGGGGACAAATGGGTGGAACGCGCCAAAATTACCGCCGCGGATGCCGACAAAAGCGACGGTTTTGGCACTTCGGTTGCTATGAGTGGAGATACCGTTGTCGTTGGCGCGCCATTAGCCGATACGGACAGAGGAAAAGATGCCGGTGCCGCCTATGTCTTTGTTCGCGATGGCGGAGGTTGGAAACAGGAGGCGAAACTGGCTTCCAGCGACGCGAAGAAAGCCGACCAATTCGGATTTAGCGTTGCCGTGGCGGGTCACAATGTCATTGTAGGCGCCAAAACGCGCGATGAGAGTGAACCGGGCTCGGGCGCCGCATATTCATTTGTGCGCTCGGACGGGGTATGGCAGCAGAAGCAGAAAGTCGTACCCGATGACCCCGGTCAAAAGATCAATTTCGGTGCTTGGGTCGCCTTGAGCGGCAACACCGTCATTGTCTCGGCGCATAACGGCCCCAACGATGGGCCTGAGTGGGGTAAAGGCCACGCGGTGCACATCTATGACGGCACCAAAGATTTAGAAATAGTGCCCTTCTCGGTCGATCCGTCCGGATTGGCTGTGACAACCTTCGGAAAAATCAGGCGTACCGCGCTGCTTCAAAACTTTCCCAATCCCTTCAACCCGGAGACATGGCTGCCGTATCGATTGGCGGTTGACGCGCCCGTATCTGTTCACATCTACAACGTGCGAGGGCAACAGATTAGAGAGTTGAATCTCGGCTTGCAGAAAGCTGGAGATTATCTTAGCCGAGAAGCCGCCGCCTATTGGGATGGCAGAGACGAGGTCGGACAAACCGTTTCCAGTGGCGTCTATTTCTACAGCCTACAAGCGGACACATTTCGTGCCACGCGAAGAATGCTCATTTTGAAATAGATCCAGCGACTGAACGAGAGCAATGTAGGTTGGGTTGAACGACAAAAAGTGAATGTATGTCACATTGAAAGATAGCCGCAGTTAATCCTTGACACTGCTGTGTCAACTATCTCTAGTGAAACCCAACACGCCAACCGAACCGACGCGCTCGCTATAATGAGTTGCTTGTTTTTTCGTAATCCTTAACATAGAACTCATCTTCCGCATAATAGACTTGTGCAATCTCGAATTTTCACATACCTGATCTTGGGGTAAATATCCACAAATGAGCAAAAATCACCAAGGTACTACGGTGAGTCCGATTGATTAATCGGTTTTGCCATTCCATCATCAACTTCATTTTTCTCAAGTAACACCGACATTGCACTCCTCTGGAGTGCAGACGCGAGGAGGAATCGTGTTCTATTGACATAGCACTCCGCTGGAGTGAAAACCAGACCACGAAGGAACGCTTTTTCAAAACCTGTCATAGAGCGAAAAATGACTGTTACTTGCTGAAAGAATTATTCCGACAGGGATAATTGCATGCTGTCAATTGTGAAGCGGGATTCTGCGAACTGAGAAATTAAACTTATTAACCTTTGGTGCTAGTTATTTGGTGTATGATTTTCAATGACATACTATATCTAGGCAGTTAGCAGGTCAGGTTGGCGGAACTCTTTTTAACCGCGCATAATCGCACATCATCATGTCAGCATATAGTATGCCATTTATGATTTAAATACAACATATACTAGCACCACTGGTTATTAGGGGCTCAATAATGCGGAAGATAAGATAGAAGGAAGATTCGGATGACAAAAATGATGAGATCAATCCTCATTTGTCCAATGCTCTGCGTCCTGTTCGCTGCCATAAGTAACGCCGCCGGATTCAAGCTAGTGGTCGTTGAGGAGGGGACAAGAAATAGTCGTCTATCCTCTGATATCAACGGCGACACCTTAATCATTGGGGCACCTGCGGGTTTAGGCATGGCAAAGGTCTATGTCGGGAGTGGCTCGAAGTGGAAAGAACAGGCTGAACTTACCGTAAAGCCCATCGAAGGAAACATGAATAGAGCCATTCCCTCTTTCGGAATAGCTGTCGATCTAACCGGACCTCATGATTTAGCTACCCCCGATTATGCCCTCATTGGAGCCTCAAGGGCGGGAGCCGATGAGTCGCTTGCCGGAGCCGCATTTGTTTTCGCCCGCCACCGCAATCAATGGAACGAACAGGCGAAACTGGTCCCCGCGGATGTGGATCGAGACGACGGTTTTGGGGATGCAGTCTCCATTGACAGAGAAGTCGCCGTTATAGGGTCGCCCGGCGATGATGACGCCGGGAGCAGCTCGGGTTCGGCATTCATCTATGTCCGAAACGGAACTCGTTGGAAACAGCAAGTCAAGCTCGCACCTGCAGACCTACAACGCTCGGATGCCTTCGGAACTTCCGTTCTGGTCTATAGGAACACTGTCATCGTCGGTGCGCCGAAACATACGCATAGCGGCGTTAGGTTCACGGGGGCGGCTTATGTCTTCGAGCGGAATGGGGACACCTGGGTACAAAAGACCAAACTCGTAGCCGACGACGCTGCCAAGAGCGACAATTTTGGCGGTTCGCTGGCAATGAGCGGTAACACTGTCATCGTTGGTGCGCCGTTGGCGGACTCCGACCGTGGAAAAGATTCCGGCGCCGCCTATGTTTTCGTCCGCGAGGGTGCGGGATGGCGGAACCAGGCAAAACTCGGTCCCAGGAACGCAAAAAAAGCCGATCAGTTTGGGTCCAGTGTTGCCATTAGCGGCAGTATCGCCATCGTTGGCGCCAAGACTCACGATGAAGGTGCACCGGGGTCGGGAGCATCCTACTCCTTCGTGCGGGTTGACGGTCGCTGGGAGGAACGGGCAAAGGTCTTGCCTAGAGATCCCGGGCAAAAGGTTAACTACGGGGAATGGGTCGCAATCAGCGGGAACGCCGTCGTAGTTTCCTCGCACAACGCGGGCAATGCTGGACCGGAGTCAGCCCACGGTGTCGCGGCGTACATTTACGATAGCGTCAAAGATTTCAACACCCCGCCGTACGCCATCGAAGCTTTCGATTTGAGCGCTACAACGCTGGGACAGGTTAAGCGCACGGCGCTATTTCAAAACTTCCCCAATCCGTTTAACCCGGAAACCTGGCTACCCTACCGCTTGGCGAACGAAGCCGATGTCAAAATCCGCATTTACGATGTCCGCGGAGGACTGACGCGCGAGTTGAACCTTGGACCACAGAAATCTGGAGAATACCTGACGCGAGAAGCAGCAGCCTATTGGGACGGTAGAAACCAATTCGGCGAGACCGTATCGAGCGGCATTCACTATTACACGTTGCATGCCGACTCCTTCCAAGCTACGCGACGCATGTTGATCGTCAAATAATTTTAATGCACTTTGGACTTTTTGGCGATACTTTCGTTTTTCAAATGAAACATAATCGATAGATATTGACTAAAAAATATACTCGTTGTTTTGCCGTCATTGAAGAACATTTGCTTCGCTGCCTGAAGTTTAGAATCAGCGATAGGAGACTTCCGTGAAACACATAAAGTTAATTCTACGTGGTCTGATCCTTGGCTTCGCGTTGGCAACCTTCGCACATACCGCTTTGGCGTTAAAACAAGGCATCAAGCTGGTTGCCGACGACGACAACGACATCGGATCTCAACTGTCCGCCGCTATCAGCGGAAACACTGTTATTGTTGGATCAGTTTCTCAAAACATTGCGACAGTCTTTGCATTCGATGGAAAAAACTGGGCAAAACAAGCGGAACTCATCCCTCGAGGCGGCGGCAGTGTCGGATGGTCGGTCGCCGTCAGCGGCGACAGCCTGATCATCGGCGTTCCTCATGACGATGCTGGCGCAGAAACGTCAGGTTCAGCCTTTGTCTATGTTCGGAGGGGCAAAAACTGGGATCAGCGAGCGAAACTGGGGGCAGACGATCCGACTAAAGCGGACAATTTCGGATATTCTGTAGCGATTGACAGGAATACCGCCATTGTCGGTGTCCCAAAGGACGATGACGCGGGTAGAGACTCCGGATCAGCCTACGTATTCTTTCGTGAGGGGGCAGGGTGGAGGAAACAAGCAAAGCTAGTTGGCTCGGATCTGGCGGGAGGAGACGCTTTCGGTGCATCTGTCTTCCTTCATGGCAACACCGCCGTGGTTGGCGCGAACGGACACACCCATAGCGGTGCGAGGTTTACCGGTGCGGCATACGTTTTTGTGCGTAAGGGAACTCAGTGGACAGAACAAGCCAAGCTTGTAGCTGCCGATGCCGCGAAAGCCGACAGGTTCGGAAGTTCGGTCAGCATGGGCGGAAAGACCGTTGTGGTCGGAGCGCCGTTTCGTGACTCTGAACGCGGGACTGATTCGGGAGCCGCCTATGTCTTTGCTCTCGACGGAGCAAGTTGGAAGTTCCAATCCCAACTCACGCCTGGTAAACTAAAAAAGAACTTTAATTTTGGATTTGGCGTTGCAACCACCGGGAGCATTTCTATCGTTGGAGCCCCTGGATATGACGACCCGGCGAGAGGTTCGGGCGCCGCCTATTCCTTCGTGCGAACCGAAGGGGTTTGGGCAGAAAAAGCTACCGTCGTACCGGAAGACGGCGCCAAAGACATACATTTCGGCTCGGAAATCTCCATGAGCGAGAACGCCGTTGCTGTCGCCTCCCATAGCGGACCATTTCTGAACCACGATGGGAAACCGAATGGCGATGGCCATGCCGCCTACATCTATAGTGGTATTGAGGATTTCGGAACGCCGCCGTTTGCCGTGGATCCGTTTGGATTGAGAGTGACGTCGCTAGCTCAAGTTAAGCGGACGGCGCTCCTTCAAAACTTCCCCAATCCGTTTAACCCGGAAACCTGGATCCCGTACCGGTTAAGTGCCGACGTCGAGGTTACGCTTCGCATTTACAATGTTCACGGGCAATTGATGCGACAGTTGGATCTGGGCCAACAAACCGCGGGCGAGTATTCTACTCAAGAGCGTGCCGCCCATTGGGATGGCCGCAATAACAGTGGTGAGCAGGTCTCAAGCGGAATTTATTTCTATCAATTGTCCACCCCAACCTTCGATCAGATGAAGCGGATGGTGATTGTAAAATAGTGTCAAGGCGATACCGAGTTCCTTCATCAAAATTCTGCTTCTTCCCGTGCGCACGCTTGTAGAAATTAAGAGAACGACATAACACTACCATCTGCGCGTAAAACTCAACCTTCCCGTTAAGCCCGATTGCTCCTCCGTTTTCTTGGTATCATACCCAGCAAGGATGCCGAGCGTGTTGTTCTCGCCGTATCCAATATTGATCCGCACACCGAGAATCTGGCTGAAAACCGTCCTCTCATCGCCCAAACCCACCACGGTTTCGAACTGCGGGCCAACCGCGACAGTCCTGTTAAGGGAGTAAGTGAGATAATTGCGCGTGTAGACTTCGTTATCCCTTTCCTCGTCGAATACAGAATGGATGGACCCAATCGTCCACGACTTGAAGAAAATTTTTCCGGCGGGAAGAAACACAAACAGATGTGGAAAAATAGTGGCGGGACCATCTGGCGCTTTGAAGTCAAACCCGAGGCCAAGCATGGGTAGCAGCGTGAGGCTAAAACTATCCCCGCTGACAGCAGGGATTGAGACGCCGAGGTCAAACTCGCCGAGAGTATCGTCAATGAAAATATTAGACTCTAGCGAAACACCTCCCACCGAATGGGTCGCCCCAATCAGAAAATGCGTTCCCAAGGCGTCGGTATCAACTCGAAACCAGCCCGGAATGCGAGTTTTTTCGGAGGCGTCTTCACCCGCATGGCTGTCCTCAAGCACCGAAAAACTTGCAATTGTCAAAATACAAACAAACATTAAAACAGGAATAAAGTGATACACAATACATTACCGTCCTTTCGTTAAATAGAATTTTGTGATACGTAGCATAAGCCATTGCCGTACGATTGTCAAGAAACTCAAACCTCCCATCAAAGGTAATCACATCTAATCCTGAGAGGGTTGTCGGATGGGTACTCCCCACTACCCGTAAACCGCAATCTCATTCTTTGGATCATCCGACTTTCGATACCAATAGGACTTACGCAAACAATTAAAATGTGTCATATTCTGCAGTTATTACAAGCGTCAATCTTTCCGAAAAGAGACAACCACCTACCTAGAAGATTCCATAGGGCTATTTGGTTTTTCGTTTTTTGACTGATTTCGGAACAACCCCAATCCGTAGGAGGGGCATCTTGCCTCGCCGTAGTCTCGACCGGGAGACCGAATCACGGGAGAATTAAATGCCCCTAGAAGATTCTATATTTGACTTGACTTTGACGTGGTTATGTTATAACATAACATGCGTAAGTTTGGCACACAAGGTTAGATTTTTGTTTTTAAACCTCTAAATCCCCTTATCAGGGGACTTATGAACACGCTGCATAAGTCCTAGCCAATAAATTGGACAAAGCCTGTCTGTTCGTGCTAGAATAATATACTTAATTCTGAAACAGCGCACTTCTGAAAGGGTAAACGGCGTTGCGGAACAATCGAATCTACATCAATCTTACCGGTTGCGTGATTGCGATGGGTATCTGTTATTATCTGATAACGATTGCCATTGCCGGAATTGTACACGATCACGACGATGAACACCAGCATTCCGAATCGCACGATTGTTCTACCTGCTTTTTCATTGCGAACCATCTCGGTATTGCGTACCACGCTGAAAGTCTTTCCAATCACGGTCTTCGCACTTCAATTCATTCGCCTTTCGACCCGACTTTTATATCTACGGCTATAGTTAGCAATGTCCGTAGCCGTGCCCCACCAGCCTCCGCCGCTTAATCCGCCAGTTTTATCTACAATTCGGTTTTTTCCCAAGTTATTTCTACCTATCTCCCGGTAAATTTTAGGTAACCTTAATGGCAGTCTGGCTGTATCTACTTACCCGTCAGTCTTTATGCCGGGAGCACAGTCTATCTCTATTTGGAGGACAACATGATTAAGCAGTATTTCAAACTACCTGTATTGCTACTTGCTCTTCCCATGCTACTAATAATCGCGTGCGGAGAGGGCGAGGATGACGAGGAAATGCACGTCGATGCCGATGGTTTTATTCTCATGGTTGACGAGGAAGAGGTCTACCGTCAATTCCAAGGAACAGAAACCGGCGGAATCTCCCTAAAGGTTGGAGATGAAATTGATGTGCACGTCGTGTTCATAGATCACGACAGCGAAGAAGTATCCTTTGAGGAGGATGACCACGCCGAGGAGGAAGATGATGGCCACGGCCATGATGAGGAAGAGGCATTCGGCTTGGCGTTATCCGAGTACGATACGTCGATTATTGAAATTCACCTTCCCGAAGACCACGAAGACGAGGATGAGCACGAAGACGAGGATGAGCACCACGATGAAGAATTCGCCTTTGAGGTGATAGGAGTTCGAGCCGGACAAACCGGAATCAAACTCGAACTGATGCACGGGGACCATCCCGACTTCACGGCGGCGTTGCCGATTCCGGTAACTGTGAGTCCATAAAGCACAACAATCTGAATGCGCAAGACCTGATAGCGGTACATCAATTGCGTTTTGCGCATTCTATATGCCGAATGCAACGCAGCCAACAAGACTGCGTGACACGGGGAGAAAAAATGAACAGACATCTGAATCATTCGACCGTAGATAACGTCGGTGCATGCCTCTCGTTTGCCTGCGCCGTCCATTGCATGGCTGCCCCGTTGTTAATAACTGTGCTGCCGCTCATTGGACTTGGATTCATTCTGGCCGAGTCCACCGAACTAGTGATGGTCGCTTCAGCCAGCGGAATCGCGGTAGGCAGTCTCGCTTGGGGCTTTCGAAACCATCGAAAACGGCGTGTGTTTTTGATACTAGGCGGCGCCTTGCTGCTAATCATTATTGCGCGATTAGGCGTTTCAGAAAACGCCGAAGTCATCTTCACGGTTATTGGTGGTCTCCTTCTTGTGAGCGCCCACCTCGTCAATCGTCACCTTTGCCGTACTTGTCAACCCTGCGAAACCTTGGACGACTGACCACGAGTTGTTATGCCGCTCTTGACAATCACTGACCTCCAAAAGGCATACGTTTCGCCTGAAGGTTTACAAACCCGCATCATCGACATTCCCCATTTCGAGATGGAGGAGGGTGCGCAGATTGCGCTCAGGGGCGGCAGCGGGGTTGGGAAGACGACATTTCTCAATCTCATCGCCGGTATTCTGGGTGCCGATAGCGGATGCATCGTTGTTTCCGGCGAGGAGATGACTGCCCTCTCGGAGTCCGGGCGCGACAGGTTGCGTGCCAGCCACATCGGCTACATCTTCCAAACCTTCAATCTGCTCCCCGGTTACACCGCGTTGGAAAACGTCATGCTCGGTATGATGTTTGGGAAGGGAATTGACCCAGATTTTGCGGGACACCTGCTTGAGCGTGTGGGGCTTGACGATCGGATGGGATATCGACCATCGCAGTTATCCGTCGGGCAGCAGCAACGTGTCGCTGTTGCCCGCGCGGTTGCCAACCGACCGCGCTTGGTGCTTGCCGACGAACCCACGGGAAATCTGGATTATCATCACGCCAACGCAGCCATAGCGCTCGTCCGTGAGATTTGCGGCGAAAACAACGCCGCATTGCTTACCGTTAGCCATGATGCGGAAGTCTTAAGCCAATTCGAAGAGGAAATGGATTTCGCAGAAGTAAATCGAGCGTAAGAAACGGGGCATGATAATCGTACGATGTTAGATTCAACGCCCTACCGTTTCGATTGAATAACACTACTATGAGAATGCCGATACCGATTCCATGCAAATCACTCACCCTAATACGAGGGGCATCTTGTTTCGCCGACTTTGCACGGAGACGGCCATCGGTAGGTGCGATCTCCGAATCGCGACTTTCATTCATGCCATTTATCCACTTTTATTCAAGCAAAATAGTTTAAACCCCTCGCAACGCCCAATTCAAACAGAACAATGAAAAAGCGAATAAGCTTGATTTTCATCGTTCGGCGCAGCCTTCGACAACACGCGCTTTCGACTCTCATCACTACGCTGTCGATAGCGCTAGGGACGGGCCTCGTCATGGCGGTTATCGGCATCAGAGCGCAGTCCGTAGCCGCGTTCACCGGCGGTCAGATCGGCTTCGATGCGGTTCTCGGCGCTCGTGGCAGTCCGTTACAACTGGTGCTGAACACCGTCTTTCATCTCGAAACCTCACCCGGCAATATCCCGTGGGCGATGTATCAGGCGATGAAAAACGATCCCCGTGTCGAACTTGCCGTGCCTTATGCGCTTGGAGACAACTATCACGGATTCCGCATTGTCGGCACAACAACAGCGTTGTTCACGAAATTTGAATACCGAGATGGTGTTCGGTTTCAGACACAACGGAATGGGCGATTCTTTGATCCGACTCGACAGGAAGCCGTCCTAGGTAGCTATGCCGCTCAAAAGTTGGGCTTGGGGTTAGGCGACAACTTCACCCCCTATCACGGCTTAGTGTTTGACAAGTCGATGCGGCATGATGAACAATATACCGTAGTCGGGGTGCTTAAACCGACCAATTCACCCTCTGACCGCGTCATCTGGATCCCGATAGAGGGGGTTTATCGGATGGAGGGGCATGTGCTGCGCGGAGACGGAGAGGACTTTGTCGCTCAACCCGGACAGGAGATTCCCGACGAGCACAAAGAGGTTAGCGCCGTTATGCTCAAGTTTCGGAATCCGCAAATCGGTTTCATCATGGACGCGACCATCAATAAGCAGGGCAAAGTGGCGACACTGGCATGGCCCATAGGGGCGGTGATGGCGAGACTGTTCGATAAAATTGGTTGGATGAATCAGATTCTGGCACTGGTTTCCTATCTTGTCGTTGTTGTCGCAGGCGGGTCGATTCTGGCAAGCGTTTATAACTCGATTAACGAGCGTCGGCGCGAATTTGCCATTTTGCGGGCGCTCGGCGCCCGCCGCAAAACAGTGTTTGCTGTAATCGTGTTGGAAGCCGTTTCCATCGCCGCGCTGGGCGTCATCATAGGATTTATCGTTTACAGCGCAATCTTCACGGGGGCGTCCACGATTGTTCGTGCGCAAACCGGCATCGTTCTGGACCTGTTAAAACTTCATCCCGTATTTATAATCGCGCCGGTTTGTGTTATACTCTTAGGTACAGTCGCTGGCGTTGTCCCTGCCGTCAAGGCGTATCGGACGGATGTTGCGACGAACCTGACGCCTATTAGTTAATCCTCGTGTTGATTGCCCTCCGTTGTATTGGGTGATGATTCCGGCGGAGGTTCCACAATATCAATTTGACCTGAAGACTCATATTTACTTTGCAAATAGTCAATATATTTTTCCACATCATGGTCAAGTTGCTCCGAGAGGGCGCACCTGATGCGACGGATATCTTCGACTATGGGGGGATCTTTAATCATTGAATTCGCCTATTATACTTTCCGTTGGGTATTATTGCGCTTTATTTTCCAGTGATAATTGTTTCTAATAGGACTTACATAGCACCATTAGGTCTGGAATCGGAGTTCCCTCGTACAAGGTTGAGACCTGGAGATTTCGGGATCTCTATCGCGCGTGCTATTCGCGTGCTTGATCCTATTCAGTCACTTGATCGCCATCCGCTCGTTTGATCCTACAGAAGACGCAATTTCTGACAGCGCGGAGTATAGCTGGTTTGGCGTAGCAAGTATCGGAATGTGTAGACCTAACAACGTATTAACAACACGAAGGTGCTGAAACTTATAACGGATGATTCAATGTACACTTTTGGGACCGTATATACTTGCTCTACTTTCATGTATAAATTATACTACACAAACTTGTTGATATGTCTAAATTATCGCCAACCGTACGACTTTTACCGTGAACTCAATTTGATGCAAGGAAAATCATCATGAAAATCCAAAACACCGTTGTGATATGGACAGCAATCTTGACAATAACATTCATTCAATCCGGTTGTGAGAAAAAAGGCGCACACCGCGACGAACATGAGAAATCGCATGAAACAGAGGCACATCATGAACATACGGCGCCGCGCGGCGGGACACTCGTCGTATTAGGTGACGAGTTCGCGCACGTTGAATTTGTGCTGGAAAAAGCAACTGGCAAACTTACCGGTTACGTACTGGACGGCGAGGCGGAAAAACCGGTACGACTCTCGCAAGAGGCAATCAAACTCAAGATAAATCGGTTGAAATCGGAGCAGACACTCGCTCTACATCTCACAGCCGTTGCGAATGTTCTAACAGGAGAAACGCAAGGAGATACGTCTCAATTCTCAGGGCAATCGGATGAGCTTATGGGGATAGCCGAATTTCATGCGGAAATCCTTTCGATTGCGGTCAAAGGTCAGACCTTCGCCGACGTTGATTTTGAATTTCCCGAAGGTAACGAGGGACGACACGAGGAGCACCACGATCATTAGCTAGGAGACAAATGAGATGAAACGACTCGAAACGAAAAAGCGGGGTGGTTCTTGGCTGCACTTTGCAATTACCGTTGCAATTGTCATCCTGCTGTCGATCGGCATTTCTCAGATGTTACCCAAATCACATCCGCTTCGCGCGCTTAGGAAATTAGGCGACGGTTCAGATTCTGCCTCCAAACCCATTGAAGTGCAGGGCGCCCCGTTAGCGGTCGCGGGGGCAATTCCCGACAACGCCAACTCGGAGAACGAGACGACCCCCAAACCTGAAAACCAAACAAATACGCTGCCTTCTCCCGCATCTGTCTCCCCGATACCCAAGGTCGAAAGCGAAAAGAGCGCCAAACGCACAGGGACATATCAGCCACTCACCTTCGAGACACTCACTAGCTTTGTTATCAGAGAGCCGGATTGGGAAAAATTGGAGGACCCGGCATACATCGCCACGCTAAATCTCGACAAGGATATTCCGCCGCAAATTAAAGCCTTGAACGGGGGAAAAATTGAAATTGAGGGGTTTATGTTGCCGCTTGAGGGTGAGGATGACAATCTTCAGTCTTTTGTATTGCTCGAAAATCAGTTGGCGTGCTGTTTCGGTGCCATTCCGCTCCTTAATGAATGGGTGTATGTCACGGTTCCGGAAAAAAAGAAAATTCGCAGCTACCAAGATGAACTGGTGATGATTTACGGCACGCTGCGCGTCGGAGCGGAGTTTGAAGATGGAATGCTTAACGGTATCTACCACCTTGAACTCGATCGCTTGGAGGCGGATGCACGCACGCTAGGTAGATTCTGATGCTAATTCGATTGAACAATAGTGCTGTGATGTCTTGATTATATCGTTCACTGTCTCCGAGGCGAGGATCAAGCGAGCGACTGAACGGTTCTTCCGAGTTAAGTGTACGAATCAGAGTTGCCACAGGAAGGAGCGTTTGCCCTCTGCGTTCAAATTGATTGCAATAATTCCCAATGTGGTTCTGGAGACCCCCAATCTATACCCTTTTGATGATTTCGGCAATGATTTGATGTTGCAACAAGGTTTTGTAAGGAATAACGAGGATCTCTATCGCCCTCACTATCCGTTCGGTTTGAACAGTGTATTTTGTAGGGTGGGCACTGCCCACCATTCCTTGTAAGGTACGCACCGCGCACCAGCCTCTAAAAACCCCAGAGGGATCAACTGAGCGATTGGCGAAGGCGATAGAGATCCCACAGGTACGCAGAACACAAATATAAAAACGCGAAAAACCTTCCTACAAACGACCAAGATTGCTTTGCTACCGATTTTCAAGCAGGCTCTAAGAGAAACGATGATTCCAACTCAATCTGATAATCAAGATATGTTTGGCTCTTCAGAGTTAAGTGTGGAAAATGAAATTATCTTAGGGCGTGTTGACATTTATGTAAGGCGTGTCCATAATTCGCCGATAAGTCCCTATCGTAGGGGCGAGATAAGATCTCTATGGGAAACCCAACCACTAACTGAGCGAATAGCGAAGGCGGTAGAGATCCCCTACGGAAATTGATCCAATGTAGGGGCAACCCTTGTGGTTGCCCAACATACTGCCTTAAGTGAATCAATATTGGCTTAATTTTCAAATGTCAAAAGAACCTAGGACTTACGCAGTCGAGTGCTCAAATGCGCCTTCGTGTAGCAAGTTCCATTCCCACACTTGACCCTGAAGAACCGTATGTTTCAACCCGGATGCTCTTGCTAAAGATTCGTCTCAAGATACGTTCCCAAGAATTGTATGGCTGTGGTTCAACGTCTCGGACGGCGCGGCGACCATCGATTGATTAGGTTTGACGGGATCTCGCGAGTGAACATGGAGGGGGCGCGTTCCAAATCGCCACGGCGGCGGACAACTGAGGTCAGATAGAGCCGCTCCTTGGCGCGTGTCATGCCGACGTAGAACAGCCGGCGTTCCTCTTCAAGCTCCGCCAACGGTTGGTCTTTGCGCCTTATGGGGAACGTTCCCTCCTCCATGCCCGTAATGATGACCACTTGAAACTCTGTTCCTTTCGCCGCATGGAGGGTCATCAAGGTAATTTTGTCCGATTCGATTTCGGTTTCGTCGGCGCTATTGATTAACTTCTGATAGTCCAAGAATCCGGAGATGTCTTTTTCTCGGCTATTCCTCTCAAAATGCAGCATGCCGTTCATAAATCTTGCCCGCCTGTTTTCCCACTCCCCATCTTCCGGAAAATCCGCAGGCGTAGTTTTGCGGAGTGTTTGAAGATATCCTCCAATGTCTTCCGCCTCTGTTAATCCCATGGAAGACATCAGTTTATCCGTCTCGGGACGGTGGCATTGGACGTACCGTGCGGACGCCTGAAGATATGCTCCTATGGCAGCCGATGGACGTTCATCGTTCAGGGGATTCTCGAAGACTTCGGTTTCCCGTCGTTCCACTTGATTCGCAAGAATCCCGATTCCCACAAACGGCAAAAACTCCATCAACGAGCGTACTTCGCGATGGCGGAGATTGACCTTGACTAGTTCTTCAAACACACGGTGGTTCACCTCTACGTCCTCAATCGCTCGGTGCATGGTATCGTGCTCAATGCCGAATTTTTCAGAAAGCGCCTCAAGATTACGGGACTCACGCGGATAGAGTCGTTGAGCGGTGACGAGCGTATCGTAGCAGGGATTCGATAATCCGACATCCAACCGCCTGAGATCGCGTTCCAAGACCATATTGTCAAACTCAATGACGTTGTGCCCGATGAGGATGCGGTCTTGGATAAAACTGAGAAACCCCGGTAGAACCGCCTCAATACTCGGCGCGTCTTTGACCGTTTCGTTGTCAATACCGTGAACGCGGGTGCTTGACGCTGGGATAGCGCGCGACGGTTTCACCAACTGATGGTATCGCTCGATTTCGCTCCCGATGATGCTGAGCCGCTTGGCGGCAATTTCGACAATCTCCGCCCGCTTGGGATTGTAGTCGGTGGTTTCGAGGTCGTAGACAATCATATCAGAGTAATTTGGGGTTTCAAAGTAGCCGACAACTCTCTGACACAGCTTCAGCGCGATGACACTTTTGGCAATTACCGAATTATCGCCAGGCTCTTTGTCTCGTCCTAACTGGATGGCGTTTGCGTCTCCGTCCGGCTCGGACGCGATGAGGATTACCGTGGCGGTTGTCTCGGGCACGACCGCAAAGCCGCCAATCAATATAGTAATGCTGTCTGGGTCGATTTGGAGTGTTTCGTTTCCCGAAGGCAAAAATTCAATATGAACGCCGCAGTCTAGATAACGCTCAAATGTCTGATGAACGATATGTGCGGCGCAGCAGGCATCAATCTCGGTGGTAGCCGTGATTCGCACCGACTCGCCGCGCTTAACCGCACTGTACAGAGCGTCCGCAGCCATCCTGAGATGTGGGATTTCGTCCCATTCCTCAATCGTACGAATCTCTTCATCGCGATAGGGGGAACGGCGGCTTTCAAGCAGATTAAACAGTTTCGACACTGCTCTACCAATCTTTTCGCCTTTGATTTCGTCGGCAAAGCCATCAATTTCCTCAAGGAATTGGCGGATATTCCGGCGCGTCAACGGACCAACGTCTTCCGGATAATTTTCTATCTCTTTGAGCAGCTCAACCAGTGTAAGTTTGTCACGCCGTGCCAACCACTTCAGCCGCGCAAACGTTAGATCATCAATTAAACTCTGCGGAAAATTGAGCGCTCGCTCAAGATCGCGCGGGAGGTGCCACTGGACAAAACTCAGATAGGAAGAAATGTCTTGTGCGTGTGTCTCTTGGAACGAATTTTCTCGCCCAATACGCTGAAATTGAATCCCCTCATAATACAGGCGATCGGCAAGCGCTTCCGCGAGCCGGTGCGTCCGGTAAAAGACCGCGATATCTCCGTATGAGTAGTGCCGATCGTTTACGAGTTGGCGGATGAGCTTGACAACGTGCGACGCCTCTGCGTTCGGATCATTCAACGTGTAGTGGAAAAGGGTATGTCCCGCGCCTCGATGTGTCTTCAGGGTACTCGTTTCCAGGCGGGTATTCTTGGAAATCACCGTCTGTGCCGCCCGTAGAATTTTCTCGGTACAACGATAGTGCTCCTCCAACTCCACGACGGTGGGTTGGAAATCGGTCCTGAATCTCTCAATGTATTCCGGCATGGAGCCGCGCCAACTATAAATCGACTGGTTCTCATCGGCGACTACCATCAAGTTCCGACCGGGCACGCGGCAAAGCAGTCTCAAGAGTTCATACTGAGCGGCATTGATGTCCTGATATTCATCAACAAGGATATAGCGGATATCGCGATGATATTTGGATCGGACGGCGGGGGTTTTCTGGAGTACTTCGACAGTCCTGTAAAGTAGATCGTCAAAGTCAAGCGCAGAATGTGCGGCGAGGTTGCTATGATATGCCTTGATTAGGTCCGCGATATTTTGGATGGCGGACGGGTCGTCAATCACATCGCCATCTCGTGTGCGAATCTCGGGCATCTCACCGCCCGAAGCCAGCGGATCTTCCAACCTCACCTTATACGCTCCGATGATGTCGCGCAATTGCCAAGGGGGGTAGTCGAGCCGATTCAGTTTCAACTCTCGCAGGCATTCTATCAGTATCTCTTCCTGTGTCTCCTGATCGAAAATCGTGAAGTTCTTGCTCAACCCGATTTCCGGCGCGTGTTCTCGCAGCAAGCTGACACAGAAGGCATGGAAGGTATGGATTCTAACGTCCAATCCCTGCGTTGTGCCGAGCAGATTCTTGATTCGATCGAGCATCTCTTGCGCGGCTTTATTCGTAAAGGTGACAGCGAGGATTTGTTCTGGTGGGACGCCGTGTTGGTGGATGAGGTGGGCGATTCTGTGCGTGATAACCATGGTTTTGCCCGTGCCGGGGCCCGCAACGACCAAGATCGCGCCGTCTTTATGGGTAACCGCCTCTCCCTGTTTCTCATTGAGTTCTTGAAGGATTTCCATTTTCCACAGCGTACTAAAATTGATTGAATTGTGCCGTGCAGACAACCGTGGGCGACGTTACAACGTTATTCTTGACGGTTGGCAATCTCCAAAACAAGACTTACGCTGTCGATCGAAAAGGGTGCACCGGTTCGGCAACACTGGTCGTCTTCATGAAACCGCCCGATGATACCGTTCGACATCCGCTGTCTCAACAATTCCTTCGGATATGGGGGCGTTAAATTGCGCGGCAGCGTCCCGAATGTGTTGATAGGTTGTTTCCGGCAGTTCAATGCCGTTGGTTAACCGCTCCATGCGGCGGCGATGCGCCAGATCGCCGGGCACTAACACTTCATCATATCCCGGCGCCGGGGGCGTATGCCTCATACCATCAAGGAAGGCGCGAACCCCGCGTCCATAGGAATCCAATGGCGTAAAGGCTTGAATGTTTATTACCTGCATAAACGCGCCGCTCATGCCGTCTACTCCGAGGTCGATGTCGGGAGACAATCCTCCGAGCAGGCAAGTCATTAACGAAAGCGCGTATCCTTTATGTCCCCCGAGCGGAAGCAACCAGCCGCCATCGAAAAAATCAGCGGGTTTAACGGTAGCGTTTCCGTGCTTATCAAGGACGCAACCTTCCGCGAGATCTAGATTTTTGCTCTGCGCGACTCGAATTTTTCCCTCAGCGACCACACTTGTCGCGAAATCGGCGATGAACGGCGCACCGTCGCCCGTCGGAACACCAACCGCCATTGCGTTCGTGTCCAGCTTTCCGATAGATCCGCCAAAGGGCACAACGCGAGTGGGAGTCGTACAACCGAGACCGACACCGCATGTAATGACCCCGATGCAGCCCTCGCGTGCCGCGGCTTCCGCGTATTCCCCCAGCCGCCCGATGTGGCTCATGTGAACGAGGTTCGCACATGCCACATTACCGGTTTTCGCCTTCTCAATCGCCATGTGGATAGTCTGTAGCGAGGCGTAGTGCCCGAACCCATGATTTCCATCCACGAGCAGCGAATTTGGCGTTTCTTTTACCACACTTGGCTCGGCAGCGGGCTGCAAGGAGCCATCGGCAATCCAACCGAGATACTGCGGAATACGGAGGACGCCGTGTGAGTCGTGCCCCGATAGATTTGCGTTGACCAGTACTCCCGCCACGCTGTCAGCGATATGGCGGGGCGCCCCTGCCCCTATGAAGATTTGCCGCGCGATCGCATGAAGGTGGCTTGCGGGGAAGTTGTGTGTTTCCACCAAGGTTTATTTCCTATTTGGCGTAACTCTGTCTCCCTAGCGCAATCTTTTACCCGATTGCTTGGAGATGTTCCCACATTATGACGTTGCCTCATATCGGGCGATGTCACCCGGCTCAACGATTTCCTCGCCCAAAGAAACATTCAAATCAGCCGCGTGCTCCTGAAGTTTCTGATGAATGGTGTCCGGAATGTCAATACCATTGGACAGTCGTTCGTTACGGCAACGATGTTCGAAATCTCCCGGTACTAGCACTTCATTGAAGCCCGGTGCCGGCGGAGTCGCTTTCATGTCGTCAAGGAATGCCCGAACAGCCTGTTGGTATTTTTCCAAAGGCGTGAAAGCTTCGACATTTATCACCTGCATGAACACGCCGCCCATACTACCTTTTTCGATGTCGAACTCTTCGGACAATCCTCCCAATAAGCAAGTTACCAGCGATAGCGCATAGCCCTTGTGCCCCCCGAACGGCAGCAATGAACCACCATCGTAGAAGTCCATTGTATTGACGGTCGGATTGCCGTGCTTATCCAGAATGTGTCCTTCGGGCACGTTCACGCCTTTGCTTCGGGCGACACGGAGTTTGCCTTCGGCAATCACGCTGGTCGCGATGTCTGCGACGAACGGCGAATCGTCACCGGTTGGACAGCCGATGGCAATGGGATTTGTGCTCATGCCTCCAACCGCGCCGCCAAATGGCACGACGGGCCAGGCACCCCGCCGGCCGTTGCCAAGGGTAACGATACTGATGCATCCCGCGCGCGCGGCGACCTCAAGGTATTCCCCCAACCGCCCAATATGACTGGTATCATAGAGGCTGGCACAGACAACATTAAAACGCTTTGCCTTATCAATTGCCAACTCGATTGATTTCTGAGCGGTGTAGTGCCCAAAACCGAAACCGGCATTCACGACAAAGGTATTGTCGGTTTCTTTAATTACTTCCGGCTCAACCTTCGGACGCAATCTGTCGTTTGCGATCATGTCCAAATAGGAGGTAATGCGTAACACGCCGTGCGAATCGTGTCCGGAGAGGTTGCCGTTGACGAGAATGCCTGCAACAGTGTCAGCGATATGACGCGGTGTTTCGACCGCCATGAATATCTGGCGCGAAACGGCGTGAAGGTAACTTGCTTGAAAATTGTGAGTTTCAGCCAATATGTTGTCTCCCTACGGTAATTGTTTTGTGGATGAATCCCTTGATTATCGAAGTCGGGGCTTTGTTGAAGGTGTATCCCAAATTTAGGAATTATGCGAAGTTTGCATCGGTCAGATAGATAATAGACACTCGTAGTTTTTCACTCTTGGGCTCCAGCGAAGATTTTCAATCGCCAGTTTGAAGCGAGTATCTGCGCTTCATCTTGGAAACAAGACTGCTAAATTGAGTGACCATGCCGCTACATCCCAAAGCACCAAAGGCTTGGATTTGGCAATCCAAGCCGATCGAGACGCAGCCCCAACATCCCACATCTGTCTGACCAATGCAACATGTGCGCACAACACAAAAATGACGCGAAATCCCATTAACCTTAACGCAAGTTGCTACTTAAAAGATTTTGGACATGTACCATCGTTTTTGATTGAAAATAGTCCATTAATCGCGGAGATTTTGTAGCGCAAACTGTTAGTTTGCGCACTAAAAGCACAATCTAACAGATCAAGCGACTGGATAAGGAGTGCGATAGAGATCCTCGTGCTACAAAGGTGGCAACTCAGGTTAACCTTAACTATTGGGTTTTACTTGATATCTGTTCGATGTGAGCAGTTTTATAGGAAAAATCGAATCTATCGCGCTGTTATACTTCACGCTGCTGAAAAATGCGTGTTTTCAAGCGTCTGGCGGTAGGTGCGGTTGGAAACCGCACCTACCGGGAACGCAGGTCGCGACCTGAAGATCGCGGGATCTCTATCGCACGGGATCTACTATCGCGTTCCCTATTCAGTCACTTGATCGCTATCCGCTCGTTTAATCCTACAAAAGACGCAATTTCTGACAGCGCGCAGTATACAAAGAAACCGAGTTTTGGGGAAAACTCGGTTTCATGGCTAATGGTTCTCATAGTGCCGGCTGAATGTTGAGACCAATATCTCGCAAGATGCACTTTTTGACCTTGCAAATCATTGTGTAGGCAGGGTCAAACACATTTCCCACGTCATATTCCACACATTGACCGAGCAAGATGTGCGGCTCGTTGGCTTCGAGACCGAGTTCAATCAGCCAGTGAACCATCTCTGTCGTGGCGTGCTGAACCGCTTGATCCAGGGGACGAGCGTTCCCGGAGGTAAAGATGTAGTTTTCGTTCTCGCCTCGGGGCCAATGGATGCGCTTGTCCTTGATTAAATTGACCGTGAATTGGACATCGAATGAGATCTCAACCCCGGTGCCAACAATCTCGCCATCCCCCTGTACAGCGTGGCCGTCGCCGAGAAAGAACAGCGCACCTTCGGCAAACACGGGGAAGTATACAGTCGCACCTTCACAAAACCCACGATAATCCATGTTCCCGCCATGCTCCGCGGAGGTTACGGCTGATATCGCTTGTCCACCTTGCGCAGCCACACCGAAACAACCTACCATGGGTTCGAGAGGTAGGCAAAAGTCACCTAACCTCGTTTTCGGGGAAATAAGCGTTGCCGTCCACTTATCTACATCAATTTCCCATTCGGCGGCACCCCTCTCTGGCAGGCCGGCAGCGACGAAGTAGGGATCCAGGACGTTCGGCGCGACAACGGTTGCGGTGCGCCCAATTCTCCGGTTGGGGACAACTCGATCGAAGTAAACAGCGAGCGTGTCACCGGGCGCGGCGCCTTGAATATAAAATGGGCCGGTCTGCGGATTTCCCCCTCCCGTGACCGGCTGATCCTCAGCATCTCGTCCGCTATTGTCGACGGTCGTGGTCACGACGGTGTCGCCGCTCTCAATATGCAGAACGGGTTCGTACGTACCAAGGGCAGGGTAATAAATGCTCGGCGCAAAATGGTGTGTTGCCATCTTCTTCTCCCTAGTGGCTGAATCGGACGCAATGAGTCGCAATTAAATTATCGTACGGGGTGGTGAAGGACATAATGAAATACCGCTGCAACGTGCAATCATACACCTCGCAGCGGTATTCTCGCAAAACTTTGTTTCAAATAATGCTTACATTCGGTTCAGCGATTATTCAGTCCATCGAAATCGGCGCACATAACGCGCTACTTCGGAAAGTTAGGTGCGTCCAGAACCGCGGGAATCCCCTCATTAGATAGCCGGACATAGTTTTTTCCATGACTCCATCCGAGGTGTCAGTCGTCCACACATCGTAGCCGGGATGCGTATCGAAAATCCACGGCTCCCAAGTAGGTGCTAACGCCATGTCCCGGTCGTTGTGTTGTGGTCATAGCACAAGGCGTGTGTTTATACCATTTCGCGTGAATAATGGTGCATATGATGTCTGGATTAAACCGTTCACCTTCTCCGTAGGCGGGGCATCTTGCCCCGCTGGCTTTGCGCGGACACAAGGTTTCTTACTCTACGCATGTTCGTTCCTTGGTCCACGAAATCAATGCACTTCAATTCGAGAGAAATGGGATTACTACTTTGTTACGGCATACGGCGTATGCCTACTACTTTCGGCAGGTAGGTCCTGATTGAACCAGAACTTCAATCCATTACCGATCCGCCTGCGACGCTGATAGAGAGACCTGTCAGGTAGTCGGACTCGGCGGACGCCAAGAATGCCGCGGTTTGCGCGATATCGTCGCCATCCGCAACCCGCCCCCATGGAACCCCCGAGCCGCTCTTCCGCATCTGCTCGGCATGACGCCCGGTTTTGTGAAACTCCTCGCCGGTAATGTCTTCGTCTGACAGCACGGCTCCGATGTAGCTCCACCGCTCGGTGTCCACAACGGCGGGACAGATAGCATTGACATTTACTTGATGCGAAGCCAATTCCAACGCCAGTGCCTGGGTAAAACCGATTACACCAAATTTGGCGGCGCAGTAAGCGGCAAAACGCGCACTTCCGCGCTTTCCCGAGGTGGACGCCATGGTAATTATCTTTCCTCCGGGCTCACGTGCCACCATGTGGCGGGCAACGGCTCGGCAACAGAGGAATGTGCCTCTGAGGTTGACGTTCTGTACGGTGTCCCAAGCGTCCTCCTGCAAGTCAACCACGGACACGCGATCCGCGCCGGGACGAGAGCCGGCGTTGGTTACAAGTATGTCAATCCGTCCAAACTCCTCAACTGCATGCGACACCATATCATCGACTTGCCGCGCGTTGGAAACGTCGGCTAAGATACTGATCGATTTCCTCCCCAACTCTTCAATTTCTCGGACGACGGAGGGTGCCCCTTCCCAAGCTGTGCCCCAATCCGCGTATGGATTACCGACGATGTCGTTGACGATGACGTCAGCGCCCTCTTTCGCAAGCCGCACCGCAATTGCGCGGCCAATCCCATGCTCGCCGCCAGCGCCGGTCACCAGTGCAACTTTTCCGTCGAGATTGTACATATCCATTTCCCGTAACTGTTTAGTTCAGCCAAAACGAGTGGCACTATTAGTTTGGCAGTGTATCGCACCTGACTATCGGCAGCGGGGCAAGGGGGATCTCTATCGCCTTCGTTATTCACTCAGTTGATCCCTCCTACAAGGGATATCGCTCGCATGTTGGGTACATGAGAGAAATTGCCATCGGTCGTGGAATAAAGGGTACGCCTTGAATTGCCGCAAGGAGTCAATGGACTAAACAACTACCATTTCCCTTTCCGTCAGTCGAGTTGGCACGAATTACGTTGCAAACAAAGCGTCGTCAAATCTCTCCGCCGGGGGCGTCGGCTTTGGCGACCTTAATGCCTGTGCCTTCCATCTGTCTTCGCACGTACGCCTTGCATTCCTCGACCGTTGAAAAGGGTGAATTGGGATGTGCCGCGATACTGATTTTCAAGTCTTCCGCGCCGAAATACAGCATGGCGATACCGGGTTTGGCAAGTTTGCGTGCGTTCACCACCGCCTCAACCGATTCAAGCTGGAACGTAAGGATTCCGTTCTCGTTCCACCACTCAATATATTCGTCGCGTTCGAGACATTTATCCGTTCCGTAGCCGTTAGGCGGCGGAAAACTTCGGATACCTACCGGCGGATAGTAAAACGCGCGGATTGCCTCATCAACGTCAGCCTCGTCATCAACCTGCGGGATGACGATGGCGGCGGGGCCCAGATCGCACAGGTTCCCGATGAGATAGGCGTGCTTCGGATGCTTGATACGTAGCTGAACCGGTATTCCGAGTTCATGCGCATTCTTACAGAATAACCACAGTTTTTCTTCGTTGAAGGGACCGTGTTGACTACACACCCCAATCATGTCGCAGGGGCTTTGCTTGAGAATCTCCGCAAGTTCGTCTTTGGTCGCATCCATGGGCGCGTTACCAACGTGTAGGGTTTCTCCGTTGCGAATCCGCTCCCTTAATGTAGCGTTGTCCGGCATGTCTAATGCTCTCCTTGAGATGGTGTTATATTGTGCACCGAGCAGGATGGGTTAGGTGATGATTTCTTATGGGCAGCGATAACCCACTTCAAAAAAACTAGCGTGTAATTCTACCCGTGTTTGCTGTTTTCGTCAACCCAAATCTTCCGAGCTATGATACCCATCGCATTTACACAGCGATTGAAAATCATTGACGGGATTTTCGGTTTCACATATAATGAGCGCGGCTACTGGTCTATCACAGCAAGCTGATTTAGGAATGTCAGAAGAAGCAAGAAGCGGATGAGTCGCGCTGAACCGAGTCTTGTCCCAAATAAGATTCGTTTATGCTGACTGGAGAATTTGGATCTATACTATGACTTACGACCTACTCATTAAAAACGGGACGCTAGTCGATCCCGCACAGAGTATCCACGCGAAGAGGGACTTGGCATTTGCCAACGGCGTCGTTGCGGCTGTCGGTGAGGATTTGTCGAAGAGTGACGCACGCGAGGTGCTGGATGCGAGCGATCGAATCGTCACGCCGGGTTTAATCGATCTGCACGTCCACGTGTTCTACGGCGTTGGTCATTACGGCATCGAACCGGATCCTACCTGCCTTGCAAAGGGCGCAACAACGGTCGTTGACGCCGGTTCGGCGGGCGCGGACAATTTCACCGGTTTTCGGAAGTATGTGATTGAGGTGAGCGAGACGAGCATCTTCGCCTATCTCAACGTGTCGTCGCAAGGGATGATGACCGAGGAGATTGGCGAGTTCGAGATGCCGGAATACGCCAATGTCGGCAAGGCGTGCCAGATGATCGAGAAACATCGCGATCTCATCTTGGGTGTGAAGGCGCGGCTGACGCGGCACAAGATTGCGAGTGAACGATCAGGGCTGACGCCGCTGCACCGCGCACGCGAAGCGGCGGATGCGGCGGGAGTGCCTATCATGATACACCCGCAAAACGCATGGTGCGATTCATTGGACGACATTCTCGCCGTCATGAAGGAAAGGGATGTGCTAACACACTGTTTTCATGACCGGGCTTGCGGCATCATGGATGAGGATGGCAAGGTACGGAAGTCCGTCCATGAAGCAATGGAGCGGGGCGTTAAATTTGATGTTGGGCACGGCGCCGGCTCGTTTTCGTGGGATATTGCCGAACGCGCAATGGCGCAGGGCGTCGAGCCGCAAACTATCTCGTCGGATTTGCATTCCTACAACGTTAACGGTCCCGTTTATGACTTGGCAAATGTCGTCACCAAGTTCCTCAATCTCGGCATGAAGCTTGATGACGCCATCGCAAAGGTCACTTCCGTGCCGGCAGAGGTGATTTTAATGCCCGACAAGATTGGGACGCTGGCTGCTGGCGCTTGGGGGGACGCGATTGTATCCGAGTTGCGCGAGGGCGAATTCCAACTTGCCGATTCGCGCGGCGAGGTACGCATTGGCAGACAGAAGTTCGCGCCTGTGACCGTTGTCAAGGGCGGACGGATGTATCGGCATCACGTTTAACAGAAATGAGGATGGGAATGAATATCAGCCAAGGAATTTATGATCGCTACTGGGAGAAGGGGTGGGTTGTTGTCGAAGGGGTGTTTAAGGCCGAGGAGGTCGAGCGCATCGCTCAACTCGCGCTCAAGGTGATTGGAGACGAAATTAAACAGGGCGGACCGTCAAATTATTCCGTAGACTACGCGGGAGATGGTAGAACCGCGCCCCGAAAGCTAGTTTCGCCGTTCGAGAAGGATGTTGCATTCCAAACTTTCGTACTCGATACCCGACTTCGTGACATCATAAGGGATCTAATCGGCGTCGAGCCGTTGCTGTTCGCGGACCAGATTTTCATGAAGCCGCCGCACTTCGGTACCGCCAAACCGTACCATCAGGACAACTTTTACTTCAAATGCTACCCGGCTGATCACGTCATCACTGTTTGGGTAGCGATGGATGACGCCGATGAATCCAACGGTTGTTTGCGTTATATCGAAGGCTCACACAAGGGACCGGTATTGCCGCATGAGGTGCCAGATCCCGAAGAAGAGTACAACTCGGTGCCCCCGCCGGAGCTGATTGACCTGTCAAAAGAGGTGTTGGCGGAGGTGAAGAAGGGCGGCGTGGTCTTTCATCATAGCAAGATGCTGCATACGTCTCATCGTAATGAATCGGACCGGTGGAGGCGCGGGTACGCGAGTCATTGGGCGAGTGCCGAGACAAAATCGGAAAAGCAGACGATTGAAAACGGGTATTTCCGGCGGTACGATTTTTTGAGGGAATAATGTCCCGAGAATCCGAGCGGAAAGTGGATTCGGTGGGTTTCGCAGTGCTCAACCCAACCTACGGTTAGGCGGCTTTCGTCAGGATAAGGTTACCAAACTTATCAACTAGTGTCTCGTATCCCGGGTGAATTACTGTGGTGGCGTCTATCTCCTCGACGATGGCAGGCCCCTCCAACATAGACCCGGCATTGAGGCGGTAGCGGTCATAGATAGGACATTCAACAAAATCTTTACGCTCATCAAAATACACGGATCGTGTCGACTTTTGCGCGGCTGATAAGGGACTGTCGCCTGCGCTAATTTCGCGCAGTTGGGGTTTGTTGATTTTTCCGATGGCAGAGAGACGGAGGTTCACAAACTCAACCGGTTCGTTCGGCGCACTGTAGCCGTAAGCCCGGTCATGTTCACGATGAAACTGAGCGAGTACGCTCGCAACTTCAACCGCACCCAGTCTTCCGCCGGGCAGAGGGATAGTGAGTTCGTAGCTTTGCCCGACATAACGCATATCAACTTGGTGCAGGAAGGTGATTTTTTCCGGATTCATTCCCTCTCGCTCCAGGCTTTCACGTCCATCCACCTCTAGCTCTCGATAGATTTTCGCGGCCATCTCCGCGTCCACTTGGTCAACGCGCTGGATGAGTGTCTTGGAGTAGTCGTGCTTGAGATTAGTGACTAACAGCCCCATGGCTGAGGTAGTGCCTGGGCTCATCGGAATGACGGTTCTCGGTATCTGAACTTCGATTGCCAAGCGGTTGGCATGTACCGGTCCGGCTCCGCCAAACGCCACCAAGACGAAATCCCTTGGATCATACCCCCGTTGCACCGAAACCAAGCGAAGTGCATTGGTCATAGCGGTGTTGGCAATTTCCACGATGCCGTGCGCGGTTTCGACAACATCCATGCCCAAAGGCTGAGCGCACTTCTCATAGATTGCTTTACGTGCCGCCTGAACCTCCAATTTGATTTCGCCGCCTAAGAAATAGCTAGGATTTAGACGCCCTAGCACTAAATTGGCGTCCGTGATCGTCGGCTCTTTTCCGCCTTTGCCGTAACAGACAGGACCGGGGTCGGCACCTGCGCTTTGGGGGCCCACTCGCAGTATTCCGCCCGAATCCACCCAAGCAATCGACCCGCCCCCGGCGCCAATTTCTACGAGATCAATGACCGGCGTGCGAATCGGATACCCTGCACCGCGAGAGGCGCCAACGCCGGATTTCGCCGCCGTTCCGACCTCGTATTCTTTGGTTACGCGCGGCGTCCCGCTCTGAACAAGGCCAGCCTTTGCCGTAGTGCCGCCCATGTCGAAGGAGATGACATCAGGGTGCCCCAAGGCCGTTCCAAGATAGGTTGCGGCAATTACGCCCGCCGCGGGGCCAGACTCGACCATGAAGACGGGTTTTTCGCTCGCCGACGCAAAGGTAAAAACGCCGCCGCTGCTCTGCATAACAAGCAATTCCGCCGCAATCCCTTTCTCCCGCAGTCGATTCTCGATACTCTGGAGATAGTGCGCGACGATGGGACGGATACAGGCGTTAATTACGGTGGTACTCGCTCTAAAATACTCACGAAATTCCGGCGCGACCTCGGAGGAGAGTGATACGATGGCATCAGGAAAAACCTCCTGCAGAATTTCTCCCGCACGTTTTTCATGGGTCGGGTTGATATAAGAATGAAGGAAACAGACTGCGACGGCTGTCACATTTTCGCGCTTTAGTTGTTCAACCGCATCCACTAGCGCGTTTTCATCAAGAGGGGTCAGCACTCGTCCCTGTGCGTCCAGCCGCTCCGGTATGCCGAAACATAGGTATCGCGGCACCAGCGGACGAGGCTTCTCGAATTGCAAGTCATAGAGTGTGGGTCGAATCTGGCGCTGAATCTCAAGCAGATCGCGGAAACCGTCGGTGGTGATGAAACCCGTCGGAGCGACCTTTTTTTCAATGATGGCGTTGGTCGCCACGGTCGTGCCATGTACGACATACTCGACTTCGTTCGGAGCCACCAATGCTTCGCGGAGCATTCGATCGGTTGCCTCCATAAATCCGACTGACGGGGCTTCCGGCGTGGACGGCACCTTGCCGACGCGAATTTCTCCCGTAGTTTCGTTGACTAGGGTTGCATCGGTGAACGTGCCGCCGATGTCAATTCCTAGGCGATACCTTGAGGTCATACGTTTTGCCTTTTTTTGCCGCGGGTCCATTGTTCGCGCTCAAAAACGGAAGCCGTGTATCTTCGGTAGGAGGGATCAGGCGAGTGGATAGTGAGCGCGATAGAGATCTCTCCCGATTCCCGATGATGAGTCGTGCATTGGCGCGTCGCGATTCGGAGATCGCTCCTACTTAAGGTTAATCAATCTTTTGGCGGAGGTTGGTAGCCTCTTCGATGTCAACAGTCCACGTCTCCGTGTCGATGGCGACTCGATAGACCTCTCTCGCTCTCTCCAAACTTACCTTGCCATCTCTTACATCGCGCAGCACGGATTGCGGGTGGCGTGCCGCTGGCGGGTTATAACCGCCGCCGCCGCATGTGCGATAGCTGACGACATCACCCGGCTTGAGATGAACTGTCACTTTGGAGCCGAGTTTGGTCGCCTCGGCATCGGGATTCAACACGTACCTCGCCACCTCGCCATCCTCTCCGCCGAACAGCCCCGCGGGCCCCCAGCGATCTCGATCCGCCAGAATGGTGAACGATACCTCATGGTCGAAGAGGTAATCACGTCGCAAACCGAGTCCGCCGCGGTATTCGCCCGCACCGTCCGAATTCTCCACCAGTTCATACCGAAGGATGCGCACCGGATAGTTGATTTCCGTTTCCTCGACCGGAGCATTCTCGGTATTTTGGCTGTGCGCTTGCACGGCATCAGGCCCGTCGCTGGTCGCACGACCACCGTATCCGCCCGCCATCGTCTCGTAGTAAGCGTAAAGCTCGCCGGAACGCGGGTCGGTGCCTCCAAACCCCAGTTGAGCCATCATGCCTTTGGTGCCGGCAGGGACGCGCTCCGGGAGAACGTGCGCCAATGCCTTGAGGAGTATATCGCTAACCCGCATCTGCGTTTCCCAACCCCCGACCACGGGACCCGGCGGCGCGCAGTTGACAACCGTGCCGGACGGCGCAATCATACGCACCAAACGGTAGAATCCAGCGTTTACCGGAATGTCGGGGTCGATTAGGGCTTTAAGAACATACGCGCATGCCGCGAAGGTTTGGGCATGCGTCGAGTTCACGGGCGCGCGCCGTTGCGGATCGCAACCGGTCAAATCAAACAGAACGCCATCGGCATCAATTACCATCTTTGCCGCGAGGTATACCGGATTGTCGGTAAACCCGTCGTTGTCGACATATCCGTCGGCAGAAAAACTGCCCTGGGGAAGCTCAGCGATTTCAGCGCGTGTGCGTCGTTCGGTGTAATCGAGGAGTTCGTTGATGTAATAGGCAATCGTTTCAGCCCCTTTTTGGTCGAGGAGATCGACTATCCGGCGTATACCTGTGTTGTTGGCCGCAATCTGCGCCCGGAAATCGCCGGCGGTTTCGCGCTTTGAACGAATCTGTTCCAGCACCAGCCTAAAGACATCATCGACGATCTCACCGCGATGAACCAGTTTTACCGGCGGGATGATGATGCCCTCCTGAAAGACTTCGCGAAAGGCGCCGATGCTGGCTGGCGCTCCGCCTCCGACATCAACGTGATGCGCGAGGCTGGCAACGTAGCCGAAGAGTTCGTCCTGGTGGTACACGGGCGACATGAGGGTGATGTCGTTGAGATGGACACCGCCCAAATAAGGATGGTTCGAGAGGATGGCGTCACCGGGTCCCAAGTTGTCGACACCGTATTCGCGAATCGCTCTAGGTACAAATTCGGATAGCGAGCCGAGGTGGGAGGGTTGGGCGAAGGCTTGCGCGACAGCCTGTAAGTCCCGGTCAAAAAAAGCGCAAGAGAAGTCCGCTCGGGTTTTGATATTGGTTGAATAAGCGCTGCGCCGCAGGGCAACAGTCATCTCCTCCGTCGCCTCAAGGAGTGCGTTGCGTATGACTTCAAACTGAATCGGATCGAACTTTATTTCCGGAGATGGCAAGTAGGTACCTCTGATTCGGCGCGGGTTATGGTAATTTTCAAGAGTTGTGCAGTTATTGGGGGCACTTTTTCGACGGTTATCATGCCCGTGTACGCGGTGATAATCATAGCATAACTCGACTGAAACTTAAACTCAAAATGTACGCGGAAACATGGGAATCGCGTGTAATTTTGGTGGTGGGTGGAACTCGTGGAAGGATGAACGAACGGAAGGATGGAAGAGAGAAGTCGGGACGGCACAAGGCCCGTCCCCTACGAGTAGGGATGATTGGTCAGGTGGTTGTACGTGGTTTCAGTGGTGGAGAATCGATGTAGGGAATAACGATCGTTATTCCCTACAAAGAAAGAGAAAACGAGGTTAAGAGATCAGCCCAGATTGGGTGTGTAATCAAGGATTTCGCTTGACCGGGATGTTGAAGAGTGCTATAGTGATTTCTTAATCAAGCGTAGGATTGAAGCAACCCTTACCTTGCTAAGACGGGCGGTTTGGTGTTTAATCCGAAGCAAGCGCAGGAGGAGGCAGATGCACGTCGGCACGCAACAGTTCAACACATCTGACAAAGATCTTGAATACTTGGCGAGACACGGCGTGTTCAACAAGAACGAGAACTTCATCACCTTCCATCGCGGGTACGGCTGGGATGTGGCGGAACTGGTGGAGAAAAAGGAGAAATGCGCCAGATTCGGTATTGACATGGAGATGGTTAGGCTGCCCACCTCGCTGCTGAATGTGAACGGGGGCGAGATTCCCAACTTCATGCTCGGCAATTACGAGGAAGGGGACAAGGAGATTGATCTCGTCTGTGACATGATTCGACAGGCGGCTGAGGCGGGAATCCCCGCGGTCAAATACCTGCTCTGCGAAATGGAACACCAGCGTACCGAAAGCGAACCTCCGGGACGCGGCGGATCTATCTACAGCACGTGGGATGTGGAAAAAGCCAAAGACCGTGAGCCGCGATTCGAGACCCCTGTTACCGCCGAGATGAACTGGGAACGCGTCACCTATTTCCTAGAGCGGGTGGTCCCGGTGGCAACGGAGTGTAAAGTCAGACTGGCTTGCCATCCGTGCGATCCGTGGCTGCCGCCCGGTCACCGCGGTGTAGACCGGGTACTCGGTGGTGCCGACGGTTTCAAGCGCTTTATAGAGATTTGTCCGAGTCCGTATCACGGTGTCAACTTGTGCCTAGGCTGCATGGCGGAGAGCGTGGAAGACCCCAGAACCGAGGTGCCCGAGATTATTCGTTACTTCGGCAGCCGCAAGAAGATTTTCCTGTGTCACTTTAGGAACATCGTTGGCGGGCGCAACAAATTCCAGGAGGTGTGGCCCGATGAAGGGGTGATGAACATGCACCGCAACATGCAGGCGCTCAAAGAGGTTGGCTACGAACACATGGTTGTGCCCGATCACGCCCCGGGGCATAAGGATCCGGAGAGTAATCGTCAAGCGTTTGCTTACGAGTTCGGTTACATCAAGGCGATGATTCAGACGGTTACGGATGGGAATTAGGTGTCATGGCGTTTTAATAGGATTTACACAAATGAACCCCTCACTGCCTCGTAATGGCGGTTCATTACGCATTACGTATTACGTATTACTTTACACCCTCACTTTTTCCATGAATCGAAACAACTTGCGTAAGTCCCAAGGAATAAAACATGAGAAATAGCAAAACATTGAGGAAATTCCGCGAGGGTAGATGTGCTCGTGTGTGCGGTCTGGGGCACTACATCCCGTTTTATGTGCGTCATGCGGCGCACGTCGGTTACGACCTTATCTGGCTGGATCTGGAGCACCGGGCAATGTCGGAGCGCGAGGTCCAGAGTTTGTTGACGCTATGCCATTACAACGACATTGACTGTATGGTGCGACCTCCCACGCGGGAACATTCGCGTCTCTACCGCTACATTGAAGACGGTGCAACGGGTGTGATGATGCCCCTGATTTCGGACGCGGAAACCGCTCAGAATGTTGTCAACGCCGTAAAATTTCCTCCGTTGGGCAATCGCGGGTTGGACGGGGCGGGACTGGATGCAGACTTCGGCCTTGACGCTTTTCGCCCGAACAGCGCCTACATCGATGACATCAACCGCGAAACCTTCATCGTCGTGCAGATTGAGACGCTAGACGCACTTGAGAACGTGGATGAGATTGCATCCGTGCCGGGTATCGACGCGTTTTTCGTGGGGCCCGGCGATCTCGGACTACGCCTCGGTCAGGTTGAATCCGACGTCCAGACAGCGCTTGACGAGGCGATCGGTCGAGTGGCTGAAGTCGCCCGCAAGCGGGGAATCGCTTGGGGTTTGCCCGCCGGTACACCGGAAGAGATAACGAAACTTCGCGGAATGGGGGCGCAGTTGCTGGCATACCGCGGCGATTTCGCGTTGACGAATGTACTAAAGGACAGTATCCAAGAGTTCGATCAAGCATTGGGAGAAGCCGAATGAAAACGTATCGGGTTGCGATTTTGGGGTGCCGCGGACGCGGCACTGCGGCTGCTCGCGCCTATCATGCTCACCCGCGCACCGAAATTGTTGCGCTATGTGACCTGGTTCAGGAACGAATGGACACGCTCGGCGACGAACTGGGTGTAACCGTGCGCTTTACCGACCTAGATGAGATGATTCGTCAGACCGCACCCGATATCGTTGCCATACCGACAGGCACCGAATTTCACTACGATCTAAGCATGCGCGTGCTGGAACACGGCGTTCATATCGATGTTGAAAAGCCGATGTGCGTTGACCTTGAGCAGGCGGATGCGGTAGTGGCGAAAGCAAAGGAGAAAGGGGTGCGCATAGCCGTTCATCACCAAGGGCGAGTGGGCGCCTATATGCGGGCAACCTACAAGGCGTTTGCCGAGGGGCGCATTGGTGAATTGTGCTATATCAACAGCCGCGGAAAGGTCTACTACGGCGGTTACGGATTGATGAATATCGGCACACACCAGCTCAATGATATGATGAAGTTCGCGGGGCATTGCCGCAGTGTTTCCGCCACGGCATTAACCGGCAACCATCTTATCACGCCTGATGATGTGGTTCCTTCGCCGAACGGCATGGGAACGATTGCCGGAGAACGCATCACCGCGACGCTGCATTTTGACAACAACGTGACGGCAAACCTCTTGCAGCACCGTCTTCCGACAACCACATCTACCATGATGGAGATTGTCGGGACCGAAGGGCGATTGCTGGGAAAAACCGGACTTCTCATCTTAGGAGGGGCGTGGGAGTTGACGCAGTCGTTTGAACCGGATGGATGGGAAGCACTGGAGCCACTCTATCCGGAGCACTACGATCAATCCAGTCCTGCATCCATTGATGATTACTGGTTTGTCGAAGAGTACGTTAACGCTTTGGACGAGGACCGCGATCATGAATGCAGCGGTGCAGAGGGACAGCACAATGTTGAAATCATGATGGGCATCTTCGAATCGGCGGCGTATGGCAATCGTGTGGATTTGCCGCAGCAGAATCGAGAACACCCGCTGTTGCGTTGGCGGCGGGAGAATGGCTTGTCTCCTCCGGAGCGAATGCCCAGAGCGTACGATGAGTGGCTAGAGGCAGAGGACCGGCGGATTGGGAGTAGCAAATAGTAGCGGCGACGCAAAAGCAGTCCGTGGTTCCCGATTGGTCAGGATTCAGAGGGACGTGGAATTGTCATGTCAAGTTGAAGAGGTTTCCAAATCTGAAGTGGCACAATCCATGAGGTAGTGATGGAAGAGAAGATGAAGGTTTTAATCACCGGGGCAGCGGGAGAGATTGGCTCGGTGCTCGTGCAAGGAATGAAGGATAGATACGCCATTCGCGGATTGGACCGCCAACCAATGCCCGGTCTTGCGGATACAATCACCGGCGATGTCGCCGACTTCGACACGATGCTTGAAGCGACACAAGATATGGATGCGGTCATCCATCTAACCGGTATCGACCACGACTGGGAGGGCGTACTCCAGAGCAATCTCATCGGCACTTACAATATGTTTGAAGCATCGGTTCGGAATGGGGTGCGCCGCATTGCTTATGCGAGCCGCGCGGGTGTGCTCGGACCGTCTTACACAAAGGTGCGACGCACGGTTGATATGATGCCTTGTCCGGTGGGTCATTACACGGTGAGCAAAGTGTTCGGCGAGGCGATGGGATTTTCGTATTCGAGCCAGTATGACATCGGATTCGTGGGGGTGCGGATTGGCAACTTCAGAGCGAATAGACCAAAACCCGAACACCCGCACCATCTCGGTCACGGCGACGCAGTGCGCGTGTTCGAGCGAGCGATTATCCATCCGGACGTGAAGTATGAGATTGTATTTGGGGTCTCGGATAGCAACTGGCCGATGTATGATCTGGATCATGGGCGTTTGGTGATAGGGTATTATCCGCGGGATTGGTATGAGCATGAGCGAATAGATGACAGCAAATTCGCCCGCGATTGAATCCTTGAGATTATCTTACGCCTAATGCGATCCAAGTAGGAAACAGAGAGAAGGGTTTTCAATGCCCCGGCTTAAACCTGCAAGTGGTTACAAAGAATGAACGCTCTGTCTGCAAAAGACCACATTACCCAAGCACTGGAAGATTGTCGCGACGGGACGCTGGTAGGCAATGCTCGAAATCTGCTCAACATCCTAGGCTACCGGAGTAAAAGAACGATAACTCTTAGTCCGAACACCGCCGAGGAGTTTGTCACGAATTTCGATCCGTCTAATCGCATTAGCCAGAAGCGAGCACAACTGGATGAGTGGGAGTCTATCGACCTCCTGTTCCAACTGACGGACGAAGAAATCATCCAAAGCGATACGCCCACACTTGATTTCGGAAACGGCAGTGTTGAGGCAGACCTGTATCAGTCCTACCTCTTTTTCGCCCTGAAGTTACGGGGTGACATCTACACCCGCACTCAACTGTCCCAAATCACCCGCGAGATAAACAAACTGACTCCAATGCCCGCCATGGTAATCTTCCAACACGGTCAAACCTTAACCCTCGCAGTTATCGACCGCCGTCTGCACAAGCGCGACGAATCAAAGGATGTCCTTGAAAAGGTGACATTGATTAAGGACATTGATTTCGACAATCCCCATCGCGCTCACATAGACATCCTGTTTGACTTATCGCTCGGTGAGTTGTATCGCCAACATCAATTTTCCGATTTCCTTGCGCTTCATCAGGCGTGGAAGGCAACGCTAGACACCGAAACACTCAACAGGCAGTTCTACCATAGGCTCTTCAACTGGTTTGAATGGGCAGTGTCTGAGGGGAAATTCCCAACAACCGAAACGAAGACGTTAAGCCCACAAGAACATGTTATTCGCTTAATTACGCGCTTGCTGTTTGTCTGGTTTATCAAAGAAAAGGGGTTGGTTTCAGCCGATTTATTCGACGAAACGCAGATGCGTGCGCTGTTGAAGGATTACGACTTCGACGATGGCGATTCTTACTACCGCGCAGTGTTGCAAAATCTGTTTTTTGCCACACTAAATACTGAGATAGAGAAGCGCGGATTTAGCACAGGGACTAACACCACCCATCGTAACTTTTCGCGGTATCGCTACAAGAGCCAAATAAATGACCCCGATAAACTCTCGGCGTTGTTTGCCCAAACACCGTTCATCAACGGAGGTTTGTTTGATTGTTTGGATAGCGAGGAGGCAACAGGAGATGGCGGCTACCGCATCGATTGTTTTTCAGATGCGCAATACAGGAAGTTAAGCATTCCGAACCGTCTCTTTTTTGACGAAACTCTTGGTTTGTTTCCCTTGTTGAAACACTACAAGTTTACCGTTGAGGAGAATACGCCGGTAGAGCAAGAGGTCGCGTTAGACCCTGAGCTCCTTGGAAAAGTCTTTGAGAACCTGCTCGCAGCATACAACCCGGAAACCGGTGCAACTGCCCGGAAACAGACCGGCTCCTACTACACCCCACGTCCTATCGTAGACTACATGGTGGAGGAGGTGTTAGTTGCAGCATTGGCGGAACAGTGCAACTTGACCGAAGACAAGTTACGGCCTCTACTTGATTATGGACAGGCGCCGGACGATGTAGAGAAAATGTTCGATAGCCACGAAGCGGACACGATCGTTCGGGCGATTTCGGACCTCAAGATACTTGACCCCGCTGTCGGTTCCGGTGCGTTTCCGATGGGTGTGCTGCACAAACTAACGCTTGCACTACGGCGCATTGACGCGGACAACAGCCGGTGGAAACAATTACAGAAGGAACGGGCGGTACAAAGGGCAGAGGAGGCATTTGATAGGAAAGACGATGATATGCGGCGAGAAGAACTTGTCGAAATCAACGAAACTTTCAGGCGGTATCGGGATTCGGATTTCGGGCGGAAACTGTATCTAATTCAGAACAGCATTTTCGGCGTGGACATTCAACCCATCGCTTGCCAAATTTCTAAACTGCGCTTCTTCATCTCGCTGGCGATTGAACAGATGCCGGATAAAGATGCTGAGAATTTCGGTATCAAACCGTTGCCCAATCTTGAGACGCGCTTCATCGCGGCGAACACGTTGATTGGGCTTAAAAGCGAGCGAACCCTGACGAGCGGTAAAGCACAGGATTTAGAGCGTGAACTACGCGAAAACCGCGAACGTTATTTTCATGCTACTACGCGGCGGCAGAAACTTGCTTGTAAGCGCAGGGATGAGACGTTACGCGGAAAATTGGTTGCGGAATTAAGGCATATTGGAATGCCCGCGGATGAAGCTGAGAAAATCGCTTATTGGGATCCCTATGACCAAAACGCCTCTACAGATTTCTTTGACTCTGAATGGATGTTTGGAATCGCGGACGGTTTTGATGTGGTGATTGGGAATCCGCCGTATGTGCGTCAAGAAGCTATCAGACACATCAAACCTGAACTTGCTGACGAATTTGGCGGTTTTTTTACTAAAACAGCTGATCTGTTCGTGTACTTCTACAAACGCTCAATTGATTTGATGAAGTTTGGAGGACAGTTTTGCTTCATCAGTTCAAACAAGTTTTTTCGTGCTGCCTACGGGTTGAAACTCAGATAGTTGCTTAAAACATGCCGGCTCCGGACCGTTATTGATTTTGGTGAGTTGCCAGTGTTTGCCGCAGGAACTGACCCCGCTATAGTCCAATTCCAAAAAAGCACAGGCGAAGAAACCATCACCCTAACAGTCGTTGCCATTAAACAGAGTAGCGAAATTGAAAGCCTCACTAAGGTTGTCAGCGAAAGAGGCGAAAGTTTAAGACAAGGAGACCTGGAAGATTCCGGTTGGTCCGTGGAATCTGCAAAAACTAACGCTTTGTTAAACAAACTTCGTAATTCTGGGAAACCGTTAGGCAAATACGTTGAGGGACGTTTTTATCGTGGCATTGTAACAGGATTAAACGAAGCTTTCGTGGTAAACAGGGAGACGCGGGATAGACTCATCACGGAGCACCCATCCTCGACTAAAGTGTTAAAGCCGTTTTTGCGTGGGCGCGACGTGTACAGGTGGCGTGTAAATCCACAAGATCTTTGGTTAATCTTCGCCTACCGTGGCATCAAAATTAACGACTATCCAGCAATCAAGAGACATTTGGAAAAGTACAGAGGAGCGTTATCAAGAAGAGCGGGTAAACAGGAATGGTATGAGTTACAAGCGTCACCCGGCGAGACTGAAAGATTTGAGGATTCCAAGGTTATATATTCTGATATTGGGAACGTGCTGAAAGCATTTTATACAGAAAAACCCTTCTACGGTGCAAACACAACTTATTTCATGCCAATTGACGGATTAGAGGTATCGTTACTTGCTATTCTACTATCCAAAACTATTGACTGGTTCGCTAGGCAAACATTTCAAAGTCTTGGCGATCCATGGAAAGGAGGGCGCCTCAGATTTTTTGTTCAGAGTATGGCGACAGTTCCCATTCCGTCCGCTTTGGACATCGACAAGGTACGTCTAAGCGAACTGGCGAAAGCCGCCGCACAGTCTGAAGGCGAAGCCCTCGCCGGAATCGAAATTGAAATCAACCAAATTGTTTACCGCCTCTTCAACCTTACTCCCGACGAAATCGCAGTTGTGGAGGGAGCGACAAAATAAATTGTCGGCACTACGGATTCCGCGGATTGAAAGCGAGTTCTACTTTTAGCAAAATTTAGTTCGCGGCAATTTGCTATTCAGACAATGGACGAAAGAATCATCATTGTGAATGACAGATGACGAACAAACGAAACCAATCAGAATCTCAAAACGACCTAGACGCAGTTTTCGAAAAAACCCAAGAGATAGCCACACAATCAGCCAATGGTGACTACATTTACCGTGGCGAACCTGAATGCTTTGAAAAAGTTTCCTCGAATCTCTACCGCCAATACGAGGAGGAAATTGAGACGGAACACTTTGATATAGAGGTTGTCCAAGAAGAAATACTGAACGTCGTTGAAAATTATGTCCACGGAACTGACAAAGGGTTTGAAACCATGACGCAACTCCAACACTATGGTGGCAAAACCAATCTGATAGACTTTACGACAGACTATCTGAGGGCGCTCTTCTTCGCCTGCGACGGTTCCCATCACAAAGACGGCAGGATAATCTTGTTGCAAAAAACAGAAGAAATTAAGGAAAAATACCGAGTCGAGGAACCTTGGAACCCCCAAAACCGTGTCATAGCCCAGAAAAGCATATTCGTTCGGCCGCCCAAAGGCTACATTGAACCGGAGCAATACGACAAAATCAAGATTCCAAAATATCTCAAAATTCCAATGTTAAGCTACCTACGAAAGTACCACGGCATATCTACTGAAACCATCTATAACGACCTACACGGCTTTATTACAACTCAGAAAATCCATCAAAGTGCATATACGGAGTTCTTTAAAGGTTTGACGTACCAAAATAGAGGGGATTCTGATAAAGCGATTGAACGTTATACCGAGACATTAGATCGAAACCCATTGCAAGTTGAGGCATACTATAATCGTGGTCTAGCCTACTACTTCAAAAAGCAGTATGACCGCGCTATCAAGGACTTCACCAATGCAATAGAACTCAAACCCGATTATGCGGAAGCCTATAACAGTCGAGGGGTTGTTTACCAAATTAATGGCGATAATGAATGTGCAGTTGAAGACCATAACAGAGCAATAAAACTGAAATCCAATTATGCAGAAGCCTATACCAACCGCGGTATTGCTTACAACAGCAAAGGCGAGATTGACCGTGCTATCAAAGACCATAACAGGGCAATCGAACTCAAGCCTGACTATGCCATAGCCTACGTGAATCGCGGAAATGCTTACGATAGTAAAGACGAATTGGATTTCGCGCTCAAAGACTATAACAAAGCGATAAAAGTGAATCCGTACCTTGCCGATGCCTATTACAACCGTGGCAATTACTACAATGATAAAGGTGATTTTGATAGGGCTATCGTAGACTATGACAAAGCAATAAAGTTCAATCCCAACTATGTCCAAGCCTATAACAATCGTGGAATGGCTTATTACTCCAAAGAGGAGTATGACTGTGCCATCAAGGATTTTAACAAGGCGACAAAAATCGAACCCAATCATGCCGACGCTTATTACAATCGCGGCAATTCCTATATTCACCGTGGTGAGGCCGAACGGGCTATCCTAGATTACAACAAAGTAATTGACCTCAAAAACGATTATGCCAACGCCTATAGCAATCGTGGGGTGGCTTACTACTCCAACAAGGAGTATGAACGCGCTTTTGAAGACTTCAACAAAGCAATAGAACTGAATCCCAATTCCGCTGACATCTACAACAATCGCGGGGTGGCGTACAGCAAGAAAGGGGCAATGGAAACGCTACCGAGCGTAGAGTCTGCCATAGTGCGTGCTATCAAAGATTTCAACTCGGCGATAGGATTGAACCCCGAATTTGCCCAAGCCTATTACAATCGCGGCGAGGCATGGTTACGTTTAGGAGAATGGGAAAAAGCCAAATCAGACCTGACGGTTGCCAAAGAAAAAGGGATGGATATCGTTACTGCGTTTCGTACGGACTATGATAGTATCGCAGACTTTGAGGCGAGAAACGGAGTCAAGCTTCCGGAAAACGTCGCCGGTATGTTGTCAATCACGAAGGCTTAATGTTGAGAAACTGACAAAAGAGGTACAAATGAGCGCTAAATTTTCTCAAGAGAGGTGCACGAATGGCTAAAATTGTCGTCAATCCGGAAATTCTAGCGGGGAAACCTATTATTGAAGGAACGCGTCTCAGCGTAGAGCACGTGTTGGGGTTGCTCAACAGCGGAATGTCGGACGCCGAGATTATTGAAGGCTACCCGGAACTGAACGAAGATAACCTCCAAGTGGTGCGCGAGTTTGACTCGTCACGCAGGTCCGCTTCAGAGCGCGCGTCCGCTTCGCAGGAAATCTACAATCGAATGGTAATCAATCCCCCAACTATGTGTGACAACGTGCACAATGCTGCCCTCACTCGTCGCTGACATGGATATCGCAGTTACCGTGATTCGGTTCTTGCGAGAGAAAGGTGTTGATGTGGTGTCCGCGCGTGAAGAAGGATGGGGCAGATATGAGGACCGAGATATCTTACTGAAGGCGCATGAGATGAATCGATTTGTGTTGACACACGATTCCGACTACGGAGAGCTAGTAATCCATCAAGGTGAAACCACTCGCGGAATCATCTATATTCGTGCGGGAAATCGTCCATCCACGGAGGTAATGGCTGATCTGCAAAATCTCCTTAACGCCGAGGTTGATTGGACGCGACAACAGATTGTTGTCTGCGAACCCGACAAACCCCCTCGGATACGTTTGATAGACATTTAGTCGTGAGTTACCTTGTCAAAGCAGTGGAAATACCCGTCATAATTTAGCTCTAGAGAAAAAGCTAATGAAAAAGCCGCTAAAGGTTTTCATAACCTACTCACATAAGAACCGCAAAGCAAAGAACAAACTGATAACGAACCTTGATGTAATGAGGCAAGAGGGCTTAATAGACATTTGGCACGATAATGAGATTCTGGCTGGCGATACGTGGAAGAAGGAAATTTTCTCCACAAACCTTCCCGAGTCGGATTTGCTGCTCTACCTCGTCTCTGCGGATAGCCTTGCTTCTGAAAACTGCAATAAGGAATTGGCAGACGTATTGGCAAAAAAAGACATCAGAGTCATCTTCATTATACTTGAGAGTTGTGACTGGAAGAATCATAAATTGAGGAGTTCTATGGCTCTGTCTACCGAGGGTTTACACTCTAACACATGGGAACCTCAGGTACTTGGTGACATCCAAGTTCTCCCTGCAGAAGGCAAACCGATCAACGAATGGAATCCTAGGAGCAGAGGATGGCAAAACGTGGTTGATAGCACCCGGGCAGTGATTCGCGAAATGCTGGTTCGAGAAGATCCGGCGCCCAAGATGTCTGAACGAGAGTTACTCGCTGATTCGGCGTTCCATAAAGGTGATTTCCTGCAAAGGATTGGACAAATAGACGAGGCTATAGAAGCTTACTCATTGGCGGTTGAACTCAACCCCCGTGATACTGACGCATTCAACAACCGCGGGGTTGCGTATAATAGCAAGGGTGAGAATGACCTTGCCATCAAGGACTTTAATCAAGCGATGCAACTCAATCCCTGTGATGCCGCCATCTATAACAATCGCGGCACCGTTTACGTTGATACTGACGAGGTTGACCTTGCCATCGAGGACTTTAACGCCGCGATACGACTTAATCCCAATGAGGACAAGTCCTACAACAACCGAGGGAATGCCTACCACAAACAGGGCGATTACAATCTGGCTATTAAGGACTTTAATCATGCAATACGACTTAAACCCGATGATGCCAATGCCTACTATAATCGAGGCAACGCCTATTGTGATAGAGGCGATTATGACCGTGCTATAAAAGACTATAACATTGCAATTAAACACGAATCCGATTTTTCCATGGCCTATAATAATCGCGGAATGGCCTACAGCAATAAGCACGACATCAATAAGGCTCTTAGAGACTTCTCCAAGGCGATAGATCGAAATCCTAACTCTTTCATAGCTTACAACAACCGTGGTAATGCTTACCGCGATAAAGGTGATGCAGAGCAGGCCATCGATGACTTTAATACAGCAATACAATTAAACTCGTGCTTTGCCGAAGCATACAATAATCGTGGAGCAGTTCACTATGAGAAAGGCAATTACAACCGAGCTATCAAAGACTTGCGCACGGCAATGAATCTCAAACCGGATTATGCTAACGCTTATTATAATCGGGGTATGGTTTTCAAGAGCAAAGGCGAAGTAAACCGTGCTATCAAAGACTATAACAGAGCAATCAAACTCGATCCTGATTTTGCAAGCGCTTACGTAAATCGTGCCAACGCTTACCGAGAACTAGGCCAGTATTGCCAAGCAATCAAAGACTGTAACACGGCAATACAAATCAACCCGTGTCTTGTCGAAGCATACAATAACCGAGGTGCAGCCTACAGCGATAAAGGCAATTATGACCGGGCCATCAAAGACTACACCAAAGCAATACAACTAAATCCCAAAGCCCCTGAACCCTACACCAATCGCGGAATTGCTTACAGTAATAGAGGCGAGCATGATCGCGCAATTGAAGACTTTAACAGGGCAATAATACTCAAGCCAAACTACGCAATCGCTCATAGCAATCGCGGAGGTGCTTACCGTATTAAAGGCGATTATGAGAGAGCCATGGAAGATTGTAACAGAGCCATAGAACTGGCTCCCGACTTCGCCGGTGCCTACATCAATCGTGGTATTGTTTATCGCAACGTTGGCGAGTATGACCTTGCAATAAAAGACTATGAAATGGCATTAAAATTGAAAGCGAATCTAATTGAAGTCTATGTCAATCGCGGCGCTGCCTACATTGATAGGGCTGAATATGACCGCGCAATTGAAGACCTTAACAGGGCGACCGAACTCAAACCCGACCTTGCCGTAGCCTACAACAATCGGGGGGTTGCCTACTACAAAAAAGGCGAATACAATCGCGCAATTGAAGACTATAGCCTCGCGATAAAACGCGGTTATACCGACGCCTACTACAATCGCGCTGAAACTTGGTTACACCTGAGAGAATGGGAAAAAGCCAAAGAAGACTTGATTACTGCCAAAAAGAATAAAGTGGATATTGTTGCGGCATTTCGTAACGACTATAGAAATGTTGCCGCCTTTGAACGGGCGAATCAAGTTAAGTTGCCGGAAGATATCGCAGTATTGGTTCGTCAAGGCTTTAGGAACCGTTATCCCATGAAAGAAAAAACCATAACTGTCGAAGAGAAATCTTTTCGTTCTCAGGATGATGCTCCAGAAATGTTGAATTTGGTGAAGAGGCTTCGTGAAAATGGCACGCCGTTGGAAGAATATATCAAGACGCAGCCCTTTTTCGGTATCAAAACAGCGCCGACTGATGTGTTTGTAGTGGACCGCAAATCGCGAGATAAACTAATTGCGGAACACCCTTCGTCCGAAGATATTCTGAAGCCATTACTACACGGGCGAGACATAAGACGATGGAAAGTGGAACCACCGGAGCAGTGGTTAATTTTTGCCTACCGTGGCATGGAGATAAACGCCTATCCAGCCATTCGAAAATACCTAAAAAAACACAGGGATTCTCTTAGCAAGAGAAAAGGCAAAGGAGGAGGATGGTACGAACTCCAAGCGTCCGTCGAGGAAATTGCTCGCTATGCGGGACCGAAGCTAGTCTGTCCAAATCTTTACAACACGCAAACCTTCGCGGTTGAGACCGAGGGCTATTATTGTGGCTCTACGTGCTACATCATTCCGACGGAGGAAACGTGGTTGTGCGGCTTGCTCAATTCGCGCACTGTAGAGTGGTTCTACTCACAGATTTCTGACCAGTTGGGTCCCGGAGAACTTCAAGCGCGCAGCAGCTTTATGAAGCAAATTCCTGTTCCCAATCTTAATGTAGCACAGAAAGACTTGATTCGCAAGATTGTTGACTACCTCATCTATCTCCAGAACCAACCGACAACCAGCGGCAAGGATTTATCTCACGCCCGCGATTTCTTGATGCTCAAATATTTTGAGCGTATAATCAACGGTCTGGTTTATGAGTTTTATATGCCCGACGTTCTTCAAGGCGGTAACAGAGATATATTCAAACACTTAATGGCGGAGCAGTTGTTGGAAGTGAAGGAGATTCACGGAGATAAGATGCTTGCATTCCGCACTCTATACGAGCGCCTGTACCATAAAGAACATCCAGTTCGGGTAAACCTTTTCTTTCAAGATAGTCTAAGACCGATTCGTATCATTGAGGACAAGTGGTGAGAATCACCAAAATCAAGACTAAAAACTTCAGAGCCTTCCGTGGAACCTTGGAAATTGATCTTCATAAAGCAGGTAAAAATCTGCTGGTCTACGGTGAGAATGGGAGCGGAAAATCGTCGCTGTATTTGGCATTAAAGTCGTTCCTTGAATCCAGCGAGGATTCCTCGACTCAATTTAAAACTCACCAGAACATCTTCAGTAAGGATGATGGATACACTAAGCTCCATCTCCGGGTGGACTCAGTATCAAATGAGTGTATCTACAAATGGTCGCGAACTGTTAGAGAGACGGGGGACCAACGGATTATTGATGCATCAAAAGCAAAGGGCTTCCTAGACTACAAGGCACTACTGAAGACGCATAATGTCAATCACGATGAAGAGGACGTGAACGTCTTCATACTATTAATTGATAATCTTTTAGCCAACACTATTAGCGATAAAACCGGTCAAAGTCTTGCCGACGACTGGGATAATCTACGAAAAGCACCATATCCTCGCCGAAACGCAACCACACGGATTTTAGAACTTGAAGAACAAGTTGAATCGTTCAATAACGAGTTGACCGGTAAATTAGCAGAACTACAGACGCTCACGTCTAAAATCCTTAACGAATTTGGGTATAATGTTATCGTGGACCTGGGCTTTGACAGGATTAAATACAACCGGCACGAAAAGGCACTAGACAATCAGCAGATTGTATTAAAGGTGAAATTCTTTGACATAAATCTCGCCGCGTATCACAGTTTCTTGAACGAAGCGAAACTGTCTGCCATCGCTCTATCCATCTATTTCGCAGGGTTCTTACTCCAGCCGGACAGCGAGTTGAAGATTCTAGCGCTTGATGATGTGTTGATTGGCTTGGACATGTCAAATCGTTTCCCGGTACTTGACATTCTGAAGAAATATTTCTCAGAGTATCAGATTTTTCTGATGACTTACGACAAGGCGTGGTATGAAATCGTCAAACAGTGGGCCTCGGCGAATGGACAATGGAAAACTGTCGAATTCTACTTCGCGCAAACGGACAAATTTGAAGTGCCGGTTTTTGTGGAAAATAAGGCATATCTTGAGAAAGCGAGAGATTTTCTAAATGCTAACGATTACAGAGCTTGTGCTATTTACCTACGCACAGCCTTTGAATCCATGTTAAAGAAATTCTGCGACAAAAAGAACTTATGTGTCAGGTACTGCGACAATCCAAGGCGTCTTACTAGCGACGATTTCTGGACGCCGACAAAAACTTGCAAGAAAGATGATGGCACCCCATTTGTGACACAAGCTCTTATTTGCGACATCGAACTTTATCGAAGCATTATTCTAAACCCGCTCAGCCATGACACCATTGTGAACACACATCGAAGGGAGTTGGAGGATTCCATTAAGGCAGTGGAGAAACTTCAAAACAAGCTCAGGGATAATCCACAAGCGATTTAAGCACCTTAGTCCAAATCCGCTTTTCAAGTGTCCTGAGACGGTTAAGCGGAGAAAGGGGAACAGATGAAAGTAGTCAATGTCGAACGCACTGTTGTTAATGTACCGTTTACGCCAAGACAGCACCAAATCACCTTTGAAAGCGTATCACTGGTGTACAACTGGTGTGTTTTGGAACTTTGCAAAGTGACAACGGATACTGGGCATGTCGGGTGGGGCGAGACGGTTGTTCACTACACCTATGGACGTGTTACCGACGAAAGCGTAGGGCGCGTGCTAGGAGAAAGTCCCGCCAAATTGATGAACGACGACTCCCTCGGCGCAGGCTTGCAGATGGCGCTATTCGACGTTGTGGGAAAGATTTTGGAAGTGCCGGTCTACGAACTACTTGGGACGAAGGTGAGGGATGCGGCGCCAATTTCGTGGTGGTCAATCGACGCCTCGCCGGAGGACTGGGCGGCGGAAGCCAAAGATGCCGTGGAAAGCGGTTACACCAGTTTCAAGAACAAACCGCGCCCGTGGTGGGACATCGTCGAACAGGTTGATGCGATTTCCAAGGTTGTGCCGGCGGACTTCAAACTCGATCTGGATCCAAACGGCTCCTTCCAAGATGGGCCAACCGCCATTCCCATCATGGAGAAATTGGCGAAATACGACAACGTGGCTATGTTCGAATCGCCGATTCCGCAAGAAAATGTAGAAGGCAACAAGCAGATTCGCGCGGCGATAGACCGCCCAATCGCGATGCACTTCGGTTCACCGCCTTACGTGGTCAACATTCGTGAGTCCGTTTGCGACGGATACGTCATCGGTGGTGGAAAGTCCACAGTGGTTCGTCAAGGGTCGCTGAGCGCGGAGGCGGACTTACCCTTCTGGTTGCAGATCGTGGGGAACGGGTTAACGACGACGTGGGCAGGCCATCTGGGAGTGGTACTCACCCACTCTACTTGGCCCGCGATTACCTGCATCAATCTGTACAGCCATCATTTGCTCAAGGAGCCAATCGAAGTCGTAGACGGCTGCCACAAGGTTCCGGACGCTCCCGGCTTAGGTGTTGAGGTTGATGAAGACGCTGTCGAAAAATACCGCGTGCCGGACGAAAAACTCGACGCCGACGGGCTTTTCATGCATCCGCCGCCGCGGATTATCAAGACCGCGGTTTATCCGGATGGGAGTTGTATCCACATGGAAGGCGATCGGCTGAGTTATTTCAAACGGGGCAACGCGGAAGCGCAGGTGGAAGGTACGCGCCTAGAAGTATGGTACGACGATGGTTCAACCGAATGGGAGGACCTGTTTCAGCGCGTTCAGAGGAACCCGGAACCGGGGCGCTGGCACGGGCGCTAGGTCCAACTTTGTACATCTGATCGGCATGATATAGTCATTCACATTCAAATCTACACATATGCAAAAAGCCAACTGTAGGAGCGATCTCCAGGTCGCGACTTCTTATCGCGGGCACAGTTCGTCCATCCAGAAGACGCGCAATGAATTGCGCTACTACGAACGGATTGCGTAGGTCGCAAATGTATATTTCTCAGTTGAAATGACTATAGACGGCGCCAATCAAGTGCTGAAGAAAACAGGAATGCTTTGATTACCTGGTTTTTTGGTTGACCTGTGAAAAATTTGCCGGCAGTTTCCGACACCACGCAATCTGACACGTCGCTAGCGTTTTCAAAGGCTGGTGCGCAATGCGCACCCTACAACAGTGTTATGTGTCCGACGACGCAAAAGCATAAACAAAGCCGTCGCAGCCGCCAATCCAAAGCCCGTTACCGGAAACTGCCGGGGGTGCAGCCAAGGGAATCTTGAGATTGTGACTCCACACACAGGTTCCTGTGGCTGTGTCTAGGGCATAGAGATAACCGTTTGCCGCAGCAACGTAGACGTAGTTTCCAGCTACGACCGGTGATGCAAGCGTGACACCACCTTCACGCGCATAAGGGGTAAAATACGGTGCATTCCCGCATGCACTCCACTTCCATAGTTCCTTGCCGCACCCCGCCTCAAGGGCATGCAGCGTCCCGCTGCCCGTGCAGACAAATAGCCGCCCCTCAGCCAATGCGGGTGTTGCACGGACACGATTGAGCACAAACGGCGCCTCCCATTCTAACGTCCCTGTTTCCAAGTTGTAGGCTCGGATCGCGTTAGCGCTGACCGCGTAAATCGTTCCATCCCCATCAATGACTGGCGTGGAATAAATATCGTACGGTTTTCCCTCGGCTTTAGCCCAGACCGTCCTGCCGGTTGCGGCGTCCAACACCGTCAGATTCCTCGATTGTCCATAAAACCCGATTACAATGTATTCGCCGCAGGCAGACGGTGAGTCGGTGCAGGGAGGAAAATCGCTTGGCGCCAAATCATCTCGACGCCAAACGACATCGCCGGTTTCCTGATATAATGCCACGAAGTGTGAATTCGCGCCGATGTACACTCGATCACGCATTACTAGCGGCGTGGTATACACCCAGAGCTGAGAGGCGTCTCCCAACTCGTAACTCCATTGTAGCTCGCCGTTTTCTGCGGTAAGCCCCTGCACTAATCCCGTTGCAGTCACGATGAATAGACGACCATCGCAGTAGGCGGGTGCACGCTTTATGGCGGTGTCGGTGGTATGGCGCCACCGCGGAGTGCCGTTTCGAGCATCGCACGCTACAAGTCCATTGCCGGAAAGTGTATCCTCGTTCTTCGTGGACTGGAAGACTAATCCTTCAGCCACCAACGGCGCTGCGATGTGTATTGACCCACCTGTACCCGCTCGCCACGTAAAAGATAGGGGTGGTCGCGGTCCGATTACAGCACTCCCCGTCCGACGTGCGTTTCCGTGAAATAGGGGCCAATCAGCTCCAGGCTCGGGATGAGTTTCCTCAAATCGATGCAGGACACCTGCCACGTTGTCCGCGGGCGGATGGAAAGTAATGCCGGAAAAAATCTCCGAGGATACCAGTGCTCGACTTTCTGACTTCAATCTTCCACCCTCAAAGGTGAAGAGACGATACGCTCGTGGACTTTGATCGCCGCCGCCAAATCCGAGGCTAGGCGTATTATAGTGCGCAGTCTGCCCGTCCATGAACAGCCGAGTTGAGTGCCAGTGTCCCGACAAGGTCGCTATGATTGGGAAGGCTTTCCACTGATCGTAAAACTCGCTGCCCCAAGGGTAGTGGTTGATGATTACTACCGGCTTGTCTGGAGGCTGTAATTCGAGACCCGCACGCATCCAGCATTCTTGGTCTGTGCTGTCGGTTCGTCGTCTTCTCCTACCATCGTAAACGACGAAATGCAGAGGACCGTAGTCAAAACTGTAGTACATTGGTCCCAGCATATCCATGAAATTTGTGCCCCACTTCTCGGCACGATCATCGTGATTCCCAACAGCGTGATAGACAGGAAGTTTGGATCGTGCTATAGCGCCGAGATATGTTTTGTATTCTTCCGGCTTTCCACCATCCGTCAAATCGCCACTTGCCACAATAAACCGAGCTTTATCCCCGACTTCTCGATGGATCTGTGCGAGGTCTTGTTCCAAAATGGCACGATCATTGACGGCAGTGTGAAGGTCGGTAATTTGCACGAACGCGAACGATGCGTTCGTGCTTTCGGGGTGATGTCGCAGAGTGAAATCAAAGTTGCCCATTGTTTTCAGGTCAATGTAGAATCGATCTGCAGCCACGTACCCCGATGGCACCGTGATAAAAACGAAACGAGTCTCGGAGCAACAGGACAGTTGGTACCGGCCAAGGATGTCGGTTTGGACAATCTCTCTGCCGTTAGATACGGATACACCCCCTAAGCGACTTCCACTTTCAATAGCGACGCATCCCTGAATCAACTTGGACATTACGGTCTCTCCGGCAATGTATCGTACAAGTTAAGCTCCGAATTGGTACAGGATTTTACACAATCTGAACTAACTTCTCAAGTGACAAAGCCGTACCGAACGACAGAATTTGCCAGACACGAGGTTTCTGCAAACTTTCCCAGCGTTGCTCCGACGTGTCCCAAGACCGATAATCCCCGCTCCAATATGATGCGCATTCCCCATTAAACCAAGTTTGTTGAAACATCTTGGACACAGCTTAAACTCTCTATCTTCCAAAACGTCTATGTCGATAATTGCAGTTAAACCTATCGGGATTAACAAATCGCTCCGATGAACGCTTGGTTTTTAATCGACATCCTCCCCGAATGCTTGAATCCGCGAATTTGCACATTTGAAGATTCGCGGCAGAAGCCTCGCTCTAAACTTGGCACAGCTAACCAAGGCACAAAAAACACAATGAGGAATATAAAATGACTGGACTGATTTCGCTTGTAACTCTGAGTCTATTCGGAGCCATTGCCTATGCACAAACGCCGCAGCCAATCGACCCGATGGAACAGGAGGTCACCCAAGGCGCGTTGCGCGTCAAAACGGAAGATGAGATTGTCGAATGTCCGTTGAAGCACACAGATGTCAAGGCGATTATCTCCGGCTTCATCGCGCGCGTGACCGTGACTCAAACGTTCGACAATCCCTTTGACGAAAAAATTGAGGCGGTTTACGTCTTCCCGCTGCCGCATACCGCTGCCGTGGACGATATGACAATGGTTATGGGCGAGCGGCGGATTGTCGGATTGATAAAGCGTCGGGATGAGGCGCGTGCCGTCTATGAGCGAGCAATCGAACAAGGAACAACGGCAAGCCTGCTTGAGCAGGAGCGGCCGAATATCTTCACCCAATCGGTGGGCAACATCAAACCGGGGGAGGAAATCCGCATCGAAATCTCCTACGTTGATGTTCTCAACTACGACATGGGCAGCTACGAGTTTCATTTCCCGATGGTGGTCGGTCCCCGCTATATCCCAGGGATTCCGACTTCCAAAAAGCCCGATCTTCCAAAAGAATTAAAGGGGAAAGTTGGCGAATTAGAGGGGCCAGGAGTAGAAGGACCAGTGGAAGGGACTGTCCCATCGGGCACAGGCTGGTCGCCCGACACGACGCGCGTGCCGGACGCCTCGCGAATCACACCGCCAGTGCTCAAATCGGGCTATCGCACAGGGCACAACATCAGTCTTTCGGTATCGCTCGAAGCGGGCGTGCCGGTCAAGGATATCAACATTGTTAATCACAAAGCAGCGCTTAAGCGGATCGGAGCGTCCGGTGCCGTCGCGGAAATCTCGCCCGAGGATTCAATTCCAAACAAGGATTTTGTAATGGAATACGCTGTCGTCGGTGAAAAGCCTGAGATGGCGGTTTTGGCGCACTCCAAGGGACCTGACCAAGGCTATTTTATGCTCATGATTCAGCCGAAACTTGACGCAGAACTCGCCGAAGCCCCTCCGCGCGAGGTTGTTTTTCTCGTTGATGTTTCCGGTTCGATGGGAGGTGCACCGACGGAGAAGGTGAAAGAGGCGATGCGCCACTTTTTCCGCCTCAGCAAGCCAGACGACACCGTGCAGGTCATTACCTTTGCCGGCAGCGCGAACAAACTGTTTGAAAGACCGGTCCCAGCGACAGAGGAGAATGTCAATCGCGCCCTAAACTTCACGCAACGGATCCAAGCCGGTGGTGGAACGGAGATGCTCAAAGGAATTAAAATGGTGCTCAACGAGCCGGTAGACCCGGAACGGGTGCGTATTGTCGTGATGCTCACGGATGGCTATATCGGCAACGAGGCAGAGATTATTGAAGAGGTCGGAAAACGCGCCGGTGACCAAATTCGATTTTGGGCAATCGGCATCGGTTCGTCGCCCAACCGCTTCCTGACTGACGGCGTAGCAAAACAGGGCGGCGGGATGTCCGGGGTGCTTGAACTTGATACCGACCCAAAGGAGTTGGTGACGCAGATTGTCGAGCGGATTCACCGGGCGCAACTTGCGAAGATCCAGATTGATTGGAATGAACTGCCCGTCTACGAGATCTTTCCGCGTCGGATCCCCGAACTATGGGCGGGCCGCCCGGTCATCCTGTTTGGACGCTATGCGGAGGGCGGAAAAACACAGATTGAATTGTCAGGTGTCGCAGAGGGGAAACCGCTATCATATTCACTGGACGTAGCGCTTCCGCGTGCGCAACCGGAACACGGTGTTCTCTCCAAGACGTGGGCGCGAAAGAAAATTGAGGACATCTCGGCGCAGATGTTCTATGCCGATACCCCTGAAGTGATTGAGGAAATCACGCAGGTCGCACTCACCTATCGGCTGATGAGCCAATACACCAGTTTCGTCGCTGTTGACGAGAGCGAGGTGCAGCTTGCGAGTCAGGGGGCGAAACCGCCTCGTCAGGTGCTTGTGCCGGTGCCGTTACCGGCTAGGGTTGAGTTTGACGGCATCTTTGGCGGAAACGTTGTTGTCAAAGAGCATGATAGCCTTATAGGGAGAGCTCCTACAGCAAAGGCGGCTCATTTTCAAGCGTCATCTACCTCGGCACAGGATTTGAGTGACATTGAAGCGTTCCAGATTAGTTATTCCGCACAGCCGAGTCAGAGAACTATGGCGAGGCGGAACAGTGGACGGTACCTAAGGTCAACATCTGCATCCTTCACGCCCACGAGAAAGGCGCCACCGAGACTTGCTAGGAAATCCGTATCCGTTAGCGCTACGAGCGAACTTAGTGAAGAATTTCAAATCACTCGGGCGCGGTCTATTGATGGATTGTCACTCCGCATGGTAGATCGCCAAGATTTGGGACGCGTCCTAATCGATCAGTGGTCGATAAAAAGGCGCGAAGATGCACAAAAAGCATTGGCGGAGGCAAAAGAGCTGCAGAAACAGGGTGAGTTCGAAGCGGCAGGACTTCGGTATCAGCACGTACTGGCACTACAAGCTGACATGCTAGGTAGCAATGACACGGTGATAGAGGCAATTTTGACCACAGCGGAGGAGATTGGTAAAAGACGCGCTCAAGCTTACCCGCGTTTGAACCGAAAACTTGACCTCATTCTTCGGAATCAACCGCTTGATGACGCGATTCTTACCGTCGTCAAAGCGGGCGAGTTTCAACTTGAACTCGTTAATGGTAGTCTTCAAGATGTCGCCGAGTTGCTGAATCTGCCGGAACTGCGTGTAACCTATCTTGACTTGCGCCATGCCACGATGATCCAAGCGCTGGATTGGCTGCTTGCGCCGTACCATCTAATGTGGCAAATGAAAGACGCGGAAACAATTACAGTGAGCGCATCAAGGCGTCTGCCAGCGCCATCCGCATGGGGATACGCCGTCGCCGATCTTGCAATTCCCTCAGAGGATGAGATTGACAACATGGCCTCAGAGACAGATGTCGAAGAAGCACTGACAGACTTTCTTAACGGGGTCAGAATTATCATTGGCCAGAAGGAGGATTCTGGGTTCATGCCCGGCTCGGCGGTGTTGATTGATGCGGGACGGTTACTCGTCTACGGCGAGCCGCATACTCACGCATCGGTGAAGGCGTTTCTCGATGTATTGCGCGACGATCAACTCGATATCGTGAAAGTTTTCGGGCGTGATCTTTCAAGCGAAGAGCATACATCTCTGAAAGCCTTGCAGCAGCTAACGGCGCAACGATGGCGAGCGCGTGCCGAAGCTCGTGAGAAGTCGACTGCCAATCAGGTGCGTCGCCGCATCGCGACTGATTCGGACAAAGCATCTTGGCAGTTACTGGCAGATGCGGTTCGGGGCAGTGTTAACCTTGAAGCGCTCACTACACTTCAAACGGCTTGGGACAACCCGCAGATTAAAGGGGTGGCTCCGCTGCTTGTGACGCGCGCCGCTTGGTGTATCGGCATGGCAGCGCGAGCTATTCCCAACGACCCGGAACTTACTACTCTTGCCGAGAAATCCCTCTCATCGGTGAAAGCGATGAAGGTGCTGAAGCCGGAAGACGACAATGCCTCCGGCTATCTCGCCACTTTATACGCGGTGTTACTGCTGGAGGATGGAAATGCTCGTGAAAGTCAGATCGACGATGCCGTCAAGTCGCTGATGAAGATACCCGAAAACTCCCCGCATTGGACCACACGCCTCATCACGCAAGGATGGCTTTCACCCTCTGTAGAGAACGATCTTTCCTTAATGGAGGCAATCTCGGCGCATCGGATTGGTGGAAATGACGGCGTTCTGCTGACCAGCCTGATCGCCAAACGCCGCGGCGGTCAGTTGTGGCAAACCTTCCGAGAGGAAATGCCATCTCTCGTTAGAGCACAGCCGTTGAATGGTCATGTCGTGGTACTCGTCAATCGGCTGGAGGAGTCGCCCTTGGCGTTTGGGTCGAAATAACCGGTAACTGTTCAACCAGAATTATTTTCGCCCGGTTTAGGCTGCACCACCGCGAAGATTCGAATTAGATAACCCAAAAAGCCTTACCAGATCAATCCAACAGGGTTTTTCCACTATGAAATGCCAGTGTTTATCTGATGGCGTCATTGGCACTGACCCCTCGGTGGAAGTATCAGGTACGTGAACCTGAGAACAACGGATATGCGACTTCTCCGACCGGAGATACCGGTGCATCAAGCTCTGGGAACAGCCACAGCGGGGCCGCCTCATCAATAGGTACCCCAACGGAAGGTTCGTCGATCGGGATTGCCGGACTGGTCCAAAGTTCCATCCCCTGCACGCTAGGATTAGAGGTAACGCGGGCTCGGATTCGGGTGCGACTTTCTGGGTCGAGCGTTTCTCCGGTGAAGACCTCGCGCATAAGTTGTATAAGTGTGTCCGTAGATAGGTCGGCTTTCATCATCTCATGGGCATTACAACGTATTGAAAGTTTTGCGCCAATTCAAGGAGCATGGAATCAGTCGGTTCAGGGCGCATCCAGAATGTGACTTCGGCTGCATCTGTCCGCAGGAGCGCTTCTTCAATGAATCTGGCATCGAATGCCGCCCCTGTATCCGTTCCTTCATATTGAATCGGTACGCAAGCTTTCGAGTTTCCCCAGCGCGTACTGTTTTCAACAGTCAGTTGTTCACCACTTACGCGAAACTCCGTGCGGTTGTACGGGTCGTCGTCTCCCAATCGGATTGCTCTGAGCGCCCAAAGCAACGCTTCGCGGTTCACCTTCATACCCAGACTCGCACCGCTTGCCTTTTCAATCACATGCCTATAGTCCGGGAAATCGCCATCCGGCAAGAGGCAACTCAGTGAAACCCCGTCAGCCTCAAAACCCACGGTGTTTTCAGTGAAGCGGAGGCAACAGACGCCCGGACTTAAAGATTCTATCAGGTCAATCATTTTTAAGCAAGCGGCATAAGGTATTGCCCGCATCGGCATCGGGGTCTCTGTGTTGACTGGCTTAGCTGTTGATGGCAAAGTGACCTTCGCCATCCGTCTGCCATTGGTGGTTACGATTCGATCTTCGCCGTCCTGTCGATGAAAAAGCACTCCCGTAAGGAAGGGACGTTGTTTTGCTTCATCCGAGTCTGATAGCTGCACCGAGGCGAACAGAACAGATTTCAGAGCCGCTCCGAACTGCGACGCTTGAACTTTGTATTCGGGTGCGTCTGTCAACTCCTCAAGGGCAGGATCCCGCCATTTCTCCGCGTGCGTTCGCACAGTATGTCGATGCTGACTACCTTCGACATCCAAACACCGATGCCATTCGTGGTGACTGAATCGCAGTGTGTCACCGACCGCGTGATTACAAATACGCGACAGCGTATCCGGAGGCAGGGTCGCCTTACCGGGGGATTCGACATCGACTGGAATTACATGGTCGATACTGAACTTACCATCGTCGGTGTAGCATTGAGACCGTAACTGGGCATCTCCAGCAGTTATCGACAGATGCGTTCCCGGTTCATCAATCTTCAAAAGCGTCAAGGCACGTTTTAGAGTAGCTACATTACAGGTAAATATCATCATTTTCTCCCCACCCGCAGAGTAATCCTTGAGAAGTGTCGTTTCAGATGGATGCCTCCATGAGTGTGTTTTCAGTCTGAGATTAGAACAGGTCTTCGATTGATATGCCCCTCTGTTTGAGTAATCGCAACACTTCGTCGCGCAAGGCATGACGCGCGCGTTGACGAAGCGATTTGACGGCGATTTCACTCCGTTGGATAATTTGTGCAATTTCTCGGTTCGGCACATTTTCCAACTCGCCTAACACGAGCACCGTACGGTCGATTGGCCGCAACTGAAGTAGGGCTGCCTGCAAGAATTCCTTGTTCTCCACGCGCATTAACCGCCCGATTGGAGATTCTGTTGAAGCCAACGGAATAGTCAACACCTCCGCCATTTCTTCCGAAGTCGTCCTTTCGAATGAAATCGTCGGATGTTGTTGACGCTGACGTAACAGATCGATACACCCGTTGTACGCAATCCTAAACAGCCACGAACGGACGGCTGCCGCGTCCAGCAGTTCAGACCAGCCCTGATATGCCCGGAGAAACGTCTCGGCGGTCATGTCCTCGGCATCTGTTGGATTCCCTAGAATCCGATGAATAAACCGATAGATAGCGTCAACATGCAGATCGTACACTTCAGTGAATGATTGATTCACAAATGAAGCACCTCGTTGGTATCGCGTTTTCAAACCTATATGACGAAGTAAGCGGGTCAAGGCATCGGAAAATTTGCACTACCTGATTCCTCGGAATACGGTTGATTGACCGATTTGGATGCGATATACTGTTTGGACAGGGTTTCCGATGAAAATTCGAGAGGATTTGCTATCATGATAAAATTAGGTGCTATGTCTTTGAATCTCAGGGACACACCCGCTAATGAATTTGCTGAGATTGTCTACGAACTCGGTTTCGATGTGATTGAATTGCACACAAGCGCATTTGAATCAACAGATATCCGGTACCTTCGTAAACTGAAGATGCGGCTGATGGAACAGGGGCTGCCGATCGGATATATCGGGATTAGCAACGATTTCGGGCGTCCTGTCGATGAACACCCGGAGCAGATTGCGTCGATCAAAAAGTGGATTGATGTCGCGGATTTCATGAGTTGCCCGCTTGTGCGAGTCTTCGGTGCCTATTTACCTGAAGATTGTAAAGACGAAGAAGCGCTTTGGGCGCCGATGATTGCCGGATTCCAAGAAGCCGCCGATTATGGTTACGAGAAGGGCATCTTCGTCGGTTTACAGAATCACAACCACAACAATGTTACCCGTACCGGTGATGACGTGCTCCGTGCCCTTGAGGAAACCGATCGCCCCTATTTTACGCACATCCTAGATACCGGACAATATGCAGGGTCGCCCGGTGCCAGCGGCCATCGAGGTTCGTCCCATCCCGACTACGATTGCTACGAGAGTATTGCGCTGACGGCGCCCTACGCCGTGTATGTTCGTACCAAGTTTTATCGCATTGACAGCGGTGTCGAGGAGTGGCTCGATTATCCGCGGATTCTTGACATTCTGTGCGAGGTGGGTTACAATGGTTGCCTGTCCGTCGTATACGAAGGGGAATCGAATGCGATTGACTCTATGGAAAAAGCAGCCGATTATTTGCGGGCTCTCATCAATGCTTTATAGCCGAATAACCGACACTCCAGCAGATTTGCGCAGGAACATCGTACAGGGTTCGGACGGGGAAAAATGAGAAAGTCGAGTGGATAGAGGCGCGTTAACCGTGCAGGATAAAACGTGGTTTACCATTGACGGCACATTAGAGCCGATTGACTTCTCCGGTCCGAGTTTTTTCCGATTCCCACTAGAACTGGCAGAGTTTGTTGTGAATCGATTTTCCAATCCCGGTGACTGGGTTCTCGACCCGTTCTGTGGATTTGGGACGACGATGGTAGCAGCGCAGAATTTAGGATGTCAAGCGATCGGATTCGAGAAAAATCATCAACGAGCTGATTTTGCTGCCAAACGGGCGCTGCCTCCAAGTCGTGTACTTACCGAAGACAGTCGGTATATCCTAGAATACGAGCTGCCGTCTTTCGATCTTCTTTTCACAAGTCCGCCCTATTTGAGTCTTCGCGATGAAAAAACCGAGCAACCCGTGCAGGAGTACGTGATCGACCTTGTCAAGATCTTTGAAGCGATTCGCGGTTGCATGAAACCCCGAAGTAAGGTCGTGATTGAACTATCCAATGTTAGCGAGGCGGACGGCATCCGACCAGTACTGTGGGAAGCGGGGCGGGCACTTTCGGAACTCTTTTGCCTTGAAGATGAACTGGTGCGGTGCAATACAGGAATAGAGTTGGCGGGGCCAGGCTACAATCATTCGACATTGCTCGTCTTTCGGCTTGGCTGATGGGGTTTGTTTTCGTGGACGGACGTGCCTAACCAAGATGTCCAGATAGTGCCTATAATAGATGCATTAGCATTGAAAACGGTTGTGCCAAACGTCGGAGTTTTTCGTCTAAATGAACGCGCTATATTCGAAAAAGGGAGAAACGCGGCTGGGTACCCAAGTCTGAATCTTGAGGTTGTGGCTGTGTGAACTATATGAAGCTACTTATTATTGGATCGTGGGACCAAGATCGCCTCGCCGAGGTTAGGAAAACGTTCCCTCAGGTTGAATTTACTGCTGCGAGTGACCAGGATAAAATTCTGCGCGAGATTCCTGATGCCGAAGTTGTTTACGGAGGCATCACACGGGAGGCATTCCTAGCAGCGAAAAAGCTAAAGTGGATTCAAAATACGGGTGCCGGTGTGGAAAAACTGGCGCGAATTTCCGAAATCGCCGGGAGCGATGTGATTGTCACGAATACCCGCGGCGCTCACGCCGCCACAATCGCCGAACACACCTTCGGGTTGCTAATTAGCCTGACCCGCAATTTACGACAGACTTTTCAGGCGCAGCAGGATCACAACTGGGGTGTTCAATTTGACAATCCCATGGTGGGATTGACCGGTTTGACCCTCGGCATGGTCGGTCTGGGCAACATCGGGCGTGCTATTGCCAAGAGAGGATACGCTTTTGATATGAACGTCATTGCCATTGACGCGCATGAAGTACCCAAACCCGACTATGTGACCGAACTGAGACTATCGGACGGGCTGGATGACCTGTTGCAGCGATCCGACGTAGTGGCAGTAACAACGCCCCATACGCCAAATACAGCAGGATTGCTCGGTGAACAGCAACTTAGGCTGATGAAGCCGTCAAGCTACCTGCTGGTTGTGTCGCGGGGTGGCATCGTAGATGAAGATGCATTGGCTCGGATGCTTAACGAAGGCAAACTTGCCGGTGCCGGATTGGACGTGACCGCCACAGAACCGTTGCCGGAAGACAGCCCGCTTTGGGAAACGCCGAACTTGCTGATAACGCCGCATTGCTCCGGACAATCTGCTTTTACCTCTGCCTCGGCACTGGCTATCTTTCACGAGAATTTACGTCGCTACCTTGCCGATGAACCGCTCACGAATTTGGTTGATTTGAAATTGGGGTATTAGGAGCCTAATTGAATCAGAATAGTCAACCCGTTTTTGGGCGTTCGAGTTGCAATTGACGCAAGTTGCTACCTTTAACAGAGAAACCGAGTTTTTGGTTCACGTTCGCTAAATTATAGATAAATTAGTCTGATATTTGTCAATCTCGCCGCTCCACGTTGGAAAAACTCGGTTTCTGTCCCCCTGTCGAACAAAGGTAGTAACTTGGGCTAATTACTTTGAAGATTCCATCTGCGAGTTGCTATCTACGCGAATCGTGTAGGTGCCCGGAATGACATAGATGGTTAGACTGCTACCTATCGGCTAAATGAATTGTCACCACGAGCATTATATTTCATATTATCTGCCGTTGCCCAGCCGTTTGTTTTGATTGGGCAGTTACCTTGGCATCACGTGAGGTGGTGCCAAGAAATAACAACATAGACACTCATTTTACTCATTTATTCATGTGTCTAGGTTTTGAAATCATAATTGAAAGGATGATTATCGTGTTAAGAAAATCGATGAAAATCCGCGAAAGCGCCGAAATCACCGTTATTGATGTCAACGAAAATCTTGGGAATCATGTGGCAGGGGAACTCAAGCAAACCCTTGAGGCTCAAAACACCTTGAAGATTGTCATGAATCTCAGCGAGGTGAAACATATCAGCAGCACGGCAATAGGCGCATTGGTAGGTGTGGCAATGCGACTTCGCCGGAGGGGCGGCGACCTAAAGGTGTATGGACTTCGAGACAACATAATGCGGGCATTTGATTTGGTGGGCGCATCAGGTATTGTCGAGATTTTTTCGACAGAGAGTAGCGCGGCGGCTGCCTTTTTGGCGCCCGCTTAAAAACTGCGCGAATCTCAATTCGGCGGGTTTTAGGTACATGGCAGCAGTTGTATTACCGAAGTCGGCAGATGTCGCGTGAATTTAGACGAAAGGAGAAGATTCAACATTGGAATCACTACAGAAATCGGTTCAATCTGTCATCAACGACGGACGAATAGGCAGCCCGGTGTTCGTGCGTTGCCTGTTGCAATCCCCGCACGCGGACGAAGATACCGTTAGAGCAAGCGCTGCACTCGTGAATATTGCGAATGCCTGGATGCCGTCATCGCCTGAGCAGATATATGCGCAGCAGAGTCAGGATGGAACTCAGTCCACAACGATGATCAAATACGCAGGTGGACAGACGGCTCTGCTTAGCGTGAATCGCGTTGCAGCCAATCAGGAGGAATCCATAGATTTGGCTCTAGTCGGAAATAAAGGGGCAATTTATCACGAAACTCCGCGTGGGCAGTATCGGTTGATGAGAGCCTCGATCCAACTTGATGATAAGGGCAACCTCGCTGATCTGATTGGTCAAGCAATTGCGTCGGGAGAACCTGTAAACTTGAGGAGTGAGGAGTAACATGGACAGTCAAGTGAAGTACGGTGTATTAATCATCGGCGGAAATCGATCCCACCAGGAAGGCTATTCGCGTACTTTCGCAGCAGACCCGCGATGCCGGCTCATCGCGTCGTCCGATGAGCGGGATGCGCCACCCGATCGTGTCGAGCTGAATCGCGCACTTGCCGAAGAATTAGATATTCCTTACATACCGGACTTGGAGGAGGCGTTGGCGCGAGACGACGTGCACATTGTGTGTTCATGTGTAGAGACCGAGCGGCGCGGGCGCGTAGGTGCTCGGTGCGCGGAGGCGGGGAAGCACGTCTATCTGGACAAACCGCTTGCGTTGAACCCCGACGACGCGGCGAAGATTGTAGCGGCGGTGAAGCGAGCCGGCGTCCGCACCCAGATGTACTCTAACATTCATGATCCAGCGGCGCAAGCGGCGCGTCAGGCGTTGAATCGCGGGGACATCGGCAAACTTCGCGCCATTCACTGTGACGTGGTCTTTGCCAAGGGTCACCCGGGGTCTGCGCCGGTGGGCAACAGGCGCGTAGAAAAACCTAACGTGGAACGATACACCTTTGTCGATGCCAAGCGGGAGATGTTTGATATAGGCGTCTACGCGGTCGCTACGGTGAATTGGTTGACTCGCAAGAAGGTAAAAACCGTGTACGCGAACACCGGCAATTACTTTTTCAAGGGACACTTTGATCGCGATGTGGAAGATTTTGGAGCAATGGTATTAACCTTGGAGGACGGTGTCACGGCGACGGTCGCCGGAGGTCGATTTGGATGGCTGAGTCACCCTCAAGGCGGTATGCGGGGGCTGCACATCGTCGGGACGCGGGATACCTTGACATTTGACCCTTCGAAATCGCATTTGGAGGTCTTCGCCGATGAACCCGTTTTTCAGCCGCCTCCGCCTCATCCCTTGGATCCGACGGGAATGTGGGGAAGTACCCAAACCAAATCCACCGGACCACCGAAACGACAAAGGGTTTCCGTCAGTGACGGACAGGGTCGGGACGAAATTGCCTCGTTTGTTGACTGTGTCGAAAACGGAGTGGAAAGCGAAATGAACGCCGAAATGGCGGCACCGTCGATCTCGGTGATTACGGCGGCGTTTCAGTCGGCAGCAACCGGAAAGGTTGTCGAGCTCGGCTAACGAATTCTTGAAAATCCAGGCGATGCACATTTCTACGCCGTGGACAGATTGGGACGTTGTAGAAGGAGTTATGGTACGTGTTGCATTGATTACATTCGCGGTAGCATTTGTGGCGGTTACCCATGTTTCTGCGAGGCAAATGGTAGATGTCGTTTACCTTGGGAATGGAGGAATTGTGCGAGGTACGATCCTTGAGCAGATTCCTGACGGGTCGTTGAAGATAAGGTGGAGAGACGGCAAGGAATTCAAGTATAGGATGCGCGATATTGTGAGAATTTCAAGGGAGCCCGTCCTTGGATCGCGAACCTTTATCCAGAAGAAAAACCCAATGGTAGCGCTCGGCTTATCATTTCCAATCGTGGGCTCCGGACAATTCTACAATGGAGAGTACACGAAGGGGGTCGTGCATATGGGCGCGGCAAAGTAGGTCTAGGGCTTGTACTCAGCGCGGGTGGTGACAACGTGGACAGCCCTGATGGAATCTCGACGCGGATAACGACGATTGGAGGAGTATCCCGGGGTATGTGCTTTTCCTCAGAGGGGTCGTTTGGTCGCTGATTGATGCGCCAATGTCAGCCAATAGAATCAATCGACAGAGTCAGGGGGTTTCCCACGGGCATTTTATTGAGTTGGAAGGTGACCGAGCCACTGTTGGAATTGACCCTGTAACGTCGCGCAAGGGGTTAGGCTCAGTATTTACGCTGCGGTTCCAGATGACAAGCGAATCGCCATTGGTATTGTCGGTTTATTCGATTAGTTGATTGTTCGCTTGATTGTTGTTCACTCATTTGTTCTCTATTGCAAACCGGTAAAATGGCATCCGCGCGAGGTATACCCAAAAAGGATGTAAGATTGTCTAGATGTACAACACTCGACTCCAAAAATCAAGGGACTAAACAGTTACCGTGTGCCTTTGTCAATCTTAGGGTCGACGTTTCCTTGCCATTCCTCAACGAATCAAGTCGTGTTCACCATGCGGACAGAAATTGCGGAGTCACGCGCAGGGATATGTAGTGGACATGTCTATTTAAGCCATATCAAAACCGCCATTCCAACAACGTCGCATGATGGCGCGAGACAAGCGCCCCGATTATTGTGCCAACCGCGGCGCCGGCAATAACATCGGAGGCATAGTGCCTGCCCAGATAAATTCGGGAGACACCGACCAACCCCGCACCGATGAAAAGCGGCAGACGCAGCTTGGGATACCGCGCCCCAAGAAGCGTTGCACTGGCGAAAGCGCATGCTGAGTGCCCCGATGGAAACGACAGACTCCCGACCACATCCCCTAGGGGCCGTTCACGTCCGATAATCTCCTTCAACCCCCAAACGGTTACGCTTGTACCGATGACAGTGGAAGTCAACAACCTACCCGTTTCACGATGCTCGTCATTCCCATAAGCCATCAGAAGGAGAGAAACCCCCATCATTACTCTGCTATCGCCAAAATAAGTGCTGACCTCCATGGTGGTGCCTAGAGGCTCACTTCGGGGCGGTTCATCGTAAATCGCATTGAATATGTCCCGATCCAGTTGTGCAAAAAAATTGCCTTCATCTGCGTACCCCGCAACGGCAATAAGGCAGAATAACAGCGTCCAAAGAACAGACTGGGGGATTTGCGTTTTCATCATTTAGCCTCACAAATTAGGGACGTGCAAGGAGTTTGGACGGCTCATTAACTGGAAGATCTCGTCCCCGTATCCGGCAGGTCTTCATGCGCGAAATCAGTGTAAAACCCCGGCAATTTACCTGCTTCTATGTAGTTATAAGTGGCAGATTGCGTTGAGGGCGAACAGATGGCGTCCAACCAATGGCGCTAGCCTAATTTAGTGGTCATGAGCCGTTTTCCTCAACAATATCGTTAATTAAGGGGACCCACGATACTCAACTAACGCGAGGAGATCCAAACCCATGTCCACAATTGATTTTATCACAGAATTTCCCGGCTGTGTAGATGATAAACGCACAAAAAAAATACGATCCGACAGCAAACCGAAATCGAGCTGTATCCGTCAGAAGTGGTTACGCTTGCGCTGCTATTGCCGACTTTCCGAAACCGGATAAAGGGTTAGTCTCGCTTTCTTCCCCGCTCCCTCATCGGCAATTATTAGTGTGCCGTCCGAAGCGAAGGTGATACCTTCACTCTGACGATGCCGCTCGGCAGGAAACTGCTTGGCTGCAACGACCCGACCCCCCGGTGTAATCTCCGCGATTGCCCGCTGACGAGCAGCAACAACAAAGTAATTTCCCGACACGGGATGTCTTTCGATTCCCGAAGGCTGGAATTTCTTTCCCCCGATGTGGCGCGAGAGTTCAATGACAGGGATTACTACATGTGCGTCTTCGTTTAGCTGTTTCTCATCAGTTGACCAATGATAGATGACCAACTGTTCCTTCAGGGCTGCTTTGCGAGAACCTTTGCACATCAGTAGGAGTGCCCGCCGACTCGCGTCGTACGCCAAGCCCTCTATTTCGTAATCTCTGCCGACTCCGGTAGCATAGATATTATAAAGAACGGACTCGCCAGCGGCGCCCTCACTGCACTCGTATAGCCGCCCTGAACTTGTGACCAAATAGACTTGGTCCTCAACTGTCGCAATGCCTTCGAAATCATCGGCAACCGGCGCTGTCATGTCCGATAGTTGAAATGCTTTTGCGATTGACCCATTCCGATAATCGATCTCGTAAATGACCCCTTTTTCATCACTGTGCGCCAGGAGTCGATTGTCCATGGTCATTGTCAAACCGGAAATCTCCTTAAGACGTCCGGGCAGCTTCCAGCGCGTCGTGGTCTTTACTTTCAGGTCATAGCTTTCGAGAGATATTTTCCTATTTAATACCGTCCTCGTGTCCACCAAAAAGTCGTCAATCATAATGTCTGGATTCATATTTGACAAATCTCCACTCAAACCTGCTGATGGATTCTCTTTATGGACTTCCTCTTCCTTCAAACCTGCTGACGGATTCTCTCTATGGACTTTCTCTTTGCTCAAACCCATTGATGGATTCTCTTTATGGACGTTCTCTTCCTTCAAACCTGCCGACGGATTCTCTCTATGGACTTTCTCTTCCTTCAAACCCGTTGATGGATTCTCTTTATGGACGTTCCCTTCCTTCAAACCTGTCGATGGAATTTTTCTATAAACCATCGACACCAAAAGGATGAGAAGACTAAAGCCAAGGAATCCAAGCAGGAGATTATCTCCGTGATTTCGCATTTGAAATTATGCCGTTACGGGTTCTTGCCCCTTCAGTTTTACGTTGTTGATATATCCTTTTCCGCTTTCTTCAATGTCGCGGATAAAGGAGGGGAAATTGATAGATTTTTTTAACCGAACATCAAACACAACGGTGGCAGTTCCATCCGCATTCTCGACCACATCTGCCACCTGCCACCGCTTGGCACTAGATTCAAGAATCGAAGCCGTTGCTTTTTGAGCCGCGTTGACCTTCGTTGTATGCACTTCGACCTGTGCATCATAGGGGTTTTCGGTCACATTGCCCGTTTCGTCGGAGGCTGTGCCCCATTTTGCAGAATCATCGATTCTCCAGCCAGAGAGTACTTCCGGTTGCGCTCCAAAATTGCTTTTCCACACAGCCAGAGTTATGATGACAAAAACCAACGAGGCGAGGTAAGCCACTAAAATAAGTTGGGTGCCAGCCGCCAGTCCTATCCCGATTGCCATAAGCATGTATACGGAATCCATCGGCTCTTCAAGTGAGGTGCGAAAACGGACAGCGGCCACGATGCCTGCCAAGCTGAACGCAAGGGCAAGACTACCCTTGACTAAAAAAACAACCAACGATATGGCAATAGGTATAACGAGCAAAGTGTGTGCGAAGGATTGACTGTATTTCTTGCGCGGTCGCGTCCAACGATATATCCAAGTAATCGGGAGTGTAACCCAAAAAGCCAGCACTAGAGCAACCATAACGGGAATGGTGTGTTCCGGATCAACAAGCGTGATCAGGCCCTCTCTGATGTTCCCCTCAACAAGCGTGGCTACCCCCTCTTTGATGTTTCCTAGTGTAACGGATACATCAGCTCTAGCGTTCGCCCGTTGTTCCGCGAAAAAGCGTTCGCGCTCTTGGGTGACGTAAAAGAGAATTTGAGGGAAGAGGTGAAAAATCCCACCGAGAGCCAACAGCCACGCAACATAGTAAACAATGAGACGTATAATTATGTTTTTGAGCTTATGATGTATGTAGTTGAGCATACGTTAAATCTCCTACTTGATCGGCTATAACATGAAACCAGCGCGCAGATAGATTCCCGTTAAGTCATCGCCATTGACCACCGCAACGCTTAAGGTCTGCTTGCGCTTGAGAAAAGAGAGCCAGAATCCGCCACCGACACCGGTGTGCCATTTTCCGGTATCGTTCGTATCAACGGCATAAAATACCCTGCCGGCATCAGCCGCAGTGAACAGGCCAAATTCTCCCGGCACCAAGATCTCGATTGGCGCCAGAACAAACCGCAACTCGACATTCCCATACAGCGAGGTGTCTCCTGCGAACCGATTTTTCCAGAAACCGCGCAACTGGCTATCGGATTGGCCAATACCGGCAAAGCCGGGCCCACCCAGGAAGGCACTCTCGTGGAAAGGATATCTCCCCCACACCTTCTTTCCACCTGCTCTCAGAGCCAGTGTCGGGTTCGTCGGAATGGCAGCCGTCACGTAAGTGCGGACTTCTCCATTTATGCTGCCAAAGGCCGACTCCACATCCCAGGCACCCGGGTACACGGCTCGGGCAGCCCTGACCGAAAAACCACGAGTCGGATAGGCTGGATTGTTACGCGTGTCGAACATGATTTCACCCGATGCTCCCACTTGACCGAAGTGACCTATACCGTACACTGTCTGATCCAGAGAACCGATGAATTTGTCCTTGTTGGAATCTAGTGGCGTGTTTGAATACTTGATAATCGGTCCCAGGCGGAGAGTCAATTCCGAGCGAAGGCGGTCCATAGGACCGCGGGGCACATCTTCATCATGTTCTTTCTTTCGAAAATAGAGGGATGGTGCGAAGGCGATATGACTCTGTGCTACCTGATAGAAAGAAGATGATTCCGGAATTTGAGTGTCGTTACCGAATCCGTTGAACCGGATTAGCTGAATTCCGGAATACTTGAAGTGAACTCTCGCGTCAAGATCATACAGTAGGCGGCGAAAGTCGCCGGTATAGGAAGCAAAGGGCTTGAGACTATTCGTGGCAAGCCCGACGCCAAAAGACTGCCTCGAAGAGAAAGGGACTTTTCGATAACCGAAATACTGCCGGATGTTGCGTACTCCCACGAACAGACCCAGATCCGGATTCACCATAATGGTCGGGGAAGTATACGCCTCCATGCCCCAGTCCAGTGCATACCGTGCAAGAGCAACCCGGGTAAGCTGCGCGGGAGCACGCTTGAAGGGGCTCTCATCGATTTTCGAACCCGTGCCTTTGAGAAACTGATTTTTCCCACGAGAATCATAGAACCGCGTCTTTGAGGCACCTGCCTCGGAAGTGTTTGTGAAGGTGTCGTCGCCACCTCCACCATCAATGCGAAGGACAATGCGCCCCTTTGTTCCCGATATTTCTGCGTGGTCCGCCCCTCCGCGGAGGTATACTCGGACTTCCCGGGTTTCTTTGGGATGGAACGTCCTCTGGAAATAGGGTGCTTTCCTTTCTCCACCGGCACCCTCTATGAGACCGATACGGACTACCACATCACCGTTCGGCATGTGTTCACACTGGACGAACTCGTTCTGATCGGTCGCCTGGATTTCAACCTGGCGGGTAATCAACGTATAGTATTTGCCGGCAAATTCAGGCAATGCGTCCCGCCTCGATTTGAGTGTCTCAGCAAGAGTTTCCCCAACGATCTCGTAATACGGCTGTGGGAGTTTCTGTACTGCATCCTCAATGATCGGGTCCGATAGCTGCGTGCAAAACGCTGTTACTGCCGCGTCCCATGCAGCCTTATCAAGTTCGGCAAGGAACTCGCGATCGAGTTCCGAACCAGTTGCCGTCAGAGCCAACAGATTCGAATACTTATCGTCGAATTCGATGATATACTTGGGTACCCCCCTACGTGCCACCGCCATGGCGAATCCGTCGAGGTCGATAAAAGCTTGGTCGCGATCTTCCGGTATTGGAACCCAAGTATAAGACTCGCCATCGGGGAACCGCGCCCACCTCCACTGACCGTGATGACGGTCCTTGTCGTTGATGAGAAAATCCATCAGTCGCGCCTTAAGAAAGGCACGGGCATCAACACGGTTGCGAGGCGTTTTTTCCAAACGCTTCCATAGCCCCTCCGTTCCACTTATCTGTAGAGAACCGGCAAAGCCGGGGGTATTGTCCGCCCTTTCAGAAGGATGTTCCTGCAGCATTCCTATAAGGCCGGCAAATTCCTCTCGGTACTCCCCCAACTTGGGATCATCCGGAATAACTACGAGCGTATGCTTGGAATGGAGGATACCGGTGGCTTCCATCAGCGAATCGACCGCGAGTGCCCCTGTCGGCAGGAGCGCGCTAATCATGTCTTGAAGGAAATCGTCGGCAATCGTATCCTTGAGTTCGTCCCATATCCGTTTGGTGGGATCCTTGTCCAAGGAACGAACCGTATACCGGCGACCATCCTCACCTGTAAAATGAAGGGATATGGACTGTCCGAATCCACCGGTCCGAAGCGGCGTCAGCCCGCCTCCCACACTGTCGAGGTCTAGGACTTCAACTTCGATTGGGGTGGTCCAGAGATCTCGGTAGTCGCTGCCGTAAATCCAACGTTTGAACCCGCCGGCGCGGAACCTTTCCGCGGGAACCACTACGTGAGTTCTTGCACCCTGCGGCGGAATAGATCGATGAATCCGGTATCCTGCAGGAGGTAGTTGTTTCTGAGGTGTCGATTCTGCCGGAACAGTAGGGAGATCTGACCGTCCGTAGCTAACACCTTGCACACCATAAACCAACAACATCGTCGCTAGAATCAACACGATAATTTTTCCATGCTTACTTGCGTCCAACATGAGAAAACTCTTAATATTTCGTTTTCCACTACTTTGCACCAATCCGTGTGCTATAAAACCCGAGTTCCCACCTTGATTGGAAAAGAAGCAGAAGAACTTATAGGTTGGGTTGAGGACGGTCAATCAATCAAATTACTACCCTTGTAGAAAGTCCAAAACGTTAACTTGATGGCGGAGATTGCCGTAGGGAAAATGACCGTGATTTGATCCGTTCGGATCCGTCGCCAATCGGAGCGGGAAAAATGTTAGAGAGAGTCTTTACTATACGACCCCATTATGGCAAGAAGTCAGAACTTTGTCAAGTCTTTGGCAACTTTGCCAGTGGTGTACAATAGAATTCCGGTAACTGTTTAGTGCATCGTTTGGTTCGTAGTATTACAGTTCGTCGCACGACCGGTCTGGGCATGTAAGCCCCGATTAGCGGGAATTAGCATTTTACTTCCCCACTCGGCGCGTTCCCTGCCCCCGCTCGGTCTGGATTGGCAAATCCAGACCGATGGACTAAACAATTACGAATTCCGCAAAGCCGTGTTCTAATGGATGTAGACGGCGTCGAATCTGAACGAGTAGATACGCAGAACTTTTCCCGCGAATCCCCTCAACTATCAATTGAACGTTGCCCTGAAAAGGATTCCGACACTGTGCGTCGTGATATCGACTTCCTCTCCAGTTGTTATACTCCGCATCGGTTAATTTTGCGCAATTGTGCACCGAAGGTTTGTAGGAGCGATCTCCGAATCGCGACGTGCCAGTACTGCGCAAGTCCTATTAGAAACCATCAAAAACAAGCGCAATATTACCCCACGCAAGGTATAGTTGAGCATACATTGGATCTCCCACTTGATCGGCTAGAACATGAAACCAGCGCGCAGATACACTCCCGTCAAGTCATCGCCATTTACGACCGCAACACTCAAGGTCTGCCTGCGCTGGACGAAAGACAGCCACAGTCCACCTCCGACACCGATGTGCCATTTGTCGGCATCGCTCGGATCCTCGGCGAAAAATACCCTGCCGGCATCAGCCGCAGTGAACAGGCCGAACTCTCCCGGCACTAGAATCTTGATTCGGGCAAGAACCAGTCGCAGTTCGGCATTCCCATACAGCGAGGTGTCTCCCGCGAACCGGTTTTTCCGGAAGCCGCGTAATTGGCTATCGGATTTGCCGTTTCCGCTAGAGCCGGGGCCTCCTAGGAAGGCACTTTCGTGGAAAGGATAGGTTCCCCACATTTTCTTTCCACCCACCCTCAGAGCTAGGGTCGGACTCGTCGGAATAGGAGCCGTCACGTAAGTACGTACTTCTCCATCTATGCCGCCAAAGGTCGATTCCACATCCCAGGTGCCCGGGTAGACGGCTCCGGCAACCCTGACCAAAAGCCCGCGAGTCGCATACGCCGGATTGTTCCGCGCGTCGTACATGATTTCACCCGATGCTCCTACTTGACCGAAGTGATCCATGCCGTACATCGGGTGATCCAGAGAACCGATGTATTTGTCCTTGTTGGAATCTAGCGGCGTGTTTGAATACTTAATAACCGGTCCCAAGCGGAGGGTCAATTCCGATCGACGTAGTTCCCTAGCGCCACTGGGCGCATCCCCATTCTCCTCGCCATCATGCCCTTTCTTTCGAAGATTAAGAGGTGGTTGAAAACCGAAGGAAGGTCGATAATCGAGGGAAGGTGCGAAAACGATATGACTCTGTTCCACCTTATAGAAGGAAGACGAGCCCGAAATCCGAGTGTCGTTGCCGAATCCGTTGAACCGGATTAGCTGGATGCCGGAGTATTTGAAGTAAACCCTCGTGTCTAGATCGCGCAGTACGTGGCGAAAGTCGCCGGTATAGGATACAAACGGTTCGAGACCATTCGTGGCAAGCCCAACACCAAGGGAATGCCGGGAAGAAAAAGGGAATTTGCGATAGCCGAAGTAATGCCGACTGCTGCGCAACCGTGCGAACATACCCAGATCCGGATTTACCGTAATCGTCGGGAACATATACGTCTCCATGCCCCAGTCGAGAGCATACCGTGCGAGGAGAATTCGTGGGGGAGGACGCTTGTAGGGGCGCTCATCAATTTTTGCTCCTTTGCCTTTGATGAACCGATTTTTCCCGCGAAAATCATAGAACCGGGCCATTGAGGCACTAGATTCGGATGAGTTTATGAACGTATCGTCTCCACCGCCACCATCGATGCGAAGCGCAATTCGCCCCTCTGTTCCTGATAGTTCCGCACGGTCGGCTCCCCCTCGGAGGTAAATTCGGACTTCCCCAGATTCTTCGGGGTGGAACGTTCGCTGGAAATAGGGTGCCTTCCTTTCTCCGCCAGCACCCTCTATGAGACCGATACGGACTACCAAATCACCGTTCGGCATGTGCTCACACTGGACGTACTCGTTCTGATCAGTCGCCTGGATTTCGGGCTGGCGAGTAATCAACTTATAATATTTGGTGACAAATTCAGGCAATGCATCCCGTCTCGATTTGAGCGCCTCGGCAAGAGTTTCCCCAACCAACCTGTAATACGGCTGTGGGAGTTTCCGCACTGCATCCTCAATGATCGGGTCCGGTAGATTCTCGCAAAACGCTGTTACCACCGAGTCCCATGCAGCCTTATCGAGTTCAACAAGGAACTCGCGATCCAGTTCCCAACCGGTAGTCGTCAGGCTCAACCGACTAGGATACTTATCGTCGAATTCGATGATTCGCCTGGGGAGGTAACTACGTGCCGCTGCCATGACAAGCCCGGTGAAGCCAATAAATGCCTTGTCGCGATCTTCGGGTATTGGAAGCCAAGTATAGGAATCGACATCGGGGAACCGCGCCCATCTCCACTGACCGTAATGACGGTCCTTGTCGTTGATGAGAAAATCCATCAGTCGCGCCTTAAGGAAGGCTCGGGCATTGACGCGGTTGCGAGGCGTTTTTTCCAAACGCTCCCATAGTCCTTCCGTTCCGCTAATCTGTCGAGAACCGGCAAAGCCGGGGGTATTGTCCACCCCTTCAGAAGGGTGTTCCTGCAGCATTCCTATTAGGCCGGCAAAATCCTCGCGGTACTCCCCCAACCTCGGATCATCCGGAATGACTACGAGCGTATGTTTGGAATGGAGGATATCGGTGGCTTCCATTAGCGGATCGACCACAAGTCCGCTTGTTGGCAGATGCGCACTGACCAAGTCCTGAATGGTATCGTCCACAATCGTATTTTCGAATTCTGCCCATAGCTTTTTGCTAGGATTTTTATCTATGGAGCGAACCGTATATCGGCGACCATCTTTTCCCGTAAAGTGAAGGGAGATGGATTGCCCGGCTCCGCCGGTCCGAAGCGGTGTCAAACCACCTCCCAAACTGTCGAGGTCGAGCACCGCAACCTCAATGGGGGTGGTCCAGAGATCTCGCCAGTTGCTTCCATGGAGCCAACGTTTGAGCCCGCCGACGCGGAACCTTTCCCCTAAAATCACCATGTGGGTCTTGGCACCCTGCGGAGGAATAGATTTGCGAATCCTGTCCCTCGGGGCAAGTGGTGCTTCCCGAGGTGTCGATTCTGCCGGAACAGAAAGAATGAGCACCAACGAGAGTAAAAGGGCGTTCCATTTAGAAAATCTCATTGATGCGCCTCCAATCCCTGTGTAGAGAGGCGAAGAAAGAAGCCATCATGCTGATGCTCAGCGGCGTCATCACAGTCGTAACAGCGGGAAGACCTGACCGTCCGCAGCTAATACCTTGTATTCCATAAATCAACAACATCATCGCTGGAATCAACATGACGATTTTTCCATCCGTACTTGCGTCCAACATGAGAAAACTCCTGATATTTCGTTTTTGACAATTTTGCGCCAATCTGAGTGCTATAAAACCCGAGTTTCCACGCTAATAAGAAAAACGGGCGAAAGAAATTATAGGTTGGGTAGAGGGCGGCCAATCAATCACACCACCACGCTTGTAGAGAGTTCAAATCGTTGACTTGATGGCGATGATTGTTGCGGGGGAAAATGACCGTGATTTGAGGCGTTCGGAATCTGTCGCCAGTCGGAACGGGGGAAACGGTAGAGAGAGTCTTTGCTATACGACTCTATTGTGACAAGAAATCAGGGTTTTGTCAAGTGTTTTGGCAACTCCGCTAATGGTGTACAATAGAATTCCGCAAAGCCGCGTACGAATGGATGTATACAGCGTCGGATTAGGACGCGGAGGTTCGCAGAACTCTTGTGAATCTCCTCAACTGTTAATTGAACGTTGCACCGAAAAGGATTTCGACGCTGTGTATCGTGGGATCGAGTTCTCTTGGCTTCACGCAAAAGACCGGGAGTTTTTCAGTTGATAGACAGACGGAAACACACAGCCATTCCTCGCGGACTGACAAATACGTGGTCTGGATTTGTCAATCCAGGCCACGCGAGAAACAGTGAGTTTTAAGTTGCTAGAATCCAAACTACGCATGTCTTATTCCGATCATCAGTATCCGATTCGATACAGGAACTTGATGTTGCGCCCCGGTTCCGGCATTACCGCTTTAATTCTTGAAAGGTGTTGTCGATATTCCGTGTCGAGGAGGTTCTCAATTGCGAACACCGCTTGATGTTGGAGTCCCCAAATCGAGAACAGATACTGGCAGCCCATATCATAGACGACGTATCCGTCGGTGGGCTCCTCAAATTCGCCTAACCGGTTCTGAGAATCCGAGAATCGCGCCGTTATGTGAAGGTTCAGCGGCTCTGTCACATACCGGAGTGCTAATTTTCCGTTGAGGGGTGGGATTCGTTCAATGGGCACGTCACTGTCCTTTAAAGTCCCTCTAACGTAGCTCGTGCGCGCTTGCGCGTACACTCGTGGAACAATCTTAGCGTCAACGCTAAACTCGGTGCCGTCAAGGACTGCATCCAGTCCCCTGTATTGATAGATCCATAACCACCCCGCGCCGCCGGCGCCCCACTCCTTTTCACCGGTGTTTGCCGGAATCAGATAACCGTAAATCTGGTTGCTAAAAAGGGCTAGATTTAGTTTTACCCGATTTTGCGAATAGCGCAGAAACACCTCCGTTCCCCAGCCGTTCTCGGTGCCGAGCTCGGAATTTCCGATTTCGTAGGAGTGGACTGCCAGGTGAGGGCCATCCGAGTAAAGTTCCTCAATTCCAGGAGCACGGAAGGTTTTCATCATCGTTGCGCCCGCCTTCAAATCGCCTGTCCAATGGTAGATGCTAGACACGGCGCCTGACACGCCTCCGAAGTTTCGGCGTTGTACCGTTCCCGCCTTGGTCACTCTGCCCGTCTTAAACGGTTCAACTCGCTTGAAGTCGTAGCGAACCGCACCTTGGAGCGTGAAGTCGCTAACTTTCCTCTGATTAAAGTAGAAGCCCGCGATAGAAATCTCCCGTGTGTGCGGCGTCCAGAAGAATCCCCCGGTCGAATGATCGCGGTATTCGCTCCATATTCCGGTGATGGCGTCATCAGACAGACGAGCAATCGCGGACACATTGGAGGTCAACGCAATAAACTCGGTGCCGAGCGTGTTGTTGGATTCAAACTCCCGATGTTGATAGCGCGTGTGAGTTGAGTGAAGTTTCAACTTCTCAAGGAGCGATCCGTTGATCGAATACTCAAGGTTGCTTTCATACCGCTGGCGTTCGAGCTCAATGTCGACTCCCGAGATGTGTCCTTCCGGTGACCCGGGAATTCCGTAGTCGGACGTGTAGCTGCCCCCTGACACACCAACGTGCCCCCAATCCTTGACCATGGAAGCGCCGCTTGAAAAATTGGTAGTTGATAGTGACGTGTTCTCCACGACGCCAACGGGAGTATGCGTATCATCAGCAGTACGGTGATTCCACGCCAGCCGCCATGCAGTGTCACCGATTGGAACCGTCAATCCTGTTGTCGCGGTAATTCCCGAATTGACCGACTCACTCTGAAACTTGAGGTCTACGGTAGGGTGCTGAGGCAGAGATGGCGCTATGGTTTCGCGTTTGACATCTATGACACCGCCGAGAGTGTTTGAACCGTAGATAAGCGATGCGGGACCACGGATGACCTTGATGTTTTTGGCTGTGCTGGGATCTATAGTAACCGCATGGTCTGCTGAGGACGCCGATTTATCGCCGGTGCGCTCGCCATCCTCAAGAATGAGCAGTCGGTCACCGCCCATACCCCGGATGACTGGACGTGCTACCGCCCGTCCCATCGACCGTTGCGCAATTCCCACCTCATCGCTGAGTGTATCGGCGATGGTTATTCCCATCTTCTCATCCACTTTCCCTTCGGAGAGTACGAGGTCGGTTGTTTTCTCAAGCTGTGCGAGGGCATCATCGTCCGGTGTGACCAAGATCTCTTGAAGTTGCACCACGCCGCCCTCTATCGAAACGGTCAATGCCGGTTCATTCGGCGCAGGTTTAGCGATAAACCCGTGCCGGCGCCCATCCGCTGAATCATAGTGTCCGACGATAGAGCCGTCCTGATTGATACTCCAGCCCTCGGTGCTAACACTGCCCGGAATCTTAAATTCCTGTAGGCCGTCCCGGAATGTGCCGACATAGGTGAGCGTGACGCCATCCACCGATTTGGCTCGGGAAACGACATCCATTGAATCGTTGATACCGTGCACAAAATAGAATTCCAATCTCTCGGCACGTGAAAGATCGAGAGATATAAACCTGCCATTCCAGGTACGTATGTATGGATGAAACAAGCCATCAGCGTCTACGTAACTGCCCACCATGCCACCGCTTGCATTCACGAATTGGGCGTATGTTTCCGATGCCCCGGGGAACTCAATTATTTCGTCTCCCGAAAAACCGCGGCGCACCCCGGAAGCATCTATATAATTTCCCGTCAGTGCCCCGGTCGCATTACTAATACCGTATATCTGCGTTTGGACAGCACCTGGAAAATCGTATTGCCGCAATTCGCCGTTTTCCAAGATAACACCGTGGTAAAGATCGTCGCTGTCTTGGTAGTAGCCGGCAGCTATCCCTGAATTACCGAGCGCATAGAAAAAGGTGTTCTGTGAACCGGGGAAATCATACGTCGTAAAAACCCCGTCAATGAGCGTAAATCCGATTGTCTTCTCACCATCGGCGCCCCGAGTGTTACCTGCGAAATCCCCAAATTCGCTACTCGCAGTCAACTCCAAAAACGCTACACCGGGGACATCAATAGTCTCAAAAGTATGGTCGGTAGCACCGGTTTCGACAACGGGTTGATTGGCGACCCGTGCATCAGCGTCCCCCAGGATTAATGTGTTGAGACACACCACTAATATAAACGTGTAAAACGGTGTTAAATTCCGAAGTATTGTTTTCATCATGGGACATTCCCTCTTTTGTTTCATCGTTGTTATTCTCGTATAGTAGCATAGAAAAAGCAAGTACAATACAGGTAGTATGAAAAACTGCTTAATCATTTTGTCCTCCGAATAGAGATAGATTGTACTCCCGGCATAAAGACTAATCGAATAGTAGATACAGTTAGATCGTCATTAAGACGACCTAAAATTCACCGGGAAACAGGCAGAAATAACTTGGGGAAAACTAAGGTGCAGATAAATCTTGTGGATTAAGCAGCGTAGGCTGGCGGGGCGCGACTACGGATATTGACAAGAGGCGCTGTGAATATGAAAGCTAGGTCTAAAGGAGAATGAACTGAAGTACAAGAACCAAGATTCGGAAGATTTTCAGCGTGGAGCGCAATACCTAGGTGGTTCGCAATGAAAAGACAAGTAGAACAATCGTGCGATTCGGAATGGCAGTGTTCGTGCTCATGCTCGTGTTCGTGTACGATTCCGGCAAGGGCAACCGTTATCAGATAATAACAGATACCCATCGCAATCACGCAGCCGGTAGATATAGTGCGAATTCGATTGTACCGCAAGAACGTCTACTCCTTTCAGATGTGCGATATTCCAAGATTAGATATATATTCTAGCGCCAATGGGCAGGCGTTGTCCAATTTATTGGTGCCAAAAGGCGGAAGATGCAAAGTATGAGACTAAGGTTTGCGGGCAGTGGGGAGTATCCATCCTTCAGCCCGCTTACGAATAGATGTGATTACATATGAATGCCAGCGGGGCGACAAGCTGTATGGTATCAGAAACCGCTGTCGACCGTTTCAATGGTATGCCAAAAAGCCGAAAGAATTAATTTCCCGTTCGATTTTCGGTAACACTTGGTCATCGGTGCCCGTTAAGTCGATCAGATGTACAGAGTCGAGCTAAATTTCGATTCATCTCAGTATTACACGGAGAAAAACAAACATGATCGACTTACAAAACAAAGTGGCATTCATAACCGGCGGCGCGCGCGGGATTGGTCGCGGATGTGCGCTTGAGATGGCAAAATGCGGCGCCGACATCGTCATCTACGACATGGGGAATCGGGAGGCGGCAGCGGAGACTGTCGAAATGATTCGGCGCGTTGGAAGGGAATCGATTATCGTGGCGGGTGACGTTACTGATCGGAACGCGGTGGAGGCGGGAGTTCAACACAGCATTGACCGTTTCGGAAAAATTGACATCCTCGTAAACAATGCCGGAAGCAGCATTCGCAACCCGTTTCTGGAACTCTCCGTGGAAGACGCCGCGCAGACAATTGACGTTTGCATGTGGGGCGTGTTTCATTGCAGTCAAATCGTAGCGAGGCACATGGTCGCGCGCGGCGGAGGCGGAAAAATCCTCATCATCAGTTCCATTCTCGCGTTTATTCCAATCGGGACTTCCGTTCCGTACAATACGGCGAAAGCGGGCATCATCAACATGGGGAACACGATTGCAACCGAGCTCGCGGAACACCGCATCAACGTCAACGTTATTGAGCCGGGTTGGACGGACACCCCCGGAGAACGGAACTATTCGACTGTGGAGGAGCAGCGTGAAGGCGCGAAGAAATTACCTTGGGGACGGCTCGGAACGATTGAAGATATCGGGAAGGCGGCTGCGTTTCTGTGTTCAGACGCAGCCGATTACATCACCGGCGCCACGCTCCGCGTTGACGGCGGATACTGGTTACCCCGGTATCCGGCGGAATAGAAGGGCGCAATTAGGTTGTCGAGGCATCGAAGTTTGTAGGGTGCGCACTGCGCACCAGCCTTTAAAAGCCCAAGAGGGATCAAACGAGTGGATAGCTAGTGCGATAAAGATCATGAGGGTTTATAGAAACGACTGCTATCTTCAATATTACCCGAAGAGGCCTTTTCACGTATTTTTCAAACAGACTCTAAACCTCCGGCACCGTGACACGATAAGATTCGGCAATTTCAACCAGCCGTTTCCACGTTTTTTCTTCGATTGGTATTCCCTCTTTCAGGCGTTGTGCGCGGCTATGTGCCTCAAATTCGCCGGGCACGTAGATTTCGTCCACGCCGGGCAGTCTGTTCGAGGACTTTACCCACTCAACCATATACTCTATCTCCTCCGTGTAGGTGTCAAGATCGATAAAATCCTCTATCTTCATGACAATCATCACAATTCCGCTGCCGCCGCGCGTCGGTTCGTCACGGCTACACCCCGCCCATGACAGCCCGCCGGCGATTGCATCTATCATGAATCCCAAGCCAAAACCTTTGTGCCCGAATTGGAATCCCCCCAACGGCATTACCGCCGTGTCCGATTCCCGGGCGTAAAACGCGCTCGGATCCGTGACCGGGTTGCCCTCTGAGTCAATCATCCAGCCCTCCGGCATCTCCTCATCGCGCGCCGATTTTATGGTGATTTTGCCGCCTGCGACGACACTAACCGTCATATCAAGCATTAGCGGTTCACCGTTCTTGCGCGGTACCGCAATCGCAATCGGATTAGGGGGCAGCCGCCGCGAAGTTCCCCCGAACGGGTGCATAAAGCGGCTGCCACCGTTAAGCAGAACGATACCAATCATCCCTTTCTCGGCAGCCTGCGGCGGAAAAGTCCCCATCCGCCCGGCATGTCCGCAGTTGTATAGCGCCACGGCTCCCAACGTCCCCGATTTCGCCTTGTCAATGGCGCGATCCATCGCTTTCTTCGCCGCGACCATTCCGAGCGCGTCGTGGACGTTGATGACGGCGCTCACGGGTGTTTCACGGACCGTTTCCATCCTCGCCGCGGACGCTCCCGCTTTCATCGTGTCTATGTAAGAACCGGTGCGCATCACGCCGTGCGAGTCGTGACCCAAAAGATTGGAATCACAGAGGTGATCGCTGACGATTCGCGCATCCTCCTCCACCGCACCCGCGGTAATGTAAATATTGTAGACCATCTCCTTAAGTGCTGCGTATGGAACATGAACCATAAATATCTCTCCCGTTACAGTAGTAGGCATACTCCGTATGCCGTAACCCGTCTTCCTTGGCGGGTCCCAAATATAGGCTTACGGATTCTCTTGCGCTTGACGTATTACTCCCTAAAATATCTGTAGATGAGTATATTTCTCAAACTGCAATCTTTCGTTATTCAACGCGAATTCTCTTCAACGTAAATCTCATAGTCTCGCGACGTATTCGACTTCCTTTTCGATGCGAGGTCTCAGACGCGGTTTGACGGAATTGGAAATCACGAGATCAATCTTTTTCCCAAACAAATCTTCGAGGAAAATGCGTAACCCCATGTAATTATCGAATGATAGTTTCTCAAATTCTACGAGCAGGTCAATGTCACTGTCATCATGAACTGTCTCGTCGACATATGAACCGAAGAGTCCAAGCCATTTTACACTGTAATTTCTCAGCGTATCTTGATGTTTAAGAAGCGTCTGTTCAATTTCGTTTTTGGATAAAATGCACGCATTCAAATTGTCCGTTTCCATCTCTGTTTCTCCGCGACTCTTCCATCCTAATCTTCTTGCGCATTGAGATAGTCATAAATCTCCTCCCGTGAAACCTCCTTCTCCACTCCAAGCGACCAACTATGCAAGCGAATGGTTTCCGTTTCATCTACGGGCGGTGTGACAGGTTTTTGATGGTTCTGGCGCATAAACTCAATCAATTGCTGTAGAAATTCTATTTGGTCGTCGGGCAAGCCCCGCACATCAAGTGTGTCCACTGCAAAATCCTCCTTTGTCTCTTTGCACGACAAATTCAAAATAACTCTTCCCGTTTCATTGTTTCGCTGTCTGTCTCTTTTTTGGTCTGTAGAAACCTTCATTCATTAGATTACCGATTCCTTCTTTAATCCTAATTTCCAAGATAAACTCAGACGCGGAGCGGTCATGCTGGGTACCTCATGGACTAAGGCAAAGAATCATCCTCACCATCTCCGCTCGTATCGTCTGAAGGTCTCCGTCAGTATCTATCGCCTCCACCCATTCCATTGCCTCACTTGCCAAATCTTCCTTGTCTTCCGTGGCATTCTCAATGGCTTTAAGCAGTGTCGTCAGGTAGCGCACATCGTCCACCCCCTCCCGAAAACCCTCCCACTGGATAGTGTCTATCACGCCATCTACTGTCGGGTAGGCGAAGACGTGGTCTCGAAAGGTCTCATGGTCGTCATCAACATAAATGTCACCGAAGTTATGCTGATAGGCGTAATTCATTGCGCCGTCGTACCCAGCCGTCCAGAGCGCTAACCCATAGTTGCGGCGATAGGTTTCGGGTTCTTCAACCCCTACTTGAGGATTGGCATAACTGAAAATGCAGTGTCCCAAGCTGTGCCATTTCTTGGCTTCACCGGGATTGAGCGGCCCATTGAAAACGGCTAGATGAAGTAAGTCTCCGACAAGCTCGAAAGCGCCCGACGCGCAAGCCGCAAAAACCTTCGCACCTGCCTCGTGCGCCGCTTTGAACGAGGGGCGCTCGCTCTTCAGTACCTCGCCGCTTGCCTCGTCAATGCCATAAATGTACAATTCCTTGATTCCGTGTTCGCGAAGTTGAGTAAGGCCGGAACGCACGTGCTCCTTAAGCGTTGCCAGTTCCTTCGGAGAAGTAAATCCTCTAGTCTGCAAGCCCAAAGTATAAAACGGATCCACCGCAATTCCCGCTCGCTTACGCAGTTCGATAGCATGTTCAAGGAGTTGCGTGTTGTCGAAGTCTTGATGACAGGTCGGGTGCGTGATGCCGTGAGCCTTCAGATTTCGCATCTCTGCAGAGTATTGCCGCGGAGATTTCCACTTTGAACCGATACTCCCCTCCAAATCTTCCGCTAACCTACCACGATAATAGATGGAGTAGCGGAGAGCAGGTTGCTCCAATCCGATGGGGAGCACTTCTACCGTGAACGGCAGTACCGTCTCCGGAGCATTTTCCATCTCCAAGGTCATCCGACCCTTGTAGATTCCCGGCGATGTTCCTTCAGGAATATGAACCGTGACCCAAAATTGCTGCGTCTCCCCGGCTGGAATGGATACGGGCTGTAATTCGGCGGCGTCCACGGGTGCCGCTGCATCCCGCAGTCGATTGCGCTTGGCTTCATCCTCCACTGAAACAAAATCGGGGTCTTTGAGCAGAAGCTCCGGCGTCAGTGTAGGATGCTTCACGTCAGCCACCCCTACGCCCGCCTGCCACCAGCACTTCACGATATGCACCTCAATCTGTGAAGAAGGCAGCGTAGACTCACCGGACGTAGCCTCGCCCCACGTCACGGTAACGTCCCGCAACGCCTTGAACCCGTAAATCGCAAAACTTGCAGGCTCATACTCGCCGGGACACGCCGTCAGATTTAGTTCCGTCCCGACGATTCCGGGCACGGGGAACCTATTTGGCAGAACCTTTTCGTTGCTGATAGGATCAAGAATCCAGACGATATATGGAGAATTCGGGTAAGTTTCCGCATAGGCTGCCAAAGATCCATGTGCGGCATGAGCCTTTTCAAGACGCCCCAGAAGCCGCCTGAGGGAGCTAACGGCTGCCGGGGTGGGTTCACGCTGTAGTTCGTCAAGTTGAGCTTCAACTTGCGAGCGCACCTCGTCACGATAGCATCGCAACTGTTGCCAATATCCCCTCAATTCTGTTGACGCCGCAGTTGGAAAGGTAATGTGAGATGCGTCCATTTCGGCAGTCAGTTCTGCGAATCGCTCCGAAAGTGTACGGACGGCTTTGTGTAGCGGAGCGTTTCGCTCCGCCTTAATCTGCTCTATACGCGCCTTGAGTTCAGTTTCGTAACCGACTGGCAGGGCAGCCTCAATCTCCAGATCGTCAATGTAGAAGACCGTTCGTCCTTCAGCATCGGGCGGCCCGGTAAAGACATTAATTGCTTGAATATACGCGGCATCGCCCGGCGACCCAAGGCTGGTTGACTGCCACTCGGTCCACCCGTCCTGTAGTTCGCGGACTTTGACGCCACTCACTACGCTGCCCCTTGTGCCGGCTTCCGGAACGGTAATCGCGTGGCCAAACCGTACCGCGCCGCGCTCGACATACAGTTTGCCTCGAACTACCGGGTTGCCGTAGAGAGGAATCGTTAGCGGTGTTGACGCCCAATCCATACTCGTCCCATCTCTCCAAGTAACGTCAACCTTGAACGAGCGGTCCCCTGTAGCCGCGTGCTCCCGAGTAACACCAACGAAGTTGACCTCGTGATTGCCATTTGTATACATCAAGGTCATTGTGCCGTCAGCCTCGAATCCTTCACTAAAGACAACCTTCCGCTCTATTAGCTTGGTAGCCGGAATCAATTGAGGGTCAACTTTTGAAGAATCCTCCTCGGCCCATACAATTGCCGTGAGGACGAATACGCTCATTAGGCAATTGCTTCTTGAGTCTGGCATCATAACTCTCTTTCTACTTTCTTTTGGGAAATGGTCCGTAGCAGCGCAATTCAACCCGCTTTCGGGCGGTATCTTTGCAATGGCAATCTTCCGTCTGTAACCAACAATCACTACTACGAACCGCTGGCATGGATTACAAATCTATATCAACCGTGCCCGTTAGGCATTCCCTTTCCGATAAAAATCCTTAAACGCTTTAATGATCGTGTAAATGTCGTCTCTGCTGACATCCAAATGAATCGTCAGACGGATTGAGGTACCACCCGAAATCAGAATACCTCTACCCTTCATGAATTCTGACAGCGCTGCTGCATCACTTTCGGCGACCCCAATATACACCATGTTTGTCTGCATGGGCGGGAAATTGACGGCGACCTCGTCAATTCCATCAAGCCCTTCAGCTAGGAGTGCTGCGTTCACATGATCTTCCTCCAGCCTGTCAACCTGCTTCGTCAATGCGAAAATACCCGCCGCTGCCAATATCCCCGCTTGCCGCATGCCGCCGCCCAGCACTTTACGCCAGCGTCGCGCCTCCTTTATTACGTCAGTCGTCGAGCAAAGCACCGATCCGACGGGAGCGCCCAGTCCCTTTGAAAGGCAGAACGAAACCGAATCGAAATTACAAGCGATTTCATTGACGGGAACTCTCTGCTTTACGGCAGCGTTGAACACGCGAGCGCCGTCAAGATGAAGCTTCAGGTTCCGCTCCTGCGTTAGCTCTCGCGCACGGCGAAGATAGTCGAGAGGCAGCGCAATCCCGGAACGGGTGTTCTCCAGGCACAACAATTTGGTCCGGGCATAATGGAAATTGTCGGGTTTGATGGCATTATCAACCGCAGCCAAATCCAGCGTGCCATCCGGCTCAAAATCGAGGGGTTGCGGCTGAATGCTGCCCAACACCGCCGCGCCGCCGCCCTCTGCCTTGTAGGTGTGGGCATCCTGTCCAACAATGTATTCGTCGCCTCGCTGACATTGCGCCATTATCCCCAATAAGTTGCTCTGCGTTCCGCTAGTGGCGAATACCGCCGCTTCCATCCCCATGGTTTCCGCCGCGATCGCCTCCAAACGGTTGACCGTTGGATCCTCGCCAAGAACGTCGTCTCCGAGTTCAGCCGCGGCTATCGCAGCGGCCATGCCCTTTGTGGGTCTGGTGGCTGTATCGCTCCTCAGATCAATGACTTTCATGTTACTCCTCATTTGTAGGGTGGGCATTGCCCACCTTTCCTTGTGCCTTTGAAGATTAGTGCCATGAACGACGTACAATTTCTCAGAAATACTCAAGGCTATACGTCGTCTTTGGAGACAGCAGTGCGGTTGCAGCCTTCACAGTTTGCTGACTCGGCGGCTTCACAAAACCGTGTTCCAAGAGATCTGTCAAACTCGGCTCGCCTAGCATCGCCTGCGAAAACTGCCGGATATCCAACTGCAAGTCACCGGATTCGGTTGGCTCCACCTCCACGCCATCTGGCGAAAAAGACACCCGCCAAGGCCCGCGGTTGGCTGGCAGAATCTCATCGTGAACCGCCATGTTGAACGTGCCCGACTGCTCCGTTGACAGCCCTCTCAGAACGCCCGGCACATCTAGTACTCGGAATAGGGAAGGGTTGGATAATTTGGTCGTCACGCCGCGAGTGAACCACTCTGACGATAGAAATGGCCCATTCGAAGGTTCGGGCCAACTAATGGTCGTAAAGTTCATGCCTACACCCCCTAGCGTTGAGAGCAATGATTTATACCCTTCCGGCGTCGTCCATACAAATTCGATTGCCTCCAAATCCATATCCCTGCCCATCCCGATGGTACTGTGCGTGAATCGAACAACCATGTACGCTTCCACGGGATCGCCCGCCGCAAAGACCTTCACCGGGCTTCCCTGCACCGTCTTGATTCGGGACCACCGAAAACTCTTGCGCATTGCCATCCCCGAATATTTGAAGGAGAATGTTTCATAAGCGGCGTTCAGTTCGTGCCACGCCTCCTCTGGCACCAACGTTATATCTATCTCCGACTCGGCAACATCCCATTGACGCATGGGCAACGGGCACTCCGGACGCGGAAATCGAGCGACAGGGCACGTGATGCGATAATCTCGTCCGCAGCACTCCCAACCGTACCTCCGATAGAAGACTTCATGAGAGGCTCGCAGATTGGCGATGTGCTGACCGGTTTCGTGCATGTGTTGCACGGCATGCATCATCATCGTACGCCCCACGTGGCGTTTCCGATCTTCCGGAGCAACAGCAACCTCGCCTATTCCGCCGCAACTAAAGAGCGATCCCCTGCATGTGACCGCCGTTGAAAGAATCCGGTAGGCGCCAGCCACCCGGTCATTTGCTATCGCCACGAACATCTCTTCATCCGCCAAAGGGATTGTTCTTTCAGGCGGATACGGGGCGCCGCCTCGGAAAGCGACAGACCAAATCATCCTGACTCGATCTTCGTCTTCCTTCCGATATTCTCGAACCAATGCCGTCACGCGGTCATTCTCCCATAATGTATTACATGACCCTGATCGCAGATACACTTCAACTTGGGTATCTCCGCGCTAAGAGAATAAGGTAGTGGGCACACGCCGTGTGCCGTAAACCGCCTTGTTTCATGCATCTACAATGGTAAGTGCAATCTCAGGGTCCCGGCGACTCCACTGCTTGATTATTTTGATTACCTAGCGAATAAAACACTTGCGCGAGGATGGGTTTGACACATCACGCTCCTAACCCTTTTTGACCAGTTTCTGCAGCGACCGAAGTTCACGAGGCGGATCCATTTGGCTTCCATAATCGCTCCAGGACACCTCTGCAACATAGATGTCGCCCTTCGAGTCAACCACGATTCCGTGAGGCGAGTAGAATCTGCCGGGTTCATCACCATACGACTGGTCGCTCAGTTGTGCAAGGACATTCCCTTTCAGATCCATAATGGTCACGCGAGGCCCCAGATTCGTGCCGATACGGTTGCTCGCGATGCCGCAAAAGTATTCCCCGACATAGATTAACGGCTCATCCTTCATGTCAAAACAGATGCACGCCGTGCGCGACAAATTCACCCACTGCGTTTCGTATTTGCCGTTAGGGTCGAACACCTGAATGCGGTGGTTCTCTCGATCCGCGATGTAGACCCAACCGTCTTTGTCTACGGCGATGTTGTGAACGATGTTGAATTGCCCCGGACCCGTGCCGGACTCTCCCCAAGAGAACAGGTGTCTTCCGTCCGGCGAAAATTTGTGCACCCGGGCATTTGCGTAACCGTCCGCGACATACAAACCCCCGTCGCGCGGATCAATGGCGCTGTGAGTCGGCAAATTAAACGGAAATCCGCTCATTGCCGGTGAAGGTTTGTTCGCGTCCCCCAAGGTCAACAACAGTTTTCCCTCGGGAGTAAACTTGCGAACGGTATGGTCGCCGTTGTCAACGCAGTAAACCATCCCATCGGGCCCGATGGTTACACCGTGCGGAGTTCCGAATATTCCGTCTCCCCACGTCCGAAGGACGTTCCCCTCCGGGTCCAACACAACCATGGGGTGCGTGCCGCGATTGAAGACGTAGGCGTTGTTTTTCTCGTCCACGGCGACAGCCGTAGCTTCTTTGTAGGTCCAGTTTTCCGGCAAATTTCCCCAGTCTTTCCCGGACGTTTCATAACTATATTTTTCGTTGCCTAGAGTAACCATAAGTTCCCTCGACTATAGGACGTTCTATTGATTCCCATCTCGTATTATGGACGGGATTCAAGATTCGTTCAATTAACCCGTTTCCGAGTGAGACCGAGAATCTGGCGCGCTTCGTCGGGCGTTGCGACTTCACGCTGTAACTGCGCCACCAGATTTGCGGCAACTTCCACCATCTCGGCGTTGCTCTTGAGCAGTACCCCGCGCCGCAGGTAGATGTTATCCTCGAACCCGACGCGGATGTGACCGCCCAAAAGAATGCCCATCGTAATCATCGGCAACTGCGTCCGACCCACTCCCAAGACAGACCATTGCGCTTTGGGCGGCAACTGTTTTGCCATAGCCAGCAGGTGCTCCGGTGTGGCTTCAATCCCCCATCCCGCGCCCATACAAAGCTGGATAAATAGCGGTTCTTCAAACAATCCCTCATCAATCAACTGATGTGCCTGTGCCATGTGACCCATATCGAACACTTCGATTTCGGGTTTGACTCCGTACTCTCGCATCCGCTTAGCTGCAGTGCGTCCCCATTCGGGCGGGTTGAGAAACACGCCATCCCCAAAGTTCATAGACCCTACATCGAGTGAGCACAGTTCAGGTTGTAGCGTCACCGGCTCAAGACGTTCTTCGAAGATGTTTATCCCCGGTATATTTCCGCCGCTGGTCGTGAGGTTGATTGCTATATCACACCGCTCCCGAATCCGATCCACTACCTCTTTGAAGAGTTCAAGCCTTGAGCACAAGATGCCGGTCTCGGGATCACGAACATGGATGTGAGTAATCGCCGCCCCCGCTTTGCAACATTCGATGGCTGCCTCCGCAATCTCCTTTGGGGTATACGGTACAGCCGGATTCTTGTCCTTCATGGGCCCTGAACCGCAAACTGCGACGGAAATTATTGTCTTTTCCATAATCTCCCACTTCCAATCAGATGGTAATCTTGACCGAAGTCCACCTAGTCACCAATCGCACCGCTAGAGTTAAGGTGAGACCATCTCCCGATCTTTCATCGTTCAGCCTTCCAATCTTCTCCATTAGTTCTTGACCATTCCGCCATCAACGTTCAAGGTTTGGCCCGTGATGTTCATCGCATCTTCGGAGGCCAAAAACGCGACCGCGCGTCCCAAATCTTCCGCCGTCTGCTCCCGCCGCATAGGGGTCGCTCGGAACATGTCCGGATATTTGCCGTGGGCAATACCGACGAACCATTCTCTGGAGTCTTGACCTTGAAACTCGGGAATGTTCTCGACCATCCGTTTAGAAATACCTTTCCACGCATCCGTATACACGATGCCCGGACAAACGCAATTCACGTTGATGTTATGCGGTCCCAGTCGCTCCGCAAGCGTCTGTGTGTAGCTAATCAAACCCGCCTTCAGCGCACAGTAGGCGGGCGGGACGAATCGTTCCATGTTTTTCACGGACGGCGTAAAACGACCGGCTATCGACGAGACGTTCACAATCTTGCCGCTGTTCTGCGCTATGAAATGCGGTGTGACCGCTTCACACATCAAAACGGATGCCCTGAGGTTCTGTTCATAGGTGCCGTCCCACAACGCTTCAACTTTAGCGAGCGGCCCCGTGCCGACCTCCGTCGGTGTCGCGCGTCCGCCGCCCACATTGTTGACAACGATGTCAATCTTGCCGCAGGTGTCAAGGGTTTCCTGAACCACACGCACAATTGTATCCGCCGTCGTAATGTCGCCCGGCATGGCAACGGCTTTGCCACCGATTGCACGGACAGCATCGGCGGTACTGTTGGTTGTTTCTTCACGGAAGGAACTCACGACGATATCAGCACCTTCCTCGGCGAGGCACATGGCAATGGCGCGGCCAATCCCACGTCCCGCAGCACTTACGATAGCTACCTTTCCTTCCAATCTCATGATTTCCCTCTCCGTTTTCAATCTTTGTTCGCTCTAATCCGTTCCCGAAGAATCAAATACGACAAGCGATCGTGCCACATTGCCCTTCTCCAACGCGTCGAAACCGGTGTTGATTTCGGACAATGGCAAACGCATACTAATCATCTCGTCAAGTAGCAGTCGCCCATCCATGTAAAGATTTGCCAAGCGCGGAAAGTCTACTCGGGGACGACTCATGCCGTAAGAGGTACGCACGATTTCACGTTCACCCATCAAGATGTGGAACGGTAGCGTGACCTCTTCTCCGAACGGTGTCTTACCGAGTAGGACAATCCTCGCACCGGGACGTGAGGCTTCGAGAGTCTGTCGAATCGAGATGTTCTGCCCCGCGGCTTCAATCGCATAATCCGCCCCGCGTCCCTCGGTAAGTTCACGCACAATCTCGACGGGGTCATCTTTCGTAGCATCCACGACATGCGTCGCGCCGAATTTTTGCGCCCATTCCAATTTCAGAGGATTGACATCCACACCCACGATAATTGAGGCGCCGGAGATTCTAGCCCCTTGCACCGCACTGAGTCCCACGGCGCCGCAACCGCTCACCACGACGCTTGTCTCCGGTTTGATTTGAGCGGCATGAACGGCGCCTCCATACCCTGTCATAACGGCGCAACCAAGCAGCGCCGCGCGATCCAGTGGAAAGTCCTTCCGCAACGGTACGGCGGCTTGCTCCGGGATGACTTGTACTCCGCGTGCGACGACACAAGGCTGTAGTAATGGACCGGCTCCCCGCTAAGCGACATGCGTGTCGTCCCGTCGAATAGCACTCCTTTGCCATTGGAAGCCTTCGCCACTTCGCACAGAATGGGCTGCCCGTGATCGCAGTAAAAACAGTGTCCGCAATTTGGACTCCATGAACACGCCACATGATCGCCGGCGTTCACCCGTGTCACCCCCGGACCAACGGATTCGACCACCCCCGCGCCTTCGTGACCAATCACGGCAGGTAGGTTTACCGGTTGGTAGCCGTGCATGGTTTCCCAGTCTGTGTGGCAGAGTCCGCTGGCGGCAATTTTCACCCGAACCTCGCCGGGCCCCGGATCCGCAATTTCGAGATCCTCAATCGAGAGCGTACTTGGAGTCGAGTGCAGTACAGCGGCTTTCATCTTCATGGTCGTCGTTCTCCTTATCCCGAATCCGATAACGCTTTGAGGTATTGGAGTTCGCTCGCAGTTTCAAATAGCCCAATATGTACAACCTTCGGTAACTAATACCATTTCGCTTGAATGTTGGTGCATAAGATGTCTAACTACATCGTTCTCGTTCTCCGTAGGCGGGGCATCTTGCCCCGCCGGCTTTGCGCGGAGACAAGGCTTCTTTCTCCGCCCCACCCAAATTTCTTTACTTGATTCACGTAATCAATGCACTTGAATTTTATAGAAATGGTATAAGTACCAATCATGTTACTCAACCGTCGGTGGTTTCCACGATTTCAACTGCTTTCGCCAGACCCGATCCACCTCGGTCCGAATCGCCTGCACATCTATCCAGCGATCTCCGAAGACGGACAGAAAATAGCCTCCTGATCCCTGCTCTGGACAAACAAACATCTCCCGACCCGGCTCAGCCGCCTGTAACCAACACTCAATGACTTGCTCGGCGAATTCTAGCCAATCCAGAAACTCCGGTGTGAACTTTCCGCCTCGTCCGAGTGCGGGCACTTGGCAGTGATGACCATTAAACGGTCGAAAATGGAACTGCTGCGCATACTGGATAAGGTCTGTTCGCTCCGCCAATCGATCCCAGTAAGGCGGTGAAAGATGCTTGATGACTGCCGGATGCGAGAAATCCCACGTCATTTTCAACAAGCGTTTCTCCGCCTTCTCAAACCCCTCCGCCAGTGCATAAGCCTTCTCCGGAGTCTCGGTACACGTATCGCGATGCACCTCAATGGCGACATCCATCTCCAGCTTGTCCGCCTCCTCCATCACCCGTTGCGCCGTAGCCAATGCACGTTCAGTGGGAGTATCATGGTCGAGCAACTGCACATTCACACATCGCGCATTAGCCTCCTTGATTGCCTTGAGTTTGGGACGAATCTCCTTTACGGTTCCTATATCCACGGTGGCAGCAAAGAAAAGTCCATACTTTTCGACATGCTCGGCGGTAATGTCCGGTACACGTCCACAAAACCCATCAAATCCAGCCTTCTTAATCCGCTTGATTTTCTGATCAACCGACCACTCACCCTTCTTTCCACCGTAGTCGGTCAAGGTCCAAAGAGTAGCCATGTGCTGAATCTTTGGCCGCTTGATTTTCTTTGAATCGTCGTTTTTCCTGTTTTCCTTAGCCATGGATCTCTCCTTAAGTATGTAAAACCTTTCCATGCTTCATAAAAACGATAGAGCAACGCTGTCTCTCGTTGCCGATACTGGCAAAATCGACTCTGGAAATTATATCATCTTTGCGAAAAGTTAAGAATAAAAATCGACAGGTGCCACAAAGCCATCTTTCGTGCTGGAGATTTGGGAATCTTCACGGATGCAGGTACCTGTAGGAGCGATTTCCGAATCGCGACTTTAATCCTCGCCATTGATGCACCGTCATGTGGATCAAAAGCACGGGAAACGCATCTAAATTTTCTGCCTGACAAAAAAGAAAATCAGGCTAAGTTTATGGCAATTTTTCTAAGGATCGTAGGTTGGGTTGAACGAAATTCGTTAATGACCGTTAATCTTAGAGGCGTTTCCGAGTCCCCAATTTGCATGAACATGCCAAAAATATGAGTGAAACCCAACATCAATCGCACATTCTTCTATCATGAGACATCCTCTATAATTAGATGCGTTTCCCCTAGGATCAAAAGCGTTATCACTGTTATTTCCTACTCATTTCTGATACAATACTCATTGCCTGGGCACACTGCTTGATGCTCCGTGAATCGGGCTACGAGAATCTGGAATGCGCAAGTCCTAGGCCTCTCATAATATGGCGGAAAAAAATCTGCAACTACAACTGAATTAGTAATTTACAATTTGGTAACTGTTTAGTGCATCGTTTGGTTCGTGGTATTGCAGTTCGTCGCACGATCGGTCTGGGCATGTAAGTCCCCGATTAGCCGGAATTAGCATTGTACTTCCCTACTTGGCGCGTTCCCTGCCCCCGCTCGGTCTGGATTCGCAAATCCAGACCGATGGACTAAACAATTACACAATTTGTAACCGAGCACAGAGGAAAACGAAAAGCATGAAAGCGACAATTGCAGTCTTGGAAGGGGACGGAATCGGTCCCGAAATCATGGCGGAAGGTCTCAAGGTGCTTGATGCCATAGCGGCGCGATACCACCACGAATTTGAATATAAAAAATGTGCATTCGGCGCTGCTGCCTACTTCACCGAGGGATCGGCATGTCCGGACCAAACCCGAGATATTTGTGACGAGGCGGATACCATCATCAAAGGACCGGTAGGGCTCGCCGTTCGAGAAATGAACAGAATTCCTACTGAGGAAAGGCCCGAGCTGGCAGTATTGGAGATGCGCGAACGTTACACGACGTTCGCCAATTATCGCCCTGCAAAACTGCCGGCGTCTTTGGCTAACTTCTCGCCGCTGCGCGAGGAGCGTTTGGGAACGGGTATCGACATTCTCATGATCCGAGAACTCACGGGTGATGTGTACTTCGGTAAAAAGCGGGAGGGAAAGGACACGGGCATGCAGTTTGCCCAAGACGATTGTGTCTACACGGAGGAACAGATTCGGCGCGTCGCGACCACTGCTTTTGAGGAAGCGCAGGCTCGGAACGTGCCCCTCACCAACATTGATAAAGCAAATGTGCTTGCCACCTCAAGGTTCTGGCGCGAAATTGTGGAGGAAACCGCCCGCTCATTTCCGGAGGTGCCGCTTCAGCACGTACTAGTGGACAATGCGGCGTACCAGCTTGTCATCGATCCGACGCAATTCAACGGTGTGATGTTGCTTGGAAATATGAACGGCGACATCTTGAGCGATCAGGCGGGCGGAATCATCGGATCCCTCGGTCTTATGCCGTCAGCCTGCGTGGGACCTGAGAAAGTCTTCGTTGAACCCGTGCACGGTGCCGCGCCGGACATTGCCGGCACCGGACAAGCCAATCCCTATTCCATGATTGGCAGTGCCGCCTTGATGCTCGAAAAAGGGCTCGGACTGAAGAAGGAATCCGATCTAATCTGGGACTGCCTTTTTGATGTTTTTGAACACGGCTATGTCACTGCGGAACTTGCCGCCGCCGTGAATCAGGGAACCGTTCTTTCCACTTCAGAATTTGGGGATCAAGTGGCAAGTGCAATACAAGCCGCTTGAGTTCTGCAGTTTAACGAATAATTGGCAATCTTCCTTAAGAGCAAGTAACACGTTCTAGTCGGAGTCCCTTTCCTCGATCCAGAGGATCAAGTGAGCGAATAGCGAGCGCGATAGAGATCTTCAATGTCAATAGAATACGATATGTCCAAATTTTCGCACTCCAGAGGAGTGCAATGTGGAGTGTTACTTGATAGATTAAACGACCGAATAGATTAACCGAACGGATAATGAGCAGGATTTGCTATAGGACTCTAGGGCTTTCCATATCGCGCCCATAATCCTTCGCTATTTGCTCAGTTGATTTTATCTGGTCGCTTGAGGGATTTACTATGGGAGTTCTATCGCACTCATTATTCATTCGCTTGATTCCTCGCTATCCAGTCGGTTGATTGAACGTTGATTGAATAAGAAATGTTTGTGATGGCTGCTGCCGGAACATCCGAATAAGAGACTTATCCTATGCAGGAACGAAAAACCTATAAGATATTCGCGATATTCGTGCTAACGTTGACGGTGCTCATCAATGTCGATACTTACGCCCAAGTTGTCCATTTCCCCGACCTGAATCTACGGGCTGCTGTCGTTGAAGCGAGCGGTGCCAATCCGGATCGTATCACGCTAGTCGCTCTGCGCCGCATGATCACACTACGCGCCCATTATGCGGAGATTGAAAGTCTGGAAGGTCTGCAATTCGCGGTCAACCTGACAACGTTGGACCTGGAAGGCAACCGTATTTCAGATTTAACGCCAATATCGAATCTACGCAATTTGGAAGATTTACGATTGCCCCGGAACGTCATCAAAGACATTTCGCCGCTTGCCGGATTGACAAATCTCCGAGTTTTGGCGCTTGACCATAACTTTATAACCGATGTTGAGGCGTTAGTGGGTTTGAGTAACCTACGAGAGATTGCTATCGAGCATAACTCTATCCCAGATTACTCGCCACTAGACAAATTACCGCTCAACGTTTTCGTCTACGACCAAATCTGCGACATGCCGCCGGAACCGCTGGAACCGCGTCTGGCGAACCGTGCCTTCCCGTCCATCTTCGCTTCTTTCTCTACGGAGATTGTGAATAAAGTACCAGCGTCGGAGGGCATCTTAGATGAGGGAATCTTAGATCATATATCTGAAGCGGCGTACCACGACATTTATTTCTCCAGTCACCTCTTCTGGGACAAATTTCGGATCGTTGACGGGGATTGGCGTTTAGTCTCCTTCGGTGTGAAGGGCGATCTTTCCACAGGTAGTCTGGGAGATTATCCGCCAGTGACTATTGACTGGAGAGACCTATATCTCGCTCGGAACCCCAATATGATTTTCCTGCTTGGAGTGAGAATCTTTAACTCTTTCGATGCCCCGTCTAGCTCTTTCGATACCCCATCGCTTAACGATTTCCCGGATAATCACGCGTTTTGGCTTCGGGATACGAACGGACAGATAATCGTTGACGGGGGGTATCGCCTAATCAACTACGCTCACCCCGATGTTCAAGACATCATCGTGGGACAAGCACTCGCCGTTGCCAAGTGCGGGCTATACGACGGCGTATTCTTTGACCACTGGAATGATTCCAGTTCCAAGGTTGATAACGATCTTATATCTGATGAAGATGCCGTAAATGCTCGCGAAAACATCATCCGTCGTATCCGTGAAGGGACACGCGACAATTTTCTGATAGTCGGGAACACCAACGACAATATCATTCCGCTCACCGGTCCGATGATGAACGGCGCTTATATGGAATCAATCGTGCCGTCGCCAGGCATACCGCGAGAGCCGTCCATTCGAGTAGTAAGGGAATCACTAGAATGGCTAGAAACCAACCTGCGCGAGCCGCGTACAGTGATGTTGCAAGGCGGTACGGACCCTAGCGAACCACCGGACAGTCCATATAACCAACGAATTATGCGAGCGACAACCACGATGAGCCTCACCCATTCCGACGGGTACGTTCAGTTTGGTATAGATAGTTCCGACAGCAAGTGGTGGTACGATTTCTGGGATGTGGACCTCGGTCAACCCGTTGGACCCAAATTCCAGTTCTACGAAAATATTGAGGGGCTGTATATCCGAGAATTCAATAACGGGTGGGCGGTCTATAACCAGAGTGGGAAGCCGCAGGTCGTGACGTTGCCGCAGGAAGCACAATCCGCCGCCAGTGGTCTAATCAACACCGAGCACGCTGTGCTACATATCGACGGGGACATCTTCCTGAAAGTCAAAACGGCGAATCCCGCCGACGTGAATGGCGATGGGATTGTGAATATCCTCGACTTGACTATTATTGCGCTGGGGTTTGGGACGGATAGCTTGGAGGGGGATGTGAATGGGGATGGGGTTGTCAACATTCTCGATTTGGTGTTTGTAGCAGACCAATTCTGATGGAAACAGTGGCCTGTGACCAGTGGCTAGTGGTCAGTACAGAGACAGTGCCAGTGGATCTCTATCGCGTGAAGATCTCAATCACACTTATTGTCCAGTCGGTTGATTGGACGTTAATTGAATAAGAAATGTTTGTGATGGCTGCTGCCGAAACATCCGAATAAGAGACTCATCCTATGCCGGAACGAAAGACCTATAAGATATTCGCGATGTTCGTACTAACGTTGACGGTACTCATCAACGTCGATACTTACGCCCAAGTCGTCCATTTCCCCGACCCGAATCTACGGACTGCTGTCGCCGAGCATCTCGGCGTCGATCCCGACCGCATCACGGTGGCTGCCCTGCGTCAGCTTACGCGAATAGACGCGGTTTTCAGAGAGATTGAGAGTCTCGAAGGGCTGCAACACGCTCCAAATCTGCGGCTCTTGGATTTGGCGGGAAACCGTATTTCCGACTTAACGCCTCTCTCCAACCTTCACAGTTTGGAAGAGTTGGGATTGGACGAGAACGCTATTAAAGACCTATCCCCTCTTGCAGGATTAACCAATCTGCTAGTGTTGACTATTAACCAAAACCTGATAACCGACGTCGAGGCGTTGCACGGTTTGACGGGATTGCGGGTGCTTCACATAGAACACAACTTTATCGCGGACCATTCCCCTCTCGACGGCCTGTCGCTCGAAGTGTTTCGCTATGATGAGGTTTGTGATACGCCGCCATTCGACCTGGCACCGAGGTTGGAGAGTAGGACGTTCCCCTCGGTATTCGCCGCATGGGGCGGACTCTACGAGAGTCCAGTACTTAATCATCCTAATCTTAGCGAGATTGAGTCGCTAGCACAACACGATTTATTTATATGCTCGCTAACATTTGACCACCATATCTCTTATTATGACGAAACTTGGAAAATACAAGGTCTGCCCGGACGAGGCGAACAACTTCGGGATGAGTTCATTGCGCTTAATCCGAATATGGTTTTCGTTGTCGATATTCCGATGAAAGCCGATTATCATGGATTTCTGCCCGATGAGTCGCCCTATTGGAAAAAGGGTGCCGACGGAAAGCCTGAACCCGAGGACGCCGTGTACGGTGCGTACGAAGTGGATTTTACAAATCCAGAAGCCCAAGAGATAATCATTAACCGAGCGCTTGCTGTGTCAAGATGCGGTTTGTATGACGGCATCATGTTCGATCACTGGGCAGAAGACGAGGATGGCGCAACCCCTGCCGAGCAACGCGCGCGGAGTCATATCATTGAGCGTATTCGAGCCGAGACTCGCCCGGATTTCCTCATAATGGGCAATACCAACGACCGCAAAATACCGAGGACAGGCGAACACATCAACGGTGGGTTTATGGAAAGCGGGGTGCCACTGGATAAAACCGGGGAGCGCTTGGAATCTGCGTTAAGCCAGATAGAGGATGCGTTGCTCTGGCTGGAAGCCGACCTGAGAGAGCCGCGGGTTAACGCGTTGGAGGGATGGGCTGTTCCCGGGGAACCGTTAGACGGTGCCATAAATCTACGCTGGATGCGTGCTTTTACTACGTTGAGCCTCACGCACTCCGACGGCTACGTCCTGTTTAACGACGGTGTTGGGCATAGCCATTACTGGTATGATTTCTGGGATGCCGACCTTGGTCGCCCGCTCAACGAAGCAAAAGCACAACTTTACGAGAATCGAGAAGGGCTTTATATCCGCGAATTTACCAACGGCTGGGCGGTCTACAACCACAGTGGGGCATCGCAGGTCATCGCCCTGCCGGAGGAGGTGCAGGGCGTAGCCAGCGGGCTGGTAAACACGGAGCACGCGCTGGTGAACCTTGACGGGGAGATGTACCTGAGGGTGAAGCCGCCGAATCCGGCGGACGTGAACGGTGACGGAGTCGTGAACATTTTGGACTTGACCATAATTGCTCAGGCCCTTGGAACGGATAGCTTGGAGGGGGATGTGAATGGGGATGGGGTGGTGAATGTGATTGATTTGGTCTTTGTCGCAAATCAATTCTGATAAAGGCAGTGGTCAGTGACAAGAGGATCTCTATCGCGGTCGTTCTTCACTTCCTTGATCTATTCGCTCAGTTGCTGGCTAGTGGTCAGCGAAAAGACTGAGCCAGTGGATCCCTCTCCCGGTCGCGAGTAAAACTCGTTCCCACAATTTGCCCGTCGTATCGACCATCAGATCGCTGTGGCGTCACTCCAGAAATGTTATTACTTAGCCGCTAACTCACGTTTTAACCGTTTAGCATTCTCTATCTTAACTTCAAATTGCGGTAAACCGGCAGCTCTTTCCAGAAAGATTTCAAGATACGATTGGGTCATGGACACATTACCCGTCTCCATGTACAACTGACTCAGCCGGTAATAGACCTCCGGATCGGTTGAATCGAGCGACAACGCCTTTTCATACGTGCGGATTGCCCGGTTCAACTGCCCCGAATCCTGGAATGCCTCGCCCAAGCCGACGTGTGCGTCCGCGTCGTTCTCATCTAGACCGATTGCCCTCTCGTAATTCTCGATAGCAACCTCATACTTACCCCGCGCGTGGTGAGACGCCGCCAAATTATAATAGGCGTCTTGGAATTCCGGGTCAATTTCAATTGCCTTGCGATAGGCTCTTGCCGCTTCATCAAACTCATCCTCGCCGTCGTAAGCGTACCCCAAATTGTTGTAGAACGTAGGATTATCGGGATTCACCCGAATCGCCTCCAGAAACGCTTTAACCGCCTCATCGTTTAGCCGCAAGTTCAGGTATACCAATCCGAGGTGGTTATGAGTTTGAGCATTCTCGTCATCAAGGCTCACCGCCGTCCGAAATGCCTCAATCGCTTTATCGTGTTCCCCCAGATCATGGTAAATTTTCCCGAGCTGAAAGTGACCCTCCGCGTCCTCCGGGGTCAAACCCATTCCCATTCTAAGTTTGAACGCTTCGCGTTTAAGTTGTTCTTTGCGCTGTGCCGTTTCATCGGGGGGCTGGCAAGCTGAGATCATGAGCCAAGCGCTCAGCAGAGTACAAATCGAGGTATGTAACCGGCTGAACGATGGTGTGCACATGATGACTATCCGATTGACGTCATGGAGAGGGTAGACTGTGGTCACTCACACTTTGAGGGGAACGGATATGTTGGCGAGAACTTGAATCCCTTGATTCGCGGATTTTGAGACGTACAGAGCGTTGATAGGCTCACAACAGGCTGGAGCATCGCCTGCTTTTGGATGGGGTATTACGGCACCCGGCGCAACACGTCACTCAGCGGTTTCCGAGGCGAATTTCCAATCTCCGCCGGATAACCCGTATAGAAAAAACCGATGATATATTCACGTTCGCTATCAATGCCGAGCAAGCTATAGGTGTTCGACTCCATCGTAATCTTTCCCGTGCTCCACTGCATACCGACGCCCATCTCCCAAGCGACGAGTTGAACATTCATCATCGCGCAGCAGGCTGCCGCATAATCCTCTCGGCGCTGTTGTTCATCGCCATCCTGAATGCAGGACACCGCGATAATAGTCGGCTTTGACATCATTTTTTGAAAACCGGCTTCGCCAATCTTCTGCTTGTTCTCTGCACTCACGTGCTCCGCCGCTTTCGCTATTTGAATCTCTCGATACCGTTCTGCGAGAGTCAGTTTTGTTTCTTCGCCAACTACGGTGAATCGCCACGGTTCGGTAAGTTTGTGGTTGGGCGCGAAAATCCCGAATCCCAAGATTTCCTCAATCACATCATTGGGTACTGGATCCGGCTTAAACTTAAATATAGTGCGTCGTGCTGCAACCGCCTCTGTAACTGTCATTGTCAAGTCGCCTCCAAATAAAGTTTGTTTTTCTACGGACGTTTACTCCCGCAAATATGCGCCGAATTCTAATTCTCAATCTGTTTCAAACCCAACCAATAAATCTCAAATATCCGTTCCACATCTCTTCTCCCCAAAAGAGGTCCAACACCGCCGCGATCGCCAAAAATGGCCCATAAGGAATCGGATGATGTCGGTTACGCTCGGTAAATAGGATTAGCAAAAACCCCACAACTGATCCGATAAACGCGGATAGGACAACCACAATCAACAGGTGCGGCCACGCGCCGAGAAACAACCCGATTAGCGCCATCAGTTTGATGTCTCCGCCGCCCATTGCCTCTTTGCGCAAAATCGCCTTTCCCAGGATGCCTATTAACAAGAGGATTCCACTCCCCGTAACTGCCCCAATCAAATGCCCAAGGAGGTAATACCAATCCTGTTGTTGCACGGATATGGCGGCGGTTATCCCTAGGCCTAGCAGGAGTCCGGTGGCGATAATGGCATTGGGGATGATGTACCATCGCGCATCAATCCATGAAACCGGTATGAGCAGCGCAACAAAAAGACACCCATGAACGAATCCAAGAGTTAAGCCGAACCGGTAGTACACTAACAGAAACAGCCCGCCCGTAATCAATTCGATGAGCGGGTATGCAATTGAAATTCGGATTCCGCAATCCCGGCAGCGCCCGCGTAGGAGAATATAACTTAGGACGGGAATGTTATCGTAGAATCTTATCGTCGCCTGACACTCCGGGCAAATCGACCATCGGGGAGAATTTATGGAAAGCCCGTCACGCGGGATACGGTATATACAGACATTCAGGAAACTGCCAATTAGCAAACCAAGCACAAAAATTAAAAACGGTGCTACTTCCACCAGTACTTGGCTCCTTCCTTTGGGTTCTCGTGGTACACACGGCTTATCTCCGCAACGCCTCCGTGTCTATATTTTTCCGGCACTCGGGGATGATTTGCGGAAATACATACCTTATATATATCCGGCATAAGTTGATAGCTTCCTCCCCACGGTGTTTCGAGGACATCTGCAAGGTAGCTTCCCTTCCAGCCTTCAATACCCGGATCAGTGACCAAGTCTTCCAATTTCTGAGGGTATTCCTTCGTATGCTTGTAAAACTTTTTGATTGCTCCGGCAATCATGTCCACATCGTTGTCGGCAGGCATAACTTTTCGGTCATATTCCAGATACGGTGGTAGGGATAGTGCGCCGATAAGAATGACTAGTGCGACCAAAATGAGTAGTTGTGTTCGAGTCATGCCGGAAGCACTGGCATCGAATTTGGTTACTATATTATTCAGTATTAAGTTCTTCATCTGGGCGTTTGATGTTGTATTTTGTGAGTTTTTTGTAAAAATTACTTCTCTCTATTTTTAATTGTTCCGCGGTTTGTTTCACATTCCAGCGGTTTGCTTCGAGTGCTTGGAGAACGAAACTCTTTTCGGCTTCATCAACCATCTTTTGTAGCGAGTTGCTGGATTGCGGTTGAAGACTGATGGAGGTTGCGTCAATCTCTGTTACTGCCTCGGGCGTAACCGGAAGGATTGCCGTGACATCATCGGACACGATGACTTCATGAGGTGCCATTATGAGCAATCGTTCGACGATATTTTTCAGCTCCCGTATATTGCCCGGCCAGTCGTACGATTCCATGACGCGAATTGCCGAAGGGGCAATGGTCTTGGGCGAGCGTGCGTTGTCACGATGAAATCGCTCGACGAAATGCTGTACCAATAGCGGTAAATCATCAAGCCGATTCCGTAATGGCGCCACAATAATGGGCACCACATTCAAACGGTAATACAGGTCTTGTCGAAAGGCTCCATCCTCAATCTCCTTGTCCAAGGATTTATTCGTGGCTGCGATAACTCTTACGTCAACATGCAGCGTTTGACTGCCGCCCAAGCGTTGGATCTCGCCGTACTCAAGCACTCGCAGCACTTTCGCCTGCGCCTTGAGACTCATGTCGCCAATTTCGTCAAGAAACAGCGTACCGCCATCTGCCAGTTCAAACTTGCCGCGGCGCTGGTGTGCCGCACCGGTAAATGCGCCCCGCTCATGTCCGAATAACTCACTCTCAATGAGCTCGTCTGGAAGTGCGGCGCAATTCAACGAAATGAACGGCCTCCGGTTCCGTTGGCTCTGCTGGTGGATTGCATCGGCGACGAGCTGTTTGCCCGTGCCATTTTCTCCCGTGATAAGTACGCTCAGATCGCTTGATGCAACTTGTCCAATCTGTGTGCGGAGTTGCTGTATTGCGCCTCCTTTTCCAATCATCTCATCCTTGACGCCAATCTGAGATTTAAGAACTTCATTCTCCCGAGATAGACGCGATAGTTCTAGAAAAGGATTTACAGTCTGAAGAATCTCGGATACAGATTTGGGCTTGACGAGGTAATTCCTGGCGCCAAGTTCCATTGCTTTAACCGCAGTCTCAATGTCCTGTTGTGCGGACATCATCACCACATTTAAATCCGGCTGGGTTTGTCTCAGTTTCTTTAATGTCTCTATACCATTCATTCCGCCCGGCATGATGATGTCAAGCAGCACGAGATCCACGGCCTCTGCAGTGCAAACCTCCACCGCTTCTTCGCCGCTTGAAGCCGTCAGTGCCGTGTAGCCTTCTAGTTTTAGTCCCCGCGAGACAGATGACAAGGCGTTTTTCTCGTCATCTACAATCAGAATCGTACCCTTGGTTGACGGCATGTGCAAATACCTCGGTAAAACTCCTTGCGGACGACTGCATCATAGTAGGGTGCGCACCAGCCCTTAAAAACCCCACCGGGAAAAAACGAGCAAATAACAAGCGAGAAAGCCCACTGGTGTATGAAAACGAAAATCAACCACCATCACCACCTACGTCTCGCCAAGCTCCCGCTTCAGGTCCGAAATCTGATCTCGCAGAGCCGCTGCCCGCTCGAACTCTAAATCGGCGGCTGCCTCGTGCATCTGAGATGTTAATTGAACAAGCAACGCTTTAATCTCTTCGGCGCCAACATCCTCCAAAGTTGGGACGGCATCGATCGTTTTCGATTCCTCAGGTTCGTCCGTTAACTTCGTTATCAGGTCGTGGATGGCTTTGTCAATCGTGGCTGGGGTGATGCCGTGTTCCTCGTTATATGCCATCTGAATTTCGCGCCGTCGATTGGTTTCGTCAATGGCATTTCGGATTGCATCCGTGATCTCATCGGCATACAGCAGCACCTCTCCATCCACGTTCCGAGCGGCGCGCCCCGCGGTTTGAATAAGCGATGTTTCCGATCGAAGAAATCCTGCGCGATCCGCGTCAAGAATTGCGACTAGCGACACTTCGGGAAGATCCAAACCCTCGCGCAAGAGGTTTATGCCCACTATAACATTGAATACCCCTTCTCGGAGTTCGCGCAAAATCTGGGCGCGTTCAAACGTTTCCACCTCGGAATGGAGGTAGTTCGCCTTAATCCCCGCCTCGGCAAGATAATCCGTAAGGTCTTCCGACATACGTTTGGTGAGCGTAGTCACGATGACGCGCTGATTCTGGGCAACTCTTTCGTTGATGACGCCTATTAAATGATCAATCTGTCCTTCTACCGGATGAACCACAATTTGTGGATCAATCAACCCCGTTGGTCGGATAATCTGTTCAACTACTTGGCTGCTAGTGTGCAATTCGTGTTTGCCGGGCGTGGCTGAGACGAAAATCGCTTGATTGATGTACGTGTCTAGTTCTTCAAAGCGCAGCGGACGGTTGTCGAGTGCGGAGGGAAGGCGAAATCCGTAATCTACGAGGGTTTCCTTACGTGATCGGTCGCCGCGGTACATTCCACGTAGTTGTGGCACCGTCACATGGGATTCGTCTATGAACATCAGGTAATCTTCGGAAAAGAAATCAATCAGGCAGTACGGTGGTTGCCCCGGTTCCAGACCGGAGAGGTGCCGGGAGTAATTCTCGATGCCGGAACAGTAGCCGACTTCACGCAGCATCTCAAGGTCAAAACGGGTACGTTGCTCAATTCGCTGTGCCTCCAGCAGCTTGTTGTTCGTGGCAAAGTAGTCGATCCGTTCCTGAAGTTCCGTCTCAATGTTCACCAACGCTTCTTCAAAGAGTTCGGCATCCGTTAAAAAGTGTTTGGCGGGATAGATTTCAATGGTGTCATGTTCCGACAATATCTCTCCGGTCAGTGTATCAATCTCGGTCAGTCGATCCACCTCGTCCCCGAAGAGTTCGATTCGGTAAGCAGTGTTCGCATAAGCGGGGAAGACCTCGATTACATCGCCGCGCGCGCGGAAATTCCCCTGCCAAAACTCGACATCGTTCCGTTCGTACTGAATAGTGACCAGTGCCCGCAACAGTTTCTGACGCTTAATTACCTCGCCCATCTTAACTTCAACCTTTTGAACGTCATACTCCTTCGGCGATCCGATGCCGTAGATACAGGACACGCTTGCCACAATGACAACATCACGCCGGGAGAGCAACGACGCCGTCGAGGCAAGCCTCAGGCGGTTGATCTCTTCGTTGATCTGGATGTCTTTTTCGATATAGGTATCGGTGGATGGGATATAGGCTTCCGGCTGGTAATAGTCGTAGTAACTGACGAAGTAATGTACCGCATTATTGGGAAAGTAATCTCGAAACTCGCTGTACAACTGCGCGGCAAGAGTCTTGTTCGGTGAGATGACTATCGTTGGACGCTGCATTTCGGCGATGACGTGCGCCATGGAAAAGGTTTTTCCCGAACCCGTGACCCCCAGCAGTGTCTGCAATCGATCTCCGGTCTTCAAACCTTTGGCGAGTTTGCGGATTGCCTCCGGCTGATCGCCTTGGGGCTTATAGTCTGAAATTAACTCGAACTCTGGCATAGTATTTCTTTTCGGGACATATTATACTCTGCGTTGGGTATTATTGCGCTTTCTTTCCCGGTAATTACTGTTTGTAATAATGATTGTAGGGTGGGCACTGCCCACCATTCCAATCAGTTTGGGATAAATAGTTGGTTCCCCTGGCGCGCAACGGACCGCGTTGATGGTGGGCAGTGCCCACCCTACAACTACCGCCAGACGCTTGAAAATACGCAATTTCCAGCGGTGTGTAGTATAAAAGACCTACGTAGCACCAGCAGGTCGGGAATCGGAGTTCCCTCGTACAAGGGTCGCGACCTGGAGATCGCGGGCTCTCTATCGCACTCGCTATCCGCTCGTTTGATCCTACAGAAGACGCAATTTCTGACATCGCGGAGTATATTTTGTGTGGAATCGAACGATTGATCGCCCTACTAAAAATCCTTGAGCGTTCAACTACGGAAATCCCAATCATGTTTCAGCATCGACCGGACTCAGACAAATCTTGCCAAAATTCTCACGTGCTTCCATGATCCGATGTGCTTCTGCTGCTTCGCGCAACGGCAACACACGGTCGATAATTGGGTTCAACTTTCCCTGCTCTGCGAGACGAATAATCGTGCGTAATTCCGATGTAGTACCCAACGCCGATCCCATAAGCGTCAACTGCTTCTGATACATCTTACGGATGTCGATCTGACCCATGTTGCCGGTAGTCACGCCGCACGAAACGAGCCTGCCTTTTTTGGCAAGACACGCGATGCTTTTGTCCCACGTCGCTGCCCCAACATGCTCAAACACGACATCAACGCCGCGTTCGTCCGTGTTTTCGCGGACAATCTCGCTGAAATCGGTGTCGGTATAGTTGATTGTAAAATCGGCGCCCAGTTGTCGTGCGCGTTCAAGTTTGTCGTCGGTGCTTGCGGTAGCGAAGACGCGCGCGCCGCACAACTTGGCAATTTGTAGCCCGGCGCTTCCGACGCCGCTGCCTGCCGACAAAATCAGCACGTCCTCCCCGGGACGAACTCCGGCGCGGCTCACTAGCATGTGCCACGCCGTGAGGTATGCCATCGGCATCGCAGCCGCTTCATAATAGGAAAGGTGTGAGGAGAGCAGCGTCGCATTCTCGGCGGGAGCTTTGACGTATTCGGCGTACCCGCCGTTGGTTTGGAATCCCAGGAGAGTCTGTGAGTCACATAAATTCTCGTCGCCGTTGAGGCAGTCGACGCACTGACCACAAGGAATGCAGGGCGACAGAACGACGCTATCCCCGACAGCAACGTTTCGCACGTCTGCGCCGACCTCAACCACCTCACCGGAAATATCGGAACCCAGAATATGCGGAAAAGGTTGCACCTCCGGGCGATCGCGACGCGCACGAATATCGAGGTGGTTGACGGCACAAGCGCAAACTTTGACTACGATTTCCGACGCGGAGATAATCGGATCAGGGACTTCCTCATAGCACAGTTTGTCGATTCCGCCCTGTTCGTGGAAAACGACTGCTTTCATGAAGGCACGTTGACGCGCGTCACCCGCTAATCGCGGCGGACACAATCAATCCGAGTGCGATCAATAACCCTGCGATTGCCACCCCTGCCGCTGTATTGTTATCTTCGGCAATCTCGTGATTCAGGTGATACGGCGTAACTGCGTCAAATATCTTGTATCCGATTAACAAGATGATTAGACCCACGACACTGAATACGATGCTTTCGATAACCAAGCCTACAAGGACTTTAACGTTGAGCATTGGAGATGCCCCCATTGTTGCCCCACTCCCCATCGCGGCGTCTTGGGCGCGGACGTGTGTCGAAAGCACTGCTGCGGAAACAATCCAAACAATCGCCAGAACGAAAGCGATACGGACGATTTTCTTAGCCATTGGTATCTCCTTAAATTGTGGTATGTGAAGTTAACGCCTAACAAATCATTCAGGAATGATTCATTTTTCCGATTCCGAGGTTTCGGCTGTTGCTTCATCGTGGACGTTGCCCGACGAAGTCGCGTCTTCGGCAAGTTGCTCTCAAGGATTCTCAGCTATTTCGGGAGATTCCTCTTTGGGTGAAGGCAAAACCTCAAAGGCCATCTCGCTTCCCTCATGTTTGCATTTAACGAAAACGGTGTCCTTCTCCTGCCGGTAAAGCCAGCCCGATTCAGCCGCTTCCAAATCCTCTACACGCGGTAGATCTTGACCCTGGGTTCTCACCGCGCTTGGAATACTACCATACCCCGTAATGATAGTGTGGCTTGTTTCAGTGTCTACATAAGACAGTTTGAAATTCAATCTTCCATCGCTGCCTCCGCCGCGGGTTTCAATCGTGGCTCCGCTGCTCAAGTGGATGCGCCCGTTTTCATGACGTATGATCGCCGTGGAAATGTCCGGATCTTGCCCGCGCAAAGTGTATAGGTTTGCCATGATGTTTTCAGGATTGATATACGGTGCGCGCTTCACTGAACAGAATTCATCGAGACTATCCGGGTACGTTCCCTTGAATTCTCCCTCCGTCCACTGCTGACACATTCCGCTATGTGTTATTCCCTCGGCAATCTTCGTCCAATCAAAACGCTGACTATAGCGTGCAAGATGCTGCAGATGGTACGCGAAAACAAGCCCACTCCATTGTGACGGGACCCCAAACCACGCACGAGCGTCGGAGGTCGTTCCGAATGCGGGAACGGAGGCGAAACGCATGGCGGGGCGATCCGGCAGGTTCCAGTGATAAATGAAAGCCAACCCGGCCCTTGCCCATTTCTCTGCGCGGTCAATGTGGCGTTTATCATCGGTTATCGCGTAGGCTTCAACATACGCGCCCACGGCATTGGCTGCAGCAAGCAGAGTCGGGGTCTTCAGCGAACATTCCGACACATGGGTACCGCGCGCAATTTTGAATCGGTCCATACCCTTTAGCGCCTTTAATCCGGCATTCAATGAATTTTCGTTCCCCGAGATTCTGGCGTGCTTTAATAGGATGAAGGCGAAATGCGCACAAATACCTAGCACGGTATCGCCGCTTCCTCCGCGTGCCTTCACGCTTTCAGTTGTGGGGTCGTAACGCCAACGTCCATCATCCTCCTGCGTCTCAATCAAAGCCCGGGTTCTTTCTTCAAGACGTTCCAAGCCGGCTTCGATGTTGCCGAAGTAAAACGGTAGTTCCCAGTTTAAGCTTTGGCGCGCGACTGGAGTAGCCGGGCCTCCCGCCCCGATTTGGCGAATCGTGCTTTCCGCGAAAGCAAGCGCATGTTGTTTCGCGGAATCCTCTCGCGTGGCGAGATAGTCGTACCACAGCAGCGCTGCCATGCTCGGGAGGTTTGCTGCCGGCATATCAACAGTTTGCTGAGATTCACCGGTATGATCGTCCCTCACGGCGCGCATAAACCCCTCTCGTGAGAGAGCAAGTTGTTCTCCATCGCTCCGTGGAGATTCAAGCGGATCGGGTGCACCATATGCATCGGTCCAATGGGAGACGGCATCGGAAACAGAGCCATTACCGTCAATAATAATGTGTGCGCCAATTTTGAGTCGTCGGCTTGCATCCAGCGTGTACGGCGTGGAGGCTTCTAGACAATTCTCTTCAACCCAATTGCCCGCTGCCGGGAGAAATAATCCCATCAGGTGGTTCTGCTGCTTCTCATGCCAATTCGGCGATGCAAAAACGGCGGATAGCATTGTGTGTTCGCCATCCCAAGTCTCCAATGGGTTCCACGTCAGCCCGACAAGAGTTTTCTTGTACTCGACCGCCATCAGAGGAACGGTAATCTTGTAAGGATGCGGAACGAGGCGATTACTGTATGGCGGGGCTACATCTCGACCGTTTGAGGAAGGTTCATCCGTTCCCAAGAACTCCAAACCGGGGAAGAGAGCTGAAGTTTTGACCTCCCCGTAACCACGATCGCCTGCGTAAAGCATGGGACCATTAAAAGCGAGAATCTCCCGTCGAGCGCCGGTTGAAAGACTGTATTCTGTCCGCACGTACTTATCGTCCTCGGTCAACGAAAATCTGGCTTCAAAGCGCCAATTGACACCCTCTGCATCCTTTTGTTCGCCAGCGAGGATAACGATTGACTCACCTAGGCTGTTTCCCGCGAGGCGGTAAATTGTGGGTATAATGCGGAGTTGTTCGGTTTCGTCCTTTGAATTTCGATACCGAATCGTTGTCATCGCATGACTTGTGGCAGCCTGTCGATAACTACCGTGTCTCGCGGCAAAAAGTGTGAAATATTCAAACCCGCGTGTGCCCTGAACAAAGAGAAGTCGCAAATGTTTGTTCCCAAGCACTACATGTTCCTGAAGGTTGTGTGTGTGTAATTCCGGGACTATCTGAGAAGGCACCTTCGGTGCCGCCGGTTGGATTTCGATAGCGGTTTCGAACGTTTTCCGTACCTCGCCCGTTGGCGTTTGGTACTTCAGCAAGACGGAAATCTGAGCTACGGACTCGCGTGAAAATCTGCGCAAGCTCCATACCAATTTGGTTTCGTCGCCGGCATCTAGCGTCTTAATCGGATAAACATGCCGCCCGCGGCGCAACTTCACTCGGTTAATTGCGATGCTCGTTTGATTTCCGGGAGAGAGACCAACCGTTCCCGTGTTACGTAGTGTACACTGCACCTCAAAATCTTCACTCACGGTTACAACTGCCGTGTTGAGACCTAGGGCTGAAAGTTCGAGGTTCGGCAGCTCCGTATACAGCACCAAGCCGAACTCTTGGGAAGGGAGTTCGACTGAAAATTCACTCGTTCGAGCGTCGGCAACCATGCGTTGCCTGATGTCGCCGGCAATCTGAGATACAGGAATCGGTGATTCGTAAGCAAACTCCGTGGCAAACATCTTGCCGTTTGACCCGTCGGCAGGTGCGTCGCCACCAGCGGAAGTGCTATCTCCCCCAGTCAGTTTCGAGCCATTGAAACTACCGATGACAATCCCCTTCATAGCGGTCGGCTCTGTCTTGCCTTTTTCAACAGCCGCCGATATGCGTGTAAGTTTAAGAATTCGCGGATTTCCCCACAGTACCGTGCTGTCATCGTCATCTCGACCCTCGTCACACGCGGCCAGGAAGGTAACTTGAATCTTTTTGCCGGCGTGTTTCGAGACATCTATCGCATATTCATTCCATTGGGGTTCGGTGGAAATTCCCTCAAAATGCCGCTCGCCCGAGATCTCAATCGCGAGTCGAACACGGCGAGATTTTGTTAATGGATTGTCAGATTCATTGCCGTCCCGCAGTCCGACACTAATATGCAGAATTAGTGTATCCTCGGACTCTACGCGAGGCAACGAAAGCTGATATTCGACTCGCGCAACCTCCCTCTCGCGCGGTTGCTGAATTATTGCGAGTTTTGCCACGCCGCCTGCACTATGTTGACTATGCACGAAAGCCTGTTCGGCGCCTTGGGATGAACTACCACTAGTAGCATCCGCAAAGTTGTAGATTTCGTCTATGACGCCGAATCCAAGCGGAGTTTCAATGCTGTCGGCAGAAGTCTCCTGTTCAATAGCTACTGGCTCCGGCGAATCAGTTGTTGTCACCGCCGGTTCCACGGGAGAGTCCGCTGTCATCGGAGTATTTGTTTCAGAAGTTTGGCTGTCTATCTCTGGAACGCTGTGCGGTTTCGCGTCGGTAACATGTGAAGATGTCGCCTCGTCGGAGACCGTCGCCGCGACCTCGTCGCGAACATCACGTCCGAACGGCGTTTCGGTCGTGACGCCAAGAGATTCCTTTTCAGAACCTGCGGATTCCGATGATGCGGTAGTTGGTGCTTCAGCGATCTCGAATGGCTCCGGTGTGGCGGAATCGATGATTTCTGGTGCTTGACTAGATATTTCGGGAGCGCCGCCATCTGCTGCTTCATCGGCTAGCGGCGTCTCAACGTGGCTCCCCACGGCTTCATCGGGGATTGTTGCAATATCCTCTGGAGCGCCTGCCGCCGCGTCAAGACTGTCATCTGACACTTCTCTCGTCTCTGATTCAGCTAAGGCGGTATCTGTTTCAAAGCTGAATTCCTGTCCAACCTCAGCCATAGCTTCTGATGCTTCTCGTGCTGGCTCGCTAGTTTGGTCGGCCACTACATTAGGCAATGGATCAGTGACATCAGAACGTTCCGACTGTTGATTTTCTGCTTCCAAAAGCCCTTCCGGTGCTTCAGCAGCCTCGTTTCTTAAGTCTATTCTTCCGTGATCGCCTGAAGTAGGGTCGGTTTCTTCCGCGTTTTCTGATTGGACTTGCGTTTGCTCCAATTGATTATCTTGTGCCGGTTCGTTGGTTGTGTTGTGTTGATCGTCCTCTGTTTGCTGCGCAACTAACGATAGCAACAGTTGAAAAACAGTAAGCATTCAAATTCTCCGTTACTCACAGCCCAGTCGGCACTTCACTTGACAAAGTACCCTCTTGCCCCTTTTAGCCCGATCCAGTGCAGATTGGCGTAGAGCATTATGGCTGCATTTAAGAATGTTATCACGGGTTATTATATCATAGATCGCACGAAGATTAAAAGGAAAGTAATAGAGATCTCTAACCGCCGACCTGAACCGGGATGCGAAAACCGCAATGATAGAGAAGTTGTTGACATCAAAAAAGCCCCAAGATTTTTCGTATCATTGTCTTGGGGCTTTCGTGTTATCGGCGTTCCGTACTAAAAACTACCAATGCACCTGACAGAATTCCTCATAATCAATCAACTCGTGGATTGTCGGGTTCTCGCCGCAGATCGGACACTGCGAATCCGCGCGCAGTTTCATTTTCTTGAAGTCCATTCCCAACGCGCTGAACAGCAGCAGATGACCAATGAGCGGTTCGCCGATATCAAGTAAAACCTTGATAGTTTCGATGGCTTGTGCCGTTCCAACGATTCCCGGCAACGCCCCGAACACTCCTGCCTCCTGGCAGCTCGGCGCCATTCCGGGAGGTGGCGGCGACGGATAGAGGCAACGGTAACACGGTCCCTTGCCCGGATAGAAAATCGTGACCTGTCCCTCAAACTGGAAGATACTGCCGTGGACATTCGGTTTGCCAAGCATCACACAAGAATCGTTGATCAAATAACGGGTTGGAAAATTGTCACACCCGTCAACTACCACGTCATACTGCCCGATAATATCGAGTGCATTCTTTGACGAGAGACGGTCTCTATGTTCAATCACGTTCACGTCCGGGTTCATTCCGCCAATTGTTTCTTTGGCGGACTCGGTCTTCGGCCGACCAATATCGCTCATCCCATGAAGAATCTGGCGCTGGAGATTGCTCAAATCCACAACGTCGTGGTCTATGATGCCTAATGTACCGACGCCGGCTGCCGCCAGATAAAGCCCTGCGGGTGAACCGAGTCCGCCCGCTCCGATGAGCAGTACCTTTGACTCAAGTAACTTGGTTTGTCCCATCCCGCCGACCTCTTTGAGGATAATGTGTCGGCTGTAACGCTCAATCTGTTCATTATTGAAATTATACATCGACGCCCTCTCCGTTTGATTGAATTAGCTTTAATGACTTTCCAAGTTTGTCAGCAGCTCCGAAATCTCCATGTTTGAACTGGCAGAAATCCGCATCGCAAATCGTTCGCGCACATCTTCAGACGTGCGGTCAAGCGTAAAGTTGGTACTCCCGTACATCTGCTCAAGCAAGGGCGTTAATTCTGACTTAATTGCCTCAAACATCTCTGGCGTGTTGGGAGCGATATGACGGTTGTTAATCATGAGCAAGATTTCTTGGCTAGTGAAGCGCACCTCATTCTCCAATTCTTCAGCTTTCTCCAACCGTTGACATCGATTAAGCGTTTCGACAAACGCTTGGCGAATCTTTTCGCGATTCTCACCTTCAATCTTGTGCTTCCGGTTGTAGAGAAAACCGTGCCGATTCATCGCGTTATCAATGCTATAGTTCGCGCGCTTGGAAATCAGCAACACCCCGGGACCGGCGGACGTGTGAGAATAGTCGGCATAGTTCAAGTAGTCATCCTGATCCGCTTCCTCCATCCATCGGTTGAAGACCTTGATAAAATTCTCGTAATTGATATGACTGTCTGCTGTAACGAAGACCTTAATGTTAATCTGTTGTAAGTCCATACGCAATTATAACCGTAATTCCCTTTTCTTTGAATGATGCTGACTCGCGTTTGACATGCCTCCCGAGTCAAGATTGTGGTCAAGGGTATGACCTGTTAAACTGGATAGCGTTTGCCATGATACTTGTGTGCGATATAAAACCTTTCGGACATACCGGCACTCAACTACTGAATTCGAGCGGCGATGTACGGAACACGCCAGCTAGCCTCCGGAACATGGCGTTTGGTGAATCTAATAACCCACGGTGCGCTGATTGCGAGTGCCAATGCACCCACCCACCACCACGACTGAAACTCTACGAGCGTGCTCTGCGGATAGGAATCACTCAGCAGTAGTTCTACGCCTTCGGCACCCCACGCGATAAGGTTGTTTGCAGCGTGAATGGTAATCGGAACATAGAGTGAGCCGGTTTTGATGTAGAGAACGGACATCACATAGCCAAAGAAAAATGCGCCGATGATATCCGTGTGCACGAGACCAAAAAGAAGCGACGATACAAAAATCGCCTTTGGCGCACCCCACTTGAACGACCATCGGGTGAGTAGGAGTGCACGAACAAGCTCCTCAAACAGCGGCGCTATTGCCACGACAAGGAAAAAACTCATCGGATTCGCGAGCGTATATCCCGGTCCGCTCGTCCATATCATGGGAGCCTCGGTTTCAATTATCTGCCACTCAACAAATCGCGGTGCCAGAAAGGACAAGGGCAAATACAGAAGATACATTGTTCCGATAGCCGTGATTATGAGTGGCACCGTCCAGAGCGCGTATCGTCCAAGTGTTATCCACCCCGGGCGGCGCCCAAACAGCGAACTATGGGGCAACTGCGATGTAGATAACATACGTGCGACGAGAAGATAGAATATGCCATAGTGAAGCACCCCCAATAGCGTGTCCGGGACCGGCAGCCGGTCGCTTTTCAGCCACTCCGGCCAGAGAATAGCGATTAAAACGAAAGTCGGGATGACTGCCAGAACGCCTCGTAACAATATCGATCTGCCCCGCAGTCGCGCGAATGGTGTCTCATCGACTTGTAGCTCGCAGTCCACGCCATCGGTTCCCGTAAAGAGAATTCGCTTCAAAACGAGCACGACGAGTGCGAGATTGACGATCGACAAGACGATGACTGCCGCTGTCATAATAAGAATTTTCTTTCGTCAATGAACCGATAGGGCAGCTAGAAATTGCCACCTTAATCGGATTAGGCAGTAATTAACAATTCGGCAACGTTTCTACCGATAGTTGGAGGCGGGAGCGCTCTGTTTTCTTGATGAGCCATTGTCAGCCACTCATCAACAATCTCGCACAACGCCCGATAGACTTCCACTTCGTCACTGCCATGACAGCACGGACCGATAATCCCCGGACAGCAACCGATAAAACATTGGTCTTCTTCGGACCATTCAACAATCTTGATGTATTTCGCGCTGTTGGTCATCTTTTAGACTCCTCAATTCTCCTCTTGACCTCCTTTTCTTGATAGGGCTTCGCGTCATCGCCGAGTCTTCCAGAGATAGTAACTCGCAGTCCGTCGGGATGCTCAAAATTTCTATGGTTCCCTTTTCCGCCTCGGTTGATAAAACCCGCTCCTTTCAGATCGTTGATGAGTTGCCGTATTTTTCTTGGCATAGAGGTAACTCAACTATGGCATCATCACCACTCAATATCAGTCTCGTGATATCTGTCTATATATTAACCTCAGCTGAAATTTAAATGGGCGCCTTAGGTTATTAGCGACTGCATGAAATGCTTGGTCACGCGATCGATGGTATCTCTTACATCGAAAAGAGCGTCTTCCGCGTGATACATTTCGTCTCTTTCAAGTTTCTCATGTGGTAAAGCAATCGCGTATTCAACTGCTGCAACTTCGTAACAAACTTCTCGGAACTGCCGTGAATCCGTAGAATTTCCTCCGGCTTCAAATGCGCTGGAAATCTGAGGATGATCTAAGTTTATGAAAATCGTCTTCGTGTTACCATCGTAGCGCGATCGATTCTGATCAGCGGTGAAACGCTCAAACTCAATGGAAAAAACCGCTTTCCTAAACCGTTCGCGCCCCTCGGTCGAACGCTTTCTGGCACCCGTTGCGTTCTTGCGTGGTGTAGTTTGTCCGGATCCTGGAGGCTTTCTTGGAGCAGATTGAATTTCCTTTTCATCGGTTGTTCCCGTCTGTTTCCATGTGGTTTGTTCATCACCATCTCCTGGAAAGAGTTCACCTTTATCATCAAGAATTTCCTTTACGCTTCTGCCGCTGCGACGCTTTGAGACACTTTGAGCCAGTTCAAGTTCCATTTCTTGTTCCGCGAAATCCTGATTGAGGATTTCTGAAATTCTCTCGGCTTCTTTCGCTAACTTTGTTTCCATTTCTGATTGGCGTCTTTCACGAGCTTGCCTGACAAGATCTGATCTTATTCCTTCAAGTTCCTGTGAAATCCAACCTAGCAATACCACAACTACAGGGTTCTGACGGTTCAGCGTGTTGTTTCTCGTGTTATCAAAAGCCGGAATCGGCCATTCACCATCTTCCAGAATGGGCACGTCTATCTGCCCAAAAAGCTGGTTTGCACACTCTTTCCTGTCAATCCCGGCAAGAGTTGTCTCATGCCAGATGCCGTGTGACAGTATATCAATCCCTCGTGCATCATCGTCCAATGGTGCAGGAGACACCTTTACACTTAACAATATATCGCCAAGGTGGTTAGCGATTTCTACTGGTGGAACACGCTCAAAATGTGTCACAAACGGGGGTTCCTGAAACTTGCACGCATGCCCGTTTACAGTAACATGTGCGCGAGTTCGAAAACGGCTGAGATGACGTTCTACGTATGAGATAACCTTGTCAATGTTTGGTCGCTTTACGTTTAACTCCCGTACGACTACGATAGTGCCGTCTTCTTCATCTGTTGGTTCATCCATTTCTATGTCCCGAACAGAAAACGGTTCGCCATCTTGTGCTCGTTCAATATCTTCCCTGCTTAATTCAACCACATTTCTCGATCCGTCCTGAGTTGTATCAATTCGTAAGTAATTCGCCAATCCAAAGGCAGCACATTTGCCTGTGCCGAATCGTCCTCGGACTTTTTTCCCCTGTTTTCTATGGATGTTTTCCCCGTGCATCTGAAAGAAACCGTTTAACTCATTTCTTGACATCCCGCGGCTGTTGTCCGATATTCTGATTTCATGGCTTGTTATCTCTACAGCGATAGCAGCTGGAATACCATCTTTGGCGGCGTCTAAAGAATTCACAACGTATTCCCAAACTACCTTGGGCATGGTACTAAAATAGGCGGCGTTTTGAAGAAAGTCCCTTGCCACATGTGAGGTCACCTCAATAGAGGATTGATTTGACATTACTTCATCTCCTTCGAGAATTTTGTCTGAAGTAGTTCCCACAATCTTGATAGCGCGTCATCGTCAATCACCGCATTCGCTATAATCGCGTATCGTCGCTGTCGAGCTTTAGTCTGAAAATATTCATTCACCCGTGCGAACTCATAGAAATCGTGTACGGTTATGGCTTCGGGGTTGCCTTCGACGAACAGCTTGTAAGCCTTGGTGTTCAATAAACGCATGCGCTCCGTTTCCAGACTTGCACGAATTGAGGTCTTTCTGTGTTTGACTGAAGGTTCATGGTATGCTGCTTTAAAATCTACGGTTTTTATCCACTTTAAGCCTCCCGGACTTAGCATCCATCCATCTGTATTGTTCCCAACTAACAATCTTCCGTTTTGAATTTTCTTTGCGGCTCGGAGTGCACTACCAACGGCATCTAAATCAATTCGGTCAGGATATTTTCGCCAATTGAAACGCCCCGGTGCAATATCATTTACCTTGAGGGCAACATCCTCGCGATCAACGTACGCTTTGTCTCCATCTAAGAGAGCCACGGCTATTGTAACGAGTTCTGGTTTTGACAATTCAAAACTCTGCATCTGACCCCGCCTTCTCTATTGCAACCGTTCTCTCCCACGTATTGAATATAAACTTCAGGCGATTTCCTGGTTTGCAGTCAAGCAATTCAAAAGATTTTCTCAAATGCCGAAACTCATTCTCAGTTGCGCGTAACTCCTCTGCTTCTTCCCCATTGACATAACAAGTCCAGTTGCCGTTTAAGTTTGGAAACTGCTCGCAAAAGATTGTGCCCGATGCCAGAGCGATGGTTCGAAGGGTCAAACTCACAATGATGTTTCCGCTAACGTCGTACTCAATTTCGGGCCGAAGCGATTGCGGTTCTGCAGCGGCTTTTGCACGTTCTATATCCTGTAAAGTTACGTCTCTGCCCCGAAGCTTATATAAACCCGAATCTATCTTATCGAACAGAGGAGAACCATTCAGAGTGGCATGTAATGCTGGAAAGGAAAAATTGCTTTCTGTAAAAGCTAGTGCCAATTCCGAATGATGTAACACCGGTCCGACAGTCTCTAAACAATTCATAATGACGGTTTCACCAGAGCTAAGTTTTTCGTCGATTTCTCCATCCCAGTAGTACCATTCATCTTGACGCTGATATTCGTAAATCCGTAGTATCTCAACCATCACCTCCGGTGGGGGAACGGGAAACATTGACCTTGATTGGGTAATTTCTCTGCTTGTTAAGTATGTTGGTTCAGAGAATCCCGACCGTGATACTCCATGTCTAATGCCAGCGCAGATGTCATCAATACTCAATTGCACACAGAATTGAAGCATCTTGCGCATGCAATGATGAAAAACCTCATTATAACCTTTGGTGCTAGTTTAGAGACTGAATTGAGCGATTGATAAAGGTACAAAGCCATCATCTTCAATCGACAAGCCATCCCACTGCACTAAGATATTAAACAAAGCCATTGTAAAGCCGACTCGCGTTTTGAAATATTTCCAACGACGATGCATGACTTTCTTAAAATGACACACGAGCGTCAACATTGATAAAATCGTCTCTATCAGCATCCGAGAATTCCACTCTCCACGTCGGCACAGACGCAAGTTGGGAGGGAACCAATCCACTTTGGCAAAACCTTCATCGGCAAACACAACCATCTGGTCACTGACCCCATCAACCAAGTGTTGAAAGGCAGTGCCATCATATACATTGGCAGTGTCGCAGTCCCAGTCCACAATAAGTCCGAGATGGTTGTGCAGCAGGCAAAGTTTTCCGCCTACAATCCATCGTTGATTGGAAACGCCTTTGCGTCCGATTTGACGCTTAGAACGTCCTTCTCGACGTGGGTGAATCAATTCAATGCCGTAAGTGTCAATTACACCGATGAGCGAAGGCTCTGCCATGAACACGTCAATAAGATGTCGATGCCCATCAAACAAGCGAATCAATCGAGTGCGATGGGGTAATCTTGGGAATAAATGTTTGAAATTGTTTGCTATCCAGCGATAGAAGGCTCGATTGCTCACGCCTTTGAGCGCAAAGAGCATGGCAATGGTAACTACTTCGGACGGATAAAGTTTGGCTTGGCTATGCTTACGATTCTTGCCGCACTGTGAGAGTTTATCATCAACACGACAAAACAATTCTGTGGTAAAATCTTCTATGGTCATGAGTCTAGATTTCCTCCCGTTATTTGATAACTACTGATACTCAAATTAACGGTAGAATTGAGGAAATCGTCTCATGACCATGATTTATTTTGCACCAAAGCAAAACCAAAATGGAGTGTTATGCCTATTCACCTCCAAATTTCAAACTAGCACCATTGGTTTATATGAGACTTGAGAGGAATTAGGGACAAACCATCCTTGGGAAACAACTTGATATCCCAAGCCATGCAAAATGTCCCGCACCTCTTCCACTTCTATTCCGATTTCTTGAGATAACCACCTATCATATGCGCAGCCCGAAAACTTCGCGTGGCGGTTGATAAGTCTTCTGACTTTAACCGGCAAAGTGTCACGAACATGTGGAATCTTCGCTGGAATATCTGGTGTGCCTGAAACCGCAAGTTGCACTGCGTATTGCAAATTTTCTGGAATTCGTAGCCAAGGCACCTTACACTCGGTAGCCAATTTAAAGACTGCAATCGAGATTTCAATCGCATCCGTATTGACAAAATCCTGAGATGTCCAATCACCAACAAGTCCTGATAACCGAATCTGCTGCGTCCAATTTTCATATGTAATGTCTAACCCTAAATCTCTGGCAATGAGAAGCGCGGATTGCATTCTTAGCAAGGAAGGCCTGCTCTTGAGGCCACTAATGGATACGGTTTTGTTCTTAATTTCGTTTTCTAATTGCCTGACTCTTTCGCGTGTGATACCTAACTCGACTCCCGTTTGTTCCAGTGTTTTAGATTCGAGTCCATACCTAAATCGCAAAATGGTCATAGAGTTCTGTCCCGGAAGATAACTAAGAAATTGTTCAATCTCCTCACACATGTTGATTGAACCACTCAAGATGGTCGACAACACCTGATAAGCTTGGTTATTTTCTGTCGTTTCAGTCGCTTCGCCCCATTCTCTGATTGATTTCCCTGCAATCTCGGCGTCCTCGTGAAGCATCCCTCTTGATAACTGTTTACTGACTAACTGTAATTGCCATTCGATTACCCGTTTCGGAATTTCATCTCTTCTAGCTATACTTTCAACTTCAGAATCCCTAAGAATCTTCGAAACCAACCAACTCCAAACGTTCGATGGCGTCCAGTTTTCAACTTCCGGGTTATCCTGAAACTTCAACAGTGGTAGTATATTTGCTATTTCCAAAATACACTGTATTCCTAACTCCCGCACGGTTTGGAGGTTACCGAATTCCACAAATTGTAAAAGATCCTCAACCGTCCGAATGTTTGCCCGCACTAGCGCATTAAAGGAATATGCCGTTAAGCTCAACGCTTCAATCGGGTCTCTTCGTGAAATAAGGATGTAATTTGGATTCAAAGTTATGTCGGTATGCGCCTCAATCCCTGAATCCTCAGAAAATTTCACTTGAGCCAGTTCGCCCTTTATTTCGGAAATAGATTTTTTTCCAAGAGCGGGAATCGTTCTGAGTTTCCCTGTGTCGACAAGTTGTAGCACTTCGCCAACTGTTTGAACACCTGCGCCTGCGAGTGCATTAAAGGAGCGTACACTCAGATCAAGTTTCTCTATAGGATCTTCTTCAGAAAAAGAAGCGTTATTTCGCTCTGGAGTTACATGTGTATCTGCTTCGACTTCCGAAGCCTTGAGGATTTTCGCCAGAGAAAGATTCTCTTTTATCTCTAGAATACATTTCGTCCCGAGACCGCGGATAGTTCTGAGCCGGCCTGATTCTGCCAGTTGTAGAACTTCGCCAACTGTTCGGATATGAACTCGCCTGAGCGCATTAGAGGAACGCCTACTTAGATTAAGTCTCTTGATAGGCTCTTCCGGCGATAGATAGGGATAGTCTTGATCTGAAACTGAATCTATTTTCGGTTCTACTCCGGCACCGTCAAGGCCTTTTACCTGCGCCAACTTGGCTTCTATTTCTATGATTGATTTTCTTCCAAGGCCGGATATCGTTTTCAACCTGTCCAAATCGACTAACTGTGAAACTCCTCCCACTGTCCGAATACTGGCACGTTTGAGGGCATTGAAGGAGCGGTTAGTTAAGTGTAACTCCTCAATCGGGTCTTCCTCGGAAAGATTGGAATAATCTATAGACAGTTTGCTCATAGCAACAATTTTTCGTCCTGCACTAACAAGATTTCAAGTACCTTTGTCAATATGCCTTTGTTTGTTATAATACCATTTCTCTAAAATGCTTGTGCATTGATCGCATGAATTAGGTCAAGAAATTTGCGTGGAGCGGAACAAGAAGTCTCACCTCCGCGCAAAGTCGGCGGGGCAAGATGCCCCGCCTACGGAGTAAGTGAGCGATACAGTTAAGACATCATATGCACTATTATTCAAGCGAAATGGTATAAGCTATCTCACATACCAATACACAGCATTAAGGGACACCCGCCAAAACCACAATTGACTGTCGCGATCCCGATAGACGAGATGATAACGCCGCTTCACCTGTTCTTGTCTTCCCTAAACCCATCAATTATCCAGTACGTAATCTTCGCTATTCCTCTCGGAATAAGAAAGAAGACAATACTGCCCATTACTCCAATAAGAATGCAATCTCCATATCTGATGGAAAGTGTTCCAAAAGTCGATGTTGGGTGAAAACAACGTAACACCAGTTGTTGCCCTTCTCCCGTTCCTAAGTTTTCAGATTAATCTTTCACGGGCGTTTCAACTTTCAGCTTGACCCCAAGCTCGGACGCAATCGTCTCAAGAAGTCGTTTCTTGTCCGCGGTGGTAGTGTTGTGCGCTGTTATGTAATATCGACCGGACTTGCGCTGTTTCTCGTGGAATTGAGAGGTTGATACGAGAGAAAAACGCCCCACATTATGTCCAAGGTCCCTCACTCGCTCAATTCCAAACTTCTCAATAGCTTCAACAAAGGTATCTGTCGCGGCTCGACGGTCTATCCGTTCTCCATTTGCCATCGTAACGACAAGGCGCGTCGGCGGTTTCCTGCCCGTGGGGGTTGCCGTCGGCTCGCTTTCTGGCTGGATTGATGGCGCGGGCGCTTCCTTCGGTTCAGCCTCGACCTCCTGCAAGCTTCTCAGGAAATCCAATACCTGTTCCCGTGTTGGTTCCTGGCCATACAAACTCTTTGCCTTCTCCGCTACAAGGTTGAGTAATAGGTCATCCGCATCCTGCACCATTCTGGTCCATGCCTCTGGCAAACCTGTTTCAATCTGGTTCTGACTGGGAGCGGACTGAAATTCATCTTTGGCTACCCGCATTGCCTGCATTTCGCGAATTGCCTCACTCGTCGGTGAACCACCATTTACCCAATACACAAATCTAGCAATTGCTCTTGGTAGAAAGTATAGAAGAATTGCGGCAACGAGGTTAAAACCTATCAAGAAGGCACTGAGTTCCTCCGGCTTTTTGCCCAAATTCCACGCCGCGAATGCTAACCAACCGAAGGCAAACAAAAATGAGCACGTAGAAACAAACCGTCTACCACCTTGAGATTGGCGTTGACTGATTTTCAAGATGACATCTCCAGATCGTGAAAAATCTCGCCACGAAAGACAGTGCCGAACTGAGTTGAAATATTCGATGATGTGAATCCTCACGAACGAGTCGCGGGGCTTCACTCAATCAATTCATACTCCCGCGCAGTCTCGGAATCATCTCAAGACCAATACCGTTTCGCTTGAATAACTGTGCATGTGATGTTTTAATCCTATCATTCTCTTTCCGTAGGCGGGGATCAAGCGACTGAATAAGGAGCGCGATAGAGGTCCCATCACTGCTTCTAAACTCAACTTTCAAGATTCACTTTCTACGATTTGGAAGACTTCTTCTCTACCTAAAATCTCTGTGTTTTCGCCTTCTTTGGTTGCGTTCGCCAAAGCGATGTCTTCAAGAACCTCTGAAAAAACATCATACAACAAATCCCTTCGCTCCTGTAGTAATTCAGCGAAAGCTTGTTTAAACACTTCCTTGAGTTGATTCTCGTCCTCAATTATTGGTTGCATAGTACCACTCCTAATCCGCCAAAAAATAAAGCGTGACAAACCCTGCTTCAGTCCGCCACGCTTTACCCTAATCCGACACCCGGCTCTGTTATTCGCCCTTGCGAATCACCAGGCGGTAATGTTGCCCAATCTTCTTCGTGTCCGTAATGTCGTGCCCATCATTCGTCAGGCTCTTCGGCACGTTCTCAATCGGTTCGCCGTCGTCAATAGTGATTTCTAGGAGTTGGCCGATATCCATTGTCTCCAAACGAATTTTCGCTCGCACGTAATTGAATGGACACGCCACACCTTTCAAATCAAGGCTGTCCACAATCTCCTCAACCGTTTCCACTTTCGGCGGAGCCTCCGGAATACGTGCGGGACTTGCCTCGCGCCGTTTCCGCTGTCCTCGACTCTGTTGCCGCTCCTCTTCTTGGCGAATCTGCATCCGATTATAGACGTTATGCGCTTCTTCGACAAAAAGCGTCGCCTCCTCGACCCGCTGATGCGTCAATTCGGCGTTGAGGTTATCCGTGCCTTCCTCGACAGCTTTGAAAATATGTGCACCAAATCCGGCAAACACAATTCCCGGCTCGAAAAACCGGCTCCGAAATTCCGAAACCGTAGATTCGTCATCTACATACTGCAAGCCTTCTGTCGTTAACAAGCCATCGGCAGCCCGGATCATGCCTTCAAAGGCGCGAGTTGCGGACTCGACGAACTCCTCACGTTCAAGCAGCAGCCCGGCTTCGTAGAGTAGCCGGTCGGCCTCCTCAAGTTTGAACGAGACTAACTCTACCAATTGTCCTGCGCATTCGCCAACACCGGTCTTCAGTTGAAACTCCTTCGTATCGCCGGTGTCAACGTAGTAACTCGGGTCCTCCTCGTAAGTCGGAATCTTGTCGTACTTCGAGAGCACCTTCTTGATTTCAACTTTCCCCAACCGCTCAATATAGGCGGTGAAAGTTTCGGCTTCATCTCGCTCATCAAGATACCTATCTGTCATCTCCTTGATAAACTCGGGGATATACTTGCCGTGAATCTTGCCGTTCGGAAGTCCGTAAGATCCCGCATTATCAACGGCATGTCCCCCTAATAGCACCTGATAGTACGGCGCAATATGGTCGCCAAGCCGCCGCGATGAGCCAAAGAAACCGAAATTGGCGATGTGGTGTTGACCGCATGAATTCGGGCAACCGCTAATCTTGATTCGCAAATCCTCCAGTTCGGATTTTACACCGGTCTGGATGAAATGGTCTCTTAAGTGTGCCGCCAAACCGCGTGAAGACGACACTCCTAATTTACAAGAATCGGTGCCCGGGCATGCCGTAATATCGACGGTAGATTCCGCACCGGCATCGCCCAAACCCACGGCTTTCAATTCACGATAGAGTGCCGGAAGGTCGGTCATCGTGACCCAACGCAGCACAAGATTTTGTTCCACGGTTGTACGAACCGTCTCCTTGACATATCGGCGAGCAATATCCGCCAGCACCCGAGTTTGGTCAGCGGTAATGTCTCCCAACGGAAGCGTAATCGTAACAAACGCATAACCGGGTTGGCGCTGCGATTGGACATTCGAGGCGTACCACTCCTCGAATCCTTCCGGCTTCGCGACCCCGTTCAGTTGTGTCGGCGGTTTCAACGGTTCCTCGTCATACGCATCGAGATGTTCAAGATGACTTGTCCATGCAGGGTCATGACGCAACTTTTCGCGCTCCTCAAGCACGAGACGTCGGAACTCGTCAATTCCGAGTTTCCCCACAACGAACTTCATCCGTGCTTTGTTGCGGTTTTTCCGCTCCCCGAGCCGAGCAAATACCTTTGAGATCGCCTGTGAAATCGGGAGCAGTTCCTCCTCCGGCAAAAACTCATCGAATACCTTTGCTTGATGGGGTACCGCGCCAAGCCCGCCGCCAACGAGAAGTTTGAATCCACGTTTCGGTTTGCCATCAACCTCTTTGATAACTGCAACTGCGCCGATGTCGTGCATGTACCCCAAACCGCAGGCATGTTCATGGCAGCCGGAGAACGCAATCTTGAATTTCCGTCCGAAATCTTGGGCATCGGGGTGTCCCAACAAGAACGCCGAGAGTGCCTTCGAATGCGGCGTGACGTCGAACGCTTCGTCATGGCATACGCCGGAAAGCGGGCAAGCCGTAACGTTTCGAACCACATTCCCGCACGCTTCCTTTGTTGTAATGCCGACGGACGCGAGTCGCCGCATCAACTCCGGCGTGTGATTAATGTCCACGTAGTGATATTGTACATCTTGTCGCGTCGTGATGTGGATAATGTTGTCCGACATCTCCTCGGCGATATCGGCGAGCATCTCAAGTTGCGCCGCGTTCAAGCCGCCGAACGGAATCTTCACACGAATCATTTGTGATTGATTGTCGCGTTGTCCGTATACTCCGTGACGCAATCTGAACTCGGTGAAAACTTCCTCCAGCACGTCGCCATCTTGAAAGCGATTAAGCTGTGTTTCAAAAATCTCAATCGCGCGGCTATCGTCTTCGGGAATTGCGTCTATGTTATAAGGCATTACCGCTCCCGTCGCCATTTCTTTCTCCTTAAATAGTAACAATCGTGGCGGTGTTGATGAAAAGTGGGACGACCCTTTGCAGATCTCAAAATCGGATTGTACAAGCCTGCCAATAAAAATTGAAGGCGACTAGTTTAGTCGGGTTTACGTATAAAATAGTAGACTAATTTGATTATATTTTGTTAGGCTATAGTATAATATAATTGTGTCCGCAAATCAAACTTTATTTGGTCGGATGAATACTTTTCACGCAGGTATTCCATAGTTTCGCGGCATGAATTTTGGTCGGCGGAAAACCAAAAAATCGTCTGCAAAGTTTACGCACTGACCGACGTAACGAATGGAAGGATTCGGCATGAAGCCGAGGCAGGTGGATTAAAAGCGCGTGAACCCCAACGACCGGCGGGACGAAAGTTGTTGGGGTACTAACTATCGGTAATGTTCAGGATTGCTCGCACACATCGTTTTGCTCTGGAAGGACTGTTCCCATCCTCTATCGACAAACTTCAACTCGCCCCAATGCCTACCACGTTGCGAAGTTCCTGAGGAATGAGGCCACCTCACCGGTAATGGCGTTCAATAAAGATTCACCCTTCTCCGCGGTCGCGTGTTGAGGTCCACCCATTGCGCCGGTCGGAGTCCACGTGCTCATCCGCTTGGCGACATTAATCCGCCCGCCGTGTTCGCTATGGAAGAACGGCGAATCCAATAGCGGCGGGCTTGAGGTAACTCGATCCATCCGCATAATCTCGCCATGCAGCCATAGCATCATGGAGGTCTCGTACTCGCAGGCGTGGGTCAACTGTTGTGTCTGCATCCCATGATTTTCCGCCGCCATGACTGGTGACGCAACTGACCAATACGATGCTAGCGCCATCCAGAGTTCGTTGTACTCGTCCGACTCGTTGGCTAACTCCGTAATTGCTTGAGTGCCCGGAATAACATTGCCGCCGTGACCGTTCAAAAAGAAAATCCGTCGAAATCCCGCTCTGCTGATGGAACGCACAATGTTCTTAATAACTAATGTATAGACATGATTGGGAACGCTCGTCGTTCCCGGCAAATCAAGATGGTGATCCGAGGCGCCAAGCCACAACGTCGGTAAAAAGTACGTCTCTTCACGAAGTTCCCGTTCGACACGCTCGGCGACCGCCGTGACCAAATACGTATCCGTTAAGAGCGGCGAATGATGCCCATGCTGCTCCATCGAACCAAGAGGAATCACGACAACCTTATTCTTGTCCGATTGCTCAATATCCACCCAACAACCATCGCCATATTTCACAGTGTTTTCCCTCCTAAGCCCGATCCTCGAACGCCGTTAAATCTCATCGTGTTGTGACACGTATTTCACTCCGTGTCATCTTCACCGTAAATATCGTTAACTACATCGCTGAAATGATCGAGAATAACTTGACGCTTCAGTTTGAGAGTTGGCGTCATCTCATCCTCTTCCTGCGTGAATTCCCGATTAATTACGGCGAACATCCTGGGGCGTTCAAAGTCTGCGAAGTCTACCACGAGACGATTGATTTCGCCTCGGATGAGTTGTCGAACCTCCTTCGTCTCGACCAGAGTGGCGTTATTCCCCGTATCCAAGCCTTGCTCTTTCCCAAATTCTTCGAGCGCGTCGAAACTCGGGACAACCAGCGCGGCTACACTTTTCTGACCATCCCCAATTAACATAACCTGACTGATATAGTCGCTACGAACGAGTTCGCTTTCAATCGGTTGCGGTGCGACATTTTTCCCGTTTGACAACACGAGAATGTTCTTCTTTCGGTCCGTAATCTTCAAGAACCCGTCTTCATCAAACTGGCCGATATCACCGGTATGGAACCAGCCATCGGCATCGATTGCCTCTGCCGTATCTTCGGGGCGATTGTAATACCCCTGCATGATGTGCGGTCCCTTGGATAGGATTTCGCCGTCTTCTGCAATTTTGACTTCAACTCCCGGAATGGGTTTGCCAACGGTACCGAATTTCCATGCGTTGGGGGAATTTACGGAAATCACCGGCGAAGTTTCGGTTAAGCCGTATCCTTCAAGAATCAGAATGCCGGCCGCATGGAAGAATTCCGCGATTGATTGAGGCAATGCGGCGCCGCCTGACACAAAAAATTTCAATCGTCCGCCTACTCTGGCTAGAATCTTCCCGAATACTAATTTGTTTGCAAGCCCCATTTTAAGATTCAACAGGAAAGACGGTTCCCTGTGCGCCTGTATAGCCTGACTTACCTTCTTGCCGGTTTCTACACCCCAACCGAATATCTTCTGTTTAATGGGCGATCCCTCTTTGACTGCGCGAAGAATCCGCTCATGCATCGTTTCATAGAGACGGGGGACACTCGCCATGAGGGTAGGACGCACCTCCCCCAAGTTTTGAGCCACCGTAAACGGGCTTTCCGCATAGGCGATGGTGGAACCGCAAGTAAGCGGCAAATAATGCCCCGCCATTCGTTCAAACACGTGTGATAGAGGCAAGAATGACAGGAGCACATCTTCATGGCTAATGGCTACAAGCTCAAGGCAGGCACGGGCGTTGAACATGAAGTTGTGATGCGTGAGCATTGCTCCTTTCGGATCGCCGGTCGTCCCCGAAGTATAGATGATAGTAACGAGGTCATCGGGATTTGCCGCTTCGCTTGCTTCTTGGTAAATCTGAGTTCTATTCTCAACCTTCTTGCCGAGATCGCACACTCCCTCAAAGCTTAAATCTTGATCGTCTGCGTCTGACTCTGTGGCGTCAAATACGATGACCCGTTCAGGATGCGAAACACTCTCTCGAAAACTCTCGATCTTTTTCAACTGATCTTCATTTGATACACATACGACCTTTGCTCCCGAATCTTTCACAATATACTCTACTTGGGCCGGTGTCAGCGTTGGAAACATGGGCACATTTACGCCGCCCGCAGCAATAATCGCCAAGTCCGTAATTGCCCATTCTGGACGGTTCTCGGACAATAATACGACGCGGTCACCTCGTTCCACTCCAAGTTCGATGAGTCCCAAGGCAAAGTTTTCCACACGCTCCCCGAGTTCGGCGTAGGAGATATCTTGATAGCTACCGTCAATCTTGCTAGAGAGTGCCGCCTTCGATCCATACTGACGAATCGAGTTCGAAAGCATTTCATTAATCGTCATTTTTTCCATAATAGTTATCCTTGCATCTAGTCGGGACATTAGGAATCTGAAACTTGTTCGTGATGCTCGTTACGCAAGAAAACCACATAGGTTTGTGTGAAGATATTTTTGATACGAAGGGCTTATTTCGAAGGAAGGAACCGTGGACGCTGAATGCATACCGTTGGATTCCAAAGCGCGATTGCTAGCGGTTAACGCGCTTACGTCTTCCCGTAACATGCGATGTCGGGACGCCTATCCCATCCACGGTGCTAGATGACCTCCGTGTAGTTTCATAGATGATCCAACTGCCCGCAATAACTAAGACAATACTGATTAATTGTGCGGTTGTCAATCCGGCGATGACTCGCTCGCTGGTTCGCCAGAATTCGGCAAGGAATCGTTCAATTCCCGCCGCAATAAGTCCTGCACCAACTAACCACCCGGCTGTCCCCTCCTTCTCTTTCCGGACGCACCAAAGCAGCGCAAAACCGACGACCGACAATCCAAATTCATACAGGGGCGTCGGGTGTACGGGAACGTTTACGGGAACCGTGCCTTTTGGAAATGACATTGCCCAAGGCAAATCCGATGGCGGGCCATAATCGCCATCCCCGGAGAGGAAACATCCGATTCGTCCAATGCCGTATCCTAGAAGAAGTAGAGGAGCAAGGGCGTCAAGCGTTGGCAAGAGAGGAGCGGAAGATCGATGTATAACCCAGCTAGCGGCGCCAAGCCCTCCAATTAGGCCGCCATACCACACAAGCCCGCTGTTTGAGAACAGTTCTCTGAGTGAAAGGCTCCCATCTTGCAGGGATGAATAGAGTTTTGCGCCAATGATACCGCCTAAAGCGCCCCATAGAATAATAGATGAGGCAAGCCTAGGCTCAAGTCCTTTTCGTCTGAACTCGCGTTGCCCCATATACATACAAGTTAGGAAGGCAAGCGCCATCATCAGCCCATAACTGTGTACCGCTATGGGAAGGTGGATTGGACCAAGGTGAAGGGTCCCTAAATCAAATATGGTTGGATACATGTTTCGTCACGAAAAAGAGAAATGGTTGTCTCATTCAACCGCAGCACTATGTTTTAGAGCCTGGTTGAAAAGTACATTTGTAGGGTGCGATCAAAGGAGCGAAAAGCGACTGCGATAGAGATCCCCTGCGCACCAGCCTCTAAAAGCCCCAGAGGGGATCAAGCGACTGAATAGGGAGCACGATAGAGATCCCACATGTACGCAGAAGACAAATTTAAAAACGCGAAATAACTTCCTATAAATGACTAAAATTGCTTTGCTACCGATTATTCAAACAGGCTCTTAAGGTAGGCAAGATATTCTAGAATACAACCGTGTCTGTGCACTAAAATCCCAATATCCACCAAAATCGCTACTGCATCATTAGAATATTCGACACCCTGAAAAATGTCAAGCAGAATCTCGCTCGCAATTTATTTGATTTTTTGATAAAAAAAGGCTTTGCAAACTTTTCTGAAATGTGCTATACTTGGCGCATCCAACTTCCAAGTAGACGCCGGAAGCGTTGTACCGTAAGGGTTTTACTCTGTTTTTTAGTGTTCTCCGCGACGTGTTCAGGTGTCGGAAAGGGCAGCAGAACTTATATGACTCGGCGGGAACTCTGGTTGGCGCTTGCGTCGGTTGAAGGCATCGGTCCGGTTCGGATGAATCGACTCTTGGCTCGCTTTGGAAGTGCGGAAAAGGTATTTGATGCCGAATTCTCGGAAATCGCACGTCTTCCGCTGTTCAACCCGGTTTTGGCGTCCCACGTTTTGGAAAATCGGGAGCACCTCGGTAAATTTCGGCGTCAACTGGAGTGGCTTGAGAGTCAAGGCGTCGAGGTTTTGTGCGTAGAGGATGCAAATTACCCCGATAAGCTGAAAACCGTTTCCAACGCTCCGCCAATTCTTTGTAAAAAAGGTAAATTGGCAACAATCGGTCGGAAGGCTATAGCAATTGTTGGTTCGACTCAGCCAACAGAGATTGGCGTTCTGACAACCTTGGAATTGTCCAAGTCACTCGCTCAGGCAGGTTTCACCGTAGTCAGTGGATTTGCCAGGGGTATTGACACTTCTGCCCATATCGGAGCGCTTTCCGTTGGTGGAAGGACCGTGGGAGTGTTTGGTGGAGATCTTTTCTCGATATACCCCACGGAGAATCGACCGCTTGCAGCGCAAGTTTGTAAGAGTGGCATGCTCCTGTCCGAGCATCCGTTTTCTACGCGGCCCACGCCTGCCAACCTAATTTTACGTAACCGAATCATTAGTGGGCTGTCAATTGCGACAATCGTAGTTGAAGCCAGAGAAAACGGCGGCGCAGTGCGCACGGCGGGATATGCTCTCGAACAAGGACGTGCAGTTTTCGCTTACGACTGGCAAAATAGTCATCGTTTGAGCGAAGGCCCTCGCTATCTTCTTCGGCGGGGGGCAATACCAGTCACCCTAAGCCGGTTGAATGACCTTCAGAGTCGTCTATTAAATCCGGAACTGTTCACGGTGCAACCGAGGAATAGTTCTCTCGTTGAACAACTGGAACTGTTTTAGGAGGTGTTTTTGAAGACTTAAGAAATTCAGGTAGTTAAAAATTTGGAAAAATGTGCAGGTTTTTCTTTACAACAATCGAAATTTCTGGTAGACTATACTCTACCTTGCACATATTAAGTCAAAAACATGCGGATGCTTGGTTGATTGAAAGCATTACAACACCTGGCTTGTTCTTGAGGTTTGACATTGGCGCTGTTGCTAACGGGATTGAAAACCAATTGGGGACTTCACCCTTCGGGCGCATCAGCCGATTCTAATTGCGAGGACTGATTTAGGCTGTCTAGCTAAACCTAGATGTTTTTATACACAAATCAAAAAGGAGTAGAAATAATGCAAAAGCTCTTTCGAACCTTAGCTTTGGTAATGACTGCGATGTTGGTATCCTACGTAGTTGGATGCGGTGGTGGCGAGACGACGACGGAAGGCCCGCCGTCAGCTACGACCGTTACCGCTGATCCGCCGAGTGGATCCACGGTTCCGTCAAATGCCGAAATCACGCTTACCCTTGATCAGGCAGTCGATGCTGTGGCAGGCGCCACGGGCGCGGGGAAAAACTGGAAGATTCCGGCAGCCGCAAGCCTGAATGTTACCTGGACCAACAAAGATGGATCCGCCGGTGGCCCGGTCACGTTCAACTATACGCTTCAAGCGCCTGACACCGACCCGCCGGAGATTACCGGAGGAAACGTATCCAATGGAGCCAAGGACGTCGATCCTGGACCGCTAAACGCGGACAAAATCCAAATCACGTTTAATGAGAATGTTACCGGTTCCGCCGAATTGAACTTTGAGGACAATACGTCGGCTGGTTGGCAAGGGGCGGTTACGGGCAAGAATGCCGAACTTACCCCGGTTGCAGGAAAGGAACTCGCCAACTCTGTGACCTATGTAGTCGTGCTCAATGTAACCGATGCGGCAGGCAATAAAGCTGAGTTCAAGGTCGAGTTTACCACCAAAGCAAAAGAATAGGTGGAACCTCGCTACTCGGTTTGTTGGAATGTATTTCTCAAGGCAACACGTTCTAGAACGTGTTGCCTTTTTTGTTGCATTTTCAAGAGCAAGCTTCCGTTCTCAAGGTTGATTGTAGGGGACTGCCCCTGTGCCGTCCCCCTGAGGTTCAAGTTCAGGGAATCCGTCTAGTATTGGTGGGATACACTGTCGCAAAATCCTTAACTTCGCCTGTACTCGGCGGGCAGGAAATCGCTCTGATCAACTGAATGAATAATGAGGGCGATAGAAATCCCATAGAGATCTCAAGGCGAAAGTTGATCTTACTGCTCTTACGGTAGATGCGTTCAAGCGAGTGGATAAGGAGTGCGCTTGAGATCCCTTTCCAACCGTTCCGAGCCCCGCCCCTACGGAAACGAGCGCCATGAATTATCTTCCGTGGAGTCCTATTTTTGAATGGATTGGTACTCCCTCACCCAAGTCTACATGGGTGTTAACTGTATAAAACATTGAAACCGCATGCTTTGCGCCCCAAAACGTTTGACTTGGTTCCGATGGGGACACTCCGCATGTCGTCTCATGGCAGTGAAGGAACGCCATGACTGTCCCGGATCGACGGCACGCAACCGTCATAGGCTAATTTTGGGAAGGTGTCTGTTTCAAAGCGAGAGAAAATAGAAGAGCGTTCTATCTGGGAGGCTAAGGGAGGAGAGAGAAAATCGGAAATTCAATAACTGCAGGTGCTTTCAAGCGTGGAGACAGCATTCCTATCGGGATTGGTAAAACCCTACTATTGCCACTTCCATAACGGTTGGAGCATAGCATACACTCAACCAAAATTAAATCAAACGTAGCCAATCACTTAATAGAAAATCTACACGCTGAATCAAGAGCGACACACGCCCCATTACGGTGTTGCCAAATGCCGATCCGAACCCCACCATAAGAAAAATGATCCCCACCTTTGAGATTTTGCCGACAACTCCCCGGTGTTCAATCGAGAAGAAGAAGTAGGTCAGGGTACAGATTACGCCGACAAGCATCAGGATTGCACCGAAAATCTCAAATGGTCCCAGAGTTCCGGCATGAATTTGCCCGTACGATGTCAATGTGCCGTGCACCTGACGGAAGATGTACGCATTCATAACATTGGGAATGGCAAGTCCCGAACCGATTCCGATCAAAATCGCAATCGGATACCGGATCAACCAACTGTATTTCGGAACAACACGAGCAAAAAACAGCAGACCGATGGCAATCGGAATGAGTTTGAGGAGTCCCATGAATTCACGTTCCGTGACCGCTTCCCAGAACGGATCCCATCCAAACTTGATTAATCCTTGATGGATTGAGAACACGATTCCATAGCCTACCGAGAGCCCTACAAAGAGATATTCGGCGAAACGGTAAAATGGATTGTCACGATAGAGAAAACTATAAATGCACAATGTAAAAAATGCGGCAATCCATATTCCAAATATTTGAGCATTCGATGTCACAAAATCGACCAGCAGCGTTACTAAGTCTGTCAAGACTCCCACTTCATAAACCTCCTATTGCGTCCTGCGCCGTTGGATAAAGAAGGCAACATTTCCAATAACGACCAAGACAAAAACGAGCAGATGTACGAACGATTGAACGCTCATGCCCGCCGTTGCTTTTTCAGGCGTGTCGATTAACGTTTCATATTCGGCTGCTCCCAACAGTCCGGGCATCAACCCGACCAACTGCCCTGTTTGTATGAAGGGATATAGTTCGGAAACCATCACCCCTGTTACTCCTGCCGCAACCTGTTGTTTATACTTGGGGTTTGCATATGTAATCCAAAGTCCCGGCGTCGCCGACGAAGCCAAATCGAGCACCAGCGCGATGTGGTCGTAATTCTTTACGTCCTGCATCATTGGAATTTCGGATAAAGGCTTTCCTCGATAGTCAGCGTCAAAAACGCTGTCAATCGCTGTTCCCATCCCGAGAATGACTAGTGTACCGCCGGGCCGGAAACCGAGAAACACATAATCCTCTCCATCCACCGCTCCCATCTCCGCCGCGGTGTCGCTCATCACCCTGTCACCCAACCTGGCGCCAACGTTAAGTAATGTCATACCGATCACTCTCACATTTTTACTGAAACAGTGCCGCAAAACCGCAACCGCCATTGGCTCTAGCTCTGCTAACGACGAAGGTCCGTAATCAAATGCCATGAGAATCGTGGAGTCCGGCGGAAGTTCATCAATGAAGTCATATACGCTTCGTGTAGGCTGGGAGACCGTGATAGGAAAGCGGACGTTCAACAGCGTGGGGATAATCACCGCTATCGCGACGAGAATGAAAACAATGCGCCGGTCGATACTCATCAATTTTTCCAACATCGCATCAATCCCCTCCTCCCAGATAGGAGCGTTCAATTCCAAAGATAATCCGAATGGATTGAGAAATCACTCCCAGGCTGACGCCGAGGATGATTCCCCGACGAGAGGAAAGATTCGGATTGTCCAAAATCCACTGTCTCGCTGTCGATGGAATATTCTCTCCTGCAGGAATCAGTTCGTTCCAGAGGAGATCGCCGATGGGCGCATTTCCAATCATGACGATAAGTGCGGCGGCGAGTAGGAGCGTCGCTTCCAGTGTGCGGGCGCGGAAGGCGCGATACGAGGCGGAGGCGATAAAAAAGGCGAGCAGGGAAAACATCGTTGCGTCCATCGGCACTTGAACATTGTCGAAAAACCATACAAAATACTTGTTAGTCGGTCCGAATGGCAGCCCAAACACAACCATTACGATCATTCCGATGAAAACCAAGTAGCTGTACTGCCAATGCTCAACTCGACGTTTTATGCGTATCACATGCGAATGCACAAGCGTAACCACGCCAATAACAAGTGCGAACGGACCAATAATCAGGTGCCACTTGATGACTTCGGCTCGCACCCCTTCAGAAAAGGGGTGCGGACTAAACTCGACCAGCGTCATTACAATACCGAATAGGAAACACAGAACTAACGGAACTTGTCGTCTCATAATCCGTGGTCGGATATCCGACTACTAAACTCCTTGAAAGAATGTAGATACCCAGGTGACTCCCACCAGTTCCAAGATTACACCCAGGGTAATGCCGGCGAAAAGTATAAGCTTCCCATAATCTTGCCCTTTCAGGCTGCCAAGCAGCATAGGCTCGCGAGACAAATAGGCGCTCGCCGCATAAAGCTCTTCGCCAATCAACGTATAGTCGCATGCCGTGATGAAAAACGGCAACTGAGAATCCGAGTCGCTACCCGCGATCTGAATTGCCCCCACAGAGTTTCCCGTCTCGGCTAGAATTAACGATTCCGCATAGAACGTGCCTTGCAAAAACACGGCGGCTGGCTTCTCGCGTACCATCATGCCGTCCACCGCGGCGGCATATGCGAACTGGCTTTCCGTGACAAAGAAGACATCGTCCTCGTTGTACGCATCCGGTCGTCCTTCATCAAGATAAGCCACCTTGACCATCTCACGCACGACATTCAGTACAATCGGATCATAGCACGGCACACGAAGAGGAGTCTCGTAATCAGCCGTTTTTCGCGCAACTTGACCGAGGATGTTCATGCTCGCAATGGTTGCCACGTCGCCGACATCGCCCAATCCTAGGATGTACAGTATTGGGCGCCCCATTTCCGTAGACCTGCCGATTGCCTCATCCGCTGCCTCCAAACCTGCGATACGGCGAATGAAGATATTTCCGCCGCCTCGCGCGTGATAGATTGAATGGATAATGGCGTACGAGAAGAGCACGACCGAGACAAAAATCCAAATTTTACCGGTATGAAACCATCGTGTATCCACTTCTGCGGGAGCTTCTTGTGCGTACGCCAAACTATAGCTGCAACTCAACACAACCACGGTTAGAAGAACAAAGAACAACTTCATTTTTTTTGAAATCATACGAATTTGTGCCCTTTCACCTTCTCCAAATTGCGTTTAGCCTATCACACCCTATACCATAATACAAGAGAAAAACCACTTGGTGAATTTTCTGCGGGCGGTCTATTGCTATGGAATTTGCGCCTCACCAGCGCATGGCAGCCTCGCGGTAAAGTAGGATTTGCTGCATATTCCGCGGAATAGCCAACTGAATCGATTTTCGCTTTCGATTGACATCCTTGAGGATGATCGGTGTACGAATCATATTGGTCATGGTTACCAGCTTTGATTGATAGAAAACCCAGAAGCGTTGTTCGGTGTATGGATTAATAATATGTTCCGAACCTGAAAATTGTTCATGTGTTGGATATTCAAGCGGAATTGTCTTATCGTGCCCCTCTAAAAACAGCTCGGACGGTGGTTCTTTCGGAGAGTAGCCGCTCAATTTACAAGTTCTTAAGCGTATCGGCATTCCGGATCTGTTAGTCAGATGCAGGGATACGACTATCGCCAACCTGTGGTTGTCATCGCGATTGATGAACCAAGTGTCATCTTCGATATTCTCGACGGTTAGCCCCGGAATCTGCCGCTTGCGATGATAGACTATCGCTAACACAACAAAACTCACAAGTCCGGTCAGTGTCCACATCCCTGCCGAGGTCGACAGAAATTGCTGTAACTGCTTCAATAGTTCCTGTAGCACATGCTCTCCTGTGTGTGAAAATCTGCGCATAATTATGGCATACAAGCCATGGTATCGCAAGGAAATTCATCTTGCACAAGCCCATCGGATATGATACTATTGTGCGTTCCTAATATTCGCTTTAGCCATCAACAAAATCAGACTCGGAAACGTTTTGGGCTGTAGCAAAAGTGCAACCGAGCGGTATCAAAAAGAACCCGCAACTCCTTCCATTTTGCACTATTGACCCCGCTATGGGCATGCATGGGTTCATTGGGCGCGGTCTGGCACAGTGTATGCTCTCCGGTGATAGGTTTTCATTAGTAGTTGAATTCACATAGACCTAAACCGCACATATTCTGGAAGGAGATGATTTGATGTTGATGCAAGTGCACCGTACTTTCTCGGTAGTCTTTCTAACTTCTCTCGCTAATCTGGACATTCGGTTGCGAGACAAACGACTCGGTTGAACCGGATACGGAACCGCCCGCAATTCCACTCTGGGTATGTATGCCCCCGATTAGCCGGAATTAGCATTGTACTTCCCTACTCGGCGTGTTCCCTGCCCCACCCGGTCTGGCTTGGCAAATCCTGACCGATGGACTAAACAATTACTGTAATCTGAAATTTCATCTGGCATCATCTCTCGGTTGTCTTGTTCGTGCCAATTTTCGAGTCCTTTTCAATTCGCTTTGCGACATTAAAATCATTGGACGGTCAATATTGAACGAAGATTTTCAGTGCGGATGCAACAAAAGCATAACATACGGAAATCACCCGTTTCCCAGGAGATTGTGATGTTGCATCCCGCTGAAATCCTGCGCTTGAGACGCCAACACATCGGAGCGTTGACTTTGGTGTGTCTCGCATTATGGTGTTCACCGTTAGGCGCGTCCACACACCTGTCTCTGCTTGACGCAAAAGACCTGGAGCCATTTCCTATTAAAGTCGGCGAAATCTTGACTTACACGGTCAAGATTGCGGGCATATCAGCCGGGAAACAGGTCACCGAGGTGGTTCAGCAGACCACGATCGATGGAAATGACGTTTATCGTTTGACATCCGAATCGCGCACCAATTCGGTATTTTCAAAGTTTTACAATTTCCAAGACTTAAAAGAAAGTTACATTACAACCGATCAACTTTATCCGGTACGGTTTACGAAAAACCTAGAAGAACCTAGCTATCAAGCAAATGTTAAGGTCAACTTTTTCTGTGGAGATGGTGTTGCTGAATATTCCAAGAATGAGGCATGCAAAAAGATTAAGGTTCCGATGGGCACACAGGATGAGTTATCAATGGTCTATTTTGTCCGATCCAAAGATTTGAAAGTGGGTCGGACTTATACTTTTCCGGTATTGATAAAAGACGCGGTCCAAGATGTTGTTCTTTCTGCCTACCGCCGCGAGGTGATGAAGACGGAAGCCCTTGGACGGGTTGAAACTATCGCATTACGCACCTCGCACGGCTACTTGATTTGGTTGACCAACGACGAGCGCCGTTATCCGGTCCGCATCGAGGCGGAAACCCGGGTGGGAAAATTGGTGGGAACACTCAAAACCGTTGATTTTGCTGAGTAGGTTTAGGACGTGTTAGATTTTCTGCAGAAGACAGATACCTATAAAGAACTCATTGAGATTCTTACAACTCATCCATCTGGCTCCGAGAGCGGTTCTGCATCGAGCGAAAATGAAAACACGGCTCTGCCTTGGTTAACAGGAGTGCATGTGCCGTCTCTCGCCTACCTGCTTTCGGGGTTAGCGGAAGACGCCCCCGAGACGTCCTTTCTAGTTGTCCTACCGACGCATCAAGAAGCCGAAAAAATCGTTCAAGATTTGCCGGCCTACGGCTTCAAAGATGCTCAATTCTTTCCCGACCTTGAGAATCTTCTCTACGATGGTGTTGCTCCATCAAAAAGAGTTATAGCGGAGCGAATGAATTGCCTCCATAGCCTTATGGACGGCAAACGTACGGTTGCCATTACGTGCGTAAAAGCACTAATGCATAGAGTCCTTCCCAAGCCGATTCTGGAATCGGCATTTCTTCGAGTAAATGTGGGAGATGAGATTAGTCCCGACAAGATTGTCGAGGTATTGGTGCGTAACGGCTATCAGCGGACTGACTTGGTTGAGCTCAAAGGAGAATTTGCCCGTAGAGGGGATATTTTGGATGTATATCCGCTTGTTGCTAATGAACCAATCCGTATCGAATTTTTTGGGGACGAAGTAGATATAATTCGCGTGTTCGATCCGACTTCGCAACGATCAGTTAAGGAATTGAAATCGGTTATGTTCAGTCCAATGCGCGAAATTCTTATTGTCGACGAGGCGATTGAAACATGGCGGACGGAGGCGAATCAGCTTATAGAAGATGATACATCCGCAAAGTTTCGGAACGAAATTCAGGAAATTACGGAACGCTTGGTAAGTGGAGTAAACCTTGATGGACTTGAAGCATTACTTCCAATCCTATATCCTAACGCGAGCGTTCTTACCGAATACCTGTCAGACAGGATTGTCACACTTTTGATTGAGCCAACGTGGCTGGCGCACGAAGCCGAGCGATTTGTTGAAGGGGCGAACGGATTGTATGAAAAGAGGAAAGCCTTAAATCAATTCATGGTGTCACCCCATCGGATGTTTGTTCCGTTTGAGACAGTAATGTCTGCACTCAAAACTCAACCCGCTCTGCAAGTGTCTTCCGCCCCGTTGCCCGAGGCACAATCCGAAGAACCCTTGGATTTCAGCATGCAACCTCTCGGTCTTTACCGAGGGAACTATCAAGTGGTCATAGACCAAATAAAGGAGTGGACTGATGCGGGCTACTTTGTCAACATCTTCTCCGAAACTCCGAAACAAGCAACCCGGATGGATGGCATCCTGAGCGATCACGGTGTCCCCGATACCCAGACGACTGTGAGTGTTGGCGGCATCAGCGAAGGTTTTTTGAACAAGTCTCTCAAGCTCGCTATTCTGTCCGAAGATGAGATATTTGGGCGGGAGCGTCGAGTCTCCCAGCGTCATTCTACGTTCAAAGAAGGCGCGCCAATCCTTAGCTTAATCGATCTCAAAGAAGGCGACTACGTCGTGCACGTTTCGCACGGAATCGGGATTTACGAGGAGATGCGGCGCCTCGATATTGATGGAAAATCTCAGGATTTTCTGGTGTTGAAATATGCGGGAGGCGACATCCTGTACGTTCCAACCTATCAAATCGACTTGGTGCAAAAGTATATTGGCGGCGGGGGTGAAGATAGTCGCGGACCTCGGCTCGACAAGATGGGCGGAACTTCATGGCAACGCAGGAAGGCACGCGTCAAAGCATCGATTGAACAGATGGCGGACGAACTCCTTCGCCTATACGCAATACGCGAGTCTGGTGAAGGTCATTCCTTCTCTGCTGATGTACCGTGGCAAGTCGAGTTTGAAGCCATGTTTCCCTTTGAGGAAACCCCTGATCAGTTGAAAGCCATTGAGGAAGTAAAGGCTGATATGGAACGTGTCCGTCCTATGGATCGATTGGTTTGCGGTGATGTGGGGTACGGTAAGACGGAGGTTGCCCTTCGCTCGGCGTTCAAAGCCGTGATGGACGGAAAGCAGGTTGCTGTCCTCGTTCCAACGACGATTCTTGCGCTACAACACTATAATACGTTTGTGGAGAGATTTAGCCCGTTCCCCATTCAGGTCGAAATGCTAACGCGTTTTCGCACGCCAAAGGAGTTGGAAGCCGTCAAGCAGGGATTGGCTGAAAGCACGGTTGATATTGTGGTTGGGACACATAGTTTGCTCTCCGATAACGTCGAGATTCACGACCTTGGGTTGCTCGTCGTTGACGAAGAACATCGCTTTGGGGTCAAGCATAAGGAGAAGATAAAGCAACTCAAAAAAACTGTAGATGTCCTGACGCTGACGGCGACGCCAATACCGCGCACGCTGCACATGTCACTCGTCGGAATTCGTGAATTCAGTGTCATCAATACGCCGCCCGAAAACCGCCTATCCATTAAGACCTTCGTGATGGAGTATGACCCCGCCGTGATCCAGGACGCAATTCTACGCGAGATGGAACGTGGCGGGCAAATCTTTTTTGTTCACAACCGTGTAGAAAGCATTGCAAGCATTGCGAAGTCTATCCGAGAGCTAGTTCCGCAAGCCCGAGTCGCCATCGGGCATGGGCAGATGTCTGAGCGGCAACTCGAAACGGTCATGATGGAGTTTGTCCAGTACAAATACGATGTTTTAGTCTGCACCATGATAATCGAGTCCGGGCTGGACATTCCCAATGTCAACACGATTCTAATCAATCGCGCAGATGCGTTGGGGCTTGCTCAACTCTACCAGTTGCGTGGACGAGTTGGACGCGCACAGCAGCAGGCGTACGGTTACCTTTTCTATCCGCAGGGACGGGCTATCACCGAAGGGGCACAGAAACGATTGCGCGTAATTGAGGAATTCACGGAACTCGGATCGGGATTCAAAATTGCACTCCGCGACCTTGACATTCGTGGCACGGGAAACATCCTTGGTGCGGAACAGCACGGTCACATCGCCACGGTCGGCTACGAAATGTACTGTAAACTGCTTGATGAAACAGTGCAAACACTGTCCGGCAAGGAGGTAGAAGAGTCGGTCGAAACACGAATTAACCTGCCGGTTGAGGCTTATCTTCCGGACGAATATGTTCCGGATAGTCGTCAGAAAGTTTCTCTTTATAAGAAAATTGCCGGCTTGGAGACGGCAGCCGATCGATCAGACCTGGAAGTCGAGATAAGTGACCGTTATGGAAAAATTCCGGAGCCTGTCGAGATGTTGCTCGAAATTGCTCAGTTGAAGCATCTTAGCAAAGAATTGGGGGTCGAAACCATTGCCGCCGGCGATGAACAAATTAAGATTACATTTGACGGCGGGAAGTCGCAAGTGGATCCGACAAGTTTGATTCAACTCATACGACAAGATCGGCGCCTACGACTAATGCCTCCCGCGCGGCTGATGGTAAATACTCAAGGGCTGGCTGGAAAGACGCTGGTGTTGGCAGTCAAGGCGATCCTAAACCGCCTGATTGAGAAATAGACTGTGACATCGCGTCTAATCGGGTAAACGAACGATGCCGACGGAGGTTCAGCCGACGCCTTCATCACCTGCGTCGATATCTCGCGCATGGAGAAATAGCCGATCGGTTTTACCTAGGACGAGCGAAATCCGACTGGAAACCTTCTGTTCATGGAAATCGTACTAATCCATGACGAAAGTTTTTCAAAATGTGCTTTTCTGTTCTTAGCTCGATTTTGTACAAAAGTACAACAAATGGATTGTACGGAAAGCCGTACAAAACCAAACCCGTAGGCGGGGCATCTTGCCCCGCCGCGATGGCACTGGAAACCGCCGTCGACTTTTTCAATCGTCAATCAAAAAGGCCAGATGGTTAAAATCTCTCCCGCTTTTCTTCAACGCTTGATTGTCACCGTTTGTTGTCTCGCTCAAATGTACAAAGTCTAGCTTAGAATTGCCTCAATCTTGAACAAAGGTGTCGGATGGCAACATCAAAGTATTTCGATTAAAACATACCAAACTTACGCACCTTTGTGCGAACGTTTGGATGTTTGGCGCGCATAAACTATCACACACTAAATCTATCCTTAGAGAAAAAGGAGATTCACAGTATGAAAAAGACGCTCTTGATGCCAGTTATGATTCTTGCAATCTGCTTCTGTAGCTGGCAAATTGTGTTTTCGCATGAAGGAGACATGGCTCATGAGGGGACAGATGAAGTAGATGAAAGCAAGATCATCATTGCCGAATATAGCTGGGATGGTGAACAATTCTCAATCTCGTTGGCGGAACTCAATGCAAAGATTGAGTCTCTGTCCTCATATCGCCAACGTAAATTGCGGGCTAGGGAAAGCAAGGAAGAATTGCTCACGGAACTTATTGAAGACGATTTGAAAATCCTTGCCGCCGCGGAAAAACGATATGACGAGGATTCGGAACATCTTGAACAAGCCGAGGACTACAAACACCAGCTCATGGTCGAAAAAATTTCTCAACTGGAAGTCGATGAGAAAATCAGCGTTACAGAGGAGGAGCTTGCGCAATATTACGAGGAACACAAAAGTGAATCCACGTATATTGAAGAAGCGCGGTGCAAAGCAACCTGCATCTCCGTGACAGAGAAGGAACTTGCTCAAACGACGTTGGCTGAGATCAAAGCGGGTAAGGATATTATCGAAGCGGCAAAGGAACTGGGCGAGAAGAATAAACTCAAAGGCCCCGGAGCTGGAACTCAAGCTCCCGGGAGCACCGGCTACTTTACAAGAGACATAGCTCCGAGCTGGCAAGTCTTCATTGATGCGGTATTCGCACAGGAAGTCGGCGAGATGTCCGATACACTCCTTGAAATCGAAGTCGAGGGGAAAACTTACTATCTTATCTTCCGAAAAGAGGAATTCAAACCTGAGCGACAGAAGGAGTTTGACGAAGTTCGAGATAGAATTAAGCGGAAGGTTGAACGTGAGAAAAAACAGGAACGAATCAAGATCTGGATTGAGGAAATAACGACGGCGAGCAAACTCAAAACGTTCCCGGATCTTATTCCCGAACCTCCAGCCGATGAAACAGATCAACAAGAGGATGGAGGGGGCAACGAAGAAACCTCGGAAAGTGCAGAATCTACCGAATCGGATCCACAGTGATTTTTTCCATATTTTTAGGAGGCGAAATTATGAAATGCCAGATGTCTAGGTTAGCAAGATTAATGTTGATTGGGATTGTTGCTATCTGTGTTATGTTCAACGGCTGCGGCGGCAGCGCGACCGCGGCTGAAGGGACGGTTATCGCGGAATTCGAGTGGGAGGGAAAACAGCAAATCACACTCGAAGAAATGATGCAAGAAATTGCTGAATTACCAGAGTACAAGCAGAGAAAGTACAAAGACAAAAGCGGACTTGAAGAATATATGACCTTGATGGCGGAAAGCCGCTTAATCCTCTGCCTTGCCAAGGACCGAAAACTCGACGAAGATGAAGAGATTCTCAAGAAAGTCAGAGATCATCTTCACAAATTGATGGTCGATAAAATCACCGAAACTGAAGTCGATGAAAAACTCATGTTAACGGAGGAAGATTACCGGCTTTACTACGAATCCAATAAAGAGGACTACGTTGATACGGAAAACGTTGAGTTGACGTGTATTGCCGTCGGTGACGAAGAGCGCGCCGCGGAAGTATTGGAGGAACTCAAGGGTGGTAAAGACATGGTTGAACTCGCTACGGAGTTGTCTGATCACGATGAACTGGTAGGCCCCGGTTCGGACGCTCAGAATCCGGGCCAAACGGGCAAGATTCGCCGCGGCGCCTTTCCGGAAGGAACCGAGCCATTCGTGGATGCCGCTTTTGAAGCACCGATTGGTGAGATCCATGATAGTGTCATCAAAATCACTGTTCGCGGGCAAAATTACTTCATCGTCTTCCGAAAAGACAAACATACTGAGGAACGTCAAAAGACATTTGATGAAGACGATGTCCGCAGGAATGTCGAACGGGCCGCCGAACGGAAGAAGAAAAAAGAACTCATGGCGGAGTGGCTTGCTAATCTTCGAGATCGGGCGAAGGTAAACATCCACAGCGATCTCATTCCCGACTTGCCGCCGGAAGAGGAAGAGGCAGAGGAAGAAAAAGTGAACGAGGAAGAAGAGGCAGAGCCGGAGGAAAATCAGCAGGAGTCGGACGAAAGCACGGTGCCGAACGAAGAAAACGCCTCACCGGAGTAAATGTCCAGCGTCGCTCAAATAAACCGGCATTAACACCTCTATGTCGATTGATAAGCCAGGTCTGCCGTTCAAGGGATGTGGCAGTCTCTTGAACGGCAACACCTGTGCCCACCCCAACACTACGGAAATCTTGATGTTTTCTAGACAGGTAAGTTGCGCCGTTTTCATCTTTATAATGATTGTGTGCGCCGTGGATTCGGCGCGGGCACGCACGTTCGATCAAATTATCGCCTATGTCAATGACGAAGTCATAACGAATTGGGAACTCGAAAACTTGGTGAGACAGCGTGAGCTTGAACTTAAACAAATCCACAATTTTAGTAATCGTGAAGCATCCGAAAAAGCGCGACAAGAGCGGAGTGAACTGCTAGATCGCTTGATTCGCCAGATGCTTCTTGTGGAAACAGCCCTCACCTTGAAGGTTGAAATCACTGACGAAGAGTTGGAGATGTACATCAAAACCTTTAAGCAACGAGCTAAGGTTGAAACGCACGAAGAATTCATCAAGCAATTGAAAGCGGAAGGTTTTACCGAGTCTGCCTTCCGTGAACAGTCCAAGCGAAACCTGATGGCAGAGCGACTTCTGGAAAGACGAATCTTTCCACGATTGCAGGTCAGGGACAGCGACGTCTCAAAGTTTTTTGAAGAAAACCGCCATCGATTTACAACCAAATCGGATAAACTGCAACTGAGGCACATCCTTATTGCATTTAAGCCCTCCGAAGCCGATCGAGAGGAGGCGTTAAAGAAGGCAGAGGTCGCCTTTCAAGCAGCTAAAGACGGAACCGATTTTGAGGCGCTCGCAAAACGCTATTCCAAAGAACAGCGCGGGGACCTAGTGCCCGGGCTTGCGATTGAATTAACGCATGACGAAATCAACAAACTCCCGAAGCCATTCCGTGAATCGCTTCCTACGCTAAATGAGAGCGGCATTAGCGCCCCGATTGAAGACGAGAATAAAATCTATATTTTCAAAGTAGACCGCAAGACGGACCAATCTGTTAAATTCCGCTATATTGTCATCAGGTTGATCGTGGGGGAAGAAGCTATCCAAACTGCTCAACAGCACGCCGATATTGTTTATCAGAAACTCATGCAAGGCGAAGATTTCAGCGCCTTGGCAAGCCGCTACTCCGACGATGCGCAAACAAAAGCCGATGGCGGGGATCTCGGCAGTCATTCACTCAATGAGTTAACTCCCGAAACGCGAAAAGCAGTGGAAAATCTCGAAGTCGGAGAGTTTCAAGCCCCTGTTAAAATGAGATTCGGGTTCCACATCTTTAAAGTCGATGAGAAGTCGCCGCCAGAATTGAGCGACGTAGAAAAAAATCAAATCCGTTCCATGCTGCGTCAACAGAAATTCGAGGAAGAATGGAAGGTGTATACGGACATGCTGCTTGAGAACGCCTATGTAAAAATCAAACCCTTTGACTGAGGCCAGTTGAAGCCTTGTACCATTTCGCTTGAATAATAGTGTATATGAAATTTAATTAAATGTAACTGTTTAGTGGTTCATTCGCTAAGTGTTTAATCCTTACGAGACTGTCACAAGAAGCTGTTCTACCACCTCGGTAGGTGCGATCAAGCGAACGGATAGTGAGTGCGATAGAGATCCCTTTCTAACCGCACCGGCACCAAACACTAACCATATTGTTTTGGAAAATAAACCATTTAGTGCATCGTTTGGTTCGTAGTATTGCAGTTCGCGTCGCACGACCGGTCTGGGCATGTAAGCCCCCGATTAGCCGGAATTAGCATTGTACTTTCCTACTCGGCGTGTTCCCTACCCCCGATTGGTCTGGATTGGCAAATCCAGACCGATGGACTAAACAATCACAATTAAATATAACTGTTTAGTCCCTTGATTTCTGGAGTCGAGCACTGTTGATCTAGACGGTCTTTTTTGGCATTTTCTAAACGCACTTTATGTGGATACCAATTTTTCCGGTTTGTGGTAAAGCAATTCATTGCCCGTTCTATGGCTCGCGAGACTGTCACAAGAAACTGTTCTACCACGTCGGTAGGTGCGATCAAGTGACCGAATAGGATCAAGGGAGTGAATAGCGAGTGCGATAGAGATCTTCGCGCGATAGAGATCCCTTTCTAACTGCACCGGCACCCAACACTAACCATTTAGAGAAATGAAATTAACTCAGGTAGCGGCTGTGAGGTAACCATTGCTGTTGATTGTCACAAATCCTCCACGCCGACACTCACGGCGGTTTGACCTATCATATCAGGGGCAAGTTGAAGAAAAATGGGAGGTTTGAAGTGCTGGCACGTGGCATAGAGTAAATCGCAAATGAGGAAACGGAGAAGTCGAAACATTGGCTTAGCAATCAGAGTAACCAACAAACCATATCAATATTCGGGCATACGCTGCTATGCCTTTGGACTCGCTCTCTATTTCTTACGTCGCATCTCGCCCAAATCCCATCGCTTTCTACCGGAGACTTTGTGTTTCCATCCCGTTGCCTCTTGTGCGTTTGGCAATGCCCGACATCTGATATTTCGAGTTTTTCTGAAACCCGCGTTCTTGATTGGATTTGCTTGCCTACTCCTTCCGATCGATTCCATCCTCGCCCAAGACCAATCCGCCCCTCCAAACGATGCAAGCGAAGTGTCCACTTCCCCTCCGGAAGACCAATCTGAAACAGACGAAGCCGCGAATCTCTCGTTAACTGGCGCAGAAAAATCTTCAACCGCCAGGCTGGATCCGAGGGGTACTGCGCCTGAGAAGGAGACCGTTATCGGAGACGGCGATAAGATGTTCATGTCGCATAACTTTGTCCAAATTCACGGCAACGCGTTGATAAAATCCGAAGATGTTGTACTATATGCCGATCACATCTGGGCAGATTTCGACGACAACATCATGCGCGCCTCGGGAAACGTGAGGCTCATTGTCGGTAAAGAGGAAACGTTCGCCGATGAACTAATCTTTGATCTGGAAACGAAAAAAGGTATCGCACGCGATGGATTCACGTTCGACGATCCATGGTATTTCGGCGGCTCCGAAATCTTCAAGATTGAGGACGACGAGTCCTATATCCGCGGAGGTAGACTGACAACCTGTTCCTTGAAGCACCCGCATTTCTATTTCTCCGCCTCCAAAATCATTGTCAAAATCAATAAGGAGTTGATTGCTAAGAACATTGTGCTAAACGTCGGTGGGGTGCCGCTCTTCTACTTTCCTCTGATTCGTCGTGACCTTCGAAAAGAAGACAAACTCGCCAAAATCATTGTTAAACTCGGCACCGACAGTTATCAAGGTCCCTACCTTACCATCATTCTACCCGTCTTTCGCCGTCACCGGTATTCGGGGGAATTGCTGTTCGAGCAGAGCACCAGACGCGGGCGTGGTGGAGGGACGCAAGGCAAATATCGTGTGAACGATGTTAAATTTCAAGAACTCTTGATTCCGATTCCGCCCGAAGCAACGCCGGGACAGCGAGCGCAACTTAAGGAAAAGGCAGACGAACTTTCGGATCGCTTGCAAGGAGATTACGATAAGTTCAAGCTGCACGAAGTTTTTCTGAAGTATCAAATCAAAGACATGGATGTTGAACGCGCGCGTGAAAGTGCAGAGACGATATACAGCCAACTCCTGGAGGACGACGCGGATTTCGGCGGAATTGCTCAGCATCAGTCAGACCACCAAGAATCACGCTATCGGCAGGGTGATATGGGGTTCCTTGTCCCGGGTGAGCGCGACAAGGAAGGTAAGATACGGCTGGACCCCAGTCTTGAGCAAGTGGCGTTCCGCCTCCAACCAGGCGAAATGAGCCCCATTCTTCGAACCGACTTTGCCTTTCACATTCTCAGGATGGACCGAGTGCTTGACATTTATGGGGAACGCGAAGTTCAAGTGCGCCGAATTGACATCGCGATCGAACCAAGCGACGAAACTCGTAAGGCTATTCGGGCGCTCGGGAAAGAGATTCAGGAGCGCGCAATCGCCGGCGAGCCGCTTGAAAGACTTGTCGCCGAATACGATGGCGCCGAGATGGAGGTTGTAAATGGCGGAGAACCGACCCCCTTGAACGAAATGGATCAGCGCTGGCGGCATTCGGTTCGACGCTTAAAGCAGCCCGGTGAAATTACATTGCCCGTCAATACCGACCGAGGTGTCCATATCTTTCAACTGATTGAGAGGGAGTCTACCCCCACATTTGAGGAGGTCGCTCGGCAGTTTGAGACGGAATGGGAATCACTAAAACAGGAACTACCGGCGCTACAAACGAAGCAGGATCGGGACAAGGGTGAAGAAAAAAGCGACTCGGACAGTGCCGAATCTCTCCCCGAGGATGGAGAAGAGGAGGAAGAGATACCCGTCTATCAACAACACGGCTTCCGTGGCAGGTGGGAAGATCCACAGGCAGTTGCGACGCAAGCACAACGGCTTGATCGTGGAGAGACTAGCCGCGTCATTAAAGCCCCTGACGGATTTCGCCTAATAAAAGTGGAAAAAAAACGAGCCTATCGCGGCGATTTTCTATTCCTGTCCCAAGACAGATACTCGGGATCGCGCCGAGAACCAATCAAAACCGGGCAACAGTGGACAATGCGATGGGGCCACCACCATAAAATATTCACGCCTTGGGACAATCGCCAAGAGGGACGAAGCCCGTTGAGTTTCAACGGACGCGTGGCATGGTATGCGAGATCGTATAAAGAAGGTTACGGCGTACCCGAGTCAACCATCAATTCCTTCGGAGTCTTCACATGGGGATCTGCCCTGACGGGGTTCGACCCTGAGGACCTTGACCCCGACGAAAATCTGAAATTCTCGCGCAAGCGGTTTGGGTCTTTTCTTTCACGCCTTGAGGTTAAACACACATTGGATCTCGCGGGTGACGGCACGACAATTCTCCAGAAGTTGCCCCAACTATCGATGCAATTTTCCCAGATGCAATTCGATCAGCTGCCACTATTCAAAACAGTTAATTCCGGATTGACCAAGGTTGCCGATAAGCTGGATACCGACTTGCCTTTCCTTTCGATGTTTGCTTTTCCGACCCTCGACAATACGCGCTTCGACCTTGACGTTGAATTCGGCAATTTCTACAAGCAGCGATACCGAGATGTAAGGAATATTTTCTTGCAAACGGTCGATCTTGGTTTCGATCTCACAAAACAAACCACGCTTCAGATAACGCCGTACCGAGAATTCCGCTTTGATTTGAGTTATGATAGCAACCTGATTTGGCATGCGAAAGATACAGAGGGCAATCGCAACATCATCCGCGGCGTTTATAGTGTGAGAGCCAGAGGCAGCAACACACTGTTTAGGATTTATGACATCAGCTTTATCCCGGGCGCGCGACGCATGCGTCATCAAATCCAGTCCAGTCTCTCGTTTGATTATCAACCCCCTGTCGATAGAAACAACAACCTATATCAATTTGCGCCAAGTACGTTCTTTTTTGAGAGAAAGAGACTCTCCTATAACTTTCGCACGAGTGTTGAAGTAAAAACTCGACGTAGCAAAAGACCTTTGTCCCTGATTGATTTTGACACAAGGCTACGGGCAGATTTTAGCGAGAACACCGTGAGAAACCGCACATACGAACCAATCAGAAGCGACATAACCATTACACCGCTGGCGAGCCGCAACCTAAGAATTAGTTTTGACATGACCCACGATCCGAATCTGGACCCTGCAAACGGCAAACGCTTCAAAATGGTCGATTTCGCATCCAATGTCCGTTATAGTCGTAAGAAGTGGAACGTAAGTCTCGGAAGTTCCTTCAGCAAGCGGCTAACCTCTTCGCGAGCCTCGCGGAATATTATTGGCAGCTTCCGCTTTGCGCCGAACCGGTTACTCAGTCTTAGCGCCAGTCTCACATATAACTGGATTGAGCGCCAGTTTTACCGTCAACGGATATCCATTCAGCGAAATCTGCACGATTGGAATCTGCGCCTTTCGTGGTACCGTATCGGCATCAAACGCAGTGCAACGGCTAGTAATGTGCGGCAAGATTTCACACTTCAACTGAATTTAATCGCTGACCACACCGCATCGGTCGGGTTCGGCTACGACGCCACAACGGAGACCTGGGGCTTCAGGACGTTACCCGTCGGCGTTCCCTACAACGCCTTCAGTGCCAGGAACGCGCTTAGCAGATCTTATTTCTAGCCGGATTTCCCAACACATCGAACACCTCATCACCTAGGCTTCCTACCCCCGGTGCACACCCCATGGCAGGGAACCATTGACACCGGACAATAGTCATTGCCACAGATTTTATATTCCTCAGTAGGAGCGATTTCCAAATCGCGACCTCTTCACTGTAGTAGGTTGGGTTGAACGGAAACACCCGAAAAAACCGAGAACCTGAATCATACATGAAGCCCTCGTTGCGCCTAATACGCGAACTATGAGAGCTTGTTTGAAAAGTACAATTTGTAGGGTGCGCACTGCGCACCAGCCTCTAAAAACCCCAGCGGGGCGGCAGGTATATGGCAGGCAATACAAAAACATGAAAAACCTGTCTCCAAATGACTGAATATGGCTCTGCTGCCGACTATTCAAACAGGTTCTGAGTGAAACCCAACACGCCACTATTCTCGGGAAGTTAGGAGGTTATACCATTTCAAAGATACGTTTTATGAGCGATCTCCAACCCGTGATGGTAATCCCCTTATCGCAAACGAAATGGCATGGAACCGTTGACACCGGAAAATAGTCATTGACCCAGATTTTATATTCCTCAGTAGGAGCGATTTCCGAATCGCGACCTCTTCACTGTAGTAGGTTGGGTTGAACGGAAACACCCGAAAAAACCGAGAACTTGGATCATACATGAAGCCCTTTTTGCGCCTAATACACGCGAACTATGAGTGAAACCCACCACGCCACTGATCAACCGAGTGCATAGCGAAGGCGATAGAAATCCTGCTGCGACAGCACCCTCCTCAACGCAACGTCAACCCGCCATCAATGTATAGCACATTCCCCGTAGCATGTGGATTCCGCATCAAGTACAATATCGTCTGAGCAACATCTTCAGCTTGAGCAATGCGCTTGGCAGGGAGTGTTTTGGCAGCAGTTTCAAACATCTCGCTACGCTGTTTTCCCGGAAGTGAATTGAACCTCGGGGTGTCAACTAACCCCGGCGAAACAACATTCACGCGAATCGGCGACAACTCCACAGCCAGCGCTCGTCCCAATCCTTCAACCGCGCTATTGATTGACGCTTGCGGCACGGCGCCCGGCTCGGGGTGTTGGCTGTATGCTCCCGCCATGAGAACAATCGAGCCGCCTTCGCGGATATTTGGCGCGCCGTACTTCACAGCTTGATACTGCCCCCAGAATTTGCTGTCAAACCCTCGTCGCGCGATTTCAACGTCAAGATCCAAAAATGGCCCCAATGCCCCCTCGTTTCCCGGTGTCGTTAAGTGGTCAAATTCACCGACGACATCGAAAAGATGCTGAATTGACGATGAATCCCTCACATCGACCGTGACAGTCTCAGGATCGCCTTGTATTTTATCGCTTGCCCGTTCCAATCTCTCCCGTGAGCGACTGGCGATGACAACCGTTGCTCCTTCTACTGTAGCGGCTTGAGCGGTCGCCAATCCAATTCCGGAACTACCGCCAATCACAATAACCTTTTTACCAGCTAAACTCATTGCGCGTTCCTTTCTGTTAAATTAAACTTGGAAAAATCAAATCTCTGAGGAAGGGATACCGAGGGAGGAGAGGTACGAGGGGAAACGCTGGGCCTGGGATTAAATCGAGTAAATCGTAGAATCGGCTTCTTCGTATTCTGGTCGCATGGGATCGGTTGAAAGAAATAATTTCTGATAAGGCTCATAAAGCTGGATATAACTCCAATTAACACCACAAAGAATCTTCCTTTCATTTGCCAGCTTTACAAAACGTCCGCGAAACTTCGCGCGCGTAGTTTCAGGCGGCAGATGCATCGCTTTGTCAATCTGATCGTCGCTGACAATTCGCTCGACCTGATCTTTTCTTTCCAGTTTATAATATAGTCCGGTTTTCTTTTTTTCACCTTCTCTTCGAATATTGTGGTACTGAAGATCCAGCATTGATGCGTGAGCAGAATCCCAATCGCGATTTCGACGCGCAACATAACTCTCGATTAGTTTTTTCTTGATGACCCAGTCAAGTTCCCGATCGAGTGACGAGGGGTCCATTGCCAGATGCTTCAACACATATTCCCATCTTTTCATGACCTGCTCGGTGGTCGGATCTGACTCCGCTTGTTCAAAATACTGTTTGGCACACTCGAAGTATTGCCATTGAAGTTCGACTGCCGAGAGCCGTTTCCCGTTTTCCAGCTCAATCTTGTGCGTGCATGTGGTGTCGTTTGATATTTCCCAAATAGCTTTGACCGAGTTGTGCAATGCGAGGCGTTGCCTAATAAAATTGTCTTCTATCATGCGCAGAACGATTGCCGTTGTTCCCACCTTGAGAAAAGTGGCAAATTCGGACATGTTGGAATCGCCGACGGTAACGTGCAGTCGTCTGTACTTCTCACGATCAGCATGAGGTACATCACACGTGTTGATAATTCCTTGTCGCGTTGCTGTTGCAGAGAGAGAGATTTCCTCGCGAATATGTTGTGCGCGTTGAGAGATGACGTATCTGCCGCGGTCGGTATGTATAGATTTACCGGCGCCGGTGAAAACCTGACGTGTTACGAAAAAAGGAATAAGCTGTGAGGCGAGTTGGCGGAAACTGACTCGACGATCCATTAAATAGTTCTCATGACACAGGTAGGTATTTCCCGGAGTATCTGTATTGATTTTGAAAACCGAAAAGCTTCCGTAAAAGCCGTCGATCCGCATTTTTCGTTCTGCGGTGACAGAGAGCCGCTCAATTATCCGTTCGCCGGCTTTATCATGTGTGACCAATTCGCGCACGTTGTCACATTCGGGTGTGGCATATTCAGGTCGCGGTCCTTCCTTTTGATAAAATCGAGCGCCGTTTTCGAGGAACACATCCGGATACATTCTCCCTGAGATTACCTCGCGGAATAAGTACATAACCGCATTCTGAATCGATAGTGCTCTCCCGCCCCGTCGCTCTGGAGTACAGATGATATGATATTCGTTTTCGAGTCCGTAAATCCTACGGTCCATTATACTTGCGCCCCATCTTTCTAACTACTTCAGGAAAAGCACGCAGGGTAAACTATTCTGCAGATTGACAAAGAAAATCGCAAATTCCCGCGAGCTTACACAAGGCGGGATTGGTGGCAGGAGGGTCCAAAAGAAACCCTGAAGATTTAGGTTTAAATCGAATAAATCATACGGCTGGCTTCTTCGTATTCTGGTCGCATGGGATCGGTTGAAAGAAATAATTTCTGATAAGGCTCATAAAGCTGGATATAACTCCAATTAACACCACAAAGAATCTTCCTTTCATTTGCGAGCTTTACAAAACGTCCGCGAAACTTCGCGCGCGTAGTTTCTGGCGGGAGATGCATCGCTTTGTCAACCAGATCGTCGCTGACAATTCGCTCGACCTGATCTTTTCTTTCCAGTTTATAATATAGTCCGGTTTTCTTTTTTTCACCTTCTCTTCGAATATTGTGGTACTGAAGATCCAACATTGATACGTCAGCAGAATCCCAATTGAGATTTCGACTGGCAACATACGTCTCGATTAGTTTTTTCTTGATGACCCAGTCAAGTTCCCGATCGAGTGACGATGGGTCCATTGCCAGATGCTTCAACACATATTCCCATCTTTTCATGACCTGCTCGGTGATCGGATCTGACTCCGCCTGTTCAAAATACTGTTTGGCGCACTCGAAGTATTGCCATTGGAGTTCGACTGCCGAGAGCCGTTTCCCGTTCTCCAACTCAATCTTGTGTGTGCACCTCGTGTCTTTTGAAATTTCCCAAATGGCTTTGACGGAGTTGCGCAATGCGAGGCGCTGTCTAATAAAATTGTCCTCTATCATGCGCAGAACGATTGCCGTTGTTCCCACCTTGAGAAACGTGGCAAATTCGGACATGTTGGAATCGCCAACAATCACGTGCAATCGTCTGTACTTCTCCCTGTCGGCATGCGGCTCATCCCGCGTGTTGATGATGCCGCGTGCCGTTGTTGTTGCGATAGAGATTTCCTCGCGAATATGCTGGGCGCGTTGGGAGATGACGTATCTGCCGCGGTCGGTGCGTATGGCTTTGCCGGCACCGGTGAAAATTTGGCGTGTTACGAAGAAGGGGATAAGCTGCGAGGCGAGTTGCCGGAAACTGACTCGGCGATCCATTAAATAGTTCTCATGGCAACCGTAAGTATTTCCCGGGGTATCCGTATTGTTTTTGAAAACCGAGATTTTGCCGTAAAAGCCGTCAATCCGCATTTTTCGTTCCGCGGTGACGGAGAGCCGCTCAATTATCCGTTCGCCGGCTTTATCATGTGTGACCAATTCGCGTACGTTGTCACATTCGGGTGTGGCATATTCGGGGTGGCAACCGATATCTTGATAAAATCGAGCTCCATTTTCGAGGAACACATCCGGATACATTCTCCCCGATATTATTTCGCGGAATAGGTACATCACCGCATTCTGAATCGAGAGCGCTTTTCCGCCGCGTCGCTCCGGAGTGCAGATGAGACCATATTCGCTTTCGAGTCCGTAAATCCTACGGTCCATGCGCTAAAACATTTTCTCGAGCTCTTCGGGAAGAAGGCGTCGAAACCTACGTCGTTCCTGCTCTTCATCAAGTAATGCGACCTCAATGGTATCAGCCACAATTTCATACCGGGGCTCTTCCGAAGTTTCCTCGTCGACGTCCGCTTCAATTGTTTCAAAAACTTTAATTCCGAGTCGAATGGCATCCTCTAACGCCATTCCTTCTTTGTGCTCTTGTTCAAGAATCTCAACAATGGAATCAGCCCGCCCGCCGATTACTGCATACTGCTCCTCTTCTCCGAAGGTGCCATCGAAAGACAGATGATAAATTCGATTGCTTGACGAAGCGTCGCCTTTCACTTCGCAGACCAACAACTCAACTTCAAGCGGTTTGTAATCCCATTCCCGGAAAATTGCCCCGATACGTTGCGAATATACGGTGGTAAGCCACTTAGCTGTGACATCCTCACGATTGTAGTTGAAACCTTTAATCTCCGCTTGTTCAATTCCGTAAGACCTCAAGGCTTCATATTCTGGCGACAGACCCGTTGCCGCTAATGCAATCCGATCATACACCTCGGAAATCTTGAAAACCGTTGTTAACGGATTCTCGGCAACCATCACGATGCCATTGTTGTACTCCAGAGCAATTACTTCCTTTGCTTGTTCAATGCCGCGCTGGGCAAGGTCGCGCTTGTCCTGTATAATTTGCTCCGGTGACACGTAATACGGTGAGGACATTCTCACCTCCTTCAGTTAACGTGGTTAATCTTTCAATCTGTCGAGCAATTCCGTATAAAGTGCCTTGACTTCGGAATCTGGGATGTCCGTAATGCCTGCCTGATCAATGACCTTAATCGTTGGAAAGATGTCTCGAATCAGATCAGGACCACCGGTTCCCAAATCCTCATCGGCGGCATCCCATAGTGCTTCGGACACAATCTTCAAGATTTCATCGCGGGACATGCCAGGTCGATAAAGCTTTTTTAGCGTGGATCTCGCATCTTTACCGCCCGATCCGATGGCGTAGTAAGCGTTTTCGTCGTAGCGTCCGCCAATTGCGTCATACTTGAAGATTCGCCCTTGCGCCTGCTTTGAATCGTAACCGGCGAAAATTGGGACGACAATCAAACCTTCCAGAGCCATATTTAGATTCCCTCTTAACCAGTTTGACAGAAAGTTTGCTTTGCCATCCAGGCTCAACATGGTTCCTTCGATTTTTTCGTAGAACTCGACTTGAACTTGGAACAACCTTGCCATCTCAATCGCTAGACCGGCGATACCGGCAATAGCAATAGCGGAAGATTTGTCAATTTCGAAGACCTTTTCAATGCGGCGCTCACCGACTTGGAAGCCGTCCGTTGCCTGACGATCTCCGGCGATGACGACCCCTTCATCATAGACTGCTGCCAATACTGTTGTTCCTTCGAGAAGGTCCAAATCTGATTTGGCAGAGATTCCCGAAAGCGGGCCTGTTTGATGGGAATGTGTAGGCGGGTTTCCTGTATGGAACGGTGCTAATAGATCTGGGCGTTTCTGTCTGAGCACCTCAATAAAGTTAGAGGAGCTGTAATCGCGATCATCGAACACGACTACTGTCCTCCCCTTTGAATGTAATTCTCGACAAACTCTTCGGAATCTTCTTCTAAGATTTCATCAATCTCATCAAGAATTTGGTCAAGGTCTTCAGAGAGTTCTTCGCCCTGCTCGGCTAGCTCGGCATCCGGTTGAATCTCCTCGGTGTCCTGAGGCTTCGTATCTCGCTGTTCGTTCTCTTGCTTTTCTGATCGCATGCTGCCCCCTTTCGGATTCTGCAATCAAGAATAATATCAACTAATATAGAAAATAGGTAACTGTTTAGTCTATTGATTTCTTGGGCGATCGCAGGGCAATCGCTTATGAATTTAGGCGAATTTTCGCCATATTTTTGAGGATTACCCCTAGCGAGTGTCCATTACTAGCTATTAGCCACTGCCTTCAGGTTCGTGGTAGTGCAATTCATTGCACGTTTTAAGTTTTACTAGCCACTAAACACTTGCGAAAATAGATTTAGTGCTTGTTTGAAAGTAACCCCGTGGAATCAAGCGAATGGACAATGAGCGCGATAGCCTATCCCACGATAAAATCCCCTCCGCATTGCAATACTCAATCAAGCAAGCTCTCAAGAGGCATTCGCGGATATCTCTTTCACAACGTCTTCGGCGCATCTGCTACTCAAAAGATTGCCAACGATTTCTTGAGTCCCAAAATGCGGCCGGTCCATCAGAATCTTGTCCAGAGATGAGCCATTAATGCAAAAAATCATCGAGTTCCAACTCGCACTGTGAATCTCGTTGGGAAACCTTTTTAGACAGGTGCCGCGGAAATAGGCGCGCGTATCTACCGGTGGATTCGTGATTGCATGAACTATCTCTTCTTGATTAACAAACCGTTTCACACGTCCATTCTTGAGCAGACGTGCATACAGCCCTTTATCCGGTCGGATATCGTGATACTGCAAGTCCAACATGCGCACGCGCGAATCTGACCATTTAAAACCGTGACGTTGAATATAAGCGTCAATGAGCCTCTTTTTGGTCACCCAATCCAAGACCCCATTCAGGCTCATCGGGTCTGCTTCAAGTCGATCTAACACAAACTCCCATTTCTCCATCACGTCGGATATGATTGGTGATGAGCAGAGTTCGGAAAGATGGTCTCGTACCAATCCGAGATATTCGCGTTGAATCTCAATTGAGGTCCGCCTTCGTCCATCTTCCAAAACCAGCGGAGTTTTACACGAAAGATCGCGCGACACTCTTTTGATGTCGGTTACGGGTTCCGAGAGTTTAAATCTGTCACCAAGGATGCCCTTCTCAATGAGTTGGAGCGTTAGGCTCGTGATTCCAACTTTCAAGTAGATGGCAAGTTCCGACATGTTCGAGTCCCCGACGATGACATGTAGGCGTCGGTAAAGTTTTTCGTCGGCGTGCGGTTCATCGCGCGTATTGATGATTGGACGCGCTACCATCGTGCTCAGTCCTATTTCCGTTTCAAAGAAATCGGCGCGTTGCGATATCTGGTAGTCGGTTTCTTCCGCTCCGTTTTCGGCGCCTAACTTGCCGCCGCCCGTAATAATCTGACGGGTAACCAGGAACGGGGTCAATCCATCAACAATATCCTGAAACGGAACCGTCCGAGACATCAAATAGTTTTCATGAGAGCCGTAACTGTGTCCTTTGTAATCTGTATTATTTTTGTAGATGATAATCTCTTGGTTGTTGGGCAAGAGTTCTTCCGCGGCGAGACGACTCAAATCGAGAATCAGCTCCCCCGCTTTTTCGTAGATAACGAGGTCGCGTGGATTGGTGCATTCCGGCGTACAATATTCCGGATGTGCGTGATCAACGTAATACCTGCCGCCATTGATCAGGATATCGTTGATCAAGCTGTTGTTTTCCCGGTCTGGCGTATCGCTCTCACCTTCCGACAGAAAGCCTCGGGCGTCCATCAGTGGGGATTCCTGATCGTAATCCCACGTAACCCCTTTTAACTCCCGATCCTTGTAAGCGTTCACAACCAGCGTCGAAGCTGCAACGGGATCCTGGTCACGTGCATTTTTGACCGAAATGCCGTACTCGGTCTCTGTCCCCATGATTATCGGTGTAGTCATAATCGGTTCGTAATTCGAGGCGAGTCGGTCCGCGCCGTTTCCTCAAGATTAAAGATAAGCGCCGCCTTTGATTACCCTCACGTCCTTCCGTTTGTTACGCTCCGATTCATTGACCAAGGCTCTGATATTGACAATCTTCTCACCTTTGCGGCCCGAGATTTTCGCCCAATCGTCAGGATTCGTGGTGTTAGGCAAATCTTCGTTCTCCTTATATTCCTCATGGATGGCGTCCTTGAGGTTTTCGAACGTCATGCCCTTTTCCTTACCATCGGAACCAATCAACCGTTTGATTGCCATTTTCTTCGCACGTGAAACGATGTTCTCGATCATTGCTCCGCTAACGAAGTCCTTAAAGTAAAGAATATCGCGCTCGCCGCGGGCGTAAGTCACCTCAATGAATTTATTTTCTTCGGAGGTCGCATACATCTCATCGATGGCTTGATCGATAAGATGTTGAACGGTTTTCCCGCTGTCGCTGTCGAATCGTTCGAGTTCGGACGGAGCGATGGGTAAATCCGAGGTGAAATACTTGGCAAAGATATCTTTCGCGCCTTCCGCTGTGGGACGATCTATCTTAATCTTGATATCCAACCTTCCGGGACGCAGCACGGCTGGATCCAAAAGGTCTTGTCGATTACTAGCGCCGATAACAACCACATCTCGCAAACTCTCGACCCCGTCAATCTCGGCTAGAAATTGAGGAACCAAAGTCGATTCCATATCGGACGAGATGCCCATACCCCTTGATCGGAAAAGAGAGTCCATCTCATCAAAGAATATAATAACGGGAACCCCTTCTTTGGATTTCTCGCTCGCTTTCTGGAAAACCTCGCGAATCTTTCGTTCTGTCTCGCCTACATACTTGTTCAGTAACTCCGGTCCCTTGATGTTAATGAAATAACCCTTGATATCATCCCTTCCCGTCAGTTTCCGCACTCTCGTGGCTAGACTATTTGCAACCGCTTTCGCAATCAAAGTCTTGCCGCACCCGGGAGGACCATAAAGTAGAATGCCTTTCGGGGGTGTCAGCGCAAACTCTTTGTATTCATCGGGATAAAGGTACGGTGTCTCTATTGCGTCGCGAATCGCTTCGATTTGATCGTCCAATCCGCCAATATCCGAGTATCGGATGTCTGGCACAGCTTCGAGCAAGAGATCTTCCACTTCGGTTTTGGGGAGTTTCTCCATAATCATCCCCGTACCGTGATTCAGCAGGACATTATCGCCCAGTTTCAGCGTTTCAGCATTTAGTGGTTCGGAAATCTCTACGACACGCTCCTCATCGGCGCGAAGACTTACAATCGTACGAGATTCATCAAGCACTTCCTTGACTTTAACGACCTCCCCACGCTGGTCAAACTCTCGAACTCCCACTACATTTAGTACACCGTTGACAATTACCTCCTGCCCCTTTTTAAGCTGTTCAACGTTTATATCTGGGTCGGACTTGACCTTCCATCTTTTGCCACCGAGATCGATATCAATAGTACCATCATCATTTGTGCCAAGAAAAACCCCGTAGTTGTTCGGTGGCGCGCTTAGTTGCTCCACCTTCTCCTTCAGGTGCTCCAGCTTCTCCTTCGCTTCCTGAAGCGTGCTCGTCAGTTTCCGATTCCTCCGATGGGCTTGCATCAATTCCCGAGTCATTTCGTAGAGACGAACGTCTGCATCATCGGACGGAGCAGCGTTAAGACGCCTTTTCAAGTCATCATTCTCGTTTTCCAAAGATTCGATCATGAACTCCATTTCACGAATCTGTTTCTGATTGTAGGATTTTCGATCTGATGAACTTGCCGTTGGCTTTGATTCATCATGGATTTCTTCAAATGGCCCTACGGTGTCTCTTTTCTTGATGGACATAATCTCATCCTATGTTATTAGAATTTAATAAACATTATGGAATACGTTCAAAGATTATTTCGAATCTCTAATAGACACCCAAAAAAGACAAAAACTGTATGGGTTTTCAAAACCACGCCTTAAAGCCATCCGGCGGGGCAAGCCTACAAGGATTATAGCACTTCCGCGAAAATTCTGTCAAGGATAATGTCCCTGCATAGCACTGCGCAACCCGTCACGGTCGCAGTGTGTCTACTTAAATCTACGACTGCGATTCGTCCTTAACCTGTTTCGCCCGCGTCAGGAATCGAGGCAGTGGATGACTGCGAAGGCATTCCCAAAGCTTCCCGAATCTTGCCTTCAATATCGGCGGCAAAGTCAGGGTTCGTTTTCAAATGCTCCTTGACGCTATTCCTGCCCTGTCCAAGCCGATCGTCGTTATACGAAAACCAAGAACCGCTTTTTTGGATGATTCCACAGTCGACCGCCACATCCAAGATATTTCCCTCTTTGGAAATCCCTTCACCGAATATCAGATCGAATTCCGCTTCTCGAAACGGCGGAGCCACCTTGTTCTTCGCAACTTTGACTCGGACGCGGTTCCCTATCACTTCGTTGCCCTCCTTCAGTGTCTCGGCACGGCGCATCTCAAGCCTTACTGAAGAATGAAATTTGAGCGCGAGGCCGCCCGGCGTCGTCTCCGGGTTGCCAAACATAATTCCAATCTTCTGGCGAATCTGATTCGTAAAGATGACGCTTGTTCTGGACTTATTGGTCACCCCTGACAGCTTTCGCAACGCTTTGGACATGAGACGTGGTAATAAACCGACATGCGCGTCGCCCATGTCACCTTCAATTTCCGCTTGCGGGGTTAAAGCAGCGACCGAATCAATCACGACAATATCAATCGCACCACTTCGGATGAGCGTTTCTACAATTTCTAACGCCTGTTCCCCTGTGTCCGGTTGTGAGATCAACACGTTCTCCATGTTCACGCCGATTCTCTTGGCATAACTAATATCCAGCGCATGTTCGACATCAACGAACGCGGCGACGCCCCCCAACTTCTGGGCTTCGGCAACCATGTGAAGTGTAAGGGAGGTTTTGCCGGTAGCTTCATGCCCAAAGACTTCGATGATTCGACCGCGCGGAATACCGCCAACTCCGAGTGCCATGTCGAGAGAAAGTGCCCCTGTTGGAATTGATTCCACGGGAACAACATCTGTATCCGTCAAACGCATAATCGCGCCTTTTCCATGTTCCCGCTCAATCTGCGATATTGCGTTATTGATAGATCCGTTTTTTTCTTCTGATGTCATAATCAGTCTAATCTCCCTGTGAATTCAGTCGAGAAGTGGAATTCCGAATAATCCCAAAGTTTTTTGAAAATTTATATGTAGCACACCAGTTGCCCTGAAACCAAGTTTTTATCAGTGCTCTAGTAGGGTATGCACTGCGATAGAGATCCCATCTTCCGGTCGCGACCTCCCGACTTTCGTTAAACGCTTGTCGAGTAATCCACTTAGTGGTTCATTCGCTAAGTTTTTAATCCTTAATGAAACCATCAAGCGAATGGATAATGAGTGCGATAGAGATCCCTTTTTCTTCAAAACTCGGTTTCTTCCCGGAGTCAAAGTGGCTTCAAGGAAATGGTTGAATCCACTCATCACGGGCAACTAAGGATTGATAATCATGGCAATCACTTCATCACATAAATCACAGTTCAGACAATGTGAACTACCGGCACCCAACACTAACCATATTTTTTTGGAAAATAAACCACTTAGATGTACAAAGTCAAGCCAAGCCTCTGAATAAGCAGGTGAAGATACTATAATTGTACTATGTTGTAGAACGACTATTGAAACAACAAGTTTCCAGGGGCGTGTAGACTGCCCCGCTTCGCCGAAGATTGCTTTGGACGACTCGAATCTGCTTGACAATCATTCTGGCGCCGTTGATTGTATCATATTGATGGAATACGTCAACAAGAGGTTTCAAATTGACTCGACGTTTGAGCCGGGCAAGTGTTAAATGTGGTCGGAACGATTTCTTATCGCGCTCATATCCATGACGACCCAGCCCTACATCGATTTCTCTCGCAATGGCGGCGACCTCATCTGCGCCGGTTTTCACGCCCGCCCAAATGATTCTTGGACGACTCAAGTTTGGGAAGGCGCCGATACCCCCTAACTCCATTGAAAAAGGTGACCGAGTATCCGTCACCTGTTCAATTACATTTTTGATTACGCTGATTTGGTTCGGGGCGACATCTCCCAGAAACTTCAACGTCAGATGAATGTTTCCACGCTTTACCCATGATGCCCCGCGAATGTACTTCCTGAGTTCCTCCTGAGTGGAAGTTAGCAGCATCTGAATCGTTTCGGGAATCTCAATTGCGACAAAACACCGTATCCGTTCTTGGTTCACACTTTCTATGGGGGTTTGGTTCGGGTTCAGGCCCAATGGACTGCTTAACTTTCAACCTGACCAAGGCTAAAAATCATCTCCGGAATCAGACAGATCAGTCGATCGCATTACGGAATACAGCGCTTTGCGATTCCCATACAGAAACTCTAATCCCGAAACCACAGTTAGAACTAGAGGCACATACATCATGAAATAGATCGGTCTGAACCGCTCAATCCATTCATCCCCCACGCCATGCCCTTGGAACACGAGAAGAATCAGACTGACGAAGATAACAACCATCTGCGAGGTAGCCTTATATTTTCCCCACTTGTTGGCTGAGACAACGGATCCCTGTGTGGCGACAAAAAGCACCCGCAACCCTGTCACAACCAATTCGCGTCCCATGATTGTTAGAACCATCCATCCCGGGATGAGTTTCTCGCCAAACAGGCAGATGAGTGCTGCGCCTACCAGCAACTTGTCCGCAAGCGAATCAACGAACTTGCCAAAACTCGTGATTCCGTGTTTTCGAGCGATTCGACCATCAAGAAAATCCGTTAGCGCCGCCACTCCGAAGATAATTGCAGCTAACAACCGGTAGTTGGGATTTTCAATAGACCGAAACGAAATCATGAATGGCGGAATAAGCAAGATGCGCGAAACCGTCAAACCGTTCGCCAAATGTTGGAGCGTGCCAAAGTTCATCGTTCAATCACTTGTTCGTTGAGGTAGAAAAGCACCACGATCCATCGATTTGGCTTGAGAGTTTCAACATCAATACGCTAGATGCCAAGAATTGAAAAAGCCGAACGTTCAGAATCCTGTTTGAATAACAGTGTATTGAGAAAAATAACCATTTCGTTAGGACTTACGCAAATCAAACTCGCAGGTTGGATTGAACGGAAAACCAAAAAGAATCACGCGCAGAAAAAAGGTTTTCGATGTTTCGTTCTGCCCAAAAACGTAGAAAATTTGAGTAAAACCCAACGCTTCATCTGCTGACTTTTTCAATGGTCAACCAACAAAGCCGATTCAAGACGGAGACAGACAAACTACAAGCAAATCCCATCCTCCCATCTTGCACCCTTCCAATCCTTTGCCCGTTGAGCGCTTCCCTGAATTATTCATTCGGCGAGATATCAATGACTTCGGCACCATCCGGAATGTCAAATTTGAAAAACTCTGCGTCAAGTTTCCGGTCTCGTTTGATGTTCGTCAGCGAAATGACTCCAATGACATTGCTTTCGGTGTCGTTCTGTAGTTTGTACCCAAACTGAATCGGCAACCAATCCGAATCCTGAATCCACATTTCCAGAGTCTCGCGCGGCGATTGCCCGCTGTCCACGGGTTTGGACAGCAAATGAGGCTTGGGAGTTAATTCAAGCTGATAAACACCCTTCTGGTTAGCGACTTCATCAACAACAAGCTTCATGTCGTAATTCTTTTGAACATCCTGCAATGAAGCGTCTATTCCCGGCAATAACGGCTCATGTTCGGGGTTATTAAGTTTCATCTTGTTGACTTGATTCAGCAAAGGGGTGTATGCCCACGAATAGGTACCGTCCAAGACGATTAGTTGGACGAGTTGAGTCGGATCTTTCTGGCCGACGGTTCTCTTTCTAAGCAAATTGGGCTTGCTGAAGGTCAGTTCACCTCGCGAAGAGCTTTTGACGCCATCACGAAAAATGGTCTCCTCAAATTCTGCACTGAAGTTTCGAGATTCGTTGTAAGCTTTCCTGAAGTTCTCGAAAACTTCACTAACCGTGTAGGTGTATCCCGATTCTATGTGCGCACTTAACAACAAAAACAGGAGAACGATTCCCCTAGAGAACAGCCTCATCGCAGCCTCCGTCATCAACAGCAATAGGCGGCAGTATAGCACCTGCCGCAATTAGTTGTCAACGCTCTTTTCCTGCCGCTGAAGCAACTCTTGGTCTACAATTTCCCGCACCTCGTTATCTGTCACATGTACCCTCGACCAATCCGAGAGGAGCACTTCCGCTTCATTCGGCTTTTCCAACGCATGTCGAACATACCGCTCGAGAAGTCCTGAAACCTCCTCATTCCTAAAGATACCTTGAAACCAAATTGAGAACTCCTTGATAGCATCCGGGGCAGCGGAAAACGCCCAGAAATTCAACTGGCAAAAATCCAATCCCTCTTCACATGTCTTCTGTGATATCCATACCGCATCGGGAAACCCCTCCATTATGGGGAACAAATCTATCAATAGGCAACATAGACGATCGTCCAAGTAAGAAATCTCGGGCAAAATATCAAACCGTACGCTCAGCTTCTGTGCTTGCAGCGGAATTGAATTCTCCTTTGCTTGAGCATCTGTGGCGTTGGTATCGGGAATTCGCCCCTTCTTGCTTCTGAATAGCAAAACTTAAATCCCCCAAATGTTAAGCAACTTCCAAGAAAAAACCTACATGTCAATATAGGCCCCAACCGCTCCTGCTGGATTGGTAGATCCAGCAGGCTCTTATGCATCCATTAAGTTCCGAGACTTTCGTATCGGAGGATTGAGAATGGCGTCAAAAGAAATCTTCCAACCTTCCCCGCTTCCATCCTTCCAATCCTACACTTCCCAGTCGATGCGGAAGATAAACTTTTATAACCCAAGTTGCCACCTTTGTCCCACGACGTGCAGAAACCGAGTTTTTTCCAACGTGGAAACACGAAATTGGCGAAAATCAGCCCAATTTGCCTATAATTTAGCAACAGTGAACCAAAAACTCGGTTTCTCTGTCATAGGTGGAAACTTGAGTTTTATATTAAAACTTGCTTAACTATCTGCCTATTCTCAACGTTACTCGCACTGTCTATTATACTCACCGTTTTTCGGGGGATGCAATGAGAAATCTGCATGGGTCGACACACTCGGACGCTGTGTGTTATACTTTCGACCTAGGCGTCCAAACTTAGAGTTCCCCAAAATCGCAACGGTGTTCAAAAACGTGCCCGCTAGCGGTAGATTACCGACCTTGAGGCGTAGAATATATGAATACATCCCATGAATACTTGGATCCGACTGCTTTATCTCGACTCGGCAACATGGAACTGGTCGCTCGTCTGGTTGTAGAGGGATTCATCACCGGTCTGCACAAGAGTCCCTATCAAGGTTTCAGCGTGGAATTTGCCGAGCACAGACAGTACATGCCCGGGGACGAAATTCGGTACATTGACTGGAAAGTGTTTGGGAAATCCGACCGTTATTACGTCAAGAAATTTGAAGAAGAAACCAACCTTCGTGCTTACATTGTGTTGGATGCCAGCGCCTCAATGAGCTACAAATACGATGAAAGCAGCCTTACAAAATTCCAATACGGCTGCTATTGCGTGGCATCCTTGTCGTATTTGATGCTCAAACAACGCGACTCTGTGGGCATGGCAATATTCGATACGCACATCAAGGAGTACATCCCCCCGCGTGGTGCCGCAACTCACCTCCAAGCCATCCTGTCTAGCCTAGAGAATACCGAACCTGGAGATGAAACGGATTTGAGCACAATCATTCATGAACTTGCGAAACGGATTGTCCGTCGGGGCTTGGTAATCGTGATTTCCGACCTCCTTGATGAGCCGACGAGAGTGTTGTCTGCGCTTAAACACCTGCGCCACCGGAAGCATGAAGTCATAGTCTTCCATCTATTGGATAAAGCCGAGATGACCTTCCCCTTTGAGGGACCTGTGGTCTTTCAAGACATGGAAACCGCAAGGACACTCCCGACACAAGCGGAGACGCTCAAAGCCGGTTATATTGAACAGTTGGAAGGGTTTATTCAGGACTATCGGCGCGGCTGTGGAGGGAATTCAATCGACTATGTCCAGATTGACACTTCGACCCCATTCGATTATGCCCTATCATCCTATTTGGCACGCAGAAAATAGCAACTGAGCTGAATCGAAGTCGGACGGAATTTTCAACATCAAAGCAAGGGGCATGTGTGACTTGGAAGGGGTTTTCGTGCCTGAGCATTGTCGAGAGGCGACTTGTATTGCGGTGGAGCAATCGCATCTAGCACCATTTCGCTTGAATAATAGTGCATATGATGTCTAAACTCCAAGTTGCCACCTTTGTCCGACGCGGCGCAGAAACCGAGTTTTTTCCAGCGTGGAAACACGAAATTGACGAAAATCAGCCCAATTTGCCTATAATTTAGCAAACGTGAACCAAAAACTCGGTTTCTCAGTTATAGGTATCAACTTGCGTTACCACTCAAAAACGAATTTCTCAAAAGACTTGGCTTGGACGCTAACCAGCTCGCCGGAACGCTGCAACTTTCCGCACACAACCACAAACGGAGACAACTTAAAGATTGAGCGGTACTGCTCAAAAACCTGGGGCGAAATGACAACATTGATCAATCCGGATTCATCCTCCAGCAATAGGAAAGCAACCCCCTTGGCAGACTGCGGACGTTGAATACATACAATCAAGCCGGCAATTGATACTCTCGCTCCATTTGTTAGATTTTCCAACGCATCCTTACGTCGAATTTCAGAGTTGAGTCTTACTCGGAGCAACTCCATCGGGTGCGTGTGTGTAGAAAATCCCCGGGTGCTATATTCCCATTCGAGTTGACTCCAGGAGCCTAATTTCGGCAACGGCGGGGGTGTGATGTCCGGATCCATGAGTAAATTGTTATCTCGCCAACGATCGAGAATGCAAAGTTGCCACAACAGTTCACCGCGAGATAGTTTGAAACCATCGAACGCTCCTGCGCCAATCAGATTTTCGACGCTCGCATAGTCAAGTTTTGTTCCGTGGACGAAATCCTTAAGCGAAACGAAACCGCCCTCCCGTGCTGCTACAACTGACTCGGCTTTTGCTAAACTCATGCCTTTGACACAGGTTAAACTCAAACGAACCCCTTCCTTCTTCGCGTCAGTTTCGACATAACAACGCACGCCGCTGAGATTCACATCGGTATTCAAGATTCGGATGCCGTGTCGTTTCGCCTCATTTATGAGAACCCCTTGGGGATAAAATCCTGCCGGTTGATTGTTCAAGAGTGCTGCCAAGTAGCAAGCCGGATAGTAATGTTTTAGCCAAGCCGATCTATATGCCAAGTGCGCAAATGAAAGCGCATGCGATTTGCAAAAACCGTATGCGGCAAAACCTTTGATAGAATCGAAGATTTTGATTGCATCGCGTTGCAACACACCACTTCGTACAGCTCCAGCCACGAAATCGGCTTGCATCTTCTGGATAGCTTTTTTGGAGTGTTTTTTGTCCAAATCGCGTCTTAGATTTTCAGCTTGGCTCGGTGTGTAAGATGCGATAGCGCAAGCAACTTGTAAGATTTGCTCTTGGAAAAGAACCACTCCCAACGTCTCTTTGAGGATTGGCTCAAGGAGAGGATGCGGATAGCGTATTGGTTCAAGTTTCTGTTTCCGCCGGATATACGGTTCGACCATGTTGCCCTGGACGGGCCCCGGTCTAATGATTGCGACTTGTGCCGCGAGTTCGGATAGATTCCGCGGTTTCGTACGCGGTAACACCTGAACTTGCACTCGAGACTCAACCTGAAATACACCGACTGTGTCCGCTCGTTCTAACATATCATACACACAAGGGTCGTCGGTTGTAATGTCTGCGAGATTGAGTTTTACGTTATAAGTTTGGGCAATCAGAATAAGGCATTCACGAACTACGGCGAGCATACCCAAGCCGAGGAGATCTACTTTGATAAGCCCCGCATCTTCAACCATATCTTTATCCCATTGACAGATTCGTCGTCCGTCGATTCTTGTCGGTTCTAGAGGGACTAACTTCGAAAGTTTGCATGGAGTAATCAACACGCCGCCCGGATGCATGGACACATGACGCGGCAGCCCGATAATTGCTTCGACCTGTGCACGGAAATGTTTCCATTTTAGTTGTTTGGTGTAGTAACTAAATTCCTTTAACTGATTTATCTTACTGAAGGCGGATTCGACATTTTTACTGTCGGTCAACTTCGCCATTTTGTGCAACAACTCGGCGGGGAGACCAAACGCTTTCCCTACCTCACGTATTGCTGACCGTGCGCGAAAAGTGATAAAGCAACAAGCTAACGCAACGTGTTCGGAACCGTATTTCCGATCGACGTATTCAATAACATCATCCCGATCAGCCAAATGAGAATTCCTTGAGGCGGCAAAATCGATGTCAATGTCTGGAATAGTGGTCTTTTCTTCGTTGAGAAATCTACCGAAAAATAGTTGATGCGCTATCGGGTCAACTGGGGTGATGTCCAGCAAATAGGTAACGAGAGAGTTGGCAGCAGATCCCCGTCCCTGTGCCGGAATCCCTTTGGACCGAGCAAACTTTACAATGTCCCACACCACCAAGAAGTAACCGGAGAGCCCCAAGCGTTTGATGAGCGAAAGTTCCTCGCGTAGTCGCCTCCTTGGCTCGGCGATCATTGAGCCATACTTTTCAGCCATTGACTTCTTACACAGCATCATCAAATACGAATCGGCGTTATACCCTTCCGGTGTTGCAAAGTCGGGAAATCGATGTTGAGCAAAGTCTAGTTCAACGTTGCACTGCTCGCTAATAAGTTGGGTGCTTGCAATCGCCGAAGGAATTTCCGAGAATAGCGTTTCCATCTCTTGGGAAGACTTGAGATAGCGTTGATGGTTTACCGTGCGAATCTTGTCCGAGTCGTCGAGGGCCACCCCACATGCGATGCACCGCAACACATCGTGCAATCGCGCCTCTGACCGGGAAACATAACGAACCCCGTTCGTAGCCACATAACGCAGTGAAAACTCAAGAGCTAATTGACAAAGTTTTTTGCAAAGACGAACATCTCCAGGCTCAAGATGGTTAATGAGTTCGATATAAAGACGATTACTGGTAAACATCTGCCGATATATATCCAGCCGTGCGCGTGCTGTTTCAATCTGATCGTTCTCCAAAAATGTCCCGACATTACTTTCCTTTCCAATTAAACAAATTAATCCATCCGATAATTCGTTTACTTGATCAAGCGTTGCTCGCACAGTAGACTTTGGGCTTGTGTGCCGCGCACGTGTGATGAGTTCAGAAAGGTTTTGATAGCCCTTCATATCTTGACACAACAATAAGATTTTATCATCGGTACATGAATTCTGCTGTGCTCGTTCTACGGTAATGAGAGAACCAATGATGAAGGGAAGTCCAATTTCTTGGGCTTTTTTCATGAACGGAATGACGCCGTAGAGGCCATTGTCGTCTGTCAATGCCAATGCTTTCAATCGGAGGCTTGAGGCTCGTTCGGCAAGTTCCGCAGGACTAGATGTTCCATTCAAAAATGAATAGAAACTATGGCAATGAAGTTCCGTATAATCCATGTTTGTATCGGCTCCAATCGTTATAAGCAAGATTGTGGGAAACAGTTAATTCGGCGCCAAATGCTAACACCGTAAAAAAATTCATATCTTGTGGATTTTCTGTCCACCATCGGTCCTCCACTTTCCAGTGGTCAGTGATGCCGTCAAAATATATCCATTTGTTATCATGAAGGATTGCTTGCGGTAAATCCACACCACCAGTGATTTTTGAAATAATCGTAGCCGGTACCGGTTCGACGTGCTCCGTTGTTTCATCTCCCCAAATGCTTCGTTGCCAAGCAGTCCTACCATCGGTTAATGGCGGTCGATAGAACGATAACGGTGTCGAATCAATTCCCTGTGAAAGTTCAGACATTAGTTCACCCTCCTTACCAAATTGGTTTATAAGCACACGTTTTTCCATATTTGCGACCTGGCCCAGCTTTCGCAGTCCAAGTTTATCCAAACGGCGAAGCGTTTCGGGTAGAATTGGGAGAAGTGAAACACTTTGGTCTGCCAAGAAAAGTGCCATTTCAGCCGGTGGCACAACACGTGGTGATGTGAGGGTAGCCCTATGTGCTGCGACAAAACTGACAAAGCGATTAGTAGCAATCCCAATGCGGGCTTGGATATCGCTTTCCTTCAACTCAATGAGAAGGCTTTTGACAAACTCATTGGCTTTAGTAGTCATAGCATCTACTTCCAAGTCGATATAGACGGATTTGTCATCAGCGATCTCACAGTGGGGGCATGCGGGAATTTTGCCAGGCATGACAAAATCAACATCAGACAATGTCATTCGGAGTGGTCGTTCTGTCTTCAAGGGTTTAGGTGCGAGATATGTCGGTGTATAAAAATCAAGTATGCTTATTACTTCCCCCAGACAATCATTCAAATTTTCAATCAACAAGCAAGCCAGCAAAATAATGAATCCCTCCTTTATTGAATTTCAGTCCTAACGCCGATATAAGATACTATACTTGAGTTAAGTATTCAAGAAAAAAATTAACCTCTAACAATTTTTTTAAAGGGAATGCCACATAGACACTATTTTGCTGCAAAACACCAATCATGGATGAGTAAACAACTTTCAAAAATAGACTTCCACTTCGATTTGAATCTACCTCGCTCCTGCTGAATTGACAGATCCATCCAATCTTTCACCTTTCCACCCTTGCCTTCTGACGGAGAATCACCTTGACAATCCAAGCTGTGCACAATAAAATAATCGCGTAGTGAAGACATTTGTCGGTTCCTAAGCCAAATATCTCGGGAGATTACGTATGGCTGAAAAGTTCACTGTTTTGATGACCGATTACGCATGGCCCTCGGTCGATCCGGAACGCAAGGTATTGGCTGAGGTCGGCGCAGAACTAATTATCGCCGAAACGGGAGCTGAAGATGAATTGGTGAGCCTGGCGCCGCAAGCTGATGGCATCCTTACATGTTGGGAGCAGACGACAACCGCAGTCGTCAGAGCGGCTGAACGCTGTCAGGTAATAGGACGTTGCGGTATCGGACTTGACAACATAGATGTGGGGACTGCTACGGAATTGGGAATTGTCGTCACGAATGTGCCGGCATACTGTATTGACGAAGTCTCCGATCACGCGATGGCTTTGCTATTGGCATGTGCTCGAAAAATCTCCATGTTTGACAGGGAAGTCAAACGTGGCAGTTGGGTCCGGGATGTAGGTCCGCCGGTGTACCGGATTCGCGGTAAAACGCTGGGTATTATGGGGTTCGGCAAGATCGGGAAAGCCGTCGTGTCGAAAGCGAAAGCTTTCGGGCTGGATGTCATTGTTTACTCGCCAAGCCTGTTGCCGCATATCGCAAAATCGCACGATGTCGAGAAGGTGGAACTCCCCGAGTTTTTAACCCGCTCAGACTTCATTACGATACACGCGCCGCTGAATCCCGCGACTGAAAAACTCCTGGGAGAAGAGGAGTTTCGTCAGATGAAAGGGACTGCCTATATTATCAACACGTCGCGGGGTGGAGTCATTGACACGGCTGCGCTTTGTAAGGCGGTAAAAGAAGGCTGGATCGCCGGGGCGGGCTTGGACGTACTCGCTGAAGAACCGCCTGCGCCGGATGAACCGCTGATTGAACTGGACAATGTTATCATTACGCCACACGCCGCCTTCGCATCTGAAGAATCGACATACGACCTTGAGGTGAGCGCTGCACGCGCCGTCGCAGATGTATTGGTGGGGATAATGCCGGAGTCGGTCGTCAACCAAGAAGTCTTGCAAAGCCCGTTGCTTCGTGCAAAAGCGCTTGGAGAGAAGGAAATGACAGTGACCTAGCTACAGACGTACAACGGTTTTGCTCCAGCGGAGCGACACGTCAATAGAACGCGGCTGCATAACCGCCTTGCGCTCCAGCGGAGCGCCATGTGGGGCCGCGTTGATGGTTAATCTCAAACTATTGGATGATTTATCGCATTCAATCTTCAATCACAAAATCAAAGATGGAATCCCCGTATTTCTCGAAAATTCGTTTTCTTTCCTCGATTATGGCGATCTCCACAGTCCGGAATACCCAAACTAAATGATAAATTAAATTTACAGAATAAACCATTAAACCAATGTACAAGCGATAAATCAAGCCCGTAGGTTGGGTAGAGCGCAGCGAAACCCAACTCCAACCTGCTCGGTCTGGATTGCCAAATCCAGACCATAACGCGCAATTCTACACCATATATTAATTGCGATTAAACCATAGAGTCAACATACTTGGAGTCATTACATGCAGCCATTACCTGATGCATCAGGGCACTTTGGAGAATTTGGTGGCAGATATGTTCCCGAGACACTAATGCCCGCCCTGCTGGAACTTGAGGAAGCTTATCGAGTTCTAAGTGCCGATTCGGAGTTTCAGAAAGAATTTGAATACTATCTCCGAGAATACGTCGGCAGACCCAATCCGCTCTATTACGCCGAGCGGTTGACCGAGGAACTCGGTGGGGCAAAAATCTACCTCAAACGAGAAGATCTCAACCATACAGGTGCCCACAAAATTAACAATACGGTTGGACAAATTCTGCTCGCACGTCGGATGGGCAAAAAAAGAATAATAGCGGAGACCGGTGCGGGACAGCACGGCGTCGCCACCGCCACGGTGACAGCGAAGTTCAACATGGAATGCGAAGTCTACATGGGCGAAGAGGATATAGAGCGCCAGGCGCTTAATGTGTTTCGTATGCGCCTCATGGGCGCAAAAGTAACCCCTGTAAATTCGGGCTCTCGAACCCTAAAGGACGCCATTAACGCTTCATTTCGTGACTGGGTGACAAATGTCCGAACCACCTATCTTCTTATCGGTTCCGTTGTGGGAGCGCATCCCTACCCGATGATTGTTCGAAATTTTCAATCCGTGATAGGAGTTGAGACCAAGAAACAGATACTTGAGAAGGAGGGACGATTGCCGGATTGTGTCGTCGCAAGCGTGGGCGGCGGCAGTAACTCGCTAGGGATGTTCTATCCGTTCTACGAAGATGAGAACGTGAAAATGATTGGAGTCGAAGCCGCTGGCGAGAGCATCCTGAGTGGCAAACATGCCGCCTCACTGAGCGAAGGCAGTATCGGCGTGTTTCACGGTGCAAAATGTTATCTGTTACAGGAAGAAGACGGCCAGATAACCCCCGCGCATTCGATTTCCGCCGGACTTGACTATCCGGGAGTTGGCCCCGAACATAGCTATTACAAGGCAACTGGAAGGGCTGCCTATGTTTCGATTACAGATGAAGAAGCGGTAGAGGGATTCAAACTGTTATCGGAGTTAGAAGGCATTATCCCTGCGCTTGAATCCGCCCATGCAATTGCGCATGTCCAGAAAATCGCTCCGATGATGGATCAAAATGCCATTATTGTGGTCTGCCTTTCCGGGCGCGGCGACAAAGACGTTGGTGGCGAGATGGGCCCGCCGCTATCCCTCAATCATTAAGATCTCCGTAAAATGTAGGGTGGGCACTGCCCACCAGCCTTTCTAATCCGTAGGCGGAGCATCTTACTCCGCCGAACTTCCGTAGTCACGCCATCTTGCCTCCCCCACCCGCTTCCCGTCCAAACACGCCGCAAGATTCTGACAAGTCGGCAAAGCGCCCGTGCTCCAGAACCAATGCGATTCCTGCACCCTCCCACATCTCGCTTGATTTTGAAGCGCCCTAGTGCTATAATTCCCGAAATTGAAATGGCGTCAAATCCTAACTCGTTAAGGAAATCCACATGCAAATCAACTTTCAGAGCGTCATCGATCTCTCCTACCAGATTGACGAAAACAGTCCGCGAGAGCTGCCGATTGACCCCGTGCGTATTTACGACACCGCAACGCTTGAGAAAGACGGCTACTTTGAAAGCCGTGTCGATCTGTCCGGTCACTGCGCGACGCACATTGACGCCCCATGCCTGATGTATACCGATGGTTTCACCGTGGCAGACATCCCGAAGGACAAGCTAACCGGAAATGCAGTTCTCATAGACCTCTCCGATTTGAAGAAACCGACCGATGCCGTGACTGCAGAAGATATCAAAGCCTGGATGAGTGCAAATGAAGACATCCCGAGTGATAGCATCGTTTTTATGCGCACCGGAATGGATAAGTACGCCTATCAAGATAGTTTCAATCGGAAATGGATTGGCTTCAGCGAAGACGCAGCCGAACTCTTGGTCCAAAAAGGCGTCAAGCTAATTGGGACAGACGCATGTAGCATTGATTCAATGGCGGGACATCCTCCGCAACATGATGGATTGCCTCCGGCTCACCTCGTGTTTCTTGGCGCCGGAGTTCCACAGGTTGAAGATCTCTGCAATTTGAGTCTATTGCCCACGCGGTTTTTCGCGGTAGTTGCCCCCATGAAGTTGGCGCGTAGTTCCGGCGCTCCAACACGCGTCTTTGCTTTTGTTTAGACTTCGATGACGCGGCTTCTCTTCTCGTCGTTTCTGGAATTCTTCCGTCTGCGGCATCAATCTCGCTTCCTAAAGTTAACTGCGTGTCTGTAACGGATATGGATTCCTGTAGAGTGGGCGTTGCGCACCAGCCTTTGAAAGTGCTAACAATAACGCATGACCGTGAAGTAAAGTTGAATGGGCTAGAATATGGGTGACCAAGTCCTAACCGAGCAGTCAAGCGTCCCGCGTGAAATCCTTGATTTACTGAGAAGAATTGGTAGTAAAACGCGGTTGCCCATCTGTGTCGTCGGCGGTTTTGTCCGTGACCTTCTGCTACGGCGCGAAAATCTCGACCTAGACATTGTCGTTGAGGGAGACGCCATCAGCTTTGCCCGAGAACTTGGCGAGAGTTGGCGCTGGGAAGTACAAAAACACGATCGATTCGGCACCGCAACCCTGATTCAACCTTCGGGCACTAGAATTGATTTCGCCAGTGCTCGCAGCGAAACTTATGAGCATCCGGGTGCGTTACCATTAGTTAGTCCCGGCACAATTCAAGACGACCTGCGCCGACGCGATTTCTCGATAAATGCGCTCGCTGTTCGTTTGAACGCTGATGGCTTCGGCGTGCTTATTGACCGCTTCGACGGAGTTAAAGATCTCCGATTAGGGAGAGTTCGTGCCCTCCATTCCGAGAGTTACCTTGACGATCCGACCCGTATCTTTCGGGCGGTAAGATATGAGGTGCGTTACGGTTTTCAAATTGAGGCAAAGGATCAGGAGCGCATTCGAGAGGCGCTCCATCAAGGCGTATTAGACCTGATTAGTGGCGAGCGCATTCGGAATGAAATCAATCACATCCTCGCCGAAGATGCTGCACCGCACATGGTTCAACGCCTGCTTGGTTTCGACGTGTTTCGGGCGATTCACCCGGAATGGGTGGTGGCGCGAGAATTCGGAGCCGATTGGGCTAACGTTAAAAAGGCGATCGATTGGGCAGGAACGAACCTCACTGATGAGGAATTCGACAAAAAACAAATCGGTTGGATGTCGTTGTTGCGGGAGACCAATTGGAATGAATCCAAATCCGGTTGTGAAGGTACGCCGGATCATGTAATCCAAGCCATCACGGATAGGCTGGTCTTGCCTCATCGCCTGCACAGGCTATTCCCAACCGATGCTGACGTACAAAAGGATTTGGTTGAAGGAAAAATCTCGGGAAAGTTGCGAGAAACACTGGAAAGAAAAAACATCTCGCTTTCCCGTAACGCCGCAGTTCGAGCGGGAAAAAACAAATGGCTAATCTCCGATGTAGACAACAAGAAAACCTTTACAATTAGAAAAGAGAATGGAGTTCTCTATGTTTGTGAAATTCAAACAAGCTTGACCGCTAGCTATGACTTATACAAAACTCTCGGCATGTTATCAGCCGATTCCAAGCCAAGCGAAGTTTATCGCCTGTTAAAACCTTACCCTGTTGAGGCTCTGGCGTTCACGGTGATTCAGCCGGAGCAACCTAAATGGCAAGTAGCAATAATTGAGGATTATTTGATTCATTTGCGGGTGATTGAGCCGTTAATCAGTGGAGGCGATTTGATTCGGCTCGGGCTGCAACCGGGAAAAGCATTTTCAAATCTCATATCCAAGGCATTCGCAGCCCAGTTGGATGGCGAGATTTCCACGAAACGGGAGGCTTACAAGTTTCTAGGCTTTAGTGATGCTCAATCCATTTGAGGCTATCCTACGTGTAATCCAATTCATCATCTTACTAACTTTCCACGAGTGGGGGCACGCGAAAGCGGCGCTCATGCTCGGGGATCCGACAGCTAGGGACGAAGAGCGATTAACGTTCAATCCGGCGGCACACATTGATATACTTGGAACGGTTATTCTGCCGTTACTCGGCACGCTTTTCGGTGGCGCGTTCTTCGGATGGGCAAAGCCTGTACCCGTCGACCCGCGTAATTTGAAGGATCCCAAGCGTGACCTGATGCTCATTGCCGTAGCCGGTCCCGTGATGAACATCATCTGCGCTTTCGTGATTCTGCTTGCGGTCAAGCTCCTTGATCAATTTGTTGGAACCTCCATACACCGCGAAATATATAGGCAGTTGAGCCTGTCCGCTCTAATTAGCGTGTTTCTAGCGGCGTTCAATATGCTTCCCCTGTTTCCACTTGACGGGTTCAGTGTGGTCTATGGACTGTTGCCTTGGAAACAAGCGCAGGCGTTTGACAGACTACGGCCTTACGGAATGATGATTCTGATTGGGATAATTTTTCTTCCCAATCTGTTGAGAATCCCTAACCCGGTCTTTATTGTAATTCGTTTGGTATCTTTCGGAATTTACGACCTGTTTGGAATACTCGTTGGGCTTTGAAAACAGAATCAAAAAGAGTCAATAAGCATTACACTCGACGTTCAAATAATACTATGCTGTATTCCGATCGGCTTGGATTGCCCAATACAAGCCTTGACCGAATGAGACAATTATTGTATCCATGCTATAGAATCGAACACTGAGTTTATGCAAGCGTTACCGATCGACCCTCAACCCCAATCCACAGACTCGATATATTCCATCAAACTCGATATTTTTGAAGGACCGCTGGATCTGCTGCTTCACCTGATTCAGAAGGACGAGATGGATGTTAGAGATATTCGCATTGCCGAAATCACGGAGCGCTATTTGGAGTGGCTGAATCTCATGGAGCAACTGGACCTGGATGTTGCTTCGGAATTTTTGGTAATGGCGGCGACGCTACTCTATCTGAAATCACAGAGTATTCTTCCATCTGCAACCGATCAGGATGCGTTGCCAATCAAAAATCGAGAAGAGCTTGTTAAGCAACTCTTGGATTACAAGCAGTTCAAAGAGGCATCACAAGTGCTGGACCGTTACGCCGAAGAACATGAACACGTTTTCGGGCGAAGTGTTGATTCAGGCGATGAACTCGGAGATTTGCGCGAGTTTGAGATTAAGGCAACCCTCGTCGATCTCTTATCGGCGTTTCAGCGAACCACCGAAAGGTTGCAATTCGATGAAGATGATGCCTACGAGGAAATCAACGAAGATCAAATCACCGTTGAAGAAAAGATGGAATTCTTGGAACGTAGAATGGAGGAATCTGAACAGGTGCCGTTTGAAGATCTTTTCTCGAGATATGCAACCAAAGTCGAGCAGATTGTGACATTCTTGGCAATCTTGGAGTTAATTCGTCTAAAGCGTATCATTGCTATCCAATCCGGGCAGTTTGGCCAAATCTACATCGTAAGGCGCGATGGATAGGTCCCAGACATACGAGTTTCAAGATTAAAAATCAGCCTCAGTTCCCTATCAAGTTTTGCTGTCATGAGCGAAAATTCCCCCACTCCTCTTCAGGATACTTCCTTGAGTCCGACCCAAATCAAATCAATCCTTGAGGCGATTCTCTTCGCTGCCAACGAACCAATCTCAATAAAACAATTTACTCAGGTCTTTGGGGACGTTTCAACACACGACATACGCGAACAACTGATGGCGCTTGAAGACGATTACCAAGCCGCGAACCGAAGTTTCCAGCTTATCGAAATTGCCAACGGCTTTCAAGTGTGTTCGCGTCCTGAATACCGTGACTGGATCGAGAAATTCTATACGCGCCAAGTTCGCGTCCGCCTTTCGCCCCCGGCGCTTGAAACCCTCGCCATCATTGCCTACAAGCAACCCGTTACACGCACCGAAGTGGAAGAAATCCGAGGAGTGAACAGTGACAGTGTTGTGAATTCGCTTATTCAGAAAGGATTGATCCGCATCGCTGGGCGAAAACCCGGGCAAGGTCGTTCGCTCCTTTTCGCCACCACGGACAGATTCTTGGAGCAATTTGGACTAAAGAATCTCTCCGAACTGCCATCTATGGAAGAAATTGAAGAGATTCTATACGAAGTGCAAAACGAAGAATAGAAGATAGGTTCCACGGAAAAGTTTATGGGGTGCAATCCACGGAGTGAATAACGACGGCGATAGGGATCCTCGCCAACCCGATCTCACAACAGTAGAAACTCGATCTACAACCTCTGTAGGTCGGGCTTCTAGCCCGACTTCACGAGATATATCACACTTAGCAAAATCTAATCCGTGAAATCTTTTAATCTGGGTAATCCGCCTCCTCAGCGTTTCATGCCATAATCGAGATTTGGGAAACGAAAATAAGAAATGAAATATGATGCGTGGTTTCAATGCAGTAGCGGATGCGACGAAACATATTCGCTTCACGAGGTGATTTATCGTTGTAAGCGTTGTGGCGGGCTGTTGGAAGTCAAACACGATATTAAATCGTTGAAGCGCCGAAGTCCCGCGGCATGGATCGATCTCTTCGAGAGGCGTTACATGGGAACCGAATACCCCTACGGCAGCGGCGTATGGGGGAAGAAAGAGCTTGTTTGTCCTATTATTGATGATGAAAACATCGTCTCAATGTTCGAGGGAGGCACAAACCTCTTCTGGGCAGAACGGTTCGGAAAGGAAATTGGAGTTGCGGATCTCTGGATCAAACAATGTGGAAATAGTCATACCGGCTCCTTCAAAGATCTGGGAATGACAGTGCTCATCTCTATGGTAAAACAGATTGTCTCGAACGGTACAAACATTCGCGCTGTTCTCTGTGCCTCTAGCGGTGACACTTCCGCTGCGCTAGCCGCTTATGCGGCAGCCGCAGGGATTCCCGCGATAATCCTTTTGCCGCAAGCCAAAGTCTCACCCGCGCAACTCATCCAACCGCTTGCTAACGGAGCCATTACGCTTTCCCTTAAAACCGATTTTGATGGCTGCATGGCAACAGTGCAAAAGCTGACCGTGCGCCCGGATTTTTATCTTGCCAACTCCATTAATTCTCTCCGAATCGAAGGTCAGAAAACGATTAGTATCGAAATTGTTCAGCAGTTCGATTGGGAAGTGCCAGATTGGGTGATTATTCCGGGGGGGAATCTGGGAAATGTAACTGCTTTGGGGCTGGGGTTCGTGATGATGCAGGATCTTGGGATTATCAACGATCTGCCGAGAATCGTGTGTGCGCAGTCCGCCAAAGCCAATCCGCTGTATCAAAGTTACCTTGGAGGCTTCAACGAATTTAAACCGGTGGCTGCAAAGCCAACCTTGGCCAACGCTATCCAAATTGGCAATCCTGTTTCCGCCAAGCGTGCGATAAACATCCTGAAACGGTTCAATGGAATTGTGGAACAAGCGACCGAGGACGAGTTGGCAAATGCCGCTGCCAGAGCCGATCGAACGGGGTTGTTCAACTGCCCGCATACGGGCGTGGCGCTCGCCGCCCTTCTGAAACTCGTTGAAAAAAAGGAAATCCGATCCGACGAACGAGTAGTGGTAATTTCAACGGCAAACGGCCTAAAGTTCCCCGATTTTAAAATTCGATACCATAAAGGTGAATTGGACGAAGTTGATCCTCACAATGTAAATGCCCCGGTGGAACTTGAGCCAGACTACGGCCAAGTAATGAAAGCCATCGATATCCGCTTGGCGACTGTACAGTAATCGAGATAGCGTTCCCATGAAAATCTCTTCCCAATTCGCGACTCCTTTATCGCCTGTTTGAAAAGCACAATTTGTAGGGTGCAATCAACCGATCAAATTCCGAGGGCGATAGAAAGTTTGTAGGGTGGGCACTGCCCACCAGCCTGTCGAATCTCCAGCAACGATCAAGTCCTAGTCCGTAGGTTGGGTAGAGCGGAACATGCTACTGTGCGCAATTGCTGCGCACGCAATCGCATTGCCCGTCGGTTGTGATTCTCGAATCTGGTAGCGAAACCCAACATCGGCAAGGGACACCTGCATCGCAAATTAAGCGGATAAACCTATTCCACGCGATGGTTCCATTCAAGGTGAATTTTCAATCAGTTTGTAGGGTGTGCACTGCCCACCAGCCTTTCGAATCTCCAGCGGCGATCAAGTATGTAGGTTGGGTAGAGCGGCACATGCTACTGTGTGCAATTGCTGCGCATGCAATCGCATTGCCAGTCGGTTGTAATTCTCGAATCTGGTAGCGAAACCCAACATCGGCAAGGGACACCCGCATCGCGAATTAAACGGATAAACCGATTCCACGCGATGGCTCCATTCAAGGTGAATTTTCAATCAGTTTGTAGGGTGGGCACTGCCCACCAGCCTTTCGAATCTCCAGCAACGATCAAGTCCGTAGGTTGGGTAGAGCGGAACATGCTATTGTGCGCAATTGCTGCGCACGCAATCGCATTGCCAGTCGGTTGTAATTCTCGAATCTGGTAGCGAAACCCAACATCGGCAAGGGACACCTGCATCGCGAATTAAACGCATAAACCTATTCCACGCGATGGTTCCATTCAAGGTGAATTTTCAATCAGGTACGAAAGACCTTGAAACTACGCCGTGTCTTTTAATTTACCCCCAAACTCTTCCCTCAGCTTCCTCATCTTGGGATCAATCACAATCTGGCAATACGGCTGATACGAGTTTAGAGCATAATAATTCTGGTGATATTCCTCTGCAACATAGAAATCGGCGGCAGGAACAATCTCCGTAACAATCGGATTCTGCCACAATCTTGCAGCATCGGTCTCCCGCTTGGAATTTTCCGCGACTATTTTCTGTTCCTCATTCTGATAGAAGATTGCCGAGCGGTACTGAGTACCGACATCTGCGCCTTGCCGATTCAATGTCGTCGGGTCATGGGTGCGCCAGAAGACGTAGAGTAGATCCGAGAATGATACAACCCCGGGATCGAACGTGATTTGTACCACCTCTGCATGACCGGTCATGCCTGTACAAACCTGTTGATACGACGGGTTCTTTACCGTGCCTCCGGTATACCCGGACACGACTTCATGCACGCCCTTCAACTCTAGAAAAACCGCCTCAACACACCAGAAACACCCAGCCCCCAGCGTTGCTGTCTCCAACTGATTTGACATTGTTGTCATCATCCTTTCGCTATATTTCTCGAAATTCAGTTCCTATGTTCCTTCCATTCTTTCCACCCACTGCTGCTTTTTCTGACCACTGACTACCACGTCCCTTCCAATCTTCCAACCTTCCAGTCTTCCAATCTCCTCTCTTTTCTATTGAACTTCAGTCCCATCCCTGCTAAAATTCAAAGCACCAGTTTTTTATGAACCTGTCATGAGGAAAAAATGCTAGAGCACAATACGCCGCGTGCATTTCACGTGATGACGAAACCTATAGGACCAATCTGTAACCTCGATTGCGAATACTGTTTCTACTTGGACAAAGAAAAACTTTATCCGAAAACGCGCTCCTTCCGGATGACAGATGAAGTCTTGGAGAACTATGTTCGCCAATACATTGAGGCACAGCAGGTAAACGAGATTACCTTTGCGTGGCAAGGCGGCGAACCGACACTGATGGGAGTCGATTTTTTCCGACGCGCTGTCGAATACCAGCAAAAATATCGGCGTACGGGCACTAACATCCAAAACACATTTCAAACCAACGCTACCCTTATTGACGATGAATGGGGGACATTTCTCAAACGAAACAAGTTCTTGGTTGGCGTCAGCATTGACGGTCCTCCCGAAATACACGACAAATATCGATACGACAAACGTGGAAAGCCATCCTCCCACGACGTTCTTAGAGGACTTGAGGTTCTGCAGAAACACCGCGTGGATTACAACGTGCTCTGTGTGTTGAACCGTCACAATGCCGATTATCCGCTGGAATTGTATCGCTATTTCAAGAAAATAGGTGCCGAATTCATCCAATTCATCCCGGCTGTCGAACATTTCACCGGCACACAAGTCTCCGAGCGCTCGGTACAAGCCAAGCAATACGGTAAGTTTCTGTGCGCTGTCTTCGACGAATGGGTTGTGAACGATGTCGGGAAAATCTTCGTGCAAATCTTCGACATTGCGCTTGAGGCATGGGTGGGCTATAATCCAAGCCTTTGCATTTTCAGCGAAACATGCGGAGATGCGATGGCGATTGAGCACAACGGCGATCTCTATTCGTGCGACCACTACGTTTTTCCCCAGTACCATCTTGGAAATGTTGCCGATACGCCAATCGAAGACATGGTGGATTCTCCATTCCAGAGAAAATTCGGGACAGACAAGCGAGACACGCTGCCCCAATACTGCCGGGACTGCGAAGTCCGTTTCGTCTGCAACGGAGGCTGTCCGAAAGATCGCTTCATCAAGACGCCATCCGGCGAAGATGGGTTAAACTACCTTTGTGCTGGCTACAAGATGTTCTTCAACCACATCGACGAACCGATGAAACTAATGGCAGCCGCCCTAGAAGCCGGCAAACCCGCCGACAGCATCATGCCGCTCATGCGAGAAAAGAAACGCGGAGCGGTCTCATCAAGTCGGCTACAAGCCGGGACACCCCAAAAAGTTGGGAGAAACTCACCCTGTCCATGCGGTAGCGGCAAAAAATACAAACAGTGCTGCTTGGGAAAGAACGCATGAACACGACCGTAGGGTGGGCACTGCCCACCAGCCTTTGAAAGCGCCAGCAGCAATCAAGTGAGCGAATAAGGAGCGCGTCAAAAAACCCGTACAATAGAGATTTGACTACCTCAAAAAGCGCTGGAGTGGACAACGAACGCGATAGCAAATCCTGATAGAGATTCTCCATGCGGTGTGTTGCTTGGTAGCGCACCATTTTCCCTGTCGGAATAATTCATTCAGCAAGCAACACTTATTTTTCGGTCTATGACAGGTTTTGAAAAAGCATTCCTTCGTAGAATGGTTTCACTCCAGAGGAGTGAGATGTCAATAGAACACGATCTCTCCCCGCGTCTGCACTCCAGAGGATCAAACGAACGAATAGTGAGTGCGATAGTAGATCCTGTGCAATGTCGAATGTTGCTTGATAGCGCGCCATTATCTGTCGGAATAATTCATTCAGCAAGCAACACTTTCTAGTCGGAATCCCTTTCCTCGATCCAGAGAATCGAAATGTTAATAGAATGCGACATGTCCAGATTCCCGCGCTCCAGCGAAGATCAAACGAGTGGATAGCGAGCGATCAACTGAACGAATAACGAAGGATCAAGCGAATGGATAATGAGATCAAGCAAGCGAATAGCGCGCGCGATAGCAAATCCTGCTATAGCTATGCCATAGTAGATCCTTATAGAGATCTTCAATGTGTACGTGCATCATAAATTGACCTGCCGACGATAATTCAAACGAATCCTCAACATCAGAATCCTCCGCATGTGACCAACCACCACCTTCCCAACGTGTTTTTCCCTCGCACCGTCCATCAACAAAAATGCCGCCGTGCATATTCCAACCGTTCCGGTTCTCCGATATCTATCCAATCGATCTTTGTGTTCAGCACATATAAGTTGGGTACATGCGGAAAAACATCGCGTTCAATTGAAAAAACATCCCCATTCGGAAAATAGCTCGTAATTGACTCAGACAGCAAATATATCGCGCCATTGGCATACCCCGACCGTTTCGTCGCCTGTTTTTCTTGGAATGCTAAAACCCTCCCGCCTTCCTCCGACACAATCTCGCCATAGGAACTGATGCTTTCGGTGTACACGCCAAGAAGCAGTCCATCCATTTCTGAGCGAAAATTCCGTGACAGATTGGCAAGTGGAAAATCCTTCATCAGAATATCGCCATTTAGCACATAAAACGGTGAGGAAGAAACATACGGCATCGCGTTCTTTATTGCGCCGCCAGTTCCAAGCCTTGCCTCCTCTCTCGCGTAGTGAATGCGTATCCCTTGGCTGCTCTCCCCGACCGCGGAGTAAAGCACATCATGCAGGTGTCCCGATGCCAGGACAACCTCATCAACACCGGCCTCATTCAAAAGACGGAGTTGGTAATCAAGCACCGTACAGCCCCCTATTTCCAGCAAGATCTTCGGCACATGCTCTGTGATATTACCTAATCGCGTGGACAACCCGCCGCAAAGAATTATTGCCTGCACCAATACCCTCTTTCATCTGGAACCAATCTTGTAGGGTGGGCACTGCCCACCAGCCTTTAATACCGTATCGTTCTCGTTTGCCGTAGGCGGGGCATCTTGCCCCGCCGGCTTTGCGCAGAGACGTGGCTTCTTACTTTCCTCCACTCAAAAATCCTTATTTGATCCACATAATTGATGCACTCGCATTTTAGAGAAATGGTATAACCTGTACCACAGACGACAATTAAAGCGTGAGACAGCCCCTCCCAAAACTACGAAATAATAGATACGCCGCCATTACCCTGTTACTCCTCAGCCACAAATTCAAACGCATTTTGAATGTGTTCTAGTTTTGGGTGTGCAGACTTTGAGGAAAGGAAAATAGCAACAACATCAAAGCGGCAGGGCACATCTAGCATATCGTGGGTTTGCAGATAACTCAATGCGATCTTGGATATCTGTTTTTGCTTGGTGATTGTTACCGCAGCCTGCGGAACTCCGAATTTGAGAGTACGCCGCGTTTTAACTTCAACAAACACAATTCGCTTACCCTCTTTGGCAATGAGATCGATTTCTCCGGTGCGCAAGCGGTAGTTGTGCTCAATAATTTGATATCCCTGCTCCTTCAGGTATTGAGCGGCGAGCCTTTCTCCAATTCTGGCAACCTCTTTCGATTGACTCATTACTCATCCCTAAGTGCGAGTTCGGTATCGCATCTGACGAATGTCGGAAATAGGTTTAAAACTGCGCCGGTGAATCGGACAGGGGCCATACCGGACAATTGCCTCGCGATGTTGAGCCGTACCATAGCCCTTATGCTGTCGAAAACCGTATTGTGGATAGAGCTCGTCGAATTCAACCATCAATCGATCGCGCGTTACTTTTGCGATAATGGACGCCGCGGCAATGCACTGGCTGAGAGAATCACCTTTCGGAATTGCTTGGGAAGGTGTGGAAATGGCGGGAAGTTGAGTGCCGTCGACAAGGACGTAATCTGGACGTGGGAAGAGTTGCTCTACGGCATCTTGCATTGCCAGCAGCGTAGCCTGAAGGATATTCACTTCGTCGATAACTGTATTGCTGATGCAACAGGCTTTGACCGCGGTCGAAGTGTCCTGAATCTCGCCAAACAAGCAATCACGCTGCTTCGGCGTCAACTGCTTTGAATCTGTCACGCCTGGGATGACGCAATTCGCCGGAAGAATTACCGCTGCTGCTACCACCGGACCGGCTAGCGGGCCTCGTCCGGCTTCATCGACCCCAGCGATGTACCGATAGCCCTCGCTTTGTAAAGCCCGCTCAATCTTTTGGATCTTGTAGTTACCTTCCTATTCTGCTGCACCGGAAGCGGCGAATCACCTTGGTATCTTCATCTTTTCCGACATCCGGTTCGACCAAGATTCACCATGCGCATGTTGCACAAAATCACTTCTCCGTTGCAACCCGCCTTCGCTCGCGAACTCTTGCAGAATTCCCGGTTCGATCCCGCAAATAGTACAATTTGGCACGTCGCACCGCTCCATATCGGAGCACCTCAATACTCTCAATGTTCGGCGAATGCAGCGGAAATGTTCTTTCACTTCCTTCGCCAAAAGCCACACGTCGAACAGTGAAAGTCTCGCTTAAACCGCCATGGGATCGCCGTATCACCGTGCCCTCGTACGCTTGAACACGTTCCTTTTCACCCTCGCGAATCTTCGTATTGACTCGTACCATATCACCTGGGGCGAATTCCGGGAAACCCTCCTTAATATATTCACTCTCGACAGATTCAATCAAGTTCATCGGTTGTCAATCCTTTCATTTAATGTTCTTCAAATTCGGTGCACACGAGTTTTTCATTCATGGCAATGGCACTTCATGTATCCCAAAGAACGTCAATCGAAAAACTCGTCAAAATGCTTCGTGCATCAAATGCCTTCGCTGGCATTTGGCTCGCGCAGGAAATGCGTATCCTCTTCCGTTAGTTCAATCTCTTTGAGTAAATCCGGACGCCGCACTGCGGTTCGTCTCAGCGACTCCTCATACTTCCAGCGCGTAATCTTCTCGTGGTGTCCACTCAACAAAACCTCGGGAACCTTCATTCCCTCGAAATCGGCAGGACGTGTGTAGTGCGGATGATCTAACAATTGTTGGCTAAAAGAATCGTCCTGAGCCGATTCGTAATCGCCCAACACCCCGGGCAGCACCCGTCCAATGGTATCGATTAGTACAAGCGCCGGTATTTCTCCGCCGCTCAGCACATAATCGCCAATCGAAATTTCGTCCGTCACCAGTTTCTGGCGAACGCGCTCATCAATCCCTTTATAACGTCCACAGATGAGGATGATGTGCGATTCAAGAGAAAGCGCTTCCGCAAGTTGCTGAGTACAAGGCTTTCCTTGGGGAGTCAAATAAATGACGCGAGTGTTTGACTCCGGACTTAATGCTCTGATGGCTGCGAACAGTGGCTCCGGCTTTAGAATCATTCCTGCACCGCCACCGTACGGATAATCGTCAACCGATTGATGTCGATCAGTCGCAAAATCTCGGAGATTGTGGACGTTAACTGTCAGAAATCCTGCGTCTTGAGCGCGCTTCAAAATGCTCACTCGTAGCGCGGGGATTATAATCTCCGGAAACAGAGCAATGACATCAATTTTCATCTGGTGTACTAGAAGATTGCGGCGCCCACTCGTTGATCTGAATTACGCGTCCATCCTTGACAATAATCTCCGCCTGAGACAGTTTGGAGCGAATGTCATCCCCCACCTCGATTTTCACAGGCGCATCGTACGTGCCGCTAGCGAAAAACGAATCGATTTCCAGTTGTTTCACCTGACTAAGCTGTTGCTTAAGGTTCTCAAGCGCCTGTTCCTGCTTGCCCCGCTCCTGACTGATTTCCTCGCGTAACTGATTCACGCGATTAGGGAACTGCTTTTGCGCCTCGGAAATCAACAGGCGGCTCTGAAACTCCTCCTGTTCAAGCCAATGCCCTATCTGGCTTATCGCGTGCTCAAGCTCCTTGGTCAATTGCGATTTGAATCTCTCCGTGACTACATTTTTGAGTATTACGGGTCGCTTTACGATAACAGCCATCTTTCACTCTCGTCAATTTGGTGAGCACAACCAATCATCCTCGGCAGCTTAGCCAAAACGATAAAGCCGCGTACGCCTAGCTTAAACACAACGCTTCCTCCCCATCTTTCAGCTCCCATTCGTATGAACTAAATCAATTTCACCTTAAACTCCGATTCTACTCTTTACCGGACTCAATTAGTTCAAGCACAACCCTTTTATTCGCTTTAATCCCCGCGGCAAACAAGATACTCCGTATCGATTTGAGTGTACGTCCATGTTTGCCGATTATCTTTCCCAAGTCTTCCTCGGCAACGCTCAATTCGAGGATAGTAGCCTTCTCTCCTGCAACTTCATGGACTTTAACCTGATCGGGTTGATCTACAAGGGATGTTGCAATATATTCAATCAAATCCTTGAACATAAAACACCCTGAGCAACATATCCAGTATAGTGGTTGTCGCTTATGTCGCGGCGAATAAATCTACACTGGATTAAAAGTGCGAATTAAATGGTTCAACCGGTGCATCCAGATTCTCTTCCGCCGATTCGTATTTGTAGGGTGGGCACTGCCCACCATCTTTAAGTGCGCGCTTAACGCGTTGCCCGCACCACACACTTTAGTCAAATGGTTCAACTGGTGTATTCAAAGCACCTTCCGCAGACTCGCTTTTGTAGGGTGGGCACTGCCCACCATCTTCGAGCACGTGCTTAACGCGTTGCCCGCATCACACACGTAACACGAACTTCGATTTATTCAAGCAGATTCTCGTCCCGTGGCGACTGAATTCACCCTGGATTTCAAGTCACAAGTGTCAATTGGACGATTCAACTGTCGCTTCTGAAGTAGCGTCGGCGGATTCACTCTCGTTTTCGGCAGAGGCCGCTTCATCCGTCGACGAGGCAGCCCCCTCCGTCGAAAGAGATTCCTCCTCTCGCGTCGGAACGGGTTTTCCTAATCGTTCCGCAGTGAACCTCTCCCAAATGCCGGCTTGCGATAAAAGGTTCTTTGCTGTGTCTGACGGCTGTGCACCCCGTTTCAGCCACTTCAAAACCCTGTCTTCATCAATGACAACTTCAGCCGGGTCGGTTAAAGGATTGTAATGACCTAAGCGTTCCAAGAACCGTCCATCTCGTTGAGCACGGGCATCAGCAGCCACTAGTCGGTAAAACGGACGCTTCTTTCTTCCGTGGCGTTGAAGTCTTATTCTAACTGCCAAAAATTGCTTCCTCCTTATTATGGTTGTAGACCGAGAAACGTTTCAAACGTTCAACGTACTTCGAATAGTAGTAGGCATACTCCGTATGCCGTAACCATTTTTTCTCTACCGTGACTTGCGCTTCTTCCGCCGCTTCAAGTTCTTCCGTTTCTTTCCGGGTGACTTAAGTCCAATCTGCGGCATCCCCATCATCCCCGTCTGCTGCTTGACCATACGATTCATAAACTTGAGTTGGTCAAACAACTGGTTAACTTTACGAACATCGGTGCCGCTTCCATTGGCAATCCGCATACGGCGACTGCGATCGAGTATGCTCGGATTCCTACGCTCCATCGGAGTCATGGACTGAATGATCGCCTTTGCATATTTTAGCTGATCTTCATCAGGTTTCATGCCCTTAATCGGCAGTTTATTCATGCCGGGCACCATATCCATAAGCTGATCGAGAGGTCCCATGTTCTTGAGCTGCTCAAGCTGCATCAGCAGGTCGTCGAAATCCAGCCCATGCTTTTGGCTCAGTTTCCGCTCAAGTTCTTCCGCCTGGTCGTCGCTAAAAATTGATTCCGCTCTCTCAAGCAAAGTCGCGAAATCACCTTCGCCCAAGATGCGCGACGCCATACGATCCGGGTGGAACTCCTCCAGCGCCGCCGGAACAATCTTCTCGCCAACCCCGACGAACTTAATCGGTTTATGGGTGACGGCACGAATCGAAAGCGCCGCGCCGCCTCGTGCGTCACCGTCCAGCTTGGTCAGAACAACGCCGTCAATATCCAAACTGTCATTGAAATGTTCGGCGATGTTCACCGCGTCCTGTCCCGTCATCGCATCGACAACGAGCAGAATCTCGGTGGGATTTACTTCCGCCTTTATATTGCGAAGTTCCCCCATCAACTCCTCGTCAATCGCCAAGCGTCCTGCAGTGTCAACAATGACGAAGTTGTTCCCGCGATTTAGACCCTGTTTAACCGCTTCATTTACGATAGCGACAGGCGATACATCCGTGCCCATCGAAAACACGGGCACCTCAATCTGTTCACCAAGCACCTCCAACTGCTTTATCGCCGCCGGCCGGTAAACATCCGCTGCAACCAAAAGCGGATTTCGACCTTCCGAACGGAATCTCAGAGCCAATTTCGCGGCGGCGGTTGTCTTACCGGAGCCTTGCAGACCGACCATCATGACGACTGTTGGACCGCTCGGTGCGATATTAATCTTCGCTGCCTGCGTCCCCATCAACTTGGTCAGTTCATCGCCTATGATCTTGGCAATCTGTAATTCCGGCGTTAAGCTGCCGAGCACCTGTTGACCGAGCGTTCGCTCCTTGACATCCTCAATAAAATCGCGTGCGACTTTGAAGTTAACGTCTGCTTCCAACAACGCCCTGCGCACATCTCGCAGGGCATCAGCCACGTTCTTCTCTGTCAGCTTGCCTTGACCGGCAATCTTCTTCAAGGTGCTCTGCAACCGCTCGGTCAAACTTTCAAACATAATTTTCTCTAGCTCCGCGCTCCATCGGTGAATTGTGACTGAGGAAGGTCAATCAAAGTGTGAAGACGTTGTTTAATGTACCGAATTGTTTCCCTTTTCTTTGAGCCAACATCGTCGGTTTCCAGTGCTTGCAGATGCTCCAACACATCTGTAACTACACCTCGCTGATGTTGAAAACTAGCCAACAACCCAAGCTCGTTCTCAAAGCGTTCAAGGCACATCTCCGACGACCGAATTGAATCATACACCGCCTGCCGAGAGATGCCGAACCTCTCGGAAATCTCTCCCAACGACAAATCCTCCTCATAGTAGAGACTGAGGAATTCCCGCTGCTTTTCCGTTAACAGATTGCTGTAGAAGTCTGACAGCAGCACGTACTTGAGTTTGTCAATCGACAACGGCGCAATCTCCGATAGTATTCCGCAAGCCCTTCTGATTAGCGACCATATTCAGCCAAGGATTAACGTGTCAAGGTTAAAGCCTTGACAGTTCTCATAGAATACCTCATCCAATCCTCACTTGTCAATGGAAAATTAGCAGATGGGCAGTTAATCGCACTTGATTGTAGGGGACGGTCGCGTGCCGTCCCATGATTTTGCTTAAATGTAAAAAGTCGAGCTAATTCGGTGTAAGTAATCCGCGAAATCCATAAATTCGTGAAAATCCACGATTCAGACAAGTATTAATCTTTGCACCAACCCACCTTCTCTCTCGCCTCCAAAACCTTCGACACTACGGATTTGACATCATCCTCATTGACAAATGGCGACAGAATAAACGACTTCAAGGCGACTATAGGCTCTCCGTAACTGGTTCGTCGATAACAATCCGTAATCGAAATGACCACCCCTCTTCCCGACATCGCCTCCGAATGCACGTATTTATATATTTCTCGGCTGTAATTGTTATGTGAAAGCAGGCTATCGCGGTACGCTTCGTCCTCGAATTCTTGTCGCTTGATTGAAAAGGTGTCCACGCCCATCGGATAGGCGCGGAAAAGTGTGACGGTACCGAAATTGTCTCGATTCAACACGGTGGTGCCCTCTTGCCCTTCAAGATGCTCACGCAGCAGTTGCGTCATCTCGACAATGTGACCCAAGATAACCCGCAATCCCTCCTCGCCAAACAGTCGGAAATTGGCGAGAGCCGCAAGCGGTCCCGTCCCCGATCTGGAGGTCTCAAGAGTAAACATTCCGGGTCGATAGTCCCCGAAGTGATACAGATACGGCATCTGCTCAGGGTGGCGAGTCACCAATTCCAAATCCGTTTGATTTTTGACGAGAACTAGACTGGAGATATAAGGCGCAAAGCCGGTTTTATGAAAGTCGATTCCAACGGAGTCCGCCAGAGATAAATGACGTATTCGCCGGCACGCCCCCGCCAATGCGCGGATGGTGCGCGGACGAAACCCGAGGGTATTCCTCTCAATATCGTAGTCATTGAACACCGACCACGCCCAGCCGATAACTGCGTCTGCGTGAATGTGCGGTTTGTAGTCGAGCTGGAACTCGTCGACCAGCGTGTCGCGCAACGTCGCAATACTCTCCAAGTCGTCCAATCCAAACGAATCGGTGGTACCTAGTGTCGCGATGATGGCGGCAATCTTTTTCCCGTTTCCTAATGCTGTACGAGCCTGCCGTTCAAGTTGGGCGAGATCGATTTCGTTTTCAACCGTTGTCGGGATGGTAATCAAATTGTTCGTCCCGATTCCGAGCCATCCGACAATATTGGAGGCGCAGTAGTGCCCCGCATCCGACACGAAAACCACAATCTCTTCAGGTGTTCCCTGCTGCATCGTTTCTGCACAGGCTTTTTCCAAGCCCAGCTTCACGCCGTAAAGTGTTGTCCCCGTGCCGCCAAAGGTGAATACGCCACTCGACGCTTCCGGATCATACCCTATCAATTTTGAGGTCATGGCGACCACTTCAACCTCAGCCAATGCCACCAAACGGCTATATTCATCCCATGAGATATTGGGATTGTGCAGCGAGGCGAGAAGTACCCCAATCAAGCTTGGAATCGTCGGCGGAGGAATAACATTCTGCTGAGTACGGGGATGCCCGAATATAGTCATTCCTCGTAGATATTCCACTAGCTCTGCCGTGACATCTTCCACTGTAGACATCCCATCGGGCAACACCGTCTGTTTTGCCTTCTCAAAATCACCGGGCACCACGTCACCTAACATCGGCAGATGTGTTTTCAGCGCATCAACCTGATCTAAGGCGCGCATGATTGAATGCACAAAATAGGAGTCATGAATGGGGTCAGATACCGGTTGCGGAAATGCAAGCCGGATTTTTTCTAAAATGTCGCGGTATGTCATGTCTTGTCGCCATCTCCAGTAGTAATGTTGTGTTGCCGCCTATCCTTCGACCATCGCCGGTTTTGAGGCAGATGTTCGCAGTGTCCACTTGCCTTCTAATACCATTTCTCGTGAATAACAGTGCATATAATGTCGTAAATATATCGCCCACTTACACCGTAGGCGGGGCATCTTGCCCCGCTGGCTTTGCGCGGAGACGAGACTTCTTGTTCCGCTCCATGCAAATTTCTTGACCTGATTCACGCGATCAATGCACAAGCATTTTAGAGAAATGGTATAACAGATACGGCAATGGTATCATATCCGTCACCTCCCTTCAACGGATATAGTTTCAGTACATATGTAGGGTGGGATCAACCAAGCGGATAGCGCGGGCGATAGAAATCCCCCGCCCACCAGCCTGTAGGTTGGGTTGAGCAACGTGAAACCCAACTCCAGGAGATTAACCGAATGAACAAGGAGGGCGATAGAGATTCCATACCTAATCCCGTGAGATAGCGATCCATCTTCAATCATCAAATCGAAGATGGAATCCCCTTAGCTCGCAATGCAAGGTCGCGTCGGGAGAGAATCTGAATACGGGGAGGTCAGGGTTTGGATGGAGCAATCGGACGGACAGCCAATTAAGCAAAATACAAAGCTATCGCCCTGCGTCAAAATTTCGCCTTAACCTGCAGTCTGGCTTTATGCTGATGCGGATCAGGTCCGGAGGAGAGGATATTCCTAGCTACGAAGTATAGCGCTTCTACACCGATATTCTCGGAAAGCGACGCGGAAAATTTAAATTCATGTCCTCGCATGTTTGGATTGAATATATCGGCATTATTATAGTTCGATATCATGGATTCCTGTTCAACCCAAACATAGTGGTAATGTCCATATAATCTATGTAATCGCGATATTGGTCCAACCCCAACCTCGAACCAATACGCCTTGTCGTTGAAATCCGCCAACAAATTCCGAGCATAAACACCGATAAACCTTAAAGGCATTGGTCCGATTTCGGATTCATACTTCACAAGCGACTCCGAGATCCTGAATCCAAAGAGATAGCTGGATGTTCCTGTGCCTTTCCCAATCCGCGCGTTTGTATCCCCGCCGCCTAGTTTGCCGTCTTCAACCGCTTGAGCAATAGTATCCTCGTTCCGATACTCATAAAGCATCGTACCGATCGACAACCCTTTGAAATGCAATCCCTTAAGAAACAGTTGTCCCGCAAATAGATTGGTATCCGCCCCGCTCTTGGATTCCGCCAGAATGAATTGCCCGAGATTTACCCGTGTCTGATGAATAAAACCCACGTTCTTCAAACGAAACTGCTGTGCTGCGCCTTCAAACTGCACGTCGTTGTGAAACACCAACTCAACGCGTTCAAACGGATTGGGGAACTTACCAATTGTAAACGTCAGTGACGAACTAGGGGAATATCGGAGGAACAGCCGGTTAAGATTAAAACCCTTCTTCGAAAAATAATCGTCAAGGTCTACGTTACCCGTAGTCGGGTCATCCGTTGCACCCGTGACCATTCTGAATCCCAGAGTCGCATCTGGATGAACCGGAAAACTGCCGCCCAAGCGAAATCTGATGCGGTACCGATAGCGGCTCGGTGAACCCTCCCGAAAAATACTTTCCTGACGAAATCTGCCATCGGCGTAGAAATATGTCCTCCAAAGTTCCTTTGCTTTCTGAGATTCATCTCTATTCGCTGCCGCCTGAGTATTGGGCGCGGCAGCCATTTGTAATTTCTGTCCTTCGGGTTCGGCATTTCCTCCGCCTACAAATACCTGAACCAAGAGTACGGTACAGAATATAATAACCCGTCTAAACATCCCCGCTTTCGTTATACTGTTTGTTTTCCAATGGTGCATGCTTTTAAGCAACTTTCGACAAGAAATTTCGTGTTTTGACAAAAACCATGGCGCGCTAGCTACCCAATCGCTCCTGCTGGATCGACAAATCCGTAAGATTTTCCCTAGCTATACTCCACGCTGCTGGAAGTTGCGTTTTTTCAAGGGAGCCTATCCCAATGGCGATAGATTCCCGTACCACGATCTGTTAGATTGTGATCGCATCTTTAGACGATAGCTTCCGCCGTCATGCTATCTGTGCCAGTAAAGCGTCCAAATCCGCTTGTAGGAGCGATCAAGCGACTGGATAAGGAGCGCGATAGTAGATCCCTCAAGCGACTGAATAAGGAGCGATCAACTGAACGAATAGTGAAGGCGATAGTAGATCCTGATAGAAAATCCCTCTCCAGGTCGCGATTTCCTGATGGCGCGTAAGTTCTGGACTGAACTAAACAATTACGATTTTTCCTATACTCCGCGCTGTCAGAAGTTGCGTCTTTTGTAGGAGCGATCTCCAGGTCGCGACATGCGTTCCCTGTAGGTGCGGTTTCCAACCGCACCTACCGCCAGACGCTTGAAAACACGCAATTTTCACCAGCGTCAAGTATAGCTGCATGGCATCCTTTCTTCCACTTCAGAGGATTGATCTATGGAGACTGACGTAGAAAGAAATCTTCCACCCTTCCATTCTTCCAATCCTATTCGTTCTATTTCTACCAATTGGGATCGTATTCCCAACGGGCTTGCTGCTTCCCGTATCTTGTTCCGTTCAACTCTGTTTGATGGCAGCCCAAACACCTGTCATAGTCAAGCACGCCGTGCACCTCATGCGCAATCTGAATGTCCGGAGTGTCGTGTACGTGGCAAGTTCGACAAGTGTAGGTTCTATAAACTGAATCGGCGAATACGTCAAGCCCCTCCTCTTCCTTTCTGACGATATACTTCCGCCGATTGTTGAGGTCGGTTATCATCCATTTGGACGCCTTCTTTTTCACTTCTACAGTGGAGTGTTGGGAGATTGGTACGCCTCGAACCTGAAATTCCGATTGGATATTCCAAGATAGATTTTCATCTACATTAAGCTCGCTCTCAAATCCTCCATCCATACGAAACACCAACGGGTTCGGGGTATGACACTTTACGCAGGTAATGTCGTGTTCCTCAGTCAATGGAAAGAATTCATCGTGCTCAAGTTTTTCGCGGCCATGAACCAAAATCGCAACCAGTAAAATGGGCGCCAATACCAAATGGCAGCGCAGCAAGATGCGTCGGGGCCGCGCCTTCGTGAGGCTCACCGCAACCCCGCTCCCCAGATTCAGCCAAGCCAAGCAAAACGTCAGCCATGAATGCCATGTTTCAGGCTTGACGCCTGAATGGACAAGCACAAGGCACAAGCCGAACGACGCAATCCCCTGGTGATATTTTAACAATCGGCTCCGATTCCCCCATCGAAAGAGGCGGGTTCGCAGAATGTAGAGGCTGGCAATCACAATCGCAATGGCGCCGATGATGCTCAGTGTATGCCGTGATTCTCCAAAGCTGGATTGGAAAATGAAGACAAGGGATAGGGCGACGGCGGCGAGGACGCCAACTGCAATGTGCAAGAATGGCTGCATACAAAATAGCTCCTTTTGTACTTAACCTGCAGCAAGTTTAGTCTAATTGAGTTCTACGGAACCAATCGAATAGGTCAATTGTAACATATTCCGTAGGTGTTGAAAATAAATCTATCACCAACCACCTCGCCAATCTTCCCTGATGGTAGGGGACGGCCCCTGTGCCGTCCCATGAGTGTTGTAGGTCGGGCACCGCCCGCCGTTAAGCAACTTCCAAGAAAAAACTTACTCAGCACCGGTTAATTTTGCGCAATTGTGCACCGAAGGTTTGTAGGAGCGATCTCCGAATCGCGACGGTCGGGAATCGGAATTCCCTCCTACCGCCTGCAAAACTCATGCTCCATTTCTTGACTCTTAAAAACGCAACTTCCAACAGCGTATAGTATAGGTTCCAACCGCTCCTGCTGGATTGGCAAATCCAGCAGGTTCTTATGCATCCATTAAGTTCCGAGTCTTTCGTATCGGAGGATTGAGAATGGCGTGAAAAGAAATCTTCCATCCTTCCAATCCTACTCTTCCCAGCCGATACGGAAGATAAACTCTTATATTAAAACTTGCTTAAAACCCATTGCGATTTGCGTTTTCACGATTTGATGCTTGCGTCAAAAGGCAGACTATGATAGTGTCTAGAGTCCTAATACCGCATGGTATTCCTCTACGAATGACTGCAACGCGACAAAATGAAATGGACACCTTCTGCCTTCACTCGCGCTAGAATTATCAGTTGCCGGCACAACCAACAGGATCGAAGTCCTACTGATGGCTGGCGCTGCGGAGGTCGCTGTTAATCTGCTCTATCCTGAAGCGGAAGGCACTAGAAATCCCGATCAGGATCGGAACTGTGTGAAGTTGCGGAGTTTTCAAATTGAGAATTCCGCCGTAACATGAATCCCAATGACACAAGGAGAAATTGACAATGGCGCGTTTAGGTAAAGAAGAGGAACAAGCTGTACTAAAAGTCTTGAGATCGGGCGAACTTTGTCGATATGGCCCCGAGGAATCCACAGTCGCCGCTTTTGAAAAGGGAATTGCAGAAAAGTTTGGCGTCAAACATGCGCTTGCGACGAATGGGGGGACCGCATCTTTAATCGTCGCGCTATACGCCGCCGGTGTTGGTCTCGGCGATGAGGTCATCATTTCGGGATACACCTGGATTGCGACGCCGTCGTCCGTCGTGATTGCGAACGCCGTTCCGATAATAGCTGAGATTGATGAATCGCTTTCAATCGATCCGGACGACATTGAAGCCAAGATTACGCCGCGTACGAAAGCTATTATACCCGTGCATATGTTGGGCATGCCATCGGATATGCCTAGAATAAAAGCGTTAGCCGAAAAACACAACCTCGCAGTAATCGAAGATTGCGCACAAGCGATGGGGGCTTCTGTCAACGGCAAAAGAGTTGGGACATACGGAGACATTGGATGCTTCAGCTTGCAGCAGAGCAAAATCCTCATTACCGGCGAAGGGGGTGTCGTGATTACCGATGATGACGATCTGTACGATAGAGCCCGCATGGCGCACGATGCGGGCAATCTGTGGGGAATCTCAAAGCAATCCCAAGCCGCCTTCCCGGGTATGAACTTCAGGATGGATGAGATACGCGGTGCCGTTGCGTCGGTGCAGTTGACACGTCTTGATGATTATCTGCAAAACACGAAAATCCGGAACGCCAAACTACGTCACGCCATCGCCGATGTGCACGGTATTGAGATGCGAAAATGCCACGATGAGGATGGTGATTGCAATCTCTCGGTCGCGTTCTTCCTCCCGACCCCGGATCTGGCGGTTAAGTTCGGCGAGGCAATGGGCAAACACGGTGTTGGCGGCGGTCCAATGTACACCCACGGGAATGGAGACAGGCACGTCTATTCGAATTGGCACTATATCCTTGAGAAGAGAACCTATCATCCGAACGGGTTGCCGTACTCGCATCCTGCATACGAAGGTAAAATCCATTACTCCGATCGCATGTGCCCTCGGACATTGGACTATCTAAGTCGTGCCGTTCGCATAGGCATTCAGCCCGACATGACCGATGAGGCGATTGACAAAACTGCAAACGCCATCCGTTTGGCAGCGCGAAATATATTGTAACTCGGTAGTAGGCATACTCCGTATGCCGTAACCCTTGAACTGTCGTAACTGACACCGAAAAACGGCATGCTTACAATAGACCAAATTGAGGACTTCAATCGTGACGGATTTGTCTTGGTTGAAGGTATGTTCTCGATTGACGAGGTCGCCATACTGCGTAGAGCTGCCAATTTAGCTGCGCGTGTACGGGAACATACCGTTGTGGCTCACGATGCGGATGGCAACGAGTCTCCATTGGCAATATGGAGAGATATTGGAGAGGATGTTTTCGGTATGGTGTCGGCAAGCCCGCGCATTGTCAACTCGATGAGAGCAATGCTTCGAGAGGATGTCTACCACTGGCATAGTAAGGTAATGCTCAAATACCCCGAAGGCGGCGGTGCCTGGGAATGGCACCAAGACTACGGCTACTGGTACCGGGACGGTTGCCCCTATCCGCGATTGGCTTCTGCCATGATTGCCATTGATGAAGCCATGAAAGTGAACGGATGCCTGAAAGTCATGGTCGGTTCACACCTGCTGGGACGGCTCGACCACGCTAACGTAGGAAACCAGCATGGAGTCGAACCCGAACGCGCCAAAGCCCTTGAGTCGAAACTGCCGGTTCAATTTGTGGAAGCCAAACCGGGCAGTGCACTATTCTTCCACTGCAATCTCATCCATGCTTCCGAACCCAATCTGTCAGAGTTCCCGCGGCTAGCATACATCTGCTGCTACAACGCTTTCTCCAATATTCCTATTCTCGGGCAAGGTCATGGCCCGCCCATTCCCATCCAGTTTACCTCCGACGACGCCATCCTCCAATTCGCTTGACGCTACACTGAGAGCATCTATTTTGAAACGGCGTCCGCAGCGAAACCCAACTATTTGGCTGTTTTCTCTCCCTCAAACGGGCACTCGCTCCGAAGTGCGCACACCTCGCAACGCGGGGTTTTTCGACAGATTCTTGAACCGTGGCGGTCAATTAGCGCATGAAATTCGCTGAACAATCCTACGTCATGGGGAAGCGTGTCCATAAACATCGCCTGTAGTTTGTCATAGTCGTATTTCCCCCCTATCCAGCCCAGTCGAAGCAGCAAACGATGGGTATAAGAATCAATGACAAAGATAGGCTTCTCCGCCGCGTAGAGTATAATTGAATCGGCGGTCTCGTTTCCGATCCCATAAATCGAGAGCAACTCCTCCCGCAACGTGAAAACGTCGGCGGCGAACAGGGAATCCAGCCGATAGTCGTGGTGTGCCTCCAAATGCGTCACGAAAGCTCGAACCTTCTTCGCTTTGACACGGAAATACCCGGAGGGACGCACAAGCTCCTCCAATTTCGTCTGCGAAATTGCCCCTAACCTTGATGGCGTGAGAAGATTTGCATCCCTCAGATTATCGATTGCCTTAACAACATTTCGCCACGCAGTCGATTGCACCAAGATGGCTCCGAGAATTACCTCAAATGGTGTGTCAGCCGGCCACCACGCCTGCGACCCATACGCCGTTTTGAGTTGGTCATAAAGTTTCAGTAGCTTATCGCGCGTAGGTTCTTGCATTCAAACACTTATACCATTTCGCTTGAATTATAGTGCAAAAAATGTCTTAACTATATCGTTCACATACGCCGTAGGCGGGAATCAAATGAGATCAAGCGACTGAATAAGGAGTGCGATAGGGATCTTGATAGCGAATGCGATAGAGATCCCCTTGCCCCGCCGGCTTTGTGCAGAGGCAAGACATCTTGTTCCGGTTCGCGCAATTTTCTTTACCTGATTTACGCGATCAATGCACAATCATTTTAGAAAAATGGTATTAGCCTAAACTTTGCGGATTATGGATGGTACCTGTTGTCCGGGAATCAGCGGCAACCACCGCTTCATACAGTCCCTGCAATTTTTCTCCGATCTGCCGCCAATCATATTCTGTCTCGACGCGTCGCCGTCCGTTGTCGCCCAGTTCCCGACGCATGCATCCGTTTTCCATGAGCTGAAGCACGCCATCGGCAAACTTCGCCGGCTCGTCGGCAATCATGATTTCCTCCCCTACCCTCAAATTCAATCCTTCGGCGCCGACACTTGTCGACACGACCGCCTTACCCATAGCCAATGCCTCCAAAATCTTCAGACGTGTGCCGCCGCCAATCCTCAACGGCACAACATAAACCGTGGCGCGTGCGACGTACGGTTTAACATCGTCAACCCGACCGGTGATCACAACTCCGGGGCGGTTGCCGTAGCGCTTTAGGCGCTCGCTGGGAAACTGCCCGACAACATAAAATTTCAGGTTCGGACGCTTTTTTTGTATCGTGGGAAGGATTTCGTCTATGAAGTAGATAGCCGCATCTTCGTTTGGAAACCAGTCCATGCTGCCCGTATAGATTAGCGTCGCATCTTCTTCAACTTCATGATCTGGCTGGTAGAGTTCGGTATCGACGCCGTTGGGAATCACTTCCGCGTTAAGCCCCGGACAAATTTCATCCATGAGATCGCGATCGACCCCCGACGCACAAGCGACAAGGTCGAAACGATTGCTCATGGTACGCTCGTATCGTCTAAACGCGCGCTCTTGGGTCCCGAAGAGGCAACGCCGAAGAGAGTTTGATGTCTGTTCGCGAAGGCGGCGCCAGATGTGCGAATCAACATTCTGGAGGGATAGCAAACTCCTAGCATTCGTTTCTAGGCAATACTGCCCGGTATGGAACATCTCATAGTGGATCAAATCATAACTGCCCGTGTCCAGCAATGAATGGAATGCTCTCCGAAATGCGGGTACATCATACCGAGCTACCGTCAGCGGTTTCCGCTTCAAAACGGATTGGCTCACGGATCGCAGGGTGATCGGGGGTAACCGGGAGGTGTGTGAAACGAGGTGTGCTTCAATCCCGAGACTCCGAAGATACTCAATCCCCTCCGCGTCAGTCGGTAGCGTTTCCAACGCCAAAAAAGTAACCCGGTTCCTCTGGATGGTCTGTTTGAGCAGATTCAGCACGCGGAGGCGCCCCCCGTCAGTCGCTGGAACAGGAACCGTAATCGATAGGAAAAGGAGTCTCATAGGCATGCTTCAAAAATTAGTTTCACATGTTGACGGTGATGTGGAAATAAGGATTCAGGTCACTCCTGCTGCATTGACAAATTCCACACATCTCTATTTTGCTTCCATTCTCCCGCTATTGTAGTCATTTTCATTCAATTTCGCACTCATATAGATTGTATGTTATCCGAATTGATAATTGAGGATCGTTGCGACGAACCAACTACTTGTAGGAGCGACCTCCCGGTCGCGAGTTTTGTAGGGTGTGCACTACAATCAAGCGAATGCGATAGAAATCCCATAGTAAATCCTGATAGAAATCTTGCTAGCCGTTGAAAGTGCTGTCGGGACGACATGCAACAGCGTTCAAATAGCCAAAAATTGCTTTCACTTCTGTTTTTTTGGGCAGGTTCATATTATTAGACATCTTTCCTAATTAACCCGAGTTGCTGCCGATTGATACTCCATTGATTTAAAGCTAAAATTGAAGTCATTGACCTTTCAATCCAGCGGCACGGTGTGTTTAAGGCTTTATCGGATTAACTCACATAGCCCCAGCGGGGATCAAACGAGTGAATAACGAGTGCGATAGAGATCCCGCAGGTGTATAGCAACACCGGATACACTCTCACCAAAGCCCCAGCGGGGCGACAGGTAACAGCTTGCGTCAATTAAATCACAAGATACAGAGGATCGGAGCAGGGAAGAGAGCTGACAAGCAGCTAAACAAGCATACACGTACATTCCCTCAATTTCTCGACTGTACATTTGCTCCTTTGGTCACTCAACGCTGTGAAAGAAGCCCGAAACAACTGACATTATTTTGGAAAGATGTCTATTCAAACTTCCCTAGAAGCAGAGTTCGAAAGTTCAATATAACTGGTCCGTTTTTGCCGCCGCGATGAAGTCGTTGCGATGCAATCCTCGTATTTTGTGCGTCCACCACGTAACCGTCACTCTGCCCCACTCTGTCAGAAGTGTGGGTTGATGCCCCTCCGATTCCGCCAATTCTCCCACCTTGTTCGTGAAAGACAGCGCTTGAGGAAAATCGTCGAATTTGAAAACGCGCTCCAGCCTCTTGATGTTCTCGCGTTCCACAATCTCCCATTCCGGCGTTTGCGGAAGATATTCTGCAATCTCTGCATCCGTGACTCGGGGCGCGTCCCTTCGACATGCGACACATTTCATTTGCGTTAATTCAGCCATAATTCTAAGCTCCTGATTAATTTTTTGCTGATTCCACTACCCGTGAATCTTTATCAAATCAACTCTATTATCCTAAATCCGAGAAAATTTTTCAACAGATATAGAACCTGCGTAGTTCAGTCTGTAGATGCGTCCATGTGGACATCCGATTTATGTAGGGACAACCCCCTGTGGTTGTCCTGTCGCTCTGTTTTCAATTGACTCCACAAACCTGTTGGAAGTATACTTTCTCAACACTGGAATCATCCACGCTGCACATCCAGACTTCGGGCTCGGAAATCCTACCTGGCGTCAACAACCAATTCACCGAAATATAAGGACAAACTCCCACATGCCGAATCTTTCAGTACTCATGCGTCATAAACTCTTATTTTTATTTATCATACTCCTTACCGTAACTTACGGCTGCAACAACCAAAAATCCAAGGATGCAAAACCGCAGGAAACTCAAGCCAAGAACGAGAAAATATGGCTATCCATCCTCGGTGGAGCAACGGGCGGTACGTTTTCCCCCTTTGCCGCTGGCATAGGCAACGTAGTCTCGAAAGCGGAACCCAACATCAAAATCTCTGTAGAAGCCTCCGCCGGATCCATTGAGAACGTGCGTCGGGTCAACGGTAGCCCGGAATACCTTGGGGTTGCATTTGCCTCCGATGCTTATCTGGGCTATCACGGACAAGAGGTGTTTGCCAAAGAGGGAAGGAAAGAAAACCTCCGCGTGGTAACGCTGCTTTATATTGCGTACAACCAGTTTTCCACACTTGCCAATAGTGATGTCCACAAATTTGAGGATATCGTCGGCAAGAAAGTCGCGATGGGCGCGGCAGGATCGGGCTCCGCGCAAACCCTTGAACGCTTGGCAACATTGGCGGGAATACAGGGGAGATATACGCCTGTTTACAAAGGCGGAATGGCAGGTGGCAACGCACTGCGAGATGGACAAGTATCCGGTTTCCAGTGGTTGGTGAGCGCTCCCAATGCGGCGATTCTCGAAGTCTCCACAATCAAAACCATTCGACTCATCGACTTTGATGCCCCGGCAAAAAAGTACGGCTTTTATGAAAAATACCCGTTTTACCTGTCGGGAACGCTGCCGGGAGGCGTCTACAAAGGAATAGATCAGCCGGTCAATACGCTCCTCATGCCAACCTTGCTGGTTGCGCACAAAGACACTGATGAAGCGACCATCCACACAATTTTAAGGCATGTATATTCGGAAAAGGGTGGTGCAACGCTGCGCCATACCCACCACGCGGCCAAAGACATGACAATTGAAAATGCGCCCATGGCATTCGTGACTCCGCTCCACCGCGGCGCATACCGATTCTGGAATGAGCAGGGAGTCGAAGTCCCTGAAGCCGCCCAACCCATCGATTAGAAACATATCATCCAATCTCAACCGCACCTAGACGCGCCAAACCGTCATTGCGATCTTCCATGTATAGCCATTTACATTCATCTTTACACATACTATGGTTGTTTGCTAATGAACGATGAGGATATGTGCAATTGCGTACAAAATCTGACGCGCCCTCGTAGCGCAAACTGTTAGTTTGCGCATGTCACAATCTGACAAATCGAGCAAGCGAACAGTGACTGCGATAAAGATCCGTTGTGGTTAATACGTAGGTTGGGTTGAACGAAAATACGTGAAAAATCGTAAGAGGAAGAAGGGCTATTCGGAACTCATTACGCCCGTAATGCCGAAATCAGAGTGAAACCCAACACTTCACTGCGCTAACGATCCCATTCCCCCTCAAAACTCGATCTTCTTATTCGCTACGCCCGATAGAATCGACAGTTATCAAATTCCCAATTTCCCCTTTTTTCGCGTCTATTTACCAAGCCGGACTTTTGTGGTTGTAGGTTCCAAGCAAATCAGATCATTACACGCTTGATAGCGAATCTCTAAATCAAGCGGATTATCAGATTTTCGCTGGAGCCTCGCCGGTATGGTAACCGTCCCTCCGTTCACGGACAGCGACTCCCCGCTGAAATCGAAATGCACAAGTTCTCCTTCGGGATAATCCACGGAAACAAGCTCGGCGGGTGCGTCCGGATCAAGCGAAACAGACGTAGGAATAAGCACATCTTGAGAAGCTGGGTTGGCGTTGATGTGCCACCCCTCGGCAATCTCAAGATGAACTTCCACATCAATGAGACGAGCAGGTGGAAATTTCCCGAGTGGGGTGACGGATGCACTAACCTTCACAATGTCAGTTTCAGTGCCGGTAGCTAGAGGGGGAACGAAAGAAGGGATTATTTGTTGTCTGAAAAATGGCAGAACGGGCCAATACCGATTCGCGGCAAGGAGCATGTGCATAAACCCGCCAGAGGATTTCGACATCATACCCGCAAACGCCTTCAAGGTTTTTTCTGTTAACTCAAAGTAGTTGCCTGAACCGGTTAATTCCGCGAGTGACAAGAGGTTGTTCGCGGCGACTGCATTTCCCGACGGAATCGCCGAGTCATACGGCTTTTTTGTGCGAACGAGCAGATGTTCCGCCCCCTCCAACGTAAAATAAAACGCTCCGTCCGCGTCATCCCAAAAGAGTTCGACCATTGTATCGGTCAAGGCGCGCGCTTCGCTGAGCCAGTGTTTTTCACCAGTTGCCTGATACAATCCCAGCAAACCGCGAACGAAGAAAGCGTAGTCATCGAGATAACCGTCGTATTTGAGGATGCCATCCCGATATGTATGCATCAGTTGTCCCTTAGAGTTTTTCATCTCCTCAAGAATGAACGTCGCCGCTTGCTCGGCAGCATTGCGGTAGCGGGTGTCCTTAAGCACCTCGTACCCGAGTGCAAAGGCATCAATCATTAACCCATTCCAGTTCACAATCACCTTTGTATCAAGCAGCGGCCGTTCCCGTTGCTCTCGCGCCTTCAGAAGTTTCGCTTTCAGCGGTTCAAGTTCCTCTAGCAGCGATGCCTCGGATTTCCCCTCCTCTTTCGCCACATTCGCGATCGGTGAGGGTAGATACAAGATATTCTTGCCTTCGAAGTTCGGTCCTTTCGTCACGCCGTACACCTTCATCAACAGCTTCGACTTCCTCCGACCAAGAACGTCGCGAATCTCCTTATCTGTCCAAACGTAGTATTTTCCCTCCTCTGCGTCGGTTTCGGCATCGATCGCGGAATAGAAGCCGCCCTCGGGTGAAGTCATTTCTCGGAAGACAAAGTCAAAAGTCTCTTCGGCTACACGACGATACAACGGCTCTTGCGTCCGTTGATAAGCAAGCAAATAGACCTTTGCCAACTGTGCGTTGTCGTAAAGCATCTTCTCAAAATGCGGCACAAGCCACCTGGCATCGACCGAATACCGGTGGAATCCGCCGCCAATCTGATCGTATATCCCACCGTATGCCATCATGTCAAGCGTGTGAGTGACCATTTTGAGGAGATTGTCATCCTTTTCGCGGTCATATTCGTTAAGTAAAAGTTCGAGATTTGTTGGTGATGGGAAAAGCGGCGCGTCGCCGAAACCGCCGTATGCCGGGTTGTAAGTTGACCGCAAACCTTCGATCGCGGACGAAACCAACGCTCTTTCCAGCGGCGATTCATCCGTTTCGCCAAGCGCTCCACCTGTCGCCTGCCTGATGACCTCAGTGATCTTCATTCCATGCTCAATCACCTCATCCCGCCGATTCACCCAATGATCATGAAGAGCCTTTAGCACACGCGGAAAACCGGGACGTCCATGGCTGTCAACCGGCGGAAAGTAAGTTCCCGCGTAGAATGGATGCAGGTCCGGCGTGAGAAACACGGAATTGGGCCACCCTCCTCCGCCCGTCATAATCTGAGTTGCCGTCATGTAGATTTCATCAAGATCGGGTCGCTCCTCCCGATCCACCTTGATGTTGATGTACATCTCGTTCATCATCGCCGCGATGTCGGGATCCGCAAATACTTTCCGCTCCATGACATGACACCAGTAGCAGGTTGAATAACCCACCGAGAGAAAAATTGCTTTATCCTCCGTTTTTGCGCGTTCCAACGCCTCCGCTCCCCACGGGTACCAATCCACAGGATTGTGGGCATGCAGCAGAAGATACGGACTGGTTTCATTGATGAGCTTATTCGTCCATTTCCATGTGCCATCGGGGTTTTTCAACGCCTGTTCCCCATGCTTGACCGTTGACGCATACCCAACTGTGCCCAACCAAATGGCAAGGTGGCACAGGAGGAACCATAAAACCAAATACCATGCGTTAGGCGAAAAGCAACAAACGCGTCGCCTGTCGTCCCTTTTCTTCATTTTTCGCCTCAACACCTGACTTGAATAGTTTCGTTGTAGGGTGGGCACTGCCCACCATTCCTTGTAGACTTTTAGACGTATAACCCCGATACTCTTACTTCAATCCCTGAATCGTCCGTCGGATGTATTATCTCCAAATCCGTGCAATCTGTGTAATCCGTTTAATCCGTGATTCAGACAATTCCCAAAACATCATGGCCGAGATCCTGAATCATTCAATCCTTGATTCCTCTTTTCCCTAACTCGGGATGAAATCCCCAGCGTGGAATCATGCAAGATTAAATGAGATTAACCGAACCATCAACTGAGCGGATAGCGAATGCGACAGTACACTTGTAGGGTGGGCACTGCCCACCTTCTCTTTGCATCTCTTCAATTGACGCCAGTGCTGACACGCGGCACGAAGATCTCTACAACAAAAAAATCAGATTCGATTCTCTCTTCGTAACTGTTTAGTGCGTCGTTTGGTTCGTAGTATTACAGTTCGTCGCACGTCCGGTCTGGGCATGTAAGCCCCCGATTAGCCGGAATTAGCATTGTACTTCCCTACTCGGGGCGTTTCCTGCCCCTGCTCGGTCTGGATTGGCAAATCCAGACCGATGGACTAAACAATTACCTCTCTTCTTATCTGTCTGACTGAATCCGCCTCGCTAGATCCTGAACGGATTTTGCAAGCTTCTCATGCGATTCGGCGAGTTTTTCATGTGCCCGCATGGCGCGCCACACGACCAACGCAATAAGAACCCAAACGGCTATCCCAAACAGAGACATGAATAATGCCAAACTTTCCATCATCAACTCCTTTTCAGTTTGATACCTGTTCTTCCGACATCATCATGGTTACTCATTCAATGCAATGGTAGGGCGGGATCAAATAATGTCACTTCAATTGCCCAGTCCCATAGCTCTGAAAGATTCACTGCGAGGCCCAAGCCTCAGCCACACGCTTCAACTCCCCCGCCGCCCATTGAACGACTGCTATCGCTACGATTGACAACACAATCCCGCCAGCTGGTGCAAGTGTTCCTTTCCGAGGAGAATGGCGCATTAGAACAATCAGATCAACAACAAGGGCGAAAAACCATGCGATGTTGACAAAAGACACAATTTGATAAAGCGAAAGCCCCGCGTAAAAAGGCCCAAGTATATGGCTGGTATATTCGCTGCGATTAGAAGCATGAAGAATCCAAATAACCATAATTGCGAACAGAATAACATAGATTATCGTTCCCACCACACTTGCACGCCAAATCCGTGTATGTTGTCGCCTCCATCTGGAGCCGGGAATTCCAATCACGAATACACCCATGCACACTCTTCACAAATAAATTGAGGCGGGACTATACCCGCCTCAACCGATTTTCAACTTTGCGTGTGCGATAGATTGCGCTTAAAACGCATTCTCGCATCCTCGTAGAGTGGGCACTGCCCACCAGCCTTTTCTGAATTATTTTTCCATGTTTCATCTTCAGGAAATGACTGAGGCAATCCTATACCCGCCCCAACCTTTTTCGACTTGGATTGCGCTTAAAAGGCATTCTCGCATCCTCGTAGGGTGGGCACTGTTCACCAGCCTTTTCTGAATTATTTTCCCATGTTTCATCTTCAGGAAATGACTGAGGCAATCCTATACCCGCCCCAACTTTTTTCGACTTGGATTGCGCTTAAAAGGCATTCTCCCAGCCGATATAATACAACCCGCCGTTGAAACCGAAAGGCGCCGACCGCCGCGAATACGTAAATACTCCCGGTGAATCAACAATGATGTTGCCCCACGCATCCACAATCTTCCCACCGCGCGATTGACCGACACGGTTTTCGTCCGGCGTCACGTTAAACAGGTTATTCGCACCAATTTTGATTCTTCCGTATTCACCCAATCCGTAGCTGATTTGGACGTCCGTGAGATACTTCGGTGTGAAGGTTTGGCTCTTGCCGCCGTCAATCACCGTGTATTCACCGTACCGATGGACGGCGTAGTCCACCGTAAGAGCGTTGCCCGTATACCGGCTTGACATCGAAACCCGGTCTTTCGGTTGCCACGATTCAACGATTGAGCGGTCCTGCTCGGTGAAGAGCGACTCGGGAAGATTCGCCGGAAGATTCACGTCCGTAATCTCTGTTTCCGTGTAGTTTGCGGCGAAACTAAACGCGAGTGACGCTTGCTCCAACACGGGATACGTATACGACGCCACAACGTCTATCCCCTGCGTTTCCGTGTCTGCCGCGTTCATGAAGAATTGCGCCCCCGCGACGCCAGAGTCTGCGAGACTCGCTCGAATCCCTGCCGGGATTGCTTCATTGCCGCTTGACAACCGCCCGCTGATAATGATACGGTCGCTGATGGTTGCCCGGTATAAATCGGTCGTAAGCGTCAATCGAGGCAGCGGACGCAAAATAAATCCACCGCTCACGTTAACCGCGGTTTCCTCCGTCAACTCGGGAATCCCGACAGCTTTCGCAATGTCACTGTCATTTCGGAACGTGCCGATTTCTTGCGCCACCGACTGCCCGTCAACTGTATTGAATTGCGTGCTTACATTATTGAAATACAGTTGCTGCATGGAAGGCGCGCGAAATCCTGTGCTCGCCGAGCCGCGCAGTGCGAGCGCGTCTGTCGGTTCATAGCGCAGCGCCAACTTCCCATTTACCGTGGAGCCAAAGTCGCTATAGTTCTCGACGCGAGCCGCCGGATTGACGAACACCGATCCGATGGGGTTCACCTCCACATCGGTGTAAAACGCAAAGGCGGTACGCAGTTCGTTCACCTCATTCGACGGCTGGAAACCCGGGAAAACTTGAATACCGCCTGACGCGCCGCCTGGGCCATCATAGTCCTCGTACGATACCTCCTCACCCGCGGTAATCTGATAGATGTCGTTCCGGAATCCGCCGCCGACCGCAACGTTGCCCCAGTCCATCGGCAACGAGAAATCCAGGTCCACCGTGTTGAGGAAAAGTCGCAAATCACCTGCATCCGCGGATGATGGGCTGGATCCCTCCGCCGCGACAAGCGATGCGTTGTGCGAATTGCTGACGTTAAAGGCAAAACTATTGCCACCCGTGACGACGCTCGCATCCATCCGCAAACCGCTCTCAAACTTCTGCTTGACACCGACGCCGATGGAATAATCAAGTACGCTGGTGTTGATTAACGGAAGAAACCCATCGGGATAATCCGACCCTTCGGGGTTGCGGCTGAGTTGATTCGCTCTGCGGTAAAACCCTGCGCTAGTATTCTGCCTATTCGAGTAATCAAGGAAACTGTAGAAGGAGGCGCCCTGCCAAATACTATCAATCGGTTTGTCCAGATTTAGAACAACGGCGCCGTGACGTGATTCCGCATCGCCGATACGGAAATTCTGGCGGTCAAAGCTGTGTTCTTTGTTGCCGGCGTCGTTGGTCACTTGGACGGGAGAACCCTCTGTAACCTCGGTGCCGGGATACTGAATCACGCCCGTCAATCCCGCACGGTTGGTTGGCTGCCTGTCCCGATATTCAAACGCGCCGTGAATCGTGCCGTCTTCGCCAAATTTGAACCCTTTGTGTGCATTCAGTGAAAAGGTTTCGCCATCTCCCTCGTAAGACGAACCGTAGGAGGTGCCAAACCCCCCTTCGTAATCATCCTTGAGCACGAGGTTGATGACACCCGCAAGCGCATCCGAACCGTACTGCGCCGATGCTCCATCGCGCAGAATCTCAATCCGCTTGATAGCGCTTGCCGGTATCGCATTCATGTCGACGCCCGCCGTACCTCGACCCACCGAAGTATTCACGTGAATCAACGCGCTGCCGTGCCGCCGTTTCCCGTTGACAAGCACTAGCACCTGATCCGGACCCAAACCCCTAAGTGTCGCAGGTCGGAGCGCATCCGTTCCGTCGCTGATTGAAGAACTCGAGAAATTGAACGACGGTGCCAATGTCTGTAACACACGTCCGACTTCGGTGTGCCCCGTTTTTCGGATGGCGTCCTCGTTAATCACATCGACCGGCACCGGAGAATCCAGTCGACTCCGCTCCGGCACACGAGTACCAATCGTGACAATCTCCTCAAGTTCGATTGTAGATTCCTCTTCCTCCTGTGCTGTGAGTGAAGAAGGAGACAATACTATTATGGCTGAAAGTAAAACGAGAATCTTCAAGGTGGTTAATCCTCCTTTGATGTTGAAAAAATTAAAGATTTGAGCAGAATTGCCGCTCTGCTCTACAGGTTACCTCTCCTTGGTCGGCGCCGTTGTGCCGCCATCTTTTTCTATGATAGCCAACCGCACCATTTGCCATTCTACGCCGTTGGGTCCAACGTCGTACCATTCCCCGGAAAAATCCATCATGACAAAATCTTCGTCACCCCAGTCGTCATCCTGCGGTTCATGGGGTGCCCAGTTAGTGAAAGTGAGCGGCTCGCCGCTTTCCCAAACCCATGCACCCTCCGCTGCATAATCGGTCAACCCGATCCAATAGGGGCGATGCCCAAAGATTTCTGATAGCCATTTCTGCTCCGCCGCATCGTTAATCGTAACCAGATGTGCACCTTCGGCGGCAGCCTGAATGTTCGCGTCGTCCCAACTCCTACAATTTATCTGCTTGTAAAAGTGCCCGGTTTCCGGATTCACCACCCACGCTGCTTCATTTCCCGGCATTGAGGATGTCGACGCCTCCGCGGACACTTCGATTCGACCATCGGATGCCTCCGGGGAAATCGGTCCGCTGTCGAACGTCAATACCAAATCCTCTCTGTTATCTCCCTCTTTTAGCCAGAACGGTTTGGCTGTTGCCGAAAGTCCTTGATGGTTCACCGTTACCGTGTAGATTGCCGTTTCATCCGCATGGAACAGAAAATAGCCACTGGCGTCCGTCTTGCGGGAGCAACTTGAGCTGCCGCTGCCCGTTCCGTCGGGAGAACGACGGTGCACGTTGAGAATAATCCTCGCACTGACCAGCGGTGTCCCGTCGGTGAACACAATTCTGCCGCGAATGTGCTGCCGTGACTTCACTTTGATCTCAACGTTCTCAATATGCGCGTCCGATTTAATGGCAAACGCGATTCCTCCAAAAGGTGACGGTTCGTGCTGATGCACCGTCATCGCCCCGACTTTCATGGATACAATTTCGTAGTCGATCGCGAATCCGTGGTCAGGCGTGGTGTAAGGCGCTAATCGAAACCTCTTCGGAGGGACGTTGTGGATGGTAAAGCGCCTCATTTCGTCGGTGCGCGATTCTAATACCGTGATGTTCGGTTGATGTTCTGCATCATCAACAATCTCATCCCGTTCCACGGGTATTATTTCGACGGGAATTGGTTCTACGTGAACCGGCTCAAGGGTGCATCCGAATCCTGCAACCGGCAGACCTTCTATATCAACAACGCGACCAGATAAACTAGACGTACCCCCCACAACAATTCCATGCTGCGGCGCCATAACAAGAAGAACAATGACCGTGACTACAAATGTGCAGTATAAACGGTTCATGGTAATGTCCCCCGTTGCATAATTGACTATGGGAAACGATCAGCCCGTAGATTCGTTGAACACAGCGAAACCCGACATCAAACCAGCTTCTTGTAGGGTGGGCATTGCCCACCAGCCTTTCTTAAGCGCCATCGTCTATCTTTTATCGAAAAACCTGAGATGCAATCTTCAAGATTACTACAAGAAAGAAAATCACCTATTCTCAAAGGTCCGAAGCAACATTGACGCATGTTGTTCAAACTGCCCCTAGTAGCGATAATTCACCGTTAATGAAACATAATCCGGATTACCTTCCAGCCTCTGGTCATCACACTATTGCGAAAGATCCCACAACAGCACGGTGCCGTCATAACTCCCGCTTGCTAACGTTTGGCCATTAGTGCTGAACGAAAGGCTAGTGACATCAGAACCGTGCCCTTTTAGTGTCTGCCTATGTGCCCCTGTCTCCGTCTCCCAGAGACGAATCTGGCTGTCTCTGCTACCACTTGCTAATGTGTTTCCATCCGGGCTAAAGGCGACTGTAGTGACGTGAGGAGTATGTCCCTCCAGAACCCGATTACACTCCCCTGTAGTGATGTCCCAGATACGGGCGGTATGATCGCCGCTTCCGCTTGCCAACATGCTGCCAACCGGATTAAAGTCGACGCTAGTGATGTCAGCGGTGTGCCCTTCTAAGGTTCGCTCATGTACGCCCGTCGCAACATCCCAAAGACGGATCGTAGTGTCTAGACTACCACCTGCAAGCGTAGCGCCGTCCGGACTGAACGCCAGGGTAGATCGTGCTGGTCTGTACACGTTTTGGGCAATCTCTGACGCATCCCAATTGAGGGTACGCAGTATCACGCCTTTGTTGGCATTCCACAAATGAATGGTCGTCTCTCCGTTCCAGCTTGCCAACGTTGAACCATCTGGACTGAACGCAATGCTGTGATCGGCACCGTGATCGTTTAGTAGTGTTCGCAAGTGTTTGCCCGTTTTGACATTCCATAGCTCTACGCTGTGGTAATCAGTCCCGGTTGCCAACCTACGCCCATTCGGACCAAAAGCCAGGCTATTAGCTCTCGAATACCTTGGTCCTAGCGAACGACTATACGCACCTTTATCGGTATCCCACAGACGTACGGGATTTCCACGATTCCCACTTGCTAGTATTCCGCCATCAGGGCTAAAAGCAATTGTGTGGACTGGTCTCATGTGTCCCATTAGCGTCCCCAAATGGGCGCCCGTCGCCGCTTTCCACGTTCGAATAGACGCGTCCCAACTCGCGCTCGCCAAAATCGCGCCATCCGGACTGAAGGCGATGTCGGAAACCCAACCAGTATGCCCTCGCAGCGTTCGCACAAGTGTCCCCGTTAACACATTCCACAATCGGACAGAATTGTCATTGTACCCGCACGCCAGAATGTTCCCGTCCGGGCTAAATTCCACGCACTTGACCTTATTCGACTCATCATCCAGCAGCTGGCGCAGGTGAGCGCCTGTTGCGGCATTCCACAAACGGACGCTGTCGCCCCAACTCCCACTTGCCAGCAGTGATCCGTCCGGGCTGAAGGCAACACTAGTGACATGCTCTGTATGTCCTTCCAGTGTCCGTAGGTTTCTACCCGTCGATGTACCCCGCAAGTCAATCTCATTCTCATAATTCCAGAGTGCAAGTATTGAATTATCCGGACTGAATACTCTACCTGCGCCCCAATACTTATGATCGCTCTGTCCCGTTAATTCCAATGACCACTTCTGTTCTCCCTTCATGGTATCCCAAAGACGGATTGTATTATCATAACCCACGCTCAAAAGCGCGGCGCCGCCCTCGCTAAAGATTGTATTAATGACTCCCGCGGTGTGACCCTCCAAAGTTAACAAATTCTCGCCTGTTGCGGAATTCAAAAGACGGATAGTACTGTCCAAACTACCGATCGCCAGTAGGCTGCCATCCGGGCTGTACGTTAGACTCCGGACATAACCCGCATGCTCGGCGATGAGTGCATTTGCTCTATGGGTTGTTGTGTCGTAAATCCAGGTCCCGATATCGGTACCCACCGCAAGCCGTGTACTGTCGGGAGAATACAGTATTTCGCTTACGGCGCCTTTTCCGAGACGCGCTTTAACCCCTTCGGGCAAACCCCACTGGGGGAATTCTTGTGACGCGTAAACCGATGAGAGCGGGAAAAGTAATAGCAAGATCCAGAGTGTTTTCATGTCGATACCTCTGCGATAAATTAGAGGTCAGTGTTTAGCAGTACCAGTTAGCGAAATCTTCGCATGGCCAAGAATGCTAGAATAACGCTCCGCAGGAGCGAATCCCTTGCGGCGGCATAATGTCTCTGTAACCAAGGTGTGGTTGTATCATGCACTCCGGCGGAGTGTTATGTCTGTAGCCGAGAAATGACGCATTCTTCCGCTCCGGAAGACCGGCATGTGAACATCTACGAAAAATAGTGGAGTAGCTAATGAAACTATCGGTGCCTTGCAATAACACTCGTTAAGCCATTTCCCCGTTATATCAAGAGTCATCTCCATGTGTTCGCGCTAGAAAGCAATACTATAGAGTTACAAACGAAGATTTTCTGATCTGTCCATCCTGAGGTTAGTTAGTATCGTCAAAGATTCTTCTAGCTGCCGACACAACAATTACGAAGACGCAAATCGCTCAGACGCGATGAAGTTTTCGGGCTAAACTCGGTTCCATGCGGACCGCCAATCCGCAGTCAATCTTCCCCCGCCGGTGCCGCAGATGCCAATTCTCCCTTCTCGATGATTGCCATTTGAGTCATCCGCCACATCGGGCTTTCAGGCCCGACATCATACCACTTTCCATCCGGCGTCAACCCCATAAAGACATAATCCTCGACTCCCCAATCTGCGCCCATTGGTTCATTCGGCGCCCAGTTTGTGTAGCTGACAGCTTCCCCGTTCATCCAACTCCACTCGCCTTCCTTTTCCCCATCCGTCAGACCAATCCAATACGGTAAGCTCCCAAAGATGCTCGCAAGCCATTTCTGCTCCGCCGCATTGTTAATTGAGACCAAATGCGCCCCTTCGCTAACCGCTTTCGCCTGAGCGTCCTCCCGGTTCTCGCAATGAATGACCTTGTAGGAGTGCCCATTTGCGGGATTCATCACCCACTCTCCCTCACGCTCCGATTCCTCTCGATCAGGAGTCGGTGCAACCGGCACGGGCTCGCTATCGAACATAATCACCAAATCTTCGCGACGCTGACCATCTTCGAGCGCGAACCGCTTTGAGATCGCACTAAGACCTTGAAATTCGACCGCAACAGAGTAAATTGAAGATTCATCCACATAGTGTACAAAATAACCCGCATCGTCCGTCCAAAGGGGTTTACTGTGATTGCCGAAGCCACTCCCATTAAAATCCCGCCGTCGCACATCAATCTGAACCTCCGCATTGGATAGAGGAGTACCGTCGGAAAACACGACTTGAGCACGAATTCGCATCCGAGGTCTTACTGTGACTTCAAGATTTTGGAGGAACGCCCCGGGTTCAAGGGCAAACGTGATACCGCCGAACGGGGGCGGTCCTTGGTCGTACGGATAAAAAGTTATCGCCCCGCGTTTGATTGACAGTATCTCGGAGTCCGGATCGAATATCTCCAAATCAAAGTCGGGTGGTAGTGGCGCTTCGAGCGGCAAATGGGCAGGTTGGGCGATGAACTGGATTAGACCGGGTGTAATATCTGTTAAAGAAAACCGACCTAGATCATCCGTTATCGATTTGGGCAATGCAGCGTAGGCTCCGAGGATATGTTCGTCTTCCTCAAGCATATAGGTTTGCCACACGTCATTATGCAATATCTCCACATACTGAACAGCTATCGGGAGGCCGGAAATCGGAATTCCCTCTACGTCAACGACGCGACCCGACAAAGTAGATGTGGCTGCCTGAGAGGTGCCAAATGACGATATAAGAAACAACGATGCGGTGATTCCAATCGCCATCGTCAGACCTCCCCAAAGTGGCAACGAACCGAAACTTCTGCGGGACAAGCGGTTCTCGGAAGGTACCTCCTTAGTCGGCAGGTCGTGAAGAATTTGGAAGAGAAAGGAATTCGGTTGGTCTAACAAAGCATTTTACTACAACCACCGTCCCAAATCAAGCACAAATCAATTTGAATTCCCTTCAGAGGCTTTGAATAGCACATTTGTAGGGTGGGCACTGCCCACCATCTCTTAAATTAACCTTCCCTTAACAATCCAATACATTGGGGTTCTCTGTCACTTGTGTATACGTCCTATTCTCTAATCCGCGCCATCAGTGTAATCCGATTAATCCGTGATTCGTTTCCCACCTTCGCCTTTCAACACCAAACAATCATCGCATGCTTTGCTGTTATCGCCTCCACTCGCATCACCGTTTCATATGAAGGTATAATATTTTTGATTGACGTGAGTCTCCACATTGATTAGGATTGAAAGAATCCACCGCGTGAATAACGATCAGCCGAACGAATAGTGAGAGCGATAGAAATCTTATTAGCGAAGGCGATAGAGATCCCATTCAGACAATTAAGACAGCACGTATGAATCAAGCCCCTCTTTCACAATTTCATCCACTCGTCTCGAAATGGTTTACCGAAGCCATTGGTGAACCGACAGATGCCCAAACACAGGCATGGCCCAAGATTGCCGATGGCGAACATGTCCTGGTCACCGCACCGACCGGCAGCGGCAAGACCCTGACAGCCTTTCTCTGGGCAATTAATCAACTGGTGGCGGAGGAATTGCCCATCGGACACACCAGCGTTCTCTACGTTTCGCCCCTGAAGGCGCTTAACAACGACATCCGCCGCAACCTTCTGGAGCCGCTTCGGGGATTGAGGCCGGTCTTTGAAGATGCCGGGCACCGTTTTCCCAACATCCGGGTTCTGACCCGCAGCGGAGACACGCCGCATTCTGATCGCCGCCAAATGCAGCGCCACCCGCCGGAAATCCTCATCACCACCCCGGAAAGCCTAAATCTTCTCCTGAGTTCTGGCGGCGGGAGATCCAGCCTGACAAAGATCTCTACCGTGATTCTCGACGAGATTCACGCCGTTGTTGGCACAAAGCGCGGGACGCATCTGATAACCGCCGTGGACCGTCTTGTGCCCCTCTCTGGCGAATTTCAGCGGATTGGGCTGTCCGCCACGATTCGACCTATGGAGACAGTTGCCGAGTTCGTGGGTGGATACAGAACCGACGGGGACCCGTATAACCCGCAATATACACCCAGACCCGTGTCGTTAATCTCTTCCAAAGCCGATAAGCAATACGAGGTTCAGGTTCTGTATCCAGAGGAAGCAGCCGAGGATCCGGGGCGCGAATCGTTCTGGGATCCCCTCGTTGAAGACTTCAAGAAAATCATCAATCGACATCGTTCAACCCTGCTATTCGCCAATAGTAGAAGGCTCTGTGAGCGGCTAACACTGATGATGAACGCGGAAGAGGAAGAACCCATCGCCTACGCGCACCACGGATCCTTATCGCGCGAGATTCGTGAATCGGTCGAAGCTAAACTCAAAGGCGGGGAACTCAAAGCCATTGTTGCCACCAGCTCCCTAGAAATGGGCATCGACATCGGCTCGCTTGATGAAGTCGTCCTTATCCAATCACCGTTTTCAATTTCGTCGGCGATTCAGCGAATCGGTCGCGCCGGGCACCAAGTCGGCGAAGTAAGCCGTGCCACGGTTTTTCCGACGCACTCGCGCGATTTCCTTGATGCCGCCGTTCTCGCGGAAGCTATCGGGGAACAAGCAATTGAGGCTGTCAAACCGGTCACGTGTCCTCTTGATGTCCTGTCCCAGATCATCGTCTCAATGGCGGCGATGCAGACGTGGGACATGGATGAACTTTACGCCCACCTGAAGACAAGCTATCCCTACCGTTACTTGGGGCGTGAACAGTTTGGCCAAGTGCTGGATATGTTGGCGGGTCGGTACGCCGATAGCCGGATCCGCGAGTTGAAACCGCGTGTTTCGATCGATCGGCTAGACAACACCGTGTCCGCTCGGAAAGGCGCTATACAGGCGGTCTACATGTTCGGCGGGACTATACCCGACAGGGGCTATTTTCACATGCGTCACGCCGAAACCAATGCCCGAATCGGCGAGCTTGACGAGGAATTTGTTTGGGAAAATGGTGAGGGGAGTGTCTTCACCCTCGGCACGCAGACATGGAGGGTCGAGCGCGTGACCCATAGCGATGTTTTCGTTCTGCCGAACCGATCGCCGCAGAAGGAAACCCCGTTTTGGCGTGCGGAAGATCACGGCAGGGATTTCCACTTCTCGGAACGCATCGGGCTCTTTCTTGAAGAGGCAAACGGAAGGCTCGACGATCCCGATTATCTTGACGATCTGCAGCGCCGAAACTGCATGGGTGAGATTACCGCGGAGCACCTGATACATTTTCTCCAAAGACAGAAGGATGCCACGGACTGTGATCTCCCGCATCGACACCATCTACTCATTGAGATCGTTGAAACCGGTCATGAAGGCATACCGGGAAATCAGGTCGTCATTCATACATTCTGGGGCGCCAAAGTCAATCGACCGTATGGTGTAGCGCTCGCGTCAGCATGGGTAGACCGGTTTGGATATCAGCTTGAAGTTCATGCGACGGATGACAGCGTTGTCCTGATGCTTCCAGACGAAATTCCTCCTGACGAGCTCCTCTCCTTGGTGACAAGCGCGACGCTCCAACCCCTGCTTCGGAGGCAACTTGAAGGTTCCGGATTCTTCTGCGCAAGATTCAGAGAGTGTGCGGGAACGTCGCTGCTCCTGACATCGAGCGGCAAGATGAACCAACGCATGCCGCTCTGGTTGAGCCGACTTCGGTCCCAGAAGCTAATGACCGCCGTAATGCAGTACGAGGATTTCCCAATCCTTCTCGAGACGTGGCGCACCTGCCTTCAAGATGAATTTGATCTGGATAGCTTGCAGCAAGTGCTCGCCGAACTTGAGTCCGGCACTATTCAATGGACAGCCGTGCACACCGCATACGCCAGCCCAATGGCGCAAAACGCTTCGTGGCGGCAGATAAACGAGTACATGTACATGGGCGACTATTCAACGTCGACCACCTCATCGATGCTTCGAAATGATCTACTGCGCGATGTGGTGTTTACGCCGGGGTTGCGCCCAGCCGTTTCCCAAACGCTCGTCCGACAGTTTGAGCAGAAACGTCGTCGACTCACCCCGGGATATTCCCCTCAGACTGCGATGGATCTAATCGATTGGGTAAAAGAACGGTTGCTTATCCCCGTGCCGGAATGGGAGATGCTTCTTACCGCCATTCACAACGACCACAACCTTGAATCGGAGGAGATGCTCTCGCCTATAACCGATAAGCTAGTGCGAATTAAACCTCTGGACGCCTCTGCTCCGCTGATTGCTGCCTTGGAGATGATGCCCCGAATCCGTGCTCTCTACGACGATATAGAATCAATCGAGTGTAGATCGTTAGGTAATCCAAATGCCATGCTCAACTTCATGCCTCAAGATCGGGACGTCGATTCCGCCGCAGATGACGATGCCCAAGATTTCACTTCGCTCATCGGCGAATGGTTGCAGTTCTATGGCCCCACGACTGCCGACTACATTGGCGAAACCCTTGGCATCGGGAGAGACGAACTAAGTTTGGCGCTGGACGACCTCGTAGATTCGCAGAAAATCATCGTCGGTCAACTTGTGGAGGATGTCGCCGCCGAAGTTCTATGCGATAGCGAAAACTTTGAAATCCTCCTGCGCCTCACTCGACGAGATGCGGCACCGAACTTTGAACCGCTGGAATTTGAGTGGCTGACCGTGTTCCTTGCCAACTTCCACAAGCTGACAACTCCTGCCGACGATCTCGACGGTCTGCTAGGCTCTATTGAGCAGTTGGTTTGCTATCCGGCGACGGCGGGATTGTGGGAATCGGAAATCTTCCCCGCCAGAACCCGAGCGTATACTACGTCATTGCTCGATTCCGCCATTATGGAAGGGGGGCTCAGGTGGATAGGCGGCGAAAATCGCCGCGCGACGTTCTTCTTTGAAGAGGATTTCGACCTTATGGGGGAAGAGGACGGCGAAAACGTGCCGAACACGGTTCTATCTGGCCGCGAGGAAGAGGAAGAAGCTAAGGCGACCCGCATTGAAACCGGCGAAGATGGTGTGCTCGACAATCTGTTTCCGGACGAAGCTGGGCGGTACGATTTCTCTTCTCTGCTGCGAACCTCGGGACTGAATTCCACGCAATTGGCAGATCGAATCTGGGAGTTTGTCTGGGCGGGACGTGTGGCAAACGACACCTTCTTGGCGCTCCGAAGGGGAATACTGAGCAAATTCAAGCCACCTGAAATTGGCGTAGACAGAGGGCGCGGTAGAAGTCGCCGTGTCAGTCACCGCGCCGAATTCGCCAGATGGAAAGGTTCAAGCTCCCATGTCGGCAACTGGTATCGGCTGCCGCAACTTGACCTCGCGGACGACCTCCTTGAAACGGAGGAACGCAAAAAGGACCGTGCCCGGCTGCTGCTCGATCGATACGGGATCCTGTTTCGGGAATTGCTTCAGAGAGAATCGCCTGCGTTCCGCTGGTCGAGCATTTTTCGGTCGCTGCGAATCATGGAGTTGTCCGGGGAAGTCTTGGCGGGATACTTCTTCCACGGTATACCCGGCCCACAGTTCATCTCGCATCAAGCGTTCCGAATGTTGAGCCGCCAACTTTCCGATGACCAGGTTTACTGGATAAATGCGGCGGATCCCGTTTCATTGTGCGGTGTCCAGCTTGACGCCGTCAAAGGAACCCTCCCCAAGCGTGTTCCTAGTACGCACCTCGTCTATCGGGGGCGCCGGATTGTCATGACATCCGAGCGGAATGGCAAAGCGCTGAACTTCAATGTGCCGTGCGACGACCCGCAAATGCAAGAATTCCTCGGCGTCCTGCATCACCTTCTCAAGCGAGAATTTCAGCCGCTCCGCCGTATCACCATTGAAACCATCAACGGTGAAGACGCCGCTCGCAGCCCGTACGCCGACCCGCTCCGCACTGCCTTCGAGGTAACCGTAGATTATAAACACCTAATCCTCTACCGCAAATTAATTTAGTTGTAGCACACGCTAGAAACCGAGTTTTTTCCTCAAAACTCGGTTTCTTCCTTGCAAAACTTGTAGGGTGGGCACTGCCCACCAGCCTTTTTTGGTCACTCAACTCGATTTTGTACGAACCTACGCGATAGGTGCGATCAAACGAACGGATAGCGAATGGGATAGAGACTTCCGTAGGGTGGGCACTGCCCATCAGCCTTTTTTGGTCACTCAACTCGATTTTGTACGAACCTACGCGATAGGTGCGATCAAACGAACGGATAGCGAATACGATAGAGACTTCCGTAGGGTGGGCACTGCCCACCATTCTTCGCCACACACATGTCTGCTCTGTCCGGATTACCATTCCAGACCATCAAACGAGCGAATTACGAGTGATCAACCGAATGAATAATGACCTCGATAGAGATCCCATTCATTGCACGTCCCGAATCAACTGTAACATTTAGATTTTGAAATGGTATTACGTGGCAATCTAGGCCCCAACCGCTCCTGCTGGATTGGCAAATCCAGCAGGTTCTTATACATCCATTAAATTCCGAGTCTTTCGTATCGGAGGATTGAGAATGGCGTGAAAAGAAATCTTCCAACCTTCCCCCCTTCCATCCTTCCAATCCTACTCTTCCCTGTCGATCCGGAAGATAAACTTTTATGTTAAAAACGTGCTTACACACTCTCTGCATACCCGAACACCTAATCAAACATGGAAGGATTACACTATGCCCAAAAAACACCTGTTTGGAATCTTCGTTCTAGCCGCAATGGTAACCAACCTCGCCTCGGCACAAGACGAGACAGGCAGATTGGTCTTCGCCATCCGCAAACCCTATCTCCATCGGGACGGATTCCGAGCCGCAACCGGAACGGTCGAAAAGGGGCGCGGCACGAAAAAGTGGTGGGAATTCTATCAATATGACATTGGCACGATGAATCCAAACGGCACGGGATTCCGCCAACTCACGGACGACGGACTCTCCCGTAGACCCCGATGGTCTCCCGACGGGACGCTGATTGCGTACATATCCGGGGTTGACGAAGCGGAAGCGCTCCATGTGATGGGGGCAGACGGTGCCGAGAACCGGCGGCTCGTCAAGAAACAGTATCGCATCCACGACTTCAGGTGGTCGCCGCGTAGTGATGCGATTCTCGTAGTGGTTGAGATTGACCGTCCCAAGGATCGACTGGAAAATTGGGTCGTATCGATTGACGGAAAATCAACCAAACGCTGGAGAACCCGCAGATGGGCGGAGGGCTGGTTTCACTGGGATGCGGAAGGCGAGAAAATTGTAGAGCCGAAAAACAAACTCCTTGAGGCATTGCCGAAAGGCGTGAAGTGGCCCGAGTGGTCGCCCGACCGCAAATGGATTGCCTTCACCGCCGACGGGTTCCTCGCCCTCGCACAACTGGAAGTTGTCGGTATGACCGGATTATGGTTTCTCCAACGCGACGAGCCGCCATGTCAACGAATAGAAAGGTGGTCTCCCGACGGAAGGCAAATCCTGTTCTATACATCGGGCGATATCTGTATCGCGGCCGTAGAAAACGGCAAATTCAAAAGCTATCGGAATCTGAGCCTGTACCGAGGTAGAGATGCGACGTGGAGTCCGGATGGCGGACAGGTCGGGTTCGTCGGGCGAGATCGCGGCGGTAGAACCACTAGCGAAGTCTTCATCATTGATGTCGAAACCGGCGCCATGGAGCAGATTACATCAACCAGTTACGATTTTTTCAACCTCCATTGGCGATAATTTAAAACCCTTAGTCTATGTGCCATTCTGATTCAATAACTGTAGGATCGATCTCCAGGTCGCGACTCCTGTCGGGTACCATCAAAGGACGAATAGTGAATACGTAGGTTGGGTTGAACGGGATTCCGCTAATAATCGTCGATTTTAGAGGGGTTTTCGAATGCCCAATTTGCTTGAACGTGCCAAAATTTGAGTGAAACCCAACACTAATGGTACATTCTTCCACCATCAGACATCCTCTATAATTATACTCCACGCTGTCAGAAATTGCGTCTTCTGTAGGATCAAACGAGCGGATAGCGAGTGCGATAGAGACCCCGCGATCTCCAGGTCGCGACCCTTGTACGAGGGAACCCCGATTCCCGACCTGCTGGTGCTACGTAAGTCCTATTAGAAACAACTATCACTGGAAAAGAAAGCGCAATAATACCCAACGCAAGGTATAGATCCGACTCTCCGAACCTATTTTTCGGGTTTACAGAATTTATTGGTAGCACCCTATTATCCCTGGCGGAATAATTCTTTCCGCAAGTAACTCGCTCCAGAGGAGCGCAATGTCAATAGAATGAGATATGTCCATATTCCCGCGCTCCAGAGGAGCGCAATGTGCATATTACACCATTATTCCTGGTGGTACAATTTTCTTGTCAATAAACCCTCGTTTTTCGCCCTATAACTAGCTTTTGGCGGCTGCTACTTGATGGGTGATGTTGATATCAGTTTTGCATCGTAATTTCAATATATAGTATGTTCTATTTAATTAGAATACAGTATATGCTATCACCGTTAATCGCTGGGACGATACTAAGAAATACCCAAATTAGCACTTATAAGGTGCGGAGTGTGGGATAGATGCGTTTCCCTCGGCTAGAGGTCGTCCCCCTAATTCTAAATGCTTGTCAATTTCTTCTCATTCTTCCATCACAATCCCCAACGAAATCTTCAAGCTGCACAACGACACCGATTGAGTGCTTTTTAATCCGCGTAATCTGCGTAATCCGGTTAATCGGTGATTCAGACAATCCCCCATAATCCACACGCGCAAAACTGATTATATAATCACCAAAAATTTCCCAATTTCAGATTGACGCAAAAAAGAAAATCTGGTATGATTAACGCCAATGTGTCCCCTATTCCGTCCGGGAAGAGCGTGAAACTTCACACCCCTCGTAAGGCAATCCGCGAAATTCCAACTTAGGGTGGGGAGGTAGATTAGCGTCAGATTGCGGCTCAAGTGAATCACCCGACGCTGTTACTCAATTCACCGGGCGCATATGCCGCCCTCCGGCACTCCGCCAATTTTAGCCTGCGAGAATTCGAAAAACGGGTGCTGACGAGATTACCCGCTTTGTTGAGGAATAGATTCCAATTCCCTATCTTTATCTGCGTCAAACATAATGAAATCCTTCAAATGTTGTGGTACGGAAAACAACTCTATTGATATTCTCCTTCCAATTCTTGAAGCGCCCAAGAATCCCCAAAAGAATTCGATCCCTTTCAAACACGAATTGATTCGCACAAGGTTGATGTCCGCCGGGGGACAGTAGGAGAGACATACATGGACTTAACACCGCTGAGAACCGGCTTCATTGGCGCAGGTGGCTTCGCAAGGCATACGCTCTATCCGGCATTGCATTTCGCCCCGATTGACTTGCGGGCTATTTGCGAGATTGACGAAGAAAGGGCGAAAAACGTACTGGGAAAGTTCGGCACCGGGCAGTGGTACACAGATTACCACAAAATGTGGGAAAATGAAGACATTGAGGCGATGATCATCTGTACCGGTCCCGAGGCGCGCCAATCCCTCGTCTGCGAAGCTCTTGAAGTCGGATACCACGTCTTTGTGCCGAAACCGCCCGCGGAGACCCTCGCGGCGGCGACCGAGATAGCCGAAATCGCGAATCGTAAGAACAAAGTCGTGATGGTGAACTTTCAGCGACGGTTTAGCCTAGGCGTCCGACATGCCATTGAGATTATGCAGCGGGAGAGTTTCGGCAATGTGACGCAAATTCTCGGTTCGTTCTGCTCCGGAAACTACCGCTCGCGTCTTGCCAAGACAGGCGAGGCAGTGGAGTGCGGAGCGGCGCAAGTCTATCTGCTGGATTTCGCCATTCACTATTTCGATCTAATTCGGTACATCGGTGGAGAGGTCAAAGCGATTTCCTCTTTCCACAACGAAATTGGCGGGCAAGGCGCTTTCGCCGTAACCATGCAGTTCGAGAGCGGAGCCGTCGGAACGCTGCAACTCAACAGCCACCGTCTATGGAAGCGTAACTATGACCGCGTTGAAATCACCGGTCAGGGCGAATACATTGTCCTGGACGGTTTATGGTGCATTGCCCACTACACCGAATCCCAAAACCATTTCACGGACAACTTCAGCGATCAACGCAACGGCGAACTGACCGGCGACGGATACAGCCTCACCGAATTCGTCAGCGCTATCCGAGAAGAGCGCGAGCCGATTGCAAGCATCCACGACTGCCTCGGGACAATGAGACTCTATGAAGCCGTGCTTGCGCGGCAGCACGGCGTAGTCGAATTGATTGAACCGTGATTCGCCCAGTGTGCATGCAGTTTCCGGGAGCACGGTAGTAGGCATACGCCGTATGCCGTAACATGCGCAAGCGGTACGGAGGAACCTACTGTTTACATGTCCGGTTGATCAACACGACGAAGAACGAAACGAACAAGGGACATTTGACAAATGGATGAAGACAAACGCTACGAAAAAGGCATGAAAATCCGGAGAGAAGTCCTTGGAGACGAGCATGTTGACCGGGCGATCGGTAACGTTAACGCCTTCAACGAGGCCTTCCAAGATTTGACGACCCGTTACGCTTGGGGCGAGGTCTGGTCACGTCCCCAGTTGTCTAAACACTCTCGAAGTCTCGTCACCGTCGGGATGCTGATTGCTCTCAACAGAAAACCCGAGTTTCGACTGCATGTCAAAGCCGCGCTAAACAATGGCGTTTCCATTGAAGAGATTAAAGAAGTCGTGCTCCAATCCGCGATATACTGCGGTTTGCCCGCCGCTCATTCCGCATTTCATGATGCCCAAGAAGTCTTTGAAGAGCTGAATTTGGAGATTTGATGCACGCAATAGCCTTCGTTATACTCCACGCTGTCAGAAATTGCGTCTTCTGTAGGAGCGATCTCCAGGTCGCGACTCTTGTACGAGGGAACTCCGATTCCAGACCTGATGGTGCTACGTAAGTCCTATTAGAAACAGCTATCACTGGAAAAGAAAGCGCAATAATACCCAACGCAAGGTATAGCTTCATCTATGATGTCCGCGACGCTATAGTCAATCACGTTCATATTTACACATTTTAAGACTGTATGCTAATGAACGACGGCGATATCGGACGCGCCCTCGTAGCGCAAACTGTATGAAGTTAGACATCGTAATACAGACGGGGCAACCCCGTCCCTACGTAAAAAAACTCCCGCGATTGGGGATACACCACGAATCGTAGGGGTTGGGTTTCCCAACCCGTTTGGCGCGGTATTCGCATTGAGAAGTGCTCACAGAAATGTCAACACGCCTTAGTGGTTCATTCGCTAAGAGTTTAATCCTTACGAGACTGTCACAAGAGACTGTTCTACCACGCCGGTAGGTGCGATCAAGTGACCGAATAGGGAACGCGATAGAGATCCCTTTCTAACCGCACCGGCACCCAACACTAACCATATTTTTTTGGAAAATAAACCACTTAGCTACTAAACACTTTTTTCTCATAGTTGCGATGTTTGCCTCGATAGATGTCTTTCGTAATGCGAGTAATCTCACACCGTCTGACGATATGCACAATGGCAACCACCTTGTGTTGTCAACTTTTCCTCCCTTTCGCAACTCGTCAATGTTAGATTGACAACTTAACATGTAAGTGGTATATTGTAGCAAGCCATCCGTCCGTCATGGTGGCGGAACTTTTTTCCTGTTAGCATTTTGTTAACATCACGATTCCTGAGAACCCGCTCCAGCAAAGGATTTTCCATTTCAGAAAATGCTGACACGCCACATTAATCAAGGCTCCGAAAATCAGAACTCCAAGCGTTCATTGAAACAAGAGATGACCGATAAAAAATCCCGTGCTATATACGTCCATTGTGGTACAAAAGAATGTTATGGGCCACTAGGATGTGTGATTATTAGTTGCAATGACTAGAAACCGTAACAGGTAAAGTTTTCCGATTTAATCCGTTGGCACGCCACGTACGAGTCAAATCCGATGAAACGAAATAGGGGTAAATCATCGTTAAACTCTATACTGTTGCCAAAAGATATCGGGTGGGACTTCATATCCGCTTGGCGTTTAAGAGCCTGTGTGAAAAGTACATTTGTAGGGTGCGATCAACCGACTGATTAAGGAGGGCGATAGAGATCCCCTGCGCACCAGCCTATAAAGCCCCAGAGGGGATCAACAGAGCGATTAGCGAAGGCGATAGAGATCTTGAAGGTGTATAGAAACGCCAAAGTCCCGTGCACCTAAGCCCCAGCGGGATCAACCGAGCGGATAGCGAGGGCGATAGAGATCCCACAGGTACGCAGAAGACAAATATAAAAACGCGAAAATACTTCCTTCAAATGACCAAAATTGCTTTGCTATCGATTATTCAAACAGGCTCTAAAAGAAATGTCGGCTTATGAGGACACATAAAAAATAAAGTGTACTATCCGGATATCCGCCAGTCCGTTTGGCTGTTAATATGCCTCTTCTTTCTCCTGATTCTCGTAGGCATCCCCTTCTTTCTGGTTGATGTTTGGATTGACTATCCGCTGCTTGAACATCCCGCTTGCCAAGGGGCAATCAGCGCCGTAGCGTTTGGACTAATAATTAAATGGGGCATCGGCAAAACAGGTCGATCGTTTTCGGATATCTGTCCCGCCGCAACTGTTGAGCGTTCCTTATATCCGTTAATGGTACTCCTAATCTTGGGGTTGGAAATTCTCCTCTCCGAGGTAGACAATGTTCTGCGTACCCTGCTGCCCGCGCCGGAATGGCTGATGAATCAGCTCCTGGATCTGGTACGAGCGGAACAGAGTCTTTGGGGATCGATTCTGGTGCTTGTAGTTGTTGCGCCCCTCACGGAAGAATTCCTGTTCCGCGGCCTAATTCTGGATGGATTCCTGCGCAAATATTCAGCGCCAAAATCCATTGTCGTATCGGCTCTGCTATTTGCCCTGTACCACTTTAATCCGTGGCAATTCATTGCTGCCTTCGTAGGCGGCATAATCCTGGCTTGGTGGAGAATTCACACAGGTTCCATCGTGCCCTGTATCTTCGGACATGCATTAAAGAATGCGATACCGATGGTTGTTTTAGGAATGAAGATTGAAATCAGAGGGTATTCATCGGACCCGAGCGGCCCAATTCAGTTGCAACCGTGGTGGTTCGACGTGATTGGCGTTATTCTGTTTGTCACTGCTTTCTTTGCCCTCCAGCAACGGTTTGCCGAACGCCAACAACATTACGAGGTTTGATTCGTGGCACACGCCTATACGCCGGGACTCAAAGTCTCGAAAGGAATGACGATTAACAAGGAGCGTAGGCTCCCTCTCGAAGGCGAAGTGCTTGTCGGTATCGGCGACAATGTTCGTGCCGATGAGGTCGTTGCAAAGGCTGATCTCCCCGGTAATGTGCAACTGGTAAATATTGCAAATCTGCTCAGCGTCCCGCCAACGACGTGGACGAATACACAACCAAAAAGGTAGGAGAAGAGATCGAAAAGGACGAAATCCTTGCGGAGACGAAAGGAATTTTCGGGCTTTTCAAATCGCAGGTGCGTTCCCCGATTTCTGGAACGATTGAGAACATTTCCAACGTCACCGGACAGGTGATTCTCCGCGAGCCGCCAATCCCTGTCGAAGTGAGGGCTTATGTAGATGGATCCGTCACTGAAATCGCTGGTAACGACGGGGTCACGGTCGAAACCTATGGTACCTACATTCAGGGAATCTTCGGTATCGGAGGCGAAACCCTTGGAATACTGGAGGTCGTTGTCAACTCCCCTGATGCGCCGCTTACATCTGACCTAATTCAGCCTGAACACCGAGACAAAATCCTTGTCGGTGGTTCCATTGTTTCGCACGATGCGATTCAAGCAGCGGTTCGCGGTGGAGTCAGAGGATTGATTGTAGGCGGTATTGATGACAAAGATCTCCGGGAACTCTTGGGTTATGAACTCGGCGTCGCCATCACCGGCTCCGAGGATATCGGTATCACCATCGTTGTTACGGAAGGCTTTGGAAAGATCCGGATGGCGGATCGCACGTTCAATCTACTTAAGGCACGACAAGGTCTCAAAACATCAATCAATGGAACAACCCAAATTCGCGCTGGAGTGGTTCGTCCGGAAATTGTTGTTCCTTTCGAATCGAGCGAGCATCTTATAGACGACGCCGTTGTAGCCGGAATACTTGAGGTCGACACGCCGATTCGTGTCATTCGTGAACCCTATTTCGGAAATCTTGGTAGAGTTACCGCGTTGCCGGTCGAACTCCAACAGCTTGAAACCGGAGCCAAGGTGCGCATCTTGGAAGTTGAGTTGGAGGATGGAGCGCAAATAACGCTTCCGCGGGCAAATGTCGAAATCATTGAGGAGACACAATCCACCTCATCCTAAATGAGCGGATAAATTATATATCCTACTCTCCGCACCCATTTTTCGGGTTTAAAGAATTTATTGGTAGCCCCCTATTATCCCTGGCGGAATAATTCTTTCCGCAAGTAACTCGCTCTAGGGGAGCGCAATGTCAATAGAATGCGATATGTCCATATTCCCGCGCTCCAGCGGAGCGCAATGTGGGTATTACGCCATTATTCCTCGTGGTACAGTTCTTTTGTCAATAAACCCTCGTTTTTCACCCTATAACTAGCTTTTGGCGGGTATTATTTGATTGGTGATGTTCATATCAGTCTTGCATTGTAATTTCAATATATAGTATGTTCTATTTAATTAGAATACAGTATATGCAATCACCATTAATCGCTGGAACGATACCAAAAAATACCTAAATTAGCACTTACGAGGTGCGGAGTGTAGGATATATTTAACCCAAGTTGTTCTTCTTGTTCAACAGGGGAAAAACCAATCAACCGAGATCAAGCGACTGACTAGGGAGCGCGATAGAATTCCCTTATTTCTTGAATACTCGGTTTATTCACTAAATCTTTAATGGCTTCAAGGCACAGTTCGCTCAACTCATCACTGGCGGCTAGACACTGACAATCAAGCTAATCCCATAATCATTTGAATCACAGTTCAGACAATCACCAAAACGTCCCATAAGCGCTATACTATTTCGTAAATAAACCACTGATACACTAATTGAAAAATCTTCCCCATAGAAGGTTATGGGTGGAGTGAATCGATAATTCAACAAAGTTGGCGTCATAAATTTATTGCGAGTTAATGCAATTATTCCATAACCACTATAGGGCACCGCTAGTACCGATACGGTTCTACGCTCCCATCGCCCGATTCTTTGGAGAGAATTTTGAACACTATGTATCCATTGAGGACGAATCCTATTATAAAATCAACATACAGAAAACTCCGGTTGGTTCTGGTCTGTTTCTCGACAGTTTTCCTTTCATCGTTGCTGTTGGAAACCATCAACTGCGGCGCGATCTTCACTTGGGCGTCTAGTACAGATATGAATTCTACGTCTGAAGTTCAAGATCCGCTTAAAGGAAACGCAGAGGTTGTGGACTTCAGCGCCGGCTGTTTCGGCCCGATTCAAAATGGTGATGTAGACCTCATGGAAAGTATTGAACCGTTACGACAACATAGTCCGTTGATATGCCAAGCCAATTTGACAAAGCAGCGAAGATCTGAAGCCGCGGATCTCCTGCAAGATCGCGGACAAGTACCCCAAAATCCGTCTGGCAAGACCTCCCGGAAAAAATCGCAATCGCCGGATCTGTCCGTGGACTCACCCCTTGAGGCGGGAATTGATAGATACATCAAGAGTAATCGATATCGAGGTCGCTTGGCATCGACAGACAGAACGAGCTTTGTGGTTTACGACATTTCTAAGGGAAAAAAAGTCGTCTCGATTAACGAAGATCAACCCATGATGGCGGCATCTCTTATCAAAAATTTTGTGATGTTGGTCTATTTTCACGAGGTCCGACAGGGACGATTGCACCACACAAACCAGAATCGGCGGCATCTGAAAAACATGATTCAGAGGAGCTATAATACCTCGACAAACTATTTCATCAGATTGCTTGGCGGTCCCAACCGTGTCAATCAACTCCTCAAGTGGAACTATCCCTATTTCGAGCATACGCGTATCGTTGAATATATTCCAAACGGCGGGCGAACCTATCGAAACATGACCTCGGCGCACGATATGAACCGTTTCTACAATCAGTTGTGGCTGGGACGCCTTCCCCATTCTCCGAAAATGAAACATTATCTGCGCTTGCCTAAGGGCGATCGCCTATACGACAAAACCTGCATACCGCGGGGTGTACACGTCTACAACAAAACCGGCACGGTTTATGGAATGGTGGGAGACAGTGGGATTCTGGTTATCACCGACCCGAAAGGCAAACAACGCGCATATATACTGACCGGCATCATTGAGGACAGGACCAAAATCAATCTGCGGAATCGCTTTCAATCCTTCGGATCATGGGTGAGTCGCCGCACGGAAATTCTGCGTAGCGTCTCGGAAGGTGTATACGAATACATCTACGAGCGGCATTATGGGGGAGTGTACCGATGCCGCCAGCATCGCGGCAGACACTTAATTTCTAGAAAGTAACTCTTCTTGTAGTGTGGATCAAGCGAATGGATAATGAGCGCGATAGCGTTCCCATAGAGATCCCTTAGTGAGTGCGATAGTAGATCCTGTGCAATGTCGAGTGTTACTTGGTAGCACCCCATTATCCCTATCGGAATAATTCTTTCAGCAAGTAACACGTTCTAGTCGGAGTCTCTTTCCTCGATCCAGAGGATCAAGCGAGTGAATAGCGACAGCGATAAGCGATAGTAAATCCTGCGCAATGTGTGTTGTGCATCATAAATTGGCGCTCGTTTTTCGCTCTATGACTGGCTTCGAGCGAGTGTTACTTGAGAGCATCCCATTATCCCTATCGGAATAATTCTTTCAGCAAGTAACACGTTCTAGTCGGAGTCTCTTTCCTCGATCCAGAGGATCGAAATGTCAATAGAATACGATCCCTCCCCGCGTCTGCACTCCAGAGGAGTGCAATGTCAATAGAATCGCGATGCGTCTAATCTCCACACTCCAGAGGAGTGCAATGTCGAGTGTTACTTGAGAAAAATGAAGTTGATGATGGAAGAGCAAAATCGGTCAATCAATCGGACTCACGGTAGTACCTTGGTGATTTTTGCTCGTTTGTGGATATATACTCCAAGATCTGGCATGTGAAAATTCGAAATTGCACAAGTCTATTATGCGGAAGATGGGCTATTGTAGGGTGCGCACTGCGCACCAGCCTCTAAAAGCCCCAGAGGGATCAAGCGAGTGGATAACGAGCGCGATAGTAGATCCCTCAACCGAGCGGATAGCGAAGGCGATAGAAATCCAACAGGTAGGTAGTAGACAACAATAAAAGCATGAAATAACTTCCTACAAATAACCAAAAATGGCTTTGCTACCGATTATTCAAGCAGGCTCTAAGCCCCCGATTAGCCGGAATTAGCATTGTACTTCCCTACTCGGCGCGTTCCCTGCCCCCGCTCGGTCTGGATTGGCAAATCCAGACCGATGGACTAAACAATTACTGTTGAGTCTATCGGAATTTCCCAAAGAGGTTTGATGAACGATTCAAGCATCAACCGAATTGAATGGACCCGCCTAACCGGAACCAGACCGAGAAACGCAGGCTGTAACTCACGTCTGGGAGAGCATGGAACACAGGTTAGAGCGGGCATTGCCCGTATTACTGCCGATAATGGCGCAACTGGCTTTGGTTGGTCGCCGTTGACCAAAGAACAAGCGGAATCGCTGCTCGGCTTTAAACTAAGCCGGATGTTCGATCTGGAACACGGTGTTGACAAACGGTTTCGCGTGCTTGAATATCCGCTCTGGGATTTGGCGGGACAGCTTGACGGCAAACCGGTCTACGCGCTCTTGGGCGGAAAACCCGACGGCGACGAAGTCTTTCGTGTACCTTGCTACGATACGTCATTATACATTGACGACCTTCACCTCAAAGATGACGGTGAAGCGGCGTCACTAATTGCATCGGAAGCCTTGGAAGGGGTGGCGCGGGGGCATAAAGCGTTCAAGATAAAGGTCGGTCGTGGTGCCATGCACATGCCCCTTGAAAAAGGAACGGCAAGAGATGTCCATGTCATCCGCGCCGTTCGCGAAGCTGTGGGCGCAGACGCGACTATCCTGATAGATGCCAACAACGGATATAATTTGAGTTTGACGAAACGCGTATTGGGTAGCACTGCGGATGCTAACGTGTACTGGATGGAGGAAGCCTTCCATGAAGATCCGAAGTTCTACGCGAGCCTACGAGAATGGCTAGACGCGGAGGGGTTGAAAACACGCATCGCTGATGGAGAGGGTGATGCGTCACCCAATTTGGTCAATTGGGCGCGAGAAGGCTTGATTGATATCATCCAGTACGACATCTTCAATCCCGGTTTCACGCACTGGTTGCAACTTGGTCCCCAACTTGACGAATGGGAGATTGGCAGCGCGCCCCATCATTACGGTGGTCATTATGGCAACTACGCCGCGGCTCACTTGGCAGCCAAAGTCCGGCGTTTTGAATTCGTCGAATGGGATGAGGCGTCAACCCCCGGTCTGGATGCCTCCGACTACGAAGTCTCCGATGGACACGTCAAGGTTCCTGGCACCCCCGGATTCGGTCTTAGGTTAGATGAAGACGTTTTTGCCAAATCTGTTGCCGCCGCCGGCTTTGTCATCAGCCGATAAATCCGAGTGTCGTACTGTGTCGTCGTCAACTTTTCTCCGTCGCACGATGCTACTATCCCTCTCACTAACCACTAGCCACTGCATCAGTGCTAACCCTCCCCCGTCACTGACCACTAATCACTGACCACTGGCCACTAACAACTAGCCACTGCCTTTCTGTCATTCCAAACCGAGTTGATTCATGTATCCCAGCATCTTCGCTTCGACCTGCTGGGCAATCGGCTCCAACGATTCACCATTGACCGTGATCTGCTGAATCCTCTCGTCAACATTCGTCTGCAGACAATAGTTCAGATTCTCCCGCATATCGTGCATCGCTTGCCCAATGTGGTCCCTGACAGACCCGGGAAGATAGTTCCACTGACGCGCTCTGGTTTGCCTTAGGTTGATATGGCAGTGCCCCTTCCCCTTTTTGTCGTTTTCTTCACCGAAACAATCGAGCCGCAAAACCTCCTGATCATAGGCATAGATGGATACCGCAGGCCCATAACCAGCCAGATCATCCCGCCAGTAGACCTCTAGACGGACATTGTCCTGTATCTGAAATTCAACCAAATCGTGTCTGCCCTGCTGTTCCGGAGCCATCTCCATCTCCTTTCAAATGTCAAATCTACAAAGCGCCGCATGGGATCCGAAGCATCCAATGCCTTAACTCTGAGAACATCTCAACTCGCTGCGACAACTCCGGAGTGTAACGTTACAGGAACACGTTAACCCCCATGTCAATATACCTATCGCGATCCTCCGGTGCGATGCCGCGAAGGCAGATTGAAACGCCGCTGCCCTTAAGCTGATCGCCAACGTGGCGCACAATCTCGTCTGATAATAGGTGATGAGCAGATGATGGTAGACTCAACGGATGGTGTGGGTAAGTGCCAAGGTTGATGGTCAAATCCGCAGGACCGAAAGAGATACAGTCAACCCCCGCTTTGGCGAATTTTCGTGCATTCGCGACTGCGTTGACAGACTCCACCTGTAACAAGAGTATACAAGTTTCGTTCCACCATTTGGCGTATTCGACTCGCTCTCGGTCCGGCGTGAACCCGAATCCATGTGCGGGCCCCCAACTGCGTTTACCGACGGGAGGGTAATAAAGGGCATCCAGCGCCTCATCTACCATAGCCTCGGTTTCCACTTGCGGCACCTCGAAGCCCGTGGGCCCCAAATCCGCCCAGTTTCCAATTTGGTACGTTAAGCGTGTGTTCTTTATCCGAAACAGAACCGGGACATTGTATTCCTCGGCAAGATTACAATAGGGGATAAGCCGTTCCTCATTAAACGGAACGTGTTGGCTATCGCACTGCAACAGATCTATCCCGCCCGCTTCTAGCGTAGCCTTTACATCGGCGAGGTCTGATGCTAGTGCCATTTTCCCGCACATTATAACCTCCCCATCATGCATCCGCTGCTTCACATTCTTTTCTGCCATTTAATGCATCCTTTCAGATTGAGCTTGTACGCTGACCTCAAATAATAGACCTCTGTTATAGTCCCATTCTACCAAAACTCGGGAAGGTTGTCCACGATTTTTCCGAAGCCTGCCACGCTGCAACTGGATGAAGCATACTGTTCATTGATAGCACTCCATTATCCCTGTCGGAATAATTCTTTCCGCAAGTAACACGTTCTAGTCGGAGTCCCTTTCCTCGATCCAGAGGATCAAGCGAGTGAATAGCGAGTGCGATAGAGATCCCTCAAGCGAGTGAATAGCGAGCGATCAACTGAGTGAATAACGAAGGCGATAGAGCTCCCATAGAGATTTTCAATGTTAATAGAACGCGACATGTCCAGGATTCCCGCGCTCCAGCGGAGATCAAGCGAATGGATAATGAGCGATCAACTGAACGAATAGTGAAGGCGATAGTAGATCCTGATAGAGATCCTCCATGTGGTGTGTTACTTGGTAAGTACCGAGGTAACCAAATCTCCCCATTGATTGAGTCAGCCAAATAGAGTATAATCAGTGTACTACACGTCCGTTGGTAGGAGCAATCTTCCGATCGCGACCCTTAAGAGCCTGTTTGAAAAGTACAATTTGTAGGGTGCGCACTGCGCACCAGCCTCTAAAAGCCCCAGCGGGGCGGCAGGTGTATAGATACACCGAAACTCCCGCGCATCTAAAGCCCCAGCGGGGCGACAGGTATATAGCGGGCAATACAAAAACATGAAAATACCTGTCTCCAAATGACAGAATATGGATCTGCTACCGATTATTCAAACAGGCTCTAAAGGATGAGATTAACCATCGTCAAATCGACGATGCTTTCTTCAAAAACGACTCATACTCATTCGTAATCCACAAGTTACAAAACCTAGGGTTCGTAGTAGTGCAATTCATTGCACGTCTCGAATCAACTGTAACATTTAGATTTTGAAATGGTATCAAAAAGGCTTTGTAACCCATTTCCGCGCAGGCCTTAAGAGCCTGTTTGAAAATTACATTTGTAGGGTGCGATCAAGCGAATGAATAATGAGTGCGATAGAGATCCCTCAAGCGAATGAATAATGAGCGATCAAATGAGCGGATAGCGAATACGATAGAAGATCCCATAGTGACTGCGATAGAGGTCATGATGCGGTAGCAAATCCATAAAGTTTCCATGACGATGGGAAATCCGGCTCACTAATCGGTTGTTTGATTCCCGCCCCCTACCGTTCTCTTTGTTCTTTGAACCTTCTTTTGGTATACGGACGCGGTTCAAACCGTAGGGGTTGGGTTTCCCAACCCTTCGGGCTATGCTTCGAATTAACCTACGCACACACCTCGATTTAACATGGCATCTCTATCAGGGCGATAAATCGGTCAACAACGCAATGGAGAAACTATGCACGAAAAATCAATCGAATTACTGGAAGAATTGACCCAAGCTGCCGGAATCCCCGGACATGAGACCGAAGTAAAAGCAATCTTCCAATCCCGACTGGCGCACATTGGTACTATCAACAGAGATCGATTGGGTAGCGTCTTCTGCACGAAACAAGGAGAGGCACGCGAACCTCGCGTTCTCCTCGATTCTCATCTTGATGAGGTCGGTTTCATCGTACAACGCGTAACGGATTCCGGGTACGTAAAATTCCTTCCGGTGGGCGGTTGGTGGGCGCATACGTTGCTCGCTCAGCGGGTGCATATCGTGACCAAGCACGGAAAAGTTCCCGGAGTCATCGGCTCTATTCCACCTCACCTCCTCGGTGCCGGTTCGCGCGAGAAGGTCATGGAGATTCAGAATCTTTTCATTGATATCGGGGCAGAAAGCGACAATCAGGCTTCCGACGATTTTGGCGTAGTGCCCGGATGTCCAATCGTTCCGTACGGTCCCTTTATGCCGATGAAGAATCCCCGGCTGTTTTCCGCGAAAGCCTTTGATAACCGTCTCGGGGTGGCGCTTGTGATTCAAACGCTCCAAAAACTCGGTAAGCACCCGAATACGATAGTCGGTTCCGGCAGTGCACAAGAGGAGGTGGGGTTGCGTGGGGCACGCACTGTGGCACAGATGGTCCAACCCGATGTTGCCATAATCTTGGAAGGTCCCCCGGCAGACGATACTCCAGGTGCCGATAGTGACGCCGTGCAAGGAAGACTTGGAGGCGGCGTACAGATTCGGCTGTACGACCCAACGATGATTCCAAGCCCCCGGCTATGTGAGTTCGTCATTGAGACCGCGAAGTCGCATCAAATTCCTCATCAGCTTGCCGTGCGTCAATCCGGTGGAACAGATGCCGGCTCGATTCACCAGGTCGGAAGCGGCGTGCCCTCAATTGTATTGGGCGTACCCGCACGATACATCCATAGCCACGTGTCAATCATCAATATCGACGACTATTTGGCGACGCTGGATCTACTTCTGCATCTCCTTCCAAAACTCGACGAAAATACTGTGGCAGCGCTCATTTAGCAACAAGACATAGAAACCAAGTTCCTCCCCAACCCCCGGTTTCTGCGGTAGTCATCTTTGTAGGGTGCGATCAAAGGAGCGAAAAGCTACTGCGATAGAAATCCCCTGCGCACCAGCCTTTTATTTTGATTTTCTCGTACGATTCGCATCACGGGCCGTCTCCATCCGCACTCATTTATCGTAACTGTTTAGTCTATCAATCTGTTTTGGGAATGTTGGTTCATCGTGCCGCAGTTTAATCCCTGTTCCTATACCATCAAGCCAATGAATAACGAGGACGATAGAGATCCCTGCGCGTAATGTAGGAGCGATCAAGCGACTGAATAAGGAGTGCGATAAAAAATCCCTCTCCAGGTCGCGATTTCCTGTTGGTGCGTAAGTTCTGGACCGAACTAAACAATTACAAAACGGGCAATAAATTGCCCTACTACAAACCGAGAGGAGAAAATACTAATAGATTGATTCCATTCTAGCTTGCCCTATAAGTTCAACTAAACAGTTACCATTTATCAATACGGTGTAGAAACCAATTTCCTCCCGACCCCCGGTTTCTGTGGTGGTTATCCTTGTAGGGTGCGCACTGCGCACCAGCATTGGGATCAAGTTAAGCGTTTTGCGGCGCAGGTTGCGTGATTTCGATGTCTTAATCTGTTGAGTTCCAAGTAAACTTGGACGAAGGAATCCCCTTTAATTTATCCAATCGGTCCGCCTAAGAAGATGCTTTATAGCGACCGTTTTCGTAGGGGCGGGGATCAAGCGAATGGATAATGAGCGATCAACTGAACGAATAGATCAAACGAGTGAATAGCGAGTGCGATAGAGATCCCAAGGCGATAGTAGATCCTGATAGAGATCCCTTCCCCGTCCGATAGGGACAAAGTTAGGAACTTTAAGACGGAAAATCCCAGCAATCTAGGCGAAATCTCTTAAATTGATGCTTATGCGGTGCTCATTGCCCACCAGCCTTTTATTTTGATTTTCTCGTACGATTCGCATCACGGGCCGTCACCATCCGCCGCTGATGACTGTCAAGAACCCTCACTCGTTAGCTTCCATCCTTCCTCCCTTCCCTGCCTTCCAGTTCTATTCCAACACTGTCAAACTCCGCACGTATCTTTCTCCCGAAGCATCCAACACATAAAAATAAACTCCGCTCGTCACCCGTTCATCGCCCAGATTACGGCCATTCCAGTACGCCGCGTCCGGCTTCGCCGAATAATCCCCGATAGGGAGATTCCCAATCGCGATACGAGAAATCAAGCTGCCTCGCAAATCGAATATGCGAAGCGTTACCCGACTTGGCTGCATCAGTCTGAATGGAATCCAAGTCTCCGCATTGAACGGGTTGGGATAATTCTGCAATAAGACGCCCCGTTTCAAGCTACCTACTGTAACCGGCAGCGAGTTGGGGGGGAATTTAAGGCTGCTAGGTTCGGGCATACCGGTCTCCCCAAATTGTGCCAATAAAGCCTCAAAAGCGGTGCGGCTTCGGATAATGCCGTGCCCGACTGTGTTATCCGGTGCGTGCGATTGGGAGGCGGTTGATCTAACCGCGTTGGCGATCTCCCGAGGCGAGGCAAGAGGGAACGCCTGCATCAGTAGCGCAACCACGCCCGTGCCTAAAGGCGCGGACGCTGAAGTGCCGCTATGATTATGGGCGAAACGGCTCCGCGTCTGCGGGTTGATGCTTGTTACGCCGATCCCCATGGCGACGACATCCGGCTTTATCCGACCATCAAATGTTGGCCCCCGCGAACTGAATTGGAGGCTCCTTCCGTGACGGTCAACCGAGCCGATTGCGAGCACGTCGAATCCATCGGCAGGCACACTGATGCGTCCGCCTAAGCCCAAATCGCCTAAGGGCTGGTCTCCCAGATTTCCCGCCGCGACAATTACGGATATTCCCTTCTCTACAGCGAGATTTGCGGCAACTGTTAATTTTGAAGTCTTCCCGTCAAGGTCTTCGAAGCGGTACCATTTTGAATATCCGAGCGAACTGCAGATGATTTCCGCGCCCATCTCCTCCGCCCATTCCAGTCCCTCTATCCACCAATCTTCTTCGATGAGGCGTTCAAACTCCTGCCCGTTTTGAAAGACCTTCTCTGTCTTGGCAAGTAAATAGCTGGCACGATGGGCAACCCCCATGAGAACTCCCGGCGCGTTCACCGCAAGTATGCCGAGAACAACGGAGCCGTGATCATCTTGCCCGGGATCATCCTGACCGATTTCATCCTTCGGATTGTTGTCATTGTTGACAAAGTCGTACTGGCCCATGACATCAACCTGCTGAAGTGCGGTGTGCTCCAAGTTGAACCCAGTGTCCAACAGACCAATTACCATTCCCTCTCCATAGAATCCCGACTCGTGTAGAAAGTTGGCTTGCATCTGTTCTATTTGGACTCGTGAATTTCCGTAGTTCAACGGTGCTAATCCGGGTGGGGCTTCCTGAGACGCGGAACCCCATGACGAATCCGAGCGTCGAGATGTGCTTTTATAAACCTCAATCGGATCAATAGCACGCACAAAGGGCAGTTGAGCAATATCGTCAATCTCGGCGGAGGTTGCCTCAAGCGAAATAGCGTTGAGCCACCGACTCTTGCCGCGCAGTCTTCCGCCCACATTAAGCACCGCTGTAATATAGGGAGATGGGACAGGGATATCGCTGATATCGGGGAAAGGAAGGTCTGTCCGGTGAGTGCGACGGCGTTTGGAGCGCACCGACATCTCGGATTCGTACGCGTCTAATGCCGTTTGCAGCCGATCTTCCGTCGAAATACCTTTGTCATTGAACACCACCCACACTTTCAATCTGTCACGTGTTGTGGCACTACGCAGTCGGTGAGAGACTTTGGCGTTCTCCGCAGGCGAACTATCGGTGGGATAGGCGGGAGAATCAAGACAGAACGCCGCTGCGGAGTAGAGAAGAAGCGCGACGAATGTTTTGGCGAGTACAGCATATTGAGTCGACCACATTTCCGATTTCCCTCTTTATTCGATGCGCAAAAGCATTCGGAATATATCAGAGCGGTTGTTCCGGTGTCAAGGTTTTTCCAAAAATCGAAAATGTCAATCTATGGGTAAAATTTATTGTCTTCTTTTGCGACTGTAGGAGCGATCTCCGAATCGCGACTCCGTTCCCGACTTCAATAGCCATTGCAATTAATAAGGTTCTCAAGAGTTAAGTGTAGGAATGAAACTGGCTGCATGAAGGCGCGTTTGCCCTGTGGGTACACATGGATTGGAATATTTCCCGGATTTTATGATTGAAAACTTCACACATGTATAGTATAATAGAGCGTGTTAGCGTTGATCGCGACCCGCTTCTGCAGGCGATATGCCGCCCGGACGAAAATCCATTGTGTCTCGTATGCACTCTGTTCACCAGCGCATCCGCCGCAGGAGAAGTCAAAACGTCTTCAAAGCGTTGCGCTAAGAGCACAATCCGGTCACCCTTTGCGCCGTTCATTGCCGTGAAAATAGTAAAAAACCACAGAGTAAAATGTCGAATCTGTTTCTAAGCCATCTGTACTGTTCAACTTTTCTTGCCCCTGTTCGGTGCCGGCTTTGTCGGCAATTGAGCGAATCTAGGTGGCGTGCCGTCATAGCGCCTGACGCGGTTTTTCGGCAGTCTTTTCAACACCCGGAGGAGAGGAGTCAAAGTTATATTCGCAGAAAATCGCAGTATTTCGCACACTCAAATACGATAAAAATCATGCACAAAGCCAAGCTACGACACGCTTCGACGCCCTTTTCTTATCGAAACGCATCAACTGCGACAATGCAATAGCAAATCCTGCGATAGAGATTCCATTCATTTCACGTTTTGAGTTTTACTAGCCACTAAACACTTACCTATATGGTATATTGCAATGGACTATGACAAAACGTCATGGTGGCGCCCCTTTTTTTTCTGTTAGCATTTTGTTTGCATCACGATTCCTGAGAATCCGCTCCGGCAAAGGAATTCTCTATTTCAGAAAATGCTAACACGCCGCATCAATCAGCGTTTCGTTAGCATCTCTTTTCACTGTATCGATTCAATGAGAAAAAGCGGCGCTCAGCAAACGGCTATCCAAGCGCCCATTGAGACAAGAGACGACCGAATGTGGAAACATATTGAGCCCGGCAAATTTATAGACGCATCATCACTTTCTTACCGGCTATCCAAGCGTTCCTCAAAAAGGAGGGTCAAATATGTGCGCGGACTTTAGCGGACTTTAGCGAAGTATGTCGCGCACGGCTTCAAGCCACGCCCGGTAAGGCTTCAAGCGCAATTTCAGAGCTTGTCAAAAAAGTTCGCTCCAATCTCGACAACGTCACTGTATACCGCTCCCGGCTTCTGCTTGCCGTCACGCACTCCGTCAGCCCCATTGATGGCTTTTGAGCATGTTATCAAGCGACTGAATAAGGAGTGATCAACTGAACGATCAAGGGAGCGGATAACGATCAAGCGAATGAATAATGAGCGATCAAGTGAGTGGACAACGAACGCGATAGCTAATTCTTATAGCAAATCCCCCGCGATAGGGATCTTCAAGTGAAGGCGATAGAGATCCCATAGAGATCCTTTTATTCTTCAAAACTCGGTTTCTTCCCGGAGTCAAAATGGCTTCAAGGTAATGGTTGAATCCACTCATCACGGGCAACTAAGGATTGATAATCATGGCAATCACTTCATCACATAAATCACAGTTCAGACAATGTGAACTACCGACACCCAACACTTAACCATATGTTTTTAGAAAATGAACCATTAAGCGAATAATTCGGTAATTCTAACTTTCCCCAGGCCTGGTAGGTGCGACAGAGATTCCACAGAGTTCCTAAAAATATAGCAAATCCATCTATGCGCCTATCCTCTCCGGAAAACTCCGGGGCAAATGCGCTGTTTTCTCTCCACAGATTACCGTTGAAAACAGAGTAAGAATCGGATAGAATAACCCCGTTGGATGGACACACCGACATGTTTGAAGCCATGAAGGATCGAACGACTGAACAAGGGCTGCGATAGAGATCCACTAGCCACGGCTTTAGTTTGTCTTGATTTCAAAACTCCAAAATACATGGGTTTTATGCTTTTAGCGAAAAATCCACCTAGAAATTTCAACCCCACGGAACCATGACAACCAAACCCATAATCATCGGCATGATTGGCGCGGGATTTGCCGCTTCATTCCATGTTGAAAACTACAAGCGAATCCCGGGACTCAACGTCCGAATTAAAGGCGTAACCTCAAAGTCCAGAGAAAAAGCAACCGCCTTTGCCGAGACACACAACTTGGAGAAAGTTTATGATTCTCACACGGCAATTCTGAGCGATCCCGAGATAGAGATTGTTGACCTCTGCGTCCCAAATTATTTGCACTATCCGCTGTCGATCCAAGCCGCCGAAGCCGGAAAACATATTATCTGCGAGAAACCACTTACGGGTTATTTTGGCAATGGCGAGGCGGCACTGATTGGACACACAACACCCCGTCGTCAAATGTTCGAAGAAGCGCTTAAAGCCGCGGACGAAGTAGTGGAAGCGGTCAATCGGAACGGGGTCACCTTCTGCTACGGCGAAAACTGGGTCTATGCCCCAAGCGTGACCAAGGCAAATGATATCCTTGCGGAGAGCGACAACACAATCCTACGCATTTCTGGCGAGGAATCACATAGCGGATCGCACTCGGAATACGCAAAAGAATGGCGCTATTCCGGCGGAGGCAGCCTTATCAATAAGGGATGTCATCCCCTCGGTGCCGCGCTATATCTAAAATATTGCGAAGGCTTGCGAAAAGTCGGCAGCCCCATCAAACCTAAGAGCGTCACCGCAGAGGTGGCGAATCTCACTCACATAGAGAGTTTCTTGAAGGAAGATGACAAGTGGGTACGTGAAGGTTGGAAGGATTGCGAAGATTGGTCATCGATGATGATTACGTTCTCGGACGATTCTATCGCCCAGATTACGGCGTCAGACATGGTGCTCGGCGGCATCCAGAATGTCATTTCGGTCTATTCGAGCAAAACGGTGGTGCACTGCAATATCAACCCGAATACGGGCACGTTGACCTATGCACCTAGCGACGATATCTTGGGAGACACTTACATCCGAGAAAAAGTGGAAACGCGCTCGGGATGGCAGTTTACCAACCCCGACGAAGATTGGATGAACGGTTTTCCCCATGAACTCCAAGACTTCTGTGAGTCCATCTCGTGTGGAAGACAACCCAAGAGCACCGTTGAACTGGGACGAGACATCGTCGCTGTGTGCTACGGGGCTTATATCTCGGCGGAAACAGGTAAACGCTTCTCACTGGCTGAGTGGATGTGATTCGGACGCTGGAATCAGACGTAAGTGCATTTTTTCCTACGACTTACTCAACTAAACCCTTGGAGGTCTCCTCCCGATTGTCGTCTATGCGCGGCAGGGCAAGATGTGCTGCCTACCATAGTACTCCTGTTGCTCAGTACGACCGATTTGTATAGAAAATACTTCACCGAGTAGTTGAAAGCAAGTAAAGACAAGAATGAACGATTCGACCAACGAACTGGAACAAATCCTATTGGACCAAATCGAAGGCGAAGTACGCTTCGATCCGTATTCCAAAGCGCTCTATAGCACGGATGCGAGCCTTTATCAGATAGAACCTATTGGCGTCGTCGTACCGAAAAACAAAGCGGATGTCATTGCGGCGGTCAAAATTGCTTATGAACGAAATGTGCCCATCCTTCCACGCGGCGGCGGAACGAGTCTGGCAGGCCAGACCGTAGGGGAAGCTATCGTCATCGACATGTCCAAATACATGAATCAAATCATTGAGGTCAATGTCGAGGAAAGGTGGGCAAGGGTACAACCGGGAATCGTAATCGATAATTTAAATCACTACCTTGAACCGCACGGTCTGATGTATCCACTGGACTTGGCGACAAGCAGTCGAGCGAATGTAGGTGGCACAATCGGTAACAATTCTGCTGGGGCGCACTCCCTCATCTACGGTAAGACCATCGATCATGTCATATCGCTTGACCTTGTTCTTTCTAACGGTGACGAGATTGTTGCGGAGCCGATTTCGGATGAGGACCTTGCGATGAAATGTGCTGGAGACTCGCGCGAGGGGCACATTTACCGAGAAATCTGTAGAATCGCTGCGGAGAACGAGGAAGAAATTCGGAAACGCTACCCACGCATTCTGAGGCGTGTCGCGGGATACAACTTGGACGAATACGTCTCGGATGCGGGAACAAAGGAGGTCACCCCGTACCGACGTGATGGGTGCGACGCCGCCCTGCCGTTCAGCCTAGCCAAGATTGTCGTCGGATCGGAAGGCACGCTTGCAACCATTACCGAAGCGAAAATAGATCTCGTCGAAACTCCCAAAATGACCGCGCTCAACGTACTGCACTTCGAGACCCTGATTGAATCGATGGAGGCGATGCAGCCTATTCTAGACTGTAATCCGACCGCTGTTGAACTAATCGATGACAAAATCATCAACATGACGAAGCAGTCGCTTGAGTTCTCACGAGTAACAAATTCCATCGAAGGCAATCCCGGCGCAATTCTGGCGGTAGAGTTCTACGGCGACTCCAAGGACGAACTCCAAGAAAAACTTGATGCACTTGAGTGCAAAATGAAATCGGTCGGTTTAGGATATGCCTTCGTGCGCTGTTTTACCGCCGAAGAGAAGCAACGTGTCTGGGAGACACGCAAGGCAGGACTTGGATTGCTCATGGGTATGACCGGGGATCATAAACCGGTTGGGTTTGTTGAAGATGCCGCTGTCGCCATTAAGGATCTGCCCGAGTATGTACGACGCTTCGACAAAATTGTCGCCGACCACGATACGACAGCTTCCCACTATGCACACGCTAGTGTTGGATTGCTTCATAATCGACCGGTCATTAATCTCAAGTCGGAGTCCGATATCCGGAAGATGCACTCAATCGCCAAGCATGTTCGAGATCTGCTGATGGAACTCGGCGGCGCAATGAGCGGCGAGCATGGCGATGGGCTGGTACGCAGCGAATGGATTGAAAGCATGTTCGGAACCCAGATTTACGGTGCCTTACGTGAAGTAAAATCCGCTTTCGACCCGACCAACATCATGAATCCGGGTAAGATTATCGATCCCCCGCCGATGACCCAATCGCTGCGGTTTGGGCCAAGCTACCGCACAATCAAAATTGATACCTACTTTGATTTTTCGAGCCAAGACGGATTCGCGGGGGCGATTGAGATGTGCAACGGCGTCGGGGCATGTCGAAAGACCTTGACAGGTACAATGTGCCCCTCCTTTGTCGGAACGCGCGAAGAGGAACATTCCACTCGTGGCAGGGCGAATGCGCTGAGAGCTGTCATTTCGGGAAATCTGGCACGCGAGAGTTTCAAGAGCGAACGACTTCACGAAGTACTCGATCTTTGCCTGGAGTGCAAAGCCTGTAAAGCGGAATGTCCGTCAAACGTGGATATGGCAAAGATCAAATACGAGTTTCTTGCCCACTACCACAAAGAACACGGGTTACCGCTCCGAAATCGCCTTTTTGGAGATATTGCCCGGCTCAGCAAGTTTGGATCGAAGTTTGCACCACTGTCAAATTGGTTCGCCAACAGTTGGTTTTCCAAGCGAATCCTGGAAAAATACGTTGGAGTAGATCAACGGCGCTCCATGCCGAGATTTGTCCACAGAACTTTCGAGAAACGGTTTGCAGGTCGGCGGCGCCCAACCGGAAATCAAAGAAAGCAAGTTGTTCTCTTTCACGATACCTTTATGAACTATAACTACCCTCAGATCGGAGAAGCGGCGCTCCATGTGCTGGAAACTGCAGGGTTCGAGGTAATCTTGCCGGAGAAAAAGTGCTGCGGACGTCCAATGATTTCCAAAGGTATGCTTGAACAGGCGATTGAGAATGCGCGTTACAATATCGAACAGTTAAAACCGTACGCGGCGAAGGGAATCCCCATCGTCGGGTGTGAGCCGAGCTGTATCTTGGCGCTGCGAGATGATTACGTCGATCTGATTGAGGGCAGGGATGCCAAACTCGTCGGAGAGCATGCCTTCATGATCGACGAGTTCCTGATGGATTCTCATGAAGCGGGAGAACTCAACCTAGACTTTACCGATGCTCGGAAAGACATCCTTCTCCACGGTCACTGCCATCAGCGGGCGATTGTGGGCATCCAACCCTCAGTGAAAGCTTTGAGTCTACCGGCAGGCTACAGCGTAGAGGTCATTGACTCAAGCTGTTGCGGCATGGCAGGCTCGTTCGGCTATGAAAAGGAACACTACGATCTGTCGATGAAGATTGGCGAATTGCGCCTATTTGACAAAATTAAAGAGAAAGAGGGAGATTTTGAAGTGGCGGTAGCCGGGGTTTCGTGCCGGGAACAGATTAAACATGGCACTGGCAAAGAGCCGAAGCATCTGATTGAATTGCTCGCCGATGCTATCCGCTAGGGGTGAGGTAACTGTTTAGTTTATCAATCTATTTTGGGAATGTTGGTTCGTCGTGCTGCAGTTTAATCCCTGTTCATATACCATCAAGCAAACGATCAACTGAGTGGACAGCGAAGGCGATAGAAATCCCTCAGTGAGTGCGATAGAGATCCCTGAACGTAATGTAGGAGCGATCAAGCGACTGAATAAGGAGATCAACCGAGTGAATAACGAGGGCGATAGTAAATCCTGCTATAGAAAATCCCTCTCCAGGTCGCGATTTCCTGTTGGCGCGTAAGTTCTGGACTGAACTAAACAATTACGGGGTGAGAAACAAGCAAAATCTGCACTGCCTCAAGACATCAATCACACGAGTAGTGGAAGATTGACTACAGAGATTTGGGGCATCTTCAGCGCATATTCCAGCCTATGTTTCAAATCGGAAATCGTTTCAACTCGCAGTCCGCTAAGTCCGAACGATTCTGCGAGTTTTATGACATCGGGTTGAGTACTCTGATGTTGGTGCTCAATAACCAATACGGAAGTATTTATGCCCTTTTCCCCCGCTGTAATGAGTTCCGCGGCCATCGGTGAAAATTCATCACGGTCCGTTACAGCAACGATTTGGCGGTCCCGATGGGCAATCTTCGCGCCAATTGCGGCGGGAATCGCATATCCCGCAACCCCCAACTCACACGAATGCAGAAGAGTTCGTGGCGAAGAAACATCGAAGTGATTAAGCAGAAGGTTAATGAGGAATTCTCCACTCACCGCCAAAATTGCTTCTTTGTCCAATACGGATTGCAGGACTTCAACAATTTCTTGGTTTTTACCTTGATTGGGTCTACGGTCGCCAAATTCGCGCGAGCCTGCCGTGGGGATTTTCCATTTATTATGCGTTTCTAGTTTCTCGTCTTCAATGATTCCGATAATTTGCCTCAAAGCAGTCTTCGCATCGGCCACCATACCGATTCGCACGGGATAATTTCTGCCAATTACCTTTTCTTCAATATCAATCTGAATGAGATCTTTCGGTAATCGTAACTGTCCGTCCCTTGTCGTGCGGCGCGACAAACTACATCCAATCGTCATGACGGCATTAGCTTGGAAAACGGCGGAGGGCTCCGCATCATCGACAACAGACTCTATCAGGCCCGCTGCGAGTGGATGTGTTGACGGGATTACCCCTTTGCTCATGGGTGTGACATATACGGGTGAGTTTAAAATTTCAGCTAGTTGGATGAGTTCAACTCCGGCGCCCGCCGACACAACACCACCGCCCGCGATGATGGCTGGGTACTTTGCATGGGTCATCATTTCAGCGACAAGCGTGGTAAGATGCGAAGTAAGCATGTTGAAGTATGCCGCGAGTGGAGCACCTTGGGAAACATTTCCTCTGGAAGGAAGAAACTCGGTCGATTCACTCTCTAATACATCAGACGGAATTTCTAAATGAACCGGGCCCGGACTGCCAGATTCCATTTGCTCGAATGCTTGACCAATCGTTTGCGTAATCTCTTCACGATTTTCGACTCGCCAATTCCATTTTGTCACGGCGTCGAATAGTTTCTGCAAGTCCACGTGATTAAAAGAGGCGCGATGGCGGTCTGACGGCATTCCGGATGTTGAATCATTGACGAACGTCTGCTCCGTGATTAGCAGCAGCGGTATGTTATCCGCATGAGCGGATGCAATCCCGGGTACTGCGCTAACCGCCTCATCTCCACCATAAAGATGGCAAACCCCTACATCACCGGTTGCACGGGCGTATCCGTCGGCCATGAGAACGGCAGCTTGTGCCGATTGCGCGGAGAAATATTGAACTTTGTCTAATCTTTCAACGGCATCGCGAATCTTGGAAGTGCCTTCACCAGACAGCCCGAAAACACTATTAGTCCCATGCAATTCAAGCAACTCAATAATTAAATCATCACCGGATATTACCAATTCCCGCCTCCTAATGTACTGCGTGAGATGCATGAAACCGTAACGTCGTCAATGCGTCCAATGGTATGAGTTGAATCTTTGAACATCTGGGGATTATCATGGACTCAATAATAGTGTCGGGAGTACAGCAACACCTGAACAAATGCTACTATCGCTTCACTTATCCAGTTGAAAACTGCTAAATCGTTGAACCTCATACTGTTTGGAGGAAATGTGATCGCACTGAATCCGTTAGCTATAGAATTGAACGAGAAAATCCAATCCGTGAATCCAGTTGTTTTCGACCTGTTATCTTCACTCGGTCGGCGAAGTTATGTTTCCAGAGGTATTCTGAGCCAAAGCATGGAAGCAAATCTAAAGGCGTATCGCCTCAATGCAACCCGCGCCGCCGCGCTTGAAAATGATAGTGCCATGTATCTCCAGAGCTCTCGTGGATTTGCCCCGGAGTTTGCGCCCAATTTGATTTATAGCTATGCGCCAGCGCTAGGCCAAATAGAACTGCGGAAGCAATGGAAAATCCAGATGATTGCGGAAAATGCGACGCTCGGCGGAAAGTCGTTCGGCACACCAATTGTTACGAGTGGAATGACGCACGGTTTCAGTTTAATTGGCGACCTTTTTGTAGATGAGGGCGATGTATTGGTCTTGCCCGATAAAATCTGGGGCAACTATCAATCAATCTTTGGGAGAAAACATGGGGCAGAAATAGTGACCTATCCGTTTTTCAATTCTCAAGGCCGGTTGAATACACACAAGTTTTCCGAGTCCCTCATACAAGCAAGTGAACGACATCGAAAGCTAATCGTGATTCTCAACTTTCCGCATAACCCCACGGGTTATGCCATCAACTCGGAGGAAGCATGTCAAATCACTCAGGCGATCGAGCGGGTCGCTGAAGGTGGAAACCAACTCCTTGTCATTGTTGATGATGCCTACTTTGGTTTGTGGTATGATGACGATGTCTTGCATGAATCCATCTTCGGATGGTTGACGAACCTCCATCCAAACATTATACCGGTCAAGATTGACGGGGCAACAAAGCAGGAATATGCATGGGGATTGCGTGTGGGATTTCTTACCTTTGGCCTAAACGAAGACGAGATGAAACCGTTGGAGGAAAAGATTATCGCTCTGATTCGCGTGAGTACGTCGGGCGCCGCCCAGTTGTCACAGACAATGGTGTATCAGACGATGGGCTCTCCCGAGTATAAATCAGAAAAGCAGCAGAAATATGAAATACTAAAAACTCGCGCCCTTAAAGTGAAGGCGGTCGTAAACGCCCCAAGTTATAAAGAATTATGGGAGGCGTACCCGTTTCAGGCCGGCTATTTCATGTGCATCCGCCTAAAGCAGGGAAATGCCGAAGTCGTGCGGCAGCGCCTTCTTGACGAGTACGGTATTGGCATTGTTTCCCTTGGGGATAACGATCTCCGAATAGCATATTCCTGTGTGGAGGAATCAGAGATTCAATCACTGTTTGATACTATCGCGGAGGCAATACGCGCTTAACCGCACCGCATTTGGGGCGTCGATCGGTTTCAGTTGTCCTTTGTTCTTGCCGAATTATGCTGTCCACTGCATGTTTTCTGTAGGAGCGATCTCCGAATCGCGACCGTAGGTTTATGGCATCACAATTCATCGCGCGTCGGGCTGGTCTTTCACCTGCAATATGTGTAAATACGAATGTTAATCTCATCTTCCGCATAATAGACTTGTGCAATTTCGAATTTTCACATACCTGATCTTGGGTATATACCTACAAACGAGCAAAAATCACCAAGTACCACCGTGAGTCCGATTGTTCGACCGGTTTTGCCCTTCCATCATCAACTTCATTTTACCAAGTAACACTCGACATTGCACTCCTCTGGAGTGCAGACGCGAGGAGGAATCGTATTCTATTGATATTTCGATCCTCTGGATCGAGGAAAGAGACTCCGACCAGAACGTGTTACTTGCGGCAAGAATTATTCCGCTAGGGTAATGGCGCGCTATCAATTAATGCCCCACATGGCGCTCCGCTGGAGCGCGAGACTCTGGACATACCAAATTCTATTGACATTTCGATCCTCTGGATCGAGGAAAGGGACTCTGACTAGAAAGTGTTACTTGCTGAAAGAATTATTCCGCCAAGGATATAGGGTGCTACCAATAAATTGTGAAAACCCAAAAAATAGGTGCGGAGAGTAGGGTACAAAATCGAGCTTAGGAATTTTCTCCTTCTTGTATCACGTAAATGTCCGCAAGAAAGGAGTTGGTGCTCCCCGCCTTGGTATCCAAGTTCGTAGCTCGCAACCGGAACTGCTCACCTGGTTGAAAACGGTGACAAATGTGTCCGATTCCAGCGGGCGGAACATCCCATGCCCCAGTCAGCGCGTCTTCCGGAGATTTGTCCGTAGTTAGGTCTGTGTCGCCATCAAACAGTTCAAACGTACCAGCCGCCTCACCAGTCCCCACCAGTATCTTAACGTATAGTATCCCGTCGCATTCAAAAGGGGTTGTGTCTATTTCAACAAGCGTGTAATTTGGCGCCTCAGTGCCGGAGGCGCGGAAGGTGTGCGAAACCTCTTTCCACTTTCGTCCCAAATTGATGGGCTTTGCTTCGGAATTCAACTGACGTTTTCCTCCAAACGCTTCCAGGGAACGCCGCAGCAGCGTTAAGTAAGCGTGTGTCCTATTCCTGTAAGGGAGCGCCATCTCCGGTTGGTGCATAATGACCTCCGCCTCTGGCGTCAACACCAGAATGTCTACCGAGTCGCTGTAATGCCGTTGAAGCGCTGCCGCGACACGGCGAACAGCATCCCCTTTGGCACCCTCTATCAACTCCGGCAACTCCCTAAGGAGCACCCATGTGTTCACAAAATTCTCGTTGAGCGTATTGATTACTTCTGAATCGGAGAGCGGACCCGCCCTAAAGTATTTACCGTTCGCTCAGCACGATTCATCGTCTAGCGCGCCCCACACGATGATTGCATGAACGGGCAGATTTGTGGCTTCAGCACCTGCGACTGCTGCATCAATCGGTAACCAGTCGATTTCAGCGAATTTGTAAAAGTTCAGTTCTAACTTCTTGCGGGCTTCTTCCACCGTAATGGCATAGTCCCATGCGATCCCGCCATGATCGTCCGGGCTCGCGGCGAGCAGTTCCATCCGCGGTACGAACACCATATCAACCTCTTCAAAAGCGCCGATATCAACATTGCTGTTCCGGGGTGGTAGATAGAGCGAAAACGCGTGAACGCTCCGCTTATTCAGGTTAATCACCAGATGTCCCGTAAACTGCGATAAGATATAACGAGATTTTCCCTCATCGTCATCCAGCGAATTTGCGACCCGCCACGCCTCATAAGCATCACTCGACAGCACCAACTCGGCGTGAATTCGGAAAACTACCTCCGCGTAGTCGGACGAAATCGCGCGGAGACACGCGCAAGCACCCTCTCTGCCGTTATGTAGGGCTGTCGTTGCCCCCGGATGAAACTGGTGAAGGAATGGCGTAAGCTCGTGCGATTCGAGTTGCCACACGTCCCCAATCTCCACAGCCGACGATGGAAGAAACACTTTGAAATCGTCCACTTTGTATTCTTTTGTGGGCAAGCTCGGGAAAAAATCAAACAACTCGGCGTGTATCGGTGAAGCTTCGTGTAAATTGAACGTAGAATCCGCGATCGGATCCCAATGTGCTTCTACCTGCACGTTAGTCGAACATTGAAGGGCGCCGCTCAGATTGATTTTCATTTTACCTCCAGGCAGATAGGCCTATACTTTGCGTTGGGTATTATTGCGCTTTCTTTTCCAGTGATAATTGTTTCTAATAGGACTTACATAGCATCATTAGGTCGGGAATCGGAGTTCCCTCGTACGAGGGTCGCGACCTGGAGATCGCGGGATCTCTATCGCACGGGATCTACTATCGCGTTCCCTATTCAGTCACTTGATCCTACAGAGACGCAATTTCTGACAGCGCGGAGTATACTTGGTGCATTCAGCCCAGAACGTTGTATTCTACAGTGATGAATTGACGAATTGATTGTTTTCGGAAGATGCGATTGGGCGGCGGTCAGTGCTATTCGGTACTGCGATATCCGACGCATAATCGGCTGTTACACTGAATTCTACGGGACAAAATTTTCAATCTCGCACCGATTAACTTCGCGGACAAACTTACGATGTCCAACTATAACACAATTTCGGATGCACTTTTCGGTGGATTTACAAACAGAATCAAACGGCTTGAAAGGATTTTAACTCGTGGGAATATTTGTGTGCAGCGCATGGGCAGGCATCTCGTTAATTTCAATCATGAGGGAGACTAGAGGCGCTATGAATATTGTAGGAATGTTGTTTTCGCGATCCCCGAGATGCCCTGAAGTTGTGGGTAAGCGTGGATCTTGACCGAAGTTTTCCGGCGATTCAGGAGACACAATTCTGAACTGTCCCAATTCCCAATGTGACAGGACTCATTCGTCGTTTGAGATATTACGTTTCGTTATCTTGAACAGGAGGTTGTTCCGAAACAGATACTGTCGTTCTGCATGCCACTGAAGGCGCCAATGGTCAAACCCGCGTTCAAACTCTATAGTGCGGTCCGGCGCACCGAGTTCCGCGCGTAGTTTTTCAGTAGCGTGAATATCGCGCTTGACTAGGTATCGCGTCAAGATTGCAACCCCGGATAGAATTGCAACCATCCCTAGTTTCCCTCGGGTTTTTGGGGTCACACTATGTGTTTTGGGAGCGATGGCGAATAACAGCGAGGTTATGAGTATACATCCAATTATCTTTTTCATTTTGTCTAGGCAAGATCTTCAGAGAGAAGTATTGCGGCGTGTACCTTCCACATTACCTGATTAACGTTCTGCCAACCAAGTTTGGTCGAAAGCTACAACGCCGCCCCAGCCGATGTTGAGATTGCGAAGGTGCGACCGGCACAGAAAATTCGACGGCAGTAGATAGAGGAGAATCAAATCATCGGAACGGTTAAGTTGGTTGATGGCAGCGCCGGCGCCGTGAAGGAGCGAAACTGATAGCAACGCAAGATTAGCGTCTTTATCCCTAAGGGCACTCCGAAGTGGGGCGGAATCTGTATCGACCGCAGAGATTTTCAACCCAATCTGAGACAATAGATTTCGCTGTAATCGAGCGGCAATCTCGTTTCCGCTGTTGTCCGGCAGGGGAGCGAAGAAAAGCCGAACGTCAGGCGAACTCTTCAGGCGCCGACGTGCTTTGATGGGGTTGTAGTATCGCGGCGACAACGTTACAGTTGCCTGAGTAAATGGAGCGCCGTACTGCAACCGTAGCAGCGCGTCAACATCAAGCGCGTATTTCAGTACATCGAACCATACAGGCGGCTTGGATTGTCCTGACATACGTCGAAGATACACTCCAACTGTCGCGTCCGTTTGAATTAAGATTTCATCTGAATCGTCGTCGAGGCGTCTGGGTGTTTCGGTGATTGGTAAGTGTAATGAGTCGAGTATACCCGATTCAAAATCAAACAGCGCTTGGCGAACTTCTCCATAGTACCGGAACGTGATTTCATCCAGATAAGGTCCTCCCCATGTGTAAGCGGCATTCGCCTTGATGCGAACTTCCTCGGGTTGAAGAGACGCTAAGCGGTAGCGACCGGTGCCTACCGGAGGCAATTCGCGTCCGTTTGAGATATCCGGTTTCGTGATCCATGCGGTTGGCGCCGTGAGTTTTATTAAAAACTCCGGGTCCGGCTCTTTAAGCGCAACCCGCATATGCCGATTGTCAAGAACGTTGATGCCGGAAACCGCATTAGAGTCCCCGCGCCGAGAATTCATCGCCCCGTCGATGGAAAAGAGCGGGTTCAACCAACCGTCAGCGATCATCCAATTTTCTTTTATAAAGCGTTCCCACGCCCCTTTTACGTCAGTTGATCGTACTGCCTCGCCATCGTGAAATCTGGCATCCTCAGCAATCCTGAAGCTCCAAGTACGGTAATCCGATGAATGTTCCCAACTTTGAGCGATTCCGGCAACGATCTCCCCGTAGCTATTTCGCCTGACAAGCCCTTCATACAACTGAGAAGCTATCTGCAACTCGGCATAGTTCAGATAATTGGAATTGTCAAGCGTAGTTACACGTTGAAATACCGCGTGCCGGAGTTTGCCGCCGAATTGAGGTGGTGACGAAGGATTAACGCTTGTGGGAATTAGAAAGGAAGCAATCGCTAAGAGGACGAGACAAGAGCAATTCCGTGTGCCCATCAGGTTGGTCTAAAGCGTCTGGATTAACGGGGGAGTCCGTTGGAGTCTGTTAGCCAACGCGATTATATCCATAACCCTTTCCCGTAATTTGGAACAATGCTTCTGCGGCGTGGAAGTGGATGTCGGCATCTTGATCTTTCAAGACCGTTTCGAGAACTGACACCGCGTCGGAGTTCTTGGCAGTGCCAAGAGCTTTGGTAATGTCGATTCTAAAACCCTTGGATGCCTTGCTTGCTTGTAGGGTTTCCAATTTCCCTATCAACACGGAAACTGCTTCGTCAGTTCCGAGTTTTCCGAGGGCAATTGCCGCATCGCGGCGAATCTCTTCGTGATTGGTTTCGTCGTTAAACACCGCTATTAAATCTGGTACCGTTGTGACATCAGCGAGTTCTCCTATCCCCTGTGTTGCGCCGCGTCTGACATCTTTGTCGAGTTCTGTTTCGCCTTTCATCATCTTCACAAGCTCATCGCTGAGTTCCCGAATCCCGCTTTTACCAATGCCAAGGGCCGTTGCTTGTCGTACCTCCTTCTTGGGAGTGGCAAGCAATCCCCTTAGCCTTGCAAGAACTTGTGAACTATCTTGTGCGACATCACATTGAACAAGAGCGAGCGATGCCGCGGTTCTTATCGGGGAATCCTCCCATGCATCCTCCATCCGCCGCTCCAGCTTGGGGGCAACAAATGCGGGAAGTCGGAAGGATCTGGCAGCCGCGACGAATGCCTCCCACGACCAATTGCGTTTTAGTCCCTCATGTATTGCTACGATATACTCCGTTTCATCTGCGACTCGTCGTCCTAAAACTGAGGCGGCGCGTTGGTCCCCAATCTCGGCAAGTGACGCGGCCGCCTTCGTACGAGCAGAGGCGTTCGCCAAATCGCCCGTACTGGCGTCAAGGGGTTCGCTTCGATCTTCCAAGATTGCTATCAGTTCCGGCACTGCCTCCGCACTCTTAAGTTTTCCTAGGGCAGAGATGGCATTGTTGCGGGTATTTCCAGTTTCCGTTCTCAGGACGTAAAGAAGCTGAGACTCAACACTCTTGTCTCCAATGGCGCCTAGTGCAGCCACGCTAGCCGCCCGTACTGCCGTGTGCTCCAACCTGTCCTGCACCAGCGAGACAAGTCTCCCAACAGCCTCGGCATCCTTGATAGCCCCTAATGCAGCGGCGGCTTTTTCACGAACTTCCGCGTTTTTGTCATCAAGAGCGGCTAGAAGCGGAGCAGATGCGCGTTCATCGAGTAGCGATCCCAATGCTGCTGCTGCTCCGGCGCGAATAGATTTATGCTCGCTTTCATCCTGTAGCACCTTGATTAAAGCGTCGATGGAACCCCTATCTTTATATTTGCCTAGGGCAGTTATTGCGGCTTTACGAACCACATAGCTCGGGTGCTGTAATTCTAATTTGAACACATCCGGGAGGCCCTTAACCGACCCCATGTGTTCGAGGCTCCCCAAGGTCGTTAGTAGTGTCCAGCGCGTCCATTCATCATCCGCGGATTTTAAGGCGTCTTGGATATATTTCGCAGTGGGTGCTCCGCCGCCCTTGTTCAGAGAGGCAATAACCTCGTTCATTACGGATTGAACTTCGTGATCCTCCTCAAACGTACCCACACCCTTCTGAATCACATCAACTAAACCTGTATCTGCTTGTGTCGGTTCCAGTTCGCGGAGAGCGATTGCCGCTTGTTTGCGAGTTGATTCATATTTGTCCTTCTTGAGGACGGAGAGCAAAGGCGCGATGACACGGTTGCCTTTGATTTTGCCCAGAGCGGTGGCAACTTCCTGTCGGACAACTCCTTGCTCGTCTTTTAGCGCGCTCAATAGGTGCGAAACTGTGGATTCACCCTGAATGTCGCCCAACGCAAAAGCCGCGCTTTTCCGAACTGTGGCACGTTCATCGTCTTTAAGGGCAGATATCAAAGCATTTAGCACCTCGTCACCTTTTTTGTATACATTGAGAAGTTCACCGACTTTTCTACAATGGTAGCGCAGTTGACTCCCTTTGTCTGTCAGAAACCAGATTTCGCCCGGTTTATCGACAGCGATGTTACTATTCTGAGATAACGCGATTCCATTGTTCTTGAATTCTTGTCGGAATCCCTGTGGAATATCCCCGCCGTTGAGATCTGCTTCATACAATGCTCGTTTAGTGCTGCTAAACAGTAATTCTCCTCTAATCTTGCCAAGAGCGATTGCAGCCTCGCTCCGCACAAGGCTCGGAATAGACTTCAACTCTCCCCATGTTCGGTATTTCGGTTTCGGGTAATCCGAGGTCCATTCAACCTTAAGGCCATCAATTGCACTCCTAAATTCGGCAAGAGTGTTGTATCTTCGCTTCATGTGACGTTGGAAATCCTTAACCTCATCATATCGCGTTGACAGAATCCAGAGAAGCGCATCTACCGATTCGTTGGATTTCATCTCTCCCAAAGCTGTAACCGCCGATTTACGAATGACGGGGCTTGTATCGTCACTCAACATCAACAACATCAAGGATTGAACCGCCTTGGCAGACTTGAGTTGCCCCAGCGAGGTAATCGCAGTCGTGCGCACCGTTTCGCGCTGCTGTTTATCCATTGCCATTGTAACTAGTCCATGAATAGCCTCGTCTGTACTTACATTTATCTGCCCGAGCGCGACGGCAGCATTTGTAGCCGTGGTTTCATCCAAACTGAGTGCGTGTACCAACGCTGGAATTGCGCTGTTGTCAAGACCTCTTGCTCTCATTAAACCTAATGCTTTGGCAGCGTGAGCCTTGACTTCCTTCCTCTGATCGTCGCTCCTTAAGGCCGTTATCAGTGGCCCAATCGTACGCCTGTCTTGAATTTGGCTCAAGGCTTCCGCGATGCTAATTCGAATCTTCTCTATCTCATGTTCCAAAGCGGGATAAAGGTATGGTGTTGCCGCTGGGCCCATTGCGACCAAAGCAGCCATAGCGCTTACACGAAGATCGTCGTCTGCCAAGAGGTTGATAAGTCGCGGAATCGCCGCACGGGATCGTAAGGTACCGAGAACCTCAATTGCCAATGCTTGAGTGCTTACCCTTCGTTTTTGAAGACGGGCATCATCTATGAAAACGTTGGCGATATATTGATATTCCTGCATAAACTCTGAATCCCCGCTCGGGATAACATCCCTCGCTCGAGTATCGAGCACTTCGAGCAGGGGAGGAACTGAAGCGTCTCCTATCTCAACAAGAGCCTTCGCAGCCGCGCTTGTTACATAGGAGTTTGAATCCGCCAGCAGACGAATCATCTCATCAATCCCCGCCTCTGATTTCAATTGCCCGATTAATTTCGCCGCATGGATCCGTACTTGAGTTGTGTTCGTTTTGGCTGCTTCTTTTAGAGCTGGGACAACAGCCTCCTCACCTATTATCTTTTCCAGCGCAACTATGACACGATAGAGTACGTCCGGGGATTCACTCTTTTTCTTCAACACAGATTCAAAGGTCGAGATTAGTTCCGCACTGCGCAGATTGCCAAGATGCTTGATTGCTTCCCGCCGGATGTGCGGGTCGTCGTGTTGGACTGATTGAATTAGCAGTTTGATGACCGCATCGTTTTTTGTAGCTCCCTGAATTAGCCGAGCCGCGGTTTCGCGAGAAGCGGTTTGAAAACACTTTTCCCCCTCTAATAGCGCCGTGATAATTACCGGATCGGCTTGATCCACTAAATCTGATAGCAAATTAGGTTGCTTTCTGGCGGCTTCAGCAAACGAATCAACCATGAAGCCACTAATTGAGTTTCTTGACCGGATGAGTCGTTCTTGCCGATCCAGGTCGTCGGAATCCGGGTCTTCCCGATTACTGATTTCTTGAATGTCCTCATTCAGCGGTTTTAGATGGCTTAGCACTTGCTCAAGACCTGATTGCCAAGCGGAAGGGTCTGAAGTTGAGCGCAGTCGAAGCAATAGCTGGAGTGATTGCGCTTCAGTTTGCTTGGGATTGTTCGAAAGAGCTCTTTCAACTGCCGATTGAACCGCAGAATAATCACCCTCGGCAGTCGCCAATCGCGCGTCAAGGATATCCTTATCTTCTTTTTCCCCACAGCCTATGGAAAAGCCTACAATCAATATAACACCAATAGAAATAAGGGTTTTCTGATTCATGCGTCAGGCTCCTTAATTGAATTTGATATATGTCAAATTAGGATTGCAAAACGAAAAATCTCTCAATCTGTTTCTAGACACGTCTATCTGCTTTAGTTTCCCGTGATCGCCAGCTTTGTAAAATCTCCGACAACATTTAACCTAGTGGCGATTGAATTCAACAGTGCCAAGCGGTTGGATCGGAGTTCAGTGTCCTCAGACATTACAAGAACCTCATCGAAAAACCGATCAATCGCTGGCTGGAGGTTTCCGAGATGAGAAAGTAGATGGGCATAAGCGTGTTTATTAACGGCAGTTTCAAGTTTCGGTTCAGCCTTCGCTATCGCAGCCGCTAGTTCAATCTCAGCCGCATCTTGCAAGAGATTGGGATTAACATTGGTAGGAGGAGCGTCAGTATCAGGTAAAATCCGTAAAACGCGATTCAAAGCAGGGTATATACAGTTGAAGTCTACGTTGTCCCGGAATGCGGCAACGACTTCCGCTCGTTTCAAGATGTCGCTGATGTCGAGGTCGCCGGTGGCAAGTACGGCATCAAGGACATCCGGTTCATAGCCCTTGGCTTGCAACAGGACTTCAATTCGTCCCTTAAAGAACTCAAGTAAAACGGACTTCGTATCTTCCTCCAACTCTACTCCATACAGTCTGACAGCCTCTTCGATAATGGAACCGAGCGGAAGCTGGAATTTCTTTTCCAACAGAATACGGGCAACTCCAATCGCTTGACGCCTCAAGGAATACGGGTCCTGTGATCCCGTTGGCCGCTCATTGATGCCAAAATAACCGACCAAGGTGTCAATTTTGTCAGCGATCGATAAGATAACACCGGCATCCGTTTGTGGCAATGGTCCATCAGCAGAGATAGGTTGATAGTGTTCCTCAATGGCAAGTGCTACTTCAGACGCCTCTCCGGAATTCTGAGCGTAATATCTTCCTACGATGCCTTGTAAAGACGGGAACTCAATAACCATGAGAGTGGTCAAATCCGCTTTGCAAAGTTGTGCCGCCCGAACCGCGTATTTCGTTGAACACTCGGAAAACCCTCCTTGCGAAGCGTTTCGACCGACCTCGGTCGTGATGAAATTGGCAAGCGCTTCCAATCGCTTGACTTTGGCTAGCAAGGTGCCGAGTTTGGCATGGAAAACGACATCACGCAAGCAATCAACCTTATCCGACAGAGGCGTCCTTTGGTCTTCCCGGTAGAAAAATTCGGCGTCGTCCAGCCGTGCATGAAGGACACGTTCATTGCCATGTCGGACACCGTCGTGATTTCCCTCAGTACCGTTGGAAATGATGATGAACTTTGCCATAAGTTTACCATCACTTGACCACATCGGAAAGTAACGTTGGTAGCTTTTCATTGGTGTGATTAAGACTTCCGTGGGAAGGGAGAGGTGAGACTCACTAAAACTCCCGACAATCGGCTGTGGATTTTCGACAAGATAGGTGACGGTATTCAGTAAATCCGAGTCGATCTCCACTAAGCATCCTTCAGCTTCCAAAATCTCGGTTACCTGTAGCTCAATCCGATTTCGTCGTTCCTCCGGATCTGCGATGACATTAATTTTCCGAAGCTGTTCGATATAGCTTTCTAGGGACGCGTCCGTTAGCTCAACCGGTTCGGGATTGAGAGAACGATGACCGTAAGTGCGCCGACCGGATTGGAGCGTGTCAAGCTGAAAATCAATAACCTGCTCGCCGAGGAGGGCAACCAGCCATCGGATGGGACGGGCGAACCATAGCTTGTCCCAACGCATGGTCTTGGGAAAATTGAATGATTGAATCCATGCGGGAAGGAGTTCTCTTAAAACTTCAATGGCAAGGCGCCCTTTCTCTAGCTTTGAAGCCGCTACATATTCTCCGCGTTCTGTTTCCACGATTTTTAAATCCGCGATATCAACTTCCTGCGTTTTGGCAAACCCGATAGCGGCTTTCGTGGGATCCCCATTCTCGTCGTAGGCAACCCGCTTAGGTGGACCGACCACCTCGGACACATTGTCGCTCTGGGTAGTTGCCAGCCCTTTGACATATAGCGTTAATCGGCGCGGCGTTGCCAATGTGCGAACTTCCTCAAATGAAAGGCGATGTTCCTCAAGAGCTTTGGACGCAATTGTACGAAGCTGCGCCAATGCAGAGTCAAGATAACCGGCTGGAATCTCTTCCGTGCCAATTTCAAACAACAAATCTGCCGATTCATCGGACGCAGCCGCTGTCATTCTCGGTTCTTCCTCGCCGCTGCCTACGTGTTTTCTCGGTTCCCAGCGATTCAAAAGAGGATGTCCCATGTTCTCTCGCTGCTCAACATAAGCCCGAGCTGTCTGCTGCGCAAGCCGACGTACCCGTTCAATATAGTTGACACGTTCCGTGACACTTATCACACCGCGTGTGTCAAGCATATTGAAGGCATGTGAGCATTTGAGGACGTAATCGGTTCCAGGTAATACGAGTCCTCCCTCAAGGCATGCACGTGCCTCCTTCTCATAAGCGTCAAACTGTTGGAGCAGCATTTTGGTGTCGGAATGCTCAAAAGCGTAACGAGAGTACTCCACCTCGCTCTGATGATGCACATCCCCGTACTGAAGTTGGTCGTTCCAACGTATATTGAAGATGCTATCGACATCCTGCAGGTAAAGCGCAATTCGCTCCAGTCCGTAGGTGAGTTCGGCGCAGATCGGGTCTAACTCAATGCTTCCCATCTGTTGAAAGTAAGTAAACTGTGTAATTTCGGCGCCGTTCCACCAAACCTCCCAGCCGAGCCCCGAAGCGCCGAGCGTCGGCGATTCCCAATCATCCTCAACGAAACGCAGATCATTCCTGCGCGGATTGACTCCCAAGTGGTGTAGACTTTCGAGATAGAGGGGCAGTACATCCGTTGGCGCCGGCTTCAAGATGACCTGATACTGATAATACGCTCCAGTCCGAAACGGATTTTCTCCATAACGTCCGTCCGTAGGTCGCCGCACCGGCTCAACGTAGGCGACCTGCCACGGTTCGGGACCGAGACAACGCAGAAACGTTGCCGGATTGAATGTTCCGGCGCCGACTTCAATATCACAAGGTTGTTGGATTGTACAGCCGTAATCTGCCCAAAATTTCTCTATGGCTAGGATGATTTCTTGAAAAGTCATGATTTCAAATACTGGGTACGCAAGAATTGAAGCCGACGCTAAAACTTTACAGGATTAACTTAACCACTAAACGCTTTAGTCTTCCGCCCGTTCCTGCCGCTAATTGAGCTCTTCGATAAGATCTAAACTCTTCAGCGTGAGTTCGGTATGATACGAAATAAACCTCGACAGCACCAATTGGAGTTGTCGATGGTTTAGATTTGAAGCCTGAACGCGGTTGAGATGTGCTAAGTCACATTTCCTCAGGTAACTCATCAATTCACAACTACCACGAGAAAGTTGCGGCGCGTTTGAATCGTTATGTTTGCAGCCATCACATAGCAGGCCGCCGAGACGGGTGCTAAACATCAGAGTCGCGCCCGAGGGCTGAGAAGCGCACACAACACATTGAGACAGTTGCGGCGCGAAACCCGCTATGTCAAGCAATTTCAACTCAAATGCCCGAGCTAGTAGAGCAATGTCATCAACCTGCGATAGTCCATCGAACCCGTGTTGTAACAAACGGAAAACACCTTGATTGGCGGTTTGCTCGGATTCGATTGCATTGACCAATTCCGCAAGATAACAACCGTAAGTCGTCCGATCAAAATCTGCCTTTATTCCGTCAAAGGCATCAATTATGTCGAAATCTTGCACTATCCGCAACTCTTTATTTGGGCGCTCGGAAAAGACTAGCGTTCCGTGATTCAGGAGTTCCAAGCTGCCTCCAAATCGGCTCCTGGGCCCCCTCACGCCATACGCTGCTGCTCGAACCTTTCCAAAGTCCGAGGTATAGAATATGATGATTTTATGAAATTCGCCGAAAGGATATGATCGAATGACAATCGCATCTGTTTTTTGAATGGGCATTTTTCACCCAACAATAAAATGGGACAATGAGACGATGAAGTGATTTTACTATCAATTCACCTGTCCACTGTCCCATGAGACAACAAGTCGGGGCGAGAGGATTCGAACCTCCGACCTCGTGCTCCCGAAGCACGCGCGCTAGCCGGGCTGCGCTACGCCCCGCAGAGATGCAGACTATCTGCTACAAAATATGATTCTATCATACAAGCCATAATGGTGTCAAGAACCCTTTTATCCCAATGCTTCAACCATTGAATCGGGGCTCAGACTCAGATTCCTCTATAAATGAAACGCTATCTTTGTTTACCGGAGTTTGGATTGTCATTCTGTGAATTCGACGTTCATCCGACTCCAAAATGGTGAAATCCAGTCCCTGATAAGAAAAACTGCTTCCCATCTCTGGAACTCGACCAAGGAAATCGACGACGAATCCACCAATAGTGTCTACGTTTTCCGCTTCAAGTTCAATCTTGAGCTGCTCGTTGAGGTCATCAATATTCATGCGAGCGTCGACGGAGTAAGTGTTCGCGCTCAACAAGATACACTCCTCCAACTCATCGGCGTCATACTCGTCTTGGATTTCGCCGACGATTTCTTCGACGATGTCCTCAAGCGTAACAAGCCCGGCTGTTCCTCCGTACTCATCAACCACCAAGGCCATCTGCTGTTTGTTTGCTCGCAGATCCTGAAACAGGTCCGATATTTTTTTGCTCTCTGGTGTAAAGAAGGGGGTTCTCTCCGCAATTAGTTCTCTTAAATCTATTGGTCGCCCCGCTTCCCAGTAATCCAACATGTTCTTAACGTGAAGAACGCCAATGATTCGATCGACGGTCTCTTCGTACACGGGAATTCGTGAATGTCTCGACTCGATAGCCGTTCGTAGAACTTCCTCCTTAGGCGTCGAAACCTCAAGGCAAACCATGTCTGTCCGAGCATTCATAATCTCGCGTGCGACCTTGTCCGGCAGATCCAAGATACGGGCAATCATCTCCCGTTCTTCAGCTTCCAAAATCTCTTGGCTGTCTCCAACGTTGTCCAGCGCCTCCAACACTTCGGGTGAAACAACGCTGTCTTCCTGTGGATGAACTTTACCCCCAAGAATCCGGACCCCGACATTTCCTAGTAGGATTAGTGGCGCGACAACGATATATAGTATCCAATAAATCACGCGCAAGAATCGCAACGTGTGGATTGTAGAGTTCTCGGAACTTCCGCGGATATAGTTTTTGGGGATGAGTTCGGTAACCACAACGATAAGGATGGTCGCCGCACAACCGGCAATCACTCGGCTCTTCAGATTCTCAAAGCCCAACAACGACACAAGCAGCAGTACAACCGCTACAACCAAAATACTCTTGGCGGTAATTATCGTCGCGGAGTATCGTCGTGGCTTGCGCAGCAACGAGGTCAGGGTCTCATAACCGGTGCCGCCCGTTTCCGCTATGTTCAGTATGTCTTCGCGGGTCAACCGGTTCAATAATGCCTCGGCAGCCGAAAAGAATGCCGTGAGCATTGACAAAATGACCAAGCAGATTAACTTTACTATATCGTCGTCCAAGTGTGGAATTACACCTCTATTTTGCTGACATCAGTCGAGAAACAGCTATGTCAAAATCTCTAAATTAGGCGTAGAACCGCTTCCTGTTTCTCAAACATGATTGTAGCATCTGCCGAGATTTGATGGTCGTAGCCCAGAAGGTGGAGAACACCGTGTACGGTGAGATTGGCAACTTCGACATCAAGCGAATGATTATGCGCGTGAGCTTGTCGCTGCGCCGTGGGAACCGATATAATGACATCACCTAGAAGGTGTGAATTCATTGATTCGTCTCCATCTTCACGCATGGCAAAGGCGAGCACGTCTGTTGGAGTGTCAATGTTCCGATATTGGCGGTTGAGCGACTGCATCGCGCCGTCATTTGTCAGTAGAACACTTACTTCACAAGCCTCCGAATCGTGCATTCTCAATGTCGCCAAGACTGCCTGCCGAATTACACTTTCATTGAGACTGGTATCTTGGGTATCGTTACGGACTAAAACCATTGAAATACGTGAATTACCTGTCCTGTGCGTATCAGCCAATTATAGGTGTTTACTTGACTCTTAAGGACCCATTAACGTATCCGCGCCCTGTTTGCCACGATCTTCATAAGCTTCAACTATCCGTTGGACCAATTCATGGCGAACAACATCGTTTCTGGAGAAATAAATGAATCCGATTCCCGAAATTCCTGATAGGACAGCCTGCGCATCGGAAAGTCCGGACACTTTGCCCGTGGGTAAATCCGTCTGTGTAATATCTCCGGTGACAACAGCCTTGGAGTCGAAGCCGAGCCGTGTCAAAAACATCTTCATCTGCTCAATCGTGGCATTTTGGGCTTCGTCAAGAACAACAAACGAATTGTTGAGAGTCCTGCCGCGCATGAACGCGATCGGTGCGACTTCGATTATGTTACGTTCAACATAGCTTTCGAGCGTATCGGGAGACATCATGTCGTATAGCGCGTCATACAAAGGGCGAAGGTAAGGATCGACTTTGGCTGTGATGTCACCCGGTAAAAAACCGAGCCTTTCGCCCGCTTCGACAGCTGGGCGTGTCAAGATGATTCGGCTCACTAATCCACGTTTCAGCGCTGCAACCGCCATCGCCATGGCAAGATAAGTCTTTCCCGTACCTGCCGGCCCAATACCGAACACGAGGTCGTGCGTCTTTATCGCTTCTACGTAATGCTTTTGCCCTGCAGTCTTCGGACGTATAACCCCGCGCTTAGAGAGCACGGGAATTGACTCACCTACAGTTTCTGCGAGTTGATGGGTGTCGCCGCGCTTTGCGACTTGAACCGCATACTTGACATCATTGAGACCGATTTCATGTCCTTTGCGCATTTGGTGAAGCAACGATTCCAACACCTTCGCGCCTCGACCAATCTGATCAGCGCTGCCGCCGATGAGTTCAATTCCATCACTCTTCAGGAGCACATTGACATCAAGACCGTTCTCAAGCACCTTCAGAAACGTGTCTTCTTGGCCAAAGAGAAGTTGTGCTTCCGTATTACTCTCCACGGGTATTTTCAGCGATTCTCGATTCTCCAATACGCAACTGACCCCCTGTTCAAGATGCTATTATTCTATAACGACGACAGATAGAATGCAAGTGCAAATGCAGTGCAACCTTTAAGCGGCACATGCTTTGTTTCCGCATTCGGGCGTTTTCATTATACGTGCGGCACCTCCACCCCAAGCTCCTTCGCCTTCTCGACAAGCGCAATCCATGTTGGTTCCTCTATCGGGATGCCTTCCCTTGTCCGTCTTTCGAGATTACGCTCCTCGAATTCCCCCGGTACGTAAATCTCGTCTACTCCCGGCAGCCTTGCCGACGATTTTACCCATTCGATCATATACTCGATTTCTTGGTTGTAGGTGTCAAGATCTATAAAGTCTTCAATTTTTATCGCAATCATGACAATCCCGCTTCCGCCCCGTGTGGGCTTCGCGCGCGTACATCCAGCCCATGACAAACCCCCGGCAATAGCGTCCACCATGAAACCTAAGCCAAAACCCTTATGCCCAAACTGAAACCCGCCGAGCGGCATCACGGCTGTGTCATCCACGCGTTGTCGGAAGTCGTTCGGATTGGTGACCGGTTTCCCATCCGAATCAATCATCCATCCCTCGGGCATCTTTTCGTCGCGCGCGATTTTTACTAACATTTTGCCGCCCGCGATCACGCTTAGTGTCATGTCTAGCACCAATGGCTCGCCGTCCTTGCGTGGCACCGAAATTGCCACCGGATTCGGAGGAAGTCGGCGCGAAGTGCCGCCGAAGGGATGCATGAAGCATCCGCCGCCGTTAAGAAGCACAATGCCAATCATTCCCGATCGTGCTGCTATCGGCGGATATTCTCCCATCCGACCGGCATGTCCGCTGTGGTGAAGGCCAACCGCGCCAACGGTATTTGTCTCGGCTTTTTGAACGGTCAATTCCATCGCTTTGCGCGCAGCGACCATGCCTAAAGCTCGGTGGGCATCAATCACCGCGCTTGTGGGGGTTTCACGGATAATCTCCAATTTGTCCGCCGATGGCCCGCCTTTCATGGAACCAAAATAATTCAACGCATTGATAACACCGTGTGAATCGTGACCCACAAGATTAGAGTCTACAACATGGTCGCTAACAATTCTGGCGTCTTCGTCAACGCCGGCGCCCGCTCGATAGATGTTATAGATGAAGTTCCTAAGAACGATGTGATTGACAATCGGCATCAAAATCTCCCTCTGAATGTGCATATACTGAGTTTTGAGAAAGTCGCAATTGAGGATTCGCGCTGCTTCTCACATTAATAATTTGTAACTGTTTAGTCTATCAATCTGTTCTGGGAATGTTGGTTCGTCGTACTGCAGTTTAATCCCCGTTCCTACCCATGAGCGTAATGTAGGAGCGATCAAGCGACTGAATAAGGAGTGCGATAGAAAATCCCTCTCCAGGTCGCGATTTCCTGTTGGCGCGTAAGTTCTGTGCTGAACTAAACAGTTACAATAATTTTGGCAGAGGTCGCCTCCAAAGTCAAGCCCAATCGCAGCGCAGTCCAGGGAAAACGCATCTAAATTGTCTGCCTGACAAAAAAGCAAATCAGGCTGAGTTTGTGATAATTTTTTTAGGGGTCGTAGGTTGGGTTGAACGGAATCCGTTAATGATCGCTAATCTTAGAGGAGTTTTCGAGTGCCCACATTGCCTGAACCTGCCAAAATTGGAGTGAAACCCAACATTAATCGTCCATTCTACCGCCATGGGACAGCCTCTATAATTAGATGCGTTTCCCCTGCAGCACAGTCGCAGCCGACCTCATAGAATTTTCAATCGTCAAATCCAAGTTAAAATCCTGATTAGCTGTCTGAATTATAGCTGTAGAATTTTTACTAGCCACTAACCACTACTTCACGAGAACATGCTTGACGCGTTCCGATTGCCTTGCTATTATCTCGCCTCAAATCCCCGTACTATCTTACCTGAAGACAGGGCACCACCCATGCTTGTTGATTCCCACGCACACATTCAACTCGACAACTACAGTACCGACCGCGATGCCGTGTTGACGCGGGCACGCCAGGCTGGGGTACACGCTATTCTTGTCATCGGGTTCGATCTTCAGACCAGTCGAGATGGGATTGCCCTTGCGGAATCGCACGCCGGGCTGTACGCTACGGTTGGCATGCACCCCCACGACGCTAAGGATTTTGAGGATGAAACCCTTGATGTCTTCCGCGAACTTGCATTGCACACGAAAGTCGTCGCGCTCGGGGAGATGGGGCTTGATTACTATCGCAATCTTTCGCCGAAATCCCTTCAAATTACCGCATTCGAGCGGCAGTTGGATTTGGCAGAAGAATTGGATCTGCCCGTTGTCATTCACAACCGCGAGGCGTATCACGACATTCTTCCAGTCCTGCGAGCGCGGAATGGGCGCATTTGCGGCGTCATGCACTGCTTCTCGGGGGATGTGGATATTATGGGACAAACCTTGGATCTCGGATTTTCGGTAGGGATTGGAGGCCCCGTGACCTATCGTAAGTCCGAGGAATTGCAAGCCGTGGCAAGAGAAGTCCCGGCCGACCGTCTACTCGTGGAAACCGATTGCCCTTGGCTCGCGCCGCAATTTCGGCGAGGAAAGCGTAACGAACCGGCATACGTCCGTTCAACTGCAGAGAAGATAGCCGAATTACGCAGAATTTCGCTAGGCGAAGTTGCGGACATTACGACGCGCAATTTCGAGAGACTATTTCGCGTGAAGAACACGACATATTTGTGAATTAACCCCAACCCTAAGTCAAATCCGAAAGAAAGTTGAGCTAAAACCTGACAATTCTTGTGTCAATTTCGACGCTCGAAATCGACTAAAATCGAATCCTCTTTTTCTTGGTGTTTCTTCGCCGTGTCTTAACCCAGATGATGGCTGATTACGTGACTGAATAGCGAAAATTAAACAACTGGCAAATGCGTGTTTAAGGAAGCTGGTAGTGGCCGCGATAGTGATTCATTCTCCAATCGGCATACTGTCTCACTAGACTATCTAGTTTCTGGGGAAATTACACTCAGATAGGTCTTGTTCCCCACGGTCATCAATTTAAACGAAGAGAGCCGCGTGACCGTCTGAAACCGTGGCGTGGCAGGAGAAACTGGGGAAAATCCCGGAATTGACATGAATACATCGCTTGTTATAGCTCTTTGCCACGTTATGGCCTCGCAAGTAATTACCCTTGTGCGGAAATAGAATCAAAAGTGCACCCGAAACCTGCGCCATTTCTATCTTTCTGAAACAATCTTGTGCATTAAAGCGTTAAATTTCTTAGAAATCGACCCTAGGGTTGTCAGTCAAACCTGAATAGAACACGATTGGGCACGCCAAATCGTCTGAAATGTCAAGTTTCATAATCGGGTCTGACTTGTGGAAACTGAACAACCAAAGATTTCTATTCCGGCGGTGTTTAATTGATGCGCGGGTAATATAACGGCTCCCGCGAATCCTGTAGACACAGAAAAGACACGTGTGGTTCACAATTGTGTTACATCCCCGTGCTAAAATAATCTGCGGGGCCATACAAAAAAGTTCGATTAGAAAAACCGCCTGAACATAACAACATTTGCAGAGGATTGGGAGCAATGGTACCGTACTTGATTCAACTTTGTTACGCCGCTAATCCCTTGGCTGGACTCTCGCCCGCGGCGCTTCGTCTCTATAGCGCATTAGAGGTTTTCAAAAACGCCGAGACCAGCGACAGTGTTGAGACTGATGACCAAGAGTGGTTCCGAGCTCCACGTCGGGACAAACACCTAAAGACAACCGGTTTCTCTAAAGCGGAGATTGACAAGGGACTTGATGAACTGCTGAAAGCCGGAGTGCTAGAGATTCGGAATAAACGCAGAACCCTGTGGTATCACCTTAAATAACACGAGCGCACCAGATGGCATGGTAAAATCGCTGTTAGCTGAACGGTTTTCGGACATCATTCTAGCCTCTGCGTCTCCTAGGCGAGCCGAGTTACTGAAACAGATTGGACTTGATTTTCAGGTTTGTCCAAGCGACTTATCGGAAACAGTAGCAACGCCGACCTCACCGGCGGAGGTAGTTGAGGAACTCGCGCTAAAGAAGGCGCTAACCGTTGGCAGGCGATTCAATCGTGGACTTATCATCGGTGCGGACACAGTCGTCGCCATCAACCGAGAGATTATAGGAAAACCGGAAAACAATCGTCATGCCATAGAAATTCTGAGCCAACTGAGCGGAAATCACCATGAAGTCGTCACGGGTGTTTCACTTCTTGACCTTGAAAAAGAACGGCAAATCGTATGGTCTGAGCGTACTCTAGTCCACTTCAGAAAATTACGCGAGTCGGAGATTCTAGAATATGTCTCTAGCCATGACGTGTCGGACAAGGCGGGAGCGTACGGAATTCAAGAAAAGGCAGCGGCTTTCGTATCACGGGTTGAAGGCTGCTATTTCAACGTGGTTGGGCTTCCGTTGGCAAGTTTAGTGGAGAAACTTTGGGAACTTTCGGAGAGCTGAAAGAAACTGGTAGCAAAGTTTTGGCTGAATCTGTTTGGAGCCTGCTTGAATAATCGGTGGCACAGCTATTTTTGTTCATTTGTAGAAGTTTATTCCATGTTTCATTCTCGGCTGCTACCTACCTGTGGAATCTCTATGGGAGCTCTATCGCAGTCGCTATCCGCTCCCTTGTTCACTCACTAATTCGTTCACTTGATTCCCGCTGGCGCTCTGAAAGGCTGGTGGGCAGTGCCCACCCTACAAACTGCACATTTCAAACAGGCTCTTAACGAAAATCGGCGTGAACCTCGGTAGAAGTTTGATTTTTACGTGCTGCGAACCAGTTGCTATAAACATCATTCTTTTTCGATTGAAGAACGGTGCGCCTGAGTTTGACCCTTTCATCCGGATCATTTTGAAACTTTTCGATATCCGCTTCCTCTCTATCCACGAGTTGAACGATGTAAAAAGCCGTACTTCCCTCGAATGGACCGCCAACAGCATTAAGTTCTAGGTTAAAGGCAGCGAGCATGGCATCACGGCAACGTCCCATACCGGGAATATAGGCAACTCTTGGAGACAGCGAGAAACTATCGCTTTCCTTTACCTCTCGATTTTCTGAAGTCACACCTGCCGCTGGAACATATTTCTCAACGAGTTTCTCAAGCGACTCCCCGTCGCTGCGTTGGTCAATTAACTTCTGCGCATCCTCCAGAGCCATCTGCTTCGCGCGTTCTTTGCGAAAGTCTTCGACAACTTCGGTTCTCACCGACTCAAAATCCGGGATACTCCCGGGCTTTTTGTCCAAAACTATCGCAACGAAATACGCCGCGATCTCACCACCCCAGCTTTTCGTTTCAATGACACGGCTCACACCCACCTCGACATCAAAGACCTCCTCGATTAGTCCGCTAAAGCTGCCTTTTGCGCCAATCGTCGGAATTCTGTTTTCATCCTGTGTGAAGAGTCCGGTCTCCTGTACCGTGAGTGCTAAATCTTTGTATCGGTCCTGTTTGACAGCTTCCTGATAGTCGAAAATTTCGACATCAAAAATCAGCTCGTCCGCTACTCCCTTCGCTTTTGCAACCCCGTCGATTTGGACAAGTTTTTTCCGAACGTCAAACTCTGCTTGACTGAACGGTTTTATTTCTTCCGGACGCTTCTCCTCAAGCTTAATAATGTGGTAACCGAATTGTGTTTCGATGAGGTCACTTATCTCCCCGGGAGCCAAATCGTCGAAACAAGCCCTTTCAAAAGCGGGAACCATATCTCCCCGAGCAAAGAAATCGCCTGTCGGCGGCAACTTTGGATGCCGTCCGCGAAGTGCACCACCGTTCGTCGCTGAAGGACCTTCGGAATATTTTCTTGCTAGTTCCGCAAAGTCCGCACCGTCGGAAATCTCGGTTGTTACTTTTTCAAGCAACTCTTCCGCCGCAGTCTTTACCTCCGCTTTCTGTTCATCGGTAGCATTGGTTGGATACTTCTTCAAGATGTGACGTGCCTTCACAATCTCCGGAGTTTTGAATTCATCAACGTGTGTGTCATAGTAGTTCCTAACTTCTTCGTCCGAGACTAAATTTTTCGGATCTATTTTGACATACTTCACGTCGACTTGATCTTCAATCTTGTAACTCTCTTTATTATCCTCGAAATACGCTTGTACCTCAGCGTCATCAATCTTCACCGCATTTCGATATTCATTATTTTGAAATTGGATATACTTTAGCTTTGCTTTGTTGTTCTGACGTCGATATTCATTTTCTAAGTCTGTGTCCGTGACCAACTCAAGACCTTGAATATCATTCCTGAGATTCTCAAGGCTCATCTGCAGTCGAACGCTCTGACGGTAGGCATCACGGAATCCTCGTGCGTGGAAAAGGTTATAATTCGACAACAACGTAGGATCGCTGCGTACATAGCGATCAATTTCCGCATCTGTAATCTGTGTACTTCCAAGCCATATCTGCTCCTGTACCAAGCGATCGACAACATCCCTTTCAACCTGTTTACGATCGATTGACCTACTACCTTGACTCTGATCACGGCGCCTTTGCACTTCTTGGTTAACCAGCGTCTCGAAATGGCCGCGTCTCACCTCTGTCCCACCAATCTTGGCGACAACTTCTTCATCTCTCTCCGAACTTGCCTGTCTACCTCCAGTAATATCAAATAGCAAAACGGTTCCGATAATGAAGACAATTCCAACAACCGTCATAAATATCTTCGCAATAAACTTCTCCCTGAGAAAAACTATCATAGAAACATCTCTCCTAATTATGTGTACCTAAGTTCTGTTGACATTTGAAAATCGATCCGATATTGATTCACTTGAGGCAGTATGTTGGGCAACCACGAGAGTTACCCCTACGTTAGGTCAACTTCCGTAGGGGATCTCTACCGCCTTCGCTATTCGCTCAGTTAGTGGTTGGGTTTCCCAACCCGTTGGGCGAGGGAGGATCTCTATCGCACTCGCTAATCACTCGCTTGATCCTCGCCCCTACGATTGGCACCCATCTGCGAATTATGGACACGCCTTACATAAATGTCAACACACCCTAGTGCGTCAACTGCGACGTGAATTTTCGTACTGAATCCGCCTCGAGAGCGACCTAGTGCTTGGTTTTCAGCACCCCCGTTTTTTTTTGAGGCACCAGCCGTACACGGGTGAGCCCGGCAAATAATACTGTCAATAATAAGCGACTCCATATCGGGGTCAGCGGCGAAGTGTTGGTGCATCTGGGTGAAAATCCCTTTGTCACACCAATCGCTAAACCGTTTGTAGATGGAGTTCCAATTGCCATAATCGCTAGGTATAAGCCGCCATTGTGCACCGCTACGAGCCACCCACAGCACCGCTTCGACGAAGGGATCTCTATCGCATTCGCTATTCGCTCATTTGATCGGCGAGTTTCAGCTTCGTTTCGGACATAGATGTTGGAACAGTTTAGAAGAAACTGATAGATTTTTTCCCATTGGTCATCAGGCAAAGTTATTTGCATAATGCTTAGATTATGCCATACATTATACCTAAATCTCAACAGAACCTAATAGATTGATGCCATTTTAGCTTGCCCTATAAGTTCAACTAAACAGTTACAAAAATAATACTCCAATAACAATCTCTTTTCAAGCGGAAATGAGTGAAGAGCGAGGCGCAGGCGGATGGTTTGCTCTATCCATTCGAATCTCTTCGTAAAATGCTTGTATTAGTTGTGAATTCATTGTATAATTACCGCGTTTTGAATCCGGTACAAGAGCCAATCGCGGACGGTTTCTCATTATGTCTCTAACTCCACATCCTAGAGATAAAACCATCCGAATTCACGATGTAACTGATTTTAATCTTAGCTACACGCTTGAGAGTGCGCAGTCATTTCGATGGAAATCATGCGATGGCTGGTACTACGGAGTTGTTGAGGGACGCCTTCTAAAGATTCGGCAGGACGGGCAAATGTTGATGTTCGCCAGTTCTGTCGAAAAAGATCCCGATTGTTTGACAACATACTTACGTCACTACCTAGATCTCAATCGTGATTTGCCCGCTATTTTACAGGCGGTAGACATTGACGCGTGCATTCACGAGGCAATTGAGAAGTTTTGGGGAATGCGTCTCCTAAATCAAGAATTGTGGGAATGCCTGGCGTCGTACGTTATATCTCAGAATAACAATGTCCCCCGAATTAAGGGGATAATTCAGCGGCTGTCAGCGCGATTCGGAGAGAGAATCAGCCTTGACAATTACGTTGATTTTTCTTTTCCCTCGCCTCAAGCGTTAGCCGAAGCGGGCGTGGACGCCTTACTGGAATGTGGAGCGGGTTACCGAGCGCCTTATCTCTGGAAAGTGTCTACGGCAGTAGTGGCTGGAACTATCAGCCTCGACAACCTCAGCCGAATGTCTTATCCGTTAGCCAAACAAGAGTTAATGCAATTGAAAGGAATTGGCGAAAAAGTTGCCGACTGCATTTGCTTATTCTCGCTAGGGCATCTGGAGGCGCTACCGGTTGACGTTTGGATGAAGCGAATCATTGAACACGTTTATTTCGGTAGAAAAGCTTCAATACGGGAGATTCGTGAGTTCGGAGAAAGCTATTTTGGTGAACATATCGGTTATGCCCAACAATACCTTTTCCATTATGCACGAACATTTGGATTGAAGAGAATGATACAGAATCCCCATCTCTGACGGATTGACGCTAACCGCTTTTTCGAGAAAAAAGAAACGAAGTCACTATTTTCTACGTTTTATTTGGGTTGTGTTTCTGAAGAATCTTAACAGTCTACATTTAGGAGGAATATACATGCTTGAGGAACTTCGAGACAACGTCCTATCGCTTTTGGAAGAACGTGTTGAACTTGCAATCAATACCATTCAGAGTCTGCGGGAGGACAAACTTGCACTTGAATCACAAATTAGCCAGTTGCAAGGCGAACTCCAGCAGAAAGAAGAGTGGATTCAGGACCTCGAAAATCGAAATCAAGAACTTCTTCATGTTGAATCTGACTTGAAGCAGCTTCAAGAAGAGCGTGATCAAGAACGCGATGAAATTGATCGAGAGAAGATAGAGATACGTGAGCGCATTGAAGGATTAATGACCATGTTGAGTGGCGTCAACGGGCGCCAGGAAGGACTTGACACTGATCAATTGTTCACTGCGGACGAAACGTCCGACTCGTCGGATCTTTCAGATGACGACATGTCTGATACGGTGTTAGCCGAAAGTGACGCGTCCGAGACGGAACCTGACGAAAGTGAAACTTCGGAAGAACCTCCGTTTTTCAGCAATCAGTATTAGGTAGACTTACATCTAGCATAGAAATTGTCCTACTGAATCCCTGCCTGTCTATGTGAGGAAGAACACTCCGATTGCGCGTTTTAGTGCTTTCCCACTCCTACATAATGAAGCCCTACCGCCGCAAGTTTGCCCTCATCGCGGAGCGGCCAGATGTTGAGATGCGGGTGATAACAACCGATCGATGGTACGAAAGCATTCAAGAAATCCTCTTTCAGCCCGATTCGGATGTTCGCTGCAATGAGTTTCCTTACCCGATTCGTTTCTCGGGCTATGGGAGCCGATTTTACTACCGATGTAACTTGCGCACACATTTCCGGGATTTCCAACCTGAAATAATACACCTTGAAGAGGAACCTTGGAGCATAAACGCTCTACAGGTAATTCGGCTTAAACGGAAATACTGTCCTAGCAGTCGATTCATTTTTCGAACATCACTAAGCATCCCCGCCAAACAAAAATTCGGCTTTCTGCCAATCTGGATTGAGCGACAGGTGTTCCGAGAAACGAACATGGCATTTCCGCTGAGTGAGAATGCGGCACGTATTCTGGAACAACGCGGTTATCATGGAGAGGCAGTTCCTTTTCCAAATGGCGTGGATCTTAGGTTGTTCCACAAGATGGACGTAAAGCAGTTGAGTACTTCCCTTGGGTTGCGCGGTTACTTTGTAATCGGTTATCTAGGTCGAATAGTGGAAAGCAAGGGGCTAGAGGCACTGGTTTCCGCGGTTGCCAGACTTGATTTCGAATACCGGCTTTTGATTGTCGGGAACGGAGAGTACAAAACGGATTTGGTTAAGATTGCGGAAGAACTCGGAATCGCCGACAGGATTGTGTGGGTTGACGAAATGCTGCCCGAACAGGTCCCCGAATATGTCAACTGCATGGATACGATTGTTTTACCGTCACTTACGACACCGGACTGGGTTGAGTTCTTTGGGCGCGTTCTTATTGAGGGGATGGCGTGTGAAGTGCCGGTAATCGGTTCAGATTCCGGCGAGATTCCTGTTGTCGTCGGCAACGCGGGATTAATATTCCCCGAGGGAGATTCCGAAGCATTGGCGGATCGGATTGAGCAGATTGCGCGAAATCCGTCGTTAATCAATCAACTTATCCAACGTGGACTACAGAGAGTGAAAGAATTTACTTGGGAAACAATAGCCGACCGCACTTACGATGTGTACCAAACAGTATTGAAAGCTTGAATTCAGCGCGGCGATTCGGCCTTTGGTGTTTAGAGCCAAGTTTTTTGGATAATAGGTCTTATCTTCCGCATTATTGAGCACCTAAAAGTTTAATTTCTCAGTTGGCCGTATCCCGCATCATAATTGACAGCATGCCATTATCCCTGTCGGAATAATTCTTTCAACAAGTAATACTTTCTAGTCAGAGTCCCATTCCTCGATCCAGCGGATCGAAATGTCAATAGAATGCGACATGTCCAGAGTCCCGCGCTCCAGAGGATCAAGCGAATGGATAATGAGCGCGATAGAGATCCTCCATGTGGTGTGTTACTTGGTGGAAATGAAGTTGATGATGGAAGGGCAAAACCGGTCAATCAATCAGACTCACGGTAGTACCTTGGTGATTTTTTCTCGTTTGTGAATATATACCCCAAGATTTGCTATGTGAAAATTCGAGATTACACAAGTTTATTATGCGGAAGATGAGTAGGTGTAAAGCCATTTTTAGACTTTTGATGGGTGTTTCATCAAGTTTGTGTTGTCGTCCGCTATACATCTGTCGTCTCGCTGGGGCTTTGGCATAAAGCGAATGACGTTGCTTCAGATAGATTTTTAACCCGGGTCTTAGATGCACAAAGTCGAGTTGATGGGTTCTGAAATCAACGCACGGAATCCTAATTTTTTGATTCAAAAAGTACAGAGTTCATAGTGAACATCAGAAACGGATATATCATAAAATTAGCGCTTGTTTTGACTATAACCGTGTTGCATGCGGGGCTTTTTTCGTGCAGCCAGATTCAGCGAATACTGGACGCGGAGTCTTCCCATCCAGACAGCCCGACTCCGATAGAAGATCGCGACCATGTTTGGGTTGTGGATCAGAACGGCGTTGAGGTGCCTGTGCCGGGAACTTGGGTTCTCGTGTCACACACGCACTTAAACTCTACCTCGACAATAGGAGAGAGTTTCACATTACCTCCAGATCCGCCTCACAAAGTGCTGATATCTGATGGAACATATATGGATGGCGAAGGTATACTCTGGACTAAAGTGAAGATAACATCTCACGAAGGCGGCACGTGGCAGTTTATTGAGCGCGTGGATACAAGTGTTTCCCCACATCAACTCTTTGTTGTCGTCACGGTAGACGATAGCGGTTTGCCTGTGTTGGAGTACGGCAAATATCCGTTTGATTTGCCGAGACACAACCTGCAAATCTGGGAGAAACGGTAAATCGATAGCGTGGAAGGATTGCGCAACCTCTAAAGCCTTGTAGAGTATCGAGCCAAGGCTAAGGTTCACATCGTTGATGCCCCCGGGAAGAGCCAATCTCCATCCGCCAAAGTTGCGTCGGATGTTTTAAGCCCAATGGCTTCTCCCGGTTGTTCAAATGTCCCGCGAATCCGACTTACGAGGTGGCTATTTCTTTCAACAACTTTGTTGTTGCGGATGGCAATGCCGAGAGCCTCTTTCGTTCCAACGATCACTACCAGCTCCTTCGCCCGAGTGATTGCGGTATAGAGCAGGTTGCGCTGAAGCATCATGTAATGTTGCGTCAGAAGCGGAATCACAACAGCCGGATATTCGCTTCCTTGAGCTTTGTGGACGGTGGTAGCATAAGCCAAGACCAACTCGTTTAGATCTGCCATATCGTAGCGGACAACCTTTTCCGGAAACGAGATTAAGACCTGCTTTTCGACTTCGTCTACTCCTGAGATGCGGCCAATATCCCCATTAAATACATCGTAGTCGTAATTGTTACGCACCTGCATCACTTTATCGCCAACCCGAAAATTCCGTCCACCTCTTACCGTTTCAGTCGAATTCGCATTTAGAGTCTCTTGTAGTTCCTTATTGAGATTGTCTGTGCCGACTGTACTGCGACGCATTGGGCAGAGCACCTGTATGTCATCCATCGGATGGTAGTCGTAGTGCTTGGGCAGGCGGGTTCGGACTAAATTGCAAATACACGAAAGGACTTCTTCCGGTTCGCCTTCCTCAATGAAGAAAAAATTGCGGTCTGATGGTCCCGCCACCTCGGGGAATATGCCGCGATTAACACGATGGGCATTGGTCACAATCAAACTCTCTTGAGCCTGTCGAAAAATCTCCGTCAGTTTCACAACCGTAATCATCTCGGACGCAATTAGGTCTTTAAGTACGTTCCCCGCCCCGACCGAAGGCAATTGATCTACGTCGCCGATAAGAATGAGGCTGGCTTCCGATGGTACCGCCTTCAGTAAGTTGTTCATCAACACGAGATCGACCATTGAAATCTCGTCAATGATGACTACATCTGTTTCCAACTGATTTTCCGCGTTCCGTTTGAAACCGTTCTCCTGTGGCGAGAACTCCAGAAGGCGGTGAATAGTTTTCGCTTCGCGCTTTGTTGTTTCGCTGAGACGTTTCGCAGCGCGCCCCGTTGGGGCGGCTAAGGTAATGCGTCTTCCGAGCTGCTCGAACAGATGAATGATTCCGATTGTCGTGGTCGTTTTTCCCGTACCCGGTCCACCCGTCAAGATCATCGCTCGCGATGTCAACGCTTTCGCGATTGCTTTTCGCTGGTTTGCCGCAAACGCCATTTCCATCTTGGCTTCGAGTTGCGTAATCGAATAATCCACAAAACCCGGCCTATGCAAGGCAGTAGGGCATTTCAAAAGCCGCGAAAGATTATTCGCGACGCCTATCTCTGAATAATAAAAGGGTGCAAGATACACGGCTTCCTCAGCCTCGGTCGGAGAGGGAATGCCCAAGTTTTCAGGGATGACTTCCTCATTGACGCTCAACTCCGCTATCCCGGCCTCAATCGCTTCAGGTGATAGGCTCAATATCTCTTCACATGCAGTAATCAACTCATGGCGATACAGGAAGACATGGCCCTCGTCCGCCTTCTGGCTCAGCACGTATTTCAAACCGGCTTTGACGCGGTGTGGCGATTCGTTGTCCATTCCTAGTTTCTCCGCAATCGTATCGGCGGTTTTGAAGCCTATTCCGTAGATGTCATCGGCGAGGCGATAAGGATTCTCGCGAACAATCGGCACAGAATCGCTCGCGTAGGTCTTATAGATTTTGGCTGCATGGGTAGTGCTCACGTTATGAGACTGCAAGAACAGCATTACGTTTTTCACTTCTCGCTGAGCTTCCCACGCTTCCATAATCATATCAACCCGCTTTTTTCCAATTCCGGATACCTGTATCAACTTTTTGGGGGTGCTCTCAATCACCTCCATTGTGTCCATACCGAAACGATTGACGATTCGTCCCGCCATGACGGGGCCAATTCCTTTAATTAGGCCGGATCCCAGATATTTCCTGATACCCACGACCGTCGCAGGAAGAACTGTTTCATACCCTTCAATCTGAAACTGTTTGCCGTATTTTGGATTGTTGGTCCAAATCCCTTTGAGGAGCACACTTTCACCGGCGTTTGCAGACGCAAGGTTGCCGACGACTGTGATTAGTTCATTGGGGTATTCACGCGAGGAGAGCCTACCTATCGTGTAACCTGTTTCGGCATTTTCGAAAACGATTCGTTCTAGGATACCCTGAAGTGATTCCATGGCTAGAGATTCGATGGTAGGATAGCGAGGGGTGAACTTGGTGTATACAATTTAAGTACTAAGCGTTATTCAAATGTCGTCATTAACTTCTTGAATGCGTTCAGTTGCGGTTGAATGATGTGTGGCTCCTCAACTTTTGCATCGAGGGCTTCTATCGTTTTCAATCCGTTTCCTGTAATGCCGACAACGATTCGATCATCTCGTCCGATATGGCCGCTCTCGATGAGTTTCTTCGTCACGGCGAGAGTCACACCACCGGCGGTTTCGGTGAAGATTCCTTCGGTCGCGGCGAGAAGTTTCATGGCTTCAACAATCTCTTCATCCGTGGCAAATTCTCCCTCTCCACCCGAGTCACGCACCGTGGAAACGGCGTAAATCCCGTCGGCAGGATTTCCGATTGCGAGCGACTTAGCAATTGTATCAGGCTTGACCGGCTTCACAAAGTCGCCCTCCTCCTTAAGCGTCGCAACAATTGGCCCGCACCCTTCCGCCTGAGCCACATGAATCTTGGTCTTCGGTTCGTCGATGAGCCCCATAAGATGAAATTCTTTAAATGACTTCTTTGCTTTAGTAATGAGCGATCCCCCTGCTGCAGGTAGGATGAGGTGATCCGGCGCTTCCCAACCGAGTTGCTCAATCAACTCAAAGCAAAGCGTTTTCGAACCTTCTGCGTAGAACGGACGAAGATTGATATTTGCGAATGCCCACGGATACACGCCGGCAATTTCACTGCATAAGCGGTTGACATCGTCGTAATTGCCGGAGATCCCCACGACAGTCGGCGCATAGACAAGCGACGCAATCACTTTGCCGAGTTCGAGATCTGCCGGGATAAAAATGAAGCAATTAAGATTTGCAATTGCCGCGTGCGCCGCAACCGAATTTGCCAAGTTCCCTGTCGATGCACACGACACCGTGTCGAATCCAAACTCCTTTGACTTACTTAGCGCGACTGCCACCACTCGGTCTTTAAAGGACAATGTGGGGTGACAGACGGAATCGTCCTTTATATAAAGTTCCTTAACTCCGAGGACGTTCTCCAGATTCCTTGCGCGAATAAGCGGTGTAAACCCGGAATTCAAACCATCGGTAGGTTCGCCATCTATTGGCAGCAAGTCCGCATATCGCCACAAGCTGTCAGGGCCATCCTCAATTGATTCGCGAGAGATTGATTTCCGGATGACCTCATAATCGTAATCCACCTCAAGCGGGCCGAAACAAAACTCGCACACGTGCAAAGGTTCTTTCGGGTACTGGCGTCCACATTCTCGACACTTGAGTCCAATGACCTTCTCCATTGTTTCCTCCACAGTTTATCAATATAAAAAAAGCCTACTATCACAGGGTTGCGATAATAGGCAGTCTCGCGAAAAATCTATCTCTAACTTAATCTCGAACCACCTATCTCTGTCTGGGCAAGAGATACCGGAATCAACATCGCGAGATTAGCGTATCGCATAGCCGATTAAGTATAATTCCAATACGTTACATGTTGTTCAGGTAAAGCGCGATTTGCGCGATTGGCGTAATATTCTGTCTTCTCCGAAGTCCAACGAAATCTCTTCCACCTAAGCCGCTGTTGTGCGAAACTTTCGAAATGTGTCGGGAAATCTCAGTTCCTCCGTACTGTTCGTAGAGGACGCGGTTGACATGAGAGGTTGCAATTTTGCTCTACTTGGAGTAACCATAACCCGATAAATTCTAGCATAAGTTCCTGCTGGAGGCAAACGAAAATGAAACATGCCAAGTTAGCACGAGGAAAATATGCGACAGCCATTTAAATCGTCAATACAACCTCAATCTCGTTATTTCCAGGTTGTAATTCGACTCGGATGAACAGGAGCTGGTTGCTCAACCAGTTCACTGCTTTGGCATTTGAATTTACGAGAGTTAACCCTTCATGGTTTCCCCAAATTGCGAAACCGTAAGGCATTGCCTTTGTGGACTCGAGCGAAAAGCGCATCTGTAACTTGTCTCTAGTGCGAGTGGGGTAGAAATGTTCAATTTGTGGTAAAGTAAATTCTATGCCGTGGCGGGAGTCGGTTGGAGGAGACACATAGTTTTTCATATCAACCGGCTCCATTTTGTCCCTTTCAAAGATGAATTGGCACTCTTCATCGTAATAAAAAAAGGTTAAATGAGAATGAGTCTTGAATGAGACTTCATCAGCCTCGGACCCGTTGCCCATAAGTAAGAAAGTTGGCGGCGTCTGCTTAAACGCGAGTTGATAATCGTTCACCGCGTCAGAGAGCAGCATCACTTGGGTCGCTTCATGCGCACAAACCTTGCCTAGAAACGCATCAAGTTGCTCCGTCCCTTCCGACTCCAATTCCATCAAATCCGCAACGCTGATATACTGCACGTAACCTAGCCAACGGTTCCATTCTGCACTTGCGGCGTAGCAATCGAATGTTTTCCCGGCTAGTCCACTTGAAATCCATCTTTGAAGTGTCACCCTATGACCGTTTTGGGAGCCATCTTCCTGTGGTTCCCGATGTTCTGTGAGGTTGGAAGACGTACGCGGAATCCCAACAATTCGGCTTGATGGGGTACCAGCGAGGTTATGATGATCTTTTGATGGGTAAAAAAAGCCGAATGGACATCCGCGATCGTCTCCAAATTCCAAATCTGATTCATCCCAAAGGTATCCCCATAAACCCTTAAAACCGACTTGTTCTAGAGCATAGAGAAGTACATGGGTTTTCTTGTCCGCGCCTGCAATTCGTGGGGACATCCACTCCATCACTCGGTGAATTTTACTCCACTCGGACGATACATACTTCGGGATTTTCTCTCGCATCGTCACGATGTGCTCTGCCGACTTGACAGAATCGTCGAGACCGACATCCGTTTTCGATAGTGGTCCAATGTCCAACATTAGGAGAGGTTCATCTCCGTACGACTCATGCCATTCAGTGAGATCGTCGGCGAAAATTCGCGCCGAACTTCCGTCTATCGCCCAAGTAATCGGAATACCGTATCTGTGGGCGACCTCCGCGAGTAGGCGCATTCCACCTCTGAGCGCCCTGCGGTCACCGGAGATTGCTTTACAGACGATCGAAAAGGTTAACATGATGCTAAGTATAGCATGAATTCCAAGCCAAGTCACGACATTCGCGGATACATCAAAGTACTTCACTTGGATTCTATCTTAATTGCCGAAGGAAAAGGAGGTCGTCAATTTCTAGCCCCGAATGGAAGTTCGGATCCTTAAGAGCCTGTTTGAAAAGTACAGTTTGTAGGGTGCGCACTGCGCACCAGCCTCTAAAAGCCCCGGAGGAGCGACAGGTATATAGCGAGCAGTCACAACAACATGAAAAAACTGTCTTCAAATGACTGAATATGGCTCTGATACCGACTTTTCAAACAGGTTCTAAGACTGAAAAAAGTACTCTACAGTTTCCGGCAATGGACGTTTGATGAAAATCAACTTCTTGATTTTTTACACTGTTGATGCTAGAATACCTTGAGATTATGTGAATCCCGCCTCACTGCTTTGATATGGAATCAAATCAGATAATTTCCGCTGGGCGCACTCTAAGGGCGTCTCTAAATCAACGCGTCAGTGCGGATTGTTCACACCTCGGACGCTGACTTCATAGACGTGAGTTAGTTGATGTCCGATTGGTTCTTTAGCCAGAACACATGCATGTTTCGAATCACCGAAACATCTCACCGAAACATCGCCTTTTGGGCGCCCGTTTGAATTGCTCAAGAACATCGAAGTAAAGTCACGGATATCCGTGATACGACTTTTTTAATTCTTGTACTCTGCCTGGACGAGTGCTATAATATGCCAAATTTTGGAAGCAATGTTGTAGTGCGCGCGTTTCTAGAGTAAGGATTTTTGAATCCTTTGAGAATTTAGACACCGAACTGTTGAGGTTACATATCGTGGCATCTCGACGTCAATTTTTCAAGTTCCTCGGGTGGGGCAACTTTGTGGCTGCACTCGGACTTGCGTTTGGTCCCGGATTAATCCGATTTTTATACCCTCGTGTTCTGTTTGAACCCTCCTCAACCTTCAAAGCGGGCTTTCCCGATGAATATCCGCCCGGCACCGTAAGTGAGAAGTACAAAAAAGATCCTTTCGGTGTTTGGATTGTTCGACGAGAGGATGGCGAATTCTACGCGCTGTTGACCATTTGCACTCACCTCGGATGTACTCCGCGTTGGTTCGGCTCCGAGAATAAGTTCAAGTGTCCCTGTCACGGAAGCGGTTTTGATCGGGATGGCCTCAATTATGAAGGTCCGGCACCCCGTCCTCTTGAACGCGTAAAAATCGCCTTAGCCGAAGATGGACAGCTTGTGATTGATAAGTCGGTGAAATTCCTCGGAGAACAGGGGGACTGGGGAAAACCCGGTTCGTTTTTGAAAGTTTAACTTAAAGCTTACGGCGCTAGAGGTGTCAATTGCATCATGTGAGAAAGGAGCCATACAGATCCTCAAATGAGCACATGTCGCATATATTTTGCTTGCTCATGGGATTGATGCACATTTCTTATGAACGAGAATCGTAAAGGACTCAAGGAAAAAATTGTCAATTCTCAAATCTGGCGATCGATGTTCCGCCACGGTTACGAGGACACTGGAAGACGGTACACGCTGCAAATCCTCCAGAACGTATGGCTGCATCTACATCCACCACGTGTTCCGCGGCACGGAATCAACTTCCGTTTTACTTGGTGCATGGGCGGAATCACTTTCTTGATGTTCCTTGTCACGGCGGTTACGGGTGTCTTGCTCATGTTTTACTATCGCCCCACTGCAGAATATGCGTTTCGAGATGTACAGTACTTGGAGTTTGATATCCCGTTCGGAATGTTGTTGCGAAATATGCACCGTTGGGCGGCGCACGGCATGGTTATCGCCGTTATGCTCCACATGTTCCGCGTTTTCCTAACAGGCTCCTATAAAAAACCGCGCGAGTTCAATTGGGGTGTTGGCGTTATACTGTTGGTTGTCACACTATTCCTAAGTTTTACGGGATATCTGCTTCCATGGGATCAACTCGCATTTTGGGCTGTCACAGTCGGTACGAACATGGCGCGAGCAACACCTGTCTTGGGACATGAGGGGCCATTTCACCCTCAGGATATCACCCAAGAAAACGATGTGCGGTTTGCTCTCCTCGGTGGGACAATTGTAGGCCCTTCGACACTGTTGCGGTTTTATATTTTGCATTGCGTTGCCGTGCCGTTACTTGCAAGTGTGCTCATGGCATTGCATTTTTGGCGGGTTCGTAAGGATGGAGGGATCTCAGGTCCGTTATAGATTGACTTATCCAGATTGGGATTTGAGACAAAGTTCACTCAAATACAGGTGCCTGAAATCCACATAACGTTACGATTAAAGTGCCAAAATATAGCCCTCCCTTAGCTTAATTTACTAAGAGTTCTTTCGGCGTGATCTGGTAACGTACTTTTACCGTTGTATAAAATCTTTGAGGTAATCTGTAATTTATGGAACATCTCCTAGCACTTATTACGAAACCCGATAATGTGCCAATCCTTGCAATTGTTTTTTTGTTGCCATACTTTACTTGGCTTTCGTTTAGCCAAGGACACAAGAACGACAAGGCTGGAACACCGGCTGAAGCAGCACTCAAAGACAAAGTTTACGTTTGGCCCTACCTTTGTCGCAATGAATTCATATGTGCGATCATCATACTTCTAATCCTCGCCGTTTGGTCAATTACTATTGATGCCCCGCTAGAAGAACCGAGCGACCCCACAAAAACCCCCAATCCCTCCAAAGCCCCGTGGTACTTTCTCGCCTTACAAGAGATGTTAGTGTATTTCGATCCGTGGATTGCCGGCGTTGTGTTGCCGGGGTTAATCATCGTTGGCTTGATTGCTATCCCATATATCGACATCAATCCAAAAGGAAAAGGATATTACACACTCAAGGAGCGCCCGTTTGCAATCGCGACATTCTGTTTCGGCTTTATCATCCTGTGGATTACTCTGATGGTGGTCGGTACATTTCTACGAGGTCCCGGTTGGAATTTCTTCGCCCCGTGGAAATATTGGGATCCCCACAAAGTCGTGCCGCTGACAAATGTCAACCTGTCATATAAGTTTGGCATCCGCGACGTACTTACTGCAAATGTATTCGGTTTTGTCGTAGTTGCCGGTTATTTTGCCTTAGGTCCTATCTTTTATCTATGGAAGAAGCGAACCAGTGAGTTTCTTCAAGAGTTGGGATTGGTACGTTACATTGTTGTGTCGTTCCTGTTTCTGACCATGCTCTCTCTTCCAATCAAGATGATTCTACGGTGGGTGTGGAATATCAAATATATTTGGGTTTCCCCGTGGTTTAATATCTAGTGTGTTTCGGAACGTGTAAAAAGCCGGCAATTCATGTCCAACCAAATTTCTTGCAACTAATTGTTTGTAGATTGACATTGTTAAGGAGTCAATTGGGATTGTGAGGAACAAAAGAGATATCCCTGTAGAAGAGAAATCTTACGCAGTCTTATTCTTTATCCTATCCGCTTTACTGGGCCTCGTTACGATTTGGGGATTCTGGAGTGAAGCAATTACGAGGCGACCGTGGAAGGGTATTCAGCAGGAATTTTATCAGTACGAATATGACAAGACAAAAATCGAGTTAGAGCGAGCCAAGAAAAATCTACCCGATATTCGAGAACCAGAAGCGCTAAGCGGGAAAAAACTAAACGAACTGAAAAATGCAGTGGCAGACGCAGAGGTAAAACGTGAAGAAGCGCTGCAGGAGCGCAAATTTATTCAAAGCGAGTCCGATGCAATAAATTACAAATATCAACATGCACTGCATGAAGCCAAAGCACACCATGCCTCTGGCGCAGGCGACAGCTCCGTCGAAAAATGGAAGAAAAAACTCAATGAACTTGAATCGGCGATTGAGGGTCCATTGACTCAGGCTGTAATAAATGCCGAACGGAAGTCGTCGGAATCTTATCAAGCCCTCGCTCAATTCTACGAGACCAACAATCACCTTGAAGATGCGTTAAGCACGTACCTACTTGCCGCTAAATATAGTCCCGGTAATTCCACAATCTCTGACAAGGTTAGCGCGGTTCGTGAACAGGTCGAATCGCTTGCAGCGGACAAGGCGAAACATGAAGCAGTCGTACGAATCGAGGAAAAAATTAACTCGCTGAAGCACGTTAAAACCTTTATGGGAAGTCTGTTAGAAAGCCCATTTACCAAAACGCGCACAATAGTCCAATTCTACATGGAAGATTTCGATCACACGGCAGATCGATGCGCCACTTGTCACTTTGCGGTAGATAAGAGTGGCTATGATAGCTACGCTAAGGAGACCTTTGAAGAGATAGAAGGAGACGGTGAAAGTAAGCTCGCTATTCAACTGGCACACCCGCTGGTCAAAGTTGGTAGCGAAACGGTCTTGATTGATGAAGAGGACGCCGAAGAAGATAGTTATGAGTTGAGCAAAGACGGACTCCTGACCTTCACGGATCCCGATGTCTATGCCGACGTTGTGGAAATCGCCTACGAGACCGGATACAATCCGTCGCTTCGGACGCATCCTCATCGTGACGTGCTCTTGGCAAAACACCCCGCGGAAAGATTTGGTTGCACGCCATGCCACGGCGGCCAAGGACAAGCACTAACATCAAAAGCCGCACACGCGCTAACACATCATGAATATTGGTTAACTCCTGTGCTGGGATTGGATGAACACACGGGCAGGTCGTCACCCGAACTACGCGGCTATATGGAATCAAATTGTCGCCGATGCCATGATGGAGTTATGATGTTGGATGCTGTTTCACCGCAGACAGGCGAAACACGGGATTACGCACCGCATCTTACCAAGGGCATGGCGCTATTTGAAGATCTTGGATGCCATGGTTGTCATGCGGTTGAAGGCTACTCTGCGCTGGACAATATAGATAAAGTTGGACCGTCGTTAGCCAAGGTTGGAAGTAAAGTGAATGGAATTGAATGGCTTGAGAGTTGGGTCAAGAATCCTGGCGCACATCTGACTAATACCAAGATGCCGAATTTCTTCCCAAATCCAAGGATGACTCAGCTCGTCTATTTCAAGAATGGAAACAAACGTACAGGTGTAGTCACGAAAACTGCGGATGGAATTATTGTTCAAGGAGACGACGGGACGGAATTTGTATACGGGGATGATGCAGTGGAAAAGGTAGTCGACGAGGTAAAATCGATCGCCCAATACCTTGGTCAAATGCGCGATTCCATGATTGAAGGAGTTGATGCCACATATTCGACTTCCGCGCGGGCAATCGCCGCCGGAGAGGAGGTCGTTAAATCGGTCGGGTGCCTGTCGTGTCACTCGGTAGGTGGTCTGGGAAGCGATTTCGCGCCGGAACTGGACAACGTCGGAAGCAAAGTTACACCCAATTACCTTCGACAGTGGATAAGCGATCCGAAATCTTACGATCCTGACACGGTTATGCCTAGCCTACGCTTGACAAAATCCGAAGTGGACAACACAGTGGCATACCTGATGTCGTTAAAACGGTCAGCCCCCGTCGCCATGACGGAAAGCGAATATCAGCATGCGGTGAGCGATCCCGCGGAAGGTGAGAAACTGGTCCGCAGTTATGGTTGCTACGGTTGTCATAACATTCCCGGCTTTGAGAACGAATCTAAGGTGGGAGCCGATCTGGGCGAGTTTGGAGCCAAAACTACTGAGGAGTTCGATTTTGGAGACACCGTCGGCATTGAGCATAGTTGGCACGGTTGGACAATTGGCAAAATAACGAATCCCAGACGCTACCAAACACGCCGAATAGTTTCGCGAATGCCAGTATTTCCGGTTGACGATGAGGATGCACGAGCATTGGCGGTTTTGCTCAAGAGTTTCCAGCCCATACAATATCCCGTCAGTTATACTCGCCAACTCAATGAGCGGACACGACAGATTGATGCGGGCCGTCGATTGGCTAAGAAATACAACTGCACTGGCTGTCATGAAATCGAAGGCAGAGGTGGGACGTATGCGGACATCGTCGCAGCGCATGAAGGACTCGACCAAATCCAAGCAAAACAGTTCGCACCACCCACGCTGCAAGCTCAAGGTGCAAAAGTATACCCCGACTGGTTATTTGAATTCCTAAAGAATCCTGATCCAATTCGGTATGGACTCAAAGTTCGGATGCCCACCTTCGGTCTATCGGATGGCGAGGCAACGACGCTTGTGGAATACTTCTCGTCGCTTTCCGATGAGCCTTTCCCCTATAAGACAATCGCTTTGGAGCCGGCTACAAGAGCTGAGTTGAGAGTAGGCAAACAGATATTCGATGCTCTCGAATGCATATCATGCCATCCGGAGCAAGGCGAAATAATTCCGGCCGGAAGCAATAAGACGGGGCGTCCCGATCTTGCCTTAGCCAAATCCCGTCTGAAGGCGGACTGGATCATTGATTGGCTCAAAGAGCCACAGTCCTTCCAGCCGGGAACCGCGATGCCACAAGCGTGGCCTAACATCGGAGGTGAATACCAGCCTGTCGAAGGTTTCGCCGACGATGACGCGGAAAAACAGATTCGACTCGTCAGAGATTACCTTATCTCATTAGCCAAGTGATTCTGGAGTAATCATGCGACACCTACTAATTATCGTTGGGATGTTTGCGGCTAGCATGAGTTGGCTGATTTGGATCTGCCGTGTCGTCGATCCAAGCACCCGATACGGTTCGAAAGTCGAATTCAATTACGCAAGATATTGCGCAGGATGTCATGGAGCGAACGGCGAAGGCAACGGGCGAATCGGAAGATTCAAAAAACTGGACCCCGCCAATCTGACGGAACCTGATTTTTGGGATAACCGCAGCGACGAACAACTTATCCATAGTATTGATGCCGGCAAGGACGACATGCCGGCATTTTTTTATTATTTAACACACGAGGAACAAAAGGAACTTCTCGCCTTCATCAAAGAAAACTTCCGTCCCACGTTGACACGCGATTGAAGAAATTGTGCGTATTGAAGAATCTCAAGGTTGAAATCCGTTTTGGGAGGGCTGCCGGTGAGTGCGAGTGGAAACTTGGGTTGCGATTCAAATTCTCAAGAACAATCGGCGTGTAATCTTAACCTAGGGTTTATTCGACACGTCTTTGAGGTGCACTGAACAACTGTTGACAAAATTTCAATTGGCGGTCAACCACGCAAGGGTTCGATTTTTATCAGTCACCCGCAATTCCCTCATTTGACCTAATGGAGGTGGCGCAGTGAGACAAGTGGTTGTTTATCCGGGAGAAGATGGTTACTGGGTTGCTGAGTGTCCTAGCCTGCTAGGTTGCATCAGTCAAGGTAAAACGAAACACGAGGCTATCACGAATATCCGAGAGGCAATTGAAGGATATATTGTTTCTTTAGAAGAAGATGGACTGCCAGTGCCCGAGGAAAACTTTGAAACATTGCTAGTAGCTGTATGAGCAAATTACCGAGGATTTCAGGGAAGAATTGCGCCAAAGTGCTTAGCAAGATTGGGTTCTACCGGAAGCGACAGCATGGAGGGCACCTGATTCTGCGCCGAGATAATCCGTTCGCTCAAGTAGTGGTTCCTAACCATCGGGAGTTAGATAGAAGTACATTACGTAGCATCATTAGGCAAGCAGGAATCGGGGTAGACGAGTTTCTAAACTTGATGTGATGTCCTACGTTGCTGAATTTCTGATTTTGCTATCAGAGAGATAAAGTTTCTGCCGGAGGACGATCGCAGCACCGTAGAGGAAGCAATTGAAGCCTACCATAAGCTGATTGCAGAGCTGCCGCGTGCCCGTCCAGTCACGGATATCCGTGAGGTGAATTCTTTAATTCTTGATTCCCCATTTCGCGCCGTGCTATCATACTCGCGATTTGTGAAAACCTGAAAAAAATTCACTGTCGTATATCGAACAAAGAAAGGACAAATAAACAGATGAAAACCGCAATGGCCTTGACAACACTAAGTTTCTTCATCTTCGTGGCAGGTATGGTATACGCCGGTAATATCACCGGTACTGTCATGTACGATGGAGACGCCCCGGCACGACCAACGTTATCGGTATCCAAAGACCAACACTGCATCGACTCTCTGAAAAGTGCCAAATCTGAAGCTCTTGTCGTTTCCAAGGGAAAAGGAATTAAGAACGTGGTCGTATACCTGCGTGCTCGTGGGGCGAAGCCAACGACGCCCGCCAAGAATCCGGTAATGGATCAGGTAGATTGCCTGTATGTGCCTCATGTTTTGGTTGTAACCGCGGGCACCACAGTTGATGTACAATCGAGTGACCCGGTGGCGCACAATGTTCATTCTCATGCAAAGAAAAACGAGGCGCCGAATTGGCAGATACCCGGTCCCGGGAAGGCTCTACCTTTGAAGTTAGAAAAGCGCGAAGCCATCAAATTCACGTGCGATATCCACAATTGGATGACGGGATATATCTTCGTGGTGGACAACGACTACTATGCCGTGACGGGATACCGGGATGGCAAGGGCAAATGGGTTAGCTCCGACAGCTACGAAGCTTCAAGCGATAACGGCGCTTACGCGATTAAAGATGTTCCTGCAGGTAAATATCGCATTCAGGCATGGCATGAGGAGCTTGGATCCACTAAAGCCAAAGCTGTCGAAGTTGCCGCTAGCGGAGACCTTGAATTCAACTTTACAAGCGCCGATTTCAAGAAGAAGAGCGCGAAGTAGTTCAATGAGACACTGATATAACGGGGAACGGCGAATTCTCCTCCACTGACCATCTAGATTGCTAGACACCAACACTATGCGTTTCATATCCACAGTCTCCAAAAACAGGTTGTATTTTTATCTCGGGTTGCTTGTCGTCTATCTACTCTTGGCAATTGTACCTGCTTTTGCACAGCAGGATGCGACCGATGTAGAATACCGCCATTTCCCGAAGATTGGTAGTCGCAGCGCCGCATGGATCGCTGCCCAACTGCATCTGTTGTTCGGTTCCTTCATCCTAGGTGTGCCGATGTTTGCCGTGGTCATTGAGTTTGTCGGCATGAAGACGAAGGACAAGCGATACGACAAGATGGCGCAGGAGTTCATCAAACTGTGTATGGGAGCGTTCTCGACAACGGCTTTGTTGGGCGGGGTGTTGGTCTTTGTTCTTATCTGGTGCTATCCCAAATTTATGAACAAGCTAACGGGCATCTTCGGGCCATCAATGATCTTCTATGTCATCCTGTTTTTCGGAGAGACCTTCACGCTTTATCTTTACTCTTACGGCTGGGACCGCATGCAGGGGGCAGTGTCGAAGATGTGGCACCTATTCCTCGGTGTGCTTCTAAATGTGTTCGGTACGGCGATTATGTTCGTCTCTAATGCATGGCTGACCTACCAGACTAGCCCAGCTATTATGGGACCCGACCATAAGCCGATTCCGCTCCATGACGAAGAAACAGGTGAATTCATCGGCACGCTATGGCAGGCGGTTAATAACTATACTTGGATGCCGGTTAATATTCACCGTCTGATTGGAAATATCGCATTCGGTGGTGCAATCGTCGGTGCCTATGCCGCCTTCCGCTTTCTGGTTGCCAAAACGAAAGAGGATAAGGCGCATTACGATTGGATGGGATATACAGGCAACTTTATCGCACTGTGCGGTCTGATTCCGCTGCCGTTCGCCGGATATTGGTTAGGACGCGAGATTTACATGTTCAACAATACGATGGGCATTAACATGATGGGGAGCCTTTTCTCGTGGTTGTTCATTATTCAAGCCGTGATGATTGGCGTGTTGTTCATCGGGGCAAACTACTACCTCTGGTCTGGAATGACACGCATCAAAGGTGGAGAGATTTACGCACGTTATCGTCCTTACATGGTGGCTATCATCGTTATCTGCGTAGCGGTCTGGATGACACCGCGCACATTAATCATGTCTCCGAAAGAGATGGCGGCTATGGGGGGTACAAATCACCCTCTCGTGGGGTTCTTCGGTTTAATGACTGCGAAAAACACAGTAGTTAACATCATCATCTTGACCACGTTCCTCAGTTTTCTCTTTTACCGACGATCAGGAAAAACTCCGACGGCACGTTGGAGTAAGATTGGCAACATTGGCATCGCGGTCGTATTTGCACTTGCCGTGTCCGCAATCATCGCCATTGGACTTGCCGGATTCAAAGTTGAAAGTGATTTCCGGGTCAATGTGCTGACCCCGGTTCAAGTGCTGATTGCATTGGCAGTCATGATCGCTGTTACGGTCACTGACTTAATCATGTATCGAAAAGCCATGCGTTCAAACGATATCAACTGGGGACAAATGACAGATCGCTCTCAGTACGTACTGATTTTGCTCGCCATTACCTTTACCTCGCTAATGGGATTGATGGGGTACGCGCGCTCAGGTCTCCGCGAAAACTGGCACATCTTTGGCGTGATGCCTGACACCTCGCCGGATTCGTTCACACCCCTTCTTGGCGATGCAGTGAATGTCATCGCAATCATTATGGTAATTTTCTTCGCCCTAGTAGGCTTTATCTTTTGGATTGGATTGTGGGGCGACAAGAAAAAAGCGGAGAACGCGCCAGTGGCGGCGGAAGTTGGCGCCGGTGATGATTAAGGCATGACGGCATGCCTAATCGCCGGAGTCTCCAATGAGCCAAAGAGTGAACACGGCAGGAGATTGATGTTTATCTGCTTCTGTCGTACGAGATTGTGTCTACGTCTTTGGCGTAGACTGCTATTAGCCGCTTAGGATGTGAAGAAACGCCTGAACCAAACGTCGTTTCGAGTGCGTCGGGAGCTGAGATTCGTCAGGAATGACTTTCCACATTTCGTGAAAGGCGACAAAGCCCATTACAACAATTCCATCGGAGTTGGAATTGACCAACCGCCGAAGGAGTTGGCATGCATGGAGTTCGTGAGATATTGCTTCTTGCTTTATGCGCATTCTTAACTGCTGGTTGTGCCGCCGCTCCGCAGTGGCGACAATCGCTGTGGCATGCCGAGAATCCTACGCACGAAAGCCCAGAAATTGGGGCACTAATGGAGGAATCGCTAGAATTCAACGCAATTGTAACCGAGTTTCGAAAGGTTATTTCCAATAATCAGACTGACCTTGAGGATGAAGATCCGACTCTCATCGCGGTGAGCGTTTCGTGTCGAAACCGATCCAAGAAAACGCTCATTCTTGAAGATAATCCGATTCAGGTAGTAGGCCCCTCTCAAATGCTTGTTCAGGAGTTGCCGCTTGAGCATGTCATGTATAAACTGTACGGAGGAAAACTACGCGCGGTTGCTCAGTCTGGGCGACTCGCCGATTTAAGTGAGCCAGTTCCGGTTGGTTCATCTGTACCAGACGCTATTATTGCAGGAATTGTCGAGGGGTTTCGGCAGGTTGAAAGAACCTCCATCGGGAATGAGATTTATCAAAAGGAGAGTGCGCAATACCAGTTGTATTACCAAAGTTTTGCACCGGTGTCATTACCGCCAGGGGTTGCTACCTCGTGGACACAATACTATCCTTATACCTCCGGTCCGATTCAGGTTGTGCTTCAGGGGCAAACCGTTGAAGAAGGAGTATCTTTCGCACTGCCGCCTCCTTTACCCAAATCGGCCTCTAAAAGAAAACACACGATAAATTTCGACTCCGTTCAAACGTTTGATTGGGGAAAAGCACAGACCCCTGTCTTGCTTGGATTTGGAATTGTCGTTATTTTCATAATTCTAAAAGGCTAGCAACATCATGACGTCAAACACGCTCACAAAAATCGCTAGTTTGGTTGTAATGATCGTGAGTTTTATTGCCTACGTCGCAAAAGCCCCTGCGTTCCCGATTGCGTCGGAGAACCTATTACCGTGGTCGACCTGGTTTTTCATCTCTGCGATAGCGAATATAATACTCTGGCAGAGGGTGATGAAGTTGCTCGCGTTTTCATTGCTCGTAATCTGGTTCTACGCGTTTGCCGCCAGTATAGTTCCGGAAACATCGACCGCGAAGATAGATCTAGATATTCCGCGAACGCCAGAGGCATTTGTTGAGGTGGGAGAAGCCATCTTTAACGGAAAAGGGAAATGCAATACCTGTCACACACTTGACCCGTCAGCGCCAAAAGGTCGCTGTCCGGATTTATCGGATGTGGGCGCCCGAGCTGCGACGCGCCAACCCGGTGTCTCCGCAAAAGACTATCTAATTGAGTCAACCTACGAACCTCACAAGTTCCTCGTTCCCGGCTACGGCAACATTATGCCGCCGGTGTGGAAGCCGCCGATTAGTTTGTCAGAGTTGGAGATCGAAACTGTTATTGCCTTCCTCCAAGTACAGGGCGGAGAGGTGGACCTCACGCCCTTCGAGCCACCCGTAGATATCGGAAGTCCGGAAGACATAGTCAATGAGTTGCCGCCCCTCCTTGCAGGCGACGTTGAGCGTGGCAAGAAGGTTTTTGTCGATGGTGCAAAGTGCATTGCATGTCACGCGGTTGCCGGTATTGAGAAGCCCGCGGGACAAACGCTGGACGAAGGTGTGGAGGTTGTCGCCGCCCCTGATTTGTCAGATATTGCGGCAGTGAACAGTACGCGGTATATTGAGGAGTCGATCGTTAAACCGAACGCACTAATCGTGACCGGCTACGGCTCTGTCACGGTGAAAACAGGCGGCGCCTCTATTCAAGGGACGCTTCTTTCCCAAGAAAACGAGATTATCACTGTGCGCGTGAAAGACGGCGCCGGAGTGGAATCCGAAATAGAAATACCTTTGAGCGAACTTGATCCCGAGCCGATTGAGGAATTAAAGAACCTAAAACAGCAGGGGTATTTCTGGATTGAAGTCACTTCCGCCGACACAGGGACAAAGATAAGCGGTGACCTCGTCGAAGAGGATGAGGAGAATGTTACCCTCCAAGTTGGCGGAGAAACGCAAATGGTATCCAAATCCAATGTGAAGGTACAGGCGACCATAATCGACTTTGACGAGAATAAAATCGTCGGTGAGTTGGTTTCCGAGAATGAGGACGAAGTCACGCTGATTGTCGATGGAGAGGAGCAAGTAATCGATACCTTCGATATTGATGAAGGCCCTACTTATAGTCGTGCCTTCGGTAAGCGGCTTGATGTCACTTCGCCAATGCCTGATAATTTCCCACTCCTGTTATCAGTCGCCGACATGAGCGATCTGCTCGCATTTTTAGCGTCGTTGACCGGTGCAACAGCGGAAACAGTAGTTGAAGCTGAAGTTTCCGATGCAGATGCGGAGGAGGTAGCTGAGTAACGCAACCTCGTCGACGTGAACCGAAATAGCGCAAGTATCCACTGACCTGCGGTTGCGGTCGACAGTTACAGTGTCCTATCCTCCTTAATGGCGTAAAATAAGGGTATTCGCTGAATTAGGGGTTTTCCGGGAAAGCACGGTGCCATACGTCGATTGCTCCGATCTTTCGACATGAGTTGATGGACAGCCAATTTGGAGATTTAATTGATGATTAAACGAATGTCGCTTTTTACTAGATGCCTGATTCTATTTGTCGTAATCTGGCTCTTTCTGCGATTCTTCATCGGTGGAGTGTGGTCGGTACCGCTGCCCGCGAGCGTCATTGCGATGTATGTCGGGCTGATTCTGCTAGCAATTCTCGTCCACGTTTCGGTCGAAGATGACAGATTCCGCGAGTTCCTGCGACCCGTCAAAGAAACGCTTGTCGATGATGAAAAAAAGATTCGACGGGTAGTGTTAGGCATAATCATTCCAATTGTGCTGCTCGGATTTACTTTTTCTAAGGTCTCCACAAAGGCGGATCCGCCTGCGGCTCTGCGCACCGCCCACCCGGCGCCGCCTGATGAGTTAACCTATCGTGACAAGGTAATCGGTCTAACGCAGGAGGTGGTAAATCCTTTCCGGCACCTCGAAAAAGACAACGTGGAAGCGTTTAAAGCACATGCGGAAAATGGGCGTCGCGTCTACTATCAGAACTGTTTCTATTGTCACGGTGACGATCTTGACGGGGAGGGGCATTTTGCGCACGGATTGAACCCGCTTCCTGCGAACTTTCAGGATCCCGGAATCATCCCGAACTACCAAGAAGCGTTCTTTTTCTGGCGTATCAGTAAAGGCGGCCCAGGCATGCCGCCGGCAGCCACCCCTTGGGATTCAGCCATGCCGATCTGGGAAGACCATTTGACTGAAGAGGAGATTTGGGATGTCATCATTTTCTTGTCAGAGTACACCGGCTACAAGCCGAGAACGTTTGGCGACGCTGCCCACTAAGGGCTAATATAGAGTCCATCACGGATAGCATAATCCCTCGGCGGCGGAAACCGACAGCCGCCCCACGGCTGCAGATTTGTTTTTTCTGCGAGCATACCTAAACGGAGCCGAGAATTAGTTGCTTGCGCAATTCTTGGCATAAGCCAATGAAAGTTATCACAGCACGAATAGTGGACCCAACCCATCTAGAGTTGAGTGTACCGATTTCCGTCCAACCCGGAAAACTAATTCAAATCTCCATTGCCGATAAGGATGGAGATGAAAACTCATGGCGTGAAGCAGCGAAACAGCATCTGTTAGCAGCTTACGATGATGAAGACTCAATCTATGACGAACTATGAGTTTGCGGAAATAGTGCTTGTTGACTTTCCTCAATCTGGCCGGGTTCCAGGGAAAAAACGTCCTGCCTTTGTGGTACTTGATATAGGTGATGCAGATGTTGTGTTAGCGACAATAACTACACGAGAAAGGTTAGGACGTGGAGACTACAAAAATAGAGATTGGAAGCTGTGTGGTCTACTACGTGCATCGTGATTACGCTTGGCTAAAATAGATTGTTTACGAAAGAGGAAATCGTTCGGCGATTAGGACAATTGACTGAGCATGACGAAAACGTAGCGCCGCAAATCTGGCGTACATTATATGCCGTTTCCCTGTAACCACAGAATCAGATAGAGAACAATCAAATAATGAATCGATTGTCCATTAAGAAATCACTCATTATATGCATCGCAGGTCTACTTCTATTTCCTGCCATCATAACAACTCCGGTTTTTTCGCAGGGCAAGTCCGCCCCCGCTGCTTCTGAGGCGGGAAAGGCGATGTACATAGACAAGTGCGCTCATTGTCACGGTGTTGAGGGAGCAGGGGACGGTTCTGCTGCCGAGAATTTGTTACCAAGACCTAGGGATTTTACATCTGGACTTTACAAGATTAGATCCACTGAGAGTGGAAACCTGCCGACGGACCAGGACCTATTTGAGGTGATTTCGAAGGGCATGCCGGGATCGTCAATGCCGGCGTGGGAAGGGCTTCTCAGCGAAGATGAACGATGGAGTCTCGTTGCCCAAATCAAGACGTACTTTGAAGATTTTGAGGGTGCGTCGCCGCGGGTGATTGATCTGTCAGGTAAGGTACCTTATTCGGAGGAGAGTGTTGCGAAGGGGAAAGAGTTTTATGCCAAACTTGGCTGCGTCGAATGTCACGGTGCACTCGGGCGAGGGGATGGTACCTCCGCTCCTGATCTTAAGGACCATTGGGAATTCCCTACCTGGCCCGCAAACATGGAACATAGTTGGAATTACAGAGGCGGCTCAGCAACAGAGGATATTTTCAAAAGATTCATTGGCGGGATTTCCGGTTCCCCAATGCCGGCATTCGTGTCTTCTTTCCGCGTTGGCTTGACCGACGCCGAGGCAGGGCGGATAACAGAGCTTGAAGAAAAAGACGAGATGACGGAAGAGGAGGAGGCTGAATATGCAGAGCTAGAGGAAAAAGCCATTTATTACGAAGACATCATGCTCGACATTGAGGAGGGCAAGGAAGTCACGGCTGACGACCAGAAAAAACTAGACGATGCCATGAAACCGATATTTGAAAAGAGTTGGCACTTGGCGAATTACGTGAAATCGCTGGGGAGCGAGGGGCGTCCCTCGGCCGCGGTAGGCGACAAAGTGTTGCGCTCCCAATACCGCTTGGGCGATGTACCCGGGTTAAATGACGCCGCTTGGGGTGAAATCGAGGAAGCGAGCTACTTTCCATTGGTCGGCCAGGTTGTCATTGAACCGCGGCAATTCAACCCATCCATAGATTCAGTCACAGCCAAGTCTTTCTATAATGATAGTGAGGTTGCATTTCTTTTTCAATGGGACGATCGAACGAAAACTCTACCGCAAGAGGATGATGAGATGGGAGTAACCGTCGAGGACGCCATTACCGTCCAATTTCCTGTAAAGGTACCCAAAGGCCCTACGGATCCCAAACCGTACTTCATCTGGGGTGATAGTCGTCGTCCCGTCTACCTCTGGTACTGGAAAGTCGCTGAAGCCGACAAAATTACGGAGATGAACGCGAAGGGAATCGATAACGCCACTGTCCAAGCGTCGCAAAGCCAGATACAAGTTAAAGGAGTTTACGAAGATGGTCGGTACCGCCTGTGGGTCAAGCGGGCACTGAAAACGGAGGACAAAAATGACCTTCAGTTTGAACCTGGCATCTTTATTCCCGTCGCTTTCTCTGTCTGGGACGGCGCCAACGGCGACGTGAAAACTAAGCGAGCCATTTCGACGTGGTATACATTCGTTCTCGACCCGGTTCCTTCAAACAAGCGTTTCGTGTATCCACCGCTTGTCGCTCTGATTTCTGTCGGTTTTCTATTTGGCTTGCGAGGTAGTGTGAGGAGACGGGCGAGCACGAATAGTACATAGGTAACATGTTTAACGATAGTCCGACGCTCTTGTGAGACATCAGAATGTTGACAAGGTTAGCGATAATAGATAGTAGAATCGTGAATCTGTCGAGATATTGTAAAATCGATTTGAGCCAATCAAAAAAAGTCCAATAAAGGAGCACAACCATGAAAACCCAAGTTGTAACAATCCTAACTCTAATCACCGCGAGCATTCTAGCCGCCGGTGCCATCGCCGCCGGCGAAGGCGACGCCGTCGAATCACTTGTGTTTCCCGCAAGTTACAAAGCGGGGAGCGTTTCCAATGGCGGCACCATCACCGGAACGGTTAAGTTTGAGGGCGAGGCCCCTATAATGAAAAAGCTTGAGATTACCAAGAATCCTGAAGTCTGCGGATTGACCGATAAAATTGATGAATCGGTTGTGGTAGGCGAAGGCAACGCCTTGAAAAACACCATCGTCTATCTGATGGATATCTCTTCAGGTGAAGGATTTGCGAAAGGTGCAAAGGTCAAATATCAAATTGATCAGAAGGGTTGTCAATTCGATCCGCATGTTCGTCTGCTGCCCGTCGGACAACGGCTGACCATGCTCAACCCCGACAAAATCATGCACAACGTTCACATCTTTAGTAAAGAGAACCCCGCCTATAACAAGTCGCAACCGGGAAGCAGACGGAGAATGCCGGTGAAAGCAGTCAAGAAGGCGGAAGGACCTGTGGCTGTCAAATGTGACGTGCACGGTTGGATGAAAGCTTGGATTGCCTACATTCCTCATCCATATTTTGCAGTCACCGATGAGAATGGGGCTTATAAGCTTGAGAACGTGCCGCCGGGAACCTACAAACTTGGATATTGGCATGAAGCATGCGGAACGAATAATGAGGCACCTGCTTCGGTGACTGTGGATGCCGGTGGAAGCGTTATGCAGGATTTTGCGCTATCCCTCAAGAAGTAGAGGTAACATTCGAACTCCGATCATTACGGCATTTTCAATAAAATTCAATACTCTTCGACTACTTGCCGATGAGTTTTTGCATTCTGAGCCGGTATGAAGGTCGAATTGGTTCATTCTCTAAGTGTTTAATGCTTATGAAACTGGCAAAATAAACTCGTTCTACCACCCCGGTAGGTGCGGTTTCTAACCGCACCGGAACCCAACACTAACCATATTTTTTGGAAAATAAACCAGAATGTAGCATCCTTTAAATTTTTATTAAAGATGCGTCCGGTTGAAGTTGAAAACCTCTCACACGCCTATGGTGACCGAATCGCCTTGGCGGATGTCAGTTTTCGTATCAATGCAGGAGAGATTTTCTCCTTTCTTGGCCCAAACGGCAGCGGTAAGTCGACACTCTTTAAGATTCTTGCAACCTTAATTCCAGTGGAGCACGGCGAAGTCACGCTCCTCGGACACAACTTGGCTCGCGAATCGGGGCAAGTCAGAAAGCACCTCGGGGTCGTTTTTCAGCATCCAAGTTTGGATGTGAAACTCACGGTCGCAGAGAATCTCCGGCATCACGGACATCTCTATGGCATGTGGGGTGCAGACTTGAAACGCCGCGTCGGGGAAGTGCTCAACCAACAGGATTTGACCGACCGATCGGGAGATCTTGTAGAGACGCTCTCCGGAGGGTTGAGACGTCGTACCGAACTTGCCAAAACGTTGCTCCATCAACCGAGATTATTGTTACTTGACGAACCGAGCGCAGGACTTGACCCGATTGCGCGTCGGAAATTGCTTGAGTCTTTGGATAACCTTCGTGAAACGGCGGATGTCACGGTCATTCTGACTACACACAATCTGGATGAGGCTGAAACCTGCGATAGGGTCGGAATTCTCAACTCGGGAGAACTAGTTGCCATCGGAGCGCCGGATGAACTAAAAGGTCGAATCAGCGGAGATATTGTAATCGTTGATTCGCCGGCGCCCAATCAACTGGCGCCAAAAATAAGCCGACAGTTTGGGTACAAAGTCACCACGGACGATGACGTGTTGCGTGTTGAATGCGATCGCGGACACGAGTTTGTTCGTGATGTTGTCGTTGCATTTCCATCGGAAATTCGCTCCGCCCGCTTCGGAAAACCGACGTTGGAGGATGTCTTTATCAGACTGACGGGCCGTAATTTCCATTCATGAACATTCTGCTACAGCATTACACGGAAGTCCTTAACTAGCGGCGTTAGAAAAAAGTTCATGTTCGGATTCAGTTCAACCAAGCAAGGCATAATATTGGCAGACTCGCGACAATCGAAATCGCGTGAAAGCAAAAGAAACACGAGTTGTATTCTACAAGAAAACTGATGGCAGCGTACCAACGCAAGACTGGCTAAATCAACTGAGCCGGCGTGCTCGAGCAAAATGCAGATGGTTGATTGAACGTCTGCAGGAAAAGGGGCCTGAACTCAGACGTCCGCAAGCGGATTATTTGCGAGATGACATTTATGAGTTGAGGACCCGAATAGGGAATGTGAGGTATCGAATTCTATACTTCTTCCACGGTAATATTGCAGCCGTGATTTCTCACGGAATCGTGAAGAAGATGGCAGAGGTCTCACCGCGAGAAATTGAAAAAGCCATTAGACGCAAAAACCAATTTAAGCAAAACCCGGAACAACATACACAGGAACTTGAACTATGACAGCCAAAAAAACAACAACATCCGCAGTGGAGATTCTTCACCAGCTCTACTTTCAAAATGACCCCGAAATGATGCAGATGCTTGAAGCCGAGCGAATCAAGGGGGACATTGCACAGCAGGTTTATGACCTTCGTGATTCCAGATCAATGACTCAAGAGGAATTAGCGGAGAAAGTTGGGACAACAGCCAAAGTTATTGATGACCTTGAAATGACCGACTACGACGATGACTCAATTGGTGATGCAGTTTTAATGCTTCAGCGTATTGCCAAAGTCGTTGGCAAGCAGATTGAGTTTCGTATTATGCCATTGAAGCCAGAACCGGTTGAATTAAAACCACGAAGTATTATATCGTGATGCTGTTCCAACGAGCGGATGGCTGCCGTTATTCCCTGCTTCCGAAAGATTGCCGAGTTGTAGGTCGCATGAAACGGCGAGATTGAAACGTGCATTAGAGAAGATGAGTTTTGTCTTTATTAGCAAGAATCCTACTCCCCGTTGTGACAATCTGGTGGCGTGAAATCATCAGATTTCTGCGTCAGCGGAGCCGTTTGGTCAGCGCAATTGCGCAACCATTGGTATTTTGGCTTCTGCTGGGTGGCGGGTTAAACGCTTCATTCCGTCCGTCGGGACTTCCTGAAGAAACAAACTATATTACTTATTTCTACCCGGGCGTCTTGGCGCTCGTCCTGTTGTTCACTGCGATTTTTTCAACCATCGCCGTAGTGCAAGACCGACGAGAAGGATTTCTTCAAGGCGTTTTAATTGCTCCGGTTTCCAGATGGAGCGTCGTGTTCGGACAAGCGTGTGGCGGAACTACATTAGCGCTCGCACAAGGCGCCCTTTTTCTCTTGCTGTCGCCAATTGTTGGATTGTCCTTCAGCTTTGCTTCTGTTCTGTCAACTGTTGGTGTGATGGTGCTTCTGAGTTTTGGTCTTACGAGCTTGGGGTTGGCGATTGCGTGGCGGATGGATTCGACACAGGGATTTCATGCAGTGATGAATCTTATCCTCATCCCGATTTGGTTGCTATCCGGGGCGTTTTTCCCCGTAGCCGGGGTGTCACCACTGCTTGAATGGGTGATGAAAATAAATCCCTTGACCTACGGCGTCGCAGTGTTACGACGATGCCTCTATCTGAACAATCCTTCAGCGGTTGGTGATATTCCGCAACTGACTTTATCGCTCGTTGTTACCGGTCTATTCTGTATTGTAATGTATTTTGGCGCTGCTCAAACTGCGTATCGTCGTGTGAACATTACGTGAGAGAAACGCTTTCCAACGAATTCAGCGACCCAGAAAGGAGATTTTAATGAAATGCTGAAATGGCTGAATTTCCCTGAATGGCTTCCAGAAAACGTGTCTACTTTTGGAGAAGGAGTAGATAACCTCTTTGTCCTAATCTACTGGATTACCGCCATCGTGTTTATAGCTGTAATGGCGGTGCTTATTGCCTTCATGATCAAATACCGCTTTAAGGAAGGACGCAAAGCGGATTACATTGAAGGTAGCACAACCCTCGAAATCACATGGACGGCTGTGACGACCGTCATTGTATTCGGGCTAGCCATGTTGAGTTTGCCGCAATGGAACAAACTCAAAATCCCGTCCCAGTTCCCTAGCAATCCTGATGATGTCCTAGTTCAAGTCAGCGGCAAACAATTCAACTGGGACATGACGTATCCAGGTCCTGACGGCAAATTGGGGACTGACGATGACCTGACGCTTGAGAATCAGTTACACGTACCGGTAAACAAGGTAGTGCACGTCAAACTCACTTCGGATGATGTCATCCACAGTTTCTTCTTACCGAATATGCGGGTCAAGCAGGATGCCTTGCCTGGGCGGACTATTGACGTGTGGTTTGATGCAACGAAGGTAGGCAAGTATGAAATCCCGTGTGCTGAACTTTGCGGATTTGGCCACTCCGGGATGCTAGGATATCTTAATGTGCATACGGCTGAGGCCTACGCGAAGTGGGTAGAAGAAGCTTGGCAATGACGGCAAGCGGGACGCCGAAGTACGCTGATGTTTCCTCGCGGAAAATAGTTGAGGAATCTGCAGCCGATATCACTAGTAGTTTGATGAAAGAGAATAAGGCAGAAGGAACTTAAGAAGTGTCTGGATTTCGTGTTAACGTGTTTGAAAAAATTACCACGTACAGAAAGGAGTTCGTGTCGAATGAATGATCACGCAAATGAATCGCATGACCATCATCACGAGGAGAGTTTTGTCAGTAAGTACATTTTTTCTCTCGACCACAAGATGATTGGCAAGCAATTCTTAGTTTATGGATTGATTATGTTCATAGTCGGCGGTGGACTGGCACTACTGTTCCGCTGGCAGCTTGCTTGGCCCGATAAGCCTCTCCCAGTCATCGGCGTCTCCCAGGAATACCTTGACGAAGGAGAAGTCGTCTCCGGCGCCGACAAAATGTGGGAGAAATGGGGCGAGGACGATGAGGAAAACTGGTTTGAGCGAACGATGCACGCCGGAATCATTGGACCAGAGTTCTATAATGCGCTGTTTACCATGCACGCGACAATCATGGTTTTCTTCGTCGTCGTACCGTTGCTTGTTGGCGCGTTTGGAAATTACCTCATTCCACTGATGATTGGCACGAGAGACATGGCGTTTCCCGTGCTAAATATGTTGTCCTTCTGGACGAGTGTGCTCGGTGCTGTTATCATGATGGCGGGGTTTTTCGTCCCGGGTGGACACGCCGCCGCGGGTTGGACCGGATACGCGCCGCTATCTTCGGTTCCGGACTTTACAGGTGTATACTGGGGACAGAACCTCTGGTGCATCGCGCTTATTGTCATGGGCGTTTCCTCACTGATGGGGTCGATTAACTACATCACCACCATAATTAACATGCGGGCGCCGGGTATGACCTACTTTCGTCTCCCGCTGGTCATCTGGTCGCTCTTCATCGTTGCAATCCTCCTGTTGCTTGCGTTTCCTGTCGTAGCCTCCGCGCTTGCGTTGTTGCTTTTCGATAGAATGGCGGGGACGTCATTCTTCACGGCGGCAGGCGGGGGCGAACCACTCCTCTGGCAGCATCTCTTCTGGTTCTTTGGCCATCCGGAGGTCTACATTCTGATATTGCCGGGCATGGGGCTCGCATCGGAGATGATTTCGGTCTTTTCCAGAAAGCCGATTTTCGGGTACAAATCAATGGTATTCGCCATGATTTCCATCGCCTTTCTTAGCTGGATCGTGTGGGGACACCACATGTTTCAGAGCGGGATGAACCCGGCATTAAGTATGGGTTTCATGACGACGACAATGTTGATTGCCGTTCCTTCGGCGATAAAAACCTTTAACTGGTTGGGCACCCTATTCCGTGGATCGATTCGATATACAGTGCCCATGTTGCATTCCCTTGCTTTTGTCTCCATGTTCGTAATCGGCGGGCTAAGCGGTATCTACATGGCTAATTCGCCTGTAGACATCCACATCCACGATACTTACTACATTGTCGCGCATATCCATTATGTGGTCTTCGGCGGAAGTGTATTTGCGTTGTTCGGGGCAATCTTCTACTGGTTCCCCAAAATGTTCGGGCGACACATGAATGCGACACTTGGAAAGATTCACTTCTGGCTGTCATTCCTTGCCTTTAACGGTGTCTTTTTCCCAATGCATATCATTGGTGTTGGTGGGCATATGCGCCGTATATCCAACCCTCTGCAGTATGAATTGCTGCAAGGTTTTCAATCGATAAACGTGTTTATAACCATTTGTGCATTTATTCTGGGTGCCGCACAGATACTCTTGTTGGTAAATGTGTTCTGGAGTATATTCAAAGGGAGGGTGGCCGAACAGAATCCGTGGCAAGCGAACACCCTCGAGTGGCAGGCGCCAACCCCGGTGCCGCACGGCAATTTCGGTCAGATTCCGCATGTCTACCACGGACCCTACGAGTATAGTGTTCCTGGCGCTGATGCAGACTGGATTCCACAGACGCAGGCGGACGGCGAACCTTCTCGCGGTGAACCGGTACCAGCGGGCGCTACTGCAGATTAACCACGTCTTGGGTTGCGGACGGCAGGGGTACGGGTTGATTAGCCATAATTGGCAAAGACCAATCGGTGTTCGTGTTCGTCCGCACCCCATTGTTGTTGTATTTTTTGGGTCGCCTTTTAGACGCATTGCATTCAGATTAATAGCCTTTCCATGAGTTTGACATGTATAATGTTTGGCTTCACCGGGTCGCTGTATTGACAGCAGTGATGACCTTTATTCTAATATGCATGGGAGGGCTTGTAACCAGTACGGATTCAGGGCTTGCCGTTCCCGATTGGCCCACGACATTCGGATACAACATGTTCCTCTATCCTTTGTCGAAAACGGTAAGCGGTTTTCTGCTCAGTATCGATCCGAGTTTGCAATCCGATCTAGAGAACGGCAACCTCTCCGACAATTTGCGGAGTGCGCTTGAAAACAATGAGATTTCAATTTCGGAGAATGCTGTAATCTCGACTGAAGTAGAAGGGGACAGGTGGAGACTCACGGATAGTGAGCATGAACGAATTTATACTCTGATTAAATCGGACTCGAGACTGGATGTCTACGTACACGGCGTTCTCTACGAACACACCCATCGATTAATCGGCTCAATCGTCGGGGTGCTAACGATTCTGTTGTTGGTAGCGATTTGGGCAAAGGACGATCGGGGATGGCTTAAATTGCTTGGCGTGATCGCACTTCTTGCAGTCATCGCGCAAGGTGTGATGGGCGGTCTGCGGGTGACGCACCTTAGCAGAGCCCTCGCAATTGTGCATGCGTGCTTTGCCCAAGTGTTTTTTGGGTTGACCGCAAGTTTAGTGTTGTTTACCTCGCGCGGATGGTTGCAAACTTGGCAGAGAATTGAAGATGCGGGTGTGTCGCGCTTGAGACGGCTAAGTGGAATCACGTTGGCGCTCATTTATGTTCAATTCATCTTCGGTGCGATTCTGAGGCATACCGGGACTCGACTGGATGCCCATCTGCTATTTGCCGCCTTGGTGACAATTCACGTATTTCTGCTTTCTGGACGGGTGTTGAGAGATTACTTAGGCTATTTTCGGCTTGTACGTCCTGTATTGGTACTCAGCGGTTTGCTCGCTGTGCAGTTGGTTTTGGGCGGCGCGGCATACGTTGCTGAATTCACTGCGGTTGGTAGAGTTGTGTCTTCTTCCGTGAGCGTGATAATCACAACTGGCCATGTTGCAATCGGCGCATTGATGCTGATTATGTCCGTCGTAGTTACCGTGAGTGTTTATCGTCTGACAAGCACAAGCCAGGCCTCTTGATGAGTAGAACTCGTTAATGATAAAAATAAAGCGACCGATTGCCTCTGTTCATTTTAGGTATGCACATGATGTCAACATCTCAGACGTTAGGCAATGACCTGTCCGAGTTGAGCCGGCGAGTGTCAACTTTCGTGGAGCTGACGAAGCCGCGACTCGTAGCAATGATACTGATTACAACCTCGGTGGGCTTTTATCTTGCATCTTCAAATTCGTTCAATTGGCTTCAACTTGCTCACGCAATTGTCGGCACCGGGTTGTCGGCGGCAGGAGTGTTAGCGCTAAATCAATACCTTGAACGTGATCTGGATGCCCAGATGGTACGAACATGCAACCGTCCTTTACCGGATAAGCGTGTCGAACCCACAACTGCGCTATTCTTTGGCGTGATACTAACTGTTGGCGGCCTCGCGTTCACAGCACTTCGTGTCAATCCGTTGGGTGCATTGGTCATCTCTGTCATCGTCGTGACCTATCTGTTCATCTATACACCGCTCAAGCAGAAGTCACCGCTCTGCACCGTTGCCGGCGCGGTTCCGGGGGCATTGCCGCCGGTTATCGGCTGGGCCGCTGCGCGAGGAACAATCAATATTGAAGCGTGGATACTTTTCGCCATTCTCTTTCTTTGGCAGCTTCCTCACTCCCTGTCGATTGCATGTATCTACCGCGACGAATACGCACAAGCGGGATTCCGATTGCTTCCGGTTGTTCATCCGGATGGCAAGAGCACGAGGCGACAAATTGTCAGCAACTGTTTGGCTCTTCTCGTCGTAGCATTGCTGCCCACATTGATTGGCATCGCGGGTATCCTTTACTTCTTCGCCGCACTGGTATTGAGCGTCAGCTTTCTTGCGTTCGGTATCAAGTTGTCGGTTTCTCCTACAACCGTATCTGCAAAACGGTTGCTATACGCCTCATTGGTATATCTGCCGCTTGTGTTTATTGCAATGGCGCTTGATAAGACCGTGTGAGGGGATGAGGAATTATAGCTCGGATGAATGACCACGAAAAACAAAGCAGAAACCGGCGCATCGGGTTGCTGCTGTTTGCAATCTTTGTCGTCCTATTTATTTTCGCAACGATTGTCGCACTTGTGAAAAACTAAAGTACAACAAATGATTTATACTCCACGCTGCTGAGAATTGCTTATTTTGTAGGAGCGATCTCCAGGTCGCGACCCTTGTACGAGGGAGCTCCGATTCCCGACCTGCTGGTGCTACGTAAGTCCTATTAGAACCAATTATCACCGGAAAAGAAAGCGCAATAATACCCAACGCAAAGTATAATACCATTCCCTTGGGTACGCTAGGTGTTAAGTCTGATGACGGAAGCAGAACAAGCAACGTACGAACATACCGCTGATACAGGTCAACCGACGAGCAACGCCCGTTTAGCCATACTAATACTTCTCGGTGCGGAAATCATGTTTTTCGCAGGCTTGATTGGGACATTCCTCGTGTTTCGATTAGGCAGTGTGACATGGCCCCCGCCCTCGCAGGCTGATGTGCGATTACCGATTGGCGTCACGGGGATCAATACAATTGTGCTGTTGTTCAGTGGTTATACCATGATACGCGCGCTGTTATCAGCGCGTAAGGATAGCCAGAAACAACTTCGACGTTGGCTGCTCGTGACGGGCATTCTCGGTGCAATATTCCTTGTTGTACAAGGCTCCGAATGGGTTCGCCTAGTGCATCACGGTTTTACGCTTTCGTCGGGAGTTTACGGTTCAATTTTCTACGTCCTCATCGGTTGTCATGCCCTGCACGCTTTGGTTGCGGTTGTTTGGGAGTTAAGTGTTTTTGCCAAGGCATTGGGTGGATGCTACTCGATAGATCGTCACGTTGGCGTCGAAATCTGCGCTATCTATTGGACATTTGTCGTGGTGTTGTGGCCCATACTCTATGTACTGGTCTATCTGGTCTAGACTAAGAGCCTGCTTGAAAAGTACATTTGTAGGGTGCGCACTGCGCACCAGCCTCTAACAGCCCCAGAGGGATCAAACGAGCGAATAGCGAGTGCGATAGAGATCCCACAAATGACCTTTCTACCGATTATTCAAGCAGGCTCTAAGGAGAATCAAAGATAACTCCCAATCACGGTAGCATTCTACTTGACGGGTCAGGAGGAAGTCGGAAACCGACGATTCGGGAACGTATTCATTGACTACACATCGTGAATAAGGAGATTTTCATGATTAACCGTTTTTTTTCGCTCGTGTTGAGGGTTGTCGTTTGCGTGCTATGTGTGATGCCAACCGTAGTCCAAGCATGTCCCTCATGTAAGCTCGTTGATGACCCGATTGCTCAGGGCTTCAAATGGAGCATTCTGTTTCTTATGGCTATGCCCTATATCGTTTTTAGCCTGGTTGGCGGTGGAGTATTTTTTTCGATTAAGCGCGTCAAACAGCGTTACAAGCATGAATCGCATTCAGATATGAAAGGAGTATGAAAATTGTCGGAAACTGCAGCCATAGATCATTCTGATGATGTCTATGAGCCGTCTCTAACGCCTGACAGCCAAGGCAAGTTGGGGATGTGGCTCTTTCTCATTAGTGATGCAATGTCGTTTGGTGCGTTGCTCGCTGCCTACGGTGCGATCCGTGCCGGTGCGGCGCATTGGGCGCCTCCTTCAGAAGTGCTCGGTATAAACCTCACAGCATTCATGACCTTCTTATTGATTTGTAGTAGCGTTACGATGGTCAAGGCGCTTGAAGCCATTCAGAAGGGAAACCAGTCAAGAATGTGCACCTTTCTCGGCTTGACGATTCTGGGCGGGCTTATCTTCTTGGGACTGCAAGCGTATGAATGGACGCACTTGATTCAGCACGGTCTCACCCTAACCTCGTTGAAGCATGGAGTGTCCGGATCTGAACTTTTTGGCCCGACCTTCTACACGATTACGGGATTCCATGGTGCCCATGTGACCGGCGGTGTTATTTACCTAATTGTTATCTTTATTCAGGGGATGCGAGGCACATACACAGCCGACAACAATCACAAGGTAGAGATCCTCGGACTGTATTGGCACTTTGTGGACCTCATCTGGATCATGGTCTTTACCTTCATTTACCTACTGTAATCACGAAACGGAGAATTGAGATGGAACACGCTGAAAACGAACACCCGAATTACATGAAGATATTTTGGATTCTGCTTGCGCTCACAATCGCTGAAGTCCTTGTTGTCATCCCAGAATGGATTCCAACGATAGTGAAGGCGCTTCTACTAATCGGTATGGCATGTTCTAAGGCGGCTTACGTCGCCCTCTATTTCATGCACCTGAAATTCGAGCAGAAAACCTTGACAGCCATTGCGCTGACGCCCTTTATCATCTGCGTTTTTCTCGTGTTTATGCTGTTGCCGGATTTGATGGCTGATAACCGTCAAGCAGAAGAAGTCAAAGCCGAAACTCACGCGGTCGACACATCGCATTAAGGCGGGTTTTAAGAAGACTTTACTTATTGAGGGTGGTGTGGAGGGGGTATAACTGGAAAGATGGGAGGGAATCTCCAATCTTCCATTCTTCCTTCAGAAAACCACGTTTAACATTGAAATTTAACGTGAGACGTGGATGAATTCCGCGTTTTACGCTCTACTCTATGGAAGCCGAAGTCAAACGTCCGGAACAAGTGCTCTCATCCAACAAGAGGATACTACGCGCATTTCTCTGGAGTGTGTTAGCTCTTGTGATTACCGCGATTGTCGTTGCGAACATTAAGTCGTTCGTGTATCAACCGAGAGAAACGTCAGAATCTGAGAGTCCGCTGTCGAGGCTGGCGGTTCATCATCAACTGCCTGATTTCAACCTGACCAATCAGCGTGGTCACGCGATGTCGCTCTCAGATTTAAGTGGTAAAGTTTGGGTTGCGGATTTTATCTTCACAAGCTGTCCCACCATCTGCCCGCCGATGACCGATGAAATGGTGCGGCTTCAGAATGAGTTCGCGTCCGAATCCGAGCTTCGTTTCGTCTCTTTCTCTGTCGATCCGGAGCGCGATACCCCCGCTGTGCTGTCCCGCTATGCAGACGATTTCGGTGTGGATGGCAGTCGCTGGGCATTTCTGACCGGTGAGAAAACCTCAATTTATCAGCTTGCGCACGACGGGTTCAATCTGGCAACTGGACATCGAGGGAGTGAAATTCTGCACAGCACTCGCTTTGTTCTTGTGGACCGGCAGGGAAAAGTACGCGGCTACTATGATAGTCGAAGTAAGGCCAATCTCCAGCGCCTTCGGCGAGACATAAAAACCTTGCTGAGATAGTCAATATCGCTTCGGAGAAAGAGGGTCGAAATGATTGGGCTTGACGCGCCACGGCTAGGTGTAGCGATCCTTATTTTCCTCATCAACCTTCCTTTCGGGTATTACCGAGTCCGTTTCAGAAGATTCCCTCGCCCTTGGGGACGAACCATCTATCTCCCGATTCTCATCAACGTCCTAACCCGTCGTTTCATTCTGCACTGGGATTGGACGGCAATTCCCTACTTATTCACCGGAACAATCTTGGGACATCTATTGGGCGGGTTCTGGGGGCGGAAGCAGGAAGGGAAGAGTCCGTCCTAGATGTTGCCGATTCAGCGAAGTGAGTAACGTGTCATAGGCGATGGCAGGTCGGTGAAAATTGTACTCAGTCGAAAGGGATTCGACAGCGATAGTGGTGGGCACCCGAGTCCGATTCTTCCCGACGGCAAGATGCTCAGCCTCCCAATTCCTGTAGCGCGGGACAAATTGGCATATCGTGACATCATTGCGCCCGAAGGCAAAACCTATGCAGAAATCATTCGGGAGTTGGACGCAGGGGCTAAGATTGAACGCAAAGGAGCTCATCTCGATCCCGATCTCGCGGCGCGATCAAAACCCCGTCCTTCAGACTGGCTTCCGGCATTTGGACAGATTGAGGGACCTGCGACGCATCTATGGAATCAAGGGGTTTCCGTAGGAGATCTGTTTCTATTTTTTGGCTGGTTTCGACATACCGAAGTGGTCGCTGACAGAATTCGATTTTGCGGAAGCGCCAGTGGCTTCCACGCCATTTTCGGTTACTTGCAGATTGGCGAGGTTCTTCTCGCTCATGAAGATGCTCGGCTTCCCGGTTGGCTAACTGATCACCCTCACGCCGCTACGGTACGTAGAAAAAGGAAGCGCAATACAATCTATGTCGCCGAGCCAAATCTGAGATTTCACAGGGCTTACCCCGGCGCCGGTGTTTTTCATTTCGATAAGCGCAAGTTGCTTACAATGAAAGGGGAATCAAGAAGTCGTTGGAATCTCAACCCGGAAATTTTCCGAGGCGTCAAAATCTCGTACCACTCGGACAACTCATGGAAGAACGGGTATTTCCAGTCGGCGGGCCGCGGTCAAGAATTTGTCATTCACGCAAATGAAAAAGTCGTTGAATGGGCTTTCTCTTTAATTAAAGATGCCAGCCTCTGGGAGCATTGAACAGGTCGTGATTACTTTGTTCTTGCCAATCAGGAATTTGGCGGCCCTCATCGGTAATGTTCGGCAAATATTTTAAATCTTTACCTTGACGAATAAACAAAACACATTCGGAAAAAAAATAAATCGGAGGAGGAAGGATGTTCAAGAAAATCTATGTACCTGTTGACAACTCGGACCATTCCGATGCAAGCGTCAACTTCGCCGTAGAGTTCGCCAAGAAATTTGGTTCGCAACTCATCGGTTCCCATGTCTACGCGGCGAAAATGCACGACGTGCGTTTCAAACAGATGGAGTACACGCTCCCCGAAGAATATCAGGACGAAGCCGAACTCGAAAAACAGCGCCGCATTCATGACACCCTAATCACGATGGGACTTCAGTTGATTTCCGACTCTTACCTCGAGGTAATGAAGAAAAAGTGCGCGGAAAATGACATTCTCTTTGAAGCGAAGATGCCGGAAGGTAAGCACTTCATTAAGCTGGTCGAGGATATACGGGAGAGCGATTACGACCTTGTGATAATGGGCGCCCTCGGTATGGGCGCGGTGAAGGACAGCCTGCTAGGCGGCGTCGTGGAGCGAGTTGCAAGGCGCATCCAGACCGACACTCTCGTCGTCCGAAATACCGAAGGGTTTCTTGACCAACCGGGGCATATCCTCGTCGGGATTGATGGTAGCCCCGAATCATTCGCCGGACTGAAAACAGCCATTCGCATCGGCAAGGCGTTTGACAGGCAAGTCGAGGCAATCGGCGTTTACGACCCTTATCTTCACTATGTCGTGTTCAATTCGGTGGTGAACGTTCTAACGGAGCGCGCATCCAAAACCTTTAGATTCAAGGAGCAGGAGCAATTACACGAAGAGGTTATCGACACCGGACTCGCCAAAATCTATCAATCCCATCTGGAAATCGCCCGCACCATTGCAAAGGAAGATCACGGTTACAATCTTAAAATCACCTTACTGGACGGTAAAGCCTTCGAGAAAATTCTGCAATACACGCGAAAGACTCAGCCATGGATGCTCGTGCTAGGGCGCATCGGTGTCCACAGCGAAACGGATATGGACATCGGCAGCAACACCGAAAACCTGTTGCGGCTCGCGCCGTGCAATGTGCTGCTCTCAAGCGACCGGTACGTGCCCAAAATTGATGTAAAAGCCGAGGAGACAGTTGTTTGGACGCAGGAAGCTATGGATCGAATGGCAAAAGCGCCGCCGCAGATACAGGGCATCGCACGCACTGCTGTACACCGTTACGCAATTGAACGAGGTCATTCTGTAATTACCGAGAGCGTGATTGAGCAGGCGATGGAGGCGTTTATGCCGGGACGCTCTGCAGAGCGGATGACCAAAGTTGCCAAACAAGTTGCGACGCAAACAGTTCTGGATTCCGACGCTGTCAAAACTTTTATTTGCAGCGATTGCGGCTACGCTGCACGAGATCAGCAGCCTGTAAAATGTCCCGTCTGCGGTGTGGATGGCGATCACTTCCAAATGGTTGACAAAGAATCACTCCGGAGTGTCGCCGACCAGGAGGGCGGAATCAGTGAAGAACGGACGTTCGACGGTGTTCGTCTTCAGTGGTCGGATCAGGCGAAGAAAGCCTTGCGGAATGTGCCGCGCGGTTACATGCGGCGCAACGTCAAAGCCCGAATCGAAAAATCGGCGCGCACCCAGAAAATCGGCACTATCACAAACGACTTCGCTATGCGGATTGTGAATGAGAGCATGGACCAGGCTTCCGTTGTCCGTGAAGACGCCCCCGAACTCAAAGCCGTTGCCCAATCTCGCGAATCCTCCGATGCCTCTCAGGGCGAAGCGTTTGAAAGCGCGTTGGAGTGGACGGCGGATGCCCGCGAACGTCTGAACCTCGTGCCTGCCGGATTTATGCGCAACATCACCTTGTCCCGCGTCGAGCAACACGCACGAGAAGTAAACCTCACGACAATCAATCTGGAATTTGCCGCCCGAGTCATCGAAGAGGGACGTAGCTTGGATAACGAAGTCCTGGGTACCTACTATCAGCAAGATTAGAAACAGAGGCTGTAGGGGGCGCGCCAGTCTTTTTTACGGCGAGCGATATTGTGAACGGCGTTCACCTTCTCCTCCGCAAACCTTGCATTCAACCACGTCTTGTGCTACCATTTCGGCCAAACGACATCACTTATACGCAGAACAATTAACTACCGAACAGGAGAAAATATGAGGAGTTTTAGCATAACGAAATGGCTTCCGGTGTTGGCATTGGTGCTGCTATGTAGCGGAATTTCCGGCTGCGATCTCGTCCAGCAAGCACTTTTTTCGGACCTTCCAGAGGACGCCGATGCAGTCCCCCTTCGTGTAACCATGATCTATCCGAGCGATTGCATCGGCGACTCCGGTTACTGTGATAGTTTCCATATAGGCGTCAGAACCGCCGAGGCAGAACTCGGGATTAGCCTTACCGAGGTCGCCGGAATGGGAAGCGATCTGGTAGTGGCTGAAATGCAGTTAAGAGAAGCCGCTCAAGATTCGGACCTCGTTTTGACGGCAGGTTTCCAAATGGGCATCCCCCTAGCGAAAGTGGCGCCCGACTTTCCCGATACGAAATTTGCAATCTTTGATGTCGCGCTTGACGTTCCCAATGTTGCATCTGTCCGTTACAGGGCAAACGAAGGCTCGTTTCTAGTCGGGGCAATCGCCGCCTTGAAATCCGAGAGTGGGCAAATCGGCTATATTGGGGGAGCCGATGTTCCGTTATTACATGAGTTTGAAGCCGGTTACATCGCCGGTGTTCACGCCGTCAATCCTGACGCTGCAGTTACCGTGGAGTACATCGGTGACGATGCGACCGCCTTTGAACGGCCAGATAAAGCCAAAGAGATGGCATTGGCACAATATGGGAGCGGGGTCGATGTGATTTATGCTGCCGCAGGCGGATCCGGCAACGGAGTTCTTGAAGCGGCGAGGGAGCAGCAAAAGTTCGTTATTTGGGTTGACTCCAACGGTAACTATCTCGAACCCGGCATAGTCTTGACGAGCATGGTCAAAGAACTTTCGGCTTCCGTAATTAAAGTAATCCATGAGACCATCAATGGCACATTCATGGGAGGAGAGCGTTACCTCGGACTTGAAGACAGCGGAGTCAGCTATGCCATTGATGAACACAATCAATCTCTGTTTTCCGACGAAATCGTGAATCGTGTGGAATCGTTGAAAGCGCAAATCGTTTCTGGGGAAATTGTTGTTCCGGATGAGATTGTGCTCCCACGCGAACAAATCCAATAAGCCCGTCGCTGCAAGGACAAAGCCCAACGCCTGTCCATGTGGAATGATTCAGTTGGCAAACGGCGCGAGACCTACGATGTGGGACTTTGATTGCATCCCAAGTTGACAAGTCGTTTAACGGAAGTGAATTATTAGTTAATCTGCAAGCCGCATCCAAATGAATTGAGAGACCGAGATTGGAAATGACCGCTAAAAATCCATTGAATTTTGCCGAAATTCTTGTGTGTCTTGATGGTTCAAAGTATTCTCAGGCGGCAGTTGAATATGCCGCGCAAATCGCCGTGGAGCACGGCGCCGCGTTAACCGGCGTTGGTGTAATCGATCTTCCCGGAATCCTGCGTGCAAGCGGTCCCGCTCCGATTGGCGCCATACGCTCCGATGAACTTACTGAGCAACAGCACGTCAAAGAGGCGCGGCAGAACGTCTCTCAGATCCTAGGAGACTTCGAGAAAACTTTTCAGGAGAAGGGTATTCGCCATTCCATTCATTCGGAAACCGGCAGCCCGTTTCGGGAAATTATTGAGGAATCTAAATTTCACGACTTTATTATCCTTGGGCAAAAGACCTTTTTTCGACACGGCTTCGGACGCGAGCGAGGAAACACTCTGCATAGAATCCTGCAAAACGGATTGACAGCAGTTTTTGCCGTCCCGGATTCAGTCAGAGAGATAAAAAAAGTGCTTATTGCGTACGATAATAGCGTCCAAGTCACCAAAGCAATTCAGATGTTTCTGCTTCTTCACATTTGGAATCAGTGCGATATCACTCTCCTGAACATCAACAACGATGCGGCTCGCGCAAAGCAGTTGCTTGACAGGCTTGGCGAGTACGTGGGCAGATATGGGATAAAACCGGCTAAAGTGCACTTGAGAGGGCGGCCGGATAAAGCCATACTGTCCTATATCCAAGAGCATGAGATTGATCTACTCGTCATGGGAGCCTATGGCAAACGATCTGCGTCAGAGTTTGTCTTTGGTAGTGCGACGAAATCCCTCGTTACTCATGCTGGCATACCGCTGTTTATCTATCATTAAAGGATTTTCGTGTCTGGATTCAGCAACAATCTCCTTATGTCGTCTCAACTTCTCGGTGTGTTGTTGCGGACGGTAGTAATCGGGGTCAAGTCGAGTTCTGGGCACCGTGAATCATGAAAACTTACAGCGACCTCCCAGACGATGGCGGTTCTGACATCGTTGGGCAAGTGACTCAGCAAGTTAGTCGTTTAAGAAAACGGCTAAACTCGGTACAAAATATCCTTGCCATCATGAGCGGGAAAGGCGGTGTGGGCAAGAGTTCAATAACGGCGAATCTCGCTTCTGCCCTCACTTTGCGGGGCAATAGCGTTGGGGTACTCGACGCGGACATCAACGGGCCCTCAATCGCCAAGATGATAGGCGTGAGAGGTGCGAAAGTTGATTACGGCGTGGGCGGTGTTAAACCTGCCATCAGTCCGCTAGGTGTCCGAGTCATGTCAATGGATTTGTTCCTCAAAGACGACGAATCCCCCGTCCTTTGGAACGCCCAAACGCAGAAAGATGCATTCACGTGGCGAGGGACGATGGAGATATCAGCGCTCCGCGAGTTTCTATCCGACACCGAATGGGGAGTTCTTGACTACCTCCTAATCGATCTGCCCCCAGGCACGGATCGATTACCAAATCTAATTGATTTGTTGCCAACCCTGAGTGGGACGATTGTCGTCACGATCCCTTCTGGCGTCTCGCAACTTGTCGTCAAGAAATCGTTGACGATGGCGAAGAAGCTACTCAACACACCGATCATCGGTCTCGTCGAAAATATGGCGGCATACGTTTGCGCGGATTGTGGAACAACTGAAGACCTGTTTCCTGCGGGCAACACGGAAGAAATGGCGCGTGAATTTGAAGTTCCGTTCCTCGGTAAAATACCGTTCGATCCGCGACTTTCGATGGCTGCCGATGACGGAATCGCATTCGTTGAGAAGTACCGCAGCACCCCGGCGGGCGTCGGCTTGACAAAAATAGCTGCGAAAATCGAAGCTTTCTTCAACCAAGAAATATAACGCAAAATACAGGTACAAACGTATTGTAAAACGCAAATAAAACGGGATCAGTACGCATAAACACAGATGCGGGAATTGGAAAGTTCGGTCCACCGAAGCTTAGAATCCTGAGGTGTGGAATGCGATGATTGAATTGTAGGACATTCCTCCCGTTCGTCTTTTCGTTCTTACACCGATCCTAGGCACTGATATCTATCCACAGCTTTTTCCTCCGTGATAGTCGGTGCCCTTCTTTCTTCCATACTCGGAGATAGCCGTGCAATCAGTTACGATTTCGCGAATTGAGGAAGAACTTAGATTGTTACCGCCTGAGAAGTTAGCAGTCGTTTTTGACTTCATCTCCTACTTGGCGGCCCGACACCCCGCATCCGAATCATTCCAGACGATGTTAGCGTCGGAGCAAATTTTGCGTGAAGATTGGGAGAGACCAGAGGAAGACGAAGCATGGGCAGATTTGTGAAGGGTGACGTGGTAGTAGTTCCATTCCCTTTCTCCGACTTGAGTTCTACAAAGCGGCGCCCCGCATTAGTCGCCGCCACGTTAGGAAAAGGGGATGATGTGGTGCTCTGTCAAATCACCAGCCGCACCGTCGCTGATAACTTTTCCATTCACATTGCAGAAAGCGATTTCGCGACAGGAGGGCTTCGCCGAAAGAGTAATGTGCGTCCAAATCGCTTGTTCACGGCCGATGCCAAAATCATTCTTTACCGTACCGGGCAGTTGTCCATACGCAAGATGCAAGCGGTTACCGCCAAGATCGTTGAAATAATCAGCGCGTGACAGGGTACTTTGAAAAGATATTGGGGTGTTCTTGTTCGGTGTGCGCTGCTCTTCAGTCATCATATCGAACGATATTGGTGAGGGTAGAGTCACGGATTTGTTTTCTTGTCCGTACCATAGTCTCGCGTTCTGCGGATTGGTTAAGTTTTTGCGTGTGAATCTGTACTCACCATCTTTCGCCTCCGGAGTCAACCAATGAAATTCTTATGCCTTGAATGCAACACAGCCATGAAATTCAAAGAATCGAAAACGCCCGAAGGCGGCTCCTTGACCGCGATCTTCGAATGCCCGGACTGCTTTGGGGAAATCGCCATGCACATGAACCCGTGGGAAACCCAAATGCTCAAATCCCTTGACGTTCAGCTTGGCGGCAAGAGCGAATCCGCACCGCCGATGCAGATGGTGCGTTCTTTTCTGAGCGATCACAAAGAGGGAACACTCTCGTCGAGTCATACGCCCCAGCCAACGTCCTCAACTGCCTCCGAGTCGGAAGAGGGTGGTAAATGTCCATTTACGTCGGTGGTTGCAGACGCGTTTCAGGCGCAGGAATCCGAACCGGCTGATTTGGTATGGACAGAGGAAGCCAAGGACCGCCTGAATCGGATTCCCAGTTTTGTCCAATCGATGGCTAAAGCCGGAATCGAGGAATTCGCCCGGGAAAAAGGGATAGCTGAAATAACGGGCGAAGTGATGGACGCCGCACGCGGCAACTTCGGCATGTAACGCTGTGAGCCAAACGAAATACGAGGGCGCCCTCAGATTGCAGGTTCCACCGATTTATGCGCACGTCCGTCGAACTCATCATACGCTGGATTCACCTTGTTGCCGCAATCGTTTGGTTGGGCGGAATCTTTTTTTCGTTGAGCATCGCAGTGCCGGTATTAAGGAAACATGTGTCCGTCGTAGGAGGTATTCAACACACCGTAGCAATTCGGAATCGTCTGCGCCACATTATCCGTTTCACCATCCATATACTCCTAATCACGGGCGCGATGAATGCCTTCATGGTGGGTTTGAACACTCAGATGAATTTTCCGCAGGACTACGTCATCGCGTTTGTGGCGAAACTTGCTTTTGTCGGATTGATGACGCTATTCCACAGCCTGCATATCGCCGTATTCAACAGGCGGTTGGAAACAGCGGCGACGAACCCAAACGTCGACGAGTTAGAGGTTGTGAGACTGCAACGGCTAACTGACGTATTTGGAATCGCCGCAGTACTCGCCGGCCTCGTCGTACTTGCTCTATCCTTGCGATTGGATGTGGGGTAATGAATTGGGAGTTGGATTCGCAACGCGCGAAAATGGAAGGGTTGGATCGGGGTAAAATGCAGAAATATGGATACTAAAATCCAAGCCGTCTCGTGGAATATCACGCGGCTGTGCAATCTCAAATGTGAGCACTGCTATCTTCCCGCCGGATTTGTGGATACCAACGAATTCCCGACCGGGTACTATCGAGATGCGGAGCTGACACAGTCGCAATGTTTTCGTGTGATTGATGAGATTGCCGAAGTCAATCCCAACATCCTCCTGATTCTCACGGGCGGAGAACCGCTATTACGCCCCGACATACTGGATATCTCCAAGTATGCCGCCGAAACCGGATTCTTGGTCGTGATGGGGACCAACGGTGCGCTGCTGAACGATGAAGTGGTTCGGCGGATGAGCGACGGTGGTGTAAGTGGAGCAGGGATTAGCCTAGATGCGGTAGATGCGGTCAATCACGACAAATTCAGAGGCATGGAGGGCGCCTATGAAGCTACGATGAGCGGGATTGAGGCACTGAAACGCGCCAATCTGGACTTTCTTGTGCAGACCTCGGTTACGCGCTGGAATTACGATGAAATACCACAAATTGTTGAGTTTGCGTATCAGTTGGGCGCCAAGGTCATTAATATCTATTTCCTCGTCAGAACGGGGCGCGGAAAGACGGTGATGGACATCACGCCATCGCAGTACGAGAATCTGCTCTCAACGCTATTTGAGCTACAGGCGGAATATCGGGGCAAAATGCTTGTTGCGGCGAAATGCGCCCCTCACTACAAGCGCGCGATTTACGAGCAACAGTCCGATTCGCCTTTTCTGCAAGCCTATCCGAGCGGTACGTGCCCTTGCGGCATCTACTACTGTCGTATCACGCCCGAAGGCGATCTGACGCCGTGTCCGTACATGCCGGTTAGCGTCGGTAATCTAAAAGACCGGAGTTTCGCGGAGTTATGGAACAGATCGAAAGTCTTCCAAGACCTCCGAAATCGGGGACTGCTAGAGGGGAAGTGCGGCGCGTGCGAATTTCGTGATGTTTGCGGCGGCTGCCGCGCGCGCGCGTACGCCACTACGGGCAACTATCTTGCCGAGGATGCATCGTGCGAGTACCAACCGGGTCAACACGGTGGTCAGACTGTTCGCTTTGAAAAGACGACGCCGTTTGCGGCAGAGGTTGACTATGAACTAATCTGGAGCGACCTCGCACAGAAGAGATTAAAACGTGTTCCCTCCTTCGCGCGAGGGATGGTTATTAAGAGCGTTGAAAAGTACGCGCGCGAGCACGGTTACCGTGAGATTACTCCCGAAACGATGATTGCGGTCAAAGAGCGGTTTGACAAAACGGGAATCCCCTCATTCCGTCCGCGCCGCTAGATTATTGTGGCGTGGATACTGCGCGCCAGATTTTTTGTTTCGCGCTTAATACGAGCATAAAGGAGATGAACAGTGAGCACCCAAACCAAAGTTGAACAGCGTCTATCCGCGGTGGAAAACCGCTTGGATCGTCTGGAAGATCTTCTGGTGGGCATCAGCCAAAAACTCGATCAGAAGCCTACGCCAACCGAAATCAATGAGGAAAAAGGTGAAGCGCTCAAGGGATGGGTCACAGACTACGTCTCAATGCGCCTGCAGCAGCTTGTACCGGAGACCTGTGACCATCCCGCTGAAGCCAATCCGGACGAGGGACCGTTTCTCGGCAGCACCTCTACCCGCTGCACTGAAGAGGTCGTCCACCGCGTCAAACGCATCCCCATCCCGTTTGTGCGCGAGATGGTCGTGCAGCGAGTCGCTGACAATGCACGAAACGCTAACGTAAACGTGGTCGACATTGAGTTCTTCGAGAAGGCGGCTACCTTTTGACAGTGCAAAGCCACGGAGGAGTTTCCTCTACCGCACTTCCATCTGGGGGATTTCCTTAAAGTCCCAATCTGAACTCTTGTAAGATGAGTGTCGCGCGCCATTCATCCGTATTTTGCCTATGGAATGGGTACTTAATCTCTTCTCCGAATACATCGAAAACGACTTCAAGAAGCGGCTTGGAAATCCCAAACCCACGGTTGACGACCTGTGGCGTACGTTTGAGGTGCTTTTTCCGACAACCACCGCGCGGTTACTTGTACAGGAACCGGTCGGCAACACCGTCAGATTCAAGGCACTCGCCTACTACCACGCGGACGAGATGGGGCCCCTGATTGAAGATCCGATGCGCTATATCAAAAAACATTTCGGCGGCGGAAAATTCAAGATAAACTTCTATTGCGGCATGCAATTCATCGCAACGATTAACTTTAAACCCGAAGGTCCAGAAATCTGGCGCGACTTGCCCGAACTCCCCGAGTCACATATTTCTGCTAGCTAATCCCGACATACATTGGATCATGAGCAATCAACAACCACTAGCGGCATGCCCCGACTGCAATGGCGCGCACATCCAAAGAATCGGCGAAGATGGTTATTTCTGTCTTGATTGTGAATGGGACAACCTGTCATTTGTCACCGGCGATAACGATTCGCTCATTTCCGCGCTCCGGAACGGCGACATCAATGCTCGACGCGAGGCGGCACAGGCGCTAATCAACATCGGAGATACCGACCGTGACCTTGCGACATCGGAAGACCTTGCGCCATTGTTGGAAGCACTGAATGATAGTGAGGACGATGTCCGCTACTTCTCCACCGTCGCCTTGGGAAAACTGGGAGATGCCGCCGCGCTCCCCAAACTCAAAGAGGTGGAACAACGCGATGCTTCCGAGCTGGTCAGGCAGGGTGCCAAAACCGCGATTGAACGCCTCCAAACCTAACCGTCTAGTGGGGTTGGCACAGCCCATTGACCTTAGAGCCTGTTTGAAAAATCGGTAGCAAAGCCATTTTTGGTTATTTGTAGGAAGCTTTTTCATGCTTTTATTGTCGTCTACTACCTACCTGTGGAATCTCTATCGCACTCACTATTCGTTCGCTTGATCCCTCTGGGGCTTTTAGAGGCTGGTGCGCAGGGGATCTCTATCGCAGTCGCTTTTCGCTCCTTTGATCGCACCCTACAAATTGTACTTTTCAAACAGGCTCTTATGCTTTTGTTTATAGCAAATCTTACTTTTAATCCGCCATGCTAACCATCTCCGACCTGCCCACCGTTAACGCCACGCTCAACACCATCAGCGCCATACTCTTGACCACTGGCTACTTCTGTATTCGTACCCGCAAACCCATCGCACACAGAAACTGCATGATAGCCGCCTTCATCGTCTCCGCGCTATTTCTCACCTCCTATCTGACTTACCACTACCACGCGGGCTCCACCCCGTTCGAGCGCGAAGGCTGGATTCGGGGAGTCTACTTCGCCGTCCTCATACCGCACATCGTCCTAGCCGCCTTGATTCTTCCGCTTGCGTTGTGCACGCTCTACTTCGCACTCCGCAAACGGTTTAAGAAACACCGACGAATTGCCCGGTGGACTCTCCCAATCTGGCTATACGTTTCTGTCACTGGCATCGTTGTCTATTGGATGCTATACCACCTGCCGTAGCCACTCGTTGTCCTTTCTTCCACGAAACGCGTCTAATACGAATTCAAAACCTAAATGTTACAACCGATTCGAGACGCGCAATGAATTGCGCTACTACGAGCCCCGATTCTAGTAACTGATGGATTACGAATTGGTATAAAATCGCGCAACCGTTCTGACGCAAAACTGACCATGTCTGCATCGGCGGCGCGGAAGCCACATAGTGCACTATTTTTGGTTACGGCGATAGAATCGGCACAGTAGCTTGGGAGTTCGAAAACGTGAGCAAAATGTTGATCCGCCGCCCTTTTTGGGAGGTTTCGGGTGAAATTATCCTTTTTTTGCAAAAAATAGCCTCAAAAAATAGGTACAACTATGTGAACGGAGGCTTCATTTCAAGGGGGTGTTCACCTTGTTTGATTCATTACTTTCCTTTGATAGCGCGGGTTCATACACGGGCAAATAGGTACAAAGTAGGTACAGAAAAAAAAAGATTGTCATCGCGAGAGTCAATTTTAGATGCGTGAAAAGCCAAAGCGCCAACCCGCCGGAGCACGGAACGTCGGTGATTTGGAGAGCAGCGCATCCACTCCGCGGTGTATCGGATAATCACATATTATACTATATATGTGTAAAGTGTTCAATGCAAAATTAGATGGATTTTTCTTGTTCCACGTTGGTTACGGCATACGGAGTATGCCTACTACTTTGTCGATTGCGGCATACGGAGTATGCCTACTACTCTCGCTTTCTTTTTGAAATTCTCCCACACATTATAGTATACTCTCACGCGACATCAGCGCGACTACGAGGTGAAAGAAACATGCGACCGCAACACCCCGAATCTTCCCATACCGGCGAAACTTTAGACATACGCGAGATTGGCGCTCCAACGCCGGACGGCAATCTTCAAACAAGCTCACGACGCTTATTCCTGCAACTTCACGCCTTTGCAGGGGGGGCTCAACCAGAGGCGTTAATCGAGGCACTCAGCGCGAGTAGCGTAGAGTCCGTCCTTTATCACGATTTGAACGATCCGACAGGGGTCGGCGTGCTATTGATTGCAACAGATCCCGATGACTTGGTGTTTGAAGGGAGGAAACTCTTTAACAGTCAACCCTTCACCGAATTGCGATCGAAGCCCGAGTTAACCATGATCGGGAGAACCTATTCGACGGGCCGTGAACCCAATCTTGAAGACTGGTTGTTGGTCAAGCCGCGTCGAAACGTCCTTAATCCGGAACTGCGTTGGGCAATCTGGTACCCGTTACGTCGCAAACCGGAGTTCTACCTTCTCGCGCCGCAAGATCAGGGAAAAATCCTTGCGGAGCACGGCATGATGGGACGTGCCTATGCCGCAGCCGGTTATGCCAACGACATTCGTTTAGCATGCTTCGGACTGGATCAGCATGACAACGAGTTTGTGATAGGACTGGTCGGCGCCGAACTCTACCCGTTGTCACGGCTTGTGCAGGACATGCGGAAAACTCAGCAAACCGCGAAATACATCGACTCGCTTGGCCCATTTTTCGTCGGGCAAGTATGTTGGCAAAGCCCAATGCAGGTTGATTGATTCATCTCCTCGCCAAGGTTAAGAGCCTGCTTGAATAATCGGTGCCAATCCCATTTTTTGCCATTTGAGGAGAGGTTTTTCATGTTTCTGTCGTGAATTGTTGTACACCTGTGGAATCTCTATGGGAACTCTATCGCGCTCGTTATCCACTCGCTTGATCCCTCTGGGGCTTTTAGAGGCTGGTGCGCAGGGGATCTCTATCGCAGTCGCTTTTCGCTCCTTTGATCGCACCCTACAAATGTACTTTCAATCAGGCTCTAAACGCCGCTGTTGACCGAGCCGTCCAATATATCGAGATCCGGGCGGAATTCGGATGCGGACCACTCCGCGTAAGCCCAAGCCTCTCCGACTCCGGTACGTAAGCGTATGAAGAACATTATCTCCATCTGCGGCAAAGAGCTATATACCTACTTCGTCTCGCCGATCGCCTATTTCGTTTTTTTCGTCTTCATTTCCGTCACAGGCTTCTTGTTCAGTGCCATATTCTTCTATGAGAGTGGAATCGACGGATCGGGTTCGACGGTTATGCAGGTAGTATTTGGCAATATCAGTATCATCTTGCTCTTTTTTACGCCCGCGCTGACGATGAAACTATTCGCCGAGGAACGGAAATCCGGCACGATTGAATTGCTCCTCACCTCGCCGGTGACGGACACTGAAGTGGTGATTGGCAAATTCTTGGCGAGTTTGAGTTTGTTACTGATTATGCTTTTGTTGACGCTCGTCTTTCCTATCCTTATCCTTCCATTTGGCCAGCTTGACATTGGTCCTGTTATCAGCGGCTACTTGGGGCTCTTGCTCCTTGGGTCTTGTTTTCTCTCGCTGGGGTTGTTGTTCTCCTCAATGAGCAAAAACCAGGTGGTTGCAGCTCTGACTAGCTTCGGCTTGCTTCTTACGCTTTGGGTCATCGGATTCTTGGCGAACCGTGGCGGAAAACTAGGCGAGATCTTAGCCTACCTTTCTCTCACTGAGCATTTTGAGGGGTTCGCCCGCGGCGTAGTGTCGCTCAAGCATGCCGTTTACTACCTCAGTTTTGCTATTGTCTGTTTGTTTGCCACGGTAAAGTCGGTCGAATCATCAAAGTGGAGGTAACGTTGCAATGACTTCCGGCGGATACCCTCGTGCTCGCGCGAGCCTTGTGCCACTGCTCGGGTTTTTGGCGTTAATCTTCCTCCTGGGCGCACTTGCAACTTACCTACTCGCGGCGACCGTGTTCTTCTGGATATTCCTCATCCTCGGGCTAAGTGGGCTAGTCGCTTTTGGCGTCATGAACGCTCGGCACGTGACGGAGTTCTTTGTTAGCCGACAAGCGCGCTACGGGGCAAACGTGGCGATGAGCCTAATCGGATTCATCGGAATTGCCGTAATTATCAATATTATTGTCAACCAGAAATTTGATAGGTCCGCGGATTGGACTTCCGACAAACTGTATACCCTGTCCGATCAGACGAAAAATATTCTGCGCGGCTTGGATCGAGAGGTCAAGGTACTCGCATTCTTCAGCGACAGTGCAGACGACGCGAGGATGCAAAATCAACTTGCATTTGGAAGAGATATGTTGGGCAGGTACGCACGCGAATCGGATAAACTGGAGGTCGAGTTTATCGATCCGACTGCAGATCCGCAGACGCGTGAAATGTATGGGATCGATTTCGACGGTACGGTGGTTTTTGAAAGTGGTCAAAAACGAGAACAGGTGAGGATTGTTGACGAGCAAAAGTTTACCAGCGCCATCATGAAGGTGGTACGGGACGAAATTAAGCGAGTCTATTTCCTGATAGGGCACGAGGAACGGGGGATTGATATATTCGATGCCGATGGTTATCAGGGTGCAAAAGAGGGGTTGGAAAAACAGAATTATGCCGTGGAACCGCTCGCCCTGACCACCGAGCCTGATGTCCCCGCAGACTGCAGCGCCCTGGTTATTGCTGCTCCAAGAACGTCGCTTATCTCGCACGAGGTTTCGGCAATCGCAAGATACCTTGAACGTAACGGCAAGTTGCTCTTGATGTTTGAGCCGTCGATACTCTCGGCGGAAGATCCGAATCAACAGTTGGTCGACTTGGCGGCTCAGTGGGGTGTTTCGGTCGCAAATGACTATGTTCTGGTCTTTGATCCCCGTTTCTCGTATGTCTATGTAGGTCCCGAAGCTCCATTCATTAGGCAGTTAGAGTTCCATGAGGTCACACGGTATGTTCCGTCCGCGATTTTCCAGACGGCGCGATCGGTAACGCCAATAGACGTGGATAGAGCTAATCTAAGTGTAAAATCGCTTGCCAAGACAATTGATACCGTTGGGGTATGTTGGGGTGAGACCGAGCGGGGGGAGGATGGCGTGTTACTTCCGGACGCGGCTTACACCGAAGGCGTAGACACACCGCCGCCGTTGTCGCTCGCCGTTGCTGTCGAACTCAAGGGCGAAAACAGGACGACAGAGGAAGGTGCACCACCCGAGAAGCCGGAGAGTGCCAAACCCGACGAGACACGCACACGCATCGTTGTTTTCGGCGATTCGGATTTTGCTTCAAACGCCTATTTCGCCAACTCTGGCGGCGGCAGCCTTTTTCTGAATGCTATAAATTGGTTGACGTTGGAGGAGGACCTGATTGCCATTCGTCCCGTTGACCCGAGCCAACGTACGCTTCGCCGCATGACCGCCAGCGAAGCCAGTCTTGTGCAAATGACCTCAATATTCTTGATTCCTATAGTCGTTTTCATTATTGGCGTCACGGTTTGGTGGCGCCGCCGTTAGTGTTTTTCTTGCATCACGATTTTGCCCGAGTTGCTTAGCCCGACCTTGTATATTTGAATGACATTACAGGCCTCAATAATCAAGTGATGCGAAAATGTGGAATAGATTTTTGAGTAGTTGTTTAGTTCAGTCTAGAACTTACGTACCAACAGGAAATCGCAACCTGGAGAGGGATTTTCTATCGCACTCCTTAATCAGTCGCTTGATCGCTCCTACATTACGTTCAGGGATTTCTATGGGAATGCTATCGCGCTCGCTATCCACTCGCTTGAGGGATTTCTATCGCGCTCCTTATTCAGTCGCTTGATCCTCTGGAGTGCAGAAGTGGGAGGAATCGTGTTCTATTGACATCTCAATAGGACCTACGTGGCACCAGCCGGTCGGGAATCGGAGTTCCCTCGTACAAGGGTCGCGACCTGGAGATCGCTCCTACATTACGTTCAGGGATCTCTATGGGAATGCTATCGCGCTCGCTATCCACTCGCTTGAGGGATTTCTATCGGGCTCCTTATTCAGTCGCTTGATCCTCTGGAGTGCAGAAGTGGGAGGAATCGTGTTCTATTGACATCTCAATAGGACCTACGTGGCACCAGCCGGTCGGGAATCGGAGTTCCCTCGTACAAGGGTCGCGACCTGGAGATCGCTCCTACATTACGTTCAGGGATTTCTATGGGAATGCTATCGCGCTCGCTATCCACTCGCTTGAGGGATTTCTATCAGGATCTACTATCGCCTTCACTATTCGTTCAGTTGATCGCTCCTTATTCAGTCGCTTGATCCTCTGGAGTGCAGAAGCGGGGAGGAATCGTGTTCTATTGACATCTCAATAGGACCTACGTGGCACCAGTTGGTCGGGAATCGGAGTTCCCTCGTACAAGGGTCGCGACCTGGAGAGGGATTTTCTATCGCACTCCTTAATCAGTCGCTTGATCGCTCCTACATTACGTTCAGGGATCTTCTATGGGAATGCTATCGCGCTCGCTATCCACTCGCTTGAGGGATTTCTATCGCGCTCCTTATTCAGTCGCTTGATCCTCTGGAGTGCAGGCGCGAAGAGGAATCGTGTTCTATTGACATCTCAATAGGACCTACGTGGCACCAGTTGGTCGGGAATCGGAGTTCCCTCGTACAAGGGTCGCGACCTGGAGATCGCTCCTACATTACGTTCAGGGATCTTCTATGGGAATGCTATCGCGCTCGCTATCCACTCGCTTAATCCTTCACTATACGTTCAGTTGATCGCTCCTTATTCAGTCGCTTGAGGGATCTCTATCGCGCTCCTTATTCAGTCGCTTGAGGGATCTCTATCGCGCTCCTTATTCAGTCGCTTGATCCCCGCTGGGGCTTTTAGAGGCTGGTGGGCGGTGCCCACCCTACAATTAGCCATTGATATCTTCATGAACTTCCGAACTACGCTGATTATCTTCGTTTTATTTGCCCTATCTGCTGGCGGCTACTTCCTGTTTTGGGGTGGCGAATCGGAGGAAAGTTCCGGTAGCAACGAGCAGCCAACGATTAGCGAAGTCTATGGGCTAAGCGCTGACACGGTGCAACAAATTCGGTTGTCCTTCAAAGATCCAGCCTATCGACCTCTATCCATGACAAAGGGTGACAACGGCGAATGGCAGATAATCGAACCCATTACGGCTTATGCGAATGGAGGCAGAGTATCCGAGATGCTGGGCGATCTCCTGAACAAGCGGATTAAACGCACGTTGGAAGTCACGAATCTAAGCCAGTTCGCGCTAGATGTGCCCAATATCCAGGTTGATTTATGGACGGATAGCGGAAATCCAAGCACATCCTTCCTGATCGGCAGCAAGACAGTCAACTATTCCGTCTACGCCAAGGAGGATTCGGAGTCTCACATCTTCCTGATCGAATCTAGCGCGCTGCAAGATCTCACGAAATCGCCCGCCGATCTCAGGACGCGAAACGCGTTGAAGTTTGAACCGGAGGCGGTTACCGAAGTCATGCTTACGGTTGCCGGCACGGATGAGATTCGGTGCCTGAAAGAAGGTGAGGCGGAGTGGCAGATGGCAGCACCTATTAACGCCAAAGCCGATGCCAAAGAGATTCGCTCAATCTTGGATGCGCTACACCTGTTGAAAGTGGCGGAATTCACAAAGGACGGGACCACCGATTTGGCGGAATACAGTCTTGAAAATCCCCGCATTCACGTAAGCCTAGAATTGAGGCACGGGTCTCAAGCATTGCTAGTCGGGTCAGACATCCCGGACACGGCGCACGTCTATGTTAAGCCCGGTGCGCTTGAATCCGTCTATGCGGTCAACCGAGAGATCTTTGGCACGCTGGATAAGACTGCCTTCGATCTCCGCGACAAACGCGTTATTGATTTTCAGCGTACCGCAACCAAACGCTTTGAGATCCAAAGACGGGGAGAGGCAAAGATTGTCTGCTCAAAAGATCTGAAAGGGATATGGCAGATTGAAGAACCGGTGGCACTAAATGCGGATGCGGAGGTCGTAGACGATCTTCTCTTTGGCATCGACTCACTAAAGGCGGTCGAATTTGTGGCAGAACAACCTGCGAGCCTGAAGCGTTACGGTTTGGATGACCCGTCGATGCGAATCTCATTCTTCACACCGGATGAGCAGCCCGCCGTTTTACTGCTTGGGCACATGCAAGGCGGCATGGTCTATGCGAAAACCGGGAACGCCAAGCGGGTTGTCCTAGTGAAAAGCCAACTGCTAGAATTTGCCGGGTTGGGGGTTGCAGGGCTGCGCGATAAGCAGGTACTCGATTTTGAGAGTGAGGACGCATTTAAACTCACGTTGCGACACGGTAACGCACAACTGACCTGTCAAAAACAGGGGGTGAACTGGCGGCTGGTTTCGCCGGTGCAGGAGGACGCGAAAAACGGCGCCGTGAATAGCATAATCTATCGGCTCGGTGACTTGACGGCTGATAGATACTTGGCATCAGCGCCGGATCTCAACGTTACACGCCTGAATAAGCCGGAGGTGCAAGCCACCGTCACCCTGAAGAATCTGAAGGAGTACACGTTACAGATTGGTGCAACCGCCGAGAACGACCAACGCTACGCCCGTCTCCGCGCCGCGCCGGATACGGTTTTTCTGCTTGACCCTTCGATCCCGGACGAACTCAGAAAAACCGTTGCCGATCTCCGTCATGAAAGCAGTGGCTTGTAGCCAGTGGGAGATTGGAAAGTTAGAAGGTTACGGATTTGGAAGGGATTGTACCTACAAGGGTTATTGTAAAGTAATACGTAATGCGTGATGCGTAATACGTGATGCGTAAGAAAATCCATCACTTGCATTAACTAAATGGTTTATTTTCTAAAAAAATATGGTTAGTGTTGGGTGCCGGTGGATCGCATTGTCTGAACTGTGATTTATGTGATGAAGTGATTGCCATGATTATCAATCCTTAGAACCTGTTTGAATAGTCGGTAGCAGCGCCATATTCAGCCATTTGGAGACAGGTATTGTCATGTTTTTGTATTGCCCGCTATATACCTGTGGGATCTCTATCGCGCTCCTTATTCAGTCGCTTGATCCCCGCTGGGGCTTTTAGAGGCTGGTGCGCAGTGCGCACCCTACAAATTGTACTTTTCAAACAGGCTCTTAGTTGCCCGTAATGAGTGGATTCAACCATTACCTTGAAGCCACTTTGACTCCAGGAAGAAACCAAGTTTTCAGGAAAAAGGGATCTCTATCGTACTCATTATCCATTCGCTTGATGGTTTCGATATGCGTCGATTACTTAGCGAATGAGCTACTTTGCGTTGGGTATTATTGCGCTTTATTTTCCAGTGATAATTGTTTCTAATAGGACTTACGTAGCATCATTAGGTCGGGAATCGGAGTTTCCTCGTACAAGGGTCGCGACCTGGAGATCGCTCCTACAAACCTTCGGTACATAATTGCGCAAAATTAACCGGTGCTGAGTATAAAGGCTGGTAGGATCACTATCGCGCTCATTATTCATTCGCTTGATCGCGGTGGATCTCTATCGCAGTCACTACGGGATCTTCTATCGCCTTCGCTGTCCACTCAGTTGATCGTTCCTTTGATCGCACCCTACAGACCATGCCAGCAAATCTGCCGCCCGAATACTACAAACTGAAACACCAGCTTGAAGCCGCAAGGGCGGATGACGAACGCCTTTCGTTGCTTGAAGAGATGCTTCGCATTACGCCGAAGCACAAGGGCTCCGAAAAAGTGGTTTCCGATCTTCGGCGGAGGATTGCCAAACTGCGCAACGCTCCCGACAAAAAAGGCGGGACTAAGCGGCACAGCCACCACATTCCCAAACAGGGCGCGGGACAGATCGTACTACTCGGGGCACCGAACGTCGGAAAATCGCGGATTCTAGCGAGTTGCACCAACGCCAAGCCCGAGATAGCTCATACTCCTTTCACGACGCGAGAACCCATCATCGGCATGTTAAACTACGAGAATGTGCAGTTTCAAATCATTGACACGCCGCCGGTGACAGCCGATTTCGTACAACCCGAAATCCTCGATCTCGCCAGAAATTCGGACTTGCTCTTGATTATTGTCAATCTCGGCGGCGACGACGTGTTGGACGAGGTCGAAGTCGTGACCTCCAAACTAGAAGCCGCCAAAATTGCAATTGCCCAGGACGTTCATGGCGGCGAAGTAGATGGGAACAGTTCCTCTGCCGATAGCGGCTCAAGCAAACCGGCTGTAATTGTCGCGAACCAGATAGACGACCCCAACGCCTCTGATCGGTTGGAAATCTTGTCTGAATTTTACGGCGACACCTTTGAGATTCATCCTCTATCCGCCGCCACCGGGGAGGGGCGCGAACACTTGGAGAAAACCATTTACGACCGGCTGAACATCCTGCGAGTGTACACCAAAACCCCCGGCAAACGCGTTGATCACGACGATCCGCTTGTCCTCCCGATCGGCAGCACGGTAATAGACGCCGCCATGGAGCTGCATCGCGATTTCGCCGCGAATCTGAAGTTCGCCCGCGCTTGGGGTGTCAACTGGCACGATGGGCAATCCGTTAGCCGTGATGACAAGGTCCACGATGGCGACATTTTGGAATTCCACATTTGAGAAACAGGGGTCAGTGGTCAGTGATTAGTGCAAGATTGGAAACTTGGAAGGTCGGAAGGATGGAAGAGGGGAAGGTTGGAAGATTTCTTTTCAGGCTATTCTTAATGCTCCGATATGAAAGGCTCGGGACTTAATGGAGGCATAAGAACCGGCTGGATTTGCCAATCCAGCAGGAGCGGTTGGGGCCTAGATTGACATGTAAGTTTAGTATTGGAAGTTGCTTAGTTCAGTCTAGAACTTGAGCGCCAACAGGGAATCGCGACCTGGAGATCGCTCCTACAGAAGACGCAATTGCTGACAGCGCGGAGTCTAGGTGCTAGTGCTTCATGAATGCACTAATCGGGTTTTGAAGCTGAATCCTTCATTTGGTCGGTACTGCGATCTTGAACATGAAATTCTAAATGCTTGATAAAGTGATCGTTTAATTCTCTGAGTCTACCGTCAATACCGCCTACTAACTTTGCTAAATTGGCGTGATCGGACTTCATCTCAGATTTTAAATCGTCTATTCGCTTATTAAGCATATAGAATACGAATAACAATATGCCTGGGGTTAAGACTATTTCTGCAACTTTTTCAAGACTCATTTTTGCCTCCACCCGAAATGTATTGAGAATGTTTTCTGTAAAATCGTGGCTTCATTATATCACAAAATAGGTAGATTATCAAATCAGGATGCCGTGAGAATCGGAAAGCGTAACAATCCTGTTTGAATAATCGGTAGCAAAGCAATTTTGGTCATTTGTAGGAAGTTTTTTCGCGTTTTTATATTTGTCTTCTGCGTACCTATGGGATCTCTATCGCATTGGGATCTCTATCAGGATTTACTATCGCCTTCACTATTCGTTCAGTTGATCACTCCTTATTCAGTCGTTTGATTCCACCCTACATATGTATTCGGTTGATCGCACGCTGGGGCTTTTAGAGGCTGGTGCGCAGTGCGCACCCTACAAATGTACTACGAATGTATTCCTATGAAAAGATCGTCGCCCTTCTTGATTTGCTCGCTCATCATTCACGTCGGCGCGCTGTTGCTGGCGATGTTGCTCTGGGTTGAGCCGCTTAGACCGCCGCTGCTTCCGCCCGAGTTCGATGTAGAGTTCTTCGAGTTTACGCGGCCCAAGACGCCGCCGCGGGAACCCGTAAAGACGCCCGTCAAGGAGCCGCCCGAGCCCGTCGTACAGGCGCCAACGCCCGCACCGCCCAAGCCAAAACCCGCCATGAATATGGATTGGACGGCAACCGAAATACTCCCGTCAACGCAGCGCGACACGATGCCTGCTGCGCCGGACAAGGCATCACCGGCGGAAAATCTGGCTTCCGCACCGCGCCGTGCGCCAACGGCTCGCAATGAAGTCCGAACGCGAGACATCGCAGCCGTCGATCTGCTCCAAGTCAACCAAGAATACGTCACGGAGCCACCGGTCGGCAGTCCGCAGATTGACATGACAGGCGAAAAAGAGCTTGACGCCGATTCGCCCGATGTCCAACTCGACGAACTTAAATACTGGCACGGACGCGGACGCGCCATTCAGGGCACGCAGATGGGTAACTCTTCGGCTGGCGGCGGCGGAGGCAGTGCGGCCGCAACCGGAATACCGATACATCTCGACATGATGAACGCCATCGGTCGCGGCATCGCCGAGGCAGCCACAACGCGCGAAGTCGATCTCGTGTTTGTCATTGACAAAACCGGCAGTATGAGAGACAATGTGCGCGGTATCCGCGCCTACGTCGACGCTATCTTCGATCGACTGACGCGTGCAGGGCACGACACCGCCGTTGGACTGGTGGCTTTCGGCGAGGTGAAAATCTCGAAGTTAAAGGCGCGCGGCGTCACGACGGACCACGCAAAATTCAGGAACTGGCTGAGAAAGGTCAAGATGGAGGGCGGCGGGGACCTCGCCGAATCGGGGCTCGACGCCATCGCCGCCGCCCAGTCCAAAGTCAAATTCCGGCGGGGGGCTCAACGGTTCTTCGTCTTCGCGAGTGACGGCTCTTTCCACGATGCCGACTATGACGGCAAGTCGACGCACAGCCTCGATTCGGTTATCGCCTCTCTGCAGCGAGATCGGATTCGGGTGGATGTCATCGGAATCGACTACCTGCCGGTGAGACAGTTGGCGTTGGCGACAGGCGGAGTGTGGCGCAAAATCCCCGGCAGAGCGCAGGGCGAGTATACGCCCCCGATTACGCTGACCGCGAAAATGCTTTCCGAGTTCGGCGCGCTCAATTTCAAGGACAACTCGCTGGACGATGAGCTTGTCGTTCGAATCCCGCGCGATCCCCGTCCCTCATGGCTGGAGGTCACTTCGAAGGTGCTCAATCCGTTGGGTGAACGCTGCTACGGTCCGTTCACCGAGCGTCGGGAGCTGGCTAACATGAGCCGAGATGTCGTCACGCTTAACCCGCGCATAGATACCGCCCCGTTTCGGGGGTTGAAGGGAACCTATACTGTCATTTACCGCCTTGAAAACGACCTCGGTCACCGCAGCATACTGCGCCGCACATACGATTCGGCGCCGTTGGAAATCGTCGAAGGAACAACCGAATGACACCCAAGACTCGCATCATTCTTCACTTCCTTATCCTGATGCTTGGCGCCGTATTGCGGGTCAGTGCGCAGGGTCAACTGCAAATCGAGGAAGATCGCGCCGCAATCGAAAATGCCCACCGCCTGTACTATTCGCGCCAATACGTAGAGGCAATCGCCGCCTATCAAAAGATTCTCAAAAGCGAGTTAACGAAGGCAACCAAGGATGAAGTCCGCATGAATATGGGACAATGCTTCGCCAAACGCGGAGATGACACCTTGGCTATTCGGACGTTCCAAGAGGTGATTGAGGACGACCCGAACGGATCGTACGCCACGCAGGCGACTCACCAAATCGGGAACCTCTTTGTCCGGCGGTACCAGTACAAGGAAGCCATCCTCGCCTGCAAAAAGCTGGCGGAGTCGTATCCCAAAACGCGAACCTCCGCGCTTGCCGAATACTTAATCGCCCAATATTTCCACGCGCAGGGCAAGCGGGAGCTCGCGACGGAAGGCTATCGTCGTTTTCTTGAGGATTACCCGTCTTCGCCGTATTCGGTTAGCGCAATCTATAGTCTAATCATGCTCTACACCGAAGCCAAGAAATACGACGACGCCGAAGCGCTGATCCGAAAGCAACTTCGCAAAAATCCAAAAGATACCGACATGATGGAGAAACTGGGCGATCTGTATAAGACTCAAGGCAAAAACGAGGAGGCGTTGAACCTCTACACCGCCGCGCTCGCGCACGCCCCGGAGGACATCAGCCTTCGCGAGAAACTCGGGGGATTGTACGCGGAAAAAGGACAGCTTGAACAGGCGATAGAGGAATGGACGCGCATTATCGAGGAGGATCCGGGAACCGCAAATCGGCACCGCCAAGCCGCCGAAATCTATCTGAAGCACCGGATGTATGACAAAGCGATCGAATCTTATAACCAGGCTATCAAACTCGACCCGAGCAGCGCTTACCTGTATGCGCAACTCGCCGGCGTTTATAAGATTCAGGGTAAGGTTAATCTTGCCGTGGGGACGTGCCTCGAAGGGCTGCGCAAGGTGGAACTAGGCTATCACGGCAGGGAAACGCTCATCGAAGAGATTACCGAAATCTACGAGGGGGAACAGCGGGCGCGACTATTGGAGCAGGTCATCGCACAGGTGAAGAGCTATGTGACCAGAGACCGGCGGAATCCGAAATTCGTTTTGGCGCTTGCGGAACTCTATTTCTATCACGAGCGGTTCGATCTTGCGCTTGAACAGTTTCGACGGTTACCGCAACTGTACGCTGCCGACAGAGGCACTATACTACAAAAATACGCCATCCTGCTTCAACGGGCGGAACACCCCGCCGCGGCGAGTTTCTTTCGCGCAATCATTGAGATTTTCCCGAACTCCGGGGTTGCCCGTAATTCGCGGCTACGGGTCGCGCGCCTGTATGAGCGTGCGGGACAACCGCGTGAGGCTATCGATATATTGACGAAGATGAAGGGAGTAAACGTGGACGCGGAAGCGCGCCTCCTCTTGGCGCACCTGTGGCTGCACGGCGTCCACGATGTCGATGCCGCGTTACCCATCTATCAAGCCTTGATGAATCAGCCGCTGCCCGCTGCGGACAGAACGCAAGCCCAACTCGGTGCCGCGGAGTGTTACCTGTTACAAGATCAGTACGGGGCGGCGCGTGAACTGCTGGAACGGATCGTGGATGGCGCACACCTTGGCGCGCCGGCTCAGAAACTCATCGGCGATTCCTATCTGTTTCAAGCCGATTTCGAGAAAGCCGCCGCCGAATATGGGAAGGTGCTCAAATTTTCATCGTCGGATGAATCGAGCAACGATGCGCTGGATCGGATGATTCTCATCCGGTCGAATTCGGACTATGTGAACGTCCCGTTGGAGGGCTATGTGCGCGGACTGAAAGCGAACCTGAACGGCGAACCGGAGGAGGCGCTTCGAATTTGCCGCGAAACGATAGAGGCGTATCCCCAAGCCCTAATTGTTGACGACATGTGGCTGTTAATGGGAGAGATTCACAAACGCCAAGGCAGGTATAGCGAGGCCATCGCGGCGTACGAGAAGGTCGTCGTAGACGGGGGGCTTACCGCCGCCGAGGGACTGAACGAGATTGCCGCCGTCTATCACCGGGGGCTGCGGGACACAAAGAAGGCGCTGCAAACCTACCGCCAGCTTGTCCGCGATTATCCGGAAAGCGTCATTGTCCCTTACGCGCGCCAGCAGGTGGACGCTCTGGCGAAACTCCAACCTAATTAACATTATGTAGGGTGCGCTCCAGCGGAGTGAGGAGGTTGGTGCATACCTCGTGCTATTGACATTTCACGGGATTTGCTATCAGGATCTACTATCGCCTTCACTATTCGTTCAGTTGATCACTCGCTATTCACTCGCTTGATCCTCTGGAGTGCAGACGCGAGGAGGAATCGTGTTCTATTGACATTTCACGGGATCTCTATCGCGCTCCTTGTCCAGTCGCTTGATCTATTCACTCGCTTGATCCGCTGGGGCATTTAGAGGCTGGTGCGCAGTGCGCACCCTACAGATGCTCCAACCGAACTAGCGAGAAACCGAGCGAATGACGAGTGAACAAGGAAGAAACTATACTTGACGCTGGTGAAAATTGCGTGTTTTCAAGCGTTTGGCGGTAGGTGCGGTTGGAAACCGCACCTACAGGGAACGCATGTCGCGACCGGGAGGTCGCTCCTACGACGAACCGGAAGATTCCGCCTCATAATTTATTGTTCATTCGCTTGATCCTCTGGGGCTTTTAGAGGCTGGTGCGCAGTGCGCACCCTACAGATGTACTAACGCGCTAACGTCAAACAACCGGAGCACCTCCCCCTATGAACTACCGCGAAGTCCTCTCCGAACTTGAAAATCTGGTCAGCGAAACCTTCGACCTATGGGATCACAATCGCATCGGATTCCAGTGGCAGAACTACACTTGGAACCACACCATGCGCGTCCGCGCCATGAGTATCGAACTCGGTAAACGCGAGGGCGGCGATACCGCGAAATTGGAGGTCGCCGGCACCCTGCACGACATCACCAAGCGATACGACGGCGAGATCCTCACGGACGAAGACGGAAAACGCGTTCTCGACCACAACGGATTCTGGCTCAACGAGCCCGTGGAACCTGTCCGAAGCAATGTCGTTACGCAACTGTACCACGACCACGACCTCTACGGACAAGTCCACCACGAGTCAGGCGCCGTCATCACGCAAAAGATTCTGGAGATGTACGATTTCGATCAGGACTTCGTCGACGCGGTTCGCGCCATCGTCCTCGCGCATCTGAAGCCGACCAACCTCAGCGGCGAAGATTATGACATGCTCTACCGCAACGTCGAGAACCAAATCCTATACGATGTGGATACCATCGACCCGAACCTCGGCTACACCGCCTTCTTCCGCAACGTCCACATCCACTCCTATTTTGCCCTCCGACGCGGCGGGTTCGATCTCGAATCCTATGTCCGCGGCTTGCCTCGATTCGTTGACACGAAACAGGAATTTGTCGGTAAACTGCTCACCGAATCCGCGCGCGAAATTGCCGAGGCGCGCCAGGATCGTAAACGCGCCCTGTTCGCCGAAATGAATGCCGAACTCGACGACATTCCCACCAACCGAAAATACGGATTGCTCGGCGTAGTCGAGTATTTCGTCAGCGAGACCGAAGACCCCCACTTTGCCGATCAACTCGACCACCTCAAAAACAGATGGATCCCGGAACGCCGCAAATGGATCGCCGAGTCGGAAAACAGCGCCGACGCCCGCGGCGCCGCATCCGCGGCGCTGGACCGCGTCATCAAATTCACGAAGCTGTTAGAGCGCGAAGCGCATGGGTTTATGTAGGGTGGGCACAGCCCACCATTTCCGCCGCATTCCGTGAGTCAACCGTGCACGGTAGGCGAGTAACTCTTTGAGGTGATGTGCAGGCATTGCGGGCAGCTTTAAGTAGAATCAAAGGCTTGAGCGCGAAGCGCATGGCTTTATGTAGGGTGCGCACCGCGCACCAGCCTTTAAGTCGTAGGGTGGGCACTACCCACCATTTCCACGGCATTGCGTGAGTCAACAACGCACGGTAGGCGAGTAACTCTTTGAGGTGATGTGCAGGAAATTCGGGAAACTTGGAGTAGAATCAAAGGCTGGTGCGCGGGGGATTTCTATCGCGCTTCTTATTCAGTCGCTTGATCGCACCCTACTTGGAGTAGAATCAAAGGCTGGTGCGCAATGCGCACCCTACATATATTCGCATTTGGAGGCTGGTGCGCGGGGGATTTCTATCGCGCTCCCTATTCAGTCGCTTGATCGCACCCTACAAACTACGAACTGTATTTTTCAAACGAGTTCTGAGACACAATAATTATGCCAGAATACCGACGCACCCATATACCCGGCGGGAAATACTTTCTTACATTACTAACGTACAACCGTGCACCACTCTTTAAAGCGCCGGAGAATGTCGCACGCTTGCGCGAAGCGATAAAGATGGTCAAATCGGAGATGCCTTTTGACATCGTGGGCGCCGTAATCCTACCCGATCATCTCCACTTTATCTGGGCACTGCCGCCTGACGACGAAGCGTATCCAACGCGCGTCGGTCGGTTAAAAGCGTTGTTTACCAAGCAGCTTCCCATAAATCAGCGGCCTGCGACATCCCTTCCAAAGTCACGACGCAAACGACGCGAAACCGGTGTTTGGCAGCGACGGTTTTGGGAACACGCTCTGCGCAATGAAGACGACTTCAAGCGCCATCTAGATTACATCCATTATAATCCTGTGAAACACGGATATTCACGATGTCCACATTCGTGGCCGTCGTCAAGTTTTCACCAATGGGTGGAAAAGGGCGGCTATAGTTCAGATTGGTGTTGTAGATGCGAAGAAAGGTTACCTAAAATACCAGATTTTACGCACATTGAGCGGAGCGTCGGAGAGCTGTAGGGTGCGATGAAGTTGTAGGGTGCGCAGGGATCTCTATCGCGCTCCTTATCCAGTCGCTTGATCGCACCAGCATCTAATAGCCCGGGAAGGCGGAGGGTGTATCTAATCACCTGAACTCTGTCCATGTAAGCGCCAGCGAGGATTGAGGAGTGAGCAACCGGTGAAGAAAAAAGGCTGGTGCGCGGTGCGCACCCTACAACTGCTGGATGGTGAGCGCGATAGAAATCCCGTGCGCACCAGCATCTAATAGCCTGGAAGGCGGAGGGTGTATCTAATCACCTCAACTCTGCCCATGTAAGCGCCAGCGAGGATTGAGGAGTGAGCAACCGGTGAAGAAAAAAGGCTGGTGCGCGGTGCGCACCCTACAACTGCTGGATGGTGAGCGCGATAGAAATCCCGTGCGCACCAGCATCTAATAGCCTGGAAGGCGGAGGGTGTATCTAATCACCTCAACTCTTTCCATGTAAACGCCAGCGAGGATTGAGGAGTGAGCAACCGGTGAAGAAAAAAGGCTGGTGCGCGGGGGATTTCTATCGCGCTTCTTATCCAGTCGCTTGATCGCACCCTACAGGTTGATTTTTGTTGGGTGTTAGATGTGCGGGGTTAGGGTGTTTCGATACACCTTGCGTCTTTCCGTGATTTTTAGATGCTGGTGCGCGGTGCGCACCCTACATAGCTGGAGTGCGGGGCCTGCCGCAACTAAAACCCCGTGACCGCGCTGTAAATCTGGGTTTCGTTCAGTGTATCCATAAAGGGGCCCTGCTTCTCCGTTTGAACCGTGACCGTCAAAATCCCGTTGTTCGTGTCACGTTCCTCATCGTTGGTAATCATCGAATGCGGCACCTCGCCGCGCAATAGCCGGTACGGGCTGTCCGGATCTCGAGACCAACGTAAATCGAAGAGCCGCCCCTCATAAACCTTAATCCCTTGCGCGCCTCCGCGAATCGAATAAATCTTGACGTTCGTGGTGAACTCCGACTCCGAAATCGCGCTCACCCCGATCTGCGGTGTCAAGATACTCGGATCCCACAACAGCCGATTCCCTCGATCATTCGTCAGGTAGACACGGATATCCAGCCGCCCGAGCCGAGAGATTGACTCAACCTCGATCCCTTCGAAATTCTGAATCCGACCGGAGTCGCAGCTAAACAACACGAGCGCGCATCCCAATACCATCCATCCCAATGAAAGTCGATACATCTTACTCCTCCCGGAATCCGTACTATATAATTAATGTATAACCGCTGCAAAAAATTGATGATACCATCTCTCCGATTGCGCTGTCAACACAACACAGAATGGGATGCAGGGGAAAAGTCTCTAAGATTAACGATCATTGACGAATTTCGTTCAACCCAACCTACGCCCCCTGAAAGAATTATTCCGATAGGGATAATGGGGTGCTATCAAGTAACACACCACATTGCACAGGATCTACTATCGCACTCGCTATCCACTCGTTTGATCCGCTGGAGTGCGGGACTCTGGACATGTCGCATTCTATTGACATTGGGGATCTCTATCGCACTCGCTATTCACTCGCTTGATCCTCTGGATCGAGGAAAGGGACTCCGAATAGAACGTGTTACTTGGTGAAAGAATTATTCCGACAGGGATAATGGGATCTCTATCGATCAACTGAGTGAATAGCGAAGGCGATAGTAAGTCTTGATCGCTATTCACTCGTTTGATCGCACCCTACAAATGTACTGGCCACTGCACTTAAACTGCTTTTCCCTTGCTATCCCGACCGTGCATCGGCTAAACTAACTCCGACCCAAAAATCGTCCTAACCCACGTTTTTATACTCTGCGTTGGGTATTATTGCGCTTTCTTTCCCGGTAATTACTGTTTGTAATAGTGATTGTAGGGTGGGCACTGCCCACCATTCCAATCAGTTTAGGATAAATGGTTGGCTCCCCTGGCGCGCAACGTGACCGCGTTGATGGTGGGCAGTGCCCACCCTACAAATGTACTGACCACTGCTTTCCATGTCCCGACTCATTGCATTCATAACCCGTTACCTATACGCCGCGCTCTCCTGCCTCTACCTCTTCACGCTGGGCGCGCTCCGCGAAAAAAACCGGCTGCTCATCTCGTCAATCTGCGACCACTTCGGCTACGGCGAAAAATCGCCGGTAGCGCTGCTCCCTAAAGTTGAAATCTCTGAAGTTGCCCCCGAACACCTTCCCATCCAAATCCGCGAACCGGTTGAAGCCGACGGCAACATCTCCCTTGTCGAAATTGCCGTTATCTCCAAGCTGATCAGATCGCGAGATCCCGCCGTAATCTTCGAGATCGGCACCTTCGACGGGCGGACAACCCTAAACATGGCGGCTAACTCCCCTCCGGACGCCAAGGTTTACACGCTGGATCTGCCGAGCCAATCCCGAACCGAACTGCCGATCGACCCGGGCGAGGAGAAATATATAGACAAAGATGCCTCGGGTACCCGGTTCGCCGGTACCGACTGCGAGGCGAAAATCACCCAACTCTACGGCGATTCCGCCGCGTTCGACTTTTCGCCCTATTACGATACGGTAGACGCGGTATTTGTGGACGGCGCCCACTCCTACGAGTACGTGCTCCACGATTCGCGGCAGGCGATCAAACTCCTGAGAGGCGGGAAGGGTTTGATTTTGTGGCACGATTATGATAAGATTTGGTGGAGCGGATTGACCCGAGCCTTGAACGAACTCTACACGGAACAACCGGAATTCAGTGGTGTGAAGCACATCGACGGTACCTCGCTGGTCTGCCTTATTCGATAGATTGTAGGGTGGGCACTGCCCACCATCAACGCGGTCACGTTGCGCGCCAAGTGAGCCAACCATTTATCCCAAACTGATCGGAATGGTGGGCAGTGCCCACCCTACAATTACCGCCTATCGCCATCGGGATAGGATCCGTTGAAAACACGCAATTTCCAGCGGTGTGAAGTATAGAACGTGTTGCTTGTTGAACGAATTATTCCGACAGGGATAATGGGGGCTATCAAGTAACACACCACATTGCACTCCTCTGGAGTGCGGAAATTTGGACGTATCGCGATTCTATTGACATTGCACTCCGCTGGAGTGAGGAGGTTGGTGCATATCTCGTGCTATTGACATTGGGGATCTCTATCGATCAACTGACTGAATAGGGAAGGCGATAGAACATCCTGCTCATTATCCATTCGCTTGATCTCCGCTGGAGTGCAGACGCGAGGAGTAATCGTGTTCTATTGGCATCATAGGACTTGCGTAGCACCAGCAGGTCGGGAATCGGAGTTCCCTCGTGCAAGAGTCGCGACCTGGAGATCGCGGGATCTCTATCGCACTCGCTATCCGCTCGTTTGATCCTACAGAAGACGCAATTTCTGACAGCGCGGAGTATAATAGGACTTGCGTAGCCCATCAGGTCGGGAATCGGAGTTCCCTCCTACAGGGATCGCGACCTGGAGATTGCTCCTGGTGTTTTTAAAGGCTGGTGCGCAGGGGATCTCTATCGCCCTCCTTAATCAGTCGGTTGATCGCACCCTACAACTGTGGGAGGGGATTTCGAACCTCGACGGGTGCGTTTCGTGTTGTAACGCAATCGTAAGTTTCAACGTACTTATTAACGTACTTATTACTGAACAATCATCATTGCCACCTACTAGCCACTAATCACTAGCCACTGCCTTTCGCCATGCCCCAACACGATTTTGATTCCGTACTCCTCGTCGCATTCGGCGGTCCCACCCCCGGCTGCTGCAACAAATATAACCCCTGTCCCGGCGAAGGCTTCTGTTTCGTCGAAGGTATCGCGGGCACGTCGCCGTCCAAAGCCCAGCGCGTCAGGGAGGTCGCGGAGCACTATGTCCAACTCGGCGGATTCTCGCCGTTCAACGAACTGACGATGAAACAGGCCGAATCGCTCGGCGCCGCGCTCGCCGAGAGAGGTGTCGACGTTCCCGTCTACGCCGGATTTCGTCACTGGTCTCCGTACTTGAGCGAAATCATCCCGCGAATGGTGGATAACGGTCACCGGGACATCCTCGCAATCATTATGGCGCCGCACCAGTCCAAAGTCAGTTGGGACTGGTACCAGCAGACCGTAGCCGACGCCGTCGATAGCCTCACGGGACAGAAACCCGCCGTGAACTACGTTGATCCGTGGTTCCGGCGGAGGGGTTACATCACGGCGATCGCCGAACTCATCCGCGAGGCGTGCAAAGATCTCGATCGCTCCGAAGTCGACGAATCCGCGCTCGTTTTCACGGCGCACGCTATCCCGCATTCCGCCGCCAAGGCGTCACCCTATACCCGGCAATTTAGCCGCACTGCCGGGCTGGTGGCGGCTCAACTCGGTCGGGAGGTATTCGATCTTGCTTACCAAAGTGGCCCCCCGAATCCGCCCGTCCCCTGGACGCAGCCCGATATCAACGACCTCATCCTCGAACGCTATCGCAATCGCGTCCAAACCGTCATCGCGTCCCCGATCGGCTTCCTGTGCGACCACGTCGAAGTGCTCTACGACCTCGACCGCGAAGCCCAAGCCACCGCCGCGGGTTACGGCATCAATTTCATCCGTGCCGGCACCGTGGGAACCCATCCCGCCTTCATCGACATGCTCGCCGACCTGTGCTGCGACCAAGCCCACACGGAACATCCCACGGAATGATGTTGGGATTGAGGGAGTGTAATGTGAGAAGGTAGATGTGTCGGGCGAGGGGACCTCGCCCCTACGAAGGGTGTTGATCGATAGTAAGTCCTATGGATCCCCACGAATCGCAGTTCAGACGTTTTCGGCGCCGTGTCAATCTTCCGTCCCGAAAGGCTGGTGCGCAGGAGATCTCTATCGCACTCGCTATCCACTCGTTTGATCCTTCCCGATTCGCCCACATTGCACTCCTCTGGAGTGCGGGGAGTTGGTGCATTTCCCGTGCTATTGACATGTCACTCCTCTGGAGTGAAGGACACGCGGCAAATCGCGGAAATCCCTAAATCACATGAATCACAGTGCGGACGTTTTCGGCGCCATCCCAATCGTCTGTCCCGAAAGGCTGGTGCGCATTGCGCACCCTACAACTCGCCACTAGCCACTGTCTTTCCCGCTTTACACCAACACCAAAGCAGACTATAATGAGTTGGGGTTTAAGAAAGTGAAGCGTTAAAATCATCACAATGTAAAAAAGGAGGATTAACTCATGACCCTTTCCGACTTTACCGTGATATACGTCATCGCGATGGCCCATTTCCTGATTCTGCTCTACTTAATGCGTTTTGCGGACTCAAATACGGGCAAACGCATAGACGATTTAAGGGACGAAATGTACCTCCGCGCCAGGCAGACGAACGCCCAAATCAACGAATTGAGGCAAGAAATGGCAGCCTTACGGAGTAAATTGGACGCACGCTCTCGCCAGAGCAATGCCCGCATCAATGACCAACGAATCCACGAGACCCCGCGGGTTTGATTTTTCCTACGGCGGGGCAGCACGGAATCAAGCGATCAAGCGACCGGATAGTGAGGAGAATTTTCTATCGTCTTCCTTAATCAGTCAGTTGATCGATAGAGATCCCCACGCATCACAGTTCAGACGTTTTCGGCGCCGTCTCAATCTTCCAATCTTCCGCCCGTCCGATAGGCCCACATTGCACGGGATCTCTATCGCGCTCATTATCCATTCGCTTGATCCGCTGGAGTGCGGGGAGTTGGTGCATTTCCCGTGCTATTGACATGTCACTCCTACGGAGTGAGGAGGTTGGGAGGTCGGTCATACAAGAAACCGGAGCCCCCGTCTCTTAATCATGGCAATCCTTTCATCACATGAATCCCAGTTCAGACGTTTTCGGCGCCGTTTCAATCGTCTGTCCCGAAAGGCTGGTGCGCATTGCGCACCCTACAGAGACTATCCACTCGCTTGAGGGATCTTCTATCAGGATCTACTATCGCCTTCACTATTCGTTCAGTTGATCGCTCCTTATCCAGTCGCTTGATCCGCTGGAGTGCGGAGCATTGCGGCATCCCCGTGCTATTGACATGGCACGGGATTTTCTATCGCACTCGCTATCCACTCGCTTGATCCTAACGGAGTGAAGAACATGCGGCAGTTCACAAATAATGTCGTGGAACGGTACGTTCATCGAAATCGCATAAAGAATCGCGACCTGGAGATCGCTCCTACAGAGATTATCGCCTTTACTGACCACTAGCCACTGACCAGCAACCGAGTGGATAGCGAGGGCGGTAGAGATCCACTGGCCACTGTTTTTCGCCACTGTTTTTCCCACTTGACATCACCGTAAAAACAGCGTACAATTCCGGTAACCTTAATGGAAGGAGCAAAAGCCCATGTCAAACCCGCAATTCATAACGATGATGGCTACCCTCTTAGTGGGATTTGCCACGATTGTTTATTACATGGTATCCGTTCAAGGCAAACGGATTAGTGATCTTGACAAACGCATAGACGGTCTTGATAAGCGTATAGACGATTTGAACGCCAACATGAATGCACGGTTCAGCGAAATGAATGCGACTATCAATGCACGGTTCGGCGATATCAACAAACGCATTGACGACCTGCGTACGCAGATGCAGCGAGAACACGACCACCTCTCCCGTAAAGTCGATACCCTGACCGACACCGTCACCGCTCATATCACGAATCAAGATATCCATGGGGGGCCGCGGGTCTGAGGGCAACCCATCTTCCCGAGGCGCCTACATAGCACAGGATCTTCTATCGCACTCGCTATCCACTCGCTTGATCCGCTGGAGTGCGGGGAGTTGGTGCACATCTCGTGCTATTGACATGGCACGGGATCTTCTATCGCACTCGCTATCCACTCGTTTGATCCTTCCCGATTTGCCCACATTGCACAGGATCTTCTATCGCACTCGCTATCCACTCGCTTGATCCGCTGGAGTGCGGGGTTTAGGACGCATCATATTCTATTGACATGGCACAGGATCCCTATCGCACTCGCTATCCACTCGCTTGATCCTCTGGAGTGCGGGACGTTGGTGCATGTCTCGTGCGGGCCTGAAAGGCTGGTGCGCATTGCGCACCCTACAAATACTCGCTTGATCCCCTACGAGATTACACGAATCACAAGTTTAGACGTTTTCGGTGCCGTTCCAATTTTCCGTCTTTCCCGAGGCGCCCACATGGCACTCCGCTGGAGTGCGGGGTTTAGGACGTATCATATTCTATTGACATGTCACAGGATCCCTATCGCACTCGCTATCCACTCGCTTGATCCTCTGGAGTGCGGGGAGTTGGTGCATATCTCGTGCGGGCCTGAAAGGCTGGTGGGCAGTGCCCACCCTACAACTAACCACTCTCCACTCTCCACTGACAACTGTTTTTTTGAAACCGCCCGATTTCCGTTTTCGTTTTTCCCATCCGTCGAGGAAGATAGCGGCGTTGCGATCCGTCGAGCGCCAAAAAAACTCGAAAAAAACTATTGACAAAAAACGCAAACTGTTATATTATATGCCTAAGTTGTGGTCTTACTGCGTCACAACCGGACTTTCGGATCACGGCTTCATTATAATCTAATCCGCTCCAGCCCGTTGAGAACCCCGCGGAAACCGGAGCACATAACGATTTCCGATTTCAGGAAACATTTCAGTGTGAGGCATTTTCACCGCCTCAAACCAGATTCCGGCATCTCGGGCAGTTTCGCGATGCCGTTAATCAATTTTAGGACTTACGCACTACGTTTTACGTATTCAGTTCCGTAAGCCCTAACTATTTTCCCAGCATAAAGGAAAACTACCCCTTATGGATAGTTCAATTCAGTCTTGTGAAACTAACAAGAATTTCAAACCCAAATTCAATGCTACAGCTAACACAAAACCTAGGAGGTATAATAAAATGATGTGTAGCAGTTGGAAAATTAGCGTCTTCGGTATCCTGGCGCTCATGCTGGCGTTCGGGATGACGACGGATGCCTTGGCACAAAGCGTAGTTGTCACGTCAAACGCCGCCGATCTGCGTGCGACGGACGTTGTTACGATAGCATTCACCATAGATCCTACGGCTCATGCAAACACGGACGATCAAAAAGCAAGTACGGTGAGAATCAGCATCCCGGCAGGATGGAGCAGGCCCTTCAACGTTAACGAAGATACGGAGACCGACGGTATCTCTGAAGCCGATTTGAATGAAAATGGTGAAGTGTATTTTCCTGATACAACACCTGCCGATGGTGAAATATCCGGAAGGATTGTTGGCCGCCAACTTGTATTTACAGTTGGTAAAAGCGCTGCGACCTCTACCGTTGTCGCCCACTATAGAGCATTGGTGCCTCACCTTCAGCACACTTACGGATTTGCCTTGACCGTGGATAGTGGCGGACAACATGCCATTGTACATAGTACCAGTACGCCCACGCCAAATACCCAGGTAAATGTGAGGGGCGGTACCCCTTATCTCGACATTGCCGTTGGACCGGTGAGAAGCGGCGCCGGTACAGTCACCTTGGCGCGATCGAGTGGAGGACCTTTCCTGCAGCCGGCACCCGGCGATGCTGATCTCCCTCATGAAGGCATGTACCTACTCGTGAGCAAAGAGTCGCTCTCGAACTTGGTGATTACTTTTACGGCGGCGGGCACCATGCCGCAGAATTCCACGATTACTCTAACCTTGGGAGGCGCTGCGGTTGCAGATGGTTGGGCCTTTACGAGGGACGATGATAGTCAATCGTCAGTGAGCGGGAATGTGGATTTAAATCGGCAGCCAGGCTCGCCACTTACTACAGGTAAGTCTCTTCTCGCCACGGTTAAAGCTGGCGGCCTCCAGCAAGGGGCGAGGATCGTATTTACCCTAAAGGGATTTGTGGCTCCTACGGTTGAGGGAACTACAGCGGCGCAAGATGATAATTATGATATCGAAGTTCTCTCGGCCATTGACGTAGATGGGGATGGAACTGGCACCGCTGAAACCGCCGCTACTGTGGGTAACAAAACTGACGGCGCCAATACCTATACGGATGGCGACCCCCAATTTGACTTTCTAACCACGAAAGCACCCCCCAGTGGGAAAGTAACGCTGACTCGCGCAACCGTGACCGCCCCCTCGCCCTACACCTACGTTGTCGCTGGCGCCGATGCGGCCGATGGCGCCGAGAACTTGTTATTCACTTTCACAGAGATTGTGGGTTTTTCGGGTGGTGCCCAATTTGAGATCGAAATTCCCGCCGGTTTGCCTGATCCCTATGTTGCGATTGGCACACCATCAGCGGACGGTGCTGTATCCGTGGGGGGAACTTTTGACATAAAGTCAGATGCCCGGAAACTCACCGGTGGTTTTGGGGCTACTCCAATTGCCGCTGATCCAGCTGCCACCGTGACATACAGATTAGACAAAGCGCCGGCGGAGGGTGAATATACCTTTAATGCCAGATTGAGCCCGGGGCCCCATCAGCCACTGACGGCAGTTGCCGGTTCAACGATTCAAGTCGTCGGGGCGCACGGCGGCGGCACCATGACCCTGACAAAGAATGGACAGCCGTTCACCGAGACGCCGAAAAATGTCGAAGTGGGGGATCTCACCTTTACCTATACCCCCGGCGGACGAATGGCAGTGGGGTCAAAGGTTGAGGTGACCCTCGCGCCCGGCTGGTCTGCCGGCCGTACCGATAACGGCGATGGCGTTGCCGACGCAGGTGAGGTCACGTTGGCAGGCGATAAGGCAACTCTTGTAGTTGCATCAACTTCGTTCACCGCTACGACGACGTCACTGTTGACGCCGGCGGACAGGCTGGTGTTTACGTACAAAAGTGTCAAAGTTCCGGACGTGGGGCCGCGGTCGGATACATTCACCACGAAATCCCAATCTCACCCCGACCTTGACGCTGCCACTTCCTTGCTCGCCGACTTAGCGGCGAGTCCGCATGTGGGCATTGGCCGCAGTCCGGATGGCACCGGCAGCATTGCAGCCAACGTAACGCAAGCTGATGCCGGATCGTCGATCGGCGATTTAGTGTTCACCTTCACCGCCGCTGGAACGATGTCGGTCGGCTCGGTGGTCGAGATTACGATTCCCGATTCCGGCGGTTGGCCCGCGCCAAATACTGATGTCAGTCAACCTGGCGGTGTGACACTCGGGGATACGATTTCCGCAACCCTCGCAACAACGGCTACGACCATGAGCGCGACGATTGCCTCAGAGTTGAGTAAAGACGGAACCATCGTCTTCACCTACAAGAACATCACCGCGCCGACAGCGGGCGGGCAGTACACCTTTACCGGAAAGTCGTCATCGTCCGCTATCGGTACGCCGACAGCGTTGCAAGCCGGCGTGACAATTGATGTCGATGAAGTGGCGGCTGGGTCTATCGCTTTGGCGTCCGCAACGGGGCCGCTCACGTCTGCCGACCCGGGCATGGCGTTGGGCAATCTCGCCTTTACCTTCACCGCCGGTGCCGCCATGTCAACCGGTGCTCAAGTACAAGTAACCGTACCTGTGGGTTGGACATCACCCTTCTTGGATAACGACGATGGTGTTGACGCCGCAGGCGAAGTGGATATCGCTGGAAGCGCTGATCTCAGCGTCTCCGGTGGAGGCGCGCAGCCTTGGGTGTTGACTGCCACCACCACCGCCCCGCTTGACATCGGGAATACGCTGACCATCGCCTACAAGATGGTGACCGCACCGTCAGCCGAAGCCACGTATACGTTCACGACAGAGGCGTCGGTCGCCACGGGCGGAACCTTGCTGCCCCTGTCAACCCAACCGACGGTGGTTGTCAGATCCCCCGTCACCGGCCTTGCGATTGAAGCTGACGACGAGTTCTTCGCCGACGACAGCCTCGCCGTAACGGTGTCACTCAAGGGCGCGGATGACGCAGCCGCAAACGCCTTGGGTGATACGGTTGTGATGCTCTCGTCAGACTCGGAAACCGGCAGTTTCAGCGACGCCGAAGGCAACGCCATTACGTCCGTAACCATTGCCGATAACACCTCCGAGGCGTCCGCTACCTACATGGACAGCAAGGCTGGCACCCCGACCTTAACCGCCACCGCCGGCATGATGACCGCCTCGAAAATGGTCACGGTCAAATCCGGCATCCGCAACTTGGTGGTTACACCATCTCCCATCACTGCCGGCTCCGAGCTCGCGGTTTCCGCCACGGGCAAGAAGGGCGGCGGTACAGTGATGATTGAGGACGCCGAAGGCATGCAGGTGGGCGAGACGAAAGCGCTTGATCCGGTGGCGAACCCGGACCTCGATCCGGAAGGCCCCGATCAGAGTTACAGCCGAACCGTCACGCTCCCGGCAGATACGATGGACGGCATGTACAAAGTTACCGTCACCATCGCCGGTCTGTCCGATTTTATGGAGATTAGGGTGTTAAACGACCAGGACCCGCCTACCTTGAGCGAAGCCAGCGCTTGGCCCACGGTGGTAGCGAACGGCGACCAGGTCGCGCTGCGAGTGGCGGTCACACTGAATGAATCCATGATTGACATAGCCGAAGAAAACGGCGTCACGGCGGATGTCTCCGCTTTGGATTCGACGCGTACCGACCCAATCGCCCTGAGCGCGCAGCCGGATGAAGTGGGTGTCTACACTCGTCTCTTCACCATCAGCGCCGATAACACCAATGCCGACGGTGTGGTGAAGGTGTCCTTCACGGCGACCGACGAAGTGGGCAACACAAGCGAAGCCGCCACCGCGGAGATCACGTTGAAGAACGACGATATCCCGCCTGTGTTGAGCATGGCGAGCGCGATGCCTTCCCCGGCTAACGACGGTATGATGGTCACGATTTCCGTTAGCAGCGAATCCGGTCTCACGGTTACCGCTGACGCCTCCTCAATCGGCGGCGGCATGGTGACGTTGGATGAGGGTACGATGGCTGCCGACGCCAACGGCAACGGCGCTAACGGTAACGGTGCGAATGGCAACGGCGCTAACGGTAACGGTGCGAATGGCAACGGCGCTAACGGTAATGGCATGACCAACGGCAACGGTGGTATGGGCGCTGGCGCAATGCCTGCCGGAAACGGCATGTACAGCGGTACGACAACGGTTACAGGCGCCGCTGACGGCGAACAGACCATCACCATCACCGCCACCGACGGCTCCGGCAACTCCAGCGAAGCCATGGTTACTGTCACGATTGACAACACCGGTCCGGCACTCACAATGGCGAGCGCTGATCCCGATATGGCGACGAACGGAACGATGATAACCATATCGGTTAGCACCGAGTCCGGCGCCACGGTCATGGCAGACGCTTCCGCAATCGGCGGAGACGCCGCAACCGCGTTGGCTGAAGGCATGGACGAGAACATGATGGGTACCGGCATGTACAGTGCCGATGTTGCAGTTGCCGACGATGCCATGGACGGCGACCACATGATCTCCATCACTGCGACCGACGCACTCGGTAACGCGGGCGACGCCGCTTCCGTCACGGTGACGGTTGACAATACCGCGCCGGCGCTGGCTGATGCCGCTATCACTCCCGACTGGGCGGAGAACGGCGACTCGGTCACCATTTCGGTTAGTACCGAATCCGGCGCCACGGTCACGGCAGACGCCTCCGCGATTGGCGGCGCAGCTGAGCTCGCATTGGCTGAAGGTATGGACGCCGACATGATGGGCACCGGTATGTACAGCGCCGATGTCACGGTCACGGGCGCCGAGGGCGGCGACCAGATGGTATCCATCACCGCCAGCGACGCGCTCGGTAACATGAGCGATGCCGCTACCGCTTCGGTTAGCATCCACGCGGTGACAAGCGTCAGCTTCTCACCCGCCGATGTCAGCACCGGCGATACCGTCATGGTTAGCGCCATGGGTACCGCGGGCTTGACGGCGACGTTCGATGTCTTCGATGCCGAAGGCAACAACATCGTCACGGACGGAAGCCTGACCGAGGACGCGACGACCGCAGGAAGCTACTCCGGTAGTTTCGAGGTGGTAATCGACGCGCACCCGATGGGTACCTATTGGGTGTCCGCCACTATCGGTCAAGCCAGCATGACGGCTGAAGGCGCGTTGACCATCGATCACTTGGCGCAGTTCACGCTCTCAATCGCAGCGGGTACGCACCTGATTCACGTACCGCTCGATGTGACGCATATCGACGGCGTGGCGGCGACAATCGACACCGTGGGCGATCTGTTCGACGCGCTCGGTGACTCCGTCAACTTCATCATCAGCTTGGGCGCGGACGGTAGCTGGAACAGCTATCTCGGTGACGCAAGCGCCGGCGGCGCAGCCGATGCCGCTATCGGCGACGATACCGGTCTCATCGCGGTGATGAGCAGCGCAGCCAGCTTGACACTGGCGGGTAACGCGCTCGGTACGGGTGGCACTGCTAACATTACGCTTGGCGCGGGCAACAACCTCGTCGGCGTACCGCTGGCTGGCGATCCGAAACTGCCTATGATTAGTAGCGCACTTGCTCTGCCGGGGATTAGCGCTATCGTGGTGTCCAACGCAGCCGGAAACGGCTTCAACACCATCGGGCAACCGGGTGACCCGGGTGACGGTCCCATCATGGGCGGCGTAGGCTACATCGTCGTCTCCGCTGCAGCCGGGATGGTACCAATCGTCGGTATGGCTTGGGACAACAGCATGGCTGACATGGGCGACGGTATGACCGCGAGCAACGGCAACGGCAACGGCGCAGCGACCGCACCGTCCATCGGCTTCCAGACGCCTGTCTTGCAGGTGCAGGGTAAGCTGATTGACGAAGCCGGCATGGTGTTAGGTGACGGGCTGAATGTCAGCGTCAAAAACGTGACGCGCGGCACAACGCTCGGCAGCACCACCGCCGCGGACGACTACAGCATGACCTTCGTGAAGCTGGACAGCAGCGCCGCGAAGGTGGGTGACGTGCTCGAGATTCGAGCCGATTCATCGAATCCGCTGATTGGTGTCCGTCCGGTACAGCATGTGGTCACCGCCGCTGACGTGCTCGACAGCCGTATCGATCTGCCCGACCTCGTGACCTACGAGATTCCGGCGCAGACCGAACTGCTTGCCAACTACCCGAATCCGTTCAATCCCGAAACGTGGATTCCGTTCCGTCTCGCGGAAGACAGCAATGTCTCCGTAAGCATCTACGGCGCCTCCGGTAGCCTTGTCCGCACCATCGACATCGGCTTCACACCGGCAGCGGTGTACGAGGGACGTTCGGACGCCATCTACTGGGATGGTCGGAACGACTTCGGTGAGCAGGTTTCTAGCGGTATCTACTTCTACCACCTGAGCGCTGGCGAATTCTCCGGCACTCGCAAGATGGTCATTGTGAAGTAGGTTTAGCCTGTGCAACAACCATTAGCTGCTAGGCGCTTGTCGACACACAATGTTCTTGCGCTTAGCAGCTAATGTTTTGTAAGGAATAATAAGGAATAATGCGTAATACGTAATGCGTAATAAAGGAATCGTTCACCGGTTCTCATTACGCATTACCCCTTGCGCAACACGTTTTAACCCCTTTAGTCCTTCATGTACCGTCTCATCACCCCCTTACACTCCTTCTCACTCCAGAGTCGTATTAGTTGTAGGGTGGGCACTGCCCACCAGCCTTTCAGAGTGCCAGTGGCGCTACGGGTAGATAGCAGCCGAGAATGAAACGCTGTGTCACCGATTGTTCAAACAGGCTTTTAGTTCGACTTTGTACAGTTGAACGGCGTGACGAACGGCTTCAATAGGGAATGGTGGGCAGTGCCCACCCTACAAATGTATTGTTCGCTTCCTAGCCGACAGGGACCATTCGCATGTTCCGAAGCCGAAAAAATGCTATTATCACCGGGGCGGTTGTTGCCGTTGCGGTGGGGTTCGCATGTTCAACCCCAATCATATTGAGCGCCGAATCGGGCGGCAACCCCGACGCTGGCGGGAATTGGGGTAATGTAGCCGTGTTAACGCTAGTCGTAGGGATATTTACGGCAGTCTTCGCATTTTTCCAAACCTGGGTGCTCTTTGCGATAAAGCAGTTGGGTAATCAGATGACGGAGATGGACAGGCGGCTGACTAACCAAATTAGTGAGGACGGGAAACGGAGCCATGAGCGATTCTTGCTTATAGAAGAGCGTTTTACACAGCTTGAAAATCGAATGGAGGCCCGTTTCACGCAGGTGGAGGAACGTTTTACACAGATAGATGCCCGTTTTACACAGATAGATGCCCGTTTTGTACAGCTTGAAAGTCGATTAGATGCCCGTTTTGCACAAATAGATGCCCGTTTTGCACAAATAGATGCTCGTTTCACGCAAATAGAGGATCGCTTCGCGCACCTGGAGAATCGAATGGAGGCCCGTTTTGCGCAAATGGAGGAACGTTTTACGCAGATAGATATACGGTTGGATAGTCTCCAGCGAAATTACGTGGACGACATGAAATACCACCTCCGCGAGGAGTGATCAGCATGGACACAAAAGAAACCCGTGCCTCCAAAAACTGCCAAATCTTCATTTCACCACTCATAGTTCTGGTCATTGCAATTCTCGCTGTCGGTGAAGTCTACATCGCGATAAGAATGAAGCAGTTGAACGATAAACTTGACAGTATTGAGCATCGAATGGATGCGCGCATCAACCAGATGCACACTCGGACAGACGATTCCTTAAAAAAATTGGACGGTAATTTTCTCAATAAACACTATTGAAAATCATATGCGACCTGTGCTATAATAAATCCCAAAGTAGTAGGCACACGCCGTGTGCCGTGAATCGGGGCAAACGATAGAACTATCGCACTCACTATTCATTCGCTTGATCCCCGCCGGATTTTGGTAAAAGGTTTCAAAGCATCACAGATTATGTATTTTGTTCGTGGGAGCGAGCGCGGAAACCCTGCGGGGCAAGATGCCCCGCCTACGGATGTCTTTGATTCGGAAGGTTGTAACACCGGCTTCATAACATTATAAATCGTGAAACATCGTGTTAATTTTCTTTTCATCCACCTTTTTTTCTCAACGATGCAGTCATGCACAGCCACTGCATCAGAACCAAAACAGAACGTTTTATTAAGACTTTAAATTGTCGTTGTAGAGTGGGATCAAAGGAGCGAATAGCGACTGCGATAGGAATCCCTTGCCCACCAGCCTTTACTTACTGTACGTTATTTTGGAGGTTAAATAATTGAATATGAGGCATCCCAGAGGAAAACTCGTTTGGTTTTTCTGTATTGCAGCGCTCGCCGCCGGTTTGATGACCGCCGCGAACGAAGACGCTCCGGCGCAGACAACGCTTTCGTTTCTGTTGAGCGGAACGGTAACCGATCAAAACGGCCAGGTTGCCGCCGGACTCTCTGTGGGAGTCGGCAACCAGCGTTTTGTGACGCGAGCCGACGGAACGTATTCCATCGTGCTGTTGGCGCTTTCGGACATTGACCGAATCAAGGTTGACGACGTGTTGGATATCACGGTAATAGACGGCGCCGACGTCGTTGGCGGGATTAGTTATACCGTCACGACAGCCGATGTCACGTCAAGCCCGCCGGGAGCAACGGTAAATATCCAGTTGTCCGGTCTGGAAGCCTTGGTGTCGGAGGATACACTTCCCGCGGACGGTGTCTCCACATCGGACATCACCGTCAACATCGTTGAAAATGGCGCGCCGGTTACCGGTGATACCGTGACCATTACCGCCGAGCAAGGAACTATCGGCGATGTCACCGACAACGGCGACGGCACCTACAGCGCTACCTACACCGCACCCGACCAAGTTCTCACCGCCGCCGTAACGGATACCATCGGCATCGCATCCGCCACCACCGGCGATAGCACCACCGTCATGGTGACGCTTGAACCCGTCCCGACACTTGTTTCCGTGACGGCGACCCCGAGCAGTTTTGTCGCCGGCAGCGGCGTTGCCGGAATGGTGAACGTGAACGTGAGCCGCGGCGGAGACCCCGTGACCGACGCCGAAGTTTCCATTAGCGCCAGTCGAGCCGACGGCGCCGCAGACACCGGTACGGTCGGCGATGTTACCGACAACGGCGACGGCAGTTATAGCGCGCCCTACGCGCCATCGAACACCGTGGGACGTATTATGTTGAGCGCGACCGACGCCGTCTCCGGCGAAAGCGGTTCCGCTACGGTCTCCGTGAGCGCCGGCGCGGCTGCCGCTCTGGCGATTACCGTCAATCCGACGGACGTGTCGAGCAACGGCAGCGCCATGATTAGCGTAACCGTGACTGATGCCTCGGGGAACGGAGTCGGCGGACTTGCCCCCACGGGCAGCGCGGGGAGCGGGAGCGTAGGCGATTTTACGGAAAACGCCGCGATGGGCAGCTACACCGCGGCCTATACCGCACCGATGGTTGAAGCCGAAGGCACGGACATTGTCACCGTTAATGTCGGGGATCTCACCGGCGTAGCCACCGTGAATCTCACGCCGGAACCGCCCATGATGGTGTCCATTCTTGTCGTCAACGGTACAATCAATAAAGCGGGTGGCACCGGTTCCGTGCCCGGCGTGAATGTCGCCGTCACCGTCAACGACAAAGATGCAGTATCCACCACAAGCAATGAGAACGGCGGCTACAGCGTCACTCTCGTCAGTCCGGGCGGCAATGCCGCCAGCACCGGCGATGCCGTCTCCGTCGTGGTGACCGATGCAAACGGAGTTGAGCGCGGGTCCAATGGGATTGTGTTAACCAACGAACACCTTGGCGACGGCGATTCCTCCGTCGTGACGGTTGATGTGACGACCGATATCGGCGCGACCACCTCCGCCCTCGTCGTCACCGGTACGGTCTTCCGCGAAGCCAGCACAATTGCGATCGACGATGTTTTTGACATTGTCGTTACGAACTCCACCAACGGCATGCAGGTGTCCGGTACCACCGACGGCAACGGCATGTATGAACTCACGCTGTTTAGCACCAGCGCTTCCGTGGCGGAGACCGGCGACGCCTTCACCGTGACCGCCGCAAGAGATGGCGGGCAGGTCGGCGCCGCAACGCATACGATAACCTCCGCCGAAGTTGATGGCGGACGCGTTTCAATCAATATCGACACCGCGATAAAAGCCTCCACCTCCGCGCTTGTTGTCGCCGGTACCGTGTATCATGAAGACGGCACCATCGAGATGGGCGCCGGATTGAGCGTGGCCGTATCGAGCGCGTCGCGCGGGCTGGAGTCAATGGGCACTACCGACGCGAGCGGCATGTACGATGTGACGTTCTTCAGTTCGAGTGGGCCCGTCGGCGAAACCGGAGACATGCTCACGGTTACCGTGATGCAGGATGGTGCACAGATTGGCACTGCGGACTATGCGTTGACCTCGGCTGATGTCGATGCGCAGCGCGCCACCGTGGATGTCAGCACCATCGCCGTCGCCTCGACCTCGTCTCTCGTCGTGACGGGTCAGGTATTTTTCTTGGAAAGCCAGATTCCCGTCGGAGCGAACATACCGGTGCATGTTGCCAACGCGGACAGCGGTGTGGAAGACACCGGCATGACCGATGCTAACGGGATGTACAGCGTCACGTTCTTCAGTCCGACTGATCCCGTAGCCGAAACCGGGGATACCCTGAACGTCACCGTTATGCACGGCGATGAAACTGCCGGCTCGGTGACTCACAGTGTAATGGCTTCCGAAATAGACTCGCAACGCGCCGTAGTGGATGTCCCGACCTCCATAAAAGCCGAATCCTCCGTCTTTAACGTGACCGGTACGGTATACCTTGAAGACGGCATCAGCCCGGCGCCGCCGGGATTGACCGTCAAAGTGACTAACGTCAATCAAGGCGTGGCAGACGACGGTTGGACGACAGCCGACGGCACGTACAGCGTCACCATTGTTAGCGCCAGTATGGCGGTCGCCAGGAGCGCCGACGAACTCACTCTCGACGTCACGGTTATGGCTGACACGGAAGTTGTCGGCACAACCTCCCATACCCTGACGACGGACCAGGTCGTGGCAAGGCGAATCAGCGGCGTGGATATTACCTGTGATGATCTCACCGCCGATCCCTCGAATGTGATTGTGGTTGCCGGTACGGTCAGCGACCCCGACGGCACACCCGCGTCCGCGGGCGTGGAACTGAGTCTCACGCTCGGATCAAACTCCACCCGCGAGATAAACACGAACGCGGGAGGCGGCTACCTGACCACCTTCTTTAATCCGGATGCGCCTGTCGTGAACGTCCACGATACGCTCACGGTCATAGCCGTGGATCGCGCAGCCGGTTCTGCCGCCAACGAGAGCATGGAAGTCGCGTCGCACCACGTTCTGGCGAAACGCATTACCTTCGATATCGCCCTGAATGCCGATACGATTGACCCCGTTGCAGTGGCGAAGAGCAGCCAGAAGTTTATTCAGAAAACCGAAACCGTCGATTTTGACGGCAGCGAATCGAGCGATTACATCATCCCGACCGTTCCCGGTGTCATCACCTATCTGTGGGACTTCGGCGATGGCAATACCGCCGATACCATGAACGCGACGCACCAGTACGCGAATTCCGGGGCATACATCGCAACCCTCACGGTGACTGATCTCGTCGGCAACGAAGACTCGATGTCGCTCGAGATTTTTGTTGACACCGTGCGCCTCGGCGGTCTGTCGCTGAACACCCTGCACGCGCGGGATGTCATCGACAAACTTATCAGCTTGGCGATTGCCCGCACCGATGTCGGTATGAGCGTCGGTCCCGATGCTCTGCTCGACATGATGCGGAACGACCCGGCGACCCAGTACGCGGTGCTTAACGCCATTAACTCGATTCTGCCTCCGGGAATGGTACCGAAGCAGTTGCTTGACGGGGAACTGCCGCTTATCTTCGAGGACTACGAAAATATCGACCTCGAAAACTTCGGTAACGCCGTCACGGCGCGTCCCGGCATGGGCATGGGAATCCTCGACTCCAAAGATGGCGGGTTCACCCGAATCGTCACCGGCAACAAACTCGACCTCTACCTCGCCACCCCGCGCGGAGATGTCGGGAGCGTCACCTTCAGAGTGGACGGTCCCGATTTCGACCCGTTGAGCGAAGAGGGTACGCGCGACGCCAGAGAGGCTGTAGCCGGAATGACCATGATGCACACCTTCCAACTGGAAGAGGAACAGGCGATTCTGCTGCTTCCCTCGTGGCCCGGTCTAAGTGAGAGCGGCGGCGCGTTCGCGTCTGTCACCTTGCGCTACTCGGCGAACGATCTGCCTCCGGAATACGCCAATCTATTGTCCCGCCAGCGCCAAGTGCCGGTGGATACGATGGCGTATGCCAGTGCGCCCCTCAACCCGATGGTTATCAACGGCGAGCAAGTCTGGAGCGCCGAAGTTGGCATCGAGCCGGGTAAAATCTACTACTACTTCTACGAAATTGAACTGAACACGCCTGTACCGCTCATCATCGGCGACGGACAGACGACGATGCTGTCCCGTTACGCCATGCCCGATCCGCGCAACCTTCAACTCGAGGATCGCGGTATCATTGAGGCTGTCTTCACCATGGAAGTACAGGCTGCCATAGCGCCGTTCCTCAACCCGATTATCGAGGCGATCATGGCAGGTCAGGATGTTTCCACCATAGATCTGGAAGCTATGCTAACGGGCGAAAACCTGCTGACATTGCTCGGCGCGCTCGGCGGCGCCGCTTCCGGTGTCGTTGCGGACATCATGACATCTCTCGATCCGCAGATGGTCTCCGTGTTTACCGTACCGATGTCCACCGAAGAACAATCGGTGTGGTACACCACCGTTGACCTGTCGGACGTGGCTGACGGAATGCACACCATCGATGCCAACGCCTTTGACTCGAACGGCGTTCAGATTGATAACCGTCCGGTCTACGGCAAAACCTTTATGCTTGACCGCTCGGCGCCCGCGATCGAAACCGCGGTCGATAACGGTCAGAACTCCGCCATGTATATGCGGGATGACGGCGTGTTGATTGCGACGGGCTTGATAACGCCCGATCCGAACCAGTTGGCATCGTTGATGCTCAGCGCCAGCTCGATGGATAGCACCGAGGATCTTGGCGATTTCATGTACCAGATTATTCGCCACAGCGGTGATTCGAGCGCGCAGATGGCGAATACTTGGATGCCTCTGCTCGACCCGACGGTCGTGCCGATGCTGGAAGGGCTTTCGCTGAATACGTTCAACGTGTTCGTCGCCTCCGCATTTAACGACATGTTGACGTTGAATGCGAGTGCCGGAATGCCCCCGGGGGTGATTCATCCCTACGAGATGCTGATTCGGGGTATGGATAACACTCCGGAACTCATCGTCGGCGAATACGGGCTCCGAGCCGTGGGGAGAGATAATGTAGGCAACATCTCCTCTTATACGGCGCCTGTCCGAGTGGATATAGTCGCGCCCGATCCCGACCAAGCGGTCATCACCAATATCGAAATCGGTGACTGCAACAAGGACGGCGATCTGGACGACCCGTTTGAAAGCGGTCCGCCGGGTGAGGATACTACTATCTTTGCCAACACCTTGAGTGTCAAACTCACGGTCGAGATTCCGAACCGGACACCGCACCCGTTGACGGGTATTGTCGTCCAATACAAAACGGCTCACGGTACCGCACAGTGGATGGATATCGCCACCCTTGATGCGCCGGGCGTCGTCGAATGGAACATCGACAATTTCGACTCACTGTTTAACAGTGGCGGCGACCCGCGTCTCTACGTGCGCGCCGTGGCGACCAACGCACTCACCATCACCGATCCCGACCCCGCCGCGCCGATTATCACACTTGACGACGGTGTGTGCCCGGTTCAGCCGGAGCATGTCGCGGTCAATGTGATTCCTGCCGGAACGAATGAAGAGACCGGCGGTTACTGCGGGATTATCGGTGCGGACGCCTATACCGCCGCCCGCACGATTCCCGACCTCGCGTCCGTCCGATTCGATCTGATGATGCCCGACGGCACCTCAATGACCATCGGCGAAGCCACGGAAGGGGAGGTCTTGTCCGGACTGCTGGCGCCCGACCTGATAGTCGTGCTCGGCAATCTCGTGAGTGTCATTGTGGATGACGGCATGGGATTATCCGCGCCGGAAGCCACATACCGCAAGTGGTCGATTACTTTCAACACCGCGTCGCTCGTCGATTCGCTGGATACGCCCTATGTCGTTAGCGCGACCATGATAGGGGCGGACGGCGTTGAGTATGCGCCGATTGCCGGCGGCACGGACGACTTCCTGCTCCATAACGGGGATGTCGAAGTCGGTACCACCATTACGATGGTCGCCGACGCTTACGGTATGCTGCCGGGCGATGCCGGATTCCATCAACTGGGCGGAATTCTTATGGACGGTTTGGATACGCCGAATGCTATCTTCACCGTCGATCCCGCCGCGGCGGACTGGAGAGTCGCAGGCATTAACTTCATAGTCAATATGCGCAATGCGGATGGCTCCAAAGGCGACGCTGTCGATGTCGGCGAGTTTACCATTGAGGAAACAGTCAGCGTCGACATGGCGGACATGACCAAGGATAGCAGCGACAAGATATTCACCGTCACCGTGCATGACCTGAGCGTCTTGGGCGCTGGCGGGGATTATGTCGTCCAAGCCTTGGCATACGACTCCAAAGCGGAGCCGGATGTCGAAGCGGAGGATGCCTCCTTGGGTACAGCCGTTAACGTCGATAACTACACGCCGCCGCCGAACATTACTATTAACGGCAGGGGCGAGGGCATGAGCCTCGTCGACTTCATGGCGGCGCACCCACTCGGATATCGCATCGCCCAGTCCGACGACAACGTGTTCCCGTTCGGCATGAATGCCCCGGGCGTTCTAATGGGAGATATCACCGTTCAGATTGACGGCGGGACACTAGCCTCCGACTTGGTGATGATTGACGGTACGCGCCACGACTTTAGTATTGTGGCGAGTTCCTCCACCACCGGTGAGGGTGACCATCCCATAAGCGGTACCATTACGAAACGAAACGGCAGCGCCAGTTTCGATATCGTGAATCTCGCGATTGACCGCGTGGCACCGGTGATTACGGTGCTCTCGCCGACCGAAGACGACGAGGTCAGCGCGCTGCCCACCGTCCACGCCATCTACAACGATGGTGAGGGATACGGTATCATGGTTGCTTCCGACGATCCGCTGGATGTTCCCGCGAACGTCGAGATTCAGATTACCCGTCTGAATCCGCCGGATGAAAGCGGGGTGCCCGTCGATCAGAATCAACTGGACGATGCCGATGACGAGGTCGTGTACTCGCCAGACGATGCACTCGCTGGCGGCGCCTATCGCACCGATGTCTCCGTAACCGACAAGTGGGGCAATAGGAGCACCGCTTCCGGTGAATTCACCGTCGCCGGTACCGCTCCCTCCGTCACTATCCTGTCGCCGATGGCGGACAGCGTGTCTACTGACGGTATGCCTCTCATTAGCGCGGTTGTCACGGGCAGCGGAGCGTTGGATGTCGTTACCATGATTGACGGCAATACCGTTGAAGCGCAAATCGATGGGAAGAACCTGAGCTATACGCCGGATTCGCCGCTCGCCGAAGGTGATCACACGGTCACCATTCAAGCGACCGATCCGGATGGTAAGATGACTGATGCCTCCGTCACGTTCAGTGTTGAATTCGATCATTCACCGCCGGTCGTGACGCAGGTAAGCCCGTTGGGTATGATATGGGGTTCGACCGCGACGCTATCGGTCACCGCTATCGACGACCAATCGGGTGTTGCGAGCGTATCCATCTCGCTTGATGGCGGCGACGCTGTTGACGGTGCCAGCCGGGATGTCGAAGGTTTGGCGCTGGGTCAGCACACCGCTACCGCTACCGTGACCAACGGCGACGGCTATTCGCAGGAGTACAGTTGGACATTTACTGTTGTCATTGACGAGATGCCGCCGACCATCGGAACCACATCGCCGCACGGTGTTGTGCGCACCACGATGCCGACCATCACCGTTGGAGCAACCGATCTCACAAGCATCGCGTCCATCACGATTGGAGTGATGAATAGTGCCGGCGACGCGGTTGAAGGCGAGACCGCAATGAATGAGGATAGCACCAGTGCTTCGTTCACCCCCGGTGGCGCTTTGGCGAACGATACCTATTCGGTCGCCGTGGTTGTAATGGACAACGCCGGCAACAGCGCCAGCACGGACTGGAGCTTCACGGTTGAAGCCAGCTACGACACCACGTTGCCGAGTATTGACGTCACGTCGCCACACGGTATTGTCCGTGTGGATATGCCGACCATCAGTGCGTCGGCGTCCGATGTCAGCGATACCGCCCAAGAGGGACTATCGGGCATCGCCAGTCTCGAAATATCGGTAGACGGTGTCGACGGTTCGTCCGAGTTCGATGGCTCGGGATCGGCAACCTTCACCCCGAGCGCCGCCTTGGCGAACGGCACGTATACCGCAATGGCAACCGCGACCGACAATAGCGGTAATACGAACACCGCGAGTTGGACGTTCATTGTTGAAGTAATTATGGATGTCGCCGCGCCTGTTATCGGTAACACATCGCCTCAGGGGATTAGCCGGATCGCCATGCCGGAGATTAGCGTCGCCGCAGCGGACGATATGTCAGGCATTGGCAGCATCGAAATCTCGGTGATGAACAGCGCCGGGGCTGCGGTTGATGGCTCAACCGCGATGGGAGACGGTTCCGCAGTCTTCACACCTGGCGCCGCGCTGGCGAACGACACCTATACGGTAAGCACAGTCGTGACGGACAACAGCGGCAATAGCTCCTCCGCGAGTTGGAGTTTCGTCGTTGAAGTCATAATGGACATTGCCGAGCCGGTCATTGGCACAACCTCCCCGTCAGGCATTGTGCGCGTCGATATGCCAACCATCACCGCCTCCGCTACGGACGACATGTCGGGTGTTGGGAACATCGAAATCTCGGTAGCCGCGAGCGATGGTTCCGGAGTCGGAGGTTCCTCCGAATTTGATGGAGGCACCATGGCTAGGTTCAATCTGGGCGCGGCATTGGCGAACGATACCTACACCGCGACCGCCGTCGTAACCGACAACGCCGGTAACGAGACGACGGGAAGCTGGTCCTTCACCGTGGAAGTTGTCATGGATGAAATGTCGCCGATCATAAACGCCACATCGCCGCAGGGCACCATCCGCAGTGACATGCCGCGGATCGACGTGTCCGCCACCGACGATATGTCAGGGATTGGATCCTTCGCCATTCGCGTGGTGCGGAGCGACTTCGCGCAAGTGGCAGGTGAGGTAGTGTTCGAGGGCGGCACCAAGGCGTCCTTCAGACCAGCCAATGCTTTGAGAAACGACACCTACTCCGTGGCGGTCGATGTCACCGATAAGGCGGGCAATGTGACCAACGCGAGTTGGAGTTTCACCGTGCAAGTCGATGCCACGCCGCCGGTGATTAGCGCGAACTCGCCGCTCGGAATCGTCAGGGACGAGATGCCGAGAGTCAGCGTGTCCGCGACCGATGACGAATCCGGAATCGAGAATATCGAGATCCGGGTGCTCGACAGCGCATTCCAGAGAATTGGCGGACGCACCGTCTTCCAGGGCGGCACAACGGCTGCCTTCAGCCCCGATCGGGCGCTTCCCAATGATACCTATACGGTAGGCGTGAGAGCCACCGATAAGGCGGGCAACACGGCGGACGCGACGTGGAGTTTCGTACTCGAAGCCGACCATACGCCGCCGGTTATCAATTCCTTATCGCCGCAAAGCATCATCCGTGACGATACGCCGCGCATCAGCGTCTCCGCGACAGACGACATCTCCGGTATTCAGAATGTCGAAATTCGCGTGCGCAATAGCGCGTTCCAGCGGATTGCCGGCACCACGACGTTCCAAGGCGGTACCGTCGGCTCCTTCAGCCCGGCGAGCCCGATGAAGAACGACACCTACACCGTAGGCGTGAAAGTGACCGATAAGGCGGGTAACACGACCGACGCCGATTGGGCGTTCACCATCGAAGTCGACAAAGTGCCGCCGACAGTCTCTGAAACCGGACCGCACGGCATTATCCGCACGTCTAAACCGCGAGTCACCGTGACCGCCACGGATGACATGTCCGGCATTGAGAATATCACGATTCGGGTGATTGATGACGCGTTTGGACGTGTCGCCGGTAGGACGACGTTCCAAGGTGGAACGTTCGCGAGCTTCTCACCGGAAGGCAATCTGGATAACGGCGTGTACTCCGTTGCGGTGAAAGCGACCGACAAGAGCGGCAATGTCGCCGATGCGGGTTGGAGTTTCACCGTCGAAGTGGACGAGATACCGCCGAGCATCGCGCATACGTCGCCTTCCGGCAGTGTGCGTCCGGAGAATCCAATCATCTCCGTCGCCGCGACCGATGACTTGTCGGGCATCGCAAACATCGTGATGTCCGTGAGAGACAGCAACCAAAGCGCTGTCCCCGGTCGTACGGTGTTTGAAGGCGGCACGCTCGGAACCTTCGTCCCGTCACGCTCGCTTGACTACGGCACGCACTACGTCAGCGTCAGAGTTTCGGATAAGGCAGGTAATGTCGCGAATGCGACGTATAGCTTTACCGTCGAATCCGCGGACGGGCTAGCCGTGCTGAACGCGAGAAACTTCCCGAATCCGTTCGCCGGCGCCACGAAGATAGCGTTCACGTTGACGCGAAGTTCCGAGGTTAGTATCGAGATCTTCGATATCTCGATGCGACCTGTGTGGCACATGAGTCCGAGGACGATTGAAGCGACCAAAGAGCACGTCATCGGATGGGATGGAACAACCTCGGGTGGCGAAAAGTTGGCGCGAGGTGTGTACTTCTGCCAGATAATGGTGCACGACAGCCTCAACCCGCAATACGCCATTCTCAAGATGGCAATCAAATAAGGAACACTCTTAACCCCTGTCCCCGTGTGCGGGGACAGGGGTTGGGTCCCTTTTTAATCATTGCGCATTATCCTTTTCAACGCTTTACATGGCTTAATTAATTCCTTCATTCTTTTGACATAGTTAAACACAACACGAACACAAATTACTCTACAAAGGAGAACAACATGATTCAGATGAAGCCGAAATTGATACTTGGGTCTTCCCTGGTTTTGATTGCGCTAATGGCTTTCGCTCCAATCTGCTCTGCCAACAGCGTCGACCTGGCTCCGTATCTGCGGCTGGGCGCGGGCGCCCAATCCATCGGCGTCGGCGGCGCGGTCACCTCAACGGTTGACGATGCCACCGCAACCGTCTGGAACCCCGCGGGATTAGCGTCCGTGAAGAACATGACGTTTACTGTCTCCACGTTCAATATGGGGTACGACGCGAGGCAAAGTTTCTTGGGTATCGCTAACAGTTTCGGAAGCGGCGCGCTTGGACTCGCCGTATCGGGCGTCACCGTTGATGGCATCGAATACCGTGACGGGAACGATATACGGCGCGGCACGTTCCGGCACAACTCAAACGCAGTCTCACTTTCCTATGGACACGCGTTCGGCAATATCGGAATTGGCATCGGCGTCGGTGCGCTCACCGATGTTTATAGTTTGGACGCCGAGCGCATCAACGGCTTTCGCGGTGCCGATATCGGTATTATCGGCCAGCGTACCTACACCATGGCAAACGGCAAAGAGATCCCAATCTTTACTTACGGGTTGGCTGTTCGCAATCTCGGAAGTTCGCACAACGAAAGCGCGGTACCCATGCTTGTGGACGCAGGCGTAGCATTCAAGCTGCCGAAGAGGGGCGCCGGGGTAACCTTCTCGTTTGATGTCGAGCATGAGTTTGTGGAACTTGACGAAGCGACGACAGCCGCCAGCATCGGCGCTGAGTATAAAATCTCGAAACGCTTTGCCATTCGCGGCGGCGCCATGGGCACGCGTGACCACCAGAGCCTGTTTGCCGGATTTGGTGTGAATGTGGGCGGGCTGCAACTTGACTATGCGCTCCAAGATGCGCCGGCAAGTCGGTTGCACGGTAGTGGCACTACGCATCACGTTTCAATGTCCTATAGTTACTAAATCTGGCCACAGGCCACTGTCTTCCCCCACTGGTCACTGGCCACAGGCCACAGGCCACTGTATAAGGAGAACCACCGCATGAAAGCAATGAAATCTGCCGTGAGTTTAGGACTGATTCTCTACATTTGCGTGTCGCTGAGTGGCGTTCTGCTCGTGTTGGACGCCTCCGCCAAAATCACGCCGAAAGAGACTGACGAGCCCACGGGATTTTACACCATCCAAAAGGGCGATACTCTGTGGCACCTTGCGAAGAAGTATCGTCACGATCCGCTGTTGTGGCGGGATTTCGAAAAATACAACATCTTCTCCAATCCGCACCTAATCTTCCCGAAGGAACAACTTCAGGTGTCCGCGATGTGGGGCTTCCCCGGCGTACCGATGCCGGAGCCCGAACCGCCGGCGACGGTTGCCCAAGTGGCGACAATGTCTGAACTGGACATGCTCAAAGAAAAGTTCAAGGCGCATCTGATGGCGACCGAATCCGCCCTAGAAGAGATTGGGGCAGAGGTCTCCGAAATGCACGGTGAGATTCACGGCATTGAGGAAACCCTGGATGGATTGAAGAGTTCCATGGATATGGGCGGAGAATCGCTCTCAATGGCAAATATGGAAAACTCGAAAGCCATCGCCGGTCTGAACGACTCCGTTATGGGGCTGAGTGAAAAACTCAATTCGCACATCATGGAGATGGAATCCACGCACATGGAGCACGTCAAAGCCGCGAATAGTGTTGGCGGCCGGCTTGAGAATATTGAACAGTCGCTCGCGGGCATGAAGGAAGTTCAAGACGACACGGCGGGTAAGGTCGAGAAAATCCTCAACCCTCCGAAAATGAGGTCGAAAAAACGTCCGCTCGCCTTCCTGACCGCACTGGTCGGCGGAGCCGCATGGGTAGCCATGAACTCGCTCGGCGATCGCGAATAGCCAAACGCGGCGAGCCAAACAGGCACAATGATAAAAAAGCAGGGCAAATGCTCAACGGCATCCCCCTGCTTTTTTTATTTGTACGCTTTCTATACTAACCACTAGATTGTAGGGTGGGCACTGCCCACCATTCCGATCAGTTTGGGATAAATGGTTGGCTCCCTTGGCGCGCAACGTGACCGCGTTGATGGTGGGCAGTGCCCACCCTACACTGGATTGAGGACAGAGACTCCGACTAGAACGTGTTGCTTGCTGAAAGAATTATTCCGCTAGGGATTATGGCATGCCCCCACTAGTCACTAACCACTAACCACTGACCACTGGCCACTGTTTCTCCCACTGACCACTAATCACTAGCCACTAACCACTGTTTCTCCCACTGACCACTGTCCTTATGTCCCGTCTTCGGACCGCACTAGACCGTTTCATAGAAATCTCGGGTGATCGAACCGGCGAATTGGGCGAATCCATCGACACCGGTTTGGTGTGGATTGGCGGCAACAAGCTTGTCCTCATCGCTGACAGTAGGGAAGCCGGACATCGCACGCCCGCCGGTTGGCGCCGCGCATCCCGAATTGTTGGTGTGGCGCGCCAACTCCGGAAACCCGTGCTCCTCTGGAATCTATCTTTCCACAATGGGGCGGGACAAACGCCAAACCTTGCTACCGAACAAGCGGCGAGAGACGGTCAACAGGACATTATTCAGTTCCCCTACGCCATTATCAGCGTGATTGAGGACGCACAGAAACACGCATTTTCGACGGTCGAACTTGCCTTACCGGATGGTATCGTCTTTGTGGATGGCGCCGAAACGCTGTGCGGACACCTTACGATCTCACCCCGCACCATCGGCGCAAGCAGCGCGGAGGACGTGGCGTCGAGTATTTCAGGGCTGTTAGTCCAAATTGCATCAATCCCCGCCAGTGAACTGGTTTCCCAGCGCAAGACGCGCCTCGCCTCAATCACCCTATCCTGAATAAGCGCCGCAATCGGCAATGGTACAACCCCCTGTCCCTCCCTGCAACGGCTGTTTTTTCTTTCATTCCGCGTCAATCTATGTTACCCTTAAATTGTACCTCGGGCGTGTTGACATTTAGAGCCTGTTTGAAAAGTACATTCGTAGGGTGCGATCAACCAAGTGGATAGCGCGGGCGATAGAGATCCCCTGCGCACCAGCCTTTAACAGTCCCGTGCGATAGAAATCCCATAGAAATCCTATTCATTGTTCGTCCTAGGATCCAAGGGTCTTACTAACCACTGACCACTAACCATGATCGAAAAAATCTTCCGGTCTTTCGTCAAAACAGTGCTGCTTCCCATTGCCAAAGCCCTTACGGCAATTGGGGTTACGGCGAACATGATTACGCTGGTTGGTCTGTTGGTCAACGCTGTCGCCGCATTCTTTCTGGCGACCGGGCGATTGGTAGTGGCGGGAATTCTAATACTCTTCGGCGGGAGTTTCGATGCCATGGATGGCGTTGTCGCCCGCGTCAGTAACAAGGACGAATCCAACCCCTCCGGTGCACTGCTCGATTCCGTAATCGATCGCTATTCGGAAGCGGTGGTGTTTGTCGGCGCGATGATCTACTTCTATCACCTTTCCAACTTGCTGGGCGTGGTCTTGGTCTTCGCGTCCGTAATCGGATCAATCCTTGTAAGCTACGTCCGCGCCCGAGCCGAAGGCCTCCAAGTCGAATGCAAAGTCGGTCTGATGCAGCGTCCGGAACGAATCGTTCTCCTAGCGCTCGGCGTCCTCGCCCAGGGTATAATCATCAAATACTTCTCCTGGGAATCCAACGGCATCATTCTCGTGTGCGTATTTGGCTTTCTCGCGTTAACTGCTCACATTACCGCCCTCCATCGTCTCGTCTTCTCGTATTCCCAGCTCAATAACCAATCACGCGAGTGAATAGATCAACTGAGTACATTTTGTAGGGTGCGCACTGCGCACCAGCCTCTAAAAGCCCCAGCGGAGATCGAGCGAGTGAATAACGAATGCGAAAGCAATCCCAAAGTAGTAGGCACACTCCGTGTGCCGTAAACCGCCTTATTTGTGCGATAGAGATCCCGTAGAGATCCACTAGCCACTAAACACTTACAATCGATTTGCCAAATTTTGATGGTCTGTTTTCATCTGGTCTCGCAAATCATCTATGCGTTTATTAAGACCAGTACCAAGATCATCCATGCGCTTGTTCAAGCTAATTTTCAAGTCATCAATGCGTCTATTGGTTAGATTACTGGTAAAGAGAATTACACCAATAATTGCCGCTGGCGGCAACCAAACACTTATCAATTCCATCTTTAATTCTCCTCAATGTTAAGAGTGAAATATAACAATTTTGAACGATGGTAACACAAGACGCGTCACAATGCTATATTTTACCTTGCAGTGCCTTGGTAAATATATGATCATTTAGAACCTGTTTGAAAATTACACTTGTAGGCTGCGTTCAAGCGAATGAATAATGAGGGATCAAGCGAACGAATAGTGAGTGCGATAGAGATCCAAAAGTAGTAGGCACACTCCGTGTGCCGTAAACCGCCTTATTTGTGCCATATACATCCCTTTCCAACCGCAAAAGCATGAAAAACCTTCCTACAAATAACCACAAATGGCTTTGCTACCAATCATTCAAACAGGTTCTAACGGTTCCACAAGTATCCTACCTTGACTACAATCACTCGGTTTGCCAGCCGCAGCTTGTCCCCATCCGTCCGCCATCCCTCATTATATCCCACGAATAAGTTGCTCTTTGGACTGTACTCCCACCCAAACAGCAAACTTACCAAATAGTCTTCGGCAACCTGGATTCTTTCAAAGGCAGTACGTTCACGAGCCGCCTGCGTGAAGACGCGCAAGAACACATCCCTAGTGAACAGATAAGTGCCTCGCAGAGAACCGACCAGGAATCGCCCATCAATTTTCCGCTGTTCATCTAGGCTCTGAGCAGAACTTCCGCGCAGATCAATCGTAAAGTTACTCCGTGGACGTACAGTAGCGGCAAGATAGACTAACCGCTGTAAACCGACGGCCTGTTGGTCGAAGTTGTAGTAATCGGAAACGCTGAACCCGAGCCATCCGGCAATAGGTTTGGAACGGTCGGTGTCAAAACTCACCTCCCAGTAGTTCGCGCCAAAAACGTCAGTCAACTCAATCTCTCTGCTGTGTTCGTATATTGCGCGCAAGCGGTTCAAAATAGACTCTGTAAATACGAACCCGGCGACTAATTTCACATCCGCGGCAACCAAATCCTCCGCGAAGTCCGGGGCAAGATGTAGCGTAGGATGCTCGCGTCTCCAGCGTTTGAAATAGTCGTTGGTGTAAAGCGTCTGAGAGACGCCGCTTCCGGCCCCAATAAACGGGCGCCAACGGTTTTCTGTCCGTGCGATATACGTTGCCTCGGCATCAAGACGTTGCCATCCTCGATACGGTTCCTTTTCAAGAAATCCGGTCTGATTCGTCTCGAATCGAGGTCCGACACGCTCCAACTCCGCTTTGACATCCCACATATAATCGCGCTTGGCAAACTTTAAAATGTACGCATCCCCGACAGTGTTTCCGTCTGAATGCAGACTGCGCGCAGCCTGTCCCGTAATGTGGTAGGTCTTGCCCAGCGCCAGACTCATGTCGGCGCCGACGACCCGACTGTAGCCGTCGACGTGTTCCCGATTCGTGAAGAGCGCCCCGACGTTGGACTGCTTGAGCACATCGCGCTTCACCCGTACCGCGGAATACCACGCCTTCTCCTTGGCTCTCGACGGGTTCCCCACTTCTAACGCATCAAAACTCCCGGTTTGAGCCCCGAGTACACCGATCGAATAACGGCTAAGTTTGCCCGTCATTTTTCCGCCCCACAAAATGTCACCGAGACTTCCGATACGTCGACTGAAAAATAGGTCAAGAGGCGTTTCAAAGAAGCTGTTGCCCTCAACGAAAAACGGACGCTTCTCCGGGAACCTCGTCGGAAATCGGGTGAGATTAATCTCTAGCCGATCTGCCTCTACCTGTGCGAAATCGGGATTCAGCGTAAAGTTGGTCCTTAGCGCATCCGATAAACTGTACTGCAAGTCAATCCCCGTAGCTAACTGTCCCGTGGCAGATTGAGCGTGAGTCTTCGATGAGCCGCCCAGACCGTAAGGGATGATTTCAAGCGATTTCCCGGCATCGATACCGGAAAGCCCGACGGCGTGACCGAGGTCGGACATGCGAGTCCTATACCCGGCTTGTGTCATCTGTTTCCAGATAGTAATCTCGGACTTCCTGCGACTCATCCGTTCAATGTCGAATCCCCATACGTGCTCATCTGTCTCGGGAAACCGAAAATTCGCAAACGGAATCTTAAACTCCGCAGTCCAACCAAGTTCATCAATTTGCGACTCCACCCACCAGATTCCGCGCCAGCTTCCGTCGATTTGGGCGTCATCGTAACGATAGTTGTCCTCTTGGATACCGCTCGGAGTGGTGGCAAACTTATAACCCGTGCGATGGTCGTGGTGGGGATCGATAAAGAAGGAGATGAGATCCGAATCGTAAATGTTGCCTCGCCGCGTGATGCGATTCACAATCTTTTCAGGCTCGGAATCGTGACACCGAAACGCGACGAAGAGGTTGTGGCGATCGTAGGCGATGTAGGCGACGGTTTCGTCGGTCGCGGGGCGGCCGCGTCTCGGTTCCAACTGGATGAACCCGGTGATGGGGGTTGCCGCATTCCAAGCGGGATCATCTAGGCGGCCATCAATTATCGGAGGCGGGGTGTCTTCTAAACGGTATGCTGTAATAACGTGCGAGCCCAATCCGTCCGCATGGCTCCAAAGCAGGGATGGGAAAAGAAGCAAGGCAAGAATCATCGGTTACAGATTTTTTGGCGCGATCAACTGAACGAATAGTAAATGCTCATTTTTCCGGTTTGTAGTAGGATCAAGCGACTGAATAAGGAGCAATCAACTGACCACTGGTCACTAGCCACAGGCCACTGGCCACTGAACTTACCTCATTGCCTCGACGAGCAAAGCTTTCATTCCGTAAAGCCGATTTTCCGATTGGTCAAACACAATTGACCGCGGATCCGCAATCAAATCACCCGAAATCTCGTACCCTCGGTGCGCAGGCAAACAGTGCATCACCAATGCATTGTGTCCTTCCATGATTGCTTTATTCAACTGATACGGCTGCATCAACTCAATCCGACGCTGTTTTTCGTCTTCAAATTCAGGATTCCCAAAGAACTCCATATCCACCCAAGTGTCGGTATAAACTACGTCACTTTCAGCTATAGCTTCGCTCAAACAATCTGAAGACCTGCACATCCCTGCCCGACACGCTTCGGCAACCAGTGCTTTGTCAGTCGCCGCCGGATTCGTCATCGGTGCCACAATCGTAATCTCCATGCCAACCTTCATTCCTGCCGCAATGAGCGAGTTACACACATTGTTATGGATCCCGACGTAGGTGAGTTTCACTCCCTCTATCCGTCCCAGTTTTTCTTGGATGGTCATCAAATCCGCCAATATCTGGGTAGGGTGATACCGATCGCAACATCCGTTGATGATCGGTACTGATGAGACTTCCGCCGCCCGGATTACATCCGCATGTTTCAGTAATCGCGCTAGAATTACATCGACATACGCTGATAGTACACGAATTTCATCCTGGAAGTCCGTCAACGCGAAATTCGTCACGCCCCAATCCAAGAAGAAGGCGTGCCCGCCTAGCTGGCTCATACCGACCTCGCCGGCACAGCGGGTTCGGGTCGATGTTTTCTGAAACAACAGTGCGAGACTTCGACCGCGCATCAGATTCTCAAACTTGTTTGGGAAACGCTTAATTTCGATACTTCTCTCGACTACATCAAGAATCTCTTCTCGCGTCCAGTCCTTGAGTGAAATCAAGTGCATAACTCTTCTCCAAAGATATAAAATGAATCAAGCCGAAAAAGCTACTCAATCAGCCTATATACTCTGCACTGTCAGAAATTTCGTCTTCTGTGTAGGAGCGATCTCCAGGTCGCGACCCTTGTACGAGGGAATTCCGATTCCCGACCTGCTAGTGCTACGTACGTCCTATTATACTCCGCGCTGTCAAAAATTTCGTTTTCTGTAGGAGCGATCTCCAGGTCGCGACTCTTGTACGAGGGAATTCCGATTCCCGACCTGCTAGTGCTACGTAAGTCCTATTATACTCCGCGCTGTCAAAAATTTCGTTTTCTGTAGGAGCGATCGCCAGGTCGCGACTCTTGTACGAGGGAACTCCGATTCCCGACCTGCTAGTGCTACGTAAGTCCTATTAGAAACGATTATTACCGGAAAAGTACAATTTGTAGGGGTGCGATCAAAGGAGATCAAACGACCGAATAGGGAGTGCGATAGAGATCCCCTGCGATCAAGCGAATGAATAGTGAGCGCGATAGAAATCCTACCAGCCTTTAAAAGCCCCGGAGGGATCAACTGAGCGATTAGCGAAGGCGATAGAGATCCCCTCAAACGAATGAATAGCGACTGCGATAGAGATCTTGCAGGTGTATCGATACACCGAGACCCTTGCACATCTAAGCCCCCGATAGCCGGAATTAGCATTGTACTCCCCTACTCGGCGTGTTCCCTGCCCCCGCTCCGTCTGGATTGGCAAATCCAGACCGATGAACTAAACAATTACCCGTTTTCCCTATCCGCTGATGTATTCTGCCCCAAAAAAGATCAATGTTGGCAAACAAATGCAGCCGTTGTCCGCCAACATTGAGTTCGATTCCCTTAACGCTGTCTTAGTTGATGTGCCAACTACTGATCACTGGTCGATGTTTGGTCTGTTGCGCAAATCTCATTGTATCATGTTCCCGACAAAATGCCAAACCAAATGCGGACCATAGGCAAATTGTCCTCGTGTTGCTGTCGTTGTTTATCCGCTCCGTTTCAGTCTCCCGGCTCGCTTTGCGTACTGTTCACCCAAATGGAAAACCCAAAAACCGAGCGGGATGGTAATGATGCCAATAATCAGCAGCAAGATAAGGTTGTGCGCTTGGTCGGCAATCGACGAATTTTCAAGCATTGCTGCCCGAATGGACCTAAGCGTATACGTCGCAGGGGAAATTCGGGAAAACGGTTGAAGCCATTCCGGCAACACCTCAATCTCGTAGTAGACCCCGGAAATCAACAAAATAACCGATTGGAGGATTCCAGTTGCCGCCTGGCCCTTTTCTGGCGAAAGCAGTGGAAAAATCGCCGCCATCAGACCGATTCCTATAAAGGAAAGACTCGCGACGAGCACAGTCACTGACATCGTCAACCAATTGGCTTGACTTAGGTCGATATGCTCTCGAAAGAAAAGTGGCATCACCGCCAACACAATCCCTGTCCGTAGCAAACCATACAAAATAGCGAAAAAGCACGAGCCGACGAGATGGGTGATGCGGTAAATCGGCGCCATAAATGTGTACTCAATTGTACCCTCCCAGCGTTCCCAAGTTATGGCATCGCTTACCTCCCTCATCATGATGGATAGGAATCCCCAAATTAACGCGCCGATGACCAAGTAGAGCACGTCTTTTGCGGAGCCGTGCCCAACCATGATTAACCCAATCGTCAATGCATTTACGATTGAATAGGTGAAAAAGAGAATCTCCCAATTGAGATACCGCTTGAGAAGATTGAAGTTGCGTTCAATGAAAGCATAGGAAACCACGGCTTCGCGTCTGATATCGAACATTGACCTATTCCACGTCCTCCGCCAAATCTTTCCCGGTGAGCTCGATAAACACGTCCTCAAGCGTAACTTGCTTGTCTTCCGTGCTGATCCGGGCTTTGAGTTCCTTCGCCGTACCCGTGGCTATGAACTTGCCTTTATCGATAATGGCAATGTGATCGCACAGGGTTTCGGCTTCGTCCATATCATGTGTAGTCAATAACACAACAACATCGTGATTTTCCCGGATCTCATTAATGAACCGTTGTACATCGCGCTTTGATTTTGGGTCTAATCCGGTGGTGGGCTCATCTAGCAGCAACAGAATCGGCGAGGTAAGAAGTGCGCGGGCAATCGCAATCTTTTGCTGCATGCCGCGTGAAAGGTCTTCCATCATTTCATCCATCCGAGTGGCATCAAAGCCAAGCCGAACGAGTATCTTTTCCGCCTTTTCCCGAGCGTCGCGCGCCGAAAGACCGTAAAGCCGAGCGGAATGCACCAAGTTCTCCTCCGAAGACAGGCGCTTAAAAAAGGAAGCTTCGACAGAAACTCGATTAATCATTTGCCGGAACTTGAAACTGTCTTTGACTACATCATATCCAAAAAAGTTTATCTGTCCGCTATCCGGTAGCAGCAGCGTAGAGATTAATCGAATCAATGTTGACTTCCCCGAGCCATTGGCACCGAGGATACCGTAGATTTCTCCCATTGCAACTTGGAACGAGATATCGTCAACTGCCTTGATTACCTCCTTCTTCCGTCGTAACTGATGGCGGATTTTCTGTAAGAACGTCAATTGGATGTTCTGTGGATACGGTTGCTTCCGGTGGAAGTGTTTAACGAGTCGGTCAACAATTAACCTGTTTGGCATCATTATCACGGATTTCCTTTACGTCGTTCCTGTAAGTTGGGACATGCAGCCTTCATTCCTTGCTTGTATTAACCTCCATCCTGTGTTGTGCATGGTCTCAATGGATTGTTTGTTCGAGCTTTCCCAGTATTTTACAACGTTCCTTTCAGACAATACAAATAAGGTTAAGTGTGCGAATCAAACTTGCTACAGGAAGGAGCGTTCGCCCTATGCGCTCGAATTGATTGCAATAATTGCCAAGTTTTATGATTGAAAACTTTACACATGTATAGTATAATAATACCGGTTAGCATTGGTCGAGACCTCACTCCTGCCGGCAATCTACCACCGGGAGGATAATCTAACGTGTTTCGGTAACTGTTTAGTCCCTTGATTTCTGGAGTCGAGCACTGTGAATCTAGATTGCATTTTCCCCTTTTTCTAGGCGAATCTCGTGTGGATGCTCATTTTTCGGTTTGTAGTAGGATCAAATGAGTGAATAACGAATGCGATAGAGATCCCTCAAGCGAGTGGATAGAGAGCGATCAACTGACTGATTGAGGAAGGCGATAGAGTTCCCATAGAGATCTTTTTCCAACTGCACCTACGAGACCGGACAAATATCGGTTCGGTTAGGAAACCGAACCTACCGCAGTGTATAAATAATTATTGGTTTTACTATAGAGCTTGTTTGAAAAGTACATTTGTAGGGTGCGCATTGCGCACCAGCCTCTAAAAGCCCCAGAGGGATCAACTGAGCGATTAGCGAAGGCGATAGAGATCCCCCTCAAGCGAACGAATAGTGAGTGCGATAGAGATCCCGCAGGTATGTAACAAGCAACAATAAATACATGAAGAAACTTCCTACAAATGACCAAAATTGGCATTGCTACCAATTATTCAAACAGTCTCTATAACCCGCTATCCAAGCGTTCCTCAAAAAAGTGGGATGAAATATACGAGCGCACATTAGCGCACATTCGTGCACACTGTCGCACACGGCTTCAAGCCGCGCCCGGCAAGGCTCCAAGCGCAATTTCAGAGCTTGTCGAAAGTGTGCGCTCTAATCTCGACAGCGCCACTGTAAACGACACTCGGGTTCTGCTTGCCGTCGCGCGCTCTCCGTCAATCCCATTGATGGCTTTTGAGCATATCATTAAGAACCTGTTTGAAAAGAACATTTGTACGGTGCGATCAACCAAGCGGATAGCGCGGGATCAAGCGAATGGATAATGAGTGCGATAGTGAATCCCGATAGAAATCCCCTGCGATCAAGCGAACGAATAGTGAGTGCGATAGAAAATCCTGATAGAGATCCTATAGAGATTCTTCGTTATTCCCTACTGCCCAATTAGGCGGATGTTGGCGAGCAATCGCCCCAGTTTATTTCATATTCCACACGTAACTCTGAAGAGCAAACAATAATTGCCAGTTCACTGTCTTCGGGACTTGGCATTGCTATCCATCTTCCAAGTTGTGCGCCGTACAGCGTTTAATTTTGACTTGACAGATAAGCAACCCAGTATGTATAATTGCGCAGAATCGCAGTCATAATGCGACTCGAAGCATATTCACAATAACCTAAAGGAGGATAAGATGGCTGATAGATTATCGAAGCAAGATGTCATCAATAGTGTTGTAGACGAAACAGGTTTGAGTAAGAAAGATGCTAGCGGCGCAGTTGACGCCGTAGTCAATACCATCAAAAATGCCCTCGCTGGAGGGAATTCGGTCGGGCTAATCGGGTTCGGTACTTTTGAAGTAAAGACTAGAGCGGCTCGTACAGGGCGCAACCCGCAGACAGGCGCGGAACTCAAAATCTCCGCGAAAAATGTCCCGTCCTTCAAGGCTGGCAAAGAGCTTAAAGACGCTGTCGCTTAATGTCCCTTTGAAAGATTCCGGATTTTGGACGCCTTGATTTGTTAGGGAACATTCCCCACGCAAGTTGAGGCTTCCAATGTCCTGCATTGCCCGATTCATCTTCTAACGTGTAGAATTTATCTTCACGAAATACATCAAACATCCTAAAACAGTCACGCAAGATTGGTAAACCGGGCGTGATTCTATTATCCCATCATTATACTTCCATCCAATCTTTCATTTCAAGTGAATCCTTCGACGACAAAGATTCTCTGTCACCGAACAGTGGATTTAATTCTGGTTTGATACGTCCAAAAACGTCCACTATCCAGACGTTGTCTTGATGCGCGGTAAACGATGACGACTTGGAATCGGGAAGGTGCGGATGTCGTGAACATGATCAAACACACATGTCGCCGATGTCTTATAGCTTCCGGTTGGAGCGTCGTGATTACTGTCGAAGTCAAAATGCGTCAAAACGTACAAGGTGTGTGGTACAAGATTCGTCGTCAGTCTCGGTACAAAAACGTGATTTGAGGCCGTCACAGGAGATTATTGATGTTACTTCGAGCGCGTGCGCCCGTACGTATTGATTTTGCTGGTGGTTGGACCGATGTTGCCCTATTTACAGAGGAGTCTAAAGGGTTAGTTGTAAACGCTGCAATAAATATCTATTCGTTCGCCACTATTGCGTGCGAAGAACGCCGGACAGCGTGCGATTCACCACGACAACAGCCTGATTTAAAAAATGGAGTTCGGCTGTATTCAGCGGATTTTGATGTCCACGTTGAATCACCGGATGTGAGTCAGCTTGAGTATGACGGCAATATTGACCTTGTGAAAGCGGCAATGCGCAAAATGTTGGGGAAAGGAAACGGATTCAGCCTTTCCACCCAATCAATTGCGCCGCCGGAAAGCGGACTCGGAACCTCGGCTGCAATGGGAGTTGCGTTAGTCGGCGTCATTGGTACCTTCAAAGATTCGCCGCTGCTGCCTTATGAATGCGCTGAATTGGCGAGTTCAATTGAACGCCACGAATTAGAGATTCTTGGCGGTAAGCAAGATCACTACGCCAGTGCGGTCGGCGGAATCAACTTCATGGAGTTTATGGGCGAAGAGGTCAGGACATCTAGCCTTAAAATTGCGCCTGAGGTCTGTTACGAGCTTGAGAAAAATCTTGTCTTATGTTACTCGGGTAAATCTCGTCCCTCTGGGAATATCCATCAAAATGTGACCGATGCGTACGTGAACAAAGATGTGAAAACGCGAACGGCACTGAGAAACATGAAAGAAATTGCCCAAGCTGCCAAAACTGCGCTCATGAACGGCAAGCTGTCAAATTTCGGCCAACTACTTAATGAGAATTGGGCTAATCAAAAGTCTCTTCACCCTTCGGTGACAAATGAACATATTGACGGCCTATTCAAAACTGCACTGACCAGTGGTGCAATTGGCGGAAAGGCGTGTGGTGCAGGCGGGGGCGGATGCCTCGTGTTCTATTGCGAGCCGGATCAAGAACATCGGGTCCGTCAAAGGCTTGAAGAGTCGGGCGCGAAAATTATTGACTTCAACTTTGATTTCGGGGGACTACAGACGTGGCGAGTCGATTAAATCCGTACAGTCCGATTGTGTTACCCGAAAAATGCCGTTGACCACGGAGTCCTCACACGTGAAGAATAACAGTCAGATAAATATAGCAGACGCGGACCTAAAAGCTGCGGAATTCCTCACCAAGGCACGTGCAAGAATCTTAGAGGAATTAAAGAAGCAGATTGTGGGTCAGCAGAACGTCATTGATGAACTCTTAATCTCCCTGTTTTCTCAAGGCCACTGTCTGCTTGTCGGGGTGCCTGGATTAGCAAAAACACTATTAATAAACAGTCTCGCTCGGATTCTGGATCTCGAGTTTAATCGAATCCAATTTACGCCCGATCTGATGCCCTCAGACATTATCGGCACGGATATTATTCAAGAAGATGTCGAGACGGGAAGCAGATCATTTCGCTTCATTAAAGGTCCAGTTTTCTCAAACATCGTACTCGCAGATGAGATTAATCGTACTCCGCCAAAAACGCAAGCCGCACTGTTGCAGGCGATGCAGGAGTACAAAGTATCGGCAGGCGGGACGACTTACGGTTTGGACCTTCCCTTCTTCGTGTTGGCGACCCAAAATCCAATCGAACAAGAGGGAACATATCCGCTTCCAGAAGCACAGCTAGATCGCTTTATGTTCAATATCCACATTGACTATCCCGATAAAGATGACGAAAAACAGATAGTCATGGCTACAACCTCCGCCTACAATCCGAAATTGGATCACGTGCTGACTGGAGACGAAATCCTGCGCTTGCAGAAGATAGTGCGCAAAGTGCCTATCGCGGAGTCAATTGTAAACTACGCTGTCGAATTGAGCCGGAACTCTCGCCCCAACACGCCAGAGGCACTTAAAGAGGTTAAAGACTGGGTGAGTTGGGGTGCGGGCCCTCGTGCCTCACAGCATCTTGTGTTAGGTGGTAAAGCACGTGCAATCATGCACGGCCGCTATCATGTATCCTGTGACGACATAAGAGCTGTTGCGAAACCCGTTCTACGCCACCGGATCCTTACAAACTTTAACGCCGAGGCGGATGGAATCACAAGCCTCGATATTATCAACCGCCTGCTAGAAACTACTAAACCACCAGACTCCTAGGCGATCGAAGTAGCAATTTTCAGCTATAGTGTGGGTCATTTCCGTGATCGCCAATTCTTTTATCGAATAACGTGTTATTCCTTTGAAAGTCGCAATTATCGGCACCGGTTACGTTGGGCTAACAACCTGCCTCGCCATGGCTTACTTAAATCACGAAGTCATAGGCGTGGACAAGGATTCAGACAAGCTCGGTTTGTTACGCCAAGGAATAAGTCCCATCCACGAAACCGGCGTCCAAGCACTTCTCAATCAAACTACCGAGAATATCTGTTTCACCGATGACTTGAGAAGTGCAGTAGCCGATTCGGAAGTCATCATGATCGCTGTTGGTACCCCGCCGAAGCAGGATGGTGAAGCTGATATCCGCTATGTGGAGGAGGCAGCAAAGGAAGTTGCTTGTGGTCTTGAACCGAATCGGGAGTATGTCATCGTTATAAAATCAACAGTCCCGATTGGTACGAATCGCCGTATTGCGCACTTGGTACATTCTGCGCTTCAGGCACGCGGTGTTAGAACTGATGTGTGTTTTGCGTCTAATCCGGAATTCCTGCAGGAAGGTCTCGCATTGCGCGGCACGTTCTACCCAGATCGCGTTGTTGTCGGTACAGATCGCCCCGAAGCTGTTGATGCTATGCAGCGGCTGCATAAACCAATCCTTGAGCGCTCTTTTGACCCTCCGAGTTTCTTGGCAGCGCCAGACGATGAAAATTTACCCTCCCTAATTGCAACGGACGCCACAAATGCCGAGATGATAAAATATGCAGCAAACACCTTCCTGGCGCTCAAAATCAGTTTTATCAATGAGATAGCAGGGCTTTGTGAACGAGTTGAAGCCGATGTGACAGAAGTAGCACGTGGTGTCGGATTGGATTCTCGCATCTCCCATCGCTTCCTTCAAGCTGGTGTTGGATGGGGTGGTAGCTGCTTTCCAAAGGACACCGCCGCGCTTCTAAGGGTGGCTTCAGAATACGGTTATTCAATGCCGATTATTGAGGCGGCGCGCGAGGTCAATCAGCGACAGCGTACATTAATCGTAGAGAAACTACAGCACGCCCTGAAAATCCTACGCGGACGAACAATAGGAATCTTGGGACTTGCTTTCAAACCAAACACAGACGATGTTCGCGGGGCTCCGGCATTGGAGATAATTCGACTACTTAATGAGCAGGGGGCTTACGTCCGTGCTCACGATCCGGTGGCGATTCCGCATGCCCGCGAAGACCTTGAGAACATTGAAATAAAATTTGTGGAGGATGCGTATGCGGTGTCCATCGCCGCTGATGCGGTAGTAATCATAACTGATTGGAACGAATACCGATCTCTTAATCTCCACGCATTGGCGAAGCCTATGAGTACACCCATTTTGATAGACGGCCGCAATATTTATTCCCCAGACGAAGCCCGTGATGCTGGATTTCAGTACATGGGAATTGGTCGAGGATGACAGTTCCAGTTCACGCTTATTTTTATATTCCCACACATCACGCGTTGCTCTTCATTTCTTTTGGTTTGTATTGATTATGGTACATATCACACCTAGCCTTCAAGAACCGCGTCCATTCGACTTGAATTGCCAACGCTATTGTCCAAGGCATCCCTTTCCTGCTTATCGCCATATTCCCGGCTTGACTCCGCACCCCGTTAAAGATCCGGCGGGCCACAGTTACGGCATTGACGAATCGACAGAGCCCCGAGTCTTATCCCCGGAGGCTTGGCGAACCAATGAGGATTACCTCTACGGAGTGGATCTCTACAACTTTGCCTTCTGGTGGGAAGCACATGAATCGTGGGAGGGGTTATGGCATCACGCCGAGGACGACTATCGTTTATTCCTTCAAGGATTGATTCAAATCTCCGCGGCGTTAATCAAGCACCACATGCGGATGCCAAGACCTGTACGCACGCTTTCCACCGCCGGGTCTGACAAGTTGCAAGAGGTACTTTTAAAGCTCAAACCTCCTACGGAAACTTATATGGGCATAAATCTGAATGAGTTCTTGTCCCGCCTTAATGTTTTCTTTGCGCCATTCCGCTTCGATTCTGTCTCTGATGAGGTCTATACCTCCCCAACTGTCAACCCTCAGATTCAGCTAGTTTTCTAATCGCCATCCCTCTCGTCTTTTTATCTTTTCAGTTTTTTCTCCCTCTAACCATCGGTCAATCGCTACCGCCTTTCTTCAAATTATGGACCATGCTTTTGTCTTGACCGTTTCGTGGCGCTTGGATATAATCCGCTTGAAGTCTCCTAGTTCGTTCTGCGGTATAGTATGAACATGCACGAGAAAAACCTAACCACCGAACAACAAGCCGCCCTACGCCGTATCCCGTCCATCGAAAGACTATTGGCTCAAGAGGGATTCTTGGCGTTGCAAGAAAAGTATTCCCGCAACTTGGTGACAGATGTTCTTCGCAGCGTTGTTGCCGAAGTAAGAAGACGCATCTTCGATGAAGGTATAAGTTTCGACAGCATTGACGAATCGACGTACCTTCAACTCGTCCACGGTAAACTTCACGAAATAACTACGTCAACGCTTCGTCCGCTTGTCAATGCCACTGGAACCATTACTCACACAAATCTAGGAAGATCGTTGCTCAGTGAATCGGCTCGGGAGAACCTCTCCCAAGTCGCGGTCAACTTCATAAATCTCGAATACGATTTCGAGACTGGCGAACGCGGCCACCGTGACCACATTACCGAGCCACTGTTGCAGCGATTGACCGGGTGTGAGGCATCGACCGTCGTAAACAATAATGCCGCAGCTGTGCTCTTAACCTTGAACACCCTAGCCCAAGGCAAAGAGGTGATTGTTTCGCGTGGCGAGTTGATTGAAATCGGCGGTGCATTCCGAATTCCTGACATCATGGCCGCGAGTGGCGCCATCTTGCGGGAGGTAGGCACGACCAATCGAACGCATTTCAGGGACTACGAAAATGCGATTAACGAAAACACGGCGCTCATCCTAAAGGTGCACCCGAGCAACTATAAAATTGTCGGTTTTTCCTCGACTCCGGAAATATCAGAGATTTCGGAGCTAGGGCGTAGGAGTGGAATCCCGATCATGGAAGACCTTGGCAGCGGGTCGTTAATTGACCTGACACGCTATGGTCTTCCTCGTGAGCCAGTCGTACGCGAACGGCTTGACGCAGGAGTTGAAATTGTAACCTTCAGTGGAGACAAATTGCTTGGGGGACCTCAGGGAGGCATAATTGTCGGCAAGGCAGATTTGGTGCAGCAGATTCGGGCGAATCCTCTCATGCGGGCGCTGCGCGTTGGAAAACTGACAATAGCCGCCCTTGAAGCAACTCTGCGGCTCTACCTTAATGAAGACTACCTGCTTCAGGAACTACCGATGTTGAGTTGTTATGCTCGGACGCATGCAGAACTTCAAATGGTCGCAGAAGAGTTGAAGACGAATCTTCGTCGTGTCTTTGGAGAAACCATCCGCATTACAATCGAAGAGAGCCGAGTGCAGATCGGCAGCGGATCCCTGCCCGTAGAGACATTGTCTAGTCTATCAGTAGTCTTGGAATCGCAGCAGATGTCGGCCGAGTACCTCGCAGCACAGTTCCGCATTCAGAGGACCCCAGTAATTGGCCGTACGCAGGATGGCAAGTTTTGGCTGGATGTGCGAACGATAGGAAAAAGACAACTCAACTGGGTCATTGAGGCAGCCCAGAGTATAACCTGTACCAATTAGAGATTCACGCTTTCCACTCGCGATCTCCTAGGTAAGGGCCACTTCAGCATAAACGGCTTCCGAAGTTTCAATCATTTAGGACCGAAAGACACTGCATAATGCGACACGTTATTGTTGGAACAGCCGGTCACGTCGATCACGGAAAATCTGCCCTAATACACGCTCTAACCGGCATCGAAACCGATCGGCTCAGAGAAGAGAAGGAACGCGGGTTGTCGATTGAGTTAGGTTTTGCCTACTTCGATCTGCCCGACGGTTCAAGAGCAGGCATCGTTGATGTTCCAGGTCATGAGAAGTTTATCCGAAATATGCTCTCCGGCGCATACGGAATGGACATCGTGTTGCTGGTTGTTGACTCCAAGGAGGGTGTCCAAGAGCAAACACTGGAACATCTGGAGATTCTTGATCTCCTCGGGCTTTCAGCAGGGATTCTCGTAATGACCAAGGCTGACCTCGTGTCGCCGGCTCAGTTGGCAGAATCCTCCGAGATGGCACAAGAGATGCTCGTCGGCACGTCGCTTGAAGGAATGCCGACTGTCCACGTGTCGTCACTCACCGGTCAAGGCTTGGATGTGCTCAAGAATTCGATTGTACAAAAGGTGAATGCCGTTGCTGAAGTGGGAGAAGGCGACGGGATCCCGCGCCTATATGTGGACCGTGTGTTTACAATGCAGGGATTTGGTGCCGTTGTCACAGGTACATTGATAACCGGGGGCATTCATCGTGAGCAACGTCTTGTTGTACTTCCCCAAGGACGAGAGGTGCGTGTACGCGGGGTACAGGTGCACAACGAATCGGCAGATCGAGCCCATGCTGGGCAACGCACCGCACTGAACTTGTCTGGTATATCCGCCGACGAAATTGAACGAGGTGATACAATCTGTCCTGTCAGTTTCTCTCAGGTGACCGACAACATTGACGTATCGCTCCGCGTTTTATCCTCGTTTCCGCGCACGCTTGAACACTGGACACGTCTGCGATTCTACCTTGGCACGACCGAGACGTTTTGCCGCACAATTCTATTGGTCGATGAAGTTGTGCAACGAGGCGAGACTGCGCAAATCCAACTCCGTTTGGAGAGGCCCGTTCTGACCTTCAGAGGCGACCGATTCATCGTGCGCGACTTTTCAGCGCAACATACAATCGGCGGCGGACAGGTCATTAACCCGTTTGCACCGCGACACAAACGGTTTACGGAGGAGACGCTAGAAGTTTTGGACGAGTGGAAAAGTGCGGATGACACTGATGTCATCAGCTTGCTACTGACGCAAAGCCGTGAACTGTGCATTCCACAGGAATTCCTGCATTACTATCTCTCCGGTTCTCGTACTGCCTTGGAACAGAATTTAAAGACGCTTGAGATAGACAAGAAAATTGTCCGATGGAAAGGCGGGACGCAGTTCATCTCGGCGGTGAACCGCACTGAAGCAGCCCAGGCAACCCTTCTTGGTGCACTAAGAGATTTTCACGAACAGAATCCGCTCGCGCCTGGCCAGAACGTCGCGCAGTTACAACGGCAGATTGAATTAGATGGCGCGGCATTTGAAAGAATTGCAGACCTCCTGATTCGGGGAAAACAGGTCATTAAAGATGGTAATCTCCTCCGAATGGCGTCGCACCAAATTCAATTCTCGGCGGAGACGGCGGGAATAAAAGACCAAATCGAGGACGTATTGTTAAGGGCAGGATTGAATGCGCCAAATCTAGGGGAACTGGAAACGAAATTTGGGGAATATCCGCCCCAACTGATCCAGCAGACATTCTACGCCTTGGTAAATCTCGGCCGGTTTATCAAGATTGCGGACGGGTACTTCATTCATTCGGATACACGTAAGAAGAGCCTGAACTTACTTACCAATTACCTGCGAGAAAATGATATAATCACTGTCTCCGAATTTCGTGAACTTGCAAAGACTTCTCGTAAATATGCCGTGCCTTTTCTCGAATACTGCGATGGTCAAGGCATCACCGTCCGAATGGACAATCATCGTCGTTTGCGAAAATCAGCAGGATGACGCATGTGATGGCTCGATATGTGTCCGATGGGAGGGGATAGGGTCCGGTGGCTCTACTGGTCTTCAAAACCAGCTTGTCTATACAAAGTAGATAGGTGGGTTCGACTCCCACCCTCTCCCGCCATTGACGTTTCTTGAAAGCGTTTGTAATAATCTCGTATACGCCCATTAATGGTCGAGATTTTCGATTAACACCGGATTCACTGGCTCGGCGAGATCAAAGCAAAAAATGCGCGAGTAGAAGTACAGTTCAACGTCAAGGCAGCGCTTGATGTTTTCTGCGCGACGAAAACCGTGTTGTTCGCCTTCAAACGCAACGTATGCGACAGGAAGGCCTTTCTTCCTTAACGCAGCAACCATTGTCTCTGCTTGGTTTGGTGGGACAATTTTATCCTCGAGGCCTTGAAAGAGGACAACCGGGCAAGACAGACAATCTGTGAAGTGAATCGGTGAGCGCTCTAGATAGAGATCTTGACGGTCCGGGTAGGGGCCAACCAATCGATCTAGGTAACGCGATTCAAACTTGTGGGTATCGGTCACCAACGCTTCGAGATCACTGATGCCATAATAACTGGCTCCAGCCTTAAAGATGTCATGAAACGTAAGGGCGCACAGCGTGGTGTAACCTCCTGCACTACCCCCGTTTATCGCTACTCGGTGCCTATCAACCTCGTCTTGATCGATAAGGTACTGAACACCGGATACACAGTCGTCAACATCGACTATTCCCCACTTGCCGTCAAGTCGCTCCCGATATGCGCGTCCATAGCCGGTGCTTCCACCGTAATTTACATCAAGCACCGCGAAACCGCGACTTGTCCAATACTGTACAGTCAGATCGAGTACGGACGAAGTGGCACCAGTCGGACCGCCATGACTTTTGACAAGGACTGGCGGACGTTCCATTGGTGGCGCGACATAATCGGCGTTCTGTGGCGGGTAGAAGTAGCCAAACGCTGTCGTCCTGCCCTTGGTCGGAAACTCAATTGCTTCAGTGATGGACAAATGACGAGTGTCAATTTCCAGCGTACTTGACCGACATAGCACTTCTATCTCATGGCTACCGAGATTGAGTTCCACTATTGAACGCGTTGTCGTCGGGGAACCGGCGCCAAATACGACCCGTCCGGAGGCAACCTGCAACCCCGTTCGCGACATGTCAGTATATGGGAGTTCAATCGGTTTAAGTCGGTGAATTTCTGTGTCAAGACGACCGAGTTCCCAATTACCTTGCCGATTGTAGATGCAGATGATGCTATTCGCAGACTCAAATCCGTAAGTAGACAATCCAAATTCCCAGTGTGGCATCGCGAATTCGGCGTCTGTTTCGTAGAGTGGTTCAATTCGACCTTCGTGCCATTTATAAAGGTTCCACCAGCCTCCCTGATCGGAGACGAAATGCAGCACGCCTTCAGGGGACCATTCCGGCTGCAATGTAGACGCATCAATCCCGCCGCAGATGCGATGATTCTCCGCCAATGTACCATCAGTCTCAAACTGCGCGGTCCACAATTCAGTACTATCCCAGGGCATATTCGGGTGACTCCAACTTATCCACGCGAGTCGAGAACCGTCGGGAGAGAGTCGAGGAGACGAGTAGAAATCAGCGCCCGAGACTAACACTTTAACATCATGCTCGTCGTTGAGTCCCACACTCACAAGCGTGTTAATTGGTTCTCGGTTGGATAGAGAATGATCCTCGCGCACGCAGATGAGTCTTTCGCGATGGCTATCAATGACGCTATCAGCGTAACGCAATTCACCTGCTGGCGTGATTGGCTGGGGCGCCGCCTTGTCTTTTTGCCGGTAGATACGCTGATCTTCAAAGTTTGAGAAATAGATTGTATTATTGGTTACTGTATATGCCCCACCGCCGTATTCGTGGACACGAGTGCGTACATTGAAAGGGGCAATTGTCATAGCAGTGGCATGTCCATCGGGCGTACGACGGACGATAACGCAGCGCCCGCCCTCCTCTGGTCGCATTTCAACCCAGTACGTGTCATCGCCATCAATGACAATCTCTCCAAACCGAATTGCCTCTGACACGACAAGGTCCGAGGTAATAGGCGACTTCCATGAACCATAGGACGAAACTTGTGATTCAACCATGTGCCTGTATCTTTTTCCTGACCGGATAGCCCGTGGCTCTCGGTGCCCGCACAATCACAGATATGTGACTGTGTCGTAAGTATGGGAACCTGTTATCACAGCCCACCCTTTTGTGCCAAATCCAGTAGTTCTGATTCGGATAAGTCGAGATAATTGGTTCCGAAACGGGTTGTGTTACTTTATACGGGGTCTTCGCGTAAATTTCGACAACGTTGTCGTCAGGATCATAGAAGTAGATGGCAAAAGCAATCCCGTGAGTAACAATGCTTCTAATGCGCACTTTCTCCTGTATAAGGTGTTCATGAAACTGTTTCAAAACGTCAAGGTCTTCGACGATGAAGGAAATTTGTTGCACTACCTTTGCTCCAGGAGCGATATCTCTTCCCGTACAGAGAGCGAGTTCGTGGTGTTCTTCATCCGGTCGTGCACTCAGGAAAGTCATCTGTCCGTCTGGGGATTCGTCTGTGATGGCAAGACCAAGGATTCGAGTATAGAAATCTTTCGATTTCTGCAAATCTGTGCAATAAAGCCCTACATGCCCAAGTGCTTTTACAGATAGCATTACGTCCTTCTTTCGTTAAAATATCAGCTAAACTCGTTAGTCGTAGGTTCCTCCGTAGCAAAGCAGCACGCCATCGAGAAGTTGATGTTAATTTATCCTCGAGTTGGGGTTATCCCGCCTAAGGCGCCAATTGATTCCATAACCATTTGGCTCATGCTGTTGTACATGAGGCGTTTATCTTTAATCTTTTGGGCCTCACTGAAGTCTATCGGAGGTCCAAAGTGTGTAGCAAGTTTTGCAGGTCTAATCCATTTTGACCATCGCGGCATAAGGTAATTCGCTCCCTCAAGATAAACAGGAATGGCAGGGACATCTGCGTTGTGGATAATGAAACTAACACCATCACGGGCTTTGCCTAAACTGCCATCCTTGCTACGCGTACCCTCGGGGAAGATTAGAACGGCATGACCTTCCTTCAAGAGAGAAATCGTATACTTTAATGCCCTACGGTCCGCTGAACCGCGTTTCACTGGATAGGCGTTATGTAATTCCAATATTTTCCCTAGTAGCGGCACACTAAAAATGTTGTCCCGCGCCATGAAAAAAAATTCACGTCTAGCCGTAGTTCCAACGATAAACGGATCCAGATAGCTGACATGGTTGGACAGCAGTAGCACACCGCCTTTGCGAGGGACGTGCTCGTTGCCGTGCGCTTCAAGTTCGCACAGTCCTCCCAGAGCGGCGCCGAGGCATCGTTGGCTCCACCGGTAGGGCACAGAATCCGTCCAAAAGCTAAACTGCTGGTATCTCATGAGTGTGCTTCTATCTGTTTGATAATAGATTCTACAACCTGATTCAGTGTTTTGTCCGTGGTGTCAATGATGATTGCATCATCGGCGGTCCGCAAAGGGCTGTGTGCACGGGACAGGTCCTTTTCGTCTCGTACCCTAATCTCCCGTTGAATCTGTTCGATTGTGCAAGCAATTTTTTTTGCTTTCAACTCAAGGAAGCGACGCTTAGCTCGTTCCTGAACTGACGCATCCAAGTAAAATTTTACCTCTGCATCTGGGAAAACAACGGTGGTTACATCACGTCCTTCAACGACAATTCCACCGTCCTTGCCAATCCGACGTTGTTGCTTTACCATGGCTTTGCGCACCTCAGGAATCCTAGCTATTTCAACCACTGCTTTGTCAATTTCCGGAGTCTGAATCAGGTCTGATACATCTTCACCATTCAGGAGCGTAATCTTACCATTGTCGGCGAAGTCAATTCGGCAACTGTGTGCCAACTCAATAAGTTTCTCCATATCCGTGCACGTCACATTCGCCGAGACCGCAAGTAGCGCCACTGCTCGATACATTGCTCCCGAATTGAGAAACAAGTAACCCATCTTCTCGGCAATCTGTCTTGCCACGGTGCTCTTTCCGGATCCCGCAGGGCCATCCATCGCGATAGTCAGAAATTTACGCATTTGTCCTTTCGATCATGTCAGAAGAATCTCAGTAGTCATTGGCTTCGCAATTTTAAATCTGTAGATGGCGCGCCGTGTAGTCATGCGCAAAACTCCATTCTGTCGTTGTATTTCTCTAGGAATTCAAAACCATGCCATTATATCACAGGCGTAGTGGAGGTGTAACCGCAAATTTCTTTCGACGATGTAGGTGTGCTGCACGAACTAGAATAACAGGATTGCTGATTTGTACGTAACCTATGTGTCAGATTCTAAAAATTTCTCCCAGTCGACCGCCGAGTGCCCGTCCGGCACCTATCAAACATCCAATCAGTATCACCATCCCCACTACCCCAAGTGCACTAGCAATGTATTCCCCACCGACAGGACGCTGTGAGAGACTCCATATAGCTTTGGTAATAGGGCTGTACTCATCTCGCATTGCCAGTACCAAACTGTCGCTTACTTCCAACATGGAGAACGAAAAAACCAGAATCGATCCGGCAATCAAATTTGCGATAATGAGTGGGAACGTAATCTTGTAAAGGGTATGGGCCGGGTTTGCGCCCAAATTCTGTGACGCCTCCTCATACGTGACACTTGTCTGCTGCAGTCCAGCATAAATTGAGCGTAGCATGTATGGTAGGCGTCTCACAGAGTAGCTAACGATCAACAGCAGCGTAGGATTTTGGCGTGGATCGATAACGGTGATTACGCTCTCCGGCATATGGCGAAGTACAGGCGATGTATCCGCAAAACTACCCACGTAGCCGAAAGCAAGTACGATACCGGGGAGTGCTAATGGCAACATCGCTAGCGCATCAAGCAGGTTACTAAATGGCGGACGTTTGCGGGTGAGTAGATAAGCAATTGCTATTCCCATCGCAAGTGCGAGTAGCGTGCTGAAGATACTGTATTTGAAACTGTTTAGAATGCTAGGAAGTGTATCTTCATGTGTAAAGACTGTTAGGTAATGCTCGATTGTATAACTCTTGGGCAAAATGCTTAACCGCCACTGACTGGCGTCGGGCGTTAACGAAACTAGCACAACACTGATATGCGGTAGTAACGCCACGAAGGTCAGTCCAACGACGAATAAGTAAATTGCCGTACACATCGGTATGTTCGCCGTAATCTCACGCGACCCAACATGTCCGCGTCCAATCATCTCATAATTTCTTCCGCCTGTCCATCGCTTGGATATATAGAAAGCCGAAGCTGTTAGTACGACTATCAATACCACTAGTGCGTATCCCATCGGATTAACATTTGCGTCGGTAACCTGCCGAAAGATTCGCACCGCAATGACTTCATTGTATTCGAAAATCAAGGGTGTACCCAAATCCGTGAAAGCCCAGATAAATACCAGAATAGCGCCCGCAAAGTATCCAGGCATCATGAGTGGGACTGTTACCGTCCAGAAGAGTTTGGATCGTGATGCTCCCATGTTCTCCGCCGCTTCTTCTAAACTTGGATCGATATTCGCTAACGCGGCAGCAACGCTGAGATACATAATTGGATAAAGATGCAACGTTGCCATTAGTACGACACCCCAGAAACCGCCGCCAAACCAGTCAACTGGGTGGCTAAGATTAATAACTCCTATCTTTGACAGCAACATGTTCACGCTGCCGTACAAACCAAAGAACATCTTCATGCCGATTGCGCCGACAAAAGGGGGCATAATCATTGGCACAAGAATCACCCCCTGCATCAACCTGCGCCCTGGGAATCGATAGCGGGTAAAAAAGTACGCGAGCGGTAAACTCACCAAAGTTGTCGCCAAGGTGACGAACACGCCAAGCTTGAAACTGTTAATCACCAATGCGCGCGTATTGGCATCCGTAACCATCAATTGAAAATAGGTGAGCGTAAAACGGCCATCAATCCAGAAAGCAGCTTTGAAGATGTAGAGCAGGGGATATATCAGAAAAGCGACAAAAAAGAGAAGAATGGGGAATAGAATGATGTGAACGGAGTGTTTGGTGTTCCAAGTCATTAGTAACCTGCGAACGTTTTAATTTCTGCCTGTGTCGGCATTCCGACCGAATCGATACTGCGACAATCGTAGCAGAATCCATCTCAGAGTTGTTTCTCTAAAATGTTTATAGTCAAGATTGTACAGGAACTGGTGATGAATGTTATTCGATTCAAAATAGCATAAGCCCAAGTGGAGCCCTTCATCAGTTTTTTCGTGAACAAGACGAGGCAAATCTTTCATCTGTTCCTCTACGTACCATCGCACTTTACCTAGGTCCATTTATTTTTCTCTACTTCTAAACGGGGTTCTCAACATTCCCAAGATAGTCTGCCACTTCAAGTCGTCAAATTCAAGCAATCCGAACTCAATTGCTCCCACATCCTCACGTCTGCGGAACGTATACGCCAATCGATCCCAAAACGAAAAGACACTCGAGTAGTTAGAATCCGTTTCAAGTTGAATGCGAGAGTGATGCACACGATGCATGTTGGGAGACACAATGATTGCTCTAAGCAACCGATCCCATCGTTCGGGCAAATTGACGTTGCTATGATGAAATTGAATTACCGGTAGCAACATCACTTCGTACAGAACCAACTGCCACAATTCAATGCCTAACAGAGGGATTACCCCAAGTCTCAATACTGAGGAGAGAATCAGTTCGCCGATGTGAAATCGCGTGGCTGACGTGACATCAATTTCACGATCACTATGATGCATACGGTGAAATCGCCAGAGAAACGGAATCTCGTGATTGGCGCGATGCCAAAGATACATCCAACCATCAAACAGAAGAAGCGCTATCCCGGTTTCTATTGCCGGCGGCAAATCCAGAATATTCAAGAGTCCAAAGTTCTCGTTGTGATTCCAAGCGGCAACCACCGCCATGATGCCAGAGAACATTAAGGCAATGACCGCGACGTTGAATAGCGCAATGAGTAGATTTCTGCTTGCGTGCTTCAGGCGATTCCCATGACGTTCGTGGTATAGAGGTAACCATGTTTCTAAACACCAGAGAAACACCAAAACTGCGATTGTCAGAACTGTTTTGAGGTGGCCAAGGGGCGTGGTCACAGTAGTGTCCGTCATTGTCTGCCCATGGGGCAATCTTCAAAATTACGACGCACGAGATTCCGGCTCGACTTTCATAACTATTTGCAAATTTCGTTTCAGTGACGTAGTTTCGCTCTCGTTCTTGGTGATTAGCCGAGATTCATCTCCATAAGGCGATTTACGACATCGTCGGGCGATGTGAACAGAGATAGATCTATCCATTCAATTCGAGAATCTCCACGGAACCATGTCAACTGACGTTTCGCAAACTGGCGAGTGTTCTGTTTAAGCAGTGCAACAGCTTCGAACAACGTTAGTTTCCCGTCGAGGTAGTTGATAATCTCTTTATATCCAAAACTACGCAAGGCAACGCAATCGGACGAATAACCCGCGTAAAGTATGCTTTTAACCTCCTCAACCAGGCCGACTGCCATCATCCGATCGGCACGGACTTCGATCCGATTGTAAAGTTCCCCTCGAGACATGTTCAAACCGAAAGCGCGAAATTCATAACGCGCGTCAGTGTTTTTCCACTGTACTTGAAGCTCCGAAATTGGCTTACCGGTTAGTTCGTAAACTTCTAGCGCCCGGATGGTTCGAACCATATTATTAGGATGGATACGCGCAGCGGAGGCGGGATCGCACTGGTGCAATCGTTCATGTAGTCTTAATACACCGTTCTCTGTTGCCTCCCGCCGAAGCCGTTCACGAATAGCGAAATCAGCCCCAGGACCGGGAAAAATGCCATCAACCAAAGCGCGAAAGTATAAACCTGCGCCGCCTACAACCAGTGCAGGCCGGTGGCGCTCACGAATATCCGCAAGCACTTCGTCACCGAGCCGCTGATAATCTGCAACGGAGAATGGCTGATCGATATCAACACAATCAATTAAATGGTGCGGTATTGCTTCTCGCTGTACAGGCGTTGGCTTTGCAGTGCCGATATTCATTTGGCGGTAAAGTTGCCGCGAATCTAGTGAAACAATCTCGGCATTCATCCGCCGTGCGAGTCGGATAGCGATTTCGGTTTTCCCAGTGGCGGTGGGTCCAAGAATGAATGTCAACGGAGAGTTCATAGAAACAAGTTTTCTATTCTTCGGTTCACTCGATTGTCATCGCGCACCGGAATCCAAAATCGCTAAACTGTTTCTCAGGTGCAAGGCTACTTCGAGCTGCGCACCGTGCGAATCGCACACGGTGACGCCAGGAACCTCCTCGCGCCACACGGCGGTTGCCATGTGCTGGTCCTTGTGGATTACGGTACGGCGATGTATCATAATATCGTGCATCGTATGCGTCTGCGCACCACTCATGCACACCCTCCGACATATTGTACAAACCGTAGCCGTTCGGCCCCTCTGTTCCAACGGGTGAAAGTGTTGAATTTCGTCCGCCGAACAGATTGGCTGGCAGTTCATTTCCCCAAGGATATTCCTGTCCTTCCAGTCCGCCACGCGCTGCTTTCTCGCGTTCCGCCTCTGATGGCAGGCGAAACGGTTTGCCAGTCAAGCCGCGAATCCATTCACAATAAGCAATTGCATCATACCAACTTGGTCCGACAACGGGTTGGTCAGGGTGTCGGAAGCTCGAGCAATTCCAAAACGGAGGAGGATGGCGTCCGGATGCTTGAATGAATAATGAATATTCTTTATTAGTAATTGGTAACGTTGCCAATGCAAAACTGTCAATCCATACACGATGTACCGGTACCTCGTTAACCGCGCCGACCTCACTTCCCATCAGAAATTCACCCTCAAAAATAGCAACCATCTTCGGCTCGACATAATCATGGGGCGGTGACAGCATACTTCACTCCGTTGCGTAATCCTTCAACCTGTATTGCAACGCCCGTAGACTAATACCCAAGATTTCTGCCGTGCGCGTGCGGTTGCCATCCATGCGCTCAAGTGTCTTAAGAATGAGCTCCTTCTCCATTTCTTTCATTGTCATACCGATAGGAATATCGTTGTAGGTCCGCTTCTTCGAGGATTGAATTTCATCGGGAAGATGCTTCGGCAAGACAGCTTCTCCCTCTGCAAAGAGAACTGCTCGCAAGATTGAGTATTCCAATTCGCGTACATTGCCAGGCCAATCATACTGCATCAAAAGATTTCTCGCTTTCTGGCTGATAATCCGAACCGGTTGACTATGGGCTTCACTGTGTTTTCGCAGAAAATATTCGGACAGAATTTCAATGTCCTCCCGTCGCTCTCGTAGCGGGAGGAGATGAATTGGTATCATATTTAGTCGATAGTAGAGATCTTGACGGAATAACCCATCCTCAATTGCTTGGCGCAAATCGTGATTAGTAGCTGCAATAATGCGAACCTTCACACGAATTACGTGGGTTCCGCCGACACGCTCAATTTCTTGCTCCTGAATCGCACGAAGCAACTTAGCTTGCAGTGCCACTGGCATGTCTCCAATCTCGTCAAGAAAAAGTGAACTTCCATTGGCACGCTCAAATTTTCCGATTTTTTGGTAAATAGCCCCTGTAAATGCTCCTCGCTCGTGGCCAAAAAGTTCGCTTTCCAAAAGATTAGCAGGGATGGCAGCGCAGTTCACAACAACCATCTCTTTATCTGCACAAGCGCTATTTCGGTGAATTGCACGCGCGACGAGTTCCTTGCCCGTGCCACTTTCTCCATGAATAAGCACGGTAGAATCCGTGCCAGCCACTTTTTCAATGACCTTCAATACGTCTACAATCTGTGGACTTTCTCCAACTATCTCCTCATAACTATGGATAAGTTCATCTCTTTCGCTCTGTTTAGTCGCACGGTGATGTTCGAGTGCCTTGTCGACCTTAGCTTTTATATGTTCCGACTTGAACGGTTTTTCCAGAAAATCGTAGGCTCCAAGTTTTGTAGCCTCAACCGCCCGCTGAATTGAACCGTGTGCGGTTAACATCGTCACCAAAAGTCCGGGATATCTCCGATGAATTTGTGACAGCGTTTCCAAGCCGTCCATACCTGGCATTTGGATGTCTAACAAGACTAGATCCGGCAGATCACGATCAATTTGTTCCAGAGCGGCATTGCCACTAGACGCGGTAATTACTTCGTAGTGGTCCATTTCTAGCCGATCCCGTAAGATTGTGACAGTGTCGGGCTCGTCATCTACGATGAGTATTTTCTCAAATTGACTCATTAGTTACCAGCCATCCAATCAGTAATTAGTTACACTGGCTTTGCATGCGGAGAAGTGAGTTTGAGTTTAGAACACCACTGCATGATGTCTTACAAATTAAACTGATGCAGCACATTCAAAGGTCTACAGCGGAGCAACCATATACGGAAATCTTTGCTCCACGAAGATTGCTGCCACAAACTGAGTTGCTAAGGTTCTTTATGGTTCCAACTGAGATTCTAAGCCCCTTTTGGCGAGCTTATATTCCTTACAATAATCTGTTGCCAGACTCGGTTGACTCAGTTGTGCGCGACGGCGTAGATGTATCTTCCCACTCTTCTTTAACTAGGGATGCGCGATTTGCAAGTGCTAGCAAAAACCATCCAAATAGTCCCACACCAGCTCCTGCGATGGCGGCTATCCATGCGCCTTTTGCCGTTGTAATTTTATTGAGCGTTTTCTGATCGACGTCGAATGAAATATCCTTAGGGTTGCGCACCGAGAACTGCCTCCGGTCACCTTGTTGCCTGTATTCGATGGTAGGTGCAGTATCGCCGCCAATTTCAATATTGCTTTTCCAAGTTGGTGAATTGACTTTAAGCGCGCTTTCACCTGGATCACCCTTCCAGACAGCTTTTGCTCCCTTGATACCGCTTTCATCCTCGATCTCTGCAACCTGGGTGCGCGCCAGCAAACAGTTCGATATTTTCAACGCCGCCTGTTTATAATTCGATAGTGACGATACCCAATTTTCTAACATAACAATCGTTCCTCCACGGTTTGAGGTAAGGTGATAGCTAGTTCCGTTATAACGGCTACTAGCTCAAGAGTAGGTAGGAAACTGCCGTGCCGGTAAAGCCCTTCCACGTCTAAAGTTGATTGGAAAGTTTCGGTTGACACTCGTTCTCTCGTGTGCTAAACTTGGAATCGTAATCATACGATGTGATAGGTTGTCTTCGGTGCAGGGAGTTGTCCAGTGAACATTGATTCAATTGAGTTTCCGTCTGAACAAGAGTTGCCACTGTTCCCGCTGCATGTCGTTCTTTTCCCCGGTGGTATATTACCGCTGCACATATTTGAAGAACGGTATCAGTTGATGATTCAACTGTGCTTGGAGCATGAGTCACCTTTTGGCGTTGTTCTAATAAAAGAGGGAACAGAAACGGGCGATCCGGCCAAACCACATCATGTTGGAACAGCCGTACAGATTCTTGAAGTAGATCGATTGGACGGCGGTCGGATGAACCTCATAACGTCGGGACAGTACCGATTTGAGATTCTAGAAATTCAGCACAATCTTCCCTATCTTGTAGGCCGTGTTCGAGTTCCGAACGTGCCGGACATAGACGTAAATGAGGATCTTGAGCCGATTGCATCGGAAACACGAGAACTATATCGAGATTACGAAACTCTGTTAAAACAATTGTTTTTGGAATGGGAACCTCCGAAGTTATTTCCTGAAGATTCGCGCCAGTTGGCATATCAGATTGGTGTTAGGCTTCACATTTCCCTTGAAGAGAAACAGCATCTGCTGGAAACCTTCCCGCTAAATCAACTTCTTGCCGAGGAGGCCGCGCTACTAAAACGAGAAAATCGCAGATTGAAAACACGGGTCATCGCTAAAAATAACTGAGAGATTCAAAGACGCCCTGGTTCACACTGTTCAATCAACGCTTTCTCTGTCTACGCGGTTCGCATCCCGAAGGATGCACACCCAGCGCCACGGTATAGTTCGTGACACGAAAGTTGCGAACGGTAAACCACTTATATTGCTTCATTCGATTATTCCATATCTCATCGATTTATTGAATAGCGCCGACCCATCGGTATTTCAGCGCGTCGGTGAGCATGTCGCGCCGGTTTGACGTTGCAGTTTGCCCTCCCAAACATTACTGGATAGTGCTTGTCGCACACCAATTTTTTCTAGCACAAACTGAGTATCATGCGACTTCATTCATCTCCGCATCAGTTACCGCAAAACACAGGGGTGCAGATTGTTAGACGAGATTTCGTCTATGTCAGTAATCTACTGTCTCTGACCAGACTTGTTCTAGCGCCGTTCATATTTCTTAGTATCGTTCATTATGAACGGGCTATCACGTTGACATTAGGCGGTCTAGCCGTGGTGTCTGATCTGCTTGATGGCTACATGGCTCGGCGGTTGAAATTGCCCTCCGATTTGGGAAAAATCCTCGATCCTATAGCAGACAAGGTCGTAATTAGCGCTGCGCTTTACGGGCTTTTCTACTCAAAGCATTACGATTTTCCCCTGTGGGTGGTCGGAATTGTTGTCATAAGAGATGTTTTTATAGTTATCGGTAGTATCTATCTCGCGTACCAGATACGGTTCGTCACGCGCTCCAATCGATGGGGAAAGTGTGCTACTGTATTCCTTTCAACCGCTTTGGTTCTGTATGTTCTGGATGTTGCCGGACCAATCTCATTCTATGTGCTCTGCGTTGGGATTGCCTTCATCGGTATTTCAAGCTGGAGTTACTCCCGGCGGCTAATTCGACTTCTCCAAGCCGATGTGCCTCAGCACAAGAAATTAGTGTAACCCTCAAATTTCGAGTCGCCGTTTTGATTGTACCGTAGCGAGATCCGTAGACTTTGATGCACGTATCAACGTAGTGAATGATTCATCTGATTCAGGAGAATTGAGCATGTCACAACGGCTAAGTGTACCCGACATCGCTAGCATCATTGGCGTTGAGGAGGATATCATAACAAACGCATTGGCCCGCGAAGATGAAGATCTTCAACCTTACTTGTATAGTGAACCGGCGATTACTTCCGGCGGTGACGACTCGCTCGAAACACTATTTGGTGGTGAGAAAACGGAGTCCGAAAAACCCCAAACCGTGTTTATGTTAAGTGTCGATGGGTTATCCATTCTTATCACAAAACTTGCCTTCAACATTCCAACGTCTGACCTAATTGAAAACTTGGCTTGCCAAGTGCTGCATCTCACCGTTTTGCAGGAAGACATTGCCGAATTAAAACGCGAAAATCAGGAACTCCAAAGTCAGAATGAAGAACTTGAACGGAGAATCAAAGAGGTACAGACAGAATCTCTGAAACTAAGATCGGAAGCCGCAGAAGCAGCTCAAACTCAGTCGCGCGGATGGTTTCGTGGTTTGTTCGGAGACGAAAAATCGCGTACACAATCAGGCAAGGATTAGGGAAGTTGCAGTTTCTTATGCACGCTGCTCCGGATGAATCCTTTCTAATGCTTCGATAGTTCGAACGCCCTGTCGTCCATCAGTCCTAGGCGTCTCTCGGTTGTTAGCACAAGCGAGGAAATGCCTGCACTCAACCATTAGCATGTCTTCCTGATTCTCAGGGGCGAGAAAATCCCATAGTAGGGAGTGATGACGACCGTCGGGCGATCTCGTCTGTAGCTCGAAAGTCCTTTGATTGGCCGTTGCTTCCGCAGAGGCGTCAAGTTTGAACTGAGTCATGGGCACCTGCAGGGCAATTGCCAATGCCACGCAGTGCACCCCCATGTCCCAGTAAGCGTTAAGGTATTTCTCAGGCGTCGTTGTTTTCAGGAACTTTCCGTGTGCGGCAACTGCTTTTCCGGGCAGTGCGCTAAGTTTGGCAAAACCGGTTGAGTAGCAAAGCACATGACCAACCATCAACACACAATCGGAATTTTCCGCCAACTGCGTAAGGTGGCGTGCTTCCTTAGATGAGAGTGCCATGGGTTTCTCAAGAAACAAATCTTTCTTCGCCCGCAATACCCTTTCTCCGACTTCTGCGTGCGTCTCCGAAGGAGTGGCGACGACGACAGCATCACTTTCCTCAATTAACTGATCGATGTCCTCAACAAAACGCAAATTAAGCGGTTGAAGCACATCACGATTCTGATGTCCATAGACGAGGTGGAGTCCACCAAGAAAATGGAATTTCTGCAGTAGGGTTTTGCCCCACCGTCCGGTACCAATCATTGAGACTCTTGGCTTCATCAATCTCCTCCTAGGTTCTCTTCAAATCGTATGACTGCGCTGATTATAGCATAGCGACCGGTGCTTTATCCACTCTTTTGGTTGTTGGTACGACGTAGTTGTGCGGGAGCAGCAACCGAAACTTTATTGAAATGTACACTTCGGCTGTGGACAGCACTTTCATGGCTGAGAGGCAAATCCTTAACACCCAAACCTAGTCTAAATTTCGGTGATATGCAAAAGCGTGCTCGCTACCAGATTATCGCCATTATCACGTTCCTTTTCGGGCTCGGATTTTGTATCAGCCTAATTCTGTATTGCTCAAGGGCATTGCCTTACCGCTTTTGACCATCGCATCGATAATATCAGCGAGTTTTTTTTCTGCCAAGTGGGTCGTGGAGACTATTTCAGGTCTCGGGCTAGTTACCGGACTGGGGTTCCTTTTTCTGAATGTTCCGGGTGTTCTTCGGGATTCCGTTTTCCACCTAATCTTTGCCAGTGCAATCGCTTTTGGCATGACAACACGCTGGCGAAAGCAGGTAACAATTCTCGGCGGAACCATCCTAGTCATCGGCTTTGTTTTCCTCTATCAACCCCTTAGTTTTCTGCGGAGCACAGCCCTATCTCTTATCTTGGTAGGAATGACCCTGTTTGCAATTCTTTCGAGGCGAAAATGGTGGGTAGAGCGGATCTCTATCAGTGCGATAGCGTGCGGCCTTATCTTTCTCTGCCAACCGTTTCGGGAGGTTCTTTTCCAGACAGGTTTCCAAATCCTACTCGGCGGTTTAACCGGATTCGTTATTGTTGCACATCGATAGAAAAAGTCTATGGGTACTATACTTCCTCGATTCGCTTTTGCCATAACCAGATACCCGTTTCGGCTACGCTACAAACGCCGATCACCGCCGCACAAAGAATGTACGGACTGCTAACTCCCAGTGCTGAATCCGCCAACATCCCACCGAAAAATGGTCCAAGCAACAAACCACTTCCCAGAACAGCTTCGTGTACTCCGCTCTTGTTGCCCTTATCCTTTTGTGCGTGCAAGCTATAATACATGCTGCTGAAGTAGGTAACAGCTCCGGATAACCCAATTACCGCAAAGGCACACGTCCAATAAAGTCCATGTGGCAAAAGTCCGATTGCCAAGAAGGCGATTATTGCGAGTAACTGAACGCCGATCAACGGAGGCAGTCGATAGTGCCATCGTGCCGCTCGATTCGTACCTAACCATAGAAAGCCGATCAGTTGTGTTGTTCCCATCACCAGCATTAAATTTCCAAATTCCATTGCAGGAATGCCGGCTTCGACGGTCAGCTTCGGCGCGATATGCCGAACGATACCAAGCGAAAACCATGAAGCAAAGTTAGCAATCCGCGCTATTCTTAGATAGATGTGATGTGCGGCATGAGGAGGTGCTTCAATTAAAACTGAATGTTCGGGCGAACGTAGGTCTTTACGATTGACGATTGTTTGAGATTCGAGGGTAATCCAATTGATTAGGCTAAAGCCGCCCGCGAGATAGAAAGTAAGGACTGGGCTGGTTCCTTTATAAAGATAGCTAGAAATCATCGGACCAATTGTAATTCCTACAGTCCAGAACAAATTAAAAGTCGTAATGCGTCGAATCAGATCTCCGGCACCTTCTCGCTCAGCTAACCACGCTTCATAGGTAGGCCAAAATAGCGCCATGCCGATACCACTACACGGAAAAGCTATCATAAGATATAGCTTCCGCGTACAGAATGGGAGAAGAATACTCACGGCCGCGAGTGAAAAGCAAGCTACGGTGAGGACGTGCGGTCGTCCGATCTTATCTGATAGACGGCCAAAAGGAATTGCTAGTAGCACGAAGACGCCTGTGCTGATTGCGGTCAAAGCGCCTAGAAACGTAGAGGAAAAGTGGAGGTAGTTTATGTAAAAGGCTGTGTTCGTGAGGATGCTACTTATGCAAGCATCCATTAGGAGTGCAGGGAGGTATGCACCGTACTTTCGCATGAATATTTGTTATCTTCGCCCGAGATGAATTGGTCTGTCCATCACACCCCCAGCTAGGAATCTCATTAGCTAGATTTTGTGCAATCAAGACAGACAGCAGACGGAGAGAATCGGACGTTAAAGAAAAGCGGATAAGATTTCGATCGTCTAGTTTTCTTGGTTGACCAGTGAAGAGTTGGCAAACATGTGCGACCGATTGGGGATGGTGTGAATGGATTATGCAGTTCGTTGAGGAATTGCTGTCATTGGAGGGTACGCTTCCCCTATAAGCCAGCTTTGTGAATGGCCGGGCCGAATCAACCTAATTTTACATATGACGGAGCGACAGCGTAATGATTTTAACGGCCTGATCTATTGGTATTAAACTCGAGTTAATGACTAGGTGATACAATGTCGAATCCGTCCAGTCTGCATCGTGGTGATGCTTTAGATAATGTGCGCGTCCTTTATCGATGGCTAAAATCTTCTTCGCGGCTTCAACATGGGTTAGAGAATCGGCTGCCATTACTTGCTTGCAGCGGTCTTGCATCGTCCCCACAAAGCGAACGTGGAGTGTGCGCGGTTTTGAGGCAAGGATTTTTTGACTGCCTCGACCAACAATCACAACATCATCCCGCCTCCAGAGTTCTTCGACAACTTGATGAAAAAAAACCGTCACGCTCTCGGGATCTAATCTTTGTTCGTTTTCAATAGGTCCGATTGACCAATCGAGAGGCATAGTCGGTGGATAATAGTACGGAAATTCGGCGACAACTAAGGGCTGCGCGATAAACAGTTTTTTCAGAAATGTGTGCAGTCCGTGCTCATCCTTTTCATCGTATTGGCGAATTTCGTCTTCAGTCGTGTTGGCAATGCGCGCGACATCAGCGAGGATGTCCTTATCAAAATAACTATAACCGAGTTCTTTCGCAACTTCTTGGGTAATCTCTTCACCACGACTACCGTATTCTCTTGAAACGGTGATGACCGCCATGGGAGTTTTCTCCTTCGCAATATCGGTTAATAGGTTTATGGGTAATTCACATCATTTGTTAACAACGACATCGAATGTTCTACATAATGATAGGTTTCACTTGTTCTTAACAGCTTGGCAATTCTCATGCGCGTCGAATCAGGATAGCCTTGGAAGCTCAAGTTCCACGATCTCGTTGCGTCTCGCAGATTCGGATAGAACATCACAAACGTGCATCGTGTTGATTGCATCCTTGACGAAATGAGGTTCGAGCTTCCCGGTCTGAACGATTCTTGAGAATTGTTCAATCATGTTTACCTCTTGGATAGTGTTTTCAACTTTGTGTTCGGCTGCTTTCCCTGTAGCATTGTGTATCCAAAATCGCGCAGATTCTTCTTTCCAAGGAATAACAAAATCGTCACATATCAGCGAGGCTTCGGTCCCTGCTACTTCGAACCATTTTCTGCTACCCGTGTCAAACGCGGAATCAAATGATGCCATTCGCTCGCCTTCAAACCAAAGTAGTCCCGAAAAATTTAGGTCGACGCCAACCTCGTAACGTGCGGTCGCGAAAACTTGAATCGGGAGATCGCCGAATGCCCAAAGAATAGAGCGAACACAATAATATCCTAAATCGCCGAGGCTACCACCCGCAAGCTCTTTCTTGGCGCGTATGTTATCGTATGGAATTGTATCCCAATTAAATGAGAACGCAGAGGTCACTCGACGCAACTTCCCTAGTGTTCCATTTTCTATCATTTGTCTCATTTTAGGCGTGCGTTCATGATGTACCCACATGACGCCATCCATTAACTGTACGCCATTCTCTTGACATGCCTTCGCCATCAAAATGGATTCTTCCACGTTTGCCGCCAGCGGCTTCTCACATAACACGTGCTTACCACATTCAGCCGCTTTGATTGTCCATTCAGCATGTAGAGTTGGTGGGGTCGGGAGGTAAATTGCATCAATTGATTCATCCTCCACAAGTTCTTCATAACTACCGTATGCATGCTCAACATCATGCTCCGATGCCCAGTTCTCAGCTCTCTGTTTTGTTCGACTAGCGATTGCCACAAGCTCGGCATTCCTAGCTAATTTTATGGCACGGCATACCTTGGTTGCGATTTTTGCGGTGCTCAGTATTCCCCAGCGTACAGTTTTATTTGGTGTTGTCAATTTATTTTACCCCAGTCGCAATCTGAATCAATAAACCCACGTTATGAGATTGATTACCATGAATTTTTCATTGTACTGCACTAGCACATGCCGATGTTACATCAAACAGTGCGAATAGTCAAGCAAATTGCCGAGCAAATCTCCAGCTTGGATTCGCCGCGATATATCCACAGAATTGCTCTGTCCAATTCCCTGGATGGCGTGCTGTTGAAGGAGCTTGTTTTGAAGTTCGGGCGGTTGAGTTGTGTCTTAAGGAGTCTCTGTTGCAAGGAGATAAAAATCACGGTTTCCAAGCTTCGCGCAATCCTAGTTCATTCCCCCGACACTTCCACTCCTTGCATCCGTGGGTTCCAATCAATGACACGTTGGAGATTGGATTAAAATGACATATCGTATCAAACAGTCGCTATTCACGTAGGTTCTTCAGAGTTAAGTGTGGAAAATGAGATTGGACATCTTTCCAAAATAAACATTGAGGCTGATGGCATCTACTTTTGTTCTTATTGTTTAGACCATCGGTCTGGATTTACCAATCCAGACCGAGCGGGGGCAGGGAACGCGCCGAGTAGGGAAGTACAATGCTAATTCCGGCTAATCGGGGGCTTACATGTCCAGACCGATCATGCGACGAACTGTGATACTACGAACCAAACGATGCACTAAACAGTTACTTTTGTTTTAATTGGCTTGGAATTGATATTGATGGTCAGAATCCGAATCTCGTCATTACCGTCGTCATTGGCAATTTCTATGGCGATGTAGTTGAGACTTTCAAGCACTTATTTTATGACCTCAAAAATTGCCACCGAAGCGTGTAGTGACGTGGCTTGGAGCGGCGTTTTGCATTCTGCTTGAAAGTGCTTGAAGGTGCTTGTATAGATTGGCTTTCACTTTTTACGAATGTGCCGTGGAACGGATTGCAGGTTCGGGCTTGGATTTTGCGTCTTGGTACGTCCTTCCATTCGGGATGCGCCTTCATAAGCGTGTCAGCACTGGCGGTAGTGGCAGCGTTCTGGCAGACTGGTTGATAGATGGTGCCGATGCGCTCTTCGTCTGTGAGTTTAATCTGAATTTGTTTCATCTGATACCCATTCGTAATCCATAAGTTACAGGAAGCGTGGGTTCGTAGTAGCGCAAATCATTGCGCGTTTTGGATCTCCGCTTGCTGCGCACCGCTTTTGCCCATTGAACCGATACAAGTGGGAAGAGACGCCAACGGAGCGCCGATTTTCGGGAATTGTCATGCCAAAAATGCCAACAGAAAAAAGTTCGCCGCCATGACGGTTTGTCATGGTGTGTTACAACATACCACACACATATTAAGTTGTCAATCTAAAAGTGACGAGTTGCGGGACGCAGGGGGAGTTTTCTTTCAGTGGTTATCAGGGCATAGCTAAACTGGTAAGTGTATAGTGGGTCTCTACCGCAGAGGATTTTCTATCGCGCTCATTGTTCACTCGCTTGATCGCTATCCGCTCCGTTGCTGGTTAGTGATCGGAGGACCTTTAGCGTACTCATTATTCATTCGCTTGCCGGTCAGTAAAACCCTTGATGCCATAGGACGGGCAATGAATTGGATTTCTATGGGAACTCTGTTGCGCGAAGATTTCTATCGCCCTCGTTATCCACTCGGTTGATCGCTATTCACTCGCTTGATCCATACAACAGCCTTGCCGAAATCATCAGAAGCGTAATTCGGAGTTATGCGATCAATTCGAGTTCATAGGGCAAACGCGCCATCCTGTAGCAAGTTGCATTCCCCACTTAACCCTGAAGAACCTTTACGTAATACTTGCAATCTATGCAAAATCTGCGTTCCCCACGAAGAATTTGCACCCAATGTCTGTGTCGTCGTGACAATCGGATGCCCTCAAACGTCCAATATGTACCAATGAATTGACAAACCGGCTTCCTCTGGCTTTTGGTATATTTCTTGCTTATACAAGCACATTCTACCAAAAGGCGGAGAAAAAACCATGGCCCTGGAATTTCGTCGGAAAAGCATTCATCTGGTTGGCCTCATTGTGCCGATTTCCTACATATTCATTGAAAGACATCAAGCTGTGATCGCTGTCGGTATCCTTGTGTCCATAGCGCTTCTAATTGAGTTACTTAAAGCTCTCTGGCCATCGTTCCAAGTTGTGTTCTACCAAGTCTTCACGCCGCTGCTCCGTTCACACGAACGGAATGGTGCCATTACAGGTGCGACGTATTATCTTATCGGTGTTTTCCTGCCCATTCTCGTTTTTCCCAAAATCCTTGCTATTGTCTGTATTTTCTTCATGATCTTGGGCGACATGGCTGCCGCGCTAATCGGAAAGAAGTGGGGACGCACAAAGTTATTTTCTCAAAAAAGCCTAGAAGGTAGCCTCGCATGTTTTCTTGTATGCATTCTGATTGCGCTTGTCAAGTTCAATCCAGCAGTGGCTATCATCGGTGCCTTAGTTGCAACGGTGGTTGAGGTTCTTCCATCTAGGCTTGATGATAATTTGACAATGCCGGTACTCTCCGGCTTGGTGATGTACCTTGTTCTCGGCAGTTGAGCGAATATCCGCATTCCTGCTAATCTGTTCTACCAACCCTCCTCGGTTTTTCGTCTCCCTATTCGTCTAGCCTTCAGTTGCACAGGAGACATGATACCCCCTTAATAACTTCCACCTTTTCCATTATCATTTTTAAAAATCGTGTGCTAGAATATACGCCTATTGTCAAAGCATGTCTTGCATCCCACGCTGATGGCGCCCGTTTTTTGTTAATGGTAAAGTCCGAAGTTTCTCACTTTTCTATGGCAGCAATTGAACTAAAAAATATCACCAAACGCTTTGGAGATGTTTTAGCCGTTAATGACCTGAACTTAGAAATACACGATCGGGAGTTCTTGATTTTCTTGGGGCCATCCGGTTGCGGAAAAACAACAACACTGCGATTGATTGCTGGCCTAGAACACCCGGAAATAGGGGATATCCTAATTGATGGAATACGGACGAATCACTTGTCCCCCGCAGACCGGGATATCGCGTTTGTGTTTCAATTTTATGCACTCTATCCGCACTTAACAGTATTTGATAATATCGCATTTCCGCTCAAAGCCGTGAAGCTAAGCCAATCTGAAATACGCGGACGAGTTCAGGAAGTTGCTCATCTCTTACAAATTGATACATTGTTAAAACGAAGACCAGCGCATCTGAGCGGCGGAGAGATGCAGCGGGTTGCGCTCGGAAGAGCGATGGTGCGCCGTCCGATAGCGTTTTTGATGGATGAGCCGATGGCCAACCTTGATGCCAAACTCCGCGTCGACATGAGATCTGAACTTAAACGCTTACAATACGAACTTGGGACAACAACAATTTTTGTCACGCACGATCAGGTTGAAGCCATGTCAATGGCGGATCGAATTGCGATAATGTACGCAGGGACACTTCAACAAATTGGCTCCCCTCAAGAGATCTACAACCAACCAAGGAACTTATTCGTTGCCGGGTTCATGGGCAGCCCTTCTATGAATTTAATTCGTGGTACTATTCGATCGGAAGGTAGTAGTATCTTGATGCGACTCAATCATACAGATTTCTCGTGGGAACTTTCCGATGAGCAGATTGCGAGCTTTGGCAACAGACCCCCTGACAACGAGCTAGTTTTTGGAATTCGACCAGAGCATATCGTGGTTTCCAGAGAATCTGTCGAAGGGAGAATCAGGGCAAACGTACATTTGGTGGAGTCGCTTGGCTCCGTGAATATCATTGATATTTTCCTCGGTGAAGATCCAGAGACAGCAAATTTTATTACGCTCAGAGTCCGGACACACCCGGCATTCCAAGTTGAAGTCGGACAGCCCATTTGGCTAGATTTCGACGAGGAACATGTCCATTTCTTTAATCCGAAAACAGGACAAGTTATTTGTTGATTTATAGGCGAAGGTTGGAGGGGTTCTTCGAGAGGTGAAAGGAAACAGGGAATGACTAAGATTCCATGCCGAATGGTAGCCCTAGACTTAGATGGAACGCTTCTCAACAGCAATCATGTTGTAACGGACCGAAACTGCATGGCGCTGCGAGAACTGTCGAAGGAAGGGGTTAGCGTCGTGTTAGTGTCGGGAAGGATGCATCAATCAATTTTGCCTATCAGTAATCAGATTGGATTGGAGAACCCGATTATTTCATATAATGGCGGGATGGTCAAACACGCAAAAACCGGGAAAGTGTTCCATCATACGCCCATTGCGGCTACAACTGCGATGGATTTGGTTGACTACTGCGATCAGAGAAACCTACATCTTAATTTTTGCCTCGACGATCGACTATATATTAGGATGGAAAATTCTTGGAGTGAACTCTATGAGAGTCGGACAAGGGTATGCGCTACCGCGATTGGAGATCTTCGACAGTTAACTGGAGGGGAACCAACAAAAATGCAGGTGCTTGACACACCTGAGAAAGTCGAGCACTTACTCGTTGACTTTCAAAGAGATTTTGGAGATCGATTGTATATTACCCGAACACAGATCGAATACATTGAATTCATGAATCCGCAGGTGTCCAAAGGGCCAGCATTGAAAGCCTTGGCGACCCAATCAGGGATCCCTATGAATCTCGTTGTTGCGTTCGGAGATGGCTATAACGACCAAAGTATGATGGCTGCCGTCGGCTTTAGTGTTGCGATGGGGAATTCAATAAATGAACTGAAAGAATGTGCGGATTATGTTACCGAGTCAAACGACAATGATGGAGTTGCGCAAGCAGTCGAGCAGTTACTACTGGGGGGGAGTGCGACGTTTCATGGCTTTGACGGGGATATTCGCGGTTAGTGCCATTGATGCGCCGTCGCGCTGAAACTCTATATCGATATCTTCCGAAGGAAATTCAAAATATTCCGCGAGAAGCTGGGTTAGTTTCGTCTGCAAGTCACCCATAATAGCTTCGTCTGCGTCAACTCTATCTTGAATCAGAATCAACTGCAATCGATTTTTGGCAACTTCCTTACTCCCCCTCTCTGGGTGCAAAAGGCGCATTAGTTTTCGAAACATGTCGGATTCTCCTGCTAGTTGCGGCCGGCTAGCTTGTTCATTAGTTGACCGAACCAGTTTTTCGATTTGAATTCTGGAATCGGTACATCCTCTCCTTCAAGCCGCTGTGCAATACGATTATAGGCTTCACCGGCGTAAGACGCATGACTATATGCCAAGGGTAGTCCTCGGTTAGTTGAAACAACAACGTCCGAATCTTCCGGAACGACGCCGATTAAATCTATTGATAGGATGTCGATTATATCCTGTGGGCCCATCATGTTTCCTGCTTTTACCATCTGTGGAGAGAGTCGGTTGATAACCAAATTCATCTTTTCAATGTTCATATTCTGCAGCAGACCGATGATTCGATCTGCATCTCGAACCGCCGCAATTTCCGGGGTAGTGATGATTAACGCCTCTTCTGCCCCGATTGCAGCATTTTGGAAGCCCTGCTCAATACCTGCCGGGGAATCAATGAGAACATAGTCGAAATCCTCACTCAGTTCTTTACAGACTTTTTTCATCTGTTCGGGAAGGATGTCCATTTTGTTGTTCTTTTGGGATGCGGCTAAGAGATTCAATGATTTCACACGTCGGTCTCTAACCAATGCCTTTTCAATGTTGCATGTACCATCAATAACGTCCATTGACGTGTAAACAACTCGGGCTTCCAATCCCATAATGACGTCAAGATTCCTCAACCCCACATCAGCATCAACTAAAACAACCTTTTTGCCTAACATTGCGAGCGCTGTTCCCAGATTTGCTGTGGAAGTGCTCTTGCCCACTCCTCCTTTCCCCGAGGTTAATACAATCACTCTCCCCATGCGTTCACAGCCCTCCTTCTCTGCTTGCCGGTTTGTGTACTGAATATCATTCTCATTCTAAACGCGATTCTGAAAAAGCAACAGAACTTCGCTGTTCCAATTGTGCTAGGTGATTAAAATCCGTGAATTCTTCTACAACTACGGCGGCATTACCCCGTATCCGTGCGAACTCAACCTTATCTCCTTGTGGTCGTTGATTAGAAGGTGGGCGGGAAATGAAGCGTGCGATTCTCAACTGCGTGGGTACAAGACTTAGGGCAATAATCACAGATGTAATGTCGCCCAAAGCGCCCGCATGTGCGATGCCGCGCAAGGTTCCGAGAACAATAATGTCCCTAGCTGCAATAACCTCTGCTCCAGGATTTAGGTCGCCAAGAATGACGACATTTCCCTCAAGGAAGCGTTCGACCTGCCCAGAGCGCAACGTTTGTCGAATGAATAGTGTTTTCTCCTCTTCCGCTGGCAAAATATATTCGCTGCTCTGAGGAGTCGCCTTGTGCAGAGCCGGGGCACCCGCAATCGGTGAGTCTTCTTGGGTCCGAGGAATATCATCAGATTTGCCTATTAGTTGTTTGATTTCAAGGCGGTACGTGTCCTGGAGCAATCGTTCCAGTCGGCTTAACTCTTGAAAGTCCATCGATTCGCCGCCAAGATTAATAGTTACCCCTGTTCCAGCTAGCGAATCGCCCAATTTTTCCATCCTTTTTTCAATGCGTGGGATAATTTCCTCTATGTTCGCTTGTGGATCAATAATCAGGTGCAAGCCATCGCGAAAACCTTTGAGTTCGACAATCGGCCGCGGAATATCTTTCATTTTCGCCTCTGTGAGTTCAATTGAGTGCGTCAAAACTGGGGCGCTTCAACTTTCGCTAACACATAAGGGCCTTCGGGTATAACAGCAATCTTAGCGTCATCTCCGTGTTTGGCAAATACTTTATCGATTCCCTCTTTGGGACACTCAAGCGGATGCACGAACAACTGCTGTTGTTGTTCATAGGGGATGCCCTCTGTGTAAAAGTAAATTTCGGCTTTTCTTGCAACTTTTGCGAGTTCCTCAAGTTGCCACTGATCGACCACGAAATTTTCTGGTTGGTAGATATCCTGAATAAACTGGTCAAGATTCTGAGTTCTCAGAATCAAATCGGTAAACGCCTTACTACCGATGCCTTGACTACATTCCGCCATTAGGATAATAGCGCCGTTCGGCTTTACGACTTCTGCAGCCGTCAATAGTCCTTTTATAGCTTGATAGAAAGTGGTGTCTAACGGATATCCGGCGCTTGAAACAATTACCAAATCCGCGGGGTAAGGCAATGTTGCAATTACTTGATTCTCTACGAATTCACATCCTGCCCTATGCGATTCAACCAACGCACCAGCGAAAACCCCCGTAATCTGTCGTTTATTGTCTATGGCAACACTAAGGTTAAAATCGACACCGGCCATCAGGGCGATTTCAGTCGCTTCGATGTGGAATGGATTATGATCCAAGACTCCTACGGATGCGTTCGGATGTTCCAGGATTTGTGGTCCGTGCATTACCTTCATCGTTTCCACCGAAGCAATACCGGGACAAATTGCTTTACGACCTCCGGAATATCCAGCCATCAGATGTGGTTCAATTAACCCTGTGACGATCTTTACGTCGGATTCTAGGTACGTCTTATCAATGTGGACGGGTGTTCCATTGCGCGTCAATCCTAAGTATTTGTGCGCGTCCGGTTCGTCAGACAGGTGACTGACAATCCGGTAGTTGCTCAGGATGTCAATTCCTACCATTTCTTTCAGTTCTGCCTCGGTGCTCGGGCGGTGAATACCTGTCGCGACCAAAATTACAATCTTCTCTCGCGGGATTCCTTGCTGTTCCAAGGTGTTCAATATCGGCGGCAGAATCACCTGATTGGGGACAGGGCGTGTGATATCGGAAATGATGATACATGCGGAAGTCCTACCGTCTGCCAATTGGCCTAAGGGCAGGGAATTGATTGGCGATTCTACAACTTTGCGGAGCGAAGTCTCTGGATCCCGAAGAGGTTTTTCATGTTGAATTGTAAGAATCCCGGCGAGATTCTCGTCTGGGACGTCAACATCCAAGAATCCGTGTCCGTACCTCATGCCGATTCGCATCGTACCTTCTCCGTAGAACCCTCCAAGCCCAAGTCTTTATATAGCACGTACCATTATAATCGAAATCATTAACTCATAGCAACACTATTTTATAGAAGGCACAGGGAAAACGCATCTAATTATAGAGGATGTCTCATGGCGGTAGAATGTACGATTGATGTTGGGTTTCACTCAAATTTTGCAGGTTCAGGCAAAACGGACACTCGAATACTCCTCTAAGATTAGCGATCATTAACGAATTCCGTTCAACCCAACCTACGACCCCTAAAAAAAATACCGCAAACTTAGCCTGATTTGCTTTTTTGTCAGGCAGAAAAACTATACTTTGCGTTGGGTATTATTGCGCTTGTTTTCTCAGTAATAATAGTTTCTAATAGGACTCACACGGCACCAGTATGTCGCGATTCGGAGATCGCGGAGATCTCTATGGGAGCTCTATCGCCTTCCTTATTCAGTCAGTTGATCACTCATTATCCATTCGCTAGATCCTACAGGGTTTGGAGCATCGGTGCGGTTAGAATGGGATTTCTATCGCGCTCCCTATCCGGTCGCTTGATCGCACCTACCTACCAGATGCTTAAAAACACGCAACTTCCAGCAGCGTACAGTATAGATGCGTTTCCCCTGATGGAAGGCGAAGTTCAAACGCATCAGATTATATTTTTGGCTGCATTTCCGCTCACTCTAGACCGAAAGTGGAGCGAAAAAACGGAGTAGAGGGAAAATCGGCGATTGTGCTGAATGCTTTGCACTCAAGAAAAAACGTCTTGACAAAACGATTGGAATCAGTGAGAATCAATGAAGATGTGCTATACGTGAAGTGAATCTTTTTGATTCAGATTCTCAATTCGCAGAGGGGAAATGAAGTCATGCAACGAATTGAAATCACCACGAAACCAAACGGTGCCGGACGCAATTGGTTGGAGGTGGGTTACTTTGAGACCGATGGATTCGGACGGAAGGAATGGGTCAAAAAGGATGTACCTCACCAGGATCGGCGGCTGAAAACGGACCGCCGTTATTCTGACCGTGCCGAGACTATAAATTGGATATTGTTGGTACCCGCTGATTATCCATTGACAATTATCAAAATGAACTATGATCGTTTGAACCCTAGAAAGGTGGATGTAATCTGGGAACCGAAGCCTAACTCACAGGAAGAATTGGACCGGGAAGATAGTATCAAGCGAATTTTCGAACTTGCCGAAGGAAATGACGAACTGTTGGCACTACTGAAAAAGGTGCTTAATCGGTAAACAGATATGAAACGATGCCAAGCATAGGGCGTGAAATACAGTTGAGGGGAGATGTTGAATCCAACACATCAAGTCATGAAATGTGAAGATCTTCTAGAAAGAGTTACCCGAATTCCACAGGTTGATCTCGGGCACTTTCCAACGCCGTTGGAAGATTGTCCACATCTAACCGAGAAGTTGGGCGGACCGCGTATCTTGATTAAACGAGAAGACTGTTCAGGTCTCGCGCTTGGCGGAAACAAGGTTCGACAGTTAACTTTCACTATAGGCGAAGCAGTACATCAAGGTGCGGACACAATTGTGCATGGAGCGGCGTCACAATCCAATCATTGCCGTCAAGCTGCTGCGGCATGCGCTCGACTCGGTCTGAAATGTTACCTTCGACTCGCACGCGATCACAAAAGCGTTGTTCAGGGCAACCTGCTGCTCGACCATCTCGCGGGAGCACATGTTGAAATAGTTGATGTTCCTTTTGGCGATGAATTGCATGCGGTCAAAGTGGCGTTAGCGGAAGAATTGAAAGCCGAAGGATTGAATCCCTATGTTGTCGGCGGTCCGCATGCCACGGCGTTAGCCGCGGTCGGTTTTACGTGGTGCATGACCGAAATCTATCAACAACAGAAAGCATTAGGCGTAGAGGCGGATTGGATTTATGCAGCCTCGGCCGGCGGTACCCAGGCAGGGATGATCCTCGGGTCTAAAGCGCTGGGGATGAAGACAAAACCGTTTGGCATTGCGCCACTTAGCTGGGAAAACCGGATAGAGCGTATTCAACAGGCAGCGAACGCCGCTGCCGCGATTCTTGGTCTGGATGTTATTATCGACGATTATGAAGTGAGAAACAGCGACGCCTTCGTAGGACAAGGCTACGGCATGTTAACACCTGAATGTACGGAAGCAATCAGATTGGTCGCGCAATCGGAGGGCATCTTTTTGGATCCGGTATATTCGGGCAAGGCGATGGCAGGGTTGATTGATCACGTTCAACGTGGACAACTCACCTCTGATGACACCGTGATTTTCCTTCACACGGGGGGCACTCCTCAACTGTTTGTCTACAATGAGGAATTATATTCTTGACGCGTCACGTACACAAGGAGCAATAGATGAACAGAACAACCATAGTCATAGTTGTGTTTCTTTCTGTGCAGAGTTTCGCTTACGTTAGTGGCAATACGCCGCCAAGTTTTGACTCGATCCAATTGACTATCGAACCGGAGCCGGCGCGAGAGGCGAGTATACTAACAGCTATCCCCATAGGTTGGAAGGATGCAGATGGAGATGCAGAACGGTATCTGTATGCTTGGTATAATCAGAATGGTCCATTGCGCGGGACGATTGATTTTTCAAATGAGCAGGAAATTCGGTATCAAGGTATTTCCCCGATAGAGTTTCGGTCACCTCTGCCGCTGCCAAGTGGTCTGGAATTGAAGGTACAAGTCACTGGGGGACAGAAAGGTACGGTTAAATTTACCAGTCCGAGCGGCATTGAGACCGTAAGTAGTATTCCCGAAGCTGTAGGGAGCAACATCAGCGGCAGCTTCACCGTTAATCTGGATGAGGTAGGGGAATACACCGTCACGGAAACTCTTCAGGGGATAATTCGATCAGCCACACCACTAGTACCGTTCGAGTCCACAACAGGAGAACGACAATTCAGTTGGACTTACGTCAATTCTGCTCCTGGCGAAAGGCTATATCGTTACATGACGCGAGTCCGTCAGATTGCTTTAACAGCTACGGGCGATTTGGCGGCTAGCCTAGACATTACCAACCCCGGCTCAGAAGTTGAGGTTATCCTTGTCACTCAGCGTTTGATTTTGCCGGGTTCAACTCTGAATGTCGAGGTTGACTATCAAGTGGTATTTTCAAAGAACTCGTTTCTCACGCTGGCGGATACGTCCATCATCGAACGTAGCCTCACAGGCGCCAACTTTGATGCCGGTGATGAGGTGTATGTGGTAATTACGCCATTTGATGAGACTGAAAGCGGCAATTCCCTTGAGAGCGAGCGGATTCATATCCTGAACACCCCGCCATCACTTAGCAGTGTCGAGGTTGTAACAGATGTGGACTCGTCCGCAATACCCAACATGCTCATTGCTCAAGCGCATGGATGGTCTGACGATGATGGAGACGCTGAACAGGTGACGTATCAGTGGCACAACCAAGATGGTCTTATTGCAGATGCGACAAACGCGGCGCTTTCGCGAGAATTTAGCGAGGGAGAGACGTTTTTTGTTGAAGCCACGCCTTTTGATGGCGTAGAAAACGGGGAAACTGTAAGGAGCGCTAGTATCGTCATCCCCAGCCAGCCTAGGCCAACGGATGTCAACGGGGACGGCGAGGTAAATATCTTGGATTTGGTCTTCGTTGCGCAAAACCTAGGATTGCAGGATGTAGAGGGGACTAAGCCTAATCCCGACGTGAACGGGGACAATGTCGTAAACATCCTCGATTTGGTAGCTGTCGCTGCCGATATTTGAGCGAATGTCAGAAGGTCCTGATACCAATGGAGTCATCAATACTGTTGAAACCGCTTAGGTCTTCAACAACCGAGATTAAGTACCCGAGCGGTAGTTCTTGCTCATTGGCTCTTGGGATGATGCCATCTGCGTAACGAATCTGATGCCGACAACCCAGCCTCTTGTCCTAGCGCGAAAGCTGTTGCAATGAGATTGCGCTCACCTGACACAATGTCACCGGCGGCGAACAAACCGGGAATCGGATTGCCATGCAAGTCAAGGAGTTGTGCAGCGTCGTTGGTGATTATTAACCCGTCTTCATCCTTTTGATAGTTCCAACCTTCAAGAAACTTCGTGTTTGGAATTAACCCTTCATCGACAAGAAAACCGTCAAAATACACCTCGTCTCCATCTTCCAACTCAAAGCCCATTAGATTGGTCTTCTCGCCAATGTGTCTGCGAATTTTCGACTCAATGATGTTGATACCTCGTTCTTCAGCTTGCCTAAGGACTTCGGGCGACATCCCGTGTGGACGACCGTTCGTCAAGATTGTGATTTTATCTGTAAAATCTTGGGATCCAAGCGCTACATCGTATATGTAGTCACCGACACCAACGATAGCGAGATGTTCGTCAACATGCAAGTGCCCATCGCATCGGATACACACGTGCCAACCCTTACGATTGCCGGCATACCGAAACACGGAAACATACTGTTGGTATAGCCGTTCAGCCCCAGGTTGAAATTCGATATTGGGCCAGCGATCATCAAAACCCGACGCAACAACAACTGTTCGAGATTTAAAGTGCTCAATCTGTTTTGACGTTCCTTTCTTAAGTGCAGCAGTGGAGGCTTCAAGGTCAAAACAGTTCTCTTCCCTTGTTAATTTAGTAATCAATCCGTCGCGGATTTCAATCCCTGTTTTGCGTTTCTCGCCGTGTATAGTAACGTCGGTTACCGGACGTCCTTCCATCCACTTCATTAATTCCTTGGCAAATTGTGGCCCGATGACGCCGGGAAACACTGGCGCATCCTCAATTTTGACGGACTTTGACCAGTATGCTCGTCCACGACTGAAACTCACTTTGCCAGCGTGTAGAACCAGTACGTGTCGCATTTGATGACTGGCAGAAATTGCCGCTTGCGCGCCCGCCGGGCCTGCCCCGATAACGGCGACATCGTAAATAACTTCTGACATTGTGGATTTGCCTCCTCTTTGAAATGGATGCGTGACGCATGGAGGTCTGGCGTAACAGATCTTCCAATCTGCGTCGTCAATTTACCTCAAGCGTGGTACTCATCAAAAACGTGAGTTGTCCATAGCTTATACATCAATACGGTAGACCCGAGTAGCAGTGTCGTGAAACATAGAGGCGCGTTCCGAGTCCGAATAACTCATTGAGAGCCGTTTAAAGGCATTGTACATCACATTATAAGAAAAGGATACTTTATCGACCGGGAAATTGCTTTCGAACATGCACCTATCCGGTCCGAACTTTTCAATACAATGGTTCATGTAAGGGCTCATGCACTCGGCTAGCTCTTTCGAACCAATCGGTTTAACGCGCGTATGCCAATCAAAGCCAACTTGCGGCATCCCCATTCCACCAAGTTTTATGTTAATGTTTGGGTATTGGGCTACAGCTTCGATACCGTTTCGCCAAGTGGCTAGTACCTCATCCTTCCGATTAGCGTAAGGACCAACGCCTAACACCCCTCCAACGTGATTTAAAATAATCCTCAAATCTGGAATTGCCTTAGCGAAATCTACCAACTCGTGCAGTTGTGGAAAATATAACCATGCCTCCAAGGTTAACCCCATACGTGCTAGTATTCGGGCACCCGCGCGATAGGTACTCGATCCCAACTGACCTTTTATATTGGGACGGGCTCTATTTTCGAACTCAGGATGTAGATCCCACGTAACAGAGTGACGAATACCTCGGAACCTGTTAGGACTAGCCGCTTTTAGTGCCTCAAGTACTGGCTCAACTCGATCGCCTAAATTCAAATCCGCACGGCCAACAATTCCAGCCGCAACTCGACTAGCACCGTACAGTCCGCTTGCACTGGCAGCGGCGAGTCCTTGTACGAATTCAATCTCTCCGATAGCACGCGCTTCCTCCGGGCCATCGGCACGGTACATTGCACCTGCCTCGACAAACACGGTAGAACGCACGTTGTGGCCGCTGTGTATGTCGGCGACAAGTTCATGAAGAAGATATCGATGGTAGGGAATACGGTCAGTGCGGAAATCCCAGTTGTGGTGGTGGGGATCGCATATAGGGAGCTCAGGTTCCAAAGTCGGCTCTTGCGTTAAAGCAAGCCAGTTGTTATCTCCAAACGGCAAACTACACCTCCTTTTACGCAGTCGGTGATTGCGTCATACCAGTACCTATTAAATGTAGCACGTTTTAATGACCACTGCAGTCTTTGATAGTGCCACCGCGAGAAAATGAGTTTTCTCAATCAGTAACGACATCTACTGAAAATTTTCCGTTTGATCGTCCTTCGTGATCGCGAGATCGTCGCTTTTAATTTTGTGATATGTCAAGGGACGACTTCTCCAAAGTGAGCTGCAATCAAGACAAGATCAAGGACATTTATTACTCCATCACCGTTCGCATCTGCGTTAGAATCTGAATGCTTTCCGAACTGGGCGGCGACTGCGACCAAATCAAGCAAGTTGACAATTTTGTCCCCATTCACATCGTAAATCGCTGTCCGATCAATGATTACAAATTCTTCACTGTAGACCTCAATCTTTGAATTTCTAAAGTCTCTAACACTCGCACCGAGATAGTATTTGCCTTCTTCAACCATACTTGTGTCCCAGCTCCAACCAGAAAGCCTTGACGAAATCCGCGATCGAATCTCTACAGAATTTCCCACTATCCGATCAACGTCATAGAACAAGTCAATCGTAAAATCGTCCCCATCCAGATCGAATGCCTGCCACGTGATCTCAAAGGTATTACCTGCTACGGCGCCCTCTTTGGTAGGAGAAGTAAATTGAAGAGTAGGGGGCGAGTTCGGGCGAGAAAGCGTATGATGGTTTGCGTATATTGCCTCCAGTTCTTTCAACATCGGAAAATTCCGCAGGCGCCACGCCATCGCGACATCTATGACGTTTTGCGGGGTATCCGTCACAAAAATCTTCCAGAACAAATCTAGCCGATCGCTGATGTTATCATCGTCAACATTCGGGGCGAGATCTATTGAGTCTGGTGTGTCGAATATGTCCCACAGGATACTTGCAACGGTTCCTTCCACTGCCTCGCCTCTGACATTCTGACCTGCTCCATTCACGTGTCCTGTCCACCACTGATTAGATTCAATATTTGGAGAGTCCCGATCCAAGAATCCCGTAACATTCAAAGCGTTATTGTCTACCGCGGCTTCCATAAACTCCGCCCACCCCTCATAGAATGCGAAACCTAAATTCGACACGGTCTCTACACGGTGCACACGAGGGTAGTTACCTTGAGGCAAGGCATCAGGATTGTAGCCATACGCGGCAGTCATCACCGCGTGCGCATATTCGTGGTACATGATAATGCGTAACCATTGATGTTCGCCAAAAGCAATTGCAATATGTTCTCGCGTCTCCTTTTTTCTACCGTTATCGTAGTAAGAGATCCCATATAGGCCAGGCCATACTACCTGTATCGGCCTGTCCCGTTCCCAACCCAATCGGTCAAATAAAAAAGCGTGTGTGTCTTGAATTGTGTTGAAAATGTGTCCAATACCGCGCATCGGATGAAATCCATCAATGACTAGATTAATGAAGTTTTCACCATTTGGGACATCGTAAAGTGTTTCAGATTGCAGGGCATACGTCTGGCCTAAGTCGTCCGTTATCGACAGCACAGAGTTTTCGAATTTCAAAACAACGTACAGATTACGCGGGCTACCGTCGTGAAGGGCTGGGTGATTTAGATTATTGAAGTTGTAATTGCCTTCTCCATCGCCAACGGTGTGATCGATAATTATGTCGCCCGTGATTTGATCTTCCAAGTACAATTGAATTTGGGGCTTTTGAACGGGCAATACGCTGAGTTCGTTATCGTCAAAATAGGAAACCGTTCCACGAATCAGCAGAGCGCCATCAATCTCAGCGGGCGCGGATGACAATTGAGCATGGGTCTGTAGTGGAAAGCTGCCAACTTCATCCTTGAAAGGCTCGGACCCAATCTCCGCACGGGTTGGTGTCACGAGAAGATACGTATAAAAATGTTGTGCAATTCTTTTACCATCAACGGATGTGGTATAGATTGATGCTTGAAGCGGAAAATTTCCAGTTTTTTTTACTCGCAGACGTACGCTGTATTGTTGTTCTGCCTCCTTTGGGGGGAAATAAACATCGTGAAATTGATTCGGCGATTCAGCATCAATACCCCGCGGAAGATGAAACAGAATTCGGGCATGAACGGAATCGGCGAGATTGGAGTGGATTGAGAGGACAAGGGTCGCGCTGCCTCCAATTCGAGGGGTCCTTGTCAAATGCAACCTGCCATCAAATGATTTGAAATGATGCCTTTCATGGGTGTATCCAAAGGGAGAGATGTGTTCACACAGCAGGATGGCAATGGCAAGGATCAAAAAATGAGCTAGCTGAGGGAAAATGGGAGATGTTTTGAGATGCCCGGAGCTTAACAGGGATTTGGCGTCGAAATGCTTATGTTCGTTCACCGATACTTCATTGATGCCCATGTTGTTGCTAGTTTACCAATCGGTTGCACTGCGGTTTGAGGTTCGCTTTCAGCGATATCAAAATCAATCAGTTCGAAGATAATGCCACTCGAATCGGTTGCTTTAACTAAGCCGATATTCGGCGCTAGCCACATAGAGTTGGTTAATTCCAAATCTGCAATCGGTAAGTTTAAGGCGATGTTCTGTTTAATATTCAAACAGTCCTCAAAGGTACCTGCGGGCGTAACCACCTCCTCAATTGCGACTACCTCAGCCCGATTTGTCGATTGAATCTTTCCCACGAGGGCAATCTCAGCGTCGCTTTGAACCGTCCAAGTCGAACCGAGATGTGCTGGGATTGGGAGAAAAACCTGTGGCGGCGAATAATCAAATGTCACTTCCCCTATGATGGCAATGGAGACAATAGATCGGAAGAGTTTTATTCCGTCGGCTTCCGATTTTACCAAGAGTTTGTTGACGTTGCCATTGGTGTCTTCTTCAATAAGTCTAAGTTCTACGTCACCGATTATCTCTGGACCCTTGATTGTAACAGTCCTCAAGTTCATTTTGTCAAGGCTCTGTAAGGTCCACTGGTTTCCGATGTCATCCGGATAGAAGTTCTGGCTATAACCCGTTGTACCGAACCAGAGTGCCAGTGCGAGCGTGACCGGATAGTAGACCTGTGTCCAGGATCGGGATAATGTCGGGAACGGTAGGTTCATGATTTTATCTCCAAATAACTCTGCGGCACAGTTGGCAGCGAAGATTATAGTAGGAATTAAGCGAATTCTGACTCTCCACAGTTCTAGCTTGCAAACCAATATCCTAGTAGTATACCAACGCTAATTAACAAGGCTATAGCTCCAAATACTCCTAACGCGAGTTTCCATCTGCGCGGCCTTTCAACCTCTTCCTGTCGTGGTGGGTTCCAAAATTTTCCTACTTTGCCAGCTGTGGTGCGCCATCGCTGGCTTTGGTGCGAACGTGTGGCTGAATTGCCCTCCCAGATTTCCTCTCTCTGCCCCCGAGTTTTCTGAATAATCTGCTGCGCGTTACCGTAATCATTTGCTGAAACCGTGTTTTCACTATTATTGGGTGCAATGCTTCTCGTATGCAACCGTGTTTGCCCAGATGGCCTCGCGCTTGCTTGAGAAGAAACCGTAGTTGATTGGTTCTCATCCAATGGCTTTGTCCGAGTTCGGCTAGAATCCGGTCCGGTGTGAAGAGTCGCCCCTTTTGGCGGTTTATCAACACTGTCCGAATTTTCCGGGGCTTCATCCATACTCTCCTCTGGTGAAGCGCTTGGAAGACGCTTTCCGGCCCACATAGCCCGACGCTGTTCTTTGTACTTTTTTTCAAGTTCCTTTCTTTCCTCTTCGGTAAACTCCATACTTTATCTCCGATCGATTTGCTCTAATGTTACTTTCTCCTCATTCTTGACTTGTTTGAAGTTTGTCGCGTCTCCGAGGAGTTTACCGATGACGTTAACGGCGCTCGCTGGTCGAATTTCGTTCTCTCGACTCATAGGCGTGGGCCCGAAGAAGATACAAAATGCTTTACCTGGGGGCCAATACGCAATGTCGCCAAGTTCCACGATGTCTTGCCCGTTCTCTAGTTCAGCGTCCACCGGGATAGAGAAGTAAATCTCATCTCCCCACGTGTTCCCTGAGGAAGTGATTGGCAATGCCTCCCATATCTGTGAAGCCGTCCATGACTCATTAAGTTCAGCGTCCATCGCAATGGATTCGGTCGTAATTCGCATCGTCCTTGGCATCGTATAAAAGACTCCCTATTGACTTATCACGTATAGTGGGACAACGCTGTCTCTTGGTTCTTCCTCAACCAAAATGCCCGGGTTTTGGCATTGACTTTTCATCGTTATTTTGCAATAATACGTAACAGTATTTTATCATACACATCAGATATTCTCAATATAAAAACAGGTTGCGCACGGTGACCTTGGGACTTGTTGTCCGTTAGTGTCTAGATGTCGCACAACGGTCGTGATAGAACAAGCGCAAAAGGGAACATCAACTGCAAACTTATTCGTACCTTTGACTTTTTCAGACTACGAAAGTACTTGAATGGGGTAATCGCTCGGTGCGGCGAATGTACGCACGTGGAGTGGTACTCATAGGACATGATTTAACTAAGGTTTAATATGGAATACAAATCGCTGGGACGATCGGGAGTTAAGGTCTCCGAGATTTGTTTGGGAACGATGATGTTTGGTGGCCCAACGAATGAATCGGATTCGATTCGGATGATTCATCGCGCACTTGATGCCGGTATTAATTTCCTCGATACTGCAAATGTATACAATGATGGAGAATCTGAGAGGATTGTGGGCAAAGCAATTCACTCAGTCCGTGACGAGGTTGTGATTGCCACGAAAGTTTGCGGTCCCATGGGGGAGGGGCCCAACGAGTCCGGATCGAGTCGCTACCACATAATGTTTCAGGTTGAGGAGAGCCTGCGGCGACTTGATACGGATCGAATTGATGTGTACTATCTACATCGGCCGGATCCAACGACCCCGATTGAAGAATCGCTGCGAGCATTGGACGACTGCGTAAAACATGGCAAAGTACGATATATCGCCTGTTCAAATTTCGACGCGTGGCGAGTGTACGAAGGGCTGTCAGTAAGCGAGCAGATGAACCTAGAGCATTTCGTGTGTGTGCAGCCCCTATACAACATAGTGAATCGTGGCATCGAAGTGGAACTGCTGCCATTATGTCAGCAGCGCGGTATAGGTGTTGTTCCGTACAGTCCGCTGGCGCGCGGCGTACTTTCGGGAAAGTATCGTTCGGGACAGGCGCCTCCGGACGACTCGCGGGCTGCCCGACGCGACCGTCGTCTTTTACAAACCGAGCTCCGCGAAGAGAGCTATGAGGTGGCACGACAACTCATCCCGCTGGCGGAGGCACACAACAGAACGCTGACCCAGTTTGCATTGGCGTGGGTACTAGCGAATCCCATCGTTACCTCCGTCATCATAGGCCCAAGAACGATGCAGCAACTTGATGACAATCTCGGGTGTTTGGACTGTGTTTTGAGTGAGTCAGATGAAATAACAATTGACCGGCTTGTCCCCCGCGGTGAGCGTACTGGTAAAGGTCACATTGATCCGGCTTACCCCGTGCTAGGTCGGCCAATTCGAGAATAAATCCGAAATATTGTCACATGGACGATCGGCAATCAAATCAAGCAATGCTTGATACTAAAAAGGGTATCCAATGCTAGAAAAACTGTTCCGTTTACAAGAAGCAGGAACCACACCGAAACGTGAAATCGTAGCAGGATGTACAACATTCGCAACACTCTCGTATATTATTTTCGTTCAACCGGCAATACTATCCGCGGCGGGAATGGATCCTGGCGCGGTGATGACCGCGACGTGTATCACTAGTGCATTTGCAATGGTGCTGATGGCATTCCTTGCCAATTATCCAATCGCTCTTGCGCCGGGAATGGGACACAACGTCTTTTTCACCTATACCGTCTGCCTCACCTTAGGAGTTCCGTGGCAAACCGCACTTGGAGCAGTTTTTATTGCCGGGGCATTTTTTGTTCTACTTTCCTTTGTCGGGTTGCGGGAAAAGGTAATGAGCATTCTTCCCGTTTCGTTCAGGAACGCCATTCCTGCCGGGATTGGATTGCTCATCGCCCTCGTGGGCTTGGAATGGGCTGGACTAATTGTTCAACACCCGGCAACCTATGTCACCCTGGGGAATCTGAAGTCGCCTCCTGTGCTGTTATCGCTGTTCGGTATCGGTTTTATGGGTGCCCTGTTTGCTTTGAACGTGCGAGGCGCTATCTTGATTGGAATTCTCGCCTCGACGGTTATAGGGCTACTTACCGGAATGGTGACATTTCAAGGCGTTGTCTCCGCACCACCTTCTATGGCGCCGACCTTCTTGAAGCTAACGATTCCGAACATTTTCGTACAACCTGAGCTAATCTCAATTATCGTGATATTCATCTTTCTCGATCTGTTCGATACAGTGGGAACACTTATTGGCGTTACGCAACAAGCAGGATTGATGGTTGATGGCAAACTACCGAAGGCACGACAAGCATTGCTATCCGATGCGGTTGCTACCAGCGGCGGTGCGCTACTTGGCACATCCACCGTTACCAGTTACATTGAAAGCGCGTCAGGAATTTCTGCGGGCGGCCGCACGGGCTTAACTAACATAGTGACGGCAGTCTTGATGCTGCTCGCCCTCTTCTTCCATCCGCTGATTAAAATGGTTGGAGCAGGCTATGCTATCGGTGAGAATACGTTCCTGTATCCTATTATTGCACCTGCACTGATTATTATTGGGAGCCTCATGCTTAAGAATGTCGTCCATATAGAATGGGATGACATTACAGAGTCTCTTCCGGCATTCTTGATGTTGTTGATGATGCCGCTCGCCTTCAGCATCACGGAAGGGTTTGCCTTTGGATTCATTTCATATTCCTTCCTGAAGTTGGTAACCGGTAAAGGGAAACAGGTTCATTGGTTAATTTATCTTTTCGCCATACTTTTTATAATCCGGTATATTTGGCTGGTCTGATGATTGATAGGTTTCTCCACAGTCCGAGATTGTCGAATGAAAGCAGACAATGACCGGCAAGGATACCAGTCGAAGTTCATTAGTCGTTGCGTAATCTAGTGGAAGAAAGATTCTTCTAAAGGTGCGCAATCCCCCCAATTGGAGCATGAACCAAAGCATTGAAACCGCGTTGCGTCGCGGTACATCTTTCTTGATGGCGCAATCGCATAACACCGGTTGTTTTGAAGGTAAACTCTCCTCAAGTACCTTTCCAACGTGTGCCTACGCTTGGGTGCAATTTGCGTTGGGCAAGTTTCCGGATTCGGACCTAGTTGGGTGGTTGCTGCACAATCAACACCAAGACGGCACGTGGAGTCTTGATGTGTCGAATCAGCCGAACCGAGGAGCAACTCTGTTTGCCAAGCTCATCTTACAGCAGGTTGTTGAACGGCAACCGACGCCACAAGTTGAGGCGGCTCTAGCACGTATTCCAGACTATCCACACGATTTAGCGCTGATAAAGTTGGCTTACGCAGCATTCGAGCAATCCGAATGGGCTAAACTGACAATCTCCAAGAATATGCTTCCAGTGTTGGCGATGGCGCAAAAGATATCCGCTCTATTTCCACGGCTCCGTGCCGTCCTCAAACCGCCAACCAATGTTCTCCCGCCTGTAGACCTTTTCACCACGCCGATGTTTCAGAAACTTTTTATTGCGGAACAACACACACTTGCAGCAGTTTTCCTAATGGTTGAACTCAACACAAAAAAACGTGTTGAGATTATCGATTGCCTTTTCGACTGGCTGAAGGCGCACATACTTTCTGACGGCAGTTGGTTTCGCGTCAACTATATCACTGCGTTGTCAAGTTTGGCGCTTATTGAGCTTCGAAAGAAAGGAGTTAGAAAAGGCAATGAACTTGATCGGATGATTGATGAGAGTCTATCTTGGTTGGCTTGCACTCGAAATTCCGACGGGGGCTGCCGGGAGGCATTAAATCTTAATGTGTGGGACACCGCGTTAAGTACAATCTCAGTCATTGATATTGACGCCTCAGAAGGTGCGGAGCACCTCCGGTCCGCGGGTGGATGGTTAGTTCAGAACCAGAATGCCGATGGCGGCTGGGCATTTTCCGGGTTACCCGGCAGCTACTTACCTAGTGATGCCGACGATACAGCCTTGGCGTTACTTGCCCTCTTGAAGTTGAGAATGGCAGATTCAGACACCGCAATTCGTCGGGGGCTCCAGTGGCTCTGCGCCCATCAAGGACGCGATGGGAGTTGGAGCACCTATGTTCCAGGACAGGGCGATGTTGGCTGCGTGAGCATCACTTCTCACGCAATCGAAGCGCTAATTGAAGCGGGAGGGTACGATACAGATATAAACCGTGCCTGTAGATGGCTCAAGCACCAAATATCTCCAGATGGGTATTGGAGTGACCTCTGGCTGGCGAAGAATACTTACGGCACAGCAAACGCCATCACAGCGCTGGTTCAAACCGGTGAACGCGATTGTAAAGAAGTGCACCGGGGTGTTCAATGGTTGGAGAGTGCACAAAACCACGATGGCGGATGGGGCGAAGATATGTTCGGTAACCGCACGGAAAGCACCGTAGAGCAGACAGCTTGGTCTGCGGGTGCCCTATTGCTTGTTAATCCTCAAAATGAGTCGGGATGGAAGGGGATAAGATTTCTACTTGGCAATCAGAAACCTGATGGTTCGTGGAACGCCAGTTGTGTCGGAATCTATTGGGAGATAATCGGGGGTTACGCAGATCCAATCAATGCCTCGGTTTTTCCGCTGCGTGCACTGTATCAAGCCAAATGTGCGATGCAGAATTCGCGAAGCACCGATCTTTTTTATGAATCAAACGAGACAACTTGACGTTATCTCAAATGCAGAAATGATCTCAGTCGTCATTCCTACCCTTAACGAAGCCACTATCCTAGATTCCACTTTATCTCGACTGACACGGCAACTTGAAGGCCACGAACTGCTTATTGTTGATGGTGGAAGTATTGACTGTACACGGCAAGTTGCCAGCAAATACGGCGAGGTGATTTCTTCCAGGCGTGGACGAGCATGCCAAATGAACGCAGGCGCAGCCGTAGCGTCTGGGACGACGCTGCTCTTCCTGCACGCAGATGTTTGGCTTGAACCGGGCGCCGTTCAAGGAGTCGAAGCTGCGGTTGCCGCAGGCTATATTGGGGGGGCGTTCAAGCAACGAATTGAAGGCACACACCCGCTGTATCGCGTTATCGAATTCGCGGCGAATTTCAGGGCGCGGCGCCTTAAAGTGTTTTATGGTGACGGGGGAATCTTCGTCAGTCGCTCTCATTTTCAACAAATGGGCGGGTTTCCGAATCTACCTATCATGGAAGAAATAGGGTTTTCTCGGAAGCTACGTCAGATTGGACGAACTGCTCTTGTGAAGCCGTGCATTCACATATCGCCTCGAAGATGGGAACAGAAGGGCATCGTGCGGACAACGCTGACAAACTGGATGATTACGTTCCTTTTTTGTTGTGGCATTTCTCCATCACGACTTGCGAAAATGTACCGACAGATTCGATAATGGTCGGGCGGATTCCATAGTCATTGCAACTAAGAACCCATCTTCCGCATAATAGACTTGTGCAATCTCGAATTTTCACATACCAGTTATTGGGGTATGGATCCACAAACGAGCAAATATCACCAAAGGTACTACCGTGAGTCCAATTGATTGACCGGTTTTTCCCTTCCATTATCAACTTTATTTCTCTCAAGTTCGTCGCCTTTTACGAACATTGAGAATCTCTATCAGGATTTACTATGAGATAACTATCGGGATCTTCTATCGCCTTCGCTATCCGCTCAGTTGATCGCTCATTATCCGTTCGCTTGAGGGATCTCTATCGCACTCACTATCCGTTCGCTTGATCCTCCATTTTAGATAACATCATGAAAAATCTACGCCTCCTCTGCCCTCTGTTCATCTATCTGACAGTCTATTCTTTCTTAGAATTGCCTGCGCTTGCGAACCCATTGCTAAACGAAGCACTTGTGTTGATGGAGCAAGAAAAATTTGCACCTGCCACCAAGCACTTGGAGTCGTTAGTTCGTACCTCACCCCCAGAATTAGATTCGCACGAGATTCATCACACACTTGGGTACTGTTATGAAAAGCTGAAGAAATGGGATCAGGCTGCCGAGCATTATGAAATGGCGATTTCATCCGGTTACATTCTCACCGATTATGCTATCTATCGCTTGGCGCAGATCCATCAGGAACGCGAAAATCATGAGGAGGCGATTGCTTGGTATCAACGGTTGATTGAACAATATCCACAGAGCCATCACGTTTTTGATGCAAAATATGAAATCGCTAGTGTGAATCTGAAGCAAGGCAATCATACGAAGGCTATTGAATTATCTTCTCAGTTAATTGCGAATGAACGAAGCGATTATTTTAGGAGAGCAACTTATCTGCAGGCGCAAGCATACGAAGGATTGAGGAAGTGGCAAGATGCACTACTTGCGTATCAACGCCTGGTTGATGCAGACAATTCGGATGGAATCGCACGCAAAGCTCTCACGCAAATTCAAAGATTAGCCAAAGCACATCCTAGGTTGACGATTACCCGTAGCCAACGCGTAACGCATGGCATGGTGCTTTACAACCATGGAAGGTTTACGGATGCAATCGCGTTGTTTCGAAAAGTTGCTCCAAAAAAAGACGACAAACTCACCGGACAAGCCGTCTATTTCACTGGTCGCGCCTACCACCGCCGACGCAAATACGATCTCGCAATTCGTGAATACAACAAAGTTGTCACGCTCTATCCCGGGAGTAACTACCTAACCCGGGCACTGTACCAAACGACACTTTGTTACCGCCGCAAAAAACAACCTCATATTGCACAGAAGCGATTAAAGGTTTTCGTGAGGGACTATGGTTGGAGCGAGTACGCACACAAGGCGCTCTTTGACCTTGGATGGGTACAGGAGAACGAGGAACATTTCGACGCAGCGCTCGAATCCTATCGTCAGTTAACGCAGCAATACCCAAGTAGCCGATTTGCCTCCGATGCCTATTGGCGTATCGGCTGGATTCAATTCAAGCACAAGGAGTACGACGATAGTATTAAGACCTTTGCCTCGTTGATGCGTCTCTTTCCTGGTAACCGTCTCGCCATGGCGGCGCATTTTTGGACAGCGAAATGCTACGAGCGAAAAAATCAACCAAGTACGGCGAAAAAGATATATCGCGAAGTTCTTGGGAAACACCACTGGTATTACAGTAGTCGAGCAGAAGTTGTGCTTCGACAGATGGGTGAAAGAATAGAAAGCGTGAAGGCCTCCCCGGTCTATACTCGCGTGAATGCTGTTCCGAATCACTCGAAGTGGAAGCAAGTTGGCGTAAGGAGGTCCGCACGTACTGGAAAATTGATGGAACTGAAGTTCTACGATGACGCTATTACGGAAATACGACGGGACATTAAATTGGAGCGTGGCAATCAAAACACCAATTACTACAGCTTAATTGAGTGTTACCAGAAAAAGAGAAGATTTAATGAGGCATACGATTATGCACAGCAGCTATCTACTTTCGCGTCGATGCGTGATGAAAATGGGGCGATACCGCTGGAACTGTACCAAATGCTTTACCCTGTCTACTATAACGATGTCATCAAGAAATACTCCAAGAAATATGAGATGGATCCCCTGTTCGTAGCAGCGATGATTCTGGAAGAGAGCCGGTTTGGCGCTGAAGTAGTTTCATGGGCCGGAGCGATAGGCTTAATGCAAATTATGCCCCAAACCGGACGTGAACTCGCTCGCCAACTCAAGATGCGCCGTTTTGAGAAGAATATGCTTTCGAATCCTAGTGTGAATATTGAAATGGGAACGAAATACATGAAGTTTCTGATGAACCGCTTCAAAGACAACCATGCTCTGGTGACCGGGGCGTACAACGGTGGTCCGGGACGAATGAGCCGCTGGGTGAAAGAAAGGGGATTGGAAGATTTAGACGAATTCATTGAGGACGTTGCAATTAATGAAACGCGCCGCCACATTAAAAAGGTGTTAGATAGTTACTACGTGTACAAGAAACTTTATCCATCCGAAACTGATTTACGTGAGTCTCTAGTGCCTAAAACCAGCGACGCTGTCGGTTATGAAATGAGCGGAGAATAAAGACTTAGTGTGGGTTGGTCATCCCGAGACGTTAATTGAGATTCCATCTCCCCCTACGATTGAACGTGGTGCATAAGGAAGTTCGTAGAGGTAGGGCTTTCCAGCGCGGTTTAGTTGTAGCGGCGTGCTGGACAGTGTAGCAGGTGAGATTTTTGACAGATTGTTTTGTTTGGTGCAATTTAATTGCCCCGTTTAGTGCAGTTTGAAGTCGTGCCTGATTCACGCTTTGCTTCTCGCAAGCGATTCGTGTAGCATATCCGCAATATTGCGCCATTTCCTAGTTTTTCCCAAAGTGTGGCACGCTACTTGCTTTTAGCGTTTGTGATATTTCAAATTCAAATGCGGCAGGCAGCGGCTATGTGATGCTAATGGCTACACTACCAATGACAGTCAATGGAGGGAAAACGAGCATGGAAACTGCTAGACGCGATACGGTTACTAGCCTCAAACTCATCGTCGTATCTGTTGAGTTTTCTTGTCGTAGACACCTTACTCCTCGGACGAGCTTAGTCCGCGTGTCTGCTGAGACAATGCTTTGAAATAGCGTTCGATTTGGTCTCGGTATTCAAGCGGGAGAGACTCTGTCCCACCAGATCTGAGGCTAGGCTCGAGTTGATGAATCTTGCCGAGTAGTCTTGAATCGAGCGGAGGCGCTTCCGTAGCGGTATTGAAGGGTGTCTCAGCGACCTTGCTTTGGCGTTTCTTGCTCACATCACGTTTCTGGAGCGACTTTGCACTTTCGAGCATACGCGTGAGAATCTGCCGCTGCTTCTCCACTAT